>CP108400.1:0-5218779 GCA_045039925.1 Streptomycetaceae bacterium NBC_01309
GGGTCCTGCATGAAGTGATCGTCGAACAGCGAAGTCGATGGGGCCGGTGCGCGCGGGCTCTGGAGAACGGGGCGGCCATCGTGCGGCAGGTGCACGATCAGCCTCCTCCCAAAAGTGCTGGAGCGGGAGCGACCCCGTTCCCGGACGCACCTGGCGGCCGCGAGTCGGGGCAGAGACGGACCGGGGCGATAGAAGAGCGGGCGCGTCGCGTGGCGACTGGACGACCTCCACCTGCGGGCCATCCCGTACACCGGTAACGGACTTGAGGCCGACGAAGGCGATACACACACGAACGCATTCCCGACTCGTCTCACAGCCGACTCGGCAAAGAAGCAGTTGGATAGTCAGTCCTACCGACCCCCACCTGCCCAGGTCCATGCCGCCGCGCCGGGCTTCACCCGATTGGACGCCGGGCCGAAGCCGCTGCCGCGGTCAGTGCGCGGGCGGGCAGCACAGCACTTCGCCGAACGCGGCACGAACACATGACCGCCCGGGGCCGGGGCGTCCGCCCGGTTCTGACGAGGCTAGTGAAAATGGCTGTGGCGGAAATTTCGTGACGGTCACTGGGCCTGGACGCCCCCGACCGACTTCAGCTCCATCCTCTGAGTGTGACCCTGTCCGCACGCCTGGCATCCCGATCACGCAGAGGCGGTCCGGCGCACGTTGACCGAGGTCGGGGTCCCCAAGTACTGCCGTTCCGCGGTGTACGCCGGTCTGATCCAGGGCGGGTTCACCACCTACGCAGCCTGGTGCGACGACTACGGCATCCCCTTCTCGGCCGCGGCCGGCAGGACCCTGCGGATCGGCTATTGGCGCGGAGGTAGCGTGTGCGTCGTCCCGGCCGACGGTCGGGTGCTGTACATCTCGCATCACGAATCCGACGAGATCGCGCCGATGAACAGCTCGGTCGAGCAGTTCGGCGCGTGCATGCTCATCGCCCACCGCGACGGGGAGTTGACCGACCTCCTCGGGACACGGGCAGCTCTCGCGGAACGCGGACGCATCGTGCGACGCCTGCTCGCCGTCGACCCGGATGCCGTGGACCCGCCCGGCAGCGTATGGCGCGAGATCGTCGACGAAGTGACCGGCAACGAGTATCGCCCGTAACCCCCGACCCACCCGCCGGGCAGTCGACGACGTGGCCGTCACGAAATATCCGCCACAGCCGTGAAAATCCCCAAGGTCGCTAACGTTCCCCATGTGGTTGACCGGTGAATGATGAGGCCGGGGCAGCCCCCGGGTGACTCAGCCGGGCGCGTCCATCCGGTCGGATCGACACTTCCACGACGGGCACGCCTCACCCGTCAGGAACGCCTCCGGTGAGGCGGGGGCGGGTGAAGGCACCGTTGCGGCGGAAGGCGTCCGTCAGTCGCGGGGGCCGTCCCGGCGTTCCTCGTACAGCGCGGCGGGCTGCCCGCCGACGGGGAAGAGGGTGACGGCCGCGCAGTCCTCGTCCGGGCAGCCGCGTTCGACGTCCCGCGCGACGGCGTGCTCGATGAGCTCGTCAGTGAGCCTGCCCAGTTCGGCGTCGACCGCGCGCAGCCGCCCGCCGGAGAGATCGCGCAGCCCGATACTGCTGCCGAGTACGTGCAGTCCGGACGCCCGCTCGATCGTGAACGCCCGGGCGTTGGTGGTCATCAGGTCGGACAGCGGGTCCAGCGGCAACCCGCCGGCCGCCCGCGCGGCGCGCAGGCGGCGGACCGTGGCGCGCAGTTCGTCGTCGGTGCGGGTGTCGCCGCGCGGGAGGATCGCGCTGGTGTAGCGGCCGTTCTCGTCACGCCATTCGCGTAGGACCCAGGACTCGCTCATGCCGGTCGCCTCCCATCACGGGCGGCCGAGCGTACTTGCCCGCACGGACGGCCGGGAGGGTTTCACGATCATCGGTCCCGACGTGGTCCCGACCCCGCGTTGACAGGCCCGGGTGGTGCACGAAGTCCGGGATGTCGAGCATCGCCTGAGCGAGGTCAAGCGCAAGCGGAACAATGCGTCTGCGTCATGGGTGGTCGAGCCAGTACTGCTGGCCATGCTCGTCGACGGTCACCCGAACCGGGTGATCTCCGGGCGGCCGTGGTCCTCCCACCAGCGGTACGCGGCCTCCGCCTCGTCCCAAAGACGGCGCGGTCGGCAGCCTCCGGAGCCCGTCCACGGCGCTGTTCGGCCGGTACGACGACACCGGGACGCTGCGGTTCGTCGGCCGCAGCACCGCCCTGGGCCGCGGCACCTCCTCCGCCGTGGCCGCCCGGCTCAACCCGGCCGGACCCGAACACCCCTGGTACGGGAGCAGGTTCTCGCCCGCGTGGGGCAGCCGGGAGCGGCAGCCGATGATCCCCGTCGAACCCGACCCTGCGGCGTGCCCCGGGGCCGCCGTGATCGTTTACCGCCGTATGAACAAGACCAAGCGCATCGTTGCCACTGTGCTCCTGACCGGAGCGGTCGTCGCCGTCGGCGCCCCCACGGCCTCAGCGCACAACATCCTCGACGGCATCGGACTGATCGGCAGCAACGGGAACGCCGATTCCGACGATTCGAACAGCCAGAACGTGGTCGCAAACGGCAAGCAGTTCGTGTCCGGCATCGGCGTATCGAACTCCCCCGCACTGGTAGTCGGCGACACCATCAACGACTTCCAGACGGTTGCCGCCAAGTAGCCGCGTTTCTGTCGCTTGAGCGCTGCCGTTCGGTGCCGTTCGCGGAGCCGTCACCGTGACACCTCCGCGAACGGCAGGGTGACGGCGTCACCGTCCCAAACGGACCTGCGGCCTGGCTCGGGCCGGTTCAGAGACGAGCTTCAGATGAAGCGGCCCGTTGCCAGCTGGGTGAACCCGGTGGCGGAACCGGGGTCCTTGCCAGGCGTGATCAGGTTCGGGAGGAAGGGGTCCGCCGACCGGTGGTTGGTGACGACCATGGAGGAGACCTCTTTGACCAGGCCTGCGGGCAGGGCGTGCTGGGTGGAGCGGAAGGGGTCGGTGCCGCCCTGGAAGGTCTGCGAGTGCCGGATAATCCGTCGGCGGCGTACAGGGTGACGCTGTACCTGCGTCCGACGGAGATGCTGGCGATCGCGTCGTTGCCGATGCCGGACTTCCGCAGGTCGCCCATGCTGTACCGGCCCGCGAAGAAGTGCCGGCTCTTGCCCTTGCAGCCTGCCTCGGAATACACCGTCGCCCCCTCCCGCACGCCCACCGGGTCCATCGTCACCTCGTGCTCGGCCGCCAGGCGCGCCTCGCGGTCCGCGGACCAAGCGGCGGGGGTGGCCGCCCTCTCCGCGGCGGTGGGGGGCCGAAGCGCGGCGATGAACGGCAGGGCGAGCTGCGGGTCGGCGACCTCGAACCGGTAGCCGTCGAAGTCCAGGCCGGAGCCCCCGGCTGCCGGCCTGGACAGGCCGAGCAGGTCCTCGGCGCTCATGCTCTCGGGGTCGCGGGCGCGGTCCTGGTCGTACGCGGCCCGTTGGTCTTCGGTCAGCTGGTCCCACTTCTTGAGGACGAGCAGTTGCCCGGACCGCGGCGCGGCGGCCACCTCTGCCGCGCTCTTCTTGCCGATCTCCGCATTGGACAGCTGAGCCTTGCCACCGGTAGCAACGTCTGGGCCGGGGCGTACGACGGCGAGAACGGCCACGGCGACTACATCGTCCTGCACGGCGGCCTGTGGATCCCCGACCTGAACCGGAAGGTGGCCGCCTACGCCGAGGGGACCAAGGAGAACCCTCACGTGGCGAAGTTCCGGGATGTCATCAGCTCGGTCCGGTTCGCCCGCGACCTGGGCTCCATCGGCGACTTCGACTAGGAACGCTCGCACCTCCGGCACCGGCGGCGGCCCGAGAGATGCGGGGGGCTCACCGGTCGGACGGCTCGGGGCGTCTTCGGGCCGCGCCCGTTTCCGGTTGTTCTTCGGGCCGTGCGACAACAGGGCCTTCTTGTCGCACGGCCCAAAAGCCGTCTTCCGGGCGGCGGCGGGGTCAGGGGAAGGGGAGGAAGTGCCACCGCTGGAATTCGCTTCCCCGGGGCATCAGGACGGGCCTGGGTGTGGCGGCGCGGTTCATGATGGTCAGGACGCTGTCGGGCTCGCCGGTGCGGAAGATGTAGCCGTCCTCGGCCTGCCAGGTTGAGACGTCGTTGCGTCCCACGCCCCACATGGACAGGGACTCGTACTCCAACACGTCGTCCTCGGCGTGGAGGGCGAAGCGGCCCATGCTGGCCGCTTTCATCCGGCTGACCAGGAAGTTGTTGGGGTCCCGGTAGGGCTGGGCGCTGGTGTCGAAGTACCAGCCCTGGAAGGCGTTGTGCGCCGGGGGCTTGGGGGTCTCCAGCCCCGCGACCGGGGGTTCGGTGGTGCTGTACTCGATGGTCCCGCCGCCGGGGCCCAGCGACGAGGTCGAACTGGTTCCGCCGGGGTTGGCGGCCAGGCACAGCATCGCGTCCCGGTTGAGGAGGTAGAACTCTCCCTCGGGGAATCCGTTGGCCATACACACCTTCCACATCGACAGCGTTAACGGACAAGACAGAGTTGACGTCGCCCGCGCGGGCTCACCTGCCGGGCGCCCCCCGGCGGGGTCGACGGTTCCGGTGCCGGTGGCGAGGGGACGCCGCCGCCGCGGCCCGGGCGGGGTTGCTCGGGTCGCGGACGGGCGGTCGCCCAGCGCCGGCGCGGGGGTGGGTGGCGGGTCAGCGGCGGTACATGACGTAGGTGCGGCCGAGGTGGTGGGCGGTGGCGGGCTGGTCGAGCACGGTGGTACCGGGTTCGCCCCCGAGGACGGTGGGCTGGTTCCAGTAGGTCCACCCCGAGTCGCTGTTGTCGATGATGAGGTAGGTGCTCCACAGCCTCTCGTCGGAGCCGCGCATATACGCGCGCATTTGGCCCCAGTTCCCGTCGTGTGTCAGGGCGGGGCTGTGGGTGACGTCGGCCTGCTTGATCGTGGGGAACTGCTCTGTGTCCGTGGACCAGGCGGTGGCGTTGGGGTCGCGGAGGCCGCAGGTCCAGACGCGGTGGTCCATGCCGCACACCGTCATCCACAGGCCGCCGTGGTGGTCGTTGGCCAGGGTGACCCCCTCCTGCACGGTCCACTGGGGGGCCTGCAGCCGCCATGAGGTGGTGGCCGGGTCTGCGCACCAGTACACGAAGTCGTCCATGCCGACGTGGGCGGCCACCAGTTTGCGGCCGATCGATCCCAGGGCGGGGCTGCGCTTGGAGGTCCCGCCCAGGGTGCGGGGCCCGCTCCAGGCGGTGCCGTCGAAGCTGAGCAGCCGCAGGGCGCCGTCGACTCCGGTGACCAGCAGGTGCAGGGCGCCGACCGTGCCGACGTTGTAGATCGTCGACAGGGCGGGCGCGACGACGGCGGTGAGGCCGTGGATGGGCTGGGGTTCGGACCACACGCGGTTCTTCAGCCGCGTCCACACCACCGCCTTGTCGGGGCGCGCGTACACGGCGTAGAGGGCTCCGTTGTAGGAGGCCACCGCCGGTGCGGTGATGCTCTCCCAGGGCAGCGGCACGGGGCTGCCCCAGGTGCCGTCGTCGAGGACGCGGTACTCGAGGGTGCCGACGGGAAAGGGGATGTCCTCGCCGGTGTACCTCACGCGCAGGACGTGGTGGCCGTCGCCGTTGAAGTGCCAGGTGACGCCGCCCTGTTCCTTGATCATGGACAGGTCGTAGCGGTCGAAGACGAAGCCGCGGTGGCAGGAGAGGTCGTCGCCGTTGCGCAGGTGCTCCATCAGGTAGACACCCAGGTTGTTGATGTCCGCCATCCAGCCGACGAGTTCCAGGCCGGGCATCATCGCGCCGAGCTGGAACCCGGGGTTGGAGAAGATGCCGTCGCGGAACGCCTTCAGCTGCTCGTGCAGCGCGTCGTACCAGGCGGAGCTGGACTGGTCGGCCTCCCAGCACTGGATGTCGAAGGCGACCCGGTAGGTCATCGGCCCCTCGACGATGACCCTGTTGGAGCCGAACTCACGTGTCTGGCCGGTCTTGACGGACCCGAACTCCTCGGAGTGCCAGATCTCCGCGGTCGCCTCGTCGGTGGTCGGCGCCGAGCACCAGTAGATCTCGTCCTTGCCGCCGCCCTGGTCCCCGACCGCCTCCTCGACGTAGAAGTCCACCGCCTCCAGGCGGGCCCGGAACGACGGCGGCGCCGCCCGCCCCTCCCCGGCGGCGTCCCGGGTGCCGGCCGCGGAGGACCCGGGGTCGCCGTGCGGGCGGGCGAACGCGGCGACGCCGAACCTGGGTCCGTCCATCGCGGCGACGAACTCCTTGCTGTCGAACGCGCGGGCCACGGAGTAGCCCTCGCGGTCCAGCAGCACCACGTTCGGTTTCGCCGTCACTTCCTCGATCATTCCCGGCGCGTCGGCCTGCAGGTCCGCCCGGGTGTAGCCCTGCGCGGTGGTCCGCGACAGGATCACCTGCGGCACCAGCGGCATCGCCACCCCCGCCAGCCGGTCGTTGTGGAAGGCCTTGCCGATGGCCACCACCTCGGCCTCCGACTGCGCGGTGGCCCGCAGCATCTCCAGCTGCTCGGCCTCCAGGTCCGTCGGCGCCAGGTTCTGCGACAGTCGGGCCGCGGCGTGCAGCGACACCCCCATCAGCAAGTTGCCCCGCATCGGACCCGCCGTCAGCCCCGCTACCGCGGCCGCGTCGTACGCCTTCACCAACCGCGACTCCTTACGGGCGCCCGTCAGCGTCCCCCGCAGACGCTCCACCAGCGCGTCCAGGTGCGCCGCCGTCCCACTACCGCCGCCGGCGTCACCGGCCGAACCGCCGTCCGCGCCGCCACCGGCATCCGTCCCGCCGTTGTCGTTCATCGCGAAATCCCCCTTCGCACACCGACGTTGCGGCCGAACCCCGTCCGGCCGCAGGGTGCGCAAGCACCCCGGGTCGGACGGTACGCACCGCACCGCAGCCGTGTTACTCAAAAGTTGGAAACCGCTTCAATGGCCGTCTGATCTGCGAAAATGCCCCACCACACACGCAGGTGCGGTGGGAACGGGGCCGGCATACGCATCAGGGGCCGCGGGTTCCTGCGCCCGGACGGTCGCGGCGACGCGCCTGCGTCCGGGCGCCCCCCCCGAGCGCCGCGCGGCGCGGGCGATCGGTGCCCGGGCCCGGGGGATCATTGGGCGTGTCCTGCACGAGGGTTGATGGATTCGGCCGGGTCTGCTCGCGTTCCCCGGCGAGTTGAACGTTCGTCGCCGTAGGGCTCGGTGAGCGCGCTGTCCGGACTCGGGTGTGGGCAGGCCCACCGGATCCACGCAACTTGGCGGGTCGTGCCGTGCGGCCCGACGAACCGGTGGCCTGCGCGAGGCCGGGCACCGGTTCCCGAGCGGACGCGGAAGGCGGCGGTCAGGTCACCGGCGTTATCGGACGAGACCCGGCACGACGTGGAACTGGTGGTGGCCGAACTGGTCTCCAACGCCCGGCGCCACGCCCCCGGCCCCTACCAGATGAGCCTGACCAGCAACCCCGACACGGTGACCGTCGCCGTCCGCGACTGCGGCCCGCAATGGCGCACCCTGCCCGGCCAGCGCCGAGACGGCGGATACGGACTGCTGCTGGTACGCCGCCTCGCCCGCACCCTCGACGTGCGCCTCCTCCCGGAAGGGAAAGTCGTCACCGCCACCGTCCCCCGCCAACTACCCGCCACCACCGAGCTGTAGGGACACTGGGTCACGGCGAGTCCCGCAGGCCGCCGGCCAGGCGCGCGCGTTCGTACGTGAATCCCGCCCACCGGCAGTGAAGACACCACTGTTCGCGTCGCCCGAGCACACAGCCAGGCCGGGACTTGTTGTCCAAGAACATTCACACGGTGCCCGGCGTGGACCACGGGGCCGGACGGTCCGGACTACCGCACCAGGGCGTCTGGCGGACGGCACCGTCCTGGTCGACGGTGACGGTGAGGCCGAAGTCGTACACCTCCGGCTTGCCAGGTCCGCCTACCACGCGTGCGCGGCTTCGACATCGTCCCACAGAGCGCGCGGCCCGAACTGCCAAACCGCCGGGGCCTGGTCGGCGTCGTGGTGGAAGGTCGCGGCCGCGACCGACAGCCCGGTGCCTTCGGCGGCCGCACCATTGGCGGGCAGGCCGTAGAGCCAGCACGCGCCGCCAGAGGTGTAGACGCAACTGAGGGCTCGCCCTGCCGCAGGCATTTGCAGCAGCGCAGTCGAGCCAGTGCCACTGTGCCGTTGTCGTCAACGCACGACGCCCGCGCCGGGCGACCGGGGCGGGCGTCGTGGAGCTGGGATCAGGCAGGGACGATGTTCTCCGCCTGCGGGCCCTTCTGGCCCTGGGTGACGTCGAAGGTCACCTTCTGGCCTTCCTGGAGCTCACGGAAGCCCGAGGCGGCGATGTTCGAGAAGTGGGCGAAGACGTCCGGTCCGCCGCCGTCCTGCTCGATGAAGCCGAAGCCCTTTTCCGAGTTGAACCACTTGACGGTTCCGCTGGCCATCTGTCCTCCAAGGGGACTGAAAGTCGGTTCCCGCACCGCGCGGGAACCGGAGGTGGTCGTCCTGGCCCTCAGAGACTCTGAACAAGCGTTGCCCGCGAACCTGCGCTCACGGGCGGTACTTCGGAACCATGACTGCTGGCCATGACGCTACACGGGCAGTCCACCGGGGCAAGCAGCCGTTCGTGGCGACACCCCACCGCACGACGCCCCGCGCCCTCCCAGACCCGACCATGGACCCGACGAAACGACCCCCGCCTAAGACGGTGTCCTACGTGGCTGCGGAGTCGTTGGCGAGTCATGGGGAGTTCGGGGTGGGGTTGGGTCGTTCCCGACGGCTGTGGGAGGTCGTGGAGCCGTTGCTGCCGCCGGCGAAGGTCCGTCCGCAGGGCGGTGGGACACCGAACATCGACGACGAGGCGAAGTCGACTGTGCACCGCCGTTTCGCGATCTGGTCCGGCGCCGGACTGTGGGGCCGACTGCACCGCAGGCTGCGTGAACTCCTCGCGGACGCCGGGCTGGTGGACCTGTCGCGGGTCCTGGTCGACACCGCGTACGTTCGCGCGAAAGCGGGCGCGGACGACTTCACGCTTGGCGAGGGCGCCCAGCCACACCATGAACGCGTCGTGCGCCGCGATCTCTGGGTCGACCTCGCCGCCGAGCTCGGGCAGCCACACCGACACCCCGCAGTGCGCGAACAGCGGCGCCATCGCCGCGAACTGCTGCCCGTAGAGAGCTCGTTCGCTCGACCCGATGACGATCGCGTCGAAACCGCGGTCGGGAGCCCACTGCGCCAGGCTGCCCCTTGCGCCGTTGCCCGGAGGATCTGCTGATGTCTGCACGTTCATGGCGCCTCTTGATCCCTGCGACAGCCGGGCCGTCGGGAACGCCGTCGGTGCGATCCTGCCCCTGAGGCCGCCTCGCCGCCGCGCGCTGAGGCGTGCCGGCCCAGCGTGCTCCGGACACCGCGCCATAGGTCCCGGCGAACGAGACTGCGTGGACCGCGCATCTGCTGGCGCACGTGCCCTGCGTCCGACTCGCTGCGACGACGAACGGGTCCTGCGGATCGGGGGAGCCGGTGATGGGTTGGCTGCTCGTGTGAGAATCGGGGATCGCTCGGGGTTGGTTGTGGTGTGAGGGCGGTCGTGATGGTGGCGATGGTGTCTGCCGAGGCGGTGCGCGTCGCGGCGGTGCGTGAGACTTTGGCGCCGTTCGCGTGGCGGTCGTTCACCGCTGAGTCGGTGGGTCGTCGGGCGGTGTCCGCGTTGGCCGGAGTGGGAGCGTTCTCCGGGTTGCCGAACTCGGGGGGCGTGCGGGAGGAGTGCGCCGACGCGCTGGTGGATTTCCTAGGCCGGTGGCCGTGGCGGTCGTGCGCGGTGGATGCGGTGAGCCGCCGCCTGGTGGGTGCGGCGCAGGCGTGGCACGAGGAGCGGGTGTGGTTCGACGTGCGCCTGGGGCTGCTGCTGGACGGCGCCGGCTGAGCCGGTTCCGCGGGGGCGTGGGACTGTCTACTGGCGGGCCATGTGCATCCGCATTTCGCTGGCGGCGTCGACGATGAGGTCTCCGGAGAGGTCGACCGTGACACTGTGCAGCGTTCCGGTGAACCGGAACGGGGCCTGGTAGTCGGGTGTGACGGCTGATCCGGGGTTGGCGCCGCACGTCATGCCGCCGGGGTTGAAGGTGACCGGGGTGGTGAGAGGCATGTCGGCCTCGCCGACCAGGCGGCGGTCGACGTAGAGCTGGGCCTTGCCGGGTGCGCCCTTGCCGTGGGCGATGTCCGGCGGGCCGGTGGGCTCGAACTCGAAGCGCAGTTCGTGGCGTCCTTCGGGGACGGGGTCCGCTGACGCGACGTGGTGCAGTGCGCGGTGGACGTAGTTGTGGGCGTAGTGCAGCCTGCCGTCCCGGAGGTAGAAGGACCAGCCGCCCGCGTTGGTGCCCTGGCAGAGCAGGACGCCTTCGGCGCCGCCGGAGGGGATCTCCACGTCTGCGGTCACGCTGTGAGGGCGATTGAGGACCTGAGGGGCGACGGCGACCGGAAGGGTCTGGGTGTCCGGGCGGAGGGTGTAGCTGGTCCGTGCCTGGGTGATCTGCGGGCGCTCGACCATGATGCGCTGCAGGAGGCTGCCGTCGATCGGCATGACGTCGTATCGTCCGGCCTCGATGTACCACAGTGCGATCATCTCGATGAGCTTGCTGCGGTTCTCCTCGGCGAGGTTGACCGTTTCGGCGATGTCCTCGTCGACGTGGTACAGCTCCCAGTGGTGGGCGTCCAGGTCGTCCAGGTCCGCCATGGTGATCGGGGCACCGAACGGCCGCTCCGCCTCGGCGAACGTGGGGCCGGGCCAGGGGCAGACGGCGCGCCATCCGTCGTGGTCGATGGCGCGGTGGCCGAGCATCTCGTAGTACTGGGTGCGGTGGCGGGTCGGCGTTTCAGGGTCGTCGAAGGTGTGGGCGAAGCTGACGCCGTGGATGGGCGATTGGGTGACGCCGCGGATGGTGGCGGGCGGTTCTATCCCGAGGGCGTCGAGCACGGTGGGGACCATGTCGATGATGTGGGCGAACTGGCTGCGGATCTCGCCGCGGGCCTTGAAGCCCTGCGGCCAGTGGACCAGGAACGGGTCGCTGACCCCGCCGCGGTACGTCTCCCGCTTCCACCGCCGGAACGGGGTGTTGCCCGCCCATGTCCAGCCCCACGGGTAGTGGTTGTACGTCGTCGGACCGCCGAGCTCGTTGATCGCCCGCAGGCTCGTCTCCAGCGGCTCGGGCGCGTTGTTGAAGAACTGCAGCTCGTTCGTGGTGCCGTTGACCCCGCCCTCGGCGCTGGCTCCGTTGTCGGACACCACCATGATCAGCGTGTTGTCGAACTCGCCGATCTGCTTGAGGAATTCCAGCAGGCGCCCGATGTGGTGGTCGGTGTGGCTGAGGAACCCGGCGAAGACCTCCATCATCCGCGCCGCCAGCCGGCGGGCGTCGGGTGACAGCGACTCCCACGCGGGCACGTCCGGGTCGTGCCGGGACAACCGCGTGTCCTGCGGGACGACCCCCAGCTGCTTCTGCCGGTCGAACGTGGACTCGCGGTAGGCGTCCCAGCCTTCGTCGAACCGGCCCTTGTAGCGGTCGGCCCACTCCTGCGGCACATGGTGCGGCGCGTGCGTGGCACCGGGGCAGAAGTTCAGGAAGAACGGCTTGTCCGGGGCGACCTGCTTGGCGTCGGCGATGAACGACATCGCGCGGTCGGCCAGGTCCTCGGTCAGGTGGTAGCCGTCCTCGGGCGCGGCGGGCTGCTCCACCTGGTGGTTGTCGTACACCAGGTCCGGATACCACTGGCTGCTGTCGCCGCCGAGGAACCCGTAGAAGCGCTCGAAGCCCCGCCCCAACGGCCAGCGGTCGTACGGCCCGGCCGCCGACTCCTGCTCGGCGGGCATCAGGTGCCACTTGCCGACCATGTAGGTGTTGTAGCCGTGCTGGAGCAGCATCTCGGACAAGAACCCGTTCTCGAACGGGATCTGACCGTTGTATCCGGGGTAGCCGGTGGAAATCTCGGTGATCGCCGCCATGCCGTTGGCGTGGTGGTTCCGGCCGGTCACGACGCACGAGCGGGACGGCGAACACAGGGCGGTGGTGTGCATGTTGCTGTACAGCAGCCCACCCGCGGCCAGCGCGTCCAGGTTCGGCGTGGCGATCGGACTCCCGTAGCAGCCCAACTGCCCGAACCCCGTGTCGTCCAGCACGATGAACAGCACATTCGGCGCCCCGGGCACCGCCCGCATCGGCTGCGGCCACGCCGGACTCGACTCGTCGGTCGTCCGCCCGATCCGCCCGGGAAACGCCTGGCCGGGCCGGTACTCGCTCCACGACGTCTGCGACATGGCATGCCTCCACTCCGCCGGCACGCACGATTCGTCGGTCCGGCGTTCGGTTCCCTTGGGAGATGGACAACATCCGTGAACAAAGCCGCGGGCCCGGGCGTGCGCCTTGAACAAAGCCGCGGGCCCGGGCGTGCGCCGCTTCGCGAGCACCGCCCCCGGCTCAAGCTGTCCGGATGCCTCTGGGCTTCCAAGCGGAAACGCCCTCGATGCCCACGGCACAGCGCTGTGCCTTCGACGCTACGCCGCGGCCATCACCCCTGCCACCGCAGTCAAGCCCTCTCCGGCGGGCCGGGGCACGCCGGACAGCCGCCGCTTGGTTTCTGACAAGCCGTCGCGGCGGGTTTCGCGGTGCGTCAGCGCAGGCGCCGCGCTTCAGCCGGTTCCGGTGCGCCTGAGCTCTCAGGGAGACCGGGCGTGGTGCTTGCCGCGGCCTCGTACCAGCCCGCGTAGCGGGCGGCGAGGAACGGGGCGGACATGCCGTGCAACAGGATGCTGAGGCCGATGGTGACCGAGACGACCCGGCCCAGCAGTCCGATGCCTGGCACGTTCTCTTCCGCGACGAGCAGCCCGAAGACCACAGAGGCCAGACCGCGCGGACCGAACCAGCCAAGGTAGGCGACGGTGGACGGCCGGAAACCGGTCCCGATCAGCGACAGGGCCACCGGCAGCATGCGGACCACCGTGAGGCTGAGCACCGCGTACACGACGATCCGCCAGTCCAGGTGCTCCAGCGCGGGGCCGAGCAATACCGCCCCGAAGACCAGGAAGCTCAGCGTCCCCAGCAGCCCGGCCACGAACTCGGCCAGTTCGGCGGGCCGTTCCTCGGCCCCGTCCGCGCTGCCCGGACTGCCCGAACCGTTCGGCGGCGCGGTCCGGCGCAGGCCGACCGCGAACGTGAAGCCCGCGACCCACGCGGCGATGAACCCGCTGCCGTCCGCGGCGACCGCCACGCTGTACGCGCCGAACGCCACGGCGACCACGAACACCTCACGCCATTCGCTCGTCACCCAGCCCTTGGCCCGTGCCCAGGGCAGCAGCCACCCGCCAGCCCCGCCGACTGCCACCCCCACCGCGGCGCTGAGCACCAGCGCCTTCCAGAACACCCCGCCCAGCCCGTCGTCCGAGGCGTCCGTACCCGTCAGCGCCGCGAGAAAGAGGAGGAAGAACGGCAGCGTCAGCCCGTCGTTCAACCCGCTTTCGACGTTGAGCCCGTGCCGCACCAGCGCCGGGACACCCGGGTTGGCGACGGCGCCTTTGCCGAGTGCCGCGTCGGTCGGCGCGAGGATCGCGGCAACAAGCGCGAGCTCCCACATCGTCAGGCCCGGCAGCAGCGGCCAGGCCAACAGCCAGCCCGCGCCGATGGTCAGCGGAAGGCCGATGACCAGTAGACGCAGCGGCAGGACCCCGCCGGTGCGCAGGTCCCGCCGCCGCACCGTCATCGCGTCGACGAACAGCAGCAGGGCCAGCGCCGACTCGACCAGCGTCAGCACCAGCCCCGCGTCATGCCCCAGATCGAGCATGTCCAGCCCCACCGGCCCGATCAGCACTCCGAAACCGGTGAACACCATCGGCGCCGACACCGGAGTCGACGCGAGATACCGCGAGAACAACGCATATCCCCCGGTGACCGCCGCCACCGCCGCCCCGGTCCAGGCACCACCACCGCTCACGACGACCCGTCCTCCCGCCCGAGGCGGGCACGCCGCCGAACCGCCGCAGCCTGACCGCCGCGGCGTACCGCCCCACACCGAGCCGGCATCGCCCAAGTCCCGTGAGCAGCAGCCCTCCTCGCCACCCAGCAGCGCCGCTGAGCCACAACGGACTCCCGGAACACGCTGTGTGGGGAACGCTCACTGCGCCCCGGCGCCGGTATCCGGCACTGAGGAAGCCGGTCCTGCTCGCGCGCCGCGACGGCGCCGCCCCGCGTGTCACCGCACACCGCTGCCCGCCGACTTTGTGGTGAACACGGACGGAGTAGTGCCGGAACCACGGATGCCCCCTCCGGGCGTGCCGCGCGCCGCAAGGTCGGCACCTGGGTAGGCGCCAACTGTCGGTGTCTCACCATCGGCCTCCGTGGAAGCACGGCTGGTCAGCTTTTCGCGGCGTGTTCGCGTGAGCGGGTGACCCGGCCGGACGCGGCGAGGAGGGCGATGACCGCGAGGAGGACCAGGAGGACGATCACGAGCAGCAGGATCGTCAGACCTGTCGGGTGGTTCCACAACGCGAACCCCAGGGCGACGAGGAGCAGCATCCCGAGGGTGAGCCACCGGCGCTGGGCGACCACCCAGGTCCCGACCCGCCCGGTCTGCATCCCGTGCCGGTCGCCCCAGCGGGCGACCGAGTCCGCGACGTGCTCCAGGTTCCCGCGCAGGGCGCGCGGCAGTCGTCCCGAACCGGACAGGTACGCGCCGATCGCGACCACGATGCCCAGCACCAACGCGGTACGGGTGCTGAGCTTCAAGAAGCGCAGGAGCGTGTCGAAGATTGCTGCGGCGGCGTCCCGCGACTGGACCTGCGCGGGCAGGTGGTCGAGGTAGAACCGGCGGGCGATCGCGAGACCGATGATCAGGATCAGGCATGCCGCGGCCGCGCCGAGCGCGGTGGTCACCAGAGCCCGGCGTCGTCGCCGGGCGAGGAGTACCCCGATCGCGCTGAGCACCGCGGTGAGCACCGGAAGCCAGTTGCCCAGCACGTCGAGCGCGTGCGCCGCGCCCTGGATCTTCTCGAGCTCGTCCGATT
The DNA here is from genome assembly GCA_045039925.1 of Streptomycetaceae bacterium NBC_01309. Lineage (GTDB taxonomy): Bacteria > Actinomycetota > Actinomycetes > Streptomycetales > Streptomycetaceae > Yinghuangia. Next base: position 15,031 of record CP108400.1, read on the forward strand.
GCACGAGCACCAGTTGCTTGTCAACGTCCGGGATGCTGTCGGCCGGCTTGACCCCGGCGTTCACGAGGTCCTGCTTGACGGTCTCCACGGCGGCGCCGACGTCGAGGGTGACGGTGCCCTCGTCGACTCCGACCGCGCCCCTGCCCTTGCCGGTGAGCGCGTGGACGACGGCTGTGTGGGCGGCCCGGTTGGCGTCCGTCCACACGGTCTCGAACCGGTCGCTCTCAGTGAAGCGCGTCGCCGCCTTGTGGGCGACCTGTGTCGCCGCGTCGTCCAGTTGCGGCGCCAGCGACCGAACCGCGTCGCCGACCCGCGGCGGCAGTCCCTGGGACTCAAGCCAGGTCGCGACGTCCGAGGTGACCTCTTTGCCGTCGACCCGGACATTGACCGCCTGAGTGATGCGGTTGGCGGCCGCGGCCTCGACCGCCGGATCGGAAGCAAGGGGCTTGACCGTCTCGACGTACCGGCCGGTGTCCAGCACGATGTCGTGCACCCACACCGTGATCAGCGAAAGCGGCACCAGGATGCACGTGAGCGTGATCAGCACCGCCGAAACGGTGCTCATCGCGATCCGACCGGCACGCGATCCGGCACCTCGCTTGGTGCGCTCGGCCGTATCCGGCGCTTCGTTGGACGGCTCGGGAGGCTCCGCAGCGCTGTTCATCGGGCTCCAACCGGACGTGAGGCGTGGGCCCCTTTTCGTCAATTGCTGCACGCCTTCGGGTGATCGGCACTCCCGGTTGAGCCGTTCGGGGCCGTCGCCGCCATGGGCGCCCTGAACGAGACTCTCGTCCGCCGTCAACCTCGCCTGCGCCCCACGACGGGCGACCGCGTCGGCCCGGCCTCGCGCGACATGTGATATGAGATCACCCACCCCCCGCGCCGCGCGGTCAACGCCGGGCCGCATCCGTGCCTGTGGACACTGTCCGGCTGCGGACGAGGCAGCGGACGAGGCGGCCCCGGCCCCCTTGTCCGCAGGCCCCAGACCATCCCCCAGTGGTGTCCGAAGAGGGCGTTCCGAGCCGCTCCCCCGACCAGGCGCGGCCGCCGGTGTCCCGCTCGGTCGTTCCGCCGTGCTTCCCGTCCACGTTGCGCCTCCACCACGATCCGAGGCTGGCCCCTTGCCGACCCGCGAACCGCAGAGCGTGAACTGCACCCCCTTGTCCGCGGTCTGGGCCACGGCTCTGACCAGGAGAAACGCACATGGCCTAGACCCCCTTGGCCAACGTGGCCAAAGGAGTCCACGCATGTCCGGTTTAGTCCATTTTCCTCCCGATTCATCCTGATTTTGGAGTGCGACCTGCGGTGCGCGCACCGCACCGCGAACCGCAGACGCGAACGGGGCGCACCGCGCATCGCCCGCCGGAGAGGGGGCCCGGTGCGGTGCGCGCGTTGCGGTGCGCTCCCGGTGCGCTTGGCAAATCGCCTGGACGACACGGCCGACAAGGGGGCGACAAACCCGGACGGTCAGGGGGGTTACCGCCATAAACCGAACAGCATGGCTGGGCCGCACCGCGCGTGCGGTGCGGTTGCTGTGTGCGAGGAGCACCGCGGTCGTCCCGTGCGCATCGTGCGCCCCGCGACGCGCGGCGCACCGCCGACATACAGGTGCGGCGGCTGTTGGGGTGTCAGCTCTCAGTGGCGCGGCGGTGCGCGCACCGCGCGTACCGTGCCCGTGGCCGGCGCGCGGTGCGGCTGTGTGGTTCAGGTCCGGCCGCGGTGCTCGGAGTCGAGTTCGCGGCACACCGCGTCCAGGTCCGAAACCTGCCGGTGCAAGGCTTCGACGACGCGGTCCTTCGTCTTGTGGCGGCGGTCGCTGCCCGGGGTGCCGTCGTCGCCGAGGCGGATGCCGTCGACGAAGTGCGCCAGGCGCTGGACCGCCGAGAGCGCCAGGCGCAGCTGCGTGACAGCGTCGCCGTCGACCGCGGCGACCGGTCCGTGCGCGAGCGGGTACCCGTTGGGCTGGCGTTCGGTGACGCGGTCCTGGTCCAGGCCCAGCCCAGCCGCGACCACCCGCGCGCCAGGTGCACGCTCTGCGGCGGCACGTCCGCAGCCACGTCGACCGGCCGGGCGGGGCGTCGCCGGGGAACCCGATCAGCTGCGCGTCGAGGAGGTCCAGGAGCTGGCGGATGACGCGATGGTCCTGGGCGATGCCGTGCTCATCGAGGACCAGGAGGTCGAAGACGTCCGTCTCGAACGCGGACATCGTCCAGGCCGGGAAGTGCCGCACCACCGCCACCGGCTCGCCGAACTCGCCGACCACGCCGCGCACCAGGGCATCGGCGGCGTTGATGAGGCCGGCGCCCATCTGCAGCTCGGTGGCGACCACCAGATGCCCGCCGTCCTCGGTGGGCCAGGCCCGCACCCGCACGTGCGTCCGCGTCCCGGAGACGTCCCGGAACGCCCAGGCGTGGTCGTCGCGGACCGGTGCCTGCCGGGTCGGACCACCGACTCGTCGAGGTCGGCCTCGACTGGTGGTAGGCAAAACACCGGCCCCGGGGGCGCGGCAGCACGTCGCGCCCCCGGGGCCGGTCCGTGTGATCTGCGGGTCCAAGTCCGGGTCGCTAGGCGGAGCGTGCGGTGCGGCAGTGCGCCGTGGTGTAGGCGGCCGCCTGGTCGCGCGGGAAGTCGCGGTGGTCGGACCAGGACTGGGCCAGGGCGCCGAGCAGGTCCAGGACGTCCACGGCCGGATCACCGGCGGCCAGGCGGTGTCGGGACGCGGCCAGAGAGCGCAGCACGACGGTCTGGAGCGCCTGCAGGGCACGCGCGACCGGCTGGTACTCCAGGCCCCTGTCCGCGTCGTACGCCTCGCGCAGCCGCGCCGTCAGGAACGGGTCGAACGCGTCCAGGAGTTCCCGTGCGGCACGAGTGTCCACATCAACATCCGCCATGTCGGCTAACAATAGGTGCCTTTAACGCCAAACCCGGCATATGTGCGCGTTCTCGCCGAACCGCTGCACCGCCCGCCGCCCACACGACCCGACGCGACCGCACCCGGCCAGCCGGTCCCGGCGCTACGCCTGCCGGGTGGCATCACCGTCCTGCGTGGGACGTTCCCCGCCCGACGGGTACGGTTCCGGGCGGCAGCCACACCGGTGTGCGGCCCAGGCCCACGTCCCGCGGCCGGGCCGCACCACCACCCACCGGACTACGGAGTGTCGCCCACAAGGCGCCTCGACCCTCTGCCACGATCCGACGACATGGCTCAGCTCAACCCACCGCCCCGCCCTCTCGGCCGATCTCCGCACCTCGGAGGGCGGAGGTGAACCCCGGCGCGCACCGCCGCAAAGGCGGCGGCCCCTCCTCGGCGCTTCCCAGCCGGGCGAGCAAGACCCGTACGGGACCTACCGCGACGACGACACCGGGCCGGACACCCACCCCGACGCCGGCACCGCCACCGTGCCAGAGGCACCCCGCCGGCCGGGACAGCCACGGCCAGGTGCGCACGGGTAGTCCAGGTGTGCACGGGCCGTGCCGAGGGAACCCGACGGACGTCCGCACACCCAACTCCCGGAACGAGCACAGCCGATGGCCGGCCCCACCAAGTTCGACCGCCACCCCGGTCCCCTCCCCACGCCGCCGCCCGAGCCGCCCACGCCAAACCAGCCCCCGCAGGAACCGCAACCCAGCGACGACACCTGACGTTCACCCGGCCTGCGCCGGCTCGTTCCCGTCAATGACCGCGCGGGCCGCGACCGGCTGGTTGACCTCGGGCAACGCCTGAACGCCCACATCGCCGGGCTCACCGGCGAGTCGGGCTCCAACCTCTCCCAAGCTCAACAGCCGCGTTGAGTGTCAAGCTGCCGGTCGTCGATGACGAAGGCGCCGCGGGTGTGGGAGACACGCAGGAGCTTCGCCAGGCGGGCGGGCACGGCTTGCAGGTGCAGGTCAGTGCCGTGGCTGCGGGCGATGCGGGTGGCGCCGAGCAGGGCGCTGAGGCCGGCGCAGTCGCAGAACGTCACCACGGACAGGTCCACGCCGACCTGCCGGTGTTCGGCGGGGGCCGTGGGTGGGCGCGACGCGCAGCTGCGGGGCGGTGGCCAGGTCCAGTTCACCGGTCACAGCGACCTCGCACCCGTTGCCACGCGGACACGGAACAGAGTGCCCATCGGCACCCCCCGGGGGGGCGGAATCGGTGACGTTGCTGGCTCTCCCCCAGCATGCCCCCGCTGTGCCCGATCGGCGATCAGCGGACCGGCAGGGTGCTGGCCGCGCGGCCGACCGGGTGACGGCCTCCTGGCCGCGTGGCGGGCAAGTGCCGCAGGCACCGTCCCGGCGTGCCCCGACGGCCGGGGCCGCTGCGCGGGAGCGTGGGCGGCAATCGGTGCCCCGTGGCCATGGCGCGGCTCCGAGGTCCGCTCAGGCCCCCGCACCCCGGTGCCGCGCCGCCTGCACCACCGCGCGGCGACCCTCTTGATCGGGCGCCAGGTCCACTCGGGATGTCTCTCGAACTGCTTTGGAGAATACCGGAGTTCCGAGAGTTGTTCTGCCAGAGCCGACCGGGGCAAACCGGCGCTATGCAGGAGGTCGCAGGACTCTCGCATCTGTTCGTTATGCGTTCGGCTGGTTCAGGCACCGATCGCCCAATCGCACGGCGATCGGGATCGTGGTGATCCTTGAAAAGGCGGTGGCGGCCCCTGGTCCCATAGTTCCCGCCATTCGGCTCAGACCGTCTCGCGCAAATGCACATGAATGCCCCGGATGATGCAATGGAGACAGCTGCACCGCGCCCCCTGGACTGTGCGGCAGCCGCGGCATGTGGGTTCTGGGATCCGTGGTGCCTTACTCACTTCGCTGGCGCCGTACAGGCCCTGACACGACACGCAAGAGCCACGCGTGACGGCCCGCACGAGGACCGGCCGATCCCATCCTGCAGGCGCGACATCGATCCGGAACGACGCACGTAGCACGGAAAAGGGAGCCACCATGGGCGACGATTTCAACGACACAGGGCCGATCGACTACCTGGTCCTCGAGTTCCCGGGCAACCGGATGACCGGTGAAGGCCTGCCGGCACTGATCGACCTGGTGGACCGCGGGCTCATCCGCATCCTGGACCTCACGTTCGTCAGGAAGGCACCCGACGGCTCGGTCACCGGTGTCGAGATCAACGACCTTGCAGGTGACGGAGACTTCGACCTGACCGTGTTCGAGGGCGCCTCGTCGGGCCTGCTGGGTCAGGACGACGTCAACGAGGCCGCCGTTGCGCTCTCGCCGGGCAGCTCCGCGGGCATCCTGGTGTACGAGAACGTGTGGGCGGCGCCGTTCGCCGCGGCCATGCGCCGCTCGGGCGCGCAGCTGGTGGCAAGCGGCCGAATCCCTGTACCGGCCCTGCTGGCCGCGCTCGACGCCGCCGAAGAGTCCGGCACTCCGGAAGCGGGAGCCAACGCCTGAACCGCCGGACGCCCCGCCACACACAGAAGGGAAGACAGACATGCCAGGTCTGATCCGCGGAGTAGCGCGCACAGCAGTCGTAGCCGGCACCGCCACCGCCGTGTCCAACCGGGTCTCGCGGCGCCAGCAGGGCCGATGGGCCCAACAGAGCAACGCACAGCCGGCGCAGCCGCAATACGCCGAAGCCGCCCCACCCCAGCCCAGCCCACCGGCCGACGACACGAACACCAAGTTGGCGCAGCTGAAGGAACTCGGCGCCCTGCGGGACCAAGGCGTCCTTACCGACGCCGAGTTCGAGGCGCAGAAAGCCAGAATCCTCGCCTCCTGAGCCAGAGCGAGACCACCGTCCTCGTAGAACCTCGTTGCGCAGACGGGCTTTCGCGAGTCCGGCGCTCGGCTGTGTGCCGACTGCTGCCACGCCGACGGCAGGTTTGCCACGCGCCGGGAAGTTCCGCAGGGGTGTTCATTTCGCTCCAAACACAACGCCGGCACAGGTGGCGCACTCCCGTCCATTGGGGCACGGCACGGAGCTTGCGGCACATTCGGATAAGCCATCCGAGGTAACGATGACCGCTTGGCTGAGGCGGCCCAGGCAGGCCCAGAACCAAGCCATGACGTCGCGCTCTGCAACGCGGCGGCCGCAGGTCCCGGTCTAGCCTCCGGATTCCTTTGAGAGCACCTTGATGAAGCGGGACCGCACCGCTGCACACAGGAGAGCAATCTCAGATGCGGGGGCTGTGCGTGTAGCGGCAGCCGGGTGTCTTCGCCGCGATGACCTGGACGCCGTCGTGGGGTGCGAAGTCCTTCTCGCAGTTCAAGTAGGGCAGGCCTGTCGCCTTGAGCTTCTCCTCGGTCGCGGCCTTCAGCTGGGCGTTGGCCGCCTCGACGAGGTGACCATGAAGCCCATGCCCACTCGTTCGCTGGAGTACAGGTCGTTGTCCTTGTGGAAGGTCTCCAGCGTCGCGTTGTCCTCGTCCACCAGGAGGATGGCGACGGAGAACTGGCGTTCCTGGTACCAGCGCAGGGCTTTCTGCTTGCCGCCGCGGGCGGTGTCGGCGGCGTTGATCTTTGCGTAGGGGCCGGTGGTCTGGATGCTCTGGCACGGACCGAGCGCGGGCTTGAGCAACTCGGCGACCTCCTCGACCGTGCTTGCCTTCGGCAACTCGCCGCGTTCCTCGGGAACGTCCTGCCCGGCTCAGCGGACCCGGCCCGCCGCCGCCGGATGTGTCCCCCGCGACCGGAGACTTGATCGCGTCCGGTTGGCCGTCCTCACCGCCGGAGCAACCTGCGAGCAGGAATGCTGCTGCGGCAGCGAGCACGACACGGTTCCGATGCCTCAAGGAAGTTCTCCGTAGGTTGGCGGCCTCGCGATTCCACGTTCGCCGACGGACTCGGCCAGCGGCCGGGTGCGCACGAACGTAATCGCCGTCACCCGGGTGAGGGTGCCACAACCCCCACCGAGCGCGCGTCAGGGTTATCTCAACTCCGCGGATTCTGTGCGTACTTGCCCGACGAAGGCCCAACGCGCGACTGGCCGACCGCCCAGGCCCGCCCTCAGCCGGGCTCCACCACCGCCTACTGACGCACGGCGTGGCGGCAACCACACCCCTGGCGCGGCTACCGCGTTCCGACGGCATGGACCTGCTCAGCCACCCCCACCACGCACGCACGGCCAGGCCCAGCACTCCCGGACCGACCGGTGAACCCGCCGCACCGCAGCAACGGCAGCGCCCGTCTCGTCGGCGCGGCTGCCGGGCGCGGGGGGGTGTGCTGGGCGGTGCCTGCAGTGCGCCGCCGGCCGCCGCGCCGTTCTGCCGCGGCGACCGGTCCGGCGCGACTCTGCGCGGTGGCCGTCAGGTCGTCTGGGGTTCCGCGAGTTCGCGGACCGCGTCGACCAGGTCCCGGACGGACGTGATCGCCTCGATGTCGTCGGCGCGCAGAACGACCTCGGTCTCCTCGGCCAGGCGCAACGCGAGCGCGGCGACGTCGAAGGCGTCCAGGCCGTAGTCCTCGGCAAACCGCGAGTCGGGCGTCACCTCCGCCTCCGGGATGCCCAGTTCGTCGGCGACGACGGCGATGATCCGGTTCTCGAACGCATCCACAGCAGCTCCTCCTTGCAGTGCCGACAGCCGGGCGGCCGCCCGGACCCGGGGCGAGTACCACCCGCTGCGGGCGCCACGCACGGCGTGATGCGACTGTGACGCACCGACCGTCTGCGGCGGGAGGTGTCCGCGACCGCCCGGCCGGGCAGGCTGACGAGGTCACGGGGAAGGTGCGTCAGGGCTGCGTTCGTCCAACCAGGCGAACGCGGCGCGGATCTGCGGCGCGGCCAGCCGGTGGCGTGCTCCAACTCGCGTGCCCTGAGCGGTTCGTGGTGGGTCATCACCGCGCGGAAGACCTTCCCGGCCCACAGCTCCACGGTGGCGTACGGACGGACCGCCAGCCGCCGACGGACCTCGTCGAGACAGGGCCGCGAGCACGCGGCGACGAGGCGGCGGCCGTCATGCGCGGGGTCGACCGGGTCGATCCACGAAGAGTCCGGCAGGACGTCGGTGTGCGGGCCGCCGCGCGCGTCGGGCGACGTGGTGTCGGTACCGCAACCGTCACACACGCGCGGTGTCGCGTCGCCGTGGCGTACTCCGTCGTCGGTGTCCACAGCCCCGAGGTCCATACCGGGAGCGCTACCCCGTCGTGGCCACCGCGCCCCCTGAACGCCACCCTTCGCCAGCCTCCGGGTGGAAGGCGACGACCGACTGGAACCGCAGCGGGTGGAAGCCGGGACCGGTCGACGAGGTCCACATCGCGCCCGGCACGCAGGTCCGGCCGATCTCCGGCCAGGACTACACCCCGCCCCGCAACGCTGGAGGCGGCCTGGTGCCGCAGCGCCGGGGTGGAAGGGGGGAGTCCGTTCCGGCGGGATGTCACCCGCGAGAGTCGCGCGGCGCATTCGCGCGCGGGTATGTGCGGCCGCCACGCTGTGATCTGCACGCACGCTGCCGTTCCTCGAGCACCAGGAGCACACAGTTGGCCACGCGCCGCCGTCTCGGCACCCGACCCGCCCCCACGACACAAGCACTTCCCGGGCAGGTCCCCCGGCTCCTGGCGGCCGAACGCACCGCCGACACCGACCCGCGCAGCGACGAGGACGGGGACCAGATGCATGCTGTCGCCGAGGCGTGGACTGCCGCCGGGCGCCGCCGCCTCGGACTCGGCGGCGCCCACGACGGCGGGTGACCTTCCGTCCCTTTGCAGGTCGACGAGCCGGACTGGCCAGGTCACGCGGGAGCAGTGGTGACCGCGGCCGCGTAGGCGGCCAGGCAGTCCGCGCAGTGCACGGCGCGGGCGTCGGCGTCGGTGATTCCGTCGACGGCGTGCGGGTCGACCGGGTCGATGCCGGTGCCGCACAAGGCGTCAGCGGTGCCGGGGGGTGTGATGTGCCAGGCGCGGGGGCGGCTTGCGCCGCCGGTGTCCAGACGTACCTCGTGCATCGGTGCCTCCCCTGGTCGGTGCGCGGGCCGTGAAGGGGGCTGCGCGGTGGGGGTGCTTCACCGGCAACGTATGCCGGTCGGGGTCGCTCGGCATCCCGAGCAGTCCAGCGTGGTTGCGGCGCTCTTGCGGTGGGCGACGAGGCGACGGTGGCCCTGGCGGCGGGTGGCGGTTGCGTTGCGGGCCCCACCGGCCGGGGCCAGGCTAGAGCGCATGCACGCCGACGGCAGCACGCAGCACGATCCGGTGGCCCACCCAGTGCTGGACGGGGACGAGTTGCTGGCGGTGGCCGCGCGTCTGGAAGCCGAAGCGGCAGCCGCCGTCGCGTCCCTGCGCCGCCAAGCAGCGCTCCTGCACGCTCGCGTGCCCACGATGAGGACGAGGATCCGGCGGATTCCCGAGACGGGCTGAGCGTCAGCCCCGGGTGGTCGGCAGGTTCCGGCGGAACAGGGCGGCCCCGTCGGTGATCAGCAGCTGCGGCGGCGGCGGGACCGGGCCGGGAAAGCCGCGGTCGGCTGCGGACCACTCCGCGGCCAGCGCGTTGAAGATCGGCGTTTCCGGGTCGCTGGTGGCCAGGCGGCGTCGACGGGCGCGCTCGGTGCGCCGGTCACGCGGCGGGGGCAAGGTCATACCCGAGTCAACGACGCCATCCGCCATGGGACGCGCCTCTCGTCGACGTACGCCCATTCGTGGCACTACCCCGATCGGGGTGCGGTCGTTGCTCACGGCATGGACCCGGTCGACGTCGGTGCGGCGGATGAGGTGGTGCTGGTGTTCGGACCGGTCGCCGCGCTCGAGCAGGTGGTGGGTCGCCTGACCGAGTGCGGTGTTCTGGCCGACCCGGCGCCGGTGCTGCCCGACGCCGACCACCCGGTCCGCGGGTCATGCGTGCTGCGCACGACCGAACAGGGCGGCGGGCGGACCCCTGGTCGCGGCCGCGGAAGCGGACGCCGCAAAGCAAAAGCACCGGCCGGGATCCTCGACTCCCTCGCCGCGTGGCTGCGACGCCCGGGCCACGACAACGCCCGCCGCCCACAAGACCCCTCAGAAAGTCGGCCGGGACGCCACCGCGCCCGGACCAACGCCTAACCCCCACAGACGTGCGGGGCTCCACACCCCCGAGCGGGCCCCGCACGCAGCCCCGCCCCATCAACCACCCGACTAACAGGCACTGTTCACCCGAACGGGTGACACCGAGGCGAAGTGCGGAGAACACCGCTCCAATCGCTCCCAGCGAACAGTCGCCGAAGCAACTGCCCTGCCACCGGGCAGGTTTCGCCCCCGTAGCAGGCACCACGACCGGCCGCACGGACGGCAACAGGCTTGATCTTGGCTGAATTTGTGGTTCTGGCCTGTTCCCTTCGGTGCGCGCCAGGTCTACGGTTTTTCGTCCCGGAGGGGCCGCTTGATCAGAGCCGATGATCCTGGCCGCACGCGTCGATGAAGCCCCTCACCGGCTCCAGCACGCTCTGCGGGGCGGGGCGGCTCGCGTTATCGGTGGCACGGCGACTCCCACGCCTTCTTCGCCGTGTTCCGCGACACGTTGAACCGCACGGCGAGCTCCCGCCCCGACAGCCCCTGCTCGCGCTGAGCCCGGCGGATCCTCTCGCACAGAGTGACGGCCAGATGGCCCAAGCACCTGCGATTACTCCGAAAGCGGCATTTCCACACCATCGCACGGACCGGCTCCCAAACTCACCGAACAAACTCACCGAAGAACCGCTGGCTCCCGAACAGACCGAAGCCGTGGCTCTACTTCACCCCGCGATAAAGACACCCGTGTGCACCGTGGGTGGTCTGCGGTGCTCCCGTAAGGGCAGGAGGATCAGCGCGAGCACCGGCGGTGTGGGTCACCGGCGGCCCCGGACGCGGTAGACCACGACCGCGGCGACCACGACCGCCGCGACGGCCGTTTGCACGCGTCGGTTCCGTGCGGCGCCGGCGGCCTGGCGGGCGGTGTCGGCGACGGGTTGCGGGGTGTTCTCCCTGGCTGCGGCAACGACGGTCGAGGCGGTTTCGGCCATCTGGTGGCGGGTACGGGCGGCAGCGTCCCGGACGGGCTCGGGGGTGTGGTTCTTGGCGGCGTGCACCACAGTGTCGGTGGCGGCCAGGACGGTGGCCGCGGCCTTGGCGGTCTTCTCGCGTACCTGGTCCTTGGCGGCGGGCGTGTGGTCTGCGGGGGATCGGCGGGTCATCGGTGGCCCTCTCGGTGAGTTCGACGCTGGCGGTGTCGGCGCTTTCAACGGCCTCTCGGGGGCCAGCCGGATGCTCGCCTCAGTTCGTTTGGCCTCCATGTGCCCAGTGCGTTGCAGCTCTGCGGCAAGCGCTGGCGCCGGAACCTGCTGAACTGTGCATGCGGCGGCTGCCCCTGCCAGGCCGAGTGCCCGCAGACGCTGCAGCCATGCATCCCCGGAAAACCCACCAGTCGCTGAACTCGGAGTCGCCGGCCGGGTCGCATTCCACCCGCCGCGGCAGAAAGCAGCATCACCGTGTCATCGCGTCTCGCGGTGCGGGACTTGCCGCCCGGGTCGACGTCCGTGGGCGAGGCGTGGCGTCGCCGGCACGCAAGGCAGCCGCCCCGCCGTGGGGTGCGCGTCGCCGCGGGCCGGATCAGCCGCATCCGCCTGGACTGGAAAGACCGGCCCCCCGGCTTGGGCACGGGCCTCCCCCTGAGCGGTTTCGGTCCGCCCTCCTGGGCCGGGGCTGACGCGCGCCCGGACGGCGGAAGGGGGCAACTGGTGGAGCAGGCCGACGGGCGGGTTCCTCGCGAACTCGTGACACCGCCGCGATTCGCAGCCTGCCGACGGTGCCGCAGGGCAACCGCGTACGTTGCACCGCTGCGGGCGCTGCGTTCAGCGGCTGTCCCGGCCGTCGGCGTCGTAGTCGGCGGAGACGAAGTCGCACTCGATGGTCAGGGCCGTCTCGGTCTCCACCCGTCCGTCGCCCCATTCGGAGCGGCCGAAGCCGACGCCGACGATCGTGTACCCGTCGTCGACGCCTACACCCTCACCGGGCACCCGGCCGTCGGGCACGGCGACCTTGATCGGCGTACTGTCGTCCAGCTCCGCCAGCGCGGCACGCAGGGCACCGACGGTCATCGCGGCCGCCTCGTGCCGGACCATCGCGGCCAGCGGCGGCTGCCCGGCAGGCGACGGGGCCGGTGTGTCGTCGGCGGTCTCAGGAGCGGACTCTGCGGCGTTCTTCGGGTCGGTGGTCATGAAGCCATCGTCTCAAAGGGCCAGTCGGCACCGGTCAGGCGTTCCGCTGGTTCTGCGGCGCCCGTGACCGGCGCGACGGTACACGCCTTGGCGCCATGCGGGTCGGGGCGCGTGCCAGCGGGCTCGACCGTTGCGCGGCAGGCACCGGTACGCGATCCGCGACTGTGACTACCTCATTGGCGGACACGCGGAAATCTATCTTTGCTGGAGTAGACATCGGGTGGTGGTGTGGTTATGGTTTCTGTCGTAGCCAGAGGGACAGCAGGGCCTGGCAGAGGACGAACTGCCGGCATGTAGGTCGCGCAAGTGCAGTTGCAGGACGGTGCGGAGGTCGGAGTCCCGAAGCCGGAGTTGTTGCGGGAGGGCGACGGGATCGGCGACCGCACCGGGCGGCCCGTAGTACCAGGGACCGCCGTGAGTAGAGGCAGTACCAGTAGATGCAGTTCGCAGGATCCGCAGTAAGTGGGCAGCACCTCGGTGAAGGCGTCGGCTGCGGACGCGCGCACCGGGAGGTTCGGCAGTGGGGTTCCACGCCCAAAGCAGGTGCAGGGCGGGCGATTCGGGGCTGGCTGCCCGAAGGTGACGCTTGCTTCAGGTCACCCAGCAGTTCGCAGTACCGGTAGGACACAGCAGTACGCAGGACCAGCAGTACCCCAGCCCCCAAGCAGAGTCGAGGGAAGAACGGAGGAGCCGAGCGCCATCAGGATCGCCCGGGCGTACAACACGAGCCCGGGTACCGCAGGACATCGATAGTGAGGTGGTCTCCGGTCAAGCAACAGCGATCCCCGCACCCCCGACGGCATCACGGTCGGGTCCGCGGAAACAGACAGCCGACGCAGGACTAGGTCGGCAGATGGTGTAGCAGTTCCTTCGGGGCCCTGGTGCCGTATGGCACCAGGGCCCCTCCAGGCGTTCCCCGACACGGCGTTGCGCAAGGGAGAAGACATAGACGAGAGAGGTGCGATGACAGCTGAGGACTCGTTCGGCCGTCTCGACGACGACGACTACCCCGCCTACACCATGGGCCGGGCCGCCGAGATGCTCGGCACCACCCAGGGCTTCCTCCGCGCCATCGGAGAAGCCCGCCTGATCACCCCGCTCCGCTCCGAAGGCGGACACCGCCGCTACTCCCGCTACCAACTGCGCATCGCCGCACGCGCCCGCGAACTCGTCGACCGCGGAACCCCCATCGAGGCCGCCTGCCGCATCGTCATCCTCGAAGACCAACTCGAAGAAGCCCAGCGCATCAACGCCGAATACCGCCGCGGCGCATCCCCGCACGCGGACACCTGACCCGCAGCCCGGCGGGGACGCGGCGATGCCCGGCCCCTCCGCGGGCTTTCACGAAATGAGCGCATGATCGTCGAGGACGCCCAACCACCGACGCACCGACCGCAGTCCCAGCCCCGCACCGCGGCCACGCCCGAGACCCGCCGCCGCATCCCCGCCGGCGTAGGGGAAGGCCGGGACAGCTGCGTGGAGGGGGGTGTGGAGCGTGCGGCAGCTGAACTGAAACCGAGGCTGCGGGGCTGGCTGCACACCGGCATGTCCCCGCTCGCGCTGGCCGGCGGAATCGTCCTGGTCGCTCTTTCGCGTTCCGCCGCGGCAGTGGCGGCGTGTTCGGTGTTCGCGGTGTCGGCGCTCCTGCTGTTCGGCACAAGCGGCATCTACCACCGCGGGACCTGGGGCCCGCGCGGGGAGGCGGTTCTGCGGCGGCTGGACCACGCGAACATCTTCCTGATCATCGCCGGCACCTACACGCCCCTGGCGGTGCTGCTGCTGCCGGCGGACCAGCAGGTGGTGCTGCTGTCCTTGGTGTGGGCGGGCGCCCTGGCCGGCATCGCCTTCCGCATCCTGTGGATCGGGGCTCCCCGATGGCTGTACACCCCGTGCTACATCGCCCTGGGCTGGGTCGCCGTCTTCTACCTACCCGACTTCGCGCGCACCGGCGGCACCGCGGTCGTCGTCCTCGTCATCGCCGGCGGTCTGCTCTACACCGCGGGCGCCGTCGTGTACGGACTCAAGCGCCCCGACCCGTCACCCTCCTGGTTCGGCTTCCACGAGGTCTTCCACACCCTCACCATCGCCGCCTTCGCCACGCACTACACGGCCATCCTCCTCGCTGCCCCATAAGTGGTCGGCGTTGGAAGTCCTTCGGGGGTTGACGTGAGTGCCCGAGCCCTACTGAACCGTGATCGGCGCAGTCACGCGTCCAGTTGTGCACGGATGAGCGTGTCGAGTTGCTGCCAGGCCGGAGACGAGGCGTTGACTGTGCCCTGGATCAGGGCGGGGATCTCGGAGGCTCCACCCAGCTCGGGCAGTTCGTCGGGTCCGTAGCGTTCCCGGGTCGCCTTGGCGATCCTGCGGGCGAGGCTGTCGACGCGGGGATCGTCGGCGTCGAGGTCGTGCGAGTGGTCGTAGTCGAGAAAGAGCTGCCGCAGCGCCGGATCAGCCAGAGCCTCGGCTTGGTCGTGAAACAGTGTGGTCGCGCGTTCTGGGTAGGTGGCGAACACGAGGATCCACAGGTCGCGTTGCAGGTCCACCCATCGAGGGGTGACCCCCCATCGGATCAGGTGGTCCAGACGGGCACTGACCTCGCCGGGCAGCGGTGCCAGCTGCCCGGCGGCGAGCTCGCGCAGGCGACCCTGCGTTGCCTGCAGGCCACAGATGCTGGCGGTGAGCTCGTCGTCGATCTCGCGCAGCGCCTGCTGGAAATCCTCCTCGTTCGCTGATCTCAGATCCCGGATACGGGCCAGCGGGACACCGGCGCGGCGAGCGTCCGGATCTTGATCAGCTCGATGGCGTCTTTCGCGCCGTACCGCCGGTAGCCGGACGCATCGCGGTCGGGCTCCGGGAGTAGCCCCTTGTCGTGATAGACGCGGATGGTCTCAATCGACACTCCGGCATACCTTGCCAGCTGCCCGATGGTGATCACCCGGCCATCGTCCCACTTGACCTTTCCCCTGGGGCAGGGTTGCACCATGGCGTCATGACGAACACGAATCGCGACCGGGGGACCCTGCGCGAGCTGGCCGACGAGGGCAACGAGACCGCTCTGGACCGGCTGGCCGACCTCGCCGACGCAGCCGGCGACCTCGGGGAGCTGAGCGAGCTCCTGGACGAGGGATCCCTGCACGCCGGGTTCCTACTCACTCGACGCGCGACCGCGGCCGGCGACCTGCGCGAGCTGCAACGGATCTCCGACGCCGGTTACGGCGAGGCCGGGCACGAGCTGGACCGGCTGCTGAAGGCACCGGCCGACGGGCATCGGGATTGACGATCTGAGCAGCCGCAGCAGCCGCGCGGCCAACGAATTCGGGCCGCGGCCGGTGCTTGTCCGCCCAAGGCCCAGCGGGTGCTGGACCTGTACGCCCGCACCTGGCACAGCGAGCCCCCTGGGCGCAGACGAGTACGTCACCGACACCCGCCGCATCCGTCGGGTGTCGGTGCCCACACCGACGCAGGTGCCGCCGTCCAGGACGTCCAGAAGACGGGTGCGGCATGGACCGGGGCCGCCTCCGACCGACCTAGAACGAGCCCGAAGGATGAGCATGTGATTGACACGGCCTTGCACCGCTCACCGTGACGCGCCGGGAGGAGGACGCCTTGGCCTTGGCCTTGGCCGGCGGTTCAGCGGACGCGCATGTCGTCGGGGGTGCCAGCGTCGTGTTCGGTGCCGCAGCGACGGTGACGGTCGCGGACATGGGCGACGACCTGACAGCCAGCGGCGTGCGCAACCGTCAAACCAGCGGTCTGCTCTTGCCGAGGCGTGGACCTCCGGCCCGTCGATCCCAGTCTGCTCGATGCGCCGGGGCGCGGCTGCGACCTCCGGCCAGACGCCGTGCCGCCCGGGCGACGCCGGGGAGGGTTGGCCGGTCGCGGTCAGAGCGTTGCTGTCAGGGCGTTGCCGTCAGGGCAGCGAGCGCTTGTCCGAGGCTCGTGATGCGCACCGTGTTCCCGGGCAGGGGTGCGCTCCAGCCGGCGCCTCCCGCGAACACGGTGGTGCCGGGCGCGTTGTGGAGCCGTCGGAGGGCTGCGGGGTCGGCGGTGTCGGGGTGCTGGGACCACAGGACGACAGCGGAGGGGCGGATGCGGTCCACTGCGCGCAGCAGGGCGTCGGTGGGGAGGGCGGCGCCGAACATGCTTGCGGCGACGCCGCGTTCGGCCAAAGCGGCGTCGAGCGCATGCAGCGGCAGGGTGTGCAGTTCTCGGTCGGTACACGCCAGGAGCACGCCGCGGGACCCGAACGCGCAGGGTGTCACGGGCACGGAAGGGGCACCCCTGCGTCCCGCGGTGCGGTGCAGTGCGGCAAGCACGCACTCGGACAGCAGGTGTTCGACCTCCACGTACCGGTTCGGGTTGTCCGCGTCCGGGCCGCTCGCTCCGCCCTCCCATTTGCGTCCCATCCCGTAGAGCACGGGCTGGATCAGGTACGCCCACGCGGTGGCGACGCCGAGTTCGGTGATGGCCCGGTCCAGGTTGCCGTGCACGGCCAAGGCGTCCAGGCGCATGGCGGCACGGGCGAGTCCGCGGGCGCGGCGCCCGACATGGTGGCCGGTGGGCAGGGTGTGGCCGCCGCCGAAGCGTCCGGCCGGCCGCTCGCCGACGCCGGGTTCGGCGTTTCCGCCGTCTTCCGCCGGGGTCTGCGCCTGATCGCCGCCGAGGACCGCTCGGGCGGCGTCCGCGACCGGCGCGCCGTCGGCGACCAGCGCGCACATGCGTCGCAGGCGGAGCATGTCGGCCTGGGAATAGCGGCGGTGGCCGCCGTCGGTGACCCGGCTCGCACCCAGTCCGTAGCGCCGGTCCCACGAGCGCAGCGTTGCCACGGCCACGCCCAGTCGCCGGGCGGCAGCACCGGCGGTCAGGTCCGGTTCGCGGTCGTCGGGGCGGTCCTGCGCCGGGTGGGGTTGCTCAGGCACGTCAGGGCCCTTCGCCGAGGGAGCCGGAGCCGACGGTGGGACCGGCTTGCATAAAACATTGCATTACCTATGCAAGTGGTGCAAATCGGTGGCGGCGCCATGATCGAAACAAGGGTCTTCTCTCCCACGGCCCGCTTCCCGGATCCCTGTGGAGGTCGTTGTGCAGTTGTCCGATGAGATGCCGGTCGACCACCGGCTCGGCCAGGTCTATCGCTACGGCGCCGGTCTGACCGGCCTGGTCCTGGTGGTGTTCGGCTGCCTGGGATTCGCCGACCAGCTGACGTTCTTCGACACCTCGGGCGAAAAGATCGCCGGCCTGAACACCAACGGCGCGCTCAGCACCATCTCCGTCGTCGTCGGAGGCATCCTGATCGTCGGCGCCGTCGTCGGCGGGAACCTCGCCTCCACCCTCAACATCGCCGTCGGGGCGGCGTTCATCGTCAGCGGCTTCGTCAACCTCGCGCTGCTCGACAAGGACGCCAACATCCTCGCGTTCCGCATGCCCAACGTGATCTTCAGCTTCCTCGTCGGCCTCATGGTGCTCACCTTCGGCCTGTACGGGCGCGTCAGCGGCAACCTCCCGCACGACAACCCCTACTGGCGCTCCCGGCACCCCGAGCAGGCAGCCCGCGAGGACACGTACCGCCGCGCGGCGGCATCCGGACAGACACCCGCAGCCGCCCTGGCCACAGCACACTCCCTGCTCCCAGCGGCCGCACCCAGCCGGCTTCAAGGCACCGACGCCGACCGGGCGGGCTCCCCAGACCGCGGCCGACCGCACACCCCCGCACCGACTTGGAAGAAATCATGATCATCGAGAGGCTGCACGACATGGGCCTGCGCAGCGAGCACGCCTACACGGCGGCGCTCGGCTCCATCGGCCTCAGCTTTGCCTCGTGGCTGGTCAGCAACAAGGCGGAGACCACCGAACGCGCCGACCGCTGGGGCATATTCGTCGGAGAGTGGGCACCCACGTTCTTCGGCCTCGGCCTGGCCCTCGCCCACTACGAGCGCTTCACCACGACGCTCGACGACCCTGCCACCCCCGACCTGGCACCTGCCGGTTGAACACCGCCCCTCGCGGGCGCCCGGCACCCGTCAGGTACGCGCCCGCCACCGTCGCCACGGCCACCTGCACCTGGACGAAGGCGCCCGGGCGGCAACCCCGAGGCCACGTCCACCGGAGAGCCGGCGCCCAATTCCCGGGACCGGGAGGCTCATGGACTGGTGTAAGGGCCCGACCCGAACCGAGCCCTCACACCGCCCGCCGGCGGCAACAACGGCGTGCTGGAGCGCGCCGCACGGGGGCAGACCACGGCCGCCGACACCGCCTGGACCAGTCGGCACACGCACCTGCCTGACGGGTGGGACGAACGGGTCGCCGTCTCGCAGTACCTGACCGGTGCCGCGGTCCACAACGGCGGGATGCGGTCGATCTGCCGCGTGTTCGCCGGTACCAAGCCGAGCCAGGACGAGGCCATGACCTGGATGACCGTGACCATCCGGCATGCGCTGCGCTGGGGCGGACACCGCACCCCGCGCCGCCGATCCGGCGTATCAGCCGCTGGCTCCGGTAGGCGTGTCTACGAACAGGCGTGAGTGGCATGCCGGGTCAGCAGCGTCGGTCGCCCGCTTGATCGGGTCGCGGCCGGTGGGACGGGGTTAGTCCGTGAGTTCTGTGGGCTGGCTGGGACCGCCGTTGCCGAGGTACGCGGCGACGACCGTAGCCAAGCCAACGGGATACACGGTCTCTTCCGTATGAGCGATGTCGGTGACCTTCCACCAGCGCCAGGCTCGGATGTTGTCGGTTTGGTGGGCGTTCGCCGGGTCGACGCGCTCGGCGGTCACCACGGCGATGTAGTAGGTCTCCGTCTGGCGGACGGGGGCTCCGCCGACGAGGTGGTCCTTGGTCCGTACCGCGACGGCCGGGCCGATCTCGGCGTCGGTGACACCGAGTTCCTCGTGGAGCTCGCGGGCGGCAGCTGCTTGTGGGGTCTCGCCGGGTTCGAGGGAGCCGCCGGGGGTTGCCCAGAAGCCGCCGTTCTCGTCGTAGCGCAGCAGGAGGACGCGCGCGTCGTCGGGCGGGTTGTCGAGCGTGTCCAGGACGATGACGCGCGCGGCCTCGCGTACGGGTGGGGCGGCCATCCCCCCATGGTCGCAGGGCGACCGGAATGCTCAGGACCGCTGGACGAGGTAGTCACCGATGCACAGCGCGTCCAGGCCGCTGGCCTGGAAGGTCGCCAGGGCGTGGGCGGGGGTCTCCACGATCGGTTCGCAGTCGTTGAAGCTCGTGTTCAGCACGACGGGTACGCCGGTGCGGTGGTGCACGCGGCGCAGCAGGGCCGCGAAGGCGGGGTTGTCGTGGTCGGCGACGGTCTGGACGCGGGCGGTGCCGTCGGCGTGGACGACGCCGGGGATGCGGTGGCGCTGTTCGGGGCGGACGGTGGGGGCGAGGAGCATGAACGGGGACGGCACGTCGAGGTCGAACCAGCCGGGCGCGTGGTCGGCGAGGACGGCGGGCGCGAAGGGCCGGAACGGCTCGCGGTGCTTGATGCGGTGGTTCAGGGCGTCGGATGCGGCGGTGGAGCGGGGGTCGGCGAGGATGCTGCGGTTGCCCAGGGCGCGGGGGCCCAGTTCGCTGCAGCCCTGGAACCAGCCGATGAGGTTGCCGGCGGTGATGAGTTGGGCGGCGGTGTCGGCGATGTCGCTCTCGCGGCGCCAGGTGAACGGGGTGCGGCGGCGTTCGACGAGACCGGACCGCGGGTCGCGGCGCAGGGCCTGCTCGATCTCGGTGTCGGTGTAGGTGCGGCCGAAGTAGTCGTCGGCGAGCGGCCGGTGGGGCATGTGGCCGGTGAGGCGGTGCCAGGCGGCCAGGGCGCAGCCGAGGGCTTGGCCGCGGTCGGACGCGGCGGGTGGGACGAACACAGGCCACGTCGTTGAGCCGTTGTCCGGTTCGCATGAGCTGCTTCAGCCTTGTCGGGTATGGGCGTTCACACCTTGAGAAGGCGCTCCAGCATGAACGATGCATCCTCCGATGGACTGACTGCACGCGGTACTGCCCCGGGGTGACGTCCACCCGGATCACATCGGCCTCGCCGATCTCGTCACCGCGTACCGCGGAATCGAGCAGGAAGTAGCGACCGCCCAGGGCGATGTCGAAGAGGTCCTGCCACTCGTCCGAGGCCATGCTCCGCTCCACCGCCCCCTCCAGCCCCGTGTCGTTGTCGGCCGCGCACCAGCGGATGAACGTCATCGCGCGGTCGAGATAGGTGACGGCCGACGGCTCCCCGCCCAAGGTGAGGACCTCGCCGTGACCAGGCAGGGCAACTCTTCCGACGTACGCCATTCCCACCGCATCCGCCTCGGTGCCCACCCAATCCGTCAGATACGACTCCGGACACAACGCGTAGTACCCGAAATCCGTATCGAGCCACTGCACGGGACCTCCCAACCCCACTGACAGGCCCCGACCCTACACACGCTCCCCCGGCGGTTCACGGCTCAAGAGCGCGCCGCCCCCTGGGGCGGCGCCGGTCGGACAAAGGCAGGGTCGTCGCGCTGCCGTGTCCCCAGTCCGCACGCGACGGCAACCCGTCCCGAACGAGCAGTTCGACGCGTTCCCGAGGTATGGGTACACCGAGCAGGCGACCGACGGGACGACTCACCGCGTGATGCTCCGGCAGCCCTGGCATTTGGTGGAACCCACTGGATCTGGCCGCGTTCACCTGTACCTGGCTGGGGACGGATAGGCGTACGCCGACACGGGTGGTCCAGGCGCGGCCCGAGGACGCGTTCGAGGCTGGGGTGGAACTGGGTGAGCAGGCCGCGTATGCGATTGCCGGTGCGGGTGGCCTCGGCGGCGAGGTCCTGGTCGAAGCCGGTCAGGACGGTCAGTTCGGCGGTGACCTCGTCAGTCAGTTCGAGCGTGCGCAGGGTGTGTGGCATGGTGCGGGCGGCGTCCGTGATCACCGCGGCGTCCTTTGCGTCGGTCTTCGCCTCGCCGGGGTAGAGGTCGGCGATCCGCCGCATCGCCAGGCCAGGCAGGTAGGTAGGCGACCCTGCAGCCGGCGTCGCGGGCAACGGTCAGCGGCAGCGCGCCGATCGACGCCGGTTGGTCCACGATCACCAGGACGGTGCCGAACTTCGTCGCCAGCTTGTCGAGCGCGGCCCGCAGCTTGGGCTCGCTGTTGGGCAGCGGCTTGTCGAAGACCTTCTTGCCGGCCGGCGTCAGCCCGTGGCCGTGGTGGGACGTCTTGCCGACGTCCAAGCCGAGGAACACGCCCACGTCGTCGGTGTCGAACAAGCTGCCTTTCCAGGCGAGTCAGCCGGTCTGGCCTCGGTTTCGGTGTCGTACGCGCGCACCCACGTTATGCAGACCTGCCGCCCGCGAGCTATCCGGCGTTGCGCCGGGCCGGGCGGTGGCCGGGCCTCTGATCAGCGTCTCCGACGGCACCGTCCGGGCCCGGTGACACCACCCCCAGGTCATGCCTGCGACAGGGGGGAACAGTCATGCCGGGCCCGGAGGCCAGTGATCCTCTTGCAGGATCGCGAAAAACATAACGGGGGAAATTATTCATGGGACGCTGGCGGCCCTGGTTTTCGGGCACCGCCGCCGCGAACGGGCAGCCCGACTAGGCAGGGTCGCCCTGGCCCCGGGCGCCCCGCTGCCCCGGCGGCGGCGCGGTCCGAACTCCGCGCCGGTGACCAGCACGGTCAGCGGCCCCTCCGGGACGAAGCACCGTAGACCCGGTGCCCACCGAAGGTGATGCTCCGAACTGCCGTTCGGGGGCGGAGTTGAAGCGCAGGCTGGTCTGGAGGGCGGCCCGGACGTGGTCCTTGGCGCGGGCCCGGCGGCGGTGCCGCAACGTCGGATTCGCGGTGAGGCGTACGGCGGTCCTCCAAGCCGATCCTCAAAATCGTTGGCAGAACCAATGAGTCTGGATATAGTTGGCGTCGCCAATATTGGTTGTGCCAACGAAATGAGATGCCATGCTCACGGACAGCCTGATCGCCGACCGCTTCGAGATCGCCGATCTGTTCACCCGCTTCGCGTTCCTGCTCGACGAGCAGCGGTGGGACGATGCGGCGACCGTCTTCGCCGAAGACGTAGTGGTGCACTCGCCGCGGGGAGGCGAAATCCGCGGCATCGACAAGATTGTCGACTTTATGCGGCAGGGTGAGGTCGAGGGGCAGTACGCCCAACACACCACCACTGACCTGCTGGTAGACGTCGACGGAGACCAGGCGGCCGCCTCGGCAAACTCACTCGTGTACTACTACCGCGAGGGCCAATCCCCCCACTTCACTGGCGGCCTGCGAATGACCGCCAACACGGTACGGACGCCGACGGGCTGGCGACTCCGCGAGGTGCGGATCACACCCATCTGGACACGCGAGAACTGATCTGCCTGCCGAGCAGTTGCGGACACCCACGGAAGCGGGGCGCTCCACCGGCAAGCACCTCATCTGCGTAAAGCCGGCCCTGGAGAAGATCGCTGCCCCCCGGCCCGGCCCCGGCCGTGCAAGAAGCCCGCGAGCGTCGCCGAGGACAAGGCCTACAGCAACGGGCCATGCCTCGCCTACCTGCGTCGTCCGACAGGGTCGGCGTTTTCGAGATGAGGTCTTGGTCAGTGGTGGACGCGGCAACCGATCCCTCCGACACCGGTTCTGGTCGCTCCGACGGTCGCACGGAGCTCATCGCGGCCAAGATCGAGCATGCGTGGGGCAGCAGTGTCGGTGAGAAGGGGTACGGCGCGCCGGACGAAGTGGCCGAGCGGCTGTACGACGCGCTTTACCACCCCGACCGGGTGGTCCAGGGCATTCGGGACCGGCTTCCCGAGGGATCGCGCGTCCCCGAGCTGCGTGCGTCGACCCAGGAGGCTCTGGAAGCCCGGGCGGACATGGGCCCGGCCCCCGACCGCGGTGAGTTCGTGCGCACGGTGTCCGACACGATCGTCCGCGACGTCCCCGTCGCGCAGACCCTCCTGCCGGGCGCCCGCGAAGCGTTGGCGGAGCTGGGCCGGCGCGGTGTGGGGGTCATGGCGTGGTCCGCGGGTGAGCCGAAGCACCAGCACCACAAGCTCGCTGACATCGGAATGGTCGATCCCGCAATCGCGCCGAGCGTCGAGCCGCTGATCACAGTCAGCCGCGATTTCGGCCCACTGCTGGAGGTGGCGACCGCGATCGCCCCGGACAAGACCGTGCCCGAGAACATGCAGAGGGTGCGGCAGTTCGCCGGGGACCGTCACCTGGTGGTTGCCGACGACCGGACGAAGAACGTGATCGCGTTTCAGCAGCAGTTCCCCGAGGCGACCGGTCTTTGGGTCCAGTACGGCGCCCACGCGGCCAAGTCCGTTGCCAAGCTCGAACGCGGCGAGGACCCTGCCGTGGCCCAAGCAATCGGAGACGGAAGGATCGTTCCGGTCCGTGAGATCGGCGAACTCGTGCCCACCATCGAGCGGCTCCAACGGGAAGGCCGGCTCCCGGAGAACGCGAAACTTGCGCTGGCCTCGGATGTCGACGACACCCTGCTCAACAACGATCTGCGACGCGACCTCCAGCACGCTGCGACGCTGGACGCCGTCAGTCCCGCGGCTGGGCCGTCGAACCATCCCCCAGCGCACCCCAACCCGAGCCGACCGCAGCCGTCCACGTGGCACCCAACCCATGGCTCGGCCTGACGACGGCGTCTGCGGCCCCGTCCGCTGACACCCAAGCAGCGGCGGCCCCGACTCCGGCCTGGCCTGCGGAGCGTGGGCAGGAAGCCCCTGCGCCCGTGCCCAGCCCGTCGCCGTCGTTCAACACGGGGTTGCCAGTGAGCCCGGCTCAGGCATGCGGGCCTGGCAGCGTCGCCTGCCGCGTCCCGCTCCTCCTGGGCCACCCGCGTCTCCGGAACGAAGGATCGGCGCTACCGATGGCGAACATCGCCACTTCCTTACCCCCGGTGGCATGGCTCGCCCGGGACGCGCAGCGTGCCGCCCGCGAAGTCAACGTCGGGCGCCCCGCACCGTCATCGGCGGTCCCACACGTCGCCACACAACAGGACAAGGGCCTGGGCCTCAATGTCGAACGTTCGCTCTGAACCGGGACCGCTGGGCCTGGAAGCTTGACCGTCGGGCAGGGGACGACGGCGTCGGTGATCAGGTGCAGGTCGATCGCGGCGACGCTGTGGCTGACCTCCAACCGCTACCCGTCCAACATGGACCGGCCCTGGGCCACGTGCGCCAGCGCGAAGCTGGGAGAAGAGCCACGGTATGCACGTCAGTCTGCCCGGCTCGACGAAGCAGCGGTTCACGGCCAGTTCCACGGCCTGCCGGAGATCCTGGACAGGTTCCAAGTCCCGGCGCCACGCAGCCAGGCCGTAAAGGACGTCTACGAGCTTTCCCATGAACTGCGCCGTACTAGTACTCACTTATGTAGGCCATGTATCCGGACCTGCGAAGAGAAGTCCTGGAGCCGACTGGGGGCGTGCAATGGTGGCTTTCTGCGTGCGGGACGCCCTGGGGTCTTCGGCTGCGCTGGCCGGTGCGCGGCCGAAGTTTCACGACCGGTACTGCCGGGACATCAGCATCTCCCGGGTCACCGCCTCTCAGGCCTATCGCGACGGCCGACGGCAGGGTGACATTCCACCCTCGGTGGGCGCGGAGAAGACGTGGCAGGAAGGCATCTTCGCGGCGTTCCGCTCCGGGCCGGACCCGATCGGCGCGTACGGACACATGGTGCGCTATCTGCAGCGCCGAGAACTGCCGGTGGGTCCGGGCAACGAGGGCGGAACGGTCGTGGTGGTCGACTTCGCGTGCGGAAACGGCACCGCACAGGAGTCGGCTGTCACCCGAAGGAGGCTGCTAAAAGCCGAACGCCAAGTTCGACCGACTTCGAGTACCTCGCCGCCAACGTCGTCGACGAGCGCACCGGCCCCCGATCAACCTGGTGATCGCGACGTATTGACGACCCACACTGGCCCCCGTCGCCGACGGACCACGGCGGATCTCCGTGCTCTTCCCCGGGCGGCCTGCCGGGCCAGGCAGGACCGGCTGGCCTCAAGCGCTGGGACACCTACGGCCGCCGGGTCAGTGTATGTAGCGCGAGCGTGACAGGTGTAGCCCTATCCGCGGTGTGGCTTCAGGAAGGGACGGGAAGCCCGCTGGCGCTTGGCCGGCCGTTGGTTCCGGGCTGGTGGGTGGCGTGATGAAGCGGATTGTCTGCGGAGCTTTCGCGCCGGATTCGGCCTCCGCCTGTGATGATCTCGAGGTGCTCTGCACTGGGATCCGCTCCGGAGTTCTGTTGGGGGTCTTGGATGACGGCTGCATTCTCGGCTGACGTCCCGGAGTTTGCTGTAATGCACTCACCGGTCCGAGGCCCAGGGCTGCGATCGTCGCCGGGTTACGCGGAATGACCTCGCTGAGGCGTGCGCGCACCCACTCTTGCGTGACCTCCATGTCACGGCCGAGCGCCAGCGCGGGCGCGAGGGTGGCGTGGACGCTTGCGGCCGTCTCCTCGAGGACTGAGTCGACGCGTGACCGATCCTGCTCGGCGGCCGCGTATACCGTGTTGAGGGCGTTGGGAATTCGGACGGCCGACTGCGTGGCGGAGACGATCGCCATCCCTGTGGGGAGGTCCTGCGCGACCCCGGCGGTCTTGGCCGACTCGAGCTGATCGGCCCAGGAACCGGTCAGGTCCACGATCTCCGTCATGGTGCATTGCAGCTTGACCGCGGAGCAGGCGATGTCCTGCATCGGATCCCCGACGGTGACGAATTGGAGGTCGAGCAGGCACACGTTGCTGCGCGTCCAGTCCCGGCGTGGCGCAACACGCACCAGTGCGTTGTCGTAGTGGACGTCGTTGTGCAGCACGCCCGGCTCACGTGGCGTGAAACGGTCGGCGCGTGCAGACAGTGCGTCCAAGAGCGTGTCGTCGATGCCGAGTCTCGCGGTCCGCCGCAGCTGCTCGTCGCTGTAGCGGTCCGCGCGCACGCGACGCGCCCGGGCGATCATCTTCGCGCTCGAATCTACGTGCGGATGTCGCCGTGCCGCGAGCGGGATCCGCATGGTGGTGAACGCGGCCAGCGCTTCGGGCAGGCCCCGCAGCAGCTGGTGCCGCACCAAGGCGCCTTCGAGCGTACGGTTGTTCGCCGGGTGTGCCCCGAACTCGAAGCTGGTCACCATCAGCTTCTCGCCCTCGGAGTAGAACAGGCGTGGGGTCAGCCCCGGCCGCTGGGCGTTGGCGACGCGCAGTGCATCGGACGTCGTCAGGATCGGTTCCGCCTGTAACACCGGGTTCGTCGTCCGGTAATTCTCCCCGGTCCGTTGGCCGACGACGAAGCCTCGCGTGGTCATCACGACCACGCCGGTGCTGAAGAAGCCCCGCACCGGCGGCCGTCCGGGAAGCGGGAAATTGTGCAGCCCCTCGCCCTCGTAGGCCGAAGTCAGAAATCCCGATATCGCCTCGGAAGTGCCCTCGTGGCGCGGGTAGCTCCCCTCCGGGCCGAGAGTCGGCATACCCAACCGGTGGCGAATGAGGTCGATTTCCGTGCGGGAGAGGCCCCCGTCGCCCCCCGGTACTCGCCAACTCGCCCGTCTCATCTCGCTGCCCGGGTATGACGCCTCCTACGACCTGTGGTTGGCCACCCGAATCCTGGCCTCTCCTCGACAAGCCTGAGGAATCCCGCCGTACGGCGATCGACGATGGTGCCGATCGGCAGGGTGGACCGACACGACCAGGAGACGCGACTCTGAGGCGTGACCCGGAACCGTGGTTCCGGGTCACGCCTCAGACCTGTCAGGCTCCCACGGCGCCGCTCATCCGGCCGTGGCGTCCTCCGCCGCCCGCGAGGCGTGCCGGGCGTGCGGCGAAGAGAGCTTCGTCGAGGCCTTGCGGGCGGGTCGACTCCGGGCACGAGTCGGAGTAGTAGTTCATGGTCACGACGGCGCGTACCGTGTCGGGAGACCGCAGCGGGCGGACGTAGTGGGGGTTGCGCCGGGCGTCGAAGAAGAACAGTTGCCCGGCCTGGGGGCGGACCAGGACACAATCGGCGTCCACCTCGTCCGTGTTGCGCGCACACGGGTTGCGGGCGACCGCGAGTTCGCCGCCGCTGTCCGCCGTGCAGTCCGTCAGGTACAGCAGTCCCTGGAGCGGATTGCTGTCCACGTGGCAGGGGTAACGCACGGCACCCCGCAGCACGTTGAGGCTCAGGGCGATTCTCGGATCGGGCGAGGGGTGGACCCGCTCCCGCGTCAGGCTCCCGCCCAGGCGCAGGAAGGCGCCCGCGTACATCTCGGAGAGCCACGGCGCCTCGACGGCGAGGATGTCGCCGTCGACGGCCTCCATGGGGATTTCCGCCGGGTTCTCCTCACGGGCGGTGGAAACCGTGGGTCGGAAGTCGCGTGTGGACCCGCGTCGCGCGGCGATGTCCAGCAACTGGTCCACCCAGCCCCGCGGGAGCCGGCTTCCGATGTCGCACACGTGCCACTGGAAGGCCGGAGCCCATGGCTCCTGGGCTTCGGGGACGGCAGCGATAGAGCGAATAGTCATGTACGCCTCCGGCAACGGGGGTGTGGGACGGCAGTGCCTCTCCGCCTGGGCACCCGTATCGAACAGGTCAGGTCATCGCCTTGACGGAGTCGGCCGCGGCGCCCGCGCGTACGGGGCAGACCGCGGGGACGGGCACGGCGGTTCGTGCGTACACCTGGTCGACTCCGCGCCACAGAGCGGGGAACAGCACGCGACGCGCGAACCGGTCGAGCAGGTCCACCGGGCGCCCGGTGAGGCTCGTGGGCAGGCGCGGCCAGTCGGCCGCACCGCCGCGGCGCACGACGGGGTGGCCGCCGAGCCGGCCCCAGACCAACCGCTGGTGCACCTGCTGCCAGGCGATGACGCTCTCGTCGAGCTTCAGCAGGCCGAGTGCGACATCCCGCAACTCCTGGGCACTCGGCCCACCGGGCACGTCGCCGGGTGCCGCGTCACCCGCAGCCGAATCCGTGAGCAGGACGTCGAGCAGTTCGAGACCGCCGCCCCGCAGGGGGTCCTCGAACGCACGCCAGACCCGCCGCGCGGCAGGCTGGAGGTTCTTCATACCGGCGGAGTCGAGGCCCGATCCGCCGTCGGGCAGCAGCGCGCAGGCGGAGGAAGCGCAACTGGTCCAGCTCGTCCTGCATGGTGGTGACGAGGGTGTTCGCCGCGTCCTGCATGCGTGCGGCCCGCCGTATGACGCGGGCGGCGTCCGCATACTGGTGCTCGGCGAGCAGGCGGGTCGCCTGGCCGAGTTCGTAGTGCATCGTGTACCAGGAGAACTCGGTCATCAGGTGCACGGCCTGGAAGAAGACGAAGTCCTCGTTGACGTGCTCACCCGATGATTTGAGTGCGGCCATCGCATGCGAGAAACCGATGACCCGGTCGTACGAGGTGCCGGCAAAGGCATCGTATTCCAAGGCGTCGTCCGGGATTCGCGGCGAAGGCGGTACGGGCGCCTCGGAACGGATTCCGGGATGTTCCGCGTCGCCGGCGAACTGGCAGGGCAACGGCTTCAGGGCCACGGGGTTGGTCCTGTCGGTCACTGTGTCTCCCAGGGTGAACCACGACAACTTTTTGTGGGGTGTCCCGGCCCTCCCGACTGAAGCCCTCACCTCGCGTTGAGGGTGGCCGCGTCCGGCAGGCGTACGACAACGGACAAATGGCTTGCGCCGGGCCAACTCAGTTCCACCGGAAGCCGTTTGCCACTCGACGGCAGGGACGGACGGACGGGGGCCGGACTGCGCAGGGGCGAAGGCGGTGATCCCGGCAGGGGTGCGGATGTCGCCCCTGCCCTGACGGAACCGACAGACGCAGCGCGCGAGATACGGATGGGTTCGGCGCGCATGCCGCGCCTCCGATCCCAGGTGCAGCGGTACCGCCCCCGAGCGCCGTGGACTGCTTAACCCAGATGAGGTGCTTGCCGGTGGAGCGCCCCGCTTCCGTGGGTGTCCGCAACTGCTCGGCAGGCAGATCAGTTCTCGCGTGTCCAGATGGGTGTGATCCGCACCTCGCGGAGTCGCCAGCCCGTCGGCGTCCGTACCGTGTTGGCGGTCATTCGCAGGCCGCCAGTGAAGTGGGGGGATTGGCCCTCGCGGTAGTAGTACACGAGTGAGTTTGCCGAGGCGGCCGCCTGGTCTCCGTCGACGTCTACCAGCAGGTCAGTGGTGGTGTGTTGGGCGTACTGCCCCTCGACCTCACCCTGCCGCATAAAGTCGACAATCTTGTCGATGCCGCGGATTTCGCCTCCCCGCGGCGAGTGCACCACTACGTCTTCGGCGAAGACGGTCGCCGCATCGTCCCACCGCTGCTCGTCGAGCAGGAACGCGAAGCGGGTGAACAGATCGGCGATCTCGAAGCGGTCGGCGATCAGGCTGTCCGTGAGCATGGCATCTCATTTCGTTGGCACAACCAATATTGGCGACGCCAACTATATCCAGACTCATTGGTTCTGCCAACGATTTTGAGGATCGGCTTGGAGGACCGCCGTACGCCTCACCGCGAATCCGACGTTGCGGCACCGCCGCCGGGCCCGCGCCAAGGACCACGTCCGGGCCGCCCTCCAGACCAGCCTGCGCTTCAACTCCGCCCCCGAACGGCAGTTCGGAGCATCACCTTCGGTGGGCACCGGGTCTACGGTGCTTCGTCCCGGAGGGACCGCACGGCGGACCAGGCGCCTGAGGTCTTCGTCCGCCCGCAGAAACTGGATGCTATGGGCGCAGGCTGCGGCCGCCCACCAGCCGGACGACCGAAGCACGAACCTGCCCATCATCGACATGCTCACCACAGAAGGCGGAGAGAATTCCTCTCCTCCGCTCTGGTCACCGCACACAGGAACTGAACTGCACCAAGAGCGCTGCCGGGCCGAGCCGACCCGGTCGCCGACGGCGGACTCTCCGCCCCCCAAGGCCCTCTCCACCGAGCGCCGCCGGTAGCGCCACTGTCGGGCGGGGGCCGATAGCGTGGCTGCCATGCCGAACGAACCACCCGACACGCGGGCGTCGCACGAGGACCGCGACCGCGCCGTGGACGCGCTGCGCCTCGCCGCCGGCGACGGTCAGCTGGACGCCGGCGAACTCGACACGCGACTGGAGGGCGCGCTGTCCGCTCGCACCCTCGGCGAGTTGGCCGAACTCACCGCCGACCTGCCGGTGCCGCCCACAGCCAAAGGCAAAGACGTACTCGTGGTCGAGCAACACGGCGGCAAGTACATCAGGGAGGGACGCTGGACGGTGCCCCCACGCATCGAACTCCGCACGCAATTGTGCCGCGTCACCTTCGACTTCACCCATGCGGTGATCAGCTCGGCCGTCCTGCGCATCGAGGTCGACATGCTCCACAACAAGCTGCTCTTCACCGGCACGCCGGACATCGTGTTCGACACCGACGGGCTCGCCCTCACCTACTCCAAGCTCAAGCTTCGCCCCAAGAACTCCGCTGCCCATCCCCGTCTCCGCATCGAGCTCGTCGGAAAGCTCCTGCACGCGAAGGTCATCGAACGGCTCGCTTAGCCTCGATCTTTCGTGACGGCCCGTCAGCTTGCTGACGGGCCGTCGGTGTCTTTGTGGTGTGTGGATTTCGGTGCGCGGACGTGCCGACGGCCCGGCTGTCGCGTCGGGTGGGCACCGGTTTCCACGGTCCGGGCGGCGTGGTGCGGCTGGTCGGGGCGGTCGGAGGCCGCTGGTCAGCCGGGGTTCGGGAGCGCGGCCAGGCGGTCGGCGGCGTCGGTGATGAGGTGGGTCCAGGGCCAGTGGCGGGTGAAGCGAAGGGTCTTTCGGCGGCCGGTGGTGACGATGTGGGCGGCGGCGGAGAAGAGCCGCAGGCGGAGCTTCTTGGGTTCCCAGCGGCGGACTTCGCCGGTCAGGGCGAGCATCGGCATCCAGGCGAGCAGGTCCAGGGCGAGGGAGACGATCTCCAGCCAGACCTGGTTCTGTGCGGTGGCGTGCAGGGGGAGGTTGCGCAGGCCGGTGTCGCGGGCATTGCGGATGCGGTCTTCGGCGCGGGCCCGGAGCCGGTGCCGCAGTTCGAGCGCGGCGATCGGCCGGCCTTCGGTGTTGGTGGCGAACAGGGTGATGCGGTTGCCGTCGACGTCGGTGAATCGCAACTGCGCGCCGGGGTGCGGGCGTTCCTTCCGCACGATCAGCCGCATCCCGCGCGGCCAGCCGTCGAGCACGTCGCCGGCCAACTCGGCGACCCAGGCGCCGTCGCGGACGGCGCCGCCTGGTTCGACGGCCGGGGTCCACGCCGAGGCGGGGACCTTGAGTACGGCCTGGTGGATCTTGTCGGTGACGGTCATGCCCACCGAGTAGGACAGCCACCGTCCCCGCGTGGCCAGCCACGCGACGAACTCGTGGGTGCCGCCCGCGGAATCGGTGCGGATCAGCGTCCGGCGCCCGCGGCGGAACCGCGCGGGGAGCTGGGCGAGCGCGAGCCGGGTGGCCGTGATGTGGTCTGCGGCGGTGTTCGAGCCGGCGTTGCCGGGCCGCAGCAGCGCGGCGACCGGCTCCCCGGACCCGGCCTGCCCGTGGTCGACGAACGCCACCAGCGGGTGGTGCCCGAAGGACTTCTTCCAGGTCGCGGCGGCGTCCTGCTTCTCGGAGTGCGCGAGCACCAGGACGCCGTCGATGTCCACGGTCACCCGCCCGTCGGCGGCCGGGCCGGACAGCCCGGCCAACACCCAGACCCGTTCCCGGACTTGCGCACGCGCGCTGCGGATCGCGGCCAGTGCCTTCGGGCCGGCGGCGGCGAGGGTGTCGACCAGTCGGGAGACCGTCGGGTCGGACGCCACCGGCCCGAACACCGCCGGTTCCGCGCGCAGCACGCCGACGTCCGCCAGACAGTCCCCGCCGAGCGCGACCGCGAGTGCGACATCGAGGAGCACCTTGCCCGGGTCGTGGACCGCGCGCGTCTTGCGCCACGGCGCGAGCGCCGCCGACAACGCCGCATCCAGCCCGGACTTGCGGACCGTCTCGACCAACAGCACCGCACCGGCCTGCGACACCACCGCACGGCCGCCGCCCTGAACCCGGACACGCGGGTACGACCCGCTACGCTTCTTCACCTGAGAAGTGCTTCTTTCCACGCACCGAAACGGACCCTAGAGAAGTCCTATCGTTGCAGGTAAGGAGCACTTTTCGCTTCCCCGATCACCCATCGGACAGCCCGCCCCGTGAAAGCGCGAGGTTAGTTTGGGCGGCGTCTGCGGAGTCCGTAGCACGCGGTGGCGCCGATCAGGGTGACGGCGAGGGCGATGCCGACGGGCAGCGCCAGCTGTTCGAGGGTTGACTCCCCGCCCTGGGGCGAGGCTGTGTCGGACGGGCCGTCCGGGTGCGCGGTGGGGGCGGGCGGGCGTGGTTGCTGTGTGTCGCCGGCGGGGGCGCCTGGGGTGTTCGGGGTGCCGGGACTGGTGTCCGGGGGCGTGCTCGTGGCGGGGGCGGGCGGGGATGTGGATGGGACGACGGGGCCGAAGACGAAGACGGGGTCGTCTCCGGGTAGAGGGGTGCCGGATATGCCGACGGTGAGGTCGATCGGCACGGGGATGCCCTTCATGGCGTCGTTCGGCTCGGCGACGTCGAGCTGCACGTAGTAGGTGCCGGGTGTGGCGTAGCCGTCGGTGTCGACCGGGTCGGCCGAGTCCTGGGGCCTGGTGACGGTCCACGGCCCGCACATCCGCTCGAAGCGGCCCGTGCGGTTGGAGGGGAGCAGCGTCACGCTGGGATCGTCCTCGTCGCAGGCGGCCTCGGTGCGGGTGGCGTTGTAGATGTGCACCGTCCAGCCGGTTTCGGTGTTCTGGGGGAACCCGACCGGGATCTCCACGCCGGCCGTGACGGTGAGCTGCTGACCCGCTTTCAGGTCCACTCGCCAGAACGGCGATTCGCCGACCACGAGCGGCTGGCGGTACGTCCCGGCCCCGATCGGGGTCGCGTCGTCGAACGAGAGTCCGCCTTGGACGACGGCGCCCGTGACCGGCGCGGGGACCTGTTCGCCGTTGCGCCGCGTCGTGTCGTCGGCGATGCCGATCCGCAGTTCGACCGGCACCGGATCCTCCCAGGGCTCGTTCACCCGGTTGTCGACCATGACGCAGCCCACGTCGTCCGGCAGCCGCAGGCCGGCCCCCGCGCCGGGTGCGGAGCGCGCCCCTCCGGTGATCACCGTCGACCACCCCACCGAGTGCCCGGCAGCGCGCAGCCACCCGCGCGGCTCCCCGCTGCCCGGATCGCCCGCCAGCACGGCGAAGTTGGCGTTGCGGGTGTAGCCGCGCCCGGCGATCGCCGTGACGCTCACCTGGAGCTGCTGGCCGGCGCGTTTGCGCACCTTGTAGAAGAGGTCGCGGTCGCCGACGAGGCTGTCCACGTACCGCCCGGGCTCCACCAACGGCGCGTCGGCGCAGCCGTTGACGGAGCCTTTCACCGGCGTTCCGGTCGCGTGGTACGGCCGGGCCTCGGCGGGAGCCGCCCGCGCGGATGTGCCCGCGAACGGCAGCGCCGCCAGTGCCAAGGCGGTGGCGACGGCGAATGCGGTGTCCCGCCGCTGACGTGGTCCGGCTGTCATCGTCGGCTCCTGATCGGGTCCTGGTCGGGTCTGGTGGCCTAATCGAACCCTTGACAGGCTGGAGCACTACCGCCCGTAACGCCAGGGCGTGCGGCCCGCGTTCCGGGCGGCGGGGCGGGGGTGCCGGGTGGTGCGCGGGTCCGTCGCCGAGTCCACGCCCGGAATGGACCCGCAGCCGATCTGGGAGTCGTACGCCCCTGCGCAAGCCGCGGACCCGGGCGCGGTCGACGCGGTCCTGGCGGTGCTGGTCGGCGACTGGATCCACCAGTCCCTGCGGCCCGCGCCACCGAACCTGCCGACGCTACGCGCACATCAGGCGGTCAAGGGCGCCGCGACGCTGCGGTGGTTGCGATCCCGACTCGCTTGACCCCTATGGGACTGAACCGGTCTTGGCCGATGGCGCTGGGTGGGCGAAGGGCGGCACACACGGCTCCCCGCGCGTAGGGACTGGGCACTGTTCTCTCCTCGCACCCCTGCCACGCGGTCACCAGACGCTCGCGTGGCCCGCCGACAGCAGGGCGGCATGCGCCGGTTCTGGCACGGCTGGGGGGCAATCGGTGCGCGAATTCGGGACGCTGCCAGGATGACGCCGTGCGAATGGCGTCTTCCTCCTTTGAGCTGTGGCAGCGTCCGGGACGCGACGATCTGATCGTTGCGCTGGTGCCCGCCGGATTGCTGACCTTCGCCGTGCTGGCCCGGGACGAAACCGTCGCAGCGGTCGCATTCGCCACCCTGGCCGTTCTGGTGCTTGTGCTGGGGGTGACGGCGCTCCTGCGCCGCCGCAGGCGTCCGCTGCTCCGGGTCGACGCCACGGGGCTGACCCTGAACCCGGAGGCCAGGAGCGTCGCGGCTGGGGGCGGCCCATCCCCTGGCGGGACGTCGACGCGGTGGTGTGCTGGAAGGCCGGTAAGGGTCGGGACGGCCACTGGGTCGGCGTCGCGGCGTCCGCGTCGTTCCGTGCGCGACACGGCCTGGACAAGATGCGCGTCAACCAGTTCTTCGACAAAGCCGTGGGCATGCCGGTGATGGGGACCGTCACGCGATGGCAAGGGCCGGTGGACGGGATCCACCGCTTGCGCGAGACGGTCGCGCTGGTGGCACCGGAGATCCCGTTCGTCGACCCACACGCTGTGCGGGACGCGAGCGAGGACGTGTGAGTCCAGCCGTTGGCTGTGTCACCTTTCGTGGAAGTCGTTTCGCAGTGAGTTCGGGAGTCACTTGCGATGCCGCCGCCCGCACCGAGTACCAGGTGATCGGCCTGGACATGGAGGCGGAGAAGACGAGACGCCGGTAGGCGACCTGCTGGTCATGGACCGGGTGCGGCTCGCGCCGCAGTGGCGGGGATTCGGCATCGGCGCGTTCGCCGCGGCGGAAGCCGTCCGCCGCCTCGCGGGCGGCTGCTGCGCGGTCGCCTGCGAACCCGCCCCCTCCGACCACGCCTTCGAAGACGGCGACGACGCCGCGTTCACCGCCGCCCAGGCCAAGATCGCCGCCGTGTGGGAATCCGTGGGCTTCGAACGCTTCCGCGACGGCGTCCACCTCCTCGACCCCGCCCTCCGGCACATGAACGACCGACGCACCGCCTGGCAACAGCACTTCGGCCGCTGACCACCATCCGCAGTCCCGGTGCAGATCGCCCGCCCGGCCCGCGTCCGCCGCGCACACCCCGGCCGCAGCCCGCGCGCAGGCTGGTGGCTGATTCGCCTGTGGTGGTCACCGGTCGGGGATGTCGTTCCACCACACGTCGCCGCCCGCCGCCCACGTCGCCAGCACCTGCGTCAGCGGCCAGGCCTGGAACACGGCGTCGTGCCGGGTCTGTCCCAGGTCGGCTCCCAGCCCTCGGCGTCGTACACGAAAACCGGGTAGTCGACCGCGATCAACGACAGCTGCAGCTCGATCGAGCAGCCACCGTAAGTGATGCGGAACCACGAACGCGGCACGATGTCCGGACCCCACGGCCGCTCGGGCACCGAGCACGGCCAGTCCTCCAGATGCCCCGATGCGCGGCGGCCGCGCCGCAACGACGCCAGCCCGCCGCCCGGCCCGAAACCGCCGTCACCGACCTCGGCATAGACACGCCGCAGCAAGGGCGGCAGCGGACGGCCCAGGAGGCTTTCGGCGTCGGCGAGTTCGCCGACCGTGTCGGGCGAGGTCGGCGGCGAGTTCTTCGACCCGGACGGCGAGGTCGATGCCGGTGGGCAGGTCTGCCGGGTGCTGTCCGGCCAGCCGTTGGTGGACGGCGGTCCACAGGGCGGCGAACGGGTCCCGGAACCCGGACTCGGTGCCTGCTGGGGCGGTGTGCACGGTGACGGTGGTGGCGGCCGGCGCCCGGTAGGGCGGGGCGAAGTTGAGGGTGGCGGCGTGGCGTGGGTCCGCGAGGTGGATCTGCTCGTGGAAGCAGCCGGGCGGCGCGGGGGCGACGACGAGGGTGAAGGCGTGGCCGTCGCCGCTGGTGACGGTGGCGTGCAGGGTGCCGCGGTCGTCGAGGACGCAGGTGTGGGCGCGGGCGGCGGGGGCGGCCAGGACGAGCGCGGTGAGCAGGTGGTAGCCCTGCCACAGCAGGACCTGCAGCGCAGCCAGTTGCTGCGGGCCGAGGTCGGCGGGTGTGGGCTGGGGCGGGTCGCCGGCGAAGGTGTAGGGGGCGAAGCCGTGCGGGAGGACGCGGCGGCGGGCGGCTTCGTCGACGCCGTCGGCCTTGACCAGCCACCCGCCGGTTGGGGCGGGTACGGCGGCAAGGAGGGCGTGCAGCGCGGGGTCGTGGGCGCGCATCGCGCCGACTTCGAGCATCACGCCCGCCGCGTGGGCGCGGTCGCGCAGTTCGCGGGTGCGTTCCAGGTCGAGGCTGACGGGCTTCTCGGTGACGACGTGCCGCCCGGCGGCGATCGCCTGGGCGATCAGCGTGTCATGGACGCCGGTCAGCACCACCAGGACATCCGCGTCGCCGAGCAGCGTCGCGCCGTCGCGCGCGGTGCGGTCGATGCCAAACGCGTCGGCGGCGTGGCGCGCCCGGGCGGGGTCGCGGTCGGCGACCGCGACCACGTCGAAGCCGGGATGGGTGGTCAGAACGGGTAGGTGCAGGCCGAACGCAGCCGCGCCGCAGCCGACTACGGCCGTACGGAACCGCGGTGCGCTGTCCGCGGTTCCGGTGTGGGCAAGGTGCGGGTTGTGGGGCCGGCCGTTCGTGCGGCCCCGCTGCTGGGGCATGTCTGCCGGGGTGGTCATGGGTGGGCCTCCGGGGTCCAGCGGCTGGCCGCGCCGTCGAAGGCGCGGGCGGCGACCTCCGGTTCGGGAAGGGCTCGCAGGTCGGGGTTGAACAGTTCGACCGACGCGGGGCCGGTGTAGCCGTTGGCGGCCAGTGCGGCGCCGAACGCGGGCCAGGGCAGTGCCGCGTCGCCGGGAAACAGCCGCATGGCGTCCGTCCACTCCCCCGGCGGCGTGCTGACGCTGGTGTCGGTCGGGGTGTCGGCGATCTGCACATGGGCGACCTGGCCGTGCGGCAGGCCGGTGATGTGCGCGGGGTCGGCGCCGGTGGCGGCCCAGTGGTAGGAGTCGACCAGCACGCTCAGCGTCGGGTGGTCGGCGTCGGCGAGCAGGTCCGCGAGCTGCGGCAGGGTCGCGGCCACGGGGTGTGGGCCGTCCAGGTTCGGGGGCAGGCCGGTGCGCACCCCGACCGCTTCGACCGCGAGCCGTACGCCGACGTCGGCGGCCGCGGCGGCGAGTTCGCGCAGCCGGACGACCGCGAGCGTGCGCGCTCTTGCGGTCGGCAGGTGGCTGCGTGGGTTGAGCACGATCGTGGCGACCGGGCAGCCGATGGCGGTGAACGCCGCCAGCCGCTGGGGCAGGTGGCGGATCAGGTCGCGGTAGCGGTCCTCGGGAATCAGCAGCGGTTCGGGCAGGACCGGACCCGCCGGGAGGATCCCGCACGCCGCCGCGACGCGCAGACCGTGCGCGTCCAGCAGCTCGGCGGTGCGTTCGGGGCCGTGGGCCTGGGCCTGCTGGATGGACAGTTCGACGAATCCGAACCCCGCCGCGGCGGCCACGTCCACGAACCGCTCCAGGGGCGAGCCGGTCACGGTCGCCGGGTTCAGGCACGGCGCGAACCCGACGGCGGCAGTGCTCCGTTCGCCCACCCGTGTGGGGCCTTCCCGGGCCGGGCCGGGTGGCCGGGTGGCGGTCATGCGGTCGTCACCTTTCCGGCGAGGAGGTCGCTGCGCAGTCCGTCCAGGTCGCCCATGACCGCGCCGACGGCGCGGCGCACCGCGGTCTGGTCGACCGGCGAGGTTCCGGACTGCTGGACCATGACCTGTCTGGGGTCGTCCAGGTCGCGGCCGGACTGCGAGACCAGCGCGACCGCGGTGATCCGGCCGGTCTCCTCGTGGAGCGCGTCGGCGACCCGGGCGGCGGCGAGGTTGTAGAGCTTGCCGACGTGGTACACCGGGTTCTTCCCGGAGACGCCTTCCGCGCTCCACGGCCGGAACATGCTGATCACCCCGTTGGCGCGGTTGCCGCGGCCGACCACGCCCTCGTCGCCGGACTCGATCGAGGACCCGGTTGCCGTCAGGTACAGCTCGCACCGGGCGGCGTCGTCGCGGGTGTTGACCGCCACCTCGACGTGGTGGCCGGGCGCGGACTGCGCGGCCGCGGCCGCCATGATCTCGCGGACGTGGTCACGGCGGGCGAGGTAGATGTCCAGGTCGGGGGTGTGCGCGGCGATCTGCGGGACGCACGCGGTGATGTGCAGGCGGCGGCCGTGGGTGGTGACCATCAGCTTGGTGTCGGTGCCCAGGTAGGGGTGCGCGGCGCGGGACGCCTCGCTGCCGAGGTAGGCCTCCACGTCGACGGCGACGCGCTCCGCAGTCCCGGCGGGGGCGTAGCCGACTCCGGCGGAGGTGTCGTTGGCGAACAGGCGGTGTCGCTCGGCGAGGTCGTCCAGGGTGCGCGGCCGGAACCAGTACGCGCGGCCGGCGTCCTGGCCGCTGGTGGGGCCGGTGACCGCGCCGGGGCTGGCGGCGGTGCTGAGCCGTGTGCGGACGCCCAGCCAGGCGGGGTCGAGCAGCGGCAATGCGGCGGCGAAGTAGTCGTGGACGGCGCGGGTGACGATGTCCTCGACGGGGATGTCGACGTCGCCGAGCCCAGGGGTGATGCGGCCGTTCACCATGACGTGCACCGGCGCGGTCATCTGCCCGTGTCCGAACCGCACGTCCGCGGCGCCGCCGAGCAGCGCGGTCTTGTCCGTGTTGTGGTGCAGGATCGCGCCGAACCGGTCCAGGCACCAGGTGCTGTAGGAGCGGGAGATCGCCTCGGCGACGCCGTCGGCGAGGGTGTCGGGGTGGCCGGAGCCCTTGCGTTCGACCAGTTCGAAGTCGGTAGCGGCCAGGCCGGGCGAGGTCAGCACGTTCATGCGGGAACTCCCTGGGACGAGGTGGGGTTCGGGATACGCGGGGCTTCGACCACGACCGTCGTCCAGGTCGGCACGCGAGGTGCCGTGTGGCGGTAGGCGGCGGAGCAGCGGCGCCAGCGCAGTCGGCGAAGTTCCGCGTGGTACGCGACGATCCGCACGAGGTCGCGGAGCGCTTCGGTCGCGGCGGCGGAGTCGAGGAACGTCCAGCCCTGGACCAGGGCGACGAGCGCCTGCTTGGCGGCGCCGCGGTCGGCGCGGATCGCTTCGGGAACCACGGTGACCGAGTCGTGCATGCGCGCCACGCACACCCCGTGACCGATGCCCTGCCGGACGAACCACCGGAGGGTGGTCTCGGTCCGGTAGACCGGGTGGCGGGCGTGCGCGGCCGGTTCGATGAGGGTCTCCAGGCCCGCCTCGCGGGCCCGGTCGACGAACTCCAGGTCCTCGCAGTCCAGCAGGCGCCCGCGCTTGCGGCCCAGGTCGCGGCGGAACAGCCCGAGCTCGAGGGCGCGTTGGCGGTCGAAGAGCAGGTTGCAGCCGGTCACCCAGAACGGAAACCGCGCCGGCGTACGGTCGGCGGGCCAGTCGACCGCGCCGTGGCACTCGGCGAGGGCCTTGGTCAACGGGATCGCGGTGCCCTCGGCGTAGTCCACGGTAGTGCGCCCGCCGACCGCGAACACCCCTTCGGTGTCGGCTGTGTCGACGAGGGTCGCCAACCAGTCGGGGTCGGGGGTGATGTCCGGGTCGGTGACCGCGATGTACCGGCCGCGCGCCGCGCAGATCCCGCGGTTGCGTCCCGCGCTCAGCCCCGGCTCCGGCTCGTGGACCACCCGCAACTCGAACAGCGTCCGCGCCTGCCCCACCACAGCGGCGATCGGACGCCTGGTTCCCGGCGGGTCGTTGTCGACCGCGACCACCTCGAACCGGTCCGCGGGAAAGGTCTGTGCAGCCAACGCCTTCAACAGCCCGGCCAGCCGGTCCCCGTTCCCGCGTGCGCTGACCACCACCGACACCACCAGCATCGGCGGCTCCGGCCGGGTCACCGGCCCGGGATCCGTTCCGGGCACCGACCCGGTGACGGGGTCGGGTGTGTCTCCCACGGCAGCTCTCACGGCGCCTCCCTGTGCGGCGAGCGCGGCGGCCGTCCGGCCGCCGCGCTCCCATGCCACCCGATCTCCGCGGTGCCCCGGCAGACCCGGCGCGCTGCCTCGCGTTGCCTCGCCGTTGCCTCGCGTTGCCTTGTCGGCGGGGCCGGTCCCGGAGGTCGGTGCGCCCCGCTACGGTGACCGCGACGAGTCCCAACCCGCGGTCCGGTACCTGAGGGAAGCTGCGATGCGTGAG
Source organism: Streptomycetaceae bacterium NBC_01309 (assembly GCA_045039925.1). GTDB lineage: Bacteria > Actinomycetota > Actinomycetes > Streptomycetales > Streptomycetaceae > Yinghuangia. The sequence goes on from CP108400.1 coordinate 55,347, forward strand.
CTGATGCACCGTCACCCACTCGCGGTGCTGCGCGCCGAGCTGGGATGCCCAACCGCGACGTCGTACCTGCGCCGCGTCGACGCCGTCCACCGGGCCCTGGGCTACGGCGCCATGGCGATCCGCCGGGAGAAGGTCGCCCGGTGGGAAGCCGGGACCGCGCGGTTCCCGAACGCACCGCGCAGCTGGCCATGGCCGCCCTGCACGGCATCCCCGCCGAACGCGTCCACCAGCAGCCGTGGCCGCGCTGGCTGATCACCGCCACACCCGACGACGACGTCGTCCTCTACAGTCCGTGGACCCGCGCCGGTACCGTGGCAGCGACGGCCGCAGCCGCGCGGGGAGGCCCCATGGACCGCAGAGGATTCCTGTTCGCCACCGGCACCACACTCGCCGCCGTCGGCGCCCACTGGGCCGCCACCACCACGGCCGGCGGCGAACCCCCGGCCGCCACCGGACGCCGCCTCTCCCCCGGCACCGTCACCCGCCTCGAACAGCGCCTGGACGACCTGCGGCGCCTCGACGACGTCCTCGGCGGAGCCGAGCTACGACCTCTGGCCGTGGCCGAGTTCGACCTGATCAGCGGCCTCGCCGACCACGCCACCTACGACGCGGCCTGCGGCCGGCGGCTGTTCACCGCCCTGGCGGAAGCCGCCCGCCTGGCCGGGTGGCTGCACTTCGACGCCGACCGGCACGGCAGCGCCCAGACCTTCTACATCACCGCCCTGCGCGCAGCCGCCACCGCAGGCGACGAAGCCACCGGCGCGAACGTCCTCGCGTTCCTCGCCATCCAGACCTACTCCGTCGGCAACCCCCAGGACGCCGTCAACCTCGTCCGGACCGCCCAGGCCCACGCCCGCCACGCCACCCCGCGCGTGCGGTCCATGCTCCACGCCCGCGCCGCCCGCGCCCTGTCCAAGACCGGCGACCGCACCGGCTGTGCCCGCGAACTCGACGCCGCCCGCACCACCTACGCCGCAGGCGCCCACGACGACGACCCCGCCTGGTCCTACTGGATGTCCGACGGCGAGATCGAGATGCTCGCCGCCTCCTCCGCGTTAGACCTCGGCGACCCCCGCCGGGCCCTGGTCCACTTCGACGCCGCCCGCGCCGCCGCGTACGCCGCCGACGGCTACGTCCGCGACAACGCCCTCTACCTCGCCCGCGCCGCCGGAGCGCACCTCGACCTCGGCGACCTCGACGCCGCCTGCACCACCGCCACCCAAGCCCTGGAACACAGCGTCGACTCCGCCCGCCCCACCGGCGCACTGACCGACCTACGCCGCAGGCTCCTCCCCCACCGACGCGCCACGGCAGTCCGCGACTTCCTCGACCGCAGCGCCTGAACCCCCCCGGCAAACAGGACCACGCAGGACATCTGCGCCTTGGCGCCCCTAATGCGCGAGCGGCACCAGCGCGGTGCGGCCGCATTCGGGCGTGGCGCCGTCGCCGCAGTGCGGCCAGTGCGGCGGGGCGGACGCGGCGGCGGTTCCGGGCGGCGTCGTCATACCGGCTCCGACGGCCCGGCCGCCGTAGCGGTTGCGCAGGGGTCGGAAACCTCTGACAGCAAGCGCCTCGAACGGGCTAGGCAAGGCCTGCGCCGAGGATGCGCGGCCACTCCTGGGCCGACGTTTGGGTGACGTCGACACCGTCACCCGTACCGGCTGTGACCTGCGGTTTCCCGGCGAAAATCTGGAGACCACCTAACGAATTGACCCCTTTTGCGCGGGCGAGCGGTCAGCCGAGCCAGGACACGTCCAGGACGTTGATCCGCTGCCGTACCTGATTCACCCAGAAGACGACGCCCAGCGGGCCGACGGAGGCCATGCGCATGTCCTCGCTGTCGGGGTCGGCGGGGTCCCACTCGGGCCATCCCCAGGGCGCGGGAGGCGATGCCGGGGACGTTGCGCGGAGGCGTCTCGCGCGGTGGGTGGCCGTCGATCTGGGGGGATCGCGTTCGCGGCGCCAGTGGTGCGGGGTGTCGGCGGCCGAGTGCGATGAACACGGGCCGTGGATGGTCAGCGCTGCGTGCGGTGTTCGATGATCTCGCCCATGCGGTGGAGAATGTGCTGGGCGAGTTCGCCGCGTGCGAGGTGCACCCGTCGCAGTGCGCGCTCGATATGTGCCAGGTCCTCGTCCGTGGGAGCACGACCGCGCACGTGCCGACGCACCACGATGGTGGCTTCCTCCAAGGGCTCCGTCACGTTCATGTCCAGCGCTGGCCCATAGCGGATCCTTTGTAGCCTGTCCAGTCGCTCTGCGGCGGGATCGGGGTCAAGGTAGTCGTTTAGCCACGAATCGCTGTACGCAGGCGGAGTGCTGGACGACTGCCGAATCCACAAGCCGTCCAGGAGGACGGCGTCAAGTGCAGCAGTCACCTCACGGCGTGCCTGCTCCACCTGCTCGTCGAACTTGTCGGGGTCCACCGGATCGCCGTTCACCAGGTCGAACGCGGCGCGTCGAATGATCCCGTCCCAATAGCGCGGTGCCGTCCGGGCCGCTGCCAAGCGCATGAGTTCGGCGTCGCCAGCGTCTACCGATCTGCTGTGCGCAGCTGCTTCCAGCGCCCGGGTCTCGCGCTCCAACTCGTCTTGGGTGTTCCAGGACCGCTGCTGGGCGGTGAGCCGTCGCTGGTCCTCCGCTGTGCGTTGATGTAGGCGGATGGGCCCGACGTAGGCCGCCGCACCGGCGATCAGAGCGCCCCCGATCGCGCCGAACAGCCCGTACAGTTCCGCGTTCATGCCTTCAGGGTCTCAACCAAGTTCGTCCACAGGGAAGGAAGTTGCCTGGTTGGTCTGCCGTGTGGCGTCACGTATGGCGCCGTCAACCCCGGCCGACGTTGAGGCGGCGGCGACAGCACCTGGGCGTCGACGGCTGCCTACGAGGTCCAGGCGATGGTCCGGTCAGCGGCGGACGAGTCGTGCGGGGTCGATATCGACGGGGAGGGGCTCGGCGAGCGCGGTGGTCTGTCTGGCCTGGACGAGGCGGTCGGTGTAGGTGCCGCGGTCTGGACGAGTAAGTCCGAAGTGGCTTCGACAGTGTCCGTTGTCCATCAAGTCAGGCGCTGTCATCGAACCGAGTCGCAGGATGCCGTGCCGATGAGCGGGACAGCGATGGCAGGCCCCGCGCCGGCCCAGTCCGCGTGCCCTGCCCCGAACGACGGCTCCGATACGAACGCATGTCGGTGGGGCCGCTGCAGTTGTCCGTGGCGAGGCGTACGGTACGCAGGCACGAGCACTGGAGGGGGAGATTATGGGCGACTGGTTCCAGACGCTCGTCGACACCGAGGCCACGCCAGAGGAGGCGCAGGAACTCGCGGCGAACGTACTCGATTGGCTGATCGCAGACGGCGTCGTCTCGGCGGAACGTTCCGACTGCGTCCTCGGCGCTGACGCCGGGCACGCGCCCGGGACGCGTTACGGCGAAGCCGTTCAGGACCCGGATCCCGAGCTGGTCAAGGTGTGGAGCAACGGCCTGCACGTCACCGTAGGGCGTACGGTCTTCGATGCCGGGCAGGGCGAACCCTCGGCCGTCACCTGCCCGCACTGCGCAGCGGAGGTGCCCCTCGTCGACGAGCACTGGTCGCCCATCGAGGAGAGATGGGCCCGGTTCGCGGACGCGGTGGGTTCCTGGGCCGAGGGTGACGATGAGCCCGTCGCGTGCCTGTCCTGCGGCCGGACAGCTCCCGTGCACACGTGGCTCTGGGCCGACGACTACCTCGCGTTCGGTCAGCTCGGCTTCACGTTCTGGAACTGGCCCACACTGCGCCCTGAGTTCGTCGCGGACCTCTCACGCCGCCTCGGTGGCCACCGCACCGTACTGCTCGAAGGCAAGCTCTGACGGCTTCCAGTGCCTCGAACGGGGCGCCGACCTCGTCGCTGGCGGCCGCCAGGAGGACGTGGGGGCGGTGGCTGGCGCGGCTGGTGCGGGACGCCCGGGCTGAGGTTCATGAGCAGCGCTCCCCCGACCAGCTCGTAGCGGTTGCCCGCGACCGCCGCGCACCGCGCGCCTTCTCGTGTCGGGTCCGGGCGGGGCCGAGGACGACCGGGCGGTGCTGGGTGCACTGGAAGGGTTGCGCGAGGCGGTGCTGGTCGCGCGGGAGGCTGGAGACCTCGGGGCTGAGCGGGAGTTGGCGGAGCGGTGGACCGGGTGGCTGCGGGGCCTGCTGGCCGCGGACCCAATGCTGAGCGATGGATATCGACAACCCAGCAAGATCGCATTCCGCATGTGAAGGTCCCGAACAGTTCACGTGTCATCAGTGATGACTATGGAAAGCGAGTCGTCGCCCTGCCACGCTCACCGGCCAGTTGGTCGACCTCTGCGAACAAGGAGTGCGTCATGAAGCGAAGCAGCGTTGCCCGCGCCGTGCTGGCGGCGGGAGCAGCCTTGGGTCTCGTGGCCGTTTCGCCGAGTTCGGCGGTGGCGGCGAACACCAACTGGGAGTACTCCGTGCCGGGCGGCAACACGGCCTGCGGCAACGGGTTCAATCCCACGCCCGACACCGCGATCGCGGCATGCCTCCTCTACGACAACAATGCGTACCCCGGGTACGCCCGGGCGTTCGCGGTCTTCTTCAGCAACGCCCCCGCCGGAGAACTTCGGATGCTTCCGGAGACCACCGTGGCAATACCGTTCGGCCAGGGCAACACGTGTTCCATGGAGGCCATCAGCGGAGGTGGTATCAAGTACTGCTACGGCCCTGTTTTCCGGGTCAACGCGGGCTGCTATGACATCGTCGGGGCCGCGTCCTTCGTCTGGAACACCCAGCAGACGATCGGCTCGCCTGCGGTCCGCATCTGCCGGTAAGCCGCCGCGTACCGCCCCTCCTGGTCCGGCCGTCCGCTGCCGGACCGGGAGCTCTACAAGTTCACCCGGCCCGCGATCCGCGCCTTGAGTGCCTTGCGGCACTCCGGCCACTCCGCGTCCGTGATCGAGAGCATCGCCGAGTCGCGGAGCCGCCCGTCCTCTCCCGGTGACCACGACTTGGACCCGTTGCGCAGCACGCCCTCGAAGCGCGCACCCCGCACTCGCGATGGCGGCCCGCGATCGGCTGTTGCGCACGTCCGTCTTCAGGTCGACGCGGGCGACTTTCCAGGTCTCGAACGCGTGCCGGAACATGAGGTACTTGGCCTCGGTGTTCACCCGGGTGCCCTGCGCCGACGCGGCGTGCCAAGTGAAGCCGACTTCGACCGCGCACAGACGCTCTCCGTCGGGCCACGGGCGGGGGTCCCAAGGCCGTGGCGCCGACCGCCGCCCCGCCACCGTCTCCCGCGCCGCGAGCGGCCGGATCACCTCGGCCTGCCGGACCGCCGTGGCCCATACATCGGCGGGCGCGGTCAGCACCCCGCGCTCGGTCACCGACCCGTCCGCCGTCCCGGAACCTCCTGCCGTGCACGCAAGTACGGCCAAAACGACCGTAGAGCACACGACTTCGGACTGTCCGGAGAACCACAGTCCCCTGCACACGAGGGCGAATACCCAGCTCACCCGTGCAGGCGACTACGGACATTCACAGATGCTCATCCGTCGCCCCGGGCTGGCGCAGTCCAGGTGACTGCCGCTCGTTGGGCATCTTCCAGCCCGGCTGCCAGCCACCGACCGCCGCGACGCGGGATCAAGGGGCCGCGCAGGTACCAGCCGACCTGCGGCTGCCCAGGCTCCGGGCCGTCTTCGCCGACACATGGCGACACCACTCCATCGGCGTCGACATACCGCAGCGCCCAAGGGCCTTGCTTGTACAGGCAGGACGCGAGCTTCGTCCAGGACGGCGCGCACGGCCTTCTTGTTGTCGGCAGGCACAGAGGTCCCCTGTGGAGGCCCACGCGAGCGGGACCAGATGCCGGGGGCGACGACGCGTCCTGTGGGGCGCTACTGGCCTGTCATGGCGGCCACGGCGTCCAGGACCACGCGCTGCTGCGGTGCCAGCGGCCCGAGGTCGGCGTGCCGCGCGGTGCTGCCGTCCGCGCACAGCCGGCACAGGTCGGCCACGGTCACCGGCCCGACCAGGGTGTGGGACGGATCGGCTTCGAAGACCGGTCGGGCGCACCCCGGGCAGGGCGTCCACGTCCAGTCGTCCCGCACGGCGACCAATGCAGCGTGGCGACCCATCTACGCAGCGTGGTGTCGCCGTTGAGAGGGCAGGCCGCCCGTTACTCGCCAAAGGTCCGGGCGGCCCGCCGGTAGACCCCGCCCCTGTTCGCTGAAATCAAGGGAGAGTCCGGCATGCACGGTACTACCGACGACGCGGATCCTGACCAGGAAACCGGATTGACGGCCCACGGCGAAATACGCCACCATCCGGCCGCCCGACCCAACGATTCGGATCCCCCGGCGGCGGTGGCCGTGGCTCCCGCGGTTCGCTCGGGACGTCGCCGTGGAGACGATCGGCGCGCTGCTCGCCATCGCCCTGGCGGCGCTCGTCGTCGCTCTGGTGACGCTGCTGTAGCGCGAGCTGCCCTGGTCCGGTCCGAGCCGACGCGCGTTCCCAGCCGCAGTCGGGTTGGGCCGGACCGAGGAAACAGAACGTCAGGATGAACTCCGAAGACGGCGGTGGTCAGCCGGGAGAACCTGCGTCCGGCACCATCTTCGCGGGTACGGTAGTCCCCGGCGCCCCCGACCCGCGACGCAACGACCCCGCAGAGCAGGAGCCCCCGGTGGTGCCGACGGACCCGGTCCGCCCCGTCGGGGGGCACCGGCGCGCGGCGGCGTTCGCCAAGCCGGCCTCCGCGCTCTCGGTGGGCGACTACCTGCAGATCCAGGCCTGCCCCTCAGGGGAGGACAATCTCGACGTCGATGAGGGTTACGCCCGCGTGGAATGGGTCGGTCACCTCGACCCTGCCGCTGCCAGACGACTGTTCGCCGCTCCCGAGTGGGCGAACAGCCCCGTTACCGGTGTCGGTGTGTTCGGGGTTCCCGGTCTCCTGCTGCTGGCAAACCCGGTGCGCGTCCTGGTCGCCCCGAACGAGGAACACATCGCCTACGACACCGAGGACCCCTGGTCGACCGACAGCCCGGACCTCGTCCTCGACGGGCTGCGCCCCGCCGACCCCGACACCCAACGCCGCGCAGACGCCGCCCTGCGGCCGACCCCGCCTCCGGACGAGCAGGACCTGTACGACAGCGAGTTCGACGGAGATCAGGCCGCCCGCACGCTCCACGTGGACGGTGTCACCGGCTACCGGCCGGTGCCGCTGTCTCAGCTGCCGTGGCCCGGCCAGCTGTACAAGTGCGCACACCAGGAACGCGCCGAGCAGATCCGCGCCACCTACCCGGACGACGGCGCCGTCTGGCTGGCCGTCAACCCGAACTGTTCGCCACCCTGACCGACGCCGACTTTGCCGCCTGCCCCTACCACCGCCGCGACTGGAAGGCCATCGCCCAGATCGCCGTCGACGCCACCGCACCCGGCCAGGACCCCGTCGACATGTGCCAGACCGCGCTGACCGACCCCAGGACCACCCCCGAGCAACACGTTTGGCTCGCGTCCCTGTTCACCGACCCGGTCCTGTGGAATGACGGACAGGGCAACTTCACCAACGGCCAGCACCGCACCTGCGCGCTTCGCGCCGCCGACGCCCCCGCTGTTCCCGCCGCGGGGCGGTACCTGCCCTCGCGCCCGTACCCGCCTTCGGTCACCGCCACCGAGGACGCCGTCGCCCGTGTCGCCGCGTTCTGGCGCGCACGCGCCGAAGCCCGCTACGGCCATCTCCCCGGCGCCGGATGGTGGGCGGCCTGGCTCTCCAACCGCGCCGCCGCCGGATCACCCCACGCCCGTCGGCTGCTCGCGCGTTGAACAACACCGCCTTGCAACCCAGACCGGCCCAGCCGCGACCTCCCTGGAACCCCATTTGCAGCGGCTGGCTTTCGTCGTTCGCGTCGTCTCGCACGGACGGGGCGCGGAAGATGGATGGTCATGGGGCGGGAAGGCTGCGACGAGGCATACGTGTTGGACCTGTGTGACGTGGTCCTGGGGAGCGCGGCAGTCGACAGCACCGGTTCGACTGGCTGCTCGGGGACCCGGGCAAGTCCGGGCCGGCGGGTGCAGTTGCCGCTGGGGGAGTACGCCGGCGCCGGATACGCGATGGTGCCGGTGCAGGAGGACAACGGCTGGTACTTCCAGTTGTGCACCGCCGAGGCCGTTGAACGAGCCGCAGCAGTCGGCTCGACCGGCACGATGCCACCCGGGGAGCGCTTGTCGATGATCAGCTTCCGCGACGAGGACCCGGAGGACGGGCCGCTGCTGTGGGACGACCAGGACGGAGACCTGCAGTTTGAGGTCGTTCGCCGCCTCCTCGACGAAGTCGCCGGGCTCCTGGCGGTGTTGGGCCTGTGGACGGGAGAACGCTCCAGCGACTGACAACAGCCTGCAACCCCGAACGTGCCTGTCCCCGGAACAGAGAGGACGACCTGTCGAATGCCAGCGCCGGTCGACACAACGGCGCACCCTCCGAGCGATGATCCTACTTCCTCGCCCACAACGCTGGAGCACCTGGCGGCGGTCACGCCACGTGGATGATGTCCCGCGCGTCCGGAAGGGCGTCGAATTCGGGCTGCCGCAGGAGCCACCCTGATGTGGCGAGCACCAGTGTGCCGCGCTCGCGCAGTTCCGCGTCCGCGCGGGCCCGTCGTACGAACTCCTCTGGAGAGTCGCCGAATTGCGCCGCGAGCTCCGGGGACGCCGCGCACAGCCGTGTGAGGATCTCGGGCTGCGGAAGCAGCGGTGTCGGGGTTTCGCCGTCGGGGAAGGCCAGCACGCCCCTGGCGTTCACGTACAGGTGGACGCCGTCGAGTGTCGCACCGGACGCGAGTTCGACGGGGAAGCGCCGCTCGGGCAGGATTACCCGCCGGTACTCCGGGTATTCGGTGTCGTCGACGGCCTTGAGCTGGACGGCGTCGAGCCAGGTGACGATCAGTTCCGGGGCGGCGTCCGGGTCGACGTACGGCGATGCCGCGACGTACCCGGCCGGGCTCACGTGCGCCGAGAAGCCGATCCGGATGCCGCGCAGCGTCGCCGTGGTCAGCGGGACGGTCCCGGACAGGCCGCTGGTCCTGAGCTTGTGCCGCAGCTGCGCGGGTGCCGCGTGGGATCCGATGGCGAGCACGGGAACGCGCTCGTGCATGCGTGCCTCGCCGAGGACCGCGAGCGCGGTGTCGAGGGCGGTGCTGCGGCCCTCCGCCACCTCGACGCACCACTCGCCGACGGAGTCGGCGCCAGGGGTGATCGGGAAGAGGTGGTCGCCGCGCAGCAGGGCGGGGTGGTCGAGCGGGCGTCCGGGATAGCTGAGGGGTTCGAGCGAGGGCGTCTGGGCCAGTCCGAGGGCTTCGAGGGTTCGGGAGGTCACCGACAAATCACGCTCCTGGTTCGACGATACGGCGCCAGGCCGCCGAACGTGCGGAGGTGGGAAGGTCGTTCGGCGACTTGATCTGGATCTTGACTCCAACCCCGGTCACCGGCTCACCGGTCACCGGCACAGGCGACCGCCGCCTTGCCGTCAGCGCGGTGCCGGGCCATCCAGTCGACTCCGAAGGCGACCGCGGGAAACAGCGGCACCAGCAGAGCCCTTGCCGCGCCGACGTACCCCTGCCCGGTCGCCATGTGCGCCAGCAGCTCCGCGCCGATCAGCTCGAAGTCGCGCAGGTCGAGGACGACATCCTCGTAGGTGAACCACATCGGCCGCCCCAGTCCGTCCGGGATCACACACCGGTACGTCCGGGTCGCCAACTTCGGCTGCAGGTACTCCGCCAGGTGGAAGGCGGTGAACGTCGAGAAGGGCGTCCCCAGCATCAGCACCTTCGCGTCCGGAAGTGAGTACAGGCGTGCCAGCGGGGACTGCTCGCCGAATTGCGCCGCCGGGTTGTGGTGGCGCACGATCCCGTCCGCCAGCAACCCCATGGCCACGAACGACGACTGCGGATGCGAGCTGCGCACCGCTCCGGGCGTACGTCGCAGCACTTCCGACAACGCCCCCATGGTCGGCGAGGCCGGGGTCCACATCGGGTCGAAGGGCGGCATACTCCGCTTGAACGCCTCCTTCTCCGTCGTGGAGAACCCCTGCGTGGCACGCAGGAACGCCCCCGAAGTGTCGGAGTTCTCCTCGGTGTACGTCGGCATCACCAGCGTGCCTGCAGGGCCGACCGCCTCGGTCAGGGCACCCAGGATGCCCTGCGCCCCGTGTTCCACCGGGCCGAGGCCGCGCAAGGTGCTGTGCACCAGCAGGACGTCGCCGGAGCAGACGCCGATGTCGCGGAGCGCGCCGACCAGTTCGCGGCCCGTCCACGGCCGGGCCTCCGGCGGTTGGGGAGCGGGCCCCCAAGTCTCGGCGCCGGCGGATGCCTCCGCCAGCCGCGCGTCACTGCCGCTGCCTTCGGAACTCACGTCAAACCCTCCACGCCGCGCGCCCCCACCAGATCCGCGGCCACCCGGCCGCGTACATGCTCGATGAACCCGATCAAGTCCGGGCAGTACACCGACGGACCGCCGAATCCCGCCCCCGCGCGGTAGCGGTGAGTGAAGTAGCCTCCGCCGCACACGTCCCGCACGCGGCAGGCTCGGCATGTCGCCCCCAGCCCCGCGACCCCCAACTGCCGGGCGGCCAGAGCAGGATGGCGCAAAGCGTCCTCGAACGTGTGGGACGCCACCGACATCCCGGTCATGGCCGCGCCGTCGTACACCGACTTGAGCGTGTCGACCTGCTCGATCATGCCGTCGGTGTCGACCACGACGACCGTGGCCGGCCCCGGGCCGAGTTGCTCGGAGCGGCTCGGGCCGCCGAGCAGCAGCGCGAGGACGTCCTCGAAGAGGCGCACGCTGGTCTCGGCCTCCTCGACTCCGTACCAGCGGTCGAACGCCGCGGCCAGCCAGTCGGCGTACGGCGTCTCCGACGCATCCTCGCCGCGCGACGGCGGTGGCTCGTCCCAACTTCCGTGCGGGAGCAGGAAGTCCATGGCGGGCGGAGCGTGCGACAGCAGCGCCTCGTAGACCTCGACAGGGTCGTTCGCGAGATCGACGGTGCACAGCAGTCCGCCGAACAGGCCGGGCCGGGAAGGATCGCGGAGCCGGTCGATCGCCGCGGCGACCGCCGCGTGGCTGCCTCGTCCGTCGGAGTAGCGGCGGTGGCGGTCGTTGGCGGCTTCCCCGCCGTCGAGGCTCACACCGACCGAAACGCCGAGTGCGTGCAACGCGTCCAGGCCGGCGTCGTCGAGCAGCACGCCGTTGGTCTGGATGGCCAGCGAGACCTGGGTGTACTCGGGAACCTCCCGGCGCACCCCCTCGGCCAGCCGGGTGATCAGCCCCATGCCCGCGAGCATCGGCTCGCCGCCGTGCACGATCACCGTCACGCTGTCCAGTCGGTGTTCGCGCACGTGCTCGCCGATGCGGAACGCGGTGCGGTCCGCCACCTCGGGGGACATCGCCTTGCTGGCGGCACGCCATGACTGGTCGGCCATCTCGTACAAGTAGCAGTAGTCACAGGCCAAGTTGCAGCGGCTGTGCACCTTGACGACGAAGTGCCGCAGGGGAATCGGCTGCCATAAAGCACCGAACGTCCGATGGGACGGGATGTTCAGCGGCCACTCGGCGCTCGGCTTCACCCGCGCCGGAGTGGGCAGTAGCTCCACGCCGCACTCCTTTCACACCACAATGCCGACACACCTGTGCCGGCTTGGACTTCGTCGGATGGTCGATCGGCTCACGGGGCACGGCTGTTGCAGTGCCGCGCCCCGTAGGCCACTACGCGAAGGTCAGCTGCCGACGTAGCTGTTGAAGCCACTCGGCACGTAGCTGTTGAAACCGCTGGGCACGTAGCTGTTGAAGCCACTGGGGACGAAGCTGTTGAAGGCGCCGACGTAGTTGTTGAAGGCACCCGGCGCACCTGCGTCGCGGGAGTGCCGCAGCGCCCGGCCCAGCGGCGATCCGGCGGGAATGGCGGAAGCGCCGGAAACTGTTGCGTTGTTGGACATGTGCGACTCCCTGTTCGGGCGATCCGTGATGGGGTGGGTCGGGGCGGGAGGCTGTGCAAGGGAACCGTGGTGCACTGCGAGCTCCAAGATCGGTCCCCCCCGGGGGGGACGAAGCGACGATTGCACCATCGCCATCGGGAAATCGACGATTTCCGCACGCGGAACCGACAACCTGCGCACGGGTGGCTCGCGGGACCATGCGGACTGTTCGGCCAGGGCGCGCGCCAGGCGGTCGAGGCCTTCGAGCAGGTCGTCGGGCGGGCCACCGAAGCCGAGCCGGACGCGGTCCGGGTGCCCGAAGCAGTCACCTGGACCAGGTGATATTGGGCAACATGGCCCAGGCAGTCACCCCAGCCCCTCCGGGGACTCGCGCTTGCGGCGACCTGCGTCGCCGAGGGCGCTCCTTTCCTGCGGCCTGGCGGTCGGTCTGTTCGATACACGTGGTCCGCCAGGTTGTGGCCGACCGCGAGCACCGCCCGCAGGGTCCCGAACGTCGCCAGGGGTCGCGACCTGCTCGATCTGGTTCATCGGGCACCGCCGTGAACACCATGCACGGGATGGGGACGGCTCCGTAGGCTCGCCGCCTCGGGCGAGCGAAAGGGCTGCTGGTGACTGGCGATGATGTATTGGAGATCTTGGACGCGCTCCGCAAGGGCGGCGTGGATGTCTGGATCGGTGGAGGCTGGGGCATCGATGCCCTTCTGGGGAGGCAGACCCGCCCTCATCGCGACCTGGATCTCATGCACTGCCATGAGCAGGAGCCGACTCTCATTGCGGCTCTTGCCGAAGCAGGCTTCTCCGAATCACTCGACTGGCGCCCCGTGCGTTTCGTCGTCTCGGACGCGACGGGACGCGAGATCGACCTGCATCCTCTGGTCTTCGAACCCGAAGGAAGAGCCACCCAAGCTTCGTTGGACCCAGAGCGCCCGTTCGTCTATCCGGCGGCTTGCTTCGTCACCGGCACAATCCAGCACAGAACCGTTCCCTGCCTGTCAGCTGAACAGCAGGTCTACTTTCACCAGGGCTACGAGCCCAGCGACCGGGACCGCCACGACATGGCCCAACTCCGCGAGGCATTCGGGACCACTACGCACTACTGATCCACTGCACGCACTATCGCGCCGGCCAAGCTGTTAGCGCGGAGAGGAGCGAGGAGAGGGCTTCAAGGCGATGATGCCGGTGTGTGGGCCGCAGGGCTGCGGACGGAGATGGCCAGGGACGGGCAGCGGCGAGGAACGCCTCGCGCGTCCACCGCAGGAGGCGCGCCTACAGTTCCCGTTGCAGGGAGGGACCTTGGCTTCGCTTGTCCGGGGCCTGTAGGGGAGGCGAGTGCTGCTGTCCGCCGGTATCGGGGCTCGCGCCGTGTTCGGCAGCCTGGGCTTCGTGGTGGAACGGCAGGACACGGGTCCCATCGGCGTTCATCGTGAGGCCGATTCGGCTGTCGCGTAGGTGGGCCGCGTATTCGTGAAGCGGGACGAGTCCGGCCCGGGCCGCGAGGCTGTCGATTCGGCTCGTGAAAGCCTCGTGGATCGCTTGAACGTCGCGGGGCAGCGGCGGGGCATCAGGAGAGTTGACATCCTGGACCAACTCCGCTGCGAGCAGGCGTTGTTCGAGGGGCGTCAACCCGCGGAGACTTTCACGCCCCTCGTTCCCGAGCCCGGGCAGAGCGTGTGGCTGTCTCATCATCAGTCCGCTCGGGAATTCAGGAGCCCTGCGGCCGCGGTGGCGTTCGCCCAGCCTGCCCAGCACCGTGCGCAGGCGCCTGGGAGGCGGAGCGTCGGGGCCGAGCATCCGTTGCATGCTCCGCTGGACGATCTCGAAGGGAACGGCGCCCAGGGCGCCGCGCGTCAAGTCGGCGTACGCGGACCTGGTGACCTCGATCTGCCGCATCGCGTCGGCCAAGCCGCTGTCCAGAGCGGCGTCGGCGTAAGGCATCTGTGCCCGGAACTGGCGTTCGTGGGCCGGGCTGGGTTGGTCGTTCGGCCGCAGACACAGGGTGGCCCAGGTGTGTGCGGCCACTTCGACCTGTGACCCGACGAACGCCAGGTCGTAGTCGCTGAGTTCGTGCTTCCCCGTCTGGTCGGCCAGCACGTTGCCGGGGGTCGGGTCACCGTGGCCGACGGCCAGGCTGCCGCCCGCCGACGCTCTCGGCACGGGTTGATGCGCCGGCAGGTGGCGGGCGGCGGCCTGCCGCCCGGGGAGCCCTGTGGCGGCGAGGGCGTCCGGCCCGAGGAACTCGTGGACCACGCCGATCACGCGCAAGGCGTCCGCCCGGGCAATGGCAAGGCGGGGCGCCGTCGCGGGGTGGGCCAGGCGTAGTCCGTGGGCGTTGGGCCGCATGCCCGCCAGGGTCACGATTTCGGCCCGCTGGTACGGCTCCAGCAGCATCGCGGCCTCGCCGCTGGCCGCGCTGAGTTCCGCGTGGAGCTCGATGATGCCGCTGGTCTGTGCGGCGCGTTCGGCGGCATCGTGTGCTTCGGGGAGTGATCGGAGGATCGGGTGGTAGGTGGTGCCCCATGTTGCTGCCTCCGGTCGGGGCACCGGTTGGCGGTACAGATCAGGGCGAGTGTGTGCGAGCGCGGACCTGGTCAACTGCTCGTGGAGTACCCGCAGATCGAAGGCATCACCGAGTGGTGCATACATCGGGGTACGTGCCACGAGCCCCGGAGCGAAAGTCGTGACCTCGTTGGCGCCGCCTATGCCGAGCGTGACCGGCAGACGAACCTCCGGTGGCAGATCGCCGGGACCAGGCTCCCGGGTCACCGGCAGCACCTCCCCGACTCAGGTGCGTGCACCGGTCCATCGATACTCGCCGCCGTTTCACACCCGTCCGGACAGGGTCGCTGCCACAACGGCCAAGACCGGGAAGGCAGCCGCCTTCTCACAAGCATCGTCCGGCTCATCCGCGAACCACGCCTCGTCGTCCTGCGGGGGCGTCGCCGCGTTCGTCCGCGCGCCACCTTCTCCGGCGCTTTGATCTGCGGCTCCTGTCCCGTGCGCTGTCGATGTCCGGGACCCCCATGGGAGTCGACGGCGGCTCAGTCGCCGAGGGCGTACTGCTCGTGGTGTCCGCATGCAGGGCCGACACGACGGTGACGCCCGGTTGCCACACTGGCCCGGGCATCCGTCCTGATTTCCCCTGCGTGCGGATGTCTTTCGTGACGAGGTCCGTGTGGCCGGCGCCCGCACGCTACGGCCCATGGGGTGCATGCAATACCTCGTTGGCGCACGGAAATCGTGCAATCTGCGAACACCCGGGACGCGCCGTGGGGGCGGCCCGACGGCCAGCCGCGGAAGCCACCCGTCGTGTCGAGGCACGGTCGCAAGCGCGGCCCGTACCAGAAACAGGCCGATGGAGCCGGCCACGAGCCCGCCCGCCCGCTCGATGATCAGGCGTGGCGTAGCGCCAAGCCGATCGGGGGTGTCGTCGAACAGGTGTGCGTCGTGCGCCTCTCGTGCAATAGGCGTGCGCAATCCGGCGAGTTCCGCCGGTGCCAAGCTCGAAGATCAACGCGGCGACCGGATCCGTCCGGGCGCTCCGAGAAACCCCGCGGGGAGTCGGCCGCCCACGGCCGTGCCGGGCTTCGGGGATCGCGCGGTCAGGCACGACAAGAACAACGGAGTTGAGATGGGCACTTCGATCGGCCGTGAGGTCTCCCGGCGCCGCTTCCTGACCGCAGCGACCGCGAGCGTCATCGTGGGCTTCAACGCCTCGAGCGGAACCACCGGTGGTGCCAGAACATCACCGCTCTTCGAGGTACGCACTACGTCGAGGACGCCGTCCCCTTCACCAAGTCCGACTGGACCACGCACTACGGCCGTGCGTACCCACAGTTCGCGGCGTGGAAGAAGCAGTTCAACCCCTACAAGATCATGACGCCGGGCGCGGGGATCTTCTGACCTCTGGGCCGGTCGCGGGCGCTTGGTCGCCCAGGAGTGGCGCACCCGCCCACGTCGCGCCGGATCGGCTGGTCCTCGGCACCTTCGCCGTGGCGCGTCCCGGGTTCGGGGCGCCAAATCACCTTCGCGTCGAGTCCGACAACGTCGTGTCATCGAGGAACCATGGATTCACGGACCGAACCCCCTGCCCAAGAGCACTCCACAGAGCCCGTTCCGCACGCTCTGATCGTCGGCCCCCAGTCGTCGGGGCAGCTCTATCCGTCCGCCGCTCGCGCAATGGGGATGGGCACCACCGTCATCACCACGGACCGGGAGGACTTCCGCCTGTCCGAGTCGGCCAAGGCGGCAGCCGACGAGATCGTGCGCACGCGTGGAGTCCTCATCGAGGAACTGCGCCCGGCTGTCGAGGAAGTACACCGCCGTCACCCGATCACCGCGGTGGTTCCCGGAGACGAGTTCGTGGTCGAACAGACCGCGATCCTCGCCGCCGACCTGGGCCTGCCCGGCCTGTCGCCGGCCACGGTGGCCGCCGTACGTGACAAGGCCGTCATGCGCGCGCGGTTGCACGAAGCGGGCGTGACGGCACCGAAGTTCGTCCGCGCGCGGGATGCCGTGGAAGTCGCCGCAGCAGGTGCCGCCGTCGGCTTCCCCTGTGTCGTCAAACCGACCTCCATGGCCGGCACCGTCGGGGTGACGCGCGTGGACGACGCGGCCGGACTGGAGCGTGCGTACCAGGCGATCCTGGAGGAACGGGAACCCGTCTCCGGCTGCCTGCCGGGAGCGGAGGTGGTGGTCGAAAGCTACCTCGCCGGCCCGGAGTTCAGCGTGGAGGGGTACGTCGACGGCCGCGACCGCGTCCACGTCCTGGCCATCACCGAGAAGCGACTGGGCCCGGAGCCCGCCTTCCAGCAGCGTGCGCACTTCGTACGTCCGGCCGCGTCCGTGCCCGGACACGAGCGGATCAGCGCCTATGTGGGGCGGGTGACACGCGCGTTGGGGATCGTCGTCGGAGCCTTCCACGCCGAACTCCGGCTAACCGACCGGGGGCCCGTGCTCATCGAGATCGCCGCGCGCCCGGCCGGGGACCACATCGCGGAGATGGTCGAGACGGTCACCGGCGTCTCCCTCATCGGCGCCTCGTTGGCCGTGCTCGCCGGGCTGCCCGTGCCCGAGGCCGGGCCCGCCCGCGCAGCGGTCGCCGGCATCCACTACGCGAGCGAGCCCGGCCTGATCGGGAGGTCGTACCGGGAACTGGCCGGCTGGGACGAGGCGGTGGCCCTGCCCGGGGTGGTCGAGGCGTGTGTGCACATCGAGGCCGGGGCCCCGATTCCGGCGCGGCACGACTATCGCTCACGGGTGGCCCATGTGCGTTTCACCGCACCGGACTTCGCCCGGGCAACGGCACTTCGCGACCGGCTCGACCGGCTGATCCGTGTTCGCGGTTGACCCGGCGACGGCGGTCCCCGGCGCCCGGGTCCTGGTCACGCACGTCGTGCGCGCGACGGACGGGCTGACGACCTCCGTCCAGCAGTTCGCGCTGCCGATGATGATCTTCACCGCGACGGGAAGCGCCACCTGGTCGGGAGTCGCGTTCGTGGTGGAATGGCTGCCCCGGCTGTGCGCGATACCGATGTCGGGCCTCCGAGTCGACCGCCATGGCCCGCGCCGCGTTCTGATCATCACCAACCTTGCCCGCTGCGGGGTGACGGTGGTCGCGCTGGTGTGGTTGCTCGCCGACCCCGGCGCCTGGGCGGCCCTGATCGGTCTCGCGATCATCGTGGGTCTGCTCGCGGAGTGCTCGTACGTCGCGTCGGAGGCGGCCGGGGCCGAGGTGACCGATCGGGCTGCCGCGCACCGCGTCCAGTCCACGCAGGCCGGCATCGACCAGACGGTGCTGGTGATCGGTCCGCCGACGGCCGCCCTGGTGCTGATGACGACGGGATCCACGGGCGTGCTCCTCGGGTCCGCCATCCTGGGCGCGCTCGTTCCGGTCCTGGCCGTGACGCTGCCGGTGGCTGCGCCGGTGACTCCGCGGTGGAATGCCGACGCGGTATCGGAGCCGGTGTCCGTGTCGATGCGCGACGGTGTTCGCACCGGCCTTCGCGTGGTGACGCGCAACCGTCTGCTGTCCTGCGTCGTGATCGTCGCGGCGGCGCAGAACCTCATGCTGGCGGTGCTGCTCGCGGCGACACCCGCGATGGCGCTGGGCCGGTACGGCATGCGGGAGTCCACTGTGGGCCTGATGTGGACGTGCGGTGCGATCGGTTCGCTGGCGGCCATCGTCGTCGCCCGCCGCGCGATCGGCCGGAACGGCCGCCTGTGGCATGTGGGCCTGGTGTCCTCCCTGCTCGCCGGGTTCGCGACGGTCACCGCCGGGACGGCTTCGTCCGGGCCGCTCTTCTTCGCCGGCGTGGCGCTGCTCGTGACGGCCGACGGCGCGGGCGCGGTCTACCTGCGGACCGCGCGGACCCAGGTGATCCCGCCGGACGTCTTCGGGGTCACGATCTCCGTGGTCGTGCTGCTGGTGCTGGTCCCGTACCCGTTCGCGGGCGCCTTGGTCGCGGTCGTTCCGCGCGAACATCTCTCGTCGCTCATCACGGTGTGCGGACTCGTCGCGACCGCCGTCGCGGCGTCGGCCGTCATGCGGGTTCGACGCGAACCCGGCCGACATCGCCGCCCCACGCGTCGTCACCGTCCGCAGGACGGACCGCTGCCCACCCTTGCCCCCCGTGCGACCGCGCCCGTAGCCGCGCTCCCCGACCCATCGCGATCAGTTCCCCATATGTGAGGGCCGATGTTCCAGGTTTCGCTGAGTCCCTATGACGTCGACGAGGCGCTCCTCCTCGTCGACCAACTGGTCGACCGCTACACCGGCGTCGAAGACGCCGAATTCCTCGACCGTGCCGCGGCGTTGTCCCACGAACTGCCACGGTCCCTGCGGGTCGCGTTGACCTCGATGCGCCTGCGGGAACCCGAGGGCGCCATCCTCGTCTCCGGGCTCCCGGTCGACGACGCGGCCGTCGGACCGACACCGGAGTACTGGGGCCGCCAGAGCCGCCCCGAGACGACGCGGCGCGAGGAGATGTTCTTCTTCCTGTGCGGCGCACTGCTCGGCGAGGCAATCGCATGGGCGACCCAGCAGGACGGGCGGCTCATGCACGACGTCCTGCCCATCCGGGGGCACGAGAACGTACAACTCAACTCCGCCAGCCACATGAAGATCTGGTGGCACGTCGAGGACGCCTTCCACCCGTACCGCGCCGACTACGTGGGCCTGATGTGCCTGCGCAACCACGACGGCATCGCCACCACCTTCGCCGCCCTCGGCGACGAACCGCTGCCGGAGGAAACGGTACGCGCCTTGTTCCAGCCGAGGTTCCTGATCAGGCCCGACAACTCCCACCTGGCGGCCGGCGGGAGTGCGCCGCCTTCCGGTGCCGCCATGGCGCCGGAACCGCTGCCGATCGCCGTGCTGTTCGGCGACCCCGCCGCGCCGTACCTGCGCCTGGACCCCTACTTTATGGAAGCCACCCCCGACGACCCCGAGGCACAGAGGGCGTTCGCGGAACTGACCGCCCGCCTGGACGGCAACGTGCGCGAAGTGGCTTTGCGGCCAGGACAGATGCTCTTCGTGGACAACTACCGCGCCGTACACGGCCGCAACCCCTTCCGCGCCCGCTACGACGGCACCGACCGCTGGCTCAAGCGCCTGAACATCGCACGGGACCTGCGCAAGTCCCGCGACATGCGGCCGTCCGCGGCGAGCCGTGTGCTCGGAACGTTCGACATCGCGTGTGCGACCGGCGTGTAGCCGCCCCGTCGACGCGAGTTCCGCACGTCCGACACCTCCGGCATCGCCCCCCGGAAAGGACCCGCACCAGCATGAGGTTCCAACCCGCACGTCTTGAGGACTGGCTCCGCGACTCCTACTTCACCGCCGGCGTCGACCTCGGCTGCAGCGGCGTCGACAGCTGGTCCTTCGCGGACCTGGACCGCATGCTCGGCCTGGGGCCGGGCTTCTTCGACGCGGTCGTCTTCGACGACAGCCCCTCCTTCGGATCCGACGCCGTGCGCGCGGCCGTCGCCGACCGCTTCGGCACTGGCGACCCCGACCGGATCATGGTCACCCACGGGTCGTCGGAAGGGATCTTCCTGCTCACCGCCGCACTGCTCGAATCGGACGACGAGGTGATCGTCACCGACCCCGCCTACCACGGCCTCGACTCGGTCGCCGAGGCCGCCGGATGCCGCCTGCGGCGCTGGCGCCTGGACCCCGCGGACGGCTTCCGGCCCGACATGGACGCCCTGCGCCGCCTGATCACACCGAACACGCGCATGGTCATCGCGAACTTCCCGCACAACCCCACCGGCGTCACCCTGGCCGCCGACCAGCAGCGCGAACTCGTCGAGCTGTGTGCCGACGCCGACGCGTACCTGCTCTGGGACGGTGCCTTTGCCGACCTCACCCACGAACCCGCCGAACCACTGCCGGATCCCGCGGCCTTCTACGACAAGTGCATCTCCACCGGCACCTTCTCCAAGGCGTACGGCCTGCCCGGCCTGCGCTTCGGATGGTGCCACGGCCGCCCGGACGTCCTCGCGGCCCTCCTGCCCATGCGCGACCGCATGACTCTGGCGCTGTCCCCGCTCGTCGAGCGGCTGGCCACCGCCGTCCTGGGGCAGGCGGACACTCTTCTGGCCCCGAGGCTGGCTCAAGCCCGCCGCAATCGCGAGATCCTCACAGACTGGATCGCCGACCAGGAGCGGCGCATCGCCAGCGAACCCGCGGCAGGCGGAGTCACGATCTTCCCCCGCGTCATGGTCCCCGACGTACGCGAGTTCTGCGAGCACCTGCTCTCCGACGAGGACTTGCTGCTGGTCCCCGGCGACTGCTTCGGGCACCCCGACCGCGTCCGCCTCGGCTTCGGCGGCCCCACCGACGACCTCCTCGAAGGCCTCGACCGCCTGGCGCGCGCCCTGGCCAAACACTCCGCATGAACCCACCGAGCCATTCCTTTCCGGGGGAGCGATTTGATCTTGGAGGACGCAGTGCACCACGGTTCTCTTGCGCGGCCCATCCCGACCCGTGTGATCGCCGACGTCCTCCCCGCCGGGGTGCTGGAGAGCCCAGCGATACGCGACGCCGGCGCGCGCCGCGACATTGGGGAGATCTTCCGGCTCGCGCACTGCGACGCGGGCCTGAGCATCAGCCGGATGGCGCGCTTGTGCGACATGACACCGAGCCGCGTCAGCGCCTACGTGCGAGGTGCCGCGCAGGCCCGCGACCAGCGCGTGATCGAACGCGTCGCCGACGGCCTGCGCATTCCCGGCGAGATCCTCGGGCTGCGCAGCCGCCCGAGGGAGTGCCCCCAAAACCCCTCGGCCCCTTCGGCCCCTCGCATCGCCCAGGAGCTGCTGTTCCCGGGCAAGGTGGCGACGGGGGTCGAAGTGGAGTTCGGCCCCGACAGCCGGATGAGCGTCACGTACCGGCAAACTGTGGTCAACACGACGGGTCGGCCGATCTCCCGACTGCCCCAGCAGCGCACATTCCCCGAGGGCAAGGGAGCGCTCACCCTCGTTGCCCTGCCCGGTCCCGTGCAGAGCTTCACCATCGAAGACCGATACGACGCCGGTACGTTCGCGACCTTCACCTGCCGGATGACCACGTCGATCAGGGCCGGCGACGTGGCGGTCGTCGCGTACCGGTGCAACTCCCCGCGCTACGTCCGCAGGAACACGGCGTCCAACGCCGCAGCGGAAGAAGCCGGACGGTGGTGAGAGTTCCCTCGGAATCGCCGTGTAGCCAGGGTCTATGCTGTGACCTGCGGCCACGCATGATCGTTTGTCTTCACACACCGATGATCAACGGTGGCCGTGCCCGTCTCCACGGCGCGTCAGGGGCGCGCGGCGTCTACCTGCCGTCCTGTGTCTGGAGGACTTGTGCAGCGTGGCGAAGTCTGGTGGGTCCAGTTCGACGAGCGAAGGTTGGTCGTACTGCTGTCGGGAGAGGAGCCGTCCGGGATCCGGGTGATGCAGGTCGTCGCTCCGGCGGGCGTCGACATCAGCGGTCTGGGCATCGAAGTGACGGTCGGCGCCGATGAAGGACTGCCGTTCGAAGGCGTGCTGCGGCTCGCGTTCCCGCGTCCAGGCTTCACTCCGTGCACGTGGCTGACCTACTGTGTCCCGGGACGACCTGATAGAGCGGGAGGCCGTCCTGTCCTCCCTGAAGCTCAGCGAGATTGACGACGCCCTCCGACTCGCCGAGCAAGCGCACGAGGGTACCCCGGCAACGACCGCAAGGCTCAGCGAGATGCGGGACGACCTCCGTCTCGGTGAACTCGGGTAGACGAAGCAGCAGCCGTCGCCCGCGACGACATGAGCGATCTCGGGCGAGATGATCCACGCCGGCCTCGGCGCCCCTCACCATCGAGATCACGATCCACGGCTGGAGTACCAGGTGTTCAATGCCGGTGGTGGTGTGGCCCCGTGGCGTTCCGCGGAGCGTGCGATCGCCTGGAGGTCTGTGGCGCACCGGAACGCGGTGTGCGCGTACAGGCGTCTGGTGTAGGCCCACAGATTCGGGTACGCCTGGAGTTCGCGCCCGCGTGCCTCTACAGCGGGTCGGAACTCGGTCGCGTATCGGACAGCTTCACCCAGAGTCCGACGTCCGCGAGAGTGAGTCGATCACCGACCACGTGGCCGCGGCCTCCCAGGAAGTCTTCGAGGGCGTCCAGGGCGTGCGCGCTGTGTGGCCCTCCGGTGGCGCTGATCGCGGTCACGTCCCGGTCGAGCAGGTCGATCTGCGCACGCCACTGCTCGGGGTACAGGTCTTGCGGGGTCGCCGCCCACTGCATGAACCTCGTCGCCAAGTCCACCGGGAGGACCGCGCAATCGTTTGAGACGATTCGCCCTGCGGCCTGGTCCCACAGCACCGGCACGCTGATGTGCCCGTCGTAGCCCGGCTCCGTGGCATCCACCCGGGTGGGTCAGGGGTGTGGGCAGCAAGTCGAGTGTTACCCGGCGCTCGGTGGGACAACAACCCGGCAGAAGGGGCCCGGCAGCACACGAGCGACCTTGGCATCCCGTGCGGAGGCGCCCTCGACCATGTGCGCACCCGGCACCGACGATTCGCGTGTCCGGACGCGTGGGGTGGTCGGGAAGAACGCCGGCTGTGCGACCCGCCGTGGAAAGCGCTGTCTCAGCCCGGCGCGCCACCAGCGAACTGCCGGTACTCACGCGGCGTTGCCTCGTACTGGCTCCGGAAGACACGGGCGAAGACACTGGGGTTCTCGATCCCCACGGACCGGCCCACACCGGCGATCGACCGGTGCCGCTGTCGCGGATCGGCTAGCATCCGCCGTGCCTCCGCGAGCCGTGTCTCGCGAATGAACTGTGACGGCGACGCCCCGTCTTCGCGGAAGGCCATCTCGACGTAGCGTATGGAGACACCGAACGCGGCGGCGAGCAACTTGGGCGAAAGGTCCGGCTCCGCCAGGTTGCGTCTGACGAAGTCCTTCATTCGTAGCAGCTGCGCGCCCCGCGACAGCTTCGCGTCGGCGACGCCCGGATGCGCGACCTGCGCCAGACGCAGCGCGGAGATCAGCAACTCCTCTGCAGTGTGGCCGAGTTCGTGCACGGTTTCGAGCGGCAGGGCGCACGGCTGGCCGGCCAACTCGGAGAGCAGCGCGACGAGCACGCGCAGACTGAGGTTCTCCGCCGGCACGAGCTGACCGAGCATGTTCGCGTGCACCTGCATCGAGGCACGACGCAGGGTGATGTGCGGCACGTTGACGACCAGGTAGTGCGTGAAGGCGTCAGCAGTCACCGAGAAGGGCACCGTGCCGTCGAAGAACACCGCGTCTCCGGCGCGCGTCCTGGTCCGTCGCCCTTGCTGTTCCGCCCAGCTAGGGCGGCGGGCTATCGACAAATGGTGGAAGTCCACCGGGTTTCGGTCGATCAGCCGGGACGTACGGGCCACGTGCACCGGATCGGAAGCCACGTCGGTGACACTCAGCGGCCCAAGGTCGAGCAGGGACACCCAGCCGGTGTAGTCGGGCTGCCTGGCGCGCTTCAGTGGTGTGGCGCTCATCTCCACGACGGCGTCGCGCAGGGTCTCCCGCCACGTATCCACGTCCGGTACGGAACCCACTCCCCGTTGGCCGGGGCCGGGGTCTGGACGTACGACCGGACGACGCCGGCCATCGTGCCCGACCGCGTGCCGCCGTGCGGCAGCTCGTTGCGACGCCTGCGTCCGCTGCGCCACAGCGCTGTAGTCGGAATTCGGTGGACGACTCACCGGCGTCGCCTTTCTGTCGCGGAGTGGGCGTCGCGACTGGGCCGTCATCCTAAAGGCACGAGTTGACCGCAAGGTGAAGCGCCCTCGGAACCGCGAGTTTCTGCGCGGGACGGGGCGGCGCCTGCATCATGACCATCGCCGCCGTAGGGTGTGCCCACTCAACGGCCGAGCATGGTTGTTGGTGACTCAGCGTTGCCGGGGTGAGGCGGCCTTCGAAGGCGATCTGGAAGGCGGGGTCGAACAGCCGACGCCTGCGGGAACACATAGGTACCTGTTTGCGATCCTGGCCTGCGTAAATGAAGTGGCCCCGGGACACGGCCCTCGGCTCCCCGAATGTGTCCCCCACCCGCCAGATAGCTGATCTACAGCTGGGGCGGCCGGAATACGCCGGGAAGGGGCCGCGATGCGCCATCGCCGCTGGTCGAAGCCCTGCTGCCCAGAGCTCTGACCTTGGACAAGACAAGCCGAACGCGTACCGGTTTTCGGGGCTCGCCCGAAGAGGGCCGGGAATGAGCTGGGCCTGATCGGGATCCGACGAGCCTGTCACACGATCACACACGGTGGCTGATTGTTACCGTAGAAGGCTCATTGTCAGGTTGTCGGCGCGTCCTCGATGATCCACTGGATCCCATGCGGGATGAGGAAGTCGAGGAAGGCGGTCGGGGGGTAGGCCTGGCCGGGTGCGAGTACTCCCGGCTTGGCAGGGTCGGCGATGAGGCGGCGGGCGCTTTCTACGGCGATCACCGCGGCGGATGCCGTTCACCGGGAATCCCGCAGGCGTGGTGCTTGACGCCGACGGCATGACCGAGGCGGAGATGCGTGCTGTGGCGCGTGAACTGAACAACTCGGAGACGGCGTTTGTGTTCCAGCCCGACGGGGCCGACCACGACGTCCGCATCCGGTTCTTCACGCCGACCACCGAAGTCCCCACCTGCGGCCACGCCACGGTGAGCGCGCACTTTGCGCGCGCCGTCGAGTACGACCTGCCGGGCGGCCGCGTCGTTCAGAAGAGCGGAGGCGGCGCGGCTGCGCCGCCGCATCCAGCTCATCCCGCAGGACCCGTACGCCTCGCTCAACCCGCGTATGCGTGTCGGGGAGACCATCGCCGAGGCGATCGACCCGCGGCGCGGCGGCCTCGCGCGCCACCGGGCTGCGGTGGAAGCCCATCTCGCCCGCGTGGCGCTGGCCCCGGACGCCGCCGACCGGTTCCCGCACGAGTTCTCCGGCGGGCAGCGGCAGCGCATCGCCATCGCCCGGGCGCTCGCGGTGGAACCGGAGGTGATCATCGCGGACGAGATCACCTCCGCACTCGACTGCTCCGTGCAAGCCGAGGTGCTCAACCTGCTCGCCGACCTGCGCCGTGAACTGTCGTTGACGATGCTCTTCATCTCGCACAACCTCGCCGTGGTCCGCCACGTCAGCGACGAGGTCACCGTCCTGCGCTACGGCCGCGTGGTCGAGCACGGCGCCCGTGACCAGGTGTTCGAGCGGCCGGAACACGCGTACACCCGATTGCTCCTCGAAAGCGTCCCCGGAGCCTGAAGCGCTGAACGCCCGCCACATGACCGGGGTCCTGTGGCGGGCGTTCGCGCTCGTCAGCGTCGAAGCATTCAGGACGCGTCAGGCGAGGAGCTTCCGCAGGGCCGTGTGCAGGCGTCCGGTGGCAGCCGCCACGGCGGGGCTGAGGTGTTCCATGCCGTAGAAGCCGTGGACAAGGCCATCGCACCGCAGGTGTTCGACGGGGGACGCCAGCTTCGCGCAGAGCTTCCGCGTACCGGTCCCCTTCGTCACACAGGGGGTCGAACTCGGCAGTCGCGACCACGGCGGGGGCCAGACCGCCCAGCTCGGCCGCGACCAGCGGAGAGACCCGGGGGTCCGCGCTGAGCCCGGTGAACTCCGCTGCCCCGGGCGGCACGCCCAGGTACTGCTCGTAGAACCAGTACAGGCCTGCCGTGCTCAGCAGGTACCCCTCGCTTTGGGTAGTACGGGAGCGGTAGGTGCCGCCGATGTCGGTGCTCGGGTAGAGCAGAAACTGCGCGGCCAAGCCGAGTCCCTCGGTGCGGGCCTGCTGGGCGCACACCGCGGCGAGGGTCGCGCCGGCACTGTCCCCGGCGACGGCGATCCGGGTCGAGTCGCCGCCGAAATCGCCAATGTGATGGGAAACCCATGTCAGCGCGGCGTACGCGTCGTCCACTGCTGCGGGAAAGCGGTGCTCGGGTGCGAGCCGGTAGTCGACACCGACCACGACCGCGCCCACGTCGTGGCACAGCCGCCTCATCTGGGAGTCATGGGTGTCCAGGTCGCCGAGGGTCCAACCACCGCCCTGCAGATACACCATCGTCGGCACCACGCCCTCCGCCGCGGGCCGGTACACGCGCGCCGGAATGGAGCCGGAGAGCACGGCAGGGCTGACCGAAGCAACCTCGGGCAACGCTGCGGGGTCCACCAAAGCAGCTACCAACGCCCGCAGTTGGTGCCGAGCAGAGTCCACGGTCTGCGTCTGTGCCGGCCCGGCGTCAGGGCCACGCAGGCCTTGCAGGCAGGCAGCGATGTGCGGATCAAGCGGCATGTCAGGTCTCCTCAGGGTTCAGGAGCCCACTATGGGAGCCCCGCGCACCCGGGAGTCAGAAATGCCGGAAAGCATCATAGAGATTATCATTCCACCCGATTCCGGCGCGTACTCTGCCGTGCCGGACGCCGCAACCCACGTCGACTTGCGCCGCTCGCGCCGGGGCGGTCAGGCGGTCGTCTTGTGGTGTTCGCGGAGGAAGGCGACCAGCACCGCGCGGAACTCGCGGGCCTCGGGCAGCAGCGCCGTGTAGATGTGCGCGTTGTGGACGAAGCCGTCCCAGCGGCGCAGCGTGGTGGGGATACCGGCCTCGGCGAGGCGCCGGGCGTATGCCTCTGCGGCGTCGCGCCCGGGGTCGTACTCGCAGGTCATCACGAGGGCGGGCGGGAGTCCGGCGAGGGTTGCCGCGCGCATCGGGGAGACGTAGGGGTCCGCCGGGTCGCCGTGGTCGCCGAGGTAGAACGCGACCGCCTGCCGGACAAGCGACGCGTCGAGGCCGTAGCCCGCGCCGTACTCCGCCACCGAGGGATAGTCGAGCGACAGGTCGGTGGCCGGCACCGTGAGCGCCTGGGCGACCGGCATCGGGCAGCCCCGGTCGCGAAGGGCCAGGCAGGCGGCGGCTGCCAGGTTGCCTCCGGCGCTGCCCCCGCCGATCGACATCCTGGTCGGATCGACGCCCAGCGCGACCGCATGTTCGTGCAGCCACAGCCACGCGGCGATGCCGTCCTCCAACGGGACGGGGTACGGGTGTTCAGGCGCCAGCCGGTAGTCCACCGACACCACCACGCAGTCCGCCAGGGCGGCAAGGTTGCCGCAACCGGCGTCGAAGTGCTCTACGGTTCCCAGCCACCACGCGCCGCCGTGCAGGAACAGGTGCGCCGGACGGCCTGCGACCGGGGCGTCGCCGGGCGGCGTGTAGGTGCGCACCCTGATGACGCCGGGCTGCGGGTGGTCGGCCGGGGCCTCAAGGTCGCGGCACACCACGTCGTCCGGCATGGGCTCGGCGAACCGGCCGCCTTGCGCCATGCCGAGGTGGATGAGCTCGCGCTTCTCCGCAAGCGGCAGATCGGCCGACAACAGAGCATCCGCGCCGGCCATCGCCTGGAGGAGTGGCAGCAGGGGCGGCAGGACAGGCATGCGGTCTCCGAATCACTGGCGTCCACGGGTACCGACGGCTCGGCGACCGCCGGACGGGTCGCACGGCATATGTACGTTAGAACATTGTGGTCTCGCACAACACCCGTTGACACCATGAACCTTCCCCCCGACCCTGGGGATATATAGATTCCTGAGCCTATATCGGATTCCGGTTCGCGCAGTTTCCCCGCTTGTGCCGCGCCCTGCTTTCCCGTCGCCCGGAAAGGCCAGACCGCATGCTCTCGTCCAGATCCCACCGCACCCGTACCCTCGCTTGCGCGCTCGCCGCAGCCACCGCGGTCTGCAGCTGCACCATCGAGGACGACGCCCCGGCCGCGCCTGCCGGCTCCCCGCCTGCCGGGGCGGCCGCGATCGCCCCCGGGGTCTCGGCCAACTCGATCAAGCTCGGCGTCGCGTACCCCGACCTCTCCAGCGTCAAGCAGTTCGTCAACCTCGACCACGGCGACTACGAGGCGGCGTTCAACACACTGATCAAGAAGATCAACGACGCGGGCGGCATCAACGGGCGCAAGATCGTGCCGGTGTACGCCAAGTCCAACCTCCTGTCACCGGCCGCCGCCCAAGAGACGTGTGTGAAGCTCACCGAGGACGAGAAGGTCTTCGCCGTCCTCGCGGTGGCCATCGGCGAAGAGCAAGCGCTGTGCTACGCAGGCACGCACAAGACCGCCCTCGTCGGATGGGCGCAGTCCAAGGAAGCGGCGGCCAAGGTGCAAGCGCCCTGGTTCACGTACTTCGCGGCCGGCGACGCACCCATCGGCGGTATGGAAGTCTTCGCCTCGCGCGGCGACTTCGCGGGACGCAAGGTCGCGGTGGTGGCCAACGCCCAGGAGCAGACATCGGTCGACAAGAACGTACTTCCGGCGCTCCAGGGCCTCGGCGTTACGCCCGTCGCCACCGGCTATCTGCCGAACACCGGCGGCGACGCGGCAGCGTACGCCCAGCAGGCGAACGTGTTCTTCCAGAAAGCCCAGTCCGCCGGCGCGGACACCGTCCTGATGGTCGGCCAGGTGTCCGCCGCGCTGCCCCAGGTGCTGGAGAAGACCCCATGGCGCCCAAAGCTGCTGTTCACGGTGCCGCCCTCACCCTACCTGGCCGACCGGGGCAAGCACGACTTCGGCATCCTGGCCGGCTCGGTGGTGGCCTCCCAGGTCCCGGACTGGGACGACCCCGCGATGCAACAGTGCGTACGCGACGTCGAGCAGGCCGTGCCCGCCCTCGCCGGAAAGCTGACCGACCCCGCGAAGGTGCCCTCGGGCCAGCCCCAGCTCGCCTTCTCGGTGTCGGCGGCATGTCAGACGCTGACGTTGTTCAAGGCCATCGCCGACAAGGCCGGGCCCGACCTCAACCACGCGACGTTCCAGCAGGCGGGCTACTCCCTCGGCCGCGTCCACATCCCCGGCCTCCGCGACGACGCCACCTACAGCCCCCAGTCGACCAACGGGTCAATTCCTATACGCCCCCTGACGTATGACGCGGCCAACAACACCTACGTGCCAGCGGGTCCATGAGGCCGTCCGCCGATCCCCGGTGCCGACGATGACGAAGACCGGTGACGCGCGCGGGGCGGATCCCCGCGCGCGTCACCGCCACCCTCAACGTCAGCGTTTGATGCCCAGCACGGACGGGCCGTGCTGCTCGATGAGCCTGACCCAGGCCTTGACGTACTCGTCCGTGCGGGGGCGGTCGGGGGCGTGCCACGAGACCGGGACCGTGAGCGTGGCGAGGCGCGCTTCGAGGTCCACGGCGAGGTGCTCGCGTCCGGTGTCGCGCAGGTGTTGGGCGTACTTCGCCGGGTCCGTGTAGTAGGTCGGCCCGGTCTGCAGGGTGGCCTGCATAGGATCGGGCAGGCAGCCGGGACGGCCCGCGTACTGGTGCCACCACTCGGACAGGTGGGAGCGCATCCGGACGGCCAGCTCGGGCTCGTCGGCGAGGAGGTCTCGGGTGAGATACGGGTCGTTGGTGACGTCGAAGAGTTGCTCCCACTCGGCGCGGAACGAGCCCGGGTGGTAGGTGCGCATGTAGAGGTGGTCGCGGGTACGAACGGCGCGTTGGTACGTGTGCGCGCCGTGGCCTAGGACCAAGTACTCGCGCGACTCCAGGGCTTCGCCGCGCACCGCGGGGGCGAAGGAGGTGCCCTGCCAGCCGTCGGGGGTGCGGATGCCGAGCAGGTCGCACAGGGTCGGGGCGAGGTCGATGTTGTACAGGAGTGCGTCGTTGCGGCGTTCCTCGTCCGGAAGTTCGTCGGTGACGCCGGGCCAGTAGAACACCAGGGGAAGCCGGTGGGTGGGCTCGTTCGCCAGGCCGTGTTCGGCGTAGGAGCCGTTCTCGCCGAAGGACTCGCCGTGGTCGGCGCTGACGATGACCGCCGTCTCCTCGGCGATGCCGAGCTCCTCGAGGACGGCCATGAGTTGCCCGAAGTGGTGGTCCCAGTAGGCGATCGTGCCGTCGAAGCCGTTGATCAGGTGCTCGAAGTCCGCGCGCGAGGCGACCTGGTCGGGCATGTTCTCCGGCACCGGGGACTTCGTCGCACCGTAGGCCGTGTAGTGCAGGTCCAGTGCGGTGCGCGGGCCGTAAGTCTCGGCGCCGTGCCGGGCGATCGTCTCCTCGTCCGGCCACTCCTGCACCGGCCCGGACGCGGCCATCCGCTCGGTCCACTCGACGGGCTGGGTGTAGTTGGTGTGCGGTTCCCAGTACGTCAGGTGCAGGTACCAGTTGTCTTCGTCGGCGTGCCGCCGGATCCAGTCGATCGCCACGCGGTTGACGTCCTCGGCGTCTTCGTCGCCCATGTTCGGTGTGGCGCGCAGGGCCTCACGGAAGTTGGCGTGGAAGAAGTACGCGCGGTGCCGCTCGGCGAACACCGATACCGCCGCCGTGTACATGCCGGCTGTACTCACCAGGTGCTGGCCGAGCAGGGGCTGGTCGGGCTCGGGGCCGTGGCCCGCGTCCATGCGGAACCGCGCAGCCTCGCCGAAGTGGCCGATCACCCCGTTGGTGATGCCGAACTGGCCGCTGGTCAGCGCGGTGCGCGACGGCAGGCACGGGGAGTCCGAGCAGTAGTAGCGGTCGAACACCACCGACTTGTCCGCCAGCTTCTGCAGATGCGGGGTGGTCGGCCGGTGGTAGCCGTAGGGGGTGGTGTGGTCGGCGCGCAGGGTGTCCACGTCGACATAGATGATGCGCACGGGCGGGATCTCCTTGCTGAGGGCGGAACCGAAGCTGATGGTGGACCGCTATGCGCCGTGGCGGTCGATGAGGAAGTCGACGGTCATGGCGCGGATCTGCCGGGCTTCCTCGAGCAGCGCGGTGAACCCGCAGGAGCTGTGGATCAGTCCGTCGGCGCGATGCTGCTGTACATCCACCCCGGCCTCGGCAAGGCGGCGTGCATAGGCTTCGCCGACATCGCGGACGGGGTCGTACTCGCAGGTCAGCACCAGGGCGGGCGGCAGTCCCGCCAGCGATGCGGCGCGTATCGGGGACGCGTACGGATCGGCCGCGTCGCCGTGGTCACCCAAGTACAGCCCGATGGCTTCCTCGAGCATCGACCGCTCGAGGATGTAGCCGTGGGCATAGACGTCCACCGACGGGTAGTCCGGGGCCGGGACGGTGAGCACCTGCGCGACCGGCATCGGGAGTCCGCGGTCGCGCAGCAGCAGGCACGCCGACGCCGCGAGGTTGCCGCCCGCGCTCTCGCCCCCGATCGACATGCGCGCCGATTCGACACCGAGGTCGGCGGCATTCGCGTGCAGCCACTGCCACGCGGCGACGGTGTCCTCCAGCGCTGCCGGGTAGGGGAACTCGGGGGCGAGGCGGTAGTCCAGGGACACCACCACGCAGTCGGCCAGCGCCGCGAGGTTGCCGCAGGCCGCATCGGTCTGCTCGACGGTTCCCATCCACCAGGCGCCGCCGTGCATGAACAGGTTTGCAGGGAAGCCCTGTTCGGGGCTGCCGCATGGAGGGGTGTACACCCGCAGCCGGACGCTGCCGGGTACAGGGCCATGGACGGTCAGGTCGATGTCGCGGATGGCGACGGATGCTGGCGCCGGCTGCGTGATGGTGTCGTCCGGCGTCATCGCCGCGTGGATGAGTTCGCGCCGCTGCGCGACCGGCAGTTCCTGCAGTAGGTGCAAGGGCGCGGCGGCGACGGCGGCGAGGATGGGTTGGAGCTGCGGAAGCGGCGGCATGAGGGTTCTCCCCTGGTGTGGCGGGAGAAGGCGCGCGCCCTGGTGATCGGCCGAGGCTGCCCGGATACGTACCGGGGGCCACGGGTGGCCCCTCCGAGGGATCCTCGGAGAGGCGGGCCGCCTTCGGTCGGGCTCGTGGGGGCGCGATGGACAGCGGTCGCGCGCGTCAGACCAGCTTCGTCGTCGTGGTGAGCTGCGCGTCGGCGGCGTTGCGTCCGACCCGGATCCGGCAGGCCTCCGAAGGCGCGGTCCACGTGCCGGTTCCGGGGTTCCAGCGGGCCAGCGTGGCGGGCGGCACGTCGATCCGCACGGTGGAGGTGGTCCCCGCGGCCGTGTCGACGGCGGCGTAACCGACCAGGCGGGGCGGCTCGGGGGTGCCGAACAGCGTGCCGTCCTCGGGTTCGAGGTAGACCTGCACGATCTCGCGGCCGTCCCGGTCGCCGGTGTTGGCGAGCGTCACGTCGACCGTGAGTCCGCGCTTGGTGTCGCCGTCGACGGCCAGGTCGTCGTAGCGCCAGTCGGTGTAGCCGAGGCCGTAGCCGAACGGGTAGGCAGGGACGGCATCGTGCTGTGCCCACAGGCGGTAGCCGATGGCGCCGGACTCGGGGTAGTCGTGTCCGCCGTCGATCACGGCCGTGGACAGGATCGGCACGTCGGCCTCGGCCGCCGGGAAGGTGGTGGGCAGCCGGCCGCCCGGCTCCGCGGCGCCGGTGAGCACGTCCGCGACCGCGTCGCCGCCTTCCTGGCCGGGCAGCCACGCCCACAGCACGGCGGCGACCTGGTCGCGCCAGGGCATCAGGACCGGCGAGCCGGCGTTGACGACCACGATGGTGTTCGGGTTCGCGGCGGCGATCCGGGTGACGAGTTCGTCGCTGCGGCCGGGCAGCGCCAGGTCGGTACGGTCGAAGCCCTCGGACTCGATGTCGTCCGTCGTGCCGACGACCACGATCGCGACGTCGGCCGCGGAGGCGTCGGCGACCGCTTCGAGGAGTTCGTCGTCGTCGCTGCGCCGGGGCGGGGCCCAACCGAGGCCGAGCGAGGCGACGAACACTTCGTTGTCCGCTTCGTAGGCGAGTTCGATGTCGACCGGGACGCCGGCCCGGGCGTGGACCGTGACGCGTTCGAGCGGCGGCCGCATCAGGTGTTCCATGAGGTCGGTGTCCGGGACGGTCAGGTCGACGGTGCGGGTGTCCCCGTCCACGGTCAGTTCCAGGGTTCCTACGCCGAGGGCGTCGAGCAGGTGCGGTCCGTCGGCCGACGGGGTCACCCGGGCCTTGACGATGATCGTCTTGGTCCCCTGCGGGAACAAGCCGGGCCACAGGATGACGGTCGAGCCGGTACGCCGCTCGGTGCCGAGCACGGTCCCGTCGGCACCGCGGAACTCCAGGCCGACACCCTGCTTCCCGGTGAGCGGGTCGGTCGTCGCGCAACGCGGCAGCCCGGGGAGCCGGCGGTGGGTGAACGCGCCTTCGCGGACCGTGAGTTCGACATCGCTGCCGAGTGCGGCGCGCAGGCCGTCGGCGATCTCCACGACGTGTTCGGGGAACACCCGGGCGCTGCCGCCGCCTTGCGCGGTTAGGCGCGCCGCGTTGGGGCCGATGAGGGCGATGCGGCGGGGCTGCGCGGGGTCGAGCGGCAGGATGCCGCCGCGGTTCTCCAGGAGCACCATCGCCCGTGCGGCGATGGCCCGGATCCGGGCCGGCGCGTCGTCGAGGACGGCCGTCGCGGCGGGCGGCGCCGTCTCGCCCAGGGCGCCGACGCGGGCGGCCAGCCGCAGGATGCGCAGGACCTTGTCGTCCAGGACCGCTTCCTCGACCCGGCCTTCGGCGATCGCCGCGCGGAGCGGCTCGCCCCACTCCGGGACCGGTCCCGGCATCGCGACGTCGGTGCCGCCGAGCACGGCCGCCTCGGTGGAGCGGACCGCCATCCAGTCCGACACCACGACCCCGTCGAAGCCCCATTCGTCCTTGAGGACGTCGTTCTGGAGCCGGCTGTTCTCGGTCATGGTGTGGCCGTTGACGCTGTTGTAGGCGGCCATCACCAGCCAGGCGCGGGCCTCGCGCACCGCGGCCTCGAACGGCGCGAGGTAGATCTCGCGCAGCCCGCGCTCGGCGACGCGCACGTCGTACGTCATCCGCTCGTTCTCGGAGTCGTTGGCCACGAAGTGCTTGACCGTCGCGGCGACCCCGTTCGCCTGCACGCCCCCGATGAAGGCGGTCGCCGTGCGCGCGGTCAGCAGCGGGTCCTCCGAGTAGCACTCGAAGTGCCGGCCGCCCAGCGGGCTGCGGTGCATGTTGACCGTCGGCGCGAGCAGGACATGGATGTCCTTGGCGCGGGCCTGGGCCCCGAGCAGCGTCCCCGCCTCGGCCGGGACGCGTGGGTCCCACGTGGCGGCCAGCGCGGTCGGGTTCGGGATCAGGACGGACGTGTCGCCCTCGTCGACGGTCTCCCCGCGGACCCCCACCGGGCCGTCGGACATGCGCAGCTTGCGCAGCCCTATGTGCGGCACTTCGGGCAGCGACCAGATGTCCTCGCCGGTGATCAGGCGCAGCTTGTCGTCGAGCGACAGCTTCGCGACCAGGTCCCGCAGCGAGGGCTCGGCCGAGTCCTCAGAAGGGACGTCAAGGGGTGTCTGGGCGTCGGTCATGTCCGCTCCGGAGGTGTGCTGGTGGTCACGGCAAGCTACGATCTACTAGATGCAGAAGAATGTATGAAGGAAAGAATCTGAAGGATATTTGCGCGTGTCAAGTGGCAGCTCTTCCGAACCAGCAATGTTCTGGCATATATAGATGGCAGGTCACTGGGGCGGGCACTCGGACGCCGCGCCCCCGCGGTGCCACCGCGCCGGACCGCCAGATCCCCGAGGAGCACCACGCATGAAAGCCGTCATGGTCATGTTCGACAGCCTC
Organism: Streptomycetaceae bacterium NBC_01309; assembly: GCA_045039925.1. Lineage (GTDB taxonomy): Bacteria > Actinomycetota > Actinomycetes > Streptomycetales > Streptomycetaceae > Yinghuangia. Next base: position 90,315 of record CP108400.1, read on the forward strand.
AACCGGCGCTACCTGCCGCCGTACGGCGCCGCGGCGTGGATCCACGCCCCGAACTTCGCGCGGCTGGCCGAGCGGACGGCGACGTTCGAGAACTGCTACGCGGGCTCGATGCCGTGCATGCCGGCCCGCCGGGAACTGCACACCGGCCGCTACAACTTCCTGCACCGCAGCTGGGGCCCGCTGGAGCCGTTCGACGACTCCTGCCCGCAGATGCTCGGCGATGCGGGCGTCTACACCCACCTGGCCACCGACCACCAGCACTACTGGGAGGACGGCGGCGCGACGTACCACAACCGCTACCGCACCTACGAGTTCTTCCGCGGTCAGGAAGGCGACTTCTGGAAGGGGCATGTCGCCGACCCGGAGATCCCGGAGAGCCTCAAGACGATGCGCAGTGACGCCTGGCGCCAGGACTGGATCAACCGCACCTACATGACCCGCGAGGAGGACCAGCCGCAGACGCTGACCTTCGACGCCGGTCTGGAGTTCATCGCCACCAACCGCACCGAGGACAACTGGTTCGTGCAGATCGAGACGTTCGACCCGCACGAACCGTTCTTCAGCCAGCAGAGCTACAAGGACCTGTACAAGCACGACTACGACGGCCCGCAGTACGACTGGCCCGACTACCGCATGGTCCTGGAGACCCCCGAACAGGTCGAACACGTACGCCGCGAGTACGCCGCGCTGCTGTCCATGTGCGACCGCAACCTCGGCCGCGTCCTGGACGCCATGGACGAACACAACCTGTGGGACGACACGATGCTCATCGTCTGCACCGACCACGGCTTCCTGCTCGGCGAGAAGGGCTGGTGGGGCAAGAACGTCCAGCCTTGGTACGACGAGACCATCCACACCCCGCTGTTCATATGGGACCCCCGCAGCCGCGTCGCCGGCGAACGCCGCGACGCCCTCGTCCAGACCATCGACCTCGGCCCGACGCTCCTGGAGTTCTTCGGCGTCGACCGCACCCCCGACATGATCGGCGTCCCGCTGCGCGCCACCGTCGCCGACGACACACCGGTGCGCGAGGCCGGCATCTTCGGCGCCTTCGGCGGCCACGTCTCCGTCACCGACGGCCGCTACGTCTACATGCGCGCCTGCGTCGATGCCACCAACACCCCGCTTTCCGAGCACACACTGATGCCCACCCATATGCGCGGCCTGTTCACCGTCGAGGAACTGCGCGGTGCCGAACTCGTCCCCGGCGGCACCTACGCCTTCACCAAAGGCACACCGGTGCTCAAGACACCCGGCTTCGCCCTCTCCCCCGCGCAGTTCGGCACGTTGCTCTTCGACCTGCACACCGACCCCGAGCAAGAGTCCCCGCTCGTCGACGACGAGATCGAACTGCGCATGGCGAACCTGCTCGCCGAGGCCATGCGCGCCGCCGACGCACCCGCCGAGCAGTACCGGCGCCTCGGCCTGCCGCCGGTCGGCCCCGTGGGCACCGAAAGCCTCCTCGTCCGGACGCAGCGCGACGCGGCCGCGCAGGAGAAGCCGCTCGACCCGGCGGAATTCCCCGAGGGACCGCGCAGCGTGCACACCCCGATCCGCGACCTGGTGACCGACGCGGCCGCCGAACAGGTGCTGCGCGACGCGGGGCTCGGCCGGGTACTGGACGGCGGCCTGATCCGCATGATCGGCGACGCCACCCTGCTCCAACTCGCGCAACTCGCCGGCGGGCTGCTGCCTCCCAGCGCCGTTCGCGCAGTCGCCGCCGCACTCGCGGCACTGCCCGACAACGCGGCCACCCCGGCACCCGCAGGGAGGCCCGCATGAATCGGGGCTTCACAGGCGGGTGATCGCCTCCGAGTGCGGGAACCCAGAGAGGTGAACGCCTGCGGCTGGTCCGTCCTGGGACGGACCAGCCGCAGGCGCTACGCCGACTCCTTCGGCTGCGCGAACATGTGGTGCTCCAGCCTTTGCAGCGTCAGCTTCAGCCAGGCGATGTAGCCGGCCGTGGAGGCGAAGCCCCGCTCGTGGGCCAGCAGGTGGACTGCGTGCGCCCATTCCGGGTTCAGCTCCGGCAGCTCCGGGTCGTACGGGGTGTCCAGCCCGACCGACCCGTCCGGGCTGACGTGCGCCATGCGGTACTCCAGCTCGGTGCGCACCAGAGAGACCGCGATGTCCCGGTCCAGTTGTCCGCCGAAGACGAACCGGATCAGGAAGTCGGCGTCTTCAGGGCGCGGCGACGGTTCGTACGGCGACCGCGCCCACTCCCACAGCGCCTCACGCCCGAGGTCGGTCATCCGGTAGACCTTCGCGTCCGGGCCGCCCTCGCGCGGGTCGACGTCGAACTCGACCCAGCCGCGCTCGACGAGTTTGGCCAGGCGGCGGTAGATCTGCGGGAGCTGGACGCCGTAGCCGATGTACTTCAGCGGCCCGTCCATCCACTTGCGCAGGTCGTAGCCGGAGAACCGGCGCATGGCCAGCAGCCCGAGGATCACGAAGTCGAGTTGCATGACCGTCCTTGGTGAGTGGATGAACCAGCTGTCGCAGGCAAGTGTGGGGGAAAATCCGGGGCACAGGTGCGCAGGGCGTCAGGACGACGTGGGCAGGCCGCGTACACAGCGGAACCCGGCGTTGCCGCTGGAGCTGTCGGGCGTGTTCGCGGTGCGCGCGGCGACGCGGTAGCGGTTGCAGTACGAGTCGTGGCACAGATACGAGCCGCCGCGCATGACCTTGTCGTGCCCGCTCCCCGGACCGGCCGGATTCGTCGTACTGCGGGACGCGTGGTCGACCGACCACCAGTCCGCGCACCACTCCCACACGTTCCCGGACACGTTGTACAGCCCGAACCCGTTCGCCTCGAACGCGTCCACCGGAGCCGTCCCGCGATGCCCGTCCGCCGCGGTGTTCTTGGTCGGGAACGTGCCGCGCCAGATGTTGCAGGTGTACGCGCCGCCCGGCTCCAGCTCGTCGCCCCACGGGTAGCGGCGCTGTTCCAGGCCGCCGCGCGCGGCGTACTCCCACTCCGCTTCCGTCGGCAGGCGGCCGCCCGCCCAGTGGCAGTACGCCTGCGCGTCATGCCAGGTCACGTGGACGACGGGGTGGTCCTCGCGCCCGTCGAGTGAACTGCCGTGGCCTTCGGGCCGGTCCCAACGGGCGCCCTGCACGCCGCACCACCAGGGCGCGCGCTCAGGGCGGGGCGCGCCACGGCGGAGCGCCCCCGGGAGGAAGGACGCGAAGACGTACGACCAGCCGATCTGTTCCGCTTCGGTCACGTAGCCGGTGGCCTCGACGAACCGTGCGAAGCGGGCGTTGGACACAGCATGGGCGTCGATATGGAACGCGCCCACTTGCACCCGGCGCACTGGGCCCTCGCCGTCGGACGCGAAGCCCTCAGCGTCGTCCGTCCCCATGAGGAACTCGCCGCCGGGCAGCAGTACCATGCCGTCCAACGACGCATCCTGGCGCGGCTCGGGCAGGCGCAGCGCCACCGGTGCCGATCCGCCGCGTGCGGGCATGCAGCAGCTCGGGGGCTCTTCGGCTGACGGCATCGAAACGCTCCTTCGACTCACATGCATATGTACCCAGGCACCTAATCACGCCCGAGTCGACCGCGCCACGGCGGGACCTTTCGCTGGTCCGGTCCGAAGTGCGGTGCGGCAGTCCCCCGGCGACTGCCGCACCGCTTTCGCGGGTGTGCTGCTCCCGCGAGCTAATCCCCGCTTCCGGGGTCGTACGTCGCTGCCGTGGCCGCGACAGTGCCGTGCGGTGCAGCGCGGCGCGCCCCTGCGTGGGACCGCGGCTCGTCGGCGGTGTCGCTGCGGTTGATGGCGCGTTCGTCGGTGCCGAGGTAGCTGGCGATCACCTTGGGGTCGTTGCGGACCTCGTCGGGGGTTCCCGCGGCGATGACGCGGCCGGTTTCCAGGCAGTAGACGCGGTCGCTGATGCCCATGATCAGCGGCATGTCGTGCTCGATGACCAGCATCGAGGCGCCGAGTTCGCGGCGGATCTCCTGGATGAGCGGCCCGAACGCCTCGGTCTCGCGCTGCGCGACACCGGCAGTGGGCTCGTCCAGGCACAGCACCCGGGCGTCGAGAGCCAGGAGTCCGGCGAGTTCGACGATCCGGCGGGTGCCGGTGGACAGGTCGCCGATGAACGCGTTCGCATAGCGGCCGAGCCCGAGGAAGTCGATCAGGTCACCGGCCTCGGACTTCTTGGCGTGCTCCCCCTTGACCGACTTGGGCAGCCACAGTGCCGCGGACAGCAAACCGGTCCGGCCTCGCGCCTCCAGGGCGATCTGCACGGTCTCCGCGACGGTGAGCTCGGGGAAGAGCGTCGCCGCCTGGAAAGTGCGGCCGAAGCCGAGGGCCGCGCGGCGTGCGGGGGCCATCCCGGTCACGTCGCGGCCCAACAGTTCGACGGTCCCCGTGGCGGGGACGAACCCCCCGATGGCGTTCATCATGGTCGACTTGCCGGCGCCGTTCGTGCCGATCAGGCCGACGATCTCGTTCGCGTCGACGTGGATCGACACGCCGTCCACTGCGGTGACGCCGCCGAACCGCACCCGAATCTCCGCGGTCTTGAGGACGGGGCGGTCTGCGGGCAGCGGTGCGCGCCCGGCGCGGGCCGGGGCCTTCGGCAGCGCCGCGGCAGTCTTGACAGGCGCCGGCCCCATGCGCCCTTCCGCCCAGGACAGTAGGGCGTCGCGGGCGCTGTACCCGATCTGCACCAGCCCGCCGGGGAAGTACAGGAGCAGCAACAGCAGTCCGACGCTGGACGCCAGCAGCGGCACGATCGAGTTGCCGGGGAAGAAGGTGGGCAGGCCGATCACCCACAGCGCGCCGAGAACCGGCCCGCTGGTCGAGCCGAGGCCGCCGATGACGACGACGGAGACCAGCATGAGGGAGTCTTCGCTGCGGAAGTACGCGTCGCCGTACGGCACGGTCTGCAGGGCTCCGGCCAGGAGCGACCCGCCCAGCCCGGCGATCCCGCCGGCCAGCGCGAACGCGCGCAGTTTCACGCGGGTCGGCTGGACGGTGTACGCCGCCGCGGTCGCCGGGTTGTCGCGCACGCCGATGGTGGTGCGGCCCACCCCGGTGCGCCGCAGCCGCCCCGTGACGGCGAGGACCACCGCGAGGACCACCAACACCACGTAGTAGTAGGAGCGTTGCGAGGTGACGTCGATGCCGAAGACGTCCGTGCGGGGGAAGGACGCGGTGGTCCGGGTCGGGCTGTCGTGGAAGACATCCTGGGTGTAGACCCATTGCTCGCACGCGACCGCGAACGCGACGGTGGAGACCGCCAGCAGCAGCCCGCGGACGCGCAGCGCGCCGACGCCGATCACGGCCGCGAGCGCGGCAGTGACCAGCGACGCGACGGCCACTGCGGTAGGGAAGGTGAGCCGTTCGACGACGAGGATCTTGCCGCCGCCGATGTCGAGGCGCATGCCGCGGTTCAGCGTCGCGGCGGTAAGGGCGCCGATGCCGGCGAACGCCATCTGGCCGAGGGAGAGTTGGCCGGCCCAGCCGGTGAGTACGGTGACCGATGCGGCGCAGATCGCGTACGCCAGGATGACCGTGTAGAGCAGGTGCCGCGAGGGCTGCGTGACGATCAGAGGGACGACGACCGCGACGAGCCCGAGGAAGACCAGGGTGAACCGCTCCAGGTTGCGAACCCACCACACCCCCTGCAGCCGCTCGGGGATCGGCCGCACCTTCGGCGCGAACGAGAACGTCGACACCTCCGTGTCCCGGCCGCGCCCGGCGACGAACACGGCCGCCAGCACCAGCAGGAAGACCACCAGGTCGGTCAGGCCGGGCTGGTCGAGCCAGTTGAACTGGACGACCGACTCCAGCAGTCCGAGACCGACGCCGGCCAGGAGGGCGATGCGGAACGAGGCCATCCGGGCAATCACCGCGGCCGCGAGCGCGCGCATGAGGGTGGTCATGCCGAGGACCGCCGGGGAGCTGACCGACCCGGTGCGGCCGGAGATCAGGATGAGGCAGACGGTGGCGATGAGCCCGGCGATCGTCCATACGGCGGTGGACACGGCCTTCGGGCTGATGCCGTTGAGCCGCGCGAGGTCCGGGTTGTCCGCGGAAGCCTTGACGGTCTTGCCGAGCCGCGTGCGGCCCAGGAACCACGTCAGGGCGAGCGCCACGAGCGGCACGACGACGAGGACCGCGACCTGGGTGGCGGTCACCTCGACCCCGGACGGATGCCACTTGCCGGTGGACCACACCGGGTAGGTCCTGCCCGCGTCGACTTCCGGATATGAGGCGACGATGACCAGCGCAAGCTGCGAGACGCCGATGGTGGCGACCAACAGGATGACGCGCGGCGCGGTGAACAGCCGCCGCACGACGACCAGGTCGACCACGGCACCAAAGGCCGCACCGGCGAGCAGGGATATCGCCAGGGCGATCCAGAACGGGACGCCATAGCGGATGTTGAGCAGCGCGAACAGTGCGGAGCCGACCAGGCCCATGTTCGCGACAGCGAAGTTCACGATGCGGGTGGAGCGGTGGACGAGGACGATGCCCATCGCGAGCAGGCCGATGACCAGGCCGTTGACCAGGCCGTCGAAGGCGAGTTGGCGCGTCAGGGTCATGGCTCAGCCGCCGTCCTTGCCGAGGAACACCGCGCGCGCGAGGTCGTCGCGTTCGGCCAGTTCGCGGGCGTCGCCGGTGAACCGGACCTGCCCCTTCTCCAGGAACACCGCCCGGTCGGCGATCGCGAGCGCGACGTTGAGGGACTGCTCGACGATGATCATCGTCATCCCGTCGGCCTTGAGGCGTTCGATGATCGCCAGGAGGTCCTGGACGACGACCGGGGCGAGCCCGAGGGAGAGTTCGTCGATCAGGAGCACTTCGGGGTCGTGCATCAGCACCATGGCGAGGGCGAGTTGCTGCTGCTGGCCGCCGGACATGCTGCCCGCGCGCTGGCCCAGCCGGGCAGCAAGGTCGGGGAACACGTCCAGCACGTAGGACCGCCGCTCTGACAGGAAGTCCGCGCCCTTGTCGTGGAGTTGGAAGCCGGCCATCTCCAGGTTGTCCGCCACGGTCATGCCGGGGAAGGTGCCCTTGCCGCCGGGCAGCAGGCGGATGCCGTACCGGCCGCGCTGCTCGGGCGAGACGTACGTGATGGTCTTGCCGTGCAGGCGGACCACGCCGCGCGACGGCGTGCCGAGGCCGCAGATCGCTTTGAGGATCGTGGACTTGCCGGCGCCGTTGGTGCCCAGGAGTGCGAGGCATTCGCCGCGCCTGACCTCGAAGCCGACACCGAACAGCACCTGCACGTTGCCGTAAGCGAAGTCGACGTTGTTGACCTGGAGCACCGGGATGTTCTCGGGGTCATCCAACTGCCTGTCACGCTCTTCGAGTTCCTCGCGGAGCTCGTGGACGACCAGCGACAGGTCGTGCCTGATGAACGACGCGGAGCGGATCAGCATCATCCCGCCCACCAGCGTCGACGGGACGCCGATCAACAGGGCCGCGACCCGCGCGTCGTAGGAGTCGAGGAACAGCGCCGACAGCAGCGAACCGCCGGTCGCGCCGATGAAGAAGATGTAGATCGCCGCAAGCGCCATGCCCAGACCACGCAGCCGGTACGGCGTGACGGACTGCATGACCGGGCCGACCATCGCGAACGCCGACGACAGCAGGATCACCGGCAGCATGTGCACCACGACGAACGCCGGCGCGGTGGGCATGTACCACTGGATCGGCATCAGGGCGGCGACCGGCAGGATCAGCAGGCCGACGAGCCGGAGGGCACGTGCCGGGTCGGCGCGGAACAGCCGGTCATAGCGCGGACCGACGAACGGCAGGACCGCCAGCACGCCGAGGCCGCCGATCGTCCCGTACACCCCGCGCTCGAAGGTGCCGAGCCCGAAGTGGTCCTCCATCCACAGGTTCGTCAGCACCGGGCCGGTGAACAGCCCGAAGCCCATGGCCGCGAACGCCATGATGACCGTCTTCGTGGTGCGGATGCGCAACAGCCGTGCGAACGCCGCCTCGACGGAGATCGGCATCGGCTTGTCCTGCTGGATGACTTCGCCGAGCACCGCCTTCATCTCGTGCTGGCCGCGCGGTGGTTCGGGCAGGCGGAAGGCCAGGATCGCGACGATGCCGGCCGGGATGCCGAGGATGAAGAACGCCCAGCGCCAGCCTTCGTCCCCGCCGGCGAGTGCGGCGATGCCGCCGACCGCGAGCGGACTGAGGACGGCAGCAAGCCGGCCCGCGATGCCGCTGGTGGCGGCGAGGCGGCCGCGCACGCCGATCGGATAGGTGTCGGCGTTCAGCGAGCCGTGCACCGGCAGGGTGCTCGACTTCGCGACGCCGACGCCGAGGCGGGCCAGGAACAGCAGGAACACGTTGGCGACCATGCCGCACGCGAACACGAAGGCGGCGAAAGCGAGTCCGGCCCAGCCGGCCACCCGGCCGCGCCGGTACCGGTCCGCGAGCCAGCCCATCGGCAGCGCGCCCAGCACCAGGAATGCACCCGACGCCGCGGACAGGAACACGATCGCGCCGTCGCTCATCCCGAAGGTGTCGCGGATGTCCGGTGCCAATACGCCGAGCGCCGCCGTCTCCAGCTCGTCGAGCGTGGACAGCACGGTCAGGGTGAGGAATGTCGCGGAGCCGCCTGCGGCCAGCCCCTGGCGCAGCGTCAGCTGTTCGCCGCCGACACCGGGCAGCAGGTCGTCGGCGAACAGTACCTCGCGGTCGGCCTGCCTGGCGCGCTCCGCTTCAGCGTCCATCAGTCCGGCGGCCAGGCCGGCGGCGGACGTTCCGGAGCCGTCCGCCGCGGTCGCGCTCCGGTCGGCCGGGGTGGGCATCCCGGGGTCGGACGCGCTCATGAGTTCCCCCTGCGGTCGTTCATTGCGGCGGACGGCATGCGGCCCTCCTGAGGGTCGGGTGCGAGGTCGGCGGGAGGAGTGGTGCGGCCGGGCGTTGTCCGCTCCTGGCCGCGCGACGCAGGAATGCGTCGCAGAGGTGGCCTCGGTCCGCCCGGCCGGAGCCGGACGGAGACCGATGCCCTTCTCTGGTGTGTCAGCCCAGCTTGGGGACGAAGCCGTTGGTCGCCGGGTCGTAGACGTGGATCTTGACCGGGATCGAGCCGTTGGTGCTCTGCGCCGAGTAGGTGGCCTGGTCGGCGAAGCTGGGCATGTGGAAGGAGCCGAGCGAGAAGCCAGCGTCCTGGAAGGTGCGGTAGTTCAGGTCCCGGCCCGCCTTGTCGGCGATGGCGGTGAACAACTTCACGGTGCCGCACGCGGCCCGCAGGGAGTTGCTCGGATTGGGCTGCCCGCCCGCGACCGTGTCGGGGTCCACCAGCTTGCCCTTCAGGCGCGGGTCGGCAGCCTCAAGGGTGGCGATGCACGTCATCATGTCCGCGTCGGTATCCCACGAGACGACGGGATAGGCGGCCGTGGCCCCGTTCAGCACGGAGAAGTCGTGCTTACCCTTGTCCAGGAGGTACGCGTACGGCGGCTCGGCGAACAGCAACTTGGGCCGCCACGACGACTTCTCCAAGGCCTGCGGCACCATCTGTGCGGCGATCCCCGACAACACCAGGGTGTCCGCACCGGCGGTGCGGGCCTTCTCCAGCATCACTGCGGACTGCTGGGCCAGCGCGGCGGAGTCGACCCCGATCGAGGGGAGGTATCCGGTGGCGACCGGGGTGACGCCGTTGCGCTGGAGGGCGGGCAGCACCACGTGCTCGGTCTCCGCCTGGTTCTGTGTCGCGGACAAGACGGCGACCTTGCGACCGGTGAAGTCCCCGTGGCCGGCGAGCGCCTGGATCACGTCCTTGCTCTGGTCCGGCCCTGAACTGGCGGCGAACCAGGGGACCTGAGCCTTCGCGTAGCCGTCCTTGGACTGCAGCCCGCCAATCACTGCGGTCTTGTTCGTCTCGACGTAGCACAGGGCCTGGTCGGGGCCGTTGAACGCGCCCAGGACGGCGAACACCTTCTCGTCCTGGGTGAGTTTGAGGCACGTCTCCTGCGCGGCGGACGGCGAGATCGGATTGACCTTGCCGAACACCGGCACGATCTTCCGCCCGTGGATCCCGCCCGCCGCGTTGACCTTGTCGATCAGCGCCCGGAACGTCGCCTCGTAGTCCCCGTTGTCGACGTTCACGAACGCCTTCACGGCGTCCAGGTCCGGGTACGCGATGCCGACCTTGATGCTGTCCGCGGTCACCCCTGGAGACACCGCGGCCGCCGGAGCGCCCAAACCGCCCGCCGTGGAGGCGCCCGCGTCCTTCGCGTCCTCCACCGTGCAGCCGACGGCACCGGCAGCGAAGAGCACGACGGCCGCAGCGGCCGCGACCCTGCGCGGAAGAACATCTCTGGGAGCAGACATGGGTGGAGCCTCCTCAGGGGCGGCGCGCGGACAAAGTGCGCGCCGCAGCCAAGCACCGGCCGAAGACCGGTGCCGCAGTTATCTGTGGGCCCACGGAATCTAATGTCGAGATGTCGCGAAGACAAGACCTGGTGGACTGCTGATATATGCGCAGCAACATACGTCAGCAGTATCTCCTTTGCGTCCTGCGACAGGAACGATGCCGACAAGGGCACTAAAGTAGAACATTATTCGCACAAGACGTTGACCGGAGCACCACTGGAACTATTCTCTAGAATCTAGCTGGCGCAGGGGGCTTCCGACTGCCGGCGAGCTGGGCGTGAGCGGATGCCGGAGTCGACACCGTTGCTTGCGGCCCGCCGAACCCGAAGGGCGTCGATCCACCGCGTGCGCCGTGCGGACTGTTCCCCGGCATCCAGCCCTGGCGTGCACCCAGCTGCTGCGGTCTTGTTTTCTGCACCCGTCGACAATACATTTCTGCGCCCGCAGATAATCTGCTCTACGTGTGGGACAACCCCGCCACGCCTCGTTCGAGGCAGGTGGCCACCTCTGCCAGCCAAGGAGCCCTTGTGCCGCTCGCTCCGGAGATCGCCGCACTGCTCGAACTGCTCCGCGACGCCCCGCCCGAGCTCGTGGGCGGCCCCGACATGCCGATCGAGGAAGCCCGTGCCCTCCACGAGGCCGGCGCCGCCTTGTCCACGCCCCCCGAGGACCGCGGCATCGTGGCCGCGATCGAGGAACGGTCCGTGCCCGGCCCCGCCGGCCCGGTGGACGTTGGCATCTACCGGCCGGTCCGAGCCGAGCCGGGATCCGTGCCCACTTTGCTGTGGATGCACGGCGGAGGCTGGTCGTCCGGAAGCATCGGCACCGGGGAGACGACCGCCCGCGCCCTGTGCGAACTCGCCGGGCTCGTCGTGGTGTCCGTCGACTACCGCCTCGCCCCCGAAGCTGTCTGGCCCGCGGGCCTCGACGACTGCACGGCCGCGCTGCGCTGGGTCCACGAGAACATCGCCGGACTCGGCGGTGACGCGGCGCGGATCGGCGTCGGCGGCGACAGCGCCGGCGGCAACCTGGCCGCGGTGCTCGCGCAGGGCACCCAGGCGCATGGCGTTCCGCTGGCGGCGCAGTTCCTCGTGTACCCCGCCACCGATCTCAGGCTCGACACCGACGCGTACCCGTCCCGTGAACGCTGCGCCGCGGGCTACATGTTCGAGACCGCCGAACTGCGCCGAGCCGTGCACCGGTACCTCGGGCCGGGCACCGACCCGGCCGACCCGCGCGTGTCGCCTATTGCTGCCGCCGACCTGGCATCCGCGCCTCCCGCGCTGGTCGTCACCGTCGAGTTCGACCCGCTGCGCGACGAAGGCACCGCCTACGCCGCCAAGCTCGCCGCTGCCGGAGTCCCTGTCGTGCACCAGGACGTCGCCGGCCTCGTGCACGGCACGTTCGACCTGCTGGGCATGTCGGAGACCGCCCGGGCTGCCATGGCCGAGGCGGCGCACACGCTCGCGGACCTGTTCGCCACCGTCGGCCACAGCCGGCCGGCCGCCGCCCAGTCATCGGCCACCTGCCACGAACGGAGCACGTTCGCATGAGATTTCGCTCTGGCACGAGACGCAGATGGACCGCCGCGCTCGCTGCGGTGGCCCTGGCCGCGGCGGCGGGCTGCACCGTCGAGGACAAAGAGCCGGACGGCGCCGCGTCCAACGGAGCGCCCGCCTCCGGAGCCATGGCCATCGCGCCCGGCGTGACCGCGGACACGATCAAGATCGGTATCGCCTACCCGGACATGGACAGCATCAAGGCGTTCGTCAACATCGACCTGGGCAGCTACGAAGCGGCGTACAACGCCCTTATCGACCGGATCAACGCGCGCGGCGGCATCCACGGCCGCAAGATCGTCCCGGTGTTCGGCAAGGTCAGCGTCCTCTCGCCGGCCGCCGCCCAGGAGACCTGCGTGAAACTCACCCAGGACGAGAAGGTCTTCGCCGTCCTCGGCAACTTCGTGATGCCGAACCAGACCGGCTGCTACACCGAGACCTACAAGACCGCGCTGATCGCCGCTCCCCAGACCAAGGAGGCGTACGCCAAGGCCCGGGCACCGTGGTTCGCCGAGAACTCCGGCGACGACCAGTTCGCACACGTCGCACAGATGCTCGCCGACCGGGGAGAGTACGCCGGCAAGAAGGTCGCCGTCATCGCCGACGTCCAGACCCAGGCGGCCACCGAGAACGGCGTGCTGCAGGTCCTCCGACGGGCCGGCATCACCCCCGTCACGACCGGCTACCTGCCCGCCACCGGGATGGACGCGGCGGCGCTCGCCCAGCAATCCGGTGTCATGCTGCAAAAGGCCCGGTCCACCGGCGCCGACACGTTGCTTCTGGTCGGCAGCGCCGGGCAGACCCTGCCCGCGGTGCTCGAAAAGAGCGACTGGCGCCCACGCCTGACGTTCGTCGGCATCCCGTACGGCTACCTCCTGGACAAAGGCAAGCACGACTTCTCCGTCCTCGACGGCGCGGTGTCCGCCGGGCCCCTCATGGACTGGGACGGCGACCCCGCCGTCAAAGACTGCGCCGCCGCCCTCGAAGCTGTGGACCCGACCCTCAAGGGCAAGCTGGTCGACCCGAACTCGGTCCCCTCCGGCCGGCCGAACCCCAGCGCGTCCCTGTGGACGGCCTGCATCAACATCGCCTTGTTCCAGGCCATCACCGAGAAGGCCGGAAGGGACCTCGACTACCGCACGTTCCAGCAAGCGGGGTTCGATCTGGGCAGCTTCCACATCCCCAGCTACGTGGACAACGCCACGTACAGCAAGGACAGCACCAGCGGATCGCTGCCGCTGAAGGTCACCGGATACGACCCGGCCGCCAACCGGTTCACTCCCCTGTCCTAGCGAAGCGCGCCATGCCCGCGCGTCCGCGTTCCGGCCGTGCCGGGGAGTCGACGGCTCCGTCGACCCCCGGCCCGGCGGACGCCCTCCGACCCAGGTCAGTCGCGTGCGCCGGAGCCCGCGATGATGCTCCGCGCCACGCCGCCGAGCCAGTGAGCGGACGGCTTCGGGGTGCGGGCGAACGTCGCACGGTCGACGGCGATGAGGCCGAACGTCGGTGCGAACGATCCCCATTCGTAGTTGTCCAGCGCGGACCAGTGCAGATAGCCGCGGACGTCCGCACCGTCACGGATGGTCTCGGCGAGCGCGGACAGCGCCCCCGACGTGTACGCGATACGCCGTTCGTCGTCCGCCGTCGCGATGCCGTTCTCGGTGACCAGGATCTCGACATCCGAGCCCACGACATCGACGGTGTGCCGCACCGCGTGACCGATCGCCTCGGGGTAGAACTCCCAGCCGGTGAGCGTGCGTTCGGCGTCCTCCGGGATCGGCAGCGGGCCGTCGGTGCCGATCCGGGTGCGCGTGTATGCCTGGACCCCGATCCAGTCGTCCTCCCAGGCCGCCTCCAGGAAGAGGTCTTCGCGCGGGTAGGCGATCGCGGCAGCGGTGTCCTCGGCGCCAGGCTCCGGCTGGTAGACCTGGTTGGCGACGGTCCACCCGACCTTGTAGCGGGGGTTCGCGGCCTTCAGCGCCTTCGCCGCGGCCTTGTGGGCCTGGATCATGACCTGGCTGGTCACCGCGTCCGGTTCGACCTTCGCCGGGTTGATCTCGGTCAGTGCCTCCGGTGCGAGGTTCATGAACGCGGCCGTGAGCGCAACCATGTTCGGCTCGTTGATCGTGGCGACGTACTCCACGTCGTCGCCCAGGATCTCGGCCGCGGTCTCGACATAGCGGACGAACAGATCCACCGCACCGTCCGCCCGCCAGCCGCCTCGCGCCGCGAACCAATGCGGCGTCGTGAAGTGGTGCAGCGTGACGACAGGAGTGAGGCCGCGCTCGACGGCTCCGTGCACCATCGCCCGGTAGTGCGCGATCGCCGCGCGCGAGATGAGACCTTCCTCCGGCTCGACGCGGGCCCACTCGATGCTGAACCGGTAGGCGTTGAAGCCGAGTTCACTCAGCACGTCCATGTCCTCGGGCCAGCGGTGGAAGCTGTCGACCGCGTCGCCGCTCGGTTCGCGAAGGTGGCCGCCGAGGGCGCCCGCGCCGGCCAGCCGCTCCAGCCCCCACCAGTCACTGGAAACGTTGTTGCCCTCGGTCTGATGGGCGGACGTGGAGGCGCCCACCAGGAACCCCACCGGCCAGCGGAAGCCCTCCGGAAGGACCGGGGGCGAGGTGGCGCCGGCGGTCGCCAAGCCGAAGCTGTTCGTCATGCACGTTTCCGTTCTCGAGGCATGGTCGTGGCCCGGACGGCGTACGGGACTCGGCCATCAATTGTCTGCGGTCGCAGAAATCTATTGTTGACGCCCGCAGAAAACAAGGCCTAGGCTGCTCTCCTGCGGAGTCCGCCCGCTTGCATGCAGGCAGAAAGAGGCACGGCCATGGGTCAAGTGGGACGGCGACGCGGACGGCCCGCTCTGATCGATCGGCACAAGATCGTCGATGCGGCCCTCGCGCTGGACGGAGCCGGCCGTCCCATGAGCATGCAGGCCGTCGCGGACCGGCTCGGCGTGCCGCGCGGCACCCTGTACCACCACGTCGCCGACCGCGAGGAAATGATCGCGCTGGTCGCGGTCGCCCGACTCGAACAAGCCCTCGACGAGACGTGGATGCCCGCCCCCGACGCCGACTGGCGCGCCTGGCTGGCAGCGTTCGGCCGCGTCATGCGGGACGCGCTCATCGCCCACGGGACCCCCGTCGACTCCGTTCTCCTCGAAGGCGCCGCAGGCCGCCGCCAGCTCACCCAGATCGAACGCATCCTCGACGTCATGGTGCGCGACGGCTTCACCCCCGCGCACGCGATGCAGGCCCTGGCCGTGGTCGCCGACGTCGCCGCCGCCAACGCTCGCACCGTTCTCGCCCTGCGCGCCCACGGGGACGCGCCCCACCGGGCATTCTTGGCGGCCGCCCGCGAAGGCGCCGATGGGCCGCTCCGGCTGCTTCTCGCCGGAGCGCTGGAACACGCCGATCCGGACAGCCAATTCGCAGTCAGCTTGGCAGTCGCCGTCGCCGGCATCGCCGCCGTGCTCGGCCCTGACAGTCAAACGCCGACGGATCTGCCACCGCCAGCTGGCTGCGTAGGTGTTCGTTGACTCCGTTTGCGCCTGCTGCGAGCAGCCCATGCCACCGCGCGGGCACTGTGGTCCCATCCTGCACGCGCCGCCACCTCGTGGTCGCGCCTGCGCCAGGCGGCGGTCGCCGCAGCCGGGTGACGCGCCACCGCCGTCTTCTCGCCGAACGCCTTTCCTGCACCCACGGCCGGTAGCCGCCACGTACCCCGGATGCCGGGGTAGCGGATCAGCAGCGGTTGCCCGGCCGCGGGTGTGGGGCCGGTGTGCCGGCGTCGGCGCGCCCGGGAGTGCGGCCCGCCACAGGCTCGTTCTCCCAGGTCCGGGACCCGGCACACCGGACCGGCTCACCCTGCCACAGGCGCCTCTGCCCTGTCCGGCGTTCGGCCGCCACTCACCCAGCTCGGCCCCTTCCGGGCATCCCTCGCTGTTCGAGGTCGAATACCTCATCGTCGAACACGCAAAAATCTATGCCCACTGGAGTAGACATTGGGCTGTGTCGTGGTTATGGTTTCTCTCGTAGCTAGAAGACAGCAGGGCCTGGCAGGGGACGAACTGCCGGCATCAGGACAAGAGTTGCAGTGTGCAGGACGGTGCGCCGGTGGAATCCCGAAGCCGCGGTCGATGCGGGAGGGCGACGGGACTGACAGCCGCACCGGGCGGCCCGCAGGATCTGGGGCCGCCGCAGGAAGACCGGATGGACGCGGTCCAGCGGTACCAGCAGCGAAGTGAGCAGCACCTTGGTGAAGGCGTCGGCTGCGGACGCGCGCACCAGGAAGTTCGGCAGCGGGGTTCCAAGCCGAGAAGTCGACGCAGGACGGGCGACGGGGCTGGCTGCCGGAGCGTGGCGCTTGACACGGCCACCGAGTAGTTCGCATCGCCAGCAGTACCCCGCAACCCCCGTAGCACCCCGCAGTACGCAGTACCCCCACGTAGCAAGGCAATTGATCACCGAGGAATGAACGGAGGAGTGAAGCGCCATCAGGATCGCCCGGGCGAAGTCGGCCCGGGTACCGCAGGACATCGATAGTGAGGTGGTCTCCGGTCACGCAGCAGCGATCCCCGCATCCCCGACGGCATCACGGTCGGGCTCGCGGTCACAGAAGGCCGGCGCAGCATTAGGCCGGTAGATGGTGTGGAAGTTCCTTCGGGGCCCTGGCGCCAATGGCGCCAGGGCCCCTCAACGCGTTCCCCGATGTCTCCCCCGAGAGGTGCAGATGACAGCAGACGACTCGTTCGGCCGCCTGGACGACGACTACCCCGCGTACACCATGGGCCGGGCCGCCGAGATGCTCGGCACCACACAAGGGTTCCTTCGCGCCATCGGCGAGGCCCGCCTTATCACCCCGCTGCGCTCCGACGGCGGCCACCGCCGCTACTCCGCTACCAGCTGCACATCGCCGCGCGCGCCCGCGAACTCGTCGACCGCGGCACTTCCATCGAAGCCGCCTGCCGCATCGTCATCCTCGAAGACCAACTCGAAGAAGCCCTGCGCATCAACGCCGAACTCCGTGGCGACCGCCCCCAAGCCGAGCACCGCACCGGCACTGGCACTGGCACTGGCGGCTGATCGATCGGCCCGGAACAGCCCCTGAGAACCGGCCCGGAGACGCAGCGCAGCGCGGAAGGAAGGCCATGGACCATGACCCGCAGGCACTGACCGCGCTCAGGCGGCAGCTGGCGGCGGCCGCCGGGCAGCTGCGCCTCGCCGTGCGGGCCATGGACGACGGTCTGGTCCCCGCGCGCAGCCTTCTCGCCGACGTGAATGATGTCGCGGCGTGGCTAGGGGGAGGCGGTCGTGTCGCAACCGGCGACGGCACGGTGTTCGTGCTCGGCGGCGCGGCGACTGCGGTCGTGATGGATGCCGCCGACGACCCGGCGGTCAGCGGAGTGCGAAGCGCCAGCACGTTCACGGTGGTCGGCCCCGTACCCGACATCGTTGCAACGCGCCTGTCGATGCACTTCCACCCCCACCACGAGGAGTTCGTGCCCACCCATGTCTTCGTGCGCGTCACATCAGGTCTTCTCTACCTGGGCCTCGCAGGTGAGCCGCGACTAGGGCGCGGCTACACGACAGATCGGGACGAGTGGACGCTCCACCTGTTCCCCGTGCTGAACCGAACGACCCTGGACACCGTTCGACCGGTGAGCCGGTCGGAGGTGCTGCCGGGTCTGGACTGGCTGGCTCACGCGGCGGACGACCCTGTAGAAGCTGCGCGGCGATTCATCACTGGCTGGTATCCGAAGGTCGCGCCGGAACAGTCGGCCTGTGGGCAGGCTGTATCCGATCTCGCATCGGTCCCGCTGCCCCGGGCGCTGCGGGAGCTGTACCGGGCAGTTGCGGGGCGCCCTCGGACGGTGCTCGGCACGTGGCAGTGCATCAGCCACCCACGCGACCTGTCTGTGGACAGCGCCACCGGACGCCTGAAGTTCGCTTGGGGCAACGAAGGCAACTGGACGTGGGCCTGCGACACCGGCGACGACGATCCCGCGGTGTGGTTGACACGGGAACAGGTACACCCAGTTTCGCGCCCCGAACCCGACCGCGATCCCGAACGGCTTGGCGGGTTCCTCCTGCGTTTCACTCTCGCGCAAGCTGTGGTGGGCCTGCCATATCAAGGACTGAGCCGCGGCGCCCGCGTGCGGGCGTCCGTCGCCGACCGGCTGACGGCAGGCCTCCGCCGTGTCCCAGTGGGTCCATCGCGCTGGGACCACCACGCCGAGCTGTACGTGGCTCCCGGACTCGTCGTCGGCATCGATCACGTTAACGAGCGCGAACGCCGTGTGGCAGCCGGCGCGACCCATGGCAGTGCGTTGCGGCGGCTGGCCACCGCGGACATCGACTGGCACGAATTCGACGGATGAGCTCTTCTCGGCGCTGTCCGCCGGGCTCGTGGTGCGCGGCGGCCGGTGACTGCCGGGCGACGCCGCGGACCAGGACCGCATGGATGCGCGGCACGCCGTAGCTGCCGCGCGAGCCCCGGTGGGCGTCGGTGATCTGCTCGGTGAGCTCCGCGTCCCGCACCGCGCGGGGCGAGGGAGCGGCGGTGCGGCGGTGGTGGTAGGCGGCTCGGGAGACCTTGAGCAGTTCACAGGCGCGTTTGACGCTGTGGCCCGCGGCTTGCCTGACGCAGTGAACGCCGGTCTGGTCTGCGTGGAGGCGGCGGGGACGCGGCGGATCTACCGGCTCGCCCCGGCCCTGGCGTCCGAGGCCTGAGTCGGACGGCGCGACCGGTCGGCGGAGTGGGCCGACCGTGCGACGCCCGGCCGCGGTGCGCCCGCGCACGCGTTTCGTGCGGGCGCCGCTGTGCCGCCGGTCCGTGCCCGGTCAGCTGGGCGCGGGCGCGAGCCCCAACTGCTCGAGGAACGCCAGCTGGTCGAAGTACAGCCGGTAGTCGACGATTCGGCCGTCCTTGACGGTGGCGATGTCGCAGCCGTGGACGCGGACCGCTTTGCCGGTCGCTGGGAGCGTCTCGCCGTCCGCGAGCTTGAGCGGGCCGGTGTTCGTGCCGTGGAACCAGCCCTCGTCGACCGCGGTGTCACCCGCCTCGAGGGTGTGCTCGATCTCGAAACCGCTGTCCGGTAGCGCGACGGTGAACTCGGCCATGTACTCCGCGATCGCATCGCGGCCGCGGAACTCGCCTTCCGGCGTGGTGGCCACCGCGTCCTCCGCGAAGCACTCCGCGATGGACTTGGCGTCCCTGGACGTGGTTATCGCCTCGGTGAGTCGGTCCATGGCCTCACGTGCGTGTCCCATGACCTACCTCCTGCCAGGTTCGGCCCCCGCTATCCATGATCCTTCTCGCCGGGCCCGCGTACCACCGCTGGCGGGCCGGGCGCGCCAACGCTGGGTGCGACCTGGCGGTGCGACAGAGGGGCTGAGCGGTGGCGGACGTGGCGGAGGACTTCGCGGACGAACGAGGTCCCCGTCCCCGGCCACGGCGGGGACCTCGCGCGTCGCGGGACAAGGCTCTTCAGGCGACAGGCCCGAGATGCGCGGGCCCCGCAAATCCTCCTGCCGGGGACACAGGCGGCAACGCGTTCATCGCCTGGGCACGCGAACGCCTTGGGGCCGATCGCCCCACTTGCTCGGGTATCCGGAGGCCCACCTGAGGTTGACATGCTCGACGGCCCGACCCGTCCTACTTCCCCACGAGGTCATTCACCAGTCGATCCTGTACCGGGACAGCCTCGCCTCGGTACTGCCACAAGAGCGCGTCCTCCGCGAGCAGTTGATCCAAAGAGAACTCGCCGACCTCGAGGCACGCGGGCTTTGCCGTTCGCCGGGCATCGCCCGGCAACACCTGCCCGAATGAGACCTCGGGATTGCTCCGGCAGTCCCGGATGCCCATGAAAGGGGAGATCACTGTCCTTCTCCGGGCGGAGGGGCAACGCTCCAGATGGCGGACGCCCCCAGGGCGCCCGCCCGCAAAGCTGATGGTTTTTCAGCGGGGAGCGCGCACATGGACCGATGGGACCGGGTCGGGCACTACGCGGCCTATGGAGCCGCACTGGCTCTGACGCCGTATCTGGTGATCAAGGTGGTCTGGGTGACCGGCTCGCTGATCGGGGTCGCCCCGATCGGGTCGGGCTTCAACCGGGCCGGCTGGATTGCCCTCAACACGGTGACCATCGGCATGGCGGGGATCGGGATCGCCCTGGCGCTGGCCCTGGTCCGGCCGTGGGGGATGCGGATCCCCGGGTGGCTGGTGGCGTTCTGCGCCTGGACGGGCGCGGGCTTCCTGGTGTCGATACTTCCGTACGCCGTGCTCACCACCGCGCTGGACTCCGGTGGCGGCTCCCCGAAGGCCGGTGACGGTGACGGTCCGTCGATGCCCGGGTGGGAGGCGGCGCTCGTCCAGTTCAGCTTCATCGGGATGGGCCTGGGCCTGGCACTCGCACTGCCCGCCTATCTGCGGCGCTGGCCAGCGGTGTTCGCGGCGCGGGCCGGGGACTTCCATCGGTCCACCGTGCCCTGGGCGCCCGCCCTCGCGGCCGTGGTCGGACTGGCCTGGCTGTACTGGGCGTTGGGCGGCTCGCTCGGACTCGCACACCCGGCCGAACGCGACACCGACGGCTATCTCCTCAACGCCGTGGGCGCGTTCTGGGCGCTCGCCGGGTCCGCGGCGGCCTGGTTGTCGGTCCGGGGGCGCACCGTGCGACTTTCCCGACGGTGGTTGTCCGCGGTCGGTTGGCTCGGGTCGGGGTCGCTGTTCGCGTGGAGTGCCTGGAAGTTGCCGTTCACCTTGTACGTGGGGCTGACCGAGCCGACTGATGTGACATTGCCGGAAAACTATGCGGTCGCTGCGGTGTTGCACGTGGCCGCAGTTGCCGCCGGAGTCGGCCTGCTGAGAAGTCTCCTCGACCCGACATCACCCCGCGCCCGCGCAACAGAATCCGGGAAGACGCCCGTCCGATCCGAGGGTTGAGACATGACAGTTTGCGATGACAGGGGCGGCGCATGGCCGACGTCACGAATCTGATCTGCTATCCCGTCAAGGGGTGCGCAGGCACGTCGATGACCGATGCGTTCCTGAGGCCGGCGGGTATTGCGCACGACCGCAGCTTCATGATCATCAGCGAGGACGGGATATACCGCACCCAGCGGCGCCGGCGTCCTCGGCACCCGACGAGTTGCCGATGCCGCTCGTGGACGCCGCCGGATCCTGGGTCTGGGTTCTCTGCCCAACGGCTCCGGCACCATCTGACCCCGCGCGGTCGCGTGGATCCGGATCGTCCCGACGCGCTCGCTCCGCCGACTGGGCCTGCACGCGGACCGAAACCTGGACGAATTGCCTGGTGGCGACCGCCCCAGCTGGTCCTGAGATTCGTGTGCGGTAGCGGCAGATGCGGTCGAGGATCTGGTCGGCGGTTCGGGTCCAGGTGAACGGGTGGGCGTTGGTGTTCCAGCGTTCGATCCAGTCTTCGAGCGTGGTGGTGAGTTGGTCGAGGGAGCAGAACACCCCGCGGTCCAGGCAGCGGCGTTGGAGCTCGGCGAACCAGCGTTCGACCTGGTTGATCCACGACGAGTAGGTCGGG
This sequence comes from Streptomycetaceae bacterium NBC_01309, assembly GCA_045039925.1. GTDB lineage: Bacteria > Actinomycetota > Actinomycetes > Streptomycetales > Streptomycetaceae > Yinghuangia. Next base: position 111,788 of record CP108400.1, read on the forward strand.
GTGAAGTGCAGGTGGAAGCGTGGGTGTGCGAGCAGCCACCGGTGGACGACCGAGGCCTTGTCCGTGGCGAGGTTGTCGCAGATCACGTGGACCCGCCAGACCGGCATCGGTCTGGCGGTCGATCTCGTCGAGGAAGTCGCGGAAGTCGGCGGGCGCATGCCGCGCGGTCAGCTCCCCGATCACCTTGCCGGGGGCGACGTCGAGCGCGGCGAACAGGTCGTCGGTGCCGTCATCGCGAACCGACGCGAACGGGCACAGCGGATACGCGGCGACGCAGTGGTGGCCGAGCCCCTCCCGGAGTCGGCCATCGCGTACGACGGGTTGCGACGGCGCGGCCGCAGACCGATCGAGCCCGTCGGCACCGAACGGGGCAGCGGCATCCGGCCGGCCCGGGCGGATGGGTGTCTCGGGCATGCCCAGCCCGAGGGCGGGTAGGCACCGGGACACTGCCGCGACGCCGACCGGGGAGACAGCATGACGGCACTGCCGCGCCGAATACCGCCCCCTGTCCCGCGCAGCGGCGTCGTCGTCGGCAGGCGCTACCGCCTGACGGAACTGCTGGGCTCGGGCGGCACCGCCGACGTCTTCCGAGGTGTCGACATGCGGCTGCGCCGCGGCGTCGCGGTCAAGGTATTCCGGCCCGGTGCCTGCGCGGTGACAGCGGAACGGTTCTGCCAGGAAGCCGAACTCCTGGGCCGACTGACGCACCCGGCCCTCGTCGCCGTTCACGACGTCGGCCGCCACGCCAGCTCCGTCTACGTCGTCATGCGGCTGGTCGAGGGCGTCACCTTGCGCGAGCACATCCTCGCCGGCCCCCTGCCGGCGAACCGGGTGGCACACCTGGGCGCCGACTTGGCATCTGCCCTGGAGCACGTGCACGCCGCCGGCGTGGTCCACCGCGACGTCAAACCGTCCAACATCCTCATCGGACTGGACGGCACGCCGCACCTCACCGACTTCGGGATCTCGCGTCTCATCGACGAACCCACCCGCACCGTGCCCGGAACACTCGTCGGAACCATCCCCTACCTGGCACCCGAGCAACTGCTCGGCCACGGCTCGGGGCCGGCCAGCGACATCCACGCCCTCGGTCTGGTCCTGCTGGAAGCCCTCAAAGGCGAACGCGAGTACCCCGGCGGCCCCCTCGAAGCGGGCACGGCACGCGCACTGCGCCCACCCCACATCCCCGACCGCGCCCCCGCGGAACTCGCCTCCGCCATCGAGGCCATGACCCGAGCAGACCCCGCCCACCGACCGCACGCCGCCGCATGCGTCCACCTCCTGGCCACCGCCGCGGCAGCCGGTCGGCCGGACACGACCGCCACGGCGGACACCACGCCGAACAGCGCGCTCGTTCACGCCGAGGTGCGCGCATCGCGTTCGCCCGTCTCCGAAAGGACGGCTGTGCGACGGAGGCGGCACCGCATCCTCGGCGTCCTCGGCGTCACTCTGACCGCCGGACTCGCACTCGGAGCAGGCGGCGCCGCGCTGTACTCCGCACTCGACGGCAGCACCGCCCCCGACCCCCGCGACGCCCGGCCCGCCCCCACCTCCCCGCCCACCCCAATCCCCGCTCCGCCACCCGCAGACACCCCGGCGCCGCCCATCGCCCCGCCCGTCAGCGGCCCGAACACCGCCACCGCGCCGCCCACCGCACCCGTCTCGGCGACAGGGGCCACGCCCGGACGCGGCGGGCCGAGTTCATCACGGACCACCGACCACGGTGACGGCCCCAGGGGCGAAGACAAGAGCAACGCGGGAAAGGGCGCAAGCAAGCCCGGGAAACCCGCGAAGAAGGAATAGGAGCGGCGCCGAGAGCCACGCGGGGCGGGCGAGACGCCGGACACCCGCACCCTGCAGTGCCGGCCGCGTCAACGCGTCGGGCCCACGCCACTGGTGTGGGCCCGACCACGAAGGTGGGCGGGAGCGGGCTGCCTAGTTCCTTATTGGGCCAGCTCTTGTTGGCTCGGGGTTCGCGGGCCTTCATGCCTCACGGCCCCGCGATTCCACACTCTGGCTGTGACCATCGAGAGCGTCTGTTCAGGGGAACGTCGGGGCTCGCTGTGTGCGGGTGAGATGTCCACGGGTTTGAGAACGCCGAGGGATGCGGCGGAGCCCGCCGCCCGACGGGTGTGCGTGCCTTGCGATGGCGCGATCGGCTCACACGGTGCATTGCCGGCGCAGTGGCCGTGCATTCGGGGCAGGTGGCGGACGTCCTGTCCTCTACCGGGGGTCACCGGGGACGGGGCGGACTTCGTCGTCGGTGGCGGCCCAGGAGGCGAGCAGGCGCAGGCCTTCCTCGGAGGCGGAGCCGGGTTCGGCGGTGTAGACGGTGACGGTGAGGCCGGGTTCGGCGGCCATTTCGAGGCTTTCGTAGGCGAGGGTGAGGTCGCCGACGATGCCGTGGTGGAAGCGTTTGGTGCCGGTGCCGTGGCGGCGGACGTTGTGGGCACCCCAGCGGGTGCGGAACGCGTCGCTGCGGGTGGACAGTTCGCCGACCAGGTCGTGCAGGGTCCGGTCGTGGGGGTCGCGGCCCGCCTCGGTGCGCAGGATCGCCACGGTGATGTCCGCGGCGAGGTCCCAGTCCGGGTAGAAGGTGCGCGAGGCCGGGTCGAGGAACTGGAAGCGCGCCAGGTTTGGCAGACGCCCGCCGGATCGCCCGTCGGGGTTGTCGTCGGCGAAGGCGTAGGCGTCGGCGTAGAACGCGCGGCCGAGTGTGTTGGCGGCGACCAGGTCCATGCGTCCGTTGCGGACGAATGCGGGGCCTGCGGTGACTGCGTCCAGGGTCCACTGGAGGCTGCGGTGCAGGGCCGGTGGCCGGGCGGCGGTCCGGTGCCGCGGCCGGGCGAGGGCGTCGGACCCGTCGGCGGCCTGTGCGAGGCGCAGGAGGTGGGCGCGTTCGGCGTCGTCGAGGTCCAGGGCCCGGGCGAGGGTTTCGAGGACGGCCGGGGAGACGCCCGCGAGCTGGCCGCGCTCCAGTTTGGCGTAGTACTCCACACTGACGTCCGCGAGTGCGGCGACCTCGCTGCGCCGCAGCCCCGGGACGCGGCGCCGGCCCCCGGCGGGCAGCCCGGCCTGCTCGGGGGTGATCTTGGCGCGCCGCGAGGTCAGGAACTCGCGGACTTCGTCGCGGTTGTCCACCCCACGACCGTACGTCCCCGCGCGGCGGCCTGGGATGTACTGCCGGTACACCCCTCGCCAGTGACTCCCTGCACGCGTCGGGATCAGATTGCCTTGAACGTGCGGCGTTCCCCGGACATGGCCTGTGCGTGCTCCGGGGCGTGGCGGCCGTCCTTGCGGAGCGGGGAGCCCGGACGCATGCGGGTGAGATCGGGGCCTCGCCGCGCGTGCCGCGGGACCAGGCCCGCGGGCCGTCTTTCAATGACCTGAGGGCGTCTCGCCCCCAGTACGAAATGGAGCACTCCTGATGCGCGGTGTTGTCATGCACGCTCCCGGTGATGTCCGGGTGGAGCAGCGCGAGGACCCTTCGGTCGTCGCTCCGACCGATGCGGTGATCCGCCTGGCGGCGACCTGTGTGTGCGGGTCGGATTTGTGGCCTTACCGGGGGATCGAGGCGGTGGCCGGGCCGGCGCCGATGGGCCACGAGTACGCCGGTGTCGTCGAGGAGGTCGGCGACGCGGTCACGTCGGTCCGGCCCGGTCAGTTCGTGGTCGGGTCGTTCTTCGCCTCCGACAACACCTGCGAGATCTGCCGCGCGGGCTACCAGTCCTCGTGCGTGCACCGCGAACCGGTCGGCGCGCTCGGCGCGCAGGCGGAGCGGCTGCGCGTCCCCTTGGCGGACGGCACCCTCGTCGCCACCCCCGGCACGCCCGACGAGGACCTGGTCCCGAGCCTGCTGGCCGCGTCCGACGTCCTGGGCACCGGCTGGTTCGGCGCCGTCGCCGCGCAGGCCGGACCCGGCAAGACGGTCGCGGTGGTCGGCGACGGAGCGGTCGGGCTGATGGCGGTGCTGGCCGCCGAGCAGCTCGGCGCCGAGCGGATCATCGCGATGAGCCGGCACGAGCCGCGGCAGAAGCTCGCCCTGGAGTACGGGGCGACCGACATCGTCGCCGAACGCGGCGACGAAGGCGTCGCCCGGGTCAAGGAGCTGACCGGTGGCCTGGGCGCGCACTCGGTGATCGAAGCGGTCGGCACCCAGGAGTCGATGATGCAGGCCGTCCGCGCCACCCGCCCCGGCGGGCACGTCGGCTATGTCGGCGTCTCCCACGACGTCGCGCTGGACGGGCAGGAGCTGTTCTTCTCCCACGTCCACCTGCACGGCGGCCCCGCCCCGGTACGGCAGTACCTGCCCGACCTGATCGACCTGATCTGGCGGCGCAAGATCGACCCCGGCAAGGTCTTCGACCTCACCCTCCCCCTCGACCAGGCCGCCGAGGCGTACCGCGCCATGGACGAACGGCGCGCCATCAAGACCCTCCTCACGGTCTGACCCCGCCCCCGAAAAGCTCCGGACCCCGCGACGGCACCGTGCTGCGTGTCACCGCCGGCAACACCGTCACCTGCTCGCCGAACGAAGAACACTGGCACGGCGCCACCGACACCACGCTCATGGCGCACATCGCCCTCGTCGTCGTCGGCGGCGACGACACCGGCGACGGCACCACCTGGCTCGAAACCGTCACCGACCAGCAGTACACCGCGGCCGTGACCGCTACCCGCACCTGACCGCCGCCTGCCCCGCACCTTCGACAGGAGTACGAACCATGGACCAACGCACCCTCGGCACAGGCGGACCGGTCGGCGGCCTGGCCGTGTCCGCCGTCGGACTGGGCTGCATGACCATGACCGGCGGCTACGGCGGCAGCCCCGACCGCGACGAGATGACCGCGCTGCTGCATGCCGCCGCCGACGAGGGCGTCACCTTCTTCGACACCGCCGAGGTCTACGGCCCCCACGCCAACGAGGAACTGGTCGGGCAGGCGCTCGCGCCGCACCGGGAACGCGTCGTCGTCGCCACGAAGTTCGCCGCGCACATCGACCCGGCCACCCGCACCGCCACCGGACGCATGCTGCGTCCCGACGAGGTCGCCACTGCCGCCGACGGCTCCCTGCGCAGGCTCGGCGTCGAGACGATCGACCTGTACTACCAGCACCGCATCAACCCCGACGTCCCCGTGGAGGAGTTCGCCGGCGCCGTCAGCGAGTTGATCCAGGCAGGCAAGGTACGCCACTACGGCATGTCGGAAGCCGCCCCGGACACCATCCGCCGCGCCCACGCCGTCCAGCCGGTCACCGCCGTCCAGAGCGAGTACTCCCTGTGGTGGCGCCGCCCCGAGGAAGGCGTCCTGGACGTGTGCGAGGAACTCGGCATCGGGTTCGTCCCCTACAGCCCCCTCGGCAAAGGCTTCCTCACCGGCACTCTCACAGCCGCCAGCACCTTCGACGCCGGCACCGACCTGCGCGCCCAGATCCCCCGCTTCGCACCCGAGGCACTGCGACACAACACGGCCCTGGTCGACCTCGTGCGGTCCGTCGCCGCCGACAAACACGTCACCTCCGGGCAGATCGCGCTCGCCTGGCTCCTGGCCCGGCGGCCGTGGATCGTCCCCATCCCCGGCACCACCAAGCGCCACCGCATGGAGGAGAACACCGCGGCCGCGGCCGTCATCCTCACCGACGACGAACTCGCCCAGCTCACCGACGCGTCCGCGATGATCGAGATCCACGGCGGCCGCTACCCCGACCACCTCGAAGCCCAGACCAACCTGTAGGCCGAGGCGGTACCGCACGACTGCGGGGGTTCGCCGGGGGCTGCGGGTTCTGCGGCGGTTGTTCCCGGTGGCCGTCGCGTTCCCCAGTGTCCGGCGGACCGCAGTGCTTGCCCGCCATCGTCGCCTCCTCACAGATGGGGGCCGACTCCACACCGTGGTCAGCTCGTTGCCTGGCGACCAGGCCGCGTCCTTCGGTTCTTGATACCCCTCACGGCACCTGGCACCGCGGCGACCAGGATCCGGATCCGCACCGTCCGACCTGTGGCACTCACGAGCAGCTCCTGGCACACGTCGACGGGTGCGCCGCACACCGCGCGTGGACGGCGATCAGCCCCAACGGCCGGAACCCTGTTGCCCTCACCTCGCCCGGAAGAGCGCCACGGCGGCCGACCCGGCCCGGTCGGCAGGTACGCGGTGCGCGGTCGGCTTGCCGTGGCCGTTCGTGGAACCGTTGGTCGGGAAGTCCACGGCCTGCCCCGTCGCGGTGGCGGCGACCACCGGCGCGGGCGGCGGACGGGGCGGAACACCGAACAGGAGAGTGCCGGTTCCCGTCAGGGTGAGGAGCCGGGCCACGATCGGGCTCGGCCGGTGCAGCCGCAGATAGCCGCCGGCCCGGGCGGCGTCGTGGTAGATGTCGAGGAACACGTGCAGGCCACTGGCGTCGCAGGAGGTGACGCGCGACAGGTCGACGTCGATGTCGCGGTGGCCCTCGCGCAGGCAGCGCTGCGCGCGCCGTGCAGCTGCTGCGCGGTGTCGCGGTCGGTCTCGCCCTGGATGACGAACAGCGCCCCCGTGCCGGTGTCGCACCGGTGGATGCCCAGGTGAACGGGATCGCGGTCTGGGACGGGGACGAGTTGGCGGTTGGGCATGACGCCTCGTTCCGGCAATCGGCCGGGAGGTCACGGGGGCAAGGATTCGAGCGTCCGCCCCGCGTCGATCGTCCCGGAGGTGGCGTGCGTTCGGCGGGCGAATAGCCGGTCTGCAGCCGGTGGTCCAGGGCGTGGGACCCAGGCGATTCCCCTCAAGGGATGCGCCGGGTGCGACCAAGAGTCCGCACCGGCAGGCATCCGTGGTTGGAGCCGGTAGCCGCCGGGGTCTGGGACGTCTGCCCACCAGCATAGCCACGCCCGCACCGCGACAGGGATGAGCACGCCGCCAGTTCCGCAGGCCGTAGCCGCCGGTCGTCGGGGCTGCCGGGCCACGACGGCGCCGCATACGCGTACCGATCCCCGCAAGGATTGTCGCCGCCTACGGTGGACCGCATGACCGACGAGCTCGCCGTCCGTGCCGACTCGACAGGCGCCGTCGTGCGCATCGCGATAGCAGGCGACGTCGACTGGGACAGCTCGCCCGCACCGCGCACAGCGCGCGCAAATACGCGAATCACCCTCCGACCCCGGCGGCAAACTGCGAATCATGCGGCTGTCGCACTGAGTTCGGGGGTCGTTTCTCCTGCACCATGCACTGCCCTGGTCGCGCTCTGCTTCCTGTCCGGCTCGGGAGACGTCATGCGCCATGCGGTGGAGCACGCCCCGACACGAGTCAGGGCACTGCCAGGAGGATGGCTGTGTAGTGCGCGGTGAAGGCGGCGATGGTGAAGGTGTGGAAGACCTCGTGGAAGCCGAACCAGGACGGCGACGGGTCCGGGCGCTGGAGTCCGTAGACGACGGCGCCCACCGTGTAGAGCAGACCGCCGGCGATGATCAGGGTGACGACCGCGGTACCGCCGGTGCGTGCGAAGTCGGGCAGGTAGAAGACGGCCACCCAGCCCAGGGCGATGTAGCACGGGGTGTACAGCCACCGGGGAGCACCGATCCACAGGATACGGAAGGCGACGCCGGCCAGGGCGCCCGCCCAGACCATGGACAGCAGCACCACCTGCTGGTCCTCGGGCAACAGCAGCACCGCCAGGGGTGTGTAGGTGCCGGCGATGATCAGGAAGATGTTCGCGTGATCCAGCCGCCGCAGAACCGCCTCGCCCCGCGGACCCCACGTCCCGCGGTGGTAGATCCCGCTCGTACCGAACAGCAGCAGCGCCGACACCGCGAACACCGAACACGCGGCCACTGACGCAGCCGAACGTGAAACGGCGACCAGGACGACGCCGCCGGCCAGCGCGAGCGGGGACATGCCGGTATGCAGCCAGCCCCGCAGCCTCGGCTTCAGCGCAGCCGCCGTCCGCTCCACACCGCCCCCCGCGTCGCCGGTTGTCTGCCCGGCAGTCCGGAGGCCGACTGTGTCGGCAGTCGGATCAACCGCGGGTGCCCGGGGGGTGCCGGATGTGGCGCCGGGGCGGTGCTGGGACTCCCGTCCGCGTGTCGGTGGCGGGGTGTCTTCGGCGCTCATGTGCTCTTTTCAGGAAGCCGGCGGACGAGTGCGGCACGGGTGCGTGCCCGCGGATTACGGGTCATGCTTCCGGGGATGCGGCGCGGCGGTACTCGGCGTTGATGCGCTGGGCTTCTTCGAGTTGGTCTTCGAGGATGACGATGCGGCAGGCGGCCTCGATGGGGGTTCCGCGGTCGACGAGTTCGCGGGCGCGGGCGGCGATGCGCAACTGGTAGCGGGAGTAGCGGCGGTGGCCGCCTTCGGAGCGGAGCGGGGTGATCAGGCGGGCTTCTCCGATGGCGCGGAGGAAGCCCTGGGTGGTGCCGAGCATCTCGGCGGCCCGGCCCATCGTGTAGGCGGGGTAGTCGTCGTCGTCGAGACGGCCGAACGAGTCCTCAGCTGTCATGGAACCTCTCTTGATTCTTGTCCTGTCCCTTGCGCGACATCGTGCCGGGAACGCGTGGAGGGGCCCTGGCGCCATACGGCACCAGGGCCCCGAAGGAACTCCTACACCATCTGCCGACCTAGTCCTGCGTCGGCTGTCTGTTTCCGCCGACCCGACCGTGATGCCGTCGGGGGTGCGGGGATCGCTGTTGCTTGACCGGAGACCACCTCACTATCGATGTCCTGCGGTACCCGGGCTCGTGTTGTACACCCGGGCGATCCTGATGGCGCTCGGCTCCTCCGTTTCGTCCCTCGGATAATCAACTGCTTGGGGGCTGGGTACTGCGGTCGTGCGTACTGCTGTGTCCTACGGGTGTTGCGAACTGCTGGTGTTGAACGCCGGTGACCTGACCGAGCGTCACCCTTCGGCAGCCAGCCCCGCATCGCCCGCTCCGCAACTGCTTGGGCGTGGAACCCCACCGCCGAACCTCCCGGTGCGCGCGTCCGCAGCCGACGCCTTCACCGAGGTGCTGCTCACTGACTTCACTGCGGATCACCGCGAACTGCATCCACTGGTACTGCGGGTACTGCCTCTGCGGTCCTGCTCACGGCGGCCCCTGATACCGCGGGCCGCCCGGTGCGGTCGCCGATCCCGTCGCCCTCCCGCAACAACTCCGGCTTCGGAACTCCGACCTCCGCACCGTCCTGCCAACTGCACCTGCGCGTACTGCATGCCGGCAGTTCATCCTCTGCCAGGCCCTACCGTCCCTCTGGCTACGAGAGAAACCATAACCACACCAACACCCGATGTCTACTCCGACAAAGATAGATTTTCGTGTCTCTACCAGTGAGTCAATCAACCCTCGCCAGCGCCGGGCGGATGGGCGGCCTCGCCGGGCCGGGCGGGATGAGCGGCGCGGTTACGGGTAGCGCTGGTCGTGACCGACGAACGCCGCGCCGCCCAACCCGGTCCGGACCCACCCCAAGCGCGGACCAACGACGCCGGCTACGCCCTCCGTGTACGGACACAGGCGACACATTCCCGCTTTTCCTGCCGATGACCGCACCAGGCGTTGTTGATCAGCGCATATCGGGCAAGTGTCATCTGACGTGTCGGCCTGGCACCGCCCAGGCCCGGAAAGGGCAGGCGGAGAATGGACGAGCACGAGGCGCCAGAGGAACTACTGGACGGTTTGACTGTGGACCGCTCCCGGCCGGAGCAGCCGGTGCTGTTGGACGGCTCCGGCGCGCCCATCCAGACCTGGCGCGAGAACTACCCGTACGACCACAAGATCCGGCGAGCGGACTACGAACGGCGCAAACGCAGGCTCCAGATCGAGATGCTCAAACTCCAGCACTGGATCAAGGACACCGGCGGCCGCCTGGTCGTCGTATGTGAGGGCAGGGACGCCGCAGGCAAAGGCGGAACGATCATGCGCTTCACCGAACGCCTCAACCCCCGCGGTGCCCGCGTCGTGGCACTGGACAAACCCAGCGAACAGGAAGCCGGGCAGTGGTACTTCCAGCGCTACGTCGCACACCTGCCGGGACCGGGCGAGATCGTCTTCTTCGACCGCTCCTGGTACAACCGCGCGGGTGTCGAGCAGGTGATGGGCTTCTGCTCCCCAGAACAGTGCGAATTGTTCCTTCGCCAATGCCCCGTCTTCGAGCGGATGCTCGTCGACGACGGCATCGCCCTGGTCAAGTTCTGGTTCTCCGTGTCCCAGACCGAACAACGTACGAGGTTCGCGATCCGCGGCGTCGACCCGGTCCGACGCTGGAAGCTCTCCCCCACTGACATGGCCTCCCTGGACCGATGGGACGACTACACCGACGCGAAGGTCGCCATGTTCCGAGCGACCGACACCGCTTTCGCGCCCTGGACCGTTGTCAAGAGCAACGACAAACGTCGTGCCCGACTGGAAGCGATGCGCAGCCTCCTCGCCCGCTACGACTACCCCAGCAAGGACTCCGACGTCGTCGGCACGCCAGACCCGTTGATCGTCGGTGCCGCCGAAACCCTCCTCGAACCCGGCGAGGAAACGGCCGACCTCTCCCCGACACCGATCACCGCACAAAATATTGCCCACGGCCCAGGTCACGACTCACCTCCACCAGCGCCCACGGCATGACTCCCCCCGACCCGCGGCTGCCACCGTTTCTCACAACAGCGGGCGACAGCCGACGCTGTGAAGGCTGGACGCACGCAGCACGGCGGCCCGCGATATCCGACCTCCTGATCAACCGGTCGCAGGCTTTGGACAGCGGAAGGCACTAGGCCGTGTCTTCAAAGTGGCCGTAGCCAGAGCAGGGTTGCTGCCAGGGTGACGACGGCTTGGTAGGAGGTTGCGGTCTTGTCGTAGCGGGTGGCGATGGCGCGGTAGTGCTTGAGGCGGTTGAAGCAGCGTTCGACGACGTTGCGGCGGCGGTAGGCCTGCGGGTCGAAGCCGCAGAGGCGTTCGCCGCGCCGGATCCGTCCGTTGAGCTGGTCGATCCGTTCGGGGATGGTGTGCTTGATCCCGCGTTTGCGCAGATAGGCGCGGATCTTGCGGGAGCTGTAGCCCTTGTCGGCGACGACACGGTCCGGGCGGGTGCGGGGTCGGCCCGGTCCGCGGTGGCCGACGCGGATGCGGTTGATGACGTTCTCGAACTGGGTGCAGTCGTTGCGCTGGCCGCCGGTGAGGACGAACGCGAGGGGCCGGCCGCGGCCGTCGCAGGCGAGGTGGATCTTCGTGGTCAGTCCTCCTCGGGATCGGCCGAGGGCGTGATCCTCCGGTTCGTCCCCGCCCAGGTCCCCTTTTTCGCGCCGGCGGCGTGCTGGTGGACGCGCACCAGGGTGGAGTCGACCGCGACCAGCCAGTCCACGTCCGCGTGCCGATGGGCCTGGACCGCGGCGAGCATGCGGGTGAACGTGCCGTCCAGCGCCCACCTGCGGAAACGGGTGTAGACCGACTGCCACGACCCATACCTGGCGGGCACATCCCGCCATGCGGCGCCGGCGCGGATCTTCCACACGATCCCGTTGAGGACGGTTCGGTCGTCCGCACGCGGACGACCGAACGAGGACGGCGGCAGGAACGGCCGCATCAACTCCCACTCCTCGTCCGTCAATTCATAGCGACGAATCACGGGAGCCATCATCCCGCGTCACCACTTTGAAGACACGACCTAGGGGTCACGGTCTCGTCACCCGATGCATCTGGTGCGTGCACGGGTGGTACCCACCTCCTGCCGGGCAGGCCGCCCGGCGCACTGGGCATCCCCGAGGTGGGGGTGAGCGAGCTGTCGCGGTTCGCCGACGACTTCGGGATGGACACCTTCGCCGTGGCCGGGCTGGCGCTGCGCGTGAGCGAGGAGTTCGAGGTCGCCCTGTCGCATGACGACATCGAGGCCGTTGCCACCGTCCGCGACCTGATCGACGCCGTCAGGGAGCTCGCCCCACAGACCTCCTGACGACGGCCTCGACGCGACAAAGGCCGAGACGACACCACGTTCCCGGACTGTCGCGCCTGCCGCGGCTCGTGCACAACCCACCTTGCCCCGCATCCGACCTTGGGTAGGTCAGCGGGCGGCGACGCCGACGTCAAGACGCGCGGCGTCGGCGGCCGTCAGCGGGCGGTGCGGTCGTCGGTGCGGGCGTGCGGGACGTTGAAGAGGGCGAGGAGGTCGGCGACGTCGCGGCCGCCGTCGGCGGGGTGGCGCACCTTGGTCCCCGGAGCGACCCGGTAAGTGTTGCGGCGTCCGACGCGGGCGCGGGTGATGTACCCGGCGCTCTCCAGGTCCACGAGGATCTTCTGTACCGCCCGCTCGGTCAGCAGGCACACCGCCGCGATGTCCCGGATCCGGACGTGCGGCTCCCGGGCGACCGCCGCCAGGACGCGGGCGTGGTTGGTCAGGAACGTCCACCCCCCGGCATCCGCGCCCTGCTCCCGGCCCCGGGGCCGATGCGCGGCCCCGTCGGGCGGGGGGTTCACGGTCTCGGTCATGTCTTCATGCTAGGCCGGGCAGCCCGGCTTGAAACACCCGATAGACGAACACAGATTCGCGTATTCCTTGACGTGGATTCGGGGCGCGGGGAAAGTGGGCTGGAAGGAACCAGCCCCCCGACCGCCAGGAGACCACCCATGTCGCGACCCCCTTCTTCGCGCATCCGCGCCCCGGCCTACCCCGCCACCCCCACCGCCCGCGCGCTGGAGGTCCGAACCGAGTACAGCGGGGAGCGTGCCGTGGTGCACCTGGCCGGTGAGATCGACCAGGACAACGCCGCCGACCTCCAAACCGCCTGGGACGGCGCACTCCAAGCCCACCCCCGGCACCTGCACGTCGACGCCCGCGCGGTGTCCTTCTGCGACTCATCGGGCCTGCACGCCCTGCTCCACGCCCGCGACCGCTCCGCCGACGCCGGAGCCGCGTTCACCCTGGACCCGGGCGACTGCCTCGCGCACCTGCTCCGGCTCACCGGCACCACCGAACTCTTCCCCGCCGACACGGCGGCCGCGCCGGGCCCGACGGCCCGCTGACGCCGGGACCGCAACAGCGACCGCCCCGGCATCGACTGGGACGCGGCGTGGCAGAACGCGAACCGGGCCGATGAGGGAGGCTGGGCGGCCGCCGACGCGGCCGGAGCCGATCCGCGGACCACCACCGCGGTGGGCCCGATGCCCACGACGGCCGGTCAGGCCGACATGCGCGGACGACGCGATGACCCGCTCCGAGGAAGAAATGCACGTCGGCGTCGAGCGCCACGAGTCCGGACGGGCGCGTCTGCGCAAGTACGTGGTCGCCGAAGAGCAGCGGCAGACCGTCGCGGTACGCCACGAAGAGGTCCGCGTCGAGCGGGAACCGATCACCGAGGCCAACCGTGACGCGTCCCTGTCGGTACCGGCCATCACCGAGGACGAGCACGAAGTCACGCTGTACGCCGAGGAAACCGTGGTCGAGACCTGCGCCGTGCCGGTCGAGCGCGTGGCTGACCACGGAGGAGCACGTCGAACAGCGCACGGTCCGCAAGCAACGTATCGAAGCCGAACTGCCCGACGAGTCCTACGGGTCCGGCAGCAGCCTCGCGGCCCCGGGCCTAGAGGGACGCGTGGCGTGCCACCACGTGGTGGCACGCCGCACCGTGGCTCGCCCGTCACGGTGCAAGTGCCTTGCGCCCGTACCCGTTCCGGGTGTGCCGGGCGGGACAACGGGTAGCCGCTCACGCCTGTGGCCGCCCGCTGTCGGGCGAAGGCCGCCGTCACGCAAGAACGGAGCGCAGATGAGCGACGAACATCTGATCCCGGCCCAGGAGCAGACCTATCCGGGGACGACGGACCCGATGACGCCCCGTCCCCGCGACGAAATGGCCGGCTACCAGGGCAGTGGTCTCCTGGCGGGCAAGCGCGCCCTGATCACCGGCGGCGACTCCGGGATCGGGCGGGCGGTCGCGGTGGCGTTCGCGAAGGAGGGCGCCGATGTCGCCATCGGCTACCTGGCGGAGGTCGAGGACGAGGATGCCGCCCGCACTGCGCGCCTGGTCGAGGCCGCGGGCAGGCGCTGCGTCGTCCACCGCGCGGATCTGTCCGTCCGGGCCAACTGCCAAGAGCTGGTGGACGCCGCCGTCGAGGGGCTGGGCGGGCTGGACATCCTCGTCAACAACTGCGCGTACCAGCAACCGGTCGAGGACTTCGCCGACCTGGACCCGGAGACGTGGGAGTACACGTTCCGGGTCAACATCCACAGCTACTTCTGGACCACCCAGGCCGCCCTCCCCCACCTGGGGGACGGCTCGGCGATCGTCAACACCTCGTCGATCAACGGGCTGCGCGGCAATCGCACCCTCATCGACTACTCGGCCACCAAGGGGGCGGTCCTGGCCCTGACGTACGCGCTCTCGCAATCGCTGCGCGAACGCGGCATCCGCGTCAACTGCGTGGCCCCGGGCCCGGTCTGGACGCCGTTGATCCCGGCGACGTTCACCGCTGACAGGGTGGAGTCCTTCGGCGAGCAGGCCCCGATGGGCCGCGCCGCCGATCCAGACGAAATCGCCCCCTCGTATGTCTTCTTCGCCGCGGGCCGACTGTCCAGCTACTACACCGGCGAGGTCCTCACACCCATCGGCGGCGAAACCCTGCCGGGCTGACGGCCCAGGACGGACAGCGGTCAGTGGCCGCCCTCGTCCAGGCGAGCCGAGGTCCGGTGCGTTGCGGTCATGGGCCGACAAGTGACGCCTTTCGGTGGCTGCGCTCGGGCGTCGCCTGACGAGCGCATGCCCGCCGACGGCCGGGTGTCGGGTGCCGGCCCGGCCGCCGGCGCAGTTTGGCGAGGCCTGCGGTCTATCGGCCGGGCGCGGGGCCCGAGGAAGGCTTGGTACGCGAGGCCTTGGCCCTGCTCCCGGAGGCACTTGACGAGGCGGAGATACCGGAGGTCCTCGCACCGGAACGGGACCTGGCCCCGGACCCGGTCCCGGAAGCGGAAGCGGCCCTCGTCTTGGCGGCGGTGCGCCGGACGTCCTCCTTGGCCTCGACGCCGAGCTCACGGGCCCTGTCCCTGGCGTCGTCCTTGAGTCCGCGCACGTCGCCCTTGGCGTGGTCCTTCAGACGCGCCGCATCGCGGGTGGCCTCGCCCTTGACACGCCTGGCATCGTCCGCGGCCTCCTCGGCCCTGCCACGCACCCTGGCCACGACCTTGTGCCCGCGGATCCCCAGGTCCTCATAGGCGTCCAGAGCCCTGCCGTACCGGCTGCGTACGTACCCGCCCGGGTTCTTGCCGATCGCGTCGACCGTCCCACCGATCGTGGACTGCACCTGCGCCACGGTGTTCGAGACCCGATAGCGCAGCGGCCGCACGCCGACGGGAATGTCGATCCTCCCTTGCACGACCATCGTCGACACGCCACGGGCCTTCTCCACCGCCAAATCGCCGACGCCGACGACCACATAGACCGGGTTGACGTCGGTACGACCCAGCCAGCGTTCCCTGGCAGTCACCATGATGCCTACTCACTCCCCCGAAACCGGGGGCTCGGAAGGGCCGGTACGCGAAATGCCGGACCGGACCCGTCAGTTCGCAACCGAGCCGTCGGTTGCGCTTGCACACGCCCGCTGCCCCCCACATCCCCGGGCATGCACGCACCGGCCCACAAACTCCCGCGCGCATCGGCCCCTCAACGACGTGGCCTGACCAAACGCCTGACCAAACGCCTGACGAAGAGGCCCGGTGACAAAGCCGGGCGCAGAGGAAAGCCCGCAAATCACTGCCCTTCGCCAGCGCCTGGGCGGTCCTCGCGGTCGCGGCCGCCGGGCAGCATCTCCTGGATCTTGGCTTTCAGTCCCTGCCTGATCATCCCGCCCCGGTCGCTGTCGCCGTGCAGGATGCTCGACGCCGCGGCCTCGATCTGGTCCAGCGTGGCGTGCGGCGGAATCGGCGGCACCGCCGGATCGGTGCGGAAGTCGATCACGAACGGCCGGTCTGCGGCCAGCGCCTCGCGCCACGCCGGTTCCACGTCCTGCGGCTTCTCCACCCGCACGCCGCCCAGGCCGATGGAGCGCGCGAAGTCGGCGTAGCGCACGTCGGGCAGATGCTGTGAGGGCTCAAACTGCGGCGCGCCCTGCATCGCGCGCATTTCCCAGGTGACCTGGTTCAGGTCCTGGTTGTTGAGGACGGCGACGACCAGGCGCGGGTCCTGCCACTCGGCGCGGTACTTGGCCGCGGTGATCAGTTCGGCCATGCCGTTCATCTGCATCGCGCCGTCGCCGACGATGGCGACGGCGGGCCGGTCGGGATGCGCGAACTTGGCGCCGATCGCGTACGGGACGCCCGGCCCCATCGTGGCCAGGGTCCCCGACAGCGAGCCGCGCATGCCGGGACGCATCCGCAGGTGGCGCGCGTACCAGTTCGCCGCCGAGCCGGAGTCCGCGGCCAGGATCACGTTGTCGGGCAGCAGCGCGTCGAGCGCGTGGACGACGTACTCCGGGTTGATCGGCTCCGCGTCCACCGCGGCGCGCCGCTGCATGACCTCCCACCAGCGCGCGACGTTCTTCTCGATGTCGTGGCGCCACTTGCCGTGTTCGCGGCGGTGCAGCAGCGGCAGCAGGCGTTTGAGCGTCTCGTGCGCGTCGCCGACGGGTTGATCTCGTACGGGTAGCGCAACCCGATCATCGAGGGGTCGATGTCGATCTGCACGGCGCGCGCCTGGCCGAACTCCGGCAGGAACTGCGAGTAGGGGAAGTTCGAGCCGATCGAGACGAGCGTGTCGCAGCCGGTCATCAGCTCGTACGAGGGGCGCGTACCCAGCAGGCCGATCGAGCCGGTGACATAGGGCAGTTCGTCGGAGAGCACGTCCTTGCCCAGCAGGGCCTTGGCGACGCCGGCACCGAGCAGGTCGGCCAGCTCCTCCACCTCGGCCCGCGCGCCGCGCGCGCCTTGGCCGACAAGGATCGCGACCTTCTCCCCCGCGTTCAGCAGTTCGGCGGTGCCGCGCAGATCCTCGTCCGAGGGGACCGGCGCCGAACGGGACAGTCCCAGGCTGGACGGCACCATCTTGAACGCGTGCCCGGGCGGGGTGTAGTCGAGGTCCTGCACGTCCGCCGGGATGATCACCGCCGTGGGAGCGCGCCGCGCGTACGCGATCCGGATCGCCCGGTCCAACACGTTGGGGAGTTGCTCGGGGACGGTCACCGTCTCGCAGAACTCCGAGGCGACGTCCTTGAACAGGCTCGCAAGGTCCACCTCCTGCTGGTACGACCCGCCCATCGCGCTGCGCGCCGTCTGCCCCACGATGGCGACCACCGGCACGTGGTCGAGCTTGGCGTCGTAGAGCCCGTTGAGCAGGTGGATCGCCCCCGGGCCGGACGTGGCCGCGCACACCCCGACCCGGCCCGAGAACTTCGCGTACCCGACCGCCTCGAAGGCGGACATCTCCTCGTGCCGGGACTGGATGAAGCGAGGCCGGTCCCCGGCCCTCCCCCACGCGGCCAGCAGGCCGTTGATCCCGTCCCCCGGGTACGCGAAGACATGCTCGACGCCCCACTCCCGCAGCCTGGCAAGAACGTGGTCCGCGACCTTCTCCGACATGGCTCTCCCTCGGTGTCCCGCCTGGTGCACAGCGCTGCCTGCGCGCTGGATCCGGTGTCCTTGACGTTCTGCCTGCCGAGCCGGACGGGGGTGGCTGCGGGTCGCGTCAGCCGTACCCGCCGTACCCGCGTCAGCCCGGCCACGTTCCCGACACACGCCGCACCGCGGTCGCTCCCCCGCGGTCGGTGGCCGCCTTGACAGCCGCGAAAATGGCTCCCTGGAGCGCCGCCGCGATGAGCACTTCCCGCCAGGTCCGGTCCTCGTCGGTCGCATCGGGGGCGTCGTCCTCGTGACCGAGCACCTTCCAGACCTGCCTGAACACGGCACCCGCCGCCATCCCGCTCAGGGCTCCGGCCAACAGGCCGACCGGCTTGTAGGCCATCTTCGCGGTGTTCATGGCACGCTCCGCTCCTGTGGTTCGGGTCTGGGACGCGGCTACCCGCACCGCCCGAGTTCAGCCGTCGGCCGCACTCTCGGCCGTGTGCCGCCGGCCTTACAGGGCGTGGAGCGCGGGCAGGAGCTTGGCACGGGCCCAGTCGATGAACTCGTGCTGCGTGTCTCCCCCGATCTGCACGAGGGCCACCTCGGTGAAACCGGCGTCGACGTACACGCGGACGGCGTCCACGAACGCCTCGACGTCGTCTCCGCATGCGATGGAGTCGGCGACGTCCTCCTCTCGGACGAACCGCGTCGCGGCCGCGAACGCGTCGGTGCCGGGCAGGTTCGCGTTGACCGGCCACCCTCCGCCGAACCAGCGGAACTGTCGGTGCGCCCGCGTCACGGCGGCCGCGCGGTCCGGATCCCAGCACACCGGGACCTGTCCGACCACGGGTTTGCCCGCGCCGCCGCCCCGGGCGAACGCGTCGACCAGCCCGGGATCGGGTTCGACAGCGACGCCGACGTCGGCATGTTCCCCGGCCAGTGCGCAACTGCGCGGCCCGGACATGGCGATGCCGATGGGCGGCGCGATGTCCGGAAGGTCCCACAGCTTCGCGCCGGACGCCTGGAAATGGCGCCCGTGGTACGTCACCTCGCCGCCGGCGAACAACGCCCGGATGATCTCCACCGCTTCGGTCAGCATCGCGTGCCGTACCGGCAGCGGCGGCCACCCCGTGCCGATCACGTGTTCGTTGAGGTTCTCCCCGGCGCCCAGGCCGAGCCGGAAGCGGCCGCCGCTGAGCAGGTGCATCGTCGCCGCCTTCTGCGCGACCACGGTCGGGTGGTAGCGGAGGATGGGGCAGGTCACGTAGGTCATCAGCGGAATACGTGTGGTGGCCTGTGCCGCCGCACCCAGCACGCTCCAGGCATAGGGCGCGTGCCCCTGGGTGGCGAGCCACGGGGAGTAGTGGTCCGAGGTGACCGAGAAGTCGAAGCCGGCCTCCTCGGCATGCACCACGTGCTCGACGAGCTCCCGCGGTCCGGCCTGCTCGGTCATCATCGTGTAGCCGATTCGTACCATCTCCAGCGATTTGCCCCGCCGCGTCATATGAAACCTTCCGCGCCGTCGGGTGCGCACCCCGCGACGGGCATGGGCCCGCAGCCGCGTTGCGGAGCCGTCATCCGGGACCGCCGCGGTGCGTGGCGCATGCGGGTAGCCGCGCGCGTATGAGCAGCAGCCGCTTTGACCATTCGCAAGCGCCGGTCCTCGAGGCGCTGGCCGCCTACCACCGGCGCGGGTACGTCCCGTTCACTCCCCCGGGCCACAAGCAGGGCCGGGGCACTGACGCGCGGGTCCGCGAGGTGCTCGGCTCCGAGGTCTTCGGGTCGGACGTCCTCGCGTTCGCGGGACTGGACGACCGCACCTCCTCCGGCCGGGTCGTCGCACGCTCGCTCTCAGGGCCGGAAGCTAGGCCCCGAGGTCCGCCGAGCGGGCTTGGAGCCGGTGTCCGAAGCCGGTCGGTACGCGCGGGTCCAGGCGGGCGGAGGTGACGACGGGCAGCGCGGCCGTGCGCAGCACCCGGAAGCCCGCGTTCTCGAGGGACCGGATCAGATCGTGGTCCTCGCCGACGGCCGAGGATGTGAAGCCTCCGACCGTCTCGTAGGCGGCACGGGAAAAGCCCAGGTTGGCGCCGTGGACGTGGGGCGGGCGGCCACGCCAGTTGTCGTAGCGGGCGGCGAACCGCTCCGCGGCGCCGGGCGGGTGCCCGGTCCAGTCGGTCACGCTGACAGTTCCGGCTACGGCGTCCCAGCCCAGCGCGGACCAGTCGAGCTGGCAGGTGAGCCAGTGCGGCGGGACGCGGCTGTCCGCGTCGGTCGTCGCGAGCCACACTCCGGCGGTGCCGCCGTCGCGCAGGACCGTGGCGAACCCCGCCGCTCGGGCCGCACCGGCGGCGCCGACGTCGGTCTCGACGACGGCGCTGCCGAAGGCGCGGGCGACGGCGGCGGTCCGGTCCACGCAGCGGTCGGCGGCAACGACGACCTCGACGCGGACGCCCGCCGCCTCCACCCGCGCCGCGGCGACGGCCAAGGCCCGCAGGCAGCCCGGGAGTTCGGTCTCCTCGTCCCGGGCGGGCACGACGACCGCGACCCGCCTCACAACGCCGACGCCGCGGGGTCGTCCCCGGCTCATCGCAGCCCTTCCCGTGCCGCCGGCGAGAGCGCTTCCGCGGGGCCGTCACCGGCGACGAAGACGTCCAGCAGGAAGTCCGGTTCGCGGTGCTCGACCATCCGGACCAGTCCGGGCAGCGCGCGCAGCGCCGCGTGCACGCTCTCGGCGGGGCGGACATGTCCGGGGGCGGCGGGGCGCCAGTGCACGGCTGCCAACGTCCCGCCCGGGGCCAGTGAATCGACCGTGCGGTCGAGGACCGCGGCGAAGCGGATGTCGTCGAGGTAGTAGAGGAATTCGGACAGGACGATCAGGTCGAAGCCCGGAGCACGTCCCGCGGGCCATTCCTCGGGCAGAAACCGGCGCTCGACGCGCACGTGCGGCATGCCCGAACAGTGGGCACGGGCCTGTTCGACCGCGACGTGGGAGAGGTCGCAGGCAAGGAGTTCGTCGCATTTGGTCGCCAGCATGCGCGTCAGGACGCCTACCGAGCAGGCGGGTTCGAAGGCCGAGGCGTAGCGCGGGGCGGAGAGGGAGTCGACCGTGAGGGCATATTTGCGTAGGTCGTACGCGCGTTCCGTCAGATGCCAGGGATCGGCCGTGGCGACGTACAGATCCTCGAAGTGGTCCGGGGTCGGAGCGGAATCCCCGGGTGGGACGCTCATCGGAAGAGGACCTCGAACGGGCGCCCGAAGTGGGCGAGTTCCTCGGGAGGCAGGATGACCCGGTCGTCGTCGCCGGGCAGCAGCGGCGCGATCTGGCTGGCGAAGCATCCGAGGGCGCGCTCCTTGCGGGCGACGTGCTCCGGCGCCAGGTCGACACGGACCGCGCGTTCCCAGGGCACCCGACAGTCGTCGGGAACGGCCCAGTGCCACATCCACACCGGGTACTCGGCCAACTGCGTGCCCGTGGCCCGGCACGCGCGCGCGGCGATGCGGCCTGCCGCCTCGTGGTCGGCGTGCAGGTCGTGTGACCAGGGCGCGAGGCAGAGTTCGTATCCGGCGAGGAGCCCGCCGAGCGCGGCAACCGCGACGCCCTCGTGTTCGACAACGGCGGTGTCGGGCAGCCCGAGCCGGGCGATCTCGACGGCCGGAGCGCCGGGTGCCAACGCGCCTAGCGCGCGTTCGCTCTCCCGTGCGCGCAGCTGCGCCAGGTCCGCGGGGGTGAGCGGGCCGCCGGGGTGGGACGCGTCGCCGTCGGTGAGCAGGACCACACGTAGCCGCCGCCCGTTCTCCAGCACACGCGCCATGAGGCCGCCTACCCCGAGGACTTCGTCGTCCGGGTGCGCGGCGATCACGACCATGCCTCCGGCCGGGTCCGGGACCACACGCGGAAGCTCCCCGAGCCGTCCCCACGAGCGCCACGCGGCCTCGGGCGTACCAGGGGCCTGGATCTCGTCGGCGGGGGCGTCGGTGCTCACGGGGTCGTCCCGTGGTCGACGAGCGATCCGAGCCTCGCCAGGTCGCGTTCGCCGTGATGCTGGCGCACGTACACGGTGAGGTCGGCGACGGCGCGGGCGTGCCGTGCGTCGAAGCACAACGGGCCCGCGCCGAGCGCGCGCCCGACGTGTTCGAGCACGTCCGTGCAGGTGCGCTCGACGAGTGCGCGGACCCGCAGCGCCCTGGCCTCCGCTGTGCCGGAGCGGTCCCGCGGATCGGCGTCGATGTCCGCCGCCGCTTTGTCCAGGACCGTGCCGGTGGACGCGAGGGCGGCGTCGACGGCCCCGAGATGGGCGAGGCCATGGGCGTCCAGGCGTCCGTCCCGGGCGGCGTCGAGCAGCGGCCGCGCCACCGCGCGGGCACCGCCGAACCAGCAGGCCGCAACCCCCGCACCGCCGTGGTGGAACCCTGGCCGGTCCAGGTACGCCCCGACCGGGCCGAGTGGTTCGGCAGGGACTGCCTCGAACCGCACGTCGAGCGTTTCGCTCGCGGCCATCCCGACGGCGGGCCAGGAGCCGGGGACCGGTCGGCAGCCGGGGTGGTCCAGGTCGACGGTGAACAGACGTGGCCCGTCGGGCGCGTCGGCGGTGACCACCGCATGCGTGCACATCAGCGCACCCGAGCAGTAGCGGCGTGTGCCGTCCAGCGTCCACGTGCGGCCCGCCAAGCCGGCCGCGAGCTTGCTGCCCGGCGGCTCGGCCGCCCACACACCCCAGCGGGCGTCGGCCGGGGCGTGCGGCGCCGCACCGCCGCCGACCTCGGCGATGATCGCCAGTGCGTCGGCGTGCCCCTCCGCGAGCCGGCCCAACGCGAGGTCTCGCTCGCTCAGTTCCGCCAACACCCGCCAGCGCGCCGCCGTGGCACCGCTGCCGGGCAGGTCGAGCCGGGCTCCTTCCGCCCACTCGGCGAACCACCGTGCCACCTGGTCGCCGTGATCCGGAGCACTTGCGTCCGCGGACGGCCCGGCGCCTGGGTGCCCGTCCGTCGAGCTGTCGGCATGTCCCCGTTTCGTCGCCTCTGTCATGCCTGATGTGCGCATTCGTCGCGGGTACCCCCGAGCCGTCCTGCTCACTCCCGGGGCGTGCAGCCCGCGCAGCGACGCCTTCACGGGCGGGCCTGCCTCAGAGCGGATCGGACGAGGGATGGCTGCTTCCCGAGCGTGTCAGGTCGTGCGAGGCCGGGGCTCGTTGAGGCGGCGGGCCGCACGCTCGCCGAGCACCGTGGCCTTGCGGGACCAGGCCGGGGTGCCGCCCTCTCGGGCCACGGTGCCGGGCACTTCGGCGCCGTCGGCGTCGGCGTCGGCGTCGGCGTCGGCGTCGGCGTCGGCGTCGGCGTCGGCGGCCCGCACGATGGCCCGCGCGGGCGGGCGTCGTTGGCGACGGGGTCACGCGCGGGTGGGTCCAGGTGGCTGTTGCGACCGTCGTGGCCGTCCGCATTTACCTCGTCGAACCAGTCGCCGCGCCTGCAGATGCATGGCTCACCCGGTACGACGCCGTGGCACTTCCGTGGCGGCAGCGCTCACACGCACGTCATCCCTGAGCGGATGCTCGGCCCGGGACCGCCGGCAAAGCCAGCCGGGGAGAACCGCGACCGGTCAGGCCGAGGCCCTGTCGGCGGCGTCGGCCAGGGACTCCGCTCCCGCGGTCGCGAGGGTGCCGCCGGACTGTTCGAGGTGGGCGCGTACGAACCACTGGAACTGCTCGAGCTGCCGGAGCTGGCCGATGAGCATGTCCTGGGAAACCGGGTCGGACTCGGTGACACCGTTGACGGCCGCGCGGTGGTCCGCGCACACACCGTCGTAGACGATGTCCAGCGCGCCGAGGTGGGCCATCGTGTCGGCGCGGCCCAGCTCGTAGTCGTTCCACGATCGTTCCGCGACCAGCCGACCGGGCGTGCCGACCGGCGAGCACCCCAGTGCGGCGATGCGTTCCGCGATCTCGTCGACCATGGCGCGTACGGCCGCGACCTGGGGGTCGAGCATCTCGTGGACCGCGATGAAGTGCGGACCGATGACGTTCCAGTGCACGTGCTTCAGGGTCAGGTGGAGGTCGTTGAGCGCGTGCAGACGCTGCTGGAGGGCCTCGGCCACCTGTGCGGCGTCGTCGGCTTTCAGGCCTGGCACGGTGTACGCGGGCGTGTTGCTGGACGAGCTGGTCATAGCGGTCTCCGTATCGGTCCGAGTGTCAGCGCGGGCGGACAGGCCCTCACCCGTCCGGCTCCCGGCGGCTGCCCGGCCGCCCCGGCACGAAACACTGCAGAGCGGTACACGCGGATCATGCAGCGATTCGAGGTTCTGATCCTTCCGTTCAGCGAGCAGGACATGCCGCAGGAGGCCCGCGGCCCGGCGGTACGGTCCGCGCTGGTGCGGCGTACCGGCGAACAGGACGCAACCGGGTATCCGCGCAACGACCCGCTGCTGCAAGGTTCTCCTACCTCGACACCCGGATCGCCCGCCTCGGCGGCCCCAACTTCGCCCAGCTCCCGATCAACCGCACCCACGCACCGGTCAACGACCTGCTGCGCGACGCATGCACCAGACCGCGGTCCATAAGGGCGTCGCCCCTATCGGCCCAACTCCCTCGACGGCGGCTGCCCGTTCCTCGCGGGCGCGGACGACGGCGCCTACATCGAGGTCCCCGTCCTGGTGGCCGCCGAGACGAGACCGCCGCCCGGCGTGTGGCCATACCGGGCCCTGACGCTAGAGCTGACGCACAGTCAGCTACGAGCAACCGCCGGTGAACTCCGCACGACGATCAGGGGACAAGCGCGGCGAGTCGCCGGACGGCGGAGCCGACCTCGGGCAGACGTCAACTCAGGTGTCAGCTGCGGGCGCTGACAACCCTGTGACGTCTGAGTTGCACCGGACGCCGAACGAGCGAACAGTGGAAGCCACAGCTGTTTCACCACAGTCGTGTTCACCGGCGTCGACCGCCGCGGCCTTCGGGCCCCTCATGCGGCGAGACCGGCAGCCATTCGCGCAACGCACATGGGATCGCTATGTCCGTATCCGCGCATCGCCGTGTCCTCCGCATCGTCGGCACCTCGTGCCTGGCGGCGGCGCTGGCGCTGTCGACCGCTGCCGCGGCACCCGGCACCCCGGCCCGCGAGGGCGATACCGCGGCTCCCGGCGAGCCCACACCGCCGCCACCGCCGCCGTCGCAACCGGACGCGCCGCCGCCGTCGCAACCGGACGCGCCGGGGCCGGACCAACCGGACACCGCGGAGCCGGGCGAGCCAGGTACACCGACGGCGGAATCACCCGGCACACCGACCTCGGAGCCGGGCACGCCGCCGGGACAACCCGACACGTCGACCTCGCCGCCGCCCGGCACCGGCGCGTCCGAGGGGCCGAGCACGCCCGCATCGGGTGGGCCGACGACGACCGGCGGCGACGTACGCAACCTGACCCAACAGGACGAGCTGAAGAAGGACATCAACCAGCAGGTGGATGCCCTCGACGCATCGGAGGACGTGAAGAAGCAGATCAGGGACGGCCTGGACAAGTTTCTGGCGTTGTACGCGGACACGCAGTCGGGATACCGACGGGATCAGCTGATGGCAGGCCTGCGGGGGATCGCGGCCGCGCTGCAGATGGCCCGGTCTCCGCTCACCGCTGCGGCTGACCGGTCCGTGTACGCGAGCATCGCCGCCAGTATGGCCAATCCGCCGCTGTTGTCCACGGACCCGAAGACGGCCGAGCAGCAACGCAACGGGTTCAGCTTTCTCGTGTTCGTCATGGGCAACAAACTGTCCGACATCCGAGGGGGAAAGTACCCGGCGGAGGACCAGGCCACCTATCTGAAGGCAATGCAGGCCATTGGCGCGTCCTGGAGCCTCATGAGGGATCCGAAGACGCTGCCGGCCACGTGGCAGACCTACGACGAGCTCACGAACGAACTGGGCCTGAACCTCTTCTACGCCGATCACTACCCGGTCGGGTCGCCGGATCGCGCGCGCCACCTGAGCCAGGCCGAACGAATCAGCAATGCGGTCCTGACCGCACTGGCCCAGAAGCCGGCCCCAGGCGCAACGCCCGACGCAACCCCGGGCGGAACAACCCCCGGCGGAACAACCCCCGGCACCGCGCCGAAGAACCCCCAGGACACGGAACGGGTCCTGACGATCCTCAAGGACGCCGCCGCGGCACTCGCCGCCGTCCAGAACCCGGACACGCCACCCCAGGAACGGGAGGCGGCCCAGCGGGCCCTCGACGCGCTGGACGCCGCGCCGAACAACCCCAAGTACCTGGAGTTCCTGGCCGAGCTGAAGAAGTACGACCCGCCCGCCACCTGCCTCAAGACGATAGAGAGCCGGACAGCCCAGGTCGGCTGGCCGGAAGGGGCGCTGTGGGGCCTCTCCGACGACACGTGCGCCGGTACCTTGATCACCGCCGCCCGTGACAACGGCAGCCGCTGGAACGCACTGTTCGTGTGCGTCCGCGACAGCGCGTTCTCCACGTGCACCGCGTCCGTCCCCGACGACTGACCTGGCGATTGCCTGCGAGGCCGAGCCGGGGCCGGCTGCGCCGCTCCGCGCCCCCGGTGACGAAAGCCGCCGTACGTCGCCCGGTCCGGACGTTCGCGTGGCCGTGGCGGACACGCGCCCCCTGTCGCTGTCCCCCCGCACGATGCGGGTCCCCGAGGTGGCGGAGCGTGGCGGCGACCAAGCGCCGAGGGACCGCCCCGGCCGCACCCCGGCCGTCCATCAGGATCCACGCACGGACACCCGCGCCACGGAGCGCTGGCCGGCCGTCTCGGGTCCCTGTGCACGCAGCGGCCGTTACGGCTTGGTCGAGCCGGGCTGGGTGGTGGGAATGCGCTGGGTGAAGAAGAGGGCGATGAGTGCGGCGAAGGCGAGGATGGCGAGTGCGGCGCGCAGTCCGTCGAGTCGCGCGGCGGCGTTGGCGTCCAGCGCCTCCTGCGTCAGCCTCTTGCTGGTGCCGGCTTCGTCGAGTGCGCTGCGCAACTGGGCGTCGGAGAGGAACGGCACGCCGCTTTGGAGTTCAACGGCCGCCTGGCTTTTCACACTGGCCGGAACCGCCGGATTCTGTTGCACGCTCGCCAGGAACGACGACGTGAGCGAGGCGATCAGGATCGATCCGGCGAGTGCGGTGCCGATCGAGGCGCCGAGGTTGGTGACGGCGTTCTGGACGCCTCCGACTTCGGCGCTGTCTTCTTCCGGCAACGCGGAGACGGTCACGGATCCGAGCTGGGAGGCGAGTGCGCCCATCCCGAGCCCGATCAGGAGCATGGGGATCGTGACCACCTCCGCGCCGGCGTCCGCGTCGAGCGCGGCCATCAGGGTCACCGCGCCCAGGAGCAGCGCGACCACCCCGCTCCGTACCACGCGCCGGGGAGAGACGTGCGGGAGGAAACGCGGGATGAGGACCGCGGCGGCAAGCAGGGCCACCGAGAGCGGCAGAAGGCGGACACCTGTGTCGAGCGCGGACAGGCCGAGGGCGACGGAGAGGTAGAGGGGGACGACGAAGAACACGCCCATCTGGACGAGGTACTGGAAGAAGAACATCGTCAGCCCGCCGGTCAGTTGCTTGTTCCGTAGCATGGCCGGGTCGAGGAGCGGTTCTTTGCGCTGCCGGACGAGGCGGGCCTGCCAGCGGAGGAACAGCCAGGTGAGCCCCGTCCCCAGCAGCATCAGCCACACCGTCAGAGAGACCCCGAACAGCGCGGGTGCGTCGGGTTTGGGCTGGAACCAGCCCCATTCGTCCGATCGCAGCACA
Organism: Streptomycetaceae bacterium NBC_01309; assembly: GCA_045039925.1. Classification (GTDB taxonomy): domain Bacteria; phylum Actinomycetota; class Actinomycetes; order Streptomycetales; family Streptomycetaceae; genus Yinghuangia. The sequence goes on from CP108400.1 coordinate 139,007, forward strand.
CCGTAGACGAAGGTCCCGAGCCCGAGCGCGGAGAGGACCGTGCCGATGAGGTCGATGCGCGGCCGGTCGTCGCTGACCGTGTCGGCGATCGGTCGGGCCAGGAAGAGGATGCCCAGCACCACGAGGACCTCGCCGGCGAACACCCAGCGCCAGGAGAAGTACGTCGTCGCGACACCGCCGACCAGCGGGCCGACGGCGATGGCGATCGCGCCGGCCGCGGCGACCAGCCCGTAGGCGGCGGGACGGCGCGCTGCGGCGAAGTTGCCCGCCACGAGCGCCACGATCGCCGGAAGGATCAGGGCGGCCCCGATGCCTTCCAGGAGTGCCCAGCCGATGAGCAGCACCGGAAGGTTGGGGGCGAGGGCGGTGGTGAGGGAGCCGCATCCGTAGATGACGCAGCCGATCGTGAACGCGCGTTTGCGGCCGATCAGCGCCCCGATCTTGCCGCCGGGGATCATGAACATCGCCATCACCAGGGTGTAAGCCGTGATGGCCCCCTGGATTCCCGCCACGGTCGTGTCCACGTCCTCGGCCACCGTCGCGATGGAGACGTTCATGACGGAGCTGTCGAGCGCCATCAGGAACTGTCCGGCGGCCAGTGCCAGGAGGACCAGTCGCGTGTTGGCAGAACCTTCGGCAGCGCTTGTTCCCGGTGCCATGAACGGCATCGTCCCCCAGCGCACCGGGGAAAGCCCCGCACGACCCGCCGCCCGCAGCGATCAATCCGCCACGCGATGCACCTACCGTGCACACCAACCTTGGATCGCCTTCTGGCAGCGCAGGAGCAACGAGCAGGGCGCGGACACGCTGGAGGCCACGGAGACGACCGTGACAACGCTCAGCGCTTGACTCTGAACTTGTCGCCGCAGGTCAGCGATGCCGAGGCTGTCGTCACGGATGATCTCGGCCCTCTCGAAGACGCCGGCGCCCAGGCCTACGCGGCGCTGCGGGCCGCTGCCGCGGGGGACCCGGACACCATGCTGGAGCAACTGCGTCTCATCGCCGCCGGCTCGACCGTCGCCGTTCCTGCGACGGCAAAACTCCTCCTGGCGATACTGGAGACTCCGGCCCCCCGGCACGCCGAAACCCGGGAGGCCGGACGGCGAGCGCGGCTCGGCCTCTGCCGCTCAAGCGCTGCCTGTGACTCAGGGCCACACCGACCAGGAGTGTCGCGGGCGCGCTCAGCGCCTTCGACGACCGAACGGTCGGCCTGGGTGGCCCTGCGGCGGGTTCCGTCAGCCACCTCAGCCGGTGACCTTGCACGCCGTCGTGGCGCACTCGACGCCGACTTCGGAAACCCGGCCGACCTGTCGATGGTGCACGGGGTCGTGGCCGCGGTCTTCGAGGGATCCGGTGGCCTGGCGCACCCAGGCCCGACCGGCCACCGACAGCGAACCTCGGCCATGACCTGCGTGCTCGCCCACATCGCCGACTTCGTCGACCTGGTCGACGGCCCCGGAGCATGCGAACACGCGTTGCCGGCCAGGCTCGACCGCGTCCTCGACCAGGCTCCCGCCTCTCCGAGCTGGGGACAGGGTGTCCCGACTCGGAGAGGCGGGCGGGCGGGTCAGCGGGCGTAGGTGCCGGTGATGGTGGCGTCCGGGCACTGCGCGGTCTGCTCGACCAGCGCGTCGTGCTTGCCTGGTCGACGGACGTCCCACAGGGCACGCGGCCCGGCCTGCCACAGGACCAGGACGTGCTCGGCGTCGTGGGGGAGGGTCGGGGCCGCGACCGACAGCCCCATCGGTTCGGCTGCAGCGAGGGTAGGGCCTGGCGGCAGGCGCGGACGGTCCGCGGCCCGTGGTGATGAAGGACCGTGAACCGATGAGTGCTTCGCTGAGCAGGGATGAGCTGGACGCCCTGGACTTGTCCTCGGTGCAGTGGACCAAGGCTCCCGACGTGACCACTCGGTGCCCGGAGTACGGGGGTGTGGGCAGATCCTCCAAGCGGAGCGGGGCCGCGACACGTGGGTGGACGACACGCGACAGGTGTCTGTGGGCTGGCGGTGGGTCCTAATTCCGCGGCGAGTGTGCACAGTTCGAACAAACATCATCAGCAGTTGCCAGTACTGAACCGGGCTTTCGAACGACGGCGGGTCGATCACCGTTGGCGATCACTAGGTCGTCCGCGAAGTCCCTCCGCTCCTCGGCGGGACTGTCTCACCAAGACGCCGCGCGGATGCCCCTCCTCCTCGCCCCCGCGCGCCTAAGCTGCGGGTGGGACGCGCAGGGCGAGCAGCGCGGTGTCGTCGTCGGCCCAGTGGCCGCTGTAGTCGGCCAGGACAGCGCCGATGCGGGACACGATGGCGGCGGCGTCCAGGCCGCGGCAGGCGGCGAGGGCGGTGGCGAGGGCATCGTCACCGAAGTGCCCGGCCGGGCTGTCCCGGGGTGCGTCTTGGGCGCTGTCGTACCGTGTGCGGTGGCGGGCCTCGGTGGCGCCGTCGGTGTAGAGGAGCAGGGCGTCGCCGGGGGCGAGGCGGAACCGGACGTCGGTCAGGTCGACGTCGGGCATGATCCCGAGCAGGGTTCCGCTGCGCCCCAGGGGTTGCACGCGGCCGGAGGCGCGCAGGATCAGCGCGGGCGGGTGCCCGGCGGTGCACAGCCGCCCGCTGACACCTGCCGCGGTGGTGCGGAAGGTGGCGTAGACGGCGGTCAGGAACCGCCCGTCGCCGCGCTGCTCGAGCAGCGCGGCGTTCAGGTTCGCGCACACCGCCGCAGGCGACAGTTCGCGGGTGGCTTCGGCACGCAGGGTGTAGCGGGCCAGCGCGGTGACCTTGGCGGCCTCGACGCCTTTGCCGCACACGTCGCCCATCACCGTGCACCACCAAGGGCCCTGGGCGTGGAACAGGTCGTAGAAGTCCCCGACCACAGTGCTGCCGCCGGCCGCCGGAAGGTACGACGCAGCCGTCTCCACGCCGGGGACCTTCTGCAGGACCGGCGGGAGCAGACTGTCCTGGAGGGAGCGGGCCAGCTCGGTGGACAGGTGCAGCGCCGCCTCGGACGCGGCCAAGGTGGTGCGCAGGTTGACCTCGTTGCCCACCGCGCGCGCGAGCGTCGCCAGGGTGGACAGCTCCTGCGGTTCCCAGGCGTGGGGGTTCTCGTCGACGACGCAGACGCTGCCGAGGATGTCCCCGCCGGGGGTGAGGATCGGGTACCCGGCCCACGCGCCGATCTTCATCGGCCCGACCGAGGGATGCTCGCGGGTGCGCGGATCGGTGGCGGCGTCCGCGACGACGAACGGCTCCCCGCCCGACGCGATCACATACGGGCAGAACCCCTCAGAGACGGGCGTACCGCGTGTTCGGGCGGACGCACGGTCCACGCCCAGGCACGCCTTCCAGTACACCCGGTCCGCGTCGACCAGGGTGACGAACGCCCGGCTGCACCCGGTCAACACCGCCGCCAACCCGGCCAGGTCGTCGAACGCGCCTTCCGCGGGGGTGTCCATCAGACCGGTCGCGGCGACCGCGGCCAGCCGCACCGGGTCGGACAACGCGGCAGGCAGGCCGTCGGACCTCAGCACTCCGGGAAACACCAGTCCGGACACTCCTGGCCCCCTTTCAATGAGCAGCCCCGGCCTTCCTTGATGGGGGCACGCTACCGGGCGGTACGTACATGAGCGGCCCCTCGGCGCCCGCGCGCGTGATCACGCGACCGATGCCGAAGGGCAACGTTAGCCGGGCACGTCAGGAGCGGGACCGCACGGCGTGCCGGCGGTGTGCGGCGCGGGCGAGGACCAACAGGGCGAGCAGCCCGAATGCGTCTCAGTGCACAGAGGCTCACCAGGGTCTCGTCCGGTACGGCGCGGGAACGGCGCATGGCCGGGCGGACCGGGGGGCTTGGTGCGGTGGGCGAAGCGCCTCGATTCCCAGGTGGCCGCCCGGCGCGCAGCGGCAGTACCCGGCCTCCGGGAGCGTCCGCTGCGCTGCCGGAGCCATGGAGCGTTCCGGCGGAAGAGGCGAACAGCGGCACCGAAACCCGCTCCGGGCCTGGAGCTACGGGAATTCGCCATGAGCCGATGACCGGACGGGGTGACACGCGATGCGCACCTGCGCGTGGGCACAGTTCGGCGGCTCGTTGAGGTCGTCCGTGCAGGTCCGTTGCAGCGCGGCCGGGGCCGGGCCTCACTCGTTGCCGGGGCAGCGCCACAGTGAGACGAGCGTGAGCAGCACGCTGGCCGTCAAACAGGCCATCGCCGTCAGCAGAAGCGCGGGATGACCCGTCGTCACCGCCGCTGCCAGCAGGCTCACGCATCCGGCAGCCGCAGCCACCACCGCCGCCCCGCGCAGCCGCCGACCCGCCCTCCGTACACGGGCACGGCCGAGAGGAGGCATCGGTGTCTGCATCGCTCGGTCCAGCCGCCTGTCTTCGCGCAGCGACCGCTCGATGGCCTCCAGTACCGACGCCTCGCGGCGGGAAAGGCCCGGATCACCCATCCCCGGATCACCCATCATCGCCACCTCCTTTCGCGCCGACGCGGCGACCCCGCACTTCTACCGTCGGCTGCGGTGCACCGGTTCTACGCATGGGAGTTCGGTGGCTCCGGAGCAGCAGCCGGGCCGGGCCGACCGGCGGGTACGCGGTTCGCCGTCGGCTTGCCGCAGCCGTTGGTGAAGTGAACGGTCTGCCCTGTTGCGGTGTCGGCGATGACCGGTGCGGGCGACGGACGGGTCGGAAGGCCGAACAGGAGGGTGCCGGTTCCCGTCAGGGTGAGGAGCCGGGCCGCGATCGGGCTCGGCCGGTGCAGCCGCAGATGGCCGCCTGCCTTGGCGGCGGAGCGGGAGATGTCAAGAAAGACGTGCAGGCCGCTGCTGTCGCAGAAGGTGACGCGTGACATTTCGACATCGATGTCCGGGCTGCCGTCACGAAGGCAATCCTGCAGCGCGCCGTGCAGCTGCGGCGCGCTGTCGGAGTCGATCTCGCCCGGGACGACGAGCAGCACCCTGGTGCCCAGTTCGCACCGCTGGATGGCCAGTCGGAGGGTGTCGCGATCAGGGAGGGAAACGGGCTGGTGGCTCGGCATGACGCCTCGTTCCGGCGGTCGGCCGGGCAGGTCGCGCGGACGCCGGTCGGCGCTGCGTCGATCGTCCCGGTGGTGTCGTGCGTGCGGCGGGCGAAAAGCCGGTCTGCAGCCGGTGGTCCAAAGGCTTGGGACCCAGGCGATTCCCTTCGTGGGAGATGCGCCGGGTACGACCAAAAGTCCGCCCCGGCAGGCATCCATGGTTGGAGCCGGTAGCCGCCGGGGTCTGGGACGTCTATGTGACCAGCATAGTCACCAGCACCCGCGATACGGGACGAGCGGGCACCCTGCCTTCTCGGCTGGCCGCTGACTACGCACAGCCGCGGACCCGGACACACCTGATCGGTTCCGGGTGCGGGTCCGCAGACAGAGGGCGGGATCGCCGGCAAATCCTTTGCGGCCTGAGCAGACGGCGAGGGTGGTGGTGTGGTCTCCGCCCAGCTCCCCTGCCTTGCGCCTGCTGGCGTCTCCAGCCAACTTCCTTAAGTGGCAACCCGGTTGAACGTGGAGAATCCGGTTCACCTTCGCGCGACGGCTACCCCGTCCGGCCACGCCGCCGCTGGAACCGCTGGGCCCGGTTCGGGGGAACTGTTCGATTGCGGCCATGCGGGTAGCACCCCACCCTGGGACCGAGCCGCGAGCGGCGGTTCTGGCGAGGGGCAGGGTGCCGCCCGCCGGCGGCCGCGGTACGGCGGCCGCTGTGCGTACCGTCGTCGTCCCGGCACCAGCGTCGTCGTCGCGGCCGCCAGGCGGCGTGCACGACGGCCCTGCCGGTCAGTCGGTGTTCGAGCCGATCCCCGGCACCGGACCTGCGTCGGCTTCGCGTTCGAGGTCGGTGAGGGTTTCGGTGCCGTCGACGAACGCCCGGGCGAGGTCGGCGAGGCGGCGGTTGTGCGAGCGGGCATAGCCGCGCAGGGTGGTGAAGGCCTGCTCCATGTCGATGTTGTGGCGTTCGGCGAGCTTGCCCTTGGCCTGTTCGATCACCACCCGGCTGTTCAATGCGTGTTGCAGCTGCTCGTTCAGGGCGTCGCTGCGGTCGGTGGACCGTTGCTGCAGCAGGCTGATGGTGGCGACGTCCGCGAGGGCCTGCGCGATCTGGGCGTCTACCGGATCGAACGGGCCCGCGTCGGCGCGGAAAAGGTTCAGCGCGCCCACCACGTCGTCGCGCAGCCGCATCGGGACCGCCTGCACGGCGGAGAAGCCGCATTGCCGTGCGACCGGGACGAACCGCGGCCAGCGTTCCGCCTCGGCGGCGAGGTCGGCCACGGTGACCGGCGTGCCGACCCGGAAGCACTCCAGGCACGGGCCCTCGTCGTTTTGCAGTTGGAACAGCTCGAGGACGCGTACCCTTTCGTCGGACGCGGCCATGACACGCAGGCTGCCGTGCGGGTCGGCCAGGAGGACGCCTGCGGCCGTGACGCCGAGCATGCCGACGCACCGGTCGGTCAGCAGCCGCAGAAAGTCGATGAGGTCGAAGTCGGCGACGAGGTTGTCAGCGAGTTCGACGAAGGTCTGGGCCAGGAGTCGTTCATCCATCACAGGCACCCTCGGTCAAGGCTACTCCCATCGTGGGAGACGGGGAATTTCGGTACAGGCCACAGGACTTGGCCGGATCACGGACGGTTCTCACCGCCTTCTTCTCCTGGGGACGGCCGCCGCGGGGCGTCCGGGGTGAAACGCAGGGTGCGGTCGACCACGTCGCGGGCGACGTCGGCCAGGCGGCGCTCCTGGGCGTACGCGTAGGCGCGCAGCCGGACGAACGCCTCGTCGATCCCGACGCCGAGCTGTTCGGTGAGCATTCCGGTGGCCTGGTCGATCTCCGCCCGGTAGCCGCCCAAATCCTCCAGCGACGGATCCGAGGATGCGTCCTCCGGCGGGGCGGACACGCTGCCGTCGAGGCGGTCCGCGGTCGCGTCGGCTCCGGCAAGGGGTGTCTGGAGGAGGACCAGGGTCGCGGTGTCGGCGAGGACCATGGCGTCGGCGAGTTGGCCTGCGTCCAGGTGACACGGTGTGCGGGAGTACAGGTCCAGTACACCGGGGCTGATGGCGCCGAGCCGCAGCGGGAACGCGAACACCGAGCTCGCCCCGGCCAGTTCGGCGGCGGGCGCGAACAACGGCCAGCGGTCGTGGACCGAGTCGGCCGACAGGTCGGACGTCAGGACAGCCGTGCCCCGTGAGTAGGCGTCGACGCAGGGGCCTTCGCCAAGGGTCAGCTGGAGCTCCTCCAGCAGTTCGCTGACACCGTCGGTGCTGCACAGCGGATGGGTGGCGGTGGTCGGCGACATCGCGGACACCCCCGCCCCGTGGACGGGCAGTGCCGCGACGGCGGCGGTACACACGTCCAGCACCGCGACCCGGGATCCGCGCCGGGCGGCGTGCTCGGCGACCAAGCCCCGGATCCGCGCCGTCCGACCGGTGGCGTTCACGGGCAACTCCTGTCACGCGCCGACGGGTACTCCACGCACCGCGCATGCACGGCGCCGGGCCCCGACGGCCGCAAGGCAGGCCGCCACCGGAACCTTACTCTCCCCGGCCCGGCCGGTTGGCGAGGCAGCCCCGGCCGGGCACCACGCCGACCGGGAACAACCCGGCGCGATCATGCGGCCCGGGAGTCGCGCCGGACGGCCGCCCCCTTGGTCGCGTTCTTTGGTCGCGTTGGGCAGGTTCTGGTGGACGCTGCCAGGAAGCTCCCGGCGAGCTGCCACACGAGTGGAACAGGCGTGCGTCCGGGAGGGGCTGGCCGCGTCGGGTTCGGTCGGGAGAGACGTGCCCTATCCCCGCGGTCCCACCAAGGCAGGGGGTCCTCGGGAGGCAGCCGCGAAGGCGCTTGAGGAGGCCGTCCGGGTCGCCGTCGCTCGTGCCGCGCGGTCGTCTTCGAGGTCGACGGCCCTCGCCACCGCGCGAGCCCACGCTACGTCGACGACCGCAATCGGGACCTCCAGTGGCAGCGCTGTGGGATCGCGGTGATGCGGCGGCTCCCTCGACACCGACGGCACCGGCATCACCGAGGCCCAGTTCCGCCAACTCCTTTTGAACCTGGGCTCCGCAGTGACCTCACCGGAGGTCGACGAGCTCATGAAGGAGGTCGTCGTGGACAACGAGGGACGGATCACCTACGACGCGTACGTCGACATGCCCGTCACCGGCTACCCCCTCGCGCCGGCGTAGCAACCGCACCTGCGCACCGGACCAAGGACGCGACAAAGCAGCCTCGCAGGCAACGCCCGGCATCTCCCCGCGCGGTCTGCGGCGCGCGTCCGGACAGCCGCATCCTGCCCGGCCCGGCGGGCGAATCCACCTGATGCGCTCGGCTGTGCGCGGCGATCGTGGACCTCGCGGTGCGCCGTGAGGCCGAACCGCCACACGTAGGATCGACTCCCGATATCGGTTTCGTCACTGCCCTGTGGGCGTGGAGGTGCGGGGTGCGGGAGTTCCAGCGGGGTGCGGTGCGGCTGCACATCCTGCATCACGCAGCCGAGGAGGAGATCCACGGCGCGTGGATGGCCACGGAGTTGGCCTCGCACGGCTATGCGATCAGTCCGGGCACGCTGTACCCGACGCTGCACCGGCTGGAGGCCGACGGACTGTTGGTCTCCGAGCAGCGGGTGGTCGAGGGCCGCACGCGCCGGGTGTACCGGGCGACCGAGGCGGGCAGGGCGGCGCTCGCCGAGGACCGGCGGGCTTTGGCGGAGCTGGCCCGCGAGGTCCTCGGCGGCGACACGCCTACCTGAGCCGGAACGCCTGCGGTCAGCGTTCTCCCGGGCCGGAGGTGGGTGCGAGCCTCGCGGCGAGGAGTTCGACACGGACGCGGATGTCGTCGCGGATGGCGCGTACCTCGGCCAGGGTCTTGCCGGCGACGTCTTCGACCGGCCAGTCCTCGTGGTCCTGTCCGGGCAGGGTGGTGCAGGCGTCGGCTCCGCTGGTGGTGACCACGACGTCGCTTTCGCCGACGGCGGCGTCGGTCAGCTGCGTCGGGGTGCGTCCGGACAGGTCGATGCCGACCTCGGCCATCGCCTGGACGACCAGCGGGTTGATGCGTTCGCCTGGCTGCGGTCCTGCGGAGTGCACGCGGACGCGGTCACCGGCGAGTTCGCTCAGGAACGCGTCGGCCATCTGCGAGCGGCCGGCGTTGCGTGCGCATACGAACAGCACGGTGGGCTGCGGCGGCTCGACGTGGTCGGTGTTCTCGGTGGATACGGGGTCGGTCTCGGGCATGGCCGGGGCCTTTCGTCGGGGTCGTCGGTCGGGTGTTCGGGTCGGTGTTTGGCCTCGCGTCGGCGCTACTGCCTGCGGGCGAGGCGGCGGGCGAAGTACGCGGCGGCGCCCACGGCGAGGACGGCGGTACCCCAGGCCACGGACGCGGCGGGCAGGGTGAACGCGAGCAGCAGGCAGCCCGCGATTCCGGCGGCGGGCACGATCCGTGGCGGGCGGCCCTCCGCGCGGGTGAGCGTCCAGGCAGAGGCGTTGGCGACGGCGTAGTAGAGGAGTACGCCGAAGGAGGAGAAGCCGATGGCGCCGCGCACGTCGGCGGTCGCGGCAAGGACGGCGACGACGGCGCCGACGGCGAGTTCGGCGCGGTACGGCACGGCGAAGCGCGGGTGGACCGCGGCCAGGGCGTGCGGCAGGTGCCGGTCCCGGGCCATGGCGAGGGTGGTGCGCGAGACGCCCAGGATCAGCGCCAGCAGCGACCCCAGCGCGGCGACCGCCGCGCCGACCCGGACCACCGGGACCAGCCACGACGCCCCCGCGGCGCGTACCGCGTCGGCCAACGGAGCGGTGGCGCCGGCCAGGGTGTCCGGGCCGAGCACCGCGAGGACAGCTGCCGCGACCGACGTGTACACGACCAGGGTGACGGCCAGTGCGAGGGGGATCGCGCGGGGGATGGTGCGCGCCGGGTCGCGGACCTCCTCGCCGAGGGTGGCGATGCGCGCGTACCCGGCGAACGCGAAGAACAGCAGCCCGGCCGCTTGGAGCACCCCGGTCCAGGTGGCGTCCGCCCCCGGGGCGAGTCGCCCGGCGTCGCCACCGTCCGCGGTGACGCATGCGGTGACGACGGCGGCCAGAACCGCCAGCACGACGGCGACGATCACCCGGGTCAGCCACGCGGACTTCTGGACACCGGCGTAGTTCACCGCCGTCAGCGCCACCACCGCCGCGACCGCGACCACGTGGGCCTGACCCGGCCAGGCGTACGCGCCGACGGTCAGTGCCATCGCCGCGCAGGACGCGGTCTTGCCGACCACGAACGCCCATCCGGCCAGGTATCCCCAGAACGCGCCGAGGCGTTCGCGCCCGTAGACGTAGGTGCCGCCGGACGCCGGGTAGCGGGCGGCGAGCCGTGCCGAGGAGGTTGCGTTGCAGTACGCCACGGCGGCGGCGACGGCGAGCGCGGGCAGCAGCCCGGAGCCCGCCGCGCCGGCCGCGGGCGCGAGTGCGGCGAAGATCCCGGCGCCGATCATCGCCCCCAGGCCGATCACCACGGCGTCGAACGTCCCCAACCGCCGCGCCAACTGTCCTGCGGGCGGTGCCGTGTTCGTCATCGCCAACTCCCTGGTCCGTGGGGTGGGTACGCGGGGCGGGGCGGCGCGACAGTCAAATCGCCCCGTTACGCTTCCCGATATCGGAAGACGATATAAGAACGGGCGTGCGGGACCTGTAGCGCGTCCTGGCTGGGCGGCAGCCTGCGGCCTGGGAGGGTGGAGCGCATGCGTTTCCCGACAGCGCGTCCCAACGGTGGCCCCGGACGGCGCCGGTGGTTCTTGGCGGCGGGGGTGCTGGGCGTGTGCACCCTGGCGCTGGTGGTCCTGGTGGAGGTGCGGTGGCATCCGCTCGCGGCCGCGGACCGGCGCATCTCGGCACAACTGCACACCGCCGCAGTGGAGAACCCGGGCTGGACCCGGACGAACCGCATCCTCACCGACTGGGTGTGGGACCCGGTGACCATGCGCGGGGCGGCCCTGGTCGCGGCCGTGTGGCTGGCGGTGGCCGGCGCCCGGCGGCTCGCGTGGTGGATGGCCGCGACAACCGCGGCGGGGGTCGCGGCGCAGTACACGATCCGGGCGGTCACCGCCCGGCCCCGGCCGCGCTACCCGGACCCGGTGGACTCGGCGTACAACTACGCGCTGCCGTCGGGGCACGTCACCGCCGCGACGCTGACGTGCGGCCTGCTGCTCACCCTGCTCGCCCTGCACCACCCCGTCAGACGCTGGGCGGCCGCAGGTGCGCGGCAAGGCCGTCGCGCGGGCAGCGCGGGATGAGGCATACCGGGTTCAGCTGGGTGTCGCGGACGGCGCGCCCCTCCCCCGCGCTCTCGGGATACCCGCTTCCGCAGGCGCCGCACGCGGCGGACGTGGCGCGTCCCGCAAAGGCCCCGGCACCTGCAGCTGACCTGGCGGACCGACACTCGCTGACCGGTCCGCACGTTGGTGGGCATGAGCGGGAGTCAAGCGACTAGATGTAAGAGGCCATGAGGTTGGTGACGCGGGTGGCGGGTGGTTTTCCGCCGAGTGCGGTGTGTCCGCGGTGGTGATTGTAGGTGTGGAGCCAGGGGGCGTCACGGGACCACCACGCGGACGCTGGCGGAGTCGGAGCTGGGCGCAGGCCGCCACCTACGCCGCCGAGGCAGCCGCACTGCTCATCGGCAGCGATCGCTTCGGCATCCACCAATGGGTGGTCGAGCCAGTGCCGCTGGCCGTTGTCGTCAACGCACGACGCCCGCGCCGGGCGACCGGGGCGGGCGTCGTGGAGCTGGGATCAGGCAGGGACGATGTTCTCCGCCTGCGGGCCCTTCTGGCCCTGGGTGACGTCGAAGGTCACCTTCTGGCCTTCCTGGAGCTCACGGAAGCCCGAGGCGGCGATGTTCGAGAAGTGGGCGAAGACGTCCGGTCCGCCGCCGTCCTGCTCGATGAAGCCGAAGCCCTTTTCCGAGTTGAACCACTTGACGGTTCCGCTGGCCATCTGTCCTCCAAGGGGACTGAAAGTCGGTTCCCGCACCGCGCGGGAACCGGAGGTGGTCGTCCTGGCCCTCAGAGACTCTGAACAAGCGTTGCCCGCGAACCTGCGCTCACGGGCGGTACTTCGGAACCATGACTGCTGGCCATGACGCTACACGGGCAGTCCACCGGGGCAAGCAGCCGTTCGTGGCGACACCCCACCGCACGACGCCCCGCGCCCTCCCAGACCCGACCATGGACCCGACGAAACGACCCCCGCCCAAAAGCAATTCCAGTGACTTTGCAGCCGTCCCCCGGGGCGCCCGGCGGAATCCGTGGAATCCGTCAGTGCCGCGGGCCGCGCCGCCCTCGGGAGGCGGGCCGTGGGGCCCTGGATGGACCTGCCCGACGGCCGAGGGAACATGAATGCCACCACGCGACGGTGACGGACCGGGAATCCTAGCGAGGTGTCCCCCTCCAGAGTCCCGCCGCTCGCGGTCGATGACCGCGGCAACGCCTTGTGCTCCTTCGTACGCGGCGCCGAAAACACGCCGCCGTCCGACGCACCACTGCCGGCGGCATTGGTCGCCCTGTGGCACGCCGACCGTGTCCTCATGGTCTTCGACCGGTTCCGCCAGGGCTGGGAACTGCCCGGTGGCCGTGTGGAGCAGGGCGAGTCCCCTCGCCAGGCCGCCGCACGGGAGTTGCTGGAGGAGAGCGGTCAAGAGCCCGACGGACCCTTGCGGTTCGTCGGCTACGCGGGCTTCGTCCTGGCGCCCGACCGGCGAACCGAGTACGCGGCGCTGTTCACAGGCCGCATCGCGGCTATCCGGGAGTTCCGCGCCACCACGGAAATCGCGGCCATACGCTGGTGGAACCTCCGGGACGTCCTCCCGGGGCGTGTGCAACACCTGGACGCCCACCTCGCCCGGCTCACGCGCGAGTCGGGCTCCAGCCTCTCCCATCCTCAACACCCGCGTTGACTCAAGGTGCCGGTCGTCGATGACGAGTGGATGAGGTCCGAGATGGCCAGACGCGGTTGGGCGTGCATCGACCCCCATGCGGACCACGACACCTGAACGCCGGAGCCCGACCGATCAGCCCGCCCCGAGGCGGGAATTCCGTTCCGCGTGTCCGCAGCGCGGCGTAGGGTCGGTGGCCCTGCCCCGGGGCACGTCCCGGAGGGGCCGAACGAGACGGTGACCCATGATCGACGGCATCACCGTGCGCACCGAGACGATGGGCGCCGTCACGCGGATCGTGGTGGGCGGCGAGGTCGACTGGGACACCGCCGACGGGTTGCGCAACGCGTTGACCGCCGCCCTCGCTGTTCAGCCTCCGCCCGTACGGGTGGACGTGGACATGGCGGCGGTGGATTTCTGCGACTCGGCGGGCCTGCGCGCCCTGATCGCGGCCTGGAAGCTGGGGGCCGCACAGGGCACCGCGGTCGCCGTGTCCGCGACATCGCCGCAAGTCGCCGGCCTCCTGGACATCACCGGCCTCGCCCAGGCCCTTGCCTCGCCGTGAAGCTACCGGCCGCCCCCAACCGGATGACCCACCAGGTCTCCACCGGTGAAGGGGGTGGTGTTCACCCAGGATGGGGGTTCATCGGCGGACCTCCCGGGTGCAGAAGCGCGGCGACCTGACGGGCGGTGTCGTCGAGGCAGTCGGCGAGGTTCCGCAGGTGGTGCCTGCCGTAGCTGTCGGTGGACACGCCCAAATCGTCCATCGCCCGGACGGCGGACCGCAGTTGGCCGGCTGCCGCGGCCAGTTGCCGGGTCAGCGCGGCCAGTGCCTGGGGGTCGTGGTGCATCCTTCCTCCGCGCTGTGTCGTTCTGGGGGCGACTGGATCGCGGCCCCACCGGCTGGTCTGCCCAGGGGCGGGCGGGTTAGGCGTCGGTGCCGTTGCGGTGGTGCGGCGGGTCTTTGCGGAGCTGTTCGTTGATGCGGAGGGCTTCTTCCAGCTGGTCTTCGAGGATGACGATGCGGCAGGCGGCCTCGATGGGGGTTCCGCGGTCGACGAGTTCGCGGGCGCGGGCGGCGATGCGCAACTGGTAGCGGGAGTAGCGGCGGTGTCCGCCCTCCGAGCGCAGCGGGGTGATCAGGCGGGCCTCGCCGATGGCGCGGAGGAAGCCCTGGGTGGTGCCGAGCATCTCGGCGGCCCGGCCCATCGTGTAGGCGGGGTAGTCGTCGTCGTCGAGACGGCCGAACGAGTCCTCAGCTGTCATCGCACCTCTCTCGTCTATGTCTTCTCCCTTGCGCAACGGCTGGTCGGGGAAAGCGTGGAGGGGCCTTGGCGCCATTGGCGCCAAGGCCCCGAAGGAACTGCTACACCATCTGCCGACCTAGTCCTGCGTCGGCTGTCTGTTTCCGCGGACCCGACCGTGATGCCGTCGGGGGTGCGGGGATCGCTGTTGCTTGACCGGAGACCACCTCACTATCGATGTCCTGCGGTACCCGGGCTCGTGTTGTACACCCGGGCGATCCTGATGGCGCTCGGCTCCTCCGTTTCGTCCCTCGGATAATCAACTGCTTGGGGGCTGGGTACTGCGGTCGTGCGTACTGCTGTGTCCTACGGGTGTTGCGAACTGCTGGTGTTGAACGCCGGTGACCTGACCGAGCGTCACCCTTCGGCAGCCAGCCCCGCATCGCCCGCTCCGCAACTGCTTGGGCGTGGAACCCCACCGCCGAACCTCCCGGTGCGCGCGTCCGCAGCCGACGCCTTCACCGAGGTGCTGCTCACTGACTTCACTGCGGATCACCGCGAACTGCATCCACTGGTACTGCGGGTACTGCCTCTGCGGTCCTGCTCACGGCGGCCCCTGATACCGCGGGCCGCCCGGTGCGGTCGCCGATCCCGTCGCCCTCCCGCAACAACTCCGGCTTCGGAACTCCGACCTCCGCACCGTCCTGCCAACTGCACCTGCGCGTACTGCATGCCGGCAGTTCATCCTCTGCCAGGCCCTACCGTCCCTCTGGCTACGAGAGAAACCATAACCACACCAACACCCGATGTCTACTCCGACAAAGATAGATTTTCGTGTCTCTACCAGTGAGTCAATCAACCCTCGCCAGCGCCGGGCGGATGGGCGGCCTCGCCGGGCCGGGCGGGACGAGCGGCGCGGTTACCGGTAGCGCTGGTCGTGACCGACGAACGCCGCACCGCCCAACCCGGCCGGTGCCGCCGTCGAGACACGCACAGGCCACGCGCACCCCGGGCCCACAGGAGCCCCCAACAACAGCGCGCCCGTGGCGGTGGGTGGCGGTTGCGTTGCCAGGGGCACGCGGGCGGCGACACGGTGGAGCGCATGCAGGCGAACAAGAGCACCCAGCACGATCAGATGGTCCCACCGGCTCTGGAACCGGCCCTGGAAAGGGAGGAGTTGCTGGCCGTGGCGGCGCGTCTGGAAGCGGAGTCCGCCACCGCTGTCGCCTCGCTGCGCCGACAGGCGGCCCTCCTGCACGCACGGATACAAGCGGCGGGGACAACGCGCCGGGCTCCCGAGAAGCGCTGAGAAGTCAATCGCGGGCGGTCGTGCCCGGCGGAGCAGCGGCAGCCTTTTGGTTGCGAAGCCTCCGCGGCTTGGGAGGTCAGACATGAGCCCGAGCGCGACGGCGTCCCTGCGGGGCTTCTGGGTGCGCGCACCGGCGCCGGAGGGCTGGGGCGTTCACGGCTCCCACCCTTCCGGCGGGCCTCGCCGGACCTTGCGCGGGCGGTCAGTCGGCGGGTTGCTGGTGGATGTCGGGGATGCCGTCGTGGTCGAGGTCGGCGTTCTCGGCTTTGAACAGCCTGCGGTGGAGGACGTCGCGGCGTTTGAGGAGCGGGACGGCCAGGGCGGCGGCGAGGAGGGAGCCGACGAGGACGGCGGCTTTGACGTGTATCCGGAGCAGGTCGTCACCCCCGGCATTCCCGGCGATGTCAGCCTCGGCGTGGGCGGCGGCGTCAACGTCCAGCAAGGCCCTGATCGCTTCGTCGTCCCGCCTCGGGCCCGCCGAGGCCAGGGAGACCTCCGGGGACGTCGCACCCGTACAACTGCAGAAGCGGCACCATGGCCACCGGATCCTGGCGCGGGTGCGGCCGCATGGAGATCCGCTCCCATGACGCCAGGCTGAGATTGACGGCGTCGCCCAGGATCCGGTTCAGCGCCCGGGTCTCTGCTTCGGTGGCGACGAACCAGTCCTGCGCGCAGGTGCGCGAGGTGGTGCGCAGAACTCGAGGTGCCGTTTGCCGTTGACCAACGTGCGATGGGCCGCTGCACCTCGAGGATCCCTGCACGGGTGTTGTGCTTCAGTCGGCTTGGTGCCGGTAACTGCCGGGCGGTGACCCGTACTGGCGTTTGAAGGCATGGGTGAAGGTGTACTGCGAGCTGTAGCCGACCTGCAGGGCGATCGTGTTGACGGGGGCGTCGGAGGTGCGCAGAAGCCGGGCGGCGGTGGTCATCCGCCACCATGTCAGGTAGGTGAGCGGTGGCTGGCCGACCAGATGGGTGAACCGCCGGGCGAAGGCGGCGCGGGACAGGCGTGCCTGCGCGCCCAGCTCCTCGACGGTCCATGGCCGACTGGGGTCTCCGTGGATGGCGCGCAGGGCGGCGGCGACGGCGGGGTCGTGCAGGGCCGCGGCCCAGCCGGTGGCGGAGTGGCCGGAGACGCGCTGCTCTTCGAACCACGCGCGCAGGATGTAGAGCAGGAGAAGATCCAGCAGGGTGAGCAGGACGGTGTCGGAGCCTGGGCGGGCGTCGCTGTCCAGTTCCACGCCGAGGAGTTCGACCGCGGCGCGGAGTTCCCTGTGGCGCCCTACCCGCGTCGGTAGGTGGATGACCTCGGGCAGGTCATTCAGGAGCGGATGCGGCCCGGATCCGTCCAGGATGTAGGCGCCGCAGAGCATGACCACCGTCGGTGGCCGGTCGGCTGACGTTTCGACGTCGCGGCCGTCATGGGCTCCGGTGAGCGTTGGGGGCGGCTCGCTTACCGGGGTGGACGGGTCGTCGGCCAGACCGTGTGCGGATCCGCGCGGCAGGAACGCCACGTCGCCCGGCCCGAGCGCGATCGGCTCACCCTGCGACGAGAGAAGCCAGCACGTTCCCTGGAGCACGATGTGGAACCCGGCGGACGGCACCGCCGGAAACCGCTGAGCGAAGGGAGCGGATCTGGTCACCCGGCCCGAGTGGGGTCGACCGGTACGCGCCGCACTCACCACGTCAGACAGAACATCCACGCAGCCAGTGTAACCAGATATGACCTTGGCGAAGACGATGACGCAAAGCGTTGAGCGTTTCGCTCATTCAATCGTCTTGCATTCGCGCCTTACTGTGCTGGCGGGCCGAGCAACAGCGCAGCCCCCATCGTGAGGAGATGCCATGAAGATCGCCGTTTATGGCGCGAGTGGATACCAGGGAAAGCTCGTGCTCACCGAACTGGCACGACGCCACATCGAGACGGTCCTGGTCGGACGCAATCCCGCGCGCCTGGAGGAGGCCGCCTCGGCCGTCGGCCTCCCCGACGCGGAACGACGCGTGGCCGACACCAGCGGCCATGAGGCGCTTGCGAGCGCGTTCCGCGGCTGCGACGGCGTCATCAACTGCGCCGGACCGTTCACCTCGTCAGGTGAGGCCGTGGTCCGCGCCGCGATCGCCGCCGGCTGTCACTACGTCGACACCTCAGGCGAGCAGCTCTACGTCAAGAAGATCTTCGACACCTTCACCACGGAGGCGGAGAACGCCGGGGTCACCGTCGTGCCTGCCGCCAACGACGGCTGCGTCCCGGTAGACCTCATGGCCCACATCCTGGCCGACCGCCTTGAACCGGTCGAAGAGATCATCACCACCCACGTGGTCGTCGGAGGCGGCGGCATGTCGCGCGGCTCGCTGCGCTCGGTGGTCGAAACGATCGACGCCATCAAGGCAGGAGGCATGGCCTACGACAACGGCGACTGGCACCCCGGCATGCCCGCCCGCCGCACCGCGATCAGGCTGCCCGGACAGTCGGAGGCGACCCCGGTCATGGCTTTCCCCGTGTCGGAGGTGGTGACCATTCCCCGTCACATCCGCGTCCGGCATGTCGAGGGCCTCACCGAGGCGGCGTTGGGCGACCAGCTGAACACCCCGCTGACACCGGAGATCATCGAAAGCCTGCCCGAGGGGCCCGATGAGGACAGCCGCCGCACCCAGCGCTTCACCTACGTGCTCGACGCCACCTGTGCCGACGGGCGCCGCGCCCGCGGCATCGTCCAGGGCCTTGACACCTACGGCACGACCGCGGTGATCGCCGTAGAAAGCGCCCGCCGCCTCATCGCCGACCCTGCCAAGCCGGGAGTACTCGCACCCGCCCAGGCCTACCCCCCGACCGCCTTCCTCGACTTCCTCATCCCGCATGGGATCCAGTGGATCATCGAGGACGCGCCGACAACCTGACAATGAGCCTTCTGTAACAATCAGCTACGGTGTGTGATCGTGTGGACAGGCTCGTCGGATCCCGATCAGGCCCAGCTCATTCCCGGCCCTCTTCGGGCGAGCCCCGAAAACCGGTACGCGTTCGGCTTGTCTTGTCCAAGGTCAGAGCTCTGGGCAGCAGGGCTTCGACCAGCGGCGATGGCGCATCGCGGCCCCTGCCCGACGTATTCCGGCCGCCCCAGCTGTAGATCAGCTACCTGGCAGCTGGGGACACATTCGGGAGCCGAGGGCACCGGCAGGGCAAGGCGGCTTCGCCGCAAGTCGCGGGCCTACTGGAGATCACCGACTCGACCGGGCCCTTGTCTCACCGTGGGACGACCGCTCATCCCAGGCCGGGTGACCCCGCCAGGCCCGCGTGAGAGGTCTGCCCGATTTGGGGATTCGGTAGCCGGTCTGGCGCCGGCGCCGCGGGCACGATGTCTTGGGGCATGGGGTGTCGCGAACAGGAGACGGCGGCGTTTGCGATGTCCTGATGCCCGTCCGCGGGCTGTGCTAGGCAGGGGCAGCGGTGCCGAGCAGCGCCGATGCGGTCTGGAGCGGTGTCAGTCCGCGCGGCGGTGCGCCTTCGGAGACGCGGCAGGTGAAGCCGAGGCGGGCCATGGCCCGGGTGACTTCGTTCGCGGTGAAATCACGGTGGTCCTGCCGGGTAACGATGCCCCCGACCTGCTTGACCGGGTACCGACGGCGGCCGATGACCACAGAGCCGCTCGTGATGGGTTCGGGTTTGATGCCCTTCATGGATTCCAGCACTCCGTGCTTGGAGAGGTCGAATGCGAAACCGGCGATGACGCAGCGCATGGTGCCTCACAGAAGGTAGAAGAGAGCCGACCGGGGAGGGGACGGCAAAGGGCGGGCATGCCCTGGGTGCCGTCACCCTTTCGGCGGTGATGTGGCGTACCGCCGCCCCGGAGTGTCACACCGTCAGTTCCGCGTCGCGCGTCGCCGTCACAGGCACGGCGAAAGCTTCGTTCGCGTCCATGACGTCCTGGAGGCGGACGAGGTCCGTGTACGACGGGCTGTCGCGTACGGCGGCCAACTGGGCCCGGGTGACCACGCCCGTGCACTGGTCGTCCTCGTCGCACAGGAACAGATGACCGGCAAGGGCGCCGGACATCACGGACAGGGCCACCTCGACGGTCATGTCGACGCCGACCCGAGGCCCGGACGCGTACGAGGCGTCGGTCAGGACCGTGGGGGCGTGGTGGGTCGGACTCGCCTGTACCTGAACCGGTGTCAAAGGTGCTCCTCGGGGACGGACAGCAGGGCTTCGGGCTGCCAGGGCCTCAGGCCGCCGCGGTGGAGGTCGTCTGCCACGAGGAGGTGCGGCGCGTGGCCCGGCCGGCGCTCCGGTCCTGCGCGGGACGGCTTCGCCGGCCGCGGCTCGACGAGGAAGCGCCCCGGGGGCGTTCACGGGGACGGTCGGCCGCCGGCGCGGAGATGGTGACCGGGATGCCCGAGGGGGCCTGCGCACCGGTGATGCGGCTCAGTTCCGCGTCGCCAGAACGTACCTGGGTGGTGCGCGCGGTGACGCCGGCGGATGCCATCAGTCGGCTCATGCTGCGGCGTTGGTCGGGGGTGACCAGCGTGACGACGCTGCCGGATTCGCCGGCGCGGGCGGTGCGGCCGCCGCGGTGGAGGTAGTCCTTGTGGTCGGCGGGCGGGTCCACGTTCACGACGAGGTCGAGGTTGTCGACGTGGATGCCGCGGGCCGCGACGTTGGTGGCAACCAGTACCGTCACGTGTCCGGACTTGAACTGGGCGAGGGTGCGGGTGCGTTGCGGCTGGGATTTGCCGCCGTGCAGTGCCGCGGCGCGTACGCCGCTGGTCAACAGGTGTCGGGTCAGCTGGTCGACGGCGTGCTTGGTGTCCAGGAACATGATCACCCGGCCGTCGCGTGCCGCGATCTCCGTGGCCGCCCGGTGCTTTTCCGCGCCGTGCACATGGAGGATGTGGTGTTCCATCGTGGTGACCGCGCCCGCCGAGGGGTCGACGGAGTGCACCACCGGGTCGGTCAGGTAGCGGCGCACCAGCCGGTCGACGTTGCGGTCCAGCGTGGCCGAGAACAGCATCCGCTGCCCCTCGGGCCGTACTTGGTCAAGCAGCGCGGTGACCTGGGGCATGAATCCCATGTCGGTCATCTGGTCGGCCTCGTCGAGGACGGTGATGCCGACCTGGTTCAGGCGGCAGTGGCCCCGGTCGATGAGGTCCTTGAGCCGGCCCGGAGTCGCGACGACGACCTCCGCGCCGGTGCGAAGTGCGTTGCTCTGCCTGCTGATCGGCATGCCGCCGACCACCGTGGCCATCCGCAGCTTCACGGCGCGGGCGTACGGCGTGAGCGCGTCGGTGACCTGCTGGGCCAGCTCGCGCGTGGGGACCAGGATCAGGGCCAGCGGCTGGCGCGGCTCGGCATGCATTCCGGCCGTGCGGGCCAGCAGTGCGAGGCCGAAGGCGAGGGTCTTGCCCGATCCGGTGCGGCCGCGGCCGAGTACGTCGCGCCCCGCGAGGGCGTTCGGCAGGGTCGCCGCCTGGATGGGGAACGGTTCGGTCACGCCTTGGGCGCCGAGTGCCGCCAACAGCGGCGCGGGCATGGCGAGCTCGGAAAACGCCGTGACGGCGGGGAGTGCGGGGGTGACTGTCTTCGGCAGCGCGAACTCGCCCTGCGGTGCGGGCTGTCGGCGTCCGTGGCCTGCCGGGCGGCCCTGAGTACCGGATCGGCCGGAGGGGGCGGATCCGAAGCGGGCGCCGCGTTGTCCGGAGCCCGAATGGCCGGTGCGTGTGCGGGCGAGGCGGTCGTTCGTACGTGTGCGGTTCATGCGGAACCTTCCTTGATGCGGCGCGCGCCAAGGAATTCCCGCGGCAAAGACGCCGGTACGGGGAATTGCAGGGACGAGCCGAAAGAATTCGTCGGAGGCCGGTGCGGGCATGGTGGCCGGTCGGCGGATCCGGAAAATGGGAACGAGGGGCGCGGCCGAGGCAGGGCCCTCAAGAATTCAGGGCCGGCAGGAGCACGAAAAACGCGAATCCCCGGGCGCTTCCGAACAGAAGCGAGCTGGGGCCCGCACCCCCAAGGTGCGGGCCCCAGCTGCGAAATGACACAAAGGCGTCAGGCGGGAACGATGTTCTCGGCGGTCGGGCCCTTCTGGCCCTGCGCGATGTCGAAGGTCACCTTCTGGCCTTCCTGGAGCTCACGGAAGCCCTGGGCGGCGATGTTCGAGAAGTGGGCGAAGACGTCCGGTCCGCCGCCGTCCTGCTCGATGAAGCCGAAGCCCTTTTCCGCGTTGAACCACTTCACGGTACCGGCAGTCATGTCAAATCTCCTCAAAGGGGGCAAGGCCCGGGGCCCGCACCATGCGAGCCCCGCGTCGCCGCGCTGATCGCCCCACCGGAGATTGCCGGACTTACAAAAGTACGTCGCGCCGGGGAAGACACGGCGGAAATACTCGAAGATTCTGGGAACCACAACTGCAACTGAGATCGACAGTAGCATGTTGTGACCGATTTCCTGCAACCGGTGAACTCGCTCGGTTTGTCGGGAAAGAAATCCTCGTCGCACGTCGCGGCGATGTCTCACTCCACGACCACATATTTTGCATCCCGTCCAGCACAGGTCTCCACTGGACCCACCTGGACGCCGATGGCGGAGCGGCCACCGCGATGCCCGCCGCGGCATGGACACACCCGGCATAGAGACCGGGGACCGCACGCACCTAGAGTCCGCCCAAGGCGACCCGCACCGGAGGCCCAAGAGGCGCCGACGCACTGCCCCAGTGTGCGTTCCTCCGCCGTCACCACTGCCCCGCCCAAGACCTGGTAGAAGGCAGAGCGGGACTCGCGGCAGAGCGGCCGCCGAGGCTCACGGCCCAGCGGTGCCGCCGTGTGCCAGTCTGCCCCTCATGCAGAAACGACAGATTGCCGCAGCGGCAGCGACAATGACCGTCCTGGTCGGCGGAGTCGGATGCAGCGGGGACGACTCGGATACCTCTTCCTCATCGAGCGAATCATCGGCGGTAGCCACCTCACCCGTGAAGACACCGAGCACCCCGAGCGGCGGCAAGACCACGAAGTCGGACTCCTCGAAGTCCGCCGCGACGCTGGCCGGCCTGGACTACTGCGCCCTGTTGAGCGCCGCTTCGCTCGGCCCACTCGGATACCAGCCAGGTGACGGCAAGCCGGACACGATGAAGAACCTCTACGACGGGGGCTGCAAGTACGACAACCGGAGCACCCGGGTGTCCATGCTCGTCGACATCAACAACACGATCACGATCGACACATCCCAGGGCCGGACATTCGACGTGTCCGGCTTCCCGAACGCGGCGTCGTACGACACCGCCACCTCATGCCAGTTGGACGTGCAGGTCGGCACGGACCAACTGCACATGGCGGTGGAGAACTTCTACGGCGACACCCCCGCGGCCAACGGCAAGCTGTGCGAGGTGGCGGCCGACTTCGCCAAGCAGGTGGTCAACGCCGCCGTCCAGAAGTGACCGGCACCCAGCCACCGGAGCCCGACCGCCCGATCCGCCCGCCCCGAGACGGGAATTCCCTCCCGCGTGTCCGTGGCGCGTCCAGCGAATTGCTTCGGTCGTGGTCACAGTCCTCCTCGTTGCCGCAGGAGGCGCGACGGCGGCTCACGCCGACCCGGGCGACCCCGACTACGTGCCGCCGTACTACGAGTCCGAAACTCAGGGGAGCTACGCTCGCTTCATTCGCTTCGGCGACAAGTTCGAAGTCTGTGACATGGCGTATGACTTCGAACTCTCTTACGTCCGGTACCAGTACGTGAGGATCGGCAACTCGGTGCAGACCGGCGTTCACTACGCCCCCGGCGATGCCGGCGACTGCCAGACCTTCGACCACAACTTCGGCGAGAAGCGCTACGTCTGGTTCCGAGCCTGCCGCGACATTGCTCTCACACCCAAGGACGACTGCGCACCCTGGCGTCAAGCCATCGCCTGAGTCTCCTGTGACACCGATGGGTGGCTGTGCCAAGCATGGTGCTGGAACAGCCACCCACGGTGGTCAGAAGGCTCCTGCTCTCGGACCCAACATGCGGAACGGCCCGCACGGCCGCGGCCATGCCCTGCTTCGGCGAAGTGATCGCCCGCGCCACCCGACAGGGGCGCTGACCCCTCCCAAGAGCGGCCGATGCCCCGGGCCGCCTCTTGTCAGCCGTCCTCGTCGGCCGCAGCCCGCACGCGGGCTGGTTCGCCGGTTGTGGTCACCGGGGTTCTCGATCCGGGCCCGGCCCGCGTTGAGGGTCATGGCGGCGGAGCGTACGCATGAGCACTGACGACCCCTGGTGTTCGCTGTGCCCGTGCGGGCGGGCGACGCGGGTCCAACGTGCGTAGGCGCCGGCAATCTCCACGTCCGGGCACGCCGCGGCCTGCACGGACAGCGCGTCCCACTCGGCCTGGTCGACCGACGGGACGTGCACGCGTACTCCTGGTACGGCTGCATCCACTCGGCCGGGTCCTTGTCCGCCTTACTACGGTTCGAGGCCGCCGGCGCCGCAATCAGCAAACGCTCGTCGTCGAGGTCGTTCGCGTACGCCTGGCGCTCCGCAGCCGTCCACGCGGACGCCCTGACTGGCGGGGCGCTATTCGGAACCTGCGATGTTCCTCCAGCGGGCACGCGACTACGTCTGGGCGCTGCGCCAACCCCGCGTTGGGGGCGCTGGTCAGGATCCGTCGTCTTCGGCCGGAGCGTCGAAGCGACGTTGATCGCCTCGGCTTCCTGTGTGGCGGTGTGCGCTTCGTCCTGCGAGCCGAGTTCCGTCAGCGACAGTGCGAGGTTCCGAGCTCCGACAGCCGGATGCCGAGGTTGGTCAGGGAGCGGGCGAGGTCGGGTTCGAACGCGGCTGGGTTGCCGGCTGCCGACCGCCGCCGGATCAGATCCCCAGCGCCTCCTCCTCCGCGGCCGGCGCCTCACCCCACCGCCCCAATCACAGCATCACCGAAAACCGGCTCCCGACACCGGTGAAGTCGTGCCGCCGCTGCACATCGCTCCGTCCAAGACCGACACCGAACGTCTCCTGCTCGTCGGGCACCCGCATGGCCATGGACCGCCGGAACCACCGGTCCTCGTCCGTCATGCCCCGCCCTGCGTCGCGCCGGGTGCTGTGCCCGGCGAATTCTCCGATGCTCAACATGACGCTTCCGAGTGGCGGTCCTGACTCGGTGTGAGGGTCAACCGGGAGCGGACTCCAGACCGGGGGTCGGCGACAACACCCCTGTACGAGGGGGTACCGCTGGGCGACCGGGCCCGTCAGCGCACTCCTACCGCAGCCCGATCTGCTGCTTGTTCTCCAGGACACCCTTGGTGAAGAAGAACTGGCCCTGGGTGCCGTGCTGTCCGAGGCACACCCATCCCGCGTACTCCCCGTCGATGTTGCCCGACGACACCACCGAACAGTTCTCCCGTCCCATGATCGCCAACATCTCCTCCGGGGTCATCCCTGCGGTGACCTTGTTGAAGTTCGCCAGCGTCGCCCCCTGCCCCGCGGGGAACGGCACCGGCAGATCCGTCGGCATGTCCACCCCGGGCACCTGCGGCGCCTCCCCGTCATCCGAATCCGAACAGCCTCCCGCGAGCACTACAACAGCAGCAATCACCAGAGAACCGGCGGCACTTCGCAGACGTCCCATCCTCAACTCCCCGTGTAGACCGATGCGCACCGTACAGGCGCACGCACAAAACCCGCGCCCCGACGAGCATCAACCCCCCAACGCCCCCGCACCAGCGGCGAACCCCTCAACCTCCGGCGCACGCAACCACCACGTGCCCTACTTCGCGATCCTGCTGGGGTGATGCGTGGGTCGCTGCTGCCGAGTGCTCGGGACGCCAGGCCTGCTTACGTGTCGTAGCCTGCCGCTGGACGCACGTATGCGTGCCTTCCGTTGATATGAAGTGGTCGGCATGGCGGGTACGTTCGAGGTCTCCGCCGACAAGGCGGTCAAGTACCGGTTCCGGCTCAAGGCCAGGAACGGCCGCATCACCGCGACCGGCGAGCGTACGAGTCAACGGGCCCGCAAGCCGGGGCAAGCGGCCGCTTGGGCGGCGAGGGCCTGCTGCTCGGCCGTGTCGATCGTCAGCCCCCAGCGCAGCTTCATGGCGATCCAGTTCACCGTGTACTCCCACGCGTACGCGTCATGCGGAGGCATCCACTGGGCCGGATCCGTCGTCCTCGGGTCGGAGCCCCGCGTGCCGAGGTGTCGCCGAACGCCTTGGCGTTCGTGGGTGATGGTGATTGCTGCGGGGTTCTGCGCTGCTGCGATTGAATTGCGGGCGGCTGCGTCTGCGGACGGCCGGGGTGACAGGACGTGGAGTCGGGGGCGTGATGGAGCCGTTGGGCAGCGGGGATCCGCACCAGGTGGGCCGGTTTCGGTTGGCCGGGCTGCTGGGGGCCGGGGGAATGGGGCGTGTGTTCTTCGGTCGGGCGCCGGACGGTGTGGCGGTGGCGGTGAAGGTGGTGCACCCGCACCTTCTCAATGGCGGGCAGGACGAGTTCCGGGCCAGGTTCGTCCGTGAGGTCCGCACCGCGCGGGAGGTCGATGCGGCGTTCACCGCGAGGGTGGTGGCCGCCGACGCGGACGCGGATGTTCCCTGGCTCGCCACGGAGTTCGTTCCGGGGATTCCGCTGAGCGCGGCGGTGGGGCGGTTCGGGCCGCTGCCGCGTGAGTCGTTGCTCGTGCTGGCGTCCGGGCTGTTCGCGGCACTGGGCGGGATCCACGCAGCCGGGCTGGTGCACAGGGACATCAAGCCGTCGAATGTGATGCTGGGCGTCGACGGCCCGAAGGTCATCGACTTCGGGATCGCCCGCCCGGCCGGGGCAACGGCGCTGACCCGGACCGGACAGACCGTAGGCACTTGGCAGTTCATGTCGCCGGAGCAGTTCGAGCGGTCCGACGTCGGGCCGGAGAGCGACGTGTTCTCCGCCGGTGCGGCGCTTGCCTACGCGGCCACCGGCCGCCCGCCGTTCCCCGGCGACACCCTGCCGGTGCTGCTCGCCAACCTCACCGACCACGCCCCCGACCTCACCGGTCTTCCCGCAGCGCTCGCTCCCCTGGTCGGGGCCGCCCTCGCGAAGGACCCCCGCGCCCGCCCCACCGCCGCGGCCGCCCGCACGATGGTCCCTGCCCCGGCCACCCAGATCGGCGCCGACCAAGGATGGCTGCCCCCTACCGTCACCCACGCCGTCCTCCGCACCGCCGCAACCGCGCTCCAGGCCCCGACGCCCGCCGACGACACCACCTCGACGAACCCCCGTACGCCCTCCGGCAATCCGCGGGAAGGCCGCGCGGTCAACGAGCGGTTGTGGAACAGGAGCACGTCCGACCCGACCCCGTTCACCGCGGACGCCCTGCTGCCCGCGAAGTTCGTCAACGACTTCAACACCGAATACATCCGCGTGGCCACGGGGCGCCGGCCGTGCGCCGAGGCCGGCGCCGACAACCTGGTGGCCGTGCTCGCCGGGCACGGCTGCACCGAGGTGATGGCCGGGGTCTACCTGGAGCAGGGCAGCACGAATCCCCCGATCCTGGTGTCCGTCTCCGTCTTCCCGCTGCCCGACGACGTGACGGCCGGCAGCGTCTACGACCTCGTGCAGGGCGACGCGCTGTGGAAGATGACGATTTGGTCCGCCGAGGATGGCGACGACACCCCACGTCCCGGCGACTCGGTCTCCGGATACCGCTGGGGCCACAACCGCCGCCGCCACCGCTACCTGATCTGCACCCGAGCCGTTCGGACCGATCGCGCCACAGGCGATTGGCTTGAACCGTGGCTCAGAGCCCCGTCTGGACGGCTGTCGGCATCCGTCGGACCGCAGAACCACCACGTGGACTGACCGGGGCTGCGTAATGGTGCGGCCGAACCGCCCGTCCGGGACCCTCGCAGGCGCCGCCCCGGCGCGAGACAAGACCGGAAGAGGCACGGCCGCCCCAGGCCAGGCACCGGTTGCGTCCGACGAGATCCACCTGGTGTGCCGGTGCTCGGGCTATCCGATCCCCGGCCGGTCGGCGGCGGGTGCGGTGCCGGTCCATACGAGCCGGCGGAGCGGTCGCAGCGAGCAAGGGTTCGCATTGACCAATGGCGTCGCAAAAACCGCAGTGCTTGAATGCCGCGGTGGTCTTGGACGCGGGGGAACTGCTGGCAGCACACGATCGCATCCTCCGCGGCCCCAGTTCGACGCATCTGCGGTTCGGCACCGTGGTCAAGCGGATCGGACCGCTGACCCTCACGCACCACGGCACCCACTGCATCGTCGACCACCCCGCCCTGGACGCCTCGACCTCGGCCGCGCAGCTTGCCTTGCAAGTGCAGCGGCGCGCGGCCGCGCGTGTGGAACCCGTGGAGTGGCGCGTGTTCGCCCACGATGCGGAAGCGTCCCGGCTGGCGGCCTCCCTCGTAGCGGCAGGTTTCACCGCGGGATGGGAACGCAGTGTCCTGGTCGGCGAAGTCGCCGAGCTCCGCTTTCCTGAGCCGCAGCCGGAGTGGCAAGTCGAATCGGTCCGGTGGGACGAGTTGCAGGCACAGCAGGCGCTCGACCTCTCCACCGGCTCCGGGCCGCACCGCGTTCCCCTGTCGGCTTGGCACGCGATGGGCTCGATCCCGTACTGGGACGTCGACGTCCGTGTCCTGACCCACCGTGGAAGGGTCGCCGCGGCCTGCTGGCTGGAAACCGTGCGGGGTACCGCGTTCGCTGCTGTCGGGGGCATGACCGCGCCTCGTCCCGAACTGCTCGACAAGCTGCCATTGTGGCGCTTCCAGCCGCCGGAGAAGGAGTTCCTGGTCGCCGAGGCCGACGGGCAGCTGCGCAGTGCCCTTACGGCTGTTGGGTTCCGGGACGTCACGACGGTCCGCTCCCACCACTGGACCCCGCCGGGCGAGCCTGCTGCGACCCCGCCCGCGAGGCATTCTCTCCACGACGCCGAGTCCGGACGGATAGCGCGTCGCTGCGAGGCCCGCGTGGGCTTCGCCTACGCCAGCGGGAGCGGACGGTACACCGCGCCACTCGACTCGCGCCGCTGGTTCTACGGCATGCTCGACAGCGGCACTTCGGCGAGTGCGGCCGCCGAAGGCGTCATCGAGCGCGGCTTGCGCGCTTGCGTCCGGCCCGGCGAATGGGTCTACGCGTGCCGCCCCTATCTCAACGGCTGGGAATTCGACCCGCACCGCGTCGGCGGCCCGGGACAGCCGCCCTGGCCGGGCAGCGCCATCGCCGACGACGAGTTCCAGTTCCTCGCCACCGCGGACGCCCGCCTCGGCACGTTCGCCCACTACGCCGAACAAGCCCTCGTCGTCTTCGGAGACGACCTCATCGAGCAGGTCGCAAATGACCTGGACCACCTGCTCGGTGGCGGCGCATGGACCTTCGGTTGAACGCATCGTCGCCGTGGGCGTGCACCACACGAAGATCGAGACGCCCGACACGCAGCCGCCCGAGCGGGCCGCTGTCGTCGCCAACTGACACCGGGCGCACGCCTTGCCCCGCGTCGGGCATGTTCCCTGCGTGACGCGAACCCTGATACAGCGCCCCCACTCCCCCAGCCCCTCCGACAACCACAGCGGTGAATCGCCCCGGGTGAAGTGGGGACTCGATTCCATGTAAGGATCGAGCCATGGCACGTCCCTCCACTTACCCGCCCGAGCTGCGCCGTCGTGCGGTGCGCATGGTCGCCGAGGTCCTCGGCGACTACCCGACCGAGTCGGCCGCGATCAAGGCAGTCTGCGCGAAGCTGGGCATCGGCTCGTACGAGACGCTGCGCAAATGGGTCCGCCAGGACCAGATCGACGCGGGGACCCGGCCCGGGACGACCAGCGAGGAGTCCGCGCAGGTCAAGGCGTTGAAGAAGGAAGTCGCGGAGCTGAAGCGGGCGAACGAGATCCTGCGGGCGGCGTCGGCTTTCTTCGCGGCCGAGCTCGACCGGCCACACCTGCGCTCGTAGCGTTCATCGACGAGCACCGGGACCGCTTCGGCGGTGTCGAGCCGATCTGCCACGTGCTCTCCGGGCACGCCGGCGGCATCGCCCCCTCCACCTACTACGCCCACCGGCAGCGCATGGCCGCGCCCTCTCCGCGCACCGTCCGGGACGCGGAACTGAAGATACTGATCCAGACGGTGTTCGACGCGAACTACCGCGTCTACGGGGCGAGAAAGATCTGGCGCGAGCTGAACCGGCAGGGCCACGCGGTGGCCCGCTGCACCGTCGAGCGGCTGATGCGCGACCTCGGCATCGCCGGGGCGGTCCGCGGGAAACGCGTGGTCACCACGCTGCCCGGCGGCCAGGTCGACCGGGCCCCGGACCTGGTGGACCGCGACTTCGTCGCCGGCGCCCCGAACCGGTGCTGGGTCGCGGACTTCACGCATGTGAGGACCTGGGCGGGCGTGGTCTACGTCGCGTTCGTCGTGGACACCTTCTCGCGCCGGGTCGTCGGCTGGTCGGCCGCCACGGTGAAGGAGACGGTGTTCGTGCTCGACGCGCTGGAGATGGCGATCTGGCAGCGCGACCGCGACCAACGGCCGGTGCTGCCCGGTGAGTTGATCCATCACTCGGATGCCGGTTCGCAGTACACGAGTTTCCGGCTGGCCGAGCACCTGGACACCGCCGGCGTCGCCGCGTCGATCGGATCGGTCGGCGACGCCTACGACAACGCCCTGATGGAGAGCATGATCGGGCTGTTCAAGACCGAGCTGATCAAACCCCGGCGGCCGTGGAAGACGCTGTCCGAGGTCGAGCTGGCCACCGCGGAGTACGTCGACTGGTACAACCACCGCCGACTCCACGGTGAGATAGGGCACATCCCGCCCGTCGAATACGAGAACAACCACTACCTCGCAACCACGAAACCCCAGGTCACAACCACCATCTGAGATCTCTACCGAACCCGGAACGGTTCAGCCGGGTTCGGGGGTCGTCCGGGGAGTGCGGTGGGTACCGTCCCCACCATGACGCAACGGGGGACGGCGTGGGGCAGGCTCGTGACGGCGGTTGTGTGGCTGTTCGTCGTGATCGGTGTTCCGTTGTACCTGTGGTTCCTGCACGAGGCGGCCCGTGACTGGGCCGAGCAGCTTGCCGACGGCGACGCGGTGCACACGTGGCTTCCGCGCACTTCGCTTCCGTACGTCGCTCCCCTCGTGGCGTTCAGCTGGACGGTGCTGGCGGCCGTGTCGTGGTGGCGGGGCCGCAGCAGCCGCCTGTACTTGGGGAGCGCGTTCGAGCGGGTTCTCGTCGTCGCCGTCGCCGTCCTGTCGGTCTACACCGGCGTGGCCGGCGCCGGTGACCGCGACGCGAGCGACGTGATCGTGACGGTGATGCTCACGACCGTCGGCATGGTGAGTTTGTGGTTGCTCCCGCCTGCCGTCTCTCCGCGACTTCTGGACGCCCTGCCGAACCGCCGGCCCGTCTCCTGAGGCGTCGGTCCGGCAGGGCGCCGTCGCGGTAGGTGTGCCGGGTGCGCGTGCGGGTCAGCGGGCGGTGTTGGCGATGCGCCAGTGCCGCGCATGCTCGTACTGTCGGCTGAGCCGCGCGAACGCCCCGCCTGTGCGCAGCAGTTCCTCGGGCGTACCCGATTCGGCGACCTGGCCGTCGTCGAGCGAGACCACACGGTCCGCGGCGGCCAGGGTGGCGGGACGGTGGGCGATCACAATGACAGTGCGGCCGGGGTCGTCGCCGAGGTTGGCGATGGCCTGCGTGATCGCGGCCTCGTTCTCGGGATCGAGCGCCGAACTGGCCTCGTCGACGAGCACGATGCGGGCTCGCTTGAGCATCGCCCGGGCGATCGCGACGCGCTGGCGTTCGCCGCCCGAGAGCTGCGTGCCGCCCTCGCCCACGCGTGTGCGCCACCCGTTCGGCAGGCGGCCGATCACCTCGTCG
Source organism: Streptomycetaceae bacterium NBC_01309 (assembly GCA_045039925.1). GTDB lineage: Bacteria > Actinomycetota > Actinomycetes > Streptomycetales > Streptomycetaceae > Yinghuangia. Next base: position 170,285 of record CP108400.1, read on the forward strand.
AGCCGCGCCGCGCCGGCCGCTTCCTCCAACTCGTCCCATGACGCGTCCGGACGCGCCAGGCGCAGGTTGTTCTCGATGGTGTCGTCGAACAGGTACACGTCCTGGAAGACGATGGCGATCTCGTCGAGCAGCACGCCCGGGTCCAGTGCGCGTACGTCGACGCCGCCGACGAGGACCCGGCCCGCGTCGACGTCGAAGAACCGGGCGATGAGGCGGGTCACCGTCGTCTTCCCCGAGCCCGACGGCCCGACCAGCGCGGTGGTGGTGCCCGCGCGGCAGCGCAGCGAGACGTCGCGCATCGCGGGGGCGTCGCCGCCGGGATAGGTGAAGCCGACGTGCGAGAGCTCGACGTCGGCCGTGTCGATCGTGCGCACCGGATCCGCCGGCACGGGCAGCGCGGGCGTGGCCAGTACGTCCTCGATGCGCGCGATCTTGTTCGTCATCGCGCGCAGCGCGCCGATGAGGTCGATGAGGTTGCCCAGCGGCTCCAGGAAGCGGGCGGCCAGCACCAGCAGGGCGATCCCCTCGGCGATCTCGACGCGCCCGCTGAGCAGCAGGTGCGCGGCCAGTGCGAGCACCGCGACGAACCCGACCGTGATCACGCCGGTGTAGACGAAGAACGGTCGCCGCGCGCGCCGCATGCCGTCCCGGTACGTCTCGCGGTGGTCCACGAGCGCGGCATGCATCCGGGGGGTGCCGCGGGCGTGCCCGGCCGCACGCAGGACAGGTTGGGCCTGGCCGAGCTCGATCGCCCGGCCGGCGACGCCGGCCGACGCACGCTCCAACTCGATCTCGGCGATCTCGGAGATCCGCGCGGCGCGCCGCAGCGCCCAGAACGCGGCGAGCGCGATTGCGCACAGCAGCAGCGCCATCCGCCGGTCGACCGCGAAGGTCACCGCAACGACCGTCGCCGGCAGCAGCGTCGAGGTGATCGCGGGTCCGGCGACCGTCACGGCCAGGTGCGCGGCGTCGCCCACGTCCGCGGTCACCCCCCGCGCGAGGCGTGCCTTGTGCTCGGAGGTGAACCACCCCAGCGGCAATGTGCTCACGTGGCGCATGTAGCGCCTGCGCAGTTGCGCGGCGAGCGTCCCCGCTGCCGCGAAGCCCACGGGGGTGGCGATGACGCTCAGCACTGCGTACGCGACCGCGCCCGTGGCTCCGAGCACCAGCCACGGCGTGGCCGCGGCGACGTCGGGCTCGGGCCGCACGACGGCGTCCAGGATCGGGACGAGCAGGCCGAGCAGCAGGCCCTGCAGGACGGCCTGCGCGCCGGTGAGCAGCCATAGGCGGGCCAGCAGTTGCGGCTCCGGCCACAGTCGGTACATCCGGCGGATCATGCGGGAACCCCTTCCTGAGCGGCCCACATCCGCGCGTACAGCCCCTCGTGCGCGAGCAGTTCGTCCTGACGTCCCCGCTCGACCAGCCGCCCGCGGTCGAAGACGAGGATCTGGTCCGCACCGGCGATCGTGTGCAGGCGGTGGGCGATGACGATCACCGTCTTTCCGACGGCCAGGGCGGCCAGCGCGTCCTGGACCGCCCCCTCGCTGTCGGCGTCCAGCGCCGCGGTCGCCTCGTCCAGGACGACGATCGGCGCGCCGGACAGGATCGCCCGCGCGATCGTCAGCCGCTGGCGCTCACCGCCGGACAGGCCGCCGCCGCCCGCGTCGAGCGGTGTGTCGTACCCGTCGGGGAGGCGTTCGACGACGTCGTGGATGTGCGCGGCGACCGCCGCCTGGCGGACCTCCGCGTCGTCGGCCGAGGGTCGGCCGATGCGGATGTTCTCCGCCACGCTGTCGCGCAGCAGCGCGACGTCTTGGAACACCAGCGACATGGACGCCAGCAGTTCGGCCGACGGAATCGAGCGCACGTCGACGCCGCCGATCCGGATCGCCCCGCCCGTCACGTCGTAGAAGCGCGGCAGCAGGCTCGCGAGCGTCGTCTTTCCGGCGCCCGACGGCCCCACAATCGCGGTCACCGTGCCGGGCGGACACACGGCGCTGACGTCCTCGATCGCGTGGGTCACCCCGTCGTAGGAGAACGAGACGCGGTCGAACTCGATGCCGTGGCCGCGCGGCGTCTGCGGGCGCGTGGGCTCGGGCAGGGGGGCACGGGCCAGCAGCCGTTCGATGTTGGCCGCGCCCATCCGGCCCTTGCGCACCCCCTGGGCGGCGGACACGGCCGGGAGGATCGAGTTCGGCAGCCCGACCGCGACGACCAGGAACGCCACGAGGTCCGCGACCCCGAGCGCGCCGTGGTGGACGAGGGCCAGGCCCGCGGCCGTCACGACGGCGAGGACGGCCATCTCGGAGCCGAGCAGCCGCGACGCCGCCGAGCTGTGACGCACCTCGGCGACCCACGCCGCGAACGCCCGGGTGTGCTCGTCCACGGCCTCGTCGAAGCGGCCCAGGACACGGCCCCCGGTACCGAAGGTCTTGACCACCTGGATGCCGTCGGCGTACTCGACGCTTGCGGCGCTGATCCGCGCGTCGGCGGCGATCAGGCGGTTCATGTGGGTCGTCATGGACCGCATCGAGATGCGGTAGAAGACCGCCGTCAGACCCAGAACGCCCAGCGCGGTCAGCGCCATCGGGACGTCGACGAAGAACAGGTAGCCCGCCCCGACGACCGTGACCGCAACCGCCCCGGTGAGCTGCCCCAGGGCGTGCGCGATGACCTCGTGCATCTCTTCCAGGTCGCCCGTCATCGCCCTCTTGACCCGCCCCGAGCCGGACGCGCGGAACCAGCCCAGTGGCAGCGAGCCGAGGTGGCGCACGATGCGCACGCGCAGTTCGTGGAGGACCGCGGCGTCCGCGAAGTGCCCCACGCGTGAGGACTGCACGAACAGCACCAGCCGCAGGCCGGCCCCCGCGGCGCCGATGCCCACCCAGGTCCAGACGATCGCGTCCGCCCCCACGGGGTCCTCGAGCATGATCCGCGCGATCTCGGCGACCGCGATGTAGGGCACGATCCCCGCCGCGGCGCTCAGGGCGGAGAGGACAGCGCAGATCACCAGGTGGGTTCGGACCGGAGCCAGCAATCGCGCGAGGGAGCCGGCGTTCGCCAGTCCGGGCGGTGGGTCGGCATCCGTTGGGGACCGCGGCGTATCGCCCGTTGCTGCCGCTTCGGTCGTGATCATGCCTCTCCTCTTCCTCGGCGGGCCGCCGACACCGTCGTTGCGCGCGGCCCCTGGCTCTCGCCGCCACCGCCACTGCCACTGCCACTGCCACTGCCACTGCCGGACCGACTGGTAAGGCTTGCCTAACTTGGCGCCAATCTTGAATCCTCAAGGGAACTTGATGTCAACTGGACGCATGGGCGATCCACCCGGCGTCTCGATAGGCCAGGCCGCGGCTCTCTACGGCCTCGCCCCGTCGACCTTGCGGTGGTGGGAGTCCCAACGGGTGCTCCCCGAGCCGCCGCGCGTCAACGGGCGGCGGGTCTACACCGAGACGGAACTGCGCCGCATCGGTCTGGCCTACCTGTGCTGCGTGGTGGGGTCGATGTCCCTCGAACAGGCGTCTGACGTAACCGCGGGCCGCGGAAACGGGCCCTGGCAAAGCACGGTGATGGGCCAGGCCAGACTGATCGAGCAGAAGATCAGGCAACTGCAAAGCGCTCACGCGTATCTCCTGCACCTGGCGCAGTGCCCGGACGATGATGTCGTCAGGGACTGCCCGGATCTCGACGGCGAACTGGTCGCCCACACGCCGCGCGGGCTCGTCGCGACACCTGACCTCGTCGCCGCGGCGCAGTCGACCTCCCGTCGTGCGGCGCGCCGACGGCGTGATGAAACAGAGCTGGCGCGTGACGAAAACGCGACGCCTTCCCGTCGCTGTGCCGTCTGCGCGAAGCCCGTTGCCCAGAAAGCGCGGGGCCGCCAACGCAAGTACTGCTCGCGTGCGTGTCAGCAACGGCAGTACCGGCAGTACCGGCAGAACACCGGGTGAGGCAGCAAACGCAGCCATCGCAACGTAGGGACGAAGCCGAGCCGCCCGTGATCCGGCCGGACGTTGAGCGGCTGTCGGCCGACACATGGCCGAGCGCGGTGAGCATCCCCGTAACGGTCGTCTCGACGATCGGCAGCGAGCACGCGGTGGAGTTCCACCAGATGCACCGCACCGACCAGAGCCGGGTCCGGTACCCAAGGGTGCGAACTGGACGGCCGGGAGCTCGACCGGAGCGAGATCGTGCGCGGCTGCACCGCACCGGGCGGCAGGGCTCTCACGTCCGTGGCGTAGCCGACCGGGCATCGCGTCAGACGTCGTCGAGCCGCCACAACCAGCATTCGTACCCGGCACCTGCGACGGCTTTGCCATCCGGGCCGAACGCCACGCGGTGGAACTCGTAGCCGGACAGTGCGCGGCTGAGGCGGCCGGTGGCAACGTCCCACAGTCGTGCGCCGGTCCGGCCGCCGGTCAGCAGTGTTCTGCCATCCGGGCGGTACGCCACTGCTTTGGTCCGCTCTCCGATGATCGTTGTCTTGAGGGCGCCCGTGCCCGTGTCCCACAGCCGTACTCCGGCATGGCGATCCAGTCCTTGTCCCGGGAAGGCAAGTCGCCCGCGACGGCGACGCGCTTCCCGTCCGGGCTGAACGCCAGCTCGGTCACGCCGCGCACCGCGCGGTCGCCGGGGAGGTCTTCCGGGATCAGGTGGGCGACGACCTTGCGGCCGGCGACGTCCGCGAGCACGGGGCCGTCAAGGACCGTACCGATGGCGATGAGCGCGCTGTCCGGGCTGATCGCCAGATCGGCGGCCGGCGGTCCGGGTCAGGGAGTGGTGCAGACCACGGTCGCGTACAGGGAGCGGTCGGCGCTGTCGGTGTTGGTGGCACGGATCGTCCACCCGGTCGCGGTCGGGCCGGAGGCGTTGTGGAGGAGCTTGGGGTCGCCGTATCCGCCGCCGGCGGTCGGCACCTGGTTGGCGGGGCATTCGACGTGGGCCGACCTGGTCTGTCCGGGTGGCACCGGCACGCCGGTGGTGTTGCCCGCGTCGCTGTGGGGCCGGTTCGAGCACCGGACGAACGCGGCCACCGCGGACGGGCCGCTGCCCAGGTTCCTGGCCCGCGCGTGCCAGCCCTCCGAGAAGTCGCTCGAGTAGCTGAGGAAGTTCCGGTGGTCCGCGGCGGCACCGCCGCCCGCCACCACCTGGCCCGCCGGGCACTGCGCGCCGCTGAACGCGGTCTCACCGCTGACGACGGGCCCCGCGACGTGGGTGATGGACGGGTCCGACGTGCAGATCACCAGGGGAGTCACGGTCCGCGGCCCGTCGCTGAGATTGTGGACGGAGATCTCCCAGCCCACACCCGCGGGGCCCGAGGAGCGCATGAAGACCCCGTTGTCGGGGCTGAGGGTCAGTCCGCCGCCGGTGGAGGTCTGCCCCGAGGGGCAGTTGAGCCTCGGCAGGTCGAGCACCTGGTTGGGGCTCAGCGTCACGGCGGGGCCCGGCACTACACCGCGCGGGGTCGGGGCCGCGGACGGCGCACCGGGCCCCGCCCCCGCGGCGGGAGCCGCGGCACAGAGGATCAGACCCGCGGCGAGGGCGGCATTGGCGGTGCGTTTCATGGCTGTTCCCTCCCGGAACCAGACAACAACTGTCGAGTTGCCCTGGCTCGGGAGGCCCACACGCGCTCCCCCGGCAATCCACTCTCCCGGCCGAGCCGGTCGCCACTTCGTCGACCTGGTCGACGGCCCCGGAGCATGCGAACACGCGTCGCCGGCCGGGCTCGACCGCGCCCTCGACCAGGCTCCCGCCCCTCCGAGCCGAGGACAGGTGTCCCCGTGCCTCGGCAGGGGCGGGCAGGTCGGCGTGCGGTGGCCCACATCGTGGCCGCTGGACCACCACACGCCGCCGAACCGATCAAGGAACCGCGCATGATCCTCGCGGGCGAGCCGATTTCGCCGGCAACAGTCGCCGTAGGCACGGAGCAGCCATGGGGGTGTCCGGTCGCGGTTCCGGCAGCATGTGCCCGAGGCGGTTCCCGGCACCCGGGCGGCGCCGGAGTGCGGTTCGCGCGGGGAACGGAACCGGCCTGGGCCGACTACGGCGCGGAGATCAGCCGCGCGGCGACGGGGTTGGGGGTTGGGTTGAAGGGCGGGTCACTTCGTCGAGGAGTTCGAGGACGTGTCGGTAGGGGTGCCCGGTGGCACGGGTCATGCCGAGTTCGCAGGTTCGGTTCAGGGACACGTGCGCCGATGCCTGGTGGCGTCGTACGGAACGGGACTCGGCGGCGGTCGCGGCGGCAGTCAGTTCCGGGTGCAGGAGACCGCGGTCGCCGGCGAAGGCGCAGCAGTTCCAGTCGTCGGGTTCGACGACTGCGTCCGCGGTGGCCGCGGCGACGCGGAGGAGCGCGTCCCGGATACCGAGGCGGGTCGAGGAGCAGGTGTGGTGGACCACCACCGAAGAGACCCGCCGGGCGGGTGGCAGCCGGGGAAGGATGACGGCGTCGGTGTAGGCGACGGCGTCGACGACGGTGATGCCGTGGTCGGCGAGCATGTCGGCCAGGCCCTCGGAACAGGATGCGGCGTCCGCGACCACGGGGAGCGCGCCGTTGTCCGTGGCGCGGCGCAGGATGGGAACGACCAGGTCCCGCATCACGGCGTAGCCGTCGGTCAGCCCTTTGGACTTCCACGGTGTCCCGCAGCAGAGCGAGGCGATGCGGTCGGGTACGCGGACGTCGATGCCGCCACGGTCGCACAGGGCCAGGAAGGCTTCGCGGACGCCTTCACCGCGTGTCGGGCCGGCCGGGGTGGTCGCGCCGCCGAACATGGTGGTGACGCAGGCCGGGAAGTAGACGGCCGCGGGGGCCGTCGCGAGCCGGGGCCGCCGCCTGGTCCCGCCTCGCGGCAGTTCCGGTGACCACGCCGGGACGAGTGCGGCGCCGAACAGTGCCCGGCCCGCGGCGGACGCGGTGCGCGGCACGGTGGAGGGGGCCGCGTCGGCGGCGTTCAGCGCTCCGGCCGCGACGCGCGTGACGCCGTCCCAGTGCTTCGCGGTTGCGGCCCCGGCCTTTTGCACCGTCCGGCCGAGTCGTTCGGTGCGCAGGCGCCGGGTCAGGTCGCCGGTGTCGATCAGTACGGGGCAGGCCGTACCGCACATGCCGTCGACCGCGCAGGTGTCCACCGAGTCGTACCGGGACTCGTCTTCGAGGCGCGCGGCCAACTCCGTGTCGCCGGCCAGCTGTGCGCGGGCGATCTCGCGCCGCAGCACGATGCGTTGACGGGGCGTCAGGGTCAGGTCGCGGCTGGGGCAGACCGGTTCGCAGTAGCCGCATTCGACGCAGCGGTCGACCTCGCTCTCGACGGTCGGGGTCGACTTGAGGTGGCTGATGTGGACGGCGGGGTCGTCGCTGAGCAGAACGCCGGGGTTCAGGAACCCTTGCGGGTCGAGGAGTTGCTTGACCTCGCGCATGACGTCGTACAGTTCGTCGCCGTATTGGCGGCGGACGTACGGCGCCATGATGCGTCCCGTTCCGTGCTCGGCCTTCAGGGTGCCGCCGTGGCCGAGGACCAGGTCGACCATGTCGTCGGTGAACGCCAGGTAGCGGTCGACGCGCCGGGGGTCGTCGAAGTCCTCGTTGAGGAGGAAGTGGATGTTGCCGTCTTTGGCGTGCCCGAAGATGACGCTGTCGGTGTAGTCGTGGCGTGCGAACAGTTCGGTGAGTCCGGTGCAGGCGGGCAGGAGTTGGTCGACGGGGACGGCGATGTCCTCCAGCAGCGCTGTGGTGCCCGAGGGCCGGGCGCCCGCGACGGCCGCATACAGGCCCTTGCGGACGTGCCAGAGGGTGGCCCGGGTTGCCGCCGAGTCGGTCAGCGAGGCGGCCGCCGCGAGCGGGAGTTCGGCGAACAGTCGGCCGGCCGCCTCCGCCCGCTCGGCGAGCGCCTCGGCGCTCGGCTGCTGGTGTTCGACGAGCAGGGCCACGTGGGCGCGGAGTGCCAGGCCGCGCAGTTGGCCGGTCGCTCTCGGGTCGTTCCTGGCGACGCGCAGGCTTGTGGTGTCGAGGAGTTCGATGGCGGCGAACCCCGCGGCGACGAGGTCCGGGAGGGCCCCGGTCGCGGTCTCCAGGTCGTCGAAGACGAGGAGGCCGGTGGCGGTGTGGGGGTGGACCGGAACGGTGCGGAAGGTGGCCTCGGCGACGAAGGCGAGCGTGCCTTCGCTGCCGATGACCAGGTGCGTAAGGATGTCGACGGGGCGGCTGTGGTCGACGAAGGAGTTCACCGCGTAGCCCATGGTGTTCTTGAGGGCGTAGAGGCGGCGGATCGTCGCCGTCGATGCCGGGTCGGCGCGTACGCGGTCACGGAGGCGCGTCAGCCCCGCGTGGATGCCGGGCTCGAGGAGGCGGAGCCGGTCGTCGGCGTCCGGGGCACCGGTGTCCAGCGTGGTGCCGCCGGGCAGGACGAGCACAGCGGATTCGAGGGTGCGGTACGTGTTGTACTCGGTGCCGCACGCCATGCCGCTGGAGTTGTTGGCGACGACGCCGCCGATGGTGCAGGCCGTTTCGCTGGCCGGGTCCGGCCCGAGTTTGCGGCCGAAGCGCGCCAGCCGGGCGTTCACCGCCTGTACGGTCGCGCCGGGCTGCACCCGGACGCGGGCGCCGTCGTCGAGGACGTCGATCTCGCGGAAGTGGCGCCGCGTGTCGACGAGTACGCCGTCGCCCCCGGCTTGCCCCGACAGGGACGTCCCCCCGGAGCGGAGCGTCAGGGGCAGGCCGCGCGCGGCGGCGGCCCGGAACAGCGCGGCCATCTGCGCCGCGTCATGCGGACGTACCACGGCCTGGGGCACGAGCAGGTAGTGCGAGGCGTCGTGGGCGGCGGCGAGCCGGTCGCTCGCCCGGGCGGCGACGGTGCCGGGTGCCGCCCGGTCCAGACTTGCCAGCATCGCGGGGTCGGGGGCGGACAACCCGGTGCCGCCGGGCGCGGGGGGCGTACGTCGACCGCTGTGTCGGGCGTTCGGCACGGCTCACCCCCGGGTTGCCGAGGGCGGCGTAGGGCGGCTGTCCGCCGCGGCCGACACGGCCAACAGGGCCAGCGCACGGCGGACGTATCCGCGGGCTTCCGCCAGTGCCGCCCGGCACTGTTCGGGACCGGGACCTGAACCGGGACCCGAACCACGGCCGGCACCGGGCCGTGCCGGGTCGGCTTGCCGGGCCAGGAGGTAGACCACCGCCGTCTTGATGTCGCCGCAGGCGTCGAGTGCGGCGGCGGCCTCCTCCTGGTCCGCTCCGGTGGCCTGGGCCAGGACGACCAGCGAACGGCCGCGCAGCTTCGCGTTGGTGGCCTGGAGGTCGACCATGAGGTTGCCGTACGTGTGGCCCAGGCGCACCATCAGCGCGGTCGAGAAGGTGTTGAGGACCAGCTTCTGCGCGCTCCCGGCCTTGAGCCGGGTCGAGCCGGTCAGCGCCTCCGGCCCCGTGTCGGCGACCAGCACATGGTCCGCGAGCTCGGCGAGGGGCGCCGCCGGGTTCGAGGTCACCAGCGCGGTGGGCACGCCCATCGCGCGCGCCGCGGACAGCGCCGCCCCGACGTAAGGCGTCCGGCCCGACGCGGCGAGCCCGATCACGACGTCGCCGGAGCGGATGTCGCCGGTGTCGGTGCCGTCGGCGGCGTCCTCGGCGTCCTCGACCGCGGTGACGAACGCCCGTGCGCCGCCCGCCTGATGGGCGACGACGGTGCCCGAGACCCCGAACGTGGGCGTGAGTTCGGCGGCGTCCAGGACGCCGAGGCGCCCAGAGGTCCCGGCGCCGAAGTAGTGCACGCGCCCGCCGTCCGCGACGCGGGCGGCCGCGATGTCCACGAGATCGGCGATGGCCGGGAGCAGCGCGGCGACGGCACCGGGGACTCTGCGGTCCTCGGCGTTGATCAGCCGGACGAGTTCGATCGTCGGCACGATGTCCAGGTCCAGCGTGTGGTCGTTGACCTCTTCGGTCGGCGAGATCACGTGGATGCGAGGCTGTTTCACGTGCGGTCTTCCTCCCACGAGCCGTCGTCGGCGCCGACACGGCGGCCGGCGACGGCCCTGCGGGTGATTTCGAGGGCGGAGATCGCCCGGTCGTAGTTGCGCTGGGCGACGGCGGCGAAGAGGACGTCGACGACGCTCAGTGCCGCGATGCGCGATGCGGTCGCGCCGGATCGGAACGTCGTCTCCCGGCCCGCCGTGGTGAGCAGTACGTCGGCCGTCTGGGCGAGCTGCGAGTTCGGCGCGCTGGTCAGCGCGATGGTCCGGGCCCCGCGGGCGGCGGCCTCGCGGATCGCGTCGACGGTGTCGGTCGTGGCTCCGCTGTGCGAGACGCCGATCGCCACGTCGTCCGGGCCGAGCAGTGCCGCCGCGGTGAGTGCGGCGTGGGTGTCGTGCCAGGCGTAGGCGATGAGCCCTATGCGGTGCAGCTTCTGCTGGAGGTCGAGGGCGATGACGGCGCTGGCTCCGACACCCACGATGTCGATGCGGCGGGCACCGGACGTCAGGCGCACCGCCTCGGCCATCGCCCCCCGGTCCAGGATGCGTGCGGTGTCGGCGATCGCCTGGCGGTCGTGGTAGGTGATCGTCTCGATGATGGCGTCGAGGTCGTCGTCGCGGCCGATGTCACCGCCGACCTTGCGGTTGCCGTCCGCGCGCCCCTCCTCGCGGCCCGACTCGGTGGCCAGGGCCACGCGCAGGTCGCGGTAGCCGTTCAGCCCGAGTTCGTGGCACAGGCGCAGCACGGTCGTCTCGGACGTCTCCGCGGCACGGGCGAGTTCGGTGATGGTCTGGGTGGCGACCATCGCCGGGTCGCGGAGGATGCAGGCCGCCACGCGGCGCTTGGACGGCACCAGGGACGGCGCGAGCCCGCGCAGGCGGGCGAGCAGGTCCCGGCGGCCGGACGGCGTGGCCGCCTGCCGCTGCCCGGCGGCCGTCATGTCCTGGGTCACGTCCTCGTTCGTCGTCCGGCTCTCGGATGCCCTGTCACGCGCGGATGCCATGGTCACTCCCCCGTATCCTTCGCCGCCCGTACGGCCGGTCCGGCCGCGGGCGTGGTCGTCTGCGACGGCGATTGTGCTGCATCGGCCCCGGCAAGACGACGTTGCACCACGTGGCAGGCCAGGCGGTGTTCGCCCGCGGCACGCGGGCCGGCCGCCGAGACGGTCGGCACCGGGAGCAGGGCGGGCTCGTCGGTGCGGCACACGTCCGCGGCCAGGGGGCAACGCGGATGGAACCGGCAGCCCGTGGGCGGCGCGGCGGCGTCCGGGACCTCGCCGGTGACGACGGCGTCCACCCCGCCCTGGCCCTGGGCCGGGTCCGGCAGCAGCACCGCCGCCTGCAACGCCTTGGTGTAGGGGTGCAGCGGCTCGTCCGACACCGCGTCCCAGGGGCCGACCTCGACGATCTTCCCGAGGTACATCACCGCGACCTCGTCCGCGAAGTGCCGCACCATGCCCAGGTCGTGGGAGATGAAGACGAATGTCAGCCCGAGTTCTCCGCGCAGCTTCACCAGGAGGTTCATGATCTCGGCGCGCACCGAGACGTCGAGTGCGGACACCGGCTCGTCGAGCACCAGCACCTGGGGACGCACGGCGAGTGCGCGGGCGATGCCCAGCCGCTGGCGCTGGCCGCCGGAGAGCTGGTGCGGGTAGCGCTCGGCCAGGGCGGGCACCAGCCCGACCTGTTCGAGGAGTTCGGCGACGCGCTCCGGGCCCGACGGCATGCCGTGCACCGCGAGGACCTCGGCGAGGGCGGCGCCGGTGCGCTGGCGGGGGTCGAGGGAGGCGTACGGGTCCTGGAAGACGAGCTGGACGGTGCGCCGCAGTTGCCGCAGGGCGCCGCGCTTGGCGGTGTCGACCCGGGCGCCCATTACCTCGACCGAGCCCGCGTCGGGTCGTTCGAGCCGGGTCAGCAGCCGGGCCAGCGTCGACTTTCCGCAGCCGCTCTCGCCGACGATGCCGAGGACGCGGCCGCGTTCGACCCGCACGCTGACGTCGTCCAGCGCGTGCACCACGCCGCGGCCGGGAGAACGGTAGTGCCGGACGACGCCCCGGACGTCGATGGCCGGTGTGGCGTCGGCGCCGACGGCGGTCCGCGGCGATTCCGCGGTGTCTCGCGTCTTACGCACCCGAAGTCACCTCCATTCGCTTCCCCGTCCATTCGTTGCGCGGGAACCAGCAGGCCGCGTGCGAGGAGTCGCGGTCCAGCAGCGGCGGTTCCTCGGCCGTGCAGCGGTCGGCGCGATGGGGGCACCGCGCCGCGAAGGGGCATCCCCGGGGCAGGTCGGACAGCAGGATCGGGCTCCCGCCGATCTGTGGCAGCGGAGCCTGGTGCGGATGCGCCGGTGTGGGCAGCGAGCGGAGCAGGCCGTCGGTGTAGGGGTGCTGCGGTGCGGCGAAGAGCTTTCGTGTGCCGGAGAGTTCGGCGACGCGCCCGGCGTACATGACGGCCACCCGGTCGGCGATGCGGGCCACCACGCCGAGGTCGTGCGTGATCCACACGACGGCCAGCCCGTATTCGTCGCGGAGCCGGGAGACGGTGGCCAGGATCTGCTGCTGGATGGTGACGTCCAGGGCGGTGGTCGGCTCGTCCGCGATGAGCACCTTGGGCCGCGGCGCCAGCGCGCAGGCGATGAGGACGCGTTGGCGCATGCCGCCGGAAAGCTGGTGCGGATACTGGCGCATCAGGGCGCGCGGCGACGGCAGCCCGACCTCGCCGAGCACGTCGAGGGCGCGCTCGTGGGCCGCGTCCTTGGACCATCCGTGCGCCCGCAGGCCTTCGGTGACCTGCCTGCCGATGCGCATCACGGGGTTGAGCGAGGTCATCGGGTCCTGGTAGACCATGCCGATCTCGGCACCGCGGATCCTGCGGCGCTCCTCCTCGGGCAGGGTGACCAGGTCGCGTCCCTCCAGCAGGACCTTCCCGCCGGTGACCTCGGCGCCGCCCGGCAGCAGGCCCGCCACGCTGAGCGCGGTGAACGACTTGCCCGAGCCGGACTCGCCGACCACGGCCACGGTTTCGCCGCGGTGCACGTCGAGGTCGACGCCGCGCAGGATCTCGATCGGGCCGGAGGCGGTGCGGACTTCGGTGTGCAGTCCGCGTACGGCCAGGACCGGTCCGCCGGTGCCGCGGGTCTCCTCGGCGTCCGTGGTGCCGGACGGGTTCGCGGGGCTCGCCATGGCGTTGTGGTCCATGCCGTTGTGGTCCATGCCGTTGTGGTGCGGCCGGCCCGGGGGCGTGTGCGGGTTGTGCTTCATGAACGGGACTCCCGCCGGGGGTCGAGGGCGCTGCGCAGGCCGTCGCCGAGCAGGTTCAGGGCGATCACCGCCACCACGATTGCCAGTGCCGGGAACGTCAGCGTCCACCAGGCGTTGGCGACGGTGCTGCGGGCGTCCGCCACCATGAGCCCGAGACTGGCCGCGGGAGGCTGGGTGCCCAGGCCGAGGAACGAGAGGGACGATTCGGTGAGGATCGCCCAGGACAGCGCCAGGGTCACCTGGACCACGATGGGGGCGCTGACGTTGGGCAGGACGTGGCGCAGCATGATGCGGGGCATCGGTGTGCCCAGTACGCGCTGCGCCTTGATGTACTCGGCGTTGCCGACGGACAGCGTGGGTCCTCGGGAGACCCGGGCGAAGATCGGCGTGTACACGACCGCGATCGCGACGGCGGTGTTCTGCCAGCCGGTCCCGAGCGCGGTGACGACCGCGAGGGCCAGCAGGATCGCCGGGAAGGCGAACAGGATGTCGACGAACCGGCTGACCGCCTGGTCGACCCAGCCCCGGAAGAATCCCGCGCAGATGCCGAGCACCGAGCCGATCACCGTGGCGATGGCCACGGACAGCACGGCGACGCGCAGCGAGGTCCAGATGCCGACCGCGACGCGCGCGGCGATGTCGCGGCCGAACTGGTCGGTGCCGAACCAGTAGGTGGCGGAGGGCCCTTGGAGGCGGTCGTCGGGGTGCTGGGCGATCGGGTCGTGCGGCACGGCCCCGACCGCGCCGAGGACGGCGATCAGGACGAGGAGCCCCGTGACGACCAGCCCGATCCGGCCGTTGCGGTCGCGCCAGACGCGGGTGAGCAGTCGGCTGCGGGTGGCCGGCGGCGCGGAGACGGGAACCGGCTCGGTGTCGACGGTGGCCGGCGGTTGGATGCTCATGCGCGCGTCCTTGGGTCGATGGCCCGGTAGAGCAGGTCGACGACGAGGTTGACCAGGACGAACAGCACCGCGATGACCAGCACCGTGCCTTGCACCACGGGGTAGTCGCGGTTGGTGATCGAGGTCAGGAGGAGCCGCCCCATCCCCGGGAGCGCGAAGATCTGCTCGACGATGACCGTGCCGCCCAACAGGTAGCCGAACTGGATGCCGGTCAGCGTGACGATCGGGATCGTGGCGTTGCGCAGGATGTGGGAGCGCCGGATCCGGCCCGGGTGCAGGCCCTTGCCGCGTGCGGTGCGCACGTAGTCCGCCTCGGCCATCTCGACGTACTCGGACCGGGTGGTCCGCATGACGTTGGCGGCGAAGGGGATGGCCAGCACGAGTGCCGGATAGAACACCTGGCTCATGTTCTCCCCGAACGAGGTCGTCAGCGGGACGAACGTGCCGGTGTTGGGGAAGTAGTGGAACGCCTCGGCGAGGATCGTGACGACGGCGGTGCCGACCACGAACTCGGGGACGGCCAGCCCGACCAGGGCGGCGCCCTGCGTGGCGCTGTCGGTCCTGCGGCCCGCCCGGGAGCCGGCCAGCACACCGAGCACGACACCGGCGGCGGTTCCCATCAGTGCGGCCAGTGCGGCGACTTCGACGGTCACCGGCAGCGCGGTGCCCAGCAGTTCGGTGACCGTCTTGCCGCTCGTGGTGGAGAGCCCGAGGTCGCCGTGTGCGACACCGGAGATCCACGTCCAGAGCTGCTCGAACCAGGACTTGTCGATCCCGTAGTAGTGGTTGAGCGACTCGCGCTGCTCCGGGGTCAGGGTGCCCGACTCCGTTCCGAGGGACGCGGTCACGGCGTCGCCGGGGATCGTGCGCAGCACGACGAAGACGACAACCGTCACCCCGATCAGGGTGAGCACGGCGCCCCCGAAACGCGCGGCGAACCATCGCCAGGTCAGCATGCGGTCGGCTCCTCTCCTGGGTGCGGTCGGGTTCGGGTTCCGGTTTGGGGCCGGGTGCGGGAGGGTCGGTGGCGCCCCGCCGCGTGCGGCGGTGCCGCGACGGGGCGCCACCGGGTCACTTGACTGCCGCCAGCGAGGTCAGCAGTTCGTCCGGGCGCGCCGCGAAGCCGTTCACGCCGGACTTGACCAGGTAGTAGTCGTCGGAGCGGAACATCCAGATCCACGGGGACTCGGCCAGGAGTTGCTTCTGCAGGTCGCCGTAGATGCTCTTGCGCTGGGCCTCGTCGTTGGTGGCGTTGCCCTTCGCGAGCAGGTCGGCCAGCGCCGGGGACTCCAGTCCGGCGGGCTTGCTCAGGCTGCCGCCGGTGCCGAAGTAGCGTCCGTACATGAGGTACGGGTCGTAGGAGCCGCCGTTGAGGGCGACCGCGGCCTCGTAGTCGGCGCCCAGCCACGCCTGGACGTACGGCGAGGTGGGCAGTTGGCGCAGGTTGAGGTTGACGCCGATCTTGGCCAGCTGGGCCTGGAGGTTCTGCGCCTCGGCGCCCGCGGAGGCGTACTCGCCGGTCTCGACGATGGTGTCGAGGGAGAAGCCGCCGCCGAACCCGGCCGCGGTCAGCATCTGCTTGGCCTGCGCGGTGTCGCCGGGCTTGCAGGGCAGGCCCTCGGTGGCGGGGTACTCGAACGCCGGGCTGGTGATCGGACCGGTCACCTCGCCGTCGCCGTACGCGGCGGTCTTGAGGACCTGTTCCCGGTCGACGGCGCACGCGATGGCCTGCCGTACCTGCTGGTTCTGCAGCGGTCCGCGGCGGCCGTTGAGCATGAACGTGTGGTACGCCAGGGTCGGTTGCTTGACCAGGTCGTAGCCACTGCCGGAGTCGGCCTGCTGGGCGATGCCGGGGTCGGAGAGGAGGCCGATCTGGAAGGCGCCGGCCTTCATGCCGGACAGGATGGACGCCTCGTCCGGGATCACCCGGAAGGTGAGGGTCCCGATCGCCGGGGCGCCGCCGTAGTACGCGGCGTTGGAGGTCAGCACCACCTGCTGCCCCTGGTCCCACTGCTTCCAGGCGAACGGGCCGGTGCCGTCGGGGGACTTGCCCACGGTGCCGGCGGCGATGTCCTTCGCCGAGAGGATCGAGGTGTTCACGGACGCGAGGGAGTACAGGAGCGAGGCCGTCGGCTTGCTCAGGTGCAGGACGACCGTGGCGGGGTCCGGCGCGTCTATGCCCGTGATCGCGGTCAGGTTGGAGCGGGCGACCGCGCCCGTGGACTGGTCGAGGATCCGCTCGAGCGAGGCCTTGACGTCCGCCGAGCCGAACGGCGTGCCGTCGTGCCAGGTGGCGCCGGTGCGGAGGGTGAAGGTGACGGTCAGGTTGTCCGGCGCGATCGTCCACGCGGTGGCGAGGTCCGGCTGGAGCGACCCGTCGGCGCCGGTCTTGACCAGCGAGGAGTAGACCAGGCCGAGCGTCTGCTGGGTCTGGAACGCGGTGGCGAGCTGCGGGTCGAGCTTGTCGATGTCGCCGGTGCGGGCGACGGTGAAGGCCGAGACGCCGCCGGACGACGAGGAACCGCTGCTCGGCGAGCAGGCGGACACCCCCAGCGTGAGGGCGACGGCCGCGGCGGTGATGCCGGTCATGAGGCGACGGGGGGCCGGACCTCTTCGGAGGGTGGGGCGCACCTTCCTCGGGGTCCCCCCACGCGGCGCGATGCGAGTTGTCATGGCGACGTCCTTCGAGCGGCGGGGCGGCGAACTGGCGACAGGTTAAGTGTTCACTTGGATGACAGGCAAGAGGTAAACCATTAACCTCGTGCCCTGTGACCGCCACACCGCCTCCCCCGCAACCGGTCCGCCTGTCGGCCGGCCCCCTGAGTGACGCCGCCACCGACCTGGTCGGGCCCCGGCTCGGCGGCCTGCCGCCCCCCGGGGCCCTGGTCGCCGTCGTGGCGGAGGGAACGGTCGCGTACGCCGCCGTCGGCCACGCTCGCGCCCTCCGGGCCGAGGGCGACGCCGACGACGCGGCGGCCGAGCCGATGGGGTGGGGCGTCCGGACCGACGCCGGCTCGGTCACCAAGGTCCTGGGCACCACCGCCGCCCTGATGGCCCTCGCCGACCTGGGGCATCTGAACCTCGACGACCCCGTGCACCGCTACGTGCCCGGCCCCGATCCCGCCGTCCGCCTGCGCGACCTGCTCGAACACCGCGCCGGACTGCGCGAGTGGTGGCCGCTCTACCTCGACGGTGCCGGCGGTGCCACGGACCCCGTCGCCCGGGCGGCCCGCATCCCCCGGAAGTACCCGGTCGGCGCGGGACGCCACTACTCCGACCTCGGGTTCATCCTGCTGGGCGGCGTACTGGCACGCCTCGGCGGACGCCTGGAGAGGACGGTCGCGGAGCTGGTGCTGTCGCCGTACGGGCTGACGGAAACCCGGTACCGCGCACCGGCCCCCGGCGGCCCGGTGGCGGCGAGTTCCGCGGGCGACCGGGTGGAACGTGCGATGGTCGCCACCGGCACCCCGTATCCGCTCCCGGCCGAGGTCACCGCCGCCGGCGACGCGTACCCGGACTGGCGCGAGCGTGTCCTCGTCGGCGAGGTCAACGACGGCAACGCCTTCCACGCCTTCGGCGGCGCGGCCGGACACGCGGGCATGTTCACCACGGCCGCGGATCTGCTGCGCTTCGGAACCGCGCTCGGCGACAGCCTTCGCGGCCACGGCCCGATCCGCCCCGTGACCGCCGAGGCGTTCACCGCTCCGGGGGCCGACCCCGGCCAGGCCCTCGGATTCCGCGTCTGGCACGGCCCCTGGGGGCGGGCACTCGGGCACACCGGCTTCCCGGGCGTCGCGGTGGCGGCGCTGCCGGACCGCCGGGCCGCCGTCGCGATGATCACCAACCGCCTGCACGCCGACACGCCCACGCCCGGCGATCTGCGGGCGACCGAAGGGATGTGGCTGCGCGTCCTCGCGGCGGCCGCGGACCACCTGAACGGATAGACCGGACCAACTCACCAGGAGAACCGCGTGGATCTGACCGTCATCGGCATACTGTCCGGAACCTCGTACGACGCCGTCGACGCGGCCGTGGCCGACTTCTCGTCGGAGGGGGCCACGCTCGTCTGCCGCCCGCGCGGGACGTACAGCGAGGACGTGCCCGAGGAACTGCGCGCCCGCCTCGCGGCCGCCCTGCCCCCGCACCCCACCTCCCTGGCCGAGGTCTGCCGCCTCGACACCGAGCTCGGCCGGCTGTTCGGCGCCGTCGCCGCCCGCGCCAACGCCGAAGTCGCGGACGGTGCGGCACACTTGGTCGTCTCGCACGGCCAGACCGTCTACCACTGGGTGGACGGCGGGCAGGCGCTCGGCACACTGCAACTGGGGGCCGCGGCGTGGATCGCGGAGGCCACCGGCCTCATGACGGTCACCGACTTGCGCACCCGCGACATCACGCGTGGCGGGCACGCGGCCCCGCTTGCCTCCACCCTGGACGAACTCCTGCTCCTGTCCGAGGAGTCCGACGCCGAACGCGGCTCCGGCGCGGCGCGGTCGACGGTACGGCGCGGCTCGCTCAACCTCGGCGGCATCGCCAACATCACGGTCCGGAACCGGGCGGGCGAGGTGATCGCCTACGACATCGGCCCGGCGAACGCCCTGATGGACACCGCAGTGGTCGACGCCACCGGCGGCGCGGAGCGTATGGACGGGGACGGCGCCCGTGCCGCACGGGGCCAGGTCGACCGCGAACTCCTCGACCGCCTGCTGGCGGAGCCGTACTACCGCCTCGCTCCCCCGAAGTCGACGGGCAAGGAACTCTTCCACGCCGACTACGTGCGCGACGCACTCGCCGGCCGCAGCCTCGAAACCGACGACCTGCTCGCCACCCTGACCGAGCTCACCGCGCGACTGGTGGCCGACGCCTGCCGCGACCACGACGTGACCGAGCTGGTGGTCGCCGGCGGCGGAGTACGCAACCCCACGCTGATGCGCCGCATCGCGGCACTCGCACCCGACGCCCGCATCCGCCCCGTCGACGACTTCGGGCTTCCGGCACAGGGCAAGGAGGCGTACCTGTTCGCGCTCCTCGGCTACCTGGCCGTGCACGGGCTGGAAGGCACCGTGGCCTCCGCCACCGGCGCGCGGCGCGGGTCCATCCTCGGGTCCCTCACCCCGGGGTCCGGGCCGCTCGTACTCCCCGCCCCGGCAACCGTGCAGCCCCGGCACATGCGTGTGGTCTCGTGAGCGCGGCCGAGGCCCAGCGGGCGGCGGCAGAGCCCGGGCTGCGCGGCGCGACCGGCGACGACCTTCCCGCGATGGCCGAGATATTCGTACAGTCGTGGCTGGGGGCGTACGGCGGGATCGTCCCCGACGACGTACTGGACGCGCTGCGCCCCGCGAGCGTCGCCGCCGACCTCGCGGTCGGGCTCGACGACCCGCGTCTGACCACGGTCATGGCACTCGACACCGCCGGAAAGCCGGTCGGGTTCGCCCGGTTCGGCGACGACCCCGCGGACCGCGGGAACGGCGCCGATGCCGTCGGCGGCTACCTCGCCGCGCTCTACATGCATCCGGCCGCCACCGGCCTGGGTGTCGGACGCCGTCTGCTCCGCCACGCCCTCGACGCGATGCCGGGACGGCCCGTACGGCTCTGGGTGTTCGAGGCCAACTCCCGGGCCCGCGCACTGTACGAGAAGGCCGGGTTCCGCGCCGAAGGCCCGCGTGGCATCGATCCGCGCTGGCGCACGCCCCAGATACGCATGCGACGACCCGCCCGCAACGAACCGCGTCCGCTCCCCCCGATACCGGACGTCGTGCTCCCGTCGGTCCGTGCGGTCTCCACGACGACGATCCGCCGGCCGCTGCGCCGTCCGTTCCGCACCGCCCTGCGCACCGTCCGCACGCTGTCGGCCGTCGAGGTCGTCCTGCACACCGCGGACGGCGCCACGGCGACCGGCACCACGGTCGCCACTCCGGCGATCACCGGCGACACCGCGGACGGCATCCTCGACGCGTTGCACGGACCGCTCACCCAGGCGCTGCGCGGAGGTCCGCGGACCCTCGCGGCGGCGCTGCGGGCGGTCGAGGCGGCGGCACCCGGCGTGCCGTCCGCCCGGGCGGCCGCCGACCTGGCACTGCACCACCTCGCGACCGGTCCGTCGGGCGCCAGGCGGTCCGAACTCCCCGCGTTCTCCGGCCTCCCCGACCTGCTCGGCAAAGCCGCCCTCCCGGTCCGCTCGGACCTGACGATCAGTGTGGACACCCCCGCGGCCATGGCCGCGGCGGCACGCGAGGGCGTGGGGGCGGGCTTCGACACGCTCAAACTCAAGCTGGCCGACCCCGACCTGGACGTGCGCCGCGTGACCGAGGTCCACGCCGAACTCGGCGGCGCCGAACGCCGCACGGTGCTGCGCGTCGACGCGAACCAGGCCTGGACGCCCGATGAGGCGATACGCGTCCTGGACCGGATCGCGGCGCTCGGCATCGACCTCGAACTGGTCGAACAACCCACCCCCGCAGCCGACATCGCCGGTCTGGCCCGTGTCCGCAGGAACTCCCCCTGGCCGATACTCGCCGACGAAAGCGTCTTCACCGCCGACGACGTACGCCGCGTGGCCGACGCCTCCGCGGCGGACCTCGTCAACCTCAAGCTCCTCAAATGCGGGGGCCTCGGCCCCGCGCGCGACGTCGTCGCCGCCTGCGCCGAATCCGGTCTCGGCCTGATCGTCGGCTGCATGCTCGAACCCGCCGAAGGCGTCACCGCCGCCCGCCACCTGGCCGCGGCCGCGGCCGCCGGTCCCCTGGCCCACGACCTGGACGCGGGATGGTGGACCGCGAACTGAACAGGTGGGCGTGCCGTGCGCGCACGCCCGCGCGGACGTTCGCCGGTCCGGGCGGCGCTCCGCGTCCCGCCGGGGAGTCCCCGTGCTCGTCGGCCGACGCCGGCGGCCCCGGCCGCGCGCGGCGCCCTACAGCCGGTAGAACTCGACGATCGGAGCGCGGGCCTCGTCGAAGAGGGCCGGGCCGTCCTGGGGGACCGTCGGCCAGGCCCCGGACGGGTTCAGGGCGACGAGCTGGTCGGTGGACAGCGCGTACACGACGCGGCCGAGACCGGAGCGGGCGATGCCGCCCGTGCACATGCCGCACGGCTGGCAACTGGTGTACATCGTGGTGCGCGCCGCGACTTCGCGGTCCAGCTCACGGGCCGCCCAGCGGGCGAGCTTGAGTTCGGGGTGCGCGGTGATGTCGTTGTCCCGGGCGACCGTGTTGTGGGCCTCGATGAGGACGGCGCCGTCCGGGCCCGCAAGCAGGGAACCGTACGGAGCGTCCCCCACGGAGACGGCATGGGCGGCGACGGTGACCGCGCGGCGCAGCAGGATCTCGTCGGCGGGGGTGATCATGGTGAGGCCTCCCGGTGTGCCTGGTGGGCGGGGTACTGCGTGGCGACGGCGGTGAGCGCCCGCCACGCCTGATGCGGCCGGGCGGTCTCCTCGGGGTCGAGGTGGTACGGGTCGAGGACGATCGTGTCGGCGCCGAGGAGGCGGAGTTCCTCCAGGTCGGCGAGCACCTGGTCCAAAGTGCCGGTGCCCGCGGGGCGTTCGGGGTCGTCGACCGGCTCGGTGGTGAGCCTGAAGGCGATGCGCGGGGCGAACCCGGGCAGCCGGTGCGTGTCGAGGACCGCGCGCATCGCCGGGACGGTGAGGCGCAGGGGGTGCCAGGCGTCCCCGTAGCGGGCGGTGCGGCGGAGGGCGGCGGGGCTGTGGCCGCCGACCCAGACGGGGACCGGCGGAAGGCCGTCGGTGAACGCGCGGTCCACGGGTTCGCGGAGTACCTCCAGGCAGGCGTCGGTCAGGGCGCCGCGGTCCGCGTGCGGGACGTCGAGCGCCGCGAACTCCTGGGGGGACCAACCGGCACCGACGCCGAGCACGAGGCGGCCGCCGCTGAGTGCGTGCAGGTTGGCGGTCATGCGGGCGACCAGGCGCGGGTGCCGGTAGGGCAGGATGAGCACGGTGGTGCCGAGCCTGACCCGGGTGGTGAGCCCGGCGAGCCAGGACAGTGCCGTGAACGGCTCGTAGAAGGGCTCCGGGTAGCGCCCGGCGAAGTCGTCGGTGACGACGACGTGGTCCGACACCATGAGGACGCCGAAGCCGAGGCCCTCGACGACCCGCGCCCATTCGCGCAGTACGCCGGGATCGGTTCCCGGACCGAAGTTCGGAACGTTCACACCCAGTTGCATGATCGGAAAGGTATCCCGGCGGATGCCCGGAAGGTAACGGGCACCTCCCGGCCTTCCCGGTCCCCTGCCGTGGATCCTGCGGTAATTTCCCCCGATGACCGGGAATCTGGACGACACCGATTGGGCGATCATCGCGCAGCTCCAGCAGGAGGCGCGGATATCGCTGAGCGAGTTGGGCAGGCGCGTCAGCCTCAGCCCGTCCGCGACCACCGAGCGAGTACGGCAGTTGGAGGCGCAGGGCGTCATCACCGGCTACCGGGCAGTCGTCGACCTGGAGAAGGCCGGCTACCCCGTCCTCGCCCTGGTCCGGCTGAAGTACCCGGGCAACCGGCACGAGCCGCTGCACCGCCTGCTCGCCGAACGCCGGGAGATCCTGGAGTGCATGCGCACCACCGGCGACGACTGCTACACCCTCAAGGTCGCCGCCACCTCGATGCGGCACCTGGAAGCGCTCATGGACGAACTGGCCGGGTTCGGCAGCACGACGACGAGCGTCGTCTACAACCAGACCCTGCCCTACCGCGGGCCCACCCGGCCGGGAGCGTACTGATCGTCGGCGGCGTCGGGCAGGACGCCGGAAGATAGTTGCACCAGTAACGCAACTATGTTTCCCTGAGGCGACCGCCGGGCGGCCCTGGTCGCCCGGCACGGCCGGAGAGGGATGGCGTGGAAGATCTGATTCGCACGTGGCTGGAGAAGCACGTGGGCCGTGTCACGCGTCTGGAGCGTCAGGCCAGGTGGCGACCGGTCTGGTTCGCCGACGTCGACGGCGGTGCCGGATCGCTCGCGCTGTGCGTGCGAGGCGACCGCACGGACTACCCGGGCATCTTCCCGCTGGAGCACGAGATGCTCGTCCAGCGGATGCTCCACGACAGTGGCGTGCGTGTCGCCGCGGTCCACGGGTGGATCGACGAGCCGCGGGCCTACGTGATGGACCGGGCCCCGGGACAGTCGGACTTCTCCGGTTGCACGCCGCAGCAGCGCGACGCGGTGATGGACGACTACGTCGACATCCTCGCGGACGTGCACGCGCTCGACGCCGCACCGTTCGAGGCCGCCGGCGTGCGGCGCGACGGCATGGGCGGCTACGAGCGCTGGTACCGGGCCTCGAAGAAGCGTCCCGACCCGTTCCTGGAGTACTGCCTGGGCTGGCTCCGGCGCCATCCGCTGGACACGCGCGGCCGCGAGGCGGTCATCGTGTGGGACTCCGGACAGTTCCACCACGACGGGGAGCGGGTCACGGCGGTTCTCGACCTCGAACTGGCCCATATCGGCGACCCGTTGATGGACCTCGCGGCCATGCGCATGCGCGACACGGTCATCGGCTACGGCGACTTCCGCCGTTTGTACGCGAGGTACGAAGAGCGTGCGGGGATCCCGGTGGACCTGGAGGCCCTGCAGCACCACCACTTCGCGTTCACCCTGTCGAACCAGCTCGCCTTCCACCACGCGCTCGCCGACCCGCCGGCCGGGTCGGACTACATGACCAACCTGCAGTGGTGCGGCGAGACCAACCTGTTCGCGGTCGAAGCCCTCGCGGACTTCCTCGGGATCGAACTGGAACCGGTGGCGCTGCCGGAGCCGCGGGTGTCGCCGGCCGCAGTGCCCGGCCACCACTTGGTGGAGGCGTTGCGGTCGGGCGACTACGAACAGCGCCGTTTGTTCCGCCTGGCCCGGCACCTCAAGCGGTTCGACGAGATCGGACGCGAGTGCGCCGAGGCGGACCTCGACGACCTGGCCGACGTCGTGGGGCACCGCCCTGGGACGTGGCAGGAGGGCGACGCCGCCCTGGAGGCGTTCGTCGTCGCGGACGACGGCAGGTCCGACCACGTCCTCGTCCGGCTCTTCCACCGCCGCCTGTGGCGGGCCCACCAGATGCTCGGTCCCGCCGGCTCGGCGATGACCACGCACCACCGCCTCCAGCCGTGGTGACGCGATCGCCCACCCGACGCGATCCCGCCGCCACCTGCCCTTGCTCTTGCTCTTGCCCTTGCCCCTGTACCCGGAGGAATTCGTCATCATGAACGACCGTGACAAGCGCGCACGCACCGTCGCCGACTTCTGGAAAGGCGTCGACACCCACGCCTGGGACCTCGTGGCGTCCACACTCGCCGACGACTTCGTGCGGGTCGGCATGCGCGACAACGAGGAGGACACCTGCCGCGGGAAGGACGCCTACCTGGCGTTCGTGTCCGGGGTGATCGGCCGCACCCACACCCACGAGTTGCAGTCGCGCTTCACGTTCCTCAGCGACGACGGGCGGTACGCCTTCAACGAGGCGGTCGAGATCATCACCTACGCGCCGGGCGAGGAACCGCTCGCGATGCGTTTCGCGAACCTCCTCGAACTCGACGACGACGGCCTGATCCGCAGGCTCGACATCTTCTGGAAGACGCCGCCGGTCATGCCGCCCGACTGGATCACCGTCGACTCCGTCATCGGCGGAGGCAACGTCAGCCCCTGAGCGCCGCCGTACGGGTCAGCTGTCGGCCATCGCGGACAGCGCCTGGGCCAGGCGCTCCAGCAGCAGCGGGAGCACGTCCCGGTCGGCGGGGCTCCAGGACGCGGTCGCCCCGCCCAGGAGCTGCGCCCAGGCCTGCCAGATGTCACGCAGCGCGGTCGCCCCCGAGGCGGTGAGCCCCAAGGTGGCCGCGCGCGCGTCCCGGGGGTCGGGTGTGCGCGTCACCAGCCCGGCCGCGACCAGGTCGGTCACCTGCCGGCTGAGGGTGGTGCGGCCGATTCCCATCTGGTCCGCCAGGTCGCTGAGGCGGATCGGCTGGAAGTCCCCGATCCGGGTCAGGGCCAGCACCAGGTGGGTGGGCACGTCGGCCCGTGCCTGCCTGCCGACCCGTTCCAGCAGACGCTCGTCACGGGCCGCCCGCACCAGATCGCGTAGGGGAGGCACGAGGGCGGCCAACCAGGCCTCGTCGCCGTCGTCCGGCGATGCCCCGGTCCCTGGGGTGGTGTTCCGGTCGTCGATCATTACTGCCCTGTCCCTCGGTTCGGCGGCCCGGGCCATGCTACCGATTTGGTTGCGCCACGAACGCAACCTTCTTGGCGGGGTGCTCCCGCGCCGCCCCCGATCTTGTGGAGGACCGCATGACGCGCCCACGACCGCAGGCCGACGACACCGCCGGCCCATCGCGCACCGCCTGCGGGCCCACCTCGGGATCGGTGCACGACGCCGGGACGTTGTGGGAGTCGGTGGAGCGTCGCTCGGCGGCGTCGCCGGACACCGTGATGCTGCTGGACGCCGAGGACCGCGCTTTCACCTTCCGGGAGGTGCGCGACTGGGCCGAGCGCGTCGCCGCCGGCTACCACGACCTGGGCATCGGCTCCGGGACGCGGGTCACCTGGCAGCTCCCGACGCGGATCGAGTCGATCGTGGTGTCGCTGGCACTCGCGCGACTGGGCGCTGCGCAGAACCCGGTCATCCCGTTCTACCGGGAGAAGGAGGTCGGCTTCTGCCTCCGCCAGACCGACGCCGAGTTCTTCATCACCCCCGGCACCTGGCGCGGCTTCGACTTCACCGCGATGGGCGAGGCCCTTGCCGCCCGGATGGCCGCCCCGCCGCGGGTGCTCGTCGCCTACGACGACCTGCCCCGGGGGGACCCGGCACACCTGCCGCCCGCACCCGTCGACGACGAGGTCCGCTGGGTGTACTACACCTCCGGCACCACCTCCGACCCCAAGGGGGCGCGCCACACCGACGGCACGCTCATGGCCGCAGGCCGCGCTCTGGCCGCCGCGCTGGACATGTCCGCCTCCGACGTCGGCTCCATGGCCTTCCCGTACGCGCACATCGCCGGACCCAACTACCTGAACACCCTTCTCATCACGGGCTTCCCGGCGGTGGTCGTGGAGGTGTTCGACCCGGCGGCGGCCGTCGAGGTGTATGCGCGCAAACGCGTCACCATGGTCGGCGGGTCGACGGCGTTCTACACCACGTTCCTCGACCAGCAGCGCAAACAGCCGGGGACGAAGGTCATCCCGGCTCTGCGCATCGTCTCGGGCGGCGGCGCTCCCAAACCCCCGGAGCTGTTCGGCCTGGTGCGCGACGAGCTCGGCGCGGTGCTCTGCCACGGCTACGGCATGACCGAGGTGCCGCAGATCGCCCAGGGCAGCCCCCACGACACCGAGGACCAACTCACCCACAGCGAAGGACGGCCCTCCCAGGGGCTGGACGTACGCATCGTCCGTGCGGACGGCACCCTCGCCGGCCCGGGCGAGGAGGGCGAGGTCCGGCTGCGCGGTCCGATGGTGTTCAAGGGCTACACCGACCCGGAGCGGACCGCGGAGGCGTTCGACGAGGACGGCTTCTTCCGCACCGGCGACCTCGGCAGGATCCGCCCGGACGGCCACCTGGCGCTGACCGGCCGCCTGAAGGACGTGATCATCCGCAAGGGCGAGAACATCTCCGCGCGCGAGATCGAGGACCTCCTCTTCGCGCACCCGAAGGTCGTGGACGTCGCCGTCGTCGGCCTCCCCGACCGCGAGCGCGGCGAGCGCGTGTGCGCAGTCGTCGAGCGCCGTCCGGGCGCGGCGGACCTGGTCTTCGCCGAGATGGTGCAGTACCTGAAGGACGCGGGCCTGATGGTGCAGAAGATCCCGGAGCAGTTGGAGCTCGTGGACGCCCTGCCGCGCAACGACACCCTGCGCAAGGTCCTCAAGTACCGGCTGCGCGCCGAGTACGCGAACAAGCCCTGGCCGCCGCAACACCGCTGACTCCGACAGGCAGCGGACGCCGAACCCGGCGCCGCGACACTGCGTACGCCACCGGCCCGCACCGGGGCACCCCCGATGATCCCGGTTCCAGGGTGCGAACAGCAACTGAAGCGACCGAGGTTCGGGATTGGGTTCAGGAACACCCGCGCGTGGGTGGCGGGGATGTTCCTCCGACGTGGATGCCGAGTGGCTTGGGCCGCTACCGATCGGAGTTCGGCGCACCGGCCTGACGTCGAAACGGCCCGGATGCAGGCCGAGTTGGACACGGTGATCTGATGTCCATCGAGGAACTGAGCGCGCAGTAGGCCGAGTTCACCGGGCTGCAACGCGAGATCCGCGGCCTCGGACGGTAGCGCCTTCCGCTGAAGTGGGTGCGGCCCAGGGAGACCGCCCTGTTCGGGGGGGTGATGACGCCGCGGGCGGTCAGGTCGTCCATCGCGGTCACCCTGTCGTTCACCGTTGGGGGTGCTGGGGAGAGTTCGCCGGCCGTTGCGGGTTCCGAGGTGGGCGTTCGCGGTGGCCATCGCGTACTGCGCTGTCCGGCGGACCGGAGTGCTTGCCGCCCATGGTCGCCTCCGCATTGGACGTGGGTGCATTCACAACGTAGCCGTCCGTCAGCGAGCCACCTGAGCATGCGGCGGGCGAGAGCCCCGCATCCGGATCCGCGGCAGCTGCGCCGGGCCGCGGGCGAGCTACGATTGAGGTGACTGTCACGTTGTTCTGTTCGTCCGGCCCGTCCGGCGGCCTACGCCCGCTCGGCTGGTCCGCGGTCGTGCTGCGGCAGCAGGGCGTCGCATGCCGCCGTGGCCGCGCTTGCCCGGTGGCTCACGACCGTCGTCGGTGTGTGGCGGACCGACGGCGGGGAAGCGGTGAGCGGTGGTGAGCGGTGTCCTGCGCTCTATCGCACGGAGTTGACCATGCGCTTTCGACATGTCCTCGTCCCCGTCGTTTTCGCGGGGGCCGCGGCCCTGGCCTCCCCGGTCTTGGCGCCCGCGTTCGCAGCGGACCACACCGTAAGCAGCCCCAGGAACCCCGATGACTACCACCCGGGCCTCGGCACCACCTACATCGATAACCCCAGCGACCCCGTGTCCGGCGGCGGGCGTTGCCAAAACCTCGCCACAGAGATCTTTTGCGGCACCGCAGGCGGGTTGACCACGGTGGAGAGGGACAACTCGAACTACGGCTTCGGTCTTTCGGATGACTCCCCAGGCTTCGGCCGGGACTTCGACCGCAACTGACGGCTGACGGCTGACGGCTGACGGCTGGCCGACACGACAACGCCCCGGCACGGCTGCCGCCCTGCCCGGCAGCGACGCGACCCTGCGGGCCCGTTGGAGGACCGAGTTCGAGGAGCCCCGACCGGTGCCTGCCCCGCACAGGATCGCCGCATGAATCGTGCGCCCCGAGCGCCTGAGCAACCCTGCGCGAACCGAACTCGACCGCGTGCTCGGCGCCTGCCCCCCGCCTTGCCACCGCTGGGGGCTTCGCCGGTGCGCGGGACCAACCTTGCCCCGAGGCGGGTGCTCGGAGCGGTCAGGCGATGTGTGCGACGGCCGTGGCGGTGGTGACGAGGGCGTTCAGGCTGCCGCCAAAGCCGTCGCGGGCGAGGTGGAGGGCCACCGTCCAGGCGTCGATGTCGGTGCCCAGGCCCGCGTGGAGGACCTCGGCAGCGAGGCGGAAGGTGTGCGCGTGGGGTAGCAGGTATCGGCCGAACTCCTCGAAGCCGTCGTTGCACCTCATCAAACGTTCCGGGAACGGGCCCGCGAGAAGGAGGCTCGGGTCGTGCGGTCCGATCATGCGCGCTTCAGCCGGTTCCTCGTGCGGAGTCGGGTGCTGCTCGACGCGCGGCTCGCCCGCACGCGGGCGGTGCGTCGCGACGGCGTACCGCAGTTCGGGTGGGAGGCCGACTTGCGACAGGAAGTCGGGTTCATGGTCCGGGTCCGGGGTGAGGAGCCGGTCGCGCGTGTAGTCGGCAGCGGCTCCCATGCCCAGTGTTCGGAACAGGTGATACAGCACTTCGGCAACGAACGCGCCCCCCTCGCGGGGAGGTTCGGGCATGTCACGGGATGGCGCGAACAGTTCGGGGACGGTGCCGCGGAACCCGGCGCCGATCCGGGTGGCGACGGTCGACCACGCGTCCGGGTCGCTGCCGAGCCGCCGCGTCGCCAAGTCACGCAGCCGGGCCCGGGCCGGTACCTGGCCCCGCACCCCGGGTATCCAGGCCGTGTCCAGGGCCAGGATCGCGTACGGGGCAGGTTGTGCCGTTGCCAGGACCTCGTTCGCCGACATGCTGCCGTCCGCGAACACCTGGCCGATGGCCCGCACGACCCTCCACCTCGGCGGCGAAACATGGGACGGCGCCCCGCGGTTCCGGCCCCGCGGCGGCCACGCGACCTCGCCCAGCGGGCCGGGCAGCGCCGCAGCCTCGGCAAACGCGGCCATGCCCTCCGCGCGGGGAGCCGTCGCGCGCCGTACCAGCGCGGTGAGTTCGTCGCGGGACCAGGGCGGCATCGACGGTGACCGGTGCAGCGCTCGGGCGCGCTGGGCCTGGCTGACGCCCCGTCCGATCCAGGCGAACGCCTGTTCGGCGACCTCGTCGTCGGCCGCCTCCAGCGCGTACACGAGATCGCTCCGTGCCTTGAGGAAGTGGGATCGCAGCGACGGCGCCATCGGCACGGGCCCTTCCTCGTCGCCGTACCGGAATTGCTTGACCACCGCCCAGCGTGTCCACGGACCGCCCCAGCGGAACAGGGCCGCATTGACCTCCGGGTCGTCCAAAGCCAGCAAGCGCGCGACAAGCTCTTTGTCCTGGCGTTCGTCTCCGCCCACATGCCGCGCGAGGAGGCAGGCAGTGTCCGCGTTGCCCTGTGCGAGTACCAGCCCAGCCACGAGAGGATCGTTCGCATCCACCGAACTGACGTGCCGCAGTAGGAAGTCCACTCCCCCGCGCTCGCCCAACGCGCGCACGACCTCGGCGGGGGCAAGACGCACCAGCAACGCCGCCGCGCGGTCACCGGAGTACAGCAACGCTCCCCGTTCCCCTCGCACACGTCATCGCAGTCGCCGACGTTGCTGCGGACACCGTGACCTGGAACGACTGGCGGCAGCACCCGGGCAACAGGACCGCGCGAGAACTTGTCGGTCTCGCCCCGACTCCGAGACCGTACACGCCGGCGAATGCGACGCTTCCCCCTGCCGGACGAACTCGGGCAGCCCAAACGAGTCCGGCGCCTGACCACACACGCCGACCATCTTCCCGAACTGTCTGGCAAGTTCGTCACGGGGGTGACCATCACATCCGGTGGGCCGATGTGCTCTCGACCAAGAGTCGGATCTGGCTCCGTCCAGGTTGACCGAGTGTGGCAAGGTGTCGTCGTGGCTGTGATCCGAAAGGGCAATGCCGCGTAGGCCGCCAGGGTCGTCCGTGCCGAGCGGTGGCGGCCGAGTAGAGATGTGCCGGTCTTGCGGGTTCGTGGCGTGTCAGCCCGAACTCGCGCCGCAATACGGCGAGTCGAGGCCGAGCGGCGGTGGCCGGACGCGGTCGCCCGCCCCGTCGCCGGGAATCGTCCGGCGGATCGGGCCTGTCCGCCGTGCGTGTTTCGCACCGCGGCCCGCAGCCCCCGGCCGACAACGGGCGTTGTGGTCGACGGCCCGACCGCGAAGGGCTTGAATACACCGCGGCGTGCGTATGGCGCCGAATCTCATGGAACGGGGGAAGCCGGTGAAGACTGAGCTGTTCCGGTGGATCGACGAACTCTCCAGCGCGGACCGAGACACCGCGTGGAACGCCCGGGACGAACTCGAAATGGCGCTCACCCCTCAGGGTCTGGTGTTCGACGAAGGCTCGCCTGAGTGCATTCCGTTGATGCTTGAGCTGGCATTGGAGCAGCGCACGATGCTGGGGGCCGAGCTCATGCACTACCTGGCAAGCGTGTACTGCTCCGCGATGGGGACATGGCGGCGCGTACGGAGTGAGGCTGACGCCGAGCGAAGGAGCGTGTACGACAAGGGTGTTGCCTGGGAGGATTCGGTCGCGGCCAGCTACGAGGCGGTGCTGCCCCGGGTGCTTGCGCTGGCACGAGGCTTTGGGGACACACCGTTCCGAGGGGCGTGCGTCTTTCTCCTCGGTGGGGCAGTCGGGCAACGGCACGTTCTGGTTCCTGTGCTCCAGCAGTTCTTCGACCATGAGACCGAGGAACCGCTGAAGATCGAAGCCGTCGAGGCCGTCGCCAACCTCGGAGCCGCCCCACACGGCGACGACCAGGTCGGATCGGCCGTCTCGGACTGGCTGCGACTCCGCCTCGACGACACCAGCGCGGGCATCCGTCTCGGCGCCGCACTCAGCCTCCTGGCCCGGGTCGAGGCCCACGAGCGCGACGCCCTTCTGGAGGTCGTCGTGGACGCCCGGCCGCAAGGTGCGCCGGCCGTGGGCAAGGCCATGTGGCTCTCCGGCAAGGGCATCGGCTGGGCCCTCGATCGCCGACTCCGCGCATGACCGACCCTCAAGCGCTGCGCCCGGGCCGCGTTTCGGAGATCATCCGGAGGCTCGTGGATACGATGTTCCCGGCCCCCAGGGCGTCACGACAGCGGCGAGACAACGTCCCGTGACGACGGGGTCGTTCGGGGAAATGGGGGAACCATGGCGGAGCAGGGTCCGATGTCACCGCAGCGACGAGGCGAGCTCGAGGAACGCGTCGACCGGCTCGGACGGCAGGCTCATCTGGCACGGATAGCCGGGCGTCCGGCCGAGGCGGAACGGTTCAGCGCCGAGGAGTTGGAAGCGCTGGACGTCCTGCACGCTTCCCGTCCCTGGGACGAGTACACCCAGCAGGTGCTTGCCGGCGCCCTGTACAACCGGTCCGCGCTGCTCCCCGACCTGGGCCGTACCGACGAGGCCGTGGCCGCCGCCGCGCGGTCGGTGGCGCTGTACGAAAGGCTGTTGGCGGCCGACCCCGGGCGCATCGCGCCGCGTCTGGCCGATGTCCGCGGCCGGCTCGGCCTGTTGCACGCGAGGTCCGGCGACGCCGCCGCGGCCGAGGAACACGGCGCCCGGGCGGTGGAGGCGTACCGGGACATGGCCGCGCGGGATCCACGCCTGCGCCCCGGACTCGCCCGCGCGCTCAAGCAGTTGGCCACCGCCCGATTCGAGTGCGACGAACCCGACCGCGCGCTGCACCCGGCCCGGGAAGCCCTGGAGACCTACCGCCGGTGCGACGTCGCGGATCTGCTCGAGGGCTTGGACCGCGGCGAGTTCGGCATGCTCGCGCTCAGGGTCGCCGACCTCCTGGCGGAGCGCACCGACCACGACCGGACAGGCGAGGCCCTGGCCGCGGCCGACGACGCGGTCACCCAACTGTCCCACCACGTCCGCAACGGCAACGGCGGACACGGGCCTCTCATCCGGGCGATGTGTGTCAAGGGCCTTTGCAAGGCCGCGTTGGGCGACCCGACAGCCGAACAAGAGTATGTCGACGCGCGGTTCCTGGCTGACACGTGGGGTATCGGGATCGGCGCGGCGGCGTACGACCGCCTGGCCGAACTGGCCGAGGCGTTGCCCCCGGCCGCGCGGGACGACTCCGCGGCAACGTGAGACGCGCACAGCGCGGCGGCGGACACAACACGCCGGCGCGAATGCGCGGGAGTCGCGCATGCGCGGGAGTCGGGCATGCGCGGGAGTCGGGCGACCTCAACCCGTGCAGGGCCTCAGGTAGGCCCATTCGTCGAGCAGGGTGCGGTTGAAGCGTTCGACTTTGCCGTTGGCCTGCGGTCGGTAGGGGCGGATGCGCTTGTGAGTGGTGCCTGCGGCGGTGAGGGCGCCGGCCCAGTGCCTCGATTGGTCGCAGGAGCCGTTGTCGGTGGGGGCAGGGCGGGCGGTGATGCCATGCCGTGGGCGGTGAAGACCGCCCGAGCACGGGTCCGGAACGCGGCGGCGGTCTCCTTGCGTTCGTCCGACAGGATCTCGCTGTAGGCAAGGCGGGAGCGGTCGTCGACGGCGGAGTGGACGTGGCACCCGCGCCGGGTTCTCCGATCGGTCGAAGAGGCGGCGGACGTCCCATCCCGCCCAAGCCCGGAGCCCTTCATGTGGTCAGCACGGGCGGGTCCCGTGCCCCCAAGCGGCGGCTCCCTCCCCGCCGCAACCTTTCGCCGGTGTCAGGGGCTATTAGGTGTGTCAGGGCCCAAGTTCACGAAACGGGGTGCTATGGATCCGGAGGAAGAGTTCAGGGAGTTCGTCGAGGGGGCGTGGCCTCGCCTGCTGCGGACGGCCTACCTGCTGACCGGCGACCACCACCGGGCCGAGGACCTGGTGCAGACGGCGCTCATGCGGGTGCACAAGCGGTGGCGGCGCATCGGCAGTTCGATCGGGGCCGAGGCGTACACCCGCCGTGTCGTGGTCAACCTCGACAACTCGCGGTGGCGGCGCGCGGCCACCCGCCGCGAACGCGTGCAGGCCGAACTCCCGGACCGCGCCGCGAATGACCCGTACGCGCCGGTCGAACTGCACGCGGAGATGTGGGCCGCGCTGGCCACCCTCAAGCCCGCGGTCCGCGCGGTCCTGGTGCTCCGCTACTACGAGGACCTGCCGTTGACGGAGATCGCGAGGCTGCTCGACCGTCCGATCGGGACGGTCAAGAGCCAGAACTCCCGTGGGCTCGCGCAGTTGCGCGGGGCCCTGGATCCGCCGCGGCGCCGCGAGGCCGCGGAACGTTCCCCGGCCACCGACCGCCCCGCGGTCACCCCTTCCTGAAGGAGGACCCGATGACCGACCACGACTGCGCCCGGCCGGCCGCCGAGGAACGGGACCCGCTGGTCGCCGAGTTGGTGGCGACCATGCTCGCACGCGCCGACACCGTGACGCCGCCGCTGCTGCCGTACGCCCGCTTCCGGCGGGAAAAGGCTGCCCGGCGCCGCCGCGTCGGCCTCGCGCTGGCGGCGTCGGCCACGGCTCTCGCCCTGGTGGGCGGGACCGCTTGGGCGGGCTACGGACTCGGGAAAGGCGACGCCGGGCCCGCGTCCGGGAGCCCGTTCGACGAGGACAAGCCGCGCAAAGTCACTGAGGAGTGCGGCGAGTACACCGTCCTGGGCCAGTCCTTGCTGCTGCTCTCGGGCGCCGCCAAGGCCAAGGCGGAGCAGGCCATCGCCGACTACGTCACCGACGACGGCCGGCGCCACGTCGACCGGTCGCTCGTCTACTCACTGGTGTGCCAGGTCGACCTGTGGACGAACGGCGGCGTCGATGCCGTCGACGTGAGGGTCCTGTGGGGCGGGGTGCTCCCGACCGGTCCGCTGGCGACGGTCCTGTCCTTCAGCCGAGGGAACGAGACCATGCAGTTCTTCTCGGCCGGCATGCGCGCCTTCGACGTCATGCGCCCCGAGCACCAGGGCAGTCCGTGGCTCCTGGCAGCGACCGGCGGCTCCACCTGGGCCGTGTTCGCCACGCCCGGCGCCCGGGTCGAGCTCCAAGACCGGGAAACCGGACGCGTACTCGCCTCCGGCACGACCGACCAGGACGGTTTCGTCCAACTCGCCGTCTCGGACCCGACGAGGGACGTGTCCACGTCGATCGTGAACACCGCGGGTGCACGCGTCAGCGGCCCGTCCGCCCCCGGACCGGAGATCGACGCCGTCCGGTGCCGCGTCCTCGAAGGACGCGACACCTGCCCGCCGCCCGGCCCCGTCGACCCGACCATGCCACCTCTGGAGAACTGGGAGCCCAAGAACTGACCTCCCGCGGCAGTACAAACCACAGCAACACAACGCAGCCACGGGAACACAATGCGGTCCGGGGAGACCATCGTCTCCCCGGACCGCCGCGCACCCACGAGTCGCCACTCCAAGATCACGTCTCCCGGAGCGGAAAGACAACCTGCGACCCGAGGCCGCACCCGAAACCCCAGTCGCACGATCCGGAAATCGGCGCGTTCTTCGTGGTGTCGTCGCCGCTGGTGCCGGTGGTCCAGGTGGTCCAGGTGGTGGACAAGAACGCCGCCGTTTGTCGGGCCGGGCGGGTCATTGGCGCCAGCTGCATATGAGCCGCTCGCCGGTCCGAAAGAGAGGGCCTAGCCGTCGGTCTCGGGCTTGAGCGCGCCCACGATGAGGCCGGTCAGCGCAGTGACCGCATCGTCGACGGATGCCTGCCCGCGGTTCAGTTCGACGGCGAGTGCCTCGGCCGCGCCCAGTACGCCGACGCAGCACAGGCGAAGGGCGTCGGGCTCAAGGCGCGCGTACGGCCGCAGTGCGGCGGCCATCAGGTCCACGTAGGTGTCGGTGATCTCCTGTCTGCCCGCCTCCATGTCCGGATTGCCCTTCAGCGCGGCGGAAACGGCGTTGAGCTCCGGCATGTCGGTGGCGCAGGCGAAGTACGCGGCGCTGATGACGCGGGCGACCTCCTCGGCGGCGGGCGCGGCGTCCCGCAGCGCCTGGGTGACCGAGACCCTGTGGCGTTCGTCCAGGCGCCGGTAGAGCGCGAGCAGCAGGCCGGGGCGGGTGCCGAAGTGGTCGTACACGATCGGCCTGCTCACGCCCGCGGCCTCGGCGAGGGTCACCAGCGTGAGCCCGTCGGCGCCCTGGGTGCGCACGATCGCCACGGCGGTGTCGAGCAACTGCTCCCGCCTGGCCGGCTTGGACAGGCGGGTCGGTGTGGTCGCCATGGTCCTCCTTGCTGTCGCGTCCCAGGTTATGTTACAAAACGTAGGTTACAAAATGTAGGTTCATGGCTGCGAAGGAGACCTCCCATGGCACAGCCCAATTCGGTTCTGATCCTTGGCGGTTCGGGGCAGGCGGGTGCGGGCGCCGCCGCCGTACTGCGCCGTTGGCACCCGGAACTGCCCCTGACGATCGCGGGCCGCGACCTCGGCCGCGCGCAGCGGGTCGCCGACGAACTCGGCGCGGCCACAGCCGCGACCGTCGACCTGCGGCGCGGGGACCTGGGCCTCCCGGCCGACGGAGGGTACCTGGCGGTGGTCGCCGCACTGTGGGACGACCGCTTGCAGGGTCTGCGGTACGCGCAGGAGCGCGGGCTGCCCTACCTGAGCATCTCCAGCGGCCTGGTGGACATCGCACCGGAGATCGTCGCGAGTGCCCAACGGCCCAGCAGTCCACCGGTCTTGGTGGCGAGCCACTTCTGCGCGGGGATCGGCGTTCTGGCGACACTGCACGCCACCAGGGAGTTCGAGCGGATCGACACGATCCGGATCGGCGCCGTCCTGGACGAACTGGACGCCGGCGGTCCCGCGGGCCTGGCGGACCTGGAGCGATGGGCCACCGCCACCTCGGCCGGACTGGTACGCCGTGACGGCGTGTTCACGTGGGTCGCCGAACCCGAGGCGCGGACGGAGGTGCCGAGTACCGACGGGATCCTCGTGCCCGCCCAGGGCATCGCCATCCTCGACGTGCCGAGCCTTGCCCTCGCGACGGGAGCACCGAACGTCCGCTTCGACTTCGCCGTCGGTGAGTCCGCGGGTCGGCGCCGCGGCGGCCCCGCCTCACTCGAGGTCCGGATCGACGTCGAAGGAACGGGCCCAGGAGGGGAACCGCGCAGCTTGCACCGCTACCTCGTCCACCCGGACGGGCAGCGACCGCTGACCGCCCTCGGCATCGCCCTCGGTGTCGAGCGACTGCTCGGGCTGCGCGGCGAAGCCGTACCGCCGGGCGTCCACACCCCCGAGGCACTGGTGGAGGCGTCCTATGCGGCCGAGCGTCTGGCAGAAATCGGCGCCGAGTTCGTCGACGCACCCGGCGGCAATTGAGGCCGGATGAGTGGACGACGCAGTCGCCGCGGGCTCATCCCCTGGGGCGTACGCGGGTGTTCGGTTGGCGGTCGGCTGTCGGGCGGCTGGCATGTGCTGCGCGCTTCCGGTGCCTGTCCGTGTCGGTCGGGTCGATGCGTCTGCTGCCGTGCAGGGCCTTGTCCGCGAGTGCCTGTGGCCCGCCGATGTGGCTGCCCAGCCCGCCAGGGAAGGCGTTGACGTCCACGACGAGCGGCTCGTCCGGGCCTGTGACGATGATGTCCACGCCGTAGACCTCCAGCCCCATGGCCCGGCCGGCCCGGCGTGCGAGGAGGGCCCATGCCGGCGGTAGTGGAAGTGGAGGTGGAAGGGGTGGGGGCGGGCCAGGGTCCGGGGGGATCAGTGTCGAGCGGCGCACGGCGGTGAAGACCCGGTCGTCCACACCCCAGAACTTGACGTCCGCCGGAGTGGGCGCCGCAGCCCCGCCTGCGCCGGGCGAGAGGGTACTGACCTGGTGGTCGGGCACGAGCAGGTCGGCCACGCCGGTCACCAGCCGGTGCCCGGGATCCGCCGTGATGAAGCAGACCTTCACTTCCGACCCCTCCGTGAGGACAACGGAGGCCGGCCGCGCCGCGGTCGGGCGGCATCGTCGGCCTCGACGTCGGTCACGCGCCGGGTGTACTGCCCGCGGGCGATGCGGGGCCTGGTTGGTTCAGCGTTCGGTCTCGCCTCGCGCTGCCGCTCCTGCCTCCCCCCGCGCTGCTGCTCTTGGCTCCCCCCGCATTACTGCTCTTCCTGGCATGGAAATCCACGGTGTGGCTGCCCAGGTGCCGGGCCCAGGCGATGGTCTCCCGCAGGCCGTGGTCGAGGCTCCGGGTCAGGCGGTGGTCGAGGATGCGGCGTGCCTTCTCCATGTCCGGGCAGCGGTTGGCGATGTCCGGGCCGGGCGACGCCACGTGCGTCAGCGGCGAATGGCCGCCCGCCAGACGGCGGATGCGCCGGGCCAGGTCGACCATCGGCAGGCAACTGCGGTCGTCCCCGAGGTTGATCGCCTCGCCTTCCGCCTTCGGTGTGGACAGGCAGCGCAGCAGGCCGCTGACGAAGTCCTCGACGTGGCACCAGGCCCGGGTCTGTGTGCCGCTCCCGTGGATCAGCAGGGGCTGGTTGGCCACGGCGCGTTTGGCGAGGTCGATGACGGCGCCGGTGTTGGTCTGCAAGGGGCCGTACACGTTGAAGGGCCGCACGATGGTGAACGGCAGGCCGTGTTCCGCTCCGTATGCGTAGGCGAGGGCCTCCGCGGCGCTCTTGCTCACGCCGTAGATCCACCGGGGGTGGTCGGAGCGCACGATGTGCCAGTGGTCCTCGGCGGCACGGTCGGCGTGCGGCCCGTACACCTCGCTGGTGCTGAGCAGGACCAGGCGGCGCAGCCGGTCGCAGCGGGCCGCGTAGTCGAGTACGGCGCGGGTGCCGTCGATGTTGACGCGCAGGGTCTGGAGGGAGGAGTGCGCGACGCGGTCGACGCCCACCACGGCGGCGGCGTGGATGACGTGGTCGACCGGGTCGAGCCCGTCCAAAGCACGGGGGGCGGTGATGTCGAGGTCCAGGATGGTGACGGCCGGGTCCTTGTGGAGGCCTGCTAGCCAGGCGGGTGATCCGGCCAGCGGGGCCTTGTCGGCGAGGATCACACGATGGCCGTCGGCGCGCAGCCCGGCCGCGGTCCAGGTGGCCAGGAAGCCGAAGCCGCCCGTGATGAGCGTTTTCACTTGCGGCTCGTCGAGCTCTTGGCGGGCGCGGCGGCGAGGGTGGCCCGCAACGCGTCGCAGACCCGTTCGACCTGGTCCGTGGACAGGTCGGCGTGCATGGGGAGTGCGAGTTGGCGCCGGTGCAGGTCCGCGGAGACCGGGCATGCGGAGCGGCCGTTGAACGCGGGCTGGCGGTGGGCGGCGTAGTGGGCGAACGAGCACTGGACGCCGTGTCGGCGCAGGGTAGTGGCCACCGCGTCGCGGTCCACGGAGGGCGCGAGGGTGACCGCGTAGGTCTGCCAGGCGTGCGTACGGTCGTCCGGTACGTCGGGGCAGGTGAGCTGTTCGGCGTCCGCGAGGAGGCCCGCGTACCGGGCGGCGATCTGCGTGCGCCGTTCCAGCAGGCCCGGCAGCCTGCCGAGTTGCGCCGACATGATCGCTGCCGCGATGTCGGACATCTTCAGGTTGAGTCCGGGCTCGGCGAAGACGGGCACCGCCGAGAGCATGCCGCTGCGTGCGAGGGCGGGTTCGAGCCCGAAGCCGCTCAGCCGGCGGGCACGCGCGGCGACCTTGGCGTCGGCGGCGACCAGGGCTCCGCCCTCCCCGCAGGTCACCCCCTTGCGCCCGTGGAAGCTGAAGCAGGCCACCGGGGCGAGCGCTCCGGCCGGCGCGCCGCGGTAGGTGGCCCCGGCGGCGCAGGCGGCGTCCTCGACGAGGAACAGCCCGTAGCGGTCGGCCACGGCTGTCAGTTCGGCGTAGTCGGCGGGGAGCCCGCCGACGTCCACGGCGACAATTCCGACCGTACGCGGACCCACGAGCGCGTCCACCGCGCGCGGGTCGACCAGGCCGGTCCCCGCGAGCACGTCGGCGAAGACCGGTGTGGCCCCGGTCCTGGCGACGAGTGAGGCGGCCGCCGGAAAGCCGTAGTCGGCCACGACGACCTCGTCGCCGGTGCCGACGCCGAGTACTTCCAAGGCCAGGTGGAGCGCCGCGGTGCCGCTGGAGACGGCGACGACGTCGCGGTCGTCGACCAGCTGCGCGAACCGGCTCTCGAAGTCGCGGCCGGCGGGCCCCTGGCCTGCCGCCCAGCCGGATCGGAAGACCTCGGCGACGGCCGCGAGCTCGACCTCGCCGAGGCTCGGTCTGCCGAGGGGGATCACGTCGCTCATGGGCTCATAGTAAGCATTGGGTGATCATGATATGATATTCTGTTATTTGGACACGGTTCACCTTGGACCGGCGAAGGACCACTTTGGACCGGCGAAGGAGCGGCATCGTGTTCTCGGGAGACGAACGCAGCAACCAGCTGCGCCCGCAGATTCTGACCGCGTTCGCGGGGCAGCTGATGAACGACTCCGAACGCGCACGGCTGTTCGGGCTCCCGGAGACGTGCCGCATCCGCGAGCACGCGAAGATCATCAGCCCGGACCGGCTCACACTCGGCGAACACTGCTGGATCGGCGAAGGCGCCATGCTCGACGCGTCGGGCGGCCTCACCGTCGGAGAACACACGACCATCGCCGTCGGCGCCCAGATCTACACCCACAGCAGTTGGCTCGCCAACGTGACCCTGCAGAACTTCCCGGACTCGGACCTGATCGAGCGCCGGCCCGTGCGCATCGGCAACGGCTGCTTCATCGGACCGGGCAGCGTCGTCCTGGCCGGCGTCACCATCGGCGACTTCGCCGTGGTCCGACCGCTGTCACTGGTCGACGAGGACGTGGCGGAGCACTGCGTCGTGGCTGGCAACCCGGCCCGCACGATCCGCGTCAACGACCCCGCCCGGGTGCAGGCGCGCGCCGAACGGGTCCGCGCCCGGACCCGGCTCTCGAGGGAAGCGGCCGAACGGGACGGGCAGGCCTCGGCCTCCGCGCCGTAGCACCCCCCCCGACACGGGCTGCTGCACGGATCGGTTCGGGCGGGTGTACGAATAGGCAGGCGGACGGCGGCGTCCAGGAAGTACAAGAAGTGCAGGCAGTGCGGGAAGTCCGGGCGAACACCGACACGGCCGTGGCGCGCGCCGCGTTCCAGATCGCCGACCCGCGCCTGCTGCCCGAACTCGCACAGCGCCTCGGACCGGGGACGCTCGCCGCCCTCGCCGCACTACGCGCAGCGGTCGACGCCCACCAAACTCCCGAACATCTCCACGCGTCACTCGTCGACGCCGCACGCGGCTACACGTACACCTGCGCGCAGCCCCTGGAGGACTGAGGCCCGCCGCCCTGGGACGACCTCTCCCGCGACACCTTCGACATCGCAGCCCTCCCCCAGGAAGCCGTCACCGGGTTGGTCGAACACCCGGACTGCACCGATGAATTCGCCCGCCGCGCCCTACGTACCGGCACCGCCATGCTCCGCAACCCGCACGCCCGGCGGCTCGTCCGCCTGGTCCGCGCCCGCCTCCGTACCGCCAACGCATGGGCCGTCGCCGCCCGCCTCGCCGAGGACTTCGCCGGTCCTCTCACCACCCTCATCTCCACTGCGGACGCCGCGACCGCGGACGCGTCTACCATGGACGCATCGACCACGGGAAGGGCGACCGGCGGACCGTCGACGGCGGGCGCAGGGGCGCCTGCCTGACGCCCCGTTCCGCGACCGGCGGGAAGCCTGCTCTACCGTCGCCAGAAGAAGTGGTGCACCACCCCGCTCGGGCTCGGGATCCGCTCCAGATGAAAACGGTCGACGAGCTCGTCAGGGGTCGTCCACAGCCGTTCGCCGCCGCCGAGTTCGACGGGTGCGACCGCGACGTGGAGCGTGTCGATGAGGTCCGCTTCGAGGAACTCCCGGATCGTGGCGACGCCGCCGCCGATCCGCACGTCTTTGCCCTCGGCGGCTTCGAACGCCCGGGCCAGCGCGTCCTTTGCGGGCGCGTTGAGGAAATGGAAGGTCGTGTCCGAGCGTGTGATCGACGGCCGCTCATGGTGGGTGAGGACGAACACCGGCGTGTGGAACGGCGGTTCGTCTCCCCACCACCCCTCCCAGTCGTGATTCTCCCACGGCCCGCGCTGGGGTCCGAACTTGTTGCGTCCCATGATCTCGGCGCCGATGTTGTCGGAGTGGGCGCGCGTGCAGTAGTCGTCCAGGCCGTACGTCCCCCCGGGTTCGGTCCTGGTGGGCGCGTGTGCGGTGGCGCCCATCCAGGAGAAGAGCGGAACCGGGTCGGCGTGGCCGAACGGGCGTTCCAGGGACTGCCCCTCCCCGGTGCCGTATCCGTCGCTGGAGACGTTGAAGTTGTGAACGCGGACGAGCTGGGCCATGACGTGCCTTCCGGTTGCAATATGCAATCGGTTGTCACCCTAACTAGACTGCTCTCATGATGCAACCAGTTGCCGACGGCAAGCTCCCCGTGCCCCGCGGCAAGTCGGGGTGCCCGATCAACATGACGGTCGAACTGCTCGGGGACCGATGGAGCCTCATCGTCCTGCGCGACATCATGTTCGGCGGCACCACCCACTTTCGTGAGCTGCTCAACGCGTCCATGGAGGGCATCGCCTCGAACATCCTGGCCAACCGGCTTGCGAAACTCGTCGCCGCGGGCCTGCTCACCCGCGACGACGACCCGAGCCATCGCCAGAAGGTCGCCTATCACCTCACCGAGGCGGCGATCCAGCTCGTCCCCGTGATGACCCAGCTGGGCGCGTGGGGGGCCCGCTGGTTGGACACGTCGCCGGAACTGACGGTGCGAGCCGATCTCCTCGCCGCCGGCGGCCCCGCATTGTGGGAGCGATTCATGGCCGAACTCCGCGCCACACATCTGGCCGGACAGCCGCTGCCGGAAGATGGAGTGCTGGCGGAACTGACCGCCGCCTACGAGCAAGCAGCCGCCGAGCAGGACGCGAACCCGCCTCGCGTTCGGGACTAGGCACCGGTTGCAGCAGGTGCAACGCGCCCCGCGGCCGCCTTGGCATCAGACGATTCCACAACCCATGACCAAACGGCACCAGGACTCATGGTCGTGGTCCCCCGGGTCAGCGTCCCTTGAGGCCGACGGCCCGAAGCACCTCTCGTGTGGCCGTTCCGATGGGCCGAAGGACGTGACGGCCGACCCATCGCATCGGCGCCACGACGACGACCCGCCAGACGGCCCGGATCGCCCGGCCGATCGGCGCAAGTACGTGGTTCCAGGCCCAGACCACCGGTAGGGCGACGAGGTAGTGCCAGGCAACTGCGATGCCGCGACCGATCGGGACAAGCACGGCACGCCACAGCCACGACAGCGGGCGCACGATCAGGAACGTCACAACCGCCGTCGACACGCGCCACGCGAATTGCAGCGCCTGCACCAGGGCTCGGCCGACCGGCACGAGGACGTATCGCCACAGCGCCCTCAACGGCACCAGCAACACGTACCTGACCAGGAACACGACCGGAACCATGACCAGCCGGACCCAGAGCCAGGCGATCGCCCGGCCGACCGGGAGCAGCACCCACCGCCACAGGAACTGGCCGACCGGATACAGGAACCAGTCCCACAGGAGGATCTTGAGGCCCTTGCCGATCGGATGAAGGAACCAGTCCCACAGCAGGATCTTCAGGCCGATGAGGATCGGGCGCAGGAACCAGTCCCACAGGAGCACACGAAGGCCCCTGCCTGTCAGCTTGCAGAGCTCCCACAACAGACGCAGCGGGACCACGACGATCAGCGCGATGATCCGCGCGGGCCAGCGGACCACCGAGTACAGGCAGCCCTCCCCCGGTTCGGGACGATCAGGTCGCGGGTCGGGCCCTTGCTCGGCGTACGCCTGCCACGAGGGCACCGGCCGTTCCGACGACCCCGCGCGCGGGTCGAGCGGCTCCCGACCGCTCGTCGCGGTCCACTGGGACGGATCCTCGCGATCCCCATTTGCGTTCACCCGCGCAGGCTAGCGCTGCACACGGCCGCAGATCACCCCGGCGGTACCGTCGGTATCTGCTGTTCAGGCTCCGGGCACGGGCTGGGCGGGGTCCTCGTACCAGTGAACGGTGCCGTCGTCGGTGACGGTGACGGTCAGTCCGAAGTCGTGGACCTCGGGCTTGCCGAGACCGGCCCACCAAGCGTGCGCGGCTTCGACTTCGTCCCACAGGCTGCGCGCGCGCCGGGCGTGGGAGTGGTCAGGGGTTGCGGCGTGCGGTGACCAGGCCGGATTCGTAGGCGAGGACCACGAGTTGGGCGCGGTCGCGGGCGTGGAGTTTGGTCATGGCCCGGTTGACGTGGGTTTTGGCGGTCATGGGGCTGATCACCATGCGGGCGGCTATCTCGTCGTTTGACAGGCCCTGCGCGACCAGGGCGACGGCCTCGCGCTCGCGGTTGGTCAGGTCCTCCAGCCCGGCGGCAGGACCGGGGCGGGGCGGCTGGGCGACGTACCGGTCGATCAGCTTGCGGGTGATCGAGGGGGCGAGCAGGGCGTCCCCGCGCGCGGCGACGCGTACGGCGTGCAGGAAGTCCTCCGGCTCGATGTCCTTGACCAGGAACCCGGCGGCGCCGGCGCGCAGGGCGTCGAAGACGTATTCGTCGAAGCCGTAGTTGGTCAGGATGACCACGTGCACCCCGGCCAGGGCGGGGTCCGCGGCGATGCACCGGGTGGTCTCGATGCCGTCGAGTACCGGCATCTGGATGTCGACGAGCGCGACGTCGGGCAGGTGCCTGCGGGCGAGTTCGAGCCCCGCCTTCCCGTCGGCGGCCTCGGCCACCACCTCGATGTCGTCCTCGACGTCGAGGAGCGCGCGGAACCCGCTGCGCAGCAGCGGCTGGTCGTCGACCAGGAGGACGCGGATCACGGCGTACGCTCCAGCGGCAGCTCGGCCCGGACGGTGAAGCCGCCCTCCCGGCGCGGCTCCGCGCGCAGTCGGCCGCCGAGCGCGGTGACGCGTTCGCGCATCCCGAGCAGTCCCACACCGGGGACCGGGAGGACGTCGGGAGTGGCCGTACCGTCGTCGTCGACCCGTATGGCGAGGGCGTCGGGGCGGTAGTCGATACGGACGGACGCGGAGGCGGCCGAGGCGTGCCGGGCGACGTTCGTCAACGACTCCTGGACGATCCGGTACGCCGTACGGTCCACCGCCGCCGGCAGGTCGGGCCGCCGTCCGTCGATCGTCAGCGTCGCGGCCAGGCCGGAGGTGCGGGCCCGGTCCACCAGGTCCGGCACCTGCTCGATCCCCGGCGGCGGGGCCTTGCCGTCGTCGCGCAGCGCCTCGAGGGTCGCCCGCAGGTCCCG
This sequence comes from Streptomycetaceae bacterium NBC_01309, assembly GCA_045039925.1. GTDB lineage: Bacteria > Actinomycetota > Actinomycetes > Streptomycetales > Streptomycetaceae > Yinghuangia. The sequence continues at coordinate 214,959 of CP108400.1, forward strand.
GCTCGCCTCGCGACCGGCCTCGCGGATCGCCAACAGCGCTTCAGGCACGTCCTCGCCGCGCCTGCGGGCAAGGTGGACGGCGACCTCGGCCTGCACTTTGATGACCGAGATCTGATGGGTGAGCGAATCGTGCAACTCCCTGGCGATGTGCAGCCGTTCCTCGTCCGCGCGGCGTCGCGCGGCCTCCTCCCGGGTACGCTCGGCCTCGTCCGCGCGGCGCTCCGCCTGCCGCAGCGCCTCACCCGCGGCACCCGCGGCGACCAGCCAGGCGATCTCCAGGGCGCCGCGGGCCTGCGCGTACGCCTCGCCTCCGTCGCGCAGCGAGACCAGCGCCGCGAGTGGAAGCGCGGCCAGCAGGACGACCGACGCCGCGACCGCGAGCGTACGGTGCCCGGCCCGCACGGCGGCGTACACCGCGAACAGGTAGGCGACGACCGGCACATCGAATCCGGCCGCCTGATAGCCCAGCGCGCACAGCCCGGTGGCGGCCAGCACCGCGACCGGTGCCCGCCGCCCGGCCGCCAACGCCAGGCCGCCCGCCACCAGCAGCGTGTAGCCGAGCAGGTCCGCCGGCGCGGCGGAGCGCTGTGCGGACAGCGCGGTGACCAGCAGCGCCGCCGCCACGCCGACGGCGACCACCCAGTCCCTGGCCACGGCCGTGACCGCGAATCGCCCTGTGCTCATGCGCGCACCCTAGCCCGGCACCGGATGCCGGCGGGTCCCGCCCGCGGACGAGCGGGCGACTACCGCATCCGCGGTACCGGCACTGCTCCTGCGGCGCCCGCGGCAGCCGCGTGCGGCGTAGGCGGCAGTGCGAAGTGCCTGCGCCGGGCGGACGACCGGCGACGGGTCCGGCGGACATGCTCGGGGCGGCACGTCGTTACGAAATCAGCAGTGAGGAAAAGGAGTTCGCCATGTCCGTCCGATCCCTTCTCGCCGAACCGGCGGTCACGTACGCCTACGCCACCGCTACCGCCCAGCCCGTCGCCGCCGGTGTCTCCGACCTGAGCGCGGGGCGCGTCGGGGCGATCACCGCCGCGCTGCTGGGGCTGGCCGCCGTCGTCGTCGGCGGGCTGGCCCTGGCCCGCGCCACCGGCCGTATCCGGAGCGGGCCGGGGCGCAACGGGGCTGTCGCGGCCCTGGTGGCCGGTCCGGCCGCCATCGCCCTCGGCGGGCTGGTCGCGGGCACCGCCGACGGAGGACTCGGGAGTGGCAACGGACTGGGCGGCGCCTACGTGGCCCTGATCGTCGGGCTCGCCGGCACCATCCTGGGCGGGCTCGCCCGCGCCCGCTCGCGCCGCACCGAACGGGCGAACGGCTGAGCGTCTGAACGGCTGAGCGTCTGAAACGGGTGAAGGCGACGCGGCCGGGTCGGGTCACGCGCCCGGCGGCGGGGTCAGGTGGTAGCGGGCGATGACGTCGGGCAGCCAGTCGGGGCGTCCGAACTCGAGTCCGTACGCGGCGCCGAGCGTGAGGACGGCGTCCGGGGCAGGCGGGCCGTCGGCGAGGAGCTCCGCGAGTTCGCGGAAGAAGTGCTCGAACCCGGCCGGGCTGATGACCTCGATCATGCGGGCGGGGGTCGGGCCGGCGTTCCACATCGCGTGCAGTTCGCCGCGGGGCTTGGTGATGTAGCCGCCGGCACCGAGGACGGCCTCGCGGTCGCCGGAGCGGAAGCCGATCTCGCCCTCGGTCACGATGGAGTACTCGTCCTCGCGGGTGTGCAGGTGCGGCGGGACGAGCGAGCCGACGGGGAACGGGTGCTCGACGATCGACACGCTGCCGCCGGTGTCCCGGCCCCACAGTTTGAAGGCCACACCGATACTGCCCAGGTCGCTCTCGACTCCTTCACCGGGCCGGACGACGGTCAGGCTCGGCGCCGAACTGATGCCGCTCATGACTGCGGCCTCCTTCGGAGATTTACCGATACACTGGTGTTCTCTCAAATTCGAGTCTGCGCGCGCGGACCGGGGGTGTCAACAATTGAGTCAACATGATCGTTCTCCGAAATCGCGGTCGTACGCCATGACCCGCCGCGCCGAGCAGGTCGGCGAGACCCGGCAGCGGATCGTCGACGCCGCCGTCCACCTGCACGGCACCGTCGGCCCCGCCGCGACCAGCATCGCCGCGATCGCCGATCGGGCCGGCGTCACACGGCTCACCGTCTACCGGCACTTCCCCGACGACACGGCGCTGTTCACCGCCTGCTCGCAGGACTGGCTCGCCCGCCACCCGCTGCCGCGCCCCGACCAGTGGGCGCAGATCGCCGACCCCGCCGAACGGCTGCGGGCCGGACTGGCCGACCTGTACCGGTTCTACCGCGCCGGCGCGCGGATGATCGCGCTGATCCACCGCGACTTCGACGCGGTCCCGGCGCCGATCCGTGAGGCACGCCAGGCCGGCGAACGGCAGCAGGCCGACGTACTGGCGTCGGCCTTCGCGGACTCGGGCCGCCGGCAGCGGCGGATGCGGCGCGCACTCGCGGCCCACGCGGCGGCCTTCACGACGTGGCGGTCGCTGTGCGAGGAACAGGGACTGACGGAAGAGGAGGCGGTCGCAGCAATGACCGCCCTGGTCACCGCGCTCCCCGCCAACTGAGCCTGCCCCGCACGGTGGGCGGGTCGCCTGCGGCGCCGGAGAGCGAGGCGCCGCCGCTCATCGGCAACCACCGTGCGGGGGCACTGCGTCGGACCGTCAAGTCCGGGCGGGGTCGCGAGGGGGTGTGGCGGCGTCACTCTGGGGCGGCAGCGCCGCAACGATCGGATGGTCCCGTTTGGTCGGACCGACCTTGGCGCTGCTGCCGGGGGCACCGAGGCCGGTGAAGAACTCGGCGTTCACGGTGGTGAAGTGCTGCCATTCCTGCGGGAGGTCGTCCTCGAAGAAGATCGCTTCGACGGGGCACACCGGCTCGCACGCGCCGCAGTCGATGCACTCGTCCGGCTGGACGTAGAGCATGCGCTCGCCCTCGTAGATGCAGTCGACGGGGCACTCTTCGAGACATGCCTTGTCCTTGACGTCCACACAGGGCGAAGCGATCACAAAAGGCATCGAACTGCCGTCCTCTCCAGGTCGTTTCGTTGTCGTTGCGACGCAGCCGACCGTATGACCTCAAGTAATCTTGAGGTCAAGGGGGGATTGCATGACGAGTAACCGTTTCGGTGAGGTACGGGCCAGGCCGGACGACTGGCTGAGCATCGGCGAAGTGAGCGCCCGGACCGGGGCGGCGGTCTCCGCGCTGCGGTTCTACGAGGAGCTCGGCCTGATCGCGTCCGAACGCGACGAACGCAACCAGCGCCGCTACCCGCGGCACATGCTGCGCCGCGTCGCCTTGGTCTCGGTGGCGAAACGGATCGGCATCCCGTTGCAGGACCTGCGGGAGGCGTTCGCCGATGTGCCGCTCGACCGTCCGCCCAGCCACCAGGAGTGGCAGCGCGCCTCGCGCGGCTGGAAGCGTCGGCTGGAGGAGCGCAGGCAGACCATCGAGCGGCTCGAGGCCGAACTCACCGGGTGCATCGGCTGCGGCTGCCTCTCCATGAAGGCCTGCGCCCTGCTGAACCCCGGCGACACGCTCGCCGGGGACGGCGTCGGGCCCCAACGACTGTGACCCGGCTCGCGTGCACGACGATCGGTGGGCTGCGTCGGTGAGGGCGAGGGAGACGTCCCAGAGGCGGCGGGCGGCGTCCGGGTCGAGGGCCCAGGGGCGTACTCCGTGCAGGCCGTCGACGATTTCGTCGACGGGTTCGGCTTCGTTACAGTCGTCGAAGTAGCGGCCGCCGATGCCTTGGAGGAGTGGCGAGGCGGCGAGCAGGACGCTGGTGGCGGCGCCCTGTTCGGGTGTCTTGCCGGGGATGGCGGCTTTGAGCTGTGCGAGTCGGTCAGGGTCCCAGTGGCGTTGCAGGTTGGTCCAGATGCCGCCGGGCATCAGGGCGTTGGCGGTGATGCCGTGGTCCGCCCAGCGGCGGGTGGCTTCCACGGCGAAGAGGATCTGGGCGGTCTTGGACTGCCCGTAGGCGTGTGCGGGGTCGTAGGCACGGCGGCGGAAGAACAGGTCGTCGAAGCGGACGGGTGAGCTGCCGTGCCCGCTGGAGCTGACGGCGACGATGCGTGCCTCGCCGGTCGCCGTCGCCGCTTCGGCGAGGGCGTGGTGGAGGGCGAGGGTCAGAGCGAAGTGCCCCAAGTGGTTGGTGGCGAACTGGAGTTCCCAGCCGTGGCGGGTGTACGTCCGGGGCGTCTGCATGACGCCGGCGTTGTGGACGAGGGCGTGCAGCGGGCCGTGCCATCCGGCGGCGAACGCGTCGACGGAGTCCAGGGTCGCCTGGAGGTCGAACCGCGCGAGCTACGTCAGGCGTTCGGTGCTGTCGCCGCGGCTGGGGCTGTTGCGGTCATGTTGAGGCGTACGAAGTCCAGTTCCGGGCGGTCCAGGCGGGTGGCGACGGTGTGGACCACCGCGCGGCGTTCGGGTTCCGGCAGGTCGGCCAGGTAGGGCTGGAGTGCGGCGTGAGCGAGGAAGTGCTCCACCTCGGCGGTGGATGTGAAGGACACGGGGGCGTCCATGAGCCAGGCTCGGGAGCCGGTGAATCCGGCGGCCGCGAGCCGGGTCATGGTCTGCTCGGCGGTGGCGTAGTGGTTGTGTGCCGCGGTGTCGATGCCCAGTTCGGCCAGGATGGTGTGGACGCTGAACAGGCTGCCGTGGCCGCCGCATTGCACGGCCAGGTGACCGCCGGGGCGCAGCACCCGGCCAGCCTCGGCGAGGAACGCACCGTGGTCGCGGACCCAGTGCAGGGCTCCGGTGGAGAGCACGGCGTCGAAGGAGCGGTCGTCAAAAGGGAGTCCGGCCTCGAGGTCGACCTGGCGGAGGAGGACGCGGTCTGCATGGGGGGTGAGTCGGACGTGGGCTTGGTCCAGCATGCTCCGCGAGACGTCGACCGCGACCACGGAGGCCGTGGGGAACCTGCGCAATAGTTCCTCGGTCACGCGGCCGCTGCCGCATCCGGCGTCCAACACGGTTGCGTCGAGCGGAAGTTCCAGGCGCGCCAGTACGTCCGCTCCCCAGGCGTGTTGGGCGTGACTGTGCAGGTCATAGGCCGAGCCGGTCCACAGATCCGTCATGGCACGCAGTGTCGCGGATGCCCTCGCCGAGGCGCATCCGGTTTCGGTTGGCAGCCGCGCACGCGTGAAGACGTCGCGCGCGCACCGATCCCCGTCCCACCTGACCTGGCCGCCCGACCTGGCCTCGTGACTGACCGCCCGACCTGGCCGCCTCACGGGGTCGGTCACCCGCCGCTTCGGTAGCCTCGGCCGGTGACCTCCACCCCGGTTCCGGATCGCCTGCGGCGCGCGCAGGGCGCAGTTGTCGGCACCGCCGTCGGCGACGCCCTGGGCGGCCCCTTCGAGTTCGGCCTGCCCGGCGCGTTCTCCGCACGTTTCCCGCACCCCGGAGAAGGCGGCAGCGAGATGTGCGGAGGCGGCGGCTGGGATCCCGGCGAGGCGACCGACGACACGCAAATGGCCGTGCACGTCGCCGAATCCCTCCTGGAACGCGGCGGCCTAGACCTGCCCGACATCTTCGACCGCTTCCAGCGCTGGGCCGCGGCCGATCCCAAGGACATCGGCCTTCAGACCGAAGCCGTCCTCACCAACGGCATGCCCTGGGACCTCGCCGCCGCGATCCATTTCCAGACCCATATGCACGCCGCGGGCAACGGGTCCCTGATGCGCGCCGCCACCTCCGCCGTGTACTTCGCCCCGGCCGGACGCCAGGCCAGCATGGACGCCGCCCGCCGCATCGCCGCCCTCACCCACGGCGACCGCGCCGCATGGGAGGGAACGGCGGTGTTCCACGAACTCGTCCGCGTCGCACTCGACGGCGGCGACCCGCTCGCCGCGCTCCCCGACACGCTCGCGCACCACGTCCACCCCGACCACCGCGACCGCTACGCCACCGTCCTCGCCCCCGACTGGCACCCCACCCGGGCCACCGAGTTCAACGGCGCCGTCTGGCCCTGCCTCGGCTCCGCGGTCTGGGCGCTGCGCACCACGGACACCTTTGCGGACGCGGTACGCGTGGCCGTCGACCTCGGCGGCGACACCGACACCGTCGCGGCCGTCACCGGCGGCCTTGCGGGAGCCGTGCACGGCGTCGACGCCATACCGGACGCCTGGACCGAACCGCTGCACGTCCCGCTCCCCGGCTCGGGCGACCGCGTGCTGCGCCTGCCTGAACTCCTCGACCTGGCCCGCCGCCTCGCCGATTGACGCGCAGGTCCACGCCTCCGGCCCAGCGGTCCGGCTCAACCACCCGTGACCGGCCGCGACGTCCGGTACCGCTCGCTGAGCCAGTCCGCGGCGTGGCCGGGGATCCAGCCGTCGGCGACGCGACCGGTGGCGGCGAGCGACCGGCGTCCGACCGAGCCCGTCCACACCGGCGGCGCGGCCACGGTGCGGGCGAGCATGGGCGCGGGCCGGGTCGGCAGGTTGGTGACGTTCGCGAGGCCCGCGATGCGGCGCGTACGTCCGAGGAGGAAGCCGATGGCGGCGTACGCGTCCAAGCGTGCACCGGCGTAGGGGTGGTCGGACAGCGAGAAGAGGTCGAGGCCGTCGCGGTCGGCCTGGTCGACCATGCGCTCGAACTCAGGCCCATCGTCGATCTCGGGGTGGGCGCCGAAGCCGAAGACAAGCGCTGGTACGGACATGCGCGCATCCGCCTTTCCGTGGAACGAGGGTGAGAGACGGGCTCCCCGCGCAGAGCCGAGTTCGTACCACGAACCATATTAGTTCGCAGTACGAACTACAACCCTCCTGCCCCGAACCGCACGCCGGCCCTAGGCCGTGTCTTCAAAGTGGCCGTAGCCAGAGCAGGGTTGCTGCCAGGGTGACGACGGCTTGGTAGGAGGTTGCGGTCTTGTCGTAGCGGGTGGCGATGGCGCGGTAGTGCTTGAGGCGGTTGAAGCAGCGTTCGACGACGTTGCGGCGGCGGTAGGCCTGCGGGTCGAAGCCGCAGAGGCGTTCGCCGCGCCGGATCCGTCCGTTGAGCTGGTCGATCCGTTCGGGGATGGTGTGCTTGATCCCGCGTTTGCGCAGATAGGCGCGGATCTTGCGGGAGCTGTAGCCCTTGTCGGCGACGACACGGTCCGGGCGGGTGCGGGGTCGGCCCGGTCCGCGGTGGCCGACGCGGATGCGGTTGATGACGTTCTCGAACTGGGTGCAGTCGTTGCGCTGGCCGCCGGTGAGGACGAACGCGAGGGGCCGGCCGCGGCCGTCGCAGGCGAGGTGGATCTTCGTGGTCAGTCCTCCTCGGGATCGGCCGAGGGCGTGATCCTCCGGTTCGTCCCCGCCCAGGTCCCCTTTTTCGCGCCGGCGGCGTGCTGGTGGACGCGCACCAGGGTGGAGTCGACCGCGACCAGCCAGTCCACGTCCGCGTGCCGATGGGCCTGGACCGCGGCGAGCATGCGGGTGAACGTGCCGTCCAGCGCCCACCTGCGGAAACGGGTGTAGACCGACTGCCACGACCCATACCTGGCGGGCACATCCCGCCATGCGGCGCCGGCGCGGATCTTCCACACGATCCCGTTGAGGACGGTTCGGTCGTCCGCACGCGGACGACCGAACGAGGACGGCGGCAGGAACGGCCGCATCAACTCCCACTCCTCGTCCGTCAATTCATAGCGACGAATCACGGGAGCCATCATCCCGCGTCACCACTTTGAAGACACGACCTAGAGGGAACCCCCGACAAGCAGAGCCAGGTCGATGAGGCGGTTGGAGTACCCCCACTCGTTGTCGTACCAGCCGATGACCTTGACCTGGGGGCCGAGTACACGGGTGAGTTCGGCGTCGAAGATGCACGAGGCCGGGTCGCCGGCGATGTCGGTGCTGACGATCGGCGCCTCGGTGTAGGACAGCAGGCCCCGGTACGCGCCGGCGGCGGCCCGCGCGTACGCCTCCTTGACCTCCTCCACAGAGGTACGGCGGCTCGTGGTGACGGTCAGGTCGGTGACCGAGCCGGTGGGGACCGGCACGCGCAGGGCGAACGCGTCCAGGCGGCCCTGGAGTTCGGGCAGCACCAAGCCGATGGCCTTGGCCGCTCCGCTGGAGGTGGGCGTGATGTTGAGGGCCGCGGCGCGGGCGCGGCGCAGGTCCGAGTGCGGGGAGTCCTGGAGGTTCTGGTCCTGGGTGTACGCGTGGACGGTGGTCATCATCCCGGAGTCGATTCCGACGGCGTCGTGCAGGACCTTGGCGAGGACGCCGAGGCAGTTGGTGGTGCACGAGGCGTTGGAGATGATCGTGTGCCGCTCCGGGTCGTACGCGTCCTGGTTGACGCCGAGCACGACGGTGACGTCCTCGCCGCTCGCGGGCGCGGCGATGATGACCTTCTTTGCGCCGCCGTCGACATGCGCGCGGGCCTTGGCGGCCTGGGTGAAGATGCCGGTGGACTCGATGACGACGTCCACGCCCAGGTCGCCCCAGGGCAGTTCGGCGGGGTCGCGTTCGGCCAGGACGGTGACGGCGGTGTCGCCCACCCGGATCGCGCCGGGCTCCGCGGTGATCTCGCCGGGGAAGCGGCCGAGGATCGAGTCGTACGCCAGCAGGTGAGCCATCGTCGGCACGTCGCCGAGGTCGTTGACGGCGACGATCTCCAGGTCCGCGTCCCGGGTGGCTGCCGCGCGGAAGACGTTGCGGCCGATGCGGCCGAATCCGTTGATGCCGACACGAACAGTCATGGGTGGTTCCTCTCCTTGCGCCGACGGGGGGGGGTGGGGGCGCGTGACCGCATGCCGCAGCGCGCAGCTCGCAGCGCACGGATCGCGGACCGCGGGGTCTCAGGTCCGCGGCGCGCCCACGCCAACAGCATAAGCAACTTAATTAAGTTTGCGATATATTTTTGCCGTGGACCACACCCCGAACGACCGCCCCGCCGAGCTGGACGTGGACGCCTTCGCCGCCGCGGTCGAGAACTTCAACCGCTTCTACATCCGGCTCCCGGTGCTGGAGAAGCTGCCGTTCACGACGCTGTCGGTGCTGGACACCCTCGCGTTCGGCGGCGGGCCGATGCGGCTGACCGAGCTGGCCAGGACCGAGCAGATCAGCCAGCCCGGCATCACCCAGTTGGTCACCCGCCTGGAGCGCGACGGGCTGGTGGAGCGCCGCCCCGATCCGAGCGACAAGCGCGCCGTACTCGTGCACATCACCGAGGCCGGGCGGCGGATCGGCCGGTCCCGGTACGAGGACCGCGCCCGCCACCTGGTGCCGCTCATCGCGAGGCTGACCGACGAGCAACGGCAGGCGATCGCCGACGCGTTGCCCGCGTTGACCCGCCTCGCGGAACTCGGCCGGGGCCTGCGGTAGGACGCGCCAGCTTCCACCCCCGCGCGACGTCCCGGGAAGGATCACCGTGTCCGGCCGGACGAGTAGGGTCCCGACATGATCACGCCCACTCCCCCCGAGCTTCCGCGCGCCGACGAACTGCTGTGCAATCCCGAGTATTTGGTGCATGCGGACCCAGCCGAGGTACTCGCCTCCCTTCCGCGCGCCGACAGCGCCGCGGCCCGCCTGGCGGCGACGGTGTACCGGACGTCGTTCGAGCGCCACCGGCGTGTCGACGCCGCACGCCGTCGGCAGGCACTGAGCCTGGACGCGGCGCGTTGGGGAGCGGACGAACTCGCCCGGGCGATCGCCGACGTGGGCGTGGAGCCCGCCGGTTCGGATCCCGCCACGGCAGTGGCGTGGGACACCGGACGCACGCCCGGCGGTCGGCTGATCCGCCGTTTCGCGGGCCGGACCGAGCGGGTGACGGCGCTGGCGACCGCGACGGTCGGCGGGAAGCCTGTCGTCGTCGGCTCGAAGTACATCAACGACACGGTGCGCTTGTGGGACATGGCCACCGGGGCCGAGACGGGCGTCCTGGACCAGGCGGCCACGGCGGCCGCCACCGCAACCTTGCACGGACGTCCCATCCTCGTCGCCGGGTACAACCGAGGCATCCAACGGTGGGACCTGGAAACCGGCACGAAGATCGGCGGTCCTCTGGTCTCTGGCGAGTTCAGCGTCGTCAGGATCACGACGGCGGTGCTGGACGGACGTCCCGTCGCGATCTGCTGCGGCTACCCGCCGGACCCGGTGCACGTCTGGGACCTCGACACCGGTACACGGATCTGCGCGCCGTTGGAGGGCCACACCGCCTTGGTGCAGGGCGCGGACGTCGCCGAAATCGACGGCCGGACAGTGCTGCTGACCGTCAGCCTGGACGGCTCCATGCGTGTCTGGGACCTGGCCGACGGACGCCAGGTCGGTGATCCGCTGGAGTGCCGCAGCAACGACGTCGCCACCGCGGTCCGGCACGGACGCCCGGTGGCCGTGACCGGCGGCGGACCCGAAAGCGGCTTGCTCGTCTGGGACATCACCACGCGAACGGTGGTCGGCGCACCCCTTGCGGGACATACGGTCCAGCCCGTGGAGATCGCCGCCACGGTGGTCGACGGAAAGCCGATCGTGCTCACGGCGAGCTACGACCGCACTGTGCGCATGTGGGATCTCGCCGAAGGCCGCCAGATCGGGGAGGCCCTGGACGCGCACGGCGACGCGCTGATCGCCGTCACAACCGCCGATCTGGCCGGCCGCCCGGTCGCGGTCACCGCGGGCCGGGACAACGCGATGCGGCTGTGGGACATCACGCCCGCGGGGCCGGCGGACCCCGCGCAGCCCGCGTCCGCCGGCACCCCGTCCGGCACCTTGTGGCGGGTGGACTGGGCGACCGGATCCGACGTGAGCGAGGGCAAGGCGCTGTCCTTCCCCGGACAGACCTGCCGCGTACTCGCCGCGGCAACCGCCGACGGACGTCCCGTCGTGGTCGCCGGCGGCTGGAACGGGAAGCTGCGGGTCCTGGACCCGGTGACCGGCGACCAGGTCGGTGCGGAACTGGCCGCGCACAAAGGCGCGGTGAACGCCCTCGCGGTCGCCACCCTCGACAACCGCGCGGTCGCCGTGACCGGTGGCGGGGACGGCGCCGTCCGCATGTGGGACGTGGCGCTCGGCAAGCAGGTCGGGATGCCCTTGGCCGGACGCTGCGGCGACGTCCGGGCCGTGGCCGTCGCGGCGGTGGACGGCTGCCCGGTGATCCTGTCCAGCGGACGCGACCGGGGCGCGGAAGGCGAGGTGCAGGTCTGGGACCCGTCCGAGGGACGCGAGTTCGGTGCGCCGCTCACCGGCCACACGGCCGAGGTCCACGCGATCGCGGTGACCGAGCTGGACGGACGTCCCGTCGCGCTCACCGCTGCCGGCAGGTTCCCGGACGAGGACTGCACCGTGCGGATGTGGGACCTGACGACGCGTCAGCAAATCGGCGAGCCCCTGGTCGGACATACCCGCGAGGTCGTCCGGGTAGCGACCGCCACGGTCGGCGATCGGCGTGTGGCCGTCACCGTGGCCCGCGACTTCACCGCCAGGGTGTGGGATCTGGCCACCCGCACCGAGATCCGAAAACTGCCCGTCGCCGGCCGCGGCTCCCACCCCCTGACGGTCACCGAGTTGGGCGGCCGCCCGGTCGCGATCATCGGCGGGACCCGTCAGTCCCCCAACGAGATGCGGATATGGGACCTGGCCACCGGCGAACCGGTCGGTGAACCGCTGACCGGGCACACCACCGACGTCGCCGCCGTGACGGTCACCGAACTCCAGGGCCGTGCCACGCTCATCTCCGGCGACGACCACTCGATCATCGTGTCGGACCTCGGCCCGACGGTGGCATCGGTATCGGCATCGACATCGGCACCAACTTCCGCACCCGACACGGCCGCACCCCGGCCACGCCCCGGCGCGGGCGGCCCGTTCGGCACCGTGGCGGTCACGGACATCGACGGCCGCGAGGTCGCCGTCACCGCAGCCGCCGACCACATGCAGATTTGGGACCTCGCCGACGGCAGCCGGGTCGGCGCGCCGATCCGTACCGGCTATCTCACGGCGCTCACGGTGACCCGGCTCGACGGCCGTCCGGTCGCCGTCGCCGCGCCGAACCAGGAGATCGCGATCTGGGACCTCTCCGACGGCCGGGAGCTCGCGCGCTTCCCGACCGACCACCGCGCCGAGATCACCGCCATCGCGACCGGTGAGGAGCGCGGTCGGCAGGTGGTCGTCACCGGGGCCTACGACCGCGCTGTCGCGGCGTACGAACTGCCGAGCGGCAAGCGTGTCGGACGGCGCATGCGCTCCCTGCACTACGCCCCGGTACGCGCCGTGGCCGTCACCGAGGACGACAGCGGACGCACCGTCGCCGTCACCGCGGGCGGCGACGCATCGGCCGAGGTCGCGGTGTGGCAGGTACGCAACGGTCATTCCCTGAGCCAGCCACGCCTCGGCGACACGGACGACGTGACCGCGGTCGCGGCGACCCGGCTCGACGGCCGCGCAGTCGCCGTCAGTGCCGGTGCGGACAACGTGGTCCGCGTCTGGCACGTGTCCGACGGTGTGCCACTGCATCCTGCGTTGGCCGGCCACACGCGCACGATCACCGCCCTGGCGACCGGAGTCCTCGACGACCGCCCCACCGTGTTCTCCGGAAGCGCGGACCGCACCGTGCGCGTGTGGGACCTCACCGCCGACCAACTCGCAGGCGACGAACTGGTCTTCCCCCACCCGGTCACGGCCCTCGCCGTAACCCCGCAGGGACGGCTCGTCGTCTGCTTCGGCACCGACATCGCCGTGCTCACCCGCCACGAAGCGCGGTAACCGGCACGTACGACCACGTACCCGCCCTGCGGCCCGGCGCCGGGTCAGGTCGGGGCGGGTAGGTGGATCGACGCCAGTTTGGCCGGGTCGATGACGATGTGGATGCGGGTGATCCGGCCTTCGGCGACTGCGAAGGCGATGACGGAGAGAGGGCTGCCGTCCGGGCGCCAGGACATGTGCCCGGGGAAGCCGTCGACCAACACCCGTCGCTGCCGGGCGACCTCGCCGGAGAACATGCGGGCGCCGGCGGCGACCTTGGTGGCGCCGAGGGTGACGACCACCCCATCGGGGGTGTCGACGGTCAGCTTCACGTTCGGGTCGAGGACGCGCAGGAGTGCTTCGAAGTCGCCGCCGACGGCGGCGGCGCCGAATGCCTCGACGACCTCTCGGTGTTCGCGGCCGGGGCCCGCCGGGCGGTCCGTGGCCTGGACCTTCCGGCGGGCACGGCTGGCGAGCATCTTGGTGGCGTCGGCGGATTTGCCGAGGATCTGGCCGATTTCGCGGAACGGGACCGCGAACATGTCGTGCAGGACGAACGCCAGGCGCTCGCTCGGGGTGAGCGAGTCGAGCACGACGAGCAGGGCGAGGCCGACCGAATCGGCCAGCGCCACCTGCTCGTCCGGTGCGGGGTCGTCGTCGGGCGTCACCACGAGGCTCGCGAACTCGTGCCCGTAGGCGATTTCGGGGTGGGCTCGGCGGGACCTCAGCAGGTCCAGGCTGATCCGGCCAACCACAGTGGTCAGCCAACCCGCCAGGTTCCCGATCGTCGCCTCGTCATGGCGGACGAGGCGCATCCAGGCTTCCTGGACGACGTCCTCGGCATCGGCGTGCGAGCCCAGCACGCGGTACGCGCCGGCGCGCAGCCGATCGCGCTGGGCTTCGAACGCCTCGGTCACGAAGCCGGACGGATCGCCCGGCAGGTGGGCGGACGAGTGGGCCGATGAGTGGGCGGTCACGGTTGGCGCTGCTCACGGAGCGAGACGCGGTTGCCGTCGGGGTCCACCGCCTCGATGCGGATCCCGAACGGATACTCCTGCGGTTCGGACTCTTCGAAGACGACGCCGCGCCCCCGCCAGATCTCGAAGTCCTTGCGCAGATCGTCGGATTCGAGGATCAGCGGACCGGGTGCGGCATGGCGTCCCGCGCCGGTCGGCTGTCCCGCGGCCGCCGCGTTCGACCACAGGATGATCTGCACCGGGCTGCCGGGAACGCCGACGGTGAGGAAACGTCCGTCGGGCCCCGGGAAGTCGATCCGCTTCTCCAGGCCGAGTCCCTCGGTGTAGAACTCCAGCGCGCGGTCCTGGTCGGTGACGTAGACCGTCACGTACATGATGGTGGTCAGCATCCGGCTCTCGATTCACTCGTCGGTGCGACGCCCGTTCGTATTGGGTCGTCGCAGTTCTGACGAGAGGCGGCGGCAGAAGGTAACAGGACCAGTCGGCCGGAGCGGGTGGCCGGGTGGCCGTGCGGGCGTCGAACCGAGTGTCAGCTGCGGCGTGGGCCGCTGTGGGCGGCAGATGCGGCAGGTTCAGGGGGCGGCGCGACCTCGCCTGTCGACTCCAGGAACACAGCCGGGACTTCGTTGTCCACCACGACCCGGCCCAGCAGCGCGGCCAGCGCCTCCCGCTCGTCCGCGGACAATCCGGCGGGCAACGCCTCGATCCGCCGGCACGTCTCGGTGTAGAACTCCTCGGCCAGGCGCGCGCCCTCGTCGGTCAGCGCCACGCGTACCGCGCGCGTGTCGTACGGGTCGGGCTCGCGCCGGACCAGGCCGTTCCGCTCGGTACGGTCCACCAGGCCGGTCAGGCTCGACTTCGCCAGGCCCAGCATCCCGCCGAGCGCGCCCATACCGAACGGCTGCGCCATCAGCACGCACAGCAGCTGACCTTGCTGCGGGGTCAGGCCGTGCTCGCGGCCCGATTCGGCGTACACCGCATTCACCAGAAAAGCGGTCCGCACCATCGCCGTCGCGATGCCGAACCGGTCGCCCTCATGCATTCCCACGCCGCCCAGGCTAACACCGGACACCCAGAAAGTTCGCAAAACGAACTAACCGCGGCGACGGCACCTGAGGACCGTGCGCGCATGGCACTCATGGCCCGCAAGCACGACAAAGGCGAGGAGTCAGGAACTCCTCGCCATACTCAAGATATAGCGCACCGGGGCCCTTGCGGCAAGGCCCCCGTGGTCCCGCAGAATGGCGCACCGAGGCCGGAACCTACCGAAATCAGCGATTCACGAAATAAGCGGCGGGCTTGCCCTTGTATGCGGGTAACCGCCGCTGTGCGGGTACCCGCCTCGCGGACCCGGCCTCGACTCCTCGGCGCGTTCCATGGGGGACCAACACATGACCATCGACGTGATCATCGCCGGCGGCGGACCGACCGGTCTGATGCTGGCCGCCGAACTCCGGCTGCACGGCGTCCGCGTAGTCGTCCTGGAGAAGCTCACCGAGCCGACCGGGCAGTCCCGCGGCCGCGGCCTGCACGCCCGCAGTGTCGAGATCATGGACCAGCGCGGCCTGCTCGACCGGTTCGCCGCCGTCAGCGAGAGGTTCCACGTCGGCGGATTCTTCGGCGGCGTCATGAAGCCGTGGCCCGACGGGGTCGACACCGCGCACCCGTACGGCCTCGCCACCCCGCAGCCCGTCACCGAGCACCTTCTCGACGAACACGCACTCGAACTCGGCACCGACATCCGCCGCGGCGCCGAGTTGGTCGGGCTCCACCAGGACGACGACGGCGTGACCGCCGAACTCGCGGACGGCTCCCGCCTGCGCGCCCGCTACCTCGTCGGCTGCGACGGCGGCCGCAGCACGGTCCGCCGACAACTCGGCGTCGGCTTCCCGGGCGAACCCTCCACCGTCGAGACCCTCATCGGCGACATGGAGCTGACCGAGGACCCCGCGACCATCGCCGCCGTCGTCGCCGAGGTCCGCAAGACGGAACTGCGGTTCGGCGCGATCCCCGAGGGCGACCCCGGCGTCCACCGCGTCCTCGTCCCGGCCGACGGCGTCGCCGAGGACCGCGCGGCCCCACCCACCCTCGACGAGTTCAGGCAACAACTCCGTGCATACGCCGGCACCGACTTCGGCGCACACTCGCCGCGCTGGCTGTCCCGCTTCGGCGACGCCACCCGGCAGGCCGAGCGCTACCGGGTCGGCCGGGTCATGCTCGCCGGCGACGCCGCGCACATCCACCCGCCAACCGGCGGGCAGGGGCTCAACCTGGGCGTCCAGGACGCCTTCAACCTCGGCTGGAAGCTGGCCGCCGCCGTCGACGGCTGGGCACCCGAAGACCTGCTGGACAGCTACCACGCCGAACGCCACCCCGTGGGCGCCCGCGTACTAGAGAACACCCGCGCCCAGATGACCCTGCTGGGGGCCGGCCCGGGTCCGACCGCACTGCGCGGCCTGCTCGCCCGGCTGATGGACTTCGCGGAGGTCAACCGGTATGTCACCGAGATGATCACCGCGGTCGACGTGCGCTACGACTTCGGCGAAGGCCACGAACTCCTCGGCCGCCGCCTGCGCGACGTCGGCCTCAAGCAGGGCCGCCGCCTCTACTCGCTCCAGCACCGCGGCCGAGGACTGGTCCTCGACCAGACCGGCGGCCGACTGTCGGCGGAGGGCTGGGCCGACCGGGTCGACCACGTCGCGGACACCATCGACGCGAGCGAGGGACTGGACGTACGCGACGCGCCCGCGCTGCTGCTCCGCCCGGACGGCCACGTGGTGTGGGTCGGCGACGACCTGCAGGACCTGCACGAACACCTGGCAAAGTGGTTCGGCGCGGCGGCGGTCCGCGTCGAGTACACCGCGGGAGATGCCCGATGAGCGTCCAGACCGTGCTGCGGCACACCGCCACCACCATGATCGCGACCGTGGGGGTCCTGTTCATCCTGCCGCTGCTCCTCACGGGCGGACGCCTCTGGACCGCGACGGCCGGGCATGCGCTCCCCTACCGTGCGTGGCTCCGGCTCGTGGACGTCGACTACTCCGCGACGGCGTTCCCCTGGAGCACCGGCGGGGCCTGGACCGTCTACGCGGCATGGTCCGCGGCCGCCACCGCCGTGGCCATGGCGGCCGTGCACCGCCGCGACCAGTAGTCGATCGTGCTCGCCGTTCAACCGTGTTCAATGGACGTCGTGCCCCACACCCGCGACCCCTATGACCACCCCCGCGACACGCCCGACCCGTCCGACACGCCCGACACGCCCGACTTGGTCGACACCGTCGCCGCCGACCTGCTGCATCATGTCCCGATGACTTGGACCGCACCGCCCGCACAACCCCGCGTCGTCGTGCCCACCGTCGGGGACGAGCGCCTCCTGCTCGAGTCCCACCTCGACTCCCTGCGCCAGACCGTCCTGAACAAGTGCGCCGGGCTCACCGCCGAGCAGCTGCGGCAGCGCAGCGTCGCACCGTCCGGCCTGACCCTGCTCGGCCTGGTGCGGCACCTGACGGAGGTGGAACGCAACTGGTTCCGGCAGCGCTTCGCCGGGCTGGACGACGTCCCCGACATCTACTACACGGCCGAGGCCCCGGACACGGACTTCGACGCGCTCGACACCGCGGACCCCGCCGCCGACTTCGCCGCGTACGTCCGGGAGCTCGACGCCGTGCGCGCGACCGTCGCGGGCCGGTCGCTCGACGAGACGTACCTCGACCCGGTGCGCGGCACCGAGATCAGCCTGCGCTGGATCTTCGTCCACCTCATCGAGGAGTACGGCCGCCACGCCGGCCACGCCGACCTCATCCGCGAGCGCATCGACGGCCGCACCGGCGACTGAAAACCTGTTGGCGGGCCACGGCGATCGCTGCTAGCTTCCCGGAGGCCGTGCGAGAGAACGAGGAGGTGGTACCCGTGAACGCAGTATCGACATGGGTGCTCCCCTCCGGGGTCACGGTCGGGCGGTAGGTCGTCCGGGAGCGCCGTTCACGAGCACTCCTGAAGGGCACGACCATGCGATTCACTTCCGAACAGCGCCTCGACGACGGCGTCCTCGAACGCGAGTTCGTCCTCGGCGAGATCCCCGGCACCCTGTGGACGCCTGAGTCCGCACCCGCCCCACTGGTCCTGATGGCCCACAACAACGGCCTGCCCAAGAACGAACCCCGGCTGGTGGCCCGGGCCCGGCACACCGCGGCGCACGGCTACGCGGTGGCCGCCATCGACGCCGCCGGGTGCGGTGACCGCCCCCGTTCCGCCGCCGACGAGCAGATCCGCGCCGACCTCCGCCGGGCGATGCAGGCCGGCGAGCCGCTCGACGAGATCTTCGAGTCCCTCGTCGGCTCGCTGGTCGAAAAGGCGGTCCCGGACTGGCGGACCACCCTCGACGCCCTCCTTGCGCTGCCCGAGATCGACGGCCCGGTCGGGTACTCGGGGTGGACCGCGGTCGGCATCCGGCTGGCGGCGGTCGAGCCGCGCATCGCGGCCGCGGGCTTCTTCGCCGGGGGCTACGTGCCCCTCGCCCAGCGCGAGGAGGCCCGACAGGTCACCGTTCCGCTGCTGTTCCTGTTGCAGTGGGACGACGAAGGGAACCCCCGGCAGCGGGCCCTGGACCTGTTCGACGCGTTCGGCAGCAAGGAGAAGACGCTGCACGCCAACCTGGGCGGGCACACCGGCACCCCGTGGTTCGAGGTGGAGGACGGCGGCCGGTTCTTCGACCGGCACCTGAAGTGAGGCCGGGCCGCCACGCCGACGTCCGACGGTAGGTGGCAGCGGCCCCGACAACTGCACAAGCACCCCGACCGCGGCGGTACCGCCCATCGGCAACAGGCGGTACCGCCACGGTCGGAGTGGCCCTGCCACCGACGACAGCCATGCGCACGGCACCGGGCCCTTCTTCGTCCACGCGACCCGGTTCGCGGCATTCTGGGACACGTACCACGAGACGTACGACAGCTACCCGTTCTTCGGGGACCTGGTCGTCGTTGCTCCCCGTCGCGGAAAGGTCGTGGTGGTCCACAACGGGCTGGTCGCGAGCCTCGACGGGGAGCCCTGCGACCTGCTGTAGGACGCCGGCTCAGACCTCCGGCAGGGAGGGGTCGGGTGTCCAGGGGCTCGGTGCCGTGACGGCCCAGCGTTCGTGGTCCCGCCAGTCCCCGTAGCGGCCCCGGATGATCGAGTTGATGTTGACCGTGCCGGCGGCTGCGCCGGTCTCCCGGACACGGACCAGAAAGCCCAGATTGGTGCCGTCGTCGAAGCGGCGCATCCAGGTCCGGAACTCCTCCGCGGTCGCGGGCAGTTGCATCCACGGGAGGTGCAACTCGGCGCTGGCCTGTACGAGCGAGCAGAACTCGTCCTGGTCGGAGTGGGTGAGCGGGTGCAGTTCCACCCGTGACGGCTGCTTGATCATGTCCCAACGTTAAAGCCTGCCCCACCCGCCCATCGCAGCCGTGTACGGCGTCGAAAGCACGACGCGGCATAGGACGCGGCATGAGGACTCGGCCCGCTTGAGGACGTGTCCGCCGCACGCGCCCCGGGTCGCGCCGGATGGCTCACGTCTGCTGCGGCGTCGGAGCCGCGTGCCAGGATCGGACGTCGTCCCTGGAAGCCCCCGACGAGAGACGGCGATGTCGACCGATATCTACGGTGTCCGCGTGCTGGACGTCGATCCGAAGGAACTCCGCGTCCGCTTCAAAGTGTTCGCGGTCTACTACGACACCGGGAGCCGGACCTGCCCACCGGTGCCGGACGACCCCGGGTTCTTTTTCTTCCTGCTGTGGGAGGCCGCACAGCCGCACGCGCCGATGGACCAACGCGCTCCGCTGGGGCGGATGTTCGAGGTCGACACCATGCTGGACTACGCATGGGTCGATGCGAACGCGCGCCGGTTCGTCTCGCGCATCGAACGGGTCGCGACCGCGAACCACCCGCCGACGCCCGGCCAGTGGGAGCGGCTGCACGACTTCTACTACGAGCGCGGTGGCTCCTGGAAGGACGAAGACCTGCTGGTGCAGTTCGACTACGACGTGTGGGTCACCGACGCGAGGTGCATGGAAACGCTGGCGCCCGGCGACGCCTGGGCCACGACGATCTTCCCGATGAACGCCGACACGTGGACCGCCGAGGACGCCCCGCACATCCCCGACCTGGCCGATCCGGTCCGCCGCATCAGCCCGTTCGCGGGAAAGAAGGGCGACTTCAAGCACCAGCACGTGCAGGACCTGGTCTTCTCCGACGACGGCAAGTACCTCGCGGCGAGCAGTTGGGACGGCCTGGTGTGGGTGTACGACACCGCCGACTGGTCCGAGGTCGCCCACGCGAGCGCCGGGGACTGGATCGTGGCGATGCCGATGTGGGTGCCGGGTGAGCACGTACTGACGGTCAAGTCGTACAGCAAGCTGGACGATCCGGACCCCGCAGAGCAGTGGGCCTTCGACGTCCGCACCCGCCAAGAGACCACGGCGCCCTACCAGTTCGGGCACCTGCGGTCGCACGACGGCGTTCACCGGATCACACCCAACGGCGGCGGCGAGGGCGGCTACGACCTGCACGCGACCGACACGTTGCCACAGCGGACTATTTCGCACGCCGGGGAGTGGGACCCGATCCAGTGCAAGGCCTTCTCGGCGGACGGTTCCCGGCTGTTCCTCGGCGCGCAGCAGAACCTCTATGTCGTCGATCCGGTGACCGCCCAGGTGGTCGGCAAGGTCATCGACGCCTCCGAGCGCTTGTTCAGACTCGCGTCGAGCCCGGACGGGGCGTACCTGGCCGCCGCCTCGTTCAGCCGAAAGCTCGGCTATCTGGGGCCGTTCGGCGAGGAGCGCCCGCACGAGCTGTGCATCTGGCGGACGGCCGACCGCCGGATCGTTCTGGGTCGGCAGATGGAGACGTACGTCGGCGCCCTCGCCTGGTCGCCGGACGGACGCCGGCTCGTCGCCGCGCTGGAACCGTGCGACGACAGCTTCGCCAACGGGCAAACCGAGTTTGCGGTCTTCGCCATGGGACCGGCGGACCTGCCCTTCGCAGCGGGGTGACGGCCGCAACGCCGTGGCATGCGGCTGTGCGGCGGTGTGGCGCCTCGGGACCCGTCAGGCGTTGTTCAGCGGCACCCGACGGGCCTGGACCTTCCGGCGGCTGATGCGCCAGCCGCTGTCGGTCATGACCACGGTGTCTTCGTAGGTGACACTGCCGCAGGTGCCGTCGGTGTTGACACCGAGTCCTTTGGACAGGGCCCGCACGTCGGTGCCGGAGACCTCCGTCAGCACGATGTTGGTGACGTGGTGGGCGACGGGGTTTCCGGCACCGAGCGCGAGTGCGGCCTGCCGGAGGGCGTCCAGCCCTTCGAGTACGGCGCCGCCCAAGTCGGTGACGTCGTAGGCGATGTCGGGGGTGAACAGCGTGTGGAGGCGGTCGAGATGGCCCGCGTCCACCAGGTGCCCGTGCAAGGCGATCAGGTCGCTGATCGTGGTCCGGTCGTGAGCGGTGAGCACGGTGGTCGTTCCTCCCGCGGCTCCGTGAGCCGGTCCGAGGGCTGTCAACGTGAAGGAAATCCGGGGAAGTCCCCGTTTCCTGTGCCGCTACGCTAACCGGGGACTTCCCCGGTTGGCAACGACGGCAGGACGGCGCGGATGGCAGGCCCAGTGGGCTCGGGAACCGGAAGGCCGCGGCGCGCGCGGGCCGACGCTGCGCGCAACGCCCAGCGGCTGGTCGCCGCGGCCCGGGAACTCTTCGACGCACACGGCCCGGACGTGGCATTGGACGACGTCGCCAAGCACGCGGGCGTCGCGAATGCCACGCTGTACCGGCACTTTCCGACCCGAAGCGAACTACTCGCCGCCGTCTACGCCGACGAGGTGTCCGCGCTGTCCGATCAAGGCAAGGCACTACTCGGCGCGCCGGCTCCCGATACCGCGCTGTTCGCGTGGCTGGAGGCGTTCATCGACCACGTCGCGGAGAAGCGGCCCCTGGCGATGGCCGCCACCCACGGTTCGACGGAGCGGCGAACCGAGCTGTTCGACCGCTGGCACGACAGTCTCCGCGCCACCGCCGAACCGCTCCTGGTCCGAGCTCAGGCCAACGGCTCGGTACGCCGCGACCTCACGACGGACGACCTGCTCGCCCTAGCCGCCGGCTTGTGCATCGCGGGAGGCGGGGCCGACCATGGCCGCCGACTGCTGCGTCTCGCACGCCAAGGCCTCCAACAAGCGGCGAACACGACCGACGTTCACTGACGCACTACGGACAGATCCAGCAGTACAGGCGGTGCCCGCGCGCGACCGCCCCGTCCGCGAGTTCAGCCAGGCTGCGCAGGAAGTCGCCCATGTCTTCAATGCCTTCCGCGTCGGGAGGGTCGTAGAACTCACCGGATGCCGCCCAGCCCCGGGCGACGTCCTCGAGCAACTCCCGGTCGAAGGCAGCCAGTCGGTCACGGAACACGTCGGTGAGCGCCACACTGACCACTTCGCCGTCCCCGACCATGGCAATCAGACGTCCATGCCGGGGATCGGCCTTGACTTCCTCTGCGCTCCTGCCGGTGATGAGAGCCTCGGCAGGCACCAGATCCACGACTGGATCGATGCCTTTGACCACCAGCCCGTCGCATCCGGTGCCACTCGGCTCATCGTCATCCCGCACGATGGCCCGACCAGCGTCTTGATCATCTGCGGCGGCGTAGTAGCCGAACAAGACCCCCATGAGGCGATCATGCCATCGGCTGAGGACATTCAGAGCCCGTCCTTGAACTGCCCGATTCCTGCACGCTGTGGGGCGGGCGGCGACAACGCAGTCTGGCCAGACGGTTGCCGTTGCCGCATCATCGCTTGGCGCGGGTGATCAATTGGGAACGTGGCTGACCTATTTCCTTCCTAGCGTTGCGGGCGAACCGTTTCCGTCAGGGAGGAACTGCGATGTCCGCGCGTACCAGCAACGCACCCGAGGGCTACACCACCGTGGCGCCCTGGGTCGTCACCGACGACACGGGAGCCTTCCTGGACTTCGTCGCCGAGGCGTTCGGCGGCGAGGAACTGGGGCGGGTGGCGACCGAGGACGGCGGTATTGGCCACGGTGAGATCCGCGTGGGCGACACCGTGGTACTCGCCTTCGACCGGCACGCGGACTGGCCCAGCATGCCCACCCTGCTGCGGGTGTTCGTGCCGGACGCGGACGCGGCGTTCGCCCGTGCGATCGCCGCGGGCGCCCGCGTCGTCACGGCGATCTCGGACAACCCCTTCGGGCAGCGCGGCGGGCGCGTCCGGGATCCCTTCGGCAACATCTGGTGGGTGACCCGCCATGTTGAGGACGTCACCGAGGACGAGATGTGGCGGCGGCTGCAACTGCCTGTCTATGTCGACGGGATGCGCGTGGCGCAGGAGACACTGGACGCGGAGCTCAGCGGCCGACCCCACGGACGCAGCAGCGCGCCCGTCAAGCCCGCGGACCCCGAACCCGCTCGCTGAGAGCCGCGGTTGGGTGACGGCCTGGCCACGCGGAACAGACGCCTTCGTCAGCGTGGCATGCGCGACGTTGCGGTGGTGAATGCCCACACGGCCAGGCCCAGACCGCTGAACGAGGCTCCGAGTACGCAGACCGCGCCCCACCCGGCGGCCGAGTAGAGGGACGTCGCGGCGATGGCGCCGGTGGCGCTGCCGATCGAGTAGAAGACCATGTACCCGCCGATCAATCGGCTGCCCGCGTCCGGGCGCAGCTCGTAGATCACGGCCTGGTTGGTGACGTGGACCGCCTGGACCGCGAGGTCGAGGAGGATGATCCCGACGGCCAGGGCCCACAGCGAGCTGCGGGTGAACGCCAGAGGCAGCCACGACGCGGCGAGCAGCGCCAGGGCGATGCCGGTGGTCCGGCCGGAGTGTCCGCGGTCGTTGAGGCGGCCCGCCGCGGTCGCGGCCAAGGCGCCGACGACGCCGATCAGCCCCAGCGCGCCGATCGCGCTGTGGGACAGGGAGTACGGCTCCTCGCTGAGCGGCAGCGCGACGCTGCTCCACAGCGTGCTGAAGGAGGCGAAGACCAGCAGGGCGTACAGCGCCCGGAGCCGCAGCAGACGCTCCCGCGCGAACAGGGTGACGGTGGAGCGAAGGAGCTGTCCGTACCGCAGAGTTGACGTCGGAGCGGTGCCGCGGTGCGGAAGCACGCGGTGCAGGACGAGGGCGAGCAGCGCGGTGAGGGACGCCGAGGCGAGGTAGACGGAGCGCCAGCCGGCGAGGTCGGCGAGGAGGCCGGCCGCGGTGCGGGCGAGCAGGATGCCGACGACCACGCCGCTGGTGACCAGCCCGACGACCCGTCCGCGGCCGGCGGGAGGGGCCAGGGATGCGGCGAAGGCCACCATCGTCTGCGTGACGACCGCGAGGAGCCCCGTCGCGGCCATGCCGGCGAGCAGGACCGCCGCGGTGGGGGCGGCGGCGATCACGGCCAACGCCGCTACCAGGAGCAGCAGTTGCGCCACGATGAGCCGCCTGCGGTCGGCGATGTCGCCGAGCGGTACGAGGAGGAACAGGCCCAGCCCGTACCCGACGTGGGTGAGGGTGACCACGCTGCCGACCAGCGCCGGACTCATCGCGAGGTCGTCGCCCATGGTCACCAGGAGCGGCTGGGAGAAGTAGACGTTCGCCACTGCGGCCCCGCAGGCGACGGCGAACAGTATCACGACGCGACGGGACAGGACGTACGCCTGGCTCTCCCCCGCCGAATCCCCGCCCGCGGCGCTCTCCCCAGTGGAACTCGCCCCTTGGGAACTCGCCCCTGCGGAACTCACCTTCGTCGGTTCGTCATCTGCCGAGCCACCCGCGCCCGGTACTCGTGTCCGTCGTGTCGCCGCCTCGCCGTTTCCGGGCATGGGCATGGGCGTTCCCTCCACCTGGTTTCATCTTGCTACCAGCCGCGACGCTATACAGGCTTGGTATCATGTTGCAACCAGCTTGAGAGTGAGGGACGCCATGGTCAGCAGGACGCGCTTCGACGACGACGCATGCCCCGTCGCCCGGTCGGTGGACGCCATCGGCGACTGGTGGTCCCTGCTGATCGTGCGGGACGCCTTCGACGGAAGCCGCCGCTTCGGGGAGTTCCAGCGCAGCCTGGGCGTGGCGAAGAACATCCTCACCGCGCGCCTGCGCACCCTGGTCGCCGGCGGCGTCCTCGAATCCGTCCCCGCCTCCGACGGCAGCGCCTACCGCGAGTACGTGCTGACCCCCAGGGGCCGCGCGCTCTTCCCCGTCATCGTGGCGCTGCGGCAGTGGGGGGAGCAGAACTGCTTCTCCCCCGGCGAACCGCACTCACAGCTTGTCGACCGGCAGCAGGGCCAACGTCTCCGCCCGCTGGAGGTGCTGTCCGCGGACGGCCGGCCCCTGGACCCGGACGACACCACCGTCCACAAGATCCCCATTGGGTGACCCGCAGGAGACCTGCCCGGCGACCTACCCCCGGTGACCGTCGAGGCGGCCCGCGCGGTGGCCCACGCGACAGTCCACCGCCGGGACTTCACGTCGCGGCACGCGCTCTGCCCTGCGGGTCGTCCTCCCCCTCGGGCCCTTCCGGATCCTTGGACTTCCCCGGGTCCCGCTTCACGGCGGCACCCCCTCCGCGGGCACGGGCGCGGTCCATCTCGCGCCACTCCGGCCGCAGCCCGGCCAGACTCGTGGTGAGGAAGTACGCGGCCCCGCCCGCGACCAGCACCGGCACCAGCCCCACGGACGCCACCGCCGCCCCCGCGATCAGCCCGCCGAGCGGCATGCCGGCCCAGGACAGCGAGTCGCCGAGCGCGCTGACGCGGCCCAGCATCCGCCGCGGCACCCGTTCGAACAGCACGGCCCCCAGCACCGGATTGAGGAAGCCCGCGCCGAATCCGGCGACGGCGAACACGGCCAGCCACCCCCAACGGCGCATCGGCCCGAGGATCAGGAACCTCGGCGCGCCGGCCAGCAGGAACCCGGCGAAGAACACGATCCGGCGGCGCAGCCGGTGCGCGGCCACCGCGGCGACCAGGCTCCCGGCCACCGCGGCCGCTCCCGTCACGGTCCCGGCCAGGCCGATCGCCGACGGCCCGTGCCCGGACTCCTTGGCCCACACCGGCATGAGCACCGCGGCGAACGCCATGTCCAGCAGGTTGGTGACCGCCAGCATGACGATGACGGTGAGCAGCAGCGGCTCGCCGCGCAGGAATGCGAACCCTTCGCCGAACCGCCGCCAGTAGCCCGGTTCTTCGTCGCCGTCGTGCGCCTCGGAGTCCTCGTACGGGTGGCCCGTTCCGCGCGGCAGCGCCACCGCGACGACCACGGACCCGAGGGCGAAGCAGCCCGCGTTGACGACGAGCCCCGCCAGCGGGCCGAGCAGCGCAACCAGCGCGCCGCCGACCGCGGGGCCGAGGGTGAACGCCAGCCGCTCCGTCACACCGGACAAGCCGGTGGCCCGCTCCAGCGGTACGCCGGCGCGCTCGGCAGCCTCCGGAACCATGACCTCCTTCGCCGAATCGGCCGGGCCGCGGGCCGCACCGACCACGGCGACCACGGCCAGCAGCAGCGGAAAGGACAGCAGGTCCAGTGTGTGGAGCAGAGGGATCGCCGCGGCTGCGATTGCGCTGGTAGGTCGGTCGTCCAAGAGACGGACCGCGGGCCGATCCGGTCGACGAGCGGCCCGGCGAACGCCTTGGCCACCACGTACGGGGCCATCTCGCAGAACGCCACCAGCCCGGTCCGGGTCGCGCTGCCGGTGGTGACGAGCACGAACCAGGGCAGGGCGACGGCGGAGACGCGCGTACCGGTGAGCGACACGGCCATGGCCGCCAGCACCCCGGCCAGCGGCCGCAGCGACCGCGCGTCCGGCCGCGTCCCTGACCCTGGACGCGGCCGAGGGACGGATATGCCTTCGGCGCCGGGGACTTCATCCGTCACAACGGCTCCGCTCCCCCGGCGCCGTCCGCCTCGGGCGCGTCCAGCCGCCACTCGCGGGGCATCGACGGGTGGCCGTCGACGGGCCGTGTTTGCGCAGCAGTCCGACCACCGGCTCACGCTAGACGGCAAAGAGTTCTTCGCAAAGAGACATCTGCGAAGAACTCTTGTGGTCCCCTGCCCGTGCACACCGCGCCCGCCTCGGCCCAGCCCGACCCGGCCGACCCGGCCTACCCGAGCAGCCAACCGGTAGGCATTGTCATTCTTCTGATTGTGTGTCAGTTTACTGGCGCGTAATGGCGCCACACCCGCACCGCCTGTCACATCCCTCCCTGCCCGGCGGTTGCCTCACTGTGCGTTCCTCCGGGCGGAGCTCCCCGGCCCCGGAAGGACGCACATGCGAATACGCGGCAAGGTCAAAGCGGTTGGAGTCACCGCCGCACTCACCGGGCTACTCGCCCTCCCCTCGCCGGCCCTCGCCGACCCCGACTCCGGCGCGGGGACAGGTGCCGCACTCACCGCACCCACCGCCCCGCTGGTCACGGCACTCGGACTGCCGAACGAGAGCCCCACCCCGGTACGCGCCGCCACCGACCCCACCATCACCGGCCCCGCCATCACCGGGCCCATCGAGGGCACGGTCACCCTCATCACCGGCGACAGGGTGACCGTCCGCACCGTCGACGGACGCCCGACCGCCGCGGTCAGCCCCGCCAAGGGACGCGAGCGCATCCCGGTCACCGTCGTCGCGGACGGCGCGGGCATCGCCGTCGTGCCGGCCGACGCCGTGCCCGTCCTCCAGGCCGGCAAGGTCGACCCGCTCTTCTTCGACGTCACCAGCCTGCTCGCCTGGGGCTACGACGACGCACGCAGCACCGGAATCCCCGTCCTCGCCAAGCGCGCCCCGGGAAAGTCGGCGGCGGACGCGGCTCCGAACGGCAGCGTGCGCACCCGTTCGTTCGAACGCCTCGGCGTCGACGTCCTCGACGTACGCAAGTCCGCAACTCCCGCGCTGTGGAAGACCCTTGTCGGCGGGCAGCCGCGCGCACGCCTCGCCGACGCCGCCGCACCGCTCGGCGGGGGGCGCGTGGCCAAGCTCTGGGTCGACGCCGTGGGCACCGTCATCGACGACGTCAGCAACGGCCAGATCAACACCGGGCCCGCCTGGCAGTCCGGCTACACCGGCGACGGCGTGCGCGTCGCCGTCCTGGACACCGGGTACGACGGAACGCACCCCGACCTGCAAAACGTCGTCGCCGCCGAGGGCTTCGTCAGCCTCTGGCCGAACCCCGCCGTCGACGAAGGGGGCCACGGCACGCACGTCGCGTCCATCGTGGCCGGTTCCGGTGCGGCGTCCGGCGGCCAGTACAAGGGCGTTGCCCCGGACGCCGACCTCGTGATCGGCAAGGTGTGCGCAGGCATCTACTGCCTCGAAAGCGACACGCTGGAAGGCATCGAGTGGGCGGTCGAGACCGCGCAGGCCAAGGTCGTCAACATGAGCCTGCGGTTCCCGGTCTCGGACGCGAGCAGGCCGATCATCGACATGGTCAACACCTACTCGGTGTGGGGCGTGCTATTCGTCGTCGGAGCCGGGAACAGCGGGCCGGGCTCCATCGCGTCGCCGGGCGCGGCGGCGGGCGCGCTGACGGTCGGCGCGGCGGACGGTACGTCGGGCGTGGCGTCGTTCTCCAGCCGCGGACCCGTGTTCAACCACCTCGTCAAGCCGGAGGTCGTCGCCCCGGGCGTCGGCATCGTCGCGGCACGCTCGTCGATGGGCGTGGCCGAGAACCCCGTCGGCACCCGGTACGACCGGCGCAACGGCACGTCCATGGCCGCACCGCACGTCGCCGGAGCCGCGGCGCTGCTGATCCAGCAGCACCCGACGTGGCCGGCGCTGTACGTCAAGGGCGCACTGATCGCGAGCGCGGCGCCGCTCGCCGGGGCCACGCCGTTCGAGCAGGGCCTGGGCATGGTCGACGTCGGAGCCGCGACGCAGCAGAACGTACTGCCGTACCTCACCGCGCCGGTCGCGCTGCCGACGCCGCACAGCGCGGGTCAGACGGCGACCGCGCACACGATGGTCGCCAACCAGGGGAGCCAGCCGGAAACGCTCACCTTCACGGTCGACGCGGTCACCGTGCAGGGCACCCCGGCACCCGCCGGTCTGGCGACCGTCTCCGCGGCGCCGGTGACGATCCCTGCCGGCGGCACGGTCGGCATCGCGGTCACCGGCCACGCCGACGGCGTCCCGGCCGGCGACTACGCGGTCATAGTAACCGGCCGGGACGGCACCGGAACGGTCAAGACGACCGCGCTGGTCAGTCTGTACGTCGAGTAGGCCGCCGCCGAGGCGGTCCCGCGAGGCCTGTCGCGCGCGCCGGGCAGGCCGCCCGCGGACCCCGGGGCGGAACCGGACGCACGGCACCGGTTCCGCCCCGTGGGCCAGTCCTTCCTGGGCCAGTCCTTCCCGGGCCAGTCCTTCCCGGGCCAGTCCTCCCCGGGCCAGTCCTCCCCGGGCCAGTCCTCCCGGGTCTCTCCTCCCCGGCTCAGTCCTGCCGCGTCCACGCGAGGACGATCCGCGCCTCGCTGAACCGCCAGCCCGCCGAGGTCCGTTCCGCGGTGAAGGCCAGCCGCAGGCCGCTGCTCTGGTGGGGCGCCTGGCCCTCCCGGTGGAAGTACACGAGGGAGTTCGCCGAGGCGGCCGCGCGGTCGCCGTCGACGTCCACGAGCAGGTCGGTGGTGAGGTGCTGGGTGCGCTCGTCCTCGGTTTCGGCCTGCCGCATGTAGCCGACGACGTTCTCGATGCCGCGGACGTCGACCCGTGGCGAGCGCACGGTGACGTCGTCGGTGAAGACCGTGCCCGCGTCGTCCCAGCGCGCTTCGTCGAGGAGGCGCGAGAAGCGGCTGAACAGGTCGGCGATCTCGATGCGGTCGGTGGTCAGGGTGTTCGTGTTCGCGGACATGCCGCCCCCTCATGAATTCGTTGGTGTATCCAACATTGGTGACGCCAACTATACATAGATCCATTGGCCACACCAACGATGTAAGGTGGGCGCCGTGGACGAGACCCCCGCACGCCTGACCGCGCGGCCGAGCTGGCTCCTGGGCCAAGTGGCCGTGCACGCCCACCGCCTGGCCTCCGACGGCTTCGCCGAAGTGGGCGCGCGCGGCTACCACTACCGCATCCTCGCCGCGCTGGCCGAGTTCGGTGCGTCCAGCCAGGCCGAACTCGGCCGCCGGGCCGCCATGGACCGCAGCGACGTCGTGGCCGCGATCAACGAACTGGCCGGACAGGGCTTCGTCGAGCGGACGCCGGACCCGGACGACCGCCGACGCAACATCGTCACCCTCACCGACTCCGGCGGTGAGCACCTGAGCCGCATGGACCGCACCCTCGACAGGGTCCAGGACGACCTCCTCGCACCGCTGTCCGCCGCGGACCGCCGGGCGCTGGCCGACCTGCTCACCCGGCTGCTCGCCCACCACCAGCGCGACTGACCGCATCCCGCACACGGGCCACTCCGCTGTCGCCAACCCCATTTCTCACTTAACGTCCTAGTGTCCTGCGCCGGGAATTCGTTGAAGATATGAGGCGAGGCGTTCGAGGATCTCGTCGGCGGTCTTGGTCCAGGCGAACGGGCGGGGGTTTTCGTTCCAGGTGGTGATCCAGTCGCGTATGTCCTTCTCCAGGGCCTGTACGGACTTGTGGACGCCGCGCCGGAGTTGCTTGTCGGTGAGCAGGCCGAACCATCGCTCGACCTGGTTGAGCCAGGAGGAGTAGGTGGGCGTGAAGTGCATGTGGAACCGCGGGTGCGCGTCGAGCCACTTCGTGACGGTCGGCGACTTGTGGGTGGTGTAGTTGTCGCAGATCAGATGGACGTCGAGGTCCGCGGGGACCTCTTTGTCGAGTTTGGCGAGGAACTTCTTGAACTCGGTTGCCCGGTGGCGGCGGTGGATCGAGCCGATGACCTCGCCGGTGGCCACGTCGAGGGCGGCGAACAGGGTCGTGACGCCGTGGCGGAGGTAGTCGTGGGTGCGGCGTTCGGGCAGCCCGGGCATCATCGGCAGCACCGGCGCGGACCGGTCCAGTGCCTGGATCTGGGACTTCTCGTCCACGCACAGCACCAGCGCCTTCTCCGGCGGGTCCAGGTACAGGCCGACCACGTCGCGGACCTTGTCGACGAACTGCGGGTCGTTCGACAGCTTGAACGTGTCGACCTGGTGCGGCTTGAGGCCGAACGCCCGCCAGATCCGCCCGACAGTGGACTTCGACAGGCCGCTCTCGTCGGCCATCGACGCCCGCGACCAGTGCGTCGCACCGGACGGGGTCCGCTCCAAGGTGGCGACCACGACGTGTTCGACCTGCTCGTCGGTGACTGTGCGCGGCGCCCCCGGGCGCGGTTCGTCCACCAGGCCCTCCAGCCGGCGCTCCAGGAACCGGCGTCGCCACTTGCCCACCGTCTGCGGCCAGATCCCCAGATCCGCGGCCACCTGCTGATTCGACTTCCCGTCCGCGCAGCCCAGCACGATCCGGCAGCGCTGGGCCAGCGCCTGCGACGACTTCGCCCGCCGCGCCCAGCGCAGCAGCGTCTCGCGCTCCTCGTCCGTCAACGTCAACTCGGCCTTCGGCCGCCCGGTCCTCGCCACACGACCAGCCTACTTAATCAACGAACTTCAGACGCAGGACACTAGATGGATCGTTATGTGGCGAGAGGGGCACGCGGTGGCACTGCACGAGGCGAGAGACCCGGCCGACGCCGACCGCGCCGGACTTCCCCGCTGATGCCCGTCCCGGCCCCGGACACCCGGGACATCGACTTCGCCGCCGTCGTCGACTTCGTGACGTCCGCGGTCGCGCCCCACATCGGCGCGGGCAAGGTCGCCGACTACATCCCCGACCTCGGCCGCGTCGATCCGAACCAGTTCGGGT
Source organism: Streptomycetaceae bacterium NBC_01309 (assembly GCA_045039925.1). GTDB lineage: Bacteria > Actinomycetota > Actinomycetes > Streptomycetales > Streptomycetaceae > Yinghuangia. Next base: position 246,449 of record CP108400.1, read on the forward strand.
TCGCGGTCGCCACCGTCGACGGCGCCGTGCACACCGCCGGCGACAGCGACGTACGGTTCGCCATCGAGAGCATCTCCAAGATGTTCACCCTCGCCCTCGTGCTCGCCCGCGACGACGACGGCGGCCTGTGGCAGCGCGTGCTCCGCGAACCGTCCGGCGAGCCGTTCAACTCCCTGATCCAGTTGGAGATCGAGAAGGGCATCCCGCGCAACCCCTTCATCAACCCCGGCGCCATCGTCGTCACCGACCATCTCCACACGCTGACGGGCAACGCATACGACGCGACCCGCACCCTGCTGCGCGACGAGACGGGCAACCCGGACCTCCACGCCGACGGCATCACCCACGGCTCAGAGGCGTACAGCGGCGACCGCAACCGCGCCCTCGCCTACCTGATGGCCGACTTCGGCAACCTGCACAACCCGGTGCCGGTCGCCCTCGACCACTACTTCCGGCAGTGCTCCATCATGATCACCTGCACCGAACTCGCCAAGGCCGGACTGCTCCTGGCCCGGCGCGGACGCCGCGCCGACGGGACGCGGCTGATCAGCGCGGACGACGCCCGCCGGATCACCGCGATCATGACCACCTGCGGAACGTACGACGAGGCGGGCGAATTCGCGTACCGCGTCGGCCTGCCGTGCAAGAGCGGCGTGGGCGGCGGCATCCTCGCGGTCGTCCCGGGCCGCTGCGCCGTAGCCGCGTGGGGACCGGGCCTGGACCCCAAGGGCAACTCCGTCGCCGCCGCGGTCGCCCTGGAGACCTTCGCCACCGTGTCCGGCTGCTCCCTGTTCTGACCGGGGCGTACGGGCACCGTCGCGGCCGGCTGGGCGAACGGGCGCTACCCGGCGGGAAGGGACTCCAGGGACCCCAGGGGCCCGGGGTCGGCGCCCCCGGCCTGCCGGGCGAAGTCCCGTGAGCTGCCGAGGATTTCGTGCATCGGGACCGGGCTGCGGCTCAGGCCGGCCGTATTGCCGTTCGCCTCCTCCGACCACAGGAACGGGTAGACCGCCACGCCGTGGCTGAGCGGCAGCCCCGCCACCGCGTCGGACCAGCCCGGCCACCGCAGCGCGGAGTAGAACTCCGCCAGCGCGTCCCCCGCCAACAGCCAGGACAGCCAGTCGCCGTGTCCTGCACCGAGCGGCTCCCAGGCGAGCAAGTCCGGGGCGAAGTACACCATTTCCCCGGGGTCGCCCGGACGTCCCGCCGCCGCGGGATCGTGGCCGTTGAGGGCGAACACGCCGCCGAGCACGTCGTGGGCCAGCACCAGGCCGCCCGCCGGGGGCGACCACGCGGGGTCCGGCGCGGACGGGAAGCCGTTCACCGCTCCGAGGCCGGGCAGGCCGCCGGGCGCCCCGGTGCCCGCGCCTCCGTACACGCGCACCCACCCGCCGTCCACCAGGATCCCGCCGCTGTGCAGCGCCACGGCGCCGAGGAAGGACCGCGCGGTGACCTGTAGTTGCCGCAGGCACGCCGCGCCTCGGAACGCGTCCCCGGGCAGCAGCGCCACATGCACCGAACTCGCCGCGGCGGCCTGCTGGACGAGCGGCCAGGCCGGATCCGGAACGTTGGTCAGTTCACTCAATTCACGCACCGCGCAATAGTCCCAGCTCGGGCGTCGCCCTCGTCGGTACGCGACGCGATTCGGCTCCGCCAGGGCGTCGCAAAGCGGATATCACACGGTCGGCTCCGCACGTGAGTCGCACTCCGTTCCTTGGCGCGTACTACTGCGATTTCAGTAGTACGTCGTGCGGTTTCAGTAGGGCGCAGTGCCCGTAACGGCATGACGACTGGACGGGGTCTCGCGGGCGAGCCTGGAGCGGTCATCGCTTGTGGATAGGGAGACCCTGACGTGGCGACTTTTCTGTACCGGCTCGGCTGCGCCGCCTTTCGGCGGCGCGGCCGGGTCCTGCTGGTGTGGCTGGGGGTGCTCGTCGCGGTCGCGGCGGCCGCGGCGCAGGCGCCGGGGCCCTCGGACGAGGAGTTCTCGATGCCGGGGATCGAATCGCAGAAGGCGTTCGATCTCATGGAGGAACGCTTTCCCGGAGCCGCCGCCGACGGCGCCACCGCCCGGATCGTCTTCGTCGCCCCGGGCGGGCAGACGGTGACCGCGGGCGACACGCGGCAGGCCGTCGAGGACGCGGTTGGCTCGCTGGGCGGCGGCCCGCAGGTGGCCGATGTCGCCGACCCGTTCGCGTCGGAGGCCGTCAGCGAGGACGGCACGACGGCGTACGCGACCGTCACCTACAAGGTGGAGTCCTCGGAGGTCGGCGACGCCAGCCGTGCGGCCGTGGACCAGGCTGCGGACCGGGCGCGGGCGGCGGGCCTGACGGTGGAGACCGGCGGGTCGGCGATGGACGACGGCGGCGGGCCCGGCGGGATCGCGGAGATCGTCGGACTCTCGGCGGCGGCGCTCGTCCTGCTGGTCACGTTCGGATCGCTGGCGGCCGCGGGCCTGCCGCTGCTGACCGCGGTCGTGGGCGTCGCCGTGAGCCTGTTCGGGATCGTGCTGCTGGCGGGCCCGTTGGGGCTGTCCTCGGACACCCTCACCCTCGGGATGATGCTGGGCCTGGCGGTGGGCATCGACTACGCCCTGTTCGTGGTGTCCCGCTATCGGGAGGAGCGCGGGCGCGGCCGTGCGGCGCAGGACGCGGCCGGGGCGGCGGTGGGTACCGCCGGGTCGGCGGTGGTGTTCGCCGGGGTCACGGTGGTGATCGCGCTGGCCGGCCTGTCGGTGGTCGGGATCCCGACGCTGACGAAGATGGGCCTGGCCGCCGCGGGAGCCGTCGCGGTCGCCGTGCTGGTCGCGTTGACGATCGTCCCCGCGCTGCTCGGGTTCTGGCCCGACGCGGTGCTCGCCCGCCGAGCGCGCAAGGGACGCAAGGGACGCAGGGCAGGCTTGACTGGCGGTACCAGCAGTACCAGCAGTACCGGCAAGGCGCCCAACGCCCGTACGCCGGGCGGCGACCGGACCGTGTTCCCGGCCGACGGTGAGCCGGGCGTGGTTGGCCGGGCCGGGCCCGGCGCGGTCGGGCGGGGCAACCTCGGCACCCGCTGGGCCCGCTTCGTGCTGCGCCGCCCGGTGGCGGTGCTGGTCCTCGGCGTACTGGGCCTGGGCGCGCTGGCCCTCCCCGTGGCGTCGCTGCAACTGGGCATGCCCGGTGACGAGGCCAAGTCCACCGCCGCCACCGAACGGCGGGCCTACGATGCGCTCGCCGAGGGCTTCGGCCCCGGCTTCAACGGCCCGCTGACCATCGTCGTCGACGCGAGCGGAGCGGCCGACCCGCAGGCGGCGGTACGTACCGTCAGCGACAGGATCGGCGACACGGACGGCATCGTGTCGGTCTCGCAGGCCGACTTCAACGACGCCGGCGACACGGCCGTCTTCCGGGCCACCCCGTCGACCAGCCCCACGGACGGGAAGACCAAGGATCTGGTGGAGGCGATCCGCGCCGACCGTCCGGCCGTGGAGGAGCAGGCGTCCGCGACGTTCGAGGTCACCGGGACGACCGCGCTGAACATCGACGTCGCGGCGAAGGTGCAGTCCGCGCTGGTGCCGTACCTGGCGGTGGTGGGCGGCTTGGCCGTGGTGCTGCTGCTGGTGGTCTTCCGGTCCGTGCTGGTGCCGGTCAAGGCGGCCCTGGGGTTCGTGCTCTCGGTGCTGGCGGCGCTCGGCGTGCTGGTGCTGGTCTTCCAGGAGGGACACGCGGCGGACCTGTTCGGAGTGGAGCAGACCGGGCCGGTCATGAGCCTGATGCCGATCTTCATGATGGGCATCGTGTTCGGGCTGGCCATGGACTACGAGGTCTTCCTCGTCTCCCGGATGCGGGAGGCGTACACCCACGGGGAGGGCGCCGAGCAGGCGGTCGTGTCCGGGTTCCGGCACAGCGCCCGGGTGGTGACGGCCGCCGCGCTGATCATGGTCGCGGTCTTCTCCGGGTTCATCGGGGAGGAGGGGTCGATGATCAAGATGCTCGGGTTCGGCCTGGCCGCCGCGGTGCTCTTCGACGCCTTCGTGGTCCGCATGGCAATCGTGCCGGCCGTCCTGGCCCTGCTCGGCGACCGGGCGTGGTGGCTGCCGGCGTGGCTGGGGCGCGTCCTGCCGCGCGTCGACGTGGAAGGCGCGGCACTCGCCCGCCCGCGGGACCGCAGCCCCGACCCCGATCCGGACGGGCAGGTCGACGCGCGCGTGTGACCGGCTCTGCCTGGCAGGACCGAACGACCGAACGTCCGTACGGCCGAGGGACGGTACGGACCATGCGGGACCGCCCGAGCACGATGTCTCGGGCGGTCCTCGCGTCCGTCCCCGCAAACATCGGCGACCATGGACCTCGGCACGCCCCCCTCGTGGAGAGCACGATGACCAGCAACTTCGAACGGTACGCGGAACGCCACGCCCGGACCGCCGACGTGGTGACGGCGGTGGCGCTGTGCGTCTGCGCGCTCCTCGGGACCCAGATCAGCACGTCCGAGTCCACTCCCCCGCGCGCCCTGTGGCCCGTCTGGATCCTCGCCGCGTCCAGCGCGGCCGTCCTGGCCTCCCGCAGCCACCCGCGCTCCGCCCTCGCGGTCACCACCGCCGCGGCCGCCCTGCTGACCGGCCTCGGGTACCTGCCCAGCCCGCTGCTGCTGGCTCCCGTCATGGCCGCCCTGTACTGGCTGGTCGCGCTCACCGACTCGCGGACCACCGGCATCTACGGCTCGGCGGCCCTGGCCGTGCTGGTGGCCACCTCGCTGGCAGGCGAGCCGCTGGGCGACGACTTCGTGCTCCGGACGGTGGGCACGGTCCTGTGGCTGATGCTGCCGGTGGCCCTGGGCGGCAGGAGCCGCTTCCGGCGCGCGTACGTCGATTCCGTCCAGGCCCGCGCCGCGCATGCCGAACGCACCCGCGAGGAGGAGGCCCGGCTGCGGGTCGCCGAGGAGCGCATGCGCATCGCCCGCGAACTCCACGACGCCGTCGCCCACCACATGGCCGTCGCCCACGCCCAGGCGGGCACCGCCCTTCACCTCGCCGACACGCAGCCGGAGCAGACCCGCCGGATCCTGGCCGACCTGGTCGGCACCACGTCCTCCGCGCTCCTGGAACTGCGCGCCACGGTGGGCGTGTTGCGCCGGACCGCCGGACCGGACGCCGATCCGCTGGAGCCCACCCCGGGCCTGGACCGCCTCCCGACGCTGGTCGCGGCGTGCGAATCGGCGGGCCTGACGGTCACCGTCACCACCGAGGGAGACGTCCGGCCGCTGTCCCCGGGGGTGGACCTGACCGCCTACCGGATCATCCAGGAAGCCCTGACCAACGCCACGAAGCACGCGCCCGACCACGCGGCCCGGGTCCGGCTCCGCTACGACGGCTCGCGCCTGCTCATCACCGTTGCCAACGACGGCGCGGCGCACGGCGGGGCCGTCCCGCCGACGCCCGGGAGCGGCGGGTACGGACTGATGGGCATGCGCGAACGCGCCCACTCGGTCGGCGGCGACCTGCGCGCCGGTCCCCGTCCCGAGGGCGGCTTCGAAGTCGCGGCCGCCCTGCCCTTCCAACCCCTCCAGCCCCGCATCCCGGCGGACGACCCGGCAGATGCCCCGGCCGGCCGACGACACGAGGACACCCGTTGACCATCCGCGTCCTGCTTGCCGACGACCAGGCCCTGCTGCGCGGCACGTTCCGGCTGCTGATCGACTCCTGCGACGACATGGAGGTCGTCGGGGAGGCCGCCGACGGCCACCAGGCGGTGGAACTCGCCCGCGCCCACAAGCCCGACGTCGTCCTGATGGACATCCGCATGCCCGGCGCCGACGGCCTCGCCGCCACCGCGGCGATCTGCGAGGCGCCCGACCTCGCGGGCACGCGCGTCCTCATCCTGACCATGTTCGAGACCGAGGAGTACGTCGCCCAGGCCCTGCGTGTGGGTGCCAGCGGTTTCCTCGGCAAGTACGTCACCACGGACGCGCTGCTGGACGGGATCCGTACCGTCGCCGCGGGCGAAGCCCTCTTGTCGCCCGGGGCCACCCAGGCGCTGATCACCCGCTTCCTCACCACCCCGGCGTCCGGACCGCCCCTCGCCCCGGCCGAACGCCTCGCCGACCTCACACCCCGCGAACAAGAGGTCACCGTCCTCGCGGCGCACGGCAAATCCAACGACGAGATCGCGGGGGATCTCGTCCTGAGCGTCCTGACGGTCCGCACCCACATCCAGCGCGCCATGACCAAACTCGGGGCCCGCGACCGCGCGCAACTGGTCGTCATCGCGTACCAGAACGGCCTCGTACGCCCCGAACCTCCCGGCCTGTGACGGCAACGGGCCCCGCGGACGGACGCGTTGTCCGTTCCGCGGGGCCCGGGAGCCGCTCAGAATGGCCCGCTCCGAAGGGCCGGCTACACGGGCTGGCCCCAGCAGTAGAAGCGCTGTTCGGTGAAGCTCCAGTACGGCCATGCCATCACGGCCCGGGTGTTGGGACCGTAGATCCCGTCCACGGTGAGCCCCGCTCCGCCGAAGACGTTGTGGAAGGTCTGGATGTTCTTCACGGCCTGCTTGGTGTTCGCGCCGAACAAGCCGTCGATGCCGATCTGCTGGCCATAGCAGTAGACCGCGGCCTCTTGGAGCGCCCGGACCGCGTAGTACTGGTCGCCTCCCGCGAACCCGTCGCCCTGGCTGAGGAGACAGTTGTAGTTGCCGCTGTTCGGCGAGGTGGAGGGGAGCACCGTGTGGCCCCCGTCCGGAGAGGAATCGCCGTGGCAGTGGCCGAGTGCGGCGACCGCGGCGGGTGCGCCCTGTGCGGCACCGACCGTGAGCCCGGACACGGCGAACAGTGTTGCCACGATGACTGCTGTTGCTCGAAGCAAGGCGCGCATCACGTACTCCTTTGGAGAAGGATGTGGTGCCTGTCGAGGTGCAACGCTGAGACTCCGGTCTGCTCGGAACCGGTACGCGGAGCTCATTTCCGCTCAGGGATCGGAATATCGCGCGCAGTTTATGGTGGTGCGCGGTCACCGGACGACACAGCTTTGAGCCGGATGCGGAACGGTCCGAACAGCCCCGGGCGCCTACGCCGCGGGGCGCGGCAACGCCCCGGCCAGTACGCCCGCGCCCGCCCCGCCCCCGGCGGCGGCGGTGCGGAGCGGCAACTCGTAGGCTGGATAACGGTGTTCGGCTGTTCGGCTGTTCGGCTGTTCGGCTGTTCGGCTACTGGCCCACGCGTCCGTCGATGCACTCGCGGAGCAGGTCGGCGTGTCCGCAGTGGCGGGCGTACTCCTCGATCCGGTGGACCATCAGCTCGCGGACGGCGATGCGGTCCTTGCCCAGGCGCTCGCCCAGGTCCGGGTGTTCGGCCAGCGCGGCGTCGGTGGCGGCCTGCTCGCGGGCGAGGTCGGCGTACGCGGCCCCGACCAACTCCGGGTCGGCGTACGCTCCGTCGAAGTCGCCGCCCTTGCCGTACAGCGAGGGCAGGGGGTCGCCGATCCAGCCGCGCCAGTCCCGCTCCACCTCGGCGAGGTGCCGCAGCAGTCCGAGCAGTGACATCGTCGAGGGCGGGACCGACCGCCGGGCGAGCTGCTCGGCGTCGAGCCCGTCGCACTTCATCCGCAAGGTCAGGCGGTAGTCCGTCAGGAACTCCTGCAGCGTCGGCAGTTCGCCGTCCGGACTCGCTCCGTCGCGGTTGCGCGGGTCCTCCCCCGGGTCGATCCACATGTCGGGGTAGACGTTCGCCTCGGTCCAGCGCTCGGGTCGATCACTCATGGCCCCAGCTTCGCCCGTGCGCGCCCGACCCCGCCAGTGCCGGGCATTTTGCGTACGAGATGCGCAAACGGCGGACAGGCCGCGTGTCACCCTCGGACGGGCCGCGTGTCACGCTCGCGCGTGCTCGCCCAGGTCCGCCGCCGCGCGGGCCACCAGCGGGCCGACGCGGGCGCAGGCGGCCGCGTCGAGGCGGCTCGCGGGTGCGCTCAGGATCAACGCGGCGACCGGGCGGGCCGCCGCGTCGAGCACCGCGGCCCCGACGCTGGTGACGTCGGCGTCCACGGTGCCCATGCCGAGCGACCAGCCGCGGTCCCGGGTGTCGGCCAACTCCCGGAGGAAGGCCGGGTCATCGGGGTCGATGCCGACGAGGTCCCATTCGTCGGGAGGCGTGGCGGCGCACAGCGCGAGCCCTGCCGCACTGGCGGCCGCGGGGAACACGAGCCCGACCCGCGGGACGGTGCGTACGAGTTGGCGGCTCTCCGCGACGTCCACGGCGACGATCCGGCCGGCGTCGGGCACCGCAAGGGTCGCGGTCTCGCCGGTGGCCTCGCGCAGGCCCTCCAGTACCGGGCGGGCGCGTGCGAACAGGCTGTCGCGGCGCCGCGACTGGGCCGCCAGGACCAGGGGGCGGGTGGTCAGCCTCCAGCGCGTGGCCGGTTCGCCGGTCGGCCGCACCCAGCCGCACGCGTGCAGCGTCACCAGGACGCGCTGGAGCGCGCTCTTGTCCTCCCCGGTGACTCGCGCGAGCTCGGCAACCCCGATGGGCTCGTGCGCGGCGATGGCCTCCACCACCTCGAGGGCGCGCGCGAGGCTCTGTAGGGGCTTGACGGCCATCGGGTGCCTTCCGCTACGTTGCAAATCACTCTGGAACATAGCGTGTCGCATAGCGATACGCAACGCTGTAGGGAGAACCGCCGTGACACCGCTCGACCCCGACCTGTTCCTCCCCGATCCCGAGCCCGCCGACGTGCGCTACACCGTCATCTCGGTCGACGACCACGTCGTCGAGCCGCCGCACCTGTTCGACGTCTACCTGCCGGCCGCGCTGCGCGAGCGTGGCCCGCGCATCGTCGAAGCCCCCAACGGCGCGCAGATATGGGAGTTCGAGGGCGCGCGCTACTCCCAGGTGGGCATGAACGCCGTCGCCGGGCGGCGGCCGGAGACCGTCAAGCTGGAGCCGTCCCGCTTCGAGGACATGCGCCCCGGCTGCTACGACGTACACGCCCGGGTCAAGGACATGGACCTCGGCGGCATCTGGGCCATGCTCAACTTCCCGTCGCAGATCACCGGCTTCTGCGGCCGGGTGTTCGCGCACGCCGAGGACACCGAGGTCGGGAAGGCGTGTGTACGGGCCTGGAACGACTGGATGTACGAGGAGTGGTACCGCGCCTACCCCGAGCGGATCATCCCCGGCGGCATCACGTACCTGAGCGATCCGGCCGAAGCCGTCGCCGAGATCGAGCGGAACGCGGCCCGCGGCTTCACCTCGGTGACCTTCCCCGAGCGCCCGCACGCGATCGGCCTGCCCTCGCTGTGGGACCGCGCGCACTGGGACCCGATCATCCGCGCGTGCGCCGAGACCGGCACCGTCATCTCCCTGCACGTCGGCAGCTCCGGCATGCACCCCACCCCGCCCGGCGGCCCCGCGCTGCAACTCGGCGCGACGATGTTCGGCCAGTTGTCGCTCGGCGCGTGCAGCGAATGGCTGTGGTCCGGCTACCCGCTGCGGCACCCCGACCTGAAGATCGCCATGAGCGAGGGCGGCATCGGCTGGGTGCCCATGCTCATCGACCGCCTCGACAACATCATCGACCGCTCCGGCTACGGCCTGGGCTGGGACGAGCGCCCCGCGGACATCCTGCGCCGCAACTTCTGGTTCTGCACCCTCGACGACCCGTCGACGATCGCGCTGCGGCACGTGATCGGTGTCGACAACATCATGCTGGAGACGGACTACCCGCACGGCGACGGCACTTGGCCGCACACGCAGGACGTCGTGGCCCGGTACTGGGGCGACATCCCGGCCCCCGAGCTGCGGATGATGTGCAGCGAGAACGCGGCGAAGCTCTACCGGCACCCGCTGCCGGACGTCGTCCTTCCTCTCGACGCCTGAGGCGGCCGCGTACTCCGGCCGCGTACTCCGGCCAAATCCCTTACCCCAGGCCCTTACCGCAGGCCCATCCTCAGGAGCTCCCATGGCCTTCACCCCGACGCGCGGCAAGCTCATCCCTGACCTCACCCCCGCACAGGAGATCGTGCTGCTCGCCCGCACCCTGTGGCGCGAGGGGTACGACGACCACCTCGCGGGCCACATCACCTACAACCTCGGCGACGGCACCCTGCTGTGCAATCCGTGGCTGCTGACGTGGAACGAGATCCGTCCCCGCGACATCATCCGCATCGATCTGGAGGGCAACCTCGTCGAAGGCGACTGGCCGGTGCCGCTGGGCATTCCGCTCCACCTCGAACTGCACAAGGTCCGCCCGGACGTCCAGGTCGCGCTGCACAACCACCCGCGGTTCGGCACCGTGTGGGCGGACATGGGCGAGGTGCCGCCCGCGTACGACCAGAGCTCCGCCCTCGGCGGCGGCGACCTGACCCTTGTCGACGAGTACGACGGCGCGGTCAACAGCAGTGATGCCGCCGCGAAGGCGGTCGCGGCCATGGGCGACGCCGACCTGGCGCTGCTCGCCGGGCACGGGGTCTTCGTCGTCGGGGTGAGCCCCCGCGCCGTCCACCAGCGCGCGGTCGCCCTCGAAATCCGCTGCCGCAACGCCTGGATGGTGCGAGCCGCCGACGGCCGCCGCACCAGCCCGCTGCCCGAGCACTTCCTCGAGGGAACCCGCCGCAGCGACGGCAACCGCTTCATCGGCTACTGGGAAGCCTCAGTACGCGAGGAACTCCGGTCCGCCCCCGACCTCTTGGCAAACCCCGCGGCGGAACCGGGCAGCGGCGCCTGAACGTTCGGCCGCGGTACGGGCCCGCCTCCGGCTCGGCGCCCGTCCCGTACCGCGGCCGACCTTGGCAAACCGACTGAGCCGGCGCGCATGTCCCGGGGGCCGTCAGTCAGGGGCAGGGCGCCAGAAACCTGTGTTCCGGTAGCGCCACCAGTACAGAACGGTGCGTTCGTCGGGCCAGGGCGCCAACGCAACGCCCCGGGGCTCGAAGCGGTCGCGCTCGGGATCGATCGGTCGCCAGGCGGGGTCCGGCGGTTCGTCGTCCTCGGCCGGACGCACCTGCCCCGCGACCCGCTCGTCGCATGCTCCGAAGGCCCGGTAGTTCTGTTGGGCCTTGATCAGCGAGATCCTGTTGGCGCCCCCCGCCAAGTCCGGCCAGCGCAGTTGCGTGGCGTCGTCCTCCCAGAAGCAGACCGGGCAAATCTCGTGCCCGCCCGGCGGCCCCTGCATCGTCAGATGGCCGCAGCACACGCACGGATACGTCAACGACATGGCCCCCATCCTGTCGCCCGAAGGCGTTGGCGTTGGCCTCAGCCCTTCTGGGCCGCGGTGAGCCTTGCGAGTTGGAGGGTGAGCAGGTCGTCCTTGATCGTGGGCGGTGCCGCGGTGTCGTCCTTGCCGCTGGAGTTGATCGCCATGGCCTGGATCACCGCGGAGCCGCTGCGCACCATGACCACCGGGACGGTGGTGGTGCGTTCGTCCCGCACCATCGTGAAGTTGAGGCGCGTCGTCTCGTCGCCCAGGGTCGCGCCGGTGACCTCGGCGATCGTGTAGTCGGTCTTGGAGTCCCCTTCGGTGGTGGAGAAGCGGCCGCATTTGGGCAGCGCCGCGGCGGCGTCCTTGAAGAGCTTCTCGGCCTTCCCCGCCGCGAACTGACCGAGGCTCACATCGACGCGTCCGGGGGTGTCCTGCTTCGTGGCGGCGAGCCCGGCCACCGTGTCCGGCCCGGTGGACTCCTCGCCTGCGACGAGGTCGAGCACCGGCTGGCACTCGGGCTGGTCCGCTTTTTCGGGGGACGCGGAGAGGTCGTCCTCGTCGTACGCCTCGATCGTCCACCCCGGCGCTTCGGTGAGGAGCGCCGCCGTGAGGTCGGCCGCGGACAGCGTCTTGCCCGGCGCGCCGCCGCCGACGGAGGGCGCCGAACCGCCGGACGTTGCGGAACTGCCGCCTGACGCACCGGTGGTCGCGCTCGCGGTGTTGCCGACTCCTGGCGCCTTCGCGTCGTCCTTCTTGTCGTCCGACCCGCATGCGGCGGTCAGCACGAGCAGGGGTACGACAGCCGCGGTAGCGGCGAAACGGGCGTGGAGTCGCATGAAGACTGCTTCCTTCTCGGGGAGTTCGGGTGGGACCGGAGTATCCGCCAACTGATCTGACAGCCCGTCACACTGCCGCAGTGCAAATGGTCTTGTCCACGGGGTCTCCCCTCGCTGCGTGAAGCGGCGAGCCGGCGAAACCGGGGCACGGTTCGCCCGGGGGTGCGCCGGAGACGCCTCGGTCGGCGTATTCAATCGATTGGTTGACTATGGAAGGGTGGGGGCGTAGGTTGTATTTAACCGATCGGTTGAAGATGTGAGGTGTGGGATGTCCGACGACCGGCTGTCCCGGGTGTTCGCCGCGCTGGCGGATCCCACGCGGCGCGACATGGTCGCCCGCCTGGCCGCGGGCGACGCCACCGTCAACGAGCTGGCCGCGCCGTACGACGTCACCGTCCAGGCCGTCTCCAAGCACATCAAGGTGCTGGAGGACGCCGGCCTCGTCAGCCGCAGCCGGGACGCGCAGCGCCGCCCCTGCCATCTGGAGGCCGAGGTCTTCGACCTCATGACGAAGTGGATCGAGCGCTACCGACGTGAAGCGGAGGACCGCTTCCGCCGCCTGGACGCCGTCCTCGCACAGATGGACGACCAGGCGGACGACAAGTCGGACGACCTGATGGACGACCCGACGGGCACCCGGCCCGCAGCGACGGAGGAAGCGGCATCATGAGCACCGCCGACCAGAGCCACCGCGACCACGACGAGCGGGACGGCGGCCATCGTGACCGCCGCGACGGCCGCGACCGCCGCCGGGAGACCCGGATCGACGCCGACCCCGCGCTGCCGACAATCGTGATCACCCGCGAGTTCGACGCCCCGCCCGGCCACGTCTTCCGCGCGTACACCGAACCCGAGTTGGTCGTCCAGTGGCTCGGCCCGCGCCGGCTCACCATGCGGCTCGACCGGTACGAGGCGCGGACCGGCGGCTCGTACCGCTACGTGCACAGCGGCGACGACGGGACGGAGTACGGCTTCCGCGGCGTCTTCCACGAGGTACGCCCCGACACGCGCATCGTCCAGACCTTCGGCTACGACGGCTCACCGGACAACGTCAGTCTGGAGACCACCACCTTCGACGACCTCGGCGGCCGCCGCACCCTGGTGACCACCACCTCGCTCATGCAGTCCGTCGAGGCCCGCGACGCGATGCTCGCGAGCGGCATGGAAGGCGGCGTCCGCGAAGGGCACGAGCGGCTCGACGAACTCCTCGCCCGCGGTGCGGAAGAGGGCGCCGCCGATGCCGGGGGCTCGCGTACGCCTGCCGACGAATACCGCCGGGTGGCCCGTGCCTTCACCGACCGGGTGCACGGCGTACCGCCCGCGGCGTGGGACAACCCGGCCCCGTGCGAGGGGTGGGTCGCGCGCGACGTCGTACGCCATCTCGTCGAGTGGTTCCCGGACTTCCTGAGGTCCGGCGCGGGGGTCGAGCTGCCCAAGGGGCCCTCCGTCGACGACGACCCCGTCGCCGCGTGGACGGTGCACAGCGACGGCGTGCAGGCCCTCCTCGACGACCCCGGCACCGCCGCCCGGACGCTGTCGAACCCGCACATCGGCAAAGTCCCGCTCGACCAGGCGGTCGACCGGTTCTACACCGCCGACGTCTTCATGCACACCTGGGACCTGGCCCGGGCCACCGGCCAGGACGAAACCCTCGACGCCGGCAAATGCGCCGAACTGCTGGAGGGCATGCTGCCGCTCGACGACGTGCTCCGCGGCAGCGGCCAGTACGGGCCCCGGACCAAGGTGCCCGACGACGCCGACGTCCAGACGCGCCTACTCGCGTTCATCGGCCGCACCCCCTGAACACCGGTCGGGCGGACGGGAACACTGGTCAGGCGGGCGAGGACGCCGGTCAGGCGGGACGGCGAAACGACGTATCGGCTCGGGAGGAACGGCTCGGGAGGTAGGCCTCGACGATCCGGCGGCGGCGTACTCGGTCCGCGTCGGTTCCGGCCGCGGCGTCTCAGGCGACGGCCATCCGAGGGCGCTCCGACGGATATCCGACCCCTCAAGCCTCAGGAATGTCCCGGCCGAAGGTCTCCAGCGTGATGGCCTCAGGCTCCGGGCCACCGCGTACACCGGTGTCCAGGGCGTCGATCGCGGCCAACTGCTCCAACGTGAGGTCGAAGCCGAAGACGTCGAAGTTCTCGGCGATGCGGGCGGGCTTGGTCGACTTGGGGATGGCGGAGCGGCCGCGCTGAAGATGCCAGCGCAGCATCACCTGCGCGGCGGTCTTGCCGTACACGCGAGCGATGTCCCGCAGGACAGGGTCGTCGAAGGTGCTCCGCGCGGCGTCGCGGTAAGAAGTGATGCCGCCGATAGGCGACCACGCCTGCGTCGCGATGCCGTGCTCGGCGTGCACGCGCTGCACCGCCGTCTGCTGGAAGTAGGGATGCAGCTCGATCTGGTTGACCGCAGGCACCACGGACGTCTCGGCAAGCAACCGCTCCAGGTGCTCGGGCATGAAGTTGCTCACCCCGATCGCGCGCACCCGGCCGTCGGCCTGGAGCTTTTCCAGCGCCCGGTACGCGTCCAGGGTCAGGTCGAACCGCGAGGGCAGCGGCTGATGGAGGATCAGCAGGTCCAACTGCTCCAGGCCGAGCTTGCCGGCGCTCTTGTCGAACGCGTGCAGGGTGGCGTCGTAGCCGTAGTCGCTGATCCACACCTTCGTCTCGACGAACACCTCCTCGGAGGGGACGCCCGAGCGGCGGATGCCCTCGCCGACCTCCCGCTCGTTGGCGTACGCGGCGGCGGTGTCGATGTGCCGGTAGCCGACCCTGAGCGCTTCGGCAACCGCCGCCGTCGTCTCCTCGGGCGGGGTCTGGAACACCCCCAGGCCCAGGGCCGGCATCCGCGCACCGTTGTTGAACGTGATCATCGGGACTGTGCTGTCAGGCGTGTTCTCGGGCATGGCTCGACCGTAGACACAGCCGCGGACCGGGTGGGAGTCACTGGCGTTATCCCCCGCGCGTGTCCCCCCGAATGCCATAGCCGCCTACCGTGGATCGCATGGACCACCGCCGCGACGTGCAGCAATTCCTCACCCGGATGCGCGCCCGCCTGACTCCTGACCAGGCCGGCGTGCCGGTGTTCGGCGGCGACCGCCGCGTCCCGGGACTACGTCGCGAGGAGGCCGCCCAGCTCGCCGGGGTCAGCACCGCGTACTACACCCGCATGGAACGCGGGAACCTGCGCGGCGTCTCCGACAGCGTGCTGCACGCCCTCGCCCGCGCGCTGCACCTCGACGACGCGGAGACCCAGCACCTGTTCGACCTCGCCCGCACCGCCCCCACCGGCGCCCGTACGCCCCGCGCCAAGAGCCGTCCCCGACTGCCGCAGCGCGCCGTCCAACTCATGGACGCCATGCCCGACGTCCCGGTGGTCGCGCTCGACGGGCTCGGCACCGTCCTCGGCGCCAACACGCTGGGCCGGGCCCTGTTCCCCCACCTCTTCCCCGAGCGCGGCGAACCCCTCAACCACACCCGCTACCTCTTCCTCGACGACCGCGCCCGCGACTTCTACCCCGACTGGGAGCACGACGCCCGGCAGGTCGCCTCCGCCCTGCGCCTGACCGCCGGCCGTACGCCGGCCGATCCCGCCCTGATCGCCCTCGTCGGCGAACTCGCCACCCACAGCCCCCAGTTCCGGACCTGGTGGGCGGGTCACACGGTGGCCGTCCACACCGCGGGCACCAAGCGCATCCGCCACCCGGTCGTCGGACACCTCACCGTCGCGTACGAGACCCTCACCCTCGCCTCGGCGCCCGAGGTCCGCATCGTCACCTACCTCACCGACGCCGCCACCCCCTCAGCCGACGCCCTCGACCTGCTCCGCAGTTGGACCGCGACCACCCCCGCCGACGACGCCGACGCCTCGCAGGGTCACCCGCGCCTGCCCTAGACACGCAGCAGCAACCGCCCACTCGGGACGGGCGCCCGTTCAGGCTGCCAGGACGGCAGGCCTGAGGGCCTCCTCGCACCACACGCGGAAGCCGGTGGGGGCGGGCGCGGCCTGCGCCTGCTCGGCGTCGTAGATGCCGTCGTTCTGAGCGGCGGCCATGTCCACCAGACTCTGCGCGAATGCCTCGCTCATCCCGTACCCGAGCACCGCCGCCTTGTGGGTCTCGCCGTCCACCTGCTGGAACCGGACCGGCCGCTGAATCACGTCGGACAGCGCCTCGGACAGGACTTCGGACATGACCTCGGCCATCCCGTCAGGGGAAAGCGCGTCGGGGCTGATCACCGGGACGGTGTCCTGCCCTGACCAGGAGTCGTCGGCCAGCAAACGGGCGGCCGCGGCGGCGACGTCGCGGGCGGCGACGGCGGCCAGCGGGCGGTCCGCGGCGTTCGGCAGGAAGAACATCCCCTGTGTCTTGATCGCCCCGGCCTGCTGAAGCAGGTTCTCCATGAAGAACGGCATAGCCAGGGCGCGGTAGTCGACCCCGGTGCTCTCGATCATGTCGTCCATCGCGAACGCGTCCGACAGTTGCCCGGCGGGCTTGCCGTACGCGCGGCCCAGGCTGGTGATCCCGACGACGCGCCTGACGCCCTGGGCCTTGACGGCGCCGCAGGCCGCGCGGGTGAAGCCGAGGTAATGCTCCAGGTTCTCCCGGCCCCGCGGGGGCCGCCATCGCGCTGCGCGCGCTCCTCCCCCGGACCGGTGCGCTGACGGCGGGCGAGCGCGCCCTGCTCACGGAACTGCTCGACCGCATCTCCGCGGCCGGCTGACGACGCCCGCAACGACACACAGCGCAGTGATCCCCCGCGGTCGCCCGGCTGGTTCACTGGTCCCGTGACCAAGGATCTCTGGCGCGTCGACCGCCTCGACCTCGACGGCTACCTCGCACGGCTCGGGCTGTCCGCCCGCCCGCCGAGCCGGGCCGCGCTCGACGAACTCCACGAGGCGCACGTCCGCAGGTTCACGTTCGACAACATCGACGTCGTCCTGCGCGGCCACCCCGGCGTCGACCTCGACGCCGTGCAGGAGAAGTTCGTGGGCCGCGGCCGGGGCGGTTACTGCTTCGAACACTCCACCGTCTTCGCCGCCGCGCTCGAACGGCTCGGCTACGACGTACGCCGCCACCTCGGACGCGTCGGCGACCCCGCCGACGGCACCGCGCAGGGCCGGACCCACATGGTCGTCGAGGCACGGCTCGACGGGCAGCGGCTGCTGTCCGACCCCGGCTTCGGCATGAGCCTGCTGCGGCCCGTCCCGATGGAGGACGGCGCCCAGGACGACCACCTCGGCCGGCGGTACCGGATCGAAGCCGACCACGACCACGACACCTGGGCGATGCGCCGGTGGCGCGACGACGGCTGGCAGATGATGCACACCACCGACGAACTCCCGGTGCTGCCCGCCGACGTGGTGATCGGCCACCACTACACGAGCACCCACCCGGACTCGCACTTCGTGCGCACCCTGATGATCGCCCGCCACCTCCCCGACCGGCATGTCACCCTCACCGAGGCCACGCTGACCGTACGCCGACCCGGCGTCCCCACCGAGCACCGCCCGCTCCACGACGGCGAACTCGCCGACTGGCTACGCGTACTCGCAGTCCCACTCACCCCGGACGAGGAACACCGGCTCCTGCACTGGGCCGCCGAAGCCGCCGGGAGCCGCGGCTGAGCGTTTGCCGCTACCAGCGGTGTTCAGCGCCGGCCGTCCCACGGCAGGGTGATTGGATGGCGCCGTGGGGGGTCTCTTCGGTTCGATCATGTCGCGCGCGGACGCCGGCG
Source organism: Streptomycetaceae bacterium NBC_01309 (assembly GCA_045039925.1). GTDB lineage: Bacteria > Actinomycetota > Actinomycetes > Streptomycetales > Streptomycetaceae > Yinghuangia. Next base: position 264,193 of record CP108400.1, read on the forward strand.
ACGTCGCCGCACTCGCCGACGACCTTCCTCGCGAGCTGCTCCGTGAACTGATCACCGGCGGTACGACGCTCCCGCGTCCGTTGTGGCAGGCCTGGTTCGCGGGAAGCGCCTCGGACGGGGACGGGCACGTCACCATGGCCAGACACCTGCCCGCAGCCGAACTGGCGGACCCGCACGCCCCCGGAAGCATGTGCCGCGCGCTGCTGGACCTGGCCCAGCCCGCGGTGAACGCGGCGCTGTACGTGCGCGGCGACGCCACCCTGCGACGGTTCATCGTTTCCGGAGCCCCCGACGCGGCCCGCGGCGCCTGCCCCCGGACCGACGCCGGCCTGGTGCCGATCGGGCCGGTGCCCCTCGACGCCACGCTGCACGCGCGGTTGCTCGCACCGGGCGTCGACATGCCGGAGCTCAACTCCGCCGTAGTTGCCGTGGCCCCGGAGATCGTCGCCCACGTGCTGCGCGCCGGACGCTTGACCGGCGCGGAGCGGGTGCTGGGCCTGCTGCGCCTGTTCGACCTGGGCGCACACGCGGAACTCGACCGGATCCTCCGGGACTCGAACTGGGCGGACACCGAACCGGGCGGCCTCGTCACCGCATTCCTGGCCGGTGAGCGGGGCCGGGACGAGGTCGAGGCGTTCGTGCTCGCGGAAGCCCGCCCGGAAGCGTACACGCGGCGGCTGCGCGGAATCGACGGATCCGGGGATCTGCGCCTGGACGCCCCGCACACGTTCGCCTGGCCGCCCATCATCGCCGCGCATCACGAATCGCCGCTGCACGCCGGGGTGTTGGCGCATCTGGCGGTCAGGCACGGCTGGGACGCGGCCACGCGGCACGCGCTGTTCGGCGCGACATCCGACGGGGTGCCGCGCGCGGGTGCGGACTGCTTCGAGTCGCGGCCGAATCCGGTGCTCGACCTGCTTGCCGCCGCGGACGACGTCGACGACCTGATCGCTTCGACCGCACCGGTGTTCGACATGCTGCTCATCGGCGGCACGTTCGACCGCTACCTGCACCGGGACTTCGCCCGAGTCGAGGAAGGCCTGGACAGAGTCGTCCGCCGGCCCCTGGCGGACGATGTCGAGGCGTGGGTGCGCCTGGGAACGCTCGCGCCCGCCTTCCCGGGCAGCCTGGAACAGCTCGTCGCCGCGGCACTCGACCCCGACCCCGACCCCGACCACCGGTACCCGCCGCTGGACAGGCCACCGCCCACGAACCGGTCCGGCTTGCCTGCCACATCCCGGGTCGGCCGGGTGCTGCGTGTTCTGCTGCGTGGCGTGTCCGCCCACGTCGTGGCCCGGGTCGCCGCACGGCTTCCCGCCGACGCGGCGGCCGAGCTGTACCGCGCGCCTGCGGTGGCGGACCCCTCGGCGGCTGTGTGCCTCGCCGATCCCGGCCTGGACGCGGTGCTCTTCCAGCGCACCATGTCCCCCACCCTGCAGGCCGAATTGCTGGCGCGCGGGGCCCCGCCACTGCTCGAACACCTGGTGCGCAACGCCCCCCCCTGTCCCCGCCGGGACGGCGAGGAGCCGGCCGCCCCGGGCACGTACCGGCTGCTGCGCGGTTGCGCCGCCGCGTTCGCCCTCGACCGGCCGCACCAGGCCGCGGACCTGGTACGCGCCGCACTCGAAGCCGCACACCCCTACGAACGCACGCAGCCCGTCGACGTACCCGGGCTGGTCGCGCAAGCGCTCGAGGCTCCGAAATCGGGAGGCGAAAAGCTGCTCCGGGACGCGCTGGACGCATGGGAGCACCAGGCCCGTGGCGGCGCGCTCTTCGCCGCCGACGCGGACACCGACGACCTGACGTGGTACCGGTCCGCCGCGGACCCGGGCTGGGACGCGGTGGCCGAGGCCGTACGCGCGGGTCGGCTCACCAGCCTCCGGCTGTTGCTGCGGTTCGCCCATCACCCGGACCTGCCACCGGCGTTGGCGCGGGCGGCCGCGGCGTCGCCGCGGGTCATCTCCACACGGCTGGGCGCATCGCGTCCGCTGGCGCTGGCCGCGCTCGACTCCGACAGCGCCGCCGTGGCCCGCGCCGGCCGTTTCTGGCTGACCGACGCCTTGGCGAACGGCGTCCTGGAACCTGTCGAGGTCCTCACCCGCGGCCGCCCGGCCCAGGCGGCCCTGGACGCGCTCGACTCGGTCCACCTCGACGCCGCCGCCCAGCGGCAGTTGGACGCCGCATGGGACGACCTCGTCGGTCGGCATCTCGCGGGGAATCCGGGCGCCTGGCGCCTCGTGGCGGCGCTGTGCGCCGACTTCGCGGGGTCGCTCACCGAACTGCTCACCGTGTCCGCAACCCTTGACCGCTGACCCCACCGCCGCGAGCGCCGACCGGGGGCGTCCCGCGAAGAAGGCGACAGCCGAAGGCCGCGGAAAAGAACCCGCCGGATTCACCGACGACGACAGCGAGCCTTTGTCCGAAACATCACGTGCTTGCCGGGCGCCGCGATCCGACCGGGGTATCTACAAATCTGTAGAGTAACCATGGCCGTCTCGAGAGTTCATGGCACCTCACCGATGCCCTCGAAGCCGGCGATGCCTTCTACGACAACGGGGGATGTGCATGTCGCGGTCCAGGCGGACGCTTCCGGGCCCGTCGCCCCTCCGAGGCAATCGGCGAACGACGCGTCCTGGCAGGAGATCCGGGGTTGCCGACGCCGCGGAGTCGCACGCCGCGGGTCCTGCCACCCGACCTGCGCGCCCCGGGACCGCTCCGACCGCGACGCAGTCAACCCCCGCCACGCGACACCCGGTTTGGCACGCCCGACTGCGCGTGCTCAGCCCGGTGAACGGAAGCCGGCTCCGGCGGCCCGGCGCGGGCGAACCCGGCTCCTACGCACCGTACTTGGCCACGCCGCCGGAACGCTCCGCGCTCACGGCGCTCGTGGAGAAGGGCGGCACCGCCCCCGCAAAGAAGTCCCGACGACGCGGCCTTGGTACGTTCCTTCGCTTCGTGGCGTGCGGCGGAGGGACCGGGCTCGCCGCCGGCGGGACGCTCAGCGCCCTCCCGGAAGCGGTCCCGATGCCGCTCGCGAACGCGGTGATCACCATCCTGGCCACGTTACTGACCAACGAACTGCACAGCCGCATCACGTTCCGCCGCGGGCGCGCGAGCCGACGCGTCCATCTCCAGTCCACCGGAACTGCCGCTGCCAGCTATCTGTTCACGACCTCGGCCATGCTGGTGCTCGGCGCGGCGACGGATCACCCGGCCGCCGCGCTGGAGCAGGTCGTCTACCTGGTCGCGTCCTCACTCGCAGGCATCGGCCGGTTCGCGCTGCTGCGGCTGTTCGTGTTCCGCACGAAGGCGCAGGACGCAGCTCCCGCGTAAGTCGCGCGGGCGTCGGCCCTTCTTCGTCTTCGAGCAGATCTTCGCGTCGCGGACCTCTTTCTGCGCGAAGACATGGACGGTTCCGCCGAATTCGCGGTGCCGGGGACCGTCAGATGTTCACGCCGAAGTCGCGGGCGATGCCCGCGAGGCCGGAGGCGTAGCCCTGGCCCACCGCGCGGAACTTCCACTCGCCGCCGTGCCGGTACAGCTCTCCGAAGACCATCGCGGTCTCGGTCGACGCGTCTTCGGTCAGGTCGTACCGCGCCAGTTCGACGTCGTCGAGGCGGTTGACGACCCGGATGTACGCGTTGCGGACCTGCCCGAAGGACTGCCCGCGGACGTCGGCGTCGTGGATGGAGACGGGGAAGGCGATCCGCGTCACGTCGGCCGGCACGGTGTTCAGCTCGACGTTGACGACCTCGTCGTCCCCGTCCCCCTCGCCGGTGAGGTTGTCGCCGGTGTGCTGGACCGAACCGTCGGGGCTGGTCAGGTTGTTGTAGAAGACGAAGTGCGAGTCGGACAGGACCCGGCCGTGGTCGCCGAGCAGCAGGGCGCTGGCGTCCAGGTCGAAGTCCGCGCCGGAGGTGGCGCGTACGTCCCAGCCGAGCCCGACCGCCACCGACGACAGCCCGGGTGCGGCCTTGGACAGAGAGACGTTGCCGCCCTTGGCGAGGGTGACTCCCACAGTGCGTGCTCCTTCCACCAGATGTCGCTACCGTCAGGGCGCGCACGGAGGACAGGCGCACCCGAGCCGTGAATTTACCGGACTGTAGATGCTCCGGACCGGCCGGGGCCCCGATTTGACCGAGGCATTGCACAGGAAGTCGCCCTGCCCGCACGGCCGTCCGTACCGCGACGGAGAGCAGGGTCCGGGACTCCCGGTTGTCGAGGCGGCTGGCTTGTCAGGTGACGCGGTGTTGGTGTCCGACGAGTTCCTTCAGGACGTCGGCCATGGTCACCACGCCGATGAGCTTGCCGTCGGTGCCGGTGACGCCGGCGAGGTGGGTCGCGGTCCTCCGCATCGCGGTCAAGAGGTCGTCCAGGCGGGTGTCGGCAGGGACCGTGGTGGCCCGGCGCAAGTCCCTGCGTGGGAACGGCGCGTCCCGGTCGTCGGCGTCCAGCGCGTCCTTGACGTGCAGGTACCCGAGGACGACGCCGTCGCCCGCCACGACGGGGAACCGCGAGTAGCCGCTCCGAACCGCCAGTTGCTCCAACATGCGCGGGGTGACGTCCTCCGGTGCCTGGACCATCTCGTGGAGCGGCAGGACGATGTCGGAGACCGGGCGCTCGCCGAGGGTGAGGGCGTCGCGCAGCAACTCGCTCTCGTCCTCGTCCAACAGCCCGGTGTCGCGGGCCTCGTCGACCATGCGGCCGAGCTCGTCGCCGGTGAAGGCGGCGTTCACCTCGTCCTTGGGTTCGACGCGGAGCAGGCGCAGGATGCCGTTCGCGAGCTTGTTGATCGCGAAGATGACCGGACGCAGTGCCCGCGTCATCGCCACCAGGCCGGGCCCCAGCATCATGGCCGTGCGTGCGGGCGCGGCCAGGGCGATGTTCTTGGGGATCATCTCGCCGATCAGCATGTGCAGGTACGTCGCGAGCGTCAGCGCCAGCGCGAACGACACCGGGTGCACCGCGCCGTCGGGCACGTGCGCCGCGTGGAACACCGGCTCCATCAGGTGCGCGATGGCGGGCTCGGCGACCACGCCGAGCACCAACGAGGAGACGGTGATCCCGAGTTGCGCCGTGGCCAGGACCGCGGACACGTGCTCCAGGCCCCAGATGACGCGGCGGGCGCGGCGGTTGCCGTCCGCGGCGAACGGTTCGATCTGGCTGCGGCGTACCGAGATCAGGGCGAACTCGGCGCCGACGAAGAAGGCGTTGGTCACCAGGGTGAGGGCGCCGATCAGGAGCTGCAGGACGGTCATCGACGGCCGTCCTGGTCGGCGCGCGGGGCGCGGGGTTCGCGGGGGGCGCCGCCGTCCTCGTCCTCGTCCTCGTCCTCGGTGCCGGGGCGCGGCCCGGTGAGGGTGAGACGGGCGGCCCGGTGCTGGGCGACCTGGGTCACCACGATGGTCCAGTCCCCCAGTTCGACGGTGTCGCCGACCTCGGGGATGCGCGACAGTTGCTCGGCGACCAGGCCCGCGACGGTCTCGTACGGTCCCTCGGGGGCGTTGAGGCCGAGCCCCGCTATCTGGTCGATCCGGTAGCCGCCGTCGAGGTCCCAGGTCGGGTGCCCGGCCGCGTCCGGCGCGGTCGCGACGACCTCCGGGGCCTCGTCGAGGTCGTGCTCGTCGCGGACCTCGCCGACGACCTCCTCGACGATGTCCTCCAGCGTCACGACGCCGGCCGTGCCGCCGTATTCGTCGATCACCACGGCCATGGTCTGCTCGCCGCGGAGCCGGTCCAGCAGGTCGTCACCGGGAAGCGTCTCGGGGACGAGCACGGGCTCGATCGCGATCTCCGCGACCGTCCGGGCGTCCCGCTCGGCCTCGGGCACCGCGAGCGCCGCCTTGAGGTCGACGAACCCGGTGACCTCGTCGAGGCTTTCGCGGTACACCGGGAAGCGCGAGTGCCCGGTCGCCCGGGCTATCGCGATCACGCCGCCGACGGGTGCGTCGGCGCGTACCCCGTGCACCCGTACGCGCGGCGTCATGATCTGCTCGGCGGTCAGATCGCCGAGGGCGGCCGCGCGGACGAACAGGTCGGCGGCGTCGGGTTCCAGGGTGCCCGCCCGCACGGAGTGCCGGGCGAGCGCGACCAGTTCCTGCGGGCTGCGCGCCGACGCCAGCTCCTCGACGGGTTCGAGGCCGACGCGGCGTACCGCGCGGTTCGCGGTCCGGTTCAGGTGGGTGATCAGCGGCGAGAACGCCGCGGTGAACACGCGCTGCGGTCCGGCGACCGCCTTGGCGACGGCGAGCGGGTGGGAGATGGCCCAGTTCTTCGGCACGAGTTCGCCGAAGACCATCAGGGCGACGGTCGACAGGGTGATGCCCAGTGCCAGGGCGACCGTGTCCACCGCCCCCTCGGGCACGCCGGTCGCCTCCAGCGGGCCGGCCAGCAGCACCGCGATCGACGGCTGCGCGAGCATGCCGATCACCAGCGAGGTGACCGTGATGCCCAACTGGGCGCCGGAGAGCTGGACAGTGAGCCGTTGTGCGGCCCGCAGTGCGCCGCCGGCGCCGCGTTCACCGGCTGCCGCCGCCTTTTCGAGGGCGCCGCGGTCCACGGTGGTCAGGGAAAACTCGGCGGCCACGAAGACCGCGCACGCGGCGATGAGCAGGATCGCGACGGCGAGCAGGCTCACTTCAAGCATCGGTCCACCGCTTCCCGGGAAGCGGTGGTCTGTGGCTATCCGCAGGATCGTCCATCGGTGGTCCGGACACCTCGCACTTCTGTCGGTTCCGCTGCCTTGTCGGCCCCGCTGCGCGGGACGGCCCGCGAGGGACGCCCGGAGGAACCCTTCGCAGACACTGTTTCTACATCATTGTAAAAACAACACAAAGCAGTGGACAGTGCCGAAGAAGTCACATTCCCGAGCGGAGGGTCAGGTCCGCACCGCCGCCGGTCGCCGGTCTCCGGTCACCGGAAGCCGCCCTCCGCGGGCGCCCGGTCGGGCGGGCGCCCCGTCGCGGACCGGGCTCAGAGGTCGAACTCGGTGGGCGCGATGCCCAGTGCGAAGCGGTGGTGTCGCCGAGCCCCGGCGCCGACGCCGACACCCGAGGCGCGTTCAATCTACAGAACCGTAGATTGCCGTGCTGTACGGAGCGCCTCTCCGCCGCATCGACATCCCGTATGCGCTTCGGTCGCCGGAGCTCTGCGAGGGCCACCATTCCGGTTACGGCGCGGCCCGGTCCAGCGCTTGCCGCAGCGTCCGCTCGTCCTCGTCCGACAGGTCCGACACGAAGCTCGCCAGCACCGCCGCACGGTCCGACTCCCGGTCGAGCACCTGGCGCATACGCCGTGCGGCGATCCCCGCCTCGTCCACGACCGGCTCGTACGCGTACGAGCGGCCGTCCCGGACCCGCGTCAACAGGCCCTTCTCGTACAGCCGCGACATGATCGTCACGACCGTGCTGTACGCGAGTTCCCCGCCCAACTGCTCCTGCGCCCAGGTGGAGGTCCGCGCTCCGCCCGAAGTCCACAGCAAGGCCAGGATCTCGGCTTCGAGCTCCCCCGGCCCCCGCCGCGCCCCACGGGAGCGACCACCGGACTCGCTGTGCCGACGGTTCGCCATTCTGCCTCCCTGGGCCGATTGCGCGGATGTGTCGCATCGCGGCAGCAGAGCGTACCTCTTGCCGACGGAGCTTTCCGGGCCGCGCCGAGCCCGGGACCAGTCGCCGCAGTCAGGGGAGTTGAGCAGCGGCGCGGCGACGCGGACGGCCTCTCCGCACGAGGCGCAGCGTCCCGTCCGCCCGCAACAGGCAGGCAGTGTGGCGTCCGTTCGCGTATGGCGTGCAACGCAGTTTGCCGGGTAGCGCCCTGAACGACGTCGAGCATCGGGCTCACGGATTCGAAGGGCACGGTGCGAGATGGGCATCATCGCGTGGATCATTCTCGGTCTCCTGGCGGGCGCGATCGCCAAGATCCTTCTTCCGGGACGCGACCTGGGCGGCTTCGTCATCACGATCCTGATCGGCATAGCCGGCGCGCTCCTGGGTGGATGGGCCGCCGCCGAACTGTTCGACCGCCCCTTCGAGAAGGACTTCTTCGACCTGCGCACCTGGGGCGTCTCGATCGCCGGATCCCTCGTCCTGCTGATCGCCTACCGCATCCTCTTCGGCCACTCACGGCGCGCCCGCCGCTGACCCGAGCGCCGCGCGCCCGGTACGGCCCCGCACCGCGGCCCATCGTTCGGGTGATCCGACATTCAGGTGATCCACGGATCGCACCGCCGCCCGTCCGTGGTTACGCCGAACGTGGCGCGGCAAGGCGCTGACCAGCACAGACAGTTCCTCGACAGGCCCGCGTAGGACCGGACGGCGCATGATCCTTCCTGTTGAGGAAGTGTCGGGGCGTACCCACACTGAGCGGGCGGGCGCCTGCCCGCCGGACCTTCGCGCCCGCGACCGGCATCCAGCGGCGCCGCGTGCGAGTGACCGCGTTCGATCGCCTTGGTGCGTCAGTCGGGGCTGCCTGGCCGGTGCGGCCCGGGTGGCCGAAAGGAGCCGGCATGTCCTCGACGCGTGGTCCGTTCCCTCCCGGGTATCCGCCACAGCCACCTCAGGGACCTCCGCCCGGCGGCACTCCGCCCGGGCCGCCCCCGGGTCCGCCGCCGGGCGGGTAAGGCCCTCCTCCGGGGCCGCCACCCGGCGGCGGGGGTCCGGACGGTACGCCGCCGGGAGGCACCGGGGGCGGTCCGGCCCGACCCTGGTGGCGCCAAGCGCGCTTCGTCCTCCCGCTGGTCGCAGCCGTCGTCGCCCTCGGCGTCATCCTCGTGCTGGTGGTCGGCGGGGGCGGCGACGACAAAAAGGAGCAGGCGGCCGGCGAAGTCCTCCTGGAGAACGCGGCCTCGACCGGACCCGACCCGTTCACCGCGAGTGTGGCGTCCCCGGTGCCGACCATCTCCGCCGCACCCCCGACCTTCCCGCCGGCACCCGTCCCCACCGCCGCCGACGCCCCCGCGCCGCTACGCGTCTCCAACGGCGACACCGTCGGCCTGTACGGCGGCACCCAGGACAACACCCAGTGCGACGCCACCCAGATCACCCGGTACCTGGGCGAGAACCCGCCCAAGGCCGCCGCCTGGGTGAAAGCCCTCAACAGCGACACCACGCTCCGGTGGACCGGCGGCAACGCCGTGACCACCGCGCAAATCCCCGACTACCTCGCCCAGTTGACGCCGGTCGTCCTGCGCGCCGACACCCGGGTGACGAACAACGGTTTCGCGGGCGGCAGCCCGACGCCACGGCAGGCCATCCTGCAGACGGGTTCGGCCGTACTGATCGACACGTACGGCGTGCCGCGCGCCCGCTGCGCCTGCGGCAACCCGCTCGGGTCGCCGAAGCCCGCCGCGGGCAAGGTCACGTACGCGGGCACGCCGTGGCCCGGCTTCGCACCGACCACGGTGGTGGTGGTCAACCAGTCGGTGACGGTGATCAACACGTTCGTCCTGGTCAACATCAACACCGGGACGACGTACACGCAGCCGCCCGGCGCCCCGCCCGGCACGCCTACGCCGACCGGCACGACCCAGACGCAGACCCAGACTGTCACGGTCACGCCGGGACAGGTACCGCCGCCGCCGACGCCCACGACACCGCGGGCCGCGTCGCCGACCGTCACCACGACCTCCACGGCGACCTCCACCGCGCTCCCGACGACGTCCGCCACCTCGACCGCGCCGACGAGCCGGCCGCCGACCGGACCGCAGACCGTACCCCCGCCGGACCAGCTGACGGTGCCGCCCACGATCTCGCTCGGCACCGGCGACATCCAGGTCACGCTCCTGTTCACCGGCAACGCGGACCTGGACCTCCATGTGGTCGACCCCTCCGGGACCGACATCTACTTCGCCAAACCGACCTCCCCCACAGGCGGCAGGCTCGACCGCGACGAGGTCCCGGGCTGCAGTTCCGCCCCCGCCACGCATGTGGAGAACGTCTTCTGGCCCCAGGGCGGTTCGCCGAGCGGCTCGTATCAGGCGTACGTCGTGAACTATTACGCCTGCGGCAACACCGAGCCGGCGACCTACCAGCTCACCGTCAAGGTCGGCGGGCGGGTCGTCTCCGACACCACGGGCTCGCTGCCGCCGACCACGGGATCGAAATCCACCCCGGTCGCCTTCAGCAAGTAGCCCGACCGGTGATGCGCGGGCGGCTCCGCCCGCGCATCACCGAGACCGCCGAGGCCGAGCGCGTGGCACGCGTCGCCCGGGAACGCGCGCAGCGCTCCCGGTGGAGCGGCGGCAACTGAGCGCGGTTACCCGGCCGGACCAGGTGGTCGGTTCATCGGACCCGCCGAGTTTCAGTACTGCCCGGCCTCGACCTCTTCGACGATCTGGGTCTGTGGGTCGACCACCACCGCCACCCGGGTCCACAGCTCCCTGAGGGCGGCTTCCATGGCCTCTGCCTCGGCGGCGGTGTCGAAGTCCAGGTCGATCATGACGTGGCCCGGATCGCCCGCGGGCCGCAGGACGCGGTAGCTCTTGACACCGGCTTCCCCACGCCCGAGTGGGTCGCTGTCGAAGGCCGCTTTCCAGGCCGCATAGTCACCGACGGCGTGCTGGACTCGCAGGACGTACATCTCGGCTCCTCATCTTCCAAGCCACCCCTTTCAGTGGACCACCCCCGGACGCCGGGCGCCCACCCGATCGCGCCTCGCAACCACCCGTACGGCGGCCATATCCGTCGGGTGTCAGGACAAGAGCCGTGGCGGTGGGCGATTTCCTCGACACCCGGCTGTCGGCGGAACGGACCGCGCAGTCGCAAGCCCTGCACAGCGACGCGTCGCGGATCACCCGCGCCGCGCGTCTGGGAAACACGGAGCATCCCCTTGAAGCTTTTGAAGCAGGCGTCGGTTGTGGCGGTCGCCGGTGCCGCGTTGGTGTTGGGCGGTGCCGGCGCCGCGTCCGCGGACGCCCACGCCGATGGTGTGGCGGTCGGTTCGCCCGGTGTTCTCTCCGGCAACCTGATCCAGATTCCGGTGCACATCCCGATCAACGTGTGTGGCAACACGATCAGCGTGATCGGTCTCCTCAACCCGGCGTTCGGCAACTCCTGCGTGAACGACGACGGCGACTCGCACAAGAAGCCGGCCGCCCACCCTGGCCAGTACCCGGGGCACCACCAGGACGACAAGCCGGGTGGGAAGCCGGGCGACAAGCCGCAGCACAAGCCGAGCGACAAGCCGGACGGGAAGCCGGACCACAAGCCGAGCGACAAGCCGAACCACAAGCCCGCCGAGGACCCGTGTCCGAAGCCGGACCACCACCCGGGCGACAAGCCGCAGCACAAGCCGGGTCACGGCCAAAGCGACAAGCCGGCGGAGAAGCCCGCCGGGAAGCCGGACAAGGCCCCCGGCCACGGCGAGAGCAACCACGGCCGCGGCTGGTAGACAGCGGCTCTGCCGGTTTCACCATGCCTGACCGCGACTTGGTGCGCGGCGGCGAACACTTGTTTGTCGGGGCCGACGCCCAAAGGCGTCGGCCCCGACCGCTGACCGCACGTTCGCACGTACCGCCGGGTCATGCCGGGAGCGCTATGAGGACGACGGGCGCCGAGGTGGGCCGGGCGGATCCGCCGTCGGGCTCCACGGTGACGCCGACGGCGGTGGCACCGCCGACGGCTCCGGCGAGGAGCACGGCCGAGGAAGGCTGGGACGAGTCCATGAACCCTGCCGGTGCCAGGTGCCCGGCACGGTCGTACCAGAGCTGGTAGACGGATCCGGTGGGCGGCGGCGGCATGCCTCCGACCAGGAATACGGCCTGGTTGTGGCCGGGCGAGGCGACGACGGTGCCGGTGGCACCGTTGCCGAAGCGGGCGGTGGCGGTACGTGCGTCGGGCGCGGTGAGCACCGCGGTGATCGCCGCCTGCCTGGCCGCCTGCCCGCGGGACTGTTGTTCGGCGTCCCGGGCCTGGGCGCGCGCCTGTTGGGCCTGGTCGTGCTGCCACAGCGCGACACCGCCGAACGTCGCCGCGGCGGCGACGCATGCCGCCAGCGCCACGGGGGGAAGGCGGCGGCGGAGCCGGTCGGCCCACAACGAGCGCACCGGCGCCGGGCCTTCCTGGCGCGTCGAGCGGATGCCGCGCATGACCCGCTCACGTAGCTCGTCCGGGGGGCGCACGCCGGCCGTCGCCCCACCCAGGCGCGCTGCGGTGGCCGCCAGTTCCCGTACCTCGACGGCACAGGACTTGCAGTCGCGCAGGTGCTCCTCGAACACGATCCTTTCGCGTTCGGGAAGGGCGTCCAGCGCGAACGCGCCCGTGTCGAGGTGGATGTTGCCGTGGCGTTCTCTCATGGCGTGGTCACCCCCAGGCAGTCGCGGAGCCGGATCAGGCCGTCCCGCAGCCGGGTCTTGATCGTTCCCAGTGGCAGCGCAAGCCGCTCGGATACCTCTCGGTACGTCAGGCCGCCGTAGTAGGCGAGCGTCACCGACTCGCGCTGCAGTTCGGTCAGGGTACGCAGGCAGCGGCGCACCTGGCGCTGCTCGAGGTTCGTCTCGACCTGCTCGACGACGTCGTCGTACGGCCGCGTGGTGTCGTGGGCCGCGACGCGTTCTCTGCGGCGGCGCTCGGCCTCTTCCGTCCGGACCCGGTCGACGGCACGCCGGTGCGCGAGGGTCAGGGTCCAGGTCGAGGCCGTACCCTTGGCCGGATCGAACCGGGCCGCGGTGCGCCACAGTTCGAGCATCACCTCCTGGACCACCTCCTCCGACTGCGCCGGATCCCGCACCACCCCGCGGACCAGGCGGTAGACGGGCCCGACCATCACGTCGTAGACCTCGCCGAACGCGTCCTCGTCGCCGCGGGCGGTCGCGCGCAGACTCTCGTCCAACGCCCGGCCGTCGGGTGGGGGCAGCGGCGAGGAGCCTGCGGCCGGGCGCGTCGGGGTCATGCCCCTCCTTCACAGGCTGCGGCGGGTGCGGGCACGCTGTGGAAGGAGGGGAACCGGCGGGCGGCGAGGACGCGGGGATGCCGACCGCGTGCCGAAACGCGCACGGCGACACATCCGCGGCGCCCGACGGCCGGGCAGGAAAAGGGTCGCATGCCTGGTGTTCGACGACGACGATCATGCGGATTGGCGTGACGCGCGGTCGTGTCGGCACGTCCTGGTCGTGCACTACGCGGCCCCCGAGCCGCCCCCGGAGCCTGCCCGCCGGCAGCTCCTCGACGTCGCCGTTCAACCCCTGAGCCCGGACCCGGCCCCCGGCCCACTCGGGCACGAACGTGCGCCGGTTCACACGCGGGGGTCGCGTAGCACTACAGCTGTCGGTCAGCAGCTGACGCGGCTGGGGTCGGCCGGATAGTCGGGCAGGGCCACGGTGCTGCTGATCTTCTCGCCCATCTTGAGCATGCCGTTCAGGAACAGGCGCCGGGAGAGCACGGCGTTGCGGAGACGTATGCCGGTGGCGGTGGCGGGGGCGAGGAACTTCCCGGTGCGGTCGCCGCCTGCCTGGCAGCCCTCGGCGTACTTCCTGAGCCTGCCCTCGTAGCGGGCGAAGGCCGCCCGGTGATCGCCCTGGGCTCGGGCGAGTTCGCCGGCCAGGACGTAGGCGGCAACCACCGCGGTGCCCGTGCCCATGCCGCCGAGGGTGGCCCCGCACGCGGCGTCGCCGACGAGGCACACGCGTCCTGTGGACCAGGAGTCCACATCCGCCCGGCTGATCGAGTCGAAGTACAGGTCGGGGGCCTGGCGCAGCGAGGCGAGCAGGCGGGGCACCTCCCAGCCGAGGCCGGAGAACGCCTTGTCGATCAGACGCTTGTGCTGTTCGGCGTCGTGGCGGTCGTACGAAAGCTCCGGCGCGGCGAAGACGAAGAAGGCCCCGGCCCGTGCCGGATCCCGGTGGTCGGCGCCGACGGAGGCCAGCCGCCCCGGCGCGTTGAACCCGACCGACCCCTTGTCCACTCCCAGGTCGTTGGGCAGTTGCCAGGTGGCGGCGTAGTAGCCGAGGTGGCTCACGTAGTCCTCCTCCGGTCCGAAGGCGAGGCGGCGGACGTTGGAGTGCAGCCCGTCCGCGCCGACGACCAGGTCGAAGTCGCGCGAGATTCCGCTGCGGAAGTCGGCCCGCACGCCGGAGGAGGTCTCGGTGAGGCCGACGATCGAGTCGCCGAAGACGTACTCGGTGTACGGGGCGCTGTGCTCGTGGAGCACTTGGGCCAGGTCGCCGCGGAGCACCTCGATCTCACCGCCGGCGAACTCGGCCGGCAAGTGCAGCCGTGTGCGGCCGCGTTCGTCGACGAAGCGCATCGGGCTGCCGCCGGTCTGGATGCGGCGCAGTTCGGGAAGCAGGCGCATGCGTTCCAGCACGGTCAGGTGCGTTTCGCCGCGGAAGTCCACGGCATGACCGCCCTGGCGGGGAGCCGGGGCCAGTTCGACGACGGTGGGCCGGAAGCCGTGGCGTCCCAGCCAGTAGGCCAGCGCCGGGCCGGCGATGCTCGCGCCGGAGATGAGGACGTTCTTGTGCACGGGGTTCCCTCCGCTCGAAAAACTGTGTCCCTTGGACACTGATATTTACTGTGTACCCTAGACACAGTTAAGGCGACAAGGCAGGCCGGGAAGGGGCGGCATGGGTGGCGAGCACGCCGAGGTCGTGCGGCTGCTGTGGGGGCCGCACCCCAAGCCCGCGCGAGGCCCCAGGCCGACTCTCGACCTGGACCGCATCGCGCGGGCGGGTATCGAGATCGCCGACTCGGAGGGGTTGGCCGATGTGTCCATGCAGCGGGTCGCCGCGCAGCTGGGCGTGACCAAGATGGCGCTGTACCGGTACGTGCCGGGCAAGGCCGAGCTGGTCGCTCTGATGGTGGACGCCGCGATCGGCCCCTACCCGACCTCGGAGGCGGAGGCGGAGGCGGAGGCAGCGAAGGCGCGGCACGGTGGCTGGCGTGAGCAACTGGAGGAATGGGCCCGCCAACTGCTCACCGTCTTTCGTCAGCACTCCTGGGCACTGGAGGCCACGGTCGGCCCGCGCATCATGGGGCCCGGCGAGCTGTCCTGGCTGGAGCGTGCCGTGTCCGCCCTGGACGGCACCGGGCTGAGCGGCACCGAACGGACGGACGCGGCCTTCCTGCTGGTCGGCCACGTACGCGGCATCACCCAGCAGGCCCGTGCGGCAGGCCCCGCCGGCCACCCCGAAGCCCAACTGGCCGCCGTGCTCGGCGATCTGATGCAGGCTCACGGCGAGCGATTCCCCGCGCTCACCGCGGCCCTCGCCTCAGCCGCCCAGTCCGACGGGCAAGATCAGGCATGGGATTTCGGCCTGCAACGGATCCTGGACGGCCTGGCCGCACTCATCGACCAGCGCGCACGTTGACAGTCGGGTCGAAGCCTTCTTCCGCTCGACCTCCCCACGCAGCCGCAGGCACCTAACATCGAGCGCGGGACCGGGCGCCGGCACCGGCTCCGGAGAGGGACTGAAGCCCATGGGAGCGGTACGAATGCCACGACGCGGCGGCCACGGCGACGGCAAGGAGACCCCCGGCTCCGGGGGGCCGGCCCAGACCCGCCCGGCGGGCGCCTCCGTGGTCGTGGACTGCGCCCTGTACGAGAAGGGCGTCCGCCGCCCCGGCACGCTCGAACTCCACGAGGCGATGGACGCCGCAAAAGCCAACCCGGGCAGCTTCGCGTGGATCGGCCTGCACGCCCCCGAAGCCCAGGACCTCGCCGAGATCGCCGCCGCGTTCGACCTGCACCCCCTCGCGGTCGAGGACGCCGTCAACGCCCACCAGCGCCCCAAGCTCGAGCGCTACGACGACACCCTGTTCCTGGTCCTGAAGACCATCGTCTACGTCGACCACGAGCACCTCACCGCCACCAGCGAGGTCGTGGACACCGGCGAGATCATGGTCTTCGCCGGCGAGGACTTCGTCGTCGCGGTCCGGCACGGCAGCGCCCCGCCGCTCGCCGAGGTGCGCCGACGCCTCCAGGCCGACCCGGCGACGCTCGCCCTGGGACCCGCGGCGGTCATGCACGCCATCGCCGACCAGACCGTCGACGACTACCTGCGCGTCGCCGAGAGGGTCGCCGACGACTTCGACGAACTCGAAGCCGACGTCTTCTCCCCGCACAGCAAGAACGACGCGGAGCGCATCTACCAGCTCAAACGCGAACTCATGGAGTTCAAGCGCGCCGTCATGCCGTTGGCCCGACCCCTGGAGCGGCTGTCCACCGAAGAGCTGCCCGGCGACAACACCACGATGGGTGCGTACTGGCGCGACGTCGCCGACCACCTCGCCCAGGTACGCGAACGCCTCGCCGGCTTCGACGAACTCCTCGACAGCATCCTGACCGCAAGCCTGGCCCGGGTGACCGTCCAGCAGAACACCGACATGCGCCGCATCGCCGCCATCGCCGCGCTCCTGGCCGTCCCCACCATGATCGTCGGCATCTACGGCATGAACTTCGACCACATGCCCGAACTCAGATGGACGTACGGCTACCCCATGGCCCTTGCCGCCATGGCCGGCGCGTGCACCTTCCTCTTCCGCGCGTTCCGCCGCAACGGCTGGCTGTAGCGGACAGATCCGCCCGGCAACTGCATCTTGGCGCACCTTATGTACAGGAGTATGGTGAAAAGTGGCCTGCGGGGCGAGCGAGGGAGCTTGACCAAAGAGCGGCCTTGGAGCAGGGAGCTACGGCTCAGGCCGAGGTCTGGACGGTCAGGCTGAGAGGCCGGAAGGTCGTGAGGACCTGAAGGCGACCCCTAGCACCTGATCCGGACAATGCCGGCGCAGGGAGCCCACCTCGCAGGTCGCGCATGCGCACCTCGACGAGGTCCGTGTGCCCGGCACCGCCGAGGCGATGATTCCCGCGGACGCCGACGTCCGGATTTGTGATGCTTGCGATCGCTCCCGTGATCGACTGTGCCCGAGAGTCGAGCTTGCCCGCCGGCCGCCTCATCGACACTGACCGGAAAGGCGGGAAACCATGAGCGTCAAGCCTGTTCCCGACGACTATCCGCGCGTCACGCCGTACCTCTGCGTGGACGGAGCCGCGGCCGCGCTCGACTTCTACGTCGCCGTCCTCGGCGCGACCGAGCGCGCGAGAATGCCCGCGCCCGGCGGCAAGATCGGCCACGCCGAGCTCCAACTCGGCAACTCGGTCATCATGCTCGCGGACGAGTACCCGGACATGGGCTTCCGCGGCCCGAAGGCGGTGGGCGGCACCCCGGTGACCATGCACGTGTACGTCGAGGACGTCGACGCGGTCTTCGCGAGCGCGCTCGCCAAGGGCGCCACGGAACTCCAGGCGGTGAAGGACGAGTTCTACGGCGACCGGACCGGCCAGTTCGAGGACCCGTTCGGCCACCGCTGGAACGTCTCCTCGCACGTCGAGGACGTCCCCGAGGACGAGATGGCGAAGCGGGCCGAAGAAGCCATGAAGTCCATGGGGAACGGCAGCTGACCGCAGGTCGCCATTACCTCCCATGGCCCGACATGGGAGCAGACGGAACCCGCAGGCCAAGAACGCTCTTTCACTGTTCTGGAAGGGCGCTCTCGGCGAACGCGGCGGCGAAGGCGTCCTCGTCGAGAACCGCCCGCACTGCGCTGCGGATGCGGTCGACGTCGCCGCTCTCGGCCGCGGGCAGGGGTGCGCCGACCGAGTCGCGGAGGCGGGAGGCCGTACCCAGCAAACCGGCCGCGATTGCGTGGTCGTTGGTCAAGTGCCGCGCGCCGGCGAGACCTTCGAGTGCCAGGGCGACGGCTCGTGGGTCTCCCGTGGCGCGGGCGGCGTCCAGGCCCTGGGTGTGGAGGGCGAGGCAGGCGTCGGTGTCGCCTCGGTGTTCGGCGATGAAGCCGAGTTCGGCCAGGATCAGCGCGGCGCCGTTCTGCGCGTCGAGCCTCAGGTTCCATTCCAGCCAGGGGCGCAGATAGCTCTCGGCCTCGTCGAGGCGCCCCGCGCGGCGTGCGCCGAGGGCAAGGCCGACCTCGGCGAACTCCTGGGCCGAGCGGTCGCCGTGCTCAAGGGCGAGTCGTCGGCCCTGCTGGTGGCGCTCGGCGGCCTGTACGTCGTCCCCGGTCAGCAGCGCGATTCTGCCCAGTTGGGACCGGCGGGTCGACGCCTCGCTCCACAGCGCCAAGTCCTCCGCGATGCAAAGGGCTTCATGGTGCCGCGCCTTCGCGTCCCGGTAGTCGCCGACGATCTCGGCCACCCGGCCGAGCACCCCCAGAGCCTGCAACTGCCCCCAGCGGTCCCCGGTTTCGCGGAACATGGCGAGACCGGCCGATCCGTCGTCACGGGATCCGGCAAGGTCGCCGGAGACGTAGCGTTGGACGCCTCGGAGACTCAGCACTGCGGCGATGCCCCATCGATCGTCCTGCGCACGAAAGTCGGCAAGGGCCCGGTCGACGAGTTCTTCGGCGTCGCTCATGCCGCCGAACATGGTCGCGGCATGCGCGAGGAGCCAACCCGCCCTGGGCCGTTCGTGGGTCGTCTCGCCGATGGAGGCATAGAGCTTGAGCGGCTCGTGTGAGCCGCATGCCGGCTGCGCGGTACTCCCCGACAGCAGGGTCATGCCCGCGTGCCATGCGGCGATCAACGCGCGGTCCGAGCCCGCGTCCGAGCCCGCGTCCGAGTGCGAGTCCGCGGGCGAGTTCGCGTCTGCCGCAGAGTCCGCGTCCGGTGTGCTGCCGTCCCTCGCAGCGCCGGCGTCGCCGACGGCAAGTGCCGTCGCCGTTGCACGCCGTGCCTCTGAGAAGCGGCCGCGCAGGAACCAGTACCAAGCCGTCGACCGCACCAACTGTCGTGCGAGGGGACCGTCATCGGTGGCGCAAGCCGTGTCGAGCGCGGCGCGCAGGTTGGGGCCTTCGGCGTCGAGCAGTTGCAGCCATCGCTGCTGGCCGCCACCGCGCAGGTGCCGGTCGGCCCGGTCGGCGAGGGCGGCGTAGTAGCGTGCGTGGGCTCGGCGCAGGAGGTCGTACTCGGTTGCGCCGGGCGTCTTCTCGGCCGCGTTGTGCAAGTCGTCTGCGGCAGAAGCGCCGTCGTCGGCGGTGGCACGCAACTGTTCGAGGCAGTATGCGTGTACCGACTCCAAGAACCCGTACCGGGTGCCGTCGCCGCCCTGCGTGACCACGACGAGGGAGCGATCGACCAGCCGTGCCAACAGGTCGAGGACCTGGGCGGGGCGGACGCCCGCTCCGGCGCAGAGCGCCTCCGCGGCTTCCAGAGTGCAGCCGTCCGCGTGGATCGCCAGGCGGCGGAGCACCGTCCGTTCGGCCGCGGTCAGCAGCTCCCAACTCCAGTCGATCATCGCGCGCAACGTCTGCTGCCGGGCCGGAGCGTCGCGCGGTCCACCGGTGAGCAGTCCGAACCGGTCGTCGAGGCGCGCGGCGAGCTCGGCCGCGCCGAGCACCCTGATGCGGGTCGACGCCAGTTCGAGCGCGAGGGGAATGCCGTCCAGGCGGCGACAGATCATGCCCACGGCCTCCGCGTTGGCGTCGGACACCGAGAAGCCGGGTGACACCGCGCCGGCTCTGGCGGCAAACAGCCGGGCTGCGGCAGAACCGGCCACCTCGCTCGTCGTCGCCCCCGGCGCCGGAACCGCAAGCGGCGGCACAGGCCATTGCTGCTCGCCCGAGACGGCCAGCGGCTCCCGACTGGTGGCCAGAACGCGGACGCCGGGCGAAGTGCGCAGCAACAGCCGGGTCAACTGTGCCACCGGTTCGACGACGTGCTCGGCGTTGTCCAGCACGAGCAGTACCTGACGGCTGCTCACTGTTTCGGCGAGCCGGTCGGCCAGGGGGTGGGGACTGGGCCGCCTGTCCGTTCCTGGGGTGCCCGAATTCGCGTCGTCCCTGATCCGGAGCGCGGCGGCGACGGCTCCGGCCAATTGGTCGACCGCCGGCGAGGGGTCGGCGTCCGACTGCGCGGCGTAGGCGACCTGCGCGGCAAGTTCCACGAGCCACACGCCGTCGGCGTAGGAGCCTTGGGACGCGGCGGCGATCTCCAGCGCAAGGCGGGTCTTGCCCACGCCGCCGGGGCCGGTCAGGGTCACCAACCGCCGGGATGCCAGGAGGGCCCGTACCTCGTCGACGGCGTGTGACCGGCCGATGAGCCCGTTGGCCGGGACAGGCAGGTTGGTGCGGCGGCGAACGGCGCTGGCAGCCGCGCCCACGGAGCCGGCCGTTCGATCGGACGTGGCGGGTGTCGACACGACCGACGGCAGTGTGTCGGGGGCCTGTCGGAGGATGTCGCGTTGCAGCGCAACCAGTGGGGGGCTCGGCGCGAGTCCGAGTTCCTCGTCCAGGTGTCGGCGCAGGTCGTCGTAGACGTCCAGGGCCTCGCTGGGCCGCCCGGCGCCGTACAGCGCTCGCATCAGCACTGCGCGCAACTGTTCACGCAGCGGATGACGCAGCGTGATCTCCCGCAGGTCGCCGACGACCGATTCGTATTGGCCCAGGCGCAGCCGCGTCTCGGCGTACGCCTCCAGGACTTGCAACCGCTGTTCTTCGAGCCGGGCCGCGGCGGAGGTGGCGAACGGCTCGTCCGCGAACTCCGCGAAGGCCGGGCCGCGCCAGAGCGCGAGGGCGTCGCCGAACAGTTCGGCCCGCTCGTGCTGGTCCGTGCTGCGCAGGGCGCGGTCGGCCAGGGCCGTGAACCGTCCCGAGTCCACCGTGTCGGAGGCCACCTGGAGGACATAGCCGGGTGCCTGGTGCCGCACCAGGTCACCGCCACCGGCCAGCGCCTTGCGCAGCCGGGACACCAAGGTCTGCAGTGCCGGCGTCGGCCGGGCCGGGGGCAGGTCGCCCCACAGGTCCTCGACCAGGCGATCGGACGACGCGACCCGCCCTGGTGCCACCAACAGGCATGCCAGCAGGGCCCGGACCTTCGCCTCCGGCACGGGCACGGTGTCGCCGCGGTCCGTCAGCACGGTCAGGGGACCCAGGACGGCGAAGCGCATGGCCCCACCGTACGGCGGCCTCGCACCACCACTCGACGGCGGGACGCGTGCGGGCACCGGCGGCTTGCGGCGGGAACGCGGACCGCATACCGACCACATGCCGACCGAGAGCCATCCGAAAGCCGACCGAAAGCCGACCGAATGCAGAACGAATGTCGGCCGAAAGCGCGCGAGAGCACAGTCGTGTCCGTAAGCCACACCAGCACAGCTTCGGAGGGCACCATGAGCAGGTTCACCGGCAAGAAGGCAGTCGTCACCGGCGGGACGCACGGCATGGGACTGGCGATCGTCAAGGCACTCCTCGACGAAGGCGCGGAGGTCGTGCTGACCGGCCGCAACGAGAAGACCGTCGAGGAAGCGCGGGCCGGCCTCGACGGCCGGGCGGCGCACGTCGTACGCTCCGACGCCGCGAGCCTGGCGGACATCGCCGCCCTCGGTGCGCTGGTCAGGGATCGGTTCGGCGCCCTGGACCACCTCTTCGTCAACCACGGCGTCGCGGAGATCGCCGAGCTGGGCGACGTGACGGAGGCGGCCTGGGACCGGCACTTCGACGTCAACGCCAAGGGTTCGTTCTTCACCGTGCAGCACCTGGCGCCACTGCTCCGGGACGGCGGGGCGATCGTGTTCACCACGGTCGCCAACGACGTGGTGTTCCCCGGCTTGAGCGCCTACTCCGCGTCGAAGGAGGCGCTGCGCGCGTTCGCCCATGTCCTGGCGGTCGAACTGCTGCCGCGGAAGATCCGCGTGAACGCCGTGGCACCGGGATTCATCAAGACCCCGACGATGGGCATCCCCGGCCTCACGGACGAGCAGCGCCGCGAGTTCGAGCGGCAGGGCGACGAGACGACACCGCTCAAGCGCAACGGCACGGCCGAGGAGGTCGCCGCCGCGGCGCTGTTCCTCGCCGCGGACGCCACGTTCACGACCAATGTCGAACTCCCCGTCGACGGAGGCTTCGCCCAGGGCCTCGGCTCGGCGCACTGAACGATCCGAGACAGGAGGACCGACATGCCCACCGACGTGTACGACAGCCCCGACCCCTCCGTTGCGGAGCACGTGCGCCGCTACATCGCGACCGACGGCGCGAGCGGCTACCGGGAGGGAGGCATGACCAACCTCGTCCTCACTCACCGTGGCCGGAAGAGCGGGAAGCTCCACCGCACCGGACTGTTCTTCGGTGAGGACGACGGCCGCTACATCCTCGTCGCGTCCGGTTCGGCCATCACGCACACGCACCCGCAGTGGTATCTCAACACCGCCGCGGATCCCGAGGTCCACGTCCAGATCCTCGCGGAGCGCTTCGCGGCGCGCGCCCACACCGCCGAAGGCGAGGAACGCGAGCGTCTGTGGAACCTCATGGCCGGACTCGCTCCGGTCTACCGCTCGTACGAGGAACGCACCCGCCGAACCATCCCGGTGGTGGTTCTCGAACGCCTCGCGCGGGCGGGCACCTGAACCGGGTGGAGGTACGTGCCGTCGCGGCGACGAAGAACGCTTGCTGAGCCGCGCCGCGACGGCCAGGGGCGCCGCCCCGGGGCAAGCAGGCCTACGAGAGGCGCGGGATCGCGGCGTTCGGATCGATGCCGGCGAAGGCCAGGCCGATGGTGAAGCCCGCGACCTCTTCGAGCTGGCGGACGCGGGCCAGTGGGCCGAGCGTCGCCGGCACACCTCCGACGGCGCGGACGAGTTCGCCGACGACACTCAGCGCCGCCGGATCGTCACCGCACATCGCCACCGTCACGGCTGGACGGTCGCCGCCACGCGTCCACTGGTCGGCCGGGAACAGGTGGAACGCCTTGACGACGTGTGCCCCGGGCGCCGCACGAGCGATGCGGTGCGCCATGGAGTCGCCGGGTTCGGTGAGCAACTCCCCCACGCCGTGGCGTACCGCGTTCGTGGGGTCGATGAGCGGCGTCCCGTCCAGCAGGCCGTCGCCCGCGCCGGCGACCCGCAACATGTCCTCGGCGCCGTCCCAGGACACGGCCACCAGCACCGCGTCCTTCGCGGTGACCACCTCGGTCGGCACCGCGGCGCGGACGCCCCGGCCCAGCGCGGCCGCGAGCTCTTGCGCCTTGGCGGGCGCGCGCCCGCCGATCACCACCTCGTGCCCGGCGCGGCACCAGCCCCCGCCCAACGCCGCGGCCAACGTTCCCGTGCCCAGAATCCCGATGCGCACCGTCGCTCCCTCGCACTCGTAAGAGTTGTCGGATCGGCGACTACGGTAGGCAGGTCGATACGCACCGATCGGTGCACAACGGGCAGGCGACAATGGGGGCGTGTTGAGCGACCACGCGACGCGCGGCTATGAGCTGGTTGCCGATTGCCGCCTGCGTGCGGCCGTCGACTTGTTCGCCCATACCTGGGACCCGGTGATCCTGGCGGCTCTGCGCCCCGGCCCGCGACGGCGCAACGAGCTGCGCGCAGCCATCGGCGGCATCAGCGACAAGGTCCTGACCGAGTCGCTGACGCGGCTGCTCGACAGCGGCCTGGTCGAACGCCTTCGCTACGCCGAAGCCCCGCCACGCGTCGAGTACTGCCTCACTCCCCTGGGCCGCACGTTCGTCAACGGCCCACTCACCGCACTCGCCGAGTGGACAACCGAGTACGGCGACCAACTGACCCAAGCCCTCGACGACTTCGACGCAGAGCCCCCCGTGTCACCTCCAGATGCACAGACGTGACCTGCGCGGCGGCATCACCGCATGCCGGTGCTCGCCGTGCCAGAGCACGGCGGCCCGTGCGTGCGGCCGGAACGCGGGGAGGCGCTCTACCACCCCTCTCACTGAACGTGGCACGGCCGCGTCGAACCTTGATCGGTGACCGGCCGGCTCGCGAGGTCACAGCTTGTGCAGCCCCGAGTACGGGTTGAGGATTCGGACCTTGTACGAGCCGAAGTCGACGAGCAGCGCGGTGTCGTCCTCGACACCGATGATCTTGCCGAGGCCGTACCGGTCGTGTGAGACCCGCTCCCCTGGGACAAAGTGCTGGACCGACGGGGCAACCGGGACCTTGAAAGGGCTCGTGGACAGGTGACGCCTGGGCGCGGATTGTTTCGTCATTAAGGCAAGTATGCGCTGTCGGGGTACCCGAATGGTGAGCCCGGGAGGCACCAACCTCGACTGTCTGCCTCAGCCGGTGCCTGCGACGGTCGAAATGGGTCGACTACGGGGTCTTGCGCGGCCTCTTCGTACGGCTGACCCGGGACTCGGACGGACACAGTCCGGCGTCGGGCGAACGCGTTCCGCGCTTGCCGCGACTCGTCGGACGAGAGCGCACAGTCGGGCTTGAGCCGACCACGACGGTGCGCGGAACCCGCGAGGTCCGCCAGTTCCGCCAGGTCCGCGATGCCGTCAGTTCTGCGGCCGGGCCCGCAGGCCGTCGAAGAGGACGGTCGTCAGCGCCCGGGCCAGGGTGGCGGCGTCCAGGCCGCCGCCGGTCCGGTACCACTCGACCAGCGAGTTGACGGTCCCGAAGATCAGCCGGCTCGTCAGATGGGGGTCGATGTCGTCGCGCAGGGTGCCCTCGGCCACGGCGTGCACGACGAGCTGCGCGACCCGGTGGTCGAACTCGCGGCGGCGTTCCAGCGCGCGCTTCTCCACGTCGCCGTTGCCGCGGATGCGCAGCAGCAGGGTGACGTACGGCAGTTCGGCGGCCAGCACCTCGACGCTGCGGTGCACGACGTATTCGAGGCGGTCGGTCGCGGTCGCGTCCGGTTCCGGCATCTCGTCGAGCGCGGCGAAGAGGGCGTCCAGCGCGCGGCCTACGGCGAGGTCGAGGAGTTCTTCCTTGCCGGACACGTGGTGGTAGATGCTCGACTTGCTGATGCCCAGGCGCTTGGCGAGTTCTTCCATGCCGGTGCCGTCGTAGCCGCGCTCGTTGAAGGCCGCGCAAGGCACTGCGCCGCTGCGACGGATGCGGCGAGCCGTTCGAGCACGTCAAGGAGTTCTGATGGAAGACGTGAAGGACCCGCCCCGGCCTTCCGCGGCGCAGCCTCGGCACCGCCGACGGCCGTCCGGCGGACCGCGCAGCCAGGTGACCATCGTCCTGGACGGCCGCTCCACCGTTTCCGACCTGGGCCGGGACGCCGCGATCCTCGATTCGGCGGCCCGGATCCGCCCGGACCTGCCGTTCGCCTGCAAGGGCGGGGTGTGCGGCACATGCCGCGCCCTCGTCACCGAAGGCGAGGCCGACATGCGCCGCAACTACGCACTCGACCCCGCCGAAGTGGCCGACGGCTTCGTCCTCACCTGCCAGACGTTCCCCCTGTCCGACACGCTCACCATCGACTTCGACCGCTGAGGAGACCGCCGGTTCGCATGCCGGTGGCTTCGGACGTAGAGGTGCGGTCGCGAGATCGACGTGCGTCCGCAGTCCGGCCGTCAACGCGTCGTCAGGGCACCAGCACGCTGACCGTGTCGATCACGCAGGCGGGCTTGCCCTCGCCCTCGCGTTCGACGGTGACGCGGGCGACGACCTGGTATCCGCCGGCCCCGGGCGTGACGGAGACCAGCTCGACCCCGGCCCGGACCCGGGAGTCCACCGGCACCGGGCTCGGGAAACGGGCTTTGTTGGCACCGTAGTTGACGCCCATCGCCACGTCTTCGACGGTGTAGATCTGCCACACGAGCATCGGCACCAGGCTGACCGTCAGGTAGCCGTGCGCGATGGTCGTGCCGAACGGGCCTTCGGCGGCGCGGACCGGGTCGACGTGGATCCACTGGTGGTCGCCGGTGGCGTCCGCGAAGGCGTCGATCTGCTGCTGCGTGACGGTGTGCCAGTCGGAGTACCCCAGGTGGGTGCCGACGGCCTTCTCCAACTCGGCGATTCCACGGAAGACCTTCATACCTTTGGACCCCCTGCCGCATGGAGAAGTTGTCCGGAGACGACGCCCGCGCCGATGCCGCGGGCGGCTGCGGTGACGGTCGCGGGCCGGCCCGCGAAGCGCCTGGTCATGAGAGCCGTTCCAGGACCATCGCCATGCCCTGGCCGCCGCCGACGCACATGGTCTCCAGGCCCCACTGCTTGTCGTGCCACTGCAGCGAGTTGATCAGCGTGCTGGTGATACGGGCGCCGGTCATGCCGAACGGGTGGCCGACCGCGATCGCGCCGCCGTTCACGTTCAGCCGGTCCTCCGCGATGCCCAGCTCGCGCGCGGACGGGATCACCTGGGCCGCGAACGCCTCGTTGATCTCGACGAGGTCGATGTCGCCGATGGCCATCCCGGCCCGGGCCAGCGCCTCGCGCGACGCCTCGACCGGGCCCAGGCCCATGACCTCGGGCGACAGGCCCGAGACGCCGGTGCTGACGATCCGCGCGAGCGGGGTGAGGCCGAGGCTGCGGGCCTTGGTGTCGGACATGACCACCACGGCGGCGGCGCCGTCGTTCAGCGGGCAGCAGTTGCCGGCGGTGACCGTGCCGTCGGGGCGGAAGACCGGCTTGAGCTGGGCCACGGCGTCCGCCGTGACGCCGGCACGCGGGCCGTCGTCCTTGCTGACCACGGTGCCGTCGGGCAGGGTCACCGGGGTGATGTCGCGGGCCCAGAAGCCGTCGGCGATCGCCTTCTCGGCCAGGTTCTGGCTGCGGACCCCGAACGCGTCCTGGTCGGCGCGGGTGACGCCCATGAGCTGCGCGACGTTCTCGGCGGTCTGGCCCATGGCGATGTAGAGGTCGGGCAGCAGGCCCGAGGTTCGCGGGTCCGCCCATGTGCCGCCGCCCTCGGCGAGCTCGGCGGTGTGCGCCTGGGCGTCGCCGAACACCGGGTTCTGGGTGTCGGGCAGGCCGTCCGCGGTGCCCTTGAAGTAGCGGCTGACGGTCTCCACGCCGGCGGACACGAACACGTCGCCCTCGCCCGCCTTGATGGCGTGGAACGCCATGCGCGTGGTCTGCAGGCTGCTCGAGCAGTAGCGGTTGACGGTGACGCCGGGCAGGTGGTCCATGCCGGCCAGGACGGCGACGGCGCGCGCGAGGTTGTTGCCGCCCTCGCCGGCCGGCTGGCCGCAGCCCAGCATCAGGTCGTTGATCTCGCGCGGGTCCAACTCGGGCACCTTCGCCAGCGCCGCCTGCACCATCCGCACGGCGAGGTCGTCGGGCCGCATCTCCTTGAGGGAGCCTTTGCCGGCCCGCCCGATCGGCGAACGCGCGGTGGCAACGATGACGGCTTCGGGCATGCGTCGACTCCCAGGGTGTACCAAGCGATCGCTTATGTTGGCAGCAGGCTGGTTCAGCCCGTCCGACCGTGTCAATGGGCGACCCCACAGACCTGCGCTATGCCGTGGGTTCGCCGGCTGTTCGGGAGTGCCCGGGGGCGACGCGGGCGAAGCGGTCCCGGATGTCCGGGCGTTCGGCCAGCCGGACGGGGTAGCCGGGTCCGGGGCGCATGGCCATGTCGCCGATGGCCAGGCGTTCGCCGCACGCGGTGCACAGGGCGTCGGGCTCGGTGTCGTGGCCGCAGCGCTCGTGGTGGAGGACGACGGGCGGGCCGTCCGGGCTCAGCCAGCGGTCCCCCCACCGCATCATGGCGACCAGGACGGGCCAGAAGTCGCGGCCCTTCTCGGTGAGGAGGTATTCGTGGCGGGTCGGCTCGGTCTGGTAGACCCGCTTCTCCATGAGCCCTTCGTCGACGAGGCGGGAGAGCCTGTCGGAGAGGGTCGTCCGGGCGATGCCGAGGCCTTGCTGGAACTCGTCGAAGCGGCGCAGGCCGTAGTAGGCCTCGCGCAGCACGAGCGGGGTCCACCAGTCCCCGAGCAGGTCCATGGTGCGGGCCACCTGGCACGGCCAGTGGGCGAATGACGTCCTTCTCATACGTCGCATCCTCCTCCTCGATCACCGGTCCCGGTCAGCGGGTGGCCAGCAGCGACTCCGCGAGGCGGTCCAACTGGCGTCCCGGGGAGCCGAGCAGGGCCCGGCGGGCCCGGGCGTGCTTGAGGAAGACGTGGGCGGGCTGCTCCCAGGTGAACCCGATGCCGCCGTGGGTCTGGAGGCCGTCGGCGGTCGCGGCGTCGGCGGCGTCCGAGGCGGCGGCGAGCGCGGTGCGTCCCGGCAGCGCGGCGGCCCGGGCATCCCCCGTCTCGCCCGCCGCGGGCTCGTCCAGGCCGGTCGCGGCGAGCCACACCAGCATCCGGGCCGCGTCGAGCTGGACGTGCCGGTCGGCCAGCATGTGCTTGAGCGCCTGGAACGAGCCGATCGGGCGGCCGAACTGGGTGCGTTCCTTGGCGTAGCGGACGGCGTCGTCCAAAGCGCGGCGTCCGGTGCCGACAAGTTCGGCGGCGAGCAGGACGCGCATCGCCTCCGCGACCGGGTCCGGGTCGGCGGGGGCGGGGGCGGCGAGGACGTCCGCTTCGGCGTCGGAGAAGGCCAGGACGGCGAGCGGTTCGGCGGTGTCGAGGCCGTCGACCGGGCGCGTCCGGACGCCCGGCTGGTCGACGGCGACGAGCAACGTCAGGCGGGCGCCGCCGGGCCCGGCGGCCTCGGCCACCACCAGGTCGGCGCTGTCGCCGTACGGGACGGTGACCTGCCCGGACACGCGGACCGTCGCGGTCCCACCCGCACCTGCCGGTGCCGCGGTGACGCGCAGGGCGTCGTACCGGGGCCGGTCGGCCAAGGCCGCGAACGTGTCCCAGGCGGGCAGGAGCAGGGCGTGCCCCGCCTGGATCTCCGCGACGAGCGCCGGGACGTCCGCCGACCCTCCGGGGCCGCTCGCGGCGAGTACCGCCGTCGCGATCGCCACCGGCACGTACGGGATGTACGGGGCGGCCGCCCCCATCTCCTCGGCGACGACGGCGAGTTCCAGCGCTCCGCCGCCCGTTCCGCCCACCGTCTCCGACACCCCGAGGGCGAGCAGCCCGAGTTCGGCGCAGGTACCCCACAACTCGCGGTCGAACACGGGGCGTTCGCCCCACACCGGGGTGTTCGCGCCGGGCTTTCGCCGGGCCCGGTCGGCGAGCAGGCGCCGCGCCATCGAGCCGAGCTCGTGCTGTTCGTCGCTGAGTGCGAAACGCATGGACCGCTCCTCACATCCCGCCGCGGCGGGATCGCCGGGCCCTGGCGGGCCGGGTGCCGGCCGACCGCCGCCGAGGGAGTCGGGCTCCTCGAAATGCAGCCGGATTTAACGCTCGCTAAGTCTTGACCAGGTCAGTCTATCTAGGCAACCCTGCTGCTCATCGAAGTTTCCTGGATTCCGGCACACCTGGAAAGGGAGCAGATGGATCTGCGGGACACCGCCGTCGCCCAGGCCTTTCGCGGCAGAGTCCGCGCGTTCGTGGCCGCCGTGACTCCGCCCGACTGGCACGGCATCGGCGCGCTGCCGGACGACGAACGGGCGGCGTTCACGAAGAAGGTGCGGGCCGAACTGGCCGCCACCGGATGGCTCGCCCCCGCCTGGCCGGAGAAGTACGGCGGCGCCGGCCTGAGCCCCGCCGAAATCGTGGTGCTCACCGAGGAGTTGACCCGCGCGGGGCTCCCTTCCGGGACCGGCAACGACGTCTTCGGCATCACGATGCTCGGCAACACCATGCTGCGCTGGGCGGACGAGGACCTGTGCGCCCGGTTCCTGCCGGCGATCGTGTCCGGCGAGTACGTCTTCAGCCAGGGCTTCTCCGAGCCCGGGGCGGGATCGGACCTGGCCGGCATCTCGGTCCGCGCGGTCCTCGACGGCGACCGGTGGACGCTGCACGGCCAGAAACTCTGGTCCTCCGACGCGCACCGGGCGAACTGGATGTTCGTGCTGGCCCGTACCGACACCGAGGCCGCCCCGCACCGCGGCCTGACCATGCTGCTGGTCCCGCTCGACCAGCCCGGCGTGGAGATCCGGCCGATCCGCAACATCACCGGCGACACCGACTTCAACGAGACGTTCTTCGACGGCGCGGTCACCGACGCCGGGCTTGTCGTCGGCCCGGTGAACGGCGGCTGGGCCGTCGCGATGTCGCTGCTGGGCTTCGAGCGCGGCGAACTGGCGCTGCGTTCGCCCCGGATGTTCCGCACCGAACTGGACCGGCTCGTCGCCCTGGCCCGCGAACGGGGCCTGGACACCGACCCCGACATCCGGCGCCGCCTGGCATGGTGCCACGTGCAGGTCGAACAGCTGCGCTGCCACGGCCTGCGCACCGCCACCCGCCTGGTCGACGGCGAAGAGCCCGGCGCGGAGGCGGCCTCGTTCAAGCTGCTGTGGAGCGAGTACCACCGGCAGGCGACCGAGCTGGCGATGGACATCCTGGGCACCGACGCCCTCACTCCCGAGGGCAGCCCGTCACCGCACTGGTACCAGACCGACGACCCCGGAGCGCCGAACTCGTCGGCGTCCTGGGTCAGCGTCTACCTCAACGCCCGCGCCGGGACGATCTACGCGGGCACCTCGCAGGTGCAGCGCAACATCGTCGGCGAACTGCTGCTGGGCCTGCCCAAGGAGCCCAAGCCGGCGCCCGCGAAGCCCCGTCCCGACGCGGCCATTTCAGGAGCGGCCCGATGACTCTCCGGAACACCTTCCCCGCGTTGGACGTCCCGGACGTCCCCCTGCACGAGTTCGTCCTCGGCGCGGCGGACGCGCTGGGCGTCCACCGCGACCGCACCGCGCTGGTGTGCGCCACGACCGGGACGTCCCTGACGTACGGCGAACTGGTGGACGGCGCGGACCGGATCGCCGCCGGCCTGGCCGCCCGAGGGCTCGGCCGCGGCGACGTCGCCGCGGTGTTCGCGCCGAACTCCCCCGTCTACCCGATGGTGTTCTTCGGCATCCTCACCGCGGGCGCCGCCGCGACCACGGCCAACGCGCTCTACACCGCGGACGAACTGGCCCACCAGTTGCGCGACAGCGGCGCCCGGGTGCTCTTCACCGCCCCGGGCAACCTGGACCGGGCCCGCGCCGCCGTGCTCCAGGACGGCGTGCGCGTCACGGAAATCGTGCTCCTCGACGGGGAGCCGGCCGCTGGCGGGCCCGTCACCGAGTCGGCCCTCGCCTCCTGGTCGGCCGACCGCACCGCACCGGCACCGCGACCTGCGGTCCGGGGCGGCGACCTGGCCGTCCTGCCCTACTCGTCCGGCACGACCGGGCGTCCCAAGGGCGTCATGCTGACGCACCGCAACCTGGTCGCCAACACCCTCCAGTCGCTGCCGCTGGGCCGGCTCGACGAGCGCAGCGTGGCACTGGCGGTGCTGCCGCTGTTCCACATCTACGGCCTCACCGCGATCATGAGCATGTCGCTGTACCGCCGCGCGACCGTGGTGACGATGCCGCGCTTCGACCTGAAGACGCTGCTCACCACGATCCAGGAGCACCGCGTCGACCACGTCTCCGTCGCGCCGCCGCTCGCGCTCACCCTCGCCAAGGACCCGGTGGTCGACACGTACGACCTCAGTTCGGTCGACATCGTGCTCTCCGCCGCCGCCCCGCTGTCCGGCGAGCTGGCCGAGGCCGTGCAGCGGCGGCTCGGCTGCACGGTGCTCCAGGGTTTCGGGCTCACCGAGTCCAGCCCGGCGCTGCTCGGCATCCCGCAGGACCGGCCGGACATCGACCGCGGCTCGGTCGGCGTCCTGCTGCCGGGCGTCGAGGCGCGCCTGGTGGACCCCGGCGGCGCCGACGTCGCCCCCGGTGAGTCGGGTGAACTGTGGTGCCGCGGGCCGAACATCATGACCGGATACCTCGGCAACCCGGCCGCCACCGCCGAGGTCCTGGACGCCGACGGATACCTGCACACCGGCGACCTGCTCACCGTCGACGAACACGGCGTCTTCCACGTCGTCGACCGGCTGAAGGAACTCATCAAGTACCACGGCTACCAGGTGGCGCCCGCCGAACTGGAGGCGGTGCTGCTGACCCATGCGGGCATCGCCGACGCGGCGGTGGTCGGGGTGGCCGACGCGCACGGACAGGAGGTGCCCATGGCGTTCGTCGTCCGCGCCGCGCGGGCTCCGGGCAACCCGGGCCCGGAAGGCGAAGTCCCGGGAGGCGAAGTCCTGGACGCCGACGCGGTGACCGCCTACGTCGCCGCCCGCGTCGCGCCGCACAAGAAGGTCCGCCGCGTCGCGTTCCTGGACGCCATTCCCAAGTCCCCGGCCGGGAAGATCCTGCGCCGGCAACTGCGCGCGCTTCCCGAGGCCGCCGCCGACGCCGCGCCGCACGAGAGCTGAGGAGCACACCTGTCATGGAGTGGACCGGGCAACGGTACGCGGACCTGCCCAGCGTGGCCGTCGAGACCTACATCGACGCCCCCGTCGACCGCGTCTGGGCGCTGGTGAGCGACATCCGCCTGATGGCCGAGCTCAGCGCCGAACTCGTCGCGGTGGAATGGCTGGACGGCGCCACCGGACCTGCCGTCGGCAACCGCTTCGCCGGGCACAGCAAGCACGCCGCGCTCGGCGATTGGCAGACCACCTCGTACGTCGTCGAGTGCGAACCGGAACGCCGGTTCGCCTGGGCCGTCCAGGACCGGGACAACCCCACGGCGACGTGGCGGTTCAGCCTCCGCTCCGAGGGCGCGGGCACGGTGCTGGAGCAGTGGGTGCGCATGGGGCCGGGCCGGTCGGGGCTCAGCATCGCCATCGAGCAGATGCCCGAGAAGGAACAGAAGATCGTCTTCGTACGGCTGCGCGAGTTCGAAACGGGAATGACCGGGAACCTGGCCGCCATCAAGGCCCGCGCCGAATCCCGGGCCGACACCGTCGCCCAGTCCGCGGCCGAGCCCCGCAACGCGCGGGACCTCGACCCCACCGACCCTGCGGGAGACCACTGATGCGCACCGCCACCACCATCGAGGCCTCCGGGCACGGCAATTGGCGCGAGCTGGTGGACTTCGTCGTCGAGGCCGAGAAGCTGGGCCTGGACATCTGCTGGGTGGCCGAGGCCTGGGGCTCGGACGCGCCGTCCCCGCTCGGCTTCCTCGCCGCCCGCACCGAGCGCATGCTGCTCGGATCCGGGGTCATCCAGCTCGGCACCCGCACCCCGGCCGCCATCGCCCAGACCGCCATGACCCTCGCCCACATGTCCGACGGCCGCTTCCTGCTCGGGCTCGGCGCGTCCGGGCCGCAGGTCATGGAGGGGCTGCACGGCGTACCGTTCGGGCGCCCGCTGCGGCGCATGCGCGAGACCGTCGACATCGTGCGAGCCGTCTTCTCCGGCGAGAAGGTCGTTTACGAGGGGCAGGAGTTCACCGTCCCGCTGCCGGGCGGCGAGGCCCGCCCGATGCGGGTGTCGGTGCCTCCGGTCGACGTGCCCGTCTATCTCGCGGCGCTGTCGCCGAAGATGCTGGAGCTCACCGGCCGCGTGGCGGACGGGTGGCTCGGCACCAGCTTTGTCCCCGAAGGGTCGGACGCCTACTTCGGCCACCTGGACGCCGGACTCGCGCAGGCCGGCCGCACCCGTGCCGACCTGGACGTCTGCCAGGGCGCCGAGGTGAACTTCGCGCGCGACGAGGACGACCTCGCCGCCATCGTCGGCAGCCGCAAGAAGGAACTCGCCTTCTCGCTGGGCGGCATGGGGTCGGGTAGCACCAACTTCTACAACAACGCGTACAGCCGCCAGGGCTGGGCCGACGTCGCCGCCGAGATCCACGCCGCCTGGCAGTCCGGCGACCGGGAGGCGGCGGTACGGCTGGTCACCGACGACATGGTGCTGGCCACCACGCTCATCGGCACCGAGGACATGGTCCGCGCCCGGCTGGCCGTGTGGCGGGACGTCGGCGTGGACACCGTCCGCCTGTACCCGGCCGGCGACACCATCGCCGCCCGGCTGGAAACGCTGGGCCGGGCCCTGGCGTTGGTCCGCGAAGTCGGCTGAAGGCACGCCGGGTGCGGCATGGGACCGCACCCGGCCCGCCCTGCCGTTGTCCTCCGTCACCGAAAGAGTCCCCGCATGCCCGCGTACCCGCACCTGTTCGCGCCGCTCGACCTCGGCTCCGTCACCCTCCCGAACCGGGTGATCATGGGCTCGATGCACCTCGGCCTCGAGGAGGCCCCGGGCGGATTCGCCCGGATGGCCGAGTTCTACGCCACGCGCGCCCGCGGCGGCGTCGGCCTGATCGTCACCGGCGGCATCGCCCCGAACCACCGCGGCCGCCCCTGGCCGGACGGCGCCAAGATGACCACCGAGGACGAAGCCGACGAGCACCGGACGATCACCCGCGCCGTCCACGAGGCGGGCGGCCTCATCGCGATGCAGATCCTGCACTTCGGCCGCTACGCCCACCACCCGGACCTCGTCGCGCCCAGTGCCCTCCAGGCCCCGATCAGTGCGTACGTCCCGCACGCCCTCACCGACGACGAGGTCGAGGAGACCGTCGAGGACTTCGTCCGGGCCGCGGCGCTCGCCCGGCACGCCGGCTACGACGGCGTCGAGATCATGGGCTCCGAGGGCTACCTGATCAACGAGTTCCTCGCGACCGCCACCAACCACCGCACCGACCGCTGGGGCGGGAGCTACGAGAACCGCATGCGGTTCCCCGTCGAAATCGTGCGCCGGGTACGCGAACGCGTCGGCCCCGACTTCATCCTCATCTACCGCCTCTCCATGCTCGACCTGGTGCCCGGCGGCTCGACCCTCGACGAGGTGGTCCGCCTCGCGCACGCCGTCGAGGCCGCGGGCGCCACGATCATCAACAGCGGCATCGGCTGGCACGAGGCACGCATCCCGACCATCGCCACCTCCGTGCCCCGCGGTGCGTACACCTGGGTCACCCGGCGCGTGATGGGCGAGGTCGGCATCCGCCTGGTCACGAGCAACCGCATCAACACCCCCCGACTGGCCGAGCAGTTGCTCGACGAGGGCACCGCCGACCTGGTGTCGATGGCCCGGCCGTTCCTCGCCGACCCGGACTTCCTGGCCAAGGCCCGGCAGGGTCGTCCCGAGACCATCAACACCTGCATCGGCTGCAACCAGGCCTGCCTGGACCACACCTTCAGCGGCCGCATCACGTCCTGCCTGGTCAACCCGCGGGCCGCGCACGAGACCGAGCTGACGTGGGAACCGACCTGGCGCGCCAAGCGCATCGGCGTGGTGGGCGCGGGCCCGGCCGGGCTCGCGTTCACCCTCACGGCGGTCGAACGCGGCCACCACGTCACGCTGTTCGACGCCGCGCCGGAGATCGGCGGGCAGCTGGACATCGCCCGCAAGGTTCCCGGCAAGCAGGAGTTCGACGAGACGCTCCGCTACTACCGCGAGCAGCTGCGGATCAACCGGGTCGACGTCCGCCTCGGCGTGCTCGTGACGCCCGAACTCCTCGCCGCCGAAGGGTTCGACGAGATCGTCCTGGCCACCGGCGTGACCCCGCGCGACCCGGGCATCCCCGGCGCGGACCATCCGAGCGTGGCCACGTACCTCGACGTCCTGCGGGACGGCCGCCCGGTCGGTGCGAACGTGGCCGTCGTCGGCGCCGGCGGCATCGGGTTCGACGTCGCCGCGTTCCTCACCGACCCGGGCGACGGCGCGGCCGCCGAACCGGCCGCGTTCGCCCGCCGCTGGGGCATCGACGACGAGTACCGCACCCCCGGCGCCCTCGGGGTCGCCGTGCTCGAACCGGCCGTCCGCAACGTCCACTTGCTCCAGCGCCGCACCGGCAAGCTCGGCGCCGGCCTCGGCAAGACCACCGGCTGGATCCACCGCACCGAACTCCGGCGCCGCGGCGTCACCATGACCGGCGGCGTCACCTACGACCGCATCGACGACGCCGGCCTGCACATCACCGTCGACGGCACCGCGCGCACGCTCGCCGTCGACACGATCGTCCTGTGCGCCGGCCAGGAACCCCGCCGCGACCTGCACGCCGCACTGACCTCCGCCGGTATCCCCACCCATCTGATCGGCGGCGCCCACCAGGCCGCCGAACTCGACGCCAAGTCGGCCGTCAAGCAGGGCACCGAACTGGCAGCCGCCATCTGACCGGCAGAGGCACGGGTCAGCGGAGCGACCGATCCGGGCCCTGGTAGGCGAGGGAGACGGTCGTGACGATTCTCGCAGACCGCGGCCGGAGGCGGCCCGGTGCGCACCGCCTCCGGCCGCGGCAAGCCCGGCGCCCCGGCCGCCTGGGGTGCCGCAACCCGCCTGAAGCCCGAGTCTCCACCGACGAGGCAAAACTCGTCCTGGCGCGGCCTGGTGCGTTCACACTGGGTCCATGGGCAGTGACGAGAAACCAGACTGGCCGGTGTGGGCGACCCTCGTGTCCCCTCCCGACCACCCGGTGACCGCAGCCGCCGAAGCCGATGCGCGGGACGCAGCCGCCCGCTTCGGGCACTTCGTCGTCCGCGGACCGGTCTTCGGCCTCGCAGCCCGGGCGGAAGGGCAACGGAGTTGGCGGGTGCTGACCGCGGTCAGCTCGGGCGACCCGCAATCCGCGCGGGACAGCATGCAGTCCAAGCTGTGGTTCCGGGCCAAGGACGAGGCCGAGAACCGGATCCAGCGCCGCGAACTCCTCCGGGCGGTCAAACGGCTGGAATCCGAGCGGGTCGACGACATGACCGTGCTCGGCGTCCGGTACAAGGTGGTACGCGCCGACGAGATCGTCTACACCCACGACGGCGCCGTCGAGGGCCCCCGCCCCACCGACCCCGAACCCGCAGACCCCGAATGGGGCACCGCGCACCGCGGGCCGGCCCTCGACGACGGCCTGGTCATCGACCCGGCAACACCCGTCAGCCCCATGGCCGCGGCCGAACGCCACGCGCTGGGCGGCCTGCACTACACCGCGACCCGCTACCCCGCCGACGTACGCGCCGACTCCGCGCACGCCCTGCACACCCACCCCGCCGTGATCGTGCTCCCGGCCGCCTTCGCCGTCCTGGAGGAGACACCCGGCGCCTGGACACCGATCGGCGCCCTGCACAGCACCGCCCAAGAAGCCCGCAAGCAGCTCCACTTCCAACTGGACTGGCTGTGGCCCCGTATGCCGCACGACGGCGGCGGGTTCACCCCCGAGCAGTTCCGGCAAGCCGCCGCCCAACTGCGAGCGCAGCCGCGCGCCCAGCACTACGAACTGCTGAGCCGACGCTTCGTCGTCGCCCGCATGACCCGCGTGCTCCGCATCGGCGCGGACGGCCCCGAAGGCCCCCGCCCTTCCGACGTGGACGCCTCCGACCCCGGCGAGCAACACGCCCCCATGGACGAAGACGGCACCATCCACTACGACGCCTGACCATCCCATGCCTACGTGATCATGGAGTTCGCAAGTCGGACACACGTGAGCGCGGGCCTCGCAGTCGCCCGTGCTCCCACCGTCGCCGCGTGGCAGGCGAACTCTTGGGGCATGATGGCGACTTGATCGTGCGCGTGGCTGGGGGGCCGCGCGGCCACGTCGCGGGTACAGCGGGTGCTGCCTGCGGTGATTGGGGGGATGTGGGGTGGCGTGTGTACGTTGTGCCGGTCCGGGCGGGCGCGCCGGGCATGCAGACGGGTGTCCGGATGCCGGTTCGACCGGGGGCGTACAAGCCGTGACGGCATTGCCCGTCGATCGCTTGGCCTCTGCCTTGTACGTGCTGGTGCCGCTCTCGATGGTGGCCGCGGCGTTGTCCGCGGCGGCCTACTTCCGGCGCTCGGTGATGGCCGGTGATCTGCAGGACGACGAGGAAGTCCTGATCGTCGACGCCGACAGGGTCGACGGGTACGTAATGGCCACCGGGTTCGCCATGTTGCTCGTCGCCGTGACGGGCGTGGTCTTCCTGGCCTGGTTCCTTCGGGCACGGAGGAACCTCGAGGTGCTCGCCGCACCCCGGAAGCGGCTCGGACCCGGCTGGGCCGTGGGCGGCTGGTTCCTTCCGGTGGCGAACCTGTGGGCCCCGATGCGGACCGCGCACGACCTGGTACGCGACTCCGACCCGCAGGCCGACGAAGTCCGGCGTTCCTCCGGACAGTTGCTCGTCGTCTTCTGGTGGGCCTGCTTCCTCGCCGCCGAGATCCTCTACGGGGCCGGAACCGTCTACCGCGGACACGGCGGCCCGGACGTCGGCCTCCCACGGCTGACCGACGCGCCCGACTTCGCAGGCTGGGAGACCGGCGACCGACTGACCGGCGCGTCGTACGTACTCCTCGTCCCGGCGGGGATCCTCCTCCTGCGACTGATCCGGCGCGTGACCACCGCCCAGTCCCGGCTCCTGGCCGCGCCACCGACACCGCCGCGGCCCACGACGCCACCCCGGCCCGTGCAACCGCCCCCGGCCGGAGGGTGACGCCCCCGCGTCCTGCCAGCCGAGCCGACGCGCTTCACTCGAACTCCGTGCCGCGGCGTCGTCGCGGATGCCCGTATCCAGAGGGTTGGGCATGTCCGGTGCTATTCCTATGCTTTTGCCATGGCCAACGGAGTGTGGCACACAGGGCGTGAGATCGTGATCAACCTCTCGCGCAAGGACTTGGGGCACCCGGCGATCGAGGGACTGCTCGAGGAGATCACCACGAGCGTGTCCGATCGGGACCCGACGATGCTCGAATGCCTGGAACACCACGAGAATCGGCGATGCCGGTCGGCTCGCGGCGGGAAGACCGAGTGGATGTTCGTACGGCGCATGCGGGTCGACGGGCACGTGCGCCTGGTTGCGGCCCATCTCCCGGTCACCCACCGGGCTACCCCGGAGGAGAGCGAACGCCGTTCGGCCACCAAGGAACGCATCGCCGCAGCCGCGGTCGCCGCAGGTCTTGCAGCCGAGGTCGAAGCCAGAACCGACGACGGGCACGGCGTGCTGGACGCACTGGTGACCGGGCCCTCCGGGATCCGGGTCGGATGGGAGGTCCAGTACGCGCCCGTCTCGGCGGCGACCGTACGCAAACGCTCGGAGACGGCCTACCGCCACGGAGCGACGCCGTCGTGGGTCACGCATGACGACACCTCCCAGGTCATCCACCGCGCGCCCTGGTCCCTGGTGAACGACATGTCCTGGCAGGACATCGCCAACGGCCGCGAGATGCTGATCCGCGGCGGTATCAGGCACCTTCAGACATGGACGTGCTCACCCTCCCGCGACCGACCCTGCCCGAACGGGCAAGGAAGCTGCGGTGAACCGCACTTCGAGTGGTTCGCGCCCGCGGACTGCATACCCGAGAAGCGGTACATCACGATCGACGAGCTCGTGGTCTCCAGCGCGTACGGACAGCACGTGCCGCTGTTCCGACGCAGACGCGGCAATGGACGCTCGGGCTTCTACACGTGGGTGTCTCCCCAGGAGCGACACGCCTGGTTCGAGATGCAGGAACTCCCCGAACAGGACGAAGACGACGCCGACGAGGCAGACGAAATCACCTACACCGAGGACGAGATCGACCGGTCGTGCCATTGGGGCGACGAAGGACCGGTCCGCGGCAGCGCGAGGCCTCGACGGGACGTTCCCGCACCCGGGCACCGCGTCCCGCCGCAGCGCAACTCCCCTGCCGAGGAAGGGCGTTTCCGTGTGACGGACCGCCAGCGGCGCGCGGCGGCACTGCTCCACGACTGCCGGACCTGGGAGATCGGCCCATGCTTCGGCTGCTCGACGCTGATGCACAGATACGGCCGCCACGCGGGAATGTACTGCGCCGGCTGCCGGTCCAAAATCCGGCGGCCGTAGCCGGACCCGCGATCCTCTGCCGCCCGTCGCCGACCAACTCCACCCGGTAGCGAAGCCGCCCCCGACGCTCATCTGTCGCGGTCCCCTCCGCATCCGCCTCCCGGCGCTACGACATGGACAGCGGCGTGCCTGTGATGTCCACTTCCAGCTCGGGCAGAGCTCCCAGTTGGCCGAGCTGCGCCACCGGCGTGTGGGCGAGGTTCAGAAGGGTGAGATTCGTCAATGCCGCCAGGGAGCCGACGTCCGACACCTCGGTCCCCTCCAGATCCAGTTGGGTCAAGTTGGTCAGGGCCGCAAGTGGGCGTACGTCCTGCACGGGCAGCCCGGCAAGGAACAGGCCTTCCAGACTGGCCAGTTCGGCCAGGGGACGGAGATCCGTGACCAGCGTGTGGCTGAGATCCAGCCGGGTCAGCCTGGTCAGCAGCGCCAAGGAGTGCACATCCGACGTCGGTGCTCGGTGGAGGTTGAGGTCGCGAAGCCGGGGCACCCGGGTCAGCGGGGACAGGTCCGAAACCTGTGTGACGCCGAGGTCCAGGTGGGAGAGCCGCGTCAGACCCGCCAACGGACTCACGTCCGTGATCGCCGTCCCACCGAGGCGCAGGCTGGTGAGCTCCTTCAGCCCGGACAGCGCACTGACGTCGGCTACGCCTGTCGCGTGCAGACTCAGATGGGTGAGCCTGATCAGCCCGGCAAGCGCATCCACGTCTGCAACCTCCGTTGCGGCGAGGTCCAGTTGGACGAGGCTCGTCAACGCCGCCAGCGGGCCCACATCCGTCACGCGCGTTGCGGCAATGTCCAGGGAGGCGAGATTCGTCAGGCCCGTCAGGGGCCGGAGGTCGGAGACAGCGGTCCCGTGGAGCTTCAGCGTGGTGAGGCTGGTGAGACTCGCCAAAGCACTGATATCCGCCTGTGCCGGGGCCGTCAGTCGAAGTTCTCTGAGGTTCTTCAACTTTGCCAATGCGTCCATGTCCACCGGCGCGGCACCGCGGAAGAGCAGGCTGGTGACGCGGGGAAGTTCGACGAGCCCAGACAGGTCGGTGTTGCCCGCGTCCAGGAGCAGGGTGGTGAGGTGGGAGGCAGCGGCCAGGTCGGATACCGGGATCTCCCGTACCTCGTCCGGGAGGAAGAGGGTTCTGATGCGGTCACGGATCTGCGGTCGGCGAATCAGGGCGAAGTCGGGAAGGACGATGGCGAGATCGTCGATGCGAACGTGGCACAGCACGTCGCGCCAATAGCGATCGGAGTCGGCGACGCTTGTCCACGCCTGGGCCAGAAGGTGGCGGATGTCGTGGCTGGTGTGATGGCGCAGGGCACTGAAGAGGGGGATCGCGGCGTCGCTTTGCAGGTCGGTTGCGGTGATGATCGTGAAGAACGCCTGGCTGTCGGTCAGTTCATGGTGACGAATGTGGTCGCCGAGAAGGTCGAGGACGAATTCGCCCGCTTCGGCGAGGCTTGCCGCGTCGAAATGGGTGTTCGGTGGGATCAGAGCACGGGTGGCTTCGTGGACGGCTTGGCGGTGGTCCGGGCTGACGAGGTCCAGGTCTGCGATCGCTGCGGCGGCCAGGAGCCAGAGCCTGCGGGCATCCCCGCTCTGGTCACCGTCACCTTCTCGGGCGCGCGTGATCAGGCCGTCCAGTAGGTGCCGCTGGTCCCGGGGGCGGCTCTGCGCGCGTCCGACGGCCATGATGAGGACGTCGTGATAGCGCGGGTCCCAGGTGTGCACAAGGATGTGGTCCAGGTGATCGCCGCCGAGAGCGGCGCCGGCGGCAAGGTAGTCCTGAAAGCTCGCGTGGCTGAACTCCAGGAGGTCTATCTGGGGTTCGTGGAGCAGGCCGGAGCGCTGTTCGAGATGGCGCAGGACCTCGGCTGCCGTTGGTGGGGACTGGTCGTCGCGATCGGGGAACCGGACGAGGGGCAGGACTTCTTGGACGCGTGCCTCGGCAACGGTGCGGGGAATGTCACGGCGGCCGTTCATGGTCATCCACCACGCCAGTGCGGACAGCAGAGCCTCCTGCTGTGGCGGGCTGAGACGCAGGTGGTGCGCAGCCGGGACCTTGCTGGCTTGCTCACGGCTGCCGAGCATCATGGTCATCGCGGCCTGGTACAAGCCGACGCGTCCTTCCGGAAGCGCTTGGTCCGTTGCGCGGTGCAGGGCGCAGATGAGTGCGCACAGCAGGGGGCTGGTGGCCAGGCGGGCAAGGTCACGACGGGTGTCCAGGAGCCGGTTGAGGTCTTCTCCGCTGCGGATGATCTGTTCCCGGCTGTCGGCGCCGTACGCCGTGTGCGTGTCGTGCCACCGGGTCACGAACTCGGCGACCTGCGCGCGGTTCATCGGCCGTAGCGCGATGGAGGCGAACCCCGCCTCGTCGAGGCTACGGCGGTGCGCATCGGTGAGGACGCGAGGGCGGGAGCTGAGGATGTAGGTCGCGTGAGGGTAGTCCCGGCACACTTGCTGCAACCAGGCAAGGGCCTCGTCGTGACAGGGTTGCGGAAGTTCGTCCAAGCCGTCGACCAGCACCACGGCATGACCGCTGCGCAGGACGCGGTCCGCCCACCCCGGCGGCTGCGCGCTCCCGAGGGTGGAGCCGCTCTCGCGGACGAAGTCGTCCACGGCGGGCAGGCACAGGCGTTCGTCGCGATACAGGCGGCGCACCTGGAGGAAGAAGGGCACCACCACAGGAGGCTGCTGCTGCGAGCGGGCGTCGATCAGGCCCACCGCCAAACGCCGCAGCAGGCTCGTCTTCCCCGCCCCGGCCGGGCCTTCCAGGACCGCCCTGCCCGACGGTGACAAGACGGAATGCCATGACGGCAGGCCCGCGGCGAAGGCCCAGTTGGAAGCCAGGTTCTCCCACGTCGGACGGCGGACAAGGCGCTGAGTCAATGTGAGGGCGTGAGGATCACGCGGCTGCGTCTGGGTGACGGTGCCGACATCGAGATTCACGTACGCGGTGGACAGACGGTAGGAACTCGCCTGCTGAATCTCGACCACGCCCAGGACTTCTGCTCGGTCGAGCTGGTCGCGAAGACCCGTCATGTAGCGTTCCGCGAACTCCTGGTCCGCCGCCTCGGGATCAGGAATGCGGTCGTGCAACTCCCCCACAGCACGGGATATTTCGGTGACGGTTCGGACCGTGTACCACGGTGCGGTGGTGAAGTGCTCCACCAACTGCCGGCAGCACACGTCCGCCAGCGCATCGAACAGTTCCTCGGCATCATTGCCCAACGAGGGCCGCCCTGTTGGCGCGTTCCGCGCGCTGAGCATCAGGCGTAGCCGACCCGGATCGCCGAGTGCCCTCTGTACATCGTCCATCGTGACCGGCCCCCGCAGCAACACGGCGACTTCCGCCACCACTTGCTCCCCGACCGACGGCTCCAGTGCGGCAAAACGGGCTTCGGCGTCCGCGAGCCGTAACGCCAGAGCACCCGCCAGGCGCCGGACGTCCTCGGGAGTGACGTCAGGGGCTCGCCGGAAGCGCGAACCGATGCGTTCCGGCTCGTCAACGGAGTGCGCGCCGGGTCGCGGCGCGAGAGCCGCCCGCAATGCCGACACCACCAACCCACTTGCACGCAAGGCCAGCACACCGGAACCCACCATGCCCGACTCCCACCCCCGCACGCTCCCGATCGACGCCCGACCACCCTAAAGGTTGCTCGCGACCCGTTCAGCTGTGTCGCGTTGGTTGGGTACGGCGATCGCGGACAGCGGCAGTGCCGAGAACCCCGTCGCGGCGCACACCGGCGACCCGGAGGACATGGTCATCGGGACGGCGTTCACCCTGACCGCGCAGGACCTCGCGGCGGCGGACGCGTACGAGGTCGACGACTACACGCGGATGGAGTTCGAGTTGCGCTCCGGTGCGACGGCCTGGGTCTACGTCGAGGCGGTCACCCCCGCTGGGGGATCAGTCGGCCGCGAGGGAAACCTCGGTCGACTTGATCAGCGCGGTCACGGTCGAGCCGGGGACCAGGCCCAGGTCGGTCACGGCGTCCTTGGTGATCGACGCGGTCAGCTCGCCGCCCTCGACGGCGACCTTGACCCCGGCCATGGCGCCGCCGGTGGCAACGTCGGTGACAGTTCCCAGGAGCTGGTTCCGGATCGACAGGCCCCCGACCGGTCCGGTGGCCAGCGCGACCTCGGTGGACTTCACCAGGACGGTGACCGCGGAGCCGTCCGCGAGGGCCAGGTCCTTGACGGCTTCGAGGGTGATCGCGGCGGTGACGTGCTGGCCGCCGACCAGGCGGACCTTGACGGTCGCCATGACCTCGCCCGGGGTGACCGCGGTGACGGTGCCGGCGATCTGGTTGCGGATGCTCAGAGTCATGTGGGAACGCCTCACCGAGGAATCGATCGGGATGGTCGACGGGCCGTCCGGTCCGGACCGAAATCCACGCTAATGCGGACCCATGGACACCGCACAACGCCCGTCTCATGTGCCAGGTCGGCCGCGTATCACCCGGGTGGCGGATCGGGCCGTACCGAATGCCCCGAGGTACTGCGGCCGGGCCGCCGCGAACGGCGGGTCCGCCAAGAAGGTTCGGGCGTAAGGAAGATCGGGACTTGACGGCAACCCAGGCGCATCCCAAGATAAGTAAGGCTTACCTAACTTTGGACGGGACGAGGCTCGGTCCGCGCCCGCCTTCTTCCCTGCCGCCGAACCCGCACAGGACGCACGGGACGCACAGGACAGAGGGAGGAAACCGACCTTCGTCCCAAGTCGCCTCACGACTTCATCACGACTTCATCGCCGAACAAGAGGGCATGTCGCGGAGCCCGGTCCCGCCGGCAGCCGACCGACATCTCGACT
Organism: Streptomycetaceae bacterium NBC_01309; assembly: GCA_045039925.1. GTDB lineage: Bacteria > Actinomycetota > Actinomycetes > Streptomycetales > Streptomycetaceae > Yinghuangia. The sequence continues at coordinate 308,398 of CP108400.1, forward strand.
CAGGGAGAACACCATGCTCCGCACGGTCCTCGGTGGAAAGATCCACCGTGCCACCGTCACCCAGGCCGACCTGCACTACGTGGGCTCGATCACGATCGACGAGGATCTGGTTCGGGCGGCGGGTCTCGTCGAAGGCGAGAAGGTCCAGGTCGTCGACATCACGAACGGCGCCCGCATCGAGACGTACGTCATCACCGGAATCGCCGGCGGGGGACAGATCTGTATCAACGGCGCCGCGGCACACCTGGTGCATCCCGGCGACTTGGTGATCATCATGTCGTACGTGCTCGCCGACGACACCGAACTGCTCACCCACGAGCCGCGCGTCGTGCACGTCGATGCCGACAACCGGATCGTCGCGCTGGGCCACGACCCCGCGGAGCCGGTGCCCGGTGCGGTCGACCAGGTTTCGTCCAGGCGGGGTTGATGCCCGACCTCGAACCGCTCCTTCTCCACGGTTTCGTGCCGTGCCCGTCGGGTCCCTCGACCGGGGCGGTACGTGGATCGCTTCGCCCTGGTCGACCGGTGCGCCGACCGGGAAGCGGCGGTAGTGCGCCGGGTCCGTGTCGGACGTGCCGTGGGGGCCGTTGTCGCCCGGCCGGTCGACGTACTGGTCCGGGCTCTCGTAATAGGGGTCGCCCGTCGCGAAGTACAGGTCGACGAATCCGGAGTTGGTCCTGCTGACGCCGAGTCGGAAGATCGGCACGCCCGCGACCGGCTTGACGCCGGTGACCGTGACGGTGATGCCCTTCGCCGGCCCCGGGGGAGGCGTACCGGTCGGTGACGGGGAAGTCGAAGGGGTTGGTGACCGGCACGGCGGGCGCATGCGGCAGTTCGAGGCTGAAGTACACGCCTCTGGCCCGCGCTTCGATCAGATCGAACACCGCTGAACGCACGGATCACGTGCCCGTCGGCCACCACCACCTGACTCCCCAGCCGGCGCAGGAGCACCACCGCGCCGTCCGGCAGTTCGCCCGGCAGCCCCTTGACCGGCAGCACCCCCGGGGTTCCGACACGCCCGACGGAGTCGAAGCCATGGTCCACGAGGTCTCCCAACTAGTGGGTCAGCGCCAGAAACCCCAGAATGCTCACCGTTTCCGCCGTTCCGGCGGATCTCCCGGTCATCTTCGCCCGCATGCCGCAAACCGGCCCCGCAGAGCACGTCGAGTCAGCCACCCGTTCGCGCGCATCGCCGCCCTCCTGACGTCCCGCCCGGGCGGTCGCGGTGATGACGTCCGAAAGCCGCCAGCCCTGTCAGCTTCCGCTTCCTACACTCGCGGCATGTCGGAGCAGAGCCGCACCCTCGTCAAGAACGCCTGGAAGGCGTTCGCCTCCCACGATCCCGACCGGATCGCCGAAGTGTTCACCGACGACGCCGAGTGGCGCGCACCCGCGCACAACGCAACCGCCGTCGCCCTCGGCGGCCCCAGTCACTTGGTCGGCAGGCAGGCGATCGTGCAGTTCCTCGCCGAGGACTTCACCCGCTTGTTCGTCAGCGACGTCGCCGTCACCTTCCACGCCTTCCACGCCGACGGCGACCGGGTGGTCGTCGAGGAGACGATGACCGCCACCCTGGCCAACGGCAACCACTACGCCAACGACTACTGCCTCGTCTTCGAGCTGCGCGACGGGCTGATCCACCGGGTCCGCGAATACATGGACACCGCCCGCGGCAATCGCCTGGTGTTCGACGCGTAGTCCCCGGCCGGGCCCGGCGCTGCGTGTCTCGGCGTACGGGTGTTCAGGCGCCGTCGGTGAAGAGCAGCCGGTTCGGCGAGGAGCCGGCGATGGCCTTGATCACGTCCTCGGTGGCCGCGTTGCGGATCCACGTCCCGACGTCGTATGCCGAGGCTTTCGGATTCGCCGCGAGGTAGAGGGCGGCCACGCCTGCGACGTGCGGGGACGCCATCGAGGTTCCGTCGTGGGCGATGCTGCCGCCGCCCAGTTTGGCGGAGAGGATGCCCTGGCCCGGAGCGTAGACCGACAGGCACGGACCCCAGTTCGAGAAGTTGGTCTCCTCGTCCCGCGGGTTCGTCGCACCGACGGTGAGGGCGCTCGCGGCACTTGCGGGGGAAATGCCACAGGCGTCGACGGCGCTGTTGCCGGCGGCGACGACGGGCAGGAGGCCGGTGGCCGAGACGGCGTCGACTGCGGCGTTGACGGCAGCCGACTTCCCACCGCCCAGGGACAGGTTCATCACCGCCGGCTTGACGGCGTTCTTCGCGACCCAGTCGATCCCGGCGATGATTCCGGCGTAGCTGCCCGTACCGTCGCAGCCCAGCACGCGGACGCTGACCAAGGTGGCTTTGCGGGCCACCCCATAGGTGTTGCCGGCGACGGTGCCGGACACGTGCGTGCCATGGCCGTTGCAGTCCGCGCCGTTGCGGCCGTCGCCCACGGCATCGAAGCCGAAGGACGCGCGCCCCCCGAACTCCGCGTGACCGTAGTCGATGCCGGTGTCCAGTACGTACGCCTTCACCCCCGCCCCGTTGCCCGCGGTGGTGAACTGCTTGTCCAGCGGCAGGTTCCGCTGATCGATGCGGTCCTGGCCCCACAGGTCGGTCGCCTCCCGCTTCCGGGCGCCGCTGCCGGAGGCCGTGGCCTGCGCGTTCTGCTCCACCGCGGTCACCAGCGGGGAGCTGCGTACGAACGACAGCTGCGCGTCGGTGAGCGTCGCCGCGAAGCCGGACAGCACGGTGCCGTACGTGAACTGGGCCTTGCCCAGTTGCGGGACCCTCGAGACGAACGCGGGCGCCTCGGCGTCCCTCTTCAGGGTGATGATGTAACTGCCCGGGATCGGGACGCCGGGGGCTTGGGTCACCGCGACCGGCACGGCCCGCCTCTCCTCGTCGGCGAAGGCGCCGGGCGCGGACACCAGCGGCGCGAGGATCAGCGGGGCGGCGACGGCGACATAACGCGCAAGCGAGCGCATGCAACTACTCCAAGTGGACGTCGGACTTGCTCGGGCCCTCACGCCGGGCACCACGCACTGACGGCCACTCAGCCGAAGGCCCCGCGCCCGACGGGGCCCGGGGCCATGCGCGTTCGTCGTCTCCCGGCACCGGGAAGTGACCCGCCTTCACCACGACCAAACGCTTAGTTTCTTCTGGTTCGCTCCAACGAGCGGCCGCACACGGCCATCTGCCGACCCGTACGCTCGGCCCATGTCGCGACCCATGTCCCGGCTCAGCCTGGCCCGTGTGGCCCAATCCCTGGCCTGCGGCCCGCAGGACGTCAGGCAGGCCGGCGGGCCGCTATTCGAAGGTGACGACGGGCAGGCGGTAGCGGTGGCTCTGCTGCGACTCGGCGGCGACTGGCCCGCGGTGCGGGAGCTCGCCGCGGAGCCGGCGGCGCCGGGACTCGTCGAGGAGATGGCCGTGCGGCTCGCCGCTCAGGCCCGCGACGACATGGCGGACACAACCGCCCTGCCGTTCTGGGACACCCTGTGCGGGTTCGTCGGCCGCTCCTGGCGTCTCGACGTCGACGACTCCGTCGGCGCGCTGTACCGCATGGACAGCTTGTGGTGGACGGCCCGCGATTTCGACCGGTCCACCAGCCAGGGCCTGCGACTCATCTGGCAGGGCATGGGGTTGAAGGAGCTCTCCGACCACATCGACGTCACCCGCGACGCCACCGCGTTGCTCGACGCAGCAGACGCGCTCCTCCCCGCCGACCTACGGGACGGCGGGCTGTGTGAAGCCGTCCTCGCAGCCGTCAGGTGAACGTGAGAGGGCGGACAGCTCGGACCCCGCTCCCCCGAACCGGCCGTCACCGAGTTCCGGGCCGATGCGGACCGGCAGGACGAACAAGGTCTCGCCGCTCCCCCTGGGCGCACCACGCGGGTGGCGTCGGCGGCGTCACGACGACGTACGCGATCAGATGTGCCGACCGGTTCGCACTGCCCCTGAAATGGCTCGCCGACCGCGCCGCTCGTCGGTGGTCGGGCCGGGTTCTACCCGGCAAGCCGAGCGGTTCGGCCGGACTGGCGCGACGTGGACGGGACGGTGCTCAGCAAGGCGGGAGGGTGGCGCCATTGCCCGCACGTACTGCCTCCACGGCGGCCTGATGCAGCTCGCGGGCTTGTGCCTGCTGCGCGCAGGGGCGGGGACTGCCGGTCATCGTGAACCACTCGGACGCGCCGGTGTGCTGTACGGCGACGTAGGCCCGGCCCTTGGCCCAGGTCGTGTGGATGGTCAGGTCGCCGCGGATGATGCCCAGCTCGGCTGTGCTCACACCCCCGGTCCCCGCATACACGCCGGGGCTCGTCCACGCCACCCACTCGTCGTCCTCACCGAGCGGGGCGGGGTGCGGGGTCTTGGAGGGCGTCACCGGCTCTCCCTCGAACAGCACCGGCGAGGGGCCGGCGCGGGGCGGAGGCAATAGCGGCATGCACGGACTCTGCCGCGGGCCATACCTTCGATGATCCCGCCGAGACCGCAGTAGTGCCAACAAAGGCCGACCTTGCACGCCCCGGCCCGCCCGCCCCGCCCCGCGGGTGCCGCCTAGAGGTCCCGGTGCCGCCGCCACGGTCCGGTGATCGCGTACATGATCCCGGGCTCCTGGACGTTCGCGAAGAGGATGCGCCCGTCGAGGGAGTAGGCGGGGCCGCTGAACTCGCTGAACTCCGGCTCCTCCGGGCTGCCGATGTTCAGGTCGTTGCGGGCCAGCGGGTACGAGCGGTTGTTGCTCGTGGCGCCGACGAGGTGCTGCACGCCCTCGCCGTCCTCGGCCAGGATCACGCCGCCGTAGGGCGACACGGTGATGTTGTCCGGGCCGTCGAACGGGCCGTCCGCGCCGGGGGTGGTGTTCACGCCGAAGCGGAGCTTGAGCGTCATGCGGCGGCGGGTCGGGTCGTAGAACCACACCTGGCCGTCGTGCGCCGCTCCGGGGCTTTCGTCGCGCGCGTAGCTGGTCACGACGTACGCGCCGCCGTCGCCCCACCACAGGCCTTCGAGCTTGCGGCCGCGCGTGACGTCGGTGTCGGTGAACTGCCTGCGGATCGGCGCGGTGCGCGCGTCGCGCTCCGGGACGGGCACCCAGGTGACGGCGTAGCTCGTGCCGATCCTGGTGGCGCGGGACAGGTCGTCGACGTGGCTGCCGGCCGCGTCCACGCACCTCATCGCGGCGAGCACACCGGCCTTCGGGCTCAGGCCGCGAAGCCGGCCGCGACCGCCGTGGAAGTGGCGCGGGGGCTCCCAGCGGTAGAACAGGCCGTTCGGCTCGTCCGCGTCCTCGGTCAGGTAGATGTGACCGCGCACCGGGTCGACCGCGGCGGCCTCGTGCTCGAAGCGGCCGAGCGCCTTGATCGGCTGCGGGTCGCGGTTCGCGCGGCTGTCGTACGGGTCGACCTCGAAGACGTACCCGTGGTCCTTGGTGGCGCCTTCCTCGCCCGCGAGGATTTCGGTTTCCTCACAGGTGAGCCAGGTGTCCCACGGCGTCTTGCCGCCCGCGCAGTTGTCCGCGGTCCCGGCCACGCCGACGAACTCGCGGACCCGGCGGCCGTACCGGTCGGTCTCCACCACGGTGCAGCCGCCGCCCAGGCCCGGGTCGTACGTGTAGCCGTCCAGCGTCGGGACGGGGAACTCCTCGTCCGCGAACGCCTCCAGCTCGTGGTTGTTCACCAGCACCGTGCCGCCGCCCCGACGCTGGAACGCACCGGTGCCGTCGTGGCCGTTCGGGGTGTAGTGGCCGGAGTCGAGCTTGGTCACCCCCGCGTGCGTGACGGTCCGGTACGCGAAGCCGGCCGGCAGCGCGAGCTTCCCGGCGGGGTCCGGGACGAGCGGCCCGTACCCGAACTCGGAGCGCGCCGGGCCGTGCCGGTCGTTGTCGGCCGGAGCCGCCGCGGCCCCAGGCGCGAGCAGCATCTCGGTACTGCCGACGAATGCGATACCGGCCCCCGTCACGGCGGAGCGACCCAGAAAGCCTCGGCGGGACAGCGACATCGGAACTCCCTGCTCAGAGGAGACAGATGCGCGAGAAGAGCCCCGCACACCTCCGGCACTGCGGCGCCACGACGCCACAGACGTTCCGGGCGAGGACACGGTCCCGTACGCCGATGTCCGTCGGGTGAACGCAGCGCGTCCGAACAATGCCGCCAAGACGGCCGTTATCCGCCCCCAGCAAGGGAACTGACGCACCGTCAGATGATGCGGGGCGCCTGACGGGCCGAGTCGACGGCTCGGCGGACCGGCTCACCGGCTGACCGGCCGGCGGCCTTCCGGTCGTCAGGTTCACCCGTTTGCCGACCATTGGGCCCGGTCAGGGGACGTGTCGCGGTCGCTCCGGCGGCCGGGTTTCGCGACGATGCGCTGAGTCAGTCGCAGTGCGCGGCACCACGGCCGCGGCAGGACCGCCCGCCGCCGGGCGGGTCCCACGCCATCCCCGACCAGCCCGAGGAACGCCCATCATGACTGCTGAGGTCGGCACGGCGGAGTACTCCGCCGTCTCCCACCACGGGACCCGTTCGCGCCCGAAGGCTCCGGGCAGACAGGTCGTGCGGTGGATGACGACGACCGACCACAAGACCATCGGCAGCCTGTACCTGGTCACGTCGTTCGCGTTCTTCTGCTTCGGCGGTGTGCTGGCGCTGTTCATGCGCGCCGAGCTCGCCCGGCCGGGCACGCAGGTGATGTCGAACGAGCAGTTCAACCAGGCGTTCACGATGCACGGCACGATCATGCTGCTGATGTTCGCGACGCCGCTGTTCGCCGGTTTCACGAACTGGATCATGCCGCTGCAGATCGGCGCGCCCGACGTGGCGTTCCCGCGGCTGAACATGCTCGCGTACTGGCTCTACCTGTTCGGCTCGCTGATCGCGGTGGCCGGGTTCCTCACCCCGCAGGGTGCGGCGGACTTCGGCTGGTTCGCGTACGCGCCGCTCAACGACCTGGTCCGTTCGCCGGGAATCGGCGCCGACATGTGGATCATGGGCCTGGCGATGTCCGGCTTCGGGACGATCATGGGTGCGGTCAACTTCGTGACGACCATCGTCGCGATGCGCGCGCCGGGTCTGACGATGTTCCGCATGTCGATCTTCTGCTGGACGGTCCTGGCCACGGCCCTCCTCATCCTGATCGCCTTCCCCGTGCTGGCCGCGGCGCTGCTGTGCCTGGAGGCGGACCGCAAGTTCGGTGCGCACATCTTCGATCCGGCCAACGGGGGCGCGCTCCTGTGGCAGCACCTCTTCTGGTTCTTCGGTCACCCGGAGGTGTACATCATCGCGCTGCCGTTCTTCGGCATCGTCTCCGAGGTCATCCCGGTCTTCGCCCGCAAGCCGATGTTCGGCTACAAGGGCCTGATCGGCGCGACGATCGCGATCGCGGGCCTGTCGGTCACCGTGTGGGCGCACCACATGTTCGTGACCGGGTCGGTCCTGCTGCCGTTCTTCTCGTTCATGACGTTCCTCATCGCGGTGCCCACCGGTGTGAAGTTCTTCAACTGGATCGGCACGATGTGGAGGGGGTCGCTGTCCTTCGAGACACCGATGCTGTGGACGATCGGCTTCCTGGTGACGTTCGTGTTCGGCGGTCTGACGGGTGTCATCCTCGCCTCGCCGCCGCTCGACTTCGCGGTGTCCGACACGTACTTCGTCGTCGCGCACTTCCACTACGTGGTGTTCGGCACCGTCGTGTTCGCGATGTTCGCCGGCTTCCACTTCTGGTGGCCGAAGTTCACCGGCAAGATGCTGGACGAGCGCCTCGGCAAGATCACCTTCTGGACGCTGTTCATCGGCTTCCACACCACGTTCCTCGTGCAGCACTGGCTCGGCGCGGAGGGCATGCCGCGGCGCTACGCGGACTACCTCAATTCGGACGGCTACACGTCACTGAACATGGTGTCCACGATCGGCTCGTTCCTGCTGGGCCTGTCGATGCTCCCGTTCCTCTACAACGTGTGGAAGACGCACAAGTACGGCAAGAAGATCACGGTGGACGACCCGTGGGGCTACGGCCGCTCCCTCGAATGGGCAACACCCTGCCCGCCGCCGCGGCACAACTTCACCTCGATGCCGCGCATCCGGTCGGAGTCCCCGGCGTTCGACCTCCACCACCCGGAAGTCTCGGCGATCGAGCAGGCCCACAGCCTCAGGTACGACACTGCCGGCACTGCGGCCAAGCCGACGGACGACCGCTGGTGACGCCGCCGTGACCAGCACACCGAGCACGCCCAACACGCCAAGCACGCCAAGCACGCCAAGCACGCCAAGAAGGCAACTGCGGTGACCGGCGAAGACGACGTCAAGGCGGGCATGGCCCGCCTGGACGGCTACCTCTACTGGCAAGGGCAGTTGTCCGCCGCCCGGCAGCACGCGGAGCAGACCGCCGACCAGCTTCCGTGGCTCACCACGGCACAACACGAGGACCTCGTGCGCGTCCTCAGCTCCGCCTACACCGATCTGGCGCGTACCACCGTTCTTCAGATCACGGACCGGGCCGCGGACCTCCGCGGCGAGTACGAGGACCGGTACCGCGCGCTGCGCGTCCGCTTGACCGTCGGCTTCGCCGTCTCCACGGCAATCCTTCTCACAGCACTGGTCGTTGCCTTCGGTCGACTACTGGGCTGAGCGGGGGCGGATCGGACCCGCTCAGCGGTCGACACCGCCCAGGACCGGATCGGTGCTGGCCAAGGCAGCCACCACGTCCGCGATCAGTCCGCCTTCGACCATCGCGGCGACGGCCTGGAGGTTGGTGAACGACGGATCGCGCAGGTGCACGCGGTACGGCCGCGAACCGCCGACGGAGACCAAGTGGCAGCCCAGTTCGCCGCGCGGCGATTCCACCGCCGTGTACGACTGCCCGGGCGGTACCGAGAACCCCTCGGTCACCAGTCGGAAGTGGTGGATGAGCGCCTCCATCGAGGTGCCCATGATGGTACGGATGTACTCGGCCGAATTGCCGAGCCCGTCCGGTCCCAGCGCGAGCTGGGCCGGCCAGGCGATCTTCCTGTCCTCGACCATCACGGGCCCCGGCTTGAGGCGGTCCAGGCACTGCTCGACGATGCGGAGCGACTGCCTCATCTCGGCGATACGCAGCCGGTACCGGTCGTACGCGTCGCAGCCGCGCCGTGTCGGCACATCGAAGTCGTAGTCCTGGTACCCGCTGTACGGCTGCGTCTTGCGCAGATCGTGCGGCAGCCCGGCGGCCCGCAGAATCGGGCCGGTGACGCCCAACGCCATGCAGCCGGTCAGGTCCAGGTAGCCGACTCCGACCGTCCTCGAGTGGAACACCGCGTTGTCGTCGAGTAGTTGCTCGTACTCGTGGATACGCTCGGGCAACACCCGCAGCAGGTCGCGCACGCTCTCCTCGGCGCCGGGGGAAAGATCCTGGGCCAGGCCGCCGGGGCGAACGTACCCGTGGTTCATACGAAGCCCGGTGATCGCCTCGAACACATCGAGCACCAACTCGCGGTCGCGGAACCCGAAGGTCATCACGGTCAGCGCGCCGAGCTCCATGCCGCCGGTGGCGATGGCGACGAGATGCGAGGAGATCCGGTTGAGTTCCATGAGCATGACGCGGATGACGCGGGCGCGTTCGGGAACCTGGTCCTCTCCCGGGCCCGTCAGGCCGAGAAGCCGTTCCACGCCGAGGCAGTAGACCACCTCGTTGAACACCGGCATCAGATAGTCGGCGCGCGTCAGGAACATGACGCCCTGCGTCCAATTGCGATACTCGCAGTTCTTCTCGATCCCCGTGTGCAGGTAGCCGATGCCGAGCCGAGCCTCGACGACGCGTTCGGCGTCGAGCTCCAGGATCAGGCGCAGCACGCCGTGCGTGGACGGGTGCTGCGGGCCGAGGTTGACGACTATGCGCTCATCGGCGGTCGCACGCAGTTCGGCGACGGCGTCCACCAGTTCCTGGCCGGAGTCGACGAAGACCTCCCGTCGTGCGCCCCCGGGCGTTTCTGCCGTCATATCGGGTCCAAGCCGAGGAAACGTCCCCATTGACCCCTACCCACAGCCCCTCCCGCGCATCCCACGCATCCCGCGTATCTCGCGCATCCCGTGGTCCGGGACATGCCGCTGATGGCCTAATGCCATGAGTGGGCCGACCACCCGAGTCACGCTGTGGGCGTTTCATCACCATTCGTGTCAGGAGGCCGCGGGTGCGCACGGCGCGTGAGTGGATCTGATGGGTCCCGATGCCGGAGCGGATTGGTCCGACTTCGCGCAGGCGGCACCGGACCTTGCCCGATATGCTCGCCTGGCCGCTGAACGGTGCGGCTTCGTCCTGGTCGGGACGATCCGGCGGGACGGAACTCCGCGCATCAGCCCGGTCGAGGTTCACTTCGTTCGACACCGGCTGATGCTCGTCATGATCGCCGGATCACAGAAGGCCCAAGACCTCGATCGCGACCCCCGGCTGGTTCTGCAGACCCCGGTGGGCCGTCCCGCCGCCCCTGAGCCCGAGGTCAAGATCCGCGGCCAGGTCGTCGACGTGGACGAAACGCAACGACAGGCAACCGCTGCGTGGATCGAGGCTGCGAGCGGCTGGCGGCCCCGTACTACGTGGCGGTTCTTCGCCGTGACGCTGAACGCCGCGAACTACGTCGAATGGCATAAGAGCGAAATGACCTTGAGCCACTGGGACAACATCGACGGCCTCCGGCCACCCGAACGACGCCGGTTGGACATGGAGACCAGCAGGTACGTCCACCTCGGCGAATGACCGGTGTCTGTACGGGAGTTGGGCACGGCGACCGACTTGCCCGCACTGCCGCAGGACCGAAGGTGTGGCGAGGTCAGTGTTGTTCGGGGTACGGGCCCTGGCGCCAGTCGCCGGACACGGCTCGGCGCACGATGCGCCAATCGCCGTCCACGAGCGCGACCTCGTCGTGGTAGCGCACACCCACGATCAGGTTTTCCGGGTGGTCGGCGCCGGCCGGTTCGCCTTTGAAGTGGTAGGCGACGGCGTACGTTTCGACCCTCCCGGCCCGGGCTCCCGGGTCGATTTCGGCGATCTGGTTGCCCATGAAGTGCATGGTCACCGGGAAGAACTCGACGCCGGGACGCAGGCGTTCCAGATATGCGTCGATCGCGAGCGCGTCGCGGGAGCCGTCGACGAACGCGTCGTCGCCGAAGCACGAGCGGACCAGCGACCAGTCGCGCCGGTCGATGCCCCGTGCGTACAGCTTCGGCAGGCGCAGCGCGCAGCGTTCGGCCCACAGCAGTTCGGCGATGCCGCTCATCGTCGGGTGGCCTCCAGCCAGTCGAGGGTTCGGCGCAGGGCCTCGTCCAGCCGCAGCGGGGTATGCCCGAAGCGCGCCCGGGTCGAGGCGTCGGTGTAGTACGGCTTGGGGAAAGTGCGGTTGGCGAGGGCGACGAGGCTCGGACCGGATTGGCGTTGCAGTTCCGGGTCGTCGGCGAGGAGATCGGCGGTGATGTCCCGTATCCGGTGTGCGGATCCCGCGAGTTCGCATGCCCGGTTGAGGAACTCGGCCATGCTGCACACATCTTCGGGGTGTGCGAAGGCCAGGTACTTCTGTCCCGCTTGGCCGCGGTCGAGGGCGGCGACGGTGACGGCGGCGACGTCGTCGGCGTACGACCACGGGATCGGGAAGTGCACCGTGGAGTCGATCTCGCCCTTGAGGGCCAGGAGGATACGCAGGTTGTAGCTGGGGGCCTCCAGCGCGCGGCCCGGCACTGGTGACGGGCCGAACGTGCCGCCGGGGATGACCACGCAGGCGTCGAGCCCTCCCGCCGCCCGGCGCATGACCTCGACGAACGCGGCACGTTTGGACACCGAGTAGGGATCGCCCGGCGGCGTGTCGAGCAGCGGCGAATCCTCGCTGAGCGGGCGGTCGGTGTAGTCGAAGTACGTGGTCGTCCCCAAGGCGACGGTACGCCGCGCACCGACGGTCTCGGCGGCGTCCAGGACGTGCCCGAGCCCTCCGGTATTGACGCGCGCGTGCTCGTCGGCGTTCTGCGACGCGCCGCCGAGCACCGCCGCGGAGTGCACGATGAATTCGGCACCGTCGGCGGCGGCCAGCACGTTCGCGCCGTCGGTGATGTCCCCTTCCACGACGGCGACGCCGAGTTCCCGCAGCGGGGCGCTCTCACTGCCCGGGCGTACCAACGCCCGGACGTCGTCGCCGCGTTCGCGCAGGCGACGGCAGATGTTGGCACCGATGAGTCCGGTGGCGCCGGTGACGAAGACGGTTGGCACTGGTGCTTCCCCTTCGGGCGGCTCGAATGACCTGGTGTTGCGGGACGTCATCCTTCACCGTGATCTCTACCTGCGTTGATCCACAGGTTCAAGGGCCACGCCCGAGTTGAACGCACCGAACGGGGTCGGTCAGGACGGGACGCCCAACGGTGCTTGCAGCTTCGACGTGTTCCCCCGAGACCTGACACGATGATGGTCCCGCAGCCGGACAGAACGCGTGGCTCGCGGCCGGCAAAGACTCGGATCCAAGGAACGTTTGCATGACAGTTCGGACCTCGCACGCCATTTCCGGATGCCGCCACTCCGCCGGAGAGACCTATGCCGCATACGAGACGGGCACGGTCGCCGACGCACGGGAATGGGTGTACGCCGCTGACCTTTCGAACGCCGAGCAGAGCGGTTATCTGTCGTTCCTGCGGGGTTTTCCGGAGCTGACGTTCACTCGGGAGTTGGAGCGCACGCTTCACGAGTGCGAGTGCAGAAACCAGCTGACCCTGCCGAGTTGGTACCGCCAGGCGATGGTGACCCTGTCGTTCGTTCACTCGACCGGATCGCGAGCGCGGGCCCGGTTCGACGGCTACGACTTCGACTGCTACTGCGCGGATCGCGAGAGGGAGACGTGGCGGGAGATCGGGGTCGACGCCACGCCCGAGGACCCGGACGAACGCGATCTTCTTGTCGAGCGGGCGCGCATGCACGCCTTCGGCGGCGAGTACGACACCGAACACTCGACCCTCGCGATCAACCTGGCGGATTCCGAAGACCGTCAGATCTACGGCTTCTCGATCGAGAGTCTGTGGGACGCCGACTACGAAGGCGATCCACCCGAGGACGTCCCCGAACCGCTGTTCGCCTCGTACGCCGACATGCTCTCGCACATCGTCGAACTAAGCTTCGGGACCCACACCGTGCGCCGACTGGACTGATCCGCGACGCATGCCGACCCTGCGTCCTCCCAGGGACCTGAACAACGGCGAGCGTGACCCCGGTCTCGTCGGGCGGCTCTGGGAGATCGCCCGGCTAGTGTGCAGCCGTGGATCTTGAGAACTTGCGCGGCCACTGGTTGACGTCGATCGTCCTTCGGACCGATCTGCGGCCCGCCATCTCCTGCAGCATCACAACAACCGCTCCGCGCTGTACTGGCTGACCATCACGGGTCCGAACGAGGTGGAGATCCTCGCTGAGGTGTTCGGCGTCGACCAGCGTTCGTTGTCCTCCCCCAATCTTCCACGCTCTTGGAAAGGGAACAGCGGCCGTGACAACGGGTGATCGGGCAGCGAGTCGGGGAACAACGGGCGAGAGCATGCCCCGCAGTGGTGTCGAAATACTCGGCGGACCGTTCGCAGGTTTGGAAGCGACGCTGGACGGCGTCGACAGCGGGCAGGTCTGGGCGAACGTGTCCCTTTTCGCCGGGTGGACGCGCGTCTCCCTGAGTCGTTGTCAGGTGGCCCTGCCGAGCGAGTTGCACCGGTTCGGCGTGCACACCACTCGTGCGCAGCCGGTCGACCTCGGCGACCACGTTCCCGGGTTGCTGCCGATGGCCCGGACAACGACCCGGCTGCACCCGTGCCCGGGGTATCCGTCGACGTCGGACAGCTCGGTAGGTGGACCGCTGCGCTGGCCCGCCGTCGAACCGTGGCCGAACTGCACCGTGCCCCATGAGGCCGGGCCGGTGCCGCTGGTACCGATCGTCCAGTTGTACGCACGGGACGTGCCGGAGTTGCCGTTTGCGCCCGGGACGGACGTACTGCAGGTTCTCTGGTGCCCGTTCGGCCACCCGGACGAGGAAGGGTCTTGGCCGCGGCCGGTGCTGTTCTGGCGGAACGACGCCGCGGCCGGTGCCCAGTTGGCCGTCGGCATGCCTGAGCTGTCCGAGGACATTCCCTTCGGGACGGTGCCGCGGCCGTGCCTCATCGATCCGGAGCAGGTAGTCGAGTACCCGAACCCTGACGAACCGGATTACCAGCCCGAGCGGAACAGCCGGACGGACGCCATCGAGGCGGTCACCGGCTGGTCGTACGTCCGCCATCTGTCCGCGGCACCGGGGATCAAGGTCGGTGGCTGGCCGGGCTGGACGCAGCGGCCGCGCTGGCCGGAGTGCACCTGCGGCCGTCGGATGGACCACCTGCTGACGGTCTCAAGCCGGGAGTACGACGTGGAGAGCGGAAAGCGCTGGGCACCAATCCAGCACGTCGGCGCCGACTTCGACCCGCAGGTCGACTCAATCGAACGGGGCTTCAGCCCGACCGACCTGTGCATCGGCGACATGGGCGGGATGTACCTGTTCATCTGCCGAAGATGTCCGGGGACCCCCTGGGCGTACCGGTTCGACTGTTCTTGAAGGGAACTGTTCGGCGGCACGGGGAGAGCTAGGCCGGGAAGGTGAAGCTCTCGGGCGGTGAGCCTTCGGCGAACAGCATTCGTACCTGCGCCGCGCCCTTGCGCATCTCCCGGGCAGGGAGAAATCCCAGGCCCCTAGACGGGTTCGGGCGTCGGACCCGCCACCAGGTACCTCCCGCCGTGGCTAACGGGCGCTGACGTACCCGGAGAGCTTCCGACTGTCGTACGGCCAGCCCATCCCCGGCTACCAGCCCCCCGAGGACGGACCGGTCGATCGGAGTGCCCGCCGGGTGTGCCGCGACCTCACCGCGTTGGTCGCGGCGGCGTGGCCCCAGGCCCGACACCACCAGCCCGAGGACACATCCTGGTCCGATCTGCACCCGGACTACGTCGCCAAGATCCAGAAGGACCTCCCGGGTGTGCCACCTGCCGCAGCGGCGCTCGCGTTGCGCGTCTGGGGCCGCATGCACGGCCTGGTCGCCCTGGAGATCGACGGCCACATCCACCCGGTCGCGGGCAACCCGTCCGCCCTGCACCACGCCGAGATGCTCGACCTGGTCAGGTCACTGGGCCTGACCTGAGCACCGGAGACACCTCTTTTGACCGGACGGAGCCGCTGTTGCGTTACGACCTCGCCGATGTCTTCACCGACCGACCGCCGACCGGGAACCAGTTGGCGGTCTTCGCCGACGGCACCGAGCTCGGCTTCGCCGACCACCCGTTGCTCGGCACGGCGGCCGGGTCGGTTCACCGCCTGGATGGACCAGCCGCTGCCGACGATCGCACCCGCCCCGGCCGAACTGGCGACGACACTGGTCGACCTGCTCGGCCTGTCAGCCACGATGCTGCCGGTGACGCTGTACGACGCGGGCATCGGCCGTGACCCGGATGTTCTCCCCGTACGACAAGGTGCCCGAGGACCCGGCCTGCGGATCGGCCGCCGGACCGCTCGTCGCCCACCTGGTCCTCCACGGGCTCCTCGCGTCCGGCACCGAGATCGTCCTCAGCCGGGGCGAGGTCGTCGGCAGGCCCTCCACGCTCCACGCCGTGGCACACACCGACCAAGACGCCATCCGGTCGATCAGGGTCGGCGGAGGCGTCTGCCTCGTCGGCGAGGGCCGGCTGAACCTGCCCGCCACCAGCGGCGCGCCGCCGGGCGCCTACCCCGAAGCCTGACCGCCCACGGTCGGCACGGCGGCACGGCGGCACGGCGGCACGACGATCCTCCGCTCAGGCCAGGAGCTTTGCCTTCGCCGCCTGGAACTCCTCTTCGCTGAGGGTGCCGTTGGCGCGCAGGTCGGCGAGCTTGGTGAGTTCGTCGGCGGACCAGGTGACGGTGGGCCGACTGTCGGTGCCGGCCGCCTCGCGGATGTAGTCCTTCATCGCGGCGTCGGTCTTCTTGGCCTGCTCGGCGTCGCGGTGGCCCATGCTGCGTCCGCGGACGATGACGTACGCCAGGACGCCGACGAACGGCAGCAGGATCACGCCCACGATCCAGGCGGCCTTGCCCCAGCCGCCCAGGTCGTCGCTGCGGAACACGTCCGTGATGATCCGGAAGAGCAGGAAGAACCACATGATCCACAGGAAGAAGATCATCATGGTCCAGAACAGGTTGAGCAGCGGGTAGTCGTCCATGAGAGCCCCTGTGTGCCGCCTCCCACATCCGGGAGGGAGTAAATCGTAGTAAATCAGACAATTTGCCCTATGGCCTTTGCCTGACGCGGTGCGTCTCGCGCGGATTGAACCGCGCGCGGCCACGCCGACGGGGCGGGCCGTCCAAACCCTCGCGATTCCCGGCGCCGACCGCTGAATACGGTGGGGAGCCAGGCTGCGCGAGAGGACGCGAGAACGTGGATGTGTACGAGGCCGTGGACAGTCGCCGGGCGGTGCGGGCGTTCAGCGATGAGCCGGTGCCCAGAGAGATCCTCGATCGAGTGCTGACCGCGGCGACCCGGGCTCCGTCGAGCGGGAACCTCCAGCCATGGCATGTGTACGTCGTGACCGGCGAGCCCCTGGCCCGACTGAAGGGGCAGGCCACGGCCAGGGCTCTGGCGGGAGACCCGGGCGACGATCGGGAGTATCCGATGTACCCGGCCGACCTGGCCTCGCCGTACCTGGACCGCTTCTCCGCCGCGGCGGCCCAGCGGTACAAGGCGCTGGGAATCGAGCGCGACGACCCCGACAGGCCCAGGAAGATCGCCGCCTTGAACTCGGCGGCGTTCGGGGCGCCGGTCGTCCTGTTCTGCTACCTCGACCGAACCATGGGCCCCGGACAGTGGGCGGACGCGGGGATGTACTTGCAGACGGTCATGCTGTTGCTGAGGGCGGAAGGGTTGCACAGCTGCCCGCAGGTGATGTGGACCATGTACCGCAAAACCGTCGGCCAGACGGTCGGAGTCGACGACGGGCGCGTTCTGCTCTGCGGTGTCTCGGTGGGATTCGAGAAGGAAGACGTGCCGCGCCTGCGTACCGGGCGGGCCGACATGGCGGAGACGGTGAGCTTCGTCGGAATCTGACCGCGGGGCGGGCGAGATCCACCGGCCAGACCCCCGCTCGGACGGGCCCGACCCACGTGTGCCCCGCTGCAAATATGGACAAACATTGCGAATCTAGCGCAATGACTTCATCCCCCAAGCCGGCTCAGCCGACCGTCGCGCGGCAGCAGGCAGAGCTGCGCAACCGGCTGCCGTTCTCCGACACCCAGGACTTCGAGGACGCAAGGCGGGGCCTGATCGCCCGCCGCGAACCGAACGCCGTCACGGCGGACGACGGCGCCGTGGTCTGGGACAACGACACGTACTCGTTCCTCGACGGCGACGCCCCCGCCGCCGTGGCGCGGCGACGAGTCGTGCGCGGGTGGGCGCGAAACGCCGGCAGCGACCTGGTCAGAGAGCTGTGGCCTGGTCCTCGAAGTACGGCTTCTGGGACGGGTAGTAGTCCTCGAACACGGGTTGCGGCGCGCCCTCGCGGGACGCGGTGAGCATGTCGAGGTAGTACTCCCAGCCGGGGCCGATGTCGCCGACGCCGCCGGCGTCGGCCAAGTGGTGCACGAAGCGCAGTTCGGTGCCGCCGTCCTCGGTCGCGGCCAGCAGCAGTTCGATGTGCCAGGCGCCGACTTCGTCGGTCGCGGACAGTGCGAGACGGGTGGGCGGCTCGCACGCGTCGATGCGCATGTCCGTCCAGGGCGCCTGGTCCTCGTACGCCAACTGGACCTTGATCGTGCGGCCCGGCGCCGCGTCGCCTTCCCAACGGCCGTACCAGCGCGCGGTCCGCTCGGGGTCGGTGACGCTGGCCCACACGTCCTCGACCGGTGCCCGGAACACGCGGGTGAGCACGAGGTCCACGCTGTCGCCGACGCGCAGGAGTCGTCCGGTGGGGCGGGGGGTTCGGGTCATGCGGTCTCTGCCTCTCCGTGCGGGGTGGGGCCGGGCCGGATGCCGGTGCCGCCGGATTCGGCGGTACGCCGCTCGCGGCGCGTTCGGTGCACCTCGGTCTCCAGGGCGTCGAGTCGCTGCTCCCACCCGGAGGGCCGGGCGAACCTGGCGATCCAGTGGGCCAGTTCGTCGAAGCGGTCGGGCTGCAGGACGTAGTACCGGTGCCGCCCGACGAGTTCGTCGCGGACGAGCCCGCTCTCCCGCAGCACCCGGAGATGGCGGCTCACCGCCGGCCGGCTGATCGCGAACTGCCGGCCGATCTCTCCGGCGGACAGCCGTGCGTCGCGCAGCAGCATCAGGATTTCCCGGCGCACGGGATCGGCGATCGCGGCGGCTATCTCGTCCACACGAAAAGCGTAACTTATTGGTTACGCGTCCACAACCGCGGCGGCCGGACCCGCGCTCTGTGGCGGCGGACCGCGAGCGCCAGGGTCTCCAGGTGTGGGGTGCCCGGCTGGCCGGGGCCGGCCGGCCCCACGGGCTGTGTCGCGCGCGGCGACTTCGGCGTGCGCGGAGGTCAACCGCCGGCCGAAAGGGTGACCGCGTGCGGGTCGTTCGCGTGGGACGCGACCTCGAGCACGACGCGGTCCGCCGTCGGAAGCACGCGGCGGCGCTCGGCGGCGTCCCAGCGCGCCAGCGGGAGGAAGGACACCTCGACGTCGACGGCCGCGTCGGCACCGGTGGGGACGTCCACGCATGCAAAGCCGACCAGCACGGTCTCACCGGCGAGTTCCGCTTCGGTACGCCGTCCGTAGACCTGGACGACGTGGCGGCCGTCGCGGTCTCCGGTGTTGGCGACGCGGGCGGTCACCCGGACTCCGCCGAGGTTCCGGCCGGACACGGCGGCCTCGCTGATCTCGTAGCAGGCGTAGGAGAGGCCGAAGCCGTGCGGATAGGCGGCGGCCACGCCGAGGTGGTCGAGGAGCCGTTGTCCGTGCAGGCGGCCGTACGTGATCCCGGTGGCGTCGCGGTCGTAGCCGGGCAGATGCTCCACCGAGGTCGGGATGGCGAACGGCAGGCGGCCGGTGGGGTTGTGGACGCCGGTCAGCACGTCGGCGAGGGCGTGTCCGCCTTCCATCCCCGCGTACCACATCTGCACGATGGCGGGCACGTGGTGCCGCCACTCCTCGGACAGCACCGCGCCGGCCGACACGACGGCGACGACGGTACGCGGGTTCGCCGCCGCGACGGCGCGGATGACCTCCTCGTCCGCGGCGCGGAGGGTCAGCGACGCGCGGTCGCCGCCGGTCGCGCCGCCCGTCGCGGGCACGGCCGCCGCAGGGACGTCGCCGCCGGTCACGAACGCGGCGAACTCCTCGGGCGGGGGCGGCATCAGAGCCGTCAGCGCGGGGTTGGTCATGAACTCGGCGCCGATGAACTCGCCTTCGTCGTAGGCGTCGAAGCCGGCCACGACGACGGCGGCGTCCGCATCCCGGGCGGCGGCTGCCGCGGCCACGGGGTCGTCGCCGGTGACCAGGGTGACGGCGGCGTCGGGGAACGCCGCGACCAGTCCCTGGAACGGGGTGCTGTGGGAGGGGCAGCGCACATCGGACGAGCCGTGGTCGCCCATGTTGGGAGCGTCGGCGAGCCTCCCGATCAGCGCGACGGATCGGACGCGGGCCGGAAGCAGGGGCAGCACCGGGGTGCCGTCCACCGCGTCGTTCTTCAGCAGGACCATCGCGCTCGCGGCAACCGTGCGGGCGAGCGACCGCGACCGGTCCGACGCCATGATCTCCGGCCCGTACGCGGCGCCGTCCGCGCTCCCGCGCGTCGCGTAGGACACCAACTGCGCTGCGATCAGCCGCAGTCCGGCGCGCTCGACGGCCGCCCACGACGTCGTGCCGTCGGCGATGCGGTCGGCCAGGTGCGCCGCGCGTTGCTGGGCGAACGGCGCCTCGACGTCCAGCCCGGCGTCCAGGGACGCGGCGGGGTCCCGCAGTCCGGCGATGAAGTCGCTGATCGTGATCCCGGGCCAGTCCCACAGGTCCCGCAGGACCTCGGTGAGCAGGTAGCGGTTCTGTCCGGCCCACTCGCCGTTGACCGAGTTGTACGCGCTCATCACGCCCGCGACGCCCTCGTCCGCGATCCGCTCGAAGTGCGGAAGGTAGACGTCGTGGAGGGTGGCCTCGTCGCACGTGACGTCCACGGTGAAGCGCGCGTTCTCCATGGAGTTGAGCGCAAAGTGCTTCACACACGCCATCACGTGGCGCTGGGTGCCGCGGGTCAGGGCGGCGCCGAACTCGCCCAGGTGGTACGGGTCGTCGCCGTACGTCTCCTGGGCGCGGCCCCACGCGGGGTGGCGCGGCAGGTTCACGCAGACGCCTCCGAAGAAATTGCCGCCCTGCGCGCGGACTTCGTGGCCGATGACGTCGCCGACCTGTTCCTCCAGGTCCGGATCCCAGGTGGCGCCGCGCGCCATCGGGACCGGGAAGGCGGTGCCGTGCCCGGCGACGCAGCCGCGGGGGCCGTGGACGAACCGGATGCCCGGGATGCCGAGCCGGTCGACGGCGCCGTGCGCGTACGGGCGGGCGTTGTAGCCCTCGGTGAAGATGGCGGCGAGGCCGTCCCAGAACGCGGTGTCGCCGTCGAGGAGTCCGAGGCGTTCGGCGTCGGTGAGCCGGGCGTACAGCAGTTTCGCCTGGACCTCGGCTTCGGCCCGGACGTCGGCGCGGGCCCGGACCGCGGCGACGGTCCGGACCGCGGCGACGGCGGCCTCGAACGCACCGGTGTCGCCCTCGGGCGGGCCGACGTTTGCGCGTGCTTCCGAAGCAGGGTCTGCCATGTTCGGTCTCCCCCTTCTCTCCTGTGGTGGCGGCGCGCGGCCGGCGGACACAGCGCCCCCCTCCGCAGCCAATTAGTCAAGGCTCTAGACTAAAGTGGCTGCAGCCAACAGCGCGGCGCCGGACAAGTCAAGAGCCGTACGGTGCAAGGAGGGTGGACCGGTGCGGGGAACGGGAAGGCGCCCGGGTTATGCGGGCGTGCCGGCCGAACTCACCGGTCCTGCCCCTCGTGCCGATTCGCGTGGGCCTCCGGCCTGCGGCGGGACGCCAGTTCCCTGAGCACGAGCACCGGGAACGCCAACACGCAGGCAACGAAAGGGCCTCCGACGACCAGGCAGAACAGGCCCATCAGGACCCCGGCGGCGACGGCCTCCCCCGCACCCGTGCCGGCGTACGCGATGTGCTGCTTCTGCGGCATCAGCCAACTGTCTTCCCGGCGCAGCAACCGAGTATCGACGACGCGGCCCGCCTGGCACGCGCCGGACAGGTGGATGCGGACGTCCGCCAGCACCGGTCCGCCGTTGTCCGGGCGGAACTCGCCGTAGCAGTGGCGCTTCCGGCCGCTCGAATCGGTATAGGGCTTGCGCTCCGTCACCGTGGCCGTGCCGCGTTCGCCGGCCCAGTCGTTCGCCGCCGCCACCACCTTGACGCTGCGGACCGGCACATCCCGGGTGAGCTGAACGAAGAAGAACGCGATGGGCAGGCAGACAACCCATGCGACAAACAACCCGCCGATACTTCCCCCGCGCCCCGTCCGGCCTCTAGACACAGGCAAGGCGCAGCACCCATCCGGATCCTTGCGTGGCCCACATGGCACACCCCCACGAGGTCTCTGCTCGCTGGTTGACACTCACTTCTGCGACGACGACAGGTGCCGACCCGAAGCCTTGGTATCACGGCAACTCCGCCTGACATATGGGTGTCACTGCGGATGGACGCCCGGCCAAACCCTTCACCAAACTACGGAGAGCTTTGATCCGGACGTACGCTGATCGGGTACCGGGTCGGCCAACTGGCGAGTACCGCGCCCTGTCGGCTTCCCCCCGGGACCGATCGGGCGGCGGCAATGGCAAGAGAGAGCGGAGCAGGAACGTCGTGTCGCGGTTCTGGCGGATCTTCCTTCCCGACGCCGGCGTGCCGCTCCCCGCGGCCCTCCCGCTGCTCGTACCGGTGACCGTTTCGACACCCGTCAACCTCGGCGAGAACGCGCTGTGACCTCGTGGGCGGCACACGTACGCAGGAGGTGGCCGGCCGCAGCCTTGGCGGTCTTGGCACTGCTCGTCGCGGGCGGCGTGGTCTGGGCGCAACGCTCCGACGGGAACGGGCTGTCCGACCGCGCGTGCTGGGGGACGGTGGACTCCCGCATACTCCGGGACGCCGCACCGCAGGCCGGGGCGTGGAAGGTCGCCGAGTCCACCGATCGCTGGGGCGACCCGACCTGCACGGTCCGCAAGGGCGACTGGACGGTGGACGTCACGGTGATGAAGACGCCGCTGCGCACACACCTGTGGTGGCAGCGTGGCGCGGTGTCCCTCGGAGGGCGCCTGCCCGGCATGGTGAAACCGGGGACGGAACGCACCGACGGCTGGCTCTTCCTCGCACCCTGCGGGGACCGCATGGTCAACGCCAACGTCCCGTCCGCCGGTGCCGACGACCGGGCGAGCGTCGACCTGGCCGCCCGGCTGATGCTCGCCGTCGGCGACGCCCGGGTCGGCGAATGCGGCGGCCGGACCCCGTTCCCCGCCGCCCACCTCGCCGAACTCGACCCCCGGCCGCATGACGCCGGTCAAAACGCCTGCGGGATCGTCGGGTTGCCCGCACCACTGGACGGCGACGGCGAGCAGTTGTCGCGCCTCGGCGGGATCGACATCGGTGACGCGGTCAGCCGCTGCGCGATCGTGGACCGCGAGGACGCCGCCGGCGCGGACGTGTTCGGCCCGGGGCTGCTCAGCGTCACCGTCATCCACAACCGCCAAGTGGTGGACGCGCTGTCGCCCACCGGCGTCCGCGCAACCGTCACCGGCTCCCGCAACACGCCCTTGGTGCTGACGGACGAGGACCTTCGCTACGACCGCGACGCGGTCACCGAAGTCGTGTGCGGCACCGACAGCCGCTTCGTGCACGTCTTCGCCTCCGGCACGGACGCCGACTACGCCCAGGCCAAGCGGGCCACACTCACCACGGTCGCCGAACTCCTCGGCTGCGGCTGACCGGACTTCGCGGTTGACGGCTCCGTCACTCCGAGCCGTAGTACATCCGCAGGAACTCCTCCACTGCCGCGTCGACGCCGGCGCGGTCACCGGTAGCGAGCAGATCGAGCAACAGACCCCGGACGGTGGCCAGTCCCAGCCTGGCGCGGTTCCGGGCCGCGGCGGGATCCACCCCCGCAGCAATCTCGGCGGCCGCGAGCGGCTCCAGCCAGTCCGTCACGAGCCCTTCGAGGACGGGGGCGGCTTCGGGGCGGCCCCACAGCGCCTGCCCGCAGATCTCGAAGAAGAGCCGTTCCTGGCCGGCCAGTTCGGGGTCCGCCAACTGCCGCCACAGTCGCCGCGCCACGTCGACCGGCGAGAGACCGGGCTCCAGTTGGAGCCGGGACAGCAGCTCGCGCTGCCGCCGCTCCGACGTCCTGACGATCTCGACGAGCAGTTGTTCCTTGGAGCCGAAGTAATGGATCAGCATGCGGTGGCTGACGCCGATCGCAGCGCCCAGGCCACGCAAGCTCAGGTCGGCCATGCCGTGTGCGGTGACGTGGTCGACGGCCGCGTCCAGCAGTCGTCCGCGCCGGTCGCCGGCCGCGGCCTCGCTGTCCGGATGTGCCCCGCCCGTATTCACCACGTCATTCACCACGTCATTCACCACGTAGCGAACCTACCAAGGAGCACCGGTCTATGTACCATGTGGTACATGAAGTCCGTCACCGTGTCGATCGACGTTCCCCGGACGCCGGAACAGGTCTTTGACTTCCTCGATGTCATGGCTCATCACGAGCGCTTCACCGACCACTACCTGACCAACTGGCGCTACAGCGGCCCCGCTCGCGGCGTCGGCTCGTGCGCCACGGTCACCGTCGCGCTGGGCGGCACCAAGACCGAAGCCACCGTCGAGGTCGTCGAGGCCGACGCACCACGGCGCATTGTCGAACGCAATGTCAGCGCGGCCGGCCGACGCGTGGCTCACGGCACCTACACCATCGAGCCGCTGCAACCCGGTGGCAGTTGCGTCTCGTTCACGTACGCCTGGACGCACGCCCCTCTCGCCGACCGCCTGTTGGCACCCGTCGTCCGAGCCACAATGCGGCGCGTGAACCGAACTGTCATGCGTCGCCTGGCCGTTGAACTGGCTCGCCACGTCTCCGAGGCCGGGTCCTGATGGCGGTGCATGCCGCGCGCAGTGAGGTCTCGTATTGCGGCCGCGCGAACGTGAGGGTTCCGAGGGAGTCGTAGTTCCAGTCGCGGTACGTGTTGCGCAGACTCGACCACGTCACGGTGTCTTCGTCCGCCGTGATCGTCGCGGTCAGCGCCCAGCATTCGAAGACGCCGCAGTCGCACCCGAGCAGCATCGTCTCGCCCTCGTCCACGCCGTGCGGCGCCGCGTCCGCCTTTGCGCCGAGCAGGTGCTCCACGGTCAGCCCTGGGAGGTACATGTACGTTCCGGCGAGCAACGGTGCGGGGTCGGGAGCGAATTCGGCGGTGCGCTCCGCCTGTTCCGCCAGGGCATCGGGAAGTTCCGCACGGCGGACCAGTTCCAGGAACGAGACGCCGTCGACCAGGTACTCCAACACCTCGATGTTCCCGCCCCCCACGGACCATTGGGGGGCGTGGGTGATCCGGCGGAACTCGATCGAACGCATGCGCCGACGCTAGTCGAGGCAAGGCGGGCGGGCGGGGGCACGGGCGACCTACGCTGGGGCCCCGTCCGCACTATCGGGGAGCAGCATGACAAGCAGGTTCACCGAGTTGACCGTTGACTGCCATGATCCGGAGCGGCTCGCGGCCTTCTGGTGCGCGGTCCTGGGCTTCGAGGTGATCGACCGCAGCGAGGGCAAGGTCGAGATCGGCTCTTGGGTGCCGACCGTGGAGGATGTCCGGGCCCGCCAAATGCCGCCCACCCTGGTGTTCATCCGCGTACCCGAGGGCAAGACCGTCAAGAACCGGCTTCACCTCGACGTCAGTCCGATCGACGGCAGCACGGAGGACGAGGTGGCCAGATTGCTCGGTCTCGGCGCCGTCAAGGTGGACGTGGGTCAGGGCCCGGACCGGAACTGGGTGGTCATGGCCGACCCCGAGGGCAACGAGTTCGACGTCCTACGCACCCTGGCACCGCAGGACTAGGCCGCCCCCTGACCTTGCCGACGGACATCGGACCGGCGGGGTCTCCCGGGAGCACCCGCCGGTCCGCGCCCAGCGGAGGTGTCGTACGGCGCTCAGCGCGTCGGACGGTAGGTCGCGATGATCACTCCGCTGCTGGTCGGCTGGGCGCTCACCAACTCCAGCTTCTTCATGGTGGCGTCGTCGGCGAACAGCTTCTTGCGGCCCTGGCCGGCCACCACCGGGTGGATCAGCAGCACCAGTTCGTCCAGCAGGTCCAGCTCCAGCAGCGAACGCACCAGCGTCGGGCTGCCCGCAACGGTGATGTCCTTGCCCTCCCCCGCCTTGAGTTGCGCGATCGCGGCCGCCAGGTCGCCTTTGACGAGCGTGCTGTTGGCCCATTCGTCGACGCTGTCCAACGTGGAGGAGACGACGTACTTGGGCGAGTTGTTGATCCACTTGGCGAAGTCGGCATCGTCGCCGCTGGTCACCGTCGGCCAGTACCCGGCCCACTCCGTGAAGCTCACCCGGCCCAGCAGAATCGTGTCGGCCTTCTCCAGAGACTGCGCCAGCGCCGCGCCCATCTCCTCGTCGAACGCGAACTGCCACTGGTCCGGCGACTCGGCGACCCCGTCGAGCGAGACGAACAAACCGGAAACGACCTTGCGCATGATTCCTCCGCGATGAGTTCGGGGTTGTCCGACCGGCCCCGGCCGGGCCATCCCACTGGCCGGGGCGAACGGCCCCCGTCGGCTACGCCCGCAAGGCTAAGCAGGCACCGTGGAGGACGGCTTGTACAGAAGCGACAGCGGCTCCGCCGCGTCCGGAGCGCGCAACTGAGTGGCGGTCCGGCCGACGTACCGGGTCAAGGACCGCGCCAGGTGCGGCTGGTCGAAGTAGCCCAGCCGGTGCACGACGTCCTGCGCCGGCACCCCGTCCTGGATCAGTACCGCCGCCTGACGGGCACGGTGGATCTGCCGGATGGCGCCCCGGGTGAGACCCGTGGCCGCGACGAATCGTCGCTGGACGGTGCGCGGCGAGGCATCGGGGGTGGCGCCGTCCAGCACCGCGGGCACGATCGGGTCGCGGTCCACGATGCCCGCGCGCACCATGCGCCGTACGAACCACTCCGCGTTGTCGTAATCGGGCACGTGCCACGCAGAGCCCTTCAGCCACACGGAGCGCCGCGTCACGTCGGCGATCTCCGCGCTACCGCCCACGAGTTGGCTTATCGGTACGTGCGGCATCGAGGTGCCGAGGGCGAAGCTGATGCCGAAGAACGTGGCGTCCTTCGGGACGGGGGCCGGGCCTGCGACGGGCTCCGGGCCCTGTATCGCCGCCTGCACTTGGCCGTCCTGCTCCCAGAAGACGAGGTCCCAGCACGACGTCGCGATCGACATCATCTGGCAGACGTCGTCGCTTCGGCTGCGCCATACGCGCTCTATGTACGGCAGCTCGGACGGCCGGCTCTCGATCTCCAGGCCCAACCGGATCTCCCCCTTTCGCCGCCGTCCGAGCCGCCAGTGTGCCACGTCGTCCGGCCGACCAGAGCGGGTGCGAGAAGCGCTGTGCCGGTAAAGGCGTTTGCGTCCGTCGGCGCCCGACGATCGGATGACTTGCCATGACCTCAGGGCACATGCATCCCGGCACACATCCCATCGACGACGACGTTGTGCGGCGCCTGATCGCCGGGCAGTTCCCGCAATGGGCGGGGCTGGCAGTGGAGCGGTTTCCGTCCGGCGGCACGGTCAACGCGATGTACCGGCTGGGCGATGACATGGTCGTACGGCTTCCGCTGGTGAAGGGCGGGGCCAACGACGTGGCGATGGAACGGACATGGCTGCCCCGGCTCGCGCCCCACCTGCCCACCCGCATCCCCGAGGTGCTCGGGAACGGACAGCCCGCCGAGGGGTACCCGTGGCCGTGGTCCGTGTACCAGTGGCTCACCGGCGAGAACCCCGAGGCCGGAGTATTGAGCGAACCTGCCCTGCCGGCACAGGACTTGGCCGAATTCGTGGCAGCGATGCGGAGCATCACCCTGCCGGGCGCGCCGCAGGCCCATCGCGGCGGACCAGTCGCCTCCCTGGACGCGGAGACCCGGGCGGCGATCGAGCACCTGCGCGGGATCCCGGAGGAGGGCGTCGACTGCGACGCTGCCGCCGCCATGTGGGAGGAGGCGCTGCGGGCCCCGGGCTGGGACGGCCCGCCGGTGTGGCTGCATGCCGACCTCATGCCGGGCAACTTGCTGGTGGAGCGCGGCAGGCTGAGCTCGGTCATCGACTTCGGGTGCCTGGGCGTGGGCGATCCGGCGTGCGATCTGTTTCCGGCCTGGAACCTGCTGCCGGCCGATGCGAGGGAGGTCTTCCGCGCGGCGCTGGGCGTGGACGACGCGGCTTGGACCCGCGGACGCGGACGCACGCTCTCGCAGGCGCTGATCGCGCTGCCGTACTACCGGCGGACGAACCCGGCGATGGCGCACAACGCCCGGCACGTGATCCGAACCGTGCTCGACGGCGGCTGAACGAGTGAGAAGCGCCCGAAATCGACCGAGGATTTCCGGGTGGTAGTGCCCGCGCCCCGAGTTACCGGACGGGCGCGGGATTCCGAGGGGCGATCGTGGCTGAGGCCGTGGCACCATGTCCGGCATGACGACGAACCGAAAGGCCCATGCCGCGTAGACGGCCCGGACGCATCCGAACGGAATTGTCCAGCCTTCCGGAACCCGGTGCGGGGCCGGTCATCGACGGGCTGTCCGCACGCGCCATGTCCGAGATCGTCCGGCTCGAACGCACGCGCAACTACCTGGAGCCAGGGGACGTCAGCGCGGCCGTGCGGCTGTGGAAGAACTACGTCCACCGTTCCGAACGGGAGCTGTGGCACGACTACGAGTGGGGCAACGCGCACTGGTATTGCTGCGGCAACCCTCTCGAAGCGCGAGCCCTCCTCGACACCGTAACGTCGGCGTTGTCCCCTGGCAGTGCCCGCGAACTCCGCAAGGTCATCGGCAAGTTCGATGCCGTCTGAAAGCAACTCGCACGTGATACGGCAGTCCGATCAGCCGAGGTTCTTCTCCAGGACGCGGATGTATGTGCGGGTCGGGGCTGGTGGCGGCGCCCTTGTGCCTGATCGCGACGGCCGGCCGTCGCGCTGGTCGTAATGGGGGAGAACCCGCTCGGCGGTGGTGCGTGCCGCGTCGCGGGCGCCTTGCGACAACCTCCTAGTCGGTGTCGGTTGCGGCCAGTACCGCTATGCGGCGCCCGTCCGGCGACAGAGCGGCAATGGCAATGTCGTTGCCGATGTCGTTGTGGAACCACGCGGCGTCCGAGTCGAAGCGGAACCATGTGGTGTCCCGGGCGAGTTGCGCCACCTGGTCGGCGGTCTCGTCGGAACCGGCCCCGGTGAGGCCGGCGAGCGACGTCCAGGCCGCGAGGCGACCGTACGCGCCCCCGTGGGCGGCTATGGCGTAGAGGACCTGCCAGACCTCGTCGAGCGAGCAGGCGGCGACCTCGAACCGGAGGTCGGCCCCGAGGCCCTTGACGCAATCCATCGGCAGGTTCGGCAGGAGTGCGGGCAACTGCTGCGGGGGGACGAGTGTGTCGGACGCGAAGACCCTCTCCGCATGGCCCCAGTCCCCCGCTTCGGCGGCCGCCCCGATCGCCTCGTACGCCCAGGCGGTCGCCGAGTCGCGCAGCGGGGACGGCGCCACAGCGCGCGGCGCCGGCGGGCTCACCAGGTTCGCCGTGTTCAGGCGGGACGGGCCCTCACCTCCGACCGAGCTTGAGGTGGCGTACCGCGGCCCCCGCGGCTCGGCCTCGAAGCCGTGCCGGACCGTGGGGAGCCAGTTCAACGCGAACAAGCTCGGCTGAACGACCGTCCAGGTGTGGAGCGCCCCACCCCTCGGTGTCCCCGCCGCGCAGCAGCAGCTCCTGGAACACGCAGGCGCGCAGTTCGTGGAGCCCGTCGTCGCTGCCTCGCGAGCCGAACAGCGGGGCCGCGAGATCGTCGACGGTGTGGTCCTGCACGAGGTACGACGCGATGACCCGGAACGGGAGCCCACTGGCGGCGCTCGCGGCGTTCGGCTTCGCGAGGAGTTCCAGCAGCCGTGGCAGATCCTCCGGGGCGGTGCTGAGCGCGAGAATCAGCAGCGTGTGCGCCAGACCATCCCGCCGACACCCAGGTTGCGCACGCGCCGCCCAACGCCGAGAACGCGCGCAAACTGGCGAGCGCTCCGCGCCGGGTGGTAGGCGGCTGTCAGTGCCGCGTCGTGGGACCGGCGTGCCGGATCAGGCGCAGTTGCCCGATCTCCGCCACGTTCTTCATCAGTTCGACGTTCACCCACGCCGCGGTGTCCGCGACCGTGTACGCGGTCCCCTCGCTCCATGGGACGGTCGAGGCGGCGTCCAGTCGGGCGTCGTCCAGGGCGTCCAGCGTCCGCAGCCACGCGGTGCGGTGCTCCCGCAGGCGGCCGGTCATCGCGGCCGGGTCGGGCTCGGGCCGAACGTCCGCGCGGGCACACGGTGTTCGTCCGTCGACGGCGTCGATCGTGGTACCCCACCACCAGTCGATGTGCCAGCACAGCCACGCCACGGTCGGCACCGGCACGGGGTCCGGTTCGGTATCGGCCCAGTCCACCTCCCACCCGCCGTCGGCACCGGTGTTCGAGGGGCGGATGGTCCAGTGCGCAGTGGCCGGGGGCCACAAGTAGTCGGCGTCCGTGAGCCGGTCGAGGTGGTACTCGAACAGGGCCCAGGTGATGTCGAACTGGTTGCGCAGCAACGCGACGCGCGGGGTACTCATGGGCACCGGAGTGTCGCAGAGATCAACACTCATGTCCGCCGCCTTTTCCCTGGGCGCTCCCGCTGGACCCGCCACGGGGGCCCAGCAGGCGGCTCGGCGCCCGTGCGCGGCCGGTGGTCTACCTGGGCTCGACGGTCACTCGGCGACGTACGACGCGAGGTTGGTCTCGTCCAGGACGTAGGCCGAGTCGAGGTGTTCCGCCAGGTTGCTGATGCGCGTGAACTCGGCTGGTGTGAGGTGAATCCGGTAGTACTCCACCAGGTGGCAGAGATTGTCGAAGGCGATGTGCTCTTCGTCCGCGTGGGCTGCCTCGATCACGTTCGCGAGAGAACGGACGAGCTGGCTGTGGCGTTCGCGGGCCACCAGCCCGTCGACGATCCCCTGAAGCTCTTCGACCACCGATCCGGCCACTGTGCCCTCCTTCCGCGAGGCTGTGCAGTGGGGGTGGACAAGCTGGTTCGGCCTGTCCACCCCGGGCGTGTTCACATCAGTCGGTGAGCACCTTCGCCATGCCCTCGGCGGTGGCGAGACGTCTCGTCACCTTAGTTGCCTGAGCCGATTGGTTGCCTGAGCCCAACGTGCGGGCCGGCAGTGACATGTTCAGCGATCTCGGAGGAGTTCGGCGACGTGGGCGTAGGAGTCGTCCGCGTAGCCCGCGTCCAGGCCGCGGCGGGCGACGTCGTACGCGGCGGAGATGACCGCGGTGTCGATGCCACGCGTACGGGAGGCGTCGAGCACGTGGGACATGATGGCCGCCGCCGACCGGAGATTCGAGCCGTCTGCCGCGTAGTTGCGCGTGTCGACTTTGTGGGCGAAGGCGTCGATGACGTCGGGCAGGAGACCGGCGACGCCCTTGGCGTAGGGAGCGAGGTCGGTGGCGGTGACGTCTTCGGCCGCGGCCAGGGCGAACGCGTGGACGACGCCGGTCAGCGCCGTCCAGAAGACGTCCAGCAGCGCCACGTCGTGGGCGGCGGCACGGCCCGGGTCGGTGCCCAGGTGCACGCACGTACCGCCGATGGCCTGGAGGGTCGCGCGGTGGCGTTCGTACAGGTCGGCCGGGCCGCTGTGCAGAACCAGGGTGGACGGGCCGCCGATGAGGTAGGTCGGCACCATGATGGCCCCGTCGAGGTAGCCGATGCCGTGGTCCGCGGCCCAGGCGGAGGTGGCGCGGGCGTCGGCGGGGGTGCCGGCCGTGAGGTTGACCAGGGTGCGGCCCTTGAGCGCGTCGGTGTGCACGTCGGTGACGGCGCGGACGGCTTCGTAGTCCAGGACGCACACCACGACGAGGTCGCCCGCCGTGATCGCCTCCGCGGCGGACGGGGCCTCGACGGCGCCGCGCTCGGGCAGGTCGCCGGCCCGGCCCGGGGTACGGTTCCACACAGTGGTGGGATGGCCCGCGGCCAGGAAGGCCGAGGCCAGGGCCCGGCCCATCGGGCCCAGGCCGAGAACGGTGACAGGGGAAGCAGGCATGGGGGACTCCCAGATCGTGACGGTGACCGACCCGCGAACATGCGGGATGGGCGTGGCCGTCGGGGTGTTCGAGGGCAAGTGGAAGGCGTTCATCATGTGGGTGCTCGCCGACGGACCGCGCCGCTTCGGGGAGACCAGGCGTCTGGTCACCGGCATCAGCGAGAAGGTGCTGACCCAGCAGCTGCGGGAGCTCGAAGCGGACGGAATCGTGCGTCGCGAGGACCACGACGAGGTACCGCCCCGGGTCGACTACTCACTGACCGAACACGGCCATCGGCTCTACGAACTGCTGGAGTTGCTCGACGCCTGGGGACAGGACCATCTGACCCTGCGGTCAACGTCGGTAACGGACAAGGGGCTTGGCGCGCCACCAACAGAATCGCCCCGCATCGCTTCTTGATCAAGTACGTACCTTGAGGTACGTGCACCCCTCGGCCGCCGCCGTACGGCTGCCGCGGACCAACACCCCCTGCTCCAGCGCCGCGTAGTACTCGTCCGGGTCCAAGGAGTCCGGCAGCAGCCGGAACTGGCGGCGCCCACCGCCTCAAGCGCACCGCGGGGCGCGCATCGGTGTCGTGGGCGACATTTTGCGGCTGGGTTCGGTGGGCTGGAGCCCACTCCACGCGGGACGGGCGGCCTGACCAGTGCGCTGGCGCTGGTCGAACGGGGCTTCCGGGTCACGATCGTGGCCGAACAGGTCGGCCCGGACATTGTTTCGGCGGTGGCCGGGGCCCTGTGGGAGTGGCCGCCGGCGGTCTGCGGACAGCACAGCGACGTGGAGTCGCTGGAGCGGTCCAAGGCCTGGTGCGTCGAGTCGTACCAGGAGTTCCAGCGGCTCAGGACGGTTCACGGCACCGGGGTGTTCGTTCGGCCTGCGGTGTTCTACCTGCGGCGTCCGCTGCACGAGGACGCCGTGGAACGCCGCAAGACCGACGAAATGCGGGGCCGTGTGGCGGGGTTCCGGCACGACGCGGCGCTGATCCGCGAGAACCACGTGGCCCCGGAGTCGGGCGCGGTCGACGACTACAGCTTCCTGGCTCCGATGATCGACACGGATGTGTACTTGCAGTGGGTGCTCGGCCGGGTGCTCGACGCGGGCTGCGTGCTCGTCCACCGGCGCATCGAAGGCAGCTTGGCCGAGCAGGCCGGCGAACTGCTCTCCGACTACAAGGCCGACGTGATCGTGAACTGCGCGGGACTGGGCGCCGCACACCTCGCCGACGACAACACGGTGTTCCCGCTGCGCGGCGCGCTGATGCACGTGGTGAACGACGGCGTGGCCATGCCGCGTGTCACGTCGGCGCACGCGATGGCGTACGACGAGAGCCAAGGCAAGCAGAACATGGTCTTCATCGTGCCGCGCGGCCGTGACGGCCTGGTGCTGGGCGGGCTGGTCGAGCCGGGCGAGTGGGCGACCGACCTGGACTACGTGTACGCACCGGTCCGGCACATGGTCGAGCGCTGCCAGGCCTTTCTGCCGGCACTGCGCACCATCGTCCCGACGGTACGCCCCATCCGGGTCGGCCTGCGTCCCGCGCGCAAGGCCAACGTCCGACTCGAGGCCGACCCGGACACCCGCATCGTGCACAACTACGGGCACGGCGGCTCCGGCGTCACGCTGTCGTGGGGACGCGCCCGCGAAGTCGCCGCACTCGCTGAGGAACTGGCCTGACCGCAGCCCGTTCCGGCCCCCCTTCGGAGGACGTATGGCCAACCTGGCGCACATGTTGACCACCACGGCCCGCAAATGGCCCGACCGTCCGGCCGTCCGCAGCGGCGGCGGGAGCCACGGCGGCAACGACGACATCCGTACGTACGCCGACGTGGACGACGGCGCCGCCCGCATCGCCCACACCCTGCTCGGAGGGCGCCTCGCACCCGGCGACCGCGTCGGCCTGATGCTGCCGAACACCCCCGAGTTCGCGGACGCGTACTACGGCGTGCTGCGTGCGGGCGGGGTCGTGGTCCCGCTCGATCCCGGGTTGTCGCTCGGCCAAGTCGGGTGCCGTCTCGCCGATTCCGGGGCATCGCGGCTGCTGACCGCCGACCCGGCGCCCGGCACCCTCCGTGCCGCCGAGTCGCTTCATGTGCCTGTGCTGGACGTACGCGCGTCGGCGGCGACACTCGGCGCGGGTGCCCCGGTGATGCACGTCGCGCAGCGCCGCGGCGACGACATCGCGGTTCTCCTCTACGGCGCCTCTTCGAACTCCCATGGAGTGGCGCTGACCCACGAGAATCTGCGGCGCAACGCGCCTTCGAGGTCTTGGTCCATCAGCCGCTTGCTTCAGGCAGGGTGACCTGGTCGCAGGTCGCGGACGGTCGAGAACATCAGAGGCGCGGGGACGGGGTCGGCTGTTCGGCGTCCGGGCGCGGC
Source organism: Streptomycetaceae bacterium NBC_01309 (assembly GCA_045039925.1). Lineage (GTDB taxonomy): Bacteria > Actinomycetota > Actinomycetes > Streptomycetales > Streptomycetaceae > Yinghuangia. Next base: position 342,061 of record CP108400.1, read on the forward strand.
GTCGGCTCCGTCCTCGGGATCCAGCGGGTCGAGGACGAATCCGACGTGGTCGCCGAGACCGTCCAACCGGGTCAGCACCGTGCCGGTGAAGCGGTCCGGGCAGTCCGCCAGCAAAGGCACACCCGCGACGCCGGATTCCCAGCGGCAGCGGGCGAACTTGTCGACGTCGTCCCCGGTCTGTTCGCCGAAGAGCGCGGCCAGTTCGTGCTGTCCGGCCCGCAGCGTGTGAACGGCCAGGACGGGCGCGGCGAGCGCGATCCGGTACGTGTGGTTGGCGGTGGACAGACACGCCAGGAACCGTGCGGGGACGATGCTGCACTGGGAGGCGAACCCGACCAGGCACCCGGCCTGCTCGCCGGTGCCCGCGTGCGCGGCCGTCACCACGAACATGGGGTAGTCAAGCTGATCCGCGAAACGCTCGAAGACCACCGGCCGTGCCTCCAATCGACGCCGCTGTGTGCCGGACTCATCTCGAGCGGCCGGTACCCGCTTCGGCGCTGGTGAAGCCCCCACGAATTCCGCGCGTCCCGTGTGTGGCGCCGGGGCTCTGGACGTGCCTGAGCAGCGCCCTCCGTCCAGAGACCTGCATCCAGGACGCGGACTGCGACGGAGACTGCGAACCGGCCGGCTTCTTCCTCCGCGGTTTGGCCGGAACGCAGGCGGGCAGCCGCCGGGCACACGCGGCCGTGCCGTGGGAAGCGTACGTCGTACGAAGGAGTGATTTGCCATGCCGCGAGGCTCAAGCCCCAAGCGGGAACGCCAGTACGAGCACATCAAGGACAGTGCCAAGGCGCGGGGCGAGAGCACCAAGCGCGCCAAGGAGATCGCCGCGCGTACCGTGAACAAGGAGCGCGCACGCCACGGCGAATCCAAGACCGCCAGTCGGACGTCGACGCGCGACATGTCCTCCGGAGAGCGCGGCGGCCGGCGCTCGCACTCCGGCGCGCAGGGACCCACTTACGAGCAGTTGTACGCCGAAGCCAGGAAGCGCGACATCAAAGGCCGGTCGAGCATGCGCAAGAAGGAGCTGGCCAGGGCGCTCGGTCGGTGAGCGTAGGTGAGCGGACGGGCGGCCTCGAAATCGCGTCCGATCGGCGGAGCGTCGGCGACGACCGGGTCGCGGGAACGCCGCCGACACGACGGGCCCGGTGACGGAGGGTGATGGTCGCCGAAGCGGTCACCTGCGGAGACTGCGGAGACGGCAGCGATGAGTGCCTGAGCGGCATGCGCGCGTATGCGCGCATGGGACCGCGCATGGGGACCGCGTATGGGGCCGGGGCCATTCAGGCGTACTCGGCTCGGACGAGCTCGTCGAGCCGGTCCCTCGCCTGCTGCTTCGCGGCCCGCACGCCCTCTGGATCGATGTGCCCTTCCTTGGCGGTCTCGCCGATGAACGCGTAGGCAGCGTCGGTGACCAGGTCGCGGGCTCGCTCCACGGTGCCGGGCCTGCCGCGTTTGGCGACGTGCCCGCCCCAGGCCAATGCCCCCGCATAGGCGCCGGCCTGAGCCAGGCGACCGGGATCCAGCTGCTGTTCGTGAGCGGCGGCTCGGCACGCGTGAAAACTCGCGGCTTCGTCGCTGTCTTCTGCCAGCAAGGCCATCAGTACTCCTCAGGGGCATCGAGTCTTTCCCGGCCCAGGTGCGGCGGCGGCCGGCAACCCCGGCCTCCACCGTCAGGAGTCGGGCCACACTTGGCATCAGCCCGCGCAGCGGCGGACCACGCCCTCATGGTCAACTTTCCGGACGGTCGGCGGTTTCGCGCAGATCCAGGATCCCGACCCGGCGTACCACCGCACGGTCGACTACTCCCCCGCCGACCCGGGTGATCAAGGCAGTCCGCGGATTGTGGGCCGCCGGTGATCAGTGCGCGTGTGCCGGCCGGCACTCCTCAGCGTCGGCGTCCTTGGACGAGATCGCGTAGCCGGTCGAGGAGGCCGACGACCGGATCGAGGGCTTTGCGGGCGACGGCGTTGCGCGGTACGGCCGGGTGGGGGCGCGTGGGGCCGATCCCTTTCGCGGCGCGGACTTTTGCGCCCAGGTCGTCGATCAGGCCGGGAGGGCATGCAACAGCAAGTGCGGGAAGCAGAACACGTTCCTGCTCGTCGGCGTGGCGCCTCAGCTCGGCGGCCAACGCGGGGACAAGCGCCAGGCCTCCCGGCGCGGCGGTGCAGCCCGTGTCGCGGTCGTCCGGTCCCAGCTCCTCGGGCTCGATGATCTTGTTTCCGATGTCCGTCAGCAGTTCCTCGGTCCGGCGGTTGGCAGTGAGCGCGGAATCGGCGAACCGGTGCCCGTCGGCCAGATATTCGCGCACGGCGGGTAGCAGGTACTCCTCCTCCGCGGCGATATGCGCCACCACGGCGGCGGTCAGACACTCCGCTGTCGCCCGCCACGTGTTGTGCGCATCCCGACCGCCGCCCCAGGGGCGTTCCAGGACCGCGAGCAGTTTCCCCACCAGCCTGTGGTCCGCGGTCAGTTCCGCGACGAGACCGTCGGCACGGCCGCCGCCGTCCATGTCACCCATGCGCGTTCGCCTCCTGACTGGTTGCACAATGTCGTCGGCGGTACATGCCATCGCGGCGCACCTCGTCGGTCAACGGGCTGCGCGGCAATCGCACCCTCATCGACTACTCGGCCACCAAGGGGGCGGTCCTGGCCCTGACGTACGCGCTCTCGCAATCTCTGCGCGAACGCGGCATCCGCGTCAACTGCTGGCCCCGGGCCCGGTCTGGACGCCGTTGATCCCGGCGACGTTCACCGCTGACAGGGTGGAGTCCTTCGGCGAGCAGGCCCCGATGGGCCGCGCCGCCGATCCAGACGAAATCGCCCCCTCGTATGTCTTCTTCGCCGCGGGCCGACTGTCCAGCTACTACACCGGCGAGGTCCTCACACCCATCGGCGGCGAAACCCTGCCGGGCTGACGGCCCAGGGCGGACAGCGGTCAGTGGCCGCCCTCGTCCAGGCGAGCCGAGGTCCGGTGCGTTGCGGTCATGTGGTGATCGCGCCCGCGGTCCATGCCTGCGGTGTGCATGCGGTCGACGACGCGGGCGAGTTCGGTCTCCGGGATGTTGTCGGGTGCGAGTGCGGGGAAGATGTCCCGGCGCTCGTGCAGCAGCTGGCCATCGGCCGCGGCGGCGGCTTCGTAGGCCTCGTCGAGAAAGCCGTTGCCGTCCGGACCCAGATCCTCCGCGGCCGTCAGGAATGCCTCGACCTGCCGGTTCGTGCGGACGGCCTCGTCCACCAGGGCGGCTCGCCCCGGGTCGTGCCGGAGAACCGCCGGATACAGTTCGCGCTCCTTGGCGGCTGCCGTGGCGCGGAGCTCCGCAGCGGCCTGGGGGAGGAGTCGCGCGACGCTTTGCGGTGTGGCCCTCCAGCGTGCGATCAGCGCGCGCAGTTGGTCGTTGTCCTCGCGGAGCTGTGAGTATGCGTTCACGGCGGCTCCATTCCTTTGGGTGCCTGTATCCCTTGCATTCCTTTGGGTGCCTGTATCCCTTGCTTCCCTGTCGCGGTTGTTCGTGGTGAGTGCTGTCGGAGGAACGCAGCCACCGGGAAGCGCCACAGGTCGGCCATGCCGCGCGGCTACCCGGTCTGCCGGAATCGACCCGCGCGCCCTGCCGGTGTTCTCAGGACCGCTCGGGCGTCGCCTGACGAGCGCATGCCCGCCGACGGCCGGTGTCGGGTGCCGGCCCGGCCGCCGGCGCAGTTTGGCGAGGCCTGCGGTCTATCGGCCGGGCGCGGGGCCCGAGGAAGGCTTGGTACGCGAGGCCTTGGCCCTGCTCCCGGAGGCACTTGACGAGGCGGAGATACCGGAGGTCCTCGCACCGGAACGGGAACGGGACCTGGCCCCGGAAGCGGAAGCGGCCCTCGTCCTGGCGGCGGTGCGCCGGACGTCCTCCCTGGCCTCGACGCCGAGCTCACGGGCGTCGACACGCCGCGGGCCTTCTCCACCGCCAAATCGCCGGCACCGACGACCCCATAGACCGGGTTGACGTCGGTACGACCCAGCCGGCGTTCCCTGGCAGTCACCATGATGCCTACCCACTCCCCCGAAACCTGGGGCTCGGAAGGGCCGGTACGCGAAATGCCGGACCGCACCCGTCAGTTCGCAACCGAGCCGTCGGTTGCGCTTGCACGCGCCCGCTGCCCCCACATCCCCGGGCATGCAAGCACCGGCCCACAAACTCCCGCGCGCATCGGCCCCTCAGGTGTCCGTGACATCTGCCTGCCGCCAACCACTCGGCGGGAACCCAAGCAACAGGTCTCGTCAGGGCGCGGTCCACCGCAGCGGGGGGATGTAGCGCGGGAAGCCGCGAGTCACGAGCCGGGACTGGAGTGCCTCGAGCGCCTCCTCGTACTCGACATCGATCACCCCGAGGGCAAACGCACGTTGCAGCACCGCGAACGGATCAGCGGCGGGAACCGGCCAGCCGCCGCAGACACGGAGCGCCGCGTCCACCGCCAACGCCAGCAGTACGGCCCGCGTCCCGGCAGTCGGCGCTGCGGCGAACAAGCCGTCCGCGTCACCACCGCAGCCCCGAGGATCCGCGCAATGAGGACCACGGCAAGGAGGACCAGGGCAGTTGTCACGACCAGGACCGTCGCCCTTGCTCAAATCGTCCTCCCCGGTATCCGCGCAGGCGTTTGTCCGACGCCGTCCCATCGCCACTGCCCGCCGGCCCGGTCCCCACACAACACTGCCTGCCTCGATCGAGCACCGGCACCGACGCGACCGCCTGTGGGCACGGAAAGCCGGAGAGCCGGACGGGGGTGGCTGCGGGTCGCGTCAGCCGTACCCGCCGTACCCGCGTCAGCCCGGCCACGTTCCCGACACACGCCGCACCGCGGTCGCTCCCCCGCGGTCGGTGGCCGCCTTGACAGCCGCGAAGATGGCTCCCTGGAGCGCCGCCGCGATGAGCACTTCCCGCCAGGTCCGGTCCTCGTCGGTCGCATCGGGGGCGTCGTCCTCGTGGCCGAGCACCTTCCAGACCTGCCTGAACACGGCACCCGCCGCCATCCCGCTCAGGGCTCCGGCCAACAGGCCGACCGGCTTGTAGGCCATCTTCGCGGTGTTCATGGCACGCTCCGCTCCTGTGGTTCGGGTCTGGGACGCGGCTACCCGCACCGCCCGAGTTCAGCCGTCGGCCGCACTCTCGGCCGTGTGCTCTGTACCTGTCCGCGACAACCGGATTTGACCGCGCCGCATGAGTCCCGGCAATCAGGACAGTGGCCCAGGGCATGGCACAGAAGCCGAGAAGCGACGGCAAACCACGGCGGGGACCCGATCGCCGGGGCTATCCGCCCGACGGCGAGCCGTACGTCGAACCCTGCGACCAGGGACAGGCGCCATGGCCGGCCCCACAGTCGAGTCCAAGGAAAGGGCACACCAATGACCAAGCACTCCCCCGGCAAGGACGCAGCTGCCGGCGCGCAGCACGTACGCGACGCCACGTCGCACGCCACCGCAACGGTGAAGGACACCGCCGGGCAGATACTGCATGCGGTGCGGGACAAGACTCCGGACCCGGTCGCCGACGTGGCGGCGCGTACCGGACACCAAATCGCCAAGACTGCGTCCGACCTCGCGGGCACCGTCAAGGACAACACGCCGCGGGCAGTCACCGACCCTGCCGAACGAGCCGTGGGCGCCGCACAAGATCGCCGCGTTCAGGCCGCCGTCGTCGCCGTCCTGGTCGTCGCGGCAGTCATGTACCGGGCCCGCAGCCGGCGTTGACCGGCAGGGGGAGGCGGGCGAGAAGTCGTCTTGTGCATGAACTCGCGTCCGCCTCCTCGCCGGCGGCGCTGCTCGACACCGTGCCCCCCGAGAACACGTCACTGCAGGTCATCCGTGTCCTCGCCGATTGAGTGCGCGTCCGCCGGTGCGCCGACGCCGCACCGGCCAGGTCGTTTCCGCCGGCCTCATCCGGGCAGTCGCGGGGACAGGACCGGTACGTCCGGCCCGACGAAACTCAGGAGGTGCGCATGTTCAGGGCGATAGCAGACGTCCTCAGGAAGATCGGCGGCGCCATAGCCACCGTGGTCACCCTCCCGTTCCGCGCCGTGGCCCGGCTCTTCGGCGGGGCCTCGGACTCGACGCGCGGGCGGCACTGAGACATCGACGATCCGGCCGATTCTCCGGACCGTCCTCCGCCTCGAATCGGTCACGACCTCGCTGCAGGGCGTGATCTCGCGGTCCCTTTGCCTGGTGATGGGCACGATCTTCGTCATGTCCTGGCTCGCCCGGTCACTGACCGGCACCGGCGCGTACAACGAGCCCGGACGCGCTGTTCAGCGATCGGAGGGCAGGAGGGAACTGCCGCCACTCTTCCAGGCGGACGTCAAATGGTCGGCAAACCGGTCCTCGACCAGCGTGGTGGCCTCGATGCCGAAGACCATGTCCGGTTCAAGCGCCGGGTCTTCGGCGAGCAGCGGAGCGACGGCCTCGCGCCGCATGATTTGTTCGTGGACGGCGTCGGCCTCGATGTGCTCGGTGTAGAAGAGCGCGCATCGCGGATCCGTCACGCCGAGCCGGTGCAGCGCCTCGGCCAGTCGCGCCGCGCTCGGCGGGGTGCCGGCCTCCGCGGCTGCGAAGTGGCCGACCATCATGCCGCGGCGGCTCCGGTGCCAGCCGAACAGCGACATCAGATTGACCACGGCGAGCATCGGCGCGGGAACCCGGTCCAGGTAGTGGCCGTACTCGGCGTCCAGGCCGAGGCCGGTCATGAGGTCCGCGAAGAGGGTGGAGTGCATACGCTCGGCACGGCCGCCTCCGTACTCGTCGAATTCGACCGTGACCACAGCCGCCTTGGCGCGTCCCGTCAGCCGGGGAATGAGCAGCGCGTGCGGGTCGGCCTCCTTGAGGTGGTAGACGGATCGGTGGACGACGTACTCGCGGAACTGGTCGAGATCGCCGTCGCGGAGAAGGTGGTGGGAGAGGCCGGTCCCGTCGTCCGGTTCCGTCAACAGCGGCGCGAGGGCCGTCTCGGCGTCGGGGGCGGAGTCGACGCCCGCCCGGAGGGCGTCGAGGAACGCTGCCTCCAGGCCGGCGCGCACGCTGAGCAGGCCAGGGTCCCACTCCCAGTCGGAGTCCACGCCGGCGAAGCCCCGGTAGTGCAGTTCGTAGCAGACGTACAAGGCGAGTTGGACGTCGTCGGACCAGGGATCGGGTGCGACGGCGGGGGCGACGGCGCCGCTTCCTGCGGGGTTTCGCAGCGCGTCCAGCACAGCCTCCGAAACGGGGCCGCGAGGTCGGGGGGCACGAGGGCCGGTCATGACGCCTCCAACGACGTGTCCGGTCGGGCATGGGTAGGCGGCCCGGCCGGGTCGGGCAGGGTGACCAGGTCGCAGACGGCCCGCAGCCCGCCGGTCGCGGCGGCCGCCCGCTGGCGCTCCGCGCCTGTTCCGTGGTCCAGGACGCGGGTGACCAGGCGGTGTACGGTCTCGCGATCGCCGAACTCGTCCAGTGCATCGTGTACATGGGCCAGTAGCGCGCGGACCATGGCGAGCGCGGGTACCTGTCGCTCGCTGACGGGGTCCACGGCCGGTCCCGCAGTCCGTGGCGCGACGCGGACCACAGCGCCGCGGCGATGGCGGTGTCCTCCCCGGGCGCAGCCGGGCGTCCGGCGTCCAGGTCCGTGCGGGCCCGTACCACCAGGCCGCGCACCAGTGCCGCATGCAGGACGACCTCGTCCTGTGTCGGCACGGCATCGGCGACGCGTACCTCGACGGTGGGGGCGTGCTCGGAAGGGCGCGCGGCCCAGAATGTCATCTGGGCGTCCACGGTGGTCCCGAACGCGGCCTGGCGGGCCATCGCCCGGTCGTAATCCGCCGCGTCGGCGCACCAGGGCGGTGCCCCGAAGCCCGGGAACTGGCTCTGCATGACCGTTCGCCAACTCGCGAACCCGGTGTCCCGCCCGCGGCTGAACGCCGAATTGCCGGTCAGCGCCTGGAGCGTCGCCAGCCAGGGGCGCAGGTGGTTGACCACCGCGACGGCGGTCTCCCGGTCGGCGACGCCCACGTGGACGTGGAGCCCGCATGCGGCGTATTCGTCGACGACGCCCCGGTAGAGCCGCTCGATCGCGCGGTAGCGTTCGCCTTCCGTGACCGCCAGTGCCTGGTCTCCGATGACGGGCGCGCACCCCGCGGACAACAGCCCTACCCCCTCCGTGTATGCGGACAGCGCCAACGCCTGGCGGGCTTCTGCCAGTTGGTCACCCGCCTCGCCCAGCGTGCGGCACACGCCGGTCGCCGACTCGACCTGGCAGGCCAGTACTCCGCTTGGTCCGCGGCGATACCCTGGGGACACCGGCCAGATCACCAGGCTGCGCTGACCATTGATGGCACAGCATTCACGAGAACTTCCTGATCTGGCGACCACGGCACCGCCGCGCGCAGCACGCGTGCCTGCCCATTTGCTCCGTGGGACGGCGCGACGCCGCATCCGGGACGCCGTGGGACTCCGTATGCCGGTCGGGTGGTCGAGTGGATCAAGAACGTGTCGCATGTGTGGCGGCTACCCGCGATCTTGCGGACCACGCCCGGGAATGCGTCCGCTTCGGCGCGGCCGTTTGGGGTGACCGGCACCGGGCAGCCGCCGATCATGAAACTCCTGCGCGTTCCGGGGGTGTACCGGCCTCAGGCCGACACCTGGCTGCTGCTGTCCGCGTACCACGACCAGGTCGACCTTCACCGGGCAGCAGATGTCCTGGATGTCGGTACCGGGACGGGTGCGGTGGCCCTGGCCGTGTCCGACGCCACCGGGGACGGGTGCCGGGTGACCGCGCTCGACATAGCCCGCTCCGCGGTGTGGGCGGCCCGCGCCAACAGTTTCCGGTTCCGGAGGCGTTTGCGCGTACGCCGCAGCGACCTCTTCGCCGCCGTCGCGGGGCGGCGCTTCGACGTGGTCCTGGCCAACCCGCCGTACGTGCCCTCCCCACAAACTGTCGCGCCGCAGCGCGGGCGAGCGCGGTCCTGGGACGCGGGTACGGACGGTCGGCTGGTCCTGGACCGGTTGTGCGAGGGCCTCCCCGAGTTCCTGCGCCCTGGCGGCACGGCGCTGATCGTGCATTCCGTGCTGTGCGGGGTGGACGCCAGTGTGCGGGTGCTCGCCGCGGCAGGGCTGGATGCGGAGGTCGTGGCCCGCAACCGGGAGCCGTTCGGGCCGGTGCTCACCGCGCGGGCCCCGTACCTGGAAGCTGCCGGGCTCATCGAACCGGGCTGTCGTGAAGAGGAGTTGGTGGTCGTCCGTGCCGACAGGGGAGCCTGAGCGCGAGTCCGAGACCGCCCGTTCGGACACCGCCCGCCGGGTGGATGTGGTCCAGGGCGGACCCGTGCTGATGGACGGGCCGGTCGAAGTGGCGCTCCCGGACGGCGGGGTGGCGCGCTCGGACCGTGTGGTCGTGGCGGTGTGCTCCTGCCGCCGCAGCCGCCGGTGGCCCTGGTGCGACACCAGCCACCGCGCGCGCCGCACGCCTCCCACATCCTGAGGGGCCACGTGGCCTGGCGCCTCCGGCCGATCGCGCTCACTGCTCGACGATGCGGCGGACGTTGTCGATCTCGCCGCAGTTTGCCTTCAGTTGCCGCCCGCGCTCATGCAGGAAGGCCGCGCCGAGTTCCTGCCGGCGTTCGGCCGTGACGTTTTCACGGGCGCCGTTGAGGATCGTGCGCTCTTCCTCGTCCACGTGGTGGGCGACCTCCTCCACAAGCTTCTCCAGCTTCTCGTCCCAGTCCTCCGCACCCGCCTCGTCGACTTCCAACAGCGCCAACAGGGCCTTGTTGCCGTCCTCGTGCTCCTCCTCGCCGTGCTCGACCTCCTTGTCGTCGATGTGCTTGAAGCGCTTGAGCGCCGGATACACCGCCGCCTCCTCGGCCAGTCCGTGCGCGATCAGCAGATCCGCGAACTCGCCCAACGCGGCGCCCCGGTCCGCTTCGACGCTGCGCATCCGGCGGAACAGCTCCTCCATCCGCCGGTGGTCCTCCAGGATCAGTTCGACGACATCGGACTTCGTCTTGGTGTCGGCCTTGGCATCGGTCCGGCTATTGGAAGGCACAACGAATTCCTTTCTCGGGACTGTCCGCCACGCAGGCGGGTCAGGGGTGGAGCGCAACTGGAACTGCTGACGGCCGCAGGCCCTCTGTCAGACGCGGGAGGGCACTACTTCCTCTTGCGTGCGGCCGCTCGGTCCGCGGACCACTGCTTTTCGCCGCGCTGCCCCACCAGTCGGTCACGCAGTTCGACATCGCCTTCCTGGTGGTAGCCGGGGGGAACTCCGAGCCCCAGGAGCGACAGGACCTTGCCGAGGACCGGGCCCACGGCGGCGACACCGACCCCCGTCCAGAACAACCAGGGCTCCGCCAGCGGCAGCGCCACGGCGGCGACGGCACAGCCGATGAGGATCACGGCGACGCCGATCCAGGCGGCGGAACTGTGGCCGGCGTTTCCCACCCGCATGTCCCCTCGCCCGTACCGCCTGCGGGCCAGCTCGTGGGAGTCGTACTCGTGCCCGTCGTCATTCGGGTCGTGGCTCATGCGGTACGGCCTCCCTGGGTTGTCGGTTCCTTCCGTCGGCCGCACGCCGAACCGCGGAACCGTCTCAGGCTGCGCCGCTACCCGACCCAGGCCATCCGATACGTCGGCGGCGGGACAGCGGTGCCTGGGACAACAACCTCACCGACTGCTTCCTCCGCGCACAGACGGGCAGCAGGCACACCGTCACGATCTGCCCGGCCGATTGTCATCTGCGGCGCGTGGCGCTGCCGGAGGCGCCTGCCTTTGAAGCAGGCGTAGTTGGCAGTGGGTCACGCGCGGGTGAGGTCCAAGTAGCCGTTGCGACCGTCGTGACCGTCCGCATCCACCTCGTCGAATCAATGGCCGCCTTCGGCCAAGTACCGGAAGAACACGCGTTGTTCGCCGGGCAGTCTCACTGTCACCGCCCGGGCTCCGTCGGCGCGAGCAACCAGTTCGTGGGTTCCGGGTGTCCAGTCGTTGAAGTCGCCTACCACGCTGACAGCGGAACTTGAGGCGTCGGGCGGGAGGACGAAGGTGACCTGAGTGTTGTCCTTGCGGCGGACGCGCTCCGGCACGGCGGGCTCCTCGGGTTGGTCGGTAGGCGAACCGCCGGGAGGCGGGTTCGGGTCTGCCCGGACATCCTGAGCCCCGTGCGCCTGCGGTACGGCGGTTGGCGGGGCGCCGCGCAGAGGCTTCACCCGCCTGGCCCCGGGCATGACCGCTTTCTCGTTGCAATCGGCCGACGGACCCGGTGCCTGCCCGTCGCGGCCGACGAACGGCTGCCGGACGCCCACCAAGTCGGCCTCGCACAACCCGCAACCACACCCGGTGCCAACGGACTTCAGGCCAGGCCCGCGCGCCGCCCGCAGACCGGCCAAGCGCCGGGGCCCTGGCTGGCGAGGACCTTCTCGGCGATGCGAATCTGCTCGCTCTTCGAAGCACGGTGCGGCATGCCTTTGCCGCCGTGCGCGCGCCACGTACTGAGCTTGAACTGAAGACCGCCGTAGTGACCGTTTCCGGTGTCGATGGACCAGTTGCCACCGCTCTCGCATTTGGCGACCTTGTCCCATGTGCTGACGCTCGCGGCCGATGCCGGTCCGGCGGAGACAACCGTTCCGGTCAGGACGAGCGCAGCAGTCACGGCGACGACGACACCGATCCGACGCCGGGGACGACTGAAAGTTTCGCCGGTGTGGCAACCGCGGACATAACGGAGAGACATACGAGTCCTTCCGGAATTCCCGGGGGCGATACGACGGCACGAGCCCGCAGGCCGTGACACATCAGGTGCCCGGACCTCGCCCTTCGGACGATTTCCCGGCGTTCGCTGGGTCCGCGTCCTTTTCAGGAGCGGATCCCGGCCCGAAAAGCAGGACCGGGAACCCACGGGGTGCCATTTGCACGTGGCAGCGACAAAAGCAAATTGCCCGGACGAAATCAACCACCCGCGGCGTACGGGCAGGTCAGCAGGTTATTCCCGGGCGCGTTCCGATAATTCCGCAACGGGCTGACGGAACACCGAGGCGCGACAGAGGCAACCATTCCCGAAAAGTTTCGATCATGGTGTGTCGGGACGTGCGGGCGGATGACCCACTGAGGCAAGATGCCTGTCGAAGTGGCGCCTTCAAGCGGCGTGACGACCCGGCGCACCGCAAACGAGGATGAGCGCCTGACTGCGCCTGACTGCGCCTGACCAAGTAGGGCGCCGCTGCGGTGACCGCCCCGCACGGTCGTGCAGACCGCAACACGCGTGATCTCGGCTGCATTTGCCGTACCGGCCGCGCGGACGGCGCTACGCACCGAGGCAGGTCAGTGCGCTGCCTGGGCGTGCAGGGACAGCATCATCGCGCGCCGTCACAGCACCAGTTGGTCCCGGCCGGGCCGGATGCGTTCTGCCGCCCTGTGCGCTCGGTGTCAGAAGCGGGACGAGAACTGCCAGCTTCCCTGGCCCTCGGGCAGCGCGTGGTCCGCCGCGTTCCCGGCCAGGACGATGTCGGCCACGCACAGAGCGTGCGGGTAGACGGCCCAGACCTTCCCGATCCGGTCGCCGACCTCGCCATCGGTCAGTTCGAACCGGTGGTGGGTGCTGTTCGGTTCGCCGGCACGCTGGGACGCGCCCTCCCACGCCCCGCCGACTCGCGGCTGTTGTGCGTGCCGCGGCCGGCTGTTGATCGCTAGGCTCGTCGCCGAGTTCGCCGGCTGGTCGAGGCCGGCGGGGATCTGGCCCGAGGAGTCCTGCCGCATGCGCGTTCTGGCGTCGCGCTATGAGCTTCACAATTCTGTCGGACGAGGCGGCATGGGCGAGGTGTGGCGCGGCCGCGACCGAGAACTGGGCCGGACCGTCGCGGTGAAGGTGCTCCCGGTGGAACTCACCCGGCACGACGAGTTCCGTGCCCGGTTCCGACGTGAGGCGCGCGTTGCCGCGTCGCTTTCGCATCACGGTGTGGCGGTCCTGCACGATGTCGGCGAGGACGCCGACGACGGCGAGCCGGTGCCGTTCCTCGTCATGGAGTTCGTCGAGGGGGCGACGCTCGCGGAGGAGGTCCGCAGGGGTCCGCTCGCGCCGGACCGGGCGGTGGCGATTGCCCGCGACATCGCCGACACGCTCGCCCACAGCCACGAACAGGGCTTGGTGCACCGCGACATCAAACCGTCGAACGTAATGCTCACCCCGGCCGGCGGCGTCAAGGTCCTGGACTTCGGCATCGCGAAGGCCCTGGCGGATACGGCTACTCGCCTCACGTCCACAGGCGGCATGGTCGGCACGCCCGCCTATCTGTCCCCCGAGCAGATCGACGGCGCGGACGTGGACGGGCGTACGGACATCTACTCACTTGGCTGTCTGCTGTACGAACTGCTCAGCGGGCGCCCACCGTTCACCGGCGACTCACCGTTCGCGGTGATGAACCAGCATCTGTCGAAGGCCCCGGCCGCCCCCTCCGCGCTGCGGCCCGAGGTGCCCGCGGCCGTCGACGCCGTCGTGCTGCGGGCGCTGGCGAAGCGGGCGGACGAACGCTACCCGGACGCGGCGTCGTTCCGCGCCGCACTGGAGCAAGTCCACGAAGCCGCAAGCCAGACGGTCAGTGCGGTGCCCGCGCCGCCGCCGATCGCCACGGCACCGACCGCGCACGCGTACCGCCCGGGCCCGGCGTGGGCGCCGGCGGGGAACGGCGGCGCAGCCGCAGCGGCGCCCGGGGGTTGGGCCGCGGCAGGTGCCGTTCCGCCCGCGCCACCGATTCCCGGGCAGGTGTCCGGGCCCGCCCCGGTTCCCGGCGGCATGGGCGGCGGAGGTCCGTTCGCGCCCGCGGGCCACTCCGGCCCTGGCGACTACCCCCCGCCGCCTATGCCGCCGGGAACACCTGGACGGCCTGCCCCCGGAGTCCTGCGCCCCCGTTTCACCGCGGACTCGGTCCTGCCGCTGCTTGGCTGCCTGCTCGTTGCCTACCTCCAACTGTCGGGCGTCGGACTGTGGTTCGCGGACAGCATGGAGGGAGGCGCGCGCATCGCCTGGGTCGCGGGGCTCCTCGTGCTGCCGTGGGCCCCGCAGGTCAGCACCGCATTCGTTTGGGGCTTCGCGGTGTTCGCCGCGGTCGACCCCTACGTCCACCGGGACAAGATCCTCGCCGTCGCGCTCGTGTGGGCCGTCGCCCTGCTCATCTGCCTGTGGAAGATCGTGCGACGCACTCCCATGCGCGGCACGCTCGCGGTGCTGTGCGGGTGGCTGGTGTTCCGGATGGGGGTCGAAGTCTGCACCACGCGTTTCGGCGGCGAGCACGGGGACGCGGTGCTGAATGCGTTCTGGGTCATGCTCGTCCTCATGTTCCTGACGACCGCCATCGACGACGCCCGCGAGAACCGCGCCCGCGTCCAGGCCCGGACGCCCCAGGCCGGCTGAACGCCGGAGCGGGCGCGATCGACCGAATCCGCCGCCCTGTTAGGCCTTGAAGATCGCCCACGCGGACACGTCGCCTCATCCTGACACCATGGGCCGGTCCACCGCCCATGGCGTTGGCGGGCCGTGGTCGATCGACCTGCGGGCCGGGGCACACTCCTGCGGGCTGTGCGTGAGAGGTTCGTCGGTAGCGGCCGGGGGGCAGGCCGCGTTCGCGGGCGAAGGCTCGGGAGAAGGCGAACTCCGAGGTGTAGCCGACCGCTTCGCCGATGTCGGAGACCAGCGTCGACTCCGACAACCCGCCGCTGCGGGTCTTCTTCGGCACTCGGGGCAACGAGATGCTTCCGCAGGTCTACGCCGACCTCCTCAAGACCTGGGCCGACTGGCAGGACCTGGCCGCCGAAGCCCAGGGCGGCACCTCCGTGGCCTGAGCAGGAATGCCTACGCGGAACTGGTGGTGCCGGTCGGGGGCGCCTGTTGGTAGAGCGCCACCAACACGCCATGGAGGGGCTCGTCTTCTCCGCCCTCCTCGGTCTCGTCGACCAGGTTCGTGAGGGTTTCGCCGAGCGCTTCGGCCTGCGCGGGGCTGAGACGCAGGTGGCGAAGTCTCAGGGTCTCGGCGGGTGAGCGGTCCAGCTCGTGGGCGAACGCGGCGAGCATCGCGGCGGTGCCGGCGGCCTGGGGTTCGGCGACGAGCATGTGGCGGGCCGTGCGCTGGAAGTACTGCTCGGTGCCGCCGCGGACGTGGCGGGTCTCGGCGATGTGGACGATCCCGGCTTCGCGGAGCACTTTGAGGTGGTGGGCCACGTTGCCCTTCTTGGCGTCGAGCTGCGCCGCGAGCTGCCTGACGGTGGCAGGCCGGTGGCCCAGGGCGAAGAGCAGTCGTTGACGCAGCGGGTGGGCGAGCGCCGCGAATTGCTCGGGTGCGCCGATCTCCAGGACGTCCTGGGGAGGCGGGGAGTAGGCAGGCTCATCTGGCATAGGGAAAGTGTCTGGATTTCTTGACGCTTTTGCAAGGGGGATGATCTACTTCCCGGCCATGACGACTCCCACGAAGATCTCGCCTGCCCCTGTCATCGACGAGACGGTCCGACTGCTGACCGAGCACTACGTATTCCCCGACATAGCCGAGCAACTCGCCGGCCTGCTGCAACAACGGCTCGCCGAGGGCGCCTACGACGTCTCCGACGCCGAGGAGCTCGCCCGGCTGGTCACCGCGGACCTGCAGTCCGCCAACGGCGACCGGCACCTGCGGCTGAAGCACCACGCCGACCCGGTCTCCGCCGGCGAGGGAAAGGCCACCCTGGAATCCATCCGCGGCGACTTCGACACGTCCCTCGGCGGCGTACCCCGGCTCCAGCTGCTCGACGGCGGGGTCGCCGTGCTCGAGCTGGCACCGATGCTGTTTCCCCTGGAGTGGGCCGCCGAGCCGCTGACCGCCGCGCTCACCCTGGCCTCCCGCGCCCAGGCGCTGATCGTGGACCTCCGCACCAACCGCGGCGGCGACCCGGACACGGTCGCCTTCGTCTGCAGCTACCTGCTCGACGAGCGCACCCACCTCAACACCATGTCCTGGCGCGGCGGCCGACGAAGCGAGCAGTCCTGGAGCCTGCCGCACGTTCCCGGCACACGCTTCGGCGGCAGCAAGCCGCTGTACGTGCTGACCAGCGGCAGCTCCTTCTCCGCCGCCGAGGAGCTGGCCTACGACCTCCAGCAACTCGGCCGCGCCACCGTCGTCGGCGAGCGCACTCGCGGCGGCGCACACCCGTGCCAGGGCTGGGCCGTGCACCCGCACCTGGAAGCCACCGTCCCCGTCGGCCGCGCCATCAACCCCGTCTCCGGCACGAACTGGGAGGGCACCGGCGTGCAGCCGGACATCGCTTGCCCTGCCGCCGAGGCCCTCGACCAAGCTCACACCCTGGCCCTCGCCAAACTGGCAGACTGACCGGCCCGGCAAACCGGACCGCACCTCGCGGAACCGCCGACGCTTCGCCACGGCCACTCAGCCGACGCGTATCGCGCCCGCCGGCACCGACGACGCCGCATCACCCACAGGTTCGTGCGGACGTGAACTCACCGTCACGCCAGTCGGATTCGGCTCGACGGGGCGCACTATCGGACGACGGGCCCACGCATTTCTGCGCCGTGGCCGCGCCTCACGTGATGGCTCCACCGTCCGGGCTGACCGCTTTCGGGTCCGCCGGGAACTCCGCGAGCCACGCCAAAGGCGCCGAGACGGGCACGACGTGAGCCGACCCACCCGCCACTACCCACCTCACCGACGGCATTTCGGCTCGGAGGGCGGTCGAGTGGGTCGGCGCTCTGGGGACGGCAGCACACACAGTATATATTATTCTTGATCTAGTCACGGAAGGCCAGGCCTGAGCGCTCCGGAACCCGGCCGCCGCCATCCGAAATACGGAACTCCGGTAATCCGCCGCGTCGCCGTCCTGACCTGTGCACCGAAAGACGGACTCGGCTCGCCCTGCTCGTACGTCCGCTACAGCCCTCACCGCTGACCGAAGGAGCACCATGGCTTCCGGGGACCGCTACGGCCTCACATACATCCGCACCGAGCTGGGTGCGGACGGCGTCCTTTGGGTGACACTGGACCGCCCCGACCGGCGTAACGCAATCAGCCCCGAGATGCACGCCGAGTTCCTGCCGCTGTTCACGCGGATCGCGGCCGATGCCGAAGTCGACGCCGTGGTGCTGACCGGCGCCGGGGACAAGGCGTTCTGCGTCGGCGCGGACTTCGCGGGCATGGACGTGAAGTTGGCGGAGGGCTACCCCGACGGCAACCCGGAGCTCATGAACGGGTCCGCGGCCATCGTCCGCGCCCAACTCGCCGTCCCCCAGCCCGTCGTGGCCGCGATCAACGGCGACGCCCTGGGACTGGGCGCCACCATGGCGCTGTTCTGCGACGTGACGTTCCTCGCCGACGACGCCCGCATCGGGGACCCGCATGTGAACGCCGGCCTCGTCGCGGGCGACGGCGGCGCCATCCTGTGGCCGCTGCTCCTCGGCGTCAACCGCGGCAAGGAGTATCTGATGACCGGCGACCTCATGACCGCAGCAGAAGCCCTCGGCTACGGCCTGGTCAACCACACCGCGCCACGCGCCGAGGTGCGCGAGCGGGCCGGAGCACTCGCCACCCGGCTGGCGGCCGGCCCCAAGGTCGCCATCCAGTTCAACAAGCGCCTCGCCAACGCCGACCTCGTCGACCGCGTCAACCGGCTCATCGACACGTCACTCGCAATGGAAGCCATCACCTTCGAGACGGCCGACCACCGCGAGGCCGTCCGGGCCTTCCTGGAACGCCGCCCCGCGGTCTTCGGAGACCGGAAGCCCTCATAGGGCACTGCTGTCCGTCATGCAGGCACGCAAGGGCAGCGCGCCGATCGGTTCTTCACGACTAATCGCCGCTGACCTTTTGAATGGGATACGCAGCCCCGCGTCCCCGATCAGTCGAGACCAGGGACGCCGAGTTCGGCGGCATACCCGTTGACTTCCTCGCGCAGCGCGGTCGGAAGCGGGACGCCGGACGCCTCCCGCGTGCGGCGTCGCTCACGCTCCAACTCCCCTGGTACGAGGATGCGCTCGACCCCCTCGGCCGTCTCGCCGGAGCGGAGGTCGCGGATGAGCGTGTCGACGCGCGCGGTGAACTCGGTCCGCGGCATCGATCACGCATCGGCCTGCGCCTCGCGGTCCCAAGTGGCCGCGCCGACCCCCCGTTCGCGCAGCACGTGCTTCTGCAACCGCAACGAGGTGGTGTTGCGCGGGAGTTCGGCGACGACGTCGACGTACCGCGGCACCATGTAGCCGGGCATGCGGCCCACCAGGAACCCGACGAGCGCCGTGGGGTCCACGGAGGCCCCTTCGCCCGGCACGACGGCGATCATCACCTCGTCGCCGCCCAGGGCGGCCGGGACGGCGAATGCGGCGCACTCGGCAACCGACGGGTGCTCCAGGGCGAAATGCTCGACCTCGAACGACGAGATGTTCTCGCCGCGGCGCCGGATGGCGTCCTTCATCCGGTCCACGAAGTAGAAGCGGCCCTCCTCGTCCTGCCGGAAGGCGTCCCCGGTGTGGAACCAGCCGTTGCGCCAGGCCGCCACCGTGGCCTCGGGGTTGTTGTGATATCCGACGTTGAGGGTCCATGGCGTGGCCGTGCGCAGCACCAGCTCCCCCACTTCGCCGCAGCGCAGCGGCAGATCGTTTTCGTCGACGACGCGCGCCTCGGCGCCCAGCGGCCCGGGACGAACCTTTCCGCTGGTCTGCCACGGGCCGTGGTCCCAGCCGGTGGCGATCACGGCGGGGACCTCGCTCATCCCGTAGCAGGTGGCCACCCGAACCCCGAAGCGCTTCTCGAAGGCCTCCATCTCCGGGATCATCGGCCCCAGGATCAGGCCGCGCAGCGGGTTGTCGGCGTCATCCGGCGTCGCCGGCCGCGCGGCGAGAATCGCCGTCATCGGCCCCGCGATTCCGGCGGCGACGGCGCTTGTCGCCCGGATGTCGTCCCAGAATTCGGTGCCGCTGAAGCGGTCCCGGGTGACGAAGCGCGCGCCACGGGCGGTGGCGTACTGGAGTGCCCCCAGGCCGGACACGTGGAACAGCGGCACCGGCGCGAACAGCCCTTCGCCGCAGGCGATCGTGTCCTCCGGCACCCATCCCCAGTGACCTGTCATGGCGGCCCACGGCGTCAGAACCCCCTTGGAGGGTCCGGTGGTCCCCGATGTGTAGATCACGGAGGCCAGTTCGTGGGGTTCCGGTCCAGGGAACTCGGGGATGCCGTCGACATCCGCGAACAGGGACGCGGCGCTGCGCACCGTCGCCGCGGACGCCTCCGTCTCCGTGGCGTCGGCGTCGGCGTCGGCGTCGGTCACCACGACCAGTCGCATTGCCGGGAGTTCCGGCAACAGCGCGAGTACGCGCTCGGCGAGATCCCCGGACACGACCACCGCAACACTGTCGGAGTTGCCCAGGACATGTGCGAGCATCCGCCCGAAGTAGGCGGTGTTGACGGGGACGCAGACTTGGCCGCCGACACCGCAGGCGAGCCACACGCGTGCCGCGTCGAGCGGGTCGGAAAGCAGGTACGCGACGTGCTCCCCGCGCCGGACCCCGGCCTGCCGGAGGGCTGCCGCCCACGCCAGTACGTCGCGCTCGGCGTCCCCGTAGGTGATCCGGCGGCCGTCCCGGTGTTCGAGGAAGACCGACTCCGGCGTTTCACGCGCCCAGTGCCGCAGGGCGTTGGGGGCCAGGTGGATGCGGTCGACGAGCCCGCCCGAATCAGCCTTCCGCTCTGCGGTGGGCGGGTCCTGGTGGGGACGGGGCACGGGCGCCTCCAAGCTGGCCGGCGGTCGTCGTCCGCACGGCGACGGCTCAACCGATCGGAACGTAGACGTTCTTCGAGCGCAAGAACTCGGCGATGCCCTCACGGCCGCCTTCCTTGCCGTAGCCGCTGTCCCGGAATCCCCCGAAGGGAGCGGAGGCGGGGAGTGCGGCAAAGCCGTTCACCGACACGTAGCCCGCGTCGAGCGCGGCGGCGACGCGGTGGGCCCGCTGGAGGTCGCGGGTGTGGACGTAGCCCGCGAGTCCGTAGGGGGTTTCGTTGGCGAGGGCGACGGCCTCCGCCTCGTCCCGGAAGGTGGTGACCGTGAGGACCGGCCCGAAGACCTCGGTCTGCGCGATGGTCGAGCGAGGATCCACGTTGTCGAAAACCGTGGGCCCGACGAAGTGTCCGGCGCCCAGGCCGTCGCTGTCGATGCGCCCGCCACCGAGGATGCGCCGTCCCGAGCCCTCCTCGTCCGCGTCCCGGATGAGGCCGAGAATGCGTTCGGCGTGCGGGCGGCTGACCACCGGGCCGATCTGGGTACGGGGGTCGAGCGGATCGCCGAGCGGCATCGCACCGATCGCGCGGACCGCCCGCTCCACGACCTCCTCGTGGACGTCCTCGTGGACAAGAAGGCGAGTAGGCATGACGCAGCCCTGGCCGCTGTTGCGCATGCACGCGCCGCCCGCGAAAAGGCCCGCGGCGTCGAGGTCCGCATCGGGGAAGACCAAGTTGCCGGACTTGCCGCCGAGTTCGAGTACGACAGGGGTAATGTTGCGGGCCGCGCCGACGAGGACCGCGCGGGCCGCCTCGATGCCGCCGGTGAAGCTGAGTTTGTCCACCCCGGGGTGGGCGACCAGGGCCTCTCCTGCGGCGATCCCGCCGGGGACGATGTTGACCGCCCCTTCGGGGAGACCGGCTTCCAGTGCGAGCCGGCCGAAGACCAACGAGCTGAACGGGGCGAGTTCCATCGGCTTGACGACGACCGTGTTGCCGGCGGCCAGCGCGGCCGCGGCCTTGCGGGCGACCGACGAGATGCCGCCGTTCCAGGTGGAGATCATGCCGACGACGCCGTACGGCTCGGGGAGCGTGTAGTCGAAGGCCCGTTCGGGGAAGATCGGCACGACCCGCCCCTCCAGCTTGTCGGCCAGCCCCGCGTAGTACTCCAGGTAGTCGGCAGCCCGCCCGGGCATGGCCCGTGCCCCCGAGATCGGCGTACCGCACTCCAGGGTCAACACCTGCGCGATGGCCTCCGTCTGACGGCGGATCAGCCCGGCGAGACGCAGCAGGACATTGCGCCGCTCGTCCGGCCGCCACCCGCGCCACACGCGGTACGCGGCACGCGCGGCGTCCACCGCACGGTCGATCTCGGCGGCGCCGGCCAGCGGCACCAGCGCCTGGACGCGGCCGGTGGCGGCATTGACGTGCTCGAACTCGCCCTCGCTTGCGAGCTCGTGTTCCTCCGCCCCGACGAGGACGGTCATGCGGGGCAGGAATTCGGCCGCTGCGGCCTCGTGCCGCTCCGCGTCCACGGGTACGAGGACGTCCGGTGCCGTCGTGGTCACGTGGTGGCTCCTTGGTCTCCGGGACGCTCAGAACGGCGAAGGCAGGCGCTGCATCGGGACCGTGATGCTGCACTTCTGCCGAGACTATAGATTGTATAAAATAGCGAGACGAGAGGGTCCGAGGAGTTTTTGCGGGGCGAAGCATCAGGGCGTAAAGGGCAGTTGGAACAACTTGATGGCGTTGCCGCGGGCGATCTTGCGGATCGACTCGTCGTCCAGGTGCCCGAACTGCTCCTCGGCAGCCTTGACCGAGTGCGGCCAAGTGCCGTCCTGATGCGGGTAGTCCGTCTCGAACATGACGTTGTCCACGCCGATGCGGTGCAGCATCTCCACGCCCGCGCGGTCCTTGAAGAAGCACGAGTGGACCTGGCGGTGGTAGTACGTCGACGGCAGCTCGGGACACGCCGATTGCGAGCCGCTCCACCCGCGATGCGTGTCCCAGACGTCGTCCACGCGCTCCAGGAGGTACGGCAGCCAGCCGATCTGCGCCTCCGCGTACAGCAGCTTGACGCCCGGGAAGCGGTGCAGGACCCCGGAGAGCAGGAAGTCCGTCATGCTCGCGACGGAGTTGCCGAAGATGATCGTCGCGGCCACCGCGTCCGGGGCGTCCGGCGAGGCCTGCGGGGTCTTGGTGCCCGACCCGATGTGCATGCACACCACGGTCCCGGTCTCCTCGCAGGCCCGGAAGAACGGGTCCCAGTAGCCGCTGTGGATGCTGGGCAGCCCCAGGTAGGTCGGCAGTTCGGAGAAGGCGACGGCGCGCACCCCGCGTGCCGCGTTGCGCCGGACCTCCGCGGCGGCGAGCCCGGCGTCCCACAGCGGCACCAGGCACAGCGGCACCAGCCGCCCTCCGGAGCCGCCGCACCACTCATCGACCATCCAGTCGTTGTACGCGCGCACGCACAGCAGCGCCAGTTCCCGGTCCTTGCCCCACAGGAACACCTGTCCGCAGAACCGCGGGTAGTTGGGGTAGGACAACTGGGCCTCGACACCGTTGAGGTCCATGTCGGCCAGACGCTCGTCCGGCTGCCAGCATCCCGGCCGCATCTGGTCGAACGTCACCCCGTCCAGGCTTATCTCGTCCGCGGGATACCCCGCGGCCGCGATGAGCCGCTTCACCGAGTACTTGTGGTCCTCGTAGAACCACCACGCGACATCGGGCCCTTCGGTCCCGGGCTCCTCGATGTAGCCTCCGCCGTCGAGCTTGGGAGTGCCGGCGGGCAGGTAGCGCACGCGCGGCCCCACCTCCCGGTAGCGGGCGGGCAGGCGACTGGTCCACACATCGGGGGGCTCGACGACATGCGCGTCGACGTCGATGATCAGGGGGATGCGGCCGGAGCCGCCGGACGGTCCGACCGGATAGGTGTCGTTGGCCATGACAGCGCGTTCCTTGTCTCTCGGGTCTCCGCGGGGGACGGTCAGGCGGGCGGTCAGGCGGGGCGGTCGCCGGCGATCGTGACCCGGTGCAGGACGCGCTCGGCGCCGCCCGTGTCGCCGACCACCGCGTGCTGGGTGCAGCGGTTGTCCCAGATGACGAGGTCGCCGACCTGCCAGCGGTGCCGGTACACGTACTCCGGCCGCGCCACCTGCGCGTACAGGTACTCCAGCAACGGCGCGCTCTCCTCGACCGACCAGCCGTCGAAACGCTCGGTGTAGTCGCCGTTCACGAACAGGGCCTTGCGGCCGGTGACCGGATGCGTCCGCACCACCGGATGCGTCTGCGTCACCGCCCCGCGGTCCAGGCCCGCCGCGTCGGCCAGTTCGGTGCCCTTGTGCACCGCCCGCAATCCGTCCAGCGTGGCGCGCAGCCCCGGCCCCAGGTTCTCGTACGCCAGATACGCGCTCGACCACATGGTGTCCCCGCCGATAGGCGGCAGTACGCGCGCCAGCAGCATGCTCAGCGCCGGGGGGCACGCCGCGTGCGTGGTGTCCGCGTGCCAGCGCTGCGTCACCGGGTTGGGATCGTAGATCTTCATCAACCCCGGATAGCCCTCGATGCTCGGCACATAGGGGTGCACGGACACGTGCCCCCAGGCAGCCGCAAAGTCGAGCTGGCCCTGCGGCGTCATCGCCTCCTGGCCGCGGATGCACAGCACCTGGTGCTCGAGGAAGAGCCCTTGCAGGCGTTCGACCACCGCGCCGTCGACCCCGGCTGCGAGGTCAACTCCTGTGACCAAGGCGCCGATCGCCGACGACAGGCGCTCGACCTTCAGGTTCATCGTCACCGACACGAGCCCTCCCGAACGTTGCGCCGCCCTGGGCAGCCGCCCTGCTCTACATATTATATATTCTACATGCAGAACTCGGCGCTACCCACGAGACGCAAAAAGCAGCTCGTTCCCGGCGCGCCAACACGGCAGCGCAGCAGGTCGAGGAGGGCGAAGTCCCGTCAAGCTACGCGACGGGCCAGCTCGTCGTCGCAGACGGAGGCGTTGCCGTCGCCCGTTGAGGGGCTCGATGCAAGGCCTGCCCTATTTTCGTATAAAGTACAAGAGATGCGGGGCTGCCGAAGCAACCCCGCATGTTCCGTCCATGGCCGTGGTTTGCCGAAAGCGCCCGATCAAAACTCCCGTGGCGACGTGATGCGCGAAGGGGTCGAGCGACTCGGCTGAAAGATATTCTGCTCATGGCCGTCCACATATCTTCGTCGTGGGAGTTCGCCATCGATACGCGCTCAACCGGAACAGCCTCGGAGACCCTTGTGGTCGGCTCCGAAGGATTGTCGCGGCCGACCAGCGCCCAGCAGGTAGCCGAGTACATCCGGCGCATGATTTTCGACCGGAAGCTGGCCACCGGCGAGCGCATCCCCCAGGACGAGATCGCCGCCGATCTGCGCGTCAGCCGGGTGCCCGTACGCGAAGCCGTCATCGCCCTCGACCGTGAGGGCTGGGTGACCCTGGAGCCCCACCGCGGCGCGTTCGCCAACGGGCTCGACGAGTACTCCGTCCGCGATCACTACGGCATGCTGGGCCGGCTGTACGGCTTCGTGGTGCGCCGTGCCACCGAACGTGGGACCGACGAGGACATCGAGAAGCTGAGGGGCATTCACCGCAGGCTTCAAGCGGCCACCGACGCCACCGAGTTCTTCGATCTCAACAACCAGTACCTGCGCCAACTGGTGGCGATGACCCGCTCGCGCCGACTTGCCTCCATGGCGCGGATCTTCACCACGAACCTCGTTCCGGGCAACTTCTTCGCGGAGGTCCCCGGCGTCATGCGCATCCAGAAGCGCGCCCTTCGGAACGTGACCAAGGCCATCGGGGTCCGCGACGCCGAAGCGGCCGACGCCGAACTCGTGGCCATGCTCACGTCCCAGGCCGACAACGTCGTCGCCCTGGTCGAGTCCCGCGGACTGCTCGCCTGAGATTCGGCCCGACTGAATCACCCAGAGATTGCCGCGCCGAACCCGGGTCCCTTCGGGCGACAGCGCGGCAGACTTTGGCGTCGGTAATCTTTATAAAGTTAGTAACCTCTACGGTCGGGCGGTTTGCATTTTCTGAGGAGTCCGTGTCATCAAGGTCGAGCGTCCGGGCAACGGCGATTTCGCGCGGAACTACGACGCACCGGCAAGCGGGTTGAGCGCGCATTTCAGCTGGTGCAGTCACCGCAAGGAATCCGCACCCCTCGATGCGGCCGATCACGACCAGTTCGCAGCCGGCGTCGGCAGCGTCATCCCTGCATGGGGGCCACGCTCGAGGGCGCAGCGCTACCGGCTGTACCGGCGCATCAGGGTCACGCTGAATCCGAACCACTGGGCCGGGTCGAGGATGAGTTGGTGGACGGGCGTCGCCTGCTCGTCGGTGTTGCCTCCGCGGCCGTCGTACTCGTAGACGATGTTGTAGTTACGCTCCGCGAGCCAGATGCGGGCCTCGTCGACGTCGGCGATCTCCCAGACCAGCGGGCCGATTTGCCCGGGGCCGCGTTCGAGCTTCGCCGCGAAGCTGCTTGTGCCGTCGGTCGGCGCGACCAGCTCGATGCAGCCGTCGAAGTCGGTGGCGGACAGCACCGGGGCGCTTTGGATCGGATGAGGCTTCGGCAGCTTGAGCCCGAACACCTCGTTGAACTGCTCCACGGCCTTCTCGATCTCGTCTTGGCGTACGACGAGTTCGACCCGGTTGAAGCCGAGGATCTCCATTCTTCCTCCTGTGCACAGATTGACGACGCCCGCGTGGCTACACCCGGTCGGGGTTCTTGTAGACGATCCGGGTCTGCAACTCCGCGTAGGCGTCGAGGCCGACCTGCCCGTTGTTGCGCCCGATGCCGCTCGACTTGACGCCGCCGAAGGGGATGTGGGGCGCGATCTCGGTGTGCTGGTTCACCCAGACGGTCCCGCACACCAGCCGGGCGGCGAGTTGCGCGCCCCGGGCCACGTCCGCCTTCCGAGTCGTCGGGATGATGCTCGACGGGTGGGAGGAGGCCTACAGCGTCTTCACCGACATCTCCACGGCGTTCGCCGCCGCCGACCCCGAGAGGCTCTTCGTCGCCTACCAACTCCCCCTGCGGGAGGTCGACCTACTTCCCCCACCCCGCGTGCACCTGGCCCAACTCCAAGTCCGTCGTCGCCGACCTCATGCGCGACGTACCGGACGACGCAGCACACAAACTCGTCTACGGAAACGCCGCACGCATCTTTCGCATGTAGGCAGCGCCTCGCGGCTCGGGTCCGAACCGGAGCCCGCGCGCGGCCTCGTACGACGAAGTGGTCCTCGCGGTGAACACCCGCTCAGCGCCTCGGCGTTCGCCGTTCCCGGGCCGGGCGCGCACTCTCTTCGGCGGCGGCGAGGTTCGCCAGGAAGACCCGGACCGCTTCGGCTTCTTCGCCGGGGACCCGCTGCCCGCCGAAGACCGAATCGGAGAATTGCTGACTGATCACGAAGCCGCGGATGGCGTGGAAGAGCGTCGAGCGGCGGGCATGCGACACGTCCTCTCCGAGCGTCTCCGTCAAGAGGCGCCCCAACTCCCCGGCGACGGACTCCGCTTGGTCCGACAGGATCTGCGTCACCTCGTGCGAGGTGTCGGGGTCGTGCTGGAGGTTGAGGACGATCTGCATGCGCGCCATGTACGCCGGATCGCCGTAGTGCCGGGCGAGGATGCCGTACAGCGAGGCGATGCGCTCGCCGAGCGTCCCACCTTCGACGCGCACGCGCCTGATGTCGTTCGTGAACACCTGGTTGAGGTCCTCGACGACCGCCAGCATCAGCCGCTCGCGCGACCCGAAGTAGTACTGGATCGAACCCCAGCTCACCCCGGCGCGGCGGGCGATTTCGTTGGTGCTCGCGCGGTAGAAGCCCAGTTCGAGAATGCAGCTGACCGCGGCTTGGAGAATCTGAGCCCGCCCCGCCTTGTCACCGGCCCGGGGGCGACGCGACCGGTCCTTCGGCGACGGTCTCGGCGTCGCGTCTTCGGTCGGGTTGCTCGTCCCTCTCGTCGGCGACTGTCCGTCCGTGGACGAATGCGGCACTGGGAGCGAACTCATGGCCGCATGTTCTCATACGCCGCTGATCAGGGACGGCGCTGGTGGGGACGCGGCCGCCGGGCCGTTCGTCCCTTTGGCAATGCCCGGACCGTCAGCCCCAGATGGTCTTGTCCGGCGAGGTGGCGTTGATCAGGGACTCGGCCCGGGTCTTGACCATGTCGGCCTGCCAGGCGGTGACTTCGGCGAGTCGGCCACCGATGAGAGTCGGCCACCGAAGATCCGCTCGTCGGTGTCCGGAGTCGGCACCGCCCAGTTGCGTCCGTCGTGGATGGCGTCGAGGACGACCTGCGCACCGTTCTCGACGAGGAGTGTCCCGGTCGCCCTGCCGATTCCGCGTTCGCTGCCACCGCCGGTGACCACAGCGACTTTTCCGGTGAGCGTTGTCATCGTGTCCGTCTTCTGTGGGTGGGGACATGGGAGTTCGCGGGAGTCTGTCGGGGGGGCTCGGGCGGGCTGGGGGATCAGGCGCCGGCAAGGTCGGCACGGACCTGGCGCCGGACGACCTTCCCGGTCGGTGTCATCGGCAGCGCCGCGACGACGCGGATGTCCTGCGGGGTCTTCAGCGACCCGATGCGGCCGCGCAGCCATTCCGCGATCTCCCCGGTGTCGGGATCGGAGCCGTCCGACGCCACGACGGCGGCCGCGATCCGCTCGCCCCACTCCGTATCGGGCAGGCCCACGACGCACGCGGCCGCGACGTCGGGGTGGCGCAGCAGCGCGTCCTCGATCTCGCTCGGGCCGATGTTCTCGCCGCCGCGGATGATCGTGTCGTCGCCGCGGCCGTGGACGTAGAGGTAGCCCGCCGCGTCGAGCGACGCCTGGTCGCCGGTGACGAACCAGCCCTCGGGGTCGAGCGCGGCCCCGCCGGTCCCGCCCGCGATCTGCGCCCCGCGCAAGCGCAGTTCACCTCGTTCCCCCACGGCGACGTCCTGACCCGTCTCACCGACGATCCTCAGTTCGACGCCGGGCACCGGGCGTCCCACCGAGGACAGGCGCTCCCGTGCCTCGGCGTCCCCGGCGCGTGCGGAACGGTGGTCGTCCGGCCCCAGCACGGCGATGGTCGAACTCGTCTCCGTCAGGCCGTACGCATTGACGAACCCCGTCTCGGGGAACAGCTCGAGAGCCTGTTCCAGCACCGGAAGCGGCATGCGCGCGCCCCCGTAGGCCAGGTGCCGCAAGCCGGGCACGGCGAGACCCGGATCGGCCCGCACCGCCTCCACGATCCGCGCCAGCATCGTGGGCACGACGAACGCGTGGGTGATGCCTTCGTCCCGGACCGCGGCCAACCACGCCTTGGCGGAGAACGCGGGCAGCGGAACGATCCGGCGTCCCGCGTACAGCGAGCTCAGCACCGCCGAGACACCGGCGATGTGGAAGGGCGGCACCGCCAGCAGCAGTGCCTCGTCCTCACCCGCCGACGCGAAGTCGACCGTTCCGAGGATGTACGCCAGCAGGTTGTCGTGGCGCAGCCGAATTGCCTTCGGTGCCGCGGACGTTCCGCTGGTGAACAGCAGCACGGCGGGGACGGGCGGCTCGTCCGTGGCCGCGCCTTCGAACGCGGTGGCGCTGCCCTCCCGGCAAGCGCCCAGCCAGGCTTCGGCGTTCTCCACGGGGTGCGCTTTGGCGGCGAGCGCGACTGCCGTGTCATCGGCGTGGACGACGGCGCAGGCCGGCAGCACCCGCTCGATCAGCGCGCCGAGCGCGTCCGCGGGGAGTCGGTGGTTCAAGGGCGCGTACGTCGTTCCGGCGTACGCCGCCGCGAACAGTGCGACCGGGGCCGCCGCACCGTTGCCGGCGAGGTACGCGAGGGTCGGGGTGGTCTCGTCCCCCGCGGTGAGCCGGGCCGCCGCGGTCTGCGCGGCAGTGCGCAGCTCGGCGTAGGTGAACCTGGTGGCGCCCGGCGCCGCCGCGCGCGGGCCCATCGCGACCCGGTCGCCGAAGACGTCGGCTGCCAGGTCCAGCAGGGTGGTGATGCTCATGGCCTGGACCGTCCCTTCGCAGGTCGTGCCGTGGCGTGGTCGGCGCCGCGTCCGCCCGGCAGCCTCATGCGTTGCCGACCACGATGTGCTTGGTCTCCCGGAAGGCGCGCAGCCCGGCGACGGCCCGGTCCGACGAGGGTGAGGGGCCGGTCACCGCGGGGGCTCCGCCGGGTCGAACCGGAAGAGTTCGGCGTTGCCGCGCAGCAGCTTGTACTGGGTGGCTTCGGGAGGTGCGCCATCTGGTCGCGTGCGATCTTGATGGAGTTGGGCCATGTCGAGTCGCTGTGCGGGTAGTCCGTCTCGACCATGACGTCGTCCTCGCCGATCGCGGCCAGGTTGTGCATCGCGTGGGTGTCCTCGATGAAGCACCCGTAGATGTGGTCGCGGAAGGTCGCGCGCAGGTCCACGCTGTGCAGGTCGACCATCCTGGTGTCGCCGACGGTCGTGACTTCGCCGTAGGTCCCGTACGAGCAGCCTTGGTTCACCGGCGCTTCAGGCTCCGCCCAGCTGCCGGTCGATGTGGTCCATGAGGGACTCCAACGCGGCGGCGGGGTTGAGCTCGATGACCTCGCTGTCCTCCTCGTAGACCAGCGTGTGGCCGGCGGGGAAGAAGTAGAGGTCGCCGGTGGCGGCGGTCTCGTCCGGCCAGTCGCTGCCGGGGTAGACGGCCCGGAGCCGCCCCTTGAGCACGTGGCCGTAGTGCGGGCACTGGCACAGGCCGCCCGGCAGGCCCTGGTACAGGGGCGTGCAGTCGACCGGCGGGGCCACCGTGAACCCGACCTCAAGATCTCCCCAACGCACGGACCGGAAACCGGTGTTCGGCCAGCGTCCTCCGCCGTTCTCCGGCAGTTCCGACGGCTTGCTCACGGGCATGAGTGCTACCTCCTGTCTCGAAGTCGCGCCGGTCGGCCACAGGAGCCAACTCGGCGCACGGGGACGTCGTTCGGGGACGGTCGTTCGGGGCGTCGGCGGGCTCAGGCCGGATCGAAGCGGAGACCGGCGCCCCGGGTCTCGAAGATGTCGGCAGCCATCCGGTCACCGAGTTCGGCGGCGTTCCACCGCCGACCGCCTGCGGTGACCGACTTCCGCTCGCGCCAACCCTGCATCCAGACGATGCGGTCCTCGATCGATCTGATCACCTGGCCGGTGACGTACTGCGCTTCGTCGCAGGCGAGCCACGCCACCAGCGGCGAACTGTTCGCCGGGTCCATGGGGTGCCAGGCCTCTTCGGCGACATCCTCGGGTTCGATCACCTCACCCGCGCCCGGCATCGTCGCGGTGATCCTGGTCAGACCGGAGGGCCCGACGGCGTTGACGGTGACGCCGGATCGATGGAGTTCAAGGGCAAGTGTGAGCGTCATGCCGACGATTGCGGCCTTGGCGGCCGCGTACCCGGTCTGCCCGAAGTTCCCGCCGAGGCCGGCTCCCGAGGTGGTGTTGATGATGCGCCCCGTCGATCCCGGGGTCTCCTTGGCACGCTGCCGCCAGTACTTGGCTGCATGGTGGCACGGCGACCAGGTGCCCGCGACGTGGACGCGCAGCACGGCGTCGAAGTCCTGCCGCGGCATGTTCCAGACCGCCGCGTCGCGAACGATCCCGGCATTGTTGACCAGGATGTCCAGGGCGCCGAACGTGTCGACCGCGCACGCGATCATGTCGCCCGCCTGGTCGTGGTCGGCCACGTCGCCGTAGTGGACGTGCGCCTTGCCGCCGCGGTCCTCGATCAACTTCACCGTCGTATCCGCCGCATTGCCCGCGCCTTCGCCGCGCACACTGCCCCCGAGGTCGTTGACCAGGACCTGGGCGCCTTGTTTCGCGAGTTCCAGCGCATGGGCACGGCCGATGCCCCGGCCCGCCCCCGTGACAATCGCCACCTTGCCGTCCAGAAGACCCACGAGCTTCCCCTTCGGTCGGTCGCACGCAGCATCCACGTACCTGAAGTACGTACTTTATACTTTCTATTCATTCGCTGAACAAGATCGCAGGGTGCTCCCACTCGTCCACCCGCTGACGACGGCTGCATCCGGGAAGCACTGATCGTTCGTCGGCCGGCCGCCTCTGCGGCCGAACTGGCCCTACAGGGAACGACATTCCTTCTTAGAGCGCGCATAGTATATATAATACGTGATGTAAGCCGCACGTATCGCCGGTCAACAGCACCGTCCGCACGAACGGCGAATCGCGGAACACGAGGCAGACGGCGCCCACTTGGAACTGGCCGCCTCCACGCCGTAGGTCCGGGGGCGCCTCTTCTCCGACGACGACAAGCGGGGGCCGAAGTACGGGCCGACCGTCTGCCTTCCGACGGCCCTCTTGGCGCTTCCGCACGATGCGACCAGGGAGATCCATGTCCATATCGCCGTCCGTACTCGACGACCGGCGCGCCGACGTGCCGGCCCGGGCCATTGCCGCGCTCACCGGGCCCGACGCCCGGTTCGCGTCGGGCCCGGAAGACGTCCTCGGCACCACAACCCCGGTGTTCACCCACCGGCAGCGCAATCTGCCCGGGGTGATGGAAGCGGCCGCGGCCGCCCATCCCGAGCGGCCTTTCGTCGTGGACGCGGCCGCCGCAGCCGGGTCGGACGTCCTGACGTACGGCGAGGCCCGCGAACTGATCGTGCGACGCGCGGGCCAACTGGCCGCCCAGGGCGTGCGCCCGGGCGACCGGGTCGCGATCGCGGCCGCCAATCAGACGGAGTACGTGCTCTGTGCGTGGGCGACCCTCTACGCGGGCGCGGTCACCGTCGGCATGAACGGCTGGTGGACCGGCGCGGAACTGGAGTACGCGACCGAACTCGTCGGCCCCGCCTTGCTCCTCGTCGACGAGAAGCGCCGGGAACGGCTAACCGGTCGCACCCGCGACAGCACCAGAGTGCTGACGTTCGCACAACTGGCCGCGGCCTCCGCACCACAGGGAAGCGCACCGGCCCGGCACCACGACGCACCCGAGGACGAGGCCGCGGTCATCCTGTTCACCAGCGGCACCACCGGGCGTTCCAAGGGGGCCGTGCTCTCGCACCGGAACCTGGTGCACTTCGCCATGTCGTCGGCCCTGAACGGCGCGCTCAACGCCGCCAGTTCGGGCCAGCCGACATCGGCGGGCGCGGGCGGGGGCGGGGGCTCCGTCCTGTCCGCCTCGCCGTTCTTCCACATCTCCGGATCGGCGATGATGCTCGTCGCCGGGCCGTGGTCGGGCCTCACACTGGTGATCCCGCCGGCGGGCCGCTGGGACGAACACCGCCACCTGGACTTGCTGGCACGGCATCGCATCAGCAAATGGAGCGGCGTACCAACGCAGTACTGGCGCCTTTTGGAGTGCGAAGGGTTCAACGCCGCCGAGCTGCCACACCTGAGTGGCCTGGGCGCGGGCGGGGCCGTCTTTCCTCCGAAACTGGTGGAACTGGTGGCCGAGCGGTTCCCGGGGGTGCCGATCGCCAGCGGGTACGGCATGTCGGAGACGTTCGGGCTGGGCACCCTTCTGAGCGGCGCGCAGATGCACGCACATCCCGACTCACTCGGTACGCCCACTCCCCTCACACGAGTGCAGGTGCGAGACGCACACGGCGCGACCGTACCGGAGGGCGAAACCGGGGAAATCTGGCTGCACAACGCATCGGTGTTCCTGGGCTACTGGAACGACGACAAGGCGACCGCCGACGTCCTGGACGCCGATCGCTGGTACCGCACCGGCGACTTCGGGCGCATCGAGGACGGACTGCTGTTCCTCGACAGCAGGTTGCGCGACATCGTCATCAGGGGCGGGGAGAACGTCTACCCGGTGGAAGTGGAGAACCGGCTCGTCGAACACCCCGACATCGCCGACGCCGCGGTCATCGGCGTCCCCCATCCCACGCTCGGTCAGGAGGTCAAGGCCGTGGTCGTTCCACGACCGGGCTCAGGGCTGACGGCCGACACGGTGCGGGACTGGGCCGCCCTCGCCCTCGCCGCCTTCAAGGTGCCCGCCCACGTGGAGTTCCGGGCGCAATTGCCGTACTCGGCAACGGGCAAGGTCCTCAAACGCGAACTGGAGGCCGACGGCGGCTGAGCCGGCTCAGGCGCCGACGTATGTGGCGAGGTGTTCGGCGGTGATGGTGGAGCGGGCTGCCACCAGGTCGGCCGGGGTGCCTTCGAAGACGATTTGGCCGCCGTCGTGGCCCGCTCCCGGGCCGAGGTCGATGATCCAGTCGGCGTGGGCCATGACGGCCTGGTGGTGTTCGACCACGATCACGGACTTCCCGGAGTCCACCAGGCGGTCCAGCAGGCCGAGCAGTTGCTCGACGTCGGCGAGGTGCAGGCCTGTGGTCGGTTCGTCCAGGACGTAGACGCCGCCCTTCTCGGCCATGTGTGTTGCGAGCTTGAGGCGCTGGCGCTCGCCGCCGGACAGGGTCGTCAGGGGCTGCCCGAGGCTGATGTAGCCGAGGCCGACGTCCGCGAGTCGGGCCAGGATCGCGTGTGCGGCCGGGGTACGCGCCTCGCCGGTGCCGAAGAACTCCTCGGCCTCGCTCACGGGCATCGCCAGCACCTCGCTGATGTCCCGGCCTCCGAAGCGGTATTCGAGCACGGACGCGTCGAATCGCTTGCCCTCGCACTCCTCGCAGGTGCTGGCCACGGTCGCCATCACCGCGAGGTCCGTGAAGATGACGCCCGCGCCGTTGCAGTTCGGGCAGGCGCCCTCGGAGTTCGCGCTGAACAGGGCCGGCTTGACCCCGTTCGCCTTGGCGAAGGCCTTGCGGATCGGCTCCAGCAGGCCGGTGTACGTCGCCGGGTTGCTGCGCCGCGAGCCCTTGATCGCGCTCTGGTCCACCGATACGACGCCGTCAGCGGACGCCGAACTCCGGGCCGACGCCGCGCCCTTGAGGCCCGAGCCCTTCACCAGGGAGCCGTAGACGAGGGAGCTCTTTCCGGAGCCCGCGACGCCCGTGACGACGACCAGCACGCCGAGCGGGATGTCGACGTCCACGTTCTGGAGGTTGTTGGTCGACGCGCCGCGGATCGGCAGCTTCCCGGTCGGCTTCCGCACCGAGGTCTTCACGGCGGACCGGTCGTCGAAGTGGCGGCCGGTGATCGTGCCGCCCTTGCGGAGCCCGTCGACGGTGCCCTCGAAGCAGACCGTGCCGCCTGCGGTGCCCGCGCCGGGGCCCAGGTCGACGACGTGGTCGGCGATCGCGATCGTCTCGGGCTTGTGCTCGACCACCAGCACGGTGTTGCCCTTGTTGCGAAGGCGCAGCAGGAGTTCGTTCATGCGCTGGATGTCGTGCGGGTGCAGGCCGATCGTCGGCTCGTCGAAGACGTACGTCGTGTCGGTCAGCGACGATCCGAGGTGGCGGATCATCTTCACGCGCTGCGCCTCGCCGCCGGAGAGGGTGCCGGACGGCCGCTCCAGCGCGAGGTAGCCGAGGCCGATCTCCACGAACGAGTCCAGCGTCTGGCCCAGCGCCGCCAGCAGGGGCGCCACCGTCGGCTCGTCGAGGCCGCGTACCCACTCCGCCAGGTCGCTGATCTGCATCGCGCAGGCGTCCGCGATGCTCACGCCGCCGATCTTCGCCGACCGCGCCGCCGCCGTCAGCCGGGTGCCCTCGCACTCCGGGCACGTCGTGAACGTCACCGCCCGGTCCACGAACTCCCGGATGTGCGGCTGCATCGCCTCCCGGTCCTTGGACAGGAAGGACTTCTGGATCTTCGGGATCAGACCCTCGTACGTGAGGTTGACGCCCTCCACCTTGATCTTGATCGGCTCGTGGTAGAGGAAGTCCTGCATCTCCTTCTTCGTGAACTTGCGGATCGGCTTGTCCGGGTCCAGGAAGCCGGACTCCGCGTACGTCCGCACCGTCCAGAAGCTGTCCGACTTCCACCCCGGGATCGTGAACGCGCCCTCGGCGATCGACTTGGTGTCGTCGTACAACTGCGTCAGGTCGATGTCCGACACCGACCCGCGGCCCTCGCAGCGCGGGCACATCCCGCCGGTGCGGCTGAAGCTCGCCCTCACCGTCGTCTTGTTGCCGCGCTCCACCGTGATCGCGCCGCTCGCCCGCACCGACGGCACGTTGAAGGAGAACGCGTTCGGCGAGCCCGCGTACGGCTTGCCGAGGCGGCTGAACAGGATGCGCAGCATCGCGTTCGCGTCCGTCACCGTGCCGACGGTCGACCGCGGATTCGCGCCCAGCCGCTGCTGGTCCACGATGATCGCCGTGGTCAGCCCTTCCAGGACGTCGACCTCGGGCCGCGCCAGGGTCGGCATGAAGCCCTGCACGAACGCGCTGTACGTCTCGTTGATCAGACGCTGCGACTCGGCCGCGATCGTGTCGAACACCAGCGAGCTCTTGCCCGACCCCGACACGCCGGTGAACACCGTCAGCCGGCGCTTCGGGATCGCGATGCTCACGTCCTTGAGGTTGTTCACCCGCGCGCCGTGCACCCGGATCAGATCGTGGCTGTCGGGGTCGACCGGCGATGCGGCCGGCCGTGCGTCCGACGTCCCGTCCGACCTGGGGTTCGCCTTGCGGGCCCTCGTCATCGTCTCTCCATCTGTGCGGTGCGGGTGGGGGTGGCCTCTGGAGGGGGTGCCGCTGCCGTCAGCGCACTTCTTCGATGCGGATCAGGTTCCCGAAGGGGTCGCGGAATGCGCAGTCGCGCACACCGTACGGCTGATCCGTCGGCTCCTGCACGACTTCCGCGTCCCCGGCCTGCAAGCGGTCGAACGTGGCATCGAGGTCACTCGTCGCGAAGTTGATCCCCCCGAACGTGCCCTTCGCCATCATCTCGGCGATGGTGCGCCGCTCCTCCTCGGTGACGCCCGGGTCCGCGGCCGGCGGGTGCAACACGATCGACGTCCCCGGCTGGCCCACCG
Source organism: Streptomycetaceae bacterium NBC_01309 (assembly GCA_045039925.1). Classification (GTDB taxonomy): domain Bacteria; phylum Actinomycetota; class Actinomycetes; order Streptomycetales; family Streptomycetaceae; genus Yinghuangia. The sequence continues at coordinate 377,656 of CP108400.1, forward strand.
GGCCGACCGTGATCCAGCGCATGCCCTCGTAGCCGACGTCGTTGCGCACCTCGAAACCGAGTGTGTCGCGATAGAACGCCAGTGCTGCCTCGGGGTCGTTGTGCGGCAGGAATGAGGAATGAATCGTCAGGTCCATGCCGCTCACGCTAACCGCGCCCCGACGGCGGCGCTTCTCGATTCCTGACCGGTCGCGTCACCTGCTTCGCGACACACGACGGCATGCCCTCGGTGGCCTGCGCCGCCTTCTGCCGGTACGCGCTCGGCGGCATGCCCACCAGCTCCGTGAACCGCGTGCTGAACGTCCCCAGCGACTGGCAGCCCACCGCGAAGCACACGTCGGTGACGCTCATGTCGCCCCGGCGCAGCAGGGTCATCGCCCGCTCGATGCGCCGGGTCATCAGGTACCCGTACGGCGACTCGCCGTACGCCTGCCGGAACTCGCGGCTCAGGTGCCCGGCCGACATGTTCGCGCCGCGCGCCAGCGCCTCGACGTTCAGCGGCTGCGCGTACTCCCGGTCGATCCGGTCCTTGACGCGACGCAGCCGCACCAGGTCGAGCATGCGCTGCTCCGGGGCGGGTTTGCTGGTCACGTCCGAAATCCTGCCATACGGCGGCAACAACGAACGGGGCCGCGGACGCGCTTGGGCGGCCACCGCGGGCTGCCGATGTGGCACAGGTCACGCCGACCGGAGCGCTGTCGACGCTGCTCGCCGTCACCTTACTGTCCGGCCGCTGGGCAGGCTGAACCCGCGGCCGACGCGCTCGACGAGGGCGTCCTCCCCCACGCCTGTGTCGACCACCACCGCGGGCAGCCCGAGTCGCCGCGTCTCCTCGGCAAGCCGGTCGGTGAACAACCGGTCCCGCTCCCGCAGGTTGCGCTCCGCCCGCACCGGATCCCCCGTCCGCCCCGAGATGTCGCCTGCCGTACCGCGGCCCGCGAACGCGGCCGCCCGGAACTCCGGCGTCGGCAGCAGCCACACCGCACGGCCCGGATCCGCGAGCAACGGCGCCACCAGGCGCGGCAGCAACCGGAACCCCTCGACCACCACCCGCGAACCCGCGGGCATCGCGAGCAGGTCCTCGACGATCAACCCGAACGCCTCACCGCGGAACCAGTGGAACGTCTCGAGCATCACCTCCGGCGAACGGTCCACCCACCGCTCGTCCATGTCCATCGCCGCGAACGCGGCCAGGTACGGGGCATCGGCACGCGAACTCCGCGCCGCGTGGTCGCGCATCACATCGTCGGTCGCGTACAGCCGCAGCCCGTGCCGCGCCGCCAGCCGCCGCGCGACCGTGGACTTCCCGCCGCCGCTTCCGCCGCCGATCCAGTACACGTCCCGCAGACGCTCGACCGCGCCGTCCACTTCGTCCACGTTGCCGCTGAGACCGGCTCGACCCGTCAAGCCGACGCCGGGTGGTAGGTGTCCAGCCGTGCACCCGTCGCGTACAGCACGCTCTCCCCCGCCTGCCGCCACACCGTCTTCCGCGTCGACTCCGGGAACAGCCGCAGCCCCGAGCCGATCGTCACCGGGAACACCATCAGCCGCAGCTCGTCCACCAGGTCGTTCTCCAACAGCGCGTGCACCAGCGTGTGACTGCCGCCCACCACGATCGGACCGCCGTCACCCGCCTTCAACTCCGCCACGCCCTTGGCCGCGTCGCCGCGCAGAACCCGCGTGTTCGCCCACTCCGGGTCCGTCAGCGTCTGCGACACCACGACCTTCTCCATGCCGTTCATCCGGTCCGCGAACTCGCCCTCGTACGTGGGCCACGCCCCCGCGAACGACTCGTACGTCACCCGCCCCACCAGCAGCGTCTGCGCGTCCACGACCTCCTGGAACTTGTACGCCAACTGCTCCGGACCCATCAGGCCCTCCACCCACCCCGTGTGCCGGTGCGACGGCTCCCCGCCCGGCGCCTCCACCACACCGTCCAACGTCACGAACTCGGAAACGATCAACTTCCGCACGGGTGATACCTCTTCCTCGGTGCGCTCGACGGGGTCCCGACGAGACGGGCGGTCCGGCTGCTCCGCCGCGAATCGCGGAACATGCCACAAGGTCAGACCGCCCATACCCGCGAAACTCATCGGCGTCTCCCGAAGAACCCCCTGGGCCCCGTCACACCTCCGGCAGCTCCGGGATCACCAGCCCCGCCAACCGGTCCGGGTCCGCGAGCAGGTTGATCTCCACCACCCGTCCGTCCGCCACCGCGAACGACATCACCGAGTACGCCGTCCCCTCCGGCGCCGTCACCAGCCCGTACGCGCCGTTCACCAGCGCCAACCGCGAGTACGGCGCGAACTGCGAGAACGTCAGCGCCTGCTGCGCCACCGCCCGCGCCCCCAGCACCACACGCGACACCCCGCCCACCGCGGCCGCACCCGTGTCCGCCCGCAGCACCACATCCGGGTCCAGCACCGCCAGCAACGCCTCGAAATCCCCCGCCCGCGCGGCCTTGAGGAACGCCCCCACCACCTCGCGCTGACGCCCCCGGTCCACCTCCTCCTGCGGCGTACGCCCCTGCACCTTCCGCCGCGCCCGACTCGCCAGCTGCCGCGCGGCCGCGGGCGTGCGGTCCACGATCGGCGCGATCTCCTCGAACGGCACCTGGAACATGTCGTGCAGCACGAACGCCAGCCGTTCCACCGGAGGCAGCGCCTCCAGCACCACCATCAGCGCCAGCCCCACCGAGTCCACCAGCATCGCCGCATGCTCCGGGTCCACCGCGTCGTCGCGGTCCACCACCGGATCCGGCACGTACACCTCGAGCGCGTCCTCACGACGCGACTTCCGCGACCGCAGCATGTCCAGGCACACCCGCCCGACCACCGTCGTCAGCCAACCCCCGAGGTTCTCCACCCCCGACGTGTCGCTGCGGCTCAACCGGATCCACGCCTCCTGCACCGCGTCCTCGGCCTCGCTCACCGACCCCAGCATCCGGTACGCCACCGCCCGCAGATGCCCCCGGTTCTCCTCGAACCGCTCGGCCAGTTCATCCATCGGTCCCACCACCGCGCACATCCCCTCATCACGGACCAGACCGACGGCCGCACCGACGCGACCGACGCGACCGCCTCGCAAGATCATCTGTGATCACCCGCCGCACCGACATCCACAAAGCGCGGCGCCTTCGCCCCGCAGCCCACCCGAACATCACCCGGGCGTCACCCGAACATCACCCGCACACTGCCCCACCCACCACGCCCGTCCCCCGTTCGACCTAACCGCCCACCGCCGCCCCACAGCCCCGCTACCACCCCCGAAAACCCCGCCCGACCTGCACAAACACCCCGCGTCCCGAACCCGCGCCTAGGCCGTCCCGGCTAACCCTCCGCGCTGCGCCCCCGCGCCCACCGCGTTTGTCTGGGCTCACCACCGCGACCGGCGTCCCACCGGTCGCCCCCACCCAGCACGCACATGCAACACGCCCTGGAGGTCCCCCGTGTACGCAGCCCGATTCGCCGCAGGCACCGCCCTGGCCGCCGCAGTCCTGGCCACCGCGGCACCCGCGGCCGTCGCCAACGACGGACGCGCCGTCCCGCACGTACACGCCACCCCCGGCAACGTCCAGCCCGGGCAGACCGTCCAGCTCGTGCTCACCTGCCCCACCGAGTCCGCCGCGGTCGCCGACGGCAACTCGAAGGCCGGAACCATCCTCTTCGGCAGCGCCACCAAGGGCGTCTTCACCGGCACCCTCCAGGTCCACGCCACCGTCGCGGCCGGCTCGTACACCGTGACCGCGAGCTGCTCCTCCGGACCGCCCTCCGGCAAGCCGGTCACCACCACCACGACCGTCGTCGTCGCCACCACCACAACCACCGAGACGACCACGACGCCCGTCACCGGCCCCGTGCACACCGGCTTCGGCGGAGCCGCGGGCGGTCCCGACGCCACCCAGATCGCCATCGGCACCGTCCTCGCCGCGGGCGCCCTCGGCACCGCGACCCTCATGCTCCGCCGCCGCGCCAACCGCGCCTGACCGCGCCGCCCACCGGACACCCCGACACCAGGCCTCGGAACGGCGCACCGCGATGCCCGACGGCACCCCCGCCGACACCACCCCGGACACCACCCCCGGCCGCGCGGCCAGCGCCGCGGCCGGGGGTGGCACACGCCTGCGCGTCGCCGCCCTCGCCGCCACCCTCGGCGTCGCGGCGCTCCTCATCCACAACGGCGTCACCGGAGCACCGGGTCCGCCGACCCCCGACGACAGCGGCACCACACCGACCGGCGGCAGCGCACCCCTCGCCCGGTCCGCCCCCACGTGGATCCGCATCCCCGCCATCGCCGTCAACGCCCGCCTCATCGGCCTCGACGCCTCACCGTCGGGCGAACTCGAGGTACCCCCCGCCGACCGGGCCGACGTCGCCGGCTGGAGCACCGACGCGGTCAGCCCCGGGGAAACCGGCACCGCCGTCATCGCCGGACACGTCGACAACAAGCGCGGCCCCGCCGTCTTCTACGAACTCGGCAAACTCGGCACCGGCCGCAAAGTCGAGGTCCACCGCCGCGACGGCCGCACCGCGATCTTCACCATCTACGCGGTACGCACCCACGCGCGCGACAACTTCCCGAGCACCCGTGTGTACGGCCCCACCGGACGCCCCGAACTCCGCGTCATCACCTGCGGTGGCACGTACGACGAAAGCACCGGCTACTCCGCCAACATCGTCGTGTACGCCCACCTCACCGGCACCCGCTGACGCCACCGCTCGCACGCCGTACGTGATTCGCAAGCAAGGAATCCCCGAACCGCACCACCGCCCGGGCGCAACAATCCGAAGCCACCGCGACGCCCGGACACCCCGGTGCCACAGTGGAGAGATAGGCCGCCGCGCCCCGGCGGCGGTCGCGCCGAGAGGAGCCGACCATGGCACGCAAGGTTGCCGACTGCACCAAGGCCCCCAACGAAATGGGTTGCACCCTCGTCATCATCGGCGAAGAGGACGAAGTCCTCCGCGCCGCCATGGAGCACGCCGCACGCGTCCACAACGAGCCCGAAACCGACGAGGTCCGCGACTGGATCCGCAACGACCTCGAAAACGAGAGCACCTGGCTCGCCGCACACCACCCCACCCCCGCCTGACCCCGGCACCCTCCGCCCGAGCCCGCCCCGCCCCGAGCTGCTGACGGCATCGCCGCGGGACGTACACGCTCGCGCCCGTACGGGAGCGGCATGCTTCACCCATGCACTTCCGCGCCGCCACCCGCCCCGACCTCCCCCAACTCGTCGCCCTCCTCGCCGACACTGACGCCCCCACCCCGGTCCCCGTCACCGACGCCCACGAACGCGCCTTCGCCGCCATCGACGGCGACCCGCGCAACGAACTCCTCGTCCTCGACGCGGGTGACGGCGCCGTCCTCGGCTTCCTCCAGGCCACGTACATCCCCGGCCTGGGCAACAACGCCGCCGACCGCGTGGTCCTGGAAGCCGTACGCGTCCACCCCGACCACCGGAGCTCCGGCCACGGCCGCCGCCTGATCGCGCATGCCGTCGAACGCGCGCGCGAACGCGGATGCACCCTCGTCCAGCTCACCAGCAACAAAGCGCGAAGCGACGCGCACCGCTTCTACGAGACGCTCGGCTTCACCCGCAGCCACGACGGCTTCAAGCTCCGCCTGTGACGAGCCGCCGCCCACCACCGCGCAGCCCGCTCGTACCACCGGCATAAAATCGACGCGCCATGGACAACCCCACCCCACCCGCCGCCGCCGCCCCGCACGGCCCCCTCGGCCGCCTCGGCCCCGTCGCGACCTTCGTCGCCGTCGGCGACTCCTTCACCGAGGGCATGTCCGACCCGTACCCCGCGAACGGCGCCCACCCCGCCGACACGTACCGGGGCTGGGCCGACCTCCTCGCCGACCGGCTCGCCGCCGCCGACCCCGGTCTGCGGTACGCCAACCTCGCGGTCCGCGGCAAGCTCATCCGCCAGATCGCCCACGACCAGGTCCCGCTCGCCGCGGCGCTCGGCGCCGACCTGACCACCCTCGCCGGCGGACTCAACGACGTCCTCCGGCCCCGCTGCGACGTGCCCGCCGTCTGCGCCGTCCTCGAGGAGTCCGCCGCGACCCTCGCCGCGGCGACCGGGCACCTGGTCCTCTTCCGCAGCACCGACCCGACCCGGCGCCTCAAGTCCAGCGCCCGCCTCATGCCGCGCATCGAGCAGCTCATCGCGTTCGTCGACGACCTCGGCAAGCGCCACGGCGCGACCGTCGTCGACCTGTTCACCGCCCGCGCCTTCGACGACCCGCGGATGTGGGGCACCGACCGCCTCCACCTCTCCACCGAGGGCCACCGCCGCGTCGCCGAAGCGGCGTGCGAGGCGCTCGGGCTCCCGCACGACCCCGACTGGCGCGTACCCCTGGCCCCCGCCGCCCCGGCGCCCTGGCTCACCCGCCGCAAGGCGGACGCCAGTTGGGCCAGGGTCCATCTCGGCCCCTGGCTCTACCGCCGGGTCACCGGCCGCTCCTCCGGCGACGGCCGCCCGCCCAAGCGCCCGGAGCTCACCGCCTGGGAGTAGGCGCGGCCGCTCCCCTTCTGTCCGGGGAAAATCCGCAACGAACGGCCAGTTATTGGAAGTTCACCGAAACGGGGGACGCACGAACAGCCGAGCCTCCGGTTGCCGACCCCGGCCAACCCGCGCAGGCTCGGCTGCATGAGCGACAACCCCATTACCCTGACCGACCTGACCGGCTCGTACACCATCGACCCGGTGCACTCCCGGATCGGCTTCTCGGCCCGGCACGCGATGGTCACCAAGGTGCGCGGCGCCTTCAACGAGTTCGAGGGCAAGGCGACCCTGGACGGCGACGACCCGGAGAAGTCCGCGGTCTCGGTGCGCATCACGGCCACGAGCATCGACACGCGCAACGACCAGCGCGACGGCCACCTGCGGACGAACGACTTCCTGGACGCGCCGAACTTCCCGGACATCACGTTCCATTCGACGGCCGTCGAGCAGGTCGACGACGACACCTACCGGCTGACCGGCGACCTCACCATCAAGGGCGTCACGCATCCGCTGAGCATCGACCTGGAGTACAACGGGGCCGCGCGCGACCCGTACGGCAACCTCCGCGTCGGCTTCGAGGGCTCCGTGGTCATCAGGCGCAAGGACTACGGCATGACCTGGAACGCCACCCTGGAGACCGGCGGCGTGCTCGTCAGCGACAAGGTCACCCTCGAGGTCGAGGTGTCCGCGGTCAAGGACGCCTGACCGGGCCCCTCCCCCGTCCGCCCGCCGACAGCGCCCGCCGCGGCGGCTGAACTGTCCTTGTTTCCGGCCCTGTTGGACCCCGGAAACCCGCTCGCGGACCGCGGGCCCCTTCCCGTGCGCGTACTCCCGGTTGTGTTGCGCTGTAACAACCGGGAGTACGCATGCCACCTGCCCCCACCCGCGCGCTGCGCGACTTCGGCGGCTGGGGCTACCGCATGCGCCCCGGCAGGTCCGGGGTCATCCTCCGTTCGGGTGAAGTCCTTTCGCTCGATCCGGCGACCGGCGGCACGTTCGTCGTCACCGTCGCGGACGCCCGTACGGCCGCCTCCGTCCTCGCCCTGCTCCGCAGCAACCTCGCCGCCCCCTGACGGCGCGCCGGACCGCCTCCGCCGGGCGCGGCTCCAGTGGCGGGAGGGGGCGGCGTGATGGAGGGTTGCGGGAGGTGGTCGGCAGGCGCTGTCCGCGACTGCGCGCTGCCGCGCGTACGCCCGCACACGCTTGTCCGCACACCTGTCCGCACGTCTGTCCGCACGTTCGTCCTGTCCGCAGAGTTTGTCCGCGAAGGTTGTCCGCGCCCGCCGTCGCCGACGGCGGCTCCGAGGGGAACGGTGCATGTCCGACCACGACGATCTGGCCCGGCTCGCCGCCGACGCGTATGTCTACGGGTACCCGCTGGTGTTCGACGTCTCCATGGTCCGGCGCTGCCTGCGCACCGGCTTCGGCTCGCTGCCGGCCACGTCGGCGAACGCGTTCGCGCACGCCCGCAAACTCGCCGGTCCGCAGGACGACTTCGTGTCCGTCAACAACGACACGATCTACTCCCTCGCCCAGTTGGACCTGTCCGGCGGACCGCTGCTCCTGCGGGTGCCGGACACCGCGGACGCGTACTACGTGCTCCAGTTCGTCGACACCTGGACCAACAACTTCGCGTACGTCGGACGCCGCGCGACCGGCACCGACGCCGCCGCCTTCGTCGTCGCCCCGCCCGGATGGATCGGCGCCGTCCCCGACGGCACCCGGGTGATCGCGGCCCCCACGACGGTCGCCTCGATCGTCGGGCGCTTCGCCTGCGCCGGACCCGACGACCTCGGCCGCGTCGCGAAGCTCCAGGAGCAGCTGACACTCGAACCGCTCGGCGACCCAGGGCCGACGCGGGGACTGCCGGAACCGGACGCCACCGTGCCTGAGGACATGCGCTTCTGGGAGGAACTGCGGGTGCTGCTCGCGGCGTTCCCGCCGGATACCGAGGACGCCGAGTACCAGCGGCGGTACGCGGCGCTGGGCCTGCTGCACGAGGGCGAGTCGCCGTACCACGACGCCCCGGACGACCTGGTGACCGCGCTGCGGAAGGGGTACGCCTCGGGGCGCCAGCGCGTCGAGGAGGCGAGCCGCACCGGGCTCGACGACCGCAGTTCGACGTGGCACATGGCGCTCCACCTGTTCGACTACAACGTCGACCGCCTCGGCCTCGGCACCATCGACGCACCCGACTGGCGGATCGGCGACCGGCGCGCGTCGTACCTCGTGCGCGCCGTCGCGGCGCGGGTCGGCCTGTGGGGCAACCATGCCTACGAGGCGGTGTACGCCACCACCTACACCGACGCCGAGGGCCGCCAGCTCAACGGCTCGCGCAACTACACGCTCACGTTCCCGTCGCCTCCCCCGGTCGACGCGTTCTGGTCGGTCACGATGTACGACATGCCCGACTACTTCCTGATCGACAACGCGGCCAACCGCTACTCGATCGGCGACCGCACCCCCGGGCTCGTGTACGGCTCGGACGGCTCGCTGACGCTCTACCTGATGCACGCCAAGCCGGTCGAGGGCGAGGCGGCGAACTGGCTGCCGACGCCGGCCGGGGACTTCCGCCCGATGCTGCGCATGTACCAGCCGGGCAAGGCCGTGCTCGACGGGACCTACCAACTGCCGGACATCCAGGCGCTGGACTGACCCGCCCCGCGGGCCCCGACACACGCGGCGCACGTCAGGCGGCGCGGCTCAGGCGGCGGACAGCCCGCTCTCGGCGGTGAGCGCCCGGGTGAGCCAGTCGTGCGCGGCGCCCGGAGTCGGGGGCGGCGGGCCGGACGGCGGCGTGCGCAGGACGGCCACCTCGCGCCAGTAGTGGTCGACCCGCGGGTCGGCCGCGAGTTGCACCTGGAGCGCCCCACGGAAGGCCGGCGTGTCGCGGGTGCCGCGGGCGCGGGCGTAGGCGTCGACGAAGCAGTCGAGGGCGTCGCCCGGCTGCGGTGGGCGGGCGGCGAGCAGGTGCGGGGCGGCGAGGGCGTACGCGTCCACGAGTCCGTCGTAGACCAGCGCCGCCTGGTAGCCCTCGCCGGGCCGGTGGACGGCGGGCTGGCACCGTTCGAGGCTGTCCCCCGAGCAGTCGCCGGTGACGAACGCGTGCAGCCGGGCGAACGCGAGGACCTGCTCCGGCGTGGGGTCGGCGGGCGGGTCCGGCACCGCGTGCTCCAGGATCGCGGCCGTGACGCGCGACGGCAGGCGTACCGGCAGCCAGCGGCGCCAGAAGCGGGCCATCGCCGTGGTGTCGGGCGGCGTGCCGATGGCCCCGACGAGGCGCAGCCGGTCCGCGCGTTCGGCGGGGGTGCAGTCCCGGACCAGCCGCAGGGCGGCCTCCCGCCAGCGCAGTGCCGCCATCTGGGAGCCGAGTTCGCGCAGGTGCCCGGCGACGGCGTCCTCCAGCGCGCCGTCGTCGACGGCACCGGGGTTGCCGGGGTCTCCCGGGTCGCCCGCGGGGTCGAGGATCCGGCGTACGGCCGGGAGCGGCAGGTCGAGGGTGCGCAGCGCACGGATGAGGCGGAGCCGTTCCAGTGCCGCGTGCGCGTAGCGGCGGTGCCCGCCGGTGCTGCGCGACGCCTCGGGCAGCAGGCCGTGGTCGGAGTAGAAGCGCACGGTCTTGACGGTGGCGCCGGCCCGCTCGGCCAGTTCGCCGATGCCCCACAGGCCGTCGGCCGACCAGGACGGCGCGGGTCGCGGGGTCGGGGGCGGCGGAGTCTCGGGCGGCGGCGTGGGCACGGCTTGAACCTCCCTCAAGGGGAGTTCCTACCGTACCCGCGAGCGCGGACGGCCGAGGCGGCCGGGTACGCGGCGGCGGACGCACGGTCGCGGTCCGTCGAAAGAGCGGGAAGTGCGGGAGGAGTAGGCCATGACGGCATACGTACTGGTGTCGGGTCCGTTCACCGACGGCTCGGTGTGGCGGCAGGTGGCGGCCCGGCTGCGGGCGGCGGGAGCGGAGGTGCACCCGGTGACGCTGACAGGTCTGGGGGACCGCCGGGATCTCGCGGGTCCGGACACGGATCTGGAGACGCACATCGCGGACGTGCTGCGCGCGATCGGGCAGGCGGCGGACGGCGGCGTGGTGGTCGTGGGCCACGGCTACGCCATCCACCCGGTGCTGGGGGCGGCGGACCGGCGGCCGGACCGCGTCGCGCGGGTGGTCTACCTGGACGCCGGCATGGCGCGGAGCGGTGACGCGCCGTTGGAGCTGCTGCCCCTCCAGGGGCTGCGCGACGAACTGCGCGCAAGGGCGGACCTGCCGGGCGACCCGGTCGCTCCCCCGGCGCCGGACGAGTGGCACTTGTGGGGCAGCACGGACGGCCTGTCGCCGGCGGATCTGGCGGAGCTGACGAAGGTCGCCGCCCCGCAGCCGGCCGGCACGCTCCTCCAGCCGCTGGTGCTGTCGGGGGCGGGCGACGCGCTGCCGACGACCGGGGTGCTGTGCACGTCGAGCGGCACGAACATCGCTCTCCTGGAGTCGGTGGTGAGCCTCGGGGACGCGGGGCTCCGGACGCTGGTGGACCGTCAGGTGACGTTCTTCGAGCTGGCGACCGGGCACTGGCCGATGCTGACCGCGCCCGACGAACTCGCCGGCGTCCTCCTGCGCGCCGCGGCGGGCGAGGGACACCTGTTGGGCGCGTCGGGACAGGACAAGCCCACCCACCTGAAGGACTTCCTGCTCGACGTGCCGCCGTGCCCGCGCGAGCGGATCGGCGCGCTCGACCTGCACCTGTCCGACGGTGAGTCCCCGCGTCCGGCGGTGGTGTTCGTGCACGGCGGCCCGGTTCCCGAGGATGCCGCGGTGACGCCGCGCGACTGGGCGGGTCTGGTGGGGCACGCCCGGCTCGCGGCGAGCCTGGGGGCGGTGGGGGTGACGGTGGAGCACCGGCTGCACGGTCTCGGGGACTTCGACCGGGCCGCGTCGGACGTCGCGGCCGCGGTGGAGCTGGTACGCGCCCATCCGCGCGTCGACGGAGACCGCGTCGCCCTGTGGTTCTTCTCGGGCGGCGGGCCGCTGGCGGCGGACTGGCTGGCGGCGCCGCCGCCGTGGCTGGGCTGCCTGGCGGCGTCGTACCCGATCCTCGCGCCGCTGCCGAACTGGGGGCTCTCGGACTCCCGGTTCCGCCCGGCCGACGTGCTCGGGGGCGCGGGGCGGTTGCCGGTGGTGCTCACGCGGGTGGAGCTGGAGCATCCGGCCATCGCCGCGACAGTTGCCGCGTTCGTGGCGGCGGCGGAGTCCGCCGGGACGGATCTCGAGGTGGTCGACGTGCCGCAGGGCCGCCACGGCTTCGACACGCTCGACCACACCGAGGCGGGCCGTGCCGCCCTGCGGCGGTCGATGCGAGCGGTGCTCGGCCACCTGGGCGTCCCCGTCGGCCCGGACGACGCGTCCGGCCCCGCCGAACCCGCGCTGTCCGGATGACCGCGCGCCCGAGGTGACCGGGGGCGGCCCGCGAGCCGCCGCCGCGTGGCTGGCGTCGGCGCGCCGGTCGCGGTATGACTGGGCCCCGACCCGGTCCTGACGGGTCGTCAGGAGGTGGGCCGTGCCGCACTGGACGATTCTCGACGAGGGCCGGGCGACCGTCGTGGCGGTGGAGGTGTCCGACGGCGGCGCGCCGCTGCTGAGCCGTGCGGCGGTACGCGACGCGCTGGGCTGGTCGCGCGAGGCGCACGGCTGGTGCCGGGGCGACGTGTGCGTGCCGGTGGGCGCGGCGGCGTCGGCCGAGCGTCCGGGCGACGCGGTCGACCTGGCCGCGTTCGCGGCGCTGCTGGGGCGCCCGTACGCCGCCGAACCGGACGCGTCGGTGGCCGCCCTGGGCACCGGGTGCGCGGACGTGGGCCTCGACCCGGGCGGCGAGGCCCCCGACTTCGCGCTGCCCGACCTGGACGGCCGCGTGCACCGGCTGTCGGATCTGCGCGGCCGCAAGGTCGCCGTCAACTTCTGGGCGTCGTGGTGCGGGTGCCGGTGGGAGCTTCCGCACTGGGAGGCCCGGCACGCCGAACTGGCCGGACACGGCTTCACGCTGCTGAGCGTCTCGCTGGACCATCGCGCCGCGGACGCCGCGCCGTGGATCGCCGAGGCGAAGCCGACGCACCCGGTGGTCATCGACACGGAGCAGCGGGTGGCGGCGCTCTACCAGGTGCCCAACGTCCCGGCGGTGGTGTGGGTGGACGAGGCCGGGCGGGTGGTGCGGCCGAACGACACGCAGTACCCGTCCGACACGTTCGAGGTGTTCACGGACGTGCCGTCGGCCCCGGCGATGGCCGCACTGCGCCGGTGGGTGCTGGAGGACGACAGCGGGCTGACGGCCGAGCAGGTCGCCGCGTACACGCCGCGCCCGGACGCGGCGGCGCAGCAGGCGCGTACCGAGGCGGCGCTGACGGTGTGGCTGGTACGCAACGGCCATGCGGAGGCCGCGCGTTCGCGATACGAGCGGATCGCCGCGGAGGCGCCGGGGCAGGTGTCGGTGTGGCGGGCGCTGATGCCGCTGCTCGACGCCGATCCGCTGGGCGAGGAGTTCTTCGTCAAGGCGGCGGTGTTGCAGGAGCGGGGCATCCCGCTGGCTCGGCCGCTGCCGGTGGGCCCCGCCGAGGCGGGGCCCACCGGGGGTCAGGCGGAATAGATGACGTAGAGGGAGTAGCCGGTGGCATACGTGCCGGTGCACTTCCAGTTGCTGGCAGTGCCGTAGTGCACGTACTGCTTGCCGATGTTCTGGCACGTGGGCAGTTGCGGGTAGTTGCCCACGTACTGCCAGCTCGCTGCCTGCGCCTGGCCCGCGCCTGCCGCCAGAATGCCCAGCGATGCCGCGGCCGCGACGGCCGCGCCCGCGATTCGGCGCCTTGTGTTACCCATGTCCACCCCATCCGGTCGTGGTCAAGTCGGAGTGATCGTTCACTCGGGGGCCGAGGACGGTCAAGATCCGTCACACGACCGGACTTTCCGCAATCCGCAGGGCGCGGGAGCGCGCATTCGGCGTAATCAGGCCCGTGCCGCCGCATGCGTCCTCGGCATGCGTCTTCGGCATGCATCGCCACGGTTGCATCGCCCTTTCAGATGGCGGGGCGAACCGGCCCGGTGCATGATCGTGTGGGCTGTATATACCTATTGCCCGAATTGCGGTGCCGAGTGGGAGGACCCTGCCTTGACGACGCTGACCGTGTGGAAGTTCCCCACCCCTGACGGGGCCGAACTCGCCGAGGAGAGGCTCCTCGCGCTCCAGAAGCAAAACCTCATCACCGTCGTCGACGCCGCCGTCGTCTCGTGGCCCGCCGACAAGAAGAAGCCGCGGACCAAGGAACTCAACAACCTCACCGGCGTCGGCGCCCTCAGCGGCACGTTCTGGGGCATGCTCTTCGGCCTCATCTTCTTCATCCCGCTCATCGGCGCGGCCATCGGCGCCGCGACCGGCGCCCTCGCCGGCAGCCTGAGCGACGTCGGCATCGACGACGACTTCATCGACGAGGTGCGCCGCGAGGTCACCCCCGGCACGTCGGCGCTGTTCCTGATGAGCACCGGCGCGGTCATGGACCGCGTGCACGAGACGTTCTCCGGCACCAAGGCCCAGCTCATCCGCACCAACCTGTCCAACGACGAAGAGGCCAAGCTGCGCGAGGTCTTCGCGGACTGACCGCGCGGACCGCGGAGCGGGAACCACGGGCGGGCCGGACGCGCCGGCCCCCCTCTCCTCCGGCTGCGGCGCGGGCGGGTCGGCCGCCGCGCGCCGCAGCCGGGCCACGTCCGGCCGCGTTCACCCGTACGGGTCAAGGCGGTTCGGCGACCGGACCCAGGTGGTGCATGCAGATGGCGGACGCCGACGTGTCCTCCGGCTTCCGCGCGCACGCCGAGCGGTGGCGCGGGGTCTGGGAGGCCAGCGTGCTCGGCCGCTCGGTCGCGCGGGCCCTCGAAATCCAGATCACCGACCGCATGATGGCCTTGGCCGCGCAGGCGTTCCTGGCCCTGATGCCGCTGGTGATCGTGGTGGCGGTCGCCGCCCCCAACGCGGTCAGCGACGGCCTGGTGGACGCGATGCGCACCAAGGTGGGCCTGGGCAACGGCTCGACCACACAGAACGTCGAGTCGCTCACGTCGTCCGCGGCCGAGACGGGTGTCACCGTCCTGGGCTTCCTGCTGGTGCTGCTCAGCGCCACGAGCTTCAGCCGCGCGCTGCAACGCGTGTACGAACGCAGTTGGCGCCTCTCCCCCGGCGGTCTGCGCAGCGCGTGGCGCCCGCTCGCCTGGATCGTCGGGATGGTCACCTACTTCGTGCTGCTCGGCCTCACCTTCAAGATCACCCACGGCGGGGGTCCGATGACCGTGGTGCGCATGGGCCTCGCCTCCGCCGGCTCCATCGCGCTGTGGTGGTGGACGCCCTTCGTCCTGCTGTCCGGGCGCGTGCGCTGGCGGGCGCTGCTGCCGACCGCGCTCGCCACCGCCGTCGGGACGCTGGCGCTGGGCGTCGTATCCGCCGAGTACGTCCCCCACCTGCTGTCCACCAACGAGCGCCGGTACGGCACCATCGGCGTCGCGTTCGCGATCGAGTCGTGGCTGGTCGTCCTGTTCGCGGTCGTGCTGGCCGCCACGGTGCTCGGTGCGGTGCTCGTCGACACCCGCGGCCGACTCGGCGTGTGGGCGCGCGGAGCGACGGAGCCCGAGGGCTGGCAGCGCACCCCGAAGTGGGGCGATTCCGAACCCGGAGACTCCGAGCCCGGCGATTCCAAGACCGGCGACCCCGAGACCGGCGACCCCAAGACCGGTGACTCCCCTCCCGACACCCCGCCCCGTACCGCCGAGCGGGGCAAGGGCCCCGCGGCCCGTCGAGCAGGAGAAGCCCATGGGTGACGCCGTCGGACAGGTGCTCAGCCCCGCGATCGGGGTGGCGATCAGCCCGATCCCGCTGATCGCCGTGATCCTGATGCTCGCTACGCCCAAGGGCCGGGCCAACGGCCTGGCGTTCACCGCCGGGTGGATCGTCGCGCTGGCGGCCGGCGTGACGCTGCTCGTGGTGGTCGGCGCGGGCGGCGGTGCCGACGACGGGGAGGGCGGCAAGAGCGCGGAGTGGACGTACTGGATCAAGCTCGGCATCGCGCTGCTGTTCCTGTTCCTCGCCGTCAAGCAGTGGCGCGGCCGCCCGAAGGGCGACGAGGAGCCGCAACTGCCGTCGTGGATGCGGACCATCGACCGGTTCACCCCGGCCAGGTCGGCAGGGCTGGCGTTCGTGCTCGCGGTGGTCAACCCGAAGAACCTCGCGCTGGTCGTGGCCGCCGGCGTGTCGATCGCGGGCGCCGCCACGGACACGGGCGCTCGGGTCGCCGCCGGGGCGGTCTTCGTCGCGGTCGCGTCGCTGTGCACCGTGGTGCCGCTGGGCCTCTACCTGTTCGGCGGGGCGAAGGCCGCGCAGACGCTCGACGGCTGGAAGTCCTGGATGGCCCGGCACAACGGAGCCATCATGGCCGTGCTGTTCCTGGTGCTCGGCGTCAAGTCGCTCGGCGACGCGATCAGCGGGCTGACGTCATGACACCCCCGGAACCGCCCCTGCTGCCGCGCGCCGCGCGCCGTGCGGCGGCGTGGAGCGCCGTCGTCCTGCTCGTCGTCACGGTGGTGGCGGGGCTGGTCGTGCTGGCGTTCGTCCTGCGCGCGATCACCGCGCCACTCGCGATCGCGGTCCTCGGCTCGGCCCTGCTGTACCCGCTGTTCCGGCGGCTGGTGGGCTGGTCGGTGCCGCGTTCCTGGGCGGCCGGGCTGACCTGCGTGGCGCTGGTGGCCCTGATCGCCGGCACCGTCTGGGTGCTGGTCCGCACGATCAGCGACAACGCGGCGAAGATCGGGGACGCGCTGACCGGCGCCGCGGAACGGCTGCGCGACGAGTACGGCGGTGGCGCCGACCCCGGGACGGAGGCGTCCGACGGCCTGCGCGAACTCGGCGGCAAGCTGGGCGAGTCCATCGCGAGCGGGGTGATCGGCGGGGTCGGCATCGCGGTGCAGGTGGTGACCGGCGGGGTGCTGGTCCTGGCGCTCACGTTCTTCCTGCTGCGCGA
Source organism: Streptomycetaceae bacterium NBC_01309 (assembly GCA_045039925.1). Taxonomy (GTDB): domain Bacteria; phylum Actinomycetota; class Actinomycetes; order Streptomycetales; family Streptomycetaceae; genus Yinghuangia. Next base: position 394,208 of record CP108400.1, read on the forward strand.
CGGCCACAAGGTGCCGGGCGTCGTGCGCGCGGTCACCCCGGAACGGCACCGCGACATCGCGGACCGCATCGTGCGCCGGTCGTTCCTGGCGGTCACGGGGTACATGCGCGGCACCACGATCATCGCGCTGATCGACGCCGTCTTCATCGCCATCGGCCTGCTGATCCTGGACGTGCCGGGGGCTCCGGGGCTGGCCGCGCTGGTGTTCGTCGGCGCGTACGTGCCGTACATCGGCGCGTTCATCACGGGCCTGCTGGCGGTGCTGGTCGCGTTCGCGGACGGCGGCCTCGGCAAGGCCCTGGGAGCGCTCGGCGTGGTGCTCGCCGTGCAGCTGATCGAGGGGACCTTCCTCCAGCCGGGCATCCAGAGCCACACGGTGGCGCTGCACCCGGCCGTCGTCATGGGCGCGGTGGTCGCGGGCGGTGCGGTGGCCGGGATCCTCGGCGCGCTGCTGGCCGTTCCGGTCGTGGCCGTGCTGGTGTCGATCGTCGCCGTGGTGCGCGACGCGGGCGGCCCACCGGACGCGGCCGCGGCCCCGGGCACCCCGGACCCGTCCGCGGCCGATCCCCGGACCCCGTGAACCTGGTCGGCGCGCGTGCCGGACGGCGTACCGGACCGGGTGGCCGGGCGGACGCCGCCGCGCCCGCCCGGCCACCCGACAATCGCGGAGCCGACGGTCCCGCCCAGTCGGATCTGTCGGCCGAGTGGGATCAGTCGGATCCTTCGGCTCGGTCGGCTCAGTTGTCCGCGAACGCCCCCGCACCCGCGGCACGCACCGTGACACTGCCCTCGCCGGGCGCCGAGGCCAGGCGGCGCAGCGCGAGTTCGGCGTAGATCGCGGCGCCGTCGGCGAGCACGGCGTCGTCGAACGCGGCTTCCGGCGCGTGGTTCGCGGGCGCCTTGGTGGCGTCCCGGTCGGCCGGGCAGGCCCCGAGCATGATCATCGCGCCGGGGACGTCGTCGAGGACGAGGGAGAAGTCCTCGGCACCCGCCCCGGGCCGGGGCGACTCGACGAACCGCTCCTCGCCCAGGACTTCGCGGACCACCGTTCCGGCGTGCGCGTAGGCGGCCGGGTCGTTCACCGTGACGGGGTAGCTCATGCGGCCGAAGTCCACCTCTACCTCCAGCCCGTGCGCGGCCCCGATGCCGCGCACCAGCGCCGCCACGTCGTCCTTGATGCGCGCGTTCGTCTCGCGGGAGAACGTGCGCAGCGTGGCGCTGAAGACCGCCTCGCCGGGGATCACGTTGTCGACGGTGCCGGCGTGGAAGCTGCCGACGGTGATCACGACCGGGTCGAATATGTCGTACCGGCGCGTGACCATGGCCTGGAGCGCGGTGACCATCTCGCAGGCAGCCGGGACCGGGTCGTTCGCGCGGTGCGGCATGGAGCCGTGGCCGCCTTGGCCGCGCACCGTCACCTGCACCGAGTCGGCGGCGGCGAGCGCGGTCCCGGCCCGGCAGGTGAAGACGCCCTGCGGAATCATCGTCGAGGCGACGTGCAGGGCGTAGGCGGCGACGGCGCGTTCGCCGCTCGCGTCCAGGACCCCCTCGTCGATCATGAGGCCCGCGCCACCAGGGCCTTCCTCGCCCGGCTGGAACATGAAGACCACGTTGCCGGCGAGCGTGTCGCGGCGGGCGGAGAGCAGGTGGGCGGCGCCGGCCAGCATCGTGGTGTGCAGGTCGTGGCCGCAGGCGTGCATCCGGCCGGGCACCGTGGAGGCGTAGTCGACCCCGGAGCGCTCGCCGACGGGGAGGGCGTCCATGTCGCCGCGCAGCAGGACGGTCGGGCCGGGGAGGGCGCCGCGCAGGACGGCGGTGACGGAGCTGAGGGCGCGTCCGGTGGTGGTCTCCAGGGGCAGTCCGGCGAGTTCGGCGAGCACGCGCTCTTGGGTGTACGGCAGGTCTAGGCCGAGCTCGGGCCGGGCGTGCAGCTCGTGGCGCATGCGGACCATGTCGCCGTGCAGGGCACGGGCGTCCTCCAGGACGGTCATCGCGAGGGCTCCTCTCGTGGCTTCTCCGGGCACCTCCCGGGTCCGCCGCACCCCGATCGGGCGCGGGCGCGTGGTCCGGGGTACCCAGGTCAGGTTCTCCGCCTTGCGTGTGATGGCATGTCAGATGCCGGAACACCTCTCTGGGAGCACACATGACGCAGGAATCCTTCGGTTCGGGGGTGCCGGATGCCCTCGACGAGCTGGACCTGTCGCTGATCCACGCCCTCCAGGTGGCCCCGCGCGTGCCGTGGACGGAGCTGGGTCCGGTGCTGGGTGCGGACCCGGTGACGCTGGCCAGGCGCTGGCGGCGGCTGGTGGCGTCCGGGAGCGCCTGGACCACCTGCTACCCCGGGCCCGGGCGGGGTTCGTTCGACCCGGGGTGCCTGGCGCTGGTGGAGGTGGACGCCGAGCGGGGGCGGGTGGGTGCGGTGGCACGGCGGCTGGCGGCGGACCCCCACGCGGTCGCGGTCGAGCACCTGACGGGCGGCCGGGACCTGCTGGTCACCGTGGGCGCGCCGGATCCGGCGACGCTCACGCGCTACCTCCAGCACCGGCTGTCGGCGGTGCCCGGGGTGACGGCCTCGCGTACGCACCTGGTGACGCGGCTGTACCAGGAGGGCAGTTCGTGGCGGCTGCGGTCGCTCGACCCGGGCCAGCGGCGCAGCCTGGTGCCGGCGGGCGACGACGCGCCGCGCCCCCGCCGGGTCACCGACGCCGAACGGGAACTGGTGCTGGCGCTGGGATTGGACGCGCGGATACCTGTCGCCGACCTGGCGCGCCTGCTGGGGGTGAGTGCGGCGACGGCGGCGCGGCGGCTCGCGTGGCTGGTGTCGTCGGGGCACGCGCGGCTGCGCTGCGAGGTGGCGCACTCCCTGTCCGGGTGGCCGGTGTGCGCGACCTTGTGGGTGAGCGTGCCGCCGGGGGAACTGGAGGCGGTCGGCGGGGCGTTGGCGGCGCACGGCGACGTACGCCTGTGCGCGGCGGTGACGGGTACCGCGAACCTGTGCGTCGTGACGTGGCTGCGCTCGGTGGGCGACGTCCCGGGATGGGAGGCGGACCTGGTGCGTCGCTTCCCGGGGGTCGCGGTGCTGGACCGGGCGGTGACGCTGGAGGTGGCCAAGCGCATGGGCCGCCTGCTGACCCGGGACGGCCGGGCGGCGGGGTACGTACCGCTGGACATCTGGTCGGACCCGGTCGACGCGCCGGGAGCGCACACCCCGACGTCACACGCTCCCGGGTCACACACCCCCGCGTCACATGCTTTCGAGAGTCCTGCCCTTGGTCTCGGTGACGAAGGCCTTGACGAATAGCAGGGACAGGAGCGCGAATCCGGCGTAGATGGCGTACGTGGCCGACAGGTTCCAGTCGCGCATCGTCGGGAACGACTCCGTGACGGCCCAGTTGGCGATCCAGTTGAACGACGTGGCGACGGAGACCGCGAGCGCCCGGATGCGCAGCGGGAACATCTCGCCGACCATGACCCACAGGATGACGCCCCAGGACACGGCGAAGAAGAAGACGAAGACGTGCGCGGAGACCAGCGCGATGGTGCCCTGGGTGTCGGGGATGGAGATGCCCGTCCCGCTGCCGGTCTTGTAGGAGAAGGCCCAGCTGGCGAAGCCGAGGGCGACCGTCATGCCGACGGACCCGATCATCGCGAGCGGCTTGCGGCCGATCTTGTCGATGAAGAACATCGCGACGACGGTGCCGACGATGTTGACGATCGACGTCGAGATGCTGATGAGCAGCGAGCTGGACTCGTCGATGCCGACCGACTGCCACAGGATCGACGAGTAGTAGAAGATCACGTTGATGCCGACGAGCTGCTGGAAGACGGCGAGGCCGATGCCCGCCCACACGATCGGCAGCAGGCCGAAGCGGCCGCGCAGGTCGGCGAACCGGGGCTTGTGGTCGGTGGCGATGGAGTGCTGGATCTGCGCGATGCGGGCCGGCGGGTCGACCCCGCGGCCCTCGACCTCGCGCAGCACGACGGCGGCTTCGTCGAGACGCCCGCTGGCGACCAGGTACCGCGGCGATTCGGGGATGGCCAGGGTGAGCACCAGGTAGAACAGGGCCGGGATCACCGCGGCCATGAGCATCCACTGCCACGCGTCCAGCGGGCCGAGCGGGTTCTGGCTCTTGCCGTCGGCGCCCTGCGCGATGCCCCAGTTGACGAGCTGCGACGCGGTGATGCCCAGGACGATGGCCATCTGCTGGAACGAGGCGAGCTTGCCGCGGTGCGCGGGCGGCGCGATCTCGGCGATGTACGTGGGGCCGATGACGGACGCGAGGCCGATCGCGAACCCGGCGAGCACGCGCCAGACGGCGAGCGACCAGATGTCCCACGGCATGGACGACCCGACCGCGCTGACCGCGAAGAGCACCGCCGCGATGTGCATGACGCGGAGGCGGCCGAGCCGGTCGGCCAGGCGTCCGGCCACGGCCGCCCCCGCGGCGGAGCCGAGCAGGGCGACCGCGACGACGGTGCCGGTCTCGCCGCTGCCGACCTCGAAGTGGTCCTGGATGCCGGTGACGGCGCCGTTGATGACGGAGCTGTCGTACCCGAACAGGAAGCCGCCGAGCGCGGCGGCGGCGGTGATGACCGTGACGCGCTTGAGGCTCTCACGGTCGAGCGGGGCGGGAGGCGCGGTGGTGGTTGCCATAGATCGTGCGAGTAACCGGAATTGCGGTCCGGTATGCGCGGCACAACCCTTCGGTCTGCCCGGTTCGCAGTAACCTACGAGCGTTTCCGTCCTCTGCTCTGGGATGCGCCAATGCCTGCGGTGAACAAGCCCCGTCTCGACCAGCGACCCGAATGGGCGGCCCTGCGCGGCCACCGGACGGAGCGGTTCCGGGACACCTGCCTGCGCGACCTGTTCGCGGCGGACCCGGGGCGCGCGGAGCGCTACGGGGTACGCGTGGGCGACCTGTTCGTGGACTATTCGAAGCATCTCGTCGACGACGAGGCCCTGTCGCTGCTGCGCGCACTGGCGGCGGCCACGGACGTGGCCGGGCTGCGGGACGCGATGTTCCGGGGCGACAAGATCAACGTGACCGAGGACCGCGCGGTGCTGCACACCGCCCTGCGCGCGCCGCGCGACGCGGTGGTCGAGGTGGACGGCCGCAACGTGGTGCCCGACGTGCACGCCGTGCTGGACAAGATGGCCGCGTTCGCCGACCAGGTCCGTTCGGGTGAATGGAAGGGCCACACCGGGAAGCGCATCCGCAACGTGGTCAACATCGGGATCGGCGGGTCGGACCTGGGTCCGGCGATGGCGTACGAGGTGCTGCGCACCTTCAGCGCGCGCGACCTGGCCTTCCGCTTCGTGTCGAACGTCGACGGCGCCGACCTGTACGAGGCGGTGCGCGACCTGGACGCCGCGGAGACGCTGTTCGTCGTGGCGTCGAAGACCTTCACCACGATCGAGACCGTCACCAACGCGACGGCGGCCCGCGAGTGGCTGCTCGGCGAGCTGAAGGCCGACCAGGACGCCGTCGCCCGGCACTTCGTGGCGCTGTCCACGAACGCCGAGAAGGTCGCCGCGTTCGGGATCGACACCGCCAACATGTTCGAGTTCTGGGACTGGGTCGGCGGGCGCTACTCGTACGACTCGGCGATCGGGCTGTCGCTGATGATCGCGATCGGGCCGCGGCACTTCCGGGAGATGCTGGACGGCTTCCACCTGGTCGACGAGCACTTCCGCAGCGCGCCGCCGGAGCGCAACGTGCCGATGCTGATGGGCCTTCTGGGGGTCTGGTACGGCGCGTTCTTCGACGCCCAGTCGCACGCCGTGCTGCCCTACTCGCACTATCTGTCGAAGTTCACCGCGTACCTCCAGCAGCTCGACATGGAGTCGAACGGCAAGTCGGTGGACCGCGACGGCAACCCGGTCGCGTGGCAGACCGGCCCCGTCGTGTGGGGCACCCCCGGCACGAACGGGCAGCACGCGTACTACCAGTTGATCCACCAGGGCACGAAGCTCATCCCCGCCGACTTCATCGGGTTCGCCCGTCCGGTGGACGAGCTGCCGCCGGGGCTCGCCGCGCAGCACGACCTGCTGATGGCGAACTTCTTCGCGCAGACGCAGGCGCTGGCGTTCGGCAAGACCCCGGACGAGGTGCGCGCGGAGGGCGTCGCCGAGGACCTGGTCCCGCACAAGACGTTCCGCGGCAACCACCCGACCACGACGATCCTGGCGGACGCGCTGACGCCGTCGGTGCTGGGCCAGTTGGTGGCGCTGTACGAGCACAAGGTGTTCGTGCAGGGCGCGGTGTGGAACATCGACTCGTTCGACCAGTGGGGCGTCGAGCTGGGCAAGGTCCTGGCCAAGCGCGTCGAGCCGGTCCTGACGCAGGGCACCGGCGCCGCGGACCTCGACGCGTCCACCGCGTCCCTGACGGCCAGGTACCGGGACCTGCGCGGCCGTTGACGCCCTCCGCCGCCCGCGCGCCCGGCACCGCCCGTTCGGGTGGTGCCGGGTGGCGGTGCGGTGGTGCGGGCTGTCCCATGGAGGGATGAAGGCGCCCGGTCGCAAGTGGTGGACGGAGTTCCCGCCGGCCTCCGGGGCGGCCGTGATGTCCACGGCGATCGTCTCCATCGGGATGCACCTCACCGGGTTCGAGGTCCTGTCGAAGGCCCTGCTCGCGCTCGCGGGCGCCGTCTGGGTGGTGCTCGCCTGCGCGTTCGGGCTGCGGGCGCTGTGGGACCGTTCGCACTGGCGGACCGACGCCGACACCCCGCCCGCGCTCACCGCCGTCGCCGCGACCTCGGTCCTGGGTACGCGCATCGCCCTGCTCGGGTGGCACGAGGTCGCCGCCGTACTGCTCGTCCTGGCCGCCGCCGTCTGGCCGTTCCTGCTGCTCGCCGTCATCCGGCACTGGCAGCGCCGCGGCATGCCCGGCGTGGTCTTCCTGGTGTGCGTCGCCACGCAGGGCCTGGCGGTGCTGGCCGGCACGCTCGGCCCGCAGGCCGGCGACTGGCTGATGTGGATCGCGCTGTGCCTGTTCGCCTTCGGCATCGCGCTGTACGTGGACGCCCTGCTCCGCTTCGACTTCCGCCAGGTGCTCACCGGCGCAGGCGACCACTGGATCGCCGGCGGCGCGCTGGCCATCTCCACCGTCGCGGGCTCGAAACTCGTAGCCTCGCCGGTGTGGACAGGATGGCCGCACACCGTCCTGCGGACCACGACGCTCGTGCTCCTCGCGCTGGCCGCCGCGTGGTACGCGGTGCTCGCCGCCGCCGAACTGTGGCGCCCGCGCCCGTACTACGGCATCCGCCGCTGGTCGACGGTGTTCCCGCTGGGCATGACGGCGGTGGCCGCGCTGTCGGTGTCGACCGCCGCCGACATCGCGTGGCTGGACCGTCCCGGACGCGTGCTGCTGTGGGTCGCCGCCGCCGTGTGGCTAGTGGTCCTCATCGGCTTCGTCCGTTCGCTCGGGCGTAGCGAGGACCACGCCCAGGGCGGCGACGGCCAGCCCGAACGCCACGAAGCCCGCGCCGCGTGACCACGTGTTCGCCACCGCCGCGGAGGCGGCGACCGCGGCCAGGCGCCCGAAGGCCCACACGTCCCCGGGGGTGACCGGACGGCGGCCTCCGGCCCCGCGGGCCAGGCCGACGAGCGTCCCGGTGAAGTAGGTCGAAGGGGTGCCCCACGTACCGGCCTGGACGCCCATGGCAAGGGCGGCGGCGAGGACGAGGAGCGTGCGCTCCCCTTCCGCGTGCCCGGAATTGAGCGACCAGGCGACGGCGGGGACCGCGAGCAGGGCCAGTTCGACGAGCAGCAGGTCGCGTACCCGGAGGCGGCCGGAGGCGGCGCCCGCGAAGGCCGCGCCGGCACTGAAGCCGAGCAGCGCGGCGACCGCGTGGCGGACCACCTCGCCGTCGCCGTCGACCGCCGCCGCGCCGACGAGCACCAGGTTGCCGGTCATCACGCCGGCGAAGACCTTGCCGAGGCAGAACAGGGTGAACGCGTCGACGGCCCCTCCCGCCGCGGCGAGGACCAGCAGGGCGACGTGCTCCCGCGGCCGTACGGGAACCTTCGGCGCGGGGACGGGTATCACACGGTTCATTCTGGGGCTCATGGCAGCGTTCGCCCCGCTGTGACACCCGCGTCGGCGTCAGCCGTTCCGGTGGCGGCGGTGCCGGTCGCGACGACGCCACAGCAGGTACCACCCCACCGCCGCCGCCTGCGCCACGACGACGAGCGTCACCCCCGCCGCGGCGAGGTTGCTGTCGCCGATCCGGATGTCGGCGACCACGACGAACAGCATTGCGGCGAGCGGCAGAACCACCGCGGCGAGGGCGCGCAGGGCGGCGACCACGCTGAGCGGTGCCACCCGGCGCGGCTTCCGCGCGGCGATGCGGGTCGGCGCGTCCGCCGCGACGACCGGCGGCGCGGCCCGCGCCGGGGACGCCGCGTAGTAGCGCACCGCCCGGCGCCCGAGCCGGCCGGTGGCCCGGTAGTAGGACCACGCCATGGCCGGGATCCACACGAACGGCAGCACGAACCCCACCGCCACCAGCACGCCCACCGACAGCCATCCGAGCGCGCGGCGCAGGCGCGACGTAGCGGCGTCGTCGGGCGTGGTGATGCCCAGCACGGCGGCCATGCGCATGACCGTCGCGAGCCGGGTCCCGCGCGGCAGGCGGGGTCCGCCGTCGGGCGGGCGGTCGCGTACGGCGGCCACCGCCGCGTCGGCCTCGGCCCGGCCGGGGTACGCGCCCTGGAGCACGAGCAGGTCCGCGGCCCGCGCCTCGGCCCGCGTGTCCCGGCCGTGCAGCGCCGCCAGTTCGAGGACCATGTGCGCCTGGGCGAGCAGCGCGGTGCAGAAGGCCGCGGGGATGAGCACGAGGAACGGGCCGCCGACGAACGCGCCTTCGGCGACCGTGGTGCGGATCCCCCGGACGACGGCGCCGCGGTCGAGCGCGGCGGCCCGCGCGTCGGGGGCGTCCGCACGACGGCGCGCGGCAGCGTCCGCGGCACCCGGGCCCAGGTGGTGTACCGCGAACACCGCCATCACTTCGGCGAGATGGCCGGGGTCCGCCCAGACCGCACGCAGCAGTGCGGGCGGCAGCCACTCCTCCGGCTCGCCGGCTGTCTCGCCGATCGGGTCACCCCTTCGCGGCGGCCGCGTACTTCCTGAGGAAGAGCGCCTCGGCCAAGGCCATGTGCTCGATCTCGGAGGGGTCGACGCTCTCGTTGGGCGCGTGGATCAGGCAGCGCGGCTCCTCGACGCCCATGAGCGCGATCTCCGCGTCCGGGAAGGTGTCCTTGAAGATCGTGCACAGGGGGATGGAGCCGCCTTGTCCGACCGTCGTCATCGGTCGGCCGTACGCCTCCTCCAGCGCCCCGCGGAGCGCGGCATAGGCCGGCCCGCCCATGGCCGCCTCGAACGGCGATCCGGACTGCTCGGGCTCGAAGGCGAGTTGCACGCCCCACGGCGCGTGCGCCTTGAGGTGGTGGACGAGCTTGTCGAGTGCGTCGTCGGCGTCCAGGCCCGGCGGGACGCGCAGGCTGACGCGGGCGCGCGCGACGGGCGGCACCGAGGCGCTGGACCCGACGACGGGCGGGCAGTCGATGCCGAGCACGGTGACCGCGGGGCGGGCCCAGACGAGGTCGGCGACCGCTCCCCCGCCGACGAGTCCGACGCCGTCGAGGACGCCGGCGTCGTCGCGGAACTGCTGTTCGTCGTACGGCTCGCCCTGCCACACCTGGTCGTGCCGCAGCCCGTCCACGGCGGTCCCGCCGTCGGCGTCGCGCAGCGAGGCCAGCATGGCGATCAGCGCGGCGAGCGCGTCGGGGGCGGGGCCGCCGAACATGCCGGAGTGCACGGCGCCCTTGAGCGCGCGTACCTCCACGACGAGGTTGGCGACGCCGCGGAGGGTCGTGGTGAGGGTGGGCAGGCCGACGGCGGCGTTGCCGGTGTCGCACACCAGGATCGTGTCCGCGCGCAGCACGTCGGGGTTGGCCGGCACGTACTCCTCGAGTCCGGCGGTGCCCTGCTCCTCGGAGCCTTCCGCGACGATGCGCAGCGACACGGGGATGTCGTCGCCGAGGGCGCGCAGGGCGGTGAGGTGCATGGCGATGTTGCCCTTGCAGTCGGCGGCGCCGCGCCCGTACCAGCGGCCGTCCTTCTCGGTGAGTTCGAACGGCGGGGACTGCCAGGCGTCGTCGTCCAGCGGGGGCTGGACGTCGTAGTGGCAGTACAGCAGGACCGTCGGTGCGCCGGCGGGGCCGGGGCGGTGGCCGACGACGGCGTTGCTGCCGTCCGGGGTCTCCTCCAGGCGGGCGTCGGCGAAGCCGAGTTCGCGGAAGGCGTCGGCGACGAACCGGGCGGCCTTGTGGCACTCCTCCACAGGAAACTGCCGCGCGTCGTAGACCGATTTGAAGCCGACGAGAGTGGCGAGGTCGCGCCGGGTGCGCGCCATCTCGGCCTTGACGCGTTCGGCGAGCGCCGCGTTTGCCGTGGTGGCCTGGGTGGTCATGTGCGGTGGTCCTTCCGGTGGGCCGGTGCGTACGAGGCCGTGCCCGCGCAGGGCGGGGCAGAGCACGGAACGTGCGGTGTCAGGGTTCGACGACGTCGTCGAACTTGAGGTCGTTGATCTCGTCGTCGAACCCGGCGACCTTGTCCGGGCAGTACGTCTGGAGCACGATCCGCTCGGCCTGCACGACCCGGCCGCTGCCGATGATCGGGCGCTGCCCGGGCCCGGCCGCGCCGTTGTTGAGGCTGATCCTGTCGACGCCCTGGCGCAGCGCGTCGCCGGGGTCCTCGCAGACGAGGCCCCCGTCGGTGCCGAGGTTGCGCACGATCAGGTCCGTGTCGGGCTGCGGGAGCCCGGCGGCGGCGAGTGCGGAACGCAGCTGGTTGGCCTTCTCGGTGGCCTGGTTGGTCTTGCGCACGCTGTTGTACGCGACGAGGCCGCTGATCAGGAGGCCGACGAGCAGGACGACGGATCCGACGTAGATCCACCGGCGGCTCATGATGCCGACGTCGACGTGTCCGGCGTGGTCGATGTCCTCGCCGCTCACGTGGTGTGTCTTGGTGTTCATGCCTGGTCCTCGCCCTCGGTCACGGTGCCGACGCCGGCCTTCCACTCGGTGTCGGGCTGCTTCCAATGCGGCTTGCGGAGTCGGAGGAAGAGGTACGGCACCAGGAGGCCGACGATGACCAGGCCGCCACCGACGATGACGAGGTAGGACCACACGCTTCCGGAGCCGAACTGCGACGGCGGCACGAAGCCGATGACCAGGGCCGCCGCGGAGGCCAGCAGGCCGGTGACGCACAGCACGGGGAGCATCGGGGCGCGGAAGCCGCGCGGGTGGTCGGGCTTGATGCGGCGCAGGCGCATGGCGGCGACGAACATCAGCAGGTAGACGATGAGGTAGACCTGCGTGGTGATCACCGACAGGATCCAGTAGGCGCTGGAGACGTTGGGGATGAAGGCGTACAGCAGGGCGATCCCGGTGGTGACGACGCCCTGGGCGACGAGGATGTTCTGCTGCACGCCGTGCTTGTTGAGGCGCTGGAGGATGGGCGGGAGGTAGCCCTCCTCGCGGGCGACGGTCAGCAGGCCCTTGGACGGTCCGGCGAGCCAGGTCAGCATGCCGCCGAGCGAGGCGGCGATGAGCATGATGCCGAGCACCGGGGTGAGCCAGTTGACGTTGAAGTACGAGAAGAACGCGTCGAACGCCTGCATGACGCCCGCGGTGAGCGACAGGCTCGACGACGGCACGACCCAGCTGATGGCGAGGGCCGGGAGGATGAAGATCAGGAGCACGAGTCCGGTGGCGAGGAACATCGCCCTGGGGAACTCCTTCGCGGGCTTGCGCAGCGAGGAGACGTGGACCGCGTTCATCTCCATGCCGGAGTAGCTGAGGAAGTTGTTGACGATGAGGACGAGGCTGGCCAGGCCCGTCCACGGCGGCAGGATGTGGCTGCTGTCCATCGGGGCCGCCGAGGGGTTGCCCTGGCCCAGGAAGACGAATCCGAGCACCACGAGCAGCAGTCCGGGGATCAGGGTGCCGATGATGAGGCCCATGCTGGAGAGCCCCGCGACGGTCTTGGTGCCACGCGACGAGACCCAGACGCCGAGCCAGAAGAGCGTGACGATGACGATCGCGGTGTAAATGCCGTGGGTCGCCAGACTTGGATCGATGACGTACGCGAAAGTGCTGGCGACGTACCCGAGCAGGCTCGGGTAGTAGAAGATCGTCATCGCGAACTGGCACCACACGGCCAGGAATCCGAGGGGCTTGCTGAGCCCTTCGGCGACCCAGCGGTACACGCCGCCGCTCCAGCCGGACGCGAGTTCGGCGGAGACGAGCGAGGTGGGCAGCAGGAAGACGATCGCCGGAACGAGGTAGAGGAAGACCGCGGCGAGACCGTAGATCGCCATCGTGGGTGCGGCGCGCAGCGAGGCCACCGAGCTGGTGGTCATCAGGGCCAGGGCGAGCCACGAGATCGCGTTGAGTTTGGGGCCGGCATGGGCGGCGGCACGCTTGCCGGCGGAAGTGACCCGCCCCGCGGGCACGTCCATCGAAGCCACGTCTGAGCTCCTTCACACGGTGGGGCAGGCACCGGATCCGGGGATCACACGACCAACAGGGCGAAGAATGCCCTATTTGATCCGGTTTTTAGCCACGGTTGCATCATTGGGCACCGTGATCACTGCCGCAACAGGAGCTGACGCGCTGTCAAAGCGGGGAAAGCCGCGGGCAGGCGTGCCGTCCGCGTCGGGCGCGCGGGCTCACGCGCAGGCGTCGCCGCCGTCCACGCCCAGGAGTTCGAGCGCGGCCATCGCGAGCCCGGCCAGGTCGCCGCCGAGGTACGGCACCCACGCGGCGGCCTCGTCGTCCGACACGGGCCCGTCCTCCTCGGGCGTGTCGGCGTCCCGCGCGATCCGGGCCTGGAGCACCGCCACGGCCGCCACGAGGGCGGCTCCCTCGCCGAGGTGCGCGAGCACGAACGCGGCGGCCCACTCGACCGGTTCGTCGGCGCTCGACATCCCCCGTTCGGCCCAGGCCGTGAGCCCGGCGTCGCCGCGGGTGCCCTGGTGGAACACGCTGCCGTGGAGCGCCGCGTACGCCTGGTCGCGGGTGGCCCGATCGGGTGACCGGAGCGCGGCTATCCGGTCGGGCACGTCGTCGGCGGCCCCGTAGGCGCGGGTGAGCGACGTCCAGTCGACGTCCTCGATGCGGCGCGGGCGAGCGGTCCGTCCCACCTTTGTCCGGAGAAGGTCGTCATGCGCCGGATGCTAGTGCTGTGACCGGAAACGTTTACCAGTTCCCGGCGCCTGGCACGGCACCTCGCGGCGTTGCGGGACCTCGCGAGTACGACCGAGTACGAGCTTCGGGCCCGCGCCTTGCGATGCACCGCGCCAGACACCGGGAACCGGCAAACCTTCCCGGCCACAGCACTGGTCACGCGGACCGACACGTCCGGCGGTTCCCGGCATGCCCCGCGGGTGCCCCCGAGCCGGGGCGGGAGAATCTGCGCATGGATGACGACGAGCGCGTGCCGGTGTCCGCGGATGTGGACCTCGGGCGCGCGGCACTGCTGCCGGACATCGACCGGGCGGGCGCGTGGCTGCTGACCCTCGACGGCTCACCGCAGTCGTACGTCGACCTCGACGACCCGGAGTACCTCGAGTTCGAGTACGTCCGGCGCCTCGCCCACGTGGTCGACCTCGCCGCCCCCGGCGGCGTGCCGCTGGACCTCGTGCACCTCGGCGGCGGCGCGCTCACCCTGCCGCGCTACGCCGAGGCCACCCGACCCGGCTCGCGGCAGTACGTGGCCGAGGTCGACGCGGCGCTGACCGCGCTGGTCCGCCGCCACCTGCCGCTGCCCGCCGGCGCGGCCGTGGCCATGGAGGCGTCGGATGCCCGAGCCGCGATCGCGGCCCTGCCCGCGGGATCGGCGGACGTGGTCCTCGCGGACGTGTTCCGCGGCGCCCTGACCCCCGCCCACCTGACCTCGGTGCAGTTCGTCGCGGACGTCGCCCGGGTGCTGCGGCGGGACGGGTACTACGCGGCCAACGTCGCGGACGGCGGTGCGCTGGGCTTCCTGCGCGGGCAGGTCGCCACCGCACTGGCCGTCTTCCCGCACGCCTGCCTCATCGCCGAGCGCGAGCAGCTGGACGGCGCCCGCTTCGCCAACGCCGTGCTGGTGGCCGGGCGGGCCGGCCTGCCGGTCGCGGAACTCACCGCGCGGGCCGCGGCCGACCCGTACCCGGCGGTGGTGCTGCACGGGCCCGAACTGGACGCGCTGGCCGACGGGTACGCGGCTGTGACCGACGACACAGCGACGGGGTCGCCGACGCCGCCACGCGGGGTCTTCGGCACCAGGTGACGCGGCGCGTGTGATCCATTCCACGGAACCGGTTCGGGCGATTTGGACGTTGATCACCTTTAAGGAGAAAATCACCCGGTTCCCTAGCCACGAGGTGCCTACGTGAGTCGCGCAGCCATACCCGGCCCCCGCAAGGGGCTCCGCACCGTCCTCCTCCCCGCCGTCGCCGCCTCGGCCCTGCTGCTGACGGCCGCCTGCGGGGGTGGTTCGTCCGACGAGGGGCAGAGCCGGGCGGACGGGGGTTCCGGCGCCGCCGCGGCGACGGAGGCCGGCAACGACTCCGGGACCGGCTCCGGGACCGGCCCGGCCGGCGGCGACGCGCAGAACGGCAAGGACGAGAAGCCCGGCAGGCAGGACGGTCCGGACAAGAAGGACCAGCCGGGCAAGAACCAGGAGGCTCCGCCGAAGGTCCGGGTGGACCCGGTGGACGGCTCGGCCACCGCGGAGCCCGGCCGACCGGTCACGGTGACCGCCGACGAGGGGACCCTCACCGGGGTCCGCGTGACCGGCGCCGACGGGGCCGCCGTCGCGGGCGCGCTGAGCGCCGACGGCAGGACGTGGACGTCGAGCGGGCGTACCGCGCCGGACACGGCGTACACGGTCGCGATATCCAGCCGCACCCCCAAGGGCAAGGCCCAGGAGTCGTCGACGACGTTCACGACGCAGAAGGCCGACCGCATCAACAAGGTCGCCATGAAGCCCGGCAACGGCGGCACGTTCGGCGTCGCGCAGCCGGTGTCGGTCGTGTTCGACCACCCGGTCGGCGACAAGGTCGCCGTGGAGCGGAACCTGAAGGTGAACACGTCCGTCCCGACCGAGGGTTCGTGGGGCTGGATCAAGGACCAGTCCGGCAAGGACCGCGTGGACTGGCGGCCGAAGGAGTACTGGAAGCCCGGCACCCGGGTGACGCTGAACGCGAACCTCCAGGGCGTCAAGAGCGGCACCGGCACCTACTTCGCGCGCGACTACGAGACGTCGTTCACGGTCGGCTCCGGCCGCGTGGTCGAGGTGGACGTGGCGAACCACAAGGTGAACGTCGTCGAGAACGGGCAACTGGTGAAGTCGCTGCCCATGTCCGCCGGTTCCGACGAGTTCCCGACGCGCGGCCGCACCCACGTCATCCTCGCCAAGAACGCGAAGGAGACGCTGGACTCGCAGACCGTCGGCCTCGGCGACCGCTACAACCTGCCGGACGTGCCGTGGGTCGTGCACTTCACCTCGTCGGGCACGTTCTTCCACTCCGCCGCCTGGAACACCGCCAACATCGGCCGCAACAACACCAGCCACGGCTGCGTGGGCATGACGGTCGCGGACGCCAAGTGGTTCTACGACCGCGTGCAGGTGGGCGACCCCGTCGTGGTCAAGGGCTCCACCAGCACCGCGGTCACCGACCCGGGCAACGGCTTCGGGGCCTGGCAGCTGTCGTACGCCCAGTGGCAGGCGAAGAGCGCCCTCGCGTAGCGCCGGGGACGGTCAGGCGAACGGCTCGGCGATCATCGCGGTGGCGATCCGGTGGAAGCCGAGCCTGCCGTACACGCGCGCCACGTCGCCGTCGCCCGCGCTCAGGAACACCAGCTCCATGCCGGCGTCCAGGGCGTCGACCACCAGGGCCCAGGTGACCGCCGTCGCCAGCCCCTGGCGCCGGGCGCTGGGCAGGGTCCCGATCGCGACCACCTCGGTGACCCGGCCACGCGGCTGGTGACTGCCGACCGCGATCGGCCCCTTGTCGGTGTACGCCGCATAGGTGACCATGCGCCCGGTGCGCATGCGCTCCCCGATGTACCGCAGTGTCTCGGGCCGTTGGCCGGGCGCCGCCGCGTCGCGCAGTTCGGGGCCGCCGAGTCCGATCGCGGTGCCCGGCTCGGAGAAGGCGACCACCGGGACGCTCTGCACGCGGGCGAGGTCGAGCGCGTCGTGCGCCACCCGGCGTACCTCGATGCCCTCGGAGCGCGGCCGCGCGGTACGCCGGAAGGCGGCCTCGTCCAGCACCATGATCGGGTGCGCGTGCACGTTGAGCCCGGCGCGCAGGGCCACGTCGCGCAGCCCCGGCGTGGTCTCGTGCACCCACTCGAACGCCTCGGGCAGGCCGAGTTCGCGCTGCCGCAGGCGTACCGCGGCGACGTCGCCGACCGTGGGCCGGGCGGCGTGTCCGCGCGTGGGGCGGGCGTAGAACGGCCAGCCGTCGCCGTCCTGGAGGAACAGCGTCAGCGAACCGAAGTCCTCGGGGGCGACGGTGTTGCGGGGGACCGTGTCGTAATACGCCTCAAGGCGTTCGAGCAGGTCGCGGGTGGTGGCGGTCTCGGTCATCACCGCCAATCCAAGCGGAAGCGGGGCGGTGCTTCCACCGGAACGCCCGCACACCGCGTCTCCTGGACACCGGCGGGCGACGGACGTCAGCGTCCGCCGTGCACCGGGAGCACGGCCCCCGTGGTGAACGCGGACGCGTCCGACAGCAGCCACATGACCGCGTCGGCCACCTCCTCCGCCGTCCCGGCGCGCCCCATCGGGATCGTGTGCGCCTTCTCCGTGAGGCGGTTCGGCTGCCCCACGGCCGCGTGCAGCCCGGTTTCGATGAGTCCCGGGGCCACCGCGTTCACCCGGATGCCCTCGGCGGCGACCTCGTGGGCGAGGCCGAGCGTGAGGGTGTCGACTGCGGCCTTGGTGGCGGCGTAGTGCACCCACTCCCCCGCGCTGCCGAGCCGCGCCGCGCGCGAGGAGATGTTGACGATCAGGCCGCCCGGGCCGCCGTGCCGGGTGGACATGCGCCGGACCGCCTCGCGGGCGCAGAGCATGGCGCCGACCACGTTGACGTCGACCGTACGGCGCAGCGCGCCGGCGTCCAGGTCGTCGAACCGCCCGTGCGCGCCGACGACGCCGGCGTTGTTGACCAGGGCGGTGACCGGGCCGCCCAGGCCCGCCGCGGCGGCGTCGAACAGGCGGACCACGTCGGCCTCGACGGAGACGTCGCCGGGCAGCGCGACCGCCGTGCCGCCGGCCGCCTCGATCGCCGCGACGACCTTGAGCGCGCCGTCCTCGTCGGAGGCGTAGTTGACGGCGACCGCCCAGTCGGCGTCGGCGGCGGCCCGCGCCACGGCGGCGCCGATGCCCTTGCTGCCTCCGGTGACGAGGAGGGTTCCGCGTACGGTCATGCGCCGTTCTCCCGGGTCGTCTCGGTTTCCAGGGGTTTCCTGGGTTTTGCCGTCACATGATGCCACCGCGCCCGCCGCCGTGGACGCGGTGGCCGCACGAACCCGGCGCGGGTGCGCGGCCGGTCCGCGCGGCCTGCTGCGAACATGTGTGCGTGCGGGGCGGATGCACTTGGGGGCATGCTTGTCGGCCAGAGGTAGGCACGACTGCGCACGAGTACGCACGGGCTGTCCATCGGACTATCTGAGGAGTTCGGCATGCCACCTTCGGGGCGTCGTCTGAGATCGGCGACGGTGGCCGCGGCGACGACGTTGAGCCTCGCGTGCGCGCTGACCGCATGCGGCGGCGGGTCCAAGGGCTCGAAGAAGTCGGACTATTCGGAAGTCTGCGTGCACCGCCAGTCGATGATGCGCGTGGCGGACAACCTGTGTCTGGCGGACCGCACGGGCGTCTACTCCTGGTACTACATACCCCGCAAGACGGGGAAGCAGGAGAACGCCGTTCCCACCGAAGGCAGTTCCTTCACCGGCACGGGCGGCACGTTCACCCGGCCCAACAGCGGGTCGGTCACGCGCGGCGGGTTCGGCGGCAGCGGCGGGGGCGACGGCAGCAGCGGTGGAGGCGGCTGAGCCGGACCGGACCCGGCCGCCTCCCCGGCGCGTTGCGGGCGCCTGCTGCGCCGCGGGCTATCCGCCGTATGCCACCTGCATCTCCTTGATGCCGTTGATCCACGACGACCGCAGTCGCCGCGGTGCCGCGCGCAGCGCGATGTCGGGCATGGCGTCGGCGACGGCCTGGAACATCAGGTTGATCTCCAGGCGCGCGAGGTTGGCCCCGAGGCAGAAGTGCGGGCCTCCGGCGCCGAATCCGAAGTGCGGGTTCGGCGCGCGGGTGATGTCGAAGCGCTCGGGGGCGTCGAAGACCTCGGGGTCGAAGTTGGCCGAGCCGTAGAACATCCCCACGCGCTGCCCGGCCTTGATCTCCTGCCCGCCCAGCACCGTGTCGCGCGTCGCCGTGCGCTGGAACGACATCACCGGGGTCGAGTAGCGCACGATCTCGTCGGCGGCGGTCTCGGGGCGCGTCGCCTTGTAGCGCTCCCACTGCTCGGGGTGGGTCAGGAACGCGTGCATGCCGTGCGTGATGGCGTTGCGCGTGGTCTCGTTCCCGGCGACCGCGAGCACGATCACGAAGAACCCGAACTCGTCGGCGGACAGGCTCCCTTCCTCGGACGCGTGGACCAACTTGGTGACGATGTCGGGCATCGGGCGGATCTTGCGCTCCTCGGCCATGGCCATCGCGTACGCGAGGATCTCCGCCGAGGCCTGCTGCCCCACCTCGGGGCGGTCCACGTACTCCGGGTCGTCGTACGCGAGCATCCGGTTCGACCACTCGAAGACCTTCCCGCGGTCCTCCTGCGGGATGCCGATCAGCTCGGCGATGGCCTGGAGCGGGAGTTCGCACGCGACGTCCGCGACGAAGTCGCCGCTGCCGTGCGCCTTGGCCTCGGCGACGATGCGCTCCGCACGGCCGGCGAGGGCGTCCTTGAGCGCGGCGATCGCCCGCGGCGTGAAGCCGCGCTGCACGATCCCGCGCAGCCGCGTGTGCTCGGGCGGGTCGATGTTGATGAGCAGGTGCCGGAGGCCGTCCAGGTTCTCCGGCCGCATGTCCGGGCCGAAGCGGATGATCGTGCCCTTGGCGTTGGCGGAGAAGACCTCCGGCCGCGTCGAGACCTCCTTGACGTCGGCATGGCGGGTGACGACCCAGTAGCCGTCGTCGCCGAACCCGGCGATGCCGTGCGGCTGCGCGTTCCACCACACCGGTGCGGTGCGGCGGAGTTCGGCGAACTCCTCGAGCGGCAGGCGCTCGGTGTAGAGCTCGGGGTCGGTGAAGTCGAATCCTTGCGGGAACACGGGGCAGGTCACGGACGGCCTCCTGCGGCTCTCGTCGTTGCCAGGGACTGCGGCGTGCGCGTCGACTGCGCGCGTGCGCGTACGGCGGGAGCGGCGGAACACGGCCTTGTGGGCGTCTTCCCCGTGCCCGCGAGCATACGTCGTCCCCTGCCACTCGGCCAGCAAAATCCGCGATTCCTGTCGCAGACTCTCCTTGTTTCCCAGGGAATTCAGCTAGCCGTTCGGCAAGTGGTGACCGGCTTTCCGAGTGCCGCTCCGAGGCGGTCGGCTGCCCGTCCCCGAGGGTGCCGACGTGGCAGCCCCCCGACCGTGCCACCATGCGGCGATGGAGCGGATAGCGATCGAGCCGCGGCCCGACTGGAAGCATCTGGTCGAGGCGCAGGGGATGTTGTACGTGACGACCCGCCTGGACGACGGCGGCGAGGTGCCGTACTGGTTCGAGGACGCCTACTACCGGTTCACGCTGCCGGAGATCGACCGGCTGGAACAGGTGACGCGCGAACTGCACGAGATGTGCGTGGCCGCGGCGCGGCACGTGCTGGAGCGCGGGGACCTGGCGGCGTTCGCGCTGCCGGAGGACGCGCGCGCCTATCTCCTGCGCACGCTCGACGAGGACCATCCGAGCGTGTACGGCCGCTTCGACCTGGCCTGGGGCGGCGCGACCGGCGGCATCGCCGAGCCGAAGCTCCTCGAATACAACGCGGATACGCCGACGACGCTGATCGAGGCGTCCATGATCCAGTGGTTCTGGCTGCGGGACCGCTTCCCCGACCGCGACCAGTGGAACAGCCTGCACGAGCGCCTGGTGCGCGCGTGGCAGCGCATGGCACCCAGGCTCGCCTCCGAGGTGGTGCACTTCGCGCACGTCGGCGGCACCGACTTCGACGAGGAGTGGCTGACCGCCTCGTACCTCCGCGACACGGCGACCGAGGCGGGGCTGACCACCGTCGGCCTGGAGGTGGCCGACATCGGCTGGCACGACGGCGCGCTGCGCTTCGTCGACCTCGAAGACCGGGTGATCGACACGATGTTCGTGCTGTACCCCTGGGAGGACATGCTGGCCGACCCGTTCGGCCGCAACGCCGTCGCCCACCCGGACACCGTGCGCTTCCTCGAACCGGCCTGGAAGGCCGTCCTCTCCAACAAGGCCATTCTGGCGACGCTTTGGGAGCTGTACCCCGGGCACCCGAACCTCCTCCCGGCCTACCTCGACTCCCCGCGCGACCTGGCCTCGTACGTCGCCAAGCCGCTGCACGGCCGCGAAGGCGACTCGGTGCGCATCGTCACGCCCGACGCGGAGTACGTGCACCCCAGCGTCGACTACGACGGTTCCGAGGGCTGGTGCTTCCAGGAGTACGTGCCGCTGCCGAACCTCGACGGCAACCAGGTCGTCCTCGGCTCCTGGATCGTCGACGGCAGGCCCGCCGGCCTCGGCGTCCGCGAATCCGACGGCCCCGTCACCGACTTCTACGCCCGCTTCGTCCCCCACGTGGTCGACACCCCCGCCCCCTCCGAAGCCGAACGCGCCCGCTGGCTCGAAGAGGACTGACCCACGGGTGTTCCCGCTATGGGCGCACGGTCCACGGCGGGAACACCGGAGTGGTCAGGGGGTGCCGAACCAGTAGGCGAGGGCGTCCCGGAGGGTGGTTGTGTCGGCGGATTCGGCGGCGGACTGGCCGGCGGGGGGCGTCCAGGCGATGTGGGCGTCGGGGCGGATCAGGAGGGCGTCGGCCGGGCGGTGGTCGGTCTTTGCAGTGACGATGTCGACGCGGTGCGCCCAGTCCGCGGCCGCCGCGCGCAGGTCCGCGCGGTCGGCCAGGTCGAGGAGGACCGGCCGTGCGGTGTGCAGGAGTTCGGCGACGCTGGTGGCGCCCGCTTCGGTGTGCAGGGGGAGGTCGGGCGCGAACAGGCCGGTCAGCGGGTGGTCCCCGGCGTACGGCATCGGGTAGCGGATGTCGCTGCCCGCGATCAGTGCGCCGATGCGGCGCAGCGGCTGGTCGTCGGCGAGGAGTTCCAGGAAGACCGTGCGCAACGCCTCGGCCGCGGCGTCCTGTCCGCGCCGCAGCGCCACCTGGGCCTGGGTGTGGAGCATCGTGCGCGCTCCCGCCTGGTGCCGTTCGTCGTGGTACGTGTCGAGCAGGCCCGCCGGCGCCCGGCCGTGGATCTCGGCGGCGAGCTTCCAGGCGAGGTTGACGGCGTCGAGCATGCCGGCGTTGAGGCCCACGCCTGTCGCGGGGAACTGGTGCGCCGCGTCGCCGGCCAGCAGGATCCGGCCGTCGCGGTAGCGCTCCGCCTGCCGGGCCTGGAACTGGTAGCGCGACAGCCGGCGGGCCTCACCGAGCGGGAATTCCGCGCCGAGCACGCGGCGGATGCTGGCGCCGAGTTCGTCCAGCGTCACGGCCACGTCGTCGTCGGTCTCGGTGGGTTCGTCCTCGGTCGTGGAGATGAGCAGGACGTCCTCGGTGAGCCAGCCGCAGCCGAAGAGGCCGCGGTCGGTCCGCGCGAATACCCCGGCGCGGACCGTGCCGAGGCCGGGGACCTCGAGGTCGCCGTTGTGCAGGCGGGTCACCGAGTCGGGCAGGGTGACCTGGCCCAGCCGGTTCACCTCCGGGTACGTGGTGCCGGGGAAGGCGAGGCCCGCGCTCTCCCGCACCCGGCTGAGCCCGCCGTCGCAGCCCACCAGGTAGCGCGCGGTGACCTGGTACGTCCCGTCCGGGCCGCGCACGTCCGCGGTCACCCGGCCGGCGTCCTGGCGTACCCCGGTGATCTCCTGGTGGTAGCGGACGTCGGCGCCGAGTTCGCGGGCGCGTTCGTCGAGCAGCCGCTCCAGTTCCGGTTGCGGCAGGGTCAGTCCGCGCAGCGGCGGCTCCGGTAGCGGCGAGAAGTCCACGTGCACGTCACCGAACGGGTAGCGGGGGGCCGGGTGGACGATGCCGGTGGCCGCGGCCTCGACGCGGTCCAGCACGCCGCGGTAGCGCAGCAGTTCCAGGATCTGCCCGCCGAGTCCGTTGGCCCTGGGGGTGTCCCGCAGCTGCGGGCGGCGCTCCAGGACGAGCGGCCGTACACCGCCCAGCCGCAGTTCGGCGGCCAGCATCAGCCCGACCGGACCGGCACCCGCGATGAGCACATCGGCGTCCGTCACCGGCACATCTCCATGCAGTCGTTCTTCGTCGTTCGGCACACCGTTGCGGTCATCGCCACCAACACGCACTACGCAAGTCTCCTGTTTCCGCAGATTTCCGACCAACTTCCGGGTCAGGTCGTTGATTCTGCGGTACGCCGGGGGTCTTGCCGCAAGGCCCCCGGTGCGCTATACGTTGAACATGGCGAGGAGCACATGTTCTCCTCGCCTTTGTGGTGCGGGCGGCGTTTGCCGCGCAACGCCGGGCGCGACCGTCAGTCGCGGTAGCGGAGCACGAACTTCATCCGGTCGCCGCGGCAGCGGCGGCGCACGTAGGCGGTCGGCCGCCCGTCCAGGTCGAGGCTCAGGCCCTCGCGGAGCAGGATCGGGCTGCCCGGCGGGATCGCCATGGCCGCCGCGTCGTCGGCGTCCGCGGCGGTGGCCCCGAAGGAGCGCCAGGCGTACACCAGGCCCGCTCCGTAGTTCTCGCGGAGCACGTCGTAGACACTGCGCTGCCCGTCCCACCGGTCGGCGAGGCCGGGGAAGCGCCGGTTCTCGACGTACGTGGAGCTGACCACGCACGGCTCGCCGCCGACGTACAGCAGCGTCTCGATGCGGAGCATGCCCGCCCGGCGCAGTTCCAGGTGCCGGCGGGCCTCGGTGTCGTCCTCGGCGGTGATGCGCAGCAGTTCTTCCGCGGCCTCGATGCCCAGGGACGTGTAGGTGCGCTCGACGCCCTCCGCGGTGGCGTGCCGCGCGGGGTCGTCGACGGAGATCTCGTACCGGAGGGCGGGCGGTGCGACGAACGTGCCCGCGCCGTGCCGGACGTGCAGCAGGCCGAGGCGCGTCAGGTCCTCGATCGCGCGGCGCACGGTGAGGCGGTGTGCGCCGTACTGCTCGCCGAGCGCGGTCTCGCTGGGCAGTTTGGCACCGGACGCCCACTCCCCTCGTCCGATCCGCTCGCGCAGATCGTCGGCTATGCGGCGGTACACGGGACCGGAGGAACTGCGCAGGGGCATGGCGATCACCCTACTGCGGCGGGGCGTGTGACGGACGTCGCGGTCGAGCCGGACAGTTGCTCATCTTTGATTGTTCAATCGTTAACTTTCTATGGGCTTGCAGGTCAGGGCGGGCATCCAGACTCCGGGTCGTCTAGTCGTATAGATGACTTGGAGAGATCGGTGCGCAGAGACCCCCTTCCCCGGCGGCGTGCCGTCGCGGTCTTCGTGGCCGCCGCGGCGCTCGTGGTGTCCGGTTGTTCGTCCGACGACTCGGGCGGTGACTCCTCGACCCTGCGGATCGGCATGCCGCCCGGCGAGGACACCCCCGAGGCGCTCAAGCAGACGGAACTGCTCAAGCAGGCGTTCGCCGACGCGACCGGCCGCAAGGTCGAGGTCAAGAAGGCCGCGGACTACCTCGGCGTCGTCGAGGCGCTGCGCGGCGGGCACATAGACGCCGCGCTGTTCAGCCCGTTCGCCACCATCATCGGCATGGAGTCGGCCCCGATCGAGCTCCTGCTGGCCGGAAAGGGCAGCCCCGCCCCGGCCTCGGTCATCGTCACCCCCGCCTCGTCCGGGATCACCTCGCTGGAGCAACTGCGCGGCAAGACCGTCACCTTGGTGGACCCGGCGTCGGCCACCGGCAACCTCATGCCGCGGCTCAAGCTCAAGGACGCCGGGCTGGAGGTGGACCGCGACTACAAGGTCGCGTACGCCGGGAGCCACGACGCGGTCGGCGCCGCGGTCGCGTCCGGCAAGATCGACGCCGGCGCCGTCAACTACACGATGTACCAGGCGATGACGGCCAAGGGCGTCATCGACAAGGACAAGGTGCGGGTGCTCGCGGAGACCGCGCCGATGTCCATGGGCGCCACCATCGTGGTCCGCAAGAACCTCAAGACCGAGCTCAAGACCGCCATCAAGGACAAGCTGCCGGGCGCCTGGACGACGAACCCCGACCTCGCCAAGTTCTTCGGCGCGACCCCCGTCCCGCCGTCGGAGTCCGACATCGCGGGCGCCCGCGCGGTGGTCGTCGGGCTCGGGATCAAACTGGAGAACGTCCGATGACGTCCCCCGCGGCGGAGCTGGACGCACCGGCCGGCGGCGTGCCGCGGCCGGACGGGGAAGGCGCCGTCGTGCAAGTGCGCGGGCTCCGGGTGCACTTCGGCGACGTACGGGCCGTCGACGGCATCGATCTCGACGTCGCACCGGGCGAGTTCGTGTGCGTCGTCGGGGCCAGCGGCTCCGGCAAGTCCACCCTGATGCGCTCCCTGAACGGACTCCAGACGCCCACCGAGGGCACCGTACGCGTGGCCGGGACCGACCCGTGCGGCAACGGCCGCGCGGCGCGGGAGGCCCGCTCGCGGATCGGCTTCGTCTTCCAGAACTTCAACCTGGTCAGCCGGGCCTCGGTGCTCACCAACGTCCTGGCCGGCGCGCTGGCGCGCGTCCCGGCGAGCCGCAGCATGCTGCACGTCTTCCCGCGCGAGGTACGCGCCGAGGCGCTGCGCACGCTGGTGCGGCTCGGCCTCGGCGACAAGGCCCGGACCCGGACCCGCTCGCTGAGCGGCGGCCAGCAGCAGCGCGTGGCCATCGCCCGGGCGCTCATGCAGCACCCCGTGCTCGTGCTCGCCGACGAGCCCGTCGCGAGCCTGGACCCGAAGCTGGCCGCCGGCGTCCTCGCCGAACTGCGCGCGCTCGCCCACGACCACGGCATTCCGGTGCTGTGCAGCATCCACGTCATCGCCCTCACGCGCCGCTTCGCCGACCGGGTGGTCGCGGTGCGCGAAGGCCGGGTCGTCTTCGACGGCCCCGTCCACGAGTACACCGACGAGGAGGTGTTCAAGACCTATGGCCACTCCGACGAATACGGGGCCGACGTCGCCGCCTGACGAACCGCGTGACCAACCGCGTGACCAACCGCGTGACCAGCCACGTGACCAGCCGCACGGGGAGCTGCGCAACGAGCCGCGTGGCGACGTGCGCGAACAGACGGGCGGCGAAAGCCGGTTCACGCGTACGACGACCGGGCTCCTGAAGGGGTCTGCGACGGAGCCGGGTATCGCGCGGCCGGTGGCGGAGGCCGGCGCGCCCGGATCCGCCGACGAGCCGCCGCTGCCGCCCGAACTCCTGCGCCTCGCCTCTCCGTTGCGCCGCCCCTCGCCGGGCGCGTTCGCGGGGACCGCGGTGGTCGTGGCGGCGGTGTTCTGGTCGGCGCAGGGCGCGGACTTCAGCATCGAGGGCCTGGTCGAAGGCGTCCCCGACATCGCGTCCTTCCTCGGCCGCATGTGGCCGCCGGACTTCAGCCAGCTCGGCAAGATCGTGCGGCTGCTGCTGGAGACGCTGCAAATGGCGATCCTCGGCACCCTCCTGGGCGCGGTCGGTTCGCTGCTGCTGTCGTTCGCCGCGGCCCGCAACATCGCGCCGCGGCCGGTCTACCTCGCCAGCCGATTCCTGCTCAACGTGCTGCGCTCGGTGCCCGAACTGGTCTTCGCGCTGATGTTCGTCACCGCGGTCGGGCTCGGCCCGTTCGCGGGCATCCTGGCCCTCGCCATCGGCAGCCTCGGCGTGATGGCGAAGATCTTCGCGGAGGCCATCGAGGCCATCGACCCGGGGCCGGTGGAGGCCATGCGCGCGGTCGGCGCCGGGCGGGGCCAGACCGTCGTCTTCGGCATGCTGCCGCAGGCCATGCCGATGATCGTCTCCTACACGCTGATGCTGTGGGAGGGGAACGTCCGGCACGCCACCATCCTCGGGCTCGTCGGCGCGGGCGGCATCGGCCTCGAACTCACCCTGGCGATGCGGCTGTACGACTTCGGCCACCTGCTCGCCATCTCGATCTGCATCGTCGTCCTCGTCACCGCCATCGACCGGCTCAGCGCAGTCCTGCGCGCCCGCCTGTCCTGACCGATCCGGAGCGTCCCTCGTGACCGAACTCGACCTGCGCGCCGAACCGCTCGCCAACCTGCGCGACGTCGGCGGCCTGCCCGCCGCGGACGGCACCGCGGTCCGCCCCGGACTGCTCTTCCGCTCGGCCGGCCCGCACGGGCTGGACGCCGCGGCCGCCGCCGACGTCGCCGCGCGACTGGGGCTCGGCGTCGTCGTCGACCTCCGCAACCCCGACGAACGCGAGGCCACCCCGTGGCCCGTGCTGCCCGACGGGGTCGTCGTGCAGGTGCTGCCGCTGCTGCCGCCCGGCCCGATGCCGGTGTTCCCCGAAGCCTTCGGGGAAAAGGAGTTCGGCGCCTGGTACGCGGAACTCGCGAGCGGCGGCGCCGCGCAGCTGGCCCGGATCGTCCGCACGCTCGCCGACCCCGACTGCCCGCCCGCCCTCGTGCACTGCGCGGCCGGCAAGGACCGCACCGGAATCGTCGTGGCCTGCGTCCTCGACCTGCTCGGCGTCGCGCACGACGTGATCGCCGCCGACTACCACCGGACCGAGGACGCGATCGACGCCATCCTGGCGCTCCGACCGGTCGTTCCGTCCGACATCGTTCCGGAGAACCTGCCGCCGGTCGTCATGCGGGCCCCGGCGGGCGCGATGCTGGGCTGCCTCGCGACCGTGCGCGACCAGCACGGCGGATTCCGCGAGTTGCTGCTCCGGCAGGGCATGACGGCGGACGACATCACCCGCCTCAGGGCGCGCATGACGATGTGACGGTGCCCCGGGCCGAACAGTGGAGCCGGCTCCGCCGCGCGCGACATCATGGACTCGCCGCGCGGCGGACGACCGGTCGCCACCAGGGCGGCACGGGGACCCGCCCGGCTTCCACCGGGAGGCGCACGATGCAGGAGTTACCGGAGTCCGGTTCCTGGATGCGATACACCCGCTGCGTCGTCTGGCGGTTCAACTGGGCCGTGAAGGCACCGGCACACACGGCGACGGCGACCGAGAAGATGGACCTGCTCCCCGGCCTGCTCCCGGGCTTCGCGACACCGGGCGCGTGGCGGCCCGTCCGCAGGCCGCGCGGCGGCGCGGAGCCCGGCGACAGCGGCTTCCCGGCCACGGAACTCCCGCTCGACCTGCTGGTGACGGCCTCCGACGGCGTGTCCGAAGCGGTCGTCACCGGCGGCGCCCGGCTGATCCTCGCCCCCGAACCGCGCGATCGGGACTGGCAGGGCATCACCCTGGAGGTCGCGCTCGACGCCGACCTGTACGCCCGGCGCACCAGCGTCGAAACGTCGTACGACAACGTCCTGGCCGACCTCAACGCGCCGCGGCTGGCGGCATTCCTCGCCCGGGTGCGGATCGCGACGGGGGCGGCCTTCGTGTCCACCGCCGCGCGTCCGGCGTACGCCGCGCAGGTCGCGGACTACGGCTTCCACCCGACCCGGATCCGGTTCTCCACCGCCGACGTGTTCGAGCTGGTCGACCGCGGGCGCGAGGTGCAGCTGAGCAACGAGCTCCGGGACATGCGCGTGTTCCAGCCCGTCACCAGCACCGTGGACGTCAGCAGGGCGCAGCACGGCCACTACCGGTTCATCGCCTACAACGTCTTCAACGACGGCAGCTGCACATCGACGAGATTCGACGAAACGCTCGATCGCCCGGCCGCGTACGAACGGGTGACCCGGCTGCTGACTGAGGGGTACACCTGACCGGCGGCAGTCGGCCCTGCCCTGTACGGACCGCGCGAAGCGGCGGCGACGACGGGCGCGAAGACGGTAACCTGCACCCTGACCGGGTACGGCGATGCGACCGAGGCGAACGAGGCCGACGAGGAGGTGGGACCTGCGATGCGTGGTGAACCTCCCAGTTCCACCGGAGCACCGGCGCCCCCGGCCTCCTGCGCGTAGCCGTCTCCACGGCCGCCGGCCGCGAGGGCGCCGACACATGTGCGTCGACTCCCCGCCCGCCGCCAGCACCGTTCGGAGACTCCCGTGGCCGACCGCCGTCAGCGCGCCCTGCGCGCCCTCACCCCTCGTGGCCTCCGCCTTCCGGGCCCCCTCGCCGGTTCCGGCAACCGGGCCGCGAGCAGTCCGGCACCCGCCGCCCACAACGACGAGGCGTCCGTCATCGACGCCGCGGTGTACGCGGACGGCGTACGCGTGGCCTCGCCCGACACGCTGGCCGCCACTTACCGCGGCCTGCGGGCCCGACCGGGGCGCATGGCGTGGATCGGCCTCTACCGTCCCGCCGAGCAGGAACTCTTCTCGCTCGCTGAGGAGTTCGGCCTGCACGAGCTGGCCGTCGAGGACGCCATCACGGCCCACCAGCGCCCGAAGCTGGAGCGCTACGGGAACACCCTGTTCGTGGTGCTGCGCGCCGCCCGGTACCTGGACGCCCCCGAGGAGGTCGACTTCGCGGAGCTCCACATCTTCACCGGCCCCGACTTCGTCATCACGGTGCGGCACGGCGGCGCCCCGGACCTGACCGCGGTGCGCAAGCGCATGGAGGCCGACCCGGAGCTGCTGCGCCGGGGCCCGGAGGCGGTGCTGTACGCCATCATCGACGCCGTCGTCGACGGCTTCGAGCCGGTGCTCGCGGGCCTGGACAACGACGTCGACGAGATCGAGACCGAGGTCTTCCGCGGCGACCCCGAGGTATCCCGGCGCATCTACGAACTGTCGCGCGAGGTCATCGAGTTCCAGCGCGCCACGCGCCCGCTGACCGGCATGCTCGACTCACTTGCCGCGGGCTTCGCGAAGTACGCGGTCGACCACGAGCTGCAGAGCTACCTGCGCGACGTCGCCGACCACGTGACGCGGACGATCGAGCGCGTGGACGGCTACCGGCAGCTCCTCCCGGAGATCCTGACCGTCAACGCCACCCTGGTGGGGCAGCGGCAGAACGAGGAGATGCGCACGCTGACCGAGGCGAGCATCGCGCAGAACGAGGAGATCAAGAAGATCTCGTCCTGGGCGGCGATCCTGTTCGCCCCCACGCTGATCGGCACCGTGTACGGCATGAACTTCGACCACATGCCCGAACTCGGCTGGCGGTGGGGCTATCCCTTCGCGATCGCCCTGATGGCGACCGTCTGCCTGACGCTCTACGCCGTCTTCAAGCGCCGCGACTGGCTCTAGGCCGGTCTCCCGCCGCCCGGGCCAGGGGCTTCCCGCCAGGTCGCGTCCCTGGCCCACCCGCCGCTACGCCCCGGTGGATACCTGCGTCTCCCAAGGGACTTCGCGCGCCATCATGTCCGCTGGGGTCTCCCGGCGGAGCATGAGGCGGGCGCGGCCGTCGCGTACCGAGACCACGGGCGGGCGGCCGACGAGGTTGTAGTTGGACGACATGGACATCTGGTACGCGCCGGCGGCGGGGGCGGCGAGCAGGTCGCCGGGGCGGATGTCCTCGGGCAGCACGACGTCCGGGGCGAGCACGTCGCCCGCCTCGCAGAACCGGCCGACGACGGTGAAGGTGCGCGTGGCCGGGGAGCCTTCGCGTCCGACCAGCCGGAGCGTCGGGCGGGCGCCGTAGAGCGCGGGCCGCGGGTTGTCGTTCATGCCGCCGTCGACCGCGACGAAGGTGCGGGAGCCGGTGCGCTTGACGACCAGCACGCGGTACACGGCCACGCCCGCCGGACCGATCAGCGCGCGGCCGGGCTCGACGACGAGGCGGGGCACCGGAAGGCCGGTCTTCTCGCAGGCCCGTGCCAGGTGGCGGGTGACGTCTTCGGCGAACGCGCGCGGGTCCATGGTGTGTTCGCCCGGCCGGTACGCGATGCCGTGGCCGCCCCCGAGGTCCAGCTCGGGCAACGTCGCGCCGTGCCGGTCGCGGATGCGCGCCATCAGCGCGACCAGCCGCGGGACGGCGGCGAGGAAGGGCCGGACCGAGGTGATCTGGGAGCCGAGGTGGCAGTGCAGGCCGACCAGCCGCAGGCGGGGCTGGTCGAGGACGCGGGCTATGGCGTCCTCGGCGGCGCCGTGCTCGACCGACAGGCCGAACTTCTGGTCCGTGGTGCCGGTCCGGATCGCCTTGTGGGCACCGGCTTCGATGCCCGGGATCACGCGCACCATGACGTCCTGGCGGTCGTACGCCGGGACCAGGGCGGCCAGCCTGGTGATCTCGGCGGCGTTGTCCAGCACGATCCGGCCGACCCCGAGGCGCAGGGCGGCGCGCAGCTCGTCGGGGGTCTTGGCGTTGCCGTGCAGGATGATGCGCTGGGCGGGGAAGCCCGCGGCGACGGCGAGTTCGAGCTCGCCGTGCGAGCACACGTCGAGGTGCAGGCCCTCCTCGCGCACCCAGGACGCCACGGCGCGGGTCAGGAAGGCCTTCCCGGCGTAGGCGATGTCGGCGTGCGGCAGCGCCTCGCGGTAGGCGCGGCACCGGTTGCGGAACTCGCCCTCGTCCAGCACGTACAGCGGTGTGCCGAACCGTTCGGCGAGCGCCGCGAGTTCGATGCCCGCGACGGACACGTCGCCGTCGCCGTCGATTTGCCGGGCGCTTGCGGGCCAGACGACGTGCTCGGTGCCGAGGGCGGGCCGGGGCGCGGGCGCGGCGGCGGTAGGGGCGGTGATGAGGTCGGTCATGGTGTTCTCCCCAGATGCCTTGGCGGGTCGCCGTCGGACGCGTCGTCCGCGGTGTGGTGCGGCGGGTGGTCGCGGTGCGGGGGCCGGTGGCCCGGCCCCCGCGGTCCGCCTCGTCCTGGACCCGTGCTCCGAACATAGGACGCATGTGTCCGTGTTCGGCCGACGTGTCCGGCTCTCTGCCGCCGTCTTGACCGACTCGGCCCGCATCGTGACGCGATCTTGACAACTCCCCGGAGTCCGCCGCCGCCCGCCCGAGACGTACCCGGGGGCCGACGGGACACCGCCGCGCTACGCGGCCCGGGCGAACACCAGTGCGGCGTTGTGGCCCCCGAACCCGAACGCGTTCGCCAGGGCCGCGTCCACCCGGGTGCGCCGCGGCGTCCCCCGGACGACGTCGAGCCTCACCTCGGGGTCGAGCACGTCCAGGTTGCGGGTCGCCGGGACCACGCCGTCCCGGATCGCGAGGATCGCGGCGACGGCCCCGAAGGCACCGGCCGCACCGAACATGTGGCCGGTCGCCGACTTCGTCGCGGTGACCGCCGGGTGCAAGCCGACCGCCTCGCCGACGGACCGCGCCTCGACCAGGTCGCCCTTGGGCGTCGACGTCGCGTGCGCGGACACCAGGCCGACATCCTCCGGCGCGATGCCGGTCGAGACGCGCGCGGCGGCCAACGCCGCACGCATGGCCCGCACTTGCCCCTCCGGGTGTCCCGCGGTGATGTGGTACGCGTCGGCCGTGACGCCCGCCCCGGCCAGCACCGCGTGCCGGCGGGCCGCCCGAGCGGCGGCGAAGTCGGCCCGCTCCAGCACCACGACCGCGGCACCCTCGCCGATCACGAACCCGTCGCGCCCGACGTCGAACGGCCGCGACGCCTCCCTGGGCGCGTCGTTGCGCAGCGAGTGGGCCTTCGCCTGGGCGAACCCGGCCAGCGGCAGGGGATGCAGGCAGGCCTCGGCCCCGCCGGCCACCACGACGTCGGCGCGGCCGAGACGGATCAGGTCCAGGCCGTACGCGATGGCCTCCGCCCCGGACGCGCACGCGCTGACCGGGGTGTGCGCCCCCGCCCGCGCGCCGAGTTCGAGGCTCACCCACGCCGCGGGCCCGTTGGCCATGAGCATGGGCACGGTGTGCGGGGACACCCGCCGGGCGCCGTGGGCCTCCAGCACGTCGTCCTGGTCCAGCATGGTCACGGCGCCGCCGGTGCCGGTGCCGATCACCACGGCCAGTCGCTCCGGCTCCACCTCCGGCGCGCCCGCGTCCTCCCAGGCCTCACGCGCCGCGATCAGCGCGACCTGCTCGCAGCGGTCCAGCCTCCTGGCCTGCACGCGGTCCAGGACCTCGGCCGGATCGACCGCCAGTTGCCCGGCGATGCGCACCGGTGAGGCGGCGGCCCATTCCGCCTCGATGGTCCGGATGCCCGACCGGCCGGCGATCAGGGCGGCCCACGACGACGCCACATCGCCGCCGAGGGGTGTCGTCGCGCCCAGTCCGGTCACCACCACGTCGTCCGTACGCATGCCGCATCCTCCTTGTGAGTTTTCGACAATCACGCACGCCCGTCCGACGGGCGCGGTGATCACCTCGAACTCACCCTGGCAGCGGTAACACGGCCTTTCGGGTAGCGCGCGGCACGGAGTCCACGGTCGTGATTTTGTAGCTTTCCGCTATTCACCGACTGTCCCGGGCGAGCGGCCCGGCGTGCTGCGGCTCGCTGCCGCGGTGCCCCGGACGTGACGCGGCGGGCGCGGAGTCGTTGGCCCGGGCATGAAGAAGCCTGGACGACGCACACTCACGGCGGCCCTGTTGTGCGGGACCGCGCTGTCCCTGCCCGGCGCCGCGTACGCCGCCGAGACCCCCAAGCTCGCCGCGGTCAACGCGGCGGGCCTCAGCACGGCGACCCCCGACGGGGACCAGCTCTCGTCGGTACGGCCCGAGCAGGTCGTCGCACCGGCCGTGGCGTCCCTCCTCGGTACGCCGGGCCGGGTCTGAACCGGGGTCAGGGGGTGACGGCGCTCAGGTAGTCGCGCACGATCGGGCCGGCGGCCCCGGACCCGGAGTCGCCGCCCTCGACGTACACGGCGACCGCGATGTTGGCGCGGAACGCGACCATCCATCCGTTGGTGCCGTCGCCCACTTCGGCGGTCCCGGTCTTGGCGCCGACACCCGGCATGCCCTGGAACACGGACGCCGCGCTGCCGGTCGTCGCGCAGGCGATCATCATCTCCCGGATGGTCTTCGTGACGGCCGGCGGCAGCGTCTCGGAGCGCTTGTGGACCGGCATGCCCCGTTCCAGGACCGGCTGGTGGAACTTGCCGGTGAGTGCGGTGGCGACGACCGAGGCCATCGTGAGCGGGTTCATGACGAGCCCGCCCTGGCCCATCATCTGGGCCGCCTTCTCGTTGGCGTTGTGTGCCGGCGGTACGACGCCGTCGACGCTGCCCTGGCCCGTCGCGACCTTCCAGGCGTCGCTGTTGAGGCCGAAGTACCGCGTGGAGAACGTGGACAGTTCGTCGTCCTTGATGCGGTCGCGCAGGTTGATGAAGGCCGTGTTGCAGGAGTGCGCGAAGTTGTCGCGGAAGGTGGCGTTCGGCATCTCCATGAAGCCCACGTTGTGGATGCTCTGTCCGTTGACCGTGGTGAACTTCGGGCACGGCAGCTTGGTGGACGCGGTGACGATGCCGCGCTGCAACAGCAGGGCCGACGTGACGATCTTGAACGTCGAGCCGGGTGCGACCGTGCCGGACATGCCCGCCTGGCGGTGCACCGTCGACACGATCTCGCCGTTGCGCATGTCCAGCGCGATGAGCGAGGCCGCGGCGTTCTGCCCGACCGCGCGCTCGGCGGCCGCCTGCAAGGCGGGTATCAGGGTCGAGGCGCCGGCGGGTGTCGGCGGGCCCGACCGGGCCGACGACGGCGACGGCGAGGCGGGCGCCGTGGAGGGCGGCGCCGAGCCGACCACCGCGTCCGGACGCGGCCCCGTCGACGTCGGCGCGGCGTCCGGCGACTCGTTCGATTCGTTCGAGTCCCCGGAAACCAGCCCGCACCCTGCCGTGAGCACCGCGGCCAAAGCCACGGACACGGCGCCGCCGAATACTCGGTTCGCTCGCTTCTTCCAGGATTTCATCGCGTCTGACCGCACTTCCCCGTGCTCGACCGGTGCTCGACCGGTGCCCGACCTGTGCTCGACCGTGGTCCGTGCGATCGGTCCGCACGGCGGTTGCGGCGCTCAGCCAAACAGACGTGTCGCGATGATGTCCAAGATTCATATCGTTCTCGTGTCCATATGAGAATTGCTATCGTTGCTGGTTGTGAACCTGATCGCGCACCTGACGTGCTTCGTCGCGGTGGCCGAGGAACTGCATTTCGGCCGTGCCGCGCAGCGCCTCGGCATGGCGCAGCCGCAACTCAGCCAGCGCCTGAAGCGCCTGGAGGGCGAACTGGGCGTACGGCTCGTCGACCGGTCCAGCCGCCACGTCGGGCTGACCGAACCGGGACGCCACCTGCTCGACGAGGCCCGTGAGATCCTGGCCCGCGTGCAGCGCGTCTACGGCCTGACCGCGGGGTCCCCGGACACCGGCACCCTGCGTGCGGGCGTCCCCGGCGAACTCGGGGCCGGCACGGTGGCCGCGCTCATCGGCGCCTTCCGCGAGCGCCGCCCCGACACCGTGCTGGACCTGCACCCGCTCGGCACCGCGGCCCAGGCGCGGGGCCTCGCCGACGGCTCCCTCGACATCGGGATCCTGCGGCACCCGGTGGAGACACACGGGCTGGTGCTCGGACCGATAACGGCCGAACCGCTCGGCGTGCTGCTGCCCGCGACGTCCCCGTGGGCGGACGCGCCCGAGGTGCACCTGTCGGACCTGGCGGGGTCGGAGCTTGCGGTGTTCCCGCGCGACGAGGCGCCCGAGGCGTACGACGAACTCCTCGCCGACTGCCACCGGCACGGCTACGATCCCGCCGCCGTGCACGATTCGCCGAACCCGGACTTCGCCCTCGGCCTCGTGCTGGCCGGACGCGCGGTGGCGCTGATCCCGTACACCGAGCCGCCGCCCGGCCTGACCTGGCGCCCCCTGCTCGGCCGACCGCTGCTGACACGCCTGTCCTGCGCGTGGCGGCGCGGTACCGACGAGGCGGGCCCCGCGGGGGACTTCGCCGAGGCGGTCGCCGACGTCCTGCGCGAGCGTGCCGCGGCCGCTCCCCCGGAGACCGCGGTCCGGCCCCGCCTCGTGGTCCGCCCGGCGTCGGCGTTCCTCGCATGAGCGCCTTCCCCGCCGGGCCCGGCCCGTCCGCCATTGCCGCCGTGTTCCGGGGTGCCGGGGTCACCGGCCGCCTGCACGCGCTCGACATCGACAGCGGTCACGAGGTCGGGGTGGGTTCGGACGACCCGGTGGTCCTCGCGTCGGTCTACAAACTCCCGCTGCTCGTGGCGTTCTTCCGCGCCGCCGCCCGCGGCACCCTGGACCCGCGTGCCGCCCTCACCCTGACTCCCGCCGAACGCCGACCGGGCGCGACGGGCCTGTCGACGCTGCTCGACGACGTGACCATGTCCCTGCGCGATCTGGCCACGATGATGATCACCGTCAGCGACAACGCCGCCGGGGACGCGTTGTTCGCCCAGGTCGGCACCGACGCACTCGCCGCCACCCTCGCCGACCTGGGTCTGGACGCCACGCGCATCGAAGCCGACAGCGACGGGCTCATGGCCGCGCTGCTCCAGGACAGCGGGGCGGCCTCGATGGCCGAACTCTGGGTGCTGCTGGGCGAACCCGGGCTCGCGGACCGCCTCCGGTCCCTCGATCCGGCGCGCACCAACCGCACCACGCCCCGCGACATGTGCCGGCTCCTGGGCCTGCTGTGGCACGACGAGGCCGCGCCGCCGGACGAGAGCGCGCAGATGCGGCGCATGCTCGCCCTCCAGGTGTGGCCGCACCGCCTGGCGTCCGGCTTCCCGTACGACGACGTGCTGGTGAGCGGCAAGACCGGCACGCTGCTGACGATCCGCAACGAGGTCGGGGTCGTCGAGTACCCGGACGGTGGACGCTACGCCGTCGCGGTCTTCACGCGCGCCCACGCACCGCTCGCCGTCGCCCCGCAGGCCGACGCGGCCATCGGCGCCGCCGCCCGCCTCGCCGTCCAGCACCTGCGCGCCACCCAGCGCCGCTGACGACGTGCGCACACCGCCCCCGGCGCGCTTCGGCGGGCGGCGGACCGGGGGCGGCGGGAAACCCCGTCGAACCCGGCGGCGGCGTCCCGGCATGATGGACCTGCCGGGCGCACACGGCGCGGACCTGCGCTTCCGTACGCCCGGACCGACACGTCCGCACTGCCCCAGGAGCGTCATGACCGAGCCGGCACCGGCCGCCGCGACCGTCCTCACCGTCAGCAGCAACGGCGAATACTCGTTCAGCAAGCCCACCCGCGCGAGCATCCGCCTGCTGACCGGCCTCGGTGTCGAGGGCGACGTGCACGCGGGTGTGACCGTCAAGCACCGCTCGCGTGTCGCGCGCGACCCGAGCCAGCCGAACCTGCGTCAGGTGCACCTGATGCACGACGAGTTGCACGAGGAGCTGCGCGCGGCCGGGTTCTCGGTGGCGGGCGGCCAACTCGGCGAGAACATCACGACGCGCGGACTCGACCTGCTGGGGCTGCCCACCGGGACGCGGCTGCACATCGGTGCGGACGCCGTGGTCGAGGTGACCGGCCTGCGCAACCCCTGCCTCCAGATCGAAGGCTTCGAGGACGGGCTGCTGGCCCGTGTCGTGGGCCGTGACGAGGACGGGAACGTGGTGCGCCGCGCGGGGATCATGGGCATCGTCCTGGCGGACGGGGCGGTCGCGCCCGGCGACCCGATCCGGGTCGAACTGCCGGTCGAGCCGCACACCGCACTCGCTCCCGTCTGACCGTCCGACCGTCGACCGTCGCCCCGCAGGCCGCGGGGCCGTCCGCCGGGCGCGCGACCGGCCGACGGGCGCGGCCGGAACTGGTTCGCACGGGTGCCTGCCCGGCGCGTCCCCCGTGCGCCCGCGGCGCTCCGCACGGACGATGGAGCGATGACGACCCCTCCGCCGAGCCTGCCCGAGAGCCCCTCCCTGCCCGATCTGCCCTACGAGGCATGGTCGGAGACCCGCGACACCATCCACCTGTTCGCCCAGATCGTCGGCAAGGTGAAGCTCGCCGCGACGCATCCGCAGAACCACTGGTGGAACATCACGTTCTCGCCGGACACCCGCGGCCTGACGACCCGTCGCCTCTACACGAACAACGTGTTCTTCGACATCTCCTTCGACTTCGTCGACCACCACCTCGTGGTCCGCACCGACCGGGGCGACGTGCGCACGTTCCCCCTCGACGGCGGGCTGAGCGTCGCGGCGTTCGACAAGCAGTTGCACGGGACGCTGGCGGAACTCGGAGTCGACGTGCCGCTGCTGGAGCACCCGTTCGGCGTGCCGCACCTGAAGACGCCGTTCCCCGACGACACCGCCCACGCCACCTACCAGCGCGAGTACGTCGAGCGCTACTGGCGTGCGCTGAGCTGGTCCGCGGACGTGCTCCAGGAGTTCATGGGCTGGTTCACCGGCAAGACCAGCCCGGTGCACGTGTTCTGGCACTCCTTCGACCTGGCGATGACGCGCTTCTCGGGCAAGCGCGCGGCTCCCCTGGCGGAGGCGGACCCGGTCACCGCGGAGGCGTACACGCACGAGGTCGTGTCCTTCGGCTGGTGGCCGGGCGACCCGAAGGTGCCCTTCCCCGCGTACTACTCCTACACGGCACCCCAGCCCGAGGGGCTTGCCGACCAGCCGCTGAGCCCGGAGCAGGCGGAATGGGTCAACGACGGCGGCATGGCGCTCCTGGCGTACGACGCGGTCCGCGCCGCCGAGAACCCGCGCCGCACGCTGCTGGCCTTCCTCCAGACCGCGTTCGAGGCCGGGTCGAAGGCGGCGGGCTGGCCCGCCGAGGAGTTGAACTCGACGTGGTGCCCGACGCCCGACCAACTGCGCGCCCTGGCGCGGTCGGGGCTGCGCGTACGCTGACCGCCCGCGCTCGCCTGTCATGACCGGCACCCCCGGCACCGGAATCCCGGCCGGGGGTGCCGGCCCCGACAGGCGTCCTTTCCCGACCGCGACGCGGTGCCCTAGTCTGGGCGCCATGCCTGGACCCGGCTCGTTCCGCAGCACGCCCCCTCCGGTCGCCTTCTAGGGCGTACCGGCAAGGCCGTCTTCCCTGAGCCCCCGTAAGCGGGGCTCTTCCGCCGTGCGCCCGTTTCAGATCCCATTCCGCTGGTTCTGATCCGGAAGGTCTCGGCGTGTCCACGCAACCCTCCATGCGCCCGTCGGCGCAGCAGTCTTCGTCCTCCCCGCTCTCCCCCGCCCGGGAACACCGGGCCGCCGCACGGGCGTTCGCGCGCGGTCCGCTGCCGATCCTGGTCGCCTGCCTGTTGTGGGGCAGCACCGGGACGGCGGCCTCATTCGCCCCGGAAGGCGCCAACCCGGCCGCCGTCGGCTGCGCGGGCCTCGTCTTCGGCGGCCTGCTCCTGTGCCTCACCACCCGCGGCTGCGTGGCGCTCGTGCGCGCCGCCACCCGGCGGGACCGCGCCGCACTGCTCGTCGGAGCCGTGGCGGTCGCCGGGTATCCGCTGACCTTCTACCCGGCCGTGTCGCGTACCGGCGTCGCGGTGGCGACGGTCATCGCGCTCGGCTCCGCCCCGGTGTTCGCGGGGTTGGTCGAGCGCGCGCCCTTCGGGCCGCTCCGCCGGATCGCCACGGCCGCGGCCGTGGCCGGGTGTGCGCTGCTCGTCGTCGGCCAGGAGGCGGGCGGGGTGCGCGCGGACGCGCTCGGCGTCGGCCTCGCCCTCGTCGCGGGCCTGTCGTACGCCGTGTACGCCTCCGTCGGCGCACGCCTGATCGCCCGCGGCCATGCGGCCCGCCCGGCCCTCGCCGTGATGTTCGCGGTCGCGGCCGCCGCGGTCGCGCCGCTGGTCGTCGCGGACGGCTGGTGGCTCGCGGACGCGCGGGGCGCGGCGGTGGCGCTGCACCTGTCGGCGCTGACCACGTGCGTCGCGTACACGCTGTTCGGCCTCGGGCTGCGCCACACCACGGCGGTCGTGGCCACGTCGCTGACGCTCGCCGAGCCGGCCGCCGCCGCAGTTCTGGGCGTGGTGGTCCTCGGCGAGCAGTTGGCCTGGATCTCGTGGGCGGGCCTGGCCGTCATCGGGGTCGCCTTGGGCGTCATGTCCCGCGGCTGACCGGCTGCGGCTACTCCGCCAGCGCGGCCCGGGCCTCCGCCAGGAAGGCCCGGGCCGCCGGGCTCGCGGGGGCGTCGTCCCGCCACACCAGTTCGATGCGCCCGACCGGCGCCGGGGTGAGCGCGACCGGCCGCAGCCCGGACGGGTGCCCGGCGACGAAGACCCGGGGCAGCACCGCGACGCCGAGTCCTTCCGCGGCCAGCTCGGCGACCACGTGCGGATCCCCCGCCTCGAAGGCCACGCGCGGCTGGAACCCGGCGTCGGCGCACGCCTGTTCGAGCGCGGTGCGGATCCCGCTGCCCCGCGCCAGGCAGACGAGCGGCACGTCGCGCAGCGCGCGCAGCGGCATCGTGCGCCGCCTGGCGAGCGCGTGGTCCGGCGGTACGGCCACGGCCATGTCCTGTTCGGTGATGACCTCGCCCGCGAGCCCCGGCGGGCGCTCCCCGGCGAGGCCCACCACGGCCAGGTCGAGCCGCCCGGCGCGGACGGCCGCGACCAGCAGATCGGAGCGGTCCTCCGCGAGCGTGATCTCGACACCGGGGTGCGTGCGGTGGAACGCCGCGAGCAGGGCCGGGAGTTCGGACAGCGGTCGGGACGGGATGGTGCCGAGCGCGACGCGTCCGCGGACCAGCCCGGCCAGTTCGTCCGCGACCAGGCGGACCGCCGCGGCGTTCTCCAGCGCGGCGCGCGCGTACGACAGGATCGCCTCCCCCGCCTGGGTGGGCCGCACGGTACGTCCCGACCGGTCCAGCAGCTCCTGCCCCAACTCCCGCTCCAGCTGCTTGATCTGCGCGCTCACCCCGGGCTGGGCGACGTGCAGCCGCGCCGCGGCCTTCGTGAACCCCGCCTCGTCGACGACGGCGACCAGGTATTCGAGCTGACGCAGTTCCATAACCGCTGATTCTAGATCTCATACGATCCATGTCTTGGACTTATGCGGAGCATCGACCGAACATGGAAGAACAACAAGGAAGCACGCAAGGAAACACGCAAGGAAGCAAGCGAGGAAAGAGGACCGACATGACTGCCGTACGTGAGAAGGCCGGCCACCCCGAGGACATCGCGCGCCTGGTGGTCGAGCGCCTCAACGCCCGGGACGCCGACGGCCTCGCGGACCTGTACGAGGCGGACGCGGTCCTGGCGTACCCGATCGGCAACGAGATCGCCGGCCGGGACGCCATCCGCGCGGCGTGGGAGCGGCTGATCGCGGCGGACGTGACGTTCGAGGTCGAGGAGCCGCTGCCGACGCTGATCGCGGGCGACCTGGCGCTGACGTCGACGAAGCCGAAGGACGGGACCGGCGGCCGGGTGCAGGTGGCCCGCCGCCAGCCCGACGGGACGTGGCTGCGCGTCCTGGACCGCCCGGAGAGCTGACCGCCGGGAGCCGCCGACCCGGCCGCGTCCCGTCGGGCGGCACAACCCCTACGCGGCTGCCGGTGCTCCGTAGCCCAGGAGCTCCGGCAGCTTGCGCATGTCGTCGAACAGCACGGTCCCGGGACCGGCCAGGCGCTCGGCCGGGGTGAGGCCGCCGGTGTAGCCGTACGCGCGCATGCCCGCCGCACGCGCGGCCTGCACGCCGTACATGCTGTCCTCGATCACCACGCAGGCCGCCGGGTCGACGCCCATGCGCGCGGCGGCGAGCAGGAACACGTCGGGGGCGGGCTTGCCCAGCGGCACTTCGGTGGAGCTGAAGATGCGGCCCTCGAAGCGCGGGTACAGCCCGGTGGTGCCGAGGGTGTGGCGCATCTTGCCGTGGTCGCCGCCCGAGGCGATGCAGGTCGCGACGCGCGGCAGGATCGCGTCGAGGGCGTCGCCGATGCCGTCGACGAGCGGGAGGCCCGCGTCGACCTCCTCGCGGTGCCGGCGGTGGAACGCCTCGTGCCAGTGCGCTCCCGCACCGCTGCCGAGGCGTTCCTCGACGATCGCACCGATGGCGGCGGCCGCGCGGCCGATGAAGAGGTCGACGATCTCGTCGTCGTCGAGGCTCCACCCCATGGTGCCGAGGACCTCGCGCTGGATGCGCAGCGCGATCCGCTCGGAGTCCACCAGCACGCCGTCGCAGTCGAAAATGACCAGGTCTATCGCGTCGATCACGCCCCCAAGACTAAGGGGCGTGATCGACTGCGTCAGTCCCGGTGTCGCTCCGCGCGGCCAGGTGTCGCCCGGGCCCGGGGGCTCGTCCCGTCCGTCCGTCGCGCTACATGCTCGACTTGAGCACCGCGAAGACGCCGCCCTGCGGGTCCTGGATCACGGCCATCCGTCCCGCCGACATGTCGAACGCGGGCATGAGCAGGGTGCTGCGCGCGTGGATCGCCGCGGCGACGACGCTGTCGGTGTCGTCGACCGCGAAGTACGTCAGCCAGTGCGCGGGCATCTCGGCGGGTGCGTCGTCGGGGATGGCCTGCGCGCCGCCCACGACCCGCCCGTGGGCGAGCATGCCGCGGTAGGACGGCATCTCGGGCATCGACTCGAACGTGACGCCGAAGACCCCCTCGTAGAATGGCAGCGCCTTGTCGAGGTCGCGCGTGTTGAGCTCGTTCCACACGAGCGCGCCGGGCTCGTTGACGCGCTGCGCACCGAGGAACCCGATGCGCTGCCAGGCGCCGACGACCGCGCCGGACGGGTCGGCGCAGACCAGCATGTGGCCGTGCTCGCCGACCTGCATGGGCGGCATCAGCAGCATGCCGCCGTTCGCGGTGACCTTGGCGGCGGTCTCCTCGATGTCGTCCACGGCAAGGTACGTCGTCCACGCGGTGGGCGGCGGGGGCGCGCCGTCCATCGACATGGCCGGACCGATCCCGGCGACCGCCTTGCCGCGCAGCTCGCAGATCGAGTAGCCGCCGAACTCGGGCGGGCCGACTTCTCCGTTCCAGCCGAGCAGGTCCGAGTAGTAGTCGATCGCGGCCTGTTGGTCCGCCGCCATGAGGTCGACCCAGCAAGGGGTGCCTTGTGCGTACGGTTCGCTGATCTCGGCCATGCGGATCCGCCTCCGGGGTGGGGGTGGGGTCAGGTGGATGCAGACCCACCCAATGTCACCCCGCCGCGGCGCCCCCGCCACTCGGCGCACTCGGACGGCGCACTCGAACGGCCCTGCGGCGGCGCGCTCGACGGCGCAACCGGTGCCCGGCCCGGACTACTCGGACAGCAGCCTGCGCACGGCCGTTCGGGCGCGGTCGGCGGCCCGCGGGTCGCCGAAGAGTTGCAGGGCCTGATTGAGCGCCAGATAGATGCCGAACAGTTCGAAGACGATCTGTTCGGGGTCGGTGTCCAGCGGCAGTTCCTTGGCCTCCACGGCCGCGAGCACGTCCGCGGTGAGGCTCTTGCGCCATCCGGTGAACAGGCGCAGCACCTTGTCGCGCACCGGCCCCTCGCGCGCGTCGAACTCGATGGACGCGGTGGTGAACAGGCAGCCGCCCGGGAACGCGGCGCGCGGGCCCACGAGATAGGCGGTCCACGCCTCGCAGACGGCGACAAGGCGCTCGATGCCGGCGGGCCGGCGGGCGGCGGGCTCCCAGACCAGGCGGACGAACTCCTCGGACGCGCCGTCCAGGGCGGCGATCTGCAGGGCCTCCTTGGTGCCGAAGTGCCCCAGGACGCCGGCCTTGCTCATACCCAGGTCGGTGGCCAGGCGCCCGATGGTCAGGCCCTCCAGGCCGTCCACCGACGCGATCGCGGCGCTGCGCGCGATGATGCGTGCGCGCGTGTCACGGGTCTCGGCGACCGATCGGCGGGGGCTCATGGCGGTCATCGTAGCGACATCCTGGACATTTAGCGTCCGATCGATCGGTTGCTATATTTTCCCGGGATCACCCAGTCGCCGTCCTTCGAGGAGACGAGACACTTGTCGGGTTCCCGCATCACCGCTCTTGGCCACTACCAGCCTTCACGAGTGCTGACGAACGACGACCTGGCCGCGATCGTCGAGACCGACGACGCCTGGATCAGGCAGCGCACGGGGATTGCGACCCGGCGTATCGCCGACACCGAGTCGGTCGCCGACCTGGCGTCCGAGGCCGCCGAGAAGGCGCTGGCCTCGGCGGGGCTCGCCCCGGCCGACATCGGCCTGGTCACGGTGGCGACGTGCACCGCGGTCGACCGCTGCCCGTCCACCGCCGCCCTGGTCGCGGCGCGCCTCGGGATCCCGTCGGCGGTGACGTACGACCTCAACAACGCCTGCGCGGGCTTC
This sequence comes from Streptomycetaceae bacterium NBC_01309, assembly GCA_045039925.1. Lineage (GTDB taxonomy): Bacteria > Actinomycetota > Actinomycetes > Streptomycetales > Streptomycetaceae > Yinghuangia. Next base: position 437,625 of record CP108400.1, read on the forward strand.
TGCACCGCCCTCGCGTGCGCCGACCACGCGGTGCGCGCGGGCGCGGCCCGGCACGCGCTGGTGATCGGGGCCGAGAAGATGTCGGACGTCACCGACTGGACCGACCGCACGTCCTGCATCCTGCTGGGCGACGGCGCCGGGGCGGCGGTCATCAGCGCCGCCGACACACCCGGCATCGGCCCGGTGGCGTGGGGGTCCGACCCGACGCGCTCGGACGCGGTGCGCATCGGGGGCGACTGGCACCCGCGGTTCGCCCAGGAGGGCCAGGCGGTGTTCCGCTGGGCTACGACCGAACTCCCCGCGGTGGCACGGGAGGCGTGCGCAAGCGCCGGGATCACGGTGGGCGATCTCGCGGGCATCGTGACGCACCAGGCCAACCTGCGGATCATCGAGGCGTTCGTACGGCGGCTCGGGCTTCCGGACACGGCGGTCGTGGCGCGGGACGTGGTCGACTCGGGCAACACCTCGGCGGCGTCGGTGCCGATCGCGCTGTCGAAGCTCGTCGAGCGCCGCGAACTCCCGCCGGGCGGACCGGTCCTGCTGATGGGCTTCGGCGGCGGGCTCTCGTGGTCCGCGCAGGTCGTCGCCTGCCCCTGAGCGCGGCCCGCGCCACCTCCGCCTCGATCGCACGGCCGACCCGTCTCGGCCGTGCGGTCAGTCGCGCGATCAGCCGTGTGGGCAGGGCTTGTTCGGGGCGTGATCGAGGGTGTGATCGGGGGGCGCAGGCGGGCGCACGATCGGCGCGATGACTGGGACGCGCGCTCCCGGGCAGCGGAACAGGGGTGGGACACACCCGAGTCTCACGGACGACTGCCAAGGAGAGCTCTCGTGAGACGTCCGGCATCGCGCTACCAATACGTACGCCGCGAGCCGACTGTGGCGGAGTACATCGCCATGACCGGTCCCGCCGTGGTCATCGCGGTCCTCGGCTACCTGGGCCTGCTTCTGCTGGTCGGCGTGGGCGGCGCGGGCGTGGCCGCCGTCGTGTGGCTGTGCGGCTTCCTGCTCCTGGCCGGCATCGGACACGCCCGGCCCACCCTCAAACTCCTGTGCGGCGGCTGGGTGGTCGCGGGCGGCCTGGTGGTCCTGACCGTGTAGACGGCTGCGGCCGGTCCGTCCCGCATGCGCGTGCACGCGGGACGGACCGGCCGCTTCGTCGTTCTGTCGTTCTGTGGTGCCGTCGTTCTGTGGTGCTGTCGGTGCCTGCTCCCGCGTCAGACGGACGCGGGGCTTCCGACGGAGGGCCCCGGCTCGGCGGCCGCCACCGGTGCGGTCCCGGCTTCGGCTCCGGCACCGCCTCCGGGATCGGCGTCGCCGGCGCTCCGGGACGCCCGTCCCACGTGGTGGAACGCCAGGTTCAGCACGACCGCCACGATGCACCCCGCGGAGATCCCGGACTCGGCGATCATCGCGACCTTGTCGGGGAAGGCCGCGTAGAACTCCGGGTAGGCGATGGGGAAGACGCCGAACGCCAGGCTCACCGCGACGATCAGCGCGTTCGGGCCGTCGGCGAGGTCGGCCTTGGCGAGCGTACGGATCCCGGCGACCGCCACCGACCCGAAGAGGACGACGCCCGCGCCGCCCAGCACCGGCTGCGGCACCAGTGCCACCAGCCCGCCGACCACCGGCATGAGGCCCATCAGCACCAGGAATCCGCCGCAGGCGGCGACGACGAAGCGGCTGCGGATCCGGGTGAGTGCCACGAGGCCGATGTTCTGCGCGAAGGCCGTGCACGCGAACCCGTTGAAGACTCCGGCGAACGCGGTGGCGAGGCCGTCGGCCCGCAGGCCGCCCGCGATGGTCCGGTCGTCCGCGGGCTTCTCGACGACCTCGCCGAGGGCGATGATGTCGGCCGTCGACTCGGTCATGCACACGATCATGACCACGAGCATCGACACGATGACCGCGGCGTCGAACTCCGGTGCCCCGAAGGCGAACGGCTGCGGCACCTCGAACAGCGGGAGGTCGGCGAGCGCGTCCCCGTCGACCTTGTCGAACGGGATCGCCGCGAGTGTGCCGACGAGGAGTCCGAGCAGGATCGCGATGCGCTGGAGGAACCCGGTCAGGACCTGGTGCAGCACCAGGATGGACGCGAGCGTGATGCCCGCGAGGGCGAGGTTCTCGCCGGAGCCGTAGCCGGGCGCGTGCTCGTTGCCGCCCTGCGCCCAGTTGGCCGCAACCGGCAGCAGGGACACGCCGATCAGGGTGATGACCGTGCCGCTGACGACGGGCGGGAAGAACCTGACGAGCCGGCAGAAGACGGGTGCCAGCACGAAGCAGAAGACGCCCGCGATGATCGTCGATCCGAAGACGACGGGCAGTGTGGCGTCGCCCTTGGAGGCGACCACGGCCAGGATGGGCGACACGACCGCGAAGGTGACGCCGTTGACGAACGGCAGCCGTGAGCCGATGCCCATGAAGCCGATCGTCTGGAGCAGTGTCGCCAGTCCCGCGACCAGCAGGCTCGCGCCGAGCAGCGTGGTCATCTCGGCGGCGGACAGGCCGAGCGCGCCGCCGATGATGAGCGGCGGGGCGGCGACGCCCGCGTACATGGTGGCGACGTGTTGCAGTGCCCCCGCGAGCAGCCTGCCGGGCGGCAGGATCTCGTCGACGGGATGGACGTCCACGGGGTGAACGGGGTTGTCCTGGCCGCCGGTTCTCGCGGCCTTCGGTGCTTCCTTGCGCTTGGCGGGGAGTTTCCAGCCCATGTGATGTGCCCTCCGCGGCGGAGGCCGCCCCCTGCACGTGGGCGGCCGTCGGGTGGCTGTGCCTACGGCCCTTGCGTTGTTTCCGGGAAGCGCTGCGCGCGGCGGGACCGGGGGCGGTGTCTCCGCGGCGCGTTGCCGGCGGGCGTGTCACCGCGCCGGCGATTCACTTGCTCTCCAACTTCCACAATGCGGAATGTTTCTTCCGACTTGTAGAAAGAGACTGTAGGGAGACGCGCAGGGGCGGTCAAGAGTCGGATGTTGGTACGAGCATCGGGGCCGATCGGCGCCGAACTTCCGTACGGGATCAGGGCGGGTCCGGGGCGGGTCCGGGGCAGGTTCCGGCCAGGCGCGAGGGCAGGCTCGGCGACCGCGGGCGGCGCGCGGTGGTCTCCCGAAGATCATCGCGGGTTCTAGGGTGTCCGCATGGTTCGTTTTGACACCGCAATCGACAAGGAGCGCGAGGACTGGCTCGGTCACCGCCTCGACGAGAACAACACCGCGGCCTCGCCCGCGATGGCACGGCTGCGCGGCACCCCGGCCGAGGACGACGTCCCGGTGCACGTCTACGCCGTCGACGAGGACGGCACCGTGCTCGGCGGCCTGACCGGCAAGGTGTGGGGGCGGTGGCTGCACGTCGACCTGCTGTGGGTGCACGCGGACCGGCGCGGCAAGGGCCTCGGCGCGGACCTGCTGGCCCGCGCCGAGGAGATCGCCCGCACCGAGCACGGCTGCGGCCACGCCCGTCTGGAGACCTGGGACTTCCAGGCCCCGGACTTCTACCGCAGGCAGGGCTACACGCTGGTCGGCGAGGTCCCGGACTACCCGCCCGGCGTCACGGAGTTCATCTTCGCCAAGGCGCTGCGGTAGCCCGGGGGCGGGCCGGGGCGCCCCGGCCCGCCCCGGTCGGGTCAGGTCAGGTCAGGTCAGGTCCCGTCGATCAGCCGGATCGCGAGGTCCGGGTCGAACTGCCCGGCGGGCGTGCCCGGCGCGATGCCGCAGGTGCCGTCGGAGTCACCCGGGACCTTGAGCCACAGCACCAACTCGGCACCGCCGGCGCCCGGTCCGGGCGCCGCGCCGAGCTTGCGTCCCGCGGGGTTGCACCAGTCGCCCCGGTCGCCGTTGCCGTTGCGGCTGGTGTCGACGACGAACCCGGCCGGCTTGCCGCCGCGCTTCCGGATCTCCTGGTCGACCTGCTTGCCGTACGCCGAACTCACCGCCGTCGTATCGTCGTTCGAGACGTTGACGGCGAATCCCGCGGCGTCGCCCACGCCGGCCTTGAGCAGCCGCTCGGCCATCGTCGCGGCGTCGATCCACGCCGCGTTGCCCGCGTCGATGTACAGCTTGGCGGCGGGCGCGGCGGCCTTGAGGCGCTGGACGGCCGCACGGATCAGCGCGAGCCGGTCGTCCTGCGCCTTCGCGCCGGGGAGGCAGCCGATCTGGGCCACGGCGTCGGGCTCCAGGACGACGATCGCCGGCTTGGCCCCGATCCCGGCCGCGAACTTCCCGATCCAGTCCAGGTACGCGGCGTCGCTCGCCGCGCCGCCCGCCGAGTACTGGCCGCAGTCGCGCCCGGGGACGTTGTACGCCACGAGCACCGGCAGCTTGCCCGCCTTGGCGGCGCGCCCGACGTACGCGGACACGTCCGCACGCACATCGGTGCTCCAGTCCCCGAACCACCGCGCGATGGGCTTCGCGGCGACGGCCGAGCCGATCCGGGCCGCCCGCGGGTCGCCCTGGTTGCGCGCGACCCATTCGGCGGGGTTCGACTCGGGGTCGACGTACAGGTCCGGGACCGGTCCGTTAGAGGGCGGCGGCGGGACCGGTGCGGTCGGCTTGGCGGGCGGACTCGGCTCGGGCGGCGCCGGCTTCGTGTCCGACGGCTGCGCGGAAGGCCGCGGCTCGGGCGGCGCGGACTCCGACGGCGTGGCCGCGGGTCCGGACGGGCTCGGCGGCACGGGCTTGACCGGGGCCGGCTTCGCCGGGTCGGGCCTGTCGGGCTTCCCGGGCTTGTCCTTGCCGCCCTTCTTGGCGGAGACGCCGTCGAGCATGACCGACACGCGGCTGTCCGCGCCGCCGAGTTGGAACGTCAGCGCGGCCCGGTCGACCTTCTCCCGGACGGTGAACGGCAGCACGAACTCGCGCTTGCCGGTCTCCAGGGTGACCTGCTTGTCCAACGCGGCGGTGTAGGGCGCCTGTTCGTGCTGCACAGTGACGCGGATCGTCACCGGCCGGTCGGCGCGTGCGGTGAACTTGAGGACGTACGGCTTGCCCTTCGCCAGCGAGAACCCGGTCTGCCCGACCATGTGGTCCCACTGCCGCGGCGACCCGCCCGGGACCTGGACGCGGAGCACCTTGCCCTTGCCGGTGGCCGCGTCGGCGACGGTCTCCTTGACCGCCTTCCCCGAGGCCCACCAGTACGCGGTGCCGTCCTCGAAGCCGCCGTTCGCGACGAGGTCGCCGCTCTTGTGGTCGCCGCCGAGGGTCGCCTGCGCGGTGAACCCTCCCCCGACCAGCACGACGGCCAGGCCGCCCACCACCACAGCACGCGGCGCGCGCAGACTCCGGACCCGTCGCATGCAGAACCACCTCGTGAACCTCGGGTGCCCAACCGGCTCTTGGCAACGTAGGTGGCGCGCGTCCGGGGCGACTATCCCGTCGGCGCGGTGGACCCACCGGGTTCGGGACACACCCGTTCCCCCGGCGCCAGCCGCAGCGCGCCTCCCCCGCCTCCCCCGCCGACCACCGTCGTCACCGTGGCGCAGACCGCCGATCCGTCCGGACGCGGGCCGAACATCGTTGCCGAGCGGGCGGGTTCGACCGTGCGGCGTTCGATGATCCGCCCGTCCGCGGCGACGACGGCCACAAGGTAGCCGGCCACCCCATCCACGCGGGCGGGGCGCCACGACACCAGCACGCCGCCGGCGTCGGCGCGCACGGCGACGTCGCGGACCAGGAACGGTTCCGCCTGCTCCGCGGTCATCCGCACCGCCCGCTCGTCGGCGGGGTCGGTCGGTGCGCCGCCCAGCGACGGCGCGACCGGCTGCCGCGAGGGCCCGCCCCGGGGCGCGGAGCCGCCGGACGGCGCGTACAGGGCGTAGACGATCCCCGCGATGAGCAGCAGGGCGACCACGCCCGCCACCCGCCCCGCCACATCCCGCATCGCGGTCCCCCTGCCTTCCTCGCCCCGCCGGTCCTACTGGCCGTTCCGGTTCGTCGGGTCCGTCGGCCGTCGCGACCGGCCGCCGCGCCTCGCCTGGCGCCCACCGTAGTTGGACCGCACCCGCAGGTGTCGGGCCGGTCGGGACGGTCGGCACGGCCGACGCGGACGCCGTGGACGAGCCCATACGAGCTGATACGAGCACGCATTCGAGTGAGTAAGGGAATTCGTCGGGTGCGGCAGGCAACTCACCGGCGGTTCCGGGTCGTCTCTCCACGAGGCGTCCATGCCGATCGGCGGCGTGTGCGTCTCCGGAAGGAGAGCCCATATGAATCGTCGTGCCAGACGCCGTTTCGCCGCCAGTGTGGTGGCGGGCGCGCTGTTCGCCGTGGGGGCGGCGGGAACGGGGGGCGCCTACGCGGCGGGCGGGCCGGGCTCGGGGCCACCCGCGGCGGGCCCACCCGGGGACGGTCGGGCGGGCGGCCAACCCTCGCGCGTGTCCGTCACGTTGATCACCGGGGACGTGGTCACCCTGGACACGTTCCCCGGCGGCGCGCAGGCCGTGACGACGAAACCGGCGGCGGGGCGTGAGGACGTCACCTTCCTGCGGTCGACGCGGAACGGGGCCGTGACGGTCGTGCCGTCCGACGCCCTGGGGCTGCTCAACCGCGGCGTGCTGGACCCGGCGCTGTTCGACGTGACGGCCTTGGTGCGGGACGGCTTCGACGACCGCAGCACACCGCTGCTGCCGCTCATCGTGCGGTACGAAAGCGCGGGCGCCGCCTCGTCGGCGCGCCCCTCGGTCGCAGCGAACTCCGTGCCGGGACGCGAACTGCCGAGCATCCAGGCGCAGGCGGTCGCGGAACGCAAGGCCGACGCGGGCGCGTTCTGGCGTACCGTCGCCACGGGACCGGCCGACGCGGGGGCGGCCAAGACGGCGGCGCCCGGCATCGCCCGGATCTGGCTGGACGGCCGCGTACGCGCGTCACTCGACCAGAGCGTGCCGCAGATCGGTGCGCCGCAGGCGTGGCGTGCGGGCCTCACCGGCGCGGGAGTCAAAACCGCGGTGCTGGACTCGGGGATCGACCCGAAGCACCCGGACCTCGCCGACGCGGTGGCCGCGTCGGCGGACTTCACCGGCGACGCCGAGGGCCCGGTCGACCGCAACGGGCACGGCACGCACGTGGCGTCGATCATCACCGGCAGCGGCGCGGCGTCCGACGGCCGGTACGCGGGCGTCGCCCCCGACACGCAGCTCGTGGTCGGCAAGGTGCTCGACGACACGGGCTTCGGCAGCTACTCGCAGATCGTCGCCGGCATGGAGTGGGCCGTCGCGCAGCAGTCCCGCGTCGTCAACATGAGCCTGGGATCGGGCCCTTCGGACGGCACCGACCCGATGTCGCAGGCGGTGGACGCGCTGAGCGCCTCGTCCGGGGCGCTGTTCGTGATCGCGGCGGGCAACGACGGGACGCCCGGCTCGGTGAGCGCACCCTCGACCGCGAACTCGGCGCTGTCGGTCGGTTCCGTCGACGGGGAGAACCGGCGGGCGCCGTCGTCGTCGCAGGGTCCGCGCGTCGGGGACCAGGCGGCCAAGCCCGAGATCACCGCTCCGGGCGTCGCCATCGCGGCGGCCCGTGCGGCGGACACGTGGCGCGGCGAGCCGATCGACGACTACTACACGCGGCTCGGCGGGACCTCCATGGCCACGCCGCATGTCGCGGGCGCGGCGGCGATCCTGGCCCAGCAGCACCCCGACTGGACGGGCGAGCGGATCAAGGAGGCGCTGGTCGGTTCGACGACGCCGGGTCCGGACATGGGCGTCTTCGAGCAGGGCACCGGGCGGGTCGACGTCGCGGCGGCGGTGACGCGTACGGTGTCCGCCAGTCCCGCGGCGCTGTCGACGTACCTGCGCTGGCCGAGCACCGAGCCGGTGGAACGCACGGTCGTGTACCGCAACGACGGGGACGCGCCGCTGGTACTGGACCTCGCGGTGGCCTCGGACGGCGCGATGCCGCTGCGTTTGGGGGCGAACCGGGTGACGGTGCCGCCGCACGGGACGGCTCCGGTGGTGGTGACGGCCGATCCGACGGCGGGCGAGGCCGGGACGTACGGCGGCGTGCTGGTCGCGTCGGGGCCGGACGGGAAGGCGCTGGTGCGTACCGCACTCTCGGTGTTCGACGAACCCGAGCTGTACGACCTGCGGGTGAACGCGATCGACCGCAACGGCGCGCCGCTCGACGGGGGTGCCGTGGTCGTGGTGAACGTGGACACCGGCATCGGCTACAACGTGCGCGCGCAGGGCGAGTTCCTGACCGCGCGGGTGCCGAAGGGCCGCTACAGCGTGGACGCGATGGTCCACACACCTGCCACCGACACGCGGCTGCGCAGTTGGACGCTCGTGTCGCTGCCGGACACCCCGGTCACCGCCGACACCACCGTGGTGGCGGACGCCCGTGCCGGGCTCCCGGCGGGGGCCGCGCTCGACCAGGCGGGGACGGCGGTGGAGCACCGCCGGCTCGGATTCGGGGAGAAGTTCCCGGGCGGCGACACCGGGATCGAGGCGTCGTTCTACAGCCTGCAGACGGAGGCGTTCGCGGTGCCGACGGCGAACGCCGGGGCCCGGTACGCCTATCGGGTGATGGCGTTCATGGCGAAGCCGGCGTCGGGCAAGCAGCCCGCGGCGTACTTCAACCTCGCGCTGTCGCACGACCGGGCGATTCCGAAGAACCCGGTGCTGTCGGTGAAGACGTCCGAACTCGCGGCCGTGGACACCCGGGTGCACACGCTCGGCGACCACGAGCCGGTCACCGCGGAGATGTCGCGGCTCGCGGGGTGGGGCGACGGGAACTTCGGCGGGTGGTTCCACTCCGTCGCACTGCCGGGCGGCGCGAAGGAGTACTTCAGCGTGAAGTCCGGGCTGACCTGGCAGTCGGTGTTCCAGGGCGACCAGTGGATGGAGTCGGGCGCGCCGCGGGCGTACCCGGCGGGACGCACCACCGCCGAGGACTGGAACGAGGCGCCGCTCAGCCCCTGGGCCGCCTTCAGCCGGTGCGGCGACGACGGTTCGGCCGGGATCAGGCCCTTCAACCCCTCGGGGGCGGGCCGCATCATGGACGGGGGCAGCGCCTGGGGGCAGGTGACGCTGTCGCGGAACGGCGAGGAAGTCGCATCGAGCGAGGACGTGTTCTTCCCGTATCTGCCGGGGATGGCGCCGGAGAAGGCGACGTACGCGCTGCGGCTCCAGGCCGAGCGCGACGACCCGCTCTGGCGGCTCGGCAGCCGGGTGGACGCCACCTGGACCTTCTCGTCGGTGCAGCCGGCGGGCGGGGGTTGTGACGAGGTGTCGGTGCCGCTGCCGCTCGTCCGCTTCGACGGGGACTTCGATCTGCGCAACCGGGTCGCGGGCGACCGTCCGTATGTGCTGACCGCGAGCGTGGAGCGTCCGGACGGGTCCCGGCCGCAGGTACGGCAGTTCACGGTCGAGGCGTCGTACGACGGCGGCGCGACGTGGCGCCGGCTGCCTGCGGTGCCGAACGGCAAGGGGTACACCGTGCTCGCGCCGCCTCCGCCGCGGGGCGGGGACGGGTACGTGGCACTGCGGACGTCCGTGCGCGATGCGGACGGAAACACGCTGAACCAGACGGTGGAACGGGCGTACGGAGTGGCCCGCGGGTAGCTGCCCGCGGGTAGCTGCCGACGGATGGCTCCACGAGATAGTTCCACGAGGAAGCTCCACGCGAGGCGAGGGCGGCCGGGCCATCGAGGCCCGGCCGCCCGACCCGCTCCGGCGGGTTCAACTGCCCGCGGGGGTTCCGACCCTCCTGACCCTGGCCCCGGACGCCGCTCCGGTCTGGGGGTGGGGGCAGTGGTCGCGGGTGGTGAGGGGCCACCGTACGAACGTCTCGTCCGGCCTTTGCAGGTAGATGTCGTTCTGGTGCGCGATGACCCCGTCGGCGGGTTCGTCCAGCAGCCGGGCGAGGACATAGCCGGCGGCGAGGCTGGTGACGTCCCGGACCGTTCCCATGGGCAACAGGGAGCGGGTCTCCGCGATGGCTTCGTGGTCGCCGGCCCTGATGACCACGGGAGTGGCCGGTGCGACGCCGTGGGCGGCGATCGCGACCGCGATGTTGTCGAGGTCGTTGGAGCCGACCGCGGCGATGGACCGCGCTCGGCCGAGGCGGAGCTGTTCGAGAACCGCGCGATCGCCGCCATGGCCGGTCATCACGGGGATGCCGAGGGATCGGGCGAGTCGCGCGGTCGCGGCGTGGGGGTCGCGCTCGACGCCGACCACGGAGACGCCGTGGCGCTGGAGTTCGGCGCACAACCGCATGCCCACCTGGCCCATGCCGACGACGATGACGTGGTCGGCGCGGGGCAACGTACGCGGTCCGATCAGGCCGATGAGTTTCGGGCCGAGCATCCGCTCGATGACCCCGGCGGTGAAGAGCGCGCTGAAGACGAGTGTGGCCAACATCGCCGCGCTGGCCGCCACTTGGTAGCCGTGCGAGTGCTCCGCCTCGGCCGGGCCCACCGCCGCGACGACGCGGGTGGCGTGGAAGAGCGCTTCGGCCGGGTGGTGGCCGCGGCCGACGAGCCAGGCCCAGTCGGCCAGCAGCACACCGAGGATCCCCAGGAGACCGATGACCAGCAGCTTGGTGCCGCCGTCGTGCGGGCGCAGCTGACCGATGAAGTTCCCCAGGCGGCGGCGCAGTTGGCGTGGGTGCGGCCGGCAGGCCTCAAGTTGGGGCTGCATGTCCCGGACAGTGACGGCCAGTGTTCCCTGCGGGCGGTGGTGGACGGCCGCGTTGGCCGGGTCGATGCAGGGGCCGGCGAGGGCCGGGGCCGCGAGGTCTGCCGGTGAGGTGACGTCGCACTGCGGAAGGAGGCGGGTGAGTTCTTCGGACACCGTGCGGTCGAAGACCGTGACGGTGATGGGCACCTGCGGGGATATGTGCGCCACCGCCAAGGCGTAGCGCAGAGCGGCCACGTCGTCGTGCAGGAGGATGGCCACGCCGTCGGGCGTGTTGCGCATGGCGGCGCGAAGCTCGCTGTCGCTCGGCTCGCCGAGGTGGTGGACGGTGTGCTTGCGCGCTGCCAGCGATGCGCATACGCGGCGTGCGAGGTTGGTGTCGCCGATGACGACGAGGGCGCGGACGTCGGGCAGTGATCCAGGCCATGCGGTGGTCACGATGGGGTTCTGTCCCTGGGGTCGCGAACGGGGCCGCCAGGGCAGCACGAAGCGGCAGGCGGCGTTGGTCGAGCGGCCCGACGACCCTAGACGGTGCCTCCGCCCCGCGAATAGCCAACGAGCGCCCCGTGGCTGTCCCGTGTCGTGTCGTGTCGTGTCGTGTCGTGTCGTGTCGTGTCGTGTCGTGTCGTCTGCGGGCCGTACTGCCAAGACGCCTTCGCCCGTTGCCGCGTCCGCACACGGCTCCGTCGCTATGATCATCTTTTCCGGAGGGCCGTCCCGCCGATCCGCGGGGCGCCGGACGTAACGACCGGACGGGAGCCTGGCGTGACCACCGCACTGATCATCGGCGACATCCAGCAGGGGATCACGGGCAACTACCCGTTCGCCAGGCAGGTCGTGCCCCCACTCACCGCACTGCTTCCGCGCGCCCGAGCGGCCGGCGCGCTGGTGGTCTTCGTGCGCTTCGCCCTCCGCGGCAACGGCGCCGATCTGCCGCCGGGCAGCACCATGCTCAGGACGTTCCACGAAGCCGGAGACACCTTCCATGAGGGGGCTCCGGGCACCGGGATCGCCCTGCCGGTCGCCGACGAGGACGTCGTCGTCACGAAGCGCCGCGCAAGCGCCTTCGCCGGCACCGACCTCGACCTCGTGCTCCGCGCGAACGGCGTGGACAGCCTCGCGGTCGCCGGAGTCGCCACGAGCGCCATGGTGGCCGCGACGTGCTACGACGCGGCGGACCGCGACTACAAGTTGACGGTGCTGCGTGACGGTTGCGCGGACGGCGACGCGGCCACGCACGACTTCTTCATGGACGCGGTCTTCCCGAGCCGCGGATTCGAGGTCGTGCGCTGCGCCGACTGGCCCGGACAGACCGGCTCCGGCTGAGACCGGTGGCTCCGGCCGCCCGGCGCGCGGGCCAGGTCCGGAACTGCTCGGACCCGCCGCCGCCCGCGGCGCGTCAGTCGTCCTTCTGGTCCTCCTGGTGCCTCTCACCCACCTGATCGGCGGTCAGGTACGCGTCCGTCAGCTCGAAGTCCTGGAGCCGGGCCGGCCGTCCCGCCTGGAAGCCGGTGCGGACGAAGTCGTCGCCCGCGGCGGCGTTGAGCGCCCAGTTGACCAGGACGCGCGTACGCGCGGTGACGGTCGGCATCGCCATGACGTGGTACCCGCGCGCGACCACCTGCGCCGGGAGGCCCGACAGTTCGACGCCGAGGGGCTTGGACACCGCGTCCTTGCCGCCCAGGTCCACGACCAGCCCGAGGTCCCGGTGGCGGTACGGCTTCAGCGGTGTGCCGTGCAGCCGGGCGACCACGTTCTCGGCGAGCACCCGGCCCTGCCGCTGCGCGTGCTGTGCGGTGGGCGGGGTGATCGCGTCGCCGCCCTTGGCGAGGTCGGGGACGGCGGCCGCGTCGCCCGCCGCGAGGACCGAGTCCGTCCCGGGCACCGTCAACTCGGCCGTGGTGACCAGGCGTCCGCGCATCGTTTCGGTCGAGAGCGTGTTCACCAGCGGGCTCGCGGCCACCCCGGCGGTCCAGATCAGCGTGTGGGTGGCCAGCACGCGGCCGTCGGTGAGCGTGACCTTTGTCGGCTCGACCGAGGCGACGGAGGTACCCAGCGAGAACAGCACGCCGCGGCGCCGCAGCATCCGCATGGCCTTGGCGCCGAGCTTGTCGCCGAGTTCCGGGAGCAGCTTGGGCGCGAGGTCGACCAGGTGCCACTCGATGAGGGACGGGTCGAGCCGCGGGTAGCGCTTGGCCGCCGCCGTGGTCAGGCGCTGGAGGCACGCGGCGGTCTCGGTTCCGGCGTAGCCGCCGCCGACCACCACGAACCGCAGCCGCGCCTCGCGTTCGGCCGGGTCGTGGGTGATGGCCGCGAGGTCGAGCTGCGCGATGACGTGGTCGCGCAGATAGGCCGCCTGGGCGAGCGTCTTCATGCCGAGTGCGTGCTCGGTCAGGCCCGGGATGTCGAAGGTCCGGGTGGTGCTTCCGGCGGTGAGCACGAGTTGGTCGTACGGGACGTCGACGATCTCGCCCGTGGTCTTGCGGACCACGCAGACCTTGGCGCGCGTGTCGACGCCGATGGCGCCGCCGGGCAGGAGCCGGGTGCGGCGCAGGCGGCGGCGCAGCGAGACGGCGACCGACTGCGGGGTCAGGACCCCGGCCGCGACGTGCGGGAGCAGCGGCAGATAGAGCTGGTAGTCGGTGGGTGTGACCAGCGTGAGGTCGGCCTCGGGCGGGGCGAGCCTGCGTTCGAGCCGGTGCAGGCACTCGGCTCCGGCGAAGCCACCGCCGACCACCACGATCTTCGGACGCGACATGCAGCGCACTCCCAACGTCTGGAGCTTGTACGCCGTGCGCGCGGGGCGCACGGCAGGCCTGGTGCGGAGCCTACGGAGATCGACTCGTCATCGCCGCCCGACGCGCGCGACGACGTGCCGTGCGCTACGCGCCGACGTACCCGCGCAGTACGCAGAACTCGTTGCCCTCCGGGTCGGCCAGCACCGTCCAGCCGACGATTTCCTCGCCCTGGCCGATGTCGACCCGGGTGGCGCCGAGGGCCAGTACGCGTTCGACCTCCGCGTCCCGGGCCCGGTCGATGGGCGACAAGTCGATGTGCAGCCGGTTCTTGGACTTCTTGGGGCCGTCGGGCACCCGCTGGAACAGCAGCGCGGGCGGGAACGCCCCCGAACTCCGCGCCTCCGGCGTGCGATCGACGTCGCTGATCAGCACGTCGCCGTCCTTGTCCTCCTCGATGTGGGCGTAGCCCAGCACAGCGCGCCAGAAGTCGGCCAGCCGGTGCGGGTCCTCGCAGTCGATCACCAGTTCAGTCCAGACACTCGCCATCCCGGTACTTTGCCACGCCGCCCCACGGTTCACGCCTGACCGACGCACCCGAACACCATGCGTCCACCACCGGCCCCGTCGCGCGGCGGTTGGCCCCGAGGGCGGCTTGAACACGTTCAAAAGCACCCGCTAGAGTGCCGGGTACGCGCACTGAACGCGTTCAAAAAGGGGTGCTCCATGGATCTCACCGTGGTGACTTACGCCGTCTACCTGCTGATCAGCATCGCCCTCACGCTGTGGGTCGGGCGCACACTCGCCCACAACGGCCGGGTCTTCCTCGTCGACGTCATGCACGGCGACCGCAAACTCGCCGACGCGGTCAACCACCTCCTGACGGTCGGCTTCTACCTCGTCAACTTCGGATTCGTCGCACTGCACCTGGAACTCGGCGGCGGCGTCGACACCGTCCGCGAGTCCTTCGAGGCCCTGTCGGTCAAGATCGGCACGGTCCTCCTCGTGCTCGGCGCACTGCACCTGGCCAACGTGTTCGTGCTCGGCCGCATCCGGCGCCGCACCCTCGCCGAGCACCAGGCCGTGCCGCCCGTCCCGCCGCAAGGCTGGACCAGCCCGGCCGTCGGGGTGTGACCCGGTGACCGCATGGACCGGCGTAGGGGGCCTCCACGGGGGTGCGGCCCCCTACGCCCCCACCCCCGCGCCCGCCGTCCCGCCCATCCGCCGCATCACCGTCCTGTACGACGCGCGCTGCCCCCTCTGCATCGCCGTCAGCGCCTGGCTGGCCCGCCGCCCCAAACTCGTGGCGATCGACCTCGTCGCCGCCGGCTCCGCCCGCGCCCGCAACCGCTACCCGGACCTCGACCACGAGCGCACGCTCCACGAGGTCACCGTCATCGGCGACGCGGGCCAGGTCTACTCCGGCGCCCACGCCTGGGTCGTGTGCCTCTGGGCCCTGCGCGGCTACCGCCCCCTCTCCGCACGCCTCAGCACCCCGGCCGGACTCCCCCTCGCCAAGACCGCCGTCGTCGCCGCGGCCAAGATCTCCGCCGCGACCCGCCGCGCCTCCGGAGACTGCGCAAGGGGCTGCGGGCCCCACGACTAAGGTTCCTCGCGTGGAAGACGAGACACCGGCAGCCCGCACGCCCCCCGCCCCGCCCCCCGGCGACGACCAGCCCGGCACCCCCCGGCCGGACACCCGGGCCGCCGCCAAGCCGAGCAAGAGCGAGCAGACGCGGTCCCTGATCCTGGAGACCGCGCTGCGCCTCTTCCAGGACCGCGGCTACGACAAGACCACCATGCGGGCCATCGCCACCGAAGCCGGCGTCTCCGTAGGCAACGCCTACTACTACTTCGAGTCCAAGGAACACCTGATCCAGGGGTTCTACGACCGGGTGACGACCGAGCACATCGAGGCCACCCGCGTCCGCCTGGCGGGCCGCACCGACTTCGCGTCGCGGCTCCAAGTCACCCTGGAATCCTGGCTGGACGTCGCCGAGCCGTACCACGGCTTCGCCGTGCAGTTCTTCCGCAACGCGGCGGACCCCGACAGCCCGCTGTCGCCGTTCTCCGCCGAGTCGTACCCGGCTCGCCAGACCGTCGTCGACCTCTACCGCGACGTCCTCGCCGGCTCCGCGATGAAACTCGACGCCGAAATGGCGGAGATGCTCCCCGAGTTGCTCTGGCTCCACCAGATGGGCATCGTGCTGTTCTGGGTCTACGACCGCTCCCCCGACAGCACCCGCACGCGCGACTTCGTCCGCCGCACGACGCCGATGGTCGCGCGCGTCATGACCCTCTCCCGCTACAAGCTCATCCGCCCCCTGGTCCGCGACGCCGAAAGCCTCGTCCGCGACTTCATCGTCCCCGAGGGCGTCGAACGCACGTGATGCCGCGTTCGGCGGCGTCCTGAGCGGGTGAGCGGATCCGTCGTGTGCGGGCGCCGGGGGTCCCGCGAGAACGGCGCGGCCCGGCCCGGAGCGGGCGTCCGTACGCAGGTTCGATCGCCGTCTCGCGTCGCGAACTTCCTTCTGGGAGACGGGACTTCAATGTATTCAGAGTTATCGAAAAATTCTGAACGCCGCATTACGCTGGATGCATGACGACCCCTATTTCGATCTCGGCACTGGTCAAGTCATTTGGGGAAACTCGCGCGTTGGACGGCCTGGACCTCAGCGTCGAGACCGGACAGATCCATGGCTTCCTCGGGCCCAACGGGGCCGGCAAGAGCACCACCATCCGTGTCCTCCTCGGCCTGCTCCGGTTCGATTCCGGCGATGTGCGGCTGCTCGGCGGCGACCCTTGGGGGGACGCCGTGGAGTTGCACCGCCGCATGGCGTACGTCCCCGACGACGTGACCCTGTGGCCCAATCTGTCCGGCGGGGAGGTGATCGACCTGCTCGGCCGGCTGCGCGGCAGCACCAGCGCCAAGCGCCGGGCGGAACTGGTCGACCGCTTCGAGCTGGACACCCGGAAGAAAGGACGGGCGTACTCGAAGGGCAACAAGCAGAAGGTCGCCCTGGTCGCGGCTCTCGCCTCGGACGTCGAGCTGCTGATCCTCGACGAACCGACCTCCGGACTCGACCCCTTGATGGAGTCGGTGTTCCAGGAGTGCATCAAGGAGGAGAGCGGGCGAGGGCGCACGGTGCTGCTGTCCAGCCACATCCTCGCCGAGGTCGAGAAGCTCTGCGACCGCGTCAGCATCATCCGCAACGGGCGGACCGTGGAGTCCGGCACGCTCGACGAACTGCGGCACCTCACCCGCGCATCCGTCCGCGCGGAGCTGAACGACCCGGCGCCCGACCTGACCCGCGTGACCGGGGTGCACAACCTGCGGGTGGAGGGCAGCCGCGTGGAGTTCGACGTCGAGTCGGACGCGCTCAACGAGGCGGTGCGGCACCTCACGACGCTCGGCCTGCACAGCCTGGTCTCCCGACCGCCCACGCTGGAGGACCTGTTCCTGCGGCATTACAACTCCACCCCCGAGGCAGAGGCGGAGGCGGCCCGTTGAGGGACTACACCGGAACGGGCGCGCTGCTGCGGCTCGCCTTCCGTCTGGACCGGGTCCGTGCCACCGCGTGGATCGCCGGCCTGGCGCTGTTCACCGCCGCGTCCGCGGCCAGCAGCAAGAACACCTACGGCAGCGCGTCCGAACGCGAATCGCTGGCCGAGTCCGTCGACGGCAACCCGGCCATGCTGGCGCTCGGCGGGCGTGCGTTCGACCTGGGCAGCATCGGGGGTGTCACCGCCTTCCAACTCGTCGCCACCATGGCCACCGTGATCGGCCTGATGAGCGTCCTGCTGGTGGTCCGGCACACGCGCGCCGAGGAGGAGGCCGGACGCGTGGATCTCGTGGGCTCCGCCGTCGTGGGCCGCAAGGCCTGGCCGACCGCCGCGCTGCTCGCCGTGGCCGCCGTCAACGCCGTCGTCGCGCTGCTGAGCGCCCTTGCCCTGATGAGTGCGGGGCTGCCCGCCGCGGGCTCGTTCGCGTACGCCGTCGGATGCGCCGCCACCGGCGTGCTGTTCGGCGCGGTCGCCGCGGCCGCCGCCCAACTCGCCGCGAACACCCGGACCGCGACCGGCATCGCCGCGACCGTGCTGGGCCTGGCGTACCTGCTGCGCGCCGCCGGGGACGCCGCCGCCGGTGCCGCGGACGACTTCCTCTCGTGGCTGACCTGGGTCTCCCCCGTCGGCTGGGCCGAGATGATGCGGCCGTACGCCGGGGAACGCTGGTGGGTGCTCCTGCTGTTCGCCGCCGCGACGGCCACGCTCGTCGCGACCACGGGCGTGCTGCTCGACCGCCGCGACATCGGCGGGGGCATCCTGCGACCGAAGCTCGGCCCGGCCGCCGCCGCGCCCGCGCTGCGCAGCCCGCTCGCGCTCGCCTGGCGCCTGCAGCGCGGTTCGCTGCTCGCCTGGTCGCTGGGCTTCTTCGTGGTCGGGATCGCCTTCGGCGGCGTCGCCGAAGGCATGATCGGCGTGGCCGAGGACAACCCCGATGTGGAGGAGATGCTGCGGGACTTCGGCGGCAGCGGGGCGATCGTCGACGTCTTCCTCGGGGTGATCACGTCCCTGATCGCGGTGACCGCCGGCGCGTACGCCGTGCAGTCGGCGTTGCGACTGCGTTCCGAGGAGACCGCGCACCGGGCCGTACCCCTGCTCAGCGCTCCCGTCCACCGGCTGCGCTGGGCGGCCAGCCACCTGACCGTGGCGGCCGTCGGCTCCGCGGTCGTCCTCGCGTCCGCGGGCCTGGGCATCGGCCTCTCCCACGGCCTGCGCAGCTCCGACATCGGCGGCGAGGTACCACGGGCGCTGGGTGCCGCGCTCGCCTACCTGCCGGCCGTATGGACGCTGATCGGCCTGTCCGCCCTGCTGTTCGGGGTGCTGCCGAACCTGACCACGGCGGTATGGGGAGTCCTGGCCGTCGTGCTGGTTGTCCACCAGTTCGGCGACTTGCTGAAACTCGACCAGGCGGTCCAGAACCTCTCGCCGTTCAGTCACGTGCCGACCCTTCCCGCGGCGGACTTCGAGGCCGTGCCGCTGCTCCTGCTGCTTGTCCTGGCCGCGGTCCTGACCGCGGGCGGACTCGCGGGCTTCCGGCGCCGCGACGTCAGGTGATCCGGGTGGCCGCGCCGCCTCACCCGTCCGCGGCGCCCGCTGTGCCCGCATTCCTGAGGCCCTGGCGGAGCTGCGCGGCGTGCCCGCGGCTGATCCGGCGGTCGTGGTCGGTCTCCGGCGGAAGCGCGGAGAACAGCGCCTTCGCGCGGGCGGCGAGCGCGGCCGCCATGGTCCGGTCCGAGACGATGTGCAGGAGTTCGGCCTTGATCCCCTCGACGACCATCGTCCCGATGGTGTCGGGGGGCAGGCCGACCAGGCGCAGGTACGCCTGCTGCTCGTCCAGCAGCCGCCGCCGCTCGGTGTCCGGCTCGCCCGCGCCCACGGCCCGTACGCGCGCGGCCTGGCTGTGCTCGACCATGTCCGACGCGACCGGTCCCGGGCACAGCACGCTCACCCCGACCGGGTGTCGCTCGCGGGCCAGTTGCCCGGCCAGCGCCTCGGTCAGGCCGACGACGGCGGCCTTGGACCCCTCGTACATGTAGCCCGCCATCCCGCCCACGGGGGCAAGCCCGGCCGCCGACGCGGTGTTGACGATATGCGCGGGCCCGCCCAGCCGAAGCATGCGGGGCAGGAACGTCTGGATGCCGTTGACCACGCCGCCGAGATTGGTCCTGTAGACGAGGTCCCACATCTCGTACCGCATCTCGGCGACCGACACCGTCCCGCCGACCCCGGCGTTGTTGCACAGCAGTGTGACGGGGCCGAGGCGCCGCTCGACCTCGTCCGCGGCCGCGGCCCAGGCGTCGCGGTCCCGGACGTCCAGGACGACGCTCTCGACCGCGGTCGCCGCCGACAGCTCGGCACGCGCCGCGGCCAACGCCGAGGCGTCGATGTCGGCGAGCGCGAGCCGGACGCCCTCGGCGGCGAGCGCCCGGGCGATGCCGAGCCCGATCCCCTGGGCGCCCCCGGTGACCAGCGCAGTCCGGCCGGCGAGATCCATCATGTGCGAGCCCCCTGTCCCGGGTCGGGTCGGTTGTCGTGGTCCGCAGGGCGTGCGTCCGAGGCGGGCGCGCCGAACACCTCGTGCAGCCACGTCTCGACTGCTTGTGCGGTGTGTACGGCGTTGCCCTCCATCAACGTGAAGTGGTTGCCGGGCACGGTGACCGAGGTGTGCGGGAACGGCCAGTGCGCCTGCCGCCCGGCGGGCCCGTCCACCCCCGGCGTCAGGTCGTCCGCGGCGCGAACCAGCAAAGTGGGCACCGCGACTTCCGCCGGGGCGAACGGCAGCGAGATGTACCGGGCCCGCGCGGTCACCCAGGCGTCTCCCCAGTTCTCAGCGTCCTGGCCCTGCTGCCCGTCGCGTTCGAGGAGCGCGCCGGCGACGCGGGTGCTCCACTCGTCCATCTCGAACCCCGCAGTGCTGTCCCACCAATGCGTGTCGATCAGGACGAGCCCGGCCGGACCGGTCCCTTCCGCCCGCATCTCTTCCTGCATGTGGCGCGCGACCGCTGCCGCGACGAAGCCGCCGCTCGAGTACCCCGCGAGCACGAAGGGCATTGCGCCGACGTGCCGTCGTACCGCGTCCGCCTCCGCCCGCACCAGCGCATCCAGATCGGTCGGAAGCGGCTCTCCGGACAGGAACCCGGGCAGGGTGGCGACGGACACGGCCCGGTCACCGCCGAGCGCGGAGGCGAGCGCGAGATACTGGTAGGCCGTGGGCTTCCACGCGAACGTCGGGAAGCAGACGATCTGCGGACCTTCGGGGCCGCGGAGCAACGGCACCAGCCTGAGCGGCTGTTCGGCCGACTCCGCGGCGGTGAACGCGGGCCGCAGGCTCGCGACCGTACGCAGCACCTGGCTCATCTCGGTGAACCGGCCTTCACGGCACGCCTGTACGAAGAGACTGCTGAGCGATTCCGGCGCGTCCGCGGGCGCCGCGGTGGTCGCCGTCGACCCGTCGGTCGCGGTCGACGCGACCGCACCCGCCTTCGCCACCGGGTCCGCAGCGGACGACTCGGGGAGTTTCCCGGTCAGATGCGCGGACAGGTCGGCGAGTGTCGGGTGCTCGAAGATCGCCGTCGTGGCGAGCTTGAGCCCGGTGGCGGCGGCCAGCCGGTTGCGCAGCTCCACCGCGCTCAGCGAGTCGAAGCCCAGCGACCGGAATTCGCGCGTGCCGTCAAGGGCGGACGGGTCCGGGTGGCCGAGGACGGCCGCGACATGGTCACGTACCAGGTCGAGGACCACGCGGTCGCGTTCGAGGTGGCCGAGACCCGCGAGTCGGGCCGCCAGCGTGGTCGGGGTCTCCGTACCCGCGGCTGCCGCGGTGCCCCTCGACCGCGCCGGACGCACCAACTCGCGCAGGAACGGCGGTATCGCCGATGAAGCGAGCCTGCGCATGGCGGCCGTATCCAACCGCGTGGCGACGACCGACGGCTGAGGCGTCGCCACCGCGGCGTCGAACACCGCCAGCCCTTGTTCCGCGGTGAGGGGACGCATCCCGCCCTGCGACATGCGGGCGTGTTCCTCATGTCCGAGGTGGCTGGTGAGGGTACTGGTCTGGGCCCAGTAGCCCCAGGCGAGGGAGGTGGCGGGCAGGCCGTGCGCGCGGCGGTGGTACGCGAGTGCGTCCAGGAAGGTGTTCGCCGCCGCGTAGTTCGCCTGGCCGGGACTGCCGAAGATGCCGGCGGCGGACGAGTACATGACGAACACGGCCAGGTCCGCGTCCCGGGTCAGCTCGTGCAGGTTCACCGCGGCGTCGACCTTGGGACGCCACACCGCAGCCAGCGCCTCCGGCGTCAGACCCGCAAGCGTCGCATCCGCCAGCACACCGGCCGCATGCACCACACCCGTCAAAGGACGCTCGGCCGGGATGCCCGCGAGCAGTTCGGCCACCTGCCCGCGATCAGCCGCGTCACACGCCGCCACCCGCACCGACACCGCACCCAGCCGCGTCAGTTCCGCGACCAACTCGGCGGCACCCGGCGCAGCCTCACCCTGACGACCGGCCAACACCAGGTGCCGCACACCGTGTTCGCCCACCAGGTGACGGGCCAACAACCCGCCCAAGGTGCCGGTCCCCCCGGTGACCAGCACCGTGCCGCCCGGATCCAACGCCCGCGGCATCGTCAACACGACCTTGCCCACATGCCGCGCCTGACTCACGAACCGGAACGCCTCCCGCGCCCGCCGCACATCCCACGACCGCACCGGCAACGGCGACAGGGCATCGTCCTGGAGCAGCCGTACGATGTCGCCCAGCATCTCCTGGATGCGCTCCGCACCCGCTTCGCCGAGCTCGAAGGCGTGGTAGGCGATGTCGTGTTGGTAGTGCGCAAGTTGCTCGCCGCTCCGGATGTCGGCCTTTCCCATTTCGACGAACCGTCCGCCGCGTGGCAGCAGTTCGAGCGACGCGTCGACGAACTCCCCCGCCAGGGAGTTCAGCACCACATCCACCCCGGCGCCGTCCGTCGCCGCGAGGAACGCATCCCGGAACCCCGGATCCCGCGACGACGCGATACACCCCTCCTCCACACCCAAGCCCCGCAGCACATCCCACTTCCCCGGACTCGCCGTCGCGAACACCCGCGCACCCAAATGCCTCGCCAACTGGACCGCCGCCATCCCCACACCACCCGCACCGGCATGGACCAGCACCGACTCACCCCGCCGCAACCCCGCCAAATCCACCAACCCGTAATACGCCGTCAGGAACACCACCGGCACCGACGCCGCCCGCTCGAACGACCACCCCTCCGGAACCCGCACCACGACGCGCGCATCAGTGACGACCAGCGGGCCGAACCCCTCGGGCATCAGTCCCATGACGCGGTCGCCCACCGCGAATCCGGTGACATCCGGGCCGACTTCGACGACAACACCCGCGGCTTCGCTGCCCAGGACGGGCTTGCCGGGGTACATGCCCAGGCCGGCCAGGACGTCACGGAAGTTCAGCCCGGCAGCCCGGACCGCGACGCGGATCCGACCGGGTGCGAGAGGCGCGGTGGCCTCGGGCGCGGGCACCAGGACCAACGCGTCGAGCGTGCCCGGGGCGGTGCTGTCCAGGCGCCAGGCCGACGCGTCATCCGGCGGGGCCAAAGCGGCATCACCGGCCCGCGAGGTATCGGCGCGAACCAGGCGCGGCACCAGGGCCCGGCCGGCGCGCAGGACGACCTGCGGCTCTTCGGCGTCCAACGCCGCGGTGACGGCCGCGGGCAGCAAGTCCCCGGCATCTCCGCCGTCTTCCTCGGGATCCAAGTCGACCAGCAGGAAACGGCCCGGGTTTTCGGCCTGCGCACTGCGGATCAGCCCCCATACCGGCGCTGCCGCCAAGTCCACGACGTCCTCGTGATCGGCAGCGGCCGCAGCGCCCCGGGTGACGAACACGAGGCGGGCGCCGTTCAGTTCCTCCGCCAGCCAGTCCTGCGCCGCGGCCAGCGCGCGAGCGGCAGCCCGTTCCGCCGCGCCGGCCGTCGCGAGGCCGTCGACCGGCCCGGGCACCTCGAGCACCGTCACGGCAGGCACGGGTACGCCCCACTCGACGACGTCGCGGACACCCGCGACGTCGAGGTAGGCGTCGACCGCCAATCCCGCGCCCTGAAGTGCGGCACCGACGCCGTACGGGTCGTCGCCCAGCACCGCCCAGACGTCGTGGCGCACGTTTTCGACGTCGCAAGGCATCGGTGTCCACGCGACCCGGTACACGGCGTCGTGCGCGGACGACGCGGCCAACGCCAACTGCCTTGCCGTCACCGGCCGGACCAGCAGGGACTCCACCGTGGCCACCGGCGCACCGGTCCGGTCGGCCAGGCTCACACGCACCGCGTCCGGCCCGGCCGGTCGGAGGTGGACGCGGAGGCGGTCGGCGCCGGTGGCGCGCAGGGTCACACCGGTCCAGGCGAAGGGGAGCCGGAGCGTGTCGCTCGCGGCGCCGAACGGCCCGTACCCGTTGGCGTGCAGAGCGGCGTCGAGCAGTGCGGGATGCACGCCGAAGGAACCGGCCTGTTCGCGGTGTTCCTCGGACAGCTCGACATCCGCGAAGAGTTCGTCGCCGCGCCGCCACACCGCGCGGAGGTTGCGAAAGGCGGGACCGTACCCGTATCCGGCCGTCGCGGCGGCCGGATAGAACCCGCTCACGTCCAACTCCTCGGCCCCGTCGGGCGGCCAGACCGTCAGGTCCGTGTCGGCGCGGGTCCGCTGTTCCTCGGGGAGGAGAAGGCCTTCGGCGTGGCAGACCCAGGGCGCGTCACCCGCGCCACCCGAGCCGTTCCCATCGCTCCCTCCGCTCCCACCACTCCCGTCCCCCTCCGGGCGGGCATGGATCCGCACATCGCGCTGCCCACCGTCATCCGGGGGGCCCACGACGACCCGGACCTGGACCGCGCCCTGATCGGGAATCACCAGCGGCACCTGCAAGGTCAGTTCGCGCAGATGCGGGCAGCCGGCCTCGTCCCCGCCGCGCATCGCGAGTTCCACGAACCCGGTGCCGGGGAACAACACCATCCCGTCCACCGCGTGGTCGGCCAACCATGCATGGGTACGCAGTGACAGCCGGCCGGTCAGCACGATCCCGTCGCCGTCGGGGAGATCAACCGTGGCGCCGAGCAGCGGATGGCGTGCGGACACGAGGCCTTTGCCGGCCAAGTCTCCGTCCGCCTCGCCGATGTCCAGCCAGTAGCGCTGGTGTTGGAAGGCGTAGGTGGGCAGGTCGACCAAGGCGGCCGGGACGGGACTGCGTCCTACGAAGAATGCGTTCCAGTCCACCGGGGTTCCCGACACCCACAGTTGCGCGGCACCCGCGATCAGGCGGGGCACGTCGTCTTCGTCGCGCCGCAGTGTGCCCACCGCGACGACGGCGGCCTGCGCGGCGTCGGCGATCTCCTCGACCGCCATCGTCAGCACCGGGTGAGGGCTCACCTCGACCACCCGAGAGCACCCCAGGCCGAGCGCGGTTGCCAACGCGTCGGTGAAGCGGACCGGGTTGCGGAGGTTCGCGAACCAGTAGCCCGCGTCCATGTCGGAGGTGTCCAGGACTTCCCCGGTCACCGTCGACACCAACGGCACCCGCGAAGCCCGAGGTTCCACCAGCGCGAGTTCGTCCAACAGACGCCCACGCAGAGCCTCGACCTGCGGCGTGTGCGAGGCGTAGTCCACCGGCACCATCCGCGCCCGCACCCCGGCCGCCTCGGCCAGAGCCGCTATCTCCTCCAACGCCTCCGGCTCACCCGCAACCACCGTCGCCGCAGGACCGTTGAACACCGCCACCGACACGCGGCCCTCGAAACCCTCCACCCACGCGGCAACCCGCTCCGGACCCGCTGCCAACGACAACATGCCGCCCCGCCCGGCCAAGCCGTCGCGTATCGCCGCCGACCGCAGCGCCACCACCCGCGCCCCGTCATCGAGCGACAACGCACCGGCCACCACCGCCGCCGCGATCTCCCCCTGCGAATGCCCCACCACCGCCCGCGGCGCAACCCCGACCGACTCCCACACCGCAGCCAGCGACACCATCACCGCCCACAACACCGGCTGAACCACATCCACCCGGCCCAACCACGCATCGTCGTCCCCGGCCAACACCTCACCCAACGACCACTCCACAAACGGCCCAAGCGCCGCCTCACACTCCACCAACCGCGCAGCAAACACCCGCGAAGCAACGAGGAGTTGACGCCCCATCCCCAACCACTGCGACCCCTGACCGGGAAAGACGAAGACCACACCCTCACCCGTGGCCGCCCCGGCGACCCCCGAGATGGCGTTCCCCGCCACACCACCGGACGCCAACGCCTGGAGCGCGGACGTCAGTTGGTCCGCCGACGCACCCCACACCACCGCGCGGTGTTCCAGCACCGACCGCGACGCCGCCAACGACCAACCCACGTCCACCGGATCGGCCGCCGCCACTCCGGCGAGCAGGCGCTCGGCCTGGCCCGCCAAAGCCCGCGGGCCCCGTGCCGAAACCACCCACGGGACGACGGCCGAACCCGCCAACCCACCCGCAGCCGCCTCGGGTTCCGCCGCGCCGGGTTCCGCCGCGGGCGCGCGCTCGACGGCGGGCGCCTGTTCCAGGATCACGTGCGCGTTCGTCCCGCTGATGCCGAACGCCGAGACGCCGCATCGGACCGGCCGTTCCTCGTGGCGCCAGGGAACCTCCCGGGTCAGCAGCGACACCGCACCGGAGGACCAGTCCACGTGCGGGGTCGGCTCGTCCACGTGCAGCGTGCGCGGCAGCACTCCCTCGCGCAGCGCCATGACCATTTTGATGACGCCCGCCACTCCGGCCGCGGCCTGGGCGTGCCCGATGTTCGACTTCACCGAGCCCACCCACAGCGCCCGGTCCGCCGACCGACCCCGGCCGTACGTGGCGAGCAGTGCCTGCGCCTCGATCGGGTCCCCCAGCGTCGTCCCGGTCCCGTGCGCCTCGACCGCGTCCACGTCCGAGGCCGACAGGCCGGCGTTGGCGAGTGCCTGCCGGATCAGCCTTTCCTGGGACGGGCCGTTGGGTGCGGTCAGGCCGTTGGAGGCGCCGTCCTGGTTGATCGCCGAGCCCCGGAGGACGGCGAGGACCCGGTGCCCGTTCCGGTGGGCGTCCGACAGTCGTTCGAGGACAAGGACACCCACTCCTTCGGCGGGTCCGAACCCGTCCGCGGCGGCGGCGAAAGCCTTGCAGCGCCCGTCCGCGGCGAGGCCCCGCTGGTGCCCGAACTCGACGAACGTCAGCGGGCCCGACATCACCGTGGCGCCGCCGGCCAGCGCCAGCGAGCACTCGCCCTGCCGCAGGGCCTGGACGGCCAGGTGCAGCGCCACGAGCGACGACGAACACGCCGTGTCCAGCGATACCGCCGGGCCTTCCAGCCCCAGCGTGTACGCGACGCGGCCCGACGCGACGCTCGCCGCGCTGCCCGTGCTCAGGTAGCCGCCCAGGCCCTCCGGTATGCGCCGCAGGCGTCCCGCGTAGTCCGACGAGGCGATGCCCATGAACACCCCGGTCGCGCTGCCGCGCAACGAGGTGGGCGGGATCCCGGCCCGTTCGCAGGCCTCCCAGGACACCTCGAGCAGCATTCGTTGCTGCGGATCCATCGCCAGGGCTTCACGCGGTGCGATGCCGAACAGTTCGGCGTCGAAGTCGGCCACCGCGGCGAGGAATCCGCCGGCCTGGGCATACGTCTTGCCCGGCGCGTCGGGGTCCGGGTCGTACAAGTCGTCGAGATCCCAGCCGCGGTCCTGGGGGAACGGCGATATTGCGTCCACGCCTTCGGCCACGACCCGCCACAGGTCCTCGGGCGACAGGATCTTCCCCGGAAAGCGGCAGGACATCCCGACGATCGCGATCGGCGCCTGCTCCTCGAGCTGCTTGACGCGGCGGCGGGCCTGGCGCAGGTCGGCGGTCGCCCGCTTGAGGTAGTCGCGGAGCTTCTGCTCATTGTCCATGCTGGGTCATCCGTCCAGGCTCGATGCCGCCAAGGGGGCGGGAGGTTCACGCGGTTCCGAGTTCGTCGTCGAGCAGGTCGAAGAGTTCGTCGTCGGTCGCGGTCAGCAGGTCGGTGTCGTCGCCGGACTGCGCCGCCGCGCCGACGCCGTCGAGGACGGCGAGCAGCGCCCGAAGCCGGTCGGTCATCCGATTGCGTGCGATGTCGTCCGCGTCGGCCGCCGAGACGATGGCTTCCAGCCGGTCCAATTCGCGTGCCATGGAGACGGGTTCGAGGTCGGACGCATCAGGCGACGGAACCTGGGCGCGGATGTGCCGAGCGAGGGCCTCGGGGGTGGGGTGGTCGAACACCAGCGTCGCCGGGAAGCGCAGCCCGGTCGCGGCACTCAGCCGGTTCCGCAGCTCGACCGCCGTCAAGGAGTCGAACCCCAAGTCCTTGAACGACCGTTCCGCCTCCACCGCGCCGCCGGCGGCGTGCCCCAGCACGGCGGCCACATGGCCCCGCACCAAGTCCAGGACCACTCGGGTCCGTTCCGCCGCACCCAACCCCGCGAGCCGCGCAGCCAGCGAACTGCTGTCCCCATTCGCCGTCGTCGCTTCGACCACCCGGCGTCCCGACGCCCGCACCAGCCCCCGCAGCACCCCGGGAACCAGGCCCGGGGACACGCCGCGCAGCCGTGCCGCATCCACCGGGGATGCCACCGCAACCGGCAGACCCGCCTCCGAGCCCCGGTCGAACAGTCCCAGGCCCACCTCTGAGGACATGGCCACCAACCCGCCCTGTGTCATGCGGGTGTGCTCCTGGTGTCCGAGGTGGCTGGTGAGCGCGCTGGTCTGGGCCCAGTAGCCCCAGGCCAGGGAGGTGGCGGGCAGGTCGAGCGCGGAGCGCCGGTGCGCGAGTGCGTCCAGGAAGGTGTTCGCCGCCGCGTAGTTGGCCTGCCCCGGGCTGCCGAACACCCCCGACGCCGAGGAGTACAAGGTGAACATCGCCAGGTCCGCGTCCCGGGTCAGCTCGTGCAGGTTCACCGCGGCGTCCGCCTTCGGCCGCCACACCCGCTCCACCTGCTCGCCGGTCAGCGACGTGACCACACCATCCGCCAGCACTCCCGCCGCATGCACCACACCCGTCAAGGGGTGCTCGGCCGCAATGCTCGCGAGCAACCCCGCCAACTGCCCGCGATCAGCCGCGTCACACGCCGCCACCCGCACCGACACCGCACCCAGCCGCACCAACTCCGCGACCAACTCCGCAGCACCCGGCGCAGCCTCACCCTGACGACTGGTCAGCACCAGGTGCCGCACACCGTGTTCGCCCACCAGGTGACGGGCCAACAACCCGCCCAAGGTGCCGGTCCCCCCGGTGACCAGCACCGTGCCGCCCGGATCCAACGCCCGCGGCATCGTCAACACGACCTTGCCCACATGCCGCGCCTGACTCACGAACCGGAACGCCTCCCGCGCCCGCCGCACATCCCACGACCGCACCGGCAACGGCGACAGCACACCCCGGTCGAACAGGTCGAGGATCTCCGTCAGGATCGCGCCCATGCGATCCGGACCCGCCGCACCGAGTTCGAAGGGCTGGTACGCGACCCCGCCGTGCTCTTCGGCAAGTTGCTCCGCCGTCCGCACATCCGTACGGCCCATTTCGACGAACCGTCCGCCGCGTGGCAGCAGTTCGAGCGACGCGTCGACGAACTCCCCCGCCAGGGAGTTCAGCACCACATCCACCCCGGCGCCGTCCGTCGCCGCGAGGAACGCATCCCGGAACCCCGGATCCCGCGACGACGCGATACACCCCTCCTCCACACCCAAACCGCGCAGCACATCCCACTTCCCCGGACTCGCCGTCGCGAACACCCGCGCACCCAAATGCCTCGCCAACTGGACCGCCGCCATCCCCACACCACCCGCACCGGCATGGACCAGCACCGACTCACCCCGCCGCAACCCCGCCAAATCCACCAACCCGTAATACGCCGTCAGGAACACCACCGGCACCGACGCCGCCCGCTCGAACGACCACCCCTCCGGAATTCGCGCGAGCGCCCGGGCATCGGCGATCACGAGCGGCCCGAATCCGTGCCGGACGATTCCCATCACCCGGTCGCCGGGGGCGAACCCGGTCACCTCCGGACCGATTTCGACGACGACACCCGCGGCTTCGCTGCCGAGGACCGGTTCCCCGGGGTACATCCCGAGGGAGATCAGCACGTCCCGGAAGTTGAGGCCTGCCGCACGCACCGCGACGCGTACCTGCCCCGCCTCCAAGGGCGCGGCGGCCTCCGGTGCCGGGACGAGAGCCAAGTCCGCCAACGTGCCGGTCCCGGCCGCGTCCAGGCACCACGCCTGCGCACCGGCCGGCGGCACCATGTGATCCCCGCCCGTGCCCACGCGGGCCAGGCGCGGCACCAACACCTCGTCGCCGCGTATCGCCACCTGCCACTCGTCGCCGCGCAGCGCCGCGTCGACAGCTGCGGACAACAGCGCGTCGTCCGCCCCGGCGTCGCCGTCGGGGTCGAGGTCCAGCAGCAGGAACCGGCCGGGGTGCTCACTCTGCGCGCTGCGGATCAGGCCCCACAGCGGTGCGGCGGTCAGGTCCGCGACATCGGCGCCTGCGCGGGCCGCGACCGCACCACGCGTGACCACGACCAAGGGAGTGTCCGCCGACGCTTCCTGGGCCAGCCACTCCTGGACCGTGGCCAACACCTGCACCGCGATCCGCGCGGCCGCCTCGGCCGGTTCATCGGCGTCCGGGGCGGTGGCGGGTGTGACGAACACGAGTTGCGGCGCGGGGACTCCGGCGTCCAAGACCTCGCGCAACCCCGACACCGTCGGGTACGCGTCGACCGCCAACCCGGACCACTGCGCGGCGGCGCCCACCCCGAACCGGTCCGAGCCGAGGACCGCCCACGTGCCGGACATCGCGGCGTCGTCGGTGCGCGGGACGGGCAGCGGGGTCCAGTCGAGCGTGAACAGCGCGTCCCGCAGGGGGTCTTCGGTGCCCAGGCGGGCGGCGTCCACCGGGCGTACGGCCAACGAGGCGATGTGCGCGACGGGTTGTCCGGTGGCGTCCGCCGCGTGTACGGACAGCGCGTCGCCGTCGGCAGCCGTGATCCGCACGCGGAGCCGGTCCGCGCCGGAGGCGTACAGGGACACCCCCGTCCACGAGAACGGCAGCCGCAGGCCGTCGGCCGCGGCCGACGACGGCAGGTATCCGTTCGCGTGCAACGCGGCGTCCAGCAGCGCGGGATGCACGCCGAAGCGACCGGCGTCCGTACGCTCGGCTTCGGACAACTGCACGTCCGCGTAGACGACATCGCCTCGCCGCCAAGCCGCGCGGAGGTTTTGGAACGCTGGGCCGTAGCCGTAGCCGGCCGCGTCCGCCGCGGCGTAGAAGCCCGTCATGTCGAGGACTTCGGCGTCGGCAGGCGGCCACACCGCCAGGTCCGGCATCGCCGGTGCGCCGTCCTGCGCCGCGCCGAGGACGCCCTCCGCATGCCGGGTCCAGGGGCGGTCCTGCTCGGCACCCGCCGGGCGCGAGTAGACACCGAGGCCGCGTTGCCCCGACTCGTCGGCGGCCGACACCGCCACCTGGATCTGCACCGCGCTCTTCTCGCGCAGCAACAACGGTTCGTGCAACGTGAGTTCGTGGACATGCGCGCACCCGGCCTCGTCCCCGGCGCGCACCGCCAGCTCCACGAGGCCTGTGCCGGGGAAGAGCACGGTGTCGCCGACACGGTGGTCGGCCAGCCAGGGCTGGGATTCCAGCGACAGGCGGCCGGTCAGCAGGAGCCCGCCGTCGGCCGCGGTCCCGACTGCCGCACCCACCAAGGGGTGCTCGGCCGCGGTCAGTCCGAGGCCGACCGGGTCGCCGGACTTGGCGGGAGCCGTCAGCCAGTAGCGCCGACGCTGGAAGGCGTAGGTCGGCAGATCGACCGGCACAGGGCGTCCTCGACCGGCGAAGAACGCCGGCCAGTCCACAGTGGTGCCCGACACCCACAACTCCGCGGCGCCCGCGACCAGGCGGGACGGCTCGTCCTCGTCGCGCCGCAGGGTCCCGACGGCCACCACAGAGGTGTCGGCGGCGTCCGCGACGTCCTGCACCGCCATCGTGAGCACGGGGTGGGCGCTGACCTCCACCCATCGCGTGTGGCCGAGGCCGAGCGCGGTGTCGACCGCCTGCGTGAAGCGGACCGGCTTGCGGAGGTTGGTGAACCAATAGCCCGCGTCCATCTCGGTGGTGTCCAGGACTTCCCCGGTCACCGTCGACACCAACGGCACCCGCGAAGCCCGAGGTTCCACCGCCGCGAGTTCGTCCAACAGGCGCGCATGCAGGGCGTCGACGTGCGGCGTGTGGGACGCGTAATCCACCGGCACCCTCCGCGCCCGCACCCCGGCCGCCTCCGCCACAGCCGCTATCTCCTCCAACGCCCCCGGCTCACCCGCCACCACCGTCGCCGCCGGACCGTTGAACACCGCCACGCCCACACGACCCTGACATGCATCCACCCACTCGCCCACCCGACCGGGATCCGCAGCGAGCGACAACATGCCGCCCCGTCCCACAAGTTCGTCGCGAATCGCGGCCGACCGCAACGCCACCACCCGCGCACCGTCCGCCAACGACAACGCTCCGGCGACCACTGCCGCGGCGATCTCCCCCTGCGAATGCCCGATCACCGCCGTCGGGGCCACGCCCGCCGACTCCCACACGGCCGCCAGCGACACCATCACCGCCCACAACACCGGCTGGACCACGTCCACCCGGCCCAGCCAGGCGTCGTCGTCCCCGGCCAACACCGCACCCAACGACCAGTCCACAAACGGCTCAAGGGCCGCCTCACACTCCGCCAACCGCGCAGCGAACACCGGCGAAGCAGCCATCAACCCCC
Organism: Streptomycetaceae bacterium NBC_01309; assembly: GCA_045039925.1. GTDB lineage: Bacteria > Actinomycetota > Actinomycetes > Streptomycetales > Streptomycetaceae > Yinghuangia. The sequence goes on from CP108400.1 coordinate 469,359, forward strand.
GGCCCATCCCCAACCACTGCGAACCCTGACCCGGGAACACGAACACCGGACCCGCACCCGCGCCGGCAGCCAGGTCCGCGGCCACCGCCCCCGACACCACGTGGGGCGCCGCGCCACCCGCCGCGAGGGCCGCAAGCCCGTCGGTCAGCTCACCCCTCGACGCGCCCCACACCACCGCCCGGTGGTCCGAAACCGTTCGCGAGGCCACCAACGACCAACCCACATCAACCGGTTCGTCCGCCGCCAGCGTTCCTTCCCCGAGGGCCCGGGCAAGCTTCTCCGCCTGTGCCGCCAACGCCGGCGCACCGCGCGCCGACAGCACCCAGGGCACCACCGCGGAGCCGGCGAGCACTTCGGGGACGCGATCGTCCGTGTCCCGCGCCCGGGACGGGGCCGTGATCGGGGCTTCCTCCACGATCACGTGGGCGTTCGTACCGCTGATGCCGAAGGACGAGATTCCCGCGCGGCGCGGCCGCCCGTTGGACTTCCAGGCCACCGGCTCGGTGAGCAGGGCGGCATGCCCGGCCGACCAGTCGACGTGCGGGGTCGGTTCGTCGACGTGCAGGGTGGGCGGCAGCACGCCCTCGCGCAGGGCCATCACCATCTTGATCACACCGGCGACGCCCGCGGCCGCCTGGGTGTGCCCGATGTTCGACTTGACCGAGCCGAGCCACAACGGCCGGTCCTCCGGCCGCTGTTGGCCGTACGTGGCGAGCAGCGCCTGCGCCTCGATCGGGTCCCCCAGCGTCGTCCCGGTCCCGTGCGCCTCGACGGCGTCCACGTCGGCAGCCGAGAGCCCCGCCGCGGCGAGCGCCTGCCGGATCACGCGCTGCTGTGACGGCCCGTTGGGCGCGGTGAGGCCGTTGGACGCGCCGTCCTGGTTGACCGCCGACCCCCGGACCACCGCGAGGACCCGGTGCCCCAGTCGCCGCGCGTCCGAGAGGCGTTCGACGAGCAGGACTCCGGCGCCTTCGCCGGGGCCGAAGCCGTCGGCCGCGCCGGCGAAGGCCTTGCAGCGGCCGTCGGGGGCCAGCCCGCGCTGGCGGCTCAGTTCCACGAAACCCGCTGGGGTGCACATGACGGTCACGCCTCCGGCGAGCGCGAGATCGCACTCGCCCTGGCGCAGCGACTGGGCGGCGAGGTGCAGCGCGACCAGGGACGACGAACAGGCCGTGTCCACGGTCACCGCGGGTCCTTCCAGGCCCAGGACGTACGCCACCCGGCCGGACGTGACGCTGGACATGTTGCCGGTGCCGAGGAAGCCCTCGGTGCCCTCCGGGGCCGCGTCGAGCCGGGACGTGTACTCCGACGGCAACGCGCCGACGAAGACGCCGGTCTGACTGCCCCGCAGCGTGCCGGGCGCAACTCCCGCCCGCTCGACGGCTTCCCATGCCGCTTCCAGGAACAGGCGCTGCTGCGGGTCCATGGCCATCGCCTCGCGCGGCGAGATACCGAAGAACTCGGCGTCGAACTCGGCCATGTCGTGCACGAATCCGCCGCCACGCACGTACGTCTTCCCCACCGCGTCGGGATCCGGGTCGTACAGGGTGCCGAGGTCCCAGTCCCGGTCGTCCGGGAACGCGGTGATCGCGTCGCGGCCCTGCGTCAGCAGAGCCCACAGGTCTTCGGGCGATCGGATGTCACCGGGGAAGCGGCAGGCCATGCCGACGATCGCGATGGGGTCGCCGTCGGCCGCGGCGGTCCGCGCGTGCGTCGGCGGTGGCGGTACGTCAAGGCCGGTGATCTCGCCGTCGATGTGCCTGCCGAGGGCGACGGGGGTGGGGTGGTCGAACACCAGCGTCGCCGGGAACCGCAGCCCGGTCGCGGCACTCAGCCGGTTCCGCAGCTCCACTGCCGTCAAGGAGTCGAACCCCAAGTCCTTGAACGACCGTTCCGCCTCCACCGCGCCGCCGGCCGCATGTCCGAGCACGGCGGCGACATGGCTCCGCACCAGGTCCAGCACGACCCTCTCGCGCTCCGCGGTAGCCAGCCCCGCCAAGTGCGATGCCAGCGAACCGCCGTCCCCGGCCGCCACCGACGCCTCGACCACCCGGCGCCCCGGCACCCGGACAAGCCCCCGCAGGACTCCGGGAACCGGGGCGCCCGCGGCGGTCCCGCGCAGGCGCCCGATGTCCATCGGCGATGCCACCACCGCGGGCAGGCCCAACTCCGCGCCGCGGTCGAACAGTCCCAGGCCGACGTCCACCGGCATCGCCACCAGCCCGCCCCGGGAGGCGCGCGCGTGCTCCAGCTGTCCCATGGCACCGGTCAGGGCGCTCGCATCCGCCCACAGGCCCCAGATGTAGGACGTGGCCGGGAGGCTGCGGGCGCTTCGGTGGTATGCCAGTGCGTCCAGGAAGGTGTTCGCCGCCGCGTAGTTCGCCTGCCCGGGGCTCCCCAGCACCCCCGACGCCGAGGAGTACAGCGCGAACATCGCCAAGTCCGCGTCCCGTGTCAGCTCGTGCAGGTTCATCGCCGCATCGACCTTCGGCCGCCACACCCGCTCCAGTTGCTCCCCGGTCAGCGACGTCACCACACCGTCGGCCAACACGCCGGCCGCATGCACCACACCTGTCAGCGGATGCGCGGCCGGGATCCCCGCGAGCAGTTCGGCCAGGCTCCCGCGGTCCGACGCATCGCACGCCACCGCGTGCGCCTGTGCTCCCAAGCGCTCCAGGTCGGCGACCAACTCGGCCGCGCCGGGAGTGTCCGGGCCGCGTCGACCGGTCAGCACCAGGTGCCGTACGCCGAGCGTCCCGGCCAAGTGGCGGGCCAGCGCGGCCCCGAGCGTGCCCAGGCCCCCGGTCACCAGCACCGTGCCGTCCGGGTCCAGCGCCCGCGGCATCGTCAGTACGACCTTGCCCACGTGCCGCGCCTGGCTGACGAACCGGAACGCCTCCCGCGCGCACCGGACGTCCCACGTGCGCACCGGCAGCGGCGCCAGCTCACCCCGTTCGAACAGGTCGAGGACGATGCCCAGGATCTCCCGGGCGCGGTCGAAGCCGCCGTCGCCGGGGCTGTAGGCGTGGTAGCGGACCCCGGTGTGCGTTTCGGCGATTTCGTCGGCATCGCGGATGTCGGTCTTGCCCAGTTCCAGGAACCGTCCCCCACGGGGCAGGAGTTCGAGCGACGCGTCGACGAACTCCCCGGTCAGCGAGTTCAGCACGACGTCCACCCCGGCACCGTCCGTGGCCGCCAGGAACGCGTCGCGGAAGCCCGGGTCACGCGACGAGGCGAGGTGCGCGTCCGGCACGCCCAGGCCACGCAACGCCTCCCACTTGCCGGGACTCGCGGTCGCGAACACCCGCGCACCCAGGTGCCTGGCGAGCTGGATCGCCGCCATCCCGACGCCGCCCGCGCCGGCATGGATCAGCACGGATTCCCCCCGCCGTACCCCGGCCAGGTCCACGAGGCCGTAGTACGCCGTGAGGAACACGGCGGACACCGAAGCCGCCTGCTCGAAGGACCAGGCCTCCGGCATGCGGACGAGGACCCGTTCCTCCGTCACCGTCAGCGGGCCGAGGCTGCCGGACATCAGGCCCATGACGCGGTCACCGGGCGCGAAGTCGGTGACTCCTTCGCCGACTTCGACGACCACACCGGCACCCTCGCTGCCCATCACCCGCTGGCCGGGCACCATGCCCAGGCCGATCAGCACGTCGCGGAAGTTCAGGCCGGCGGCCCGGACCGCGACGCGCACCTGGCCGGCGGTCAGCGGCGTGGTGGCCTCGGGAACAGGCAGGAGGGCAAGGCCTTCCAGGGTGCCGGTGCCGGTCGTGTCGAGGCGCCAGGCCGGTGTTCCGGACGGCGGCAGGAGTCGGTCTCCGGGCGCGCCCACCGGAGTCAGGCGCGGCACGAGCACCTGCCCTCCGCGCACCGCCACTTGCGCCTCTCCCGCGTGCAGGGCCGCGGTCAGGTGGTCGACGATCTCGGTGTCCACACAGGCGGCTTCGTCGCCGTCCAGGTCGACGAGCAGCAGCCGCCCCGGGTTCTCGCTCTGCGCGCTGCGGATCAGCCCCCACAGCGGCGCGGTCGCCAGATCGACCAGATCCGTTCCGTCGCCCGTCGCGACCGCGCCGCACGTGAACACGGCCAACTTCGTTTCTGCCAGGCCCGGTTCGGCCAGCCACTCCTGCAATGTGCCCAACGTGCGCAGCGCCACATCGCGTGCGGCGTCGGCCAACTCCGCCCCGCCGCCGAGGACATCCGGCGTGAACAGCACCACCTCGGGCGCCGGTACGCCCGCGTCCAGCACCTCACGCAGCCCGGACACGGTCGGGTACGCGTCCACCGCCAGTCCGGACCACTGCGCGGCGGCACCCAGTCCGAAGCGGTCCCCGCCGAGGACGGCCCACGTCCCGAACGGCGCCACGTCATCGGTTTCCGCCTGGAGTGCGGTCCACTCCAGCCGGAACAACGCGTCGTCCACCCGGGGCGCACCGAGGCGGCTGCGGTCCACCGGCCGCAGGACCAGCGACTCCACCTGGGCGACCGGCCCGCCCGCCGCATCGGCGACGTGCACAGCCAGCGCGTCGTCGGACTCCGCACGGATCCGCACGCGCAGCCGGTCCGCACCCGATGCGAAGAGCGACACCCCCGTCCAGGCGAACGGCAGGCGGAGGTCGTCGGCGTCGGCGACGGCCGGGACGTAGCCGTTGGCGTGCAGGGCGGCGTCCAGCAGCGCCGGGTGTACGCCGAAGCGCCCGGCGTCCCCGCGTACCTCCTCCGGCAGTTCCACCTCGGCGAACACCTCGCCGCCGTGCCGCCACGCCCTGCGCAGGCCTTGGAAGGCGGGGCCGTAGCCGTAGCCGGCCGTCTCGGCCGCCGCGTAGAACCCGGAGAGGTCGAGGGCTTCGGCACCCTCCGGCGGCCAAGCGGACGACGGGTCGGTGGCGGGCGCCGGCTGCCGCGCCGGAGTCAGGACACCCTCCGCATGGCAGGTCCATGCTCCGTCGTACGCCGCATCCTCCGGGCAGGAGTGAATCGTCAGATCCCGCTGCCCCGCCGCGTCGGCGGGCCCGACCAGGACCTGGATCCGCACCCCGCCGTTCTCGGGCGGCATCAGCGGGGCGCGCAGCGTCAGTTCCTTGACGCAGGCGCAACCGACCTCGTCTCCGGCCCGCACTGCCAACTCGACGAACCCGGTGCCGGGGAACAACACCTGCCCGGCCACCGTGTGGTCCGCCAGCCAGGGGTGGGTGCGCAGCGACAACCGCCCGGTGAGCAGCACCCCGCCGTCGGATGCCAGGGTCACCGCGGCGCCCAGCAGCGGGTGGTCCGCGCTCGCCAGTCCCGCGCCGCCGACATCCGACGCGCCGGAGGCCGACTCCAGCCAGTAGCGCTGGTGTTGGAACGCGTACGTCGGCAGGTCGACGTGCCCGGCGCGGCGTCCGGCGAACCAGCCCGACCAGTCCACGGACACGCCGCGGACCCACAGTTCCGCGGCGTTCGCGGTCAAGCGCGCGGACTCGTCCTCGTCGCGTCGCAGCGTGCCGACCGCGGTGACCGGGAAGTCCTTGGCGTCGGCGACATCCTGGACGGCCATGGTCAGCACCGGATGCGGACTCACCTCCACCCATCGGGTGTGGCCCAGGCTCAGGGCGGCCTCGACCGCCTGTGTGAAGCGGACCGGGTTGCGGAGGTTGGTGAACCAGTAGCCCGCGTCCATCTCGGAGGTGTCCAGGACTTCCCCGGTCACCGTCGACACCAACGGCACCCGAGAAGCCCGCGGTTCCACCACCGCCAACTCGTCCAACAGACGTCCACTCAGAGCATCGACCTGCGGCGTGTGCGAGGCGTAGTCCACCGGCACCATCCGCGCCCGCACCCCGGCCGCCTCGGCCAGCACGGCCAGTTCCGCCAGCGCCTCCGGCTCACCCGCCACCACCGTCGCCGCAGGACCGTTGAACACCGCCACCGACACCCGACCCGCGAACCCCTCCAACCACACCGCAACCTGCTCCGGACCCGCCGCCAACGACAACATGCCGCCCCGCCCGGCCAACTCGTCGCGAATCGCGGCCGACCGCAACGCCACCACCCGCGCACCATCCGCCAACGACAACGCCCCGGCAACCACCGCCGCCGCGATCTCCCCCTGCGAATGCCCGATCACCGCCGTCGGCGCCACACCCACCGACTCCCACACCGCAGCCAGCGACACCATCACCGCCCACAACACCGGCTGAACCACATCCACCCGGCCCAACCAGGCCTCGTCGTCCCCGGCCAACACCGCACCCAACGACCACTCCACAAACGGCCCAAGCGCCGCCTCACACTCCACCAACCGCGCAGCGAACACCGGCGAAGCAACGAGCAGCTGACGACCCATCCCCAACCACTGCGAACCCTGACCGGGAAAGACAAAGACCACACCCTTGCCCGTCCCCCGTGCGGCGGTCCCCGAGACAACATGCGGTGCCGCGCCACCCGAAAACAGTGCCGCCAATCCGGCCGCCAGCCCGGTTTCCGGCTCGTCCGCCGAGGTGCCCCACACGACCGCCCGGTGCTCCAGCACTGCCCGCGACGCGACCAACGACCAACCCACAGCAACCGGATCCGCATCGGCCGACCCGCCGGCCGCGACCGCGCGGGCCAGGCGTTCGGCCTGTCCCGCCAACGCCGGACCTCCCCGGGCGGACAACACCCACGGCACGACCTCGGAGCCGGACATTCCGCCCGGATCCACTCCCGGCCCGGCGTCCTCGACCGGGACCGCGGCATCGGCGGCATCAGTGCCGTCAGTGGCACCGGGGGTCTCGGCAGGGTCGACGGGGTCCGACTTCGCCACCGCCGGCGCCTGTTCGACGATCACGTGCGCGTTCGTCCCGGAGACTCCGAACGACGAGACGCCGGCCCGGCGCGGGCGGTCCGCTTCGGCCGGCCAAGGGCGTGCCTCGGTCAGCAGCGAGACCGCGCCCGCCGTCCAGTCGACGTGCGGCGTCGGTTCGTTGACATGCAGCGTGCGCGGCAGGACGCCGGCGCGCAGGGCCATGACCATCTTCATCACGCCGGCCACGCCCGCGCAGGCGCCTGCGTGGCCGATGTTGGACTTGATCGAGCCCAGCCACAGCGGCCGGTCCCCGGGGCGGCCCTGGCCGTACGTCGCCAGCAGCGCCTGCGCCTCGATCGGGTCGCCCAGCGTCGTCCCGGTCCCGTGCGCCTCCACGGCGTCGACGTCGGGTGCGGCCAGGCGGGCGTTCTCCAGGGCCTGTTCCACGACGCGGCGCTGCGCCAGTTCGTTGGGTGCGCTCAGACCGTTGCTGGCGCCGTCCTGGTTGGCGGCCGAGCCCCGGATGAGGGCGAGGACGCGGTGGCCGTGGCGGCGTGCGTCGGACAGGCGCTCCAGGAGCAGGACCCCCACGCCCTCGGACCAGATGGTGCCGTCGGCCGCCGCGTCGAAGGTCTTGCAGCGGCCGTCGGGGGCCAGGCCGCGCTGCCGGCTGAAGCCGACGAATCCGCTGGGGGTCGGCATGACGCTGACGCCGCCAGCGAGCGCGTAGTCGCATTCGCGGCGGCGCAGCGCCTGGACGCCGAGGTGGGTGGCGACCAGCGACGAGGAGCAGGCGGTGTCGATGGTGACGGCCGGCCCCTCGAGGCCGAGGAGGTAGGAGATGCGGCCGGAGATGACGGCGGTCATGTTCCCGGTGACGACGAAGCCTTCGACGTCGTCGGGGATGGCCCGCAGCCGGGCGACGTAGTCGGAGCCGACGGCGCCGGCGAAGACTCCGGTCCGGGTGCCGCGCAGTGCGGTGGGCGCGATGCCGGCGTGTTCGACCGCTTCCCAGGAGGCTTCGAGCAGCAGGCGCTGCTGGGGGTCCATGGCCAGTGCTTCCCGCGGGGAGATGCCGAAGAAGGCCGGATCGAAGTCCATGGCGTCGTGCAGGAAGCCGCCTTCGGCCACGTAGCACTTGCCCGGGGCGTCCGGGTCGGGGTCGTACAGGTCCTCGGCCCAGCCCCGGTCGTCGGGGAAGGGGGTGATGGCGTCGCGGCCCTCGGCCACCAGCCGCCAGAGTTCGTCGGGGGTGGTGACGCCGCCGGGGAGTCGGCACCCCATGCCCACGATGGCGATGGGCTCGTTGTCCTTGGCTTCCAGGTCGCGCAGGCGCCGACGGGCGTGGCTGTAGTCCGCGGTGACGCGCTTGAGGTAGTCCCGCAGCTTGTCTTCGTTGTTCGGCATCGTCAGGCTCCTACGCGGGTTCCGATCCGGTCGACCACGGCACGGATACGGCCACGGCCACGGGCGATCCGTCTCAGGGGGCTTCGAGCTCGCGGTCGATCAGGGCGAACATCTCGTCGTCCGTTGCGGATTCGAGCGTGCGGTCGTCGACGACGGCCTCGGGCGCCGGACCGCCGTTCCGTTCGGGTGCGTCGGTCCAACGCCACAGCAGGGCCTGGAGCCGCTTTCCGACGCGCGACCGGGTGTCGGCCGCGGTCTCGGGGCCGAGCGCGGCGAAGAAGGCTTCGAGCCGGTCGAGTTCGGCCAGGGCGCGGGCTTCGCCGTTGTCGGCGACGCCGTCGATGCCGAGTTGCGCGGCCAGGTGATCGGCGAGTGCGGCCGGTGTGGGGTAGGTGAAGGCGACGACGGCCGGGAGGGTGAGGCCGGTCTCGGCACCGATCCGGTTGCGGAGTTGGATGGACATCATGGAGTCGAAGCCGAGTTCCCGGAAAGGACGGTCGGCCCCGACGCCGTCGATCGAGGTGTGGCCCAGCACCGCGGCGGCCTGACGGCGGATCAGGTCCGTGAGCCGGCCGTGCCGTTCGGTCGGCGTGAGGGCGCGCAACAGCTCGGTGAGAGCCACGTCGGACCCGTTCGCGCCGGTGGTTGCCGCGCGGCGGCGCAGCGGTCCGGTGGAGGGGGCGAGGTCGCGCAGTTCGGCGGGCAGGCTGCCGGCCTCGGCCGCACGGCGCAACCCGGCGTTGTCGAGTCGGGTCACGACGAGGACGGGGTCGTCGAAGTCGAGGGCTGCGCCGAGGGCTTCGAGGAGGGCGGCGGTGTCGGTGGCGCGGTCGGCCCAGGGGGAGCCGGCGAGTACCGTGCCGGGGAGTCCGGCGGCGCGTCGGCGGCGGACGAGGCTTTCCAGGATCGGTGCGGGTTGCGGTGCCCAGACGAGGAACGCGGTGGGCGCTGCCGGATGCGTCATTCCCCTGTCCGTCGCCGCGGCGCCGTTCGGGTCGGCCCCTGGCGGTTCCGCGCCGGTGAGTGCGGCGAGCGCGGTGGCGGTCTCGGGGGCCCCGGTCGTGTCCACCACTGCGCTGAGCGGGTGTTCGTCGGGGATGTCGCGCAGAATGCCGGCCAGCACTGTGCTTTCGGCCGGGTCGGCGTCGACGAGGTGCAGCCGGGCGTCGTGGCTCTCGGACAACTCGGCGCTCAGTTCGCCGAGTTCGTGCGCCCCCGGGGCCGCGATCACGACTTCGCGTACGGACCGCGCGGTGACAAGATGCCGGGCGATGCCCGCAGTGAACGGCCCGGCGTCGAACGCGGTGAGAAGGACCGTGCCGTCGGGGTTCCAGGGTCGCGGCGGCGGGGGTGCGGGCAGGGTGTGCGCGCGCGGAACGAGCACGGCGCCGTGGCGCAGGGCGAGCCGCGGTTCGCCGTCGGAAACGGCGGCACGTACGGCGGACACCAGGTTTTCGGGCGGCAGTCCGCTGTCGTCGATGTCGACCAGGGTGATACGGCCGGGGTGTTCGTCTTGCCGGGCTCGCATCTGCTGCCAGGCGACGGCGGCGGACGCTTCCCCGAGTCGGGCATCCGGGGCCGTCGCGGCGGCGCCCCGGGTGACGAGCACGAGGTGCGTTCCGGTGAGCCTGGCGTCCGCGAGCCAGCGGTCCGGCAGTCCGCCGCTCCCGGCCGCCGTGTCGGCCGGGTCCGGCGGCGACAGGGTGGCGATGACGAACTGGGGTGCGGGAACGCCGGATTCGAGAGCTTCGAGCATGGCCTCCAAGTCCGGATAGGCGCCCAACGGGCATCCGGTGTCCTGCACCGCCGCCCCCGCGAGGAGCGGATCCGCGCCGAGGACCGCCCAGGACTCGGCCGCGGCGGGGAGCTCGTCGCCCGCAGCCGCCTCGGCCGCCGCCTCGGCCGCGGTCGCCGCCGGGGCCGCGGACAGCGCCGTCCAGTCGATGCGCACCAGGTCGGCCGCCCGGCTGCGGGGCCGGGCCATCTGGTCCGCGTCCATGGTCCGGTGGACGAGTCCGTCGACTTCCGCGACCGGTTCGCCGTTGGGATCGGCGAGCGAGACACGGACGCCGTCGGGGCCGCTCGGAACCACGCGTACGCGCAGATCCGTCGCGCCGTGCGCGAGCAGCCGGAAGCCGTTCCAGGCGAACGGGCGGCGCAGCCCGTCGGAGCCGTCGGCATGGGCATAGGGAACCGCGTGCAGCGCGGCGTCGAGCAGCGCGGGGTGGATGCCGTAGCGGTGAGCGTCGCCCCGCTGGGCCTCGGGCAGCGCGACCTCGGCGAAGACCTCGGCACCGCGGCGCCATGCCGCGCGCAGGCCCTGGAACGCCGGCCCGTAGCCGTAGCCGACGGCGTCCGCGGCCGGGTAGTACTCCGACACGTCCAGGGGTTCGGCGCCGGCCGGCGGCCAGCGCGCCGGATCGCCGAGGTCCGGGTCGGAGCCCGGGCGCGGGGCCGCGTCCGGTTCGAGGATCCCCTCGGCGTACCGGGTCCACGGCGCGTCCTCGGCGTCCTCCGGGCGCGCGTGGACGCCGACGGGGCGGGCTCCGTCCTCGGTGGCGGCGCCGACCGCCACTTGCAGGCGCAGCGCGCCGTGTTCGGGAAGCACGAGCGGGCTGTGCAGGACGAGTTCGCGCACACGCCCGTGGCCTGCCTCGTCGCCGGCGCGGACGGCGAGGTCGACCAGCGCGGAGGCGGGCAGCAGCAGCGCCCCGGCAATGCGGTGTTCGGCCAGCCACGGCTGGGTGCGGGTGGACAGCTTCCCGGTGAGCACCAGCGCGTCCTGTTCCGCGAGCCGCACGGTCGCCCCGACGAGAGGGTGGTCGCTGTCGTCGAGGCCGAGCCCGGACGGGTCGCCACCGGCGGTCGGGTCGGCCTCAAGCCAGTAGCGCTTGCGCTGGAAGGCGTACGTCGGCAGTTCGGTGCGGCGGACGCTGCGCCCGGCGTACAGGGCCCGCCAGTCGACGGGCACGCCGGCCACCCACAGTTCGGCGGCATGGGCGAGCAGCCGGTCGAGGCCGCCCTCGCCGCGGCGCAGGGTGCCGACCGCGACCGCCTGGGTGCCGCGGGCGGCGGCGATGTCCTGGATCTGCCCGATCAGCACGGGGTGCGCGCTGACCTCCACGACCGCGGTGTGGCCCAGACCCGCCGCGGTCTCCAGCGCGGGCTGGAACAACACCGGCTTGCGCAGGTTGTCGCACCAGTACTCCGCGTCCATGCCCCCTCCGTCGTGCACGTCGCCGGTGACAGTGGAGATCAGCGGTACGCGCGCCGCCCGGGGAGCCACGCCGTCCAGGGCTTCCAGCAGCTCCGGGCGGTACCGGTCCATATGCGGCGAGTGCGAGGCGAAGGACCCGGGCACCTGCCGGTGCCAGACACCCTCGGCGGCGAGCAGTTCCGACAGTGCGGCAAGATCGGCGTGCAGTCCGGAGACGACGGTCGATGCCGGGCCGTTCACGGCCGCCACGTGCAACTCGCCGCCGCACCGGGCCAGCCATCCGCGAACCTGCGCGGCGTCGGCCGCGACCGTCGTGAGCGCGCTGGTCGCGGTCATGGGCGCGGCGACCGAGGACCGCGCGGTCACGATCCGCGCGCCGTCCTCCAGGCTGAGCGCCCCGGTGAACACCGCGGCGGCGATCTCTCCTTGCGAGTGCCCGATCACGGCCGACGGCGACACGCCAAGCGACTCCCATACCGCCGCCAGGGACAGCATGACCGCCCAGAGCACCGGCTGGATCACTTCCACCTGGTCCAGCCGGCCGTCCTCGGCTCCGTCCTCGGCTCCGTCCAGCACCTCGCGTACCGACCATCCGACGAACGGTTGCAGGGCCCGCTCGCATTCGGCCAGCCGTTCCGCGAAGACCGGGCAGGAGGCGGCCAGTTCGCGGCCCATGCCCAACCATTGCGAGCCCTGTCCAGGGAAGACGAACACGGCGCGCCCGGCGCCGCCGACCCTGCCGGTGACGACCCACTCCGCGGACCGGTCGGCCGCGAGTTCGCGCAGTCCGGCGAGCAGTTCGGCGCGGTCGGCACCCAGGACCACCGCCCGGTGCTCCAGATGCGCACGCGTCGTCGCGGTCGCCCAGCCGATGTCGACGGACGCGGCAGGGCGAGGTTCTGTCCCGGCCGGGTCCGTTCCCAGGGCAGCGTCCCCCGGTTCCCCCAGTGCCTCCGGTTCCCCCGGTTCGGCCGCGGCTTCGGCGAACTCCGCGAGCCGTGCCGCCTGGGCGCGCAGCGCGGAAGCGTCGCGGGCGGACAGGATCCACGGCGTCGGGGCCGCCTCGGGGTCGGCCGGCGCCGGGCCGAGGGGCAGGGGGACGATTTCGCCCTCGGACGGTTCGGGGTCGCCCGCCTCCAGGATCACGTGGGCGTTCGTTCCGCTGATGCCGAACGAGGACACCCCGGCGCGGCGCGGCCGGTCGTCCCGCGGCCACGGCACGGCGTCGGTGAGCAGGGCGACGTTGCCCGCCGACCAGTCGACGTGCGGGGAGGGCCGGTCCACGTGGAGGGTGGCGGGCAGCACGCCCGCGCGCATCGCCATGACCATCTTGATGACGCCGGCGGCGCCGGCGGCCGCCTGGGTGTGGCCGATGTTGGACTTGATCGAGCCCAGCCACAGCGGCCGGTCCTCGGCGCGGCCCTGGCCGTACGTCGCCAGCAACGCCTGCGCCTCGATCGGGTCGCCCAGATTGGTCCCGGTGCCGTGGGCTTCGACGGCGTCGATGTCTCCGGGTGCCAGGCCGCCCGCGGCGAGCGCCTGGCGGATGACGCTCTGCTGGGCGGGGCCGTTGGGGGCGGTGAGGCCGTTGGACGCGCCGTCCTGGTTGACCGCCGAACCGCGGACGACCGCGAGCACGCGGCGGCCGTTGCGCCGCGCGTCGGAGAGGCGTTCCAGCAGCAGCATGCCGACGCCTTCGGCCGGGCCGAAGCCGTGCGCGTCGGAGGAGAAGGCGCGGCAGCGTCCGTCCGGGGACAGCGCGCGCTGGCGGCTGAACTCGATGAAGACGCCGGGGGTGGGCAGGACGGTGGCGCCGCCCGCGAGGGCCAGGGAGCATTCGCCGTTGCGCAGTGCCTGGGCGGCCAGGTGCAGCGCGACCAGCGAGGAGGAGCAGGCGGTGTCGACGGTGACGGCGGGTCCCTCCAGGCCGAGGCTGTAGGAGACGCGGCCGGAGGCGACGCTGGCGGAGTTGCCGATGCCGAGGAAGCCCTCCAGTTCGTCGGTGCCGATCCCGGCGTTGGCGTAGTCCAGGGCGACCAGTCCGACGAAGACCGCGGTCCGGCTGCCGCGCAGCGACGTCGGGTCGATCCCCGCACGCTCGACGACCTCCCAGGACGCTTCGAGCAGCAGGCGCTGCTGCGGGTCCATGGCCAGCGCCTCGCGCGGGCTGATGCCGAAGAAGGCCGCGTCGAACTCTTCGGCGCCGCGCACGAATCCGCCCTCGCGGCCGTAGCTGCGGCCGGGCTGCTCGGGGTCGGGGTCGTAGTAGTCGTCGATGTCCCAGCCCCGGTCGGTCGGGCAGCGCGTGACCGCGTCGCGGCGCTCGGCGAGCAGCCGCCACAGGTCGTCCGGCGTGCCGACGCCGCCGGGCAGGCGGCAGCTCATGCCGACGATCACGACGGGGTCGTCGTCCGCCGCGGTGCGGGCGGCCGGCGTCGCGGGCGCGGCGGGGTCGGCGTCGTCCGGCAGCAGCAGGTCCAGCAGGTGGCGGGCGAGGGCGGTGGACGTCGGATAGTCGAAGACGAGCGTGGGCGGCAGCCGGAGCCAGGTCGCCGCGTTGAGCCGGTTGCGCAGCGCGACGGCGGTCAGCGAGTCGAAGCCCAGGTCCTTGAACGCCCGGTCGGGGTCGACGGCTTCCGCGTCCGCGTGGCCGAGCACGCCGGCGACGTGGCCGAGGACCATGGCCAGCACGGCACGGACGCGGTCTCCGGCAGGCTGCGCCGCCAACTCCCGGGCGAACTCCGCGGCGCCGTCCTGTGCGGCGTTCCCTTGCCCGACTGATTGCCCGACCTTCCCGTGTATTTCAGGGAGTTCGGCGAGCAGCGGACTGGGGCGCGCGGCGGTGAAGCGCTCGGCGAAGCGCGCCCAGTCGACGTCGACGACGGCCACCACGCCGTCGTGCCGGACCGACCGGCGCAGCGCGGCCACCGCCTGTTCGGGCGCGAGCGCGCGCAGGCCGCTGCGGCGCAGTCCGTCGGCGACGACCTGCTCGGCGGCCATCCCCGCACCGGCCCAGGGTCCCCAGGCGACCGAGGTGGCGGTCAGGCCGGCGGCGCGGCGCTGCTCTGCGAATGCGTCGAGCCACGCGTTGGCCGCGGCGTACGCGCCTTGCCCGGGCGTGCCGATGGTGCCGGAGAAGGAGGAGAAGAGCACGAACGCGGCGAGGTCCCGGCCGAGGGTCAGTTCGTGCAGGTGCCGTGCCGCGGCGGCTTTGGGCGCCATGACGCGGTGCAGGGACTCCGGGGTGAGGGAGGCCAGTACGCCGTCGTCGACGATGCCTGCGGTGTGGACGACGGCGGTGAGCGGGCGGTCGTCGGGCAAGCCGTCGATGGCCGCCGCGAGCGCGTCCCGGTCGGCGGCGTCCACCGCGGCGACGGTCACTTCCGCGCCGGTCGCCCGGAGTTCGGCGACGAGGGCGTCCGCACCGGGGGCGTCGGGGCCGCGGCGGCTGAGCAGCAGCAGGTGTCCGGCGCCCGACCCGGCGAGCGACCGGGCGACGTGGGCGCCGAGCGCTCCGGTGCCTCCGGTGATGAGCACGGTTCCGGTGGAAGGCCACGTGTCGTCTTGCGGGTCGGCCTCGTCCGGGGCGGTCCCGGGCGCGTGCGCGAGGCGGCGGACCAGGATGCCGGACGCCCGGACGGCCACCTGGTCCTCGCCGGTGGCACCGGACAGGATCGCGGCCGCCAGTTCACCGGCGTGTTCGTCGAATCGGGCGGGAAGGTCGAGCAGACCGCCCCACAGTTCCGGGAGTTCCAGGCCCACGACGCGCCCAAGGCCCCACACTGCGGCCGCGGCGGGGTCCGGTGCCGGGTCGTCCGGGCCGACCGCGACGGCGTTCTGTGTCGCGCACCAGAGGGAGGCGGGGGCTCCGGTGTCGGCGAGGGCTTGTACGAGTGCGACCGTGGCGGTGAGCCCTGGCGGGACGGCGTCGGAGGTACCGGCTCCGCCGGTGTCGGACGGACAGGCGAGCAGTGACAGGACCGCCGTCGGCGGCCGGTGGCCGGGCCCCCCGGAGGCCCCGTCCTCGGTGCCGGTCGCCCCGGCCGACACTCCGGACAGGTCCCGGGCCAACTGGGTGCGGGTGGCACGCGACGGGTCCACTTCCAATGTCTCGACCTCCGCCCCCGCGGCCCGCAGTGCGGCGACCGCAGCCGCGGCGACCGCCGGGTCGGCGGGCGCGGCGGGCACGACGACGAGCCACCGTTCGCCGGTCAGTACGGCGGGTCGTGGCGCCTGGGGCTTCCAGACGGTCGTGTAGCGGTGGCCGTCCACCGCGGCCCGCTCGCGCCGGCGGCGGCGCCAGGCCGACAGGACCGGGAGCATGTCCCGCAGCGGGGCCTCGTGGCCGTTCTCGGCCCGCAGCGTGTCGGTCAGCGCGGCGAGGTCCTGGTGTTCGACGGCGGTCCAGAAGCGGGCCTCCTCGGCGTCACCGGGTACGGCGCCGGTGTGCACCGGGTCGGGTGCGAGCCAGTAGTGGCGGTGCCGGAAGGCGTACGTGGGCAGGGGGACCCAGCGTGGTCGGTGCGCGGCCAGCACCCCGGACCAGTCGACGTCCTCGCCGGCCGCCCACAACCGCCCGACCGCCTCGGTGAACGTGCCGACCTCGGAGTGCCCGCGACGAGCGGCCGGCACGAACAGGGCCTTGGCGTCGGGATCCACGCAGCCCGCGGCCATCGCGGTCAGCGTCGCGTCCGGGCCCAGCTCCAGGAACCGCGTCACCCCGACCGACGCCAGCCACGCCACGCCGTCGGCGAAGCGGACCGTCTCCCGGACGTGCCGCACCCAGTAGTCGGCGGACCGCATCTCCTCCCCCGCGACCCGGCCGGTCAGGTTCGAGACCACCGGAATGCGCGGCGCCCGGTACACGGTCGCCTCGGCGACCCGCCGGAAGTCGTCGAGCATGGGCTCCATCAGCGCGGAATGGAACGCGTGCGACACGGCGAGCCGCCGGGTCTTCACCCCCGCCTGGCCGCACAGCCGGGCGACGGCGGCGATCCCGCTCTCCGCGCCCGAAACGACCACGGCCGCAGGGCCGTTGACGGCGGCGACGGAGACTCCGCCGACGGCCTCTGCCCATTGCCGCACCTGGTCGGGCGCGGCCTGCACGGAGAGCATGGCGCCGCCGTCGGGCAGTGCCTCCATCAGCGAGCCGCGCGCGGCGACCAGGCGGCAGGCGTCCGGGAGTGCGAGGACGCCCGCGACGTGGGCGGCGGTGAGTTCGCCGATCGAGTGGCCGGCGACGTAGTCGGGACGGATGCCGAACGAAGCGCTCAGCCGCCACAACGCGGTCTCGACGGCGAACAGGGCCGCCTGCGTGAAGACCGTCCGGTCCAGCAACTCCGCCTGCGCGCTGCCGGATTCGGCGGCCAGCACCTCGGCGAGAGGCGTCGGCAGAAGACCGTCGAAACCGGCGCACACCTCGGCCAGGGAATCGGCGAAGACCGGGAAGGCCGCGGCGAGTTCCCGGCCCATGCGGGCTCGCTGCGCGCCCTGTCCGGTGAACAGCACGGCGAGACGACCCTCGTCGACCACGCCGGAGCCGACCGTACCGCCGGACTCGGCGATCGCGGCCAGTCCCGCGGTCAGGTCGTCGCGGTCGGCGCCCCAGACGACCGCCCGGTGCTCCAGGGCGGCCCGTCCGTTCGCCAGCGACCAGGCGACGTCGGCCGGTTGCAGGTCCCCGACGGCGTCGGCGAGCCGCCCGGCCTGCGCCGCGAGAGCGCTGCGGCTGCGTGCCGAGACGATCCACGGGAGCACCGGCAGGAGTACCGCGGAGGCTTCGGACACGGCGGGCGTGGGGGCCGCGTCGGACGCCCCGTCGGACACCGCGGCGGCGTCCGTCCCGGTGCTCGTCCGGGGTCCGGGCCCGATCTCCGGCTCCGGCGCCTCCTCCACGACCACATGGGCGTTGGTCCCGCTGATCCCGAACGACGAGACACCCGCCCGGCGCGGGCGCCGCCCGTCGGCGTGCCACGGAACGGGCGCGGTGAGCAGGGCGACGTTGCCGGACGTCCAGTCGACGTGCGGCGTCGGCGCGTCCACGTGCAGGGTCCGCGGCAGTTCGCTTTCGCGCATCGCCATGACCATCTTGATCACGCCGATGACCCCGGCCGCGTACTGCGCATGGCCGATGTTCGACTTTATCGATCCGAGCCGCAGAGGGCGGTCGGCCGGGCGGTCCTGACCGTACGTGGCCAGCAGCGCCTGGGCCTCGATCGGGTCGCCCAATGCCGTCCCGGTGCCGTGTGCCTCCACCGCGTCCACATCGGCCGGTTCCAGGCGGGCGTTCGCCAGCGCGGCGCGGATGACCCGCTCCTGGGACGGACCGTTCGGCGCGGTCAGGCCGTTGGAGGCGCCGTCCTGGTTCACCGCCGAGCCGCGGACCACGGCGAGGACCTGGTGCCCGTTCCGCCTGGCGTCCGAGAGCCGTTCCAGGAGCAGCACGGCGACGCCCTCGCCCCAGCCGGTGCCGTCCGCCGCCGCCGCGAAGGACTTGCAGCGGCCGTCGGGGGCGAGCCCGCGCTGCCGGCTGAACTCGGTGTACGCCACCGGCGTGCACATCACCGCGACCCCGCCGGCCAGCGCCATCGCGCATTCGCCCTGCCGCAACGCCTGGACCGCGAGGTGCAAAGCGACCAGCGACGACGAGCAGGCGGTGTCGATGGTGACCGCGGGGCCCTCGAAGCCGTAGGTGTAGGCGAGGCGTCCGGACACCACGCTGGCGGTGTTGCCAGTCAGCGAGTAGCCCTCCACCTCCTCGGGGACCCGGTCCAGCCCGCTGCCGTAGCCGCTGTGGCCGGTGCCGACGAACGTCCCGACGGCGTGCCCGCGCAGCGCGTCGGGCGCCAGCCCGGAGCGCTCCAGCAGCTCCCAGGACGCTTCGAGCAGGATCCGCTGCTGCGGGTCCATGGCCAGCGCCTCGCGGGGTGACAGCCCGAACAGCTCCGCGTCGAAGTCGCCCGCGTCGTAGACGAATCCGCCTTCGCGCACGTAGGAGGTGCCGCGGCTCTCCGGGTCGGGGTCGTACAGGTCCGGGTCCCAGCCGCGGTCCGTCGGGAACGCGGAGACCGCGTCGCGCCCGGTGGCCAGCAGGCGCCACAGGTCTTCCGGGGAACGCACGCCGCCGGGCGCCCGGCAGGCCATCGAGACGATGGCGACCGGCTCGTGTGCGGCGGCCGTCATCTGCCGGTTCCGGCGCCGCAGGCGCTCCGTCTCGGCGAGCGAGGCGCGCAGGGCCGCGACCACCCGGGCGTGGGCGGCTCCCGTGGTCCCGGCGGACTCGGTGGCTGCAGTCATCACACTCTCTCTGTCTCTCGGTCTCTCGGGGCCGTCGTCAGGATTCGGCGTCCCCGAGGGCCATGCGCACGAGGTCGTCGACCTCCATGTCGGCGATGGCGTCCGCGGGATCGTCGGCGGCGGGGTTCGGGAAGTCCTCGCTCGTGCTCGCGAGTTGGAGCAGGGCATCGAGCAGACCCGCGTCCCGGAGCCGGGCGAGGGGGATCGCGGCGAAGGCGCGCCGCATCTCCTGCTCGTCGGCTTCGCCGAGGGCGGCGGAGGTCGAGGGCGGCTTGATGGTGCCGGAAGCGCCGTCCGGGGCGAGCTTGCCGAGGATGTGGCGGACCAGCGCCGCGGGGTTGGGCTGGTCGAAGACGACGGTGGACGGGAGGGACAGGCCGGTTGCCGCGTTGAGCCGGTTGCGCAGTTCCACGGCCGTGAGGGAGTCGAAGCCGAGGGCCTTGAAAGGGCGGTCGCGTTCGATGGTCCGTGTCTCGGTGCCGCCCAGTACGGCTGCCACGTGACTGCGCACCAAGTCCAGGACCAGGTGGTCGCGTTCGCCCGCGCTGATGCCGGCGAGCCGCGCCGACAAGGTCGCGGCGGCCGCGGCGTCGGCGGCCCGGGCCCGCCCCGGGACCCGCACCAGGCCGCGGAACAGCGGCGGTACGCCGCCGAGTTGCGCCTGCGCCCGGGCCCGCAGTGCCGGCAGGTCCAGGGCAACGGGCACCGTCACCGCGGCACCGAGGGCATGGGCCGCGTCGTGGAGCGCGAGCCCTTCCTCGGCGGTCAGTGCCACGACCCCGTCGCGGCGCTGCTGCTTCCGGTCGGCCGCGGTCAGGTGCGCGGTCATGGCGCCGGCGTCCTCCCACAGCCCCCACGCCATGGAGGCCGCGGGCAGGCCCTGGGCCCGGCGCCGGTGCGCGAGGGCGTCGAGGAAGGTGTTCGCCGCCGCGTAGTTGGCCTGCCCACGGCCGCCCACGACGCCCGAGATCGAGGAGTACAGCGTGAACATCGACAACTCGGCTCCGGCGGTGAGCTCGTGCAGGTTGACCGCCGCGTCCGCCTTGGGCCGCCAGACTGCGGTCAGGTCGTCCGGGGTGAGGGATTCGAGGGTGCCGTCGGCGAGCACTCCGGCCGCGTGCACCACTCCGGTCAGCGGGTGCTCGTCCGGGATCCCGGCCAGCACTTCGGCCAGTCGGTCGCGGTCGGCGGCGTCGCATGCCACCACCCGCACCGACGCGGCGCCCGATTCCGCCAGCTCGGCCGCCAGTTCCGCGGCCCCGGGAGCGTCGGGCCCGCTGCGGCCGGCCAGCAGCAGCCGGCGTACGCCGTGCTCGGCCACCAGGTGACGGGCCAGCAGGCCGCCCAGGGCACCGGTGCCGCCGGTGATGAGCACGGTTCCGTTCGGGTCCGCGGCCGGGGGCGTGCGGAGCACCACCTTGCCGATGTGCCGCGCCTGGATCATGTGCCGGAACGCCTCGCGCGCCCGGCGGACGTCCCAGACGGCGACCGGCAGCGGCGCCAGCTCGCCGCGGGCGAACAGCGCGAGGACTTCGCGCAGGATCTCGCCCATCCTCCGGTTGCCGGCCTCGTGCAGGTCGAACGGCCGGTAGTCGGTTCCGGGGCGCTCCCGTGCCAGGCGGTCGCGGTCACGGAGGTCGGTCTTGCCGAGCTCCAGGAACCGGCCGCCGCGCGGCAGGAGTTCGAGCGACGCGTCGATGAACTCCCCGGCCAGCGAGTTGAGGACGACGTCGACGCCGGCGCCGCCGGTCGCCGCGGTGAACGTGTCGCGGAAGCGGAGGTCCCGCGAGGACGCCACGCATCCGTCGGCCAGGCCCAGTTCGCGCAGCGCGTCCCACTTGCCCGGGCTCGCGGTCGCGAACACCCGGGCGCCCAGGTGCCGGGCGAGCTGGACGGCGGCCATGCCCACACCGCCGGCGGCCGCGTGGACGAGCACCGATTCGCCGGCCCGCAGCCCCGCGAGGTCGACCAGCCCGTAGTACGCGGTCATGAAGACCACCGGCACCGCCGCGGCCTGCTCGAACGACCAGTCCGCGGGGATCGGCGCCAGGAGCTCCCGGTCGGCGGCCACCAGGGGCCCGAAGCCGCCGTGCATGACGCCCATCACCCGGTCGCCCGGGGCGAAGTCGGCGACGTTGTCGGCGACTTCCACGACCACGCCGGCGCCTTCGCTGCCCATGAGCCGCTGTTCCGGGAGTACGCCGAGGCTGATCAGCACGTCGCGAAAGTTCAGCCCCGCGGCTCGCACCGAGACGCGCACCTGCCCGGCCGCGAGGGGCGCGGTCGCCTCCGGCGCGGGCAGCAGGGCGAGGCCGTCCAGGGTGCCGGGGCCGGTGGTGTCCAGGCGCCAGGCCCGCGGGTTCGGCGGCACCAGATCGTCCCCGTCGCCGTCGCCCGCACGCGTCAGGCGGGGCACCAGCATGCGGCCGCCGCGTACCGCGACCTGCGACTCGTCCGCGTCGAGTGCGGCACGTACGGCATCGGCGAGTACGGCCGCCTCGGCCCGGTTGTCGTCGGGGTGTCGGCTGTCGTCGGCGTCGGCTGCGGCAGCGTCGGGGCCGGCGGGACCGCCGGGCGCGTCGGACGTGCCGGGGTCGAGGTCGAGCAGCAGGAACCGGCCGGGGTTCTCGGATTCGGCGCTGCGGATCAGCCCCCACACCGGGGCCGCCGCCAGGTCGGTCAGGTCGGCGCCGCCGTCGGCCGCTACGGCGCCGCGCGTCACGACGACCAGGCGCGAGGTGTGCGGTGCCGCGGTCGGCCAGGTGCGCACGGCCTCGAGGACGTGTGCGGTGACGTGTCGGGCCGCGTCTGCGGGCGGGCCGTCCGGGGCACGCGGCACGTACAGGACGACGGCGTCCGGCGCCGCGGCCCCGCCGGCATCCTCCAGTGCGGCGGTGAACGCGTCGATGTCGGCGAAGTGCGGGGAGTGGTCCGGGACCGCGGCGCTGTCGCCGGGGTCGCCGAGCACGGCCCAGGACAACGTGCGGCCGTCCTCGGAGCCGCGCAGCGGGGTCCAGGCGAGGGTGAACAACGATTCCCGGTCGCCGGACTTCGCGGCGGCAAGTTGCTCGGCGGTCACCGAGCGCAGCACGAGCGATTCGATCGCCGCGACCGGCTGCCCCGCCGGATCGACGGCATGCACCGAGACGGCGTCGTCGCCCGCGGGGGCGACGCGGACCCGCAGTCGGACCGCGCCCGCGGCGGACACGGACACGCCCGACCAGGCGAAGGGAAGGCGCAGGGCGTCGCCCCCCGCCGCGGGCGCTCCGAAGCCGATCGCGTGCAGCGCGCTGTCCAGGAGGGCCGGGTGGATCGTGAAGCGCGCGGCGTCCTGCCGCACCCTTCCGTCCGGCAGGGCGACCTCCGCGAAGACCTCCCGGCCGCGCCGCCACGCCGCACGAAGGCCCTGGAACGCGGGGCCGTACCCGTACCCGGCGTCCGCGGCGTCCGCGTAGAAGCCGGACACGTCCAACTCCTCGGCCCCGGGCGGCGGCCACGCGGCGGGCACCGGCGCCGAGGGCTCGGGCACGTCGGGGTCCAGCACCCCTTCGGCGTGCCGGGTCCACGGATCGTCGCGGTCGGCTTCCTCGTGGCGCGAGTAGACGCCGACGTCCCGGCTCCCCGTCGCACCGGCCGCGCCCACCACGACCTGCAGGTGCACGGCGCCGCGGTCCGGCAGGACCAGGGGTGCGTTGAGGGTGAGTTCGCGCAGGTGCGCGCAGCCGGCCTCGTCCCCGGCGCGCAGTGCCAGCTCCACGAAGGCCGTCCCGGGGAGCAGTACGGTGCCGGCCGCGGCGTGGTCGAGCAGCCACGGCTGGGTGCGGGTGGACAGCCGCCCGGTGAGCACCACGCCGCCGTCGGCGGCCAGGCTGACCGACGCGCCCACCAGCGGGTGTTCGGTCGCCGCCAGTCCGGCGCCGGAGACATCGGCACCGCCCGCGGACTCCAGCCAGTAGCGCCGGTGCCGGAAGGCGTACGTCGGCAGGTCGACGCGGCGGACCGGACGTCCCGCGAAGAAGGCGGACCAGTCCACCGGCACGCCGCGGACCCACAGTCCGGCGGCGCTCGCGATCAGCCGCTCCGGCCCGCCTTCGCCGCGGCGGAGGGTGCCGGACACCGTTGCCGGGGTGCCGAACGCCTCGGCGGTGTCCTGGATCTGGCCGGTGAGGACCGGGTGTGCACTCACCTCGACCACTGCCGTGTGCCCGAGACCGAGCGCGGTCTCCAGCGCCGCCCGGAACCGCACCGGTTTGCGCTGGTTCTCGCCCCAGTACGCGGCGTCCAGCCCGGCACCGTCCTGCAGTTCACCGGTCACCGTCGAGATCAGCGGTACCCGCCCGGCACGCGGAGCCACTCCGTCCAGTGCTTCCAGGAGCGGGCCGCGCCACTCGTCCATCAACGGCGAGTGCGAGGCATAGGAGCCGGGCACCTGCCGATGCCAGACGTCCTCGGCCTCCAACACCCGTGACAGTTCGGCCAGATCGGGGTGCAGGCCGGACACCACCGTGGAGGCCGGACCGTTCTCCCCGGCGACGAACATCTCGCCCTGGCACCGGTCCAGCCACCCGCGCACCCGGTCCACGTCCGCCGCGATGGTCGTCAGCGCGCCGTGCTCGGTCAGCGGCGCCCCGAGTGCCGACCGTGCGGTGATGATGCGCGCCCCGTCCGCCAGGCTCAGCGCGCCGGCGAACACCGCGGCGGCGATCTCCCCCTGCGAGTGGCCCAGGACCGCGGCGGGGGTGACGCCCAGCGACTCCCACACGGCGCCGAGCGACACCATCACCGCCCACAACACCGGTTGGATGACCGCGACCTGGTCCAGCCACGCGTCGTCGTCGCCTTCCAGCACCTCGCGCAACGACCAGTCGACGAACGGATCCAGCGCCTGCTCGCACTCGGCCATCCGCGCCGCGAAGACCGGCGACGCGGCGAACAGTTCGCGGCCCATCCCGAGCCACTGCGCGCCCTGGCCCGGGAACACGAACACCACGCCGGAGCCGGCGTCGCCGCCGACCGACCCGGCGACCGCGTTCCCCGCCTCGGTGTCGGCAGCCAACGCCGCCAGCCCGTCGGTGAGTTCACGGGTCGACCGCCCCCACACCACCGCGCGGCTCTCCATCGCCGAGCGTGCGGTGAGCAGCGACCAGCCGACGTCCCACGGGTCCGCGGCCGCGACTGTCCCGGCAAGCCGTCCGGCCTGGTCGGCAAGGCCCTGCGCGCCACGCGCC
This sequence comes from Streptomycetaceae bacterium NBC_01309, assembly GCA_045039925.1. Lineage (GTDB taxonomy): Bacteria > Actinomycetota > Actinomycetes > Streptomycetales > Streptomycetaceae > Yinghuangia. The sequence continues at coordinate 493,282 of CP108400.1, forward strand.
GAAACCAGCCACGGCACGGGCGTCATGCGCCATGAACCGCCGGACTCGCCGTCCGGCGGAGGCGGTTCGGCCCGGCCGGGCGAGGTGGGCCCGGAGGCCGTCGGCTCCGGCGCGGTCGGTGCCGGGGCCTCCTCCAGGATCACATGGGCGTTCGTGCCGCTGATGCCGAAGGACGAGACGCCGGCCCGCCGCGGTCGGCCGTTCCGCTGCCACTTGCGCTGCTCGGTCAGCAGCGCCACCGCGCCCGACGACCAGTCGACGTGGGGGCTCGGCGCGTCCACGTGCAGGGTGCGGGGGAGCTCGCCTTCGCGCAGTGCCATGACCATCTTGATCACCCCGGCGACACCCGCGGCGGCCTGGGCGTGGCCGATGTTCGACTTGATCGATCCCAGCCACAGCGGCCGGTCCTCGGGGCGGTCCCGGCCGTACGTCGCGAGCAGCGCATGCGCCTCGATGGGGTCGCCGAGCGTGGTGCCGGTGCCGTGCGCCTCGACCGCGTCCACATCGCCCGGCCGCAGGCGCGCGTTGGCCAGCGCCTGCCGGATCACCCGCTGCTGGGACGGTCCGTTGGGTGCGGTGAGGCCGTTGGAGGCCCCGTCCTGGTTCATCGCCGAGCCGCGCAGCACGGCGAGGACGCGGTGCCCGTGCCGTCGCGCCGCCGACAGGCGTTCCAGGACCACGACCCCGGCGCCTTCGCCCGCCCCGAAGCCGTCGGCCGCGTTCGAGAACGCCTTGGAGCGGCCGTCGGGAGCCAGGCCGCGTTGCCGGCTCAGTTCGACGAATCCCGCGGGGGTGCACATAACCGTCACGCCTCCGGCCAGGGCGAGGTCGCATTCCCCCTGGCGCAGCGACTGGTCGGCGAGGTGCAGGGCGACGAGCGAGGCGGAGCAGGCCGTGTCCACGGTGAGCGCAGGTCCTTCGAGGCCCAGGACGTATGCGACCCGGCCCGAGGTGACGCTTCCCGCGGTGCCGGTGTTCAGGTAGCCCTCGACGTCACCCGGGCTCTGTCCGACGCCGATGGTCCCGAGTCCGTAGTCGGTGGACAGGGCCCCGGCGAAAACGCCGGTCCGGCTCCCCCGCAGCGCGCCGGGTGCTATTCCCGCGCGCTCGACGGCTTCCCAGGCGACCTCCAGGAAGAGCCGCTGCTGCGGGTCCATGGCCAGCGCCTCGCGCGGGCTGATGCCGAAGAACTCGGCGTCGAATCCGGTGGCGTCGCGCACGAATCCGCCTTCGCGCACGTACGTCTTGCCGCGGACCTCCGGATCGGGGTCGTACATCCCCTCGACGTCCCAGTTCCGGTCGTCGGGGAACGGCCCGACGGCGTCGTGCCCGTCCGCGACCACCCGCCACAGGTCTTCCGGTGACGCGATGTCGCCGGGGAAGCGGCAGGCCATGCCGACGACGACCACCGGGTCGTCGTCGGCGGCACGGTCGGATCCGGTGGCGAACGCAACGGCCGCGGAGGGCTGTTCGGCGATCCCGGACAGCTCGCCGCCGATGAAGCGGGCCAGCTCGGACGGGGTCGGGTAGTCGAAGACGAGCGCGCTGGGCAGCCGCAGGCCGGTCGCGGTGTTCAGCCGGTTGCGCAGCTCGACAGCGGTCAGTGAGTCGAACCCGAGGTCTCGGAAGGGCTGTTCGGCGGCGACGGCGTGCGCGGACGCGTGCCCGAGCACCGCCGCGGCATGCGTCCGCACGAGGTCGAGCAGGAACCGTTCCCGCTCGGCGCCCGCCAATCCCGCCACGCGTGCGGCCAGATGCGCGTGCGCCGACGTCCCGACCGGCTCCACCGTCCGCCGCGCGGTGAAGCGTACGAGGCCGCGCAACAGCGCCGGGGTGCCGGACTCCCGGCCGACTTCGCCCCGCAACGCGGCCGGCGCGAGCGGCGCGGCCACCAGCAGCGGCTCGTCCCGCGCCGTGGCGGTGTCGAACAGGGCCATGCCCGCCTCGTCGCCGAGCGGAACGATCCCGGTGCCCGTCATCCGCGCGAGGTCGCCTCGGTCGAGGTGCCCGGTCATGGCGCTGGCCTGCTCCCACAGCCCCCAGGCGAGGGACTGTGCGGGCAGGCCCTGGGCGCGGCGGTGGTACGCGAGTGCGTCCAGGAAGGTGTTCGCCGCCGCGTAGTTCGCCTGGCCGGGACTGCCGAAGATGCCGGCGGCGGACGAGTACATGACGAACACGGCCAGGTCCGCGTCCCGGGTCAGCTCGTGCAGGTTCACCGCGGCGTCGACCTTGGGACGCCACACCGCAGCCAGCGCCTCCGGCGTCAGACCCGCAAGCGTCGCATCCGCCAGCACACCGGCCGCATGCACCACACCCGTCAAAGGACGCTCGGCCGCGATCCCCGTGAGCAGTTCGGCCACCTGCCCGCGATCAGCCGCGTCACACGCCGCCACCCGCACCGACACCGCACCCAGCCGCGTCAGTTCCGCGACCAACTCGGCGGCACCCGGCGCAGCCTCACCCTGACGACTGGTCAGCACCAGGTGCCGCACACCGTGTTCGCCCACCAGGTGACGGGCCAACAACCCGCCCAAGGTGCCGGTCCCCCCGGTGACCAGCACCGTGCCGCCCGGATCCAACGCCCGCGGCATCGTCAACACGACCTTGCCCACATGCCGCGCCTGACCCACGAACCGGAACGCCTCCCGCGCCCGCCGCACATCCCACGACCGCACCGGCAACGGCGACAGCACACCTTGTTCGTACAGGCCCAGTACGTGCGCCAGCATTTCACCGCTGCGTACCGCACCTGCCTCTTTGAGGTCGTAGGCCTGGTACGCCACGCCGGGACGGGCGGCGGCGATCTCCGCGGCGTCGCGGATGTCGGTCTTGCCCATCTCCAGGAACCGGCCGCCGCGGGGCAAGAGATCGAGTGAAGCGTCGACGAACTCCCCGGCCAGGGAGTTCAACACGACGTCGACCCCGGCGCCGTCCGTCGTCGCCAGGAACGCATCCCGGAACCCCGGATCCCGCGACGACGCGATGCAGGCGTCCTCCACACCCAAGCCCCGCAGCACGTCCCACTTCCCGGGGCTCGCCGTCGCGAACACCCGCGCACCCAGGTGCTTCGCCAGCTGGATCGCCGCGATGCCGACGCCGCCCGCTCCCGCGTGGACCAGCACCGACTCACCCGGTCGCAGACCGGCCAGATCCACCAAGCCGTAGTGCGCCGTCAGGAACGCGACCGGCACCGACGCGGCCCGCTCGAACGACCACCCCTCCGGAACCCGCGCGGCCAGCCGGGCATCGGCTACCGCCAGCGGACCGAACCCGGCGTCGCAGATCCCCACGACCCGGTCGCCGGGCGCGAAGTCCACGACATCCGCCCCGACTTCGGTCACGATCCCGGCGCACTCGGAGCCCATGCCGGTCTGGCCCGGAACCATGCCGAGGCCGATCAGGACGTCGCGGAAGTTGAGGCCCGCGGCGCGGACGGCAATGCGGATCTCGGCCGGCGCCAAGGCGGCCGCCGCGAGGCCCGGCAGCAGCGAAAGACCTTCCAGCGTGCCCGTGTCCGCGGTGTCCAGATGCCACGCCCGGACGCCCGGCGGCGGTACCAACGCGGCGCCCGCACCGGTGCCGGCGCGGGCCAGGCGGGCCGCCCGGACGGTGTCCTTGCGTACGGCCACCTGGGGCTCGCGGTCGCGCAGCGCCGTCGCCACCGCGGAGGCCACGGAATCCGGTCGGTCGTCGTCCGGGTCCAGGTCGACGAGCAGCAGCCGGTCCGGGGCCTCGGATTGCGCGCTGCGGACCAACCCCCATACAGGGGCCGCGGTCAGGTCGACCAGGTCCTCGCCGCCGTCGGCCGCGACCGCGCCGCGCGTGACCACGACGAGAGTCGTGTCCGCAAGGGCGTCGTCGCCGAGCCATGCCCGCACAAACGCCAGGGTCCGGGCAGTCGCCCGGTGCGCCGCGTCGGCGAGGCCGCCGTCCGCGCCGGTCGCAGGGGCGAACAGCGTTGCCCGGGGCAGCGGGACGCCCGCCGCGACGGAGGCTTGGAGGGCCGCGATGTCGGAGTAGGTGTCCACGGGGATCTCGGCGGCCTGGAGTGCGGCGGCCAGCCCGTACGGGTCGTCCGTCCCGACCACTGCCCAGGTCCCGGCGACCGGGGCTTCGTCGGGTGGCACCACGGCCCATTCAAGGGTGAAGAGCCCGTCGCTCCGCGCGGGCGGCAAGACCGCCGCCGCGAGCTGCGCGGTGGTCACCGAGCGCAGCTCCAGGGACTCGACGTGTGCGACGCACTGTCCGGTGGCGTCCGCGAGTTCGAGGGACACGGCGTCCGGACCCGTCGGGGTCAGCCGGACCCGCACGGCCTCCGCGCCCACCGCCGACACCGCGACGCCGCTCCAGGCGTACGGCAACCGCATTGCACCGTCCGGAACTTCGCCTGCCGTGCCGAAGCCGATCGCGTGCAACGCGGCGTCCAGCAGCGCCGGATGCAGAGCGAACCGGGCCGCCTCACCGCGTTGCTGTTCGGGCAGTTCGACGTCGGCGAACACCTCGTCGTCACGCCGCCAGACGGAGCGCAGCCCCTGAAAGGCCGGACCGTACGCGTAGCCGGCCGCCGCGGCGGACGTATAGAAGTCGTCGGCGTCCACCGACTCCGCGCCGGGCGGCGGCCAGGCCGCAAGGTTGCCGTCGTCTGCTGTCGGAACCGGGTTCGCGGGCGACAGCCGGCCCTCGGCATGGCAGTTCCACGGCAATTCGTCGTCGCTGCCGTCGTCGGGCCGAGCGTGGATGGTCAGTGCGCGCTCCCCCGATTCGGTCGCCGGGCCCACGATCACCTGCATCTGCACGCAGCCCAGCGCCGGCAGCACCAACGGCGCGTGCAGCGTCAGGTCGCCGAGGTACGGACAGTCGCTCTCTTCCCCCGCACGCAACGCGAGTTCGACGAATCCGGTGCCGGGGAAGAGCACCGTCCCGTCGACGGCATGGTCCGCGAGCCACGGGTGCGAGCGCAGCGAGAGGCGGCCGGTGAGGATCACGCCGCCGTCCGCCGCCACGCCGACGGTCGCGCCGAGGAGCGGGTGGTCGGCCGATGCCAGGCCGAGTACCGACGGATCACCGGAGTCTGTCGGGTTTTCGAACCAGTAGCTCTGGTGTTGGAAGGCGTACGTGGGCAGGTCGACCAGCTCCGGGGCAGGACTGCGGCCCGCGAAGAACGCGGACCAGGCCACCGCGGCACCGGAAACCCACAGTTCGGCGGCGGCGGCGACGAGCCGGGACGCCTCGTCCTCGTCACGGCGCAGCGTGCCGACCGCGGTGACCGGGAAGTCCTTGGCGTCGGCGACATCCTGGACGGCCATGGTCAGCACCGGATGCGGACTCACCTCCACCCACCGCGTGTGGCCGAGGCCGATCAGCGTTTCGATGGCGTCGGTGAACCGGACGGGATGACGGAGGTTGGTGAACCAGTACCCCGCGTCCATGTCGGTGGTGTCCAGGACTTCCCCGGTCACCGTCGACACCAACGGCACCCGCGAGACCTGCGGTTCCACCGCCGCGAGTTCGTCCAACAGGCGCCCACGCAGAGCCTCGACCTGCGGCGTGTGCGAGGCGTAGTCCACCGGCACCATCCGCGCCCGCACCCCGGCCGCCTCGGCCAGCACGGCCAGTTCCGCCAGCGCCTCCGGCTCCCCCGCCACCACCGTCGCCGCCGGACCGTTGAACACCGCCACACCGACTCGGCCCGCGAACCCCTCCAACCACACCGCAACCTGCTCCGGACCCGCCGCCAACGACAACATGCCGCCGCGTCCCACAAGTTCGTCGCGAATCGCGGCCGACCGCAACGCCACCACCCGCGCACCATCCGCCAACGACAACGCCCCGGCAACCACCGCCGCCGCGATCTCCCCCTGCGAATGCCCCACCACCGCCGTCGGCGCCACACCCACCGACTCCCACACCGCAGCCAACGACACCATCACCGCCCACAACACCGGCTGAACCACATCCACCCGGCCCAACCACGCATCGTCGTCCCCGGCCAACACCGCACCCAACGACCACTCCACAAACGGCCCAAGCGCCGCCTCACACTCCACCAACCGCGCAGCAAACACCGGCGAAGCAACAAGCAGCTGACGACCCATCCCCAACCACTGCGAACCCTGACCGGGAAAGACAAAGACCACACCCTCGCCCGTGGCCGCCGCCGCAACCCCCGACACCAGGTTTCCGGCGACACCACCCGCCGCGAGCGCGTCCAGCGCGGCGGTCAGCTCCGCCGCGGACGTGCCCCACACCACCGCCCGGTGCTCCAGCACCGACCGCGACGCCACCAACGACCAACCCACATCGACCGGATCGGCCGTGCCCGCGGCCTTCGGGAGGCGACCGGCTATTTCGGCCAACGCCTCGGGCGCCCGGGCGGACAGCACCCACGGCAGCACCGCCGAACCCGACAGGCCACCTTCCGCGTCGCCGTCCGGCAGGCCCGCGCCCGGCACTGCCTCGGCGGCAGGCCCGGGCTCAATCGCGGCTTCAGCCGCAGCCGCAACTGCGGCCGCCGGAGCCTGTTCCAAGATCACATGCGCGTTCGTCCCGCTGATCCCGAAGGACGACACCCCGACGCGGCGCGGCCGGCCGTCGGATTCCCACGGTCGCGGCTCGGTGACCAGCGCCAACGTGCCGGACGACCAATCGACGTGGTGGGTCGGCGCGTCGACGTGCAGCGTCGGTGGGAGTACGCCCTCCCGCAGCGCCATCACCATCTTCATGACCCCGGCCACGCCCGCGGCGGCCTGCGTGTGCCCGAGGTTCGACTTGACCGACCCGAGCCACAGCGGGTTCTCCGGTGACCGCTCCCGGCCGTAGACCGCGGTGAGCGCCTGCGCCTCGATCGGGTCACCGAGGGTCGTCCCCGTGCCGTGCGCTTCCACGGCGTCGACTTCTCCGGGCGACAGCCGCGCGTTGCGCAGGGCGTCGCGGATGACGCGCTGCTGGGAGGGCCCGTTCGGGGCGGTGAGGCCGTTGGAGGCACCGTCCTGGTTGACGGCGGAACCGCGAACCACGGCCAGTACGCGGTGGCCGATGCGCAGCGCGTCCGACAGGCGTTCCACCACCAGCACGCCCACGCCTTCGGACCAGCTCGTGCCGTCGGCCGCCGCGGCGAACGGCTTGCACCGGCCGTCCGGAGCGAGTCCGCGCTGACGGCTGAACTCGACGAACACCCCCGGGCTCGGCAGGACGGTCACTCCGCCGGCCAGCGCCAGATCGCATTCGCCCTGCCGCAGCGACTGCACGGCCAGGTGCAACGCGACAAGCGAGGACGAACACGCCGTGTCCACCGTGACCGCGGGACCCTCAAGGCCGAAGGTGTACGCGACGCGGCCGGTCACCACGCTGGTGGCGTTGCCGGTCAGCGAGAACCCGCTGAGGCTTTCGGGCACGCGCAGCATGTCCGTGACGTAGCCGAACGAGGCCGCGCCCATGAACACTCCGGTGTTGTGCCCCTTCAGGCCGACCGGCGGGATCCCGGCGTGCTCGAACGCCTCCCACGAGGTCTCCAGCAGGATGCGCTGCTGCGGGTCCATCGCGAGTGCTTCGCGCGGGGAGATGCCGAAGAATCCGGCGTCGAACCCGGCGGCGCCGTACACGAAGCCGCCTTCGACGACATAGCTCTTGCCGTGCCGGTCCGGGTCGGGGTCGTACAGGTCCTCGGCCCAGCCCCGGTCGTCGGGGAACGCGGAGATGCCGTCGCGGCCCTCCACGACCAGGTGCCACAGGTCCGCCGGGGACGCGACACCGCCCGGGAAGCGGCAGGACATGCCGACGATCGCGATCGGCTCCCGGTTCTTCGCCTCTGTGCTCTCCAGGCGCTGCCGGGTTTCCCGCAAGTCTGCGGTGACCAGCTTGAGGTACTCGCGGAGCTTCGCTTCGTTGCCGGACATCTGGCTTCGTCTCCAGGCGTGACGGGGGCGGACGGGCGGAGTCTGCTCAGCCGATGCCGAGTTCCTTGTCGATCAGGGCGAACATCTCGTCGTCGGTCGCGGCGTCCAGGGCGGCGGGCTGCCGTCCGTCCGGGCGGTCGGCTCGCTCGGCGGCCGTGCCGGGCGCCGGGGCGCCGGGCCGTGTCCCGGTGCCGTTCTCGAGCCGCCAGGCGAGGGATTGCAGCCTGCGGACGAGCCCGCCGCGGCGTTCCTCGGCGACGGGGCCGTCGGTGAGGGCCGCCTCCAGGCGTTCGAGTTCGCGGAAGACCGAGGAGTCTTCGGGGGTGTCGGGGCGAAGCCGCTCGTCGAGGTGGGCGGCGAGGGCGCCTGGGTTGGGGTAGTCGAAGACCAGCGTTGGCGGCAGGCGCAGGCCGGTGGCCGCGTCGAGCCGGTTGCGCAGTTCGACGGCGGTCAGGGAGTCGAAGCCGGCGTCGGCGAACTCGCGTTCGGCCTCGACGGCGCCCGGGCCCGGCAGTCCGAGTACGTCCGCCACGTGGCCGCGTACCAGGCGCTGGAGGTACGCGGACCGCTCCGCGCCGGCCAGCGGGGCGAGGTCGCGGAGCAGGGCGGCGCCGTGGTCGCCCTGTGCCGCGGCGGCCGACGCGCGCGGGGCGGCCGGCACGATGCCGCGCAGCAGCGCGGGCAGGATGCCTGACCGGGCGTTGCGGCGCAGGGTGGACGTGCTGATCTGGGCCGCGACCACGTGGGCGGCCTCGGGGTCGGCGGTCGCGGCGTCGAACGCGGCGAGCGCGACCGGGGACGGCATCGGGGTGATGCCGGACCGGGCGATCCGGTCCAGGTCGGCGCGGTCGAGGCGGCCGGTCATGCCGCTGGCTTCGGCCCACAGGCCCCACGCGATCGAGGTGGCGGCGAGGCCGTGCGCGCGGCGGTGGTGGGCGAGGGCGTCGAGGAAGGCGTTGCCGGCCGCGTAGTTGCCCTGCCCCGGACTTCCCACGACACCGGCGGTCGAGGAGAACAGGACGAACGCGGAGAGGTCGGTGTCGGCGGTGAGTTCGTGGAGGTGCAGCGCGCCGTCCAGTTTGGGCCGCAGCGCGGCGGTCAGTTGGTCGGGGGCGAGTGCGGACACGACGGAGTCCGCGACGACTCCTGCGGCGTGCACGACTGCGGTGAGGGGGTGTTCGGGCCGGATGCCGCCGAGGAGTTCGGCGAGCGCCGTCCGGTCGGCGACGTCGCAGGCCACCACCTCGGCGTCGGCGCCGAGCGCGGCCAGGTCGGCGACGACGGCCGCCGCCCCGGGTGCGTCGGGCCCGCTCCGGCCGGTGAGGAGGAGCCTGCGGACGCCGTGGGCGTCGGCGAGGTGGCGGGCGACGAGAGCTCCCAGGGTTCCGGTGCCGCCCGTCACCAGGACGGTTCCGTCGGACCGCCACAGGGGTTCGGCCGCGCGGGCGGCCGAGCTGTGGTCCGCTTCCGTCGCGGCGCTCTCCGGCGCATGGGCGGTGCCGCCGACAGGGCCGACCGCCGTGCCGCCCACAGGAGCGCCCGCGGTGCCGAACGGGGTGATGCGGGCGGTCAGCAGTTCGTCGTGGCGTACCGCGACCTGGAACTCTCCGTCCGCCAGGGCCGCCGCCACGGCGCGGAGGAGTGCTTCGGGGTCGCCGGGTTCACCGGGGTCGAGGTCGACGAGGAGGAACCGGCCGGGGTTCTCCGTCTGCGCACTGCGGATCAGCCCCCACACCGGCGCGTTGGCGAGGTCGGTGACGTCCTCGTCGGGGGCGGTCGCGACCGCGCCGCGGGTGACCACGGCCAGCCGGGCGTCGGCGAGCCGCGGGTCGGCGAGCCACGCGCGGGCCGCGGAGAGCGCGGCCTGTGCGGCGTCGTGCGCCGCCGCGGCGTCCACGAGAGGGCCGGTGGCCGCGCAGGTGAGGAACACGACCCGGGGCGCCGGCAGGCCGGCGTCCAGTGCCTCGGCCAGCGCGACGACGTCCGGGTACTCCGCCACCGCGACTTCGGCGTACTGGAGGTCCGCGGCGATGCCGAGCGGGTCGGGTCCGACCGTGGCCCAGCCGTCGGTCGGCGGCGTGTCGTGCCGGGGTGCCACCGGCAGCCAGGCGAGGCGGAACAGGTGGCTGCCGGGTCCGGTGCCGGACGCGAGGCGTTCCGCGGAGACGGCCCGCAAGGTCAGGCCGTCCGCGGAGAACACCGGTCGCCCGGTGGCGGCGTCGGTGGCGTCCACCGCCATGGTGTCGTCGCCGGTGGCGGTCATGGCGACCCGGAGCCGGGTGGCTCCTGAGGTGTGCAGGGTGACGCCGCGCCAGGCGAACGGCAGCCGTACGCCGTCGGCTTCGTCGGACCTGAGCAGCCCGAAGGGATGCAGGGCCGCGTCGAGCAGTGCCGGGTGGATGCCGTATCCGGCGGCCTCGGCGCGGTGGCCCTCCGGAAGTGCGATCTCGGCGAACACGTCGCCGCCGCGCCGCCATGCGGCGGTCACGCCTTGGAACGCGGGGCCGTAGTCGTACCCGGCGTGCGCGATGGCGGGGTAGAACCCGGAGACGTCCAGGGCCTCGGCGCCGGGCGGCGGCCAGTCGGCGAAGTCCGGTGCGGACTCGTGCCCGGCGTGCTTCTCGGCGCTCAGCACGCCTTGGGCATGGCATGTCCACGCCGCGTCGGCGGCATCCTCCGGACGCGAGTACACGGCGAGGGTCCGCTGCCCCCGAGCGTCGGCCGGGCCGACCGCGACCTGGATCCGGGCCGCGTCGTCGGCGGTCAGGATCAGCGGCTCTTGGAGGGTCAGCTCCAGGACGTGGTCGCATCCGGCCTCGTCCCCGGCGCGTACGGCGAGTTCCACGAACCCCGTCCCGGGGAACAGCACGGCGCCGCCCACCGCGTGGTCGGCCACCCACGGGTGCGTCGCCAGGGCGAGGCGGCCGGTGAGCAGCAGCGAGCCGTCCTGGGCGAGACCGGTGACCGCGCCCAGCAACGGGTGGTCGGCCGCGGTGAGTCCGGCTCCCCCGACGTCCGTGGCATGCGGCTCCGGATCCAGCCAGTAGCGGCGGCGTTGGAAGGCGTACGTTGGCAGGTCCACGCGGCGGCGGGCACCGGCGAGCAGCGCCGTCCAGCGCACGTCCACGCCCGCCGTCCACAGCCGGGCGACGGCCTCGGTGCAGGTGTCCACCTCGCTGTGGCCCTTGCGGGTCGCGGCGGTGAACACCGCGGGGATTTCGGGGACGACGCACTCGGCGGCCATCGCGGTCAGCGTGGCGTCGGGGCCGAGTTCGAGGAACTTCGTCACGCCGGCCGAGGCCAGCCACCGCACCCCGTCGGCGAAGCGGACGGCTTCGCGGACATGCCGCACCCAGTGTTCGGCGGTGCGGATCTCGTCGCCCGCGGGTCGTCCGGTGCGGTTGGCGACGACGGGTATCTGCGGTGCGGCGTACGAGACTTGGTGCGCGACGGCGGCGAAGTCCGCAAGCATCGGCGCCATCAGCGACGAGTGGAACGCGTGCGACACCGCGAGCCGGCGGGTCTTCACACCCAGAGCGGCGAAATGCTCCGCGATCCGCGCGGCCCCTGCCTCCGCACCGGAAACCACCGTTGCCGCCGGGCCGTTGACGGCGGCGAGATCGACCGCGTCGACCGTGGCCAGTGCGGGTTCGACCTCCTCGGCGCTCGCCCGCACCGCGAGCATCGCCCCGCCGTCGGGCAGGGCCTGCATCAGGGAGCCGCGCGCGGCCACCAGGCGGCAGGCGTCCGCGAGACCGAACACCCCCGCCACGTGGGCGGCGGTCAACTCGCCGATCGAGTGGCCCATCACGAAGTCGGGCCGCACTCCCCAGGATCGGACCAGCCGCCACAGCGCCACCTCGACGGCGAACAGTCCCGCCTGGGTGAACACGGTCCGGTCCAGCAGGGCCGCGGTCTCGCCGCCGGGAGTGGCGGCGAGCACCTCGGCCAGGGGTCGCGGCAGCAAACCGTCGAACCCGGCGCAGACTTCGTCGAGGTCTGCGGCGAACGCTGGGAAGGCGGCGGCCAGTTCCGCGCCCATGCGGGCGCGCTGCGCACCCTGGCCGGTGAAAAGGACGGCCGCCCGGCCCTCACGGACGGCTCCGGCCACGACGCCGGTCCCCGCCGGGGCCTCGCCGCCCGCCGCGAGCTTCCGCAGTCCTGCCGTCAGTTCGGCGTGGTCGGTACCCCACACGACGGCACGGTGATCGAGTGCGGCCCGTGTGGTGGCCAAGGACCAGGCGATGTCCACGTGGTCGGCCGGTCCCCCGCCTTCGGCTCCGGCGTCGGCCGCGGCGGGGTGCGCCAGTGCGCGTGCCAGGCGGTCGGCCTGCGCGGTCAGCGCCGCGCGTCCGCGCGCCGAGACCGGCCACGGGGTGCGCGGCAGGGCGTGGGGGGCCGCGGCCGCGCAGTCACGGGGCCGTCCGACCGGTGCGGCAGATGCCGTGTCGGCACATGGTGTGTCGGCACATGGTGTGTCGGCAGAACGCACGTCGCCGGCGGCGTCCGTGACGTCGGCGGCGCTTCCGTTGTCCGCCGGCGCTTCCTCGAGGATCACGTGTGCGTTGGTCCCGCTCATCCCGAAGGACGACACGCCGGCCCGGCGCGGGCGGTCCTCGCGCGCCGGCCACGGCATCGCCTCGGTCAGCAGCGCCACGCTCCCGGACGACCAGTCCACATGCGGCGACGGCTCGTCCGCGTGCAGGGTGCGCGGCAGCACTCCGTGCCGCAGCGCCATGGCCATCTTGATCACCCCGGCCATGCCTGCCGCCGCCTGGGCGTGCCCGATGTTCGACTTGACCGAACCCAGCAGCAGCGGTCCGCCCGCGGCGCGGTCCTGCCCGTACGTCGCCAGCAGCGCCTGCGCCTCGATCGGATCGCCCAACGACGTACCGGTACCGTGCGCCTCGACCGCGTCGATGTCCGACGCGGACAGCAGGCAGTCGGCGAGCGCCTGCCGGATCACCCGCTGCTGGGCGGGACCGCTGGGCGCGGTGAGGCCGTTCGAGGCACCGTCCTGGTTGAGCGCGGAGCCGCGGACCACCGCCAGCACGCGCCGCCCGTTGCGGCGTGCGTCGGACAGCCGCTCCAGCAGCAGCACGCCGACACCCTCGGCCATCCCCATGCCGTCGGCTGCGGCCGAGAACGCCTTGCAGCGCCCGTCCGCCGCCAGGCCGCGCTGGCGGCTCCAGCCGACGAGCCCGTCGGGGGTGGACATCACCGCGACCCCGGCGGCCACCGCGAGCCCGCACTCCGCACGGCGCAGCGACTGGACGGCGAGGTGCAGCGCGGTCAGCGAGGAGGAGCACGCGGTGTCGACGGTGACCGCGGGTCCTTCCAGCCCGAAGGCGTAGGCGAGGCGACCGGAAATGACGCTGGTGGCCGTGCCGGTGAGCAGATGGCCCTCGAAGCCGCGGGGGATCGGCTGCAGGCCGTTGCGGTAGTCGAGCGGGTTGCACCCGACGAAGGCGCCGGTCGGCGTGCCCTTCAGCGACGTCGGTGCCACTCCTGCGCGTTCGAAGACCTCCCAGGTCGTTTCCAGGAGCAGGCGCTGCTGCGGGTCCATGGCGGACGCCTCGCGCGGCGACAGGCCGAAGAGTTCGGCGTCGAACTCGGCGGCCTCGTGCAGGAAGCCGCCCTCGCGGACGTACGTCTTGCCGTACGCGTCCGGGTCGGCGTCGTACAGCGCCGCCACGTCCCAGCCCCGGTCCGCGGGCAGCGCGGACACCGCGTCCCCGCCCTCGGCCACCAACTGCCACAGGTCCTCCGGCGACCGCACCCCGCCCGGGTAGCGGCACGACATGCCCACCACCGCGATCGGCTCGCGGTGCTTCTCCTCGACGGCGCGCAGGCGCTGCCGCGTGTCGTGCAGGTCGGCGGCGACCCACTTGAGGTAGTCGCGGAGCGTCTGTTCGTCAGCCACGGGAGGCTCCCTCGTCGTTGCGGAGCGGGTCCGGCCAGGGCGTCGGCGTCATGACTGCGACCTCCCGAGGTCCCGGTCGATGAAGGCGAGGATTTCGTCGTCGTCGGCCGTCTGGAGGCGGTCCGCGACCGAGCGTTCCTCGGGCGCGGGCGCCGCCGCGTTCTCGCTCCAGGTGCCCAGCAGCGCCTGGAGGTGCGCGGCGAGCGCGGCCCGCTCGCTCGGATTGGCGGTGACCGACGTGAACGCGCTTTTCAGTCCGTCGAGTTGCGCGTGGATCGTGCCGACGGTCACCGCGTCGCCGAGGTCCATCTCGGCGCGCAGGTACGCGACGAGGTCGACGGCGCTCGGGTGGTCGAACACGAGCGTCGCGGGCAGCCGCAGGCCGGTCGCGCCGCCCAGCCGGTCGCGCAGCTCCACGGCGGTCAGGGAGTCGACGCCGACGTCGCGGAACGCCCTTGTGGGGTCCAGGACTTCCGGGCGGCCGTGGCCGAGCACCGCGGCGGCCTGGGTGCGAACCAGTTCCAGCAGTTCGTGGTCCCGCTCCTGCGCGGACATCCCCTCCAGGCGCCGCCGCAGGTCCGACTCGGTGACGGCGGCCGCGGCGACGTCCCGCTCGGCCCCGTGGAGGTGGCGGCGCGCCTGCGGGATGTCGTCGAGGAGGTGCGTCGGGCGCGCGGAGGTGAACAGCTCGACAAAGCGCTCCCAGGCGATGTCCGCCACCGCGACGCCGGTTTCGTCGTGGTCGAGCACCTGCTGCAGCCCGGCCAGGGCGAGTTCCGGGTCGATGAGCGGCAGGCCCTGGCGTTGCGCGCGCCGGTTGAGCACGGTGCGTTCGGCGACGTCCCGCTCGTCCCACTCGTTGACCGCGTCCCAGATGCCCCACGCGACCGCGGTCACCGGGAGGCCCGCCTGGCGGCGCTGGACGGCCCAGGCGTCCAGGTGCGCGTTGGCGGCGGCGTACGCGCCGTGGTCGCCGCTGCCCCACAGGGCGGCGATCGAGGAGTAGACGACGAATGCGTCCAGCTCGCGGTCCCCGAGGAGGTCGGCCAGCATCCGGGCGCCGGTGACCTTGGCGTCCAGCACCTCGGCGTACTCGGGCACTCCGGTCCCCGTCAACGGGCCCAGCTCGTACCGGACGGCCGTATGCACGACTGCGCGGATGTCCTCACCCTGCGCGTCCAACTCCGCTATGAGGGAGGCAACTTCGGCGCGGTTGCGGACGTCGCACGCGGACACCGTCACGCGGGCCCCCAACTCCAGCAGCTCCGCGCGCAATTCCTCGGCCCCGGGTGCCGCGGGGCCGCGCCTGCTGGTCAGCACCAGGTGCTCGGCGCCGTTCCGGGCCAGCCAGCGCGCCAGGATCGAGCCCAGCAGCCCGGTCCCCCCGGTGACCAGCACCGTTCCGCGCGGCCGCCAGGAGCGCGGCGCGTCGCCGGCCGGGAGCGGTGCCGGAACCATCCGGCGGACGAAGACACCGTGGGTGCGCAGCGCCAGTTGGTCCTCGTCCGCCTGGGCGAGCACACCGGCGATCCGCCGCGCCGCCCGTTCGTCCACCTCGGGCGGCACGTCCACCATCCCGCCCCATTGCCGCGGGTGTTCCAGCGCCGCGACCCGGCCCAGGCCCCACACTTCGGCCTGCGCCGGGCTGCCGATCGGATCGTCGCCCGCCGTGTCGACCGCGCCGCGGGTCACACACCACAAGCGCGTCGGCAGCCCGACGTCCGCGAGCGCCTGGATCAGCGCCAGCGTGGCCGCGGCCCCGGCGGTGACGACGGGGAAGTCCGGTACCGGAACCTCGTCTTCGAAGGCCAGCATGGACACGATCCCGTTCAGCGGCCCCGCTTCGGCGACGTCGCGCAACCGCGCCGCCAGCGCCGCGCGGTCCGCCGTGTCGGCGGCCACCTCGAACTCGACCACGTCCACGCCGCGTTCGGTCAGCGCAGCGCGTACGGCGCCGACCCAGCCGTCGGACCGGCCCTGGGGCACCACATGCAGCCAGCGCCCGGACGGTACGGCCGCCGCCTGGCCCACCAGCGGCTTCCACATGATCCGGTAGCGCCAGGACTCGACGGTGGACGTCACCCGCCGGCGCCGCCGCCAGGACGCCAGCCCGGGCAGGACGGTACGCAGGGATTCGCGTTCCCCGTTGAAGGCCAGCGTCCCGGCCAGTGTGTCGACGTCCTGGCGCTCGACTGCGTCCCAGAAGTCACCGTCGGATTCCCCGTCGACGGCCTCCGCCGTGCCCGCGGTGGACCGCGGCGCGGTCGGCTCCAGCCAGTAGCGCCGGCGTTGGAAGGCGTACGTCGGCAGATCGACCAGCGCAACCGGTGCGGGGCTGCGGCCGGCGCCCCAGAACGCCTTCCAGTCCACCGGGGTGCCGGAGACCCACAGTTCTGCGGCGCCCGCGATGAGCCGGGACACCTCGTCCTCGTCACGGCGCAGCGTGCCCACCGCGACCACGGAAACCTGCGCCGCGTCCGCGACCTCCTGAACCGCCATCGACAGCACCGGATGCGGACTGACCTCCACCACCCGCGACAGACCCATCCCCAGCGCGGCTTCGACGGCCTCGGTGAACCGCACCGGACGGCGCAGGTTCGCGAACCAGTACCCGGCGTCCATGCCGATCGTGTCCAGGACGCTGCCGGTCACCGTCGACACCAGCGGCACCCGGGAAGGCCGCGGCTCGATGACGGCCAGCTCGGTCAACAGCCTCTCGCGCAGCGCATCCACCTGCGGCGTGTGGGACGCGTAGTCCACCGGCACCATCCGAGCCCGCACCCCGGCCGCCTCCGCCAGTCCCGCAATCTCCTCCAGCGGCCCGGGCTCACCCGCAACCACCGTCGCTGACGGACCGTTGAACACCGCCACCGACACACGCCCCGCGAACTCCCCCACCCACGCAGCCGCCTGACCGGGACCGGTCGCCAGCGAAAGCATGCCGCCCCGACCCGCCAAAACCTCACGGATCGCACGAGACCGCAGCGCCACCACACGCGCACCGTCATCGAGCGACAACACCCCGGCCACCACCGCCGCCGCAATCTCACCCTGCGAGTGGCCCACGACGGCCGCGGGCGCGACGCCCAACGACTCCCACACCGCCGCCAGCGACACCATCACCGCCCACAACACGGGCTGGACCACGTCGACGCGCTCCAGCCACGCATCGTCCGCATCAGCCAGCACCGCGCCCAACGACCAGTCCACGAACGGCCCAAGGGCCGCCTCGCACTCGGCCATCCGGGCCGCGAACACCGACGAAGCGCCGAGGAGTTCTCGACCCATGCCGAGCCATTGCGCGCCCTGGCCCGGGAAGACGAACACCACACCGGACCCGGAATCGGGAGTCGCCGCACCCGAGAGCATGCGCGGTGCCGGGCCGCCGGACGCCAGCGCGCCCAGGCCGTCCGTCAGCTCGGCGGCGGACGTACCCCAGACCACCGCGCGGTGTTCCAACGCCGAACGCGACGCCAGCAACGCCCAGCCCACCTGCACCGGATCGGCGTCGGCCAGCTCACCGGCCGCGACCGCGTGAGCCAGTTGCCCCGCCTGGGCGGCCAGCCCCGGTGCGCTGCGTGCGGACACCAGCCATGGGACGGGCGCCGTACCGGACACCCGGCCCGCACTCTCGGCGACCGCCTCGGGCTCGGACACCACCGGGTCGGGCGCCGCCGATTCGGGCGCCGCGGGTGCCTGCTCCAGGATCACGTGCGCGTTCGTGCCGGACATCCCGAACGACGAGACACCCGCGCGGCGGGGTGCGTCGGCGCGGTTGTCCCAAGGGACGGACCGGGTCAGGACCTCGACGGCACCCTCCGCCCAGTCGACGTGGGTCGTGGGCCGGTCGACGTGCAGGGTGCGCGGCAGGACGCCCTCGCGCATCGCCATGACCATCTTGATGACACCCGCGACACCGGCCGCTGCCTGCGTGTGCCCGAGGTTCGACTTGACCGAGCCCAGCCACAACGGCCGGTCCGCCGGACGCTCCCTGCCGTACGTGGCCAGCAACGCCTGCGCCTCGATCGGGTCGCCCAGTGTCGTCCCGGTCCCGTGCGCCTCCACCGCGTCCACGTCACCCGGGGACAGGCCCGCGCTGGCCAGCGCCTGGCGGATCACCCGCTGCTGCGCCGGGCCGTTCGGCGCGGTGAGCCCGTTCGAGGCGCCGTCCTGGTTGACCGCCGATCCGCGGACCACGGCAAGGACCCGGTGGCCCTTGCGGCGCGCGTCCGACAGCCGCTCGATCACCAGCACGCCCACGCCTTCGGACCAGCCGGTGCCGTCCGCCGCATCGGCGAAGGCCTTGCAGCGGCCGTCGGCGGCCAGGCCGCGCTGGCGGCTGAACTCGACGAAGGCACCCGGGGTGGCCATGATCGTCACCCCGGCGGCCAGCGCCAGATCGCATTCGCCCTGCCGCAGGGACTGTGTCGCCAGGTGGAGCGCGACCAGCGACGACGAGCAGGCGGTGTCCACGGTGACCGCCGGACCTTCGAGGCCCAGGGCGTACGCGACTCGGCCCGAGACCACGGCGGCCGCGCTTCCGGTGGCCTGGTAGCCCTCCACCTGGTCGGGGGCCTGGCGCAGGAGTGTTCCGTAGTCCTGGACGTTCGATCCGACGAACATGCCGGTGGGGGTGCCGGCCAGGGTCGTCGGGGCGAGTCCGGCTCGTTCGAGCGCATGCCACGAGGTCTCCAACAGCAGGCGCTGCTGGGGGTCCATCGCGACTGCCTCGCGCGGTGAGATGCCGAAGAAGTCGGCGTCGAAGTCCGGTGCGTCGTAGAGGAATCCGCCTTCGCGGGCGTACGACGTGCCGGGGCGTGCGGCGTCGAGGTCGTAGAGCGTGTCGAGGTCCCACCCGCGGTCGGCGGGGAACGCGGAGAGGGCGTCGCCGTCCTCGCTGACGAGTCGCCACAGGTCCTCGGGGGATTCGACGCCTCCCGGGTAGCGGCACGCCATGCCGACGATGGCGATCGGCTCGTCGGTCGCTGTCGCGGTCGCGGCGGGTTGCCCCTCGGCGAACGTACCCTGCGCACCGAGGAGTTCGTCGCGCAGGAAGGCGGCCAGGGCACTGGGTTTGGGGTGGTCGAAGACGAGCGTGGCGGGCAGGCGCAGACCGGTCGCCGCGGTGAGGCGGCCGCGCAGTTCGACGGCGGTGAGGGAGTCGATCCCCAGGTCGGTGAACGGCCGGTGGGCCGGCAGCCGGTCGGTGTTCGGGTGGCCCAGGACCGCGGCGACCTCGGTGCGGACGAGGTCGGTGAGGTGCTGGTCGCGCTCCCGTGGTGCCATCGCGACCAGCCGCCGCGCCAGTTCGGTGTCGGGCACGGCCGCTGCCACGGTGTCTTCCGGTCCCGCCGAATGTTCCGCCGCATCCGGAAGTTCACTGATCAGCGGACTCGGTCCGGCGACGGTGAAGGCGGGTGTGAAGCGCGCCCAGTCGATGTCGGCGACCGTGACGGCGGTCTCGTCGTGGTCGAGGGCGTGTTGCAGCGCCTCGACGGCGAGTGCGGGCGGCAGCGCCCGGACTCCACGCCGTTGGAAGTGCTCGGCCATGGATCCGTCGACCATGCCGCCGTCGGCCCAGATCCCCCAGGCCACCGCGGTGGCGGTACGACCGCGGTGGCGCCGATGGTGGGCGAGCGCGTCGAGGTGGGCGTTCGCCGCGGCGTACCCGCCTTGCCGACCGCTCCCCCACACGCCCGCGATGGAGGAGAAGAGGACGAACGCGTCCAGGGGCTGGTCGCCGAGCAGTTCGTCGAGGATTGCGGCGCCGTTCACCTTCGCGGCGAGGACGCCGTCGAGTTCGCCGGCGGTGAGGTCCGCGAGCGCGGTGAAGTGCCCGGCCCCCGCGGTGTGCATGACGGTGCGCAGCGGCAGCCGGGCGGGCCAGTCGGCCAGCAGTCGGGCGACGGCCCCGCGATCGGCTACGTCGCATGCGACGACCTCGACCCGGGTGGCCCCGAGCATGCGGAGCTCGACGGCGAGTTCGGCGGCACCCGGCGCGTCGGGTCCGCGGCGGCCGGCGAGCACCAGTTCCTCGGCGCCGTTGTTGACGAGCCACCGGGCGACGTGCGCGCCCACTCCCCCGGTACCCCCGGTGATCAGGACGGATCCGGTGGGCCGCCACGCACGGCGGGCGCGCGGTGCCGCATCGGGTGCCCGGGTGTCGGCGTCGCCGTCGTCACCGGCGTTCCGGACGGCGAGGTCGGGGGCGGTCGCCGGGTCCGGCACCGATGCACGGGTCAGGCGGCGCAGGAAGGTGCCCGCGGAACGTACCGCGCACTCGTTCTCCCGGTCGCGGTTGGCGAGCACTTCGGCGAGCCGGTCGGCGGTGCGTCCGTCGAGGTCCGCGGCGCCTTCGCCGCCGTACGGCAGGTCGACCAGGCCACCCCAGAGATGGGGGTGCTCCAGGCCGAAAACCCTTCCCAGACCCCAGATTTGGGCCGGGTCGGGGCCGATGGTCGCCTCTTCGGCGGCGACCGCGACGGCGCCGCGGGTCACGCACCACAGCGGCGCTGCGATGTCGGCTCCCAGGAGGGCACGCATCAGCGTCAGCGTCGCCGACGTCGCCGCGAACGAGGACGGCTGTTCGTCGTGCAGCGCGAGGAGGGACAGGACGCCAGCGGGGCTGACGCGGGTGGTCGCGTCGGAGTCCTGCACGGAGGCTTCGTCGCCGTCGATGCCGTGGGCAGTGTCGATGTCGGTGTTGGTGTCGGTGTCGGTGTCGTGGGCGGATGCCGGGTCCGACCGGTACGCGGTCGCGGCGCGGAGCCTGGCCGCGACGTGCTCGGGCCCGGCCCCGATGTCGTGGGCGCCGATCACGACTTCGACGATGTGCGCGCCGCGGTCGCGCAGCGCGCCGAGCAGGGCGGCGGCCCGAGCCGCCCCCCGACCGTTCGACGAGGCCGGGGGGTCAGGGAGGACGGCGAGCCAGGTACCGCCGAGGGGCCCGGCCGCGAGGTCGGCGACCGGCTTCCAGGTGGTGCGGTACCGCCATCGGTCGACGGTCGAACGATCGCGTTCCCGGCGGCGCCAGGACGCCAGCGCGGGCAGCAGCGCGGCGAGCCCCGACCCGCCGTCCTCCACGGGGAGTTCGAGGGTGTCCGCCAGGGCTGCCGTGTCCCCGCGCTCCACCACGTCCCAGAAGCGCGTCTCGGTCGCGTCGGGCGCGGTGGCCGCGCCGCGGCCGGCCGGCGTCCGCGGGGCCAGCCAGAATCGCTCGCGCTGGAACGGATAGGTGGGCAGCGGAATCCAGGCGGCGTCGGTCCCCCGGTGCGGCTCGGCCCAGTCCACCGCCGACCCTCGGACGTGGAGTGCGGCCAGTGCCCGGTGCAGGGCCGCGACCTCGGATCGGCCGCGGCGCAGCGCCGCGGTGACCACGACACCGGTGCCGGGTGTGCCCGCTCCGGCGTCGGAGCCGGCGCCCGCGCCCGCGTCCGCGTCCGAGTCCGAGTCCGAGTCCGAGTCCGAGGCAGGGTCGTGACCGGGGCCGGGGTCGGGGTCGGGGTCCGGGTCGGCGGCGAGGCAGTCCGCCGTCATCGCGGTGAGCACACCGTCCGGCCCCAGTTCCAGGAACTTGGTGACACCCTGCGCACGCAAGGTACGGATGCCTTCGAAGAAGCGGACCGGCTGCCGTACGTGCCGCACCCAGTACTCCGGCGAGCACAGTTCGTCCGCCGTGATCACCGTGCCGGTGACGTTCGACACGACGGGGATGCGCGGCTCCGCGTAGTCGAGGCCGCGGGTGAACTCCGCGAACTCCGCGAGCATCGCGTCCATGTGCGGGGAGTGGAACGCATGGCTGACCCGCAGGAACCTGGTCTTCCGCCCGCGTGCGCCCCACAACTCGGCGAGTTCTTCCACCACGTCGCGGTCTCCGGCGATCACCACGGCGGTCGGGCCGTTGACCGCGGCCAGGCTGACGGCGTGTTCCCGGCCGAGCAGCGTCTCGCGCACCTCGGCCTCGGTGGCTTGCAGCGACACCATCGCGCCGCCCTGCGGAAGCGCCTGCATCAGCCGCCCGCGCGCGGCCACCAGCGCCGCGGCGTCCGGCAACGACAGGACGCCGGCGATGTGCGCGGCGGTCAGTTCGCCTATCGAGTGGCCGACCACGAAGTCCGCGCGCACTCCCCACTGTTGCACCAGGCGATACAGGGCGACCTCGGTCGCGAACAGCGCGGCCTGCGTATACGCGGTCTGGTCCAGCAGGTCGGCTTCGTCACTGCCGACCGCGGCGAAGACGACATCGCGCAGCGGACGTTCGAGATGTGCGTCGAGCGCTTCGCATACGGCGTCGAAGGCCTCGGCGAACACCGGGTAGGCGGCGTGGAGTTCGCGGCCCATACCGAGTCGCTGGCTGCCCTGCCCGGTGAAGAGGAGGGCCGTCGCCCCGTCGGAGTCGGCGAGCCCGGTGACCAGTTCGGGCGTACGCTCGCCCGCCGCGAGCGCGGCGAGCCCGCGGCGCAGTCCGGCGCGGTCCTCGGCGACCAGCACCGCGCGGTGCTCCAGAGCGGCACGCGTGGCGGCCAGGGACAGCGCCACATCGCAGGTGCGGGCGTCGGGATGCGCGTCCGCGAAGGCGCCGAGGCGCCGGGCCTGTGCGCGCAGGGCGCCCTCGGACTTGGCGGAGAGCACCCACGGCGCCGGAAGCGCCGACACGTCCGGTGCCGCAGCCGGTGCCGCGTCCGGTGCTTCGGCCTGTGTCCCGGACGGCGGCGCGGTTGCCCCGGAGGGGACCCCGGGCGGCGGCACCTCGACGGGCGCCGCGAACTCCTCCAGAATGACGTGCGCATTCGTCCCGCTGATGCCGAACGACGAGACCGCCGCCCGGCGCGGGCGGCCGTCCGCGGGCCACGGACGGCTCGCCGTCAGCAGCTCGACGTCGCCCGAGGCCCAATCCACGTGCGGGGTCGGCTCGTCCGCGTGCAGCGTGCGCGGCAGCACGCCCTCGCGCATCGCCATGACCATCTTGATGACACCCGCGGCCCCGGCGGCTGCCTGCGGGTGGCCGATGTTGGACTTGATCGACCCCGTCCACAGCGGCCGGCCCTCGGGGCGGTCCTGGCCGTACGTGGCCAGCAGCGCCTGCGCCTCGATCGGGTCGCCGAGCACCGTCCCGGTGCCGTGCGCCTCCATCGCGTCGATGTCGGCCGGGGCCAGCCCCGCGTTGGCCAGGGCCTGGCGGATCACCCGCTGTTGCGACGGGCCGTTGGGCGCGGTGAGGCCGTTGGACGCGCCGTCCTGGTTGACCGCCGAACCGCGCACGACCGCGAGGATGCGACGGCCGTTGCGGATCGCGTCCGAGAGGCGTTCCACCACGAGCACGCCGACACCTTCGGCCCACGCGGTGCCGTCCGCCGCCGCCGAGAACGTCTTGCACCGGCCGTCCGCGGCGAGCCCGCGCTGCCGGCTGAACTCCACGAACATGGACGGCGACGACATCACCGCGACGCCGCCGGCGAGTGCGAGGTCGCATTCCCCGTGCCGCAGCGCCTGCGCGGCGAGGTGCAGGGCGACCAGGGCCGACGAGCAGGCGGTGTCGACGGTGACGGCCGGACCTTCGAGACCGAAGGTGTAGGCGAGTCGTCCGGACGCCACGCTCGACGTGTTGCCGATGCCGAGGTAGCCCTCGACATCGCCGGGCACTTCGCCCAGGCGCGCCGCGTAGTCGGCGGAGACGACGCCCGCGAAGACCCCCGTACGCGAACCGCGCAACGCGGTCGGGGCGAGGCCCGCCTGCTCGAAGGCCTCCCACCCCGTCTCCAGGAGCAGGCGCTGCTGCGGGTCCATGGCCAGCGCCTCGCGCGGGCTGATGCCGAACAGCTCCGGATCGAAGTCCGCCGCGTCGTACAGGAATCCGCCCTGCCGCACGTAGCTGGTCCCGGGCCGGTCCGGGTCGGGGTCGTAGAGCCCGTCCAGGTCCCACCCGCGGTCGGTGGGGAAGGCACCGATGGCGTCCACCTCGTCGGCCACCAGGCGCCACAGGTCCGCGGGGGAACGGACGCCCCCGGGGAAGCGGCACGCCATGCCGACGACCGCAATCGGGTCGTCGACGGCCCGGACCGTGCGGCCGGCCGGTGCCGGCGCCTTCGTCTCCGTCGTCGGCTTCGTCTGCAAAGCCGTGTCGTCCGGCCGCAGTTCGGCGAGCAGGTGTTCCGCGAGGGCGGTGGGCGTCGGGTGGTCGAACACCAGCGAAGCGGGCAGCCGCAGTCCGGTGGCCGTGCCGAGCCGGTTGCGCAGCTCGACCGCGGTGAGGGAGTCGAACCCCTGGTCCTTGAAGGAGCGTTCGGCGTCGACCGAGCGCTCCGAAGCGTGCCCCAACACCGCAGCCGCCTGTCCGCGGACCAACTCGACGACGCGCCGCTCCCGCTCGGCGCGGGTCAGTCCGGCCAACCGGCCCGCGAGACCGTTGGCTTGGCCGTCGGCTCCCGCGGCGGCATGCGCGGTCTTGCGCGCCGAGGACGTGCGTACCAGCCCCCGCAGCACCGCGGGCAGGGTGCCCGCGCCGTCCCGTAGGGCGGTCAGGTCCAGTCGCGCGGGCACCAGTGTCGCGTCGTCCAATCGCCTTGCGGCGTCCAGGAGTTCCAGGGCATGCCGGGAGGTGAGCGGGGCCAGGCCCAGGCGGCGCAAACGGCGCACGTCTGCCGCGTCCAGCTCCCCCGTCATCGCGCTGCGCTGCTCCCACAGGCCCCATGCCAGCGAGAGCGCCGGTCGGCCCGCGGCTCGGCGGCGTTGCGCCAGGGCGTCCAGAAAGGCGTTCGCCGCCGCGTAGTTCGCCTGTCCCGGGCCGCCGAGGATCCCGGAGACGGAGGAGTAGAGGACGAACATGGCCAGGTCCGTGTCGGCGGTCAGCTGGTGCAGGTTGACCGCCGCGTCCACCTTGGGCCGCCAGACGTGTTCGAGCTGGGCCGGGGTGAGGGCGGTGATGACGCTGTCGGCCAGCACGCCGGCCGCGTGCACGACACCGGTCAGCGGGTGTGCGGGCGAGATACTCGCGAGCAGGTCCGTGAGTTGCGCACGGTCCGCCGCGTCGCACGCGACCGCGCGAACGGACTCCGCACCCGATCGCGCCAGGTCCGCCACCAGTTCGGCGGCCCCGGGGGTCGCCAGCCCTCGGCGTCCGGTCAACAGGAGCCGCCGTACGCCGTGTTCCTCGACGAGGTGGCGGGCCAGGAGCCCGCCGAGGGTGCCCAGTCCGCCGGTCACCAGCACCGTGCCGTCCGGGTCCAGCGCCCGCGGCATCGTCAACACGACCTTGCCGACATGCCGCGCCTGACTGACGAACCGGAACGCCTCCCGCGCCCGCCGCACATCCCACGCCTTCACCGGCAACGGCGACAGCACACCGCATCCGAACAACCCCATCAGCTCACGCAGCATCTCCCCGATCCGCACCGGACCCGCATCAAGCATGTCGAACGCCGCATACGACACACCCGAACGGCCGTCCGCAACCACAGCCGCGTCACGAACGTCGGTCTTGCCCATCTCCAGGAAACGGCCGCCGTGAGAGAGGAGGTCGAGCGAGGCATCGACGAAATCGCCCGCGAGGGAGTTGAGCACCACGTCGACGCCGGCCCCGTCCGTCGCGGACCGGAACAGGTCCCGGAAGGCCAGGTCGCGTGAGGAGGCGATGCGGTCCCGCGGGACGCCCAACTCGCGCAGCACGTCCCACTTGCCGGGGCTCGCGGTCGCGAACACCCGCGCACCCAGATGCCGCGCCAGCTGAACCGCCGCCATCCCCACACCACCGGCACCCGCATGCACCAACACCGACTCGCCCCGCCGCACACCAGCCAGATCCACCAACCCGTAAAACGCCGTCAGGAACACCACCGGCACCGACGCCGCCTGCTCGAACGACCACCCCTCCGGAACACCCGCCAACACCCGCGCATCCGCCACCGCAAACGGACCGAACCCCCGCGACACCAACCCCAACACCCGATCACCCGGCACAAAACCCACCACGTCATCAGCCACATCCACCACCACACCGGCGGCTTCACCGCCGATCACCGCGTCGCCTGGGTACATGCCGAGACCGATCAGGACGTCGCGGAAGTTGACCCCCGCGGCCCGTACGGCGATGCGCACCTCGCCCGCGCGGAGCGGCGCGGCGGCCTCGGGGGCGGGTACCAGGGACAGGCCGTCGAGCGTCCCGGACCGGCCGGCGTCCAGTCGCCACGCGTGCTCGTCGCGCGGCGGCACGAGTCCGCCGCCGGAGGCCGCCGGCGCCAGGCGCGGCACCAGGAGAGCCCCGCCGCGCACCGCGGCTTGGGGTTCACCCGAGGCGAGGGCGGCGCGTACCAGGTCAGCGACCTCGTTCTCCGCCGCGTCGGGGTCGACGTCCAGCAGCATGAAGCGGTCCGGGTATTCGGACTGCGCGGTACGCACCAGGCCCCACACCGCGGCGGCGGCCAGATCCAGCACGTCTTCGTCCGCGGCGGTCGCCACGGCGCCGCGAGTGATCACCACCAGCCGGGCGCCCGCCGGTTGATCGGCCGCCAACCAGTGCTGCACGAGTTCCAGCACCCGCCCGGTCACCCACTCGGATGCGTGGGACAGGCATTCGACCGCCGAAGCCGGGGCGGAGTCCGGGGCACTCAGCAGGCTGGACGGCACCGAGAGCAGCACGAGATCGGGGTGGGTCGGTTCGGCGTCGGCATTGGGGTCGGCGTTGGGGTCCGCCTCGGTCGATGCGGCGAAGACCGCGTCCAGGTCCTGGTGGATCGCGTCCGCGATCCGGAAGCTGTCGTACCCCAAGGCCGCGCAGCGGAGCCGCGGAGTCTCGACCGCCGGGCCGGCCGCAGCCGCGGGCAGCGGGGTCCACGCCAGACGGAACAGAGCGTCGGGTCCGGCGGTGGCGGCCACCGCTCCGGTGAGTTGCTCAGGGGTGATCGGACGCAGCACAAGCGATTCGACGGCGGCGACCGGCGCGCCGGTGACGTCCACCGCGTGCAGGGCCAGCGCGTCGCCCGCACCGGAGCGGACCAGGCGTACCCGCAACTCCTCGGCTCCCGCCGCGGACAGGGACACGCCCGACCAGGTGAACGGCAGTCGCACTCCGGCACCTTCGGCATCGGTGGCCAGCGCCGCGTGCAGGGCCGCGTCGAGCAGCGCGGGGTGGATGCCGAAGCGCCGGGCGTCCTTCTGCTGCTCCTGCGGGAGCCGTACCTCGGCGAAGACCTCGTCGCCTCGCCGCCAGACCGCGGTGAGGCCTTGGAACGCCGGCCCGTAGCCGTAGGCCGATTCCGCTGCGTCCGCGTAGAAGTCGGATACGTCCACCGGCTCGGCGGCAGGCGGGGGCCAGACCGACACGTCGAACTCGGGGGCGGCGGCATCACCGGAGGTGAGGAGCCCTTCGGCGTGGCACGTCCACGATCCGTCGAGGGCGGATGCGTCCTCGGGTCGCGAGTGGATCGCCACAGAGCAGTGCCCGGAGTCGTCCGGAGGTGCCACGACGACCTGGATCTGCCTGGCGCCCTGCACGGGCAGTACGAGAGGCGCCTGGAGCGTGAGTTCGCGCAGCAACGGGCACCCGGCCTCGTCGCCGGCCCGGATCGCCAGCTCGACGAACGCGGTGCCGGGGAGCAGCACCGTGCCGTTCACCGCGTGGTCGGCCAGCCACGGGTGGGTGTCCAGGGACAGCCGGCCCGTGAGCACGGAACCACCGTCGGCCGCCAGGCTGACGGCGGCTGCCAGCAACGGGTGCTCGGTCGCGGTGAGGCCCGCACCGGCGACGTCCGCGACGTACGCGTCCTCGTCGAGCCAGTAGCGCCGGTGTTGGAAGGCGTACGTGGGCAGGTCGACCGGGCCGGCCGGGGCTGCCGGGGCGGAGCTGCCGCCGCCGAGGAAGGCGGACCAGTCCACCCGGCTGCCGGACACCCACAGTTCGGCGGCGGCGGCGATCAGACGGGACGCTTCGTCCTCGTCGCGGCGCAGGGTGCCGACGACGGTGACCGCGGTCTCGGCGGCGTCGGCCACGTCCTGGACCGCCATCGTCAGCACCGGGTGCGGACCGGCCTCGACCCACCGGGTGTGGCCCGACGCGAGCGCGGTCTCGACCGCCTGCGTGAACCGGACGGGATTGCGCAGGTTCGCGAACCAGTACCCGGCGTCCATGCCGGTCGTGTCCAGGACTTCACCGGTCACCGTCGACACCAGCGGCACCCGCGAGGGCCGCGGCTCGATGGCGGCCAGTTCGGCCAACAGCCGCTCGTGCAGGGCGTCGACGTGCGGCGTGTGCGAGGCGTAGTCCACCGGCACCATCCGCGCCCGCACCCCGGCCGCCTCGGCCAGTGCGGCAATCTCCTCCAGCGCCCCCGGCTCACCCGCAACCACCGTCGCGGACGGACCGTTGAACACCGCCACCGACACCCGGTCCCCGAACTCCCCCACCCACTCCGCCGCCTGACCAGGGCCGGTCGCCAGCGAAAGCATGCCGCCCCGACCCGTCAACACCTCACGGATCGCCGCCGAGCGGAGCGCCACCACACGCGCACCGTCATCGAGCGACAACGCACCGGCCACCACCGCCGCCGCAATCTCACCCTGGGAATGCCCGACCACCGCTCGGGGCGCAACCCCGACCGACTCCCACACCGCCGCGAGGGAGACCAACACGGCCCACAGCGCGGGCTGGACCACGTCGACGCGGTCCAGCCACGCATCGTCCGCATCGGCCAGCACCGCACCCAACGACCAGTCCACGAACGGCCCAAGGGCCGCCTCGCACTCGGCCATCCGGGCCGCGAACACCGGCGACGTGCCCAACAGGCCGCGGCCCATTCCCAACCACTGCGATCCCTGGCCCGGGAACACGAACACCGGGCCACCCGCGTCGACCGTGCCGCCCGGCGAGCCGGCGACCGATCCGGCGGCCACCGCGCCGGAAACCACCTGCGGCGCCGGATCACCCGAGGCCAACGCGTCCAGTCCGGCGGTCAGTTCAGCAGCGGACGCGCCCCACACCACGGCACGGTGTTCCAACGCCGAACGCGAAGCCAGCAACGCCCGGCCCACATCCGCCGGGTCGGCGTCGCCCAGCCCGCCGACCGCGATCTCCCGCGCCAAGCGACGGGCCTGCGCCGCCAGGGCCGACGTACCTCGTGCCGAGATCACCCAGGGCACGACCGCGGAATCCGACGCCGTGCCCGCTTCGCCCGCAGGCGTCTCGGGCGCGGCCGGCCCGAACGGCTCGGCGGCAGGGGGCTCTTCCAGGATCACGTGAGCATTTGTCCCGCTCGCGCCGAAGGCGGAGACGGCGGCGCGTCGGGGTTGGTTGGTTCGGGGGTGCCAGGGGACGGGTTCGGTGAGGAGGGCGACGTTGCCGGAGGTCCAGTCGACGTGTGGGGTGGGTTCGTCGACGTGGAGGGTGCGCGGCAGTTCGCCCTCGCGCATCGCCATGACCATCTTGATGACACCCGCGACACCGGCGGCTGCCTGCGTGTGCCCGAGGTTCGACTTGACCGAGCCCAGCCACAACGGCCGGTCCTCGGGCCGGCCCTGGCCGTACGTCGCCAGCAACGCCTGCGCCTCGATCGGGTCACCCAGTGTCGTCCCGGTGCCGTGCGCCTCCACCGCGTCCACGTCACCCGGGGACAGGCCCGCGCTGGCCAGGGCCTGGCGGATCACCCGCTGCTGCGAGGGACCGTTCGGCGCGGTCAGGCCGTTGGAGGCACCGTCCTGGTTGACCGCGGAGCCCCGGACCACGGCAAGCACCCGGTGGCCATGGCGCCGTGCGTCCGAGAGCCGTTCCAGAATCAGCAGACCGGCCCCTTCGGACCAGCCCGTTCCGTCCGCGGCGGCGGCGAACGGCTTGCACCGGCCGTCCGCGGCCAGCGCCCGTTGACGGCTGAACTCCACGAACGTGCCCGGCGTCGACATGACGGTCACACCGCCGGCCAACGCGAGGTCGCACTCACCCTGCCGCAGCGCCTGCGCCGCGAGGTGCAACGCGACGAGGGAGGACGAGCACGCGGTGTCGACGGACACCGCAGGACCCTCGAAACCGAACGTGTAGGCCAAACGGCCGGATATGACGCTGCCGGACGTACCGGTGCCGATGTATCCCTCGACGTCTTCGGGGATGCGGGTGAGGCGGCTCGCGTAGTCGTGGTACATCACCCCCGCGAACACCCCGGTACGACTACCCCGCAACCCGTCCACCGCAATACCCGCCCGCTCGAACACCTCCCACGCAACCTCCAACAACACCCGCTGCTGCGGATCCATCGCCACCGCCTCACGCGGCGAAATCCCGAACAACCCCGCATCGAACTCCGCAGCCCCGTACAAGAACCCACCCGCACGCGCGAAACTCCCACCCCGCCCACCCGCACCCGCCGCGAACAAACCCTCCAGATCCCACCCCCGATCCACCGGGAACGGACCCACCGCATCACCCGCACCCGCCACCAACCGCCACAAATCCTCCGCCGAACCCACCCCACCCGGATACCGACACCCCAACCCCACAATCACCACAGGATCGGCAGCGACGCCCGTGGCTCCAGGCGTCGGAGCGCGCGTGCCTTCGGCGGTCCTGGATGTCCGCTCTCCGGTGAGCTCGGTCAGCAGCAACCGGGCCAGCGCCTCGGGGGTGGGGTGGTCGAAGACCAGCGTCGCGGGCAGCCGCAGTCCGGTCACGGCGGCGAGGCGGTTGCGCAGATCCACGGCGAGCAGGGAGTCGAAGCCCAGTTCCTTGAAGGTGCGGACGGCGTCGACGGCATGGCCCGCCGGGTGGGAAAGGACCGCGGCGACCTGTGCGCCGACCAGCCCGATGAGCGCGGGCAGGCGCTCCGGCTCCGGCAGTTGCGCGATCCGCCGGGCAGGGGTGCCGTCGTCGGCGACGGCCGGATCGGACGCGGAACGCCGGGTGGTGTTCGGGACCAGCGCGCGCAACACCGGCGGCATGTCTCCGGAAGCCGCGCGGGTGCGCAGCGCCGCCCAGTCGAAGCGCAGCGGAAGCAGCACCGGTTCGTCGTACGAGGCGGCGGCGCCGAACGCCGCCAGTCCCTCGGCCGAGGTCAGCGGGACCACCGACCGGCGCGCGACGCGCGTACGGTCGCTCGCACTCATGTGGCCGGTCATGCCGCTGCCGTCCGCCCACAGCCCCCACGCCAACGACGTCGCCGGCAGACCCGCCGACCGCCGCCGATACGCCAGCGCATCCAGAAACGCATTCGCCGCCGCGTAGTTCGCCTGGCCCGCGCCTCCCAGAACGCCGACCACCGAGGAGAACATGATGAAGCGGGACAGATTCAAGTCGCGGGTCAACTCGTCCAGGTACACCGCCGCGTCGACCTTGGGACGCAGTACGGCATCGAACTGCTCGGCGGACAGCCCGGTCACCACACCGTCGTCCAGAACCCCCGCCGCGTGCACCACCGCTGAGAGCGGGTGCTCCTCGGAAACCTCCGCCAACACCCCCGCCAAGGCATCCCGATCCGCGACATCACACGCCGCCACCCGGACCTCGGCACCCAAAACACCCAGCTCCGCCACCAAGTCGGCGACACCCTGGGCCTCAACACCCCGACGCCCCACCAACACCACACGCCGAACCCCGCACTCACCCACCAACCACCGCGCGACCAAACCACCCAGCAAACCCATACCACCGGTGATCAGAACCGTCCCGTCCGGATCCCACACCACACCGCCGGCGCCGGGTGTCGCGGCGCGTACCAGACGCGGCGTCCACAGCTCTCCGTCGCGCATGGCGCCCTGCCACTCGCCCGCGACGGCGAGGGCGGGAACGAACGCGCCGGGGCCCGGGCCCGCGTCGGCCGCGGCTACGTCGAGCAGGCCGAATCGGCCCGGATGCTCCGCCTCCGCGCTTCGCACCAGGCCCCACACGGCGGCACCGGCGAGGTCCCCGACACCCTCGCCGCCGATCGCGACGGCGTTCCGCGTCACCACGACGAGCCGCGAATCCGCCAGGCGTTCGTCGGCCAGCCAGTCGCGGATCAGCTCCGTCGTCCCGCGTAGCGCGGCGCGCGCGGCTTCGGGCAGCGGCGTGTCGTCGGGTGCGGGCGGGCAGAATGCCAGCACCGTCGACGGCGTGCCCTGCGCGGGGATGTCGGGCAGGGACGGGAACGCCGGCAGCCCCCACCCGAGGGTGTCTTCGCCGAGGATCGCCCAGTCGGCGGGTCCGGGCCTGAGCCCGTCGCCGGGGTGTGCGGCGGGCGTCCACGCGACGCGATACAACATGTCCCGGCCGGTCGGCGCATCGGCCGTGGCCAGGCTCTCCGGTGCCACGGGCCGGAAGGCCAGGGAGTCGACCGAGAGGACCGGACGTCCTTCCGCGTCCGTCGCGGTGAGCCGGTAC
Organism: Streptomycetaceae bacterium NBC_01309; assembly: GCA_045039925.1. GTDB lineage: Bacteria > Actinomycetota > Actinomycetes > Streptomycetales > Streptomycetaceae > Yinghuangia. The sequence continues at coordinate 525,431 of CP108400.1, forward strand.
GCGTCGCCGCCGAGTGCGGACAGCCGCACGCGGAGCGCACCGGCCCCGGTGGCGGTGAGCGCGACATCGGACCACGCGAACGGCAGCAGCACGGCGTCGCCGTCGACCGGCAGCACCGCGTGCAGGGCCGCGTCCAGCAGCGCCGGGTGCAGGCCGAAGCGTCCCGCGTCGCCGCGCTGCTCTTCGGGCAGGGCGACTTCCGCGAAGACGTCGCCCCCGCGCCGCCAGACCGCGCGCAGACCTTGGAACGCCGGGCCGTAGCCGTACGCGTGGTCGCGGAGGCGCGCGTAACGGTCACCGGTGACGACGGCTTCGGCGCCGGGTGGGGGCCACGCTTCGAGGTCCGGGCCGGGAGCGGTGGGCGCTCCGGGGGTGAGGATGCCCGCGGCGTGCGTGGTCCACGGGATGTCGTCGGCGGCGCCCTCGGGACGGGAGTGCACGGTGACGCGGCGTCCGTGCGCGTCGTCCGGTGCGGCGACGAGGACCTGGATGCGCACGCCGCCCTGGTCCGGAAGGAACAGGGGTGCCTGGAGCGTGAGTTCGCGAAGACCGGCGCAGCCGGCCTCGTCGCCGGCCCGGATCGCGAGTTCGACGAAGCCGGTGCCGGGGAACAGTACGGTGCCGCCGACCGCATGGTCGGCCAGCCAGGGGTGGGTGCGCAGCGACAAGCGTCCGGTCAGCAGGGTGGTGTCGCCCGCGGCGAGGGCGACGGCGGCGCCCAGCAAAGGGTGTTCGGCGTCGCCGAGGCCGATCCCGTTGGCGTCGGCGGCGGCTCCCGAAGTGGTGTCCAGCCAGTAGCGTCGGCGTTGGAAGGCGTACGTGGGCAGGTCCACGTGCTCGGCAGGTCGTCCGGCGAACCAGGCGGACCAGGCCACGGGCACGCCGCGCACCCACAACTCGGCGGCGTTGGCGACGAAGCGCGCGGCTTCCGGTTCGTCGCGGCGCAGTGTGCCGACCACGGTGGCGGGGGCGTTCGCGGCGTCGGCGATGTCCTGGACGGCCATGGTCAGCACCGGGTGGGCGCTCACCTCGATCCAGTGGGTGTGGCCGAGGTCGAGCGCGGTCTCGACGGTGTCGGTGAAGCGCACGGGTTGGCGCAGGTTCGCGTACCAGTACGCGGCGTCCATCGTCGTCGTGTCCAGCACCTCGCCGGTGACGGTCGACACGAGAGGTATGCGCCCGGGCCGGGGCGACACCGGGCCCAGTTCGTGGGCCAGGCGCTGCCGGATGTCGTCGACATGCGGGGAGTGCGAGGCGTAGTCGACGGATACGCGTCGTGTGCGGACTCCCGCCGCCTCCGCCCGGGCCGCGATCTCGTCGAGGGCCTCCGGAGCGCCCGCGACCACCGTCGCCGCGGGGCCGTTGAACACCGCGAGGACCGCCCGGCCGTGGCAGGCGTCGACCCACCCGCGTACCTGGTCCGGATGGGTGGCCAGCGACAACATGCCGCCGCGGCCCGCGAGTTCGTCGCGGATGGCGGCAGAGCGCAGCGCGACCACGCGTGCTCCGTCCGCGAGCGACAGCGCGCCGCACACCGCGGCGGCGGCGATCTCGCCCTGGGAGTGGCCGAGCACCGCCGACGGGGTCACGCCCGCCGACTCCCACACCGCGGCCAGCGACACCATCACGGCCCACAGCAGGGGCTGGACGACGTCCACCCGGTCCAGCCACGCGTCGTCGGCGTCGGCGAGCACCGCGCTCGGCGACCAGTCCACGAACGGCGCGAGGGCCGCCTCGCATTCGGCCATGCGGGCGGCGAACACGGGGGAGGCCGTGCGCATTTCGCGTCCCATGCCCAGCCACTGCGAGCCTTGGCCCGGGAAGACGAAGACCACGCCGCCGCGGTCGTCCGCGGAGCCGGTCGCGGTCCCGACGACGAGGTTGGCGGCGGCGTTCCCGGCTGCCAGCGCGGCGATACCGCCGGCAAGTTGGGCGGAGTCCGCGCCCCATACGACGGCCCGGTGCGTCAGGGCGGCGCGGGAGGTCGCCAGGGCGGCGCCGATGTCGACGGCCTGGGCCGCGGCGGCGGGGAGGCGGCCAGCCTGGGCGGCCAGCGCCTCGGGGCAGCGGGCGGAGACGACCCAGGGGATCACGCGCGAGCCGGACAACCCGTTCGGCGCATGCTCGTCCGGAAGCGGATCGCCCGGCAGTGAACCGTCCGACGGAGACCCGCCCAGCGACCCGTCCGACGGAGACCCGCCAGGCAGTGACTCGTCGGACGGGGACTCCCCCTGCAACGGTCCGCCGGCCGGGGGATCGTTCGGCGGTGCCTGTTCCAGGATCACGTGGGCGTTGGTGCCGGAGACGCCGAACGAGGAGACCGCGGCCCGGCGCGGGTGGTCCGTCCGCTCCCACGTCCTGGCCTCGGTCAGCAGCGCGACGTGGCCGGCCGACCAGTCGACGTTCGGCGTGGGCTCGTCCACGTGCAGGGTGCGCGGGAGTGTGCCCTGCCGCATCGCCATGACCATCTTGATGACGCCCGCGACGCCTGCCGCGGCCTGGGTGTGCCCGATGTTCGACTTCAGGGACCCGAGCCACAACGGCCGGTCCTCGGGACGCCCTTGGCCGTACGTCGCCAGCAGCGCCTGGGCCTCGATCGGGTCGCCCAGCCTCGTCCCGGTGCCGTGCGCCTCGACCGCGTCGACATCGCGCGGCTCCAGGTCCGCGTTGGCCAGGGCCTGCCGGATCACCCGCTGCTGCGAGGGCCCGTTCGGCGCGGTCAGGCCGTTCGAGGCGCCGTCCTGGTTGACCGCGGAGCCCCGCACGACGGCCAGCACGCGGTGCCCGCGCCGCCGGGCGTCCGACAACCGCTCCACGAGGAGGAGGCCGACCCCCTCCGACCATCCGGTGCCGTCCGCCGAGCCGGCAAACGCCTTGCAGCGCCCGTCCGGTGCCAGTCCGCGCTGCCGGCTGAACTCCACGAACATGCCGGGCGCCGGCATCACCGTCACGCCGCCGGCGAGTGCGAGGTCGCATTCGCCGTGCCTGAGCGACTGCACGGCCAGGTGCAGGGCGACGAGCGAGGACGAGCACGCGGTGTCCACGGTCACCGCGGGGCCCTCGAGTCCGAAGGTGTACGACAGCCGGCCCGACAGCACGCTCGCCGCGCCGCCGGTCAGCGTGAACCCCTCGGTGGCCTCGCCTGCTTCGTGCAGGCGGGCGCCGTAGTCCTGGGCCATGGCGCCCGCGAAGACGCCGGTCTGACTGCCGCGCAGGGTGCCGGGGTCGATCCCGGCGCGTTCGAACGCTTCCCATGCGGTTTCCAGCAGCAGCCGCTGCTGGGGGTCCATCGCCAGCGCTTCACGGGGTGACACGCCGAAGAACTCGGCGTCGAACTCCGCCGCGGTGTCGAGGAATCCGCCTTCCCGGGCATAGGAGGTGCCGGGCGCGCCCGGGTCGGGGTCGTAGAGGCCTTCGAGGTCCCAGCCGCGGTCGGTGGGGAACGGGCCGACGGCGTCGATCTCGTCGCCGACGATCCGCCACAGGTCTTCCGGGGAGGCGACACCGCCGGGGTAGCGGCAGGCCATGCCGACGATGGCCACCGGTTCGTCGGTGCCGAGCGCGGCGGCGCGGGCGGGGCGCGCCGAGTCCCTTGCCGTGCCGAGGAGTTCGGCGAGCAGGTGGTGCGCGAGGCGTGCCGGGGTGGGGTGGTCGAAGAGGAGGCTTGCGGGCAGGGCCAAGCCCGTTGCGGCGCCGATGCGGTCGCGGAGTTCCACGGCGGTGAGCGAGTCGAAACCGAGGTCGCGGAAGGTGGCGCCGGTGTCGATCGCGTCGTCGGGGCCGTGGTCGAGGACCGCGGCGATGTCGTTGCGGACCTGGTCGAGCACCGCGGGAGCCCGGTCGGCGGCGGGAAGGCCGCGCAGCTGGTCCGGCAGGGCGGCCGACGGGGTCTCCGGTTCGGGTGCCTCGTCGGGCCGGTCGGCGAGGTCGGCTGCCGTCGACGGGGGCGCCGCCGCCGGTTCGGAGGCGACGGCGAGCCAGTGCCGCTTGCGCTGGAAGGCGTAGGTGGGCAGCGGAACGCGCGTGCCGGCGTGGCCGCCGGACAGGGCAGGCCACGCGGGGGCGGCTCCCCGGACGTACAGTGCGGCCGCCGCGAGTGCGAGCGTCCGCGTCTCCGGCCGGTCCCGGCGCAGTGTCGCGACGAACGCCGCTTCCGGGGCCCCCAGTTGGGGTGTCGCGTCGGCGGTGCCCGCCGCGTGGCAGTCGCGGGCCATCGCGGTGAGCACACCGTCGGGGCCCAGTTCCAGGAACGTGGTCACGCCGTGGTCGAGCAGCCATCGCATCCCGTCGGCGAAACGGACGGCCTGCCGCACGTGGCGCACCCAGTAGTCGGGAGTGCGGATCTCGTCCGGCGGAGCCGGTTCGCCGGTGAGGTTGGAGATGACGTCCGTGGTGGGTGCGTGGAAGGTCAGCCGCGCGGCGACGCACCGGAAGTCGTCGAGCATGGCGTCCATGTGCGCCGAGTGGAACGCGTGGCTGACGCGCAGCCGGTGCGCCTTCCGGCCGCTGCCCCGCCAGTGGTCGGCCAGGGCGGTGACGGCGGGAGCGTCGCCGGAGACGACGGTGGCCGTGGGGCTGTTGACCGCCGCGATGGCGAGGTGGCCGTCGAACATGCCGAGGACGTCGCCTGCTTCGGCCTCGGTGGCTTCGAGTGCGACCATGGCGCCGCCCTCGGGCAGCGCCTGCATCAGCTTGCCCCGCGCGGTGACCAGCGTGCACGCGTCGGCGAGGTCCAGCACTCCGGCCACGTGGGCGGCGGCGATCTCGCCCACCGAGTGGCCGAGCAGGTGGTCGGGGGTGATGCCCCAGGACTCGACCAGCCGGTACAGCGCGACCTCGACGGCGAAGAGCGCGGTCTGCGTGTAGGCCGTCCGGTCGAGCCGCGCCGCGTTCTCGGCGGTGGGGTCGGCGAGGAGCAGGGTACGCACGTCGGGGTCTAGGTGTTCGCAGACGGTGTCCAGGGCCTCGGCGAACACCGGCTCCGCCCCATGGAGTTCGCGCCCCATGCCGAGGCGCTGGCTGCCCTGCCCGGAGAACAGGAAGGCGGTCCCGCCCGGCGTGGCCGTGCCGGTCACGAGGTTGGGAGCGGTGTGTCCGGCCGCGAGTGCGGTGAGGCCGCGGAGTGCTTCGTCGCGGTCGGCGGCGACGACGGCCGCGCGGCGGGTGAACGCGGCCCTGGTGGTGGCGAGGGAGTACGCGACGTCGCCCAGGCCGGCGTCGGAGGCGGCTTCGACGTGGTCCCGCAGCCGCCGGGCCTGGGCGCGCAGCGCGGCGGTCGTCCGGCCGGACAGGGGCCATGCGCATGCGCCGGCGGGCGCGTCGTCGCGCGCATTGCGGTCGGCGGGGGCCGGCGGCACCGGGGCCGGGCGGTTCGCGGGGGCCTCGGCCAGCACCACATGGCAGTTCGTCCCGCCCATGCCGAACGAGCTGACGCCCGCGACCAGCGTTCGGTCCTCGTGCGGCCAGGGCGTGAGGTCGGTGTGTACGCGCAGGCGCAGGTCGTCGAGCGGGATGTCGGGGTGGGCGGTGTGGAAGTTGAGGCTGGGCGGGAGCGTACGGTGCCGCAGGGCGAGCGCGGTCTTGACGAGTCCCGCGATGCCGGCGGCGCCTTCCAGGTGCCCGATGTTCGTCTTGACGGAGCCCACGGACAGCGGCTCGTGGGCGTCGCGCCGGGCGCCGCAGACGCTGCCGAGCGCCGCGGCCTCGACGGGGTCGCCGCGGCGCGTGCCGGTGCCGTGCAGTTCGACGTACTGCACGGTCGCGGGGTCGATGCCGGCGCGCCGGTAGGCGTGTTCGAGCACGCGGCGCTGGCCCTCGGGGCTGGGGACGGTCAGACCGTCGCCGCCCCCGTCGTTGTTGGTGGCGCTTGCGGCGATGACGCAGTAGACGGTGTCGCCGTCGGCGAGGGCCCGCGCGAGGGGCTTGAGGACGACGACGGCCGCGCCTTCACCGCGCACGTAGCCGTTGGCACGTGCGTCGAAGGTGTAGCAGCGCCCGTCGGGCGAGAGAGCGCCGAACTTGGCGGCGCTGATGGTGCTTTCCGGGATCAGGTTGAGGTTGACGCCGCCCGCGAGGGCGATCTCGCTCTCCCCGGTGCGCAGGCTCTCGCAGGCGAGGTGCACCGCGACCAGCGACGACGACTGGCCGGTGTCGACGGTCATGCTCGGCCCGTGCAGGCGCAGGGCGTACGAGACGCGGTTCGCGATGATGCTGCGGTGCAGGCCGGTTACGGTGTGCGCGCCGATGGCGGCGGCGCCGTGCCGGTGCAGCAAGGTGGCGTAGTCGTCCCAGATGGCGCCGACGAAGACGCCGGTACGTGCGGCGGCGGCCGCGTCGGCGACGATGCCGGCGTCCTCCAGGCCCTCCCAGGCGAGTTCCAGCACCAGGCGCTGCTGGGGGTCCATGGCGGCGGCCTCGCGGGGCGAGATGCCGAAGAAGGCGGCGTCGAAGCGGTCGACGTCGGCGAGGAATCCGCCGCGCCGCGTGTTGATCTTGCCGCGGGTGCCGATGTCGGGGGCGAAGTAGCTGTCCGCGTCCCAGCGTTCGGGCGGGACGGTGGTGACGGCGTCGCGCCCCTCGCACAGGAGCCGCCAGAAAGCCGCCGGGTCGGGGGCGCCGGGCAGCCGGCACGCCATGCCGACGACAGCCATGTGCTCCGGCTGCGGCAACGCGCCGTCGGCCGGGTTGACGTGCCCTGCGGTGCTGCCCGATATCGCCACCAGGTCTCCCGTTGAGAGGCCACTCGTCGGTTCGCGGATGAACTTCGCGGATGAACTCCGCGGATGAACGCGTTCGGTCGAGGGTCGAGCCGGACGACGACCCGGGCGGCGCTGCCACGGGCCGGCCGGGTCGGGGGCGGCGGACGCCGCCCGACGCGGAACGGCGCTGTTCCTGCCGGTCGTTGCCACCGTAGGAACGGGCCTGTCGGCGGGCCAACCCCTCACTTGCCCGCCCGCTCCGGGGGGTAGGGGCCCCGGCCTTAGGGGTTCCTGGGCGGGAAGACCGGGTGCCAGGCTTGCCGGAGTGGCCGGCGTGGAGCGCCGCGGACCAGGCCTTCCCGGGCCGCGCGGCAGGATGCTGGGAGAGGGGCCCGTGCCTGACGAGTCGACGTGCAAGGCGCTGGTGCTGGCGCACATCGAGCGGATCAACGCCGGAGACGTCGAGGGCCTGCTTGCGCTCTATTCGCCGGCCGTCCGCTTCGAGGATCCGGTCGGCGCGGGCGTCCGCGTGGGGCATGGTGCGCTCCGCGCCCACATCGCCGCGGCGATCGCGGGTGGCATCCGCGAGACCCCGGGCGTACCGGTGGCGGCCCCGGACGGGCGGCACGCCGCGCTCCCCGGGTCGGCGACGGTGGACTATCTGCCGAACGGGCCGCTGCTGGCCCGCACCGGGCTGATCCCGGTACCGGCCGATCCCGAGTCGGCGCGGCTGAGCTTCTCCTACGTCCTGGTGATCGAGGTCGGCGCGCGCGGGCTGATCGAGGAGATGCGGGTCTATTGGGGGCAGTCGGACGTCCGGTTCACCGCCTGACGTCCGACCGTCGGAATCGGATCGACGCGAAGGGGGAGGCTCCGGTGGCCGACGAGGCGGCGCGCAAGGCAGTCGCGCTGGAGTACTGCCGCAGGATGAACTCCGGTGACCTCGACGGCGTGATGGAGTTGTTCGCGTCCGACGTCCGCTTCCAGGACCCGGTGGGCACGCCGCCGCTGGTCGGCCGCGCGGCGGTCCGCGCCCATCTGGCCCGGGCCGTCGCGGCGGGGATCGTCGAGGAGCCGGGTACGCCCACGGCGTCGCTGGACGGAGAGACCGTCGCCCTGCCGGTGTCGGGCACCTTGGACGCCCCGGCGGAGACGGCGGACGGCGGACGGGTGCGGTTCAACCTCGTCAGTCTGATGCGCGTGGACGACGCGGGCCTCGTCGTCGAGGTCCGCGTCATTGCCGGGCGTACCGACTACGGCCTGGTGGATCCTTCCGGCGTGTGAACCGGGGTACGGAGCGCGTCGCCGCGCCCGGGTCCCTCGTCGCTTCCGCCGTCCGGTCCCGCGCCGAGCATCGCCCATTCCTCCGCCGTCATCGGCGGCGCGTCCGGGGGCACCCGCACCGTCTCGCTGCGCAGCGCGTTGACGACGGCCGGCGACTGCAGGCTCGCGACCGGCGCGGCCAGCGTGGTGACGCCGGTCGCGGCGGCGCTGACCAGCGGGTCCGTCAGGCCGACCAGACCGACCCGTGCGGAGAACGACTGCCGCCTGTGCAGTTCCTCGGAGAGCCTCGGATCCCGGGCGTCGACCCGGCAGTTCGGGTAGAAGACGTCCTGCGACGCGGCGAGGATCCACGGATCGTCGATGGCCTTCGCGATGGCCCGCATCGCAATGCCGGCCATCTCGGGTGTGCCGAGGTGGCGGCGCAGGGTCCGGTCGAGGCTGACCGCGCCGCGGGCTGCGGAGCTCATGCCGTGCCCGTAGATGGGGTTGAAGGCGGCCATGGCGTCGCCGAGGACGACGAGGTTGTCGGGCCAGCGTTGGATGCGGTCGTAGTGCAGGCGCCGGTTGTTCGTACTGCGGGAGCCGTGCACCGGTCCGATCGGTTCGGCGGTGGCGAGCACGCGGCCGACGAGCGGGTGGCGCAGGCCTTCGGCGAAGGCGACGAACCCGGCTTCGTCGGTGGGGGGTTCGCCGCCGCGGGTGCCGGACAGGGTGACGATCCAGTTGCCGTCCTCGACGGGCAGCACCAGGCCGCTGCGTCCGGGTTCCGGCACCCGGTGGTCCGCGTACACGCTGACCATGGGGAAGCCGGTGGCGGCCCCGTGCGGGGCGCGGTACAGCCGGGTGGCGTACGTGATGCCGGAGTCGACCACGTCTTCGTCGGGCTCCGCGACGCCGAGCGGTCGCAGCCACCGGCGCAGGCGGGAGCCGCGGCCGCAGGCGTCCACGACGACGTCGGCGGCGAGGTCGCGCGTCTCCCCGGAGGCCCGGTCGCGGTACCGCACGCCGGTTACATGGCCGTCGTCGCCGAGGAGTTCGGCGATGTCGGTGTCGGCGAGCACGGAGATGCGGGGGTCGGCCAGCGTCCGCTCGCGGACCACCCAGTCCAGCAGCGGCCGACTGGCCGCGAGTAGGAACTGGGTTTCGGGGAAGCGTTGCTGCCAACCGTAGGCGGACATGGTCACCATATCCCTGTGCACACCGATGCGGTGCGCACCGGCGGCCGACAGGCGGTCGGTCGTGCCGGGGAGCAGCGATTCGACCAGCCGCGCCCCGCCCGACCACAGGAGATGCGCGTGTCGGGCCTGCGGAACTCCCTTGCGCTGCACGGGTCCCGCGGGGAGCCGGTCGCGGTCGATGACGGTGACGCGGTCGAGGTGCCGGCTGAGGACCCGGGCCGCCAGCATCCCGGCGAGCCCGCCGCCGAGCACCGCGCCGTGCGTGGGGTGCTTCGTCGACACAGCTGAGGCTTCCTTCCGTGACCGGGGGTGCCGGGCCGGGCGTGCCGCGACCGGAACGAATCTATTGACGCGGCCCTCGGCCCACCAACCCCTAACCCGGCCACGACCACCCCCGCGAAATGTCAACCCCTACTGTCGGGGCGCCAAGCGGAATGATGACTTCAGAATGGAAAGCCCACGTGTCCTGGCTATTTCCAACGGATGTCGGGCACGTGGCCCGACCGCGGCCGGGTGATTCTCCGAGGTTTTCTCCAGGGATTCGACATGTAAGCTGTCTGCCCGGTGCAACCTGTCTCCAGGGCCGCTGCCCGGGAGATCCGCGGCACCTCGGTTCCTGCCCTACCGGCCCTGAACACCGACTGGGCCATCCGTGGACCGGCGCCTCATGCAGGTCGCCCCGCCACACGCATGGCCGGACGGACCGGCCGGACGGCGACGCGCGACCCGTTTCACCCCGACAATTCACCGGAGGACGGCATCGCGTAAGGGGGATAACGCGAGTGGTTTTGGTACAACGCGAAACCCAATTACAGCAGCTGCACACCGCGTTCGACGACTGCCGAGAACTGCGCAACGGCCGAGTGTGCCTCGTCACGGGCGCGGTGGGCAGCGGAAAAACAGCACTGCTGGAGGAATTCAGCGACTACGTGACGGGAAACTCCGGCAGACTGCTGAGTGCGGTCGGTTCGCATGCGGAACGCGGTCTGCAATTCGGCGTCGTGGACCAACTCGTCGACAGCGGCGGGCTGGACCGGGTGCCTGCGGGACGGGCCGGTCCCGCAGTGCGCCAGGCCGCTTTCGGGGCCCTGCCCGAGGAACCGGACGGCGTTCCGGTCGGGCCCGTGGACGAGCACACGTTCGCCTCCGTCATGCACACGCTCTTCACGTCCCTGCTCGATCTCGCAGCTCCGGTACCGCTGGTACTCACCGTCGACGACGTGCACCACGCCGACGTCACCTCGCTGCGCTGCCTGCTCTACGCGATCCGGCGGCTGCGCTGCAAACGGATGCTGGTGGTACTGACCGAATCGGACACGATCCGCTGCCCGAACCCGATGTTCCGTGCGGAACTGCTCAGTCAGCCGCACCTGTCCCGAATCGGCCTGCCGCCGCTGTCCGCGGACGTGGACACGGTGACCCGCATGGCCGGGCCGAAGCTGCCGCCGGAATCGGTGCGCAAGGTCGCGCAGCAGGCGTCGGCGATGGCCGGCGGCAACCCGCTGCTCGTCCGGGCGCTCATCGACGAGGCGGCGTCCGACGGGCTGGGCGCCACCGGAGGGCCCGCCGCCCGCGGAGGCGAAACGTTCGATCAGGCGGTCGTCCGCTGCCTGTACCGGCATGAACCCGAGGTACGGCAGGCCGCCCAGGCCCTCGCCGTGCTGCGTCGCCCCTGCACTCCCCACGTGCTCGGCCGGCTGCTCGGGCAGGCGACGGAGTCCGCCGCGCAGACGATGCGGCTGCTGCGCATGTCCGGACTCGTGGACGACGACCGCCTCCGGCATCCGCGCATCGCCGGGATCCTCGCCGCCGACCTGCCCGCGGAGGAACGCCGGAGACTCCACCGGCGGGCCGCCGAGGTACTGCACGAACACGGCGTGGAACCGTTCGTCGCCGCCGAGCACTTGGTGCGCGCGGACTGGGCCGAGCCGCCCTGGGCCGTGCCCACGCTCCGCGAGGCGGCGCGCCAGGCACTGACCGCGGGACGCCTCGACACCGTCGGCGCATGCCTGCGGCTGGCCGAGCGGAACGCACCCGGGGACCATCCCGCCCTCACGTGCCTCGGCGACGGGCGGGCGACCGTCCGCCTGTTGCAGGAGCACCTCGACGACGAACGCGCCGGCGGGGACTGCTCGCCGGGCGCGGCACTGCGGATCCTGGCCTCGCTGGTCACCCCCGAGCGAGACCGTCTGCCGGCGCCGCATCCGGCAGCGGCACTCCCGCGTCCGGGTATTGCGGCGGCGGCGCCCGCCGCGGACCCGGAGGCGCCCACCCCCCTGTCCCCGACACGCGGCGCGCACCCGTTCGCCGCGGATCCTTCGTCCAGGCCCCGCACCGAGTCCCGTTCGGACACCGGGCCCGCGGAGCCACGGTACGACCGGCGGCCCGACCCCCACCCACGCAAACACCGCCGGAAGCGGAAGGAGCGGCACCGGGCCTCCGGCGGGCTCAGCCAGGCGGAACACCGGGTCGCGGCGCTCGCCGCGCTCGGCCACACCAACCGCGAGATATCCGGCAAGCTCTTCATCACGGTGAGCACCGTGGAACAGCACCTGACGCGCGTGTACCGCAAGCTCGAAATCAAGGATCGCGCCGATCTCGCGGCCCGCCTCCCGCCGCGAGACCCGGGGTCGAGGCAATTCGACCCCTGACACACCGATCCCTTGCACACTCGATCGTGGACCTGAGTCGACGGCGGGGGACGGACGGGCCCAGGCCCGTCCGTCCCCCGCCGTCCGTCGTCCAGGTCCGTGTCCGTGTCCGTGTCCGCGACGTTGTCGGCCCCGGACCTTGGCGGGCCGGGCTCAGGGGGTACGCACGGGCGCGGCGGCGCGGAACGCGGCGATGCTCTCCCTGATGGCCAGGACGACGGCCGCCTGCTGCCGGTTCAGATAGAAGTGGCCGCCGGGAAAGGTGCGGAACGTGAAGTCGCCGACGGTGACTTCCTGCCAGGCTTGGGCTTCGTCCAGCGTCACGCGCGGGTCGCTGTCGCCGATCAGCACGCTGACGGGGACCCGCAGCGGGGCCCCGGGCTCGTGCCGGTAGACCTCGATGGCCCGGTAGTCGGCGCGGAGCGCGGGCAGGATCATGCGCAGCAGTTCCTCGTCGCCGAGCACTCCCGGATCCGTTCCGCTCAACTCGCGGATCTCGGCGATGATCCCGTCGTCGTCACGCGAGTGGACCGATTCGTCGCGGTGCCGGACGGGCGCCCGGCGACCGGAGGCGATGAGTCCCAACAGGCCCTGGTTGCTGGGGCGTTCGAGCCTGCGGGCCAGCTCGTACCCGATCACGGCACCCATGCTGTGGCCGAAGAGCACGAGTGGGCCGGGCTTTTCCCGGGACAGTGCGGCGTCGATCCCGTCCACGAGCGTGCCGATGTCGGCGGCGGGCGGTTCCCGGCGGCGTTCCTGGCGGCCCGGGTACTGGACGCTCACCACATCGAACTCCGGCGCCAAGGCCCGTGCCAGCGGCAGGAAGTAGGGCGCGGCTCCGCCGGCGTGCGGCAGGCACAGGAGCCGGACGGCTCCTGGAGACGCGGGCTCGTACCTGCGGAACCACAGCTCGGGGTCTTCGGACGCGGTGGTCATGACGTGGCGTGCCTCCTGCCGGTCACCGGCCCGCGCGTGCCGAGGCCTGCCTCGGCCGGGAAAGCGCGGATGCCGTGCGCAACTGCCGGAATGAGCACGGTACGTGCCGCGCATCCGGCCGCAGAAGCCCCTATTTTCCGTGGGCCGCGTCCTCGAACTCCCCTGGGACTGGTGGCGGGTGAAATCGATTCAGGGGCTGTCGGGTTCAGGGGCTACCGGGTTCAGGGGTGCGGGGTTCAGGGGTGCGGGGTTCAGGGGTGCGGGGTTCAGGGGTGCGGGGTTCAGGGGGTGCCACGTTCAGGGGTTGCCGCCGCGAGCGCCCGTTCCGTCGGGTCCGGGACCTCCGCAGGCGCCGCGGCGGCTGTGGCGGTCAGACCTGGGTGCCTTCGAGGTAGGTCGCGCGGACCTCGATGTCACCGATGGCCTCGGGGGTCTCGCGGCGGGGGTCGCGGGAAAGCACGACGAGGTCGGCGTACTTGCCCGGGGTCAGCGAGCCGATGATGTCGTCGGCGTGGAGCTGCCAGGCGGCGTCCAGGGTCTGGGCCCGCAGGGCCTGCTCGACGGTGATCGTCTCGTGCGGCGCCAGGACGCGACCGGACTCGGTGCGACGGGTCACGGCCGTCAGGATGTTGCCCAGCGGGTCCGGCGGCGTGACGGTGCCGTCGTTGTGCAGCGAGACCCGCACGCCGGCGCCCAGTGCCGAGCGCGCGGCCACCCACTCCTCGCCACGCGGTCCGAACAGGTCGTCGACCAGCACCTCGCCCCAGTAGCGCACATGCGCCATGAAGAGGCTGCACGTGACGCCGAGGCGCGCCGCCCGGTCGTACTGCTCGCGGGTCATCGCGCCGCAGTGCTCCAGGCGCAGCCGACGGTCCGTCATGTCCGGGTAACGGCCGAGCAGTTCCTCCCACACGTCGAGCACCATGTCGGTGGTGACATCGCCCTGCGTGTGGCAGGCGAGTTGCCAGCCTTCGGCGAAGTAGGCCTCGGCGATGGCGCGGTACGCCTCCCGGTCGTAGTTGGCCGCACCGTGGTGCGAGCACGGCAGGCCGAGGACCACGCGGGTGGCATGGGTGTCCAGGTACGGGAACGACGTGGCGATGTTCCCGTTCCACGGCGACCCGTCCGCCCACGTCTTGATGCCGACCTGCCGCACCATGTCGTCGCCGTTCAGCAGCGGGACCGCGGTGGACAACGACGGGTCGGAGGCCTCGTACAGCCGCAGGCGCGCGGTCAGTCCGCCGTCGGCGCGCAGCGCGTCGACCATCTGGCGCCGGGACGCGTAGAACGCCAGCTCGCCGACGGTGGTCACGCCGACGCGGTTCAGCTCGGCCAGGTTCGCGCGCAGGGTGTCCGGCCCCGGCGGGCGCCGCGCGAGCGCCGGACCCACGATCGCCGCCAGCGCGCCGCCTTCGAGGCCCTTGCCGGTGGGTTCGCCGTCGGCGTCGCGGACGAAGTGCGCGCCGACCGGGTCGGGTGTGTCGCGCGTGATGCCCGACCTGCGCAGCGCCTCGGAGTTCGCGTACACCGCGTGCGCGGAGTTCGTGACCACGGCCAGGGGGCGGTCCGGCGCCAGCGCGTCCAGCCACTCGCGGGTCGGCTCGACCAGGCCCTTCTGGAGGAGGCCGTCCCAGCCGAACAGGTACGCCCCGTGCTCCGGCTCGGCCGCCACCGCCTCGCGGATCGCCGCCAGCACGCCTTCCGCGGTGCGTACCGTCGTGGGGCGGATGTCGCGGATCGGGCCGTCCGCTCCGAACCCGAGGCTCACCGGGTGGCCGTGGGCCTCGACGAATCCGGGCAGCAGGCAGCCGCCGGCCAGGTCCACCACCTCGGTGCCGGGCCCGATCGTCGCGCGCACGTCCGCGGCGTCGCCGACGGCGGCGATGCGCCCGTCGCGGACCGCGAGCGCTTCGGCCTCCGGCCGTGCGGCGTCGACCGTGACCACGGAACCGCCGAGGAAGACGACATCGGCGTCAGTGCGCGGCAACGGAGGACTCCTCGGTCGGGTGCGGAGCCGACGTCTGTGCGGCTCGGCGCGGGCGGGGGGTGGGGGGCGAGGGCGGCGTTCCGTACGCCGTGCGCAATGCAGTCATCGCAGTCGTCACCGTCATCGCAGTTTTCGCAGTCATGGGGCGAAGGTCTTCCTGGTCGCTGCGGCCGGAGAATGATCACGCTCGCAGGGGTGCTGGATCCAAGACAAGAGCCACATCCGACCGTGATGACGGTGCCAGATGAAACATCGGAAGCGCCGTCGGGGGCGTGCCCACGTCCGCAGACGCGTGCTGCCTTGTGTGAGACCGAGCACGACCTCCGCCGATCCGGCTCATGACGCGGCACGATCGGCCGGGTGTACCTTCCGCTCGACCACGACTCGCCCGAGCCGCTGTACCGCCAGGTCCGCCGGCAGCTGCAGAACGCCATTTCGGCCGGCGACTTCGGCGGCCGGCGCCTGCCGTCCTCGCGCGAGCTGGCCGCCTCGCTCGGGGTCAGTCGCAACACGGTCAACCTGGCGTACCAGGAGCTGGTCGCGGACGGCTATGTGACGGCCGAGCCGCGGTCCGGAATGGTGGTCAATCCGGAGCTGGTCACCCGGCTCGCCCGCGCCGACGACCCGGGAGGTGCGCCGCCGCGCCCCCGTCCCGCGTGGCTGCGGGAGCTGGCCGCGCGGCCGCCGCGCGACGCTTACCCGCACATCGCCAAGCCCGCCGACTGGCAGCGCTACCGCTACCGCTTCGTCAACGGGCACCTGCCGTTCGAGACCTTCCCGACGACAGCGTGGCTGCGCTGCCTGCGCACGGCGCTGACCGCCGAGCACCGCGCCGCCAGCCTCCAGGACAGCCAGGACGCCGACGACCCGCTGCTCGTACGCGCACTGTGCCGCGACGTCCTGCCCGCGCGCGGCATCGCCACCACCCCCGAACGGGTGCTGGTCACCAGCGGCTCCCAGCAGGGCATGTACCTCCTGGCGACCGCGCTCGTCGCCCCCGGCGCCCGGGTCGCCGTCGAGGACCCCGGCTACCCCGACGCCCGCCACATCCTCGCCCGCGCGGGGGCCGAGCTGGTCGGGCTGCCCGTGGACCGCTGGGGTGTCGTCCTGGATCCGTGGCCCGACGACATCGCCATGGCCGTCGTCACCCCGAGCCACCAGTACCCGACCAACGCCACCCTGTCGGCCCCGCGGCGCGGCCGCCTGCTCGACCTCGCCACCGCGTACGGCTTCCCGGTCGTCGAGGACGACTACGACGGCGAACTGCGGTACGTCGGCCGCAGCACGCCGGCACTCGCCTCCGCCGACCCCGCGGCGGTCGTCTACCTGGGCAGCTTCGCCAAGTTCCTCGCGCCGGGGCTGCGCCTCGGCTACCTGGTCGGCGAACCGGAGCTCATCGTCTATCTGCGGGACCTGCGGCGCTACATGGTCCGGCACCCGCCCGGCCACCTCCAGCGTGCGCTGGCCCTCCTCATCGGCAGCGGCGAGTACCGGCGGTGGGTCCGCACGCTGCGCACCCTGCTCCGCGAACGCTGGCTGGCCGCGCGCCAGGCGGTCGACCGCCACCTGCCGGGCTGGCGGTACGACCCGGCCGCGGGCGGCATCAGCCTGTGGCTGCGCGCGCCCGCGGGCCTCGACACCCGCCTGCTCGCCAAGCGCGCGGCGGCTGCCGGAGTGCTGATCGAGACGGGCGAGGCTTCGTTTCTGTCCGATGCATCCGGCTCATCCGGTTTGCCCGGCGAAGGGATGTACGACAGCGTGCGCCTCGGCTTCACCGCCATCCGCACGGCCGACATCGATCCGGGCATCGCCGCACTTGCCGCCGAGGCGAGGGCGCTGCTGAGCGGTCGCTGACGGCGCCCGCCGGGGACGTACGCCGCGGGCCGACGGGTAGTCGGACGCGCGGCCACCGGGTCCCGAACGCAAGCTCGGGCCGCCCATTCCCCGACGCGCCCCACCCCGGTCGCAGCCATCTGGACCTGTCGTGATGCCGATCTCTGGATCTTTACCAGGTCCAGTACGACCCGCCAGCCTCGATGACCATGACGACCCGAGCACCACTCCCAGGCGCGTACCCAGAAGCGGAAGCGAAGGGGCAGGCGAGAGCTGAAGCGACGCGCCGCAGGACCCGCGTGACCCGGAAGCCCCGGCAGCCCTGGCAGCCCTGGCAGCCCCGGTGTCAAGCAACCCGGAAGCGCGGCGACGCATGACGACCGGTGTGGAACTCGCCGTCGCCGCCGGGGTCGTCGCCGTGGCAGCCGTCGTCCAGGCGGGCACCGGCGCCGGCTTCGGCCTGGTCAGCGCGCCGCTCCTGGCGCTGCTCGACCGGTCGTTCGTGCCCGGTCCGGTGCTGGCCCTCACGGTCGCCATCTGCGGCCTCGGAGCATGGCGTGAACGGGGCGCGCTGGTAGCTCGCGACCTGCGGGGCGCGACGGTGGCGAGTGTGCCGGGCATGGTGGCCGGCGTCTGGGCGCTGTCCGCCCTCGACGCCACCCCGATAGCGCTGGTCACCGGCCTCGTGATCGGCGCTGCGGTCATCGCGGCGTGGTGCGGCGTACGCATCCCCGCGACACCCGCCGCCCTCTCCTGCGCGGGAGGCCTGTCCGGCTTCCTGGGCACCCTGATCGCCGCGCCGGGGCCGCCGGTGTCGCTCGTCTACCGCCCGTCCGAAGCGGCACGCCTGCGTGCGAACCTGTCCGCGTACTTCGCGGTGACCTCGGTGGCCACGCTCGTACTCCTCGCCGCCGCGGGCCGGTTCGGCCGAGCGGACTCGCTGCACGCGGTGGTCCTGCTCCCCGCCGGGCTGGCCGGGGCCGCAATCGGGGGACGCCTCGGCAGCCGCCTCACCGGCCGCACGGTCGGCCAAGCGGTCCTGGCCGTGGCCTTCGCCTCGGCGGTCGTCGTCACCACCAAGGCCGTCGCCGCCTGAAACCGCGTGGGCCGCCCCGCCCCTCGGCGAACAAGGCGTCAGCTCACAGCGGTGGCCTCGATCCGGGAGAACGTGCCGTACGGGCCCATCTCACCCCAGGCCAATCGCGCACCGAACGGCGCCATCACCTCTGCCGGCGGCAGCGGCGCCGCGACATGCTCCATGAGCTCCAGGGCGGCCAGCGTCACGTGCGGACGGAAGTCCTCGCCGGCCCCGCTCAGCACCGGCAGGCCGAGATCGCGCGCGTGCTCCAGGACGCGGCGGTGCGCGGCCTCCAGCGCCGCACGTCGCACCGCCTCCAGGCCGACGTACACACCCCCCTGCGGCAGGTACCGGTCACCCGGAGGGAACGTGCCGAACTGCAGCCCGGAGGGCTTCACTTCGGTCACCGGTGAGACCGACGCCAGACTTCGGTCCCACAGCTCGGCGGCCTGCTCCCGGGTCGCGTCGACGTGCACCAGCGTGACGTGCGGCAGGCACGTCTCGTCGATGCGCATGATGGTCGGCACATCCGCGGCGACGCGCTCTGCGTAAGCGCTCAAGGCGGTGTTGGCGGCGGGGTGGTCGGGAAGCAGGATGATGCCGTACGGCACGGGAGGCGGAGTCCCCTCGTTCTCGGATGCGGCGGTCCGGCCGGAAGGCGGAACCGGTCCCCCGACGTTGCCAGATCGCCTGCCCTGCCCGTGCGCGTTGTCCCGATCGCGCACGAGGGCGGCATGTCGGCAGCGCGGGTTCGCATAGGCTCGTCCCCGGTCTTCGTCAACCGCCAGGCGCGCGGGAAACGCAAGCACGTTGGCACGTAAGCACGCAGGAGGGGACGGCCCAGTGGACCCGGAGGCTATGTCCGAGCAGCCGCACGCGATCGGCGCCCTTTTGCGGGAAAGCGGGCCCGCGCACAAGATCGTGGCCCCGGACGGCAGCGCCGCATGGCTGGTCACCCGGTACGAGGACGTCGCACTCCTGCTCGCCGACCCCCGGCTGTCCCTGTCCAAGCAGAACGCCAAACCGGACGGCGGCTACCGGGGATTCGAACTGCCGCCCGCCCTGGACGCGAACCTGCTCAACATGGACCCGCCCCAGCACACCAGGCTGCGGCGGCTGGCCGGTCCGGCCTTCGGCTCCCGGCACGTCGCACAGATGCGGCCCGCGCTGGAGAAGGCGGCGCACCGGCTCGCCGACGACATGGCCGCGGCCGGGGACGTCGACCTCGTCACCGACTTCGCCACCCCCTTCTCGGTGCTGGTCATCTCCGAACTCCTGGGCGTGCCCGAGGAGTCCCGCCACCGGTTCCGGGCGTGGACGACCGGCCTGCTGGGCACGGGCGCAACGCGCGAGGGCATGCGCGAGATCGTCGGCGAGATGCTGCGCTTCTTCACCGGTCTGATCGCCGACAAACGCACCGCCCCCGGAACCGACGTCCTGTCCGCACTGGTTGCCGCCCGCGACGCCGACGACGACCGGCTCACCGAGGACGAGCTCACCTCGCTGGCGTTCCTCCTGCTGTTCGCCGGGTTCGAGAACTCGGCGAATCTGATGGCGAGTTGCCTGCACGCGGTGCTTGCCGACCCGGAGCTGCGCCGGAGCGTGCATCCGACCGGCGCCACCGCCGCGTCCCCCGACGCGACCGCCGCGCTCGTCGAGGAGGTCGCGCGCCACGAGTCGCCCGCGCTGCTGGCCATCCGCCGCTTCCCCGTCGAGGACATCGACGTCGGCGGGGTCACGGTCCCGGCCGGGGAGACCGTGCTGCTGTCGCTGGCCTCCGCCAACCGCGACCCGCGGCGCTTCGCCGCACCGGACGCGGTCGACCCGGCACGGCCGGACCTGGCGCGGCATCTGAGCTTCGGCCAAGGCATCCACTACTGCATCGGGGCGCCGCTCGCGCGCCTGGAGGCGCAGATCGCGCTCGGCGTCTTCCTCGACCGCTTCCCGAACGCCCGGCTGGATCCCGGCACTCCGCCGCGCTGGCAGCCCTCGCCGCGCGTCCGCGGACTGGCGTCGCTCCGGGCGCGCGTCGACGGCCGATAGGCTGACCGGCCCCGATCCCCCGGGCACACCGGAACAAGATCGACAAATCCGGTGTGCGTCCGGCAACCGGCCTTCCGTTTACCCGTGACATCAGGCCAACTCCCCCGCCACTATGGGCACATGGGCACGTCTGGTGAGCACGCCGACCACCGGCCGCGGGTCGCGGTGCGGTTCCGCGGCGCGCGCCAGGACGTCGAACTGCCCATCGTGCGCCTGGAACAGCGCGCGAACGGCCGCTGGTACGCGGTGGTGGAACTGCCGCGGTGGTCGGACGACGGGCACGAGGTCGTCCCCTGGAACGAGCAACTCACGCTCCCCCCGGGGAGTTTCCGCCAGCTGCCGGGCGAGGACTACAGCGCGCTGAAGCGCGTACGCCACCCGAACCTCAGCCGGTAGCAACACCCGCGACAGCGGCACGTGCGGCAGCAGCAGCCCCGCCTGACAGGCGGCGGCGAAAGTGCGGTGGCACCGCGAGTCCCCTTCTCGCCCGCACTCCCAAGGGATCACCACGCACTCACCCGAGGTTTGTGATGATCTCCCCCGCAACGCCCCCCTCCCGCACCCTCGCGGCCGAACTGCCCGCGCATCTCGGCCGCGAAGTCGCCCTCGAAGGCTGGCCGCACCGCCGCCGGGTGCTCAAACGGGTGGTCTTCCTGGTGGTACGCGACCGCTCCGGACGCGTCCAAGCCGTGCTCACCCACCCCGAAGCCATGCGGCAGTCCCGGCACTTGGCGGAGAAGACGGTCGTCCGCGCCGAGCCCCGCGACACCGCCCGCCATCTCGCCCAATACACCTCACTGGACGCGGAGTTGGGCTTCATCTCGGACCATCGCGACGTGATGGCGGTGGTACGCGAAGTACTCGCGTCGATGACCCGCGCCGTCGCGGAGCAGGCGGATCAGGCGTGCGCCCTCCTCGGCGTGGCACCGCCGCAGGTCCCCGAGCACATCGCCGAGATGCACTTCGCCGAGGCCCAGGAACTCCTCGCCGCGCACACCGCCGAAGACCCGTGCGGCGAGTCGGACCTCTCCCCCGCCCACGAACGATGGCTGTCCGAGTGGGCGCGGCGGGAGGGCTGCGGCAAATTCCTGTTCGTCACCGGGTACCCGACGGCCAAGCGCCCCTTCTACACCCGTCCCGAGCCGGAACGCCCGCAGTACTCCAACGGCTTCGACCTCTTGTTCCGCGGGCTGGAGCTGATCACGTCAGGCCGGGAGCGCGACGCCGCGGGTCGTGACGATGCGGGCGCTGCCCTCGGACAGTTGGTACGACATGCCGACGACCGCGGCGTGCTCCGAGGCGACGAGGTCCGCGAGCACGCGCGAGCGGTCCATCAGCACCTCGACGGTGTGCCGGACGTGCTCGTCGATGATGTCCGCGTCGCTCTCCAGCCCGGCGGCGCGGGCGGCGAGCACGCTGGGCGTCACGCGCTCCACGACGTCGCGGACGTAGCCGGAGGTCGGCAGCCCTTCCTCGACCGCGAGCCGGGCGGCGGCGACGGCACCGCAGGAGTCGTGGCCGAGGACGACGACGAGGCGGCACCCCAGCACTCCGGTGCCGTACTCGATGCTGCCCAGCACCTCGGCGCCGAGGACGTGCCCCGCGGTGCGGACCACGAAGAGGTCCCCGAGGCCCCGGTCGAAGATGATCTCGGCGGCCAGCCGGGAGTCCGAACAGCCCAGCAGCACCGCGAAGGGCGTCTGGGCGGGGGCCAGGTGGGCGCGGCGGGCGGCGTCCTGGTTGGGGTGCTCGGGGACGCCGTCCACAAAACGGCGGTTGCCGGCGAGAAGCAGCTCGAGAATCTCGGTGGGCGAAGGCGCGGCGGGCGGCGTGGGGTTGACCATGGCACGGAGCGTACGAGGACGGAGATCATTGCGCACGCCGACCCGCCCCGTGGCGCCGGGAAGCGGTTGTGGTAAGGCAATCGGGTGACCGGGTGCGCCCGCTCGGCCGACGCCGCGGCCCGGGTCGCCGAGCCGCCGTCCGCGTCGTCCGCCGCACCGTCCGCCGCACCGTCCGCCGCGACGACCGGTCAGCCGAATCCGACCACCGGCTGCGGCGTGTAGGGCGTCTCCAGCCGGGCCGCCTCGTCGTCCGTGAGGTCGACGGACAGGGAGGCCAGCGCGTCCTCGAGGTGGTCCGGCTTGCCGACGCCGACGATCGGTGCGGCGACGACGGGGTTGCGCAGCAGCCAGGCGAGCGCGATCCGGGCCGGGGACTCGCCGCGTTCCTCGGCGACCCGGGCGACCTCCTCGACGATGGGCCGCGCCGCGTCGTCGGCGTACAGCGTGCGGCCGAACGCGTCGGTGCCGCTCCGCTCGGTCGAGGTGCCCCACGGGCGGGCCAGCCGCCCGCGGGCGAGCGGGCTCCACGGCAGCACCCCCACCCCCTGGTCGGCGCACAGCGGGAGCATTTCGCGCTCCTCTTCGCGGTGCAGCAGGTTGTAGTGGTTCTGCATCGCGACGAACTTCGTCCAGCCGTGCCGCTCGGCGGTGTACTGGGCCTTGGAGAACTGCCACGCGAACATCGACGAGGCGCCGAGGTACCGGGCCTTGCCGGCCTTGACGACGTCGTGCAGCGCTTCGAGGGTCTCCTCGATCGGGGTACGCCGGTCCCAGCGGTGGATCTGGTACAGGTCCACGTAGTCGGTGCCCAGCCGCCGCAGGCTGTTGTCGATCTCCGTCATGATCGCCTTGCGGGACAGCCCGGCCGCGTTGGGTCCCCCGCGCATGGGGCCGTGCACCTTCGTCGCGATGACGACCTCGTCGCGGCGGGCGAAGTCCTTGAGCGCCCGGCCGGTGATCTCCTCGCTGGTGCCGTCCGAGTAGATGTTGGCGGTGTCGAAGAAATTGACGCCGGCCTCGACGGCCTGGCGGATCAGCGGGCGCGCGGCGTCCTCGTCGAGGGTCCAGTTGTGCGTGCCGCGGGCCGGAGTGCCGAAGCTCATGCAGCCGATGCAGATCGCGGACACGTCCAAGCCGGTGTTGCCGAGCTTCGCGTACTTCATCCGCCCAGCCTAGAGGGTGACGGGCGGCGGTCGGGGGCTCATCGGCGGCGCGGCCGGAACACCGGCACGGCTTCGCCGCCTTCGGGGTGGACGAAGTCGACGACGACCTCCTGGCCGGTCGCCACGGCGCCCGGTTCGGTGCCGAGGATCCGGGCGTGCAGCCATGGCCCTTCAGTGAGTTCGACGATCGCGAGCACGGCCGCGGGGGCGTCGCCGCCGTCTTCCGGGCGGCCGTGCACGACCGTCCAGGAGGCGATCGTGCCGGTGCCCTGCGCGGGGGTCCAGGCCAGGTCGGCGCCCCCGCAGCGGGCGCAGGAGGTGCTCTGCGGCGCGTTGCGGTGGGCGCATTCGGAGCAGCGCCGGATGAGCAGTTCGCCGCGTGCGGTGCCGTCGAAGAACTCCGCTGTGGCGGGGTCCCGCTGGGTGATGCCGATGATCATGTGCGTGCTCCGGGTCGGCGGTGCGGGTACGGACAGGCTCAGGGGTGGTGCGGGCTCAGGACGAGTGTCGAGTGGTGGTCGAGGATGCCGCCGTTGCCGCTGACCAGGACCACGTCGTTCGCGGGCGCCTGGCGCCCGCCGCCGTCGCCGCGCGCCTGGATGATCCCCTCCGAGAGCGGGGTCATGCCCCACATGTAGTACCCGGACAACTGGCCGCCGCCCGTGTTGAGGGCGAACGAGCCGCCGGGCCCCAGGATTCCGCCCGACACGAAGGCGCCGCCCTCGCCCTTCGCGCAGAATCCGTAGTCCTCCAGGGTGACGAGCACGGTGTACGTGTAGCAGTCGTAGAGTTCGGCGACCGTCACGTCGGCCGGAGTGACGCCCGCCATCTTCATGGCCGCGGGCCCTGATGCGGCGGCCCCGGTCACCAGGCCGAAGTCGCTGCCCCGGCCCATCTCGTGGCCCGGGTGCCCCTGCCCCCAGCCGAGCACGTGCACGGCCGGGCGCGGCAGGTCGGCGGCGCGTTCCGCCGAAGTGACGACGACCGCGATGCCGCCGTTGGTGACCAGGCAGCAGTCCAGGAGGCGGAAGGGGTCGGCGATCATGCGGGACTCCTGGTGGTCCCGTACGGTGATCGGCTCGCGCATCTGGGCGAGCGGGTTCGCGGCCGCCCACGCGCGCTGGGCGACGGCGATCTCGGCGAACTGCTCGCTGGTGGTCCCGTACGCGTCCATGTGCCGCCGCGCCGCCAGCGCGTACATGGGGTTGGCGCCGACGATGCCGCCGGCCGCGGCCAGGCCGTGCCAGCCGCGCGGGCTCCTGGGGCGCGCGTACGCCGCGCCGGCCGAAGAGCGCTCGCGCAGCGGGGCGTCCGCGAACACGCAGGCGACAGCGTCGGCCATGCCGGACATCACGGCCATCGAGGCGTACTGCACCATCGCTCCGGCGGTCGAGCCGTACGCCTGCATCTCCGTCAGCAGCCGAAGGTCCCGCAGCCCCAGGTCGCGTTGCAGGCCGACGCCGAAGCGCCCGGACATCCCGGCGCCGGTGAGGAGGCCGTCGAGGTCGCCGACGCGCAGGCCGGCGTCGGCCGCCGCGCGGCGTACCGCGTC
Organism: Streptomycetaceae bacterium NBC_01309; assembly: GCA_045039925.1. Classification (GTDB taxonomy): domain Bacteria; phylum Actinomycetota; class Actinomycetes; order Streptomycetales; family Streptomycetaceae; genus Yinghuangia. The sequence goes on from CP108400.1 coordinate 549,678, forward strand.
GGCGGCGAACTGCGCGGCGGTGCGGCCGTGGATCCTGCCCATCTCGGTGATCCCCAGCCCGGCGATCACCGGACGGCGCCCGGCGGTGCTCGGCACGGCGCTCATGCGGGCCCGAGCGCCAGGACCCGGCGCAGCGCCGCTTCCAAGGCAGCCGGGTCGGCGACGGGGACGACGGCGGCGATGTGCGCGTCCGGGCGGACGAGCCACCCCTCGTCGTCGCGGGTGGCGAGGGCGGCGGCGAGAGCGCCGGACGGGTCGATGGCACGGATGTTCGCGACGGTGAGCGGCGCGGGGGTGACGCCGCCCGCGGCGCGGCGCAGTTCGTCCGCCGCGACGGCGTCCGGCGGGCCGCCGCGGAGCAGCGTCAGGCCGGTGCCGCGCACCAGCTGCCGCAGGCGGCGGATCTCCGGGCGCTCTGCCACGGTGACGGGGACGTCGGGGACGATCACGCCGGGTCCGGGCACGCAGTCTCGGCCTTTCTCGGGGCGGCCCGCGACGGGCCGGGTCGGGTCGGGGGTGGTGAGGGGCGAGTCGGCGTACCAGAAGGGTTCGGCGAACCGGCCGGAGTCGATCGACGTGGCCGCGGACCGCGGGTCCCGCGCGGCGGCGTCCAGCGTGCGGCGGCGGTGCGCGGCCTGGTCGGGGCCGTGCGGGACGAGGAAGCGCATGGTCGCGGCGGTGACGTCGACGTTCTCGCGTGCCGCGGCGTGGCGTTCGTCGTGGTACGTACCGAGCAGCGCCTCCCCGGCCCAGCCGCGCAGCACGAACGCCAGCTTCCAGGCGGCGTTGTCGACGTCGGCGACCCCGGAGTTGAGCCCGCGTGCGCCGAACGGGGCCAGCAGGTGCGCGCCGTCGCCGGCCACGAGGACGCGCCCGACGCGCATGCGGTCGACGAGCCGGGAGTGGAACCGGTAGACGGACCGCCAGAGCAGCTCGTACGGCCGCTCCCCCACGATCCGGCGGATGCGCCGGTCGAGTCCCCCGTCGGCCTCCTCCGCGGCGAGGTCGAACCCGGGCGGCACCTGCCAGTCGATGCGGTACACGGAGTCGGGGCAGGGGTGGACGAGGACTTGGCGGCCCGGGTTCCACGGCGGGTCGAAGCAGAACCGCCGTTCGTGCTCCCAGCCGGGGAGTTCGACGCGGATGTCGCAGATGAGGAATTCGTCGTCGAAGGTCTCTCCGGCGAAGTCGAGGCCGAGGGCGTCGCGTACGTCGGCACCGCGCGAGCCGGGGCACGCGACGACGTACGGAGCGTGCAGCACAACACCGTTCGCGCAGGTGACGGTGACTCCGCTGCCGGACCCCTGGTCGAGTGCGACGACTTCGTGCGCCCACCGCACGTCGATGCGCGGGTCCGCGGCGATGCACGCGTCCAGGATCTCCTCGGTGCGGCTCTGCGAGATGTTGACGAACGGGGGCAGCGGTGAGTGCCCGCGTCCGGCGAACGTCCAGGAGCACAACTCCTGTTCGCGGTAGTACGTGCGGGCGGTGGTCCAGGTGACGCCCTCCTCCGCGATGGCCTCGGCGCCCACCGAGGCCCAGATGTCGAGGACGTCGCGCTGCTGGCAGATCGCCTTGGACCCGGCGGCGTCACGCGCGGTGCGCCGGTCGAGCACGGTTACCGGCAGGCCCCGGCGGGCGAGCAGCAGCGCCGCCGTCTGTCCCACGGGACCGGCACCGATGACGATCAGGGGTTCCGGCATGGCTGGACGTGCCTCCTCCAACTCGCGTGCGGCTCAACCGGTTTCAGTCCTGGAGCGCCGCCCAGACCTCGCGGTCGCGTTCGGCGGTCCAGATGCGGGGCCGCTCGATGCCGGACAGTTCGTCCCAGAGCCGGGAGACGTCGAACGGGAGGCAGTGCTCGAAGATCGGCCAGCGGCCGTACTGCGGGGACAGTTCGCGGTGCACGGCGGTGAACGCGTCCTTGAGCGTGCCCCCTTCGCGGCGCACGCCGTCGACCAGGTCGACCATGACGTCGAGGAAGTGCCGGGTCTGGGCGATCGCCGCGGCGACGGCGGCGGGTCCCCGGGCGACCGCGCCGCGTCCGCCGACGAGCGCCTCGGCCCCGAACGCGGCCACCTTGTCCAGGGTTCCGGTCGCCCATTCGCGGTGGAAGGCGTCGCCCGTGTAGAGCGCCGCCTGCGATTCCACGAGGTCGCCGGCGAACAGGATGCGCTCCTCGGGCAGCCAGGCGACGATGTCGCCCTCGGTGTGTCCGCGTCCGCAGTACTCCAGGACGAGGGGTCCGCGCCCGGCACCGCGTCCGATCGTGAAGTTGTCGGCGAAGGTGAGGCCGGGCCGGGTGAGGCCGGGGATCGACGCGGGTTCCTTGAACAGGCGCGGCATGCGGGCGTACTCGGACTCCCAGTCCTGCATGCCGCGTTCCTCGATCAGGTCCCGGGTGTTCCGGTGTGCGAGCACGACCTTCGCGTCGAACGCGCTCGCTCCCAGCGTGCGGACGGCGTGGTAGTGCGAGAGGACCACGAATCCGACCGGCTTGTCGGTGTGCTCGCGCAGCATCGCGAGCCATTCGCGGGCGGCGACGGGGGTCGCGAGGGCGTCGAAGCACACGACGAAGTCGTCGGCCTCGATCGCGCCGACGTTGGGGTCTCCTTCGGCGGTGAGCGCGTAGACGCCGTCGGCGAGCACCTCCAGCGTGCGCTGCTTCTCGCCGACGTCGGCGGACGAGGCGAACGGCTTGGTCATGGGCGGGCACTCCTCGGGACGGCTGACGGCGGCGGTCGGCGGGTCTCGCCCTCTGCTCCTACCCAACGCGGTACTTGGCCATGGTTCGCGACGGCTCCGGATCCACCGGACGGTCGGCGGCCGATCGGCCCAGCGGCCATCGGCCCGTCCGCCGCCGACCGTGTCGGTGGCCGCGCGGCGGGGCGCGCGTGGACCGCGACGCCCGGTTGGGATGATGGCGGGGTGACGCGTACCCAGACCGCCGCCCGCGACCGGGTGCTCCGAACCGCCGCGGCGCTGTTCGCGGAGCGCGGGTTCCACGGGACGTCGGTCCGCGACATCGCGGTGGCGTGCGGCATGCGGCCGTCGTCGCTCTACAACCACGTGAGCGACAAGAACGACATGCTGCTCGACATCGTCGGGCGCTACCTGGACGCTCTCGACCTGGTGCTCCCGGGCGAGGCTGCCCGCCCGGGCGACGGCGGCAGCCGGCTCGCGGGCATGATCCGGGCGAGCCTGGGCGTGGCCCGGATGCATCCGGACGAGTTCCTCACGCTGTCGAACAGTTGGACGCACATCCGGCGGACGCCGGAGCTCGCCGCGATCGTCGCGCGGCGCGACGCCGGGCGGGCGCTGTGGGCGGACGTGCTCGCGGCCGGGATCGCCGACGGGTCGCTGCGCGGCGGACTCGACCCGGGCGAGGTGCTGCGCGTGGTCTTCAGCGCTCTGCACGGGTCGCTGGACCGGCGCTTCGACGCCCCCGACGCGTCCGCGGCCCCGTCGGCCGAGGCCGGCACCGGCGTCCCGGCGGACGGGCCTTCGGGGGCGGACACGCTGGTCACCCTGCTGCTCGACGGCCTCCGCCCGCGCGGTTGAGGGCGGTCGGCGCGCACCACGCCGCGCCCCGTCGCACCTCACTTCACTTCACTTCACTTCAGGAGGCGGGACGCGGCCGCACGTGGCCGCGGCGGACGGCGTCCGGCGACGCGCAGCCGCAGAACGCGAGCGTGCGGCGTACGTCGTCGTGCAGTTCGCCGAGGTACGCGGCCAACCCCGCCGTCCCGCCCGCGGCCAGCGCCCACAGCGCCGGACGGCCCACGAAGGCGGCCCGCGCGCCCAGGGCGAGCGCCTTGACGACGTCGGGTCCGGTGCGGATCCCGCCGTCGACGTAGACCTCGGCCCGTGCGCCCACCGCGTCGGCGATCTCGGCCAGGACGTCGGCGGTGGCCACGCATCCGTCCAATTGCCGTCCCCCGTGGTTGGACACCGCGACGGCGTCCGCACCGGCGTCCACGCACTCCACCGCGTCGCGGGCGTGCAGCACGCCCTTGACGACCAGGGGCAGCCCCGACCACTCCTTGACCAGGGCCAGGTCATCGAAGGTCACCGCGGGGTCGAACGCCGCCACCGCAGCGCCCAGTTCCGCCCCGCGGCCTGTCGCCGAGGGCGGCGCGAGGTTGGGGAAGGCCATGCCGTCGGGCGGTACGAATGCGTGTCCGTCCATGCGGGACCTGCGCGGCAGCGCCACGCCGTCCACGCACAGGACGATCGCGCGGCTGCCGGACTCCCGTGCGTACGCGGCGAGTTCGCGGGTGACGCCGCGGTCCCGCAGCATGTACATCTGGGTCCAGCGCAGGGAGCCGGGGGCCGCGTCGGCGATCTCCGCCCAGGAACGGTTCGCCGCCTGCGACGCGACGAGCAGCGTGCCGGTGCGTTCCGCCGCGCGGGCGGTGGCCGCCTCGCCCTCCGGGTCGGCAAGCAGATGCATCGCGGTCGGCGCGAGCGCGACCGGCCCGGCCACGGGCGCGCCGAGCAGCGTCGTCGACGTGTCCACCACCGTCATGTCGCGCAACACGCGTGGTTGCAGGGCGAGTCGGCGCCATGCGGAGAGGTTCGCGCGCAGGGTCTCCTCGTGCCCGCTGCCGCCGTCGATGTACGCGAGGGCGCCCGCGTCCAGCACGGCCGCGGCCGCGCGCCGCTGCGCCGCCGAGGGGTCGGCCGAGTCGGGGGCGGCGGCGTTCACCCGGCCTCCCCCGCGGGCGTCACCACGCACGGCAGGGAGCGCTGCCCGAGCGCCCAGAAGACCGGGTTGGGCCGGGCCACGAAGTCCGTTGCCAGGTTCAGGGATTCCACTTGCCCGCACAGTTCGTGCAGCAGTGCGGTCGCCTCGGCGCGCGCCAGCGCGGCCCCCGGGCACACGTGGGCCCCGGTGCCGAAGGCCAAGTGGTCGCGGGGGTAGGGGCGGTCGAGCCGGAAAGTGTCGGCGTCGGCATGGCACGCCTCGTCGCGGTTGGCGGAGGCGATGCCGAACACGACGCGTTCGCCGCGGGCCACGGGGCATCCGCCGAGCGAGCCGTCGCGCAGGGCTTGGCGGGCCAGGATCTGCACAGGCGAGTCGTGGCGCAGCGACTCCTCGACCACGACGGCCACGAGCGCGGGGTCGGCGCGGACCGCGGCGTACAGGTCGGGCCGTTCGGCGAGCGTACGCAGGCAGTTGCCGATCAGGTTCCGGGTGGTCTCGTTGCCGGCGACGATCAGGAACATGGTCTGGGTGCGCACGGCGGCGTCGGACAGCCGAGCGCCCTCGGCGGATTCGCTGCGGATCAGCCGGGTGATGACGTCGTCCGGCGGGTCGGCGGCGGCGCGGCGCCGGTCGATCTCGCGTTGCACGTACGCGGCGAACTCGGGGTGCGCCCGGGCGAGATCGCCGTCGGAGGCCCGGCCCTGGGCGGCGAGGAGTTCGTCGGACCAGACCCGGAAGCGGTCCCGGTCGTCCGCGGACACGCCGAGCACGTGGGCGATCACCACGGTGGGCAGCGGGTCGGCGAGGGCCTCGACCAGGTCGACGGGTCGGCCGCCGGACGCCGCGGCGACGGCGGCCGCCACCAGGTCCGCGGCGGTCTCGCGGACGAACGGGAGTACGCCGTCGAGGTGGCGGGCGGCGATCACCGAGTTGACGACGGCCCGCAGTCGGCCGTGTTCGGGCTCGGGCACGGCGGGCAGGATCACCTCGTCCGGCGGGAGGGCGGAGGTGTCGACCATCGAGCCGACGAAGCGGTCCACTTCGCGCAGTCCTTGGCGTACGGCTTCCTCGGTGGCGAAGTATCGGCCCATGCCGGTGGCGACATGGCCCGCGCCCGCACGGAGGTCGGCCAGTGCCCGGTATCTGGCGGTGATGTCACCCGCCAGCGGATCGGGAGCCGCCCCGTCGGCGTCCGGCGGAGGCGAAGGGCTGCGGTCGGTGGCCATGGCCGGCTCCCGGGGCTTGTTGACAAATCAGACTAACGATCGTTCGTACCGGCCGGACCATAGCTGTCCGCCCGACAACGTTCAAGCCCCGCACAACGCCGTCGAGATCTGCAAATCGGCGCGGAATCGCGCGTCTTTGCAGATCTCGACGACGTCAGAGGTGGTTCAGGCGACCGCGGCCTGGCCGTCGGCGCGGTGGCGGGCCATCCAGTCGACGCCGAACGCCACCGCGGGCGACAGTGGCACGAGCAGCGACCGGGCGGCGCCGATGTACCCCTCGCCCGTCGCCAGGTGCTCCAGCATCGCCGCACCGATCCGGTCGAAGTCACGCAGGTCCAGGATCACGTCCTCGTAGGTGAACCACATCGCGCGCCCCAGCCCGTCCGGGATCACGCACCGGTACATGCGCGTGGCCAGCTTGGGCTGGAGGTACTCCGCCAGATGGAACGCGCTGAACGTCGCGAAGGCCGTGCCCAGCATCAGCACCTTCGCGTCCGGCAGCGAGTACAGCCGGGCCAGCGGCGACTGCTCGCCGAAGTGCGTCGCCGGGTTGTGGTGGCGCATGATGCCGTCCGCGAGAAGCCCGATCGCCGCGAAGGACGCCTGCGGGTGCGAACTGCGCACCGCCCCCGGGGTCCGCCGGAGCAGTTCCGGCAGCGCGCCCATGGTCCGCGACGCCGGCGTCCACATCGGATCGAAGGGCTGCATCGCCCGCTTGTACGCCTCCCGCTCCGACGTGCTGAGCCCCTCCGTCGCGCGCAGGAACGCCCACGAAGTGTCCGAGTTCTCCTCGGTGTACGCCGGCATCACCAAAGTGCCCTGCGGGCCGACCGCCTCCAGCAGGGCCGTGAGCACGCCCTGCGCCCCGCCGTCCACCGGGCCGATGCCGCGCAGAGTGCTGTGCACCATCAGGACGTCGCCCGCGACAACCCCGATGTCGCGGAGCATCCCCACCAGTTCGCGGACCGCCCAGGGCCGGGCCGCGGGAGGCTCCGGGGCCTCCACCTCGGTCTGGGAACCGTAGGCCGCCTCCGCCAGCCGCGAGTCTCCCCCACCGCTTCCCGAACTCACGCCATGCCCTCCACGTCGCGTGCCCCCACCAGGTCCGCGGCCACTCGGCCGCGCACGTGCTCGATGAACCGGATCAGATCCGGGCAGTACACGGACGGGCCGCCGAACCCCGCCCCCGCGCGGTGGCGGTGGGTGAAGTACCCGCCGCCGCACACGTCCCGCACCTGGCAGGCGCGGCAGGTCGCACCGAGCCCGGCGACCCCCATCTGCCGTGCGGCCATGGCGGGGTGGCGCAGTGCGTCGTCGAACGAGTGGGAGTCCACCGACATCCCGGTGACGGCCGCTCCGTCGTACACCGCCTTGAGCGTGTCGACCTGCTCGATGAGGCCGTCGGTGTCGACGACCACCACCGTGGCGGGGCCGGGCCCGATCTGCTCGGAGCTGCTGGGACCGCCGAGCAGCAGTGCCAGCACGTCCTCGAACAGGCGCACGCTCGTCTCCGCCCGCTCAACTCCGTACCAGCGGTCGAACGCCGCGGCCAGCCAGTCCCCGTACGGCGCGACCGCCGGGTCGTGGTCGCGCCCCGGCGGCGGCGTGTCCCAACTTCCGTGCGGTAGGAGGAAGTCCATGGCGGGCGGCGCGTGGGACAGCAGGGCCTCGTAGACCTCCACCGGATCGTTGGCCAGGTCGATCGTGCACAGCAGGCCGCCGTACAGGCCCGGCCGCGAGGGATCCCGGAGCCGGTCGATCGCCTCGGCCACCGCGGAGTGGCTGCCCCGGCCGTCGGCGTAGCGGCGGTGCCGGTCGTTGGCGGCCTCGTCCCCGTCCAGGCTCACCCCGACCGAGATGCCGAGCGCGTACAGCGCGTCCAGGCTCGCGTCGTCCAGCAGCAGGCCGTTCGTCTGGATCGCCAGCGACACACTGGTGTACTCCGGGACTTCCAGGCGCACCGCCTCGACCAGCCGGGTGATCAGCGCCATGCCCGCCAGCATCGGCTCGCCGCCGTGCACGATCACGGTCACGCTGTCCAGGCGGTGCTCGCGCGCGTGTTCGCCGATGCGCGACGCGGTGCGGTCGGCGACCTCGGGCGACATGGCCTTGCTGGACCCGCGCCACGACTGGTCGGCCATCTCGTAGAGGTAGCAGTAGTCACACGACAGGTTGCACCGGCTGTGCACCTTGACCACGAAGTGCCGCAGGGGGACCAGCCGCCACAGGGCACCGAAGGTCCGGTGGGACGACAGGTTCGCCGGCCATTCGGCGCTCACGTGTGCGCGCGCCGGAGTGGGGAGCAGTTCCACCCCGTACTCCTTTCACACCACATGCCGAGCCCGGCCGTGCGTCGACGGCCGGGCTTGTGTTCCGGGAACGGGCCTGCGGGGTGCGACTCTTGCGCGTCGCAGACTGCGGGCCCGCAGCCGTCAGCTGTTGCCGACGTAGCTGTTGAAGCCCTTGGGGACGTAGCTGTTGAACCCCTTGGCGACGTAGCTGTTGAACCCCTTGGCGACGTAGCTGTTGAAGCCCTTGGCCACGTAGCTGTTGAAGCCCTTGGGGACGAAGCTGTTGAAGCTCCCCTGTGCGGCCCCGCCTTCACGCGCCTGGCTCAGGGCCCGGCCGAGCGGCGAGTCAGCGGAGACTGCGGCGGGACGAGCCCGGCCGGCTGTCTGGGTCTGGCCCAAGACCGATGCGGCGTAAGGCATGTGCGACTCCCTGATTCGGCTGATCGTCGAGCTCTGGCGTTCGCACCGTAGTCGCCCGAGACGTCGGATCGACCTTGGAACGTCCCAACCGCGTACAGCGGACAGTTCGCCGCGCCCGGGGGACAAGATGCCTCGGAGGAAAGGGATTTCGACGGACAACCCGGTGTATCAGCCCAGGTGCCGTGACGGATCGCCGGGGACGCGCGCGGTGTCGCCCCGGGAAGACCCGCCGCGCCCGTCGTGGGCCGGCAGAGCGAGGTGCCCCCCGGGGGACGCAGGACCGCAAGCCGATCGGAACCTGAACGCGCCGGGACAGTTGTAGGTTCCGAAACCGCGCGACCAACGCCACGCGACGTTCTCGGCACTCCCGGCACTTCCGACACGGCAGGTGGACATGGCTACCGAATGGCAGTGGGACGACACATTGTTCGCGGGCACCGCCCAGTACTACCGGCGCGGGCGGCTCCCGTACGCCCCGGGCCTGGCGGCCATGCTTGCCGAGGCCCTGAGCCTCGACGGGCGGGGGCGCCTGCTCGATGTGGGCTGCGGGCCGGGGACGATCGCGGTAGGCCTCGCGCACCTGTTCGGCGAGGCCGTCGGCCTCGACCCGGACCCCGGAATGATCGCCGAGGCGCGGCGGTGGGCGGAGGAGGCCGGCGTCGCGGACAAGACGTCGTGGACCCAGGCCCGCGCCGAGGAACTACCAGTGGGTCTGGGCATGTTCACGGCCGTCACGTTCGGCCAGGCGTTCCACTGGATGGAGCGCGATGTGGTGGCGGCGACCGTACGGGACATGCTGCGGCCGGGCGGCGCCGTCCTGCACATCTCGGACGTGAAGCCCAAGGACGCGTACGAACGCCCGTCCGTAGAAGGCCTCCCCCATCCGGAGGTACCGCACGCGGCGGTCACCGAATTGGTCACGGACTACCTCGGCCCGGTCCGCCGGGCGGGCAAAGGCATCCTGCCGCACGGCACACAGGACGACGAGGCGGCGGTCTTCACCCGTGCGGGTTTCCTCAGCCCGGAACACCACATCGTGCCGGGCGGTCAGCCCCTCGAACGCGCGACCGACGACATCGTCGCGGGAGTGTTCTCGATGTCGCTCTCCGCGCCGCATCAATTCGGGAACCGCCGCGACGAATTCGAAGCGGATCTCCGCCGCCTCCTGCACGAAGCCTCCCCCGACGGGGTCTTCTCGGAGCGCCAACCCGCCACCGAGATCTTCGTCTGGCGGAAGTCCGCGTGAGCGGTTAGTCGACGAGGTGGTCGAACTCGCCGCTCTTGGCCCCGTCCAGGAACGCGGCGAGTTCAGCGCGGGTCCACGCGCGCGCCGTCGCCCGGTCCCGCGGTGGGCTCCACGTCGCCGCGACCTTTCTCGTGCTCACCATTACGGGCATCCTTCGGAGAGTGCGTGCCCTCGTCCAAGGTATCCGTCAAGATCGACCAAGCGTGACCACGCAACCCGACACAGCACCAACCTCGTTCCGTGCTATTGGAGTTCCGCTCGGACGACCAACGATGGAGGCGATCCATGCCGGATCAATCGACCAGCTCCGACCAGGCGCGCGTCGGAGGGTTCGCCGATCCCGGCAAGCGGATCGCGTTGGTCTATTGGGCCGCGGAGGGCGACGGTGTCGCGTCACATCTCGCCAGCTACGCACGCAATGTCGTGAGGCGCGGGCACTCGGTCACGTGGTTCATGGGGACACGTGACACGAAATTGGCGATTCCTGATGTCGAAATGGTGTACTCCGAGGTGCTCGACCTCGAGGCGCCCGCACCTTCGCCGGACGACGTGGCCCGTTGGTTCGAGGGATACGCGACGAACGCTGTATTCGACGTGGTCCATCTGCACAACGCGCACTATTTCCGGCCTGAGATTGCCGAGGGCCTGAAACAACTGCCGTTGGCACTCGTACATACCTACCACAGTCCGTTCACGGGAGCCGAGGCAGAGCGCACGGCCCCGGTCGTGAATCCGATACCCGGTCTCGCGGTCTCAAATTGGATGCGCGACTGGGCCGCGGAAAAAGGCGCCTCGGTGCAGACTTCACGCCTGGGCGTTGATCTCGCTCGCTACGCCGACGTCCCGGACGTGAAAATTCCGGCCGGGAGACCTGTGACTTTCGGCGTGGCCGGACGCATGGTGCCGAACAAGGGAATCCGTGAGGTCTACGACGCCTATGCACAGGTCCTTGACGACTGGGACGAACACGCGCAGGGGCCTCCCCCCAGGCTGTTGATCGCGTCTCCTGCCCAGAGCGTGGGAATGAAGTATGAAAAGGCAGACGGCTACCGGGACGAGTTGCGGGCAAAAATCGAACGCGCCGGACATACTCATTTGGTTCGGCTGGTCAACGCCACGAACGACGGAATGCCCGGCATCTACGCTCAGGCAGAAATGTGGATTTCGGCGACGCAGAGCGAGGAGGCCCTCGGGCTCGTGCCCATGGAAGCCCAAGCCGCAGGGCGCGGGGTCGGGGTCACTGACGTCGGGGGTTTGCCAGAGACTGTCGAGCAGGGGAGCGACAGTATCGTGCCCGTCCCTTCGCGCGACGACGTGCACAACCCGAGGGAAGTGTTCACCGGACACCTGGCCGCACACCTGAAGGCATTGGCCAACAATCGCAAAGGCCTGGAGGAACGCGGGGTAAAGGCCCGAGAGTTCGCGCGGCGAGAATTGGGCGAAGACCGGCAGGTCGATCATGTCCTGAACTACTACGACACCGTCATCCGGACCGGTGCCAGGGTTGCCCAGTACGACAAGAACAGGTCGCGCGGTTTACGTGGGCAGCGGGTCGATGCCGGGCAAACGGCCCTCGGTGGCGCCGCGCAAACCTTGCAGCAGAAATACCGCAAGCACCTGGAGAAACAGGACGATCTCCGCCGTTTGCATGCCGACCCCGACTTCGCGGAGCTGCGTTCCGATCTGAAGAAGGCGAAGTCGTACGGCCGCCGGATCAAGAAATCAATCGCGGGGGTGGCGAAGTCGACGAAGGGAAGTATGAAGGCACATCGCCAAGTCGTCCGAAACTCCACGGGACCTCACCTGTTGGGGTCGCACAAGGCGCTCGAAGGGCTGGCCGGAATCGCGAGTCACAACGCAGACGGACGGCAGTACCGGCTTTCCGAGGAACAGGCCCGCGAGGCCATCAGAGCAACCCTCGCCAAAGCCACCGGCAAGCGTGACGAGCTGCGACAGACGTACCCGAACGCCCCTCTGCGGCGCGAGTCACGTGCCATCAACGGGCTCGACAAGGCCCTGTGAAATGGCCCCTGGCCGGCAAGACGGTGTCGGCGTTGTTCAGCCTCGCGCGGCTCAACTCCGGTTAGGCACGTTCCCGTTCGGCTTCGGGCCCTCATCGTGCAGGGGGAAGGCCATGACGGTGCCGCCGATGGGGATGGTGCCGTTGCTGTGCGGGGCCTTCCCCGCCTGGTGGATACGGAGCACGACGGCCGCCAGGTCCTCGCGGAGGACTTCCCAGTCCTCGGGGGTCAACCACACTTCGACGTCGGCGGTGACACCGGGGCCGGTGGGGGCGCGGCGGGCAGCTCGGGACCGGAGGTTCTGGGCGAGGGTTTCGGCGAGGAGCGCCGTTCCTCCCTCGGCGGCGGTGTCCGTTCCGCTGTCGGAGAGCGGCGTGCCGCGTACCGCCTGGTAGCGGCGCTCCATCCCGCCCCGGCGGCTGCGGGTCTCGGTGAGTTCGACGAGGCCCGCGGCGTCCAGGGTACGCAGGTGGTGGCTGGCGAGGGCCTGCGAGACGTCCAGTTCGCGGGCGAGTTCGGCGGCGGAGAGCGGGGTCGCCCACATCAGCGACATCATGCGCAGCCGCGTGGGGTGGGCGAGGGCCCGCAGAACCGGATCCGTGGTGGTCACCCGCGTCAGTAAATACCACGCGCGCGGCGGGAGGCCGGAGGCCGCACCGACGACCTCCAAGTCTTGACTTGGAGGTCGTCGGTGGGCGGGCTCGACGCAGTTCGCGAGGGCGATCGGAAGGTGTTCTGTGTCCTGGGCCGTCAGTCGCGTGCTGCGCGACCGCAACGCCGGGCTCTACCTGGCCGGCGTCGTGGTCTCCGGCTTCGGTACGTCGGCCATGGCGCTGGTGAGCGGCGTGTGGGTCAAGTCCCTGACCGACTCGAACAGCCTCGCCGCACTCACCGGGGTGTGCCTGTGGACCCCCACGCTGTTCGGCCCCCTCATCGGCGTCGCCGCGGACCGGGTGCGCCGCCGCACCCTGCTGGTCCGCGCCAACCTCGCCATGGCGGTCGTGCTGCTCACGCTGCTGACCGTGCGGTCCGAAGACCAGGTATGGGTGGTCTTCGCCGTCATGACGCTGTACGGCGTCAGCGGGGTGCTGCTCGACGCCGCCGAGGCGGGCCTGGTCAGTACCACCGTCCGGGCCGAACTGCGCGGCGAGTTCAACGGCCTGCGGATGTCGGCGAACGAGGGCATGAAGCTCCTGGCCCCGCTGATCGGCGCGGGCCTGTTCGTGCGCTTCGGCGGCCACGGCGTCGTACTCCTCGACGCCGCGACCTTCGTGGCGGCCGCGGGCGTGTTCGCACTCGTCCGGGTCGGCGAGGACACGCGGCCGCCCGAGGCGCGCACGCACTGGCTGCGCGAGACCCTGGAGGGCGTACGCGGCCTGCGGCGGCAAGCCGCCCCGCGCAGGCTCGTCGCAGCAGGGGCCCTCACGATGGCGGCCTCCGGGCTGAACGGCGCCGCCATCTACGCCGTCGCGGACGAAGGGCTGCACCAGGAGCCCGCGTTCGTCGGCGTGTTGTACGCCGTCCAGGGCGTCGGCTCGGTCGCCGCCGGGCTCGTCGCCGGAACGGCCCTGCGCAGGCTCCCGGAGGGGGTGTTCGCGGCGGTCGGGATCGGTGTGTTCGCGGTCGGCGTCGCGCTGCGCATCACCTCGTCGGTCGAACTCGCGCTCGTGGGCAGCGCGCTGATCGGCCTCGGGCTGCCGTGCGTGCTGATCGCGGCGATGACGGCCGTGCAGCGCGAGACCCCGGACGCGCTGATCGGACGCGTCGCCGCGACCGCGAGCACGCTGATGTTCGCGCCGAACGCGCTCACCGCCGCGGCCGGCGCCGGGCTGATCGCGACCGCCGACCACCGGTACGTCCTGGCGGGTGCGGCGGTCCTGGCCCTGGCCGCGGCCGGGTACGCGGCCCGTGCGGGCGCCGGTACGGCGGCGTCCGCCGAGTCCGCCGAGCCTGTCGGGTCCGCGGAGTCCGGTCAGGCGCGCCGGTAGGCCACGCGTCCCAGCCAGCGGCGTACCGCCTCGGTGAGGATGAACATGCCCACGGTGGCCACGGCCGCCGCGAGCAGTGCGCGCACGACGACCGGCAGGTCGGGGTAGTGGTTGCCGGCGTACATCGTGATCGCGGTCGTGGTCACCGCGACGGCGAGCAACTGGGCGGGCAGGTCGGTGAGTCTGGGCTGCCCCGGCCAATGGCGGGACTGCAAGGTGGCCTCGACGTCGACCAGGAGCACGACGGGCGGGAAGACCCAGGCGAGCCGCGTGTCGGCGAAGCGTCCGGTGAAGTAGAAGGTGTCGCAGGCCGCGTAGGCGACCAGTGCCAGGTAGGCAAAGGCAAGGACGGTGAACACCGCGCGGGCCGGGCCCGGTTCCGGTCTGCGGGTGGGGACCGCGCGTAAGCCGTGCGCGGCGGTGGCCCGGTGGCGTGGGGCGGAACCGCCCTGGGGCGGCGGCGTCGTGGTGCTGCGAGGGCGCCCCGTTGCGGGGCGCGGTGGTTCAGAGGCGGTGGCTCCCGGGCGGCGGGTTCCGGTGGGGGGCGTCGTCCCGGACCGCCGTGTCCCGGACGGCTGTGTCCTGGACCTTTGCGCCTCGGACCTCTGTGTCCCGGGACGAGGCGTTCCGGACACCGGAGTTGCGGACACGGGAGTTCCGGACACGGGGGTACCGGACGCGGGAGTTCCCGACACGGGGGTACCGGACACGGGAGTTCCCGACACGGGGGTACCGGACGCGGGGGTGCCCGATCGGGAAGTGCCTGACGGGGGCGTTCCCGTCCGGGCACCGGGAGGCGAGGGAACGGGGCCGGTGAAATTCGGGGCCTCACCCGGGAGTCCGAGGCGCACGCCGCGCGGCGCGGTTCCCTCGCGCTGCGTCTGTCGCGGCGCGCTGGGAAGCGGCTTGCCGGCAAAGGGGGTTCCGGCGGGCGGTGTGCCGGTCCGTGCGGGCGCCGTCGGCCCGGGCGGTGCCGGTGGCGGTGGCGACGCGCGGGGAAAGCCGGTGGCCGGCGTGTCGGCGCGCGGGAAGCCGGTGCGCGGCGTCTCCGCCCGTGGGAATCCGGTGGCCGGGGTGTCGGCCCGTGGGAATCCCGTGCGCGGGGTGTCGGCTCGACGGAACCCGGCTCCCGGGGTTTCCGCGCGCGGAAAACCGGTGGGCGGTGTGTCGGTGGTGGCCCGCCCCGGCCGGTCCCTGCGCGACGCACGAGGCGGACGCCGTTCCTCGGCGGCGCCGCGGTCTGCCCCCGTGCCGACGCGCGGATCGGTGCGGGCATCGGTCCGCGAGTCGGTCTGCGGATCAGTCCGCGGATCCACCCGCGGATCGGTGCGCGGGTCCGAACGCGGATCCACGCGCGGATCGGTCCGCGGATCAGTCCGCGGATCCGCCCCCGGCCGGATCGGGCCGCGCGGCCGCGGCACGAACACGCCCTGGAACGGTGACGGTTGCTCCGGCGGCGCGTCCACGTCCCCCTGGCCGTGCAGGCGTACCAGCGCCGCGTCGAGGACACCGGCCGCCCACGCCGCGGTTTCCACCGGCATGCGGCCGTAGTCGGAGAGTTCGACGACCGCGTCCCGGCACAGCACCAGCCAGTCGCGGCCGCGTGCCGACGTCGTCTCGGCGGGCACCCATTCCGCGATCGGCACCAGGAGTTCGGCTGCCGAGGCCACGGCGCGTGCCGCCGACGCCACCAACTCCGGTTGCGTGGCGGCCCCGTGCACCAGCAGCGCGAGCGCCCGGTAGCGCTGCGGATCGGTCAGGTGCGGACTGCGCAGCAGCGCCGCGAGGAACGTGCCGTCGCCCGCCGCCTCGACCTCGGCGACCAGGGCCGACGCGAGGGCGTCGGGGCCGATCGCACCCCAGCGCGCGCCGTGTCCGGAGGGGTAGGCGGCGGACAGGATGTCCTCGTACGCCGCGAGCACCGGCACCTGCGGCTCCGCGATGTCGCCCCGGCCCCGGTGGTGCACCTCGAACCCGGCCCGCACCGCTCCCAGTGCGTCGTCGAAGGCCCGTGCGCCGACGAGTTGTTGCACCGCCAGCAAGGTGCGCAGCAGGCCCGCGTCGACGAGCCCGGACGGCATACGGGTGCGGGCGATGCGCCGTACGTGCTCCTCCTCGCGGTGGAGCAGGACGTCCAACGGCCTTTGGTGGTAGGCAAGCTCGCGGTCCACCCGGGTGAGTACGTCGGCCAGTGCCGCCATGTGCAGGGTGCCGACGGACAGTCCGCGGGCGTCCCCCTCGGGGACCGTGTAGCGGCGTGGGCGCCCCGGGTCGGGGGTCGCCGCACGGTCGGGCAGGTCGTCGTCGATCCCGGCGTGCCGGAGCAGGCGTATTCGGTCGGCGAACGCGCGCGCCGCGCGCTCGTAAAGGGCCTCGGCCCCGACGTCGACGAAGGCATCGGTGGTCGCGACCCGGAAGGTCTCCCCGCGGCCCATGACCGTGCTGCCGGTCCAGACGGCCCGCAGGCGCGGCCACCAGTCCTCGCGGCCGCGCACGATCAGCAGCACGCGGACCGGTTGGCCGGAGCGGCGCTCGCCGAGCACGTCGAAGAGCGCGTGCACCTGGTCGAGCCGTGCCTCGGCGCCGTCCACGACCAGCAGGAGCGGCTGGCGTACGGTCGTGAACAACGCAAAGCCCGGCTCCAGTTGGCGCGGTACGCGGGCCACGAATCCGCCGGTCCACGCCGCCCGCCCGCGCACGTCGCGCGTGAGATGGCCGAGCAGTTCGTGGGCCAGCCGGGTCTTCCCCGCGCCGTCCGGCCCGGTCATCGCGGCGACGTCGGTGCGCCGTCCGTTGAAGCACCACGCGCGCAGCGCCCGCACCGTCGCGGCGTCGCCGGACATCGGTACGACCTGCGCGGCCGGGTCCAGCAGATAGGACGCGGACAGGTGCGGGTCGGGGTGCTCGGTCAGCATCGGCCCGAGGTCGGCGGGCCGCAGCCGGGGCCGCATCCCGGTCGCGGCGGCCACCGCGTCGGCGAACCCGGGGGCGCCGAGCAGCCGGAACGCCGGGAGTACCAGCAGGGTTTCGCCGCGCCAGTAGTCGGCGGCGTTGGTGGCGACCCCGACCACCGCGTCGTCGCAGTAGACGGCCGCGCCGGACATGCCCTGCCACAGGTCGAAGGAGACGTCGTCGGGCTCGGCGAGTTCGAAGACGTACATTCCGGAGCGCGCCCGGCCGCGCGGCGCGATGGCGCCGTGCAGGGTCTGCGCCTGGGTGGCGGACCGGGGGCCGCCGGGAACCTTGCGGTAGAGGGCCTGGGGGAAGCCGATGGTCGTGCAGACCGGACGGGCTCCGGGGTGGTCGCCGGTCAGCGCGCCCCAGCGCACGATGCCGAGGTCGGCGCCGAGCAGGGCGCGGTCGGCCTGGAGGAGTGCGACATCGAGCGAGGTGTCGATCCACAGGACGGACGCCTCGTGCTCCGCGCCGCCCTCGAGGGCACGGACGACAACAGGGCCGCTGTCGCGGTTCGGGCACGCCACATGCCCGGCGGCCAGGACGAGTCCCGGCCCGATCAGGCATCCGGATCCGCGTACTCCGGCGCGCGGGTTGACGACCTCGACGGTGCGCTGCGGCGGCGTGTCCCCCATCCCCGCGCGGTTGAGCACACAACCCCCCGATCGACGCCCGAAAAGCGGAGACCAGTCTGCCGGAAACTCTCGACAAACAGTCTTGTTTCCAGGGACAACCTTCCCCGTCGGCTTGATCATGATGTGCGCCGTGATCAAGCCGACGGAACCCGCGGGCGGAGCCGGTACGTTGGGCCCGGTGTCCGGCGGATCGGCCGCCCGGTTCCCGCCGACAGGAGGTGTGCGTGCGCAGGCGCTCGGTGCTCCCCCTGGCCACCGGCCCGACGCAGCACATCCGCGCCGTGGGCACCGTGCTGCGCTGCCTGCCTCCCGACACCCGGGCCGGCGTCCTGGACCGGCTGGACCCCGGGCGCCGCCTGACGGTGGTGGCGTACGGCGGCCTCCCCCGCCACGAGGCCGTCGCCCATGCGCTGCGAGACGTCGACAACGTGCAGCACGCGCACCTGCTGTGCCAGGTACTCGCGTCCGACTCCCGGATGGGCGCGGACGAACTGCACCGGCTGGCCGCCCGCGACGACTTCCTCACGAACGCGGTCCTGCTCGCGCACCCGCACCTGCCCTCGTCGCTGGTCGACCCGCTCGTCCGGCGGACCGCCCTCGATCCGGCCGGGCTCGTGCGTACAGTCGACACCCACTCCCCCGGCCGGGTCCGCGTGCTGCTCGGCGCTGACGACCTGGGGGTCGCGCTCCAGGCACTGATCGAGGTGCGGCTTCCCGCGCCACTGCACGACAGCGCCTTCCTCGGCGCCGCGCTGCGGCTGTGGGCAGGGCTCGGCACCGCAGGCTTCCGCGACGCCCTGTACGGGTACCTGGTGAACGCGCAGCCCGCGCACCCGCGCTCGAAGGGGATCCGGCAGGTGCGGCCGTTCCTCGACGCGCCGCACGGACGGGCGCAGCTGACGCGCCTGCACACGGTCGCCGCCCGCGAAGGCGAACTCGCCCGGCGGCTCCGGCTGTCGAGCAACCGCTACCCGGCCCGCGACGCACTGGCCGGGGTGGCCGCGATCGACTGGGACGCGCTGATGCGGGCCGACCTGGCGGACCCCTTTCGCGGCAAGGCCCGGTCGGCGCTGCTCGCACACCCGGACTGCCCGCCGGAGTTCGTGCCGCGCCTGCTCCGGGGGCTGCCCGCCGACCGGGTCCTCGCGGAGGCGCTGGACGCGGGGACGACCACCGCCGACGAGGTCGTCCGCACCCTCTCGCCGGCGTGGTGGATGCTGGACTTCATCGACGAGACCACGGAGGCGGTGAGCACCGAGGAGGTGCGCGGCCCTGAGGCCGCCGGAACAGAGCCCGCAGGAACAGAGGCGGCAGGAACAGAGGAGACAGACCCCGAGCCGCAGTTGTTCTCGTCGCTCCCGTTCGCCTACGCCCTGCTCGACCTCGACCCCGTCGGGACCCTCGGCGACGACCCCGACGCGTGGCTGCGCCTCCTGTGGGCGGGCCCGGCCTTCGGCGGGACGGTCCCGGAACTGCTCGCGTACGCCGCCCGCCCCGGCCCGGTGCCAGCGCCCCGGCCCCGGTTCCCGCGCAACCCCGAACGCGGGGCCGCCTCGCTCGTGATGACGCTGGCCCCCGCCGATGTCGCGGCGCGGGTGGCCGCCCGGCTCGGCCCGGAAGAACACACCCTCCGGCGCCGCAGACCGCGCACCGGCTGGCACGCCGGCCCCTTGGCGGGTTGGCGTACTCCCCTCACCCGCGAGACCTGCCTGCGCCTGCTGCGCGACAGTCCGCTCGCACCGACCGAGGCGACCCGGCCCGGGTCGCGGTGGATCTGGGCCGCGCTCGGTATGCGGCTCATCGGTGCCGACGATCTGCTGCGGTACGCCCGGCCCGCCGCCACGGCACTCGAAGTCGCGCTCCGGTGCCGGGAGTCCGCCCCCGCCGTCCACGAGGCGGCCGAGGCCCGGCTGCGGGCGATGGCCGACGAGGTGCCGGACCGGGACTCCGTGGACGTATGGCTGGCGGTGGTCACGCTGCTCGCCGACAATTTCTCCGGCACGGTGGTCGAACTCACGGCCACCGCCCGTGCCGCGGCCGTGCGGAATTGAGTAGTTGTCCCCATGACCGCGGCGGCCGGACCCGGCAGGCTGAAGAGGAACCGGATCGTCCGGTGGACCGCGGTGTGCCGGACGGCGACCGGGCAAAATTGGGAGGACGGCAATCGTGCGTTTCGTCCGGCAGTGGCTTCTGCGGATCGTCAGCTTCGCACTCACCGCGCTGTACCGCGGATATCGGGCGCATCCCGCCGTGTGGCGGTGGACCGCGACGCACTACCACCCCCGTATGGAGCGGTTCGCGCGGCGGCACGCGTGGATGACGTGCCAGTTCGCGGCGCTGGACGTGCCGGCGTACCGGGACTACCTGCGGCGCCAGGGCTGGCGGTTCCGGTGGTTCAAGCTGGAGTCGTACCCGGAGACCGCGAAGGACACCTACGTCCGCGTGTACCCGGAGGAACTGCGCTGCTGGCAAGGTGAGTTGGAGATCGCGGGGACCGTCGTCGACGAGTCCTCGGGGTCGTCGGGGACGCCGTACAACTGGCTGCGCTCGCGGCGTGAGCTGAACTCGGTGCACAAGAACGTCGCCGGCTACACGTCGATGGTGTTCCCCCGCAAGCGGCTGTTCGTCATCAACGCCTACTCGATGGGCGCGTGGGCGACCGGGACCAACACCGGTATTGCGATGGCGCGCATCGCGATGGTCAAGAACACCGGGCCCGACATCGACAAGATCGTGGACACGATCCGGCACTTCGGGCCGCGTTTCAACTACCTGGTGACCGCGTACCCGCCGTTCCTGAAGCACCTGCGGGACCGGCTCGACGCGGAGGGCTTCGACTGGCGGCGCCACCGGCTGTTCGGGTTCGTCGGCGGCGAGGGCATGACCGAGGCGCTGCGCGACTACCTGGAGGAACGCTTCGTCAAGGTGCGCTCCGGGTACGGCGCGTCCGACCTGACGATCGGGATGGCGGGCGAGAGCGACCTGACGGTGTGGCTGCGGCGGCGCCTGCTGACCGACGACCGGATGCGCGACGCGCTGCTCGGCCCGGACGAGGGCCGGGTGCCGATGGTGTTCCAGTACAACCCGCTGGAGACGTACCTGGAGATCAACGACCGGGACGAGATCGTGTGCACGATCAACTCCACGGCGGTGCTGGCCCCGAAGCTGCGCTACAACATCGGCGACGAGGGCCGCCTGCTGAGCTACCCCGCGCTGGAGGCGGTGGTACGCGAGGACCCGGACGCGTGGGCCGAGTGCGAGTCGGCGTTCCGGACCGAGGGCATGCGCCTGCCGCTGCTCCTGCTGTACGGGCGCAAGGACAGCACGATCTCCTACATGGGCGCCAACATCTACCCGCAGGACGTCGAGTACGGCCTCTACCAGGACAACGCCATGGCCGGGCACCTGGAAGGCTTCTGCCTCACCATCGACGAGTACGCCGACCTGGAGTCGCGCCCCGTGGTCAACCTCCAACTGCGCGAGGGGGCCACGTTGGACGAGGCGGAGCGCGAGAAGTTGTCGGCGGTGTGCCGCGAGGGGGTGGTCCGCCATCTCGCCCGGGTGAGCCGCGACTTCGCCCAGTCGCTGGCCGAGGACCCGTCGACGGCGGATGTCCGGGTACGCGTCCACGCGTACGGCGAGGGCCCGTTCTCGCGGGGCACCAGCAAGATCAAGAACGTGTACCTGGTCACCGAGGGGAAGAACGCCGCATGAGGACCACCGACTTCTCCAAGGCCCCGCCGCAGGCCCGCTCCGGCGCGATGTTCATCGGCGCCACCAAGTACTCCGGCCCGCTGTCGCTGATCCGGCTGAGCCGCACCTGGTCCAAGCTCGTGCGCGACATGAAGCGCATGGACGGATACCGCTGGCACAAGGTCTGGTGGGAGTTCCCGTTCACGCTGGGCACCATCGCGTTCTTCGAGGACACCGACGCGCTCATGAAGTTCGCCCGCACCCGGCACCACCGCGACCTGGTGTGCTGGGTCACCGACAACGGCACGAAGTACGCGAGCGGCGGCTGGATCCGGATCTTCACCGCCGAGCCGGGCGGCTACAGCAACGGCGTCTGGCGGGCCGAGGACGGCACGATGGCGCACATCGAGGACTTCACCGCGCTGTCCACCGAGCAGGCCGGCCCCCCGGTGCACCGCGCGGGACGGAGCGGCGGCGCATGACCACGCGCTCCACCCGCACCGGCGGCCTCACCGTCGAACGCGTGGCCACCCGCGAGGCGTTCGCCGAGTTCTGCGACCTCCCGCTGCGGCTCCACCCGCGCGACCGGTACATCCCGCCGATCCGCCAGGTGCTGGCCGACCTGTGGCGCGGACGCGGCCCGCACACCCGCTACGGCCCCGTCGAGTTCCACCTCGTGCGGGACGCGGAGGGCCGCGCGGTCGGGCGCACCTGCCTGCACGCGAACCCCAAGTTCGACGAAAAGCTCGGCGCCCGGCAGCAGTTGTTCGGCCTCACGGAGTTCACCGAGGATCCGGAGGTGGCCGCCACGCTCGTCCACCTCGCCGAGGAGCGCGCCCGGGCCGCCGGCCGCGAGGCGCTGTTCGGCCCGGTGGCCCTGCTGCCGAACCAGACGGGCGGCGTCATCACCTCGGGCTTCGAGGCGCGCGGCTTCGTGGACTCCGCGTGGAATCCGGCGTACTACCCGGCGACGTACGAACACCTGGGATTCACCCCGAGGTTCGGGGCCGCGACCTGGATCTGCGACGACCTCGGGAAGCGCGGCGTCGACGTGGACGAGGTCTTCCGGTTCGACGACGCGCGGCTGCGGGACGAGGCGCTGACGATCCGGCACGGGTCGCGGCGGCGCCTCGCCGAGCAGCTGCCCGTGCTGCGGGCGATGCTCAACGCCAGTTTCGCGCAGCTCGGCTACTACACGCCCATCGACGCGGACGAGTTGCACGCGCAGACGGACGGGCTGGCGTACCTGCTCGACGAGTCGCTGCTCATGTGGCTCGAACGGGCAGGCGAACCGGTCGCGTTCGTGCTCGTGGTGCCCGACATCTCGGAGTTCCTGGCGAAGGTCGGCGGGGACCTCGGGCCGGTCAACCAGGTCCGGCTGCTGGCCACGCGCAGGCGCTACCGGCGCGAGGCGGTGCTCATCATCAAGGGGACCGTCCCGGAGGCCCAGGGCCGCGGCTATCTGACGCTGCTGGCCCGCGAGT
Organism: Streptomycetaceae bacterium NBC_01309; assembly: GCA_045039925.1. Taxonomy (GTDB): domain Bacteria; phylum Actinomycetota; class Actinomycetes; order Streptomycetales; family Streptomycetaceae; genus Yinghuangia. The sequence goes on from CP108400.1 coordinate 572,345, forward strand.
TGTACCGCAATCTGCGGGCAGGCGGATACACGGCGCTGCGCAGCACCTGGGTGGAGGACGACAACGCGGCGTCGGCGGCGCAGTATGTCCGTATGGGCGGACGCGCGCTGCACGGCCACACGTTCTACGGGCGGGAGGTACGGGCATGACGGCGTCCCCGGCGGGGCCGGAGTGGTCCGCTGCCATGCGGGCGCTCGCCGCGCGGTGCGGGCGGGCGCCCTCCGCGCACAACACGCAGCCGTGGCAACTGAGGTACGAGGACGCGGGCGTCGGCGTGTACTGGGACCCCGCACGGGCGCTGCCGGTGTCGGACCCGACCGGGCGCGACCTGTTCCTCGGTCTCGGCGCGTACCTGGAGACGTGCCTGGTGGTGGCCGCGGGGACGGGACTGGGCGCGGACGTCGTGGTGGACGTGGACCGGGGCGCACGGCGGGTGGCGTGGCTGGTCCCGGCCGCGGAGCCGTACACCACGAGCTTCACGCCGGACGACGTCGCCGCACGCCGCAGCGCGCGCGGGCCGTACGCCGCCGGTCTGCTGCCGGACGACGTGTTGGAGGACGTCGGGGCCATCGTCGAGGACGCGGGCGGGATCCGGCATCTCCCCGCGCGGGCGCTGGCCCCGCTGCTGGCGCGCGCCGACCGGTGGATGTTCGCGGCTCCCGAGGTGACCGCCGAACTGCGCGAGTGGCTGCGGCTGCGGCCGAACCATCCGCGGTACGCGCAGGACGGGTTGACCGACCAGGCGCTCGGCCTGTCGCGCGCCGAGGCAGCCGGCCTGGACATGCTGCTGCGCCCGCGCGTGTACGGCACGTTCCGTCGCGCTGGTCTTCCGGCGGCGCTCGCGGCGTCGTCCCGCGGGCTGCTCCGGGGCGAGGGCAGCGCCCTCGTACTGGTCGGCCCCGCAGGCGCCGGGCCGGCGGACCTGGTGGCACTCGGCCGGGCGATGATGCGCTGCTGGCTGGCCCTCGGTGTGCGGGGGCTGGCGACGCATCCGCTCAGTCAGATCCTCGACTGCCCGGCAACCTCGGCGGAGTTGGCCGCCTTGCTGGACCTGGCCGCGCACGAGCGCGCGGTCGCGGTCTTCCGCACCGGCCGCCCGCTGACCGAACCCCCGCGCTCCGCCCGCCGAGGCGGCTAGACCACCGGGGCGCGCCCCTCCCCGCACCGCACGTGGCGCGCGGTTCGGGAGGGGTTTCTCGGCCACAGGATGAGGTCCTAGCTGGTCAGCCCTTCGGGGTGGGCGGTTTGGCCGCCTTGTACAGCCAGGCGTCGAACAGCGGCTTGACGTTGTCGTGCGAGATCGAGCGGGCCAGGTTCATCAGGTCCCGGGTGTCCGCGTTGTCGTAGCGGTACTTCTCCGCCCATGTCCTCAGGAGGGTGAAGAAGTCGCGGTCGCCGATGGTGGTGCGCAGCGCGTGCAGCGTCATCGCGCCGCGCAGGTACACGGCGTTGTAGTCGAAGAGTTCGTCGCGTCCCGGGTCGGCCGTCTTCAGGTGCCAGAAGTCGTCGGTCGCGGGGGTCGCGTAGAGCTGGTCGAACACGGACTGGGCGGTCGGTCCGCCGTGTTCCTCCTGCCACAGCCACTCGGCGTACGTGGCGAAGCCCTCGTTGAGCCACAGGTCCGCCCACGTCTCCGGCGTGACGCTGTTGCCGTACCACTGGTGGGCGATCTCGTGGACGATCGTCGACTCGTCCGGCTCCCCGTCGTACACCGGGCGGGCCTGGGTCTCCAGGGCGTAGCCGACGTCGATGCGGTCGATGATGCCGCCGGTCGAGTCGAACGGGTAGCGGCCGATCCGCTCCTGGCCCCAGCGCACCGCGTCGGCGGTGGTGCGGTGCAGGGCGGCGTCGTCGCCGTCGCCCGCCGGATCGTACGCGGTGATGTTCGGCAGTCGGCCGACGCGTCCGTCGGTGACCGTGAAGCGGCCGATCGCGACCATGGAGAGGTAGCTGGACATGGGCTTGCGCATCGACCACGTGGCGGTGGTCCGGTCGCCGACCGTGCGCGGCTTGCCCTGCGGCTCGCCGTTGGCCAGCGCGGTCAGCCCGGCGGGGGCGGTGATGCGGAACGTGTACGTCGCCTTGTCGCGGACGTCGTCGTTCACCGGGTACCAACTCCGCGCCCCGTCGGGCTCGTTGAGGGCGACCGCGCCGTCGTCGGTGTTGATCCAGCCGTAGACGCCGAGCGCCGGGTCCTCGATCGGCGCCGCGGTACCGCGGTACCAGACGGTCACCGTGAAGTCGCGTCCGGCGCGGACCTTGGCGGCCGGGACGATCGTGAGCTCCTGGCCGTCGCGCGAGTACGCCGCGGGCCGCCCGTTGACGACCACGCGCTCGACGGCGGGGCCGGAGAAGTCGAGGGTGAAGCGCGCGAGGTCGCGGCGCGCCTCGGCCTTGATGTCCGCGCGGGCGACCAGGAGGTCGGTCGCGGGGGTGAAGTCGAGGTCGAGGTCATAGTGTTCGACGTCGTAGCCCTGGTTGCCGGCCAGCGGGAAGTACGGGTCCGGCGCGCCCGGCGGGCCTCCGGAGCCGGCCGAGCCCGGTGCGGCCGTGAAGACCACCATCGCGCAGGCGAGGCCGAGGGCCGCGGCGCCGCGGCGTCCGGTCGTCGTGCGCGTCTTCCGGGTCGAGTGCCCGGTCCGCTTCCAAGTCGTCATGCATCGCAATCATGGATGCGCCAACCGCTCCGCGGTAGACGACACTTCGTGCGGGTGGAAATCGCCCTGCGGATCGCTGCGCCATCCGGATGGTTTTGGCACCGGCGGCCCGCGACCGGGCCGCGTCACGGGCGCAACGTGGCCACGACGCACCGGGGATCGGGTTCGGCCACCGGCCAGGGGGTCGGCACCCCCTTGCGCGCGTAGTGGGCGTCCAGCCACGTGTCGAGGACGCGGCGGGTGACCCCGAGTGCCTCGGCCACCTGGTCGGCCCCGGGCGCGGCGGTCAGGAGTTTGCGGGCGCGGCGCCCGTCGACGAGCCGGTCGGCGGCGCCGAGGTCGGCGAGGCGTTCCCGCTCCCCCGCGTCGGCAGGCCCCGGCTCGTCGGTGACGAGGTGCCGCACCTGGTGTGCCAGGATGCAGCGTTCCTGCACGCGGGTGAGGCCGGTCGCCACGACGACCGCGCTCTTGTCCGGAACCCAGATCGCCCACGCCGCCCGGAGGTCCGTTCTGCGTACGTGCACTCCGAGTCCGCGCAATTCGTCCACCGGGTCGTACATCCCCCACACCATCCCCGTGCCCCCGTGCCGTCGACCGTCCCGGAAGCCCTTGGCGGACGGCGTCCGGGCTGATCATCGTCACAAGGAAGGACCCCCCGCGCAACCGCACAGTCAATGTGCGGTCACCCGACGTGCAACCGATGAAGGTGCGTCTTGGACCGACCTGACGGCCGCCGCGAACTGCCCCCCGCGGCCGTGCTGCTGAGTCAGCTGCGAGCCGCCCGGGGGCTGCGGCCGAGCGATGCCGAGCGGACGATAGGGCTGGCCTCGTACCGCGAGTACGAGAAGGGCCGCCGCCCGCTCACCGCGGAGTCGCTGCGGCAGATCATCGCGGACCTCGGGCTGACCCGCGAGGAGACCACCGCGCTGGCGGGGGCGGCGCACCTTCCGCCTCCCCCGATGGCGTGCGGCGACGTCCCGGCGTCGCTGCCGGGCCTGGTCGACTACGTGCGCTCCAAGGTCACCCCGACGTACGTGAGCGGCCCGTCCGGCGAGATCGTGGTGAGCAACGAGGCGGCGGGCACCTGGGTTTCGCCGCTGGTGGCGCCGGAGCACCCGGGCGGGGTCACCCACAACGCCATCGTCATGCAGTTGACGGAGCACCGCCGGCACGTGATCCCGGAGTCGCGGGTGCGGCCGCACCTGGAGGCCGTCATGGCGAGCTACAAGGCGGTGATGCTCCGGCACTGGGACCACGAGGAGTGCCGGCCGAAGTTCGACGCGGTGGTGGAGTACCTGTCGGACTTCCACCCGTTGTGGCGCGAGCGGTGGCCGGTGATCCCGGCGCGCGAACGCCGCACCGGCGCCGGGACCTACGTGATGGCGGCGCTGTGGGACAACGATCCGGACCATCCGTGGCACGACCCGGACCACGTGCAGCACTACCGCGTGCACACCATGGTCGCGGACCCGTTCCTCGCGGCGGCGCGCACCGACTTCCAGGTGGTCGACATCGTGCCGGTGCCCGCGGAGGGCGGCGAACCCATGCAGGTCACCGGTCGCTTCGGCGGCTCGTGGTGGTTGCCGACGACGGGCGCGCGTGCGGATCGGCGGGCGAGCGACGCCGCGAGTGCGGTACGGGTGCGGCGGCGCCGTCCTCGGCGGTGACCTCCGGACTCCCGGGCGGCGTACGGGCGACGTCGGGCAGGTCGGCGGTCGCCGCGAGGGCGCGTACCGCGTCGTCGTCGGCGGGCGGGCCGCCCGCGGGGCTGTTCGCGGCGAGGCCGTGCGCGGCACCGATGCCGGACCCGGCGGTGGCGGCCTGGAGCAGGTCGCCCGCGGCGTCCGAGAAGCGCCGCACCGCGGCGGCGGGGGCGCCGAGTTCGACGGCGAGGACCAGGAAGTCCTGGACCCCGCGGTACGCCGCCACCAGCGGCCCGCCGCCGCACGGCGCGCCCGTGCCGGTCTCCCCCGAACCCGACTCCGGTCCCGGGTCCGGTGCCGACCCCGGACCCGACTCCGGTCCGAAGAGGTATTCCTCGACCGTTCCGCGCCGCCAGCCGAGGGCCCGCCCGACGGCGAAGTAGCCCGAGGGCACCGCGTCCCCGGCCGGCCCCTCGCCGCGCTCGTACTTGCCGATAGTGCGCAGCGCCAGGCCGGCGCGCTCGGCCAGTTCCTCCTGGGTCCAGCGGCGGGCCCGCCGGTCCCTGCGGACGCACGCCCCGAGGAACGCCCAGTCCGGCCTCGGCTCCTCGGCCGCCATCCGCGCTCTCCCTCGCCGTACGACACAACAGCCGGTCCCGCGACGGGCGTTGAGACCGGCATGACCAGTGCTTCAGAATCGCAGACCGCCCCGACGGCCGGTTGCCCGGACCACCGCCGTTCCGGCGGGCTGGTCACACCAGTACCCAGGAAAAGGCACTGTAGTGCCTAAGATCGGTTGTGAATCGGCATTGCGTTGCCTATCGTCGGGGGCGTGTCGAATGGCCTCCACACCGTGCCCGATGCGTGGGGGCCGCGATGATCCTCGGTATGGGCGGGCCGCTGCGCCCGTGGACGCCGCGTCCCCCCAGGATGCTCCCGCCCGCTCCGCCGCCGCTGACCTGCAAGCCGCGCGCGGGGGTCGCGGACGCCCGCGTCATCGCCGCGCGCATGGACAACTGGTGGCCGCTGCCCGCGCACATCGGACAGTACGAAGTGCGCTGACACACCAGGCGGGTGCGCATGCCGCGACAGGACACCGGAGTTGCCGCCCCCTGGTCATCAGGTGCGGCAACTCCGGTCGCCGCTACGAGTAGTTGTGGAATCCGCGGCCGGACTTGCGGCCGAGCAGTCCCGCGTCGACCATGCGCAGCAGCAGCGGCGGGGCGGAGTGCAGCGGCTCCTTGAACTCCTCGTACATCGACGCCGCGATGGCCGCGAGGGTGTCGAGGCCGATCAGGTCGGCGAGGCGCAGCGGGCCCATCGGGTGCGCGCACCCCAGCTCCATGCCGGAGTCGATGTCCTCGGGTGAGGCGAAGCCGGACTCCAGCATGCGGATCGCGGACAGCAGGTACGGCACCAGCAGCGCGTTGACGACGAAGCCCGCGCGGTCCTTGGACCGGATCACGTGCTTGCCCAGCGAGCCGTCGACGAACTCCTCGGCGCGGACCAGCGTCTGCTCGGCGGTGAGCAGCGACGGCACCAGTTCGACCAGGTCGAGCACCGGCACGGGGTTGAAGAAGTGCACGCCGACGACCGTTTCGGGGCGTCCGGTGGCCATCCCGAGCTTCATGATCGGGATGGACGAGGTGTTGGACGCGAGGATGGCGTCGTCGCGGGTGACGGTCTTGTCGAGTGCGGCGAACAGCTCGGCCTTGGCGCTCTCGTCCTCGGCGATGGCCTCGACCACGAGGTCGCGGTCGGCCAGCTCGGCCAGGTCGGTGGTGAACCGCAGGAGGCGTACCGCGGCGTCGCGGTCCTCCTCGGCGAGCTTGCCGCGGCGTACCGCGCGGTCCAGGGAGGAGGTGACGCGGTTCTCGCCGGCGCGGGCCGCTTCGGGGTTCACTTCGCGGACCACGACGTCGAGGCCGGCGCGGGCGCAGACCTCGGCGATGCCGGAGCCCATCAGGCCGGAGCCCACGACGCCGACCCGCCGGATCGCCTCGTGGGCGACGGCGTCGGACGGTGCGGACATGGTTGGTGTCTCTGTCATCGCATCATTCTCGCCGCCCGCCGCGCCGGGACGCGCCGCGGTGCGGGATTGACCCGTCCGAGGGCGTGCCCCGGCGACGCGCCGCCCGTACGGGCCGCTGGGCAGGCCGAAGGGCCGGAACCGGCCTAGCATCCGAACCATGGCGAAGAACAACCCCAAGGTTGCCGGAGGCGCGGACCGGCGCATCACGACGCGTCAGATCACCTCGATCGTGATGGTCGTCCTGAGCGTGTGGTTCATCGCGGTCAACACCGATTCCACGAAGATCCGCTTCTGGATCCCCGAGGTGGAGGCCCCGCTGTGGCTGGTCCTCGCGGGCGCGTTCGTGGTGGGCGGGATCACCGTGTGGCTGGTCGGCCGCAACCGCAGGGCCCGGTGAGGACCCCGTCGGACCGTCGCGAGGGAGGCGTCATGGCGACCACCGCGACGGCGGTTCCGGCTGCGACCGTGGGCAACCTCCGCGATCTGGGCGGCATCACGCTGGCGGACGGGCGCCTGGTCGCGTCCGGTGTGCTCTTCCGCTCGGGGCAGTTCAGCCACTTCGACCCGACGGCGGACCCGCATGTGCTGGCCCTGGGCCTGCGTACGGTCGTCGACCTGCGGACCGTCGAGGAGCGCGAGGCCGAGCCGGACCGGGTGCCGGGGACCGCGCGCCTGCTGGTCGAGGACGTGCTCGGCGACGACCCCGACGTCGCGCCGGCCCGGCTGCACGCGCTGCTGGCCGACCCGGAGCGGGCCGAACGGGAGCTCGGCGGGGGCCGGGCGGAGGAGCTGTTCGCGGCGACGTACCGGCGCATGGTGCTGTCGGCCCAGGCCCGGGAGGCGTACCGGGCGCTCGTGGAGGCGGTGGCCGACGCCCGGCCGCTCCTGTTCCACTGCACGGCGGGCAAGGACCGCACGGGCTGGGGCGCGGCACTGCTGCTGATGGTGCTGGGTGCCGAACGCGCGGTCGTGCGCGACGAGTTCCTGGCCGTCAACCCGGCGGTGCGGGTCGGGTTCGCGCCGTTCCGCGAGCAGTTCACCGACGCCGGGGGCGATCCGGCGATCGCCGACGCCATCATCGAGGTGCACGGCGCGTACCTGGACGCCGCGCTGGACGCGATGGACACGACGTGGGGCGGCGTGGCGGGCTACGTGCGCGAGGGGTTGGGCGTGTCGGACGCGACCGTGGCACGCGTGCGTGCGGAACTGGCGGTTCCCGTGTCGCGGTGACCAGGACGTGACCCGGGCGGTGATGCTGGCGGTGACCCGGAAGGGTGACGCGGGTCGGGACGGGCCCCGGCCCGGTGCGCCATACTCGGCGGGTGCCGAAGCCGATTGACGCACCGGAGGTACCGCCGTGCAGTACCCGCTGACCGTCCGCGACTTCCTCGACCGCGCCGTACAGGTCTACCCGGACCGCGTCGCGGTGGTCGACGAGCCGGACCAGCCCGGTCCGTCGCTCGGCGAGGTGACCTACCGCGAGGTGGGCGAGCTGGCCGCCGCGCAGGCCGCCCGGCTGGACGCGCTGGGCGTGCCCGAGGGCGGGCGCGTCGCGGTGGTGTCGCAGAACGCGGCCCGGCTGTTCACGTCCTTCTTCGGCGTCTCCGGGTGGGGGCGCGTGCTGGTGCCCGTCAACTTCCGGCTGGCACGCCCGGAGATCGAGTACATCGTGGCCCACTCCGGTGCGTCCGTCGTGTACGCCGACCCGTCCTGCGCGGATGTCCTCGACGGCCTCGACGTGGCCCACAAGTTCGTGCTGGGCGACGACGACGCGCTGTACCTGCGCGGGGTCGAGCCCCGGCCGTGGACCGAGCCCGACGAGTCCGCGACGGCCACCGTCAACTACACCTCGGGCACGACCGCGCGGCCCAAGGGCGTGCAGCTCACGCACCGCAACCTGTGGCTCAACGCCACGGTGTTCGGCCTGCACGCGGGGATCAGCGACCGCGACGTGTACCTGCACACCCTCCCGATGTTCCACGCCAACGGCTGGGGCATGCCGTACGGCGTCACCGGCATGGGCGGCCGGCACATCGTGCTGCGCCAGGTCGACGGCGCGGAGATCCTGCGCCGCGTGGAGCGACACGGCGTCACCCTGATGTGCGCGGCGCCGGCCGTCGTCAACGCCGTGCTGGACGCCGCGGCCGACTGGGAGGGCGAGATCCCCGGCCGCGACCGGGTCCGCGTCATTTGCGCGGGCGCCCCGCCCCCGACGCGCACCGTCGAGCGCATCCTGGCGGAACTGGGCTGGGAGTTCATCCAGATCTACGGCCTCACCGAGACGTCGCCGCTCGTCACGGTCAACCGGCACCGGTCCGAGTGGGACGGCCTGCCCGCCGCCGAGCGCGCCCGCAGGCTCGCCCGCGCCGGGGTGCCGGCGCTGGGAGTACGCGTCGACCTGGACGTCGACGGCGAGGTGCTGACCGCGTCCAACCACAACCTCGACGGCTACTGGGAGCAGCCCGAGGAGACCGCGAAGGCCCAGGCGGGCAACTGGTTCCACACGGGCGACGGCGGCTACTTCGACGACGAGGGCTACCTCGTGATCACCGACCGCAAGAAGGACGTCATCATTTCGGGCGGGGAGAACGTGTCGTCGATCGAGGTCGAGGACGCCCTGACGGCCCATCCCGCGGTACGCGAGGCCGCCGTGATCGGCACCCCCGACGAGAAGTGGGGCGAGCTGGTCACCGGCCTGGTGGTCGCGGACGACGGGGTCACGGCCGAGGACCTGATCGCGCACTGCCGGACGCGGCTGGCCGGGTACAAGTGCCCCAAGCGCATCGAGTTCGTGGAGTCGCTGCCGCGCACCGCGACCGGCAAGCTGCAGAAGTTCCGCCTGCGGGAGCCCTATTGGGCGGGCAAGGAACGCCAGGTCAACTAGGGCGTGGTGGTGAGGCTTCACATCGGCGGGATGCGGGTACGGTCCGGCCCATGCGTATCGTCATCGCCGGTGGACACGGACAGATCGCCCTGCGTCTCGAACGCCTGCTCGCGGCCCGCGGGGACCGCGGCGTAGGCCTCATCCGCCGCCCCGAACAGGCCGCGGATCTTGAGGAGGCGGGCGCCGAGCCGGTCGTCTGCGACCTGGAGTCCGCCACAGTCGACGACCTGGCCGACCGCCTGCGCGGCGCCGACGCCGCGGTGTTCGCCGCGGGCGCGGGGCCGGGCAGCGGCACGGCGCGCAAGGAGACCGTCGACCGGGGAGCGGCGACGCTGCTCGCGGACGCGGCGGAGAAGGCGGGCGTACGCCGGTTCATCGTGGTCTCCGCCATGGGCGCGGACAACGAGCCGCCGCCCGGAACCGACGAGGTGTTCGCCGTCTACCTGCGTGCCAAGGGGGCCGCGGACGCCGACATCCGGCGGCGCAAGTCCCTCGACTGGACCATCCTGCGCCCGGGCCTGCTGATCGACGGCCCCGGCACCGGGCGGGTGTCGCTGGCTCCCACGACCGGGCGGGGCGAGGTGACGCGCGACGACGTCGCGGCCGTCATCGCCGGGCTGCTGCGCCACCCGGAGACCGCGGGCCTGACCCTCGAACTGATCGGCGGCGACACGCCGGTCGAGGACGCGGTGCGGAACGCGGCACGGGGGTGAGCGGCATGGAGCAGGCGGAGGCGTACGACCGCGCGCTCCGCGAGTTCGACGACCGCGTGCACCATGTGGGTGTCGGCCAGTGGAACGCGGACACCCCGTGCGCGGACTGGTCGGTGCGCGACCTGGTGAACCACCTGACGAGCGAGCACATGTGGGCGCCGTGGCTGCTGCGCGGCGCGACCCTCGCCGAGGTCGGCGACCGGTACGACGGCGATCTCCTCGGCGACCACCCGGTCCGCGCGTGGGAGCGCGCCGCGGCCGGGTCGCGGGAGGCGTTCCACACCCCCGGGGCCTTCGAGGGCACCGTCCACGTCACCGGCGGGCGCACGGCCGCGTCCGAGTACGGCTGGCAGATCATCAGCGACCTCACGGTGCACGCCTGGGACCTGGCCCGGGGCATCGGGGACGACGACACGCTCGACGAGTCCTTGGCCAAGCTGGTGTACGGGCACATCGCGCCGCACGTCGACAGTTGGCAGGGCGTCGGCATCTTCGCGGCGCCGGTCGACGTGCCGCCGGACGCACGGGTCCAGGACCGGCTGGTGGGGATGCTCGGCCGTCGGCCGTAGCACGCCACTCGTCGAGCCCCGGTGTGTGCGGCTCGGTCAGTGCGTCCGGCGTACCGCCATCAGCGCCGTGTCGTCGGCGAGTTCGCCGCCCGAGAACGCCCGGACCTGGTCCCCGATGAGCCACAGCAGCTCCGACAGGTCCACCGGGACGATGCCGGACAGGGCTTCGGCGAGGTCGAAGCAGACTCCCGTCTCGTCGCGGGCCTCGCTGACCCCGTCCGTGTAGAGGAGCAGCGTGTCGCCGTTCCCGAACGGCACGACGTCGACGGCGGCGGGCACGACCGGCCCGGCGGGCGCGAGCCGCGCGAACCCGAGCGGCAGTTCGGGCCTGCTCGGTTCCAGGACGCTCAGCCGACCGCCGCCCAGCAGCACCAGCGGCGCGATGTGGCCGCGGTTGACGATCCGCAGGTGCGCCTCGTCGCGGGGCAGTTCGACGATGACGGCGGTGGCGAACCTCTCGTCGGCGTCGGAGCCCTCCGAGGAGGCGTTCCAGCGCTCCGTGGACTCCTCCAGATACCCGGCCAGTTCGGCGATCGTCGGGACATGGTGTGCGGCCTCGCGGAACGCGCCGACGATCTGTCCGACGGTGCCGATGCCGTCGAGGCCCTTGCCGCGCACGTCGCCGAGGAGGAGGCGTACGCCGTACCGGGTGTCCTCGGCGGCGTAGAAGTCGCCGCCGATGCGGGCCGCGCTGCGCGCGGTGGCGTACCGTACGGCGACTTCGAGGTGTCCGAGGCGTCGCGGGATCGTCGGCAGCACGGCCCGCTGCGCGGCGTCCGCGACGGCGCGCACCTCCACCAGACGGTCCTCGCCCCGGGCGAGCAGGGCGGCGATGAGTACGCTCAGCGCGAGCACCCCGGCCAGCGACACCAGGTCCAGCCAGATATCGGTGTCGGTGTCGGAGCTGTGGCGCAGCGCGAGGAGGACGGCGACGGCGGCGTCCGCGACGACGGCCGCGACGGCGGCCCGGAACCGGAGCGTGACCGCCGCGAGGGGTCCGGCCGCCGCGAGCAACGGACCGGCGCGGTACGGCTCGGGGGTCGCGAACTCGAACACCACGCCGGAGGCGATCATGAGCGGCACCAGCCACCGCATCCACGCCGGTCCGGCCAGCGGCCCGCGGGTGCGCGTGTCCTCCGAAGCCCAGCCGTCCATGGCACGGCCGTTTGCCGCCCGCCCACCCGGCTAACCCGCCTGCCCGCAGAATCACCCGGTCACCACCCCCGGGCGGCGGCACCAGGGCGCCGAACGGCCGCACCGCGACGCGTTCGGCGCCCGCAAGAGCTCGGCGGTCGCCCTCGCCGAGGAGTTCACGGGCCGCGGCGACCGCGATGTCGGCGCTGATGCGCGCGGACCGCGGCGGTGCTCACGACGCCGCCTCGCCCTCCTCGCCCCCCTCGCCCTGTTCGCGGGCGGCGTCGGCGGCGACCTGCCGGAGGGTGCGCCCGGTGAGCACCGACTTCGCGCGGCGCGGGTCGGTGCCGTCGCCGCCCTTGGCGTGCCCGTCCTTGCGCTTGACGAGGATCCAGGTCTCCTGCTCCCCCGGCCCGCCGCCGCGGGTGCGGGTCAGGGCGAACCCTCCGTGCAGCTTGTCGCCGTCCATCCAGAACGACGCGTGGCCGCTCTCGATCGCCTCGTCGAAGGGGATCTCGTTGCCGCGCTTGTCCGTCGCCATGCTGCGGTACGTGCCCTGGTCCCACACGATCACCGTGCCGCCGCCGTACTCGCCCTTGGCGATGACCCCCTCGAAGTCGCGGTAGTCCATCGGGTGGTCCTCGGTCGGCACGGCCAGGCGTTTGACGGCGGGGTCGTGCGACGGGCCCTTCGGCACCGCCCACGATTTGAGGACGCCGTCGACCTCCAGGCGGAAGTCGAAGTGCGTGCGCGTCGCGTCGTGGATCTGGACGACGAACTCCGGTGCCTCGCCGGGCCCGCCCGGTTCGTGCGCGCCCCGCGGCTCGGCGGTCTTGGCGAAGTCGCGCTTGCGCCGGTATTCCTCGAGGGCGTCGGACTGGGCCACGGCTTCCTCCGGCGGTGCTGGTAGTGCTGGTAGCGCTGGTGATGCCTGATCGTGCGCGGTGGGGCGTCGTACGCGGGGCCGCTACCCGCTCGGCGCCGGCACAACCGCCCGCCGCAACCGCACCGCACGGTCGGCCGCGCCCCCTCCGGCAGGCCCTACGACCGGAGCGCGTCGAGGCGGCGCCGTGCCGCGCCGAGGCCGTGCCCGCGGCTGGGGGCATCCGCCCAGGGGTCGTCGTCCAGGCGTTCGAGCACGGTGGTGACGGTCCACTTCCGCGCGGTCAGGCCGGGTTCCTCGACCTCGTCCCAGGTGACCGGTGCCGCGACCGGCGCGCCGGCGCGGGCGCGTACCGAGTACGGGGCCACGGCGGTCTGCGCGTACGCGTTCCGCTGCACGTCGAGGTACAGCCGCCCGCCGCGGGCGGCCTTGCGCGGCGCGGTCGTGAGCGCGTCGGGGTACCGCGCGGCCAGGACGTCGGCGGTGTCGTGGGCGAACGTACGCACGGTGTCGAAGTCGGCGCGGCGGTCCAACGCGACGATGACGTGCAGGCCGCGCGACCCCGTGGTCATGACGGTGCTGTCGAGACGCAGCTCGTCCAGCAGCTCGCGCAACCCGAGGGCCGCGTCACGCACCGCCGGGAAGTCGTCGCCGGAGGGGTCGAGGTCGAAGACGAGCCGGTCCGGGTGGTCGGTCTTGTCGGCCTTGGACAGCCACCGGTGCAGGGTCACGGAGGCCTGGTTGGCCAGGTACACGAGCGTCGCGGCGTTGTCGGCGATCGGGTGTTCGACGGTTCCGCCGACCTTCGCGACCTCGGCGCGCCGGATCCAGTCCGGGAAGTAGTCCGGCGCGTTCTTCTGCATGAGCGGGCGCTTCCCGATGCCGTCCGGGTAACGCTCCATCATCAGCGGTCGGCCGCGGGTGTGCGGCAGCATGCGCTCGGCGACCGCCGCGTAGTACCGGGCGAGGTCGGCCTTCGTGATGCCGTCGTCCGGGAAGAGCACCTTGTCGGGGCGCGTGAGCGCGACCGTGCGCCCTCCGACACGGACATCCGTCTGAGCCGCCATGGTGACCCGCTCCGTTCCCGTTTCCCGGCACCGGCCGGACTTCCTGGGCGCCTGCCCGTTCCGCGCGTTTCCACACGCGGAGGGGGCCCGGCCGGTGCTGGGACGGTTTGCGGGGCGGATCTACCGCACTGCGGGCCTACCAGAGCTCGTCGACGTACTTGTCCGTGCCGGGGCTGGTGCGGTGGAACGGCGCGGCGAGGCGTACGTCGGCCAGTCCGGCGGCCTCGATGCCGTCCGTGTAGGCGCGGAGCCCCGCGAGGGTGTCGGCGATGTCGCCGTGCGCGAAGAAGAGCTGCACGAGGCGTCCGGCGCCGCCGGGCGCGCTGCCGAGCGGCATCGGCTGCTTCGTGCGCACTTCCTCCTCGCCCGGGGACGGCGCCCACGCCGAGGCGATCTCGATCGCGGAGTCCTTCAGCAGGGCGGGCAGGTGGTCGGCGGTCAGGGACGCGAGCAGGTCGCCGGCGGTGCCGGTGCGCGCGTCCAGCCACAGGGCCACGATGCCGTCGTACCCGTGGTCCAGGGCGAGGTCGACGGGGACCGGGTCGTCGTCGCGGTAGGAGGCGCCCAGGTGCTCGAACAGCACCGTGTGGACGTGGGTGCGCTCCGGGAAGCCGCGCCCGTTGCCGTACAGGTAGGAGACCTGCGGGCGGGCCCAGTCGTCGAAGTGGTCCTTGTGGCGGCCCTTCTCGACCCAGTAGATGCCGACGTAGCTGCCGGCGTCGGCGGGTTCGGCGACCTCGGTGCCGTTGCCGGGCCAGCGCTGGTCCTTCAGGGCGCGGGTGGCGACCCAGCGGCTGCCGGCGAACAGGTGCGGGCCGACCATGCACCCGCCGTAGAAGTGGTCGCGCTCGTACCAGCGGTTGTACGCGCGCTCGTACCCCTTATGCGGGTCGACCAGCGTGAGCAGCATGCTGCCCACCTTGACCGGGTAGTCGTCGACTCCGCCCACTTCCAACGGCTGGTAAGTCATCGGGTCCTCCTGGCTGCCGCGTCTCGGGGACGCCGTGCATGCCGCGCCCCGGCCCTCGGAACCTAAACTGATGATCCGTCAGTTTCAAGTGGGTCCGGAGGCGGCCGGGATCAGGTGCGCTCCGCGACCCACGCGGCGATGAGGTCGGCGGCCTGCGGGCGGGCCGTCGGCGGGTCCTGGAGATAGTGGTCGGCCTTGAGGAACGCTAGCGACTTGTCGAGGGCGGCGAGCCCGTCATGCAGGGTCCGGGCGTCGCTGTCGTGGACGCCGGTGTCCGCGGTGGCGTGCACGACGAGCGACGGCACCGTGATCCGGGCCAGGTGGGGCGCGGCGGTGCACTGCGACGTACGCAGGCTCCACATCGACAGCCAGGTCCGCAGCGTGCAGGAGCCGGCGATGCCGAAGACGCCGTAGTTGGCCTTGGCCGGCTCGCCCTGGTAGCACCAGTTGGGGCGGCGGTCGGACGGTTCGAGGGCCGGGTCGATCATGCGCAGGTCCGCCCAGGTGCGCGGGACGGCGAACAGCCGGTCGCGGGCCCGACCACCACGCAGTGCCTCGAGTTCGGCGAGTGCCCAGTCGGTGATGCGCTCGTTGCGGGCGCGTTGCGCGGCGCGGTAGCGGTGCCGGAACGCGGCGTCGTAGGGCGGGCCGTGCCGCGGGTCGAACGGGTCGAGGGCCGGATCCACGGAGAGCGGGTCGGCCTCGTCGGTGACGGACGGGTCCATCCAGGCGGTCAGCACCTCGGGGCGGCCCGCGTGTGCGGCGAGTGCGACGAACAGGTCGCCCGGCGGGAGGCCGTACGCCTGCTCCAGCGGCCGCATCCCCGGCGCCGGCGTCACGTTTGGCTCCACGGCTTGCGACTGGTACGCGGCCATCAGCGACCCGCCGCCGGAGTTTCCGAGCAGCACCACCCGTTCCACTCCGGCCTGTTCGCGCAGCCAGCGCACGCCTACGCCGATCTCGACGAGGGCGTGGTCGAGCAGGAAGTACGCCTCGTTGCCGCGGAACCGGGTGTTCCAGCCGAGGAACCCGTAGCCGCGCTCGGCCAGGTGCTCCGCGAGGTAGTGCTCGGAGAAGTCGACGTTGTAGTGCGTCGCGACGAACGCGGTGCGCGGCCGCTCCCCCGCCGGGCGGTGGTAAATCCCTTGGCAGGGATGGCCGCCCGCACCCGCACGGCCGATCAGCGGGGACGGCAGCCCGACGAACTCCCGGTGGATCTCCGCCATTACGGCCTCCTCGGGGCTGTGGCCGCGGCTGCGGCTGCGGATCGGGGCGGCGGCGGTACTGGCAAGGAACTGAAACTGAGCTTAGATTCGGAAACAATACTCGCCGAGTGGCGTGGGAGGCCGATATGACCTGGCAGAACCCGGAGTTCACGCTCGGCGGGGTGAACCACCTCGCCTTGGTCTGCTCTGACATGCGGCGCACGGTGGACTTCTACTCGGGTGTCCTCGGGATGCGCCTGGCAAAGACGGTCGACCTGCCCGGCGGGGCGGGGCAGCACTTCTTCTTCGACATGGGCGGCGGCAACTACCTGGCGTTCTTCTGGTTCGCCGACGCCCCCGACGCGGTGCCCGGGGTGTCGACCGCGGCGGCGATGCCCGGGATCGGCGACTTCCGTACGGCCGTGGGCTCGATGAACCACCTCGCCGTCTCGGTGCCCGAGGAACGGTTCCTGGAGTACCGCGCGAAGCTCAGGGGAAAGGGTGTCCGGGTCGGGCCGATCATCGACCACGACGACAGCCCGCTCGGCTTCTCCCCCGAGTTGCACGACGGCACCTTCGTGCGGTCGTTCTACTTCCAGGACCCGGACGGCATCCTGCTCGAATTCGCTTGCTGGCGACGGGAGATCGGCCGGGAAGGCGATGTCGTCCATGAGCCGCGCACGGTACGCGACCGGGTCGCTCCGGTCGTCCCCGTCGCTCCCGGGCGGTGACGCCACGCGCCGTCGTGGACGAACCGACGCCCGTACCCGGCACAATGCGGACCACGATGACGAACACAACCGACCGTAGCCCGGCGGCGCCCGCCGAACGCCCTGCCAAGGCAACGCGCAAGGGCCGCGAGACCGACGCCGCGTTCCGCGACGCCGCGCGCGCGGTGTTCGCCCGCGACGGGTACCTCAACGCGCGGATCAGCGACATAGCCGCCGAGGCCGGCAAGTCCGTGGCGTCGTTCTACAACTACTACGACACGAAGGCGGCCCTCCTCGTGGCACTGGCCGAGGAGTTCCACGAGGAGGCCACCGAACTCGCGGTGCTGCCGTTCCGGAGCGGGCAGCCGCGCGAGGAATCGCTGCGGCAGGCGGTGGCGGCCTTCTGGCGCACGTACGCCAAACGCCGCGGCGAACTGATCGGCGTGTTCCAGGCCGCCATGCTGGAAGAGGAGTTCCTCGACCGCTGGCTCGACATCCGGGCCGAGGCGGTGCAGCGCATCGCGGCCGAGATCCGGCACGCCCAGGGCGCCGGGTTCTGCCCGGGCGTCGATCCCGTGCTCACGGCTTCCGCGTTGTCGGCGATGCTGGAGCACTTCTGCTACATCTGGCAGGCGCAGGGCGGCGAACGCGTCCCGCACGACTACTCCGACGCGCGCGCGATCGACGCGCTGGCGACGATCTGGGTGAAGTCGATCTACTGGCGCCCCTGACGAGGGACGGCGCCGGAAGCACCGGTCAGCACCGTTCGGCACCGGTCAGCACCGAGCCGCGCCGGAAGCGCCGCGCGGCGTCAGGCAGCGGTGACGACGTGGGCCGGGGTGTTGGTGTGGACCGCGTGCCGCACGGGGACCGAAGTCGACTGCGGCCTTACGGACTTCGTGCCGCGGGCGAACACGACGACCTTGAGCGCCACGAACCGGCCGATGCCGGCCAGCCCCGAGGCCGTGAGGTAGACGGCCTGCTGGGTCAGCGCGCCGGCTTCGCTGTCGACCGCGTCGAGGCCCAGCAGCGCGCAGGTCGTGACGAGGTACGCCGCGACCGCCGTCGCCGTGGACTCCAGATGCACGCGGAGACTGGCCGCCCCCTGGCGGAACGTGATCCGGCTGTGGAGCTCGCTGGCGGCGGCCGTGGACACCACGGTGACGACCGCGTTCGCGACCGCCACCGACATCGTCCCGGTCATGAGGAGCAGGGCGCCGCTGGAGAGCAAACCGACACCGCCGCCGCAGAGGACGAAGCGGGCGAACGAGGCGACTGCGTGCCGGTCCATGCGTGCCCCCCAGAGCCTGCCGAGTCTCAAGTGGAGAATTTATCTCCGGTTGCAAGGAGAGACTAGCAGTAGTGGAGAGATTTCCTCCACTAATTTTCCGGCGCACGGGCGCAAGGGCGCGCGGGAGCACGGCGACGCGGCGCAACGGGGGCTTCGGCACGCCCGCACCGGGGGCGGCACGGCCGTACTCGGCGGCCCGACCACGAGCAGGAAGGCAGTCGGACGCCGGCGGCCGAGGCCGAAGGCGGGGATGAGGGTGGGCTTATGCCGTACGGATACGACGTATATGTACAGGTTTCCACCATGGCCAGGAGCCCGCAAGTGCCGCCCCGAGCGATCCACTCGACGGAGGGGCCCGGCCCCGGCCTGTCACGCCGGACTAGCGGGACGCTCCCGCGGGGCCGGAGCCGACGGGCCGACCGCACTGGTTGAACATCGTCAGGAGCGAGGTCTCCGAGAGGCCGTACCCCTCCAGGATCCCGACTCCGAAGTGCCGGTCGAAGCGGGCCGGCAGGTCACGCGGCAGGGGCTCGCCTCCCGAGATGGCGGTGCGCAGCGCGGTGGGCCTGGGCAGCGCGTCGTCGGCGACGGAGGCATCCAGCAACGCCCGGTACATCGCGGGGACACCGGCGAACGTTCGTCGTCGCGGCGTTGCAGTTCGGACTCGGTGGCCCGGTAGCCGCTCGCGACGGCCTCCGAGTGCCGGTCGATCACCCGCATGATCGCGGTGGAGACTTCGAGGAAGGTCGGCAGGGCGATGGTCGACTCGCCCTGGGCGTCCTCCAGGATCATGTGCATCAGCACCTCGGTGGCGAGCCGGTAGGCGCGCAGGACCGCCTCCAACGGCACGCCCTGCTGGGCCCGTTGGCGTCCGGTGCTGCGGGCCGCGACCAACTCGTCCTTGTCGGAGACCGGCGCGCCGGACAGCACGGTCAGGATGCGCCGCACGTTGGCGACCACCGACCTGTGCAGCACCCCGCGCGGTACGCGGCCCCGGACCTGGTAGGTCGGTTCCTGCGCGATGATCCGCCCGACGACACGATCGGCGATCGCTTCCACCCGGTCCAGCATCCGCGTGGCGGAAGCCGTCAAGACCTTGCGCGACGTGGGGTCCATGGCGGGCGAGCGTAGCGAACACACCGCACTTGGATGAACAGTGCGAAAACCCAGGTTGACGCCGCGTGTTCTGTGCACGCGGCCAACGCCGGCCGTGCGGCCGCCGGAATACGCTGCTTCCGGCGGCCACGGGCCCGAGCGGATGTCGGGGACGATTCCTAAGGCCGCTGCTCGCGGCCCGGTTCGGATTCGGCAGTCTGCAACTCGTCGTGCACGTCGGCCTGTTCGGCCACGGACTCGCGCTGCCGGGGCACGCCCCCGCCGCCGTCGGCCGGGGCGAGGCCGCGGCGCCGACGCATCTCCAACCAGACGGCGAGCAGCAGAAGGACCAGTGCCAGCGCCCACATTCCGTACGGGCCGGCGTCGGAGAGGATCCAGAACACCAGTGCGCCGGTGGCCGCGGTGTCCGCCAGATCGCGTTCGGACGCCTGGGTCGTCGTCAAGGACGCCTTCGCGACCGGGAACACCTCGGCGCCCTGCACTGTCGCCGTGATGCCCTTGCTCGACTCCAGCGCGATCGTGACCCCGGTCTCGGCGTCGACGTACCCGGTCATGTCGGTCGTGGACGTGTACTCCAGCGGCACGACGTCCGGTTGCGAGGCCAACGGCGCGGCCGGGTTGAGGGCCAGCAGTGCGGCCTTGGGCATGGCGGGCGGCAGGGCGTCCTTGACCACCTTGTCGGCGAGCGGCCCCTGGGCGAGGATCCGGAAGATGTAGACCTTGCGGCCCTGCCGGTCGGCAGTGCCGTCGTACTTGGCGGGGACGGTCGTCTGCGTCTCGGAGTCCCAGAACGGGTAGTCGCGTTTCTCGGGTGTGAGCGGGAAGCCCGCGCTGAGCCCCGTGTGCGGTTCGGCCTGCGCGCCCTCGGGGGTGGGGCGTTCGAGCAGGTTCTCGCGGTGTACGGCGTACTGGTGCTCGCTGGTGGACACCACCTGCCCGGTGGGGCCGAACACCTCGGTGCGGTCGTTCAGGACGATGGTGGAACCCGACGTGTGCACGGCCTTGACCTTGCGGTCGGCGGTCACCGGGAGATCGCGGATGATCGCGTTGGCGAAGTCGCCTCGCTGCACGGCTTGCGGGTCGAGTGCGGTGATCGTGCCCTGGAACCTCATCTTCCCTTCGGCGTCCTCGGGCATCTGGTGCAGTGCCGGGTACACGGCGAACTTGCTTACCGCTCCTGCCGCGACAAGCAGGACCGATACCGAGCTGAGGATCCATGATGCGCGTCGCACGGTGGCCTCCCGTGGTTCTCGTCGGCTGATCGAGATGATCCAGGGGAAGTTCGCGCATGTACCCGGAATGACGGTTTCCCTACCGTCAGCGACATTTCGTGGTAGAGGGACTTTCACGCCACTTGGCCGCAAACCAACCTTCAGGAAGCGGCGCGCAGCGTGTCGGCGATCACCCGGTAGCCGCTCCGCTCGGCGTGCCGCAGGGCGGTGACGCCGTCCTTGTCCGCGATGCCGGGGTCGGCGCCCGCCGCGAGCAGCAGGCGTACCACCTCTTGGTGGTCGGCGCCGCCGTCGCCGAGGACGACCGCCTCGAGGAGCGCGGTCCAGCCGAGGTTGTTCACGTGGTCGACGTCGACACCGGTGTTGGTGGTCACGAAGCGCACGTAGTCGACGTGGCCGTGCTCGCCGGCCGGGATCAGCGAGGTCCCGCCGTACCTGTTGAGCGCCGTGAAGTCCGGGTTCGCGGGCAGCAGCGCGCGGGCCATCTCGACGCTTCCGGTCACGCCGGTCACCAGCCACGCGGTGTCGTTGCGGTCGTCCTTCGCGTCCGGGTCGGCACCCGCCTCGACCAGGACGCGCGCGGCGTCGACGCGGTCGTCGATGGCGGCGAGCAGCAGAGGCGTACGCCGGTCTCCGTCGCGCGCCTCGATGTTCGCGCCCCGCGCGAGGGCGGCGCGCACGGCATCCGCGTCACCCCGGCGCGCGGCGTCGAGCAGCGCCTTGTCGTCCGCGGCCGTGCCGCGCGGCGGGGCGGTGGTCACGTTTCCTCCGGGGGCCGGGGGTACGCCGGGCGCCCCGGGGGTGCCCGCACCCGGCGGCGCAGCCGGGGCGGACGGAGCGGCCGGGCCGGACGGGGTCTCGGGACCGGGCACCGCACCCGCGCTCGCGGACGCCGGCGGGGTGGCCGACGTCTTGGCGCGCGGCTCGCCGTCGTCCGACGCGCAGCCGCTGATCAGCACGGCCGCGGCCGCCCCGAGCGCGAGCACGGCCGCGCCCGGGCGCCATCCGGGCGTACGCATGCCCCCGCGCTTCGCGGCCGGGTCCGCGTCCGGGTTCCTGACGGGCTTCGGGCTTCGGTTCATGGCAGCCGGTCCTTTCTGTCGCGCCGACTGCCTCCATCGTCGCCGCGCCCGACCCGCCGCCAGGTCCACGGAGCGGCTCCCGCCGCACACCCGACCGGCTGACCCGGGGGTCAACCGATCGGATGATGCGTGCTCCTGGCCTCCCGGGCATCCTCCAGTTGCCCGAGCAGGGTGAGCACCGTGCGGTCCAGGGAGCGCGCCGTGTTGCTCAGCGCGACGACCGCCACGTCCTTGGCGGGGGTGAACCCGACGAAGGACGCGAAGCCCCCGGTCCGCCCGTTGTGGAAGAACTGCCGGTAGTTCTTGCCGCGCGGGCCGACGCTCATCCAGCCCAGGTGTGTCCGCATGAAGGGATTGCTCGCGTAGTCCACCGCGTGCGACAGGCGGACCGCGTCACCGAGCGGGCTGCTGTCCGGGTGCAGTTGGGCGCGTACGAAGGTGACCAGGTCGGCGGCGGTCGAGCGCAGGCCGCCCGCGCCGGCGAGGTCGGCCATGTTCCACGGCGGGACGGCCTTGCCGCGCTTGTTGTGCCCCTGGGCCATGCGGGCCTCGCGCTCGGCGCCGAGGTCCACCACGGTGTCCGCCAGCCCGAGCGGCGCCCCGATCTCGCGCGCCACGAGGGCTTCGTAGCCGACGCCGGAGCGCTCGGCGAGGGCGAGTCCGAGCAGCCCGCCGCCGAGGTTCGAGTAGCGGAAGCGCTTGCCGGGGATCGCCCCGAGCTTGGTCTGTGCGAGACCGCGCAGCAGCACGTCGGCCGTGCAGCCGACGTAGGGGTCGGGCATGTTGGGGCGCAGCAGCGCACGCGTCATCAGGCCCTTGGGCAGGCGCGGGAGCCCGGAGGTGTGCGTCGCGAGGTGCTCCAGCGTGATGTGCCGCCCGTCCCGCGAGGGGACCTGCGACCAGGGCGGCAGCAGGTCGGCGAGCGGCTCGTCCAGGTGCGCGGTCTCCGCGACCGCCAGCCGGGCGAGCAGCAGCGAGGTGAAGACCTTGCTCACCGAGCCGATCTCGAAGACCGTCCCGGCGCCGGGCACGCCGCCGTCGGCGCCGCCGGTCCGGCCCGCCCCGGCGTACTCCACGTCCTCGCCCGAGAGTGCGGCCACCACCACCCCGACGTTCTTCTGGGCCGTGAGTTTGTCGGCGGTGTCCTGGGCGAAGCGGGCGAGATCCGTCATGCGGGAAATCCTGGCGGATCCGGGGGCACCGCCGAGTCCCCCACCCCGACGATTTCGCGCGCGCCGCCGGTCCTCCCCCGGCAGGAGACGGGGTCGTCCCCTACTCCTGACGGGTACCCGGCGGCGCCCCCGCCGCGGTCCGCGCCGGGTCTACGCCTGGCCGGTCTCGAAGCGGCTGATCTTGTCGCCCTGGACCGTGAAGCGCCAGGAGGTTCGCATGCTGCCCCAGGTATCGTTGCGGTAGTCCGCGACGAACGCGCGTCCCTCGTCCGACTCTTCGACCACGTCGATGTGGCCGCGCGTGGTGAAGATCTCGCGGTCGGTCCACTCCGCGAGGTCGCGCTCGGTGCCGTCGTCGGCCATGGTCGCGTTCGTCGTCAGCACGTCGGCGAACGCCTCCCTGTTGTGGGTGTTCACCGCCTCGACGAACGAACGCACGACGGGGTCGGAGAGGTTCTTCGTCGGCACCATGAGGCCATGCTCCTTGCGTATTTCCTGTTGCGCCTGTCGCCTGCCGCGGCTTGCTCCGCGCGGTCGGCCCGCGGGTGCGGGCGGTCCGCTGACCAGTCGAGCACGTACCGCCGCCGTCGGCGCGCCCGAGTGCGCGGAACGGGTGACCCCGGCGCGGGGGCGTTCGCGGGCCGCCAACGGGCTACCAGACGTCGCCGCCGCGCCAGTCGCAGGTCAGCGGGCCCGTCGGGTCGAGCGGCACGCCCGCCTGCCAGAAGAAGACGTCGCCGTCCTCCTCGGGGGTGGGCACGACGCCCTCCGGGGCCAGCACCGAGGTCGGGCCCTGCCAGCGCCGCCAGCCGCGCGAGAGGTAGAGGCGGGTGCCTTCCTCGCTGGTGCTGAGCACGCCCAGGTCGTACGCCCGCTCCACGATGCGCTCGCACGCGGCCATCAGCGTGCCCCCGTGGCCGCGGCCGCGGCGGTCCGCGCGTACTCCGACACCTTCCACGTACCCGCAGCGCAGCGGCCGTTCGCCGTGCAGCATCATGCGCTGCACGACCGAGGCGTGCCCGATGAGGTCGTCCCCCTCCCGGATCAGGACGTGCATGCCGCCGATCGTGTGCGCCCAGTCCTCGTCACCGAAGTCGCCGTCGAAGGCGTCGTCGAGGAGCGCGCGCGAGGCCGCGAGCGCGGCCTCGGACAGTTGGGAGGTGTGGGCAACTTGCGGGTCGGTCATGGGCTCATCGTCATAAACCCGCAGGCCGCGCGCCCACCGATTTTCGCGCGCGGCGCCGTGCGTGCGGTCACTCCCCCTGGTGGAAGCGCCGGTGCAGGGCGTGGACCTGGTCCGAGAGTCCGGGGACGGGGCCCTCCACGGTGATGCCGGGGGCGATGTCGTTGACGGGCAGCGGGCGCACGGGGCCGGGCGCCACGCCCATCTCGTCGAGCCACGTGGTGAGTTGGGCGGTGGACGCGACGTAGACGATCCGGCCGAGCCCCACCCAGGCGTGCGCGGCGGAGCACATGGGGCAGTGCTCGCCCGAGGTGTAGACGGTGGCCGTCGCGCGGTGCTCGGCGGCCATGTTGGTCGCGGCCCAGCGGGCCAGTTCGAACTCGGGGTGGCGGGTGTGGTCGCCGCCCGACACGCGGTTGCGGTCCTCGGCGAGGGCCATGCCGTCGGCTGCCGCGAGAACCGAGCCGAAGGGCTCGTCGCCGGCTTCGAGGGCTTCGGCCGCCAGTTCGACACAGCGGCGGAGGTGTTGCAGGTCGGCGTCGCTGAACTGATGGTTGCCGCGGTTCTCAGCGTTCACGGGAGGTGCTCCGAGGAAGGGTGGGTGGTCCGGCGGGTCATCGGCGGTCTGCGGTCACATCACGCGGATGTGCTTGGCGCTGGTCCAGGCACGGCGCGCGGCGCCGCCCAGGGCCGTGCCGGTGTCGGGGCGGATGGGGAGCCCCGCCGACCCGGCTATGCGGTCCGCGACCTGCGGGACGGGCAGGTCGTCGGTCCAGATGTGCTCCGCGAACCCGTCGTCCGCCAGACGGTCGAGGCAGGTGTCGAGCTTGGCGACGGCGAACGACTCGCGGCGCAGCGCGGCGCGGTTGCCGCCGAGGAACGCGACCGCCCGGCCGACACCGCGTTCGGCGAGCCGGCGCAGGACCGTCTCGCGAGTGGCGAGGAGGGTGAAGTGGCGTACGTCGTGCCCCTGCTCGCGCAGCCGTCCGACGGTCTCGCGGAAATAGGCGGGCTCGATCACGGTCATGGGTGCGATCACCGTGCCCTCGTGCCGGCGCAGCACCAGGTCGAGCACCTCGAACACGCCGTGCCGCCAGGCCGCGAGGTCCTGGAAGTCGCCGCGCAGCGGTCGGGGCGTCATGCGGTGCAGCCCGAACCCCGCGTGCTCGGGGTCGCACACCACACTGCCGGGCAGCCGTCTGCGGAGTTCGTACGCCGCCTGCGTCTTGCCACCGCCGAAGGGCCCGTTGATCCAAACCAGCATTCCCCGAGCCTAGGGCGTACCCGAAGGATCTCCCCGGCGCCGCGCGGCCCGCCGGAGGAGACGCGGCGGGCACGGCCTGCCCCGCACTCCACGCCGATCTTGTAATTAACCTGGTTAACTACATAGGGTCGCAAGATGCGTTCGATCGTGGTGGAGCAAGCGGGCGGGCCCGAGGTCCTGGTGGTGCGCGAGGCCGCACGTCCGGTCCCGCAGGCCGGGCAGGTGCTGGTGCGGGTCGCGGCGGCGGGGGTCAACTACGCCGACGTCATGATGCGCGGCGGACGCACGGCGGCCCCGTTCCCCCTCACTCCCGGGGTCGAGGGCGCGGGCACCGTCGAGGAGGTCGGCCCGGAGGTCTCCGGCGTGGCGGCCGGGGACCGCGTCGCGTGGTCGCCCGTGGCGGGCGCGGGCGGCTGGGGGTCGTACGCCGAGTACGCCTGCGTCGCGGCCGCCCAGCTCATGCCCGTCCCCGACGACATCGGCCTGCGCA
This sequence comes from Streptomycetaceae bacterium NBC_01309, assembly GCA_045039925.1. Lineage (GTDB taxonomy): Bacteria > Actinomycetota > Actinomycetes > Streptomycetales > Streptomycetaceae > Yinghuangia. The sequence continues at coordinate 597,642 of CP108400.1, forward strand.
CCGCCGCCACCGTCATCCTGCAAGGGCTCACCGCGCACTATCTCGCCAACGAGCAGTACCCGGTGGGGCCGGGCACCACGGTCCTCGTGCACGCCGCCGCGGGCGGCACCGGGCAGACGGCGGTGCGCTGGCTCAAGCACCTCGGCGCGACGGTCGTCGGCACCGTCTCCACCGACGAGAAGGCCGCGCTCGCGCGGGCCGCCGGGGTCGACCACGTGATCCGCTACGAGGAGTTCGCCAAGGCCGCGCGCGAACTCACCGACGGCCAAGGCGTGCACTACATCGTCGACGGCGTCGGCGGCAGTACGTTCCGGGCCGACCTCGACGCCGTCCGGCCGCGCGGCCACATCTGCGTCTTCGGCCAGGCCGGCGGCGTGCCCGCGCCCTTCTCGCCGATGGAGCTGATCCCGAAGTCCGTCACGGTCGCGGGCGGCTACATGACGAACTTCCTGCGCACCCGGGACGAGGTGCTGGGCAAGGCGGACGCGGTGTGGGCGGGCGTACGCGAGGGCTGGCTCGCCCCCGACCCGGCCACGGCCTTCCCGCTCGACGCGGCCGCCGACGCGCATGCCCGCCTGGAGGGCCGGGCGAGTACGGGGAAGCTCGTCCTCACGGTGTCCCCCGAGGCCGACTGAACTTCCCCGCCGCCCGCTGCCCGCCGCCCACTACCCGCTGTCGGCCGCCGCGTTCGGGCCGCCGTACTCAGGCCGGCTGCCGCACCAGCCGGAAGAACTCCGCGATGTCGCCGACGAGCAGGCCCGGCTCCTCCATGGCGGCGAAGTGCCCGCCGCGGTCGAACTCCGTCCAGTGCACGATCGTGTCGTGGCGCTCGGCGAGCGCGCGGACCGACGGCGCGCCCTCCTCGGGGAACACCGCGATGCCGGTCGGCACCGACGACGGCTCGGGCGGGCCCCAGGACTCGCCGCCGCTCTCCAGGTAGATCCGCGCGGCGGAACCGGCCGTGCCTGTCAGCCAGTAGAGCGCGACGTGTGTGAGCACCGCGTCGCGGTCGAGCTTGCCGACGCGCTCGCCGTAGTGCTCGAACCACTCCAGGTTCCAGGCCAGTTGCCCGGCCGGGGAGTCGAGGAGCCCGTACGCCAGGGTCTGCGGGCGGGTGCCCTGGATCACCGCGTACCCGGAGTGCGCCTCGAAGCCGTCGAGGCGCTTGAGCCGGGCGCGGTCCTCCTCGCCGAGCCCTTCCAGCTCCGCCGGGTCCCCGGACGGGAACGTGAGCAGGAAGTTCCGGTGCACGCCCACCACCCGCCCGGGGTCGGCGACGGCGACGTCCCGCGCGATCATCGCGCCGAGGTCGCCGCCCTGGACCCCGTACCGCGCGTAGCCGAGGCGGCGCATCAGCTCGGCCCAGGCCCGCGCCGTGCGCTTCAGCCCCCATCCGGTCTCCCGGGTCGGCCCCGAGAAGGCGAATCCGGGCAGCGACGGGATGACGACGTGGAAGGCGTCGGCCGGGTCGCCGCCGTGCGCGGCCGGGTCGGTCAACGGGCCGACGATGTCGCGGAACTCGGCGAACGAGCCGGGCCAGCCGTGCGAGATCAGCAGCGGCAGGGCGTCCGGCTCGGGGGAACGCACGTGCAGGAAGTGCACGTTCTGGCCGTCGATCTCGGTGGTGAACTGCGGGAAGGCGTTCAGTTCGGCCTCGTGCCGGCGCCAGTCGTAGCCGTCGGCCCAGTAGGCCGCCAGGTCCTTCACGGTGTCGAGCGGGACGCCGTACCCCCACCCGACGCCGGGCAGCTCGTCCGGCCACCGCGTCGCGGCGAGGCGCGCACCGAGGTCGTCGAGGTCGGTTTGCGGGATCTCGATGCGGAACGGGGTGATCTGTGTGGTCGCCATGAGCCCCAAGGTAGAAGCAATTGCGGTCAGTTTCGGGCCGCAATGACCGGCAGACTTGGTGCCCATGAGGGAAACGTCCGCGCGGCTGCTGCGCCTGCTCGCGCTCCTCCAGACCCGCCCCGAGTGGCCGGGCGCCGACCTGGCCGCCCGGCTCGGCATCGCGCCGCGCACGGTACGCCGGGACGTCGAGCGCCTGCGCTCGCTCGGGTACCCGGTGCATTCGGTCCCCGGGGTCGCGGGCGGCTACCGCCTGGGCGCGGGTGCCGCGATGCCGCCGCTGCTGCTGGACGACGAGGAGGCGGTCGCGGTCGCCGTCGGCCTGCGCACCGCCGCGGGCGGCGGCGTCGAGGGCATGGAGGACACCTCGCTGCGCGCGCTCGCGAAGCTGGAGCAGGTGCTGCCGTCGCGGCTGCGCCACCGGGTCGCGACGCTGCACGCCGCGACGGCGACGGTTCCCGAACGCGGGCCGAAGGTGTCGCCAGAGGTGCTGACCGCACTCGCGGCGGTGTGCCGGGGTCGCGAGCGGCTGCGGATGGACTACCTCGACCACCGGGGCGGGACGAGTCGGCGCGAGGTCGAGGCCCACACGCTGGTGGCGTGGGGGCGGCGCTGGTACCTGCTGGCGTACGACCCGTCGCGCGGCGACTGGCGCACCTTCCGGGCCGACCGGGTGACCCCGCGCGTGCCGAACGGTGCCCGCTTCGCGCGGCGCGAGCCGCCGGGCGGCGACGCGGTGGCGTACGTGCTCGACCGCCTCGGCACCGCGATGTGGCCGGTCCGCGCGACCGTGCGGGTGGCCGCGGCGGCGTCCGCGCTCGCCGGAATGACCACCGGCCTGGTCGAGCCGCTGGGCGACGACGCGTGCCTGCTGACGCTCGGCGGCGAGTCCCTGCACCTGATCGCCATGGTGGTCGGCATGCTCGACCTCGACTTCGCGGTGGTCGAACCGCCCGAACTCCGCGACCACCTCGACCGGTTGGCCGCCCGCTTCACCGACGCGGCCCGGGCGCGCCCGGCGCGGTGAGCCGACGAGCGCGAGCAAGTCCCCGACCCGGGGGCCCGCGTCCGCGCCGGGCCGGGCTGACGCCGCGTCACCCCGTCGCAAGGGAGCACAATCGCCCCCTGGACACTCAAAGTGATGTTTGTTTGACTGGGCGTCACAGACACGGGGGATGTGACGCGATGCTGCGCGAACGGTGCCGAACCGGCCACTTGCTTCGGATGCCGCCGGGCCGGACCCGGTCCGGCGGCTCCGGTGGTGCTCCCCCGTACCGAACTGCCTCTGCCACCGGGCGCGACGGCCAGGGTGCCGGGACGTCCCGGCAGCCCCGCGTTCGCGCTGCGGATTGCGGGCCTTCCCTAGGGAGACACAGCGCCATGACGCATGCACCCACACGCGCGGCCCTGGCTTCCGTCACCGCGCGGCCCTCGCGGGAGCCCGCACCGGTGTCGCCGCAACGGCCGCGGGGGTCGAGCGGGCGTCGCGTGACCGAAGGCGAGCTGGTCGACGACGAGTTGCGGGTCAGCCTCGACGAACGGACCGCGGCCATAGGCTCGTCGGTACTCGAACTGACTTTCCTGGAGTTCGAGTTGCTCGCGCACCTCCTGCTGCACCCGCGCCAGGTGTTCTCACGCCGTCAGCTCATGGAGACGGTGTGGGGCTATCCCGAGGCAGGCGGCGGTCGGACCGTGGACGTCCACATAGCGCGCCTGCGCCGCAAGTTGGGCGTACGGCACCGCGACCGGCTCGCGACGGTGCGCCGCGTCGGGTACAAGTACGTCCCCCACGACATGATCGTCCTGCCCTCGCGCATCCCCCAGCCGCGGACCGCGTTCGGTTCCGGACGCCTGGTCTGACCGCGGCGCCGCCGCCTCCCCCGGACCCGCGTCCCGGCGCGCGGGTCACGGGTCACGTGCCCTGGCGCCGGATGCGCAGGGCGAGCCACAGGTCGAACCGGTCGCCGCCGTCGTCGAGGCGGCGACCGGTGACAGCCATCGCCTTGTCCACCCGGTTGCGCACGGTGTGCCGGTGCACGGCCAGGCGGCGGCTCGCCTCGTCCCAGGACCCGCCCGCCTCCAGCCACGCCTCCAGCGTCGCGGTCAACTCGCCGTTGCCGTCGGCCTGTTCCAGGGGGCCGAGTACCGCGTCGGCGAATCCCGCGAGCGCCCGGCGGTCCGCGAGCGAGAGCAACAGGTCGCTCGACGCGCCGCGTTCGTTCTCGACGGGGCGGCCGGCCCGGCGGCTGAGCGGTACCAGGGCTCGTGCGCCGCGCATCGAGAAGGCGGCGTCCTCGGGAGCCGTGAGCGGCCCGATGCCGGCCGCGGAGCCCGGCGCGAAGCGCGCGAGGACCTCGAAGACGTCGATGTCGCCGCCGCAGACCGCCTCGACCAGGTCTCCGACGATCCGGACCAGGCCGCCGGGGATGGCGAGGGCGAGGTCGGCGGCGAGGTCGGTGCCCGGCGCGGCGCTCTCGACCGCGAAGCCGCGCACCGTCTCGGCCGCCAGGCCCGCGGCCGCCAGGACGTCCCGGGCCCGGTCCGGTGTGGTGTCCGACGCGAGCAGGCGGCCGAGCAGCGCGGCGCGGCGGCGGCGGACCGGTTCGTCGGCCAGGTGGCGGCGCTCCAGTTCGAGGGACAGCAGGGACACCAGGCCTGAGGCCAGGAGGCGGGCGTCGGCGTCGATGCGCCCGGCGAGGACCAGCAGGCCGCGCAGGCGTTCGGCGCCGAGCGGCAGCACCTCGACGCGTACCGCCGTGCCGTCCGGCGCCCCGGCGGTGCTGCTGCCGCTGCCGTGCAGCCCGCGCGCGGCGACCCGGCGTACCAGGTCGTCGGCGTCGGCGAGCAGGTCCTCGGGGTCCCGCGCGGCGTCGGCGATCAGGCGTCCGAGGGGGTCGGCGACGAGGGCGTCGACGCCGGTCGCGGCGGCCCACGCGCGCAGCGTCGCCGCGAGGCCCTGGCCCGAGGCGGCGGCGGTGGTGAGCCGGCGCTGCGCCTCGAATGCGCGTTCCAGCGCACGTCGGCGCAGTGCCGCACGGGCCTCGAAGACCGCCTTGGTGACGGCGATGAAGGGAACTTCGTCGGGGACCGTGAGCAGCGGCATCCCGGCCTCCCGCGCCGCCCGCACCAGCGGGTCCGGCGCGCTCTGGTACGGCAGGTCGCGCCCGAGGCCGAGGACCAGGCCGCAGGCCCCGGCACCGCCCGCGGCCGCGTCGCGCACGTACGCCGCGCAGGCCTCGTCCGTCATCGGAAGCAGCAGCCCGATGGTCATCAGCAGCTCGCCGCCCTGGAGCCACTGGCCGGGGGTCAGCAGTTCGGAGACGTGCGCGGCCTCGACCGGCCGGTCGAGGTTCGCGTGCCCGGCGGCGACGGCGAGTCGCAGTTCCGGGATCGCGACGAGGTCGGCGATGCGCAGCGTGTCGTCCCCGCTGGACCTGTCCGTGAACTCCATGGACATATTGTCCATCGCCCTCCGGCACTTTCGACACAGTATCGATCGTTTACGGTTGAGAAGCGGGCGTACGGTCGCACGGTCCCACCCCGCGCACCCCAGGAGATCTGTATGGATGCCACCGCACGCCCCGACGGGCCGGTGAGAGGCTCCGGCGCCGGACGGGTCGACAGCCTGGTCGAGACGCGGTCGATCGACTACGTGCCCGCGAACGAGCGGCACGGCAAGGTGTGGCACCAAGGCCCGTTCTGGTTCACCGGCAACTTCGTGCTGACCACCATGGTGACCGGCTTCCTCGGCCCGTCGCTCGGGCTCTCCCTGGGCTGGTCGGTGCTCGCGGTCGTGCTCGGCGCGTGCTTCGGCACGTTCTTCATGGCGTTCCACGCCAACCAGGGCCCGCGCATGGGCCTGCCGCAGATGATCCAGTCGCGGGCCCAGTTCGGCCTGCGCGGCGCGATCCTGCCGTTCGCGGCGGTCGTGTTCGTGTACGTCGGCTTCAACGTCTTCAACGTGATCCTCGCGACCGAGGGCCTCCAGACCGTGCTGCCCGGCGGCAAGGTCTTCTGGTACGTGGTCCTCATCGGCGTCGCCGTCGTCCTGGCGATCGTCGGGCACGACCTCCTGCACCTGGTGCAGCGGTGGCTGACCTACGTGCTCATCGCCGTCTTCGGCGTGCTGACGGTCGGCGCCGCGGTGAACCTCGACGTGCAGTCCCCGGCGGGCGGGGGCTGCTGGGACTGGACGTCGTTCCTCATCGTGTTCTCGGCCGCGGCCGGGTACCAGATCAGCTATGCGGTCTACGTCTCCGACTACTCCCGGTACCTGCCCGCCGATGTCCCGGCCCGCAAGGTGATCTGGTGGACGTACGCCGGCGCGGCCGGTTCCGCGGCGTGGCTGATGTCGCTCGGCGCGCTCATCGCGTCGGCGCTGCCCGAGCCCGGCGCCATCGCCGCGGTGCGGGAGGTGGGCAACGACATCGTCCCCGGCTTCGGCACGTTCGCCGTGCTGCTGTCGTCGGTGGCGCTGGTGGGGATCATGGCGGTCAACGCGTACGGCGCCATGCTCACCACGGCGAGTGCGGTCGACGCGTTCCGCCCGGTGCGGCCGACCGTGCGCGTACGGATCGCGGGGATCGGGGCGATCGCCGTGGTGGTGTTCGTGACCGCGCTCGCGCTCCCCGACGACTACCTGGGCAACTTCAACGACTTCGTGCTGATGATGCTGTACTTCCTGGTCCCGTGGACCGCGGTGAACCTGACGGACTTCTACTTCGTCCGGCGCGGCCGCTACTCCATCACGGCGATCTTCGACCCGAACGGCCCCTACGGGAACTGGGCGTGGCGCGGCATGACGGCGTACGCGGTCGGCTTCGCGGCCATGGTGCCCTTCTTCTCCACCACGTTCTTCACCGGCCCCGTGGCCGAGGCCCTGGGCGGCGCGGACGTCTCGTTCGCGGTCGGCCTCGTGGTGTCCGGCGTGTTGTACGTGGTGCTGTGCCGGGGCATGGAGCTGGAGGAGCCGGACGTCCCGGACACGGCGCCGCACGAGGGCGCCCCGGCCGGCGGCGCGTATGCCGACCGCGCCCCGGAGGGGAACAGCGCAGGAAAGCAGGGCGGTTCGGCGCCGCTGACGCACACAGTGGTCTGACGTGAGGACGGAAGGGTTGGCCGACGACGTGCAGTTCGACGTGGTGGACCCGGTCGCGGACCGGACGGTGGATCCGGCGGCCCCGCCGGGCGTCATGGTGGCCTGCGCCCAGATCGCGCCGGTCGTCGGCGAGCCGGAGGTGAACCGGCGTGCCACGGTCGACGCGATCGAGCGGGCCGCGGCCGCGGGCGCCCAGGTCGTCGTGCTCCCCGAACTCGCCAACAGCGGCTACGTGTTGCGCGACGCGGCGGAGGCCGCGGCACTGGCCGAGCCGGCCGCGGACGGCCCGACCGCCGCCGCCTGGGCGGACGCCGCACGCCGGCACGGCCTGGTCGTCGTGGGCGGCCTGTGCGAGCGCGCGGGCGACGGGACGGTGCGCAACTCGGCGGTCCTCGTGGACGCTTCGGGTGTTCGCGCCGTCTACCGCAAGGCCCACCTGTGGGGCCGGGAGGCGGAGATGTTCGTCCCCGGCGACGAGGCTCCCCCGGTCGTCGACACGGCGTTCGGCCGGATCGGCGTCATGGTCTGCTACGACGTGGAGTTCCCCGAGTGGGTGCGGCTCGTCGCGCTCGGCGGTGCGGAGCTGCTGTGCGCGCCCGTCAACTGGCCGTACTACCCGCGGCCTGCGGGCGAGCGTCCCGCCGAGGTCGTCCGCGTCCAGGCGAACGCCGCCGTCAACCGCATGTTCGTCGCGGCCTGCGACCGGGTCGGGCCGGAGCGCGGCACGGACTGGGTGGGCGGCTCGGTGATCACCGACCCCGACGGGTTCCCGCTGGCGGGCCCGTACCCGGGCGAGGAGCGGCTGCTGCTCGCCCGGTGCGCCCTCGCGGAAGCCCGTGACAAGCGCATCGGCTCGCGCAACGACGTGTTCGCCGACCGGCGGCCCGAGTTGTACGCCCGGGTCCTCGACACGCCGCCGCCGAACGGATCCTGACGGGACGGCAGGAACCGCCCCCGGCAGCTCCCCCGCTTCCGACTCCGACCCCCGATCACCGTCTCCGCGCACCGTCCCCCGAGCACCGAGCACCGAGCACCGCTCCACAGCACCGACGCCGGTACCACGAAAGGCACTCCGATGAGCTCCGCCCCCCACGGCCCGATCGACGCGACCCGCGTGCCGCGCTTCGCCGGACCCGCCACCTTCGCCCGGCTGCCGCGCGCCGACGAGGTGGACCATGTGGACGTCGCCGTCGTGGGGGTGCCGTTCGACAGCGGCGTCAGCTACCGGCCGGGCGCCCGGTTCGGACCGGCCCACGTGCGCGCCTCGTCGAAGCTGCTGCGGCCGTACAACCCGGCCCTCGACGTCTCGCCGTTCGCCGAGCTCCAGGTGGCCGACGCGGGGGACATCGCGGTCAACCCGTTCGACATCGGCGAGGCGATCGCCGCGGTCGAGAACGCCGCGCGCGTGTTCGCGTCCCAGGGCACCCGGCTGCTGACGATCGGCGGCGACCACACCATCGCGCTGCCTCTGCTGCGTGCCGCGGCCGCCGAGCACGGCCCGATCGGCGTCGTGCACTTCGACGCGCACCTGGACACCTGGGACACCTACTTCGGCCAGCCGTACACCCACGGGACCCCGTTCCGGCGGGCCGCCGAGGAGGGGCTGCTCGACCCGCGCCGCTGCCTGCACGTCGGCATCCGCGGCCCCCTCTACAGCCCGGCGGACCTCACCGACGACGGGGTCCTCGGGTTCCAGGTCGTGCACAGCGACGACTACCAGGACGCGACGGTCGCGTCGGTGGTCGAGCGGATGCGGGCGCGCCTGGGCGAGGGCCCGGTGTACGTGTCGGTGGACATCGACGTCCTGGACCCCGCGCACGCGCCCGGCACCGGCACTCCCGAGGCGGGCGGCCTGACCAGCCGCGAGCTGCTGGGCACGCTGCGCGGGCTGGTCGGCCTGGACGTGGTGGGCGCGGACATCGTCGAGGTGGCCCCGGCGTACGACCATGCGGAGCTGACCGGCGTCGCCGCCGCGCACACCGCGTACGAGCTGCTCTCGGTCCTGGCCCGCAACCGGCGCGACGCGAAGGCGTGATTCCGGGCACTCCGCGCGGGCTTCGCCGCACACCCCGTGAGGGCCAGCCTGTGACGAAAAATACCTGACGGATCGTCAGATTCTTTGCCGCAGAGCATTGCTGCACCCCCGGACGTTCCCTATGTTCGCTTGCGGGCATGATCGTCCGCCGCGGTCCCGACCCCGGCGGCGGGAACGGAGCGGCAGTGGGCACGACCCGGCGGAACGAGCGGACCCTCCGTGAGCGGCTGATCGTCCCGGTACTCGCCTTCGCCGGCGTGCTCATGGCCCTCATGCAGACCGTCGTCGTACCGCTGCTGCCCGACCTGCCCGCGCAGACCGGTTCCTCGCCGGCCACGGTCAGCTGGATGCTCACCGCGACCCTGGTGACCGGCGCGGTGCTCAACCCGGTGCTCGGCCGGGCGGGCGACATGTACGGCAAGCGCCGCATCCTCCTCGGCTCCCTCGCCACCATGACGGCGGGCTCGGTGCTCTGCGCGGTGACCAGCGACATCCGCCTGCTGATCGCCGCCCGCGCGCTCCAGGGCACGGCAGCCGTCGTCGTCTCGCTGGCCACCAGCATCCTGCGCGACGAACTGCCGCCGCACCGGGTCGGGTCCGCCGCCGCGCTGATGAGCTCCACGGTCGGGCTCGGCGCGGCCTTCGGCCTGCCGCTCGCGTCGGTGGTCGTCGAGCACGCCGACTGGCACACGATGTTCTGGGTGACCACGGGGCTCGGCCTCGCCGGCTTCGTCGCGGCCTGGCTGGTGGTGCCGGAGTCGCCGGTACGCACCCCCGGACGCTTCGACACCGTCGGCACGATCCTGCTCGGCGCCGGGCTGGTGGCAATCCTCCTTGCGGCCTCCAAGGGCGGCGAATGGGGCTGGACGTCCCCCCTCGTGCCCTCACTCGCGGGCGGCGGGGTCCTCGTGCTGCTCGTCTGGGGGTGGCATCAACTGCGCACCCGCGAGCCGGTGGTCGACCTGCGGCTGGCCGCCCGGCGCACGGTGTTCCTGCCGCACGCCGCGGCGCTGCTGACCGGCATCGCGTTCTACGCCAACTGGCTCGCCACGGCACAGCTCGTGCAGGCGCCCGAGATCACCGGCTACGGCCTCGGCAAGTCGGCGGTGGTCGCGAGCCTGTGCCTGCTCCCGGGCGGCGTGATCATGGTGCTGCTGTCCCCGCTGTCGGCCCGGCTGTCGGACGCGCGCGGCGCCCGGGTGACGCTGGCGCTCGGCACGGCGGTGATCTCCGCGGCGTACCTGTTCCGGGTGTTCACCAGCGAGGAGTTGTGGACGATCACCCTCGGCGCATCGCTCTGCTCGCTCGGCACGACGCTGGCCTACTCCGCGCTGCCGACGCTCATCATCCAGGCGGTCCCGCAGGAGCAGACGGCCGCGGCGACCGGCCTCAACGTCCTGATGCGCACGATCGGCCAGGCCGTGTCGAGCACCATCGTCGCCGTCGTGCTGACCCAGCTGACGATGACCGCGGGCGGCGTGCGGTTCGCCAGCCTGGACGCCTACCTGCTGGTCTTCGGCATCGCGAGCGCCGTCGCCGCCGGCGCGTCGCTCACCGCGCTGGCGCTGCCCAAGGCTCCCGCGCGGTCGGGCGCGGCCGTCCCGGTGGCGCCCTCGGGCGTGAAGCTCCCGGCGGTGTCCGCCGACCGCAGCACGGACGCGTGACGCCGGGGCCGAGGCAGCAGGCGCATCAGGGCGTGGCGCACGGCACCGCCCGGGCGGACGGCGGCAGGCGCCGCCTCGACCTCGTCCCCGCTCCCCGTCTCCTTGTGTTCGCCGCCCTCGCCCGGGACGACGGGTAAGGACCCCGTCGACCACACCAACGACTGCACACGCACCCGGCCGCCTGTCACACCGCACCCCGATCGTTCACCGGTCATCCCGCGATCGCCCGTGGGCCATCGGCCGGTCGCGGGCAGTCGCGCAGGACACATTCATCCTCACGATCGGCAGGGAGCGGTGTCCGCTTGACCCCGTTCCGCACGAATGCCCGGGACGGGTGAAGCCGCCGTCGACCGACGCGACCCGGACGGCCCGCGCCCGAAAGGCGCCGTACGCCGGGCGCGTCGGCGCGTGCCGGATGAGCGGGGGCGGGCCGTACCACCGGGGGGAGTGGCGGTACGGCCCGTTCGGAGGGCGCGAGTCGCGGTCAGACGACCCGGGCCGAGGTGTTGGGCAGGCAGATGGTGAGTGTGCCGCCGGTCGCCGGGTCGACGACCACCGCGCGCCCCGGGCGGGGCTGCCCGCGCACCGCGTCGGGCGACAGCCGTACGCCGAGCAGGTCGCCCTCGACGATGGTCTGCGGCGCGATGAGCGCTCCGCTGCGGGCCCGGCGGGCCTCGCCGAGCCAGCCGAACATGTGCTGCGTGACGACCTCGGACACCCCCGCGTAGACCAGCGCCGTACCGCGGTCCCGGCCGGACGCCACGATGCCGCGCAGCACCGGGTCGGCCAGGCAGTTCGTGTGCATGTCGGCGTCGTCGACGACGACCACGACCGGCGCCCCCTCGGCCCGGGCCAGCGCGTCGAGCAGCGGCTGCTCGGCGAGGTCGGCGCCGGGCAGGTGGGCGACGACGTGCGGATGGGCGACGAGTGCGCGCAGCGGGGTGTCGCGCGGCGTGACGAGGATCGCGCGGGTGCCGCAGGCGAGCAGGGACGCGGACATCGTCACCAGCGTCGTCTCGCGGCGCCGCAGTTCGGCGCCGATCGAGGTCAGCGCCCGCTCCGTCAGGTGCGGGTCCAGGTCGGTGACCATGCCCAGGGTGTGCGGGAGGTCGACGCAGTCCTTGAACGCCGCGCCGCCCTTGTGGTCGATCAGCACGAACACCATCTCGTCGGGGCGGTTGCCCGCCGCCAGGCCCGCCACCAACGACTGCAACAGCTCGGACTAGCCCGCACCCGTCGTCCCCGCGACCAGGGCGTGCGGACCGTGGCGCACCACGTCGGGCAGCGTTCCGGCCCGGTCGCGCGAGCCGTCGCGGAGTGGTGCGAGGGCACGGGCGCCCCGCTCGCACCACGCGGCGGCGACCAGGTCCGGGCGTACGCCGCGCAGGTCCGCGTTGCCGGGCAGCCGCACCGTCATGGCGTCGGAGGCGGGCAGCACGACGGCGAACGTCTCCTCGGGGAGCAGGCGTTCGGCGCGGTCCAGGCAGATGGCGTAGACGCCGACCGACGGCCCGTCCCGCAGGATCTGCACGACACCGGACACCTCGCGCAGCCGCCGGGCCCCGTCCAGCACCACGACCAGCTCGGGTTCGTCGTGCAGCGCCGACGACATCGTGGAACGGCGGGTCTTCAGGCGGGCGTTGACGGTCGCCACGATCTCGGCGACCTGGGCGGCGACGGTCTCGCCGTCGGTGCCGAGGTTGACGTACGGACCGCCCGAGCTGCCGGACGAACTGTGCGGCAGCCAGCGGCACCAGCTCCACTCGTCCACGGTCCCGGCATCGCACAGGACGTGCAGCCGGACGTCGCGCGGGCTGTGCAGCACCGCGACCTGGGTGACCAACCAGCGTGCCAGGCCGTAGCGGTGCCGGTGGTCGCCGGCGATCCCGAGGACACCCGCCTCGGGCAGCGGGATCTGCACGGGGACGTCGCGGGCGATCGGCCGGACGGTCCTGCGGTGGTCGTCCTGCTCGGGGTCGTCGATCGTGACCTCGGAGGGCAGGTCGGCGGTCCCGACCCGGAGCAGCAGCCGGTCGAGGTCGGTCCGGCGGCGCTCCCAGAGGCGGCGGCCCGGGCCGGTGGCGATGAGCATGGTCTCGGCGGGATCGGGCCCCGCGTGCCGGCGCACGGCGCGCTCGTCCTCGACGGCCTCGTCGGCCTCGTCGGCCTCGGCGTTCAACTCGGCCCTGCGCACCCGGTATTTGGCGGTCTCGCGGCGGAAGTGGGTCTTGCCGTAGCGGTTGTCGGAGACATATGCGGCGATCGCCAGCACCGGCGAGAACACCGCGAAGATCAAGAAGTACGAGGACTTCAGCAGGAAGGCCATCGCCACACCGATGGCCAGCGGCGCCAGGGACATGAGCACGGGCAGCGGCCGCCGCTGCGGGGGGTGGGCCGGGTGCGGCAGCATGATGCGGACCGGTTCGAGCACCGGGGAGATGCGCGGCGGCCTGTTGTACTCGACGCCGAGCCCGTCGGGGGTGGGCTCGACCGCGGCGTCGGCGCGGAACGGCTCGTGCAGTGCCAGGAGTTGGTCGCCGACGGCCAGGAAGGAGCCGGGCCGCCACACGCGCGGCGCGTCGAGCGCGGTGCCGTCGAGCTCGGCGTGGGCACCGGGGTGCGGCTCGATGGTGGTGACGCCGTCGGCGGCGACGGTGACCGTGGCCGCGCGGGCCGGCAGGCCGGGACGGGGTGCGCGGGGCGGGGTGCCGGGGCCGGTGCGGACCACCGGGTGCGCGTCGGTCGATTCGCCGGGCTCGGGGTCCGCGGGGCGCAGCGCGCATCCCGGCGCGTCGCCCAGGTCGTACACGCCCATGTCGAGGGCCCAGACGCGCCCGGAGCGCGGTCCGGAGACCGTGCGGATCTCCACCAGCGCGCCGGTCGTGTCGCCGGACGGGTCGGCCGGGGTGCGGCGGGGTGCGTCGGCGGGCTTCCTCGGGAGCGGCGCGCCGACGCCGATGCGGGCGCCGGGTAGCAGGGGGATGTCGCGGAGCGGGGTGTCCGGGTCGAGGCGCCGCTCGCCGTGGTAGAGGACGTCGGCCCCGGCGGCGGGTACCGGCAGCGCGCGGGCGGCTTCGAGGCAGTCGGCGACCGTGCGCACGGTGGTGTCTCCATGCGCACCCAGCACGGCTTCGGCGGTGGATCCGTCCTGGGGGTCCACCAGGCTGATGGGCAGGGCCATGGGTTTGCTCCTCCCGTGCGTCGCAATGGGGGTGGCAGTTCGTCAGTCGCGCGTTGTCCACCGGCCGAGCGGCAGCGGCGTGCGGCGCGTCGGCTCGGGCTCGTCGAAGTCGTCCTCGGGGTCGTACCGGTCGCGGTCGAAGCTGTCAGGGTCATGGCTGTCGAGGCCGTACCGGTCGGGGGCGTATCCGTCGGGCGCCTCCACCAGGTCCGCGGCGCGGGGCGGGGCGGCGAACACGCCGTTGCCGGAGCGTCCGGCGCCGGCGGCCGCACCGGTGTCGTCGGCGCGTGCGGCCGTCGGCGCGGTGGCCGAGGGGAGAGCGGCCACCGCGCGGCCGAGCCCGAGACTGGAGCCGGTGAGGCCAAGGGCCTCGGCACGCAGTACGCCGCGCTCGGACACGCCGAACACCCAACGGGCGTCCGCGCTCGTCCCGATCGCCAGCGCCTTGACGCGCGGCGTCAGCGCGGCCAGGGCGTCCAGGTCCCCCGCCGTGGGGTCGGCACAGACGACGAACTGGCGTGTGTCGGCGCCCTCCAGGCCGGCGATGGCGTCCGCGAGGTCCGGGCTGTCGGTGCCGCGCGCGGTACGCCCGGTGTGCACGACCCGGCCGGCACCGGCCGCCGTGACCTGGTCGCCGATCGCGCGGACGAGAGCCAGGCTCTCGTTCCAGTCGCCGTCCACCGCGACGACGCCGGGCGACTTCGGCTGCGGGGCGGGGGCCGCGGCAGGCGCGGTCGGCGCGCCGCCCTGCGGGGCCGCCTTGTTCTCGTTGCCCGAACTAGCGGGGTTGCGCGTGGGGTTCGTCGCCGCGGCGCTCGGCCGCGGCGGGGCGACGACGGGTGCGGCCTGCGGCGCCTGCGCGACCGGTGCCGGCGGCTGGGGCGCGGGCCGGGCCGGGGCCTGCGCGACCGGCGGCGGGGCGGTGGGCATGCCCCCGAACTCCACGCCGGACGCGCCTCGGTCGGCGTCGCCCGGGAGTTGGACGAACCAGCCCGGCAGGACGTCCTCGGGGTTCTCCAGACAGCGCAGTCCGGCGTCGTTGGGGACGAACGGCTGCGGCTTGTTCTTGTTGAGCCTGCCGATCTCCGTCCAGCGATCGCCGTTGTGTAGTGTGCGCTGGGCAATCTGGAAGAGGTCGTCCTTCCTGCCGCCGTTCTGCTTGATCGAGCGGACCTTCACGTACGGAACGGCCTTGGTGGGTACGGCGGCGTCGCAACTCGCGGCGTACGCGGTGCCGGCCAGCGGCGGGGCGAGGACAAGGAGCACGGCCGAGGCACCAAGCGAACCTGTCGCGGCAACTGCCCTGCGGCGCCGATGCTTTCGAGATGAACCGAGACTTGTCGGGGCCGCGACGCGGGGTGAGGTGGCCACCCGTACCCTCCTTCCGTGCCGTCCACCCGGAAGCGCTCGGGCGGATCGCGGGACTCCGCCGCCCGTCGGGCACCGGTACCGCCCGGTACGCGGTCCCGGCGGCGCGCGGTTCAAACCGGTCCGGAAAACTTCTGGAACCTCAAATTCCGCGCATCGCGTGCTGTGCGGGAAACATGACGGCGCTAGCCTTCCCGCGACAGCCAACCCGTCGGCCGAGGAATCGAGGACACGGAGTCATGAAGATCTTCTCCGCCCGGGGCGGACGGTCGTGGGGCCGTTCGGCGGGTGGCTTGGCGGCCGTACCGGCCGACAACGCGAGCGTGCCCGCCGCGCGCGCCGCCGACGAAGACGTGTCGGCGGCCACGCGGTCCGAGGACGGGCGGATACCCGGGGAGCCGGCCGCGGCTCCCCCGCCCTCCGACCGCCCCGCGCGCGGCGACGAGGTCGCCGAATCGTTGTACCGCCGGTATTCGGTGCCGCTGCTGTCGTTCTGTCTCAAGCAGACGGGCGGCGACCGGCAGTGGGCCGAGGATGTCGTCCAGGAGACCCTGGTGCGTGCGTGGCGCAACGCCGACCGCATCGACCCGAACGACGAAGCACGATCCCTCATGCCGTGGTTGGCGACGGTCGCCCGGCGTATCGTGATCGACGACCGAAGAGCCAAAAGTGCGCGCCCCCAGGAAGTGAACCCGGAGCCGTTGGAGTACGTACCAGCTGACGACCAGGTCGAACCACTGCTGCGTAGCATGGTTGTGGCCGATGCCCTGCAGTCGCTGTCCCAGGCGCACCGCGAGGTGTTGGTCGAGACGGTGCTGCGCGATCGCAGCGTGAACCAGGCGGCCGAGGCCCTCGGCATCCCGGTCGGCACGGTCAAGTCCCGCGTGTACTACGCGGTGCGGGCACTGAAGCTCGCACTCGAAGAGAGAGGGGTGAACGCATGAGCGCGCCAGTCGAGCACACCGATGTGGGCGCGTACGCCCTGGGCCTCCTCGAGGAGGAAGACCGAGACGCCTTCGAAGCACACCTGGTCACCTGCGACAGGTGCCAGGCGGAGCTGGACGAACTGGGGCACATGCGCGGCCTGTTCGCGGATGTCGAGGCGGAGGCGTTCACGCCGGTGCCGGAGATCTGGGAACCGAGCGGCGCGCCGCGGGCCGCCCGGTTTCCGGCCCCTGTCGTCCCGCACGTCGAGACGGCGTCGGAGGCGGCGTTCCCAGGGGCGCCCGTAGCGGATCCGTCCGGGGCACCGGTCGTCGACCTCGGCGCCCGCCGTTCCGCGAGGGAACGCGCACGCCGGTTCGGGATCGGGATCGCCGCGGCTGCGGCGGCCGCCATCCTGCTGGTCGCGGGCGTCGGCCTCGGCGGCGGATTCGAGTCCTCCCCCGAGGCCGGGCACATGAGTCCGGCGGGCGAGCTGCTGGTGGCCGGCGATCGCCATCCCGCGAACGGCTATGTGCAGGGGCCGGACGGCGTCCAGGGCTACCTCGGCCTGGACTCCAAAGGCTGGGGCAGCCACATCGGTCTCGAACTCAAGGGCCTGCGTGGACCGTTGCGCTGCAATCTGATCGCCGTCGGCAAGGACGGGACGTCAGAGGTCATGGGCACCTGGTCCGTGCCGGCGTCGGGCTACGGCGTGCCGGAGAACACGAAGCCGCTGATCTTCCATGGCGGCACCTCGATGAACAAGGACGCCATCGACCACTTCGAGGTCCGCACTGTGGAGGGCAGGACGCTGCTCTCCATTCCGATGTGAGCTTTCGATGTGATCTTTCGATGTGATCCGAGAGCGGGCCCCGCGCATCGCGCGCGGGGCCCGCTCTCGCGTTCCTGTCCCGCGCCCGTCAGGCGCGGCAGCTCAGTGGCTTGCCGCCGTTGAACGCGACCATGTCGGCGAGCGCCCCGAAGACGTCGACGTCGACGCCGTCGAGTTCCGCGTAGGCGGAGTGCAGGTTGCCGACGAGCCGTTCGCTGTCGGTGAGCGCCGCGAAGTCGCCCAGGTCCGTCTCGCGCGCGAGGGACAGCGGGTCGAGTCCGGCCTCGCGGCCCCGCAGCGCCGTCTCCTGAACGAAGGCGGCGTAGCCGGCCGCGACGTCGATCTGGTCGGGGCCGCAGACCGGGCCGTGCCCCGGGACCAGCGTGTGCGCCCCGAACTCCCGCAGGCGCTCCAGGGCTTGCAGGTACCCGCCCGGCGAGCCCATGAGCAGGAACGGGGTACCGCCGTTGAAGATCAGGTCGCCGGTGAACATCACGCCCTGGTCCGGCAGCCACACCACCGAGTCGTTCGAGGTGTGCGCCGAGACCCCGAAGTGGCGTACCTCGGCCCGGATTTCCCCGGCGTGCAGGGTGATCGACTCGGTGAAGGTGAGGAACGGCGCCACGGCGCGCAGGTCGCCCCAGTCGACGCCGGGCCACACCAGTTCGCGTTCGATGATGCCGTACTTGAGGATCTCCGTCCGGGTCTTCTCCTGCGCGACGATCGTCGCGGCGGGGAACAGGTAGTTGCCGTGCGTATGGTCGCCGTGGTGGTGCGTGTTGACGAGAGTGCGTACCGGCGCACCGCCCGACACGCAGGCAATCGTGTCCAGGTAGGCCCGCGTACGGGCCTCGGTGGCGCAGGTGTCGATGGCGACCACGCCGCCGTCGCCGACCAGGAACCCGGTGTTGTTGATCCACCAGGTGCCGTCGGGCTGTATGTACGCGAACGCCCCGTCGGCGACCTCCTCGACGCGGGGCGGCTCGATCGTGCCGGTCCCCTGGATGTGCTGGGACACGCTCATGGTGGTCTCCCCCTGGCGGTCGACTGTGCCAGGTACTGGCATACACCGCCCGGCGGTTCCGACACCATCACCCGCCCCGGTACCGGGCCGCGTGTCGCCGGGGTGGGGGAATCCTGCATTCCGCGCGCATTCCTGGTGGTCATGCATCGGCCGGTGTACTCTCCCCCCAATTACTTCACAGCCAGAAATAATAGGGTGCCTGCCCCCGTCCCCGTGGAGGCGTGATGCACAGACCCGGACAACGCCGTTGCGGTCCCCTGCGATTGCGGGCCCGCGCGATCTCCTTGGCAACCGCCCTCGGCGTGCTCGCCATGCTCGCCGGCGCCGGACCGGCAGCCGCCGGACGGGGCGGCTCCCCCGCACCCGTCGCCGCCACGGGCAGCGGCGTGGTACGCGGCCAAGTCGTCGACGGCGCGGAGCAGTTCCTCGGACTTCCGTACGCCGCGCCGCCAGTGGGCGACCGCCGCTTCCGCGCCCCGCAACCGCCGGCCCGCTGGTCCGCCGTCCGCGACGCGACCGCGCAGGGCCCGGCGTGCGTGCAGTTCGCGCCCTTCGGCATCGACCCCGCGCAGCCCCGCAGCGAGGACTGTCTGAACCTGGACGTCTACCGGCCCCGCGGCACGCGGCCGGGCACCGGACTGCCGGTGGTGTTCTGGATCCACGGCGGCGGCTTCGTGCAGGGCACCGGAACGCAGTTCGCCGGCCGCACCATGGCGGACGACCACAACGTCATCGTCGTGAGCATCAACTACCGCCTGGGCGCACTCGGCTACCTCGGTCTGCCGGGCTTCGACGCGGAGACGCCCGAGGGATCCGGCAACTGGGGCCTGCTCGACCAGATCACCGCGCTGCGCTGGACCAAGGACAACGCCAGGGCGTTGGGCGGCAACCCGGGCAACATCACCGTCACCGGCCAATCCGCGGGCAGCGCCTCGGTCTGCGGGATCCTGGCCTCTCCCCTGGCCTCCGGCCTGGCCGCGAAGGCGGTGCTGCAGAGCGGTCCGTGCACCCTGATGGAAGCGCGTTCCCGAGCGGACGCCCACACGCAGGGCACCGCGTTCGCGGCCGGACTGGGCTGCGCCGACCCCGCGACGGCCGCCGCCTGCCTCCGCTCGGTTCCGCTGCCCGCGCTGTCCGCCGCCGGCATGCGACTGCCGGTGCCGGGCCTGACGTCGGGCGTACCCGCTCTGCCCGTCGACCCCGGGGACGCGATCGAGTCCGGCCGGTGGAACAAGATGCCCGTCGTCATCGGCAGCACCCGCTCCGAGGGCAAGATGTTCGCCCTCGACCAGGTGGCGATGACCCCGGACCGGTACCCGGCGTTCGTGGCGCGGCAGTACGGCCCACTCGCCCCGGAAGTGCTGGCGCGCTACCCGCTGTCGGCGTACGCCTCGCCGTTCCACGCCGTGTCGGCCCTCGTCGGCGACGCGTCGTTCATCTGCCGGACGTCCGCCACCGCGGAACTGCTGCGGCGTCAGGTTCCCACCTACCGCTACGAGTTCGACGACCCGGACTCGCCTCCGCTGATCGGGCTCGACCTGCCCGGACTCGACATGGGCAACGCGCACAGCGCGGAACTGGCGTACCTGTTCGACTTCACGATGCAGGCGCGGCCGTTCACCGCGCGGCAGGCCGCGATGGCGGACCGCATGAAGCGCGCCTGGGCCGCGTTCGCCTGGACGGGCACGCCCAACGCCTGGGGACTGTCGCCCTGGCCGCCGCTGACAGGCCGCGGTGACGTGCTCAAGTTCCGCCCCACCGGGGACGTCCTGTTCAGGAGCTTCGACGACGAGCACCATTGCGGATTCTGGAACTCGACCGCCGCGCCGGGACTTTGACCCGGCAACGCACCTGACGCGCCCGACTTGCGGCGCGTGTCCCGCTCAATACCCGGCGGGGTCGTCCAGGACCAGGTCGGCCGCGAGCGCCGCCGCACCCCACACCGGTGCGGCGGCGCCGCGCGTTCCGGCCCGGGCCTCGACATCGCGGTACGCGTCGATGCCGCGCAACTCCTCGAGGGCCGCCTCGACGCGCGGGAGCACCCAGCGGGCGAGCCCGGCGTAGTGCCCGCCCAGGACCACGGCCTGCGACCCGAGGACGGTGACCAGGATGACGGCGGCTTCGCCGAGGCGTCCGCCCAGATCGTCCAGGATCCGCAGCACGCCCTTGTGCCCGCGCTCGGCGCGCGCGGCCAACTCCGCCATGGCCGCCCCGAGATCGGCGGGGTCCTCGGGCGTCAGCCTTGCCAGGCGGGCCAGTTCCGGCGGTGCGGCCACCGCCTCCAGGCAGCCCCGGCGCCCGCACCAGCAGGAGCGGCCGCGCGGTGCGACCACCAGGTGCCCGGCCTCCCCCGCTCCGCCCGAGGAGCCGCGGAAGAGGCGTCCGTCGACGACGACGCCCGAGCCGACTCCGGCGTACCCGCTGACCACCACGAGGTGCCGGGCACCCGAATCCGGTGTCAACGCCCGGAGTTCGGCAAGTGCGGTGAGGTTGGCGTCGTTGTCCAGCAGGATCGGCAGGTCGGTCCCGGTGGCCTCGCGCAGCGCGTCGACGAGGGGTACGTGCCGCCAGCCCAGGTTCGGCGCGAAGGCCACCTCCCCGGACCCGGTGACCACCACCCCCGCGACGGCGATGCCCACGGCCGCGGGCCGCACTCCGGCGGCCTCGGCGGCCGCCAGCGCGGCACCGACCTCGCGGGCGAGGCAGTCGGTGACAGTCTCGACGTCGCCCGGTGCGGCACCGTGCCCGACCGAACTCCGGTGCAGCTCCCGCCCCGACAGATCCACCGCGAGGGTGACGACGGCATGCGCGTCCACGTGCGCGGCGACCACGGCGACCGAGGAGCCGTCGAACGCCAGCATGCGGCGCGGGCGTCCGGCGATCCCGGCGCTCTGGCGCGTACCGGCTTCGCGGGCCATACCCGCGTCGATCAGCGCCGCGGCGAGGCTCGTCACCGCCCCCGCCGCCAGACCGGTGCGCGCGACGATTTCGGTACGGGACAACTCCCCGTGGTCCCGCAGCAGCCGCGCGACGAGCGCGAGGTTGTGCCGCCGGATCGCCGCGACATCCTGCGGCACCGAAGCGAGGGGACTGGACACGGTCACAGGGTAGTCCGAACAGTTGCCGCCCCCGGCACAGGACCCGCGTAGGTCGTGTCCTTCGGATCTTGGTGCCGCTCGCGTGTCGCCGGGCCTTGGCGGCCCTCCTTCGCGCCGTGCATCGCAAGGCGCAGGGCTTGGGAGGGCCCGCCGGGCCCGGCGAGCTCGTACTCGGTCGTACTCGCGAGGCCCTGCAACGCCGCCTTGGGAGGGCGAAGGAGGGCCGTCTAGGCCCGGCGTAGGCCCGGCGTGCGGTGCCAGGCCGCGCGAGCGGTATCAAGATCCGAAGGGCACGACCTAGGCGGGCCGGCGCTATGCGAGCGGCGACGCGGCCTCCTTCGCGTGCTGCCCCACCGGGGGCGTGAGCGGCAGGCCGACGTAGTTCTCGGCGAGTTCCGCCGCGGCGTGCGGGGAGGCGGCGACGCGGTCGAGCTGGGCGATTTGCAGACGCGTCTCGAAGGCGCTCTGCGCCGGGTCCGCGTGCAGTGTTGTGGTCATGAAGTACGAGAAGTGCTCGGCCCGCCACACCCGCCGCAGGCAGGTGTCCGAGTAGGCGTCCAGGAGTTCGGTGGACCCGGTGTCGTGCAGTTCGGCGAACGCGGTGGCCAGCACGGTGACGTCCGCGGCCGCGAGGTTGAGCCCCTTCGCCCCGGTCGGCGGCACGATGTGGGCGGCGTCGCCGGCCAGGAACAGCCGTCCGTGCCGCAGCGGTTCGGTCACGAAGCTGCGCATCGGCAGGACGGACTTGGCGGTGATCGGACCGCGTTCGAGCCGCCACGCGCCGTCCAACGCGAACCGGAGGTCGAGTTCGTCCCAGATGCGCTCGTCGGACCACTCAGCAGCGTCGGTGCCGTTGGGGACCTGGAGGTAGAGCCGGCTGACGCTCGGCGAGCGCATGCTGTGCAGCGCGAACCCGCGCGGCGAATGGGCGTAGATCAGCTCGTCGCACGAGGGTGCCACGTCGGCGAGGATGCCCAGCCAGGAGTACGGGTACTCGCGCTCGTACGTCGTCAGCCCGCCCTCGGGCACCGCCTGCCGCGCGACCCCGTGGTACCCGTCGCAGCCGACGACGTAGTCGCAGGTCAGCGTGCGGTCGCGGCCCTCGCTACGGTAGCGGACCGTCGGCCGCTCGGTGTCCGCGCCTTCGACCGCGGCGACCTCGGCGCCGAACAACAGCGGCGGCCCCTCGGCCAGTTGCAGGGCGATGAGGTCCTTCACGACCTCGGTCTGCGCGTACACGGTGACGCTCGCACCGTCGGCGAGCGCGGGGAAGTCGATGCGGTGCGAACGGCGGTCGAAGCGCAGTTCGATGCCGTGGTGGACGAGCCCTTCGCGGTCGAGGCGCTCTCCCGCGCCGGCCGCGCGCAGGACGTCGACGGTGCCCTGTTCGAGGATCCCGGCGCGCTGGCGCTGCTCGACGTACGCGCGGTCCCGGCTCTCCAGCACGACGCAGTCCACGCCGCGCAGGTGCAGCAGGCGGGCGAGCAGCAGCCCGGCGGGTCCGCCTCCGACGATGGCGACGGTGGTGTGCTCGGGGATCACGGGGTCCTACCTTTTTGCTTGGGCTGAGCGGGCCATTCGTAGGGTTGGCTCACCCAGGGGTGTCGGGTGTGGCTGTCATGGGGTTGCCATTGGTGGCACGAGGCACTTGGCCGCCCGACACCCCGCGACGACTCGGCCGCCAATTGGGATGTGCGAGCAGATCGCTGTGTAGGACAACGTCGGCGAGGTCGTCTGCGGGACTGTTGTCACCACGACGCTCGGGAGCCTGATGAACCTCCGGATATGGGCCGGGATCGACGCGGGGAAGACCCACCACCACTGCGTGGTCCTGGACACTGAAGGCGTCAGATTGCTGTCGCGGCGGGTCGCCAACGACGAGCCCGAGCTGCTGGAACTGTTGGCCGACGTCCGCGCGCTCGGCGACGACGTCACCTGGGCGATCGACCTTGCCGACGGCGGCGCCGCGCTGCTGATCGCGATCCTGGTCGGCCACGACCAACGCCTGCTCTACATCCCAGGCCGCACCGTCAGCCGGGCGACCGCCGGCTACCGGGGTGAGGGCAAGACCGACGCCCGCGACGCGCTGGTCATCGCCGACCAGGCACGCATGCGCCGCGACCTGAACCCGCTGCGGCCCGGCGACGAACTCACCGTCGAACTCAAGCTGTTCACCGCACGCCGCACCGACCTGGTCTGCGACCGCACCCGCACCATCTCCCGGCTGCGCGGCACGCTGACCGGCGTGTTCCCCGCGCTGGAACGCGCTTTGGACGCGACCAACACCGGCCCGCTCGTCCTGCTGACCGGCTACCAGACCCCGGCCGCGATCCGCCGCACCGGCGCCGCACGGCTGGAGACCTGGCTGCGCAACCGCAATGTCCGCGGTGCCGCCGCGCTGGCCCGCGCGGCGGTCGACGCGGCGGAGCGCCAGCACACCGCGGTCACCGGAGAGAAGGCCGTGGCGGCGATGGTTCGCACCCTGGCGAAGGAGGTGATGGCCCTCAACGAGAAGATCGCCGAGGTCGACAAGCTCATCGAGGGCCGGTTTCGCGATCACGAACTCGCCGAGGTGATCACCAGCCTCCCGGGCATGGGGAACCTGCTCGGCGCCGAGTTCCTCGCCGCGACCGGCGGCGACATGGCGTTCTTCGCCACACCCGACCGCCTCGCGGGCTACGCGGGGCTGGCGCCCGCACCCCGCGACTCGGGGCGGGTCAGCGGCAACCTGCACCGCCCCAAGCGCTACCACCGCGGACTGCAACGGGTCTTCTACATCTCGGCGTTGGTCAGCATCCGCTGCTGCCCCGAGTCCCGTCGGTTCTACGACCGCAAACGCGCAGAAGGCAAACGCCACACCCAGGCCGTCATCGCGCTCGCCCGACGACGCGTGAACGTCTTGTGGGCGCTCCTGCGTGACGGACGGTGCTATCAAGCAACACCACCCGTCACCCAAGTTGCTTGACAACATCATTGGGAAGTGCCTTCCTGGGCTGCGGGGCCGGTGGCCCGCGGGGGTTCGGGGTGGGACGGGGCAGCGGGGGCGGCGTCGGCCGCGTCGTGCGTGGTGGAGTCGATGTCGGCGAGCACCCGGGCCGCCACGGCGAACGCCGAGTTCGCCGCGGGCACCCCGCAGTAGACGGCGGTCTGCAACAGGACTTCGCGGATCTCGTCGCGGGTGAGTCCGTTGCGCAGCGCCGCGCGTACGTGCATCGCCAGTTCGTCGTGGTGGCCGTGCGCGACCAGTGCGGTGAGGGTGATGCAGCTGCGGGTGCGGCGGTCGAGGCCGGGCCTGGTCCAGATCTCGCCCCACGCGTAGCGCGTGATGAAGTCCTGGAAGGGGGCGGTGAATTCGGTGGTCGCGGCGATCGCCCGGTCGACGTGGGCGTCGCCGAGCACTTCGCGGCGTACCGCGGTCCCCCGGGCGCGCGCCGGTCCGGCAAGGTGTTCGGTGAGGGCGGCGAGGACGCGGTGGGGCTGCTCGACGTTGGCGAGGTGCGCGGCGGCGGCGAGCTCCAGGAGTGTGGAGTCGGGCATTCCGTCGGCGAGTTCGCGGGCGTGCGCGGGCGGGGTGGCGGGATCGTCCCGGCCCCCGATGACGAGCGTGGGCGCGGTGACGCGGGACAGGTCCGCGCGGAGGTCGTACCCGGCGATGGCGTCGCAGCAGGCGGCGTACCCGTGGGGGTCGACGCCGCGCATGGCGTCGACGAGGCGGCGGGCCTCCGGGGCGTCCGCGAAGTCGGAGGTGAACCAGCGCTTGGCCGCGCCGTCGGCGATCGGGCCGACGCCCTGTGCGCGGACGAGTGCGGCCCTCTCGTGCCAGGCGGCGGGCTCGCCGAAGCGCGCGGACGAGCAGACGACGGCCAGCGCGGTGACGCGGTCGGGGTGGTGCGCGGCCAGCCAGACCCCCACGGCGCCGCCGAGCGAGATCCCGGCGTATGCGAAGCGGTCGAAGCCCAAGGCGTCGGCGAGGGCAAGGACCCCGGCCGCGAGCCGGGCGACCGTCCAGGGCTCGGCCGGGACTTCGCCCCCCGGCGCGTACGGGGTTCTGCCGTGGCCGGGAAGATCCCAGCGGACGACAGTGAAGTCCGCGGCAAGGGAAGCGACTTGGGGATCCCAGACGTGCAGGGTCGTGCCCAGCGACGGTCCCAGGATCAGCGGCGGCCCTCCGGCGCCGTCGACGCGGTGGTGCGGCACGGGAGTGGTCACGGGGTCGTACCTTCCTGATGATCGGTGTGCGCGTCGGTGCGTGCGGGCCGGTGCCGCAGGGCGCGGTCGACGAGCCTGCCCGCCGCCCCGGTGTGGCCTGCGGGGTCGGTGAGTTCGGCCAGGCGTGCGGAGTCGAGGACTCCCTTGAGGGCGGGTTCGTCCTCGACGGCGGCGATCAGCGGCACGGCGCCGGCCGCGACGCGGGCGGCCGCCCGTTCCACCGCGGCCCGGGCCTCGGTGCGGCCGACCAGCGGGGCGTACGCCGCCACCAGCCGCTCGGTGGCGACGAGTCCGCCGGTCAGCGCGAGGTTGGCGCGCATCCGGTCCGGGTCGACCCGCAGTTCGTCCACCAGGCCGCGGGCGATCGACGCCGCGCCGCCGGTGAGTCGCAGCGCGTCCCGCAGAGGCAGCCACTCGGCGTGCCAGGCCCCCGGCGGGCGTTCGTCGGCGGCCACGAGCGATGCCGTCAACACCTTTGCCAGCGCCGGGACCTGACGTGCCGTGGCCGCGATGAGCGTGGCGCCGACCGGATTCGCCTTGTGCGGCATCGCCGAGGAACCGCCGCCTGTGCCTTCCGCGAGTTCGGCGATCTCGGTACGCGACAGGGTCAGGACGTCTTCGGCGATCTTGCCGAGCGCGCCGGCCGTGAAGGCGAGGGCTGCCCCGAGGTCGGCGACGGGTGTACGCAGCACGTGCCACGGCAGCACCGGCTCGGCGAGTCCGAGCACGCGGGCGTACGCCGCCAGGACGCCGAGGCCGGTGCCGTCCCCGGCTGTCTCGGTTGGGGCCTCCGTCAGGGTTTCCGCCCGGGCTTCCGCCGGGACATCCTCAGGCCGGTCCGGGCCGAGTTCCGTCGGGATCTCCGTCGCGAATTCCGCCGAGAACGCAGCCAACGTTCCTGCCGCTCCGCCCAGTTGCGCCGAGAGGCGGACCACCGCGACGCGGTCGCGCGCGTCCAGAACCAGCGCGCGCCAGCCCGCCGCCTTGAGGCCGAACGTGGTCGGCACCGCGTGCTGCGTAAGCGTGCGCGCGACCATGACGGTGTCCCGGTGCCGCGCGGCGAGCCGGGCGAGCGCGTCCGCGGTGGCGTCCAGGTCGCCCAGCAGCTGAGCGCGCGTACGGGCGGCGACCAGCATCCAGGCGGTGTCCACGATGTCCTGACTGGTCGCACCGCGGTGCACGAACTCGGCCGCAGCCGGGTCGACTTCGCGGACGCGCGCGGCGAGGTCGGCGACCAGCGGGATCACCGGGTTCCCGCCGGCCCGGGCACGCAAGGCGATCGAGCGGGCGTCGAAGCGGCTGGTGTCGGCCGCCACGAGCGCCACGGCGTCGGCGGCGGACACCGGCGCCCGCCCGGTCTCCGCGAGCGCCCGGACGAGCGCGGCCTCGGCGTCCAGCATCGCCCGCAGGAACGCCGCGTCGCCGGTCGCCGCCTCGGCCGCCGTACCCGCCGAGACCGGCGCGGTCAGGCCCGCGTCCCCGGCATAGTGCGCCGTCGGACCGTGCGCCGTCGGACCGTGCGAAGTCGGACCGTGCGAAGTCGGACCGTGCGAAGTCGGACCGTGCGAAGTCGGATCAGGCGAAGTCGGATCAGGCGAAGTCAAGGAAGACCGTCTCCTCGTGCCGGCCCCCGTCCGCGTCCTCCCCGCCCTGCAACCGGATGTCGAACCGGTGGACGCCGCCGCGCTCGCGGACCGTCTCCAGCGTCGCCCGGCGGGCGGGCGGCAGCGACGCCAGCAGGGAGTCCTCGGCATACCCGGGTTCGCCGGTCAGGTACGCCCGGCTGAACAGGTGGTGCAGCAGCCCGCGCGCGAACAGGCACACCGACAGGTAGGGCACGCCCGCAGGAACGTCCGTCCGGATTGCATAGCGTCCGTCGGCGTCGGTGGCCACCCGGGCGAAACCGGTGAAGGTCACTCCGTCGCGACCGGCGAATCCGCCGGTGGTCTCGTCGCGGCGCATCGAGCCCGGTGCCCCGAGCCGGGAACCGTCGGGGCCCGCCTGCCAGAACTCCAGGAGGGCGTCCGGTATCGGCGCACCCGCGCCGTCCAGGACGCGGCCGTGCAGGGTGATGGCCCCCGGATGGCCCGGCGGCACGAGGTCGCCGCCGCCCGGGAACGGCAGTGCGTAGCCGAAGAACGGTCCGACCGTCTGCGCCGGGGTGGGCGCATGGCGCCGCGGGGCCGCTGTCGTCGTGTCGCTCACGTCGGTCACGTCGGTCACGTCGCTCACGCCCGTCACAGGGTGTCCTCCGTCCAGGTGGCGGCGGGGCCGTCCAGCACGATGTCCCAGCGGTAGCCGAGCGAGAACTCCGGTACCGACAGGCCGTGGTCGTACGTCGCGACGAGCCGTGCGCGGGCCGCTTCGTCGGTCACGGACCGGAGGATCGGGTCGTACGGGAAGAGCGGGTCGCCGGGGAAGTACATCTGCGTCACCATGCGCTGCGCGAACGCCGTGCCGAACACCGAGAAGTGGATATGCGCGGGCCGCCACGCGTTGACGTGGTTGCGCCACGGGTACGGCCCGGGCTTGATGCTCGTGAACGCGTACCGTCCCTGATCGTCCGTCAGGCAGCGTCCGCTGCCGGTGAAGTTGGGGTCGAGCGGTGCCGGGTGGCGGTCGCGCCGGTGGGCGTACCGTCCGGCCGCGTTGGCCTGCCAGACCTCCACGAGCTGCCCGACGACGGGTCGGCCGGCGCGGTCGAGGACGCGGCCTTGCACGGTGATGCGCTCCCCCAGGGGCTCCCCGATGTGATGGGCGGTCAGGTCCGCGTCGAGGGCCGTGACGTCCACGGCGCCGAACACCGGGCCGCTCAGCTCGATCGCGTCCGGGTCCTGAACCACCGTCAGGGGCTGCCTGGGGTGGCGCAGCGCGCTGCTGCGGTACGGCAGGTAGTCGCGGGCCGGGTGGTCGCCCGGTGCCGCGTCGGCGGCGAGACGCCGGGCGTACGCGTCGCTCGCGTCGCGCATCTCGCGGTCGATGTCGGCCTGCGTCACCGCGGCCGGGGGCCCGGCGGGCGCCGGTGCCTCCGCCGCGGGCGGGTGTGTCGGGGCAGTCTGGGTGCGTGCCGTCATGGGTCCGGGTCCTACCTTTCCAGCACGAGGGCGAGGCCCTGTCCGACGCCGATGCACAGCGCGGCGAGTCCGGTTCCGCCGCCCGCCGCGGCGAGTTGGTGCGCGACCGATCCGGCGAGCCGGGCTCCGGAGGCGCCGAGGGGGTGGCCGAGCGCGATCGCGCCGCCGCGCGGGTTGACCAAGTCCGGGTCCAGGTCCGGCCATTCGGCGAGGCAGCCGAGGGCCTGGGCGGCGAACGCCTCGTTCAGCTCGAACGTCCGCAGGTCGGCGAAGGTGCGCCCGGCCCGCGCGAGGGCGCGGTGGACCGCGTCGACCGGGCCGAGGCCGAACAGTTGCGGTTCGACGCCGACGACCGCCGACGCGCTGATGCGGGCCAGGGGTTCGCGGCCGAGTTCGGCGAGTCCGTCCTCGTCGGTGAGGAGCAGGGCGGCCGCGCCGTCGTTGAGCGGCGAGGAGTTGCCGGCCGTGACGGTGCCGCCGGACTTGAACGCCGGGGCCAGCTTGGCAAGCGCCTCCAGCGAGGTGTTGTCGCGCACGCACTCGTCGCGGGTCGGGGCGGTGCGCAGGCCCGGCAAGCCGTCGAGGGCCGCCACTTCGCCGTCGTAGAGGCCTTGTTCCCAGGCCGCGGCGGCCTTGCGGTGGCTCGCGAGCGCGAACGCGTCCTGGGCCTCGCGGGTGATGCCGTGCTTCTCCGCGACGAGTTCGGCGCCTTCGCCGAGCCCGATCGTCCACTCCGGCGGCATGGCCGGGTTGACCAGGCGCCAGCCGAGCGTGGTCGACACCATCTGCTGGTGGCCCGCCGGGAAGGCACGGTCGGGCTTGGGCAGGACCCACGGGGCGCGGCTCATCGACTCGACGCCGCCCGCGACCACCACCGACACGTCGCCGACGGCGATCGCGCGATACGCCTGGACGACCGCCTCCAGGCCCGATCCGCACAGCCGGTTCACCGTGGTGCCCGGAACGGATGTCGGAAGTCCCGCGAGCAGTACGGCCATTCGGGCCACGTCGCGGTTGTCCTCGCCGGCGGCGTTCGCGTCGCCGAAGAAGACGTCGCCGATGCGGGCCGGGTCGAGGTCCGGGGTGCGGGCGACGAGCGCGCGCAGGACATGGGCGGCGAGGTCGTCGGGGCGTACGCCGGACAGCGCGCCGCCGTACTTGCCGATCGGCGTGCGCACGGCGTCGACGATGTAGACGTCCTTGAGACCTGCCGCCGTGCCGGAGCCGGGGGTGGTGCGGGGTGCGGTGCCGGAGGTCACGGGGCGGCCTTCTTCCCGGCGGCCTTGAGGCCGCGCAGCGCGAGGAGTTCGGCGGGCGTGGGGGGTGCGGTGACGACGGTCTCCGCGGCGACGCGGAGGTCCCAGCCGGTGGCCGCGCGGACCTGGTCGGCGTGCACGCCCGGGTGCAGGTCGGTGAGGACGAGTTCGGCGGTGGCCGGGTCGGGGCGCAGGATGCCGAGGTCGGTGATGACCGCGACGGGTCCGGCGCCGGGCATGCCCAGTCGGCTGCGGTCGTGCGGTCCGGCCCCGTGGCCGAGGGTGGTGACGAAGTCGAGTGCGGGCACGAAGTTCCGGGTCGAGTGCCGCAGCACCATCAGGACGCGGCGGCAGTTCGAGGCGATCTCCGGAGCGCCGCCGGCACCGGGCAGGCGGCCTTCGGGGCGGTCCGGGCCGCGGTCGACGACCGTGGTGTTCACGTTGGCGAACCGGTCGATCTGGGCGGCGCCGAGGAAGCCGACGTCGACGCGGCCGCCCTGGAGCCAGTAGTTGAACATCTCGGGGACCGACACCACCGCGTCGGCGGTCTCGGCGAGTTCGCCGTCGCCGATGGAGAGCGGCAGGCGCGTCGGCTTGGAACCGATGGTGCCGGACTCGTAGATGAGCACCAGGTCCGGGTTCGCGGTGGCGCGGGCCAGGTTGGCGGCGGTGCTCGGCAGGCCGATGCCGACGAAGCAGGTGCGCGCGCCCGCGAGCGCACGGGCGGCGTTGACCTCCATGACCTCGTCGGGCGTCGGCGGCAGTTCGGCGGCACCCGCGGCGGCAACCGCGTCGGCGGCGCTCAGGTCGGCTGCACTCGCGTCGGTCATGCGGCAGACTCCTCTCGCACGTGCGTGTCGAGCCACGCGGTGAAGGCGGCGCGGTCCCGCGAGACCGCGTCCCATTCCTGGTAGAAGTCGTTGTCGCGGACCGAGTAGCCGGCGGCGTACGAGGGATGGCTGCCGCCCGGCACCGGCACGACGGCGTCGACGACCCACGACGGCAGCACGACCGCACCGGGCGTGGGGGTGAGTTCGTCGACGACCTCCTCGACGGTCACCAGCACGCGCTCGGCGGCGAGCGCGGCTTCCTTCTGGACGCCGAGCAGGCCCCACAGTTGGACGTTGCCCCGCCGGTCGGCGCGCTGCGCGTGGATCACCGTGACGTCGGGGCGCAGGGCCGCCACCGCGGCCAACTCCTCGCCCGTGAACGGGCAGACGACGGTCGAGACGGTGTCGGTGCGGGTCGGCAGGTCGCTGCCGCGGTAGCCGCGCAGGATCGCGAAGGGCAGGCGGGACGCGCCCGCGACGTACCGGTTCGCCATGCCGGCGTGGCTGTGCTCGTCGAGTTCGAGCGGGCGCGGCCACGCGTTCTCCACCGCGTCGCGGAAGCGGTGCAGCGAGCCGACCCCGGGGTTGCCGCCCCACGAGAAGACCAGCTTGCGGGCGCAGCCGGCACCGATGAGCTGGTCGTAGACGACGTCGGGGGTCATCCGGACCAGGGTCAGGTCGGTGATGCCCTGCCGGATGACCTCGTGCCCGGCGGCGAACGGGATCAGGTGCGTGAATCCTTCGAGCGCGACGGTGTCGCCGTCGTGCACGAGGTCCGCGACGGCGTCGCGGAGCGTACGTATCTCAGCCATGGCAGTCGAGGAGCCCTCACGGTGCCGAGCGGTGCGGCGCGGGCGCCGCCTTGATTGTGTTCGTCTGGTGAACTATTGTTCACGATTATGCGATGGCCCGAGTCTGCGGGGTGCCTCGAAGGGCTGTCAACCATCGCGTCCCGTCGCGGCGCGCCGCACAGCCCCGGAGAGTGACCGTGCCCGTCCCCGACGCATCGCCGCCGACCGAGGCCGTCGGGCCGCTCACCCGGGGGCTGGCGGTGCTGCGCGCGGTGGCCACGGCCGACGGACGCGCGAGCCTCGGCGACCTGGTGCGGGCCACCGGCCTCGCGCGGTCCACGGTCGACCGGGTGGCGGCCACCGTCGCGCGGATCGGGTACGCCCGGCTCGACGGCCGCGACGTCGTCCTCACCCCGCGCCTGCTGGAGCTGGGCAACGCCTACCTCGCCTCGACCGGCCTGCCGGACCGGCTCGGCGACCTGGCCGACGGGCTTGCCGACGCCCTCGACGAGTCGGTGTCACTGGCGGTGCCGGACGCCGACGGCGTGCGCTTCGTGCACCAGGCGATTCGCCGCCGCACGATGGCGCTGGCCTTCCGCATCGGCGACCTCGTCCCGGCCGAACGCGCGGCCCCCGGCGCGCTGTTCGCGGTCGAATGGGACGACGCGGCCTGGGCCGCGTGGCGCCGCCGTCGCGAACGCGACCCCGGCGACGCGGACTTCCCGGCGGTACCGCCGCCGCGCGGCGGCGTGCCCGCCGAGACGTTCGCGGACCGCGCCGCGGCGGCCCGGGACGCGGGATGGTCGCAGGACGACCAGTTCATCGAGGCGGGGCTCGTCGCGGTGGCCGTTCCGGTGCGCGACGCCGACGGGCGCACGGTGTGCGCGTTGAGCGTGGTGAGCCACACCAGCAGGCACGACGTGGCCTCCCTGCGCGAGGCTGCACTCGGCGAACTCCTCGCCACCGCCGGGACGATGCGGGGTCGCCTCGCCGCCCCGGCCTCGCGCACCGATCCCACCGGACCCGCCGGCCCCACCGGACCCGCCGAAGCCGCCGAAGCCGGCACGGCGGACTCGGCCCGGGCCACCGAACGCGCCGCGCCCGTCCCCCCGGCAGATGCGGCCCCGGCGGTCGCCGCCGTGCTGCGGGCGTCCAAGCGCGAACTCGGCCCCGAGTTCGTCGAGTCGTTCGCCCGCGGGCTCGCGGTGATCCCTGCCTTCGACCCGAAGGTGAGCGAACGGGCCCGGGACGCCGCCTCGGACTGTCCGGTGGCCCTGCCGCTCACCGCCGTCGCCGAGGCCACCGGTCTCCCCCGGGCGACCGCGCGCCGGGCCCTGATCACCCTGGAACACCTCGGCTACGCGAGTCACGACGGCGGCCTGTACCGCCTCACCCCGCGCGTGCTCGACCTGGGCTTCGCCCACCTGTCCGGGCTGACACTGCCCGGCATCACCGAGCCCCACCTCGTCGAACTGGTCGGCAGGGTCCACGAGTCCGCGTCCATGGCGGTGCTCGCCGACGACGACGTGCAGTACATCGCCCGCGTCCCGACGGTGCGCATCATGAGCGTCGCGATCAGCGTCGGTACCCGGTTCCCGGCATACGCGACCTCGCTGGGCCGGGTGTTGCTCGCGGACCTGCCGGAACGCGAGCGCGAGGCGTGCCTCGCCCGCGTCGAGCCGGTCGCGCTGACGCGCCACACCGTGACCTCCCGCACCCGGCTCGCGGAGATCCTCGCCGACACGGCCGCGTGCGGATTCTCGCTCGTGGACGAGGAGTTGGAGGAGGGGCTGCGCTCGATCGCGGTCCCGGTGCGCGACGGCGCGGGCCGGGCGGTGGCCGCGGTCAACGTGTCGATGCACGCGAGCCGGCGCTCCCCCGCCGAGGCCGAGTCCGAACTGCTGCCCCCGCTCCGCACCGCCGCGGCCGCGATCGAGGCGGACCTGGCCGCCGCCATGCGCTTCGCCGACCTCGCGCACCGACGCGGCGCGTGAATCCGCGCGTTACGCGAGGCGGCAGGGTACGTCCAGGTCCTCGCTGAGGTAGTAGATGGCGCAGACGCGGTGGTACCCGTCGGCGATCAGCAGCGGCCGGCCGCGGACCAGCAGGACGGGCGAGAGCTTGCTGCCCGCGTTCACCTTGTCGATGTTGTGCGCAACGTGCAGGTTGTCCTTGGGCAGCAGCGGGAGGCCGGACGCGCGCAGGATGTCCTTGGCCTTCTTCGCGGTCGTGTCGCCGGTACGGAGCCGGTGCAGGATGTTCTCCGCGATGTCGGGCGGGAGCAGCAGGTCGAGGAACTCCTCGGCGGCCGGGAAGTCGTGCTTCTCCGGATCGGGCTTCCACACCGGAGCGGCCATACGCCCGCCTCCCTCGATCACGGCATCACTGGTGCACCGAACGTACCCATAAGTCTGATTCAAAGGGTGCCGACACCCCGTGTCACACGCTCCGGCGCGGCCAGTTCTCCAGCGCGGCGTGCAGCGCGTCGACGGCGGCGGCCCACGAGGCGTCGGTGGGCCGGGGATGCTGGAACCCGCCGGCGGACTCCAGCGTGACGAAGCCGTGGAACGTGCCGCGCAGCAGACGTGCGGCGTCGGTCAGGTCGGGCTCGGCGAGCCCGTACGCGCGCAGCACCGCGTAGACCAGTTCGCCGCAGCGCGTGTCGGCGTCCAGCCCGGCGAGGTCCGCTGCGGTGAGCGGCATCTGCGCCGCCGCGTAGCGCCCGGGGTGGGCGAGGGCGTATTCGCGGTACGCGTCGGCGAACGCGGCCAGCGCGTCGCGCCCGGCGCGGCCCGCGACCGCGGGCTCCAGACGGTCGGCCAGTTCCGCGTTGGCGCGCAGGGCCACCCGCACGCGCAGGTCCCGCAGGTTCCGGATGTGCGAGTACAGGCTCGCGTCCTTCACCCCGAAACGCCGCGCGAGCGCGGACACCGTGACGCCCTCGACGCCCGCCTCGTCGGCGAGCTCCGCCGCGGCGCCGACCACCCGCTCCGCCGTCAGCCCGGCACGCACCACGCCGCTCCCCTTCCGTCCACAACCCGCTGTCCCGTGGCCACCCGTCACCATCGACCGCCAGCCTACATCCTTTATTAATTTGCCTAGGATTCCTAGGCAAGGTTAGCGTGCGGGGCATGAAAGCACTCACCGAGCGCGACCTCCGCGCATCCTTCGTCAACTGCTCCAAGGGCGAGGCGCAGCGCTTGGCTGTCCCGCGCGATCTCGGCGAACGACCTTGGGAGGAACTGGACTTCCTCGGCTGGCGGGATCCCGGCGCGCCGGACCGCAGCTACCTGGCGGCCGAGCACGACGGCCGCGTCGTCGGTGTCGCCATGCGCTTCCCGTCCCAGCAGCGCGGCTTCCTGCACCGCAGCATGTGCAGCATCTGCCTGACGACGCACCCGGGCAGCGGGGTGTCGCTCATGACCGCCCCGCGGGCCGGGAAGGCGGGGCGCGAGGGCAACTCGGTCGGCATCTACCTGTGCACCGACCTCGCCTGCTCGCTCTATGTGCGCGGTATCAGGAAGCCCGAACCGGGCGGCCGGTTCCACGAGTCGCTGACCGTGGACGAGCAAGTCGCGCGCACGCGCGAGAAGTTGGCGGGCTTCCTGGGCAAGGTCCTGGCCTGACACCGCGCGACCGAGCGACAGAGCCGCGGGACGCGCCCGGCGCGTCGGCGGCGCACCCCGACGGCACGCCCAACGGCACCCCCGACGGCACGGCTCAGGTGCTCGGCACCCCCGGCGCCTCCCGGGCGTCACCGTCGGCGCCGCGCCAGCGGTAGACGTATTCCGGACGCCCCGCCCTGCCGTAGCGCGGTTCCCGGTGGACGAGGCGGCGCGCGGTCAGGTGGTCGAGGTAGCGGCGGGCCGTGGGACGCGAGACGCCGACCGCGTCCGCGATGTCGGCCGCGGAGGTCTCGCCGCCGCCGCGCAGGCGCGCGACCACGGCCTCGAACGTCGCCGGGGCGAGGCCCTTGGGCAGCGGCGACGCCTCCGGGGCGCGGCGCAGCGCGGCGAAGGCCAGGTCGACGGCCTCCTGCCCGGCCGGGTCGCTGCTCGGCGCGGTGGTGATGCGGCGGCGGTATTCGGCGTACGCCGAGAGCCGTTCGCTGAACGCCGTGAAGGAGAAAGGCTTGAGGAGGAACTGCACGACGCCGAGGGACACCGCCGAGCGGACCAGGTCGAGGTCCCGTGCGGAGGTCACCACGATCACGTCGGCGCGGTGCCCGCGCGCCCGCATGGTGCGGCAGAGCTCCAGTCCGTGCACGTCGGGGAGGTAGAGGTCGAGCAGGACGAGGTCGACCTCGCGGGTGCCCAGCAGCCGCAGCGCCTCGGTGCCGTGCCCCGCGGCCCCGGCCACCGCGAAGCCCGGCACCCGCTCGGTGAACGCGCTGTGCGCCTCGGCGAGGACCGGGTCGTCCTCCACCACCAGGGTGCGAATCACCGTTCCTCCTCGTGGGGTTCGCCGGCCGCGGTGCTCGCGCCCGGCGGTATCCGTACGGTGAACTCCGCACCGCCCAGCTCCGCGTGGCCGACGCCTATCGTGCCGCCGTGGCGTTCGACGATGCTGCGGACCAGGGCGAGGCCGAGGCCGCGCCCCTGCGGACCGGGCGCCGGCTTGGTGGTCCAGCCGCGCTCGAACGCGCGGGCCGCGGAGGCCTCGTCGAGCCCCGGGCCGCTGTCCGCGACGCGCAGGACGACGCCGCCCGCCGCGGCCGGCTCCACGGCCACCGCGACGCACCGCGAACGCTCCGCCGCGTCCCGCGCGTCCCGCGGCGTCCCGACGGAGGCCGCCGCGTCGATCGCGTTGTCCACGAGGTTGCCCACAACCGTGACCAAGTCCCCCGGGCTCATGGCCGGTTCGAGGCCGTCCACCGCGTCCGCGGTGACGGTGAGCCGCACGCCGCGTTCCGCCGCCTGCGCGTGCTTGCCGAACAGCAGGGCGGCCAGCGCGGGTTCGCTCACCTCGGCGGTCAGCCGGTCGGCGAGGTCCTGGGACGCCGCGAGTTCGCCGGTGGCGAAGCGCACCGCCTCGTCGGGGCGGCCCAGCTCGATGAGCGAGACGACCGTGTGCAGGCGGTTGCCCGACTCGTGCGCGGCCGCGCGCAGCGCCTCGGCAAAGCTGCGTACCTCGTCCAACTCTCCGACCAGTTCCCGCAGTTCGGTGTGGTCGCGGAACGTCGCGACGGTTCCGAGCACCCGGCCGTCGCGGGTGGTGCGGCTGACGTTCACCGCCAGGACGCGGTCCCCGGCAAGGTGGATCTCGTCGGCGACGGTGCGTCCCGCGGCCAGGGTCTCGGCGAGGGTGGCGTCCAGGCCCAGGTCCCGCACGTGCCGCCCCTCCGCGGCGTCGCTCAGCCCCAGCAGGCGGTGGGCCTCGTCGTTGGCGAGCACGAGCCGGCCGTCGCCGTCGAGCACGGCGAGCCCTTCGCGGACGGCGTGCAGGACGGCGTCGTGGTGCTCGTACACGCGGCGCAGCTCGATCGGGCCGAGTCCCAGCGTCTGGCGGCGCAGGCGCCGGTGCACCGCGGTGGCCGCGGCGGCCGAGACGGCGAGCGCGCCCGCCGCGACGACGACCACCGGCGGGATGTCGTCCCCGACGATCTCGTCGATGCGGCGCTCGGTCACCCCGACCGAGACGAGGGCGACCGGCGCGCTGCCGGGGCCCGCGTCCGGCCCGGACGGCACCGGCACGACCGCCCGGACCGACGGCCCGAGCGACCCGGTGTAGGTCTCGGTGAGCGCGCGGCCGAGCACCGCCTCGTCGATGTGCCCGAGGAACGTCTGCCCGATGAGCGCGGTGTTGGGGTGGGTGAAGCGGATGCCCTCGACGGTCATGAACACCACGAAGTCGACGTGGCTCTCCCGGCGGACGGCCTCGGCGACGGGCTGGAGCCGGGCGGTCGGGTCGTCGGACGCGACGGCCTCGGCGACGCCCGGTGAGCGGGCGAGCGTACGCGCCACCTCCAACGCCCGGTCCCGCGCCGAGTCCCGCGCGGCGTCGTCCGCGGCCCCGACGGCAATGAGCGCCCCGGCGGTGATCAGCAGCACCGCCAGCGTCAGCTGCCACAGCAGCACCTGTCCGGCGATGCTGGGGCGCCTGCGTACGGGGCGGCCCGGCGCGGTCGGGTCAGTGCGCACGGCACCCGCAGCCCGGGAGAGTCGTTTCGGCCATGGCCGAAGTATCGCCCGACACGCGGGAACCGCCGCAAGCCCCCGCGAACCGGCATTTCACTCGTGCGCGTAATGCGCGTAATAGCGAGTCGATCGTGTGAGCTGCGCCACTCTACCGGTCAACCCCTTGTTAACCCGACGTTTCGTTGACCGACGAAGGAGGCTCGCCATGGCCCAGGCCATCGCGACGACCGACCCCGGTACGCCCGGCACCCCCGGTGCGGCCGTACCGCCGCCCCCGAGCCGGCGCTGGTACTCCCAGCTGTATGTATGGGTGCTGGCCGGCATCCTCGCCGGCGTCGTGGTGGGCGCCGCGTGGCCCGCCGTGGGCGAGGACCTCAGGCCGCTCGGCGACACGTTCGTCAACGCCATCAAGATGATCATCACGCCGATCATCTTCGTGACCGTCGTGACCGGCATCGCCGGCGTCGACAACCTGCGCAGCGCGGGCCGGATCGGCTGGAAGTCGCTGGTCTACTTCGAGGTCCTCACCACCATCGCGCTCGTCCTCGGCCTGGTCGTGATGAACGTGCTGCGCCCGGGCGACGGCGTGCACGCGGACGTCGGCGCCATCCAGGTGACCGAGAGCGCGCAGGAGTACATCGACAAGGGCGAGTCGCAGGGCTGGTGGCACTTCCTCACCGACCTGGTCCCGAGCAGCATCGTCGGCGCCTTCTCCGAGGGCGACGTCCTCCAGGTCCTGTTCTTCGCGGTCCTGTTCGGCATCGCGATCAAGCTCGTGGGCCGCCCGGCGCTGGGCGTCGCGGCCGGCGTCGAGAAGACCGGGCAGGTGCTGTTCTCGGTGCTGCGCATCGTGATGTACGCGGCCCCCGTGGGCGCGTTCGGCGCGATGGCGTTCACCGTCGGCAAGTACGGCCTGGACACCCTGACCAGCCTCGGCAAGCTCATCGCGATCTTCTACGGCACCAGCCTGTTCTTCGTGCTGGTCGTGCTGGGCATCGTGATGGCGATCATCCGGCTGAACATCTTCCAGCTGCTGCGCTACATGAAGGACGAACTGCTGATCGTCCTCGGCACGTCGTCCAGCGAGACGGTGCTGCCGCGCGTGGTCACGAAGATGGAGAACCTCGGGGTGCCGCGCCAGGTCGCCGGGCTGACGGTGCCGACCGGCTACTCCTTCAACCTGGACGGCACCTGCATCTACCTCACGCTCGCCGCGCTGTACGTCGCGCAGGCCACCGACACCGCGCTGTCGTTCGGCCAGCAGCTGGGCCTGCTCGGCGTGCTGCTGCTGACCTCGAAGGGCGCCGCGGGGGTCACCGGCTCGGGCTTCATCGTGCTGGCGGCGACGCTGTCGACCGTCGGCCACGTGCCGGTCGCGGGGATCATGCTGGTCTTCGGCATCGACAAGTTCATGAGCGAGTGCCGCGCGCTGACCAACGTCTGCGGCAACAGCGTCGCGAGCCTGGTCGTGGCGTCGTGGGAGGGCGTCCTCGACCGCGACCGGGCCCGCAAGGTGCTGGCCGGCGAGGAGGTCGCTCCGCTCACCGGCCCGGTCGTCCCGGACGACCCGGCGGGCGGGGCGCCGGACGCCGCGGAGGCGCCCGGCGACAGCGAGCCCGCCCCCAAGGTCCCGGCGGGCGCGACGGCCTGAC
Source organism: Streptomycetaceae bacterium NBC_01309 (assembly GCA_045039925.1). Lineage (GTDB taxonomy): Bacteria > Actinomycetota > Actinomycetes > Streptomycetales > Streptomycetaceae > Yinghuangia. The sequence continues at coordinate 636,660 of CP108400.1, forward strand.
GCAGGCCACCCTCGGTCGCCGCCCGCGGGCCCGACGAGCGGACACCCTCCGGGGTGTCCGCTCGTTCCGCGCCGCCGTACCCCTGTCCCCGCGTCCTTCGGGTCCCCGCGTCCTTCCGTCGCGGGTCGGACGCCGCTGCCTCAGTGCGCGGTGAGGGCCTCGGTCGGGGAGAGCCGGGACGCCTGGATCGCCGGATAGAGGCCGGCGAGCGCACCGATCAGCAGGGTCGCCCCCACGCCGCCCGACGAGGCCCAGGCCGGGACCACCGCGGGCCAGTCCTGGAGGGAGGCGTACCCCGTGGTCACGGCCACGCCGAGGACCACCCCGCCGATTCCGCCGAGGGCCGACAGGAGCAGCGACTCGGCCAGGAACTGCGTGCGGATCTGTCCGCGGGTCGCGCCCAGGGACCGCCGCAGTCCGATCTCGCCGCGGCGTTCGAGGACCGAGATCACCATCGTGTTCGCCACGCCGACCCCGCCCACCAGCAGGGCCACCGCGCCGAGGCCGACCAGCAGGCTGGTGAACGTGTCGCTCGCCGCGTTCTTCGCGGCGAGCGCGTCCGAGGGCCGGGAGACCTTGACCTCGTTCGGCGACTCCGGGTTGGCCGTCGCGGCCAGGACGTCGCGCACCGCTTCCACGGAGTCCTCCGCGGACCTCGTGTAGACGGTCGTGGGGTGTCCGTCGAAGCCCAGGTACTCCGTGGCGGCCTCCCACCCGACGAGTGCCGCGGTGTCCAACTCCTCGGCCAACGGCACGGGTTCGAGGATGCCGACGACGGTGAACCAGATGTCGCCGATGAAGACCTGGACGTCTTCGTCCACGCCGGTCAGGCCCGCGCGTTCCGCCGTCTTCGAGCCCAGCACCACCGCCGGGTACTTCGCAGTCGCCGCGTTCAGCCAACTCCCGTGCGCCAGCACCGCGCCCGCCGTGTCGAGCAGCGCCGGTTCCGCGGCCAGGACCGAGATCCCGCCGGTCTCGGCCTTGCTGATCCGGTCGCTGCGGTACATCTTGGCGTCGCACGTGCCGGTCGCGGCCACCTCCTCGACCGGCCCGATGCGAGAGATCATCGGCACCGCCTCCTCGGGCAGCCGGGCGTTGCCGCCGCCCATGGTCTGACCGGGCGCCACGGTCAGCAGGTTGGTGCCCAGCGCCGCGAGCCGGCGGTCGAGGTCGGCCTGCGAGGAGGACGAGATCCCGACGACCGACACCATCGCCGCGATGCCGATGGCGATACCGAGTGCGGACAGGAACACCCGCATGGGCCGCGTACGCAGACCGCCGCTGCCCACCCGCAGCACATCCCGCGGGCGCAGCCGCGCCGGGGAGAGCGTGCCCCCGGGGGCGCGCGCGGCAGGGTGCCGCGCCCCGGACGCCGTATCCCGCTCCCGCTCCTGGTCCCGCTCCTGGTCCTGCTCCGGCTGGACGCTCACACCACCACCTCGCCGTCGCGCAGAACGACCTGGCGCGGCAGGATCGCGGCGAGTTCACGGTCGTGCGTGATGACGAGCACCGTGGTGCCCGCCGCGTTCAGTTCCCGCAGCAGGTCCATGACCGCGACGCCGGAGGCCGAGTCCAGCGCGCCCGTCGGTTCGTCGGCCAACAGGAGCGGCGGCTCGCCGACCACCGCGCGGGCGATCGCCACCCGCTGCTTCTGACCGCCGGACAACTCGTGCGGCAGATGGTGCTTCCGGTCGGCCAGCCCGACGCGTTCGAGGGCCTCGTGGGCGCGTCGGCGCCGCTCGCGCAGCGGCAGGCCGGCGTACAGCACCCCGTCCGCGACGTTGTCGAGTGCGGTCTGCCCGGCGGCGAGGTGGAACTGCTGGAAGACGAAGCCGACGCGCCGGGCCCGGAGCGCGGACAGCTTCCGGTCGCTGAGCCGTGCCACGTCGTACCCGTCGATCCGCACCGTCCCGGCCGACGGCCGGTCGAGCGTGCCGATGAGGTGCAGCATCGTGGACTTGCCGGAGCCGGACGGCCCGACGATGCCGACCATTTCGCCGTACTCGATGCCGAGGCCGACCTCGCGCAGCGCGGTGACCCCGCCCGGGTACGCCTTGGTGACACCGACGAGTTCGACGACCCCGGTCACGACGGCACCCCGACCGTCATGCCTTCGGCCAGGTCGGCGCCGGACACCTCCACGCGTCCCCGGGCGAACAGGCCGGTCTGGACCGGGAGTATCCGGGTGCCGACGCCGTCGACGACCTGGACGCCGTACCCGCCTTCGGCGAGCGCGAGCAGCGCCGAGACCGGCACGGTCAGGACGTTCTCCCGCCGGTCGGCGGTGAAGCCGATGTCGACGGACGCCTCGTCCAGGCCCTCCAGGGCGGCCTGGTCCGCGATGGCCACGGTGACCTTGATCTTGGTGGTGTCGGAGCTTCCCGAACCGCCCGATTCACCGGATCCGCCCGCGCCGTTCGAGCCGCCGGACGAACCGTCCTCGGCGACCGTGCGGGTGGAGGTGATGCTGCCCTGCGTCGACTTGCCGTTGGGCAGGGTGACCTCGACGGCGGCGTCCTTCGTGGCGAGCCGCTGGTCCTCCATGTCGAGGTCCACGGTCGCGACGCGCGATGTGCCGCTGTACGTGAGGAGTTCCTTGCCCGGCTGCACGGTGTCGCCGGTGGCGGTCGTGAGGCTGTCCACCCGGATCTGCCCGTCCACGTAGCTGATCCGACCCGCCTCGACCTCGCCGTTCTCCACGAGGTCCAGATCCTCCTGCCACTGCTTGACCGCGGCCGCCGTCGCCGAGGTGAACTTGCCGTCCACCTTGAAGCCCTGGTAGCCGAGCGCGGCGAGATTCTGCTCGAACTGCTTGACGTCGTCGCCTTCGACGTCGACCTTGAGCGTGCGGTACGCCGGGAGCGCTCCGTACAGCAGGACCACCGGCTTGTCGTCGACCCGGTACAGCGCCGAGCCCCGCGCCACGATGGACCCCGGGCCCGGCAGGGACGTGACCGTGCCGTTGAGGACGCCCTTGACCGTCACCGTGTCGCCGTAGGTCAGCGAGCCCTGCTCGGTCTGGGTGTCGACGATGGTCTGCCGGGTGACGGGGGCGGTCGTCTGCGCGGTGACCGGCTTCTCCGACTCGTCGTCGTCGCCACCGTCCGGCAGTCCGACCCCGGTGGCGGCGACCGCGCCGGCGCCGACCCCGAGGACACCGAACACCGCCAGGGCGACCCGGCCGCCGCGCCGTCCGCGGCGTTGCGCGCCGCTCACTTCCGGTCCCCGGAGCCCGCGTCGCTCCCGGGCCTGGCCGGGATGAGCGACTGGCACTTCGACTGCGCGGCCTTGAGCTTCGGGTCCTCGGGGTCGAGGTCGGTCCCGTTGCCGAGCTGGATGGAGCCGCCGTTCCCGTCCGGGTCGGGGAAGTCGGCGATCCCGTGGTCCCGCATGCACTTGGCGAACTGCCGCGTCTTCTCCAGGTCCTCGGCGCTCATCTGCGGCATGTCACCGCCGACCGGCATCTTGTTCTTGCACTTCTGCATCGCGGCGTCGACCTTGGCCTCGTCCACGCCCTCCGGCAGCACCATCGACCCGTTGGCCTCCGGGTCGGGGAACTCCGGCACGCCGTTCTCCCGCATGCACTTGGCGAGCGCCGTGCCGTCCGCCTTGGCGCCGTCGGATCCGCCGCCCGCGCTCGCGGTGGCGGACGGCTTCCCGGAAACGACCGAGGCGACACCGTCGCCGTCGTCCCCGCCACCGCCGCCGCAACCGCTCACCACGCCGACGAACAGCAGCGTTGCGAGTGCCAGTCCTGCTCTGACGCGCATATGTAGCTCCCTTGCCGAGGCCGTCCCGGGAGTGCTCCCGGGAGAGTGCGACAGGAGCACGCTCGCAAGCGGGCGGTTGCGCGGCGGTGAACGGAAGCGTTAACCGGTCCTTCACCGGCCGCCTGCTAGAAGGAGCCCATGCGGATTTTGGTGGTCGAGGACGAACAGGTGCTCGCCGGGCTCCTGGCGGACGGCCTGCGCAGGCACGCGATGGCCGTCGACGTGGCGCACGACGGCGCCGCCGCGCTGGAACGGCTCGCGGTGCACGAGTACGACGTCCTCGTCCTGGACCGCGACATACCGGAAGTGCACGGCGACGACGTGTGCCGCCAGGTGGTCAGCAGCGGCAAAGGCACCCGCATCCTCATGCTCACCGCGTCCGGCACCGTGAAGCAGCGGGTCGAAGGGCTCGGCCTGGGTGCCGACGACTACCTGACCAAGCCGTTCGCCTACGCCGAGTTGCTCGCCCGCGTCCAGGCCCTCGGCCGCCGCCACGCGGTCACGCTGCCGCCGGTGCTGGAGCAGGCCGGGATCACCCTCGACGGGCCGCGCCGGGAGGCGTACCGCGACGGACGCCATCTGCCGCTCTCGCGCAAGGAGTTCGCCGTGTTGGAGGTGCTCATGCAGGCGCGTGGCACGGTCGTGGCCACGGAGGAACTGCTGGAGCGTGCCTGGGACGAGAACACCGACCCCTTCACGACCGTGGTGAAGGTGACGATCAGCAAGCTGCGCGCCAAGCTCGGCGAACCGGCGGTCATCACCACGGTGTCCGGCGGGTACCGGCTGTGAACCGCCTGCGGTTCGGCCCGCGGCCCACCACCGTCCGCGCCCGGCTCACGGCCCTCTACGCCGGGCTGTTCATCACCACGACCACCGCCGTGATGGTCGTGGTCAACCTCCTGCTCACCCAGGCGGTGGAGCGCAGGGCGAACGGGATGGTCAGCCTTCTGCAGGCCACCCCTGAGCTGCCCCCGGCCGGCACCGTCCTCCCACCGGCCCCCGCCGCGGACCCCCGCGCCGTCGACGCGTTGGGGACCGCCGTCAAGGAGTACCAGTGGACCGCCACATGGATCGCCGCCGGGGTGCTCGCGGTCGTCGGCGGAATCGCCGGCTGGTGGCTGGCCGGCCGCGTCCTGCGTCCCGTCCACCGCATCACCGCCACGGCCAAACGGCTCTCGCTCTCGAACCTGCACGAACGCATCGCGCTCACCGGGCCGCACGACGAACTCCGGGAAATCGCCGACACCTTCGACGCCCTGCTGGACCGCCTGGAGCGCGCCGCCGACAACCAGCGCAGATTCGCCGCCAACGCGTCGCACGAGCTGCGCACCCCGCTGGCCATCCAGCGCGCCGCCATCGAGATCGGCCTGGACGACCCGGACCCGGCACAACTCGCACGCATCCGCGCCGAACTCCTCGAAGCCAACCTGCGCAGCGAACGCCTCATCGAAGGCCTGATGACCCTCGCGCACGGCGAGCAGGGCCCGGAGACCGCCGAAACCCTCGACCTCGCGGACCTCGCACGCGACGCCGCGGAGCAGCACCGCGAGGCCGCGGCCCAGGCGGACGTCCACCTTCTCCTCGACCTGCGGGCCGCGCCGGTGACCGGCGACCGGGTCATGCTCACCCGCCTGATCGGCAACCTCGTCCACAACGCGATCCGCTACAACTACCCCGGTGGCCACGTCACCGTGGACACCGCGACCGGAGCCTCCGTGGCGGTCGGCAACACCGGCCCCCACGTCCCCACCGACCGCCTGCCCGAACTCTTCGAACCCTTCCGGCGCCTCCACGCCCCCCGCACCGGCCGCAACCAGGGCTCCGGCCTCGGGCTGTCCATCGTGGCCGCCATCGCCGAAACCCACCACGCCGCCGTCGACGCCCACCCCAACCTCGACGGCGGCCTCACCGTCACCGCCACGTTCCCGCCGCCCGAGGCCTTCGCCGCCTGATTCAGAACCGCAGTGCGGCGGCCAGGCCGCCGGCCTCGGCCAGCGTTCCGTCCGGGACGAAGTCGACCACGCCGTCCGCGTCGAGAACCGCCTCGACCAGGGAGTCGACGATGTCGTCCTCGACGCCGTCGGCGACCGGGGTGCCGCCGTCCAGGAGGCTCAGCGCGGCCCGCTCGGCCCCCTCCACCGTGTCGGGCCGCGCGGTGATGCGCAGGCCGTCCTCGACCACGAGGTGCGCGACGCGGCCTTCGTGCGCGGGGAGCCAGGCGTCCTGGACGCCGCCCGCGTACCGCCGCCCGCTGCGCGCGGCGTCCAGCGCCTCCAGTGCCGCCTTGCCCCGGGCCTCGGCCAACTCCTGGCGCACCGGGGCGAGTTCCGTGGCGAGTGCGGCCGGGGTGACGGTCCGAAGGCCGCCCTTGTCCAACTCCACCGCGATGTGGTCCGCGTGCCGGGTGACCGAGCGGAACAGGGACGTCTGCGGCCGCAGCCCGACCAGGACGACCGGCTGCGCGCGCCCGTCCAGCGCCGCGGCGAGCTTGTCGTCCGCCTCGGTGAACATGCTGCGCATGTCCTGCGACACCCCCAGGCCGCCGCCCTCGCGGGTGATCGGGCCGTCGCGCTCGTCGCCCGGGTTCGCGACCGGGAAGCCGTCCCCTTCGACGGGCTCGACCTGGGTGCCGCGCCCGTGCCACAGCCGGACGTCGTCCTCGCTGAGCACCAGCACCCAGTAGGGGCGCGACCGCGCCTCCGCGGCGACCAGGTTGCGGGTCAGGTACGTCGTGCCGAACACCACGCGCTCGGACACCTCGGCACCGACCCGGTACATGCGGTGCTCGTCCTCCGACGCGTACAGCACGAGCCCGTCCAGGAACCGCTCCGGGTCCAGCTCCTCCCCCGCCAGCCGCAGGTGCTCGGCGACCGCGAGGCGCCTCTCACGCGGCACCTCGGGATCGTCCGCGAGCCGCCGGCCCGCCTCCTCCAGGAGGTTGCGCAGCCGGATGTGGTCCTGCTGGTTCTCCGGCCGGTGGCGGTGCGTGGGCAGCGTCACCGACACCGCGGGGTACGGACGCGGCCTGCGCAACTCGGCCAGCAGTTCGGCGGTGGGGCGGACGGCCTGCGGCATCGTTCCTCCATACGGGCGAACGCGATCGGCATACGGGCGGGCGGCGGTGCGGAGGCACGGTGCCGCCCATTGAAGGAACGTCTCACGGTTCACCGCGGGCTGCCCTGATCTGCTGCGCCGATCGAGTCGCGGAAGCCTTGGTTCCGGTTGGCCGGTTCCGTTCCACACCTCCGGAACCTTGCCGAAAATGCATCAGTCGATTGATTGAAATATGGCCCCGCGGGCGGCACGCTTTCTCCCCGGTTGACACGTGTCAGCGGGTGTTCCGCCACGTGCTCGGGCACGTGTCGCCGTGCTCTTCCCGTACGTACCACCCCGGTTCCGCGTACGAAGACGGAGTCAGATGACCCACACAGCAGAACCCACCGAGGCAGCAGAACCCACCGACGCCTCCGACCCCGGCCGCCGCGCGGTCCTGGGCGGCCTGGCCGCCGCGGCCGCCCTGACCGCGGTGCAGTGGACGCCCCTGTCCCGCATCCCGGTCGGCAGCGCGGAGGCCACCGTGCCGCCGCCGCCCGTGCCACCGCCCGGCATCGCCATCTACCAGCAGTCGTACCGCAATTGGTCCGGCGAACTGCGCGTCGACGGCCTCTGGACGTGCGCCCCCGCGGACGTCGTCACCCTCGCGAACTGGGCCCGGGCGCAAGGCTGGACGCTCCGCGCCAAGGGCCACAGCCACAACTGGTCGCCCATCCTGGTCACCGCCGACGCGGGCAGCGCCGACACGCTGCTCGTCGACACCACGCAGAACCTCACCTCGATCGCCGTGCAGACCGGCGCGACGCCCAGCGTCACCGCGCCCTACAACTACCCCTTCAGCGACTTCCTGCCCACCGAGGCGGCGGACCTGCTCGGCCAGATCATCGCCGGCAACTCCGGCCTCACGCCCGCGTTCTGCAACCTCCAGGGCGCGACGTCGAGCGCGGGCCTGCTGGCAACCCTGTCGTGGGACCTGTGGGGCTGGTCGAAGAACACCATGCTCTACATCCGGCCGACGACCTTCCGGGTGACCGCGAACGGGTACGCGATCCTCACCAAACGCGCCGACATCCAGCGCGTGGTCAGCGAGTTCTACGCCTACTACAAGGGCGCGCTGGCGGCGTACCAGGCGCAGGGCCGGTTCCCGATGAACGGGCCCCTGGAGGTCCGGGTGACGGGCCTGGACGATCCGGCGCACACGGGCGTCGCGGGGGCGGTGCACCCGACGCTGTCGGCGCTGCGGCAGCGGCCCGACCACCCCGAGTGGGACGTGGCCGTGTGGCTCGACATCCTCACCACGCCGGGGACCCCGTACAGCCAGCAGTTCTACCGTGAGACCGAGCAGTGGGTGCTCGCGAACTACTCGGGCAACTACGCGCAGGTGCGCGTGGAGTGGTCGAAGGGCTGGGGCTACAGCGGTACGGCCGCCTGGTCGGACCCGACGGCGGTCGGGACGACGGTGCCGGATTCGTTCCGCACCGGCCTCCCGGCCGGCAACAACTGGGACACCGCCGTCGCGGCGCTCGACGCGTACGACCCGCACAGGGTGTTCACCAACCCGTTCCTGGACACGCTGCTCACCTGATCCGGCGGGGCCGACCCGCGCGGCCGACCCGGTCGCGCGGGACGGCCGCGCGGGAGGGCGCGGGGACGGCGCGGGGACGGCTGTGCCCCGGACTGCCGCCGTCCTTCCCGTCCGCGGTTGCCGGATGCAAGAATTGCACCCTGCATACGTCGCACCGCGGCTGCACATGTCGCACCGCGGACGTGGCGCCGCGCCGGGTGAGGGACGGAACCGATGACTTCTGGCACCACCGCCGAACCCCTCGACCCGGGCGCCGGGTTGGTCGAGGCGGTGCTGCGCCTGCGCCGCAGTTCGCCGAGCCGCCTGCTGCAACAGGACCTCTACCAGGTCGGCGACACCCAGCTCACGCCTGTCCAGGTGGACGCGCTCGAATGCCTTGCGGGGCGTCCGGTGTGGCGCATGCACGAACTCGCGGCACGGCTCGGCATCGACCCGTCGACCGCGACGCGCACCGTCGACCCGCTGGTGCGCCTCGGCCTCGCCGAGCGCGAGCCCGATCCGGCCAACCGGCGCTATGTGTCGGTCCGGGCGAGCCGCCGCGGCAGGACCGTGTCGGGGCGCATCGGCCGGGCCCGCCTCGCCCTGATGCGCGAGGTGCTGGCACCGATGCCGGTCGAGGACCGCGCGCAGCTCACCCGGCTGCTGACGCAGTACGTCGACCTGATCGAGGAGTACGCGGACCGCGCGCCGTCGGCCCCGTGAGCGGACGTCGGCCTCGCGGCGGACCGATCCGCCGCGAGGCCGACCGCATTGCTCAGCAGCAGGGCGGGTCGAGCACCCACGCCACGACGAAGACGAGCAAGAGGGCGGCGATCGACGGCAGTCGGCGCCGCCACAGCGCGGCCCGCGAGTCCGCCGCGGCACCCGGGCCGGCCCCGGGTCCGTCGTCACCGACGCGGGCGGCCGCCTGCTCGATCCGGTGCCCGGCCTCGGTCCCGTCCTCGGTCCTGTCCTCGATGCTGGTCGCCATGCGGCGAGCGTAGCCGCCGAGGGCGGCTCAGCGGGCGGCCGGGGGCGTGAAGCCGTACAGCGCCGAGACGTTGCCGGAGGCGATGCGGGCCGCCTCCTCCGCGGGCAGGTCGGCGAGGACGCCGCCGAGGATCTCGCGGCTGCGCGGGAAGGTCGACTCGGTGTGCGGGTAGTCCGATCCGAACATCAGCGTGCCGACGCCGATGACGTCGCGCACGCGGATCCCGAGGGCGTCCTCCTGGAAGGACGCGAAGCAGTTCGAGTGCCAGTAGTGCGACGGCAGCACCCCGGGGTCGGCGAACCGGTGCCAGTCACCGCGCGCGGGGCGGTCGGTGTACGTGTAGTCCATCTGCGTCAGGAAGAACGGGATCCAGCTCAGCTCGTGCTCGACCGTGCCGATGCGCAGGCCCGGGTGCCGCTCGAACACGCCGGACAGGATGAGGTCGCCGAGTGCGGCGCGTACCTGCTGGTCCTTGTTGACGAAGACGGACGGCGGAACCTCCTTGATGTCGAGGAAGAACTCGCCCGTGCGCGGGTCCGCGCGGTCGGTGCCGACGTGCAGCGAGATCGGCACGCCCAGTTCCGCGGCGGCCTGCCACAGCGGCTCGTACGCGGGGCTGCGGTACGGGTTCCACACGGGAGTCCGCACCGGGATCAGCGCGCCGCTCAGCCCGCGCGCATGGGCGCGGCGCAGTTCGGCCGCGGCCTCCGCCGGGTCGTCGGTGTTGAGCATCGCGACGCCCTTGAGCCGCGCCGGGTCGTGGGCGCAGAAGTCGGCGAGCCAGTCGTTGTAGATGCGGACCGAGCGGGAGAGGACGTCGCTCTCCGGCACCGCGTACAGCACCAGGCCCTGGGACGGGTAGATGACCGAGCCCCAGATGCCGTCGGACTCGTTGTCGGCGAGGTAGCGGGCCGGGTCGTACGCGGAGTCGCGGACGTCCTCGAACGTGGCGGACGTGCGCAGCCGGTCGGGGTCGTGGGCGAAGCGCTCGCCCGCCTGGATGCCGAGGAACGACATCGTGCGGCGGCCCGCGACGTACCACCAGTCGCCGTCGTCCTCGCGGACCACGCGCGGGAGTTCGTCGTCGGCGACGACGCGCTGCCACAGGTCGGGCGGTTCGATGATGTGCGAGTCGGAGGAGACTATCCACTGCTCTGGCGACAGGCCGGTCATATCGGACTCCGGTCTCGGGAGGCTGGACCGGGATCCGCAAGTCCCTGGGAAACAAGCTGACTTGCGGACCCCGACAGGGTGGTCGGCGGGGATGGTCGGCGGGACGGTCAGAGGAGGCGGCCGGGCAGGCGGGCCAGGTCGCCGCCGACGTCGACGCCGTCGCGGCGGGTCACGGTGCCGTTGACGACGACGTGTTCGAGGCCGGGCGGTGCGTCGACGACGAGGCGCTCCCCGCCCGAGGGCAGGTCGGTGACCCGGTGCGGGGTGGGGGCGCGCAGGTCGTCCCAGCGCAGCACGAGCAGGTCGGCGGCGGCACCGACCCGTACCCGGCCGCGGTCGGCGAGGCCCAGCAGGTCGGCGAGTTCGCCGGTCAGACGGTGCACCCCCTGCTCGGGGGCCATGAGTTCGCGGTCGCGGACCCAGTTGGCGAGGAAGTCGACGGGCATGTGCGCGTCGCAGATCTGCCCGGCGTGCGCGCCCGCGTCGGACAGCCCGAGGACGCAGCCCTCCGCGGCCAACAGGGTGCGCAGCGCCTCCTCGTCGTCGTTGGCGAAGGTGATCGCGAAGCGGGTGCGGAGGTCCTCGGCGAGGCTGAGGTCGAGCAGTACGTCGAGCGGCGTGCGGTCGGCGTCCTCGGGACGTCCGGACTGCCGTGCCTCGGCGGCGAGTTCCGCGATGCCGCGGCCGATGAGCCCGGTGTGGCGCGCGGTCTCCTCGACGGTGATGTCGGCCCAGCGCGGGTTGACCCACTGGCGGCTGTCGAGTTCGCGGTACGCCCGGTCGCGCCACGCCGCGTCGCGGTAGCGCTCGGCCCGCTGCGCGGGGGTGAGCGGGGCGAGTTCGGCCCACGCCGGGACCGAGTAGAAGGAGGACGGGTCGGCCGCGGATATGCGCTGCTCGATGGGGCGGCAGGTCACCTGCGGGCGTACGTCGGCGCCCGCCTCGCGTCCGGCGCGGTGCACCGCGAGCTTGTCCGCCCAGTGCGCCCGCGGGCTGCCCTCGGGGTAGGTGAGCAGCGCGGACCACGTGATCGGCCGGCCCAGCGCGGGCTGGAAGTCGTAGAGCCAGGCGAAGTTCTCGCCGGGTGCCACGTGGCAGATGCCGCGCCCGACCTCGGCGGTGACGCGCATGAGCGCTTCGACCTCGGCCTGGGTGGCGTTCATGGACGGCACCGGTCGTCCCCGGTCGCCGATGTGGAAGCCGCTGCGGTCGGTCGAGAACCCGAGCGCGCCGGCGCGCAGGGCGTCCGCGACCAGGGCGCGCATGCGGTCGATCTCGTCGGGGGTGGCGGCGCGGTCGTGCGCGTCCTCGCCCATGACGGTCATGCGGACGGCGTTGTGGCCGATGTAGCCGCCGAAGTTGATGCCGACGGACCGCCCGACCCGGGCGAGGTAGTCGGGATAGGTGGTGAACGACCAGTCGACGCCCGCGTCGAGGACGGCGGCCGGCATGTCCTCGACGTGTTCGAGGATCCGGACCATCGATCCGCGCATGGCCGGCGGGCACGGCGCGAGCGACAGCCCGCAGTTGCCGGCGACGACCGAGGTGACGCCCTGGCCGCTGGACGGGGTGAGCCAGGGGTCCCACAGGACCTGCGGGTCGTAGTGCGTGTGCAGGTCGAGGAACCCCGGGCAGACCACCGCGCCCGAGGCGTCGAGTTCGACGGTGCCGCGCACCGTGGGGGCGACCTCCGCGATCCGGCCGTCGCGTACGCCGACGTCGGCGCGGAACGGCGGTGCGCCGGTGCCGTCGAGCACCGTGCCGCCGCGTAGGGCGAGGTCGTACGACATAGGCAACTCCTCGCGTTTCGGCTCTACTTGCCGGTCCGGCCGCGACCGTGGCGGTCGGGCCCGTGCGCGGAGTCAAGCATCTGTCCTTGCAAAGTACAAGTGTTGTGTCACGCAATCCAGGTGGTTCGGCGGCCACCGCACGTCCGCCTGCCGCCGGTCAGGCCCGCCACGTGGCGACGACGACGAGCGCGAGGGCCGCGCAGATGCCGACGTTGACGAAGGGGTGCATGAGGAAGACCGCGGCGAACTCGCGGAGCGTCGCGTTGGGCCAGAAGTAGCGCGCGGTCGGCGAACCGATCACCTGGGCGTCCACCCCGGCCCTCCGCGCCTCCATGGCGGCCCGGTAGGCGTGGAAGTTGCTCGTCACCACAAGGCAGCGGTAGCCGGGCTTGGCCTCGGCCATGATCTCCCCGCTGAAGCGCATGTTCTCCGCGGTGGTGGTGGAGCGCGCCTCGAGGACCACGCGGTCGGCGGGCAGGCCGCGCGCCACGAGGTAGTCGGCCATCGCCTCGGCCTCGGAGGCGAGCTCGTCGGTCCCCTTGCCGCCGGAGACGAGCAGGATCGGCTTGGCGCCGCGGGCGGACTGCGCCTCGTAGACCGCTCGGCTCCGGTCGAGTCGGCTCGCGAGCAGCGGGGGGACCTGGTCCCCGTCGACGAGCCCGGCCCCCAGGACCAGGATGTAGTCGACGTCGACGCGGACCGGCATGCGGCCGTAGAGGTACGCGTACCCGACGAAGCACGCGAAGAGGAACGAGACGTAGCCGACGACGAGGACGGCGCTCGCCGCCGCGATCTCGAGTGCGCGGTCGCCGGTCGCCACGGCCGCGCAGAGCAGGCCCACGAACGCGAGGATGCCGAGTCCCGCCAGCAGCGACAGCAGGTTCATCAGGCCGCCGCCCTCGCGGCGGACCATCGTGACGCCGTTGCCGACCAGCAGCACGGCGAGGACGAGGATGCCGAGCGCGGGGCCGGCCAGGATCGCGGCGGCGACGACCTCGAAGACCTCGACGGGTGCTTTCGCCAGGTCGTCCACCGCGCCGATCGCGAGCATGGCCAGGGCGAGGCCGAGGAAGACCGCGTTGCGGAAGAGGCGGCGGTCCCGCAGCACCCCGGCGACGAAGAGGGCGAAGAACACCAAGGCTGCGATATAGGGGATCACGCGCCAATGCTAGGGAAACCCCCTGCCGCCGCCCGCCACCGGCGATCGATGCCACGGGGCGAGGTACCCGTGCATTTTCGGCATGCCCGCGGCGGCGCACGCCTCTTCCGCTTTCCATACGCATCCGTATGGTGAATCTCGTCCGGGGAGCGGAGGCACGACTTCCGGGTGTGGTGCAGCACCCCGCGTTCGCCGGCGGACCAGGAGACCACCCTCGCAAGGAGTGGACGCATATGCGAATACGCGGATCCAGAACGGCAATCGCACTCGGAGTCGGCGCGGCGCTGCTCGGCGGCGGTCTCGCCGCGGGACCCGCCGCGGCGGCGGGGCAGGCGTCCGCCGCCTACGCCCCGACGGCGGTGCAGCGGCTCGTCCCGGTGGAAGGCACCGCGAACTTCCGGGACCTGGGCGGCTACCGGACGTACGACGGGGAGAAGACGCGCTCCGGCGTGCTCTACCGGTCCGAGGCGCTCAACAAGGTGACCCCCAACGGGGTGGCGCAGATGGCCGCGCTCAAGCTGAAGGGCATCGTCGACTTCCGCACAGCGGCGGAGATCGGGGCCAACGGGCCCGACAAGTACCCGGCGGGCGTTCCGCACAGCAACCTGCAGGTCGCCGACGGCGGCCTCATGACGACGCTGTACGCCGTCATCACCTCGGGCGACCCGGTCCGGCAGGAGCAGATCCTCGGCAACGGCAGGGCCGCGCAGATGATGGTCGACATGTACCGCACGTTCGTCGACGACCCGGCCATCCGCGCGCAGTTCGCCGCGACGGCCCGGGGCGTGGCGAACGGCACGGTGTCGCTGTACCACTGCTCGGCGGGCAAGGACCGGGCCGGCTGGATGACGGCGATCCTGCTGACCGCCGTCGGCGTGCCGACGGGCACGGTCAACCAGGACTACCTGCTCAGCAACCAGTACCTCAAGCCGGGCAACGACGCGCTCAAGCAGCAGTTGCTCGCGAGCGGCCGCATGCAGAACCCGTCGCTGCTCGACCCGCTGCTGGGTGTCGACCAGCGCTACCTGGACGCCGCGCGGTCGGCGGCCGAGGCCCGGTACGGCTCGTTCGGCAAGTACCTCACCGACGGGCTGGGCCTCGACATCCTCACCCTCATCAAATTGCGCCAGCGCCTGGTGACCTGAGGCTGGGGGCGAACCGGGACGAACACGGACTAACGGACTAACGGACGAACCGCCTAACAGCGACGCGACCGCCCGGCCGCCGGGGAGCTCCTCCGCTTCCCCGGCGGCCGGGCGGTGCTTGCGTGGGGGTGTCAGCGGCCGTCGGGGTCCGCGTCGCCCTCGTCCGCCTCGGCGTCCGGGTCGGCATCCGCATCCGCGTCGAAGTCGAGGCCCAACTGCCCGTCGACGCCGGAATCGCGCTCGCGCAGGATGTGCACCGCGGCCTCCTCGGCGGACGCCGCACCCGAGTCGACGCCGACGTCGTCCGCGAACATGCCCTCGGCGTCGTCGTCGACGAGTCGGCCGGAACGCGGCTCCGGCCCCTCGGCCCAGCGGTCGTCGATGTCGTCGATGTCCTCCGGCTCCAGCTCGGGCTCCTCCTCGTCCAGCAACTGGTCGAGGGATTCGCCGCGTTCGGCCTCATTCGCGGTGGTGCCGAAGCGCTCGGCCGCCGACCAGCGGTCGGGGGGCTCGACTCCGACGTCCAGCGGGTCCGCACTCAGGTCGTCGGTGACCAGCGACTCGGAGGCGTCGAGGGTGGGATCCTCGTACGGCTCGTCGTCGGGGCCGTGCCCGCCGCGGGGCCTGCCGCTGCTGCTCATCGAATCGGGTTCCCTCCGTGTGCCGGAAACCCGATGATCACGTGCGGCGCCGCCCGGACGCGGTGGTTGCGCCGATCGTGGGTGCGTCGCCGCGGGAGCTGTCGCCGGAGCAGCCCCGAGGTCAGGACCGCGTGGCCGCGTGCTGCATGGAGCGTACGACCTCGACCAGCGGCCGGAGCTCGGCCGAACTCTCGGCCTGGGCCAACGCCTCTTCGAGCGCGTGGTCGTTGGTCTCGCGCGCCCGGTCGAACAGCGCGCGGCCCTGGTCGGTCACGTTGGTGTAGATGCCGCGGCGGTCCGTCGGGCACAGGTACCGCACCAGCAGGCCGCGCTCCTCCAGGCGCGTGACCAGGCGCGTCGTCGCGCTCTGGCTCAGGGCGACGGTGTCGGCGAGGCGCGTCATGCTCAGGTGCCCGCCGTCCCCGTCATGCTGCTCGCTCAGCACGACCAGCGCCGAATACTCCCGGACGCTCAGCCCGTGCGCGTTCTGCAGGGCCTTCTCCAGGTGGGCGTCGATGCGGTCGTGGAGCAGTGAGAGGGCGCACCAGCCCTGGGCGAGCACGCGCCCGTCGATCTCGGGTCCACGCATACCGCACTCCCCTTCACAGCCGGCGTCGTGCCGGCCCTTGTCGGCCATAATACCCCACCCGCGCAATTAACCCGCGCTTGCAAATATCCCGCGTATGCAAGTAACGTCGTCTGCAAGTAACCGCTCGGCCGATCCGTCCCCGGCCGTGCCCCGTGACCTCTTCGGGTGAACGACGCCCCGCCGTACCGCGGCCCGCCGTACGCGGCCGGGCGACGCTGCCCGGAAGAGGCCCCTCGGACACGGCTCGGGCGCCCCCGGCCCGGACGAAAGCCTCCTCATGCCTCTTGCACTCCTGGCGCTGGCCATCGGCGCCTTCGGCATCGGAACGACCGAGTTCATCCCCATGGGCCTGCTGCCCGAGGTCGCCGACACCTATTCCGTGTCCATCCCGACCGCGGGCTACGTGGTCTCGGTCTACGCCCTCGGTGTCGTGGTGGGCGGTCCGCTGCTGGCGGTGCTCGGCATCCGGGTGCCGCGCAAACGCATGCTGCTCGCGCTGATGGGCGTGTTCATCGCCGGCAACCTGCTCTCCGCCGTCGCGCCGAGCTTCGGCGTCATGCTCGCCGGCCGCGTCGTCTCCGCCTTCGCCCACGGGGCCTTCTTCGGCATCGGCTCCGTCGTCGCGGCCGATCTGGTGGCGCCGCGCAAGCGGGCCGCCGCTATCGCGACCATGTTCACCGGGCTGACCGCGGCCAACGTGGTCGGCGTGCCGGCCGGCACCTGGCTCGGGCAGGCGTTCGGCTGGCGCACCACGTTCACCGTCGTCGCGGTCCTCGGCGTACTCGCCCTCGCGGGTATCGCCGCCCTGGTGCCGGCGCACGCGGGCGCGCCCGGCGGGGGCAAGGCCGCCCGCGACACCCGCCTGCGCCCCGAGTTCGAGGCGCTGCGGAACGTGCAGGTGTGGCTGGCCATGGGGATGACCGTGCTCGGTTTCGGCGGAGTGTTCGCCGCCATCAGCTACATCGCTCCGATGATGACCGATGTCGCCGGCTACGCCGAGGGCTCGGTGACGTGGCTGCTGGTGCTGTTCGGCGTCGGCCTGTTCGCGGGGAACCTGGTCGGCGGACGCTTCGCCGACCGCGCCCTGATGCCGAGCCTGTACATCTCGCTGGCCGGACTGGCCGCCTCGCTCGCCCTGTTCACCGCGACCGCGCACCACAAGGCGGCCGCCGCGGTGACCCTGATGCTGATCGGCGCGTTCGGCTTCGCGACCGTGCCGCCGCTGCAGAAGCGCGTCATGGACCAGGCCGCGGGCGCGCCGACGCTGGCCTCGTCGGGCAACATCGCGGCGTTCAACCTCGGCAACGCCCTGGCGACCTGGCTCGGCGGCGTGGTGATCGCGGGCGGTCTCGGCTACACGTCCCCGAACTGGGTGGGCGCGCTGATGGCGCTGTCGGCGCTGGCGCTCGCGGTGCTCTCGGCGTGGCTGGAGCGCCGCTCCGGCGACCCGGACGCGGCCCGACACGGGCACACCGTGGCGTCCGGGACGGGCGCGGCGCCCGTCCCGGACCCGGCGGATGCCTCAGGCGGCGTCCCGGAAGGGGCCCGTCACCTCGAAAGTCACGCCGGCCAACGGTGAGTTCGAGGTGCCGCGCTGCGACGAGAAGTACAGCCGGCGACCGTCCGGGGTGAACGCCGGGCCGGTGATCTCGGAGCCGTCGTGGCCGGTGACCTGGAGGAAGGGCGCGACGGTCGCGTCCGCGGTGATGAGGCAGATCTGCATGTCGCCGCCGTCCTCGGCCACGAACAGGTCGCCGTTGGGGCGGCCGGTGATGTTGTCGACACCGGTGAGCGGGGCGGTCCCGGCGGGGACGAGGCCGTCGTCGTACGCGATGTCGAGCACGTCGGCCGCCGCGTCGTACACCCAGACGCGGTTGTCGCCCTTGGTGGTGAACCACAGCCGCCCGTCGCGGTAGTGGGCGCCCTCGCCGCCGTCGAAGTGCCGCGCCTCCGCAACCTGGTTGCGGGTGCCCGCGAGCCAGTCGCCGGGGCGGGGCACCGGCCGCCAGGTGACCGGACCGGTCACCGGCTCGGCGGGCGCGCACAGCACGTCCAGGCGCCCGCTCGACAGGTTGCCCCAGGTGTCCGGGGTGAACCGGTAGAGGCAGCCGTCGCCTTCGTCCTCGGTGAGGTAGACGACCCGGCGGTCGGGGTCGGCCGCGGCCGCCTCGTGCTTGAAGCGGCCCATGGCGGGACGGGCGTTGGCACCGTTGCGGCCGTAGGGGTCGGTCTCCCACACCTGGCCGAACGCCACCTCCTCGCAGGAGAGCCACGTGCCCCAAGGCGTGGCGCCGCCGGCGCAGTTCACGTTCGTGCCGCCGAGGATCGAGGACGCGCCGCGGATCCGCCCGTCCCCCGCGAAGCGCAGCGCGGACACCCCGCCCACCAGCGGGAGTTCGGAGTTGGACACGTAGATCCAGCCGTCGCCGTCCGCGAAGCAGGCGCCGCCGTCGGGCGCGCCGTGCCACAGGTGCAGCGTGCGGGTCACGAACCGGCCGCTGCGCGCGACGATGCGGGAGGTGAAGCCGGCCGGGAGCCGTACGCCGTTCGCGTCCGGGCCGAGCAGCGCCCCGTAGGGTCCGGCCCCCGGCTGCGCGGGCGCGGCCCCCGCAACCGAGCTCCACAGCGATCCGCCCAGCGCGACGGTGCCCGCTCCGACCGCGGCGCCTCGCAGGAAGTTGCGCCGGTCCATGATGGTTCCCCCTTCTCGCCGACGGTCTGGCCGTCGCCCAGAGTCCTCCGGTCCGCTGCCCGACGCTAGATGCTGGAAACGATCGGTTTCGAGCACTTGCCGGTGAACTCCGGACGACCATCCGGCCTACGGAGACGCCCAATCGGGCGCGGTCGACCCGAACCGCCGCACCGCGCACGGCCCATGGCGGCGGTTTCCGTCCGGCCGCCGAGTCCGTACGATGCGGACGATGACGGGGGAATCGCGGTCCACGACCAACGGAAGCCTCATATTGGCGCTGGCCGCGGTGCTGTTCGCGGTAGGCATCCTGCCCTTCGTCCTGGAGGACGACTCGGACGGAGACGGGGCGGCGTTCACCGGCGGAGTCGCCGCGACCGGGCCGGACGGCGCGCCTGTGCTCCCGAACCCCACCGCCACTCGGCGGGCCACTCCCTCGGACCCCTCGGACCCGTACACGGCGGTGCCGGACCCGACGTACCCGCGGACGGTGGCTCCGCCGCCGCCTGTGCGCGACCCGCGCGCGGACGCCTTCCAAGCGGCCGCGCGGGTCGGGACGTGCCTGAACGCGTACCTGCTCGGCGACAGCGCCGGGACCTGGAACAGCCAGGTGCCGCGGCAGGTGCCGTGCAGCGCGTGGGAGGCGTACACGCGGGTCGTCGGGGTCAACGGGACGTGTCCGACCGGCGACGTCGGATACACGCGCTGGGGCTACGGCGACGTATCCCTGTGCCTGGAACGGCAGTTCAAGCAGGGCCAGTGCTTCCTGGTCAGCCGCGAGGGCGGCACGTCGAGCGAACCGAAGTACTCCGGGAACCTGTTCACCTGGGCCGACTGCACCGCCGATCGCATCCCGGTCGAGTACGACTCGATCCTCGTGATCACGAACGTGTACCGCGCACCGAGCACGCTCTCGAACTCCATGTGCATGCGCGCAGCCAACGACCGGACCCAGTACTGGTATTGGCTGGCCCGCAACAACTCGACCCTCGTCTGCGCGACGTATCCGGCCCGCTGAACGGCTGTTCGCGGTTACTCGCGGGTGATCGTGAACATCATGCCGAACGAGATCAGCAGCCCGAAGAAGGCCAGCAAGCCGGCCGACAGCAGATAGGAACCCGCCGTCGCGGCGAGCCCGCAATACGCCGCCGTGACAACGGAGATGGCCGCCTGGAGCTCGGTCGGCCCGTGGTTGTTGCGCCGCACCACGAGGGCGAAGAAGACCGCCGCCCACAGGGCCGCCCGCTCCTGGCCGAAGGAGACGTCCTCCTGGATGTCCCAGAGCATGCGGTGGAACGAGCCCTCGCGCGACGCCGACACGGCGGCTTTCAGGGCGGATTCGATGTCGTCCGAGACCGGGCGGCCGGCGCGTACGTCGTCCAGGGACAGCCGTATGTACTCCGTCACCAGCAGCGTCGCCATCCCCAACGCGTGCAGGATCTTCGCACCGGTGTCCCACGGCCCGAGGCGCGGCTTCCGCGGCTCGTCCGTCGCCGCCGGTGCCCCGCCGTCTGCGCCCCCGTCAACTGCCACGGCGACGATCGTACCGACGGCGGGGCTCCGCACCAGGGTTGACGACGCGTCAGCCCGCGGTCAGGCCGGTGTCGTTGTTGAGGATGGCGCCGTGCACGTTGCGCGCCTCGTCGGAGGCGACGTACGCGAACATCGAGGCGATGTCCTCCGGCTGCGACATCGGGCGCGGCGTGGTCGCGCGGCCGACCATGTCCCAGTCGACGTCGGCGGGCATCTGGTAGTTGGCGACGAGGCTGGTCTCGATCGCGCCCGGCGCGATCGCGTTGACGCGCAGCGGGGTCTTGATGAACTCCCAGGCCAGCGAACGCGTCAGCTGCACGACCGCGCCCTTGGACATCGTGTAGACGACGCTGTACGCGAGGCCCATCACACCGGCGTTCGACGCGATGTTGACGATGTTGCCGGAGCGCTCCAGGAGGTGCGGGATCGCGGCCTGGCACATGAAGAAGTAGCCGTCGGTGTTGACGCCCATCATGCGGCGGTAGTCGGCCTCGGTGACCTCCAGCACGTGCTCGGCGCGCGCGATGCCCGCGACGTTGCCGAGGACGTCGAGACCGCCGAACTCGGCGACGCAGTCGGCGACCGCGGTGAAGCACTCGTCGCGGCTCGCCACGTCGGTGACGCGCGTCGCGACCTTGCCGGCCAGGTCACCGGCCAGCTTGGCGGTCTCGGCGAGTGCTTCGGCGTTGATGTCCAGGGCGTATACGTTCGCACCCTCGGCCGCGAGGCGCAGCGTGGTCGCGCGGCCGACGCCCGATCCGGCTCCGGTGACAAGTGCGGTCTTGCCGTCGAACCGGCCGGGCACGTGGACTATCGACATGCGTTCACTCCAACGGATCAAGGCGAACCCGGGCACGGCTCGAACGGCTGTACCCCTGAGGTGACGGATCGTGCCACAGCCCGGCGCGACACTCCAGACACGCCCCCGCGGGGTCAGCCGCTGCCGCCGCTGCCGCCCGGCGCGCCGCCGCCACCCGACCCGCCCGCACCGCCGTTCTCCTTGGTCGTGTCGACGCCCAGGGTGAGCGTGCCCACGTAACCGGCCGACGGCGTACCCGCCTGGACGGGCGTCACGGTCATGAGCCCGTCGGACGCCCCGCCGCCGTTGTAGACCGAGTCGGCGGCGAGCTTGGTCGGTGTCCCGGTGTGCCGGTTGTACGGCGCGAGCGCGAACACCTCGTCCCCGAGGGAGTCGGGGAAGAAGAGTTGGCCGGTGAAGTTGACCTTGCCGCCTTCGTACGTGCCGTCCGCCTGCACGCCGCCGGTGTGCACCTTGAGGTGGATGTGCATTACGCGCGGCATGTACCAGCCCGGCACGATGGTGGTGAGCTCGACCACGCCGTTCGCGTCGGCGATCTGGTAGCCGCGCAGGTACGTCCTGTCGTTGGCGCTACTGCCGTCCGCGTTCTCCGCCGGCGCACCGCCACCGGGGTTCGCCGTGGTGAAGCCCGAGTAGTAGCCCCACGCGTCGCAGTGCCAGATCTCCACGGCGGCCCCCGCGACGGGCGCGCAGGACGCCGTCGTGTCCTGAACGGTCAGACGCACCTTGAGCGGCACACCTTGCTTGCCCTCGGTGATGTCCTGGCGCACGAGTGCGTTGTCGAGGTAGTACGGCCCCTCGGTGGCATTAGCCGTAAGCACGCACTGGGTCGCGCCGGACGCCTGCGGCGACGCCGACGCCGACGTGGACGTGGACGTGGACGTGGACGGCACCGCCCCCTCCTTGGCCCCGTTGCCGGAGTCGTCCCCACAAGCAGCAAGCGCCAGCCCGGCAGCCGCAGTGCCGGTCCCGACAACGAGAAACCTCCGCCGGGACATGTTGTTCGCAGTCATACACCGAGCTTCGCCGACGACTGTGAGAAACGGCTGAGACGCGCCGAAACCCACCCTTCACACCCTCTGACCGGCCCCCACCGGGTAGTTCTCTGTAACTGCTGGAGATCGACGAGCGCAGCGAGGAGAGCGGCCGGAGGCCGCCAGTCAGACTTTCCTGCGCCGGAGTGAGCGCCAGCGAACGCAGGTGCAGGAAAGTCCAAGGCCGGAGTGCGAAATTGCGTGGCGCAGGGAGGAACGACCGGAGCCACGCAATTTTGTGCTCCGGCCGCACTCAATAAAAAGCGCCACACCTGAAACAAGAGCGGACCAACCCCGGCCCACCCTTACCCCGACGCAACACCCCGACCTGGAAGATGACCCCACAATCGCGTCCCTGGGGGTGGAGCACGTGCGCGTTCTCGTCGTGGAGGACCATCGCGAACTGGCGGAGACCCTGGCGTCCGGGCTTCGGCGGGCCGGGATGGCCGTCGACATCGTCGGCGACGGACAGTCCGCACTTGATCGTGCCGCGGTCAACCGCTATGACGTGGTCGTCCTGGACCGCGACCTACCCCGCCTGCACGGCGACGACGTATGCCGGGTTCTCGTCGAACGCCGTTGCCCCGCGAGGGTGTTGATGCTCACCGCCGCCGCCACGACCGGGGACCGGGTGGACGGCCTCGAAGTGGGTGCGGACGACTACCTGCCCAAACCGTTCGCGTTCGCCGAACTTGTCGCCCGAATAAGGACATTGGGACGCCGGGCGCAGCCTGCCGTGCCGCCGGTGCTGGAGTGCGGCGATCTCGTGCTCGACGCGGGTCGGCGGCAGGTGCGGCGTGCCGGGCAGGAACTGTCGCTCAGTCCGAAGGAGTTCGCGGTTCTGGAGCTGCTGATGTCGGCTCAGGGCGGGGTCGTGTCCGCGGAAGAGCTGCTGGAGCAGGCGTGGGACGAGGCCACCGACCCGTTCACCAACACCGTGAAGGTGACGGTCAGCCGCCTGCGCCGCAAGCTGGGCGACCCGCCGGTGATCGAGACCGTGGCCCAGGCCGGATACCGGCTCTAGGGCACCTGGGCGCCCCCGTGTGGACCATTCGCCTGCGCCTGACCGCGCTCTACGGCGCCCTGTTCCTCTCCGCGGGCGCGGTCCTGCTCGTCGTGACGTACGTCCTGGCCGCCGATGCGTTGCCCTGGCAGGACGTGCCGGCGCCGTCGGTCCCCCGGGTCCTCATCCGCGAGGGTGCGCCCGGTTCCCCCGGTGCGCCCGGCTCCCCCGACTCCCCCGGCGCGCCCGACGAGCGCATGGCCGCCGAGATGTTGCTCGGCGAGAGCCTCACCGCACAGCGGGAGCAGCAGTTGGCCGACCTGCTCACGGCGTCCGCCTTCGCCCTGGGCGTGATGGCCGTGGTGTCCATCGCGCTGGGCTGGGTGATGGCCGGGCGGGTCCTGCGGCCCCTGCACACGATGACCGTCACGGTGCGCTCGATCTCCGCACGGGATCTGCACCGGCGCCTCGGCGCCGACGGTCCACGGGACGAACTCAAGGAGCTGGCGGACACGTTCGACGGCCTGCTGGGCGACCTCCAGGGCGCCTTCGAGGCCCAGCGGCGGTTCGTCGCGAACGCCTCGCACGAACTGCGGACGCCGTTGACGTACCAGCGTGCGGTGGTCGAGGTCGCTCTCGCCGATCCCGACGCCTCCGCCGAGGACTTGCGCGCCGCGTGCCTGCGGGTGCTGGACGGGAGCCTGCGTCAGGAGCAGTTGATCGAGGCGCTGCTCACCCTCGCGCGCAGCGAGCGCGGCCTCGGGCGCCGCGCGGAGTTCGACCTCGCCGAGGTCGCCGAGCCGCTGCTCGCCCGCGCGCGTGCGGACGCGTCGACCGGCGGACGGCAGGTCGAGTCGGTGACCGGCAGCCTGGACTCCGCGCCGATGCTGGGCGACGAGGCCCTGGTGGCGCGGCTGGTCGGCAACCTGCTGGACAACGCCGTCCGCCACAACGTCCCCGGCGGCCAAGTCGCGGTGACGACGGGCGTCGAGGACGGATGGCCCTTCGTGCGTGTAGCCAACTCCGGTCCCGTGGTGCCGCCGGACCAAGTGGCGCTGCTCTTCGAGCCGTTCCGCCGCCTCGACGAGGCGCGGCTGAGCGACCGCGAGGGACTTGGGGTCGGCCTCTCGATCGTCGCCGCGGTGGCCGCCGCGCACGGCGCCGCGCTGGGCGTCGTACCGCGGCCCGAGGGAGGCCTAGACGTCCGGGTCGCGTTCCCGGCCACCCCGGCGACCCCCGCCGCTCCCGTCAACTAGTGCGCGCCCAAACGGGATTACAAGCCCCTACAGCCAGGCGCGCGTGTGTGGGCGCGTCCCTACGCGAGGGCGCGCCGGACCGCCGCGTACATGTCCTGCCTCGCGCGCTCGGAGACCTCCGCGCCGGGCAGGAAGTTCGACCCGTGGAAGGTGCCGGGGCGGTGGTGCAGTTCGACGGGTACGCCGGCCTGCAACAGCCGCAGTGCGTACTCGATGCCCTCGTCGCGCAACGGGTCGAACTCGTTCGCCGTGACGAACGCGGCCGGGAGTCCCGCCAATTCGGCGGCCCGGCTCGGTGCGGCGTACGGCGGCACGTCCGCGTCCGCCGGTTCGGCGCCCTCCGCCCGCCCGTCGGCCGGGCCCGCGAGGCCCCCGAGGTAGGCGCTCCAGGCGAGCCTGGCCTGCGGCCCGGTCCACAGCGGAGTGTCGGTGAACGTGTTCGCGGACACCGTGGCGACGTGGTTGTCGATCATGGGGTTGTCGAGCAGTTGCAGGACCAGCGCGGGACCGCCCTTGTCCCGGACGTACAGCGCCAGTGCCGCAGCGAGCCCCGCGCCCGCGCTCACCCCGCCCACCGCGATCCGGGACGCGTCGACGCCCGCGCCGCCGCCGACCTCGGCCGCGTGCTCGGCGACCCAGAGGAGTGCGGCGTACGCGTCTTCCAGCCCCGCGGGATAGGGGTCCTCCGGTGCCAGGCGGTACTCCACGCTGACGACGACGCAGTCCGCCTCGACCGCGACCGCCGCACACGAGCGGTCCGAACTGGCTATGTCGCCGAAGACGTATCCGCCGCCGTGGAACCACACGAGCACGCCGCGCACGGCCGGGTCCCGGTCCGGTGCGTAGACACGTATCGCCACGTCCGGCCCGCCGGCCGTACCCGGGACGGTCCGGTCCGCGACCCTGACCCCCGGCAACGGACCGGCCGCGGCCGCAAGTTCCGCCTGCCGCACCCGCTGCGCCTCGCGGAACCCCGCCGGGTCGGCGACGTCCACCCGCGGCAACATGGGCAGCAGCGCGCGCAATTGCGGGTCGATGCGGTCGTCGGCGTAGTCCATGCGGTGGTCCTCCCAGGTGCGCGGGCCGTACGCCGCGCGACGCTAACAGCGGAGTCCCACCGAATCCATGGCAGCAGCCCGTGATCACCATCTCTCGTCACCGGGAGGTTCCGCGCCGGGTTCAGCGGCAGGTTCAGTGGCCGAGTCAGTGGCCCGGTCAGTGGCCGGGTCAGTGGCGCAGGGCGCGGGCCACCTGGGCGGTCACGTCCTCGGACGGCTTGAGGTTGCTGCGTGCGGTTCCGTCGCCCTGCTGCCCGGGTGCCACGTTGTCGATGTTCATCACAATCGTGTCCACCAGGTCGCCGGACGTGTCGCGGAACTCGATCTGGATCAGGAAGTCGGCCTCCTTGTCCCCGGTATTGGTCACGGTCACCGGTGTGGAGACGCGGCCGTCCGGGTCCTTGGCGGTCTGGCCGACCTGGACCTGGTTCTTGGCGTCGACGCCGTTCTTGAAGTCGTTGAACTCGTCGCCCGCCCGGTCCAGCGCGCTCTCCACCGAGGAGACCGCGTCGCGTACGTCGTCGGGGCTGGTGTCCTCGCCGCATGCGGTGGCGCCCAGCGCGAGCACCGCGGCGGCCGAGAGGGCGCCCACGGACGTGCCCCACCGGCCGCGGCGTGTCCTGAGTCGAATCAGTCCGGTCATGTCTCGCGCGCTACCCCGTCCGGACCGGGCGAACCGCGGCCGTACGCGTGAAGCCGCTGGTCGGCGGCCGGTCGACACCCGATCGGCCGCCGATCGACGGGACCGGGTTTCCCCGACGGAGACTGGGTAAGGGCCCCAAAGAGCCGGTGTGCGCCCGCGACGGGGCCCGGCCGACAGGGCGGTACATGCGCCGCCCGCCAAGGCACAGATGTGCCGGGGCAAGCCGCTCGCCTGAAGCAGCCGGGCACTGCGGGCCCTGAATCCCGCTGGACCGCCGCCAGAAGCGCGTGCCGAGCCACCCGCCTTTTTCTGCGGTCCCCAGGGCTGTGAACGTGCAAGGAGGCGATGCCGTGACCGCGCGACTGCGCGACGGCCGGACCTGGCCGCCCCGATTCAGTGCCCAGGAACTGCGCGCGATGGGCAAGCAGGAAGCGCGCGCGTTGAGCGACGGCCTGATCCGCGACCTGCGCGGGCTCGACCCGGAGTCGCCCGAGTACGGGGACGTACGCGGGACGATCGTGCAGCTGAACCTGCCGCTTGTCCGGTACATCGCCCGCGAGCACTCGCATCGGCGCGAGCTGTACGACGACATCGTCCAGACCGGCATCATCGGCCTGATCAAGGCGGTCGACGCGTACGACCCCGGCCGCGGCGTGGAGTTCGCGAGCTTCGCGCTGCCCACCATCTCGGGCGAGATCAAGCGCTTCTTCCGGGACACCTCGTGGCCCGTGCATGTGGCGCGCGGGCTCCAGGAGCGGTTCCTGGCCGTGACGCGCGCGTCCGACCACCTGGAACAGGAGATGGGCCGCGAGCCGACCAACGGGGAGATCGCGAAGCGCATCGGCGCGACTCCCGAGGAGGTGCAGGACGGACGTGACGCGGGGCGGGCGTACCTCGTCGACTCGCTCGACGCCGGCACCGGGAGCGAGCACGACGGTGAAAGCGGGCCGCAAGGGCGTACGCCGCTGAGCGAGCGGCTCGGCTACGACGACCGCGAACTCGACCTGGTGGACTTCCGGGAGTCGGTGAAGCCGTTGATGGGGGCGCTGGCCTACCGCGAGCGGCTGCTGCTGGAGCTGCGGTTCTGGCACGGTCTGCCGCAGCGTGAGATCGCCTCGCGCCTCGGGATATCGCAGATGCACGTGTCGCGGCTGCTCGCCGCCACGCTCGCCTTCCTACGCGGGCGGCTGGAGGGCGACGAGTCTCCGGAGGCGTCCGAGGGGCCGCCCCGTGGCCCGTCGTGTCCCGCCGGCGAGGCGCGCGGAGCTGCGGCATGAATACCACCCATTCACGCGGTGCCGAGGGCCGGAGGGTCACGACGCGCGACGGGCACAACACGCTCGTGATCGACCTCGACGGATTGCCGGGCTCGGTCCGCGGCGCCCGGCATGCCACCGCGGACTTCCTGACCGGCGCGCGGATCCGCCGCCGCCTCGACGCCTCGGACGCCGCGGTGTCCGATGTCCTGCTGGTCGTCGCGGAGCTGGTGGCGAACGCGTGCCGGCACGCACCCGGTCCCTGCCGCCTCACCGTCACGCTGACGGACGCGGCCGCCGATGTCGCGGTGCGGGACACCGGACGCGGGCACCTGCGGATCACACGGCAGACCACCGCACGGACGGGCGGGTACGGGCTGCTGATCGTGGCGCGCCTGACCGGCGGCATCCACGTACTGCCGTCGCCGGACGGGAAGACCGTGCGCGCGAGCGTCCCGCTGCCCGGGCCGAGCCCGAGGCTGACCCTGGTCTGACGCCCTGACCCGACGCCCTGGTCCGACGCCTTGGTCCGACGCCTTGGTCCCGGCGCGGCCCCTACGCGTCGTAGTCGACGTCGAACGTGACCGTGACGGGGGCGTGGTCGGACCAGCGTTCGGCGTAGGTGGCCGCCCGGCCCACGACGGCGGACGTCGCGGTCTTGGCGATGCCGGTGCTGGCCGCGAGGTAGTCGATGCGCCAGCCCGAGTCGTTGTCGAAGGCCTTGCCGCGCATGGACCACCAGGTGTAGGGCCCGGCGACGTCGGGGTGCAGGTTGCGGACGACGTCGTGGTACCCGGCCTCGCCGAAGACCTTGGTGAGCCAGGCACGTTCGTCGGGGAGGAAGCCGGACTTCTTGAGGTTGCCCTTCCAGTTCTTGATGTCGGCCTCGGTGTGGCAGATGTTCCAGTCCCCGCACACCAGGACCTCGCGGCCCTCGGCGGCGGCCTTCTCGCGCATGCGGACCATGTGGGCGGCGAGTTCGGCCATGAAGCGGCTCTTCTCGTCCTGCTTGGGGGTCTCGGCCTCGCCGGTGGGCAGGTAGAGGCTGGCCACGGTGACGCCCGGGAGGTCGACCTCGAGCCAGCGTCCGGTGGCGTCGAATTCGGGCGAGCCGAAGCCGATGCGGTGGGCGGTCGGGGCCACGCGCGAGTAGACGGCGACGCCGGCGCGGCCCTTGAGGACGGAGGGGGCGTACACGGTGTGCCATCCGTCGGGGTCGCGGACCGCGTCGGCGAGCTGGTGCGGCTCGGCGCGCACCTCCTGGAGGCAGACGACGTCGGACGCGGTGGCCCGGAGCCACTCGGTGAAGCCCTTGCCGGACGCCGCGCGCAGGCCGTTGACGTTGATCGAGGTGACGGTGAGCATCCCGGAAGAGTATCCAAACGGGGCAAACTTCCGGAGCGTCAGCCCCGCGGCCGGTCGACGCGCCCCTCGGTCCACACCGGCTCGGCGCTCTCCCGGACGCGGCCGTCGGCGCCGAAGACGAGGAAGCGGTCGAAGGCCTTCGCGAACCAGCGGTCGTGGGTGACCGCGAGGACGGTGCCGTCGAACGCCTCCAGCGCCTGCTGAAGCGCTTCGGCCGAGACGAGGTCGAGGTTGTCGGTCGGCTCGTCGAGGAGCAGCAGGTTGGCGCCGGACAGCTCCAGGAGCAGGATCTGGAAGCGCGCCTGCTGGCCGCCGGAGAGGGTGTCGAAGGGCTGCTCGGCGGCGTACGCGAGTTCGTAGCGGTCCAGGACGCGCGCGGCCTGCTCCAGGCCCATGCCGGAGCGGTGCGCGTCGCCGCGGTGCAGGATCTCGACGAGGGTCTTGCCGGCGAACTCCGGGTGCTCGTGGGTCTGGGCGAACCAGCCGGGGCGCACCCGGGCGCCTAGGCGGGCCGAGCCGGTGTGCGAGACCGGCGTGATGGCGACCTCGCCGACCGGCTGGTGCTCGACGTCCGGGTCGGATCCGCCGGCCGCGAGGAGCCGGAGGAAGTGCGACTTGCCGGAGCCGTTGGAGCCGAGCACCGCGACGCGGTCGCCGTACCAGACCTCCAGGTCGAAGGCCTTCATCAGCCCGGTGAGCTCGACCGCCTCGGCGACGACCGCCCGCTTCCCGGTGCGGCTGCCGCGCAGCCGCAGCCGCACGTTCTGCTCGCGCGGGATGTTCTGCGGCGGCCCGGCCTCCTCGAACTTGCGGAGCCGGGTCTGCGCGGCCTGGTACCGCGAGGCGAGGCCGTCGTTGTAGGCGGCCTTGTTCTTGTACATGAGGACCAGGGCCTTGAGCTTGGCGCGTTCCTCGTCCCAGCGTCGGCCCAGTTCCTCGAAGCGCTCGAAGCGGGCCTCGCGGGCGGCGTGGTAGGTGCCGAACGATCCGCCGTGCAGCCAGGCGGTGTTGCCCGCGGCGCCCAGTTCCACGGTGACGATGCGGTCGGCGGCGTTGGAGAGCAGCTCCCGGTCGTGGGAGACGAGCAGGACGGCCTTGGGCGTGTCGCGCAGGGCGCGCTCCAGCCACTGCTTGCCGGGGACGTCGAGGTAGTTGTCGGGCTCGTCGAGGAGCAGCACCTCGTCGGGTCCGCGCAGGAGCGCCTCCAACGCGAGCCGCTTCTGCTCGCCGCCCGACAGGGTGGTGATCTGCCGCCACTTGGCGACGTCGTACCCGATGCCGAGTGCGGCGGTGCAGCACTGGTCCCAGACGGGTTCGATGTCGTAGCCGCCGGCGTCGGCGAACTCGCCGAGTGCGGCGGCGTACCGCATCTGGGTGGGTTCGTCGTCGGTCTCCATCAGCGCGAGTTCCGCCTCGTCGACCGCGCGCACGGCGTCGCGTACGCGCGGCGGGGCGACCGACACCAGCAGGTCCCGGACCGTCGACTCGTCGCGGATCCGGCCGATGAACTGCGGCATCACGCCGAGCCCGCCGCCGCGCGTGACGGCCCCGGAGTCGGGTTTGACCTCGCCGGTCACGATCCGCAGGAGCGTCGTCTTCCCCGCCCCGTTGGCGCCCACCAGCGCGGTGGTGGCCCCTTCGGCGACGCGGAACGAGACCTCGTCCAGCAGCACACGTCCGTCGGGCAGCGAGTAGCTCACCGTGTTGATGTCGATGTGTCCCACGGTGTACGTCGCTCCCATGCGCTGGTGGTGCCCTCGATGTCCACCCTCGTTTCTATCGGCTGGACACGTCCTCCGCCACGCGATAAACCGTGCGCCGCCATGTGGCCGCGGGCCAGGTGGCGGGTGGCGGGGTGGACGGTGGCGGGGTGGACGGTGACGAGGTGGACAGTCGCGGCGTGGACACTGGCGGCGTGGACGGTCGCCGGGTGGACAGTGACGAGGTGGCATTCGGCCACCCGAAGACGGGATCCGGTTCCGCGGGCGCGTGCGAAATGCCTCCGTGCGCCGTCGTGCGCCCCTCCCACCTGCGGCACCCGCCCGGGTGAGGTCTTGCCCCAGGTAGCGCCGAGACGCGATTCTCTTTACAAGGTGTCGTTCGTCTACCAAGCGGTGTGCCGGGTGGCGGGCAGCGAACTCGCCGTCTGGCGCACTTCGGTTCGACACCTGCGCACTGGTTGTGAACCGGTTGGGTACGCCGACAACAGCACGATTGACGTCGTGGGGGGCCGACGATGGCGGAGCGGCAGAGGCAGGACCCGATGGTCGCGCGCAGGAAGCTGCGGGACGCATTGCGGCGATTGCGCGAAGGGGCCGGCTTCACACAGCGCGAGGTCGCCGAGGAGATGGACTGGTCGCTGTCCAAAATCATTCGTATGGAAACCGGACAAGTTGCGGTGACCACCACGGACCTCAGAGCACTGCTGCGGCACTACGACACGGACGCCGAACTGTCCGCCGACCTGGTGGAATTGGCCAGGGCCGCCCGGCAGCGCGCCTGGTGGAGCGTGTACCGCGGAATAGCCAGTTCCGAGTACCTCGCCTACATAGGCTTCGAGTCGTCGGCGCACGTGATCCGCAACTTCGAGCCGGTGGTCGTGCCCGGTCTCCTGCAGACCCCCGACTACGCGCGCGAGACGATGATGCGACTGGGCATGAGCCGGGTCGACGAGCTGGTCGAACTGCGCATGGCACGCCAGGAGTTGCTGACGAGGGACGATGCGCCGAGCGTGCACTTCATCATGGATCACTCGGTCGTGCAGCGCGCGGTCGGCGGACCGGCGCTGATGCGCAGGCAGCTGCGCCACATCCTGTCGATCGCGGAGCACCCGAACGTGACGGTGCGCATAGTGCCGTGGTGGGAAGGCCTGTATGCCAACTACCGCATGGCCTATGTGCTGTTCGAGTTTGCCGAGGAGGAGCCGGATGTCCTGTTCCGGGAGGCGGAGACAGGCGAGATGATCACCGTCGAGGGCGCCCAGGAGGACACCCCCGGCGACTACCTGGCGTCGTTCTGGGAGTTGGAGCAGTTGGCGCCGACCACACTGACGCCGACCCTGCTGGACGCCGCGATCACGAGCATGGCGCAGGCCCAGCCGCAGGCCGGGTCCGGCACCCCGTTTCCGCTCACCGCGCTGCCGCAGCAGGCACCTCAGCCGACGGAGGGGCCTGCGGGTGTGGACGGCGCCGACTGAGCACCCAGGAAGTCGGCCCAGCTCTCGCCGCGGAAGGTGAGCACCGGGCTGCCGGCCGCGGATTTCGAATCTCGTACGAAGACACCGGTCGAGCAGGCCGCCTCTACGCAATTCGCGGTCTGGCTGGCCTGGCTCTTCCGCCAGTACAGGTCAGACCCGGCAGGGTGCTCCACCGTGCGTACTCCTTCAGCGCTTTACGCGAGGGCCTGCACGGGAGCAAGCGGCAGTGCGCCGCCTACCATCTTGCGAGGCGGCCAACAGATGCGTGGATCCTCTCATAGCAAGTGGGCCCGTGGACGACGCCACGCCGACAATTAAACCTCGACTTTCCGCGGCGCGGCGGGGCAATCCCGGAGAAGTCGGCCGCGGCCACCCGGCCGAAGGCAACTCGGCGGTGTGCCAGGGGTCATGGGGCGAACAGGCGTGCGGCCTACACGTACGCTGCCTGTGGGCTTGTGGGATGCTCTCGGGTTGCTACACGTCTGGATGACACTGGCTCCGCGACACTTGGCTACTTGCCACATAGCTGGCACAATAAGGGGATTGAGACGAGACGTGGCGATCGGCTACCGCCACGATCTCTGCGAATTGCCCCGTCACCATCGACCGGATAATGATGGCAAAACGGGGCAATTCGCTATGCTCCGGCATGGATCCGGGTTTCCCTCTTATCTCACCCCTATATACCTGTGCCATACTTGTGACACGCGTTGACAGCTCGCGCGCTCGGCACAATTCGGGGAGCCGCCTATGGTCGGCTGAAACACCTGCCTACAGGGTCCCACGGCCGCGAAGTG
The DNA here is from genome assembly GCA_045039925.1 of Streptomycetaceae bacterium NBC_01309. Classification (GTDB taxonomy): domain Bacteria; phylum Actinomycetota; class Actinomycetes; order Streptomycetales; family Streptomycetaceae; genus Yinghuangia. The sequence goes on from CP108400.1 coordinate 669,186, forward strand.
CCGTGAGCCCGCCCCTCCTTCGGAGAACCGCCGTACCCGGCACGTCAGCCGGGTCGTGCCGCGCATGCCCGTAGTAGCCGACGAAGCATTCGCGGCGGCGGATCCCGCTCCGGCGCCCGCATTCGCACCGCACGCCGGGCGCCGGAACTTCCCAGCCCGCGCACCGCGCGGGATCACTGCGCCGCGCCCCGGCGCCGTGTGTGCCAGGGTGCGCGCCAAGTGGCCCGGGAGATCCGGAAAATGCCCGCCAGTTGGCAATCCGTCAATTCCTACAGGGACCGAGACACCCTCGTCACCGTCTACCGCCCCCGGCGCTCGGCCTCGGCCGGCGCCTGGGTGGCACTCGCCTCCGTTGTCCTCCTTGTCGCCGTCGGCGGCGGTTCGGACCCGGCAGGCGACGCGCTGCCCGCATCAGGCGATTCCGCGAGCGACTCCGTCCACCGATCCGACAACACCAACCCCACCGGGTCCACCGACCCGGACACAGAGAACGGCGTACCAGGGCCGGTCACGGCTGTCGTACGCGCCCCCGGAGGCCTGCCCGTTCGCGCGCAGGCCGACATCCGGGCGGCCGAGCTCGGGCGCGCGCCCGAGAACTCCTCGGTCACCGTGGCCTGCCACACCGACGGCCCGCCGGTTTCCGGCCGGTCCCGCACCAGCGGGGTGTGGGTCCGCATGACCGCGGCGAACGGCGCGACCGGGTTCGCCCCGGACGTGTGGCTCGTCACCCGGGGCGACGTACGGTCGCTCGTCCCCCGGTGCACGGACGGCTCCTGACCGATCCGCCGCGCGGGTCCTGACAGCGACCGTCGCACCAGGGTCGTCGGAGGTCGAACAGGCCTCCGGCGACTCGCTGTTCACGACCGCATGGCACGATCTGCCAGGCGTCGGTGTCGGTGTCGGTGTCGGTGCTATTCCGTGTCGCGCGATGCCGCATCGTCCGGTGCGGCGTCTGCTGCGGCCGCGACGGCGGCGATCGGGGTGCCGGATGCCCGGCCGTCCGGGTCGGGGATGCGGCCGCCCAGCGCTCGGGTCACCGATTCGGCGGCCGCGTGCAGGCGTTCGCCGAGTGCGATGACGTCGCGGCCCGCGACGGGAGCGTGGTGGTCGATGAGGCACAGCACCACGGCCACCGAGCCGTCCGCGTCGAACACCGGCGCGTTGATCGAGGATGCGCGGTACTCGGTGTCCGGATCGATCACCGCGGGCAGGGCCTCGGCGAGGTCGAAGGCCTGTCCCACCTCGTTCATCGCGCGCCGCAGCGCGGCGGTGCGACCCGCGATGTCCCAGTCCCCGGTGCCGAGTTCGATCTCCAGGTCGCGTACCAGCGCACCGAGGCGGTCGCGGAGATGGTCGACCGTCTCCAGCGCCCAGCCCCGTCGGCGGACGGCCGCGAGCGCCGGGAGGAGGCCCTTGCGCGCCTCCGTCACGACCGGCGACTCGGGCGGCGCGCCGCGCAGGTACGGACGGCTCCCGGGCACCGGTGCGGCCGGCTCCGTGTCGAGGGACGACAGCCACGCGTCGACCGCGTCGGGCCCCGCCCAGGCGACGGTGACGGCGCCGAGCGGCGGGCGCGGGCGCACCCGGTCGCCGAGCCGCAGCCCGAGCGCGCCCTCCCGGCCCGCGCCGGTGCGGACGAGTTCGCCGACCCGCAGGTCGTCCGCGTCCGCCGCGTCGCCGCAGGGCACCAGCGCCAGCGTGCCGAGGCCGGTCTCGGCGGCCAGCGTGCGCATGACCGGCCGGGAGAGGTCGAGCGGTGTCTCGCCGGTCGCCGCCGCACGCCCGGCCGCCACGATCGCCGGTCCGAGGCGGTACGTACGCCGCACCGGATGCCGCAGCAGCCACCCCGCACGCGTCAGCGTGGTCAGCATCGGGTGCACGGTGGCCTTGCCGACACCGAGCCCGCGCGCGATCTCGGCGAGGGTGAAGTCGTCGGAGGGGTGGGCGGCGAGCAGATCGACCAGGGCGATAAGGCGGTCGGTCTGCGGGGACGGTCGGCTCATTGCCCGCAGCGTACCGCAGCTCCGCGCAAACGTTCGCATAGTGCGACTCTTGATTCGCGTATCGCGTCCTGTCAGTGTGCCCAGCATCGGTTGTGACGCGGCGTCAGCCGCCGCGCGGGGCCGGTGGACGACCAGCACAGCACCACTAGGTGACACAGCATCAGGAGGCCCCGGGTGTCGGCGTACGAGATAGCAGCAGAGGTCGCCGGCGGCGGGCGGTGGCCGCTCAGGTTCGGCGTGTTCCTCGCGCCGTTCCACAAGGCGGGCAGGAACCCGACCCTCATGCTGGAGCAGGACCTGGCCCTGCTGGAGCACCTGGACCGGCTCGGGTACGACGAGGCCTGGATCGGCGAGCACCACTCCGGCGGCTGGGAGATCGTCGCCTCCCCGGAGATCTTCATCGCCGCGGCCGCCGCGCGCACGCGCCACCTGCGCCTCGGCACCGGCGTCGTGTCGCTGCCGTACCACCATCCGCTGCACGTGGCGGACCGCATGGTGCTGCTCGACCACCTGACGCGCGGGCGCGTGATGCTGGGCGTGGGTCCCGGCCAACTCGCCTCCGACGCCCACATGTTGGGCATCGACACGGCCCGGCAGCGGGAGATGATGGAGGAGTCCCTGGAGGCGGTCACCGCGCTGCTCGCGGGCCGCGAGCCGGTGAGCCGCAAGACCGATTGGTTCACGCTCCAGGACGCGCAGTTGCAACTGCGGCCGTATCAGGAGCAGTTGGAGATCGCGGTGGCGGCGACCTTCTCGCCCGCGGGGCCGCGCACCGCGGGCCGCTTCGGCGCCGGGATGCTGTCGATCGCGGCGAGCCAGGAGGGCGGGTTCGACGCCCTGGGCTACCACTGGGGTGTCGCCAACGAGGTCGCGGCGCAGCACGGGCAGACCGTGAACCGGCGCGACTGGCGTCTGATGGGCATGATGCACATCGCCGAGACGGAGGAGCAGGCGCGCCGCGAGGTGGCGTACGGGCTGCGCGACATCCAGGACTACCAGGCGAAGGTGCTGCCGATCCCGTACGACCCGGACACGTCCCTCGACGCGCGCCTCGACCACGGCAACGCGACGGGTTCGTTCATCTGCGGCACGCCCGAGATGGCGGTGCGCCAGATCGAGCGCCTGTGGCAGAAGTCCGGCGGCTTCGGCGCCTACCTGTTCATGGGTGCGGACTTCGCGGACGCCGAGGCGACGCGCCGTTCGTACGAGCTGATCGCCCGCGAGGTGATCCCGCACTTCACCGGCCAGTCCGCCGGGCCGCTCGGGTCGCAGGACTGGCAGGTCGGGCTCTCGGAGCGCTGGCGGGACCAGACCGCGCAGGCGGTCGGCAAGGCGATGAAGGACTACGAGGCGGACAAGGCCGCGGGCACCGGGGCGGCTGCGGGCGCGGGCGAAAGTGCGGGCACGGACGGAGCGGGCGCATGAGCCCGGCGGCCGGCACCGCGGGCCGTATCGCGGGCAAGGTCGCGCTGGTGACCGGTGCCGGCGCGGGCATCGGGCAGGCCGTCGCCCGGCGGTTCGCCGCCGAGGGCGCGCACGCCGTCGCCGGCGACATCGACGAGACCGCGCTGAAGGCGCTCGCGGACGAGCTGGGCGACCGGGTCGCGGTCGCGCGCTGCGACGTCACCGTCGAGGCGGACGTCGAGGCCCTGGTGGCCCTGGCGGTCGAGCGGTTCGGCGGGCTGGACGTCGCGGTCGCCAACGCGGGCGGGGGCGGCTCCGCGGAGCTGGTCGAGCACGACTACGCGGCCTTCCAGCGCATCGTGAACCTCTGCCTGAACGGCGTGTTCCTGACCGTCAAGCACGCGGGCGCGGCCATGAAGGCCTCGGGTCACGGCGGTTCGATCGTCAACATGGCGAGCCTGAACGCGGTGCAGGCGGGACGCGGCATGGCGGCGTACTGCTCGGCGAAGGCGGGCGTCGTCGCGCTGACCGAGGTCGCGGCGCTGGAGTTGGGGCGGCACGGCGTACGCGTCAACGCCGTCGCGCCCGGCCTGGTCCGCACCCAGGCGACGGGCGGAATCTGGCACATCCCGGGCGTCGTCGAGGAGTACGTGGAGAACGCGCCGCTGGGCCGCTTCGCGGAGCCCGCCGAGGTCGCCAACGTCGTGCTGTTCCTGGCTTCGGACGAGGCGGGATTCGTGTCCGGGAGCGTGTACGGCGTGGACGGCGGCGCGCGGACCGGGCGCTACCCCGACCTGATCGGCGCGATCGAACGGCTGAAGGAAGGACGCTCATGAGGGCTGCGGTACTGCACAACGCGCGCGACCTGCGTATCGAGGAGGTGCCCGACCCGGTGCCGGGACCGGGCGAGGTCCTGCTGCGGCCGCGCTTCACCGGCCTGTGCGGCTCGGACCTGCACTTCTGGGAGGGCGGGCTGCGGGAGGTGCTGGCCGACCCGGTGATCCTCGGCCACGAGTTCTCGGCGGAGATCGTCGAGGTGGGGCCGGGCGTGACCGATCCCGCGGTGCGGCCGGGCGCGCTGGTGGCGGTCGAACCCATGTGGACGTGCGGGCAGTGCGCGCCGTGCGTGCGCGGGACGTACAACTTCTGCCGGAACATGACGTGGCACGGGCTGTCCCCCAAGGGCGGCGGGATGTCGGGGCTGACCGTCGTGCGCGCCGACATGGTGCATGTGCTGCCCGAGTCGCTGACGGCCCTTCAGGGCGCTTTGGTGGAGCCGGTGTCGGTGGCGCACCACTGCGTGACGCGGGCTCAGGTCCCGGCGGGCGGAACGGCGTTCGTGCTGGGCGCGGGCCCGATCGGGATCGCGACGTACCTGGACCTGCGGGCGCGCGGGGTGGAGCGGGTGATCGTGTCGGAGCCGTCCGCGGACCGGCGTGCGGCGCTCGCGAAGCTTGCGGACCTGACCGGCGGCGGTGCGGACCTGATCCTCGACCCGGGCGCGGGCGACGTCGTCGCGGCGGTACGCGAACTCACCGGCGGTGAGGGCGTGGACGCCTCGATCGACGCGGCCGGCGTGGAGCCGGCGTTCCACGCGGGCATCGCGGCCACCCGGCCGGGCGGACGCATGGTGACGGTCGCGGTCTACATGAAGCCGGTGACGTTCCACCCGATGGCCGCGTTCCTGGGTGGCGTCGACATCGTCGCAAGTTGCGCTTATTGCAACGATTTTCCAGCGGTCATCGACGGGATGGTGAACGGTTCCTACCCACTCGACGGCTGGGTGCGACCGATCCCGCTGGAGGAGGTCGCGGCGGGTTTCACCGCCCTGGAGGCGGGCACAGAATTGAAGCTGCTGGTCGACGTCCAGGGCTCCTGACACCCGGACGTCGCGGCCCCGAGCGGCGACGTGCGCCGACGGCCGGGATACTCCCCCGTGCCCGGTCGTCGGCCCCGCCGCTCCCCTGCTCCGTCCCCCGTATCGCGGGCATCGCGACTGCGCGCGTACGCGACTCGTCGCCACAAAGGATCTTTGCGACGGTTTCTGATACAACGTCAGAACCGGTCCAGAGCCCCGGCGGACAGGAGAACGCGGCATGCCCGAGACACCCGAGCCACTGGTCCATCCAGGCGCGGCGCGCTTCCGGATCGTCGACTGCCACCACCACGTGGGCGACGTCCACGCCAGCCTGGGACTGGGCCCCGGAAGGGGCTCCGACAACGACGCCGGCAACGACACGGGCAACGGCCCCGGCAACGACTCCCCCGAGGTCGCCACCCGCCTCGCCACCATGGACCGGCACGGCGTGGACGCGTCCGTCGTCACCCCCGGCCACGCGTACCTGCGCCCCGAAGGCCTCGCCGACACCCGCCGCGTCAACGACGGGATCGCCGCCTACCGCGATGCGCACCCCGACCGGTTCGCCGCGGCCGTCGGCGTCGTCGAGCCGATCCACGGCCCCGCCGGACTCCCCGAACTCACCCGCGCCAAAGACGAATTGGGCCTCGTGGGCATCAGCTTCCACGCCCGCTTCCAAGGGGTGTCCACCGACAGCCCCCTGATCCGCGCGCTGCTCGCCCGCATGGGCGAACTCGGACTCGTCCCGCTCGTCCACGCGATGGGCGAGGCGCACGGCGAGCCGCTGTGGCAAGTCCAGGAACTCGCCCGGGATTTCCCCGACCTGACGTTCCTCGTGCTGGACTGCTTCTCGGACTTCGAGCAGTGCCGCCAGGCGCTCGGCGTCGCGGAGCAGTCGCCCAACCTCGTGTTCGACACGTCGCTCGCGTACACGTTCGACCTGGTCGAGCCGTTCCTGCGCCGCTTCGGGCCCGACCGGCTGGCGTTCGGCACCGACCTCTACTCGGCGCCGCTGGGCTACCGGCGCACCCACCTCCTCGGCCAGATCCTCGACTGCGACGTGCCCGACGCGACCAAGCAGGGCGTGCTCGCCGGGACCGCCGAACGTCTCCTCGGCATCGGCAAGGAGTCGTCGTGACCGCGCTGCGCTTCGCCACCGGCACCACCGTGAAGGACTTCGCGGCGTACGCGGAATGGCTGCGCGTCGCCGAGGACTGCGGCTATTCCATGCTCACCACGGGCGACTCACAGTCCCTGTGGGCCGACCCGTACGTGTCGCTCACCTTCGCCGCCCAGCACACCACCGTCCCGCGCCTCGGCATCACGGTCTCGAACCCGATGACGCGCCACCCGGCCGTGGCCGCGTCGGCGGCGTCCGCACTCCAGCACATCTCGGGCGACCGCTTCGTGCTGGGCATCTCGTCCGGCGACTCGGCGCTGCGCAACATCGGCGTGCGACCGGCCCGGGTGGCCGAGACCGAGGAGTACGTCACCGCGGTACGGCACCTCACCGCGGGCCGCACCGCGCACTGGCAGGGCACCGAACTGGAGCTGCGCTGGCCGCCGCGGCGCACACCCGTCTGGATCGCCGCCGAGGGCCCGCGCACACTGCGCACGGCCGGGCGGGTCGCCGACGGCGTCGTGCTGTCCAACAGCCTGACGAAGACGGCGTACGAGCGGAACCTCGGGCACGTCGCGGCGGGCGCCGCCGAGGCCGGCCGGGACCTGGCCGACATCGAGGTGTGGTGCATGGCCAACGTGGTCCCCGCCGACACCGAGCAGGCCGGGATCGACCAGGTGCGCTCGGTCCTCGCGGGCACCGCGAACCATGTCTTCCGCTTCTCCACCGAGGGCAAGGGCCTGCCCGACGCGCTGGTCCCGGCGGTCGAGGAGCTCAAGCGCCGCTACGACTCGCGGCACCACGCGTCTCCGGAGACGGCCGCGCACAATGCGGCGCTCGTCGACGAGCTGGGGCTGACGTCGTTCCTCGCCGCGCAGTCCACCGTCGCGGGGCCGGTCGAGCACTGCGTCGAACGCCTGCACGAGATCGCCGAGGCGGGCGTACGAAACCTGATCGTCGCGCAGTTCGTGCCGGAGCCGACCGCGTTCATGAAGACCTTCGCGGACCGCATCGCCCCACGCTTCCGCTAGCGGGCGACGCCGACCGCGGCGCGGGCGGCGCGGGCGGCGCGGCACGCGGCCGGTCCCCTGCGCGATGCGGGATGATTGTCCGGATATCGTGACGCCATGTCCGCACCTCAGGCCGCCACGGCCCGCGTCGCCCTCGTCACCTGCGCCGAGCTGCCGGAGCTCGACGAGGACGAGATCGCCCCTATTGCCCCTCTCGCCGCGCGCGGCGTGCTCGCCGAGCCGGTCGTGTGGGACGACCCGGCCGCGGACTGGGACGCGTACGACCTCGCGGTGATCCGCGCGACGTGGGACTACTCGGAGCGCCACGCCGAGTTCGTGGCCTGGGCGGACCGGGTGCCGCGGCTGGCGAACCCGGTCGACGTCGTGCGGTGGAACACCGACAAGACCTACCTGCGCGCCCTCGCCGCGGCGGGGCTGCCGGTGGTCGGGACGACGTGGCTCGACGCCGACAGCACGCTGACGCTGCCCACGTCCGGCGAGTACGTGGTGAAGCCCGCGATCAGCTGCGGCTCGCGGAACACCGGCCGCTACGACCTGGCCGACTCGGCGCAGCGGGCGCTCGCCGCCGGGCTGGCCACCAAGCTGATCGCGGAGAAGCGCACCGTGATGGTGCAGCCGTACCAGCACGCGGTGGACTCCGCGGGCGAGACCGCGGTGGTCTTCTTCCGCGGCCACTACAGCCATGCGATCCGCAAGGGCGCGATGCTCGAAGGGCCGGCCGGCGAGGTCGGGCTCTACAAGGAGGAGGACATCCGCGCCCGGTCCGCGACCGACACCGAGCTGCACATCGCGCAGCAGGTGCTCGCGGCGGTTCCGGGTGGCGCGGAGCGGCTGCTGTACGCGCGCGTCGACCTCGTCCCGGACGCCGACGGCCATCCGGTGTTGCTGGAGCTGGAGCTGACCGAGCCGTCTCTGTTCCTGCGGTACGACGAGGGCGCGGCGGACCGCTTCGCCGACGCGGTGGTGGCCCACCTGGCGCGGTAAGACCAGGTCGCCGACCCCGCTCTCCCGCCGGAAGCGGACCCGAGGGGCTCCGACGGGTTACGGGTCGGGGGCGGATTTCGCTCGGATGGCGGATCGTGTCGGTCCGGGCCCCCGATCACACTCATGTACTACTGAATTGGGCAACCAATCGGTTAGTACTTTGGGGGGCCGCCGCCATGGCGAGGATCCGCACTGTTCTTGTCTGGCTGCTGGCACTGATTCTGCTGGCCCCTGCCGGGGCCTCCGCGGAGGGCCTGTTCGCGCGCCCCGCCGCGAAAACGGCAGGGCCGCAGTGGCACCCGTGGAAGGCCGACCCCGGTCGGCACCGCGGCGCCGCCACCCCCGCCAAGGGCGAACTGCCCCACCGGGAACCGGCGTACCGCGCCCCGCAGAAGCCCCGCCACACGCGCGCCGCCGACGGCGGACCCGCAGCCGCGTCCTCCGACCGCCTCGGGCTGGAGAAGTTCCACCAGTACGCGCAGATCCCGGTCGGCGGCGGCGCCGCGCTGATGGTGAACGCCGCCGACGGCAACGCCGTGCTCGGCTGGAACATCCTCACCAACCCGTCCCTCGGCCCCGCGGCGTTCCTGCGCGTGACCCACAACGCGCGCGACGCCGCGAACTCCTCGGCAGGGCGCGGCTGGTCGGTCGCCGCGTCCACGCTGACCCGCCTCGGCACGCCCCTGGAGTTCGAACCGGGCGCGGCGTCCGCATACGGCCACGCCGAATCGGTGCGCCTCACCGACGGCGACGGCACCACCCACGTGTTCCGGCTCAACCGGCACGGCGCCGACGCCCCCGCGGGCTGGGACTACGACCACCCGCCCGGCGTACACCTGCACTTGGCGCCGACCGGCAGCAAGGACCCCGGGCGCGCCTGGGTGTTCACCCGCCCGGACCGCACACAGTTCTTCTTCGACCGCACGGGCCTGCAAACCGCGGTCGTCGACCGCAACGGCAACACCCTGCGCTTCCACTACGACGACGCCCGTCTGGACTCCCCCGGCAAACTCACCCGGGTCGTCGACGCGTCCGGACGCACCGTCCTCGCACTGGACTACTTGCGGCCGGGCGACGACTACACCTACCTCCTCGGCGAAGTCGTGCACAGCGGAAGCGGGCTGGCCAACGCCGCACTCATCGGCCAACTCCACTCCGTCACGGACGCCGCCGGGCGCCGCGTGCAACTCACGTACGACGAGAAGGGCCTGCTCGGGCTGATCGCCGACGCGGCCGGCACACCCGCCGAACGCGCCCTGCGGATGGAGTACGCGGCCGCGCCCGACGGAGCCCCGCGCATTTCGCGCGTGCACGACCCGCTGGGCCAGGGCACTTCGGTGGAGTACGCGGACGAGCGCGTACGCCGCGTGGTGGACCGGCGCGGCGGCGGCACCGGCTTCGACTGGACCCCCGTCGGCCGCGACGGCGGCACCACGATGACGGTCACCGACGCCCTCGGCCGGGTGTCCGCGTACACCGTCGACGCCCTCGGCCGCCCGGTCGCCGCCCGCAACGCCAAGGGCGAAGTCACGGAGCTGACCTGGGACTCCGACAACAACGTCAGCGAACTCCGGGAGGCCAACGGCGCCCTGACGACTTGGGAGTACGACCACAAGACCGGCAACCCGCTCACCATCACCGATGCCCTGGGGAACGCCGGCGACAAGGCGTCCACCGGGCTGAAGTACCGGACCTTCCTCGACGGGCACGTGGCCGACCTGGTCGAGAAGGTCAGCCCCGAGGGACGCCGCTGGACCTTCGGGTACGACGCGTTCGGCAACCTGACCTCGCTGACCGACCCCCGCGGCAACGCCGAAGACCGGCACGACAAGCGCAACTTCACCTCCCGCAACGTCTACGACTCCGCGGGCCGCCTGCTCGAAGCGGTCGATCCCCGGGGCAACAGCACGCGCTTCTCCGACTACGACGCCACCGGCTCGCCGCGCACCATCACCGACGCGCTGGGCCACCGCACGACGTTCGTCCACGACGCGGTCGGCAACGTCCTGTCCGCCGCGAACGCGCTCGGGCACGCCACCACCCGCACCTACGACCTGCGCGGCCGTCCGCTGTCGTCGAAGGCGCCGATCGACTCCGACCGCGGGGTCTTCGCGGTCACCCCGCCGCCCGTCTACGACCGCAACGACAACGTGCTGCGGTCGACGGCCCCCAACGGGGCCGTGCGGACCAGCGTCTACAACGAGATGGGCCAGGTCGTCACCAGCACCGCCCCCGGCGACGATCCGCAGGGGCCCGGCCGGGTGACGACCATGGCGTACGACGCGGTCGGCAACCCGGTGCGCGCGACCACGCCGCGCGGAAACGAGACGGCCGCCCCGGACGACTACACCAGCTTCGCGGTGTTCGACGAGCTCAACCGCATCGTGGAGACGCGCGACGCCATGGGCGGTCGCCGGACCATGGCCTACGACGCGGTCGGCAACATGGTGGCCACCACCGATCCGCTCGCCAACGCGCGCGGATGGTCCCGGGCGACGAGCACGACCGTGTACGACCTGGGCCACCGTCCCGTCGAGACGACCGACGCCGTCGGCGCCACCGGCCGGATCCGGTACGACCGGGACGGCAACGCGACCGTGCGGACCGACGCGTACGGCACCGAGTCCTTCGCCCGGTACGACGCGCGCGGCGCGCTGGTCGAGAGCCGCGTGCCGCACCGCAAGAAGCCGGACGGGTCCTTCGAGTACCGCGTGACGCGCCACGAGTACGACGAGGCCGGCAACCCGACGCGCGTGTGGTCACCCCGGGCGCTCGCGGAGAACAAGCCCACGCTGACCGGGGAGACCGAGTTCGACGCGCTCAACCGGGTGGTGCGGACCGTGCTGCCGTACGACCCGGCGCACGGCCACGTGAACAAGCGCGACGAGATGCGGTACGAGTTCGACGCCGTCGGCAACCTGGTGAAGTCCATCGCGCCCGCGTCGCGCGAGGACGGCGAGGCGAGCGTCACGCGGACGGAGTACTTCGACGACGGCCGGGTCCGGTCGAGCGTCGACCCGTGGCAGATCGAGACGCGGTTCGCGTACGACGTGATGGGCAATCAGCTCACCCGCACGATCACCGGCGACGGTGCCAACACCCGGACGATGGGCTGGGAGTACTTCCCCGACGGGAAGCTGAAGTCCCGCACCGACAAGGGCGCTCCGGCCGTGTCGACGGCGGCGGTGTCCGACGACGCCGACGCCGGGCGGACGACGGCGGTCGGTGCGTGGCCGGCGCTGGTGCGGGACTCGGCGTGGAGCGGGGACGCGCGGTCGCACGCCCCGGCGTCGGGTCCGGGTTCGTTCGCCTGGACGCTGCCGGTGCCCGGCAAGGAGGGCGAGACCGGCGAGTACAAGGTCGCGGTGTACGTCCCCGCCGGGGTGGTCGCGTCCTCCGCAGCCTCGGTGCGGGCGCGGTACACGGTCGACGCCGAGGGCGGCCCGGCCGAGGGGACCGTCGACCTGCGCCGGACCCTGGCGGAGATCGAGGCGGCGCGCGAGCGCGGGCGCTGGGTCGACCTCGGGGTGTTCCGCCTGCCGCAGGAGCGCGACGCGCGGGTCACCCTGACCGACGCCGGGGCGGACGGCGACCTGCTCGCCGACGCCGTCCGGGTGGTGGCGGCCGCCGACGCCGGGCGCGCCGCGGAGCCGCCGGTGCACACCTTCGTGTACCGGTACGACGCCGAGGGCAACCAGGTCGAGGTCGCCGACAAGACGGCGGGCGGGCCGGGCAGCCGGTTCGTGACCGCGTACGACGCACTCGGACGGCCGTTCGAGGTCCGGGAGTTCCAGGGCGGCGACACACCCGCGCACACGACGGTGTACGGCTACGACGAGAACGGGAACCTGCGCAAGCGCACGCGCGACGGTGCCGAGTCGGCGTACGACTACGACCCTCGGGGCCTGGCCCTGACCGCGACCACGCCCGGCACCGGGCAAGGGGCGCAGCCGCGGACGACCGCGTTCACCTGGGACCTGCTGGGGCGCCTGGAGACGCAGGTCAAGGCGAACGGCAACAAGGTCGCGAACGCCTACCACCTCGACGGGCTGTTGCTCACCTCCGAGGAGAAGAAGCGGGACGGCGCCCTGGTGGCCCGGCACGAGATCGGCTACGACGCGGACGGCAACCGCGCGAAGGACGCGGCGCGGACGATGAACGCCGACAAGAAGGGCGAGTTCATCGACCGCACGTCGGTCTTCACCTACGACCCGCGCAACCGGGTCGAGAAGGTGGTCAAGACGTCGGACGGCGAGGACACGACCGAGGCGTACCGGCACGACCCCGGCAACAACGTCGTGTGGCAGGAGGTCGCCAAGAAGACCACCGACTACACGTACGACCGCAACCGGCTGGTCTCGTCCACCGTGCAGGGCGCGGGCGGGGCCTTCGCCTACACGTACGACCCGTTCGGCCGGCTGAGCCGCATCGCGCAGGGCGGCGCGCCGAGCGAGAAGTACGTGTACGACGGGTTCGACCGGGTCACCGAGCACCGCGCGTGGGCCGTGCCGGGCGCGGGCGAGCCGACCGTCACCACGTCGGTGTACGACCCGCTGGACCGGCGCACCGAGACGACCGCGGACCCGGCGTCGGGGCCGGCGAAGAAGACCGAGTTCGAGTACCTGGGCCTGGGCAAGGAAGTCGTCGCGGAGAAGACCGGCGGCGAGGTGAAGGCCGAGTACGAGTACGGCCCGTTCGGCGAACGGCTGTCGCAGACCAAGCCGAAGTCCGAGTCGGACAAGGCGAAGGAGACGACGTACTTCGGCTACGGCCCGCACTCCGACGTCGAGGCGGTCACCGACCAGAACGGCGACACGAAGGCGACGTACGGCTACACCGCCTACGGCAGCGACGACCCGAAGTCGTTCTCCGGCCCGGACAAGCCCTCCGGCCCCGGGGGCACGGGCGGCACCGAGGCGTTCAACGCCTACCGCTACAACTCGATGCGGTGGGACGGCGGTTCGCAGACCTACGACATGGGCTTCCGCAGCTACAGCCCGGGCCTGAACCAGTTCCTGTCGCGCGACATGTACAACGGCGCGCTCGCCGACCTCAACCTCGGCACCGACCCGTGGACCGCCAACCGCTACTCCTTCGCGGGCGGCAACCCGATCTCCAACATCGAGATCGACGGGCACTTCTGGGCGGCGCTGGGCCACGCGGTCCTCGACATCGTCGGGGCCATCCCCGTGGTCGGCGAGGTCGCCGACGTGGCGAACGCCGCGTGGTACGCCGCCGAGGGCAACTACGAGGACGCCGCGCTGTCGCTCGCCTCGGCGGTCCCGGGGGCCGGCTACGCGGCCACGGCGGTGAAGGCGGCGAAGTGGGGGAAGCTCGCGCTCAAGGAGGTCAAGCGCGAGTTCAAGCAGGAGGTCAAGGACGCGGTCAAGGACGAGGTCAAGGACCTGGTGGCGGAGGAGATCCAGACCCAGGTCGCGGAGAACCTCGAGATCCCGGCGGCCGACCTCCCGGTGTTCCTGCCGGGCGGCGGCAAGCGGCGGGGCGGCGGCGGAGCGGGCGGCGGCAAGGCTCCGGTTTCGGCGCCGCGCCCCACCAACTCGATGAGCTTCTCCGGGTCGAAGTGCAGCTTCGCGCCCGGTACTCCGGTGCTGATGGCCGACGGCTCCACCAAGGCGATCGAGGAAGTCCGTCCCGGCGACCGGGTGTTGGCCACCGACCCGGAGAAGGACGTCACCGGCGGCCGGGCCGCGACCGCCGCGTTCGCCAGCGAGGGCGACAAGAACGTGGTCCGGGTGAGCGTCGACCTCGACGCCGACAAGGGCTCGCTGACCGCGACGGTGTCCGTCACCGACAACCACCCGTTCTGGCTGGAGGCGGACAAGGCCTGGACCCGCGCGGACGAACTCGCCCCGGGCGACTGGCTGCGGACCTCGGCCGGGACGTACGTCCAGATCACCGCCGTCGACGCGGAGCACCGCAGGCTCAAGGTCCACAACCTCACGGTCGCCGACTTCCACACGTACTACGTGCTGGTGGGCTCCGCCCCGGTCCTCGTCCACAACTGCAAGTACTCTGCGCGGGCGAGCGAAATCCATGCCGCCGAACCGGACGACTACATTCGCCGGAACGTGAGCACCGTGGCCGTGGTCGGGGCGAACACTCCTCTCGGACCTGTCAATGTCGTTGCGGGATCCGGTGACGGTCTGACCGCCGCACAGGCGTCCGCCGTCGGCAGCGGCGAGATCCGGGCCGACAACATTCCGGGAGCGCACGCCGAGCGGAACGCCCTGCTCTTCATCAACAAGATGGGGTGGACGCCCACTGCGGGCGGCACGTCCCGCAATATCTGCCTGGAAGTCTGCGCGCCCCTGATTCGAGGCACCGGCGGGAGGATCATGGGCGATGTCTATCCCGCAGGTGGAAAAAAGACGACTCGTCAGAGGAGTTTTGAATGGTAGTCGACGAGGCGGTTGCAACCACGCTCCGAGCGCGGCCGCAGGCCCAGGTCGCCACCTTTGTGGCGAGCTGTGCGGAGCGGATGGTACAGATTTTCACGGGGCTGTGCGGCGGCGACCCGGCGCGTGGCGGCGACGTCGATTTCGTCGTCGGCACCATGGCTGACCTCTGGAGATCCGACATCCCGGTCGACCGTTTCCGGTCCGGCGTGGCGACTCTGGACGGTTTCCCCGAACTCGCGCCGGACGAGGAGTTCACCGGCGTGGCCGACATCTACGCCTTCTACTCCGTTCTCGTCCTGCGCTACGCCGCCCTCTACCGGTCCGGCGCCGACACCGAGGATGCCCTCAAATGCGCACACGCGTCGTTGACAGCCATGGCGCAGTTGGACCAGAACTTGCCGGGCGCGGAATTCTTCGCCCAGGAGGCCGAATCGCAACAGCGGGCACTTTCGGCACCCCCGCTGGGCGATTCGAACACAGTCCCCCTTTCGCAACTGATGGAGAATGACCGTGTTGTCAGCCGGGAGCGCCTGGCGGCGCTGCACAGCCGATTCGCAAGCTGATTCGCAATCTGATTCGCAAGCTGATCCACAAGGAACTCGGTTGTCCGATCGGACCGACGCCGGGCTTGTCCGGGGACATGAACGCGGCGGCCGGAGGCTACACGCGCGACTTCATGTTCCGCCGATGCGGTCAATGCCGCTTGTCTCCTGCTGGGAGCGTTCGATGGCTGTGCGATTCGGGCTTGTCGGTGCGGTGGTCGGCCTTACTTTGCTGGGAGTTCCGGCGGTGGGCGCGTCGCCTTCGGGAATCGCCGCCGAGGTCGCCGACCTCGTCGTCGACGCCGCGCACAAGCGGGTCTACTACTCCTCCGGGGCGTCCGCCAACCAGGTGATTTCCGTCGGCTTCGACGGCCGCGGGAAGAAGGTGCTGGAGAACCAGTTCGGCGCCTCCGGACTCGTCCTGAGCGCGGACGGCAAGACGCTGTACGTGGCCCTCGCCGCCGGTGACGCCATCTCCGCGATCGACACCGCGACGCTCACCGAGCGCGCACGGTACGGCCTGAACCCGCACAGCTGCCCGACGCACCTCGCACGGACCGGCTCCGACGTGTGGTTCGGGTACGGCTGCGACGCGTGGAGCGGCGAGATCGGCAGGCTGGACACCGCGGTCGAGCCGGCCGTGCCGACGTACGGCCACCAGGCGCCCGAGCCGGGCAACCCCGAGAAGGACCAACGCCGTTTCGAGCGCGCTCCGTTGCTCGCCGAAGGCGGCGAAGGGGCCGCGGTGCGCGTGGTCGCGGGCCAGCCGCACATCAGCCCGGTCAACGTCCGCGTCTTCCGCGTCGACGGCGGCAAGCTCGTCGAGGAGGGCCGCCAGGACCGCGGCGGGAGCAACCTCACGGATCTGACCGTCGGCGCCGACGGCGCGCTGTTCTACACCGCCGCCGGATCGCAGGACCACGTCGGTGCGTACCGCGCCGACAAGGACATGGGCAGCGCGGGCGCGTGGCGGACCGGGCAGGCCCCCAACTCCGTGGCGGCGTCGCCCGACGGGGCCTGGCTGGCGGCCGGGGTGCGCACCGCCGGACCGGACGGCGCGTCGGTGTACGTCCACGCACCGGACGCCGCGCGCGACCCGCGGACGTACCGCCTGCCGGTCGGGCAGCGACTCGTGGACCGCGGTCTGGCGTGGTCGGAGGACGGCAAGGTGCTCGCGATCGCGGCACGACGGGGCCAGGAGCCCGCGCCAGTCGTGCACATCGTCGATCCGTCCCGCACGCACTCCGGTTCCGAGGACGGGGGCCTGTAGGCGGCCGGAACCGGCCGCCTACATTCGACTGGAGCGCTCGGCTACAGCACCTGCACGCTCTTGATGCGGCGGTGGCGGTGGTGGGCGTCCGCGATCCCGGCGAGGGCGGGGCGGTCCAGGGCCTCGTAGGCCGCGGCGAGGAGTTCGTGGGCGTAGCCCTCCCGCACCTCGTCGAAGCCGGAGGTCCAGTGCAGGTCCCGGCCGAGCGCGAGCGCCTCCGCCGGATCGCCGTCCGCGCAGCGGCGCCGGGCCTCGTCGACCGCTGCCGCCAGCGCTTCGGCGTCGTTCAGCGTCGCGTGGACGGCCGGCGCGAAGGCGGCCAGGTCGGTGCGGTTCTGCGGCGGTCGGCCGAGCACCGTCTCGCCGTCGGCCAGCGCACCGCCGCGGTCGAGGGTCGTGGCGCTGTAGTGGAGGATCGGCGGCCACACGAACACGTGCCTCTTCAGGTAGGCGGCGCCGATTTGGGGCCGGTCGCCGGTCTCGACGGCGGTCACCGCGTCGCGCAGCCGTGCCAGCCGGCCGGTGTGCTCGGCCAGTTCCTCCCCCTCGTAGTAGTCGTGCTGGTCCCGCCACGAGTGTTCGATGCGGGCGCGTACCGCCTCCAGGGGCGTCGACGACGTCATGTCGAGTTCCCCGGCGTCGTTGTTGTAGTACGACGCCACGCCCGAGCAGGTCCGGCCGTCGGCGAACCAGAGTCCGAAGTGCAGGCCGTCCGAGCCGCCGTGCATGAACGTCAGGAACTCGGGCGGGTCGCGGTAGAAGCGGCCGTGCGCGCGTACGTCGACTCCGGCTTCGGAGGGCTGCGCGTCCGGGTTCCCGAACAGGTCCGAGATCCCGAAGGCGCTGAGCTCCAGGTCGCCGAGCACCCTTGCCAGGTCCGGGTCGAGCGAGTCGAGGAAGGCGTCGTACCGGAACAGGAATTCCGGCAGTTCGAGCCCCCAGTCGCGGAGGACCCGCTCGCGCACCGCGGCGTGCCGCTCCGCTGTTCCGGTCCGCTGTTCCGGCATGACCCAACCCCTGCCTTGCGTGTCTGCTCCGCCGTCGGTCTCTTCCGTCGGCCAGGCTAGTGATCTCCTCCCGCTCCCGTTCGCGCGCCGGGAACCGCGAGGGAAGTCCCTTGCGGTTGACGCCCTTCCGTGCGGCAGGCGAGTGGCGCACCTAGGGTGGCCGGACGCCCGTGGGGGACGCGGGGAGGGCGTGTCCGGCACGCGCAAAAACACACTGGTAAGGGCTCTGTTCATGGATGAGGCACCCGGCTGGACGGCGATCGAGGCGGCCGTGGAACGCGTGTACGGGGACGTGGAGCCGTACGGCCACCTGGGCACCCAGGTGCCGTACGCGGTCGGCGGCCCCGACCCGCTCGACGGCATCTCGATATACCGCCGCACCGCACCGGTCCCGCACTGGCACCTTGTCGGGTTCGGCATGTCCGAGCTGTACGGCAAGGACAGCGACGAGCCCGAAATCTCCGGGTACGGCTTCGAGTTCAGCACGCGCGTCGCCGACCGCGGCGACGACGAGGTCCCGATGTGGGCGGCGGTGCTGCTCCAGGTGCTGGCCCGGTACGTGGTCGCCAACCGGCCCTTCGCCCCCGGCCACACCATCCACGTCGCCCCCGGCACCTTCGGCGCCGGCACCGAGACGGAGCTCGCCGCGCTCGCCTTCGCCGTGGACCCGGACCTGGGCGTCATCGACACGCCGCACGGCGCGGTGACGTTCCTCGAGGTCGCGGCGCTCACCGAGGACGAGTACGCGGCGGCCAAGGGCGGGAACACCGCGACCGTGCTGGACCGGATCAGCGCACGCTCCACCCGGCCGCTGGTCATCGACCGGACGCGCGGCTCCCTGCTCTGACCGCGCGCCTTCCGGTCACAGCTTTAGACGGCGACCTCCGTGTCGTCCGCGGACCCGGCCGCGGTCCGCCCGGCCGTGCCGGTGCCGGCCATCGCGCGGCGCACCTCGTGGGCGACCTCGGCGAGTGCCGCGCGGCAGTGGCGTTCCACGCAGGCGAAGCTCGCGAAGCCGTGGAACAGCAGGTCGAAGCGGCGCAGCGTCACGTCGACGCCCGCGACACGCAGGCGTTCGGCGTACGCCTCACCCTCGTCGCGCAGCGGGTCGAGGCCGCCGGTGACGATGTACGTCGGCGGCAGCCCGGCCACGTCGGGGTCGCGGATGACGGACAGGCGCGGATCCTCGCCGTACGGCACGAGGGACGCTATGAGGCCGTCGGGTCCGGTCCACGTCTCGGTGTCGATGACGAAGCCCTTGCCGTACGCGGCACGGGACGCGTACTCGCCGAGCAGGTCGGTGGCCGGGTAGATGAGGAGGGTCCAGGCGGGCGGCGTACCTCCGCCGCGCAGCGCGTCGTGCGCGACCGCCGCCGCGAGGTTGCCGCCGGCGCTGTCGCCGCCGACCGCGATGCGTCCCGGTGCCGCGCCGAACCGCGCGGGGTCGCCGGTCACGTGCCTGAACACCGCGAGGGCGTCGTCGGACTGGGCGGGGAAGCCGTGCTCCGGGGCGAGGCGGTACTCGGCGGAGAGCACGCGGACGCCCGAGCGGGCGGCCAGGAACCGGCAGACGGGCTCGTGGCTCTCCACGCCGCCGAGGATCCAGCCGCCGCCGTGGAAGAAGACGAGCAGCGGGCCGGGGCCCCGGCTGCCGGGCGGCTCGTAGAGGCGGGCGCGGAGCGGCCCGTCGGCGCCGGGCACGGTCAGGTCGGTGATCCGGAGGTCGCGGCCCTCGTTCCCGGCCAGGATGGGGCCGCCGCGCTCGCTGTCGGTGCGCAGGCGGGCGAGTTGGTGCAGGCCGGTGGGCATGCTGCGCTGTATCAGGCGCATGACCACGCGGCTGGAGACCGGGAGTTCGCGGCCGTCGCCGGTGTGCACGGGCGGTCCGGCGAGCGGCCGCAGCAGCGGTGCGGGCAGCGACAGCGCACCGCGCAGCATCGCCGACGCCGCGCGGGCTCCCCGCGCACCGAGTCGAGGCGCGACCAAGGTGGTCCTCCCGGGGCCGTGGCCGGACACGTCGCCCGGCGAGGTGCCCGCACGTTATCCGAAGAGGGGCGCGGAAGGCAGCACCGCCGTGCCGCTCACCCGCGCGCGTCGCCGCCTCCACATGCCGCGCACCGCGCCTCGTCGCCTGCACACGCCGCTCACCGCGCGCGCGTCGTCGCCTTCAGGACGGCCTTGCCCCGCGGCGAGAGCCGGTAGCCCGTCGCGAGGCTCTCGGTCAGCCCGAGTTCCTTGAGCCTGCGGACCGACGCCTTGAAGCTGCGCTTCTCCCGGCCGACCTGCTCCGCGAGGTCGGCGGCCCGTACGCCCGGCTCCGCGGCGATCATCGCCAGCGTGGGCACCGCCCATTCCCCCATCCGGGCCACGCGGTCGCGCAGGGCTTCGAGGTCGCGGCCCTTGGGCACGTCCTCGCGCAACGCGATGCGCGGGTCCTCCCCGACGAGCCGCAGGGTGATGCGGTAGAGCGTGCCCTCGCGGGCGTCCGCCTCGCGGCGCAGGGCGTCGAGCGACGGGAACCCCGCGCGGCGGGCGTCGTCGGGAGTGAGGCCGGCGGGGTCGATCCGCTCGACGGCGTCGATCGCGAGGACGCCGACCTTGGTGCGCAGTGTCGTTCCGGCGTGCACGCGCTCGGCGTCCCAGGTGCGGAACGCCAGGTCGATGTCGCCGGTCGCGATGCCGTCCAGGACGGCCCGTTTGAAGAGCACCGGTTCTGCTCCTTTCGTGCCCGGCGCCGCTCGTCCGCCGCGGCACCGTCTCCCATCGTAGGAAAGTGCGGTCGCCCCGCACGGCGAAGCGCCGGTCGGGCGTACGGCCGCACCGGCACCCCGGTCCGGGGAACTGCCGCGGCCTCGGCCGTGTCGCCCTGGGTACAAAGGCCTCAAAATGTAGTATTTCCGGATGGGAACCCCCCGGCGCGACGAGGGCGGCGCGAGCGGGAACCAGCTGGTGCAGATCGCCCGTTGGGCGCCGATCGCGATCCTCAGCATGGCGGTCGTCGTGGACGTCGTGACGCCCGGAGTCCAGCGGTTCGACCGCTACCTCGCCGCCGCACCCGCCCTCGCCGCCGCCACGTGGGGCGTGCGCGGCACGGTCACCATCGGGGCGTTCGCGTGCCTGCTCCAGATCGTGCTGGGCTACGACCGCGGCTCCGAGTACCACGCGCCGGCGGTGAACTCGATGGTGGTGATCGCCGTCGTGACGCTCGCCGCCGCGTACGCGAGCCACGTGCGCCAGCGGCAGGAGCGCGACCTCTCCGACGTGCGCGCGGTGGCCGAGACCGCACAGAGCATGGTCCTGCGCCCGCTGCCGCGCCATCTCGACGACGTCGACCTCGACGTCCTGTACGTCGCGTCGGCGGCGCAGGCCCGCATCGGCGGCGACTTCTACGAGGCTCTGCGCACCGAGCACGGCGTACGCCTGGTGCTCGGCGACGTCCAGGGCAAGGGACTCGCCGCGGTCGAAGTCGCCTCGGTGCTGCTCGGCTCCTTCCGGGAGGCCGCGTACGACGCCCCCGACCTCCCGGCCCTGGTCGCGCGCATGGAGCTGAGCATGACGCGGTACACGGAACAGCCCCCTGTCTCCGACGCCGCCGAGCGCTTCGCCACCACACTCCTCATGGAGATCCCCGACGGCCGCCCGGTGGCCCACGTGCTGAACCTCGGCCACCCCGCCCCCCTTCTCCTGCGCGGCCTGGCCGTCTCCGAGGTCGAACCGGTCTCGCCCCTGCTCCCGGTCAACCTGTCCGGCCTGGCCGACACCGCCGACGCGCCGGACGCGTACGCCGTCGAGACGGTGCCCTTCGCCCCTGGCGACCGGCTCCTGCTCTACACCGACGGCGTCAGCGAGACACGCGACGCGGACGGCGCCTTCTACCCCCTCGCCGACCGCGTGCGCCGCTGGACCACCGAGCCCCCGGCCCGACTCCTCGAACGGCTCCGCACCGACCTCGCCGAGTTCGGCGCAAGCCCCGGCGACGACGACGTCGCCGCCCTGGTGGTCCGCCGACGCCCCTGACGCGGCCCCGTCCGACCGCAGCCCCACCCCTGCGCGTCCGTACCGCCGGTGCGTTCGCACAGTGTTGCCGTGTGTGCGGATTGTTCACTTATGCGGCTTTTAGAACTTTTGGGGAGGACGTACTGAACAGGGCGGACCCCACGAAGACCGCCCTGTCGCGTTGTGCCGGGTGTGCGACCGCCGCACCCCGGCCCCGGCAATTGAGCCGTCCGACGAAAGGTGCCGCCCATGCTCGCCCTCCTCGACGCCCCCGACCAGCTGATCGGATCTGTCGCGCCCGGCAGCGGACCCCTCGGGACCACGACCGCCGAGACGGGCAGCCTGCGGCTGGCCGCGCGCATGCCTCCGCGGAAGAGCCCCACGGCGCCGCGCCTCGTGTACGGGGTCGCCGCGACGGCCTTCGGTACGCGCGTGCTCTTCGGCGACGTGGCCGCGAGCGGCGCCCGGGGGCTCGCCGTCGCGGCACGGCTGCTCGACGCGTTCCGGGCGGGCGCCGACCACGAGCCGGATCTGGCCCGGGTCGTCTACCACATGGACCTCAGCCTGCGCGACGGGCGCAGCGGGGCCGAGGAGCTGGCGCGCATCGTGCTGCTGGAGCACCGCCCCGACGGGCTGGTGGCGGTGGTCAACCGGGGCGGGCCGACCCCGGTGCACGTCAGCCGCGGCCTGGCCCGGGCCGTCGCCGAGCCGCTCGCGCAGCCGCCGATCGGCGTGCTGAACCCGGAGAGCCTGCGGGTGCCGGCGCTGGCCGTGCCGACGTCGCCCGGCGACCGGTTCCTGATGCGGACCGGGGCCCCGGACGCGTCCTGGCCCGAGTCCGGCAAGGAGGTCGCGGGAGCGCTGGACGGCGAGTTCGGACGCGCGCTCGACGGAATCGCCCTGCCCGCCGCGGACCGGCCGACCGGGGCGAAGGCCGACGGACCGGCGCCCGGCGTGTGCCTCGTCGAGGTCGGCGACCCCGCCGACGCGACCGTGCCGACCGGGGACGTGGAGGCGCACCGGCGCGCCAGATTGCCCCGCAACCCGCTGCGCCGCACCTGACGCGCGGTCCCCGGGCGGTCGCGGCGCCCACCGTAGGATCGTCCGCGTGGCTGAACTGAGGGCTAAGGACGGTACGTGGACGTTCGACGGGGAGACGGTGCGCATCGTCCCCGGTCGGGACCGGGGTGTGCACCGGCTGCGGCAGGTGGTGGGCGAGATCGCCGTACCGCTGGTGGCCGTTGCCGGGATCGCGTTCGAACCCGGGCGCAAGAGCGGGCGGTTGCGCATGCGGCTGCGTGCGGGCGCCGACCCGTTCCTCCAGGTGTGCGGCGGCCGGATCCCGGACGACGCGGACCCGTACCAGCTCGGTGTGGAGAACGACCGGGCGGGCGCCGCCGAGTACTTCGCCGACGCGGTCCGCGACGCACTCACCGTCGAATCCGTGCCGGACTCCCCGCTCGACCGCTATCTCCTGCCCGCCGCGCAGGTGCCGCTCGGCGCCAACGGACAGGACGGCAGCGTCACGTTCGACGGCGACACGGTCCGCCTGGAGTGGAACTGGATCGCGGAGGAGCGCAAGCGCGCCACCGGAACGCAGCGTATCCCCCTGTCCGAGATCGTCGCGGTGGAGTGGCACCCGGCCGTCGGCCTGGACTCGGGCCATCTGCGCTTCCGGGTCGCGAACCCGCCGCCGGGCAGCTCGCAGCCCAAGTACGACCCGATGTGCCTGCTGCTCTGGGGCACCAAGAAGGAGAGCGGCACCAGCGCCGTCCTGGCCGCCGCGGTCGTCGCCCGGCTCCCGCACCCGAACGCGGCTCCGACTCCGGCTCCTGTTCCGGTTCCGGCCGACGCGGCAGCACCGCAGTTGGCGGCGGGCGCGCCCACGGCGTCCCCCGAACAGGCCGACGCCGACCCGGACGTCGTCCTGCGACGTCTGCGCGAACTGGGCGAACTGCACCGGGACGGCGTCCTCGACGACGCCGAGTTCGCGGCGGCCAAGGCCGCACTGCTGCGCCGCCTCTGACCCGACCGCCCCTGACCCGGCCGCCCCGCAACAAAACGGTTCGGCCGTGCTCCCCCGATGCACCCTCCCAGGGACCGAAATGAGTCAGTATGGTACTGGGGAGTGACCCCACGGCCTGATTGGGCGGCGGCAAGGCTCGGGGGCCCGAAATGCAGCTGCAGCAAGGCGAGTACGGTGAGATGTTCGTCCAGACGCTGGCGACCGCCGCCGGGTTGTTGTGTTCCAGGCCGTGGCCGGACCGCGACGGCACGGACCTGATCCTCGGCTGGTCGGGCGACTTCGGCCTGACGCGTTCGCCGCGCATCGAGGTCCAGGTGAAGTCGTGGTCGAATCCACGGGGCACCGAACGCGACTGGCGGTACGGCGAGTTGCGCGTCAAGCACTTCAACAAGCTGGCCGGCGGCGGGTTTCACATACCCCGCTTCCTGGTACTGGTGATCGTGCCGGCGACCAGCGCCGGGTGGGTGGATGTGACGTTCGAGCGCATGGCCCTGGCGCACGCCGCGTACTGGGTCTCGCTGTCCCGGCTCAGCCCGGTGGTCGGCCGGGACCCGGACGCCCGCGTCACGGTCTCGGTGCCCCGCGCGAACCTGCTGGACCCGGAGTCGCTGCAAAGCCTGTTCGCACCGGTCGGACGCCGGGAGGTGGTGTCGTGACATCGCGCCGCGCCGCACGGGAGCCTGACGTCGAAGCTCTGCTGGAGCAACTGGCGGCCCTGCAACCGTGGATGGTGCGCCGGTACCTCGAGGCGCAGGGCTGGCGGCTGGTCTCCGACGCACCGCCCGGCCAGATGTGGTCGGCACCGGGGCAGCCGAAGCGGTCGCTGTTCCTGCCGCTGGATCCGGGCCTGCGCGACTTCGCCGAGCGGATGGGCGACGCCGTCCACCTGCTCGCGGCCACGGAAGGCCGCTCCGAGAGCGATCTGATCGCGACATTGTCGCCGTCGGTCGCGGATTCGTTCAGCATTCGCCTGATGCCCGACGCCCCGATGGGGACCATCCCGCTGCGCCTGGGCGCCCGGGCCCACGAGACGGTACGCGAGCTGCTGCTGTGCGCGGCGTACGAGGCCCTTGTCCCCGACACGCCGCGCGTCCAGATGGGACCGCGACCGCGCCTGGTGCGGCACGTGGTCGACCGGGCGCTGCTGGCCCGCTCGGAGGCGGCCGGCTACGTCATCACCGTCCGCCTGCCGCTCGACCGGTTGGACGTGGCGGCGCACATGGAGCAGTCGCTGCTGCGCCCCGTCGAGGAGGAGGCGGCGCTCGGCGCGGAGCGCGACGTGGCGCGGGCGCTGGCCCGCGGAGTCACCGCCGCGGCCGCCGCGGCGGAGAGCGCCTTCGAGGGCGGGGGCCTCAGCGCGTTCGCCGACCAGGCGGGCAAGGGGTTGTCGGCCGACCTGTGCGCCGCGCTGGCCAGGCTGGGCGGCGAGGCGGGGCTGCCGTTCGAGATCGCGTTCATGTGGGCGCTGCGCCGGCCTTACGACGCGCCTGCCGGTCCGGTGGCCTTTCCCGGGCACTACGCCTCCGTGCTCGAAGAGGGCGCCAAGTATCTGCGGGAGGCGCACAGCCGCCCGGACACCCCGCTGCGCGGCACCATCATCGCCCTGCACCGCGAGACCCAGGACGGCCCCGGCGAGGCGACCGTGGTGACGGTGGTCGACGACTACGACACCGACGCCCCGCGGCAACGGCGGGTGCGGCTGCACCTGGACGCCCCCGACTACGAACGCGCGATCGAGGCGCACCGCGCGCACGACGAGGTGTCGGCCCGCGGAGTCCTGCGCCGCCGCGGCAAGCACCTGCACCTGGACGATATCCGCGACTTCGACGCGTACGACCCGGTCGACTGAGCCGTCCGCCCTTGCGCGCCCCCAAGTGCGCCGCCCCGCGCCCCGACAACAGTGCCCGGACAACAGTGGCCGGTACGTGCCCGCCCGCTGGCTCGCGTCCCCCGGAGCGGGTACAACTCCGGTGTGGAATCCGGTGAGGAGCTCGACCCCGAAGGCGGACAGCCGCGCGACCGTCAGGCCGCGCGGCTGCGCCGCAGGCTGCTCGAAGGCCTGCGCTCCACCGGGCAACTCCGCTCGCCCGACGTCGAGCGCGCCATGGACGCGGTCCCCCGCGAACTCTTCACTCCCCCGGACACCGATCTGCGTGACGCCTACGCCGATCGGGTGGTCGTCCTCGCCATGGATTCCACCGGGTCGCCGATCAGCACGGTCAGCCAGCCGGCGATAGTCGCCCTGATGCTCGAACAGCTCGATGTGCGCGCGGGCCACCGCATCCTCGAGATCGGCACCGGCAGCGGTTACAACACCGCGCTCCTGGCCGAACTCACCGGACCGCGCGGCAGCGTCACCAGCATCGAGGTCGACGACGGCCTGCTCGCGTCCGCCGCCGCCCGCCTCACGGACCTCGCACCGGGCGAGGGCACGCCGCTGGATCTGCGGCGCGGGGACGGCTGGCTCGGCGTGCCGGACGCCGCGCCGTACGACCGCCTCGAATCCACCGTCGGCGTCGACGACCTACCGCCCGCGTGGCGCACCCAACTTGCCGACGGCGGCGTACTCGTCGCTCCCCTGTGGCTGCGCCCGGGCCTCGAACTCTCGCTGGCCATGCGCCGCGAGGGGGCGCTGCTGCACAGTACGTCGGTCGCGCAATGCGGGTTCCTGCAACTGCGCGGCCCGCACGCCGCCGACCCGCACAGCCGCCCGCTCGGGCAGGGGCTGGCGGTGATCGGCGAAGGGCTGTCCACCCGGCAGATCGAGATGGTGCGCACGCTCACCGACACCGGAGGCGCGGACCTGGGCGCGGCGCCGCGCCTGTCGGAGCGGGCCTGGTGGGGGCTCAGCCTCTCCGACCCGCGCACGCTGCTGATCACCGGACGGCACGGCGGCCACGTCGCCTGGGGGATCTTCGACGCCGACGGGCCGGACGGTCCGGGGCTGGCGGTCGTCTACGACGGGCGCGTGATCGGGTACGGCGACGCCAACGCCGCCGACGTCCTGCGCCAGCGCGTCGCGGACGCACCTCCCGTGGACCCGTCGCGCCTGACGGTGACCGCGTATCCGCCGGACGCCGTCATCCCGGCCCCGCCGCCGCACGGCTTCACCTGGCGCATCACCCGGGAGCACCACCGCTACCGCGTCCACTGGCAGCCGGAGTAGCGCGGCACCGGCCACCGCCTCCGACCGGCGGCAAGCGCTCCGTCAGCCCGCGGGCAGGCGTACCGTCACGGCGAGGCCGCCTTCGGCGCGTGCCTCGGCCTCGACGTGGCCACCGTGTGACTCGACGACCGCGCGCACGATCGACAGGCCCAGTCCCGATCCGGCCTTCGCGCCCGCGAGGCGGGCCGCGGTGCCGCGGTGGAAGGGCTCGAACAGTTCGTCGACGTCGGCGGGGTTGACTCCGGGGCCGGAGTTGACGACGCGGAGCTCGGCCTCCTGGCCGGTCCGTCCGGTGGTGACCCGGATGCGGCCCCGGCCCTGGGCGTCGCGCTTGTTGTGGCGTACGGCGTTCTGCACGAGGTTCGCCGCCACCTGTTCCAGCAGCACGGGGTCGCCGGAGGTCGGGGCGCGGTCGAGGTCGGTGGTGATCACGACGCCCGCCGCAGCGGCCTCGGCCCGGTACATGTCGACCGCCTCGCCCGCCAGCGCCGCGAGGTCGGTGTCCGTGTAACTCTCGGGCCCCTGCTGGCCCTTCGCGAGCAGGAGAAGGCTCCCGACAAGGCGTTCGCTGCGGGCGGTCGCGCGCAGCGAACGCTCGATCGACGGCCGCAGATCGTCGGGGACGCGCCCCTCCGCGAGCGGGATCTCCAGCGACGCGCGCTGGAGGGCGAGCGGGGTGCGCAGTTCGTGCGACGCGTTGGCCGCGAAGCGCCGGTTGGCGGCGAAGGCGCGGTCGAGGCGGCCGAGCATGGCGTCGAACGTGTCGGCCAGTTCCTTGATCTCGTCCTCGGGGCCGTGCAGCGCAAGGCGGTCGTCGAGGTTGCGCTCGGAGATGCGGCGCGCGGCGGCGGTCACCGTGTGCAGGCGGGCGAGCGAGCGTCCGGCCATCCACCAGCCCAGCGCGGCGGCGATCAGCACGAGGGCGGCGAGCGCGAGGAGCGATTGGCCCACCAGGGCGTTGAGCACCAGCGTCTTGAAGCTGACGAAACCGTTCTCGGCAGCCTGCGTCAGCGCCACGGTGCTCGTGGTGCCGGCGACCTCCGACCCGGGCAGCGGCGAGGCGGGCACCATGCCCGGTACGGCCGGGGACGCGGGCGCGGCGTACCCCCCGGGGGGCATCACCGGCTGGAGCACCGCGTCTGCCGGGAACACGGCGTACGGTGCGGTCGTCACCGCCGAAGCCTTGTCCCCGAGGATGCGGTCGACCGCGAAGTACTGCACGGACAGCAGCGCCGCGCCGCCCGCCAGGAAGACCAGGCTGTACATGAGGGTCAGGCGCGTGCGGATCCGCAGGCCGCGGCCGGGGCCGTGGTCCTCCCACGCCTGCGGGTCGTCCGACGCCGCGTCGTCCTCGGAGTCGAGCGGACGCCGGTCGTCCGCCTCGTCGCGCGTCACAGCCGGTATCCGATCCCCGGCACGGCCTCGATCAGCGGCGGCTCGCCGAGCTTGCGGCGCAGGCCGTGCATGGCGACCTTGACCACGGAACTGCGCGGGTCGACGGCCTCCTCCCACGCCTCGTCGAGGAGTTCCGTGTGGGTCACGACGCCGCCGTCGGCCGCCAGGAGCAGTTCCAGGATCATCATCTCCTTCGGGCTGAGCCGCAGCAGGCGGCCGTCGCGTTCGGCGAGATGGCGCTGCCGGTCGAGGACGACGCCGTGGCGTTCGAGGACCGTGTCCTCCGCCGGGCCGCCGCCGCGGCGGGCGAGGGCGTGGATGCGCGCGACGAGTTCGGTGTACGCGAAGGGCTTGGCGAGGTAGTCGTCGGCGCCCAGGTTCAGGCCCCCGACCCGGTCCGCGACCGAACCGGACGCGGTGAGCATGAGGATGCGGGCGCCGTTCCGCGTCGCGACGAGGGTGCGGCAGACGGCGTCGCCGTGCAGGACCGGCAGGTCGCGGTCGAGGACCACGACGTCGTACGCCGACGCCGCCGCGCACTCCAGCGCCCGCGCGCCGTCCCGCGCCACGTCGACGGAGAAGCCCTGGCCGCGCAGGCCGTCGGCGAGCAGGTCGGCCATCTCTTCCTCGTCTTCGACGATGAGAACCTTCATCCCGTCCTCGACCCCTTCTCCCGAGTACTTCCGTCTCACTGCTCTTCTTGGTCTTCGCCGACGGTCTCTGCCGACAGTCCGTGTCGACCGTCTTTGTGGGCTTCTGTCCGGACGTGCCCGGGAGCTCCATGATCCCAGCGGGTCCGGGTGCCACAGCGCCGCGACCCGCCCGCCCGTCCGCCGCCGTGTCCGGCGCCCGTGTCCGCCGCATGGGGGCCGCCCGGCGCCGTCCGGGCGGCCGCCCGCGGAAGCGCATCCCACATACGCCTCCGACCGGCCCATGCGACCTGCTCAAGAGTCCGGCGCGGCCGGTTAGGACGCGGTTAGCGGCGTGCGAACCCCCACCGAACCGCCGCCTTCCTAGAACTGGGAGACGCCGGGCGGCACCGGGCCGCCCCACCGCGAAGGGACCTTGTGATGCGGAACCTCCCCACGCTTCACCGCGGGCGCCTGCACCGGGCCGTGACCGGTACGGCAGCCGTCGCGTTCGCGTGCGTGCTCACCCTGTCGGCCTGCTCCAAGGACGGCGGCTCCGACAAGGACGGCGACGTCGCGTCGCTGGGCGACAAGGGCAACAACGCCAGTGCGCCGCCCGAGGCCGCCGCGGGCGAGAAGGGCGACATGGTGAAGTACGCCCAGTGCATGCGGGACAACGGCATCGACATGCCGGACCCGAACGCCGACGGCAGCATGATGGCCCAGGCGATGCCGGCCGACGGGGGCCCCGAGGCGGCCAAGCTGGAGACCGCCTCCAACGCGTGCCGCAAGTGGCTGCCCAACGGTGGCGAGATCACCGAGAAGCAGAAGGCCGAGATGCGCGAGTCCAACCTCAAGATGGCCCAGTGCCTGCGCGAGCACGGCCTCAACGTGCAGGACCCGGGCCCGGACGGCGCCATGGGCCTCGACCTCGGCTCCGACCAGGCCAAGGCCGACGAGGCGATGAAGGCGTGCGGCCAGGCCGGCGGCATGGGCGCGATGACGGTGACCAGGTGACGGGGCCCGGCATGAACCACCTCCACGATGACGACGGACTCGTCGGCGGCCCCGAAAAACCGGGTGCCACGCAGGAGTTCGCGGAAGCAAGCGGCCGTCGGCCGCGGAACCGCGCGCGCACACGTACGCGTACCTTCGCGGTCGCGGGTGTGGCCGCGGTCGTGGCCCTCGGGGTGGGCGGCGCGGTGGTCTTCTCCCCCGGCGACGACACCGACAAGGCCGCGAGCCAGACGCAGGGCCCGGGTGCCACCACGCCGATCGTCAAGGGCGATCTGACGGTGAGCGCCGAGGTCGACGGCACGCTCGGCTACGGCGGCACCGGCTCGGTGTTCGCGCAGTCGCGCGACCAGAGCGGCGACCAGGGCGGCGACCAGGGCGGCTCGGGCGGCAACACGCCGCAGACCGGGGGCGGCGGCCCGTCGTCCGGGCCCCAGAACGCGCCGCAGAACCCTCCCCAGGGGAATCCGCAGGGCAACCCGCAGAGCAATCCGCCCAGTCGGCTCCCCTCGTCGCCACCGCCGACCAAGCAGGTCGACAAGGAGCAGAAGAAGGAGGACGAGCAGTACGCCGGCCAGCAGATCTTCAGCGCCCTGCCCAGGGTGGGCGACGTCGTCAAGCAGGGCGACACGATGTACGAGGTCAACGGCCGCCGCATACCGCTCTTCTACGGCCCGTCGCCGCTGTGGCGCGCGCTGGCCAAGGGCGTCTCGAACGGCCCCGACGTACTCCTGCTGGAGAAGAACCTCGCCGCACTCGGCTTCGGATCCGACCTCAACATCGACGAGAAGTTCACCGACGGCACGGCCGCCGCAGTCAAGCGCTGGCAGAAGTCGCTCGGGCTGCCGCAGACCGGCCGGGTCGACCCGTCGGCGGTCGCCGTGCAGCCGGGCGCGGTACGCGTCACCGCGGTCAAGGCCTCGATCGGCGGGCCCGCACAGGGCGAGGTCGCCGCGGTCTCCGGGACCGGGCGCCTGGTGGACGTGAAGCTGCCGGTGGACCAGCAGAACCTCGCCCGCAAGGGCGACAAGGTGACCGTGAAGCTGCCGGACGGCAGGACCACCACGGGGACGATCTCCGAGATCGGCACGGTCGCGTCCAAGGAGGAGCAGGGCGGCGGCATGCCGGGCCAGGGCGGCGGCAAGGCGACCGTCCCGGTGACGGTGACCCTCGACAAGCCCGAGGAGGCCGGCTCCCTCGACGGCGCGCCGGTGAGCGTCGGGTTCACCAGCCAGAGCCGCAAGGGCGTGCTGTCGGTCCCGGTCAACGCGCTGGTCGCGCTGGCCGAGGGCGGATACGCGGTCGAGGTCGTCGACTCGGCCACCGGCACGCGCAAGCTGGTCGGCGTCCAACCGGGGCTGTTCGCGAACGGCCGGGTGGAGATCACCGGCGAGGGCCTGGCGGCGGGGCAGAACGTGCGGGTGCCGTCATGACGTACGGCAGCGCCTCCCCCGGTGCACCCGGGGCCGACGTCATCGCGCTGCACGACGCGTCGAAGACGTACCCCGGCGGCCTGACCGCGCTCGACCGGGCCTCGCTCACCATCCGCGAGGGCGAACTCGTCGCGATCGTCGGGCCGTCCGGCTCCGGCAAGTCGACGCTGCTCAATCTGATGGGCACGCTCGACCGGCCGTCGTCGGGACACGTCGAGGTGCTGGGCCACGATGTCGCCGCGCTGTCGGACCGCCGCCTCTCGGCGGTGCGGGCCCGCTGGATCGGCTTCGTGTTCCAGCAGTTCTTCCTGTCGCCGCACCTGACCGCGCTGGACAATGTCGCGACCGGCCTGCTCTACCACGGCATCGGCCACTCCCGGCGGCGCGAGCGCGCGGCGGACGCCCTCGAACGCGTCGGCCTCGGAAAGCGCCTCGACCACCGGCCGCACGAACTCTCGGGCGGCGAGCGGCAGCGTACGGCCATCGCCCGCGCGGTCGTGTCGCGC
This sequence comes from Streptomycetaceae bacterium NBC_01309, assembly GCA_045039925.1. Lineage (GTDB taxonomy): Bacteria > Actinomycetota > Actinomycetes > Streptomycetales > Streptomycetaceae > Yinghuangia. The sequence continues at coordinate 700,989 of CP108400.1, forward strand.
CCGCGCATCGTGCTCGCGGACGAGCCGACGGGCGCCCTCGACTCGGCCTCCGGCGCGGCCGTGGTGCAGCTGCTGCGCGACCTGAACGCGCAGGGCACCACCATCGCGGTGATCACCCACGACCCGCAGTTGGCGGGGTCGCTGCCGCGCCGGGTGAGCATCCTGGACGGGCGGATCCGCCACGACAGCATGGCGGGGACGGCCGCATGAGCCTGCGTACCAAACCCCGTCCCACTCCCCCGTCGCCGCCCGCCGCGTCCGCGGAACGGGAGAAACTGCCCACGCCGGCCCGCCTGCGGCCGCGCGACGTCATCGCGGTCGGCCTGTCCGGGCTGCGCGGACGCAAACTGCGTGCGGTGCTGTCCGCGCTCGGCATCGCCATCGGCGTCGCCGCGATGGTCGCGGTCGTCGGCATCGGCACGTCGAGCGAGGCGCGCCTGAACGAGCAGATCGCCAAGCTCGGCACCAACCTGCTGACGGTCGGGCCCGGCACGAGCTTCACGGGCAACGCGAGTCCGCTGCCGTCCGACGCGGACGCCATGGTGGAGCGCATCGGCCCGGTGGAGTCGGCGACCGCGACCGGCAAGACCAACGGGACCGTACGCCGCAACGACCGCATCGGCGAAGGCATCACCGGCGGCATCGAGGTCCTGGCGGCGCGTCTGGACCTGCTGGACACCGTCGGCGCGAAGCTGCGCGCGGGGCGCTTCCTGGACCCGGCGACCGAGCGCTACCCGACCGTGGTCCTCGGCGCGAAGGCCGCGGAGCGCCTGGGCATCGACGCGCCCGGCGGCCAAGTGTGGCTGGGCGGCCAGTGGTTCACCGTCATCGGGCTGCTCGAACCCGTACCGCTCGCCTCGGAACTGGACACGTCGGCGCTGGTCGGCTGGCACGCCGCGGGCGAGTACCTCGGCTTCGACGGCAGTCCCACGACCGTCTACACGCGCAGCGCGGAGTCGGCCGTCGAGTCGGTCCGCGACGTGCTGGCGCCGACCGTGAACCCGAAGAACCCCAACGAGGTCAAGGTCTCCCGCCCGTCGGACGCGCTGGCCGCGCAGCTCGCCGCGAAGGACACCTTCAACGCGCTGCTGCTGGGCCTCGGCGCGGTGGCGCTGCTGGTGGGCGGTGTGGGGGTGGCCAACACCATGGTCATCGCCGTACTCGAACGCCGCCAGGAGATCGGTCTGCGCCGGGCGCTCGGCGCGCACCGGGGACAGATCCGTACGCAGTTCCTGACCGAGGCGGTGACGCTGGCCGGACTGGGCGGCGTGGCGGGGGCCCTGCTCGGCGGCGCGGCGACGTACGCCTACGCCGCGGTGAAGGGCTGGCCGTTCGAGATCCCGCTCCCCGCCCTGGCCGGCGCGGTCGCCGCATCGGCGGCGGTCGGCGCGGTGGCCGGCCTCTACCCGGCGTCCCGAGCCGCCCGCCTGACCCCCACGGAGGCCCTGGCCACGTCATAGCCCCCGCGAGACCCGTGCCCTTGCCCGGGGCCACCCGAAACCGCCCGTCCGGCACACGTGTTGTGGGGCACGCGTGCCGGACGGCGCTCGTACGCCCACCCGAACCGGTCGGCGCCTTTTCACCTCCGCCCCCGCCGGAGGCGTCGTGCAGGATGATCGGGTGGACGACAACACGGCCGCCGGCTTCCCCGGCGAAGAACTGCTCCGGGAGCTGGCACCGCAGGTGCTCGGTGCCCTCGTACGCCGCTACGGGCACTTCGACCTCGCCGAGGACGCCGTCCAGGAAGCGCTGCTCGCGGCGGCCCGGCAGTGGCCCGCCGACGGCGTACCCGACAACCCCCGTGCCTGGCTGATCACCGTCGCGTCGCGGCGGCTGACCGACCGGCTGCGCAGCGAGGAGTCCCGGGCGCGGCGCGAGGAGACGGCGTTCGCCATGACCCCCAGCGGCGCGTGGCACGCCGCGCCCGCGGACGCGGAGCAACCCGCCGGGCACGACGACACCTTGACGCTGCTGTTCCTGTGCTGCCACCCCTCGCTCTCGGCTCCCTCCCAGGCGGCGCTGACGCTGCGCGCGGTCGGCGGCCTGACCACCGCGGAGATCGCCCGCGCGTTCCTGGTGCCCGAGGCCACGATGGCGCAGCGGATCAGCCGGGCGAAGCAGACCGTGAAGAAGGCCGGTGCGCAGTTCGCGATGCCGCCGGAGGCGGAGCGCGGCGAGCGTACGCGCGTCGTGCAGCACGTCCTCTACCTCGTCTTCAACGAGGGCTACACGGCCTCGTCCGGCCCCGACCTGGTACGCACCGACCTCACCGCCGAGGCGATCCGGCTCACCCGCGAGGTCCGCCGCCTGCTGCCCGACGACGCCGAGACCGCGGGCCTGCTCGCGCTGATGCTGCTCACCGACGCACGGCGCGCCGCACGCACCGGCGCGGACGGCGAGCTCGTGCCGCTCGCCGAGCAGGACCGGTCCCTCTGGAACGCGGAGTTCGTGGCCGAAGGCGTCGACCTGGTCGGGGAGGCGCTGGCCGGGGGCGACGTCGGGCCGTACCAGTTGCAGGCGGCCATCGCGGCGGTGCACGACGAGGCGCCGTCCGACGGCGAGACCGACTGGCGGCAGATTCTCGGTCTGTACGACCTGCTCGAACAGGTCGCTCCCGGCCCGATGGTCGCCCTCAACCGGGTGGTGGCCGTCGCGCGCGTCCACAGCCCGCAGGTCGGGCTGGACGTCCTCGACGCGTTGGCGGACACCGCGCTGCGCGGGCACCACCGTGTCGCCGCCGTCCGGGCGCACCTGTTGGAGGAGGTGGGCGACGGCGATGCGGCGCGGACCGCGTACGAGGAGGCGGCGAAGCTCACCGCGAGCGCGCCGGAACGCACCTATCTGACCCGGCGCGCCGAGCGCCTGGCACACAAGACGCCGCCGAGCGGCGGCTGACGCCGCGTCCGGTCAGCGCTGCGGTACCGCTGCCATCGCCTGGTTGAAGCGCGGCGAACCGGACACCTGCCCGACCTGGCCGTGCCACTGGACGTCGAGGGGTTCGACCACGCCCTCGTGCCACCACAGCGGCCGAACGCTCATCGGGTGCTGCCCGCGCGTCAGCTCGTGGCCGGTGCCGAACATGTGTCCGACCATGTCGATCACCCGGGGGTTGTGGATCGGGATCGCGAGCACGGTGTTGTCGTCGGGCAGCGTCACCAGCGCGCCGGCGGGCAGGTCCTCGCCGAGTGCTTCACCCAGTCGGGTCAGCTGCGCGGACCCGGGCCACGCCTGCCCCGTGAACATGGTCATCGGGACGCCGGCCGCGGTGTCGAACTCGCTGCGCGAGAAGTACTCGGCCCGCAGATTGGTCGCCGACTGGAGCCACACGTCCTCGGCTTCCATCCCCCACACCTGGGCCATCGGCACCTCGGCGGTGGCGATGGCGCCGTCGGGCAGTTTGACGCACGCGATGGCCGCGAGTTCGTCGGTCAGGGGCCAGGCGATGGCGGGTGCCGCGAGGTGCGGGCCGACCCGGGTGACGCTCAGCCGCAGGTCCTGGCGGATGCGCTCGACGGGGGCGCCCGTCAGCATCTGCCGGAAATCGGGTGCCCCGCCCGGGCCCCCGCCCGGAACACCGCCGGGAGCTCCACCGGGAGCACCCGGGCTGCCCTGCATCGGCTGCCCGGCGGCGGGCTGACCGTACGGGCCGGGCTGCTGACCGGCGGCAGGCCGGTTGCGGCGGAACATCGCCATGCGTTGGTGTCCCTCTTGAACGGTGCGCGCTCCGCCAGGGCGGACGCGACGGTCGACACTTGACCCCCTGTGTCTACCTGGCCGCCGTCCCGCGGTGCAACCGACGGGGCCGGTGCGCGCGGCCCGCCCGGCGCCTATGTCGCGGTCGGTTCGGCGGGCCGGTCCTCCGCGATCGCGTCGAAGAGCCTGCGCAGCTCGGCCAGGGCCTCGCGCTGCGCCCGCTCGGGGTCGTCGGAACGGCCGATCGTCCGGGCTCCCTCGCCCAGGCCGCCGAACAGCATGCGCGCGAGCGGTTCCACCGGCCGGGGGGCGATGCGTCCGGCGTCGATGGCCCGCGAGACGCCGATCCGCATCTGGTCGACGCACAGCTCGGTGATCTCGTCGACCGCCTCGAAGCCGAGCGCGCCCGGGGCGTCCCGGAGCGTGATGCGCTGCACGCCCGGGTCGATGCACATCATCAGGTACGCCTTGCAGCCCTCGAACACCGCGTCCCAGCGGTCCCGCTTGTGGACCTTCAGGTACGCCAGGGCCACGGCCTCGGCGATCTTGGCCTCCTCCGCGGCGTAGACGGCGTGGAAGAGGGCTTCCTTGTTGCGGAAGTGGTGGTACAGCGCGCCCTTGCTGACCCCGGCGCGCTCGCACACGGCGTCGAGGGAGGTCGCCGCGTACCCGTCCTCCGCGAACAGCGCGCGGGCCGCCGCGAGCAGTTCGGCGGTGGTGGTGCCGGAGCGTTCCTGCTGCGTCCGGCGGGTGCGGGGGCGCGTCGTCGTGGCCATCCGACTATTCAACCCCACACCCGCCTTCCGCCCCAGGGCTGCCGCGGCAGCACCGTCAATTCGGTTGTACGCGCACAGCCTGCAGCCCGCGCGCAACCGGTAGTCCGCACACAACCTGTGGTCCGCTCACGTCCGGTTGCCGAGCCTGGCGCCGATCGCCCGCAGCGCCACAGCGGCCGTGAACGAGTGGCCGCGGCGGTTGCCGTGCAGTCCGTCGCTCCCGTAGATGGCCGGGTCCTTGGAGCCGGGGTGGTTGGTGCAGTCGATGTGGACCGCTCCGTGCGCGCGGGCGATCTCCCAGGTCCGGTTGTTGAGTTCGCGGATGCGCTCGGCCATCGGGCCGCGGAACTCGTCGGGGATGTACGGACTGCCCGTGCAGTCGTACAACCCGAGCGTCACCACGTCCGCGCCGGTCGCCGCGAAGGCCGCCACCATCGCCTCGATGTGCGCGGCGACGGGCTCGATGTCGAAGCGGCCGCGCAGCAGGTCGTTGCCGCCCGCGACCACGACGGCCAGGTCCGGGTCGAACGCGAGACCGGGTTCGAGCTGGGCGGCCCGTATCGCGTCGGCGCGCAGATCGCGCTGTCCGAGGTTGAGGTAGGCGAGGCCCGGGTTGGCGCGGTCGAGCGCGTCGGCGACGGAGTCGGCCCACCCTTGGTCGGGGAATCCCTCGGTGGGTTCGCCGACGCCTTCGGCGATGCTGTCGCCGATGACGACCATGCGGCGCCACGGGGCGCCTCGGAGGAGCGTCGCCTCCTCGTCGGCCGTCAGACGGTACGCGCTCTCGGGGTCATCAACCGATCCCCCGTAGGCGGGCCGCTCGTCGGCAATCATCTCGTCGGCGCCAAAAGCGCTGCCCTGAAGGGTGGTCATGCGGAGATCTCCTCGCGTACGGGTACGACGGTGCCCTGTGGGGGCTCGGGGGCGACCGGCGGGCGGGCGGCGAGACCGAGTCCCGCGACGGCGGTCAGCACCGCCAAGCCGGTGAACATGAAGAACAGCTGGGCGAAGCCGTCGGTACCGTTGCCCGCCTCGCGCTCGAGGATGGTGGCGAGGGCGGCGATGCCCAGAGCGCCACCGATCTGACGGGCGGTCAGGTTGAGGCCGGTGGCCCCGGCGAACTTCACGGGCGGCACCGACAACGCGCCCGCACTCGACACTCCGGTGCTCACCGCGCCCATGCCGATGCCGAGCAGGATTCCGGTCGGCAGCCAGAACGACGCGAACGCCGGCTCCTCGGGCACCGCGAGCCCGATCCACAGCGCCGTCACCGCCAGCACCAGCGAGCCGCCGATGACCGCGATGCGCGGGTTGACCAGCCGGGCGTACTTCCCGACCAGCAGCCCCGCGATCGCCGAGACGACCGCGCCGTGCGTCATCGCGAACCCGGCGCGGAGCTCGGAGTACTGCCAGATCTGCGTCAGGTACAGGACGCCGAGCAGCATCCACGGGTAGAGCAGCATGCCGAAGAGGAACGAGACGAGGTTGGCGTACGCGTACGGCCTGCTGCGCCACAGTCCGACCTCCAGCCCGGGGCGCGGGTGCCGCGCCGCGCGGGCGACGGATGCGCCGATCAGGACGAGTCCGCCGACGATGCAGCCGATCGTCCGGAAGTCGCCCCAGTGCCAGGCCGAGCCCTGCGTGACGCCGAGCACCAGCGTGCCGATCCCGCCCGCCAGCAGCGCGGAGCCGACCAGGTCGGGGGTGCGCTCGCCGCTGCGGGAGTCGCCGGCGACACGGGTGAGGAACATGAGGCCGAGCCCGATCGGCACGGTGATCAGGAACACCGAGCGCCAGCCGAACAGGTCGACGAGCACCCCGCCGAGGCCGGGGCCGAGCGCGGCCGCGAGGGACGCGGACGCGGACCACGCGCCGATGGCCGCGGCCCGGCGCGCGGGCGGGATCTGCGCGAGCACGATGCCGAGCGAGGCGGGGACGAGGGCCGCGGCGCCGAGCCCTTGCACGGCACGGGCGATCAGGAGCGTCGTGAGGTTGGGCGCGAACGCACAGGCCGCGGAGGCGACCGTGAAGACGGTGATGCCGACGCGGTAGAGGCGACGGCGGCCGACGACGTCGGCGAGTCGGCCGGCGGGCGCGAGGAGTGCCGCGAACGCGATGGCGTACAGCGACATCACCCACGTCAGGTCCGCGACCGAGGCGCCGTCGAAGTCCCGGTGCAGGTCGGGGACGGCGAGGTTGGCGATGGTGACGTCGAGCAGCGAGACGAAGGATCCGCCGCAGGCCAGGAGCAGCACCAGTCCGCCGCGGCCCGACCCGGCGCCCGCGCCTCCCGCATCACTCGGCGGCGTGCGCTGCCCCTTCTCGCCCGCGTCGTCCGGGCCCGTGTCCGCGCCGCCGGTCGCGGCGGAGGCGCCGGGCGGATCGCCGCCTCGCCCGGTTCGACTGCCGTCCGCGGCAGTACTCGCGGGACCGGTGCTCTCGCAGCCGGTGTTCTCGGGGCCGGGCAGATGGTGCGGATTGCCGTTGGGGGACGTGCGTGAGGTCATCCGAGTCTCCTTTTACATACCGACGGTCGGAATGTTAGGCACGCGGCTGACGACCCGTCAACGCGCTTTCGGCGTGGCGCCAATGGGAGGAGACGTGCTGAAGCGCTTCATCACGGGGCACCCTGGGGCGGTCACAGGGGTCGCCGATCATGCGAGGTCCGCCTCCGGGGCAGGTCACCGACGCGGGTGGAACGGGCCGCCGAGCCGGGCGGCAACGGGGTCCGGCGGATGCGGGTTGCCCGCCGCGGACAACGAATTCACGCCGCACGCGGGCGCGTTGAGTCGGTGGTGAGAGGCGCGTCCTACGGTGATCGCGCAAGGGGTACGCAACGGGGGTAACCACGGGGGTACGGGGAACGGGGGAAACGGCGGCGCGAACCGCCGTGGGAGCGGGAGGCCCAGCGCTCGACCGGATGCCGCGGGTAACCGCGCAGCCGGTCGCACCGCCGGACCGCCCGCTCCCTCCCCCGTTCCAAGCCACGCACCCCGCCCGGGGCTTGCGCCTTCAGCCCGGGAGCGTCAGGCGCAGCAGGTACGGCTGGAACCTGAGGCCGCACGGGCGCATGGGCGGAGCCTCGGGGGTCTGCCGGGCAATGCCCTTCCAGCCTCAGACAGTTGCGGGCATCGGGAAGCACCCGCACGCCGGCATGGCGGCCCGTCCGCCGGCGCGTCCGCCGGCCCGTGCCGCGGCGGCCGTACTCGGCTCCTGCGCGGCCGCTTCGGCTTCGTCCAGCAGTCGCTGCCGATGGGCGCGGGTGATCAGTCGCCCTCGCGTGACCACCGAGTCGACGCGGCGTGTGTTGCGGATGTCGCGGAGCGGGTCGGCCTCCAGGAGCACCAGGTCGGCGGCCTTGCCCGGAACGACGGTTCCGAGATCGAGGTCCAGGAAGCGGGCCGCGTCTCGGGTGGCCGTACAGAGCGCCTGCATCGGGGTGAGCCCGGCCTCGACGAGGAGTTCGAGTTCGTCGTGGATGCCGAAGCCCGGGAAGCAGTACGGGTTCCCGACATCCGTACCGGCGAGGATGCCGACCCCCGCAGCGTGCATCTCCCGCACCATGGCGAGACGCCGGTCCAGGAACTCCCGCTGCTGCGCGATCTCTTCGGGGGTGACCGGCGCGTACACCCGGACCGCGTCGGCCCAGAACTGCCGCAAGTCAGGCGGGATGAACTTGAGCCGCGGGTCGCGGGCGTACGTGTCGGCCGGCGACGACATCACGCGGTTCACCGTCAGCGTCGGCGACTGCCAGGTGCCGTTCCGGACCCAACGGGCGTACACGCGCGAGGCCTTGGCCGGGCTGTACATGCCCGCCGCCTGGCGTTCCAGCTCGCGCATCGTACGAAAGAACGCGCGCGGGTTCGCCGGGTCCATCGGCGTCGCGGCGATCTGGCGGAGGAAGCCCTCCTCGTCCGACGACAGCGGGACGGGGATGCCGTGCAGGTGCTCGAAGCTGCGCATCCCCGCGTCGCTGACCTCGTCGACCGACAGCCGGTAGACGTGGTGGCCCGCGAACGGCAGTCCCTGCAAACGGGCTTCGTCCGCGATCGCGTGCAGGCACTCCGGGCTGAGGTACGAGTAGATCTTGATGAAGTCGCAGCCGTCGGCCTTGGCCTGGCGTACCGCGGCCCGGGCCTCCTCGGGGGTGCCGACCCGCACGGACGGCGGTCCCAGGAGCGAGACGGTGCCGTCCAGGACGGTGCTCGCCATCACCATGCGCGGTCCGAGGAGTTCGCCGCTGTCGATGCGGCGGTGCACGTCGCGGACCTCGGGGTAGCCCCACATCTCGCGAACCGAGGTGACGCCGTTCGCGATGAACAGCGGCGGGACGATCTTCTCCAGCACGGTCCAGTGCGTGTGCGTGTCGGAGAGGCCGGGGATGACGTACTTCCCGCGCGCGTCGACGATGCGCGCACCGGACGGGATCGGCACCCGTCCCGCATCGCCGCCGACCCACACGATGCGGTCGCCGACGATCACGACGGCCTGGTTCGGGCGCGCGGGCGCGCCGGTGCCGTCGATCAGCGTCCCGCCGACGATGACGATCGCCCCCGCGTTGCCGGCGGCGGTCTCGGCGGCCGCGTCAGTGCCCGCGTCTGGGGTCGTGTCGGCGCCGGCGTACGCGTGTCCCGCCGACACCAGCGGTAACGCGCCGGTGAGCGCGAGCCCGGCTCCTCCGACTCCGACGGACAGGTGCCGCAGGAAATCGCGCCTGCCCGCGCCCTCACCTGTGCTGCCGAGTGCGCCGCCGGTCGGCTCCGGTCCGTCCGGCGTGTTGGGGGGCTCCATGGCCTGCTCCCTCGTTTGGGTGGCTACGCGCGGACCTGCTCCGGCGCCGCCGTGACCAGATGCTGGCGACTCTAGGTCGCGCGGAAGCGACCCCCCCAGGAGAAACACGCCGGGGGCACCTCAACTTGGCAGCGAACCTGACAGACGTCCGGCACTCGCACCAGTTAATAAACGAACAATCATTTACTCATCGCGGGCAGCGGTTCCCCTCCGACCAGCTCGGCGAGCAACCGTTGAAAGTTCGGACACCCGGCTATGTCGTCGTGATCGCATTCAAGCGCGCACTCGACCAGGGCCAGGGCCGCCTCTGCCTCCGCAATGCGCTGCCGCAGCGCGGCCCGTTGAGCCTCCATCGCCTGCCGCCGACGCCGTACGTCCGCGTCGGCGAAGATCGTCCGAATACTCCCCAGATCGAACCCCGCCTCCTTGGCACGCAGAATGGCCGCGATACGGAACAGGTCCTCGTCCCCGTACCGGCGCCGACCGCCGGCGTCGCGCGACGGCGCCAGCAGTCCCTCGTCCTCCCAATGGCGCAGCACGTGGGTCGCAAGACCAAAACGAGCGGCGGTCGGACCGATGGCGGACTGAGCATGCGTCATGTCCGGCATTAACGCGCGCGCCCGAGGACCGTGTCCAGCGCGCTTGACTTCAGGCCAACCTGAACTTGCACGCTGAGCCACATGTCCACACACCCCGACCCCGACCGCGCGAAGGCCCTGATCGCGCTGCTCGACGCCGTAGACGCCGCCCCCGGGGCCGCCGAGTTGCGCGAGCGGTCGTACCAACTCCTCGGCACAGCAGCCACCACCGCAGTGGCCGACGTAGGGTGCGGAGCCGGGCGCGCGGTCGCGGAACTCCGCGAACGCGGCGTCCGCGCCACGGGCGTCGACCCCGACCCGACCATGCTGGAGGCGGCCCGGAGCCGCTTCCCGGACGCCGACTTCCGCCCCGGAAACGCATACGCCCTGCCGTTCCGCGACGGCGAACTCACCGGCTACCGCGCCGACAAGGTCTTCCACGAACTCGACGACCCGGCCCGGGCCCTGGCCGAAGCCACCCGTGTCCTCGCCCCCGGCGGCCGCATCGTCCTGGTCGGCCAGGACTGGGACACGGTGGTCGTCGACTCCGACGACGCGGCGCTGACCCGGACGATCGTGCACGCACGCGCCGACCTGGTGACCTCCCCGCGCGCCGCCCGCCGCTACCGCAACCTGCTCGTGGACGCGGGCTGCACCGACATCGCCGTCGAAGCGCACACGGCAGTCTTCACCGACGGCATCGCACTCGCACTACTGGAAGGCATCGCCCAAGCCACCGCAAACGCCGGCCTGGTCCCCACAGCCGCCGCCGAATCCTGGACCGCCGAGCAACGCCAACGAGCCACAGACAACCGCCTGTTCGTCGCCATCCCCATGTTCCTCACCGCAGCAACCACCCCAAATCCCCCACCCGCCTGACACCCGCCCGTCAGTCGGGGTCCGGCAATTGCCCAACCCCGCACCTCAGACCTCACCCCCACCCTCGGAGTGCGACCACGAGACCATCTCGATCAGCCCCTCCGCGAAGGCGGGATCCACCCCGGGCATGGCGTGGATGATCCGTACGAACTCGGCACTCTGGTCCGCGGTCATACCGCACAGATCACCCGCCAAGGACTCGCCCCATAAGACGGCAAACCGGGGTTCGAGGATCTCGCCCGGTGCGGCCTCGATGGTCCACGCCAGGTTGACCAACGCCGCGGCCAACACCTCTGTCAACGACCGCTCGTCGCTCATCGGCTCCCTCCCGGTCGGCAGCGCGGGGCTATCGTGCACCACTCGTCCGACAGGGCGGTTCCACGCCGTCCGTCGGTCGGGGTCCGGCGACTACCCAACCCCGCGCCGGCGCTACATCGTCGCGAATACGGCGAGGCGGTACCGGGCCTCGGTCGCGGCGTCGAGCCAGCGGTCCCGGGGGCCGACCACCCATTCCTCCGGGCCGGTCTCCGGCAGGAGGATCGCGTCTGCCACCGCGAGGAGTTCGCGCAATATCCGGGTCTCCCCTGGGACGTCTCCGCGCGCCGCGGCCTGCCGTGCGCGGGCGAGCGCGTCCTCGGCCGCCGCGATGTCGAGGTACGAGCCTTCCGGCAGCCGCAGCCGGTACGCCCCGTCCTCGAACGGCACGAACTCCGAAGCCCCGCGCCGCCCCCGCCCCGGCTCCAGGAACCGGCGCAGCTTGTAGACCGCGGTCTGCAAGCGGTGGAACGCGGCATCCGCAGGGGCGTCCGGCCACATCGCCGCGGCCAGCACCTCGCGGTGCACCGGACGGCCCGCGTGCAGGGCCAGGAGCCGGAACAGCACCCGGCTCTGCGGCGTGAGGGTCAGCAAATCCAGCGGTCGGCCGCCCAACCGCACCGTGAAGCCGCCGAAACACCGAATATCCACCGGCGCCGCCGGGGCCGCCCCGGCGTCGCGCCGCGACCGCAGGAAGGCGTGCAAGTGGATCCCGAGCCGCTCGGCGTCCGCCACAAGCGTGTCGTAGTCGGAGCCCGGAGTGGCCGGTTCGGCGAGCAGGCGCGCGCAGCGGGCGATCACCGACGCGCCGGGCAACTCCCAGCGCACGGCCTCGGCCTCCGCACGCAACGCGAGTTCGCCCGCTCCGGGTTCCGCGAGCTGCGCGCGGGCCAGGGCCCCGAAGGCTAGTGCCCACGGCGCCGCCGCGGTCATACCCGCTGCCGCGAACCCCCGTGCGGCGGCGTCCAGTGCGGCCGGGTCGGGTTCCCCGCGCAGGATCCCCGCGCAGGCGTCCATGTGCCCCGCCAGCGCCGCGCCCCAGGCGTCGCCCAGGCGTTCGCACGCAACGCGCACGGCCCCGGCCTCGCGCCGGTACTCGTCGGCGCCCGTCAGCGTCAGCCCGGCCCGCGCAATCCGGGCCAGCCACACCGGACCCACCATCGCGACCCGCTGGGCCGCCTGCTCGACCACCCGTACATCACACCCGTGCCCCGCGAGCAACGCCGCCAGCACACCGAACAGTTCAGCCGCCGCAACCGGCGGCCCGTCGAGCTCGCGCGGGTACGCGTCGAACGCGGCGATCGCCGCCCGATAGTCGCCGGTCCCCATGAGTGCGACGGCGCGCACGATCTCGCCCTCGGCGCCACGCGGGAGTTCGGGCACATCGGCCAGCCGCAGCGGGCCGTCCATGATGCCGTTGATCGCCTCTGCGGAAGCGCGCAGCGACTCCTCCTCGGGCTCCGCGAACACCTCCGAGTCCCCGGCCACCATGCGCGCCGCCTGGCGGTCGACGGGGCGGGCGGGACCGGCCAGCGTACGCAGCATCCCGTGCCAGTGCTCCGGCACCGCCGCGGCGATCACCAGCGGGTTGCGGTCCATGAGTTCGCGAATCGCGGTGCGATCCCGCGCGAGGTACGCCGCCCACGCCGCGCCCACCGGGTCCCCCGCCTCCCGCATGGGGCGTACGGCGGCGGCGAACACACCCTGTGCAGCCGGGTCGGTGGTCGCAAACCGATGGACGAGCAGGTGGCGCAGAAGTATCTCCCCGACGTACTCGGCGCCCTTCCGTACGAGCACTCCCGCCCGTTCCGCCCGCCGCAACATCGCCGCCGCCTCGGCTCGGGCCGCCGGGCTGTCGGACCCGGCGCAGTTGGCCGCCGTAGGGCCGTTCATGATCGCCGTCCGCGTGAGGAACGCCACCAGATCCGGATCCAGTCCGTCGAGGATCTGGCGGTCGAGGTACCCCGCGGCAAAAGGCACCCCAGGGGCAGTAAGTGTGAGTCGGGCCTGACGCGCGCTCAGATCCCGCGTACAGAGCAGGTATTCGTGCAGCGGGGCGGCCCATCCACCGGTGAGCCAGGTCGCATCCCAGGCCAGCACAGGATCCGGCGGCCTGCCGTGCACATCGGTGAACAGCCGGTCGACCTCCCACCACCGCAGGCGCAGGTCGTCGGCGCCGATGACAACCGTGTGCGCGAGTTCGGCGCGGGAAAGATTGAGCGCGGCGACGGGGCGGGTACCCACCAGCAGCCGCGGCGGTCGCGCGGCTGCCGCCAGGGACTCGAAGACCTCCGCGGCGTGCGGCAGATGATGAAGATCATCGACAACCACAAGCGCGTCGCCGTCGTCGGCAGACCCACCTATATCCGCACAGATCTCCCGCGCCGACCGGTCGTCGCCCGGGCCGCACCTGATACGCCGGACCCGGCCGGCCCAGGTGGCGGCGTACTGGTCGAGAAGCGTGGTCTTGCCGTGCCCGGCAGTGGCCGTAAGCAGAACGGGACGGCGGTCGAGTACAGCGTCGAGTTGCGCGTTCAGCCGCGGCCGGACGAGCGTCTCCGGCACCGGCCCCGGCCTGGACCGATTCCCGGCCGCCACCCGCTCCCCGGCACCGTCTGCCCTGTCCGAAACAGGTCCACCCGTGTCCCCGGGCTCCTGCCCGCGCGGTTTGGCATTCGGCCGCCCTGCGCCCCCGGCTTCCGCCGGACCCCGTCGCGCCACGTCGGCGTCTCCCCAACTCCCTGAGCCGCGGTCACCCCCACGGCCCGATGCCTTGGAGGATGAGGATTCTGGCATGCCGCCTGGATCATGAGGAGACCACGTCCGCTTCGCACTACCCGGAAGTTGGCGTGATCTCACGGCACCAAGTCACCCCACCCGAAAGGCAACCCGCCCGCCACAACTGCGCGACACCTCCCCCACCCCACCGAACCCCCGCACGACGCCCACCCCCTGACCCCACGTCAGCCCAGCGCCCCAAGCAACAACCACCCCCAACCACCCGTCACCCACCCCCTCCAGCACCCCCACCACCACAAAATCCAGACACTCCACACCCGCCCCGGATCCACCGGGCAGTCCTCAGAACCTGCTGGAGATCGACGAGCACAGCGAGGAGACCGGCCGCACGCCGCCCCTGACTCTCAGTACCCGCCGCCCGCCCCCGGGCAGTTCTCTGAACCTGCTGGAGATCGACGAGCGCAGCGAGGAGAGCGGCCGGAGGCCGCCAGTCAGACTTTCTTGCGCCGGAGGGAGCGCCAGCGACCGCAGGTGCAAGAAAGTCCAAGGCCGGAGTGCGAAATTGCGTGGCGGAGGGAGGAACGACCGGAGCCACGCAATTTTGTGCTCCGGCCGCACTAATAAATAGCGCCACACCTGAAACAAGAGCGGACCAACCCCGGCCTGCTACTCGCCCCCGCGCCCCGCACACCTACTGACGCCCCATCAATCAGGGAGTAACCATGGAGAAATTCGGATCAAAGTCGTCCAACAGACCCCCCAAAGTCTCCAAAACCCCCTCGTCCCCATCCAAAACAATCGCCCCCGACTCCGCCATCTCCCCCGCCGCCGCAGGCCTGAGCAGCACGCCGACCAAAGCCGCCTTCGGACCGGACACCGTGAGCCGAGTATCCGGGTGGGCGCCGCGCCGGGCGTTGAGCACGCCGCGCCGGACCCACATCGTCCACGTCTCGCCGCCCGAGTCCGCACCTCCCTCCTCGGCAAAATGGAAGTCGATGCGCAAATCGGCATCAGCAGCCTTGTCGCCGATCAAATGGACGGCCGCGAAGTCAAAGAGAATGTCGATCGGCATCGCCAGGATGGTGTCCTTGCTGGCGGTGACGAACGCCGCCGGCGCCACCCCCTCACGCAGTTCCTTCGCCGCCGTGAGGAAGATCCCACGCCACTGCGGGCCTTCGGCCTGGTAACCCATCTGCTCGTACGCGTCCGCCTGAAGGTCCTTCGCCTCCTGATTGTCCGGCTGCGCGAAAACCAGCGGGTGCAGCACCTGCACCGCCCACCGGTAGTCCGCGGCGCCGAACGCCCGGCGGCCCTCCGCCAGGATCTTCTCCGCACCGACGAACTCGACGAACCGCCGCGAGGACTCCACCGGCGGATGCGGGTGCAGCGTCACAGGATCGCCGTCCCACATGCCCAACTCCTTGTGGAACACCGCCCGCACGTCGTGGTGCAGGGTCCCGTGGTAGCCGCGGTTGAACCACTTGCGACCCAACTCCGCCGGCAGCTCGACCTCCTCGGCGGCCTCCAGCGGGGTGTAACCCTTGTTCGCCAGCCGCAGCGCCTGGTCGTGGATGTACTTGTACGTGTCGCGCTGCGAGGCGATGAACTCCGTGACGTTCTCGTTGCCCCACACCGGCCAGGTGTGCGGCCCGAAGTTCACCTGGACCCGGTCGCCCCAGCGCTCCAGGGTCTCGTCCAGGTAGCGGGCGAAGTTGCGGGCGTCGCGGGTACGTGCGCCGCGCAGCGTCTGGATGTTGTGCAGCGAGTGGTTCGCGTTCTCCGCACAGGTCAGCGCCCCGAGCTGCGGGATCCAGATGTGCATCTCCTCCGGGGCCTCGGTATCCGGCGCGTACAGGAACTCGAGCTCCAGCCCCGCCAGTTCCCGCTTCTCACCCGTCCTGGTCACCGGGTCCGTCGGCGACAGATAGGACACCGTCGTCCCGGCGGGGGCCATGATGCCGATGCCGCTGGTCACGCACCCGCACGAGTTCAGCTCCAGCAGGCTCCCGAACGCGTACCCCGCCCGCCGCGACATCGCGTTGCCCGCGATGACGTTCTCGCCGATCGCGTGCTTGTCGAACGACGCGATCGTGCCCGGCGCGACGATCGGCACCTTCCCCGACGCCACGTCCTGCGGGTCCACGACACCCTTCACGCCGCCGTAGTGATCGATGTGCGTATGGGTGTAGATCACCGCGGCGACCGGCTTGTCGCTGACATGCTCGCGGATCATCGCCATCGCCTGCGCGGCCGACTCCACCGCCCCCATGCAGTCGATGACCACCAGGCCGCTCTCACCCTCCACCACCGTCAGGTTCGCGATGTCGCTGTTGCGGACCTGGTAGACCCCGTCCACGACCTTGTAGAGGCCGCCGCGGCTGATCACCTGCGACTGCCGCCACAGACTCGGGTTCACGGTGTCCGGCGCGGGCGCGTCGTCCGCCACGTAGTCGAAGTTGCCGATGTCGAAGATCACCCGGCCGTCCGCGGCCGTGACCGGGCCCGGCAACGGCGCGATGAGCCCGCGGTCCGCGTCCGCGAAGTCCTCCCGGTCCTCCATCGCATACAGCGCGACCGCCTCCCGGTTGACGGCGGCGGTCGCATCGGTGGCGGGCTTGGGGCGGTACGACATGGCCGACTCCTGGAGGTCGCGCGGGCAGCAACGACCGAACCCAGGAAACCGACAAAGCAACCTGAATCCGGACAGAGCAACCCTTGCGCGGCCGCAGTCCGCCCGCAACACGACACGCTCGCCGCCACCCCCAACTCACAACCACCACAAGGGCGTGTGCCCGGGTCCAGTCGGGGGTCGCCGTCGATAGCGTGTCCCCATGAACGGATGGACGCCCCCGCACCACGCCCCAGCGTCCCTCGACGGGATCCGCGGCAGACTCGACCTGCTCAGGCAGGTCGAGGCCGAGCACGGTTTCGGGGTCGTACTCGACGCGCCGGACGACCCGGCCTCGGTGATACCCGAGCTTCCCGGCGCGGTCGGCGAAGGGCTGGCGGGCGCGTTCAGCCTGATCGAGCGCCTGGAGGGCACGTACTTCCGGTTCCAGCGGCCGAACGAGGCTGCGGGCCCGGACGCTTGGGCGGGCCGCCGCCGGCTCCCGGAGTGTCCGATGGGCAATCCGCTGACCGTCGGAGTGGAGTTGCTCAGCACCGCCAAGTCCCCCGAGATGTGGGAGTACGGCGAACGCCTGGTCATGGACGTCGACGACGGGGTCGTCTACTTCCTCGACTCCGACGACTACGTGTGGCTGTGCCGGACCCCGGACGACGACACGGTCGAGTTCCCCGATCTCGCCCCGGACCTCGTGACGTTCTTTCACGACATCGTGCTGGGACCCGGCTACCCGCTGCTCGTCGACACCGTCCTCGGCCCGAAAGCCCGGACCGCGGTCAACCGCAAACGCGCGTACAAGGACACCTGGATGCGGCTGCTGATCGCGGCCGGGCTGCTCTCCGCGGCGGACGCCGCCGCCGTCCCGGGCGAAACACCGGGCTGAGCAAGGCAATACAGCGCGTCACGCGACCGACTCACGCGACCGACTCACGCGAGTGAATCACGCGAGTGAATCACGCGACCGAATCACGCGACCGGGGCCAACAGGTCGTCGACGATGCGGCGGGTCCGGGACAGGGCGTCGGGATCACCCAGGCGCAGGGCCGTGTTGGTGCCCGCGAACACGGCGTCGAGATGGAACGCGGTGAGTTCCGGGTCGAGTTCGCCGGCCCGCCCGGCGGCTCCCCCGTCGACGGCGGCGTCATCGACCACGGCATCCTCGACCGCGCGGCGGATCTGGTCGGCGAGGAGGGTGAGCCATTCGCGGCGCTGCCCGCGCAGCGCGTCGCGGACCGGCCCCGGGCGGCTGTCGAAATCGGGGAGGTTCGCCGCCCAGAAGCATCCACCGGGGAAGAGCGGCCCTTCGGCGTAGTCGAACCAGCCGTCCACCAGGGCCCGCAACCGGGCCGCGCCCGACGCGTGGGCCAGCGCCGGGCGGACGACCGCGTCCACGTACGCCTTCCGCGCCGCCTCGACCACCGCCAACTGCAATTGCTCCTTGGTGCCGAACAACGTCGCGACGCCGCTCTTGCTCAGCCCCAGGTCGGTGGCCAGGCGGCCGATGCTCAAGCCGCTCAGACCCTCGGCCGACGCGACGTCGGCGCCGTGGCGGGCGATGGTCCACCGGGTACGCGCGCCGCGCAGCAGTCGCTGGTCGCCGGTCGCCGCGCGGCCGCGCGGCGGACTCGTACTCGCACTCGGGCTCGCACTCACACCCGCACTCGGGCTCGCGCTCGGACTGGGACTCGGGCTCATGAGCCCATCCTGCCACGCTTGCCTTAAAAGCACGAACGGTCGTACGTTTTGTTTGTGACGACGACTCAGCTCTCCCTCACCGAAGAGACCGACCCCTCCTGCCTCTCCCCCGCCAAGTCCGCACGGATGCTCGCCGGCGCCCCCTGGCGGCGCTTCGCCGTCATCGGCGACAGCCTCTCCGCCGGAATCGGCGAGCCGACCCCCGGCTACACCACCATGGGCTGGTCCGACCGCGTGGCCGACATCTTGCGACGGGTCAGGCCCGAACTGGCGTACCTGAACACGGCGGAGGCCGGCGCGACGACCGAACACGTCCTGGCCACGCAGACGGAACGGATGGCCGCGTTCCGGCCGGACCTGGTGCACGTGCCGAGCGGCGCTAACGATCTGTTCCAGGCCGCCCCGGACTTCACCGAGATCGAGCGAACACTGCGGCGGCTCTTCGAAGTTGCGGCGGAGACAGGCGCACGGCTGACTGTATTCACCCTCGGCCGCGCCTTCGTGGTGCCGCGGTACCCCGACTGGACCGACCGGGTACGCGCCCTCAACGGCATCGTCCGCGAACTGGCCGCCGACCACGACGCGGTGCTCGTCGAGATGTGGGACCACCCGGCCAACGACCGCCCCGATCTGGTCGGTTCGGACCGCATCCACTTCAGGACGTCCGGCCAGGCGGTGATGGCGGCCGAGGCGGTCAAGGCCCTGTCCCGAGCGGTCGCAGCAGGACGCTGAGCCGAGCCAAGCCGACGCGGCGAGGCCCACCGAGGCGAGGCCGAGGCCGGGGCGACGAGCCGGGCCGAGCCGAGGCGGAGGAGAGCCGGCAAGGAAGAAGAAAAACCAGACGCAGCGCAGCGTCAGCCGCGCGTCTGCTGCGCCAACTCCTCGCGCGACAGATACGCGTGCGCACCCTCGAAGTCCGACAACGCCCCTGTACGCCCCGACAGGAACCCGAGCCGGACGAAGTCGTCGCCCGCGACCGCATGCAGCGTCCAGTTCGCACCCACCCGCGCCCGGGCCCGGAACGACGGCAAGGCCATCAGGTGGTAGCCGCGCGTGATCGCCTGGGCCGGCAGGCCGCGCAACTCCCGGCCGAGCGGCCGCGCGACGGCCTCGGTGCCGCCGAGGTCGACGACGAGGCCGAGGTCCTTGTGCCGGAACTCCCTGAAGGGCTTGCCCTTGATCGCCGCGACGACGTTGTGCGCCGCGACCTTCGCCTCCCGCATCGCGTACTGCGCGGTCGGCGGGCAGATGGCCCCGTCCCCCTTGTCCAGGTCCGGTACGGCTGCCGCGTCGCCGAGCCCGAAGACGTCCCGCCGCCCCGCGATCGCGAGGTCCGCACCGACGGCGAGCCGCCCGCGTACCGTCTCCGCCCCGAGCGTCGCGATGAGGGGGCTCGCCGCCACGCCCGCGGTCCACACGAGCGTGCGGCACGGCAGCACGTCGCCGCTCGTCAAGGTGACGGCATCCTCGGTGACCTCGCTGACGCTCGTCTCAAGGCGTACGTCGACGCCCCGGCGCGCGAGTATCTCCAATGCCGCCCGGCCCAGGTTCTCGCCGAGTTCGGGCATGAGCCGGGGCGCGACGTCGACGACCGTCCAGCGCACCTGCGAGGGATCGAGGCGCGGGAAGTGGTCGAGGGCCGACCTGGTGACCATCTCCAGGCACGCCGCGGTCTCCACGCCCGCGTAGCCGCCGCCCACCACCACGAACTGGCAGCGGGCGCGGCGCTCGCTCTCGTCGGAGCTGGAGTTGGCGAGTTCGAGCTGCGCGATGACGTGGTCGCGCAGCGAGACGGCCTCGGCGAGGTTCTTCATGCCGCGGCCGTACTTGTCCAGGCCGGGGATGTCGAACGTACGCGTGACACTGCCGGGGGTGAGCACGATGTGGTCGTACGCCACGTTCACGACCTCGCCGGTGATCTTGCGGACCACGCAGACCCGCGCGTCGAGGTCCACGCCTATCGCGCCGCCGGGCACGATGTGGGTGCGCTTGAGCATGCGGTACAGCGGCACGGCGATCGACCGCGACGAGATGACGCCCGCCGCGACGTGCGGCAGCAGGGGCAGGTAGAGCATGTATCCGCCGGGGCTGATCAGCGTGATGTCGGCGTCCTCCGGCGCGAGCGATTTCTCCAGATGCCGTACGGTCTCGAATCCGGCGAACCCCGCGCCGACCACGACCACTCGGGACTGCTGCATCGGTGCCCCTCGTCGGTAGACAGCCCGAGCGAAGTACCGCCCGGTTTGCTCAAACATAGGTCGGTTTGTCATGGCCGACATCTTGAGCGGCCGCAGGCGAGGGCCCCGCCGACCGGCGGGACGCCCGGGTGCGACCGGGCGGCTGTCCTACTTCTCCGGGGACTTCTGCGTGGTCTTCTGCACGGTCTCCCGCGCGCTCCCCTGTGTGGTCCTCGAACGGCCCAACGCGTACCCGCCGACGACCGCGAGGACCGGCAGCACGATCAGGCCCGCGGCGGCGTTGAGCCCGCCGTACCCGGCCGCGCCCAGCACCGCGCCCGACAGCGCGCCGCCGGCCGCGCCCGCGAGGTTCATCATGAGGTCCGACATGCCCTGCACCCGCGGCCGCTCGCGCTGCGGCACCGACTCGGCCAGCAGGGCCGACCCGGCGACCATCGAGCACGACCAGCCGAGGCCCAGGAGCACGAGGCCGACGACGGTCATCGGGACCGTACGCCCCGACAGCCCCGCGACCAGCACCGCGCCGAGCAGGATCAGCTGGCCCGCGACGATGACCGGGATGCGGCCCAGCTTGTCCGCCGCCCAGCCGACGAGCGGGGAGAAGGCGTACATGCCGGCGATGTGGAGGCTGATCGTCAGGCCGACGACCGTGAGATCGGCACCGTGATCGCGCATGTGTACGGGCGTCATGGTCATCACCGAGACCATGACCGCGTGGCCGAGGACGACCGAGGCCAGGGCGAGCGTCGCGGTCCGGGACTCGCGTACGACGGCCCAGGACGAACGGGGGCGGGTGACCTGAGGCATCGGCGGATGTGTCGGCGTCGGTTCGGCTGCGGTGTCGACACTCGCCGGGGACTCGTCCGCCGCAGCCGCCAGACGGCGCGCGACCAGCAAGGGGTCCGGGCGCAGCAGCACCCACATCATGACGCCGCCCGCCGCGAACGACAGCGCGGAGAAGACGTACGGTCCGGCCAGCTCGGGCAGCCCGAAGAAACGCCCGACGGCCGCGCCCGGGGTGTTGAGGTTGGGACCGAGTACGGCGCCGATGGTCGTCGACCACACGACGATCGCGAGCGACCGCGCCCGCGTCGAGTCGTCGGCGAGGTCGGCGGCGGCGTAGCGGGACTGGAGGTTTGCGGCCGAGCCCGCGCCGAAGACGACGAAGGCGACGAGCAGCGCCGGGTACCAGCCGAGGACGGCGGCGAGGATGACGCCGAGCGCGCCGACCGTCGCGGTGGCCCAGCCGGTCGCGAGGGCGATCCGGCGGCCGCGCCGGTCCGCGAGGCGGGCCAGGGGTACCGCGCACAGGCCTGCGCCGAGGGTGATCGCGGTGATCGCGAGCCCCGACAGCGCTTGCGAGCCCGACAGGTCCTCGGCAAGGAGCCCGCTGACCGCGAGGGACGAGCCGACTCCTATGCCGCCGACGACCTGGGCGAGCACAAGAGTACGTACGGTGCGCCGCTGTATCTGGGCGAGGTCGTCGACGGATGTCGGGTCGACGGATATGGGGTCGACGGATACGGGGTCGACGAGTACGGGGTCCCCGGCTCTGTTCCCGACAGACACTGCGGATTCGTCGGTACGTTTGCCGGAGGGCGCCTGGTCCTGTGTCGTCATCTCAGCGCGGCGCCGCCGCGCCGGTCCGCACCGCGGCCATGACGCGCTCGACGGTCTCGGCCTTCTCCCCCACCGGCGCCGCGTACTCGATCGCGGTACGCGCGGCGTCGTCGCCGAGGGTACGCGCGATCGTCCACGCCGCGAGGTACTGCGACGCGAGGCAGCCGCCCGCGGTGGCGATGCGGCCCTCGGCGTGGAACGGCGCGTCCAGCACGGTCACCCCGCACTCCTCGAGCGCCGAGGCAATGAAGCCGTCGAGCTCGTTGATCCCGTCGAAGGTGACGACCGCGACCTGCATGAGCCACTCCCGCACAAGGCCGACCGCGCCGGGAACCGCCCTCGCGGACGGCCTCCCGGACCGAGACCGGCGAGGACAATTGCGCCGCCAGTCTCACATGTCGCCTTTCGCCGGTCACCGGCCAATTCCGCAACGGTGGCCCGGAGGGCCGCGTCGCCGGGGCCGTGGGGCGGCAGGACCGCACAGCTGCTGCACGACTCCACAGCCGCACGGCCGAGCCGAACTTCCCGCGCGTACCCGCCCTGGGGGCACGCCGTCACGCCGTCAGACGGCGAACGCCGGGATCACCTCACGCCCGAACAGCCTTACCATCGGCGCGATTTCGTCGAACGTCCCGAGCGAGGCCTGCGCGACGCTGCCCGGCAGCCCGCCGCCGAAGGCGGCGTGCACGTGGGTGCAGCCGGTTGCGTCGGCGTACGCCCGGACCTGCGCGACCACGTCGTCCGGCGCCCCCCACAGCAGCCGGTCCGCGGCGATCTCCTCCGCCGAGACGTCCTCGCCCGCGTCGAGACGGGCGAACAGGGCCTTCTCGATGTCGTCCTCGGCCGACTCGCGCCAGTGCTCCATGAGGCCGCCGACATAGTGCGGCAGTACGTCACGGGCCACCTGCTCGCGGTCGGTGCCGAGCCAGGCGTACCGGCGCAGGATCCAATCGGGCCGGGTGCCGTGCTCGGCGCAGGCGGCGCGGTAGACGTCCAGGCAGGACTGGGCCTTGGCGAGGGACTGCACGGGTCCGCACAGCCACGCGTCGCCGAGGCGGGCGGCGCGCTCGACCGCCGCGTCCGCGACGCCCGCGACCCACAGGGGCGGATGCGGGTCCTGCACCGGGCGCGGGTGCACGGTCAGTTCGGGGAAGGACCAGAACCGCCCTTCGTAGCCCTGGTTTTCCGTCGTCCACACATGGCGGAGGATCTTCAAGGCCTCCTCCATGCGCGCGCCGCGCTGCCGGAACTCCGAGCCATGCACCTGGTATTCGAGCGGCCACCAGCCCATGCCGACGCCGAGCGAGACGCGTCCGCCGGAGATCTGGTCGATGAGCGCGACCTGCTCGGCGACGCGGATCGGGTTGTGCACGGGGAGTTGGAAGATGCCGGTGCCCACGCGCAGGGTGTCGGTACGCGCCGCGACGGCGGCCAGGAAGGTCAGCGGATCCGGCAGGTTCCCGGGCATGAAGTGGTGGTGGCCGATGGTCACGGTGGAGAACCCGGCCTCTTCGGCGATGCGCGCGAGTTCGAACGTCTCGCGGTAGGGGTCGCGCGCTCCCGCGTCGAAAAGCAGCGGCAGGGACATCGAGAACTCCACGGGTTCCCCTTTCCCGTCCGCGCGGGGCGGGCGGACCGAAGTTGATGGACCATCAGCATGTGAGTCGGCGATGTGAGTCGGCGATGTGAGTCGGCGGCCGGTCAGTGGACGAGGGCCGGTCAGTGGACGACGGCCGTCGTCCCGCCGTCGACGACGATCTGCGTGCCGGTGATGAAGCTCGCCTCCCGTCCCAGCAAGAACCGCACTGCTCCTGCCACTTCGTGGGGTCGTCCGAGGCGCTTCATCGGATTGCCGCCCTCCATCCGCGCACGCGTACCGGACTTCGCGAACGCGGCGGCGAGCATGGGGGTTTCGATGTATCCGGGGCAGACGGCGTTCACCCGGATGCCGTCCGTCGCGAGGGACGCGGCAAGCGAACGCGTCAGCCCGAGCATTCCGGCCTTGGCCGCACAGTAAGCGGGGTTCGCCGCGTTGCCGACGATGGCGTTGATGGACGCGACCCCGACGACCGCCGAGCCGTCGTGGCTCCGGAGGTCCCCCAGCATCGCGTGCGTGAGCAGGGCGTACGCACGCAGGTTGACGTCCACGACGGGCTCCCAGCTCACGGCGTCCAGGCCGTCCACGCCACGCCCGTCGACGACGCCGGCGGCGTGCACCAGCCCGCCGAGGCTGCCGATTGCGCCCCGCGACGCGTCCAGCGCCGTGTCGTAGGCGTCGGCTTCCCGTACGTCGACGGCGAGGCCGACGGCCTTGGTCCCGCTCTCGGCGGCGATCCGCGCGGCCTGCGCCTCGGCCGCGTCGCCGTCGATGTCCCACAGAGCGACCGGACGACCGGCGGCCGCGAGGGCCTCGGCCGTCGCCAACCCGATCCCCGACGCGCCGCCGGTGACGACGACCCCGGTCGTGAGCATGTCGGTTTCGGGTGTGTGCGCCATGGTGGTCCGCCCCTCGTCCAGATCGGTGGTGGTGGGTGTTGCCGTGATGCACCGCGCCGCGCCGCGAAGCGACTCCTCCCGGAACGCCGCGCCCCCCGTGTCGGCGCCCCCGTGTCGGCGCCCCCGTGTCCCGAGCCCCGAGCCCCCGTCCCGGCATCGTTGTCTAGCATCTAATTTGCGTGATATCAATCAACTATTATGGAAAAAACGACCTCCGGTACGCCGTCCCGCGGCGCACGCGGCCAGTCGCTGGAGGATGTGCACCGCGCCCTGGAGGCGCTGCTCGCGTCCACCCGCGGTGCCCGTCTGCACCGCGAACTGGCGGCGCGCGCAGGCGGGTCACTGACCCGGGCCGAGTCGTTCCTGCTGGGCAACATCGTGTCGTACGGCCCGCTGCGCCTGTCCGCGCTGGCCGAACTGACCGGCCAGGACCGCTCGATCACCAGTCGGCAGGTCGACATCCTGATCAAGGCGGACCTGGTCCACCGCACGCCCGATCCCGACGACGGCCGCGCCCATCTGCTCGGCCCGACCGAAGCCGGCCGGCGCATGTCCCGCAACCTGCGCGCGGTGTGGTCGACGTGGCTCCAGGAGTCGCTCGGCTCCTGGTCCGACGCCGACCTCGCGCACCTCGCCGGGTTGATGTCGCGCCTGGGCCACGACCTCCGGGCCACGAAAGAGCCGTGACCCGGCCGCCGCGTCCGGTCGTCGTGGGCAGCCGCCGTGTGCCACTGCCGTCTGGGGTCGTCGCGTCGGTCGTCGTCAGGGCTCGCTGCGGATGGCGCGGTCCGCGATGGCCCTGATGGTCTCGTGCACGACGGCGGGGTCGTAGCCCACGCCCTCGTAGCGCACCAACACGACCTTGGCCCCGTGCCGGACGACCACCGCGCCGAGCGTCGGACCGTACTCGCTGCCGGGCTCGAAGCAGTCCACCATCGCGAAGTCGGGCTCGGTCACCGGAGGTTCGGAGCACGTCGAGGCGACTGTCCCGATGCGCGCGGACTGGTACTCGGCCTTGGCCTGCTCCTCGCCGCTGCGCGCGGCAGGACCCTGTTTCTCGTCCTTCTTGGCGTCGGCGAAGCTCGTCCACTCGATCCGGAGCGTCCCCCACCGGGGGCCCTGCTTGGCGGACTCGCCGGCGGCTGATTCGCAGTAGGCGCTGGACGAACCGCTGCCGCTGTGGGTGTCGTCGGACGTGGGCGGGCCCACCCCCAGCGCCGACAACTCCTCCTGCTTCACCAGGTCGCAGGGTACGTCCGGTGCCTTTGCGGCCGCCTTGGTGCTACTCGCCTCTCCGCAGCCGGGCAGCACCAGCACGAGGGCCGAAGCCATCCCGATCGCCACCCACTTGCCGGTCTCTCGGTACGTTCCGGTTCTTACGGTCTTGCCGGTGTATCCGATTTTTCCGCGCGCGGAACGGCGCATCGAACCCCCTCCCAGCCAGGTGGCGCCACAGCATGCCAGTCACCGCGCTGATGACGAAAGTCCTTGTCCGCGAAGCGAAACCGTTGGCTGCATAGGTGTGTTGGGCACCTTCCGGACGCGCCTCCGGAAAGCACCTCCGAGAACGGCCGTTCGGGTCGGCGCTCAGGCCTCAGGCCTCAGGCCTCAGGCGCGCTGCCACACCATGGCCTGCGCGAAGCCGAGGTCGGTGAACCGTGCTCCCGGGAAGACCGCGCCGTACCTGCGCTCGTACTGCGTCCGGGTCAGATAGCGGTCGCTGAGCAGGTGGGCGAGCCATGCGCGGCTGGTGCGGAAGCGGTAGAGCCACCAGGCGTCGCGCGTGCCGAGGCGGGCGATGTCGCGCGGCAGCTCGTACGCCGCACCCGTGAGGTACGCCCAGCGCGCGGGCGTCCCCTGGGCCGCGACGTTGTCGACCAGAATCGCCGTGCCGCCGGGGCGGACCAGCGCACGCAGGTGCTCCAGCGCCTTGTCGAGGTCCGGTACGTGGTGCAGCGTCGCCATGCTCACGACCAGGTCGAAGCCCGCGTCGTCGCAGATGTCGTGCAGGTCGATCGCCTGGTACCTGACCCGGTGGTGCGAGCGCCGGAGCCGTGCGGTCTCGATGAGCGCGCGGCTCAGGTCGGCGGCGACCACCTCGTCGTACGTGTCGGCGAGCGCGTGCGCGTGGCGCCCCGACCCGCAGCCGGCGTCGAGCGCCCGGCCGCCGGCGGGCGCGAGGTCCGCTATCTGGGCTTCGAGCCACTCCCCCAGCGGGTCGTGCAGGTCCGAGTAGCGGTCGTAGTCGCCGGCGAAGGTGTCGAACGACTGGGGATCCGCGTACCCGCCGAGCATCCCGTACTGCCCCTCTGTGCGCTCGCCTCTTGACATCGCGCCCCCGTACCGGTGCGCTTGGCCGTGATCATTGACACGATCAAGAACACCTGACCCACCCTCAGTTCTTCCCGACCGCCCGAGGATGCCGCCCCATGTCGTTCGTGCTCATCGACAAGCCGCGCCCGCACGTCACCCTCATCACCCTCAACCGCCCGGAGCGGATGAACGCGATGGCGTTCGACGTGATGGTCCCCTTCCGTGAGGCCCTTGAGGAGGTCAGTGCCGACAACGATACGCGGGTGGTGGTGATCACCGGTGCGGGGCGTGGCTTCTGCTCCGGGGCCGACCTGGAGAGCTCGGGACGGATCCCCGGGATCAAGGGGCTGACGCGTACGAGCATCGCCCGCAGGTCGATGGAGATCCTCGACGACGTGATCCTGGGCCTGCGCAAAATGCACCAACCGGTCATCGGCGCGATCAACGGTGCGGCGATCGGCGGCGGGTTCTGCCTCTCGGTGGCGACCGACATCCGCATCGCGTCGGAGGCCGCGTACTTCCGTGCCGCCGGCATCAACAACGGGCTCACCGCGACCGAGCTCGGCATCAGCTACCTGCTGCCGCGGGCGATCGGGTCGTCGCGCGCGTTCGAGATCATGCTGTCCGGCCGCGACGTCGAGGCGGCCGAGGCCGAGCGCATCGGCCTCGTCTCGCGCGTGGTGCCCGGCGAGAAGCTGCTCGACGAATGCTTCGACCTCGCGGAGCGCATCATCGGGTTCAGCCGCGTGGGCGTCGAGGTCACGAAGCGCATGCTGTGGTCCGGCCTGGAGGCCGGGAGCATGCACGCGCACATGGAGGCCGAGGGGCACGCGCAGCTGTACGTCCGGCTCACGACGCAGAACTTCGAGGAGGCGATCATCGCGCGGAGGGAGAAGCGCGTGCCGGAGTACAAGGACTGACGAGGCTGCGGAAGTCGTTCGGACGTCGGCTCCGCTGCGTGGCGGGGCCGACGTACGGGGGCCGACGTACGGGGGCCGACGTGCGGGGACCGACGTGCGGGGACCGACGTGCGGGGACCGACGTGCGGGCACCGACCGGGGGGGCGTCGTCAGGCGCCTGATGTGCCGGAGGTGCCAGACGTGCCAGAGGTCGCGAGCGGCCGCCGAGAGTCGACCTGCTCCGCGGCCGGAATCGAACCGGGACCCGGATCGGACGGAAGCAGTACGTCCACACGCACCGCCTTCCGGGGACGGGTCGCGAGCCACGATCCGGCCAGGATCAACGCCGTACCGCCGGCGATCGACGCGCTCAGCTTCTCGTCGAGGATCAGTACGCCGAGCAGCACCGCGACGACCGGGTTGAGGTACGTGATGAGCGCGGCCCGCCCCGCCCCCGCCTCGGCGATGAGCGCGTAGAACGCCAGGAACGCGAGCGCGGTGCAGATCAGGCCGAGCGCCGCCAGCGACCCCGCGACCTCGGCGCTCGGCAGCGACGCGGGCGCGGTGGCGACCGCGAGCGGCATGAGGACGATCGTGGTGATGCTCATCGTCGACGCGGCCAGGGCCACCGGCGGCACGTCGGACAGGTGGCGCTTCACGATCAGCGTGGCGCCCGCGTACCCGAGGGTCGCCAGCAGGACCATGCCGGCCCCGAGCAGGCCGAGGCGGTCGCCGGTCAGGTCGAACCCGACCAGGGTGCCGACGCCGCCGAGGCCGACGGCCAGGCCGACCGCGCGGAGCCCGGTGACGCGCTCGGACGCGTCGGCCTTCAGCGCGATGATCGCGATCATGATCGGCTGGGCGGCGATGAGCAGTGCGGTCAGCGAGGACGAGATGTGCACCTCGCCGTAGGTGATCAGCAGGAACGGCCCCGCCACGTGGGTGAGCGCCAGGAGGAACACGATCCGCACGCGCCCGCGCAGCGTGCCGAACGCCCGGCGGTGCAGCGCCAGCGGCACCAGGACGGCGGCGGCTATCGCGGTGCGCGTGACCACGACTACCGGCGCCGAGACCTCCTCGACGGCGATCTTGATGAACAGGTACGACATGCCCCAGACGACCGACATCGCTGCGAAGAGCGCCCACGCCTTCTTTGTCATGCCTCGATCCTCGTCGCGTATCGTCGACAGCAGAAGTGTCGAACTGCTTCACGGGTGTTAAGGGGATCTGATGATCGACGTGCACCGTCTGAAGATCCTCCGCGAGGTGTCGGCGCAGGGCAGCTTCGCGAAGGCGGCGGCGTCCCTGCTGCTCACGCCGTCCGCGGTCTCGCAGCAGGTCGCCGCCCTCGAGCGGTCCCTCGGGCGGCCGGTGGTGGAGCGCAGCACGCGTGGGGTCACGCTGACGGAGTCCGGGCGGGTGCTGGTCGAGGCGGCGGAGACGGTGGCCGCCGAGCTGGCGGCGGCGCAGGATCGCATCGACCGGCTTGCGGAGGGGCGTACCGGGAGGCTGAGCGTGGCGACGTTCACGAGCGCCGGGCAGGCGCTGCTGCCGCCCGCGCTGATCGCGTTGAACGCTTCCCACCCGGACGTCGAGCTGACCGTGGCGGAGGCGGAGCCGGAGGACGCCGTCGAGCTGCTCCGGGCGGGGCGGGCGGACCTGGGGCTGACGTACCACTTCGGGCACGCGCCGGCGACGCCGCGGCTGACGCTCATGCCGCTGATGAACGAGCAGATCTGGCTGGTGCTGCCGCGGGGCCACCGGTTGGCGGGGCGGCGTGCCGTACGCATCGCCGAACTCGCGGACGAACGCTGGATCGACGGGTGCGGCGCGGCGGGTGCCCCGCTGGCCCGGGCTTCCGGGATGGCGGGCTTCCAGCCGTCGGTGGTCTGCACGAGCACCGACTACTTGTTCACGCAGTCGCTCGTGGAGGCCGGTGTGGGCGTCGCGCTGATCCCGCGGATCGCGCTGGCGACGCACCGCGCGGGCTTGGCCTTCGTACCGCTCGAACACCCGCGCCCGACACGGCACATCGGCGTCGTGACGGCACGGCGGCGGTGGGCGCAACCGCTGGTCGACGCGCTGGTGGAGGCGCTGCGGGACGCGGTGCACACGATCGCGGCGGATCCGCGGGACGGCTGACGGGGGTTCGCCGGGGCGGGCGCGGCGGCGTTCCTACTCCGAATGCGGCTCGGGCTTCGGGGTGGTGCCGGTGCCGAGCGCCCTGGGAGTTACGCCGATGGGCTTATCGGACGAAGCCGTCGTGGGCGGGGTCAACCGAGTGGATTTCCTGCTCCGCCCGGGTGACCGGGCGCTGCCCATGTGCGTGGCGGCGCCGTTGCGTATGGCAGACGCCTCGCAGGAGGTCTGCCCATGCACGGTACTTCGCGGTTCACCGGTCGCGGCGCGACGGGCGGAGTGCTGTGCGCGATTCTCGTCGCGGTTCTGGTGCTGCTGACGGGTGCGGGTGCGGGGGTACCGGGCGTCGGGGCTGCGGAGACCGGCCGGAGCATGGCGGGTACGGCGCCGGGGGCACCACCGCTTGCGCCTTCGGCACCCTCGGCACCCTCCGCCCCCTCGGCGCCTGCTGACGGGACGGAGCAGACGGCGGCTGGTGCCGATGTCGAGGTACGGGCGCCCGGGAGGCGTACGGCCTCCCCCGCGCCGCGTGCGGTGCGCCCGGCCCGACCGGTGGCGGATGCCGTCGTACTGCCCTACGTCCGGACGGTGCCGGGGGCTCCCCCCGCGCCGCCGTCGGACGCCCGGTGCCTGCGCTGCGTGGTGATGCGCTGCTGAGGGGACGGCCTGGCCGCATCGTCCCGCTCTTCAGCGCACCATCACACAACGCAAGGAACCGAACTGCCATGCCCATTGATCCCTTCACCGCCCTGAACGCCATGCTGCGCGCGGAAGCCGCGCGCAACGCCCTCGCCTCCGCCGACGCGCTGTGCGACGCAGCGGAAGCGGTGGGCGGGAAGCCGCGAAGTGAACAGGCGGAATCCGACGGGGAATCGGCGTCCGGCCAGTCGACGGCAGCGACGGCGGCGGCGGCGTCATCGTCATCGTCATCGTCGGAGAACGCCTCCTCCCGGTCCGCGTCCCGGCCCGCCGCATCCGCGCGGGGAGTGTCGACGCGGGGCCGTACGCAGGGCCCGGTCTCGCGTACGCGTTCTTAGCCGTAGGCGAGCGCGGCTAGTCGCCGTCCCCTCGCGCGCGTCGAGCCAAGGGCCTGCGCGCGTGAGGGGCGGCGGCACCGGCGCCCACGTCCGATCGACTCGACCGGAGCTTGGTGCGCGCCGGGGGGGTGGGGATCAGCCGGGATCGCCGGGATCAGCCGCGCAAGTAGCGGAGTACGGCCATCACGCGCCGGTGGTCCTCGTCCGACGGGGGCAGATCGAGCTTCGTGAAGATCCCGCCGATGTGCTTCTCCACCGCGCGGTCCGAGATGTGCAGGGCCTTGGCGATCGCGGCGTTGGAACGGCCCTCCGCCATCTGGCCCAGCACGTCCCGCTCGCGCGGCGTGAGCGTGTCCAGCGCATCGACGCGGCGGCCCGCGCCGAGGAGTTGGCCGACCACTTCGGGGTCGAGTGCGGTGCCGCCCGCCGCGACGCGTTCCAGGGCGTCCATGAAGTCCCTTACGTCAACCACGCGTTCCTTGAGGAGGTAGCCGATCCCGGCGGCGTTCTCGGCGAGGAGCCGGGAGGCGTACCGCGTCTCGACGTACTGCGAGAACACCAGCACACCGGTCTGCGGGTACGCCCGCCGCACCTCGATCGCCGCGCGCAGCCCTTCGTCCGTGTGTGTCGGCGGCATGCGGATGTCGACGACCGCGACATCGGGGCGGTGCTCGGCGACGGCGGCCAGCAGTCCTTCCGCGTCGGGCAGCGCGGCGGGGACCTCGTGGCCCCGGTCCGTGATCAGCTGGACGAGACCGTCGCGCAGGACTGCGGCGTCTTCGGCGATGACAATGCGCATGGGGGCGATGATGCCAGCCACGCGTCCTGGTGCCGGGGCCTTCACGCGTCGGGGACCGGCAGTTCAACGGTGACCCGGGTCGGTCCGCCCGGCGGGCTGTCGATGAGCAGGGTGCCGTCGACGGTACGTACCCGCTCCGCGAGTCCGGCGAGTCCACCGCCCTCCCGCAGGCGCGCACCGCCCCTGCCGTTGTCCTGGACGCGGACGGTGAGCGTGGCGCCGCGGCGTTCGGCGTCCATCAGGATCTCGGTCGCGTCGCTGTGGCGCCCCGCGTTGGCCAGGAGTTCGGCGGCGCAGAAGTAGGCGATCGACTCCAGGGCCGCGGGCGGGCGGCGGGCGATGTCGGTGCGCAGGCCGACCGGGACCGCGCTGCCGGACGCGAGGGTGGCGAGTGCGGCGTCGAGTCCCTGGTCCAGGACCGGCGGGTGGATGCCGCGTGCCAGGTCGCGGAGTTCGGTGATCGCGATGCGGGCGTTGCCGAGCGCGGAGTCCACGTGGGCGCGGGCCTTGGCGAGGTCCACGGCGTCGCCGCCGTCGGCGTTGTCGTGGTCAAGGCGTTCCTGCGCCTGGCTCAGGTGCATGGCGAGGGCGACGATGCGGGCCTGTGCGCCGTCGTGCAGGTCGCGTTCGATGCGGCGCAGCCGGGCGGCGGAGTCGTCGACGGCGATGGCGCGGGTCTCCTCGAGGTCGCGTACGCGCTCGGAGAGCTTGGTCGGACCGAGCAGCGCACGCATCAGCCACACGTCGACCCAGGCGATCGCCCGGATGACCCACGGCGCGACGAGCAGGAGCAGGGCGCCGAAGATGCCGACGGCGATGAGTTCGTACCACGACCCCATCAGGTTGTCCCCCACATTCACTCCGGCCCCGTCGCCGTTGTCGCCGAGTTGCGTCGGCTTCATCCAGATCGGATAGGTGAGGAGCAGGAGCCCGAAGACCCAGAGCATCCACGTCGCGACGATCCCGAGGATGGCGACCGGCAGCCGGGCACCGAGGAACAGCACGCCGCGCCAGCCTTCGATGTGCCCCAGGGCGGACCCGAGCCAGCCGAACGCCCCGGGACGGGAGCGGAACGGGCGCGGCCCCTCGACGTCCTGGCGCAGGAGTACGCGCGCGATTCCGCGGTGCAGGGCGCCCTGGTAGCGGCCGACGAGCACGATCCCCGCGAGCAGCGGCAGGCCGACCACGGTGATGGAGAGCGGCACCGCGACCATGAAGCCGACCCCGAAGAGCAGAAGCAGGACGAAGGTCAGCGGGAACACGGCCACGAAGTACACGGCCTCGCGCAGCGAGCGCAGCCGGGTGGGCTCGCGCAGGATGCGGAGCACGAGCGCGCGGGCATCCGAACGCCCGAGGCCGGGCCGGGCGCCGGAGGTCCCGTGGGCGTGGGCGTGGCCGCCGGGGTGGCTGGGGGGTGGGTCGTCGGGCCGACCGTCGCTGAGATTCGCTGCGGAGGACATAGTGACAATCGTGGCTTCCCGCCCCGCAGCCCCAACAGGGCGCGACCACCCGATACGGGGGTACGGCCTGCCCCACCATCCCCCGTACGGCCAATACCGGCAATACGAATAATTCTGACAAATACCCCGCCGCTACCCACCGCACGGAGGCCAATTCCAGCCCGGCCGACGAGCCACGCCTGAGCCGTTCAGACGTCGAGCTCCCGCGACCGCCCGTTGCCTCAGGAGTCGACAACAGCAGACGACGTCCCGTGCCCCGCTCCACAGAAACAGGCGCAAGTGAAGGATGAGTGCCCATGAGTTTCGATCTTGCGGTGCTCGCGATGGACGCGTCCGCCGACGTCGCGTCGGCGCGTGCGATGTTCGAACGGTGTGTGTCCGGGATCCATGACGAGGGAGAGCCCGACGAGCGGGTGGTCGGGTTCTATGGGCGGTTGCGAGCGCGCTTTCCCGATCGTCCGCCCTATGCCGAGGAGTCGCCCTGGATGTCGACACCGCTGGCTGTCGGCATCGACCACGTGATCATGAATCTGAGCTTCTCCGCCAAGAGCGACGCCGCGCTCGAGGCCGTCGAGGAACTGGCCGCGGAGTACTGCCTGGTCGTCTGGGATCCGCAGTCCCAGGACGCCTGCCTCCCTGGTGCCTGAGGCGTCGACCACGAAATTTCCCACCTCTCCGCGAAGGGCGGCCGCGCTGCCTGCGCGACGGCCGACGGCGGCTGCGCGGCAGATCACCTGTCGGCGGTCGCAGTAGAGTCGGCGCGTGATCCTGCCCAAGGACCGCGACCCCCGCTTCATCACCATCCGCCGCGGGGGAACGCTTACCGACCCCGACCATCGCCTCCTGGCGGAGTGGGCGGCCGCGTGCGCCGAGCACGTCCTGCCCCTCTTCGAATCTGAGCAACCGTCAGACCCCCGCCCCCGCCGGGCGATCGAACAGATCCGGACCTGGGCCCGCGGCGAGATCAAGATGTCCGAGTCCCGTGCGGCGGGAGGCCACGCCATGGCCGCGGCACGCGTGCTGAGCGGGGCTGCCCGCCACGCGGCCTTCGCCGCCGGCCAGGCAGCGGTGGTGGCACACGTAGCCGCACACGAACTGGGCGCCGCGGCATACGCCATCAAGGCAGTACGCGCCGCCGCGCCCGAGGACGAAGCCGACGACGCCGGACGCCGCGAATGCCACTGGCAGCGCGAACAACTCCCCGCCCCGATCCGCGAACTGGTCCTCGACGACCAGCAACTCCGCAACCAAATCTGCTGGTCCGTCTTCGACTGCTGAGACCGAGGCCACCGTCCGCCTTGAACGAGGACGATACCTCTCGTCGCGCGCGCCGGACCTCGTCGGCGGCCACCGCAGCTCCCGGCAACCCTGCGACGGCGGATCCTGCGCTGTTCGATGGTCTGGCCATGTGGTGCCGGTCAGTTCGGCTCGGGTGACGTGTGTGGAGCGTGGTGGGGAGGCCCCAACTCCTTTCTGCTGCAAGGCTCTGAGCCGCGCCGAACTCGACACGTCCGCCGTGCGGACGGCGCGGGGTGCGATCAACGAGGGCGGTCGGGTCCCGGATGGTGGGGGCTGGGGTCCCTGGTGCCCGGGACTGGAGGAAGGGAAGCGTGGTCGGGGTGGGGCCGCGCGGGGGTGCGGCCTGAGCCGCGGCCACCCGGGGGGGCGGGCCGGTGGCTTTGTCGGGCGCGCCGGTCTTCCGGGGCGGCGCGCGGGGATCTGCCATGGGGGGAACATGGACGGGATGACGGGGCGGGGGGCGTCCGCGCCGAGCCGCCGGGGGGTGCTGCGTCTGGCCGCCGCTCTGACGGGCGGGGCGGTGCTGGGGGCGGCCGGGTGCGGTACGGGCGGCAAGGCGGGTGTGCCGCAGCGCGCGCCCGTGTGGACGTTCCGGGCCGAGGACGACGAGTGGATCTACGGCGGCCCGGCTGTGGGGGCGGGGCTGTTGTACGTGACCACGGACGCGGAGCAGAAACCCGGCGGTTCGGCGTACGGCATCGACGCGGCGACCGGCCAAGCCCGGTGGCGGTTCCGGTGCGCGGGCGAGACCGGCGAACCGGTGCTGGCCGGTGACGTGCTGGTGTTCGGGTCGGGCAGCGAGAACAGCCGGGGCACGTGGTACGGCCTTGACGCGGCGACCGGGGCGGAACGGTGGCGCGTACCGAATCTGGGGAGCGCGTCGACCCTGCCGACGGTGGTGGCCGACGGCGTCGCCTACGTCAATTCGTCGCCGCGGCAGGGCGAGGGGGAGTTGGTCGCGGTGCGGGCGTCCGACGGGCGGCGCCTGTGGTCGTTCCCGACGCCCTCGCAGTCGACACAGGTGGCGGTGGACGGTGAGGTGGTGCACACGGTCGACCGGGACGGCAACGCGGTCGGCCTCGACACCCGCACCGGGCGCCCGCGCTGGACCGGGCCGTTGAAGGCGTACAAGTTCGGGCCCGCCGTGCTCACACCTGATCTGGCGTACGTCCTCACGCAGGACGCCGACTGGAAACTGGGCGTGGCCGCCTACCATCCGGGCGACGGAAAGGTCCGGTGGCAGACCGGACCGGAATTGCGCGCCAACGCTCTCGTCACCGTGGCCGACGGCGCGGTGTACTACACCGCCGAGACAGGCGGCGCCGGGTGTCTGGACGCCGCGACCGGCAGCCGCCGCTGGTTCACCCCGCTGCCCAGGCCGGACGGCTCGAACTACATGGTCACCCCGGTGGGCGACCACCTCTACGTGGCCTTCCCGCGCGGGAGTTCGGTGCTGCACGCCCTGGACCGCGCCACCGGCACAGTCCGCTGGGAGACCAAGGTCTACAAGGAGAACCTGGACCGGCTGGAGCACGCCGGCACCGAGTGGGTGGCCGCCGGGCCGGACGGCAACCTCCTCGGCCGCGACCAGGACCGGCTCGTCGGCCGAGACCCGGCAACCGGCCGCATCCGCTGGGCGGTGAGCGGCGTGAAGGCGCAGGAGGGTGCGGTGGTGACAGCCGGAACCACCGCCTACCCCACCCGCCTCGGCGAGTTGTACGCCGTCGACGTCGGCCCGATCCCCGCCTGACGCCCGGGTCGCGCGGCCGCGGCGGGTTTCCCGCACCGGCCCGGTGCCTGCCGCGTCTCCCCACGCGGCAGGCACCGGCTCCCCGCGCCTCCCCTGGCGCCGGGACCGCTACGCGGCAGTGACGTTGTCGGCCTGCGGCCCCTTCTGGCCCTGCGTGATGTCGAAGGTGACGCGCTGGTTCTCCTGGAGCTCGCGGTAGCCGGTGGCGTTGATCGCGGAGTAGTGCACGAACACGTCC
Source organism: Streptomycetaceae bacterium NBC_01309 (assembly GCA_045039925.1). Classification (GTDB taxonomy): domain Bacteria; phylum Actinomycetota; class Actinomycetes; order Streptomycetales; family Streptomycetaceae; genus Yinghuangia. The sequence goes on from CP108400.1 coordinate 737,329, forward strand.
GCCCCGCCGCCGTCCTGGCTGATGAAGCCGAAGCCCTTTTCCGCGTTGAACCACTTCACGGTGCCCGTCGCCATCGACCGGTCCCTTCATCCACGCCACGAGCGCCTTGCGGGGCGCCCGCCGGGCCTTCCGCGACCCGGCGATCAAGGGCTTGCCCAGCCCGCACACTCCGCAACCACCCGAATGCGCGGCGACCTGCCACACCTCGTGCCGAGAAGTCGCGCGTCCGGACGAGACTCGTGGTCACGGTCCAGTCACGCCGTGCGTTCAGTGTCGGCTCGGGTGGTACTCGCCCGGTGCCGGGCGGCCGTCCGGGCCGCTCACCGCAAAGGAGGAACACCGTGGACGCGTTCGAGACCCGCATCATCGCCGTCGTCGCCGACGAACTGGGAATCCCCGAGACCGAGGTGACGCCGCCGTCCCGGTTCGCCGACGACTTCGGCATGGACGAGTTCGGCGTCGCGGGCCTGGCGCTGCGCCTCAACGAGGAGTTCGACGTCGTCCTCGCGCACGACGAGATCCAGGCCATCGACACCGTCCGGGACCTGGTCGACGCCGTCCGCGAGCTCGCGCCCCAGGTCGGCTGAGCACCGGCCGGGCAACAGCAACGGCCTGGGCGCCGACCACCGCCCAGCGGCCGGCCGCCGCGGCAACCTGACGCGGCGGCCGGTCCACTGCGCGCCTTCAGGCCCGGCCTACTCGGGCGGCCGGGTGCCCTGGAGGAATTGCTCGACGGCCGTGTCCACAAGGTCGTCGAGCATGTCCCGGTCGACCAGGTTGCCGTTGATGAGCGAGGCGATGCCCTGGAGGGTCGCAAACAAGACCATTCCGATCCGTTCGGGGTCGCCCGTCCGAAGTGCCCCCTGCCCCTGCCCCTGCACGATCAGGTCGCTCATCAGCCGGAACGGCGCCTCCGCCGCCTTGGCGATCTCCGGCACCCCCCGACTGCGCGGCAGCGCTGCCCGGCCCCCGGGGGCCGGGCAGGGGGTCAGACCCAGGCGGGAACGAATCCTTCGGGGTAGCGGGCGCCGAAGCCGCCGTGCGGGAGGATGTCGTCGATGGCGGCGAGGTCGGCGGCGGTCAGGGCGACGTCGGCGGCGGCGGTGTTCTCGTCGATGCGGGCGCTGCTGCGCGTGCCGGGGATCGGCACGATGTGCTCCCCCTGCGCGAGCAGCCACGCCAAGGCCAGCTGCGAGACGGTGATGCCCTTGACCGCGGCCAGGTCGGCGAGTCGCGTGACGGCGTCGAGGTTCTTCTCGAAGTTGCCGGGCTGCCAACGGGGGTCGTGGTTGCGCATGTCGGTGTCGTCGTACTCGCCGGCCGGCTTGGCGGTGCCGGTGATGAAGCCGCGGCCGAGCGGCGAGTAGGCGACGAAGCCGATGCCCAACTCGTCCAGGAGCGCGAAGAGTTGCTCGACGTCGCGCTCGAAGAGGGAGTACTCGGTCTGCAGGACGGAGACCGGCTGGACGGCATGGGCGCGGCGGATGGTCTCGGGGCCGGCCTCGCTCAGCCCGAAGTACTTCACCTTGCCCGCATCGATCAGCTCCTTGACCGTGCCGGCGACGTCCTCGATGGGCACGTCGGGGTCGACACGGTGCTGGTAGAGGACGTCGATGTGGTCGGTGCCGAGGTAGCGCAGGCTGTTGTCGGCGACCTTCCGGATGTTCTCGGGGCGGCTGTTCAGGGCGCCGGTGAACGGCTGGGCGGACAGGTCGAAGCCGAACTTCGTCGCCAGGACCACGTCGTCGCGGAAGTCCTTGACCGCCTGGCCGACGAGGATCTCATTGGAGCCGGTGCCCCAGCCGTACAGCTCGGCGGTGTCGAAGAAGGTGACCCCTCGCTCGTAGGCGCGCCGGAGCGCCGCCACGCCGTCCTGCTCGTCGCCGGGACCGTAGGCCATCGTCAGGCCCATCGCCCCGTAGCCGATCGCCGAGACCTCGAGGCCCTGGCTGCCGAGTGTCCTGTGCCGCATGACGCACTCCCGTCGTCGGACCAAACCGAACCGTTCGGTCTGACGCTATGCCGTGCACCCGCCCACGGTCAAACCGGACGGTTCGGTACGCTGGGCGCCATGACCCGCCCCGCCGCCTCCGAGTCGACCTGCGACCGCATCGTCGGTGCGGCCAAGGACGAATTCGCCCGGCACGGCATCGCGGGAGCGCGCGTCGACCGCATCGCCAAGAGCGCGCGGACCAGCAAGGAACGCGTGTACGCGTACTTCCGCAGCAAGGAAGACCTGTACCGCGTCGTCCGCGCCCAGCAGTTCGCCGCCGTCGCCGAGGCCACCCGCATGGACCCGGCGGACCTGCCCGGGTACGTCGGACGCGTCCACGACTACTTCGCGGCCCACCCCGACACGTACCGGCTCATGGCCTGGGGGCAGCTCGAACTCGACAGCGCGGAGCAGTCGGCCGACGAGTCGTTCCAACAGGCCGTCGCCGGCAAGGTCGACCAACTGCGCCGTGCCCAGGCCGCCGGACAGCTCGACCCGGCCTGGGATCCGCTCGACGTCCTTGTGCTGCTGAACCAGATCGCCGCGTCCTGGGCCGACAAGCCCGACCTGTGCGCGGCCGTACCGGCACCGCAGCGCGCCGACTACCTGGCCGCCCGCCGCGCGGCCGTCGTGACCGCCGTCCAGCGTCTGTTCCCTTCCGCGTCGGGGCCGTCCGAGCGGACACCTTGACCGTCGGCATGGACACGGACGCCGCGGACACGGCCGCCGCCGCACAACCGACATGCGCGCGGCCGGGTCCTGTCGGTCAGCGCACGACGGAGTAAGTCCGGGCTACGAACCCGGAGTCGAACGTCTTGTTCTCCTCGAGGACCAGGTCGACGTCGTTGTCGAGTGCGCCGAAGAGCGGCAGGCCGCTGCCGATCAGGACCGGCAGGGTGGTGACGATGAGCCTGTCGATCATCCCGGCGCGCATGAAGCTCTGGATGACCTGCCCGCCGTCCACGTACACGTGCTTGGTGCCGCGTGCGGCGAGACCGGTGACCAGGTCGTCGATGCCGCGGTAGACGGTGATGCGGGAATCCGCGTCGTCGGCGAGGACCGTGCTGAGGACGGCGACGTGCAGTGCGGCGAACGGCCAGATGTCCGCGCCGAAAGTGAGCAACTTCTCGTACGTCGCGCGTCCCATGACGACCGTGTCCACACCGGCGATGAAGTCGTCGTAGCCGAGGTCTCCGGCCTTCTCGCCGCGGCTGGTCAGCCACTCGATGTCGCCGTCGGGGCGGGCGATGAAGCCGTCGAGGCTGGTGGCGATGAAGACGCTTGAAGCGAAGGGGAGTTCCCGGGTCGCGTGGCGAACGGTCATGACGGCGGCTCCGTTTCGTGGTTGGTGGCGCTCAGGGCTGAGGGCTGAGTGCTGAAGGGCGAGGGCGGGGTGTTCGGTGCTTCGTCTCGTCGGCCGGGTGGTCACGCCGGGCGGGTCCCGCAGGGTGGGCCGACGGACACGGCCTAGGTACGGAAGCGGCGCAGCGCGTCCTCGACCTCGGCGCGCAGCAGGGCGAGCGGGTCGCCCTCGCCGTCCACCGCCCAGAGCAACAGGGTTCCGTTGAAGACCACTTGGAGAGTGCGGGCGGTGCGGGCGGTGTCCATCACGTCGCGCAGCTCACCGGCGAACACGGCCGCGTCGAGGAGGGCGGCTGTCTCCTGGCGGAAGGTGGACGCCTGCGCTGCCGCATGGGCGCGGAACTCCGGGTCGGTGAGGTCGAGTTGCAGGAACGCCAGGTTGTTGGCCATCTCCAGCGGCGTACTGACGCCGACGGCAAGCGCGACCAAGGCATCGATCAGCGCCTCGGTCGGAGACTCGTGCGCGGCGGTTCGGGCACGGGCGAAGACCGCGCGTGTGCCGTCCGGTGCTCGCTCGGCGAGGGCGAGCATGAGTCCGCGCTTCGATCCGAACCGCTGGACGAGGGTCGCGGGCGCGAGCCCGGCCTCCTTCGCGACCGCACCGAGGGTGAGTCCGTTCGGCCCGTGCCGGCTGATGGCCCGCGCGGTTGCCTGGAGGATCGCCTCGTCGCTGGTGGTACGTGGGCGTGCCATCCCCGAGTCTCCTTTTCTTGTCCTTGTCCGGTGTCCTTGGCATGTCCCAGGCGGGTTAGTAAATGCTCGTTCGTTTATATATCCCGACCGTAGCGCACGGGGCTCGGATTTGTAAATGCAGGTTCGTTTACTAATCCGGAAGCCGTACGTGCGCCCGGCCGCCGCCCCAGCACACCGCCTGCTGACGCGCCCCAACCGCATGTCAGGGCGATCTGGCACCGTACCCCCATGGCCCAGCCCCTCAAGGACATGATCAACGCGCAATCGGTCGCGACCCTCGCGGACGGGATCGCCGCCGCCCACGCCGCCTTCCCCCGCGACCGCTTCATCGCCACCGCGCTCGACGGCCTCGAAGGCCAAGAACTCAAGGACCGCGTACGCCACGTCGCCCGCGCCCTGCACGCGGCCCTCGACCTCCCCTTCGACGACGCCGCCCCCGTGCTCCGCGCCGCCACCACCCACACCCGCCTGAACATGTGGAGCGGCTGGCCCGCGACCGACTACATCGCCGAGTACGGCGTCGCGCACCTCGACGCGGCCATGTCCACCATCGCCGTCATCACGCCGTACGCCACCGGCGAGTTCGCGGTCCGCCCCTACCTCGACCGCTACCAGGAGACCGCACTCGCGACGATGCGCGGCTGGGCCGAGTCGGACGACGAACACCTCCGCCGCCTCGCCTCCGAAGGCTCGCGCCCGCGCCTGCCCTGGGGCTCACGCGTCCGCTGGCTGATGACCGTCGGCCCCACGCTCCCCATCCTCGAACGCCTGCGCGACGACCCCAGCGAGTACGTCCGCCGCTCGGTCGCCAACCACGTCAACGACATCGCCAAGGACGACCCCGCGGCCGCAATCGCCCTACTCGCCCGCTGGCGCGACGAAGGCGGCACCCACACCGACCGCGTCGTACGCCACGCCGTCCGCGGCCTGCTCCGCACCGGCCACCCCGAGGCCCTGACCCTCGTCGGCGCGGCACACGGCACCGGCAGCGTCGAGGCCCTCACCGCCGACGACACCGTCGCGGTCGGCGACCGACTCCCCTTCAAGGTCACCGTACGCGCCGAAGCGCCCGGCGCCCTGGTACTCAAGTACGCGGTGGTCCGCGACGGTTCGCGCCGCGTGTTCCACCTCGGCGAGCGTGTCGCCGAAGCCGAAGGCGACACCTTCACCCTCGCCAAGTCCCACTCGTTCCGCCCGGTCACCACACGGGTGGAACCGCCGGGGCCCCGAACCCTGGAGATCATCGTCAACGGCGAGCCCCGCGCCACCGCCGCATTCACCCTGGTCCCCTGAGCTCGCCCCGCCCCAAAGGACCCACCCCAAACCCGGCCCCGAGCCCGACGCCGACCCCGACCCCGACCCCGAGGGGAACCGCGACCCCGACACCCGTAATTGCCAGAGCAGTTGCCCGCTCCTGCCACCCCTCCCCGTAGTACCGTTCATTCCGCGCACAATCGGGCCCTCGGGGAGGCAGGAGCGCGCGCTTTGGACCCCTCACCGCGACCCGGGCGCCCCCCGCAACCCCCTCACACGGCGAGCGGAGTCCCGCACGCATCCGCCCCGCCGCCGCCCGCAATTGCCGCCCCGCCGGGCCGCGTTCCCGCCGAATACCGGGTGATACGCCGCCTGGGCGTCGGACGGTACGGCACCGTCGAACTCTGCCGAGTACCAGGTGACCGCACCGAAGTCGCCGTCAAGCTGCTCCCCGTCCGGATCACCACCCCGCGCGGCCAACTCGCCCTGCACGCCGAGCTCCTCGCCGTGGCCGCCGCCGCGAAGCACCCGTGCGCTGTGACCGTCCGCGAAGTCGGCTTCGTGGATGAAATGCCCTATCTGACAAACGAGTTCTGCCCAGTAGGCAGCGCCCATGCGCGACTCGCCACGACCGGGCCGCTCCCCTGGGACGACGTCGCGGCCATCGGCGTACGCCTGGCCCTCGCCCTGCATTCCGCACACCGCCGCGGCGTACTCCACCTGGACGTCCGCCCCGCCAACATCCTCTTCGACGCCGACGACGCCGCCCTGCTCGCGGACCACGGCCTGACCCGCGCCCTCCGCAGCACGGCACCCGAACTCGGCGTCCATTTCGACCCGTTGTACGCCCCACGCGAACTCTTCGGCTGGGAACCCCCCGGTCCGCCCGCCGACGTGCACGGCCTCGGCGCGACGCTGTACGCACTGCTGACCGGTGCCCCACCGCACGCCGACCAGGCACTGGTCGGACCGTCAGCGCACTACCAAGCCGTCATGACCGCCACCGCTCCCCCACCGGTCGGCGTCCCGCCACCCCTCGCAGGCCTGCTGCAACGCATGACCTCGGCGCATCCCGGCGACCGCCCGCCGCTCACCGAAGTGCACCGCGTACTCCACGCGCTGCTCCCGTCCGGCCAACTCGCCCGAGTCCCCGACCTGCTCCCCGAACCCGAGCCCGAACTTCCGCTCCCCGGCTGGGACAAGGCCGACGACGCACTCATCGACGAACTGGCCGACGCGCCCGACGCACCGTCCGACTCCGAAACCCGGCGCCACCGCAAGCGCGTACGGCTCGTCACCGCGACGGCGGCGACACTCCTCGCCGGCGGAATCGCCGCGGCCCTGCTGCTCCCGACCGAAGACGACTCCACCCCACCCGAACCCCCGCCCCCGCCGTCGCAGAGCCCCAGTTCGATGAAGGTCGTGCCCGCCGACCAACTCCCGTTGCTGCAAGCCCGGCAGATCCGCATCACCGCGGTCGCCGACCAGTTCCACATCTCCTGGGGACCACCGCAGCAACCGGTGACCGGCTACCTGATCACCGCCCGCTCCCCGAGCGGCGCGCAGGTCGACAAGCCGCAGAGCACCGCGGCCGACGAACGCAGAGTCGTCTTCACCTCCCCGCCCGTCCAGCCGGACACGTGCTACATCGTCACGTCCCTGGTCCGCGCCACCGACGGCACCATCCAACTCGCCCCGTCGCCCCCCGCCTGCCGCTGACGGCCCGTCAGTGGTGGCCGCCCCGTCGGCCGAGGGTCTCCACAGGGGTCGCGCCGGGGCGCGTCCATTGCGGTACGGGACGGCTGGTCGGGCCCCAGGTGGAGTTCCCTTCCGCATCCGTACGCCAGGACCAGCACGCGTGACGGCCCTCGGGCCATCCTTCCGGCGTGTCCTCCCACGTCTCGCCGCGGCCGTACGGCGTCATGTCGAGCAGCCCGAGCGAGGCGTTGATCCGCTCGACGCCCCGGGCGGTCGTGGAGTAGGTGAGGTACGCGCGGTCGCCGTCCCGCAGGTAGGCGGTGACGTACCCCATGTCGCCCCCGGCCGGTCCCGCCACGTCGCGCACCGAGTACCAGGGCTCGGTGTAGCCCATGAAGTCGACGTACGCCGCCACCTCGTCCCACGCGCCCGTCACCAGCACCGCGTACGAGACACCGCGGGCGTTCAGGTAGGCGGCGTCCTTCAGGTGCCAGGCCGCGGTGGTGCAGCCCTCGCACTGCCCTTGGTGCGGCGCGCCGTCGTACCACATGTGCTTGTAGACCACGAGTTCGTCGCGGCCCTGGAACAGGTCCAGGAACGGGACCGGGCCGTCCGGTCCCCGGACCTCCACCTTCCCGTCGAACTCCACCATCGGCAGTCGGCGGCGGGCCGCGGCGATGGCGTCGCCCTCGCGCGTGTGGGCCTTCTCGCGGATCAGCAGCTCATCGCGGGCGGCCTGCCAGGCGGCGAGGTCGACCACGGGCGGGCGCCCGAACTGCGCGGCGGTCTTGTCGTCCGGTGTGGACGTCATGGGGGTTCTCCAAATGTCTGCGGTGTCGACGACGATTCGCGTCCTCCCAAGGCAGACCCGATCCGCGGCCCGAACTCATCGCTAACCCGCGGACAAGTTCCCCCGAGCCCGAGGACCCGGCCGAAAGCCGTTCGTGAGCCGTTCGCAAGCCGTCCGCAAGCCGTCCGGATCCACAAGATCACCCAACTACGTTTTGCCATATGAGAGTTCCGTCCGCCATCCCCCATCCGACGATTCCGCGAACACGGGACACACGCGGATCGGATGATGCGACACTCGGCTCTTCTGCGGCGGCGGACCCACGAACAGGAGCCGGTGATGGTGCAGTTCCAGGGACGGGAGTACGCGCTCTCCCGCGCCGATGTCGAGACGCGGATGCGCGGATTACGGCCGGACCGGATCACCCGGTACTTCGTGGACGTCAACGGCCACGCGTACCCGGTCAAGCAGGTCGCCCGCGCCTGTACCGGGGTCCATGCGCAGCACACCCGCGAGTCGCAACAGCTCCTGCGCGCCCTCGGCTTCACCATCCACCGGGCCTGCTGACGGCCGCAGGTCAGCCGTGGGTCGGCCGAAACCAAACCTCTTCGGCGGACAACCCCGGCACCCGGTCCCGCGAGTCCACTACGAACTCCGGCTTCATCTCGATCAGTTGGGTGCCCGCGGAGGTGGCGGAGCGGCTACCCTTCTGCCATCTGGGGCCGATCGAGCGGAGGGAACCGCGCATGGGCGACCAAGTCCCCAATCCCCAGAAGGGCGACCTGGCGAGCGCGCTCCGCCTCGCCGAGCGCTACGCCGCAGCCGTCGCCACCGACCTCGACGCCGTCGTCGCCGACATGGAGACGGAACGGCCGTGGGGAGGCATCGCCGCCGCGGTCTTCTACGCCGAGCTCAAGGCCGCGCGCACCCAGGCCGTGGGCGGCGTGGACGCCTTCGTCAGCGCCTTCCGCACCGCGCACGACGCCGAGCCGGACCGGATCGACCGGAGCCAGTGGTACCCCCGAGGCAACGTCCACTGACAGGGTGCATTGACAGGGTCCGCTGACAGGAGGGGGACGACCGGCATGCCGTTCATCCCGAGTCCGAACATGGCCTGGATCGACACCGAGGCGATGCCCCTGCTCATCGGCAAGCTGGAGCGCGCCGAGGCGACACTGCAGGAGGCCCATCGGGTACTCCAGGGCCGCTGCGAAACCCTCGGCGTGGACGGAGCGGCCGGGACGACCGGCCTGAGTCCCGCGATGGCCTTCGTCTCCGGGCGAATCGCCGACTTGCGCCGCAGGTTGGCCCTGGCGGTCGCCGAAGAGGCAGGCAACGCGGGCGTCTTCATGCCGGGCATGGTCATGCTCGACACGTCCGGCGCCCTGGCGGGATTCGGCAGCCCCGAGGAGGCGGAGGCCGAGGCGCGCCGCATCGCCGACGAACTCCTGGAGAGCAGGGGCGATCCCAGTGACGAGCTGATCGCGGATCTCCGGGCCCACGCCGCGGACCCGTACTTCGCGAGCGCGTTCGCGAAGCGGATCCCGTTCGAGGACCTGGGGCCGCTCCTCACGGACACCGCCACTCGGATCGACCCCTTGCTGTTGGACTACCAGGAACGCCTGGACCGCTACAACCTGCTCGTCGAAGGACTCGGCAACACCCTTGCCACCGCCACCCGGCAGACCGCTCCCGAGCTCAGGCTCCCCGACGACTATGCCGACGACTGGCTGCGGCTCATGACGGACGGCGACGCCCAGGACTTCTACCCCGCGGTGGCGGCGCAGTTGCTGCGGCACGGCTCGTACGGCACCGACTTCCTGGACTCCCTCGCAACGGGGGTCTACGAGTTCGAGTTGGAGAACCCGCACAAGCCGTGGGGCAACAGGCTCAACGAAGGCCTCTTGACCCGCCCCGACGCCGAGCACGCCCTCGCCGGCTATCCGGACCCGATGACCGGGATCATGGAGGCGCTGGGCAACAACCCCGACGCCGCGCTGCGCTGGTTCGACGCCGACACCGAGCGGCTGCGCTACGTGATCCAGGACCGCATCTGGCCCTTCGACAACGGCGCGGGTGCCGGACGCGCGCTGGAGGCCGCGACGACGGTGTTCCGCGGGGGGACGCTCCCGGACCCCGACAACCCGGGCCGGGTCATCGCCGACGAGAACTCGCCCGGGTGGAAGTCGGCCAATCTGGCCAGCCACGCGTTCGCGTACCTGGGCGAGCGGATCGGGGACGGCACCTCCTCGGGCTTCCCCTGGGTCGGGTCCGACCGCGGCCGACAGGTCCCGACCGGCATGCGCGAGAGCGTGGGCCGCATGCTGTCCGCGTACATGCACGACATCTACCGGGTCACCGCCGTCGGCCAGGGCCAGGGCGGCGACCCCGACGTGCCCGGCGTGTACGTCGGCAACACGCCGCTCCCCGGCTACCCCGCCGGGGCACTCGTCGACCCGGAGGACCTGAAGCAGATCATCCGGTCGATCGCCCCCGACCACGAGGCGATGCAACTGGTCGTCAACTCCGGCCTGCTGATGGCGGCGAACGTGACGAGTTGGGCCTTCGACGCCCCGGGAATCACCGAAGACGCGGTCAACAGCAAGGTCGTCGGCGCCGGAAACTCCATGGCGTTCATCGTCGGGAACGCCGTGGCCGGAGACATCGGCGACGAGACCTTCCGGGCGACCGAGCGGGCGCGATCGGTGCAGTGGCTGTCGGGTCTTGTCGGCCTCGTACCCGTTCCGGGCGGCCAGTTCGTCGAGTACGTGGTGGACCAGGGCAGGAGCGGACTCGCCGCCGATCTGGCGCGGCTGCCCGGCGAATCGGCACGTGATCGGGCCAACCACAGCGACGTGGTCGTCAGGGGCTCGTTGCAGCGCGTGGTCCTCGACGCGAAGAACGACGACGCGGGAACCGCGATCTTCCAGGCGTACGCCGACTCGGACGAGAACCCGGATCCCGCGATGACGGCGGAGGCACTGAAGGATCTGCTCACGGTCGAGGATCCGCAGACGCAGGAAATCCGGCTCAGGACACCGGAAGAGCGCGCGGAGATCGACGGAGCCCAGGAGCAGTACCTCGCGTGGGCCAACTGGTCGGCCCTCGGCGACGAACATGCGCGCATGGTCCAGGACGCCTACGACGCGGAGTTCTCGCTCTTCATCGACGAATGAACCGGCCGCGCGCAGCCGCACTCGGGGGCTGGAGGGAACGGGGGAACGCGGTGGAACTTCACCTCAGCGTCGTCGACCCGCGCGGCGGCACCGGCGTCGATGTGGTCGTGGCGGCGGAGCCGGACATGAGCGTACGCGCGCTCGCCGCCGAACTGGCACGCCTGCTCGGGGAGCCGACACCCCGGACCGGTGAACCCGCCTTGTTCGTCGAAGGAGTTCCGGTCCCGGGCGACCTGCCCCTCGGAGTCTCGCCGGTGCGCGAAGGCGTGCGGGTCTCGCTGGCCGGTCCGTCCGCACCTCGCATCGACGGCCAAGGTCTCGTCGAACTCCGCGTGGTCGGCGGCCCCGACGCGGGCGCCGTGCATCGTCTCGGACCCAGCGCCGCAATCGTCGGAAGCGGTCCCGACGCCTGGGTGCGGATCGCGGACAGTGCGCTCGCCGAGGCCGCCCTCGAAGTCTCCGTCGGCGTCAACGGCGACACCCGGGTACGCCCGCTCAAGGGCACCGGTGCCGCCCTGGAAGGTAAACCCCTCGGACAACCGGCGGTGGACTGGGAGTTCGGCAACGTCGTCGCGGTCGGCGAATCGCTGTTGGAGCTGTGCCCGCCGGCTTTCCCCGACGCGGCACTCCGCCCGTCCGAGGACGGCGGCGGCCTCGCGTTCAACCGGCCGCCGCGCATCGTGCCGCCGTCGCCCGCCACGATGTTCCGCCTGCCGACGGTGCCCAAGCCGTCGGACGCCCGGCCGTTCCCCTGGGCGATGGCGCTGCTGCCGCTGGTGGGCGCGGTGTCCCTGGCACTGCTGCGGGGGTCGACCCTCTACCTGTTCATGGCGCTGCTCACGCCGCTGGTCCTGGTCGGCAGTTACTCGTCGGACCGGAGGCACGGCAGGCGGTCACACCGCCGCGCACGCGCGGAGTTCGAGGCGCAGAAGGTCTCCATCGAGTACCAGGCACGCAGGGCGATGGCCCAGGAGACCGCGGTACGGCGGGCCGCGGCACCTGATCCCGCGGCGGTCCTGGTCGTCGCAGCGCATCCCACCCACCGGCTGTGGGAGCGTCGGCCCGCCGACGCGGACCACGGCGTGCTGCGCGTCGGGACAGGGTCGCTGCCTTCCGAGGTGGAGGTGCACGACCCCAACTCGCAGGAGCACCGCCGTTCCCAGCACCGGGACTTGGCGGAGGTCCCGGTGACCGTGGACCTGCGCGCGCACGGCGTGGTCGGGGTCGCGGGGCGTGGGAGCACGCCTCGTGCGCTCGCCCGCTGGCTCGTCGCGCAGGCCGCCGTCCTGCACGGCCCCGACGACCTCGCCGTCTACGTGCTCACCGACCGGTCGGCCCGCCAGGATTGGGAGTGGGTGCGCTGGCTCCCGCACGTTCGCGCCCGGCAGGGGCAGGACGCGGTAGCACTGATCGGGCACGACGCCGACTCGGTGGCGCGGCGCATCACCGAGGTGCTGGCGCTGATCACCGTGCGCCGCAACGCCGTTCGTGATCCGAGCGGCCTGGAGCCCGCGGCCGGGCGGCCGTGGGCCGGGCCGTTGCTGCTGCTCGTCGTGGACGGCTCGCGCCGGCTGCGCGCGATCCCCGGCCTCGCCCAGATCCTGCGTGAAGGCCCCCTCGTCGGCGTCCACCCGGTCTGCCTGGACGGCGACCGCCGCCTGCTTCCGGAGGAGTGCCGGGCGGTGGTCGACGAGGACCACCACGGGCGCGTACGCGTCGAGCGGGCCGGCCTCCCACCGGTGCACGGCGTACGCCCCGACTGCGTCTCCCCTGAGTGGTGCGAGCGGGTCGCCCGCGCCCTGTGCCCGATCCGGGACGTGGCCGAGCCGGAGGGGTCGGGGCTGCCCGACGCCTGCCGCCTGCTGGACGTCCTCGGCCTGGATCCGCCGACACCGGACGCGGTGGCCGCTCGCTGGCTCCTCGGCGGGCGCTCCACCGCGGCACCCGTCGGGGTGTCCCTGGACGGCCCGTTCGTCGTCGATCTGGTCCGCGACGGACCGCACGGCCTGGTGGCGGGGACCACCGGATCGGGCAAGTCCGAGCTGCTCCAGACCCTCGTCGCGTCCCTCGCGGCGGTGAACCGGCCCGACGCGATGAACTTCGTGCTGGTCGACTACAAGGGCGGCGCGGCCTTCAAGGACTGCGTACACCTGCCGCACACCGTCGGCATGGTCACCGACCTCGACGCCCATCTGGTGCGGCGCGCACTCGTGTCGCTCGGTGCGGAGTTGCGGCGCCGCGAACACATCCTCGCGGCGGCCCGCACCGCGGACATCGACGACCACCTGGCGGCGGCCCGTCGCGACGCGACCCTCGCCCCGCTGCCGCGGCTACTCATCGTGATCGACGAATTCGCCTCGATGGCACGCGAGTTGCCCGACTTCGTGAGCGGCCTCGTGGACGTCGCCCAGCGTGGCCGGTCCCTGGGCATCCATCTCGTCCTCGCCACCCAGCGACCGAGCGGCGTCGTGTCGCCGGAGATCCGCGCCAACACCAACCTCCGGGTGGCGCTGCGCGTCACCGACGCCGCGGACAGCCAGGACGTCATCGACACCGCCGATGCCGGGCGCATCCCCAAGTCGGCCCCCGGCCGCGGGTACGCCCGGCTGGGGGCGTCCTCCCCGCTGCCCTTCCAGGCGGCCCGGGTGGGCGGCCGCCGCCCGGGACCGTCCGATGCCGCGGCGTCCGTTCCCTGGGCCGCCCCGGTGGACTGGGAAGGGCTGGCCCGCACACTTCCGGCGCGGCCGGTGCCGCGCTCACGGGACGAAGAGGTGCCGACCGACCTCGCGGTGCTCGTCGAGGCGGTCCAGGAGGCCTCGCGTTCCCTGGGGTTCGCGCTCCCGCACCGTCCGTGGCTGCCCGCGCTGGGCGATGCGGTCACAATCGACGAAGTTCCGCCCGGCATCGTCCGGTTGGGTGATGTGGCCCCGGTCGTGTTCGGGGTCACCGACGTGCCGGGCCGGCAGGCGCGCGAACCGCTCGCGCTCGACCCCGCCGACGGGGGCCACTTGCTCCTGGTCGGCGGCCCCCGGTCGGGCCGGTCGACGGCGCTGCGCACCATTGCGGGGGCGCTCGCCGCGTCGTCGTCCCCGCGCGACATGCACCTGTACGGGGTCGACTGCGCGTCCAACGCCCTCTTGCCGCTCGCCCGTCTGCCGCACTGCGGTTGCGTCGTCTCCCGCGACCAGCCGCAGCAACTCGGGCGTCTGCTCGCCAGGTTGGGGGCCGAGGTGGCCCGCCGTCAGCAGTTCCTCGCCGCGCACGGCATGACCGGCACCGCAGAACAACGCGCCGCCGCACCCGCGCACGAGCGTCTGCCCTGGCTGGTCCTGATGCTGGACGGCTGGGAGGGCTACCACGCGGCGTTCGAGACGTACGAATACGGCGCGTTGATCGATGCGCTGAAGCGGTTGCTCCAGGACGGCCCTTCGGTCGGCCTCAAGGTCGTCATGAGTGCCGACCGGAGCGGGCTGTCGAGCATCGTGTCCTCCTCCTTCGCGGACCGGCTCGTGCTGCGGCTGGCGGACCCGGCCGACTACGCGTCCGCCGGGCTCACGGCCCGGGACCTCCCGGTGTCGATGCCCCCGGGCCGCGCGGTGCAGGCCGCCGAAGCGGGCTTGCGGGAAAGCCAGATCGCGCTGCTCGCGGCCGACCCGTCCGGGCACGCCCAGACCGCCGCGCTGCACCGGATCGGCGATGCCGCGCGCGCCGCGCACGGCCCACCGCCACCGCACCTGCGGCCCATGCGCGTGGACGCGCTGCCCGCCCGGATGGCGATGTCCGAAGCCCTGGCGCTGCGCCGGGAGTTCGCGCCGCCGTCCGACGCATGGGCGCTGCTCGGCGTGGGCGGCGACGAACTGGCCCCGCTGGGCGTGGATCTCGCGGTCTCCGGACCGGGTTTCGTCATCGCCGGGCCGCCGCGCTCCGGGCGGTCCACGGTGCTCGTCTGTGCGGCGCGTACGCTCCTGCGCGGCGGCCTGCCGCTCGTCCTGGTCCTGCCGCGCCGGTCGCCGCTGCGGGAATTGGCCGACGAACCGGGCGTGCTCGGCGTCCTGGGCAGCGACGCCGCCGCGCAGGACCTGCGGCAATTGGCCGCCCACGCTGCCGACGGACGGTACGCGGTGCTGGTCGACGACGCCGAACTCCTCTACGACACCGCGCTGGACACCGCCCTCGAAGAGGTGATCCGGGGAGGCGGGGACAGCGGCAGGTGCGTCGTGGCGGCGGGCACCACGGATGCCATCGCCTCGCAGTACCGCGGCTTCCTCACCGCCGCACGCCGTTCGATGAACGGCATGCTGCTCTCACCGCAGGGCAGTTCGGACGGCGAGCTGTTCAAGGTCCACCTGGGGCGGAACCCGGGAGGCGGCCCCACCGGCCGCGGACTCCTGATCCGCGACGGCAGGGCTGTCCCGATCCAGGCGACAGCCGCCGACTGACGTCAGTTCGTGGCGCGCTCGATGTTGTCGGCGTTGGTGCGCGCCGCCTGACCGGCGTCGCGCAGTGTCTGGACGAACCGGTCGAAGAGCGGCTTCACGCCGTCCCACTCGGTGCGGAAGGTGTCCGCCTTCCCGCCCTTCCAGAACTCGCCGCTGGTTCGCGTGGCGTTCTGGAGGTCGGCGATGATCCCCTCCAGTTGTCCGGCTTGTCCGTCGAACTTCGCTGCCAGCTCGCGCAATTGGGCGAGATCGGCACCTTGGATCGGCATCCGTTTCCTCCGCGGTCAGACGTCGGTGGAGCGATGTCGGTGGAGCGATGGAGCCAAGAGCGATGGGACGAGGAACGCTGGCACGAGACTAGCGGGGCCGCCGCGCCTGCGGTGCTCGGCTCGCAGGGCTTTCGCGATTTCGTCGTGCTGCCGCCAGGCCTCGGCGGCGGCCGCGACCTCCGGGTCGTGCCCCCCATAGGCGATTTCGTTCACCAGGCGGGCCAGACAAGGGAGTTCCGAAGCTGCGGCAACAAGGTCGCGGCCGTAAGCGCCGACTTCCTCCGGCGTCCGCGACGCCGGATCCGGCATCCCGTGGCGCGTGAGCGCGCGCACGATTCCCTGCCAGGCCGCCAGCACCTGGAGCGCCGGGCCGACCCGCCTCTCGGCGCGGCGGTGGAGGAACCCGCTTACCAGTCGGACAAGTTGCCACCCCACGCCGACAAGCAGGAGTGCGGCCACCGCAATAGGCGGCCACAGCCACCACCGTGCTCCCCCACCATCGGCAGCGCCACCGCCGGCACTCGGGACGGCGACCGGGGGTTCGTGCGTGGTCGCGATGATCCGGCTGTCCTCGGCCGCGCGCCGCTCCACGGCGCTCTGCGGTGCCGCGGCGTCCGGCGGCGGAGGAGGCACTTCCGGATTGTCCGCGTCCGCGGCGCCGCCCGAGCCCGCGAGGGCGGTGGGCGTCGGGTGGAACGGCACCCACCCGTACCCGGCGAACTCGACCTCGGGCCACACCGCGACATCGCCGCCCGACACCTGGAGGGTGCCGTCCGCGGTCCTCGTGCCCTCCCGGAAGCCGACCGCCAGCCGTGTGGGCAGGCCCAGTTCGCGCGCCAGCACGGCGAATGCGGTGGCGAACTGCTCGGCGGTGCCGCGCTTGTCGGCCAGCAGCTGCCGCACATGGCGGTACGTGTGCCCGGTGACCTCCGCGTCGACCGTGCCGCCCTCCCGGAGCCAGCGGGCCAGGCGCAGTGCCTGTTGATAGGGGAAACTGGCTCCCTCGGTGGCGAGTTGGGCCTGCTCGCGCAGGGCATCACGCAGGTCCGGGGCGTCCGGAAGGCCGGTCGTCGCCGGGTCGTCCGTCGTCGGGGCGTACTCGACACCGGAGACATCGAGGACCGGGACGCGCGACTGCACCTGATACGTGTCGCCCGGACGAAGCGGCGTCATGGCCGCCACCGCGCCGCTGTCCGGGTCCACGGCGACCTCGACGGCCGCCGGTCCGACGATGTGTTCCGGCCGGTCCGCGGCCGGCAGCCACACGCCCGGCAGTTCCTGGACCGTCACGCGTTGGTCCAAGGCTAGGGTGCGCACACGATCGGCGGACGGAACGGCGATGCTGCCGTCGGTCGGGCGCAACCGCTCGGCCGGATACCACGCGGCACCGTCGAACCGGGTCAACACGGTGAGGCGCCACAGGCGTTCGACATCGGGCGACACAGCGGCGTCTTCGGACGCCCAGACCTGGAACAGCGGGCGGAACGGGTCCTGCAACCACGCGGAGACCATGTCGAGCGGGCTGCCCGAGGTGACGCGCACCGTGTCGGGCAGCGGAACGCTGTCGCGCAGGCTGACGGGTGCCCGGTCGCCCACCCCGCCGACACCCGGTCCGACCAGGCCCGCGACCACGGCCTGCGCGGCCACCAGCGGCACCCCGACCAGTGCCGCGGTACGGGCCCGGCCGGACCCGCCGCGTGCCAGGGGCCGCCGCCCGCCGCGCCCGCCATGGCCGGGTGCGCGCGCGACCACCAGGACCCCGCAACCGGCGGCGAAGGCCACCGCCGTCGCGCTGTTTCCGCCCGGTGCCCCCGCCCCCAGCGCGACCCCGAGGGCGAACACCGCGAGCAACGGCACGACCGGCGCCAGGACGGCCCGGGTGCGCACCGCGAGTTCGGCACTCGCGTACGCCCCCAGCCCCGCCGCCGCGAACGGCAGCACCACCAGCGACCCGTTGTCCTGCACCGGTGGAACCAGCGTCAGGACCCGGTGCGGCGCGTCGATCAGATCGCCGAAAGCCCGCCACACCAGCGCGGGGGTCGGCGCCGACGACCGGTACAGCAGCAGCCAGCCGGCCAGCCCGGTCGACACGGCCGCCCCCGTGAAGGTCGCGGCCAGCGCCACGGGCCCGCTCCCCCGGGCGGCGGCCCGGACCGCCCCCGCCGCGGGCGCCACCACCGCGGCCAGCACCGCCGCCAGGACGACCAGGGCGATCGGGCGCAGCCCGTACACGCGGTGGAAGGCCAACCCCGCGCACACCGCGGGCGCGACGACAGGCAGGACGGCGGTCCACGACGCGGGCGCGGGAGCCCCGGGCGATGCACCCTTCTCCGCCGCCTGGCCGCCGCCGACCGTGCCGGCGCCCGCCCTCTGGCCGGCCACCGTGCCGACGACGGGCACCCCGCTCACCGGGACGCCTCGTGGCGCCAAGCGGTCACCAGCGTCCGCGGATCCTGGATGCGAAGTGTCCGTACCTCCACGGGCAGTCGTTCCTCGACCGACGCCCCCGTCGGTCCGGTGCGCACCACGAGCACCCGTTCGAAACGCGCGGTCAGGCGTGCCAGCGCGCCCGCCCCCAACGGTGTGCCGAGGCCGGTCACGACGACCAACGTCCCGCCGGTTCGGGCGCGGTCGAGTTCCGCGAATGCCTTCTCCAGCGAACTCCCGTCCGACGCGGGAAGCGTCGCCAGCAGGTCGAGCAGCCGGTCTGCCCGGGATGCTTGACCCTCGCCGAGTTGCACCGCGCCGCCGTCGGTGGCCACCAGCAGCGGGAACCCGTGCTCCAGCGCCGCGCACGCCACGGACGCCGCGACGTCGACCGCGAGTTCGGCCGCTTCGGCGCCCTCCGCCCCCGGGTAGGCGGACGTTCGCATGTCGAGCACCACGGCGGTGTGCGGCAGGCTGGCGTCCACCATCTGACGGACCATCAACTCGCCGGTGCGGGCGCTGGTACGCCAGTGCACGCGCCGCAGGTCGTCCCCCTGCACGTAGCCGCGCAGCGTGTGGAAGGTCTGACTGCCGTCCTCGGCGCTGTGCGAGTCGGGGCCCTCAATATGGTGCGCCCGCCCCGACGACAGCAGCGGCAACGGGTGTACGCGCGGCCGCACCATCACCTCGACCGCCGACGCCAGCACGGCCGTTCGCCGCGCCAGACCCGCCGGGTCGCTCCGCACCAGCACGAGCGGCCCGACCCGCACCATCCCGCGCCGGGCCGTGGGCACGGCGTACCGCACGGTGTAAGCCGCACCGCGTCGCACCCGTCCGACGGCCACCGCGATCGGCCGCCCGTCGCACCGGTCTTCGACTGTGACGTGCCGCGACCGCCACGCGTGGCTGACCAGCCGCACCACGCTCTCCGCCGGGTCCCCGCGGGGCAATTTGCCGGGGGTGACGCTCCGTTGCGCGGTCATGCGCGGGCCCGGGAGCACCCACAGCACCGCGCACAGCACGGCGAGCAGCCCGGTGCCGCCCACGATCACGGCTTCGGCGTAGCCGAGCGCCCACCCCGCGGCGCACAACGCCGCACTGCCGGACAGGACGCGAACTCCGGTGCCGGTGAGAGGGATTCGGAAGGGTATTCGGAACAGAACTCGGAACAGAACTCGGACCGGCACCCCGAACGGGATTCGAACCGGGCTTCGGAAGGAGATTGGGGGCATCGACGGGTTACCGCGGGCTCGGGCCGGTTGCGGCGGCCACCGGCTGCGGCGCGGGTGTCCGGAGCAGCGCCTCGGCGACGACGTCCTCGGCGGTGACACCGGCCATCTCGGTCTCGGGGGCGAGGAGCAGCCGGTGGGCGAGGACCGGGACGGCGAGGGCCTTGATGTCCTCGGGCAGAGCGTACGAACGGCCCTGGGCGGCGGCCCGCACCCGTGCACCGCGTACCAGGGAGAGGCTGCCGCGCGGCCCTGCCCCGAGGCGGAGGCCGGGCATGCCGCGGGTGGCCGCGGCGAGGCGTACCGCGTAGTCGACCACGGGCGGGGCGACGCGTACCTGTTCCCGTACCGCCTGGGCGAATTCGGCGACGTGCCGGGCGGTGGCGATGGCCGGGAGCCGTTCGACGGCGTGGCGGTCCGCGGTGTCGGCGGCTACCAGGACCTCCGAGGCATGGTCGGGGTACCCGAGGGTGATGCGCATCATGAAGCGGTCGAGCTGGGCCTCGGGCAGCGGGTAGGTGCCGGCCATCTCCACCGGGTTCTGCGTCGCGAACACCACGAACGGGCTGGGCACGGGATGGGTGACGCCGTCGACCGTGACGCGGCACTCCTCCATGACCTCCAGCAGCGCCGACTGGGTCTTGGGCGAGGCGCGGTTGACCTCGTCGCCGATCACCACGTTGGCGAAGACCGGGCCGGGCAGGAACTCGAAGTGGCCCGAGTCCTGCCGGTAGACGGAGACACCGGTGATGTCGGAGGGTAGCAGGTCAGGCGTGAACTGCACGCGCTGGCAAGTCCCGTCGAGGGACGCGGCCAGCGCCCGGGCGAGGGTGGTCTTGCCGGTGCCCGGCACGTCCACGACGAGGATGTGGCCTTCGGCGAACAGGCAGGTGAGGGCGAGTTCGACGACCTCGCGCTTGCCCTTGACCGCACGCTCGATGTTGTCGCCGAGCGCGGTGAAGCAGTCGGCGAACAGCCGCAGCGCACGTGCCGGCGCGGCCGGGTCGTGCGGCTGCCCGGGGCGGGGGGTCGGGGAAACCGTGCTCACGGTGACAGGCTCCGGATCTGTCGGGCGGCCCGACCGGCTCTGGTCCGACCGGCTCTGGTCCGACCGGCTCCGGCTTGACCGACCCTGGTGCGACCGGTTCCGGCGCGACCGGTTCCGGCGGAGGTCCCGCGCGCGGGGTCCGTCACGTGCACTGCCAGAGCTGGTTCGGCGAGAACTGGCCGCGGTCCGAATTGGTGGTGCGCACGTACAGGTCGGTCATCCAGCCGGTGACGCCGTTGTAGGTCACGCGGTCCCAGATGGCGCTGGTCGCGCTGCCGTCGTCGCGGGTCGCGGATCCGCCCCGGGCCTGGCAGTGCACTTGGATGTTCGGTTCCTGGCCGCCGGGGATGGTGGCGACGATCGCCGCCGAGGTGTTGGGGGCTTGGCGGATCTTGACCGGCGTGGGGTTGAGCCGGTTGGGGCCGACGGTCAGGGTGCGCGGCGGCGGGGTCAGGTTCAGCGGGGTCGTCGCGGCGGTCCCGCGCCCCGCGGCGTTCTCCGGGATGACGCGCACCTGGTGGATCCGGCTGTTCTGGAGTCCGGCCACCGTGGTGGTCGTCTGATTCGTGCGCTGCACGGTGCCGTTGAACTCGATCCGGTACGTGAGTCCGGCCGCTCCGTTGGCGGGGGCCGCCCGCCACGTGAGCGTGCCGCCGTGCCCGCCTGCCGAGGGGGTGGCCTTGAGCGCGCCGACCGCTCCAGGCACCGTGCAGGTCCGGGCGGGCGGCGAGGCCGGTGACGTCGCGGTGCGCCCGCCGGGGTAGTTCGCCACCACGCGGAAGCTGTACGTCTGGTCGCACGAGCCGGCGCGCACGGTGAACTGGAAGGGGCCGCCGCCGCCGACCGAGCTCTCCGGAGTCACGGTCAGGCCCGCCGAGTTCGCCGGGAGGGAGAGCGTGTAGCCGGTGGGCCGCACTCCCGAACTGGGCGCGAAGACAAGGCGGATGGCGCCGGGCGTCGAGGTCGCCTGCGGCGTCCCCGGGGGCACGGGCGTCACCGGCGGGGGCGTGCTGGGCGGCGGAGTGGACGCGGGCGGCCTGCTCGACGTCGCCGGCGCGGGCGACCGGGTCGTCGGGGCAGGTGTCGTCGCGGGGCGCGTCGGCGCCGGAGGCGGCGCGGGCGCGGTGCTCGGGGCGAGGGTCGTCACGACCGGACCAGGGACCACGGGCGGCGATGCCACCGGAGGCCCGGCGCTCGGCGCGGTGTTCGGCCCGGTAGCCGTGCCGGGGTTCGCCCCGGGGTTCGTCCCGGGGTTCGTCCCGGGGTTCGGCGGATTGCCCGGTGGGCCCGCCGGATCACCGCCGGGTCCGCTGGTCGGGTCCTGGACCGGCGGCACCCCCGATCCCGGGTCCG
The DNA here is from genome assembly GCA_045039925.1 of Streptomycetaceae bacterium NBC_01309. Classification (GTDB taxonomy): domain Bacteria; phylum Actinomycetota; class Actinomycetes; order Streptomycetales; family Streptomycetaceae; genus Yinghuangia. The sequence goes on from CP108400.1 coordinate 759,060, forward strand.
GGGGCTGGGGGTCGAGGCGTCCGCCGCCGCCGGGCGGGGCTCCGGTGGTCGTGCCCGGATCCTCGGCCGCGCCGGGTGCGGACACCGGCGGCTGCGCGACACCGGGTTCGCGCGGCGGCTGGCCCGCGGGTGTGCTCCCCTCGGGCGCCGGGCGGACCGGGCCGCCTCCCTTGTCCACCTGGTGCACCTTGCCGGACGACTGCACGACCACGGCGGCCGCCGACTGCCGGTCGTCCACCCAGAGCATGTCGCCGCGTACGAAGGCCTCCAGCCCCGGCGACGGCTTGCCGGTCACCGGGATCTGCGCGTCGAGGGCGCCTTTGGAGGTGTCGTACACGATGACGCTGCCGGACCGGCGGTCGGGGATGTAGACGCGCGGTCCGAGGACTTGCGGCGGAGCGTACGCCCGCGGCTCGGCACTCGACGACGGCAGCGCGACCGAGGTCAAGAGCCCCCGGTCGACGTCCACCAGCGCGAGCTGTCCGGTCTCCTGCACCAGCGCCGGGACGATCGAGCCGGGCGTGGTCTCCGGCGTCAGGACCGCGCGGTCCTTGGGGAAGTCCGGCGGCAGCTGCACCAGCGGCCCGTTGCCGCCGACGACGGCGACGGTGCCGTCGAGGGGCCTGGTCGCCACGGGCCGGTCGCCGGCCATCGTGAGGCGCATGCCGGGGTCGGGGGCGCCGAGCAGGACCGGCGCGCCCGGCGTGGGGCCGCGGATCGGGACGACCTGGCCCTTCAGCGGCAGCGGCACCCACAGCGTGCCGCGGCTGTCGGCCTGCGCGCGCCCGACGGGCTTGCTGCCCAGGTCGACCGGCGCGGACAGGGCCTTGAGTTCGGTGGGGTCGATCAGTTGCACGGTGCCCTGCTGCTCGTCGACGAGCCAACTGCTGCCGCCGCCGGAGACCAGGCGTACGCCGGGCGCGTGCGTCTCCTGCGCCGCCACTTCGAGCCGGGACGGGTCGATCCGGGAGACCGCGCCCGTAGCCTCGTCGTGCACCAGAACCGAGGAGCCGTCCTCGGTGACCTGGATGCCGTGGCCGGCGGCGCCGGGCAGCGGGACGCGCCCGTCGACCTTGCCGCTCGGTCCGTTGACGTGCGAGACGCTCCCGTCGCCGGAGTTCGGCAGCCAGGCGCCCAGGTTGCCGAAGCGCGGCAGGCTGTCCGCGGCGCCGACACCGACGACCACGGAGGTACCGGCCAGTGCCAGCACGGCGGTTCCGATGACGTACGCGGTGATCCGGTCGCGGCGCCGGGCGAGGCGGGACGGGGCGAATCGGGCGAGCCCGCGCGGGGTCGCGGGCGGCGGCGTCGTCGTTCCGCCACCGCCGGAGGCCGCGGGCGAGCCCGTGGCAGAGCCTCCGCGCCGCCGAGGACGAAGTCCGCCCCGGCGCGGGCCCGGTGGCGGTGCGGAATCGTCCGGCTCCAGGCGCAGCGGGACCAGGCCGGGCCCGTCGGCATCAGCCATAACCTGCCACCCCCGCAGCTGTCGCTCCGAGTGTGCCACGCGCCGGGCCGCCGCAGCGACCCGTGAATCATGCCGAACAGGCTTACTGCATAACGATGTTGGTTTCAGAAGCAAGCGCGCCCGGACAACCAAACCGATGACCGCGCCACCACAGCGCCGATACCCGCCGTCTCCAACGCTGTGTCAAAGTCCGCGGCCATGGCCATACGTGTCAATCACGCGTGGCGACCTCCGCTCGGAGGCCGTACCGTGACCGGCCCGGTGACCGACGCTGCTACCGGCGCGGAGCGTTCACTCCCCGCCGTCGGGGAGCAGGACGATCTTGCCGCGGGTGTGGCCGGTGCGGCTGGCGTCCCAGGCCGCGCGGACCTCGGCGAGGGGATACGTCGCGGCGACCTCCACCGTCAGCTTCCCCCGGTCCGCCAACTCGGCCAGTTCCGCGAGCTTCGCGCCGTCCGGGCGTACCCAGATCCAGCTTCCGCCGTGCTGCTCGACCGTGGGGTCCGCGATCGACGCGTGCCGCCCGCCGGGCGCCAGGACGGCCAGCGTGGTGTCCAACTGCCCGCCCACGAAGTCCGCGACGGCGGTGACGCCTTCGGGGGCGAGGGCGCGGACGCGCTCGACGACGCCGTCCCCGTACGCGACGGGCTCGGCGCCCAGGCCCCGCAGGTAGTCGTGGTTGCGCTCCGAGGCCGTGCCGATGACCCGCGCGCCCTTCTCGCGCGCGAACTGCACGCCGATGCTGCCGACTCCCCCGGCCGCGCCGTGGATCAGCAGCACGTCGTCCGGGCCGACGGCCAGGCGCTCCAGGGTGCGCTGCGCGGTCATGCCGGCGAGCGGCAGGCCCGCGGCGGCGGGCCAGTCCAGGCCGGCCGGCTTGCGCGCCGCGGACCACGCGCTCACCGCGACGAGTTCGGCGTACGTCCCGCCGTGCACCATGTCCTTGCGGGCGTACGCCATCACCTCGTCGCCGACCTCGAAGTCCGGCGTGTCGGGCCCGCGCGCGACGACCACCCCGGCGACGTCCCAGCCGGGGACCACCGGGAAGACGGCGTCCATCATGCCGTCGAGACCGCCGGTCATCAGCTTCCAGTCCACCGGGTTGACCCCGGCGGCCCGCACCCGGACCAGGATCTCGCCCGGACCGCACTTGGGATCGGGGACCTCGCCGACGGACAGGCCGGAGTCGTCGGTGGCGTAGGCGTTGTAGGTCACGGCTCGCATCTGTCGGCATCCCCTTGTCGGTGGTGCGGTCCGCCGGCGGCGAAGCCGGCACGGTCGTACTGCTGGTGCAACGAGTCCGGTCGGGCGCAATTCCCGGGTGCCCCAATGTGTCCCGGCAGACGCCGCGGTCGTGCGTGTGGTCCCCGCTCTCCTCCGGCTCGGGTCACAGGCTGATCCAGCCCGCGGCGAGTGCGGTGATCCCGGCGATCGCACCCGCGATCGAGACTGCGAGGAGCGCCAGTTCGGGGCCGGAGAACAAGCGCCGCCCCTGCTCGCGCCGCGCCATGACGAAGAGGATCGTCGCGGGGGCGTAGACGATGAACGAGACCAGGACGTACTTCATGCCCGCGGCGTAGAGCAGGAACGCGGTGTAGATCGTGGCGAGGACGCCGACGACGAGGTCGCGGGTGTGCCGGGTGCCGCCGCCGGACGTCCCCGCGCCCGCCCCCGGCACCGCCCCTCGTCCCAGGCCCGACTCCGGCACGACGGCGATCTTGACGGCGAACGCGGCGGCCAGCAGGAACGGGATCAGCGACAGGGCGCTGGTCATGTCGAGGGCGAAGTCGAAGGCGTCGTCGGAGAACAGCGTGACGATCAGGACGACCTGGGTGAGCACCGTGGACATGAGCAGTGCCGCGGTGGGCACGTCCTCGGCGGTGGCGCGGCCGAGGAACCGCGGCATGTCGTCGTCCTTGGCGGCCACGAAGAGGACTTCGGCCGCCATCAGCGTCCAGGCCAGGTACGCGCCGAGCACCGACACGATGAGGCCGACGCTGACGAAGACCTTCCCCCACGTGCCCACCGCGTCCTCGAGGACGCCCGCCATCGACGGCTGGCGCAGGTCGGCGATCTCGCCCATCGGCATGATGCCGTAGGACACGATCGTGACCGAGGCGAAGACCGCGAAGACGCTGACGAATCCGAGGATCGTCGCCCGTCCGACGTCCTCGCGACGCTTGGCGTGCCGGGAGTAGACGCTGGCGCCTTCGACGCCGAGGAAGACGAAGACGGTCGCGAGCATGGTGCCGCGCACCTGGTCGAACAGCGAACCCGCGTAGTCGGCGCCCGCGACGTTGTCGGCGAAGACCTTCGGGTCGAGGTAGAAGAGCGCGAGGACGATGAAGAACAGGATCGGGACGATCTTGGCGACCGTCACGATCCGGTTGATCGCCGCGGCCTCCTTGACGCCGCGGCGGATGAGCAGGAAGAAGGCCCACAGCCCGACCGAGGACAGCGCCACCGCCAGGACGGTGTCGCCGTCGCCGAGGGCGGGTGCGATGGCGCCGATGGTGGACATGATGAGGACCCAGTAGGTCGCGTTGCCCACGCAGGCGCTGGCCCAGTAGCCGAAGGCCGAGAAGAAGCCGGGGTACTCGCCGAAGCCGGCCTTGGCGTACGCGTACACGCCCGCGTCCAGGTCGGGGCGGCGTACCGCCAGCGTCTGGAACACGAACGCGAGCATGAGCATGCCGGTGCCCGCGATGGCCCACGCGATCAGCGCCCCGGTGACCCCGGTCTCCTGCGCGAAGCGGCGCGGCAGGGAGAACACCCCGGCGCCGACCATGGAGCCGACCACGAGTGCGGTGAGCGTCGGGACGGAGAGTTTCGCCGCGCCGCCTGAATCCTTCGTGGTGTCGGTGCTCGTCATGCATGTCCTTCGGGGTCGCCGGCCGATGGCCACACCCTAGAAGAATCATGGCAATTCCTATTGAATCGCCACAGACAATATGAAGAGCCATTGAATCGGGTTTATCTCCGGGCCGAACTGTTGACTCTTCCGGGAGCGCCGGCCGCGGCGGAGCCTTGCCCGGCCGCGCCCGAAGCAAGGTCGCCGCCGCGCGGCGCCGCGCCGCAGACCGCGAAAGGCAAGGTGACCGCATGGCCGCACCGGCCGACTCCCCCGTGCAGGCGTACGGCGTGCACTCCGAAGTGGGCAGGCTCCGCAAGGTGCTGGTCTGCGCGCCGGGCCTCGCGCACCGCAGGCTGACCCCGACGAACGCCGAGGAATTGCTCTTCGACGACGTGATGTGGGTGGAGAACGCGCAGCGCGACCACGCCGACTTCGTCAACAAGCTGACGTCGCGCGGCGTCGAGGTCGTGGAACTGCACGCGCTGCTGGCCGAGACCATGGCCATCCCCGACGCGAAGGCGTGGCTGCTGGACCGCAAGATCACCGCGAACCAGGTCGGCCTCGGACTCATCGAGACCACCCGGGCCTTCCTGGAGACCCTGGAAGCGCGGCAGCTCGCCGACTACCTGATCGGCGGCCTGGCGACGGCCGATCTCCCGGAGGACTTCCGTCCGCCGTACGTGCTGCTCGCCCGCGAGCAGGTCGGCTCCCGCGAGTACCTCATGCCTCCGCTGCCCAACACCCTCTACACCCGGGACACCACCTGCTGGCTGTACGGCGGACTCACCCTCAACCCGCTCTACTGGCAGGCGCGGCGCGACGAGACGCTGCTGATGAAGGCGATCTACACGTTCCACCCCGACTACGCGGGCTCCACGGTGTGGTGGGGCGACCCCGAACGGGACTGGGAGCAGGCCACGTTCGAGGGCGGCGACATCATGCCGGTGGGCGGCGGCGTGGTCCTGATGGGGATGAGCGAACGCACCTCGCGGCAGGCCATCACGCAGGTCGCCGCGGCCCTGTTCGCGCGCGGCGCGGCCGATCGGGTGATCGTCGCCGGCATGCCGAAGCTGCGGGCGGCCATGCACCTGGACACGGTGTTCACCTTCGCCGACCGCGACGTCGTCACCCTGTACCCGCGGATCATGGACGCCGTCCGCACGTTCACCCTCCGCCCGGCGGACAACGCCGCGGGGCTCGACGTGACCGCCGAGGAGGGCCGCGCGTTCACCGACGTGGTCGCCAAGGCGCTCGGGCTGTCCGCGCTGCGCGTCATCGAGACCGGCGGCGACGAGTACGCCTCGGAGCGCCAGCAGTGGGACAGCGGCAACAACGCGGTCGCCGTGGAGCCGGGCGTGGTGTTCACGTACGACCGCAACACCACGACGAACACCCTGCTCCGCAAGGCGGGAGTCGAGGTCGTCACCATCGTCGGCGCCGAACTCGGCCGGGGGCGGGGCGGCGGGCACTGCATGACCTGCCCGATCATCCGCGACGCCGTGGACTACTGAGACGCCGTGGACTACCAGAGCGCTGTGGACTACTGACGAGCCTCCCGTCGAGAACTGCGCACGAGCCCGAAATCGGGCTGATGCGCGGTCTGGGCCGGTCGGAGCGCAAGCGGGCGTGGGGCGGCGTGCGCGCGGGGCGTGCGGGGCGCGCACCGGGCGCACGCCGTCGATTCCCGTCGGGTAGGTTGCCGTCCGGCGGCACGTCCGCGCCCACGGCCGCCGACCCGGCGGAGGCGCGTGGATCGGGGGCTCAAGGCATGCGCAGACTGCGGATCGGGGACAGCGCGCACATCAGCGAGGTCGCGCCGGCCGGAGATCTGATGGTCGGGATCAGCACGGCAGGCCCTGCCGTCGCCCTCCAGGCGGGCTGCCTCGGCCTCGCCGAGGGCTGGCGGTTCCCCGGGGCGCACTACGCCGTCGGCCCGATGCGGGGCGCGTTCCCCGAAGGCGGTGTACGCCTCGTCCCGAGCCATACCGGCGAGCTCCAACTCGCCGTCGACCTGCGCGCCGTGCCCGCCGAGCTGCACCACCTGGTGTTCGTCGCGCACGCCGCGCCGAGCGGGCCGGGCGGCCCCGCGTACGCGGCGGCGGGGCGCATGCGGCTGGCGTCGGGCGGCGCGGACACCGCGTACATGGACATCGAGGCGGGCGGTCTCGGACCCGGTACGACGCTGCTGCTCGCGGAGCTCAAGCGGCACGGGAGCGACTGGTGGCTGGGCACGCTCGGGCGGACCTATCCGGGCGGCATCGTGCAGCTGAGTTCGGATCTCGGCATCCCGGTCGTGCAACTCCCCTTTCCCACCCCGGTGTTGGACAACCTGCACCCGGCGGCCGGGGCGGCGGCGTACCTCCAGGCGTATCGGGCGCGGACCGCGCAGCCTGCGCAGCCGCAGCCGCAGGTGCCGCCGATGCCTCCCGCACCGCCGCCGTACCCGGCTCCCGCCACCGCCCCGGGGTTCCCGGTCCGGCACGACGGCCATGGCAGCGCGGTGTTCGAACTGGCGACCCCGCACGGCCTGTCGGCCGTCATCGCCGAGTTCACGCCGGGCGGGCGCGCCGAGCACGGCTCCCTGCACCTGTGCGATGCGGCCGGGCGTACCGCCGAGACCGTGTACGCGACCTTCGCCGGGCTCCCCGGGCGCGGCCTTTTCACCGCTCCCCCGGACGGCCGGTGCCGCCTGCGCGTCGACCACGAAGGGCCGTGGTCCGTGGCGCTGTTCCCGGTGGACACGGCGCGGCCGATCAGCCCGGTGCTGCAAGGGCACGGCGGCGACGTGGTGCGCTGGGACGCGCCCGCCGGGTTCCTCAACGTGCAGTTCAACGGCAGCGGGCCGATCACCGTGAGCATCCACAACGGCGTCGGGCGCCGGCTGGAGGACCTGGTCCACGAGTACAACCAGTGCGCGCTGCGGCTCCCGATGCAGGGGCCCACGCGCTACCTGCACATCCAGACCGACGGCCACTGGACGCTCACGCGCGGCTGAGCCAGGGTGTGCCCCAGCGGCGCTGGGACGTTCAGGGACGGCCCGGGAGTTCCCGCAGGACGGCTTCCCACCACGACGTCCCGGGCAGCGTCATCGGCGCGCCTTCGGCATTGGTGACGAGGCGTACCCCCGCCCGCCGCAGCACGGACGCACTCGTCGGATAGCGCGGATGCCCCGCCAGGTCCGTGTTGAAGTACGGCGCCGCGACCATGGGCAACTTCGCGCCCAGCGCCTCGTTGAGCCCGCCAAGTGCCACATTGTCGGAGATGCCAGACGTCCACTTGTTGAGGGTGTTGAACGTCAGCGGCGCCGCGAGGACCGCCGCCGCCACCGGGAAGGGCTTCTCCTCCCCGGGCAGGCGTTCGGCGGTCCTCGGGTACCGGCCTGCCGCCTCCGCGATCTCGTCCGCCGACTTCTCCAGCCAACGGGCGGCGGTCGGCGTCAGCGTGAGGCACGGGTCCCACCCCCATGCCCGGATGAGGCGCAGGGCGTGCGCGATCTCCAGGACGGGTGGCGCGGCACCCGCGATGACGTGCAGGACAGGCGGCTGTGGCATGTCAGGAAGCGTAAGCGCTCGCCGGTTGGGACGGGGTGAGGAACCGTCAGCCCTTGAACCCCAGCCCGCCCGCCGCGACGCGCTTGTTGATCGGCAGCGGGTCGGGGGTCGGCGCCTCGGGACGCCACGCGGCCATGTAGGCCACGCCCGGCTCGACAAGCTCCCAGCCGTCGAAGAACGCGCCGATCTCCTCCGTCGTGCGGAACCGGCCGCTGCCCAGCGCCTCCAGCGCGACCTTCTCCAGCGCCGCGAGTTCCGGGTCGTCCGACTTGCAGAAGTGGCAGACCAGCAGGCCCGATCCGGGCGCGACCGCTTCCTTGTACGCCTCGACCGTCGCGGCCGCGAACGCGTCGTCGACCACGTGGTGGATCACGTTGAGCAGGATCACGCCGACCGGCTCGGCGAGGTCGAGGTGCTCCTTGGCCTCGGGCGACGCGAGCAGCGCCTGCGGGTCCCCGAGGTCGGCGGTGACCACGGTCGTACGCTCGTTCTCGGCGAGCAGCGCGCGCCCGTGCGCGAGGACGATCGGGTCGTTGTCGACGTACAGCACGCGTGCCTCGGGGGCGAGTTCCTGCGCGATCTCGTGGGTGTTCCGCACGGTCGGCAGGCCCGATCCGAGGTCGAGGAACTGCCGGATGCCCCGGTCGATCATCGCCTTCACGCCGCGGGCCAGGAACTCCCGCCCGTCCCAGGCGCCTTCGCGGCCGCCGGGCATCACCGTGAGCATGCGCTCGGCGATCGCACGGTCGACCGGAAAGTTATCCTTGCCGCCGAGGACGGCGTCGTAGACGCGGGCGACGCTCGGGACGTTCGCGTCGACCCCGGTCGGGGCCCATTCGGCCAGCGGATCGTCCTTGCCGGGCTCGTTCATGCCACTCCCCCATCAGTCCGGTCGTGAAGGGCCGCCCTGTGTCCGTACGCCACCGCACGGTCCGACGGCCGACTGAATCCTAGGCGAGGCAAACCAGTTGGGCATACGACGCACGGCAGTTAAGGTCCGGCCATGAGCACGCGCATTTTCCGCATCACGGTCCGCGGCGTCTTCGACGCTCTCGACGCCGACCAGCGCGCCGAGCTGCTGGCGCGCGCCGCGGAGCACGACGTCCTGCGCTCGGCGTTCACCCGCGAGGGGCACCTGGCGTACGACATCGCCGCCCGGGACGCCTTCACCTTCCGGTTCGAGGAGTCGGGCGAGGCGGAGGAGGACATCGTGCCCGCGACCGCACGCGCCGAGGCGGCCGCGGAGGCGTGGCTCTCGGAGCGCGGCTACGGCTACAAGAACCTGCGCTCGCAGGCGACCGACCTTGCGCAGGCCCCGCTCGGGAAGCGGCAGCGGCGCGCGGCGGCCCGCGGCGAGGGCTGAGCGGGCCGGAACACCGCGCGGCGGCGTCGGGCCGCGCCGTCGGACCGCTCGGCTGAACCGCGCCCGTTGAACCGCTCCGTCACACCGCGTGGTACGCGGACCCGCCCGAGACATTCGCGGCAGCGGCCAGCGCCGCGGCGAACGGCTCCGCCTCCTCGGGGGCGAGCCGCGCGACCGTGACGCGCACGGCCGGCGGCGAGGCGATCCGGAAGCGCTTGCCGGGGGCGATCAGCCAGCCCCGGGCCAGGAGTTCGGCGACCGTGCCGACCTCGTCCCGGACCGGCACCCACACATTGATGCCGGAGCGGCCGTGTGCTGCCATGCCGTGCCGGTCGAGCGCGGCGACGAGGGCCGCGCGGCGTTCGGCGTACGCCAGCCGCGCCCGCTCGACCTGCGCCGCGACCTCGGGCGACGTCCAGGCGTGCGCTACGGCGTGTTGCAGTGCGTGGCTGACCCATCCCGGACCGAGGCGCTGCCGCCCGGCGATGCGCCCGACGGTCGTCTCGTCGCCGGACACCATCGTGCAGCGCAGGTCGGGGCCGTAGGCCTTGGCGCTCGACCGCACGTGCACCCAGTGCGCCGTGTCGCCGACGACCGACGCCAACTCCGGTCCGGCGATGGCGTTCCCGTGGTCGTCCTGGATCAGCAGCACGTCGGGGTGGGCGGCGAGGACCGCGCGCAGCGCCGCCGCCCGCTCGGGCGAGACGGCCGCGCCCGTGGGGTTCTGCGCGCGGACGGTGACGACGAACGCCCGGGCGCCCTCGCGCAGTCCGCGCGCGACGTCGTCGGGGAGCGGGCCGTCGTCGTCGAGGCGTACCGGCCGTGCGGTCAGGTTGAGGGCGGCGAGCAGGTCGAGGAAGTTGGCCCACCCCGGGTCCTCGACAAGGACGGTGTCCCCCGGGCGCGTGTGCGTCATCAGCGCCCGCTCGATCGCGTCGAGCGCGCCGGAGGTGACGACGAGGTGGTCCGCGGGGACGCCCTCGGCCGTGAGGACGGCCCGCGCCGCGTCGCCGAGCGGACCGTACAGCGGCGGGTGGTTGTAGAGCGGACGCCAGGTGGCGGGGTCGGGGAACCGGGGATCGGGCAGGAGCGCCGGGTCCGGTTCACCCATGACCAGCATCCGGGTTCCGGGCGGGGCGACAGGGCCGAGGGCGTTGCGCTCCGTCGACGCCGGGCGCGGCAGCACGCGCGTGCCGGCCCGGCCCTGCGTCTCGACAATCCCGCGCTCGCGCAGCAGGCGGTAGGCGGCGGCGACGGTGTTGGGGTTGACCCCGAGCCCGGCGGCCAGGGCCCGGACCGGTGGCAGCGCGTCACCGGGTGCGAGGCCGCCCTGCCGGAGGTCGCGCTCGATGGACGCCGCGATCTCGGCGGCGGTACGCCCGGTCGGGGCCACGACTTCCTCCTGAACTGCGGCAACCGCAACGGCACTACTGCAACGGCACCCGCGCAGTTGCACTCTGTGGTCGCACCCTAATGCGTTGACAGTCACCCGACCCCTCCGCTTATTGTACTAGCACCAAAGCATGATTGACCTAGTACAAAGAGGTTCCGGCATGAGCGCCGCACCCGAGGCCCCTGGGGCCCCCGAAGCCCCAAGCGTCTACGCCCGCACCGAGGCCACCACGCCCACGCGCTACCGCGAGCGCATGCGCTACGACGCGGACACGGTCCACGCGATCCTCGACGAGGCCTTCCTCGCGCACGTCTCGTTCACCGCCTTCGGGCAGCCGCAGATCCTTCCGCTGATCTTCGGCCGGGACGGCGGCCGCCTCTACATCCACGTGTCGAGCGGCTCGCACCTGGCCATCGCGGTGCGCCACGCGGGCGACGAGGGCCTGCCCGTGTCGTTCGCGGTGACGCTCGCCGACTCGCTCGTCCTGTCGCGCTCGGCCATGCACCACTCCATGGACTACCGCTGCGTGATCGCCCACGGACCGCTGCGCCGGGTGACCGACCCCGACGAGACCGCGCGCGGCTGGGCGACGATGATCGACCACCTCGTGCGCGGACGCTACGCCGACAGCCGTCCGCCGAGCCCGAAGGAGGCCGCGCAGACCGGCCTTTTCGCCCTCGACCTGGCCGACGTCGCGGCGAAGGTCCGCTCGCACGGGCTCTCCGAGGACGCGGCGGACCGGGACCTCGACCACTGGGCTGGTGTGATCCCGCTGCGCACGGCGGCCGGGACGCCGCGCCCGGACGCCGGGGTCGAGGGCGAGCCGCCGGCTTACCTGAAGGAGTGGCTGGCTCGGCGCGCATGACCGCGCGCCCGACCGCGTGCACAACTGCGTGCACGACCCCGTGGACGACTGCGAGGCCGACCGCGCGCCTGCCGGAACCCCCGATGACGCCCCTCTCATATCCGGGATAGCATCCCGGATATGAGAGACGACGTCGACGAACGCCTCGCCCGGCGGCTCACCGCGCTACGCGTCGAGCACGCCTGGTCCCTCGACGAACTGGCCGCCCGGACCGGGGTCAGCCGCTCGACCCTCTCGCGCCTCGAACGCGCCGAGATCAGCCCGACGGCGGCGCTGCTGAACAAACTCTGCACCGCGTACGGCCGCACGATGTCGCGCCTGCTCGCCGAGGTCGAGTCCGGCGCCGAGGCGGTTCGTGTGCGGCGCGCCGGCGAGCAGCCGGTCTGGACCGACCAGGCGTCGGGGTTCGTGCGGCGCTCGGTCTCCCCGCCGAATCCGGACCTGCGCGCCGAGGTCGTCGAGGGGCTGCTCGCGCCGGGTGCGCACATCGCGTACGACGGCCCGCCGACCCCAGGTCTCGAACACCACATCCGCGTCGCCGACGGCACGCTCGCCGTCACCGTAGAGGGCGTCACGCACACGCTCGACGAGGGCGACGCGATGAGCTTCCGGTTGTGGGGGCCCTCGGCGTACGCCTGCCCGGGCGACCGGCCTGTCCGCTACGCCCTTGTGGTGGTGGCACCGTGAAGGCCGGGACCCGGGTCCGGATCCGTCGCCTGTCCGGAGACGACTTCGAGAACGCCGTGCCTGCCCTCGGGGCCCTGCTCGCCGACACCGTCGGCGGCGGCGCGTCGCTCGGCTTCCGCGCCCCGTTCACGCCTGCCGACGCCGCCGCGTGGTGGCGCGGCCAGGCGGCAGCCGTACGCTCCGGCGCTCTCGTCGTGTGGACCGCGTCCGACGTGGACCACGCGGATACCGGCACCGGCCGCGCGCTCGGCACGGTCTGCCTGGCCTTCAACTCCTGGGCGAACGGCGCGCACCGCGCGGACGTCGTCAAGCTGATGGTCCACCGCGACGCACGCGGGCAAGGCCTGGGCCGTGCCCTGCTGGCGACCGCCGAGGCCTTCGCCGCGGAATCCGGGATCACCCTGCTCATGCTCGACACCGAGAGCGACAGCCCGGCCGATCACATGTACGCGGCGGCGGGCTGGACCCGGTACGGCGTCGTCCCGGCGTACGCCGCCGATCCGGACGGTGTGCCGCGCGACTGCACCTTCTTCTACAAGCCGCTCGAGAACCGGGCCGTCGCCGTCGCAATGGCATATACGCCGGGAAAAACCCTGGAAATCGTGGACGGGCCGACGGCTGGAACTCGCCGCGCGCCTGGGCCGCAATATCCGCGGGCAGACGGCGCTTCTGCGCAAGGCGGCGGCGCTGAAGTGCGGGCTTGATGGCCCCTGACCTGCACAAACGCCGTTGGCACGGGCTGTGGCCTGCACAGATGTCGATAACCAGGTCAAACGTGTGTTGACGATTATCGGGAGGCTGTACGCGCGCCTGGGGCAGCTTCCCCACATCCGGAAGGTCCTAATCGCCCAGATCCGCCGGATTCTCATAACTTTGCCCCCGCTTTACCGAATCGACGCTGCATAACACCGGGGCCACTTTGCGTGAGGCGATCATGCCCTCCGTGGCCCGGTGATCACGGTGCGGAGAAATCCGCACACATACCGGTCGGTCCGAACTACACCGCGTGGCCTATTCCCCGATCGCCAATATTCCCAAACTGGCTTTGCGGGTGGGGGATTTGAGTTGTCGGAGTCCGTCTGCCTACCTTTCTCGGCGTCGGTGTCCCACACATCGACCCCGCTCGCCGGAACGCCGAGTTCTGCCGCCGGCCGAGACGGGACAGCTGAGAAAGCACCACGGCAGAAGCGGGGGAACCAGGTGAAACGCGCCGGCCCGGCGACAACCGGGACGGCTTGGGGTGAAGCCGCGCTCGACGGCCCTTTCCGAAGGGCGGACGAGAGCGGCCGGGCAACTCCAGCCCGAATCCGACAGCTCACCTCGCAGGCGTAGGAGAGGAATCGCTTGATGCTGTCCGCAACTCGCAACCGTCTGAGCACGAAGTCCCGCATCGCCGTCGCCGCCGGTGTCACCGGTGCCGCGATCGCCGCCCCCCTGATCGGCGCCACCAGCGCGTCCGCCGCCTCCGTGAGCACCTGGGACAAGGTCGCCCAGTGCGAGAGCACCGGCAACTGGTCCATCAACTCGGGCAACGGCTTCTACGGCGGCCTGCAGTTCACCCAGAGCACGTGGAACGCCTTCGGCGGCGGCCAGTACGCCGACCGCGCCGACCTGGCCACCAAGGACCAGCAGATCGCGATCGCCGAGAAGGTGCTCGCGGGCCAGGGCCCCGGCGCCTGGCCGGTCTGCTCCGTCAAGGCGGGCCTGACCAAGAACAGCGGCACCCCGTCGATCAACACCGGCTCGACCGGTGGCTCGACCGCCCAGACCGAGACCGCGGCCCCGAAGAGCCAGTCCGGCTCGAAGCTGTCCGAGGACACCAAGTCCGAGGCCAAGGCCGAGACCAAGTCCGGCGCCAAGTCCGAGGCGAAGACCGAGAGCAAGGCTCCCGCGTCCGCGTCGGCCGGCAGCACGTCGTACACCGTCGTCGTCGGCGACACCCTCTCGAAGATCGCCGACGCCCAGCACGTCGACGGCGGCTGGGAGAAGCTGTACCAGGACAACCGCGGCGTCGTCGGCGGCAACCCGAACATGATCTACGCGGGCCAGAAGCTCGCCCTGGCCGGCGGCAAGGCCGCGGCCCCGCAGACCGGCGCGAAGCTCACCGAGGACACCAAGTCCTCCGCGAGCGCCGGCACCAAGAACCAGGCCAAGAACCAGTCCGGCGCCAAGCTGAGCACCGACTCCGGCAGCTCGACCGCGAAGTCCGGCAGCACCACGACCAAGAACTCGGCCGACACCGCCACCGCGTCGTCGTCCTCCGCGTCGGGCTACACCCGTCCGGTCCCGGGCGCGCCGCACGGCTCGTACGGCAACTCGGGTTCGCTGTGGTCGAACGGCCACACCGGTGAGGACTTCAGCGCCGCGTCGGGCACCTCCGTCAAGGCGGTCACCTCCGGCACGGTCGTCAAGTCCGGCTGGGGCGGCGCGTACGGCAACGAGGTCGTCATCAAGCACGCCGACGGCAAGTACAGCCAGTACGGCCACCTCTCGTCCTCGTCCGTGTCGGTCGGCCAGTCGGTGTCCACCGGCCAGCAGATCGGTCTGTCCGGCTCGACCGGCAACTCGACCGGCCCGCACCTGCACTTCGAGATCCGCACCACCCCGAGCTACGGCTCCGACATCAACCCGCTGGCTTACCTGCGCGCCCACGGCGTCAGCATCTGAGCCACACCAGACGCCCCGCGCAGTTGTGGGGCTGACGCGGGACAGCAGTAACACCGACGCCCGGCCGGACTCCTCCGGCCGGGCGTCGCCGCGTTCCCGCGTCCCCGTGTCTCTGTATCTCTGTATGTCTGCGTGTCTGTATCGCCCTATCCCCGCACCTGAACCGACTTGGCGCCAAGGGCAGTTCAACCCGCCAGCGCCGCACCGAAGCGGAGGAATCCGGCGATCTGCGGGGCGAACGTGACGGTGTCGCCGACGCCTTCGCGGATGCCCGCGGTGACTTCCTCGTCCGGCTCGCCGTACACCGCGAAGCTGTCCACACGGCAGTGCTCCATCACCTCTTGGATGTACGGGTCCGCGAGCCGCCAGTGCGTGCGGACCGCGTCCGAGTCCCGGAACAACTGGAAACTGTGCGCCGTCATGTTCGGTTCGTCGACGAACACTTCGACCATGAGCTGGGGCCCGTGCCCCTCGGCGAACCCGACCGCGTCCGCTATGGCTTTGCGGAAGCCCTCGAGGTGCCCGTCGGTGATCCGCATCGTGTTGTGGAAGAGCAGGATGGCGTCGTCGTCGCTGTTCATGCGGACCATCCTTGAACTTGAAGCGAACTTGAGGTCAAGCCCCTCGGGTGCGGCGATCCGCGACCCGCCACGCCGCCCGCCCTACGATGAGCGCATGAGTTCGGGCCAGGACACCGCAGATGCGCACCGGTCGCCGGAAAGCGGCGACAGCGAGCGCCTCGACGCGGCGGTGTCGGTGCTCGCGCTGCTCGCGGACCGTACGCGACTCGCACTGATGCGGGAACTCGCTGGAGGCGACGCCGATGTGAGCACGCTCACCGAGGCCACCGGCGCGCCGCGTACGTCGGTCAGCCAGCACCTGGCGAAGCTGCGCCTCGCCGGGCTCGTGGTCGCCCGGAAGGACGGGCGGCGTGTCGTGTACGCGGTACGCCACGGCCATCTGCGCCGCCTCGTCGACGAGGTGCTGAGCGCCGCGGACCACCAGATCCGCGCCCTGCCGCCGCACGACTGAGCCGCCTGTCCTCCTTTGTACTCCTGGACTTGTCTCGTACATGTGCACACGTATGCACATGTTGCCTTATCCTGACGGAGCCACCTCGCTCCGACAGGAATGAGGACCCTCCCATGCCGGCCGCGCTGCGCAACCGCACCTACCGCCGCCTGTTCACCGCGCAGGTGATCGCGCTGGTGGGCACCGGATTGGCGACGGTCGCGCTCAGCCTGCTGGCCTACGACATCGCCGGTGCGGACGCCTCGGCCGTCCTCGGCACCGCGCTGGCGATCAAGATGGCCGCGTACGTGGCGATCGCCCCGCTGGCCGGTGCCGTCGCCGACCGTGTCCCGCGCCGCGCGCTACTTGCGGCCATGGACGTCGTGCGGGCCGGGATCGCGGCCGCGCTGCCGTTCGTGACGCAGGTGTGGCAGGTGTACGTGCTGATCTTCCTGCTCCAGGCGGCGTCCGCCGCCTTCACGCCGACCTTTCAGGCGACGATCCCCGAAGTCCTGCGCGAGGAACGGGAGTACACGCAGGCACTGGCGATGTCGCGCCTGGCGTACGACCTGGAGAGCCTGTGCAGCCCGGCGTTGGCGGCCGGGCTTCTGGCGGTCGCGTCCTACGACTGGCTTTTCGCGGGCACGGTGGCGGGTTTCGCGGCGTCGGCGGCGCTCGTCGTCTCGGTCGTCCTCCCGAAGCCGCGGCCCGCCCCGGTCGAACACGCCGACAGCGTCCGGGCGAAGGCGACGGCCGGCATCCGGCTGCTCTGGAACACCCCGCGCCTGCGCGCGCTGATCGCCCTGGACTTGGCGGTGGCCGCGGCGGGGGCGATCGTCTTCGTCGACACGGTGGTCGTCGTCCGCGACCAGTTCGGACGCTCGGCGGGCGCGGTGTCCTTGGCGCTGGGCGCGTACGGTGCCGGCTCGATGGCCGTCGCGCTGCTGCTCCCCCGCCTGCTCGAACGCGTCGACGACCGGCGGGTGATGCTGTCCGCGGCGTACGCGTTCCCCGTCCTCCTCGCCGCCGCCGCGGGGGTGACCGCCGCGTCGGCCGGCACCGGCACGTGGTTCGCGCTGCTCGGCACGTGGGCGGCGATCGGCGCCGCGAGTTCGGCGGTGCTGACACCGGTCGGGAGGCTGATCCGGCGGTCGGCGTCCGATGCTGACCTGCCTGCCTTGTACGCCGCGCAGTTCTCGCTCTCGCACGCCTGCTGGCTGCTCACCTACCCACTCGCCGGGTGGCTCGCCGCCGGGGCCGGACTCCCGGCAACGGCAGGTGTGTTGGGCGCCGTCGCGCTCGTCGGGACCGTCACGGCCGCCCGCGTCTGGCCCGACTCGGACGACCGGGGGCACGAGCGCGGGCACGAGCGGGTCCACGACCAGGACCTCGCGGCCGGCCGCGAGCACCGGAAGTCGCCGCCGTCGCGGATTGCCGCGTGACAAGGGGTTGCGCGCACGTGGGCAGAATGGCGTACGTTGCGCGTTGCCGCCCCGCCGAACTCCGACCGCCCGGCTCCGACCACGTGACTCCGACAACGTAACTCGGACCGCGTAGCTCTGATCGCCGGGCCTGGTCGATTTCAGCGCGAAAGCGCCGCGAAATGCCGCCGCCGTCGGCATCGCCGGGAACTCACTTCGGCACGCAAAACGAAAGGCAAGGAGGAATTTCCTCTCCTTGCCACTCTCAACTTATAGCGCATGGGGGGCCTTGCGGCAAGACCCCCCTCGTGCCGCAGAATCGCAGGCCGATGCCGGAACCTGCGGAAATGGGAGATTCACGACGTGCGTGAGTTGTTGTCGGATTGCCACTCGTGCAGCGATGCCGAAGCGGAGGCGGGACCCATACCGCCGCCGCGGCACAGCGATGCCGGCGCGCCGACCAGCGCCCTGGCGGACCGCAGTGAGCGACCTCGGAACGGAGCCGATGACATGACCCCAGCGACCACCACCAGCGCCAGCGCCTTCGCCCTGCCCGAGCAGCTCGCCGGAAAGGCCGACCCGAACCTGGTCGACGCGGACGAGCGGCACTTCGCCGCCATCGCCGCGAGCCTCGAACAGGCCATCGCCGAACTGTCCGACCAGCTCGACGCGACGCGCAAGGCACCCGGCGGAGTCGGCCGCGACGCGATGGACCGGGACATCGAGGTCCACCGGCTGTCCTCGCGTCTGCGCGCCCTGCGGCGCTTCGGCCTGGACCTCTGCCTCGGCCGCATCGTCGGCGAGGACGACGCGGAACCCGTCTACATCGGACGCCTCGGAATCACCGACGACGCGGGCCGCCGCCTGCTGCTCGACTGGCGCTCCCCCGCCGCCGAGCCGTTCTTCGCCGCGACCCACGCCAGCCCGATGGGGCTGGCCAGCCGCCGCAGGTACCGCTGGACCCGCGGCCGGATCAGCGACTACTGGGACGAGGTGTTCACCACCGACGGCTTGGAGGGGCACGCGGCGCTGGACGACCAGTCGGCGTTCATCGCCAGCCTCGGCAGCAACCGGTCGTCCCGGATGCGGGACGTCCTCGGCACGATCCAGGCCGACCAGGACGCGGTCATCCGGGCGGGCTCGCGCGGTGCCCTCGTCGTCGACGGCGGTCCGGGGACGGGCAAGACCGTCGTCGCGCTGCACCGTTCCGCGTACCTCCTGTACGCGGACCCGCGCCTCGGCCACCGCCGCGGCGGCGTGCTGTTCGTCGGACCGCACGCGCCGTACCTCGCGTACGTCGCCGACGTGCTGCCGAGCCTCGGCGAGGAGGGCGTGCAGACCTGCACCCTGCGGGACCTCCTCCCCGAAGGCGCGGCGGCGGCGCCCGAGACCGACCCGCACGTGGCGCGGTTGAAGTCGTCCGCGGACATGGTGAAGGCCGTCGAGAAGGCCGTCCGGTTCTACGAGGAGCCGCCGACCGAGGGCATGGAGGTGTCGACGGACTGGGGTGATGTCTGGCTGAGCGCGGAGGACTGGGCCGAGGCCTTCGCGGCGCCCTCGGCCGCCACGCCGCACAACGAGGCGCGCGACCTGGTCCTGGAGGAAGTGCTCGACATCCTGACGGACAAGTACGACGGCGACGTCTCGCCCGACGTTTTCCGCAGGTCGCTGCGGCTCGACACGGAGCTGCTGGACACCCTGAACCGGGCGTGGCCGCTGCTGGAGGCGGCGGATGTGGTCGGCGACCTCTGGTCGGTACCGGCGTACCTGCGGATGTGCGCCCCGTGGCTCACCCCGGACGAGGTACGCGCCCTTCAGCGCAAGCACGCGCCCCAGGCCTGGACGGTGTCGGACCTGCCGCTCCTGGACGCGGCACGGCTGCGGCTCGGCGACCCGGAGGCGTCACTGCGCAAGCGTCGGCAGGAGGCCGCGGTCGAGGCCGCACGGGAGCGGATGGCCGACGTCATCGGCAACATCATCGACGCCGACGCGGACGGCGAGGGCGCGGTGACGATGCTGCGCGGGAAGGACCTCCAGGACAGCCTGGTCGACGAGAGCGCACTGCCGGGCGGCAACACGGACCCGCTGGCCGGGCCGTTCGCGCACATCGTCGTGGACGAGGCGCAGGAACTCACGGACGCGGAATGGCAGATGCTGATGCTGCGCTGCCCGTCCCGGAGCTTCACCATCGTCGGCGACCGCGCGCAGGCGCGGCACGGGTTCACCGAGTCCTGGCAGGAACGCCTCGGACGCGTCGGATTCGACCGGATCACCATGACCTCCCTGAGCATCAACTACCGGACGCCGGAAGAGGTCATGGCGGAGGCCGAGCCGGCCATCCGCGCGGCGCTCCCGGACGCGAACGTCCCGACTTCGGTGCGCAGCAGCGGAATTCCGGTGACGTACGGGTCGGCGGCGGACCTGGACGAGATTCTCGCGAAGTGGGTCGCCGAGAACCCCGAAGGGGTCGCCTGCGTCATCGGCGACCCCGCCTTCGAGCCGACGTCACGGGTACGTTCGCTGACCCCGGAGCTGTCCAAGGGCCTGGAGTTCGACCTGGTCGTGCTCGTCGACCCGGAGGCGTTCGGAACGGGGATCGAGGGCGCGGTGGACCGCTACGTCGCCATGACCCGCGCGACAAGGCAATTGGTCGTCCTCAGGACCGACTGACCGCATGTCCGAGCCGACGCCGAGCCACGGATGAGATGAAACGTGGCCGCGCTCGACGGCAATGGCCTTGCTGTCGCGAACACCGACAGCAGGATCGAGCGCGGCCACGTGAGCGCGACGCTTGACGCCCCCCTGCGGACGCGATGGACTCGAACCAATTGACGCCATCGTGAGACCGTCGGGGGACGTATGCACGAGCCGCGACAGGCAAGGCAGTTCGGTTACGAGGTATCGCCACGACCCGCGATCGCCACCGAAGGCGGACGTCAGTTCGCGGCGGCGCTGCGCGCCCAGCCTGCCCTCCTCCACCGGGCCGCCAAGCGGGAGGGCCTGTGGAGCAGTTCGATCGCCGTCACTGCGTACCTGATCATTCTCGTGACCCTCACCCCTCCGCCGCACGTCGCGATCCCCCTCGGGGTGGTGCCGCTGGGCGCCTTGGCAGCCGCCGCCGGCGGGCGACGCAGGGTGGCCCGGTCCACGGCCTGGACCGAACCGGCGGCCAAGGTTCTCGACGAGCATCCGTGGCAGGTGTGGCCCTGCCGAGTGGAGCAGGCCGCCTCCGAGGGGGAGATCCAGCCCAGGTTCGTCTTCACCTCGTCCAAGCGCGCGGACTCGCGGGCGTTCGACGAAACAGTGGTTGCCCACGTGCTGCTGCTGGCGCCGGACGGATCGGTGGCGCGTACCTACGTTTCACGCGTGCGCAACGATGTGTGGCGGGGTGTCACCGACGGCCTGGGGGCGCTGTGGATTTGCGGAGACCTGCGCTTCGACGTCGTGATCGCGACGCCCGCCGCGCAGGACTGCTGGATCGGCACCCCGATTCCGCAACCCTCCCGACAGCCCGCACGCGAGGACCCCGACTACATCGGCTCCATCGCCCGCGAGGCCGGAGGCTGGGCTCTCGGCCATTGGCAGGGCTGACCAGCCCTGCGGCCAGAGGCCGCCCGGTACTTGACCACGGGGCGGAACGCGAGAATCTTCGCCGTTCCGGCCCGTCCGTCGCCGTTGCGTCTCACTCAATACAACGAACAACAGCCCCGCAGGGTTGAGTCGCGCTTATCGGGGAGGCCGTCCGCGGCCATGGCATACCCAGCCGAAGCCGCCGGCGAGGCGGATTTGTTCACCGTTCGGCCGCTCGACGACGAGCTCGTCCGTCATCCGCAGCCGGTCGTGCGCGCGCAGAAATGTCGGCGTGTCCAGGGTCCAGACCCGGCCCTCGTCGTCCTGAAGGGCGTCGACCAGGACCATGCGCCCGAGCGGCGCGCTTCCGTCGGCGGAGAATCTCATAGCGGAAAGGTGACATGAACTGGCGGATTATGCACACCATTTGGCAGGGCGGGGGCGGGGGCGGGAGGAGGCGGCCGGGCGCCGCTTCCGCGGAGCCCGGCCCCTTGCGGGTCAGGCGAGGTTCGTCCGTACGAACTGTGGCTCTCCTCGCCACCGCAGCTGCATTCAGCCGTGGTCCAGGTCCGGCAGCCCTACGTGGCGTCGGTAGACCGCGAGGGTGTAGTGGTCCCACCAGCGTCCGGCGTAGTAGTCGTGGCCGCGCAGGCGGCCTTCGACGTCGAACCACACGCCCTCGCCGGAGCTGATCTGCGGGTGGTTGAAGCCCGGAACCTCCATGTAGAGCTTGCGGAACGACCACGTCGTGAAGACGTACCGCACGAAGCACCGCACCGCGTCCACCGACCGGCCGTCGCCGATGTGCTCGGGGCCGAACACCGCGCCGAGGTACGCGTACCCCTGCCCCGGGTCCGGGTTGTAGCAGACCACGTGGCCGGCCGGCATCTCCGTGTGCAGGTCGATCGCGACGAGTTGGGCCAACGACCCCTGCCAGAAGGTCGATTCGAACGTCGGGAAGTCCGGGACCGCACCGCGAAACCGCCAGCGGTAGCCGACATCGGAGGAGATCGCCAACTGGTAGAGGTACTGCAGCACTTCGGGGTTGATCGGTTCCAGTTGGAAGAACCGGCTGCGCAGTATCCCGCCGGACCCGTTCGCGTGCGGCTCGGACGGCGGCGCGGCCTCGGCGCCGTTCGCCGCCGCGCCCGCGGCGACGTACAGGTCGCGCAAGGTGCCGGTCGTCGGCGCCGCGGCCAGTGCCTCCAACTCCAGTGCCACGCCGCGCTCGGCGAGCCAGTCCAGGACGTCGAGGCGTTCCAGCGAGTCCAGGCTGTCCAGGCGGGTGGCGGGGTCCCGGAACTCCTCGCGGCCTATTTGCTCCGCGAGTTCCTCCAGGAACCCGACCCCGGCGTCCTCCAGCGTCGACATCAGTCCTCAGCTCCTGTCCGGGGCATGCTGGTCGATCCGGGTCTCACGTGGGCACTGTCACGCGCATCTGGAGCGGCGGGAACGGGCCTATGAAGGCGATCACTTCGGCGAAGAGCGCGCTCGGGGCGAACCGCGTGACGCAGAACCCGTCGAACTGCACCCGGCCGCGCGGGTCGGTGAGCCGCCACGCGAACCGCGCGTATTCGTGCACGACGTCGACACCTGACGACAGGACCATGCGGCGGCCTGACTGGACGCGCCGCAGGAAGTCGACGTGCGTGGCCATCGCCGCGACGCCCTCGGCGCGTGCCAGGGGGTCCGCGTACAGCACCTGATCGACGCACAACTCCCTTAATCGAGACCCGACTTCGGCAGACGTCTGTACGGAGAAGGTGCGCAGCAGGCGATTGACGCGCACCACCGCGTCCTGCGGCGCGTGCCGCTCGGCGCGCGGTGGTGCGACTCCCGACGACATGTCGGTGTGCCCCGGCTCAGTAACTGCCGGTCTGCCCGTAGTAGGTCCAGGCCCCGTTGTCGTAGTGCCCGTTCGCGTAGGACGTGACGTTCGCGTCGTTCACCTGCTTCGTGTAGCAGGAGGACTGCCCGGGCTGGATGTGGCAGGTCATTTCCTTGCCGTCGCTGTTGCGGTGCACGGTCGCGCTGCCGCAGTAGTCCACGCCGGGCTGACACCCGGGGGCGCTCGTGGCGATCTTGGCCCACGTCGTACGGCAGGCCGAGCTGTAGTACAGGTACACGGCGCCGCTCTGGCCGACGGGCGAACTGAGCGCGGCGGAGCGCTTCACGGACCCGGTGTCGGCGCACCGGACGCCGTTGACGTAGCTGCCCGGGTCGGTGCCGTCGTACGGTGCGTCGTACGCCTGTGCCGGCAGCGCGCCCAGCCCCACCTGCGCTCCGAAGAGCGCGCCGCTGGTACCCGCGATCGTCGCCGCTGATCTCTTGATCCGCATTGTTCGCTACCTCCGTGACAGACATGCAGAGTCGTGCCGGACGGGGCCGAGCGATTCCATCGGCGAACGCTAACGGAAGCCGGGCATCCGGCAGCAGACGCGGATCCATGCCGTTTCGGTATGCCGAATTCTCTTGAACTTGCGGGACACCGGGCGGAGTTGGTGCTTCAGGCTCCGGCGTGGAGGTACGCGGCCCAGAGGCCGGGGACCACCTGGCAGCGGTCGCGGAGGTCGCGGACGGTGTGGTGCAGGGCGTCCGCGCCGCGGTCCATTTCCGAGTGGGGGTCGGGCCGTTCGCCACTTGTCACCCGGCCGCGGCTACGCCATTCGGGTGCACTTGCGGCGGTGCGCGTCCTTCCGCGTGTCGGCAACGCTACGGTTGCCGCAGACGTCTGGTCCGGTCGCGATCCCTCGAAGCGCATCGAAGCTTTGGCTCCGCCAACTCCCACACTCCGGCAAGGAGTCGGTCATGGACGATCTCTTCCGCTTTCTTCTCCTTCGGCCCGCAAATCTGCCGGCCCCCACCGAACTCGACGTGCTGTATCCGGACTTCCTCGGCTCGGGGTCAGGGCATCAGCTCGACGGGGCGGCGTCCACGACCGATCCGCGTGAGGAGGCCGCGGAGTACCTGGAGACCGGCGATCCGCTGCGCGGTGTCGACGACCTCTCCATCGCCACGACCGCGCTCGCGGTGCACGCGGCACTCGCCGCGGGCCCGATCCCCCTCGCGGACCTGCGGACCGTGGTGGCCACGACGACCGCGACCTCGATCGAAAACCTGGTGGCCGCCGCGGGGTTCGACCTGGACCGCAGTCGGCTGGCGAACACCCTGGTCGCCGTCAAGTTGGTGTCGGGCGTGCCCGGCATCGACGCACGCGGCCTCGGTGTCGCGGCGCAGGCGTACGACGCCCTGAGCCGCGCCGCGGACGGCGCCGATCCGGTCCCGCTGCGTCCGCTCGTCCTGCCCGAGGGCCTGGAGGGTGGCGGCTCCGGCGGAAGTGCAGGCAATGGCAGGGGACTTGCCGCGCGCGGCAGCGCCCCTGCGGTGGCTTCCGCCGTGGCCGCCGACCCCGCGGCGCAGGCACGCGACGCGGAGGCCGCCGAAGCGCAGGCCGCCGTACGCCGGATCGACGACGCGCTCACCGCGCTCGGGCGCCTCCCGGCCGCGAGCTTCGCACCCACGACAGCGCGCCGCCAGGAACACGAGGCCGCGCGGAGTACGGCGACCTCGGACGCCGGGGACGCCTCGGACGACGGCGAGCCGCCCGCCACACCCCTGTCCACCTCCGCCGTCTACGTCGAACAGCCCTGGCTGCTCTCCCCCGAGACGGTCGACGCGCTCGACGCCTCGGTGCGCGAGACCGTCGAAGGCATCGGCGTCAACCTGCGCGTGACCGGCCTGCCCGCCGCCGTCAACGCCCTGCACGACGCCCGCGTCAAAGCGATGACGGTGCTGGACGGGCACGAACTCCGTTCCCCGGCCGCGGTCGCCAGGATCGGCAACCAGCTGATCGCGGAGGGCGACCCGGGGCACGTCGGCGAACCCGGCGCCCCGATGCCGGTCGGCCACGGCAACATCAAGCCCGTCGGCATCGGCGACCTCCTCCTCGTCAAGCAGCACGTACTGCGCTACGAGGGCGGCGAGTTGGCGCATGTGGAGAACGTCCTCAAGTCCGAGCGTATGAGCCGCGACACCCGCCGCCTGGAGCGCACCGAGACCTCGATCCTGACGGAGAACGAGACCACCAAGGAGGAGGAGCGCGACACGCAGACCACCGACCGCTTCTCCCTCAAGCGCGAGACCTCCGAAACGCTCAAGCGCGAAACGGAGTTCAAGGCGGGCATCTCCGTCGAGGCCAAGTACGGCCCGTTCATCGAGGTGAAGGCGAACGCCGACTTCGGCACGAAGGCCTCCAGCGAGGAAACCGCCCGACAGGCCTCCGAGTTCAGCAAGGACGTCGTGAGCCGGTCGGTCAGCAAGGTGGTCGAGCGCGTCCTGGAGCGGCGTACCGTCACCACGCTCAGCGAGTTCGAGGAGAAGTACTCGCACGGGTTCGACAACACCGCCGGCGCCGGCAACATCAGCGGCGTCTACCAGTGGGTCGACAAGGTCCTCCAGGCGCAGGTCTACAACTACGGCAAGCGCATGCTGTTCGACGTCACGCTGCCCGAGCCCTCCACCGCGTTCATCGTCGCGCAGCTGCGCGGCCACGCGGAGGGCCAGACCCTGGTCAAGCCGCTGCCGTTCACCGAGACCGCGGACGGGATCACGGAGACCAACTACGCGAGGCTCGCGCACCGTTACAACGTCACCGGCGTCGAGGCGCCGCCGCCGCCGGTCAAGACGATCAGCAAGGGCGTCGACGTCCTGTCGCCGCAGGACCCGTACGAGAGCTCGAAGTCCCAGGACTTCGTCATCGAGGACGGCTACGAGGCGCAGTACGCCCTCTTGCAGCGCAGCGCCGAAACGTACGACAACGCGATCTGGATCCTGGTCATCGGCCGCCACTACCTCGACGGCCTGGGCGTCGACGGCTACCGGGACATGTCCGGCGAGGTGGGGTCGACCGCGTTCTCCTCGCTGACCTACCATGTCCGCGGCTTCGCCATGACCATCGAGATCTTCTGCCGGCGCACCGAACGGGCCTACCGGGCCTGGCAGCTCAAGACCCACGCGGCGATCACGACCGGCTACCTCGCCAAGGTCCAGGCGTACGAGAGCGCGCTCGCCGAGGCCGCCGCCGAGGCGGGTGTCGTCATCTCCGGCCGCAACCCGCTGTGGAACCAGCGGCTCGTCAGCACCGAAATGCGCAAGCAGTGCCTGACGTTGCTCACCGCGCAGCAGTTCGACGCGTTCGGTGCGCTGGAGAACTCGACCGAGGGCTACCCGCAGCCGAACCTCGAGCGCAGCGGGGAGCAGATGCCGTACGTCCGGTTCTTCGAGCAGGCCTTCGAGTGGGAGCACCTGGCGTACTTCTTCTATCCCTACTTCTGGGGCTGGAAGCCCGGGTGGCGCAACCGCATGCTGCTGGACGACGTCGACCCGCAGTTCTCCGACTTCCTGCGCGCCGGAGCCGCCCGCGCCGTCTTCCCGGTACGCCCCGGCTTCGAGGCCGCGGTCGTGCACTACCTGGAGACGGGCGAGATCTGGAACGGCGGGCCGCCACCGGACATCACGGGTTCGACGTACGTCCCGATCGTCAAGGAGATCCAGGAGTCCCAGGGCGCGCCGGGTAACGAAGTCCCGCAAGGCGAGCCGTGGTTGGTCCGTCTGCCGACGACACTCGCGAAGCTGCGCCCGGACGACAAGCTGCCCAAGTGGAAGAAGGTCGGCAAGGACTGGCAGCCGGACGAGTGAGCCGCAGGCGGCACTGCCGCGACTACGGCGAATACGGCAACGACGGCTGCGAGGACGGGCCATGAAACAGTTCGTACTGGTCGCGGGGTTCGACTACGAGTTCACCGGGGTGGACTTCCGGCAGTTCTGCGAGAACCGCCGCAAGCGCATCATCAGGGACAACAGCGCGCGCGAGGAACTCCGTTTCACCGTCCTCGACTTCAAGGCCGGGGAAACCGTCGAGACCACGGTGACCTACCCGGGCGGCGTGAAACAGGAGGCGAGCAAGCAGGTCGCCACGTTCCGGCCGGTGGGCAGGTCGAGCTACCACACCGTCAGGACCCCGGACGGGACCGACCATGTGCGCTTCAAGCCGGGCCAGTTCGACACGATGTCGATCCTCGACACGTACGCCGCGGTCGTCGACATCGGGACCACGGCACCCGGCACCCTCGCCGAGCTGAGCGTGTTCAGCCACGCCTGGGCAGGCGGGCCGATCCTGGTCAACAGCGACAACGACCGCTCGGTGGTGGTGCCGGCGCGGCCGAACATCGGAGCCGGCGGCGGGACCATCACGGTGGCTCTGGGCTCCACGACGCTACGCGATCCCGACGACCGCGACCCGCGGGTCGAACTGGACTTCGTGCCGCCGACCATGGAGGCGGACGATCGGGCGTTGTTCGCCAAGGCGTTCGCGAAGAACGCGTTGGTGTGGCTGTGGGGCTGTCAGGCGACCGAGGCGGTCCACAACGTCCTCAGCCGGCTGGAGCACAGCAAGGACTACCGGATCACCGGCCTCGGCGACGAGGACGTGGTCACCCTCACCAACGTGGCGAAGGAGGGGGTCGACTTCATGGAGCAGATCCTGGAGCCGCTGTTGGGGAAGTTCCCCAAGCCGCGCTCGACGGTCACCCTCAAGTTCAAGTTCGTGAAGTTCTTCGCCTGCGTGGCGAACCGCATGTCCTACGCGGCACACATCGCCGATGTCGCGAAGGTGGAGACCCGCGCCGCACCGATGGGCGCGGGCTCGAACTACGACACCGGTCCGCTGCCGCTGATGCGTGTCGATCCGGTCTACGCCGCGCACTTCACCTTCTACCGCAACTACCTGAACCGCAAGTTCGACCCCGACGGACGCCAGTACATGATCTTCACCCCCGGAGAAGGCTGCGTGAAGCCCGCAAAGCCCAAACCCTGAGGACACAACCGGCCGTCCCCCTGAACTCCTCGCCGTTCAGGGGGACAGTCACGGTGAACCGCGGGCGGCGTGCGTCAGGGGGCGGGGTTGGGGTCCTCACGGGGGGCGGGGGTCAGGCCTCCGGTCAGTTGTCGGACGCGGGTACGTGTCGCGTCCGCTTCGCCTTCGATCCGGCGCTGGACCTGGCGCGGCACGTGCAGGGTGCGGAAGTGCCCGACCATGCGGTCCAGGACCGCTTCGGCCTGCGCCGCGTTGCCGTCCTTGGCGTGGACGGTGGCGAGGCGCCGCATGGCGGCGTTCAGGGTGATGTTGTCGAGCCCGGCGTCGCCCGTGGAGGCCTCGATCGCCGCCGTCAGCTGGGTGACGCTCTCCTTGATGTCCGGCTGCCGGACCTCGATGCGGGTGCCGCGCAGGTGCTGGAAGTGGCGGCCGGCGTTCGCCCCGATGGCGAGCCGTGCGAAGGCCGCGAGCGGATGCGATCCGTGTTTCTCGGTGACCTCCCGCAAGGCGTCGTTGCCGGCCTGGAGTTGCGGAGCGTCGGAGCCCAGCACGGCCAGCAGCGTGCCCTGCTGACTGCCCGTCATCAGCTCGCCGACCTCCTGGGCCGCCCGGTCGACCGGGTGCCGCACCACGACCGTGCGGGTGCCGGAGACCACCCTCGACCCGTCGGGGGCGACGTATGCCGCGGTGATCCGGTACCGGCCGGGATCGGCGAAGTAGAGGCCCTCGCTGCCGAATCCGAGGTACGCGTTGCCGTGCACGGCCGGTTCGGCCTCGGTCAGGGTGACGGTCGTCCCGACCGGGCCGTGTCCCGTGCACAGCCGGGCGATGGGGCGGAAGACCCGGGAGCGGCCCTGCGGGTCGGTGATCAGGTACGCGGTGTGCTCGCCCTTCGGCCCGAGGTCCGGCGTCACGGTGACGTCGCCGCGCGTACCGGTGCGGCACAGCTTGATGCCGGCCATCACCGGTTCGCCGTACTCGAACACGCTCTTGCCGCCCAGTTCGAGGCGCAGGCCCGTCTCGTCGGCGAAGGGCGCCGCGAACGCCTCGGCGGTGCCGAGGTCCATCGCGGCGTGCGTGAGGAAGTCGTCGCCGCCGGGGACGATGTGGCGGTAGAAGCCGTGCCTCAGATGCCGCAGTTCGTCGGTCGAGAAATGGAACGGGAACGCGGACCAGAAGGCAGGCGAGCCGTTTCCGGCCGGACTCCGGTACTTCTGGGGGTAGTTCATCCACGACAGCTCGCCGAGGCCGTTGAGCGGGCCGAGCGGCGCATGCGGGACGGCGCGGTCCTTCTGCCACGAGTGCAGCAGGTTGAAGGCGTGCCCGATCTCGTGGACGTACGTGTGGAACTCGACGTTGTTGCGCCGGTGTCCGAAGTCGTGCAGGAGGCGTTGGAAGATCGCCATGCCCTGCCGCTGCGAGCCTTCCGTGTCGAACATGATCCCCGCGACGCCCTCGACGGTGAAGTACGTGGCGACGAACGCCCACAGCCGCCACTGCGGCACATCGCGGTGCAGGCTGAAGTTGGCGACCATCGCGGCGTGCAGCTCGGATTCCGACCACAGCAGGTCGCACGAGGTGTCCGTCACGACGTTGGTGGACCCGGCGGTCCTGAGTTCGACACCGGCTTCGGCATACGCCGACGCCAGCGTGAGCGTCCTGTTGCGGTAGCCGGGCGGTGTCGGGCCCGACGCCGTGTCGTACTCGTCGATGGCCGACATGCCGTCCATGTGGTCGAACTCCACGTCCACGGTGCGGAACATCGGCGAGGCGAAGGCGCCGGTCCAGGTGTCGGCGGCGGTCGCGTCGGGCCGCCGGAGCACCAGGTGCACATGACCGCGCGGAGCACCGACCGGCGAGCGCGGGAGGGTCAGTTCGAGGTGCGTGCGGTCCGAGGTGTTCGCGAAGGCGACCGAGCCGTGCCGGACCACGAAACGGTCGTCGTGGACGCGTACGTCGGGGGCCGCGGCCCGGAACGAGTCGGCGTACGTCGTCGTCCCGCCGACCGTCCTGAAGATGTCGCCGCTGACGGTGTGGAGGGGGCGTTCGCCTTCCAGGTCGACGCGCAGGTCCACGGTCGTCTCGGTGTCGGCCAGCGTGTAGCGCCCGGACACGGGCTGCGTGGGCGTGGTGAACTCCGCGGGAAGGGCCGCGAGTCCGTGCAGCAGCGCCGTGAGTGCCCCGGCCTGCTCGGGGCCGCTGCCCCAGTTGAGGATGCAGCCTTGGCCGCCCTTGACGATCAGCGTACGCCGCTCTCCGTCGGAATCCGGGGCCAGCGGCAGCAGGTGGTCGAAGTCCGAGCGGAGGTCGTCGGGGAGGTCTGCCCAGCCGTCGGCGCCGATCTCGTCCGGGCCGGACGTGATCGCGCACTCGCGCACGACTCCGCCGCTCCAGTCGAGCGTGAGCACGCGCGAGCCCTTGAAGAAGTAGGTGCGCCACGATCCGCCGGGCCCGTCGGGTGCCTGCAACAGGGCGTCGAGGCCTTCCCGCCAGTCCGCGGGCAGGGCCGTCCCCCAGTTGCCGACCTGTGTCCACGGGACGGTGCGTACGATGCCGCGGTCCCAGTCGTACCACTGGCACTCGCCGGCCTGGAACAACAGGGTCTGCCAGGAGCCGTCCGCCACGGGGAGTTGCAACGCGCCGGTGGCGGCGGACCGGTAGGGGTCCCCGATCCCGGCGAGCCTGCCCTGACGGACGCTCGCCAAGGTGCCGGTCTCGACGAGATCCCGCTCGGTGACGACCGCCGCGGCCTCCCCTCGCGCGAACAGGGCCGCCCATTCCCCGGCGGGGTAGGCGACGGCCCAGCTGAACCCGGTCGTCTTGTACCGCAAGAACGCCATGTGCGCACTCCGTCCGCGGGCGGTGCAGGTGATGGGCCGTGCCGAGCGGACGCGGCGCCGCGGTCGCGCGCCGCCGACGGAGTGTCAGAACTCCCGACTGCGCGGCGAGTTGCCCGCTCTTCGGAGTGTGCCACGGGTCACATTCAGTTCATGGGGAAACGGCCGTACCAGAGACGTCCCCTCCGGTTGCCCAGGCGTCGTCGGCGGCGGGCAGGGTCACGGTGACCCGCAGTCCGCCGCTCTCGCGCGGTTCGGCGCGGGCGTCGCCGCCGTGCGCCCGCGCGACCGCCCGCACGATGGACAGCCCGAGCCCGGCCCCGGACATGCCCGCGATCCGGTCGGCGCCGAGCCGGCGGAACGGCTCGAAGAGTGCCGGGACGTCGTAACGGGCCACGACCGGGCCGGAGTTGCTGACTTCGAGCCGCACGGTGCCGTCGTCGTGCCTGCCGCAGTCGACGCGGACCCAGCCGTCCTCGGGCAGGTTGTGGCGTACCCCGTTCTCCACGAGGTTCTGCACGAGCCGTTCGAGCAGCACCGGGTTCCCGGTGGTGGGCGCTTCGTCGGGTGCCGCGACGACCTTGGCCCGGCCCGGGTCGAGTTGCGCGACGACGTGGTCCACGACGTCGGCGAGGTCGACGTACGCGTGTTCGGCCACCTCGGCCTCCGACCGCGCCAGGAGCAGCAGGCCGTCGATCAGGCGCTCGTGCCGCGCGTTGATCTCCAGCAGGGTGGCGCCGAGTTGGCGGACCTCGGCCGAGGCGTCGGCACCGCGTACCGCGACTTCGAGGAGCGCCTTGTTGAGGGACAGCGGTGTGCGCAGTTCGTGGGACGCGTTGGCGATGAAGCGCCGCTGGCCGTCGAAGGCGTGGTCGAGCCGGGACAGCATGACGTCGAACGTGTCGGCGAGTTCCTTGATCTCGTCCCGGGGGCCTTCCAGTGCGATCCGCTCGTGCAGGCTGCGGTCGGCGGCCGGGGCCTCGGAGATCCGGCGCGCGGTGTCGGTGACCTGCTGGAGCGGTTGCAGGACGCGCCCGGCGATGAGCCAGCCGCAGCCGATCGACACGGCGCCGACCGCACCGAGCGCGACGCCGCCCTGGGTCAGCAGCGCGGCGAGGGCGTCGTCCTGGGTCCGCTCGACGGACTGGTAGTCGGTGCTGCCGTCGCTGTTGCTCTCGTCGAGGCCGGTCCCCGAGACCACCGAGTCCGCGGGCGGACTCGACGGCGGCGGGACGGGTTTGCCGTCCGGGCCGGTCTGGTGCGAGACGACCTTGTCGCCGCGCTCGCGGAACTGCTGGGCGAGCAGGGCGTACGTCGCACCGAGCACGAGGATGCCGGCGAGCATGAACAGGCAGCCGTAGACGAGCGTGAGCCGCGCCCGCAGGGTCAGCCGCGCCGGGCGGACGTGGTTCGTCACGGGATCCGGTACCCCACTCCCGCCTCGGTGACGACGACCGCCGGATCCCCCAGCTTGCGCCGGAGTTTGAGGACGGCGATGCGGACCGCGTTCGTGAACGGGTCGGCGTTCTCGTCCCATGCCTTCTCCAGCAGTTGTTCGGCCGAGACCGCGGCGCCGTCCGCGCGCAGCAGTTCGGCCAGGACGGCGAACTCCTTGCGGGAGAGCGGTACGTAGCGCCCGTCCCGGTAGACCTCGCGCCGGTGCGGGTCGAGCCGGATCCCGGCTCGTTGCAGCACCGGCGGCGCGGCCGGTCCGCCCCGGCGGCCGAGCGCCACGACCCGCGCGGAAAGCTCCTCGAAGGCAAAGGGCTTGGGCAGGTAGTCGTCCGCGCCGAGGGCGAACCCGGCCACCCGGTCCCCGACTTCGGTGGCGGCGGTGAGCATCAGCACGCGCGCCGACACACCCTCCGCGACCATGCGGCGGCAGACCTCGTCGCCGTGCAGGACCGGCAGGTCGCGGTCCAGGACCACGACGTCGTAGTCGTTGACCGCGATCCGCTCGGTCGCGGTGCCTCCGTCGTGGACGACGTCGACCGCGTGTGCGTCGCCCCGCAGCCACTTGGCCACCGCGTCCGCGAGCAGCACTTCGTCCTCGACCACCAATATGCGCATCCCTCCATGCTCGCGGGGGCGGCGTTTCCTCCGCGTTAGCGGTTTCGGAAACGGCCGGGACACCCTCGGTCGGCTCGAATGCGGCATGAGCGGCCGGCGTACGTCCGGCCGAGGAGGAGGGACGCGGCAATGCGTACCGCGACACGATCAGGTCCCGGCGAGCGGGGCGCCCGCGTGGCCATGGGCAGCATGCTGCTCGCACTGGTGCTCGCCCTCGCGGGCTGCGGCTCGTCCGACGACGGCGACGAAGTGGCCAGTGCCGACAGCCCGTCCGCGAAGGCGAGCCCGAGCGGTTCGGCGAAGGCGGACGCCGATCCGGACGACGCCCTCGCGCAGTCGTTGAAGTACGCGCAGTGCATGCGCGAAAGCGGGGTTCCGCAGTTCCCGGACCCGGTCCAGAAGAACAACGGCGGGCTCGACATCAGCCTGCCGGATGGCGTGGACCGTCAGGCGGTCGAGGCGGCGGAGAAGCTGTGCAAGCAGTTCCTGCCGAAGGGCGGCGAGAACAAGCCGATCGACCCGGAGATCGCCAAGCGGAACCGCGACATCGCCAAGTGCATGCGCGAGAACGGCGTGCCGAACTTCCCCGACCCGGGGCCCGACGGCGGGCTGCAGATCCAGAACGAGCCCGGGAGCGGACTCGACCCGTCGAACCCGGCGTTCGACGCGGCGAGCAAGAAGTGCAACATGACCGGCCCGGCCGGCGAGGGCGCCGTGAACGACGTGAAGACGCCGTGAGCGGCACGGAGGAGTTGTCCGCGGCGGGGTCGGGGACGGAGCCGGAGTCGGAGTCGGGGTCCAAGACGGGGTCGGCGCGCCGACGCCGCCGGCGTACCGGCCGCGTGGTCGGGACCGCGGTGGCGGTGGTCGCGGTGGCGGCCGGGACCGCGACCGGCCTCGGCTTCCGGCCCGAGTTCGGCGGCGACGACGCGTCCGGAGGCGGGGCCGGGGGCAACGGCCAGGGGCTGCCGCCGGCCACCGCCCCGGTGTCGCGGCAGACGCTCGTGGACACCGAGACGGAGACGGGCGAACTGAGCCACGGCGACCAGACGGCGGTCTCGGGACGCCTCACCGGTACGGTGACCGGCCTGCCCGCCGCGGGGTCGGCGGTCGAGCGGGGCAGGCCGCTCTACCACGTGGACAACGCGCCGGTCGTGCTGCTGTACGGCCCGCTGCCCACGTACCGCGCACTCGCGGTCGACACCGAGGGCGCGGACGTGCGGCAGTTCGAGGAGAACCTGTGGGCGCTGGGGTACCGGGGCTTCACGGTCGACGACGAGTACACCGCCGCGACGGCGACGGCCGTGAAGAAGTGGCAGAAGGCCCTGGGCCTTGAGCAGACCGGCACGGTCGAGTTGGGCCGCGTGGGGTACGCGGCGGGCCCGGTCCGCATCGACACGCTCAAGGCGGCCGTGGGCGACACCACGCAACCCGGGAGCGCGCTGCTCACCTACACGGGGCTCAGCCGCGTGGTCGTCGTGGACCTGGACGTGGCGCAGCAGCGCCTGGCGACGATCGGCCTGCCGGTCACCGTGAAGCTGCCGGACGGGCGGACGGTCCCGGGCAAGGTGGCCCGCACGCTGACCGTCATCGACGCGGGTGACGAGGGCGACGGCGGCGGAGGCGGAGGGGGTGGTGGTGGCGGGGACGGTGCGGGCGACGCCGAGACGAACATCCGGGTGACCGTCTCGCTCGACGACGAGCGGTCGCTGGACGGGCTCGACCAGGCGGCGGTGAGCGTGGTGTTCACCGCGTCGAAGCACGAGGGGGTGCTGACCGTGCCCGTGGCGGCGCTGCTCGCGCTCGCCGAGGGCGGGTACGGCGTGCAACTCGTCGACGGCGCGACCACCCGCATCGTGGCCGTCGAGACGGGGATGTTCGCGAACGGGCGCGTCGAGGTGTCGGGCGGCGGGATCACCGAGGGCGCGACCGTGGGGATGCCCACGTGACGGCGTCCGGTCCGACCCTCCGGAAGTCGACCGTCCAGGACCCGACCGTCCAGGACCCGACCGTGACGGACCCGACCGTGACGGACCCGACCGTGACGGACCCGACTGTCCAGGACCCGACTGTCCAGGACCCGACGCGCGGACGGACCGCGCCGCAGGATGAGCGGCAACATCAAGACCCTTTGCCGCTGGTCGAGTTGGCGGGTGTCGGCAAGACGTACCCGGGCGGGGTGGCCGCCGTGCGCGAGGTCTCCTTGACCATCGGGCGCGGCGAACTCGTGGCCATAGTGGGCCCGTCCGGCTCGGGAAAGTCCACGATGCTGCATCTCGTCGGCACGCTCGACCGGCCGTCGACCGGCGTCGTGCGCATCGCCGGGCACGACATCGCGACGCTGTCCGACCGCCGGCTGTCGGCGTTGCGGGCGGGCCTGATCGGGTTCGTGTTCCAGCAATTCCATCTGGCGCAGGGCCAGTCCGCGGTGGACAACGTCGCGGACGGCCTGCTGTACGCGGGGGTTCCCCTGCGTGAGCGCCGGCGCCGGGCGGAGCGGACGCTCGTCCGCGTCGGGCTCGGCACCCGGCTCGACCACATGCCGCACGAACTGTCGGGCGGAGAGCGGCAGCGCGTGGCGATCGCCCGCGCGGTGGTGGGTGAGCCGCCGCTGCTGCTCGCCGACGAACCGACCGGGAACCTCGATTCGGCGTCCGGCGCGGGGGTGATGGCGCTGTTGCGCGAGTTGCACGCGGCGGGCACGACGGTCGTCGTCATCACGCACGACCGGGAGATCGCGGCGTCGCTTCCCCGGCAGGTGGCCATGCGCGACGGAAAGGTGGTGTGAGATGGCCGGGTTGCTCTCTCCCGCGCGGCTGCGTCCGCGTGATGTGTGGCGGGTGGGTGTCTCGGGGCTGCGTACCCGGCGGATGCGGGTGTTCCTGTCGGCGCTCGGCATCGCCATCGGCATCGCGGCGATGACGGCCGTCGCCGGGATCTCGTCGTCGAGTCGCGCCGAACTCGACCGTGAGCTGGACGCGTTGGGCACCAACCTGCTGACCGTGGCGCCCGGGCAGAGCCTGTCCGGCGCGACCGCGAGCCTGCCGCCGGAGTCGGTGCCGATGATCTCGAGGATCGGGCCGGTGCGGCAGGTGGCGGCCGTCGGCGACGTACCGGACGCGAAGATCTACCGCAACGACCGCATCCCCGCCGCGCAGTCGGGGGCGATGACGGTACGCGCCGCGCATCTGGATCTGCCGCGTACCGTGGGCGCCGCGCTTGCCGACGGCACGTGGCTCAACCCGGCGACTGAGCGCTATCCGGCGGTGGTGCTGGGCGCCGACGCCGCCGAGCGCCTGGGGGTCGGGGCCGCGGGCCCGGACATCCAGGTCTATGCGGGCGACGAGTGGTTCACCGTGGTCGGGATCCTCGAACCGGTACCGCTCGCACCGGAGTTGAACGCGTCGGCGCTGATCGGTTGGCCGGTGGCCGAGTCGCTGCTCGGCTTCGACGGGCATCCGACCACGGTGTACTCGCGTTCCGACGACGGCTCGGTGGAGGAGGTCCGCGACGTCCTGGCGGCGACCGCGAACCCGGAGGCGCCCAACGAGGTGAACGTCTCGCGGCCGTCCGACGCGCTCGCCGCGCGGCATGCCACCGACCGCGCCTTCACCGGGCTGCTGCTCGGGTTGGGGGCGGTGGCGCTGCTGGTGGGCGGGGTCGGGGTCGCCAACACGATGGTGATCTCGGTGCTCGAACGCCGCGCGGAGATCGGCCTACGGCGCTCGCTGGGCGCGACCCGGGGCCAGATCCGCACGCAGTTCCTCGCCGAGTCCCTGCTGTTGTCGGCGCTCGGCGGCGTCGGCGGCGTGGCCCTCGGTGCGGTGGTGACGACGGTGTACGCGGGCACGCGCGGCTGGCCCGCCGTCCTCCCCTTGTGGGCGACCGGCGGGGGCCTCGCCGCGACCCTGGTGATCGGCGCGGTCGCGGGCCTGTACCCGGCGATCCGGGCGTCCCGCCTGCCGCCGACGGAGGCACTGACCGCGCCCTGAAGGCCGCCTGAATGCGGCCGTGTCGTGCGTCAGCCCGCCGGGTCCGGGGTCCGGAAGGACCTCCGGTACGCCTGCGGGCTGACGCCCACCGTGCGCCTGAAGCGGTCGCGGAAGGCGGTGGGCGAGCCGAACCCCGCCTGCACGGCGATGCGTTCGACGGAGTGGGTGGTGGACTCCAGGAGGGACTGCGCGCGGCGTACGCGAGTTCGCTGCAACCACTGGAGCGGCGTCGTGCCGGTCTGCTCGCGGAAGCGGCGGTTGAGCGTACGGGTGCTCGTGCCGGCCCTGGCGGCGATGTCGTCGAGGCTGAGGTCCTGCCCGCAGTTGTCCTCCATCCAGCGCAGCAGCGGCTCCATCGCGGATCCGGCCGGCGCCGGAGGCTTCTCGTGCACGATGAACTGCGCCTGGCCGCCCTCGCGTTCGAGGGGGACGACGGCGAGCCGCGCGGTGTCGGCGGCGACCGCGGAGCCGTAGTCGCGGCGCACCATGTGGAGGCAGAGGTCGAGCCCGGCCGCGGCGCCCGCCGAGGTGAGGATCTGTCCGTTGTCGACGTACAGGACGTTGGGGTCGACGTCGATGTCGGGGTGCAGTTCGGCGAGGCGGTCCGCGGCCAGCCAGTGGGTCGTGGCGCGCAGCCCGTCGAGGAGGCCGGTTTCGGCCAGGATCAGCGCCCCGGCGCAGATCGACGCGATGCGGGTGCCGTTGGCCGCGGCCTTGCGCAGGGCGTCGAGGATCTCGTCCGGCACCGGCGCGCCGAACTCCAGGGTGCCGGGGACGATGACGGTGTCGGCCTGCTCCAGCGCGTCCAGGCCGTACGGCGCGCGGATCCCGAACAGCGCGGTCTCGACGTCGCGGGTCGCCGCGCACACGATGACGCGGTACCCGGGCCGGCCGTCGGGCAGGCGCGTCAGGCTGAAGACCTCCATCGGGGTCACGAAGTCGAACGCGATGACCTGCTCGAGGGCGAGAACGGCAACGGTGTGCATGGCGAAAGAGTAGGTCCCCGCCTGGATCCCGCCAACCCCGCCTGACCTGGGTGCCTGTCGATCCGGAGGCGAAATCGCCCCGCATCGCAGTCGTGGCGAGAACCCGTTGGAACCTGTCACTTTCGCCACTTCTTCGAGGGGCTCGGCGCCGCCTAGCGTCGGTGCCGTCGCCTTGCCGCCTCCCGGGAGAACCGCCGCCGTGACCAAGTTCCTGCTGATCCTGCACGTCCTGGCGGCGATCGTCGCCATCGGACCGGTGACCGTCGCGGCGAGCCGCTTCCCGGTCGAGGCGCGGCGCGCGCTCGCCGATCCGGGCGACCCCGGCGCGGTGTCGTCGGTACGCCAGTTGCACCGGATCTGCGTGACGTACGCGTTCGTCGGCGCGGCGGTGCCGGTGTTCGGCTTCGGCACCGCGAGCAGCATGGGCGTGCTGGGCAGCGCCTGGCTGATCGCGTCGATCGTGCTCACCGCCCTGGCCGCCCTCGCGCTCGGTGGCCTGATCCTGCCGCGCCAGGCGGTCATCGTGAACGCGCTGTACGCGCCTCCGGCCGAACGCGGCCCGCTCCCCGGCCGCGAGGCGACCGTACGCCTGGCCATGTTCACCGGGATCTTCAACATCCTCTGGGCGGTGGTGACGATCCTGATGATCGTCCGCCCGGGCTCGACGACCGGCGCCTAGGGCGTCGGGTATTTTCCGGCACATGGGACGTAAACCAAACCCTGAGCGCCGGTCGGAGATCTTGCGTGCGGTCGTGGACGAATTGGCACGCACCGGGCTGGGCGACCTGTCGCTGCGCCCGCTTGCCGGGGCGCTGGGGGTGAGCACGTACACGCTGACCTACCAGTTCGGCTCCAAGGAGGAACTGCTGCGCGCGGTCCTGGAGTTCGTGGAGGCGGAGCAGGTCGGCACGGCGCGCGGGGCGGTGGGGGACGCCGAGGGGGACGTGGGCGCGGTGGTGGCCGCGTACTGGGAGTGGGTCGCGGTTCCCGAGAATCTGGCGCGCGTACGGCTGGTGTTCGAGGCCCTGACGATCCCCCGGGTCGCGGACCTGCTCGCCGAGGACTTCCGGGCGCGCCTGATGTCGGCCTGGGTGGAGTTTCTGACGGGCGATCTGGTCGGCGCCGGGATGGCTCGCGACGACGCGGAGGCCGAGGCCACGATCGCGGCTTCGGCGCTGGCGGGGATGCTGCTCGACCTGCTGGCGACGGGCGACCGCGAGCGCCTGGGGCGCGCCGCCCAGCGGCTCGCCGGGCAGCTTCACGACCTCCAACTCACCTGCCGGGCCCGGTGATCGGCTGAGGACGCCCGGCTGAGAAGGCTCGGCCGGGCAGGCCGTTGCCAATAAACATGACGACTGTTATGTTTATTGGCATGACCACTCCGTGCGCCGCCTCAGTCCGCTCCGCACACTCCTCCGACTCCCCGGCCGACGACGCCGGCAAGGCCGCCGAGGCCAAGCGGACCCGCGCCGCTCGCGCTCGTCGCGACGTCGCCCGTCCCGAGGCCGCCGCTCCGCGCCGCGCCCACTCGACGCGCGCCGAGACGCTGCGCTGGGAGGGCACCGCCTGGGCCGTCGTCGGCGCGGCCTGGATCGCCTCGGCATGGCCGGGCCTCCTCGTCGACTGGGACGGCGGCGCCGCACCGGCCCTCGCCGGCGGACTCGCCCTGGCCGCCCTCTTCGTCGCGTGGCAGGCCCTCGTCCACGGCACGCCCCTCGGCCGTGTCGGCGAGCGCGTGCTGCGCGCCCGGCCGGAACGGCGCCGCAAGTCCCGGGCCCACATACGCGCCACCGTCATCGCCGACGCCGTCGTCATCGGCGGGTCCGGGGTCCTGTGGTGCGTGGCCGCCCGCGAGTTCGCCTGGTCCGAGGCCGTCACCGGCGGTTCCGCGCAGGTCGCGGCGGGCGCGACCTTCCTGGCGTGGGGCGCGCTGCACATCCCGGCGGTCCGCCGCCTGCGCGGCGGCCCCGTCGACGTGGACGTGGTCAGCCGCCGCGTGCTGGGGGCCGGCCGGATGACCGTCTCGCCGGCCACCCCCGAGCAGGCCGCGGCCCTGGACGCGGCCGACGCGCGCCAGCGCAAGGTCCGGACCCGCCGGCTCCAGCGCTGGGTGCTCAACCCCCCGATGCGGATGCTCGCGTTCTCGGGCGTACTCCCCCACCACGCCGTCATCGAGACGACGGGGCGCAGCACGGGGCAGCGGCGCCGCACGGTCGTCGGGGTGCGCCGCGACCCGGACTCCGTGGTGTGGCTGGTCGCGGAGCACGGCCGACGTGCGGGGTACGTGCGCAACCTCGTGGCCGATCCGAACGTCCGCGTGCACCTGCGCGGCCGCTGGCTCCCCGGCGTCGCGGCGCTCGTGCCGGACGACGACGTGGACGCCCGACTCGCCTCCTTCCCGGCGAACCACGCGAAGACGCTCCGCAAGTTCGCCACGACGCCCGCCACCGTGCGCATCGATCTCGCCCCGACGGCCTGACCCGCCTGGCTGCCCGACCGCTCGCGCGGCTTCCGCTCCGGAAGCCGCGCCTCAGTGGCCGGGAGGTTTGGGCGGGCGGGCGCCGGCGGTACGCAGCGGGCGTACCGCACGCGCCGACACCGCGACGCACGGGGTGTCCTGCTCGCGGGCCACGAGCATCACGAACTCGGCGCCCGCGTAAGGCGGTCCGAACAGGACCGCCGCACAGGCGCGTGGCCGCCAAGGGGTCGGGTGCCACATAGGCGTGTAGGCGTACTGCGGGACCGCGGAAGTGGTCGCGGCCTTCTTCGCGAGATCGACGCCCTCGGGCCCGGGCGACGGCGGGTAGGCCCCGAACGGCGTGGCCCAGTACTCGACCTTCGTCCGGAACAGCGGCCAGCCGCGCGCCTCGTCGTCGTCCGCGTACACCTGCACGGTCTGGTTGTCGACGAACAGCACCTGCACCCGCAGCGTGGCCACCGCCGCACCGCCCGGGCGGAGACGCCTCGCGCGCCTGCGGACGCGCAGCGCTCCCGTGGTCAGCATGAGGCCCGGCACGATGCACACCAGGATCCCGAGCCACCACGTGATTCCGTCGAAGCGCTCGTCGGCCAGCCGGGTCCAGTCACCGTCGACCAGGACGCCGACCCGGTCGCCCTCCTCGCGCTCGTAGTCGTCGCCCTCCGACACGCGGTTCTCGGCCTCGCCGTCGACCCGCACGGTGGCGGTCGTGTCGTCGACATCGACGATCGTCGCCCACACCCTGTCGGCACGCCGGGCATGGGCACGATCGTCCGCGAAGGCGTCGAGCAGCCCCCACACGCACAGCCCGCTCAGGACGAGCGCGCCGAGGCCGAACACGAGGCGCAGCACGGCACGTTGCACGGTACGTCCGAGGACGGCCGCGGGCACCGCGTGGGACACCGCCCCGGCGGCCTCCTCTGCGGCGTAGCGCTGATCTCGTACGCGCGTGACGCGCACCGCCGAGGTCACGACCGCCCACGCGAGGCCGACGAGCAGCAGCCACCAGGGCCAGGTGGCGCCGATGTCCTCGGGGCGCGGCGGGTAGAGGACGAGCGCCAGGCCGAGGCCGATGAAGGCGCCGACGACCGCCAGGACCGGCTGGGCGAACAGGGCCGCGACGGCCAGCAGGAGTCCGCCGAGCAGGACGTACAGGACCCATTCCGGGCCGCACTCCCCGGCGTTGGAGTCGCACGCGGAGTCGACCGGCAGCGAGCCGAGGCCCACGACGCCGACGACGATTGCCGCCACCGGCACGTACGGAGTCGTCCACCGCGGCGCCCGGATCGCCGCCCAGAGATGGGCGGCGGCGGTGGTCCACGGGCGCGTGCCCGACGGCACGGCCTCGGGCGGCAGCGGGATGGGCGCCCGCGTGTCGGGCTGCGGCGCGCCGCCGAGAGGCACACCGAAGGGGTACTGCGGCGGCACCGCGTGCTGCTGCCATGCCTGCTGCTGTTCCCAGGCCTGCTGCGGCCACGGCGGGTGCTGCCCGGGCTGCTGTGGCGGGAACGGCGAGTTCACCTGGGCAGTATGGCGAAACGGCGTCGGTCCCGCTTGATGTCCGTCCGATGTCCGCTTGATGTCGACGCCGGTTCGGGATAGGACACAAGGGAATTGACGACCCGTCATATGTCCGGCCGGTGCGGCCGGGGATCGGATGCCGCCATGACCCGAGCTGGTGCCGTGCCCGCAGAGGACGCCCTTCCCGCCGACCGCGCGGTCCATCCGTTCCGGATCGACGTGCCGGACACCGTGCTGGACGACCTGCGCGACCGCCTCGCGCGCACGCGGTGGCCGGAGCCGGTGCCGGGCACGGGGTGGGACGCGGGCACGGACACCGCGTACCTGCGCGACCTGTGCGCCTACTGGCAGGACGGGTACGACTGGCGGCGGCACGAGGCGGAGCTGAACGCCCACCCGAACTTCCGGACCGAGGTCGACAACCAGCCGCTGCACTTCCTGCACGTACGCTCGGCCGACCCCGACGCGCTGCCGCTCGTCGTCAGCCACGGCTGGCCCGGCTCGGTCGCGGAGTTCCTCAAGGTCATCGGCCCGCTGACCGCACCCGGTCCGGACGCGTTCCACGTCGTGTGCCCGTCGCTGCCCGGCTACGGCTGGTCGAGCCCGGTCCGCGAGGCCGGCTGGGGGCCGGCGCGCATGGCGTCCGCCCTCGCCGAGCTGATGGACCGGCTCGGGTACGCGCGGTACGGCGCCCAGGGCGGCGACTGGGGCTCCATCGTCTCCACCGAACTGGCCCGCGCCCACCCGTCGCGCGTCGCGGGCCTGCACGTGAACCTGCTCATCGCGGGACCGGGACCGGACGACGACCCCGCCGACTTCACCGACGCGGAACGCGCCTCGCTCGCGCGCATGCGGGAGTTGGGCCGCACCGAGGCCGGCTACCTGCGCCAGCAGGCCACCAGGCCGTACACGCTCGGACACGGCCTCGTGGACTCGCCCGCCGGGCTCGCGTCGTGGATCGTCGAGAAGTTCCGCGGCTGGAGCGACTGCGGCGGGGACGTGGAGAGCCGGTTCACGCGCGACGAGTTGCTCACGAACATCACGCTGTACTGGGTGACGGCGACCGCGCACTCGGCCGCGCGGCTGTACTACGAGAACGCGCAGACGGTGTCGCCGACGGCCGGGCAGCGCGTCGAGGTGCCGACCGGGTGCGCGTACTTCCCCGCCGAGAAGCTCGGCACGCCGTCGCGGCGCTGGGCGGAGCGGCAGTACAACATCACGCACTGGACCGACATGCCCGCGGGCGGCCACTTCGCCGCGATGGAGGAACCGGAGGCGCTGGTCGACGACATCCGGACCTTCTTCCGCCCCTTGCGCGGCAAGTGACCGGATTCGGCGGGTGGCGCGCGCCGGGGAGGCGCACAACGTGACTGGCTGGTAACCACTCGTAGGGGTGGGCGGCTCATCATGGTGCGGCCGCGAATGGGTAGGGTGACCCCTGCCCTAAACCCGACCGGGGGAAGCCGTGCTGATCTACCACTTCATGCATCGCGTCGTCGCACCGACCTCGCGGGCGATTTGGCGTCCCCACGTCGAGGGGACCGAGAACGTCCCGAAGACCGGTGGTGTGATCATCGCCAGCAACCACCTGTCGTTCTGCGACAGCCTGGTCATCCCGATCGTCGCGCCGCGTCAAGTGACATTCCTGGCCAAGGCCGAGTACTTCGACGGCAAGGGCGTCAAGGGCGCCGCGAGCCGGGCGTTCTTCGAGGGGCTCGGGGCGGTCCCGGTGCCGCGCGAGCAGAAGCGCGGCGCGATGGCGGCGCTGGAGGCCGGCAAGGGCGTGCTGGACCGCGGGATGGCGTTCGGCATCTACCCGGAGGGCACCCGCTCGCTCGACGGCCGGCTGTACCGGGGCAAGACCGGCGTCGCGTGGCTGGCCCTGACCGCCCGGGTCCCGGTCGTGCCGGTGGGCGTCATCGACACCGACAAGGTCCAGCCGGTCGGCACGCGCATCCCCAAGTTCAAGCCGAAGGCCCTTGTGCGCTTCGGCGAGCCGCTGGACTTCTCGGCGCACTACGAGCGCAAGGACGTGGCCAAGGCCCGCCGCGAGGTCACCGACGAGATCATGGACGCGATCCAGAAGCTCTCGGGGCAGGAGCCCGCGGGCGTCTACAACGAGCGGCCGACCGAGGTCTGAGCCGCGGGGTCGGGTACGTCCGCCGCTGCCGGACTCACCGGGTGCGCCCGGCACGCCCGGCGAGCCCGACACATGCGGTGGGTCCGACACACCCGGTGAGTCCGGCGGCGTCAGGCGCGCAGCGCCAGGCGGTCGTACAGCACCGTGCCGTCGTTGAACATCGTGACGTCCGCCAGAGTGCCCTTGTGCGCCACCGCCGCGACGGCGTTCTGGAACACCCAGACGGGCAGGTCGGCGTCGAGGCGGCGCTGCACCTCGGCGTACGCCGCGGCGCGTACCGCCGGATCGGTGCTGCCCCGGCCGGTGTCGAGGGCCCGGTCGACGTCCGCGTTGCGGTACCCGGTCCACGCCGACGCGCCGCCGCTGTGCAGGAACGTGTGGAGCGCGGGCTCCGGGTCGTCGATCCAGAGGGTGAACACCGACGCCTGGAAGTCGCGGGAGATCTGGGTCTTGAGGGTCATCGCGCCCGGCTCCAGGGTCTCGATCCGCATCGAGGCGTTCCGCAGCGTCTGCAGCCGCGACTGGATGTACTCGGCGGTCTTCACGCTCGGCGGTGACGCGTACGTGGTGAACGTGAAGTCGAGCGGCCGGCCGTCCGCGGCGAGCGCGTCCAGGAGGCGCTGCGCCTCGGCCGTGTCGTCGTCCGGGGTGCGGGACGCCGGATCGTGGAAGGCCGTCCCCGGCGCGAACATCCCGCGGGCGGCGGGCGCCTTGCCCTGGTACACCACGGAGTTGAACCC
This sequence comes from Streptomycetaceae bacterium NBC_01309, assembly GCA_045039925.1. Lineage (GTDB taxonomy): Bacteria > Actinomycetota > Actinomycetes > Streptomycetales > Streptomycetaceae > Yinghuangia. Next base: position 803,546 of record CP108400.1, read on the forward strand.
CTCCGCGCTGAGCGCGAGGACGACGGCACGCCGCGCCCGAGGGTCGTCGAACGGCGGCCGGGCGGAGTTGAAGACCACCATCTTGCCGCCGGAGAGGTCGAGTTGCTCGACGGTGACGCCGTCCTTCCGCCCCTTGTCGATGAGCTGGTAGTCGACCGTGACCATGGCGGTGGCGCCGCCGGCGGCAACCGTCGCCATCGCCTGCTGGATGTCCGGGACGACCTTGAAGGTGACGCGGTCGAGTGCGGGCCTGCCCGGCTGCCAATACGTGGGACTGCGCTCCAGCACCATCTGCGCGTCGCGCTGCCACTGCTTGAGCACGAACGGCCCTGCCCCGACGGGGTTGGCTCCGAAGCCCTTCGGGTCCTTGCGGTAGGCCTCGGGCGATCCGATGTACGTCAGGTTCTTCGCCACCACCCGGTCGAAGTGCGCGTTGGGCGAAGGAAGTTCGATGCGCAGGGCAAGCGGCTCGACGACCTGGAGGCGCAGCCCGGCCGCACTCGACACCTGCGGCGAGCGGGTGGCCGGGTCCGCGTGGCGCTGGTAGGTGAAGCGCACGGCCTCCGCGTCGAAGGGAGTGCCGTCCGAGAACCGGACGCCGGGCCGGATCCGCAGCGTCCAGACGCGCCCGTCGTCGGAGGCGGTGATGCTCTCGCCGATGCCGGGGCTGACCCGGCCCGTCTTGGGGTCCATCCAGAACAGCACGTCGTAGAGCGCGGCGAGGCGGTTGCCGTCGCCGACTCCGGTGACCGCGGCGGCGGTCGGATCCAGCCCGCGGGCCGCCTCGGTGGGCAGCAGGATCGTGGCGGAACCGCCTTGCCGGGGCGGGCCGGACGCGGAGGCGGAGCCGGAGTCGCCGCCGCCTCCGCCGCATGCGGAGACGAGGGCGAGTGCGAGGGCGGCTGCTGTGGCGGCGAGGGCACGCCGAGGTGTTCGGAACGTACGCATGGGGGACTCCCGTCGGTCCGGAGGTCAGGCCCAGGGGCCGACGGTGCGGAAGGCGAACGGGCTCGCGCCGGCGGGGACGGCCTCCAGCGGCGCGTCGATCTCGCCCCAGGTCATCGCGCCGATCGTGCGTGCGGTGGCGGCGAGTGCGGCCGGGTCGAGGCCGTACACCTTGGCGGCGGTGCCGCCGAGCATGGCGCGTACCGCATCCCGGTCGAGTCCCGCGAACGTCCAGCGGATCGACAACTTGCCCATGGCGACACGCTCGGCATCGGGGGTCTCGGGGCGCTGGTACTGGTACGTGCCTTCCATGTGCGGGTAGTCCGAGCCCCACATGATGCGGTCGGCGTACCCGTCCCGGATCGCGCCCACGGCTTCGGTGCGGGAGAGGAAGCTGCCCCCGATATAGACGTTGCGGTGCAGGTAGTGGCTGGGGAGTTCGGGGACCTGCGCGGCGAGCCTGGCGTTGCCGCGGGTGGCGGACATGTGCACGGTGTCCAGTTCGGTCGCCAGGTACGGCCACCACTCGCCCGGCTGCTCGGTCAGCACCAGCACGAGGCCGGGATGCCGCTCGAACACGCCGGAGAAGATCATGTGGTGTGCGGCGCGGCGGCTGAACCAGCCGCCGGACTCGATCTGCTGGAGCGCGCCCAGTTCGGGGCCCGCGTACAGCGTCGGGTCGCCGGCCCCGGAGTGGGTGGTCAGCGGCATCGACAGTTCCTCGGCCGCCGCCCAGAACGGCTCCCAGGCGCGGTCGTTGTAGTGCCGCAGCCACGGGCGGGGCGCGGGGAAGTTCACGCCGCGCAGGCCCGCGCCCGCCGCCCACCGCAACTCGGCGACGGCGGCGTCGACATCCCACATCGGCAGGTGCGCGAGGCCGACGTGGCGGTCCGGTGCCGCCGCGCACGCGTCGGCGAGCCAGCGGTTGTAGATCCGGATGCCGGCCGCGGCAAGCTCCGGGTCGTCGTTGGCGCCGAGCATCGAGGTCTGGAAGGGCACCGGCTGGTCGTTCTGGCTGCCGTGGAAGACGACTTCCGCGGCGACGCCCTCGTGGTCGAGGTCGCGGCGGCGGGCGGCCGGGTCGTGGTGGCCGTCGGTGAGCCGGTTCCGCCACGGGGAGTCGGGGTCGACGGCCTCTTCGCGCTCCAGGTAGCGGCCGCGCGAGCGGTTGGGGTCGTCGACGTACGCGTCGTACGCGGCGAGCAGGTCGGCCGGGCAGTACGGACGCAGGTCCTCGACGAGGCGCGGACCTATGTGGCAGTCGGCGGACACGACGACGACCGGCTCGGCGACTCGTTCGGCGACCGGCTCGGCCGACGCGGTGCTGTCAGTGACGGGCACGGGAAGCTCCCTTGCTGGAACCGATGTTCGTGTCTCCCACCGCACCCGCGAGGACCGCGAGGGCGGCCAGCGCCCGTTCCTGGAGGCCGTCGCCGGCCCCCTCGGCGGCCCAGCGCTCGGTGACGTCGTCCAGGACCGCCACCACCGCGGTGGCCAGGACGTGGGCGGATTCGGCCGACTGTCCCTCGCGTTCGGCCACCGCCTCGGCGATGCCGTCGCGCCACCGGCCGAGCAGGCCGAGCGCGCGTCCGCGCAGGACGGCCGAGCTGCCGATGGCGCGGCGTTGCAGGGCGAGCCGCCGCAAGGACTCCGCGTCCAGGGGCGGCTGTTGGGCCACCGCCCCGAGGACGGCGCGCAGCGGGGGTTCGTCGGCCGGGCGGGCGAGGATCGCGGCGCGGAGCGCGGGCACGCGTACCCCGCGCTCCGGGAACAGCAGGGCGTCCTTGGCCGGGAAGTAGCGCGCCACGGTGGCCGGTGAGACGCCGGCGCGGGCCGCGATCTCGGGCACGGTCGTCGTGTCGTAGCCGCGTTCGGCGAACAGGTCGAGCGCGGCGTCGACGATTGCCGCGCGTACCAGCAGCTTCTTTCGGGCACGCAGACCGCCGCCGGAAGCGGGCGGTCCCGCGGCGGCACCGACCCCCTCGGCGGCGCGAGGGTCGGTCGACTCGGAGGGGTCGGAGAGCTCGGAGAGGTCGACGAGCGGGATCGGGATCGGCAGCACGCCGAGATGATTGCCGACTCTCATTTGAGAGTCAACACTCATATTTGTCCCTCGGCCGCCCGCGGCACCGCGCGGGCGGCTCCGCCGGTCCGAGACCTGGGGCTACTGGGCGCGGCGGACGGTCCCCTGGGCCGTCGCGCAGATGCGCTCGGAGCCGTCCTCGTCGACCGCGGCGATCTCGCAGGAGCAGACCGCCTGGGACCGCGTCGACGTCAGGACGGTGGCACGGGCGCGCAGGCGCGTACCCGAGGCGGGGCGTACGTACGTCACCGCGAAGCCGGCGGTCAGGATCGCCGGGCCGAGGACCGTGCCCGCCGCGAAGGTGATGGTGTTGTCCGCCAGATACGCGAGCACTCCCCCGTGCACGAACCCGTTCTGCTGCCGCAGTTCCTCGCGTACGTCGACCTCGATCGTGGCGCCGCCGTCGCCGAAGGCCGCCAGGCGGGCCCCGAGCAGCACGCTGAACGGCTGGGCCTCCAATGTCTTCGAGGCCGTCCGCAGGTCGAGCGGCGGGCTGCCGTCCGCCGACTGTTCCACTCCCATGTCGCCCTCCCGAGATCACTACCGATCGGTAACCCCACCATGCTGACCGGCCGTCCCCCGCGACGGCAAGCCGCGACACGTGGATTGGTCAGCGCCTCCTCCTTCTCCCGGGGCAGGTCACGGAGTTACAGTCGTCGCTTCCCTTTACGGGGGATTTGCCTAGCGATGAGGGGGTTCGTTGTGCCGCAGATCGTGCGCGCCGCGCTCGTACAGGCCAAGTGGACCGGCGACACTGCGTCGATGGTCGACGTCCACGAGGCGTACGCCCGGCAGGCGGCCGCCCAGGGGGCCCAGGTCCTGGGTTTCCAGGAGGTGTTCAACGCCCCCTACTTCTGCCAGGTCCAGGAACCCGAGCACTACGGCTGGGCCGAACCGGTGCCCGAGGGCCCGACGACCGCCCGCATGAGCGCCCTCGCACGCGAGCTGGGCATGGTGCTCGTGGTGCCGGTGTACGAGGTCGAGCAGTCCGGCTTCTACTACAACACCGCGGCCGTCATCGACGCCGACGGAACCGTGCTCGGCAAGTACCGCAAGCACCACATCCCGCAGGTCAAGGGCTTCTGGGAGAAGTACTACTTCCGGCCCGGCAACCTCGGCTGGCCGGTGTTCGACACCGCGGTCGGCAGGATCGGCGTCTACATCTGCTACGACCGCCACTTCCCCGAGGGCTGGCGCGCGCTGGGCCTCGCGGGCGCGCAACTCGTCTACAACCCGTCGGCGACCAGCCGCGGCCTCTCCGCCTACCTCTGGCAGCTCGAACAGCCCGCGGCGGCGGTCGCCAACGAGTACTTCGTCGCGGCGATCAACCGGGTCGGCGTCGAGGAGTACGGCGACAACGACTTCTACGGCACCAGTTACTTCGTCGACCCGCGCGGGCAGTTCGTCGGGGAGACCGCCTCCGACCGCGACGAGGAACTCCTGATCCGCGATCTCGACTTCGGTCTGATCGACGAGGTCCGCAACCAGTGGGCCTTCTACCGCGACCGGCGCCCCGACGCCTACGGCCCGCTCACGGAGGCATGACGCCATGGCCCGCACCCTGATCCGCGGCGGCCTTGTGGTGACCGCCGCCGAGGAGACGTACGCCGATGTGCTGGTCGACGGCGAGCGCGTGGTCGCACTCGCCGCACCCGAGGTCGCCGAGGCCTGGGTCCCCGGCGCGGACCGCGTCATCGACGCGACCGGGATGTACGTGATCCCGGGCGGCGTCGACGCGCACACCCACATGGAGATGCCGTTCGGCGGCACGGTCGCGTCCGACACCTTCGAGACGGGCACCCGCGCGGCGGCGTTCGGCGGCACGACGACGATCGTCGACTTCGCGATCCAGCAGGTCGGCGGCACGCTGCGCGCCGGGCTCGACGCGTGGCACGCCAAGGCCGAGGGCAACTGCGCGATCGACTACGCGTTCCACATGATCCTCGCGGACGTGAACGACGGCGTGCTGAAGGAGATGGACCAGCTCGTCGGCGAGGGCGTCACGAGCTTCAAGATGTTCATGGCGTACCCGGGGGTGCTCTACAGCGACGACGGGCGCATCCTGCGCGCGATGCAGCAGGCCGCGAACAACGGGGCGCTGCCGATGATGCACGCGGAGAACGGCATCGCCATCGACGTCCTGATCGAGCAGGCGCTCGCGGCCGGGCGTACCGATCCGCGCGTGCACGGCGAGGTCCGCAAGGCGCTGCTGGAGGCCGAGGCGACCCACCGGGCGATCCAGCTCGCGCGCGTCGCCGGCAGCCCGCTGTACGTGGTGCACGTGTCGGCGGCGGAGGCGGTCGCCGAACTGACCGCCGCCCGGGACCTCGGCCTGAACGTGTTCGGCGAGACCTGCCCGCAGTACCTCTTCCTGTCGACGGACGACCTGGCACGCCCCGGCTTCGAGGGCGCGAAGTACGTCTGCTCCACGCCGCTTCGGCCGGTCGACCACCAGGCCGCACTGTGGCGCGGACTGCGGTCCGACGACCTGTCCGTGGTGTCCACCGACCACTGCCCGTTCTGCTTCGTGGGCCAGAAGGACCTCGGGCGCGACGACTTCTCGAAGATCCCCAACGGGCTCCCGGGCGTCGAGAACCGCATGGACCTGCTGCACCAGGCGGTGCTCGACGGGCACATCACGCGGCGCCGCTGGATCGAGCTGGCGTGCGCGACCCCGGCCCGGATGTTCGGGCTCTATCCGCGCAAGGGCACCATCGCCCCTGGCGCGGACGCCGACCTGGTGGTGTACGACCCGGCCGCCGAGCAGACGGTGTCGGCCGCGACGCACCACATGAACGTCGATTACTCGGCGTACGAGGGACGGCAACTCACGGGGCGCGCACGCACGGTGCTGTCGCGCGGGACCGTCGTGGTGGACGGCGGGCAGTACACGGGGCGCGCCGGACACGGGTCGTACCTCAAGCGCGACACCTGCCAGTACCTGGTGTGAGACCGGCCCCTGATCGGCCCCTGACCGGCCCTGGACGGGCCTGACAGAGCCGTCGAAAGGCTGTGGAAAGGCTCCGGAAGAGCCTTGGAAGAGCCTTGGAAGAGCCCTGGAAGAGCCCTGGAAGAGTGCTGGTAAGGAGAGAACCCCATATGGACTTCGGTCTGGTGCTCCAGGCGGACCCGCCCGCGTCCGAGGTGGTCGAGCTGATGAAGACCGCCGAGCGCGCCGGGTTCACCCACGGCTGGACGTTCGACTCCGTCGTGTTGTGGCAGGAGCCGTTCGTCATCTACAGCCGCGTGCTCGCCGAGACGTCGACGATCACCATCGGACCGATGGTCACCAATCCGCTGACGCGCGACTGGACCGTCACCGCCTCGCTGTTCGCGACCCTCAACGACATGTACGGCGACCGCACCGTCTGCGGCATCGGGCGGGGCGACTCGGCGGTCCGGGTCCCCGGCGGCAAGCCGGCGACGCTCGAGCGCCTCGGCGAGGCCATGCGGGTCGTCAAGGAGCTCGCCGAAGGCCGCGAGGTCGAGATGCACGGCACGCGCGTCCGGATCCCGTGGGTGCGGGAGGGGTCGAGCCTGCCGATGTGGATGGCGGCGTACGGCCCGAAGGCGCTGGAGCTGGTGGCACGTCAGGCCGACGGGTTCATCCTGCAGTTGGCCGACCCGTACCTCACCGAGTACATGGTCAAGTCGGTGCGCGACGCGGCGGTGCGCGCGGGCCGGGACCCGGCGGCGATCAAGGTGTGCGTCGCGGCCCCCGCCTACGTGTGCGAGGACCGCGACGACGCGCTCGCGCACGCGCGCGAGCAGTGCCGGTGGTTCGGCGGCATGGTCGGCAACCACGTCGCCGACCTGGTGGCCCGGTACGGCGAGCACTCGTCCGCGGTCCCGGAGGAGCTGACCGACTACATCAAGGACCGGCAGGGCTACGACTACTCGCACCACGGCCGGGCCGACAACCCGTCGGCGCAGTTCGTCCCGGACGAAATCGTCGAACGGTTCTGCCTCATCGGCCCGGTCGAGACGCAGTTGCAGCGCCTGATGGAGCTGCGGGACCTGGGGGTGGACCAGTTCGCCGTGTACGCGATGCACGACGCGCGCGAATCCACCATCGCGGCGTACGGCGAACGGATCATCCCCTTGCTGTCGTGAGCGTGCGGGACCGCGGACGTGTGGATGTGCGGACGCGCGAGCACGCCTGCACGGCATGCGCGGCACGCGGCGCGCGGTCGGGGCGGCCCGGCCCCGCGGTCGGTCAGCCGCCCCAGCCGCTGGCCGGGGTGTGGTCGCGCAGCATCATCGTGTACAGCGGGGCCAGCGGGAACGGCCGGGAGAAGCCGACCGAGCGGTACCCCTCGCTGTCCCAGAAGCCGACCGCGGCGGGCGAACTGGCGCGCAGCGTCAGCGTGGTGCGCGTACCGGTCCACGGGCCGACCAGGGCCTTGTGCATCGCGGTGCCGAGGCCTTGGCGCCGGTACTCCTTGCGTACGGCGAACTCATACACCGCGAACGTCTGCCGACCGTCCTCGGCCGTCATCGGCTCGGGCAGCGGGTCGACCATGCCGGCCCACCAGCGGGTGTCCGCACGCAGCGGAACGCCCAGGCCGAAGCCCATGGGTATCGAGTCCTCGGCGGTGCGGGCGAAGACCAGGGAGAAGCCGGGTGCGTCCAGGTGCCGGGGCAGCACGTTCTCGTCCCAGTCCAGGGCGTCGGACTCGGAGCGAAGATACGGTTCTTCGGCATACACCTCGGTATAAATCGTTCTGATCGTCTGCCGCATCGCCGGAACGGCGACCTCCTGGCCGGTGAGGTGGTCGAGCGTCCAGGGCACGGGCGCGGCGGTCACGGGAACTCCTTTGCGGGGACATGGCAGAGCGCGTTGGGACGGACGGGACTGGCGGAAGCCGGAAGAGCAAGTAGGACTGACAGCGCGGGGACAACCGGAGGACATCGTGGAGGACGGCGGGCCGACGCGACAACTGCCGAGCCGCTCCGCGAACAACCGTGGTTCCGGACGGCCGACAGGTGCGTGACGGACGCTACCCCCCTTGGGGGATGCCGGGCACGCCTCGGTGGTTCCCGGCGCAGGACAGTCCACGCGGGAGCGCGGGCGGGCGCAAGGCCGACGGCCCGTGCGACGGGCCGCACGACGGGCCGCCAAGAACGCCGTGGCCCGCCACCCAAACCACCCGGTACCGTGCCGCACATGATCAGAACCGCCACGCGCGAAGACGTCCCCACGATCCTGCGCTTCGTCCGCGAGCTTGCCGAGTACGAGCGGGCCGCGCACGAGGTCCACGCCACCGAAGCAGACCTCGAACGCGACCTGTTCGGCCCGGCGCCGGCCGCGAACGCGCTCATCGCGGAAGACCCGGACGGCACTCCCCAGGGCTTCGCCCTGTGGTTCACCAGCTACTCCACGTGGCTCGGGAAGCCCGGCATCTACCTGGAGGACCTGTACGTCACACCCGACTCGCGCGGCGGCGGCCACGGTCGCGCCCTCCTGGTCGAACTCGCCCGGATCGCGGTCGAGCGCGGGTACGGGCGCGTCGAATGGTCGGTCCTCGACTGGAACGCCCCGGCCATCGGCTTCTACAAGGCGCTGGGGGCGGCCCCGCAGGACGAGTGGACCGTCTACCGCCTGACCGGCAAGGCCCTCGACAACCTCGGCGCGCGCTGACCGCCACCCTCCCGGGGCTCACGCTTCGCGGCCCGCCGATCGTGCCCGACCACATCGCGCGGGCGGTGAACCACTCCGGATCCACGCTCCGCGAGACCTCCGCGCGTGACATGCAAGTTGCCCGTGCGGGGCGCGGCCCCCTCCACGGCGGACCCCGCGAGGTTCACGCCGCCGCGGACTCGGACAGCGCGATCAGTTCGAGTGCGGTGGCGAAGCCGAGCGCGCGGCCGAGTTGGAAGGCCACCCCCGCGGCGGCGGCCCCTGCCGCTTGCGCCGCGGGCCGGTCGGCGCGCTGACGTCCGGGTTCGGGCAGGACGCCGCCGTGGAGCGCACAGGCTTGCAGCGCGGCGAGCAACCCCCAGCCGCCCCAGGACAGTTCGCTCGCCGCCTGGGGGCCGTCGGTGTACCGGGCGGCGGCGTAGCGTATGACCTCGGCCTGCTCGGTGCGGAGTTGCCTGATCCCCTCGGCCGACAGATAGACCCCGAGCATCAGTTCGCAGGCGGTGTCCATGTTGCTCGCGGCCGACCGCAGGAGGGGCGTCGGCTGCGGGGCGGGCCCCGGGTCGACGCGTACCGCCAGCGGCTCGCCGCGGTGCACGCGGTCGTGGCGCCGGGCCAGCTCCTGCGTAATGGCGGTCATGAGCACGCCGGGCAACGCCGCGGAGTTGGCTCGGGCCGCGTCGATGTCGGCGTCCAGCGTCCGCACCATCGCGGGGGCGTTCTTGCACAGGGCGATCTCGGCGGCGAACATCCAACGCGGGGCGACGCTCGCCTCCACGCCGGGCAGCAGTTGCCTCGTCGTACGCGTCACGCGGGTGCGCAACAGCTTCGCCAGGCTCCGCGCCGCAGGTTCGGGTATCCCCAGCGTCCGGAACCCCTCTGCGGGGTCGTCACCAGAATCACCGCGCCGCCATCTCCATGCCATGTGCCGCCCCCGTCCGTCGGACGGACAGCATGCCACGCGGGGAACGGCCGTGGCACCCGGGCGAGTTCGGACCGACTGTACGGAACCGGCGGCCCGATCCAGGCGCGACTCCGCGCAGAACTCTGCACAGTCTCCCGGGCAGGACTCCTGCTCAGGGCTTGCGGGTCACCGGCCCGTAGCAGCCGATGTCGGCTCGTCGTCCGGGACGGAGTGATCACCGTGTCACGCTCCGACCAGGCTTCCCCACGCCACGAAATGGGCCGCCTTCCCGTCGGGCTTCAACACCACGACCGCGACATATGCGCCTGGGGTGGTGTACGGGGATCCTGGGGGTTGTGGGGCCAGAAATCCCATGCTGCTCGCCAGATCGTCCGCCCGCGCGTCTATGCGGTACGCATACGCGCGTTCCCCGAAGCTGACGCCTACCTGCACGCCGGCCTTGATGCGCTCGAACTCGGGATATATCCCGGTGGAGTTCTCGGCCAACCGGATCACGAGAACGGAGATCCCCTGCCCTCCCGGCATGACCGTCCCGGGCAAGTGCCAAAGCACGTCACTGGCAGCTGTCGGTGGTGTCGCCCCTTCGACAAAGGGGAGGAGAAGAGCCGTGCGGCCGTCCCCGTGGGGCACGCTGAACAGGCCGAGGGGGTCGACCGGGTCCGGGCACGCGGCCTGGCCGCCGGGCCCGACACTCGCCGTCGGTGAGGCACACCCCGGCGGCGAGGGACGCGGCCCGGCATTCATGGCAGCCGCCGCCCCGTCTGGCGACGCCGCGCTCGCGCCCGGCGTCGCGCCGGCGGTGGTCGCGGTGGCTGTGGTGGTGGCGGCGAGATTGTTCTTTGGTGCCATCGCTCCCGACGCCTGCTCGGTGCCGCCGTAGCGCAGGGCGATCACTCCGGCGCCGACCACGACCAGCGATGCCGCCAGTGCGGATGCGGCCGTTCGGCGTGCGCGCATGCGGTCGCCCCGCGTACGTGCCGTGGCCGCGAGCCCGACGGGCGCATCGCCCTCCGACGCTGCCAACAGCGCCCTGAACCGCCGTGCTTCGATTTCCTCGGACCGCGTGTCTGTCGTTCCGTCATCCATGCCAATTCTCCGAAGAGTCCGCGAAAGTCTCGTCAAGGGCGATGCGCTCATCCGGCCGGTTCACGCGTGCGCGGCAGCAACGTCCACAAAAGCCAGTTCCGGTGAATCGCGGAGTTTGCGCAGCGCCCGACTCGCCGTGCTCTTCACCGTTCCGGGGGCGATTCCGAGCGCGGCCGCGATATCCGTCTCGCTCAGATCCTCGTAGTAGCGCAGCACGACGACGGACCGCTCGCGCCGTGTGAGTATGCGCAAGGCACGGAACAGCGCGTCGCGTTGGGCGTGTTCCTCCGCGTGGTCGATGTCGTCGGGCCGGTCCGGCAGCACGTCGCTCGGTCTCTCGTGCGACGGTTTGCGTCGCCACCAGTCGGTATGACTGTTGACCAGCGCCTTGCGCACGTAGGCGACCGGGTCGGCGTTCCGCACGCGGTGCCAGTTCAGGTACGTGCGCGCGAGCGCGGTCTGCAGCAGGTCCTCCCCCCGCCCGTCGTCGCCGGCGATCAGCCTCGCTGTGTGCAGCAGGCGCCGTCCGTTCGCGGCGACGAACCAGTCGAAGTCACGCTCGGCGGCTGCCTGCGCGTGGACCTCCTCCTCGGCCGCGGCGTTGGCCTCGTCCCCCATGGAGTCCTCCCGACGGGTCTGCGCGAATCCCCTGACACCCATCACGACGAGACCCGGATCGGGCGGGTTCTGCCGAACGACGATCCGGTTTCCCAGGTGCTCGGGGACCGTCGGGTACCAACGGGACTCCACGCAAAGGCAGGAGTCACGCCGCGCGGCGTCGGCGCGTTTCACGGCGCCGACGCCCGCCACGCGGACGACGGGCTGTCCGGCGGGTCACCCCAAAGTCAGCGCCTCGCCGGGCGTCGCGGTGACGACCTCGCGCTCCGGCCCCTCGGTCAGACCGGTCAGCAGACGCGTGTGCACCTCGCGACCCGCGTCGCTCAACACCGCGTCGTGGATGAGGATCGCGCGGCGCGGGGCCACCTCGCGCACATAATCCGCGGCCTCGGCGAGCTTCAGCCAGGGCGCCGCGGCCGGCGTCAGCAGGGTCGGCACCGGAGCCTCGGGGACGGTCAGCGCGTCCCCGGGATGGAACACCTCCGCGTCGACCAGGAACCCGACGTTGTCGACGAGCGGGATATCGCGGTGGATGGTGGCGTGTTTCTCCCCGTACACGTGCACCGGGACTCCCCCGGCGCCGCCGATCTCGAACGTGTCGCCGTGCGTCACGGCGAGCACCCGCCCGCCGAGGTCGGCGAACTGCGCGGCGAGAGCCGGGTTCGTCCACACCTTGAGGTCGGGGTTCTTGGCCAGCGCGGCCCGCAGTTGGTCGGGCACGACGTGGTCGAAATGCTCGTGCGTCACCAGGACCGCGTCGGCGCCGTCGGTGACGTCGGCGGGGTTGAACGCGCCCGGGTCGATGACGATGGTGATGCCCTTGGCGTGGAGGCGCACGCACGAGTGGCCGATCTTGGTGAGCTGCATGTTCGTACGGTACGCCGCGACCCCCGCGATCCGGCGGCGGCACGCTCGCGCCCGATTCCGCGCAGGCCCCGGCTACTGCCCGAGCACGCCGAGGCCGAACCGTCAGGCTCGCCCGATCCGCTCCGCTGCGGCGCGCAATTCGCTTACGTATCGCGCCCGTTCGTCCTTGCCCACGGCCGCCCGCAGCGGGCCGATCTGAAGCTCATGGCGTGCCTGCCCTGCGCTGTCGAACACCGGCGCGGACAGGTAGCTGAGGGGCAGTGCGCGGTCGTCGTCGAGATCCGCTTGGGTGTACGGCTGCCCGCCGATGACGACCAGTTGGTCCAGCACGCGCGACCGCAGGTCGGCCCGCCCAGGATGTGCGTCCAGCAGCGCCACGATGTCGCGCAGCACGGCCAACAGTTGCCCGTGCTCGGCAGTGGGCCGCCACAACGCGACACCGGTGGCCTCGGCCAGCACCAGCAGGTCTGCCAACTCCGCGCGGCTACCCTCCGGCCCGCGCGCGAGCCAGGCCTCGCGGTCGGCGGGCGGGCGCCACGGCATCACGGCCGCACCCCCGGGCGGCCGCAGAGGCAGTCTCGTCCCGACGGCGATACCGGAGGGCAGCGCCTCAGAGCCGCCCGCGACGGCGACGAAGGTGATCTGCGCGGTGCCGATCTCGGAGAGCGCAACGCCGCACCCGACGCGCTCGGCGAGGTCGTGGAGTTCGCGCGCGAGGGAATCGGGGACGCCCGCGCGCGTCCGGACCGCGTCCGCGACACCCAGGAGCCCGGGGCCGAGCGTGTACGTGCGGTCCGCCGGGTCGCGGCGTACCCACCCCGTCGTCTCCAGGGCCGACAGAACGGCGGTGGCTGTCGACCGATTGAGGTCGAGACGCGCGGTGACGTCCGCGACCGTGAGCGGCACGGGGTCGGCGGCCAGGAGTTCGACGACGGCCACAACGCGGTCGGTGGGTGGTGAGGGGGTCTCGCTCATGCGCCGTCCGTTCCCGCGCCCTTGAATCGGCCGCACCCGCGGCCTAGAGTCCGCAACGGCACCGAATATACATCACCTAGATGGCGAGTATTCGTCACCCTGGCAACGTCGAGGAGCTGTCGATGAGTTCCGCCTCCGATCAGCCCGACCTCATGGACGTCCCCGACATCGAAGGGGTCGACTTCGCTTTCGACGACTTCGAGGACGTGCACGCGGTCCTGGCCGACCTGCGCGCGAAGAAGCCGTACGCCGTCGTGCCGTACGCCGGATTCCGCGCACTTCTGCTGCTCTCCCACGAGTTGGTCACGGCCGCGTTCAAGGACGAGGCGTCGTTCCCGTCCGCCGCCATCTACTCGGCAACCACCGAAGCCGTCCTGGGCCACACCATCCAGTGCATGAGCGGCGAGGAACACCGGATCAACCGCGCATTGGTCGCACCCGCATTCCGGCGCAAGCTGATGGACGGGCACGTCGCCGGCATCCTCGAACCGCTCGCGCACGAGATCGTGGACCGCTTCGCGGAGCGCGGATCCGCGGACCTCGTCGCGGAGTTCACCCACCAGTACCCCATCCAGGTGATCACCCGCCTGCTGGGCCTGCCGGTGGACGACGAGGAGCAGTTCCGGCGCTGGGCGTACGAACTGTTCCACTACCCCTTCGCCCCCGAGGCGGCGGAGCGGGCGTCGGCGCAGTTCACCGCCTATGTGACACCGATCGTCGCCGCGCGCCGCGCAGAGCCCGGCGGCGACCTTCTGTCCACGCTCGCCACGATCCGGGACGACGAAGGGCGCATGCTTTTGGACGAAGAGATCCTGTCGTTCCTGCGCCTCCTGTTCCCGGCCGGCGCTGACACGACGTACCTCGGCCTCGGGAACGCGCTGCTGGCCCTGCTCACCCATCCCGACCAGCTCGAACTCCTGCTCTCCGCACCGGAGGAGCATCTGCCCTGGGCCGTCGAGGAGGCGCTGCGCTGGGAGCCGCCGGTAGGCCTGCTGCCGCGCATGTGCCCCGTGCGGGTGCGGGATTGGCACGGCATCGACATACCCGACGAGACGCCCCTGATCTTCGGCATCACCGCCGCCAACCGCGACCCGCAGGTGTACCCCGACCCGGACCGCTTCGACATCACCCGACGCGCGATGGCCACCCTTGCCTTCGGTGACGGGCCGCATGTCTGCCTCGGGACATTCCTGGCGATCGCGGAGATGCGCGTGGCCCTCAAGGTGCTGCTTGAAAGGCTGCCGAATCTGCGCCTCGAAGAGGGGGCCGAGGTGCGCGTGAAAGGCATGCTGACCAGCGCCCTGCGCGGGCCCGACCGGCTTCCGGTGACCTTCGGACGCTGAACCTTCCCTACAGTGCTGTCCCGAAGGCGCCTCGGCTCGGCATCGAGTCCGGCAACGGGACAGCATCGACCCGGCTTGGCACCGACTCGGCGCGGCGCGCGGGCCGCGCCGAATGCGGGCCGGGTCAACCGGAGGGGCGGAACGGCGTATGGCATGGACGCGCAGGCTCACGGCAGTTGCCGCGCTGATCACCTCATGGACGCTGCTGGCCGCGCCCGGCGTGGTCGTGCACGCGGCCGTGAACGACCGCGAGGACCGCGTGCCGGGGGGCGGCGGCGCGCCCTGGTGGGCCGCATTCGTGATGGCCGTGTTCGCGGCGTACGTCTTCCGGCGCTTTGTGGCTCCGCCGCGCGGCGGCCGCAACTTCCGCAGCATGGCCGAGGGCGTGGGACTCCTGGTGGTCGGCGCCTATGCCTTGGGCTCCCTGCTCGCGACGAGCGGCCCGACCGACCCCTATGTGAGCGGACTGGTCGCCTCCGCAGGCTGCCTGCTGGCAGGCTCCCTGCGCCGCGCACCCGCCGCCGCGGGTCGACGGCCACGCCCACGACGGGGCAAGCCCACCACGGGCACGCGGCCTTCCGGTGGTGGCCCGCCGCGGCGGCGAGCCACGTCCGGGCCGACGCGCACCGCGCGCCCTGCGCGCGTCCCCCGGCCGACACCGGGGTCGGCTCCCTCACCCGGCCAAATATGGTTCGCGTCCGTGCCGTTCGACGACGTGTCCGAGGCCAAGGACCGCCCTTGCCTGGTCGTCGGCACCGGCCGGCGCGGTGTCGACATTTTGAAGATCACCAGCCAGGACAAGTCCGGGCGCCCGGAGTACATCCGTATGCCGGTCGCCGGGTGGGACTCGTCGGCGACCCACGACAGTTGGCTCGAACTGGACCGGCCGCGCCGGATCGCGCGTTCGGCGTTCCGGCGCCCGCTCGGCGTCTGCGACGAAGGCGTATGGCGGCAGGTGGCACACCACCACAACCTCCGATAGCCGCCGTACCGCTCCGCCTCGCTCCGCCTCGCTCCGGCCAAGCCGAACACGCCTGCGGTTAGCGGCAATTAGGCGACACTCCGGCCGTCCGCTCCCCCCGGAGTTCGTTCGGCCCGGTTCCGGACATGGTGAAGGCCCGCCTCGTGTGCGAGTGTTCCGAGGCGGGCCCGACACCGTCACCAAGGGCGCAGATTCCTTGGAGATGATGTCTGTGACTCTAGGCGGCCGCACTGACAACACAGCTCGGCAGCGGGCTACTTGCCGCTGTCCTCCGCGAGGGTGTGGGCCACCAGGGCGTTGGCGTGACCATGGCCGAGGCCGTGCTCGCTCTTGAGCCAGCCCACCAACTCCATGTGCTTGGTCAGCGGCGAGGAGCGGATCAACCCCTGCCACTCCGCGATGGGCCGGCCGTACTTCTTCTCGATCGAGGGAAAGTACGCCGCCGGGCCCTTCACCGTCTCAGCCATGTCCGTGGTCCTCTCGGGTGCCGTGTCGTCCAGCGCGCGCCCGCCTTGTGCAGTGCGCCTGCCCATAAGACCTGGACGACGACCCGAACTCATCGCTCCCACGAACGTGATCCACACCACGTCATGGAGGCTCCGCTACGCCGCGCCTATGCCACGCCGGCCGCGCGGAGGATGTCGGCGTCGGTCAGGGTCGCGGGGGCAAGGCGGTGGCGGGCGTGGTGGTTGGCGAGGCGCTGTACGGCGGCGTTCACGGGCGTCGGCACGCCGTGGAGGCGGCCGAGTCGGGCGATCTCGCCGTTGAGGTAGTCGGCCTCGATGCCACCGGTGCCGCGCAGCAGGCTCTGGTACGACGAACCGCCCGCGCGGTCTGCACCGCCCACCGGGAGGTCGACGATGAAGCCGCGACGCGGCGAGTCGGCCGGTTCGAGGAGGGGTTCGATGCCTGCGGCGGCATAGCAGGCGTCCGTCTCGCTGCGCAGATGGGCGGCGACGGGGCCACCGCGGACGGCGGGACCGCAGAGCGCCTCCGCGGCGTTGGCGAGGTTGTAGAGGAGCTTGCCGTACTTCCACCGCATGATGTCGTCGCGGGCTTCGGAAGGGAACGTGGACGCCGAGAGCGCCGCCGCGATCTTGCGCGCCGTGTCGTCGGAGCCGTGCGGATAGCGGCCGAGGTCGAGGGTGCCGGCGATCGGGGTGGAGTGCACCTGCACCACCCCCGGTTCGGCGTACAGAGCCGGGCACATGACGTTCATCCCGTACACGTTGTCGAACGACCGCAGCGCCATGTCCTCGTTGGCGACGCCGTTCTGCGCGCAGACCACCGGAATCGACGCGGGCGCGGCTTCGGCGAGGTCGTGGAGGGCGGCAGGTGTGTCCTGCGTCTTCACGCTCAGGAGTACGACGTCCTCCGGCGAGAACGCGATGTCCCCCGGGTGTTCGACCACCGGGACGCTCACCACCTGCTCGCCTTCGGGATCCAGGATGCGGAGCCCGTTCGCACGAATCGCCGCGGCGTGCGCGGAACGCGCGATCAGCAGCACGTCATGGCCGGCCGCGGCCAGCCTGCCCCCGACCACGCCACCGATTGCCCCCGCACCCAACACGATGAACCGCATCAACTGCCTCCCGCCGACCGAAGATCGCTTGACGTCCGCGGCCCACCTTAGAAGTCGCGGCGTTCCGGCCACCGCCCGGGCCGTTCCGGCCGTCCTCGGGAAACGCCGCGCCGGTCGCCGCCACCGGTGAACCCCGGCCGCCCGGACTCCGTCTACCAAGTAAGGACAAGCCGAGGCCCCGCCGAGCGGCGGGGCCGACCCGAGCATGGGAGGCACATCGATGATGCTGCGACCATCCACGCGGATCATGCGAGGCGGGTTCTTCGTCACCGGGGCGATCGCCGCGGTGCTGGCCGCGGCCGCGCCCGCGATGGCGAGCGGGACGGCCCTCTACTGCGGCGCAAGCCGCGGACTCACAGCAGAGGCGGCGATCCAGGGCGCCATCGACGACGCCCAGACCTCGGCGAGCGGCGACGGCCGCTTCCAATGCACCCTCGTGGGCGAACCGCAAATATTCGAGACCTTCGACGACCCCTACTTCGGCCACCTCTTCCGCGCGAGCGTGACGATGGACTGCCAGTAGCAGTACGGCGCGGCCGCCCCTGCAATTCCGTGAGATCGGCGGGCTCCCGATTTCACGGCTGGATACAGGCAGGGGTTCGCCGCATTCCCCGTGGCCGCGCGGCAGCGACACCGTACGGCGGTGGGAGCGGCCGGTGGCGGTAGGGGCGGTGGGGGCGTGTCGGGGCTTGGGGCGAAGGCCTCGATCAGTGGGCGGGTGAAACGTGTACGGGGAATCCGTTCAGTACGGCCGTTCCCGACAGGGGGTCGAGGCGCGAGCCGTCGAGCAACTGGTTCACGTTGACCCCCGGACGTTCCGCCGCGACCGCGAGCCGGGTGCCGGGGCGGTCGTGGCCCCAGCCGTGCGGCAGGCTCACGACGCCGGGGCGCATCCCCTCGGTGATCTCCACCTCGGCCTCCAGTTCGCCGCCCTCCCCCTTGACCCGGGCCGCGGCGCCGCCGACGAGGCCGAGTCGCGCCGCGTCGTCCGGGTGGACCTGGAGGGTGCAGCGGTTGGAACCGCCGGTCAGCGCCGGGATGTTGTGCATCCAGCTGTTGTTGGAGCGCAGGTGGCGGCGGCCGACCAGCTGGAGTGTGTCGGGAGCCGGGACGGCGTCGAGCGCGGCGCGCAACCGGGGCATGTCGGCCTCGATGGGCGCCGGGAACAGCTCGATGCGGCCGCTGCGCGTCTTGAGGATGCCGGACAGTCGCGGCGTCAGCGGGCCGAGGTCGATGCCGTGCGGAGCGGCGCGCAGGGCGTCCAGTGTGAGCCCGTACGAACCGAGGCGCAGCATCATGTCCAGCCGGCGTTCCGGCCCGGTGTCCCCGGTGAGTTCGGCGGCCACCGCCTTGGGGTCCTGGCCGTGGACGGGCGACTGCTCGTCGGTGACGGCCTTGGCGAGGGTCGCGTCGATGGCGAGGTCGTCGACCGCCGAGGGCGGGGTGCCGTGCAGGCCGGAGACGGCCAGGGTCAGCCGGGCGTGGATCTCGCACTCGTCCATGCGGCCCGGGCCGAGCGGGAGGACGGCCGGGGTGTACCTGGCCTGGTTGCGTACCGCGAACTGGTTGAACACGAAGTCGAAGTGGGCGCTCTGGGAGGGCGGAGGCGGGGGCAGCACGACGTCCGCATGCCGGGTGGTCTCGTTGAGGTACGGGTCGACCGACACCATGAAGTCGAGCGATTCCAGGGCCGCGTCGAGGCGCCGTCCGTCGGGCGCGGACAGGACGGGGTTCGCGGCGACGGTGACGACCGCGCGGATGCGCCCGTCGCCCGGCGTCTCGATCTCCTCGGCGAGGGCGGTGAGCGGCATTTCGCCCTTGACCTCGGGGTGCCCGGACACCCGGCTGGCCCAGCGTCCGAGCGCGAATCCCTTGCCAGGAGCGGCCTTTCGGGGGGCCGGGGCGGTCGCCCCGAGCGGGAAGAGCGCGCCGCCGGGCCGGTCGAGGTTGCCGGTGAGGACGTTGAGGACGTCGACGAGCCAGTTCCCGAGGGTGCCGTACTCGACGGTCGAGGAGCCGACACGTCCGTAGACCGCGGCGGTGCGCGCGGCGGCCAGTTCGCGGGCCGTTGCGCGAATGGTGTCGGCGTCCAGCTCGCAGGCGGCGGACACCGCCTCGGGCGTGAACTCGGCCACCGCGTCCCGGAGTTCAGGAACGCCTTCGACCTGCTCGGCAAGGTCTCCGAGCCGGACGAGGTCTTCGGCGAAGAGGGTGTGCACGAGCGCCGCGAGGAACAGCGCGTCCGTGCCGGGCCGGATCGCGAGGTGCCGGTCGGCGAGCCGGGCGGTGCGCGTACGGCGGGGGTCGACGACCGTGAGGGTGCCGCCCCGTGCCCGCAGCGCCTTGAGCTTGCCCGGGAAGTCCGGGGCGGTGCACAGGCTGCCGTTGGAGTCCAGCGGATTGGCACCGAGCATCAGGAGGTGGTCGGTGCGGTCGAGGTCGGGCACCGGGATGGCGAAGGGGTCGCCGAAGAGCAGCCCGCTGGACACGTGCTTGGGCATCTGGTCGACCGTGGAGGCCGTGTAGAAGTTCCGCGTGCCGAGGGCCCGGAGGAGCAGCGGCGGGTAGAGCGCACCGGCGACGGTGTGCACGTTGGGGTTGCCGAGGATCAGGGCCACGGCGTTCTTCCCGTGCTCCTCGATCAGCGGCCTGATGCGGGCGGCGACGAGGTCGAACGCCTCGTCCCAAGTCGCCTCGCGCAGTGCCCCGTTCTCGCGTACGAGGGGCCCGGTGAGCCGGTCCGGATCGCCGTCGAGCTCGGGGAACGCCGCCCCCTTCGGGCAGATGAACCCCCGGCTGAAGACGTCGTCCCGGTCGCCGCGTGCGGCCGTGACCCGTCCGGCGTCGATCGTGAGCGTCAGCCCGCAGGTCGCTTCGCACAGCGGGCAGATACGCAGGGCCTTCGACATGGCGGTCTCCCTGGAGCGGGCGGCAGCGGTGACACACGCGGGCACCGCGAGCATACCGATCGGTAGCTAGGCCCGACACCCCCCGATCAGCGACCCCGCGGCAATCACCGCGGTGAGGTACGCGTGGCGCGGCAACGACGGATTGCGCGCCGCGGCGGCGGCCACGAGCGGGTCGGGATCCGCGAGCAAGGCGGTGATGGTCTGCTCCGGCAACGCCGGGTGTTCGGCGGCCAGTTCACGCGCCTTGGAGTCGGCCAGGCAGCGCTCCAGCGCCGCGGCGGTCGCGTCCGGCCGCCGGGCGACCGTCCGGAACACCGCGCGCACCGGAGGCTCGTGGGCGGTCAGGCGGTCGAGCAGTTCGGGCGACGCATCCGGGTTGCGTGCCACACCCGCGAGAACACGGGATCCGTGCCGGGCGACCACCCCGGCGAGCCGGTCCGGCCCGAGGCCCGGATGCGCGGCGATCGCGGAGACCACCTTGGCATCGGGATCGTCGGCCAGCGCATCGCGGACCCCTGGTGGCAGGTTGCGATGCTCCGCAACAAGCCTGCGCACTTGGGGGCTTCGGGATGATGCCAGCCGTGCGAGTTCGGCGGCTGATGCGGCCGCGATCCGGGGAAGAAGCGTGGGTCCGATGCGCACCGACTCCGCCAACGCGACCAGGATGTCGAGCGGCACGCGCGGGTTCTGCGCGAGCGAGCGTTGCACGTTGTGCCCGGTGTCGCTGGCCAGCGTACGCATGACCGCGACGTCGATCGCGGGGTTGCCGGCCGTGTGGGCGCGGACGCCCGAGATCGCGTCGGCGGCCAGGCGGGCGTACACGGCGGCGGCCAGGTCACGGCGTAGCGCGAGTTCCCACCGCACCAGCATGGAGGGATGGTCGGCGCACCCCGCTGCGGCCTCCGCGGGAGTAGCGGCGTTGGACACCGCCGCGAGCAGCACGTCGTGTACGGCGGACTGGTGCGAGCCATCGCACGCGTCGCCGGGAAGCAGCGTGCAGTCGGGGTTTGGGCAGTGCGGATCGTGCGTGAACGGCGTCGGTTCCCGCTCGCACACGCGGCAGGCGCTCGCGGGAGGCAAGTCCTCGCCTGTCACCAGGGCGGCCAATGCGCCGGGCGGTGCCGACTCGTTCGCCGCGACCGCGCGTCGCACGGCCATGTGCGGGTGCCGGGCGAGGCGGCCCGCCGTGGACGGCTCTGCGAACAGGGCCAGTTCGGCCACGACCCGCCAATCGGGATCCGCGGCCAGGACTTCGGTGACGTCCGGCGGCAGGTCGGGGCAGCCCGCCAGGCTCTCCCGGATCTCGACACGGGAATCGCCGGCAAGGCTGCGTGCCCACTCGGGCGGGACGGCCACCCCTTCGCGGAGCAGCGCGAGGGCGACGAGCGGCTGACGTACGGGATCGATGTCGGCGGGCGTGAGGTGTCCTGTGTGGGCGAGGCGTACGGCGGCGTCACCGTCGCGCGCTGCCAAGGCCAATGCCTGGGCGCGGGTCAGGTCGGGGCGGTCCGCCAGTTCCGCGGCGACCTCCGGGTCGGCGGTCGCGATCATGCGGTCCACCAGGGCGGGCGGCAGCGCGGGGTTGGCGGCGAGACCGCACAAGACGGGGTTCACGGGCGTCATCGTGCCCCAAGGCCGGGAGCCGGCCGCGGCGCCGGTACCGGCTCCGGCGTCAGCACCGCCACGCCCAGGCCGCTGGTCACGGCGGCAAGGATCGCACGGTCGCGGGCGGGCAGCGCCTTGGTGCGCTGAGCCCGGTACAGGGCCATGAACGCCCTTTGCCCGTGCAGGTTCTCGCTCAACGCCGCGTCTACGTCGGCAAGCACGACTCTGCCGTCGTCGGACAGCAGCGCCTGGGCCTCCGCGTACGAGGCCACCTGCGGAAGCTGCGCCCCGAGTCGCCGCACATGGCCTCGGAAGCGACGCAGCGCCACCGACAGCGCATCGAAGCAGCACCCGACGTGCAGGGCGTGGCACGGCATCGAGAGCGCGTGCCGGTGGTGCGCGGCTGCGTACAGGCCCAGTTGCAGGTCGTGGAGAGGCACTTCGGCGGCTGTCAGGTCGGCCAGGTTCGGGGGCCGGCGTTCGCGGTGCCAATCGCGTCGCGCGTGACAGGCGGTGCTGAAGCGGTACAGGTTCACGGGTCCGATCAGCACATGCCATGTCGGCGCGTCGGAGTCTTCGCCGCAAACAGGCTCGTGCGGTGCGCGGTCGTCCTGGTCCAGGTGTACGTGGACGCATGACGCGCCGAACGCACAGTGGGGCGGGCCGACTTCCGAACTCGAGGGCGCCGCGGAGGCGCCCCCGGGAACGGTACGCACGCGATAGCCCCGCCACGCGAGATGACGGCTCAGCGAGTCGGCGAAGAGCGCGACACGTAGTTCGCGGAGCGTAGGCGCGGTCCCCGCAAGCGCCGCGCGTGCGATGCGCACGGTCGGCGCGTTCGGGGTCGAGGGTGGCAGGGCGGAGACGCGCCGGGTGGCGCTGTCGAACAGGCGTATGGGCGCGGCCGCGTTCATCATGCGGGTCATCCCACCACGGGGACGATCCGCCAGCCCCGTGCGACGGACCGGCCGCAGCGCGCGGGTTCGTCGCCGGCCGCGACGTACAGGCCGGTCAGCATGGGCACCGCGTACGCCAGCGCGCCCTCCGGCAGCGGTCCTGCGGCGACGAGCGAAGCGATCCCGTGGCCGATCACCCAGCTCTGGGTTGCCAGTTCGAGCGGATCGACGTCGTCGCGGAACTGGCCGGAGTCTTTCGCGCGGCCGACATTGCGTACGAGACTGTGCAGCGTGTCGTCGGCCGCCTGAGGATCCTCGAGTTCGAAGTCCGCGTCGAACATGACCCGGTAGAGGTCGGGCGCGTCCAACGCATTGGCCACGTACGCGGCCCCCTGCGCCGCCAGATCCCGCACCGGATCCGCACTCGGTGCCACGGCGGCGAGCCGGGCCGCCAGGAGGGTGAACCCCTCTTGGCGCAGCGCGCTCCACAGTCCGTCCATGCCGCCGAAGTAGGTGTAGACCGCCATCGTCGACACGCCGGTGTCGGCCACGAGGGAACGGAGCGACACCGGCTCGCGTGCCCGCAGCATCTGCGCCGCTCGCCTGAGGAGCAGGGCGCGGACCGCCGGGTCCTTGCTTCTTGCCATGGCACCACAATACATAGCGCTGCTATGTTATTCGGAAGCACACCGACAGCCAGGAGGACCGACATGGCCGTGCAGCTCATGAACCCCGACGGTCTGCCCAAGCCCGAGGTCTACCGCCAGCTCTCCATCGCGACCGGGTCCCGCCTGGTCTTCCTCGCCGGGCAGGTCGCCCGCGACGCCGACGGCGGGAAGGTGGGCGAGGGGGACCTCGCCGCGCAGGTCGAGCAGGTGTACCTCAACATCGCCACGGCCCTCGCGGCCGTCGGCGGGTCGTTCGACGATGTGGCCAAGATGACCGCGTACGTCGTCGACTGGACCCCCGACAAGATGCCGCAGCTGGGTGAGGGCGTCGGACGCGCGGCCGCCAAGCTCGGCGTCGACCCGACCAAGCCGGTCACCCTCATCGGCGTCGCCGCCCTGGCGGAACCGGACTTGCTGGTGGAGATCGAGGCCACCGCCGTCCTGGACTGACGCCGGCACCCCGCGGACCCAGCGGAACCAGAGCGGAACGAGAGCGGACCCGGGCGGGACGGCGCCACGTCGGCGCGGCGTGCCACGATGCGCGGCATGGAGATCATCCCCGAGCGCGGCGTCGCGCTGGTGCACCTGGGCCAACAACGGGCGGACGTCGAGACGCGCACGGGTCCGCCCGTCCACGGGCCCGGCGGGCGCCGCGCCGTGTACCGCACGGTCCCGTCCCTGGTGATCCACTACCACCCGGACGACACCGTCGAGCTCGTCGAACTGGGCCACTCCGGCCGGGGCCCGGAAACCGAGGTGTGGTTCGACGGCGTGCAGCTCACCCGGCGCTTCCTCGACGAGGTCGTGGCCGACCTGCACGCCAAGGGCTACACGAGCACCGAATCCGACATCGGCCACGAGTTCCACGCGGGGTTCGCGGTGTGGTCCATGGGCTCGCTGTCCGCCGTCGACCTCGAGCAGGACGGACAGCCGGGCGCCGCCCGCGACGCGGAGTCCGACGGGCACGACGCGGACGGGCGGGACGCGGACGAGGACAGCGAGCCCGACGACGAGGACGCGGACGACGAGGATGACGACTACCGCCCGGTCGCGGAAGGCGTGTCCGTGGCGCCGTACACCTACTTCACCGGCCCCTGACGCCGGAGCACCCGGCGTACGGCCGAGGGGCGGGGCTGTCGGTCACACTGCCCGGCAGGTAGCTTCGCGGGGTGTTGCTTCATGAGATCTTGCAGGCGGCGGCGGACCGGGCGGCGGACGACATCGCGCTCATCTGCCCCGAAGACGGCGTGCAGCTGACCTTCCGTCAGCTGGAGGCACAGACCGAGGCCTTGGCCGCGGCCGTGGCCGAGCGCGTCTCGCCGGGCGGCCGGGTCGCGATCGTCGCCCACAACCGGGCCGAGTACGTCGTGGCCTGCTACGCCGTACCGCGCGCGGGACGCGTCCTCGTGCCGCTGAACCCGCGCCTTCACCGCAACGAGCTGGCCCATCTCCTGAACCGCTCGGGGACGGAACTGGTGCTCGCGGACCCCGCGCACGCGGACGGGCTCGCCGGGTGTTGGGAGCGCCCGGTGGTCACCTTCGACGAGTGGGACGCACTCCTCGCCGAAGGCCGCGCGGCCCCCTCGGCCCCGGCGGCTTCGCCCCCGGTCGTGCCGAGCGATGACGGGGCGCTCGCGTGGCTGCTGTTCACCTCCGGCTCGACCGGCCACCCCAAGGGCGTACGGCTGACGCACCGCAGCCTCACCGCCGGAATGCGCACGACACTCGCGCGGCGGCCGGTGCACGCCGACACGGTGTTCCTGACGCCGTTCCCGCTGTGCCACGTCGCCGGGGCTTACCAGGTGCCCATGCACCACATGCGCGCACGCCCTGTCGTTCTCGTACGCAAGTACGACCCCGCGGCGCTGCCCGCCCTCGTGGAGCGCCACGGCGTCACCAGCATGTCGCTCGCGCCGACGATGATCGACGCGTTGTTGGCGCAAGAGGGCGTTGAGCGCCTGCGCGGCCGGTTGCGCAGCATCGGGTACGGCGCCTCGCCCATCACCCCCGAGCTGCTCCGCCGTACCGCCGACGTCCTGGGCTGCGACCTCGGGCAGGGCTTCGGATCCACCGAACTGTCCGGCAATGCGGTGTTCCTGACGCCGGAGGAACACCGCCCGGACCTGCTGTCCGCGGCGGGCCGGCCCGGGCCCGGCGTGGGCCTGCGCATCATCGACGACGCGTGGGCGGATCTGCCGACCGGAGAAGTCGGCGAGATCGCCATCAGCGCCGAGCAGGTGTGCGACGGGTATTGGGAGGACCCCAAGGCGACCGACGAGGCGTTCCGGGACGGCTGGTTCCGTACCGGCGACCTCGGGCGGCTCGACGGCAACGGCTACCTCTACGTTGCGGACCGCAAGAAGGACATCGTCATCTCCGGCGGCGAGAACGTCAGCGCACGCGAGGTCGAGGGGGTCCTGCGCACCCATCCCGGCGTCCTCGACGCCGCGGTCATCGGCATTCCGGACGCCCGCTGGGGCGAACGCGTGTGTGCCGTGGTCGTCCCGGCCGACGAGCGGCCGACCGAAGACGAGTTGGTCGCGCGCTGCCGCGAGCACCTGGCGGGCTTCAAGATCCCGCGCGTGATCCACTTCGTCGACGAGCTGCCGGCGACCGGCACGGGGAAGGTCAGCAAACCCGCGCTCCGGCAGCGCTTCGGAGCGGCCGCGGGCTGACCTGTCCCACCCCGGCCCGGCGCCGTCCTCGTGCGCGCGTGTCGTACCCGTGTGGCAGCGTCGCCTCTCATGATCGCCACCACCTCGCTCCTCGCGCTCGACCGCGCCTTCCGTACGGCTTGGGCGGCGGACACCTGTTCGCCCGACGACGTCGCGCGCGAGCCGTGGCGGCCGGACAATCCGGCGTGGGGGCACTGCGACATCACCGCGCTCGCGGTGCACGACCTCTTCGGCGGCGACCTGATGCTCGCGAAGGTCGAACTGGACGGCGCCGACGTCGGCCACCACTGGTGGAACCGGCTCCCGAGCGGCCTGGAACTCGATCTGACGTACGAGCAGTTCCGGCTCGGGCAACGGCTCTTCGACGCGGGGCCGGTCGTCCGACCGACCGGTCCCCTCAAGCGCCGCGCAGCCGAGTACCACTTGCTGCGCGAGCGCCTTGCCGGGGCGCTGGGCAGGGAGCTGCCGCCGGCCGGCAACTGAGCGTCGACACTGCCCGGCAGCCATCACCGGCAGGCCCTACGGACCGCCCTGACCGTCAGGGGCGTCCAGGGGCGTCGAGGTCGTCCGGCAGTTCCAGTTCCTCGACCCAAGCCTCGGTGTCCGCATCGTCCGTATCCACGCCCACGTCCACGCCCACGCCCCCACCTCCGTCCCCGTCCGCGTCGTCCCCGCCGCGTTCGTCGACACGGGCCGCCCGCCACAGCGGGTCGCGTACCAAGTGCCCGCGCCACATGACGGCGACCTCGGAGTCCGACACGAATGACGTCTGCACGCTGCTGTCCGGGCTCAGCGCGAACCCGGCCCTGCCGCCGACCACCGCGGCAGCCCCCGCCGGTACCTCGGCGCGTGCGTGCACGGTCGCGTGAACTCCCTTGTCGTCGGCGACGAGCACGAGCGCGGGGCCGCCGCGTACGACCTCCGTCACCGCGATCCAGCCGGGCTTCCACCGCCCTTCCTCGTGCAGCCGCAGCATCGCGGTCATGACGCCGTCGAGGTCGGCGACCCGGTGCACCCGCGCGTCCTGCGTACGCAGCACGAAGGCGCCCCGCCGGTCGAAGCGGTACGTCACTCCCCCGCCCGCGACCACGACCGGCGTGTCGACCCCCACTCGCGGGACCCCGGTCTCGACCACGACCCCCTTGCCGGAGGTGTAGTCCAGCTTTCCCATGTCACCGACCGCATCGGGCACCACCGGCACTCCGAGAGCATCCAGGGACGTGGCCTTCGTCCACCCCGACGGCCCGAGCGTGCCGACGTCGCCGAGCTCCATCGGCGTGCCGGGCATCCACACCGGCAGGCGTTCGAAGCGGCCGCGGATCTCGTGCCAGAAGGTGTCCAGCAGGGATTTCACAGGGTGTTCCCCCCAACTCCGATTGACTGTCCCGCCGTCCCGCCGTTCGTGTCGCCCGCCGCCCCGCCGGTCATCGCGCGGGTCATCCCGCCGGCCATCGCGCCGCTCGTCACGTCGGCGGCAACCGGCGGACGATGCGACCGCGGCACCGGAGCCACCTGGAGTTCGGAGCTCCCGTGCAGCGAGTAGAGCATTCCCGACGGATTGCGCCGGTCTTCCAGCAGCCGCCACTTCGCCACGTGCAGGGCCTCGCCGACCCTGGCGCCGGTCAGCAGCGTCTCGTAGAAGCGCCGCGAGAAGCGTTCCGCCAGCCGGTCCGGGAGCGTCGCGGCGGTGGCGATCACACCCCGGTTCCCGTTGTGGCGGAACGGTTCGAGGATCGAGCGCAGCGACCACGGGTCGTGGACGCCGGTCGAGCACGCGTTCAGGAAGACCAGCGGCTGCGGGACGTCCTTGGTCGCGCTCCGCTGCCAGGCCGGCAGCAAATCGCGCATGACGTCGTCCACGGGCACCACGACGGACTGCTCCTCCTCGTCCGCGAGGTGGTACTCGAACGTCCCGTCCGCGCCCCCGGGCGCGGTACGCACCACGCAGTGGCACGAGACGTGCAGCACCTGGTCCGGATGCCGCAGCCGGCTGCCGTCCAGGCCCAGGCCGGGGTCCGCGATCTGGTCGACGAACGCGGGCGACGCGGCGGCGGCCTCCGGCGCGTGGTCGGGGTACGGCCCCTCCAGCCGGATCGCCGGACGCGACCGGAAGAAGCCCAGCTCGGCACGCGCCCCCGGGTACTCCGCGTGCCACACGAAGCGCAGCGGCAGCGACTCGTCGACGACGGACAGGCACGTGCTCTGCCCGTACGGCGCCCCGAACTGCCGCTCCACCACCGCGCTGAACCCCGGAAAGGCCCGGCACGCGTCGTGCAGGCCGAGGGTGTCCTCGATCGGCGACGTCGTCCAGGGGTCGAACAGCGGGAGCAGCTCCCACGGGATGAACTCCGCGGGTCCGGAGAGCACGTGGACGAGCGGCACGACCGGCGTTCCGCGGTTCCACGTCGGACAGCAGGCGCGAAGCTGCCCGACCAACTGCTCGTGGCTTCCCTTCGCGTCGCGGAGCAGACGCGTGAGGAACACGCGGCCGGAACCGGCGAGTGCCCGCAGGGCGGCGCCCACCGCGGGGGTGCGCAGCGGGGTGTGGTCGCGCCAGGCGCGGCGTACCCGCTCGACGTCGTTGAGGAACGAGCCGTACGCGGCCCTGATCACGGTCGGCTCGTTGACCTCCAGCCTCACGACCGTGTCGTCGGCACCGCGCAACTCCAGGGTGTGGCCGTCCTGATGGCTCCGGATGCACACCGTGACGTTGGGGCGGGCGGCCTGCACCGTCATTCGAGCAGCCCCTCACCGCTCCGCCGATCCGCGTACAGGTCCAGCAGAAGGGCCTGGACCATGCGGCCGGAGGAGAAGACCGCCAGGCGTAGGTCGTGCGGTCCGTCGTCGTCGGCACGAACGGCGACTTCGAACGTCGCGAACCCGCCGTCGGAGGCAAGTCGCACGCTGTGCCGGGCGGGTACGGTCGAGAGGAAGGGCGCGTCGATCTCGACGTCGAGATCGACCGTGTCCTGCGAACGGCCGCCCGTGACAAGCAATTCGTCGTGTCCCGCGTTCGGTCCCAGGACGCGCGAGGCGAACTCCGCCCGGTCCTCGTAGAACGTGCCGCCCAATCCGATGCTGACGCGGAGACGCTGGGTACTGCCGACGTCGATGTGCCACGCGTCTTCTTCGGCGTCCCAGTGGACATCGTCGAACGACGCGGCCACCACCCCGCGGAAGGCCACCGGCACCGGCGGTGCCAGAGCGTCGCGTACGGTCTCACCCCACTGGTGGATCAACCCCGCCTGCGCGGCGGCGTCTCCCGAATGCGGATGCTGGTACTGCAGAGGCCGCGCCGGCTCGGACGTGGACTCCGGCTGCCCGGCCGGCCCTTCCTCCACGAACCGGCGCATTCGCCGGATCCGATCCCACGCGGCGCTGACGGCGACCGGATCCGCCTCCGGATCCGCATCCGGGCTGGTGTCCGGGTTCCCGTCCCGGTTGTCCGGCTCCGGCTTCCCGGCTGCCTCGACGCGGTACGCCACATCGAAGTGCCTGCCCTGACGCCACATCGCGGACAGCTGCCGGCCGAGTTCACGCTCCTCTCCGGAGTCCGCGGGCAACGGGAGCCGCAAGGCCTCGTACAGCTGGAAGCGGTGCAGGTCGAACGCCGCTTCGAGGGCCGCACCGTACGGCGCCACAGCGCGTACCGCCCCCGCATAGGCGAGCCACGCGAGAACGAAAGGCGGCAGTGCGAGCCACAGCCACTCCCCGTCCGCAGTGAAGGCGAGGAGCGGTATGGCCATAAGGCCCGACACCGCGCTCAGCACGCTCACGGCGGCGGCCTGGTCCAGCGCGTTGCGCGCGGCGTTGACCGTGCCCCGGGTCCGGCCCTCGACCAGCAGGTCGAGGCGCGGCCAGACGACCTTGGCATCGAGACCGTACCTGCGACCCGCCTCTTCCTCGGCGGCGACCAGCGCGTTGCCGAACCTGGTGGGGAGGAAGTAGTTCCCACCCAAGGGGTAACTGCGGCGCAGGTCGGCGATGGCCA
This sequence comes from Streptomycetaceae bacterium NBC_01309, assembly GCA_045039925.1. Lineage (GTDB taxonomy): Bacteria > Actinomycetota > Actinomycetes > Streptomycetales > Streptomycetaceae > Yinghuangia. Next base: position 833,337 of record CP108400.1, read on the forward strand.
CGGCGGCCCGGAGGTAGACGTCCGCCGACCGCTCGGGGCCGACGTCCCGGGCAAGGTGCGCGATCCTCTCCTCCAAGCGCGACCAGCGCAGCCAATGCCTTCTCCGCAGAGGCCCCGAGATGCGCTCAGGGAGCGCCGTCCCGGACAGGATCCGGACATGCACGGCGTGCCACGGGCTCAGCACCGCCGCGAGGGCCAGCACCACGAGCGTGACGAGCACCAGTTCGGGGTTGGTCAGGTCGCCGGCGTTCTCCGGCACCGACCCGGGGTCGAAGTCGCCTCCGGGGGCGCCCGCGAGGCAGAGGAGCCAGACGTAGCCCACCGCGATGCCGACCGAGATCACGTCGACGACGACGAATCGCATCAGGGCACCGCCGCGCATGCCGTCTCCCATGTCCCCGGTCCCCCGCTGCCCCTCGCCGTACGTCTCGCTCGGCCGTACGCCTCGCGCCCCTCCCGTGGCGGCGGTGTGACGCTCGCCATAGGCCCGGCACCAGGATGCCGCCAAATGGCGTACCGCATGCCGCATTTGCCGAGGTCGGCGGCCGAACCGGGACCGGGGTGCGGACCCGCCGCATGTGTGCGGCCCGGCCCGAGCGGACAAATGGCCATATGACGCGAAGATCAGTTCGCACGAGGAAACGCACGCAGCGCAGGGCACACGAAGACAGAGCAGACGACGACAGAGCACACGAAGACACCGCATACACAGCGAGACACCGCCGCAGACAGCTAGGGAGCCCCACGCATGGCCAAGCAGACCGTTGCGGAACAGTACGTCGACCTCCTCGCCCGCGCGGGAGTCCGGCGCATGTTCGGTGTGGTGGGCGACAGCCTGAATCCGGTCGTGGACGCCATCAGGCGCAACAGCGCCGTCGAATGGGTGCAGGTGCGCCACGAAGAGGCCGCGGCGTTCGCGGCGAGCGCGGAGGCGCAGCTCACCGGTCGGCTCGCCGCGTGTGCGGGATCGTGCGGACCGGGCAACCTGCACCTGATCAACGGCCTCTTCGACGCCCACCGTTCGATGGCGCCGGTGCTCGCGCTGGCGTCGCACATCCCGAGCGGGCAGATCGGCACCGGGTACTTCCAGGAGACGCACCCGGACCGGCTGTTCGAGGAGTGCAGCCACTACTCCGAGATGATCTCGACGCCCGAGCAGATGCCGCGCGTCGTGCAGACGGCGATCCAGCACGCGGTGGGGCGGCGCGGGGTGTCCGTCGTGACGCTGCCGGGCGACATCGCGAGCCTCTCCGCCCCCGAGGGGTCGGTCGAGTTGGCGATGGCGTCGGAGCGTCCCACGATCCGGCCGGGTGACGGCGAGGTGGACCGGCTGGCCGCGCTCATCGACGAGGCGGACAAGGTCACGCTGTTCTGCGGGCGCGGCGTCGCCGGGGCGCACGCCGAGGTCATGGGGCTGGCGGAGAAGCTCAAGTCGCCGGTGGGGCACGCGCTGCGCGGCAAGGAGCACATCCAGTACGACAACCCCTACGACGTCGGCATGTCGGGCCTGCTGGGCTACGGCGCGGCGTACGAGGCGATGCACGAGTGCGACCTGCTGATCCTGCTCGGCACGGACTTCCCGTACACCGAGTTCCTGCCGCGCGACGTGCGGACCGTGCAGATCGACATGCAGCCGGAGCGGCTGGGACGGCGGACGTCGCTGGATCTCGCGGTGTGGGGCGACGTACGCGAGACGCTGCGCTGCGTGACGCCGCGCGTACGGGCCAAGTCGTCGCGCGGCTTCCTGGACCGGATGCTGAAGAAACACCTGGATTCGCTGGAGGGCGTCGTCGGGGCGTACACCCGGAACGTCGAGAAGCACGTACCGATCCACCCGGAGTACGTCGCGTCGGTCCTCGACGAAGAGGCCGCCGAGGACGCGGTCTTCACGGTCGACACCGGCATGTGCAACGTGTGGGCGGCCCGGTACCTCACCCCCAACGGGAAGCGCCGCGTGGTGGGTTCCTTCGTCCACGGGTCGATGGCGAACGCGATGCCGCAGGCGATCGGTGCGCAACTGATCGACCGGAAGCGGCAGATCGTGTCGATGTCGGGCGACGGCGGTTTCTCGATGCTGATGGGCGACTTCCTGACGCTCGTGCAGTACGACCTGCCGGTCAAGGTCGTCCTGTTCAACAACTCGTCGCTGGGCATGGTCGACCTGGAGATGATGGTCGACGGCCTGCCGCCGCACGGCACGCGCTACCCCCACACCGACTACGCGGCAATCGCCACCGCCGCGGGCGCGCGCGGCATCCGCGTCGAGAAGCCGGGCGAGGTACGCGGCGCGCTGCGCGAGGCGTTCTCGCACGACGGCCCTGTCCTCGTCGATGTCGTCACGGACCCGGACGCGCTGTCCATCCCGCCCAGGATCACCTCGGCGCAGATCAGCGGCTTCGCGCTGTCCGCCGGCCGCATGGTCCTCAACGGCGGCGTGGGCCGGATGGTCCAGATGGCCCGGTCGAACCTGCGGAACCTCCCGCGGCCGTAGTTCGCCTCCCGCACCGCGGAACACCGCGTGGGTGCGGGCCACTTCGTGGTGGGCGATGCGTGCCGGGACCGTCCGGTCCCGGCACGCATCGCTCGACTCGGCTACCCGTTGACCTCCAGCGCCGCGCGTACCGCGGACTCCAGCGAACCCTCGATCCAGGCGTGCTTGAGCGAGGTGTGCTCGCCCGCGAAGTGCACGGGACCCTCGGGCGTGGTGACGGCCGGATGCAGGGTCGTCCACTGGCCCGGCGTGAAGACCGCGGCCTCGCCGCACGCGTAGCGGTTGCGCAGCCAGCTCTGGGTCGCCCCGTGGCCGGTGAAGAAGACCTCGACGCGCCGTCCGTACACCTCCTGCATGCCGCGCAGGGCGTAGGCGTAGCGCTCGTCGTCGTCGAGCGAGTCCCAGCGCAGCGCGTCGTCGGCCCAGGTGTAGCTGGCCAGGACGACGCCGCCCGGGCTGCCGCCCGCGGTGGGGTGCGAGGGGTGGTAGATGAACCGGTTGGCGTTGTCGGTCACCGAGCCGCCGCCCACCGCCTGGACCGCGGGCGGTTGGTCCCCGGCGGCGGACTGCGGCGCGGAGGCGTACCGGGTGAGCAGCCCCGGGGCGATCTCGGCGCGGTCGACGGAGTAGTGCGCGCCGAGCAGTTCGGCGTCCTTGCCGGCGCGGCCGGTGCGGTACAGCTCGTACAGGCCCGGGCGGATCGACTCCAGTTCCTTCCTCCACTGGTCCTCGTCGAACTCCCACCAGCGGCGCGAGAATTCGAGCAGGACCTTGGTGGCGGCGTCGTAGTGGAGCTCGGTGATCGCGCGGCGCTTCGGGTACGAGAAGGCCGGTTCGACCTGCACGTGGCGCAGGGCCGAGAACGGGATGGTGACGATCGCCACGTCCGCCTCGAAGATCTCGCCGCCGGGAAGCTCGGTTCCGGAGTCCTGGTCGTTGCCGCCCGCCTCGCGCACGGTGTGCACCCACACCGAACTGCCGCCGGGCGCCAGGTGGGTGGTCTTGGCGGCGGGGTCCGCGGGGCTGCGGTATTCGAGTCGTGTGACGCGCCGGTTCATCACGATGTCGTTCTTGAGCTCGGGCAGCAGCGCGTACGGGAGTTCCGCGGTGCCGCCGGCGATCTCCCAGTACGTGGCCGTCGGGTTGATGTCGGTGTGGCCGAGGAAGCTGTGCAGGAACGACAGGGGCAGTCGCGAAGTCAGGTTCTCCAGCGTGCCGAGTGCCTCGATGGTCGCGGTGTCGAACCCCGCCACCTCGGACATGAACCGGCGCAGCGAGAACTCGTCGTAGTCGTAGATGAGTTGCGCCCAGCCCTCGATGCGCTGCGGGAGGGGCAGCGGTTCGCGGGTGCCGTCGGGCCGGGTGGTGGTGATCTTCGCGTACGCCGGGGCCAGCGCATTGGCCCAGCGCTGCCCCATCGTGCCGCCGCCCGCCGGCAGCCCGAAGCCGCCGTGCATGGCGTCGGGGGACTTGGCGTACTCGTGCTTGCGCCGCTGCACGCCGTTGGCGCGGATCCAGGTGTTGTTCAGCTTGTCGGGGGCCCTGAAGTCGCTTTGGGCGGGCCCGAAGCGCCACGTCTCGCCGCTGAACGCCTTGTACTCGACCGCAGGCGGCACACCTGCCGGGTTGCCGGTGCCGGGGACGATGTCGACAAGGTGGAACGGGCGGCGCTTGAGGCCGAGTTTGTCGATCAGGGCGAGGGTCATCGGGTGGAAGCTGGGCAGCCGCATCGCCCCGGCCTCGGCGGTGGCCTTGGGGTCGGCGAACGGGCGGGCGGAGTCCTGGCCGCCGGGCGCGGAGCGGAAGGTCTTGATGCGGCCGCCGATGCGGTTCGCGTTCGCCTCGAGGATGGTGACGCGGTGCCCGGCGCGCTTGAGCAGCGTGCCGGCGACCAGCCCGGCGATGCCCGCGCCGATGATCATGACGTGCTTGGGCGCGGTGGTCTTGGGCAGCCCGTCCTCGATCAGGATCTTGAGGTACTTGAGCTTGAGGTCCTCGTCGCGCTCGCCCACCAGCAGGAGTTGGCGGGCCACCGCCACGCAGGTGTTCCAGCGGGCCGGGTCGACGTCGCGCTGCCGTGGGACGCCGACCGCGGTTCCGGGGGCTAACAGCACGCCTGCCGCGGGCAGTACGGCGGTTGTGCTCGCGGCGGTGAGGAAGGTGCGGCGGGAGGGGGCCATTTGGCCGCTGTCCCCGCCGGGCGATTCCTGTGTCCTGTCACTCTTGGAGTTGCTCTTGAAGGCCATGGGCACAGACTGGTTGCCCGAACGGCCCGCATCCGAATGGCCGCACCGTGTCGGGTGAATGTTCACCCGAACGCCTGAACATCCAGACACTTGGGCGGTGTTCGCTCCCGACAGGGACGCCGGCCCGCCGAACGCCGGGTGATGTGCGGTCCGAGGGCAAGGATCAGGGGGCGAGGGTCAGGAGGCGAGGAGTCCGCCGGTGGCGACCGCGCGGAGGGCGCGGCCCACCGCCTCGTCGGCGGAGCGTACCGACGACTCGCCGGCGGCCCAGCGCTCCATGGCGATGCGCACGGCGGTGTTGACGGTGCCGGCGGCCAACTGCACGTCGAGGTCTTCGGGGGACGCGCCGACGCGTGCGGCGATCGCGGGGCGGAGGCTGTCCTCGGTGTCGCGGTAGACGTTCAGCCAGACGGCGCGCAGCGCGGAGTGGCCGCCGACCATACGCAGGAGGGCGCGGAGTTGGTCCTCGTCGATGCCGTCGGCGGTGCGCGCGTGGCGCACCGAGCCGCGGTACGAGGTGAGGAGCGCGTCGACCAGGCCCAGGGACGCGTCCGCGTCGGCGAGGCGGTTCACCCAGTCCCGGGTGCCTGCCGCGAGCAGCGGGGCGATCGTCTCCTCCTTCGCCCGGAAGTAGCGGTAGAAGGTGCGCAGCGCCATGCCCGAGGCGGCGGCGATGTCCTCGACCGTCGTCGCGTCGTAGCCGCGCTCGGTGAACAGCCGGGCGGCGACGCGGGACACCTCGGTGCGCGTGTCCTCCTTGCGCCGCTCGGTCAGCGACGGTCGGCCCGGGCCCCGGCGCGTACTCGTGTTCATGCGCACAGCCTAGCGTCCGCCTCCGGAATTATTGGCACGAAATGTATGTTTGGCAGTACGTGCCAATAATATGGACCGACGGCAAGCACCGGAAAGAAGGCTCACCATGAACCGCTTCGACAACCGCCGCATCCTCGTCACCGGCGCGGGCTCGGGCATCGGCCAGGCCACCGCGCTGCGCCTGCTCGCCGAGGGCGGCACCGTCGTCGCCGCCGACGTCGCAGAGGACGGGCTCAAGGCCACCACGACCCGCGCCGCCGAGGCCGGACTCGACACCTCCCGCCTGCACACGCTGGTCCTGGACATCGCGGACGAGGCCGACGTCGCCGCGGGCGTCGCCAAGACCGTCGGGGACCTCGGCGGCCTCGACGTCCTGGTGAACGCGGCCGGGATCCTGCGCGCCGCGCACACCCACGAGACGTCGCTCGACCTGTGGAACCGCATCATCGGCGTGAACCTGACCGGCACGTTCCTCGTCACGCGCGAGGCGCTGCCCGCGCTGCTGGCGACGCGCCGCGGCGTGGTCGTGAACTTCAGCTCGACCTCCGCCGCGTTCGCGCACCCCTACATGGCGGCGTACGCGGCCAGCAAGGGCGGCGTGCAGTCGTTCACCCACGCCCTCGCTCTCGAGTACGGCAAGCAGGGGCTGCGTGCCGTGAACGTCGCGCCCGGCAGCATCAAGTCGGGCATCACCGACGCGACCGGCGGCTACCTCCCCGAGGACACGGACTGGTCGCTGTTCGCGAAGCTGAGCCCGATCCTCGACACCGACGTGGAGTCCGCGAGCGGCGCCCCGATGGCCGGCCCGGAGACGGTCGCCGGGGTCATCGCGATGCTGGCGTCGGACGACGGGGCGTTCATCACCGGCACCGAGATCCGCATCGACGGCGGCACGCACGCCTGACGCGCGGGCGGCGCCGCGGCGCGGCCCGGGACCGGCCCCGACCCGAGCGCTCTCGGTGCCGCGCTCATAGGGTGATCAGTCCCGTCGTACGACACGGCGGGGCACGATCCTCGGGAGCACACCATGGCCAGGCCGGCACGCATCGCGCTGTTCTCGATCTCGGGACTGCTGGTCGCCGGTCTGATCGGCTCCGCGGGGTTCACCGGCCTGGTCGTGCTGTCGAGCCACGACGTGGCCGCCTCCACACGGTTCGACCTGCCCGGCGAGACGCTGACGATCGAGAGCGACGACGGCGCCGTGCACCTGGTGCCCGGCGATCCCGGCCAGGTGAAGGTGGACCGGACCACGACCGAGAGCATCCGCGGCGCCGACCCCGAGTGGTCGCTGAGCGAGGGCACCCTGCGCCTGACGACCGACTGCCCGTCCTTCTTCACGGTCGACTGCGACGGCGACTACACGGTCGCCGTTCCGCCGTCCGTGAAGACCGTGACGGTACGCAGCGGCGACGGCTCGATCTCCGTCCGCGGCCTGACCGCCGACATCGACCTGCGCAGCGAGGACGGCTCGATGTCGGTGCGCGACGTCCGCGCCGGAACGCTCAAGCTGTCCACGTCGGACGGCTCGGTGTCGGTGTCCGGCACCGCGGCGACGCAGCTGACCGTGTCGTCCGGCGACGGCGGCGTGGGAATGACCCTCACCGAGCCGCCGATGCGCGTGAAGGCGTCGACGGGCGACGGGAGCCTGCGGCTCACGCTGCCGCGCACCGAGGACGCGTACCGCACGTCCGTCAAGGTCGGCGACGGCAGCCAGAGCATCCAGATCAAGCAGGACCCGGACTCGCCGCGCGTCATCGAACTGAGCACGGGGGACGGTTCGGTGAGTGCGGGCTATCCGCGCTAGCCCGCGGTGCCGCATACCCCGTCCCACCTGCTGATTCCGCGGAAATGCTTGATCGTGTCTGGATCTTGGCGACGGGCGCGGGTACGGTCCGGCAGGTAGCCGAGCACGAAGGGACGGGTGCCCGTGAGCAGCCGCGAGCAGCGTGAAGAGACGGTCGCGAACTTCTGGAAGGGCGTCGACACGCACGACTGGGACCTGGTGGCGTCGACCCTGGCGGACGACTTCGTCCGCATAGGCATGCGCGACAACGAGGAAGACACGTGTCGCGGCAAGGAGAACTACCTGGCGTTCGTGTCGGGGGTCATCGGGAAGATGGCCCACCACGAGCTGCACTCGCGGTTCACCTTCCTGAGTGCCGACGGCCGGTACGCCTTCAACGAGGCCGTCGAGACGATCCGCCCGACTGCGGACGACGAGCTGATCCCCATGCGGTTCGCGAACTACCTGGAACTGAACGACGACGGGCTCATCTGCAAGCTCGACATCTTCTGGAAGACGCCGCCGCAGATGCCGCCGGACTGGATCACCGTCGAGGCGGTGCGCACCGAGGCGGAGAACGCCGGGTAGGCAGGCTGCGCCTGGAACCGGGCGGGGTCGCGGGGCTCGGCCTGCCGGGTTTTGCCCGGGGCAACGGGTAGCTTTCACGTCTGACACCCGGTTCATCCGGTTTCGTCGGTTTCCTTGGGGCGGACGCACCGGGGGCGCTGGGGGATTCACGGTTTCGCCGGGTCGACGTGGACCAGCTGACCCTCCCTCAGGAGCACCGCATGAGCCCCGAGGCACCGGTTCCCGGCGAACCGCAGGCGACCGACACGGCAGGCGGCGCCGGCCCGGACGGCAGCGGCGGCAACGGCAGCGGTGGGGAGAGCCTCCGTACGGTCGTCGTCGCGGTCGCGGCCAACCTGGCCATCGCGATCGCGAAGGCGGTGGCCGCCGTGATCACGGGGTCGGCGTCGATGTGGGCCGAGACCGCGCACTCGTTCGCCGACACCGGCAACGAGGTGCTGCTGTTCATCGGCCTTCGGCGCAGCAACCGGCCCGCCGACCGCCGCCACCCCTTCGGGTACGGCCAGGAGCGCTGGTTCTGGGCGTTCCTGGCCGCGATGGGGATCTTCGTCGTCGGCGGTGTGCTGGCGATCCAGGAGGGCATCCGGTCGCTGCTCGACCCCGAGCCGCTGGAGTCGGTCTGGGTGGGCGTCGCGGTGCTGCTGGTCTCCGCGGTCCTGGAGAGCGTCTCGTGGCGCCAGGCGCACAAGCAGCTCAAGGCCGAGGCGGCGGCGAGCGACCGTACGCTCACCGCGCAACTGCGCCGGGGTTCGGACCCCACGGCCGCGACGGTGTTCCTGGAGGACTCCGCCGCGCTCGTCGGCCTCGCGCTGGCCCTCGCGGCGCTGGGCCTGCACGCGTGGACCGGGTCGGCGATGTGGGACGCGGCGTCCAGCATCATGATCGGCCTGCTGCTGGTGCTGGTCGCCTGGCAGCTCGCCCGCCGCAACAAGGCGCTGCTGATCGACGAGTCCGCCCCCGACAAGGTCGTCGACCGCCTGCGCGAACGCATCGCCTCGCGCCCGTGGGTCGCCGAAGTCCCCGAGGTGACGGCCGTGTTCGTCGGACCGCGGCAGTTGTTCGTGTCGGTACGTGTGGTCCCGGTGCCTGACATGGCGGCCGGCCCCGCCGACCGGCTCCTCGTCGAAGTGGCCCGGTTGACGGCGGCGTTGGAGGCCGAGCCGACGATCACGCGGGCCGATGTGGTCGTGGTGGCGGCCGACTCCGCGGGATGAGCGCCTACCCGGGCGCCGCGAACGGGATGGGGACGGCGTAGCGCCAGAATCCGTCGGGCGCGCGCCGTACGACGTCCGTGGCGGTGCCTCCGGACCGCGCATCGCCGTCGGGCGCCCACTCGAGGACGAGGACGCCGATGTCGCCCGCCACGTGGTTGTGCCGCAGGCGCACGGTCAACTCCCGTGCTGCCGCTGCCGATCGGCCGCCTTCCGTCGCCTCGCGGTCGATCCGCGCCACGACGGTCGCGCTGCCGGCGTCGAACGCCGCCTCCAGCACCTCCCTGCGCCTGCCCGCACCGCGCGCCAGGCCGAGTTCGACGGTGTCGTTCGCGCGGCGCAGGGTCATGCGCGCGACCGGGCCCGCGGGTTCGGACGCCACCAGGTGGAATCCCGCGAGCCCGGAGGCGGGCGCGCGGGACGGGTCGGACGGATCCGACGACGCCCGGTGCGACGGCGACGGCGAGGGCGGGGGCGACGACGAGGACGATGCGGACGACGCGGGCAGGCTCATGCCGGCTCTCCCGGGTTGCGGCGGACGGTCGGAGCCGTCCGATCGATCGGTACGCGCCCACAGTCGGCCCGTGCGCTGACCGTTCCCTGACCACTGCCTGACCGCCGTGCGCGCAATGTGCGCGTACCGTGCGCCCGCCCGGTCGACGTCCGCGCACCGGCCTCGATTCGTGCCGGAGCCGGACCCGGGAGCGGACGCCGCTTCGCGTCCTCGGACCAGCCTCCCGTGTGGCGTTCAGTCCTCATTCATCCGTCGGAGACCCTTACCTGGTATGCACATCGGGTGACCTCCCCCGATGTGCCTCTTCCCGCTTCCGCGCCGTCGGCGCAGCCCACCGCACTCGCGCGCCGTCTGGGCACCGGCGACGCCGTGATGGTCGGGCTCGGATCGATGATCGGCGCGGGTGTCTTCGCCGCCGTCGGCCCCGCCGCGCGAGCCGCGGGGTCGGGTCTGCTCGTCGGCCTCGCCATCGCGGCGGCGGTGGCGTACTGCAACGCCACCTCGTCGGCGCGACTCGCGGCGCGGCATCCGGAGTCGGGCGGCACGTACGTCTACGGCCGCGAACGCCTCGGGCCCTTCTGGGGGTACATCGCGGGTTGGGCGTTCGTGGTCGGCAAGACGGCGTCGTGTGCGGCGATGGCGATGACCGCCGGGGCGTACATCTGGCCGGAGTACACGCGGGCGACGGGCGTCGGCGCGGTCGCGCTGCTGACGCTGCTGAACCTGCACGGGGTGCAGAAGGCCGCGTGGCTGACACGCGCAATCGTCGCCACGACGCTGACAGTTCTCGCCTTCGTCGTCGCGGCGTGCCTGACGTCGGCCGACGCCGCACGCCTCGAACCGTTCCCGGACGCAAGCGCCTACGGCATCCTCCAGTCCGCCGGGCTGCTGTTCTTCGCGTTCGCCGGGTACGCGCGGATCGCGACCCTCGGCGAGGAGGTCCGCGACCCCACCCGGACGATTCCGCGCGCGATCCCGATCGCCCTCGGCATCACCCTCGTCATCTACGCGGCGGTGGCGCTTGCCGTGCTCCTCGCCGTCGGCGCCGCCCAACTCGGCTCCGTGACCGCGCCGTTGGACACCGCGGTCGCCGCGACCGACCTGGCCGGCGGAACGTCGGCGGTACGCGTCGGCGCGGCGGTCGCGGCGCTGGGCGCGCTGCTCGGCCTGCTGCTCGGCGTCTCGCGCACCGCGCTGGCGATGGCCCGCGACAGCCACCTGCCGCGTACGCTCGCCACCGTCGATCCGAACCACCAGGTCCCGCGCCACGCCGTCGTCGCGGTCGGTGCGGCGGTGGTGCTGCTGGTCGGCCTGGTCGACCTGCGCGGCGCGATCGGCTTCTCGTCCTTCGGCGTACTGGCCTACTACGCCGTCGCCAACGCCGCGGCGCTGAGGCTGCGTTCGCACGAGAACCCCCCGCCGCGCGCGATCCCCGTCCTGGGCCTCGCCGGCTGTGTCGTCCTGGCCGCCACCCTCCCCTGGCGCTCGGCCGCCTGGGGCGCGGCCGTCCTGGCAGTGGGTGTGGTCATCTGGTTCGTCCGCGCCTCCCGCAACTCCCGCACCACGCCGGACCGGGAGACCGCGTGAACCACGACGCATGACGAAATGCCCTGCTTCCGCCGGACCGTCACGCAACGACAACGCCGGCTCACGCGGCGTCCGCGCTCGGTGGATGTGCGCCTTCCGCGGCCGGGGTCAGCTTGGTAGTTTTCGCTGTCCCTTTCACCCCCTCCGTGATCCCTGAGGATGCCGTGCCAGGACAGAACGAACCGCAGTCACTGGCCGACAGGATGGCTCAGGCCCTCGCGCGTGAGATCTCGCACCTCGCGGCGGCCGCGGTATCGCACCGCATGAGCGGCGGCCGGGACAAGTCGAGACTCTATGGCGGCGCGGCGCTGGCCGCCCACGACGTGCTCGCGTCGATCCAGCGCGAGTTCACGCGGCACGTGAACGCCGCCCAGGCGGGCGCCGTCGGACCCAGGCCCGACACCAACTTCATGCGGTTCATGCCCGACCCGTACGCCGCGCCGAGCAGCCCGCTCGACCGGCAGCTGGCGCAAGGGGTGGACGGGCTCATCAGCCAAGTGCGCGACGAGCTTCCCCATGCCCTGGCGACGTCCGTCCTGGACAGTTCCATCGAAGCGGTTGCCAGGTCGTCGAGCCCCATGGGTGCCGCCGTCCTTCAGGACGTCGTGCACATGTACGTCGAGGCCGCACGCCTGGTGGCGGACTCGTCAGAAGCAACGCGTGCCCACGGGTGGGCCATGGAGTCGGCCGCGGAGGCACTCCTCGGGCAGCGAATCGTCGAGACGACCGCCGAGTTCTTCGCCGCGACATCAGAGGAGGTCCCGGTGCAGATGATCGAGACGGACCCCGGGCTGGCGCAGCGGGTCAACAGCCCTGAGGCGCAACGGGCGCGCCTGGACGCCCGGATCGAGCAGGTCGAGCACGTGTACCTCCAGCGCCAGCGTGCCGCGGCGCTGTCGGGCGAACGCCCGGTGCCCACCGTCGCGAACCAGGGAACCGGCGAGCGCACGGCGGACGGGGCTCCCAGGCCGGGCCGCCTCCCGGCCGGACAGAGCGAGCTCAACGGTCCCGCCGAGCGGACGACGGCCGAAGGCCCGTCTCCCGTCACCCACATCGCGGCCGCGGGAATGAGCCCCATGGACAAGAAGTTCTCGGCCGCCTCCCGGGAGGCGAACCGCCAGGTGAACAACGCCAGGGTCAATACCGCCGGCGTGCACATACCCACCCGCCTCGAAGCCGGCGAACGCCTGCCGGAGCCGCGGGTCTCGCTGTCCAAGGGCAGAATCCTGCGCCCGAACGCCGCCTCCTGACTCTCAGGCCCGAGGCACCGCGACGATGCAGGTGGGGGTCCCGGTGGTGAGCGCTTCGACCGGGGGTGCGAGGAGGCCGGTGGCCGGGTCGCGGCGCAGGGCGGTGACGGTGTCGGAGCGTTCGCCGGCGATGTAGAGGTGGTCGCCGATCAGCGCGGCGTCGCGCGGCCAGGTGACGCCGGAGTCGGTCTCGGCGACGACGCGGGGCGTACCGCTGTCCAAGGCGAGGACGGTGATCGTGTCCGGGCCGCGGTTGGCGACGTAGAGGTGACGGCCGTCCGGGGAGGCGACGATCGCCGAGGGGTGGTTGCGCGTCGGGCCTGCCGCGGCCAGGTCGGTCGTCGGGCCGTCGGGCAAGGTGTGGACCGCCGCGATGAGTTCGCCGACGACCCAGGCGCCGCCCGAGGCGGTGCGCACGAGGTGGCGCGGGCCGAAGCCCGGCGGGGTGGGAACGGGCGCTTCCGCGACGAGAGTTCCGTCGGGGCGGAGGCGGTGGCGCCAGACGCGGTCGGAGCCGAGGTCGCAGACGAGGACGGTGTCCCCGTCGAAGGCGACCTGATGGGCGTGCGGTCCGGTCTGGCGGTCGCGGTCCGGGCCGTCGCCGTGCAGGTCGAGGACGGTGGTGTGCGGACCGGCGGCGCCGTGCGGGTCGAGGGGGTGGACGGAGACGCGGCCGTCGCCGTAGTTCGCGGTGAGCACGTACGCGCCGCCGGGGGCGACGGCGACGTGGCAGGGGGCGCTGCCGCCGCTGGGGACGCTGCCGAGCGGTGCGAGGCTGCCGTCCGTGCCGACGGCGAACGAGCTGAGGGTGCCGTGCGGTTCGAGCTCGTTGACCGCGTAGAGCGTCCGTCCGTCGGGGTGCGCGGCCAGGAAGGACGGGGACGGGGTCGCGGTCGGCCCGCCCAGCGCGGTCAGTCCGCCGGTCGCCGGGTCCTGCGCGCATACCGTGATGCCGGACCCGCGTCCGCCGGTCGCGGGGGTGTAGCTGCCGATGCAGACGAGCGGCTGGGCCATGGCGGGTCGTACTCCTGATCCTCGTGCGGTCGGACCGGAGCGGGCCACTGGTCTGGTCCAGTGCCCGGTCCGGTCCGACCGTACGGCAATCGGGGTCAGCCGCGTGCGCCGACCTCCACACGCTCCTCGCCGTCCTCGGCCGCGCGGTCCGCGGCGCTGTCGGCGGCGAACTCGGCGACCGGCCGCGCTCCGGCCTTGGGGGTGCGCTTGAAGGTGAGCGCCGCCACCGCGCCGAGCAGCAGTGCCGCGGCCACCAGGTAGAGCGTGCTCTGCTGGCCGTCGGCAATCGCGTGCTCCAGCTGGGTACCGGTCAGGCCGTCCGTGTCGGCGTTGGCGATCGCCACGAAGATCGCGAGGCCGACGGCGGCACCGACCTGGGAGGCGGTCGAGGCCATGCCGGACGCGACGCCCTGCTCGCTCGCGTCGACGCCCGAGGCGGCCGCGATCCACATCGCGGTCCACGCGATGCCCTGGCCGACGCCCATCACGACGAGGCCGGGGACGAGGACGCCGTACGAGCCGTCCTCGCTGACGCCCATCGCCAGCACCGCGGTGCCGATCGCGCCGAGCACGAATCCGGCGAGCAGCGCCGGACGCAGGCCCGCGCGGGTGGTCATGCGCTCGCCGATCTGGGTGCCCGCGAAGATCGCCACGGCCGGGACCAGGAAGGCGAAGCCGGTCTGGAGCGCGCTGAGGCCCTGGACCTCCTGCCACAGGATGGTCAGGAAGTACGGGATCGCCCCGAAGGTGCCCATGAACACGAAGGTGATGACGGTCGCGGCGGCGAGGCTCCGGTTGCGGAACAGGCGCAGCGGCATCAGCGGGTCGGCGGTGCGGGACTCGATGAAGGCGAAGCCGGCCAGCAGCAGGATGGCGAGGGCGGCCGAGACCAGGATGGTGGACGACGTCCAGCCGGCTGCCGGGGCCTCGACGAGGACGTACACCAGAAGGGTGATGCCCGCGGTTGCGGTGAGCGCGCCGGGCAGGTCGAAGCTGCGTCGCGGGCCGGACTTGCTGTCGCGCGGGATGAAGACGAATGCTCCGGCGATCACCAGGGCGGCCAGCGGCACGTTGACGAAGAAGACCGACGCCCAGCCGAACCAGCTGGTCAGCACTCCGCCGAAGAGCGCGCCGAGCGAGAGCCCGCTCGCGCCGGCACCACCCCAGACGGCGAGGGCGCGGTTGCGCTCCGGTCCTTCCGCGAACAGCGTGTTGACGAGCGACAGGGTGGCGGGGAACAGGAGTGCGCCCCCTATCCCTTGGATCGCGCGGGCGGCGACCATCATGCCGGGGTTGACCGCGAGCCCGCCGAGGACCGAGGCGCCCGCGTAGAGGCCAAGAGCGACGATCAGGACCGACCGGCGGCCGAAGAGGTCCGCGGTCCGGCCGCCGAGCAGCAGGAAGCCGCCGAAGGCGACCGCGTAGCCGCTGATCACCCATTGCAGGGACTGTTCGGAGAAGCCGAGCTCGGTGCCGATCTCGGGCAGGGCGACAAAGACGATGTTGTAGTCGACGGCGATGATCAGCTGGGCGAACGCCAGGACGGCGAGCACCCACCCGAGGTGCCGCGGGCGGGCGGCGGGGGCGGTTGTGGGCATGGCGGAGAGACCCCTTGCTGGGTGGGACTTGCGGGGCGGACTTGCGGGGCGGGACTTGCGGGGGCGGGCTGCGAGACTGTGGGACTGTACGTGAACTTCCGTACAGAACGACTGTACGAGGATCTTCGTACAGTCTCGCGACAGCCGTCAACCCGGTTGCGCGGAATTGTTCGTACGTTCACGAACGGTCGTAGTCGCGCTATCGTGGGCGCATGACGCTGTTCCACCCCGCCCCCGAGCAGTTCCAGGTGGAGAACGTGCTGACCGCGCTGGGGAACCCGACCCGGCTGGAGGTCGTACGCAAGCTCGCCCATGACTGCGAGCACGGCCACCCCTGCGGTTCCCTCATGACGGGCGTCGCCAAGTCGACGCTCACCCACCACTGGCGCGTGCTGCGCGAGGCCGGCGTCATCCGGCAGGAGCCGGCCGGCCGCGAGCTGCTGATCAAGCTGCGGCGCCAGGAGATGGACAGCCGCTTCCCCGGGCTGCTCGACGCGGTCCTGCTGGCCGCCGCCGAGGCCGCGGACGCCACCGAGGCCGCGGAGGCCACCGAGGCGTCACCCGCCTGACGACTCCGGCGCGCCCGGCACGTACACCGCCACGACCGCACGCGCGGCCGCCTCGATGTCCGCGCGCAGCTCCGGCGGCCCCAACACCTCGATCTCCGGCCCGAAGCGCAGCAGTTCCAGCGCACCGAAGCGCATCGTCTCCAATGGCAGCACCGCCTTGACCCAGCCCTCCGCGTCCGGCGCGCCCTCCGTCTCGGCCACGACGCGCTCGCGCTGCGGCCCGAACAGGCCCGCGACGGCCGCCCGGGCGCGCGGCGACAGGCGTACGACCGCCGGGACCTGGTAGAGATTGCGCTCGAAGTCCTCCGACCACGCGGTCCAGTAGTCCGCCAGCGAGAACTCCGGGTCGCGCTCGAACTCCTCGTCGAGAGCCGTCAGTTCGAGGATCCTGCCGACCCGGTACGTCCGATCCGTGCGCGGCCGGCCGCCCTCCTCGTCCCCGGACGGCCGTGCCACCAGGTACCAGACGCCGCCCTTGAGCACGAGGCCGTACGGGTCGAGCACACGCGGTGCCACCGCCCCGCCCCAGCGGCGGTACGTGATCCGGATGCGCCGCCCGTGCCACACCGCGTTCGCGGCCGCGGCCAGATAGGGCGACTTCTCGGCCTCCGCGTACCAGCCCAGCGTGTCCAGGTGGAACCGCTCCCCCGTGCGCGTCGCCCGCTCCCGCAGTTCCGGCGCGAGGCCTGCCATCAGCTTCAGCTGCGCGGACGCCACCACCGCGCCGAGCCCCAGCTCCGCCGCGGGACCGGGCAGGCCGGCCAGCATCAGGGAATCGGCCTCGTCGGCGGTCAGCCCGTTCATCTTCGTACGGAAGCCGTCGAGCAGGCGGTACCCACCCGCCGGTCCGCGTTCGGCGTACACCGGGATGCCGGCGGCGCTCAACGACTCGACGTCCCGGTAGACCGTGCGCACCGACACTTCGAGCTCGTCGGCCAGCTCCTGCGCGGTGACGTGGCCGCGCGTCTGGAGGGTCAGGAGGACGGACAGGAGTCGACTCGCACGCATGCCCCCAGTCTGCCTTGGATCCTGACAGAGGATGTCAGGTAAGGCCGTCATGATCGGCACGAGAGGTCCACGGCAATGCGCACGGACGGCAATGCGAGGAGTGGCGGCATGACCCGCGAGATCGGAAAGACCCAGGACGTCGGCTACCAGATCGGCGTCTCCAAGACCCTGCCCTACCCGGCTTCCGTGGTCTGGGAGTTCCTGACCGACGACGACGGCCTGGCGGTGTGGCTGGGCCCCGGCGCCGAACTGGGGCACGACAAGGGGACGCCGTACCGCACCGACGACGGCACCCGAGGCGAACTGCGCAGCCGGCGCGAGATGGACCGGGTACGGCTCACCTGGCGGCCGGCCGACTGGGACCACGACACGACCGTGCAGGTGGCGATCCGCGCCTCCGGGGAGAAGACGATGCTGCGCTTCCACCAGGAGTGGCTGGCGGACGGCCGCGAGCGCGAGCGGCAGCGCGAGCACTGGAAGGCGGTCATGGACGCCGTCGTCGAGGCCCTGCGCGAGGAGTCCGCGGAGGACTGACCGGCGGCCGGAAATTCATATAACCGGAACGTTGCCTTCCGTGATCAGCGGGTACCAGTTGTGCGTTGAGGCTTGACGGCACTGGTACGAGGAAAGGCGGCGTCATGTCTGGTTTCCTGGACAAGGCGAAGGAAAAGGCCAAGGAAACGGTGGCCACCGGCAAGCAGAAGGCCGACGAATTCCAGGCCAATCGCGCGCAGGGCGACCTCTACAAGCAGCTCGGCGCCGCCTACTACGCCGAGCAGCGTCAGGGTGCGTCACACGACGAGGTGTCCCGGCTGCTCACCGCCCTCGACGCCCACGAGCGCGAGCACGGGCCGTCGACCGGCGACAGCCCCACGGACGGCCCGGGCCCGGTCGGCCTGGCCTGACCTCGCCTGATCCGGGCCGAGCCGGGCTGACCGGGGCGGTGGCCTGAGCGGGGCCCGCCCGAGCGGGCCCCGCTCAGGCCACCGCCCCGCGCTCTACCGCGTCTCCGCGTCCCCGGACCGATCCGGGTTGTTCGGGGTGTTCTGCCCGGCCCCCGGCCCCGGCCCGAACTTGACCACGGTGATCGACGGACGCCGGTTGCGCACCACCGGGATCAAGTGCGCGTGCGGCGCGACCCGCGTGTAGAAGAAGCCGCGCCCGCGGACCAGGGCGAGGTCGGTGATCTCGACGATGTTGGGGTGCGCGCCGTGCAGCTTCCAGCGCTCGGACGCGTCCATGCCCCAGGGCATCGGCGGCGCGACGTAGCCCTCGCGCGTCTTCACGCGGCCCTTGACCGTCTGGGCGCTGAACCAGCGCGGCACGGCGTCCAGGACCAGCGAGCCGTTCGGGAACCGCTCGGCGCAGCGGGCGATCAGCGCGCGTACGTCGGACGGTTGCAGGTACATCAACAGGCCCTGCGCGGTGATGATCACGCCGCGCGACGGGTCCACCCGGTCCATCCACGCCTCGTCGAGCGCCGAGCCGGCGATCGGATGCACGCGCGTCTCGTGCGGGAGCAGGCGGCCCCGCAGCTCGACTATCTCCGGGAGGTCGACCGACAGCCAGGTCAGGCGGCCGTTGTCGACGCGCCAGAACTGCGTCTCCAGCCCTTCGCCGAGGGCGACCACCGTGCCGTCCGGGTGCCGGTCGAGGAACTCCAGGATCTGCTCGTCGAAGGTGCGCGCCCGGAGCGCCAGCCCCTGCGCGCTGCCCATGTCGGCCTTGCCGAACCGCCGTTCGAACGGGTAGTCGATGCCGTCGAGCAGCTCGACCCCCATCGGGTCGTCGAGCACCGCGTCGGGGCGCCTCGCCTCCATCGCCCGGTGGTACAGGGTCCACAGCAGCGTCTCCGGAACCCCGTCGAGCGCGACGCGGGTCTTGGGGCCGTTCGTGGTCGCAGTCGCCATGCCGAGACCTCCTCCCGCCCACCACGCTAGTCCCACGACCCGGAAAATACCTGGTGACGGGCAAGGTATTCCGCCTAGTGTGAGGCACGTGAACAACGCACCTCCCGGTGCGAAGGTTCCGGATACTTCCTTCCACGAAAACTCCGGTACCGCTTTTGATCTCGGGAGGACAGGCGTGGGGTGCCCGGTGCGCAGGCATCGGTTACTTCGACTGATAATCGCGAGGTTCCGGGTTCGAGTCCCGGTCGCCGGCGCAAGCTCGGCGGTAGCTCAATTGGTAGAGCACGTGTGCCGAAGCCGCTTCGATCTCGGGCACCTCCTCACGCCTCCTCCCCCCAATCCACAGTCCCACGGGGGGATTTCGGCATGTCCAAGTTCAACAGCCGTACGCAGCGCGCCACCGCGGTCGGTCCGGTCCGCACCACCACGCGCACGCCGGCCGCCAAGACGTTCGAGGGCGGCGCCGCGTATCTGCGCGAACCGCGTGGCGAGCTCCTGCTGTTCGCGCTCACCAACATGGTCGGCGAGGCCGCGTTCTACGAGTCCGCCGACGCCCGCGACCGCCGGTTCCGCGACCTTGTGCACGATGTGGCCGCCGAGGACCCCGCGTGGATGCGCGGCTTCGTCGGCTGGCTGCGGGACGCCGCCGGCATGCGCTCGGCCTCGCTGGTCGCGGCCGCCGAGGCGGTGTTCGCGCGCCTGACGCTCGGGCTGCACGGCGAGAACCGGGGGATCGTCGACGCGGCGCTGCGGCGCCCGGACGAGCCCGGCGAGATGCTGGCCTACTGGACCGCGACGCACGGGCGGGCACTGCCGAAGCCGGTCAAGCGCGGTGTCGCGGACGCGGCCGCCCGGCTGTTCACCGAGCGCGCCCTGCTGAAGTATGACACCGCGGGCAAGGGCTTCCGCTTCGCGGACGTGCTGGAGCTGACGCACGCGTCGCCGGCCGCCGACAAGCCGTGGCAGGGCGAGCTGTTCAAGCACGCGATCGACCGGCGCCACGGGCGCGACGAGGTCGTGCCGGAGCGGCTGCGCGTGGTCGCGGCGAACCGGGCGCTGCGTGCCGAGGCGGCCGAGGACCCGTCGGTCCTGCTGGATGCCGACCGCCTGCGGGCGGCCGGGATGACCTGGGAGGACGTGCTCTCGCTCGCCGGTTCGCGGCTCGACAAGGCGCGCCTGTGGGAGGCCATCGTGCCGTCGATGGGCGTGATGGCGCTGATCCGCAACCTGCGCAACTTCGACGAGGCGGGGCTGTCGGACGAGGTGGCCCAGGACATCGCGCGGCGCATCGCGGACCCGGCGACGATCGCGGCTTCGCGGCTGTTCCCGTACCGGTTCCTGTCGGCGTACCGCGCGGCGCCGTCGCTGCGGTGGGGCCACGCGCTGGACCGGGCTCTGGCCGCGTCGACGGCGAACGTGCCCGCGCTGCCGGGCCGTACGCTCGTGCTGGTCGACACGTCGGGCAGCATGTCGTCGTACGTCTCGGCCAAGTCGAAGGTCTCGCACGCCGACATCGGTGCGCTGTTCGGTGTCTCGCTGGCGCACCGCGGTGCACAGGTGGACCTGGTCGGGTTCGCGAACGGGCACTTCACGCACCAAGTGACGCGAGGTGGTTCGGCGCTGCGCGACATCGAGGCGTTCTGCAAGCGGAACGGCGAGGTGGGCCACGGCACGGAGACGGTCGCGGCGCTGAAGGCGACGTACAAGGGGCACGACCGCGTCGTGCTGGTCTCGGACATGCAGGCGTTCCGGTACGCGGGCTCCGGTGCGGGCGGCGTTTCGGTGTCCGACGCGATCCCGGCGAACGTACCGATGTTCGGGGTCAACACGACCGGTTACGCGCCCACGGTGATCGCGAGCGGCACGCGCAACCGGTACGAGATCGGCGGTTTCAGCGACAAGCTCTTCACGCTGATGGACGTCCTGAGCAAGGGCCGCGACGCCGGATGGCCGTGGGAGTGACGTGCGCGTGACGTGGGAGTGAGGGGCACCGCAATCGAGCCCCGGACCGGGTGGTTCACCCGGTCCGGGGCTCTGCCGGTCCGGAGCTCAGCGCGTGATCCCGAGCGCGCCCGCGATGAGGTCGCTCAGCCCGGTCCGGGTCCCGGCGAGGAACCCTCCGTCGACGGCGAGGGCCTGACCGGTGACGAACGACGCGTCGTCGGACGCCAGGAACAGCGCGGCCGCGGCGATCTCCTCGGGCCGGCCGAAGCGGCCGAGCATGTGCAGTTCGCGGTACTCCTCACGGTACTGCGTCATGTTGCCCGAGCCCATCACGGCCCGGAACATCGGCGTGTCGATGAACCCCGGGCAGATGGCGTTGACCCGGATGCCCGCGCGGCCGTAGTCGATGGCCATGTTCCGGGTCAGGGTCACCACGCCGCCCTTGGACGCGTTGTAGGCGCTGCCGCCCTCGGTCCCCTGGAGACCTTCGACGCTCGCGACGTTGATGATGCTGCCGGACTGCTGCGCGATCATCATGCGCAGCGCGTGCTTGGCGACCAGGAACGTGCCCTTGAGGTTGACGTCGATGATGCGGTCCCACTCGGCGGCGTCCAGGGCGTGCACCACTCCCCCGCCGGAGACTCCGGCCGAGTTGACGAGGACGTCCAGGCGCCCGTGCTCGGCCTCGATCGCGGCGACGGCCGCGGCGACCGCGTCCTCGTCGCGTACGTCCGCCTCCACCAGGCCGCCCGCGCCCGGGAACTCCCCCTCGGGCTTGCCCAGGTCGAGGCCGACCACCGTGGCACCCTCGGCGGTGAACCGCTCGACGCACGCGAGGCCGAGACCCGACGCGCCGCCGGTCACCAGCGCGACCTTGCCGTGCAGCCTGCCGACCTGCCCGCTGTTGGTGCTCATCGAGGCCTCCCGTGCGCGTGGAATCGTGGACCCGGCCGGGGGAACGTAGACCAACCGCGTACGCGCGGCAAGCGAAACGCGTGTGCAGTTCCCGCCCGTTGTCGGGGCCCGCGCGTAGCGTGGGAGCCCAGGGTCCGGCCCGTCGCATCAGCGGTGACAGGCCGGTGCCGGGCGTGGCGGAAGGACGAGGATCGCGCATGGCGCGTTGGGCCGATGTGGTCGGGAACGAGGCGGAGTTCGCGGACGAGGTCCGCAAGGCGTTCGACGCCTACACGCACAAGACGATCGCGACTCTCCGGAAGGACGGGTCGCCGCGCATCAGCGGTACCGAGGCGGGGTTCGTCGACGGCGACCTGTGGTTCGGCAGCATGCCCGGCGCCCTGAAGGCGCTCGACCTGCTGCGCGACCCGCGGTTCGCGTTGCACGCGGGCACCGGGGACGCGGACACCGCCTCCTGGCGCGGCGACGCGAAGCTCTCCGGGCGGGCCGTCGAGGTCACGGACCCCGAGGCCGTCGCGGCGGTCTACCGGGCGTGGACCGGCGAGGCGCCGGAAGGGCCTTCGCACCTGTTCCGGGCGGACCTGACGGACGTGGTCCTGACGACGCTGAACGAGGCCCGGGACGGCCTGGTCATCCGGCTGTGGGCCCCGGACGGCGGATTGCGGACGTTCGACCGCAAGTGACCGCAAATGACCGCGCGGCCGGTGACGTCCGGGGCGGGTCACGGCGTCACAGCCTCAGGGCGTCATGGCCTCACGACGTCTCCGCGAAGGCGTCGGCGAGCGCCTGCGTCTCGGCATAGTCCGGCACGCCCGAGGCGGCCTGACCCGCGTCGTACGCGTCTTCGGCGATGGACCACGCGAGTTCCACCGCACTGTGCAGCGCGGTGCGGAACAGCAGCGAGCCGCAGCTGATGCGGGCGACGCCCAGGTCGGCGAGACGGCCGTACGTGTGGCGCGCCGGGTTGAACAGGATGTTCACGGGTGCGGCGACCTCGCCCACGACCGTGCGGATCGCCGCGTCGTCGTCCAGCCCCGGGACGAACACCCCGTCCGCGCCCGCCGCGACGAACGCGGCGCCGCGGCGCAGGACCTCGTCGAGCGGCCTGCCGTCCGGAGTGGCGTCCGCGGTGCCGTCCGCAGTCCCGAGCCAGAACGCGTCGGTGCGCGCGTTGACGAACATGTCGGGCACGGCGCGCTTGACCGCGCCGATGGCCGCGCAGTGGAAGCCGAGATCGGTGAGCGTGCCGTCCGACCGGCCGTCCTCCAGGTTCATGCCGACCACGCCGGCGGCCGCGAGTTCGACGGCGAGCGCGGCCACGTCGTCGGGGTCGTCGCTGTAGCCGCCTTCGGCATCGACGGTGACCAGCGCGGGCAGCCGGGTGAGTCGGCGCGCGAGTGCGACGGTGTCGTCGCGCATGCCGCCCTGTCCGTCGAGCCTGCCGAGGGCGGCGGCCACGCCGAGGCTCGTGGTGGCGACGGCGGCGAACCCCCGCGCGACCAGGGCCGAGGCCGAGGCGTGGTCCCAGGCGTTGGGCAGCACGAGCGGCCGGGAGCCGTGGTGCAAGGCGCGGAACGCCTCGAAGCGCTCGCCGCGTTCGGTCCGTTCAGTGCCTTCGGTGTTCTCGCGAGTCGACATCGCGTGGTCCTGTCTGTCGGGGTGGACGTTCTGCGCGGGCCGACAAGTCAGCGGGGATCCAGGACAAGCCTCGCCGGGATCCGCAGCACCGGGTGCGGCTCGTACGTGACCGGCGTGTCGGCCCGCCGCCGACGGCCCGCGAGCAGCGGTTCGAGGACGCCGCACGCGATGGCCAGGGCGTGGTCGCGGCCGGGGCACCGGTGCAGGCCGTGGCCGAAGGTGAGGTGCGCGGTGCGGCCGCGCGACGGGTCGAAGGTGTGAGGGTCGGGGTCGGCGAAGACGTCCGGGTCGCGGTTCGCACCCGCGAAGTCGAGGTAGACCGAGGCCCCTTCGGGCAGCCCGAGTTCCGGCACGGCGGCCGCGGCGCGGCGCCGGGTGCCGCGTACCGGCGGGTCGAGCCGCAGGGTCTCGTGCACGAGGGCGGCGACCGGGACGCCCGGGTACGCCGGACCCTCCGCCCGAGGGCCGGCGGGCAGCGCCGCAACGGCGGTGTTCCCGATGAGGCCCGCCGTGGCGTCGCAGGTCTGGACGAGGACGGCGACCAGGTTGGCCGTGCGCTCGTCGTCGCCGGTGCCCAGGATCGCGGCCGCGCGGGCGACGCCTGCGTCGGCGCGGCGCACCACGTGGTCCGGCGCGCCCGGCTGGTACGCGGGGGCGATGCGCAGGACCGCGGCGACCAGGCCGTCGAGGTCGGATTCCCCGGCGCCCAGGGCCGCGCCGACCACGCGCAGCGGCACGCGGCGGGCGAGTTCGGCCATGACGTCGACGGGTCCGGGCCGTCCGTCCAGTATCGCCGCGGTGGCCGCACAGGCCGCGGCACGCAGGCTGTCGGGTGCGATGGCGGCCAGACGGTCGGCCACAAACGCACGGCGGCGGACGTGCGGCTCGCCGTCGGTGAAGCGCGCGGCCTCGGTGCGCAGCCACGCGGTCGTGCGCTGCTCGCGGTCGGCGGCGGTGGCAGGTCCGACGGGTGGGACCACGAGGCGCGCGTCGGCGAGGGCGGTGCGCACCGCGGCGTGGCCGGTGACCAGGGTGTCGCCGACCGCGGCGGCCTGTGTGCTCGTCATGCCGCCGAGACTAGGTACGGATCGTTTCGGCAGGCGCCGAACTGTGCCTGCGGCATGCTGGGGCCATGACGCGCACAGATCATTCCGCATCACGGCTCGCCGCGCTGTCGGCGCTGCTCGCGGACCGGACGCGGGCGGCGATGTGCCTCGCGCTGCTCGACGGACGGGCCTGGACCGGCGGCGAGCTCGCCCGGCACGCCGGGGTGGCGCCGTCGACGGCCAGCGAGCACCTGTCGCAGCTGGTCGCGGGCGGACTGCTCGCCGAGGAGCGGCAGGGCCGCCACCGGTACCTGCGGATCACGGATGCGGCGACCGCACAACTGATCGAGGATCTGGCGGCGTTCACGGGGCCGCCGCCCGCGCCCGCGGCGTCGTTGCGGGCGCGTTCGGCGAGCACCGCGCTCGCGCGGGCGCGTACGTGCTACGACCATCTCGCGGGACGCCTCGGTATCGCCGTCACCGACGCGATGACCGAACGCGGGTTGCTGGCCCAGGACACCGGGTTCGCCCTCACCGACGAGGGGCTGCGCTGGTTCGCGGACCTCGGCGTGGATCTCGCGGGTGCGCCGCGCGGCCGACGGCCGCTGGCCCGGCCGTGCCTCGATTGGACGGAACGCCGGCCGCACCTGTCCGGGATCTCGGGCGCCGCCCTGTGCGCGCACGCGTTCGAGGCGGGCTGGTGTACGCGCATCGGCTCCCAGCGCGCGCTCGCGGTGACGGACCTGGGCCGCCGGGAACTGCATGCGCGGCTCGGAGTCGACGCGGACGCCTTGACCGTCTGACGCCCCGCCCTCGTCCCGGTCGGTGCTCCCCCTCCGACGTCCCGTCAAAAGCCTCCGTCAGAAGTCCTCGTCGAAGGAGACCGTCCCGGTGACGGCGACCTGATAGGCCGACACGCGCCGCTCGAAGAAGTTCGCCAGCTCCTGCACGTCCTGGAGTTCCATGAACGCGAACGGGTTCTCCGCGCCGTAGATGGGCTGCATCCCGAGCTGCGCGAGGCGGCGGTCCGCGACGTGCTGGAGGTACGTGCGCATGTCCGCCACCGTCATGCCCGCGACTCCCCCGCCCAGCAGGTCCTCGGCGAACGCCGTCTCCGCCTCGACCGCCTCGGCCAGCATGCGGCGTACGTCGTCCGCGAGTTCGTCGTCGAACAGGTCCGGCTCCTCGGCCCGCACCGTCTCGACCACCTGGAACGCGAAGTCCATGTGCGCGGACTCGTCGCGGAAGACCCAGTTGGTGCCCGAGGCAAGGCCGTTGAGCAGCCCGCGCGAGCGCAGGAAGTAGACGTACGCGAAGGCCCCGTAGAAGAACAGGCCTTCGATGCACGCCGCGAAGCAGATCAGGTTGAGCAGGAACTGCCGGCGCTCGTCGCGGTTCGTCAGCCGCTGGAGGCCCATCGCGGAGTCGATCCAGCGGAAGCAGAACTCCGCCTTCCGCCGGATCGACGGGATGTGCTCGACGGCCGAGAACGCCTTGGCCCGCTCGTCCGGATCGGGCAGGTAGGTGTCCAGCAGCGTCAGGTAGAACTGGACGTGCACGGCCTCCTCGAACAGCTGGCGCGACAGGTAGAGCCGCGCCTCGGGGGCGTTGATGTGCCGGTACAGGTTGAGCACCAGGTTGTTCGCCACGATCGTGTCGCCGGTGGCGAAGAAGGCCACGAGACGCTGGACCAGGTGGCGTTCGGCCGGTCCCAGCTTGCCGAGGTCGGCGAGGTCGGAGTGGAGGTCGACCTCCTCGACGGTCCAGGTGTTGCGGATCGCGGCCCGGTACTTCTCGTAGAAGTCCGGGTAGCGCATCGGCCGCAGGGTGAGGCTCATGCCGGCGTCGAGCAGCCGCGCCCGGTCCGCCCCGGGCGCGGCGTGCGCGCCCGGAGCGGTGGAAGCAACGGCCGCGGCCGGGGCAGCCGGGGCAGCCGAGGTCTCGTGGACGGTTGTCACTGGCATGCCTCGCAAGCCTCGGGGTTCTCCAGGGAGCAGGCGATGACCTCTTCGTCCGCGACGGCGGGTGCGGCGGTCGCGACGGTCGCCTGCTGGATGCGCGTCGCGGGGCGCGAGCGCAGGTAGTACGTCGTCTTCAGCCCGGTCGACCAGGCGTACCGGTACATCGACGACAGCTTGCCGATGGTCGGGTCGGCCATGAACAGGTTGAGCGACTGCGACTGGTCGATGTACGGCGAGCGGGCCGCCGCCAGGTCGATCAGCGCACGCTGCGGCAGCTCCCACGCGGTGCGGTACAGCAGGCGTACGTCGTCCGGGAGTTCGGTCAGGTCCTGGACCGAGCCCTCGGCGCGCTTGATGCGCTCGCGGACGGCCGCGGTCCACAGCCCGCGGCGCTTGAGTTCGCCCACCAGGTAGGTGTTGATCTGGAGGAACTCGCCCGACAGCGTCTCGCGCTTGAAGAGGTTGGACACCTGCGGCTCGATGCACTCGTACGCACCCGCGATCGACGCGATGGTGGCGGTCGGCGCGATCGCGATCAGCAGGGAGTTGCGCAGTCCGTGGGCCGCGACGCGGTCGCGCAAAGTGTCCCAGCGCTTGGTCTGCGTCGGCGTGACGCCGTCCCACAGGTCGGGCTGGAGGCGTCCGCGCGCCGCGTGCGTCTCCTGGTAGGCCGGGTGCGGTCCGGCGTCCTTGGCCAGCTCGCACGAGGTTTCCAGCGCCGTCAGGTAGATCTCTTCGGCGATCCGGGTGGACAGTTCGCGCGCCTCGGCCGAGTCGAACGGCAGGCGCAGCGTGAAGAACACGTCCTGGAGGCCCATGACGCCCAGGCCCACGGGGCGCCACCGGGGGTTCGAGGCGGCGGCCTGGCCGGTCGGGTAGTAGTTGATGTCGATGACGCGGTCGAGGAAGGTGACGGCCGTGCGCACGGTGGCGCGCAGCTTGTCCCAGTCGATGCCGGCGTCGGTCACGTGCGCGCCGAGCTGGACAGAGCCGAGGTTGCAGACCGCGGTCTCGCTGTCGCTCGTGACCTCGAGGATCTCCGTGCAGAGGTTGGAGAGGTGGACGACGTTGCCGGGCTCGGCGGCCTGGTTGCAGGTGCGGTTGGACGCGTCCTTGAAGGTCATCCAGCCGTTGCCGGTCTGCGCGAGGGTGCGCATCATGCGGGCGTAGAGCTCGCGGGCCGGCATCTGGCGGACGAACCGCCCGTCGCGCTCGGCCTCTTCGTAGGCGGCATCAAACTCCGCGCCCCACAGGTCGGGCAGTTCGGGCACCTCGTCGGGGTCGAACAGCGACCACACACCGTCGGCGTCGACGCGCCGCATGAAGAGGTCGGGGATCCAGTTCGCGAGGTTGAGGTTGTGCGTGCGCCGCGCGTCCTCGCCCGTGTTGTCGCGCAGTTCCAGGAACTCCAGGACGTCCGGGTGCCAGGGCTCCAGGTACACGCATGCCGCGCCGCGGCGCTTGCCGCCCTGGTTGACCGCCTGGACGGAGGCGTCGAGGGTGTTGAGCCACGGGACGATGCCGTTGGAGTGGCCGTTGGTGCCGCGAATGAGCGCGCCGCGCGAGCGTACGCGCGACCAGGCGACGCCGATGCCTCCGGCGAACTTGGACAGGCGCGCGATGCGGCCGTACATGTCGTAGATGGACTCGATGTTGTCCTGCGGCGAGTCGAGCAGGTAGCAGGACGACATCTGGGTGTGCCGCGTGCCGGAGTTGAACAGGGTCGGCGAGCTGGGCAGGTACGCGAGGGAGGACATGAGGCGGTAGAAGCCGATGGCCTCGGGCGCGGTCTTGGAGAGCCCGCACGCGACGCGCAGCAGGAAGTGCTGCGGGGTCTCGACGACCGCCCGGTTCACCGGGTGGCGCAGCAAGTAGCGGTCGTAGACGGTGCGCAGGCCGAAGTACTCGAAGCGGCGGTCGGCCGCGGGGTCGACGGCGGCGTCGAGTTCGGCGGCGTGCGCGGCGACGAAGGCGGCCGTCTCGTCGCCGACCAGGCCTTCCGCGTGGCCGAGCGCGATGCCGGAGCTGAAGCCGGTGATGCCGTGGGTGCGGACCTCGGCGTCGATGGTGCGGGCCAGCAGGCGTGCGGCGAGCCGGGAGTACTCGGGCTCCTCGGAGATGAGTTCGGCGGCGGTACGCACCACGAGCGCGGCGTGCTCGGACTCGGTGGCGCCCGCGTGGAGTCCGGCGAGTGCGCGGGTGGCGACGCGTTCCGGGTCGACGTCCGGGAGGTCGTCGGCGAGGGCCCGGACGGCGGCAAGGGTCGCGTCCGGGGTGTCGGCGGAGCCTGGGGTGTCCGCGGCGTTCGCGGCGTCCACGGCGGAGTCCGCCTGGGATGCGGACATACCGGTGGAAACCGGTCGGGTCTGGGCGCGCGAAATCGCGCTGTCCAAGACGGTCACGGGCTCTCTCCTCGCGAGCTCGAAAATGCGGTGACCACCGTGCGCCGCCTGACAGGTGGGCGGACACGGGCAACCGGCAGGTCTTCGGACTCGCGGGCATGCCGGGCACCGGCACACCATGGGTGTGCCGGACCGCGGAGTTCCTAATGGCCGTCGCTTCCCCCGGCCGGATGGCCGGAGTGCTTGGTGACGGCGGTCGTTCCCGCTCACCGCTGCGGGGGCAGTCCCGGCTTGACGTACGCGCGCCGCGACGTGTCGCGAGTGCGCGCACCCGGGTTCCCTCTTCAAAGGACCAATGCCACCTGACGGGACATCAGCACCTTTTCGCCACTTGCCCCGACAGCGCGGAGCAGGTGAACCAGCTGCGATCAGGAGCATATATCTAGTGGGTACCCCCGGCGCGAACCACCAGTGGTTGTGTTCGGCGTGTCGCGCGGCACGTGTCGTGACACAGGGGGTTCCGTCCCACTCGCGCTCCGGGTATGTTACCCCCGGTAACACCTTCTCCCCGGGCCCTCCGCCCGCACCACCCCGCGCTTCGCACCCCGTTCCCGCACGGTTCACCTCTCCGAAAGGCGGTCGGCATGGCGACCCCGCTTACGGACACACCCACCGGCATGGCCGATATGACCGAAGTAGCCGGTATGGCAAACACGGTCGAGACAGCCGGCACGATCGGAATGACCGGCATGACCGATGCGGACCTCGACGGCTTCCGCGCGGCGCAGCGCCTCGCGTACGACTGTGCCGAGGCCGTCGCGGCGCGGCTCCGCCCCGGCACCACCGAGCGCGAGGCCACCGCGATGATGCGGCAGTGGCTCGTCGAGCGCGGCGTACGCGACTGGCTGCACCTGCCGTTCGCGTGGTTCGGCGACCGCACCGCGTTCACCGGCTTCAAGGTCCCGCACCAGTTCTTCGCGACCAACCGCAGGCTGACCGAGGGCATGCCGTTCATCCTCGACGTCGCCCCGGTGTACAACGGCTACACCGCCGACATCGGCTACACGACCTCGCTCGGCCCGAACCGCGTCGTGGACCGCCTGCTCGACGACCTCGCGGCGCACCGCGCGTTCATTCTCGAGGCCGTGCACGCCGGTCGGACGCTGCGTCAGATCTACCTGGACGTCGACGCCTTGATGGCCCGTCAGGGATACGAGAACCGGCATCGCGCCTACCCGTTCGGGGTCATCGCGCACCGCGTGGACAAGGTGGCGGACGCCCGGCTCCGGCCGCACGCCTTCGGCTTCGGGATGCGCGCGCTGCGCGGACTGCTGCACGACGGTCTGCGCGGCCACCGCGAGGGCTGGTCGCCGCTGTGGAACCACCGCAAGATGTCCGACCATCCGGCGACGCCCGGCCTCTGGGCGGTCGAGCCGCACGTCGGATTCCGGGGTGTCGGCGCCAAGTTCGAGGAGCTTCTGGTCGTCGAGGACGACGGGCATGCGTACTGGCTCGACGACGACCTGCCGCACGTGCACCGCTGGGCGGACCGCGGTCTGCAAGGGACCGCGGCCACCGGGACCGCGCCCGGATTCCCCTCGGCCCTGAAGGAGTCGGTGTGACCTCGCTGTACGACCTCCCGGGAGCCCGCCGCTTCGAGGTCACCTCGCCGGAGGGCGTGCGCCTCGCCGCCGTCGAGGCCGGGGCCGCCGACGGCCCGACCGTGGTCCTCGTGCACGGCTATCCGGACACCAAGGAAGTGTGGGGCGACGTCGCGGCGCGGCTCGCCGAGCGGTACCGGGTGGTGGCGTACGACGTACGCGGGGCCGGCGAATCCAGCCGCCCCGACGCGACGTCCGCCTACGCGCTCCACCATCTCACCGACGACTTCGAGCGCGTGCTCGACACGGTCGCACCCGAAGGCCGCGTGCACCTGGTGGGGCACGACTGGGGGTCCGTGCAGAGCTGGGAGTTCGTCACAACACCGCGCATCGCGCAGCGCGTCGCCTCGTTCACCACCATCTCCGGACCGAGCCTCGACCACCTGGGCGTGCTGACCCGGGAGGGCCTGACGCGCCCCACACCCAGGCGGGTTTCGCGCAACATCGAGCAGGGCTTCAGGTCCTGGTACGTCTACGCCCTGCACATGCCGGTCGCCCCCGACCTCGCGTGGCGCGGCCTGCTGGGGAAGCACTGGCCCGCGATGATGGCCCGGACCGAGAAGACGATCGGCACCCCGGAGCCGTCGCTGTCCGAGGACGGTGTGTTCGGCGCCAAGCTCTACCGCGCGAACGTCCGGCGCCGCATGGCCGGTCCGCGCCCCGACGCGATCGCCCGTATGCCGGTGCAGTTGGTCGTGCCCGACAGGGAGCGCTACCTCGCGAAGCGCCTGTACGACGAACTCGACCGCTTCGCACCGGATCTGACGCGTCGCCAGGTGTCCGGCGGACACTGGGTGCCGCGGACCAGGCCGGACCTGTTGGCCCGGTGGATCGGCGAGTTCGTGGACCGGGTGGAACGTGTCGGCGCGGAGGCGTCCTCGGGCGCGGGCGCGGTCGCCGACGTCCCCACGGTCGGCAGGGCCGCCGCGGCTCCTCCTGCGTCGGCGTCCGGAACCCGCCCGAGGGGCCGCAAGGCCCGCCGCGCCGAGGACCACCGCCGCCGCTTCGCCGGCCAGCTCGCGGTGATCACCGGCGCGGGCAGCGGCATCGGCCGGGCGACGGCGCTGTCCCTGGCCGAGGCGGGAGCGCGGCTGGTGCTCGTCGACCGCGACGGCCCCGCCGCGGCGCGTACCGCGGACCTCGCCGAAGTACTGGGCGCGGCCGAGGCGTTCGCGGAAACCGTGGACGTTTCGGACGCGGCCGCGATGGAGCAACTGGCAGGCAAGGTGCGGGCCGCGCACGGAGTCCCCGACCTGGTGGTCAACAACGCCGGTATCGGCATCGCGGGTTCGTTCCTGGAGACCACGCCGGAGGAGTGGAAGCGCACGCTCGA
The DNA here is from genome assembly GCA_045039925.1 of Streptomycetaceae bacterium NBC_01309. Classification (GTDB taxonomy): domain Bacteria; phylum Actinomycetota; class Actinomycetes; order Streptomycetales; family Streptomycetaceae; genus Yinghuangia. Next base: position 864,759 of record CP108400.1, read on the forward strand.
CGTCAACCTGTGGGGCGTCATCCACGGGTGCCGCCTGTTCGGGGCGATGATGGTCGAGCGCGGACAGGGCGGGCACATCGTCAACACGGCGTCCGCCGCGGCGTTCCAGCCGTCGAAGTCGCTGCCCGCCTACTCGACGTCCAAGGCCGCCGTGCTGATGCTGAGCGAGTGCCTGCGCGCGGAGTTCGCCGCGTACGGCATCGGCGTCACCGCGGTCTGCCCGGGGTTCGTGGCGACCGGGATCACGGGGGCGACCCGGTTCGTGGGCACGAGCGCCGAGCAGGAGCGGACGCTGCGCGAGAAGACCACGAAGGCGTACAAGCGCCGCGGCTACCCGCCCGAGAAGGTCGCCGACGCGATCCTGCGCGCGGTCGCCGAGAACACCGCCGTGCGCCCGGTCACCCCCGAAGCCCGAGCCGCACGCGCGGCGTCGCGCTTCACCCCGCGCGTTCTGCGCGCGCTGGCCCGCATCGACCTGCCCAAATGACCGGCCGACGCGCGAGCGGCAGTCAGGAGCCATCAACCATGAACACGATTCACCCGGTGTCCACTGCTGCCTCGGTCAGCGACACGCCCATCCGTCCGCGCCGGGTCGCGTTCGACTGGGAGCACACCCCCGTGCACTGGATCCCGGACGACGCGCCGACCACCCACCTCATCAACGTGCTGCATCTGCTGTTGCCGGCGGGCGAGAAGTGGTTCGTCCACGTCTACAAGGAAGCGCTGCCGCTCGTCACGGACGACAAACTCCGGGAAGACGTACGGGGGTTCATGGGCCAGGAGTCCGTGCACTCGTACTCGCACGCGGCCGTCCTGGACCACTTGCGGGCGCAGGGCATCGACACGTCCGGCTACACAAAGAAGTTGGAGTGGTTCTTCTTCGACTTCCTCGGCGACAAGCCGTACATCCCGATGCCGAAAGCCGAGTGGCTGCGCTTCCGCCTGTCGCTGATCGCGGCGATCGAGCACTTCACCGCGCTGCTGGGCAAGTGGGTGCTGGAGGCCGAGGAACTCGACCACATCGGCGCCGACCCGGTGATGCTGGACCTGCTGCGCTGGCACGGCGCCGAGGAGGTTGAACACCGGTCGGTGGCCTTCGACCTCTACCAACACCTAGGCGGCACATGGGGCCGGTACCCGCGGCGCGTGGAGGGCATGATCTTCACCGCACCGACCATCCTGTGGCTGTGGCACGTCGGCGCGAGCTACCTCATGCGGCACGACCCGACCATCCCGGACCGCCGCTACCGCTTCCGCGACCTGACCCGCGCGACCCGACAGGGACGGGCCCCGAGCTTCGCCGACTTGCTGTTCTCGATCCCGCGCTACCTGAAGCCGTCGTACCACCCGGAAGGAGAGGCCTCGACCCAGAAGGCAATCGACTACCTGGCAACGTCCCCAGCCGCGCTGGAAGCCGAGCGCCGAGCAGCGGAACGGCGGGCTCGGCTGTCGGCTTGAGGGTGGGGGGTGCGGGGATGGGGGTGGGGTGGTGACTTCGCCTCGGGGTGGGGTGGGGGGCTGGGGTGCGGGTGCTGGGGTGCGGGTACGTGGGGTTCCCGGGCGGGCACCTGGGGGGTCGGTGGTGCCCGGGGTGGTGGTGCCGTCACCTTGCGGTGGGGTGGGTGCGTGGGGTCCCCCGGGCGAGCGCCTGGGCGGTGGTGCCCCGGGGCGGTGTGGTCACCTTGCGGTGCGGTGGGGTGTGCGGGGTGCGTGGGGTCCCCGGGCGAGCGCCTGGGGGTCAGTGGTGCCCCGGGGCGGTGTGGTCACCTTGCGGTGGGGTGTGCGGGGTACGTGGGGTCCCCCCGGCCGGGCCGTTCCGCGGGTCAGTAGTGCCCAGACCGGCGCCGTTACTCATGCGGGTCGGTAGGGCCCGGGGTGGTTGCGTCATTCCTGCGGCTCAGTTCCGCACGTCTCGGTGCAAAGCACAGGTCGCGCCGGAGGCGCCGGGAGGTTGCGGAATTGGCTGGAGATCGACGAGCGCAGCGAGGAGAGCGGCCGGAGGCCGCCAGTCAGACTTTCTTGCGCCGGAGGGAGCGCCAGCGACCGGAGGTGCAAGAAAGTCCAAGGCCGGAGTGCACATTTTCGTGACGGAGCGAGGAACGAGCGCAGTCACGAAAATGTGTGCTTCGGCCGCACTCAATAAATAGCGCCACACCTGGAACAAGAGCGGAATCCCCCGTACCGCCCACGCCCCTGCGCTGCCCACGCCCCTGCGCCGCTGCCTGCTCACCTACCGCCCCCACCTCACCAGAGGCACGCCGGGGCCGGTCCGCTCTTGTTTCAGGTGTGGCGCTATTTATTAGTGCGGCCGGAGCACAAAATTGCGTGGCTCCGGTCGTTCCTCCCTCCGCCACGCAATTTCGCACTCCGGCCTTGGACTTTCTTGCACCTCCACTCGCTACGCTCCCTCCGGCGCAAGAAAGTCTGACTGGCGGCCTCCGGCCGCTCTCCTCGCTGCGCTCGTCGATCTCCAGCAGATTCAGAGAACTGCCCGGTGGCGTGCGGCGGGTACTGAGAGTCGGGGGCGGCCTCCGGCCGCTCTCCTCGCTGCGCTCGTCGATCTCCAGCAGATTCAGAGAACAGCCCGGTGGCGTGCGGCGGGTACTGAGAGTCGGGGGCGGCCTCCGGCCGCGCTTGTCGATCTCCAGCAGATTCCGCAACCTCCCGGCGCCTCCGGCGCGACCTGTGCATTGCACCGAGCCGGGGTGATGGCTGTCGGTGGCTGAGTGCTCGGGCCGCCATCTCTGTGGTTGATCCGCATCGCGAGGTGAGGCGGCGGATGAGGGTGGTGACCTGGGCAAGGCAGCAGCCGGGAGCACGTTCCCCTTCGCGACCGACGCGTAGCGGTCCACCGCACGGATCGCGGTGGGGACAGCGAACGCGAGCAGCAAGAGCGGCGATAGCCGCTGCACGCTGATCCGCAGGAATCGACCGCTTGGAAGCGATGAGTTTCCGGGTCGCCGGGGGTCGGTATTGGCGACGGGATCGGCTGTCGAGCCGACTTCACCTCCCTCGCGAAAAGGACCGGCCCACGATGACCTCTTCCGCTGTCTCCCCCGACGTTCGCGCGCTGTTCGACGGCCCCAACTACGCCCACCTCGCGACGCTGCTGCCGGACGGCTCCCCGCACAGCGTGCCGGTGTGGACGGCCGTCGAGGGCGACCGCATCGCATTCCTCACCTCGCCGGACTCGGTGAAGGCCCGCAACATCGCAACGACGCGCGCGTCGCGGTGTCGCTGCTGGACCGGCAGGATCCGACGCGGATGGCGTACCTCCGAGGCCGTGTGGTCGAGACGGTCGAGGGTGACGCGGGCTGGGCGATCATCGACCGCATCGCGCAGAAGTACATCGGTGGGCCCTACCCGCTGCGGACCGATCGGGTGGTGTACCTGATCGAGGTCGAGCGGGCGGGGGCTGTGGCGTTCTAGCTGTGCTGCTGTGCTGCTGCCCTGCCGACCGGCGTGTCGCGCTCGGTGTCCTTCGGGCTCGGCAGGGCGACAGGCGGGTCCTAGACTCCGGCGAATGGATCATGCTTCCGAGAATGTCGTGCGAGTGGGCGGCGCCACGTACGAGCTCCGCGCCGAGACGCCGTCGGTCGAGGTGTACCGCATGCTCCGGCCGGGGGCCGGGCTCAGTGCCAAGACGCAGGAGGCGTCCGAACTCGGGCTGCCCAACTCGTGGTTCTCGGTGACGGTCTTCCACGAGGGCGCGCCGATCGGCATGGGCCGGGTCGTCGGGGACGGCGGGCTCTTCTTCCGGGTCGTGGACATCTGCGTGCTGCCCGAACACCAGGGGCGCGGCCTCGGCAAGTGCATCATGCAGGCGATCAGCGACGAACTCGACCGCCGCGCACCGCAGTCCGCGAACGTCGCACTGATCGCGGACGGCGACGCGAAGTATCTGTACGAGAAGTTCGGGTTCGTCGAGACCGCGCCGGAAGGGATCGGCATGGCGTACGTGGTCGGCGGGACCCGGGACGACATCTGAGCCCCTGACCTGGACCTGCGTTTCACGCGGCCGGTTCGTCGGCGAGGTACGGCGGGGCGGGCTCGTACTGGATGTAGCGGCGTACCGTCCGGGCGTGGTCGCGCCCGTGCAGGCGGCCGATCAGCCACAGCGCCATGTCGATGCCGGCCGAGACGCCTTGCGAGGTCACCACGTTGCCGTCGACCACGTAGCGGGCGTCGCGGACAACGGTGATGTCGCCGCGCGCCTCCAGGGTGTCCTCGAACCCCCAGTGTGTGGCGACCCGACGGCCCTTCGCCGGGCCCGCCTCGTGCAGGAGCAGGGATCCGGTGCAGACACTGGTCGTCCACTCGGCCGCGGCCGACGTCTTGGCGATCCAGTCGAGGACCGGGCGGTTCCCGACCTCGCGCCGGGTGCCCTGGCCGCCGGGGACGAGCAGGACGTCGAGCGGCGGGTGGTCGGCCGTCGTGGCGTCGGGGAGCATGCGCAGGCCCTTGGCCGCGCGGACCGGGTCGAGGGACTCGGCTATCGCGACGACGCGGTCCTGCGTGGCCGGGTCCTGGCTCGCCCGCAGCATGGCGGAGGCCGTGAAGACCTCCCACGGGCCGACGAAGTCCAGCTCCTCGGCGCCTTCGAACAGCAGCAGTCCGTACGTGGTCATGGCCGGCCTTTCGTGCTTCGGAATCGGTCGCGGTAGTCGGTGGGCGATACGCCGACGCGGCGGTGGAAGGTGCGGCGCAGGGTCTCGGCCGTACCGAAGCCGCAGCGGCGCGCGACGGCCTCCACGGGGTCGTCGCCTTCGGCGAGGGCCCGGCGGGCGGCTTCGACACGGACCTGTTCGACGTACACCGTCGGCGGGACACCGCACTCGGCGGTGAAGCGCCGCTGGAAGTGGCGCGCGCTGAGCCCGGCGCGTTCGGCCAGCGTGTCGACCGTGTGCCGGGCGGCCGGGTCGGTGGCGACGGCCTCGGTGGCGGCCCGGATCGGGTCGGTGGCGGGACGTACCGCCCACAGCGGCGCGCTGAACTGCGACTGGCTGCCGGGCCTGCGCAGAAAGAGCACGAGGTGCTGGGCGACGCGGTGTGCGAGTTCCCGGCCGAGGTCGTCCTCGACGAGGGCGAGGGCGAGGTCCATACCGGACGTGACGCCCGCCGAGGACCAGATCGGCCCGTCGTGGATGAAGATCGGGTCGGGGTCGATCGCGATGCCCGGGTACTCCTGCCGGAACTGCGCGACGCGGCTCCAGTGCGTCGTGACGGTGCGCCCGGCCAGGACACCGGCCGCGGCCAGCATGAAGACGCCGCTGCACACGGACGTGGTCCGCCGGGCGTGCTTCGCGACCTCGCGCACCCAGGCCACGAGTTCCGGGTCGCGGCTCGCCTCGTCGACGCCTCCCCCGCCCACCACCACGAGCGTGTCGACGTCGGCCGGGTCGATGTCGTCGATGCCGTACGTCGCATGGATCGGCAGTCCGCTCTCCGACACGACCGGCCCCGCGTGCCGGGCGGCGACCAGGCAGCGGTACGCCGCGATGTGCGCCATCACCTCGAAGGGACCGGCCAGGTCCAGGGACTGGAGGCCGGAGTAGGTCAGGAAGACGACAGTGCGTTGCGCCACGCGCCCAGCTTCGCCGGTACACGCGGCGTCGTCCACGCCGCGAACCCCACAGATTGCGCCACCCCTTCAGATGATCACTCATTGAGATGACTGCCCATCCGGCCTACGCTCCGCTGACAGACCGTCAGATTCAGATCCTCGGGGCATGGGCCACCGTGGCGGAGGAGGAGCGCATGGGCGTACGGCTGTCCGACGACGAGGCGTGGGACGTCCTCGCGTCGTCGCACACGGGGGTGTTCACGTCCCTTCGGGCGGACGGCTTCCCGGTGTCGCTGCCCGTGTGGTTCGTCGTGGCGGATCGCGAGGTGTGGATCTCCGGCGCGGCGTCGACGTACAAGTTCCGCCGGGTGCGGCGCGACAACCGCGTGTCGTTCCTGGTCGAGTCGGGACTGAAGTGGTCGGAACTCCGCGCGGTGCAGTTCACCGGCCGGGCGGTCCTGGAGTCGGCACCTGACTGGGCCCGGGTCGACACACTGTTCGACGCGAAGTACCGGGACTTCCGTACACCACGCCCCGACATGCCCGCGAGCGCACGCGCACGGTACGACGCGGCGCGCGCGCTCCTGCGACTCCGCCCCGACGGCGACCTGCTGACCTGGGACAACGCCCGGCTGGAGGGTCAGTGAGCGGCGACCTGCGCACGGAACTCGACGACGGCGTCCTCACCCTCACCATCGCGCGCCCGGAAGCGAAGAACGCACTCACACTGGCAATGCGCCAACAGCTCGAAGAGATCTGCGCCCAGGTGGACGCGGACGACGACGTGGCCGTGGTCGTCCTGGCCGCCGTCGACCCGGTCTTCTGCGCCGGGGCGGACATCAAGGAGATCGCCGCCCTAGGCGCCGGCCTGCCCCCGACCAACCCGGGCGCCGCCCTGCGAGCTGTCCGCAAGCCGGTCATCTGCGCGGTCAACGGCGCGTGCGTATCAGGAGGCCTGGAACTGGCGCTCAGTTGCGACTGGATCATCGCCTCCGAGCAGGCGTTCTTCGCCGACACCCACGCCCGGCTCGGCGTACTGCCCCGATGGGGCCTGTCCGCCCTCCTCCCCCGCGCCGTCGGCGTACGCCTCGCCAAGGAGATGACCGCCACAGCCCGCCGCATCCCAGCCCCCGAGGCACTACGCGCAGGCCTGGTCAACCAGATAGTCCCCCACCCCGAACTAGCCGCCCGAGTACGCGAATCCGCCCAAGCAGCAGCCACCACCAACCGTCCCGCCCTGGCAGCATCACTCGCCCTCTACGACACCGGCAACGGTTCAGAAGAAGCCCTACAACGCGAACGCGACCAAGCCCTGGCCTGGACACCCCCACCAACACTCAGCTAACCCCCGCGCCCCCGGGCAATCCTCAGAACCTGCGCCCCCGGGCAATCCTCAGAACCTGCGCCCCCCGGGCAATCCTCAGAACCTGCGCCCCCCCGGGCAATCCTCAGAACCTGCTGGAGATCGACGAGCGCAGCGAGGAGAGCGGCCGGAGGCCGCCAGTCAGACTTTCTTGCGCCGGAGGGAGCGCCAGCGACCGGAGGTGCAAGAAAGTCCAAGGCCGGAGTGCGAAATTGCGTGGCGCAGGGAGGAACGACCGGAGCCACGCAATTTTGTGCTTCGGCCGCACTCAATAAAAAGCGCCACACCTGAAACAAGAGCGGAATCCCCCGTACCAACAACGCCCCCCACCCCCACACGCCCCCACCTACAACCGCAACACCACCAACGCCGTATCGTCCGTCGCCCCGTCAGGCGGTACGAGATCAGCAAGAACAGCGTCGGCAAGTTGCTCCGGCTCGAGATCGCGATGGCGTGACAGGGCGTCGGCGAGCCGTGCGAGACCGACGTCGATGTCTTCCCGGCGGCGTTCGACAAGGCCGTCCGTATAGAGCACGAGCGTCGCCGCGTCCGGGCAGCGGATCTCCGATTCGGAGCGCTGCACGCTTTCCAGGTTGCCGCCGAGCGGCGGATCGGTGGTCTCGTCGAGGAAGCTGACTTTCCCGTCAGGCCACAGCAGCGCGGGTGGTGGATGTCCCGCGCTGCTGTAGCGGATCGTGTGCCGCACCGGATCGATGACCACGACAGCCGCGGTGGCGAATTCCGCCCCGGGAACGGACCGGGCGTGCAGTCCCAGTGCCTCCAACGCGTGTGCCGGCCCGTCCGCTATGCGCACCGACGCGGTGAGGGCGCTGCGCAGCTGACCCATCGCTGCCGCGGCCCTCAGCCCGTGCCCGACCACGTCGCCGACCGCGACAGCGGTGCGGCCTCCGGAAAGGTCCACCAGGTCGTACCAGTCTCCGCACACGTTCAGGGCACCCTGCGCGGGCAGGTAGCGAACTGCCGCGGCGTGCGGCCCGGCCGGCAACGGCGGGGGAAGCATCGCGCCTTGCAGGACAAGCGCGACCTCGCGTTCCCGGGCATGCGCTTGTCTGAGGCGCTCGTTGACATCCTGAAGTTCGCGGGCACGTGTGTAGAGCTCCGCTTCCAGCACCCGGGAGGCATCCTCCGGGTATTCGTCCCGCGCACGCAGCAGTGCGGTGACCTCTTCGACGCGGTGCAGGACCCAGCGCAGACGGCCGCGCGTATCGAATACCGGCGCGTTCAATATGGACCAGTAACGCTCGTCCCATACGCCGGGCTGGTCGGGGCGCTCGACGTCGTAGCGCTGTACGGCCATCGCGTCACGTTCCCCGCCGGCCGCCCTGCGGAGCGATGCTTCGAGGTTGCGCGTCCCGGTGGCGGTGCGGTCGTTGGGGTTGTCGGGAAAGGCGTCGAAGATGTACCGGCCGATGATCTGGACGCGGTCGCGTTGGGCCAATGTCAGGTAGGCGGGATTGGCCTCCACATACCTCAGGTCGGGGGTCAACAGAGCCACGCCCGCGGGTAGCGCGGTGAACACGGCCCGGAAATCCACGACCCGGTCCAACTGCGGCAGTTCCTCCGCACCCGGTGAGTCCGGTCGGCGGCCTGACGAGGGCTCGACCGGCTCCGAGTCCCGCTGGCGTGCGTCGGCCTCGGCTCGGAGGTGGACTGCGCCGTTGGCCGGGTGGTCCGTCGGGGCGCTCATACCCCACCGCCTCTCGGTGCGGCCCCGAGCCGGTCTACCTGAACACCACCGTACGTGCACCGGGCGCCGAGTGACAGGACACCGGCACGGGCACGGCCGTACCGAGCTGTGTTTCAACCGGGCCGATTCAAGTCCCGACGGTCTGCTCCCGCAGGATGTCGCCATGGCCGGCGTGTCGGGCGAATTCCTGGATCATGAGCAAGTAGATCCACCGCAGACTGATGGTGCCGAAGACAGGGTGCAGGCGGGTGGCGTCGAGGTCGAATTCGGCCGCGATCACTCGCGCGCGGTGGCCGGCGCGTTCGAATTCCGCGATGACATCGGCGACCGTCTCGTCATCGCCGACCACGAAACTTTCCTCGCCAACCATCGCGCCGTCGCACTCGGCGGCCGGCAGACCTCCCAGGATGTTCTGGAACCATTTCCGTTCGGCGAACGCGGCATGTTTGACCAGGCCGATCGAAGTCGTCATCGACGGCACGAGACGGCGGCGGGCGGCTGTTTCGGAAAGGCCGCGCACCGTGTCAACGAGCTCGGCACGCATGTGGTCGAGCAGGTATTCGAGCAACTGACGCTCGGAGCCGTCGGTGAGACGGGTCGGGTCGTTCATGTCTGAACTTCCTTTTGTGAAAGATTATGGACAGCGCAAAAGCAGGATTGCATTCAAGGGACCGTCGGCAGTTCTCCGACCGAAAAACCGCAATGCTCTGGCCGTGCCGACCGACGCGTCACGGAAATCGGCGCCAATGCCGCAGATGAATCAAAAGAGACAGGCTTCTCCTCGGACTGTGCGTCCGGGCCGCCGCAGAGATCTCTCGGAGACGAAGCTACCGCATCAGCCGCGACGCGGTCAGCAATGATTCGGGGCCCGGGCGGGGCCGCGCTCCAGGACCGAGCCGCGTTCCGGAGCCGAGCCCGATGCCCGGGCAAGCCGCGCTTGGACCCGCACAGGTTCGGGAAGGGGCTCTGAAAGCTGTCGGCGGCCACGACACGTCAGGGGCCTCACTCGTACGGCTTTCTCCCGTTGCCGACGTGGTGGGACGCGGTGACCATGAGCCAGGGGGCCGACCCGTTACGGCCGCCGGTCTGGAGGACACAGTGCGCGCGGTTGCTGTCGCGAAGCCCGCGGGCGAGCCCGAGCTCATGCGGCTGCCCGTTCCCGAGCCCGGGCCGGGCGAAGTGCTGATCAAGGTGGTCGCGGCGGGGCTGAACCCGCTCGACTGGAAGCTCGCGGACCGGGCGCGGCGCGGTGAGACCGCCGACGAGGCCGTCTATCCGCTCATCTACGGCGTCGATTTCGCCGGCAAGGTGGCGGCGCTCGGGCCGGGGGTGACGCGGTTCGCGGAGGGCGACGCGGTGTTCGGGCAGCCGAAGCGGGTGCCGGTCGGGGCGTACGGCACCTATGCCGAGTACGTGATCGCCGCCGAGGACGGGGTGCTGGCCGCCGCACCGGAATCGCTGCCGCTGCCGTTGGCCGCCGCGCTGCCGACCGCCGGGCTGACCGCGATGTCGATGCTGGACGCGGCCGGGCTCACCGCGGGGCAGACGCTGCTGCTGGTCGGTGCCGCGGGCGGGGTCGGGTCGTTCGTGACGCAGCTCGCGGCGGCGCGCGACGTACGCGTGGTCGCGGTGACGCGCGGCGTCGGCGAGCACGAGATGGGCGAGCTGGGCGCCGCGGACACGGTCGACGCGCGCGGCGGAGCACCGGTCGACGAGTTGCGCGAGGCGTACTCCGAGGGGGTCGACGCGCTGATCGACCTGGCGTCCGATCCCGAGCGGTTCGCGGCGTACGCGGACCTCGTGGCCGACGGCGGCGTGGCGGTCAGCACGATCGGCGCGGCCGATCCCGACGCGCTGGCGCGACGCGGCGTCGAGGGCGTCAACTTCGTCGTGGCGCCGACCGCGGACCTGCTGGCGCGGCTGGCGGACGAGGTGGACGCCGGGCGCGCGACCGTACAGCTCGGGGCGCAGGTGCCGCTCGCGGACGCGCCCGACGCGGTGGCGCGCAGCCGGGCGGGCAAGGCGCGGGGCAAGACGGTCATCCTGGTGTGACGCGGCAGGGGGCGCGCCGGCTCGGCTCCGTCAGCTCTTCGGGAAGCTGTACGTGTACCCCTCCGCATCGAGGTGTTCGAGCAGCCCCTTCAGCGCCGTCACGGACTGCGAGCGCTCACCGCCGCCGTCGTGCACGAGGACGACCCGCCCCGGCCTGATCTGCTGCTCGAGGCTCGCCAGGATCTTGTCGGCGCCCTCGCGCTTCCAGTCGCCGGGGTCGACGTTCCAGCCCAGCGGGCGAAGGTCGTTCTCGACGGCGATCTCACGGATCCACGGGGTGAAGTCGCCTCCGGGGGCCCGGTAGTACCAGACCTTCGCCCCGGGGCCGGCGGCCTCGCGGATGAGGCGGTTGGCCTCGGTGATCTCGTGTCGGTTGTAGTCGGCAGACCGGTCGCTCTGCCGCACGTTGTGGCTCATCGAGTGGTTGCAGAGCCGGTGGCCTTCGGCGACGACGCGCTTGACCAGGTCGGGGTGTGCCTTGGCGGCCGGGCCCAGCATGCAGAACGTGGCCTTGGCGTTGTGCTGCTTGAGGAGGTCGAGCATCTGCGGCGTGTAGCGCGGGTCGGGGCCGTCGTCGATGGTCAGGGCTATGGACCTGCCGCCGGCCTCGGCCTCGGCCTCGCGGGAGATCGCGGAGTCGACGCCGCCCGGGGAGAAGCGCGGGGCCCTCTTGGCATCGGTGCCCTGCTCTGTACCCGGGTTCGCGGCCGGGTTCGTGGCCGTCCCGGTACTGGTCTCCGGGCCGGAGCCCGCGCCCTTGCCCCCAACCCCGTTGCCACCGGACGTCTGACCGCCGGGCGTCTGACCACTGGACGCCTGGCCGCCCCCGTTCGCCGAGGTGCCGGGTCCGGCACTGGGACCGGCACCGGCACCCGAGCCCCCGGAGCCGCCCGAACCGGAGCAGGCCGCGACGGTCAGGAGGAGTCCGGCACTCGCGACACCCAGCACCATCCGACCACGAGCCGTCCGCGCGCCCATCCGCATATGCACATCTCCCTCTCGGCTTTGCCATCCGGCCGCCGTGTCCGGCCTGGACGTCGGGCCACCTTCGCGGGTCGATGTGTGGGTGGTACGTAGGTCATCCGACGAATATGTAACAGTTGCCCATCACTCTCATTTGCCGCAGTTTGCCGTCGCACACGGCAGACGGCAGACGGCAGGCCGCAGGCGGCAGACAGCAGATGACAGCCGCGGACCCCACCCAGATCGCCCCGAGACCCACCACCCCTCCCCCAAATGCTTGACTCGGTCTACCATCAGCGGATGACCGGAAGTCCTTCATCACATCGCGATGCCTGGAAGCCGCTGCTCGACGACCTCGCGGAACGCCGTACGGCGTCCCGGGCGATGGGCGGCCCGGCGAAGCTCGCCCGCTACGGAGCCGCCGGGCGGCTCAACGCCCGGGCCCGGATCCGCGCGCTCCTCGACCCCGACTCGTTCGACGAGCTCGGCACTCTCGCGGGCGGCGCCGAGTCGCCCGCCGACGCGTTCGTGGCGGGCTCCGGGCGCATCGCCGGGCGTCCCGTCTTCGTCGGCGCCGAGGACTTCACCGTGCAGGGCGGTTCGATCGGCGCGTCCGCCGCCGCCAAGCGGGCGCGGCTCGCGCGGCTCGCGGGCCAGGAGCGGGCGCCGCTCGTGATGATCCTCGAGGGTGCGGGCCACCGCGCGACCAACGCGCTCCAGGGCCACACCGCCTCCCCCAACGACCTCCAGGCGCTCACGGAACTGGCCGGACGCGTGCCGACGATCGCGATCGTCGTGGGTCCGTCGGCCGGGCACGGCGCGCTGACCGCACCGCTGTCGGACTTCGTGATCATGGTCGAAGGCGCGGGCGCGCTGTTCACCGCGGGCCCGCCCCTGGTCGCGGCAGCCACCGGCGAGAAGGTCGACAAGCAGACGCTCGGCGGCAGCGCCGTGCACTGCGTGCTCAGCGGCGTCGCGCACAACGCGGTCGCGGACGACACCGCTGCCCTGGCGCTCGCCCGGCGCTACCTCTCCTACCTGCCGTCGAACGCCTGGCAGCGGCCGCCGTACACCGGTGCCCCACAAGGCAACCCCGACACCGGACCGCGCTCGACGGATGGGCTGCTGGACCTGATCCCGCCCGACGCGCGGCGGCCGTACGACATGCGCGGCGTACTCGACACCGTGTTCGACGCGAAGAGCGTGCTGGAGATCCAGCCGCGCCACGGCGGCTCGGTCCTCACCGCGTTCGCCCGCCTCGGCGGGCACGCGGTCGCCGTGCTCGCGAACCAGCCGTCGGTACGCGCGGGCACCATCGACGCGGACGCCGCCGCCAAGTCGGCGCGGTTCCTCGACGTGTGCGGGGCGTTCCACCTGCCGGTGGTGTTCCTCGCCGACAACCCCGGCGTGCTGGCCGGGACGGCCTCCGAGAAGGCCGGGATCCTGCGCGCCTCGGCGCGCATGTTCGCCGCGCAACACCGTTTGCGTGTACCGAAGTTGCACGTGACGCTGCGCAAGGCGTTCGGGTTCGGGTCGTCAGTCATGGCGATGAACCCGTTCGACGCGCAGACGGTGTCCTACGCCCTCCCCGGCGTCACCCTCGGCGGTATCCCGGCCGCGGCCGGCGCCGCGACCGCGAAGCAGGACGACGCGACACGGGAACGCCTGGTCGCGAACGAGGCGTCGGGGCCATGGCGTTCGGCGAACGCGCTGTCGTACGACGACGTCATCGAACCCGCCGAGCTGCGGAACGCCCTGCTGGCGGGCCTGACCCGGGCGGGCGGACGCCTGGACGGCCCCGTCGAGCCGGTCACGCACACCGGCTACTTGCCCTGAGTCCCTGGCTAATTGCCCTGAGCCCCCGGTTACTCGCCCTGAGTCCGCAGCGGACCCACCCCGACGTGCCTTCCCATCTCAAGGCACGTCGGGTACGCAAGACGGCATGGTGACGCGTACGACGATTCTCGACGGCCTCTGCTTCGGCGAGGGCCCCCGCTGGCACGACGGACGGCTGTGGCTCTCCGACCTGATCGGCCATCAGGTCCTGGCCGTGGACGTCCCCGACGATCTGGACTCGGCGACCCCGGCGAAGGCCGAGACGATCGTCGCGGACCACGCGGACCAACTCTCGGGCCTCGGCTGGCTCCCGGACGGCGACCTGCTCGTGGTCTCGATGGCCGAGCGGCGCGTACTGCGACTGCGCGACGGCGCGCTGACGACGCATGCCGACCTCGCCGGCCTGGGGACGCACCACGTCAACGACATGGTGGTGCGGGCCGACGGCTTCGCGTACGTCGGGCAGATGGGCTACGACTTCCACACCCACGGCAGCCGCCCCGAGCCGATGCCGCTGATCGGCATCGCGCCGGACGGCACCGCGCGGGCGGTGGCCGACGACCTCAACTGCGCCAACGGCATGGCACTTTCGCCGGACGCCGGGCTGCTGGTGGTGGCCGAGAGCGCCGCACAGCGGCTCACGGCGTTCGACGTGGCGACGGACGGATCGCTCTCCGGCCGCCGCGTCTTCGCGGCCCTGGGCGACCGCGACCACCCGGACGGGATCTGCCTCGACGCCGAGGGCGCGGTCTGGGTCTCCTGCCCGGTCTCGCGCCGCTTCATCCGGGTCCGTCAGGGGGGCGAGGTCACCGACAGCATCGAACTGCCCGAGGGGCGCCGCGCCATCGCGTGTGTGCTCGGCGGCAGCGACCGGCGCACGCTGCTGATGGTCACGGCGGAGACGCTCGGGGACGCCGCGAAGTCCCGCGAACTGCGCGCCGGACGGGTCGAGGCGGCCCGGGTCGCCGTGCCGGGCGCGGGTCGCCCCTGACGCACCGTCACCGTCCCTGACCGCGTCGCTCCTGACCGCGTCGCTCCTGACCGCGTCGTCCCTCAACGCGCTGTCTCTCAACGCGTCGGATCACACCTCACCCGGCGGCCAGCAGGACCGTCCCGGCGAGCGCGAGCCCCGCGCCGACCACTTGGGGCGGCAGCAGCCGTTCCTTGAGGAACACGCAGGCCGCGAGCGCGGTGACCACCGGATAGAGCGAGCCGAGGACGGCCGCGACGGTGACGGGCCCGTGCTGGGCGGCGGTGGCGTACGTGCCGTTCGCCGCCACGTCCGTCACGCCGACGATCGTGAGCGCGGGCAGCAGCGCCCAGGGGATCACGCGGGCGGGCGAACGGAGTCCGGCCGCGGACACCTCGGGCGCGGCCGTCGCAGTGGCCGCAACTGCGGGACGCGCCGCCGCGGGAACCTGCCGGGCGCGAGCCTGCCGGGCGGGATCCTGCGCGGCAGAAACGTCCTGTCCAGGAACACCCGGGCGCGATGCCGAAGTCGCCCCCTTCCGCGGATCGCTCGTACCGTCCCCCCTCGACCGCCGCCGTTCGGTGGCCACCATCACCATGCCGCCCACCACGACGTTGATGCCGCGCTGCACGAACTGCGCGAGCAGCAGCCCCGTCAGGCTCACGGACGCCTCGGCGATCAGTGCGAACACACTCCCGAAGCCGAGGGCCGCACCCGCGGTGAGCAGCAGCGTCTGCCGCTGCACCACCACGCCGCCACCACCACCGCCCAGCTTGCCGCCGCCCGCGAGGGCGATCCCGGCGATGGCGACGGCGATGCCCATGTACTGAAGGGGCCCGGGCCGGTCGCCGTCCACCGCGAGGCCGACCGACACCGGGATGACGACACCGGCCGTGGCCAGGGGCGAGACGACGCCCATCGGCCCGCGTGACAGGGCCTCGTAGAAGCACAGCAGCGCCAGCGGTCCGACGAGTCCGGCAGCCACGGCGAACCACAGGCGCGGGCCGGCCTCGGACACCGCGCCGGTCGCCAGGACGACCACTCCGAGCACCACACATGCGGCGCTCTGCGACAGAACCACCACGCGGGCCGCGGGCAGACGTCGGGCGAGCAGCCCCGCGCCGAAGTCGGCAAAGCCCCACAGCACACTCGTGATGAGCGCCAGAGTGACAGTCAAGGTGACCCCACAGTGCAGTATCGTGAACCAGGCAGTGCACTACAACGTAGTACTGCAGAGTGAACGATGTCATCCAGAATATTGGACGGTCCGATGCCCGACCTGGAAATCGTCGCCCAGTCGCTCGCCCGCAACACCAAGCGCGTGCGGCAGGCCCGCGGCTTCAGCCTGGACCGGCTCGCCACGCGCGCGGGGGTCAGCCGGGGCATCCTCATCCAGATCGAACAGGCCCGGACCAACCCGAGCATCGGCACCGTGATCCGGGTGGCCGACGCTCTCGGCGTCAGCATCGCGCAGCTCCTGGACTACTCGGACGCGCCGACCGTACGCGTCACCGCGGCCGACGACGCCGTCGAGCTGTGGCGCACCGAGGCCGGAAGCAGCGGCGTGCTGCTCGCCGGAACCGAGGCGCCCGGCCCGCTGGAGCTGTGGACGTGGCGGATCATGCCGGGCGAAGGGCACGACTCCGACGCGCACCCGCCGGGCAGCGCCGAGCTCATCCGGGTCGACGAGGGCGAGCTGACACTCGTCGTGGACGGGCGGGAGTACCGCGTGCCGCAGGGTTCGACGGCGCACTTCGAGGCGCATCACGCGCACGCGTACCGGAACACGGGCGAGGTGGTCACGGTCATCACGCTCGCGATCTCCATCCCGCCGCCCGCGTAGTTCGGAGTTGCCTCCCGGGAGCCGCCTCCCGGAATTGCCTCCCGGAAATTGCCTCCCGAATTGCCTCCTCCGGGAGGTCCCTTTTTGGCACAGCGTGCCATACCGTGTACCGCGCCGGATCTGACGCGCAGTCAATCAACCGCGCGGTCCCGGCGGCTCGCCACCGCGTCGTCCAAGGAGCAGCGATCATGAGTGTTACCCCCGAGCAGACCGCCCGCACCGTCCTGGTCACCGGCGGCGGTTCCGGCATCGGCCGGGCGATGTCGATCGCGTTCGCGGCGCTCGGAGACCGCGTCGTCGTCGCCGACCTGTCCGAGGAGACCGCGGCCAAGACCGTCGCCGAGATCCAGGCCGCGGGCGGCACGGCGACGGCCGTGCGCGTCGACGTCTCGGACGAGGAGTCGGTGGCGGCGATGGTCGCCGCGACGGTGTCCGCGTACGGCGGCCTCGACGTGCTCTGCAACAACGCCGGCGTGCTCGACTCGATGGGCCTGCTGGAGGACATATCGCTGGCCGAGTGGCAGCGCACCATAGGCGTCAACCTGACCGGCGTCTTCCTGGTCGCGCGCGCCGCGCTCCCGCACCTGCTGGAGAGCAAGGGCAGCATCATCAACACCGCGTCCGAGGCGGGCATCCGCGGCGGTTGCGGCGGGCCGTCCTACACCGCGTCCAAGCACGGCGTGGTGGGCCTGACGCGCAGCATCGCGTACATGTACCGCGAGCAGGGCGTGCGCGCCAACGCGATCTGCCCGGGCGGCGTCAACACCAACATCGTGCAGGGCGAGATGAGCGAGCACGGCTTCGGCCGGCTGTCCGGCGTCCTCATGAACGCGGGCGCGATGGCCGAGCCGGAGCAGATGGCGTCGGTCGCGGTGTTCCTGGCGTCGGACGCGGCCTCGTACGTCAACGGCGCGATCATGCCGGTGGACGGCGGCTGGTTCGCGGGCTGACGCTCGCGGTCCAGGACTCGGGCACGGACTCGGGCTCGGGCTCGGGCTCGGGCTCGGGCTCGGGCTCGGGCTCGGGCTCGGATTCGATCTCGGGCTCGCAAACCTCGCCCGCCGGGCGGCACCGCACGCGCGACGCGCCGTGCCGCCCGGATCGGCCGGATTGCGCAGGTGGGCACCGCGCCACCCACACCCTCCGGCCGATGAGCCAGAATCGCTCCATGTTGTTCGGCATTCTGGGCCCGGTCGAGGCACGCCACGAGGACGGTACGCCGGTCGCCGTGGGCGGCCCTCGCGTACGGTCCCTCCTCGCGCTGCTGCTCCTGGACGCGGGCCGCATCGTGCCCACGCAGACGCTGGTCGACGGCCTGTACGGCGAGGCGCCTCCCGGTGATGCCGCCAACGCCCTGCAATCCCAGGTGTCCCGGCTGCGGCGCGGTCTGCGCGACGACTCGGGCACCGAGAAACTCGTCGAGTTCCACGCCGCCGGATACCGCCTGTCCGTCGACCCCGAGCAGGTCGACGCACACCGCTTCGAGCGCCTGGTCCGCGAAGGACGCCGCGCCCTCGCGTCCGGCGGTCAAGCCTCCAGCGGCCACGCGTCCAGCGCCCTCACTGACGCGCACCGCCTGCTCGACGAGGCCCTGGACCTGTGGCGCGGCCCCGCCTTCGCCGACGTCATGGACGCGCCGTTCGCCGCCACGCAGTCCTCCGCCTGGGGCGAACTGCGCCTGGACGCCCTCGCCGACCGTGCCGAGGCCGCGCTCGCCCTCGGCCGGCACGCGCAGGTGGTCGGCGAGTTGCAGCGGCTGGTCGCGGAAAACCCGCTGCGCGAGCGGCTGGTGGGCCAACTGATGCGCGCGCTGTACGGAGCGGGCCGCCAAGCGGACGCGCTGGCCGCGTACGAGAACACCCGCGCCCTCCTGGCCGACGAGCTCGGCACCGACCCGTCGGCCGAACTCGCCGCCGTGCACCTGGACATCCTGCGGGCCGCCCCCTCGCTCACCCCGGCCGCCGTGCCCGCCGCCCCCGCCGAGGGTGAACACCTGGGCCTGCCCGCCCAGTTGACGAGCTTCGTCGGGCGCGACGCCGAAATGGAGCGCGTCGCCTCGCTGCTCGGCACCGCCCGCCTGGTGACGCTGACCGGACCGGGCGGCGCCGGCAAGACGCGCCTGTCGGTCGAGGCGGGACGCCGGGACAGCGGCGACGTGTGCTTCGTCGACCTGGCGGCCGTACGCCGCGACGACGAACTCGTGTCCACCATGCTCACCGCGCTCGGCCTGCGCGGGGCCGGCCTGATGCCGGCCGGCTCGCCGGAGACCGGCACCGGGCGGCTGGTGGCGGGCCTGGCGGCGCGCAAGATGCTCCTGATCCTCGACAACTGCGAGCAGATCGTCACCCAGGTCGCGCGGCTCGCGCACACGCTGCTGAGTGCCTGCCCCGACGTGCGCATCCTCGCGACCAGCCGCGAAGCGCTCGGCATCAACGGCGAAACCCTCTGCCCCGTACCGAGGTTGGCGGTTCCGGACGAAGGCGCGCCGCTCGCCGACGCGCTGGCCGCCCCGGCCGTACGCCTGTTCGCGGACCGCGCGAGCGCGGTCCGCCCCGACTTCGCGGTGGACGCCGCCTCGCTGCCCACCGTGCTCGCCGTCTGCGCGGCCCTCGACGGACTGCCGCTCGCCATCGAACTGGCCGCCGCGCGCCTGCGCGCGCTGCCGCTCGACGAAGTAGCCGCCCGCCTCGACGACCGGTTCCGGCTGCTGTCGCGCGGCAACCGCACCGCGGCACCGCGGCACCAGACCCTGCGGGCCGTGGTGGCGTGGAGCTGGGACCTTCTCGACGACGCGGAACAGGAACTCGCCCGCAAGCTCACGGTGTTCCGCGGCGGCGCCACCATCGCGTCGGCGGCCCGGGTGTGCGGCCTGCCGGAGGACGAGGCCGTCGAACTCCTCGCCGACCTGGCCGACAAGTCGCTGATCGACGGCACGGACGGCCGCTACCGCATGTTCGAGACGATCCGCCTCTACGGATCGGAACGCCTCGACGAGGCGGGCGAGCACGACGCCGTACGCCGCGCGCACGCCGAGTACTGCCTCGAACTAGCCGAGCGCGCCATGCCGTTCCTGCGTACCGGCGAGCAGGTGGTGTGGCTGGACCGGCTCAGCGCGGAACACACCAACCTGCGTGCGGCGTTGCGCTGGACGATCGACAACGACCCGCGCCTCGGCCTGCGCCTGAACGCGGCGCTCGCGTGGTACTGGTGGCTGCGCGGACTGCGCCACGAGGCGGGCGGGCTGGCCGCCCAACTCCTGGCCGCTGCGGGGGACGAGCCGCCTCAGGGGCTGACGGAGGCGTACCTGCTGTGCCTGCTGGCGTCGCTGGCGGAGACACCCGACCACGACGACGGTACGCGCGTGCGGCGCATCGCTCGTGCCCAGCCCCTGTTGTTCAGCCTTCCCGGTCCGGTGCGACAGCCCGAGGTCTTCATCCTCATGGCCGTGGCACTCGGCCCCGAGGGCTCCGACCGGGACGGGATCGTGGAACACATGGGGGACGACGCGTGGTCGCAGGCCATCGTCCATCTCGGAGTCGGCTTCACGGAGTTGTACGGCGGCGCGGTGTCCGAGGCGCGGGGGTACTTCCAGGAGGCCCTGGAGCGCTTCCGGGCCCTGGGCGACGCCTGGGGCATGGCGAACGCACTCGACCAGCTCGCGGTGTTCGCGGACTGGGCGGGCGACACCGCGGGCGGCCTCTCCCTCATGGACGAAGCGCTGGCCATGATGCGCGAGTTGGGCATCACCGAGGACATCGACGACCTGCTGGTGCGCCGTGCGGAGATGTGCCTGCGGCTGGGCGACGGCGATGCCGCCCGCGATCTCTACACGCACGTGATGGAGTCGGCCAAGCGGACCGGGCGGCCCACGACCCTGGCGCTCGGGCGCAGCGGCCTGGGCGACCTGGCCCGCCACGCCGGCGACCTGGCGGAGGCGAGGAGGCTCCAGGAGCAGGCGCTCGCGGAGTGTCCGGCGGATCTGTTCGACAGCGCCACCTCGCAGGCGTGCATCCTGGTCTCGCTGGCGTGGACGTCGTCGGCGTCCGGGGACACCCACAAGGCCCGTGGACTCGCTTACGCGGCAATGGACTTGACCTACACACAGGGCAACCTGATGCTCGCGGCCGAAGCCGTCGAAGCGCTCGCGGGCGCGGCGTCGGAGGACGGCGACGCGGCCTTGGCGGCGTGGCTGCTCGGGCTGGGGGTCGCGACCCGGGGCTCGGCGGTGCCGGGGCACCTGGACGTGGCGCGGGTGACGGAGCGGGTGCGTGCGGAGTTGGGGGACGCGGGGTTCGAGGAGGCGTACGTCCGGGGCCGCGCGGTCGACCGGAGCGCCGTGGGCGTCGTCCTGGAGTCGGTGCGCAGGTGACCCTGGCACGTCACGGGTCGGGGGCGTAGGCACGCGGCGGCGCCGTACCGGCTCGGTCAGCGAGTGGTCAGTGCCCGGTCAGCGCCGGGCGGCACGGTCGCCGCATGGATTCCTCGCACACATCGACACGGCCCGGCGGGCCCGCCCCTGCGCAGTATTCGTCCGCCCGCAAGTGGGCCACCGTGGCCGTCGGCTGCCTCGCGGTCGTCGTCCTGTCCGTCGACCTGACGGCGCTGCACCTGGCCATCCCGGGACTGGTCTCGGACGTCGACCCCTCGGCGAACCAGATCCTGTGGATCGCGGACGCGTACGGCTTCGCGCTTGCGGGACTTCTGGTGACCATGGGCGTGCTCGGCGACCGCGTGGGGCGCA
Organism: Streptomycetaceae bacterium NBC_01309; assembly: GCA_045039925.1. Taxonomy (GTDB): domain Bacteria; phylum Actinomycetota; class Actinomycetes; order Streptomycetales; family Streptomycetaceae; genus Yinghuangia. The sequence goes on from CP108400.1 coordinate 885,798, forward strand.
AGAAGCTGTTCCTGATCGGCACGGTGGCCTTCGGCGCGGCGTCGCTGCTGACCGCGTACGCCTGGAACGCCGAGTCGCTCATCGCGGCGCGCACGCTCCTCGGGGTGGCCGGTGCCACGATCATGCCGTCCACGCTGTCGATCGTCCGGAACGTCTTCACCGATCCGAAGGAACGCACGGCGGCCGTCGGCATCAGCATGGGCGTGGGCGCGCTCGGCGTCGGGCTCGGCCCGGTGTTCGGCGGACTGCTGCTGGACCACTTCTGGTGGGGCTCGGTGTTCCTGGTCAACGTCCCGCTGATGGCGGTGGCGTTCGTGGCCGGCGCGGTGATCCTGCCCGAGTCGCGGGATCCCCGGCCGCAGCGCCTGGACATCGTGAGCGTGCCGCTGTCGGTCGTCGGCGTGATCGGGCTCGTGTACGCGGTGAAGGAGGCGGCGTCCGGCGGCCTCGTGCAGGGGCGTGTCGCGGTGGCGCTGCTGGTCGGCGTGGTCGCGGCCGGGGTGTTCGTCCGCCGCCAGCAGCGCATCGACAACCCGCTGATCGACGTGGCGCTGTTCCGGAACAAGGCGTTCACGGGGTCGATCCTGGCGAACCTGATGGCGATGTTCGCGCTCGTCGCGCAGTCGCTGCTGTTCGCCCAGTACTTCCAGTCGGTGCTGGGCTGGTCGCCGCTGAAGGCCGGTCTCGCGGGGCTGCCGGGCGGCGTCTTCGCGATGCTCGGCGGGGTCGCGGCGGCGCCGCTGATCGCGGTGCTCGGCCGGGCGCGGCTGGTGGCCGTGGGGATGACGCTCGCGGCGGGCGGCTTCTCGCTCTACACGCTGTCGGGCGCGTCCTCGAACTACCCGCTGCTGGTGCTGGGCATGGCGCCGTGCGCGCTCGGCATGGGGATGGCCATGACGGTCACCGGGGACACGATCCTGGCGTCGGTGCCGAAGGACCGCGCGGGGGCGGCGTCGGCGATCTCCGAGACCGCGACGGAGCTGGGCGCGGCGCTCGGCATGGCGCTGCTGGGGAGCATCCTGAATGCCGTCTACCGCACATCGGTCGACGTGCCCGCCGATGTGCCGGAGTCGGCGCGCGGTGCGGTCGAGGACTCGATCGGGGCGGCGCAGCACAGCGCGGCCTCGATGCCGGCCGATTTGGGGACGCGTGTCGTGGACGCGTCACGGGACGCGTTCGTGACCGGTATGCACGTCGCGCTGCTGACCAGTGCGGCGCTGGCGCTGGCGTCCGGGGTGGCGGCGTTGTTCCTGCTGCGCGACGTCCCGAAGGTGCTGGGCGACGACGAGGGGCTGCCTCGGGAGGAGGCGCCTCCGGAGAAGGCCCACCGGGAAGAGGTCCCTCGCCAGAAGGCCCTTCAGGACGTGGAGCCGAGTCCCGAAGCACGCTGAACCGACGGCCGGGAGGGGCTCTAGCCGCGGGCGGTCCAGTGGTCCAGGCGGGTGCGTACGCTTGCCGCGTAGGCGCTGCCCGTGCCCTGGACGGCCTGTGCCTCGCCGAGCAGGAGCGTGTAGAGGTGTGCCGCGCGGGCGCTGTCGCCCTGGATGCCGATCCAGTGCGCGAAGGCGTTCTTGACGTCGAGCGTCACCAGCGAGTCCTCGCCCAGCGCGGTGCGGCAGTCGCCGACGAGGCGTTCGAAGTGGCGTACCGCGCGGTCGACATCGCCGGCCTTGGCGATCCACATCGCCCACTCGGCGCGCACCGACAGCGTGTCCGCGGCGAGTTCCCCCATGACGCGCAGGTAGTCCCCCGCGAGCAGGCCCGCCGCCTCCGCCGCGCCCGGCACGTCACCGGAGTGGCCGAGCCAGTGGGCGTGTTCGCCGCGCAGGAGCAGGGTGTACGGGTGGTCGGCGCCGAGCGCGCGGAACGCGCCCTGGGTGGCGGACAGCGCCTGGTCCCGCGCGGCGGCCGCCCAGCCGAGCCGGCCGGCGGCGTGGATGCTGCCGAGGAGCGAGCACACCGCGTACGCGTGCCACGGCCCGAACACCTGTCCGGCGACCTGGGTGGCTTGACGGAACGCCTCGGCCGCGTCGCTCACCCGGCCCTCGTGCAGCAGCCGGCACGCGCGGTCGTAGTGCGCGATGGTGGCGTGCTCGGACGTGGACTGCGGCGGGACGTACGCGCGGGCCGCGGCGTAGCGCTTGGAGCGGGCCTCCGGCGGCTCGGGCTGCTGCCGGACGGCGGGCTGCTGTCCGGTCGGGGGCACCAGGACCGGACCTGCCGCGACCGGGGCCGGCGCCGCCGGGTGGTGCCCGGTGGGACCGGCGGCGACGGGATGGCGGCCGGTCGGCACCGGCGGTGCGGCGGGATGGTGCCCCGTCGGGCCGGGCGGAGCCAGACCGGGGGGAACCGCACCGGGCGGAACCGCCGCCGGCGCCACCACGCCGGGCGGCACGCGCGGCGGCGGTGGCACGGACTGGGTGCGCTGCTCGGGCATCGCGGGCATGGGCGCGTCGCGGAAGGCGCGCACCAGCTCCCACGCCTGGTCGCCGAGCCAGCCGCGCGCGTTGTCGTGTGCGACGAGGTCGACCTCGTCGGCGAGCAGCCGGATGACCTCGGCCGGCTCGGGGCGGTGCCGGGCGTCGCGGCGCAGACAGCGCTCGACGATGCCGCGCAGCGGCTCGTCCAGTTCGGTGGGCGCGTGCACGGGCAGTTCGTGCTGGCCGGTGGCGAGGCAGATGAGGGTGAGGCCGAGCGCGTAGACGTCGCTGGCGGTGGTCACCTGGACGTTGCCGTACGCCTGTTCCGGCGACATGTACCCGGGTGTGCCGATGGCCGCCGTGCCGCCGGTGGAGACGTACGTCCCCTCCGCGTGGACGACACCGAAATCGATGACCCGCGGGCCGTGTTCGTCGAGCAGGATGTTGGACGGCTTGAGGTCGCGGTGCACGACGCCGACCGCGTGGATGGACTGCAGCGCCTCCGCGATGCCCGCGCCGAGCCACATGACGGTGTCGGCCGGCTGCGGGCCGCACGTCTTGATCAGGCGCTTGAGCGAGGGCGCGGGGACGTACGCGGTGGCGATCCACGGCACGCGCGCGCCGGGGTCGCTGTCGACCACCGACGCGGTGAACACCCCGCTGACCCGGGCCGCCGCCTGGGCCTCGTGGGCGAAGCGCCGCCGGAACTCGCCGACGGCGGTGAACTCGGGACGTATGGTCTTGACCGCCACCCACCGGCCCGCGGCCGAGCGCGCGAGGTAGACGCGGCCCATGCCGCCCGCGCCGAGCCGGGCCAGTACCTGGTACGGCCCCACCTCGGCCGGGTCACCGGCCTCCAGCGGTTCCCAGGCCAACATCGCTCACCCCCCTCCGCAGCCGCTCGCTCCCGCATCCGCGCCGTCGCCGGGGCGGCTTCCGCACCGCCCCCCGCGTCGCAGATCAGCGGATCTTTTCACATGTGCGGGGGCGAGTTCTCGCGAGCGGGCGCCGGACGCGAACCGGCGGCGGGCCGCGGCCGAAACCGGGCCCGGGACGGCACCGCGGACGCCGGCCGGCGCACAATCGACGCCGCGCTCGCCAAGCTGGAGGTACGCCGGGGGGCGACCCCGGCGTGGTGACGGGCCACACCGGTAACGTACCGCTGCGCCGCCGGGTTTGGCATACCGGAGCGGCCGTGGGGATCACGCCCGACGAGTTCGCGGCGGGTGCCGAGCCGACAAGCGGGCGACCGGTGTAACCCAGGTGGGCGACCGGGCGGCCGCGCGTCCGGGCGTTGCCGCGAGCGGGCCCTAGGGTCGGCCGCATGGTTGCACCGACCCGCGTACGCGCCGATCAGCACGGGCCGGAACGGCTGGTCGCATTGTCCGACGGGGTGTTCTCCATCGCGATGACGCTGCTGGTCCTGGACATCTCCGTGCCGCCGGGGCTGAACACCGCGGGGTTCGACGACGCGCTCGGCGACCTGCCGCAGAAGATCGCCGCGTACGCGCTGAGCTTCGTGATCATCGGCGCCTTCTGGCTCGACCACGGGCGCGTGCTGCGCGGCCTGCGGGCGGTCGACCGGCCGATCATCGCCGTCACGCTGCTCGGGCTCGGCCTCATCGCGTTCCTGCCGTTCCCGACCTCCTTGTTGTCCGAGTACGGGAACGAGCCGCTGTCGGTGGCCGTCTACGCCGCCACGATCGCGGCGATGGACGTGACCCAGATCGGACTCGTGCTGCTCCGCGCCCGCCGGCCCTGGCTCAACGAACGCCCCCTCCGGCCGGAGTTGGTGCGGTCGTGGGTCACCGACATGGGAGCGACCGTCGCGGTGTTCGCGCTGTCGATCCCGCTGGCCTGGCCGCTGGGCGGAGGCGCCATGTGGTTGTGGCTGCTGATGGTTCCGCTGAAGTTCGCCACCGGGCGGCGGCACGCCGCGGTCGTACGGACCACCGGTGAGCGGGACATGGACGCCCCGTAGCGGGCCGCCGCCGCGCGTCGCCGATGTTTGACCGGTGCGAGGCGACGGGTACCCGTGGGCGGCCGACGCACGAAAGGCCGAGTCGATGCCCGATACCCCTTCTCCCCCGTCCGGCAGCCGAACTTCCGACCCGCACGGGAACGGTTCCGGGCCTGCCACCCGGCGCGCCACCGGGTTCGGGCCGGAGGGCGACGGGGAGCCGTCGCGGGAGCCGTACCGGCACCCGAGCGCCGGATGGGGCGCGGCAAAGTCGGTCGCGAAGGTGGTCGCGCGCGCCGACGAGCCGGTCACCGCGGTGCGGCTCATGGACACGATGAACCACGCGGGACGCGGCTTCGATTGCCCGGGATGCGCGTGGCCGGACGCGTACGACGGCCTGCACCTGGACCTGTGCGAGAACGGCATCAAGCACGCGACGTGGGAGATGACGCACAAGCGCGTCGGCCCCGAGTTCTTCGCGGCGCACACCGTCACCGAGTTGCTGTCGTGGCCCGACTTCGCGCTCGAGGACCAGGGCCGGCTGACCCACCCCATGGCGTACGACCCGGACTCGGACCGCTACGTCCCGGTCACCTGGCCCGAGGCGTTCGCCCTCGTCGGCGACACGCTGCGGGCGCTGGACTCCCCCGACCGCGCGATGTTCTACACCTCGGGGCGCCTGGGCAACGAAGCGAGCTTCCTGTACCAGTTGTTCGTACGCGAGTTCGGCACGAACAACCTGCCCGACTGCTCCAACATGTGCCACGAGGCCAGCGGCCGTGCGCTCACCGCCGCACTCGGCACCGGCAAGGGCACCGTCGACCTCCAGGACCTCGAACTGGCCGACGCCATCTTCGTGATGGGCGTCAACGCGGCCTCCAACGTGCCGCGCATGCTGACCGCGCTCGCCGACGCGTACCGCCGCGGGGCGCAGGTCGTCCACGTCAATCCGCTGCTCGAAGCCGCGTCGGGGCGCACGATCGTGCCGCACGAGTTCCGCGCGATGGCCGCGTTCAAGGCCACTCCCACCGGAACCCTCGACCTCCAGCCGCGCATCGGCGGGGACCAGGCGCTGCTGCGCGGAATCGCGAAGGCGGTGCTGGCCGCGGCGGAGCACGACCCGGCGGCCCTGGACCACGAGTTCCTGGAGCGATTCACCACCGGCTTCGAGGCGTACCGGGACCTGTGCCGGGCCACGCCGTGGGAGGACATCGAGCAGGCCTCCGGACTGCCGCGGCAACACATCGAACAGGCAGCGGCCGTATACACCGCGGCCTCGCGCACGATCGTCAGCTGGTGCCTCGGCATCACGCAGCAGGAGCACGGCGTCGACACGATCCGCGAGATCGTCAACGTGCTGCTCCTGCGCGGCAACATCGGCCGCGAGGGCGCCGGGCCGTGTCCCATCCGCGGGCACAGCAACGTCCAGGGCAACCGCACCTGCGGCATCAACCACCGGCCGGGCGCGGAGTTCCTCGACCGCCTCGCCGAGGTGTGCGGGATCGACCCGCCGCGCGAACCCGGGTACGACACGGTCCGCGGCATCGAGGCGATGCTGCGCGGGGACGTGCGCGTATTCGTCGGCATGGGCGGCAACTTCGCGCGCGCCGCGCCCGACACCGAGCGCACGGCGGAGGCGCTGCTCGGCTGCGAACTGACGGTCCAGGTGTCGACCAAGCTCAACCGCAGCCACCTGGTGCACGGCCGCAAGGCGCTGATCCTGCCGTGCCTGGGGCGCACGGAGAAGGACGTCCAGGTGACCGGTGTGCAGTCGGTGTCCGTGGAGGACTCGATGAGCATGGTGCACCTGTCGCGCGGCATGAAGCGCCCCGCCTCCCCCTATCTGGCGTCCGAGCCCGCGATCATCGCCGGCATCGCGCGCGCCACGCTGCCGGACAGCGCGACGCCGTGGCAGGAGTACATCGACGACTACGACCGCATCCGCGACGTCATGCAGCGCGCACTGGACGGTTTCGAGGACTTCAACCGCCGCGTCCGCGGCCCGCACGGGTTCCGCCTGCGCCAGCCCGCGCGCGAGCGGATCTTCCTGACGCCGTCCGGGCGCGCCGAGTTCTCCCTCGCGCCGCTGGCCGACCCGACCCCCGGCGAGGGGCTGCTCACGCTGGCCACCGTGCGGTCGCACGACCAGTGGAACACCACGATCTACTCCGCCGACGACCGCTACCGGGGGGTGCGCAATCTGCGCACACTGGTGTTCCTCAACCCCGCGGACATGCGCGAACGGGGCCTGTCGGCGATGGACCGCGTGGACATCACGAGCCTTGCCAAGGACGGCGGCCGCCGGACGGTGCACGGCTACCTCGCGGTCCCGTACGAAGTCCCGCGCGGCTGTGCGGTCGGGTACATGCCGGAGCTGAACGTCCTGTGCCCGCTGGGGGACTTCAGCCCGCAGAGCGACCAGCCGCTGATGAAGCACCTCACCGTCGAGATCACCCCGACGGCCGCCGAAGACGGCCCGTGACCATGAACGCCCTTGCGTCGCAAAGGTGATCGTCACGCACCCGGGCCGCCGCTACCGCCCGGTTTCCCGTCGAACTTGCGGGTAACTTCGGCGTGCACGGGCACCAGTGGTGCAGAGGCGCACGACTCTTGGAGGCGAGGATGACCACCCAGGCAACCGCGAAGTCCGAGCCCCTGGCCGTCCGTGCGGTGGACAAATTGACCGTCGGCCTCGGCGCGCTGCTGTTCACCCAGTGCCTGGCGTGGCTGACGTACGCCATGCTCGTGACCCCGGAACGCTTCGCCCTGGCGCCGGACTTGGCCCAGTCGCTCACCGGGCCGTTCCTCGCCTCGCAGACCGGCCGCGACGTATCGGCCGGCGTGGCGCTGTCGATGGTGGTCCTGAACTGGTGGGGCGGCTTCGGTGCGGTGAAACGCTCCGTCGGCCGCAAGTCGGTCGGCTTCACGCTGTGCGCCGCCGCGAACACCGCCCTGCTCGCCTGGGCGCTGGGCCTCGCGATGACCGGCCACGGGCTGTGGATGCTCGCCTTCGCCACGTTGCCCGTCGTGGTCCTCTCCGCGGTCATGCGCGCCGCCGTACGCCCTGCTCCGCCCCGCGTCATCTGAACGGCCCCGCCGGGGCCCGGCGTCACCCTCCGACGACGGCCACGCGCGTGCGGTGGTGGCTCGGTGACTCCACTTCGTCGACGATCGCCACGGCGAGATCCGCGTACGACAACTGCGTGTCCGACACCCGCGGTTCCGACTCGTCGCGCAGGTGGTAGCGGCCTGTCCGCTCCCCGTCCGGCACCAGCAGCGCGGGCGGGGTGAGCATGAGCCAGTCCGGCGCGGCGGTTTCGCGCAGGCGTTCCAGGCCCGCGGTGTGCGACCGCGCGAACGGCCTGATCTCCGGAGGGAAGAGGGCGGGGTCGTCCATCACGAGACCGGCGCCGTCCGCCGAGAGGTTCGCGAACAGCCCTACCACCAGCAGCCGTTCGACACCGGCGGCGGCCATCCCCTCGGTCAGCGCGTCCGCGGCCTTGACGAAGAACTCCGGGTCGAGCCCGGCGAACCCGTCCTGCGGACCGGAGAACGGCGAGACGGCGTGGACGACGGCGTCCGCCCCCTTCACCGCCGCCGCGACCGCCGCCGGGTCGGTGATGTCCGCACCCGCCACGGAGAGTCCGGGCCGGGCGAGCCCCGCGTGCTTCAGCGGATCGCGTACCGCCGCGGTCACGGTGTGGCCGCGGTGCAGCGCCTCCTCCGTCACCGCGCGTCCGGCCCGCCCGCCGGCTCCGAATACCGTGATCTGTCCCATGGCACAGGCCTCCCGCTCATCCGGCCACCCGGGGTGGTTGGCCGTGCCGGGACGCTACGCGCCAGGGGGCCGGTTACTGCAAGGGAATCGGTGCCGGGCGGGCGGCCGGGACAGCGCGGACCGCGGCTGAAGACGTACCGTCGGGCCATGCCCGCCGCACCCAGGACTCCCGGACTCAAGACCGCCTCACCCCAGGCCGCCGCGCACGCGATCACCACACACACAACCGACGGGACCCGCCCCGCGCCGCCGGCCCCCGACATGTTCGACCCGCTGTGCCCGTCCTCCGCGCTCCCGCTCCAGATCGGCGACAAGTGGACGGGCATGATCGTCATCTGCCTCGAGGGCGGACCGCGCCGCTTCAACGAACTGCGCGTCCCTCTCGCGGGCATCGCACCCAAGGTGCTCGCCGAGACCCTGCGCGCGATGATGCGGGACGGCCTCGTCACGCGCACGGCGTGCGACGAGAACCCGCCGCGCGTGGAGTACGCCCTCACGCCGCTCGGCCGCAGCCTGCTCACCCTGGTCGACGCGGCCCGCGCCTGGAGCCGCGAGCACCTGGACGAACTGCTCTCCGCCCGCGCCCGCAACACACCCCTTGCCTGACCGGCCGACGGCGGGGTCGCCGCAGCCTTCCGAGGCGAGGACGGCTCCGGATCGGTCGATTGACGGCGCCTTCCTCCCTTCAACCTGCTTGATCTGCCTGTGAGGCTTGCAGGCGTGATCGCGGTGGAGCGATCACCGAAGAAGCGGGAAGCACCCTCCGTACAAAGGACTGCGCATGCCGATCCGACGAACCGTCACCTCCGCCGCGGTTACCCTCACGGTGGCCGCGGGCCTGCTGGCCGTACCCGCCACCGCACAGGCGCAGAGCCGGACGGAGGTCGCACCGCTCGGACAGACCTGCGGCGTGGCGCCCTCGACGGGGAGCCTGTCGTGTTGGAACACCGCCCCCACCTCGGTGCGGAGTTCGCCGTACACCACGGACAGCTGGCAGGTAGACGTTCTGCGCACCACGTGGAGCTGGTTCGGCTGCTACACGATCGGCGAGTTCCACGGCGGCGGCACGAAGACCTGGTACGGCACCGTCGGGGACGACACCGGCCAGTGGGGCTTCGTCCCGGCGAGCGCGGTGAGCACGTCCTGGGCCTTCGACCTGAACCCCGGGAACTATGGGATGAGGCACTGCTGACCTGGCAGCCCGGCCGGATCCCGCAGTCACCCGGGGCGACTCCTTCCCGGCGGCGAGCCGTCACCGACGCGGCTCAGCTTCCGTGCGCGGGACGCGGGACGTCGCGCAGCCGCTCCTCCAATACGTCCAGCAGACCGGGAAGTTCGGGTGCCACCGCAAGGTCGTCCATGGTGGCGGCGGGCAGGAAACCGGCGTCGACGAGTCCGCGGAGGGCCCCGATCAGCGGGGCCCAAAAGCCTCCGGCGTCGAGGAATCCGACGGGTTTCGTGTGGAAGCCCAACTGACGCCACGACCACACCTCGAAGAACTCCTCCAAGGTGCCGAGGCCACCGGGCAAGGCCACGAAGGCGTCCGCCCGGTCGGCCATCAGCTCCTTGCGCTCGTGCATCGAATCGCACAGGACCAGCTCAGTCACCTGCTCGTGCGCCCATTCCCGCGCCACCATGTCGCGTGGGATGACGCCGATGACCTCACCTCCCGCCCCCAGGGCGCCGTCCGCCAGCACCCCCATCAGCCCCCGGCGTCCACCGCCGTAGACGAGACCGATCCCGCGGCGCGCCAGCTCGGCACCTACGTCGGCGGCCAGTTCGGCGTACGCCGGGTCGTGCCCGTCGGACGAGGCGAGGAAGACGGCGAGGCGGCGCATGAGAACTCCCGAACGGCTGGCGACGACTAGGAACGAGCACGGACCACTCTCCAGGACTTCCCCGGATCACCGCCCCGACCACCCGGCCTCGGCGGACCGGCGCGCCGCCCGCCCGCCCGCTCAGGGGTCAGGGGACCGGGACTCCTCCACCGCGACCCGCAGGTGGGCGAATTCGTCGGCTAGGGTCTGCGCGGTGAAGTGCGCGTTGAGGCCGCTCGGGTTGGGCAGCACCCAGATCCCCGTCTCCCCCAGCGTCGCGGCCTGCCGTCCCAACACCGCCTTGGGCTCCGCGAACGCGACGCGGTAAGCGCCGATCCCGACCACCGCCAGCCAACGCGGCCGGAACTCCTCGACCTTCCCGCGCAGAGCCATCCCGCCCGTGCGGTACTCGTCGGCGGTCAACTCGGCGGCCCCCGCGGTCGCCCGCTCGACCACGTTGGTGATGCCGAGGCCCAGCCCGAGGAGTTCGTCCTGCTCGTCCGGCCGCAACTGTCGCGGGGTGAATCCGGACAGGTGCAGGGCGGGCCAGAACCGGTTGCCGGGGCGGGCGAAGTGGTGCCCGGTGACAGCGGACATCAGGCCGGGGTTGATGCCGCAGAAGAGTACGTCCAAGCCGGAGCCGATCACATCAGGGATCGTCCTCCCGGCTGCGGCGGCCAAATCCTCGCGGGTATAGCGCTGGGTCACCGGACCAGTCTCCCAAACAGGCGGCCGACGGCGGGCCCTCCCCCTTTGATGCGCCGGCTCATGCGCCTCGGCGGCTCAGGGAGTGGTGCAGATGGCCCAGGCCGTCACGGTCTGCGGGGTGTCGCCGGCGTTGAAGGCACGGCCCGCCCAACGCCTGAGTGCTCCTTGGGCGTCCTCGCTGGGGAGCGCGTCCCTGACATACGTGAAGCTGTCGCTGGTCTGCACCCCTCCCCCACTGAGGACCTGGCCCTCAGGGCAGTCGACTTGCGAGGTCTCGGACGTGCCGGCCGCGATCTCCTTGGTCGGACCGAACTGCACGGGGTGCGGGACGGTCGCGCACGTCACGTTGACCCACAGATGGCCGGGCTTGGAATCCACGTTCCTGGCGGTGACCGCCCAGCCGTCGACGAACGGAATGGAACTGTTGACGAGGGTGAGCCCGGAGGAGGTCCGCGCTCCTCCCCCCGACGGCACCTGACCGCTGGGGCACCGTGCGATGTGCGTGACGACCTCGTTCGGGGCGATGTCGACTCCCGCCCCCTCCGGCTCCATCAGCGCGGTGTGGGGCGCCGGCGAGCAGATGACGTACGAGATCACGGAGGTGGATGTCGGGCTGGCGAGGACCTGATTGGCCTGCGTGACCCAGTAGTCGTCGCCCCCGTACGACCCGACCGTGAACGTGTCCGGGTCGTCGTAGTCGTAGTTGTAGCTGCCGCCTCCTGTGGCGAACTGCCCCGGGGGGCAAGACGCGACAGTCGTCAGCACCTGGCCGTGCGACGCCTCTTTGAAGATGCCGCTGTAGAGCTCATGGGGTGAGCGCCGCGCGGCCTGGCCGGGTTCGGCGGTCGCCGGACCGGTCCCGGACGCCGTGACGACGGTGGAGCCGAGCAACAACGCCGCGGCGAGGGCCGGGACACGGGCGCGGTGGGTCATGGTGGCCTCTCAGCAGCGGGGACGCCCACCACCCAACCGTACGGATGCCCTTCGTGTGCGGCTCGGACACACCAATCGGGCCAAGCAGCGCAAGCCGTGCACGTGACTTCACCCGATCGGACGACCGCGCCGGAGAGTTCGGGCAACTGCGGGGCACACTCCGCCAGTCCTGTGCCTGCGGGCCGCGCGGAGGCTGTCGGCGGTCGCAGGGCGGAGCGCTCGGCCGTACGGGTGAATGCTCTTGCCCGGCGCGCGTTCCAACCATCAGGATGGCAAGCGGAATCGTCCGCCGGGACTGTCAACTCACGGCCGGCGCCGCGTGGTTGCGGCGCCTCCCGCTGCCTGCCGCCCCCGCCTGTCTCCCCTGCTCGCCTCCCCACCGAATCCGGGCGCGGCGTCGTCCGCGTCGCCGGGCGCGAGCCGCGCGTCTTGTGCCGAGGAGTGACCACAATGACCGACGACGAGTTCGACCTGGATATCCGCCTCGGAGGCAAGACCCCCCACGGCGGTGCGTGGGGAATGACCATCGGGGGAACGCAGGGCGCGACGTGCTCGACCACGTGCGTGACGTGCAATACGTGTCCCAGCTACTGCACCCGCAACACGGAGTGCAACCAGAACACTTGCAATACGTGCGCCCAGACGTGTCCGAACACGTGCCACACGTGCCAGACCAAGTGCAACCAGGACACCTGTCAGCCCTCATGCGGCTACACCTGCTACGGCACGTGCAGTTGCGAGACCAACTGCGGCACGTGCGGCGGGCCGGTGTGCGGCACGGTGTCGAAGAAGTGCGACGACACGCAGGCCTGCGCCGCCCCGGACGAGGACGAGGACCACACGTGACCGTCACCGAACAGCGGGCCGACTGGGTCCGCGCGCTGTCGCCCGCGACAGCAGCCGAAGCCGTGGCGACCGCCCGGGAAGTCGCGAACCGGCTCCGCGATCCGGAGACTCCCAAGGCGGCCACGGCTGCCGCGCTGGAGCAGAGCAAGTACCCGGAGTACATCCGCTGGGCACCACACGATTTGGCCCAGGGCGACATCGGACTGGCCCTGCTCTTCGGCCAGTTGGACGCCTGCTTCCCGGCGGCCGGGTGGGACGCCGACGCGCACCGGTGCCTGTCCGCCGGAGCGCGCGCCATGGAGTGGATGCCGCATCTGCCGCCCGGCCTGTTCGGCGGACTGGGCGGCGTCGCCTTCGCCACCCGGATGCTCTCGCGCGGAGGCGCCCGCTACCCGCGGCTGCTCGCCGAACTCGACCGCGGGCTGCTGCCGCAGGCCGAGCGGGGCGCCGAGCACCTGCGGGACGCGGCAGGCTGCTCGGTCGGGGCGTTCGACGTCATCTCCGGCCTCTCCGGGACCGGCGCCTACCTGCTGCTTGGGCACCAGGACCCCGCGGTGCAGGGCACGTTGCGCAAGGTGCTCGCCGGTCTGGTGGCCTTGTGCGGGGAGCGCGACGGGGTGCCCAACTGGCACACGCCGTACGAGGCCATGGGGCCCGGGAACGTCATGGCATGGAGCTTTCCGCACGGCAACCTCAACTGCGGCCTCGCACACGGCATCCCCGGCCCCCTCGCACTGCTGTCCCTCGCCATGGCCGAGGGCGTCGTCGTCCCGGGGCAGCGGGAGGCCGTCGCGCACGTGGCGCGGTGGCTGACCGACCACCGGGCGGACGACGAGTGGGGCGTGAACTGGCCCTCGGCCGTGGCGCTGCCGGACGAGACCGGGGCCGTGGCACCGCCCGAGCCGGCGCGCAACGCGTGGTGCTACGGGTCGCCCGGGGTGGCGCGTGCCGTGTGGCTCGCCGGATCGGCGCTCGGGGACGCCGAGTTGCGCGCCCTCGCCGTGGAGGCGATGGCCGCGACGTACCGGCGTCCGGTGCCGAGGCGGTCGATCGACGGGCCGAATCTGTGCCACGGCGTCGCGGGGCTCCTCCAGGTGACGCTGCGGTTCGCCGCGGACACCGGGGACGCGATGTTCACGCGCGCCGCCGAGGACCTCACCGGGCAACTGCTCGGCCTGTACGACCCGGACTCCCTGCTGGGATTCCGCGACATCGAACCGGAGGGACACCTTGTGGACCAGCCCGGACTGCTGAGCGGCGCACCCGGCGTCGCGCTGGCGCTGCTCGCGGCGGGTGCGGATGTACCGCCCGCCTGGGACCGGCTCTTCCTGCTGTCATGAGCCGCCGTCCTCCCCTGTACCGGCCGCTCGACTGGCTGATGGTACGCGCGCCGCTGCAACCGATCGAGGCGTACCTCGCGTTGGCCGATGCCCCGCCCGACGATCTGCCACACGACGACCCTTGGGTGCGCCGGGCACTGGAGGTGGGTGGCGGCGACCTGGCCCGTGCCCTCGCCCACCCGCCGACCGGAGAGGCCGCGCGGGCCAGGCTCGCGCGCAAGCTACTGCGCTACCTGATCCGGATGTCCACCCGGCCCACTCCCTACGGCCTGTTCGCGGGCGTCGCACTCGCGTCCTGGGGCGACACGACCGACCTCGCGCTCGCCCCCGGGCCTCCCCAGCCGCGCACGCGTCCGGACATGGGCTGGCTGATGTCCCTGGTCTCCGTGGCGGAACAACGGCCCGAAGTCCGCGCCGAGCTGCGGTGGTACGCCAACCCCGCCGCCCACATCCAGGACGGCCGGGTCGTCCTGGACGAGGCGGCGTCCCTCGACGGCGCGGAGGGCCAACCGGTCTCCCTGCGGGCCACGGCCCCCGTGCTGCGCCTGCTCGAACTCGCGCGCACCCCGACCCCCCACCGCGAACTCGTCGACGCGCTGGTCGCGGCCGGCGCGCCCGAGGCCAAGGCCGTACGCCTCATGGACCAACTGTGGGAGCACACCGTGCTCCTCACCGACCTCCGCCCGCCGCTGACCGTCGCAAGTCCGGCGGCACACGTGGCGGAACGCCTGCGCCGCATCCCCGCCGCGCAGGCCGACGCGGACGCGCTGCGCGCTCTCATGTCCGCGATGTCCGACTGGGACCGGCAGGTCGCCGCGCCGGCGACCGCGGCACCGGACGAGAAGGATGCCGCGCGGCCCGACACGTCCGGATACGGATACGGATACGCCGAACTCGCGGCGGCTGCCCACGCCCTGCACCCCGGCGACGGCGCCCAGGTCCCCTTGCAGACCGACATGGCCCTCCCCCTCGCGGGAAGCCGGGTCAACCGCACCGTGGCCATGGAGGCGGCACGCGCGGCCGAACTCCTCATGCGGCTCTCCCCCGCTCCGGATGCCCCCACCGCGATCGAGGGGTACCGGCGCGCCTTCGAGGCCAAGTACGGCGACGAGCAGGAGGTGCCGATCCTCGCGCTTCTGGACCCGGTCACGGGCCTTGGCCCGCCCAACCACGGGCAGGGCGGCTCCGGCGTCCAGAACGAGGAGCGCCACCACTTCCTGCGTTCCCTCGCCCTGGACGCGATCAGGGACGGCCGAACCGTCGTCGACCTCGACGAGGCGGCGCTGCGCAAGCTGGAGACCTGGCCGGTGTCCGGGGCGACCGCCCCGGCGTCCCTCGACGTCGCGGTGTTCGTCGTGGCCCGCTCCGCACAGGCACTCGACGCCGGCGACTTCCAGGTGGTCGTGGGGCCCAACCTCGGGGGGCAGTCCGCCGGACGCAATCTCGGACGCTTCGCCGACCTCCTCGGGCCACCGGCCGAGGCGGCGTTGCGCGCGGTCGCCGACGGCGAAGCGGCGGTGCGCCCCGGCCGGTTGACGGCCGAGATCGTCTACCTCCCGCGCCGCACGCGGTCGGCGAACGTGGTGATCCGCCCGATGGTCCGGGACGGCGAGATCGTCCTGGGCACCACGCCCGAGGGCACGCAGCCGATCCCCCTGGACGAGTTGGTCGTGGGCCTCGACGACGACGGCCGCTTCAGGGTGCGCTGGCCGGCCCGCGACATCGAAGTGGTGCCGTGCACCGGCCACATGCTCACCACCACGCAGGCGCCTCCCGCCATCAGGCTGCTCGACGACATCTCCCGCGACGGGCAGCCCCAACTCGGTTCGGCACCATGGGCGTCCGTCGCCGACCTGCCCTTCCTCCCGCGCGTCCAGTCCGGTCGCGTGGTCCTCTCCCCCGCGATGTGGATCGTCGGCGCGGACGTGCGACCCGACACGCTCGCCGCCTGGCGGAAGCGGTGGATGGTCCCCCGGCACGTCTACCTCGCGTCCGGCGACAACCGGCTGCTGCTGGACCTGGCGGACCCGCGGCAGGCCGGGCAGTTGCACGCCGAGATCGACAAGCGGCCGGCCGGCGGGCGCGTGTTCCTCCAGGAGGCGCTGCCCGGCCCCGAGCACGCGTGGCTGCCGGGGCCGCAAGGCGGCTACATCAGCGAGTTCGTGGTGCCGGTGGTACTCGACGCCGCGCACGCCGTACCGGCACGCCCGCAGAAGTCGCGGTCACGCGTGGTCCGCACCTCCTCGCCGCTTCCCGAGGAGGTGTTGCGGCCGCCGGGCAGCGACTGGCTGTACGCAAGGCTCTACCACCCTCCCCACCTCGACGAACATCTCGTGGCCGGACCGGTCCGCGACTTCTGCCGCGACATGACCGAACGCGGTTGGGCCGAAAGCTGGTTCTTCCTGCGCTACCACGACTCGGCCCCGCATCTGCGGCTGAGACTGCACGGCGACCCGCGTATGCTCTCCACCAAAGTGCTGCCGGAGCTGCTGGCCTGGGCGAACTCGCTGACCGCCGAGGCGCTGTGCGAGCGCTTCGCCATCGACACCTACGAGCGCGAGATCGAACGGTACGGCGGCCCGCTCGCCATGCCGTGGGCGGAATCGCTCTTCGCCGCCGACAGCCGCGCCGTCGCCGAACTCCTCGCGCTCCTGCGTGACATGGACACCGACACCGAGGCCGAAACTCAGCCCCGGACCGAGGCCAACGGCGAGAAGGCGAAGAGCGGCCGACTTGACCGGACACTCCTGGCCGTCCGCAGCGTCGACGAACTCCTCGCCGGCCTCGGCTTCGACGCGCCCGCCCGCGCCCGCTGGTGCCGGGACCGGATCGACCGCGCCGGACGATCCCAGCAACGGGCCGTGGGGCTGCGCTACCGCGCGCATGCCGCCGACCTCCGTACGCTTCTGGCCGACGACGACTGGCTCGCCGAACGCCGCGGCGGGGCACAAGCGCTGGCGGTCTTGGCCACCCTCCGGCAGGAAGCCGCCGCGGCCGCGGCGGCGTTCGCCGAACTCCGCGAACGGGGCGAGCTCTGGCAGCCGATGGACCGTCTCGCGGGCAGCTTCGTCCACATGCACTGCAACCGCTTCCTGGTCTCGGGAAGGGACGAGGAGAACCAGGTCATCGGCCTGTTGCAGCGCGCCAGGGCAGGGCTGCTCCACTCGCCCCGGCCGGCCGCGATCCCCCGCGCGGGCGGCGCCGACGACCCGCGACGCGCCGGGGCCAATTGCGTGGACGCCGGGGCCCGCCCCCTCTAGCGTCGGGTCCGTGGTGCTGTGGCCGGTCACAGCACCGGCTCCGGCACGACCATCTCGCGGGGAGAACATGAGCATTCCGTCCGACGGCCCCCACTCGTCCCCGGTCACCCTCGTGACGGGCGGCACCAGCGGCATCGGGGAGGCCGCCGTGCGTGGCCTGCTCGCCGCTGGGCACCGCGTCGCGCTGACCGGCCGCAACGAGAAGAAGCTGGCCGACGCCGTGGCACGGTTCGAGGCGGGCGACCGGGTGCTCGCGCTGCCCGGGGACGCGTCGGACTGGGACGCGGTGCGCGACGCGGTCGAGCGGACCGTGGGCACCTTCGGGCGGCTCGACAACGCCGTGGCCAACGCGGGCTTCTCCACGGCCGGCACCGTCGAGTCGGGCGACCCCGCCGAGTGGCGCGACATGGTGCTGACGAACGTGCTGGGTCCGAGCCTGCTCGTCAAGGCGTCGCTGCCGGCGCTGCGGGCGACACGCGGGCGCATCGTGCTGGTCGGCAGCGTCGCGGGCTTCAAGAACACGCCGGGCAACCTCTATTCGGCGACCAAGTGGGCCGTCACCGCGCTCGCCGAGAACACCCGCATGCTGGTGACCAAGGACGGCGTCGGCGTGACGCTGATCGCACCGGGACGTGTGCGGACGCCCTTCTGGGACGACCGCCCGGACGGCGCCAACGCAGGGCCGATGCTGACGTCGGAGCACATCGGCGACACCATCGTCTGGGCGGTGTCGCAGCCGGAAGGGGTGGACGTCAACACGGTGGTGGTCCGCCCGCAGGGCCAGGCGAACTGAGGTCCGGACCGCACAAAGCCGCGTCGACCGGAGTCGGACCCACCCGTCTGGAACGCGCCCGTCCGAGAGCGGACGCCGCCTGCCAGCCGACCGCCGCTACCGGTGCGCCGCGCCGTCGTGGCCGACCGCGAACAGCCGCTCCTCGGCCCGGTCGAGGGCGACCCGCAGCGCGCCCAGCGAAATGCCGTCCGCCCCCAGCGCGGACAACTCCACCCGCGGCAACCGCAGGCAGAACCGGGCGAGTTCGGTACGCAGCGGTTCCACCACGTCGTCCAGCCCCGCCGCCCAGCCCCCCACCACGACGATCTCCGGGTCCAGCGTGAGCACCAGGGCCGTGATGTCGTGCACGAGCCGCAGGACGAAGCGGTCCACCGCCTCCTGCGCGAACCCGTCGCCGGTACGCGCCAGCCGGAACACCTCGGCGACCGCGTTCTCGTCGAGCGGCACCAGCGGCGTCCCGGTCGTCGACAGCAGGCTCTCCGGCGGCGCCTGGCGGCCGAGCAGGTGCAGCGCGCCGATCTCGCCCGCCGCACCGCCGAAGCCGCGGTGCACGCGTCCGTCGATCAGCGAGCCGGCGCCGGGGCTGAGCCCGGCCAGCACGTAGACGACGTCGTCGGAGCCGACCGCGACGCCCTGCCAGCGCTCGCCGATGGCCGCGAGGTTGGCGTCGTTCTCGACGAGCACGGGGCAGCGCAGCGAGCGGCCCAGGCGCCCGGCGAGGTCCGTCCCGGTCCAGCCCGGCATCGCGGCGCTGAACGTGACGACGCCCTTGCGGTCCACGATGCCGGGGGTGCCGACCCCCGCGGCCCACAGCCGGTCGCGTGCGACGTGGGCGCGGCGCAGGAGTTCGGCGACCGCCGTACGGGCGCGGTCCAGGCGGTCCTCGGGCCCGAGGCCGTCGGCGGGCCTGCTGTGCCGGGCGACGACGGTGCCGGTCAGGTCGGCGAGGACGCAGCGTACGTCGTGGATGCCGATGTCCAGGCCCAGGACGTACCCGGCCTCGGCGTGGAAGCGCAACTGCCGGGCCGGGCGGCCCCGGCGGCGGGCGGCGGCGGCCGTGTCGGGCTCCGACTCGACGACCAGGCCCTCGTGCAGGAGTCCGTCCACGACGCCTTCGACGGTGGGCCGGGACAGCCCGGTGGCGTCCATGAGTTCGGTGACGGTCAGGTCCGCGCCGCCGCGCAGCGCGCGCAGTGTCGCGGCCGAGTTGATGCGCCGCAGCAGCGAGGAGTCCCCGCCGGTCAATCCCGCCACGGCGGCCGCTCCTTCCCGTTCCGCTCGATCCGCGTCGGCGGATGGTATCCGACCTGCCCGACGAGGTTCAGGGTGCTGAGCGTCACGAGGCGATCACAAGGCGGTCACGAAGCCGAGCGGGCCCCGATCGGGGCGTCCTCGCCGAACGCGAGACGGCAGGTGTCGGCGCGGTAGGTGGCGACGGCCAGGGCCGCGGTCCGGCCGCCGGCGGTGTACGCGGTGGTGACCACGAGCACGGCGGTGCCGGGCGGCCGCTCCAGCAGGCGGGCCTCCTCGGGCTCCGCGACGCCGACCTCGACCGAGCGGGTGAGCCCTTCGAGCGTGTTGTTGCGCAGGTGCCGGAGCACGAGCGCGGCGCGGCGGCTGTCGCCCAGCAGCTCGGGCACCCGCGGGACGACGGCGCGCGGGACGTACAGGCTCTCGATGCCGACGGGCTGGCGCATCGACAGCTGCCTGCGGCGTACGCGGTGCACCATCGCACGCGGGCGCACCCCCAGTTGGGCGGCGAGGCGCCCGGGCACCGCGGCGGTGGTCCCGTCCACGAGGTCGCGGTCGCCGAGCTCGACGCCGGGCCAGCCTTCGTCGTGGGTGCCGATCGTGATGTCGACGCGCGGCCCGGCCACCACGGTTCCGGCGCCGCGGCGGCGGTGCAGGCGGCCCTCGAGTTCGAGTTGCTCGAGGGCCTGGCGCAGCGTCGCGCGGGCCACGCCGAAGCGGGCCGAGAGGTCGCGTTCGTTGGGGAGCGTCTGGCCCGGGGTGAACTCCGATTCGATCGCCTGGACCAGCACCATGCGCAGATGCCAGTACTTCGGCTCGGCCGCCACCTCGACGGTCGCCGTCGTCGCCATGCCGCCCCCCTGGCGGGAATTACGCTTCCCGCTTTACTAAAGGTGCTTGGACTTATCCCCGGCGACAGTACGCAGGTCCAGACCACTGGTCAAGGATCCACCCCGTCAACCGCTTGTTCTGTCTGACGGTCCGTCACAAACCGTCGTCGCCGACGCCTCACAGGTCGCGTACGAAGCACACGCGCGCCAGCCCCTCGCCGTCGTAGTCCGCCTTGGCGGCCACACCGTCCACCTCGTGGTCGCCGTCCTCGATCCGGAAGCCCATGCGGGTGTGGTACGCCACCGACGCGGCGTTGGCGGGGCCGGTGATGCACCGCACACGGCTGCGTCCGGCGTCGCGGGCGAGAGCGAAGAACCGCTCGTACAACGCCGATCCGATGCCCGCCCGCTTGTGCTCGGGGGCGACCCCGACGAAGTGGATGTACGCCTCGTCGGGCCGGTCCTGCGACAGGAACCCGATCAGGAACGCCGCGAGCGGCCCGCCCGGGTCCTCCGCGTCCTCGACCACCATGCTCGTGCCGGTGAAGTGCTGGAGGAACAGGCGCGGCACGAGCAGGCGCCGCTGCTGCGCCCCGGCCTCGCCGCCGAGCCCGCCCCACCAGTGCGTCAGGCCGTGCTGCACACGGGCGAAGTCGTCCTCGACCGGGCGGCGCGCGGTGAAGCGGTCGCCGATCGGCTCCGGCGCCCCCGCCCGGTCCGTGTACTGCCCCCGGTCCGCGTCGTGGGCCCGGCCTGTGCTGCTCGTGGTCATGCTGTCCCGCACCTTTCCTCGTGGCTGATCCTCGCGGCCCCGGACGTCCGTGGTCTGACGTCAGGGTGTCCTGATCCTTACCGCTGGGAACACGCCCGACCAGCGGATATCCGTGGACGTGTCGGGCCGGTCGGGTAGGCAGGAGGCATGACGACGCCTGATAACGCCGCTCTGGCCGCGGACATCGACGCCGCCCTGGTCCGCTATTCCGACCCCGTGCGCGCCGAGGGGGCGAAGAAGTACCTGCGCAGTGAACTCACCCACTACGGGGTCGCGGTGCCGGATATCCGGGCCGTGGTCCGGGAGCGCCGCAAGGCGCATCCGGACCTGACGCACACCGACATCGTGGCGGTGACCCGGGCCCTGTGGGCGCCGCCCGTGCACGAGTCGCGGCTCGCGGCGTGCCTGTGGCTGGAGGCGTACGCGGACCGGCTCACACTGGACGACACCGCGCTGCTGGCGGAGCTGATCGGGGAATCGGGCACCTGGGCGCTCGTCGACGTGCTGGCGGGCTCGGTGGCCGGACGCCTGCTGCTGCGCGTTCCGCGGGCCGAGGCGGCCTACCGCGTGTGGGCCGCGCAGGACGAGATGTGGCTGCGGCGCTCCGGCGTGCTGGCGTTCCTGCTGCCGCTGCGGTCGGTCCAGGCGTATCCGCGCTGGTTCCCGGTGTTCGGCGAGGTGGCCGATCCGCTGCTGACGGACACCCGGTTCTTCGTGCGCAAGGCGATCGGGTGGGTGCTGCGGGAGGCGTCCAAGCACCATCCGGACGAGGTGGTGGGCTGGGTGGGTGCGCGGCTGGACCGGATCTCCGGGCTCACGCTGCGCGAGGGGCTGAAGCGGGTGCCGGAGGAGCAGAAGGCGGCGGTGCTGCTGGCGTACCGCAGCCCGGGCGACGTCCCGGCGGACGGCGCATGATGAGACGGGGATCCCGCGGCGGACCGGGGCCAGGCCCCCGGGGACAGGATAGGAGCCCGAGATGGCGGTCGGCGTGACGGACAAGGAACTGCGCACCATGCTGCTGGCGCTGCCGGAGGCCGAGGAGGTCATGGTCGAGGCGTGGGGGCATCCGACGTACCGCGTGCGCGGCAAGATGTTCGCGTCGACCTCCGAGGGCTCGCCGAAGGTGTGCCTCAAGGCCACCAAGGAGGCGCAGGCCGAGTTGCTGGCGGCGGATCCCGAGACGTTCACCTTTCCGGCGTACGTCGGACGCCATGGCTGGGTCGACGTCGCGCTGGCCGGCGTCGACCGCACCGAGCTGGCCGAACTGGTCGCCGAAGCCTGGCGGTTGACCGCGCCGAAGCGCCTCGTGAAGGCGTACGACACGGAAAAGCCGTTGCCGGAGGCGTGACCCTGTCGTAGCTTTTCCAAGGCCCGAGCCAAGGGCCCGGGCCGATCGCCCGAGCCCTGCCCACAGGATTTGAAGGAGAAGGCCGTTGCTCTGTTGAGGGCGGAGACCCGCACCGCACCGGACATCCGTGTTGCGGTGGCGCGCGTTCTCGTCCTCGGCACGGAGCCGCCTTCCTGATCCCGGGCCTTCCTGCCTTTCCGGTCGATGCCGCGTGCCCGCGCGTCTCCAGACGCCGCCCTGTCCGCGAGCGCCCCGGAGGCATCCACCATGTCAACTTTCACCGTGTCCATCGTCTGCACCGACCTCGGCTTCACGTGGCCGGACGGCGGCACGCTCTTCGACGACTTCCAGATGGCCGTGGGTCCCGGCCGGACCGGCCTCGTGGGCCTCAACGGCGCCGGGAAGTCCACGCTGCTGCGCCTGATGGCGGGCGAACTCGCCCCCACACGCGGCACGGTGCGCGTCACGGGCGAACTCGGCTACCTGCCGCAGAACCTCACCCTCGACACCGCCGCACGGGTGGACGCCGTCCTCGGCATCGCCGGGCAGCGGGCCGCGCTGCACGCCATCGAGGCGGGCGACGTGGACCCCGCGCACTTCACCGCGGTCGGCGACGACTGGGACGTCGAGGAGCGCGCGCTGGCCACGCTCGACCGCCTCGGTCTCGACCACCTCGACCTGGACCGGCCCACCGGCCGGCTCTCCGGCGGCGAGTCCGTGATGCTGGCTCTGGCAGGCCAGTTGATGCGCCGCCCGGACGTGCTGCTGCTCGACGAGCCGACCAACAACCTCGACATCGTGGCGCGCGAGCGGCTGTACGAGGCGGTCGAAGGGTGGCCGGGCGTCCTCGTCGTGGTCAGCCACGACCGCCACCTGCTCGACCTCGTGGACCAGGTCGCCGACCTGCGCGACGGCGAAGTGCGCTGGTACGGAGGCACGTTCAGCGCCTACGAGCACGCCCTCGAGGTCGAGCAGGACGCCGCCGAGCGCATGGTGCGGGTGGCGGAGTCGGACGTACGCCGACAGAAGCGCGAACTCGCCGAGGCGCACGACAAGCTCGCGCGCCGCAAGCGCTACGGCCAGAAGATGTGGGACAACAAGCGCGAGCCGAAGGTCATCATGGCCCAGCGCAAGCGGGCCGCCCAGGTCGCGGCGGGCAAGCACCGCACGCTGCACACCGAGCGCCTGGCCGACGCCCGGGACCGGCTCACCGAGGCGGAGCGGGCGGTGCGCGACGACGACGTGATCCGCGTCGACCTCCCGGCGACGGAAGTCCCGGAGGGCCGCCAGGTGGTGGCGCTGCCGGGTGTCGGGCTGCGGTACGGCCCGCGGGTGAAGTTCGACGTACGCGGGTCCGAGCGCATCGCGCTGCTCGGCCGCAACGGCTCGGGCAAGACCACGCTGCTGCGGACCGTCGCGGGGCTGGTCGAGCCGCGTACCGGCGAGGTGCGCCGGGACGTGCCGATGCGCTACCTGCCGCAGCGCCTCGACCTGCTGTTCGACGAGCTGACCGTGGCGGAGAACGTCGGCCGGTTCGCGCCGGGTTCGACCGACAACGAGATCCGGGCCCGGCTGGCGCGGTTCCTGTTCAAGGGCCACCGGGCGGACCAGCGGGCCGGGACGCTCTCCGGCGGGGAGCGCTTCCGGGCGGCGCTGGCGGCACTGATGCTGGCCGAGCCCGCCCCGCAGTTGCTGATGCTGGACGAGCCGACGAACAACCTCGACATGGCGAGCGTGCGGCAGTTGACGACGGCGCTGGAGTCGTACCGCGGCGCGCTGATCGTGGCGAGCCACGACGTGCCGTTCCTGCGCGGGCTGGGTGTGACGCGCTGGCTACACCTCGACGCGGACGGGGTCACGGAGGTGGATCCGATGTAGTGGATCGAAGCGGTCGGGCCTGCCGCGGCTGCGCTCGTCGTGGCAGCCGCGGCAGGCCCAACCGGTCGTCCCCGTCCCGGGCTGGGCGCGGTCACCGCCCTCCTGGTCCCGTTGTCCGCGCACACGTCGGCTCGGACAAACCCTGGCACAATGTGCGGCAATGACTTCCCCATCAACCCGAGAAACCCAAGCAGCCCAAGCAGCCCAAGCAGCCCGAGCAGCCCGAGCAAGCCGACCCGAGGCAACGCCTCCCACGACCGACGACAACCCGGCTGGCCCCGCAACACCCGTAGCAGCACCCGCAATTGCCTCCTCCCCGCGGCTCCGCGCACTCGACTCGCTCCGCGGCCTGGCCGTCGGCGACGCACTCGGCGCCCAGCACTTCGTGCCCGCCAACCTGCCGCGCCTGCGCCGCCGCGAACTGCCCGACGCACCCTGGCCCTGGACCGACGACACCGAGATGGCCTGTGCGGTGTACGCGGAACTCGCCGCCCACGGCCGCGTCGACCAGGACCGGCTGGCCGCCTCCTTCGCCCGGCACCACGACTTCGACCGCGGCTACGGACCGACCGTGAACCGCATGCTCCGCCTCGTCCGGGCGGGCGGCTCGTGGCGCGAACTGGCCGCCGAGCCGTTCGACGGCACGGGATCTTGGGGCAACGGCGCCGCGATGCGCGTCGCGCCGTTGGGCGCGTGGTTCGCGGACGACCCGGAGCGCGCGGCGTACGAGGCCGCCCGGTCCGCGGAAGTGACGCACCGTCACCCCGAAGGCGTCGCCGGAGCCGTCGCGGTTGCCGTCGCCGCCGCACTCGCCTGCGACCCCGCCGGCCACCCGGAGCCGGACGCGTTCGTGGCGGCGGTCGCCGCGGCGACGCCGCCCGGTCTCGTGCGCACCCGCCTCGGCGCGGCCCGGCGCCTCCTCGGCCGCGAGGACCCGGCCCAGGTCGGCCGGACCCTGGGGAACGGTCGGCGGGTCAGCGCGCCGGACACCGTCCCGTTCACGATCTGGGTGGCGGCACGGCACCGCGACGACTTCGCGGCGGCCTTCTGGGCGACCTCGGCGGCGGGCGGCGACGTCGACACCACATGCGCGATCGTCGGCGGCATCATCGGCGCGCGCGTCGGCGCGGAGCGGCTGCCGCCGGGCTGGTGGGACCGCGTCGAAGCGCTGCCCGACTGGGCGTTCGCCCCGGCGCAAGCCGACTGACGCCGCGGTTCCGCGCGCTCTCGGCGAGGCCGTGGCCGCGGCCGACCGGCGCGGGCATGATGTCCCGATGACCAGGGACCCCCGGCTTCCGGGCCGACTGCTGCTCGCCGAACGCGACGCTCTGCTGCCCATCCTCCGGGCGGCGGAGCCGTCCGCGTTCGCACTCCCGACGGTGCTGCCGGGGTGGTGCGTCCGGGACGTGCTGGCGCACTGCGCGGCGGCCCTGACCATGGCCGCCACCGACACGCTGCACGACTTCGGCGACGAGGCCAACGCGGCGGACATCGCGGCCCGGGCGGACCTGCCGATCTCCGTCGTGCTCGACGAACTCGACGCCGGCTACGAGGGTGCGGCCGAGGCGATCGTCGCCCGCGAGGGCGCCTGGGACGCGCTGGCGCTCGGCGAGTGGGTGCACGGCGGCGACGTGCGCGAGGCGTTCGGCATCGGGGACGCGTACACGAGCACGGGGATCGACGACGCCCTCACCCTCCTGGAGGAGCGGATGGCGCAGCCGTTCCGCGCGGTGCCGCCCACGGATGTACGCCTGCCCGACCGCGAGTTGCGCCTCGGCGCGCCCGACGCCGAGGCGGCCGCGACGCTGGAGACCGACGCGGCGACCCTGATGCGCCTGATCGCGGGCCGGTCCCCCGACCCGGGCCGGTACCAGCTCACGGGCGCGACCGCGCAGGCGTACGTCACCTTCCACTGATCCGCTGATCCGCGCCCGGGAGCGGGTCGGCGGTCGCGTCACGGTGTCTCCGGGACGAGCAGGGTCATGGTGCTCTCGGTGTGGCTGAATCCGAGCTTCTCGTACGTCGCGCGCGCCGGGTTGCCCTCGGTCACCGTCAGGCCCAGCGCGGGCACATCGGCCGCGGCGGCGCGGGCGAGCGTCGCCCGCAGCGCGGTCGCGCCCAGGCCCGCGTAGACGCGGTCCGGGTCGCGGAAGACCTCGGTGACCCACGGCCCGAGCAGCGGCGGAGCGCCGGGGCGGTCGTTGGCGAGGCAGACGGCGGCCGGCCGGGTGCCGTCCTGGAGCACGCAGCTGGCCGGCATCAGGGCGCCGATGAGCGTGCCGTCGTACAGCGTCGCCAACTGCGCACGAGCGGAGTCGAAGGTCTCGCCGCCCGGGTTGTCCGGGTGCCCGGGCGGATACGCGCCGATCCACGCGGCGGTCAGGTCGGCCGGCTCGTGCGCGGCGGCCGACACCAGGGTGACGCCCGGCGGCAGCTCGGGTGCCGCCCAGGCCGGGTCGGGCGGCCGGGCCGCCAGGTCCCAGGTGTAGCAGTGCGCGTGGCGCTTGGGTGCGGCTCCCGCCGCCGCGAGCGCGTGGCCTTCGCGCTCCTGCGCGCACACGGCCCAGCCAGGAAGCCCGCGCAGCACCGCGGAGACCACGTCCGCGAGCGGTACGCCCGGCAGTGGCAGCAGGTCGTCGGCGAGCTGGTGGCCCTGCCAATTGCCCACGACGAATTCGGCGACCTCGCGGCCCTTGTCGTCGCGCAGCGTCCGTCGTTCGTCCATCGGCACATTCTCCGCGCTTCCCGGCGCGGGGCGATCCGATTTACGCGGCTGTCGTGCGCGTACGCGCGGTGTGACGGGTCCCACGTGAACGGCTTCACAAGCGCGCCGATAGAGTGTCGGGATGGGACCCTTGACGCCTGATGGCGCCGAACTCGTAGTCGCCGTCATATGCTTCGCGCTGG
This sequence comes from Streptomycetaceae bacterium NBC_01309, assembly GCA_045039925.1. Taxonomy (GTDB): domain Bacteria; phylum Actinomycetota; class Actinomycetes; order Streptomycetales; family Streptomycetaceae; genus Yinghuangia. The sequence goes on from CP108400.1 coordinate 912,639, forward strand.
TCTTCCTTATTGTCGGGAAGGTCCTGATCCCCCGGATCGCGCGCACACTTGACGAACGCCACGAAAAGCTCGAAGGCGGCTTCGACCACGCCGAAGGCCTCCAGGAAGAGGCCGCGCAACTCGCCCGCCAGATCGCCCAGGAGAACACGGAGGGCCGCCGCGAGGCCGCCCGGGTACGCCAGGACCTGATCGAGGAAGGCGCCGAGTCCATCGCGGAATCGCGCGCCGAGGCGCAGCGCGTACGCGACGAACTCGTGGTGACCGGCCACAACGCCATCGCCGAGGAGCGCGCGCTCGCCGAGGCGGCCCTGCACGCCGAACTCGGCATGATCGCCACGGAGCTGGCCGGCAAGATCGTCGGCGAGCCGCTGGGCGACTTCGTCGCCTCGGGCGACACCGTCGAGCGCTTCCTGGCCGAGACCGAGACCCGCAAGGCCGCGAACTCCGCCTCCTGAACGACCGCACCAGGACAAAGGCACCACGGCAACGACACCAGCCCGGCTTCCTCGCCGACTCCTCTACTATCGACAATGCAGTTGTCCGTCAGGACGGCGGCGGCAGTCGACAGCGGAGGGGCCGGCGAGGTGGCGACGGGACCGGGCGGCACCGGCGGCACCAGCGGCACCGACAGCCCTGGCGGCGCCCCGGGCGATCCCCCCGGCTTCGAGCTTCCGCTCCGCTTCTTCATGGCGTTCCGCACCATCATCGACGAGGTGCACGAGGAGCTGGCGCGCCACGGCCACCCCGACGTCCGGCCGATGCACGGCTTCGTCTTCCAGGCCGTCGGCCCGCACGGCACCACCGCCGCCGACCTGGGCCGCACACTCGGGGTCAGCAAGCAGGCCGCCGGCAAGACGCTCACCAACCTCGAACAGCTCGGGTACGTCTCCATCGGCCGGGACCCGCACGACGCGCGCCGCAAGCTGGTCCGCCTCACACCGCGCGGCGTCGAATGCCTTGTCCTCTCCGCGCACGCCTTCGAGAACGTCCGCGCCCGCTGGTCCGCCGAGCTCGGCACCGAACGCCTGCGCGCCCTCGACGACGACCTGCGCCGCATGACCCCCGCCGACTTCTTCCGCCTCGACGTCCCCGGCTGGTTCGGCAGCGCCTCCTGACCGCGCGACACGCCCGTCCGGCACATTCGGCCCGTCCGGCCCGTCGTGCGGCGCGGCAGCTTGACTTGAAGCGCACTTCAACTACGAAGCTGTGCACATGACTTCCTCGACACCCTTCACCGACGCCGAGACCGCGTACCTCCTGTCGCAGCGCCTCGGGCGGCTCGCCACGGTCGCGCCGGACGGCGCCCCGCAGAACAACCCCGTCGCGTTCAAGGTCAACCAGATCCAGGGCACCGTCGACATCGCGGGCTACAACATGGGCGCCAGCCGCAAGTTCCGCAACGTGGAGGGCAATCCGGAAGTCGCGCTCGTGGTCGACGACATCGCGTCGTACGACCCGTGGACGGTACGCGGCATCGAGATCCGCGGCACAGCCGAGGCCCTGCGCGGCGTCGAGCACACCGGCCACGGCACCAGCCCGGAACTCATCCGCATCCACCCGCGCCGCATCATCACCTGGGGCGTCACACCGGACGGCAAGGGCATGCAGGGTCGCAGCGTCGGTGCCGCCGGACGCGCGCCGAATGCCGGATCATGGAGTGATGCCTCCTGAGCCGTACCCCGAGAAGGGCGCCGGGCAGCGCCCCGGGCCGCCCGCGGGCCCGCCTTCCGCGGTGACGGCCCCCGGCACCGACCCCGGGCCGCCGACGCTGTCCCATGTGCTCGCGGTGGTCGGCGGCGACGCGCTGGAACTGGTGCACGCCCCACGCGGGACGGGCGTCCCCGTGCGCGGCGTGGCCCTCTACGACGCGGACGAGGCCGCCGAGCGGCACACCTCCGACGGCCTGCTCCTGCTCGCGGTCGGCGTCGACGTGGCGTCCGCGGCCGCGCCGGACGTCCTGCTGGCCGCCGACCGGGCCGGGGCCGCCGCCGTCGTCATGCGGCGCGGCGCGCTCCCCGCGGGCACCGCGCTGTCGGCGACCGCGCGGCGCGTCGACACCGCACTGCTCACCCGGGGTCCCGGCACGGACTGGACCGAACTGCTCGCGCTGCTGCGCGCGGGCGTCTCGTACGCCGACCAGGTCGGCCGCGACGGCGGCGAGGCAGCCGACGACCCGGACCTGCGGCGCGGACTGGACCAGGTGCGGCTGGGCGACCTGTCCGCACTGGCCAACGTCCTGGCGGATCTGGTCGGCGGTGCCATCACCATCGAGGACACGCGCTCGCGGGTGCTGGCCTACTCGCGCACCGACGGCGGCGCCGACCCGCTGCGCCAGCTGACCATCCTCGGCCAGCGGGTGCCGGAGTGGCGGGTGGCCCAACTGCGCGAGAGCGGGTTCCTGCGCGAGCTGTGGACCTCGTACGACGTCGTGCACCTGCCCGCCGACGGGGATTTCGCGGAACGCCTGGCCGTCGCGGTCCGGGTGGGCGACGAGGTCCTCGGCTCGCTGTGGGCGGCCGCGACCGGCGGCGGCAGCCTGGCCGAGGGCTCGCGGGCCGCGCTGCGCGCCGCCGCCCGGGCCGCGGTCCCGCACCTCATCCAGCACCGCGCGCACAGCCGGCTCAGCGCGCGCCGGCACGAGGAAGCCCTGCTAGGCGTGCTGACGGGACGCGTCGCCCCGTCCGACCGGGAGCCCGCGCTCGGCCTCGACGACGCGCGGCGCTACGCGGTGGTGGCGGTCGACGCGCCCCCGCGGCCGGACGGCGGCACGGTCGGCGGTGCCGCCTGGCAGCGCCTGCTCGATGTGCTCGCCTTGCAGGCGGCGGCGCTGCGGACGTCCGCCGACGGCGGGTCCGTGCTGTCCGCGCAGTCGGGCGGGCGCATGTACCTGGTGGTCCCGGTCCACATGGACCGGCCGGAGGCTCCCGTTGCGCTGGCCCGCGAGCTGGCCGCCACCGCCCGGACCGTGCCGCCGGGGTCGGTGCTGGTCGGCGTCGGCCGCGCGGCCGACGGCGCGGCGGGGCTGCCCGACTCCCGGGCGTCCGCCGACCTGGTGCTGCGGGTGCTGGCCGAGCGGCACGACGGCCCGGGTGGCCCGGGTGGCCCAGACGGCTCAGGTGGCCCAGTCGGTTCAGGCGGCTCGGGCGGCTCGGCCGTCGCGGAGCTGGACGATGTGCTCATCCCCGCGACGCTGCTGCAACTGCTCGACCGCGTCGCGCCGGTGTGGCGTGCGTCCGACGTCGGGCCCGTGCACCGGCTGGTCGCGCACGACGCCGAGCACGGCACCGACTTCCGCGCGACGTTGTCGGCGTACCTGGCCGCGTTCGGCGACGTGGCGTCGGCCGCGGCGGCCCTGACCGTGCACCCGAACACGCTGCGCCACCGGCTGCGCCGCGTCCGCGAGCTGTTCGGACTCGATCTGGGCGATCCCGCCGCCCGGCTGCTGGCCGACGTGGGCCTGCGCATCGCCGCGCGCGAGGACCCGCCGACCCGGGGCTGAGGCGGCGTTGTCGGATGGACCAATGCCTCTCGTGTGACTCGGTCCGATCGGCTAATGACGCCGCGGTGGCTTCGGGACCATGCTTTTCGACGTACGGGTCCCGCCCACTCCCAGGCGGATGCGTCCGCCGACGAAATCCGAGGTGTTCCCTGTGTTCTCCGGCCCCTCCGCGGCAACTGCCCCCACGTCCGTGGGCGAGACCGGCACGGCCACCGGCACCGGGCGCCGCGCGGTGCTCGACGAGGCGGTACGCCTCGCGGTCCGCGACGGGCTGCTCGACTCCCCGGCCCCGGTGATCGGCCTGCTCGACGTCGAGGGCATCCGCGGCACGGTGGCCCGCCTGCACGCGGCGTTCGCGTCGCCCGCGCCCGTGCTGCACACCTTCGCGGCCAAGGCCTGCGGCCTCGTCCCGGTCCTGCAACTGCTCGCCGAGTCGGGCATGGGCTGCGAGGTCGCCAGCCCCGGCGAGCTGGCGCAGGCCCTCGCCGCCGGCTTCACCCCGGACCGGCTGGTCTTCGACAGCCCGGCCAAGACCACCGAGGAACTCGAACTCGCCGTCGACCTCGGCATCGCGATCAACCTGGACAACTGGCAGGAGCTCGAACGCCTGGACGCCATTCTGGCCGCCCGGCCCGCCGCCGACCGCGCCCCGCGCGGCCCTGTCGGCATCCGGGTGAACCCCCAGGTCGGCGCGGGGGCGATCGGGGCGATGAGCACCGCCACCGACACCTCCAAGTTCGGCATCGCGCTGCGCGACCCCGGCGCCGAGGACGCCCTCGTCGCGGCCTTCGCGCGACGCCCCTGGCTCACCAGGCTGCACGCGCACGTCGGTTCGCAGGGCTGCCCGCTGCCGCTCATCTCCGCCGGCATCCGTGCCGCGTACGAACTCGCCGAGCGCGTCAACACCGCCGTCGGCCGCCGGCAGATCGACGGCCTCGACATCGGCGGCGGCCTTCCGGTCAACTTCGACGGCGACGACGAGACCCCCGGCCACGCCGCCTACGTGGCGCAGCTGCGCGAGGACGTCCCCGGCCTGTTCGACGGCCGGTACGCCCTCGTCACCGAGTTCGGCCGCTCCGTCCTCGCCAAGCACGGCATGGTCCTGACCCGGGTGGAGTACACGAAGTCCGCCGGAGGGCGGCCGATAGCGATCACCCACGCGGGCGCGCAGGTCGCCGCACGCACGGTCTTCATGCCGCAGGCGTGGCCGCTGCGGATCGGCGTCTTCGACGCCGACGGCGTCCCGAAGTCCGGGCCGACCGTCGTCCAGGACGTGGCCGGGCCGTGCTGCTTCGCCGGGGACCTCACCGCCGAGGCCCGCGAACTGCCCTTGCTGGAGCCGGGCGACGTGGTGGCGCTCTACGACACCGGGGCCTACTACTTCTCGTCGCACTTCGCCTACAACTCGCTGCCCCGCTCCGCGGTCTACGGCTTCCGCTTCGACGACGCCGGCCGCGTGCGCTTCGCCGTGGTACGCGAGGCGCAGACCCTCGCCGAGATCGTCGCGGAGTCGGGGGCCGCGTACGCCGACTCCCTCGTCGGCCTGGTCGACGCCGGCGCCGCCGAGACCGCACGGGCCGCGTCCCCCGGCACCGAGCCCGGCCCCGGGCACGAGCCCGGCCACGACCCCGGCCCCACCCCCGAGGAGGTGTCCGCATGCGCGTCCTGATCTCCGCCGACATGGAAGGCGCGACCGGTGCCGTCCTGCCCGCCGACGTCACTTCGGGCACGGCGCGGTACGAGCGCTTCCGGCGTCTGCTGACCGGCGACGTCAACGCCGCCGTGGCCGGCTTCGCCGCCGCCGGAGCCGACGAGATCCTGGTCAACGACGCGCACTGCGGAATGGACAACGTCCTCCTGGAGGACCTCGACCCGCGCGCGAGCCTCATCGTCGGCCGCCACAAGCCGCTCGGCATGATGCAGGGCATCGAACTCGGCGTGGACGCCGTGGCGTTCGTCGGCTACCACACCGGCGCGGGCGAACAGGGCGTCCTGGCCCACACCTACCTGTCGCACAGCATCCTCGCCGTACGCGTCGACGAAGTACCCACCGACGAGGGGCGGTTCAACGCACTCGTGGCCGCCGAGGCATACGCGCCCGTCGTGCTCGTCACCGGCGACGACCTCACCTGCGCGGCGGCCCGGTCCTGGGCTCCCGGCGCCCGGACCGTCGCGGTGAAGACGGCGTTGAGCAGGCATGCCGCGGTGTGCCGTACGCCCGCGGCCACCGCCGCCGACATCAGCGGCGCCGCCGCCGCGGCCCTCGCCGACCGCGCGCGGGTGCTCGCCGCACAGCAGGCCGGCGCCGCGAACGGCGGTGCCCCGGAGGGCGGTACCCCATCGGGCGGCGCACCGGGCGGCAGCGCCCCGCTGACCGTCTCGGTGGACCTCGACAGCCCCTACCTGGCCGACCGCGCCGCCGCGATGCCCGGGGTCGTACCCGACGGCCCCCGCACGGTCGTGTTCAACGCCCCCGACGCCCGTACCGCGCTCCGCCACTTCCGGGCGCTGACCTGGGTGATCGGCAGCGGCCGGGAGGCCGAATGGACCTGATCCGGCCGGACTGCCCGGTGCGGCGGCGCACGGCTCCTGCCGACGCCTGCCGCCATGCCCCTTGACGCTCCCACCTGTTCCGCGGTCCCTCGCGTTCCGTAATCGCTTGCTCGTTCCGTAGTCCCTCGCTCCGCCCTTCCCGTACGTCCGGCTCCGGCGTGCCCGCCTTCGGCACGCGCCCGGACCGACGGGCGTGCCGCGGGCCGCCACCGCCATGCGCGCGGACCGGCCGTCCGGGCGCCAAGGCCCCGCCCCATGCCAGGAGTTCCCATGAGACATTCGCCGACGATCCCGCAGCCGCCGCGCAAGGCCGGCGGGACGGACGTCCCCCAGCTGAGCCGGTCGCTGCGCAACCGCCACATGTCGATGATCGCTATCGGCGGCGCGATCGGCGCGGGCCTCTTCGTCGGCAGCGGGTCGGTGATCAAGACCGCCGGGCCGGCCGCGATCGTGTCGTACTGCATCGCCGGCGCACTGGTGCTCTGCACCATGCGGATGCTCGGCGAAATGGTCGTTGCGCGGCCCTCGTCGGGGTCGTTCTCCGACTACGCGCGGACCGCCATCGGCCCGTGGGCCGGGTTCACCATCGGCTGGCTGTACTGGTACTACTACGTGATCATCGTGGCCGTGGAGGCGGTCGCCGGCGCCGCGATCCTGCACGCCTGGATCGACGCCCCGCTGTGGCTGCTGGCCATGGGGCTCATGCTGGTGATGACCGCGACCAACCTGCTGTCGGTCAAGTCCTTCGGCGAGTTCGAGTTCTGGTTCTCCTCGATCAAGGTCGCCGCGATCGTGGCGTTCCTGATCGTCGGCACGCTCTACGTGGTCGGCGCGTGGCCGGGCTCGTCGTTCGACTTCTCCAACCTGACGTCCCACGACGGTTTCACCCCCAACGGCTTCACCTCGATCTTCTCCGCGATAGTCGTGGTGATCTTCGCGTTCGGCGGGGCCGAGATCGTGACCATCGCGGCGGCCGAGAGCCGCGAGCCGGAGCGCTCGGTGGCGCGGGCCACCACCGGCATCATCTGGCGGATCATCCTGTTCTACGTCGGCTCGATCTTCCTGGTGGTGACGATCGTCCCGTGGGACGGCGCCGAGGTCCTCAAGAGCCCGTACGTCGCCGCGCTCGACACCATCGGCGTGGACGGCATCGGCACCGTCATGGACGTCGTCATCCTCACCGCGGTGCTCAGCGTGCTGAACTCCTCGGTGTACGTGTCCTCGCGGATGGTCTTCGCGCTCGCCGAACACGGCGACGCCCCGCGCTGGATGGTCTCCACGAGCCGCCGGAACGTCCCCACCCGCGCGATCCTGGCGGGCACGGTCGTCGGCTGGTTGTCGGTCCTGCTCGCCTACCTCTCGCCCGACCGCGTGTTCACCTACCTGGTCAACTCCTCGGGCGCGATCGCCATCTTCATGTACCTGCTGATCGGCGCGTCGCAACTGCGCATGCGGCGGCGCCTGGAGCGGGAGGCACCGGAGCGCCTGACGCTGAAGATGTGGCTGTACCCGTACCTCACCTGGGTGGTCATCGCCGGATTCCTGGGCGTGCTGGTGGCCATGGCCGTGATCGACGACCAGCGCACGCAGCTGTTCACGAGCCTGGTCAGCCTCGGCGTCGTGCTGGCGGCCTACGCGGTACGCCGAGCGCGGGGCGGCAACGTGCCGACTGAGGTCGGGCCGGTCAGCGGCGGCCCCCGGCAAGACCCAGTACCCGTACCGCGTTCTCCTTCAGCACGAGCGGACGCACCTCGTCCTTGATGTCGAGCATCGCGAAGTCCGCGAGCCAGCGCTCCGGGGTGATCACCGGGAAGTCCGAGCCGAACAGCACCTTTTCGCGCAGCAGGGTGTTGGTGGCTCGGACAAGCTGCGGCGGGAAGTACTTCGGCGACCAGCCCGACAGGTCGATGTAGACGTTGGCCTTGTGCGTCGCGATCGAGATGGCCTCGTCCTGCCACGGCACCGACGGATGGGCCATGACGATGGTGAGTTCGGGGAAGTCCGCGGCAACGTCGTCGAGGAGCATCGGGTCGGAGTGCCGCAGCTTGATGCCCCGGCCGCCGGGCAGGCCCGCGCCGATGCCGGTCTGGCCGGTGTGGAACAGCGCCGGTACGCCGGCCTCCGCCAGCACCTCGTACAACGGGTAGAAGCGCACGTCGTTGGGGTCGAAGCCCTGGAGGCTGGGGTGGAACTTGAAGCCCCGCACCCCGTGTTCGGCCACCAGGCGGCGCGCCCGGTCGACCGCCGCGCGGCCCGCGTGCGGGTCCACGGAACCGAACGGGATGAGCACGTCCGCGTGTTCCGCCGCGGCGTCGGCGATCTCCTCGCTGCTGAGCGCGGGATGCCCGGTCGCGGCGGTGGCGTCGACGGTGAAGACGACGGCCGCGGTACGCCGGGCGCGGTAGTGCTCGGCGATGCGCTCCAGCGTCGGCGTGCGGTCCTGGTCGGCCTTGAAGTAGGCGGCCGAGGCGTCGAGCAGTTCGCGGTCGAGTGCGAGGCAGCCCCGGCCGTCCTGTTCGACGTGCACGTGTACGTCGATGGCGTCGAGTGCGGTCAGGTCCATAGGTCTCTCTCCGGGGGTTGGTCGTGGTGCGGGAGGCGGCTCACGGCAGATCGGCCGCCGCCTTCAATGCCAGCAACGAGTGCAGCAACGCATCGCGTCGGGCCGCGAGTTCGGTGGATCCGATGCCGTCGAGCGCCTCGTCCACGCCCGCGACGAGCTTGGCCGCCAGCTCGGGCGTGAGCGTGGGGTCGCCGAGGTCGCGCCACCACGCCTCGGTCGGCGGGCCGAGGTGTTCGAGGATGTGCGCGATGCCGCCGGGCCCGCCGGACAGGTGCTGGTTGGCGAACGGACCGAGGAGCGCCCAGCGCAGTCCCGGGCCGTGCGCGATGGCGGTGTCGATGTCGCGTACCGTCGCCACGCCGCGGTCGACCAGCGAGTACGCCTCGCGCCACAGCGCGGCCTGCAAGCGGTTGGCGATGTGCCCGGGCACCTCGCTCCGCACCCGGATCGGCTTCTTGCCGACCGCGGTGTAGAAGTCCATTGCCCGGGCCACCGCGTCCTCGCCGGTGCGCCGTCCCGGCACGACCTCGACGAGCGGGATCAGGTGCGGCGGGTTGAACGGGTGTCCGATCAGGACGCGTTCGGGGTGGACCGCGCAGTCGCGGGCGATCGCGGTGGCGGCGAGACCGGACGAACTGCTGGCGATGACGGCGTCCGGTCGGGCGGCGGCGTCCAGGACGGCGAACAGGGCCTGCTTCAGGTCCTCCCGTTCCGGCCCGTTCTCCTGGACGAAGTCGGCGTCGGCGACGGCGGTTTCCGGGTCGGCGGCGAACACCAGCCGCTCGGGCGAGGCGCCGTCGGCGAGGCCGACGCGGTCCAGCGTCGGCCAGTGTGCGGCCACGTCCGCACGCAACCGGTCCTCCGCGCCGGGTGAGGGGTCCGTGGCCACGACGTCCAGGCCCCGGGCCAGGAAATGCGCGGCCCAACTGGCGCCGATGACCCCGGTGCCGACGATCGCGACCCGGCGGACCGGCTGCGCGGTGCTGCTCGGAATGTCGGTCGGGTTGTCGCTCTGGATCCCGCTCGGGATCGCGGTCGGGACGTCGCTCGGGACGGTGCTCATGCGGTCCTCCGGGCGGCGGCGAGGGCGATGAACGGGTCGAGGGACGCCGGATCGGCGAGCACGTCCGGTCCGACCACGTCCGCGACGGCGGCGCCGAGCAGGATGCGCTTCACCGGCAGTTCGAGCTTCTTGCCGGTGCGGTTGCGCGGGATCGCGGGGACGGCGGTGACCGCGTCCGGGACGTGGCGGGGCGAGAGGGCGCCGCGCAGTTCGGCGACGAGGCGGGCGCGCAGACCCGCGTCGAGCGGGTCGGTGGCGTCGGCGGCTTCGCCCCCGCCGCCGTCTTCGGCCCCGTCCGCGGTCAGGACCACGAACAGCAGCAACTCGCCGTTGCCGCCCGCCGGGTCCTCAATGTGCACGACAAGACTGTCGGCGATCTCCGGGACTTCCTCGACGACCCGGTAGAACTCCGCCGTGCCGAGCCGGACTCCGCCGCGGTTGAGGGTGGCGTCCGAGCGTCCGGCGATGACGCAGCTGCCGGTCGGGCCGAACCGCGCCCAGTCGCCGTGCCGCCACACGCCCGGGTAGGTGTCGAAGTAGGCCGCCCGGTAGCGGGAACCGTCGTCGTCGCCCCAGAACCCGACCGGCATCGACGGCATGGGCACGGTGATGACCAGTTCCCCGAGTTCGCCGACGACCTGCTTGCCCTCGTCGTCGAACGCCGCCGCCGCAACACCCAGGGCGGGCCCGGAGATCTCCCCCGCCCACACCGGCTGCCACGGGCCGCCCTGCACGATGCCGCCGCACACGTCGGTGCCGCCGCTGCCCACGTTCAGCAGGACCCGGTCACCGAACTGCTCGTGCGCCCACCGGTATCCCTCCGGAGGGAGCGGGCTGCCTGCCGCGCCGATCTGCCGCAGCGACGACAGGTCGTACGCGCCCGCCGGATCGAGCCCGGCGCGGCGGCAGGCCATGAGGTAGCCGGGACTCGCGCCCATGAGCGTCGCCTTCGACTCCGCAGCGATGCGCCACTGCGCGTCGAGGTCGGGGAACAGCGGGTTCCCATCGATGAGCACGAGGCTCGATCCCACCAGCAGCCCGGAGACGAGTGCGTTCCACATCATCCAGGCGGTCGTGGTGAACCACAGCATGCGGTCCCCCGGGCTCAGGTCCCAGCTGAGCGCGTGGTTCTTCAGGTGTTCGAGGAGGATGCCGCCGTGCCCGTGCACGATCGCCTTGGGGCGTCCGGTGGTTCCGGACGAGAACAGGACGCACAGCGGGTGGTCGAACGCCACCGGCTCCGCACCGGACTCGGTGGGGCCGGATTCAGCAGGGTCGGGTCCGCCGGGGCCGGGTTCGCCGGGTCCGCTTTCGGCGGGACCTGCCAGGAGGTCGTCCCACCGCACGGCGTCGGCGAGTTCGCCGGTGCCGTACGCGACGGCGACCACCGCCCGCACCGTGGGCAGCCCGGCGCGGATCTCGTCGACGGTGTCCCGGCGGTCGACGTCCTTGTCGCCGTAGCGGTACCCCGGGGCCGCGAACAGCACGACGGGCTCGATCTGCGCGAACCGGTCGACGACGCTGCGTGCCCCGAACTCCGGCGCGCAGCTTGCCCATACCGCGCCGAGACTGGCGGTCGCCAGGAAGGCGACGACGGTCTCCGGGATGTTCGGCAGGTACGCCGCGACCCGGTCGCCGGGCCCGACGCCGAGCCGCCGCAGGCCCGCTCGGGCGCGCGCGACCTGGTCGCGGAGCTCCCCCCACGTGACGTCCACGCGGTCGCGGGTCTGCGAGTACGCCGTCAGCGCGGTCGCCGCATCGGCGGCGCCGGCCCCCTTGAGGGCGTGCTCGGCGTAGTTCAGAGTGGCGCCGGGGAACCACTCGGCGCCGGGCATCGCGCGGCTTCCGAGCACGGCGCGTTCGGGGGCGGTGAAGCGTACGCCGAAGAAGTCGCGTACGGACGACCAGAATTCCGCGGTCTCGGATACGGACCATCCGTGCAGGGCGCGGTAGTCCACGAAACGGAGTCCCCGGGTGTCGGCCAAGTGGCGCAGGTAGCGCCCGAGTTCACTGCGCTGGAGACCGTCAGCCGTCGGAGTCCGCAGGAGAAGGGCTTCGGTCACGGCCGTCCGACCTTTCCGGCGCGGCCTTCGAGGAACGCGTGCATGCGTTCCTTGGCCTCGGTGCTGCCCGATGCGACGGCGGCCATCAGGGACTCCAACAGATAGCCCTCGGCCGGGTTCGCCTCGGCGATGCGCGGAAGGGCCTGGAGCACCGCGAAGTTGGTGACCGCGGCGTTGGCCGCCACGGTGCGGGCCAGTTCCATGGCGCGCTCGAACCCGCCGTCGGGGCCCGCCAGGTAGTGGGACAGGCCGATCGCCTGCCCCTCCTCCGCGTCGACGACCCGACCGGTCAGCATCATGTCGGTCATGCGGTGGACGCCGATCAGGCGCGGGACGCGCACCGACCCTCCCCCGCCGACGAACAGTCCGCGTTGTCCTTCCGGCAGTGCGTAGAAGGTTCCGGGCTGCGCGACGCGCAGGTGGGCGGCACAGGCGAGTTCGAGGCCGCCGCCGACGACCGCGCCCTTGAGGACGGCGACGACCGGCACGGTGCCGCGTTCGATGCGCTCGAACGCGCGATGCCACATGCGGGAGTGCGCGAGGCCTTCCAGGGTGTCGCGTTCGGTCAGCTCGGCGAGGTCGAGTCCGGCGCAGAAGTGGTCGCCTTCGGCATCGAGGACGACGGCGCGCACGCCCGCGGGCGGCGCCGCGAAGAACGCCTCCAGGCCCAGCATGGTGGCGTCGTCGAGGGCATTGCGCTTGGCGGCGCGGGACAGCCGCAACACCGCGACGTCCCCGTGTCGTTCCAAGTGCAGCGACGGCGGGAGCGGCACGGTGGAGCCGTCGACGGCGTACGCCGGGTGGGGGGTGGTGCTGGTCACGGGGTTCCTTCCGCGCCGGTGCGGTCCGCGTCGGCGGGTTGTGCGGTGGTGGTAGCGGGACTTGCGGTGGCGGGGTCCGCGGCTGCCGGTTCAGCGGGGACCGGTTCGGCAGGGGCCAGTTCGGCGGCGGCCCGGGCCCGGAGTTCGACACGGCGGATCTTGCCGGTGGCGTTGGCCGGGAGTTCCGGGACGAAGACCACGGACCTGGGGATCTTGAAGCGCGCCAGGTGCGCTTCGAGATGCGCGCGTACGCCCGCCTCGTCGAGTTCGGCTCCCTCACGCAACTGGACGTAGGCGGCACCCACTTCGCCCCACCGGGCGTCCGGAACAGCCACCACCGCCGCGTTGGCGACCGCGTCGAGGCGCAGCAGGACCGCCTCGACCTCGGCGGGATAGACGTTCTCGCCGCCGGAGATGATCAGGTCCTTCACCCGGTCGGCGACGTACGCCCATCCGTCGTCGTCGGTGGACAGCAGGTCGCCTGTGCGGAACCAGCCCGCCACGAAAGACGCTTCGGACTCGGCGGGCCGGTTCCAGTAGCCGGAGAAGACGTGCGGTCCGCGCACCAGGAGTTCGCCCGGGTCGCCGCCGGCGTCCTCCGGGCGGCCGTCGCGCAGCATCGCGACGTCGGTGAAGAAGTGCGGCACGCCGACCGACACGGGACGGGCGGCGGAGCCGTCGGCCGGGGCCATGTAGACCCCGGGTGACGCCTCGGTCATGCCGTACCCCTGCTGGAGGCGTACGCCGCGGTCGAGCCACGCCCGGGCGACCCGCTCCCGCACCGGCGAGCCGCCGTAGACCACGGTGGTCAGCGATCCGAGGTCCACCTGTTCCCACAACGGATGTTCGCACAGCAGTTGGAGCATCGTGGGCACCGCGGAAAAGCTGGTGATGCGGGCCTGTTCGATGCGCGTGAGGATCGCGCCCGCGTCGAACTTGGCGACCGGCTCGACGCTGCCGCCCTTGAAGAGGGTCGGCAGGGTGACCTGGCCGAGCCCGGTGGCGTGGAACAACGGCGATATGCACAGCGTGCGTTCGGTGTCGCGCAGGTCGATGTGGGCGAGCTGGTTGACGGTGTTCCAGGTGAGATTGCCGTGGCTGAGCACGGCGGCCTTGGGACGGCCGGTCGTTCCGGAGGTGTAGAGCAGGACCGCCGGGTCGTCGAGGGCCACCGGGGGCGGCGCGCCGAGCGCGGGGCCGCCCTGCGCCGGTCCCTCGGGCCGTACCGCGATCCGGTGCCGGACAGTCCCCGGCAGCGGGGCCGCCGCGGCGACGAGGGGGTCGGTGTCCGGGCTGTGCAGGAGGACCGCGGCCCCCGAGTCCTCGAGCATGTAGCGGATCTCGACCGGGGACAGCCGGAAGTTCAGCGGAACCGCGACCGCACCGAGCAGCCAGGTGGCGAAGAGCGTCTCGAAGACGGGGATCGCATTGGCGCCGAGGTACGCCACCCGGTCGCCGGACCGTACGCCCAGCGCGGCCAGGTGCCCGGCCAGGCGCGCGGTGCGGTCGGCGAGTTCGGCGTACGTGAGGGCGCGGTCGCCCTCGACGAGCGCGACGCGCTCGGGCGATATCCGGGCCCGCCGCGCCGGCCAGGTGCCGAGGCCGAAGTTCGGGCGGCTGCCGGTGGCAGCGGTTCTCATGGTTGTGCCCTCCACAAGGTCAATGACAGGATTCCTTATATCAGGATTCCTTGTACAGGTCACCGCCCCGCGGGGAATCCGCGACGTGCGAGACTCGGGCCGGACGGCCTGCGAGCAGGCGTCGGAGACACGCGGCGGGCAGGCAAGGAGCGGACGAGATGGCAGCGCGGGCGGCGGCGGGCGACGTACCCCAGAACTCGGGCCCCCTGCTGCTCTACGCCGTCAAGCAGGTGGAACTGGCGATTCGCGCGCACTTGGACGACCTGCTGCGTCCGGCGGGCGTCACCGCGCTCCAGTACACGGCGCTGACCGTGCTCGACCGCCGCGACGGGCTGACCAGCGCCGAACTCGCCCGGAACTCGTTCGTGACGCCGCAGGCGATGCGCGACCTCGTGACGGCCCTGGAGAGCCGCGGCCTCATCACCCGGGACCACGACCCCGAGCACCGGCGACGGCTGCTCATCACGCTGACACCGGCGGGCCAGGCACTGCTGCGCGACACGGACACGGACGTACGCGCCCTGGAGCAGCGCATGCTGAGCGGACTCTCCGCCGCCGAGCGACGGGCGTTCCGCGACTACCTGAACCGGGCACGAACCGCCCTCGCGGGCGGCCCGGCGCACTGACGGCGACTACTCAGCCTGGCGCGGCGTTGACGCCAGTTCGGCCGAATGACCACGGCTACCGCGCGAATTCCGCCGAGGCGACCGGGAGTTCCGACAGTCGCCGACATGACTTCGGCGCGGGCCCGTACAGGACCCGCGCCGAACCATGTGTGCAGCCGTACCCGCGTCAATCGGTGATGAACCAGTTGCCGCCGGTGTACTCGAGCGTGACGTCGCCGAGATCACTCTCGGTGAACGTGACACTGGACCTGACCGCGGAGGCGGGCACGTCGACCTTGGCCGAGTTCACCACCACGACCTTGGCCGGATCAACGGTCGCGCCGCGCAGGGCGGCCTTCTGCCCGGCCGAGTACATCTGCAGCATGATCGTGAAGCCCTCGCGGCACGGGCCGTCGTAGCCCTTCATCGCGGGCCCCGCGATCTCGCACATCACGTCGATGTCCTCGCGGCCGACCGCGTGCAGGTAGTCCTCGTACCGTTGGATCGCCCCCTCCTTGGACTTCGGCGCCGCGGCCGGTCCCGACGGAGGTGCGGACACCGGTGGTGCCGAGGGCTTCGCGGATGTCGCCGGTGGCTGCGGGGCAACTGACGTGGGGGCGGGCGAGGTTGGTGCGGATGGAGATTGGGCTGCGGTCGGCGCGGACGAGGCGGTTGCGGGGGCCGACGCCCCGCCCGACGATGGCGGCGGCGAGGTCTTGTCGCTTCCGTCGTCCTCTCCGCATGCGGACAAGACGAGGACGCAGGCGACGGCCACGCCGGCAAGCGCGCGCATCAGGCACTCCCCTCGGAAGGATCCGAAGTGCCCGATGCTACCGCTGCTTTTGTACCGTCTCCGCATCGGCCGCGCGTTTCGTCCTTTTCCGTCGTCGACGCGGCAGTTGGCCCTACTGCCGATTCCCCGGCGGGCCGCGGCCGTTCCCCCCGCCGCTTGGGGCACCCGTCCGGCGATTCGGCGGGCGCCCCCTCCGGGGATGCCGGGTGCGGCCTCAGCCGCGTCCCGCCATCACGAACCGTACGTCGCACTCGACGTTGCGCAGCACCTGATCCGACGTCAGAGCAGCAGGTCCACTCGGGAGTTCGGGCATCCCGAGGGAGGTGTTGAAGACCTCGCCCGCGCCCAGGATGGTGCTGCCCGCCGCCTGGACGGCGAGGACGTCGCGCACCCGGCCGGGCAGCGTGCGCCACCCCGGGTAGTCCGCGAGCCGGGACTTCGCCGGGTCGTGGAACTCCGGCTCGGCGAGCCGCAGTCCGGCGCGCCAGGCGGTCTCGGCGACCTGTCGGGCGAATTCCTCGCAGGTCGGGGCGGCCAGACCGGCGCACGCCTGGTACAGCGAGGGCAGGCGCGAGGGGTCGCGTACCGCGACGTTCGCGAGCGCCGCCACCGCGCGGGCGAGCACGTCGCGCGGAATCATGTCGAGCCGCTGGTGCGGGCCGCAGGCCGAGGTGGCCACGCCGGACAGCAGCATCTTGATGTGGCCGTGCACGGACTGGGGCTCGGGCGACCAGCCGGTGCCGGTGTCCCCCATGACCACGGACGGGCGTACGACACACGCCAGCGCGTCGGACGCGGCGACGGCCCGCTCGGCGGCGATCTTCGACTCGAGGTACGTCAGCGGCCGGGCCGCGCAGTCCCCGGGCAGGAGCGCGGCGGCCTCGCGGGCCTGGTCGATGTGGCTGACGAACGCGGTGGATATGTGGATCAGCGGCGCGTCCGCGTCGTGCGCGAGTTCCGCGACGCGGCGCGATCCCGACACGTTGACGCAGTGGAAATCGTCCGCGTTGTCGTCGAAGCAGGCGCGTCCCCCGGCGTGCACGACGACGTCGGCACGGGCGGCCAGTTCCGACCAGGCGCGGCTGTCGAGCCCGAGACGGGGAGAGGCGAGGTCCACGGAGACCTCGGCGTGGGCGTGCGAGGACGCGCGGCGCCCGCGCAGCGCCACTACGTGGAAGTCGGCGCGCAGCGCGCGGGCGATGGCCTCGCCGACCACGCCGCTGGCGCCGGTCAGGAGGACGACAGGGGGATCGGACGGGGGGTCGCCGTCCTCGGCCGGCTCTTCGGCCGGGACCGGGAGGGCGCCCAGATCGGGCGGAGGCGTCGGGGACGGGAGTGCCGCCGACGCGGGTACGGGTGCGGGTACGACCACCGGCACGCGTACCGGACACAGGGGCTCGGACAGGCGGGACAAGGTGTTCACCTCGCTTCACCAGGCCACCGCTGGAGTGCGGGGCATCCTGGGGGAAACGTAGGCGGAATGGGTGACCCGTGCCACTCGAACGACTACTGCCTGCGATCACCCCAGGTGAGACCCGATACGGACAAGGCGGCCAGGCCCGAACACACGAACGAACACCCGGTTGGGCGTGTCGTCGGGCACCGCGCAAAACGCATTGCGCCGATCGCGCCCGCACCGCGACACTCCGCCCATGAACCCGCAACCCGACTCACGCGACGCCGCCTCGACGTCTCGTGCGGACCGGGGCCGTCGGGGCGGTGGCACCGGCACCACCAGGTACGCCGCGAAGGGGTCGGCGGGTCACAGGCTCGCATGGAGTAGTGCGGCGTCCACGAACGGGTGTTCGGGGGTGGGCTGCCAGCGCCACGAGAGGGGCCAGGTCTCGCCGTCGAGGGCCGGGACGCCGACGTACGCCTCGCCCGTGCGCCGCCCGAGGTACGTCGTGCCCGGCGGCCACCGGTAGGGCGCACCCGCCCCCGGCGCGAGGAAGAAGTACAGCGCCTGCCGGCGGCTGCGGTTCTCGACGACCGGTCCGGGCACGCCGCCCGCGATGAACAGGCGGTCGGCGACCGCGTCGCCGTAGTCCCCGTCGATCCGCACGACCTCGAACGCGATCCCGACCTTGCGCAGGGCGTGCCCGTACGTCGGCACCCAGTCGAGCACCCCGGCGAACTGCTCGGGGACGGGCGGATTGGGGGTGCTCATGCCGGCACCCCGCCGCGTCCGGCGGCGGCCGCGTACGCACCGCGCGTACCGCTGCCGTGTCGCTCGCTGCGCTCGCTCATACACACACGGTCCCGCACGATGGCGTGTGTTACCAGTAGTCACAGGTGTGCGGAATGCGGCGGCGCGCTCCCCTGGCACGCCGTGATCCGCCGCCGGTACTCTCGACAGAGTGCTACTCGTGAGTAGCAACACCCTCGGCGAGGAGGAGCGGCGGTGGAGTACGACGAGTACCGCAGGCACGACGCGGTGAGCCTGGCCGGCCTGGTGGCGAGCGGCGAAGTGAAGCCCGCCGAACTCCTGGAGACCGCCATCGCGCGGGCCGAGGAGGTCGACCCGCGGCTCAACGCGATCGTCCGTCCGATGCACGACATCGCCCGGGAGCGCGCCAAGTCGACGTTGTCCGGCCCCTTCGCCGGCGTGCCCTTCCTGATCAAGGACCTGATGCAGGACTACGCGGGCCTGCCGACCGGCTCGGGCTCGCGAGCGCTCGCCACGCAGCCGATGCCGCAGCACGCGGAGGTCGTGCGGCGCTGGCTGGACGCGGGGCTCGTGGTGTTCGGCAAGACCAACACGCCCGAGTTCGGCGCCAAGGGCATCACCGAGCCGCAGGTCAACGGCGCGACCCGGAACCCGTGGAACACCGCGCACACGCCCGGCGGTTCGAGCGGCGGCTCGGCGGCCGCGGTGGCCGCCGGGATCGTCCCCGCGGCGGGCGGCAACGACGGCGGCGGCTCGATCCGCATCCCGGCGGCGTGCTGCGGCCTGTTCGGCCTCAAGCCGGGGCGCGGCCTGGTGCCCAGCGGTCCGTCGTACGCGGAGGTCCTGCACGGCGCGGCGGTGCACGGCGTGCTCACCCGGAGTGTGCGCGACTCGGCGGCGATGCTCGACGTCATCGCGGGGCACGACCCCGCGGGGCCGTACCTGCCCGGCGTCCCGGACAGCCCGTACCTCGAACTCGCCCGGCGCGAACCGGGCCGTCTGCGTATCGGATACGCCACCGTGTCGCCGATCGGCACCGACGTCTCCCCGGAGGCGGTCGCGGCCGTCGAGGACGCGGTCGCGCTGCTGCGCGGGCTCGGCCACGAGGTCGAGGAGGCCGCGACCGGTGTCGACGAGCGCCAGTTGGCCCGGGACTTCCTGACGATGTGGTTCGCGTCGATGGCCGCCGAGGTGGACCACGTACGGCAGGCCACGGGCTGCGGCGAGGACCAGTTCGAGCTGGACACGCGGATCATGGCGGCGGTCGGGCGCGCGACCAACGCGCCGACGTACATCGCGTCGCACAACCGCTGGAACGAGCACAGCCACCGGCTCGCGCTGTTCCACGAGACGTACGATCTGCTGCTGACCCCGACGCTGGCGCACCCGCCCGCGCGGGTGGGGCAGTTGGCGACCCCGGGGTGGATGGAGACGGCGAGCCGCCTGCTGCTCGCGGTACGCGGCGCGGGGCTGCTGGCGAAGACGGACCTGGTGGACCGGGTCGCGGACGAGAACCTGCGGTGGACGCCGTACACGCAACTGGCGAACATCACCGGGCGTCCGGCGATGTCGGTGCCGACGTACTGGACGAAGGGCGGTCTGCCGCTCGGTGTGCAGTTCGTGGGCGGGCTGGGCAGCGAAGGGCTCCTGCTGTCGCTGGCGACGCAACTCGAAGAGGCGCAGCCGTGGTTCGACCGGGAACCGCCGCTCGGCTGACACGCGGACTTCGTGCGCGGCGCCGCCGGAAGGAATTCCGGCGGCGCCTTCGTCAGTTCAATGCGTCCTGTACGTCAACTCCGCGTTGCGGGCGGCTTGTTCGTCTCCTCGACGGCTTCCGTCGGCGGTCCGCCGGGTTCGCTCAGGAACTTGCCCAGCGCGAGCGTGACGATCGGTACGAAGCACAGGATCAGGAACACCGCCTGCGGCCCGCTCGCGTCCGCGGCGAACCCGAACACCGGGGAGATCAGGCCGCCGACGCTCACCGCGAGCCCCAATGTGACCCCGGCGGCGGTGCCCGGGCGGGTCGGCAGGTAGTCCTGGCCGAGCTTGACCAGCACGGCGAACGGGATGTTGAGTGCGACGCCGGTGAGCAGCGCGAACAGCAGGGGCACGTACGGGCCGGGCGTCGCACGCAGGCCGACCAGCATCGGAATCACCAGCACCCCGCCGAGTTGCACGGTACGCACCAGCCCGATGCGGTCCGCGATCCGGCCGCCCGCCAGCGTGCCCAGCACGCCTCCGCCGAGGAAGAACGCCAGGGCGACGCCGCCGAGCACGTCCGAGGCGTCCAAGTACCGGATCCAGTACAGCCCGATGAAGGTGCTGACCCCGAAGAACGTGACCGAGCGCACGACTTCGATCCCGGTGAGGACCAGGAACGGCGCCCAGCGGTCCTCGCCGGCGCGCGACTTCGAGGCGGCCGCGGCGAGGGCGCGTTGGCCGTGCCGGTTGCGGTGCAGGACGTACGCGACGAGCACCGCGGGCGGGATGAACAGCGCCGTCGAGCCCACGCCCCACGCGATGAGTGCGGGCGTGGCGAGCACGGGTGCCAGGAAGAAGCCGACGCTGCCCCCGGCCGCGAACACGCTCATGGCGGCGGTGCTTTCGCCCGCCTGCTCGCGAGCGGCCTTGCCCGCCGCCGGGTGGAACATCGCAACGCCCAGGCCGGACAGCAGGATCAGCGCCCACACCGCCCAATACGGCTGCGCCAGGCCGGAGAAGCCGAGTCCGAGGCCCGCGAGCCCGACGCCTGCGGCGGCCATCCAGCCCGCGCGGCAGCGGTCGACGACGACGCCGAGGAAGGGCTGCGGGATGGAACTGCCCAGCGTCGCGGCGAGCGTCAGACCGGACGCGGCGAGGTAGCTGTAGTCGCGTTCGAGGACGAAGTACGGCACGCTCGCCGGCACGAGCCCTTGGTAGAGGTCGTCCACGGCGTGCGCGATACCCCAGAGCCGCATACGCCGCCACACGGTCGGGCCGACGGCGTCGTCGTTGTCGGCGGCGGCGAGGTTCTTGGCGGGGTCGTGGGCGGGGTCGACTTGTGCGGCGTCGATTGCGGCGACTCTTGCGACGTCGCGTGCGGCGTCGGCGTCGGCCGCGTGCGCTCTCATGTGCGAATCGTCCCTTCTGGCGGTTCCGGCCCGGGTGGTCCCGGTCGGACCAGCTTTCCCGCCGAGGCGCCGCGGGGGCTGTCGATACTCAGACGCCTTCTACCGACAACCCGCCAACCTGTCTCGCGAGACGGGCTCGTTATCCTGGGCTGACCATGTCGATCACGCGGAAACCCCTGGACGGCCCGACCCGCGCGCCCATGGCGCACCGGGAGCGGGTGGAGTGGCACGACCATGCGGTGAACCAGCTCATCGCACCGGGACTCGGGGTGCTCCAGGTGTCGACGCAGACCGGCTCGTGGGTCGTCCCGCCGCATCGCGCGGTGTGGATCCCGGCCGGCGTCGCCCACGCGCACGAGGCGCACGGGCCCAGCGAGTTGCGGACGCTCTGCTTTCCGACCGACGTCAACCCCCTGCGCCTGGACCGCCCCACCGTGCTGTCGGTGTCGCCGCTGCTGCGGGAAGTCGTCGCGGTACTCACCGGAGCCGGGCATGTGCCGGACCGCGAGCGGGAGTTGACGCCGGATCAGCGCGGCAACCTGGAGCGCGTGGCGCTGGACCAGTTGCAGCGCGTCGAGGCTCTGCCGCTGGGACTGCCGACGCCTCGGGACGAGCGGCTGCGGGACGTCGCCGCCCTGCTGGCCGCCGACCCCGGCGACGAGCGGACGCTGGCCGAGTTGGGCACGGCGGTGGGGGCGGCGGAGCGCACCCTCAGCCGCCTGTTCCGGGCCGAGACCGGGATGAGCTTTCCGCAGTGGCGCGGCCAACTGCGGCTGCACCACTCGCTCAAGCTGCTGGCGGGCGGTGCGTCGGTCACCGGTGCCGCGGCGGCGTGCGGGTACGCCACGCCGAGCGCGTTCATCGAGGCGTTCCGGCACGCGTTCGGCACCACTCCGGGCGCGTACCGGCGCGAGGCGGCGTTCGCCTGAGCCGCCCCGCCGAGCGCGGCCGACACCACCGCACCGGTCACGGCAACTGCCGTGTCAGCGCGGCAGGGTACGGTCTCCGCGGAGATTGAGGCCGGTCGGAGCACCTCGCACCGTCGAGGTCCGCGGTCATGGGGGGTGGGGCCGGTGGGCGACAACTGAACACCGGAACGCCCTCGCCGAGGAGGCCCAACCGGCAGCCATACCTCACCCCCCTTTCCTCCTCTCTCCCCTCTCCCCTCTTCCACCCGGGCGCGGGCTGCTCAGGTACGGGGAACGGCGGTCTCGACGAACTTCAGGATGCGCGCGTTGATGTACTCGGTCGCCTCGAAGGGCACCGCGTGGCCGATGCCGTCGAGGATCTCGGCGTCGGCACTCGGCATCAGCGCCTCGACGCGGGCGAGCGCGCGGTCCGGGTGGAGCAGCGTGCTGCGGCCCGCGAGAAGGACGAGCACCGGGACGGCCGCGGCGCGCAGTTCGTCGTCGGAGAACGGGCGGGCGGCACTGCGCTGCGGCCCGAACGACCGGGCGCCGAGCATGACGGGCGCCATCATGGCCGGGTCCATGACCAGCGCGTGGTTGGCGAGCTTGGCGGCGAACCACGGGCGGGTCCGGCGCGGGGCCGCCAAGGCCAGCGCGCCGCCGAACACCGTGACGTAGAACTTGGCACGCACCTTCTGCAGGCCGCCGGGGTCGAGCGCGGTGGCGGTGAGCAGGCGCTCGGGTCCGTGCACGGCCTGGTTCAGGGTGAGCCAGCCGCCGTACGAGAGGCCGACCAGGTGCACGCGCTCCAGGCCGAGTCCGTCGAGGACCTGGCCGAGCCAGCGCGCGGCGTCGGCGGAGCCGGTGACGGGCGCGGTCTGCACGCTGCGGCCCGGGTCGTCGATCGTGTCGACGGCGTGGACGGGGTGGTGTTCGGCGAGTGCGGCGATCTGCGGGGCCCAGTTGGACGCGTTGGCGCCGTGTCCGTGCAGCAGCACGATGGCCTCGCCGCGATCGCCGGCTGTTGTCGCCTGCTGCTGTCGCTCCTCCCCCTGCTCCTGCTCCGGTCCGCGTACCGGCCCTGAGCTGTGCACGTGGGTGGTGCCGAAGTCGGTGGGGATGTCGGACTCCGTGCGCGGCAGCGGCCAGCTGTCGAACGCCTTGTCGTACGCCGCCAGGAACTTCTCGCGCGCCTTCGCGCCGCGGAAGCGCCCGACCGTCGCCCGCGTACCGCCGTCGCCCATGACCGCTCCCTCCTTGCGGCGCGCCCTGCCGCTTATACTCCACGACCGTATCATGATGGGAGAATGACTCAGCCGACAGTCGGCACAGCGCAGAAGGGAAGGGTCGACCGGGTGCCCAAACGCGTGGACCACGACGAACGGCGGCGGCAGATCGCGGACGCCTTGGTCAGGGCGGCGGCCGTCCAGGGGCTGCACGCCATCGGCATGCGCGAGGTCGCCGCCGAGGCGGGGATCTCCGTACGCCTCGTGCAGTACTACTTCTCGACCAAGGAGCAGCTGTTCTTCTACGCGTACCAGCGGCTCGGCGAACAGCTGGGGCAGCGCATCCAGGCGCGCGTACGGGCGGCTGGGCCGCGGCCCAGTGCCCGCGACGTCCTGGAGGCGACGCTGATGGAGGGCCTGCCGACCGGACAGGGCAGCCGTGACCTGCACTTGGTCTACACGGCGTACGCGACGCTCGCGCTGACCGACCGCGCTCTCGCCGCCCAGGGCTTCATCGACGGCCCGAACGCGCTGGAGAACCACCTCGTGGGCCGGCTGCGCGCGGCACAGGACGCGGGCGAGGTCGCCCCGGGCCTCGACCCGGAGGCCGAGGTGGCCGGCCTGCTGGCGATCTCCGCCGGACTCGGCACGAGCGTTCTCGTCGGGCAGCGCGACGCGGAGGCCGCCGCGCGCGTCATCCGCTACCACCTCGACCGCATCTTCTCCGGGTAGCCCGCCGCTCGCCCGCACCCCCGTGCGGCTTCGGCGGATCCCTTTTTGGTACGGTCGTACCATCATGAGTAGCTGCCACCTGTTCGACGCCGGCTGCGGGTTCCCCGCCCCCGGGCTCAATGTCTACGAGTTCGAACCGCTGTTCACCGTCGCCGGATTCGACGTCACGAAGCCGATGCTCCTGTGCCTGCTCTGCGCGGCGCTGGTGGTCGGCTTCGCGACGGCGGCGTTCGCCCGCCCGAAGCTCGTGCCGCGCGGCATGCAGAACGTGGGCGAAGTGGCGTACCTGTTCATCCGCGACCAGATTGCGCGCGAGACCATCGGGAGGAAGGGCGACCGGTACGTCCCGTACCTGTTCTCGATGTTCTTCTTCATCTGGACGATGAACCTGATGGCGGTGGTGCCGTTCGCGCAGTTCCCGGTGACGTCGCGCATCGCGTACCCGGCCGTCATCGTCCTCACGGTGTGGGTCACCTACGTGGCGATCGGCTTCCGCCGCCAGGGCGCGTGGGGATTCCTGCGGAACACGATGTTCCCGCCCGGCCTGCCCAAGTGGATCTACGTGATCGTCGCGCCGCTCGAACTGGTGCACATCTTCGTGACGCGCCCCTTCACCCTCGCGGTACGCCTGTTCGCCAACATGTTCGCGGGCCACATGCTGCTCGTGACCTTCTCGGTGGCCGCGTGGTACCTGCTCGGACCCACCGCCGGAGCGCTGTTCTCGGCGACGTCGTTCCTGGTCGTGGTGGTGCTGCTGGCGTTCGAACTCTTCATCCAGGGGTTGCAGGCGTACATCTTCACCCTGCTCGCCGCGTCCTACATCGCGTCGTCCCTGGAGGCCGAGCACTGACATGCACTTCGCCCCCGCCTGGGCCCTCCCCCGGGCCGCCGCTGCGGTCGAGAGCCCCGTACGGGCGGCGTAGCGTGGGTGGGAGGACCCCGGAGGGAGAACCACGATGCCCGGATCCGTCACCGCCAGCCACCACGCCCACGCCGCCGCCGTCGGACACGCCGACGCCGAGCGACTGGTCGCCGTCCTCGTCGAGCTGGGCCGCATGATCGACACCACCGGCCCCGAGCGCCTCGACGACGCCCAACTCGCCGCCCTGCGCGGCGACCACTCCCAGGAACGCGCCGAGATGTCCGCCTGGATGCACCAAGTCGCCACCGACCTGGGCGCCCAACTCCACCACGGCCTCGGTCACGCCTGACACCCCCGCCCGCCCGCCCGCCACCGGCCGACCCTCTCAGAACGGAGGCTCGGCGCTGTAGACGATCGCCGGCGGCGCGTGCCTGCCTGCGTTGGCGGCGGGAGGGCGTCGAGGACTCGGCCGTGGCGGATCAGGGCGTCCCAGGCCGGCTCGAACTTCTTCCAGCCGCCCGCGTAGGCCAGGTGCCGCAGCCGCTCACGCGGATGCGCGTGTGTGGCGGCGGATCGTCCGATGTTGCGCCACGTGTAGAAGTCGCGGTACGCGCGCCAGTAGCCGTCTTCGAGTTGTGCGGGCGTCAGGCCGACCGGGTCGTAGACCACGTGCCGCGTGTCGTACAGGTCCCAGTCGCGGTGCCGGATCCGGCCGGTGGAACGGCGGCCGTCGGGCGGCTGCCGGGGATCCGGTGCGGGAGTTGTGGAGATTCGCCAGGTCGTGGCCGCCGTGCGGCGATTGGCGGAGCGGCGACGGGAGTTCCGCGGTGGCGACGGGTGCGGGCGTGCTGCCTACTCCAGGAATTCGGCGACGGTCGCGGCGAACCGGTCGGGGTCGTCGCGCCACGGGTAGTGGCCCGCCGCGGGCTGGACGACGAGTTCGGCGTCCGGGAACAGCGCGGCGAACTGCGTGGTCGACTGCGCCGGGCTGTTCATGTCGTACTCCCCCGCGAGCAGCAGTACGGGAGCCGCGAACACCTTCAGTGCGGCCCGCGTTGCCGCCGGGTCGAAGACGCCCTCGGCGCCGAACATCCGCACCGCGTCGTCGTTGTCCGGCTGGCTCGCCGCGTGGAACGCCCGCGTCTCGGCGTCCCAACGGCCGTGGAGGAACGGCGTGATCGCGTCCCAGTCCGCCTCGCCGCCGGACAGCAGGGCGTCGAGGGCGGCGTACGCCTCCGTGAACCACGTTTCCCGCGCCCGCAGTTGCGCGACCTCGCGGCGCATGTCGCCGGTGATGTCGATGCCGACGGCGCGCGTGCTCGGGCCGACGAGGGTGAGGCGGCGTACGCGGTCGGGGTGTCGCGCCGCGTACAGCACCGCCAGGTTCACTCCGCCGGAGTGGCCGAGCAGGTCCATCTGCGCGAGTCCGAGGTGCCTGCGCAGGGCCTCGACGTCGTCGACGAGCCGGTCGCAGCGATACGCGCCCGGGTCCTCGGGCCTGGCGGATCCGCCGGTGCCGCGGAGGTCCGGGGACGTCAGGCGGCGGCGCGCGGCCAGGCCGCCGAGATCACCGAGGTACGCCGACGCGCTGGGACCGCCGGGAAGGCAGACCAGCGGCTCGCCGTCCCCCTCGACCCGGTAGGAAAGGCGGGAGCCGTCGTCGGGCGCAAGGAAGGTCGGCATGGCCGCGAGCCTGTCACGCGCCTGAGGGCAACGGCAATCCGGTCGTCGGAGCGCTGCCGCAGGCGCGGGTGACCGCCGCCGGGTCCCAGTAGAAGGGACGGCATTCGAGCATGCGTCCGTTCCTGACCGTGATGAGTTGCAGGATGGACGCGTCGACGTCCCGGCCCGTCGCGCGGGCGCGGAACCGCACCCGGCTGTGCACCACGACGGTGTCGGCGTCGCCCCAGTGGGCCTGTTCCAGGAAGTCCATCGACTCCCAGGTCTCGCTGAAAACCGCCAGGAATTTTTCCAGGCCGTCGTGGCCTTGCCAGGTCCCGGTGCCGGTGAACGGCAGGCCGGGCGCCTGGTGCAGGACTACGTCGGGGTCCAGGTACGCGGCCACGGCTGCGTAGTCGGCCTTTCCGTAGCCGCCTGCTGCCACGTACGCGGCCTCGGCGGCATAGAACTTCTGCATGACGGACCATGCGTCGTCGGACGTTGGGGGTGTGCTCATGAGTCCTCCGTTCCACCGGACAGCCTGCCGTTGTCACGCGGCGTCGGCTGGCGGGTAACGGACTTCGCAGTCGGCGGTGCGGGGACGGCCCCCGGGCCGTGTCGTATCCGACGGCAGGCCCGGGGGCGGCGTCCAGGATCGGCGCTCGGGATCGGCGCCCGCGGTCAGACCGGGGTCGTCGCGGGGACCAGCCGCTTCGTCGCGCCGTCGAACGCGAAGGACTTGAGGTGGGTCACCGCGCTGTCCGGCTTCGCGCGGTCGGCGACCTTGTACCAGTCCATCTGCACACGGGACTTCGTCACGTCGAGTACGCCCACCCCGTTGAACTCCGCGTCGCCCCACTGGAGATGCGGGTTCATGCGCAGGATCGCGGCGATGATCTGGGCTCCGGCGCCGCCCGGGAAGAGGCTGCCGAACGGCGTCGACGTCACCGAGCTGACCACGAACTGCGCGGCCACCGGCGCCCCTCCGCCGGGCGCCGGGACCTCGCCCGCCCACGAGCTGTGCAAGTCGCCGGTCAGGAAGACCGTGTTGCGCCTGTCGTGGTCGCGCAGGTGGGTGAACAGCTCGTTCTGGTCGGATCGGTAGCCGTCCCACTGGTCGGCGTTGACGGTGACGGGCGGGTTCGCCTGGCCCGTCGGCAGGCGCCACGGAGCGGCCATCACCGAGCTGCCGATGAGGTTCCAGGTGGCGTTCCCGCGCGCGAGTCCGCTCTTGAGCCAGCCCATCTGCGCTCGGCCGGTCAGGGTACGCCCCGGGTCGTCGAGCCCCGCGGTGTCGGTCGGGTCGACCTGCTGCGACCGGAAGCTGCGCAGGTCGAGCATCGTCAGGTCGAGCAGCTTGCCGAAGGTGAGGCGGCGCTGCGTGGAGCCGCGCACGTCCTGGCGTACCGGCAGCCACTCGAAGTACGCCTGCTTCGCCGCGTTGGAGCGCTCGGCCCACGCCCCTTCCGTCGCCGGGTCGTGGTCGCGCGCGCCGCCGGACCAGGCGTCGCCGGCCAGTTCGTGGTCGTCCCAGGTGGCGATGATCGGCGCGGCGGCGTGCATCGCCTGGAGATCGGGGTCGGTGCGGTACTGCCCGTGCCGTGCCCGGTAGTCGGCCAGGGTCCGGCATTCGCCGAGCGGCTCCATCGGGCGTACGTCGGTGCTGCCGGGGTGCCCCGCCCCGGACGCGAACTCGTAGATGTAGTCGCCGAGATGGATGATCGCGTCGAGGTCGCCGCGCTGGGCGAGGTGGCGGTATCCGGCGAAGTAGCCGTTCCCGTAGCTGACGCACGAGGCGAGTCCGAACCGCAGGCCCGCGACGTCCTGGCGGCTCGACGGGGCGGTACGGGTGCGGCCGACCGGCGAGCGGTCGTGCAGCGTGCGGAAGCGGTAGTGGTACGTGGTCGCCGGGCGCAGTCCGCGTACGTCCACCTGCACGGTGTGGTCGCGGTCGGGTCCGGTGGTGGCAACGCCCACGCGTACCGGACGCCGGAAGCCCGGGTCGGTGGCCACCTCCCAGAACACGAGGCTCGCCGGACCGCGCCGCGAACCCGGGTGGCAGTCCGGCCCCGGGGTCACGCGCGTCCATATGACGACGCCGTCGGGCAGCGGGTCGCCGGACGCGACGCCGTGCAGAAAGGTCCCCTTGCCGGCCCCGGTGGCGGCCGCCTGGTCGGCATGCGCGGCGGGCGCCGAGGCCACCCCCACGGCGGCGGCCCCCGAGGCGGCGGCCGTGATCTTCACGAAGTCACGGCGGTGCAGCGGAATTCTGGTCATGGCGCGCGAAGCTAACAGCGCACGGCAACAACAGGAACAACTCCGCCCAGGTATTCCATTTCGGTCTGGCGGACGCTCCGTAACGGCAACATTCGCTCACATGCCCCGCCGGGTCCGCCACCCGACTTCGCGGATCAGTCGGCGAACTGCCGGTAATCCTCCGGGTGCCATTTGCGGGTGTCGCGCGGATGGACGTACGGCTCCGCCTGCTCCGGGAGCCCGCCGGCGATGGCGCGGCCGCGGGCCAGCTCGGCGTCGAACTCCAGGCCGAGGAGGATGGCGAGGTTGGACAGGCGCAGCCAGACCAGGAAGACGATGACCCCGCCGATCGCACCGTATGTCTTGTTGTAGTGCGAGAAGTTCGCGACGTAGACGGCGAACATTGCGGACGCGCCCACCCACAGGACCAGCGCGACCAGACTGCCCGGCGTGACCCACCGCCAGCCCTCCGGGCGGACGTTCGGCGCGCACCAGTAGAGCAACGCGAGCATCAGCCCGAAGAGGACGAACAACACAGGCCACTTCGCGACCGCCCACACGGTGAGCGCAGCGTCGCCCAGCCCCAGCACATCGCCCGCCCGCCTGGCGATGCCGCCGGTGACGACCACGACCAGTGCGCCCGCGCAGCCGAGCAGCATGAGCCCAAGTGTCAGGGCGAGGCGTACCGGCGTCACCGTCCACAGCGGCCGACCCTCCGGCACTTCGTAGACCGCGTTCGCCGCCTGGATGAACGCCCGTACATAACCGGACGCCGACCACACCGCCCACACGAGACCCACGATCGCGAGCACGGAACCGACGCCGCCACTGGTGCGCTGCAACTCCTCGACCGCGTTCGCCGCCACGTCGTGCGCCGAACCGGGCAGCGCCTGCTGCGCATCGTCGAGCACGGCGTCGGTCACCGACTCCCCCGCCAGCCCGAGCACCGCGATCGCCAGCAACAGTGCGGGGAACAAGGACATCACGCTGTAGTACGTCAACGCCGCGGAGCGCGCCGCGAGTTCGTCCTCGCGGAACTCGTGCGCGGTACGCCGCAGCGCGTCCCACCAGCCCTGCCACCCCAACGCGATGGGCGTGTCCGGCTCCCGCCGCTCGACCCGACGGCTCGGGCCGACCTCCGCCGCCCGGTCCGGCCCCCGCTCCCCCGCCCGCCGCCGCAACCATCTCCATATGTCCACATCCATGAAGTAACCGGAGCAGCCCCACTCACTCGTACCGGGGTCCCCGCCGCAACAGCTGCCACACCGCGCCACCTCGCAAGCGGACGTGGCCGCCCCGGTCGGTTCACCGCGGCCCGCGACTCGTGGTGGACCACCGGGCCACGGCGGTCCATGGCGGGTCACGCAAGCGCGTCGTCGCACAGCACGACGATGCCGGGGTCACGTGTACCGGCCCGGACCACCCGGTCTGACGGCGCACGTGATCGAGTGCGGCGCGGACGTCGTTGGCGGCGGCGGCGATCGTCGGTTCGGACCGGCGGCCGGCACTGCTGCCGTGAGCTCGCAGGTCGAGACACAGGTTGGGCACGCCGATCTGTGCCAGACCTGCGGCCGGGCGCGTGCAGAACCCGCCCTCCTCTCGCGTCACTCCGGAGCCGTGGACCAGGCTCGTTGTCCACTATGAGTCCACGCCAGGCGCACGGCTCCACTCCTTCGTCGAGGATGCGGCCGACGTCGTGCTTATGACTGTCCGGTCCGTTGTCTGAGGCGTTGCCGGACTGCACCGTTGTCCAGGACGGGGCAGGACGGTGGTGATCCGCAATGCGCGGTCCGGCGCGGGGCACGGGGGTGCGGCAGGGTTGGGGCGGGCGTCGGGGGGAGCGGGTAGAACTGTTTCCATGCCCACTGAGCAGGATGTTCGCCGGATGATGTTGGCCTTGCCGGAGGCCGAGGAGATTGTGATCGACGCGTGGGGCGACCAGCCGACGTTCCGCGTCCGCAAGAAGATGTTCGGGATGATGGGCTACGGGGCCCCGACGGTCTGCCTCAAGGCGACGCGTGAGACGCAGGCCGCGTTGTTGGAGGAGGCTCCGGACGTGTTCTCGCCGCAGCCGTTCTTCGGACGCTTCGGGTGGATCGACGTCGTGCTGGATCGGATCTCGGCCGAGGAGCTCGGCGAACTGGTCGAGGATGCTTGGCGGTTGACGGCGCCGAAGCGGGTCGTGAAGGCGTACGACGCGGCCCGGGAGGAAGCGGCGGCCGAGTAGCGCCGCGACGGGTTACGACCAGAGGTAGAGGCCGTAGCAGTCATCGATCCAGGGTCGGACCCAGGTGAAGAAGTCGCCGGCCCATTCGAGGTCGGCTTCGGCGGGGGTGGGGCGGAGGCCGTCGCGGACTTCGGCGTACCGGTGGTGCCATCGGGTGACTTCCGCTGCGGCGCGGGCAGGGGGCAGGGTCGTCCAGGCCGCGTCGCGCCATTCCTCGGGGAACAGGGGGTTCCGGGCGATCACTGCGACGCGGAAGGAGTACCAGTAGCCTTCCCCGTCCACCGGGATCTCCAGGCAGGCGCGCAGTCGGCGGTTGGTGTCGTGCCAGAGTTCGGTCAGTTCCGGCGCGGGCTGCTGCCAGGTGACGCCGGGGGCGAAGTCGGCGCCGCGGCCGTGGAGGTGGTTGAGGCGGGCGTCCTCGGCGATCAGCGCGGCGAGTTCGTTCGCGTCGACGCCGGCGCGTACGCGGGCCGGGGTCCAGTCCACTCCCATGCCGCAACTCCCCCCGTCGCGCTCCGGCAACTCCCCCGAGTGGGACGTGTGGTGCCCGTACGGAAGGATCCGCACGGGCACCGTGTCACACGGCTGTCAGAGGATCGCGCCCGGGCGGTACTTGGCGGCTTCGGGGTGACGGGACGTCACGTCCTCGACGCGGCGTACGACTTCGGCGACCTGGGACGACGCGGCGCCGGTGAAGGACAGGCGGTCGGCCAGCAGGGCGTCCAGTGCCGCGCGGTCCAGCGGGAGGCGGTCGTCGGCGGCCAGGCGGTCGAGGAGTTCGTTGCGCTCGGCACCCTGCTCGCGCATCGCGAGGGCGGACGCGACCGCGTGCTCCTTGATGACCTCGTGCGCGGTCTCACGGCCCACACCCGCCCGCACCGCGCCCATGAGGACCTTGGTGGTCGCGAGGAAGGGCAGGTAGCGGTCGAGTTCGCGCGAGATGACGGCCGGGAACGCGCCGAACTCCTCCAGCACGGTCAGGAACGTCTCGACGAGCCCGTCGAAGGCGAAGAACGCGTCGGGCAGCGCGATGCGGCGGACCACCGAGCACGACACGTCGCCCTCGTTCCACTGGTCGCCCGCGAGTTCGGCGGTCATCGACATGTAGCCGCGCAGGATGACCATGAAGCCGTTGACGCGTTCGCACGAGCGCGTGTTCATCTTGTGCGGCATCGCGGACGAGCCGACCTGGCCGGGCTGGAAGCCCTCGGTCACCAGTTCGTGCCCGGCCATCAGGCGGATCGTCTTGGCGAGCGACGACGGACCGGCGGCGAGCTGGACGAGCGTCGTCACGACGTCGAAGTCGAGCGAGCGCGGGTAGACCTGGCCGACGCTGACGAGCGTGGCGTCGAAGCCGAGGTGGGCGGCCACCCGGCCTTCGAGGTCGGCGAGCTTGTCCTGGTCGCCGCCGAGCAGGTCGAGCATGTCCTGCGCGGTGCCGACCGGGCCCTTGATGCCGCGGAGCGGGTAGCGGCCGAGGAGGTCGTCGAGGCGGGCGTACGCCACCAGCACCTCGTCGGCGATGCTCGCGAACCGCTTGCCGAGCGTCGTCGCCTGCGCGGCCACGTTGTGCGAGCGGCCGGCCATCACCAGCTCGGCGTTGTCCGCGGCCAGCTCGGTGACGCGCGCGAGTACGGCGACGACGCGGTCGTGTACCAGCTGGAGGGACTGCCGGATCTGGAGCTGCTCGACGTTCTCGGTCAGGTCGCGGGACGTCATGCCCTTGTGCACGTGCTCGTGCCCGGCCAGCGCGTTGAACTCCTCGATCCGCGCCTTCACGTCGTGCCGCGTGACGCGCTCACGCTCCGCGATCGAGGCGAGGTCGACGTTCTCGACGACGGCCTCGTAGTCGGCCAGCGCCTCGGCGGGTACGTCGATCCCGAGGTCGGCCTGCGCGCGCAGGACCGCGAGCCACAGGCGGCGCTCGAGGACGACCTTGTGCTCGGGCGACCACAGGGTGGCCAGCTCGGCGGAGGCGTAGCGGTTGGCCAGAACGTTCGGGATGCGGGGCTTGCTCGCAGGCTGGGGCGTCACGTTCCGCAATCTTAATCGCCCGCCGCGCCCGGTCCCGCACCGCGCCCCGCCGGAGGGGTGGGGTGCGGCGCGGGACAGGGTGAGCAACGAGCGACGAGCAACAGGCCGACGGCCTCAGAACGCCTTGGCGAGGCGGCGCATCAGCGCTGCCGCCGCGGCCAGGTCCTCCTCCGACCAGTCCGCCACCCGTTCGGCGAGTTCCGCGCGCAGTTCGGCCCGCATGGCACGGGACGCGGCCAGCCCGGCGCGCGTCGTACGCACCACGACCACCCGGCGGTCCCCGGCCGTGGCCCGCCGGATGATCCAGCCGCGCCGTTCGAGCACGGTGAGCGCCCTGGACGTGTGGGACGCGTGGGCCACCACGCGCCGCGCAAGCTCGCCGACGCGCTTGTCCTCCTCGCGCACGTGCAGCATGAGGCGGAACGCGAGCAGGTCCAACTCGTGGGCGTCGGCGATCCGTTGCTCGATGCGGCTGTGCGCGATGCGCCGCGACGCCTCGCCGAGCGCCGCGTAGAACTGCTCGACGGCGTCACGCCCGGCGTCACCGGCCGCTTCGCTCACGACGAC
This sequence comes from Streptomycetaceae bacterium NBC_01309, assembly GCA_045039925.1. Taxonomy (GTDB): domain Bacteria; phylum Actinomycetota; class Actinomycetes; order Streptomycetales; family Streptomycetaceae; genus Yinghuangia. Next base: position 945,987 of record CP108400.1, read on the forward strand.
GCCCTGTCTTCCTCCGGCACCGGCTGCCACACCACGCCGTTGATCGCGCCGCCGCCGTCCACGAAGAGGGTGTTCCCGGTGACGTACCGCGAGTCCTCCGAGGCCAGGAACAGCGCGACGCCGCCGATGTCGCCCTCCGGGTCGCCCATCCTCCCCATCGGGTTCATCGCCTCCGCGGCCGCGGCCTGCTCGGGGTTGGCCGCGGCGTACGCGGCGAAGGCCTCGGTCTTCGCGCCCGGGCAGATCACGTTGGCGCGGATCTGGTGCCGCGCCCACTCGCGGGCCGCGGAGCGGGTGTACGCCCGGAGCGCTTCCTTCCCCACGTTGTACTCCGCCGTGTACAGGTGCGCGTTGACGCCGTTCAGCGAGCAGATGTTGATGACGGAGCCGCCACCCGCGTCGCGCATCGGCGCGAAGGCCGCCTGCATCGTCCAGCGCCCGGCCCACAGCGCCATGTCGAGGCCGTGGCTGAACATCGCGTCGGTCTTGTTCTCCAGGCGGTTGGTGTGCCCGCCGCCCCACGCGTTGTTGACCAGGACGTCGATCCGCCCCCAGCGCTCGACCGCGGACGTGACCAGGCCCATCGCGAACTCGCGGTCGGTGACGTCGCCGACGAGTGTCAGCGTCTCCACCCCGAACTCCCATTCCAGCGCCTGCGCCGCGGCCCGGGCCGGTTCCTCGCGGATGTCGTTGACCACGATGCGGCAGCCCTCGCGGGCGAACCGCCGGGCGATGCCCTTCCCGATGCCGGCCCCGGAACCGGTGATCACCGCGACGTGGTCCTGCAAGCGTCCGGTCATGACGAGGTGCCTCCGTACGTAGTGCCTCGTGCCCCCGTGGATTGGTTACCTGACGTACATATCGAAGATGATTGACCAAATCAAGGGAACTGTGGCCCAGGCGCGGCACTGGGCGGCCTTGACCCGCCTCCCCGCCCCGACGACCTGCGGCCGGGCCGCCCGGCGAAACCATTGCAAGGTCAAGGAGTCCGGCCTACTCTCGGGCCCGACCAGCGCTTCCGGTTACGGCACTAAGGGGCACCTGTCCCGCACAGCGCGGCAGGCAAAGGGAGTTGCACATGGACGACCTCGTGATCCGCGGCGGCACGGTCGTCGACGGGACCGGCACACCGCCGCGCACCGCCGACGTGGCGGTCAGCGGCGGCCGTATCCGCGAAGTGGGCGAGAAGCTGCCCGCCGGGCGCCGGGAGATCGACGCCTCCGGCCTGCTCGTCACGCCCGGATGGGTCGACGTCCACACGCACTACGACGGCAACCTCCTGTGGGACCCGCTGCTGACGCCGTCGTCGACGCACGGCGTCACCACGGTCGTCACCGGCAACTGCGGCGTCGGCCTCGCGCCGGTGCGATCCGCCGACCTCGACTGGACGATCGCGCTGATGGAAGGCGTCGAGGACATCCCCGGCGACGTCATGCGCGGCGGACTGGCCTGGGACTGGGAGAGCTTCCCCGAATACCTGGACGCGGTCGCCCGGGTGCCCCGCGCGATCGACGCCGCCACGCAGGTCCCGCACGCCGCCGTACGCGTGTACGCCATGGGCGAGCGCGGCATCGACCACACGGCCGTCCCGACCGACGACGAGATCCGCCGCATGGGCGACCTCACCGCCGAGGCCGTCGTGGCCGGCGCCTTGGGCTTCAGCACCTCGCGGTCCGTGAACCACCACGCGTCGGACGGACGCCTCACGCCCACGCTGACCGCCGGCGCCGCCGAACTGATCGGGATCGCCGAAGCGGTGGGACGTACCGGCCTGGGCGTCTTCGAGGCGGTGTTCGAGGACCCGATCGACACGCACTTCGCCATCCTGCGCCGCATGTGCGAGGTGAGCGGGCGGCCGATGTCGGTGACCACGTTGCAGCGGCCCGGTCAGCCGAGCGACGGCTACCGCGAGATTCTGCGGCAGCTCGAGGCCGCGGACGCCGCGGGACTGCGCATGCGCGGCCAGGTCGCGCCGCGCCCGGTCGGCCTGCTGATGTCCCTCGCGGGTCGGGTGCACCCGCTGCTGGGCTCGGCCACGTACCGGTCCCTCGCCGCGTCCGCCGCATCTGCCGCAGCGGCCGGCGCCGACCTGTCGGCCGCGCTGCGCGCTCCGGACGTACGCGAGCGGATCCTCGCCGAGTTGCGGGCCTCCGGGACGGACCCCGCCGCCCGCTTCGCGCACTCCTTCGAACTCGGCGCCCCGCCCAGCTGGGATGCCGACGTCCGGCGGTCGATCGGCGCCCTCGCCGCGGCACGGGACACCGACCAGGTCGAGGCGGCGTACGACGTCGTCGTGGGCGGCGGCACGATCTACACGCCCGTCGCGAACTTCACCGACGGCAACCTCGCCGCGGTACGCGACATGCTCGTCCACCCGCTGACCGTGCCGGGCCTGGGCGACGGCGGCGCGCACTGCACGATGATCGCCGACTTCGACTTCCCGACGTTCCTGATGTCGTACTGGGCCCGCGACGTCGCGGAGGACCAGCGGCTGCCCGTCGAGTGGGTGGTCAAGCAGCAGTGCGCGGACACCGCGGCGCTGGTCGGTCTGACCGACCGCGGCGTCCTGGCGCCGGGCATGAAGGCCGACATCAACCTGATCGACTTCGACCGCCTCGGGACCACCGCGCCGCGGATCGCCAGGGACCTGCCGAGCGACGGCCCGCGCCTGCTCAGTTCCGGTGTCGGCTATGTCGCCACGGTGGTCTCCGGACAGGTGGCCTTCGAGGGCGGCGAGCACACCGGTGCGCTGGCCGGCGCCCTGGTCCGCGGCGGCGGCGCACCGACGCAAGGGGCCGGCAGCCGGAAGTGACCACGGTGCTCAGGCCTGCCCGGCGGTGCCCACGGCATCGCGGTCAGCGCGGCATGTCGCGGGCGGCGGGGCCGCCGGCGGTGTAGCGGTCGGTGGAGCCGGTCGTACGCGTGCCGGGCCGGTTGTCGGTGCGATAGTCGGAGCGGTTGTCCGGGCGGTTGTCGCGTACCCGGCGCAGCCGCTTGAGGTGGCGGGCGGCGCGGCTCTTGCTGCGGCGGGTGTGCTTGCTGGCGGCGAGCCGGGGTTCGACGCGCTTGTCGACGTCGAGTTCGTCCAGCATCTGGTCGACGCTGGCGAGCAGCGTCCCGTGCAGCTCCCAGGTGTCGGGCTCGTACTCGGTCTCGGCGCGCAGCAGGCGGGCGGTGTGGTCGCGGTCGGCGCGGGCTTCGGAGAGCGCGGTGGAGAGCTGGGCCTCGGCCTGCTCGGCGCGGGCGGTGACCTCGGCGGTGATCATGCGGCCGAAGTTGCCGACCGCGTCGGCGAGGTGGCGCAGGAGGTCGTCGAGGGCCTCGGCGACGTCGGCGGGATAGACGTTCTCGTACCGGCCGGACTCCTGGGTGAGGTCGGCCAGGCCGCGGCAGACGGACCGCATGGTGACGGTGCAGTGTTCGAGGGTGTCGAGCCCGCTGCGCAGGACGATCCCGGCGTGCAGCGCGTGGCGCGCGGCACGCGGGTTGAGGCGCAGGCTCTCCTCGGCCTGGGCGAGTGCGCCGTCGACCTGGACGATGTCGCCGTCGAGTACGCGTGCCTCCTTCAGCCACGCGTCGGCGTGCCCGCGGGACGCGCCGCTGCGGAGTTCCCCGCCCATGCGTTCGAGCAGGTTGCAGAGGCGGTTGCTGAGGTCTTCGATGGCCTCGCCGGCCGGCTGGACGAAGACGGGTGGCGCGTACACGAGGTTGAAGAGCATGCCGACCGCGACGCCGATCAGGGTCTCGCCGACGCGTCCCGCGGCGGTGGAGTGCGCGGCGTGCAGGCTGCCGACGCCGAGGACGAGCATCGCGCTGATCGCCACCTCTTCGACGAACGGGTCGACGCGCAGGAGGTGCCCGGCGACCAGCGACGCGAGGATGAGGCTGCCCAGGCTCCACCAGGTGAGGTCGACGAGTTCCACGAATCCCACGGCGATGAGCACGCCGATCAGGACGCTGAACATGCGGCGGATGCCGGTGGTCAGCGTCGAGTACAGGGTGACCTGGACGACGAGCAGCGCGGTGAGCGGCGCGAGCAGCGGCGCGGGGTTGCCGGACAGCCACTGGGCGACGACGAACGCGAGCACGGCGGCGACCGTGCTGCGGAGGGTGCGCACCACCACGGGCTCGTTGCGCCGCTTGACCAGTCCGAGCACGGGTTCGGGAGCAATTGGCATAAAAGCCCCATCCCCGCTCAGCGGTCACCGAACCGGAATGCCGGCCCTGTCCCGCCGACCCTGTCCCGCTCCCGCCGTCAGCCGAGCAGCGCGGGCGCCAGTCGGCGCCACTCCTCCCGGGGCAGCCCGGTCGCCCCCGCCGCCGTGGGGAGGATGTGGACCGCGACCTGGTCCGCGCCCGCCGCAAGGTGCTCGTGGACGCGCGCGGCCACCGTCTCCTCGTCGCCCCACGCCACGATCGCGTCCACCAGGCGGTCGCTGCCGCCGTCGGCCAGGTCCTCGTCGGTGAAGCCGAGGCGCTTGAGGCTGTTCCGGTAGTTCGCGAGCCCGAGGTAGAGGCCCATGGCCTCGCGGGCGATGCCGCGCGCGGTCGCCGGGTCGGTCTCCAGGACCACCTTCTGCTCGGGCGCGAGGTAGGGGTCGTCGCCCAGCAGGGCGCGTGCCTCGGCGGTGTGCGCGGGGGTGGTGAAGTACGGGTGCGCCCCGGCGCTGCGCTCGGCGGCCAGGCGCAGCATCTTCGGGCCGAGCGCGGCGAGCACCCGGCGGTCCTCGCCGATGCCGGCGGCGTCGAGCGCGTCGAGGTACGCCCGCATGGCGGCCAGTGGCGGGACGTACTCCTCCCCCTCCTGGCGCATGAACTCCTCGTGGCTGACGCCGAGTCCGAGGATGAAGCGGTCGGGGTCGGTCTTCTCGAGCGTGGCGAGCCCGGCGAGCGTGTCCTCGATCGGGAACATGCGGATGTTGAGGATGCCGGACGCGAAGGTGAGGCGCGAGGTGGCGGCCAGCACCTTCGCGGCGTTCTCGAACAGGTGGCCGGGGAACGCCCCGCCGATCCACAGGGTGGCGTAGCCCAGTGCCTCCGCCTCGGCCGCCGCACCGGCGACGTCGGGTTCCGCGCCGAAGCGGTCGAAGCGCTCCCAGAGCCCGATCCGCCCCGCGTGTTCCCCGGGCGCCGCGGCCGCGCCGGCTGCGGAGCCCGTGCCCTCCGCCGCGTCGCCCGCCGTGTTCCCCGCCGCCTGGTTGCCCGCGGTGTTGTCCGCCATGCTCATGCCGCCTCCCGGTCGATGTGCCGCGCGTTCCGTGAGGCTACTCGGAGCCGGCGAACATCTGCGCCCGCCCGATCGCCGCGGCCGCCTCGCCGCCCGCCGCCACCGAACTCAGCACGCTCTGGCCCATCGGCACGATGAGGTCGCCCGCCGCGTACAGGCCCGGGACGTTGGTGCGCCGCTCGGCGTCCACGGTCACGAAGCCACCCTTGTCGACCGCGAGCCCCAGGGTCTCGGCGAGCCGGGACACCAGCGGCACCGGCTTCTGCGCGAGGTGCCAGACGAGCGTCTGGCGGGCGAGGGTACGCCCGTCATCGAGTTCGACCGTGTGCAGCGATCCGTCGCGGTGCCGCAGCCCGGTGACGCGCGCCTCGATCAGCTCGTTGCCCGCCGCCCGGTACGCCGCCCGCACCTCGTCCAGCCGGGGCATGTCCGGCGGCACGATGCCGAGGATGTCCCCGGACCACGCCCGGAACGCCCTGGCCGTCATGATCGCGTGGTCCGGGTCGTGCGCGACGATCCCCCACGTGCGGTCCCGGTTCTCCCAGCCGACGCAGAACGGGCAGTGGATGACGCTCTGCGCCCAGCACTCCGCGAAGCCGGGGATGTCGGGGTGCACATCGACGACGCCGGTGGCGAGGACGACGTCGCGCGCCCACAGCGTGCTCTTCTGCACCCCCGGCTCGCCCCCGTTCCCGCGCTCGGGTCCGTCGGCCGCGCCGGGACGCGCGATCTCGATGCGGAAGCCGCCGTCCGGGTCCACGGACACGTCGGTGACGTCCGCCTCGCGGCGTACCACCAAGCCGTAGCGGTCAAGGTCGGTCCAGGCGGCCTGGCGTACCTCGGCGGGCGTGCTCGTGTCGAGGCCGATGAGGCCGTGGGCTCCGTGCGACGCGGCGTTGCGCGGCGGCGCGGCGGACTCGACGACGACGCTGCGCTGCATCATCCGCGTCGCGGCGATCGCCGCGCTGAGCCCCGCCGGGCCGCCGCCGATGATCGCGATGTCGTAATGCGCCTCCGCCTGCTGCGTCCGCTTCGTCATGGTGCTCTCCTTCGCCTGCCGCGCTCGACGTATGACCACTGGTCATTCAATTGACCAAGAGTCATACTAATGACTGACGGTCATTCGTCAACCGCCCCGCGGCCCGTGACATGCTCGGTCGCACCGCAGTACCGAAGGAGTCCCCGTGAGTCCCAGCAACGAGCCGGCCGCCAACTCCGGCCGTTTCCAACCGCCGGATGTACGCCGCCGCCAGATACTGACCGCGGTCGCCGAACTGCTGCTGGAGACCGGCCACGACGCGCTCACCATCAGCCGCGTGGCCGACCGTGCGGGTGTCGCCAAGGGCACGGTCTACCTCTACTTCGACTCCAAGCAGGCGCTGATCTCCGCACTCCAGGCCGAGGTCTGGGACCGCATGCTGGAGAAACCCGCCGCGCTGCTCGACGACCCGTCGGTCGGCTGGGCGGAGCGCCTGGACGCGCTGGTCGCGGAGTGGGTGCACACCGAGCTGCGGCACCGGCAGCTCTACCACGTGCTGTTCCACGAGCTCGGCGGCGGCGCGGAGCCGCTGGGCGGGGCCCGCGACCTGCTCGTGCGCCTGCTGCGCGGCGGCACGGAGGCCGGCGAGTTCACGGTCGGCGATGCGGATCTGACCGCCGATTTCCTGCTGCACGCGTACGTCGGACCGTGCCATCACGCGGTCGACCCCGAGGCGAGCGAAGAGCGCGTCAGATCGGGTGTGCAGGGCCTTTTCCGCCGAGTCGTCGGAGCCGCCGATGTCCGAGCATGAGATCGAGGACCTGGTCGCGGACTCGGTCCGCGTCCTCGACGGCCGCAGCGCGCCGGACGACCCGCGCGTCCGGGACTGGTTCGCCGCCCTGTACCGCTTCCAGGGCGGACACGACTGCTCGATCACCCACTTCCGGGTGATGGACGCCCTGCTGCGCCGCGGGTACACGTACCGCTTCCCCGTCGACCGGCATCCCGACTACGCCGACCGGCGCGCCTACTTCGACGCGCTGGCCGGGTTCACCGGACTGCGGACGTTCGACGAGGACGCGCCCGACTTCGACGGCTACGATTCCTGGCTCGAGGACGGCTACGTCGACCCGCCCTTCCTCTACTGCGACGCGGGCACCGGGCTGTGGCGGCGCATGGTGGACGCCGGCGACCTGGGCGGCCGCGACGCCGTCGCGCCGCGCCGAGCCCCGCTGATCGAGGCCGTCCGCGAGGTGGCGGTCGCCGCCGAGGCCGAGACGGACCGCGAACTCATAGGCATGTGGTTCGCGTTCGGCTGCGGGACGCTACTCGGGGGCCCGGCGGGCTGCCCGTACGACGTCGAGGAGCTCGCCGAGATGCCGGCCGTGCGCGACCTGCGGGATGCGGTGCGGCGTACCGGCGCGCTGGACGTCGCCCGGAAGTCGCCCTACGCGGTCCCCGCGGAGTTCGCCGACGACGAGGACCTCGAAGCCTGGTGGTGGGAGCTCTGACCCGCGGCAGTGCCCGGCGGCACCCGACGGCAGAGGACGGCCGGGGCGGCGCCTGAGACACGGCCTAAGGCTGCGGCGGCAGGCCTCCGGTCAGCTCCTCGGCCGGAACCGCGCCGAGGCCGGCCCCTCCCTGCGCACCGTGACCCGCCCGTCCGTCCGCGCCAAGGCCCGCCCGCCTGTCCGGATCGCCGGCCAACGGCTTGGCCTCCGGCCCGTCGGACGTCTGACTGAGGGTCACCCCCGCGCTGGCCGCGACCACCAGCAGGATGCCGGCCACCTGCACGATCTCGAGCGTCTGGCTCAGGACGATCAGCCCGGCCAACGCCGCCACCGCGGGCTCCAGGCTGGCGAGCAGGCCGAACGTCGCCGCCGAGAGCCGCTTCATCGCCAGCATCTCGCACGAGTACGGGACCACGGACGACATCAGCGCGACCACCAGTCCGAAGCCCAGCGCACCCGGTTCGACCAGCGCGGTCCCGGCGCCGACGATGCCGAACGGCAGCACCAGGACCGCGGCGACGGCCATGGCGAGCGCGAGCCCGTCGACCCCCTTGAAGGTCCGCGCGGTCTTGGTCGCCATCAGGATGTACGCCGCCCAGAAGGCGGCCGCCCCGAACACGAACGCGACACCCACGCCGTCCAGCCCGGAGAACCCGCCCTCGCCCAGCATCAGCACGCCGACCGCGGCGAGCACGATCCAGAACATGTCGCGGAGCCGGCGCGACAGCACCACCGCGAGGCCGAGCGGGCCCAGGAACTCCAGCGTCACCGCGGGACCGAGCGGCAGGCGTGCGATCGCCTCGTAGAAGCACAGGTTCATGCCGCCGAGCGCGACGCCGAGGCCGACGACGGTGGCGAGGTCGGCGCGCGAGCGGCCGCGCACCTTGGGGCGGATCACCGCGAGCATGACGATTGCGGCGATCACCAGGCGGAGCGTGACCGCGCCCTCGGGACCGACCCGCGGGAATAGCTTGGCCGCGAAGGCCGCGCCGAACTGGATCGACGCCGCACCGACCAGCACAAGCAGCACAGCTTGGCCGTTGGTGGGCGAGTTCGGCAGGGCGCGAGATGTCATGGCTATGACGGTACGTGGCGATCCGCGAATGGTCTGCACCACCCCGTCCGACGTATGACGCAGCACGTACGCCCGCCGCGTTTTTCGACCTTCGCCCCCGCGAGCGGCTATCCCCCGCCGCTGCGCAGGCCGGCCAGTACGCGGTCCACGACGGCTCCCGCCTCGCGGCGTGCGGTCTCCGGGTCGTCGGCCCGCGCGGTGTAGAGGCTGGCCTCGGAGATCAGCGCCGCCAGCAGCCGGGCCAGCGGGGCGACCGGCAGTTCGTCGATCTCGCCGTTCGCCATGGCCTTGCGCAGCCACTCCGCGAGCAGTCCGTGCCCGTGCTCGGCGACCAGCGCGTCCCACACGTCCTGCCCCAGCACGGCCGGCCCGTCGATCAGCACGATGCGCTGGAAGTCCCCGGTCGTGCACACGTCCAAGAACGACTGGAAGCCGTGCCGCAACTGGTCCCACGGCTCGTCCGGCCGCTCCTCCGCGTGCCGGAGTTCGTGGGTGACCAGCGCCTCGGCAGCCTCGGCGGCGACGCTGTCCATGACCGCGCGGAACAGCGCCTTCTTGTCCCGGAAGTGGTGGTAGAGGGCTCCGCGCGTCACCCGCGCGCGGGCGACGATCTCCTCGGTACCGGTGGCGGTATAGCCGCGCTCGGCGAACAGTTCGCGGGCGGCCGTCACGAGCGCGTCGCGGGTGTCGGCGACGTGCTGGGCCCGACGGGTTACTGACATACAACGCTCCCGAGACATACAGACTGCATCGCCCCAAGCCTGACATGCGGACGCCACGCTGTGACCTGCGGTGGATCGTGAAATACCGGTGAGTGGGAACAGCACGCGTCTGGCAAGGGTTTTGGCGATTTTGCGAAAGGTTGGACCCGACGTGTGACAGACGTACAACGGGTTCGAGACATACACCCTGTATGTTGATGTTGACAACAACCGGTGAGTGTCGGGCATCCACGCAGGCCCGGACTGTGCCGAGAGGGGCGATGAAGAACTATGGGTCTGCCGCTGAACCTGGCCGCGAAGATCGGTACGCATCTCGTCAAGCAGAAGATCAAGCGCAACGACAAGTTCACGATGATCGTGGAGATCGAGCCGCTGTTCGCGTGCAACCTGAAGTGCGGGGGCTGCGGGAAGATCCAGCAGCCGCACGACGTCCTCAAGAAGCGCATGCCCGTCGAGCAGGTCGTCGCCGCCGTGGAGGAGTGCGGCGCGCCGATGGTCTCCCTCGCGGGCGGCGAGCCGCTGATGCACAAGGACATCGACAAGATCGTCCAGGCGCTGCTCGACCGCAAGAAGTTCGTGGTGCTGTGCACCAACGCGGTCCTGCTGCCCAAGCACCTGCACAAGTTCAAGCCGAACCGCAACTTCGCCTGGATGGTCCACCTCGACGGCCTCGAGGAGCGCCACGACGCGGCGGTGGCGAAGGAAGGCGTGTTCAAGGAGGCGGTCGCGGCCATCAAGATGGCCAAGGAAGCCGGCTTCCAGGTCTTCACCAACAGCACGTTCTTCAACACCGACTCCCCGGAGTCGGTGCGCGAGGTGCTCGACTACCTCAACGACGACCTCAAGGTCGACCGCATGCAGATCTCGCCCGGGTACGCGTACGAGAAGGCGCCGATCCAGCACCGCTTCCTCGGCGTCGAGCAGACCCGCACGATGTTCCGCGAAGCCTTCGCCGACGGCAAGCGCAAGAAGTGGCGGCTCAACCACTCCGCGCTGTTCCTGGACTTCCTGGAGGGCAAGCGGGAGTTCGAGTGCACGCCGTGGGCGATCCCGTCCTACTCGCTGCTCGGCTGGCAGCAGCCGTGCTACCTGATGGGCGACGGGTACGTCGAGACGTACAAGGAGCTCATCGAGACGACCGAGTGGGACAACTTCGGGCGCGGCAAGGACCCGCGCTGCGACAACTGCATGGCCCACTGCGGGTACGAGCCGACGGCGGTCCTGGCCACCATGGGCTCGCTCAAGGAGAGCCTGCGCGCGGTCGTCAGCGGCTGACCCCGGTCCGGTCGACGGCCGGATCGCCGACGGCCGATCGGGGCGGGAGCACCCGCCCGGACGCACGAAGCCGCCGAGGTCCGCGGCCCCTCCCCGTTGCGGGAGGGGCCGCGGACCTCGGCGGCGTTCTCGGCAGGTACGCCTCACACGCGGGTGCCGTGCTCGTCGCGGTCCCGCGCGACCGCGACGAACTCGACCTGGCGGGAGCCGAAGGCGCGGCGGACCAGGGCACCCTTGCCGCCACCGCGGGCCGACGCTCTGGGCTCGGCCGTGTCCGGTGTATCCGAGGGCACGTACCGGGGACCGTGTCCGGGCTGCCAGTCGCGTCCGTCGCGGCTGTCGGCGACGCGGCCGCTTGCCGAGAGGTAGCCCAGGAGGGCGAGGAGGGCGGGGGCTCCGAGGAGGATCATCGTCGTCGTCATGTGTCCAGACTGCCGTCGACGGGCCCACCGCACGAGTGGCAGGACTGCCACTTTCTCACAAGATACTGCCAATCACTCGGTCGATCTGGCAGAGTGTCCGACATGCTGCAAAACGTCGTCGTCGTGGCCGTTCCCGGCGTGCATCCCTTCGAACTCGGTATCGCCTGCGAGGTCTTCGGCATCGACCGGAGCAACCACGGGCTGCCCGTCTACGACTTCGCCGTCGCGTCCGCCGAACCCGGCACTGTGCCGACCGGCAGCGGCTTCTCGATCCTGGTCGAGCACGGACTCGAACGCATCGCCGCCGCCGACCTGGTGGTGGTTCCGGCGGCCGGGGTACGCGCCGACGACGACCCCGAGTCGGAGGGGCTGCTCCAGGCGCTCCGCGACACCGTGCACCGCGGCGCGCGCGTGCTCAGCATGTGCTCGGGCGCGTTCATGCTCGGCGAGGCCGGGCTGCTCGACGGGCGGCGGTGCACCACCCATTGGATGTACGCCGAGCGGCTGGCTCGCAAGCATCCGGCTGCCGAGGTCCTGCCGGACGTCCTCTACGTCGAGGACCGCGGGGTCGTGACCGGCGCCGGGACCGCGGCCGGCATCGACGCCTGCCTGCACATCGTGCGGCAGGAGAACGGCAGCCGGGTGGCCAACACCATCGCCCGCCGCATGGTCGTGCCCCCGCACCGCGAGGGCGGCCAGGCGCAGTACGTGGCGCGTCCCCTCTCCGCCCCCGAATGCAGCCAGATGCAGGCCACACTCGACTGGCTCCAGGACAACCTGGGCAACGACGTGACGATCGAGCAGATGGCGGCGTACGCGCACATGTCGCAGCGCACCTTCGCCCGCAAGTTCCAGCAGGAGACCGGCACGACGCCCTACGAGTGGCTGCTGGCCCAGCGGGTGCTGGCGGCGCAGGAGCTGCTGGAAGAGACCGAGATGACGGTCGACTCGGTGGCTTCGCGCACCGGCTTCGGCAGCGCGGCGACGCTGCGGCACCACTTCCTCAAGCGGCGCGGCGCGACCCCGCAGGCGTACCGGCGGATCTTCCGCGGCGCGGCCTGAGGCACGCCGCCGCGGCGGGACCGGAGGCGTACGAAGCCGCCCGAGGCCGCGCGGCGCCGACGGCACGCGGCGTGATCGAATGGTCGGAACGCTCGAAACAGCACGGGAGAAGACCGCGTGACCGTCCCCGCACCCAGCACCACCGCCGACACCGCCGCCACCGCCGCGACGCCGTCAGCGTCCGACGCCTTCATCGCCGGCCTGCCCAAGGTCGAGCTGCACGTGCACCTGGAAGGCTCGCTGCTGCCCGAGACGCTGCTGACGCTCGCCCGGAAGCACCGGCTCGACAGCATTCCGCAGACCGTCGAGGCCATCGAAGCGTGGTACGCCTTCACGGACTTCCCGCACTTCATCCAGGTGTACGTCCAGGCCCTGGAGGGCCTGCGCGACGAGGAGGACTTCGCCCTGCTCGCCGCCGTGACCGGCCGCGCGCTCGCCGCCCAGAACGTCCGGTACGCCGAGGTCCACGTCAGCCTCCAGAGCCACCTCGTGCGCGGCATCCCCGCCGAGGTGGTCTTCGCCGGAATCGAGGCGGGTCGCGTCGAGGCCGAGCGCGAGACCGGCATCCGGCTGCGCTGGATCCCCGACTTCGCGGGCCAGTTCGGCGCCGAGGCGGGCGAGCTCACCCTGGACGCGGTGCTGGCCCACGGCCCGTCGAGCGTGGTCGGCTTCGGCGTCGGCGGCATCGAGGTCGAACGCGACCCGTTCGAGGCGGTTTTCGACCGGGCCCGGGCCGCCGGGCTCAAGAGCCTGCCGCACGCGGGCGAGGTCGAGGGCCCGGACCGCGTCTGGTCGGCGATCCGGGCGCTCAAGGCCGAGCGCATCGGGCACGGCATCCGCAGCATGGACGACCCGGAGTTGGTGGCGTACCTGCGTGACACGCAGCTTCCGCTCGACGTCTCCCCCACGTCCAACCTGCGCACGGCGGCGGTCGCCCGGCCCGAGGACCACCCGCTGCCGCGCATGATCGCCGAAGGGCTCATGGTCACGCTCAACTCGGACGACCCGCCGATGTTCGGCACCACGCTGCTCGGCGAGTACCGCTTCGCCCGCGAACTCGGACTCGCCACCGGCACGCTGGTGGACCTGGCGCGCAACGGGGTCCGGGCGTCGTACCTGGAGGCGGCGGAGAAGGCGGCGCTGCTCGCCGAGATCGACGCGTACGAGGCGAACGGCGCCGGCGGCGCGCCCGGAACCGGCGGCGCCTGACGACGCCGATCCTCCTCTCCTCCTCGACGGCCGGGCTCGCGCTGGTCCCGCCCTGGTCCCGCGCTACGCCCGCGAGCCCGGCATGTTGGCCGTCAGGTACGAGATCAGCCCGCTCGGGTTGCGGGACTGCGCCAGCACCCGCCCCGGGCCGGTGAAGTCGAAGACGAACCCCTCCCCCGACTTCATGCTCTGGATCGACCGGCCCTGGACCGCGCGGCGGATCTGGAAGGTGATCGTGGGCGCGTACGCGACGACATGGCCGGTGTCGACGACGACCTGCTCGCCCGGGTCCAGGTCGATGACGTCGAGGGCACCGAAGCAGCTCGCGATCACCACGCCCTGCCCGGACGCCTCGACGAGGAAGCCGCCCTCGCCGCCGAAGAGGTTGCGGGCGCCGCCCCACTTCGTGTCGATCGTGACGCCGGCCGAGTTGGCGAGCCAGCAGCCCTTGGTCAGCAGGAAGCGGTCCTGCCCCGGCTCCAGGTCGATGGTGATGGCGTCCCCGGGGAGGTTCGCCGCGACGTCGACCCAGCCGCCCTGCGGCGGCGCGGTGAAGGTGGTCTGGTACAGCGACTCGCCGCCCAGCACGCTGCGCTTCAGTCCGCGCATCAGGCCGCCCTCGATCTTGGCGTCGATCGAGACCCCCGCACTGTGCGCGAGCATCGCACCGCTCTCGGCGCGCATCTGCTCGCCGCCGGCGAGCACGCACCGGGCGACGGTGAACGAGGGGTTGTGGCGTAGCTGCACCTTCATGACGGCTCCCGTTTCCGACGCGGTATCTGCCACCAGGATCGGTGATTCGCGACACTCCCGCCGGGTGCCACACGCCTCTTTCCGGGGCATCCGCCGAACGGGCGACCCGCCCCGCCCTCGAAACCGCCGCCCCGTTGGTATATGCAGGTCAAGTGACACATCGTCAGATCCATGCCGAGCACCGACGGAGGCCAAGTGGCGGACAAAGTCCTGCTTGAGTACGACGGCCCGATCGCCACGATCACCAACAACAACCCGGACAAGCACAACGCGTTCGACGACGACATGGACCAGCTGCTGTGGCAGATCCTGGCCGAGTTGCGGTCGCGCGCCGACGTGCGGGCGGTCATTTGGCGCGCCGAGGGCAAATCGTTCTCGTCCGGCCGTGACGTGGGGGCCATCGGCGGCGGCCAGGTCACCATGACGCACCACGAGCTGATGACGCGCGGGCACCGCGGCGTGCAGCAGATGTTCGAGTTGGACGCGCCGATCCTGGTGGCGTGCAAGGGCTGGTCGATCGGCGCGTCGTTCCAGCGCGCGCTGCTCGCGGACATCCGGGTGGCCGCGGAGGGCGCGCGCTTCATGCTGCCGGAGACCACGCACGGGGTCATCCCGGACACCGGGGGCGTCGGCCGGCTGTTCCAGATCTGCGGGCACGGGGTGGCCTCGGACCTGGTGCTGACCGGGCGGCCGATGGACACCGCCGAGGCGTACGCGCACGGCGTCGTCTCCCGCGTGGTCCCGGCGGACCAACTGGACGCGACCGTACGCGAGATGGCCGAGAAGATCGCCGCGGCCCCGTTCGCGACCGTCAAGACCGCGCGCCGCGTGATCAGGCACCTCGCCGAGCCGGAGGTCCGCAGCTCGATGGCCGAGGAGCTGATCGCCCAGACGTACCTGAGCCGTTCCGACGACCTGGCGGAGTTCCGCGCCGCACGCGCCGAGAACCGTCCGCCGAACTTCACGGGAAGCTGAGCCGCCCACATGACCGAGAACTCCCCGCAGTCCGAGACGCAGACCGCGCCGACCGAGGCGCAGAGCGACGCCAAGAGCCCGTACCAGGGCCTGCCGGAGCCGGCGCCGCTGGGTGCCAGCGCGCTGCCGCCGGGCACGTACGACGGCACGGTCGTGTTCGTCACCGGCGGCGGCACCGGCCTGGGCAAGGCCATCGCCACCGAGTACGCCCGCCTCGGCGCCGACATCGTCGTCGCCTCCCGCAAGGACGACCACCTCAAGGCCGCGGTCGAGGGCCTCGAAGGGGTCGGCGGCCGCGTCGCCACGGTGACCTGCGACATCCGCGACCCCGAGCAGATCGCCGCCGCGTTCGACGCCGCCGAGACGCACTTCGGGCTGCCGCACATCCTGATCAACAACGCCGCGGCGAACTTCCCCGTCCCGGCCGAGGACATGTCGCCCAACGCCTGGCGCACCGTCGTCGACATCACCCTCAACGGCACCTACTTCTGCGCACGCGAGTTCGCCCGGCGCCACCTCGCCGCGGGCACCCCCGGCTCGATCGTCAACATCGGGGCGTCGTACGCGTGGACCGGCGGCCCCGGCTTCGCGCACTCGGCCGCCGCCAAGGCCGGCGTGAAGAACATGGTCGAGACCCTCGCGGTCGAATGGGGCCCCTACGGCATCCAGATCAACGGCCTCGTCCCCGGGCTGTTCCCGCACACCGACATGACCGCCGACATCCGCAGCAACGTCGACCGCAGCCACGACAAGGACCCCCTCCAGCCGGCGCTGCGGGTCGGCCGGGTCCGCGAACTCGGCTGGGCCGCCACCTTCCTCACCTCCCCCTACGCCCGGTTCATCTCCGGCCACACGCTGGTCGTCGACGGTGCGAACTGGCAGCGCCGGGCCCTGCTCAACCCGCCCGTCGTCACCGTCCGCGACCAGATGGGGAAGGGGCCTTTCGAGCTCTGACCTGCGGCGATGCCCGCACGGAATATTCGCAGGCGGAAATCGTTCTCACTCATGTGCCGCGGTCGGAATCGCGGCGCCGAGAGAGACGAGGAGGCCCCCGATGGCACGAAGCGACCTGCGCCCCGTGGTGAAGCTGCGCTCGACGGCAGGCACCGGCCAGACGTACGTGACGCGCAAGAGCCGCCGGAACGATCCGGACCGGCTGGAGCTGCGCAAGTACGACCCGGTAGCCCGGCGTCACGTGGTGTTCCGCGAGGAGCGCTGACCCGCCGAACGCACCCGCTGCCCGCCCGACCGCGGCGGCAGCCGGTGCCCATCAGCCGCACATCTTCCGCCCAGGAGGCTTCCATGCGTTCCGCCATCCACCCCGAGTACCGCGAGATCGTCTTCCGCGACAAGTCCGGCGACTTCGCGTTCCTGACGCGCTCGACGCTCGACAGCGACAAGACCGTCGAGTGGACCGACGGCAAGACCTACCCGGTCGTCGACGTCGACATCTCCGCCGCCAGCCACCCGTTCTGGACCGGCAAGGGCCGCGTCCTGGACACGGCCGGACGGATCGAGCAGTTCAACCGTCGCTACGGCGGCTGAGGCACGCCGGACAGCCGGGGTGCCCGGTTACGCGGGGCGCCCGGATACGCGGACGGCAAATCCGCGAAAAATCCGCGGCAAAAGGGACAATAGTCGGGGCCGACCGCTCTTCGTGGTCGGCCCCGACGCCGTTCCCGGCGCCCGCGAACCCCGGAGGCCCCGCCCGATGGACGACATCCGATGAGCGACCGGCGCCGGTCCTACTTGCGCGGCCGCAGACACGCGTCCCCCACCGACCCCGGCGAGGCGGCACCCGAGCAGTCGATGGACCCGCGGCAGGCCGACCCGCCTCCCCAGCCCGTCGAGAACAGCCTCATCGACAGCGCGCTGTACGTCGACGGCTACCGAGTTGCGTCGCCCGCGACGCTCGCCGAGACGTACCGGAGCCTGCACGAACGCCCCGGCGCCATGGCGTGGATCGGCCTCTACCGCCCCGCCGAAGCACAACTGCTGTCCGCGGCGGAGGAGTTCGGCCTGCACGAACTCGCGGTGGAGGACGCGATCGTGGCGCACCAGCGCCCCAAGCTGGAGCGCTACGGGGACACCCTGTTCGCGGTCCTGCGCGCCGCGCGCTACCTGGACGACGTCGAGGAGGTCGACTTCGGCGAGCTGCACGTCTTCATGGGCCGCAGGTTCGTCCTGACCGTGCGGCACGCGGAGGCCCCGGACCTGGCCGCCGTACGCCGCTGGGTCGAGGAGCGCCCCGACCTGCTGCGCCTGGGACCCGAGGCGGTGCTGTACGCCATCCTCGACACCGTCGTCGACGAGTACGCCCCCGTCGTGGCCGGGCTCCAGCACGACATCGACGAGATCGAGACCGAGGTCTTCCTCGGCGAGCCCAACGTCTCCCGCCGCATCTACGAACTCGGCCGCGAGGTCATCGAGTTCCAGCGCGCGGGACGCCCGCTGCTGGGCATCCTGCGCGACCTGTCGCTCGGCTTCGAGAAGTACGCCGTCGACGACGAACTGCGCCGCTACCTCCGCGACGTCGAGGACCACGCCACCACCGTCGTGGAGCGCGTCGACGGGTTCCGCCAGATGCTCCAGAACATCATGTCCGTCAACGCCACCCTGGTGACGCAGAAGCAGAACGAGGAGATGAAGCAGCTGACCCAGGTGAGCCTGGCGCAGAACGAGGAGGTCAAGAAGATCTCGGCCTGGGCGGCCATCCTGTTCGCCCCCACGCTCATCGGGACCATCTACGGCATGAACTTCGCCGAGATGCCGGAGCTCGACTGGATCGCCGGCTACCCGTTCGCGATCGGGCTGATGGCCCTGGTCTGCATCACCCTGTACGTCGTCTTCAAGCGCCGCGACTGGCTCTGACCGGCACGCTCACGCGCGGGCCGCCCCGCGCCGGGAGCTACTCGGCAGCGACCTCGGCGGCTTCCGCGGCCACGAGGTACCGCGCCCGCAGCGCCGCCACGAGCGCGTCGTCGACGCCGAGTTGCGCCTCCGCGTAGCCGCGCAGCGAGCCGTACTCCGCCTCGGCCCACGCCAGGAACCGCCGCATCAGCCCCGCGGGCGCCTGCCCGTAGCCCGGCCAGTTCAGCTCCCGCCCCGGCGGGACCAGCGTGTACCAGTCGGCGACCAGCCGCTCGGTGGCGAGCCCGGTGAGCGCGAAGTCGGCGACGATCACCTCGTCGTCGACGCCCAAGAGGGTCAGGACCAGGGCCGCGATGATGCCGGTGCGGTCCTTGCCGGAGGCGCAGTGGAACACCGCGGGGCCGTCGGGCGCCGCGAGCACGTCGAGGGCGCCGCGGATCTCCTTGACGCCGTCGAGCGCGACCTCGACGTACTTCTCCGTGAGGAAGGGCTCGATGTCGACGTCGGGGCCGAGCGCCGCCTGGTCGTACGGCCGGTGCTCGATGCTCAGGTTGTGGTAGCCGAGCCCGTCCTCCTCGGGGACGCGGCCGCGCTTCGCGATCTCCCACGGGTACCGCAGGTCGACGACCGTCCGGATGCCCAGCGCGAGGAACCGCTCACGGTCCCCGGCGGCGTCGTCCCCGTGCAGCTTGCCGAGCGAATCGGACCGGTAGAGCCGTCCCCAGGCCACGATGCGGCCGTCGGCAGTCGGGTATCCGCCCAGGTCGCGGAAGTTGTGGAGACGGTCGAAGGGCACGTGGCGCTGCGGATTCGTCGGCATCAGCGCATGCTATGCGCCGCCCGGCGCGGCCACGTGCCCTCGGGTGTCCACCGGTCAGTTTCCGGACTTCCAGGCCGGGTCGCGGCCGGAGTCGCCGAGCAGGCGCGCGAAGTCGTCGGCGTCCGCGGGCGGCGTACAGGGTTCGCCGAACACGCCCATCGTGCGCGCGGTCGGGCCCATGGTGGCCAGCAGGTCCGCGAGTTCCGGCACCGCGGCCGGGGCCGGCTCGAACGGCTGCCCGGTCGCGCGGGCGAGGTCCCACGCGTGCACGGTCAGGTCGAGAAGCGCCATCTGCCCCACGGTCCGCGACGGGAGGCCCATCCCGGGGGACACGCCCTCCTCGCTGTCGGGTGCCGCCCACGCCTCGACGAGGCGACCTGTCTCGGCGGCGAACGCGTCGCGCCACGCGCCGTGCAGGTAGTCCGGAGCCTGCGCCCAGTCCGCGTTCTCTTTGACCGCCAGCGCCTGGAAGTTCACAACGACCTGGTACAGGTGGTTGGCCAGGTCGCCGACGGTGAAGTCGGCGCAGGGCGTGGGCTCGGAGAGGAGTTCGTCCGGGACGCCCCGGACCACGGGGACGGCGCGCTCGGCGGCGGCCGCGAGGAGATCGGTGATGCGCTGGCTCATGGGGCCACGTTATGCGCCGCCGGGCTGTGGCTCTTGAAGAAACGCGACACCGGCACGCGGCGTGCCGGGGCGCGCGATCGGTTGGGTCGCGCGGCCGGGCCGACGGGCCGGGAATTGCCGAGCGCCACGGGCGGGGGCGATGGAGGATGGTGGCGGAGAATGGCGCGTACCGGCGCCGATGAGGGGCGTTGCGGAAGTGGTGTGGAGAATGCGCGACTTGAGGAGGGGGCCGAAGACATGACCGATCCTGACCTGCGGCATATAGCGGTCGTCCTGGATCGTTCGGGATCGATGCAGAGCGTCAAGGAGGACACCGAGGGCGGGCTGAAGGCCTTCCTGGAGGACCAGCGCGAGGTGGAGGGGCGTACCACCGTCTCGCTCTACCAGTTCGACGACCGCTACGAAGTGGTCTACCAGAACACGCCGGTGACTGAGGTCCCCGACTTCACGCTGCGCCCGCGTGGCATGACCGCGCTGCTGGACGCGGTGGGGCGAACCATCGCTTCGGAGGGCGAGGACCTCGCCAAGCTGCCGGAGTCCCGGCGCCCCGGCGAGGTGGTCATGGTGATCCTCACCGACGGGCTGGAGAACGCCTCGTCGGAGTACTCGCTGGCCCGGGTACGCGAGATGATCACCCATCAGCGGGACAAGTACGGCTGGGTGTTCGTCTTCCTGGGCGCCGACCAGGACGCCTTCGCGGCGGCGGGCGGCATGGGCATCGCGGCCGACCAGGCGATGAGCTACAGCAGCAAGAAGACCCGCCAGACCTTCCAGTCGGCGAGTTCGATGCTGCGCAGGGCCAAGATGGCGGGCCCGCAGGCGCCTGGAGCCGCCTCCCCGTATGCGTTCTCCGAGGACGAGCGGCAGCAGAGCACGGACGACTGACGCCCGGCGGGCAGGGGAGAGGTCCCGCAGGACCCTGCGGATCCTCCCCCTGCCCGGTCCCGGCGCCGCGGGCTCAGGGCGCGTCGGCCCGCCGTCCGCGGCGGACCAGGGCGAGCGCCACCAGCAGGGCGCCGGCCAGCACGACAGCGGCGTTCACCAGCACGCCCGCGCTGATGCCGGACAGCAGCGCGTCGGACTCGGAGCGGGTGCCGGACTGCGACTCCATGCGGGCGGTCACGACCGAGCTGATGACCGGGATCCCCAGCGCGATGCTCACCTGCTGGGTCATCGACGCGATGCCGGTGACCAGGCCCTGCTCGTCGTCCGCGACACCCGAGGTGCTGGTGACCATGTAGCCGACGATGGCGAACAGGTGTCCGACGCCGCCGAGCGAAAGTGCGGCCAGCACCAGGGCGAGCTGTCCGCGCGAGTCGCCGACGTTGAACACCGCCGCGGTCATGACGCCTTGCAGCACCAGGCCGACGACCAGGGCCGCGGCGCTTCCGATGCGGGCGATCACGCGCGGTGCGGCGACCCCGCCGAGGAAGCAGGCGATGCCGATGACACCGAACGCGAGGCCGGTCTGCACCGCCGAGTACCCGAGCACCTGCTGGAGGTAGAGCGTCATGACGTAGACGAGTGCGGACTCCATCGTGAAGGTGATGAATCCCCCGAAGTTGCCCCAGCTCACGGTACGCCGCCGCAACATCCGCACGGACGCGAGCGGCGCCTCCGCGTGCAGTTCGACGAACCAGAACACGACCAGGAGCACGGTACCCGCGGCCAGCGCCACGAGCGCGATGCCGTCGCCCCAACCCTCTTCACCCGCACGGGTGATGCCGTACACGAGGGCCAGCAGGCCGCCCGCGGCCGTGAGGGCTCCGGGGACGTCCAGCCGCATCCTGACGGCCGCCCGACTCTCGCCGATGACGGCGGGGGTCGCCAGGATGACGACCGCCGCGATCGGCACGTTGACGAGGAACGCCCAGCGCCAGCTGAGCGTGTCGGTCAGCAGGCCGCCGAACACCGCGCCCGCGGTGAACCCGGAGGCCAGCAGCGCACCGTTCAGGCCGAGCGCCCGGTCGCGCAGCGGTCCCTCGGGGAAGGACGTGGTCAGCAGCGACAGCGCGGCGGGCGTGGCCATCGCGGTGGCCAGGCCCTGGATCACCCGGCCGGCCAGCAGGATGCCGGGGGTCGGGGCGAGTCCGCCGACGAGCGAGCCGACGATCAGCAGCGCCATGCCGGCCATGAACATGCGGCGCCGCCCGACGAGGTCCGCGACGCGGCCGAAGACCAGGGTGAACCCGGCGGCGGCGAGCGCGAAGGACGTCGCCACCCATTGGAGGTCGGCGAGCCGGAAACCGAGGCCGTCGCCCAGCTCCGGCAGCGCCACGTTGAGGATCGAGAAGTCGACGGCCAGCATGAACTGCGAGCCGAGCAGCAGGACCAGGATCAGCCGCTGACGCGGCGTCATCCGGGGTGCCGCGTCGCCGGTGCGTGCGGGTGACCCGGCGTGCGGCGCGGCAGCGGAACCGCCTTCGGGACCTGATTCGGAACCTGTTTCGGAACCTTTTTCGGGACCTTTTTCGGGACCTGTTTTTTCGGAACCTGTTTCCAGGGTGGTGGACATCGTGGGGTGCCTCTCGGGGACATCGGTGACGCCGAGAAGACTTCCGGGGCCGCCGCGGCGTACCCAGCCCTCTGCCGGACGTAGGCCCGCGGAGCATGGTTTCCCGGGTCCTGGTACTGACAGGGACACCCTCGCCGCTGGCTCCGGCCCGGTGCCCCGGGCGATGCTGGGCGGCATGGAACGACGCGATGACCTGGGAGAATTCCTGCGCAGCCGGCGCGCGCGGCTGCGGCCCGAGGACGCGGGGCTGACCGCGTACGGCGCGCGTCGGCGCGTACCGGGCCTGCGCCGCGAGGAGTTGGCCCAGCTCGCCGGCGTCAGTGCCGCGTACTACACCCGGCTCGAACAGGGCCAGAGCGGCAACGCCTCCGACGCCGTCCTCGACGCGCTCGCGCGCGTCCTGCGCCTGGACGCGGACGAGCACGCGCACCTGCGCAACCTCGCGCGCCCGCGGCAGGCCCGGCGCCGCAGCGCCGCGAAGCCCGAGAAGGTACGCGCCCCGCTGCGCCGCCTCGTGCACGCGGTCGACCGGGTGCCGACGATCCTGGTCGGCCGGTTCGGGCACATCCTCGCCTGGAACCGGCTGGGGCACGCGCTGTTCGCGCCGCACTACGACTTCGAGGCGACCGACCGGCCCGCAGACCGGCCGAATTGCGCCCGGCTCGTCTTCCTCGACGCGCACACGCGCGCCCTCTACCCCGACTGGACCGCGAAGGCGAGCGACAACGTCGCGTACCTGCGGGTCGCCGCCGGGCAGTATCCCGACGACCCGCAGCTCACCGAGCTGGTCGGCGAACTCACGCTGAAGAGCCGGGAGTTCGCCGAGCTGTGGGCGGCGCACCCGGTGCGGGGCAAGCGCCACGGCACGCAGCGCGTCCAGCATCCGCTGGTCGGGGCGATGTCGCTGGAGTACGAGTCGCTGCATCTACCCGACGACTCCTGCGTGCTCTCCACGTTCACCGCGGCACCCGGTTCGCCGTCCGAGTCCGCGCTGACGCTGCTCGCCGGGCTGACGCCGCCGACACGTCCGGAGACCGTGCCGGCCGCGGTCACACCGGCCGGGGACCCGCGCTGACCGCGTGCTCCACGACGGGCCCGAGCGGCCGGAAGCCGAGCGCGCGGTACACCGGCTCGCCCTGTCCGGACGCCTGGAGCACCGCGACGGAGTAGCCGAGTCCGGCGGCGGTACGCACCGCGGCGCGGGACATCGCGCCGCCGTACCCGCGCCTGCGGTGCGCGGCCAGGGTCGCGACGTTGTAGATCCCGGCGACGTCGGCGTGGCCGAACACCTCGGCGGCCGCGACGGGGAGCCCGTCCGCGTAGCCGACGAGGTAGCGGGACGCGCTGCCGGGCGCGAGCGCGGTCGCCGCGGTGGCCGCGAAGAACTCGGTGACGGTCGTCGACTCCGGCGTCCAGTTGGCGGCCAGGACGGCCGCGAAGTCGGCGAGTTCCGCGGCGTCCCCGGCGGCCCTGACCTCCAGCCCCGGGGCTTCGTCGGCGACCTCGGCGGGCATCGCCCACATCGCAAGCTCCTGCTCCGCGCACGGCGCACCGGCCGCCTCCAGGCGGCGCGACAGGTCGTCCGGCCCCGACGCCGGGCCGATCCACCACGAGAACGGGCGGCCGACCCGGCGCAGGTGCCGCAGGGTGTCGGCGATCCGCAGGTCCGCGTCGCGCGGGGCGAAGCGGGCGTGCGCCACGATGTTGAAGGTGTCGTCGTCCAGGCCGCTGTCCGCGACGATCACGTCGGGCGTCTCGGTGACCGTCATGTGCCGGGTACGTCTGTGCAGGTGGCAGGCGTGCTCGGCGAGATTCAGCTCCATGCGCAGGGCGAGGTCGGCGGCATCCACACCTCCATGATCACATCCTGACCGGGCGGGGTCAGGGCAGGCGCTTGAGATACCCGTTGTCGACCAGCCACAGGACGTTGAGCCGCGCCGGTGCGCCGGGGACCAGGGTGCCGTCGAGCTGGTACTGGAGTCCGCCGCCGGGCTGCGCGAACCACGCGGCGATCGGTCCGGCCTTAACGCTGAACGGCTTCACCACGCGGTAGTCGCGGTAGTTGCAGTCGGCGGCCGGCGTGCCGTTCAGGCTCTGCGGCGGGATGGAGCGGGCGGCGTACGGCAGGCCCTCGGGGGCCAGGAACGAGCCGTACTCGCTGCCGTAGCGGTCGATGTCCTGCCCCGGGGACAGTTGCTGCTGCCACGAGACGGGCCGGCCGTTGTGGCCGATCACGTAGCCGTCGGACGGCGGGTAGCGCCATCCGGGCGCGGCCGGGTCGTAGTAGGTGTCCAGGAACTGCTGGACCGACATGTGCCCGGTCCGCTTGTACAGGAACAACTGGAAGCCGACCGGGCCCAGCTTGGGCAGCGTCTCGGGTCCGAGGCGCGGGTCGGCCTGGTAGGGCGCCGTGGAGCATTCGTCGAGCGGAGTGAACTGCGCCGCGGCGCTCGCGGGCGCCGCGAGGGCGCCGACGAGCAGCGTCCAGATGCCGATCAGAACGGCGGCAAGGCGGTATCTCATGTGCTCCCCCGTGGAGTTCGCACCGTGTCCCCAGCGGTGCGCAGTGCGGAAATGGCGCGCCGAACGCTCGCCAAACGCTAGGGCCCGGCCGGGTGCCGCTCCAGGCGATTCCACGCCATTCGCCGGTGTTTCATCCGATTGAGCTAACGTGTGCCGATGTTCGTCACGCACCTCCGCCTCGCGGCCGGCCATCCCGCGGAATGGCCGTTCACCCTCGCGCCGGTCCGGGCGCTCGCCGAGGGCGGCGGGGTCGAGCTGACCCGGCCCGTCACGTTCCTGGTCGGCGAGAACGGGTCGGGGAAGTCGACGCTCGTCGAGGCGGTCGCGGACGCCGCGAAGATCGGGTCGTTCGGCGGCAAGGCCGGCACGAAGTACGCGCCGCCGGGCGTGCCGACGCCGCTCGGCGAGCACCTCGACGTCGAACTGACCATGGCCGGGGTGCGCATGACGATGGGCCCCCGCCGGCTGCGGCGCGGCTTCTTCCTGCGCGCGGAGACGCTGTTCGACCTGTCCCGGAAGGTCGGCGGCATGCCCGGCTTCTGGTCCGAGGACCTGGAGGAACTCTCGCACGGCGAAGGGTTCTTGGCGGTGTTCGACGCGATGATGCGCGAACCGGGGCTGTACCTGTTCGACGAACCGGAGGCCGCGCTCTCGTTCTCGTCCTGCCTGCGTCTCGTCGGGCTGATGCTGGACCTCGCGGCGAGCGGTTCGCAGATCATCTGCGCGACCCACTCGCCGGTGCTGGCCGCGACGCCGGGCGCGCAGATCCTGGAGCTCGGCGACGACGGCATCCGCGAAGTGCCGTGGCAGGACCTGGCGCTGGTGGACCACTGGGCGCGGTTCATGGCCCGGCCCGACGCCTATCTGCAGCACATCACGGGGTAGGTCCCGCGGCCCGCGCCTTCACTCTCCCCTTCCTTCTCCCTCCTGCCTTCCTGCCGCCTCCCTCCCGCGACGCCGAAACGGTACGGTCTCCTGACGACTTCGTGAGGGGGCTCCATGCGCAAGCCCGCGCCCGCCGCATTGGCCGGTGTCGACCTGACCGACCTCGACGCCTTCGCGGCGGGCTTCCCGCACGACGTCTTCGCGGCGCACCGCCGCGAGGCGCCGGTGTGGTGGCACGAGCCGACCGCGCACACGCCGGACGGCACCGGGTTCTGGTCGGTGGCGACGTACGCCGAGACCCTGGAGGTGCTCCGGGACGCCGAGACGTACTCGTCCGAGCACGGCGGCACGATGCTCGCGGACTCCCCCGCCGGCGGCCTGGTGATGAACATGATGGACGACCCCCGGCACAACCGGATCCGGCGGCTGGTGAACAAGGGGCTGACGCCGCGCATGGTGGCGCTGCTCGGCGACGACCTGCTGCGCCGCACCCGTGCGCTCTTCGCGGCGGTGCCCGAGGACGAACCGGTCGACTTCCTGGCCGCGGTCGCGGGCGAACTGCCGATGCAGACCATCTGCTCGATGCTCGGCGTCCCGGAGGAGGACCGGCACGAGCTGTTCGGCTACATCGAGCACCTCTTCGACCACCGCGAGGGCCGCGACGCCGAGAAGGCCGCGGCGCAGAAGGCGATGTTCGCGTACGGCGCGGCCCTCATCGCGGAGAAGCGCGAGCGGCCCACCGAGGACATGCTCTCGCTCGTCGTGCACGCCGAACTCGCCGACGTGGAACCGCCGCGCCTGACCCAGGTCGAACTGCACATGTTCTTCAACCTGCTGTTCGCGGCCGGTGCGGAGACCACCCGCAACGCGGTCGCGGGCGGCGTCCTGGCGCTCGTGCAGCACCCGGAGCAGTTCGCGGCACTGCGCGCCGAGCCGGAACGCCTGATGGGCGGCGCGGTCGAGGAGGTCATGCGCTGGACCTCGCCGTCGCCGTCGAAGCGGCGGACCGCGACCCGGGACACGGTGCTCGGCGGCGCGGCCGTCGCGAAGGGCGACAAGGTGCTGGTGTGGGAGGGCTCGGCGAACCGCGACGCGGCGGCCTTCGCGGCCGCCGACCGCTTCGACATCGGACGCGACCCGAACCCGCACCTGGCGTTCGGCCAGGGGGTGCACTACTGCCTCGGTGCGAACCTCGCCCGGCTGGAGACACGCACGGTACTGCGGGCGCTGGTGGACACGTTCGGCACGGTCGAGGCGGCCGGCCCGGTGGAGTGGACGCGCAGCAACCGGCACACGGGAATCAGGCACCTTCCGCTGGCGTTCGGCGATAGGCGATAAGCAACAGGCGACAGGCGACAGGCGACAGGCGACAGGCGACAGGCGTCGAAACTCCTGAGATTTCCGGGGAACCACCTGCATGAACCACAAAGCCGAACTGGGAGAGTTCCTGCGCTCGCGACGGGCGCGGCTGGGGCCGGAGGACGCGGGGCTGCGGACGTACGGAGAGCGCCGCCGCGTCCCCGGCCTGCGGCGCGAGGAACTGGCGCAGCTTGCGGGTGTGAGCGCGGACTACTACGTGCGGTTCGAGCAGGGCCGCACCGGCAACGTCTCGCGGGAGATCGTCGACGCCGTCGCGGGCGCGCTGCGGCTGGGCGGCGACGAGCGGGCGCATCTGCACCGCCTGGTCCGGGCCGCGCAGGGCTCGGTCGCGTCGGCGGACGCGTACGCGGCGCCGCAAGAGGTCCGCCCGGGTCTGCGCCGGCTGCTGGAGTCGATGCCGCACACGCCCGCGTTCGTCGCCGGCCGGCGTACCGACATCCTGGCGTGGAACCCGCTGTTCGCCGCGCTGGTCCTGGACCCGGGCGCGCGGCCTCCCACGGACCGCAACAAGGCGCGCCTGGTGTTCCTCGACGCCGAGGTGCGCGGGCGGTTCGTGAACTGGGAGACGAAGGCGCGCGACATGGTGGCGTACCTGCGCCTGACGGCGGGCCGCCATCCGGGCGACCCGGTGTTCGCCGCGCTGATCGGCGAACTGACCGAGGGCAGCGCGGACTTCCGGCGGTTGTGGGCCGAGCACGAGGTGCAGGACAAGACGCACGGCGGCTACCACATCCGGCACCCGGAGCTGGGCGAGTTCACGCTGGCCTACGAGTCGTTCCGGGTGGCGGACGACGCCGACCAGCTGCTCGTCACCTACACCGCCGAAGCGGGCTCGCCGTCCGAGGCCGGCCTGCGGGTTCTGGCCGAACAAGCGGAAAACGCGAACTCACCCCGGTACCTGACAGAAGATGTCAGGTACTCGGCATAGCGTCGTTCTTGTCAGCAGGGCCGCGACCGGCGGCCCGCGCACAAAGGCCCCGTTTCCGCGGTGCCCGGCAAGGAGCTACGCATGGCGACAATCGTTCTGATCCCCGGATTCTGGCTCGGCGCGTGGGCATGGGACCGGGTCGCCGAGCCGCTGCGGGCGGCGGGGCACGACGTGGTGCCGGTCACGCTGCCGGGCCTCGCCGAGCGCGCCGGCGAGGGCCCGCAGGGCATCGACCAGGACGCCCACATCCAGGCGGTCGTCGACCTGATCGAGAAGGACGACCTGCGCGACGTGGTGCTGGCCGGGCACAGCGGCGGCGGCATCACCGCGTACGGCGTCGTGGACCGCATCCCGGAGCGGATCGCGCGCATCGTGTTCGTCGACAGCGGCCCGCTCGCGGACGGCACGGCGCACATCGACACGGCGGAGCCGGAGGAGCAGGAGGACATCCGGCGGCAGGTCGAGGAGTCGGGCGGGGCGGCGATCCCGGTGCCGCCGTTCGACGCGCAGGCGGACCCGGTGAACCTCGCGGGGCTGTCGGACGCGGACCTGGCGCTCCTGCGCGAGCGCGGTACGCCGCAGCCCTGGGGCGTTTCGACGGGCCCGCTGCGGCTGACGAATCCGGCGCGCTACGACGTCCCGAGCCACCTGGTCGCCTCGACGTTCCCGCTGGAGGTGGTCGAGCAGATGACGGCGGCCGGCCACCCGTTCTTCGCGGAGTTCGCCGCGGCGCGCACCCGGTCGGTGCACGCGGTGCCGACGGGGCACTGGCCGATGTTCTCCGAGCCGGCGCGGCTCGCCGAGGTGCTCGACGGCATCGCGCGGAGCTGAGGGCCGCGGGCTCGGTCTACGGGGCTGGGTCTGCGGGGCCGGGTCTGCGGGTGGAGGTCAGGAGCGTGCCAGGCGCAGCAGCCGGGCGCGCTCCTCCTCGACGATCTGCTGGGCGCGCAGGACGACTTCCTCCGTGAGGCCGTCGGGCACCTCGCCATGGGTGCGGTAGCGCTGGAGTTCGCGGGGGCGGACACCGGTGATGTCGTACGCCTTGAGCGCGGCCAGGCGTATCGCGTACGCGTCGAGCGTCCGGGTCATCGCCACCTCGTCGGGTCGAACGGGCGCGGCGGCCGGTGGGCCTGCCGCGCTGCCGACGTCTCCGGTGACGGGTCCGGCGTCGGCGGGGGCTCCCGGTGGGGTGCCCACACCGGTACGAACGCACGAACCGTCTTCCGCGTTGCCCGATTCCTCGATTTTGTCGATCAATCCCGGGGTTTCCGCGGCCGGTTCGCCGACTTGTCCGGATTTGTTGCGCTCCGTGCGCGGGCGTGGGACCGCTCGGCCCCCGGAACGCCTGCGCCCGGTCTTGCTGTCGTTCAACACCGCCCCCGGTGATCGCCGCTCTGCTGCCGCGGATGTGAAGGGTCGTCTCCCATCCTTGTCGACACGCGCCCCGTCCGGATTCCCTCGATGGGATGAAATCCGAGGCAACTTGAGGACGACAAGGGAGCGCCGGACCGGCACCAGTCGGTACGGATCCGTACAATCCGCTCCGCCATTCGGCGTACCGCGCCCACGGCCGCACAGACTGTCACGATCCGCGCACCGGCGCCAAGTACTAACGGTCAGTAGCTTTTGACGATCAGTCACGTGACGGCCGCCACATCCATTTCCCACCTGCGGCGCAGCCATATCGCACGCATGGGAACACCGTTCTGCGGTGATACGTTTTAGTGGCAGTAGCCCACCCAAAATTGCCACGGCGCCCGATCTGAGGCCGCCGTGGATTTCACAAGGAGCGTGTGTGTCCGCCCAAGAGACGGACCCCCCGAGTACCGGTCCCTCCCGAGCCAGTGATCCACGCGGCGTCGTTCGGGAGGATGTCCGATGAACGCCGCCTCCGCCGGCTTCGGCATACTCGCCGTCGTCGTCCTGACCGTCGGCACCGGCTTCTTCGTCGCCCAGGAGTTCGCGTACGTCGCCGCCGACCGCGCCGAACTGCGCCGCCGCTCCGAGGCCGGCGACCGCGGCGCCGGCCGCGCCCTCAAGGTGACCCGCCGCCTCTCGTTCATGCTCTCCGGCGCGCAACTGGGCATCACCATCACGACGCTGCTCGTGGGGTTCATCGCCCAGCCCGCCCTCGGTGCCTTCCTCTCCCCCGCGCTCGACCCGCTCGGCATGCCGTCGGGCCTCGACACCGCGGTGACCCTGGTCCTCGGCTTCGCCATCGCGACCGGCGTACAGATGGTCCTCGGCGAACTGATCCCCAAGAACTGGGGCATCGCCGAGCCCGAGCGCGTCGGCATCCTGCTGGCCGGGCCGACCCTGGCCTACCTCAAGGTCATGGGGCCGGTCATCCGGATGTTCGACAACGTCGCGAACCGCCTCGTGCGCGCCCTCGGCATCGAACCGGTCGAGGAGATCCACGGCGGCGCCACCACCGAGGAACTCGGCCACATCGTCGCCGAGGCCGACCGCGAGGGCGACCTCGCCCCCGAACTCTCCGACATGCTGCAACGCGCCATCGCCTTCGGCAATCTGACAGTCGATCAGGTGATGGTCCCGAGGCCCGACGTGATACGGGTGCGGGCCGACAGCAGCACCGCCGAACTGATCGCCCTGGTCCAGGAATGCGGTCACTCGCACTACCCCGTCGTCGGCGATCGCGTCGACGACATCGTGGGCATGGTCGGCGTCGCCGACCTGCTGGCCGTGGCTCCCGGGGACGCCGACCGCGTGACGGTCGGCGAGATCGCCCGGCAACCGCTGCTGATCCCCGACACCGCCGGCCTGTCCTCTCTGCTGGAGCAGTTGCGCGCGGTCGACGAGGAGTTCGCGATCGTGCTCGACGAGCACGGCGGGCTCGCCGGCATCGTGACGTACGAGGACGTGGCCGAGGAACTGGTCGGCGAGATCGCCGACGAATCGGACGTCGAATCCGTCGTGGACGCCTTCCCCGAGGACGGCTGGTGGCGCCTCGACGCCGTCCTGCGCGTCGACGAGGTCGAGCGCATCATCGACACCGAGCTGCCCGAGGGGCCGTACGACACCCTCGGCGGCCTGGTCATCGCCCGCCTGGGACGGCTGCCGCTGGTCGGCGACCGCGTCACGATCCCGGACCCCGACGAGGCACGCGACCCCGACGCACCGATCACCACGGTGGTCGAGATCGAGGTGCTGACCGTCGAGCGGCATGTCCCCGAACTGGTGCGCGTGCGTACGCACGTGCCGTTGGATGCGGGTGCGGTGGTTGCGGGGGCCGCGCCTGCCGACCGGGCCGGTTCCGGGCGGGGCGACTCCGGCCCGGTCGATTCCGGGCGGGGTGGTTCCGGGCGGGGCGGTTCCGACGCCGACCGGGCTCCGCAGCCGGCCGCGGCCGGCACCGCCGCGGCCAAGCGGCGTGAGGTGGCGGCATGACGGCCGTGGCCACCTCTTCCCTGGACTTGGCGGCAGGCGGCGGCACCGGGATAGGCCCGATGCCCGCCTTCATAGCGACCGTCGTCCTGCTCGCCGGCAACGCGTTCTTCGTCGCGGCGGAGTTCGCCCTGCTGGCGGCGCGCCGTCACCGGCTCGAACAGGCCGCGGCGGCGCGCAAGCGCGGTGCCGGATCGGCGCTTGCCGGCGTACGCGAGCTGACGCTCATGCTCGCCGGCGCGCAACTGGGCATCACCATGTGTTCGCTGGGTCTCGGCGTCGTGTCCGAGCCCGCCTTCGCCGCGATGCTCGACCCGCTCTTCCGCTCGATCGGCCTGCCGTCGACGGCCGGGCACGCGGTGGCCTTCGCGGTCGCGCTCAGCACGATCGTGCTGCTGCACATGGTGGTCGGCGAGATGGCGCCGAAGTCGTGGGCGATCTCCGACCCCGAGCGCGCCGCGCTGCTGCTGGCCCCGCCGTTCCGTACCTTCACCCGCGGCGTACGCCCGCTGCTGCGCGCCCTCAACGGCATCAGCAACGCGGCCCTGCGCGCGGCGCGGATCCGCCCCCGGGACGAACTGACCATCCCCAAGGACGCCGAGGGCCTGCGCCGACTCGTCGGCGAGTCGCGGCGCCTGGGGCTGATCGGCAGCGCCGAGCACGACGTGCTGACGGCGACGCTGCGCACGCACACCGAGGCGCTGGCCCGCCTGGTGGTGCCCGCGGACCGCATCGACGAGGTTCCGGCGGGGGCGAAGCCGGAGGAGATCGTGGCGGCGTCGCGCCGGAACGGCCGCAACCGGCTGCTGGTCCGCGGCGCCGACGGGCGGCTGACCGGTGTCCTGCACGTACGCGAGGTGCTGGCGATACGCGGCCTGGGGGCGGACTCGCCCGATGCGCCCACGGCGGGCGAACTGGCGTCGCCCGTGCTGACCCTGGGCATCGACACCCCGATCCAGCGGGCCGTGGCGGCCCTGCGCGAACGGCGGGCGTCGCTGGCGCTGGTGCACGACGCGCACGGGCAACTCCTGGGCATGGTCGGCCTCGACGACCTGCTGGGGAGCGTGCTCGGCGGCGCGCGTACGGCGGCGTGACTCGAAGGCACCGTCAGCGGCAGTGCCACGTCCCTTGATCGCGACCCGCCCGGAGTCGTTAGAGTGCCGGTCCACGGGGGCGCACCGACGCCCGCGCACGACGGGCGCCGAGCGCCTACGGGGGGAAGCGTGTTCCTGGGCTCACTCATGCTGGCGGTCGTCTTCGGCGGGTTCTTCGTGCTCGCTCTGGGGCTCGCCCGGTCGGTCGTCCGTCGCCATCGGCTGCGTGCCCATCTGCGCCGTCACGGAGTCACGACCGGCGCGCTGGTGACCGGCAAGACGGGTCTGGCGACGTACGTCCGCTTCGATCTCCCGACCGGCGACCGTGTCGATGCCAAGATCCCCGTGCTGCTCGGTACCGCGGTCGCCGGCCACGAGGACGTCGTCTACAGCCCCGGTTCGCCGGGTCGGGTCCTCCCGGCCAATGGCCTGACGGGGCGTCACACATGGTTGCTGCGGCGTACGGCGATCACGGTCGTGCTGCTGGTCGCCGGCGCCGGGGGCGTCGTGTCCGTCCCGTGGAACTGGGGCTGAGCGGCGCGGTCATGGTGTCGTGACGAGCGCGGCGTGGAGGGGGAGCCAGGCGGCGCCCGCGCAGCGTGCGCGTACCTCGTCGGGCGCGAACCACGCCGCCTCGGCGCACTCCGAGCCGGGCGCGGGGCGGGTGTCGGGGCCGGGACCGTCCAAGCGCACGACGTGGAAGGCCATGTAGTTCCGGGCCGGGTAGCCGTAGTCGGCGGGCGGTTCGGCGAGCAGCGTGATGCGCTGTCCGCCGAACGGCCGAAGCCGCCCGGCGTCCACGATGTACCCGGTCTCCTCGGCGAGTTCACGTGCGGCGGCCTCGGCGGGCGACTCCCCTGGCTCCATGTGCCCGCCGGGCACGTCCCAGCCCCGCCCGGGGCGGTCGACCCGGGTGAGGAGGGTGTGCCCGCGAGCGTCCACGACGACGGCGAAGGCCAGGGTGACGGAGTAACCGTCGGGAAATCCCGGGGTCAGGACCACGTCCAAGGTGTGCGGAACCGGGATCCACGGAACGGTCAGGCTGTCGAGCACGCGTGCGGTCATGCGCCCATCCTCACGCGTACCGCATGCCCATCGCCTCCCGCACCTCCCTCAGGGTCGTGTCCGCGACGGCGTTGGCGCGCGCGTTGCCTTCGTGCAGCACCGCGCGCACGTACGCCCGGTCGCGCGCGAGTTCGGTACGCCGCGCCCGCATCGGGGCGAAGTAGTCGTTGACCGCGTCGGTCACGACCTGCTTCAGACGGGCCGCTCCCCCGCCGCCGATCTCGTCCGCGACCTCGCCCGGGGCACGGTCAAGGCAGAGTGCGGCGAGCAGGACGAGGCTCGACACGCCGGGACGCCGCTCCGGGTCGTACCTGATCGTGCGGTCGGCGTCGGTGGTCGCCCGGCGGATCAGCCGGGCCGTGTCGTCGGCGGTCGAGGCCAACGACACCGCGTTGCCACGCGACTTGCTCATCTTCGTGGCGTCCGTGCCCAGCAGCAGCGGCGCGGCGGAGAGCAGCGCCTCCGGCTCCGGGAAGACGGCGCCGTAGCGGTCGTTGAAGCGCCGCGCGATGGTGCGGGTCACCTCCAGGTGCGGCAGTTGGTCCTGCCCGACGGGGACCATGTCGGCCTTGCAGAACAGGATGTCGGCGGCCTGGTGCGCCGGGTACGTGAACATCAGCCCGCTGACCGCCGCCTGCCGCGAGTGCGCGATCTCGTCCTTGACGGTCGGGTTGCGCTGGAGCTCGGCGACCGAGACCAGGCTCAGGAACGGGAGGAGGAGTTGGTTGAGTGCGGGCACGGCGCTGTGCGCGAAGACCGTGGTGCGCTCGGGGTCGATGCCGGCGGCGAGGTAGTCGAGCACGAGTTCCTCGACGTGCTCGGCGAGGCGGTCGGCGACGTCCCGGTCGGTCAGCACCTGGTAGTCGGCCACGACGAGGTATGTCTCCACGCCCGCGTCCTGGAGCCGCACCCGGTTCTGGAGGGTGCCGAAGTAGTGGCCCAGATGCAGGCGTCCGGTGGGCCGGTCGCCGGTGAGCACGCGGTGCGCTCGGGGGTCGTCGGGCACGAGTCCGGGTGCGGGTGCGGGTGCGGAGAGGGTGACGGCGGTCGGGGCCGTGGTGGTGGTCATCGGGGGCTCCTGTGTTGCGGGGTTCCGGCTGCGGGAGGGGCGTCTCGCGGACGGCCTCGCCGGCTCGGGGTTCCGGGCACAGGGCAGAGAAAAGGGCCGTCCGGTACGAACGGCCCGTGGCGTGTCTGAGTCGTGGCCGCTCCTAGGAGGAGCGCCACCAGGACAGATTCGCCGACGACTTCATGCGTCAACGGTAGCAGGCACGGGTGGTCAGGAGTCGAGGGCTTGCGTCACGCGCGCCCAGGTGCCGTCGTCGGCCCAGCGGCGGTGGCGGCCGTACAGGGTCTGCCAACTTCCGTACTTGGCAGGCACGTTGCGCCACGGTACGCCGGTGCGCTCGCGGTGGCGGATGCCGTCGACGACACGCCGGTCGTCGGCGCGCGCGGCGCCGCGCTGGTCGCCGAGCGGCAGCAGGGTGCGGATGCGGCGCCACTGGGCGTCGGTCAGGTCGGCCAGGTCGGCAGGGGCCTGGGCGTCCGCGCCGGCTTGGGTTGCGGCCTGAGTTGCGGCTTGGGCCGTGGCGTCGACTGCGGCCGTCTTCGAGACGGGCCGCTCGCGTTTTCCAAAACAAGATCGCGCGGAGGCGGCGTCGGCGAGCCGGGCCCGGGTCTGGCGTACCAGGTCCTCGAACAGATCGTCGTCCCGATAGCTCGTCAGCCGCGCGTCGATCCGCTCCCAGCGCCGGGCCATCTCCGGGGACGCGGTCTCCAGCGCGGACTCCAGCGCCGTCCCGACCGCGTGCCCGGGGCGGGCGAGCGGCGACTTCGCCTCCAGCAGGACGACCCCGACGGTCGTCCGGGCGATCCACACCAGGGCGTCGGCGCGCGCGTCGTCGTCCAGCGGCCCGCGTTCGAGTACGGCGAGCAGGCGGTCGAGGGCGGCGGCCCACGCGGGCGCGATCTGCGTCGGGGTTCCGATCAACTGCGCTGTCCAGGGGCTTTCCACGATGCGGTGCCGCACGTCGGCCATCCACATCACCACCGCGTCGTCCCACGGGACGGACGCGTCGACGGCGGCGCCGACCTCCTCGAGCACCGAGTCCGCGACGGCGGCGAGCAGTGCGGCGCGGCCGTCGACGTGCCGGTAGAGCGCCATCGGCGTGACCCCGAGCCGGGTCGCGACCGCACTCATCGTCAGCGCGTCGACGCCGCCCTCGGTCAGCACGGCCCGGGCCGCCAGGACCACGTCGCGCAGCGTCAGGCGCGGGCGTACGACGCCGCGAGGCGGGGCGGCGGAGCCGTCGGCGGCCGCTTCGGCAGTGTTCATTGACCGTGTCACGGAGCAATGCTAGAACGTTGTCGCTGACGTTTACGTCATATACCTGAAGTCGACCGAGAATCGTCGCGGACGCCTGCCGGGTGTCGTCCCCATCGGGGCCCGGGCCGCCGCGGCGTACCGCGCCGGAGGAGCCCGCATGACCACGACCCGCGAAGTCGTCATCGACCCCAACCTGACCTGGGCACCGCTGGAGAAGCGCCTCGCCGACGAGCGCGACCCGGTGCTGCGCCGAAACCTCGAGGCGGTCATCGCGCACCAGAAGGCCGAGGCGCACGGCGACCTGGAGGCGCTGATGGCCACGCTGGCGCCGGAGCCGGTGTACCGCCTCGGTGCGCCGGACAACCCGCGCCTTCACCCGCGCGGTACCGAGAGCATCCGCGCGTACTACGGCGCGTTCGTCGCGAGCGGCGCCACGCAGCTCGTCCACGACATCGACCGGCTCGCGGTCGACCGGAACCTGATCCTGACCGACGGGACCATCCGCATCGCGTACCCGGGCGCGACGCTCACCGCTATGGGCATCGAGGTCGGCGACAAGTCCGCCGACGCGTTCTACCTGTACGAGTCGCGAATGGCGATCCTCTGGGTCATCGACGACGAGGGCCGCATCATCGGCGAGGAGAGCTACACCGACCGCAACGGCTTCGAGGGCATTGACGGGCGCAGGCTACAGGAGGGCGAGATCGCGCCGCTGCGCGCGTGATGCGCGTACCGTCGCCGCACTGTGCAGCGCTCTGCGCACCGCTTTGCGCACGGCTTGGTGCACCGCATAGTGCACCGCCGCGTGAACGGCCCCGCGCACCCGCCCTCGACATCGGGAGAGATCAATGCGTGAACTGACCGGCCGGGTCGGCGTCGTCACGGGTGCCGCGCGCGGCATCGGACGCGGCACGGCCGAGGCCATGGCCGCCGCCGGCATGCGCGTCGTGCTCGCCGACCTCGACGCGGACCGCCTCGCGGGCACCGTCTCGGCGCTGCGGGACACGGGCGCGGAGGCGATGGGCGTGCCGACGGACGTGACCGACCCCGCGGCGGTGCAGGCGCTCGCGGATGCGGCGGTCGAGGCGTACGGCACGGCCCACGTGGTCGTCAACAACGCCGGGATCTGCACGTTCGGCACCGCCTGGCAGACCGAACTCGGCGACTGGCACCGGGTGTTCGACGTCAACATGTTCGGCGTCGTGCACGGCGTGCAGGCGTTCGTGCCGCTGCTGCTCGCCAACCCGGAGGGCGGGCACGTGGTCAACGTGTCGTCGATGGGCGGCATGCTGGTGGGCCCGATGATCTCCCCGTACACGGCCAGCAAGGCCGGGGTCATCGCGCTGTCCAAGGCGCTCCGGGCCGAACTGGCGATGTCGGGCGCCGAGGTCGGGGTCACGGTCGTGTGCCCGGGCAATGTGGCGACCGAGATCGCCGAACACCTCATCATGGCGGACGAACTGCCGCCGCAGGGCGAGCCGATGATCGCGTGCCTGAAGAAGGGCAACGAGCACGGCATTCCGGCGCTGGAGGCGGGCGGGATCATCCTGGACGCGGTCCGGACGGGCTCCTTCTGGGCCCTTCCGAATGGTGCCGCGCAGTTCCCGCTGGTGCAGAAGGACCACGACGAGCTCCAGGCCGTCGTCGGCTGACCGGCCGCAACCGGCTCCGCCGGGCCCGAGGACGTGCGGGGGCGCCCTCGGGCCCGGCGGCGGTCGTCCGGCGGTCGTCGTCGGCACCGCGCGGTCCTGGGCCAAGCCCTCAGGAACCTTCCGCCAGGCGCCGTTCGACGTACGCGACAAGGTCCGGATCTGCGGAGGTCAGCCGGTCCGCCTCCTCGCCGCCGTCGCAGCGGCACAAGGCCACCGTCACGCCGTCGCCGCGCTTCGCCGCGACCACCCGCCACACCCCGCCGGCCTCCTCCCAGCGACGCAGCACCGCCACCGGACCGGCGGACCGGCGGATTCGGGTCTCGATCTCCTCCTTGACCGGGCGGTACGCCGCCTCGGCGGCGCGCATCCGCGCTTCGCACAGCGCCCACGCCTGCCGGGACCGGCGCCGCCGCCCGGGGACGAGGTCGTAGCGGCGCAGGCGTACCGCACGGCTGTCGACCATGAACCCGGCCTTGGTACGCACCCCGTGCGCCCACCGGACATCCGACTGCGCGTCGAGCAGTTCGCCCTCGAACGCGTCGAGCGCGCGCTGCCAGCGCTCCTCGTCCGCCCCGGTCGCGTCCACCTCCGTGCCGACGCTCAGCGGGGTGACGTAGTAGAGGGTGAACTCCAGCCCCTCCGGAACCTGCACCCACGGCAGCGTGTCCCAGGGCCACCGCGTCAGCTTGAAGACACGCCTGCCGATCTTGGTCACGGCTCTCCTCCGGGCGCGGTACGCGGTTCACGGGACGGTTTTGCAGCGTAGATCACCCCCGCACATCACCGCGCCCCGCCCGTCCAGCGACCTCGGCAGCGCCGAACGGGTCGTACGATCCGCACTGTCGGGGGTTCGGACGATCAAGCGGGGATCGGCATGACGTACGTGACAGGCGCGGTTGCGGGAACCTTGATCAAGGTCAGGAGGCACTTCGACGACAAGGACATGAGGACCCAGCCGCCCGGGACGTGGCAGGGGCCGGTGTTGATCGCGAAGCCGGGCGCGGGCGGGGACTGGTACGCGCCGGTGCCCGAGTACGAGTTGTTCGTCGACGACGTCGCACGGGACAAGAAGACGCAGGACAAGGACTGGCGGCATCTGACCCTTTGGACGGACAGGCAGCGGCAGGCCTGGGAGATGGTGATCGAGACCGAGTCGTCCGGTTCCGGAAGGGCCGTGTACCGGGTCCTCGGGTCCCAGGGCGAGTTGCTGGCGCGGGTGAGGCGTCGGCGCGGAAGCATCTTCCGGCTCGCCCGTACGTCGTGGCGCGTCGAGCCGGCCAACGGGCCGGAACTGCGTGCCCGCAAGGGCCATTTGGTCGCGTGGTTCTTCTGGTGGCTGTTCTCGCCGCTGTGGGCGGTCATGCTCGCGCTGATCCTGGTCGGCGGCGAATTCCCGCGGATGCCGTTGACGACGCGGTGGCGGCGTGACGGCCACGAGGTGATGCACTTCGAGGACGGCAAATACCTGGTCGCGAGCGACTGGCCGGACGCGCGCCTGATCTACGCCGTGACGATGTTGCACTGGGCGCACCCGACCGTCCTGAGCGACTGGAGCCGTCCGTAGCTCGTGTCCTCCGGTCGGACCTGCGGGATCCCTGCTACTGCACGCGGAGGGAGTCCAGGAGGCGGGACAGGGCTGTCCAGGTGTCGGTCAGGTCTTCGGGGGTGCCTGATGAGGCGAGCCAGAGGGCGGCCTCGTTCATGGCGCCGGAGAGCAGGTGCGCCAGGGGGGTAATCGGCTGGGGGGCGATGAGGCCGGCGTCGGCGAGGGCGGTGAGGGCCTCGGCGAGGTGGCGTGCCGAGCCTGCCTCGTCGAGGGTGCGCCAGGCCGCCCAGCCGAGTACGGCGGGTCCGTCGACGAGCATGATGCGCTGGATCTCGGGGTCGGCGGTGGCGGTCAGGAACGTGCGGCAGCCGGTGGTGAGTTGCGTCCACGGGTCGGCCTCGGCGTCGGCCGCGGCGGCGACGCGGTCGGCGACCTCCTGCTGCACCTCCTCCAGCACGGCGCGGAACAGGTCGGTCTTGCCCTCGAAGTGGTGGTAGAGCGCCCCCTTGGTGACCCCCGCCGCGCGCACGATCTCCGCGAGGCCGACCGCGGCATAGCCCTGGGCCGCGAAGAGGCGGCGCCCCTCGCGTGTCAGGGCGCTCTTGGTCTGCGCGCGCTGCCGGGCCCGCTGCTCGCTCTCGTACGACACGTCGCTCCCTCAGTTGACATACCTACGGTACGCGAACTAGCGTACTTCACATACCACTGGTATGCGAACACGTCGCACGCCGTGATGCCGAGGAGGCACTTCCCAATGATGTTGTCAAGCAACTTGGGTGACGGGTGGTGTTGCTTGATAGCACCGTCCGTCACGCAGGAGCGCCCACAAGACGTTCACGCGTCGTCGGGCGAGCGCGATGACGGCCTGGGTGTGGCGTTTGCCTTCTGCGCGTTTGCGGTCGTAGAACCGACGGGACTCGGGGCAGCAGCGGATGCTGACCAACGCCGAGATGTAGAAGACCCGTTGCAGTCCGCGGTGGTAGCGCTTGGGGCGGTGCAGGTTGCCGCTGACCCGCCCCGAGTCGCGGGGTGCGGGCGCCAGCCCCGCGTAGCCCGCGAGGCGGTCGGGTGTGGCGAAGAACGCCATGTCGCCGCCGGTCGCGGCGAGGAACTCGGCGCCGAGCAGGTTCCCCATGCCCGGGAGGCTGGTGATCACCTCGGCGAGTTCGTGATCGCGAAACCGGCCCTCGATGAGCTTGTCGACCTCGGCGATCTTCTCGTTGAGGGCCATCACCTCCTTCGCCAGGGTGCGAACCATCGCCGCCACGGCCTTCTCTCCGGTGACCGCGGTGTGCTGGCGCTCCGCCGCGTCGACCGCCGCGCGGGCCAGCGCGGCGGCACCGCGGACATTGCGGTTGCGCAGCCAGGTCTCCAGCCGTGCGGCGCCGGTGCGGCGGATCGCGGCCGGGGTCTGGTAGCCGGTCAGCAGGACGAGCGGGCCGGTGTTGGTCGCGTCCAAAGCGCGTTCCAGCGCGGGGAACACGCCGGTCAGCGTGCCGCGCAGCCGGGAGATGGTGCGGGTGCGGTCGCAGACCAGGTCGGTGCGGCGTGCGGTGAACAGCTTGAGTTCGACGGTGAGTTCGTCGCCGGGCCGCAGCGGGTTCAGGTCGCGGCGCATGCGTGCCTGGTCGGCGATGACCAGCGCGTCGCGGGCGTCGGTCTTGCCCTCACCCCGGTAGCCGGCGGTCGCCCGGCTGACGGTGCGGCCTGGGATGTAGAGCAGGCGTTGGTCGTGGCCGACCAGGATCGCGATCAGCAGCGCGGCGCCGCCGTCGGCAAGGTCGATCGCCCAGGTGACGTCGTCGCCGAGCGCGCGGACGTCGGCCAACAGTTCCAGCAGCTCGGGCTCGTCGTTGGCGACCCGCCGCGACAGCAATCTGACGCCTTCAGTGTCCAGGACCACGCAGTGGTGGTGGGTCTTCCCCGCGTCGATCCCGGCCCATATCCGGAGGTTCATCAGGCTCCCGAGCGTCGTGGTGACAACAGTCCCGCAGACGACCTCGCCGACGTTGTCCTACACAGCGATCTGCTCGCACATCCCAATTGGCGGCCGAGTCGTCGCGGGGTGTCGGGCGGCCAAGTGCCTCGTGCCACCAATGGCAACCCCATGACAGCCACACCCGACACCCCTGGGTGAGCCAACCCTACGAATGGCCCGCTCAGCCCAAGCAAAAAGGTAGGACCCCATGACTTCCGCGAACCCCATGAAGCTCACGAGCTTCTACCCGGTCATCGGCACCGAGCGCCTGGCCGAGTCGCGTGACTTCTACACGCGCCTGCTCGGGTTCGAGATCACCTTCGAGGCCGACTGGTACGTCAGCCTGCGACGACCCGGCCCGCTCGCGTACGAACTCGCCCTGCTCGATCCGACGCACGAGAGCATCCCCGAGGGGTACGGCAAGCCCGTGCAGGGCCTGCTGCTCAACTTCGAGGTCGAGGACGTCGACGCCGAGTGGCAGCGGCTGGTCGTGGAGGAGGGCCTGGAGGCGAAGTTGGAGATCCGCAGCGAGCAGTTCGGCCAGCGGCACTTCACCGTCGCCGACCCCAACGGCGTGCTGATCGACGTGATCACCGAGATCGCCCCGGAGGGCGAGTACGTCGAGGCGTTCAAGGACCGCTGACCGCTACGCCGCCCGCAGGGTGCCGAGGAACCGGGTTATCCCGGCGTTGAGTTCGGGCGCGCGGTGCCATGGCATCGCGTGGTGGGAGACGCCCGGGAGGATCGAGACCTCGGCGTTCGGGAGGTCGCGGGTCGCGGCGGCGGCGATCTTCGCGGGGTCGTGGGGGCGGCTCTCGGCGGCCAGGATGACGCGGGTCGGCGTCGTCAGGGTACGCAGCGCGGCGGGCTCGGGGCGGCGGCCGACGACGGTCCTGGCGCCGGGGAACTCCGCGGCCAGGCCATAGAGTTGGAGCCAGTCCGCGGTGGCCTCGCCGGTCTCGCCGGTCTCCCCCGTCGCGGCGTCGGACGTCTCCCAGGCGATGAACCGGCCGGCGCGCTCCGCGGTGGGACGCAGCAGCGAGGGCAGCGCGCGCCACAGGTAGCCGGGCCGGTATCCGCCGAAGCACTGCGTGGGGTCGAGGAGTACGAGCCCCGTGACCCGGTGCGGTGCGTGCAGGGCGTAGGTGAGTGCGAGCCAGGCGCCGTACGAGTGACCGCAGATGGCCGCGCTCGCGACTCCGAGTCCGTCGAGTACGCCGTCCAGCCACGTGTGCAGGCCGGAGACGTCCCGCAGGGGTCGCGGGCCGCGCCGGGAGCGCCCGGCCTCGCCGATGCGGTCGATCGCGTAGACGCGGTGGCCGAGGCGGCCGTCCTGGCCGCGGTCGCTCCCGGCCAAGTCGGCGGCGTTGGCGTACCAGACGGCGGCCGTGGTGCCGCCGCCGTGCAGGAGGACGAGCGACGGCGCGTCGGCGGGGCCGCATGCGTTGACGTGGGTGGTGCCGAACTCCGAGTCCAGGGTGATCGCCTGGACCGGGAGCGGCCATCGGTCGACGACCGCGTCGTACGCGGCGGCGAAGCGGGCGTCGAAGGCACCTTCAGGCGTGCGTGCAGTACGCGGATCGCCACTGAGCTCACTACGGGGCTCGGTCTTCCGGAACTCGGCGGTCACGGCTCACCTCGGGTTCTCGTCCAGAAATCTCGCCGAGCGATTATCTCGCTCAACGAGATAATATGCGGGACGAGTCGGTCGCCGCCAACCCGGGGTGTGCACCGCGCGAGACTGCGATGCACGTCCGCATCCGCAGCCCCGCGGGTGTCTTCGTCGGGCCGTCCGAGGAGCACTCCAGGACTAATAAGGGGTGTATGTGACGGGTTCGTCCGGAGGATAGGGCGGGATCAGTTTGCTGGCGAGGTCGCCGCGGGCGAACGTGTGGAGGAGTGCGACGGTCGGGTGGTGGTGGAACTCCCAGGTGTTGCCGGTGACGGTGTGGAAGGCGGTGGGCCAGCGCTCCGGGGCTGTGCCGGGTTCGGCGATCCAGTGGCAGTAGACCGCGTCCTCGGTGCTGCCCCAGGTGATGACCGTGATGTCACGGTCCCCCAGGGTGGCGGGTCGGGCCTCGGGGCGGCGGCGCCACTCGGTCTGGAAGTACTGGTTCCAGTACAGGCCTTCGGCGGCCAGATCG
Organism: Streptomycetaceae bacterium NBC_01309; assembly: GCA_045039925.1. Taxonomy (GTDB): domain Bacteria; phylum Actinomycetota; class Actinomycetes; order Streptomycetales; family Streptomycetaceae; genus Yinghuangia. Next base: position 988,956 of record CP108400.1, read on the forward strand.
AAGGACCGCAGGTGGTGTTCGGGTCCGTAGACCTGGAGGTAGTTGTTGAACAGTCCCGCGCCGTGCGTCTCGATGAGCTGCCGGTAGTCGGACGGGACGCCGTGTCCCAAGGCGGCGGTCACTGCTGACCAGTCGGGCGGTGGGGACGAGGCCCTGCGCATGCCGGTGAGGCGGGCCAGTTCCGCGAGTTCCTGGGTGGCGTCCTGCATGTACGGGACGGTACTTGATCCCTCGCGTCCGGGACGTTCGCAGGCTGGTCCAGAGGTCTTGCCGAGGGATTGTCTCGTTCGGCGAGATAATATGCACAGGCGAATCGGTTGCCGCCCCACCCGGGGGCGACGTGAGCGAGACGAGCAAGGCGAGGACGTGGAGGGCAGCGACGTGCCGGAGAGGCCGATCGAGGAGCAGGGCCCGGGCATGCGGGCGGTTCATCTGCTGCGCGCCGTGACCGTCGAACTCGACCGGCTCGGGGGCCGGTTCGCGGCGGAGAACAACCTGCACCCGACCGATCTCCGCGCCCTCATCGCGCTCCTGGACGCCGCCCGCGCCGGCACACCCGCGACCCCGGGCCGCCTCGGCGCGGAACTCGGCCTCAATTCGGCAGGCACCACGGCCCTGGTGGACCGGCTGGAGCGGGCGGGTCACGTGCGCCGCGTACGCGACACCGCCGACCGGCGGCGCGTCCTGCTCGAGGTCGACGAACACGCGGTGGCGCTCGGTTGGCGGTTCTTCGGTCCACTGATCCACGAAGTCGTCGCCGTCGTCGAGCAGTTCGACGACGACGGCCGCGAAGTCGTGGAGCGCTTCCTCGCCGGCGTCCGCGATGCGGTGGCCGCGCGCGGGGCCGATTCCTCAAGGTGACCGCGCAGTTGGCCGATAGGCCATAAGGGGCGCGGTCCTCACTGGTGCCCGGACCGGCCGGGCAACGTCCGCGCACTCCTGTGTGTCGGAGGGACAGCCACTCTTGAGCAAGCGCACGAACAGGCGGACGGCGGCACTGCTGGGCGCCGCGGCCTTGGCGTTCACGGCATTTGGCGCCTCGGCACCCGCCGCGGCGGTCCCACCTCCGTACGGTCACATCTGGCTCAGCGTGTACGCGGGCGAGGACGTCGGCGGGACGCTGATCGACCGGGTCGAGCTGTGGTGCAACTCCGACGGGGGCTCGCACCCGGATCCGGGCGGTGCCTGCGCGGCCGTCGACCGGGCCGACGGCGACTTCGACCTCCTCGAGGGCGCCCCGGGCCCGTGCACCATGGAATGGATGCCGGTCACGGCGGTGGCCGAGGGCTACTGGCACGGCGGCGTCACGGACGTCGCCTTCGAGCGGACGTACGGCAACCGCTGCGCGCTGCACCGCAGCACGACCCCCGTGTTCGACTTCCAGACCGGGCCCTGATCCGCGATCCCTGATCCCTGATCCCTGACCCACCGAACCACCGACAGGGGTGTCGGCGGTGTTTCCCATTCGTCCAAGACCGCGTCCTGCCCCGCGGCCGAGACTGGGAGGACACCACCGACGCGGTGGGGGTGCGCCGACTACCGCGCGCCCCCGCCGCCCCAACGTCCCTCGGACGCCCGGGCGTGACGCCCGGGCACCACGAACACCAGGAGGCAGTCATGTCGGAGCAGCAGACGGTCACGCCGATGCTGGCGTACGAGGACGCCGACGCCGCACTCGCATGGCTGGCCAAGGCGTTCGGCTTCCGCGAGACGGCGCGCTACCCGATGCCTGACGGCTCGGTCGGGCACGCCGAGATGGAGACCGAGGCGGGCGGCCGGGTGATGCTGGCGGAGCCGACGAAGGCGTACCGCTCCCCCAAGCACCACGCGGAGACGTGCGCGGACGCGGCCGCGTGGCTCGCCGTGCCGTACGTCATCGACGGGGTGCACGTGTACGTCCCGGACATCGACGCCCACTACGCGCGCGCCCGGGAGGCCGGCGCGACCATCCTGGGCGAGTTGGCGGACACCGAACACGGACGTATCTACCGTGCCGAGGACCAGGAAGGCCACCGCTGGATGTTCGAGGCGCTCCCGGTGGAGTGAGGCGCTCCTCGGGACGGGTCCCGCCCGACCTCCGCATGCTCGTTCGCGTGGGTTGGGCGCGAACTGCTCTCTTCCGCGCGCGGATTCTCCTAGCCTCGTCAGTGGCCGTGCCCCGTCCGTGTCCACGCCCCGCACCATCCGCCACGCCCCGCCGACTGCCGAGGAGCTGCCGTGTCCGGGATCCCCCACCGCCTGCGCTGGGCGGTCGAACAACTCGACGTGCAGCCCAAGGACCGGGTCCTGGAGATCGGCGGCGGCCGCGGCGTCGCCGCCGCACTGATCTCCGAACTCCTCACCGACGGCAGGTTGGTGGGCCTGGACCGCTCGGAGTCGGCCGTCAAGGGCGCCACCGCGCGCAACGCCGCGTACGTCGCCGACGGCCGCGCCCGGTTCGTCCTCGGCACCCTGGAAGGGGCCGACCTCGCGTCCGAAGGGCCGTTCGACAAGGTCTTCGCGGTCAACGTCAACCTGTTCTGGACGCGCGATCCCGCCCATGAACTCGACCTGATCCGGGGGGCCTTGGCCCCGGACGGGACGCTGCGGCTGTTCTACGAGCCACCGCCCGCCGGCCAACTGGGTTCGCTCGGCGCGCGCGTCAGTGCGACTCTCACCGCCAACGGGTTCGCCGCGGAGACGACGACCGACCCGACCGAGACCGTCGTGTGCGTGGCCGCCCGCGCGGCGGCCTGAACCGTCGTCCTACTTGTCGCCGCCGTCCGTGCCGCCGCCGAATCCGGCAGCGTCCGCGTCGAGTGGCGCGATGATCGCGTTCAGCATCTCGACGGTGAGCCGCTCCGTCTCCTCCTTGGTGATGCCGAGGCCGCTCAACACGCCCGAGCCGTCCTCCAGTTCGAGGAGCGCGAGCAGGATGTGCTCGGTGCCGATGTAGTTGTGCCCGAGCCGGAGCGCCTCGCGGAAGGTCAGCTCCATGACCTTCTTCGCCTGCGCGTCATACGGCACCAGCTCCGGCGCGTCGGCGACACGGGGCGGGAGAACCGCCAGCGCGGCCTCGCGGACCGCGTCGAGGGAGACGCCCTGGGCGACGATCGTCTTCGCCGCGACGGCGTCCGCCTCGGTCAGCAGGCCGAGGGCGACGTGCTCCGGCTGGATGCGCTCGTTGCCCGCGGCCTGCGCCGCGTTCTGCGAGGCGACGACCACGTTGCGGGCGCGCGGGGTGAAGCGGCTGAAGCCCTGGCTCATGTCGAGGTCGGGCTTGTCGGCGTCGTCCGCCTTGGGGACGAACCGCTTCTGCGCCGCCTGCTTGCTCACGCCCATGCTGCGGCCGATGTCCGTCCAGGAGGCGCCCGAGCGCCGGGCCTGGTCGACGAAGTGGCCGATCAGGTGGTCGGCGATCTCGCCGAGGTGGTCGGCCGCGATCATCGCGTTCGCCAGCTGCTCGAGGGCGTCGTCGTTGGTCTTCTTGATGGCGTCGATCAGGTCGTCGAGCCGTACTTGCGTAGTGGTGGTCCGTGGCTTCTCCATGCGTCAACACTAGGTTGACGATCCGCGATTCGTCAACCATCGGTTGACGATCATCGCCCGCATGTCGGCATCTGCACCCCGACCTGCCTTGACCCTTCGCGCACATCGCTGTTCTCTGCTGAGGCGGCGTCAGCGGGCCGACCCGGACCGGACTTTCGGCATTCCGAAAGGCGCCGCCGCACGATCCGCACGACACGATCCGCACGAGGAGGCTCGGTGGGCATCGGGATGCTGCTCGACATGGCCGGTTCGGCCCACCCGGACCGGGTGGCCGTCGGCTCGCTCCGCGAGGACGGCCCCGTCCCGCTGACCTACGCCGACCTGGCCCGCGTCGCGGCCGGCGGCGCGGAGGTGCTGCACGACGCGAAGGCCCGGCATGTCGTGCACGTCGGCGTGAACGGTCCGCTGTTCCCCGCACTCCTGTTCGCCTCCGCACACGCCGGACTGCCGATCACCCCGCTCAACTACCGCCTATCCCCCGCCCAGCTCACGGACCTCGTCGGCGACCTCGACGGAGCCGTGGTCGTCGCGGACGCCGCGTACCTGGACGCGCTCTCCGGCTGCCCGGCGCCCGTCGTCGCCGGGCAGGAGTGGATGGCCGCCGCGGCCACTGCCGGGGCAGGCCGCACCAGTCCCTCGCGCGAGGACGACGACGCACCCGCCGTCGTCCTGTTCACCTCCGGCACCACCTCGCGCCCGAAAGGCGTCGTGCTGCGGCACAGCCACCTCGTCGGGTACGTCCTGCAGACCGTCGACTTCGCCGCCGCCGACGAGAGCGACGCGATCCTGGTCAGCGTCCCGCCGTACCACATCGCCGGGATCGGCAGCGTGCTCAGCAACGTCTACGCCGGGCGGCGCATGGTCCATCTGCCCGACTTCGACGCGGCCCGGTGGCTGGACCTCGTACGCTCCGAAGCCGTCACACAGGCGATGCTCGTGCCCACGATGCTGTCCCGGATCGTGGACCACCTCGACGACTGCGCCGACGGCCGCGACGCCGGGGCGCCGAGCCTGCGGTCCGTCGCGTACGGCGGCGCGCGCATGCCCGAGACCGTCCTCGCCCGCGCGCTCGCGGCGTTCCCCGACGCCGGGTTCACCAACGCCTACGGCCTCACCGAGACGAGCTCGACGATCGCCGTCCTCGGTCCCGAGGACCACCGCGCCGCCCTCGCCGCCACCGACCCCGCGGTCCGCGCACGGCTGGGCTCCGCCGGGCGGTTCGTGCCGGGCGTCGAGGGCCAGGTCCGCGGCGGCGAACTGTGGGTGCGCGGCCCGCAGGTGTCCGGCGAATACCTCGGCAGCGGCTCGACCCTGGACGAGTTCGGCTGGTTCCCGACGCGCGACCGCGCCCGCATCGACGCCGAGGGCTACCTGTTCATCGAGGGCCGCGCCGACGACACCATCATCCGCGGCGGCGAGAACATCGCCCCGGCCGAGATCGAGGACGTCCTGATCCACCACCCGGCGGTGCGCGAAGTCGCCGTCGTGGGCACGCCGGACGAACAGTGGGGGCAGCGCATCACCGCCGCCGTGGTGCCGGCCGTCGCCGGAACCGCCGCCGGGACCACCACCGGGACCGCTGCCGCGGACAGTGAACTGGCAGAGGAACTACGGTCGTTCGTACGCGCACGCCTGCGCGGCTCCCGCACCCCCGACGAGGTCGTCTTCCGCGAAGCGCTGCCCTACACCGCGACCGGCAAGCTCCTGCGCCGCCAACTCGCGGCCGAACTCACCGGCGGCCCCGTTGGCGAACCTGACCGCGAACCCGGCGGCGCACCCGATGCCGAGCCCGACGGCGAACTCACCCAACCCGCCGCGGAGTCCGCCTCGCTGCCCGATGTCGCGGCGCCCAACACGGCGGCTACGACGCCGTAGGCCGCAGCCACGCCAGCACCGCCAGCACGCGGCGGTGGTCGTCGGCCGACGGCGGCAGGTCGAGCTTGTCGAAGATCGACGAGATGTGCTTCTCGATCGTGCCCGCGCTCAGCTGGAGGATGCGGCAGATCGCGACGTTGCGCCGCCCCTCGGCCATCAACCCGAGCACCTCCTGCTCGCGCGGTGTCAGCGCGTCGAGCGGGTTGCGCCGCCGCTGACGGGTGAACAGCGCGGACACCACCTCGCTGTCGAGCACCGTGCCGCCGGACGCGACGCGCGCGAGTGCGTCGGACAGTTCGGTCAGCTTCGACACGCGGTCCTTGAGCAGGTAGCCGACCCCGCCACCGCCCGCGTCGGCGGTGGCCAACAGGTCGGCGGCGTACGACTCCTCGACGTACTGCGACAGCACCAGGATGCCCGTCGCCGGGACCTCCGCACGGATGCGCAGCGCCGCGCGCAGCCCCTCGTCGGTGAACGTCGGCGGCATGCGTACGTCGACCACCGCGACGTCGGGCCGGTGCTCCGTGACCGCGTCGACCAGGGACACGCCGTCCCCGACCGCCGCGACGACCTCGGCCCCGGCCTCGTCGAGGAGCCGGATCAGCCCCTCCCGCAGCAGAACCGAGTCCTCCGCCAGCACGACCCGCATGCAGTTCCTCCGTCGCGCGCGCTAACCCCGCGCCTCGTCCTCGCCCCCGCCGTGGCGGGGGCCTTCGCCCTCGCCCACTCCGCGCAGCGGAATGGACGCCGTCAAGGTCGTCGGCCCGCCGGCCGGGCTCACCAGGTCCATCGTCCCCTCGACCGCCGCGAGCCGGTCGGCCAGCCCCGCGAGACCGTGGCCCTTCCCGAGGTGCGCGCCGCCGCGCCCGTCGTCGCGAACCTCCGCGCGCAGCACGGTCGCATCCACCGTAACGGTCACCGTGCACGCACTCGCACCCGCGTGCTTGGCGACGTTGGTCAGCGCCTCGGTGACGACGAAGTACGCGGTGTTCTCCACCACCGGCGCGAACCGCCGCCGCTCGTCGAACCGGGTATCCAGAGTGACCGGGACGGGGCAGCGGGCCGCCGCCGCGGCGAGGGCGGCCGCGAGACCGCGGTCGGCGAGGACCGGCGGGGCGATGCCGCGTGACAGCGCGCGGATCTCGCCCAGCGCCTCGTGGGTCTGGGCCAGCATGTCGTCGACGAGCGGGCGGGCCCGGTCCGGGGTGTCCGAGTCGAGGCGGCGGGCCACCGCCTCCAGGTCCATGGTCAGGCGTACGAGGCGCTGCTGCGGACCGTCGTGCAGGTCGCGTTCGAGCCGGCGCAGCGTCTGGGCCTCGGCGGCGACGGCGCCGCGGCGACCGGCGTCCAGGGTCTCGGCGCGGGCGCGCAGGGCCTGCTTCTCGTTGGTGAGCAGAGCGCGCGAGAGGCCCACCTGAAGGGCCGTGAAGGCGCGTACGACCGGCACGGCGGTGGCCACCAGCACGACGCCGACCGCCGTGTTGAAGGCGATGTCGGCCCAGCGCGCCTCGACTCCGAACATGAGGTCGACGAGGCCCTTGGTGTCGTCGTCGCGCGGGATCGCCCAGGACCAGGCGCCGTAGGTGACTTCGCCGATGCCGCCGACGACCCAGGTCAGGGCGAAGCAGAAGCCGACGATACGCAGCGGGAAGGCGACGAGGACGTGCAGCACGTCGCGCCACGCCTGGCGGTCGAAGAGCGCGCCGAACCACTGGGCGGGCGTGGTCCCGCGCTTGAGCTTCGCGTAGTGGTGCGGCGGCAGCGGCCGCCCGGTGAGGCGTTCCACGCGCTTGCGCTCGGCGGCGGCGAAGACGCGGGCGGTGTGCAGGGTCTCGACCATGACGGGTAGGCCGAGGAGGAGCGCCGCGCAGCCGACTCCGATGGAGAGGCCGGCCACGATCGTCACGAAGGTGCCGACGGCGAACGGCAATCCGACGAGGAGGTAGGACAGTTCGCGGTGGAAGCCGGCCCGGCGGGGCTTGGCGGGGGGCGCGGCAGGGCCGGCCACGGCCGATGCAGTCGTCTCGATCATGCCTCTACGCTCCCGCTTCCGCCCCGGCCCCCCCCAGCCGGTACGCCACCAGTGCAGGGTAGGGCACACCCCCAGACCGGACGGATGGCCGGTTTCGCGTCGTTCCCGCGTAACGTGGCCGTGCCATCATGCCCCGATGGTGACTCTCTTCGAGCACGCCGGGGGCCATGAAGCCCTCCACAGATTCATCGACGTCTTCTACAGCAGCGTCCTCGTCGACCCGCTGCTCCAGCCCCTGTTCGGGGCGGGCCATCCCGAACACGTAGCGCGGCTCACGGCCTTCGACTCCGAGAGCTTCGGCGGCCCGGACGCCTTCTCGCGCGAGATGGGCGGCTTCACGGGGCTGATCGCGGCGCACCGCGGCCTGGCGATCCGCGAGGACCAGCGGCAGCGGTTCGTCGAGCTCTACCTCGCGGCGGCGGACAAGGCCGGGCTGCCCAACGACCCGGACTTCCGCGAAGCGCTGCGCTCGCACGTCGAGTTCGGGTCGCAGGTCGCGATGCAGAACTCGCACGCGAAGACCGACGACGAACTGCACCCGCTGCGCGAGGTGCCGCACTGGGACTGGCCCGGCGACCACGCGGACGACGGGTAGCAACCTGGCATCCCCGCAGGCCCGCGGGGCCACTAGGGTGCCAGGCATGACGACGTCCGCTCTGGTCCTCATCGACCTCATGCCGCGCATCCTCGCCCTGCCGGTGGCCCCGCACAGCGGCCTCGAGGTCCTCGAGCGCAGCCGCCGCCTCGCCGAGGCGTTCCGTTCCGACGGGCGGCCCGTCGTCCAGGTGCGCGTGGAGCGGCCGGATGTCGACGAGCAGCCTCCGGGCAGCGGGTTCGCCGACGCCCTGGTGGCCGACGGCGACATCGTGGTGGTCAAGCGCACCGTCGGCGCCTTCCACAACACGGAGTTGCACAAGCGCCTGGAGGAACGCGGCGTCGACACCGTGGTGCTCGGCGGCCTGGTGACCACGATGGGCGTCGAGTCCACCGCCCGCGCCGCGAGCGACCACGGCTACGACGTCGTGTTCGTCGCCGACGCGATGTCCGGACTGGCCGCCGACGAACACGAGTTCGCCGTCACGCGGGTCTTCCCCCGGTTCGGCAAGGTCGTGACGTCGGACCACTACATCGCGGCGCGCTCGGTCTGACACGGGACCGCGGAATTGCGGCCCCGGTCGAACCGCCGGCCGGCGTACCGCCCGATCCGGTCAGTCGGCGGTGAGTGCGGCGGCGAACATGCCCGTCAGCAGGCGGACGAAGTGGTCGTGGCCCGGCGCCAGGTCCACGTCCGGTACGTCCATCTCGTCGATCCGGCGCGCCCGGTCGGCGAACGCGGTGGCGTGCATCTGCGCGAGCAGCGCCAGCCGCTCGTCGACGTCCCCGAGCCCGCGGTCGGCAAGGTGGCCGCGCAGCAGCGCGAACGTCCGGTCGAGGCCGGCCGGGCGGGGGTGGTCGGCCTGCCGGACCTCGGCCAGGTGCGCGACCTGCGGCAGCAGCCGGAGGTACGCGCGTCCGGGTGCGGTGCGCAGCTCCTCGGCGGCCGACGCGACCAGCAGATCGACCAGTTCGCGCGGGTCGTCCCGCGCCGCGTCGTCGCCGCGCGCGTCCAGCACGTCGAGCGCGCGCAGCCGGCGCTCTTCCACGATGTCGCGGTGCTGGAGGTGGATGGCCGCCGCCAGTCCGGCGACCGACCCGAAGTGGTAGGCGAGCGCGGACTTGTTGCGCTGGTCCGCCTCCTCCTGGATGCGGGTGGCCGGGATCCCCAGGCCGTGGCGGGAGATGAGCCGTGCGCCGACGCGCATGAGGGCGTCCCGGGTTTCCGCCGAGTTGCCGCTCCGGCCGCGGGGCCGCCTGCCGTTCATGTCGTCCGCCATGGGTGTAGTCAACCCCGCCCGTGCCGCGGTTCGCGACGCGGGCGGGCGGCGTCCCTCCGGAGTCACGGGTGACGGGTCACGCGTACATGGTCACCCGGCGCAGGATGCGCTCGGCGTCGCCGTAGTCGTTCACGGCGTAGTGCATGGTGCAGCGGTTGTCCCACATGGCCGCGTCGCCCGGCTGCCAGGACCAGCGCACGGTGTTCTCCGGCTTCTCGGCATGCGCGAACAGCAGGTCCAGCAACCCGCGGCTCTCGATGGGCGACAGCCCCGGGATGCGGGCGGTCCAGCCGCGATTGACGAACAGCGCCTTGCGGCCGGTGACCGGATGCGTGGTCACCATGGGGTGGGTGTGGACGCCGGTCATGGGCGGGCGGCCGTGCTCGGCGGACAGCCCGTCGACGAGGTCCCGGATCGGCCGGGACAGCGTCTCGTAGGCGAGGTACTGGTTGGACCACAGGGTGTCGCCGCCGCGTTCGGGGCAGACCTTCATCGACAGCAGCGATCCGACCGGCGGGGTCTCGGCGAACGTGACATCGGTGTGCCACATGTTGGCGCGGTCCTTGCGCGCGTCGATCTCCAGGATCTCGCCGTTCGGGCCGGCCACGGTCTGGTCGCGGTGGTCGTCCTTGAGCCCCGGGCTGGTGGCGTGGAGCGTACCGAAGACCGAGCCCAGGGCCATCTGGCGGGCGTCGTCGAGGCGGGCCTGCGGGAAGAAGAGGACCAGGTGCTCGGCCCACGCCTCGAACAGCGCGGCGGCGGTGGCCTCGTCGATGCGCTCGGGCAGGTTCTCGACGACGGCGCCGAGGGTCTGGGGCAGTCGGGTGATGGTCAGGCCCATGGGTTTCCTGTCGTCCGCGCGGCTCGGGGCATCGGGCATCCCCGATTAAGGAATTTCCTTAATCAGGGTGTCGAGGGCTGCCGGACAAGTCAACCCCCGCCCACCGGACGCACCTTCGCGATGCGACGCGGCCGACCGGGGTACGCCTGCCCAACGGTGCCGTTCGGGGAGTGACCGGAAGTCTCGTTCGGCGGCGGCTGGCGTGAATAGGCCCAAATCCCTCGAATTTCCCGGGCTCCACCTTGGTACGGTCCGCCGCATGTTCTCCCTCGCACAGCCTCCGCTGTTCACCCGTCTCGACCCCTGCCGACGCATCCTCATCGCCGGTGCGGGCGGTGGATTCGACGTCTACGCGGGCCTGCCGCTCGCCCTCGCACTGTGGGAAGCGGGCAAGGAAGTCCACCTGGCGAACCTGTCGTTCGTCGGTGTCGACCGGCTGCCGAAGCGGGACATGCTGCGCCCCGGGGTCGCCGCCGTGGTGCCGGACACCGGCGGCGAGAGCGGCTACTTCCCGGAGCGCTCACTCTCCCGCTGGCTGGAGGAACAGGGGCTGCCCGCCACGGTGTTCGCCTTCCAGATGACCGGGGTACGCCCGCTCGCGTCGGCCTACCGGACGCTGATATCGCTCCTCGACCTCGACGCCGTCGTGCTCGTGGACGGCGGCACCGACATCCTCATGCGCGGCGACGAATCGGGCCTGGGCACCCCGGGCGAGGACATGACCAGTCTCGCCGCCGTCGATGTCGTCGACGTCGGCACCAAGTTGGTCCTGTCGCTCGGCTTCGGCATCGACGCGTACCACGGGGTCTGCCACACCCACGTGCTGGAGAACCTGGCGGCCCTGGAGCGCGACGGCGGGTACCTCGGAGCCCTGTCGATCCCCCGCGAATCCCGCGAAGGCCGCCTCTACGTCGAGGCGGTCGCGCACGCGGACGCGGAGACCATATCCCGACCCAGCATCGTGCAGGGCTCGGTGGCCGCCGCGGTGCGGGGCGAGTTCGGCAACGTCGCGCTCGGAAAGCGTACGGCGGGGAGCGAGTTGTTCATCAACCCCCTGATGGCCGTGTACTTCGCGGTCGAACTCGGCGCGCTCGCCCGGCGCAACCTGTACGTGGACAGGCTGCACCAGACGTACACGATGTGGGACGTGGCCAGGGAGATCGAGGCCTTCCGCGACGAGGTCGACCCGATCCGCCCGCAACGGCCCTACCCGCACTGAGACTTGCGGTCGGCCGTCGGCCGCCTCGGGCCGGGTCAGTCGACCGTGTCGGGGGTGGGGCCGGAACGGGCCAGGGTGGCGAGGGTGGCGAGGGCGGTGTCGAGGGTGTGCGGGGGCGGGGACGCCAGGCCCAGGCGGACGGCGTTGGGGACGGAGGCGGGGCGTACCGCGAAGGCGGCCCCCGGGGTCACGGCGATGCCGCGGCGGGCCGCGGCGGCGACGAAGGTGTCGGCGCGCCACGGGTCCGGGAGGTCCCACCAGCACATCGCGGCGTCCGGTGCGGTACGGACGCGGAAGCCCTCCAGCCTTGCCCGCACCACCTCCTGACGGGCCCTCACGTCGGCGCGCTTGGCCTCGGACACGGTGGCCACGGTGCCGTCGCGCATCCAGCCGACCGCCGCGTCCAGGGCGAAGCTCGGGGCGGTCCAGGCTCCCGAGCGGATCGCGCGGGCGAGGGCGTCGGCGAGCGGGGGCGGGGCGACCGCGAACCCGAGGGTGAGTCCGGGGGCGACCCGCTTGGACAAGCTTTCGACGAGGACCGTGTGGTCGGGGGCGTACGCGGCGAGGGGCGGCGCGGGATCGTCCGCGAGGTGCGACCACACCGCGTCCTCGATGATCGGCACACCCAACTTGCCGGTGAGTTCCGCGAGTTCGGCCCGGCGGCCGGCCGGCATCGTGGTGGACGTCGGATTGTGCAGGGTCGGCTGCACGTAGACGGCCTGGAGCCGCCCGCGGCGGTGGGCCGCGGCCAGCGCGTCGGGGCGCAGCCCGTCGTCGTCCAGGGCCAGGGGGACCGCCGTGATGCCGCGCTGCGCCGCGATCGCGCGGGCGGCCGGGTACGTCAGCTCCTCCACGCCCAGGCGCCCTCCCGGCGGCACCAGCGCCGCGAAGGCGGCGGCGATGGCCTGGCGCCCGGTGCCGGTGAAGAGGATCCGCCCGGGGTCGGGGGTCCAGCCCGGCCGGGCCAGGACTGCGGCGGAGGCCGCGCGGGCGTCGGGCGTGCCGGTGGCGCCGAGCGGGCGCAGCGACGCGGCGAGGACGTCGGGGCGCAGCATGCGCGCGAGGCCGTCCGCGAGCGCGGGGAACTGCTCGGGCACGGTCGGCACGCTGAGTTCGAGGTCGACGGGTGCGGCGGTCGGCTCGGCGAGGGCGAAGGCGCGGTCCCGCGCGGCCCGGACGAACGTACCGCGCCCGACCTCGCCCACCACCAGTCCCCGGCGGGTGAGTTCGGCGTAGACACGGGCCGCCGTGGAGTTGGCGACGCCGTGCGCGCGGGCGAAGTCGCGCTGCGGGGGCAGGCGGTCGCCGGGGCGCAGCCGCCCGGCGGCGATGTCCGCCTCGACGGCGTCGGCGACGGCGCGGTAGTCGCTACCCGCTGCGGACATTGCACCGACCCTTCGTCCAGTTCCCTAGATTGCACCGAGAACAATATAGATATTGCACCGAGAAGGCGAGTCGGCCTACGCTGCCGATCATGTTGGGAATCGGAGTGGACGCCGCAGCGGTGCTCGGGGTCACCGTGATGTCGCTGGGCATGGCGCTGACCCCCGGGCCGAACATGATGTACACGGTGTCGCGCAGCATCACGCAGGGCCGCCGGGCCGGGGCGCTGTCCGTCGCCGGGGTCGCGGTCGGGTTCATCGTGTACCTGACGGCCACCAGCCTCGGGCTGTCGGTGCTGTTCGTGGCGGTGCCGCAGCTGTACGTGGGCCTCAAGGTCGCGGGGGCCGCGTACCTGCTGTGGCTCGCGTACCAGGCCCTCAAGCCCGGCGGGATCTCGGTCTTCGCGCCGGGCGAGCTGCCGCGCGACTCGGACCGCCGGCTCTTCACGATGGGCGTGCTGACGAACCTGCTGAACCCGAAGGCGGCGGTGCTCTACCTGACGCTGATCCCGCAGTTCCTGCACCCCGAGGCGGGTCATGTCCTGGCGCAGAGCTTCCTGCTCGGCGGCGTGCAGATCGCGGTGAGCGTCGCGGTCAACGGCACCCTCGTGCTGGCGGCCGGCGGCATCGCGGTGTTCCTGGCCCGGCGCCCGGGATGGCTGCGGATCCAGCGGTACGCCATGGGCACCGTCCTCGGCGCCATCGCGGTCAAGCTCGCGACCGACTCGTCCAAGCCGGCCGCGGCCTGACCAGGGGCACGGCGTCGGGGCCGCGGTCCAGGCCGAGATTCGGGCCGGGACCCACGTTTCCGATCAGAGCGCTCCCGCGTCCAACAGGTGTTCGGGGCTGACGAGTTCCACGGCGCCGAGGTAGCCCCCGCCGGTCATGATGCCGTCGTGGGCCGAGTAGCCGAGCAGTCGGCGGGCGTCCGCCCCGAGGTGGCGGGCGCGGTCGGGGCCGGCGACGAGGTACTGGTTCTCCTCGGTGCGGAGCCAGCCCGCGCAGAAGCTGACGTGGATGCCCCGGCGCCAGGCGTCCTCGGTGGTGTTGCCGCCCCCGGCGTGGATCGTGGAGCCCAGGTAGATGACCGCGGACCCGGCGCGCATCTCGGCGACGGCCAGTTCGTCGTCGGTGGCCTTGCGGCCCCACTCCCAGGTGTTGCTGCCGGGCACCACGACGGTGGCGCCGTTGGCCTCGGTGAAGTCGACGAGGGCGACGACCGACGCGATCTGGATCTCGCCGACGCTGCGCGGTACGTGGTGCCACACCTGCTGGTCGCGGTGCAGCAACTGGCGTTCCGCGCCCGGTCCGCGGTCCATGACCTGGCCGAGGTTCAGGATGTGCTGGTCGCAGGCCGGCGAGAGGAACGCCCTGGCGACCGCGTCGTAGAGGGGGTGGACCACCACCTCGTCGACGAACGTCGCGGACTTCCCGGCGAGTCCGGTGACATGGCGTACGTGCTCGCCGTAGAAGGCCGCGATGAGCGGGTTGACGAACTGCCCGTCGTTGCCCGGCCGGGCGGCCTCCAGGAGCGGGTCCAGCTCGGCGTTGAACCGGGCCAGCACCTCCGGGGCGAGGAAGTCCTCGACGATGACGGCCCCGTCGCGTTCGAGCGCGGCGACGACGGTCCCGACCGGCGTGCGGACGGCGTGCAGGGTCTGGATGGCGGCCATACGGGGCTCCTCTTCGGTACGGCGGCGCGACGGCATCGGTGCCCGAGAGCGCGACGGCTTCAGCGCACGAGGCGGAAGAAGCGGCGTACTTCCTCGACGAACAGGGCGGGCTGCTCGAACGCCGCGAAGTGGCCGCCGCGGTCCAGCTCGTTCCAGTAGCGCAGGTCGGTGAAGCGCTTCTCGGCCCAGCGGCGGGACGCCCGGATGATCTCGTGCGGGAATATCGAGCAGCCGGTCGGCGCCGTGACCTCCGCCAGGTCGGGCTGCCGGAAGCTCTCCCAGTACAGGCGCGCCGAGGACGCGGCGGTGCCGGTGAGCCAGTACAGGGTGACGTTGTCGAGCATCTGATCCCGTGTCAGCGCGTTCTCGGGGTGCCCGTCGCAGTCGGTCCACGCCTGGAACTTCTCGACGATCCAGGCCAGTTGCCCGGCGGGCGAGTCTGCGAGGCCGTACCCGAGGGTCTGCGGGCGGGTGGACTGGATCTTCGAGTAGCCGGTCCCCCACTCGCGGTGGTGGGCCAGGTGCTGAAGCGTCTCCTGCTCGGCCGGGGTGAGCTCCGCGAACGTGTCTGGGTCGGGTGCCGCCACGGGCATGTTGAGGTGGATTCCCGCGACGTGGTCGCCGCCCGCGCGTGCGGTGGCGACGGTGACCATCGAGCCCCAGTCGCCGCCTTGCGCGCCGTACCGCGCGTAGCCGAGGCGGTCCATGAGCACCGCCCACGCCTCGCCGATGCGCTCGATGTTCCAGCCGGCCGCGGTCGGCTTGTCGCTGAACCCGTAGCCGGGCAGGGACGGGCAGACGACGTGGAACGCGTCGGCCGCGTCGCCGCCGTGCGCGGTCGGGTCGGTCAGCGGCTCGATCACGTCGAGGAACTCCACGACCGAGCCCGGCCAGCCGTGCGTCAGGAGCAGCGGCAGCGCGTCGGGGTGCGGCGAGCGCGCGTGCAGGAAGTGGATCCCGAGTCCGTCGATCCCGGTGCGGAAGTGCGGGTACGCGGACAGCCGCGCCTCCGCCTTTCGCCAGTCGTAATCCTCGGCCCAGTACCGCGCGAGCTCGCGCGTGTAGTCCAGCGGTATGCCCTGCGACCAGTCGCCGACCGGCTCGGCGTCGGGCCAGCGGGTACGCGCCAGGCGCTCCCGCAGGTCCGTCAAGTCGGCTTCCGGGAAGTCGATCTGAAAGGGAGTCACATCCGCGGGCTGCGTCATGGAGGGCACGGTAGCGGCAGGTCGATTGCGTGACCAGGGTTGCGGCTGTGCACCCGGCGTTCGGCGCGGCACGCCCGGCCTTTGGCCGGATCGGGGAGCCATGAAAGGATCCGGCCATGCATCGTGTGGTGGTTCTGGCGCTCGAAGGCGTGTACCCGTTCGAACTGAGCATTCCGGTGCGGATCTTCGGGACCGCCGTCGGCGCCGACGGGGAGGCGCTGTACGAGGTCGTCACGTGCAGCCTCGACGGACGGCCGGTGCGTACCAGCGCCGACTTCTCGGTGGCGGTGGAGCACTCCGCCGGGGTGTTCGCGACCGCCGACACCCTGGTGATCCCGCCGTTCACCTGCGGCCCGGACGCGGACGGCGCGCGCGACTGGCTGCCGGCGCCGCTGGCGGAGGCCTTCGGGCTGCTGCGGCCGGGCACCCGGATCATCTCGATCTGCACCGCCTCGTACGTCCTGGCGACCGCCGGGCTGTTGGACGGACGCCCGGCCACCACGCACTGGAACGAGGCCGAGCACTTCCAGCGGCAGTTCCCCGGCGTGCGGGTCGACGCCGACGTGCTGTTCGTCGACGACGGCGACGTGCTGACCGCCGCGGGGGTCGCCGCCGGGATCGACCTGTGCATGCACCTGGTGCGCCGCGACCACGGCAGCGAGGCGGCGAACCGGGTGGCCCGCAGGTGCGTCGTGCCGCCGTGGCGGGAGGGCGGGCAGGCGCAGTTCATCGAACGCCCCGTCCCGGAACCGTCCGCGACCGGCACGGCGGCGACCCGGGTGTGGGCGCTGGAGCACCTGCACCGGCCGCTGTCGCTGCCCGAGTTGGCGGCGCACGCCGGGATGAGCGTGCGCACGTTCACGCGGCGCTTCCGCGACGAGGTCGGCCTGACGCCCGGTCAGTGGCTGACCCGGCAGCGGGTCGAGCACGCGCGGCGGCTCCTGGAGACCACCGATCTCGGCGTCGACCGCGTCGCGGACCGCGCGGGGTTCGGCACGGCGGCATCGCTGCGGCAGCACATGGTCGCGGCGATCGGCGTGCCGCCGTCCGCGTACCGTCAGACCTTCCGCGCGACCGTGTAGGCGGCGCGGTGCGGGCGGCGGGCAGCAGCCGTGGCCGCGGCCGCGCGTCAGCCGAGGAACGACAGGCGGACCTGCCGGTTCGGGTTGTCGCGGTTGGTGTCGACCAGGACGACCGACTGCCAGGTGCCCAGTTCCAGTCGGCCGCCGAGCACCGGCAGCGTGGCGTGCGGCGGTACGAAGGCCGGCAGCACGTGGTCGCGGCCGTGCCCGGGGCTGCCGTGCCGGTGCCGCCACCGGTCGTCGGCGGGGAGCAGGTCGGGGAGTGCGGCGAGCTTGGGAGGGCCGCCAGGCCCGGCGTCGTCGTCGCTGCCCGAGCCGGTCTCGATGACCGCGAGTCCTGCGGTGGCGTGCGGGGTGAACACGTTGAGGAGGCCGTCGCGGCCTGCCGCCGCGTCGCGCAGGAACGCGGCGATGTCGGCGGTCAGGTCGTACACGGTCTCCGACGTGCCGGTGCGGATGTCGAGGACCCGGGTGGTGAATGCGTCGCCCATGGGGCAATCCTCGCGCGTCCCGGCCGTGATCGCGGTGACCTGCGGAGCCGAGTCCTACCGGGACGCGTCCCGCAACGACGGATCCCGCCTACGAGGAGTCGCGGTCGCGCAGTATCGCCCGCCACACCGACAGGTGGGCCGGAGTGGTGCGCGGCGGCTCCTTCACCGCGTCGGCGATGCGCTGCGCGATGGTGGCGAGCGGCACGGTCGAGGAGAACGCCACCGAGCTGAGCCTCGGCCGGACCATTTCGCACAGCGGCAGGTCGTCGGTGCCGATGAGCGCGATCTCCTCGGGCACGCGTACGCCCGCGTCGTGCAGCGCGCCGAGCAGCAGCGCGCCGTACTCGTCGTTGTAGCCGAAGACCGCGTCGGGGCGGTCGCCGGAGCCCCACGACGCCACCACGGCGGCAGCCTCCTCCGGCGTCTCGTGCATCTCGATCTCGCGGACGCGGACCGGGTGCGGCGCCTCCTCCGCGGCCCGGCGGACGCCGTCGAGGCGGCCGCGGCCGAGGAAGGCGAGCCCGGCCTCGCGCACGGTGGGTTCGCGCGGGATGATCACCGCGATGTCGCGGCGGCCGGACTCCACGAGGTGCCGCCCGGCGACGTAGCCGGCGTGCGCGATCTCGCCGTCGAGGATCATCGACGTACCCGGGAGGACGTCGGCGCCCATGCTGAGGGCGACCACGGTGATGCCGCGCGCGGTGAGGTATTCGGTCGACCGCTCGGTGAGGCGGCTGGGCATCACGACGACGGCCGCCGGGCGCAGCGCGGCCCACGCGCGGGCGGCGGCCTCGGGGCGGGAGTCGGAGTCGCCGTACGTGATGAGCGTGTGGCCGAGCTTGTGCAGCTCGCGCGCGAGGCCGTCGACGAAGTCGTTGAGCAGGCGGCCGAACGGGACGTTGTACGTGGGCAGCACGACCAGGTCGGTGCGGCCGCGGCGCAGCGACCGCGCGTCGGAGCGCGGCTCGTAGCCCAGGTCGCGCGCGATGTCCCGGACGCGGCGCCGGGTCTCCTCGGGGATGCGGGCGTCCGCGGTGTCGTTCATGGCGTAGGACACGGTGGCGCGCGAGACGCCCGCGGCGCGGGCCACGTCGGCGCCGGTCACCGCGCCGATGATCGGGCGGACGCCCTCGGCCTGGACGCGGTCCGCACCGGCGGGGACGGTGGTGTCGGCCGCGTCGGCGGCGGCGGCGTCGGTCGTGTCGGCGGAGTTGGTGGAGCCGGTGGTGTCGGCGGCGGTTGCCGCGGAGCCGTCGCCCGCGTCTCCGGTGACCCCGGGGGTGTCGAGCTGCGCGCCCGCGGAGGAGGTGCGGGCGGTTCGCGGGACGCGCTTGCGCGGCGACTTGGTCATACAGCGATTCTGGCAGGTCGCGGCGTGTGCGACCGGATTGGCCGTGGAGTTCGCTTAATCGTGTCATCGAAAAGGCGTACGATGCGCGGACGCACCTCCGCTGAATCGAGTCAGCGCCATCGGCTCGCGGCGGGCCAGGCCGTCCCCCGGCCCCGACACGTGCCCGGGGACCCACCTCCGAAGGGAGCCCGACCTTGCGGCTGTTCACCCACGAGCGCGGCGACGGCGACAAACTCGCGCTGCTCGTCCACGGCGGCATGTCCGACCACCGCACCTGGCACGCGATCGAGGACGAACTCGTCGCCCGCGGCTACCGCGTCGTCTCGTGCGACCTGCGCGGGCACGGGCGGAGCCCACGCGGCAAGTACGCCGCCGGCCTCTTCGCGGACGACGTCGTCGAGTCGCTGCCCGCGGGCGCGGACCTCGCGATAGGCCATTCGCTGGGCGGCCTGACGCTGCAACTGGCCGCCGACCGGCTCGTCCCCGAGCGCGTGGTCCTGTCCGACCCCGCCTTCATCGACGCCGAGATGCCCGCCGAGATCACCGAGATGATGGCGACGATGGTGGCGACCGCGACCGCCGAGAGCGTGCGCAAGATGAACCCCAAGTGGTCCGACAAGGACATCGAGTGCGAACTCGCGGGGTTCGCGCTGTTCGACTCGGACGTCATGAAGTCGATCCCCGGGGGCTACGTGCCGGACGCGCCGGTCGTCCCGACGCTCGTACAACTCGCCGAGACGAGCGTGGTGTCCGACGCGACGGCCGCGACGCTGGCCGAACGCGGCTTCGAGGTACGCCGCGTCCCGGGCACCGGCCACTGCATCCACCGCGACTCGGTGGAGGGCTTCATGGCCTCGCTGGAGGGCTGGGTCTGACCCTCGCGCCAGGACGACCGGACAGCTGAACGACCGGACGGCTGGGCGGCTGGACAACCCGCGACCGACCCCCGGCCGGCCGCGGGTTCGGACCGGCGCGCGGGGTCGAGTGACGACTCCCCCGCGCGCCGCCGCTCGGGCTGTTCCCGCCCAGGCTGTGTCCGCTCGGGCTTTCCCGCAGGCGTTCCGGCTCGGGTCCTACCGGTCAGGCCTTCTTCCCGCCCAGCTTGCCGACCGCCGGGCGCAGGGGTACGTCGAGCGCGTCGTACAGCCCCGGCTCCGCCTCGACCAGCCAGTCGATGGCGCCGACCAGCCGCCCGACCGCGGTGGCGTTGCCGCCCGCCGAGCGGTTCTCGCCCTCGTCGACCGCCTCGACGGTGACCTCGATGCGCGGCCGGCCCTCGATGATCACGCGGTGCGCGCCGTCGCCGCCGTCGGGAGGCGTGGGCCAGTCCGGGGCGCACCCGGCGTGGATGCGGGTGACGTGCTCGATGACGATGCGCGGCTCGCCGCCGATGATGCCCTGCACCTCGAAGCGCACGGCGCCCTGCGTCCCGGCCTCGAACTCGCCCATCAGGCGGGTGTTCACCGTTTCGTCGAGCGCGCGGCGGTCGACCGTCTCGCGGATCTCGTCGAGTTCGACGCCGAGCGCGCGGGCCATCAGGCGTATCTGGCCGCCCCACACCATGGTCGGCATGTCGGGCCACAGCATGGGCGGCCCGTAGTCCATCGGCATGCCCATGCCGATCAACTGCCGGACGGATTCCTCCTGGTCGTACGTGGTGTAGTCGAATATCTCCTGGCAGCGGATCGCGTCGACGGTGGTGCCGAGGCCGCTGATCAGCAGCGGCAGGATGTCGTTGCCCCAGCCCGGGTCCACGCCGGAGACGAACAGCGAGCCGCCGCCTTCGGCGACCGCCGCGACCACCGGGTCGCGGAACTCGGGCGGTGCGTTGCGCTGGTCGTACAGCGGGTAGAGCGCGGGGCTGACGACGACCGCGCCGGCGCGGATGGCACGGCAGATGTCCTCGAGCGCGTCGTCGGGGCGGATGTCGCCGGAAGCGGCGTACACCACGGCTCCGGGACCGGCAGCGAGGACGGCGTCCACGTCGTCGGTGGCCGCGACCCCCAACTCGTGGTCGAGTCCCGCGAGTTCGCCAGCGTCGCGGCCGACCTTGGCGGGATTGTGGACGATGACGGCGGCGAGTGTGAGCGCCGGGTGCGCGTCGACGGCCCTGATCGACGCACGGCCGACGTTGCCGGTACCCCAGACAACCGTGGGAATCATGCGGTGGAGGTTAGCGAGCGCCTTGATCGGTTCATAGTCCTTGATCGAAGCAATTAATAGGAACCGCGCGAGGACCCCCGCGAAGAACCCGGCGAGGACGGGCGCGAGGAGTTGGGCGGCTACCGGCCACCGCGCCGCCGCCGGGCGGCCGCGGCGGCCTCCCGGACACAGGTGACCGGGTCGGTGTCGGCGGCCGCGACCAGCGCCCGGGCGGTGGTGGCGTCGGCGGGCAGGCTGCCGAGCGCGGTGGCGGCGTTGGCGCGTACCCGGTGGCACGGGTCGGCGACCAGCGCGGCGGCGATCGCGGACGCCGCATCGTGCAGGCGCTTGGCGTGGCCGGGCGGGAGTTCGTCGGCGCGGACGCGTCCCAGGGACTTGGCCGCGCGGGCGCGTACGCCGGGGTCGTCGTCGCGCAGGAGTTCGATCAGCGTGCCGAGGGTGACCCAGTCGGCGGGCAGGTTGCCCAGGCCCCAGGCCGCGGCACGGCGCGACTCGATGTTGTCGGTGCCGGAAGGCCAGTAGTACCGCAGGGCGGACGTCCCTTCCGCCCGTCCCGCGACGACCAGCGCGCGGCCTGCCGCGTAGCAGGCAGGCCGGTCGCCACCGGTGTGCAGGATCGCCTTGAGCGCCGGTATCGCGCGTTCGGTCGCGACGCGCTCCAGGCCCGCGAGCGCGGCGGCGCGGTGCGGTCCGGCCAGCATCTCGACGAGGAACGGGACGAACCGGCGGTCGACGACGCGCGCGACCATGCGCAGCGTCGTTTCGTCCCACGGCTTGCGCATCGCGGCGGTGAGGCCGAGGAGCGCGTCGACGGCCGCGGGCGTGCCGACGCGGGCGAGGCTCCGGGCGAGCGCTTCGCCGGCGTTGGGCATGTAGTGGGAGGTGGCGTGGGCTTGCGCGGTCCAGGTCGCGGCGGCGCGGACGAGGGCCGCCTCGGCCTCGGGCGTGCGGAACGCGCCCAGCGCGCGGATGACTTCGGCGTTCCACGCCGGCGATCCGGTCGTCTCGTCGAGCCACGCCACCAGGAGCGGCACGGCGCGTCCGTCGCGCAGCACCGCGAGCAGGCGCGCGGCCTGGACGGCCCAACTGGCCTCGCGCGGCGGGACGAGGGCCCGCACCGCGGCGTCGGCGGCGCGGGCCTCGTGGGCGCGCACGAGCCGCTCCCCCGCGGCGCCGGCCAGTCGGCTGCGGCGGCCGAACCCGCGATCGAACGCGTCGACGAGGACTTCGACCGGCGCGTACCGCAGTTCCCGCCGGGCGAGCCCGAATTCGCAGGGTTCCTCGGCCGCCGTCCCGCCGTTGTCGCGCGTCGTGTCTGCCATGTCGGCCCATTGAAGTGAGGGCGGCGCGGCGGCTCAAGCCCTTTGGGCGAATGCTTCGTTGGGACGGAGGGGGCTTGCGTGGCGTACGTACGTATTGCGCCGTTGGCCCTCTCTTTTGGATCTTGTCGGATAGCCCGCGTCGCCTGGCGCGTGCGATCGCAAGGCGCGGGCCCGCAACTCGTACTCGGTCGTACTCGCACGCCGGGCCTGGCGGCCCTCCTTCGCCCGCAACGCCGCGAGCGTGCGTGCCAGGCTTGGGAGGGCCGTCAAGGCCCGGCGTGCGGGCCCGGCAGGATCCGAAAGAGAGGGCCCAGGCGGGTCCGCGCCGCGCCGGGACGTCGCGCGGCTGCGGGTGTCGGGGCGGAGGCATACCGTTGCGGGCAGGAGCGGTCGGCTACCGGGTGACGGAGGTTCGGGCATGGCGACCAACGCGGACGACGTACGCCGCGAGGCACTGGCGCTGCCGGAGACGAGCGAGAAGTTCACCTGGAACGCGCCGACGTTCCGGGTGCGCGACAAGATCTTCGCGGCGCTGAGCGAGGACGACACGTCGGTCGCGTTCCGGTGTCCGCGTGAGGAGCGCGGCGAGCTGATCTCCTCGGAGCCCGACAAGTTCTTCATGCGCGCGGGCCACGACGACAACTACGACTGGATCCGCGCGCACCTCGCGGCGGTCGACGACGTCGAGGAGTTGCGCGCGATGCTCCTGGACGCCTGGCGCATGACCGCGCCCAAGCGGGTGATCAAGGCGTACGACGAGGCGCACGCCGCCGGCGGCTCCTGAGCCGACCTGAGGCCGCCGCGGCCGTCCCCGCCCGGGCTGCGTGCGTCACGGCTCGACGGCGAACATCCGGGCCGCGTTGTCGTGGCAGACCGCGCGCAGCCAGGCGTCGCCCAGGTCGAGGCGGGCGAGCGCGTCGAGCGCCTCGTAGTAGGGGTACGGGATGTTCGGGAAGTCGCTGCCCAGCACGATCCGGTCCCCGAAGTCCAGGAGGCGCGGCAACTGGTCCTTCGGGAACGGCGCGTCGGCCTCGGTGAACGCGGTGAAGGCCATCGTCGTGTCGAGGTGCACGCCCTCGTACCGCTCCGCGAGGTCGAGGAAGGCGCCGTACTCCGGCAGCCCCATGTGCGCGACGACCAAGGGCAACGACGGGTGCCGGGCGAGCAGTTGCGCGATGGGCTCCGGCCCGGTGTGCTTGCCGGGCATCGGCCCCGAGCCGCAGTGCGTGACGACCGGGACGCCGGCGTCGGCGAGGACGCCCCAGACGGGGTCGAGCAGCGGGTCGTTCGGGTCGTACGCGCCGACCTGCAAGTGCGCCTTGAAGACCCGCGCGCCGTCCGCGATCGCGCGTTCGACGTACGCTGCCGCGTCCGGCTCCGGGAAGAACGTCGCCGTGTGCAGGCAGTCGGGGGTCCGCGCCGCGAAGTCCGCCGCCCAGGCGTTGAGCCAGGCGGCCATGTCGGGCTTGTGCGGGTAGAGCAGCGCGGTGAAGCGGCGCACCCCGAACTCGCGCAGCCGGGCGACGCGCTTGTCCTCCTCGATGCGGTACGCGATGGGCCAGGGGCGCCTGGTGAGCGGGCCCGCCCGGTCGAAGTACGCCCACACCTTGGCGAGCACGCGCTGCGGCATGAAGTGCGTGTGCACGTCGATCAGTCCCGGGAGGCCGAGCGCCTGCCAGAACCCGGCCACCTGTGCGTCGCTGTGCTCGGTCGGAATCATCCGGCCATGGTGCCACTGCGTGGCCGGTACACGCACCGGCGGAGGCGAACCGCGGGCAGGTTCGGCCCCTTGTCGTGCGGCTTGTCGTGCGGCCTGTCGTGCGGCCTGCGGTCCGGGCCGGGTCGTCGGCTCAACGGGCCAGTACGGCGCGCGCCGCGGCAGCGGCGGCCTGCGCGGCGGCGGCGGTGCCGAGGCGGGCGAGGTCGTCGGAGAACACCTCGACGCCGACCGGCGCGTCCACCCCGGCGGCGCGCAGTGCCGCGAGCACGCCGGCCACGTCGGCGTCGCCCTGGCCGGGCAGGAGGCGGCGGTGCATGGTCTCGTCCATGAGGTCCATGGCCCGGGTCCCGTCCGTCGCCGTGCCGCCCGTGCCGGGCGCCCCGTCCGCGGGGACTTCCGGGACCGCGGGCAGTGCGGGGGCGTCGCTGATCTGGATGCCGTTGACCCGCCGCGCGAGGTCCGGACCGAGGTCGGCCGCGGTGCCGCCGGAGCGGTGCAGGTGCCAGGTGTCGAGCAGGATCCCGCCGTTGGGCCGGTCGGCGAGGCCGACGATCTCGGCCGCCGCGCGGATGTCCGGGATGCCGGACCAGGGCAGGAACTCCAGGTGGACGAGCAGGCCGTACCCGGCCGCCCGGTCGCACAGTTCCGCGAACGCCTCCGCGGCGCGCTCGGTCTCGACCGCCGCCCCGGCGATCTCGACGACGTTGAGCGAGCGTGCGCCGAGTGCCTCGGCCATGCCCCAGAACACGTCGGCGGGGACGGCGAACGCGGCTGTGTCGGCATCGGCCGCCGCGTCCGCGCCCTGGACCGGGGCCTTGGGCAGCCAGTCGGTGACCGCGTCGAGTTCGCCGATGGTGAGGCCGTTGTCGTCGAGAAGGGCGCGCATGTCGGCGGCGGTCAGCCCCTCGTCGAGCGCGCGCTGCCAGTCCTGCGCCCACAGCGTGATCCCGGCGAACCCGGCCGCGGAGGCCGCCTCGGCCCGCTCCCGGAAGCCGCTGCCCAGCACCGTCCCGGCGCACAGCACCAGGTCGTCCGGTTCCAGCACACGCACCACTCCCCTGCGAACGATCAGCCGAGGGACGACTATTCGTCCCCAGGCGTCGAAAGTTCGTGCATGCTAGGCGCACGCGGTCGCGAAGTGAAGGCCGCGCCGCCGCCGCGTCCTCGGGAAGGCTACGGGCACTTGAGTCCGCTGCGCGCGGTGGTCAGCGTGCCGCTCAGGGTCTCGAGCGGAACCTTCAGCGCGTCGACGGTCTGCTGGACGGTCGAACTGTCCCCGACCGACTGGAGCACGGACTTCACCGAGTCGGCCGCCGCCTTGACCGCCGCACCGGCCGCGGAGTTGAGGTTGCCCGACGATTCGGCCAGTGCCGAGAGGTCGTCCGTGACCTTGTCGACCGCGCTCTTGACGTCGTCCTTGCTGGTCGTCGCGGGGTCGAGCGAGGTCAGGGCGTCGGTGTCCTGCTTGAGGCGGTCGAGGTCGCCGCAGGCCGCGGTCGCCGCGGCACTGGCCGACTTGGACGCCTTCGCCTCGGGGGACTCGTCGTCGTCCGAGCACGCGGACACGGACACCAGAACGGCCGCGCACAGGGCCGCCGCACAGAGTCGGCGCTTCACTGGACCTCACTTCGCAGCGCTTCGTAGATCTTCGTGGATCTTCGTGGATTTTCGTGGGCCTTCGCGTCTTGCCACTGTTCGCCCCGAAAATACCGTTATCACCACCAACCTCACACGCCCCACCCGCCCCGGCAACCGGACGCAGCCATCCGGGCGTCGACCCCGCAACCTCGGCATGGTTCGATATCTCGACCACATTGATGGAGAGTCCGAACACTCGGAGGTCGGCGGACATGCGCGCAGTGCGGGGCAGGGGCACGGACGGCGACGGGGCGGCCGCGGTCGAGGTGGTCGACATCGGCGAAGTGCCCGGCGTACCGGGCGCGGACCGGCAGATCGAACTCGTCGCGGCCGGGATCTGCGGCTCCGACCTGGGCTACCTCGCCATGGGGAGCACGCTGCTGCTCGGGCACGAACTCGCGGGCGTCGGCGCGGACGGCGCGGCGTACGCCGTCGAGGCGGTCTTCGGCTGCGGTACGTGCGCCCAGTGCGCCGCAGGACACCGCAACCGCTGCGCCGACGTGCACCTGCGCGTACCGGGCATGACGATCGACGGCGGCATGGCCGAGCGGTACGCGGTACCCGCGACCGCCCTCGTCCCGCTCCCCGACGGCCTCCCGGTCCGCGACGCCTGCCTGGTCGAACCGTCCGCCGTGGCGTGGCGCGCCGCGCGCCTCGCGGGCGTCGTCCCCGGCAGCCGGGTGGCGGTGGTCGGGGGCGGTGCGATCGGCCTGCTCGCGGTCGCCGCCGCGCAGGCGCTGGGGGCCGCCGATGTCGCGCTGTCGGCACGGCGGGCCGAACGCGTCGAGGCGGGGCGCCGGCTCGGCGCGGCCATCGTGCCCGCCGACGCCTCCGCCGGTTCGCGCGCCGGCGGCTACGACGTCGTCATCGATGCCGCCGGAACCGCCGGGGCCCTCGCCGACGCGGTCGGCCTGCTGGCCCCCGGCGGCACGCTGTCGATCGCGGCACTGCACGAGGGCAATCTGCCGCTGCCGTTCCTTCCTTCGTTCCTGAAGGAAGTGCGCGTCGTGATGTCGATGGCGTACGGCGCCGACGAGCACGGCGTCCGCGACGTCGACCGTGCCGCGCGCATGCTCGCCGCGCGCCCGGACATCGCCGCGTCCGTGATCACGCACCGCTTCCCGCTGGAGGACGCCGCCGAGGCGTTCCGCGTCGCCGCCGACCGCTCGACCGGCGCGATCAAGGTCGTGGTCGAACCCTGACCGAGCCGCGCGTACGCTGCCGCAAGAACCGGTGAGGAGGCCGCCGATGGATGCCGCGACGCCGGCCACGCAGCACAAGGTCCTGGTCAGCCGCTGCCTGCTCGGGCATCGGGTGCGCTACGACGGCGGCGTCCAGGACCGGCTCGAACTGCTCGCGGCCTGGGAGGCGGAAGGGCGTGTCGTGCCCGTCTGCCCCGAGGTCCAGGGCGGCCTGCCGACGCCGCGGCCCCGCGCGGAGATCCCGGGCGGCCAGGGCGCCCGGGTGCTCGACGGCGCGGAGCGGGTGCTGACGCACGAGGGTGCCGACGTCACCGGGCCCTACCTGGAAGGCGCGCGGATCTGCCTGGAGTTGGCCGCCCGGCACCGCATCCGGGTGGCCGTGCTGAAGGCGCGCAGCCCGTCGTGCGGGAACCGCGAGGCATACGACGGCACGTTCACCGGCACGCGCGTGACCGGCGAGGGGGTCGCCGCGGCAGCGCTCCGGAGGGCGGGCGTACGCGTTTTCAACGAGGACGAACTCGACGCCGCGCACGCCGCGTTGGCGGCCCTGGACGACGCGGTGGCCGCGGACGGTGCGCCCGCCTCGGGCGACGCGTGCGACCTGGGCGACGCGGCCCGCTAGACCTCACGCTCCCCGCGCTCCTCCCCCGGTGCCGCGGTCAGCGGGCGGGCTCGGCAAAGGGGCGGGCGGCGGGGCCGGGGCGGACGTTGACGTCGCGGTTCGTCAGGTGTGTGTGCCCGTCGGCGCATTCCACGACCACGCGGACCGGCGCACCGCAGTCGGCGTGCCGGATGTCGAGCATGAGGCCGACCGGGTCGCCGTGGTGCCGGTCGCCGAACTGCTTGAGCGCGAGCAGCACCGGCCACAGCTCCCAGCCCTTGGCCGTCACGCGGTACTCCAGGCGCGACCGGGCGCCCGGCTCGCGATAGGGCCGGGTCTCCAGGAGCCCGCCCGCGACCAGCTTGCGCAGCCGGTCGGCGAGCACCGCGTCGGACATGCCGACGTGCCGCCGGAAGTCGTCGAACCGGCGTACGCCGTTGACCGCGTCGCGCAGGATCAGCAGCGACCACTTCTCGCCCACCACGTCCAACGTGCGCCGGACCGGGCAGTTCTCCGGGTCGATGTCCAGCCACCCCGGGTCCGCGGGCGCCTCCGCATGCTTCGCACGCTTCGCGGGCGCGGGTGGGTCCACCGGGTTGTCCGTACGGGTGTCCATGGGGGTAGGGTACTCACCTGGCTTCATTTTTCGTAGCCAGATGAGCGGAGTCCGAGGAGCTGAGCATGGGCAGGTCGCGCACGTATTCATGGGACGACCCGGCGGTGACCGCCGGGGGCGCCGCGTCGATGGCGGGGCTGGAGTTCCTGAACGCGATGATCGCCGGCCGCTTCCCGCCGCCCCCGATCGCCGCGACCCTCGGCTTCACCCTCGACGAGGTCGAGCACGGACGCGCGGTGTTCTCGATGACGCCGGGCGAAGAGCACTACAACCCGATCGGCAGCGTGCACGGCGGGGTGTACGCGACGCTGCTCGACTCCGCTGCGGGCTGCGCGGTGCACACCACGCTGCCCGCCGGCATCGCCTACACCTCGCTCGACCTGTCGACCCGCTTCCTGCGGCCGATCGGCTTCGACACCGGCCGGATCCGCGCGGTCGGCCGGGTGCGCAGCCAGGGCCGTCGCACCGCGATGGCGGAGGCCGAGCTGCTCGACTCCCAGGACCGGCTGCTCGGCCACGCCACGAGCACGTGCATGATCTTCCCGATCCCGGGCGCGCAGCCCGCATAGAGTCGGGGCCCATGAGCACTGCCGACGGAAGCACGGGCGCAACGGCGGACGGAACGGCGCGCGGCACCGAGCCGGAGAGCGCCGACGCACCCACGCGGCGCATCGACCCGCCGTTCCTGGGCGGCGAGCGCGAGACGCTGCGGGCGTACCTCGACTACCACCGCGCGACGCTCGCGTGGAAGTGCGACGGGCTCGGCACCGAGGAGCTGCGCAAGCGCTCGATGCCGCCGTCGACGCTGTCGCTGCTGGCGCTGGTCCGGCACATGGCCGAGGTCGAGCGCACCTGGTTCCGGCGGGTGGTCAACGGCGAGGACATCCCGCTGCGCTGGTCCGCCGAGGGCGACTTCCAGGTCGCGTACGACGCCTCCACCTCGACGCGCGAAGAGGCTTTCGACGCGTGGCGGACCGAGGTCGAGCACGCGCGCCGCATCGAAGCCGCCGCCGCGTCGCTGGACGTGACGGGCCATCAGGCACGATGGGGCGAGGACGTCTCGCTGCGTTTCGTGATGCTGCACATGATCCACGAGTACGCCCGCCACAACGGCCACGCCGACTTCCTCCGCGAAGGCGTCGACGGCACCGTCGGCGCGTAGCGCCGCCGGCGGTCACGGCCCGTCCGCGCCGCCACCGTCCTCGGCCCAGACGCCGCCCTCGAACGCGGCCTGGAACGCCGCCTCGTAGGCATCCGCGCCGAGCACCTTGCGGGCGGCCGACTCGATGCGTTCGACGTCGGCGCGTTCGGCCGGCGCCAGCGCGTGGCCGGTCGAGACACGGGCCCGGTGGGCGGCACCGAGCAGCGCCGCCCCGCGCGCCGCGTCGCCCGCCAGCACGCTCGCCCCCGCGAGCCCTTCGTAGCCGAGCGCGAGCATGCGCGGGTCGCCGACCCGGCGGGCCGCCGCGACTCCCTCGCGGTGGTAGGCCGCCGCCGTCTCGGCGTCACCCCGCAGTTCGGCGATGAACCCCAGTTCGGCCGCGGTGATGGCGACGCCCGGCGGCCCGTCGTAGGCGCGCGACCAGTCGAGCCAGGGCAGCAGGATGCGCTCGGCGTCCGCGTACCGGCCCTGGCGGCGCGCGGCCAGGGCGAGGCCCAACTCGGCGAACATCGCCGCCGTTTCGTCGTCCAGGTCGTACGCCATGCGCAGCGCGCGCTCGTGGAACGCGTCGGCGTCGGCGAAGTCGCCGCCGAGCAGCGCGTACCGGCCGAGCAGCGCCAGCCTGCCGGAGTACTCGGCCCACAGGCCCAGTTCCTCGGCGATGCGCAGCCCGTCGCGCGCGATGCCGGCGGCCTCGGCGTAGTCGCCCCGCACCTCGGCGAGCGCGCCGAGGGTGTCACCCGCGCGCAGGACGCCCCATCGGTCGCCGAGCCGGGTGAACAACCGGTGGCTCTCCTCGGCGTAGCGGCGGCAGGCGGCGAGGTCGCCGTCGATCTGCGCCTCGTACGCGGTCAGGCTCAGCGCCGCCGCGATCCCCCACTGGTCGCCGAGGGCGCGCAGGGCGGCGAGGGCGTGCCGCACGAACGCGCGGCTGTCACTCGAATCGCCGTACCACCAGAAGGCGGTGGCGAGGAGCAGTTCGGCGTACGCGACGTCCCGCGCGCTGTCCGCGTCGAGTGCGGCGCCGTCGAGGGCCGCGAGCGCCTCCCGTGCGGTGCCGAGGCCGCTCGGGTCGATGTCGGACGCCATGGCGACGGCGGCACGCAGCACGACCGCGCGGGTACGCAGCGCCGCGGGCGCGTCGCCCGACGCGGCGAGCGCGATGTCGAGGACGCGGCACGCCTCGCGCGGACGGCCTCGGAGGTACCAGGACCACGTGGCGGCGGCGGCCGGCCGCAGCGCGCCCGCGGCGTCGCCGTGCGCCGCGGCGTGTTCGACGGCGCGGCGCAGGTTGGCGTTCTCGGCGTCGAGGAGTTCGAGCCAGCGGCGTTGCTCGGGGCCGCGCAGGTAGGGCTCGGCGCGGACCGCGAGGTCGGCGAAGTAGCGGTGGTGCCGGGCCGCCGCGGCGGCGAACTCGTCGGCTTCGCGGAGGCGTTCGAGGCAGTATTCGGCGACCGATTCGAGGAGGCGGTAGCGGGGGCGCGCGGCGCCGTGCGAGGTGACGGCGACGAGCGACCGGTCGACCAGCCGGGCGAGCACGTCGGCGACGTCGGCGGACGCCACCTCGCCGCCCGCGCAGACCGCCTCCGCGGCGTCGAGCGTGCAGCCGTCGGCGTGCACGGCCAGGCGGCGCAGCACCGCGCGTTCGGGGCCGCCGAGCAGGTCCCAGCTCCAGTCGATGGCGGCCCGCAGGGTCTGCTGGCGGGCGGGGCCGCCGCGTTGCCCGGTGGCGAGGACGCGGAAGCGGTCGTCGAGCCGGGCCGCCAGCTCGTGGACGCCGAGCGCGCGTACCCGGGTCGCGGCGAGTTCGAGGGCGAGCGGGATGCCGTCGAGGCGCCGGACGATGGTGGCGACGGCCGGCGCGGTGCCGGCGTCGAGGGCGAAGCCGGGGGCCGCGGCGGCGGCGCGGTCGAGGAACAGGCGTACGGCGCCCGCCTCGGCCATGGTCCGCAGGTCGGTGTCGGACGCCGGGCCGCCGCCGCGGGCGGCCGATCCGTCGGGGCCGTCCGCCGCGGCCGTGGCGCCTGGGGCACTTGAGCCGGTCGAGGCGCCGGACCCGTTTGCGGCGCCCGGGTCGCTCGGCCGCGGCAGTCCGCCCGCCCCGCCGCCGCGGCCGCGCGGCAGCGGCGCGGGCAGGCTGAGCGGCGGGACCGGCCACTGCGCCTCCCCCGGTACTGCGAGCGGTTCCTGACTGGTCGCCAGCACCGTCAGCCCGGGCGCGCTGTGCAGCAGCGCCGCGACGACCTCGGCGGCGGGCTGGATCACGTGCTCGCAGTTGTCGAGCACGAGCAGCAGCTTCCGCCCGCGCAACGCGGTGGCCAGGCGGTCGACCACGGAGACTCCGCTGCGCCCGATGGCGCCCTTGAGGTTCTCGCGTATGTCGTCGCGCAGGTCGAGGACGGCCGCGATCACCTCGGCGATGTCGAAGACGTCGCAGACGCACTCCATCGACGGGAGCCGGCCGGCGAGTTCGACGAGCCAGACCCCGTCGGGGAACGCCTCGGGCGACCGCTGGGCGGCGGTCGCCAGCGCGAGCCGGGTCTTGCCCACGCCCGCGGGTCCGGTGAGGGTCACCAGGCGGCCGGCCGCCAGCAGCGCGCCGACCTCGCCGACGGCCTGGTCGCGGCCGACGAGCGTGGTGAGGGAGGTGGGCAGGTTGGTGCGTCGGCGGGGCGGCCGGTCGACGGCCTGCGGCGGGTCGAGTGCGGGGTCCTGTTCCAGGATCGCCTGGTGCAGGGCCAGCAGTTCGGGTCCGGGGTCGACGCCGAGTTCGTCGGCGAGGCGGGCGCGGAGTTCGCGGAAGCCGTCGAGGGCTTCGCTCTGGCGTCCGGCGCCGTAGAGGGCGCGCAGGTGCGCCGCGTGCAGGCGTTCGCGCAGCGGGTGCCGGGCGGCGAGGGCGGCCAGTTCCGCGACCAGCAGGCGGTGTTCGCCGAGGGCGAGCCGGGCCTCGGCGCGTTCCTCCAGCGCGGTGAGGCGTTCCTCTTCGAGCCGGTCGGCCCAGGCGCGGGCGAAGGGCAGGTCGCCGAAGTCGGCGAGGGCGTTGCCGCGCCAGAGCGCGAGGGCGTCGGTGAGCAGGGCCGCGCGCGTACGGGGGTCGTCCGTCTCGCGGGCGCGGGCGACGAGTGCCGCGAAGGCGTCGGCGTCGAGCGTGGCGGCGTCCGGATCGCCGAGGCGGGTGCCGTCGGGGCGGGTCCCGTCGGCGGCCAGCAGGTAGCCGGGACGCCGCGACACCACGAGGTCGCGGGCTCCGGGGTTCGCCTCGTCGAGGGCGCGGCGCAGTTGGGAGACCTTGGCCTGGAGCGCGTTGGCGGGGTTGGCCGGCAGCGCGTCGCCCCACAGGTGGTCCACCAGGGCGTCCGCGGAGACCGCACGGCCGCGTTCGGCGAGGAGGGCGGCGAGCAGCACACGCACCTTCAACTCGGGTACCCGCACCGGCCTCCCGTCGGCGGTCCACACCTCCAGGGGACCCAGGACTCCGAAGCGCATCCCGCCACCGTAATGCACCGGCCAAACCGGCACCGCCTCGTGCGCGCGGGGTGACCTGCGGGAATGCGCGCGCGGCGGTCGCCCGGCCGGCGCCGTCAGACGACCCGAAGCCGACCGTAAGCCGATCCGAAGCCCGGCTCGGCAGTGTGCGGTTGTCGGCGGAACACGGGTCGGCCGGTCGGCCTGAACTCCGGCCGCGGCCCGTGACCGCCCCGCGACGCAACCGCGACCGCGACCGCCCCGGTCCTCCCGTCCCCGCTTCCAGGAGTCCGTCATGCATGTCACCGCCTCCGCAGGTATCGAAGGCCCCGCACCGGCCGACCGCCGCGCGTGGCTGGGCCTGTCCGTGCTGGCCCTCGCGACGCTGCTGCTGTCGTTCGACGTCACGCTGCTCTATCTCGCCGCACCACAACTGAGTGCGGATCTGGATCCGAGCAGCACCCAGATGCTCTGGATCATGGACATCTACAGCTTCATGATCGCGGGCTTCATGGTGACCATGGGCACGCTGGGCGACCGCATCGGCAGGCGCAAGGTCCTGCTGGTCGGCGCGCTGGCGTTCGGGGCGGCGTCGCTGCTCGCGGCGTACGCGCCGAACGCCGAGACCCTGATCGCCGCCCGTGCCCTGCTGGGCGTGGCGGGCGCGAGCGTCCTGCCGTCCACGCTGTCGCTGATCGGCGTGCTGTTCCGCGATCCGCGGCAGCGGGCGTTCGCGATGGGCGTCTGGGCCGCGTCGTTCTCGGTGGGCATCGCGCTCGGCCCGGTCATCGGCGGGCTGATGCTGGAGGCCTTCTGGTGGGGCTCGGTGTTCCTGATCGCGGTGCCGATCATGGGCGTGCTGCTGGTGGCCGGTCCGCTGGTGCTGCCCGAATACCGCAACCCCGGCGCCGGTCGCCTCGACCCGACGAGTGTCGTGCTCTCGCTGGCCGCCATCCTGCCGGTCGTCTACGGCATCAAGCAGATCGCCAAACACGGCGTGGACGGCGTCTCGGCCGGCGCGCTGGTCTTCGGCGCGGCGATGGGCGTGTGGTTCGCGTTGCGGCAGCGCCGCCTGGAGCACCCGCTGCTGGACGTACGCCTGTTCGCCGACCGCTCCTTCAGCGCGGCCCTGGCCACCAGCACGCTGGTGGGTGCGGCGCTGGGCGGCACGTACCTGTTCATCACGCAGTACCTGCAACTCGTCGAGGAGCTGTCGCCGCTGGAGTCGGGCCTGTGGCTGGTGCCGGGCTCGCTCGCCCTGATCGCCACGTCGATGCTGGCGCCGGTGGCCACCCGACGGTTCCGCCCCGCGTACGTGCTGGCCGTCTCGCTGCTCGTCTCCGCCGTCGGGTACGCGCTGCTCACCCAGGTCGGCGAGGGCGGACTCGCGGTGCTGATCGTCGGGTTCGTCCTGCTGTACGCCGGCACCGGCCCGGAGATGGCGCTGGCCACCGACCTGGTGGTGGGGTCGGCGCCGCAGGAGAAGGCCGGTTCGGCGTCCGCGATGCACTCCACGGGCGGCGAGTTCGGCATCGCGTTCGGCGTGGCGGTGATCGGCAGCATCGGGACCGCGGTCTACCGGGACGAGCTGTCCGGGAAGATCCCCGGGACGGTGCCGGCCGACGCGGCCGGCGCCGCGGAGGACTCGATGGCCGCGGCGCACGCCGCGGCGGCCGAACTGCCGGACGGGGTCGCGCAGTCCCTGATGGAGCCCGCCCGTGACGCGTTCGTGAGCGGCCTGGGTGCGGTGTCGGTGGTGGCGACGGTGCTGATCGTGGCGCTGGCCGGCCTGGTGCTGGTGGCCCTGCGGCACGTTCCGCCGAGCGGGACGGGAGCGGTTCCGGACGCCGGCAGCGACGACGCCCCGGAGGCCAGGCAGGAACAGGAAGACAGCGCGGTCGAGGAGGCGGCTCCGGTGGCGGCCCGCGGCTGATCGGCCCGGCGGGCGGCCTAGTGGTCGGCCCGCCGTCCGGTACTCACCACTCACCACTACTCGCCGCTCGCAGTCGAGGTCGGCAAGTCCCCAAGGAATCGCGGGACTTGCCGACCTCGGCTGTTCGGTGCCCGGTGCTCGGTGTCGCGCGTCGCGTTTTTAGTGGACGGTCAGGCCGCCGTCGGGGCTGATCACCTGACCGGTGATGTAGCTGCCCGCGTCCGAGGCGAGCAGCAGCGCGGGGCCGACCATCTCCTCCGGCGCGGCCATGCGGCCCATCGGGGACGACTTGGCCATCGACGCGACGGTCTCGGGCGTGTTGTTGCGGACCATGTCGGTGTCGACGGTGCCCGGGGCCAGCGCGTTGACGCGGATGTTCTCGGCGGCGAGGGCGCCGGCCGCGGAGCGGGTGAACGCCAGGAGGCCGGACTTCGCCGAGGCGTACAGCGACGTCGGCTCGGAGCGCAGGAAGACGCCGGCGCTGATCACGTTGATGACGGACGCGCCGACGGTGCTGCGGCGCAGGTGCGGCAGCGCGTACTGGGTCAGGAAGACCGGACCGCGCAGGTTGACGTGGAACGACTTCTCCCACGCCTCGGGGGTGTAGTGCCCGATCGGGAGCGTGAGCGGGTTCGCGGCGTTGTTGACCACGATGTCGATGCCGCCGAAGCGCTCGACCGTGCGGTCCACGAGGTTCTGCAGCGCGTCGAGTTCGCCCATGTGCGTCGCGACGGCAAGGGCCTCGCCGCCCGCGGCCTCGATGTCCTTGACCGCCGCGTCGCACGAGTCGGCCTTGCGGCTGGCGACCACGACCTTCGCGCCGCGCGCCGCGAAGCCCTTGGCGATGGCCAGGCCGATGCCGCGGCTGCCGCCGGTCACGATCGCCACGCGTCCGGTCAGGTCGAACGGATCACGCGCGGCGCCCGCGCCTGCGTCGGGTGCGGTGCTGGTCGGGTTGTCGGACATCGGGCCTCCGTGCCGTCGTCGCCTGTGCCGTGGGTGTGTCGCGGCGAGCCGCGCACACGACCAGAGAAAACCGGTTTTCTTAGCTCCGGTCAAGTTCTTGCTACCACCGCACACCGCGCTCCGGAAGTGCCACGTCCCGCGCCGGCCGGCCGCGGCCACACGTCGGACAATCCGACTGAGACAAACATGTCTCATATGAGGTATGGTCGCATCATGTCCACCGACCGCGAACACGTCCTGCGCGAAGCCGCGACCCAGTTGATCCGGCGTCCCGCGTCCTCCATGGACGAGATCGCGCGCGCGGCCGGGATCAGCCGTGCGACTCTGCACCGCCTCTACCCGGGTCGCGACGCCCTCGCCCTCGCTCTCGGCGCCCGCGCGCTGGAGCAGGTGGAGGCCGCAATCGATGCGGCGCGCATCGAGGAGGGCGACGCGGGGGACGCGTTGCGGCGGCTGGTCGACGAGCTGATGCCGATCGCCGAGTTCCTCGGGTTCCTCTACGGCGAGAACGCGCTGCTGGACGTCCCCGAGATCGACGCCGCGTGGGAGCGCATCGACAGACGCGTGACCGCGGTCGTACGCCAGGGCCAGCTCGCCGGGTCGGTCCGTGTCGACCTGTCGGCGCAGTGGATCGCCGAGGCCACGTTCTCGCTGGCGGTCGGTGCCGGCTGGGCGGTGCGCGACGGGCGGCTCGCCCGGCGCGAGGCGCCGCAGGCGGTCGTCGAACTGCTGCTCGGCGGCGTGCTGCGCACGGAGCGCTAGCTAGCACCGGACGACGTCTTCGGCCCAGTCCTCGTTCGCGTTTCCCGCGACCCCGACCCCGACCCGCGATCCGGCTCCCCCTCGGTGCCCGGCGGCGTATCCGCCCGGCGCGGGCACCGCACCCGCGCGGTCCAACCGACCCGCGGGGCGTCGGTGACGCTTATCCATCTTTCTCCCGAATTCCCCCTTCCTTCCCGACTCTTCTCCCTTGCCTGCTCCACCCTGACCTGGGACTTCCTGTGAAGCACTCACCCGCCGACACCACCACGCATTCCCCTGCCGGCCCCCCGGGCAAGACGGCATCCTCCGGCCGCACCGAGGGCGACGGCGCGCACCCGGGCCGCTGGCTCGCCCTGACCGTGCTGACCCTGGCCGTGCTCCTGGTCGCGATCGACGCGACCGTACTGGGGCTGGCCGTGCCGTTCCTCAGCGCGGACCTCCAGCCCTCGGGCTCGCAGTTGCTGTGGATCGGCGACGCGTACTCGTTCGTCATCGCGGGTCTGCTGGTGTCGATGGGCACCCTCGGCGACCGGCTGGGCCGCAAGCGGCTGCTGCTGTGGGGCTCGGCGGCGTTCGGCCTGCTGTCGCTGGTGGCGGCGTACGCACCGACCGCCGAAGCGCTGATCGCCGCCCGCGCGGCGATGGGTGTCGCGGGCGCGACGCTGATGCCGTCGACGCTCGCCCTGATCCGCAACATGTTCCCGGACCCGCGCGAGCGCAGCTTCGCGATCGGCATCTGGGGCGCGATGTCGATGGCCGGCGCGGCGGTCGGCCCGGTGGTCGGCGGGCTCCTCCTGGAGCACTTCTGGTGGGGCTCGGTCTTCATGATCAACCTGCCGGTCATGGCGCTGCTGATCATCGTCGGCGCCAAGGTGCTGCCGGAGTCCCGCAATCCGAACCCGGGTCCGTGGGACGTCCCCAGCGCGCTGCTGTCGCTGGTCGGCATGATCACGGTCGTGTACGCGGTCAAGGAGACGGCCGCGTACGGCCTCCACTGGGAGGCGGCGGCAGCCGGCGTCCTCGGCACGGCCGCACTCGTGTGGTTCACGCGCCGTCAGTTCGTGCTGCCGGTCCCGCTGCTGGACATGCGGCTGTTCCGCAACCGGAACTTCTCCGGTGCGGTGCTCGCCGACCTGCTCACCGTGTTCGGCCTCTCCGGCGTGGTGTTCTTCCTGTCGCAGTACTTCCAGCTCGTACAGGGCCGCGGCCCGCTGATGGCGGGACTGGCCGAACTGCCCGCAACCGTCGGCGCCGTCTTCACCGGCGTCGTGGCCGGGCTGATCGCCCGCCGCGTGTCGCCGCGCTTCGTGGTCTCCGCGGGTCTCGCGGCGGTGGGCCTGGGACTGGGCGCGCTGGTGGCACTGGACGCGGATTCGCACTACGCGCTCGTCGGGACCGCGCTCCTGTTCGTCGGCCTGGGCGCCGGGCTGTCGTTCACCGTGACCGCCGACCTGATCATGTCGAGCGCGCCGAAGGAGAACGCGGGCGCGGCGTCGGCGATCTCGGAGACCGCGTACGAACTCGGCGCGGCCCTCGGCATCGCGCTGCTCGGCTCGGTGATCACCGGCGTCTACCGCGAGCACCTCACGGTCCCGTCCGGCGTCGACGGCGGGGCGGCGCACGCGGCGAACGACTCCTTTGCCGGAGCCGTGGACGCGGCCGGCACGCTGCCGGACCCGCTCGGCACCGCGCTGGCGGCGTCGGCGCAGGACGCGTTCCTCGACGGCCTGCGCATAGCCGCGGGCGTCGGCTCGGCAGTTCTCGTCGCCGCCGCCGTCGCCGCGTGGTTCATGCTGCGTGGGTCCCGGCTCGCCGAATCCCACGACCACGCGGACCACTGAGAGCCGACGGCGGCAGTCGCTCCGGCGGCGGTGCCGGCGCGGTCACTCCGGCAGGGCCGCCGCACTCGCGGCGGCCCGGACCGACACCCCCGGTGAAAGGGACTCGATCGGCATCGGCGCCTCGGCGGCCAGCGCCCGGCCCACGGGGTAGCAGTGCGCGGCCGGCGGCAGGGCGGCGGGGCGGCCGCTGGCGACCACGTCCACGCGGCCGGGCGGCGCGTCGGACGCTCCGAGGTGGCCGCCGAGCCTGCGGAGTGCCTGCCGGGCGACGGCTTCGGCGCTGTCGTACAGGGTGGTGGCCTCGGGAAGAGACCGCATGATCTGCTCGGACACGAGCGGGTAGTGCGTGCAGCCGAGCACCACCGACCCGCATTCTCGCGGGGTCCGCTCGACCGCGGCGGCGACGGCACGGGTGGTCGCGGCGCTGTCGCCGCGGTCGACCGCCTCCGCGAGTCCGGGGCAGGCGACGCGGAACACCGGGACCCCGTCGGCATGTTCCGCGATCAGGCGCGCCTGGTACGTGCTTTCGGTGGTCCGTTCGGTCGCCCAGACGGCGATGGGCACCCCCGCGGCCGCGGCCGGCTTGATGGCGGGGACGGTGCCGATGACCGGGACCGCCGGCTCGAAGGTCTCGCGAAGGGTGTCGATCGCGGTCACCGTGGCGGTGTTGCACGGGACGACGAGGGCCTGCGCTCCGCGCCCGACCGCGATCTCGCCGGCGGCGAGCAGCCGGTCGGTGATGAATCGCGCCGACTTCGAACCCCAGGGCATGCCGTCCGGGTCGAGCAGCAGAAGCAGGTCGACACTCGGGGCCAGGCGACGCAGCCAGCCGGCCGTGGGGAGGAGTCCGAGCCCGGAGTCGATCAAAGCCACTGTCATCCCGCGAACCTAGCAACCGACCACTCGACCACCCGACCGACGGGCCGACAGCCCTCCCGGGCCCCGCGCCCCGGGTCGGGCGTCGGTGGCCCCCGACCCCCGCCCCCGCCCGGGCGCGTCCTCGGCGGGCACGGGGCGGCGGTTGGGCGGCGGTTGGGCGGCGGTGGGCGGCGGTTGGGCGACCTAGTCGTGGTGTCCGGTGCGGTGGCGGAGGTAGGCGATGCCCTGGTGCAGCGCCGCGCGTGGTTCTGCGGCGACGTACCGGGCCCAAGGGGGGTCGAGTTCGCCGCGTAGCCAGCAGTGGCAGGCCAGGGCGTAGCCGAGCTGTGCGACGCCGAGGTAGCCCAGGCGGCGGACACCGAAGTAGTGGACTCCGTTGAGGGTGTTGTCGTCGAAGTCGCCCAGCGGGGCGGCCGCCCAGGCCCCGGCGCGCGAAGCGCGGGTGAAGCCGGCGTTGGTGTTGGCGGTGAACACGCCCATGCCGAAGAACACCGTCGCGAGGTCGGTGATGTTCTCGTGCTCCGGTCCGTCGAACCCGCCCCGGCGTTCCCCGAGCAGTCGCGCGTGGGCAACCTCGTGGCCGAGGGTCGCGACGAGGGTGACCGGCGGACAGGTGTCGTCGACGGCGACACCGATCGTCTCCGCCTTCCGGGTCCCGTCGACGGGGGCGAGCTTGCTCGCCCGGTAGTGGCGCGCGTATTCGCCGACCCTGTGACGGGAACGGCCACCGCCGGCGCGCCTCTCCTTTGGCGTGAAGAACGTGATCTCGAACCGGTCGGGGTCCACGTCCATGACCGCGCATACCCGCGGCAGCGCGATCCGGGTCCGGGCTTCGGTGCCGCCCTCCGCGGACGGGACGAAGTCCGGCGTCGGCAGCGCGACCGGACGGCGTACGACCTCGCGGCCGAACTCCGCGGTGAGGCGCTGGTACCACAACTCGATCCAGTCGCGATCGGCCGTGGACACCGGACAGCTGTTCCCCGTTGCCTTCGCTGGCAGCCACGGCGGACGCCCGTTCGTCCGCGCATCCCACATCGCACAACCACCCCCCGATCGCATTGTGCCCGCCGAACACCGCGTGCCGACCTGGAACTTCCGGGAAACGGTGCCGCCGCCCCCGGCAGCTAAATCCCGCCGGCGCCGTTCGGGTGGCGCTCGAAGTGCGCGCGCAGCCGGGCCGCCTGGTGTTCGACCTCGGAGTCCGGGAGCTTCGACTCCCCCGGGCCGAGCGGGAACGGGCGGCCCGGGGCCGGGTCCACGCGGTAGCGCGGGATGAGGTGGGTGTGCAGGTGCGGCAGGCTGTTGCCGAGCGTCTCGTAGTTCATCTTGAGCGGCCGGTAGCAGGCGATCAGGCCGCGAGCGACGGCGAGGACGTCCGCCCAGTACGAGGAGGCCTCGTCCGCGGTCAGTTCCGTCGGCTCGGTGACGTGCCTGCCGCGCCAGACGACGAGGCTGTAACCCGGGCGCACCTCCGCGCGTTGGAGGTAGGCGTCGGTGTGCTCGCCCGCGCGGATGAGCACGCCGTACTCGGTGCGCTCCGGCCGCCCCTGCGCGCACATGCCGCAGCCGTCGCCCTTGATCAGGGCGTCCCAGTCCGCGGGCCAGTCTTCCGCCATACCGCTCCCCCTTGAGCCGCAATGGAATTCGCCGTCGTGGCCGTGTCCCGTGCTCTCGATTGTCGCAGTGGATCGTGCGACAGCCCTGACGACAGCCGAACAGGGGACTTCGACAAGGGAGGAATTTCCGGCGTTCCGGATACATCGGCGGGTGTGCGGGCATCTGGTGCGGACCGGAGTCGTGGACGTCCGCCCGAAAAACGGCACGTTAGGCGACTCCCGGCCTGGGTACCCATACGGGGTATAGGTTCACGGACGGGCACGCGGAGGAGGCCGAGATGACGCACACCGAGCACGCCGACGGACAGTCCCCCAGCCGCGGGCCCGGCACCGCGCACGGCAGCGGCCGGGGCGGCCGCGCTCCGGACGAGGGCCATGACGCCCACGCGGGCCACGCCGCGCACGGCGAGGTCTTCCGCCGCCTGTTCTGGCACTGCCTGCTGCTGTCCGTACCGGTCCTGGTGTTCAGCATGGGCTTCGCCGACCTGTTCGGCTACGAGCCGCCGGAGTTCCCCCTCTCGACCTGGATCCCGCCGGTGCTCGGCACCGTCGTGTTCGGGTACGGCGGCATGCCGTTCCTGACCGGCGCCCGCACCGAGCTGAAGGACCGCAGGCCCGGCATGATGACGCTGATCGCGATGGCCATCACGGTCGCCTTCGTCGCGTCGTGGGCGGCCACCCTGGAGATCGCCTCGCACGAGCTGGACTTCTGGTGGGAGCTGGTCCTGCTGGTCGATATCATGCTGCTCGGCCACTGGCTGGAGATGCGCGCGCTGGGCGCCGCGTCGGGCGCGCTGGAGGCGCTGGCCGAGCTGCTGCCGGACACCGCGGAGCGGATCGGCGCCGACGGAACCGCGCGTACCGTGCCCATCGCCGACCTGGCCGCCGGCGACACGGTGCTGGTCCGGGCGGGCGGCCGGGTGCCCGCGGACGGGCAGGTCGCCGAAGGCTCGGCGGAGTTCGACGAATCGCTCATCACCGGAGAGTCGCGGCCCGCACGGCGCAAGGCCGGGGACACCGTGGTGGCCGGGACCGTGCTGATCGACAACGTGGTACGCGTGACCGTCACCGCGACCGGCGAGGACACCCAGCTCGCGGGCATCCGCCGCATGGTCGCCGAGGCGCAGAAGTCGCGTTCGCGGGCCCAGGCCCTGGCCGACCGCGCCGCCGCGCTGCTGTTCTACTACGCTCTCGGCGCCGCGCTGGTGACGGTCGTGGTGTGGTCCGTGCTCGGCGAGACGGGCGGCGCGGTGGAGCGCATGGTCACCGTCCTCGTCATCGCCTGCCCGCACGCCCTGGGCCTGGCGATCCCGCTGGTCATCGCCATCTCGACGGAGATCTCGGCGCGGCAGGGCATCCTCGTGAAGGACCGCATCGCCCTCGAACGCATGCGCGACGTGCAGACCGTGCTGTTCGACAAGACCGGCACGCTGACCAAGGGCGCGCCCGCGGTCTCCGGGCACACCCCGGCCGACGGCTGGGACGCCGGCGAGATGCTGGCCCTGGCGGGCGCTGCCGAGCGCGACAGCGGCCACCCGCTCGCCAAGGCGGTGGTCCGGGCGGCCCAGGACGGCGGCGGGGACCTCCCGGGTCCGGTGCGGGACTTCCGCACCGAGGAAGGCATCGGCATCCGTGCCGACGTGGCCGGGCGCGACGTGCGGGTGGGCGGCCCGGGCCTGCTCCGCGACGCACGCCTGAACCCCGACGAACAGCTGGCCGGCCAGGCCGCGGAGTGGTCGCGGCACGGGGCGACCGTGCTCTACGTCGTCGCCGACGGACGCCTCGCGGGCGCGCTGGCGCTCGAGGACGAGGTGCGCCCCGAGTCGTACGAGGCCATCGCCGAACTGCACCGGGCGCACGTCAGCGCCGCGATGGTGACCGGCGACGCGCGCCCGGTCGCCGAATGGGTCGCCGGCCAGCTCGGCGTCGACTACCTCTACGCCGAGGTCCTGCCGCGCGACAAGGACGAGAAGGTCGCCGCGTTGCAGCGGCGCGGCCGGCGCGTCGCGATGGTCGGCGACGGCGTCAACGACGCCCCGGCGCTGGCCCGCGCGGACGTGGGCATCGCGATCGGTGCGGGCACGGACGTCGCGGTGCAGTCCGCCGGGATCGTGCTGGCCTCGGACGACCCGCGCGCGGTGGTCTCGATCCGCCGGCTGTCGAAGGCCGTCTACGCGAAGATGCGGCAGAACCTGGTGTGGGCCGCCGGATACAACCTGGTGACCGTGCCGATCGCGGCGGGCGCGCTGGCGTGGGCCGGGATCGACATGCCGATGGAACTGGCGGCGATCCTGATGAGCCTGTCGACGGTGGTCGTGGCACTGAACGCGCAACTGCTGCGCCGACTGGACCTGCGCCCGGAGGCGGTCTCCGGCAACGGCAGGGCCGACGGCGGGCGCTGAGGCGGCGGTCCGGGGACCGGCGGGCTCAGCCGCTACTGCTACCGCCACCGATGCCGGCGACGTGGGCGACGTTCTCCCGGTCCACGGGGTCGTCGCTCGGCGCGCCGGCGAACCAGGCGTCCAGCATCTCCAGGAGCAGCGGTGCCGAGGTCAGGCGCAGGCTCAGTGCGAGGACGTTGGCGTCCGCCCACTTGCGCGCGCCGTCGGCCATCACCGCGTCGGTGCACAGCGCGGCGCGTACGCCCGGGACCTTGTTGGCCGCGATGGACGCGCCCGCGCCGGTCCAACACGCCACCACGGCCTGGTCGGCGCGGCCCTCGGCGACGGCCCGCGCGGCGGCCTCGGAACACCAGGCCCAGTCCGCGCGGTCGCCGGGCACGAGGGCGCCGAACAGCTCCACCTCGTGGCCGCGCCGCTTCAGCTCCTCGCCGATGAATTCGGCGACGCCGGCCACCTCGTCCGCCGATACCGCGATCCGCATGCCGGCTCCCCTGGGTCTCGTGTGGTCTCGTGTGGTCTCGCGTCGTCTGCTGTGGTCCCGCGTGGGTCCGGTACCTGCCCGTGTCGGACAACGGTGCCACACTGGGCAACATGGGCACGGCCCCGACACTTCCCGGCACCCACCGCGCCGATTCGGCCCCGGTTCGGGTGCTGCGGCACGCCTCGGTCCTCGGGTCGTGGGAAATGGCCCGCCGCGGCCCGCACCCAGCGCTGGCCGGACTGATCGGCGAATATTGCGGCTACATCGAGGACTCCACCGTCCCGGTACGCCGCCGCCAGGTGGCGGAGCGCCGGGTCGTGCTGATCATCAGCTTCGGCGACCCCATCCGCCTGCACACGCAGCCCGGGGTGGACGCGCCCGGCGAGACGGTGTCGTTCGTGGCGGGCCTGCACAACGGGCCGACGGTGACCGAGCACTTCGGCATCCAGGCAGGCGTCCAGATCGACCTGACGCCGCTGGGCGCGTACACGCTGCTCGGGCTGCCGATGGCCGAGCTCGCCGACCGCATCGTACCGTTCGCGGAACTGGCGGACGGCGCCGCGGGTTTCGGCCAGGAGCTGCCGGAGCGGCTGGCCTGCGCCGCGACGTGGGACGAGCGCTTCGCGCTGCTGGACGCGGTGTGGACGCGCAGGCTCGTGGAGGGCCCGGTCCCCCGGCCCGAGGTCGTCCGGTCCTGGGAGCTGCTGGAGGCGTCGCGCGGGCGCATGGGCGTCGCCGAACTGGCCGACGAGACGGGGTGGAGCCGCCGCCACCTGACCGCGCACTTCCGCCGCGAGGTCGGGCTGCCGCCCAAGGCCGCGGCCCGGCTGCTGCGGTTCCGGCACGCCGTGGGCCTGCTCGGCCGCCCGGCGCCGCCCGGACTCGCGACGCTGGCCGAGGTGTGCGGCTACTACGACCAGGCGCACCTGAACCGGGACTTCCGCGACCTTGCGGGCTGCACGCCGACCTCGTACCTCGCCGCGCTGCGGCCGGACGGGGCGGGCGTCGAGGGCTGACGCCCATCCCCCGCCCGACCGTCCCCCGCCCGTCCGGCCCGGGGCCGTTCCCATTCGTCCAAGACGCGCGACGCGGCGGGGACGAGAGTGGAGGGGTTCCAGGGGATTCCGAGGATTCCGAGGGATTCCCGAGGCTCCGAGAGAGGGAGTGCGGCCATGTCCGACAAGCCGATTGCCGAGGTGATCCCCGCGCTGCGGTACCACGACGCGCCCGCGGCCATCGCGTTCCTGCGGGACGCGTTCGGGCTGGAGCCGACGATGGTGGTGCCCGGCGAGGGCAACGTGATCCACCACGCGCAGCTGTCCTGGGGCAACGGGTGCGTGATGCTCGGAAGCCAGGTCGACGGGGGCGACGCGAGCGACGGCCGGATCGAGATGACGGTGGGCGGCAGTTGCCTGTACCTGGTCCTCGACGAGGTGGACGCGCACTACGCCCGCGCGGTCGCCGCCGGGGCGGAGATCACGCGCGAGCTTCGCGACGAGGAGTACGGGGGTCGCGGGTACGTGGCCCGCGACCCCGAGGGCAACCAGTGGTCCTTCGGGTCGTACCGCCCCGAATAACCGCCACACAGCCGCCGCATACCCAATGCCCC
This sequence comes from Streptomycetaceae bacterium NBC_01309, assembly GCA_045039925.1. GTDB lineage: Bacteria > Actinomycetota > Actinomycetes > Streptomycetales > Streptomycetaceae > Yinghuangia. The sequence continues at coordinate 1,033,887 of CP108400.1, forward strand.
GGGCGCGGTGGTCAGCCCTCGTGCGCCGCGAGGTAGCGGTCCACCTTGGCGCGCTCGTAGTGGTACACGGCCTCGACGGGTCCGACGGGCACGAACGTCGCGGTGGCGCAGTCCTCGTACAGGTCGACGCGCGTGTAGCCGACCCCGGTGACGCCCTGGTACGTGCCCGCCGGCGGGAACACATCCGCCCGGTACGCCACCGCGGGCGCCGCCCACACGGGTACGCCCGCGAGCGCGCCGCAGGTCGCGTGGTGGTTGTGCCCGGTCAGCACGATGCGCACGTCGGTGCCCGCGATGGCCGCGGCCAGGTGCTCGGGGTCCTTGAGCGAGAGGCGTTCGAGGAACGCCAGCGGCGTGGGGATCGGCGGGTGGTGCAGCGCGAGGACGGTGCCGGCCGGGGCGGGCTCGGCGAGTTCGGCGCGCAGCCAGGCGAGCTGGTCCTCGGTGAGGGCGCCGCCGTGGCTGCCGGGCGTGGTGCTGTCGAGCAGGATCACCCGTACGTCGCCCGCCCAGTGCACGAAGTCGTGCGGTGCGTCGCCGGGTTCGGTGCCGAGCAGGCCCTCGCGGAACGCCTCGCGATTGTCGTGGTTGCCCATGCCGAACAGCGCGGGCGCGCCGATCCGCGCGGCCGCGGGCTCGACGAGCGCGCGCAGGCGGCGGTAGGCGCGGACGTCCCCGGTGTCGGCGAGGTCCCCGGTGAACAGCAGCGCCGCGGGCGCGAGGTCGGCGGACTCGACCGCGTCCAGGGCGTGGCCCATCTGCGTGAGGGTGTCGAGGGTGCCCATGAGCAACTCGCCCTCCGGCACGATGTGCACATCGCTGAACTGCACGAGGGTGTGGCGGGGAGTGCGCACGGGCGGTCCTCACTGGGGTGGGTACGGGGGCTCGGGTCGACGCGGTCGACACGTGTCGACCGACCGAGTAGTCCAGTCCCAAAACGTGACCAGGTCAAGAGTCGCACTATGCGTCCGCGGCGGACCGTTCCGCAGGCCGATCCGCGGGTCGTTCCGCGGCGCCGCCCACCACGACCCCGCCCACGGCAGCGCCGGCCGACGCGACCGGATATTTTCTCCTGATGGAGTTCACCGCACTCGGCTACCGGCACCCCGACGTACGCAAGCTGTGCGACGAGGTGCAGCAGATATACGTCGACCGCTACGGGGACCCGGACGAGACGCCGGTCGACGAGGCGGACTTCGACCCGCCCACCGGCCTTTTCCTGGTCGTGTACGAGGAGGGCCGCGCCCTCGCGTGCGGCGGGTGGCGGATCGGCTCCTACGACGAACCCGGCCACGACGCGGGCGACGCCGAGCTCAAGCGCATGTACGTGCGCCCCGAGGCCCGCGGCCGCGGCCTGGCCCGGGCCGTCCTCGCCGAGCTGGAGCAGCGGGCGCGGGACGCCGGGCAGCGCCGGATGATCCTGGAGACGGGCTCGCTCCAGCAGGAGGCGATCGCCCTGTACCGCTCCTGCGGCTACACGGACATCCCGGCGTTCGGCTTCTACAAGGCCAGCCCGCTCAGCGTCTGCCTCGCCAAGCCGCTCACCGCCTGACGCCGGACAACCCGGACCGTCACCCGGGGCGGTAGGAGGCGACCAGCCGCGCCAGGTGGGTTCCGGCGGCGTCCAGCGGCGTCGTGCTGCGCATGATCTGGGCCGACATCTCGGCACCTTCGAACGTGCTGATCACGGTGTGCGCGAGGTCGCTCGCGACGTCGTCGGCGAGGCCGGAGCGCACCAGCTTGTCGCGGACGATGCCGTGCCAGTTCATGAAGGCGCGTTCCGCGGCCGCACGTACCTCCGGGAGGCGGCGGGCGCTCTCCAGCGCCGCGGTGGTGACGGGGCATCCGTCCATCCAGTCGGAGTCGCGCATGCCAGTGGCGAGTTCGCGGGCGCAGGCGATCATCGCGGCGGCCGGGTCGTCCTCGCGTTCGAGGACGCTCCGCAGCAGCTCCGCGAACTCGTGGTCGCCGTGGCCGATCGCCTCGACGGCCAGCTCGACCTTCCCGCCGGGGAAGAAGTGGTACACCGACCCCAGCGTGGCCCGGGCCTCCCGGGAGATGTCCTTCAGCCCGGTCCCCTCGTAGCCCTGCCGCTGCATCAGCCGCGACGTCGCGCGGACGATGCGCTCCCGGGTGCCGACCTCCTGCTTGGCTGTCATACCGCGCAGCTTACTGGATAGAGCGTTCGTTCTAATCCTCTGCTACGGTCGACCCCGTCACTAGATAGAACGTTCATTTTAGTCGCGAGGAGTTCCCATGTCCCGACCGTCCGTCACCGTCATCGGCCTTGGCCCCATGGGGCAGGCGATGGCCGCCGCGTACCTCGACCGCGGGTACGAGGTGACCCTCTGGAACCGCACCGCCGCCCGCGCGGACGCCCTGGTGGCGCGCGGCGCACACCTCGCCGAGAGCGTCGAAGCCGCGTTGCTTGCCCACGAGTTGGTGGTGCTGAGCCTCACCGACTACGAGGCCGTGCACGCGATCCTCGGCCAGGCGCCGCACGCGCTGGCCGGGCGGACCGTCGCCAACCTCACGTCGGACACGCCGGACCGGGCCCGGAAGGCCGCGTCCTGGCTCGCCGAGCGCGGCGCCGTCCAGATCACCGGGGGCGTGCAGACCCCGCCGCCGGGAATCGGGAGCGCGGACGCGGCGACGTACTACAGCGGACCCGCCGACGCGGTCGAGCGGCACCGTGCCGCGCTGGAGGTGCTGACGTCGGTCGAGTACCTCGGCGAGGACCCCGGGCTCGCGGCGCTGTACTACCAGATCGGGATCGACATGTTCTGGACCGGGCTGGTGGGCTACCTGCACGGCCAGGCAGTGGCCCTGGCCAACGGCATCTCCGCCGAGAAGTTCCTCGAACACGCGGTGAAGACCATGGACTTCAAGTACTTCCTGGAGTTCTACGCCCCGCGCATCGACGCGGGGCAGCACGGCGGCGACGTCGACAACCTCGGCATGGCCGTGGCCAGCCTGACCCACGTGGTCCGGACGGCCGAGGACTCCGGAGTCGACCCGTCCGTGCCCGCCGCGGTCCTCGACCTCTTCCGGCGCGGCGTCGAGTCCGGGCGCGAGCGGGACAGCCTCACCAGCCTCACGGAGGTCCTCGGGCGGTGACCGCCACCGCGGTCGGCGTCGACGCGGCCGGACCCGCGGTCAGTAGCCGGAGGGGCCGGGTTCGACCTCGCGGGCCGGACCGCGGCTGCTCTCCACCCCGGCGGCGGGCGGGGTCTCGGGCGCGGGGCCGGGCGCGGGCTGCTGGGGCGTGGCCTGGGCCGGGGGGCGGAGGCCGAGGGCCGCGGGATCGGCGCCGGCCATCAGTTGCTCGGAGACGTAGGTCCGGTTCGCCACGACCGCCGGCGGCGGAGCGGGATACGGGGCCGCGTAGACGAGGGGGACCGGCTCCGGACTCGCGGGTGGAAGGCCCGCGGACGCGGCGCCCAACTGCCCCTCGGAAGACGAGGACTCCGCCGTTGTGCGCCGCTCCCTGTCTCCCCGTGCTCCCTACGCGTCCGATGCCGCCGCCAGCATCCGTACGGCGATCCGCACGCGCGGCGACGGCCCCGCCCCGGCCCGGCGCTCCGCCGCGTACGCCGCACTCAGCGGCCCACCGAGTCCAGCTTCCGCAAGGTACCCGTGCCCGCCGCAGAGTTCGACGGCCTCCTCCACCACACCGCGGCACGTGCGCCCGACATACTCGGCTGCCGCGAGGACGACCTCCTCCGCCGCACCGGGGGCATCCGCTTGCTCCGCGAGTCGCCGTGCGGCGTCGAGTTCGCCGTACATGTCGGCGAGGCGACGCCGCACGACCGGCAGCCGGGACACCGTCGTCCCGTACGCCGTACGCGAATTGACCCGTTCGACGGCCGTCTTCAAGGCCCGCCGCGCGGCCGACAGCGGCCCGGCCGCCTCCTCCTCCTCGGCGGCGGCGGCGCGCGCCGGACCGCCGGCAAACTGCCGTTCGCCGAGGACGAAGGACGCCACTGCCTCGCGGTGCAGGTCGTTCGCGCCGACGCTGATCGGGCCGTCCATGCGCATGACGGCCTCGGCCGCGAACCGCTCCTCCCAAGGCTCCAGTTCGCTACGTGCCCGGCTCAGGGGCCCGTACGCGGCGTACCGCACGGCCGAGGCCGCCTCGCGGGCCGTGTCCCTGACGAGTTCGGTCAGCCGGATCTTGGCGAGCATCGCGGCGACCGGGTCGGGCCGCCCGGACTCGATCGCGACGACCGGTGCGAGTGCCGTGCCGCACCCGGCCAGCAGGCGGACCCAGATGCCCCCAAGCCGCTCACCGAGCACCGGATCCACCCCGGCCGCGAGACCGCCCGTACGCTCCGCTGCACCCCAGCCGCACACTCCGTCCTCGATGCCGCCCGAACCGCCACCGTCACGGTCACCGTCGCCGCACGTGTCGAACTCCCCGCCCCCGCAACCCGCCAGACACGCCGTCAGGTCCGACACCAGCCGATGCGCCCAGCCCAGTTGGAACAACCCTCCGTGCTCCGCGCGCACCGCCCGTGCCACCTGGCGCCGCCCCGCGCCCACCTCGCCCAGCAGTTCGGCTTCCGCCCCGTCGAACACGATCTCGTCGAGCGTGTACCCGGCGATGGTCGGGATCCGCCGGATCTCCACACCCTCGGGGGCCACCGCCCCGCCGCCCGCCGATGCGGCGGGCCCCGTCACCGCTCTCCGCAGCGCAACCACGAACATCGCGGTCCCGCCCGGCGTCTGAGCCACCGTCAGACAGCGGTCCGCCTTGGCCGCCCCCGTGACCAGGGCCTTGGTCCCGGTGATCCGCCACGTTCCGTCGCCGTCCTGCCGGCCCCGGGCCCGCAGTCCGGCGAACAGGTCGTTGCCCGAGGCGTGTTCGGTGTACGCGCAGCTCCAGGTCTCGCGCCCGTCCAGCATCGCCGGGAGCAGCCGCCCGCGCTGCCCGGCACTCCCGTACGCGGCCACCGGGGCCGACGCGAGCACCACGCCCGTGTCCACCAGCGGCGCGTGGTGCCAGGCCGCCTCGTACGCGAACGCCGCCGCCCACGACGCCGGCCGTCCGCCACCGCCCGCTGCCGACGGCAGGGAGATCCCGAGCCACCCGCGCTCGCCGGCCTCCCGCAGCAGGGCCCGCTCGAACTCCTCCGTCAAGCCGGTCCGATCGGACGGGTCGCGGTGCGCGGCGAGCCGGCCGAGGGCCATGGCCCGGGTCAGCCACGCGCACACCTCGGCCCGGAACTCCTCGGCGTCCGGCGCCAGTCCGAGGTCGAGCGGACGGTGCGCGGGCGCCGGTGTCGCAGGGATCACTCGTCCTCCGGCAGGTCGAGGTCCAGCAGGCGGATGGCGTTGCCGCGCGCGAGCTTGTGGACGAGTTCGGGGGCGAGGTGCCCGAACTGCTCCTCGGCGGCCTTGCGCGAGTGCGGCCAGGTGCCGTCCTGGTGCGGGTAGTCCGTCTCGAAGGCGACGTTGTCCTCGCCCACGAGGTGCAGGAGTTCGACGCCGACGGAGTCCTTGAAGAAGCACGAGAACATCTGCCGGTGGTAGTACGTCGACGGCACTTCGGGGCACAGGCTCTGGCTGCCGGACCAGCCCCGGTGCGTCGACCACACGTCGTCGATGCGTTCCAGGAGGTAGGGGATCCAGCCGATCTGCGCCTCGGCGAACAGCAGTTTGAGCCGCGGTCGGCGGTGCAGGACCCCGGAGAACATCCAGTCGGCCATGGACGCCACGGAGTTGCCGAAGATGATGGTCGACGCCACCGCGTCCGGGCCGTCCGGCGACGCCTGCGGGGTCTTCGTGCCGGAGCCGATGTGCATCGACAGGACCGTGCCGGTCTCCTCGCACGCCTCGAACAACGGCTCCCAGTAGCCCGAATAGATGCTGGGCAGGCCCAGGTACGTCGGCAACTCGCTGAACGCGACGGCGCGCACGCCCCGCGCGGCGTTGCGGCGCACCTCGGCGGCGGCGAGTTCGGCGTCCCACAGCGGTACCAGGCACAACGGGATCAGTCGGCCGCCCGAAGTGCCGCACCACTCCTCGACCATCCAGTCGTTGTACGCCCGGACGCACAGCAGGGCCAGCTCCCGGTCCTTGCCGCCGAGGAACAACTGGCCGCAGAAGCGGGGATAGTTGGGGAAGCACATCTGCGCCTGGACGTGGTTGAGGTCCATGTCGGCGAGCCGGTCGGCCGTACGCCAGCAGCCGGGGCGCATCTCGTCGTAGGTAATGCCGCTCATCGTGATCTCGTCGGCGGGGTACCCGGCCGCCGCGATGAGGCGCTTCACCGAGTAGTAGTGGTCCTCGTAGTGCCACCACGCCACGTCGGGCCCGTCGGCCCCTGGCGCCTCGCGATAAGTCCCCCCGGTCAACACCGGTACGCCGCCCGGCAGATGCTCGATGCGCGGCCCTCGGTCGCGGTAGCGGGCGGGGAGTCGGCTCGACCACAGGTCGGGCGGTTCGACGACGTGGGCGTCCAGGTCGACCAGGCGGGGAATGGGCGAGGCGGTCACAAGCGGCTCCCTCTCCGATGATCCGACTGCGGGTCAGGCCAGGCGAGATGGACGTCGGCGAGGCGCTGGTGCCCGGCGGTCCGGATCCGACTCATGTCCATCATCATAATGATTATGAGATGAGGATGATAGGCTCGCGCGGCCACGCTCCTGCCCACGCAGTACCCACCCCGTGCCGCACCCAGCCACCACACCCGTCGGAGGCCGCGCATGACCCTCATGACCGGCGCCCAGGCCCTCGTCGCGCAGCTCCGCCGCGAGGGCGTCACCCACCTCTTCGGCCTGCCCGGCGACCAGATCATGCACCTGCTCGACGCGCTCTACGACGAACCCGGCATCACCTTCGTCACCACCCGCCACGAGCAGGCCACCACCTACATGGCCGACGGATACGCCCGGGCCACCGGGCAGGAGGGCTGCGCGCTCGTCGTGCCCGGCGTCGGCCTCTACAACGCGGGAGCCGGCCTGGCCACCGCGTACGCCGCGTCCTCCCCGGTCCTGCTCCTCGCCGGCCAGATACCGCGCGACGCCATCGACCGCGGCTCGGGCGCCCTGCACGAGATCCACCGCCAACTCGACGTCGTCGCCCCGGTCGCGGGCCACACCGCCGGGATCCGGCACGCCGCGGAGGTCCCGGGCGCCGTGCACCGCGCCTTCGCGGCCATGCGCACCGGACGCCCGCGCCCGGCCGTCCTGGACGTCCCGCCCGAGGCCCTGGCCGAGAAGGCCGACGTCAAGCTGACCGAGGCGGCCGAGACACGCCGCGCCCAACCGGACCCCGACGCGGTACGCGACGCCGCCGCGCTGCTCCTGCGCGCCGAACGCCCGCTGCTGTGGGCGGGCGGCGGCGCGGTCACCGCGGGCGCCCACGACGCGCTCACCGCGATCGCCGAGCACCTCCAGGCCCCCGTGGTGACCACCCGCGAGGGCAAGGGCGCGGTCGACGACAGGCACCCGCTGAGCGTCGGAACCATGTGGTACAACCCGCGGCTGCGGCCGGTCCTCGACGACGCCGACGCGGTGCTCGCGGTCGGCACCCGCTTCTCCGGCAGCGGCGTCGCGCCGCACGTCCCGCTCGTCCACCTCGACGCCGACCCCACCGAGTTCGACCGCCACCACACCGCGTCCGTCGCGATCGCCGCGGACGCGCTGCCCGGCGCCGAGGCCCTGCTCGCGGAACTGCGGCGCACCTCCGACCCGCGGCCCCCGCGTACCGCCGAGACGACCCGCATGAGGGAGCAGGTTCGCGAGCAACTCGCCGCCTTGGGCCCGCAGTCCGCCATCGTCGACGCCGTACGCGCCGCGCTGCCGGACGATTCCGTGCTCGTGCCCTGCACGACCACGGTCGGCTACATGTGCCACATGCGCTACCCGGTGCACGCGCGGCGCGGCTACCTCGCGACGTCGTACATGGGGACGCTCGGCTTCGCCTTCCCGACCGGGCTGGGCGCCAAGGCCGCCCGGCCGGACGTACCCGTGGTGACGCTCAGCGGAGACGGCGGATTCCTGTTCGCGGCGAGCGAGTTGGCCACCGCCGTCCAGTACGGCATCAACACCGTCAACGTGGTCTTCGACGACGGCGCGTACGGCAACTCCAACCGCGACCAGCGCGAGCGCTTCGGCGGGCGGGAGATCGGCACGAAGCTGCGCAACCCCGACTGGGCGGCGCTGGCCCGGTCGTTCGGCGCGAACGGCGTCGCGCTGGCGTCGCCCGACGACCTCGGCCCCGCCCTGCGCGACGCGCTCGACGCCGAGGCCCCGACCGTCATCTCGGTACCGATCCCCCGGCTGCCGAGCCCTTTCTGACTCCCCGTCATGACCGACCCGTCATGATCGACCCGTTCTGACCGACCACCCCACCGCCGACCGAGCCGCGCCGCCGACCGGGTTCAGACCCGTACCGGCCGCGCACCGTGGTCGCGCAGCGGGTACTCCTGCGCGCCCGCGATGTGCCGCGACGCCATCCGGTAGACCTCGGCCTCGTCACCGGACGCGATGAGGTCGATCAGCCTGCCGTGCACGCGCACCCCCGTCTCGCGCGCCGCACGGCCCGTGTCGGCGAGCGCGGCCCCGGCCCACGCCTGCTCCTGCCGCGCCCACAACACCTCGACCGCGCCCAGCAGGATCTGCATCGTCGCGTTCCCGCACCGCGCCACCAGCGCCTCGTGGAACGCCCGGTTCTCGCGCAGGTACGCCAGCCCGTCGTCGAGCGCCGCCGCCATCCGCGCGTGCACGTCCCGCAGATGCGGCACGACCTCCGTCGCCCGGTCCCCGCGCGCCGCGCACAACGCCGCGCACACCGGCTCCAACTGCCGCAGCGCACCCGCGAGATCCGCGAGCTCCACCTGCCGCGCGTGCATCACCATCCCGAACATGTGGGCCGCGTCCGCGGGTTGCGGTACGTGGACCACCGCCCCGCCGGCGTTGCCGCGCCGCACCGTGATCAGGCCCTCGGTCTCCAGGATGCGGAACGCCTGCCGCACGGTCGTGCGGCCGACCCCGAACTCGACCGCCAGGTCGTCCTGTTTGGGCAGCGTGCCGCCGTCCGGCAGCACGCCGTCGAGGATCCGGGCGCGCAGGCGCCCGGCGACCTCGTCCGCGACGCTGTGGCGGCGTACCGCGTCGGCGCCCGCGGGCGGCCGGGCGCGCACCGGCAGGCCGCCGGTCACCCCTCCTCGACCGGTCCCTTCACCGCCAGGCGGGCGATCCCCGCGACGTCCTCGGCGGTCAGCTCCACGAAGGCCTCCGCGTTCGCGACCACCTGCTCGGGGCTGGTCGCGCCGACGAGCACCGACGGCACCTCGGGCTGCGCCGCGAGCCACGACAGGGCCAGTTGCAGCAGGGTCCGGCCGCGCTCTTCCGCGTACTCGGTGACGCGCTCGACGATCGCGAAGTTCTCGTCCGTCGCGACGCTCGCGAACCACGGGCCGGCGGCCAGCCGCGAGCCCTCGGGGAAGTCCTCGCCGCGCCGGTACTTGCCGCTGAGCAGCCCCGACGCGAGCGGGAAGTACGGGATCACGCCGAGACCCAGGTGCCGCGCGGCCGGCACGGTGTCGCGCTCGACGTCGCGGTTTACCAGGCTCCATTCGAGCTGCGTCGCGATGAACCGGGCGCCACCCGCGTTGCGCGCGATGTGGTCGGCGTCGACCAGCTGCCACCCCGTCAGGTTGGAGTTGGCGACGTAGCGGACCTTGCCCTGCCGCACCAGGTCGTCGAGGGCGGACAGCGTCTCGTCCATCGGCGTGTCCGCGTCCGGGAAGTGCAGGTAGTACAGGTCGATGTGGTCGGTGCCCAGGCGGCGCAGGCTCGCCTCGCAGGCGCGCATCACGTGCCGCCGGGACGCCCCGCCGCCGTACGGGCCCTTGGCGGGCGCACCGAACTTGGTGGCGACGACGACGTCGTCGCGGCGGGCGCCGAGGGCGCGGCCGAGCATCTCCTCGGAGCGTCCGCCGCCGTACATGTCCGCCGTGTCGAAGAAGGTCACGCCCGCGTCGAGCGCCGCGCCGACCACCTTGTGCGCGGCGGGCTCGTCGATGCGCATGCCGAAGTTGTTGCAGCCGAGCCCGACCTCGGAGACCTTCAGGCCAGACGTGCCCACTGTGGTGTAACGCACCGGATTTCCCCGCTCTCTCTGCTCTCGAACATCCGTACCGCCGGGCGCCGGCCACCCGACCTTGCCGCCCCATCATAGCCATGATAGCTATAAAAGCGATCGCTGATGGGCTGTCAGATTCTGCTGAGCTTGCCAGCGATCACCCAAGCATTCCCCCACGCATTCCCGACCATCACCCGCCACCGACACCCCCTGGGACGGCAGCATGCGCAAGATCCCGTACGCCGGAAGCGTCCACGACCAGGCCGAGATCGACGCCATGCTCGCGATCCTCAACGGCCCGCCCAGCGCCATGACCATCGGCCGCAACGTGGCCGCGATGGAGCGCGAGGTGGCCACACTCTTCGGCAAGAGTCACGGCCTCATGTGCAACTCCGGCTCGTCCGCGCTCTACCTGGCCATCGAACTGCTGCGGCTGGAGCCCGGCGACGACATCATCACCTCCACGCTCACCTTCTCCACCGACATCGCACCGATGGTGAAGGCCGGCCTCGTACCGGTGCTCGCGGACGTCGACCCCGACTCGTTCCAGATCGACGTCGACCGCATCGAAGGCCTCGTCGGCCCGCGCACGAAGGCGATCCTCACCCCCAACCTCGCCGGCAACGCCCCCGACTGGGACCGCATCCGCGACATCGCCGACCGGCACGGCCTCGCCGTCGTCGAGGACTCGTGCGACGCCCTCGGCGCCACCCTGCGCGGCACCCCCACCGGCACCCGCGCCGACATCTCCGTCACCAGCTTCGCGATGAGCCACATCATCACCTGCGCCGGCAACGGCGGCATGGTCCTCGTCGACGACGAGGCCCTACGCGACCGCGGGCTCATGCTGCGCCGCTGGGGCCGCCGCTCCGAACTCCAGTTGTTCGGCTCGAAGAAGGGCAACCGCGACTTCTTCGAGGAGATCGACGGCGTGCTCTACGACAACCTCTTCATCTTCGACGAGATCGGCTGGAACTTCGAACCCAGCGAACTCGGCGCCGCGTTCGGCCTCGCCCAACTCGCCAAGCTGCCGCGCTTCCTGGCCACCCGGCAGCGGCACTTCGCCGCCCACCACGCGTTCTTCGCCAAGCACCCCGAGGCGTTCGTGGCACCGCGCCAGACGGACGGGCTGGAGACCGGGTGGCTCAACTTCCCGGCCATCGTCAACCCCGAGGCCGGGTTCACCCGCGGCGACCTCCAGCAGTTCCTGGAGGCGCGCGGCGTCTCCACGCGCACGGTGTGGTCCGGCAACATCCTGCGGCAGCCCGGCTTCAAGGACATCACGCACCGCGCCGACCCCGACGGCTACCCCAACGCCGACCGGGTCATGGAGTACGCCTTCATCGTGCCGCTGAACCACCGCATGGACGACGAGGACACCGCGTACATCCACGAGCAGGTCGAGGCGTTCCTGGCATCCCGCTGAACCCGCGCACGGAGGCCGCCGCCGGGGTGGCCGGGGCACCCCGGCCGCCGTCCGCGGACCGTCTACGGTGGCACGCATGACGAACCTGGTCACCCTCGACGAACTGCGCGAAGCCCACAAGCGGGTCACGGGAGCGGTGGTACGCACGCCGCTGCTCCCGTGCCCGCACGGCGACGCCGACCGTCCCCTGTGGCTCAAACCCGAGAGCCTCCAACCGATCGGCGCCTTCAAACTGCGCGGCGCCCACAACCTGATCGCGTCGCTCACCGACGAGGAGCGCGCCCGCGGCGTCGTCGCACACTCCAGCGGCAACCACGCCCAGGCCGTCGCCTACACCGCCCGGCGCTTCGGCATCCGCGCGGTCATCGTCATGCCGGACACCGCACCCGCGGTCAAGGTCGACGCGACGCGCGCCCTCGGCGCGGAGATCGTCCTCGTCCCGCCCGACCGGCGCGACACGGCGGCCTTCGAACTGGCCGACGAACACGGGTACACGACGGTCCCGCCGTACGACGACCGCCGCATCATCGCGGGCCAGGGCACCGTCGGCCTGGAGATCGCCAAGGACCTGCCGGACGCCTCGACCGTGCTGGTGCCGGTGAGCGGCGGCGGCCTCATCTCGGGCATCGCGACGGCGGTGAAGCTGCTGCGCCCGGACACGAAGGTCATCGGCGTCGAGCCGGAACTCGCCGCCGACGCCGCCGAGTCGCTGCGCACCGGAGTCCGCACGACCTGGACCTCCGAGGCCACGTACCGCACCATCGCCGACGGACTGCGCACCACGTCGCTGGGCGAACTCCCGTTCGCCCACGTGCGGCAGTACGTCGACGACATCGTCACCGTCACCGAGGACCAGATCCGCGCGGCGGTCCGGTTCCTCGGACGCTCGGCACGCCTGGTCGCCGAACCGTCCGGGGCCGTGTCGACGGCGGCCTACCTGTTCCGGCGCGACGCACTGCCGCCCGGGCGCGACCACGTCGCGGTCGTCAGCGGCGGCAACGTCGACCCGGCGCTGTACGCCCAGTTGATCTGACCCGGCGGGTCCGAACCCGTGATCCGACCGGGCACCGGGGGACGCCAGGGCCCGGTATACGACCTCCGCGGTGTACCGGGCCCTTCGCGATCACCGGGCAATTGCGCCGCGGTCACTCCGCCTGGGTGCGCAACTCCTTCGCCGCCTCCGACAGGTCCTTCGCCGTGTCGATGGCCCGCCAGTAGGCACCCTGCGGGATCGGGAACCCGGCGAGCCGCTGCTCGCGGGCGAGGCGCGGGAACGTCGTACGCTCGTGGTCGCCGACGTCGGGCAGCAGCGCGGTGAACTCCGCCGAGAACACGTACACGCCGGCGTTGATCAGGTACGGCGACGGCGGCGCCTCGATGAAGTCCAGGACGTGGCCGAATTTGTCGGTCTCGACGACACCCCACGGGATTCGCGGGCGGGCGAGCGACAGCGTCGCCGTCGCGTGCCGCTCCTCGTGGAACGCGGCCATCTCGCGGAGCGAGAACCGGGTCCAGATGTCGCCGTTCGTCGCGTACCACGGCTCCTCGGGCCGCGGCAGCGCGGCGGCCGCGAACTTCAGCCCGCCACCGCGCCCGAGCGGCTCGGTCTCCACCACCGTCGACACCGCCAGCGGCAGGTCGGCCGTCTTGAGCCAGTCCTGGAGCACCTCGGCGAGGTGCCCGCACGAGATCACGACGTCGGTCACGCCCTCGGCCGCGAGCCACGCCAATTGGTGGCCGATGATCGGCGTGCCGGTCCCCGGGATCTCCACCATGGGCTTGGGCCGGTCGTCGGTGTAGGGCCGCAGCCGCGAACCCTGTCCCCCGGCCAGGATGACGGCCTGCGTGACATCACGGGCAGCGTGCGACGCGCTGTGTGGTGCGGAAGTCATGCCCAGACCTTAGCGAGTCCCCGACCCCCTCACCGAACCCCACCACCCGACACCGGCACCCACGCACCAGCCCCCCGGGCGGGGGCCGACACGCGGTCAGAGGCAGCCGCCGCCGAGGTGCCGGGAGTTGGCCGAAGCCGACACCACCGCCCACCACCGGGCACCCCACGCCAGCTCTCCTGCCGACCCCTCTCAAGACCACACCCGCCCAACGGGCGTGGTCGACGAGTGGCCCGACGGGAGTGGACGGCGACGTGGCGGGAGTCGGCGGAAGCCGACACCACCACCCACACGGGGCGGGGCCGACAGGTGCCCAGAGGCAGCCGCCGCCGGCGTACCGGGAGTTGGCCGAGGCCGACACCACCGCCTGCCCGGGCGGGGGCCAGCAGGTGACCGGAGGCCCCGCCCGCCCGGTGCCGCTCAACCGGGCGGGAATGGAAGCTGGCGGCGGCGACCTGCGAGATGTCGGTGCGAGTCGGAATTAGCCCCTCAACGCACCCTCCCGACCGCCTCTCAAAGCCACATCGCCGCCCACCCGGGCGCGGGTCGAGGGGTGGTCAGTGACAGTTGACGGCGAACTACCGGCAGTTGGGAGGGGTTGGGACCGTCATCGCCGTCGACCGACACACCCGCCCGTCCGAGTCTCTCCCGCGTGGTGTCCCGCGGATCGGTGGGCGGATCGCCGAGCGGGGGCCGTGGTACGCCGCGGATATCGGCATTGCCTGACATTCTCCTGGACAACGGCTCGGACCGACGGTCGAGACGATTGTCCGCTGGGCGACGGCGTTGTGCCCGTCAGGGCGACGCCGTCGGCGTGGGCGGCCCGGCGTCCGGCGCGCCGGTCACCGGGGGCGCAGGCGGCGTTGCGGGGCCCACCAGCGGGTTGTGCAGCTCTTCCGCGTCCGGTGCCCGCACGGTCTCCCCCGGCCGCGGCGGGGGCTGCCTCGTGCCGTAGCGCTTTTCGATCACCACCCGGCCGTCCGGCCCGTAGGCCCAGATGTGCACGAACTCCGCGTAGTTGTAACCGCCCGGGAGTTCCACCGGCGGCACGTAGAAGTACGACCACCCCGGCGTCCCGGGAAGCGTCACGACCAGCGCGTCGAGCACCCGCCCGTCGAGGTCGACCCGTACACCCGCCAGCGGCTCGGGGCCGATGTACATCCCGCCCACCAGCAGCAGTTGGCCGTCGAAGCGTTCCTGCGCGTAGACGCGGTTCTCGTTGCGCGGCTTGCTCAGGTCGACCACCATGCCCTCGCCGCCGCGCATGATCACGGCCCGGTCGTCGCCCATGCGGAACGTGTAGCCGTAGCCGACGTCGAAACGCTCGCCCGCGGTGACCACCCGTGCCGGGGCGAGCACGGGCGCCGGGACGGACGACGAGGGCGGCGGGGCGGCCGGCGGGGCAGCTCCGTCGCCGGCCAGCCGGTCGACCAGCAGGGATCCCGCGGCGATCCCGCCCGCCAGCACCGCGGCCACGCCGGCCGTCGCAAACCGCCGGCGCCGGACCCGCGCGGCACGTCCCCGGCGCAGCACCTCGGCGACCGGCGCCGGCACCGCCTCGTCGCCCGCCCGGGAAGAGGCGGGCTCCGCCCCGGCCTCGTGCATCGCCTCGCGCAGGATTTCCTCGTCCGTCCTGGTCATGTGCCCACCGCCTTCACCGAGTTCGTCGTGTGCGCACCGGGGGCGTCCCCGGGCCGTGCGGGCTTGTCCGTGCCCGCCCGGGCGTCCCCGCCGGGCGGCTCGCCGGGATCACGCCCCGCGAGGACGGCCAGCGTGCCGTCCGCCCGCAAACGCGCCAACGCCCGTACGACCTGGCTCCGCACGGTCGACGCCCTGGTGCCGAGCACCTCGGCCGCCTGCGCGTGGCTCATGTCCTCGAAGAAGCACAGCACCAGCACCGTGCGCTGCCGCACCGGCAGCCGCCCGAGGGCGTCGACGAGGCTCCGCCGCGCGTCGACCTCCCCGGTCCGGTCGTCGCCCGCCCGCTCGGGGGCGCCGACACCGAGCAGTTCGCGGATCCGGCGGCGCCGCAGCCGGTCCGCGTTCGCGTGCACGAGTATTCGCCACACGTACGCGTCGATCTCGTCGCTCGCGCTCACCCGGTCCCACTTCACGTACACCCGGACCAGCGCGGCCTGCGCGAGGTCCTCGGCGTCGTGGAAGTTGCCGGTGAGCAGGAACGCCGCACGCCGCAAACGCGCCCAGCGGCTCGTCATGAAGCCCTGGAACGCGCGGTCCGCGTCTTCGCGGCGCGATGCCCGCACGGGCGTCCCGCCGACGCCGCGGACGCCCCCGTCGGACGCACGCCCCGCCTCGGTCACGCGCCCCTCCCCGCTCCGCGATCCACGACGCCGCGCCTTCGCCCCGGTGCCCCGTGGCGCGCCGCTCCGTGGTCCGGTGCCCTTCCGCCCTGTCTCATCGTCGTCCCCGCTTCGGTCGCGTGTCCGTGGCCCGCGGCCGGTACGGCCGCGCCGCGCGACCCCGGCATCGTGCCGTGCGGTCGCCCGTCACCCTGTTCGACGGCACCCGACCCCGAAAGTGCTGCCAATCCTCCGCAGAACCCCGGGACCCGCCGAGCGGAGACATCCCGGCCAACCCCACCCGGACGCGTCGAGGAATCGCACCCGGCTCCGACCTCATCGTCCACACACACCCGCGGACACGGCCACGGCCAGTCGTCCCGCATCCGCACCTACGAAAGCCCGCTGCTACGCCCCCATCGCCGCCGCTGGGCGGAGGGAAAAGGGGCAGAGCGGGAAGGAAGCAGGGCTGGGGGTCGGGTGGTTGGGGGGCAGGCCGGAGGACCCGGATCACCTCTGGCCGCGTGCGCGAGTGCGTACGTACTGCGGGTGGCGCACAGTCCACCCCGCTGGTTCCGGAGCCGCTGGCCGCGTGCGCGAGTGCGTGCGGTTGCCCACCGCTCCCGCCACAGCTCCGCCTCGCCGCTGGCCGCGTGCGCGCATGCGTGCGTGGCGAAGAGCGTGACGCCGTCGTGGCTTTGGTCGCGCGGCTGGCGTGCCGTCGGAGTGCCGTTGGGGTGCCGCCCGGTTGTCGGTGCGGTGTTGTGAACTGTTGACGAGAGATCCTTGCAAGGGCCGGTTATTTTTGTGTTCGGGCGATTGTCGTGGGCGCATCGGAGCACCCGCCGAAGCCGTGCTGCGGGACGGCGTTCGGGCTTGCCTCTTTCGGCGGGGTTGTCCGGGTCACTAGCATCCGTCGTGGGACGTCCGCGTGACCTGGTTCGACCGGTGGGGACCGGATGGCGGTCGCGGAGTCCGTGGGGGCGATGGGTGGGGGGCTCGGAATGAGGCGTCGTACGGTCGGCTGCGTATCGGCCGCGGTCGGCATGTGGCTGCTCACGGGCTGCTTCGGTGCGGAGGAGAACGGCCGTGCGCACGGCGTGCCTTCGACGCCGGGCACGGCCCCGTCCGCGCCCGGCCCCTCGTTGTCGGTGCCGCACAAGGACCTGCCGCGCGCGACCGGGTGCGACCTGCTGACCGTGGACCAGGTCCAGAACGAGCTCCGTGCCACGCAGATCAGCCGGCAGCCGCAAGACGGCGGCCGTACCTGCCTGTTCGTCGGTCCCACCGGCGAGCCGGTGCTGGCGGTGCGCATCGGCGACGTCCCCCGCGCGCTGCTCGGCGGCCCGGAGCAGGTCGCCCGGCTGACCGCTTCGCCCACCGCGCGTACCGAGCAGGTCCCGGGGCTCGCCGACGCCGCCGTGTTCTACAGCGACCCGGGCAAGGCCAACGGCATCGCCTTCGCGCGCGGGCGCGGCGAGCGCGTCACCAGCGTGAACCTCACGGCCGCCGGCCCCAACGCGCAGTCCGGGCTCAACATCCTCGTCGCCCTCGCGCGGCACGCGAACGCCGCGCTGCACTGAGCCGAGGCGCCCAGGGCGCGAACCAGACGATCACCGGACATTCGGCGACCAACCGGTCGGTGCCACTCTCCCGTGCACACCGCGTCCACACCGGTCGGTCCGATCTGCCACGATGGGGCGGCGCAGGAGGGGTCCCCGCCGGGGGCCCACCCGAAGGGAGCCGCCGCAAGATGCCGTCCCAAAAGACCCGAGTCGTGTCGCGTACGGCCGAAGTCCGCGCACGGATCCCCGACGACGCACGTACGGGAAGGGTGCCCGCGCCGCCCCGGCCGCGCATGGACCGCCGTACCGACCCCCGCGAGGCAACGCCCCCGCACGCCGACCGCACCGGCCCCGCGGGCACCGACACGGAGCTCCGCGCCCTCACACTCGCCACCAACCGCACCAGCACCCGGACGAGCGCGACCGGCGGCCCGGCCCTGCCGCTGCGCGACGGCGTGCGCGTGTACCTCGAAGGACTGGCGGCATCCGCCGCGGCGGCGTACGCCCAGCCGGTCGACGACCTGGCCGAGGCCGAGGTGGCGGTGCTGCGCGTCGCGGCCGCGGCCGGCACCGGAACCACCGACGAAGACACGGACCGCGTTCTCGACATAGCCGCCGCCGTTCCCACGATCGTCGTGCTGCGCGTCGAAGGTCCGTGCCCCGCACCGGAGTTCACCGACAACTGCGCGGCCATCCTGATCGACCTCGGCGCACCCGACCAAACTGTGCTCGATGTGGTCTTCGGCCGCCACGCCCCGCTCGGCCGCCTGCCCTTCCCGCTCGGCCCGGCCGAAGACCCCGAGTTCCCCCGGGATTTCGGGCTCAGCTACTGAGTTCGCCCGAGGTACGCACGGCCTGCGCGCCACGAGTGCACGGCCCGCAGCAGGTAGTCCGCAGCCCACAGTCCGCGTTCCACGATCCGTGTTCCGCTCTCCTCCGTCAGTCCTTCGGCGTCCCGGCAGGGGCCGGCACCAGGACCGCCGGGCTCGGGACCGGCTCCCGCGGCGGCTCGGGCCGGCCGGGCTGCTGGACGGCGTCCTTCCGGGCGCGGTCGGCGTTGAGGATGTCGACCGCGCCGCGGGCGTCCCCGATGGTGCCGAAGTCGACGGCGACGAAGGTCACCTGGCTGCCGCGCTCGGCCTCGCATTGCCGGGCGCGGTCGAGCACGAACTGCCGGCCGTTGACGCGTCCCGCGTCGATGCGGCTGCCGCCCTGCGCGGTGACGAAGTGGTTCATCAGGAACAGGCGCTTGTCGGTGCCGCCGCGGTTCGGCACGCAGCTCATGGACTCCGGGGTCGGGAACGTGAACGGCGTCTCCATGCCGTACTGGTAGAAGTTCCGGTACCGCGGGTCCGGGCCGTCGGCGCGCTCCGCGAAGACGACGAGGCGCTCGTTGCGGTTGATCATGTCGCGGAGCGTCGGCCACGCCGCGGCGGGGTCCGCGGGCGGGGTGGCGAGGAAGCGGTCGATGCCGGACTGTTCGACCGCCTCCATCATCTGGGTGCCGTCGACGGCGTCCTGCACGACGAGGGTGATCACCTCGTTGGGGTTGTTGTCGAGCCAGTCGCCGACCTGCCGCAGTGTCGCCACGAGGGGTATGGCGCCCGCGCGGCACAGCGAGTGGCAGAGCCAGACGCCGGGCCGCGCCGGGGCGTACCGGTCCACGACGCCGGCCATGATCTGCTGCTCCTCCGGGGACAGGTCGCCGCTGGCGAGCCGGGTGGCGATCTCGTCGGGGGTCTCCCACAGGTACGAGTCGATCAGCAGCGCCCGTGCGCCCAGGTCGAGTTGGGTGACCAGGTCGGGGTCCTGGAGCGGGCTGATGAAGCGGTCCGCGGTGGACGACATCGAGTTGTGCGTGGCGAGGTACGCCACGTCGTCGTAGCTGCGGTCGCACAGTTGGCGCATGCCGTTGCAGCGGCGCTCCTTGTCGGGGTCGCCGACCGTGGGGACGGGCACCAGGATCGTGAGGGCCAGCGCCCCGGCGGCCCCCGCGGCGGCGAACCCGGTGATGGTACGCACCCGCGAGCGCTTGACCGGTTCGCGGCCGCGCTCGTGGTGCCGGATCGCGAAGGTGGCGACTGCCGCGAGCACCGCGCCCGTGAAGACCGGAACCGCGGACGCGGTCACCCACACGCCGACGATGTCGCGCGTGGCGGCTTCCTGGAGGTCGCCGACCAGGATGCGCACGGACGGCGCCCAGCCGCCGCGGTCCTCCGGGATCAGGTGCGGGGCCGCGCCCCACGCGATGAGGCAGACGGCGGCGGCGAGCAGGCCGCCCGCGGCGAGTCCGGCGCCGGGGCCGCGCAGCCGGCCGAGCCCGCGGTAGGGCGCGGTGCGCCACAGCACGAACAACCCGCCGAGCGCGAACGCGCAGGCCAGCGTGAGCATCTTGCCGAGGCCGAAGACCGTGAAGGCGCGCAGCTGCGGCAGCGGTCCGAGGTTGACGTCGGTGTCCTCGGCCCGGACGTCGATGACCAGGTCCCACTGCTCGCCGTTGCTGAGCTCGGTCAGGCCGTGCTGCGCGTCGAGGACCTTGTCGCCGAACAGCGCCGGCACGACCGCGACGAGCACGCCCCCGAGGTCGTTGGCGCGCAGCGAGGCGATCACGGGCTCGCGCAGCGGCGCGCGGCGGTCCTCCGGGAGTTTCTCCAGGATCAGGTCCGCGACCTGCGGGGCCGCCTCGGGCGCCAGGTCGAGGGCGGGGAGGCTGTCGGGGCTCTGCCCCTGCGCGAGCGCGTCGAGGGCGCGCTGCACGGACGCGACGAACGCGGGCGCGTTGGACTCGGTGACCGAGGGCACGTCGCCGGTCAGGTCGCCGACGAAGACCTCGGCCACGCCGCCGAGGTTGTTGATGACCGGCTTGAGGTCGACGGTGAAGTGCAGGTCCCCCTCGTCGCCGCGCAGGTAGGCGACCGTCTGCCCGATCTGGTCGGCGGTCATGCCGCGCAGCGTGGACGGGGGCAGGACGAGGCGCAGGTTCGCGGTGACCTGGTTGGGCGGTACGGGAAGACGTGCGAGCAGGTCCCGCGTTATGTCGGCCATCTCCGGGTCGACGAGGACCTGGTCGTAGAGGCGGTTGTAGCTGTCCTCGCGTTCGAGGACGGAGTCGTACCAGGCTTCGTCGAGGACGGTGGTGCGGGCGACGCCGAGGCCGGTGATGATCGCGACACTGACGGCGACCACGATGTAGGCGGCCGCGCGCAGGGTACGGACGCGTCGGCGCGCACGGCGGTCCGCCGCCTGCGCTGCCTCCTGCGTACCAACCGTACCTTTCACCCCTTCAATATAGGAAAAGCCTACCAATCCCCGAAAAAGACACGACACAGCCCCTCCCAAACACCGCCGCGATCCCCCGACCGGTCCCTTGGGCGTCCCCCGGCGCCTCAGTCGAAGCACTGCCCGGAAGACGCGCGAGCATCCCTGGTCACCACGCGTTACGATCCGCGTGACGGAACATCAACTCCCAACTGCGGCACAGGAGTAGGGGACGCGTGAGCGGCATCGAGGACATTTCGGGCGGTCCGGGGGCGGACGCCGCCGGCGGCCCGGCGGGCGCCACCGAGAGCGACGACTGGGCGCCGACCGGCATCGACGTGAGCAAGCCGAGTATCGCGCGTGTGTACGACGCGGTACTGGGTGGAAAGGACAACTTCGCCGTCGACCGGGCGATCGCGCAGCAGTCCCAGGACATCGTCCCGGAGATCGGTGACGTCGCCCGCTTCAACCGCGACCTGCTGGGCCGCGCGGTCCGCTTCATGGCCCAATCGGGTATACGCCAGTTCCTGGACCTGGGGTCCGGCCTGCCGACCGTGCAGAACACCCACCAGGTCGCGCAGTCGGTCGCGCCCGACGCACGCGTCGTGTACGTCGACATCGACCCGATCGTGCTCGCGCACGGCCGGGCCCTGCTGGCGGAGAACCACAACACCACCGTCGTCACCGCCGACCTGCGCGACCCCAAGGCGGTGCTGAACCTCCCGCAGGTAAGGGAGTTCATCGACTTCGACCAGCCGGTGGGCCTCATGCTGGTCGGCGTCATCCACCACCTCGGCGACGACGAGGACCCGGACGGCATCGTGCAGGCGTACCTCGACGCCCTGCCCGCCGGAAGCTACTTCCTGCTCACGCACTTCTGCGCGTCGAGCCCGGACGCCCTCGCCCTCGAAGGCGCGCTGCTGACCAGCCTGGGCACCGGCCGTTTCCGGACCCTGGAGGAGATCACGGCGTACTTCGACGGGCTCGAACTCCTCGAACCGGGCGTCGTCTACCTGCCGCAGTGGCGCCCCGAGGAGTCGGTCGCCGAGGAACTGACGGTCGGACAGCGGTTGATGGCGGGCGGGCTCGCGCTCAAGCACTGACGCGGGCTCACTCGCGCCGCCGAACTCCGGCGCGGGGGCGGGCGGTCGGCCGGTCAGCGGCCGCCCGCACCACGCGCCGATCGGGCCGGTTCCCTTCCGGCCAGGCCGTCGAGCCAGGGCTGCCATCCGCCCTCGCCGACGAGGTCCGCCAGCATGGCGTGGCCGACCGGGCCGCAGTGCGCGGTGTCGCCGTACGCGTCGATGCTCTGCCACCACTCGGGTCGCCCGCGCAGCGCGTCGTGCACGGGCACGAAGGGGACGGCGAGTTCCGCGCACGCAGCGCCGAACGCGGCCTCCAGCGAGGCGAGATCGCCCCGCCCGGTGTCGCCGTCCGGGATCGGCGGCACGCCGACGACGAGCGCGGGCCAGCCGGCGCCGCGGGCGACCTCCAGGACGCTGCGCAGGTTGCGCACGCTGTCGTCGGGGGCGACGCGCGGCGCGCCGTCCTCGTACGTGCTGTCGTTGAGCCCGAACGCGAACACCACCCCGTGCGCGTCCCCGCCGACCAGGCGGGGCGCGGCCTCGTCGTACCAGCGGCCGGCGACGTCGGCGGACGTCTCGCGGCGGACGCCGAGGTTGTACGCCGTCAGGCGGTCGCCCCGGTCGTACGCACGTGCCGACAGGCGGCCGACCCAGCCGCCCTCACGGTCGCCGACGCCTTGCGTATAGGAGTCTCCGACACAGCAGATGCGCAGGTCGGGGCCTGGCGGGTGGGGAAGTTCCATGATCGCGACCCTAGAGGACGGCCGGTCGTGCGGGCCTCCGGTTTTCCGCGCACCGGGCCGTACAGCGGGCCATCCCGACTTCTTCGACCTCTCGGACTTTTTTACTTCTCCGACTTCTTCGGCTTCTTCGACCCCTTCCACTTCCTTCACTCCTTCCGCTCCTTCCACTTCCTCGACTTCTTCACCCGAACGGGGAGTTTCGGCTGATACGTCCGTAACGGCAGGATTACCGGCATGGCGGCCACCGAGACACCCCCTTCCCCTTCCCTCCACGGGACTTCCGGCGCAGCCGTGGCGGTAGGCGCCGACCTGCGCGCCGAACGCGCGGCGCGCGCCCGGATCGCGGCGGCCGAGCTGACCGCGCGCGACGTCACCGGCGTGGTCGTCGGCTGGATCGACAATGCGGGCATCTGCCGCGTCAAGACCGTCCCCGTCCGGCAGTTGGAGCACGCCGCCGCGTGGGGCGTCGGCATGGCGCCCTGCTTCGACGTGTTCCTCGTCGACGACTCGATCACGGACAGCACCTGGATCGGCGGTCCGGTCGGCGACCTGCGCCTCGTGCCCGACCTGGACCGGCTGGTCCCGCTGGCCGGTCAGCCCGGCTGGGCCTGGGCGCCGGGCGACCGCATCACCCAGGACGGCCACGTGCACCCGGGCTGCTCGCGGCAGTTCGCCCGGCGGATGTGCGAGGCCGCGGCGGAACGCGGGTTCACGCTGCGCGCCGGGTTCGAGGTCGAGTGGATCGCGGCGCGCGCCGGATCGGCCGACGCGGAGCCCGAGGTGCCGACGGACGGCCCGGCGTACGGGATGACCCGCGTCGTCGAGTGCTCCGACTACCTCCGCGACGTCCTCCAGGCCTTGGACGCCCAGGGTTTGACGGTGCTTCAGCTGCACCCCGAGTACACGCCGGGGCAGTTCGAGGTGTCGGTCGCCGCCGAGGACCCGGTGGGCGCCGCGGACAGCGCGGTCCTGGTACGCCAGACCGTGCGCGCGGTGTCGGCGCGGCACGGCATGCGCGTGTCGTTCGCCCCGCTGGCCACGCCGGGATCGGTGGGCAACGGCGGCCACCTGCACCTGAGTCTGTGGCGGGACGGGGTCAACCTCATGCACGGCGGCGACGGGCCGTACGGCCTGACCGCGCCCGGCGAGGCGTTCCTCGCGGGCGTCGTGGACGCGCTTCCCGCGCTGACCGCGGTCGGGGCCCCGTCGGCGGCCAGCTACCTGCGGCTCGTTCCGTCGCACTGGGCGGGGGCGTACCGGTGCTGGGGCCTGGAGAACCGCGAGGCGGCCGTGCGGCTGATCACCGGGAGCGAGGGCGAGCGGGAGTCCGGTGCCAACGCCGAGGTGAAGTGCTTCGACGCGGCGGCCAATCCGTACCTCGCGGTGGGTGCGGTGATCGCGGCGGGCCTGGACGGCGTCGCGCGCGGATCGGTCCTGCCGCCGGAGACGACCGCCAATCCCGCGGAGACCGGCGCCGAGCGTCTGCCGGCATCGCTGCTGGAGGCGGTGGCCGAGTTCGACCGCTCGGCGGTGCTGTCGGCCGCGTTCGGCCCGGAACTGCACGCCGCCTTCGCGGCCGTCCGGCGGGCGGAGGCCGCGCTGTTCGCGACGTCGACGCCCGAGGAGATCGTCGCCGCCACGCGCTGGCGCTACTGAGGGAACGCGTCGGCCCGTGCCCCCGACGCCGACGCGGCGACGGACGTCGTCACGTCGGGGTCGGGGGGACGGGGTTTGCGCGTCGCCGGATCAGGTGCGGTTCGGGCGCAGCGTCCAGACGATGTTCATCTCGGCGGTCGGCGTGCCGTCCTCGGTACGGATCTCGATCGACACCGGGAACTCGGGACGCTCGCCCTTGTCGAGTTCCGCCACGACGTCCTCCGCCGGGCGGCCGAGGCGCGCCTCGGCGAGCACCGGGCCCATGGCGAGCTTCTTGTACGCGATGTCCGCGGTGACCGCGAGCGGCACCGCACGGCCCAACTGGTCGCCGAACGCCGCCAGGACGATCGCGCCGGACGCGGACTCGCCGAGCGAGAACATCGCGCCCGCGTGCGGGCCGCCGACGTGGTTGCGGAAGTCGGCGTTGTCCGGCAGCCGCAGGATCGCGTGCTCGCGATCGATCTCGACGAACTCCAGACCGAGGGTCCGGACCAGGGGCACGGACTGCTTCAGCCCGTCGGCGATGAAGTCGAATTGAGTGCTCACCCCCGGATGCTACCCGCAGGTAACTTCTGGAGGGAAGGGGGCACGCGAGGGGCGGGGAAGGGGCTGCCGAGGCCGACCCCCTCCTCCGCGGGCGGCCCGCCCCGGGCCCGCACGTACAACCACCCGGAGCGTCGCCCGGTCACGGCCTCGCGGCCCCGGATGCGACGCCGCCACCCGAACACGCACCCGCGGGGACCGGCTCGGGGCGGGCGTTGTCGCCGTCGCGGTCGTCGCCGTCCGCAAGGTCGTTGTCGTGGTTGTCATCAGGACTGTTGTCACGCTCGGCCTCGCCCGGCGCGGCGCCCTCGGCCGCGGCAGTGTCGCGCTCGGCGGCGACCGCCTCGACGTCGTCTCCCGCCACATCGCCGGGGGCACTGCCGATCACGTCCCCGGTCGCGCCACCGGTCACCTCCTGGGCCGCATCCACGGCTCCGGCCAGGGCGGCGTCGGTCGCGTCGACATCGACCTCCGACTCCGCCGAGCCTCCGGCCGGCCCCGCCGAAGCGCGCTCGCGCTGCCGCTCCGGCGCCGCGAGCCAGTGGAACACCCGCCCCCGCACATCCGCCGCTTCCGCGCCGGCCGCGACGGCCTGGGCGAACACCGTGACCTCCTCGTACTGCCGGCCGCGGCGGTCCCACACGATGCGGCGCCGCAGGTAGCCGACCTCCTCGAGCTCCTCCAGGTACCCCTCGATCGACTCCACCGACTCCCCCGGGCGCGACGCGAGTCGCGCCCGATCGGGCTGCGCGTGCTCGGGCAGTAAGAGCAGGTGCACGGCAAGGCCGCGCGCGGGCACACTCAACCGCGCGTCCTTCATGAGAACGTCCCTGACGCCCAGTCCCCCGGCACCGGCACCGCCCCAGATCCTCCGCATGGCGCGCTCTCCCCATCTCGGTACTCCACCCCAACCGCCGTGACCGACACGACGGTTGCCCCGCTTTCCAGTGTCCGTCGCCCGTCCGGCATCCGGTGGACGACGGAGCGCTATTGACGCAAAAGGGTGAAGGAGACTTCGTGGAGGTCCCGTGAGGAACCGACAATAGCGACAAAAGGTCATCGACATCGCACACATTTCCGGATACTCGTGGCTTGTTCGCCACCCGGTCCGCCACCTCGTCCGCCACCGCACGCGCCACCCCGGACGCGCCCCTCGCCCCGGGCCGCCGACCGCCCCGCCCTCGCAGCGCCGCGCACACGGTGATGGGATTGGCCCCATGCGTCCTTCCGCAGCCCTGCTGCTCGACGAGGCCTGGCGTTCGCTCGGCGGCGACCCCGCGCTCGCCGCACACGTGTCGTTCACCGGCCGCGCCGACACGCTGCCCGCGCGCCTGCCGGTGACCGAGCTCGCCCTCGCGACCGCGGGGGCGGCCGGGCTCGCCGCGGCCGAGTTCGCGTCCGTACGCTCCGGCACGCAGATCACCCCGGTGACCGTCGACAGCGAGGCGACCGCAATCGCCTTCACGAGCGAGCGCCATCTGCGTCTGAACGGGCGTCCGCAGGGCGGCATGGACCCGCTGTCGAAGTTCTACGTCTGCGCGGACGGCGTCGTCCGCGTGCACGGCAACTATCCGCACCACCGCGACGCGCTCTTCCGCGCGCTGGAGATCACCGGCACGCCGGAGGACCCCGCCGAGACGGTCGCGCTCGCCCTGCTGCCGCTGCGGGTCGCGGACGCGGAGGAACGGATCCGGAACGCGGGCGGCTTGGCGTTCGCGGTCCTCACCCCCGAGGAGTGGCGGGCCCACCCGCACGGCTCCCAGGTCGCCGACGACCCGCTGCTCACCCGGCGCAGACTCGCCGCGCCGTCACCGCGGCGTGCGGGCGAGCCCGCATCGCACGACGGGACGGTGCTGCCGGCGTCGGGCGTCCGGGTCCTCGACCTCACCCGCGTCATCGCCGGGCCGGTCGCCACGCGCACCCTCGCCCTCCTCGGCGCCGACGTGCTGCGCATCGACTCCCCGCACCTTCCGGAGCTGCCCGCGCAGCACCTGGACACCGGCCTGGGGAAGCGCTCCGCGCTGCTGGACCTCGGCTCGCCGGAAGGCCTGGCCGCCCTCGACGAACTCCTCGCCGAGACCGACGTCGTCGTGACCGGCTACCGCCCCGGCGCGCTGGCCCGCTTCGGCCTGGCCCCCGAGGCGCTGGCGGCCCGGCACCCGGGCATCGTCACGGCGAACCTGTCCGCGTGGGGCGGCCCGGGGCCGTGGTCGCAGCTGCGCGGGTTCGACAGCCTTGTGCAGGGGCCGACCGGGATCGCGTGGATCGAGGCGGACGGCGACGACCGCCCCGGGGTGCTGCCCGCCCAGGCGCTGGACCACGGCACGGGCTACCTGCTGGCGGCCGGCGTACTGCGCTCGCTGACGGAGCGCCAGGCGGACGGCGTGGGCTCGCACATCGAGGTCGCGCTGGCCCGCACGGCCGCGTGGCTGCTGCGGCACCACGACCCCGAGGAGCACCTCCCCGGGTTCCCGCGCCGGGTCGCCGCCGCCCGGCATCTCGGCTTCCAGGTCGCCGAGCAGGGGGAACTCGCGTACGCCCTGCCCCCGTTCGCCCTGAAGGGCGGCCCGGCCGACTGGTCCGCCGCCCCGGTGCCGTGGGGCAGCAGCCCGGCGGCGTGGTGGTGACCGTCCCGTCCGCGGCCGCTCTGTCCGCGGCAGCTACGCACGCGGCAGCTACGTACGCGGCAGCAGGAACAGCTGGTCCTCGAAGCACCAGCCCCACTCCTCGCCCGGCTCGAAGGAGCGGATGACGGCGTGCCGCGCGCCCTGCCAGTGGCCCGAGGCATGCCGGCTCGGCGAGTTGTCGCAGCAGCCGACGTGCCCGCACGACAGGCATTCGCGCAGGTGCACCCACGTCCCGCCGGACTTGAGGCAGTCCTCGCAGCCGTCCAGCGAGCTGGGCGCGACCGAACGCACCTGGTCGAGGTGTGCGCAGGTCGCGCCCTCCTGTCCACGGACCTGCTGGGCCACCTCGTACCGGCTCGTGCTCATGCCGTGCTCCTCCGCCTCGCCGCCGGCGTCGCCGCCGGCCCCGCCACTCGTCGTCCGCCTGGTTGCCGGGGACGCGGCGAAGGTTCCCGTTCAGGCCCGCGACAACACGTCGGCGGCCGGGTCGACGCAGCTCAGCACCCCGACGAGGGTGCGCTCCAGGAACTGGGCCAGGGCGGCGCGGTCCTCCACCGGGTCCTGGTCCTGCCAGGCCACCACGGTCTCCTCGGCGAAGACCACCCACGCGCGGGCGGCGGTACGCAGCAGCGGCGTGTCGTCGAGGCCCAGCTCCGCGCATCCGGCGAGGATGCGTGCGGCCTGGGTGCGGCGGGCGGCCTCGACATGTTCGCGTACTGTCTCGTCGGCGCTCGCGGCGCCGCGGACCAGGGAGACGTAGGTGGCACGGTGGTCGAGCACGTAGTCGACGAAAGCGCTCAGCACCGCGTGCAGGCGGGCGAGCGGCTCCAGCGCGGGATCGGGGGCGGTGTGCGCGAGGAAGTCCTCGCAGGCGGCCTCCACGACGGCCCGGTGGAACCCCTGCTTCGACTTGAAGTAGTGGAACATGAGGCCGCGCGAGATCCCGGCCCGTTCGGCGAGTTCGTCGATCGAGAGCTCGTCGAGCGTGCGGGATCCGAGCAGTTCACGCCCCAGCAGCAGCAGTTGCGCGCGCCGCTGATCCGGGGTCAGGCGGGTGCGTCGGGGTGCGGGCATGCCGGACAGTGTACGGAGGTCCGGCGGAATCTATTGACTACCGTTCAGTAATCTTTCTAGGGTCGTCGTGCCCGCACGCCAGGCCCGACCGAGCGCCGGAGAAGACCTTGCCGACAACGCCTCCCCACGGCTCCTCCGCTGAGCCACCGGTCCCGCACGTCCGCGTCGCCGTCGTCGGCGGCGGTTTCTCCGGCCTCGCGGCGGGGGCCCGCCTCCTGCGGTACGGCATCGAGGACTTCGTCATCCTGGAGCGCGGCGCCGACGTCGGCGGTACGTGGCGCGACAACACGTACCCGGGCGCCTGCTGCGACGTCCCGTCCAACCTCTACTCGTTCTCGTTCGCGCCGAACCCGACGTGGTCGCGGTCCTTCTCGCCGCAGCCCGAGATCCAGGAGTACCTGCGGCGCTGCGCCCGCGAGTTCGGGCTGCTCCCCCACCTTCGGTTCGACCACGAGGTACGCGCGGCGCGGTGGAACGACGCGGCGTCGCTGTGGGAGCTGGAGACGTCCCGCGGCCCGCTCACCGCCAACGTGCTGCTCGCGGGCGGCGGACCGCTCAGCGAGCCCGCGTACCCCGACATCAAGGGGCTCACCACCGCCTTCGAGGGCGAGGTCTTCCACTCCTCGCGCTGGAACCACGACTACGACCTGCGCGGCAAGCGCGTGGCCGTGATCGGCACCGGGGCGTCCGCGATCCAGTTCGTGCCGCAGATCCAGCCCCGCGTCGCGCACCTCGACCTCTACCAGCGCACCGCGCCGTGGATCATGCCGCGCACCGACCGCCCGTTCACCGCGACCGAGCGCGCGCTGTACAAGGCGGTGCCGCCGGTCCAGAAGGCCGTACGCCTGGGCCTGTTCTGGGGCCGCGAGACCTTCTGGCTCGGCTTCAACGGCAAGCACCCCGGCATGGTCAGGCGCATCGAGGGCATCGCCCGCATGCACCTCAGGCGCGGCGTCCGCGACCACGACCTGCGCGCCAAGCTGACGCCCGACTTCACCATCGGCTGCAAGCGCATCCTGCTGTCGAACGACTACTACCCCTCGCTCGAACAGGACAACGTCGACGTGGTCACCGACCGCATCGCGGAGGTCCGGGCGCACTCGGTGGTCACCGCGGACGGCGTCGAACGCCCCTGCGACGCGATCGTCCTCGGCACCGGCTTCCACGCCACCGACATGCCGATGGCGCACATGATCACCGGCCGCGACGGCGTGCTGCTCGCCGACGCCTGGAAGGACGGCATGGCCGCGCACCAGAGCGCCATGACCGCGGGCTTCCCCAACCTGTTCTTCGTCATCGGCCCGAACTCCGGGCTCGGGCACTCCTCGATGACGCTGGTGATCGAGGCGCAGATCAAGTACGCGGTCGACGCCATCCGCCAGATGGACCGCAACGACATCGCCGACCTGGACGTGACGCGCGCGGCGCAGGACGCGTACAACGCGCGGCTGCACGCCAAGCTCGACGGCACGGTGTGGGTGACGGGCGGCTGCGACAGCTGGTACCTGGACTCGCGTACCGGCAAGAACACGACGCTCTGGCCCGACTTCGTGTGGAAGTTCATGTGGATGAACCGCAGGTTCTCGCCCGCCGGCCACCGGGCACGCCGTTGGGACCAGGTACGCGAACCCCGCCCGGCCGCGGCCTCCGTCGCCCCGGCCGCCGGGCGTTCGACCGAAGCAGAAGGAGTCTGACGTGCGGGAGTTCGCCGGCAAGGTCACTGCGATCACGGGTGCGGGATCGGGGATCGGACGCGCGCTCGCGTACGAACTCGCCCGGCACGGCGCCCGGCTCGCGCTCTCCGACGTCGACGAGGAGGCCGCGCGCGAGACCGCCGCGGTCGCCCTCGGCCACGGCGCGAGCGAAACGGTGGCGAGCCGCGTCGACGTCGCCGACCGGCACGCCGTCCAGGCGTGGGCGGACGAGACCGCGGGCTACTTCGGCACCGTCAACCTGGTCGTCAACAACGCGGGCGTCGCGCTGACCGCCTCCGTGGAGGAGATGGACTGGGACGACTTCGAGTGGCTGATGGGCGTCAACTTCTGGGGAGTCGCGCACGGGACCAAGGCGTTCCTCCCGCACCTGCGCCGCGCCCGCGACGCGCACCTCGTGAACATCTCCAGCGTCTTCGGCCTGATGGGCATCCCGACGCAGAGCGCCTACTGCGCGGCCAAGTACGCGGTGCGCGGCTTCACCGAGTCGCTGCGCCACGAAATGCGGATGTCGGGGTCCGGGGTCCGGGTCACGACCGTGCACCCCGGCGGCATCAAGACCAACATCGCACGCAGCGCACGGGCTGCCAGGAGCCGCGAAGTCGACGCGATGGCCGACGAGTTCGAGCGGATCGCCCGTACCTCGCCGGAGCGCGCCGCGCGCGTCATCGTGCGCGGGGTGAAGCGCAACCGGGCGCGGATCTTCGTCGGCCCCGACGCCACGCTGATCGACGTCGGGCAGCGCCTGCTGGGCGTGGGGATCGAGCCGCTGGTACGCACGTTCTCGGGCCGGTCGTCCCTGGAGGCGGGCGCGCCCGCCCCGGCGCCGCCGTCCGCCGGCACGTCGGCCGCCCAGCCCGCGGCGGCCCCGGCGGGAACCCCGTCCGCAGCCCCCGCGAGCGGCACCGTCACCCGCCCCGCGACCGGCAGCTAGCGCGCCCCGCCGCACCCCAATCACCCGCCAGGAGCCGTCAGATGACCGATGTGAGCTCACCCGACGAGGTCACGCCGCCCGCGGAGACCACGAAGGCCACCAAGGCTACGAAGGCCACGAAGGCCACGGAAAACGCACAAGCCGCGGAGGCCGCGAATCCCGTGGAGCCCGCGAAGAAGGCCCGGCCCCGCCCCGCCGGCCGGAGCAGGACGAAGAAGGCCGCTCCCGTTCCGAAGGTCGCACGTGGTGCGCAGTCGGCAACTCCGCTCGCGGAGAGTGCAGTTGCCACTGCCACTGCCACTGCCACTGCGCCTGCGCCTGCGCCTGCGCCTGCCGTGCCGACGCCTGCCGTCCCCGCCGCGCGTACCGCTCCCGCAGCTGCCGGCGGCCCCGCCCCCGTTCGCCGCATCCGCGTGGTCCTGGCCCGCGACGGCGCGGCCCTGCACGTCGTCGAGTACGGCGCGCCCGACGCCGCGGTCACCGTCGTACTCGCGCACGGCTGGACGCTCACGCACGGCGCGTGGGCGGCACCGGCCCGGGCGCTCACCGAGGAGGCCGGGGCGTCGGTGCGGGTGGTGACGTACGACCAGCGCGGCCACGGGCGTTCGAGCTCCGGCCTGGCCCGGCCCTTCTCCGTCGAAGGGCTCGCCGAGGACCTGGTGGACGTCCTCGACGCGACGGTGCCGAGCGGGCCGGTGGTGCTCGGCGGGCACTCGATGGGCGGCATGACCATCATGGCGCTGGCCGCCGCGCGTCCGGAGCTGTTCGGCGAACGCGTGGCCGGCGTACTGCTGGTCGGCACCTCGGGCGGCGACCTCGTCCCCCTGGCACCGCCGTTCCCGCTGCGCGACCGCCTGCGGGGGCGGGCCGGGATGCGGTTCTTCGCGCTGGGCGAGCGGCGTCCGTCGGCCTTCGCCCGCGGCCGGCGGCTGCTGCCGGGACCGCAGACCAAGGCGCACCTGCGCGCGGTCAGGCGCGGCCTGTTCGGCCCGGGAGCGGACGAGGCGGTCGTCCGCTCGTGTGCGTGGATGATCTACAACACGTCCGCCGAGGCGGTGTGCGGCTTCTTCCCCGCACTCGCCGCGCACGACAAATCAGGCCAACTGGCGGCGCTGTCATCCGTGCCCGTGCGGATCGTCGTCGGCGACCTCGACAAGCTCACCCCCGTGGGCCACAGCAAGCGCCTCGCGGCCGAACTCGCGCACGCCGACCTGCGGATCGAGAACGGTTGCGGGCACATGGTCCTGACGGAACGCCCCGAGTCCGTGACGGCTCCCCTGCGCGAGCTGTGTCGCGCGGCGGCGGGCCCGTCGGCCGCGCCCGCGAGGTGACGCATCGGTGCGCCCAAGGGGTGACGCTCGTTCCGGTGCGTGATGTCGCTTGACTTCGAGTGTGCTCGAAGGGGGAGGCTGGGTGGCGTACCGCATCCCACCCGGATCCCAGGAGCACCGTATGAAGACCACCACGCTCGGCAGCGACGGCCCCGTCGTCGGCGTCATCGGACTCGGCTGCATGGGCATGACGCATGCGTACGACCCCGCCGGTCGTGACGACGCGACGTCGATCGGCGTCCTGCACCGGGCGGTCGAGCTGGGTGTCACGTTGATCGACACCGCCGACGTGTACGGCCCTTACACCAACGAGGAGTTGGTGGGACGCGGGCTCGCCGGCATCCGCGACCAGGTGGTGCTGGCCACCAAGGTCGGCCTCGAGATCAAGCCCGAGGGCGAGCGCAAGGCCGGCATGGGCGCCATGCGCTTCAACGGCAAGCCGGAGCACGTGCGCCGGTCCGTCGACGAGAGCCTGCGGCGCCTCGGCACCGACCACGTCGACCTCTACCAGCTCCACCGCGTCGACCCCGAGGTCCCGATCGAGGAGACCTGGGGCGCGCTGGCCGAGGTCGTGGCCGCGGGCAAGGCGCGGCGGATCGGCCTGTCCGAGGTGAGCGTCGACGAGATCAAGCGCGCCCAGGCGGTCCACCCGGTGGCCTCGGTGCAGAGCGAACTCTCGCTGTGGACCAGGGACGCGCTCGCCGACGTCGTGCCGTACTGCAACGAGCAGGGCATCGCCTTCCTGCCCTTCTCGCCGCTCGGACGCGGCTTCCTGACCGGGAACTTCGCGACCGTGGACGACCTGCCCGAGGGCGACTGGCGCCGCGGCCTGCCGCGCTTCCAGGCCGACACGATCGCCGCGAACCAGGCCCTCGTCACCGCCGTGCGCGCCATCGCCGACCGCCTTGGCGCGACCCCGGCGCAGGTCGCACTCGCGTGGGTGTGCGCGCAGGGCGAGTACGTGGTCCCGATCCCCGGCACCAAGACGCCGAAGTACCTCGCCGACAACGCGGGGGCGTCCGATGTCGCCCTGTCCGCGGCCGACTTGGCCGATCTCGACGCGCTCCCCGCCCCGGAGGGCACGCGCTACTGACACCGTTCATACGCGCCCCGGTGTCCAATGGGTGTCGGCCACCTGTCGGCCACCGGGGCGGGTGCGGAGTGTCCGGCAGCCGGTGCGCGCAACGTCGACGGATGAGTTCTGCTACAAGATTGATACGTCGTCAGGAAAGCTGTGATACAAAGCACTTGTAGCCACGGAGAAAGCTCGCGGTGCACGGACACCGCTTGAGCGCCTGGCATCCCACAGGCATTGCCGAAAATCAAGGGTTGACTCCCTCTGACATGGGGTAGGTGGCGGCACCAGACTCTTGGTGGTCCACCCCACCACGAGAGGTTTTCGTCCCCCTATGCGTTCTTTCCGCTCCCCTCGTAAGTCCGTGATACGCGTGACCGCCGTGGCCGCCTCCGGGGTCGTCGCCATGGCGATGCTGACCGGCTGTGGCGACGATGACAAGAACAAGTCGTTCGCGCCGCCGGTGCCGACCTTCTCCATCCCGAAGCTCGACGTCCCGGACATCGACATCCCGGACATCCCGAGCACGCTGCCGACCGGTACGAAGAAGCCGACCAGTTCCTCGAAGCCGAGCGGCGGCTCGACGTCGGGCGGTCCCGACGACACGTCGATCAACCGCATCGACCTCAAGGTCGGTGACTGTGTGGACTTCGACGCCAGCGACAAGATGAGCAAGACGTCGTGCTCCGGGCCGCACGACGCCGAGACCGTGGGCGTCTACGAGCTCCCCGAGTCGATGGCGCCGACCTCGGCGACGTTCGACCAGGACATCGAGGACAAGTGCGTCTCGTACATCGAGCCGGTCATCGACCGCCAGCCGAACGCGAGCCAGCTGTCCGGAACCTGGATCTTCCCGTCCCCCAGCTCCTGGACCATGGATGACGACCGCACGCTCCAGTGCCTGGTGGTCCGCCAGGACGAGGCTCCCCTGACGGGCGGCAAGCTCAAGTAGTCCGTCCCCGGACCCGCCGCATGCCGCCAGGCCCTGAGCGGCCCGAAATCCACGCGACGTACCGCGTGTTCGGGCCCCTCGGGGCCTGCTGCGTTCAGCACCTGTGTACGCGCCTGCACGACGACGTCCCGCGCCGTGCGCGGACCGGGACCGGTCAGGCCGGCTCGGCTCCGAGGCCCGTCAGGTCCTCGGCCCAGGCCCGGTCCGCCGCGTCGCCGCCGGACACCACGACCAGGCTGCGGGTGGCCCGCGTCAGCGCGACGTACAGCGTGCGCAGGCCGCTCGGCGACTGGTCCGCGATGCGCTTCGGGTCCACGATGACGGCCGCGTCGAACTCCAGGCCCTTCGCGTCGAGAGCGTCCATCACCTGCACGCGCGACGGCAGTTCCGCGAGGGCGTCCAGGATCGGGCCGGTCTCGCCCACCGGCGTGACGACGCCGACCGTGCCCTCGACCTCGTCGGCCAGCCGGGCCGCGGTCGCGCGTACGGCCGAGGGCACGTCCGCGGCGGCGAGCAGCGTCGGCTTCTCGCCGCCGGTGCGCACCGCCCGCGAGGGCTTGGCGCCGGGCACCGCGCGGACCAGGACGCGTGCCGCGACGGCCGCGATCTCGGCGGTGTTCCGGTAGTTGGTGGTCAGCTCGAACTCGTGCCGGGGCCGGTCGCCGAGCGCGTCCGACATGGCGGCCGAGGACGCGTCCAGGTCCTCCCACGCACTCTGCGCGGGGTCCTCGACGATCGTCCACGTCGCGTGCCGTCCGCGGCGCTTGAGCATGCGCCACTGCATCGGCGCGAGGTCCTGCGCCTCGTCGACGACGATGTGCGCGTACTCGTCGGGCTCTTCGTCCTCGTCGCGGCGGCCGCGGCCGGAGCGGGCCATGCGGTCGGCGTACGTCGTCACCTCGCTGATCTCGTCCGCCGGCGAGGACGACCGGACGCTCTCCCCGGTGAAGATGTCGTAGCCGTCCACGACGTAGGGGTTGTCCTCCTCCGGCATGCCCGGCGTGCGCGGGCGCTGTCGCGGCAGCGGGCCCACCAGGCCGTCGAGTTCGTCGAGCAGCGCGACGTCGAGGAAGGACACCTCGCCGGTACGGGCGGTGCGCTCCCACGAGTGGGCCAGCAGCGTCACCTGGTCGCGCGTGAGGCGGCCGCGCGAGGCCCGGTCGACACGTGCCGGGTCGGCGAGGCCGCGCAGCAGGTCGATCGGGCGGACCAGCGGCCACCAGGTGTTGAGGAAGACCGCGAACTCGTCGCGCGCCGCGACGTCTTCCAGGAACGCGTCCTTCTCGCCACGCGCCGCACCACGGGACGCGAGCCGCGACCACAGCTCGGCGAGCACCGTCTTCGCGGCCGCGACACGCTGGCCGTTCGGCCCGCGGCGGGCCCGGTGCAGCAGGTCGCGGCGGATGCGCCGCAGCGCGGCCGTGTCGAGGACGACCTCGGTCCCGCGGTGCCGCACGCGCAGTTCGTGCGGCGCGCCGGGCGGCGTCGCGTCGACCGCGCGCCGCAGCAGCGGCAGCATGCCGGTCGAGCCCTTGAGCCGGGCCACGGCGGCGGTGTCGTGGTAGGCGGCGGCGATGCCGTCCACCATGTCGCCGAGCGAGTGCAGGACGGCACCGCCCTCGCCGAGGGACGGCAGCACGCGTTCGATGTACGCGGTGAAGCGCGGGTTGGGCCCGACGACGAGCACCCCGCGCGACCCGAAGCGCTGCCGGTACCGGAACAGCAGGTACGCCACCCGGTGCAGGGCCACCGCGGTCTTGCCGGTCCCGGGCCCGCCGCGCACCAGCACCGAACCGTCGGCGGGGGCCCGGATCGCGTCGTCCTGCTCCTGCTGGATGGTCGCGACGATGTCGCGCATGCTGCCGTCGCGCGTCCGGCTGAGCGCGGCCAGGAACGCGCCGTCGCCGACCACGACGAGGTCGTCCGGTGCGGCGTCGGGGTCGAGGAGGTCGTCCTCGATGTCGACGAGCTTGTGGCCGCGGCAGTGCAGCACGCGGCGGCGCACCACGCCGCGCGGGTCCTCGGGCGTGGCCTGGTAGAACGCCTCGGCGGCCGGCGCGCGCCAGTCGACGACGAGGATCTCGCTGTGCTCGTCGCGCACCCCGATGCGGCCGATGTGCCACACCTCGGCGTCGTTGCGGTCGAGGCGGCCGAAGACGAGGCCGTCGTCGGCGGCGTCGAGGGTGCGGGCCCACAGTTCGGCCCGGAAGACCATCGTGTCGCGCTCGACCAGCGAGCCCACCGTGCCGACCTGCGCCTGCTTGTAGCCTTCGCGCACGAGTGCGCGCGCCTCGCCGCGCATGGCCTCCAGGCGGACGTACGCGCGGTCGATGTGGTGCTGTTCCGCCGCGATCTCGCGCTGCTTGGCGTCGAGTGCGGCCGACGCCTCCGGCAGGGCGGGGGTCCCCGGCGCGGCGGAGTCGGCGGAGGTTTCGGGACCGTCGGCGTCGCGGACGACGTCGTGCGGCTGCTGCCCGGGAGGGGGCAGGGGCATCGGGCTGGCTCCTCGTGCAGGGTGGGGCGAACAGTAGACAGTAGTACGCCCGGGCCCCGGTTCTCCCCGAGCCCCGCACTGCGGACGGCTCCGCCGCCGCCCGCGGGCAGCCTCGGGGGCGCCCCCTGCGGCGTGTGCCCTTGGTGCAGACGCCGCTCAGCGACGGGCGCGCAGGCGCTTGACCGCCACCCCGGCGGCGATCAGCCCTCCGGCGCCGAGCAGCGCCCACGCCCACACCGCGAGCCCCGGGCCGCCGTCCGAGCCGCCGCCCGCGGCGCTGGGAGTGCGGGCGGCCTGCGCGTTCGGCGTGGTCCCGGCGGACGGGGAGGGGTCGCTCGGCGGGGCCGGCTGCACGGACAGGGCCGGTTGCCCCTCGGCTTCGCGCGCCGGCGTGGAGGTGTCGGCGACGCGGATCGTGAACGTGTGGTCGCCGGGGTCGAGGGCCGTTCCGGTGAGCTTCCCGGTGAGCGGGTCGAGGGTGAACCCGGGCGGCAGCGCGTCGGCGGACCAGCGGTACGGCTGGATGCCGCCCTCGGCCTGCAACGTCGCCGTGTACGGCTGTCCGACCAGCGCGGGCGGCAGGACGCTGGTGGTCACCGCGAGCCCCTTCGCCGGTGTCACCGAAGCGACGGGGGTCGCCTCGGAGTTGCCGACCGCGTTCACCGCGCGCACCTGGTACGAGTAGGCGGTGTCCAGCGTCAGCCCCTTGTCCGTGTAGACGAGCGTCGCCGCGCTCACCGTCGTGACGAGCGCGGGGCTCGGCTGCGGACCGCCCGAACGGTAGATCTGATAGCCCGTCAGCGGGCTGCCGCCGTCGTCCGCCGGGGGCATCCACGAGAGCACGGCCTCGGCGTCGCCGGGCGCCGCGGTCAACGTGCCGGGCGGACCGGGGATCGTGATGCCGACCGCGGTCAGCGTGACGGTGCGGCTGCCGCCGGGCATGTTGCCGTTGATGGTAAGCGTCCCGGTCACCGGCCCCCGCGCGGTCACCGAGGCCTGCACCGCGATGCTGCACCGGCCGCCGGCCGGCACGCGCGTGTTGGCCGCGCAGCTCGTCCCCGTGTTCTCCACCGCGAAGGGCGGGGTGGCGACGATCGAGGTCAGGCTCAGGGGTGCCGCCCCGCTGCTGGTGAAGGGGATGTTGCGGATCCCGGTGCCGGGAACGACCACCGGGCCGAAGTCGACGCCGGTGGGCAGGCCGTCGATGTCCCCGGAGGGGATGGTGAACACCAGGACCGCCCGGGCGGCGCCGGAGTTGGCGCCGGCCTGGGTCGCCGCGTCGGGGAAGACCGCGGTGTCGGGCGGGTACGTCACGAGCGTGGCGCCGCCCGCCGCGGACAGCCACGGTTCGGTGGAGCTGCCCCAGAAAGTGGTGGACACCGCGTCGATCGCGATCATGAAGACGTGCCCCGGGCGCAGCTTCCCGGACGCGCTCACGGCCGCCTTGCCGGTGGTGAGCGCGCCGGGCTTGCCGCCGAGGCCTTCGGCCGTGCCGTACAGCGACACCGACACCGAGACGGCGTCGCTCGGCACCGTGACGCTCGTGTAGCCGGACTGCGTGACCTCGACGGTCTGTTCGGTGGTCGACGCGGCGGGCAGGAGGGCGGGCCGGGCGTCGGCGGGTGCCGTGCGGGCGGCCTCCGGCGGCGTCCCGGATGCCGCGGCGGCAGGCGCGGCGGTGAGCAGCAGCGCGGCGGCGAGGAGCGCGGCCCGCTTGCGAACCCGTTCGACCATGGTGTGGGGACCCCCCGTGGGCTGCGTCCGGAACCGGACGGCGTCGCAGCTCACGGTGTGCCCGGTCGGTCGTACGCGCGGATGTTAGCGCTGCGCGGCCGCGTCCGGGAGAGCGCGGGGCGCGGAGATCACCCGAACGACGGCCGCGTTGCGTGCAGGTGGGCGATTGCGCCGGTTTCGCACGGTCGGCGGGCCGCGGCGCGGGGTGCCCTCGCGGGTCGTTCCGGCTCGCGGACGGGTCCGCGTCCTAGCCCGGGTCAAGGGTCCGGGTCCGGACAAGGACCTGCCCGGTGACCAGCGGCCGACAGGGGTTGGAGGCCGGCCGGCAGTCACCGGGCAGGAGTTCTGAAAACGACGGACGGGGGCCTGTGGTTCCGGGCGTGCGAGTCCGATCTGTGGATCGGACCCGGGGAACCCGCCCCGTGGATCAGGTGGATCGGCGTGGATCCGCGTGGACCAGGGGCCCCGGCCGCGTGGGTCCGACCTGTGGGTCAGGACCCGTCGTGCGGCGGCCCGACGCGCAGGCCGCGGCCTCCGTCGAGATCGCCGTCGATGTCGTCGACGTCGGCGGTCCCGTCGGCGGATCCGATCGCGGACCCGGCGACGGATCCAGTGTCACCCCCGCGTGACGCCTCATCCGGCAATGCGGGCGGCGTGTCGCCTTCGAGCAGCCATTCGTCGCCGATCCGGCGCCAGCGCAGCGGCCCTTGTTCGCGCCACGGCTGATTGGCTGTCAGGTAGGCGTCCCAAAGAGCCACCTGGCGGCGCGCCCGTTCGGCCATGCCGCGGCGCTTGCGCTCCGGACGCGGACCGGTGGACTGCCAGTCGCGGCCGTCCCGGGAGTCCGCACCGAAGAGCGGGCCCAGCACCACCACGACCACGACAAAAGCTATGAGCAGACCAGCTGTTGCGTACTCCATGTTCCGTACCTCCCCACCACGTCGACCGAGGACTTCGCGGGGCCGCAGTCTGCGACGCGGTACGCGGCGCGGGCCGCGTACGCATCCCTCTGCCGGGGTTGCGGGCCGATACTCCGGATCGGCTCGCTCCCGCCCTCGGTCGACCCCAGTCTTGGCCTGCCGTCACCAAGATCAAAGGGCCAATCGTGCTCCGGTGGCCTGGGCCAATCCGGCGACTGGTCCGCAACGGGCAGGCCAATGTCGCCGGGCGGGCCGCCTGGCTCCAAGCCGAAGGCGAGTCCGACGGCCGCTCCGACGGTACGGCGCAATACGGATGGATGGCCGGATCGCGCGGATGGGTCGCGCAGTTCGGCGTACGCGCGCCAGACCAGCACGCCATGGCCCGTGCGGAGGACTCCGTACGGCCCGAAAACACCGGTCCGCCAGCGGCAGGGCTCGCCCGTCGGGCATCGTGGGTGCGTAGGATCTCCGAACCCGGGCAGACGATCGCCCGGGGGCCGAACCCCCGCTGTCGGCTCCGCCGACCAGCGGGAGATCCGGCAGGCGCGCACCTCCCCCCAGCGCGCCGCCGGTATGGGGTGGGCCCGCAGACATTCCCCCCGTCTGCGGGCCCATCTCTCGTTCCGGCGGCGGCCGTTGCGGGCCTGCCGGGGTGTCGCCGACGGCGCGCCGCGCCGCTCGCGCGTCAGTCCAACGGGAACTTCTCGCCGACCAGTTCCTCGGACAGGGTCCACAGCCGGACGGCGGACTCCGGGTCGCGCGCCCACGCGGCGTGCTTGTCGCTGATACCGCAGTCCTCGGTGTAGACGCCGCCCACGTCCGCGAGTTCGGGCGCGGTCGCGGCCCACACCTGGGTCGCGGCGCCGGCCGGGACGGACTTCATGGCGGGCATGTCGGCGCGCGTGATCTTCGATTGCAGGGACGCGCCCTGCTCCTTGTTCATGTAGCGGCCGAGGTTGGTGCGGATCATGCCCGGGTGCACGGCGTAGGACCGCACTCCGCGCGGCGCGAGCCTGCGGTCCAGTTCCACGGTGAAGAGCACGTTGGCGGTCTTGGACTGGCCGTACGACTGCCACGGGTGGTACTCGGTGGTCTCGAAGTTCGGGTCGTCCCACCGGATGTCGCTCGCCAGGTGGCCCCCCGAGCTGAGGTTGACGACGCGCGCGGGCGCGCCGCGCAGGAGGGCGGGCACGAGCAGGTTGGTCAGCAGGAAGTGCCCGAGGTGGTTCGTCCCGAACTGCAACTCGAAGCCATCCGCGGTGCGCCCCAGCGGAGTTGCCATCACGCCCGCGTTGTTCACGAGCAGGTCGACGCGCTCGTGGCGGTCGAGCAGCCAGGCGGCGAAGGCGCGCACCGAGGCCAGGGAGGTCAGGTCGAGTACGCCCGCCTCCACCGACCTGCCCGGTCCCGCGACCGCGGCGACGGCCTCGGCGCCCTTCGCCTCGTCGCGCGCGGTCAGCACGACGTGCGCGCCGGCGCCCGCCAGCACCCGGGCGGTTTCCAGCCCGAGTCCGGAGGTCGCGCCGGTGACGACGGCGGTCCGTCCGGTGAGGTCGATTCCGGCGATGACCTCGTCGGTGGTGGTTTCGGGTCCGTACGCGGGCATGGCTGCTCCTCAGATGCTTGACTCAATCACGCACTATGCGCCACCGGCCTTCTCCTGACAAGGCATCAGTAGTCTGATCCAGCAAGTCCGCTGGTTCGAACGCCGGGACGCGACGGGTCGCCGGCACAACAGGAGGACGGCCATGCTCGAAGGACGCGGTGCGGTGGTCACGGGGGCGGCGCAAGGGATCGGCCTGGAGATCGCGCGGGTCTTCTGCGCGAACGGCGCGCGCGTCGTGCTCGGCGACCGGGACGGCGACGCGGCGCGCGCCGCCGCCGAAGGGCTCGTCGCCCAAGGCGGCAGCGCGGTCGGGGCGGCCTGCGACGTGACGGTGCCCGAACAGGTGGACGCCCTGGTGCGCACGTGCGTCGAGACGTACGGCGCCCTCGACATCTTCGTCAACAACGCCGGGGTGACGCGCGACGCGACCCTGCGCAAGATGACGATCGAGGACTTCGACACGGTGATCGACGTGCACCTCAAGGGCACGTGGCTCGGCACCCGGGCGGCGTCGCTGGTGATGCGCGAGCAGGGCCGCGGCGCGATCGTCAACATCTCGTCGCTGTCCGGCAAGATCGGCCTGCCCGGACAGACCAACTACAGCGCCGCGAAGGCCGGGATCGTCGGCCTGACCAAGGCCGCCGCGAAGGAGCTCGCCCACCTCGGGGTACGCGTCAACGCGGTGCAGCCCGGCCTCATCCGCACCGCGATGACCGAGGCGATGCGGCCGGACATCTGGGACGCCAAGGAGCGCGAAGTCCCCTTGCAGCGCGCGGGCGAGCCGGTCGAGGTGGCGAACGCGGTGCTCTTCCTCGCCTCGGACCTGGCGAGCTACATCACCGGCACGGTCGTCGAGGTGACCGGCGGCCGCGGCATGTGACACGGACCGGGGACCCGCGGTCGGCATCGCCGACCGCGGGCTCGCGGGTCTGCGGAGCCTGCGGGGTCTGCCGACCCGCGGACCTGCGGGTCTATGCGGTCAGCACCAACGGACCGTCCGCGGTGACGGCCACCGTGTGCTCGAAGTGCGCGGCTCGCGACCCGTCGGCGGTCGCGAGCGACCAGCCGTCCGGCAGCAGGCGGTACGCGTCGCCGCCGCTCTCCAGGAACATCGGCTCCAACGCCAGCACCAGGCCCTCGCGCAGCCGGTAACCGCGCCCGGGCCGCCCGTGGTTCGGCACGTGCGGATCCTCGTGCAGTTCGGTGCCGACGCCGTGTCCGCCGTGGTGGCGGAGGACCCCGTACCCGTACGCCGCGGCCACCTCCTGCACGGCGTACCCCAGATCACCCAGCCTGCCGCCCGGCACCATCGCGGCCACGGCGGCGTCGAGTGCGGCGCGCGTGGCCTCGCACAGGCGCTCGCCGGCAGCGTCGGCGGTCCCCACCGCGACGGTGGTGGCCGCGTCCGCGTGGTAGCCGCCCACGACGGCGCCCGCGTCGATGGACAGCAGCTGCCCCGACCGCAGCACGTGCCGGTTCGGGACCCCGTGCACCACCACGTCGTCGACGGACAGGCACAGCACGCCCGGGAACGGCGGCACGTCGCGGTGCGGCCGTTGACCGAGGAACGAGGGCTTGGCCCCGGCTTCCCGGATCACCCGGGCGGCGACCTCGTCCAGCTCCTGGAGCGTGACACCGGGCCGCGCCGCCTCCGCGACCGTGCGCAGCGTGTCGGCGACGACGCGCCCCGCCTCGCGCATCAGCTCCAGCTCGGCCGCGCTCTTGAGTGACACCATGCCCGCTTCCCCTCTCCTGGGATTCTTATCCTGGCCAAACAATACACACCAAAGAATACACACCAAAGAATGCGCGCCAAACAAGGCAGGCCATATAATCGTGGGCATGGTGCGCACCCCTCTTACCGACGAACAGCGGGACCGCGGCCGCGTGCTCGGCCAGGCACTGCGCGAGGCCCGCGGGCGACGCAGTGCGGCATGGGTCTCGGCGGAGTCCGGCGTCCCGCTCGACACGCTGCGCAAGATCGAGCGCGGAGCGGTCTCGATGCCGGCCTTCTTCACCATCGCGCAGCTGGCGCGCGTGCTGGAACTGGACCTGTCCGCTCTTGCCACGGAGTTGCTGGCTCCGGAAGAGGAGACAGAGCACGCCGGCGCGGCTTAGACACGGCCTGGCAGTCCCCGGTGCGGCGCGTGCGGCGGGCGTCCGGGGTGGCGGTCGGCGGCGGCCGTCGGTCGCTCGGCCGTTCGGTGGATTGGTGAAGGGTCAACAGTCTTTCGGCGCGGCGGCCCGTGACCTCCGCCGTATGCGCCGCGTTGTGTGCGATAGAGGCCGCTCCCCCGGGCGGCACGCCGGCTTCGGAGGTGCGGGTGGTCGCTCGACGTGCAGCCACCGTACGGCTCCCCGCGCGGGCGACCGGGCGGATCGGCGGACGGCGCGGCGCACGAACCACGGCGCGCGCCGCCGGAGCCAGGCGCTCCGACGACGCGCGGTCGGGACCGGGCGCGTCCGGTCCGGTGGCGCGGTACGGTCCGCGAGGGTCGGTCGCGGTTCCGCGGTCGGCCGGTCAGGCGAACGTGACGGTTCCCGGCATGGTCCACAGCGGGCCGGGGAAAGGCAGAGCGAAGTAGGCCGGGATGAACCGGTCCGGCACGCGTGGCACGCGCGGGATCTGCGCGGCCCGCGCCGCCGGGACGTACAACGACGCCATCGAGCCGAAGAACACCGCGACGGCCATGACGGCTGCCCGCCGGAATCCGAACCTCATACCTGCTTCGCCTCCTCGTCCAGCAGCGCCGGTCCACCGGGGACGCCGACGCTGTAACCCGTCACCCCGCGTGACGGCGGCTTGACTCTAGGGTTTTGTCGACGTTGTTCCGCGCAGGATTGCGCCGCACGGGTGAACTCCGGTGCCCCGAAAGGCCCCAGGACACGCAAGTTCACTCCGACGAGGGAAAGGCGTGCGCCCGTACGCGCCGGGGCGCACCCCGGTACGGCGGCAGACCCGCGGACGCGCAGGTCGGGCGTACGTCGGCCGCGGACCGCGGCGCGCCTCACCCGGATGCGCCACGCGTACGGGT
Source organism: Streptomycetaceae bacterium NBC_01309 (assembly GCA_045039925.1). GTDB lineage: Bacteria > Actinomycetota > Actinomycetes > Streptomycetales > Streptomycetaceae > Yinghuangia. The sequence goes on from CP108400.1 coordinate 1,077,941, forward strand.
GAACCGCGGGCCGGATCCGGGGGAACCGGGTGCTGTTTCCGGAGAACAGGCATGGCCGTCCGTTCGGTTGGGCAAAGATCGTCGGTCAATTGCCCTAAACCGGAGGTGATCCGTACGAAACGGGACCGAAGCCGCCGTCAGATCGCCGCCGCCTGCGTACTCGCCGCCGCGACCGCCACCGCGTGTGCCTCGCCCGGGCCGGACAACCACGGCCGCGGCCCACGCCACAAGCCCGATGCCCCCGCGGCCTCGGAAGGCCCCGACGTCGCCGCGAAGGGCGTGCCCGCGGCTCCGGACGCCGAAGAGGTCGCCCCGGCCGAGGCGTTCAACCGCGCGAAGGCCGCGCAGGAGGCCCAGCAGGCCGCCGCCGCACGCGACGAGGCCCTGCGGGCGGCCCGCGCGACCGCCGCCCGGGCCTGGGGCCTGACCACCCCGCCGCTGCTCGCCCCTCCCGCGCCCGCGACGAAGCCGGTGCTCAACGCCGACGGGGCCCACGTGATCGTGCGGCCCGGCCTGCCGCCGGTCGTACGGCGCGTGCCGACCACCGACAAGGTGGTCTTCCTGACCGTCGACGACGGCATGGAGAAGGACCCCGAGTTCAACCGCATGCTCCGGGAACTCGGGATCCCGGTGAGCGCGTTCGTCACCGACTACCTCGCGCGCCCGAACTACGGCTACTTCCGCGACCTGCGCGACCAGGGCGCGTCGGTGCAGAACCACACGCTCAACCACCGCGACCTTCGGAAGCTCGACTACGAGGGCAACCGCCGCGAGGTGTGCGGCCAGCAGGACAACCTGGAGCGCGAGATCGGGGTGCGCCCCAACCTCTTCCGCCCGCCCTTCGGCGAGTACACCGAGGCCACGCTCCGCGCGGCCGCCTCGTGCGGCGTCACCGCCGTGCCGCTGTGGAACCAGGAGGCGTTCCCGGACCGGATGGAGTACCGGTACGGCGACCACAAGTTCAAGCCGGGAGACATCATCCTGACGCACTTCCGCGGCCCCGAGACCTGGAAGGGCGACATGAACGCGATGCTCCGGCTCGTGGTCCGCGAGGTCACCGCGCAGGGCTTCGCCATCGCACGGCTCGAGGACTACCTGTAGTCCGACGATCGTTAGAGGGGCTAACCATTTAGACTCGGTGGTTGTGACCACCCCCGCGGGGCAGCCCGCTCCCGAGGTCCCGCGTGCCCCCGACGGGCGTGGGTGGCTGCGCCGCATCCTGGCCGCCTGTTGGGTGCACAAGGGCAGCGTGCTGTGGGCCTTCGGGGCCTCGCTGGCCGGCATGACGGTGACCGCGTTCGTGCCGCTCGTGCAGCGCGCGGTGATCGACGACGCGGTGGCCGGGGACACCGGTTCCATCGGCCCGCTCGCGGTGCTGCTGGTGGCCGCTGCGCTGTTCACCTTCGCCACGGCGTACATCAGGCGCTATATCGGCGGGCGGTTGTCGCTCGAAGTCCAGTACGACCTGCGCACCCAGGTGTTCGGCGCGCTGTCGCGGCTCGACGGCGCGCGCCAGGACGAACTGCAGACCGGCCAGATCGTGAGCCGCGCCGGTTCGGACATCAACATGATCTCCAGCGTCCTGGCGATGCTCCCGATGCTGACCGGCAGCGCCCTGCTGTTCGTGCTCTCGCTGATCATCATGCTGACGCTGTCCCCCCTGCTCACCCTCGTCGCGTTCGCCATCGGGCCGGGCCTGTTCGCGGTCGCGCGGGTGTCCCGGCGGCGGCTGTTCCCGGCCACCTGGGCGGCGCAGCAGGAGGCCGCGGCGCTCGCGGGCGTGGTCGACGGAGCGGTCACCGGCGTACGGGTCGTCAAGGGCTTCGGCCAGGAGGCGCAGGAGGTCGCCCGCCTGGAGGACGCCGGGCGCCGGTTGTTCGCGAACCGCATGCGCGCGGTGCGGCTCAACAGCCGCTACACGCCGACGCTGTCGGCGATCCCCGCGCTCGGCCAGGTCGGCGTGCTGGGCCTGGGCGGCTGGCTGGCGATCCGGGGCGAGATCACGCTCGGCACGTTCCTGGCGTTCTCCACGTACCTCGGGCAACTCGTCGGCCCGGTCCGGCTGCTCGCCGGGCTGCTGACGGTGGGCCAGCAGGCCCGCGCGTCGGTCGACCGCGTGTACGAGGTCGTCGACTCGCAGCCCCTGGTCACCGAGAAGCCCGACGCCGTACGGCTCACCTCGTGCGCGGCGGGCCTGGAGTTCGACGCCGCGACGTTCGGGTACGTCGCCTCCCGCCCGGTCCTCGACGGCCTGACCCTCGCGGTCGCCCCCGGCGAGACGCTCGCCCTCGTCGGCACCTCCGGGTCCGGCAAGTCGACGGTGTCGATGCTCCTGCCCCGCTTCTACGACGTGCAGCAGGGCGCGGTCCGGGTCGACGGGCACGACGTGCGCGACCTGACGCTCGACTCGCTGCGCGCCGCCATCGGCCTGGTCGCCGAGGACTCGTTCCTGTTCTCCGACACCGTGCGGGCCAACATCGCGTACGGCCGCCCGGACGCGACCGACGCGCAGATCCGGGCCGCCGCGCGGGCCGCCGAGGCGGACGCGTTCATCTCGGAACTCCCGGACGGCTACGACTCCGTGGTGGGCGAGCAGGGCCTGACGCTGTCCGGCGGCCAGCGGCAGCGCATCGCGCTGGCCCGGGCGCTCATCACCGACCCGCGCATCCTGCTCCTGGACGACGCGACCTCGGCCGTCGACCCGAAGATCGAGGCGGAGATCCACGCGACGCTGCGGCGCGTGATGGCGGGCCGCACCACGGTGCTGATCGCGCACCGGCGCTCCACCCTCCAGTTGGCCGACCGCATCGCGGTGTTGGACCGGGGCCGCCTCGTCGACATCGGGACGTACCGCGAACTGGACGCGCGCTGCCCGCTGTTCCGGCTGCTGCTGTCCGGCCCGGGCGACGACGCCGAGGGCCGGGACACCGGCGAGGCGGAGGGCGCGGAGGCCGGCGCGGAGGCCGCGGGTGCCGACGCGGAAGCCGGCCGGATCGACGGGGTCACACCCGAACTGTGGGACCGCAGCGGCATCCCGGACGCCGATTCGGCGGACGCCCTGGCCAAGACCGCGGCCAACGGGACCGGCACGGCCGCGGCGGCCGGCACCGGCGGCCCGGGCCCGGGTGGCGGAGGTGGAGGCGGCGGGGGCCGCGGCGCCTTCGGCGGCGGATTCGCCGCGATGATGCCCGCCACCCCCGAACTGCTGGCGCAGGTCGAGGCGTTGCCGCCGGCCACCGACAAACCCGAGGTCGACGACCGGGCGGCGCGTGCCGAGGACCGGCGGTTCACGCTGCGGTCGCTGCTGCGGCCGTACCGCACGCCGCTGCTGATCGGGCTGGTCCTGGTGACGCTGGACGCCGCCGCGCAGCTCGCCCTCCCCGCACTGATCCGCGACGGCGTGGACCGCGGGGTGAGCGACGGCGCCACCCGCACGATCCTGCTGGTCTCGCTGGTCGCGCTGGGGGTGGTCGCGGCGGACTGGGTGGTCAACGTCGCGCAGGTGCGCATCGCGGGCCGCACCGGCGAACGCCTGCTCTACACCCTGCGGGTGAAGACGTTCGCGCACCTCCAGCGGCTCGGCCTGGACTACTACGAGCGCGAGATGTCCGGGCGCATCATGACCCGGATGACCACGGACGTCGACGCGGCGTCGACGTTCCTCCAGACCGGCCTGGTGAGCGCGGTGGTCAGCCTGCTCACGTTCTTCGGGATCATGGCGGCGCTGCTGCTCCTGGACTGGGAGCTCGCGCTCGTCGTCATGAGCGTGCTGCCCGTGCTGATCGCCGCGACGGTCGTGTTCCGCAAGAAGTCGGCGGCCGCGTACGACGACGCGCGCGAGAAGGTCAGCGCGGTCAACGCCGACCTCCAGGAGAACGTCGCGGGCATGCGCACCGCCCAGGCGTTCCGGCGCGAGGAGCGCAACTCGGCGCGGTTCGCCGAACGCAGCCGCGACTACTACGACTCGCGGCTGACCGCGCAGCGCTACATCGCGCTGTACTTCCCGTTCGGCCAGTTCCTCTCCAGCCTGGCGGCGGCGCTCGCGCTGATCGTGGGGGCGCGGCGGGTGGGCGACGGCACGATGACGGCGGGCGCGCTGATCGCGTACCTGCTCTACATCGACATGTTCTTCTCGCCGATCCAGCAGTTGTCGCAGGTGTTCGACGGGTACCAGCAGGCCGCGGTCGGGCTGCGGCGCATCCGCGACCTGCTGCGCACGCCGACCTCCACGCCGCGCGCCGCGAAGCCGGTGCCGGTCCCGGCGACCGGGCTCAAGGGCGAAATCGTCTTCGACGACGTGCACTTCGGGTACGCGAAGGCCGCCGACGCGACGGGGCGGCAGGCCGAGGCGATCTCCGGCGTGTCGCTGCGCGTCGCGCCGGGCGAGACGGTGGCGCTCGTCGGGCAGACCGGTGCCGGCAAGTCGACGCTGGTCAAGCTGGTGGCGCGGTTCTACGACGTGGACTCCGGCGCGGTCCGGGTGGACGGCGTGGACGTGCGCGACTGGGACCTCGCGGAGTACCGGCACCGGCTGGGCGTGGTGCCGCAGGAGGCGTACCTCGCGGCGGGGACGGTGCGCGACGCGATCGCGTACGGGCGGCCGGACGCCACCGACGCCGAGGTCGAGGCCGCCGCACGGGCGGTGGGCGCGCACGACGCCGTCGCGGCACTCGCGGGCGGGTACCTGCACGAGGTGGGTGAGCGCGGGCGGACGCTGTCGGCGGGGCAGCGGCAGCTGATCGCGCTGGCCCGGGCCCAACTGGTGGATCCGGACATCCTGCTCCTCGACGAGGCGACGGCGGCGCTCGACCTGGCCACCGAGGCGGCGGTGACGCGGGCGGCGGACGAGTTGGCGCAGCGGCGCACCACGCTGGTGGTCGCGCACCGGCTGACCACGGCGGCGAAGGCGGACCGTATCGCGGTGGTCGAGCGCGGGCGGGTGGCGGAGACCGGCACCCACGACGAACTCCTGGCGCTGGGCGGGCATTACGCGTCGCTCTGGGCGGCGTTCACGGGCGTCGACGAGAGCGCGGCCTGAACCGTACGCGATGGGCGGCGCGCCGCCCGCGACGCGCTGTATCCGAAAAGTCGTACAACTGCCCGATAGAAAACACATCGTCGGGATGGTCTTCACAACCTCGCGGCCCTACATTGTTCCCCCTCTCGGTTCCCCCTCTCGGAACGGTCCGGGTGCGGGCGCGGCTGTGCGGCCGCCGTCCTGCCCGGACCGCCTCTCGGCACGGCGCTTCCGCACACTCCACGCACGCACGAGACGGCCCCCGCCAGGGCCGTTCCCCGCCCAGCTGGAGGTGGACACGTTGCCCCGCCACGCCCTTCCCGCACGCCGGTTCAGACGCCCCTCGGCCGCCCTCGCGGCGGTCGCCCTCTCCTTCTCGCTCGTCGCCACCGCGTGCAGTGACTCCGACTCCGACGGGGACACGCCCGGACAGTCGGCGGCCCCGCCCGCACCCGGCGCGGCCTCCGCGCAACCGCCCGCCCGGCAGGGCGGCCAGTTGACCATGCTCGCCGTGCAGGACTCCGCGCAGCTCGACGTGTTCCGCACCGCGTACGTCGCGGTCACCGACGAGCCGCGCCTTTCCGCGCTGTACGACCCGCTGTTCGTCATCCAGCCGGGCAACGGGGCGGTCGTCCCGCACCTGGGCGAGTCGGTCTCGACGTCCGACGGCGGCCTGACCTGGACGCTCAAGCTGCGCCCGAACGTGCAGTTCAGCGACGGCACGCCGTTCGACGCCGCGGCGGTGAAGACCAACTGGGAGATGCACGCCAACCCCGCCACGCAGTCGCTGCACCGTGCCGCGGCCGCGGGGCTGGTGCTCGCCGTGGTCGACCCGCTGACGCTCTCCGTCAAGCCGCCCGCGCCGAACGCCAACTTCGACCGGACGCTCGCGCAGGAGCTCACCTACATCGAGTCGCCGGCGCAGTTGGCGAAGGGGCCCGAAGTGTACGGGTCGCAGCCGGTCGGCGCCGGGCCGTTCGTGCTGCGCAGCTGGGTGCGCGGCAACGAGCAGGTGTTCGTGCGGAACCCGACGTACTGGCAGAAGGACAAGGGGCTCCCGAAGCTCGACGGCTTCACGGTCAAGAACGTGCCGGACATCCAGCAGCAGCTCAACTCGGTCAAGTCCGGGCAGGCGGACGTCTTCACGAGCTCCGACCCGGCCCTGCTGGACCGCGGTGCCAAGGACGCCAACGCGTCGGTGCTCAAGGTCGACGGCGGCCAGTACTTCATGTTCAACCTCGCGCGGGCGCCGTTCGACGACCCGCGGGCGCGCCGGGCGGTGTCGCTGGCGCTCGACCCGGCGGAGATCCCCCGGGTGCTGGACAACGGATACATTCCGGCCAAGGGGTTGTTCGCCGCGACGTCGCAGTTCTTCGCCCCCGCGTCGGTGCAGGCGGCGTACGACCAGGCGGAGGCGCAGCGGCTGTTCGACGAGCTGGAGCGGGAGGGGAAGAAGGTCGACTTCACGTACCTGATCCCGCAGAACCCGTCGTCGAAGAAGACCGCGGAGTACATGCAGAGCCGGCTGCACACCTACCGGAACGTGACGATGCGGGTCGAGGCGCTGGAGATCGGCGCGTACATCGTGAAGTCGGCGATCCAGAAGGACTTCCAGGGCCTGCTGACGCAGCGCTGGGTCGTCGACCCGGAGCCGCAGCTGTTCAACGCGTTCCACTCGCGCAGCCCGCTGAACTACGGCGGCTACGTGAGCGCCGAGGCGGACCGTGCGCTGGCGGCCGGACGGGCGAGCGTCGATCCGGCGGTGCGCAAACAGGCGTACGCGGACCTCCAGAAGGCCCTCGTGCAGGACATGCCGGTGTGGGTGTACTCGGAGGCGGTCGTCGGACCGATCTACAACGACAAGATCACCGGCGTCGAGCTGTACAACGCCGGCGTGCTGTTCATGGACCGGATCGGCTTGAAGTAGCCGGTGCGGCCCGGCTGTTCGGCCGCGTCGGGGGCACGTGCCCCCGGCGCGGCCGCGGTGCTCGGAGGACGGCTCCGAGGACCGCTCCGGGGTCTGTTCCGAGGTCTTCCGAGGCTGTTCCGGGGACCGCTCGGAGGACCGCTCAGAGGACGACGAGGACCACGCTCTCGGCGACGCAGGCGGGCTTGGTCTGGCCGTCGATCTCGACCGTGTACTTGACGACGAGCTGTTTGCCCTGCGCGACTTCGCGTACGTCGAGCAGTTCCGCACCGACGCGGACGCGCGATCCGACGGTCACCGGGCTGGGGAAACGCACCTTCTCCGTCCCGTAGTTGACGAGCATCTTGGGACCGTCGAGGCGGAAGATGTCCTTGCCGAGGGCCGGGATCATCGACAGCGTCAGGTAGCCGTGCGCGATGGTCGCGCCGAACGGGCCGTCCTTGGCGCGCTCCGGGTCGACGTGGATCCACTGGTGGTCGCCCGTCGCGTCGGCGAACCGGTTGATGCGTTCCTGGTCGACGACGTGCCATTCGCCGTAGCCCAGGTGCTCGCCTTTGAGGGCCGCGAACTCGTCGAACGACGTGAACACGCGCATGTGCGCCTCCCCGACATCGTGGGTGTCCGGACGCCGATTCCGCGTGCGCGGGGGTCCGGTGCCGTGCGGTGCCCATCGTATTGACCGCGAGGTGGATAGTGGACCTTGCAAACTATTTTTCCAACGGCTAGGTTTCAGCTCGCACCGGATGCGGATGCGGATGCACGTGCAGATGCATCTGAGGTACGGTGCAGCGTGGGCCCTGAGCCGTGTTCACAGGTCCACGAGGGGTGCACGATGCCTGACGGCAAGCCGGAATTGACCATCACGCACATCAGCGAGACGCCCTGGCACGAAGTCAAGGCGCAGTCCCACAGCGGCCGCCGCGTGTCGGTGTGGGAGAAGTTCCTCGAGTGGACGCCCGAGCGCATGGTGATCTACGCACGGTACGACGCGGGCGTGATCGTGGAACGGCACGGCCACATGTCCGAGCACTACGTGTTCGTCATCGCGGGCGAGGTCCTCATCGGCGACCGCCCGTGCCCGGCGGGCACGCACATCACCCTCGAGCAGGGGGCCGCCTTCGGGCCGCTCGTCGCCGGTCCCGAGGGCGCGACGCTGTACGAGATCATGGCCGGAGACCCGCGCGCGGTCCCCGACGACCGCGAGGGCTTCCAGCGCCTCCTGGCCGAACGGGACATCACGCCGCTGCCCAACCCTCCGGTCCCGTGGCCCGACTGGTTGCAGGCACGTACGGACGGCGACCCCGGCAAGGCCGCGCAGGACTGAGGCCGGCAGGCACGAGACCGGCAGGCACGACCGGCAGGACCGGAAGGCACGACCGGCACAAGTGGGACCGGCAAGACTCGCAAAGCACCAGAAGGCGTACATTCGCCTTGGAACGCTCCCGGATCGGCGCCGCTGCGGCCCGGGAGCGTCCGACAGACCGCACCGCACGCCGTAACGCGAGCCTCGCCCCTGTGGGCACGCGACGGCAGGCGGCGTGTGGCGCCGCCCCTGTGCGCCACACGCCGCCCCGCGGGGGTGGCTCCCGGGCAAAGTGGCTCGCCACAGCCTGGTCCGGGAGCCACCTCCGGCCAAATGGCCCTACTCCGCCGCGCGGCGCGCGGCGTACCGTCGGGCGATGGACCTTGACATCGCCCGCGGTCTCTGGGAGCCCGAGCCGGGCTGGCTGAACACCGCAAGCTACGGCCTTCCGCCCACCCCCGCCTACGAGGCGGTGCTCGCGGCACAGCGCGACTGGCGTGTGGGCAGGACGAGTTGGGAGCCGTGGGGCGAGGCCGGCGAGCGGGCCCGCGCGCTGTTCGCGGACCTGGTCGGCGCCGACACCTCGGACATCTCGGTCGGCGCGACCGTATCGGGGATGCTCGCCCCGGTCGGCGCCTCGCTCGCGCCGGGGACCCGGGTCGTGGTGCCCGACATCGAGTTCACCTCGAACCTTTTCCCGTGGATGGTGCACGAGGCACGCGGCGTCGAGGTGGTGTGCGTGCCCTTCGCGAAACTCGCCGAGGCGGTCGACGAGCGGACCGACGTCGTGGCGTACAGCCTCGTGCAGTCCGCGGACGGCACGGTGGCCGACGACGCCGAGATCGTGGCGGCGGCCCGCGCCCACGGTGCGCTGGTGGTCGTGGACGGCACGCAGGCGGTGGGGTGGCTGCCGGTCGACGCGACGCGCTACGACGTGCTGGCGGTCGGCGGGTACAAGTGGCTCATGAACCCGCGCGGCACCGGCTACACGTACTTCGCGCCGGGCGTGCGCGACCGCTTCGTGCCCGTCGCGGCGGGCTGGTACGCCGGCGAGGACGTCCACGCGTCGTACTACGGACCGCCGTTGCGGCTCGCCGCCGACGCGCGGCGCTTCGACACCTCCCCCGCGTGGTTCGCGTGGGTCGGCGCGGCCCCCGCCCTGGAGGTCGTGCGGGACATCGGCGTCGAGCGCATCCACGCGCACAACGTGGGCCTCGCGAACCGGTTCCTGACCGCGCTGGGACGCCCCGAGGGCGACAGTGCGATCGTGACGGTCGACGTGCCGGGGGCGGACGAGGCGCTGCGCGCGGCCGGCGTCAGGGCGGCGGTACGCGCCGGCCGGGTGCGCGCGTCGTTCCACGTGTACACGACCCGGGACGACGTCGACATGGCCGTCAACGCCCTTCTCGCGCAGGGAGGTTGACGGCGCCGGGGGCAGATGCGCCGGTTCCGGGGCACGCGTCGTCGGTGCCCCACCTGCGGGCGAGGAGCCCGCTGTCGCAGTCGTCCTCGGGCGCGGGCGGGGTCGCGCCGCGCTCCATGAGGCTGACGTACGCACCGGGGACGGCGACGCTTTCGACGACGTGGTAGCCCTGCCGCAGCGCCCGGGCCGTGCTGCGCGCGACACCGGCGAAGGGGTTCTCCGGCACACCGCGCAGCACGATGACGACGAGCCAGATGCGCTCGGGGTCGGCGGCGCGCAGGCAGGCCTCCGAGTCGACGCAGTCGTACGTCCACAGGTCGTCGCGGTCCGGTCCGGAGCGGCCCGACAGCACGTCGTCCGGCCGGAGTTCGCCGCGCAGGTAGTACTCGACGCCGGTGTCGGTGTGCCACAGGCGCTGGTCGACGCTCGCGTACACGATGCCGTCCCCGGGGCGCTGGCGGGCCCGCACGAGGTCGGCTATGCCCTGGTAGTCGACCCAGGAGATCGACGCCCGTTCGGGGTAGTCGCGCTGCTCATGGGCGCCCGGTTCGCGCAACTGCCGTTGGTCGGACACCCCGATCGCGGCGACGAGGGTGAGCGACACGGCCACGGCGGCGGCCGCGGTCGGCGCCGCGGTCGGGGCTGCGGTCGGGGCTGCGGTCCGGGGCGCGGTCGGCCCTCGGCCGTCGGCTCGGCCGCCTGCCCGGGCGGCGGCCGCACGATCCGCCAGGAGCGCGATGCCCGCCCCCGCGAGCACCGCCCACGCGGGGAGCGTGAAGAGGAGGTAGCGCGGCAGGAAGTACGACGTATCCCCCGCCCGCGAAACCGCCCACACCACGGCGACCGGCAGCAGCGCCGCACCGAAGTACCCGGCCACCGCCCGGCGGTGCGGCCCCGTGCACGCCCCGAGCGCGAGCACGGCCAGCGCGACGGCGACCGGCCCCGAGGCGGCCAGGCGCGGCAGGAGCACCTGGAGGCTGTCGAGGTCCGGGCGCGGTATCCACTCGATCTGGCGGACGCGCTGACCGCCCGCGACCGCCGCCAGGGGCGCGAGCGGCGCCGTACCGGCGGCCACCGCGACGGCGAACGCCCGCCGTACGCCCCGCCGTTCGTCCCCACGCGCACGACCCGGCCCCAGCCGGGCCACGAGCCACGCGGCATGCCCGGCCAGTCCGGCGAGGGCGACCAGGTGCCAGAGGCCGAGGAACGCGACCGCCGCGGAGTACGCCGCCCAGCGCCCGGCGGTCGGCCGGTCCACGGCCCGGGCGAGCAACAGCGTCGCCACCGCGAACGTCAGGCACACGAACCCGTAGCCGCGGGCCTCCTGTCCGTAGCGCGACACCGACGGCAGCAGCGCGAACACCAGCCCTGCGGCGGCACCGGCCCGCGGGCCGAAGGCGCGTCGGCCGAGCAGCACCACGCACGCGGCGGTCCCGGCCATGGCGAGCATCGCGGGCAGCCGCATCGTGACCGTGCCGTCCCCGAAGAGGGCGGTCCAGCCGTGCATGAACAGGTAGAAGCCGCCGGCGGACGCGTCGACGTTGCCGAGCATGGCGAACAGTTCGGGCACCGAGCGCTGCGAGGCGTTCCAGGTGGCCAGTTCGTCGCGCCACATCACCGGGCCGTCGGCGCGCCAGAGGCACAGGGCCAGGGTGAGGAGGGCGGCCGCCGCCGGGGCCGCGGCAGGGTGCCCGCGTCCGAACACGGCCGCCCGGGCCGTCGGCGCTGTCGGCGCGCGGCCGGACGACCGGAGGGAGTCCGCTCCGGCCCGCCGCCCGGGGACGGGGCGCGCGTCCATTCCTCCGGAGGCATCCGCGCCGTCGGCCGACCGCGCCGGACTGTCAGTCGTGCCGGACAGTTTCCCGCTCCCCCACGTCACCGCACCGCCGTCGCTCGCCGTTCGGGTCGATTCCCCAGCTAGTGCGGTGACCACAAACCTTCACCGGTTCTCGCCGCCCGGCACGGCACGCCGGGCCTAGACGGCCCTCCCAAGGCGGCGTTGCAGGACCTCGCGAGTACGACCGAGTACGAGCTTCGGCCCTGCGCCTTGCGATGCACCGCACCGAACGACGAGAACCGGCGAACGTTTGTGGCCACCGCACTTGACGGTACGGGATGCGGGGCGGGCGGCGTCACCCGGTCCCGCCCCGCGAAAGCGTCCGGCCGCCAACTGCCGGGGCCGGTCGGTGCGGGGTCGGGACCGGTGGCCTGCCGCGCGGAGCGTCCTCGTCTCACGCCTCCAGCAGGGCCGGGGCGAGGTCCCGCCAGTCGTCCATCGTGAGGTCCACCATCGACTCGCCGAGCACCTGGACGCAGACGTGGTCGGCACCCGCCGCGTGCTGGGCGTCGACCCGGGCCCGCAGCGCCGCCTCGTCGCCCCACGCCACGAGCGCGTCGACCAGGCGCTCGCTGCCGCCGTCGGCGAAGTCGTCCTCGGCGAACCCGAGGCGCAGCCAGTTGTTGCGGTAGTTCGGCAGGTTCAGGTACGGCTTCAGGTGCTCGCGCGCACGCCGCAGCGCGGTCTCGCGGTCGGCGGTGAAGACGACCGCCTGCTCCACCGCGAGGTAGCCGTCGGCGCCCAGGACTTCGCGGGCGAGGGCGGTGTGCTCCGGGGTCACGAGGTACGTGTGCGCGCCTTCCGCGCGGTCCCGCGACAGTTCGAGCATGCGGGGCCCGAGCGCGGCGAGTACCCGTGGCGGACGCGGCAGTTCGCCGCCCGCCGCGAAGTAGAGCGACGCGTCGAGCCCGTCGAGGTAGCTCCGCATGAGCGTGAGCGGCTTGTCGTAGATGTTGCCGCCCGGACGCAGTCCCTCGACGAGCGGGCCGTGGCTGACACCGAGGCCGAGCAGGAACCGGCCGGGGTGTGCGTCGAGCAGGGTGCGCGCGGCGCCGTTGGTGGCGACTGCGTCGCGGGCCCAGAGGTTGGCGATGCCGGTGGCCACCGGGATACGCGGGCTGGACTCCAGGAGCAGGAGCGCCTGGGTGAACGTCTCGCGCCCGACGGTCTCGCCCCACCAGAGGGCTCCGTAGCCGAGGGCGTCGAGTTCGGCGGCCGTGTCGCGCAGTTGTGCGACCGGGAGGAAGTCGAAGGCGGAGGTCCACAGGCCCACGCGCCCGAGGTCGGGTACGGGGCGGTGCGCGGCCGGTGCGGTGTCGGACAAGGCTCCCCCAGGGGGTGGCGGGTCGAGGTGGCGGATCTGTGTCTGTAACGGCGTAACAGAACCCGTTGCCCCGCACCCTACGGGAGGGCGTCCGCCACCGAAGTTGGGGTGCGCTTTGTTCACGGCAGGGGCTCGGACCGGGGATCATGTCTGGGTGCAGAGTCCCCTGTTCAACAATGTCGCGCTTCAGTCGACCGATCGGTTCAGCCTGCAGAACCCGCAGATCCTGCGGGTGGGACTCGATCGGCAGTCGGCTCCGGAGGTGCTCGCCCGCAAGGGCGCGATGATCGCGTTCACCGGTGCGGTGGACTTCGACGGCTACATGCCCACTCCGGGCGAGATGCGCGCCGCGGCGTACGGCGCCGAGTTCATGTCGCTGATGCGCTGCTTCGGCACCGGCGTGGTCTACCTGGCCAACCAGGCCCAGCACGTGCACGTCGTGTCGCTGGCGAACGACGCGCTGATCGTCGACAACGACTCGGTGCTGGCGCTGGACCCCGGGCTGACCTGGTCCCCCGTCGCGCTGGACGCCGAGGCGCGCATCTCGGGCCCCGGCGCCAACGGCCTCCAGATCGGCGGCACCGGGGTGATCGCGCTGACCACGCCCGGGCACCCGCTGGTCATGAAGGTCGGCCCGCGCAACGAGGTCTTCGTGGACGCCGACGCCGTGGTGGCCTGGTCGGCGAACCTCACGACGCGCCTGGAGGCGCAGACCGTGTCGTCCCGGATCTGGCGGCGGCGCGGCCAGACCGGCGAGGGCTGGATGCTCAGCTTCCTGGGCGAGGGCTGGGTCCTGGTGCAGTCGAACGAGATCACTCCGGCGAACATGATCCAGCACCAGGGCGGCGCGCTCGGCATGGGCCAGCAGGGCTACCGGCAGAACACCTGGGCGGGGCCCGGGGGTCCGCACGGTCCCGTGCAGCACGGGCCGCCCGGACCGTACGGGGCACCGCCGCCCGGACCGTACCCGCCGCAGATGCCGCCCGGGCCGGGCGGCCACGGGCCGTACCCGCCGCAGGGACCGCCCCGGCGCTGAGCCGGCCCCCTGCCCTCCCCTGCCTGTCCCGCGGCGTTCGGGTGGCACCCGCGCGTCTGCGCGGTCGGCCGGGGCCGCGCGCCGATCATGGTCCCCGAGGCGGCGTCCCGGCGACGGCGCGGGACTCGGCGGCGGAGGCGGCGGTTCATGGGGCACGATCACGGGCCGACGGCGGCCGGCGGCACGGTCAGCGCGGCGTACCGCAAGCGGTTGGCGATCACCATCACGGTCACCGCCGTCGTGCTCGTCGTCCAGTTGGTCGGCGCCCTGCTGTCCAACAGCCTCGCGCTCCTGTCGGACAGCCTGCACATGTTCGTCGACACCAGCGGCGTCGCCCTGGCCCTGGTCGCGGTGACCGTGGCGCAGCGCGAGCCGACGCCGCGGCGCACGTGGGGCCTGTACCGGGTGGAGATCCTCGCGGCGCTGGTGAACGCGATGCTGCTCGGCGGGATCGGGGCGTTCATCGCCTACCAGGCGGTCCGGCGGATCGGCGACCCGCCCGACGTGAAGACCGGTCCGCTGCTGGCCGCCGCGCTGCTGGGCCTCGCGGCCAACCTGGTCGGCCTGTTCCTGCTGCGCGGCGGCAAGGACCACAGCCTGAACCTCAAGGGCGCGTACCTGGAGGTGCTGGGCGACACGATGGGGTCGGTCGCGGCGGTCGGGACCGGTGTGATCATCGGCACCACGGGGTGGGCGCTCGCCGACCCGATCGCGTCGCTGCTGATCGTCGCGATGATCCTGCCGCGGGCGTACCTGCTGCTCCGCGAGACGCTGCACGTCCTGCTGGAGGCCACGCCACGTGATCTCGATCTCGCCGAACTGCGCGAACGGCTGCTGGCCGAGCCCGACATCGTCGAGGTGCACGACCTGCACGCGTGGACGGTGACCAGCGGCATGCCGGTGCTGACCGCGCATCTGACGGTGACCGACGCGGTGATCCGGGAGGGCCGCATCGGGCCGGTCCTCGACCGGGTGGGGGCGATCGTGGGCGACGACTTCGACGTACGCCACTCCACAATCCAGCTCGAACCCGAGGGGCACCGCGCACACGAGTACGCGGACCACGCATGACGGAGACGGCGTCGGCCGCGCCCGGTGAGGGGACGCGGCCGACGCCGTCTGCGGAGCGGTGACTACCCGGTCGTCAGCGGACGCTCTTGACCCTGACCACGGCCAACGCGCCCACCAGGGCTATGCAGGCGCAGATCGGGAACAGCGCCTCGTAGTTCCAGGTGGAGACGATCCACGAGGCGATGAACGGCGCGGCGACCTGCGGGGCGGCGTTGGCGATGTTGATCAGGCCCATGTCCTTGCCGGCGTCCTCACCGCGCGGCAGCACCTTGGTGATCAGCGCCATGTCGACGGCCATGTACATGCCGAACGCCAGGCCGTTGACGACGTTGAACACCGCCATGCCGTTGACGGTGCCCGAGATCATCGGGATGAAGAGCGACAGCGCGGCCAGCACGCCGGAGCCGAGCACGAAGGGCTTGATGCGGCCGAAGCGGTCCACCAGCTTGCCGATGAACAGCGCGGCGACGACCGTGGACAGGGCGTTGATGACCATGAGGAAGCCCATGGTCGAGTTGACGTCCTGCGGCTTGACCTTCACGTACTCCATCAGGATGTACATGTTGTAGGTGAGGACCGTGAAGTAGCCGGCCACGACGCCGAAGCGGGAGATGAAGGCCCACGCGAAGTCGGGGTGCTTCTTGGGGTTGACGCCGAAGTTCGAGATGAACTTCTTGAGGTCGAACTTGTCGACCGGCATGCCCTTGCTGGACCTGTCCGGGGTGACCAGCAGGAAGATCACGACGGCCGCCACCAGGAAGGCGGCGATCAGGTAGTAGCCCTTCTCCCCCGCGAACTTGCCGTCGAAGCCGCCGACGATGCCGTCGTAGCCGAGCTTCGAGAGGTCGATGCCGCCGATCGTGTAGGCGGCGACGATGGTGCCGAGCGGGATGCCCAGGCCGACGAGGCCGGACATCATGCCGTACTTGGCGGGCGGCACGCGGTCGGGCATCGCGGCGGTCAGCGCGGCCTGGAAGCCGTTGAGGATGAACTGCACGCAGCCCCAGGTGATGGCCAGCATGCCGATGCTGGTGGCGTTGGCCTGCCAACACAGGGCGCCCGCACCGAGCAGGGTGCAGACCAGCATCCACGGGGCGCGGCGCCCCCAGCGGGAGCGCGTACGGTCGGAGATCTGCCCGAAGATCGGGTTGCCGATCGCGGCGAGCGCGGCGCCGACGGCCACCGCGTTCTTGAGTGCCTCGGGGTCCGGGTGGCCCTTGATCTCGGTGACCTGCATGGGAATCAGGAAGGAGCCGATTCCCATCCACACCAGGTACAGGGCGATGTTGGCCAGCGGGAGCGTGAAGTACAGCGGGCCGAGCTTGAAGCGCGGTTTGCCGTCGGCGTCGAGCGGCCCTTGGGCCGGAATCGTCGCAGGAGCGGCTTCGCGGGCCGCAACGTTGCTCTGCGTCATGTGAATCACCGAGTCGATCGGAGGAGGGGTAGTCACGGCCCGATCCCTGACACGGTCGCACGGGGACGGGATCGAGCCGATCTTTTGACGCTGCTGACTCGTTTAACTGACTCGTGTTACTGACACGTGTCAGCAGCGGTGCACGGATCATGGCACGCGATTAAGAACGCGTAAACAGAACGTGACGTACGTCGCATCGACCCCTGGGAACCAAACTCCGGGGCGGCATGGCAACCTCCTGTAACCAACCCTCAAACCCTCATGTGAGGACCCGGTACCCATGCCTAAAGTCCCTCGTCCCGGCAAGGCGCCCACCAGCGCGGATGTCGCAAGGGCCGCAGGCGTGTCCAGAACCACGGTGTCCTTCGTACTCAACGACGTCCCGGGCTCCGGCATCAGCGATGCCACCCGGCAGAAGGTTCTCGCCGCCGTCCGCAAACTGGGCTACTCCCCCAATGCGGGCGCCCGCGCACTACGCGCCGGCACGAGCAACCTCGTCGTGTACGCAATGCCCCGCTGGCCCCTCGGACACGCGATCGACACCCTCCTCGAACGCGCCCGCGACGCCCTCGCCGAACGCGGCCTCGTCCTGATCCTGCACGGTGACCGCAAGCTCACCGGCCTCGACGCCGCCCGGGCCTGGGCGGAGCTCCGCCCCCGCGCGGTCCTCGCCGACACGTGGCGGTGCACTCCCGAATCGGTCGCCATGCTGCGGCAGCACGGCGTACAGACCGTGGTCCTGGTGGGCGAGGAGCCGGTGCCGTACGCGCCGACCGTCGTCTTCGAGCAGAAGCGCATCGGCATCGTCGCGACCCGGTACCTCGCCGAGCGCGGCCACCGCCGCATCGCGGCGATCGTGCCGACCGGCGAACTGCGCGAACCCGGTGAGCTGCGCTTCGTCGGCGTACGCGAGGCCGCGGACGACGAACGGCTCGAACTCACCCGCGTGGACATGCCGTTCGACCACGGCGCGGCGCTCACCCTGGCCCGCGGATGGGCCGCGGACCCGGACCGCCCGACCGCGGTCTTCGCCTACAACGACGAGTTCGCGGCACTGATGCTGCGGGCGCTGCGCGAGGCCGGGCTCACGGTGCCGGACGACGTGGCCGTGATGGGCGTCGACGACACGCCGCTGTGCGAACTCGTGACGCCGCGCCTGAGCACCGTGGCGCTGCACACGACGAGTTTCGCCGAGATGCACGTCCGGGTACTGATCGACCTGATCGACCGGACGCACGAGGACGACCTGCCGGTGATCCCCGAGCACGAGCCCCTGGTGGTACGGCGGGACTCGGCGTAGTCCGCGGCAACTCGGGGGCCGCCCGGCGTCCCGCGCCGGGCGGCCCCGCCCGCAGGGCCTCCCCGATAACATCGGAACCGTGATCACTCCGGCCGCCGGGGCCGTACCGACGGTGGTGCGGCCCGGGGTCGCGGGGGATGTCCGGATCACCGCCGAGGAGGCAGGCGTGGGGTTGTTCCGTCGGGGGCCCAAGCGCGATCCGCGCGAGGCGCCGCGCGATGCCGCGTTCGAGTTCCTGTCCGAGGAGGAGGGCCGCCGGCTGCGCGGCCTCACCCGGGAGGCCTTCGCCGAACGCGGCCTCGAGGTCACGGTGTTCGCGGACCACATGACGGACAGCGCGAACCGGCACTACAACCTCTACAACCTCGCGGCCGGCTGCCACAACGACGAACGCGGGCAGCGCGCCTGGGCGTCGCTCATCCGCGACCACGTCGACAAGCTCGTGCGCGCGATGGACGCCCCCTCGGCCGTCGAGACGCTGCCCACCGACGAGCTGTGGGCGCGGCTCTACCCGCGCATCACCTCGGACGACAACCTCCCCGACGACCCCGCCTTCGGGTACGCGCCGGTCCCGGCCCCCGGTCTGCGCGAGGTGCTCGCCCTCGACCTGCCGGAGAGCGTGCAGACGCTGCCGGGCGACGCGCTCGCGCAACTCGGCGACATCGCCGAGCTGCGGCTGCGGGCGATGAACAACCTGCGCGCGCTCCCGGTCGAGGACCACGACGTCGTCAAGCAGGACGACGGCGCGACGTTCCGGGTGGTCGCGGGCGACTCCTTCTTCACCGCGAGCCGCGTGCTGGTGCTGGACGAACTCGCCGAGCGCGTCGGGGGCGAGGGCATCGGCCCGGACGGCGCCCTGGTCGCGATGCCGTTCCGGCACATGCTGGCGTTCCACCCGATCGTCGGCATGGACGTGATCCCGTCGCTCAACGCGCTCGCGGCCTTCGCCGCGTACCGGCACGAGGAAGCGCCGGGCCCGGTAAGCCCGTACGTGTACTGGTGGCGCCGGGGGCGGCTCACCCAGCTGAGCGAGCGGGACGAGGAAGGGCAGCTGTCGATCGTCGTCGGCGGGGAGTTCCAGGCGCTGCTGGAAAGGCTGTTGGACGAGGACGACGGCCGCTGACCGCACGCTTCGACCACGCCGGAAATTGTGCGTAACCCGAGGCGCGGAGGCTCGTTGTACCTGCCGAGACCCCGGAGCGTCCCCCCGTTCGCTCCGGGGTCCCCTGCATGTTCGGGCGTGTTCCCGGAGCGAAACGGGCGGATTCAAGGCTGCCGAGCGCAGCCGCTACCAGCGCCTCCGCCGGGTACGCGTACGCGTACGCGTGGTGCGGCGCCTGCGGTACCCGCCGCGCCTGCCGCCGCCACGGGCGCCGGCCCGTACTCCGATGCGCTGACCGCCGAAGACGAAAGCCAGCAGCCAGACCACGACGACAATGACTGCGACCCACCACAGTGCCTCGATGAGGAACCCCGCACCGAAGAGCAGGAGGGCCAGGATGAGGACCAAGACAACGGGAAGCATGTACTTCGGCTGCCCGGTTGCGGCCGGTTGATGCGGTTGTATGTTGCCCCAATCCGGCGCCGCTCCCCCGCGTCGACTGCGGTGTGATCGTCCAGGTCCGGCCGCGGCGGCGCCGCACCTAGCCTGACCCCGTGGAGCCCGCCGGAGAACACCGCCCGCCCTTCTCCCCCGCCGCGGCGCGCCGCGCCCGCGTCGGACTGCACATGACGCATGATCAAGTCGCCTACGGCCTGGCCGCGTTCCGCGTACACACGACGCCCGCCACGGTGGCCGCCTGGGAGTCGGGACGCGTCATGCCCGACGAACAGGAGCTGCTCGCACTCGCCGAAATCCTCTGGTGCGCCCCGGCCGACCTCATGGGGTCCGCCGGGGCACTGCGCGAGCACCGGATCGGGCGACGGCTGTCGGTGGCGGAACTGTGCGCGCGCATCGGCGTCCCCGAGTCGCGCTACGCCGCGATGGAACGCGACAACACATGGCGCGGCGACGAGCGCGCCACGGCCGCCCTGGTCCGCGAACTCCACCTCTCACTCCGTGACTTGGTGGGCGTCGCCGGCGCCTCCGGACAGGTCGAAGACCTCCTCCACGAGACCCTTCAAGGCCGCCCGAAGTCGCAACTCGCCGCGATGACAAGGATCCTGGGACTACGCAGAAGCCGCGTCGGAGCCGCACTGGCAGGCGTACACGAGGAGTTCACCCACCGGGCACGCGTGTCCCTGTCATGGTCGGACGGCGTCCCAGGAGCCCGCCCACGCACCGAAACGGACGCAGCCGCCGCCGATCCCGCACGCATGGCAGACCGCTTCTGGGAACTCCTCGGCCACCCCGCCGCCGAACCGCGAATGATCGGCATATGGCACCGGGACCGACTGGACCTGGACTGACCGCCCGGACGCAGCCGCCGCCAACTTCCGCACCCGCCAGCCGCCACCGGGCAGTCCTCTGAACCTGCTGGAGATCGACGAGCGCAGCGAAGAGAGCGGCCGCACGCCGCCGGGTGGTCCCCGTACCCACCGCACGCCACCGGACAGTTCTCTGAACCTGCTGGAGATCGACGAGCGCAGCGAGGAGAGCGGCCGGAGGCCGCCAGTCAGACTTTCCTGCGCCGGAGGGAGCGCCAGCGACCGCAGGTGCAGGAAAGTCCAAGGCCGGAGTGCACATTTTCGTGACGGAGCGAGGAACGAGCGCAGTCACGAAAATGTGTGCTTCGGCCGCACTAATAAATAGCGCCACACCTGAAACAAGAGCGGACCAACCCCGGACTGCCCGTGTGTCCACGTACGGGCTGCGCCCAGGTACCCCCCAACCCCCCACGGTGCTACCCCGAGTTCACGTCCACCCCCTATCTTGCCGTCCAGGCGACCGACGGGTTGCCGACCCCGACAGACGCCACCAGGCGTCGCGGGACCGCCGACGACAAGGGAGTCGCCATGGCCGCGATCGAGACCACCGACATCGAGGCGGGCGGGTTCACCTTCCACGCGCGGACAGCAGGGCCCCGGGACGGGCGGCTTGTGCTGCTCCTGCACGGCTTCCCCGAGACCTCGGCCGAGTGGCTCGGCCAGTTGGATGCCTTGGGCGATGCGGGATACCGGGCGGTCGCGTTCGACCAGCGCGGCTACTCGCCGGGAGCCCGGCCGCCCGAGGAGTCGGCGTACGACCGGGACGCGCTGGTCGGGGACGTCCTGGCGGTCGCCGACGCGCTCGGTGCCGGCGGCCCTGCCGCCGGAGGCGCGACCTTCGACTTGGTGGGCCACGACTGGGGCGGGGCCATAGCGTGGCAGGTTGCGGGGCTGCACCCGGACCGCCTGCGCACGGTGTCCGTCGTCTCGACGCCGCATCCCGACGCGATGTGGTCGGCGAGCCGGCAGACGGGGTCGGACCAGCGCGAGCGCTCGTCGTACATGCAGTTGTTCCGGACCCGGGGCGAGGCCGAGGAAGTACTGCTCGCGGACGACGCGAAGTACCTTCGAGCGGCCTTCAAGGGGCTGCCCGAGACCGCGGTCGCGGAGTACCTGGAAGTCCTGCGGCAGCCCGGCGCGCTGACCGGCGCGCTGAACTGGTACCGCGCCATCGAGCCGAAGTCGCTGCACGACGCGGGCACCATCGAAGTACCAGCCCTGTACGTCTGGGGCGCGCAGGACCCGTCGATGGGGCGCATCGCGGCAGAGATGACAGCGACGTACGTGAGCGCGCCGTACCAGTTCGTGGAGTTGCCGACCGCGGACCACTGGGTGCCGGAGAACGCCGTCGCCGAGCTGAACGAATCGCTCCTGGAGCACCTGGCAACGTACTGACACGCCGACAGCGCCCACACGGCAGGTGCGGTGGGTGCGGTGGGTGCGGTGGGTGCGGTGGGTGCCTAGCGCACCACATGACAGGATCCGGAGATGCGCGAACCGCTCCTCGAAGTCGTGGTCCTGTCCCCCGCCGATGCCTTGGCCGCCGCCGCGGGCGGCGCGGACCGGGTCGAACTGGTCACCGACATGGCGGCGGACGGGCTCACCCCCGACGTCGAGGTGTTCCGGGCGGTCCGCGATGCGGTCGACGTCCCGGTACGCGTCATGGTCCGACGTGCGGCCGGTTTCGGACGCGGTGCGTCCCTGGACGCCCTCCGCGCCGACGCCGCCGGGCTGTGGGCGGCAGGTGCCCGGGAGTTCGTGGGCGGCTGGCTCACCGAGGACGGCGCCGTCGACAGTGCGGCCTGCCACGCGGTGTTCGGCGAACTGCCCAACTGCTCCTGGACGTTCCACCGGGCCATCGACCACGCACCCGACCGCGCCGAGGCGTTGCGGCACGTGGCCGGCCTGCCAGGTGTCGACACCGTCCTGACCTCGGGTGCCCGGGACGGAGTCGGTGCCGGTCTGACAACACTCGCGGCACAGCTGCGCGCAACCGGGCCGGGCGGCGGACCAGGCAACACGGGCGAACCGCGGGCCAAGTCGCCGCGCGTCCTCGTCGGCGGCGGCCTGCGCCTCGACCACGTGCCGCAGCTTCGGGCCGCGGGCGCGGACGCCTTCCACATCGGCACCGGGGCACGGGACGGCGGTTGGTCCGGCCCACTGGCCCCGGAGCACGTCCGAGTCTGGCACGACGCCGTGCACAGGCCGCTCTGACGGCGCGGAGCCCGCCGCAGGCCAAAGCAGGTCAACCAAGCCAACGCAAGCCACCGCAGCCCAACCGCAGCCCGGCGATAGCCCAACCGCAGCCCAACCGCAACTACGCTGCCACAAGCCCGAATTCGTAAGCCATGATCACCAGATGCACGCGGTCGCGGGCCGCCGGCCTGGTGAACAACCTGGCGACGTGCGCCTTTGCCGTAGCGACGCTGATGTGCAGTTCCGCGGCGATCCCCGTATTCGACAACCCGCCCGACGAGAACCAAGACCTCCCGCTCGCGCTCAGTGACGCCGGGCGGCCCCGGCCGGGCCGCGAACTCGCCGATCAACCGCCGCGTCACACTCGGCGCGATCAGCACGTCACCCGAGGCCACTGATTCCGGTGGTCCGCAGGCGCGATCTGTAGCGCGCCGGTCCTTGCCTGGTTCCTGCCCGGCCCCGTGCCCGGCCGCTGCGCCCGGGTCTGATCCCACCTGTTCCTGGGCCCGTTCCCACGCCCCTGACGGCCCGGCGCCCCGCCCCGGGCGGCGCAATCCGCGTGACTCTTCGGCGTCCGTCCTCGTTGTGCTGCGCGCTGTGCGACGACCCCGACGGAAGGCGGCACATCGATGCGGATCATTCTGGGAGCCGAGGAGGGACCGACCTCACGGGCCTATCGCCGCCGGGTGGTGGCCATGGCCGCGGTGGGGCTGCTTGCCGTGATGATGGGCATCCTCGCCCAGTTCGCCCAGGCCGGATCAGCGCCGACGGGCGGCACGTCCCCCGGCGACACCCCCACGGCGCCGGTCGAGAGCCACCTGCGCCGGGACGCGATGCCGGCGGCGGCGTACGCGACACCGTTCGTGCGCCCGGCCTCGCCCCTGGCCACGACCGACCCGATGGCAGTCGGTCGCGCGGACGCGCCCGTGGTGATGGTCGAGTACGCCGACTTCCTGTGCGGCTACTGCGCCCGTTTCGCGCGCGACACCGGACCGGAGATCGTCAGCCGCTACGTCGACGCCGGTGTGGTCCGCGTCGAGTTCCGCAACTTCCCGATCCGGGGCACGGGTTCGGACGACCTGGCACGGGCGGCGTGGGCGGCGGCGCAGCAGGGGCGCTTCTGGGAGTTCCACAACTCCGTGTACCAGGCGGGCGTCTACGCTCCGGCTGCGGACAACACGGCACTTGGGTACGCGCGGGCGGCGGGCGTACCCGACCTGGACCGGTTCACGGCCGACATGGCGAGCCCCGAAGCCCGGCAGGCCGTGGACCAGAGCGTGGCCGAGGGCGTCGCCGCGGGTGCGGAGATGACGCCGACGTTCTTCGTCAACGGGAAGAAGCTCGTGGGCGCGCTGCCGAGCCAGACGTTCTTCGACGAGATCGACACGGCGGCACACGAGGCCCGGGCGGCGCAGCACCCGGTGCGCGGTCTCGGACAGATGTTCCCCTGAGACTGCGGACGCGTTGCCGTTGCCGTTGCCGTCGAACGCGATGTCGAAAGCCGTGCGGTCTACGTCGTTTCGAGTGGTCGGGTGCGGTGTCCGGCACCTCAGGACGGCGACGGACGTTCCCGAGATATGGAAGGGTCGGGCGGGGCGGGGAGCGTGGATGGGGCGCTAGTTCACTCACCCGCTCACCCACACCACACCACACCACGCACGCAGTGTCAGTAAGGAAGAGCCGGGCAGGCGGCGAGCCTGGACGAGACTAATTCCCCCATGCGCTCACCCACTCCGCATCACCCGCGCACACGCGCACGACCTCGCAGTCACAACGTCAGCAACGGACGGTGCCGGGCGGCTCCCGCCCGGCACCGTGTCTGCGGCCGATTGCGACCGGGATCCGTCCAGCCGGGTGCAGGCGGAAGGGGCGCTCCGCCAACGCGCTCACCACACCACGCTCGCAACGTCGCAAAGGAAGGGCCGGGCAGGAGGCGAGGCTGGACGGGGCGCTCAGTCACCCACGCGCTCACCCACTCCACATCTCACTCGCACTCGCACTCGCACTCGCACTCGACGTCACCATCACAACTTCAACAACCGACTGTTCCGGGCGGCTCCCGCCCGGAACCTGGACTGCGGCCGATTTGCGACCGGGATCCGTCCAGCCGGTTCGCGCACACGACTAGGGTCCGTTTTACGGACATGGGTTGAGCCAAGGCCAGGGGAAGATCGCGGCAACGTGAACCGCGGCCTGGTGGTTCGTGGCGAGCTTGTCAGTGCGCATCGCGATGCTGCACCAGCCGCTACACACAGCGAGTGCCGCTTGATGCAGCCTTCGACCGCGTTGCCCAGGCGGTAGGCGTTGCGGTCCAGGCGGCGCGGCCAGCCTCCGCGCCGGTCGGCCGCGCCGATTGCAGCGCGGCGACTCACCCCCAGTTCGCGAACCTCCTCGACACGATCCGCGTCCCCAGACTCAGACCCGGGAGGCCGCGCACCCGCCCCGGGCGGGTGCGCGGCGAAAGGCCCACAGCTCCCACGCGAACCCGGCGCTACTGCGCCGGCGCGGCCTTGCCTTCACCATCCCCGAACCCGCCGACCAGATCCGCAACCGCAAACGCCGCGGGCCGACGGTCGGACGCCCGCCGGCCTTCGACCGCGAGAACTGCCAAGCCCGCCACGCCGTCGAATGCGGCATCAACAGGCTCAAGCGCCACCGCGCGGTCGCGATCCATACGACGAACTCGCCGTCCGCCGCGAAGCCACCGTCACCATCGCCGCCATCGGCAAATGGCCGTGACCAAGATCCACTTTCCAACAGACCCTAGGGGGCTCCCGGCCGGGTGCGCGAACCGGCCGGAGGCGTGACACGCATCCAGCCGGAGTATCCGTCAGTTGGGGGCCTCGGCGGGGTCGCGGAGGAGGGTCGCGAGGCCTGCCGCGGTGAAGACGTCGTGCAGGATCCGGGCGTCCGAGGCGGCGGCCTGCGGTTCCTCGGCCGGCTCGTGTTCGGTGACGGCCAGGCCGACGAGAGCGAACCGGGCGGTGAGTGCGCGCAGTGCGGCGCAGACCTGTTCGGCCGTGGCCCCGTTCGGCTCGGGGTAGGACAAGCCGCTGAACTCGGCGGGGTCGAAGACGTCCAAGTCGAGGTGGACGTACACGCGCGACGCCCCGGTGGCGGCCACGGCTTCGGTGACGGCGGCCGGGTCGTCGAGGGTGCCGACGACCCGGATGCCGGTCCTGGCCAGGTACGCCTCCTCGGCCGCATCGAGGGCGCGCGTCCCCGCGAGGACGACCTGCTCGGGCGTGAGGCGGGAGTCCGTCGGCGGCAGCAGGTCGGCGGGGCCCTCGCCGAGCAGCGTGCGCAGGACCATGCCGTGGAAGGCACCCGACGGGGACTCGGCAGGTGCGTTGAGGTCGCCGTGCGCGTCGAACCAGACGACGGCGACGTCGCCTCCGTACCGGGCGACCGTCGCGGCCACCGGCTCCAACTCGACGCCGCAGTCGCCGCCGAGCGTCACGACCGGGCGGTCGGGGGCTCGGGTGGCAAGCGTGGCCAGGGCGGCCCGGACGAGCGCGGCGTTGCGGACGAGGGCGGGAGCGTTGCGTACCGCCACACCTGCCTCCACCGCCTCGTCGCGGCCGCCTGCCGTCGGTTCGCCTGCCGTCGGTTCGCCCGCGGTCGGTTCGCTCGCCGTCCGTTCGCCCGCCGTCGGTTCTCCGCCCCCGGACGCGTCGATCTCGACGGGTGCGTCCGGGCGGAGGAGTTGGGCGCTGCGGCGCGCACCGGCGGCCAGCGGCAGCGGATCCGCCACCGACGAGCCCTGCCACTGGGGTACGACGAGGACAAGCGGCTCGCCGACAAATGCCTCGGCTGTCATGGGGCTCCCTCCGACACGGGACGGTCAGGTTCCGCCGATGACCGGCAGTTCCGGCGGGCAGGTGACCGGCAGGACGTCGAAGCGTCCGGTCGGCCTGGCCTGCACGGGTATGTCGTACGTGAAGCAGCGGTAGATCGTCGACTTGCCAAACGTCGTCGTGCGCTCCTCCTCGGCCTTCACGATCCCCTTGATGCCCTCCGCGGAGCGGTCCAGCGTCACCACGCGCACCTTGACCTCCCAGAAGTCCAGGCGCAACGAGTCGCCGAGGGGCGACGCGCCCGCGTCCATGGACCCGGCCACGATCCCGGCCCAGTGGCGGGTGTGTTCGAGGGCGAGGCGTTCAGTGCGCTTGAGGTCGCGGTTCGCCTCGACTCTCAGGGTGACCACCACGCCCGCGACGACCAGGCCGACAACCAGCACGGTGACGATGACCATCGACAGACAACTGAACCGCGGCGTGCTCCGCCTGGCCATGAACGAACCCCTGTTGTCGCTTTTATCGCTGTTGCCGTGCGAAAGCTGACCGCTTGTCGGTTCATGGCCGGAAATCGCCTCGAAATGTTCGAGGCGTCGACCGGAACCTGCGCGGAAACCGCACCCTATCGACCGATCGTGGTCGCGGTCACGACCCGTCGGCGGAGATCGCCGCGCGCAGGGCCGCGTCGTGGTCGTCGGCCACCGGATCGGCGAGGTCCGCGACGAACACGGCCACGGCCCGGAGCGTCCCGTCGTCCGCGCGGAGCCGCTCGAGGATGGCGCGCCACGCCGCCATGTTCGGGTGCGGGACTGCGGTGTATGCCTCGGCCGGCGCCAGCAGATCCACCGCTCGCGCCACCTGGTCGACCGTCAACTCGTAGGACGCGGTGCCAGCCCGGTGCCCGCAAGCCGTCGCCAGCACCACCGCCGACAGTGCCGCTCCCCCGGCGTTGGCCACCGGGAACTCCACGCTCGCGCCCACCTCTCCGCCGGACGCGGACGCGGACGCGGACGTGGGAGTGGACGTGGACGTGGACGTGGACGCGGACGCGGGCGTGGGAGTGGGAGTGGGCGCAGGCCCGGACCCGGCCCCGGGCGCCACGGTGCCCATTCCGAAAGCGGCGGGCGTCCGCCATCCGGGGATCGCGGCCTCGAAACGCCCCCGTGCGGCGGCGAGGTCCGCGGCGGTGGTCCAGCTCTCGGCGGTGGTCATCGACGGACTCCCGGTGGATCGGCGTACGGTGCGTCGGCGCGCCGAGGGCCGGGGCTCGCGGACCGAGGGACCGAAGGTCACGCGGTCGATGTCGCAGCCTCCGAAAAACGCGCCGCGCCGACCGTACCCGCCCCGATAAGCTCCCCACGCCGTGGGTCCGTAGCGCAGCGGCCGACGCGCCTGACTGCGGATCAGGAGGACGCCGGTTCGAGTCCGGCCGGGCCCACGGCACGCACGGGCACGGTCCCGACGAGCGAGCCGCGGGCGGGGGAAATCCCTGTGCCGGGAACGGCATTGCGCCGGTACCTTGACGGCACGCGCGGGTCCGTAGCGCAGTGGTCGTCGCGCCCGTCTCAAGAACGGGAGGACGCCGGTTCGACTCCGGCCGGGCCCACGGGAGCGGCCGTACGGTCGCGCCCGCGTACCGCACGCACCCGCGCGGACAGCACAGGCGTACCAGTACAGGCATACCCGCACAGGCGTACCAACACAGTCGTACCCGCACGAGCGACAGAAGGCGACCGCCATGACGCACGCAGCACCGGTCGGGGCACGGCGCCCCGATCCCGCCGAGCCGTAGGTTCCGGCCGCTCCGACCATCCACCACCCCAAGGGGAGCGCCGCGTTGACCGAGACGACTCCGGCACCCCCCGTGGTGCCGTCCACCCACACCCCGACCCTCCCGACCACGTCGACCGTCCCGACGACGCCGACCAGGTCGACCACCGCCCCGACCACCACCCCGACGAACGACCCCACGAACGCCCGGTCAGCCGCGCCGAACGGAGCCGCACGGCAACCGCTCGCGCACGACTCGATCCCCCGTGACCCGATCGCGGAGAACCCGGGCGCGCAGAACCCGGTCGCACGTGACCCGCTCGCTCAGAAGCCGACCGCAACGGACCCGATCGCAAGGGACCCGGGTACGGACCCCGCGCTGGACGCCGCCCTGGCACACCTCGCCACGCTGGAGGACCTGGCCCCCGACGACCCGGTGCGCCGCCGCATCGAGTTGGCGGTCGCGGCCTTCGCCAAGTCCGGCCGCAAGCAGCGCCGCGCCGAGCGCAAGCGTGAGCGTGCCACCGAGCGCACCGACGTGTTCGCGCGTACCGCAACCGGCGCCGACGACCGCATCGACGACGAGCCGCTCGACGAAGCGGCGGCCGGCCCCCGGCCGGTGGGCACCGTTCCCGGGCAGCGCTGCTACGTCTGCAAGCGCATCTACAGCACGATCGACGCCTTCTACCACCAGCTGTGCCCGCCCTGCGCCCACAAGAACCGGGTGCGCCGCCGGGCCCGCGCCGACCTGACCGGCCGCCGTGCGCTGGTCACCGGAGGCCGCGTCAAGATCGGTTTCGAGCTGGTGCTCAAGCTGCTGCGCGACGGCGCCGAGGTGATCGTCACGTCGCGGTTCCCGCACGACACGCGGACGCGCTTCGCGGCCGTGCCGGACCATCGCGCCTGGTACGACCGGCTGACCGTCGTCCCGATCGACCTGCGGGACCCGGGCCGGCTGATCGCCTGGTGCGATGAACTCGTCGCCGAGGGACGCCCGTTGGACATCCTCGTGAACAACGCGGCGCAGACCGTGCGGCGTCCGCCGGAGTCGTACGCCCCACTGCTCGCCGCGGAGCGCGCCGCACTCGGGGCCGGAGCCTTCGAGCCGGTCACCGCGCTCGCCCCGGCGATGCCGGGAGACGCCGTCCCGTCGCCGCCGCAACTCGTGTCCGCCGCAGGCAGTTTGGCGCTGCCCGTCGACGCCGCCGGGCTCGTTCCCGACCCCGCTCCCGCGAACTCGTGGTCGCGGCGGGTGCACGAGATCGACCCGGTGGAGCTGCTGGAGGTGCAACTCGTGAACGTCACCGCGCCGTTCCTGCTGGTGAGCCGCCTCCTGCCGCTGATGCGCCGGTCGCCGTACGCGCGGCGCTACATCGTCAACGTCTCCGCGGTCGAGGGGCAGTTCACGCGCCACTACAAGGCCCCGGGCCACCCGCACACGAACATGGCGAAAGCCGCGCTCAACATGCTCACGCGCACGAGCGCGGAGGATCTGGCGCGGCACGGCGTCTACATGACGAGTGTGGACACCGGGTGGATCACCGACGAGAAGCCGTTCCCGGACCGGGAGCGGGTGGCGCGCGCCGGGTTCCGCACGCCGCTCGACATAGTCGACGGCGCGGCGCGCGTCTACGACCCGGTGGTGCGCGGCGAGCAAGAGCCGGGCGCGGAGCCGCCGTTCGGGTGCTTCCTCAAGGACTACGCGGTGGCGCCGTGGTGACGCGGGACCGCTCCGGCGACGCCGACGACGCCGGCGCCGGCGACCCCGACACCGCGGACCTGGAACCGCTCCTGTCCCGGCTCGCGCAGGACGGGCCGGTCGCGGAGCGCGTCGACTTCCCGGTCGGCACGCTGCTCCCGGACGGTCGCCTGGACCTGTGCAAGCAGGACTTGGGGCCGGACGGCGGCAGGGCGGTCGCCGCGGCGCTCCGCCCGGACGGGCCGGTGCGGCACCTGCTGATGGGCACCGACCTGCTGGGCGACGCGGGTGCCGTCGCGGTGGCACACGCGGCCTCCGGGGCCGGGGTCGACACCGTGTACCTGGGGTGCAACCTGATCGGCCCCGAAGGCGCGCACGGGATCGCCGCCGCGTTGCGCGACCGGCCCGGGGTCTCGGGCCTGTGGCTCAAGCGCAATCCGCTGGGCGTTGCGGGAGCGCGTACCGTCGCGGCGCTGGTCCGCGACGGTACGCCGCTCACCACCGCCGACCTTGTGCAGACCGGCCTGACCGCGGCCGATCTGCCGGGCCTGGTCGATGCCCTGACCGCTCCCGCACGGGGTCCGGGTCGGCACCGGGTCGAGAGGTTGTTCCTGACCGGCAACCGGCTCGGCCCGGAGGCCGGGCCGGTGCTGGCCCGATTGCTCGGAGACCCGTGCGGGCTGCGGGAGTTGTACGTCTCCGCCACGGCACTCGGCGACGCCGGCGTGCGTGCGCTGGGCACGGGGCTCGCCCGCGCCGGGCGTACCGCACCGGGCCGCCTGCGCCGCCTCGCCGTCGGCGACAACGGGGCCGGTCCGGAGGCGGTGGCGGCACTGGTCGCGGCCGCGGTCGATGCGGGGGTGGAGGTGCTGTCGGTCGGCGGCGTACGCGCGTCCGGCTTCCTCGGTGCGGTGCCGAACCGCCTGGACGAGGCGGCGACGGCGCGGATCGCGGGTGTGCTGGCCGGGCGGGAGCACGCGCTCACCTACCTGGACCTGCACGGCACGGGCGTGACGAGCCGCGGTGCCCTCGCACTGGAGGCGGGGCAGGAACGGGCGGCGACGGGAACGCACTTCGTGCTGGGGTCGGGCATCGCCCGGGCGGTCAAGCGGCGTCTGTCGGCGCGGGGGCTGCCGGCCGCGCCTGCGGTTCCGAACGAGGTCCGGGCGATCCGGTCGGTGTACCGGACTCCGTGAGCGAGGCCCCGGAGGCTTCCGTGAGCGAGGCCCCGGACGCGTCCCGCTTCGGGGCTGCCGCCGTGGTGCGCGCAGACGGCGCCGGGCACGGATGGACCCACGAATAGACGCCGAGCCCCAGACCCAGACCGAGGCTGACGCCGACGGCGAGGGGGTCGGGGCGGGTGGCGGGGAGTGACCGGCGGTAGGGGTGGCCGGGACCGGTCGATCGGTCCCGGCTCACCTCTCCTCCGTCCCGCGTGCGGCAGTCCCGCGTGCGGCAGTCCCGCGTATGGCAATCCCGCGTCCGGCCGTCCCGGGGGCGGTGCCCCGGCGGAGCGGCACGTCTCGCGCGCCCACGGTTAGTCGGCCTCGGCCAGGATCAGGTACAGACGCTTGCGGGCGTCCGCCATGACCTCCAGGGCCTTGGCCCGCTGGTCCTCATTGCCGGTCGCCATGACTTGGCGCAGTGCGTCGCCGACCTGGAAGACGGCGCCGCGGACCTCGCGGAACGCCTCGCGGTCGAAGCCCTGGTTGACGGCGTCCCACGGGGCGGCGCCCTCGGGCTGCGCGGCGGCCTCCTCGCGGCCGGTGTCGGTGAGCGAGAACAGCTTCTTGCCGCCGGACTCCTCGCCTGCGATGACGCCCTCGTCCTCGAGCAGCTGGAGCGTGGGGTACACGGAGCCGGGGCTCGGCTTCCACGCGTCCTGCGTGCGCTCGGCGATCTCGCGGATCATCTCGTAGCCGTGCATCGGCCGCTCGGCCAGCAGGGCCAGGATCGAGGCGCGTACGTCGCCGCGCCGGGCCCGGCCGCGTCCCCGGCCGCGCGGGCCGTGGCCGCCGTGGCCCCGCCCGAAGCCGCCCGGACCCCACGAGGGGTCGGGACCGCCCCAGGGGCCGAACGCCGGACGTCGCATCTCTCGGTCGCCCCATGCGGGGCGGTGCTTCTTGGCATGCATGATGTCTCTCCTTCATATCGCGAACCCTTCGCGATGGCTCAACGATATATCGGAATACACTCACGATGCAACCCCGGACGCTTCGCACTGCTTTTTACCCCCTTTGCCCATGTTTCGCGCGGAGGCCGGCCAGCCCGCCCACCCCGCTCCGGCAACCGTCCCGATCACACGCGGAACTCCCTTTCCCGCCACAGGGGTTGACCGCTCTTATCCGGGTACATTTCGGGCAAGTGCCGTGCGCGAGCAAGGCACGAACTCCGGCAGGTACGCCCGCCGCGCCCCGGCACCAGGCGGCGGACACCACGCGACCCGCGGCCTCCGGTGATCGGGGGGTGTCCGAAAACGCCCTAAGATCGTCGGGACACCGAGGGTGACCGGCCCGTCGCACCGTGACGTGCGGGCACGCCTGCCGGATTCGCGAGGGAGAGCACTGTGTGGGTCTGGCTCGGGGTCGGCGTGGCGGGGTACCTGGCGCTGATGTGCGTCGTGGTCCTCGCCCTGCGGGGCGCCAAGGCCCGCAACGCCGCCGAACGGGCCGCGGATGCGGCCGACCCGGAAACCCCCTGGCATGCGGGGCACGCGGGGCATACGGAGCAAGCGGGGTCGGGAGAACAGTCCGGCACCGAGGATCCGGCGGCTGCTGTTCCGGGGGCTCCGGTCGCGGAGGCCGCGGAATCCTGTGACGGCAACGCGGACCGCGTCCCGGACGTCGACGCAGATACAGAGGTACGCGCGGACGCGCACACGGGTGCGGGTGCGGGTGCGGGTGCGGCGGCCACCGATACCCGCAGGGATGCCGAAACTCCTACCGGCGACGAGCCCGACCCCGAAGCCCATCCGGCCCCCGAGCCGGACTCGGATGGCGTCGCCCCCACACCTCCGGGCGCTCCCCAGCCTCGGGCCGGCGAACACGGCGACCTGTCCGCGGACCCCACCAAGGCGCCGAGAGCCCCCGCACCTCCCCCGCCGCCGGGTTCGCTGAGGCGCTGAGGCGCTGAGGCGGCGACCGTACGCCCACACCGGGCCGTCCCCGCCCGCCCCGCGGCTCGTCACATCGCCATCACGTCGGCGTCACATCAACATCAGATCCCCATCGGATCCACCCCGCGCGAGACAACTCGCGGCCCACTCCTGACGGATCGTCAGATGCCTGCTAGCGTCGGCCCATGTTCCTCTCGCTTGGTCTCCCGACCCATCTGGTCGACGCCGGTGCCGATCTGATCAGCGCCGAGGCGGTCATGGAGATGGCCCGTGCCGCCGAGACGGCGGGCTTCGACGCGGTCTTCACCACCGACCACCCCTTCCCCGGGGACGCGTGGCTCGCGCACGGCGGCCACCACACGCTCGACCCGATGGTGACGCTGTCGTTCGCGGCCGCGGCCACCACCACGTTGCGGATGCACACGAACCTGTTCGTGCCCGCGTACCGCAACCCGTTCGTGTCCGCGAAGATGATCTCGTCGCTCGACGCACTGTCGAACGGCCGGGTGATCCTCGGCGTCGGGGCGGGCTACCTCGAACCGGAGTTCGCCGCCCTGGGCTCGGACTTCGCGAACCGCAACGACTACCTCGACGAGGCGCTGCGCGCGATGCGCGCCGCGTGGACCGGCGAGTCCGTCACCTTCGAGGGCGCAGGCTACAGCGCGACCGGCAACACGATGCTCCCGCGCCCCGCCCAGCCGCGGATCCCGGTGTGGGTCGGCGGCAACAGCAAGCGCGCGATCCGCCGCGTCGTCGACCTCTGCGACGGCTGGCTGCCGATGCCGGCACCGGCCAAGGCGTCCAAGAGCCTCAAGACGCCGGGCATCGAGTCGCTCGACGACCTGCGCGCACGGCTCGACTACGCGCGCGAGTACGCCGAGTCCGTCGGGCGCACCGACCCCATCGACGTCATCTTCATGCCGCGCGGCCTCAGCATGTTCTCGGGCTCCGACATCGACGCCGACGCGGTCGTGGAGGACCTGGCCGAGCAGGCCGCGGCCGGTGTCACCGGCGTAACCATCGCCCTCCCGGCCCGCACCCGCGCGGAGTTCCTGGAGCAGGCCGCGTTCTTCGGCGAGCGGATCGTCCCCGGGGTCAAGAAGCTCTAGAGCTGCCTCACGGATCTCGCGGGTCCCGCGGATCTCGCGGGTCCCGCGGGTCCCGCGGGTCCCGCGGACCCCGTGGATCTCGCGGATCCCGCGCTCTGCGGCCCTGGCCTGCGGCTCGCGATCGTCCGTCGGGTCAGACCGTCCGTGGGCGCGGGATCGTCCGTGGGCGCGGGGTCGTCCGTGGGCGCGGGGGCGTCGGCCGCCCCGGGGTCATCGCCCCGGCGTCGGCGCGGGCACCGGGTCCACGCCGAAGACCCACGGCGCGAGCACGATGATCCAGCCGTCCGGGTCCGCGAAGCAGACGCAGCCGCGCTCCGGCCAGTACGGGTTGGCGGCCGGCACCGGCTCGTGCCCCGCGGCGCCCAGCCGGGCCGTCGCCGCGGCCACCGCGTCCGGTCCGGACATGTACAGCACGAGCTGGTTCTCGGGGTGCGGCTCCGGGATCACCGGCGGGTTGCCGTGCTGGGTGATCTCCAGGTGCACGGCCGCGCCCGGCAGGCCGACCAAGACGCCGTCGTAGCCCGCGTGGCCGTCGTCGCCGCGCCACCGGGCCAGCACCGGCAGGCCGAGCGCGTCCGCGTAGAAGGCGACGACCTCGTCGTAGCGGGCGGTGGGCCGGGCGAAGCGCACGGAGCCGACGGGCAGGTGGGCGGGCCATTCGGTGCTCATGATCGGGAAACTAGCACGCACCGGCCCACACCCCGCCGCCGCCTGTTACCCGCGGGTAGATGAGCACCCGTCGACCAGAACCGACAGGTCAGCGCTGATTGGTGAGCACGGGTCAGTTACCCACGTTGCGAGCGCGATCTCGTACGCGAGCGCGATCTCGTATCGGTGAGCGCATGGGGGGGAATTAGTGCCCCTCCGGGCTCGCCCCCTGCCCCGCCCCGGTCTGCCAAGACTTGCCGTACCCCGGGTCTGCCGTCCGCCCGCGGGCAGGGGACAGTCGCGACATGGGCCTCAACCCAACTGCGCAGAACTACCGGGTCCGCCCGCAGGCAGGGCAAGGCAGGAGGCGCCTACTGCCGGTACGAGCCGATGAACTTGCCGATGCGGGTCACCGCGTCGTCGAGGTCGTCGACGTGCGGCAGTGTCACGATGCGGAAGTGGTCCGGGGTCGGCCAGTTGAAGCCGGTGCCCTGCACGACCAGGATGCGCTCCTGGAGCAGCAGGTCCAGGACGAACTTCTCGTCGTCGACGATCGGGCACACCTCGGGGTCGATGCGCGGGAACGCGTACAGCGCGCCGCGCGGCTTGACGCAGGTGACGCCCGGGATGGCGGTGAGGAGTTCGTACGCCTTGTCGCGCTGCGCGAGCAGCCGCCCGCCCGGCAGGATCAGTTCGCGGATGCTCTGGTGGCCGCCCAGCGCCGTGGCGATCGCGTGCTGCGCGGGCACGTTGGCGCACAGCCGCATGTTGGCCAGGATGTTCAGGCCCTCGATGTAGTTCTCCGCGTGCGTCTTCGGGCCGGACAGCATGAGCCACCCGGAGCGGAACCCCGCGACGCGGTAGGCCTTGGACAACCCGTTGAACGTCAGGCACAGCAGGTCCGGCGCCAGAGACGCGAGGGGGACGTGCACGGCGTCGTCGTACAGGATCTTGTCGTAGATCTCGTCGGCGAGCAGCAGCAGGCCGTGACGGCGTGCCAGGTCGACGATGCCGTCCAGCAGTTCGCGCGAGTAGACGGACCCGGTCGGGTTGTTCGGGTTGATCACCACGATCGCGCGCGTGCGGTCGGTGATCTTCGCGGCGATGTCGTCGAGGTCCGGGAACCAGTCGGCGCCCTCGTCGCACAGGTAGTGCACGGGGGTGCCGCCGGAGAGCGACACGGCCGCGGTCCACAGCGGGTAGTCGGGGGCGGGCACGAGGACTTGGTCGCCGTCGTCCAGCAGCGCCTGGAGCGCCATCACGATCAGCTCGGAGACGCCGTTGCCGAGGTAGATGTCCTCGACGTCCACGCCGTGGATGCCGCGCTCCTGGTAGTGCTGCACGACCGCGCGCCGGGCGTGGAACAGGCCCTTGGAGTCGCAGTACCCCTGCGCGGACGGCAGCCCGAGGATCATGTCGTGCAGGATCTCGCCCGGGGCCTCGAAGCCGAACGGCGCGGGGTTGCCGATGTTGAGCTTGAGGATGCGGTGGCCTTCGTCCTCCATCCGCTTGGCCTCGTCCAGGACGGGGCCGCGGATGTCGTAGCAGACACCGGCGAGTTTGGCCGACTGCCGAATCTGACGGTACGGCAGTTCCCTGGTGCTCACCGGCTGGTCCTCCCCGAGATCGCGTGGCGTATCGGGCGAGTCTCCCATATCGCCGTGCGCGCTCCGACCGGAACGCGCCGTGCCCCGCCGCCCGTCAGCGGCGCCCCATCTTGGCCAGGAAGTCGCCGAGGAAGCCGTTGGGGTCGGCGTTCTTGGCCTGTGCGGTGGCCGCGTCGCGCTCGGTCGCGTACGTGACGAACACGTCCGTGCCCAGGCAGTCCAGCAGCGCCGCCGCGACCTGCTCCGGCGTCGCCGCGGTCGCGGGGTCGACGGGGAAGGGCGGGTCGTTGTTCTCGCGCTCGCGGCTGAACTCGGTGGCCGTCGTGCCGGGCACGAGGAGGTGCGCGGACACCCCGGTGCCGGCGAGTTCGAGGTACAGGGCCTCGGTCCACAGCTCGACGGCGGCCTTGGACGCCGCGTATGCGCCCGCGCCCATGCTGAACATGTGCACGCCCATGCTGGACAGGTTGACCACGTGTCCGTGGCCGCGCTCCAGCATGCCGGGCAGCAGCGCGGCGGTGAGGCGTACCGGCGCCTCGAAGTTGACCGCCATGACCTCGCGCAGGTCCTCGGGCGTCAGCTTGGCCGCGCGGCGGCGCTTGGGGATGCCGGCGTTGTTGACGAGGATGTCCACGCCGCCGAGTTGCTCGGCGGCATCGGCGGCGAACGCCTCGACGCCGTCGAGGTCCGCCAGGTCGACCGGCAGGGCGGCCGAGTCCGGTGCGTGCTCGCGGCACCCGGCCAGCACGTCGGCGAGCCGGTCGGCGCGCCGTGCGGCGAGCCCCACGATGGCGCCCTCGCGGGCGAACGCGACCGCCGTCGCGGCGCCGATGCCCGACGAAGCCCCGGTCACCAGTACGCGCTTGCCCTCGAACCGTCCCGCCATCGCCGCCGCTCCCTGCCCTACGTAGCCCCACGTGTCCGGTCGAGCCGATCATGTGCCGGTCCGCCCGGGGTTGCAAGAGCTGACGGTACGTCAAACTGACGGTACGTCAATCAGTGATGCCGCCGAGTCCGCCCGGCGCCAGGTGGTGCGGGAACGCGAACACCTCGGCGCGGCCGGTCGTCCGGGCGAGCGACTGGTAGCGCCGGTGCGTGAAGCGCCACCGGTTGGTCCCCGGGTCCCGGCGGTACTGGTCGTGGTAGACCCCGAACGCGTTGGTCCAGTGGCCGGTTTCGCGGTCCTGCCGCAGTTCGCAGATGTAGAGGCGGCCCTCGGCGGCGTCCGGGTCGCCGCCCACCGACGTCTCCACGCGCGTGTTGAGCGGCACGAACTGGAAGAACTCGAAGTGCTCGATCGCTCCCGAGATGAACCCGGACACGCCGTCCGGGCCCGCGAGCCGCAGCGGTTCGCCGACGCCCGTGTCCACGACCACCACCGCCGCGGGGTCGAAGATGTCCGCGAACTCGGCCCACGCCCGGCGGCTCACCGCGTCGGCGTACCACGCCTGAAGCCGCGTGACGCCGACGTAATCGACGGTCTCCTGGTCGAAGCCCATGTGCCCGTCCTCCCATCGGGGCCGCCGTCCCAGGGGTTCCGGGACGTGCGGCCGCACCGGCGGACAGCAGACCGGATACCGGCGGAAGGATCAAGGGCGATCCACTCCCCGGGATGGCAGTATCGGCCCATGACCTCGCCCGCCTCCCCCTCCTCCCGCGCATCTTCGCCGCGTCCGCCCGCCCCCGTAGTGCTGCCTCTGCCGGAGGTCCCGGTACGCCTGGTGGGCCTCGGCCTCGTCCTGCGCGAGTGGGTGCGCGAGGACCTGGCCGCGATGCGCGACGCGTTCGACAACCCCGAGGTGGAGCGCTGGACGCCGCTGCCGTCGCCGTTCGACGACGCCGCCGCCGCGGACCGGCTGGCGCGGGCGGAGGCGGACCGCGTGTCCGGGACCCGCCTGTGCCTCGCGGTGACCGAGGACGGCGGCCCCGCCCTCGGCGAGGTGCTGATGTTCCCCGACGCACACCACCCGGGCGGTGCCGAACTCGGCTACGGCATCAACCCCAAGTACCGCGGGCGCGGCCTCGCGTCGCGCGCTGTCCGGCTGCTGACCGGCTTCGCGTACGACACGCTCGGCATGACGCGCGTCGTACTGCGCATCGACCATGACAACGACGCGAGTTCGGCGGTGGCACGGGCGACCGGGTACGTGCCCGACGGCGCGGAGCCGGTGGTCGAGATGTCCAAGGGACGCGAACACCGGCTCGTCACCTGGGTGCATCCGGGACGCGCCTGACGTACCGAAGCCCCGCCGGCACAGCGCGCGCGGACGACCGTACAGTCGACGCCGACCGCTCAATCCGACCGGTCAACCGGTCCGCTCAACCTGTCCGAAGGAGAATCGTGGGTACATGGGGCAGCGGCAACTTCGACAGCGACACGGCGGCGGACCACCTGGCGGACGTCATGGCACGGCTGATCACCGAGGTCGACGAGGCGATGGCCGGCGATCCGGTCAGGATCGAGCCCGACGAGTACTGGGGCGTCGCGGTGCCGTGCAACCTCGAGATCCTCCACCTCCTCGCCCAGCAGGACCACGTCGGCACCGAACTGCCGAAGGCGGCAGTAGTTGCCGAGTGGAAGACGGCGTTCATGGCCGTCTGGGAACGCACCATCGACGGCTTGGGCCCCTCCCCCGCCTACAAGGACGAGCGCCGCGCCGTCCTCACCGCCACCTTCGACCGCCTCGCAGAAACCTGCGCCGCCCGAGAAGCCGACGCCTGAGCGGCGCCTTCCCCGCGGGGGTCGGTCACTCCATGCCCTTTTTGCCTGGGGTCCAGAACGGCTTGACCAGGACTGAGCGGCGGGGCCAGCCGCGGTCGCGGACCAGGTGGGCTCGGACTGCCTGCACGGTGCGTGCCTCGCCCGCTACGTAGGCCACGCCGGGCTCGTCGGGGAGGGCGAGTCCGCGTACCGATTCCACCAGGCTGTCGGACGAGGCGGCCGACCGGTCGCCGCGTTCGGTCCACGCGAGTTCGTCGGCGCGCGGCAGCGGCAGGCGGTCGTCCTTGGTTTCGGTCTCGACGGCGCCGAACACCCGCGCGTCGGCGGCGAGCGCGGCCAGCATCGGCCCGAAGGCGACCTGGGCCGTCTCCTCGCCGACGAACACGTGGTACGCCGCGTCCTGACGCGGTGTCATCGACCCCTCCGGCTTGCCGAGCCGCACGCTCAGCCCGGGTTCCGCGTCGCGGCCCCAGCGTCCCCCCGGGCCGGTGCCGCCGTGGTCGAACACGCACAGGTCCAGCGCACCCGACGTGTCGTAGTCCCAGACCGAGTAGGTGCGCAGTACGTCGCCGAATCCCCCGGGCTTCCAGGAGGCGGCCGCGAAGAGTTCGTTGACGTGGAGGCGCACCTGCTGGCCCGGTGTCCAGGCGAGGCCCGCGACGCCTTCGCCGCCGATCCGTACGCGGCGCATCCGTGCCGCGACCTGCTCGACCTCGGTGACCGTGCCGCGCGCGAACATGCGGTCGAGCAGGCGGCTGCCGAAGCCGCGCGTGGGGGCGGCCTCTGCGTCGTGGGTCATGGACATACTCCCTCTATGCAATCCCGGATGGATCTCAACCTGCTGGTCGCGCTGGACGTACTCCTGGACGAGGAGAGCGTCGGGGGTGCCGCGGCCCGGCTGCATCTGTCGGAGCCCGCGATGAGCCGCACGCTCGGCCGGATCCGCAAGGCCACCGGGGACCCGATCCTGGTCCGCGCGGGACGGTCGATGGTCCCGACGCCGCGGGCGCTGGCCATGCGCGCCGAGGTGCGGGCGCTGGTGGAGCAGGCGCACGTGCTCCTCGGGCCGGTGGAGCGGCCCGATCCGGCGACGCTGCGGCGGACGTTCTCGGTGGTGGTCAACGACGGCATCATCACGGCCATCGGCGCACCGCTGTTCGCCCGCGCGCAGGCCGAGGCGCCCGGCGTGACGCTGCGGTTCCTGCCCGAGCAGCGGACGGACACCCCGGTCCTGCGCGAAGGGGTCGCGGACCTGATCGTGGGGTCGCCGTGGGACCTGGAGCCGGAGGCGCGGTCCGAACTGCTGGTGCGGGACCGGTTCGTCGGGGTGGTGCGCCCGGGGCATCCGCTCACCCGGGGCACCGTGACCGCGCGCCGGTTCGCCGAGGCCGAGCACCTGGTGGCGTCGCGCCGGGGCAGGCAGGCCGGGCCGGTGGACGACGCGTTGCGCGAACTGGGGCTGGCACGGCGCGTGGTGGGCACGGTCCCGTCGTACGCGTCGTCGTTGTACGTGCTCCTGGAGACGGACGCGGTCGGCATGGCCGCCAAGTTGATGTCGACCGGGGTGATCCGGGCACTCGGCTTGCGGACGTTCCCCATCCCGCTCGACCTTCCGCCGTTGTCGCTGACGCAAGTGTGGCATCCGCGCCATGACGCGGACGGAGCGCATGCCTGGTTGCGCGCCCTGGTGCGCGCCGCCATCGGCGAAGTCGTGGAGGCCCGTCACGGTGCCGCGGTCCGGGACGCCACCGCTCCAAGAGCCGCAGACGACGCCGACTCCCCGCCGCCGGACACCTGATCGGACGACCTGCCGGCCGCCCCCCGGCCGCCTGGTGCGCCGCGCGACCACAGCCAGACCAGGGCGGTCGCGACGAGCACCACCAGGGCGACGACCCGGAAGCCCGTCGACATCGCGTCGGTGAACGCCGTGACCGTCTGCTCGTGTCCGGCGGGTCCCAGCCGGTCCGCGGTGCCGAGCGCCTGGCCGATCGAGTGTGCGGAACCGGCCGCGTCGGGCAGTTCGGCGTCGAAGCGGGCGGCGAGCACGGAGCCGAAGACCGCGACGCCGAGGGCGCTGCCGAACTCGCGGGCGGCGCCGTTGAGTCCGGAGCCGAGGCCGGCGCGCTCGGGCGGCAGCGCGGCGATCACGGTGGTGGACATGGCGGGTCCGACCAGGCCGAAGCCGGCCGAGAGCGCGGTGACGTACACGAGGTACTGGGGGTACGGCGTGCCCGCGTCCACGAACGACATCAGGAACAGGCCGAGGGCGATGAGCAGCATGCCTCCGGCGGTGACGCCCCGGGCGCCGAACCGGACGACGAGGCGGACGCTGGTCCGGGTGCCGGCCACCATGCCGATGCCGAGCGGCAGGATCGCGAAGCCGGTCCTGAGCACGCTGAAATCCTTGGCGTACTGCAGGTATTGCGCGTTGACGTAGAAGAGCGAGAACAGCCCGACGAACGCCACGAGGATGCCCAGCACACCGGCGCGGAGTCCGGGGCGGCGGAACAGGCGCGGGTCGAGCAGCGGTTCCGCGGCGCGCAGCGCGTGGCCGACGAAGGCGGTCAGGAGCGCGAGGCCGAGGGCGAAGGCGCCGAGGACGCGCGCCGACGTCCAGCCGAGGTCGGGGCCTTCGATGATGCCGAAGAGGACGGCGAGGAAGCCGGTGACGAGCAGCGTGGATCCGACCGGGTCGAGGGACGCGTGGGTGCGCGGCACCTTCGGCAGGGCCACCGCCGTGAGGACGAACAGCACCGCACCGAGGGGTGCGAGCACCGCGAACAGCCCGCGCCAGGGCAGGTATTCGAGGACCGGCCCGCCGATGGCGTTGCCGAGCAGGCCGCCGATCCCGGTGGCGAGCGTCCAGGTGGCGATGGCCTGCGGGCGGCGGGCGGGCGCGGTGGCGTGGATGAGGATGGACAGCGTGGCCGGCATCACGAGTGCGGCACCCGCGCCGGTGATCGCGCGGCCGGCGAGCAGCACGGGCACGCCGGGCGCGGCGGCCGACACGGTGGCGCCCGCGGTGAAGAGCGCGAGGCCCGCGAGCAGGGCGCCCTTGCGTCCGAAGCGGTCGCCCACGGCACCCGCGGGGATGAGGAGTCCGGCGAAGACGATGACGTACGCGTCGACGATCCACAGGAGTTCGGACGCGGACGGGTGGAGGCCGGAGGCCGCGAGGTCGGGGATCGCCAGGTTGATCGCGGCGACCATGACCATGACGAGCAGCACGGAGGCGCACGTGACGGGCAGCACCGCACGATTGCGCGGCGACCCCGAGGCCGACTCGAAGGGCGCAGTAGGAGCAGGCGGTTCGGACCCCGGACCGGAGGGCGTGCCCGACGGCGTGCCCGACGGCGTGGGGGAAGGCGTGGCTGATGACCGGGTGGGTGGCACGGAAGGCAACCTCGGAGGAGTCGGATCGGCGCGGTGTACGGCCGGCCCCGGCACGTCCCTCGGGGGCGGCCAGAGCCGGGAGACCGCTTCGTCGTCGTCCGGACTCCGTCCACGCTAGGGCCTCGTCGGCCTGATCTCCATTGCAAGTTTGTGCACTCAACACTTGCACCAGACGCAATTGAGTTGCGGGCCGCACCCAGGGGCCGGGTTCGGCGCCCGCCGCGCGGTCAGACGGCCAGTTCGCCGCGCAGGACCAGCACCGCGTCTCCGACCAGCGCCACGCGCTCGCCGCGCAGCTCGACGCCGACCACGCCGCCGCGCGCCGACAGTTGACGTGCCGTCAGCCGCGTCCGGCCGACCCTCGGCGCCCAGTACGGGGCAAGCAGGCAGTGCGCCGATCCGGTCACGGGGTCCTCCGGAATCCCGACCGCGGGCGCGAACACCCGGGACACGAAGTCCGCCCCGTCCTCCCCCGGCGCGGTCACCACGACGCAGCGGTACGGCAGGCGCGCGAGCGCGTCCAGGTCCGGCACGACGCCGCGCACCGCGTCCGCCGACGCCAGCTCGACCAGCAGGTCGCCCCCGCCCCCGGCGACGGCCGCCACCGGCACGCCCAGGATCTCCGGAAGCCCCGCCGGCTCGGGCACCTGTTGCGGCGGGAGCAGCGGGAAGTCGAGGGCGATGCCGCCCTCGGGTCGGCGCCGGGCGGAGAGGATTCCGCTGCGGGTGGCGAAGCGTACGTCGACGCCCGCAAGGCCCTCGGTGAAAAGCACGTGCGCGCTCGCGAGCGTCGCGTGGCCGCAGAGGTCCACCTCGACCTCGGGGGTGAACCAGCGCAGGTCCCAGTCGGCGTCGTCGCGTGTGCTCGGCACCAGGAAGGCCGTCTCGGCATGCCGCATCTCGGCGGCGACGCTCTGCATCCACGCCGCGTCGGCGGCGTGCGCGGCGTCGGGCAGGCATACACCCGCCGGGTTCCCGGAGAAGGCGGCGTCGGTGAAGGCGTCGACCACGTAGATGCGCATGGCGCCCAACCTTAAGCCGTTTCCGGGGCCTCGGAGGGCTCCGCAGGGCTCCACGGGACAACTCCACGGGACTACGCAAGGCTCCACGGGGCTACACAGGGCCCCGAGGCCGACGCGGTGGCGCCGCGCGTCGCGCTTGCCGGTACCGTCGCGCGGGTGACCGGATTCGTCGACACCCACGTCCACGTCGTCTCGCCCGACACCGGGCGCTACCCGCGCACCGGCGGCACCGGCGACGGCACCGACTACTGGTCGGACGGCA
Organism: Streptomycetaceae bacterium NBC_01309; assembly: GCA_045039925.1. Classification (GTDB taxonomy): domain Bacteria; phylum Actinomycetota; class Actinomycetes; order Streptomycetales; family Streptomycetaceae; genus Yinghuangia. The sequence continues at coordinate 1,121,360 of CP108400.1, forward strand.
CCGCAACCGCCGAACACGTCCTCGGCGTGCAGGAGGCGGCAGGCGTCGACGGCTGCGTCCTGGTGCAGGGCGTGGGCGCGTACGGGTACGACTGCCGCTACGTGCTCGACTCCGCCGCCGCGCATCCCGGGCGCACCCGCACCGTCGTCGCCGTCGACCCCGCGGACCCGGCCGCGCCCGAGCGGCTGGCCGAGCTGACGGACCGCCAGGGAGTGGTCGGCGTACGCCTGTTCGCGGTCTCCGGCGGCCCCGGCCGACCGGTCCCCGCCTGGGTGGACGCCCCGCACACCGCCCGCCTGCTGGACACGGCCGCCGACGCCGGCATCACCCTCGTGCTGACCGCGTTCGCCGACCACCTCGCCCAATTCGCGCCGCTGCTCGCCGCACGCCCGGGTCTGGCGGTGGCCCTGGACCACGCCGGGTTCCCGGACCCCGCCGCGGGGCCCGGCGGACTCGCACCGGTGCTGGCGCTGGCCGAACTGCCGTCCGTACGCCTGAAGATCAGCACGCACCTGTTCCAGTCGTACGCCCCCGCGGACCCGGCCGACGTGGTCGACACCCTCGCGTCGGCCTTCGGCGACGAGCGCCTGCTGTGGGGTTCGGACCATCCGCAGACGCGCACCCCCGACTACCCCGGCATGGTCGCCATGGCCGAACAGGCCCTGCGGCACCGCCCGCCCGCCGCACGCACAGCGGTACTCGGCGGCAACGCACGTGCGCTGTGGTGGAGTTGACCGCAGGCACCGAGGAGGAAGGCGTCGCGCGGGAGCACGCCTCGACCTGCCGCCGCGCCGGGCTCAGCCGACTGTGGAGCAGTTGGGGACCTGGGTGATGATGACGCCGCCGGTGTCGAGTTGGCCGACGTGGGCGTACCCGACCTTGCCGCTGACGATGATGCGCGCCCATGTCGGGTCGGCCTTGCCGTTGGTGTACTGGGTCTGCCCGATGGTGTGGCAGACCACCATGACCCTTGTGCCGTGGTCGGCGCTGAGCACCGGCTTGCCCTTCGCCGACGCCTGCTTGTAGACGGCGAGCGCGAGGCGCGACCGCACGGTTCCGGCGACCGAGCCGGCCGGTGCGGTCGGCGGGACGGTCGACGACGGCTCGGCGGACGCGGTGGAGTCGGCGTCGGCGTCGCGCGAATCCCCGGCCGAGGTGGTGCGGTTGTCCTCGCCGCCGCCCATCTTGACCACCATGAGCACGACGACCAGGAAGAACACGATCAGCAGCACCGGCGTCAGCACATTGGGGCGCCGACGCGACGACGGGGCCCCGTCGGCCGCCGCCACCTCCCTGCGCAACCGCAACCGCTCGCGGATTCCGCCACCCAGCATGGGCCACCCCCAACAGAGCCGTACCGCCGGACCCGACACACCTGCCGACCCGCCGCTCCCGGCGTCCACGACCGGCAGCGTGGGCTCTATCATCCCGTCCCCCACGACAGTTCCCCACCGCGGTTCCCCGGAATCGGTTCCCGGCCGGGCGGTCGGTCGGGGCGAGGGTCAGGGGTGGGGCAAGGGGTGGGGCCAGGCGGGGGTCAGGGCGGGGGTCAAGGGGTGGGGAGCCAGCTGACTTTGCCGGCCAGGAGGACGTACCCGACGAAGGCCACGATGTCGATCAGGGCGTGGGCCACGAGCAGCGGCATGACGCGGCCCCAGCGCTTGTAGAGCAGGCAGAAGATGACGCCCATGGCGAGGTTCCCGAAGAAGCCGCCGATGCCCTGGTACAGGTGGTACGACCCGCGCAGCAGCGAACTGGCCGCCACCGCCTTGGGGAACGACCAGCCGAAGCCCTGGAGCCGGTGCATCAGGTAGCCGAGGACGACGATCTCCTCCAGCGCGGCGTTCTCGATCGCCGACAGGACGAGGACCGGGATCCGCCACCAGACGTCGGGGAGCGTCGTCGGCACCACGGTGAGGTTGGCCCCGGACGCGCGGGCGCCGAGGTAGAGCGCGAGGCCGGTGCCGCCGATCGCCGCCGCGACCAGGGCTCCGCGGCCGAGGTCGAGGAGCCGCTGCCCGGCGTCGACGCCGAGGTCGCGCAGCGACTCGCGGTTGCGCATCATCAGGTGCGCGACCAGCAGCACCGGGACCAGCGACGTCGCGATGTCGAACAGCTGCCACGCGAGGTCCAGCCACGGGCGGCCCGGGGCGGCGGAGCGGTTGAGCACCGCGGACTGGTTGGCCAGCCCGCCGGGCCGGGTGATCGAGCCGATGAACGAGATCAGCGCCGAGACCGCGGAGGCGCCGAGCGACACCGCGAGGACGAGCCAGACCTCGTCCCGCAGGATCCTGCGGCGCGGTGGCAGCGCGCGGTCGGCCCGCTCGGGCTGTTCTTCCGTGATCACCGGGACAATGTATCCGCGGCGGCGGCGGTGCCGGACGAAGAGGCCGGGGCCCGTCCGCACCGGGCCCGTCCGCATCGCACCCGCCCGTACCGCGCCCCGCCGCACCGGCCCCGCCGCCTGCCGCTCACCCGACCGGCCAGGTGTGGACGGGTGAGCCGCCGCGCATGTGCTCGGCGTACCGCAGGGTCATGGCCCGCAGCGCGCCGAGCCGGTCGAGGCCGAGGCGGTCGCGGCAGTGGTGGAACATCGCGCTCTGCCACGCGGCGCCGTTCGTCCGGCGCAGGCAGCGCTGCTCGATGATGCCGAGGTACTGCTCGCGCTCCCGGGCGTCGATGCCCCACGCTTCGAGGCCGCGGTGCGCCCGCGGCAGGAGTTCGCGCAGCACCAGTTCGGTGACCGGGACGCGCCCGAGGCCCGGCCAGACCAGTTCCGCCTCGATGCCGTGCCGCGCGCCGCCGTGGAAGTTCTCGGTGGCCTCCTCGAAGGACAGGCGTTTCCAGACCGGGAGTTCGTCCTCGACGAGGGAGCGTACGAGGCCGTAGTAGAAGGCCGCGTTGGCCAGGATGTCGTCGACCGTGGGGCCCGCGGGCAGGACGCGGTTCTCCACCCGCAGGTGCGGCTTGCCGCGCGCGACGTCGTACACCGGACGGTTCCAGCGGTAGATCGTCCCGTTGTGCAGTTTGAGTTCGCGCAGGTGCGGGATGTCGCCGCGGTCCAGCGCCTCCAGTGGGTCCTCGTCGTCGCAAATGGGCAGCAGCGAGGGGAAGTAGCGGATGTTCTCCGCGAAAAGTTCGACCACCGAGTCGATCCAGCGCTCGCCGAACCACGTGAGCGGGCGTACGCCTTGGGCGATCAGCTCCTCGGGCCGCGTGTCGCACGACTGCTCGAAGAGGATCGGCCGCGTCTCGCGCCACAGTTCGCGTCCGAACAGGAAAGGCGAGTTGGCGCCGAGCGCGACCTGGACACCGGATATCGACTGCGCCGCGTTCCACGCCGACCCGAAGTTCTCCGGCGTGACCTGGAGATGCAGTTGTACGGAGGTGCAGGCGGCTTCGGGCGCGATGCTCGACGACGTGGTGACGAGGCGTTCGATGCCCTCGATCTGGAGCTGGATGTCCTCGCCGCGGGCCATGAGGATCTGGTCGTTCAGCAGCGTGTAGCGCGGGTTGTGCGAGAGGTTCTCCAGCACCATGTGCGCGTCGGTCAGGGTCGGCAGGATGCCGATCATGACGATGTGCGCCCCGGATTCACCGGCCTTGCGGTCGGCGTAGTCGAGGCTGGTGCGCAGTTCCTCGGCGAGTTCGGAGAACACCGGGCCGGCGAGACGGTGCGGCGGGATGTTCACCTCGATGTTGAACTGCCCCAATTCTGTCTGGAAATCGGGGCTCGCGATGCGGTCCAGAACCTCGTCGTTCACCATGCACGGCATGCCCTCGCGGTCCGCGAGGTTCAACTCGATCTCCACGCCCATCAGTTTGCGCGGGCTCTCGAACCGGCTTTCGGCGAGCAGCCGTTCCAGCGTTTCGAGGCACCGCCGCAGCTTGTGCCGGTAGCGCTGGCGGTCGGACCGGGTGAACTCGATCTGGTCGACTTTCTCCCCCATGGGCGTCCTCCCGGTCGAATCGGTGCCGCGCATCTTCAGGGAACCGCACCGCCGAGCGCCGCGTCACCCCTGGCGACGGGTCACCCGGCCAGGTGTGACGCCCACTCATGGATGCCTCTTCCCGGCTGATTTCGCGATCACTAGGGTGTGTGCGGCCTCGGTGGCGCGTCCCTCCGCACACCGGCTCACCCGTGCGCCGTGTCGGGGGCGGCTCGGCGCTTTATCACGTACCACCTGGGGGTTTGCCGTGTCCGTTGTGCCGGTGCGCAGTGCGTCGTTCCAGGCCGCAGTCGTCCTGCTGGCCGTTTTCCTGTGCGGGTTCCTGGTGTGGACCGCGAGTGCGGACACCGCCGCACCGCGTACCCACGCCGGGCCGCGGCCCACCCAGGACGATGCCGGGCAACCGCCGGACCCGGAAGGGCCGTTCGAGGGTCCGACGACGCCGGCGACCGCTCAGGGCCCGGCCCCGACGCCGGGTCCCAAGGTGCCGACGCTGTTGCAGTCGAAGGTGGGCCGGACGGATCCCGGCAAGTGGATCGCGCTGACGTTCGACGACGGGCCCTGGAACACATACACCCCGCAGGTTCTCGACATCCTGAAGCAGTACGGCATCAAGGCAACGTTCTGCGTTGTCGGCAACCAGGCCAAGGCGCTTCCCGGCCAGATCCGGGAGATCGTCGCGCAGGGGCACACCCTGTGCAACCACACGATGAGCCACGACACGTCGATGCCGGAGCGCACACCCGAGGAGATGCGCGCGCAGATGCAGCAGACACTGGACGCGATCCACGAGGCGGTGCCGGGTGCCCCGGTGCCGTGGTACCGCGCGCCGGGCGGCAAGTGGTCGGTGCAGGTGCAGGAGGTCGCGGCGTCGCTGGAAATGCGCTCGCTCGGCTGGACGGTGGACACGCTCGACTGGCGCAAGCCCGGCCTCGAGAAGATGATGCAGACCGTGCACAGCCAACTCGGTCCCGGCGGTGTCATCCTCCTGCACGACGGGGGCGGCGACCGCAGTCAGAGTGTGGAGTGCCTGCGCAGGCTCATTCCCGAGTTGCAGGCGCAGGGCTACCAGTTCACCGTGCCCGCATAGCCCGTACGCCGTGGCGTGGCGTGTCCCGCGATGCCCGGTCCGCGACGTAGCCTGACCGGGCGGTGCCCCCGACGGGCGCCGCCGGGGCCCGCCTCGGCGTCCCCCGACCGTGGCTACCGAGGGGATGACCGGCGATCGACGTCGCGCTGCCGTTGCTGCTGCTCATACTGCTCATCGCGGGGAACGGCATGTTCGTCGCCGCCGAGTTCTCGCTGATCACCGTGGAGCGCAGCGAGGTCGAGCAGCGTGCCCGGTCGGGTGACAGGAGTGCGGGACGCGTCCTCAAGGGCCTGCGCACACTGTCGTTCCAACTCTCCGGCGCGCAGCTGGGCATCACGATCACGTCGCTGGTCGCCGGATACCTCGCCGAGCCCGCGCTCGCACCCCTGGTGGAGCCGGTCGTCAGGGCCGTCCCCGGGGTGGGCGACTCGGTCGCCCACCACGGCAAGGCCCCGCTCGCGCTGGTGACGGCCGCGGCGGTGCAGATGGTGCTGGGCGAACTGGTGCCGAAGAACGCGTCGATCGCCCGCCCGTACGGGGTCGCCGCGGTGGCCGGGCCGTTCCAGACCGCGTTCTCGACGGCGCTCCGGCCCGTCATCACGTTCCTCAACGGTTCGGCCAACTTCTTCGTGCGGCGGCTGGGCATCGAGCCGCAGGAGGAGCTGGGGTCCGCCCGTTCGGCCGAGGAACTGCGGCAGTTGGTGCGGCACTCGGCCCGCGAGGGGGTCTTGCCGCCGGGCACCGCCAAGGTGCTCGACCGGGCGCTGCGCTTCTCCGGCAAGCAGGCCGCGGAGGCGATGACGCCGCGCACCGACGTGGTCTCGCTGCCCGCGTCGGCGACGGTGGCGGACCTGATGGCGGCGGCCCGGGACAGCGGCCACAGCCGGTTCCCGGTGCGCGCCGCGAGTCTCGACGAGGTGACCGGCGTCGCGGTGGTGCACGACGCGTTCACGGTGGCGCCGCGGCGGCGCGCGGCCACGTCCGTACGCTCCATCGCGCGCCCGCCCGTGCTCGTCCCCACCTCGCTCAACCTGGACCGGGTCGTCGAACGCCTGCGCGAGGCGCACACGCAACTGGCCGTCGTCGTCGACGAGTACGGCGGTACGGCGGGCGTGATCACCGCCGAGGACCTCGCCGAGGAGCTGGTCGGCGACCTGGCCGACGAACACGACCCGGAGGACGAGCCGGACGCCCCGCCCGCGGCCGCGGTCGGCGACGCCGCGCCGCTGCGCCTGTCGGGTCTGCTGCGTACCGACGAGGTCGAGGAGGCGACCGGCTGGCGTATGCCGGACGGCGACTACAGCACGCTGGCCGGGCTGGTGCTGGCGCACCTGGGGCATGTGCCGCAGGTGGGCGAGTGGGTGGACGTGGACGACCGGCGCCTGATGGTGGCCGCGATGGACCGGCACCGGGTGGACGAGGTGGAGATCGCCCGGCTCGGCCGGGCCGGGGGCGCGACGTGATCGGCTCACTCGCGCTGTCGGTCTTCCTGCTGCTGGCCAACGCGTTCTTCGTGGGCGCCGAGTTCGCGCTGATCTCGGCCCGGCGTACCAAGATCGCGCCGCGCGCCGAGGAGGGCTCTCGGCGGGCCCGCATCGTGCTGCGCGGCATGGAGCAGGTGTCGGTGATGCTCGCGGGTGCGCAACTGGGCATCACCGTCGCGTCCCTCGGGCTCGGCGCGGTCGCCGAGCCGGCCCTGGAGCACCTGCTCGAGGCGCCGTTCGAGGCGATGGGCCTCCCGCACGGCGCGGTCCGGCCGCTGGCGTTCGCCGTCGGTCTCGCGTTCGTCGTGTTCTGCCACATGGTGCTCGGCGAGATGGTGCCGAAGAACATCGCGCTCGCGGGTCCGGAGGAGTGCGCGCTGTGGCTCACGCCGCCGCTGTGGCTGTTCTCGCGGATCACCGCGCCCGTGCTGTGGGTGTTCCAGCACGTGGCGAACGGGTTCCTGCGGGTCGCGCGGGTCGAGCCGGTCGACGAGGTGCGCAGCGTGTACACCGCGGAGGAACTGCCGGCGGTGCTGGCCGAGTCGCGCGAGCACGAACTCCTCGACCACCGGGGGCACCACCGGCTGTCGGCGGCGCTGACGTTCCAGTCGCGCACCGCCGGGCAGGTGATGCGGCCGTGGGCGGAGGTGCGCACGCTGCCGGGGCCGGTGACCGGGCGGGCGCTCGAACGGGCGTCCGTGGAGTCCGGCCGCTCGCGCTTCCCGGTGGTCCGCGACGGCGGCGTCGAGGGCTACGTCCACGTGCACGACACCCTGGACCGCGGCCCGGACGACGCGGTGCCGGTGTACCCGCTGCTGGCGGTGGGGCCCGAGACGACGCTGTCGGCGCTGCTCGGCCGGATGCGGGCCGGGCGGACCCACCTCGCGCTGATCCGGGACCCGGACGACGGCATCGCGGGGCTGGCGAGTCTCGACGACGTGCTCGCGGGCTTCCTGGCCTGAGGGCGGTCGGAGGGTCGGAGGGCGCGCGCCGCCCGCACGTCCGCGCCCCGCGCACTCCCCGTCCCACCCCTCCCGACCGGCGAAAACCTCGCATACAGGTGGTAGGCGGCCACCATTCGGAACGATCTGTCCCCAGTTCGTTACTTTTCGCAGCCATTCAAGTACAATGCGCTGACCGGCTTGTACGGTCGGTTCCTGCATTGCGCGGCGCAGCATCCGCCCGGCCCGGACCGGCACAGCGGCATTTTTCGATCCACGCCCAGCCTCGATCCACGCCCCGCGGCGTGACAACGGACGCTGCATCAGAAATGAGGCGGTCTCATGGTTCTGCGTGTGCCCGAAACACCCGAGCACGCCCGGGCGGCGGTACGCGCGGTGCTCGACGCACCGCATCGGCGGCCGGCGCCCACGCACGCCGGCACCGACGAGCCCGACGCCCCCGGTTCACCCGACGCGGGCGCCCCCGCCCCGTTCAGCGCGGTCTGCCCGCACCGCATGTTCGAGATCGACCTCGCCGACCTGGCCGAGGGGCGGGGCCTCGAGACCGCTCGCCCGGTCGGCTGGCGCTGGCTCGTCCACGACGGCGCGCACACCGTCGGCGCGGTCGAGGTCGCCGATTCCGGCACCGGCCATCCCGTCGCGCGTTTCACCGAGGGCCCGTTCACCACGTGCACGGACGCCGCGGTGGCCACCGTACGCACCCTTCCGCAGATCGAACGCGGGTACTACGAGCTGCGATTACTGCACATCCCCGGCCTCTACACCGTCGCCCTGTGGCTCGCCGACCTCGTCGGCTGGCAGGACCTCCTGGTGCCCCTCGCGCCGGCCCCTCCCGGCGTGCAGCCGCTCCGCCCCTATCCGGCCGAGGAACTGGCCGACCTGCTCGGCAGCCGGGGCCGCCGTCTCGCCCCGCGCCTGGCCCCCACCGCGCCGCAACCCTGACGCCCGCAGCCCCGAACTTGCCGCCCCGACCCCGCGGATCCGGGATCCCGCGGCCCCGAGCCCGGTCGCCCCGGGCCCGGCCGCGGGACGGATCCGAATCCGGTCCGGGAATCTCGCCCTGCCACCAATCCGCCCCACCGGCAGCGGCGAACCCCTGGTGAAACACGAGCGGGTCCGCGAGGGCCCGGGCAGCGGACCGTACCCGACAGCACCCCCGTCACCGCCCCCTGACGGTCCGTCACCCGGCCCTCGCCGGCCTCGCCGGCTACCGGACAGGGGTGCACGATGGCAACGACGCTGAGCACCGGGCGCCCACCGCATGCGGGAGTTGCCGTGTTGGAGCCGCGAAACGCACCCCGGCGAGGTCGGCCGTGCGGGCGCTGAGAGGTGTGCGGACCGCGGGCGGCCCGGCGGCCGAAGCGTCGCTGGAGGGCCTGCTCGTCCGTGTCGCGCGCGGCGACTCCGCCGCATTCGACGAGGTGTACACGCGGGTGTCGCCCGTGGTTCTCGGTGTGGTCCTGCGCGTGGTGCGCGACCCGGCGCAGTCGGAGGAGGTGGCGCAGGAGGTGCTGGTCGAGATCTGGCGTACCGCGTCGCGTTACGACCCCGAGCGCGGCAGCGCCAACGCGTGGGTGTGCACGATGGCGCACCGCCGGGCCGTGGACCGGGTGCGGTCGGCGCAGTCGGCGGCGGACCGCGAGGAGCGGGCCGGGCGCCGGGACGGCTCCCCCGCCTACGACGCGGTGGTCGAGGAGGTCGAGGCACGCCTGGAACGCGAGCAGGTGCGGCGCTGCCTGGCGTCCCTCACCGAGTTGCAGCGTGAGTCCATCACCCTCGCCTACTACGGCGGCTACACGTACCGTGAGGTCGCCGAACTGCTGGGCGTCCCGCTCGGCACCGTGAAGACGCGCCTTCGGGACGGCCTCATACGCATGCGCGACTGCCTGGGGGTGACCTCGACATGAACCACCCCCTCAGCCCCGCCCGGCGCGGTTCGGGTGACGGCGACGACGCGCACGCGCTGACCGGGCCGTACGCCGTCGACGCGCTGGACCCGGACGAACGCGCCCTGGTGGAGCGCCACCTGGAGTCGTGCCCCGCCTGCCGGGACGAGGTCCGCGAGCTTCGCGAGACGGCCGCGCGGCTGGCCGCGACCACCTCGGTCCCGCCGCCGGACCGGCTGCGCTCGCGCGTGATGGCCGAGATCGGCACGGTACGCCAGGCCCCGCCCCGCAAGGTGGTCCCGCTGCGCCGCCCCGGCCTGGCCGGCGGCACGCGCCTGCCGTGGCTCGCCGCCGCCGCGATGTTCGTCGCCACCGTCGTCCTCGGCGCGCTGCTGGCCGACGCCCGCGGCGACCGTTCCGACGCCGGCACCCGGGCGGCCGACCGCATCGCGGCCATCGTCACCGCGCCCGACACGCGCACGGCCACCGCGACCGGTGACGGCGTCACCGCCACCGCGCTCGCGTCGCGCTCGCGGGACGAAGCCCTGATACTGACCAGCGGGTTGCCCGCCCACGACACCGCACATGTATGGCAGGTGTGGTTCATGACCGACCGCGACGTCCGTCCGGCCGGCCTGCTGGACGACGTTTCCGCCGGTCAGGACGCTGTCGGGCGGCTCGTCGCGGAAGGCCTGGGCGACGCGGCGCGCATCGGGGTCACTCTCGAACCCGCAGGCGGGTCACCCGCACCCACCACCCCTCCCGTCGTGATGATGACCCTCCCGGTGTAAACGGCATGGCGCGGTCGGGTGAGAAGTCGGTAATTCGCTGCGGGGGCCTCGCGCGGGGCGCAGGATGGGACCAGACACGAGTCAGGTCGTGTCACCGAGGAAGCGCACGACTCCCGCATGGCCGGTCGGCAAGCGCCCGGCCCGAACGCGACGCATGGCGTCGATCACCGAGAAGGTTCGAGGATGTGCCAGCACCAACCGCAATGCCCGCCGGCCGAAAGCCCTGACCGGGAGGCCGCGCACGTTGTCGCGGCCCACCCGGAGCAGGGATGGAGTCTGCTGTGCAATGGCGTGGTCCTGTTCGAGGACACCGGGGAGATCCTGCCGGACGGGCGGCTCATCGCACCGCACCGGCCCCGCGTCCGTCTCGCCGCCTGAGGGGCCTCAGGCCGGCGACAACGGCGCGGATCCCGCGCGAAGTCCCCATCGGGGAACGCCCGAGGGCGGCCACCGAGCTCGGTGGCCGCCCTCGCGCGTGCCCGCGCCGGGGCCGTCGTCCCGGCTGCGGCGTCAGTGCTGGTACGCCTCCACCGAGGGGCACGAGCAGACCAGGTTGCGGTCGCCGTACGCGCCGTCGATGCGCCGCACCGGCGGCCAGTACTTGCCGGCGGGCTGCACCGTCCCCGGGAAGGCCGCCTCCTCGCGCGTGTAGGGGTGCGACCAGCCGTCGCCCGCCACCATCGCCGCGGTGTGCGGGGCGTTGCGCAGCGGGTTGTCGTCGGCGGGAAGTTCACCCGAACCGACCCGGTCGATCTCCGCCTTGACGGCGATCATCGCGTCGCAGAACCGGTCGATCTCACCCAGGTTCTCGCTCTCGGTCGGCTCGATCATGAGCGTGCCGGGCACCGGGAACGACATCGTCGGGGCGTGGAAGCCGTAGTCGATCAGGCGCTTGGCCACGTCGTCCACGGTCACACCGGTCGCCTTGGTGATGCCGCGCAGGTCCACGATGCACTCGTGCGCGACCAGCCCGCCGGGCCCGGTGTAGAGCACCGGGTAGTGCGGGGCGAGGCGGCGCGCGATGTAGTTGGCGCTCAGCACCGCGACCTGGGTGGCACGCTTGAGGCCGTCGGGGCCCATCAGCCGGATGTACGCCCACGAGATGGGCAGGATCGCCGCCGACCCCCACGGCGCCGCCGAGATCGGGCCGACGCCGGTCTCCGGGCCCGCGGTGGGCTGCAAGGGGTGGTTCGGCAGATACGGCGCCAGGTGCTCGCGCACCGCGACCGGGCCGACGCCGGGCCCGCCGCCGCCGTGCGGGATGCAGAAGGTCTTGTGCAGGTTCAGGTGCGACACGTCGGCGCCGAACTTGCCCGGCTGCGCGAGGCCGACGAGCGCGTTCAGGTTGGCGCCGTCGACGTACACCTGGCCGCCGGCCTCGTGGACCAGCGCGCACACGTCTCCGATGTGCTCCTCGAACACGCCGTGCGTCGAGGGGTAAGTGACCATGAGCACCGCGAGGCTGTCGCGGTGCGCGTCGATCTTGGCGCGCAGGTCGTCGAGGTCGACGTCGCCGTTCTCGCCGGTGCCGACGACGACCACGCGCATCCCGGCCATCACCGCGCTCGCGGCGTTCGTGCCGTGCGCCGACGACGGGATGAGGCACACGTCGCGGCCGGTGGCGCCGTTGGCGAGGTGGTACGCGCGGACCGCGAGCAGCCCGGCCAGCTCGCCCTGCGAACCGGCGTTCGGCTGGATCGACACCTTGTCGTAGCCGGTGACCGCGACCAGCGCGTCCTCCAGGCCGTGGATCAGCTCCAGGTACCCGGCCGCCTGGTCGACGGGCGCGAACGGGTGGATGTTGGCGAACTCCGGCCAGGTGACCGGCTCCATCTCCGCGGTCGCGTTGAGCTTCATCGTGCACGAGCCGAGCGGGATCATGCCGCGGTCGAGCGCGTAGTCCTTGTCGGCGAGACGCCGCAGGTAGCGCAGCATGTCGGTCTCCGAGCGGTGCGCGTGGAAGACCGGGTGGGCCAGGAACTCGTCGGTGCGCAGCAGGTTCGCCGGCAGCGCGTCGGGGGTCTCGGCGTCCAGCACCGCGACGAGTTCGCGCGGGTCCGCGGGGGTCCCGGCGCCGGCGTTGGGGGCGAACGCCCGCCACACCGCGGCCAGGTCCTCGCGCGTCGTGGTCTCGTCGCAGGTCACCGACACGTGGTCGGCGTCGACACGGTAGAGGTTGACGCCTTCGGCGCGGGCGTTCTGCACGACCGCGTCGGCGCGGCCCGGCACCCGGGCCAGGACCGTGTCGAAGAAGTCCCCGTGCACGACCTCGACGCCGTCGCGGCGCAGTCCGGCGGCCAGCACGGCGGCGTAGCGGTGGGTGCGGCGGGCGATGTCGGTGAGGCCGTCGGGACCGTGGTAAACCGCGTACATGCCGGCCATGACGGCGAGCAGGACCTGCGCCGTGCAGATGTTGCTGGTCGCCTTCTCCCGCCGGATGTGCTGCTCGCGGGTCTGGAGCGCGAGGCGGTACGCCTGGTCCCCGTCGGCGTCGACGGAGACGCCCACGAGGCGTCCGGGCAGCGACCGCGCCAGCTTCTCGCGTACCGCGAGGTATCCGGCGTGCGGGCCGCCGAAGCCCATCGGCACGCCGAAGCGCTGCGTGGTGCCCACCGCGATGTCCGCGTCCATGGCGCCCGGCGAGGTGAGCAGGGTGAGGGCCAGCAGGTCGGCGGCGACGGCGGTGAGCGCGCCGCGCGCGTGGGCGTCGGCGATGAGCCCGGTCAGGTCGCGCACCAGGCCGTCGGCGCCCGGGTATTGCAGGAGGACGCCGAAGAACTCGCCTTCGGGGAGCCCGTCCGAGGTGTCCGCGACGACGACCTCGATGCCCAGTGCCTCGGCGCGCGTGCGCACGACGGCGACGGTCTGCGGGAGGCACGCGGCGTCCACGACGAACACGTTGCTCTTGGCGCGCCCGGCGCGGCGCGCGAGCGTCATGGCCTCGGCGGCCGCGGTGCCCTCGTCGAGCAGCGACGCGCCCGCGACCTGAAGCCCGGTCAGGTCGCACACCATGGTCTGGAAGTTGAGCAGCGCCTCCAGGCGGCCCTGCGAGATCTCCGGCTGGTACGGCGTGTAGGCGGTGTACCAGGCCGGGTTCTCCAGCACGTTGCGCAGGATCACCGGCGGCGTGTGGGTGCCGTGGTAGCCCAGGCCGATCATCGGACGCAGCACGGTGTTGCGGGACGCGAGGGCGCGGAGCTGGTCGTGCACGGCCGCCTCGCTCACCGCCTCGGGCAGGTCGAGCCGGTCGAGGGTGCGGATCGCGCCCGGTACGGCGGCGTCGGTCAGCTCGTCGAGCGAGCCGAATCCGATGTGCGCCAGCATCTTGGCCTGCTGGTCGGCGTCGGGGCCGATGTGCCGGCCGGTGAACGGGCCGGCGGCCTCCAGCGCGCCGAGGCTTCCGGGGCCGGACGGGCGGGGCGACGACGAACGCGACGACGAGCTCACTGTGGAGGCCCTCCTGAAGGTACGGAGAAGGTCGCGCGGGAACGCGCGGCCTTACGGCCTCCCCCTCTGTCATCGGTACCTGAGAGCTTCACCCGCGCCGCCGCATCGTGTGCGGGCCGGGGCTTTCACCGTCGGTGAGTTCCGCCGTCGTGCACGGAACTGCTTTCCAGAGTGCCCATGGCCGCGCGGTACGGGTGCCTGAGAGATTCCGGGGAGGGGTTGCTCCTTCGGCGTCCGGATCGGGTCCGGACTCTCCCGCGTGGCTTTCGGTGCAGCCTCAAAGCTATCAGTGCGCGATCTCGTACGGGATCACGCGAGGCCCGCAAGATCGCGCGATCCGGCGGGTTCCGCGGGACGCGGTCCGCGAGACGCGGTCTCGCGACCGCCGGACTCCGTCTCGCGCCTTACCGGTGAGAGCAGTGCGCAGGCACCGAGAGGAGGGCCCGATGAGCGACCGGGAGCACGGCATCGGCGGCGGGGACGCGCCGCTGCGCGTGGCGGTGATCGTGGGCAGCACCCGCGAGGGCCGCGTGGGCGACCGGGTGGCCCGGTGGATCGCGGATCTCGCGGGCCGGGTCCCGGGGCTCGCACCGGCGGTCGTGGACCTGGCCGACTTCGCGTTCCCGGCCCGGCTCCCGGAGCGGCCGGACACCGACATGCTGGGCTTCGTGTCCGCGGTCGGCGACGCGGACGGGTACCTCGTGGTCACGCCGGAGTACAACCGCAGCTACCCGGCTTCCCTCAAACAAGCGATCGACTACGCGTACGACGAGTGGCGCGCCAAGCCTGTCGGATTCGTCTCCTATGGTTACAAGACACGGGGACTGCTGGCCGTGGAGCACCTGCGGCAGGTCTTCGGAGAACTCCACACCGTCACGATGCGCGACGTGGTCGCGCTGGACCTGGCGGCGGTCGCGGATCCGTCCGGGCCCGCCGACGGGGACGCCGACACCGCCGCGAAGGCACTCCTCGACCAGCTCGTCTGGTGGGGCACGGCACTGCGCGAGGCGCGCGCGGCCAGGCCCTACGTCGGATGACCGCCGACGCCCTGCACCGCGATCACCGAAGCAGCACGCGAACCACGACCGGATCTCCGCAGATTTGTCTGCAGCAGATTTGTTTGCCGCGGACCGATGAGTTCTCCGGCCGATCCCGGTCCAACACAGCGAGGGAACGGCCCGTCGAGACCCGCAGCGAGCCACCGCGAGCGCAACGCGGACCGCACGCGAACCGCACGCGAACCACACGACCCGCACGAGACCCGTACGAGACCCGAAGAGGACACACCATGACGACGCACTCCCCCGGCCTGGCGATCGAGACGCAGGGGCTGGTGAAAGTCTTCGGCACCAACCGCGCCGTCGACGGCATCGACCTGCGGGTCCCCGCCGGCACCGTGTACGGCGTCCTGGGCCCCAACGGCGCCGGCAAGACGACGGCCGTGCGGATGCTGGCGACGCTGCTGCGCCCGGACGACGGCGAGGCGTACGTCTTCGGCAAGTCCGTGATCCGCGAGGCCGACGCGGTCCGCAGCCGGGTCAGCCTCACCGGCCAGTACGCGTCCGTGGACGAGGACCTGACCGGCACCGAGAACCTGGTCCTGCTGGGCCGGCTGCTCGGCCACCACAAGAGCTACTCCCGCTCCCGGGCGGCCGAGCTGCTCGAGGTGTTCGGCCTGACCGCCGCGGCGGACCGCCAGGTCAAGACGTTCTCGGGCGGCATGCGGCGGCGCATCGACATCGCCGCGAGCATCCTCAACACCCCCGACCTGCTGTTCCTGGACGAGCCGACCACCGGCCTCGACCCGCGCAGCCGCAACCAGGTCTGGGACATCGTGCGCGCGGTCGTCGCGCAGGGCACGACGGTCCTGCTCACCACGCAGTACCTGGAGGAGGCCGACCGCCTCGCCTCGCGGATCGCGGTCATCGACCACGGCAAGGTCATCGCGGAGGGCACGCCCGGCGAGCTCAAGTCCTCGGTCGGGGCGGGCTCGATCCACGTGCGCCTGCGCGACTCGGACCAGCGCGAGGACGCCGAGCGCGTGCTGATCGGCGCACTCGGCTCGTCCGTCCAGCTGGACGCCGACCCGGTGGCGCTCACCGCGGCGATCCCCGGGCACGGCACCGACCTCGGGGCCGCCGAGGACGCCGCCCGCGCCCTGGCCGAACTGGCCCGCGCCGGGATCATCGTCGACGACTTCTCGCTGGGCCAGCCCAGCCTGGACGAGGTCTTCCTGGCCCTCACCGAGTCCTCGGTGCAGACCGGCGGCGTGCACCCGGACGCCGGCTCCGACGGCAGCGGCAACGCGCGGAACAACGGCAAGGCCACCGGCAAGAGCGACGACATCGTGAAGGAGTCGGCAGCATGAGCACCGTCGTCACCACCAAGGACGTCAAGGACGTCGATGTCGACGTCCCCGCGCCGGTCGTCGCCGAGGACCTGGCCGCGGTGTTCGCCGCCAAGGAGCGCCCGTCGCGGCCCGGCCCGCTGTCCGCGTCGGTGACGTTCGGCTGGCGGGCCATGCTCAAGATCAAGCACGTGCCCGAACAGCTGTTCGACGTGACCGCGTTCCCGATCATGATGACGCTGATGTTCACGTACCTGTTCGGCGGCGCGCTCGCCGGATCGACCAGCGAGTACCTGCAGTTCGTGCTGCCGGGCATCATGGTCCAGAGCATCGTGATGATCACGATGTACACCGGGGTGTCGCTCAACAACGACATCGAGCGCGGCGTGTTCGACCGGTTCCGCACACTGCCGATCTGGCGGCCCGCGGCCCTGGTCGGCATGATCCTCGGCGACCTGCTGCGCTACGTGCTGGCCTCGACGGTCATCATGGCGGTCGGCCTGATCCTCGGCTTCCGCCCGGACGGCGGCGTGCTCGGGGTCCTCGCGGGCATCGCGCTGCTGGTGGTCTTCTCGTTCGCGTTCTCTTGGATCTGGACCATGTTCGGCCTGCTGCTGCGCAGCGAGAAGTCGGTCATGGGCGTCAGCATGATGGTGCTGTTCCCGCTGACCTTCCTCAGCAACGTGTTCGTCGACCCGAAGACGATGCCGGGCTGGCTCCAGGCCTTCGTGGACGTCAACCCCATCACGCACCTGGTCAGCGCGGTGCGCGACCTGATGGACGGCGACTACGCGACCACCGAGACGCTGTGGGTGCTGCTGTTCTCGGCGGCGTTCGTGGCGGTCTTCGGGACGCTGACGATGCGCCTGTACAACCGCAAGTAGCGGTACCCGCCCGCCCCCGCCGGTCCGCAAGGAGCCGGCGGGGGCGGGAGCGTGTGCGTACGCGTGCCGGAATGCGCGGGATCGCCGGGTGCCTCACAGGCGCCAGGCGATCCCGCGTTCCGCGTGGTACGAGCACGAGGCCCCGGTCGTGACGTTCTCCCGCAGGTGCCCGGCCAGCGCCGGGTGCACGGACTGCATGCGCCGCAGGGTGTCCTTGATGCGCGCGGTCACCGTCTTGCGTGCCCGCTCCGCCTCGTCGCCGAGCCGGCGCGCCCGCCCGCCGAGCCCGGCCGCGGCCCGCAACTCGTCCAGCAGCGCCGCCCGTTCCGCGTCGAACGCGGCCGCCTTGGCGTCGTCGCCGAGTCCGGCGGCCCGGTCGATCTCCTCGTCGAGCGCGGCCAGCCTGCGCCGGTACTGTGCCTTCGCCTCGTCGTCGAGGACCGCGTCGCCGCCCATACTGCGTGCCGCGACCACCACGTCGCCGCCGGCCGGGTCCAGCAGGTGCACGGCCGAGACCTGGACACCCGGGCGGCCGAGCAGGTGGTGCAGGTCGCGCAGCCCCTTCGCGTCGGGCATGTGGGCCGTCAGCCCGTCGAACACCAGCTCCCACACCGGGCCGTCGAGCCGGAAGCGGTACGCCTCCGCCGCGGCGGCCGGCCCCGTGCCGCCTGGGCCGCCTGCGGCGCCCGTGCCGCCGGTGTCAGCCGCCCCGCGCACGCGCGCGGCCCAGTCCGGCACCTGGCGCATCCCCGTGTCGGCCGCGTCGCGTTCGGCCCGGACGAGCGCCGCCTCGGCGGCCTCCGCGTCACCGGGGCCGCCGCGCCGCACCAGTGCCTCGGCCAGGCGCAGCCGGGCGATCACCGCCCAGGGCCGGGCGCGCATGCGGTCGGCGTCGCGGACCGCCCGGCCGAAGCCCTCGACGGCGTCGTCCCAGCGCTCCTGCGCGGCGTCGACGACGGCCGCCCACAACACCATCGGGCCGCTGATGTCGCAGCCGTACAGCGACACGGCCCAGTGGTCCAGGTATGGCGCGATGGCCGCCCTGGCCCCCTCGCACAGGTCCGGGTCGCCGGAGCCGGCCGCGGCGAGGGCCTGGAAGCGGAGCCACAGCGGGGCGTACACGCGGTTGTACGGCTCGTCGCCGTCCGCCTCGTCGAGGATCGTGCGCAGCAATTGCACCGCGTCGCCGAACCGCCCGGTCTCGGCGTCGGTGAGCCCGGCGAGGAGGCGCATGTGGTTCTTGTCCGGGCCGCCTTGGCGGATCAGGGTGTCGGCCTCGTCGTACCGCCCCTGCGCGATGAGCCGCGACCACTGCATGTGCAGCGGAATCTGCCGGAACGGCGCCGTGCCGCTGTCCTCGAACCACCCCGCCACCGCCTCCTCGTAGTGCCGCTCGGCCTCGGCGAACCGGCCGCCCATCGCGGCGAGCAGGCTGGCGTCGATCGCCATGGCCATCAGGAAGCGGGGCTGGCCGACCTGCTCGGCCCGGGCGGCGAACGCGCGGAACTGGTCGAGGTAGCCGGGATCGCCCAGTTCCAGCAGCGTGACCCACCGCATCGCGGTCGCGTGCAGCTCCATCTCGAGGTCGCCGGAGCGGCGGCCGACGGCGATCATCTCGTCGGTGAGCGGCAGGCGTGCGGCGGCCGTGCCGGGGCCCCAGATCGTGTCGTGGGTGGCCCAGAGGCTGAAGGCGAGCGCCTCGTCGTCGGCGCCGCGCCGGGCCAGCACCGCGATGCGCACCGCGAGTTCGCGGGCGAGGCGGTCCGCGGCCAGGCCTTCCGCCGCCGGGTCGCCGCGGCCGATCAGGGCGGTGTGCGCCTGGCGCAGCAGGTCGAGCGTGCCGGGTTCGCGGGTTGGGGAACCGCTGTACCGGTAGACGGTGATGGCCGCGCGGGCGAGCAGTTCGGCGTCGCCGTGCGTGCGGGCCGTGGCGGCCACGGCGTCGAAGTACTCCCACGCCCGGTCGTCGCCGTTGTGGCGCAGGATCTCGGCCAGTCCCAGCTGCACCAGGGCCCGGCGGCGTACGTCGCCGAGCCGCACGGCGGCCTCGTCGGCGCGCAGGTAGTGCCCTTCGGCCTCCTCGAACGCGAAGCGCCCCTCGGCGTCCTTGGCCGCCTCGACGAGCAGGTCCACGGCGCGGCCGGGGTCCAGTTCGGCGCCGGCCGCGTAGGCGTGCCGGGCCAGGTCCGCGGGGACCGACCGGCCGACCAGGCCGGGCGAGGCGGTGACGGCGGCCACGACGCCGGCGTGCCGCTTGCGCGCGTCGGCCTCGTCCAGGGCGTCGTAGAGCGTCTCGCGGACCAGGTCGTGGGCGAACTCGAAGCGGCCGCCGCCCAGGGACGCGACGAGCCGTGCCGCGACCGCCTGTTCGAGCAGCCGGTCGACGTGCGGGTCGGGCGCGCCCGCGACCGCGGCGAGCACCTTGCGGTCGAACGCGCGGCCGAGCACGGACGCGGTGGTCAGCAGCTCGGCCACGGCGCCGGGCAGCAGCGACAGGCGGCGGCGTACCGCCTCGCGGACGCTGGGCGGCACGGCCGTCACGTCGCCCCCGCCGGTCCACAGCCGGGCGGTCTGCTCGACGAAGAAGGGGTTGCCGCCGGTACGCCGGTGCACCTCGGCGACGAGCGCGCGGTCCGGGGTGCGCCCGGCCGTACGCTCCATCAGCGCGCCGACCTCGTCCCGCTCCAGGCCGGTCAGCGTCACCGTGGTGGCCTTCGCGACCAGCGGCAGGATCAGCGGGCGCAGCGGGTGGCCGGGCGACTCGGCCTCGGCGTCGCGGTACGTGCCCATGAGCAGCAGCCGCTCGAACCACGCGTGCTGGGCCGCGAATTCCAGCAGCCGCAGGGTCGCGGTGTCGGCCCAGTGCAGGTCGTCGAGGACGACGACCACCGGGCGCTCCTGCGAGACCGACACGAGGAGGGTGGTGACCGCGTCGAACACCTGGAACGCGTCCAGTCCCTCGGACGGGGTCTCCTCCGACGCCCCGCGCGCCGGACCGCCCCCGGCGTCGCCCGCGCCGAGCAGCACGCCCAGTCCGGGGCCGGCGGGCCGGACCAGCTCGTCCCATTCCGTGGCGCCGAGCGCGCGGCGCAGCGACCGCAGCACCTGGACCCACGGCCAGTAGCCAGGTGCGTTGTCGGAGTCCCAGCAGGAACCGCCCAGCACCAGGGCCCCGCGCCGCCGGGCCTCCTCGGCGGCGTCGGTCACCAGGGTCGTCTTGCCGATGCCGGCCTCACCGGTGACCAGGACCAGGCCGCCGTGGCTCGCGGTCGCGCGCTCCACCTGGGCCCGCAGCACTCCCGCCGCGTGGCCGCGCCCGATGAGTCTTTCGGAGGGTGCAGTCATGGTCCGGGTGGGTTCTCTCTCGTTCGTGTCGTCGGCGCTTCACGGGGCGCCTCAGGAGCGCGTCGCGGTCGCGTGACGTCCGCGGGCGACGCGTCTCCCGCGGTCCGGCAGGCACGCCGCTCCGAGCCTACGCACAGCGACCGACATCGCGCCTATGAGAGATGTCCGCGGCATATGTCCGCCCTCACGTGGGCCTGCCCCCGTGGGCCCGACGCGGCGTTCGCCACGGCACCACGCCCGCAGCGACATCCTCGACGGCTCCCGCGTCGATCATCTGCCCACCGCGAATTCCCCGAGTGTGCCAACCGACACGTCTGCCGATCGATACCGTGGTGGTTCGTGACGACGACCTCCCTCAACTACGCCGACTGGCCCACCACTTACCCCCGCGACTACGTGGTGGTGGATGTGGAGACGACCGGCCTGACCGCCCAGGACCGGGTCGTCTCGGTGGCCGCGGTACTGCTGGACGCACACGGAGCGGTCACCGGCCGCTGGTCCTCGCTGGTGGATCCGCGCCGCGCCCCGGGCCCGGTGCACGTCCACGGCCTGACCGCCGCCGACCTCGCCGGCCAGCCTTTGTTCGAGGAGATCGCGGACGATTTCGCCGAGCTGCTGACCGGGCGCGTCGTGGTCGCCCACAACGCCTCGTTCGACTGGAGGATGCTCGACGCGGAGTACAGCCGCCTCGGCCGACCCATGCCCGCCGAGGAACGCCTGTGCACCGTCACACTCGCCAAGCGGCTCGAACTCCCGCTGCCCAACTGGCGTTTGGCGAGCCTCGCCGCCCACTACGGGATCGGGCAGCTCAAGGCGCACGACGCCGAGGACGACGCGCGTGTGCTCGCCGAGGCGTTCCGGTGCGCGCTCCACGAGGCGGCGCGCGCGGATCTGCCGCTGCCGCTGACCCGCCCCGGGACGCGCGGGGTGTCGCGCGTGCCCGCGCAGCGCTCGGCACCGCCCAAGCCGCCCTGCCCGTACGTGAACCCCGGCCGGGCCCACGGCGGCGTGCTGGTCCAGGGCATGCGCGTCGCCTTCACGGGAGAGACCCGGGTGCCGCGCGAGACGCTGGAGGCGGGCGCGGTGGCCGCGGGCCTGTGTGTGACCGGCAGTGTGGGCCGCAAGACGTCGTTGCTGGTCACGAACGACACGGAATCGGGAACGGGCAAGAACCGCGCGGCCCGCGAGAAGGGCGTGCCTGTGGTGGACGAGGCCGCGTTCGCCGCGATGCTGGCGGACGTCCGGCCGGGCGTCCGCGCCGACGCACCCGCGACCGCCCCCTCGCCCCCGCCCTCGACCCCGCCCTCGACCGCCGCGCCGGACGCGCCCGCGGCGCCCGAGGTGCCCGCACCGGTCCGGGCGGCCCGGGCGTCCGCGGTGCTCAACGTGCTGGTCCTGCACGGCCGGAGCGAGCACGCCGAGGCCGGCCGGGTGCGCGCGCACGTCGCCGAACACGGCCACCGCCCGCGCCTGAACCTCACGAAGTCGGTCGACATCGTGATCGTGCTGCCGGAGGGCGGTTCGGATCCGCGCGCGGCCAAGGCCGCCGGGCTCGGCATCGCCTGTCTGACCGCCGCCGCGTGGGAGGCGAAAATCGCCGCGAGCGGCGCCTCACCGGAGCCCGGTGGGACCGGGGACGACGGCTCCGTGTGCCGGGAACTGCCCCGGGGCGGCGTC
Organism: Streptomycetaceae bacterium NBC_01309; assembly: GCA_045039925.1. GTDB lineage: Bacteria > Actinomycetota > Actinomycetes > Streptomycetales > Streptomycetaceae > Yinghuangia. The sequence goes on from CP108400.1 coordinate 1,143,223, forward strand.
CACGACCTCCCGGGCGCCGACCGCCCGGGACTGTGGACCCTGCAAGCGTCGTGGCGCTGGGACCGCCCCGACGGGGAGGTCGACGTCGTCGCATTCCTGCTCGACGCGGGCGAAAAGGTGCGCGGTGACGGCGACTTCGTGTTCTGGAACCAGCCGGCCACACCCGACGGGGCCGTGGCTCTGGAGGTGATGGGGTCCGCGGAGCAGGGCATCACCCTCGACCTGGACGCGATCCCGTCCGACGTCACCCGCGTCGCCGTCGTCGCGGTCGTCGACGGGACCAGCGCGTTCGACGCCGTCGGTCCCATCGAGGTGCAGACAGGCCCCTTCCAGGCCGCCGCGGAGACCCGTTCGGTCCTCGACGCCGCAACCGTCGAACGCGTGCTCCTGCTGGGCGAGTTCTACCGCCGCGGCACAGCCTGGCGCTTCCGCGCGCAGGGCCAGGGCTACGAGTTCGACGCAGTAGAACTCGCCCGGCGGTACGGGGTGGACGTCGAATCCTGAGACACACGCGCGGAGCCGAGCAATCCCGTCGACGAGATCCGGGCCATGGTCGACGCCATGGACGGCACGTGGCATGCGTTTGTGACGGCGCGCGAGAACCTGCGCCGCGTGATCGAGGACGACTACCCGGGCCTGAACGGCGGTGCGCTCTGGGCCGGTTCGCCCGCGGTGCCCCCGGTCCGGCGGCCAGGTCGGCGGCGTCAGGGATCAGGATCGCCGGGTGGGGCCAGCGGCAGGTGTGACGACGGGGTCAGGTCCGGGTCGTCGACGGGGAAGGTGCGGATGCGGCCCGGGGGCGAGCCCGGGACCTCGAAGCGCACGGTGACGCGACCGACGCCGCTGCCCTGCACCCAGCCGGGGCCGTGCTCGGCGTGCCGGACGTCCTGCCCCGGGAGCCAGCGGGTGCCGTGGGAGCGTCCGGGGTGGAAGACGGGCACCCGGCCGTACGCACCCGCGTCGGGGTCCGTGGCGGCCTCCCCCGCCGTGCCCGGGGCCTGCCCCGCCTCACCCGTTTCCGAGCCGCCCACGCCGCCCGAGCCGTCGGCCGCGCCCGGCTCGGCGTCGCGTCGGCCCTCTTCGCCACCGCCGCGATCAGTCGCTGTCTCCGCGACGGCGTCGTCAGCGCCCGTGCCGTCCGCCGCCACGTCCTCCCCTGTCTCGTCCGCTTCCTCCTCCTGCGCGGCGAAGAGGTCCTGCTGGGCGAAGTCGGCGAGCGATGCGACGCCGACCCCCAGCAGGCGGAAGCCGCCTGTGAAGTCGACCTGGGCGGCAAGGCGGTGCACGGTCTCGCGCACCACGCCGAGGTCGTCCGTCGGGGCGCGCAGCGTCTCGGACCGGGTCAGCGTGCTGAAGTCGTAGCGGCGCATCTTGACCACGACTGTGCGCCCCGACCGGCCCGCGGCGCGCAGGCGTTCGACGCAGCGCGCGGTGAGCCGGTCGAGTTCGGCGGCGATACGCGTACGGTCGGCGAGGTCGACCTCGAAGGTGTCCTCGACCGAGATCGACTTCGCGTCGCGTTCCGCGACCACGGGGCGGTCGTCGAGGCCGAGAGCGTGCTCGTGCAGCCCGCGGCCGTGGGCCTGGCCGAACAGGCGTACCAGTTCATCGGGATCGGCCGCGGCGATGTCGGCCACGGTCGTGATGCCGACCTTGCGCATGGCGTCGGCGGTCGCCGGGCCGACGCCCCACAGGGCGCGGACCGGCAGCGGGTCCAGCAGCGCGCGTTCCTCCCCGGGCACGACGACCACCAGGCCGTCCGGCTTCGCGGCCTCCGAGGCGATCTTCGCGACCAGCTTGGAGGACGCGACGCCGACGGACGCGGTCAGCCCGGTCACCGCGTGGATCTCGGCCCGCAGGCGCTCGGCGACGCGCGTGGCCTTGGCCGTGTCGAGGCCGTCGCCGTGCGGGCCCGCCTCGAGGTCCACGAACGCCTCGTCGAGGCTCAGCGGTTCCACCAGCTGCGACAACTCCCCCAGCAGCGCCATGACCTGCTCGCTGACCTCGCGGTAAGCGCTGAAGCGCGGGATCAGGAACGCCGCGTTCGGGCAGCGGCGCCGCGCCTCGGCGGTCGACATCGCGGAGCGCACGCCGAAGACGCGTGCCTCGTACGAGGCGGTGGCCACCACCCCGCGCCCGCCCACGCCGCCCACGATGACGGCCTTGCCGCGGAGGCTCGGTTTGGCGGCCTGCTCGACGGACGCGTAGAAGGCGTCCATGTCGAGGTGCAGGATGCCCGGTGTCGTACGCATTTCCTCCGATGATGGCGCATCGGGGTGACAGTTCCGCCTCAGCGCGCCGCGGCGAGCGCTTCCTCGACGCCGGCCTCGCGCGGGCCCAGCACCGGGTCCGGGCGCAGCGCCGCTTCCGCGGCCGCCTTGTACGCGGCCAGGACCTCGCGGGCACCGCCGAAGAGGGTCGGGCCGACCAGTTCACCGTGCATCGAGTCGTCGCCGACGCCGTACGCATCCACCCCGGCCGCGTCGCACAGCGCGAGCGCGCGGCGCAGGTGGAAGCGCTGGCTGACCACGATCGCCTTGTCGACACCGAAGATGCGCTTGGCGCGGACGCAGGAGTCCCAGGTGGAGAATCCCGCATAGTCGGCCACCACTTGGCGTTCCGGCACCCCGCGCTCCACGAGGTAGCGGCGCATCACGTCGGGCTCGTTGTACCCCGCTCTGCCGTTGTCACCCGACACCAGCAGAACCTTCACCTTCCCGGCCCGGTAGAGCGCGAGGGAGACGTCGAGCCGCCGGGCGAGCAGGCGCGAGGGCTGGTCGCCCCGGACGCCCGCGCCGAGGACGAGCGCGACGGGTGCCGGCGGGACGTCCGAGACGCCGCGCATGCGGCCGCTGCCAGCGATGTACACCCAGGTCACCGGCGCGAGGCCGAGGACGGTGAGCAGCGCGGTCGCCTGGAACACGATCCGCTGCCGCCGCCGCCCGCGCGGCAGGCCGGCCGTCCGGGTCGCCCAAGTCGTCCGCGTCGTCCGAGGAGCCATGTGGCCAGGGACGCCCGGCCCGGGCGCCGCGGTTCCCAGCGGGCCAGGTCCGGCCACCACGCGCCCTCCCATGCCCTCCCAGACCGCCCCTCAGGCCGTCTCACGGCCCGCCCCCGACCCCGCCTACCCCGCGCGCTCGCGGCGCCTGCGGGCGAGTTCGTCGTTGGGGTGGTGGCGGTACAGCGTCTCGCCGGTGTCGGTGCGTTCGCCTTGCAGTGTGCCGAGCGAGGCCTCGACCTCGCGCCAGACCGCACCGACGGCGATGCCGAACACCCCCTGGCCGCCCTGCACGAGGTCGACGACCTGGTCGTACGACGTGCACTCGTACACGCTCGCGCCGTCGCTCATGAGCGTCATGCCCGCGAGGTCCGCGACGCCCCGGCCCCGCAGGTGGGCCACCGCGACGCGGATGTTCTGCAGGCCGACGCCGGTGTCCAGGAGCCGCTTGACGATCTTGAGGACCAGGATGTCGCGAAAGCTGTAGAGCCGCTGCGTCCCCGACCCGTGCGCCGGGCGGATGCTCGGCTCGACCAGCGCGGTGCGCGCCCAATAGTCGAGTTGTCGATATGTGATGCCTGCCGCGGAACACGCGGTCGGCCCGCGGTAGCCGACCTCGTCGACCACCCCGCTTGCGGGCACGTCCTCCGGGTACGCGCCCTGAGGCGTCGCGGTCGGCATCGGGCGGGGCGCACGGGCTCGGCCCGCAATATCGCCGGTGCTGCTCACGCCGACCTCCGTTTCGTCTCCCCGCACCTGCCTGCGGCGAGAGGAATGCCGTGAGTTCCGGGCCGCAAGCGGCGGAGTGCAACGCGCACGGATCACCCCCGGAACTGTCGATTTCGACGGTAGGCAGTCACCCACAGCGCGTCAACGACCGTCGCATTCGGCACGCCGAGTGACGCATCTCTCAAGTGTGGTTTGAATCGACGGCGACCCGGGTAAGCATGGCGATCGCCCACCTGTCGGTTCCGGTCGCCCCGTGATCAAATCGGGCCATTAGGGTGGCTTCCGCCACCACCCGAACGGCGCACGAAAATCCGCCCGTCGAAGCCCGCCCCGGCGTGTCGACAAATCATTCTTTCGTCACCCGTTTGCGCGCGGCCGGCGATCGGCCGGAGACCCGCACACTGTCGATTCATCGCCGCGGCACAGTCGACGCGGCGGTCCGGGAAGCTGCTCATGAAGCAGCGGACGAAAAGTCGACAGAGCATCCGCGAGAACAGCCGGCCGGCCTTCCGCCGGACCCCCGGCAACGCATCTGAAGCGCCCGTACAGCGCGTCCGGACGGCCCCCACGCCACCGCCGACCCGGACCGCGCGATCCGCCGGCGGCGGACCCGGCACCGGCGGCGCCTACTGGCTCGTGGTGCCGAAGTCCTCGGGCGAGATCTGGTCCAGGAACTCCCGGAACTTCTCGACCTCGTCCTCCTGCTCGTCCGGGATCACGATCCCGGCCTCGTCGAGGACAGCCTCGGCACCGAAGATCGGGGTCCCGGTACGCAGCGCCAGCGCGATCGCGTCCGACGGACGGGCACTGACCTCGGTCCCGTTCGCGAACACCAGCTCGGCGTAGAACACGCCCTCGCGCAGGTCGACGATGCGGATGCGGGTCAGCTCCTGGCCGAGCGCCTCCAGCACGTCGCGGAACAGATCGTGGGTCAGAGGCCGCGCCGGGACCACGCCCTGTTGCGCGAAGGCGATCGCCGTCGCCTCGACCGGGCCGATCCAGATCGGGAGGTACCGATCGCCCCCTGTTTCCTTCAGGAGCACGATCGGCTGGTTGGAAGGCATCTCCACTCGGACGCCCACGACCTCAAGCTCGTTCACATCGCCACACTAGCGCGCCCGGGTGAGGAGCACAGATCCCCCCGGGCCCATTCGCGCATGGATTCGTCGCATTTTCTTCGCGTGCGGTAAACACCCGGCAATGTGAATTCGATGCTTCACCGGTCCAACAGCGGTCGGAGCGCGGCTCCGACCAGCACCGTGTGCAGGCGAGACGTAAGGGACAGAAGGTCGCGTACGGTCTCCTCCGCCCCCGACTTGGCACCCGCGCCGCGGCGGTGCAGCAGGGGCGCGACGATCTGCTCGACGAGTGCCGCCTCGCGGTCGGCAGCGGCCTTGACCTGCCGCAAGTGGCGTGGTTCCAAGCCATACTCGCCGAGCGCCGACACCAGCCGCGCGACGACGAGCGCGTCGCCGTCGTACTGCGGGCCGGCGTCGGCCTTCACCTCGCGCGCATGCGGCTTCACGGCGTCCGCCCCCGGCGCGCCGGGACCGGCGGCCGTGCCGTTGGCGTCCCTCCGCGACTCCTCGCGCGCCCCCGGAATCGGGCCCAAGGCCGCGCCTGAGCCAGGGCCGTTCTCGGGGCTGTTCCCTGCTCCGGACGCGGCATCGGAGGCCGCGGCTGCGTCGCCCGCCGCGTCCCGGCCGGGTGCCGCGGGCACGGTGTGCGCGTCCGCCGCCGGGCGCCGGGGCTCGATGAGGCCGAACTCCTCCAGACGGGCCAGCGCCGCCTCGTCTATCCCCGCCGCGGCCAGCAGTTCCGCGCGGCTCAGCAGCACCACCGGGCCCGGCTCCGCGCCGCCGTGCGCGTCGTCGGCACGGTCGGCGTCGGCCGCGGCCAGGGCGGCGCCGAGGCCGTCCTCGGACGGCTCAAGGCCGCGGTCGATGGCGTCCAGGTGGTCCTTGATGACCTTGAGCGGCAGGTACTGGTCGCGCTGCACGCGCAGCACGTACCGCAGGCGGTCGACGTCCGACGGGCCGAACTTGCGGTAGCCGGACGAGGTGCGCTGCGGCTCGACGAGCCCTTCCGCCTCCAGGAAGCGGATCTTGGAGATGCTGACGTCCGGGAACTCCGCACGCAGCATCGCCATGACCTCGCCGATGCCGACCAGCGCACGACCGCCGCCGGTCCGCGGCGGCGCCGGTGTCACGCGTACTCCCCACTGCCGATCTGCGCGTGGCGGCTCGGGAAGAAGACCAGCCGGTACTTGCCGATCTGCACCTCGTCGCCGGGCGACAGCGGCACCTCGTCGATGCGCTGGCGGCCGACGTACGTGCCGTTCAGGCTGCCCACGTCGGCGACCGTGAACCCCGCGCCGGTACGCCGGAATTCCGCGTGCCGCCGGGACACCGTGACGTCGTCGAGGAAGATGTCGCTCTCCGGGTGGCGCCCGGCCGTCGTGCGGTCCGAGTCGAGCAGGAAGCGGCTGCCCGAGTTGGGCCCGCGCCGCACCACGAGCAGCGCCGTGCCCGGCGGCAGCGCCTCGACGGCGGCCTGCGCCTCGGGGCTCAGCACCTCGCGCGGCGCCGACGGGTCCGCGTCCAGCGCCTCGATGCCGGTGATCGAGATGGTGGACGTCTGCTCGGACGGGCGCTCGACGTCCGGCCGCAGCGGGTTGCCGCAGTTGGAGCAGAAGCGGCTGTTGGCCGGGTTGCGGTTGCCGCAGTTGTTGCAGACCACCGAACCCGCGTCACCCCCCGCCGGGCCGGCCGCGGCCGCGGCGGGCGCGCCGTACGGTGCCTGCGCCGGTCCGCCCGGTGGCGCCCCGTAGGGGGCACCCGGGTGGCCCGAGGTCATACGCGGGTCGGGCCCCTGGCCGGCACCGCCCTGCGGCGCCGCGCCGGGCGCGGGGTAGGGCACCGAGGCAGGCGCCTGCGGTGCCTCCTGCTCGGCGCGACGCGAACGACCGAACAGCCTCGCGAACAACTTCACGCGAGAACCTCCCCGAGTGAGCCTGGCCCGCCCATCGGGCAGGTATGAGTCGTCGTAGTTGTGGCGCCGCCGACCCGCGCGGGGCCGGTGGAACCGGTGGTATCACGGCCTGGCCGCTGCCGTGTTCGCAGGATTCCTCGCATGGCGCTCAGGAATCCAGACTCTTGACGTACGCCGCGACGTCCCAGAGCGCGCCCGCCGCGGCGGGGTCGTCGGGGCGTACCTCGAACATCCAACCGTCCCCGTAGGGATCAGAGTTCACCAGCTCCGGCGCGGCCTCCAGAGCGTCGTTGACGGCCACCACCACGCCGCTGACGGGCGCGTACACGTCGCTGACGCTCTTGGTGGACTCCAACTCGCCGCACGGCTCGCCCGCCGAGACCTCGGCGCCGGCCTGAGGCAGCGTCACGAACACGATGTCGCCCAGGGCGTCCTGGGCGAACTCGGTGATGCCGATCCGCACGGTCCCGTCCTCGCCGCCGAGGGAGCGCACCCACTCGTGCTCCGCCGTATACGTGAGGTCCTCGGGATACATGCCGGATCCGCCCTGCCTTCCTTGCCTCGTGGGCCTTGTGGACCCGCCGGATTCAGCCGACTCGCGCCGCGTGCGCCGCGTACGGTCGCGCTGCCGCCGATTCTGTCAGGTCTCGATCAATCGGGGGTCAGCCGCCGTTGCCCGCGTCAGGTGCGGGGCGAGCGTAGTCAGGCGCCGTCGGCACCCGCAAGGCGTCGACGACGACCTGCTGGGAGGGCACGACAACCGCTTGGGCCTGCTTCTTCTCCAGCGTGCGGATGACTCCGCCGGGGATGTTGAGGGCAGGTTCGAGGTCCCGCGGGTTGCCGATGACCTTGAAGACGTACGGCTGGGTCACCGTCTGGCCGTCGATCTGCATCTGGCCGATCACCGGTTCGTTGAAGAACGTCTCGGCCACGACGCGGACCTGGTTGATCTGGATCGCCTCGGCCCCGGCGGCACGCAGCTCCTGCAACGTGTCCAGCAGCATGTCGGGGCGCACCTGGTTCTGCGGGTCGGTGATGGTCAGCGTGATGCCGGGACCGGTGGCCTTCACCGTGCCCGCGAGGATACCCAGTACCTGCGCGCGCTGGTCGGTCTGCGCCCGGGCTTCCTCGGCACGGTTGTTGCTGTTCTCCAGCTGGTCGCGGCTGAGTTCGAGGCGGCGCTGCTCGTCGTCCAACCGCTCGGTGCGCTGCTCCAGTTCGTCGAGTACGCGCACCAGGTCCGACTCACGCGCGCCGCGCAGCGGGTCCGATTCGGTGTTGCTGCGCACCTGGATCGCGAGGCCCGCGCCGAGGGCGAACAGCAGGACGCCGACGACCAGTTGGGCACGGCTGACACGCGGCGGCCACAGGGCCGTGGCGAGCCGGCGACGGCCGCTGGGTTCGGGCGTGTTGGGGTCCTCGGGCAACTCCGTGAATCCGTCGGGCCCGTCGCCGTCGTCACCACCGCTGCCGCCCGTGCCACCGGCGCCGCCGGTGCGGCCTTCGCCGCCGGGGCCGCCCGGACCGCCCGTCCCACCGGTGCTGCCGGGGCTTCCGGGTCCGGTGCCGCCGGGTGCGGCGTCGTCCCCGACCGGAGTGCCGGCGTCGTCCCCGTCGGCCGATCGACCAGCCGCGCCCGGCCTGCCTGTTGCCGCGGGTTCGCCGGCTCGCGCCCGGCGTCGCCCGCCCCGACCGCGCTCCTCGCCCTCCGCGGCGGCGCCGAACACCCGTCCGGGACGCGCGTGATGGGCAGGGCCGCCGCCTCCCACGCGGGGTTGCTCCGCGGTGTCGTCGGGAGCGGAGTCCGGGCGCCGCAAACCGCGTTCACCCCCGGGCGTGTCGCCGGATCGCCGGGACCGCCCCCGGCCCGGCCCGGCAGGCGCGCTGCCGGGCCCGGGCGGGGCGTGGTCGCCCGGGGCGTACGGGGGCCGCCCGAGCGCCCCGGACGGCTCCTCCGAGGCCCGCGGAAAGGGCAATCCCCCCGCGTGATGCGCGGCATCGGCCGCGCTTTGCGGATGAGCGGGACTCTGCGGGTGGACGGGACCCTGCGGAGGAACCGCGCCCTGCGGAGGGACGGGACCGCGCGGAGGGACGGGACCGTGCGGAGGGACGGGACCCTGCGGAGGAACTGCGCCTTGCGGAGGGACGGCACCCTGCGGATACGTCGCGTTTTGCGGATAGCCCGCGCCATCGGGACTGTTGGCGCCGCCCGGCCCCAGGGCAGGCGGCGGCACGGCACGCAGATGAGCGGTACCGCCGACCCCCGGATCGTCGGACTCGGCCGCGAAGTGCTCGACCGCGGCGTCACCGCCCGACCCGTGCTGCCCCTGCCTCGGCAGGGCCGCAGGGGGCACGGCCTGCGGATCCACGGCACTCTGCGGGGCGCCCTGCCCCGGCAGCCGCCGGCCCGGCGCACCCTGGCCCGGCGCGCCCTGCCCGGGAGCCTGCTCGACGTCGAGGCGGAACGGCGGCGCGGTGGGGAGGCGGCGGCCGGGGACCAACGGCGGCACGCCGCCCGCGTCGGGGGTCGGCGCGTCGGCGTACCAGTCCTCGTCGGGCGCGGGCTGCTGCGGAGCGCGGCCGCGGAACCAGTCGGCGTCCGGCCCGCTGTACAACTCCTCGCGGAGGTGCCGGTCCCGGTGGTAGAGGTCCACCGGCCGGTCCTGCTCGATCGTGGGCTTGCGCGAGGATTCCTCGGCGTATTCCTCGGTGTAAGAGTCGCCGTGGTCGTCGCCCGGTGCGTCGGCGCGGTCCCCGGCGAAGTCCTCCGCCGGTTCGCCCGCGGGCTCCTCGAGGTCGCGGAGTTCGCGGAACGCGGGGACCTCGGGCCTGCGCGGGTGCCGCCGGCCGTCGTGCGGGGGCGGGGTGGCGTTGTCGTCGGTCACGGCGCCCCCTTACGCGCGGAAGACGTGGCGGCGGATGGCCGCCGCGTTGGAGAAGATGCGGATGCCGAGCACGACGACGACGCCGGTCGACAACTGCGCGCCGACGCCCAGCTTGTCGCCGAGGAAGACGATCAGCGCGGCGACCACCACGTTGGACAGGAACGACACGACGAACACCTTGTCGTCGAAGATCCCGTCGAGCAGCGCCCGGACGCCGCCGAAGACCGCGTCGAGGGCCGCGACGACCGCGATGGGCAGGTAGGGCTCCAGTTCGTGCGGAATCACCGGACGGGCGAAGAAACCGACCACGACCCCCAACGCCAGGCCGAGTACCGCGATCACGCTTGTCCTTCCTCAGGCGCCGGCGCATCGTCCCGCGCCGCCGCGTTGTCCGTCGAAGGCTTGCCCCGCCCCGAGGTGGCCGGCGGGTTGCCGCCGGTCGGGGTCCGGGTGGGCCTGCCGCTCTTGGTCGGTGTCGGCGCCCCGCGCGGGGTCGTCGAGGACGTCGGCGCCTTGGTGCCGGCGTCCCCCGAACCGGGGTTCGAGCCGTCCGAGGGAGACACCGTACCGGTACCCGGGGTGCCGCTGGGGCCGGGCGACGGCACCGGGGCCGTGGTGGCGGGGGCGGGCGGCGCGATCGGCGTGCCGCCGGCCGGGGCCGCGCCTTCGGGCTGCGCGACGCGGAGCGTTATGCCGATGGCGGCCGGGAGTTTGATCTTCTTCTCGGTGCTGACCGTCGAGCGGATCCCGTACTTCGCACCGATGTGGTGCAGGTACTGGCCCCCGGGGCCGCTCGTGAAGGCGTCCCGCATGCCCTTGGGGTCGCCGATGGCCAGCACCGCGTACGGCGGCGACAGCGGCCGGTTGTCGACCAGGATCGCCGCACCCGCCGCCCGGATCGCGGACAGTGCGGTGAGGCGCTGCCCGTTGATCGCGATGGCCTCCGCACCGGCCGCCCAGAGCCCGTTGACGACCTGCTGGAGGTCGCGGTCGTAGACGCGCCCGTTGGCCAGCGACTCGGCCTGCTGGCGCGGGTCCACGTTGGGGCCGTCCTTGCCGGCGTCCTGCTCCGCGTTGTCGACCACGACCTTGAGGCCCGGTCCCTCGACCGGGTCGGCGCCGGTGGTGGTCGCGAGGAGTTCGGCGCGCTTGACCTCTTCCGGCGTCAGGTTGCGGTCCTGCATCGCGTCCACCTGGTCGCGCAGCGACTCGACTTCGTCCTGCAGCCGGTCGGCCTCGGCCTCGCGCGTGTGGATGCGGTTGACGAGGTCGCGGCGCTCCTTCTCGGCCTGCGGCGCGGTGGCGCGTACCTGCATGGCGGCCATGGTCACGACGACGGCGATGAGGCTGACCCCGACGGCGACCAGCAGGCGCGCGCCGGGCGCGCGGCTGATCGCACCGCCTTCGCCGCGGACCGCGCGGCGGGCGGTGGCCTCGGCATACCCCTCGTCGAGGCTGTGATCCATGATGTTGATCAGCAGCGACATCGACGCGTCGGGGCGTTTGTACTGGGCCTCCCCGGGCGCCGACTTCCGCGTCATGGGCCCCATAGTTCCATGCCGACCGGCACCGTCGCCGCAGGGCCCGGTAGGCGGCGCACGGCGGCCCTCGCGGAGGCGCGCACCCCAGGTCGAGGCAGGTACGCGGGGACCCCGGCCGCATCCTCGCGGCGGGGGTCCTGAAGGTGCGTCAGACGCCGGTGGGGGTGGCCTAGTGCTGTGGCCGGGAAGGTTTGCCGGTTCTCGTCGTCCAGTGCGGTGCATCGCAAGGCGCGGGCCCGAAGCTCGTACTCGGTCGTACTCGGTCGTACTCGCGAGGGCCCGCAACGCCGCGAGGCGCCGTGCTGGGCGGCGAGAACCGGTGAACCTTCCCGGTCACAGCACTAGTTCAGGGCACGTGTCAGTCGCCCGCGTGCTCCACGACCTCCGACCACTCGTCGAGGAGTTCCTCGGCGGCCGTGTCGTCGGGGCCTTCCGCCCACAGGTGGGTGACCGCCTCCGCGATGTCCGGCAGCACGAGGACCCAGCGGCCGTCGGATTCGACCACGCGCACGCCGTCCGTGGTGTCGATGCCGCGGTCCCCCGCGGCCTCGACGACCGAGCGCATGACCATTCCCTTGGCCGCCCACGGCGTCGGTACGTCGCGGCGCAGCACGTGTGCGCGCGGGATGCGCGCGTCGATCTGACTGAGAGTCAACTGCGTGCGTGCGACGAGCCCGATGAGGCGTACGAACGCCGCCGTGCCGTCGAACACCGTGCTGAACTCCGGGACCACGAACCCGCCGCGCCCGTCGCCGCCGAACACGGTGCCGTCCTGCGCCGCCACCCGCGCGAGGTCGTCGGGCGACGTCGTCGTCCAGCGCACCTGCACGCCGTGGTACGCCGCGACCTGCTCCGCGATCCGCGTCGTGGTCACCGGCAGCGCGATGCGCCCGCCGCGCCGTTCGGCCGCCACGAGGTCGAGGAACACCAGCAGCGCGCGGTGGTCGTCGATGATGCGGCCGCGCTCGTCGACCAGCGACATGCGCTCGCCCACGGGGTCGAAGCGCACGCCGAAGGCGGCTCGCGCGGACGACACCATTTCGCCCAGACGGATGAGTCCGGCGGCGCGGTCCTCGGCGGTCTCGGTCGGACGCGCGTCGTCCAGACCGGTGTTGACGGTGAGGGCGTCGATGCCGAGGCGGCCGAGCACGCTCGGCAGCACCAGCGCCGCGTTGCCGTGCGCGGCGTCCACGACGACCTTGAGGCCGGAGTCCGGCACGCCCTCGACGTCGAGGGCTTTGAGCAGGGATCCCGCGTAGCTGTCGAACGGCCGGGACGGGAAGGTCAGTTCGCCGATCTCACCGGGGAACGCGCGGCGGTACTCCTGACGTCCGAAGACGCGGTCGAGCTTGCGCTGCGCGGCCTGCGAGAGGTCCGCGCCGCGTTCGTCGAAGAACATGATGTCGACCGAGTCCGGCACGCCCGGCGTCGTGCGGATCATGATGCCGCCGGCCGAGCCGCGCGCGGTCTCCTGGCGGGCCACCGGCATCGGCACGTTCTCGAGGTCGCGGACGTTGATGGCGCTGGTCTGGAGCGCGGAGATGACCGCGCGCTTGAGGGCGCGGGCGCCTCGCGAGTGGTCGCGGGCGGTGGTGACCGTGGCGCCCTTCTTGAGGGTCGTCGCGTACGCCCCCGCGAGCCGTACCGCCAGTTCGGGGGTGATCTCGACGTTGAGGATGCCGGAGACGCCGCGCGGCCCGAACAGGTTCTTCTGCCCGCGCGACTCCCAGATGACCGACGTGTTGACGACGGCGCCGGCCTCGATCGTCTTGAAGGGGTACACGCGCACCCCGGCCGCGACGAGCGACTCCTCCTCGATGAGGCATTCGTCGCCGATCACCGCGCCTTCGTCGATGCGCGCCGCGCGCATGACGTCGGTGTTCTTGCCGATCACGCAGCCGCGCAGGTTGGTCTGCGGGCCGATGTAGACGTTGTCGTGGATGACCGCCTTGTGCAGGAACGCGCCGCGCTTGACGACGACGTTGCTGCCGAGCACGGTGTGCTCGCGGATCTCCACGCCGCCCTCGACCTTGGCGTAGTCGCCGATGTAGAGCGGGCCCTTGAGCACGGCGTCGCGGTCGACCTCGGCGCCTTCGGCGACCCACACGCCCGGGGCCAGTTCGAAGCCGTCGATGTCGACGTCGACCTTGCCGTCGAGTACGTCGGCCTGGGCCTTGACGTAGCTCTCGTGGGTGCCGACGTCCTCCCAGTAGCCCTCGGCGACATAGCCGTAGATCGGCTTGCCCTCTTCGAGGAGCTTGGGGAAGACGTCGCCGGACCAGTCGACGGACACGCCCGCGGCGACGTACTCGAAGACCTCGGGCTCCATGACGTAGATGCCGGTGTTGACGGTGTCCGAGAACACCTGGCCCCACGTGGGCTTCTCCAGGAAGCGGTCGACCCGGCCCTCGTCGTCGATGATCGTGATGCCGAACTCGACGGGGTCCGGTACGCGTGTGAGGCACACGGTGACCATGGCCCCCTTGGCGCGGTGGTACTCCACCAGCTTGGTCAGGTCGAAGTCGGTGAGCGCGTCACCGGAGATGACCAGAAACGTGTCGTCCTTCAGGGCCTCCTCGGCGTTCTTGACGCTTCCCGCCGTGCCGAGGGGGGTCTCCTCGTTGGCGTACTGGAGGCTCATGCCGAGCTCTTCGCCGTCGCCGAAGTAGTTCCGCACCAGCGATGCCAGGAACTGGACCGTGACGACGGTCTCCGAGAACCCGTGCCTCTTCAGCAGCCGCAGCACGTGCTCCATGATCGGCCGGTTCACCACCGGCAGGAGCGGTTTGGGCATGCTGGAGGTCATCGGGCGCAGGCGAGTTCCCTCACCACCGGCCATGACGACGGCCTTCATCGAGTCACGTCCTCCCATCGCTTCGCTTCACCCGCGCGGGTCAGCCTCCGGTGTCCGGGGGCCTCGCGGGTCGAAAGAGGCGGAGCCGGTCTACGCGTACCCGGCCTCCGCCTGTTTCACCGCAGTTACCAGGCGTCGGGCCTGAACCGCGTACAGAACTCCTGCCCACCAGTAGAGAGCGATACCCCACCAGGCGAAGGCCCAGCCGAAGATCGCCGAGAGAGTTGCGACACGTCCGGTCCCGTCGCTGAGCAGCAGACACGGGAAGGAGTACATGAGGTTGAACGTGGCGGCCTTGCCGATGAAGTTCACCGGGAGCAGGCCGTACCCGTGTGCCCGCAGGTACGGGAACAGGGCCGCGATGAACAGTTCGCGGGCCACCAGCACACCGGTGACCCACAGGGGCAGGATGTCGCGCACCGTCAGGCCGACCAGCGTCGACAGGATGTAGAGCCGGTCGGCGGCGGGGTCGAGGATCTGGCCGACCCGGCTGATCTGGTTCCAGCGCCGGGCGAGCTTGCCGTCCAGCCAGTCGGTGAAGCCGCTGACCATGAGGATCACGAGTGCGATGACGTCGTGCTTGGGGCCGCCGAATTCCGGCCACAGGATCAGCCACAGGAACACCGGCACGCCGAGCAGCCGGCCGAAACTGAGCAGGTTGGGGATCGTCAGGACGCGGTCGGTGGTGATCGCGTTCTCGTCCGCGCGCTGCCCGGCTCCCGCGGGCGGGGGCGCCTCGACCACTCGTGACTCCCTCTTGTGCAGGTCAGGCGGTCGGGCCGCCGGACGGTACGGACGACCCGAGCGTATCGCCGCGCGCCTCCGCTCCCGTCCTGTGCCCCCGCGCCGGGCCGATGCGCAGCGCGGTGTATGCCGCGATGCCGATCAGGGCGATTCCCGCGAAAAGGTACGCGTTGCCGGCCAGGAACTGGAACACGTTCCAGTCGTGTTCGCGCTCCTGGCTGTACGGCAGCAGCCACAGCAGCCCCTGCGGCGTCAGCGCCGGCCGCCGCTCCATGGACATCGGCCACGCGAACGTCAGCAGCGTGAAGACCACGGGCAGCGCCGCCCAGGCCGCGCGCACCGGCCAGGACGCGGCGGCCCGGAAACGCACCAGTGAAACGTGCGCGATCAGGACGAAGATCGGCGCGATCCACACCCAGTGGTGGGTCCACGAGATCGGCGACACCAGCAGGCCGGTGACTCCGCAGGTGACCAGTCCGGCCAGTTCGCGGCCCCGCAGGGAGAGCAGCGTGGCGGCGCCGAGGCCGACGACGGCCGTCACCGCGCACGCGAACAGCCACAGCGGCTTCTCGGCGGGCCCTTCCTCGAACACGCGGCGCAGCATGCCGTTGAACGACTGGTTGGAGATGAAGTCCTGGCCCACGTTGTTGCCGACCCCGATGGCGTCGGTCCAGTACACCTTCGACGCGTGCGGGATCACCAGCCACGAGCCGAGCGCCGTCGCGAAGAAGGTGGCGGTGGCCACCGCGGCGGCCCGGAACCTGCGGGTCAGGACGAGGTAGACGATGAAGATCCCGGGGGTCAGCTTGAACCCGGTGGCCAGGCCGATCCCGATGCCCTTCCACCACCGCGTGTCCGGCACCGCGAGGTCCAGCACCACGGCGGCCATCAGGATGACGTTGACCTGGCCGAACAGCAGCGTCTGCTGCACGGGCTCCAGCCACAGCACGACGGCGGCGACCGCCAGGGTGGCCCCGAGGCGGCCCCAGTCGCGGCGGTAGCCGAGCATGCCCCACGAGGCCCACACGACGGCGAGCAGGCACGCCAGGGTCAGGCCGGTCAGGACGAGCTTCAGCGTCGCGAAGCCGAACGGCAGCTTGAAGAAGACCAGTGCCGCGAAGGGCGGATAGATGAAGGGCAGCTTGCCGAGGCCGAAGCGCTTCGCGTACAGCTGCGACTGGTTCTCGCCGAGGGAGTCGCCGGCGTCGTCGTAGACGCTCAGGTCGATCAGGCGCCACAGCCAGTCGGGGTGGTGGCGTACCGTCCACACCCACGTCGCGGCGGCGACCGCGGCGAGCACCAGGCCCAGCGGCAGCCACAGGCGGGAGTTTAGCGAGCGGGCGGCCGCGGGGCGGTACGGCACACGGGGCTCGAAGGTGAGGACTTCCCGGCGCAGTGCGGCGACCGTGTTGCCACCGCTCGCACCGTTCACATGGTCGGCACCGGTCTCGCCGGTCTCGCCGCTGCTGCTGTTCTCGCGCTGTTCTTCTTGACGCATGGCTGCGTTCGTCGTCCCCGGGGTCGGCATGGGCTGCATCATGGCGTCCTTCGGGCCGCGTACGCCATTCGGGCCCGTCCTGGCCTCGGCAATACCGGGGTCGACGCCGGGATCAACCTCCTATGCCGACGCCCTTGCGGCCGGCGCCCTCGTCGGTGCCGTCGGGCTCGGAGGAGACAGAGGAAGCAGCGGAGGAGGCGGAGGAACCCACCGTGGCGGCCCCGGCCACCGCGGGCGCGGCGGCACCCACCGGCTCGGGGGCGGCCTCGACGGCGTCGGAGTCAGGTGTGTCGATCGCGATCGGCTGCAAGGGCGTCAGCGAGGTGTTCTTCAGGACGAGCCACGAGACCACGACCGTGAGCACGATCCCGGCCAGCAGGTAGCTGTTGCCGACGAAGAACTGCCACACGTTCCAGTCGCGTTCCCGGTCGTCGTCACGCGGTACGAGCCACATGAGGCCGAACGGCTGGATCGGGATCCGCTCGTCCCACTCGCCCAGCGCGTTGATCTTCATGGGCCACGACGCGTAGAAGGCGAAGAACCCGGCCGTGGCGAACCACCACAGCTTGCGGCGGCTCGTGAAGGCCATGTGCGCGAGCAGGACGAACGCCGGGATGACCCAGACCCAGTGGTGCGACCACGAGATGGGCGAGACCAGCAGGCTGAGCGTGCCGACGATGACGACACCGAGCAGCTCGCGGCCGGCCAGCGAGGCCTTCGCGGCGGCCAGCAGGCCGAGGACCACGACCGCGGCGCACAGGAGCAGCCACACCACGCCGACCACCGACTCGTTGTCGATGAGCCGGGTGAGCATGCCCTTGATGGACTGGTTGTTGAGCGTGCCCACGCTGAGCTTGCTGTCGACGCGGCCGCTGATCTCGCTGAGGTTTATCCAGTACGTGCGCGACGCGTTGGGAAGCACTATCCACCCGAACGCGACCGTGGCGAAGAAGGCGGCGACCGCGGCCGCCGCGGCTTTGAAACGTCGCGTCATCACCAGGTACACGATGAAGATCGCGGGGGTCAGCTTGAAGCCGGCGGCGAGCCCGACGCCGATGCCCTTCCACCAGCGCGAGTCCGGCTGGGCGAGGTCGAGCAGCACGATCGCCAGCAGGGCCAGGTTGACCTGGCCCCAGATGAGGGTCCAGCTCACCGGCTCCAGCCACACCACGACCGCAAACGTGGTCAGCGCCGCACCGAGGCGTCCCCAGCTGCGGCGGTAGCCCAGCATGCCCCAGGACGCCCAGCAGATCGCCAGGATCGACACCAGGCTGGAAATGGTCATGAACCACTTCAGCCCCGCGAAGCCGAGCGGGAGCAGCTTGACGAAGATGTAGGCGGAGAACGGCGGGTAGATGAACGGGAGCTTCCAGATGCCGAACTCGTGCTGGTAGAGCACGTACTGGCCTCTGGAGTCGACGTTGTCCGCCGCGTTGTGGTAGACGCTCAGGTCGAACATCTTCCAGAAGATGTCCGTCTGGGTGACCGACCACCAGGCCCAGAGCCCGAGGGTCAGCAACGCCGCCGGGACGCCCACGAGCAGGAGCAGCCGCCCGCGCCCGAAGGTCTTGTCCTTCTTGTTCCCGTACGGAGTCCGGGGCGCGAGTGTCAGCAACTCGCGGCAGGACGAGACGAGCACGCGGTGGAAGGACATGTCTTTGGGAGACTCCACTAAGGCACGGGATGGCCGGAGGACGCGGCCGGATTCAGGATATCGGCAGGCTCTCGTCTCGGTCGGATTGAGCCCGCGGCGCGGGCACGTGTGCGGGCTCCCCGCGGGGGCGCCCGACATCGACCCGGCCGGTCTCCGTCCCGCCGACTCGTGATCGCCAGGTGTACGTACCGAATCGGCACAGTATCACCGTGCACATGATCATCATTAACAGCCCGACCAGCACATACGCGTTCGCAACGAGCTGTTCGAAACCCGAAAGCCGCAGCTCACGACCCCCTCTATAGGGGACATGCCAGATGATCCCGGTGGGTACCGGGCGCGGGAGTTCGACCCGGAAGGCGGGGGGCGCGGCCGTCGCCAGGGGCAGCGCGCAGGCCGCCGCGAGCACCGCCGGGAGGCGCAGCCGGGTCCGGCGTACGCCCCCCGCGGCGCTCGCCATGAGGACCGTGCCGGGCACGATCCAGACCCAGTGGTGGGACCACGAGACGGGCGAAACGAGAAGCCCTGTGAGCGCCGTCACAGAAACACCCGCGAGCTCTCCGCGTCGGCGTGTCGCTTCATCCTTGATCTTCGCGAAATGCCGGTAAAGAGCCGATGCGAGAAGAATTCCGGCCGCGCCGACCGTCAGCGTGACAGGCACCCAGACGGCGGCGTCCGGACGGGCGTCGCCGAGCAGCCGGACCAGCGCGCCGCGCAGCGACTGGTTCCCGGGAAGCCCGATCGGGCCCATGCGCGCGCTGTCCAGAAACAGACCGCTCCAGTACCGCAGCGACGCTTCGGGCAGGATCACCAGCCCGGCCACGGCCGTCAGGGTGAACGTGGCCAGCGCGGTCCGCGCTTCGCGCCACCGGCCGGTGGCCAGCAGGTAGACCGCGAAGATCGCGGGGGTCAGCTTGACTCCGGCCGCGAAGCCGATGCCGACCCCGACGAAGCGCGCGCCGCGCGGTCGGGACAGGTCGTACAGGATCACCGTGACCAGGAGCAGGTTGACCTGGCCGAAGCGCAGCGTCTCCTGCACGGGTTCGGTCCACAGCAGGACCGCGGCGGTCAGGGCGGCGGCACGCCTGCGGGCGCGTACCGGCGCCAGGCCGGCCAGGCCCCAGGCGAGGTGTGCGGCGGCGAACAGCAGGGCCAGGTTCCCCGCGACGGCCAGCGGCTTGGCGGCGCCCCACGGCACCAGGGCCAGCGGGCTGAACGTGAGCGCGGCCCAAGGGGTGTAGGTGAAGGGGAGCCGGGCGGCACCCACCGCCAGGTCGTACAGCCCGCGTCCGCCGTCCAGCGCGGCCGCTCCCCCGGCCTGGTAGACGCGCAGGTCGCCGAGCCACCACATCTGGCCGGGCCGGGTCGCGGCGAGTGCCAGGTACGCGAGCAGCGACAGGCCCAGGAGCACCGCCCACGCGCGGGCGAGGCGGCGCGTGGCGGTGCTCCGGGCAGCGCGAGGTCGGATGGGCCTTCGGGGGGACACGTCGGGCATAGGCCGAGCGTGTCAGCGCCCTTTGCCGACAAGTCCGAATTCGACCGGGCGCGTCAGGGTGATGACGGCCTTTCAGGTGAAGGCGGCGTTTCCCGGCGCGGTGTTGGTCCGTTCGGGGCCGGGACCCCTCGGTCCGCCCGGGTCGCCCGGCTCGCTCAGGCCGTGCCGCCCGGCGGGGTGCCGCGTTCGGCGCCGATGCGGGCGTAGAAGCGCATGACCTCCATGTCGTCCACGGACCCGGGGTTGACGGCCTCGTCGAGCGCGCGGCCCTGGAGGAGCTTCTTGACCGGGATCTCGATGCGCTTGCCGGTGAGCGTGTGCGGTACGCCGGGCGCCGCGATGATCTCGTCGGGCACATGGCGCGGCGACACCTCGGTGCGGATGACCTGCTTGATGCGGTCGCGAAGCGCGTCGTCCAGTTCGACGCCGGGCGCCGGCACCACGAACATCGGCATCCAGTAGCCGCCGTCGGGCTGTTCGATGCCGATGACCAGGGACTCGGCGACCTCGGGGATGCGCTCGACGGCCTCGTAGATGTCGGCCGAGCCCATGCGCACCCCGCCGCGGTTGAGCGTCGAGTCGGAGCGGCCGTGCACGACGACCGTGCCGCGCGAGGTGACGGTGATCCAGTCGCCGTGCCGCCAGACGCCGGGGTAGGTGTCGAAGTAGCTCGCCCGGTAGCGGGCGTTGTCCGGGTCGTTCCAGAAGCGGGTGGGCATCGACGGCATCGGGGCGGTGATGACGAGTTCGCCCACCTCGTCGACGACGGAGCGGCCTTCCTCGTCCCACGCGTCGACCGCGCAGCCGAGCGAGCGGGCCTGGAGCTCGCCGAGGTGGACGGGAAGCGTGGGCACGCCGCCGATGAAGGCGCTGCACACGTCGGTGCCGCCGCTGACGGACGCGAGCCACACGTCCGGGACCGCGTCCTCGTAGACCCAGCGGAACCCGTCGGGGGGCAGCGGTGAGCCGGTGGTGCCGACGCAGCGCACGCGGGAGAGGTTGTGGGTGTCGCGGGGGCGCAGGCCGCGCTTGCGGCAGGCCATGACGTACGCGGCGGAGGTGCCGTACACGGTGGTGCCGGTGCGCTCCGCGACGGTCCACTGCACGTCGGGGGCGGGGAAGCCGGGGCTGCCGTCGTACAGCACGATCGTCGAGCCCACGAGCAGCCCGCCGACCAGCAGGTTCCACATCATCCAGCCGGTCGAGGTGAACCAGAAGAAGCGGTCGCCGGGGCCGAGGTCGAGGTGCAGGGCGTTGTGCTTGAGGTGTTCGAGGAGGATGCCGCCGTGGCCCTGCACGATGGCCTTGGGCAGGCCGGTGGTGCCCGACGAGTAGAGGATCCACAGCGGGAAGTCGAAGTCGACCGGCTCGAAGTCGTCTTCGTGGTCGCCCGCGACGAGGTCGTCCCAGGCCAGCGCGCCCTCGGGGACGGCGGTGCCGAGCAGCGGCACGTGCACGGTGTGCCGGAGCGTGGGCAGTTCGCGGACCAGCTCGGCCACCTCGTCGCGGCGGTCGATCTCCTTGCCGCCGTAGCGGTAGCCGTCGACCGCGATCAGGAAGACCGGTTCGATCTGCTGGAGGCGGTCGAGCACGCTGCGGGCGCCGAAGTCCGGCGCGCAGGACGACCAGACCGCGCCCACGCTCGCGCAGGCCAGCAGCGCCACCACGGCCTCGGGGATGTTGGGCAGGTACGCCGCGACCCGGTCCCCCGGGCCGACGCCCAGCTCCCGCAGGTTGTACGCCAACGCCGCCACGCGCCCGCGCAGTTCGCCCCACGTGATCTCGCGGGGTTCGAGGCCCTCGTCGACGTGCACGATCGCGGTCTCGTCCGGGTGCGTCCCGGCGCGGCGCAGCGCGTGCCGCGCGTAGTTGAGGCGCGCGCCGGGGAACCACTCGGCGCCGGGCATCTCGGTGCTGCCGAGGACCGCGCTCGGCGGGCCGCTGAACGCGATGTCGAAGTACGCGCACACGGACGCCCAGAACGCCTCGGGCTCGGCGACCGACCACGCCCACAGGTCGGCGTACCCGTCGAACGGCCCGACCCCGCGGTCCTCGGCGACGCGCGCGGCGAAGTCGGTGACGCGGGCGGCGCGGACGCGCTCCTCCGAGGGACGCCACAGGACCTCGGGTGCGCCGGGGGCTGCGGGCTGGGGCGCGTCGGACATGCGGCTACCTCCGGGCGTCACGGCCGCCGACCGGGTTCTCGGCCGGGCGTACCGGGATGGGGTCGGGCCGAGCGGACTGTCGGCCGCGCCCGAGAATGCCACCCGCGCGCCCGTCGCGCACCCCTCGCGATACGCCCGGAAGGTTGACAGCGGCGACCCCGAGGCGCGATGTTACTTGCGGTAACACCCCAGCTGTTCGACTCATCCCTTCCGCGCACCACGGACGATCGAGGAGGCCCGGCATGCCGGTTGCGTCTGGCATCAAGGACCGCGAGCTGACCGCGGAGCGCCTGCTGGCCGCGTCCGCGAAGAACTCCTTCGACCCGCTGAAGGACATCGACTGGGACGCTCCGCTGCTCCCGGACACGTACTTCATCAACGAGAAGCGCTGCACGCTCTACGGCACCCGCACCTGGGCGCGCATGAGCCCGGCGCAGCGCGTCGACCTGACGCGGCACGAGGTCGCGAGCACGGCGAGCGTCGGGATCTGGTTCGAGGTCATCCTGATGCAGCTGCTGATCCGGCACGCGTACGACCAGGACATGACGAGCCGCCACATCCAGTACGCCTTCACCGAGATCGCCGACGAGTGCCGGCACTCGACGATGTTCGGCCGCATGATCGAGAAGTTCGAGGCGCCCAACTACGGCCCCGGCCGCTACGCGCACGAGCTCGGCCGGGCCATGAAGACCATCGGGTTCGGCATCCAGACCTTCGCCGCGGCCCTGATCGCCGAGGAGATCCTGGACTCCGCGCAGCGCGAGATGATGCAGGACGAGACGATCCAGCCGCTCGTACGCGACGTGTCCCGCATCCACGTGATCGAGGAGGCCCGGCACGTCCGGTACGCCCGCGAGGAGGTCGTCCGGCGCTCGCCGCGGCTCAACCGCGCGGAGCTGGAGTTCAGCCGCCTGGTCGTCGCGCGGTCGGCGCACGTCATCGCGCACCACCTGATCCACCCGAACGTCTACGCGGCGGTCGGCCTCGACCCCCGGCTCGCCCGGCGCGAGGCGCTGGCGAACCCGTACCGCGACGAGACCATGCGGGCGTGGGCGCGCCGCCTCGTCGCGTTCTTCGAGGAGACCAATCTCATGGGCGGCCCCGGCCTCCTCCTGTGGCGGCGCTCCGGACTGGTGCCCCGCGACTACCGCCCGCCCGCCGCCCGCTGACGCGGTGTCACGCCTCGCGGGTCACGCCCCAGAGCCCCCGGCCGGGCCATCCCCTCACCGAGCCCGGCCGGGCCCGCCGCCCCACCCCTCGACTGCGGCTCGACTGCGGCCGCCGCAGGTCAGGGACACGGATTGTGAGCAGTGCTACTGCCGACCACCTTGCCTCAGGTAACTGACGTACCGTCAGAATAGGGGGGTGGGCCCGCCCGGCCCCCAACCGCACAGCCTCCACCGGAATCGTCCGGAGAGGACTGCACCCGAGACGAAGGAGGCCCAGGCGATGAAGGACCACAAGCCTGTGGTCCCCGGCTGGTTCACCACGGACGACGAGGACTTCCGCCTCCTCGGCACCCGGTGTACCGCCTGCGGGACCGTGTTCTTCCCCCGGCAGGACACGTTCTGCAAGAACCCCGCGTGCGCGGGCCGGGAGTTCGAGGAGCTCAAGCTCTCGGGC
Source organism: Streptomycetaceae bacterium NBC_01309 (assembly GCA_045039925.1). GTDB lineage: Bacteria > Actinomycetota > Actinomycetes > Streptomycetales > Streptomycetaceae > Yinghuangia. Next base: position 1,166,400 of record CP108400.1, read on the forward strand.
CGCGGCACCGTGTGGTCGTACACCAACGCCGGGTACCGGCCGCCGGCCCCCTACGTCTCCGACCCGGACACCGAGTGGGTGCCGTTCACCATCGTCGCCGTGCAGCTCGCCGAAGAGGGCATGATCGTCCTCGGCCAGGCCGAGCCCGGCATCACCGTCGACGACCTCACCGTCGGCGCCGAGGTCGAGATCGTCCCCGGCGTGCTCTACGAGACCGCCGAGCAGGTCTACACGACGTGGAAGTTCAAGCCGACGGGAGCAACAGCATGAGTCGGGAACGTGAGGTCGTCGTCCTCGGTGCCGGCATGCACCCGTGGGGCAAGTGGGGCCGCAACTTCGTCGAGTACGGCATCAAGGCCGCCCAGGACGCGCTCGCCGACGCGGGCCTCGATTGGCGCGACATCCAGTACGTCGCGGGCGCGGACACCATCCGCAACGGCTACCCCGGCTTCGTCGCCGGAGCCACCTTCGCGCAGGCGCTCGGCTGGACCGGCGCCCGCGTCTCCAGCTCGTACGCCGCGTGCGCCTCCGGCTCGCAGGCCATCGCCAACGCCCGCGCGCAGATCCTCGCGGGCCTGGTCGACGTGGCCCTCGTCGTCGGCGCCGACGCCGCGCCCAAGGGCTTCTTCGCGCCCGTCGGCGGCGACCGCCCCGACGACCCGGACTGGGTGCGCTTCCACGTGCTCGGCGCGACCAACCCGACGTACTTCGGCCTGTACGCGCGCCGCCGCATCGACCTGTACGGCGCGACCGTCGAGGACTTCGCCAAGGTCAAGGTCAAGAACGCGAAGAACGGCCTGAACAACCCGAACGCCCGCTACAAGAAGGCGTTCACCCTCGAAGACGTCGCCGCGTCCCCCGTGGTCGCCGACCCGCTGCGCCTCATGGACATCTGCGCGACCTCCGACGGCGCCGCCGCCGTCGTGCTGTGCAGCAAGGAGTTCGCGGCCAAGCGCACCACCAACCCGGTGCGCATCTCGGCGGTCTCGACCGTCACGCCGACCTTCCCCAGCGCGGTCATCGAGATGCCGGACATCGCGACGGACTCGTCGGCCGCCGTGGCGCCGGGCGACCTGTCCTTCCGGGCGTCGCTGGCGCACGCGGCTTACGAGGAGGCCGGCCTCGGCCCCGAGGACCTGAGCCTCGCGGAGGTCTACGACCTGTCCACCGCGCTGGAGCTGGACTGGATCGAGGACCTGGCGATCTGCGGCCGCGGCGAGGCGGAGAAGCTGCTGCGCGACGGCGAGACCGAGGTCACCGGTCGCATCCCGGTCAACGCGTCGGGCGGCCTCGGGTCGTTCGGCGAGGCGGTCCCGGCCCAGGCCATCGCCCAGGTGTGCGAGCTGACCTGGCAGCTGCGCGGCCAGGCCGGCGCCCGGCAGGTGGCGGACGCGAAGGTCGGCATCACCGCGAACCAGGGCCTGTTCGGGCACGGTTCGTCGATCATCGTGACGCGCTAGGCGTCGTCGACCGGATCGGTTTCATCGATTTCGCCCCGGGGTCCCGGCAGCCGAGCGCGGCCGGGACCCCGGGGCTTGTCCGAAGGGTGCGCCATGGGATTCCCGTCCGACATCGGAGTCGTCGACCTGCTGATGGGCCTGCCGAACAAGGACCGCCGCTGGTGGGCGACCGCCATGGCCGGGACGCTGCGGGACGAGGACAGCCGCAGCGGCATGACGCATCCCGCCGGCTACATGTTCAAGGACCTCCCCGAGATGGAGCGCTCGGAGTCGTCCGCCGACGACCTGCTGCGCGCCATGGACCAGTTCGGGATCGACAAGGCCCTGATCCCGGTCTCGTTCGAGGACGAGGGCACCGTCGACGCCGTGCGCCGCCACCCCGACCGGCTCCTCGGCAGCTTCCAGGTCGACCCGACCGACGTCATGCAGGGCGTACGCGCGCTGCGCCGGGCCCGCGAGGAGGCCGGCGTCGTCGCGGCGTCCTTCTTCCCCTGCGGCTGCACTCCCCCGGTCCCGATCGACGACCGGCTCGCGTACCCGCTGTACGCGACCTGTGTCGACCTCGGTCTGCCGGTGTTCGTCAACGCCGGCATCCCCGGCCCGCGCGTCCCCGCGACCGCGCAGGACGTCATGCGCTTCGACCAGGTCTGCTACGACTTCCCGGAGCTCACCGTCGTGATGCGGCACGGCGGCGAACCGTGGTGCCACCTCGCGGTGAAGCTCATGCTCAAGTGGCCCGGCCTGCACTGGTCGTCGTCGGCATTCGCGCCCAAGCACTACCCGCGCGAGATCGTCGACTACGCCAACACGCGCGGTGCCGACAAGGTCATGTACGCGGGCTACTTCCCGTACGGGCTGACGCTCGACCGCATCTTCGCCGAACTGCCGAACGTGGGCTTCAAGGACGAGGTGTGGCCCAAGTTCCTGCGCACCAACGCCCTCCGGGTGCTGGGTCTCTGAGCAAGCCGCTCGCCCCGGCTGTGCCTGTCACACCGGTCGCGTCCGTCACGGCGGGGGCGCCGGCGGACGCGGCGGGACGTACGCCGGCGCGGCGTACCGCGGCGGAGGCGGCGGGTACCCCGGGGGCGGCGGCGGCGCGAACTGCGGCGGCGGCAGCGTGGCCAGGAACTGCGCCTGCTGCTGGGCCCGGTTGCTCCGGTAGAGGTAGACGATCAGCCAGATCACGGCGACCAGCGCCATGCAGATCAGGAAGACCTCAAGGTCGCCGCCGAAGTCGCCGCCTCCCCCGCCGCCGCCTCCACCCCGTCCGCCGCGGCCTCCGCCGCCGCTCGTCCTCCCCGGCATGAGCGCCAGTGCCTCAAGCATGGTTGCCTCCCCCGGCAGGCTTGACGAGCCTCGAAGGTATTTCGGCACCGAACGCCCGGGCTACAGGGAACTCCCTTACAAGGACGCGATGTCACCCGGTCGCCGCCCGACGTGACAGGGTTGTGACAGCGGTACCGCCGAGCGGGTGGGAGTGCTGGCCCCAGTGGCTGAAAGTTGCCCGTACACCTGTCTGATCCGACGGCGACGGGACATCGAAGCCCCATGCACAGAACCGCGATCCGCCGTCCCCGCCCCTGCGTCGTCCCCGTCCACGCCTACCCCGGCGACCCCGCACGGCCCGCCGAGAGCGGACGCCCGGACGAAGAGGCCGCCGCGCGGAAGCCCCAGCCGTCCCCGCTGTGCCGCGGAGCACGCGCCAAACGCCGCTGACCCGGCACGGAGGCGCCGTCTGTTGGGCATACTCACCCCACCTGAGGCACATGCCGGTGGACGGGGGCGGTCACCATGGGTCGGCTCGGCGCATTGCGGCGGGGTGCGGCGTACGCGCTCCTCGCCGCCCCGCTTCTGATCGTCACGGGTGCCGCCGCATCTCCGGCCGCGGCCGCGCCGTCGCAGCTCGACCCGGCGGCGCGTATCGAGCTGAACCGCGAAGTCCTGTCCACCGGCGACACGTTCGAGGTACGCGGGACCGGGATGCGCGGGTGCGCCGACGGGCGGGTGGACGTGGCCGTGCGCATTCTCCGGGGCAACGCCGTACCGCAAGAGGAACTGGTGGCCGACGGCATCCTCATGAACGAGGGCAACAACTTCTCGTTCACCCTGCGGCACACGCTGGCACTGGAACGGCTGCCGGAGGACGAGGCCTTCTACGACCCCGCCGCCGTCACGGCCGCATGCACCACGGAACGCCGCGGGGAAGGCCGCCTGGTCATGGCACCGTTCGAGTGGGAGGGCAACGCGGCGCGGTTCCGTCCGGAAATCCCGCGGGGACCGGGAATCCCGACCACCTCGATGACAGCCGTCGCCATACCGTCGTCGGGGCCGCCGGGAACGCCCATGACGGTGTGGACCACGGGCGTCTGCGACGGGCAGTTCGGAGCGGCGAACCGCGACGAGGACATGCTCTTCTGGGACGGCCTGCCGATCTCGCCCACCGCGCGCCCGCCGGAGGGCGGCGCCCCTCCGTCCACGGGCAGCTTGCGCGCCTATCCCATCCGCGCCCCGGCGTACGGCGCCCGGGGCGAGCACACGATCACGGCCTACTGCTACACGGCCGACAACGCGGAGCACATCCTCACGGCCACATTCACCGTGCTCGCGCCCGAGTTGACCGTCGCGCCGGCCACCCCGGCCGCCGGATCGACCGCGCGCGTGACCGGGCGCCACTTCACCGGCTGTGCCGCGGCTCCCGAAGGGACAGCCCCCGAGGTGACCGTCAGCCAGGGCGGCCGCGTGCTCGGACGCCTGCCGGTCGCCGCCGACGGCGGGTTCAACGGCGAGGTGACGATCCCTCAGGATGCCCTCGGCGACACGACGTTGGCCGCCACCTGCGCGCAGGACCGGTTCGACGGCACGGTCACGGCCCCGCTGTCGGTGACCGCCGCCGCCCCCGCACCTCCTCCCCCGCCGCCGCCCGTGCAGCGGCGGCCGGAGACCGGCGGTAAAGCCCTCGCGGACGGCCGCGCCGAATCCTCCGTCGCACTCCCCCAGCCCGCCGACCTGTTCGACGAGCCCACACCCGTCGCGGCCGCCGCCGCGACGACCGCGGTGGCCCTGCCCCTCATCGGATTCGGCGCCGAACTCGTCAATCGCACGGTCGAGCGCAACCGCCTCCGGATCCGCCGGTTCGTCCACCCGGGCGGCAGACGGCCGCGGTCCCGGCCGCGCGTACCGGCCCTTCAGGTGGTCGCGTTCGTGCTGCTGTCCTCGTCGTTCGCGGTGGTGGCGGAGCCGGCCGCCGGTGCCGACCGGGCCACGGTGGTCCTGGCGCTGGCGATGCTGGTGGCCGTGCCCGCGGGGGTGCTGGCGTACGCGGGCGGCGCCGAGGCGTACCGCCGACGGGCGAGCGGCATACCGGCGCTGCCGTCGCTGATCCCCGGGGCGCTCGGCCTGGCCCTGTTCATCGCCGTGTTGTCCCGGGTCGCGGACCTGACGCCCGGCTACGTCTTCGGGCTGATCCTCGCCTTCACCGCCGTGTACACGCGCCATCTGACGCCCGCTCAGGAAGGCCGCGCGGTCGCGGTCGGCGCCTGGGCCCTCGCGCTGCTGGCCACCGCGGCCTGGGTGGCGCGCATACCCGTGCGGAACGCGGTCGACGGCGACGCGCACCCGGCCTTCGGCCTGCTGTTCGTCGAGGACCTGCTCACCCAGCTCTTCGTCGCGGGCGTGGTCGGCCTGGTCTTCGGCCTCATCCCGGTACGCCTGCTCGACGGCGAACTGCTGTGGTCGTGGAGCCGGTTCGCCTGGACAGTGACGTACGCGACGGCGGTCTTCCTGTTCGTGCTGGCGCTGACCGACCCCGCCGGCGCCTCCGACGGCGGCTCGCGGGCCATGCTGCTGCGCGCCGCCATCCTCTTCGGCGTGTTCCTCGCGGGGTCGGTCGCTTTCTGGTCCTGGTTCCGTTTCCGCCCCGACCCCAACCCTCCGCTCCCACCTCCCATGGACCCGCGCCTCTGAGCGGGCCTGGGCTGTCGGAGGGCGCCGGCTGTCGGAGGGCCGGGGCTGTCGGAGGGCGCGGTTATCGTGGGGCGATGGCCGAGAGACTGCACGGGCGGGCGGCGCCGCCTACCGAGAGCGCGATCCGTTCCAAGGAGTGGGACGGCCGTGACCCCGACGCCGAGACCCATACCAAGGTGCTGTTCGTCGACGTCGACATGACCGAGATGATCAACAACGGCTCGGTCTTCGAGGAGTGCACGTTCCGCGGCGTGCGGTTCAACTGCTCGGTGCACGAGAACGCCGCGTTCGTGAACTGCATCTTCGTCCGCTGCTCCTTCTTCGACGCGGCGTTCAACGCGTGCAAGCTCGTCGGCAGCATGTTCGACGGCTGCACCTACGGACTGCTCAAGGCCGAGGGCGGCGACTGGTCGTTCGTCGGCCTCCCGGGTGCCGACCTCACCGGGTCCACGTTCCACAACGTCCGCCTGCGCGAGGCCGACCTCACCGGCGCCCGCCTCACCAAGGCGGTTGTCACCGACTGCGATCTGTCCGGCGCCCTGCTGCACAGCGCCGACCTCACCGGCAGCGACCTGCGCGGCAGCACCCTCGAAGGCCTCGACCCCCAGGTCACCGTGGTCAAGAACGCCATCGTCGACTACACGCAGGCCGTGGTCCTCGCCGCCTCCCTGGGCCTGGACGTCCGCCCTTCCTGACCCGTCCCCGCCCCCCGGGAGCGGCGGGATCAGTAGCCCACGGTGAAGCGCATGCGGTGGTGCTTGGGCCGCTCGGCCTCGTCGACGAGCGCGACCGCGAGGTCTTCCATCGAGACGGACGAGTTGCCCTCCGCGTCGACGATCAACTCGTCAACACCCACGCGGTAGCGGCCCGTTCGCACGCCGGGTTCGAGGACCGCGGCCGGGCTCAGGTACGCCCAGTCCACCGACGCCGGTGCGGCCAGCGCCGCGTCCAGCTGCTCGCCGCACGCGCGGGCGATCGGCCGCCAGGAGGCCGGGAAGTCGGGCGTGTCGACGACGGTCAGCCCGTCGGCGCCGGGCACGGTGAGGCTTCCCGCGCCGCCGACGAGGAGCAGGCGTACGCCGGTCCGCTCGGCCCCCGCGAGCAGTCCGCTCGTGGCGGCGAGCAGCCCGGCCTCGCTGCCGGGCGCGGGGCGCGTGGCCCCGATGGCGAGGTCCTGCCCCGTGGTGAGCGCCACGACGTCCTCGACGTGCGCGGCGTTGCCGACCCGGTGGACGGCGTCCGGGTGCAGGTCCGCGAAGCGCGCGGAGTCGCGGACGACAGCGGTGACTTCGTGCCCCCTGGCCAGGGCCTCGGCCACGACGCGGCTCCCGACGTTCCCGGCCGCTCCGAACACGGTGATGCGCATGGTCTGCCCCTTCGATCGATCTCTTAGTGCTAAGAGAAATATATCTCAACGCTAAGAGATCCGCTACCGTGGCGGTGTGGCAGATCATGTGGACCGCATCGTCGAGCAGTGGGGCCGACAACGCCCCGACCTGGATGTGTCGCCGATGGAGGTGTTCGGCCGACTGTCCCGGGCGACGCGCCTCGCGAAGGCGGAGATGGGCCGTACGTTCGCCGAACACGGCCTCGATGGACCGTCGTTCGACATGCTGGCGACGCTGCGGCGAAGCGACCCGCCGCACCGCCTCACGCCCGCCGAGCTGATGCGCGCGTCGATGGTCACGTCCGGCGCGATCAGTCAGCGCCTGGACAAGCTGGAGACACGCGGCCTGGTGACCCGCACGCGCGGCGAGGCCGACGCCCGCAATGTGTACGTCGGCCTCACCGACGCGGGCCGCGCCCTGATCGACGCCGCCCTGCCCGACCACCTGGCGACCGAGGAACGCATGCTCGCCCCGCTCGATGCCACCCAGCGCGAGGCACTGGCCACCGGACTGCGGCTCCTGCTCGCCTCACTCGGCGACGCCGACTGACGGCGTTGCCGCGCCACGAGCGCCCGACTCCGCGGGCACCCCGACGCTACGAGCGCGGCAAGGCCAGGAACTCCGGCGACATCGGCTTCGCGCCATAGGTGTCGGCGGTGCGGCTCTGGAAGCGCCAGCCGTCCCGGGTCTTCACGATCACGTCCTCGTACACGCCGTAGCCGTTGAACGTGGCGCCCTGCTGGACGTCGGTCCGCACGGTGCCGACCGCGACCGGCGTACGCGCCTTGATGACGCCGTTGTCTCCGGTGATCAGGATCGACGCCCCCGCGAAGTGGATTCCGACCAGGTTCGGATCCCGCGGGCGCGAGGCGAAGGCCAGCAGCGCGTCGCGGCCCTTCACGGTGAAGCGCGGCGCGCCGGGCGTCGCCGCGGTCGGGAAGCTCAGCTCGCCCTGGGCGACGAACAGCGAGGCCCACGCGGCGGCTTCGCCCTGGTCGAAGTACTGGCCGTAGCGTGCGATCAGGTCGAGCACCTCGGCCCGATCACCCACGCTCGGCGCCCGCCCGGCCTTGGACCCGTGCGCCTCGCTCGCGGACATGCCGAGTACCGACGCCGTGAGGGCGGCGGCAAGCAGGACGAGTCCCACGATGATCGGACGTGTGCGCCCGCGCACGGCGGTGGTGAAAGACATGGCACTCCCCTGGCCGGATTAATCCAACTCATTAATGGAGTGCATGAATACCGTCACCGGCCCGCGTGCACAAGACACGCGGGCGCCGGAATCCGGCGGCGCATCGAACCCGCCCCGCCGGACGGGCACCGGCGGACTGCGGCAACGCGGCTGTAGACAAAGGCACTTGGGTGTTCGACGGGACGCGGCGGGGTCAGTCCGGGATCCCGCCCGCGCGCAGGAAGCGCTCGACCGGCAGGGTGGCCGCGCCCAGCGCGACCGCGTCCGGGCCCAGGCGCGCGAGTTCGATCGTGGTGCCGGCGAACGGCCTGCGCAGCGCGTGGTCGGCCGCCGCGGCCTGGATCGCGGGGAGCATGCGGCCCCCGATGGCCAGGCCGGCCCACCCGCCGAGGACGATCCGCTGCGGGTTGAACAGGTTCACCAGGTTGCCGATGCCGACGCCCAGGTAGAGCGCGGTCGACTCCAGGACCGAGGCGGCGTCGGCGGAGATGTCCGCGGCGGCGACCAGGGCGGCGATGCGGGTCTCCTCGTCGGCGCCGGTCAGGACGTCGTCGGGGCGTAGTTCGCGGTAGCGGTCGAGGATGGCCTCGGCGCCGACGTACGCCTCCAGGCAGCCGAGCGCGCCGCAGCGGCAGCGCCGTCCGCCCACGTTGACGGTCAGGTGGCCGAGCTCGCCCGCGCTGGTGGTGGAGCCGCGGTACATCTTGCCGTCGGTGACGATGGCCGCGCCGATGCCGGAACCCAGCAGGATCATCACGGCGTTGCCGACCCCGCGCCCCGAGCCGAACCACATCTCGGCCCGGCCCAGGGTCTTGGCGCCGTTGTCGATGTGCAGCGGCAGGTCGGTGCCCTCGCGCAGCAGGCGCCCCAGCGGCACCGCCTCCCAGCCGGTGGTCTGGCCGTGCACGAGCAGGTCGGCGTGCTCCCCCGGGCCCGCGTCCGCGGCACCGTGCTCGACCAGGCCGGGCACCCCGATGCCCACGCCCATCACGGCGGCGGGGTCGACGCCCGCCTCGCGGCAGACCTTGTCGAGGCCGGCCAGGATGTGCCGGACGACCTCGTCCACGTCGGCGCCCTGCGCGGACAACGCGAAGTCGGCGCGCGCGAGTTCGCGCATGCCGAGATCGAACAGCTCGACCTTGACGCCGGTTTCGCCGACGTCGACGCCGATCACGCGGGCGTGGTCGGGCTCGACGCGCAGGAGCACGCGCGGGCGGCCGCCGGAACTGTCCAGCGCACCGGCCTCGGTGACGACGCCCGCCTCGACGAGGTCGCCGACGACGTTGCTGACGGTCGCCTGGCTGAGTCCGGTCAGGCGGGTCAGGTCCTGGCGGCTGAGCGGGCCGTCGGCGTACAGGCGCTGGAGGACCTCGGCGCGGTTGGCACGCCGCAGGCCCTGCACCGTACTGAGCTTGTCGCCGGGCCTGTCGCTGTGTTTGTCGCTGCGCCTGTCGGACCGCCTGCCGGACTCCATCGTGGCTCCCACCCTTGTCGTGCCCCACATACTTCAACCCTTGAAACAAGCTGGTCAACCATATTTTACCGGGAAGTTCGCCTGCATCACACTCTTGACGCTGATGTTCACCGCCAGTTAAATCACACCGCGAACAAAGTCCCCCCTGCAGCTGAGGAGTCGGTCATCGTGCGAGTACGACGTGTTCGAAGAGTCGCCCCTGCCCTGGCACTGACCCTGTCGGCCCTCGTCCTGGCGGCATGCGGCGGCGGCTCCGACTCGGACGACGACGGCGGCGGCTCCGGGGCCTCCGGCGGCTCCGCGGGCAAGACCATCACGTACTGGGCCAGCAACCAGGGCACCAGCATCGAGCACGACAAGCAGGTGCTGAAGCCGGAACTGGACAAGTTCACGCAGCGCACCGGGATCAAGGTCGAGCTCGAGGTCGTGCCCTGGGACGACCTGCTCAACCGCATCCTCGCCGCGACCACCTCCGGCAAGGGGCCGGACATCCTGAACATCGGCAACACCTGGTCCGCCTCGCTCCAGGCGACGGACGCGTTCGTGCCGATCGACGACGCCGTGCTCGCCAAGGTCGGTGGCAAGGACCGCTTCCTGCCGACCCCGTACGCGGCCACCGGCGCGGAGGGCAAGCCGCCGATGGGCCTGCCCGTCTACAGCAGTTCGTACGCGCTCTACTACAACAAGAAGATCTTCCGGGAGGCCGGCGTCCAACCGCCCAAGACCTGGGAGGAGATGGCCGAGGTCGGCCGCAAGCTGAGCACGGACGGCCGGTGGGGCCTGGCTCTGGAGGGCGGCAGCTACACCGAAGGCGTGCACCACGCCTTCACGTTCGGCAAGCAGTACGGCGCCGAGATCTTCACCAAGGACGGCAAGCCCGCGTTCAACTCGCCGCAGATGGTGCAGGGCGTCAAGCGGTACGTCGACCTGCTGGCCAAGGACAAGATCGTCAACCCCAGCAACGCCGAGTACAGCCAAGGCACGCAGTCGCTCAAGGACTTCGCCACCGGCAAGTCCGCGATGCTGATGTGGCAGGCCGCGCAGGGCTCGCTGGTCTCCAACGGCATGAACCCGGACGACATCGGCGTGGCTCCGATCCCCTTCCCGGCCTCCGCCCCCGCCGGTGCCCCGCGCATCAACAGCATGGTCGGCGGCATCAACATTGCGGTCTTCAAGGACTCCGACGCCAAGGACGCGGCCTTCGAGTTCATGGGGTTCATGACGAGCGCCGAGACGCAGAAGGCGCTCAACAAGGCGTACGGTTCGCTGCCGTCGGTCAAGGACGCCTACGACGACCCGGCCTTCCAGACCGAGGGCGTCAAGGTCTTCCAGCAGGCCCTGGCCGAGACCGCCGCCCCGCTGCCGCAGGTTCCCGCGGAGAGCCAGTTCGAGACGTTGGTCGGCAACGCGGTCAAGAAGCTCATCGCGGACGCCGCGTCCGGCAAGGAGATCACCGACGCGGCCGTGAAGTCCGCGCTCGACGAGGCCCAGGAAAAGATGGTCGCCGCCGGCTGACCGCCGTCCCGCCCGCGCGAGCGCCCGGGACCCCTCCCGGGCCCCCTCCCGGGACTTCTGGAGACCGCGGTGCGGCGGCGACCCCGCCGAGGCGGCCGGCGAAACCGTTCCGGCCCCGCCGCCGCACCGCGCCCCACCGTGCCCCCACCGCACCGCACCGCGCCCCTTCACCGGGCACGGGGATCACCGAAGGAAGGAACGACCCGATGGCCGCCACGACCACCCGCCGGGCCCCGGTCGCCGAGGACCCGCCGGACGACGGGCCGGACGGGCGCGGCAAGCCGACCGCCCGCGGGCGGTTCCCGCGCGGCCGGTTCCGGATCCGGCGCGGCGCGCTGCCGTACGTCCTGCTCGCGCCCGCCATCGTGCTCGAACTCCTGGTGCACGTCATCCCCATGGCGGTCGGCATCGGGATGAGCTTCCTCAAGCTCACCCAGTTCCACATCCGGCACTGGACCAGCGCGCCGGCCGCCGGCTTCGACAACTACCGGCTCGCGGTGGACTTCGACGGCCCGGTCGGCAAGGCGCTGCTGGACTCGTTCTGGGTGACCGTCATGTTCACCGTGCTGGTCGTCGGCATCTCGTGGCTGCTCGGCATCACCGGCGCGATCCTCATGCAGGGCGCGTTCCGCGGCCGCGGCCTGCTGCGGGCGCTGTTCCTGGTGCCGTACGCGCTGCCGGTCTACACCGGCGTCATCACCTTCGGCTTCATGTTCCAGCGCGACACCGGCCTCGTGAACCACGTGCTGGTGGACCAGCTCGGCCTGGTGGACGACCGGCCCTTCTGGCTCATCGGCGGCAACAGCTTCTGGGCGCTGGTGGTCACCGCGGTGTGGCGGACCTGGCCCTTCGCGTTCCTGTGCCTGATGGCCGCGCTCCAGAACATCCCGCGCGACGTCTACGAGGCCGCCGCGCTGGACGGCGCCGGGGTGTGGCAGCAGATCCGCCGCGTCACGATGCCGATGCTGGCGCCGGTCAACCGCGTGGTGCTGCTCGTGCTCTTCCTGTGGACCTTCAACGACTTCAACACGCCGTACGTGCTGTTCGGCAAATCCGCGCCCGACGAGGCCGACCTCATCTCGATCCACATCTACCAGAACTCGTTCGTCACCTGGAACTTCGGCACCGGATCGGCGATGTCGGTGCTGCTGCTCCTGTTCCTGCTGCTGGTGACCGCCGTCTACCTCGGGGTGGGCCGGATACGGAGGGGGAAGTCCGATGCTTGAGCCGCGCTGGTTCCGCTGGGTGCGATGGGTCGGGCTGTCGCTGCTGACCGCTTTCGCGATGATCCCGGTGTACGTGATGGTCACGTCGTCGCTCAAGCCGCTGCCCGACGTGCAGGGCAACTTCCGTTGGTGGCCGTCCGATCTGACGGTGCAGCCCTTCGTCGACATCTGGGACACCGTCCCGCTCGCCGACTACTTCGTGAACAGCCTCATCGTCTCCACCACCGCCACGGTGTTCTCGGTGACGATCGCGGTGTTCGCCGCGTACACCATCAGCCGGCACCGCTTCCGCGGGCGTCAGGTTTTCTCGGTGTCGGTGCTGTCCACCCAGATGTTCCCCGGGATCCTGTTCCTGCTCCCGCTGTTCCTGCTGTTCGTCAACATCGGGAACGCCACCGGCGTCGAGCTGTACGGCAGCCGCCTCGGCCTGATCATCACCTATCTGACGTTCTCGCTCCCCTTCTCGATCTGGATGCTGGTCGGCTACTTCGACTCCATCCCCCGCGAGCTGGACGAGGCCGCCCTCGTCGACGGCAACGGCCCGATCGGCGCGCTGCTGCGCGTGGTGATCCCGGCCGCGTCGCCCGGAATCGTGGCCGTCGCCGTGTACGCCTTCATGACCGCGTGGGGCGAGGTGCTGTTCGCGTCGGTCATGACCGACGAGTCGACGCGCACGCTCGCGGTCGGACTCCAGGGCTACTCCACCCAGAACAACGTGTACTGGAACCAGGTGATGGCCGCGTCGCTGGTGGTCAGCGTCCCCGTCGTCGCCGGATTCCTGTTCCTCCAGCGCTACTTGGTCGCCGGACTCACCGCGGGCGCGGTCAAGTGAGCTTGCTGCACCACCGGTTCGGCCGCCCCCGGACCGTTCCACCGACCCCTGCGATCCGCAGCCGCACCGCCGGCACGACCCTGGAGACCGCACGCATGCCTGAACTGTCCGACTTCCCCGAGGATTTCGTCTGGGGCGCGGCGACGTCCGCGTACCAGATCGAGGGTGCGGCCGCCGAGGACGGCCGACTGCCGTCGATCTGGGACACCTTCAGCCGGGTCCCGGGAGCCGTGGAAAACGGGGACACCGGCGACGTCGCCTGCGACCACTACCACCGCAGTTCCGAGGACGTCGCACTCATGCGGTCCCTGGGCCTGGACGCCTACCGCTTCTCGGTGGCGTGGCCGCGGGTCGTCCCGACCGGCTCCGGCCCGGTCAACGCACGCGGACTCGCCTTCTACGACCGGCTCGTCGACGAACTGCTCGCCGCCGGGATCCGCCCGTTCGCGACCCTCTACCACTGGGACCTGCCGCAGGCCCTCCAGGACGTCGGCGGCTGGACCTCGCGCGACACCGCCGAGCGGTTCGCCGAGTACTCCGGCGCGGTCGCGGCCGCCCTCGGGGACCGCGTCACGGACTGGACCACGCTCAACGAACCCCTGTGCTCCGCCTGGATCGGGCACCTCGAGGGGCGCATGGCGCCGGGCCTGACCGACCTGGAGGCCGCCGTACGCGCGTCCTACCACCTGCTCCTCGGCCACGGCCTCGCCACCCAGGCGGTCCGCGCCAACGCGCCGCGCACGCCGCAGGTCGGATACGTCGTCAACCTCAGCCCGATCGAGCCCGCGAGCGACCGGCTGGAGGACGTGGCGGCCGCGGTGCGCGCCGACGGGCACGTGAACCGGTGGTGGCTGGATCCCGTGCACGGCCGCGGCTTCCCGGCCGACATGCGCGAGCTGTACGGCGTCGACCTGCCCGAACAGCCGGGCGACCTGGCGGTCATGGCCCAGCCCCTCGACTACCTCGGCATCAACTACTACTTCCGCCAGATCGTCACCGCCGACCCGGACGGCCCCGCCCCCTACGCGCGCCAACTCCCGGTGCCGGGCTCCCCGGTCACCGGCATGGACTGGGAGGTGTACCCGGACGGGCTCGAAGACCTCCTGGTGCGGGCGGCCGCCGAGTACGGCGCGCGGCGGCTGTACGTCACCGAGTCGGGCGCGGCGTGGCCGGACACCGTCGACGCCCGGGGCGAGGTGCACGACGCCGAGCGCACGGCGTACCTCGAAGCGCACCTGGCCGCGTGCGGACGGGCGCTGGCCCGGGGCGTGCCGCTGGCCGGGCACTTCGCGTGGTCGCTGATGGACAACTTCGAGTGGGCGTACGGCTACGCGCACCGCTTCGGCCTCGTGCACGTCGACTACACGACGCAGCGCCGCACGGTGAAGACGTCCGGCCGCCGCTACGCGGCCCTGATCGCCGAACACGCGGCGCTCCGAACGGCGGAGCGCACGCCGGCTTCCTGACGGGAACGGGTTCGGAACGCGGACGCGCCTGGGCCACGCCCCTGTTCGTCGTCCCGGGATCCTCCCCGGGGCGACGAGCAGGGGCGTGGCCGCTGCGCATCCGGTCGGCTCGGCTCAGGCGTCGTCGTCCTTGCGCGTCAGCGAGTCCTTGGCGCCGCGCGCCTTGTCGGCGGCATTCTGTACCGCGCCCTTGGCCTTGCCCTTGGCCTGGTCCGTCTGGCCCTCGCCCTCAAGGCGCGAGTCCCCGGTGACCTTGCCGGCGACCTCCTTGGCCTTGCCCTTGAGCTTGTCCGTCGTGCTGTCGTCGCCGGCCACTGTGTCTCCTCATGGTGCGTCGGGTATGTGCGTACTCCCGCCTCCCACCCTGGACTCACCCGGCGTACCGCGCATCCCCGCACCGCCGTCCGGGCGACGGGTGCCCTCACGTGGGGCAGCCCACCCGGCGTGGCCCCTGCGGACCAGGTAGCGGACGGCAGCCGCCGCGCCGGCGGCGAAAGCAACCATGACCGCGATCCGCCGGGCGGCGCCGTCGGGTGCGAGCATCGCGAACACCGCGAGCACGCTCGACACGACCGCTCCGCGCAGACATGCGATGACCATGTCGACGGTGGTCTCGTCGCGATTGCTTGTGGTGTCGTCGCGGTCGACCGCGGTGTCGTCCAGATGCGCCGTGGTTCGCTCGGTCGTCTCCCCTGGCCCCGTCATGCGGACATCCTGCCCCGCAGTCGGACCGGCACACTGGTGGCATGCGCATTCGAATTGCGGCGGAGAGCGAACTGCCCGTTCTCCAGGACGTCGAGATCGCCGCGGGGCGGTGCTTCCGCGACGTCGGCATGCCCGAGATCGCGGGTGACGAGCCTTTGTCACTAGGCGAGTTGGACGCGTACCGGGTCGCCGGGTGCGCGTGGGTCGCGGTCGACCGCGACGACCGGCCCGGCGCGTACCTGATCGCCAAGCCGGTCGACGGCAACCTGCACGTCGAGCAGGTGTCCGTGCACCCGGACCACGCGCGGCGCGGAATCGGGCGCGCGCTCGTCGAACACGCCGCAAAGCACGCGGCCGAACGCGGCATGCCCGCGCTGACGCTGACCACGTTCACCGAAGTGCCGTGGAACGCGCCGTACTACGCGCGGATCGGCTTCGCCGTGCTGGCCGAGGCGGATGCGGGCCCCGGCCTCCGGGCGATCCGCGCCGAGGAGGCCGCGCACGGACTCGACCGGTGGCCGCGGGTGTGCATGGTCCGGCCCGTCTGACGAGGACCGGATCGAACCGGTCAGGTCAGGTCCGGTCCGTCCTACGGAGTGCGGTCAGCGGCGCGGGGCCAGGGAGAGCGCCGCCTCCAGCGGGTCGGCGTCGGGGCGCGGGTCGATGACGGCGACGACCGGGACGGTGACGCCCGCGTCGACGTACTCCTGGATGCGTGCGCGGCAGTGTTCCGGCGTGCCGTGCACGACGAGTTCGTCGACGAGTTCGTCCGGGACCAGTTCCAGCGCCTTCTTGCGGTCGCCCGCCGCCCACGCGTCCCACATGGGCTTGAGGACCTCGCCGCGGCCGAGCCAGCGGTGGAACTCGGCGTAGACCGGGACGTTGAGGTACGACGTGATCATCCGTCGCCCGATCGAGCGTACGAGGACCGGGTCGTCGAACGGGCACACGAAGATGCGCGCGACGATCTCCTTGCCGGGACCGCCCGCGTGCACGTACGGCACGACCATGCGCACGTCGTCGGCCGAGAGCCAGTTGATGATGGCGCCGTCGGCCTCCCGCCCGGCGAGCTTGAGCATGCCTTCGCGCAGCGCCGCGACGAGGATCTGCGGCGGCTCCTGCGGCACGCGGGTGAGCCGGAAGCCGCGCACCGAGAAGGTCTCGTACTCCCCGGTGATCTTCTCCCCCGTGAACGCCGCGCGCAGAAAGCGGACCGTGTCGCGCACGCGGTGGTACGGCCGGTCGAACACGGCGGCGTTCCACGACTCGACGATCAGCTGCGAGGCCGATCCCACGCCGAGCTGGAACCGGCCCGGCGCGAGTTCGGCGAGGGACGCCGCACTCATCGCGAGGGTCGCGGGCCCGCGTGTGTAGGGCGACACGATCGCCGTTCCCAGCCGCACCGACGGGTCGGCGAGGGCCGCGACGGTCAGCGGGCTGAACCCGTCGAGCCCGTCGACCTCCGCCGACCAGATGTCCGTGTAGCCCGCCGCGACGAGCTCGCGCACCAGGCGCGGGTGCTCGCCCAAGGGGGCGTTGAGCGGGACGGTGATGCCGTAGCGGTACGCGTTTTCGGTAGTCACTGAGCCCTCCGCGAAGTCGACCTCACAAGTACCACACCGTGTCCCCGGTGTGGACGCCGCGTGGCCGACCTTGTGTGCGGCCACTTGATCGGTCACACGATCGTCACTTGATCGTCAGTTGATCGGTCACTTGATCGGCCACGGCCTCTGACGTTCGACTACCCGAACCAAAGCGTCGAAACGGCGGGGCATCTGAGATAGCGTCAGGCGCCCGGCCGGAACGCGCCGGCCGCCCTGGATCGGAGCTGCGACGTGGCCGAGCTGTGCCTCAACACCTTCACCTTCTCGCCGTACGCGGGTGCGAAGGAGCCGGTCGACTTCGCCGAGCTGCTGGACGGCGTGCGGGCGGCCGGGTTCGAGGCGCTGAGCCTGGACGCGTTCACCCTGGCGGCCTACGCCGAGTCGGGCCGGTCGTACGCGCAGCTCGCCGACCAGCTGCGCGCCGCCGACCTCTCCTGCCCCGAAATGCTCGGCTTCGTGGTCGCCGAGGACGAGGCGTCGACGCTGGACGGCGCGCGGCAGGTCGCCGAGGCGATGGCGGCGTTCGGCTCGCGGTTCGCGCTCGGCATGGTCACGCTGCCGCCCGACGCCCGCTGCCAGGACCTCTTCGCGCGCTGCGCGGAGATCTTCGCGGCGGCGGGCGGCAAGGCTGCGGTGGAGTTCCTGCCCTTCACGCCGGTCGCGACGATCGCGGACGCGCGGACCCTGGTCCGGCACGCGGGGACGGACCGCTCGGGCGTGTTGGTCGACTCGTGGCACGTCTTCAACGGGCCGAACACGCTGGAGGAGCTGGCCGCGATCCCGGCCGAGGAGCTGGCGTACGTGCAGTTCTGCGACCACCCGCAGCTCCTCGGGCCGGACGCGGACACCGCGACCGAGGCGATGTCGAACCGCGTCATGCCCGGCGACGGCGTCTTCGACCTGCACGGCTTCCGCGCGGCTTTGGGCACGGTCGGCTTCGACGGACTGGTGAGCGTCGAGGTGATCAACCCGCGCCTCGCGGAGCTGGGCGTGGCGGAGTTCGCCCGGCGGGCGTGGGAGTCGGCCCGGCCGTACTGGGCCTGACTCCCGGGCGCTCGTCCGGCTGCTCGTCCGGGCGCTTGTCCGCCCGCTCGTTCGCCTGCTTGGTCGCCCGCACGTCGGTCAGGTCGCGCGAATTCGGGTCAGGCGAATTCGAGGCCGCGCCCGACCGACTCCCACGCCCGGACGTCGGCCCGCACCTGGTCGGCGTGTTCGAGGACCGCGTCGATGGCGTCGTTGCCGAGCACGAGGCGCAGCGGCGTGTTGTCTGCGTCCAGGGCGGCCAGGATCGCGGCGGCGGCCTTCGCGGGGTCGCCGGGCTGCGTGCCGTCGGCCGCCGTGAAGTTCTCGCGGAGCTTGCCCACGCTGTCGGCGTACGCCTCCAGCGGCTCCGACGCGCTCAGGCCGGAGCCGTTGAGGTTGGTACGGAAGGCGCCGGGCTCGACGATCATGACCTTGACGCCGTGCGGCGCGACCTCCTGGGCCAGTGCCTCGGTCAGGCCCTCAAGGGCGAACTTGCCCGCGCAGTAAGCCCCGACGCCCGCAAAGGCCAGCTGTCCGCCCATGCTGGTCATCTGGACGACCGCGCCCGTCCCCGCGGCGCGCATGTGCGGCAGCACCTCGCGCGTGAGTGCGGCCGGCCCGAAGAAGTGCAGGTCCATCAGGTCCCGGAGCTCGGTCTCGGTGGTCTCCTCGACCGCCCCGAGGTGCGCGCGCCCGGCGTTGTTCACCAGGACGTCGACGCGACCGAAGCGCGCGACCGTCTCGGCCACCGCGGCGGTGATCCGCTCCGGGTCGGTGACGTCGAGAGCGACGGCGGCCGCGCGGTCCGGGTACGCGGCGACGATGTCGGCGAGGGCGTCCGGCCTGCGGGCCGTCAGGACGACCGTGTCCCCGGCGTCCAGCGCCGCGCGGGCGATCTCGCGCCCGAATCCCGAGGACGCGCCGGTGATCAGCCAGATGCGGTTCTTGCTCATGGTGGGGCTCCCGTCGTACCGGACTCTGTCTTTGGTGCACCCCCGTTCGGCGGTACGTCAGCAAGCCTCGTCCGGCCGCGGCCGACCGGTCCAATACAAGCGGCCATAACCAATGGGTATGAGAGCGCGAACGACCCTCGCCCGACTGCGGGGCGCAGGGCCGTCCACACCTACGTGCCGCGTACGTGCCGTGCTCAGTCCTTCATCGACTCCGTCAACGCCGACCAGGCCGTAGGCGAGAGCGAGAGGTGCCCACGAGCGGGATTCTTGCTGTCGCGGACACCAACGGCATCGACGAGACCCGCGGTCTCAACGCAGTTCCCGCCCTCCGAACCGGAGCGGGACGATTTGAACCAGTGGGGCGTTTCGCTGTTCACATGCTCTCCAGCTTCGCGCGGATCAACCCTGCGGTCTCGGCGCGGGACAGCGCCTCGGTTCGCACCAGGTCGAGTCGACGGGTGATGTAGCGAACCGTCACGGGATCGTAGGCCAGCAGCCCTTGCCCGATGGGCTCGACGTACAACACATCGTCGGCGCCGAAGCCACCGAACTTCAAGAGCGTCACAGCTCCGGCGAGCAGCGAATGGAGGCCTTGGGCCAACGGCAGCACCTGGATCGTGACGTTCGGCAGCTTCGCCATCTCCAGCAGGTGCCTGAGCTGATCCGCCATGACCGAGGGGTCGTCCGGACCTCGGAGCAACACCGCTTCGTCGAGGACGAACCAGAACGCAGGAGCGCCCTCGCCCGTGAGCAGGTCCTGCCGACTCAGGCGAACCGACAGATCCTCCTCGACAGTTCGGGTGAGCTTTTGCCGCGGTGCGGCCTCCAACACCGCCCTTGCATAGCGCTCGGTCTGCAACAGCCCTGGTACCAGCTGGGCTTCGTACTGCCAGATCTCGGTGGCCAGCCGCTCCATCTCCAGGAGCTTCTTGAACCAGCCCGGATGGGGGCTGTCCACCATCTCGTCCCGGATCGCGACGAGCGAGCCGCGGGCGTCGAGCGCGTCGTCGACGACTGTCACCACGTCGCGGCTCGGCATGCGCTCCGCCAACTCGAAGGAGCAGTAGTGCTTGAGGCTGACGTGGGCCACGTCGGCCAGTTCACCCTGCGTCTTGCCGGCCATCGCGCGGTACCGGCGCATCTGGCGTCCCAGGAAGCCGTGCAACCAGGACGTCGATGGGGGCTCGGTGTTCTTCCTTCGGCCAACGGCCATGTTCAACTCCCCCGGAGAGTTGGTGGAAAGAACTTTCCAAAAAGTCACGTCCAATTGCCGCGACTTGGATCGGCAACTCTTTTCGCGTTCCGCCTTTGTGCTGGCGGGTGTTCGCTTGGTAGCAGCCGAAGCACTCAGCGTAAGGGAGATTTTCAGCCATGTCCGCCAAACGCCCGACCCGCGACATGACGCTCCGCGTCTACACCGTCAACCCCGACGGAACGACCACCGAAGTAGTCCCCCGCCACGTGGCCGCCCGCTCCATCTCCTGGGATTTCCAGCCCAGTCCGACGACACGCGGGACGAACAACCCACCCAGCACGTCCAATTCGCTCAGCCGGCACCGGGCCTGACGCCAAGGGCTCGTCACCTGCGGTGGCGTTCTCAGGACAGCCGTACGGCGGTCCGTCGTGCCTCGGCGAGGTTGGCGACGAGTTCGTCGCGGGTCTGGTGCTCGTGTGCGATCCACGCGGGTTGGCCGGGACCGCTGCGCCATGACTCGCCGAGCGGGCTGTTGTCGACGGTGTCGAACCCGAACTGGTCGTACAGGCGCGTCACAAGCTCCACGGCTTCGGGAAAGTCGCTGGAGGCCGTCAGCGCAATTCGGCCGGGCGTACCCGCCGCCCTGCCCGCGGTGGTGATGCGGGGGGCTTGGATATGGGTGAAAGCCTTGACGACCTTGGACCGTGGCAGGTGCTCCTGGCGGAGCTCGTGAACGGTCTTCTCTCCCGAGTCGACGGCCGGGATATGGCCGTCGCGCCAGATCATGTAGTTGTTCGTGTCCAGCACGATCTTGCCTGCCAGTTGCGGTACGGGCATGTCGTTGATCACCTTGAGGGGGACCGCCACGACGACGAACTCTCCGGCGGCCGCGGCGCCGGCGGCAGTTGCGGCGTGCGCTTTCGGACCGAGCTCGCGGATGAGTTCCTTCAACGTCTCCGGGCCTCGTGAATTGGCGATGACGACGTCGTAGCCGTTCGCGATCGCCGCACGCGCGATCTGACTGCCGACTTCGCCCGCGCCGATGATGCCGATTGCTGTCATGACCCCTCATCCCTATGCCTGGTGGGCGGCGGTGCGGCTCAGACCTGGTTCAGGCCGCCGTCGACGTACAGGCTCGAACCGGTGATGAAGCTGCTCTGGTCGGAGGCCAGGAAGGCCACGGCGGCGGCGATCTCCTCCGGGCGCGCGAGTCGGCCGAGGGGGACCTGCGCCGCCAGGTGCTGCCGCAGGCCGGAGGCCTGCTCCGGATCGGGGGCGAGTCCCGACAGGCCAGGGGTGTCGGTCGGACCGGGCGTGACGGCATTGACCCGGATCCCGCGGCCCTTGAGTTCTCCCACGGCAACAACCTCCCCGGCATTCCGCATCGATCGATGCAGAACTCGAACGTAGCACTTCTGCATCGATCGATGCAGAAGGGGTAGCCTGCGGAGCGTGGGCACCAAACAGAGCCGCTCCGTCGGCCGACCGCGGGGATTCGACACCGACGAAGCACTTGAGCGCGCCATGCTCGTCTTCTGGGAGCACGGCTACGAGGGCGCGAGCCTGGCCAACCTCACGGAAGCGATGGGCATCTCCACCACCAGCATGTACGCGGCCTTCGGCAACAAGGAGGAGCTGTTCCGCAAGGCGCTGGAGCGCTACACCGAAGGCCCGAGCGCATACCTGGACCGCGCCCTGCGAGAACCGACCGCCCTGGGCGCCGCCACCGCGGTCTTGGCCGGCACCATCCGGACCACCACGAGCCCGACCCACCCCCGCGGCTGCCTGGGAGTCCAGAGCGCCCTGACTGCCGGGGACTCCGGGCAGGCAGTCCGCGACCTCCTCGCCGCCTGGCGGAACAACGGCTGCGAGTGCCTACGCCAGCGGTTCGAGAAAGCCGTCGAGGACGGCGACCTGCCTCCGCAGGCAGATCCGGCACTCCTGGCCCGCTACGTCACCACCCTGGCCTTCGGCATCGCCGTACAGGCGGCGAGCGGCGTTGACCGTGCGGAACTCCAGGCAATGGCCGACGCCTCCCTCCGCAACTGGCCACTTTGCTGAGAATCGGCTTCGCCTGCTCGGCGAATCCTTCGCGCCCAGAGGGGTTCCATCTCCCGGCCGCGCTCGTTACGCAGTAATGAGCAAACCGCTTCGTTGATGGGGGAGATGGCCATGGGCAAGCACGAAGCGCCGCGTCCGAACTGCGGCACCTGCAACGGGACCGGCAAGGTCAGCGTCAGCCGTGACGGCGTTGTCGAGCCGAAGACCTGCCCTACCTGCAGCGGATCCGGGACGTCGTGAGCGCAGCCGAAACGTTGCTCGGGCGTTCACGCGCTCCCTTCCTGCCCGACGAGGTGTGGGCGTGGAGTGACACCACGAAGGACGACGTCCTGATCGACCGCCGCGTCGATCCACGGGCATGGCGAGACGCCGCCGATGCAGACGTTGTTCTTGTCACCCAGTGGAATGACGGACGTGCCGATACGCCGGCCTGGTTGCCGACGTGTTCGGCCAGCATGCCGAGAACCGTCCGGGACATGCTGGGCGCGCTCGACCTGCGCGCAGGGCAACGGGTCCTGGAGATCGGCACGGGGACGGGGTACACCGCCGCGCTGCTCAAGGACCGTGTCGGGCCTGACGGTTCCGTCGTCACAGTCGAGGTCGATCCGGTGTTGGCGGCCGATGCGCGGGGGCGCCTTGAGGCTGCCGGGCTGGATGTCGACGTGACCGCGGGCGACGGCTTCGATCTGGACGCGGCGGCGCTCGGCGCGTTCGATCGCGTCCACGTGACGTGCGGCGTACGCCGGATCCCCGCCTCCTGGCTGCGGCTCTGCCCTCGCGGAAGGGTCGTCATGCCGTTCGGCGTGACGATCGACGACCCCCATGACCGACTGCTGGTCCTCGACGTCACCGACGGCGAGGCCTCGGGACGGTTCGGCGCCGAACTGGCGTTCATGATGGCCCGGCATCAGCGACTGGCGCATTGGGAATGGCCGGACACCGGCGAAGCCGCGGACGTCGACCTGGGACTCACCTGGGAGGACGTCGATTTCGCACTGCACGAGCCGCATACCTTCGCGCTGGGCCTGATGCTTCAGGGCGCGACGTTCCGGGTGAGTGAGGTCACGGCGGGTGAGCCCGTTGTCTGGCTGGCACTCGACGGCTCGGCGGCGTCGATCGGATTCGCGGCCGGCCGCTCCTCCTCGGTCGCTGGTGACCGGGATCTGGCGAACCGGTTTGCGGCGGCGGTGCGTTGGTGGCTTGGGCATGGGCGGCCGGAACCCGGCGTACTCGGTTTGACCGTCACCGCCGGGTCGGGACGCTACTGCCGGCAGGTGGCGTGGGTGCGACCGCCGACGTGAGCATTCCTCAGATTTGGTCTGGACCATTGACCGTGTGGTCCAGACCTTTCTAGTATCGCGGCACTGCTTGGCGAACGCGTGCGGTTGCCGCGGGTTCGCCGGACGGAGCAGGTCCCACCTCCCCGCACGTCGGACCTCACTCGGGAGCAGTCTTGAGCAGTGCAACGCGCACGCATGCTCGCCGTCCGCGCGAAGGAGGGCCGTCAAGGCCCGGCGCGAGAATCACCGCCGCGCTCATCGCCTTCGTCCTCCCCCTCGGAGTGCTGATCGGCCTGTCGAAGACGGCCGCCGCGGCCACGTCGGCCACCGCCACCTACACCAAGACCCAGGACTGGGGCACCGGCTTCGGCGCCCAGTGGGTCGTCAAGAACACCGGCACCACGACGCTGAGTTCGTGGACCGTGGAATGGGACTACCCGGCCGGGACCCGGGTCACCGGGTTCTGGGACGCCGACGTCACCTCGTCGGGCAACCACTGGACCGCCAGGAACAAATCGTGGAACGGCACCCTCACCCCCGGAGCCAGTGTCACGTTCGGCTTCAACGGCGCCGGGCCGGGCGCTCCGTCCGGCTGTCGGATCAACGGGGCCTCGTGCGACGGCAGCACCCCCGGTGACAACCCGCCCTCCGCACCCGGCACCCCGGTGGCGGGCAACGTGCAGGACCATTCGCTCACCTTGACCTGGCCGGCCGCCAGCGACGACAACGGCGTGCAGAACTACGACGTCTTCCGCAACGGCACCAAGATCGCCACGGTGACCGGCACTTCCCACCCCGACACGGGGCTGTCCGCCGGGACGACGTACCTCTACAGCGTCACCGCGCGGGACACCGCGGGCCAGACCGGGCCTTCGTCGCCGGAGGTCTCGGTGACCACGACCGGCGGAGGCGGCCCGGGCGGCGACAAGATCCGCCTCGGCTACTTCACGAACTGGGGCGTTTACCAGCGCAATTACCACGTGAAGAACCTCGTCACGTCGGGATCCGCGGGCAAGCTGACCCACATCAACTACGCGTTCGGCAACGTCACAGGCGGCGCGTGCCAGATCGGCGACGCGTACGCGGACTACCAGAAGACGTACGACGCGGCCTCCTCGGTCGACGGCGTGGCGGACACCTGGGACCAGCCGATCGCCGGAAACTTCAACCAACTGCGCAAACTCAAGCAGCAGTTCCCCAACATCAAGATCCTGTGGTCGTTCGGCGGCTGGACCTGGTCCGGCGGATTCGGCCAGGCCGCGCAGAACCCGGCCGCGTTCGCCGAGTCGTGCTACGGGCTGCTCGAAGACCCGCGCTGGGCCGACGTGTTCGACGGCATCGACATCGACTGGGAGTACCCCAACGCGTGCGGCCTGACCTGTGACAGCAGCGGATCGGCGAGCCTGCGCAACCTGATGTCCGCGCTGCGTGCCAGGTTCGGCGCGAACTACCTGGTCACCGCCGCGGTCACGGCGGACGCCACGCCCGGCGGCAAGATCGACGCCGCGGACTACGCGGGCGCCGCACAGTACATGGACTGGCTCAACGTCATGACGTACGACTTCTTCGGGACGTGGGCGACCACCGGCCCGACGGCACCGCACTCCCCGCTGACGTCGTACCCGGGCATCCCGACCGCCGGGTTCAACAGTGACGCGGCGATCCAGAAGTACAAGGCCAAGGGCATCCCGGCGGCCAAGCTGAATCTCGGGATCGGCTTCTACGGGCGCGGCTGGACCGGCGTCACGCAGAGCGCACCCGGCGGCACCGCAACCGGGCCCGCGCCGGGCACGTACGAGCAGGGCAACGAGGACTACAAGGTGCTCCGCAACAGTTGTCCGCCGACCGGCACGATCGCCGGGACCGCGTACGCGCACTGCGGATCGAACTGGTGGAGCTACGACACCCCCGCCACCATCGCGACGAAGATGGCGTACGCGAAGAACCAGGGCCTCGGCGGCGCGTTCTTCTGGGAGTTCAGCGGCGACACCGCCAACGGGGAGTTGTTGACCGCCATAGACAACGCGCTCGGGTAGCGCCGACGCCGGGGGACGGTGCCCGCCACCCCCTTGACGAACCCGGGGCACGGGCCCGTCCCCCGTGCCCCGGGTTCACCATGCCCGCAGTCACGTCAGGCCAGGGGCGCGCCGTGCCAACGCCATTTGCCTTGGCGGCGGCCGTGGCCCGGGAGGTCGGCGCGGCCGGTGGCCCAGAGCAGGGTCTGCCACCGGTGCGTGTCGGCGGGGGCCTCGGGGAAGAG
Organism: Streptomycetaceae bacterium NBC_01309; assembly: GCA_045039925.1. Taxonomy (GTDB): domain Bacteria; phylum Actinomycetota; class Actinomycetes; order Streptomycetales; family Streptomycetaceae; genus Yinghuangia. Next base: position 1,191,997 of record CP108400.1, read on the forward strand.
CCGGGCGAGGGTGCGGTCGCACAGGTCGGCGGGCGGCGTGAAGTCGACGCCGAGGCCCGCGCCGATGTCGTACGCGTGCACCAGCGTCTCCACGACGCCCATCGCCGCGAAGCCCTCGGGGTCCGAGACGCCGTGGCTGTGGTAGCCGCGTACTCCCGGGCCGCGGACGGCGACGACCGCGGCGAGCATCCCGGCGGTGGACTCCAGCGCCTCGTACATCCCCTCGGGACCGGTCTCGGCGTCGACGGTCACCGTGTTGCCCGGGGCGCCTTCGCGCCGGGCGGCGTACTCGAAGGGCACGTAGCGCGTCACCGGAGGCGTGGGGGCGGCGATCTGCCCCGCGTACGCGAAGAGGTCGTCGGCCAGGTGCTCCGCCGTCTCCCAGCAGGTCCAGTCCAGCGGGCCCGCCTTGGCCGACCAATCGGCGTCGGCGGGAGCGCGGCGGAACGCGGCGATCGCGAGCGAGACCGCGTACTCGACGTCGCCCGCGGTGACCGGAGTGCGCGGCTTGGCTGACGCGGCAGACGCAGATGCAGAGGTAGGGGCAGGGAAATCGGCCATGAGGCGAACCGTACCCGAGGAGGGTGGCGCCGAAGCCCGGAGCGGAGGGAGGTCTGGCGCGCGGCAGGGCGCACATCCCGGCGCGCGCCACGCGGCGCCCGTCACGCCGCCTGCGTCACACCGCGTGCGTCACGTCCGCTGCGTCACGTCCGCTGCGTCACGCCGCCCGTGTCACGCCTCACGCGTCACGCCTCGCGCGGCACGGTCGCCTGGTACGCGGTGAACAGCGGCACCGTCCCGGACGCGTCCATCACGGCACACGCGAACGGCCGGTCGAAGTTCAGGTCGAGGGTCGGCGCGGGCGGGTGCCAGCTCATGTAGTCCATGCGGACCTCGGTGACGGACGCCGCCTCCACGCCCTCCTCGTCGACGCGCAGCAGCGACTCCTGGTCGACGCGGTCCACGTACAGCGGTTCGGGCGACAACGCGCCGAACTCCGCGACGCCGTCGGACAGCGCGAGTTCCACACCGAGCATCGGGAGGTGGTCGTGCACCTCCAGGGACGTGCGCAACGCGAACCGGGGCAGGCGCAGCGAGACTTCGTCGTACGGCACCGAGTTCCCGGCGCTGCGCGGCGCCCACGCCGCGGACATGACGGGGGCGGGCGGCATGCCCGCGGGGCCGATGGCGAAGCGGACGAGCGCGGGATCGTCGCCGGCGCACGGGAGTTCGACGACGTGCACGGCGCCGCCGTACGCTCCGATCGTCCACACGTCGCCCGCCGACACCTTGCGGAACATGGTCGGGACGTCCTCGGGCTTGCCCAGCGCGGGTGTGAACGCGCGGGCGAGGGTGTCGTGGCGGTTGAACGGCTCGGCCCAACGTGCTTTCAGGGCAAGCACGTTCACGAGTATGAGGCGGGTGAGCGGGCCCGGGTCGGCGGGCATGCGGTTGATCAGGCCGCCGGTGGCGCGCGCGATCCACGCGTCGATCGCGGCCGTGTCCGCCAGGTCGCCGAACTCGATGACCGGCAGGCCGTCCCGGAAGGTCTCGCGGAGCGGTGCGCGGCTCCATATGCCCGTGGCGACCGCGAGCGCGTCGGTCGCGGCCAGGTCCCGGGCCACCGCGTTGACCAGCGGCTCGGCTTCGGGGCCCGCGACGCCCAGCAGGTCGGCGAGTTCCTCGGCGGTGTCGCCGAGGGCGCCGCACGATATCGCGGCCAGCGCGAGCCACAGACCGGTGGGCGAGCAGACCACGTTGCCGCCCGCCGTCTCGACGGCCGGATCCGACAGCGCGCGGTCCAGCCAGCGGGATCCCAACTCGCGAATCTCCCCCGCGTATTCACGGACAGTCAACCCGCACTCGCCGTGGGCCATGAAACCGCCTCACCGTGTCGAAGATCGCCGGATCTCCACACTAACGCGGTCGCTCGGCGGGAACCGCGGCACGCGGCGCCGGGCTGCTGGAATCCTCCGCCCCGGCGGGCGACAATCCGGCGATGGGACATGATCACGAAGACGCCGTGCGCCGGATGCTCGACAAGCAGGAGATCCACGAGGTGGTGCTCCGCTACTGCCGGGGCGTCGACCGGATGGACCTGGACGCCGTGCGCGAGTGCTACCACCCCGACGCGACGGACGACCACGGCAGCTTCTCCGGCGACGTCGACGCCTTTGTGGCGTGGATCGGGCGGCTGCTGCCGCGCTATGCCATGACGATGCACCTGGTGGCGAACCATCTCACCGAGTTCGCCGGGCCGGACCTGGCGCGCGCGGAGACGTACGGCATCGCCTTCCACCGCACGGACTCCCCCGACCCGCGCGGCAATCTGACCACCGGGTTCCGGTACGTGGACGACTTCCGGCGCCGCGACGGACGCTGGCGCATCGCGCGGCGCGTCGCCACCACCGAGTGGGTCCGCGTGGACGACCCGGCGGCGCACTGGCCGATCCCCGAGGGGATGCCGACCGGCCGCCGCGACCGCACCGACGCGGTGTACGCGCCGCTCAGCTGATCGGGCGCGGTGTACGCGCACCTCCACTGAACGGGCGCCGGGCGCCTGTATGCGCACCTCCGCTGAGCCGCAGCTGCCGCCGTCGAGCTCTGCAAATGATCCCGATTTCGCAGTGATTTGCAGAGCTCAACCGCCATTCCCACCTATGTCAGTGGACGCAATATCGACCCTTGCTTTCTTGCGTCCATCTCAATACGGTCTGCCGCGTCGGGGGCGTACCACCAGGCGACGGAAGAGGGCTGGGCTCATGGCGATTTCCCGCAGATCCGTACTGTCCACCGGCGGCGTGGCCGGTGCCGCGCTCCTCGCCGGAACCGCCGGAACCGCCGGCGTTGCGGCCGCCGCGGAAGCGGCTCCCGGCGCGACCGCGACCACGCCGCCCGTGGCGTCCGACCCCTCGTCGGCGCTGCTCTGGCAGCAGCCCGGCAGGCTCGGCGCACCCAGCGTCACCGGCCTGCACCTCCAGTTCGGTGCGGACGCGTCCCACGAGGTCGTGGTCTCCTGGCTCACCCCGCAGCCGGTCGCGCGGCCGCGCGTGCGCTACGGCACCGTCGAGGACGGCTTCGGCCGCAGCGTCGACGCCGAGACGCGCCACTACCGCGACGGCCTGTCCGGGGTCGAGGTGTTCGTCCACCACGCGCGACTGACCCGGCTGCGGCCCGCGACCCGGTACGTCTACTTCGCCAGCCACGACGGTGCCGCCCCCGAGACGGGCGTGTTCGACACCGCGCAGCGCGGCCGCCACCGCTTCACCTTCACCAGCTTCGGCGACCAGGCCACGGCGAACCTCCGCAAGGAGGTCAAGCTGCCGCCGGGCACGCCGTCGCCGAACGGGCCGTACCCGCTGCACTCCGGCAACAACATCGGCACCCAGGCGTCCTCCGACATCGTGGCGGCGGTCGAACGGGTGGCGCCGCTGTTCAACCTCGTCAACGGCGACCTCTGCTACGCGGGTGTGGCGGGCATCTTCGGCCAGGACCGGGTGGCGACGTGGGCCGACTGGTTCATCTCCAACAGCCGGTCGGCGCGCTTCCGGCCGTGGATGCCGTGCGTCGGGAACCACGAGAACGAGAAGGGCAACGGGCCGCTGGGGGCGTCGGCGTACCAGGCGTACTTCACGACCCCGGACTCCGGGACCGACCGCGAGATGAAGGGCCTCTGGTACTCCTTCACGGCGGGCTCGGTACGCGTCATCAGCGTCGCCAACTGCGACGTGGCGATCCAGGACGCGGGCGACAGCTACATCCGCGGTTACTCGGGCGGCGCCCAACGCGCTTGGCTGGAACGCGAATTGCGCACCGCGCGCGCGGACCGCGACATCGACTGGATCGTGGTGTGCATGCACCAGCCGTTCATCTCCAGCACGAGGAGCGGCAACGGCAGCGACCTGGGCGTACGCGACGCCTGGGGCCCGCTGTTCGACCAGTACGGCGTCGACCTCGTCGTCAGCGGCCATGAGCACCACTACGAGCGCTCCCACCCGCTCCGCGGCCGCCTCCCCAACGAGACCCGCACCCCGACCCCGGCCGCCACCCGCCAGGACGTCATCGACACCAGCCTCGGCACCGTCCACATGATCATCGGCGGCGGCGGCAACTTCGCCAGCTCGCACAACAACCTCTTCGACCGCCCACAAGGCCGCGTCATCGTCGCCCGCAGCGACAAGGACAGCCCGATCCTGCCCGGCCACAAGGACTCCGTCTGGGTCACCGAGGACGCCCCCTGGGCCTCCGTCCAGGACCGCGAACACCCCCACGGCTTCGCCGCGTTCGACGTCGACCCCGGCGACCGCAAGTCGGGCCGCACGCGCATCAACGTCACCTACTACACCTTCGAGGGCGCCCACGGCGCCCTCACCCCGGTCGACCGCTTCACCCTCGAACGCCCCCGCACCGACACCCACCACTGACACCCCCGCGCGCCCCGCCCCCCAACCGCGGCGCGCACCCCCTCGTCGTGCTCACGCTGTGGGTCGAGACGCGCATGCGGGAAGCACGCCACAGCGGAGGCGGTCCTCCATCGCGACTTCCCGGAGGAATCATGACGCGCGGGTAACACACGCGCTGGGAGATCCCGGACGAGCATCGGGCGGACCCGGCGTACGTCGAGGCGGGCGACGCCATCGCGTTCGGCCAGGCGGTGTACGACCGTCGCACGGCGCTGGGCATCAGTCAGACCGAGCTGGCGCGGCGGGCGCAGATGACCCAGCCTCAGATCGCGCGGCGGACCGTACGCGGACAAGCTGCACCCGGACTTCGTGGTGGGCTGCGCCGGAGTGGCGAACCGACCGACTCGGCGACTCGGGTCGTCGGCGCGGTGCGGGTCCGGTGACGTGGGCGGGCAGCTGCCTCGCTGGAGTTGCATGCGCGGACGGCCTATACGAACTGCGTTTCCTCAGGCGGTGTTACGTCCAGCCCCCACAGCAGGCCTCGTCCCTCCGATGTCGCGAGCCGCGCGAATGCGTGGACCGCGGCCAGCAGCAGTGGGCAGTTGTTTCCGTCGGTACACGCTCCCACTCCGGCGGCACGGGCGGCCCTGACGGCAGAGAGGTTCGCTTCGACGGATGGCAAGGGATGGCCGTCGAGCGCGTCGGCCAGCAACTGGGTCTCGTCGGGGTCGAGCCACCCGTATATGCCGGCGATGCAGTCGACACCGGCCTGCCTCCAGGCGTTGCCCCGGTTCTCCAACCACTCCAGCAGTGTCCGAAGGTCCTGGTCGTACCGGAGAGCCCCCCGCTGGTCGACGCAGATATCGAGGGATCCCGGCAGCGTGGCGTTGCCCATGAAGGCGCCGCTGCCGAGGCAGGTTTCCTCGACCGCCGTCCGGAAGAGTTCGCACACGTCCAGCCAGGCGCCGTGGTCCGGCGGGAGGGTGCATTCGTCCGTGGCCGGGGTTGGCATCTGGCCCGGCTCACGTCGCGCGCGGCCCTTCGGGCGCGATAGGGGTCGGGCGAACAACTCGGTGGGCGACTCGCCGACGAGGTCACGCCCGGCCATCAGCCCGGACGTCAGCTCCCTGAGGCAGGGCGTGAACCGCGGCACCGGTGTGGGCCGTGGCCGCCCCTTGTTCCACACCGCTTCCAACCACGGTTCGACCACTCCTTCGGCATGCAGCCGTCGCATGGCCGGTACGACTTCTTCGTGGAATCGCCGGTAGTCGAAGAGGTACATGCCGGAATCGATGATCACAACCGGCTCCCTCGTATCGGCGCCCGCACCAACGGTGATCGGTCCACCGGCCATCGGTCAGGCCACCACGAACACCCACATCACATCAAACGACGATCACATCCATCACGCACGGCTCAGGCTGCCACGGCGGACAAGGCTGCGACGTCCTCCAGGGTCAGGCCCGCCTCAGCGCACAGAGCAGCGTCGTCGAGGAGCCGCCGCACCCATTCCGCCTCCGCAGCGAACGCCCCGCGGCAGGCGGCCCCGTCGCGCTTCTGCTGCTCGGTCGAATCCCAAGGAACGGCATTGTCGTCGTCGCGGACGGACTCCGCGGCGAACGCCAGGGCTCCGGCGAGGCGGACGCGCGCCGGCGCGTCCGCGTCCGCCACCACCCGCAACCAGAACGGCAGGAGCGGCGCCATGACCTCGCCGACCGCGAACGGGCTCGCGAACGCCAGGTTCACCAGGCAACGCTCGGCCTCCGGCGCGGCGTCCGCTTCCAACAGCCCCCGCAGCAGCACCGGCACGTGCGCGTGGCAGCCGTGCAGATCCGCCCACGCGACGTCCTCGCAGCCCGCCAGCGCCGGATGCTCCTCTGCCGGCGCGTCCACCAAGTGCGGGAACTCCGCCATGAACGCCGCGACCGCGGCGGCGTGGTACTCCGCGCCCAGTGTGCACATGCGACACGCCCTCGCCCCGCCGCGGACCGCCCGCAGCTCGTGCGGCCCAGGCTACGGGAGTGCCGTGCGGACGCGCGGCCCCGGCAAGATCCCCCGGACACGACCTAGCCGAACCAGACGGTGAGGCGGACGTTTTGGGAGCCGTGGAGGTCCGCCAGCAGCTTCATCGCGGCCCAGACCGGTGCCCAGGCGTCGAGGCCTTCCACGTCCCGTCGTGGCGTCGGCTCGTAGCGGTAGAGGATGTCTCCGGCGTCCCACTGGTCCTGGTCCGGCCAGGATTCCTCGATGCGGTGCAGCGAGGACGGGGTCATGCCGGTGAGTCGGCCGAAGTCCGGTGTCCAGCCGAGGGCGCCCGTCGCGACCGGGCCGTCGGGGCCGTGCCGGTAGTGCGTGATCCGCTCGTTGGGCGCCGCGAGCGGTTCGTCCCAGTCGATCTGCTCGACCTCGGCGTACGTGATCCAACTGGTGCTGTGATCGTACGAGTCCGGCGCGGCGCGCACCTCGGCCGAGGCGTCCCGCGGCATACCGCGACCGGCCGCTATGGGCGCGAAGTGTTCGTTCCGCACTCCGAACAGGCAGGCGAACGCGCGGTAGTTGCGGCTGATGTTGAGGAGCCTGAGGTCGACGGCCGCAAGCCACGGGCCCGCGGTCGACCTCGTGTCCGGCCACGGTCGGCATTCGATCCACCCGTACGCATCAGTGCCCATGAGGCCGATTGTCGGCATCTGCTCCGGGGCGGCAAACGATTTCCCGTGTCGCGGCTACTGTTCCGGGTCCAAGGGGGCCGACACGAACTTCTTGCGGGCTCGCCAGCGCAAGTCGGTGATGAGGCAGGCGATCTGGGATCGTGTCATGCCGCGCAGCCAGTCGCGCACCTGGCCTCCGGGCAGCGGCTGACGGGGGTCCATGAGGTCGGTGTGGGCCTCGGTCATGCGTACGGTCGAGAGGCCGACCTCGTCCAACAGGTGCAAAGCGGCTTCGATTTGGCCTTGGGTGGGGCCGAGGAGCGGATCGCGTGCGAGCGATTCGCGCAGGTCCAGCGCTGTCTCCAGGTGCTTGGTGACCGAGTTGTCCCCGCAGTCGTCCGGAAACTTGAAGTACAGGGCGTGCGCTCCCGCGGGGACCAGCCGCAGCGGCTTGTTGCCGGTCACCGGAACATCGCGGACTCCGCTGCCGAAGAGCGGCTGCAACGGGCCGCCGAACCAGTCGCCGGTGACCCCGCACCAGCGCGGCGCCGACGGGAACCACAGGTTGGACCACCGGACCACCGCGAACGGCGCGGCGCCGTGCAGCACTTCGCGTCCCCGCCAGGTGTACCCGTACCGCGGGCGCGAGGTGTCGCCACTCCGCTCCTCGTTCTGCGGCGGGCAGGTCGGCAACTCACGGCGCCGGACCCGCAGCTCGAAGCGGCGCGGCGAGCGCTCGCTGAGCAGGTCGGCGAAGTACATCGGGGTGCCGACGCTGACGAAGTCCGTGATCAGCCACGGATTGCCCTGCGCGCGAAGGCCCGTCCACAGCCGGTACTGCGCGTCGCGGTACGCCTCCTGGGCCTGCGAGGACCCGCGCGGCCGCAGCGCCGCTGCCGCCTCCTCCAGCTCGCGGAGCCCGTCGGGTGCCCCCGAAGCCTCTTTGTGGGCACGGGTGTTCATGGTGCCCCACAAGTGGGTGATGCCGTCGTACGCGATGTACGCGCCGAGGCTGTGTCCCACGATCACGATGCGCTGGTAGCGGGGATTGCCGCCGTACCGGGACGTGTGCAGGTTGTCGAGAAGGTCCACGAAGCCCTTGCGGATCTGCCGGCGCACCTCGTAGGACCGCGGTGTGGTGTCGAGGTAGCGCACGACGTCGGCGAAGCTGTTGGTGAGCATGCCCGGCACGATCTTGCCGATCCGGTTCAGCAGGAACGTCAGCACCGTGCCGAACACCCCGGCGCCGACGATCGCGGTCACCCACGCCGCGAGGTCGTTCCAGTCGTCGGGCAGCTAGTCGCGCAGCGGGCCGAAGGCGATCAGGCAGGCGAGCGTGATCGTGAGCCCCCAGATCAGCAGGCACACGAAGCGCAGCCCCGCCGGAACCCGCCACGGGACGCGGAACAGCAGGCGCTTCATGGTCGGCCACAGGTCGCCGAGCCGGTTGCCCTGCATGAGGTGCGCCCAGTGGTACTCGAAGAACTCCGTCTGCGGGCGGTCGCCGGTGGCGGGCGCGAGGAACCGCCGCGAGTCGTAGCCGCCGCCGATGATGTCCGGGCGCGAGTAGTACAGCCGTTGGCCCGCCGAGTCCGGGGGCAGGCCCGCGTCGATGAAGCCGGTCAGTGCGTCGAGCGGCCGCTGCTCGCCCATGCCGTGCACGATGACCACGGCCTGGCGTCCCGTCCGCCGCGTCGCGTTCTCGGAGTTCGCATCAGGCATCTGGGGCCTCCCACGCCGGCCGGTCGCTGTCCGACCAGTGTCACGACCCGAACGCCCCGGTACGCCCAAGTCGCCGCGGCTCGCCGTCGGCGTGGCCCCGTTCGGGTCAACCCGCGTCGTGGACCTGCCACACCGCGTGCGGGGCGAATAGGTGTACGGCGGCACGGAGCCGGGGGCGGTCCGGGTTCGGACAGACCTTCCGGACCGGGCGCGCAACGCTGCCGGGGCTTCCGAGGCTTACGGGGATTGCGGGGCTTCCGAGGCTTACGGGGCTCTCGGGAACTGCGAGGACCTTGATGTAGTGGACGTGGACCACCGACTCCCGGCCGTTGTCGTCCATCCCGGTGATCCGCTTCACCGGCGCTCCCACCGCGGTCACCCGCGCCCAGGGGACGAAACGCTCGCGCTTGAGCCCCCACGCCGTGTGGACCCCGGCCGAGTCCACGACCACGGCGGGCCGCCGGGTCACGAGGAACCAGGTGCTCCACAGACCCAGCCAGACCGTCCCGATTGCCGTCGCCACCATGAACACACCGGACAGCGAGGCGAATTCGAACATGCTGTGGGTGAAGATTCGGGCCGCGATCAGCAGGCCCCCGATGCACATCGCCGTCACCGCGGCCAGGAACCAGGCGTTGTGGCGGACGACGTACGCACGCGGGTCCGCAAGGTCCGGACGCGGGCGCCATCCCGGCGGCGGTCGCCCGGGCGGCGGAACCGCCGGCGGCGTCGGCGGTGTCGGCGGCGTCGGCGGTGTCGGCGGCGTCGGCGGTGTCGGCGGCGGCCCAGGAGGCCGCGGCGGGTACGACGGACTCATCGGAGGACTCCTCGACCGTCTGTTCGGTCCTCCGAGTGTGCGCCCGACCGGCACCGTCGAACGACAGGAACTTCCCTCGCGGCTCTGTCCGTTCCCCTCCACCTCCGGCGCGGTCACCGCGCTCGGGGGTGTGGGTGGTCGGCGAGCCAGTCCTGGAGTTCGCGGTGACGGAACTGATAGGCGACGCCCCCGATACGGAGGAGTCCCGCGCCGTAGGCCCAGTGCAGGAACACGCCCACACGCCACGGGAGTCGCCCCCGGATGCAACAGAGGAACACCAGGTAGCGGCGACCGCCGCCACAGACGGCGTACAGCGAGAAGGGGATCCCCAGCGTGAGCGTGGCGTCCCGAAAAATTCGCAGACCGGATGCCAGCCCGGCAACGGGCCCTGCGAGAACGCCGATGCTCATCCCGATCGCAAGTCCGAACACCAGCCCAAGAACCACGACGGTCGCGAGCGCGGCGGCAAGATCATCGCGTACGAGGCGGCGAGGGTCCGCCAGCGGGGCGTCCTCCTGCGGCGTGATCAACGCGAACCCCAGAGTTGCCACCATCCCGGTCGTGAGCCCGGTCATGAGAGCGGCACCGAGCCCGGGGCGGACCCCGACCAAGTCGGTGGTCAAGTAGCCGATGATCGCCGCAAACCCAACGCCGACGAACAGTCCGAGCCAGGCCACCTCGGCGACGCGCGTCATGTCACGCGGCCAATACAGGTGAAGATATTTGGGCTGCGGCAGCACTGCGCGGCCCCCCGACCACACGGACGAGCCGACCACCACCAGGAGCATACCGAGCCAGCCGATGAAGAAATCACCGTTCAAGATCACCGAGATCGCACTGCACGTGCCGGTCAGAATCCCGGCCAGGGCGGCGTCGACGACCCGGACCCGGCGCGGACCCGCCATGGGCCACAGTTCGTGGAGCACGAGGTCGGTGCCTGCACCCGATGCACCGGACGCACCCGATGCGCCCGACCCGGTCGGCCGGCCCGCGGCGAAGTGACCCGAGCGGAGGTGCCCGGCGAGTCCGGCCAGCCAGCGGTGGGTCCGGCCGTGGTCGTATCGGCCCGGACGAACGGGGTGCTGTCGAATGGCGGCCGACAGGTAGAGACCGAGGAGATGGTCGCGCAGGGCCTCGGACGATCCGAGGGCGTGGAGCTCCGCGGGATCGCGGACGTGGTCGAGGGTGGCCGGGTCCCGCTCTTCGTAGACCGTGGCGGCGAGGTTGAGCCGCCACGGGGTGCTGAGGCCCAGCGGCGCCACCGCTCCGCCCGGATCGGCGTGCAGGGCGGTCGTGAGCGAGCGCCATCGGGCGGGGTCCGCGCTGCGGGCCACCAGGTACGCCTCGGCCTGCGCGGGCGTGACCGGGTCGACCCCGACGTGGGCGGCCTCGCGTACCCGTAAGTTCTTCGCGGCCAGTTCGGCGTACTGCCCGGTTCGGCAGGTCAGCACGACCGGGGCGCTGCCCTCTGCGTCCTGGTAGGCGTTGAGCTGCCGCAGGGCCTGCACGGCACGGCGGTTCGCGAGCGCGGTGGTGTCGGAGTCCATCTCGTCCAGGCCGTCGAGGACCGGGAGAATCCGGTGCTGCTCGACCAGCGCCGCGGCATCGGACGCGGTGACGCCCCGGCTCCGGAACTGCTCGTGGACCCGGTCCGCCAGCCAGCGGTCCAGCGGCTGTTCGGTGTCCCACTCCGCCATCGAGAACCGCACGGGCACCGGGTCGGAATCCGCACGGTCGGGGTCGGTCAGCAGGCCGAGGATCAGTTCGAGCGCCAACAGGGTCTTCCCGGCGCCGGGTTCCCCGGTGATGACCAGACGGGCCGGGCGCAGGCTCCGGTAGTAGTCGGTGATGTGGGTCAGGTGGCCCGAGGTGGCGGCGCCCGCCGCGTTGTTCGCCGGTTCGACGCGATACCGGAACGTGAGGTCGATGCGGTGCGCACCCTCACCGATCAACTGGGCCCGCTGGCGTGCCTCGGTGGCCTTCACTGCGGAGGCCAGCAGCGCGGCCTTCGCGGCGGGGTCGGCGGCTTCGCGCCGATCGTCGCGCTAGGCGAGCCAGGCCAGGAAGGCGGCGGGCATGGTGGGCGCCAGGGCGATCGCCGTCGTCGCCATCGAAGCCACCTCGAACCGCCAGCTCAGCCACAGAGCCAGTGCCACCGCGGCAAGCTGCAAGGCGCCGTAGACGGCCGCCGCCCGTCCCGTGCCCGTACGCCCCGTCCCCGCACGCCCCATAGTGGGAAATCCTGGCGACCGCCGACCGGACGGGTGGGCGGGACCCGGTCATTCGGTGCCGGATTGTGACGTCGCTCGTCGCACCCCACGCCCGCTCAGGGGACGCTGACTCCCGGCGCGTCCTTGGGGTGCGGCTGCGCGGGGACGCTCTCGGCACCCCCGTTGTCCGTCGGGACGTCGGCCGGCTTGCGGAAGACCCGGGTGGCGTGGATCTGGCCCAGGCCCTCGGGGATCTCCGGGTCGGGCTGCGGGAGTCCGGGCCGTAGGTGCTCCTCCACCGAGATGTACTTGAGGCCGGCGCGCAGGTCGGCGTCGTTGCGCAGGCGTACGACCAGCGGGAACTCGGCGAGCGCCGTGGTGTCGAACAGGCCGGTCGTGTAGATGAGTTGCACGCCCAGCGCGTCGGCGACCGCGCGTTGCAGCTCCAGCAGGTACGAGGCGTTCGCACGGCCGATCGGGTTGTCCAGGAAGAGCGTTCCCGCGTGGCGGTGGCGCGAGCGGCCCCGGTCGTTGCTGCGCAGGGCGGCCATCGTGCAGTAGAGCGCGATGGCCGCGGTCAGGAGCTGACCGCCGGAGAAGACGTCGCCCATCTGCCCGACCGGTACGCGCTCGGCGCGTAGCACGGAGTCGGGCTTCAGGATCTCGACCTGCACGCCCCGCGGTTCGAGACCCGCGTGCACGCCCCGCAGCAGCAGCGTCATGCCGTCGCGGCGTACCGGCGCGGCATTGGGGCCGCGGCGCGCGGTCCGGGTGGCCTCGTCCACGACCTCGCCGAGCCGCTCGGACAGGTGTGCCGCATCGGGGTCGTCGAAGCGGATGCGCAGGAACTCCTGGCCCGACCACTCCCCCAGTTCCTCGGGCAGCCGCGAAAGGCGCTGCGCGGCACGGAGCGTCGTCAGCGCCGCGTCGACCATGCCGCGCAGGCGGTCGACGATGCTGCCGCGGTTGCGTTCGATCTGGGCGAGCTCGTCGGTCAGTACGCGCAGGCGCGGCTCGAACGCGGCGGCCCACGCGAGCGCGTGCTCCGGCAGCGCGGACAGCGGGAGTTCGCGGATCTGCTGACGCGCGGGCATGCGCACCTGCTCGAAGCGGGTGGCGCCGGCGTGCCGGACGACCGCCTCGGCGCGCTCGCGCACCTGCCCTTCGGCGGCCGACAGTTCGCCGGCCGCGGTACGCAGCGCACGCCGGAACGCCGTCGCCGCCTCGCGCGCTTCCGTCGCGGATCCCTCGAAGGGAACAGCCTGTTCGTCGTCCGCGGACTGCTCGGCCGCCGGAAGCGTGTCGGTCAGAGAGACGGAGATCTCGGCGAACACGGAGGCGCCGGACTCCGCGTCGGAGAGGGCGCGGACCAGCCGTGTGTGGGCGTCCCGGGCGGACTCCACCGCCTCGCCGCACGCCGCGTGTTCCGCCGCGGCCTCGCGCAACAGCTCCTGGGCGTGCGCCGGATCGCGCGGCACGCGGTCACCGGGGAGTTCGACGTGCGCGTCGCGCCCGTCGCCGGGTGCGTGCCGCTCGACCTCGCCGCGCAGGCGGCCGAGGAGTTCGTTGGCGGCGTCGGCCCGGCCTTCGAGGGTGCGTACCTGCTCCTCGGCGCGCGCGGCGGCGGCGAGCCGCGAGGGGCCGTCGGCGCCGTCGGGGCCCTCGAGGAGTTCGGCGGCGTGCTTGCGCACCCGCGCGGACAGCCGGTCCAACGCGGCCTGCGCAGCCGCCTGTTCGCTCTCCGCCCGGGCCTGCTCGGCACGCAGGTCGGCACCGACGCCGACCTTGTCGTAGAGCACCGACGCGGTCCGGTACGCCTCGCGCAGCGAAGGCAGCGCCGCCGGCGGCTCCGACGACGCGGCCGGGTCGTCGCCCTCCGGCGCGCCGCTGATCTCGGCGCGTTCCTCGAGGAGCGCGCGGGTGGTGCGCCGCGCGTCGTCGGCGGCCCGCTGTGCCTGGCGGCGGTCCTGGTCGGCCGCGCGGGCGAGCAGCAGATTGGCCTCGGCGGCGCGCTCGTGTTCGCCGGTCTCCTGGTCGAGTTCGCGGATGCGGCGGGTCCAGCCCGCCCGTTCGCGGAGGCGGAAGGCGAGCCCGGCAAGGGTGTCGGCGCGGCGCCGGGCGAGCTGCGCGGCGTCCATGCGGCGGTCGCGCTGGTCCACGGCGCGGGTACGCACGGTCTCGGCCGCCGCGGCGGTCGCTTCCGCGGCGGAGCCCGCGGCGCGGGCGGCGGCCAGTGCCTCGGTGGCTGCCTCGACGGCCGTGGCGAGTTCGCCGACGCGGCCGACCGGGCACGAGGCACGCCACGCGGCGAGGCGGCCGGCGAGCGTACGGTCGCCGTCGAGGCGGGCGGCCCGCTCCCGAATGGCGTCGTCGCGGTCGGTCGCCCGGCGGCGCAGCGCGGTGCGCTCGGTGTCGGCGGCGCGCTCGTCGTGCATGGCCGGGTTCGGCGGGACGAGGAACACCGCTTCGGCGGCGGGCGTTTCGGCGCGGGCGGCGAGCAGCGCCTCCGGCGTGCCGACCGCGACGGCCGAGCGCGGCAGCAGCGCGGCTTCCGCCAACACCTCGCGTGCGCGCGCCATTTCGTGCGGTGCGGTGACGACGACGCCGTCCACCAGGTCGGGGTGGGCGGCCAGGACCGAGGCGTGGCGCCCGGGTGCCACGGACTGCGCGAGGTAGCGCCAGCCGGGCAGCGCGGGGATGCCGTGCTCGCCCAAGTGCTCGACGGCGGCCAGGACGTCGGGGCTCGGCGGCAGCAGGCCGCCGTCGCCGAGCGCGGCGAGGATGCGGCTGTCCTCGGCGGCGTCGGTGCGCAGTTGGAAGAGCGCGCGCTCGCCGTCCGCGACCGCGTCGGCGAGTTGGCCGCCCAGGATGTCCGCGGCCCGGTCGAGTACGGCGGCGGGGCCGCCGGGTCCGTCGGAGCCGTCGGAGCCGTCGGAGCCGTGCCTGGCTCCCGAGGCGCGGCCGTATCGACCTTCCAGGCCCAGGAGTTCGGCGACGCGCGGCTCGTCGAGGAGTTCTCCCGCCGAGGTCCGTACGCCCTGGAGGTCGTGCTCGGCCGCGGCCAGCTTGTCCGCCGCACGGGCCGCGGCGAGTTGGGCGCGGCCGCGTTCGGCTTCGGCGTCGCGTACCGTCGCCGCCGCCTGCTCGACGGCGGCGCGGGCCTCGCCCCACGCGGTCGCGGCGGCCTTCTCCTCCGCGGCGGCGCGTTCGGCCGCTTCGGCGGGGTCGTCCTCCTCTGCGATCCAGCCCGCCTCGACCGCCTGGCCGAGTTCGCTGCCGACCTCGCCGAGGCGGGCGCGCAGGTGCACCGCCTCGCTGCGGGTGCGCTGCGACTCGGTCGCGGCCACGGTGGCGGCCCGCTGGGCGGTCTCGCCGCGCTCCTGGAGTTCGGCGGCGCGCTGCTCCTCCTGGTCCGCGCGTTCCTCGGCGACGGCCGCGGCGGCGGTGAGGGCGCGGACCAGCGCCCCGGCGGCGGCCTGGCGGGCGGCCAGGGCCGGTGCCGCGTCGCGTTCGGCGGCCTGGATCGCGACGGCGACGCGTTCCGCGCGGTCGACGGCGGAGCGCTGCCGCAGCACGGCCTCGGTGCCCAGCCACGCCGCGTGCATGCCGCGCGCCTCGGTCAACTCCCGCTTCAGGGACGCCCCGTCCGCCTCCGCGGCGGCGAGCCGCATGGTGGCGTGCCGGTGGGTGATCTCGGCGGTGATCAGCGCGGTGTGGGCGTGGGAGCGCTGCGCGGCGTCGACGGACTCGGCCGCCGCGGCGACCTGTTCGGACAGGTCGGCGGCCCGGCTGCGCTCGCGGTCGGCGCGCAGCGCGAGTTGGCGGCCGAGCGCACGGGCGTCCTCCTCGGCCGCGTGGTGCCCGGCGCGGACCCGGGCCCGCTGGTCGGACGCCTCGGCGAGGGCGTGCAGCAGCCCCGCCGCACCCGCCACGAAGTCGCGCTCGGCCATGAGTTCGGCACGTTGCGAGAGCTTCGCGGCGAACCCGTCGACGAGGTCGGCGAGTCCGTCGGTGTCGGCGGTGTCGGTGACCGCGCGCAGCAGCAGGTCGACGAAGTCCGCGTCGTTCTTGACCGCGAACAGGCCTGCCGCCTCGCCTTCGTCGGCGTTCATCTCGCGCTGGTAGCGAAACAGCTCGGGGTCGAGGCCGAGGTGGTTGAGGTGGTCGTTCCAGCGTTCGTGGATCTCCTCCCAGACGATGTCGACGTCCGGGAAGAGCTTGGCGGTCTCGGCGAAGGAGTCGCGGAAGCCGCGCATCGTGCGGCGCCGGCCGCCGGACACGACCGGCAGGTCGTCAAGAGTGAGGCCGGGGCCGGGCCGGAACGAGTACCACGCCTCGGCGAACTTGCGCGGGTCGGACGACACCTGGCGCCCGCGCCACTCGCTCACCTTGCCGACCACGACCAGTTCGCCGGTCAGCGTGTGCTGCCACTCCAGTGCCACGTGCCCGCAGTCGTCGGCGAGCAGGAACTTGCGCAGTACACCGGAGCTGGCGCCGCCCAGCGTGTTGCGGTGGCCCGGCAGCATGACCGAGAAGATCAGCTTGAGCAGCACTGACTTGCCGCCGCCGTTCTCCAGGAACAGCACGCCGGCGGGCGCGGGGCGGCGCGGCGGGCCGACCGGCTCGCCCTCGAAGAGCTGGGCCTGCCGGGGCGCCGGGTCGGGCACCGGCTCACCGACGCCGCGCAGGTCGAGCACGGTGTCGGCGTAGCGCGCACCCGCGGGCCCGATGGAGAACAGGCGGACGCGGGACAGCTCGTACATCGGTGGCGTTCTTCTCTCGGCTCGGCGGGCGTACGCGCCGCTCGGACGGCGGTGGATCGGATGCGGTGGGTCTGTCGCTGTGGATCGAACACAGTGGTTCGAACGCGGTGGTCGATCGCGGTGGATCAGACGCCGTGGAACGGCAGCCCTGCCCCCGGGACCAACTCCCCCGCGTCGTCGGTCGGTGGAACCAGTGTCGCGCCGCCGTCCGACACCGGGACGACGCCAAGTTCGAGCAGCTCGCTCATCGCGGCGGTGCCGGCCATGTCGCGCACCTGGAGCTGGTAGCGCGCGGTGGTGCGGTACGTCCCGCCCGCCTCGTCGGACACGCGTTGCAGGAACCCCGAGTCGACCAGGAACGCGACCGCTTTGCCGACGATCCCGATCGTCGACGCCGAGAGCCTGCGCGCGTCCTTGGTGGCACCGGTCGCGCTGCGCCGCGCGTACACGCGCCACGCCGCCTCCAGGCCGGGCGAGTCCACCGCCGGGTCGTTGTTCTGCCCCGCCTGCTCCGCGCGCTCCTCCAGGCGGCGGCACGCCTGCCGGACGAACGTGTCGACGCCGTGCACGCTGAGGCGGCCGATGTACGAGTCCTCCGCCAGGTCGTCCGGCCGCGGGAACGCCAGAGCCGCTATGGCCAGATGCGCCAGCCCGTGCAGGAAGCGGTCGGTGGACTCGGACGACGCGCGGCGCGCGTAGTCGCTCATCCGCACCGCGAAGACCGAGTCCTCGGCCGCGGTCACGGCCATTCCGGCGCGCGGCGACACCTCCAGCACGACGAGTCCCAGGCCCGATGCCACGGCGGCGCACAGCGACGCGAAGCGCGGGTCCTCGCGGTGGCGGCGGACCAGTTCGGCGTACTCGGCGTCGCGCGCGGGCAGCAGCTTCGGCTGGAGGCCGAACGCGACCAGGCGGGCCGCGTCGCTCACGTCGCCCGGGGTGATCGGGGCAGGCTGGGACGCGCCCGCGTGCGGGGCACCGGCGTGCCCCGCGGTGCCGGCCGCGGCGAAGTGGCGGTCCTGGACGGGGAAGGCGGTCGGCTCGGTCATGCGGTGCCCCCCTGCCGGTCCGGCGGTACGTCCATCAGGCTCATCACGTCCATGCTCACGTCCACGCCCACATCCATGTCCATCTCCGGGACGCCGTCGCCGCGTTGCTCCCGCCCTGCCCCTGGTCCAGGACCGCTCCCCGGTCCCGGTCCCGGATCCGGTTCCGCGGTCAGGAGCGCGGTCCCGACGATGAGGTCCGCCCCGCCCACCTCCGGGTCGTCCAGCAACACGCCGTCGTCGACCGCGACGAGGAGCGACCGGTCGCCCTGCCGCAGCGCGGTGCCGACCGGCGGCGACGCCGCGTGGAAGGCGAGCAGCGCGACCAGGTAGGGCAGATCGGGATCACCCGCGCGCGCCTCCGCGAGCAGCCCGGACAGTCTGCGCGGCGCGTCCGGCGGCAGGTCGAGCAGGACCGCCGCCGCGTCGTGCTGGGCCTCGCTGAAGCGGCTGTCGTCCGGCGTCGCGACGAGGTCCGGCTCGGGCAGCTCGGCCCCGAGGTGCTCGCGCTCCACCGGGGGCGTGAGCAGCAGTTCGGTCAGGTCGTGCAGGCGTACCGCGACCGGGGTGCGCAGCCCGGTCCCGGACGCGAAGAACCGGTCGGTGACCGAGCGCGCGTCGGCGACGCCCAGTTCGAGGACCGGGCGCAGGAGTTGCCCGTACAGGTCGAGGCCCTGGCGCTGCGGGCGGGCGGCGAACGCCTGCCGGTCCTGTTCCGCGCGGAACAGCGGCCCGGCCTCCATCAGGCGGGTCTGCAACTGCGTGTGGCGGCGGATGCAGTCCTGCACGATGTCGACCAACTCGGCGGCGCTGCGCTTGTGCTCGGGCTCCTCGGCCTCGTCGCGGGCCCGCCGGATGTTGGTGAGGATCGCGTTCTCGTGCCGGTAGCGCTCGGCGACGTGGTCCAGCGCCTCGTCTATGAGGTCCGGCACGGCCTTGAGCCAGTCGACGGCGCGGACGTTGCGGCGGGTGGCCTCCAGGGCGCGGCGCAGCGTCTCGGCGTACTGCACCGTGCGGTAGCGGGCCTGTTCGGCGGCGAAGCGCGCCTCGGCGAGGCGGCCGCGGCGGATCAGGTGTTCGAGCTTGACCTCGGCGGCGATCTGCGCGCTCGTGACGTCGGTGTCGAGCGCCCCGACGAGGACGTTGACCGCCTCGTCTGTGGCGCGCAGGAAGATGTCGCCGTCGGGGCCGGGGACTTCCTCGAGGAGCTTGAAGTCGTAGTCGCGGCGGACGTATCCGCCGCCCTGCGTCAGCGTCCCGTAGACGGCCCGGAAGCCCCGGTCGACGCTACCGACGTTGATGAGGTTCTCCAGCACCCAGCGGGCGACCCGCTCGTGCTCGGCCGCGCCGCGCTCGGGGGCCTGGGCGGCGACGCGCGGGCGGAGCCGGGCGACGACCTCCTCGTGGTCGGCGCCGGTGTCGAAGTCCATGGTCACGGTGACCAGGTCGATGGCGGTGAGGCCGATCTCGGCCATCGCGTACACCGAGTACTCGCCCGCGAGGTTGACCTTGCGCGCCTCCAGGTCGTGCAGCGGCGCGGTGCAGGCCAGCGCCTTCAGGCGGCGCGCGAGCCCGTCCTCGGTGACCCCGGAGCGGTACGGCACGGCCCCGGGAATGTGCGGGGCGGTGTGCGGGGTGCCAAGAGGGGCAGCCTGGGCGGAAACGGTCACGGTCGACAAGAGTAGAGCGTCGGGGCGACAGTCCCGGCCGTGCCTCGCCCGTGTCGTGCGGAGCCGATTGCTCCGGTCGGACGCGGCCGGGCGAGGGGCCTTCGCCGGGCAACGCTACCCGATCGGATGCGCCCGCCCGGGGCGTGTGGTCACGGCGGCGTCATCCGGGTGTCATCGCGGGGTCATCGCAGGGTCGTCGCGTCGTCATCGCGCCGTCGTCGCCCGGTCGTCGCGTCGCCGTCGCGCGGTCGTCGCGGTCACACGGCGGCCAGTCTTCGGCGGGCGGCCTCGCGTACGCCGTCGTCCTCGGCGGGGTCGCGGGCGAGTGCTCGCAACTGGTCCGGGACGCCGTCCACCCGCATGTCGGCCCAGTCGACGGCGACGAGCCGGGTCTCGGCCTCGCAGTCCCACAGGCAGTCGACGGCCGTGGTGGCGGTGAAGTCGGGCTCTATGCGGGCGAGGGTGTCCACCGCCCGGGAGCGGAGTCCGGCGCAGGGGCTGACGCGGTAGACGTCGCGCACCGGGTCGAGCGCGTCGGCGAGGCCGAGTCTGCCCACGCCGTCGACGAGATCGAGCAGCTGGTGGCGGTCGCGGTCGGGTCGACAGCGGCGCAGTGCGGCGATGAGGGCCGGTCCGTCGGCCTGTTCGCCCGCTCCGGCCAGTATCCGCACGGCCACCTCCCCCAGCGCCCCGTCGGCGCCGAGCCAGCCTCTGGCCCGGACCACGGCCTCGCCGGTACGCAGCCCGCCGACCGCCTGGACGGCCGCCTGCCGCACCGGGACCGGCGAGTCGTCGGTGAGCGCGGTCTCGGCGAGGTCGAGCAGCGCGGGGTCGCCGACATCGCCTAGGTAGCGCAATGCCGCTATGCGCGCACCGGCGGCGCCCGACCACGCGGTCGCGAGGATCAGGCCGCGGTGCTCGGCGGTCGCCACGGAGGCGAGGCGTCTGCCGCACACGAAGCTGCGGCGCGGGCTGGCGGCAGCCTCGGACAACACCTGGTCGACGGTCGGCCGGGCGCCGGGGTCGGCGGGCTTGCCGCGCGACAACTCCCAGCGCCACCAGTCCAGGTCGACCTTCTCGACGACGGACCGCATGCGCGGGTCCTGGAAGCCCCACACGCGCCAGGGGCGCATGCCGGAGCCGCGTCGTACGCAGTCGTACAACTCCTCGTCGTCGCCCCGTTCCAGGGCGAGGACGAGCATGCCGTGCAGAGCCATCGGGTCCGTGGCGCGGGTCAGCTGCTCGACGGCGATGGTCCAGTCGCGGCCCTCCGCCGCGTAGCGGCGCAGCAGGGCGACGGCGTCGTCGCGGCCGGCCCGGGCGAGGTCGCCCAGCACGGCCAGCGGGAGCGCGGTGCGCTCGGCGTCCTCGTCGGTCCAGTCCTCGTCGCACAGGAGGTGCGCGGCGAGGGTGTCGAGCGGGGCGTCGAGCCGGGCGTACAGGCGTGCGTAGTAGAGGGAGCGGGACTCCGTCGCCGGCACGGCGCGCGGATCTCGCAGAACGCAGGAGTCCAGTGCGGCGACGACCTCGGCGCGCGCGGCGTCGCCGACGGCGGCGAGCGCCCGGCGGGCGCCCTCCCCGTGGCCGCTGCGCAGCAGCGCGAGCAGGTCGCTCGGCGGCGGAGGGACCGCCGGGGCACCCGCGGGGCCGGCGGCTGCGGCCGCCTCGATCGCGGCACGTGCCCGACTGGTCATGACTTGTTCCTGGCTGGATCGAACATGCCGCCAGCATCCGGGTCCCCGGATCAGGGGGCAACAGGATTTCACCCACATGAACGCCGAGTGGCCTGGGACGGACCGTTTTGCGGTCCCCGCCGGGCCGGGCGGTGCGGGTTCAGGCCTGCCGCGGAAAGCTGATCCGAGGCCGGTGCCGCCGTACTGCCCGGTAGTCCTCGTCGGGCAGCGGGGTGAGCATACGGGCCGGGACGTACGCCTCCTGCGCGCAGGTCCGGGTCTGCACCTCGCCGGCGTGGGCGACGGCGCCCCATACCGGCCAGCTGACGCGGGCCCGCCAGGTGCCGTCGCTGTACTGGTGCCAGCTCACCAGCGTGACGTCGAGGTGCTGGCCGTCCGGCAGCCGCAGCCGCACGCGCGGGGGGCGCATGCGGCGGTGCGGACGTGCCAGGTCGGGGGTGCTGCGCAGGTCGGCCGGGAGGCCGGAGCCGGCGAGCGCCTCGTCGGTCGGCTCCGACGCCGGGGCGGGAACCCGCGCCTCGGAGGACGCGGGGTTGTCGCTCCGTGCGGGTCGCACGGTGGTCGCGGCGTGCGCGGTTGCGGAGGAGGGGGCGTGCCCGACACGACGTGCCGTACCGGCGCCGGCCCCGGTCTTGGTGCTGGTCACGGGGCACATTGTGGAACGCGGACGCCGCCGTGCCGGGGCACCGTCGCGGCCCGGTCATGCCAACCACCCGTGTGGCGCAAGCCGCGCGAGGGCGTACTACGACACGACGCGCAGGTCCGGCGGGCCGCCCACCGGGAGCCCGAGCATGACCGCCAGGTCCTCGACCAGGTGGGCCGCCTGAGCGAGCGTCAGACGCTCGATCGTCCAGTCCTCGGTCGGCCGGCCCTCGGCGTCCGTGTGCGGCCCGAAGCGCAGCTCGACGGGGCGTTCGGCGTCCGTGGACCGCAGCACGGGGACGCGGGCCACCAAGGTCACGTTGTTCGACATGCGCCACTCCGATCGTTGGGGGCTCGTTCCGGCCCCGGAGACTTATCGACACTCATCGACACCTGGGCCCCGCCCCTTGAGCCCCCGCCGAGGTGACCTCCCCCACACCCGCGGATGTGCGGCGACGGCGGGGTGGTTGGGGGACAAGGGGTATGGCGACGCGGGGGGAGCGGGTACCACCATGGGAAGCGATGGTTCGGCTGCGGGACGGGGCGCGGCCGGGCGCTGGTGGTGCCGGGAGGGTGTCAGTGTGATGGAGGCGTGCGAACTGCTCGCACCGGACGCCGCCGAGCGTCTGCTGGATCTCGCCGTCTCGCACCCGGATCCCGCGACACGGGCGGATCTGCTCGCGATCCTGGTGTGCGTCGCGCTGCCGGAGCAGTTGCGGCCCCGGCTCTCGGTGACGCTGATGGACGCGTTGTCGGTGGCGGAAGCGGACCTCTTCCCCGATCTGGTGCGGACCGCCGCGGGCAGCGACAACCCCGCCGTGGTGATGTGGGTGCGCGCGTTCGCGGCGACGCCCGGGCCGCGGCGGCCCGCCGCGTTGGAGGCGCTCGTGGACACGGGCGACCGCGATGTCGCGATCGAGTTGCAGCACCTGATGCGCTCGCCGGAGACCGGCGACCGGGTCGTCGCGTTGCGCCTGCTCGCCCGGTGGCGGCGGCGCGGCGGGGCGCGGGCGGACGGCGACGACGCGGGCGCGGGGCCGGCCACGGAGGTGGCGGCGGTCGCCAACGGGCATCTTGCGGTGGTGGACACCGCCGATCTGGCCGCCGACCTGGCCGCCGATCTCGCCCTCGATCCGGGCGCGAATCCGGCCTCCGATCCGGCCTCCGATCCGGCCGCGGATCCGGGGCCCGCGGACGAGCCGTGGCGGCCGACCTACCACGGGATCCTGCGCGTGGTGGGCTCCCGGTGGTTCGAGCTGATGCAGCGTCATCCGCCCATCCACGCCACGTCGTTGCCGCCGGAACGGCTCGGACCGCTGCTGGTGGACCGGCTGCTGGACAGCGCGGTGGCGGTGTCCGAGGTCGCGGCCGTGAACGGGTCGGGGCACCCGCGTACCGTCGAACTCCGCGAGTGGCCCTCCGAGATGCCGTCCGAGACCGCGGTACGCCTCGCGCGCGAGCTGAACGGCGCCTACCTGCCGGACCGCACCGGCCTGTTCCGCCGCTACCGCCTGGCCCGGCGCGGCGAGGGGCCCGATCTCGCGGTGTCCGCCCAGACGTTGGCCGAACTCGCGGGCGTCGGGCCGCCGGTGGTCGCGGTCAACGAGATGCTCGGCCCGCTGCTGTCGCACGACCCGAACGAGAGTGCGGACGCTGCCTCGTTCCTGCGTACGGCGTTGGAACAGGCCGCCGCGGCACGGACCCACCGGGCGTACCGCACCGAGCACTGAACGGCGGCCCGCGCGACGACGCGGCGGAAAACCCTGCGGCCCCGGCGCCGAGAGTGGTCTCGATGCGCCGGGGCCGCAAAGTTGTTGACGTAGCGTCAGGTCGGCCTTCGGACGACCTGACGGTCGAGTCGCGGGATCAGACCGCGCTCAGGAACGCCTTGACGATCGGTCCGGCCGCCTTGCCGCCCGACTCGCCCTTCTCGACGATCACGGCGACCGCGATGTCGCCCTTGAAGGCGATCATCCAGCCGTTGGTGAGCACCGCGCCGCCCTCGCTGAACTCGGCGGTGCCGGTCTTGGCGCCGTCCGCGGTGCCCTTCAGCGACTCCGCGGTGCCGCCCTGGACCACGCTCTGCATCAGCGCGCGCAGCTGGCCCGCGAGGGCCGGGTCGACCGGCTTGGACGCGGCACGGCCCGGCGGGGCCGGGTCGGTGACGATCACCGGCTGGTTGAAGGTCCCCGACTCGACGGTCGCCGCGACCGAGGCCATGACCAGCGGGCTGGCCTGCACCTTGCCCTGGCCGATCATCGACGCGGCCTTCTCGTTCTTACTGGTGGCCGGGGGCACCGAACCGTCGAAGGTGGTGGTGCCGACGTCCCACTGCTGGCCGACGCCGAACACGTCACTGGCGACCTTGGTGAGGGTGTCGTCCTGGAGGCGGTCCGACTGGGCGATGAAGCCGGTGTTGCAGGACTGCATGAAGTCGGCGCCGAACGTGGCGTCCGGGATCGGCTTCAGGTCGTCGTAGTTCTTGAACGTCTGGCCGTTGACCACCAGCGTGTTCTCGCACGGCGCCTTGTCGGTCGGCTTGAGGCCCGCCTGGAGCAGCGCGGCGGCGGTGACGGTCTTGAACGTCGAGCCGGGCGCGTAGTGGCCGTTGAAGGCGTTGTTCGCGCCGTTCGCCGGGTTGTTGGCCGCGGCCAGGATGCCGCCGGTCTTGGTGTCGATCGCCACGATCGAGGCGTTCTTGTCCGATGCGGCCATGACCTTCTCGGCCTCGGTCTGCATCTTCTGGTCGATCGTGGTCTTGACCGGCGTGCCCGGCGTGCCCCCCTTCTCGAAGAGGGTCGCGACGTCGGCGCCGCTGCCGTTCTTGATGGTCACCTTGGTGGTCGGCGTCCCGCCCAGCTGGGCCTGGTAGCGGGCCTGGAGGCCGCTGGTGCCGACCTGGTCGCCGGCGCCGGCGTTCTCGTAGCCCGGCTTCTGCAGGATCTCGTCGGTGGCCTCGCCGACCTGGCCCACGATCTGCTTGGCCACGGTGGACGTCTGCAGCGTGATGTCCTTGATCACGATGGCCGGGCCGAACCGCTCCAGCTTCGGCTTCGCGATGCGGTCGAACTTGTCCTTGCTCAGGTTGACGACGAAGACCGCGTTGTCCGGGTTGGACTTGGCGACCTGCTCCTTGAGCTTGGGGACGTCCTTGTCGAAGACCGGGTCGGCGAGCGCCGCGTAGATGGCGTCGGCGTTCGCGCCCATCTTGGACGGCCACAGCGAGATCGACACCGCCGGCATCGCGCCCGCGAGGTTGCCGCCGTTGCGGTCGAGGATCGACGCGCGGTCCGGGGTCTTGCGGACGTTCGAGAACTTCCAGCCTTCCTCGAACTGCGGGTGCAGGATCTTGGGCCCCCACAGCACGACCGACTTGCCGTCCTTGTTCAGCACGGGGACGGCCGACTTGATCGTGAGGGGCTCCGGCACACCCGCGACGGTGAGCTTCGCGCTGAACGCGAGGCTGCCCGGGGTGTCGTCCTTGCCCTTGGTGTAGCCCTCCGCCGTGTACTCGCCCTGCCGCAACTGCAACTGCTTGCGCGCGTCCGTGAGCGCGGCGGTCGCCTTGGCCGGGTTGTCCGTGAGCGCGGCGGCCTTCGGGATGTCGTTCGCCTGCCAGGCGGCGAGGAACTCCTGCGCCGTCTTCTCCGACGTGTCCTTCTTGCCGCCGTCGTCGCTGCACCCGGTGAGCGCGAGCGCGACCACGACGGAAAGGGCCACCGGCACCGCCGAGGGAATCCGTCGCCTTGTCCTGCCCACTTACGCCTCCTGCTTCGCCGCCAACCGCCGGGTCCCCCGGCCGTACGTGCCGCCACGCTACCCAACGCCGCAGCGAGCGGTAGCCCGGCGGTGGGTTCGGGCCCCGGTTGTGACCGAGCTGTAGATGTTCAAATCCGACTGATACGACGAACTCCCGGCGGGCGCCTGCCCCGCGTGCGGACATGAACACGCATCGTCAGATCGGATGACGCGACGGGTGGCTCCTCATCCTCTCGCACGAAAACTGCTGCCGCACGGAAACCAATACGAGGGGATGCGCGTCGGATAGAGACATGGGGCCGTACGGCACAGGCCCGTCGGACATCCGGTCGGGGAGTGCCAGTCGAGCAGAAGGAGAACGGGGCGATGGGGACCACGAGGATCGCCATTCCGACACCGCCGCGGTACGGGTGGCAGGAGGACGCATCCTGCCGGGGCATGGACGCGGCATTGTTCTTCGGGGACGACCAGGAGCGGCCCGGCGAGCGCCGGGCGCGCGAGCGCGTCGCGAAAAAGGTGTGCATCAGCTGCCCGGTGCGGCGGCTGTGCCTGGACCACGCGCTGACCGTGCCCGAGCGGCGCGGCGTCTGGGCCGGAATGGGCGAGACCGAACGATCGGCGCTGTTGCGCGAGCGCGAGCACGCCGCATAGGGCAGCCGCACAGGGCAACGGCGGAAACGCCGGACCGGGCGTCGCGGGGGCGGCCGGTTGCCACACGGACGCGACGCCGACCGGCCCCTTCCGGCGGCGGAGCGTCCGCCGGCGGACGGCGGTCGGCCCGGCAGGTCAACCCGGCAGGTCGGCCTCCGCCACGAGGCCGCGTACCGCCAGGCGTTCGCGTACGCGCGGCTCGCAGGCGTCGACGATCACCGCGACGCCCGCCCACTCGGCACCCGCCTCCGCGACCATGCGCCGCACGGCATTGGCCTGCGCTCCGGACTCGATCCACTCGTCCACCAGCAGCACCCGGTCCTGCGGACCGAACAGCCGGCGCGGCGCCATCAGCGTCAGCCCGCCGTCCTGGTAGTCGGGGGGCGTCTGCGCGCGCAGCATCGCGTCGTCGCCGTCGCGCCGGACCTCGCCGGCGGTGCCGTACTCCTTGCGGACCTCCACGAAACCGACACCCAGGTGCAGGGCGGTGAGCGGCCCGAGCACGAGGCCGCGCGTCTCGATCCCCGCCACGACCGTGGGCCGGCCGGGCGCGCCTGGGGCCGGCGTGCCGCCGCCCTCCGCGTGCAGCTCGGCGAGCGAGGGCCCGAGCATGCGCAGCAACTCCGGGTCGCGCCACCAGCCCGACAGGTCCGCGAACTCGCCGACAGGCGTGTCACGCCACGCGAACGTCTCCTGCAGTCGCCGGACGACTCGCTGACGGTCCGTCACACCCATATGCGGATAGGTCCTATCTTTCGGATCTTGTCGGACAGCCCGCGGCGCGCCGGGCCTAGACGGCCCTCCTTCGTGCGTGCGATCGCAAGGCGCAGGGCCGAAGCTCGTACTCTCTCGTACTCGCGAGGCCCTGCAACGCCGCGAGCGTGCGTGCCAGGCGCCGCGGGCCCGGCAAGATCCGAAAGATAGGGCCCAGCCCGCCCTTTCTCTCCATGCCCGGACGACCGGCAAGGCTACCGGTCACACGACATGGAACACCGGCCCCCTCGGGGTGAACGGCAGCCGCGCGCCGCGTGGGATCAGGAACGCGTGTTCGCGCCGCACGACCACCCGGTCGCAGTAGCCGTCCGTGATCACCAGGATCGGCCCGTCGGCGGGGAAGTCCTCGGCGCGCTGCAACAGGTCGACCCCCGGTTGCAGCACCGTCCCGCCGCGCCCGCGCACCCGTACGCTCCCCGCGATGTCCGCCACCTCCATGTACCCGGCGTCATAGGCCGCCGCGTCGCAGAACACGACGCGGGCACGAGGCACATCGCGCGCACTCGCGTACGACGCGATCGCCCCCAGCGCCTTGCCCAGCAACTCGCCGTCCATCGACCCCGACGTGTCCAACACGACGCCGAACGTGCACTGCTCCACGGCCTCCTCGGGCAGGTAGCGGCCCGGACGCGGGATGTCCGGGGTGGCCGCCTGCCGCCGCGAGGCACGCGCGTACGAGCGGCGGTACTCGGGCGCGCGCACATGCTCGTCGAACCACCGGGCGAGCTTCGCGTCCCAGGCCAGCGGAGGGTGTTCGAGCGCCCGGATCTCCTCGACCAGGCCCGCGGGCACCAGTCCCCGCGACGTGTCGTGGTACGCCAGCCCGGTCGACAGCGCGCGCCGGTAGAACGCGTCCAGGTCGACCGCGTCGCGCGGCCCGGCACCGCGCTCCCACGGCGCCGGCGGGGTGTTCTTGCGCTCCCGGTGCCGGGTGCCGCGGCGGTCGGCCGACTGCGGGTCGCACAGCCAGTCCCCCAGTACGTCGCCGGTCTTGCCGCCGTGCGTACGACCGCCGACGGTGCGCAACTTGCGGGCGCGCCGCAGGTCGGTGGCGAGCGTGTCGTACACCGCCTCCGCCGACAGGCCGCTCAACTGCGGGTCGTAGAGCAGTCCTTCGGGCATGTGCCCGACACCCATCTGGACCAGCCAGTCGTTGATGACGAAGTCGCAGGCGATGTTGAACAGTTCCGGGTCGCGGCCCTCGACGCGCCGGTCGTGGCCGAGCGCGGCGTGCAGCATCTCGTGGGCCAGCACGAACCGCCACTCCTGCTGCGTGAGGTCGGCGTACGGGTTGACGTAGATCTCCCCCGCACTCGCGCTGACCGCCGCAATGGAGATGTCCCAGGCGCGCGCCACCTCCGGATCGTCGACGATCGTCAACCCCGCGGCGAGCGCCCCGAGCAGCGGGTACGCCGACACGAACCAGTTCAGCGCGATGTCCCACGGACCCTGCGACGCCTTGCGCCGCACTCCCCCGGCCTGCGAGTTCGCCTGAGCCATGGCGTCCTGCGCGGCATTCGCCAGACTGCGCGCGAAGAGCCCGGTCCAGTCATAGTCCCAGGGGTCCCAGGTGGGGTCGTAGCCGCGCGGCTCGGGGAGACGGGCGAAGCACGGCCGTCCCCCGTTCGCGCCGAGGCCGCGCAGTCCCGGCGGAATGCCGGTCTCCGCCCAGCGCTCGGCGAGTACCGCCTCGTCGCCGTTGGGCAGCGGGGGCCGGTGCACGAGCGGCACGCCGACGCGTACCGCCTCCTGCGCGAAGCGCTCGACCGCGACGCAGCACGCGACCGAGTACGCCTCGGGCACCGGCCCGCCGACCACCGCGCCCGCCTCCCGCAGCCGGTCCGGCGCGAGGTGGCCCAGCCCGAGGTGCAGCAGCAAATGGGTGAACACCCAGGCCCATTCCTCGGGTCGGCCGTCCTGGTAGGTGTTGACCTCGATGCCGCCGCGCGAGTCGATGCGCGCCCAGGCGACCGGCGGCCCGTCCTTGGCGTCGCGCACCTGCACGGCGCGCGCGAGGCCCTTCAGCGCCCAGTTGCCCTCGGTCAGCTTCCAACCGGCGCCGCGGGTGCGGAGGCGGCGGGCCGCGCGCTCTTGAACGGGCCTGGACACGCCGTCACTTCCCCGCGCGGGCCGCGACCAGGCGCGGCATGTCCTTGGCGGCGTCGACGAGGAACCAGCCGGGCAGCCGGGAGTTGCCGTGTTCGTCGTCGGCGATCACCAGTTGGGCTATCTCCAGCGAGATCTCGGCCAGTTCGACCAGCAGGGCCTTGGCCCGGAACGCGAACTGCCGTACGGAGGGCGACGCGTGCCGCTTGTCGGCCGGCAGGTCCTTGGCCATGCGGGCGCGGAACGTCTCGGCGAGGAAGTACAGCAGGTCGCGGTCGGCCGGGGCGGCGGGCCAGCGGGCGTCGCCCTTGAGGATCGCGTCCAGGCCGTAGGCGTTGCGCACCGTCTTGAGGTACGCGAGGAACCCGGCGGCGTGCGTGGCCGTCAGGGTCCCGTGCGCGAGCAGCGCCACGATCTCCGTGCCGCGCGGCCCCGACACGGCGTCGCCGTACGACGCCAGGGTGTCGGACAGCATGTGCCAGCTGCGCGGGGTGGAGAACGGCTCCTCGGTCTTCGGCGGCGGGCTCCACAAGTGGTCCGGACGCTGGGTCAGGTAGTCGACGATCCACGGGTGGATGCCCGCGTGCACGGCCCAGGTGAGCCAGTCGGCGGCGGACGCGCGCAGGTGCACGTGGACGAGCCGGTTCGCGAGCGCGGACGACATGGGGCGCGCGAGCGCGTTGTCGGTAGCCCGGTTGCCGGCGCCGACGACGACGGATCCGGCGGGCAGTTCGTACGTGCCGATGCGCCGGTCCAGGATCAGGCTGTAGAAGGCCTTCTGGACGTCCGGGGACGCGGCGTTGAGCTCGTCGAGGAAGAGGCAGTAGGGCTCGTCGCGGGCGATCTGCTCGGGCGGGCAGAAGCGGCTGCGCCCGTCGACGATCTGGGGTACGCCGATCAGGTCCTCCGAGGCGAGCTGCGTACCGAGCAGCGACACGCACTCCAGGCCGAGCCCCTCGGCGAACTGCCGGATCATCGAGGACTTTCCGATGCCGGGCGCACCCCACAGGAACACCGGCCGCACGACGGCCACATGGAGCAGCACCTCGGGCAGCGCGGCGGGTGTCACGGTCACGGAAGACTGCACAAAAGGTCCTTAGGCAGGTGCGGGGAAGGAATTCGGAGAGGAGTTGGGAAGGCGCTCGGAGAGGGACCGGCGGGGCAGCGGCGGGACCGCCGGGCGAACACCCGTGCGACGCCGCGGAGAACCGGTGGGAAGGGGACGGAACCGGACGCAACACGTGGCCCGGCCAAGGCCTCCGCACCGGGTGCGCACAGGGCGGGCGACCGCGTCCAGGGTGGCGGGCGGCCCCGTACGATGTCACCCGGTTTTGCGCGCCGGGCCGCAGATGCCGCTGGAACCCTTGACCTTCCTCTAACGTGTGTCACAGACGACTGATCACCTCCGGGGAGGCCCTCGGAGCGGCCGTCGACCTCGAACCGGCCGCGCAGGCCAGAACGACCAGGTACTAGGAGAACGCCCTCGATGACGATGGTGCGGCTGCGGCGGCAGGACCCGCGCGTCGTCGGGTCGTACCGGCTGCTGCGCAGGCTCGGCGCGGGCGGCATGGGCGTCGTGTACCTGGGCACGGACCGGCACGGCAAGAAGGTCGCGCTCAAGCTGATCCGGCCCGAGCTGGCGAACAACCCGGAGTTCCGGTCCCGGTTCGCGCGCGAGGTGGCCGCGGCGGCGCGCGTACGCGGCAACCGCACGGCCCCGCTGGTGGACGCGGACCCGGAGGCGGCCCGGCCGTGGCTGGCGACCGCGTACGTCCCCGGCCCGTCGTTGCAGCGCCGTGTGGGTGAACGCGGGCCGCTCGGCTGCGTCGAACTGGCGCGCGTCGGCTCGGCGGTCGCGGACGGCCTGGTGTCGGTGCACGCGGCCGGCGTCGTGCACCGCGACGTGAAGCCGTCCAACATCCTGCTGTCGCCCGACGGCCCGCAGATCATCGACTTCGGCATCGCGTACGCCGACGGCGCCGGGACGCTCACCCACACGGGTACGGCGGTCGGCTCCCCCGGCTTCCTGGCACCCGAACAGGTGCGCGGGCAACCGGTCACCCCGGCCACCGACGTGTTCGCGCTGGGGGTCACCCTCGCCTATGCCGGGCGCGGGAGTTCGCCCTTCGGATCGGGCCCGGTCGACGCGCTGCTGTACCGCGTCGTGCACGAGGAGCCCGACCTCGAGGGCGTGCCCGGCCCCGCGATGCCGCTGATCTCGGCGTGCCTCGCGAAGGATCCGCTCATGCGGCCCAGCGCCGAAGAGGTGCGCGACCGGCTGGCCGTGCTGGCCCGCCGCCAGGCGGACGCCGCCGGCGACTCCGGACCGCGCTCCGGCCCGGTGCGCACCGGCGGCGTGAAGGCCTCCGGCCCGGGCCCCGGTTCGGGCGGCTACCCGGCGCAGGGCTCCGCCTCGGGCGGCGGCCAGGGCGTCAAGGCCGGGCCGGGACCGAAGTCGGGTGCGGGGCAACGGTCCGGGTCCAAGGCCCCCGGCGTCGCGGGCATCGCCGCGGCGCTCGCGGGCGCGGCGGGTTCGCGTCCCGCTCCGGGTCCGCACGCGAACGGCGGCCCCGATGTCGACCCCGACACGGGCCGGAACCGCACCCAGGGACGCCCGTCGCCGCCCCGGGGTACCGCCTCCCCCGGCCCGCGCTCGCGAGGCGGCTCCACGTCCGGTACGCGGCCGTCGGCCCAACGGCGGCGCCGCCGCGTCCTGGTGCACCAGGCCATCGTGTTCGTGATCGTCACCGCCGTCGTCGCCCTCGCGATCGCGGCGTTCCAGGGCTCCGACGACGACTCCGGGTCCCCGCGGCCCGCGAACAACCCGCTGCCGACCGAGACCGTGGGCGCGCTGGCCCCCGCGGCCACCGCACCGGCCGCCGACTGGGCGAACCGCACGTACGCGGACCCGACGGCGGGCGGGGCGTCCCTGACCCTGATCAACGGGTCGGCAACAGTGGGCGCGGACCGCGTCGACCTCTCCGAGACCGTGCCGGCGACGTTCGTCGGCGAACCCGCCGTAGTGGTCGTCCTGACCCGCACGCCGGGCGCGGGCGGTCCGGTGACCCAGTTCGTCGAACTGTTCCGCTTCGACGGCGGAGTCCCGGTGCCGCTCGGCGTGAAGGCCGTACAAACCGACCCGCGCGCAACCGCCACAAAGTGGACCGTCGAACCGGGCGCAATCCTGCGCACCGTCACCATCCCCGCAGAACCCGACGTAGTAAGCCGCTACGCAGTCCGCCCCGACGGCACCCTGAGCTGACCCCAGCACACAAGCCCCCGCCACCAACGCGCCAGCCCCGTACGCCCACCGGCCCCCTTGGCCACCGCCGCCTCGCCTCTTGCCGCACCGCGAAGCGTCAGCGCGGACCGTAACAAGCGCCCTGCCTGGGTCGAGCGCCGGACGCTCCCCACGGCGTCATCAGCCACAACTGAGCTGCCGCACGACGGAATCACGTCCGACCCGCACCCGTCTACGAGTCGACTGCCGCGGTTGCGTTCGATTGCGTATGCGGCGGCCGCCACCAACGCGCGGAGCACACGCGGGTCCCCGAATTCGGCGACGGGAGCGTGGCGAGCGCGGTCCGCAGGCGCCGATCGACAGCTCGGCCCCCCGCTACCAACGCAGGTGTCCAGCAGGCGCGTCGGTCCCGCCGACCGCCGCCTCACCACTTGCCCGCCTGCGGGCCAACCGGCGCAGGTCGCGCGACTGCTGGGCCTCGGTCGCCGTCCCCCCGCTCGCCCGATCGGCGCGGGTGGACGAACTGCGTCAGGCGCCTTGGCTGATCACGTTGTCGGGGCGGCTCAGCTCACCCTGTCGTCGCCGGGCTCCTGTCGCGGTGTCCGGCCGCTGGCGTGGTCCCCAGGTCCGTTCTCCGCGCATGCGGGATGCGCGAAGGCGCCCTCCGCCCCGGGGAATCGGGTGGAGGGCGCCTTCGGTGTGCGTGTCCGGTCAGCCGAACTGGCGTTCCAGGTCCTTCAGTTTGCGCTCGAGCGAGTCGAGGCGCGGCAGGGTCATCGTGTCGTCTTCGGCGGTGAGGTCGATGACGTCGCGTTCGGCGGCAGCTCCGTCGGTCGGCGACGGAAGGGCAGGACGGCCCGCGGAGTGCGGGGCGTCGAGGGAGGAGGCTGCGAGGCCGGATGTGCTGTCGGCTATGGCCGGCTCCGAAACAGCTTCGGAGCCCCCACCTCCCGGCAGCGCCGCGATTTCCTGACGCGGGCCGGAACGGCCCCAGTTGCGGCCGTCGCCGCGGCTGATCGCCTTCAGCTGGGCGCGCTCGCGCTTGCTCTGCAAACGGCGGCGCTCCCGCGTGTCCTGCTTCGCGCGGCGGTCGTCGCGGACCTCCTCGACGGCCTCGTCGAGCGTACGCACGCCCTCCAGCAGCATGAGGGACCACGCCGCATACGTCTCCCGCGGCGCACGGAGCCAGCGGACGATGCGGATCTGCGGCAGCGGCCTCGGGACGAGGCCCTGCTCGCGCAGGGCGGCACGGCGCGTCTGCTTCAGCGCGCGGTCGAACAGCACCGCGGCGGACAGCGACATACCCGCGAAGAACTGCGGCGCGCCCGCGTGGCCGAGGCCGCGCGGCGCGTGGATCCAGTTGAACCACGCCGACGCACCGGCGAACGTCCAGACCAGGATGCGGGATCCGAGGGCCGCGTCACCGTGGCTGGCCTCGCGCACGGCGAGGACCGAGCAGAACATGGCCGCGCCGTCGAGGCCGAGCGGTACCAGGTACTCCCAACCGCCGGTCAGACCGAGGTTCTCCCGGCCGAAGCCCATCAGGCCGCGGAACGACAGCGCGGCGGCGATGGCGGCACAGCAGAAGAGCAGCGTGTACGACGCGATGCCGTACCAGAGCTCCTTGCGCCGTCGGCGCTCCTGGTCGCGCTCCCAACCGTCGTCACCGGCAAGGGCCACTCCGGTGTCGCGCTTGGACCGCAGCAGGTACGCCACCAGTGCCACGAGGAGCACGAATTCGACCAGGCCGACGACGGCCCAGGCCAGGGGTACACCCATGATCTTCATGAAGCCGTTGTGCCTCACTTCCCATACCTGGTCCGGACCGCGGACGCCGGTCCCCCGTGAACCGAGCGAATCGGCGCGCGCCGGACCGGAGTTCGGAGCGTTCCCTGCGCGCCGGATGCCCCCCTCGTACGGCGCCCTATCTTGGCGGAAAATCCGCTCCGCGTATCCCGAACGGCGGAACAACCCCTATGCGAGTGAATGGCGCTTCACCCGTGAGGGACCCTTCCGCGTCCAATGGGCGCGTGCTGACGGGACCGTTCGAGAACCGGTGCGGCAGAAATCTCGACCGCCCGACGATACAGCCGTTCGGGTGATGCATGCGCCACCGCGCCGTCTCCTGCGCGTAAACGTCGGTGAAAACCGGATGACAACTCGGTGCCTGCACCTGGAACCTTGCCGCACAACGGACATGACGGACCCTCACCAGGACGGACGTGGAAAACTGACCGGGATGACCGCACACCACGGACTCAAGCTGCACCGCCGGACAATTCGTCTCGACGGCCGCCCCTACACGGTTCTTGGCCTCCGTCCGGGCACCGCCGAACGCTTCGCCGTCAACGAGTTCCACAGCACCTGGCACGTCGTCACCCACCGCGCGGGCGCGCTCCTTCTGGGGTCCCTGCTTTGGGGCATGGCGCACCAACGTGCGCAGAACACCGTGTTGGTGGTGGACCGGCCATTCCTGGACACAAATCCCTTCGACGCGGAGCCGTCGCTGCCGATCGTGATCGCACCCGCGCAGTCGGCGCCCTTCGGCGATCGTGCGGCACGCGAACTCCGGCACCGCCTACCGCTGTCGACGCCTTCCGAGGGCGCGGTCCGCTTGCGCACACCGGGCTATGCGGAGGCGCTTGCCGACACCGAGGCGTGGTTCCGGGCTCGTCCGCCGCGGCAGTTCCACGGATGGGACGAGCGGCACCGCCGCCCGGTCATCGGCGTACGCGCGGGACTGCTCGTACTGCCCGGCACCACGGAGTGGCTGCGCGAATGGGCGGTGGAGATCGGCTCGTTGGATCCGGCGCAGCCCGGGATGTCGTCCGGTCAGGGCATGGTGTACGACCATATCCACACCGATTTCAGCCTGGAAGTCCAGGTGTTCGACAACTACCACGACCGCGTGACGGCGGCGCGACTCGCGCGCGAGCAGGCCACGGCAGACCCGTCGGCGCCCACGGACCCCGACACGCTGCATCCGCTCATCTGGGACCGCACCACGGAACACCACACCCGCATGCGCCGCAACAGAACGGCCCGCTATGCCTCTTCACCGCCTCGCCCGCCGTCCTGAGCCCGCTGTCCTGAGCCCGCTGCCCTGAGAGGGAGCGCGCCCGCTACTCCTTCTTCACCAGTCCGGCGAGTGCCGCGACGACGGCGGTGCTCAGGATCCAGCCCGCGGCCATGGAGATCCACGCCCACACCTGGGCAAAGCCGCTCGGCACCCAGTACTTGCCCTGCCGGAAGTCGATGACGGGCACGGTCCAGTCCAAGGCGTAGACCACGGGGTTGAACGGCGGGCGCGCCTCGTCCGGGTTCGCCGGCACCAAATGGGCCGGGTGCTGCCAGGCGAACACGATCGCCCCGACGGCCAGCAGCACCACGATCCATATGCCTGCCAGCCATGGTCGATAGCCGTAGCCGAACGTCCACTGCTGGACGTGGCTCCAGGCCCGGGAGTGCGGGCGGAGCACGCCGCGTCGGCGAACCTGCGCCGCGATCGCCACCGTCCGCGCGTCGTCGACACGGCCCGCGGCCCGGTAGGCGAGGACGAGTTGCTCGTAGGGCTGCGGAGCGTATCCGTCCAGGTCCCGGGCCAACCACTCCAGCCGCGCCCGTACGTCGGCATCGGCCGCGTGGTCGTCGATGGTCTCGTACCGGAAGTCGCGCAGCCGCAGTTGCCGCGGCCACGCCGCGCGTTCGTCCTGGAGCACGCGCACGGTCGCGCGCCCCAGGTCCACGAGCCCGCCATCGGCCTGACGTGGCGTCAGGACCAGCGTGTCGGCGCGCAGCGCACGCAGGTCCAGTGCTTGTGCCCGGCCGGCGAAGCGGCAGGTGCCCGTCACTTGGGCGCCGACGGCCCGGATCGGCCCCATGGCCACGAACTCGTCGGTGAAGGTGAGATCTTGCTCCACCGTCACGCCCTCGATGTCGAGCGCCGGACCGTCGTCGTCGTTGCGGGACGTCGAGCCGCCGCACAGGGTGGCTCCGCCGAACCACGCGATGCCCGCTATCCGGCTGCCGGGCAGTTCGACGGAGCCCTCGATGCGTGTCCCGCCGGTGACGAACAGGTCGGCGCCGACCTGCACCAGAGCCGCGTACAACGCCGGCCCGGCGGTGTTGCGCAGTATCGCGCCGTCGAAGTTGAGGTCGCCGACAATGCGCGCGCCGCTGAGCCGCATCCGGCCCTCGGAGCGGAAACCGTCGCGACATTGCACGTATTGGCCGACCGAGGTCTGCCCTGCGTTGACCGTGCACCGACCGTCGGGATTGTCGACGTGGACCGCGTCCAACCGGAGATGGCCGCCGATCTGCGCGCCGGACAGGTCGACTTCGCCGCCCACCACGTGGGTACCGGACAGGTCCACATCGCCGCGTGTACTGACGTGGGTGGCATCGACGGCGGTCCCGCCCGCAACGACGATATGGCAGCCGAGCAAGCGCAACGACACCAGCTGGGCCGCGTTCAGGCGCAACGGTCAGTCGAGGTAGGCGCCTTCGAGCACGAGGCCGAACGGCAGGTCGAGCGCGCCCAGGTCCGCGACGCCGACGATACGCGCGCCGCACAAGCTCAGTGCGGCGGAGGGCGACCCGTGCTCGGCCGCCTCGGCCACCAGGGTACGCAGCGCGCTCCCGCGTACCGTGCGCTCCGCTCCCCATGACGCACCGGACGCCGCGGCGGACGCGATGCGTTCGGGACCGAGGACGGCGGCGTGTCCGTCCCGCCAGGCCGCGCGGACGCGTTCCTCCGTCGCGGTGAGACCTGCCGTGTTGCCGCTGATGCCTGGCCACCGCCCCCGAGTCGCGCTTGATCGGCACAACCGGCAATGCTTCGGCGGTCGTTCCGACGTGGCACCCTATCCGGCCCCAGCGGCCCCGGGTCTGCTGCCGGTCGACTGTCAGGTGCGCAGGGCCCGTTCGATGGCGAACGCACCGGCGACGCCCGCGGCGATGAGGCAGGGTGCCATCTGCTCGGAGGTGAGGGCGGTCAGGTCGGTCCACGTGTCGTGGTCGCGTCCGCCGGGGCGGGAGGCCACCAGGATCGCGGCCACCGACCACTTGCACGCCGTCGCCAACGCCCAGCCGCCCAGGATCCCGGCGGCCACGCGGTACGGCCGGGCGAGCCCGCCGACCAGCAGGACGACCCCGGTCATCGCCACGCCCATGATGCGCGCCGGCCCCTCGGGGGCGGTGACCAGGACGGACGCGGAGCCCAGCAGCGCGCACGCGAGCGCCGCCACGGTGGACGCCGGCCGGGGGCGCAGGCGCGCCCGGTACAGCAGCAGGAGCGCGGCGAGCATGCCGGTCGCCCACGCGGCCAGGTAGGGCGCGTAGTCGAGGATCGGGTGCATGTCGTCCCCGCCGGTCGGGACCGCGGTGCCGCGGACCGCCACCCCGTCGACGAGCCAGACGGCGGCACCGCCCGTGAGCAGTGCGGCGGCGGTCTCGGCGTGCCGGTCCGAGAACGCCAGGCGTGCCGCGATCAGCACCAGGAGGAAGGGCAGATGGGTCGCCGCGAGCATGACGGCGAGCAACCCGCTGTCCTTGGGGAGGCCCTCCGCCACGAACATCCAGTCGAGCACCCGGATATCGGAGTCCGCGACGTCCGCTCCCCCGCGCGACGGTTCCGGTTCGGTGCCGAACGCCGCACCCATCTCCCAGGACTCCCACGGCTGCGCGGCGAAGCCGGCGGCTTCGCTGCCCAGCGGCACGGTGTGGAACTCCAGCGTGGCCCACGACACGATCCAGACGACGACCGCCGCCAGGGCGCCGAGTCCGACCAGGACCAACATGCCGCGGCGGCGAGGCGGCTCGCTGTGGCGCGCGGACTTGGCAACGGCCTCGTGCCGGGCCGCGGTCCCGGCGTACCGCGCGGCCTCCGTACGCGTGGCGTTCGCCTCGGGCACGGGGACGGCCGGTCCGGGCACGACGCCGGGCGGGAGTTCGAGCGTCGAGTGCCGGGGCGGCAGTTGCGGGATCGGCGTGGTCAGTGCGGTACTGGCGCTCGCGACCACGACGTCCGGCGGGGCGGGCAGCGCGAGGGGCGCTTCGGAGCGTACGCCGCCGAGCGCACGCAGCACGCCGTCGACGTCCATGCGGGCGGCCGGGTCCTTCACCAGCAGTGCCTCGATGACCGGGCCGAGCACCTCCCCCGCGTGCGGTGCCGGCGGCACGGGGTCGGTGATGACCGCGGCGACGATGGCGACGATGCCGTCCGCCGCGAACGGCGCGGTCCCCTCGACCGCGTGGTGCAGCGTCGCGCCGAGCGCCCACAGGTCGGACGCCGGTTCGGGGCGGCCGCGGATCTGCTCGGGGGCCATGTAGGCGGGGGTCCCGACGACGGTGCCGGTCCACGGGCTGTCGTCGAGCCGGCGGGCGATGCCGAAGTCGGCCAGCTTCACCCGGTCGCCGGGCAGCAGCATGACGTTCTCGGGCTTGATGTCGCGGTGCACGATGCCGAGCCGGTGGGCGGCCGCGACGACCGCGGCGAGGCGGCGGCCGATCACGGCGACGCGGTCGGCGGACAGCGGGCCGTAGGTGTCGACGACCGCGGCGAGGGTCGGGGCCTGCACGTACTCCATGACGATGTAGACGTCGGCGCCCTCGCGCACCACGTCGTGCACGGTGACGGCGCCGGGGTGGTTGAGGCGGGCGGCGGCGCGGGCCTCGCGTACCAGGACCTCGCGGATCGCCGGGTCGCCCTGGACCGTGGGCGCGTGCAGGCACTTGACCGCGACGGGGCGGCCCAGCACGGTGTCGGTGGCGTGCCAGACGACGCCCATGCCGCCGCGTCCGAGTTCCTGGTGGAGCTCGAACCGCTCGGCCAGCAGCCGTTCGCTCACCCCCGCCGCCTTTCGCCACCCGCGTTCGGACTATTGCCCGCTGCGTCAATTGTGGTGGTTACGGAAGGAGTTGGTCAGTACTTCCGCAGCGACATCCGACGACGCGGACTCAGTCCTTCGGACGGGTGGCGTAGAAGACGACTGCCGAGGCGGCGGCGACGTTGAGCGAGTCGATTCCGGCGGCCATCGGGATGCGCACCCACGCGTCGGCGGCGTCGAGCGCGCGGCGCGACAGCCCGTGGCCCTCCGACCCGAGCATGAGCGCACACCGCTCGAACTGCTCGGGCGGCAACTCGTCGAGCGGCGTGGCCTGTTCGTCGGGGGTCATGGCGAGTACGCGGTACCCCGCGTCGCGCAGCACGGCCAGGCCGGAGGGCCATTCGGTGAAGCGCGCGTACGGCACCGAGAACACCGCGCCCATCGACACCTTCACCGCCCGGCGGTAGAGCGGGTCCGCGCAGTCCGGGGACAGCAGGATCGCGCCGATGCCGAGCGCGGCGGCGCTGCGGAACGCGGCGCCGAGGTTGGCATGGTCGACGAAGCCCTCGAACACCGCGATCCGCCCGGGCCCGGTGCTGCCTGCCGCGGCCGACGGGCTTGCGGCGCCGAGGAGTTCGGCGGGTTCGAGCAGCGGCTTGCGCTGCATGGACGCGAGCGCGCCGCGGTGCACGTGGTAGCCGGTGACGCGTTCGACGACTTCGGGTGCGGCGACGTACACCGGCGCCCCGGCGGCGTCGGCGAGCGCGACGACATCGGCCATCGCGTCGAGCCAGCGCTCGGTCAGCAGCATCGACCGCAACGGGTGGCCGGTGTCCAGGGACCGCCGGATCACCTTGTCGCCCTCGGCCATGAACAGGCCTTCGGCGGGCTCTCGGCGGCGGCGCAGTTCGACGTCGGTGAGGTTCGTGTAGTCGGTCAGGCGCGGGTCGTCCGCGTCCTCGATCCGCACGATCGGGCCGGTCATGCGCGCTCCTTGCCCGGTCCGGCAGCGCCGTCGGGAGTGCCGTCGGGGGTGCGGTCACGAGTGCGGTCGGGGGTGCCGCCGGGGACCACCGCGTCGACGAGCGGCGGCTCGCTCTTGAGGTGCGGCGGGGCGAACAGCCGCAGTACGTGGTAGCCGACGATGGTCACGATCGTACCGAGCGGGATGCCGTCGAGCTTGAAGTCGTCGGTGAACTCGACGGACACGTTGCCGATGCCGATGATGACGCCGGCGGCGATCGGGACGAGGTTGAGCGGGTTGCCGAGGTCGACCTTGTTCTCGAACCAGATCTTCGCGCCGAGCAGGCCGATCATGCCGTACAGCACGACCGTGATGCCGCCGAGCACGCCGCCGGGGGTGGCCGCGACGACCGCCCCGAACTTCGGGCACAGCCCGCACAGGATGGCGAACGCCGCCGCGGCGAAGTACGCCGCGGTGGAGTAGACGCGGGTCGCGGCCATGACCCCGATGTTCTCGGCGTACGTGGTGGTCGCGGGCCCGCCCACGGACGTCGACAGGACGGATGCGGCGCCGTCGGCCGCGATGGCCTTGCCCAGTTCGGGGTCGAGGTCGTCGCCGGTCATCTCGGCGACGGCCTTGACGTGCCCCGCGTTCTCGGCGATGAGCGCGATGACGACGGGCAGCGCGAGCAGCACGGCGGAGAGCTTGAAGTCCGGCGCGTGCAGCGTCGGCAGGCCGAACCAGTCGGCGGCGCCGACGCCGGAGAAGTCGACGCGGTTGTGGTCGGTCACCTCCCCCGAGCCGGTCACGGAGTTGATCTCGCCGAACACGCGGTCGAACAGCCAGGAGGCGGCGTACCCGAACACCAGGCCGAGGAACACCGCGATGCGCGACCAGAACCCGCGCATGACGACCATCGCGACGAGCGTGAAGGCCATGGTCAGCAGCGCGATCCACTGGTCCTGCGGCCAGTACGTGCGGGCCACGACCGGGGCCAGGTTGAACCCGATGATCATGACCACCGCGCCGGTGACCACCGGCGGCAGCAGGGCATGCACGATGCGCGCGCCCAGCGCATTGACGACGAGCCCCGCCACGAGCAGCACCGCACCGACGACGAGCATCGCGCCCGTCACGGTCTGCACGCTGCCGCCCGCCGCCTTGATCGACGCGGCGACACCGACGAACGACAGGCTCGACCCCAGATAACTGGGGATGCGCCCGCGCGTGACGAGCAGGAACAGCACCGTGGCGACACCGGAGAGCATCACCGCGAGGTTGGGGTCGAGCCCCATCAGCACCGGGGCCACGAACGTCGCCCCGAACATCGCCACGACGTGCTGCGCGCCGAGCCCCGCGGTACGCCCCCACGACAACCGCTCGTCCGGCCGTACCACTTCTCCCGGCCCCGGGGTCCCCCCGTCCCCGTGCACCCGCCACCCGAGGCCGAACGCCATGGACCGCTCCCTGCCGAATCGAAGACCGCGTACCCTACCGCGCACACCGTACCGACGAAGATCGTTTCAGCCGGTACCCCGAACGGCTCGCCGAGGCGCTCGGGGTGCGGCTCCGCGTGCGGTTCGAGGCACTGGGCAACACCGGCTGATCAGTTCGTTGTGGTGGCCTTGTCCGCGACGGCGACCACCTCGCCGATGACGACGATGGCCGGGGGGCGCATGGCCTGGTCGCGGGCGTCGGCGGCGGCAGTGGCGAGGGTGGTGCGCAGGGTGCGCTGGGTGGCCATGGTGCCCTCTTGGATGATCGCCACCGGGGTGTCGGCGGGACGGCCGTGGGCCACCAGGGTGTCGGCGATCGCCCCGAGGCGTTCCATGGCCATCAGCAGGACGAGGGTGCCGCGGAGGCGGGCCAGGGCCGGCCAGTCGATCAGGGACTGGGGGTTGTCGGGGGCCACGTGTCCGGAGACGACCGTGAACTCGTGGGCGACGCCGCGGTGCGTCACGGGGATGCCGGCGATGGCCGGGACCGAGATCGCGCTCGTGATGCCGGGCACGACCTCGACCGGGATGCCGGCCTGCGCACACGCTATGGCTTCCTCGAAGCCGCGGCCGAAGACGTAGTTGTCGCCGCCCTTCAGGCGTACGACGAACTTGCCCGCGGAGGCGTGCCGGATGATCTCCTCGTTGATCGCCTCCTGGGCCATCGCCCGGCCGTAGGGGATCTTCGCGGCGTCGATCACCTCGACGTCGGACGGCAGTTCGTCGAGGAGTGCGCGCGGCCCGAGGCGGTCGGTGATCACGACGTCGGCCTCGGCCAGCAGGCGGCGGCCGCGCACGGTGATCAGGTCCGGGTCGCCGGGCCCGCCGCCGACCAGGGCCACCCCGGCGCGCTTGGCGCGGAAGTGCGCCGCGCCGAGGGTGCCCTCGCGGAGCCCCTCGAGCACGCGGTCGCGGACCGCGGCGGCGCGGCGCGGGTCGCCGCCCGCCAGCACGGCGATCTGGAGTCCGTCGTGCCGTCCGCTCGCCGGGGTCCACGCGCTGGCGTGCGAGGCGTCGTCGGAGCGTACGCAGAAGATCCGGCGCGCCTCCGCGTCCGCCTCGACGACGGCGTTGACGGCCGGGTCGTCGGTGGCGGCGATGACGTACCAGGCGCCGTCCAGGTCCTCGGCGCGGTAGCCGCGCCGCTCCCAGCGCAGCTCGCCGTCGTCGGCCATCGCCTCGACGGACGGCGTGGCCTCCGGGGCGACGACCAGCACATCGGCCTTCGCGTCGACCAGCCCGGGCAGTCTGCGGCGGGCGACCGTGCCGGCCCCCACCATGACGACCCTGCGCCCGGCGAGCCGGAGGCCCGCGGGGTAGGCCGGGACGTCGTCGTACTTCGGGGACATGGCGCTCTTTCTCACTATCCGTCGGAACCCGGGCCGTTGCGGCCCCGGGCCGTACCGCGCGGGACGGGGACCCGCCCCGCGCGGGGCGGGTCAGCCCGTCTTGCCGCTGACTCCGGCGGAGTCGAACGTGGCCACATCGTGCATCACGCGGGCCGCACTCTGCACCAGGGGGAGGGCCAGGACGGCCCCGGTTCCCTCGCCCAGCCGCAATTCCAGCTCGACCAGCGGACGCAGTCCCAGCTTCGCGAGCGCGGCGGCGTGGCCCGGCTCGGCGGAGCGGTGGCCCGCGATGCAGGCCGCCAGCGCGTCCGGCGCGATGCGGTGTGCGGCCAGGGCCGCGGCTCCCGCGATCACGCCGTCGAGCACCACGGGCGTGCGCATCGCCGCGGCACCGATGATGAACCCGGCCAGCGCGGCGTGCTCCAGCCCGCCGACGGCGGCGAGCACCCCGATCGGGTCGTCGGGGTCCGGCGCGTGCTTGGCGAGCGCGGCCCGGACGACCTGCACCTTGCGGTCGTGGGTGCTGTCGTCGATACCGGTCCCGCGACCCGTCACGTCGGCGGCGTCCGTACCGGTGAACACCGCGATCAGCGCCGCCGACGCCGTGGTGTTCGCGATGCCCATGTCGCCGGTGAGCAGGCAGCGGTTCCCGGCGGTCACCAGGTCGCGCGCCGTCTCGATGCCGACCTCTATGGCACGCATGACCTCCTCGCGCGACATCGCGGGGCCCTGCGTCATGTCGGCCGTGCCGAAGCGCACCTTGCGCGGCAGCAGGCCCGTGGCCACCGGGAGCTCGGCGGCGACGCCGACGTCCACGACGCAGACCTCGACGCCGATCTGCCGGGCGAACGCGTTGACGACCGCACCGCCCGCGAGGAAGTTGTGCACCATCTGCGCGGTGACTTCCTGCGGCCACGGCGATACGCCTTGCGCGTGCACGCCGTGGTCGGCGGCGAACACCGCCACCGCGGCGGGCTCCGGGACCGGCGGCGGGCAGGTCCGCGACAAGCCCGCCAACTGCGCCGAGATCATCTCCAGCACGCCGAGCGAGCCGGCGGGCTTGGTCATCACCTTGTGCCGGTCCCAGGCGGCGCTGAGCGCCTTGGCGTCGAGCGGCCGGACCGAGCGGATCGTCTCGTCGAGCAGGCGTACGGGGTCCTCGCCGGGCAGCCCGCGCCGCCCGTACTCCTCCTCGTGCACCACCCACGAGAGCGGCCGCTGCTTCGCCCAGCCGGACTGTTCGAGCTCCGGCTCGTCGGGGAACGCGTCCACGTAGCCGACGCACAGGT
Source organism: Streptomycetaceae bacterium NBC_01309 (assembly GCA_045039925.1). Taxonomy (GTDB): domain Bacteria; phylum Actinomycetota; class Actinomycetes; order Streptomycetales; family Streptomycetaceae; genus Yinghuangia. Next base: position 1,236,068 of record CP108400.1, read on the forward strand.
ACGCGACGATCTCCAGGTGCTCGGGAAGCCCCAGCGCATGGCTGAGCTCGCGCTCGTCGAAGAAGCTCACCCAGCCGACGCCGAGGCCCTCCGCGCGGGCCGCGAGCCACAGGTTCTCCACCGCGAGGGCACTCGAGTACGGGCCCATCTGCGGCTGCGTGTGGCGGCCGAGCGTGTGCCTGCCGCCGCGCGTCGAGTCCACGGTCACCACGATGTTGACCGGCGTCTCGAGGATCGCCTCGGTCTTGATGCCGAGGAACTGCTTGGCCCGGGCCTTGGGCAGCGACGCGGCGTACGCCTCCCGCTGCCGGGCGGCGAGCCGCTGCACTCCGGCGCGGGTCTCCTCGTTGCGGATGACGACGAAGTCCCACGGCTGCGAGAAGCCGACACTGGGCGCGTGGTGTGCGGCTTCCAGGACGCGGATGAGGACCTCGTCGGGGACGGCGTCGGAGCGGAACCCGGTGCGTACGTCGCGGCGCTCGCGCATGACGCGGTGCACGGCCTCGCGGTCGGACTCGCCGTAGCCGGGTGCGGGGTCGGTCTCGGCTTCGATCGTGCTTTCGCCTTCGTCTTCGGTGTCGATCTCGGTGTCGATCTCGGTGTCGTTCCCGGTTTCCGTGCCGTCTGCGGTTGCGGGGGCGGTTCCGGCGGCGGTTTCGCCGTCGGCGGTGCCAACGGCACCGGCTTCGGCGTCAGCGTCGGTGCGGGGCTCGGTGCCGGGACCGGCCGCGGGGGCCGTGTCCGACGCGGTCGTGCCGTCCGCGGGGGTGCCGGCCGGGGCATCGGCCGAGGCATCGGCCGGGGTACCCACCGCGGCGGCAGGTGCCGGGTCGGCTCCCGGGGCCGGGTTCTGCGCGGCGGGTGCGGCCACATCGGCCACCGGGGCCTGCACGTCACCGGGCTGCGCGGGTACCTGCTGGGTGGGTGCCTGCTGGGTGGAAGCGCCCACGGCCGCGGGCGACTTGGGCTCCTGGCCACCCTGCGGGGCGGCGTGCCCGGGCGCGGTGGCCGGAGCGGGCTGCTCCCCCGGCTGCTCGGCGGGCTGCTCAGTGGGCTGCGGGACGCCGACCGGTGCCGGGGCCGCGCCGTCGGCGGTGGCCGCCGCGGCCTGTTCCGGGCCCGGTGCCGCCTCGGCGGCCTGCGGCAAAGCAGGCTGCGCGGCAGCGGGCTGCGGCACGACGGGCTGGGGGGCCGGGGTGTTCGCACCCGCAGCCACCTGCGACGCAACCGGTGCCGACGGCCCGGCCTCACCGGACGCTGCGGCGGGCTGCGCCGCCTCGCCCTGAGGAACCGCCGTGAGGCGGACGCGCCGACGGCCGCGCACGGCCTCGGTCCCCTGGTCGGCCGACGAAGCCGCGACCGCGTCGACAGGAGGGGTCTGCTGGTCGGCAGGCGTACCGACCGGTGCTGCGGGAGCGGGGATTGCGGGGGTAGCGGGGGTGTCCGTCACTTCTTCCTTGCCTGTCTTGCCTGGCTTGTCTGTCGTACCGGTGGTGCTAGTGGCCGCGTCGGCAGTGGTGCCCGCCGGTGCCGACACGGCGGCCGGAGCCGGGACCACCGGCGGTACGGGGATCGGTCCCTGATGTGCGGGTGCGACCGGCACACCGGCCGCGGGCGTGGCGGCAACGGGGATGCTCGGTGCCGCCGCCGCGGCGGCCTGGCCATCGGCCTGTGCGGGTACGGCAGTCGGCGCGGGAGCGGGAGAGGCCGCTGGGGCCGGAGCCGGGGCGGGCGCAGGGGCGGGCGCAGGAGCAGGAGCAGGCGCGGGGGCCACGCCCGCCTGGCGCGCCCGGCGCGCCGCGACCCGGCCGGGGGGCGGGACATTCGGGCCGCTACCAACTACGCCCGGGCGAACGGTACTTGCCCCGGCCGGACCGGCGGCGGCAGGTGCGGTGGCACCCTGTCCGGCCGGTGCCACGGGAGCACTCGGCGCGGCGGCCGGGTTGGCCTCGGCGGTCGATGCCGACGGGACCTGCTGACCACCCGACCCAGCGGTGCCCGCGACCGCGGCGGGAGTTGCCGCGGCCGGAACGCCCTCCCCTGGCTGCGCCGGGGCGGACGCGGCAGGTGTCTGCGTCGCCGACTCCGGCGCCTGCGGAGCGGCGGCGGGTGCAGGTGTAGGTGCAGGTTCGGCCGCGACGGCGTCCGACGAGGCGGGCAGGTTCACGACGTTCGCGCCTGCGGGACCGAAGGTGGCCCCTTGCGGCGGAACGGCGGCCGCTGCGGCAACTGCCGGGCCCGAAGCGCCTTCCGCCCCGGCGACCGGCTCATTCGCCGCGGACTCCTGGCCCGGAACCTGACGGGTGCGTCCGCGGGGCCGTACACCGCTGAGCCGGGTACGCGACGCCGAAGCGGCCTGCCCCATCGCCGCGTTGTCCGGCGCGGCCTCTTGCGCGGGCGTACCTGCGGGCGTGGCCGCGGGCTCCGCCTGGGCCGCGGGTGCCTGCTGAACCGGGGCCGCGGCGGCAGGAGCCGACGGCGGCTGCGCGGCCTGCGCCTGCGGCTCCGGCGTGGCGGAAACCGGCGCGGCCGAGACATTCGGGGTGTCGGGGGTATTCGGCGTGTTCGGCGTGTTCGGCGTGTTCGGAGCCTCGGGTGCATCCACCCCGGCGGCCTCGGGGCCTCGCGCGCGCAGGCTGCGCGCGCGTACGCCGCGACGGGTGGCCGTCTCCGGGTCGGCAAACGCAGCCGTACGCATACGGCGCGGCGCGCCCGCAGCAGGGGCAGGGGCTGGCGCAGCCGCCTCACCGGCAGCCGGCTGGACCGCTTGCGGCACCGCCGGTGCGGCGGCCTCGGCAACGCCGGGAAGCCCGGCCGCGGGCGTCGAAGTACCGGGCTCGGCCTGCTCGGACGGTGACGGAGCCACCGGCGCGGATACGACAGGTACGGCACGAGCCGCCTGCACGGAGTTCTCCGCAGCCGCTTGCTCCGGTCCCGCCTGCGCGGAAGCAGGCTGCGCCGACTGCTCGGGAGCAGCGGTGGCAACAGCCGGAGTCTCCTGCACGGGAGCCGGCTGCGTCGGGCCCGCCTGGGCGACGTCGCCCGACTGCACCGGGCCGACCGGGGGCGGAGGAATGCGCGGGACGTCCGAACCCGGCACATCCGCGGCGGTGTTCGTACCCGCAGGCGGCGGGGCCTGATGCGCGGCGGCATCCGGCGCGGACGCCGGTCCCGCGGGTGTCGGCGGCGGGGTGGCCGGTGCCGGGTCCGCGACGGCAGGCGTCAGGCGTGCCGTGATCTCGGCCCCCGGCTGCGATGGGATCCCCGCGCTCTGGGCACCCGGCGACGAGTCGCCCGACGGTGCCTGTGCGGCCTGGTACTGCGCGGATGCGGGGCCTCTACCCACGCGGCGCTGACGACGCGGCGGAAGAGTCGTCCGCGGCCCCTGCGCGAGCGGGGTTCCCCCGGACATGGCCTGGACCGGCTGCGACTGCGGCGATCCGGAGGGCTGGTGCGGGAGTTGCACCTGGCCGGGCGCGTTCCCGCCGGGCGTCGTGAAGGTCACCTCGGCGGACGCCAAGGCGCCGGAGTGGCGCGGGTCCTGCTGATGCGGAGGCACCGCGACCGGTCCTGCCCCGCCGGGGGCTCGGCCACCGGGACCTGCCGGAACCGTTCCGGGACGTACGCCGGATGCCGGGATGGCACCGCCCTGCACGTCCGCCTGAACTCCCGCCCGGGCGGCGCCGCTGTCGGTGCCCTGCGGCGCAACCACGGGCTCCGGCCGGGGAATCTGCTGCGGGGCCGACTGAGGACCCGACTGCGAGGTCGGCTGAGGAGTCGGCAGAGGGACGAACTGTGCGGCAGCGTGTGCACCCGGCTGCTGGAACGCCGCCTGAGCCGCCTGGGACGGGGCCTGCGGTTGGGCCTGCGGCTGCACCGCCTGCCCCTCGGAACCGGCTCCGCCCACCGCTTCCGCGACCGGCGGGGCCTGCGCCTGCGGCACGGCCGACGGCTGCGCGTGCAGATGAGCCTGAGGCTGGGGCTGGACCGGCGGCTGCGCCTGGACGTGGCCCTGTCCGTGCGGCTGGGCCTGGCCCGCGCCGAACTGCTGCGCCGGCACGGGCGCGTCGGCCTGCGGGACGGCCGGCTGCACCGGCGTGAGGCCCGACTGCGGGACCGGGGCCGCGGCGGCGGCCGACATGCGGTCGGCGAGCGAGCGTACGGGGCCCGAGGTCGGCGAAGTCCCCGCCTGGGGCACGGCGCCGAGCGCGCCGGACGCGCCCGGGTCGACCGGTGCGGCCCCGAACTGCTGTACGCCCGGCTGCGGAACGGGCTGCCCCGCACCGAACTGCGGTGCCGCGGCGGGCTGCCCCGCGTGCGGCATGCCCGGGGCCACGGCGCCCTGCGCGTCGGCGCCGCCGTACGCCGCCGGGCCTGCGCCCGCGTCGAACTGCGGTCGACCGGCCTGCGGGGCGATGGGTCCGAGCTGCGGCCCCGGTCCCTGGACGCCGAACTGCGGTGCGCCGGGCGCCTCGCCACCGGCCGGGACCGGACCGCCGGGCTGCCGGAGGCCGTGCGGCGCCGGGGCCATCGGCTGGGGATTCACCGGCTCGGGCCGCATCGTCGGGGACGGCGCCCCGGCCTGCGGTGCGGCGGCAGGCTGCGGGGCCTGCGGCGGTTGCGCCATGTGCGGCTGCATGACGTGCTGCGGCACATCGTGCTGCGACGGGACGGCCTGCTGGGGCGCGGCATACTGCGGCACAGCACCGTGGGAAACGGCAGATTGCGGAACATCGGCCTGGGGAACGCCAGTCTGCGGCAGGCCACCTTGCGCGACACCAGGCTGCGGAACGCCGGGCTGCGCAACACCCGCCTGCGGCACAACTCCGGGCTGCTGAACACCGGGCTGCTGAACACCAGGCTGCGGAACACCAGGCTGCGGAATACCGGCCTGCGGAACACCCGGTTGCGCAACTCCAGGCTGCGACAAGCCGTGTTGCGGCACACCAGCTTGCGGAACGGCAGCCTGCGGCACACCAACCTGCGGCACGCCGCCCTGGGCCATCCCAGGCTGCTGCGTGACCGGCTGTTGCGGCATCTGCTGTTGCGGCATCGGTTGCTGCGTCAACGGCTGCTGCGGCACCGCCAGCCCGCCCGGGAACCCTTGTCCCCCGGCCGGCGCTTGGGCCGCGTACTGCCCCGACTCCGGCGACGGCACCTCCGCCCAACCGCCCTGCGGTCCCGGCATCAGCAGCGCGTCGTCGTCGTCCAAGTCGTCGAGATCGCCGAGGTCGTCGACGCCGGGGTACGCGTACGCCGGGCCCGGGGTGCCGGGATGCCCCGGCCCGCCCGCGGTGCCCTGCGGCCCCTGAGCTGAACGAATCTCGTCCGGCTCGCTCATGTCGTCAACACTCCCTCTAGTGCAGCCGTGAAGGCCGTTGTCGTGGCACGGTCCCGTACCGCTATCCGGAGCCAGTCCGGGCCCAGGCCCGGAAAGGTGTCGGCCCGGCGGACCGCGAAGCCCCGCTCGCGCAGGAGTTCGCGGACCTTGAGGCCGTCCTCGACGTGCGCCAGCACGAACGAGGCACGGGGTTCGACGGGGAGCCGGACCCCGGGTATCGCCCGCAGTCTCTCGACAAGGAACGCCCGATCTGTCGCGAGCGTAACGGCCGAGGCGGACGCGTGGGCCAAGGCGTCGGGACCGCTGCACGCCTCGGCCGCGACGAGTGCGGGAGTCGACACCGACCACAGCGGCTGCGCTTCGGCGCAGCGTCGTACCAGGTCGGAGGGGGCGAGCAGGTAGCCGATGCGGAGGCCTGCCAGGGCCCAGGTCTTGGTGAGGCTGCGGACGACGACGAGGCCTGCGAGGTCGCGTCGTTCGGCAAGGCTTTCGGGTTCGCCGGGGATGGCGTCGGCGAAGGCCTCGTCGACGACGAGGACGCGTCCGGGGCGGGCCAGCGCGGCCAGCGTCCCGGCGCTGTGCAGGACGGATGTCGGGTTGGTGGGGTTGCCGATCACCACGAGGTCGGCCTCCTCCGGGATCTGCGCCGGGTCCAGGCCGAAGCCCTCCCGTTCGGTGAGGAGGACCCGACGCACAGTATGCCCGGCCGCCCGCAGCGCAGCCTCCGGTTCGGTGAACTGGGGGTGCACGACGACCGTGTGACGCGGGGTCAGCGCGCGGGCGAGGAGGACGAACGCCTCCGCGGCGCCCGCGGTGAGCAGGACTTCGCCGACCGGGCGGCGGTGCCGGTCCGCGACCGCGGCGCGCGCGGCGGTGGCGTCGGGGTACGCGGCGAGGTGCGCGAGGCTTTCGGCGATGCGTTCGGTCAGCCAGGCCGGAGGTGCGCTGCCGCGCACGTTGACGGCGAGGTCGACGAGCCCCGGGCCGACTTCGCGGTCCCCGTGGTGGCGCAGGTCGACGTCGGCCGCCGGGCCGGTCTCGCTCGGGGAGTCTGCGGTGGCGTACGCGGGCGCGGACGATGTGTCGTAGGTGGTGCGCATATGCCGTGTGCCCGTGCCCCTGCCCTGCGTCGTGCGGTCCGCCGTCGTGCCGTCGGCGTCCATCATGCTGGTGACTATGCCGGTCCGGGTCGGCGGGGTCGTCGGAATGATCACAACCCCACCCCCTCTGATCGTTTCACTGATCGATGGCCGCCGTTGCACGGTCGTTCATGTCGGGTTCCCACCAACCCGATGGCACGCAACGGCAATCGTGCACATAGATGGGTGCCGCCTGCTGCGGGTTTTGGCAATCAGCAGCTCACCGCCGCGTGTTGCGGTGAGCGCCGCGGCCTCGGCGACGCTCGGGGTGCCCACCGCGGCACCGACCGCGGACGACGGGTGCGGCACCGCGACTCCCGCGAGCGCCTCGGCGGCGTAGTCCCGCAGTTCGGCGCCCAGCGCCTCGGCGAGTGCACGTATCGCCGGTTCGTCGCGCTTCGCGGCGACGGTCGCCACCGTCACGACCGCGGCGGCCGACAGCCCCGCGTCCGCGAGCGCCGCGCGCAGCGTCTCGTCGATCTCCGCGTACGCCACACCGCGCGACGCACCCACGCCGACCACGAGCCGGGCGTTTCCCGACAGAACCGGATGATCCATTACAACCGCTCGCCCCACAGCAGGAACACCGGGTCGTCCGGCACCAGCCGGTGCGCGGGCCCGCTGGTGGGCGCCAGGCGCGAGGACTGGAGCAGCGTGCCGTCCACGGCGTACCCGGCGCCCGTGAGCGCCCCGTGCACCGCTCCGACGGACTCCAGGGCCGGCAGCACCGTCACGACGCGCTCGGGGCGGCGGGCGGCGCACGCGGCGACCACCTCGGCTCCCCCGCCGCCGACGAACGCGGTGTCGGGGTCGGGCATCCGGGAGAGCGCGTCGGGCGCGGTTCCGGGGACGACCTGGACCTCCACGCCGTAGCGCGCGGCATTGGCGGAGATGTGCTCGCAGCCGACCGGGTCGCGGTCCACCGCGATCACGGCCGCGCCCTGCCGGGCGATCTCGACGCTGAGCGCGCCGCTGCCCGCGCCGATGTCCCAGACCAGGTCGCCGGGCGTGGGCCCGAGCCTGCCGAGCACGACGGCACGCACCTCGGGGCGCAGGGTGGCGGCGCCGGTGCTCTCGTACGCCTCCTCGTCGAGGCCCCAGCCGCGCACCGGGCCGGGGAAGTTCGGGCGCTGCCCGGCGATCCAGCCCGCGGGGGCGGAGGTGACGGGATTGGGGCCGACGACGATGACGACGTTGGGATCGGACCACGTGCGGTCGGCCGCCTTGTCGGCGGCCAGCATCGTGACCTCCTCCTGGTCGGTCCCGAGGTTCTCGCACACGACGAAGGTGCGCGGTACGTCACGCAGCATCAGGCCGAGTTCGGCCGGACCCGAGCCGGGGCCGGTGAGCACCGCGACCTTGCCGTACGCGCGGCACACGTTCACCGCCCGCCGCAGCTCGCGGCCGTGGGCGCTGACCACCTTGGCGTCGTCCCAGGGCATGGCCGCGCGCGCGAAGGCGTGGGCGACCGACGACACCGCGGGCACGATCTCCAGTTCGAGGCCGTACTCCGGGCGCCGCAGTATGCGGACGATGCCGAAGAACCCGGGGTCGCCGGACGCCACGACGACGGCGCTGCCGCGGTGCTCGCTGATCCGCCGGGCGGCGACGTGGACGTTGCCCATGACGACGCGCTCGGCGGACTCCGGGACGTCCACCGCGTCCAAGTGCCGGGCGCCGCCCGCCACGAGGGTGGCCGAGGCGAGCGCGGTCCGGGCGGGACCGGACAACGGCGCACCGTCGTACCCGATCACAGTCACCCTGTCTGCCATATGCCTACCGTCCCGTTTCCGTGCGTTTTGCTCCGTACCGTCACCCGGTCTCACGGGGCACGACGTGTTCCGGCCCTGCGGGGTTCCCGACACGGCGTCGACGAGGTCGTGTCTCCAGACTCCCGCCGGGCCCGAGGGCCGATCATGCCGCGCGGCGGCCACGGTACGCATCTCGCGCGGCCGTGTCGCGGTCATGCGCACGGTGTCGCCTCCCGGCATGCCGCGACGAACCGGCTCGCGGTCCCCGGGGATCCGGCCCAGTGGGTGTGCAGGTACGAGGCGTGCACCCGCCCGACCACGAAGCCTTCGCGCACGGGACGGGCCGCCGGCCCCCCGGAACGGGGGCGCGTCGGTACCGACTCCCAGGCCGCGTACGGGCCCGCGCCGGGGGTCAGTGCCGTGCGGTGGAACTCGTGTCCCCGTACGGCCGTTCCGGCCGCCGCGAGCGCCGAGTCCCCGGGGGCGACGGCCTCGCGGTAGCCGAGCGTCAGCCGCTCGCTCATGTGCGCGTCGGCGTCGACGACCGCGCACATGGGGCTGCCGTCGAGCGACCGGGCGAGGTAGAGCAGGCCGGCGCACTCCGCGGCGATGGCGCCACCGCTCCGCGCGAAGGCCGCAACAGCGGTGCGCAGTTTCTCGTTTGCCGACAAATCCGCCGCGTACACCTCCGGAAAGCCGCCGCCGATGACCAACCCCGCGGTGCCCTCGGGCAGGCCCTCGTCGCGAAGGGGGTCGAAGGTCACCACTTCGGCGCCTGCGGCGGCCAGCAGTTCGGTGGTCTCGGCGTAGCCGAAGGTGAACGCGGCCCCGCCCGCGACCGCGATGCGTGGGCGGCCACGCGGGCTGTGCGGGCTGTGCGGGCTATGCGGGCTATGCGGGCTATGCGGGCTATGCGGGCTATGCGGACGACGCGGCCCGGGTGGCCTAGGTGGCCGGAAGCCGCCCTCGTCCTGCGGCTCGCCGTTGGCGGCCGAACTGTCGTGCCCGACCGCGGTCTCGCGTACCGGGTCCCAGGTGGTGGTGGCCGGCGCCGCCGCCTCGCGCGCGATGCGCCACACCGCGTCCAGGTCCACCGCCGCGCCGACCAGCTCGCCCAGCGCGGCGACCGTCGCCACCGCCTCGGCATGCCGCTCCGCGGCCGGAACGAGGCCCAGATGCCGCGACGGCTTCGCGATCGCGTCGTGCCGGCCGAGCACCCCGAGCACCGGGATGCCGAGCGGCGCCAGGGATTCGCGCAGGATCGCCTCGTGCCGGTCGGTGCCGACGCGGTTGAGGACCACCCCGGCGACGCGCACGCCCGGCTCGTACCCGGCGAACCCGTGCACCAGGGCCGCGACCGAGCGTCCTTGGGACCGGGCGTCCACGACCAGCACGACGGGAGCGGCGAGGAGCCGGGCGACGTGCGCGGTCGAGGCGAACCCGCCGAGCCCGGCCGCCCCGTCGTACAGGCCCATGACGCCTTCGACGACGGCGATGTCCGCCCCTTGCGCGCCGTGCGCGAACAGCGGGGCCACGCGTTCCTCGCCCACCAGGAACGGGTCGAGGTTGCGGCCCGGCCGTCCGCACGCGAGGGCGTGGTAGCCGGGGTCGATGTAGTCGGGGCCGACCTTGTGCGGCGACACGCGCGCCCCGCGTGCCGCGAGGGCGGCCATCAGGCCCGTCGCGACGGTGGTCTTGCCCTGGCCGGACGCGGGTGCGGCGATGACGACGCGCGGCATCGGCGTACTCACCACTCGATGCCCTTCTGGCCCTTCTGCCCGGCGTCCATCGGATGCTTGACCTTGGTCATCTCGGTCACGAGGTCGGCATGCGCGACGAGGTCCGGGTGCGCGTCACGGCCGGTGATCACCACGTGCTGCCGCCCCGGCCGCGAGGCGAGCGCGTCGACGACGTCGGCGACGTCGACCCACCCCCACTTGATCGGGTACGTGAACTCGTCGAGCACGTAGAGCCGGTACGTCTCCGCCGCCAGGTCGCGCCTGATCTGCGCCCAGCCCTCCGCCGCGTCGGCGGCGTGGTCGGCCTCGGTGCCGGGCCGGCGGGACCAGGACCAGCCCTCGCCCATCTTGTGCCAGGTGACCGGGCCGCCCTCTCCCGTCTCGTCGTGGACGCGCCCGAGGGTCCGCAGCACGCTCTCCTCGCCGACCCGCCACTTGGCCGACTTGACGAACTGGAACACCCCGATCGGCCACCCCTGGTTCCAGGCCCGCAGCGCGAGGCCGAAGGCCGCGGTGGACTTGCCCTTGCCGGCGCCGGTGTGCACCACCACCAGGGGCCGGTCGCGGCGCTGACGCGTCGTCAGGCCGTCGGCGGGGACATGGTCGGGCTTGCCTTGCGGCATGGTCGTCTCCTCGCGGTGGCGGGGCGGGTCTCGTCGGGGCGGGTCGGGTCTGGTCGCGGGTTGAGCGCAGTGGCGTCGAACGCGGAGTCGAACGCGGTGGGGTCTTCGTTGTCTCGGGTGGTTGGAGGTCGCAGTCGGCACTTTGAGGCTGCGGCGGAGGTTCCCGAAGCAAGGAAAGGGGCGGGGCAAGGAAGGGTCGGGCGGAGTCGAACGCGGTGGGGTCTTCGTTGTCTCGGGTGGTTGGAGGTCGTAGTCGGCACCTTGAAGCTGCGGGCGGAGGTTCCCGAAGCAAGGAAGGGGCGGGCGGGCGTCGAACGCGGAGTCGAACGCGTGCGGGCCTTCGCTATCTCGGGTGGTTGGGAGTCGTAGTCGGCACCTTGAGGCTGCGGCGAACGTTCCCGAAGTAAGGGAAGTAAGGAAGGGGCGGGCGACGAGGGAGCGATAAGGATCGAGGGGAGGGAGCGATAAGGGTCGGGCGGGGGGAGGGAGCGGTCAGCTTGCCGCGCGCAGGTCGCGCACCAGTCCGGCGAGGCCGTCGGCGGCCAACTCGTCCAGCCCCAGGACGGGGCCTCCGAGGTCGGCGGCGAGCCGTGCGGCCAGGCCGAGGCGCACCGGGCCGCTCTCGCAGTCGACCACCACCGACGCCGTGCCGGACGCGGCCATCAGCGCGGCGGCGCGCCGTGCGTCGCCGAGTGCGTCGCGTCCGTGAGTGGCGCGCCCGTCGGTCACCACGATGACGAGCGGTCGCCGCCGCGGGTCGCGCAACCGCTCGACGCGCAGCGCCTCGTGGGCGCGCAGCAGGCCCGCGGCCAGCGGCGTACGCCCACCCGTCGGCAGCGCCGCGAGCCGGGCCGCACCCGCCTCGACGGACGACGTGGGCGGGAGCGCGAGTTCGGCACCGGACCCGCGGAAGGTCACCAGCCCGACCTTGTCGCGGCGCTGGTACGCGTCGAGCAGCAGCGACAGCACCGCTCCCTTGACCGTCCGCATGCGGGCCCGGGCGGCCATCGATCCGGAGGCGTCGACGACGAAGAGCACGAGGTTGCCCTCACGGCCCTCGCGCACCGCCTCGCGTACGTCGTCGCGGCGCACGACGAGCCCGGGGCCGCGCCGGCCGCGCGCGATCTGGTGCGGCGCGGCCGCGCGCACAGTGCCCGTCAGGTGCAAGCGCCCCGGGCGCGCGCCTGCCGGACGGCGCTCCCCCGTGGTCCGGCCGGTGCCGGTCTCGGCACGCGACCGACGGCCCGCCGCGCCCTGCCCGAGGCCGGGGACGGCGATCAGCCGCGCGCGGAAGGGCTCGGCCGCGGCAACGGCAGGCTGCTCGGCAGCGGCGGATCCCGGTGCGGGAGGCGGGTTTTCGGCCACCGGCGGCACCGCGTCGCGTTCCCCGTCGCGAGGACCGCCGGCACCGGGGTCGCGAGCCGTGTCCGGGCGGGCCTCGGGACCGTTGGGCGGCGCTCCTCCGCCGCGTGGACCGGGTGCGTCAGGGCCGCCGTCCGGGTCCGGGTCCGGGTCCTGCTCGGGACCGTCGGGGTTCTCCGACCCCGAACCACCCTCCGGACCGTCCGGTCCTTCCGCGTCATCCCGTGCGTCGAGTCCATCGGGTTCATCTGGTTCGTCGGGTTCGTCGGGTTCATCGGCCAGCGCCTCGTCCAACTTGTCCTCGTCGAGCCCCGGCGCGTCGAAGGGGTTGCGGCGGCGCCGGTGCGGCAGCGCGAGCCGCGCGGCCTGACGCACGTCCCCCGCCTCGACCTCGGCACGCCCGTGCCACGCCGCCAACGCCATCGCGGTACGTGCCGTCACCAGGTCGGCGCGCATCCCGTCGACCTCGAACGACGCGCACACGCGCGCGATCCGCTCGAGTTCGGTGTCCGGCAGCACGACGTCCGGCAGCAGCGCCCGCGCGCTCCGGATGCGCTCCGCGAGTGCCGCGTCGTGGGCGTCCCACCGACGCGCGAACCCGTCGGGGTCGGCCTCGTACGCCAGCCTGCGCCGCACGACCTCGGCCCGCTCGCGCGGCTCGCGGCTCGCCGCCACCTCGACGGTGAGGCCGAAGCGGTCGAGCAACTGCGGGCGCAGTTCGCCTTCCTCGGGGTTCATGGTGCCGACGAGGATGAAGCGCGCGGCGTGCCGCACCGAGACGCCCTCGCGTTCCACGTGCGCGGTGCCCATGGCGGCCGCGTCGAGGAGCAGGTCGACAAGGTGGTCGTGGAGCAGGTTGACCTCGTCGACGTACAGCAGCCCCCGGTGGGCGGCGGCGAGGAGGCCCGGTTCGTACGCCTTCACGCCCTCGGCGAGCGCGCGCTCCAGGTCGAGCGATCCGACGAGGCGGTCCTCGGTGGCGCCGACCGGGAGTTCGACGAGCCGCGCGCGGCGTACCTCGCCCGGCGCGCCCTGGTCGTGGGGTCCGTCGGGGCACGCCGTGTCGGGTGCCGCGGGGTCGCACGCGAAGCGGCAGCCGGACACCGTGGCGGTGTCGGGGAGCAGCGCGGCGAGCGCGCGGACCACGGTCGACTTGGCCGTGCCCTTCTCGCCGCGGACCAGGACGCCGCCCACGCCGGGTGAGACGGCGTTCAGGAGGAGTGCGAGGCGCAGGTCGGCGAGTCCGACGACGGCGGAGAACGGGTAGCCGGCGGTCACCGGCGGACCGCCAGGCTCCGGGAACGGCACGGTATGCACGGTGTGCGCGGCGACATGGGCTGTCGGCCTCCCTCGGGTGTCCACGCCCTGGTAGGTGGCAGGCCCGCGGCGCGGGCCCGGACAGCCGGAAGTGTCTGGCTCCCGGAAGGCTGATGCCCCTCGCACGGGCGCGTCGAACGGGGTCGGCGCGCCGGTCGGGTTCAGCCGTCCGGTCACAGTGGCGGGACCGCTCCGGTGTCGCACCGGATTCCTTCCCCGCTGTCGGGCGACAGCCTCTCACACGGCCCGCGCACGGAGATTCCGGCGGTCGGCGTGTGTGGGCCATGTCCTTGCGAAGCACACGGCGCGGCGATGGCAGACTGCCTTGCATGGAAGACCCGGAGTACGTACCCGACGTCCTCGGCGCACCGTACGAGAGCGCGACGCTGCCGCTCCGCGACGACGCCGAGGGCGAGGCGGTGGCCACGCTGGTCCGGCGGCGCGCGGACGTCCCGACACGTCGCGCGGTGCTCTACGTACACGGGTTCAACGACTACTTCTTCCAGACCCATCTCGCCGACCACTTCACCGCGCTCGGCTTCGACTTCTACGCGCTGGACCTGCGGTCGTACGGCCGGTCCATCCGCCCGCACCGCCGCACCAACTACATCGACGACCTGGGCCGCTACGCCGAGGAACTGGACCTGGCCGCGCAGATCGTGCGCGACGTCGAGGGCCACGACACGCTGCTGGTGAACGGCCATTCGACGGGTGGCCTGATCACCGCCCTGTGGGCGCACCACCGTGCGGGGCGGGGCATCGTCGACGGGCTGTTCCTCAACAGCGCGTTCCTGGACCTGAACGCCCCGCTGGTGGCGCGGACGGTGGGGGTGCGGGCCGTGCACGCGGCGCGCCACTACGTCGCGCAGCGGCCCCTGCCGGGCGGCCTCGGCGGCGGCTACGGCCAGAGCCTGCACGTCGGGCACCACGGCGAGTGGGAGTTCGACCCGGCGTGGAAGGCGATCGAGGGCATCGCGCCCTACGCGGGCTGGGTGGCCGCCGTGCACCGCGGGCACCGCGCGGTGGCGCGCGGACTCGCCGTCGACTGCCCGGTGTTGGCGATGTCGTCGACCGCCAGCGTGGACGGGCGCGTGTGGCACGAGGAGCTGCACACGGCCGACGCCGTGCTCGACGCGGACCGCATCGCGCTGCTGGCGCCGCGCATCGGCCCGCACGTCACCATCGTGCGCGTGCCCGGCGGCATGCACGATCTGGCCCTGTCCGGGCCCGAGGTGCGTGCCCGGGTGTTCGACGAACTGGCCCGCTGGACCGGCGCGTACCTGCCATCCGGAGCGTCGGCTTCCGCCACGCGAAGCCTGTCACCGGATCGGGTTAACAGGTGACGGCGAGTACACAAAATCCGTTCTACCTGCGGCGATTCACGGGCCCGGGCTGTTAGCATCGGCGCGTGGGGGCTCACGAGGTCGCGAACACCGGATACGCACGCGCGGTACGCGTCTACGAACGGGCGCGCCCTTCCTACCCGTTGCCGGTCCTGGCCGAGCTGACCGACGCGCTCGGGCTCGGAGCGGGCCGTACGGTCGTCGAACTGGGCGCGGGAACGGGCCTGTTCACCCGGCTGCTCATGCTCACCGGAGCACGCGTGGTCGCGGTGGAGCCGGTCGCCGCGATGCGCGGACGACTCGTGGAGCTGCTGCCCTCCGTCACCGTGGCCGCCGGGACCGCGGAGCACACGGGCGTCGCGGCGGGCTCCGCACACGCGGTCATCGCGGCGCAGGCCTGGCACTGGTTCGACGCGCAGGCGGCCCCCGCCGAGGTCGAGCGGGTGCTCGCCCCGGGCGGCGGGCTCGGGCTGGTGTGGAACACGTACGACGACACCGTCCCGTGGGTGCGCGACTACCAGGACGTCTACTTCCGGCGCGCCCCCTCGGGCCTGCCGTCGCACCAGGACGGCACGTGGCGCAAGGTGCTGGAGTCCCGGCCCGGCTGGAGCGGCATCAGCGAGCGGCACTTCCCCAACCCGCACAGCATGTCGCGGGACGGCGTGATCGACCGCATGCTGTCGAGCAGCCACATCGCCTGCCTGGACGCCGGCGAACAGGCCCGGGTGCGGCGCGAGGTCGAGGACGTGCTCGACGGGCACCCGGAGACGCGCGGCCGCGACACTGTCGAACTGCCGTATGTGACGGACCTCTACTGGACGGTCCGGGCGAACTGAGCGACCGGGCTCAGCCCGTCGCGACCGGGGCGGGCGGGCGGCGCATCTCGACGTGCGGGATGCCGTCTTCCAGGTAGGTGGCTCCGGCGCGGCGGAAGCCGAAGCGGCCGTACCAGTCCTCCAGCGGCTCCTGCGCGTCCAGGATGCACGGCGCTTCGCCGACCATGTCGAGTGCGTAGTCCATCAGGCGCGCGGCGGAACCGGATCCGCGCTCCGCCTTCGTGGCGCACAGGCGCCCGATGCGGGCGGTGCCGTCGGCGTCGCGCAGCAGGCGCAGCGTCGCGGCGATCTCGCCGTCGCGTTCGAGCCACAGTTGGCGCGCGCCCGGTTCCAGGTCCCGGCCGTCGAGTTCGGGGTACGGGCACTGCTGTTCCACGACGAAGACGTCCACGCGCAGGCGCAGCAGCCGGTAGAGCACCACGACGTCGAGGTCGAGGGTCCGGGCGCTGCGGAACTCCAGATCACTCACGCCCCCACCGTACGCTTTCCGGCCGCGCGAACGGCCCGGCCGGGCCCCGTGTGTCGGGACCCGGCCGGGTGAACCCGCAGCGTGGCGCGGGTGCGCGGGTGCGTGTCAGCGCCGGTGTGCGCCGGTGCACGCGTACGCAGACGTACGCGTACGCAGGTGTGCGGTCGGCTCAGAACGCCGGGAGCACCGACCCCTGGTAGTTGTCCTCGATGTACTTCTTGACCTCGGGCGAGTTGAGGATCTTCTTCAGCTTCTGGACGTTCTCGTCGTTCTCGTGGCCCTTCTTGACCACGAGCACGTTGGCGTACGGGTTGCCCTCCGCCTTCTCCAGCACGAGCGCCTGCTTGGCCTCCAGGTTCGCCTGCAGCGCGTAGTTGCCGTTGATCACCGAGGCGTCGACGTCGTCCAGCGTGCGCGGCAGCTGCTCGGCGTCGAGGGCCTTGAACTTGAGGTTCTTCGGGTTCTCGACGACGTCCTTCTCGGTGGCGTTGACGCCGACGCCGTCCTTGAGCTTGATCAGCCCGTTGTCGGCGAGCAGCTTGAGGGCGCGGCCGCCGTTGGTGGCGTCGTTCGGGAAGGAGATGGTCGCGCCGTCCTTGATCTCGGCGACGGACTTGTCCTTCTTCGAGTACAGGCCGAGCGGTTCGAGGTGGACCGGCGTCACCGGGACGAGGTCCTTCTTGTTCTCGGAGTTGAACTTGTCGAGGTACGGCTTGTGCTGGAAGAAGTTGGCGCCGACGCTGCCGTCGTCGAGGGCCGGGTTCTGCAGCGAGTAGTCGTCGAAGACCTGGACGTCGAGCTTCAGGCCCTCCTTCTCGGCCAGGTTCTTCTTGACGTACTCGAGGATCTGCGCGTGCGGTACCGCGGAGGCACCCACCTTGAGCGTCCCGGACCCGGAGGACGAGGAGTCGTCGTCGCTGCCGCAGGCCGCGAGGCCCAGGGCGAGGGTTCCGACGGCCGCGAGAGAAATGAGCTTGCGCACGAAGAGTGCCTTCCTTCTTGGGTGGGTGGTTCTCAGCGGTGGCTCAGTCGGCGCGACACGAAGTCGCCGACCAGCTGGACCGCCTGCACGATGACGATCAGGACGACGACGGTCACGAGCATCGTCCGGTCATCGAAGTTCTTGTATCCGTAGCGGATGGCCAGGTCGCCGAGGCCGCCCGCGCCGATCACGCCGGCCATCGCGGAGTACCCGATGACCGCGATGACGGTGACGGTGAAGCCTGAGACCAGGGACGGCAGGGCCTCGCGTACCAGGACCTTGCGCACGATGGTGGCCACCGACGCGCCCATCGCCTGGGCCGCCTCGACCAGGCCCCGGTCGACCTCGCGGACCGAGGTCTCGACGAGGCGGGCGAAGAACGGGATGGCGCCGACGGTCAGCGGCACCACCATGGCGTCCGTGCCGATCGCGGTGGCCTGCCCGAACAGGCCCATCACCCAGCGGGTGAAGGGGATCAGGGCGACCAGCAGGATCAGGAACGGAAACGAGCGGCCGACGTTGACCGCAAAGCCGAGCACCTTGTTCACCGGCGGCACGGCCAGCAGGCCGCCCTTGTCGGTCAGCACCAGCAGGACGCCGAGCGGCAGTCCGACCAGGACGGTGAACAGCATCGTCCAGCCGACCATCGAGAAGGTCTCCTGGGTCGCCGTCCACAGCAGCGGGCGCAGATCGTCCCAGGACATCTCAGGCCTCCTTGGCGAAGGTCGGGGCCGCACCGGGCGCGGCGGCGGCGATCTGCGCGCCGATGACGGGTCCGGCGGCCGGTGCCTCCGGGGCCGCGGCCGCGGCGGTGGCGTCCGCGCCGAGGACGTCGACCTGGAGCCCCTGCTCGCGCAGGTAGCCGATCGGGACGACGTTCTGCTCGAAGGCGCCGTCCAGCGCGATGCGCATGCGGCCCACCTGGCGTCCGCCGACGGTCTCGACGGCGGCACCGAGGATGTTGACGTCGACGTTGTACGTACGGGCGAGCGTCGACACGAACGGGTGCGCGGTCTCCTCGCCCCGGAACGTGATGTCGACCACCGTCGAGCCCTTGCCGTCGACCGGGACGCCGAGCGGGAACATGTCCCGGGCGAGCCGCGAGTCGGGGCGGGTCAGCAGGTCCGCGAGGGCGCCGGACTCGACGACGCGCCCGTCCTCCATGAGCGCGGCGGAGTCGCAGATGCTCTTGACGACGTCCATCTCGTGGGTGATGAGGAGGATCGTCAGGCCCAGCGACGCGCGCAGGTCGCGCAGCAGGCCGAGGATCGAGCGGGTGGTCTCGGGGTCGAGGGCCGAGGTCGCCTCGTCGCACAGCAGCACGCGCGGGTCGTTGGCCAGCGCGCGGGCGATCCCGACCCGCTGCTTCTGGCCGCCGGACAGCTGGGCCGGGTACGCCTTGGCGTGTCCCGCAAGGCCCACCAGGTCCAGCAGCTCGGCGACCTTGCGGTTGCGCTCGGCACGGCCGACGCCCGCGATCTCCAGCGGAACGGCCACGTTGCCCGCGACGTCGCGGCTGCTGAGCAGGTTGAAGTGCTGGAAGATCATGCCGATGCGCAGGCGCTCGGCGCGCAGCTCGCGGGCCGACAGCGCGGTCAGCTCGCGGCCGCCCACCTCGACGGTGCCCGACGTGGGGCGCTCCAGGAGGTTGACGCAGCGGATCAGGGTGCTCTTGCCGGCTCCGCTGCGGCCCAGGACCCCGAAGATCTCGCCTTCGGCCACGTCGAGGTCGACGTGGTCGAGGGCGGTCACCTCGCGATCTCGGGCGCGGAAGACCTTGGTCAGGGCGTTGGTACGGATCACCGTGGATTCCAGGTTGCTCGGGGACCACCGCGACAGCGGGCAGGACGCAGCCCGACGGGATGTCGGCGGCGAGCAGGGTCAGAGGCAGTCGGTTCGGGTCGAACGGGGATGAACCGGGGCGCCGCCGGTCGGCGGGGCGCTCATCCGGTCGCCGGGCTCAGAGCCTCAGCAGCCGCACATTCGACACATTCGACACATACAGGGGCGAGCCGTGGCGATAGCCCCGACTGCGCGCATGTGTGCCGTGATGAACATGCCAAGGATTAAATCAGACCAACGCCGACGATGGGAAATGCCATCGGATGCGAAAAGCCCCGACGACCATGACTTCGCAGGCCGTCGGGGCTTTCTCAAGTTGTTTCCAAGGTATGAACGAGGGACTTCACCCTTGGGCCGGAACCTCTGCCGGGCCTGGGCGGCCAGGCAGTGCGGCCGGGCTGTGCCGTGAGGCTGTGCGGTGAGACCGTGCTGTCAGGCCGTGCGGTCGGCTCGGGCCGGCCGCGTGGCGCCGGTCACGCGGCGAGCGACGTGGTCTTGGTGAGGTAGACCAGGCTGAGGCGCGGGCCGACCCGCTCCACGCGGTCCTCCGCGTACCCCAGCCGGACGTACAGGCGCAGGTTGTCCTCGCTGCGGTGGCCGGTGAACAGTTCGAAGGACTCCGCGTGCGCGAGCTTGTCCTCGACCGCGTTGAGGAGGCGCGTGCCGAGGCCGTGGCCCTGGAGCCTGGGGTGCACGACCAGGCGGCCGATGCGGGCCACCCCGTCCTCGACGACGCCGCGGACCGATCCCACGACCTCGTCGCCGAGGCGTGCGACCAGCACGGTGTGGGTCTCGAACTCTTCCCTCAGGCTGTCGAGGGGCTGGGTCAGCGGTGCGATGCCGTAGTCGTTGTAGAGGGCGGCTTCGCCCTGGTAGCAGAGGTACTGCAACTTCAGGATCTGCTCGGCATCGGATACGTCGGCCGTATCGATGCGTACGTTCTGCCCCATCCGGTACTCCCTGGTGTACCCGTGGGCGCGTGCGAGCGGGGGACGCCGACCCGGCGTCCCCCGGTCGCACGGGCCCTGATCGCCCTGATCGCCGTGCGTGGTCCGGAGCGGCCGCGGCATGGCCGCCACCCCGTGTTCGGTCACTGTTCCACACGGCTTTTCCGGTTCTTCTACCCGGGTGGGAACGCGCGGCACACCCGCGTTTGTCGGCCAAGGTCCGTACGGGTCAGGGCAAACCGATCAGACGGCGCACCGCCTTGTCGCGGAATTCCACGGCGGCCCCGAAGTTCTCCACGATCCGGGAGACCAGCAGGGTCACGTGTGCGTCGCGGCCCACCACGTACCTGCCTTTGGGCTCCGGTTCCGTCGCCGCGACGGCGATGACCTCGGCGACCTGCCGGGTATCGGTCCAGAACGGTTGGACCAGGGTGAACCCGAGGTCGAGGCGGCGGAACGCGGTGGCGTATTTCGATCCCCGGTACCGGTGCGCGACTTCCGCCATGTCGTCGCTGATGCCGCTGCGGAACCCGCCGGGCGCGACGACCACGACGTGCACGCCGGAGCCGGCGACCTCGAGGCGCAGCGCGTCCGACAGTGCCTCCATGGCGTGTTTGCCGGCCTGGTACCAGCCCATGAGCGGGTAGGTGACCTTGCCGGCGACCGAGGAGATCTGGATCACGCGCCCCCAACCGCGTTCCTGCATATGCGGGATGGCCAGTCGCGCGAGGCGTATGGGGGCGAACAGCGACGTCTCCAGATGGTGCCGGGCCTCCTCCTCCATGACGTCCGCGACCGGCGCGTAGCAGGTGCCGCCCGCGTTGTTCACGAGGATGTCGGGGCGGATCTCGTCGACGACGTCCTTGCATCCCGCGGCGTCGGTGACGTCGAGGACGCGCGTCTCGACGACGACGCCGGCCTCCTCCGCCGCCATCCGCACCTTCTCCCCCTTCTCGGCGGAGCGCACGGTGCCGACCACCCGCATCCCGTCTCCGGACGCCAGCTCGAGCGCGCAGGCCAGGCCGAGCCCGGAGTTGGCACCCGTGACGAGAGCCGTCTTGCGCGGGGATTCCTGAGCCACCGTCACCCGCCCGTCAGGCTCCGGCCGTCGGCGCGCCCGCCGAGGCCGTGACCGGTTCGCCCGTAGCCGGTGCGTCCATGACCGATGCCTCAGGCGCCGGGGTCGGCCGCGCGGGCGCGGTACGCCTGCCGCGCGTCTGCGTTGTCGCCTGCGCCGGAATCGCGACGCGCGCGGGGGACGACGCGGGTTGCGGCGAGGACTGCGGCGCGTGTTGCGGCACCTCCGGGTCCGCCGACTCCGGCAGCACGGCCGCGGCGCTCCGCTTCGGGACGTTCGCGGAGGGCCGCGGACGCCTGCGGACGGGCCGCTCCGCCGCAACCGGCGCCGGAGCGGGGGCGGGGGTGGCAGCGGAAGCGGGGGTCGGCGCGGAACGCTTCGACACGGCACGGCTCGTCGCACCGCGGGACCCGGCGGGCTTGCGGGCCGCCGGCTTCCGGGTGGACGGCTTGCGTGCCGCCGGCTTGCGTACGGTCGGCGCGGGCTCCGGCTCCGGTGCCGACTCCAGCTGCGGTGCCGAGTCCGGCTCCGGCTCCGTCTCAGGCTCCGGCTCCGGCTCCGGCTGCGCGGGCCTCGCCGCGGCGGGGACCGGCTGGGCGAACTCGTGCGCGGCCTTGAGCAGGACGTTCAACTGCTCGACGATGCTGTCCGCCAGGGCGAACGGGTCGGGAAGCGCATCGCGGTCGGCCAGGACCCCGATGTCGATCTGGTCGTCGTAGCTCATGCCTCCGACGAAGAGGCCGAATCCGTCCGCGATTATGCCCATCGAATGGAATGCCTCCACCTTCTGTCCCTGCGAGTACAGCGTCGCGCGGGGACCCGGAACGTTGGATATGACCGCGTTGCACACGGGCGGCAGAAGCGAGGAGAGCTTCGCCGCGCGGTATGCGTCACCGCCGAGGCTGACCACGGCCGGTGGCGGAGCGTCCGCCAGGCCGGTCAGCAGGTCGTTGCCCAACGCGCCCTGCACCGCCTTGGAGGCGAGCGCGTTTTCGTGGATGCACAGCAGGCGTTCGGCCGGGTCGTCGACGTCGGTCGACAGGCCGACGAGCATGCCGGTGATGAGGTTTCCGCTGGAGCGGGTGTCGCCCTTCGTGGCGTCGACCGGAACGGTGCCCACCAACTGCTTGTCGTGGGACTCGCCGAAAGAATCGAGCAGGCTCCGGACCGCGCCGCCGACCATGGCCAGGATGACGTCGTTGACCTTGACGCCGAACGCGTTCTTGACGGTCTTCACGTCCGACAGCGACACCGTGCAGAAACCGTACGAACGCGTCTTGCCGATCGGCTCGTTGAACCGCGTGCGCGGCATGTTGAGGGGCATGGCCTGGCCCAGCCGCCCGGTCATGGCCGCCGCGACGACGCCCTGCGCGGTCGAGCCGAGCTGCCCGGCCACGCGTACCGGAGTCCCGGCGACCGACTTGGCCAGCTCGGCGAACCGGGCGACGCCTTCGGGGAGTTCGTCCGCCTCGTCGGGCATCGGCAGCGGGACCAGCTCGCGGGACACGCCGCCGTGCGGGTCGGCGTCGAAGAAGACCTCCTGCATGGAGGCGCCGGCCCGGCCGTCGATGCAGGCGTGGTGCACCTTCCACAGGTGGGCGATGCGGCCGTTCTCCAGCCCGTCGACGACCCACCACTCCCACAGCGGGCGGTCGCGGTCGAGCCGGTGCCGGTAGATCTCGGTGGCCAGTTCGGCCAGTTCCGCGCGTCCGCCGGGCGCCGCGACGGTGGCGCGGTGCACGTGGTTGCGGAAGTCGAAGTCCGGGTCGGGGACCCAGTGCGGCCGCGACAGGCCCCAAGGACTCTGCACCAGCCTGCGGCTCAGCAGCGGCAGGCGCGGCAGCCGCTTGGCGAGCGTTTCCTTGAAGGACTCGTAGTCGACGCGGCCGCCGGTGTCGGAAGCATCCACGATCGTGAGGCACACGACGTGCATGGGCCATGTCTCCGACTCCAGCGCCAGGAAGGCCGAGTCCAGACCGGAGAGCTTCACCAGGTGTTCCTCCTCCCGATGCCCGACGAGGTCAGGGCATCATCGATGAAGCGGCGGGTCTGCCGGTTCCACATGGCCCCGATGTGCGAGCCGCGGTACCAGCAGACGGAGGGTTCCTCCCAGTGCTTCCAGAGCCGGTACGCCTGCTGCGGGGTCGCCATCCGGTCGGCGAGACCCGCGTAGACGAACCGGCGCTCCAGCGGCACCCGTGGGGTGACGGCAAGCGGCGAGACGACGCGGTGCACGGTCTCGGCCTCGTCGCCGAGCAGCCCCGCGGCCTGCACCTCGCGCTTGATGTCGTCCGGTACGTGGTGCGACATGACCCAGGCCATGTCGACCGACGGCACGCCCACGATCACGCAGTCGAGGTCTTCGAGACCCGCGAGCAGCGCGGTCACGTACGCGCCCAGGGAAAGCCCGTGCACGGCGATCTTCGGCGCCCCCTGGCCGCGCGCCCAGTCCAGACAGCGGCGCACGTCCCACACGGCCTGGCCGAGCCCGTGGACGTTGCCGAGGTAGTCGAAGGAGATGAAGGGCGCGTCCTGGGTGCGCGACGCTTTGCGGGGTCCGTGCATCGGGAGGACCACGTGCATCACGTTGACGCCGAACTCGCGGTGCGCGCGCTGCGACCGGAAGGCGGCCAGGTCGCCGGGGCGGCCCATGCCGAATCCGTGCAGGTTGACGAGCCAGGGGCGGGGCTTTCCCGGGTGGCGGAGCACGTACGCCCAGACGCGCTGGTTCGCGCCGGCGGACTGCCACCGGGTGGCGCCGGGGATGCCGGGCCACGGGACGTAGTCGCTGTCGAAGGCGAGCTGTTCGTAGCTGATGGTGCCGTACAGCTTGCCCCGGATGACCGGGTCGGTCAGCGGCGGTGGTTCGGGGTGGAACAGTGCCGGATCGTCGAGGTAGGTCTCGGCCTGGAACTTGCCCAGTGCCTCGGAGACCTCCTCCCGGATGCGCAGGGCGTCCTCCGGGCCCGGCGAGAGGCGGCTCGTGGACATGAAGGCCACGACGACTTCGTCGAGGAACGCCGCCGAGACGAGCCCCGGCGTGGGGAACACCGTCGGCATGTCCGGGTAGTTGCGGCGCTCGGCGCGCAACGACCGGACGTACGAGCGCACTCCGAATCCGACCGAGCGCGGGACGCTGCGCAGCATCGCGGTCGTCGGAATGTCGGAGAGCATCGACGCCGACTTCTCGCCCTCGGATCTGATCTGTCGCAAGCGATCGAACATGGTCGACTCCCCTCCCCCGAGTGGTGAGTACGCGGCCCCGTCCAAAGCAGGACAACACGACGCCGTTCGATCACTCTCAGTGGCGCCGTGGCAACCCTGAGGCGATCCGGCACGCTCGACAGTAGTACGGAATCAACGGAGCGAACACAGCCACTCGCCAGTAGTAACGGCGAATTCACATATAGGTCCGGAACCTTTACTTCCGCTCATGAACGCACACTCAGTAGAGACGGCGACGAAACGGAACGGCAATCTGGCAGGTCGGACTCCGACCGAACAGCCTTTCCGGACAACCGTTTACGCCCGTTCCTCGTCACTTCGGGACCGAGGGGGTGAAACGATGTCTTGACGAGATCGTTCCGCGATCACCCTGGGGGGAAGGAACTAGCGCGTGCAGCCACTGCAATCTGACGACCCGTCACATCTGGGGAACTACCGACTGCTGGCAAGGCTCGGCGCGGGCGGCATGGGGCAGGTCTACCTGGCCCGCTCACCGGGCGGCCGTACCGTCGCGATCAAAGTCGTCCGCGCCGAACTCGCTGCCGAGGAAGGCTTCCGGGCCCGGTTCCGCCGCGAGGTCTCGGCGGCGCGGCAGGTCTCCGGCGCCTACACCGCACCCGTCGTCAACGCCGACCCGGACGCCGTGGTCCCTTGGCTGGCCACCGCCTACGTCGCGGGTCCCTCGCTGGTGGACGCGGTCGCGTCGCACGGGCCGCTGCCCGAGCCGACGGTCCGTGCCCTGGCCGCCGGACTGGCCGAGGCCCTGCGGGCGGTGCACGGCGCCGGCATCGTGCACCGTGACCTGAAACCGTCGAACGTGCTGCTCGCCCTCGACGGCCCGCGCCTGATCGACTTCGGCATCTCCCGGGCCGCCGACGACACTTCGATCACCCGCACGGGCCTGGTCGTCGGCTCGCCGGGCTACATGTCCCCGGAGCAGGCGAACGGTGCGGAGATCGGGCCGCCGTCCGACTTCTTCTCGCTGGCGTCCGTCCTGGTCTTCGCCGCCACCGCGCAGGGGCCGTTCGGCGGCGGGTCCGCACCGTCGCTGCTCTACCGCATCGTGCACACGCCGCCGGACCTGGGGTCCGTGCCCGCGTACCTGCGGCCGATCGTGGAGCCGTACCTCGACAAGGACCCGGCCCGGCGTCCCGGCGGCCGCGAACTCCTGGACCTGGCGGTGCCGGACGGGCAGACGACCGAGGTGCTCACGCGCTCGGGCTGGCTGCCGCCGGCGATCACGTACGCCATCGCCGAGCGCAGCGCCGCACTGCTCGACCTCGACGCGAGCGGCAGCCCGGGCGGCGCATCGGCGGCTTCACGGCCTGCGCCGTCCGCCCCGCCGCCGCCACCGTCGTACGCACCGACGCTGCCGCCGCCCTCGGCGCCGCCGTCGGTGCCGGCTCCGGCGGCGTCGCCTCCGCCCCGGCAGCCTTTCCTGGCGCCGAGCGGTCAGGAGTATCCGCCTCCGCAGTTGCCGCGGCCGCCGCAGTCGCCGTTCGTCCATGAACAGCCCACCCCGGCCGGGGCGTTCCCACCGGGTGGCCCGGCGGTCGCGCCGTCGTACGGGCCGCCGTTCGGGCCGCCTCTCGGGCCGCCGTCGTACGGGCCGCCGCCGGGCGGGGCGGGCGGACCAGGCGGGCCGAACGGACCCGACTCGCCGAACCGCCGTGCGCTCCTGATCGGCGGCGCCGCGGTGTCGGTGGCGGCGGTCGGCGGCGTCACGGCATGGCTGCTCACCAAATCCGACGGCGGCAACGGCGGCGACAAGACGGACACCGCGGGCGGCAGCTCCAGCAAGAGCCCGTCCCAGCAGCCGCAGGGCGACAGCGGCGCGAGCCCGTCCGCGTCGGGTCCGCGTCCCCTCCTCAAGCTCGGCTTCCAGGGCGGACTCACCGGCCCGAACGCGCAGTTGGGCATCAACATGCAAAACGGCGCGGTGCTCGCGGTCAAGCAGGCGGACGAGCGCGGCGACCTCCCCTTCCGCGTCGAACTCGTCGCCTCCGACGACGAGGCGAGCGAGACGAAGTCGGCCATGGCCGCCCAGAAACTGATCGACGACGACGACGTCGTCGCGGTCGTCGGACCGGTGTTCAGCGGTCCGACCAAGGCGGCGGGAGCGCTCTACGAGAACGCCGGTCTGGCCGCGGTGACCCCGTCCGCGACGAACCCCGTACTCACCACCTTCAAGTACACCTTCTTCAACCGGGCGGCGACCAACGATTCCGCGCAGGGCGCCGAGATCGCGGCGTACCTCAAGAATCTCGGGGTCTCGTCCGTGTTCCTGATGGGCGACCAGACGGAATATGCCACGGGCCTGCTCGACGCCGCGCGAGCGGCGCTGGGAGCCGGCGTGCAGGTCACCTCCGGCGACGTCCCGAAGGGGACGCCGGACTATGCGGCAGCGGCGGCCCAGGTGAAGAACTCCGGTGCGCAGGCCGTGGTCTACGGCGGCTACTACCAGGAGGCCGCGCCCCTCGCCGTCAAGCTGGCCGAGACGGGCTTCACCGGTCACCGCATCGCGCCGGACGGTGTCGCCGACCCGCAGTTCGTCAAGCTCGCGGGGGCGGCCTCCGAAGGCTGGTACCTGACCGTCGGAGCAGTCGACCCCGTCGCCGCGCCCGAGCTACGCGACTTCGCGGCGGCCTATCAGGCGATGTTCAAGACCCCGCCGCGCACGTACAGTGCCGAGGCCTTCGACGTCGTCAATCTCGTCATCGAGGCGGCCAAGTCGCTGGGCTCCCGCGCGCCGACCCGGTCGGCGATGCTCGGCGCGGTGCGTTCCGTCCGCTACAAGACTCCGCTCAGGGAGTATGCGTTCGACCGCTCGACGGGCGAGTTCGCCGGAACGGGCGGCATCTACGTCTACCAGGTCAAGAACCAGGCCATCACCTACCTGGGCAACATCCACAAATTGATCACGAGCTGAACCCCTGGGACACGCGTCGGGGCCCGGCGTCCGCCTGCCGCGGATGCCGGGCCCCGACGACGGCGGGCGTCCCGCGTCAGCCCTGCGCCCACTCCCGCTGGACCTTCAAGTCCTCGCGCAGTTCCGTCAGTTGCTCGGCGACCCGGACCGGCGCGGTACCGCCGCGCCCGTCCCGCGAGCGGATCGAGCCGAGGACGGTCAGCACACCGCGCACCTCCGGCGTCAACTCGGGCGAGATCTCGGCCAGTTGCTCGTCCGTGAGGTCCCACAGCTCCAGGCCGCGCGGCTCGCAGTACTTGACGCAGGCACCGGCCACCTCGTGCGCGACACGGAACGGCGTGCCCTGCTTGACCAGCCACTCCGCGATGTCGGTCGCGAGCGAGAACCCGGCCGGGGCCAGCTCCTCCAGCCGCTCGCGGCGGAACCGCAGCGTCGCGACCATCCCGGTGAAGGCCGGCAGCAGCACCTCGAGCGTGTCGATGCTGTCGAAGACCGGCTCCTTGTCCTCCTGCAGGTCGCGGTTGTACGCGAGCGGGAGGGCCTTGAGCGTGGCCATGAGCCCGGTCAGATTGCCGATCAGGCGCCCGGACTTGCCCCGCGCGAGCTCGGCGATGTCCGGGTTCTTCTTCTGCGGCATGATCGACGAGCCGGTGGAGTACGCGTCGTGCAGGTCGACGAAGGAGAACTCCTTCGTGTTCCAGATGATGATCTCCTCCGCCAGCCGCGAGAGGTTGACCCCGAGCATCGCGGTGACGAACGCGAACTCCGCCGCGAAGTCGCGGCTCGCGGTGCCGTCGATGGAGTTCCCGGCCGAGGCGCTGAAGCCCAGGTCGCGCGCGACCGACTCGGGGTCGAGGCCGAGCGACGAGCCGGCGAGCGCGCCCGAACCGTACGCCGACACGTCCGTCCTGCGGTCCCAGTCCCGCAACCGGTCCGCGTCCCGCGCGAACGCCTGCACGTGTGCCAGCAGATGGTGGGCGAGCAGCACGGGCTGGGCGTGCTGGAGGTGGGTGCGGCCCGGCATCGCGACGTCGAGGTTGGCCTCGGCCTGACCGACCAGCGCCTCCTGGAGGTCGGCGAGCAGCGACCCGATCGCGCGCCCGTGGTCGCGCAGGAACATGCGGCCCAGCGTGGCGATCTGGTCGTTGCGCGAACGCCCCGCACGCAGCTTGCCGCCGAGGTCGGGGCCGAGGCGTTCGAGCAGCCCGCGCTCCAGCGCGGTGTGCACGTCCTCGTCCTCGATGGTCGCGGTGAACGTGCCCGCCGCGACATCCGCCTCGAGCCGGTCGAGGCCCTCCAGCATGCGGGCGAGCTCGTCGTCGGCCAGCAGCCCGGCCTTGTGCAGGACCCGGGCGTGCGCACGGGAACCGGCGATGTCGTACGGCGCGAGCCGCCAGTCGAAATGCACCGATGCCGACAGCTTCGCCAGCGCCTCGCTCGGGCCGTCGGAGAACCGGCCGCCCCACAGACGGGTGGTCTCCTGCTCGTTCGTCACGTTCCTGCCTTCTCCCTGGTACCGGTTGCACGGGCCACGCGGGGCCCGACCCTACTGATTGAGGTCCCGGCCGGCCGCGATCTTGCTCGACAGCCCGAAGATCTCGATGAAGCCCTTGGCCTGCGACTGGTCGAACGTGTCGCCCGTGTCGTACGTGGCCAGGTTGAAGTCGTACAGCGACGATTCGCTGCGCCGCCCGGTGACCACCGCGCGGCCGCCGTGCAGGGTCATGCGGATGTCCCCGGACACGTGCTCGTTGGCCTCGGCGATGAAACCGTCCAGCGCGCGCTTGAGCGGCGAGAACCACAGGCCGTCGTACACCAGCTCGGCCCAGCGCTGCTCGACCTGCCGCTTGTAGCGGGCCAGCTCGCGCTCGACGGTGACGTTCTCCAACTCGGCGTGCGCGGTGATGAGCGCGATGGCGCCCGGCGCCTCGTAGATCTCGCGGCTCTTGATGCCCACGAGCCGGTCCTCGACCATGTCGATGCGGCCGACGCCCTGGTCGCCCGCCCGGCGGTTCAGCTCCTCGACGGCCTGGAGGACGGTGACCGGGCGGCCGTCGATCGCGACCGGGACACCGGACTTGAAGGTGATCACGACCTCGTCGGCGTCGCGCGGCGTCGCCGGGTTCTGCGTGTACTCGTACACGTCCTCGATCGGACCGTTCCAGATGTCCTCCAGGAACCCGGTCTCGACGGCGCGCCCGAAGACGTTCTGGTCGATCGAGTACGGCGACTTCTTGCTGGTGGCGATCGGCAGGCTGTTGGCCTCGGCGAAGGCGATGGCCTTGTCGCGGGTCATCGCGTAGTCGCGCACCGGCGCGATGCACCTGAGCTCGGGGGCGAGCGACGCGATGCCCACCTCGAAGCGGACCTGGTCGTTGCCCTTGCCGGTGCAGCCGTGCGCGACCGTGGTGGCGCCGTGCTTCTTGGCCGCGGACACCAGGTGCTTCACGATGACCGGCCGGGACAGCGACGAGACCAGCGGGTACTGGTCCATGTAGCGGGCGTTGGCCTTGATCGCGGGGAGGCAGTACTCGTCCGCGAACTCGTCGCGGGCGTCGGCCACCTCGGCCTCGACGGCACCGCAGGCGAGCGCCCGCTTGCGGATGACCTCGAGGTCCTCGCCGCCCTGGCCGACGTCGACGGCCACCGCGATGACCTCGGCGCCGGTCTCCTCAGCGATCCAGCCGATGCAGACCGAGGTGTCCAGCCCTCCGGAGTATGCGAGTACGACGCGCTCGGTCACGAGCCTTGCTCCATTCGGTTCAGCCGCCGAGCCGGGCGGGTCGGCGGCGGTCGTTCAGGTCTTTCGCCGGGGCGAGCGACGGTGTCGCATGTCGCCTTGCGGTGTTGCTCTGTGCTGCTGCTCTGTACTGCTGCCGCTCTGTGTTGTTGCTGTGCAGTGTTGCCGCGCCGGGGTGCCCGACGACCCTGGGCTCGCCGACGTTGCTCCGCCGCGTTGTCCCGTGCCGCGCCGGGAGCCCGTGAAGCGAAGCGAAGCCCTGCCCTAGTGCTCTCTCGC
This sequence comes from Streptomycetaceae bacterium NBC_01309, assembly GCA_045039925.1. Classification (GTDB taxonomy): domain Bacteria; phylum Actinomycetota; class Actinomycetes; order Streptomycetales; family Streptomycetaceae; genus Yinghuangia. The sequence continues at coordinate 1,266,010 of CP108400.1, forward strand.
CGCGGCGGACCGGCCGCCTTCGGCGAGGGCGACCAGGTGGGCGACCAGTGCCGCGCCGCCCTCGGGGTCGCGGCACACCAGCAGGATGGTGTCGTCCCCTGCGATGGTGCCCAGGATCTCGCGGCTGTCGGCGTGGTCCATCGCCGAGGCGAGGAACTGCGCCGCGCCCGGCGGGGTGCGGACCACCACGAGGTTGCCGGAGGCCTCCGCCGAGACCATGAGCTCCCCGGCGAGCCGGGCCAGCCGCCCCTCGCTGACCGTGTCGTCGGACGGTACACGCGGGGTGCGGTCGCCGCCCTCCGCGGGAACGGCGTAGATCAGTGCGCCTTGGCCGTCGCGGATCTTCACCGCCCCCAACTCGTCGAGGTCGCGCGAGAGTGTGGCCTGGGTGACGGCGAGGCCGTCGTCGGCGAGCAGCGCGGCAAGTTGCGCCTGGGACCGGATGCGGTGCCGGGTCAGGATGTCCACGATGCGCCCGTGGCGTGCGGCGCGGGTGCTCGGCACCGCGTACACGCCTTCGGGGGCGGGCGTGGGCATGGTCTCTTGCTCGTTGCTCATGACGACCTCGCCTACCTTCGGACTCGTCGTCGGCCGCGCGGGCGCGGCACCGCGTGCGTGGTGGTCACCGGGAGCCTCCCGCGGCCGAAGCGGCTGACGCCGCGTCAAGGATTTCGGGCAGCGCCGCGATCAGCTCGTCCACGTCGGCGTCGTCGACGACCAGCGGAGGAGCGAGCCTGATGACGTCCGGCGCCACCGCGTTGACGAGGAAACCCGCGTCACCCGCGGCATCGGCGACGTCACCCGCGACGGGTGCGGTCAGCACGATACCCAGCAGCAGGCCCGCACCACGCACATGATCGACCAACGGGTGGCCGATCGCCTCGACGCCGGCCTTGATGTGCTTGCCGAGCGCGCGAGTTCGGTCCAGCAGCCCGTCGGCCGCCAGCGTGTCGAGCACCGCGAGTCCCGCCGCGCAGCACACCGGGTTGCCGCCGAACGTCGAGGCGTGCTGGCCGGGGGCCAGCAGCTCGGCTGCGGCACCGAACGCGACGCACGCGCCGAGCGGCAGGCCGCCGCCGATGCCCTTGGCCAGGGTCATGACGTCGGGCAGCACACCCTCGAAGTACGGGTCCTGGTGGGCGAACCAGTAGCCGGTCCGCCCCGTGCCGGTCTGCACCTCGTCGAGCATGAGCAGCGCGCCCCGCTCGGCGGTGATCTCCCGGGCCCGCTTGAGGTAGCCGGGCGGCAGCGGCCGGACGCCGTACTCGCCCTGGATCGGCTCCAGGAGCACGGCCGCGGTCCGGTCGGTGACCGCCGCGTCGAGCGCGTCGATGTCGCCGAACGGGACGTAGCGCACGCCGCCCGGCAGCGGCTCGAAGCCCTCGCGCTTGCCGGGCTGGCCGGTCAGCGCGAGCGATCCCATCGTGCGGCCGTGGAACGAGCCCTCGGCGGTGACGACCTCGGGCCGCCCGGTCCGGCGCGCGATCTTGAACGCCGCCTCGTTCGCCTCCGCGCCGGAGCTGCAGAAGAACACCCGGCCGTCTCGGCCGGTCAGGCCGAGGATCCGCTCGGCCAGCTCGACGGCGCGGGTCGAGATGAACAGGTTGGAGACGTGGCCGACCGTGGAGATCTGCGTGGTGACCGCGTCGATGATCGCCGGGTGGGCGTGGCCCAGCACGTTGACCGCGACCCCGGACAGGAAGTCCGTGTACTCCCGGCCGTCGGCGTCCACGACGTGCGCGCCCTTGCCCGACACCAGTGCGACCTTCGGCTGCCCGAGCGAGGGCATGAGCGCTCCGCCCCAACGCTGCTGGTACGCCTCGTTGGTCTCCGCGCCACCCGCTGCCCCGGCCGCGGCCTCGTTGCCCGTCATGCCCCCGCCCCCTGGTTCGGCTGGTTCTGTGCCGGGACGACCATGGTCCCGATGCCTTCGTCGGTGAACACCTCGAGCAGCAGCGAGTGCGCGACCCGGCCGTCGAGGACGTGGGCCGCCTTGACGCCGGCCCGCACGGCGCGCAGGCACGCCTCCATCTTCGGGACCATGCCGCTGGCCAGCGTCGGCAGCAGCTCCGCCAACTCGTCGGCGTCGAGGCGGCTGATGACCTCGTCGCTGTTGGGCCAGTCGGCGTACAGCCCCTCGACATCGGTGAGCACGACCAGGCGCTCGGCACCCAGCGAGGCGGCCAGGGCCGCGGCGGCGGTGTCGGCGTTGACGTTGTAGACGTGTCCGTCGGCGCCGCGCGCGACCGAGGAGATGACCGGGATGCGCCCGTCCTCCAGCAGGGCGGCGATCGCCCCCGGGTTGACCTCGACGATGTCGCCGACCAGGCCGATGTCGACCAGCTCGCCGTCGACGACGGCGTGCCGCTTCTCGGCGGTCATGGTGTGCGCGTCCTCGCCGGTCATGCCGACGGCGAACGGACCGTGCTCGTTGACGAGGCCGACGATCTCGCGCTGTACCTGGCCCGCGAGGACCATGCGCACGATGTCCATCGCCTCGGGGGTGGTGACCCGCAGGCCGCCCGCGAAGGTGGACTCCAGGCCGAGCTTGTCCAGGTGGGCGCTGATCTGCGGGCCGCCGCCGTGCACGATCACCGGCTTGAGGCCGGCGAACCGCAGGAAGACGACGTCCTGGGCGAAAGCGCGCTTGAGCGCGTCGTCGACCATGGCGTTGCCGCCGAATTTGATGACGACGGTCTTGCCGTAGTAGTGCTCCAGCCACGGCAGGGCCTCGATGAGGGTGTGCGCCTTGCCGAGCGCCACGTTGTGGCGCGCGGCCCGGATCGCCTTGCCCACGGACTCGGTCTTCACCGTGCTCCCCCCGGACGGGTTCTGGTCGGTTGCAGCAGTCATGACGAGTACGCCGAGTTCTCGTGGACGTATTCGGCGGTCAGGTCGTTGGTCCACACGGTGACGGCTTCGCCGCCCGCGTTGAGCCGGGCCGTGATGCGCACCTCGCGACCGGTCATGTCGACCAGGTCGCGGTCCTCGCCGACGGCACCGCCCTTGCAGACCCACACGCCGTTGATGGCGACGTCGAGCCGGTCCGGGTCGAACTCGGCGGACGTGGTGCCGATCGCCGAGAGCACCCGGCCCCAGTTGGGGTCCTCGCCGTGGATCGCGCACTTGAGGAGGTTGTTGCGGGCGATCGAACGGGCGACCTGGATGGCGTCGGCCTCGGTGGCCGCGCCCTCGACCTCGATGGCGATGTCCTTGCTCGCCCCCTCGGCGTCGGCGACGAGCTGGCGCGCCAGGTCGGCGCACACCGCGCGCACCGCCTCGGCGAACTCACCCTGCTCCGGCGCGACCCCGGACGCCCCGGAGGCGAGCAGCAGCACGGTGTCGTTGGTCGACATGCAGCCGTCGGAGTCCACCCGGTCGAACGTGGTGTGCGTGGCCGCCCGCAGCGCGGAGTCCAGCGCCTCGGCGGGGACGTCGGCGTCGGTGGTCAGCACGACGAGCATGGTGGCGAGGCCGGGGGCGAGCATGCCCGCACCCTTGGCCATGCCGCCGACGACCCATCCGGCGCCGCCCGCGGTCGCGACCTTGTGCACGCTGTCGGTGGTCTTGATGGCGATGGCCGCCGCCTCGCCGCCGTCGGCGGACAGCTCCGCCGCGGCCGCGTCGACACCGGGCAGCAGCTTGTCCATCGGAAGTTGCAGGCCGATCAGGCCGGTCGAACACACGGCGACCTCACCGGCGTTGAGGTCGAGGGCCGCGGCGACCTGCTCGGCGGTGCGGTGGGTGTTCTGGAAGCCCTCGGGGCCGGTGCAGGCGTTGGCGCCGCCGGAGTTGAGCACCACGGCCTGGAGCAGACCGCCGGTGAGCACCTGCCGGGACCACAGGACCGGGGCGGCCTGCACGCGGTTGGACGTGAACACGCCCGCGGCCGCGAGCGACGGGCCGTCGTTGACCACCAGGGCGACGTCGGGCGCGCCGGTCGTCTTGAGCCCGGCTGCCACGCCGGACGCCCGGAATCCTGCTGCTGCGGTGACGCTCACGGTGCAACCCCCGTCTTGCTCAGTCCCAGGTCCTCGGCGAGGCCGAGGGCGATGTTCGTGCTCTGCACCGCGCCGCCCGCGGTGCCCTTGGCCAGGTTGTCGATCGCGCCGACGGCGACCAGGCGCCCGGCGCGCTCGTCGACGGTGACCTGGATCAGCGCCGTGTTGGCGCCGTAGACCATGGCCGTCGCCGGCCACTGCCCCTCGGGGAGGAGGTGGACGAACGGCTCGGCGGCATACGCCTTCTCATACGCCTCGCGCACCTGCGCGGCGCTCACTCCCGGCTTGACCTTCGCCGTGCACGTCGCGAGGATGCCGCGCGACATCGGGACGAGGGTCGGCGTGAAGGAGACCGTGACCGGCCCGCCCGCGACGGCGGCGAGGCCCTGGCCGATCTCGGGGGTGTGCCGGTGCACGCCGCCGACGCCGTACGCACTCGCGGACCCCATGACCTCGCTGCCGAGCAGGTGCGTCTTGGGGGCCTTGCCCGCACCCGAGGTGCCGGACGCGGCGACGATCACGACGTCGGGCTCGACCAGCCCCTCGGCGAACGCCGGGAAGCAGCTGAGCAGCGAGACCGTCGGGTAACAGCCGGGCACGGCGATGCGCTTGGTGCCGCGCAGCAGGTCGCGCGCACCGGGCAGCTCCGGCAGGCCGTACGGCCAGGTGCCGGCGTGCTCGGAACCGTAGAAGTGCTCCCAGTCGGCCGCGTCGTGGAGCCGGAAGTCCGCGCCGCAGTCGACGACGAGCACGTCGTCGCCCAGGTGCCGCGCGATCTCCGCGGACTGCCCGTGCGGCAGGGCGAGGAAGACCACGTCGTGTCCCGCCAGCGCGTCGACCGTCGTCTCGGAGAGCACGCGGTCGGCCAGCGGCACCAAGTGCGGCTGGAGCGCGCCGAGGCGCTGACCGGCATTGGACCCCGCCGTGAGCGTGCCGACCTCGAAGTGTGGATGCGCGAGCAGCAGCCGGAGAACCTCTCCGCCCGCGTAGCCGCTGGCTCCCGCCAGTGCCGCAGTGACCCCCATGGTCGCCTCCTCCCGATGGAATGAATATACGGAGGAGCGAAGTTTTATGCAAACACGTTCCGCGGCCGCCACGCCGCCCTTCCGAGACTCAGTCTCTCAGTTGGCGGTTGAGTACTTGAGTCGGCGCTCAGGCGACATTGGTGTTCTGCATGGCGCTTATCCACCACGCACTGTCCTTCCGGACCGCTACCGCCGTGCCGTGGTTGGCGAACGCTCCCTGCGGAGTGGTGGTGTCCTGGCGAAGGTGGAGGACCGCGAGGTCGGGGGCAGGGGACGAGATGTCCGTCACCGTGATGCGGGTCGTCCAGCCGGTGACGGGACCGCTCAGCCGGGCCGTGTGGTACGCGAACAGGTTGCTCCAGCCGCGCAGGACCGTGCCGTCGGGAACGATCACGACGGCGTCGTCGCTGAACGGGCCGTCGATCACGGCCGGGTCCTTCTGGTTGAAGCCGGTCTCGATCTGCGCGACGAGCTGCTCCAGGTCGCGCCGGTCCTGCTCGGAGACTGCGGGGCCGTACACGGAGGGGCGAGCGGTCATGGTGACGCACCTTTCTTCAGGGGTCAGGCGTTGGCGAGGGCGGACAGGATGTCCTGTTCGGAGAGGGCGCCGCTGCTCGCGGGACGGCCGTCGAACTGGAGGACGGGGACCCCGCGAACGCCCGAGCGGCGGACCCGGTCGAGCTCGGCCCGGGTCTCGGCGGCTCCTTCGTCGCTCCAGCGGACACCGACCTCGGACGCGAGGTTCTGGAGGACATCGGGATGGGCCACGTTGAGCTCGTCGGTGTGGTGAGCGCGGAACAGGCGCTCGACCATCGGCTCCCCGAGGCCCTGACCGCTTGCCAGGGCGACAAGGCGGTGCGCATCGAAGGTGTTGGAGAAGATCGCCTTTTCGTGCCGCAGAACGAGGCCCTCGGCCGCCGCGAGCTCGGTGATCTCGGCTATGGCCTGCGCGGGGTCGACGCCGAACGCCTTGCGCAGCACCTCCACCTTGAGTTCGCCCTCAGCGGTCGCCTCAGGGGCCAATTGGAAGGGATGGAAGACCACTTCGGCACGTCCGCCTTCGACGCGGAAGCGGGCCAAGGCTCGCTGGAGCCGGGCGAACGCGAAGTAGGACCACACGCAGGGTATGTCGAAAGTGAAGTGCACCGAGGTGCCCGTGCCGTTGTCGATCATGTCGCCAACTTAGCCGTCGGCGAGAGCCCGCACCCTCCTTCCGATGGAGGATGCCTCGCGCCCTCCCGGGTGATGGTGCGGGGCGAAACGCCCGAGCAGCCTGGGGACATGACAGCGATAGAAGTGAGCGGCCTGCGCAAGAGTTACGGTGCGACCACGGCCGTGGACGGGGTGTCGTTCACCGTCGCCCAGGGGGAGATCCTGGGCGTGGTCGGGCCCAACGGCGCCGGCAAGACGACGACCGTGGAATGCCTGATCGGGCTGCGCAAACCCGACGCCGGACAGGTGCGGGTGCTGGGCCTCGACCCGGAACGCCGGCGGCGGGAACTCGCCGAGCGGGTCGGCGCGCAGCTCCAGGAGAGCGAGGTGCCCGCCGGCCTCCGGGTCGCCGAGGCGCTGCGGCTGTTCGCGGCGTTCTACCGTCGGCCCGACAACTGGCGCGCGGTGCTGGAACGTTGGGGGCTGACCCCGATCGCCGACCAGGCGTTCGGAAAGCTGTCCGGTGGTCAGAAGCAGCGTGTCCAGCTCGCGTTGGCGCTGATCGGCGCGCCCGAGCTGGTGGTGCTCGACGAGCTGACCACCGGCCTGGACCCGGTCGCGCGCCGGGACACCTGGACCCTGATCGGCGACCTGCGGGCGTCCGGCACGACAGTGGTGCTGGTCAGCCACTTCATGGACGAGGTGGCCGCGCTGTGCGACCGGGTCGTGGTGCTCACCCGGGGCAGGGTGGGCGCGACGGGCAGCCCGGACCAACTGACGGCGGACGCCGGGGTCGACTCGCTCGAAGCGGCGTATCTCGCGCTGATGCGGGAGGGGCGATGAGAGGGGTCGGGCAGCTCTCGTTGAGCGAACTGCGGCTGCTGACCCGGGATCCGGCCACTTTGTTCTTCATGGTGGCGTTTCCCCTGCTGCTGCTGGTGATCAACAGCGGCAACGGCGGCAAGAGCGGCGAGGACGGTCGGGCCGAGGCGCTGGTGCCGGGCTACATCGTGATGATCCTGGCGATCGGCGGTATCGCCGCGCTGCCGGAGGTGCTGGCCGTCTACCGCGAACGCAAGGTGCTGCGCCGCCTGAAGGCCACCCCGATCAGCCCGCTCGCCGTCCTGGTCGGCCAGATGGCGGCGCAGCTCGCGATGGCGCTGGCCGGCGCGGCGGTCATCGTCGGCGTCGGCGCGCTCGGGTTCGGCCTGGACCTGCCCGCCAACCCGGCCTGGCCGGTGGCGGCGTTCCTGATGTGCGCGCTGATGGTGTATTCCGTGGGCTTCCTGATCGCGGCCGTGGCGCCGGACGGGCGCGCCGCGGGTCTGCTGGGGCTGATGGCGCTGTTCCCGATGATCTTCCTGTGCGGCGCCGTCATCCCGCGCGAGGACCTGCACCCGAACGTCCTGCGGATCGGCAGGCACCTTCCGCTCGCGCACGGCGTGGACGCGCTGCACGACAGCTGGTCGGGGACGCCGTCGGCGGCTTCGCTGCTGATCATGGCCGCCGTTATCGTGGGGTGCACGGCTACGGCAGCCGTGTTGTTCCGCTGGGAGTGAACCGGTGATCGATGCGGGGGCGCGCTGGATCAGGGCTTTCCACCTGCTCTTCTTCGCGTGCCTGGCGATCTCCTCGGCCGCGGCCTTCGCCCACGGCGGGTCGGACTGGACGACGCTCGGCGTGGCCGCGTTCATGGGCGGGTGGTACGCGATCTTCGTCGCCAGGCGTCCGCATCTGCTGGAACGACTCAACCCCATGGGCTGGCACCTGCTGGTGCTGATCTCGTTGCTGATCGTGCTGATCCGCCGCGATCCGGCGTACGACATGCTGGTGTACGGCATGTTCTCGCTGCCGTACCTGCTGCTGCCCGCCCGGTGGGGCTACCTGGGTGCGGCGCTGCTGGTGGTCACCGCGACCGCCGCGGTCGCGCCGTTGTCGGAGGCCCTGCGCGATCCCGTGTCCTTCGGTCCGGCGGTCGGCTCGGTGGGGCTGGTGATCGTCATGGGCCTGTTCGCGAACCACCTCGTCCGGCAGGGTGAGCGGAGCCGGAGCATCGGGGTGTTGGAGGAACGGGCCCGGCTCGCCCGGGAGATCCACGACACCCTGGCCCAGGGGTTCAGCGGCATCGTCGCCCAACTGGAGGCGGCGGAGCAGAACATCGACGATCCCGTCGTGCTGCGCCGAAGGGTGGCGTTGGCCAAGGGGCTGGCCCGCGACAGCCTGGTCGAGGCGCGGCGCTCGGTGGAGGCGCTGCGTCCCGAGCCGTTGGAGGGCGCGTCGTTGCACGGCGCGCTGGTCTCGGTCGCCGCGCGCTGGACCGCCGAGACCGGGGTGCCCGCCGAGGTGACCGTCGACGGGGAGCCGCGACGGCTGGGTGCCGATGTGGAGGCCACCGTGCTGCGGGCCGCGCAGGAGGGCCTGGCGAACGTCGCCAGGCACGCGGGGGCGAAGCGGGTGGCGCTGACGTTGAGCTACATGGACGGCGAGGTGACGCTCGACGTGCTCGACGACGGCGCGGGGTTCGTACCCGGTGCCGCGCGGGCCGGGTACGGTCTGGCCGCGATGCGCGAACGCGCCGCCCACGCGGGGGGAACGGTCACCGTGGAGTCGGCTCCGGGTGAAGGGACCGCGGTGTGCCTGAGCATCCCTTGCGGTTGATGATCGTCGACGACCATCCGGTGGTCCGGGACGGACTGCGGGGGATGTTCGACGGGCTGACCGACATCACGGTGGTCGCCGAGGCGGGCGACGGCCGGGAGGCATTGGCCGCCGCCCGCACCGAACGGCCCGACGTCGTGCTGATGGACCTGCGGATGCCGGTCCTGGACGGACTCGGCGCGATCCGCCGGTTGCGCGTCGAACAGCCGGACGTCCGCGTGATCGTGCTGACCACCTACGACGGAGACGGGGACATCTCACGGGCGCTGGCCGAGGGTGTGGCCGGCTATCTCCTGAAGGACGCCCCGCGCGAGGAGCTGCACAAGGCCGTACGTACGGCGGGCGCGGGCGGCCGGGTGCTCGCCCCGGCCGTCACCGCCCATCTGATGGGACGCCTCGCCCCGGTGTCCGCCACGGTGCCCAGCCCCCGGGAAGTGGAGGTGCTGGCGCTCATCGCCCGCGGCGCCGCCAACAAGGAGGTCGCCCGTGTCCTGCTGATCAGCGAGACCACGGTGAAGACGCACCTCAAGAACGTCTTCGCCAAGCTGGGCGTGGACAACCGGGCCGCCGCCGTCGCAGTCGCCCTTCAACGGCGCCTCATCTAGACGGGGCCCGCAGTTCCGCCGGGCCGGGCCCGCAGTTACGCGCCGGGGCGCGACCGGGTCCGCATGCCCGGCGAGGCGACGAACACCCCCATCGCTTCGGCGGTCACACGGCCGTGGGCGAGGATCTCGCCGGTCGCGAAGCTCTTGCGCCCGTCGCGGTGGGTCCACCGGGCGCGGATTTCGAGGGGCACGTCGTACGGGGTGGCGTCCCGGTAGCGGACTTCGAGCCCGGCGGTGAATCCGGGCTGCCCGGCCGCCGAGGTGGCGAGGCCGAGCATGTGGTCGAGCAGGGTGGCGACCACGCCGCCGTGCGCCCGTCCGGGAGGGCCGCTGTGGGCGGCGGTGAGGATGCAGTCGGCGACGACCTCGACCGACCGCGGTTCGGTCGCGCCGCCGTCGTCCGCGGAGTCCGCCTCGGGGGTCTCGCGGACGACCATGCGCGGCGCCTGGGGGTTGAGCATCCCGGACCCGGCCTGCGTCAGTTGGTCGACGCGCCCGCCCGGGGTGCGGGCGAACCATACGACGTCGTCGCGCGTGGCGGCGTTGAGCTTCTCGGTGGCTCCCGCCACCAGGCGGGCCGCCTCCGACCGCACGTCCGGGCCCACGTCCGTGCGTACCGCGGCCTCGACCAGGTCGCGAATGCGCTCGACCAGGTCCAGGGAGGCGTTCGGGACGGACGCGACGTCGGGGATGCCCCCTTGGATCAGGCGCTCGATGGCGGCGATGGTCGCACCGGCCGCCTCGGAATCCAGTTCGGCCATGGCGGTGCTCCTAGCTGTCGCGGCGAGCGCACGGTGGATCCCCCGCGCCCATTACATGACTGTGACAAGCAATTCCCCCGCGATGATACATCCCGATCTTGGAACGGCCGGTTCACCGCAGCGCGGCGATCCGCGGCCAGGAGTAGAAGACCTCGTCGGGCGGCACCTCACCCGCGAGGACTCCGCCGGGGGAGACGTAGAAGCTCCGGGCGCGTTCGTTGACGGCAAGGACCCGGATCGCCAGCGAACCGAACCCCGCGGCGGCCAGGTCGGACGCTCCCGCCCGCAGCAGGGCGCGCCCGTGGCCGCGGCCCTGCCGGCCGGGACGGACCGCGAGGGCGTAGATCTCGGCGTCATGGCCGCCGAGTTCCGGGTCCGCCGGGCCGCCCATGACGAGGCCGACGACCATCCCGTCCGACAGTACGGCGACCTTGGTGTGGTGCGGTCGGACCCGCCCGGCCGACTCCGCGAGGAGGTTCCGGCGCCAGTTGGCGGCGGACTGCTCGCGGGTGACGTCGAAGTCGTCGAACTCGGCGAACGCGGCACAGGTGACCTCCGCCATGGCGTCCGCGTCGGACGGGAGGGCGTACCGGATCGGCATGGGCGGACACTCCCGTGAGAGTGGGCAGTTGACCGCCATCGTGGCAGAGCGGGGACCTAGGATCGTCGGCATGGCGCTGCGACCTGTTCACGTGAACATCAAGGCCCTTGACGCCCCGGCGATCGGCGGGTTCTGGGCGGAGGCGCTCGGCTGGAGCGCCATCCGCGGCGGTGAGACCACGTACGTCGGCCCCGCCGGCGACTTGGTCTGGCCGGACCCGGTAGTCCTCGGTATCGACGTGGTCCCCGTCCCGGAGGGCAAGTCGACGACGAAGAACCGCGTACACCTGGACCTCGCCACCACCTCCGCGGCCCACCAGGCGGAGTTGATCGCGCGCGTCCGGGACCTCGGCGCGGCGCCCGCCGACGTGGGCCAGGGCGACGTGCCGTGGACGGTCCTCGCCGACCCGGAGGGCAACGAGTTCTGCGTCCTGGAGCCCCGCGAGATCTACCTGGACACCGGTCCGATCGCCGCGGTGGTCGTCGACTCCGAGGATCCGCACGCGATGGCCCGGTTCTGGGGCGAGGCCATGGACTGGCCCCTGCTCGAGGTGACCGACGACCATGCGCGGCTGCGCTCCGCCAAGGGCACCGGCCCGTACCTCGAATTCCTCCGCACGCCCGGCGTGAAGACCGTGCCGGACCGCGTCCACCTCGACCTGCTGCCGTACCCCGGCGACGACAAAGCGGCGGAGGCCGCCCGCCTGCGGGCCCTCGGCGCCACCGACCTCGACCTCGGCCAGGGCGACGTCCCCTGGACCTGCCTGACCGACCCGGAAGGCCACGAGTTCTGCATCCTCGGCCCGTCCTGACACGCGAAAGCAAGGGTGCCCCGGTCGGAGAACCGACCGGGGCACCCTTGCTCGACCAAGGAACCGTCAGGCGAGCGAGGCGAGGGTCTTGTTGAAGGTTGCCGACGGGCGCATGACGGCGGAGGCCTTGGCGGGGTCGGGCTGGTAGTAGCCGCCGATGTCGGCCGGGGAGCCCTGGACCGCGATCAGTTCCTCGTTGATCGTCTGCTCCTGCTCCGCCAGCGTCTTGGCGAGCGCCGCGAACGCCTCGGCGAGCGGCGCGTCGTCGGTCTGCTTGGCCAGCTCCTGCGCCCAGTACAGCGCGAGGTAGAAGTGGCTGCCGCGGTTGTCGATGCTGCCCACGCGGCGGGCCGGCGACTTGTTCTCGTTGAGGAAGGTGCCGGTCGCGCGGTCGAGGGTGTCCGCGAGGATCTGCGCGCGGGCGTTGCCCGTGGTCTGCGCGAGCTGCTCGAAGCTGACCGCGAGGGCCAGGAACTCGCCCAGGCTGTCCCAGCGCAGGTAGTTCTCCTTGACCAGCTGCTGCACGTGCTTGGGGGCCGAGCCGCCCGCGCCGGTCTCGAAGAGGCCGCCGCCGTTCATCAGCGGGACGACCGACAGCATCTTCGCGCTCGTGCCGAGCTCGAGGATCGGGAACAGGTCGGTCAGGTAGTCGCGCAGCACGTTGCCGGTGACCGAGATGGTGTCCTCGCCGCGGCGGATGCGCTCCAGGGAGAACGCGATCGCGTCGACGGGGGCCATGATCTCGATCCGCAGGCCCGCGGTGTCGTGCTCCTGGAGGTACTTGCGGACCTTCTCGATCAGCTGCGCGTCGTGCGCGCGGTCGGCGTCGAGCCAGAAGACGGCGGGGTCGCCGGTGGCGCGGGCGCGCGTGACGGCGAGCTTCACCCAGTCCTGGATCGGCAGGTCCTTGGTCTGGCACATGCGGAAGATGTCGCCCGGCTGGACGGGCTGCTCCAGCACGACCGCGCCGGACGCGTCGACCACGCGCACGGTGCCCGCGGCGGCGATCTCGAACGTCTTGTCGTGGCTGCCGTACTCCTCGGCCTTCTGGGCCATGAGGCCGACGTTGGGCACCGAGCCCATCGTCGCCGGGTCGTACGCGCCGTGCGCGCGGCAGTCGTCGAGGACGACCTGGTAGATGCCGGCGTAGCTGCTGTCCGGGATCACCGCGAGGGTGTCGGCCTCCTCGCCGTCCGGGCCCCACATGTGGCCGGAGGTGCGGATCATGGCCGGCATCGAGGCGTCGACGATGACGTCGCTCGGCACGTGCAGGTTGGTGATGCCGCGGTCGGAGTCGACCATCGCCAGGGCCGGGCCCTCGGCGATCTCGGCGTCGAACGCGGCCTTGATCTCGGCGCCCTCGGGCAGCGACTCGAGGCCCTTGAGGATGCCGCCGAGCCCGTCGTTCGGGGTCAGGCCGGCCGCGGCGAGGGTGTCGCCGAAGCGCGCGAACGTCTTGGGGAAGAAGGCGCGTACGACGTGGCCGAAGATGATCGGGTCGGAGACCTTCATCATCGTGGCCTTGAGGTGGACCGAGAACAGCACGTCCTCGGCCTTGGCCCGGGTGACCTGGGCGGCCAGGAACGCGCGCAGCTCCGCGACGCGCATGACCGACGCGTCGACGACCTCGCCCGCGAGCACCGGCACGGACTCGCGCAGCACGGTGGTGGTGCCGTCCGCGGCGGCGAGCTCGATGCGCAGCACACCGTCCTCGGCGACGACCGCGGACACCTCGGTGGAGCGGAAGTCGTCGGCGCCCATGGTGGCGACATTCGTCTTCGACTCGGGGGTCCAGGCGCCCATGCGGTGCGGGTGCGCCTTGGCGAAGTTCTTCACCGACGCGGGGGCGCGGCGGTCCGAGTTGCCCTCGCGGAGCACCGGGTTGACCGCGCTGCCCTTGACCTTGTCGTAGCGCGCGCGGACGTCCTTGTCCTGGTCCGTCTGCGGGTCGTCCGGGTAGTCCGGCAGCGCGTAGCCCTGCTGCTGAAGCTCCGCGATCGCGGCCTTGAGCTGCGGGATCGACGCCGAGATGTTCGGCAGCTTGATGATGTTGGCCCCGGGGGTCTTGGCCAGCTCGCCCAGCTCCGCGAGCGCGTCGTCAATACGCTGCCCCTCCTCCAGGTACTCCGGGAAGCCGGAGATGATCCGGCCCGCCAGGGAGATGTCGCGGGTCTCGACCGCGACGCCGGCCGTCGAGGCGTACGCCTCGATGATCGGCAGGAAGGAGTACGTCGCCAAGGCCGGGGCCTCGTCGGTGTGCGTATAGATGATGGTCGAGTCAGTCACCGGGTGCTCCGCTCCACGTCTGCAACATTGCTCGACATCAAGATATCCCGTGAACGGCAGTACCTCGACAGGGCCCCGTCCGCGCCCGACCCCCATTCGGCCGAACACCCCCCGAGGGCACCCCAGAGTTGGATCAAGCGGACATCAGGCGGGTAATTTCCCGCCACCGACCGACCTGCCCCCACCCCGGCCACGCGCCCGTGACCTGGGCGTCCTACGTTAGAATCTGGCCTTTCCACTCACAGCCACGCGCCCGTTCGCAGCACTGTGTGCCGGGCGCGCAACCCCGACCGTCGCGCGGCAGCTTGCGCGCCCAGAGACGAACGAGACGAAGTGACCACTCCCCTCGGATCGGACCACCGGATCGAGACCGCTCCTCCGGAGTCCCCGTCCCGGGCCGCAGGAACCTTCGGCGGACGCCTCAAGACCCGGCTGCGTGCGGTGCGCCCCGCCGACCTGGTCGTGATGGCGATACCCACACTGATCCTGGCGGTCATGGGCTGGCAGAAGCGGTGGATGACCGACGACGGACTCATCTTCACCCGCGCCGTCCGCCAGATCCTCGAGGGCAACGGCCCCGTCTACAGTCCCGGGGAGCGCACCGAGACCTCCACCAGCACCGCATGGCAGTGGCTCCTCGTCGCCGTCGACTGGATCAGCCCCTGGCAACTCGCCGTCACCGCCGTCTACCTCGGCCTCGCCCTGTCGGTGGCGGGCCTGTGGCTGGCCCTGGACGGCACGCGCCGCCTCTACCGTGGTGCGAGTTCGGCGCGCTTCCTGCTGCCCGCCGGCGCCCTCGTCTTCGTCGCCGTCCCGTCCGTCTGGGACTTCACGACCGCGGGCATGGAGACGGGCCTCATCATCTTCTGGGTCGGCTCGTCCTGGTCGCTGCTCACCTCGGTGTGGCAGCGCGAGCCGGGCGACACGAGCCTGCGCCGACTGCTGCTGACCAGCGCGTACGTCGGCCTCGGCCCCCTGGTCCGGCCGGATCTGGGCCTGACGATGCTCATCTTCCTCGTGGCGATCGCGCTGCTGACCCGGGCGAACTGGAAGCGCTGCGCGGGCATGCTCGTGGCCGCCGGCGTCCTGCCGGTGGCGTACGAGATCTTCCGCATGGGCTACTACGGCCTGCTCTTCCCGATGCCCGCCCTCACCAAGGAGGCGTCGGACTCGCCGTGGGACCGCGGGTGGGTCTACCTCAAGGACTACGTCAAGCCGTACGACCTGTGGATCCCCGCGCTGCTCCTGACCGCGCTGATCGTGGTCCTGGTGCTCCGCATCCGCCCCGCCCGCCGGACCCTGATCGTCGCGCTCACCCCTTTGGTCTGCGCCGCGTTCCAGGGCCTGTACGTCGTCAAGGTCGGCGGCGACTTCATGCACGGCCGCATGTGGATGCCGGTCCTGCTGCTGGCCGTGCTCCCGCTCGCGCTCACCCCGTTCACCAAGCTCTCCACCCCGCTGGTGGCCGCCCTGTGCGCCTGGGCCGTCTTCACCGGCGGCTTCCAGCGCACCGGCCACGTCACCTCACCGCACATCCAGGGCATCTACCTGCCGCAGGTGTGGAACGAGCGCGACATGTACCTGACGTGGACGCAGTCCGACCACCCGGTCAGCCAGCAGTCCCACGTGCGCACGCTGCAGAAGACGTACAGCCAGATCGTGCACGCCGTGGAGGACGGCGACCGGGTCCTCCTGTTCGACCCGAACTTCGGCGACTTCAGCAAGATCGTCCCGCAGGGCCTGCCGCTGCGTAAGGACCTCGACTACCCCGTCGGCCTGGTCATCGGCCGGCTCGGCGCGGGCGGCGCGGTCATCCCGATCGACGGCATCGTGGTCGACGTGTGGGGGCTGTCCAACCCCATCGGCGCGCACATCGAGCAGACCCACCCCTCGCCGTCCGGGCACCAGAAGCTGCTTCCGGTGGCGTGGGCGGTCGCGATGTACGTCGACCCGGCCGCGTTCAAGGACATCCCCGCGTCGGTCGCCCCCCATGACCAGATCCTCGCCGCCAAGCACACGCTGGAGTGCGGGCCGGTCAAGGAACTCATGGACTCGGTGACCGAACCGATGTCGGCGAAGCGGTTCTGGAAGAACCTCACGGGCGCCTACGACCGCACGACCCTGCGCATCCCGTCGAACCCCGTCGAAGCCGAGAAGAAGTTCTGCAAGTAGGCCCGGAAACGGCCTCGGCCCGGCGCGCGCGAACCCGCGCCGGGCCGTACCCGCCATGGGAGGCGGCACCCGCTATCGTGACGGTAACCTGCGCGTAATCAGGTGATCCCCGCGAGACCCGGGTCCCCCATGCCCGTCCCCCGTCACCCGTCGCACCGGCCCATCTGGAGTCCCCGAAACATGAGCCTCGTCAGTGTGCTGTCGCGGCGCACCGGCCTTGGACAGGCGCAGGACGAGTCCCCGCGCGGTACGCAACTGGCGAAGCGCTGGAACACCCTGATGGTCGTACTTCCGACCGCGGTGATCCTCGTCCTCGGGTTCGCCCGGCGCTGGATCAGCGACGACGGCCTGATCTTCACCCGCACCGTCCGCCAGATCCTCGCGGGCAACGGCCCCGTCTACAACGTCGGCGAGCGCGCCGAGGCGTCCACCAGCACCGTATGGCAGTGGCTGCTGGTGCTCGTCGGCTGGGTCACCGGCGCCGACATCAGCCGCATCGCCGTCTACCTCGGCCTGCTGTGCGCGACCGCCGGGTACGCGGTCGCCCTCGACGCCACCCGGCGCCTCTACCAGCCGTACGCCCCCGGCCGCCTGCTGCTCCCGGCCGGCGTCGCCGTGCTCCTCGCGCTGCCGCCGGTCTGGGACTTCGCGACCTCGGGCCTGGAGACCGGCCTGACCACCCTGTGGACGGCCGCCTGCTGGTGGCTGCTGGTGCGCGCGCTGGACGACGGCCGCCCGCGCATCACCTACACGCTCGCCGTGCTGGCCGGCATCGGCCCGATGGTGCGCCCCGACCTGGCCATCGCGAGCGCCGGGTTCCTCGTCGCACTGTGGTTCGTGCGGCGGCCGCGCCCGCGCACGGTCTTCGCGCACCTGGGCGTCGCCGCGGCGCTGCCGGTCGCGTACGAGATCTTCCGGGCCGGCTACTACGGCGTCCTGCTGCCGCTCCCGGCCATAGCGAAGGAGGCATCGGGCAGCGACTGGCGGCGCGGCGGGTCGTACGCCCGCGACTTCATCGCCCCCTACGGCCTCTGGCTCCCGATCCTCGCGCTCAGCGCGATGGTCGTGGCCACGCTCGTGGTGCGCATCCGCCCCACCGGCCTCAAGGCCGCCGCCCGCGAGGACGCCGGGCGCACCGCCGTCTTCGTGATGCCGGTGGTCGTCGCGGCGCTGATGGGCCTGTACGTCGTCAAGGTCGGCGGCGACTTCATGCACGCGCGCATGATGCTCCCCGCGCTCTTCGTCGCGATGCTGCCGATCCTTCTGGTCCCGTCCGGCCGCCTCGCGCTCCCGGTCGCGAGCGTCGTCATCGTGTGGGCGCTGATCTGCGGGTTCGTCCTGCGCGTGCCGTACACCGGGCTGAGCCCCAACAAGATCATCGCGGATGAGCGCGGCTTCTACGTCGACGCGATGGGCATCGCCCACCCGGTCACCGCCGACGACTACCTCGCGCACTACCCGCGCTTCCCCGAAGCCGTGCGCGTCGCCAAGGGCGACTTCACGCACGTGCTGATCTACCCCTGGTACGACGGCTTCTACGTCACACCGCTCAAGCCCGACGACCCGGCGCCGTACGCCGCCTCGTGGCTGAACCTCGGCATGAGCGGCGCCGCCGTCCCCCTCGACGGCCGGTCCATCGACATCCTCGGCCTCGCCTCGCCGCTCGCCGCGCACCAGGAGCTGACCGGGCGCGGGCGCCCCGGCCACGAGAAGGAGCTGGACATCGCGTGGCTGTTCGCGATGTACGCGCCGACCGACGCCGTCCTGCCGCCCGGCATCGACCCGCTGCGCGTCGCCCAGGCCAAGTTCGCGCTCACCTGCGGCGACGAGAACCGCGGAAAGCTCAAGGAGCTCCAGGACTCGGTCAGCGAGCCGATGTCCGTGAAGCGGTTCTGGAAGAACCTCACCGGCTCCGTCGAGCGCACCACCTTCCGGTTCCCGAACAACCCGCACGACGCCATGCGGCAGGTGTGCGGCGTGGAGGAGCTCCCGGAGGGGTACCTCGAGAAGATGTTCACGCTCGAAACCACCCCAGGCAGGGAATCCTCGTGACCGCGACGGCGCTGGTCACCGGTGCCGGACGCGGCATCGGCCGGGCGGTCGCCGAGCGCCTGGCCGACGAGGGCATCGCCGTCGCGCTGCTGGGCCGCTCGCCGTCGTCCGTCGCGGACGTGCACGCCGACCTGGCGCGCAGCGGCGCCCGCGCGACCGCGGTCGTCGCCGACGTCACCGACGCCCGTGCGGTCGCCCGTGCGGTACGCGAGGCGGAGGCCGCGCTCGGCCCGCTGGACCTCGTGGTCAACAACGCGGGCCTCATCGACGCGAAGGAAGTCCCCTTCTGGGAGGCCGACTTCGCGCAGTGGTGGGACGTCGTCGAGACCAACCTGCGCGGCCCCGCGAACGTCGACCGGGCGGTGCTGCCCGGCATGGTGGCCCGCCGCCACGGCCGCATCGTCAACCTGGGCAGCGGCTTCGCGGTCGGCCCGGACCCGCACTATTCGGCGTACTCGGTGTCCAAGGGGGCGCTGATGCGCCTGACCGACACCATCGCCGCGCCGCTCGCCGAGCACGGCGTGTACGTCTTCGACATCTCCCCCGGCGCGGTCGCCACCGACATGACCGCGGCCATGGACATGTTCGAGGGCAAGACCGACTGGTACGACATGGACCTGTTCCTCGACGCCGTGGTCGCCGTCGCCCACGGCCGCCTCGACGCCCTGTCCGGACGCTTCCTGCACGCCGGGAAGGACGACCTCGACGCGCTTGCCGCCCGCGCCGCCGAGCTTGCCGCGTCGGACGCCCGGCGGCTGCACCTGCGCCCCTACGGTCCCGACGACCCGCAGTGCTGAGCCCCTGGCGGCACCCGAGCCCCAGTACCTGAGACCCAGTACCTCAGCCCCGGCACCCGACCACAGCACGGCCGAGGGCCCCGGGGAATACTCCCGGGGCCCTCGGCCATGTCGTCCGCGGCGGAACCGCGCCGGGCTCACGCCCCGCGCAGCACCGCGCCCGTACGCTCCGCCGCCAGCGCCACCGCCGCGTCGCGCGCGGCCGTGGCCTCCTCGACGGTCAGCGTGCGGTCGGCCGCCCGGAAGCGCAGCGCGTAAGCCAGCGACTTGCGGCCCTCGCCGACCTGCTCGCCCGTGAAGACGTCGAACAGCCGCAGCGACTCCAGCAGTTCGCCCGCCCCCTCGCGCAGCGCCGCCTCGACCTCGACCGCCGGGACGGCCGCGTCGACGATCAGCGCGACGTCCTGGGTGGCGACCGGGAAGGCCGAGATGTGGCCGGCCACCGCGAGCCGCTCGCCGCCGTCGGCGGCCAGGGACGCGGTGAGGAGGTCGAGGTCCAGCTCCATCGCGGCGGTCCGCTCGGGCAGTTGCAGCGCCTTCAGGACCCGCGGGTGCAGCTCTCCGGCGTGGCCCACGACCGTGTCGCCGACGAGCAGCGCGGCACAGCGGCCGGGGTGCCAGGGGGCGTGCCGGTCCTGGCGTACCGTCAGCTCCACGCCGACCGTGCGGGCGACCGTGCGGGCCGCCTCGACGGCGTCCGCCCAGCTCTCCACCCGGCCGCTCCCCCACCAGCCCGACGGCGCGCGCTCGCCCGCGAGGACGGTGGCGACGCGGTACGGCTGGTCGGGCAGCGCCGCGGCGAGCTGCGCGAGCTCCGCGTCGGTCGGACGCCGGTCCACCGGCAGCCGCGGCGCCACCGGGCGCTCGGCCTTGGGCCGGAACACCAGCCCGGCCTCGAACAGCGCGGCGTCCGCGTTGCCGCGCCCGATGTTGCGGCGCAGCGCGGTGAGCAGCCCGGGCAGCAGCGTGGTGCGCAGCCCCGGCTCCTCGTCGGAGATCGGGTTGACCAGCTTGACCGTGGCGCGGCGCGGGTCGGAGGCGTCGAGCCCGAAGGCGTCGAACACCGCGTCCCCGACGAACGGGTAGTTCAGCACCTCGGTGTAGCCGTCGCCCGCGAGCGCGCGGCCGACGCGGCGGCGCAGGCGCTGGGCGGCGGTCAGCCCGCGCCCGGCCGGCACCTGCGGCAGCGACGACGGAACGCGGTCGTAGCCCTCCAGGCGGATGACCTCTTCGGCGAGGTCGTTGGGGTCGGTCAGGTCGGGCCGCCAGGTGGGCGGCGTGACGGTGAGAGCGTCGATGCCCTCGACCGCGCAGCCGACCTCCTGGAGGCGCTGCGCGACCGTCTCGGCGGAGTAGACGATGCCCGCGACGTTGGTCGGGTGGTCCACGCCCATGCCGATGCGCACCGGCTCGCGCGGCGCGTCGGCCTCGGTGACCCCGGCCTCGGCGACCGCGCCCTCGCCGCCGAGCGCCACGAGCAGGTCGACGGCCCGCTGGGCGGCGGCGCGCGCGGCCTCGGGGTCGACGCCGCGCTCGAAGCGCCGCGACGCCTCGGAGCCCAGCTTGTGGCGCCGCGCCGTACGGGCGATCGACACCGGGTCGAAGTTGGCGGCCTCGATGACGATGTCGCGCGTCTCGGGGCCGATCTCCGTGGTCGTGCCGCCCATGACGCCGGCCAGGCCGATCGGGCCGCTCTTGTCGGTGATCAGCAGGTCCTCGCCGTCGAGGACGCGCGTCGCGCCGTCGAGGGTCGTCAGCTTCTCGCCCTCGTGCGCGCGGCGGACCGTGATGGTGCCCTGGAGGGCGGTGCGGTCGTACGCGTGCAGCGGCTGGCCCAGTTCGAGCATCACGTAGTTGGTGACGTCGACGGCGAGCGAGATCGGGCGCATGCCGGCCATCTGGACGCGGCGCTGCAGCCACAGCGGCGACGGCGCGGCGGGGTCGACGCCGACGACGGTCCGCGCCACGAAGCGGCGGCAGCCGAACGGGTCGTCGACCACGACCGGGTAGCCGTACGAGTTGGGCGTGGGCACGTCGAGGAGCGCCGGGTCGCGCAGCGGGATGCCGTACGCGATGGCCGCCTCGCGGGCGACACCGCGCAGCGAGAGGCAGTACCCGCGGTCGGGCGTGACCGCGATGTCGAGCACCTCGTCGACCAGGCCCAGGAGTTCGATCGCGTCGGAGCCGACCTCGACCTCGATGGGCAGCACGATGATGCCGCCCGCTTTTGAATTGGACGCAGCATCGTCGCCCATGCCGAGCTCGCGGGCCGAGCAGATCATGCCCTCGGACGGCCTGCCGTACGTCTTCCGCGCCGAGATCTCGAAGCCCCCGGGCAGCACGCCGCCCGGCAGGATCACCACGACCTTGTCGTCGACGTCGAAGTTCGTCGCGCCGCACACGATCTGCTGCGGCTCGCCGGTGCCGTTGGCGTCGCCGACGTCGACCCGGCAGAAGCGGATCGGCTTCTTGAAGCCCTCCAGCTCCTCGATCTCCAGGACCTGGCCCACGACGAGCGGCCCCTTGAGGTCGCTGCCGAGCTGGTCGACGGTCTCGACCTCCAGGCCGAGGCCGACGAGCTTGTCCGCGACGTCGCGGCCGGACTCCCCGGCCGGCAGGTCGACGTACTCCCGCAGCCAAGAAAGCGGGACCCGCATCAGATCTCCATCCCGAACGGAAGCGTGAAACGCACGTCACCCTCGACCATGTCCCGCATGTCCTCGACGTTGTGACGGAACATCAGGGTGCGTTCCAGTCCCATGCCGAAGGCGAAACCGCTGTACTCCCCCGGGTCGATGCCGCACGCGACGAGCACGCGCGGGTTGACCATGCCGCAGCCGCCCCACTCGATCCAGCCCTCGGACCGGCAGGTGCGGCACGGGTTGTCGGGGTCGCCCACCGACGCGCCGCGGCACACGAAGCACTGGAGGTCGACCTCGGCGGACGGCTCGGTGAAGGGGAAGTACGACGGGCGCATGCGCGTCACGATGCCCTCGCCGAACATCGAGGACGCGAAGTGGTCCAGGGTGCCCTTGAGGTGCGCCATGGTCAGGCCCCTGTCGACGGCGAGGCCCTCGACCTGGCCGAACACCGGGGTGTGCGTGGCGTCGAGCTCGTCGGTGCGGTAGACGCGGCCCGGGCAGATCACGTAGATCGGCGGCGTGCGCGTGAGCATGGTGCGGATCTGCACCGGCGAGGTGTGGGTGCGCAGCACGACGCCCGAGTCCGCGGTGCCGTCGGCGGCCTGCACGAAGAAGGTGTCCTGCATCGTGCGGGCGGGGTGGTCCGGGGCGATGTTGAGGGCGTCGAAGTTGTACCACTCGGCCTCGACCTCGGGGCCTTCGGCGACCTCGTAGCCCATCGCGACGAAGACGTCGCCGACGCGCTCCGCGAGGGTCGTCAGCGGGTGCCGCGCGCCGCGCTGGGCGCGGTCCCACGGCAGCGTCACGTCGACGGTCTCCTCGACGAGGACGCGCGCGTCGCGCTCCGCCTCGAGCTCCTCGCGACGGGCCGCGAGCGCCTGGTTGACCGCGCCGCGGGCCTGGCCGACGCGCTTGCCGGCCTCGGCCTTCGCGTGCGGCGGCAGCGCGCCGATCTCGCGGTTGGCCAGGGCGAGCGGAGAGCGGTCGCCGGTGTGCGCGATCTTCGCCTCGTGGAGGGCGTCGAGATCGCCGGCCGCGGCGAACGCGGCAAGGGCCGCGTCGCGCGCCTTGTCGACCTCCTCCGGTTTCAGCGACTCCACCTCGACCGGGTCGTACGACTTGTTCGGTGCCGACATCTGATTCCAGTGCTCCTGTAGGGATCCTCGCCCGCGGGGTCTCCGGTCGAAGCCGGGCGGCCTCGTACTCCGGCCTCGCGGCGTCGGGCCGCGGGAGAGTACGGGGCGACGGGTCGAGTCTAGGTGGTTCGGGCCGCGTACCTGGAACCGCCCGCGGTCAGGCCAGAACGTCCGGCATGCCCGCGGGCAGGCGAAATCGGAACCTGGCCCCGCCGCACGCGGCGCGGCCGACGTCGATCGTGCCGCCGTGCGCCTCGACGAGGCCCTTCACGATGTAGAGCCCGAGGCCGGTGCCGCCGCGGCGGTTGCCGCGCCAGAAGCGCGTGAAGACACGTCCGAGCAACTCGTCCGGGATACCCGGGCCCTCGTCGCTCACCGTGATCTCCGTCCCTTCGTCACCGCCGGCCTCGGCTCCCGCGTCCCCCTCGTTCGGGCCGAAGCGGGTCCTGACCATCTCGATGGTGACGGCTCCGGCGCCGTGGCGCACGGCGTTTTCCAGCAGGTTGCCGAGGATCTGGTCGAGCTTGTCGCGGTCCATCCAGGTCTGCGGCAGCGCTTCGTCGCATTGCACGCGGAAACGGTCCTCCGCCTGCCCGGAGGCGATCTGCGCGCGCACGTGCCGGTCGACGGCGTCGCGCAAGTCGACCACCTCGCGGTGCAGTTGCAGGCGTCCGGAGTCGATGCGCGAGATGTCCAGCAGCTCGGTGATCAGGCGCGTGACGCGGTCCGCGTCGGCGTCGACGGTCTCCAGCATCAGGCGCTTCTGCTCGTCGGTGAAGCGCTCCCACTTGCGCAGCAGCGTCGCGGTGAAGCCCTTGACGCTGGTCAGCGGCGACCGGAGTTCGTGCGCGACGGTCGCGATCAGTTCCGCGTGGTTGCGCTCTCCCCGCCGGCGCGCGGACGTGCAGCGCAGCGCGACGACGACGTGTGTCACCGGGGAGTTCGCGCCGTTCTTGCGCACGTACGAGGCGGTCACGAGCACTTCGCGCCCGTTCAGCACGAGGTTGCGCTCGGGCTGGCGGGTGCGGATGCCCAGGCCGCCGTACGGGTCGGTGCAGACCCACCAGCGGCGGCCGTCTATGTCCTCCAACGGCAGCGCGTCGCCGAGGTGTTTGCCGAGCGCGTCCTCGGCGCGGATGCCGGTGATGCGCTGCGCCGCCGCGTTGAAGAGGCACACCGCGCCGGCGGCGTCGGCGACGACCAGGCCGTCGGGCAGCGCGTCCGCGCCGAGCCCCGCCAGCGCGTCCGGTCCGTACGGATCCGCGTCCACGTTCATCGGCCCCCTTCCGACCCACACGGCCGAGGAGTCACACCATTCCGGGGCCCCCCACGGAATGGCATACCCCTATGAAGCAGATGCTCCGGGCCGGTCACACTACTCCAACGGGCCGCGAGGCTCGACAGTCACGCGACCACATTTCCTTGCGCGCCCCTGGCGTAAGCGGGCGCACGCCCGCGCTACCCGTCGCGCTCCGTCCGGCAGCCCGAACTCCCGCGCTGCGCCCGCGCGGACGCATAGAGGCACACGGCCGCTGCCGTCGCCAGGTTCAAACTCTCCGCGCGCCCGTGGATCGGGACGCGCACCACCGCGTCCGCGAGTGCGCGGATCTCCTCCGGCAGGCCCCACGCCTCGTTGCCGAAAATCCACGCGGTGGGCCCGTCGAGGCCGCCGGCGTCCAGCTCGTCGTCCAGGTCGGCGGCACCCGCGCCGTCGGCCGCCAGGATGCGCAGCCCGGCGGCGCGCAGCCGCGCGACGGTGTCCTCGGCGCGCGCCTCCACGACGACCGGGAGGTGGAACAGGCTTCCCACCGACGCCCGCACGGTCTTGGGGTTGTAGAGGTCGACGGACGCGTCGGTCAGGACGACCGCCTCCGCCCCCGCCGCGTCGGCGGCGCGCAGAACCGTTCCGGCGTTGCCGGGGTCGCGCACGTGGGCGAGCACCGCCACCAGGTCGGGCGCGTGCGGCTCGGTCAGCTCGGCGAGCGGTACGTCGACGAACCGGCACAGCGCGACCATGCCCTGCGGGGTGACGGTCTGGCTGACGGCCGCGACCACTTCGGCGGTCGCGCGCAGCACCGGGACGTCGGACGCCTCCGCGGCCGCGACGATGTCGGGGTAGCGCTCGGCGGTCTCGGCGGTGGCGTACACCTCGACGGCGGTGCCGGGGCGGGCGACGGCCTCGCGCACGGCCTGCGGGCCCTCCGCGAGGAAGCGCCGCTCACCCGCCCGGAACGCGCGCTTGGCGAGCCGCCGGGCCGCCACCACGCGGGGTGAGCGGGTGGAGGTCAGCTCGGGAATCGCCATGGGTGCGACCGTTCTTCCTGGTCTTCCTGCGGTGTGGACGGGCGGTGCGGCGCGCGCGTGTCGGGCGGCCCCGGATGTACCGATGGGCCTCCGCGGACGCCGCGGCGCGTGGCCGCGGCGACCGGTGCGGAGACCCACCGGGATGCCCGAGAGATCAGGCGGCTTCCTTCGGCGCGTTGACGTCCGCCGGCAGCGCCTTCTGCGCGACCTCGACCAGCGCGGCGAACGCCGTCGGGTCGTTGACCGCGAGCTCGGCCAGCATCTTGCGGTCGACCTCGACGCTGGCGGCCTTCAGGCCCTGGATGAAGCGGTTGTAGGTGATGCCGTTCAGGCGGGCAGCGGCGTTGATGCGCTGGATCCACAGCTGACGGAAGTCGCCCTTGCGCTTCTTGCGGTCGTTGTAGTTGTAGACCAGGGAGTGGGTGACCTGCTCCTTGGCCTTGCGGTACAGGCGCGAGCGCTGCCCGCGGTAACCGCTCGCGCGCTCCAGGATGACGCGGCGCTTCTTCTGGGCGTTGACCGACCGCTTGACGCGTGCCACTTGATGAACTCCTTGACTTCAGACCGGGGCGTGGTGACCCCGACCCGGGGTACGACTGGGACCGGCGCCCGCCGCCTCCGCGCGGCCGTCAGGCTCGCGGGGGCAGGCGCACATGGCTCACTTGCCGAGCAGCTTCTTGATCTTCTTGGCGTCGGCCGGGGAGGCGACGACCGTGCCCGCGAGACGACGGGTCAGCGTCGAGGGCTTGTGCTCGAGCAGGTGGCGGCGACCGGCGCGCTGGCGGAGCACCTTGCCGGAGCCGGTGATCTTGAAGCGCTTGCTGGCACCACTGTGCGTCTTGTTCTTCGGCATGTCGCCGCTGTCTCCTCGTCGTGCCATGCCTGCCCGGCATCCCGCCGGGCAGGCACAGATGTGTGTGGATCTTGGGGTCGCGGATCGACCGGGGGTCAGCCCTCGTCCGCGGGGGTCGCAGCAGGTGTCGCGACGGGCTGCTCGGCCTCGGCGCCGCCTTCGGCGCCTTCCTCGCTGCCGCCCTCCGACTCCGACGGAGCCGCGGACTGGTCGTAACCGCGACGCGCGTCCTTGCGGGCGGCCTGGGCCTCGCGAGCCTCGGCCATGGCTTCGGTCTTCTTCTTGTGCGGACCGAGAACCATGATCATGTTGCGGCCGTCCTGCTTCGGGCTGGACTCGACGAAGCCCAGCTCCTGGACGTCCTCCGAAAGCCGCTTCAGCAGCCGGAAGCCCAACTCGGGGCGGGACTGCTCGCGACCGCGGAACATGATCGTGATCTTGACCTTGTCGCCCTGCTTCAGGAACCGCTCGACGTGACCCTTCTTGGTCTCGTAGTCGTGCGGGTCGATCTTCGGCCGGAGCTTCATCTCCTTGATGACCGTGTGCGCCTGGTTCTTGCGCGCTTCACGGGCCTTCATGGCGGACTCGTACTTGAACTTGCCGTAGTCCATGAGCTTGCACACGGGCGGCCTGGCGTTGGCCGCGACCTCGACGAGGTCGAGGTCGTACTCCTGGGCAAGCTCCAGGGCCTTGGCAAGCGGAACGATCCCGACCTGCTCGCCGCTGGGACCGACGAGTCGCACCTCGGGGACGCGAATCCGGTCGTTGATGCGGGGCTCGGCGCTGATGGGGCCTCCTCGATTCCTGAAGTGGTCGGCGGTTCCGTCCCGCGGCCACGTACTCCTAGCCGTCAACCTGCGGGGACTCCTTGCACGACCGGGCCCGGAATTCCGAGCCCGACATGCGAAAAGCCCCGCATGGGACGCATGCGAGGCTCCATAACACCGCCGACCGGCGTGCTTCTTCCCGGACGGGAGAAGCGCGCCTTGGAACACCTCTCGGTGATCCGTGCCGCCGGACCGTGACCCGTCGACCGCGAGGTCGATCAGGTGGGAGACGGAGCCTCCGCTTGCGTTTCGGGCACATCAGTGCCCGATCGGTCGACGCACCACAATACCACCCGGCAGGGCGAACCGGACACCGGGCGGCGTGTTGCGGAGGCCTACTGTACGCGACGCCGGGCCGTACACCGAATCGCGCGGGCCGCGTCGGGCCGGCCGGCCCGCATACCCGACACTGGGTCGCATGACCGACAGCGCACAGCCCGCAGACCAGACCCCCGGCACGGCCCCGGCGGACTCCGGTGCGGACGACCTGGACACCATGACCCGCGACATCGCCGACGTCTCGGCGATGGAGGTGATCACCACCCTCGCCGTGCACCTGATGAGTGCGTCCGCGGTCAAGCTCGGCCTCGCCGAGGACGGCGACAAGCACAAGGACCTCGACGAGGCCCGCAAGCTCATCACCGCCCTCGCCGGCCTGGTCACCGCAGGCGCCCCCGAGTTGGGCTCCCAACACGCAGCCCCCCTGCGCGACGGCCTGCGCTCCCTGCAGCTCGCCTTCCGCGAGGCATCCCTGATCCCGGACGAACCGGGCAAGGGCCCGGGCGAGAAGTTCACGGGTCCGGTCTACAGCTGAGCGGCCCCGCGCTGGGCGCCCCCCACTGACTGCTCCCACTGAGTGCACCCACCACCCGCACCCCACGCCCCTTTGCGCCCCGGGCGAGACCGGCACGGTGGGTGCGCGATGGCGAGGCCGACACGGTGGGGTGCGCGACGGTGAGCCCGACGCAGTCAGAGCCACGCGCACATGATCAGGCGCGGCTGTACAGCGGGACATCCGGCGCCGCGGCCGACTCCGGGAGCAAGGCCAGGTCCAGGCCGCGGGTCAGGCGGGAGCGGAGTACTTCTGCCTCGGACAGGCGGGTGGCGATGCGACGCGCGGCGGCGGTGATGTCCGTCGGGGACGCGTTCGAGGCGAGGGTCAGCAGGAGGTCCGCGGACGTGCCCTCGGTGAGGTACGCCGCGGTGACCGTCGGCTCCTCGGCGGCCGCCGCGCGGACGGCCTCGCGGATGCGGTCGTCCCGGTGCGGAGCCACGAGCTCGCGGCCTTCGGCGAGGGCGCGGAGGGCCGGGCCGGAGACCTCATACGCGGCCGGGCCGGCCATGTCCAGCAGCAGGGTGTCGGCGCCCTCGGAGTAGGTGGCCAGCGCCGCGCGCCGGGCGTCGACGGGGACCGGGCGCGCGTCCGGGCGCCAGCGGGCGAGGGCGTCGGTGGAGGTGAAGGCGGGGAGCGCCTTGCGGCCGTGGGGGCCGGCGATGGTGGGCACCGCCATGTCGCTGGACTTCTCGCGCTTGAGCTCCCCGGGTGCGGTGTCCTCCAGCTCGCCGAGGATCGCGACCACCGGGACCAGCAGGCGGGCCCCCGCGAGCGCGGCGAGGACGTCCTCGGACCGCGGCGGGGTGCCGGCAAGGGCCGCCGTCAGCGCGGCGTCGGCGGTGCCGTCGTCGCCGGAGAAGCCGGGGTCGGGGATGCTCTTGCCGGTGAAGTCCACACCCCGACCCTAGACGTCCGGAGCCGGTGTCCCGCCCACGGGGACGTTGCACAGACAGGTCATGCACAGGCACATCACGCAGGGCGGTCGCGCAGCGCCCCTGCCTGCCCGGGGATGCCGCGCGGGGCTTGACCACTGGGCCACGCGCGGCATCCCGTCCGGGGCGGCGACCTGCGGGGCGGACGACTGGTGCGATCAAGTGTCGTCGGCCGCCTTCGCGGCGCGGACCGGGCGTGTGGAGCCCGAGTCCCGAACGTGAATCAGGCTAGGCAGCTTGAGAGTTGCCGGGTGCCGATCGGCGGCAACTCACTCGTACGAGTGAGCACCCGGGACGTACCCCTCCGGCAGGCCCAGCGT
This sequence comes from Streptomycetaceae bacterium NBC_01309, assembly GCA_045039925.1. GTDB lineage: Bacteria > Actinomycetota > Actinomycetes > Streptomycetales > Streptomycetaceae > Yinghuangia. Next base: position 1,294,780 of record CP108400.1, read on the forward strand.
TCGGTAGCGGCCCAGGCGGCGGGCGATCCGCTCGGCCGGGTCCGCGCCGCGCAGTGCGGTGAGTTCGTCCTCCAGCGCGGCCGCGACGCGTTGCACGAACGCCTCGGGTTCGGCTGCCGCGTCCGGGAGTTCGGGGATGACCCGGTCGACGATGCCGTTGGCGTGCAGGTCGGCGGAGCGGATGCCCTGCCGGTCGGCGATCTCGGCGGCGCGGTCGGTGGTCCGGAACAGGAGCGCGGACGCTCCTTCCGGCGGCAACGGCGAGAGCCAGCCGTGGTGTGCGCACAACACCCGGTCGGCGGGCAGCAGCGCGAGCGCGCCACCGCCGGCGCCCTGCCCAAGCAGCAGGCAAACCGTCGGCGCCGGGAGCATCACCAGTTCCGTGAGGCAGCGGGCGATCTCACCGGCCAGGCCGCCCTGTTCGGCCTCCGCCGACAGCGCGGCGCCCGCCGTGTCGATCACGGTCACCAACGGCAGGCCGAGTTCCGCGGCCAGCCGCATGCCACGCCGGGCCTGGCGGAGTCCGGCGGGTCCGAAGGGGCCGTACTCGCTCTGCCGCGTGCGGTCCTGGCCGAGGACGACGCAGGGCGCCCCCGGGGAGCCCGCTGCGCCGAACCGGGCGAGCGCGAGGCGCAGCGACGGTTCGCTCTCTCCCTCGCCGGTCCCGCGCAGCGGGGTGACGCTTCGGGCTCCGTGCCGCAGGAGGGTGCGCAGCCCGGGGCGTTCCGGGTCGCGGGAGCGGCGCACGCTCTCCCACGCGGGAGTGTCGGACCGGTCGGACTCGTCGGACCGGTCGGCGGGCGGGACGCCGGGCGACGTCCGCGGCGTGACGCGGGGCGCGGCCCCCGGGGTGCTGGTCGCCGCCTCCGACGCGGGCGCGCCGTCGACGGGTCGGCCGTCGCGGCCGTCGAGGACCTCCAGCACGCGCGCGGCGACGTCGCGCAGGTCCTCCGGGGGTACGACGGCGTCGATCAGGCCGTGTTCGTACAGGTTCTCCGAGACCTGCACGCCGGACGGGAACGGCTCGCCGTTGAGGGCCTCGAACACCCGGGGGCCGAGGAACCCGATCAGTGCGCCGGGCTGTGCGGCGGTGACGTGTCCGAGCGACCCCCAGGACGCGAAGACGCCCCCTGTCGTCGGGTGGCGCAGGTAGACGAGGTACGGCAGCCCCGCCGCCTTGTGCGCCGCGACCGCCGCCGAGATCTTCACCATCTGCAGGAAGGCCACGGTGCCCTCCTGCATGCGCGTGCCGCCGGAGGTGGGCGAGGCCACGAGCGGCAGGCGTTCGGCGCTCGCGCGCTCGATGGCGCGGACCAGGCGTTCGGCCGCCGCGACGCCGATCGATCCGGCGAGGAACGCGAACTCGCACGCGACGACGGCGACGCGCCGCCCGTGGATGCGGCCCTCGCCGGTCACCAAGGCCTCGTCGAGGCCGGTGCGTTCGCGGGCGGCGCGGAGTTCCTCGGCGTATTCGGCGGCGATGCCGTCCGGCTCGGGCAGTTTCTCGGTCCAGGCCGTGAAACTGCCCGTGTCCAGGACGCCGTCGATCAGGTCGAGGGCTCGCACGTGCATGGGTCCGCCTTCCGGGCCGGGCCTTGGGTCGCCTCGGGCTGCGGGGCAGGGCCCCGAGGGCGTCGACCGTCTGTCGATCATGAGCACCCTGCCACGGGCGGACGCCCTGTGCCGTGCTGTGCAGGAATCCGGCACTCCGCTTGTCGGCGTGGCGCGCGGCGGGCACAAGCAGACGAGCGCGGGCGGACACGAGCTGCGGACACGAGCAGGCACCAGCCTGCACGGGCGAGCGCAGGCGGGCCGTCTACCACCGGGTAACCGAATCTGGCAGGCTGCGGGGCATGGCCAGTCTCACCGCCGCCCGCGCCGCGTACCACCCGTCCGACGACCGGGCGCGCTACGACCACGCCACCGCGGGCCTCGACGCGCCCTTCGCGATCGTCGACCTCGACGCGTTCCGGGCGAACGCCGCGGATCTCGTGCGGCGCTCGGGCGGTACGCCGATCCGCGTCGCCAGCAAGTCCGTGCGCTGCCTCCCGCTGCTGCGCGAGGTGCTGGCGACCGACGGCTTCGCGGGCGCCATGGCCTTCACCCTGCCCGAGGCCCTGTGGCTGGCCGCGGAAGGCGTCGAGGACGTGCTGGTGGCGTACCCGTCGACGGACCGGGAGGCGTACGCGCGCCTCGCCGCCGACCCGGTGGCCGCCGCACGCGTCACCGTGATGGTCGACGACGTCGCACAGTTGGATTACATCGACCGCGTGCGCGGCGACGGCGCCGAGCGCATCCGCGTGTGCGTCGACATCGACTGCTCGTGGCAGGTGCTGGGCGGCCGCATCCGCGTGGGTGCGCACCGCTCGCCCCTGCACACCCCCGAGCAGGTGGCCGACGTCGCCGAACAGGTCGCCAAGCGCCCGCAGTTCCACCTGGTGGGCCTGATGGCCTACGAGGCGCAGATCGCCGGCGTAGGCGACGCGCCGCAGGGGCGGGCGCTGTACGGGCGGGCGATCCGCTTCATGCAGGCCCGCGCAGGGGCCGAACTGGCCGCGCGCCGAGCGGACATCGTGAAGGCCGTGCGCGCGGTGGCCGACCTGGAGTTCGTCAACGGCGGCGGGACCGGGAGCGTCGAGCGGACGGCTGCCGAGGCGTGCATCACCGAGGTGGCCGCGGGGTCGGGGCTGTTCCAGCCCCGGCTGTTCGACGACTACACCAGCTTCCGGGGCCGCCCCGCGGCGTTGTTCGCGCTGCCGGTGGTCCGGCGTCCCGGTGTCGGCTGGGTGTCGGTGCTCGGCGGCGGTTACCCGGCCTCGGGTGCCGCGGGGCGCGACCGGCTTCCGCAGCCCTATCTGCCGCAGGGGCTGGCGTACGACCCGCAGGAGGGCGCGGGCGAGGTGCAGACGCCGCTGCGCGGAAGTGCCGCGGACGACCTGCTGATCGGGGACCGCGTGTGGTTCCGGCACGCGAAGGCCGGGGAGTTGTGCGAGCGGTTCGACGCGCTGCATCTGGTGGAGGGCGACCGGGTCGTCGGGACGGTGCCGACGTACCGGGGCGAAGGGCAGACGTTCCTGTAGCCGCCCGGGGCGCGGGGGCGCAGCGCCGGTGTGCGCCCCGGCGTACGCACCATCACTCGATCGGGTGATCGCCGGAAAAACGGTCACCGGCTGATCAGCCGTCAGCGCGGTTGGTATGCCCGGTTTTTCGGAAACCGATCAGCGTTGAAACCGGCTTTATCAGGCCAAGCCGCCCGCGATCCACCCGGTCCTGTGCAAGACGCGCGCCGGAAAGGGTGTCACGGACGCTCTGGATGCCGCAGAATGCACTCGGCGCCGTGAGGTTCCAATCCCGTCCCGACCACTGAAAGGTCGAGGCCATGGTCGCGCGGCTCGGCATGCTCGGTCAGGAACACCCCGTCACCGGGGTCACAATCTGGCGCGGGTGCGCGGTCGTCCATCTGCACGGCGAGCTCGATCTCCACAACGCCCCGCTGCTGCACCGCACGCTGATCGACCTGATCGACGGCGGGTGCCGCCGTGTGGTCGTCGACGCCACAGCGCTGACGTTTTGTGACTCGGTCGGACTCGGCGTGCTCATCGACGCCTTCAAGGCAATGCACGCGTGCGGGGGCGGACTCCGCCTCGCCGCGCCCGACCGGCATGTGCGCGCGACGCTGCGCATGACCGGGCTCATCGACATCCTCGGCGTGCGCGACACGTTGCAGGAGGTCCTGGACGAGTTCGCGGTCTGACGCCGCGTCCGGTCCACGGGGACGGGTTCGCGCGGGGGCGAATTCGTTCGGCGGCATGCCCGCACGTACGCCAGAATCAGACATGATCACGGACCACTGGCCGCTGTTCGGACTGCGTGTGACGACTCCGCGCCTGGAGTTGCGGCTGCCCCGCCTCGAGGACTTCGACGCCCTGTTCGCGGCGGTCGGGCGGGGCGTCCACGACCCGGACTACATGCCCTTCGCCGTGCCGTGGTCCACGGCCTCGGAGCCGGAGCGCTCGCGGTCGGCGCTGCGGCACCACTGGCGGCAGTGGGCGAGTTGGACGCCCGAGGACTGGACGCTCGACCTGGTGGTGTGCCACGAGGGCCTGCCGGTCGGCGCGCAGGACCTGAGCGGCAGGCAGTTCGTCGCGCGGCGCGAGGTCTCGTCGGGTTCGTGGATCGAGCGGGGCCGGCAGGGCCTGGGGCTGGGCGCGGAGATGCGCGCGGCCGTCCTGCATCTGGCGTTCGAGGGCCTCGGCGCGCAGTGGGCGGTGTCGTCGGCTTTCACCGACAACCCGGCGTCGCTGGGGGTTTCGCGCAAGCTGGGGTACGCGGACGACGGCCTGGAGGTGCACGCGTCGGCCGACGGCCGGGCGCGGATGCTGCGGCGGGTACGCGTCGACCGCGCGGCGTGGGAGGCGCACCGCACGGTGCCGGTGGAGATCCACGGACTCGACGCATGCCTCGACATGTTCGGCCTCGGCGTGCCCGCACCGGACGCCTGACCGCGCGCCGAGCCACCCGCCGCTCTGCCTGCCGGTCCGCCCGCCGCTCTGTCCGCCGCTCCGCCTACCGAGGACGACACCCGCTGATCAGGCGGCCGTTCACCGTGCCGTGACACCGGCGTACGGCACGATGGGGCACGTGCCTGGACAACTGATGCTTCTCGATACCGCGTCGCTCTACTTCCGCGCCTACTTCGGTGTTCCCGATTCGGTGAAGGCGCCGGACGGCACCCCGGTCAACGCGGTGCGCGGCCTGCTGGACTTCATCTCGCGCCTCGTCTCGGACCACGGCCCGGACTCCCTGGTGGCGTGCTGGGACGACGACTGGCGCCCGCAGTTCCGGGTCGACGCGATCCCCTCCTACAAGGCGCACCGCGTCGCGGAGGTCGTCGAGGGCGACACGCCCGACGAGGAAGAGGTGCCGGACACCCTGTCGCCGCAGGTGCCCGTCATCGCGGACGTGCTGGCCGCGTTCGGCATCACGCGCGTCGGATCGCCCGGCTTCGAGGCGGACGACGTGATCGGCACGCTGGCGACGGCGGCGACGACGCCCGTGCAGATCGTCACCGGCGACCGCGACCTCTTCCAGCTGGTCGACGACAAGCGCGCGGTGAGCGTGCTCTACCCCGTCAAGGGGGTGGGTGTCGTGGACGTGCTCGACGAGGCCGCGGTGCTGGCGCGGTACGGCGTCCCGGCGTCCGCGTACGCCGACTTCGCCACCCTGCGCGGCGACGCGAGCGACGGGCTGCCCGGCGTGAAGGGCATCGGCGAGAAGACCGCCGCCCAGCTGATCGGCGAGTTCGGCGACCTGGCGGGCGTACGGCGGGCCGCCGAGGACCCGACGTCGTCGCTCACCCCCGCGCGGCGCCGCAACCTGGTCGCCGCCGCCGACTACCTCGACGTCGCGCCCGGGGTCGTGCAGGTGGTCCGTGATGTTCCGCTTCCGGATGATCTGCCCGTCGCGCTCCCCCGCGCGCCCCGCGACCCCGACGCACTGCGGGCGCTCGCTGAACGCTGGGGTCTCGGCGGCTCGGTGCAGCGCCTTGTGGCGGTGCTCGCCGAGCGCCGCTGACGGCGGTCACGGCAAGGTAAAAGCGCTACCCGAAAGGGTCACCTGGCTGCGCGCCCGGCGCGCGGCCAGGATGTGATCCAGGTCACACCAAATATTACTCGGAAGTCGCGTCACTTCTCCGAGGCACCCCGGTCTCCCTTGGCATGGGTACCGAGTGTGACATCGCATCGACCGCCGACCCCGACTGGCTGCGGGGCGAGTGGCACCGTGTGACGCAGAGGGCCGGCTGGCCCTCGCGCGTCGAATGGCACAGCGCCGCAGTTGAGCTGTGCATCGAGTCGTTCGTGACGACCGGACATGTGCGTTCGGCCTGCATCGCGCTGGGCCGCGACCGGGCCGCCGCCGAGATCCCGCTGGCCGTGGCGCTCGCCGAGCTGGACGCACTGTTCCTGTGCGCGCTGGCGTACGCGGCGCCCGCGGCGGTGGTGCAGGCGTACGTCGGCGCGCGCGCCCGGTCCACCGCGCCCGGGACGCTCCCGCCGGGCACCGATCCGCTCACCGAACTCCCGTCCGCCGCGCTCCTCCAACGGCGGCTCCAGGACCGCATCGGCGCCGGTGAGCACACGCGCCTCGTCGTCGTGCAGCTGGAAGTCGCCGAATCCCGGTTCTGGGCGCATCTGCGCCACCTCCTCCTGACCGCGCGCCACATGGAGCGCGCGTTGCAGGAAGACGTGCACGCCGTCCCCGCGGGCCGCCTGATGGCCCTGGTCGACGGCGACGACCCCGCGCTCACGGACCGCCTCGACCGGCTCTGCCGCGCCCCCGTCGACCCTCTGTCCGGGGCGCACGGCGCCCCCGGAGCCGTCCCCGCAGTCCCACGCCCGCACGTCCGGCTCGCCGTCGAGCCCGGTACGCCCCAGGGGAGTTGAACGTGTTCAGCACGACCCGCACCACCCGTTCCACCTGCTCTGCCCGTGCCACCCGTGCCACCCGCACCGACTGCAAGGCCCTCTCCCCCATGCACACCTCCCCGCGCACCGCCCCGTTCCCCGCCCCCTCCGGCTCCTCCTGCTCCTCCTGCTCCGCCCGCACCGCTCCCACCGGTCCGGCTCCCTCCCGTTCCCCCCTCCCCACCAGCGCCGTTCGCCCGTCGCCGGGCCCCCTCCGGACGGGTCGCCCCGTACCCGGCAGGGAGTCCGCGACGCCTCCCATGACGCAGCGTCACAGCCGCCGCGCCGCCAAAACCGGGGCGGGCGCGGGTGATTCGTCCCCGCGCCCCCTCCGCACTACGCACGCCGGAGTGCACCACCCCCACCGCGTACGCCCCCTGTTGATCTGGACAGATGCCGCCGAGATCGCCACGATGCTGACGACAGAGGCGAAGAGCACCGCTCAAGGGGGTCACGGGTGTCACGCGAGGACGACCCTTCGGCCTCCGGTCCCGACCGGCAGCCATCGGACCCGCCGACCGACCCCGCACCTGTGGACCCCGCCACGGCGGCACCCGGCGGCGACGGCGCCGCCCGAGTCCCGGGACAGGGCCGGCACGCCGGACCGCCGCAGGGTCCGGTCCTCCCCGGACAACGCACCGCGCTGCATCGCCGAGGCCCGTTCCCGGCTCCGCGGGGGCACGAGCCGCCCCGAGCCGGCGCGCCCGGTGCCGGGACGCCCGACACCGCAGCGTCCGGTCCCGTCCCGGCCCCCGTCGGGCCGCCTGGCGCGGCGGACTCCTCCGGCCCTCCCGGCGCACCTCGCGCCCGCGACGCCCACAGCCCGGCGGGCGCCCCTCCGGCCGGCCCCGAGCCGACCGGCCCGGCGCGCCCCGGCCCCGGCGACGGCGGCGACGGGGGCGACCACCAGGGCGCGGACGGACGCGGCGACGACGGCCCGTCGGACGCCTACCTGGCCGACCGGGTACGCGAAGGCGACGACGCCGCGTACGAAGTCCTCTACCAGCGCCACGTCGACGCGGTACGCAGGCTCGCGCGCCTGTGCACCCGCACGCGCGAGAACGCCGAGGACCTCGTCGGCGAGACCTTCACCCGCACGCTGCACGCCCTGCGCTCCGGCCACGGACCCCGCGAGGCATGCCGCCCCTACCTCCTCACGACCGTGAGGCGCGTGGCGGGCGACTGGGCCCGCAACGAGAGGCGCGTCCTGCTCACCGACGACGTGGCGGCCTACGAATCCGGCCCCAGCGGCGAGCCCGAGGACCCCGCGGTCGCCGCGACGGACCGCAACCTGGCCGCGAAGGCGTTCCAGGAACTCCCGGAGCGCTGGCAGGCGGTGCTCTGGTACACCGAGGTCGAGCGGGAGCCGCGCGACCGCGTGGCACCGCTGCTCGGCGTCAGCCCCAACGCGCTGTCCAAGCTCAAGGAGCGGGCGCGGGACGGACTGCGCGAGGCGTACCTCAAGGTGTACGTCGAGAACGGACTCCCCAAGGAGTGCCGCCCCTTCGCGAAGAACTACGGGGCGTACGTCCGCAACAGCCTCGGCGACCGCGCCGAGAACAACGTGCGCGCACACCTCGACGAGTGCGACCGCTGCCGTGCGGCCTGCCTCGAACTCGCCAGTGTCAGTACGTGCATGCGCGTCGCCGCCGAGGGCCTGCTGGGCGCCGCGGCGCTGGCGTACCTCGCCACGGCCGCCGCCGCGGCGGCCGCCGTGGGCGCGGCAGTCGCGGGTGGCACCGCGGCCGCGGGCGGCACCGCGGCCGGCAGCGGCTCCGCGGGCGAGGCCGCGGGGTCGGCCGGCAGCGGCAGTTCGTCGGGCGGCAGCAACGGCAGTGCGGGCGCGGGTGAGGGCAGCAAGACCATGGTCAAGGCCACGCTGATCGCCGGTGCGGCGGTCGCCGTGGGCGCGGCGCTGGCCTGGGCCCTGACCCACCAGCCGGAGGCCGGCAAGAAGCCGGTCGCCGCGCCCGCCGCCCCGGCCCCGCCCGCGGCGACCCCGGCCCCACCGAAGCCGACGCCCGCGCCCCCGCAGCCGCCGCCCCCGCCGCCCGTGCCACCGCCGGCGGTTCCGACGCCGCCCCCGCCGCCGAAGCCGCAGCCTCCCAAGGCGCCGCCTCCCAAGCCCGCGCCGACGCCTCCGCAGCCGAGCCCTCCGCCGCGTCCCCCCGCGGCGGTGGCGGCGCCCCCGAAGGCGACTCCGCCCCCCAAGCCGCCCACACCCACGCCGCCGAAGACCCCGAAGCCGAGGCCGACGATCATCGTCGAGCCGACGCGCATCGTGGTCGACAACGGCCGGGTGCGCGTCGAATGCTCGGGAGAGCCGGTCGGCCGCGTCGGGGTCCCCCGCTGCGAGAACGTGACGATCACCCTGCCGTCGCGTCCGGCCGCCGCCGACCGCCCGACCCCCGCCCAGACGTGCCGTCAGTACGGACCGACGGGAGCGCCGAACCTCACCATCTGCCGCAAGTAGGGGCGGTCCCCGCGCATCTCGCGGATCTTTTCTCGCGCCGAGCCGTCACATCGGCCTGCTCGCCTCCGTCAGTGCTTCGAGACACCGACACAACGCGAGGAGAGCACCATGGAAGCCCGCATCAACTACTACGGAAACCCCGTCGCCGCGAAGTTCGCGCGGTACATCAACTCGGCGGGCAAGGTCCTCTCGGACTCGACGCTGCCGATGGCCACGCAGGAGCTGGTGAAGCTGCGGGCCAGCCAGATCAACGGCTGCGGCATGTGCACCGACATGCACGCCAAGGACGCCGCGCACGCCGGCGAGTCCTGGCCGCGCCTGAATCTCGTCGCCGCCTGGCGGGAGGCCACGGTCTTCACCGACGCCGAGCGCGCCGCGCTGGAGCTGACCGAGCAGGGCACCCGTACCGCCGACGCCGCGGGCGGTGTCACCGACGAGGCCTGGGAGAACGCCGCCAAGCACTTCGACGAGGACCAACTCGCCGCCCTGGTCTCGCTGGTCGCGCTGATCAACGCCTACAACCGCATGAACCTGATCATCCGCCAGCCCGCGGGGGACTACCAGCCCGGCCAGTGGTAGGCGGCGCGCCGAACACGAGCCGAACACCCGTACGCGCCCCCGGGACCTGCCCAGGGGCGCGTACGCGCTCGCGCGTATCGGCCGAACCGCCCCGCCGCCGCGACCTGCACGGCACGATCCACAGGACGAAGGGACCGCCGTGCCGGAACCGATCCCGCCCGAGGACACCCGGGCGGTGCGCTGGATCGTCGGCGTGCCCCTGGTGTTCCTGAACGTGGTCGCGGCGACCGGCCTCCTGGGCGCCTTCACGTTCGCTCCGGAGGGCCCGTGGGACGACGGCGCGTACGCGGCGATCGGCGCGGCGTGCGCGTGCACGCTCGCGGCGAGCGCCCTGGCGCTGGCCGTCGCGGCGTGGCCGTCGCACCGCAGGCTCCTCGGGCCGTGGTGGCTGGCCCCGCCCCTGGTGCTGGGCGCAGCCGCGGTCGCGCGTTGGGCGTCCTCGGCCAACTAGTCGACCAAGCGGTCGACCAACCAGTACAGCGACCGGAAAGGTTCACCGGTTCCCGGCCGCGGCACCGGAAGCACGCCCGGCGCCCCGTGTCCGACGACGAGGCCCCGCGGTGGCGCCGCGCGCGGGGTCAGTTCAGGGACGAATAGGCGACGACGCCGCGGCGTACCGCCTCCACCGCCTTGCGGGCGGTGGTGCGGACGCCGCTGTCCTCCGGCGCCGCGTCCGCGATCTGGCCCAGGACGTCGACGAGTTGCTTCATCCACCGCACGAAGTCGCCGGCCGGCATGTCGGATTCGCCCAGCACCGCGTCCAGCCGCCGCCCCGAGGCCCAGTTGTAGGCCGTCCAGGCGAAGCCCAGGTCGGGCTCGCGCAGGAAGTCGAGGTGGTGGCGCTCCTCCAGGGCGTCCAGGTGCCCCCACACGCGCACCATGTCGGCCAGCGCCGACTTCGCCGCGCCGCCCGGCAGCTTCGGGGCCAGCGCGTCGTCCGGCATCCGCGCCTCGAACACCAGGGCCGAGGCGCACGCCGCCAGTTCCGCGGGCGTCAGGTCGTTCCACAGGCCCTCGCGCAGGCACTCCGCGGTGAGCAGGTCGAGTTCCGCGTAGATCCGGGCGAGCCGGCGGCCGTCCTCGGTCACCGTGTCGCCGGACAGGTAGCCGAGGTCGGTCAGCATCGCGCAGACCCGGTCGAAGGTGCGCGCGATCGTGTGCGTGCGGCCCTTCATGCGCCGCTCCAGCTGCTCGGTGTCGCGCAGCAGCCGGTAGTAGCGCTCCGCCCAGCGCGCGTGGTCCTCGCGGTCGTCGCAGCCGTGGCACGGGTGCTGCCGGATCTCCGCCCGCAGCCGGGCGATCTCCGGGTCGTCGGCCGCCGCCGAGCGCCCCCGCCGTGGCCGCGACGGCTCGATGTGCCCGGCCTTGGTGCGCAGCGCCGCCGCCAGGTCCCGGCGCGACTGCGGACTGCGCGCGTTGAACGAGCGCGGGATGCGCATCCGCTCCACCGGCGAGACCGGCGTCGGGAAGTCCATCGACGCCAGGCGCCGGGCCTGCCGGTCCGCGGTGAGCACGAACGGCCGGGGCCCGTCGTGCCCTTCGTCGAGCCCCGGGTCGAGGACGAGTGCGAGGCCCGCGTACTTCCCGGTCGGGACGACGATCACGTCACCCGGCCGCAGCTTCTCCAGCGACGCGGCGGCGGCGGCCCGGCGCTGCGTCGCGCCCTCGCGCGCGAGGTGCGTCTCGCGGTCCTTCAGGTCCCGGCGCAGCGCGCCGTACTCCTCGAAGTCGCCGAGGTGGCACGTCATCGCCTCGCGGTAGCCCTCCAGGCCCTCCTCGTTGCGGCGCACCTGCTTGGCGATGCCGACGACCGAGCGGTCCGCCTGGAACTGCGCGAACGACGTCTCCAGCAGCTCGCGCGACCGGTGCCGCCCCACCTGGCCCACCAGGTTGACCGCCATGTTGTACGACGGCCGGAACGACGACCGCAGCGGATACGTCCGCGTCCCGGCCAGCCCCGCCAGGTGCTTCGGGTCGAACCCCTGGTGCCACAGCACCACCGCGTGGCCCTCGACGTCGATGCCGCGCCGCCCCGCGCGCCCCGTCAGCTGGGTGTACTCCCCCGCGGTCAGGTCCGCGTGCGTCTCGCCGTTCCACTTGACCAGCTTCTCCAGCACCACGGACCGGGCCGGCATGTTGATGCCCAGCGCCAGCGTCTCGGTCGCGAACACCGCCTTCACCAGGCCGCGCACGAACAACTCCTCGACGACCTCCTTGAAGGTCGGCAGCATGCCCGCGTGGTGCGCCGCGATGCCGCGCTGCAGCGCCTCCAGCCACTCGAAGTAGCCCAGCACCTGGAGGTCTTCGTCCGGGATGTGCCCGGTGCGCGACTCCACGATCGACTTGACCTGCTGCCGCTCGGCCTGCGTGTTGAGCCGCAGGCCCGCGTGCAGGCACTGCTGCACTGCCGCCGCGCAGCCCGCCCGGCTGAAGATGAACGTGATGGCGGGCAGCAACCCCTGCGCGTCGAGCTTCTCGATCACGTCGACGCGGCTCGGCGTCCACACGCGGCGCGCCCGGGTGTTGTCGTCGCGGCCGCGCGACTTGCGGTACCGGTCGTACGGCCGCCCGCTGCGCTCGTTCGTCTCGCGCGCGAGCCGCGTGAGGTCCGGGTTCACCTCGTGGTGGTTCTCGTCCGTGAACAGGTCGTAGACGCGGTTCCCGGCCATCACGTGCTGCCACAGCGGCACCGGCCGGTGCTCGGACACCACGACCTCGGTGTCGCCGCGCACGGTGCCCAGCCAGTCGCCGAACTCCTCGGCGTTGGAGACGGTCGCGGACAACGACACCAGGGTGACCGACTGCGGCAGGTGGATGATCACTTCCTCCCACACCGCGCCGCGGAAGCGGTCGGACAGGTAGTGCACCTCGTCCATGACCACGTAGCCGAGGCCGTCGAGGGTGGGCGAGGAGGCGTACAGCATGTTGCGCAGCACCTCGGTCGTCATCACGACGACCGGCGCGTCGCCGTTGACCGAGTTGTCGCCGGTCAGCAGGCCGACCTTGTCGGCGCCGTAGCGCTTGACCAGGTCCGCGTACTTCTGGTTCGACAGCGCCTTGATCGGCGTCGTGTAGAAGCACTTGCGGCCCGCCGCCAGGGCGAGGTGCACGGCGAACTCGCCGACCACCGTCTTGCCGGAGCCGGTCGGGGCGGCCACCAGGACGCCGCGCCCGGCCTCCAGCGCGCGGCAGGCCTCCTCCTGGAACGGGTCGAGCCCGAACTCGTACTCGCCGCGGAAGGCGTGGAGGCTGGTGCGCTCCTCGACCTGGCGTACGCGGGCGGCGGCGAAGCGCTCGGCCGGCGACGGCTCGGGGGTCTGGTCTGTCATTCGGACCACCCGCTCTTCGGTCGCGCGCTGTTCAGGACTCGGGGGTCGCGGCGGTCGCCGCGGGAAGGATCGAGAGGCATCTCACCGAGCAGGTTACCGGGCGGCGTCCCCGGATGTGATCACGTTTACCGCGGCGCGCGGCCGCCGCTGGGCCGGTGGCCCAGGTTGCCGCGCGTCGCGGCGGCGGCACCGCCGCGCGGCACCAGCAGCCGCAGCGCCCCCGGCACGGTGCGCGCGGTCACCGGCAGCGCCGAGATCCGCTCGCCGTCCGCCCACGCGCTCACCCGCGGCGCGGCGAGCGACACGACGGAGGCCTCGTACGTCGTTACCTTCGGGTGCCGCACGTGCCCGCCGCTGTACGCCCGCGGCAGCACCCGCAGCAGCTCCAGTCGGCCGCACTCCTCGACCACCGTCACCTGGAACCGGCCGTCGGTCATGTCGGCGCCGGGGCAGATCTTCATGCCGCCGCCGTACGACGTGCTGTTGCCCACCGCGACGAGCATCGCCTCGACCTCGAGGGTCTTCCCGTCCAGCTCGATCTCGTACGGGATCGCCCGCAGCGCGGGCAGTTCCGCGACCACCGCCCGGTTGTAGCGCATCCGCCCCCGCGGCCAGCGCATCGCGTTCGCCCGCTCGTTGACCCGCGAGTCGAACCCGGACGCGATCACCGTCCCGAACCAGCGCTCCCCCACTTTGCCCAGGTCCAGGTCCCGGGCGTGCCCGTCGAGGACCACCGACAGCGCCGCGTCGACGTCGCCCACCGGCAGGCCCGCCGAGCGCGCGAAGTCGTTGCCCGAGCCGATCGCGACGACGCCCAGCGGCACCCCCGTGCCGGCGACCGCCTGCAACGCGAGCGAGAACGTCCCGTCGCCGCCCAGCACCACCACCGCACCGACGCCGCGCCGCACCTCGGACCGCAGCCGCTCCAGCGCGTCGGCGGGCCCGGGTACGCGGATCTCCCGCACGGTGCGGCCCGCGGCGCGCAGGCGGGCGGCGACGGGGGCGGCGGCGCGCTCGGCACGGCCCAGGCCTGCGGCGGGATTGACGAAGAGTGCGATCTCACGGGACACGCCCGGCACAGTAGTCCAGGGCGTGTCATCCGAGCAGGTCAGGGGCCGGGAGAACGCGGACCGGCCGCGCTGTGCGCGCCGGGGCCGGTCACGTTATGTCGTCGGCGTGGACCGCGGGCTGATCGCTGCCGTCGCCGTTGCGCGGCGTGGGCGGCGCGGCCGAGGCGTGCTCGATCCGCGACGGCTCCAGGTCCAGCGCGGACGCCTCGTCGTCGTCCACGTCGCCGCCGAGCGTCTCCTTGCGGCTGCGCCCGCGGCGTTTGTCGTTGATCCACGCGAACAGGACGGCGAACACGTACAACACCGTGATCGGGACGGCCAGCAGACACATCGTCAGCGGGTCGGTGGTCGGCGTCGCCACCGCGCCGAAGACGAAGATGCCCATGACGACCCAGCGCCACCACCCGATCAACTGCCGCGCGGTGACCAGCCCGGCGACGTTCATCAGGATGAGTATCAGCGGCAGTTCGCACGCCAGTCCGAAGACGATGACCATGCGCAGGACGAAGTCCAGGTACTCGTCCAGCTGGATCTGGTTGTTCGCGTCGCTGATCGTGAAGCCCAGCAGCGCGTCGAGCGCGTGCGGCAGGATCGTGTACGAGAACCAGGCGCCCGCCGCGAACAGCGGAGCGCCGACCGCGACGAACGAGACCGCGTACCGCTTCTCGTGCTTGTGCAGCCCCGGCGCGAGGAACGCCCAGAGCTGGTACAGCCAGATGGGCGCGGCCAGGACCACGCCCGTGGTGAGCGACACCTTCAGCATGATCGAGAACGGGCTGAGCACGCCCGACTGCACGAGCACGCCTTCGCCGCACTGCTGGTCGTTGCCGACGCCGCTGACGTCGTCCAGGTCACAGACCGGCGCCACCAGGAACTCGGCGACGTCCTTGTAGTAGAACGCCGCCACGATGGTGACCAGCATGACGGCCAGCAGCGCCTTGACCAGCCTGTTGCGCAGCTCGCGCAGGTGGTCCATGAGGGGCATACGCCCCTCGTCGTTCTGGGGTGGGCGGGCAGGCTTGCGCCAGAGCCCTCTGCGTTCGCTCACCTTGAGGGCCGACTCCGGGGGGCTTGGGGGTCAGCGGCGGTTCGCGTCGGGCTCGCCCACGGGGCGGGACTGCGACACGTCGCCGGGAGACGGCTGGATGGTGCGCGGCGCCTCGGGGGCACTCGACTTCGCGGCGGCGTCCGCCTGCGCGTCGTCGGTCTTCATGGCCTTGGTCTCGCTCTTGAGGATGCGCATCGAGCGGCCGAGCGCGCGTGCGGTGTCCGGCAGCTTCTTGGCACCGAACAGGAGCACGACGATGACCAGGATCAGGATGATCTCGGTGGGTCCAAGCCTGCCGAACATAGTTGCTACCTCATAACCGGGGGGTTGATGGGTCCGATCGTACGCCGATCAGTGTTACGGCCGTGCAACGCAATCGTGGCGAACGTCGGGCGCTTTAGGAACCCGCAATTCGCCAAGCGTTCAAGGAACGACCGTGCATTCTGTCGGCCCGGCCTGTCAACGCAATGTCGCCCGCGCCTCCTCGAGCTCGGCCGCAGCCCGGCCGATACGGTCCGATGCGTCGCCGACCGCGCGACCGAGGTGACGCACGTCACCCGCCAACCGGAAAGCCAGTCGGCCCAAAAGGGCCAGTCCCCCGGCCACGAGCAGGAACGCGGCGACGAGCAGCACCCACAACAGCATGCGCCCGACCCTATCTGTCCGCGGAGTATGGCCGGCATATGCAACGGCCGCGCGAACGGCGGGCACCGTCCGGGCATATACGACCGCTCATCCCGCCACCTGCATCGACGGGACGCCGCCGTCGGACAGCAGCTCCACGATCTTCTCGCCGGCCGGGCGACGCACCGAGTCGTCGCAGCCCGGGCAGCGGAAGACGTAGAAGGACTTGCCCGGACGGACCACGAGCCGCAGCTGATCGGCGGTCAGCTCGACCCGTCCGCACACCGGGCAGCGCGCCGTGAACGTGGCCATCGGCCGCTCCTCACGTCTACCGCACGCCCCGCGCGGAGGCGTACCTGGTCGGACCTTGGGTTCACACCTTGGGTTCACACACGTGCAGGACGGGCGGCCCGGAAGCGGGCCGCGCCGTGTCAGGCGTCCGCGTACGCGGCGAGCGCGGCGGACGCGGTCCGGCGGACCTCGTCGGCCAACTCGGCGGGGGCGACCACGTGTCCGTGCTCGCCGAGCCGCAGCGCGAGCCGCCGCACCACCGACGTGTCGGGGGTACGGAGCGTCAACCGCAGGCCGCCGTCGGCAAGTTCCTCCATGGCGTCGTACGGGTAGTACTCGCGCACCCAGCGCCCGCCCGGCCCCAGTTCGAGGACCACCTCGACGTCGTCCGGCGTCGTCTGCACCAGGCCCTCGTCCGGATCAAACGGCGCCACCGTCGGCGGGTCCGACGCCTCGTCCAGCAACTCGGCCGCCACCACCCGGTCCAGGCGGAACAACCGCCGGTCCTCGGCCGTGCGGCACCACGCCAGCAGGTACGGGCGGCCCTCCACCAGCAGCAGCCGCACCGGGTCGACGACCCGCTCGGTGACCTGGTCGCGGCGCGGCACGTAGTAGCTCAGCCGCAGCACCCGCTTCTCGGCGATCGCCCGGTCCATCGTCGCGAACGACGACTCCTCGGCCTCGAACTCCACGCTCACGTGCGCGGCCACCTGCGCGGCCTCCCCGGCCGCGTCCTCCAGCTTCGCCGTGACGCGGCCCAGCGCCTCGCGGTCGCGGTCGCGCAGCCCGGACAGCCCGGCGAGCGCGCGCAGCGCCACGAGGAGGCTGAGCGCCTCGTGCGGGGCCAGGCGTACCGGCCGCACGGGGGCGTCGGCGTTGTCGAGCCACACGCGGCCGTCGGAGTCGACGTGCGGCTCCAGCAGGTCGTCGGCCATGAAGCTGGTTCCGCACATGTGCAGCGTGCCGAGGTCGGCCTCGATCGCCTCGATCTCGTGGCCGAAGGCGCGCGCGACGTCCTCAAGGCGCGTCCCGGGGCGCTCGCGCAGATACGCGACGAGAGAAAGCAGCCGACGCGTGTCGTCCAATGCGTTGCTCATGCCGCCCCCTCATTACCCGCACCGGTCCCGACCGGCAGTCCGGCCGCCGCCCGCAACTGCCGTATGACGGCGGTGCGCAGGTCCGGCGGGTCCACCACCACGACCTCAGCGCCGAACTCGGCGAGCCAGTTGTGCAGGCCGTGCCCGTACGGCAACTCCAGCTCGTCCCACGCCTCGTCGACCGGCTTCACGGCCGTCGCGCGGGCCCGCAGCGGGAACCCCGCGCCCGACCGCAGCCGGATCCGCGCGGTGCCCTCGCCGCCCTCGCCCGCGAACCGCGCCACCTGCGCGCGGATGTCGACGTTCTCCGGCACGGGCGCGCGCAGTTGCTCGCGCAGGATGCGCGGCTTCGGCTTGTCGAGCACGCGCTCCAGGCGGAACACCCGCTGCTCCTCGCGGTCGCGCGCCCACCCGACCAGGTACCAGCGGCCGCGCCAGCAGCTCATGCCCCACGGCTCCACGACGCGTACACGCGGCTCCGCGGCCCCCGACGCCCGGTACGAGAACTGCACCGGCCGCCGCGTGCGCAGCGCCTCCAGCAGCGGTCCGAACGCGGACTCCCGCGCGGTCACCCGCGGTTCGACCGACGTGAGCGGCGCGGTGTCGATCTCGACGCCCGCCGCCTTCAGCTTGTACAGCGCGCCGGTCGCGGCACCCGACAGCGACGACTGCTGCCACGCCCCGGCCGCCAGCGCGAGGGCCGCGGCCTCCTCGGGGTCGAGGTCGACGGGCGGCAGCGTGTTGTGCTCGGGGCGGATTCGATAGCCGTCCGCGGACTCCACCAGCGGGTCGTTCGCACCGGTCTCGATCGTGAAGCCGAGCTCGCGCACATCGTCCTTGTCGCGCTCGAACATCCGGTCGAACGCCTCGTCGGAGGTGCACAGGCGGTACGACTCGATCGAGGTACGCAGCTCCTCCTTCGTGACGTACCGGCGCGCGGCGAGCAGGCACATGACCAGGCTCACCAATCGCTCCTGCTTGGGGATCGCCATCCGTTCCCGCCCCTTGGCTCACTGACCCGAATCCGACGCCCGCGCACCGTCCCGCCGGCGCGGCGCGTTTCCGCCCCGACCGTACCGCGTCCGCGCGTGCGGCGTCCGCCCGGTCGCGCCGACCGCCCGCCACTCGCCGCCGGGCCCGCCGGTCCGTTAGCCTCACCCACCGTGATCACGTGGCGGCGGGGCGAGGTGCTGGCGGTACGGCGCGAGTGGCGCGGAGCCGTCGAGTTGACGGTGCGTCAGATCGACGGAGGCGCGCACGGGCGCGCGGACGGGCGCGCGGACGGGCGCGCGGACGGGCGCGCGGACGGGCGCGCGGACGGGCGCGCGGACGGCGCCGCGGCGGAGTTCCGCGCCCTGGCGTACCCGGACCTCGTCGGGCGCCCCGAGGTCGGCGACACCGTCCTGCTCAACACCACCGCCCAGACCCTGGGCCTCGGCACCGGCGGATACGCCCTGGTCACCGCCATCCCCGACCGGCTGCCCGCGGACCCGGAGCCCGGCCCCGGGCACCTCGTCAAGGGCCGCTACACCCCGCTCCAGGCCGTCGTCCTCGGCGTCGACGAGCAGGACTCGCCCCACCACGCGGTCCTGCGCGAGGCCGACGACCTCGACGCGATGCCCGTCGTCGTCGCCGACCTGCACTCCGCGCTGCCCGCCGTGTGCGCGGGCGTGCGCGCCATACGCCCGTCCGCGCGCATCGCGTACGTCATGACCGACGGCGGCGCGCTCCCCGCATGGTTCTCCATGACGGTCTCCGCACTGCGCGACGCGGACTGGATCGTGGGCACCGTCACCACCGGGCAGGCGATGGGCGGCGACCTGGAGGCGGTCACCGTGCACACCGGCCTCCTCGCCGCCCGCCACGTGCTGCGCGCCGACATCGCCGTCGTCACCCAGGGGCCGGGCAACCTCGGCACGGACACCCGCTGGGGCTTCTCCGGCGTCGCGGCCGGCGAGGCCGTCAACGCCGCGGCGACGCTCGGCGGACGGGCCGTCGCGGCGCTGCGCATCTCCGACGCCGACCCGCGCGAACGCCACCGGGGCGTCTCGCACCACAGCCTGACCGCCTACGGCCGCGTCGCCCTCGCCGCCGCCGACGTCGTCGTCCCCGACCTCGACGAGCCGCTCGCCTCGCAACTGGCCGCCGACGTCGCCCCGTTGCGTGCCCGGCACCGCGTCGTCGGCGTGCCGGTCGACGGGCTCGACGAGGCGCTGCGCGGCACGCCCGTCAAGCTGTCGACCATGGGCCGCGGCCTCGACGAGGACCACGCGCACTTCGTCGCCTCGGCCGCCGCCGGACGCCACGCCGCCACGTTGCTGCCTCCTCCCGAGCACCCCTGAGTCGCGCGGGCGCCCTCGGCCGGGCGCGCGAACGACCGAGGGCGGCACCTCCGTTCCCGGAGGCACCGCCCTCGACTCACACAGCAGGCGTCACGTCGCGGCCGGCATTGCGGCCGCCGCCGTCACGCCGCGGACGTCGGCGTCAGCGCACGCCGCGCAGGTCCACGACGAAGATCAGCGTCTCGCCCGGCTTGATCAGCGGGCTCGGGCTCTGGTTGCCGTACGCCAGGTGCGGCGGGATGACCAGCTTGCGCCGGCCGCCGACCCGCATGCCCTGGATCCCCTGGTCCCAGCCCTTGATGACCCGGCCCGCGCCCAGCGGGAACTCCAGCGGCTGGCCGCGGTTCCAGCTCGCGTCGAACTCCTCGCCGGTGGAGAACGCGACACCGACGTAGTCGGCCTGCACGGTGTGGCCGGCCTTGGCCTCCTCACCGTCGCCCACCAGGACGTCCGTGATCTCCAGCTCGGCCGGCGGCTGCCCGCCCGGGAAGTCGATCTCGGGCTTCTCGTTGTTGCTCATCGCGGTCCCGCTCCTCGGTACATGGTGTGACGGACATGGTGTGGCATGTCCGATGCGGCGCACTCGGGTGACGTACGCCGTCGGCGGTCAGGTCTGGTCGCCGGTCATGTGCCCGGCCGACCGCCAGGTCGGACGCCCGGCCGGAAACCCGGACGGACCTCCGGTCGGGTGCCCCGCACCTGCCGGGCACCCGCCGACCGCCGCCGGACACTCTTCCAGCCCCGGCACCGCCGTTCGGCTCGCCCCGCCGCAAACGGCCCGGAAAAGCCGGGCCGCGCGCGGCGGACGGGCGTCAGGAGGCCGCGGGCGCCGGCCCGGCCTTCACGATGTCCAGCACGAGCACCAGCGTCGAGCCCGCCGGAATGCCCTTCTCCGGGGCACCCGCCGCACCCACGCCCTTGTCCGGCGGCAGCACCAGCATCACCCTGCTGCCCACCTTCTTGCCGACCACACCCTCCTGCAGCGACGTCATCAGCTGCGTCGGGTTCTCCTGGCCGAGTTGGAGCGGCTGCGGGCCGCTGCCCGCCCACGACGAGCCGTACGCCGCGGGCGCGCCCCACAGCCACTGCACGACCTGCATCTCCACCTGGTCGGTCGCGGCGACCGGCGCGCCGGTGCCCTCGATCAGGTTCTGGTTCACCACGGCGGCCGGCGCGGCCTTGCCCGCCGGGAACGTCAGGTTCGCGACCTTGTTGCCGTCCGTCGTCACCGCGGGCAGGTCGGGGTTCGGCGCCACCGGCGCACCCGTCGCGAAGCCCGGGCGCGTGCCCACGATGTCCACGACGAACACCAGCGTCTCGTTGGACTTGATGTCCTCGCCGCCGCCCGCCGCGCCGTAGCCCAGGTCGCCCGGGATGGTCAGCAGCACGCGGCTGCCGACCTTCTTGCCGGTCAGGCCCTGCGTCCAGCCCTTGATGACCGCCTCGAGGTAGAACTCGGTCGGCTCACCGCGCTCGAAGGAGCTGTCGAACACCTTCTTGGTGCTCCACGCCACGCCCTCGTAGTTGGCGTTGACCATGTCCTGCGCGGTCACCACCGGGCCCGTGCCCTCGGTCAGCACCTGGGACTGGAGCCCCACCGGGGCCGCCGCGTCCGGGATCTTGATGTCGGGCGCCTGGTTGTACGCCGGATTGCCCGTCGCGGCCCCCGTGGTGCTGAGACCCGCGAAACGGGCCTCCTTGGTCGACGACGGGCTGGGGCTGGAACTGGAGTTCTTGTCGCCCGAGTCGTCGCCGCACGCCGCGGCACCGAGCATCAGGGCGGGGACAAGAAGCAGCGCGGCGAAACGGCGCACGGTAATCCTCTGCAAGAGCCGACAGGACCCGGACACTCTACGGGCAACCCAGGTCGGAATCGTGTGAAGACCGGAGCCTGTTGCCGATCCGTACCCGTCCGTAACCTCCCGTGCGGCAGACCCGCGGCGGGGCGCGCACCGCGATGCGGTACGCGCCCCGCCGCAACTCCCGTGACAGCCGCCTCCCGGCGGTCACATGCTGGCGATCAGCTTCTCCACCCGGTCGTCCACCGCACGGAACGGGTCCTTGCACAACACGGTGCGCTGCGCCTGGTCGTTCAGCTTCAGGTGCACCCAGTCGACCGTGAAGTCGCGCCGCTGCTCCTGCGCCTTCTTGATGAACTCGCCGCGCAGCCGCGCCCGGGTCGTCTGCGGCGGCACCGACTTGGCCTCGAAGATCTTGACGTCCTGCCCGATCCGCTCGATCTGCCCGCGCCGCTCCATCAGGTAGTACAGGCCGCGCCGCCGGTGGATGTCGTGGTACGCGAGGTCGATCTGCGCGACCCGCGGCGACGCCATCGGCAGGCTGTGCTTCGCCCGGTACCGCTCGATCAGCTGGTACTTGATCACCCAGTCGATCTCCCGGCCGACCAGGTCCAGGTTCCCGGTCTGCACCGCGGTCAGCGTGCGCTCCCAGAGGTCCAGCACCTGCTGCACGGTGCCCGTGCGGATCCCCCGGCGGTCGGCGAAGTCCATCGCCTTGGTCAGGTACTCCAGCTGGATCTCCAGCGCGGACGCCTCGCGCCCGTTGGCCAGGCGCACCTTGCGCTGGCCCGTCATGTCGTGGCTGACCTCGCGGATCGCCCGGATCGGGTTCTCCAGCGTCAGATCGCGCATGACCATGCCCGCTTCGATCATCCGCAGCACCAGGTCGGTCGCGCCGACCTTCAGCATCGTCGTCGGCTCGGCCATGTTCGAGTCGCCGACGATCACGTGCAGGCGCCGGTAGCGCTCGGCATCCGCGTGCGGCTCGTCGCGGGTGTTGATTATCGGGCGCGACCGGGTGGTCGCCGAGCTGACGCCCTCCCAGATGTGCTCGGCCCGCTGACTCACGCAGTACACCGCACCGCGCGGCGTCTGGAGCACCTTGCCCGCGCCGCACAGCATCTGACGGGTCACCAGGAACGGAATGAGGATGTCCGCCAGCCGGGAGAACTCGCCGTGCCGCGCCACCAGGTAGTTCTCGTGGCAGCCGTACGAGTTCCCCGCGGAGTCGGTGTTGTTCTTGAACAGGTAGACGTCACCGGCGATGCCCTCCTCGTGCAGACGCCGCTCGGCGTCGACGAGAAGCCCCTCGAGGATGCGCTCACCCGCTTTGTCGTGCACGACCAGTTCGGGCACGGAGTCGCACTCCGGCGTTGCGTACTCGGGGTGGCTGCCCACATCCAGGTACAGCCTGGCCCCATTGCGTAGGAAGACGTTGCTGCTTCGGCCCCACGAGACGACTCTGCGAAACAGGTACCGCGCCACCTCGTCCGGGGACAGCCTGCGCTGTCCGCGGAACGTACAGGTGACGCCGTACTCGTTCTCAAGCCCGAAGATTCGGCGGTCCATGAACCAACATTACGCCGCTGATGTGCCGTTCCGGGACAACTCGCGGGCGGTGATTCCCGCGATGTCGATCTCACGGGGGCGCAGCGCCGCCCTTCCCGCGACCAGCAGCGCGAGTCCGAGCGCGGCACCGACGCCGGCGACCGCGAACGCGCTCCGTACGCCGCCGACTTCGCCGGCGAATCCGGCGACCGCCGTACCGAGCGCGGCACCGGTCCCCATCGCCGCCACCACCCACGCGAACGCCTCGGTCAGCGTCCCCGGCGGCGCCAGTTCGTCGACGAGCGTGAACGTGCACGCGATCACCGGCGCCAGGAACACACCCGACACCACCGACAGCACGATCATCAGCCACGGCGCGGGCGCCCACACAAGCGGCAGGTAACCCACCGTCAGACACGCCATGAGCCACGGCAGTCGCTCCCGCGCGGGACGCGCCCACTGGCGTGCCCCGTGCACCACACCGCCGACGAACGCGCCCGTCGACATCGCCGCCATGAGGACGCCCGCCCACACGCCCGAGTGGCGGTCGTCGGCGTACGCCACGGCCGCCACGCTCAGCACACCCAGCGCCGTGCCGGTCAGCGTCAGCGAGAGGAAGAGCACCCGCAGCCCGGACGAGCGCAGCGGCCCCGCCCAGTGACGCGCGTGCGACTCCGGCCGCCAGGCGCGCGAGGGCGGACACGTCGCGACCACCAGGGTGCCCACGATGCCGAGCAGGCCCGTGGCCATCACGGCTGCCGCCTCCGACGTCGTCTCGGCGATCAGCACGACGAGCAGCGGGCCGGCGGTGAAGAGGATCTCCTGGGCGGCGGCGTCCAGCCCGTACGCGGCGTGCACCTGGTCCGGGCGCAGCACCGCGGGCCACAGCGCGCGCAGCCCCGACTCCAGCGGCGGCGTCGCGAACCCGGCGACCAGGACGGCCACGACGGCCAGCGGCAGCGGGTCCACGCCGACGACGGCGAAGGCCGCAAAGCCCGCGGCCGACACGAAGGCGCCGCCGACCAGCACACGGGTCTGGCCGCGCCGGTCCATCCAGCGGCCGAGCGCGGGCTGTCCGAGGGCCGTCGCGAGGCCGGAGAGTGCGGAGAGGGTGCCCGCCACGCCGTACCCGGCCCCGTCCGAACGTGCCAGCAGCAGGATCGCGAGGGCGCCCATGCCGTTGGGCAGGCGGCCCAGCAGCGTGCCGCCGAGCAGCCTGCCCGCGTACCGGGCGCGGAAGAGGTCCGCGTAAATGCGCATGGGCAGGGCCGCCGTTTCCTGGGCTTCAGCGAGTCATACGTATGACTCCAGGATTCAGTCTGGCCTGCGGCACCGCAATCAGGCAAGCCGCATCCGCCGAGTCCTGCCGGATACGCCCCGCCCCACCGCCTAAAGTTGGCTCCCCGGAGTCGGCGCCGCCACCCGGCCCCGCCTCCGACACGCATCCGACACACACCCCCGAGACGCACACCCGACACGCACAGCCGAGAGCACATCCGACACGCACAACCGAGACGCACAACCGACGCCTCGCCTGCACGAAGGGAACGCCGTCACCGTGCCCCCCACCGGCCCGCCGGCGGAACCGCCTGCCACCGACCGCCCCGCCGCCCGCCCCACCAGCAAGGACGTCGCCAAACTCGCCGGCGTCTCGCAGTCCACCGTGTCACTGGTGCACGCCGGGAAATGGCACGGCCGCGTCTCCGAGCGCACCGTGCAAGCCGTCCACGAGGCCAGCGCGGCCCTCGGCTACCGCCCCAACCAGGCCGCCCGCCACCTCCGCCTCGGCACCACGCGCACGGTCCTCCTCGTCGTCCCGGCGCTCACCAACCCCTTCTTCGGCGCCGTGCACACCGGCGCCTCCGAAGCGGCCGCCCGACGCGACTTCTCCGTGGTCGTCTACCCCTCCCCCATCCGCGCCGGGACCGAACTCGCGCCCTTCGCCAGCCCGTTCGCCGCCGCACACACCGCCCTCGACGGCGTCCTGGCTTCCTCCATGGCCCTCGAAAGCCTCTCCGAGCTCCTCGGCAGCACCGGCCCGGGCCCCGGCCTCCCCCTGGTCATGCTCGACAGCGCACCTGGAGCCGGCCCGCCCACCGTCAACGTCGACGTCGGCGCGGGCATGCACGCGCTCGTCACCCACCTGCTCGACCTCGGCCACCGGCGCTTCGCCCGGCTCGTCCCGGACATCGACGGATGGACCTTCACCGCACGCGAAAACGCCTACCGCACCGCCCTGCGCGAAGGCGGAGCCGTCCACACCGGGCACGCCCGGACCGAGTTCGGCGTCCACGAGGCGGCCGAAGCCGCGCTCACGCTGCTCGACACCCCCGAGCCGCCGACCGCGCTCGTCTGCGACGACGACGTCCTCGCCGCCGGCGCCTACAAGGCCGCCCGCCGACGAGGCCTGCGCATCCCCGAGGACATCTCCGTCACCGGCTTCGACGACCTCATCATCGCCACCGTCGTCGAACCCGAGCTGACGACCGTACGCCTGCCCGCGCACCAGCTCGGCGAGACCGGCATGACCGCGCTCCTCGACCTCCTCGACGGCCGGCGGCCGGACAGCATCTCGCTCGCCGCCGAACTCACCGTGCGCGGCTCCACCGCGCCCCCGGCCCAGCGCTGACACGCGGACGGGCGCGCTCCCCGAAGGGAGCGCGCCCGTGGCGTCCACACTGCCGCCCCGGCCATCCGCCGGGCGGCACCGCTCTACTCGATCGCCTAGTCGTCCGCGGACGAGCCGTTCGACGCCGAACCGGTCGGCCCCGAGCCGCCGTTCGCGCCGCCCGAGCCCGCCGAACCACCGTTCTCGGTCGCGTCGGACGCGTCAGCCGCATCGGTCGATCCGGTCGCGTCGGACGATTCCGCCGCGTCGGACGACTCGGTCGCATCCGCCTCCGACTCCCCCGCCGCCGCGGCCGGAGCCGCCTCGCCGAGCAACCGGGCCAGCTGCGAACCCACCACACGCTTGAACTTCCGCTGCTGCGAACGCGTGCGGTCCAGCACCGCCACCTCGAGCTGCGCCGCGGTCACCTGCCGCTTCTCGCCGCTCCCGTCGCGCGCCAGCACGTCGACCGCGACCCGCAGCGCCTCGTCGAGCGACAGCCCCTCGCGGTGCGTCCGCTTCAACTGCTCGGTGATCTGGTCGGCGTTGCCGCCCATCGCCACGTAGTGCTGCTCGTCGGCGATCGAACCGTCGTACGTCAGACGGTAGATCTGGTCGTCGGCGGGCGTGCTGCCCACCTCCGCGACGATCAGCTCCACCTCGTACGGCTTCTCGCCGCCGCTGGAGAAGATCGTGCCGAGCGTCTGCGCGTACACGTTCGCCAGGCCGCGCGCGGTCACGTCGTGGCGGGCGTACGAGTACCCCCGGATGTCCGCGTACCGCACACCGCCGATCCGCAGGTTCTCGAACTCGTTGTACTTGCCGACCGCCGCGAAGGCGATGCGGTCGTAGATCTCGCTCATCTTGTGCAGGGCGCGCGACGGGTTCTCCGCCACGAACAAGATGCCGTCCGCGTACGTCAGCACGACCACGCTGCGGCCCCGGGCGATGCCCTTGCGGGCGTAGTCGGCCCGGTCCGCCATGGCTTGCTGCGGCGACACATAGAAAGGCGTCGTCACCGTGGAGTCCTTTGCCGGTAGAGGATCAAGAAGTCACCGACCATCCGATGGGCCGTCAAAACCGTTAGTTCAAAGGTGCGTTCGGACCGTTCGGACGGATGAGGCGTTCCCCGACGATCGTCTGCACCACACCGCCGACCTGTGCGTCGGACCACCGCGTCAGACCCTCGTCGGTCACCACGGTCACAATCGGGTAGATCTTGCGGGACAGGTCCGGCCCGCCGGTCGCCGAGTCGTCGTCCGCCGCGTCGTACAGCGCCTGGACGCACACCGTCACCGCGTCCTCGGCGGACAGGTCGTCGCGGTAGAGCTTCTTCAGCGCGCCGCGCGCGAACAGCGAACCGGAGCCCACCGAGGTGAAGCCCTGCTCGTCGCTGCGGCCGCCGGTGATGTCGTAGCTGTAAATACGCCCGGTGCCCGCGTCGAGGTCGAATCCGGCGTACACCGGCACGACCGCAAGGCCCTGCATGGCCATCCCGAGGTTGCCGCGGATCATCTGCGACAGGCGGTTGGCCTTGCCCTCGAGGGACATCGTGGCGCCCTCGATCTTCTCGTAGTGCTCCAGCTCGACCTGGAACAACCGGACCATCTCGACCGCGAGCCCGGCCGTCCCCGCGATCCCCACGCAGCTGTACTCGTCGGCGGGGAACACCTTCTCGATGTCCCGCTGCGCGATGAGGTTGCCCATCGTGGCGCGGCGGTCGCCGGCCATCACGACACCGCCCGGGAACGTCACCGCCACGATGGTCGTGCCGTGCGGCGCCTCCACCGTCACCGGCGCCGCCGGCACGGCCCGCCGCGACGGCAGCAGCTCGGGCTGGTACGCGCCCAGGAACTCGGTGAACGAGGACGACCCGGGGGTCAGGAAGGCAGCCGGTAGACGCCCGGTGCCACGCGTGTTGGCTTCCACACGATCCCTTCCAAGTAGGCGGCGGCCCGGCGCAGCAGATCCGGGCGATCTTTGAACTGACCAAGGCCACTATTGCAGTTGAAGCACAGAACGCCACGCACTTCACCACTGTCGTGGTCATGATCCACGTGCTCCGGTCGCGGCTTCAGACAGATCCGGCACACACCGAACTGCGCCTTGATCATCTCGTCCACCTCGGCAGCGCCGAGCCCGTACCTGCGTTTGAGGTGGTAATGCCGCGAACCGCCGTGAAGACGCTGCCGCGACTCCGCAGTTCGGGCGTTGCCGCACGGCTTGCAGTACGAGTTGTAGCCGCTCGAGGCGGCACGGTTGCGGGAGAACTCCTCGAGCGCCAGCACCTGCTTGCAGTCGGCGCATCGCCTCAGCCCTGAGGGCAGGCGCTCCCGCTGCCGTACCACCAGCCCTGCGGCAGCCTTCTTCGCCTCGTACTTAGCTTTTGCGCGCGCGGCCACGCACGCTTTGCAGTAGTAGGCCAGACCATCGGCCCTTTTAGTGTTGCGGTGGTACATGGAATGCGGCTTCGATTGGCCGCACGCCGGACACTCTCGAATCCAACTTTGCGACTCCATTGCTTTCTATTGGCCTCCCTTTTGCACGAAGCCACGCACAAAGTCCTCGGCATTCTCTTCCAGGACTTCGTCAATTTCATCGAGGACCGCGTCGACATCGTCGGTCAGCTTTTCCTGGCGTTCCTGCAGGTCAGAAGCCTCGTTGGTTTCGACCGAATTCTCTTCGACCTCTTCCGAGCGCTTATTCGCCCGGGCCTGTCCGCCGGTGTCCTTGGTAGCCATTTGACTCACCCCACCTTTTCGTCGTGATCCCGTGCGGGATACCGCTGCCCACCCGTCGATCTGATCGAACGGCCTCGGAAGGCCAGGTGATCAGACACTACAAGCGTAGGCCGACGGTTGTTCCCGATCACCGGAATTCTTTTTGTCACACTGCCTGCCAGGGCGGGACGCGCGGGCGGTCCCGTGGCGTCGAAGGGACGGCCGGCTGCCGTGAGGAGCGGAGGACCACCGTCCGCGCCTTCGAAGACACGTTCGGTGGTCCGGCGCCTCCACACGCTTCTTCCCCCACACGGGTCAGGTTCACCCATCCGCAGACGCGTTCACCTGACCGCGAACAAGGGATTTCACCCCGTCGGATGATCTTGCCCCCGCCGGACGCCCGCCGGACGCCCGGCGCTCAGCCGCCGGTCAGCGCGGCGACCAGTTCCTCGGCCGTGCGACAGCGGTCCAGGAGGTCCTTGACGTGCGCCTTCGTGCCCCGGAGGGGCTCCAGGGTGGGTACGCGCTGGAGCGAGTCGTGGCCCGGAACGTCGAAGATCACCGAGTCCCAGGAGGCCGCCGCGACCTCGTCCGCGTACTGCTCGAGGCAGCGGCCCCGGAAGTACGCCCGGGTGTCCTCGGGAGGCAGGTGCGCGGCCCGCTGGACCTCCGGCTCGGTGGCGATGCGCTCGAACCGGTTTTCGAGCCGGTTGTACAGGCCCTTGTCGGGGCGTACGTCGGCGTACTGAAGGTCGACGAGGTGCAGGCGCGGCGCGTCCCAGTCGAGGCCGTCACGCTGCCGGTAGCCCTCGAGGATCTGGAGTTTGGCCACCCAGTCCAATTCCCGCGAGAGCGACATCGGGTCGGTCTCCAGGCGCGACAGGACGGATTCCCACCGGGCGAGGACGTCGGCGGTGGTGTCGTCGACATCGGTGCCGAAGCGGTCCTCGACGTATTTGCGGGCCAGTTCCAGGTATTCCATCTGGAGCTGCACGGCGGTGAGCTTGCGGCCGGCGCGCAGGGTGATGAGCTGCTTGAGGGTCGGGTCGTGCGACACCTGGTGCAGGGTGCGTACCGGCTGGTCCACCGTCAGGTCGTGGGTGATGAACCGGTCCTCGATCATCGACAGGACGAGGGCCGTGGTGCCGAGTTTGAGGTACGTGGAGACCTCGGAGAGGTTCGCGTCGCCGATGATGACGTGCAGTCGGCGGTATTTCTCGGCGTCGGCGTGGGGTTCGTCCCGGGTGTTGATGATGGGGCGCTTGAGGGTGGTCTCCAGACCCACCTCGACCTCGAAGTAGTCGGCGCGCTGACTGATCTGGAAGCCGTGCGTCGAACCGTCCTGGCCGATGCCGACGCGGCCGGCGCCGCAGACGACCTGGCGGGAGACGAAGAACGGGGTCAGGTGGCGGACGATGTCGGCGAAGGGCGTGGCGCGCTGCATGAGGTAGTTCTCGTGGCAGCCGTAGCTCGCGCCCTTGTTGTCGGTGTTGTTCTTGTAGAGCAGGATGTTCTGCCCGCCGGGTACTTCGCCCGCCCGGCGCGCGGCCTCGGCCATGATGCGTTCGCCGGCCTTGTCCCAGACGACGGCGTCGCGCGGGTTGGTGGTCTCGGGGGCGGAGTACTCGGGGTGCGCGTGGTCGACGTAGAGCCGTGCGCCGTTGGTGAGGATGACGTTGGCGAGGCCGACGTCTTCGTCGGTGAGCTGGCTGGCGTCGGCGAGTTCGCGGGCGAGGTCGAAGCCGCGGGCGTCGCGCAGCGGGTTCTCCTCTTCGAAGTCCCAGCGGGCGCGGCGGGCGCGCTGCATGGCAGCGGCGTACGCGTTCACGACCTGAGACGACGTCAGCATCGCATTGGCGCCGGGGTGTCCCGGCACGGAGATCCCGTATTCGGTCTCGATGCCCATCACGCGCTGGACGGTCATGCGACCCCCTCATCACTTACCCGGCCGGCTGCCCCCAGGCGTCGGGGTGTCGGGGCTTCGTGGGCCGACATGTAGCCGGTCGGGTACTCCCTGGTCATGTAACGAGCCTATTGCGGTTGGTGGGTGCTGTGGATACGACCGCGCGATTGATCTCGGCGGTCTTGGGTGGCGTGCGGGCGGTTTCGGGGTCGCGCAGACACGCCGCCGCGGCCCACAGCTCGCTGTGGGCCGCGGCGGCTGGTGTCACAGGTACTGTCCGGTGTTGGCGACGGTGTCGATGGAGCGTCCGGTGTCGGCACCCTGCTTGCCGGTCACCAGCGTGCGGATGTAGACGATCCGCTCGCCCTTCTTGCCGGAGATCCGCGCCCAGTCGTCGGGGTTGGTGGTGTTGGGGAGGTCCTCGTTCTCCTTGAACTCGTCGACGCAGGCGGCGAGCAGGTGGGAGACGCGGATGCCCTTGTGGCCGAGTTCGAGGAAGTCCTTGATGGCCATCTTCTTGGCGCGGCCGACGATGTTCTCGATCATGGCGCCGGAGTTGAAGTCCTTGAAGTAGAGCGTCTCCTTGTCGCCGTTCGCGTACGTCACCTCGAGGAAGCGGTTCTCTTCGCTCTCGGTGTACATGCGCTCGACGGCGCGCTGGATCATGTTGACGACGGTGGTGGCGCGGTCTTCGCCGTGTTCCTTCAGGTCGTCCTCGTGGAGCGGGAGGTTGGCCGTCAGGTACTTGGCGAAGATGTCCTTCGCCGCCTCGGCGTCCGGACGTTCGATCTTGATCTTCACGTCCAGTCGGCCCGGGCGCAGGATGGCCGGGTCGATCATGTCCTCGCGGTTGGAGGCGCCGATGACGATGACGTTCTCCAGGCCCTCGACACCGTCGATCTCGGACAGCAGCTGCGGGACGATGGTGTTCTCCACGTCCGAGCTGACGCCCGACCCTCGGGTGCGGAAGAGCGAGTCCATCTCGTCGAAGAAGACGATGACGGGGGTTCCCTCGCTGGCCTTCTCACGGGCCCGCTGGAAGACCAGGCGGATGTGCCGCTCGGTCTCGCCGACGTACTTGTTGAGGAGTTCGGGTCCCTTGATGTTGAGGAAGTAGCTCTTGCCGTTCTCGCTGCCGTCGCCCTTGGCCTCGGCCACCTTCTTGGCGAGCGAGTTGGCGACGGCCTTGGCGATGAGCGTCTTTCCGCATCCGGGTGGCCCGTAGAGCAGGATGCCCTTGGGGGGTCGGAGTTCGTGCTCCTTGAACAGGTCCGGGTGGAGGTACGGCAGTTCGACCGCATCGCGGATCATCTCGATCTGGTTGCGCAGACCGCCGATCTTTGTGTAGTCGATGTCCGGCACCTCTTCGAGGACCAGCTCTTCGACCTCGCTCTTGGGGACGCGTTCGTACACGTACCCGGAGCGCGGTTCGAGGAGCAGTGAGTCCCCGGCCCTGAGCGGGCCGTCGAGCAGCGGTTCGGCGAGGCGCACGACGCGTTCCTCGTCGGTGTGCCCGATCACCAGGGCCCGTTCGCCGTCTTCGAGGAGTTCCTTGAGCATCACGACATCGCCGATCCGCTCGAACTCCATGGCGTCGACCACGTTGAGGGCTTCGTTGAGCATGACCTCCTGGCCACGCTGAAGCTCGTCGAGGTCGAGGTTGGGGCTGACGTTCACGCGGAGCTTTCGGCCTCCGGTGAAGATGTCGGCCGTGCCGTCATCGTTTGCGTTGAGGAAGACACCGAATCCGGAAGGTGGCTGCGCGAGCCTGTCCACCTCCTCCTTGAGGGCCACGATTTGATCGCGGGCCTCTCGAAGCGTCGCAACCAGCCGCTCGTTCTGCGTGGTCAGACCTGCGAGGCTGGTCTGGAGCTCGACAATGCGCTCCTCCAGCATCCTCGTCTGACGCGGCGAGTCGGCGAGCTTGCGACGCAGGACGGCGACTTCCTGCTCAAGAAAGGACACCTGGCTCATGAGGTCGTCCGTACCCCGAGCCGGCCTCCCGCCACGGTTCATGTCGTCGTCGTGGGCTGCCACGGTCCTCACCTCCTCCTGGGAGCTGCGACGTCTCCGACCCTACCTGTGGCAGGAGGGGTTGAAACCCCTTGATCAAAAGACGATGCGGGCGTGTCCGATCTTCACCCTTGCGATTGCCCCCACTGTTGTGAGGTGCAGATACCCACCGGACAACATCAAGAAGCCGTCGGCGGTAGGGTCTCTTGGTCGGTTCCTGATACGAAACGGTGAAGTGCGAGGTCGGATGTCCACCGAGAATGAACCGCTTGAGGTGTGGATCGACCAGGATCTTTGCACCGGTGACGGAATCTGCGTGCAGTTCGCCCGCGAGGTGTTCGAGCTGGACATCGACGGCCTGGCGTACGTGAAGGGCGACGACGACGAGCTGCGGACGGACGCGGGTGCGGCGGTGCCGGTGCCGGCGCCGCTGCTGGTCGAAGTGATCGACGCCACACGCAAATGCCCAGGTGAATGCATCCATGTCCGCCGCGTGTCGGACGGCGCGGAGGTGTACGGGCCGGACGCGGCCTGAGCGTTGGCGGTCGGTTGGCCGGCGGTTGGCGGCCGGTTGGCGAGTGGCCTGCGGGGCTTCGCCGGCGGCCCGGCGGGTGCCGGGGCTGCCGTTCGGTGAGGTGGTTCCGCCCGTCGGGGCGGTCACGGGGTGAGGACGCGGGTCTCCTCCGTGTCGGGGCAGCAGCGCGGTATGTCCTCCGCGGACCAGCCCTGAAGCGTGGCGTGAATTTTTCCGTCGCGGAGGGCGAATTCCTGGACGATGCGGTCCTCGCCGGGCGCGAGAAGGGTCCCGACGAGTGTCGGGGCACCTCCGTCGGGGGCGAGCGCGTACGTGTAGAGCCCGTCGGGCGCGGTGCCGGATCCGGCGGCGCAGCGGACCTGGACGACGTACGTGCGGGCGTCCGCGGTGAGCGGGCGGGCGTCCCGGACGTCGAAGGGGACGCCGGGGCAGTCGTGCGGGTAGGCGACGGTGTTCCAGTCGACGGTTGCGCCGCGTGCGGCGTCGCGTCCGGTCTGGGGCTGCCCGGCCCGGGGTTCGCCTGCCGCGGGCTCGGTTGCGGCCCCGCCCGGCTCGGTCCCGGTGGCCTCGGGGGCGGCCGCGTCGGGTTCCAGGGTCTGCGGGGGCCGGGTGCGGTCCGCGGGTTCGATGATCGGTGGTTCGCGGTGCCCGTCGGCGGGTCCGGTTATGCCGGGGCGTGCTCCGTCGAAGCTGGAGGCGGCCCAGATGGCGACGCCGCTGATGCCGGTGAAGAACAGGATCAGGACGGCGAGTGCGAGCACGACGGAGTTCTTGACGTCGGGCTTCTGGACGCGCGGGGCGGGTGCGGCGGCGCGCACGAGGTCGGCGCTGCCGGGCGGCCCGGCGGGGGCGGGGACGCCCGTGGATTTCGCGGAGGTGGTTCCGGGGGTGGTTTCGGAGGGCTCCGGGCCGTTGTGCGCGACCCCTGACACAGTGTGTTCATCCGCCACGGACGGCCACGTTAGTGGGCCGGTGGTGTGCCGTGAAGAGGCATCGCGAACGGGCTGGGAAAGACGCCGGGGGCGGTTCCGCCGGGTTGGGCGGAACCGCCCCCGTTTCGCGGTGGGCTCGGGAGCCGGGAGCGGCTCCGGGGAGGCCGGGGGCCTCGGAAGTCCGGGCAGGGCCCGGGAGATCGGCTCGGTGGCCGGGAGCCGGGCGTGCGGGCCCGGTCCGGGGTCAGACCTCGGGTGCCTCGTAGTCCTCGCCGTAGGAGCCCTTCGAGGGGCGTCGGCGGCGCATCGGGGCCTCGACGCCGTCGGCCATGCGGCGGGCGGTGACGAGGAAGCCGGTGTGGCCGATCATGCGGTGGTCGGGGCGTACGGCGAGGCCCTCGACGTGCCAGGTGCGCACCATCGACTCCCACGACTGGGGTTCGGTGAAGCAGCGCATGGCGCGCATGGTCTCGACGGTGCGGGCGAGCTGCGTCGTGGTGGCGACGTAGCAGCAGACCAGGCCGCCGGGGACGAGGGCCTTGTGCACGGCCTCCAGGCATTCCCACGGGGCGAGCATATCGAGGATGACGCGGTCGACGTCGGTCTCGGCCAGGTTGTCCTGGAGGTCGCCGACGGTGAGGCGCCACGCGGGGTGGGGTCCGCCGAAGTAGCGCTCGACGTTCTTCTTGGCGATGTCGGCGAAGTCCTGGCGGCGTTCGTACGACGAAAGCTGCCCCTGGTCGCCGATGGAACGCAGGAGGAAGGTGCTGAGCGCACCGGAGCCGACGCCTGCCTCGACGACGCGGGCGCCGGCGAAGATGTCGGCCATCGCGATGATCTGGCCCGCGTCCTTCGGGTAGATCACCGCGGCTCCGCGGGGCATGGACAGGACGAAGTCGGGGAGCAGAGGCCGCAGCGCCAGGTAGTCGAAATTCCCCGTGGACCGCACGACGGTGCCCTCGGGGGCGCCGATGAGTGCGTCGTGGGGGAACGATCCCTTGTGGGTGTGGAACGCCTTGCCCGCTTCGAGCGTGAAGGTGTGGTGGCGGCCCTTGGGGTCGGTCAGCTGCACTTGGTCCCCGACCTGGAAGGGCCCGCGACGGCGGGCGGCACCGGTCGGTTCGGACATGGGGATCAGCGTACCGGTCGCGGGACGGCGCTCCCGCCAGGGGATCTCCCCGGCGGTCACGCACCGCATAACATCGACAACGTGAGTGTTTCTGGCGGGCCGCAGGGCCGAAGCGGGCAGCGGGACGGGGCGGAGGCCCCGGGTGGCGGTGCCCCGCGTGGCGGAGGCCTGTTGATGGGGCGGCCGTTCGGCGTGCCGGTGTATGTGTCGTCGTCGTGGTTCGTGATCGCGCTGGTGATCACGTTGCTCTTCGCGCCGACGTTCGAGCGGCTGTTCCCGCAGTTGGACTCGTGGAAGTACGCGATCTCGTTCCTGTTCGCGGTGCTGCTGTACATCTCGGTGCTGGTGCACGAACTGGCCCATGCGGTGACCGCGCTGCGGTTCGGGCTGCCGGTGCACCGGATCACGATCCAGTTCCTGGGCGGGGTGTCGGAGATCGACAAGCCGCAGACGGCGGGCCGGGAGTTCGC
Organism: Streptomycetaceae bacterium NBC_01309; assembly: GCA_045039925.1. Taxonomy (GTDB): domain Bacteria; phylum Actinomycetota; class Actinomycetes; order Streptomycetales; family Streptomycetaceae; genus Yinghuangia. Next base: position 1,329,754 of record CP108400.1, read on the forward strand.
GGTGGCGGCGGCGGGGCCGGCGCTGTCGCTGGTGCTGGCGGGCGGCTTCTGGGGCATCGGCCTTGCGTTGGACGTGGATTCGCTGACCGGGCGCATGGTGGCGCTGCTGGCGGTGTCGAACCTGATGGTGGCGGTGTTCAACCTGCTGCCGGGGCTGCCGCTGGACGGCGGGCGGATGCTGCGGGCGGGTGTGTGGGGGGCGACGAAGCGTCCGATGGCCGGGACGGTGGCCGCGTCGTGGGCGGGCCGGGTGCTGTCCGTGGCGGTGCTGTTCGCGGCCGTGTGGTGGTCGCGGGACGACTCGACGTGGATCCAGGTCTACACGGTGGTGTGCGGCGGGTTGATCGCCGGCTTCATGTGGACGGGGGCCATGCAGTCGTTGCGGGCGGAGCAGTTGCGCGAGCGGCTGCCGGGGTTGCGGGCACGGGGGTTGACCCGTCGGGCGATTCCGGTGGCGGCGGACCTGCCGTTGGCGGAGGCGCTGCGGCGGGCCGGCGAGGCGGGCGCGCGGGCGCTGGTGGTGGTGGACGGCCACGGCAGTCCGATAGCGCTGGTGCGTGAGTCGCGGGTGGCGGACACGCCGGTGCAGCGGCGGCCGTGGGTGGCCGTCGGGCCTTTGGCGCGGGACCTGTTGCCGGGGATGCGCGTACCGGTGGACCTGGCGGGCGAGGACCTGTTGACGGCACTGCGGGAGACTCCGGCGAGCGAGTATCTGGTGGTCGAGGCGGACGGCAGCGTGTACGGGGTGCTGTCGCGCACCGACGTGGAGGAGGCGTTCGTACGGCTGCTGTCGCGGTCGCCGGCCAAGGCCTGAAGTCCTCCGCGCGCCGTGCGGCGTACTGCGCGCAGGCCTTGGCCGCATGTGCCGGTGACGTCGAGTCACCTACGCGGGTACACCTCGACTCGGCTCGGTGGACCAACTGGTGCGCGTCTCGCGGGATCCGTTGGCTCGTCCGGCCCGCCGCGTCCAGGCGTTTCGCGTGGCCGACGCCGTGGGACGCCGGCCGACGAGTGCGGCGGCGTGGTGAGTGCTCTGGGCGAGGCGGGACTCATCGACGTGGCTGCGGAGTTGGCGATGATGGCACTGGTCGGGGCGGGAGACTTCGGTTGCGTCCGGGGCGCTGTGGCCGAGCCGGAGCGCCTGCTGCGCGTGGAGCAGATGGTCGCCTGGGTGACGGCGGGGCGGGGCGGCACCCCGCCGTCGACTCTCCCGTGTCTCAGCGTGGGGTGATGGTGACGGTGTACGTCGTGCCCGGGCGGGCGTTGGCGGACACCTTGACGGTCTGGCCGTGGGCGCCCCAACTCGCTTTGCGGCCTTCGATCTTGACCTTGTAGCCGTGGGGGTAGGCGTCGCGCGGTACGACGATCTCTGTGGGGCCCCGGGTGTCGGCGCGGGTGGTGTACGTGATCCGGTACGTGCGCGTGGCGGGGTCGTAGGCGTAGGCGGTGGGGTTTCCCGCGACCGCGCGGGCGTACGGCTGGACGAGCAGGTCGTGGTTCGGTTTCCACCCGCCGTCGGCGGTGAGCGTGCAGTAGCCGCCGCCGCGGCACCACTGCCAGTTGGTCCAGCCGGTCGCGAACCGGTCCATCGCGGCGGTCATGCGGGTGAAGAACGTGCGCATGTTCGGGAGCGTGGGGTCGGGTGGTCCCCACTCGCCCACGATGACCGGCATGCGATGCCGGGTCGGGTAGTCGGTGACGGCGGCCTCGTAGGCCTGGATGAAGGTGCCGTCGGGGTCGTAGTCCGCGCCGCCTTCCATGGCGGTGTCGTAGAAGTGCGGGGCGTAGGCGGCGCGCGGGTCGTCAATGGGGCCGAGGGCGGTGGGCACGCCGAGGCCGACGATGACGGTGGGCTCGACGAAGATCCAGGAGCGGCGGTCGACGAGGCGGACGGCGTCGGCGAGGCGGTTCCACAGGTCGGTGAGCTGGGTGGATTCGAAGCGGGCCGCGGCCGTGGGGAGGTCTTCGCCGTCGCGGAACTTCGCGAAGGGCTCGTTCATGAGGTCGTAGCCGAGGAGGGCCGGGTGGCGGCCGAGGGCGCCGGCGACGGTGGTCCACATGCGGGCGTGCGCTTTGCGGAGGTCGTCGTCGGTGTAGAGGTGGTCGAAGGCGGCCTGGACGGACGGCTGGAAGTACTCGGAGAACCAGTCGTCGGGGTTGCGTTCGTACGGCAGGCCGTCGTCGCGGGTGGTCCAGGCGGGGGCGCCGCGGTGGCCGCCGAAGTACGGGCCGTAGACGTCCTGGTGGGCGTCGAGCATGACTTTGACGCCGTAGCGGTCGGCCCAGTCCATGATGCGGCGCATCCTGTCGAGGTACGCCCGGTCGTAGCGGCCGGGAGCGGGTTCGAGGTCGTCCCAGAAGAACACCAGCCGCGCGAGGTTGAAGCCGCGCCGGGACATGTCGCGCAGGTCGCGTTCCTGGATGTCGGCGAAGGCCTCGGGGCCGCTGTGGCCCTTGTCGGCGAGGTTGAAGCCGCGCCATTGGGTGGCGCGTCCGCGGTCGTCGGCGATGTACGTGCGGTCCCCGACGGTGACGCGGTCGGGGGTGCGGGCGCCGCCGGGGTGGGTGCCCGGGTGGGCGGCGGTTGGCGCGGCGGGGAGGAGGCCGACGAGGAGCGCGGTGGCGGCGGCGGTGAGGGCGTACCGGAGGGAGGTGGGGCGCATGCACGGACCCTTCGTCGCGACGGGTGGGGCGGCGGTGCGCGGGCGGGTCGGATGTTACCGGCGGTAGCGGCAACTTCCCAGAAGCGGCGGGGTGTTGGGGCGGCCTACACGTGTTCGTTCGAACATGCGGCCTTCACCGTTGCGGGGAAGTCCGGCGAAGCGGGTGCGGCATTGTCCGCCGGTGGCCGTACGCTGCTGGGCATGAGTACGACCGGATCCGACTCCCCCGGCACGGGCCCCGCGCCCAATTCGCGCGCCGTGTCGTTGTCGCCGTCCCGCGCGAGCGACTTCAAGCAGTGCCCGTTGCTGTACCGGTTCCGGGTGATCGACAAGCTGCCGGAGAAGCCGAGCGCCGCCGCGACGCGCGGCACGGTCGTGCACGCGGTGCTGGAGCGGTTGTTCGACATTCCGAAGGGCGAGCGCACGCCGGAGGCGGCGTTGCGGCTGCTGCGTCCGGCGTGGGACGAACTGCTGGTCAGGCGCCCCGAGTTGGCGGAGTTGTTCGACGACGGCGCGGGCGCGGTGAAGGTCGAGGAGCTGGCCGACTGGTTGGCGGGTGCGGAGAAGCTGGTCCAGCGCTACTTCACGCTGGAGGACCCGAACGCGCTGGAGCCGGCGCGGCGCGAGCTGTACGTCGAGGCGCCGCTGGAGGGCGTCGAGGGCGGGCTGACGCTGCGCGGCTACGTGGACCGGCTCGACGTGGCGCCGAACGGCGACCTGCGGGTGGTCGACTACAAGACGGGCAAGGCGCCGTCGCCGCAGTTCGAGCGCAAATCGCTCTTCCAGATGAAGTTCTACGCACTGGTGCTGTGGCGCCAGCACGGCCGCATGCCGCGCCGCCTCCAGCTGGTCTACCTGGGCAGCGGCGACGTGGTCTGGTACGACCCGGACGAGTCTGACCTGCTGGCCGTGGAGCGCGAGCTGCGGGCGCTGTGGGACGCGATCCGCGAGGCGACGCGCACCGGGGACTGGCGGCCGAAGCGCACGCATCTGTGCGGCTGGTGCGACCACCAGGCGGTGTGCCCGGAGTTCGGCGGCACTCCCCCGGTGTACCCGCTGCCGGTCATCCCCGCGCAGCAGCAGGAACCGGAGCAGGGCCACGAGCAGGTCCAAGACCAGGTCCAGGAGCAGGAGCGGCAGGAGAAGTAAGGCCGCGCGGGTGCGCCCGCCTCTGAGGCCCCGCTCTGCGCGGAGGCCTCGGCGCGGTTACAGCGCCCCGGGGCGGACCAGCCCGCTTTCGTACGCGTACACGGCCGCCTGGACCCGGTCGCGCAGCCCGAGCTTGGTGAGCACGTGGCCGACGTGCGTCTTGACCGTGGTCTCGCTGACGAACAGTTCCGCGGCGATCTCCGCGTTGGACATGCCCCGGGCGACGAGCCGCAGCACCTCGACCTCGCGCTCGGTGAGCATGGCGAGGGTGTCGGGGGTGGGGTCCTCCGCGGCGGGCAGCCGGGCGGCGTACATGTCGAGCAGGCGGCGCGTGATGCTCGGCGCGAGCAGCGCGTCGCCGTCGGCGATGACGCGGATGGCCGCGATGAGGTCGTCGGCGGGGACGTCCTTGAGGAGGAAGCCGCTGGCTCCGGCGCGCAGTGCCTCGACGACGTACTCGTCGAGGTCGAAGGTGGTCAGCACGAGGACGCGCGCGGTGCCGGCCGCGGGCGGGCCGCCGGCCTGGCCCGTCCCGGCGATGCGGCGGGTGGCCTCGACACCGTCCATGCGCGGCATGCGGATGTCCATGAGGACGACGTCGGGCTGGAGGGTGCGGACGAGCTCGACCGCCTGGAGCCCGTCGGCCGCCTCGCCGACCACCGCGATGTCGGGCTCGGCCTCGAGGATCATGCGGAACCCGGTGCGCAGCAGCGGCTGGTCGTCGACGAGGATCACACGGATCGTCATGCTGGGTTCTGCTCCAGTCGGTCGGGTCGGTCGGTCCGGTCCGTGCGGTCGCCACGGTCGGGGCGTTCTCCGGCCCCGGCGGCGGGCCGGTCGCCGGGGGCCAGCGGGATGCGGGCGAGGACTTCGAAGCCGCCGCCGGCGCGAGGTCCGGCGTACAGGCGTCCACCGTAGAGGGCGACGCGTTCGCGCATGCCGAGGAGGCCGTGCCCGGTGCGCTCGCTGTCGCGCGAGTCGAGGCTCGCGGCGGCGCCGCGGCCGTCGTCGGCGACGCGGACCAGGATCTCCTCGGGGCGGTAGCGCAGCAGCACGCGCGAGCCGGCCGGTCCGGCGTGCTTGAGGGTGTTGGTGAGCGCTTCCTGGATGATGCGGTAGGCGGCGAGGTCGACACCGGGCGGCAGTTCGGTCGGGACGCCTTCGATGGACAGTTCGACCGACACGCCCGCCTCGCGGACCTGCTGCACGAGCACCTCGAGGGCGTCGAGGCCCGGCTGGGGTGCGTTGTGGCCTTCGTTGAGCTGGACGGTGCCGCCGACTTCTTCGTCGTTGCCGCGCAGGATGCCGACGAGGCGGCGCATCTCGACGAGGGCGGCGCGGCCGGTCTGCTCGACCGCCGCCATGGCCTCGCAGGCGCGGTCGGGGTTGCGGGCGATGGTGCGCTGCGCGGCGGAGGCCTGCACGGTCATGACGGACACGTGGTGCGCGACGACGTCGTGGAGCTCGCGGGCGATGCGGCCGCGTTCCTCGGCGAGGACGGCGCGGGTGTCGGCCTCGCGGGTGTGCAGGAGGCGGTCGGCGCGGGCTTCGAGTTCGGCGGTGTACGCGCGGCGGAACCCGACGCTGCGGGCGAACGCCCAGACGGCGAAGAGCGCGGCGAGATTGGCTAGCACGTCGACGAAGCCGATGTTGCGCCGGCCGATGGCGAGCCAGATCATCGTGGTGCCCTCGGCGAAGAACAGCGCGAAGGCGGCGGGGATGCGGGGCCTGCTGACGGCGGCGCTGTACATCGCGACGAGTTGGCCGAGGCTGGCGCCCGCCGCGCCGTAGTGGTTGCCGGCGAGGACGAGGAACGGGATCGTGACGGCGATCAGGACGCGCAGCGAGTGGCTGGAGCGCCACAGGAGCGGCAGGACGCACAGGATGGCGAGGACGATGCCGAAGGCGTCGGGGTCGCGGCGCGCATCGTTGCCGAGGTCGTCCATGAACAGGCCGCCGACGGCGAGGATGCCGAGGATGCCGACGAGCAGGACGTCGAGGGGGGCCGGCCTGCGCAGCAGCGGGCGTTCCCCCTGGCGCAGCTCGTCGATCCAGCCGGCGGCGTGGTCACGCAGCCGGTCCGCACGCGTCACGGGGACGGCGGGCGGATCGGCCGGGGCGGGCGTGCCGGTGCGCGCGTCGTCGTGGGCGGGTGTCACGGGTCCACCGTAGAGGCTGTGACCAGGAGATTTCGCCCTCCGGGGGAGGTCTCGTCCGCACGGACGACGTGGGTGGGGTGGTTGTGCGACCTGCGGAGGAGCCGCGGCCTGCTCGGTGCGGAGCAGGGTGCCGTGGCGAGGCGCCACGGGGTCCCCGTCGGCGGCCTTGCCGGTGCTTCCGGCGATTACCGCGCGGAACGGCCGTCGGGGTGGTGCCGGGGTGATGTCGAGGGATTTCCCTGACGACGGTCTACCCGCGTTGCCGACAGACTGACGGTGCACGGGGGATCCACCGCGGTGGAGGCCCCGGCACCCCGGACGGCGGTTCTCCGCCGTCCGAGTCGCACAGGGTCCACGGGGGATCTTGTGCGGCGTCCCGGCCGCGGGGGCGGGCGGGCAGCACGGGGAACGGGGGCCGCGCCTCACGGGGAGCGGCGGATTGCGCGGGACCGGTCGTCGGCGATGGGGAGATCGCCGAGGACCGGGTCCGACGGCCCGTACGGGGACGGTGGCCGCGGGGGCGGCCGCCGCGAGGAACGGGCTCGGGGGACGTCAGCGGGGGTACGGCACGGGGAGCGGAGCGGACGGGTCCAAGGGCCCGTCCGTTTCCGTGTGCGCCCGCGTGCGGGCACCGGCGGGCCCGGCGGGCCCCGACCGGCACAGCGGGAATCGGCGGGGTCGCGGCGGCGGGCTCGACGGGGATCTCGGCAGGGCTCTCAGCGCAGCGCGCGGCGGCGTACCAGGCTGTCGAGCAGGGTCAGGTCGATGCCCTCCAGCGACGGGAGCACGGTGCGGTGCGGCCCGGCCGGGATGTCGGTCATGCTCGGCACCGCGATGACGACGCAGCCCGCGGCCTCGCCGGAGGCGACGCCGGTCGGCGAGTCCTCCAGGACGACGCACTGCGCGGGGTCGGCTCCCAGGGCGGCCGCCGCGGCGAGGTACGGGTCGGGGTTCGGCTTGGGCCGCTCGACCTCGTCGCCCGCGACGGTGACGCTGAAGTGGTGGGCCCCGAGCGAGGGCAGGACGGCGTCCACGATGTCCCGGTAGGACGCGGTGACCAGTGCGACCGGTACGCCCGCCGCGTCGAGTTCGGCCAGCAGGCGCTTGGCGCCGGGGCGCAGGTCGACGCCGTCGCGGAGGATCTCCACCATGCGGGCGTTGATACGGCGCTCGAGCTCCTCGGGGGCTATGTCGACGCCGGAGATGCCGATGAGGTACGCGACGGCGGGGTCCATGGGGCTGCCGAGCAGCCGCTCGGCGTGCTCGGGTCGCAGGTGGAACCCGAGGTCGGCCATGACCGAGACCTCGGTGGCGAACCAGTTGCGCTCGGTGTCGACCAGGGTGCCGTCCATGTCGCACAGCACCGCCTGGAGGTCCGAACCGGGGTACGCCCGGGCTTCGAGAGCCGTCATGGCCACCTGCCTCTCCTGTGGGCCCGGCGGTTTCCGGCCGGGCGGCGCGTTGTCGCTCCCCCTCCTTCACTCGGCTCACTCGCAGGTGATGGGCCCTCGATTGTCCGTGACCGGCGGGTTGGAGGCAAGCGCATAGCTACGCGCGTCACGGAGTATTGGCGGACTGTTGTCTCCCGATTTCCCGGCGCTTGTCCTCCGCGCGGGCAGCGCGGCGGCCGGGTCGGCGGGGCGCGGCTTCAAGCCGTCGGCGGCCGCGGCTCGCGGGCCGCGTAGAGCGAGAGGGTGACCTCGGCGGTGACGGGGAGCGGGTCGGGCAGGGCGGCGATGCGCGTACGCAGGTCGGCCGGGTCCGTGTGCCAGGCGGAGGGGCCCATGCCGACGACGGTGGCGATGTCGTCGTGGCCGAGGGCGAGGGTGAAGCCGATGCGGTGCGCGCGGTCGGGGACGAAGTGCGGTGCGAGTGCCGCGTCGAGGCGGGTCTTCTTGTCGTCGTCGACGCGGAGCAGGCCGAGCGTGCCGACGAGTTCGGCCAGGTGGGCGGCGGTCGGGGTGACGACCGCGAGGGCGCCGCCGGGGTGCAGGATGCGCCGCAGTTCCGCGGGGTTGCGGGGGGCGAACACGTTCAGGACGAGGGCCGCCGCGGCGTCGCGTACGGGCAGCGGGCGCCAAGCGTCGCAGACGACCGCGCCCGCGCGCGGGTGGGCCTTGGCGGCGCGGCGGAGCGCGTACTTGGAGATGTCGAGGGCGAGGCCGACCCGGTCCGGGGCGGCGTCGAGTGTCTGGGCGAGGTAATGGCCGGTCCCGGCGCCGACGTCGACGACGGCCCCTGGCACACCGCCGAGGGCGGCGGCTTCGGCGGCGAGGGCTTCGGCGATCGGCTTGTAGTGGCCGGCCTGGAGGAACGCGTCGCGGGCCGCGACCATGTCGGCGGTGTCGGCGGTGCCGGTGCGGGCGTCGCCGGCCAGGAGGCTGGCGTACCCCTGCCGGGCGACGTCGAAGGTGTGGCGTCCGGCGGCGCAGCGCAGCGCGCGGCCCCCGGGGTCGGCGGCGAGGTCGGCGCCGCAGTGCGGACAGCGCAGCAGGGCGACGACGTCGTGGAGCACTGCGGCCTTCCTCGGGGTACGTGCGGCGGCCCGGGTCGCGCCCGGGCCCGCGGTCGATCCTCGCAGGTGCCGGGCGGTGCGTGCGAACGGCCGCCGCCCGCGCGGGCGACGGCCGTCCAAATATCCGGTGCCCTGTAGGTCTGTCGGTCCGTCAGTCGATCTGACTGTCGGACCCGTCGGACTGACAGACCGTCGGACTTCGGGCTACTGGGCTACCGGGCGTTGAAGTACTTCGCCTCGGGGTGGTGCAGCACGATGGCGTCGGTGGACTGCTCCGGGTGGAGCTGGAACTCCTCGGACAGGTCGACGCCGATGCGCGACGGGTCGAGCAGGCTCACGATCTTGGCGCGGTCCTCCAGGTCGGGGCAGGCCCCGTAGCCGAGGGAGAAGCGCGCGCCGCGGTACTCCAGCTTGAGCATGCCGTCGATGTCGCCCGGGTCCTCGCCGGAGAAGCCCAGTTCGGCGCGGACGCGCGCGTGCCAGTACTCGGCCAGCGCCTCGGCGAGCTGCACGGACAGGCCGTGCAGTTCGAGGTAGTCGCGGTAGGCGTTCTCGGCGAAGAGCTTGCCGGTGGCCTCGGAGAGGCGCCCGCCCATGGTGACGACCTGGAAGCCGACCACGTCGACCTCGCCGGAGTCCTCCGGGCGGAAGTAGTCGGCGAGGCAGAGGTGCCGGTCGCGGCGCTGGCGCGGGAAGGTGAAGCGGGTGCGCTCGGAGCCGTCCTCGTGCAGCACGATGAGGTCGTCGCCCTTGGAGACGCACGGGAAGTAGCCGTAGACGACGGCCGCTTCGAGCAGGTTCTCGGTGACGAGCTTGTCGAGCCAGTAGCGCAGCCGGGGGCGGCCCTCGGTCTCGACGAGTTCCTCGTACGTCGGCCCGTTGCCGCCGCGGGTCGGCTTGAGGCCCCACTGCCCCATGAACGTGGCGCGTTCGTCGAGCCAGGAGGCGTAGTCGGCGAGCTGGATGCCCTTGACGACGCGGTCCCCCCAGAACGGCGGTGTGGGCACGGGGTTGGTGGTGGAGACGTCCGAGCGGGCCGGCATGTTCTCGGGCTCGGTCTCGATGAGCGAGGTCGCGGCGACCTTGCGGCGCTTGAGCGGCGGGAGGGCGGCGCCGGGGACGCCGCGCTTGACGCCCATGAGCGCGTCCATCAGGCGCAGGCCCTCGAACGCGTCGCGGGCGTAGCGGACCTCGCCGGCGTAGATGTCGTAGAGGTCCTCTTCGACGTACGCGCGGGTCAGCGCCGCGCCGCCGAGGATGACCGGATACCCGGTGGCGAGGCCGCGCTGGTTGAGCTCCTGGAGGTTCTCCTTCATGATCACCGTCGACTTGACCAGGAGCCCGGACATGCCGATGACGTCGGCGCGGTGCTCCTCGGCGGCCTCGAGGATCGCGGAGACCGGCTGCTTGATGCCGATGTTGACGACGTTGTAGCCGTTGTTGCTGAGGATGATGTCGACGAGGTTCTTGCCGATGTCGTGGACGTCGCCCTTGACGGTGGCGAGCACGATGGTGCCCTTGCCGTCGTCGTCGCTCTTCTCCATGTGCGGTTCGAGGTGCGCGACGGCGGTCTTCATGACCTCGGCGGACTGCAGCACGAACGGCAGCTGCATCTGGCCCGAGCCGAACAGCTCGCCGACGACCTTCATGCCTTCGAGCAGCGTGTCGTTGATGATCTCCAGCGCGGGGCGCGAGGCCAGCGCCTCGTCGAGGTCGGCCTCCAGGCCCTGGCGCTCGCCGTCGATGATGCGGCGCTCCAGGCGCTCGCCCAGCGGCAGCGCGGCCAGCTCCTCGGCGCGGGACGCCTTGACCGACTTGGCGTCGACGCCCTCGAACAGCTCCATGAAGCGCGTGAGGGGGTCGTAGTCGGGGCGGCGCCGGTCGTACACCATGTCGAGGGCGACCTCGCGCTGCTCCTCCGGGATCCGGGCCATGGGCAGGATCTTGGAGGCGTGCACGATGGCCGAGTCGAGGCCGGCGTCGATGCACTCGTTGAGGAACACCGAGTTGAGGACCATGCGGGCGGCGGCGTTGAGGCCGAAGGAGACGTTGGACAGGCCGAGCGTGGTCTGCACCTCGGGGTACAGGCGCTTGATCTCGCGGATGGCGTCGATGGTCTCGATGCCGTCGCGGCGGGTCTCCTCCTGGCCGGTGCCGATCGGGAAGGTGAGGGAGTCGACGATGATGTCGCCGACGTCGAAGCCGTAGTTGTCGCGCAGGTCGCGGATGAGGCGGTCGGCGACGCGGACCTTCCATTCGGCGGTGCGCGCCTGGCCCTCCTCGTCGATGGTGAGGGCGACGAGGGCGGCGCCGTGCTCCTTGGCGAGGGCGGCCATGCGGGCGAAGCGCGAGGTGGGGCCGTCGCCGTCCTCGTAGTTGACGGAGTTGACGACGGCGCGGCCGCCGAGGTGTTCGAGGCCGGCCTGGATGACCTCGGGCTCGGTGGAGTCGAGGACGATCGGCAGGGTCGTGGCGGTGGCGAGGCGGGACGCGAGCTCGCGCATGTCCTGCGCGCCGTCGCGGCCGACGTAGTCGACGTTGAGGTCGAGCATGTGGGCGCCGTCGCGGGACTGGTCGCGCGCGATCTCCAGGCACTTCTCCCAGTCCTCGGCGAGCATGGCCTCGCGGAACGCCTTGGAGCCGTTGGCGTTGGTGCGTTCGCCGATGGCGAGGTACGAGGTGTCCTGGCGGAACGGCACCGACTGGTAGAGCGACGCGGCGCTCGCCTCGTGGCGCGGGGCGCGGGGGGCGATCTCGCGGCCGCCGACGCGCTCGACGATCTGCCGCAGGTGCTCGGGCGTGGTGCCGCAACAGCCGCCGATCAGCGAGAGGCCGTACTCGCGGGTGAACACGTCGTGGGCGTCGGCCAGTTCCTCGGGGCTGAGGGGGTAGTGCGCGCCGTCCTTGGTGAGGACGGGCAGGCCCGCGTTGGGCATCGCGGAGACGCCGATCTGCGCGTGCCGGGCCAGGTGGCGCAGGTGCTCGCTCATCTCGGCGGGGCCGGTGGCGCAGTTGAGGCCGATGAGGTCGATGCCGAGGGGTTCGAGGGCGGTGAGCGCGGCGCCGATCTCCGAGCCGAGCAGCATGGTGCCGGTGGTCTCGACGGTGACCTGGACGAAGACGGGCAGGTCCGTTCCGGCGGCCTGGTTGGCGCGGTGCGCGCCGATGACGGAGGCCTTCGTCTGGAGCAGGTCCTGGGTGGTCTCGACCAGGAGCGCGTGGGCGCCGCCCGCGATCAGGCCGGCGGCGTTGGCCTGGTACGCGTCGCGGAGCAGGGCGTACGTCGTGTGGCCGAGGCTGGGGAGCTTGGTGCCGGGGCCGATGGAGCCGAGGACCCAGCGCGGCCGGTCGGCCGTCGAGTACCCGTCGGCGACCTCGCGGGCGAGGCGCGCGCCGGACTCGGACAGCTCGAAGATGCGGTCGGCGATGTCGTACTCGGCGAGGTTGGCGAAGTTGGCGCCGAAGGTGTTGGTCTCGACGCAGTCGACGCCGACGGCGAAGTACGCCTCGTGGACCGCGCGGACGATGTCGGGGCGGGAGACGTTGAGGATCTCGTTGCAGCCCTCGTGGCCCTGGAAGTCGTCGAGCGTGGGGTCCTGCGCCTGCAACATCGTGCCCATGGCCCCGTCCGCGACGACGACTCGGGTGGCAAGTGCTTCACGGAGCTGCTGGGGGGTCGCGGATGCTGCGGTCATCAGGATTCTCCCTGGGGTGCGACGGCTGTCGGCTTGGCGGCCCGCGATGGACCTGCGGCTCGAGAATCGGGCCGGGCGAACAGCCTAACTGCGCGGCGGCCGGTTCCCGCGTTCCGTCCCACCAGATGGGCGCACGGTCACACCTTCCGGGCGGTCCCGGACGCTTTCCGGCTAAGCCGTAGGCTTGACGCGACGGACCTGGGTAAGAACGACCGTACGGATCGACGATTGGACCGGCACCGCGCCGGCGAGGAGGCACCGGACTTGATCGAGCTCGACGACATCCCCGAGCTGGTCGACCCCGTGATGGTGGCCGCTTTCGAGGGGTGGAACGACGCGGGCGACGCCGCGTCCGGCGCCGTCGCGCACCTCGACCAGGTCTGGGGAGGCGAGGTCTTCGCGGCGTTGGACGCGGAGGACTACTACGACTTCCAGGTCAATCGGCCGACGGTGTGGATGGAGGGCGACCAGCGCCGCATCACGTGGCCGACGACGCGCCTTTCGGTGGTGCGGGTCCCGGAGCCGCGCCGCGACATCGTGCTGGTGCACGGCATCGAGCCGAACATGCGCTGGCGGTCGTTCTGCAACGAACTGCTCGGCTTCGCGCACGAGCTGGGCGTCGAGACGGTGGTGACCCTCGGCGCGCTGCTCGGCGACACGCCGCACACGCGTCCGGTGCCGGTGACCGGCACGACGTCGGACGCGGTGGTGGCGGCCGGGCTGGGCCTGGAGCAGACCCGGTACGAGGGCCCGACCGGGATCGTGGGCGTGCTCCAGGAGGCGTGCGCGCACGCGGGCATGCCGGCGCTGACGTTCTGGGCGGCGGTGCCGCACTACGTGTCGCAGGCGCCCTCCCCCAAGGCGACGCTCGCGCTGCTGCGCAAGCTGGAGGACTTCCTCGACCTGTCCGTCCCGATGGGCGACCTGACCGAGGACGCCCGCGCGTGGCAGCTGGGCGTGGACCAGCTCGCTTCTGAGGACACCGAGGTGGCCGAGTACGTGCAGGCGCTGGAGGCGGCGCGGGACGCCGAGGACCTTCCGGAGGCGTCCGGCGAGGCGATCGCGCTGGAGTTCGAGCGGTACCTGCGCCGCAAGGGCGGCGAGCCGGGGCCCGGGCAGTAAATCCCGGCCGCGAATCCCGACGGCGAATCCCGACGGCGAATCCCGACGAGCCCGGCTGAAACCGTTCCGGAAATCACCGTCGGCGAATTCGGGATCACCGACAGCAATGCGGGGCCGACCACCGATTCCTCGGTGGTCGGCCCATTTTGCGGGATTTGCTACCGGCTCTTGATGACCAGTGTGCCGCAGACCTTGTCGGCGAAAGTCTGCTTCTTCGCGTCCCAGAGCGGCCACAGGAACCCGAGGAGAATCGGCAGGGCGTCGAGGACGTGCGCGATGCCGCGGACGACCGCCATTCCGAATCCGGTGACCTGTCCGTCGTTCTCCCGGACCACCCGGATACCCACCTGCTTCTTGCCGATCGTGGAGCCGGTGGTGCCCTGGAGATACATCTGGTAGAGGAACCACCCGAGTCCGACGAGGGTTCCGATCAGGCCCAGGACGGGCTGGTCCGCCGCCTGGGCCGCGATGTTGAAGGGCAGCGTGAACAGCAGGCTGATCAGTCCGTCGATCACGGTCGCACCGACGCGAGTGCCCCAGGACGCGTACGCGATGCCGGCCGGGGGCCCGTAGCCGGGGGCGCCGGACTGCGGCCCGAAATCGAACTGCGGTTCCTGGGCGGCACCGGGAGGCGGGGAAGAGGACATGGGGGTTCTCCATCGCATGGTCGTAGCTCCCGAGTTGCGCTCGGGAGCTTGCGGGAAGGAGAACATAGCGTCGCGGGGCACGGAATAAACAGCGGATTTGCCGACCGATCCGAGAATTCGTTTGTAGAACGAGTTCCGCCGCCGCGGCATTGTCCGTCTTCGGCGTCTTTCTCTGGATCTGTTCCCGCTATTCGCCGGCGCCGCTATGCAATTCCGGCGGCCGCCGCGAAGGCGCGGAGTTCGCGGACCTTGTCGGGTCCGACGGGCTGGTACGCGACCTCGGTGACGCCGTTCTTGCCCATCTCGTCCAGTCGGGCACGGACCTGCTCGGGGGTGCCGGTCAGGGTCAGCTGGGGCGCGAGGTCGCGCGACTGCTCCCAGATCAGCCGGTCGTTGCGGTTGAGGGCCACGAGGTGGCCGTCGTGCACGGACAGGTGGCGGGCGTCCTCGGGGGCGAGTTCGACCGACTCGCGCCAGACCTGGCCGCCGGGGAAGCCGTCCACGCCGGCACCGGAGCGCTCGTAGACGGCGTGGTAGATGACGGCGACCGCGGGGCCGGCGGCTTCGCGGACGCGGTCGGACGTCGGGTGCTCGCCCTCCTCGAGGACGGTGCCGAACTGGAGCGTGGCCCGCCACGCGAACGCGCCCGCCTTCTGGACGGATCCGACGGAGAACACGCCGTCGGCGAGCCGCTCGGCGGCGGCGAGGCCCTTGGGGCCTTCGGCGCCGAGGAGGATGGGCACGTCGGTCAGCGGGCGCGGCGCGCCGTACCCGGGCAGTTGCAGCATGCGCAGCGTCTTGCCCTCCCACAGGACTTCGTCGCCGCGCAGCAGGGCGCGCAGGGCGGCGACGTACGGTTCGACCTGCGACCAGGGCATGGGCCGCTGGCCGAGCATCATGCGTCCGGTGAAGCCGGCGCCGAGGGTGACCGCGACACGCCCGGGGGCGAGTTCGGCGAGGTGGGCGATGGCGGAGGCGTTGGCCATCGGGTGGCGCAGGCTGGGGACCAGGACCGCGGGGCCGAGGCCGATGGTGCTGGTGCGCTCGGCGGCGAGGGCGAGGGTCATCCACACGTCGCCGTAGAGGACGGGCGAGTCGTAGCACCAGGCCCGTGTGTAGCCCAGGCGTTCGGCCTCGGCGATGAGAGCGGGGGCTTCGATCGACGGGGGCAGGGCGCACGATATCTCCATGGCCCCGGACCCTAGTGATCCGCGCGAGCAAAGAGAACAGGTTCTTGTTGTGACGCGGCGGTGTTCGCGACATCTCGCTCGTCAGCGGGCGTCCCGGCGCTTTCCGGGGTGTGACGCCGGGCACGTATCCAGGTAGTGCGAGGCGCCCGTCGATATGGTCGTCGCGGCCCCTGCGGCGATCACATTCAGGGCTGGTCACCCCGTCAGGGACCCGGTCGGCACGGGCTCCGGCACGGGCTCGCCGTCGGCCGTCCACGCACGCCCTTAGCGAGGGGAGCACGCGTGTCCCAGCCCGTTCAGCCCGTTCAGCCCGTCGAGTCCGTCGACGGCACATCCGCCGCGACGTCGGCCGAAGCGGACCTGCTGATCATCGGTGCGGGTCCCACCGGCCTGTACGCCGCCTACTACGCCGGGTTCCGCGGCCTCAAGGTCGCGGTCCTCGACTCGCTCCCCGAGATCGGGGGGCAGATCACGGCGATGTACCCGGAAAAGATGATCTACGACGTGGCGGGGTTCCCGGCCGTCAAGGGCCAGGACCTCGTCGACGCGCTCGGCGCCCAGGCCGGGCAGTTCGACCCGCAGTACCTGCTCGGCCATCGCGCCGAACACCTCGAACACGGCGAGGACGCGGTCACCGTCACCTGCAACACCGGCCTGGTCGTCACCGCGAAAGTGGTGCTCATCAGCGGCGGGATCGGCACGTTCAGCCCGCGTCCGCTGCCGGCCGCGGACGCGTTCGCGGGTGACGGCGTCGTGTTCTTCGTCCCACGCCTCGCCGAACTGGCGGACCTGGACGTCCTGATCGTCGGCGGCGGCGACTCCGCGTTCGACTGGGCGATGAGCCTGGAGCCGCTGGCGAAGTCGGTGACGCTGGTGCACCGGCGCGACAAGTTCCGCGCGCACGAGCACACGGTCCAGCGCGTGCTGGCGTCGAGCGTCGAGGTCATCACGTCCTCGGAGGTCGCGGCGCTGCACGGCAACGGGCGCGTCGAGTCGGCGGACATCGTGGCGAAGCTCGACGGCGCCACGCGTACGGTCCCCGCGCAGGCGGTGGTCGCGGCCCTCGGGTTCATCGCGGACCTGGGGCCGATGAGCCGCTGGGGGCTGGAGCAGCGCAAGCGGCACATCCTCGTCGACTCGACGATGCGTACGAACTACGCGCGCGTCTTCGCGGCAGGCGACATCGCGGACTACGACGGCAAGGTCAAGCTGATCGCGACCGGGTTCGGCGAGGCCGCGACGGCGGTCAACAACGCGATGACGGTGATCGACCCGGCGGCGAAGGTGTTCCCGGGGCACTCGTCCGACTCGGGCTGAGCCGCGCCCGCGGCGGGCGTTCGGGCTGTCCCGTACGCCCGCCCGACGGGCGGTGTCGGCAGGGTCGGCAGGGGGCGTGTCGGTGGCGCGCCCGCCGGGGCGGCGTCAGCGCCGCAGCATGCCCGCGACCCGGTCGACGACCCCGCCGAGCCCGCTACGCGGTGGGCGCAACGGCACGGACGCCTCGGTCGCGATGGCGCCGCCTACGTCGACCGCACCCACCCCCTTGCCCGCTCCGCGTGCCTTGAGCCGCTTGGCGAGCACCGCGATGATCACCGGCAGCAGCGTCTCGGCGAGCGTGATCGCGACATGCGCGGGGAGTCCGGTCTTCTTGGCGATGCGGCGTGCCGCGGGACCCGCCACGCGGCGGATGACGAGGGCCAGGATGCCGCCCTTGATGCCCGCGAGCGGCAGTGCGGCCTTGGCGCCGCGCGGACCGGCCGGGGATGCGACCGGCATGGCCTCGTTGATGGCGCCCGCGACGCGCGTGGCCTCGGTCTTGTTGCGCTCGGCATCCTCGGCGAGGACGCCGGCGATCGGGGGCACGGACTCCTGCACGATCTTGGCGGCCGCGGCATTATCCACGCCGAGCAACCCGGCGATCTTGTTGAGCCGGTCCTCCCCGAGCCGTTTGAGCACCTCGTCGGCGAGTGAACGCCCGCGCATCCCGGTCTCCCTGCTCCGGTCCGCCGCCGCAGAGCGGGGCGGACGCCGCGTCGCCGTCGACGGAACTGCGCGGGCCGCCTGAGGCGCACCCAATCTGCCGGACGACCCGTCAAATCTCTACAAAACGCTACGTCGGTATGCGTTTGCCCGCATCGGGAGCATTCACCGGTGGTGAGGCCCGGGCCCCGGCCGCGCACACGCCGGCTACGCGCGCCCCAGCAAGTACTCGCCGACCGCCGAGTCGGCGCGCCCGGTCAGGTACGCGGTCAGCGCCGCCGCGAACTCGTCGAGGGTCACCTGCCCGTCCCGGTCCCGGTCCAGGCGCTCGAAGCCGGTCCGCAGCTCCACCTCGGCGATGTCGGCGCGCAGCAGCCGCGCGTAGTCGTCCCGGTCGATGAAGCCGTCGCCGTCCCGGTCGCTCGCCCGCGCGACCGCCAGCATGGTCGTGTGCAGGACGTGGTCGCTGCCGGCCTCGACGAACGCGGCGTACTCGGCCGCGCTGACCTGGTCGTCGCCCTCCGGACCCCTCCGGCGGTCCGGGTCGTGCGCGGCGGCGTGCGCGTTGAGCTCCTGCCACCACTGCGCGAAGGCGTCGTACAGCTCGCTCTCGGTCGCCTCGTCGGCGTCGAGCTGCGTCACGATGGTGCGCGCCATCCCGGCCATGTCGGACCAGCCGACGTGCCCGTCGCCGGTGCGGTCGAGGATGCGGGCGAACAGGCCGGCCAGGTCCGGGCGTACGCGATCGGGCGCCTCGCGGGCGCGGCGGTACGCGTCGATGTGCGTGGCGGCGAGGGGCATGTACGCCCGGCGGACCGGCGCGTGCCGTGCCGCCAGCGCCGCGGCGCGCATGACGAGCGAGACCACCGCCGCGGTGCCGCGCGGCACCGTCACCGGCATCTGCTCCCGGAACGGGGACGGCAGCATGGACACGGTGCCGACGACGTACGCCTTGGCCGCGGCGCCGCGCAGCACCCGCCACACCGGGTCGGGCAGGAACCCGAGCCACTGCGGCGCCGGGAACTCCCGCTGCACGGACTCGACGAGCTGGTGCACCCCGCGCGTGTCGCGGAGGACCTCACCGACCATGCGGTCGAAGTACGCACGGAAGTCCGCCGAGGTGTCCGGCAGTACGTCCTCCGGAATGCCGAACTCGACCGCCACCGCGCGCCATTCCCGGTACAGGCGGGCCTCGTCGTCGGCGCTCAGCGGCTCGCCGCCGGTCGCGCACATGGTGACCATCGCGTCGTAGAGCGTGAGGTGGACCCAGGCCATCGCCTCGGCGTCGATCGCCGAGTACGTGCGGCCGAATTCGTCGGTGCCGTGGATGCGGGTGTGGAGGCGGCGGAGGCGGGCGTACTCCTTGGCCCGGTCGCGCCTGGGCACGTAGACCTGCCGCTGGAGGCTCACCACGGTCTGCTCGGTGCGCCGCCACGGGTGCTTGCGGTACGTCGAGTAGTCGGAGACCGCGGCACCGACCATCGGGTGCGCGGTCTCGAGGACGAGGGCCCGTCCGATCACCAGCATCAGCCGCCACTGGCCGAGGTAGCGCCAGGTCAGCGAGTCGGGCCCGGGAAACTCCGGGCTCAGCCCGGTGCCGGTGGGGGCCGGATCCGGATGGGAGTTCGGCTTCGGATCGGTGGTCATGCGGTGCCTCCCCGGCCGTGCGCGCCTCGGATTCGGGAGCGGGTCCACCGACACCATGATGTGACCAGTGGTGACAGGGCGCATCCGGAGTGCACCCGGAGTGCATCGGGAGCGCGTCCGCCGCACGCCCGGCGCGCCCTCGGCGCGGCCCGATATCCGCGCCGGGACGTCGGCCTACCCCCTTCGTTCGGACCCCGTAGGCTCTGCGCGGTATTCGATCGCGGGCATCGCCCGGAACCGGCGGCGGAGTTGGGGGCAGTACGTGGACGACCAGCAGCGGTGGGGACAGCAGCCCGGGTGGCAGGATCCGCAGGGATTCCCGCCTCCGCAGGGGTTCCCGCCACCGCAGGGGCCCGGAGCGCCACCGCCTCCCCCGGGGCAGCCGCCACAGGGCCAGCCCGGCCAAGGCCGGCCGCAGGACCCGCCGCCGCAGGGCCCGCCGCCTATGCCGCAGTACACGCCGGACCCCGCGTACGCCGCCGGCGGCCCCGTCGGCTCCGAGCCTCCCGGCCCGCCGCAGCCGCTGTACGTCCCCGGGCCCGGTACCGGCCCGGGCGGCTCCGGCGGACACGGACGCGGGAGCGGCCGACGCAACCTCGTGCTCGGCATCGTCGCGGCGGTCGTCGCGGCCGCGCTCGTCGGCGGAGGAATCTGGTTCCTCACCGACGACGACGGAGACAACACCGCCAAGTCCGGGGGCGCGCCGCAGCCGGTCGGCAACACCGCACTCCCCTCCCCTCCCCCAAGCGCTGACGACACCGCGGGGGCCGCGTCGCCGAAGACACCGCCCACCACGGGCAAGTCCGGCACGGGTACGGGCACCGGCACCGGCACCGGCACCGGCACCGCGACGACGGCGGGCGGGGCGGCGCCCGGCAAGGCCAAGTGCAAGCCCGCGCCCGGAGCCCCGGCGAAGGCGACGTACCCGAGCGCGCCGCCGATGACGGTAGACACGTCCGCCGCGTACACGATGAACCTCGTGACCAGTTGCGGCACCATCACCGTGAGCCTGAACGCCGCCAAGGCGCCGACGACCGTCAACTCGTTCGCGTTCCTGGCGGGCAAGAAGTACTTCGACCACACGCCGTGCCACCGGCTCACCACCGAGGGCATCTTCGTGCTCCAGTGCGGTGACCCGACCGGCTCCGGCTCGGGCGGTCCGGGCTACGAGTTCGCGGACGAGAACCTGGCGGGGGCGACGTACCCGGCCGGGACGGTCGCCATGGCCAACTCCGGACCGGACACGAACGGCAGCCAGTTCTTCCTGGTCTACAAGGACAGCCAACTCCCGCCGCAGTACACACCGTTCGGAACCGTCACCGGCGGCCTGGACGTGCTGCGGCAGGTTGCCGCCGAAGGCGTGTGGGACGGCGGGGGCGACGGCATGCCCAAGGCGCTGATCGCGCTCGACGAAGTCACCGTCACCAAGAAGTAGCTGCGATCCGCGGCCGTTGCCGGGACCCCGCCACGGCTCGCCGCCGGGGTCTCGGCAAGGGCCGCCGCACAGGCTCGGACCCGCTCTGACGAGGCCCCTACAAGCAGCTCGTTAACTTGCTGACCACCGGAGCGGGTTCGCCGTAGGCTCCTCCGGAATCCGCAGATATCGGGGGGCTTTGATGCACCACAACGCGTTGGACGGGCCTCGGGACGACTCGGGGCCCGGCTCGTGGGACATGTCCGTGACCGACGCGCCGGACGGTGCTTGCGACGACGCGTGTGACGATGTGCGTGACGATCCGCACGACGACGCCCTCGCGGTGCGCGAGGCCCTGGGCGCCGCCCGCGTCGGCCTCGTCGACCGCGAGGTCATCGCCGAGGTGGTCGCGCTGTGCGCGGTCGCCGGAGAACACCTCCTCGTCATCGGCGCGCCCGGGACGGCGAAGTCGGAGGCCGTGCGGCGCATCGCCGCGCAGCTGGGCGGACGCTACTTCGAGTACCTGGTCGGCCGGTTCACCGAGCCCAACGAGATCTTCGGCCCGGTCGACCTGCGGCGGCTGCGCGAGGGCGTGGTCGAGGTCGAGACGGCCGGGATGCTGCCCGAGGCCGACATCGCGTTCCTGGACGAGGTGTTCCTCGGTTCCACCGCAATCCTCAACACCCTCCTGGGCCTGCTGAACGAACGCACGTTCCGGCGCGGGCGCACCGCGGTGGCGGCGCCCCTGCGGGTGTGCGTCGGCGCGGCCAACCAGCTTCCCGACGACCCGTCCCTGGCGGCGTTCGCGGACCGGTTCCTGGCCCGGGTGTTCGTCGAGCCGGTCACGGACGCGAGGCTCGAGGAGTTGCTGGAGGAAGGCGCGCGTACGGCGTCGCGGCCGGCCGCGGACAGTCGCACCCTCGCGGCCGTCGACCGCCTGGCGGCCGCGGCGTCGGCCTGCGACCTGGCGCCGGTACGCCCGGTCCTGGCAACTGCCCTGCGGCGTATGCGCGCTGCCGGGGTTCCGGTGAGCGACCGGCGTGCGGTGCGGTCGCAACGGCTGGTCGCGGCCGCGGCGGTGCTCGACGGGCGGGCGCGGGCGGACGTACCGGACCTGTGGACGCTGCCGCTGATCGCGCCGACGTCGGACGCTCAGGCCGCCGCGCGGGACGTGCTCACCGATCTGATCGGCGAGGCGGGCAGCACAAGCCTGTTCCACGCCGCCGAGGAGTTCTCGCGCGGGGCGCGGGCCCGTGCGCAGCGCCTGACCGCGTCGGCGCGGGCGCTCATCGAGGAGTTCGGCGAGCGTCCGGAGGACCGCGACGCGCGCCTGCGGTTCGAGGCCGTGCTGCGCGAGATCGACGCGGGTTTCGCGGAGGCCGATCTGGAGGACGGCCTGGTCGAGATGCGCCGCCGCCTGGTGGCGGCGGTACGCAGCTGAGCGCCGGGGACGTGGTGCCCGTGAACGGCGGTGCGGGCGAAGGCCGGTGGCGGCGGCGTGAACCGCCGCTGGCCGCCGGAGCCGTGGCCGCGTGCGGAGCGGCGGCATGCCGTCTGGCGGCCGAGGCCGCGCGCCGGGTCGAGGAAGGCGTGGTGCTGCGAGCCGCCGCGGACGACGAGTGGGTGGTGGTGCTGGGGATGGCGGAGGACCTGCCGTGGGTCGACGGTGCTCGGTATCTCGGTTGGGACGGGGGCGTGTTGGTGCCGACCACGCACGAGCCGGTGCCGTCGACGGCTTTGTGGTCCGCCGCAGTACGCGAGGCCGTGTCCGGCCCGGATGCGAGCACCAGGTCCCTGCTCGTGCTCCTGCCGGGGCACGTGCTGCACACGCAGATGCCGGAACAGGGCGCGGACGCGGAGCTGTTGCGGACCCGTGCCGATGCCCGTACCGGTGTCCGTGCCGATGTCCGTGCGCTCGGCGGCGCGGGCGACGGTACCGGCGCCCGCCCTCGCGTTCCCGCGGAGTCGGCCGAGTGAACACCGCGCACCGCAGCGGCGGCGGCCCTGCCGAACTCCCCTCCTCGCTCACCCCATGGGCGCCGTTCCTCGCTGCCCTGACACCGCGACTCGCCGTGGCGCTCGGCCCGTTGATCAGGCGGATGGACGGGCTCCTGGCGGCCTCCGGCGCGGTGTCGGCGGTTCGCGGCGACTTCTCCGGCTACGGCGGCATCACCCACCGGGGCCGGCCCGAGTTGCTGCTGGCGTCCGAATGGCTGCTGGCCGACATGTTCGAGGAGGAGTTCCTGCGCCGCGCCGCGAACGGTGAACTCCTGCATCTTGCCCGCGAGTTCGACGAGCGGCGCGTGGGCGGGACGGTGCACGCCGTCATGGACGCGGGGCCGTACGCCGCCGGAGCCGGCCGCCTCGTACAGCTCGCCGGAATTGTCGTGCTCGGGCGCCGCGCCGAGGCGCGCGGCGCGGACCTGGTGGTCCGCGTCCTGGGCCGGGACGCCGGGCAGGCGTTGCGCGGGTCGGCCTTCGCCGTCCTGTCCAAGTGGCTGGAGTCGCGCCGCGAACGGCCGCCCGGCGCCGAGGAGGTCGCCGAGGCGCTGGAGGGCCTGGGCGAGCGGGACGAGGCGTGGGTGTTCGGGTCTCCGCGTCTGGCCGGATGCGTACCGGCCCCGGCGCGGCTGGTGACCGCAGAGGACGGGCGCTGGTCGGCGGCGGGAGCGGCGTCCGTACGTGTCGCGGTCGGCGCCTCCCCGCCGGTCGACCTTCCGCTCCCGGAGCGGGAGTTGGCGCTGCGGACCCTGCGCGGCGGGGAGTTCCGGCGCCGCGCGGCTGGCGGCAGTTCGGCGGAGATGGCGACACCGGTGGCGGTCGTGGCCGCCCCGGGGGCCGTTCCGGCGTTCACCGGTGCGACGTCGCACCTGATACTGCGCGGCCGTACGCCCGGCGAAGTGGTGTCGGTCTTCGTGCCTTCGGCGGTCGGGCAGCAGGCGGGCCGGGTCAAGCGCCACGTGTTCCCCGGCACGGTGGTGGGTGCGTCGTGGATCGGCCGCCGCCTGGTGGCGGTGTGCCTGGCCGAGGATCGGCTCCGCGTGCACGTCGAGGGCCGCCCGTGGAGCCGGCTGCCGGTCGACCTCCTGGGCGGCCCTGTCCATCGGTTGGCGGTCCGACCGGAGTTCGCAACGGAGCCGGCGGGCCTGCCGCCCGCACCGGTCCTCCTCTTCGACCACGGCTTCGTGACGCGCCTGGACGACACATGGGTCCACGTGGCCCGGCACGAGGTCGTCCCGACCCCGTGGGCGGCGGTCGCCCCCGGTCCCGTCCTGGACCGGCCGTTGCGTACGACGGTGTCGGGCGGCGGCGAACTCCTGGCGGAGGGCTGGCGGCAGTCGTTCCGGGCATCAGGTGTCCGCGACCATCTGATCGGGGCACACGCGGTGGCGACGCGTTCGGACGACCCGGCGTTGTGGCGCGTGCTCGCCGAGGGCGGGGAACCGGTCGGCGAACTCCGGGTCGGGGCGGATGCGCGGCCGGTCGGTCTGGTGGTGGACGGGTCGGTGCCGTACCTGGTCACGGTGTCCGGGAGCGGTGCGGTCACAGTCTGTTCGCCTTCGGGGAAGCGGGTGTTCGGCGGTGCCTCGGCCTCGGGCGGCGTCGCGGTGCATCCGACGCTGCCGTTGTGGGCGGCCCGTGATGCGGTCGGGGCTGTTCGGGTACGGCATGTGGTGACAGGAGACGAAGTGCTGGCTCTGCGGGAAGACGCGTGATCCGGGGCGCGGTCGAACGGCACGGATCCGGTGGCGCGTTCCGGGGCGTGGTCGCCGCGTCGGGCTTCGTGCTGGACGTCGCCGTGCTCGGGGAGGCGGAGTGCGCCGCGCGCGTGCGGGCGGTGTGGACCCCCGGCACCGACGTACGCACGCTGCCGGACGGACGCTGGCTCGTACGCCTGCCCGAGCCCGTCGAGGTGCGGGCCGAACAGGCCCCCGGCCTAACGCTGGTGACAGACCGTCAGGCGCTGGTGGCCCCGGGTGTGCGGGTATCTGGTGAGGACGTGCGGAGGGTCGTGCTCGCGGTCGGCGGCGTACGCGTCGCGGTGCCGTGGGCGGAACTTCTGGAGGTTCCGGCGTCGCGGCTGGTCGACGTGTCGGAGTTGGACGTACGCCGGCTGACGCCGATCGGCACGCGGCGATCCGAGCCGTCGGCGCTGGCCGAGCGGGCCGAACTGGCCGACTCGGACGCGCCGGATCTCCGCGTCGCGGCGGGAGTTGGTGATCGGCAGCGCAAGTCGGCGCGTATCGCGGACGAGTTCGTCGGTGCCGATCTCGGGGCGGGGCGGGGCGCGGGGCGCATCGGCCGGATGCGGCGGGGGGCGTCCCGGAGCGGGGGCGTGCCGGCCACGCGCCGCGGCAGGGCGTTGGCGATAGCGCTGGCCACCGTGCTGGCGATCGGGGCGGCGGCCGGGGTGATCGGGGCCGCGTGGGCGCTCGCGACCGACGCCCCGGACCGCGCTTCCGACCCGTTCGGCGGCGACGTCCAGGTGGTCGCGCCGCAACTGCCGGCGCCACCGCGGACGTCGGCGAATCCCGTCGAAACATCCCCCGGGTTCTCGCCGTTCGCCGACAACGCCACGGCGTTCGCGCTGCGCATGGTGGCGATCGCCGCGATCCTCGCGATCGTTTTCGCGGCACGGCACGGGCGGGCGCGGTCCCGCCGGGGCGGCGACGGCAACGCCGGCGGCCTCGGCGTGACGGCGGTTGAGACGGGGTCGGCCGCGTCCGGCCAGGCGTTCGAAGCGCCGGGGGCCGGCGTCCCCGCGGCCGGTCGTTTCCGCAGGCGCGGCAGGCGCCGTGGGGCCGGCGGCCCCGAAGGCCCCGGCACCAACCCCCCTCCGCGCTCGCCCGGCCGACTGCGCCGCCTCGTGGGCAACGGAGCGGCCCGCCTGGTCATGCGCTCCCCCGCGCGGGGCTACCTCCAGGGTCGCCACGCCCGTTACGTCCAGAACCTGACCGAGGCGTTCCGGGAAAGCCGTTGGGACGACGCGCTGCGCGACGCGGTCGCCGTCGGCGGCTCCTGGTCCTCCACGGGACTGATGAGTCTGCGAGTGCCGCGGCGTCGCACCGGCCCTCTGCGGGCCTCGCCAAACGCGCGGCCGAGTACGGCGACGCCGATGCACGACATCTCGCTCCTGAACCACCTGCGCGACGTCTACCGCGACGCAGCGCGCCGCCTGGAGCACGAAGCGCGGCTCGACGAGGCGGCGTTCGTGTACGCCGACCTCCTCGGCGCGCCGTTGGAGGCGGTGACCCTGTACGAGCGGCACAGCAGGTGGCGCGAGGCCGCGCAACTTGCCGAAGGGCGCAACCTGGCACCGGAGTTGGCGGTACGCCTGTGGTGGCGCGCGGGCGAACGCGGCCGGGCCGTCGATCTGGCGCGCCTGCACGGCGTGTTCGCGAACGCGGTGAGCCGGGTGGCGCGGACGGATCCGGCGGCGGCGAACGAATTGCGCGCCGCGTGGGTGGCCACGTGCCAGGCGGCCGGCGACCGCCTGGGTGCGGTCGAGGCGGCATGGCCGAATCCGGCGCTGTGGCCCGCGGTGAAGACGGACATCGCGGACGGCGTCGCGCAGGGCGGGCCGGTGGCGGCACGGTTGACGGCGTACCTGGCCGCGTCCGGCCGGGAAGAGGAGGCGCGCGCCGCGGCCGCATCGCTCTTGGACGCAGACGCGCGGCCGAGCGGCGCGGAGCTGGGCATATTCCTGTCCACTCTGGCGGAACTACCGGGCAGCGATCCGGTGTTCGACCGCGAGTTGACGACGGCGGGGCTGCGGGCGCTGGCGGCGGTGACGGTGCCTCTCGGCCTCACCGGGAACAAGATCCGTACCGTGCACAGCGCGCTTGCGCAGCGTGCCGACCCTCTCGCCGCCGCGGACATCCTGCCTCCCGGCCCACCTCCGCGGACGTCGGCCACGTCCGGCCCCGTCGTCGTGTGTGCGGAGGAATTCCGCGGCGCTGTGGAGTTGTTCGACGCGGTGGGGCTGCCCGGCGGCCGTGTGCTGCTGGCGCTGGGCGAGGCGGGCACGCGCCTGGTGGACGGTGACGGGCGTACGCGCGCGCACTGGGACGTCCCCGCGCACCGCATCGTGCCGGCCGACCACTGCGGGACCGCCCTCTTGGTGGCCGAGCGCGGCAACGTGTGCGAGATCGCGCGCCTGGACCTCGTGACGCGTGCCGTACGGCGCTGGGCGTCCCTCCGCGAGCGCGTCGCGGCCGACTCCTACGACGGCACGCACCTTGTCGTCCACGCGCTCGACGGCGGGCTGGCCGTGGTCGACACCACGGCCGCGACTCCGCGCGTCGTGTGGCGCGAGCTGGGCCGGGACGGGTCCGAGGTGGTCGCGTTCGCGCGCATGCCGGAGTCGTGCGCGGCGCTGGTCCGCGGGCCGTCCGCGGGCGAATTCGCCGTCTGGCGCTGGTCGATGCCCGGCTGGACGCTGCGCAGCCGCCCCGCGCTCGAGGGCGCCGCGTCGGCCCGTACCGTCTCCGCGCTGGGCGCGGTCGTGTCGGTGCGCCCGCCCGCGAGCCGTCTGGCGGCGTCGGCCCCGGTCACGTGGGAGGGCAGCGCGCTGCCGACGATGACCCGCGACACGCGTCTCTCGGCCGCGGCATCCGTCAGCGCGTCCGGCGGCGCCACGTTCCTCATCGGCGCGGACGGCGCACCGCCGACAGTCAGCGCCCGCATGGGGCGCTCGCACCAGGACTGGGCGTCCGTCACCTTCCCCGGCGCCGAATCCCTCCCGGAACGCCCCCGCCATCACGCCGACTTGCTGACCGTCTGGGACCGCCACGGCCGCGTCGTCGTCCTCGACGCCGACCGCACAGTGATCGCAAGCCTCCGTACCCGCCCCTGAACAAGGATCCGGTCACCAGTCCCGAAACGAGTCGGCTCCGTCGACCAACTACCGCCGCGCCTCCGTGAGTTCCCGGCCGGCGGCGGCCTCGGCGGCCGTGACGACGGCTTCCAGCGCCTGGAACAGCTCGTCCCGTCCCATGGACTCGATGAACCGCGACCCGGCGGCGAGCACGTTGAAGGCCTCTGCGAAGTCCCGCCCGAGCGCGAAGTAGCGCTCTGGCTCCGCCTGTTCCGCGACCGCCGCGAGGAGGCGGCCAGGGTCCTCTTGTACCGTTCGACGGCCCGAACGTAGCAGCGGCGGGTGATGTGACCGCGGTCCTGCCAGTCCCGCAGCGGATTGCCCGCGTTCTCGGTGACCCACTCCGGTTTTCGCGCGCCACTGATGTCGACGGCGACGCCCCGACGGGCCTCTTGGCGCCACGGCTTGCGCATCGCTTTGGCGTACTCGGCGGGGACGCTGTGCAGGTACATCAGCTCCAGAGCCGGGAGTTCGCCCGGCAGGACGCGGTCTGCCTCCGTCATGCCGAACAAGCGCCACATGTGCAGTTCGCGCAGCTCGGCAAGCCCCCGCAGACTCCCGGCGGACTCAAGGACACCGAGGTCGCCGTCCAGGCTGAGGATCTTGAGCCGCGGGTAGGTCGCGACCAGGCTCGCGCAGTCGAGCGTTCTGATCCCGGACACCGCGAGGCTGGTGACGTCCGGCCGCGGTGAACCGAGGTGCAGGTCCGCGACCGTGCACTCGACGGCCCCCGGGTCCTGCCACGGTTCGCGGTCACCGGCCTCCCGGCGGCGTTGCGCGGCCAACCGCCGCCCGCGGCCCCAGCCGTACATCGCATAGCCGGAGCACTCCGCGGTGGTCAGCGGCGGCCCGACGCAATGGCACGAGGGGGCTGGGGGGTGACCATGCCCGAGACGGTAGGGCCGCGGGCAGACACTCGACCGCACCTGCGTGGCCGCACTGTGCCGGATGATCCCCGTACTCATACACCCGAACGCCCCGGTGCGCCCGGCCGAAGACTCGCCGCCCGAGTCGCATGATCGTCAGGGACGGCAGCACCGAGTCGGAGGAGAGCACACCGTGAGAGCACTGTCCCCGCTGCGCCGCGCGGTCGCGGCCGGCACCCTCGTCCTGGCCGCGCTCGTGCCGGCCGCGGTTCCGGCGCAGGCCGGTTCCGACTCCGGGGGCCTTCCGGGTCGGCTGGACGCGGCGATCCAGGCGACGATGCAGGAGGCCGGCATCCCGGGCGTGGTCGTGGGCCTGTGGCGGCCGGGCCAGGCCGACTACGTGCGCTCGTTCGGCGTCGCCGACACCGCCACGGCCGCGCCGATGGCCGACCACATGAACTTCCGGATCGGCAGCGAGACCAAGACCTTCACGGTGACCGCGCTGCTGCAGCTCGTCGACGACTGCCTGGTCGGGCTGGACGACCCGATCGCCAAGTACGTGGACGGCGTACGCGACGGCGAGAACATCACCCTGCGGCAGCTGGCCGGGATGCGCAGCGGGCTGGTCTCGTACACTGAGGACCCCGACTTTGTCACCGCCCTGCTGTCGAACCCCGAGCGCCAGTGGACCCCCGACGAGCTGCTGCCGTACGGGATGAAGCACCTCAACAAGTTCGCGCCCGGTGCGGCCTTCGACTACTCCAACACCAACCTCGTCCTGCTCGGCATGGTGGTCGAGAAGATGACCGGCCGCACGATCGCCGACGTCATCCGCGACCGCGTCCTCCACCCGGGCCACCTGCACCGCACCCTGTTCCCCTTCGGCGCCGAGTTCCCGTCCCCGCACCCGCGCGGCTACACGAACCAGACGCTGACCGGCGAGACCGAGGACTCCACCGACTGGAACCCCAGCTGGGCCTGGTCCGCGGGCGCCATGATCTCCAACCTCCGCGACCTGCGCGTGTGGGCGAAGGTCCTGGCCACCGGAGCCCTCCTCAGCCCGGCCACCCAGGCAGAGCGCCTCAAGATGCTGCCCATCGGCGTCCCCGGCACCTCGTACGGCCTCGGCATCTTGGACAGCAACGGCTGGATCGGCCACAACGGCTCCCTGCCCGGCTACGAGAGCGTCACCGTGTACCTGCCCGAAGAGGACGCCACCCTGGTGGTCCTGCTGAACACCGACTCCCTGCACAACGGCCAGGAGCCCAGCACCCTGCTGGCCAAGGCGATCACCACCATCGCCACCCCCGCCCACATCTACGACTGACAGTGAGGATTGGTGATGGCGCCGCTCGGAGGTCTGACTCTCCGACTGACTGACGCTTCGGCTGTCCTTCTGGGGAATCGTCGGCCGTCTGGGCGGTGCCACTCGGCGCGTGGCCGGTCGGGCGTCTGTGACTTCATAGGAGCCCGGCCAAAGGTCCCATCACTGTCTCGTCCGTCAGCCCGACCGGCCCGTGCCCTCCCACAGGTGACCGTTGGAAGGGCAGCACACACCAGCATGGCAGACGCGACAGCGGTGGTCGGCGGCATCGACACCCACACCGACATCCATCAGGCCGCGGTCGTCGACACGGTCGGCAGGCATCTGGCCACCGAGGCGTTCGAGACCACCCCGGCCGGCTACCGCCGGCTGCTGGACTGGCTGTCCTCGCACGGCGAGGTCCGCGCGGTCGGGGTCGAGGGGACCGGCGCCTACGGCGCCGAGGTCGCCCGGTTCCTCACCGCGCACGGCGTCACCGTCGTCGAGGTCGACCGTCCCGACCGCAAAGCCCGCCGCAGGAGCGGCAAGTCCGATCCCGTGGACGCCTACGCCGCAGCGACCGCGGTCCTGTCCGGCCGGGCCGACGGAACTCCCAAGGCCCGCACCGGGATCGTCGAGGCGATCCGGGCCCTGCGGGTGGTCCGCAAGAGCGCGGTCAAGGCCCGCACCCAGACGATCAACCAGATCCGCACCCTGATCGTCACCGCGCCTTCCGCCGTCCGCGACAAGCTGCGCGGCCTTGCCACCCGCGAACTCGTCGACTCCCTCGCCCGCTCCCGCCCGGCCGGCGACTCCGCCGACCCGGCCTGCGCGGTCAGGACCGCCCTGCGGCGGCTCGCCCGCCGCTACCAGGCACTCGACACGGAGATCAAGGACGCCGACCGGGAGATCGGCCCGCTGGTCGCCCAGGCCGCCCCGACCCTGCTCGCGCTGCCAGGAGTCGGCCCCGAGACCGCCGGCCAACTCCTGACCAGCGCAGGCGACAACCCCGAACGGCTTCGCTCCGAAGCGGCGTTCGCGCACCTGTGCGGCACCGCACCCGTCCCCGCATCGTCCGGCCGCACCCACCGCCACCGCCTCAACCGCGGCGGCGACCGAGCCGCCAACAACGCCCTGCACACCATCGTCCTGGTCCGCATGAAATACGACCCGCGCACCCGCGACTACGTCACCCGACGAACCGCCCAAGGCATGACCAAGAAGGACATCATCCGCTGCCTCAAACGGTTCGTCGCCCGCGAGATCTACAAACACCTGCCCCACACGACCGGCATCACTCAACCGCTCCCACAGATCCCTTGACGATCTATAGGAGCTTCCCCGACCGATCCCCCTGCCAGGCGGTTCCGGTTCGCGGGAACCCGGGTCGGACGTGCGAAAGGCCCGTCGGCGGCGCACCAAAAGTGCGCCGCCGACGGGCCTTTCCGGTCACGGGTCCGCGGCTACATGTTGATCATGTGGCCGGCGAGGCCGTGGACGGCTTCCTTGACGGCTTCGCCGAGGGTCGGGTGGGCGTGTACGTTGCGGGCGATCTCGTGGACGGTGAGGTCCCACTGCTGGGCGAGGGTGAGTTCGGGGAGCAGCTCGGTGGCCTCGGGGCCGATGATGTGGGCGCCGAGGAGCTCGCCGTACTTGGCGTCGCTGAGGATCTTGACGAAGCCGACCGCCTCGCCGAGGCCGTGGGCCTTGCCGTTGGCCGTGAAGGGGAACTTCGCGACCTGGACGTCGTAGCCCTGCTCGCGGGCCTGTGCCTCGGTGAGGCCGAAGCTGGCGATCTGCGGCTGGCAGTACGTGGCGCGCGGCACCATGACGTACTCGACGGGCATGGTCTCCGCGCCGCCGATGGTCTCGGCCGCGACGACGCCCATGGACTCGGCGGTGTGCGCGAGCATCAGCTTGGCGGTGACGTCGCCGATGGCGTAGATGTGCGGCACGTTGGTGCGGCAGTACGGGTCGATGTCGATCGCGCCGCGGTCGGTGAGGCGTACGCCGGTGTTCTCCAGTCCGTAGCCGGTCACCCGCGGCTGGAAGCCGATCGCCTGGAGGACCTGGTCGGCGCGCAGTTCCTGCCGCTGGCCGTCCTTGCCGGTGACGGTGACCGTGACGCCCGACGCGTCCTCGGCGATGGACTCGACGCGGGTCGAGGTGAGGACGTTGATGCCGAGCTTGCGGTAGCGGCGGGCGAGTTCGGCGGAGACCTCCTGGTCCTCCAGCGGGACGACGCGGTCCAGGAACTCGACGACGGTGACGCTGACACCGAAGCTGTTCATGACGTACGCGAACTCGACGCCGATGGCGCCCGCGCCCACGATGACGATGCTGGAGGGCAGCTTGTCGGCGAGGATCTGCTCCTCGTACGTGCGGACCCGCTCGCTGAGCTGCGTGCCGGGCAGCAGCCGGGTGGTGGCGCCCGCGGCGATGATCGCGTTGTCGAAGGTGATGCGCGAGGCGGTGCCGTCGGCGTGCGTGACCTGGAGGCTGTTGGCGTCGAGGAAGGAGCCCACACCCGCGTACTGCGTGATGTCGTTCTTCTTCATCAGGTAGTGGACGCCCTTGACGCGGCCGTCCGCGACGCGGCGGCTGCGGGCGTGCGCCGCACCGTAGTTGAGGGTGACCGGACCCTCGATGTCGATGCCGAAGTTCTTGGCGTCGTGGGTGACGATGTGGGCCAGTTCGGCGCTGCGCAGCAGGGCCTTGGAGGGGATGCAGCCGACGTTGAGGCAGACGCCGCCCCAGTACTTCTCCTCCACGATCGCGGTCCGCAGCCCCAGCTGCGACGCGCGGATCGCGGCGACGTAGCCGCCCGGTCCCGCCCCCAGGACCACCACGTCGAAATGTCCGTCGGCCATGCCGATTGCCCCTCTCGGTCGCGTCTCGATCGGTTCCACGTGCTATCCCAGCATCACGGTTCGGTCACCGCACACCCGGGGTATTGACGCCCGCGCTCCGGGCTGCCCGCTAACGGGGCAGACGCCGCCACAACGGACGGGGCATCAGGCGCATTCCCGCAAAGACCGGGCGCAGCGTTCCCGGGACCCAGACCTCGCCTTTCCCGCGCACGAGGGCCTTGACGGTCGCGTCGGCGACCTGCTCTGGGGTGCTGGAGAGCGGCGCGGGCTTCATGCCCTCGGTCATACGGCCGACCACGAAACCGGGGCGGACCAGCAGGAGATGGACGCCGCTGCCCGCGAGGGCGTCGGCGAGGCCGCTGGCGAAGCCGTCCAGTCCGGCCTTGGCGGAGCCGTAGACGTAGTTGGCCCGGCGTACGCGCACACCCGCGACGGACGAGAACACCACCAGGCTCCCGCGGCCCTGGGCGCGCAGCAGTGTCGCGAGGTGGGTCAGGATGCTGACGTGCGCGACGTAGTCGGTGTGCACGACGGCGAGGGCGTGTTCGGCGTCGGCCTCGGCGCGCTGCTGGTCCCCGAGGATGCCGAATGCGGTGACGACGACGTCCAGCGGGCCGTACGTCTCCGCGATCCGCTCCAGGAACGCCTGGTGCCCTGCCGTGTCGTCGGCGTCGAACTCCTCGCGTACGACGTCGGAGGCGCCCGCCGAGCGCAGTTCGGCCTCCTGGGCGTCGAGGTCTCCGCTGCGGCGTGCCGCGAGGACGACGCGGTGCGCGCCGCGCCGGGCGAGGCGTACCGCGACGGCCAGGCCGATCTCGCTGCGGCCGCCGAGGACGAGGACTGTTCCGTTCGGTTTCCCGTTCGCTTCCGTCACGGGGACAGTCTGCCGGACCGCGGAGGCAGGGCAGGAATCCGGCGCAGGGCAGGAACCCTGCGCGGGACGGGAGTCCGGCGCGGGACGGGAGTCCGGCGCGGGGGGGGGTCACGCCGGTGCGGCACACGTCAGCGGCCGCGCGCCAGGTAGAGCTGGAAGGCGCGGTGCAGTGGGCCGTTGAGCGCGTACTCCCACTCCCCCATGTTCTCCACGACGTGTCCGCCGGTGCCGAGCTTCCAGCGCAGTACGCCGAATCTGCGGTCGTCCGCGGCGATGACCGGGCTGACCATGCGCATGTCGTAGACGGGGGTGCCGCGCTCGTGGGCGTCGCGGATCATGCGCCATTGCAGCGCGTGGCTCGGGCGCACCTCACGGCCCTGGTCTGCGGACGCGCCGGTCTGGTACCAGACGCGGTTTCCGACGCTGAGCATGGTGTGGGCGGCGAGCAGGCGGCCTTGGTGGCGGGCGAGGTAGAGGCGCATGCGCCCGGGTTCCTCGGTGTTGAGGACGCGGTACTGCCGGCTGTAGTACTCCAGCGTGCGGCCGAGGCGGAAGCCGTTGCGCGCCTCGGTGACGCGCAGGAGGTCGAAGAACTGCGGCAGGTCGGCGGGGCCGCCGATGCTCGTCTCGACGCCCGACTTCTCGGCCTTGGCCAGACCGCGGCGCCACTCCTGGTTCATGCCCGCGCGTATCTCGTCGAGTCCGCGTCCCTGCATCGGCAGGTGGAACACGTAGCGCGGCTGGGCGTCGTCGCCGCCGCCCGAGCCGGCGGAGCGCCAGCCGCGCGCGTGCAGGCGGCCCGCGAGGGTGGCGCCCACGGGGTCGATCTCGTCGGGGGTGACCTGGTCGAGGTGTGTCAGGCCGCGCTTGACGGCGTCCTTGACGGTCTCGCCGTACCAGCGCCGGTGGGCGGGGGCCGGGCCCATGCGGACCGTGAACACGCCTTGGGCGCGCAGGTGGGCGAGCAGCGGGTCGAGCCAGCGGTCGATGTCGTGGTCGTCCCAGTCGATGACGGGGCCTTCGGGCAGGTACGCGAACCAGAGCGGCAGCTTCGGCACCTTGCGGTAGAGCACGAGTGCGGCGCCGACCTGCACGCCGTTGGTGTCGAACCAGCCGACGCTATCGCCGCGCCAGCCGGTCTTCACATCTCCCCAGGCCGGGTATTGCAGGAACGCGGGATCAGGTCGTGAGCGCAGGTACGCGAAGTGCTCGGTGCGGTCGATCGGGGCAAGGGCGAGCCTCCGCCCGGCGGTCGGCGGAGCGCTGGGTGTGCGCAGCAGTGTGGCCATGATCCGTATCCCCTCCGACGAGCGTTCTCGGTGTCCCGTCGTTCCTTGCGACTCCGGATCGGTGGGTTTGTGTTGCACATTTCCGGGCGGAATTTCCGAGATAAATCGGTGGCCGAAATCGTGCAACGCGAGCACCTGCCGACTGCGTCTGTCATGGGGAATGCGGTCGTTGCGCGGTCGTTGCGCGGTCGGTGCGCGGTCGGTGAGCCGTCGTTTCGGGGGCCCGGATGCGCGCTCTCGCGTCCCGCTGACGCACGGTCAAACGGGTGCTGCCGATCGCCCGTTCGGGGCGTGCGACGGCCCGTCAGGTGGCGCAATCGCCCGTGTGGTCGCACCGTGGACGAATGATCGTCGCGCACGGGCTGACCAAGAGGTACGGGGACAAGACCGCCGTCGACGGCGTCGACTTCGCGGTCCCGTCCGGAACTGTGACGGGCTTCCTCGGCCCGAACGGTGCCGGCAAGTCGACGACCATGCGCATGATCCTCGGCCTGGACCGGCCGACCGCGGGCGAGGTGACCGTCAACGGGAAGCGGTACGCGCAACTGGCCGCTCCGCTGCGCGAGGTCGGCGCGCTGCTGGACGCGAAGGCGATGCACGGCGGGCGTACCGCGTACAACCATCTGCGCTGGCTGGCCGCGTCGAACCGGTTGCCGCGGCGCCGGGTGGACGAGGTGATCGCGATGGTCGGCCTCGGGGAGGTCGCGCGCAAGCCGGCCAAGGGGTTCTCGCTCGGTATGGGCCAGCGGCTGGGCATCGCGGCGGCGATGCTGGGCGATCCGGGTGTCCTGATGTTCGACGAGCCGGTCAACGGCCTCGACCCCGAGGGCATCCTGTGGATCCGCAATCTGATGAAGCAGCTCGCGTCGGAGGGCCGCACGGTCTTCGTGTCGAGCCATCTGATGAGCGAGATGGCGGTGACCGCCGAGCATCTGGTGGTGATCGGCCGCGGGCGCATTCTGGCCGAGACCGACATGAGTACGTTCATCAACCAGAACTCCACGAACTATGTGCGGGTGCGCTCTCCCCAGCAGGAGGCGCTGCGCGACCTGCTGCACGCGGAGGGCTTGCAGGCGTCGGTGAACGGCGACGGCTCGCTGCGGGTGGAGGGCGCGAACACCGTCCGGATCGGCGACGCGGCCGGGCAGGCGGGCATCTGGCTGCACGAGCTGACGCTGGTGCAGTCCTCGCTGGAGGAGGCGTTCATGCGGCTGACGGCGGACAGCGTCGAGTACCACGCGGGGGTGCCGGGCGCCGTACCGGCCGGTGCCCCGAGCGCGGTCCCGGGCGCGACGTCCGGCGCGGCCGCGGGCGCAACTCCCGGGTGGGGCCCGCCACAGGCCCCCGGCGACCGACAGGAGGGCATGTGATGACGGCGGCCACGCAGGTCGTGAACCTGCCCGAGGGCGACGCGACCCCGGAGGGCAGGATCGGTTTCGGCGCCTTCCTCAACGCCGAGTGGATCAAGATCCGCACGGTGCGCTCGACGTTCTGGACGCTGGTCTCGCTCGCGGTGGTGAGCATCGGCCTCACGGTCCTCATCTGCGCGCTGTCCGCCGAATCGCTGGCCGACGACCTCGCGAAGACCCCGCCCGACCCGGACGCGCACCCGGACGAACTGATCAGCGTCGGCGTGGTCTTCGGGCAGGTCGCGGCGCTGGTGCTGGGTGTCATGGTGATGTCCTCGGAGTACGCGACGGGCATGATCCGCTCGACGCTGACCGCGATGCCGCGGCGTACCTCTGTGCTGGTCGCCAAGGCGACGGTGCTGGTCGCGCTGCTGTTCGTGATCGGCACCATCGTGGCGTTCATCGGCTACTTCGCCGGCAACAGCTTCTTCGAGAACAAGGACATCGGCGTCCCGCTCGACGCGCCCGGCGTGACACGCGCGCTGATCGGCAACGGCCTGTACGTCGCCGTCCTCGGCCTGTTCGGCTTCGCGCTGGCGCTGCTGATGCGGCACACCGCGGGGGCGATCACCGTCGGCCTTGCGATGATCTTCGTGGTGGGTTCGCTGGTCTCGCTGCTGCCCGGCTCGTGGGGCGACTGGGTGAGCAAGCTGATGCCGGGCAACGCGGGCGGTGCGATCACCGCGGCGCGGCGGTACGACGATTCGCTGCTGAGCCCGTGGGTCGGCTTCGGCGTGTTCTGCGCGGAGGTGGGCGTACTGCTGCTGCTCGGGTGGTGGCGCTTCTCGCGCAAGGACGCGTGACGCGCCTGACGACGCGCATCGACGCCTGACGAAGCATCAGGCCACCCCGTTCGGCGGAGCGTACGCTCGGCCGGACGGGTCGACGCTGTCAACCGTACGGGTGTACGCCCTGCGCCGCGCCGTCCCCCGTGCCCGCACCGGGGCAGGGTTGCCGGTGTGACCGACGCGCCAACCGCCCAGACGCCACCGGGTCCGTCCCCCTCCTCGGACGGGCCGCTGGTCGTCCTTAAGGGTGTCAACAAGCATTTCGGGTCGCTGCACGTGCTGCGCGACATCGACCTGACCGTGGACCGCAACGAAGTCGTCGTGCTCATCGGCCCGTCCGGGTCGGGCAAGTCGACGCTGTGCCGCACGATCAACCGCCTGGAGAGCATCGAGTCCGGCACCATCACGCTGGACGGCCTGCCGCTGCCCGAGGAGGGCCGCGCGCTCGCCAAGCTGCGCGCCGAGGTCGGCATGGTGTTCCAGTCGTTCAACCTCTTCGCGCACAAGACGGTGCTGGACAACGTGACGCTCGGCCCGATCAAGGTGCGCAAGCGCGGCAAGGCCGAGGCCGTGAAGCGCGCGCGTGAACTCCTCGACCGCGTCGGGCTCGCCGACCAGGCCGACAAGTTCCCGGCCCAGTTGTCCGGCGGGCAGCAGCAGCGCGTCGCCATCGCGCGGTCGTTGGCCATGGAACCGAAGGTCATGCTCTTCGACGAGCCGACGTCGGCGCTCGACCCCGAGATGATCAACGAAGTGCTCGAGGTGATGCGCTCGCTCGCCGCCGAGGGCATGACGATGATCGTGGTCACCCACGAGATGGGGTTCGCCCGTTCGGCGGCCAACCGCGTGGTGTTCATGGCCGACGGGCAGATCGTCGAGGTCCGGCCGCCGCTGGAGTTCTTCGAGTCGCCGCGGAGCGACCGGGCGCGCGACTTCCTCTCCAAGATCCTCCACCACTGAGGGGCGGGAGGGACATGCGCATCAGTTCACGTACGTCTGCCCGCGCCCTGCGCCGCGCGCTCGCCGGGTGGCCCGGCCGGCGGCCCGGTCCGAGGCCCGGCCGGCGCCTGGCCGCCGTGGTGGCCGCCGCGGCGCTGCTCGCGGTGTCCGGCTGCGGCAAGGAGGGCACGCCTCCGCCGAAGGGGCCGGACCAGGGCGACCTGCCGACGTACGAGGTCAACGCCGCCGCGGACGTGCCGGATTCGCCGACGTGGCGCAACGCCAAGGAGCGCGGCAGGCTGGTCGTCGGCACCAAGGCCGACCAGCCGTACGTCGCGCAGCAGGACCCGGCGACCGGGTACTACTCCGGGTTCGACATCGAGATCGCCAAGATGATCGCGGCCGACCTGGGCTTCGGCGTCGACCGCATCGAGTTCAAGTCGATCGCGTCGGCGAACCGCGAGACCGCGATCCAGAACGGCCAGGTCGACTACTACGCGGGCACGTACACGATCAACGACAACCGCAAGAAGTCGGTCGGCTTCGCCGGGCCGTACTACATGGCCGGGCAGTCGCTCCTGGTGCGCAAGGACGAGGACGGCATCAACGGGCCACAGGACCTCAACGGGAAGAAGGTCTGCTCGGCGGCCGGTTCGACGCCGTACCAGCGGCTCCAGAAGGACTACCCGAAGGTCAAGCTGATCGGCTACGACAGCTACTCGGTGTGCGTCGACAACCTCATCAGCCTCCAGGTGGACGCGGTGAGCACCGACGACACGATCCTCATGGGCTACGCGGCCAAGGTGCCCGACCAGTTGAAGCTGGCCGGGCAGCCGTTCTCGCAGGAGCCGTACGGCATCGGGGTGCCGCGCGGCGACCGGGCGTTCCGGCTCGCGGTCGACGACGCGATCGAGAAGCACGAGGCGAACGGCGACTGGAAGCGGGCGTACGACGCGACCCTCGGCCTGTCCGGGGTCCCCGCGCCCACGCCGCCGCCGATCGACCGGTACTAGCGCAGGGGCTGCCGACGATGAACGTCCTCTTCGACAACTGGGACACGTACTGGGAAGGGTTTCTCGGCACGCTCAAACTGACCGTCGTCGCATCCGCGCTCGCCCTGGTGCTCGGGGTGCTGGTCGCGGCGTGCCGGGTCTCCCCCGTCGCCCCCATGCGGGTGTTCGGCGCGGCCTGGGTGAACGTGCTGCGCAACACGCCGCTGACGCTCCTGTTCTTCGCGGTCGTGCTGGGCCTGCCGCGATTCGGCGTCGTGATGCCGTTCTTCGTGTTCGCGGTGCTCGCGCTCGGCTGCTACACGTCGGCGTTCATCTGCGAGGCGGTGCGGTCGGGCATCAACACGGTGCCGACGGGGCAGGGCGAGGCGGCGCGCAGTCTGGGCATGACGTTCGGCCAGACGCTGGGCCTGATCGTGCTGCCGCAGGCGTTCCGGGCGGTGATCCCGCCGATCGGCAGCACGCTGATCGCGCTGGCGAAGAACTCCGCGATCGCCGGGTCGTTCAGCGTGGTCGAACTGCTCGGCACATACCGCACGATCAACGAACTCGGCTTCAGCATCGTGTGGACCTTCGTGTGGATCGCGGTCGGCTACCTGATCATCACCCTGTCGATCAGCGCGGCCTTCGGCCTCATGGAGAAGCACTGGAAGGTGGCCCGGTGAACGGCGGCCAGGTGAGCCAGGCAGACCAGCCGGACCAGCCGGACCGTCCGGACCGGCCGGACCAGGCGAAGGACGGCAGGGTGAAGGAAAGCCGGCGGAGTCGCCGCCGCGCCGCCGCGCGGAGCACGGCGCTGTACGACGAGCCGGGGCCCAAGGCCCTGGCGCGGCATCGGACGTACGGGATCGCGGCGTCCCTGGTGCTGGCCGGCATCCTCGCGTGGGTGGTCTACAAGCTGTTCGACACCGAGCAGTTCACCGCCGAGAAGTGGAACGCCTTCACCTACAAGGGCATCCAGGAGCTGCTGCTGCGGGGCCTCGGCAACACCCTGCGGGCGTTCGCGTGGGCGGCGGTCCTGTCGCTGGTGTTCGGCGCGGTGTTCGCGGCGGGGCGGCTGTCGGACCACCGGGTCGTGCGGTGGTTCTCGACGCTGGTCGTGGAGTTCTTCCGGGCGATGCCGGTGCTGGTGATGATCTTCTTCATCTTCATCGCGCTGAAGACCGAGCCGAGGATCGCGCTGATCGCGGGCCTGACGCTCTACAACGGCTCGGTGCTGGCGGAGGTCTTCCGGGCGGGCGTGCACGCGGTGCCGCGCGGGCAGAGCGAGGCGGCGTACGCGCTGGGCATGCGCAAGACGCAGGTCATGTCGTACGTGCTGATCCCGCAGGGCGTGCGCACGATGCTGCCGGCCATCATCAGCCAGCTGGTGGTGGCGCTGAAGGACACGTCCCTGGGCTTCCTGATCTCGTACGAGGAGTTCCTCTACGCGGGCAAGCAGATCGCCACCAACCTGGACTACAGCCTGCCGTTCATCCCGGTCGTGATGGTCATCGCGCCCGTCTACATCGGCATGTGCATGGCGCTGTCGGGCCTCGCGAAGTGGATCGAACGGCGCGGACGGCGCAGCAGGCGCACGGCCTGACCGAGCAACCGTCAGATGTGCTGCGAACCACACCCCGGCCGGGACTGTCCCGGCCGGGGTTTCGTGTTGTCAGGAGCGATGAGTTCGGCACGGAAAACCGGTCGAAAGAAGGGACGGCAACAGGAAGCATTCAGGAACGAACCCTTCCTATATGAATCCTAGAGTCGTGAGTGCAGGAAGGCAGAGGGGCGGCGGACCGCCCGGGGGCGAAGGAGACACTTGTGAAGAACAACGCGAGCACCGCAGCTGCCGCCGCGACGCGCGGCGACGGGCCGGTGGCCTCCTTCATCCGGTTCGTGGTCTTCGGGGGCGGCACGGGCCTGGCGGCGAGCGCCGTCCTGCTGGTCCTCGCGCAGCACATGTCCCTGGCGGCGGCCAACGCGCTGGTGACCGTGGCGTCCACGGTCGTGGCGAACGAGTTGCACAGCCGCCTGACCTTCCGCAGCGGCCAGACCGGCTGGCGGATGCACCTCAAGTCGACCGGAACCGTCGTGGTGAGCTTCCTGTTCACGACGACCGCGATGACGGTCCTGCACGTGGTGGCGGCAAGCCCGAACGTCCTCACCGAGCAGGCCGTGTACCTGACGGCGTCCGGCCTCGCGGGCATAGGCCGCTTCGCGGTGCTGCGGGTGTACGTCTTCGCCGCGGACCGCCGCAAGGCGGCCGGGGGGTCGCGTCCGGCCGAGAAGCTGGCCGTCGCTCCGCTGGCCGCGCTGGACCGCAGCGCGGTTGTGGCCGCGGCCTGATGGCCGACCGCGGCGGCAGCGTCCGAGGCGCCGCCGGGCACACCGCTTCCACAGACCTGCTGACGCACGACGCCGGAGCCGATCGGTCACCCCCGGACCGATCGGCTCCGGCGTTCTCGGCTTTCCGGGCCGTGGGGGTGTCTCCGGTGGCCCCGCTCAGGCCGCGATCAGGTCCCCGATCAGATTCCCGGCGGGTCCTCGGCACGGAAGCCCACCGGCACGGGCGGGTCCGTCACGATGCGGGTGTCGAGGAACTCCCACCAGTCGTCCTGGGTGACGCGCTCGGATTCCCACGCGTTCTCGGACTTGAGCCCGGCGAGGGCCCTGCGGTACGCGCCCCAGGCGGCCTCGTCCTCGAACGCGGCCCAGTTCTCCAGCACGTACACGTCGCCGACCACGCTGTAGAACCAGCGCACTTCGCGGACCATCGGCAGATCGCGGTAGAACCACCGCTCGCGCTCCTCCAGCCAGGCCCAGAAGGCCTTCTGGTCGCGGCGCGAGCGCTCCGTCAGCTTCATGCGGTACACGAGGTAGATCACCGGTACCTCCCCCGCCGCCCCGACAGGCGGACGGGCACATGCTATCGGCGGGTGCTTTCGACCCCCACCCACTCGAACACAGTTCCGGCTCGTGGATTCGTTCACTCGTTCGATAGAAATGAGCCGTGTTTCCTCGATCGGGGCCGACCGGCGGCGTAGCGTCGAAGACGTAGCGGAACCCCGATCCCGTACCAGGAGGCGGCCATGACCGACCCCATCGTCCTCGCCGTGGGCACCCGCAAGGGCCTGTGGCTGGGCCGTTCCGAAGACGGCGGCCGGGCCTGGGACTTCACCGGTCCCCACCATCCGATGACGGGCGTCTACTCGGTCCTGATCGACAAGCGCGGCCCAGCCGCACGCCTGCTCGCGGGCGTCACCAGCGAGCACTTCGGGCCGGCGGTCGCCGCGACCGACGACTTCGGTGCCACCTGGGGTGCGCCAAGTGAAGGGGCGATCGCCTTCCCCAAGGACGCGGAGGCGTCGGTCGAGCGGATCTGGCAGTTGCAGCCAGGCGGGCACGACAGTCCCGACACGCTGTACGCGGGCGTCGAGCCGTCCGCACTGTTCCGGTCCGAGGACGGCGGCCGTTCCTGGTCCCTCGTGCGGGGGCTGTGGGACCACCCCCACCGTCCGCGGTGGACACCCGGGTTCGGCGGCATGGCGATCCACACCGTGCTTCCGCATCCGACCGAGGCCGGGGACATGACCGTGGCGATGTCGACCGGCGGCGTCTACCGCACGCGCGACGACGGCAAGTCCTGGGCGGCGTCCAACACCGGCATCCGCGCGTACTTCCTGCCCGACGAATACCCGGAGTTCGGGCAGTGCGTGCACAAGGTGGCCCGGCACCCGGAGCACCCGGACCGCCTCTTCCTGCAGAACCACCACGGCGTCTACCGCAGCGACGACG
Organism: Streptomycetaceae bacterium NBC_01309; assembly: GCA_045039925.1. Lineage (GTDB taxonomy): Bacteria > Actinomycetota > Actinomycetes > Streptomycetales > Streptomycetaceae > Yinghuangia. The sequence continues at coordinate 1,371,940 of CP108400.1, forward strand.
GCGGAGCGACGTGGTCCTCGATCGCCGAGGGGCTGCCGAGCGACTTCGGGTTCCCGATCGTCGTGCACCCCGACCGTCCGGACACGGTGTACGCGTTCCCGCTGGTGGCCGACGCGATGCGCTTCCCGCCCGAGGGCCGCTGCCGCATCTACCGCAGCGACGACGCCGGGGGGACATGGGCCGGCCTCGACGACGGCCTTCCCGACGAGGGCTTCTGGACCGGCGTGATGCGGGATGCCCTGTGTGTCGACGACTCCGCCGACCCCAACGTCTACTTCGGCACCCGGTCGGGCGAGGTCTACATAGGGCGCGAGGGCGGCGCGCAGTGGCAACGCGTGGCCGAGCACTTGCCCGACGTCCTGTGCGTACGAGCAGCGGTGGTGCCGGCGGCCTGACCGCTCAGGTGCCGCGCGATCGGCAGGAGCTTCGTCCCTGGGTCCCTGACCTGCCCGGCATTGCTTAGCGCCGCTTAACGCTCGTTACGAGGATCGGCGTTGTTCGGGGTCCCTGGGTGCCCGATTGTGGAGTGGCGGAAGACCGATGCCATTCCTGGGAGCGGACCTGATGGACAGCAGCACGATGCCGGAGACCGACCACCACCACGAGGTCGGGGTCGAGACCTTCCGGTTGGCCGTGATCATCGGCAGCGTGCGCGAAGGCAGGGTCGGCGACGTCGTCGCCGACTGGTTCATCCGCCAGGTCGAGCGGCGCGACGAGTTGGACATCGACGTGATCGACCTTGCCGAGGTCGATCTGCCCTTCGGATTCGAACGCCCGGCGGAGCCGGAACCGCACGATCCCGCGCACGCCGTCTCGTCCGCCTTCACCGTGCGCCGCAGACTCGACGCCGCCGACGCATACGTCGTCGTGACGCCCGAGTACCACCACACCGTCATGACCGCGTTGCGGCGCCTCGCCGACTGGCACGGGCGGCCGTGGCAGGCGAAGCCGGTGGGGTTCGTGTCGTACGGCGGCACCACCGGCGGCGGGTACGCCGTCGAGCGGCTGCGCCCGCTGTTCGCGGACCTGCACGCGGTTCCGGTGCGGGAACAGGTGACGCTGCCGTACGCCTGGGAGTTGTTCCACGAGGACGGCTCCTCGCGGCAGCCCGCCGAGTGCGAGGAGGCCGCGCGGGCCATGCTCGACCAGCTCGCGTGGTGGGCGGTCACACTGCGGCGCGGGCGCGAGCGGCACCCGTACGCCGCTTGAGCCGCGGCCGGCGACCGCCCACCGCCGGCCGCCGGCCGCGCACCGAAGCTGTTGAAGCCGCCGAAGCCCAGGCGCCGAACTCCGGCCGGGGGTGCACGTCCCCTGTGGCACCCCCGGCCGAGAGGCGGTGCCTGTCGGGTGCATGTCCGGTGCTCCCCGCCGGACATGCATCGGCACGTCCCGCCGCGGCCGTCGACTCCGTCCCGTCGACGGCCGCGGCACATTTGCTGCAAGGAGTCACTTGTGTACCGTCAGCGCATCGACCTCCCGGCGGCAGCGTCCGGCGGTTACCAGGCGCTGGCCCGGCTGGACAGCCTGATCCGCCGCGACGGGTTGGTGGACGACCGGTTGCGCGAGCTGGTCAAACTGCGGACGTCGCAGATGAACGGCTGTGCCCTGCACCTGGAATGGCACTCGCGCGAGGCCCTGCGGCTCGGCGAGAGCCAGCAGCGCCTGCACCACCTCGCGGGCTGGCGGGAGTCACCGCTGTTCCCCCCGTCGCAGCGCGCCGCACTCGCCCTCACCGAGGCCGTGACCCACCTGGGCCCCGAGGGCGTTCCGGACGACGTGTACGCCGACGCGGAACGCCACTTCGGCCCACAGCAGCTGGGCAACCTCATCCTCACCGTCGCGGTCACCAACGCCCTGAACCGCATAGCCGTCACCGCCCGACTCCAACCCGACGCGCAGGGGCCTCCCACGGCGGAGAACCGCAAATCCCCCTGAGTCGCCCGTACTTGAGGCGCTGGGACGTCGCCTAGCTGCTGCGTCGAGGCAGCGGTTCGAGCCAGGGCCACAGCGCGAACATCCCGAGAACCAGCACGGTTCCAGGCATCGGCGGCACGGCGTCGTGGCCGACCGCGACGAGGAACAGCGACCAGGCCAGCAGCAGCGCGTTGGCACCGCCGCACAACAGAACGCCCCACGACCGGTGGCCGTCCGCGCGAAGCCGGAGTTCGGCCCACGCGCTCCCGATGATTCCCGACCGTCCGGCCGGACAACACATCGGCCGGACAACATGCTTGACGCCTGATCAGACCGGCCGGGTTGCGATCATCCCCGCTCGCCGACGTTTTCGGAACGTCGTGGACCCTGTCACCGAGCGGCGGCGGGAGCGGCATCGGGGGTGGTCGGCTTGGGGTCGGCCGGGTTGCCGGAGTCCGGCGGATCGGTTCCGGGGGCCTCGGTGGTGACGCGGCTGCCTGACGGGGCGCGGAGGTTCCGTACCTCGGGTGCCGCCAGCGCGCCTGCCGTCACCACGGCGATCAGCGCCGCGCACAGCAGCAGTGCGTTGCGCGGGCCGACGGCGTCCGCGAGCGGCGCGGCGGCGATGAGTCCCAGCGGGCCGAACATGAACGAGCCGAGCCCGTCGTACGCCGCGACGCGCGACAGCGCCTCGCGCGGGATCTCCCGCTGCATCGTCGTCTCCCACATGACGCCGAAGACGTCGAAGGCCGCGCCGGTGACGAAGGCTCCGAGCGCCACGACGTACACCGGTGCGCCGATGCCGAGCAGGGTGATGGGCAGCGTCACCGCGAAGATCATCACGGTGGCGACCATCAGGGGCCGCCGCGGGCGGATCCGGATGGCGAGGAAGACGCCCGCGAGGGTCCCGAGGCCCTGGCCGGCGAGGATCATCGACCAGGCCGGGGCACCGCCGAGGTCGGACTTGGCGACGACCGGACCGAGCACGCCGAACGCCGCCTGCATCGCCGCGATGACGAAGGCGAACTGGAGGACGATCACCCACAGCCACTGGCGGGACGAGAACTCCCGCCAGCCTTCCCGGAGATCGCTCACCATGGAGGTGCCGCCGCGCGATGTTCCGCGCGGCAGGCGGAGCGCGGCGAGCAGCACCGCGGACACCACGAACCCCGCGCCGTTGACCGCCAGCGCCCACCCGGAGCCGACGAGCGCCACCGCACCGCCCGCCGCGGCCATGCCGAGCAGGCGTGCGCTGTTGACGCCGAGGCGGAGTATGCCGTTGGCCGTCTGAAGGTGTTCGTCCGGGACGACGTCGGGCACCACACCGGTCAGTGCCGGGTAGTACAGCGCGAGGGCGATCCCCGTGACGGCGGCGAGCAGCGCGATCCCCGGCACCGGCGCACGGCCGGTGACGAACATCGCCGCGAGGGCGAAGAACGCGGCGGCCGCGGCGAGTTCGGCCGTCATCATCAGGCGCGTACGGGAGACCCGGTCGGCGACGACCCCGCCGAAGAGCATGAGCGCGATCTGCGGCACCGTCTGGGAGGTCAGGACGATGGTGAGCGTGGTCGCGCTCGCCCCCGGCAGATCCAGCACGCCGAACGCCAGTGCCACCGGCCCGAAGGCCGCCGCGAGCACCGAGATCGTGCGGGCCAGGAAGAGCAGCCGGAACCGCCGGTCCTCGAAGAGGTCGCGCCCCCGGATGCGCGTGTCACCTCGGGCCGGCGAACCACGCCGCGGCCCGCCGTGCACGACGGCGTCCGGTCCCCGGGATGCGTTCGGCGGCCCGCCCGGCACCACCGCGCCGCCCTCCGGTCCGTCGACACGCGTTGCCCGGACAACCTGCGCCCTGCTGCCTGCCCGGCCCCGCACCCGTGCCTGCGCCTGCGCCTGCCCCCGGTCCTGCCCCTGCACCCGTGCCTTGCGACCGAACATGTCGGCCCACCACCCCTCTTGATGCGTGCTGTCGTGTCGGTACGCGGCCCGGTCGGCGCGCGCACGGCCCTGTCGCCGCGGGCCTGGCCGCGCCGCGCTCCGCCGGAACGCCGGTGCGTCAGGGCAGGTCGACGGCGATGACGACCTTGCCGCGTCCGTGGCCGGTCTCGATCTCGCGGTGCGCGTCGGCCGCGTCGGCCAGCGCGTACGTGCCGCGGATGTGCAGGGCGATCACGCCCTTGCTCCACAAGTCGGCCAGTTCGGCGAGGAGTTCGCCGCTGCGGACACCACTCCATTCCCGCAGCCCGAGTTCCCGCGCGACCTCGTCGGAGACCATGGTGAGGACGCGACCGCGGTCCTTGGTGAGTTCGACGGAGTCGCGCAGCGCCTCGGGGTCGGCCGCGTCGAGTGCGGCGTCGACGCCGTCCGGGGCGATCGCCCGCACGCGGTCGACCAGGCCGGGGCCGTAGGTGACCGGGACCGCCCCGAGGGAGCGCAGGTAGTCGTGGTTGCGCTCGCTCGCCGTGCCGATCACCGTCGCCGCTCCCCACGCCTTCGCGAGTTGCACGGCGATCGTCCCGAGCCCTCCGGCGGCCGCGGTGATCAGGACGGTGTCGCCCGGGCCGACCGCGAGTTGGCCGAGCGCCATGTGCGCGCCCTGGCCGTTGCCGGAGAGCCCCGCGGCGACCTCCCAGGGCATGTCCGCTGGCTTGCGGGCAAGTTGGTCGGCGGGGATGACGATGAATTCGGCGTACGCCCCCGTGGTCGCGAAACCGAGGACTTCGGCGCCGGGCGCGAAGCCGGTCACGCCGTCCCCGACCTCGTCGACGACTCCCGCGAACTCGTTGCCCGGCACGGCGGGCTTCTCCGGGAAGCCGGGCGTCATCGCGGGCGGGAACATCCCGGCGCGCAGGCCGGTGTCGAAGGGCATGACGCCGGCGGCGCGCACCTTGACGCGTACCTGGCCGGGCCCCGCGGTGGGGGTGGGGATCTCGGCGATGTGCAGGACCTCGGGTCCGCCGAACCGGGTGACTACTGCCGCCTTCATGGTGACGTGCGTGGTGACCTGCATCGTGGCCCGCCTTTCGGACTGCTGCGAAATAATAACGGAGTGGAGCGCTCCGTTAAACTATAACGGAGCGCTCCACTCCGCAAGGACTATCCTGGTGGCCATGAGCACGAGCGAACGGCCGCGCAAGCGGGGCCGACAGGCCGAGGCGGCGCGCAACGACCTTCGACTGCTGGCCGCGGCCCGCGAGGTCTTCACCACCCAGGGCGCCGACGCCCCGGTCTCCGCGGTCGCCGAGCGCGCGGGCGTGGGCATCGCGACCTTGTACCGGCGGTACGGCACCAAAGAGGAACTGCTCCAGAAACTCACGGTGTTGGCCGCCGAGCAGTACTCGGAGGCGGCCCGCACCGCACTCGCCGCCGAGGACCCGTGGCAGGGCCTGTCCGGGTACGTGCGCGAGTGCGTCGCGTTCGGCCCGGGCTCCCTCGCCCCGATCGCCGGGACCGTACGCTTCACCGACGAGATGGAGGAAGCCGGCCGCCGCTCGGACGAACTCGCCGACCAGGTCGTCGCGCGCGCCCACAGCGCGGGCGTGCTGCGCGCCGACGCCACGACCATCGACGTGTTCCTGGTGATCGAGCAGTTCTCGCGGCGCCCTCCCGTGCCGACCACCGAGGACGCGAACGCCCGCGAGCGGCTGGTGGCGCTCGTCCTCGACGGGCTGCGGGCCCGCCCCGACAACGCCGACTTCCCGCTGCCCGGCCACGCGCCCACGGCGGAGCGATACGACGAACTGTGGAACGCCGGCTGAACACCACCTGACGATCACGCGCTCCACGGCGCAACCGACGCCGTGGATCAGCGGCCGCGCGTCGGGCGTGCGATCGTGGTGCCCGTCCGGTGGACCGTGTCGGTTGGTCGGACAGCGGACACGCGGCGGCCGCAGGTCGGCCGAGTCGCGGCCCGCGGTCGGCGGTCGGCGATCGCACGGTTGCGGTCGGCGACGCTGTTCGGCGGAACGACGGTCGGCGGGATTCGGAGGGGGCCTCTACATGGTGTGGCTGGTGGTGAGCGCGGCGCTGTTGGCCGTCGCGGTCTGGTACGCAAGATCCGTGCTGCGCGCGGGCCGTGCCCGCGGCAACGCGCCCGATGCCCAGGACGCGCTGGACCTGCACCGCCTGGCGTTCCTGGCCGGCGGCCCCGCCCGGGTGGCGGATGTGGCGGTGCTGACCGCGTGGGCCCGCAGCGCGGTCGCGATCACGCCGGACGGCCGCGTCGCCCCGGGCACGGCATCCGCTGTCGCTCCGGGAACCGCGCCGACGGGGGCACCGGGAGCGGCACCGACCGCCTCCGACGGCTTCGGCGCGGCCGTCGACAACGCGGTACGTGTCGCAGGTGGCACCGCGACCGTCGCGGGCGTCCGGCTCGCCGTCGCCGACGCCCCGGCCGTACGCGCGCTGCGCGACCCGCTGTTCGGCATGGGCCTGCTCAACCCGCCCGCGCACACCGGCAGCCTGCGGACCGTGCGCATCGTGCTGTCGCTCATCCCGCTGATCGCGATCGCGGGCCTGTTCGCCGAGCCGCTGTCCGGCTCGCCCTCCGACGACACGGCGCTGTGGTCGGCCAACCTCGCGGCCGTGCTCATCGTCACCGGCACGTGCTGTTCGCTGCTCTTCTTCCTGTTCACGCGCTACAACAACCTCCGCGCGCCGCTCAACGACTCGTCGCTGTTCCACCTGTGGAACCTGGTCCGCGACCCGGCGTCCGTCCAGCGCCTGGGCGACGCGGTGCCGGGCGGCCACGGCCTGGGCGAGGTGGCGTTGTTCGGGCCCGGCCGCATCGCGGACGCGGCGCTGCGCGAGGTCTTCCTCCAGGCCGCGCGCGTCACCGCGGGACGCGTCACCAGCGACGGCTGGACGGAGCAGCAGTGGCAGGCGGCCGTGGAATCACGCGGACCGCTGGGCGCACCGACGTACGCCGACGCCTACCGTGCGAGCCACACCCCGGCGACGGGCCCCGAGGCAATGGGCGGCGCGGTGGGCGGGCCTCCCGGCACAGCGTTCGGCGCACCGGCGCCCGGGGCGTTTCCGCAGCAGCCGCACCCCGGGGCATACGGCGGAGGCGCCGCCGCACACCCGCCCGAGCAGCGCCCGCCGTGGGAATCCCACCCGAACGCCTGACCGATCGGCGAACCGCAGGGCCCGGCGCCCGCACGGCCGCCGGGTCACCGCGCCTCGCCGCGCGGCAGCGCACCGCAGCACAGCGCTGAGCACTACTGATTCAGCGCACCGCAGCCCGGTAGTCGTCCAGCCACGCCGGGAAAGCGGTCAGGTCGTCCAGCACCGCGTCCGCGCCCGCCGCGCGCAGGTCCGCGGCGGCGATGGGCCCGGTGGCCACGGCCACCGATGTCGCCCCCGCCGCACGGGCGCCCGCGATGTCGCCGAGGTGGTCGCCGACGTACACCGAGGCTCCGTGCTCGCGCAGCGCCACCGCCTTGCCGTCGCTCCACAGGCCGCCCACCACCTTGTCGACGGGCAGGTCCAAGTGCCGGATGTGCACCTCGGCGTTGGTGAGTGCCTTCGCGGTGACGACGACGACCTGGCCGCCGTGCCGGTGCACCGCGGCGATGGCCTCGCGCGCGCCGGGCAGCAGGACCGTTCCCGGAACCGCCAGTTCGGGGTAGATCTCGCGGTAGCGCGCGGCCACCGGCACCACCTGCTCGGCGGGGAACCACTCCGCGATCTCGTGCTCCAGCGGCGGCCCCAGACGCGACACCACGAGGTCGATGTCGACCGGTACGCCGGTCTCCTCCGCGAGGACCGCCCACGCCGCGCCGATGCCGACGCGCCCGTCGATCAACGTCATGTCCAGGTCGAAGCCCACTACCAGGTTGCCCATTCCATGCACCCTAGTCCGCGCAAATCGGATAACCCGCGCGGGGAGGGGGCGGCCCCGGCGCCGCCCCCTCCCCGCATGCCGTGCGAGCCGCCGCGTCAGTGCAGCGTGCCGCCGGTCGCGGGGGTGCGTCCGGCACGCATGACGAACGCCAGGATGACGCTCACCAGGCCGGCCGCGGCCATCGCCCAGAAGACGAGCGTCCAGCCCTCGTCGGTGTAGACCTGGGTGATTTCGACGGTTGTCGGCGGTCCTCCGGTCGGCGACGGCGCGACCACCTGGTACGGGTGTGCGGACACGATCGCGGTGAGGATCGCGGTGCCGACCGCGCTGCCGAAGGACTGGGTCAGGCCGAGCATGCTGGCCCCGATGCCCTGCTGCTCCTGCGGCACGGCCTCGACGATGAGGTTGTTCGCGGCGCCGTAGTACATGCCGAACGCGATGCCGAACACGATGCTGATCAGCAGCAGTTGCACCCACGAACCGTGCCACAGCGCGTACATGACCATGGTCGCCGTCATCAGGATCATCGCCCAGAGGTACGGCTCCCGCAGTCCTCGGCGCTTGCCCCACTCACCCGCGGCCGGCCCGGTGAACATGCTCGGGATCGCCTGCCACGCCGTGATGTGCACCGCCAGCGCCATGAGGCTGAACCCGAGTGCGTACCCGAGATCCCCCTCGAACACGAGGGCTTGGCGCAGCGTGTCGGCCGACACCCCCGCCTGGGCGGCGAAGCCCTGCACGACGCCGTTGTCGACGACCTCCTTGTCGATCTGCGCCATGTACGCGACGGCGTACGCCTGCACACCGATGATCATGTTGGAGAACAGGCCGATGGCGAGCACGATCGAGACGCGCGGCGTGCGCAGCAGCTTCGGGTCCATGATCGGCTCGGGGGCGCGCAGTTCCCACCAGTAGAACAGCGCCAGCAGCGCGATGCCGCCGATCAGGTAGATGTACGCGGTGAACTCGCCCCAGCCCCACTTCTGTCCGTTGGACAGGTAGACGAGCGCGAGCGCCGCGCCGGCCCCGACGAGGACCGAGCCAAGCCAGTCCAGGTTCTGCTTGACCTTGAGCTTGGTCTCCGGGACGACGATCCAGAAGATCGGGATCAGGACCAGGATGTAGATGGTCAGGAACCAGAAGATCGCGCGCCAGCTCCAGTGGTCCGTGAGCCAGCCGGTGAGGAACGGCGACGCGAGGGCCGAGACGCCGAAACCGGTGGCGATGACGCCGATCGACAGCGGCACGTACTTGCGCGGCATGAGGTCGCGGATGAGCCCGGCCGCGATGGCGGCCATGGCGAAGGCGGTGGCCTGGAGGCCGCGGCCGACCAGGAAGATCGCCCAGCTGTCGGTCAGCGCGCAGATCAGCGAACCGGCGAGGAAGGCGATGCTGCTGGCGAACAGCACCAGCTTCTTGCCGACGAGGTCCGCGAGCTTGCCGAGGATGGGCGTCGTGGCACCGCCGACGAGGCCCAGGATAATGATCATCCAGCTGACGTTGTCGCCGGCCGTGGGGAAGTCCTGGCCGACCTTTTGCACGGCGGTCGAGACCATCGAGTACTGCAGCGGCACGACCTCGGAGAACAGCACGATCACCGCGAGCACGCTGAAGACGCGGGCTTTCGAGGCGCCTTCGAGGCGGCCGGTGACGTCGTCGCCGGACGCCGGGTCACCGGGCGACGGTCCGTCCGCCACCGCCGTCTTCGCGGGCGGTTCGGAGGGTGGTTCGGAGGCCGAGCCGGAAGCCGCGGGGGTCTCCGCGGGCTTCCCTGCCGGTTCCGCCCCAGGGCTTTCCCCAGGGCTTTCCCCAGGGTTCTCCCCTGGCGTCTCAGTCGGCTTCTCGGTGTTGTCGGACACGCATTTCCTCCCCGAGCGGGCAATGGCTGTACGGGTGGGCATGGCGAAGCAGACCGAGGGGACGACACGGTCTCGGGACGGAACCTGATCATCCGGTTCCGCGATGGGACGCTTGTGTAACAGCAGCGCCGCACGATGTGAAGAGTGCCGCCGACGTCGCCGAAGCGACCGAACCGGCGGTTGGACCACGGTAGTTACCCAGGGCAACCATCCGTCGCGAACCGCCCGTCACGGCAGGGCCGGGTGAAACCTGTTGCTCTTTTGCCGGTCACGCCCGCAGGCGGTGGCTGCCCGGTTTCACGCTGTCAGACGGAAGATCGCGAACGGGAGCGGACACGCCGAAACGACCCGGCAGAACTGGAACGCGTTCCAGTACGCCGGGCCGCACCTCGGCCCCGCAGCGCTACAGGCGCGGCTTGTCGAAAAAGTCCCCGGAGGTCACGTACTCGTAGAAGTCGCCGATGCCCTGGCCGGTCAGCGGGCGCGGTGCGAAGCCGTCGAAGTACGTCAGCGGCACGTGCACGATCAGCAGCAGGGCCACCACGACGACGCCGAACTGCACGGACTTCAGGGCGACCTGGTAGTCACCGAACCAGAACCAAAGAATGACGAAGAAATTGACGATCAGCAGGAAGGCCCAGCGCTCGCGGTCCCATCCCGCGAACGTCGCCATGGCCGGGGCGAGGGCGGCCAGCACCGACATCACCAGCAGCTTCGCCGGGCGGTCCCCCGCCCGCGCGAACAGGAGCAGCGCGACGGCGATCAGGATGACGATCGGCAGCAGATAGAGGAAGACCTCTTTCTGCGAGTACATCTTCCAGCTGTCCTCCTGCGTGCGCGAGAACAGTTCGAGCGCGTCCGGGCGCACCGGGAAGTGCGCCTCCTCCAGCTTGCGCTGGAGCGCCAGCGAGGTGCCGGACGAGGTGGGCTTCGCGGTCAGGATCAGCAGCCCCGTGGCACAGGCCGGGACCGCGGCGACGAACGCCCGGGAGAGCGGCAGCGTGCGCAGGCAGGCGACGAAGAACAGCGGCAGCACGGTCAGGGCGGTGATCTCGTGCACGCACATCGCCAGGACCATCATCAGCGACGCGGGGATCCACCAGCCCCTGCCCAGCATCCACAGCGCGCCGAACAGCAGCAGGTACAGGACCTGGTCGAAGTACCCGACCTCGTGGAACAGGTAGCCGCCGGTCGGCAGCAGGAAGAAGGCCAGGATCAGGAAGCGCCGCGCCGGGAGCCGCGTCACGACCGCCTGGTACACGAGGACCGCCAGCAGGCCGGCCAGGATCAGGAACGAGAGCAGCGCGTACATGCGGTAGCGGTAGCCGGACGCGTCCGCGATCGGGTCCATCAGCGTGCCGACCAGGAACCGGCGGTGGAAGCCCTCCTGGAACGACACCGACTGGAGCGTCGCCGACCAGCCGTTGGGCATGCGTATGCCGGTGTACGCCGCGACCAGCACGCACGCGAGCGCGGCCGCCGTCATCGTCCAGATGTGCCGTCGTCCGAGTGGTGCGGCCGCCTCGGCGGGAGGCGCCGCGTCGCGTCCGCCGGACTGGGTTGCTGTCGTCTCGTCGTCGCTCGTTGCCGAGCGGGTTCGGCGAAGCACCAAGGACACGGATTTGACCTCGAATCAGGCGACCTGTCGGGGAGCGAGCACATGTGCGTCCAGCCCCGGCACAATAGCGTCCCCGCAGCTCGGCGGCATGTTGCGCGTCCGGGCAGCGAACGCGCTGGTTCGTGGGGCGGACGCGGCTCACAACTGTATCCGGTGATCATGGCCCGGGAGCGCGACGCGGAACGCCGGGGCGCGTGCCCGGGCGGCGGTGGGGCGCGCCGGGGCACGACGGCGCGGGACAGGGGGACCGGAACGCGTACACCCATCTGGGTGGGAGCACGTGCGCCCCGGCGCCGTACGGCGCACGATGGACTCCGGGCGCCCGTCCCCAAGTCGGTCGCGCCCGGGGAAGGACGCCTGTGACTTCGGGTGCGCAGCCGTGGGTCGACGAGCAGGTCATGGCTCTCCTGCTCGACGGCACGGAAGCCGGAGTGGGGATCCTTGACCCCGACCTGAAGTACGCGTTCGTCAACACCGCCCTCGCCCGGATGAACGGCGTGCCGGCTGAGGACCACATCGGCAGGACCATCGCGGAAGTGCTCCCCGGGCTCGACGCGGGCGAGGAGGAGCTGCGCGCCCTCCTGGTCGACGGCCGCCCCCGCGAGATCACCACGAGCGGCCAGACGCTCGCCGACTCCCCGCACCCCACGCGCTACTGGTACGGCATCTACCACCGCCTGGAACGCGACGGCCGGGTCCTCGGCGTCGCCGGGATCGTGGTCGAGGTGAGCGAGGCGCAGCACGAGCACCACGAGCTGATCAGGGCCCGCGAACGCCTGGAGATCTTCGACACCGCCATGCAGCGCATCGGCACGACCCTCGACATGGACACCACCTGCGTCGAGCTGGCCGACTTCGCGCTGCCGCTGCTGGGCGACATGGTCGCCGTCGACGTGTTCCCCAAGGGCCACGCGGAGATCGGACGCGGCGTCGTGCACGGGACGCTGCGGATGCACCGCGCGGCGCTGGCGTACGTGCCCTCGCTCCAGTCGGTCGCCGACATCGTGAACCGGCCCGGGCGGCCCATCGACTACCAGGAGGGGTCGGCCGTCCACCGGGGCCTGGCCTCGGGGGCGCCGGTGATGGACAACTTCGCGTCGCAGGAGTCGATGCGGCGCCACGCCCCGAACGTCGACCGGCTCGCGCCCTACTTGGCCGCCGGAGTCCACTCCGGTCTCCTGGTCCCGCTGTCCGCGCGCGGGCACGCGATCGGGACGATGACCGTGCTGCGCGCGGGCGACTCCCCCGGGTTCTCGGCGCAGGACGTCGTGGCGGCCCGCGAGCTGGCCGGGCGGGCCGCGGTCGCCCTCGACAGCGCCGTGCACTACACGCACGAGCACGCGGTCGCGCTGGAGCTCCAGCAGGCCCTGCTGAACGAGCCGCGCGGCCCGCACCCGGACGTCGAGATCGCCTCGCGCTACCGGCCTGCCGGGGCGTCCGTGCTGGTGGGCGGCGACTGGTTCGACGCGATCGCGCTGCCGGGCGGGCGCACGCTCCAGGTGATGGGCGACGTCATGGGCCACGGCGTCGAGGCGGCGGTGGCGATGAGCCACTACCGCTCGATGCTGCGTGCGCTGGCGGCGGCGCACCTGCCCCCGCACACGATCCTGGACCGGCTCGACGAGATGATCGCCGCCGCGGGCTTCGAACGCGCGGCAACCTGCCTGCTGGCGATCGTGGACCCGGCGGCGGGCGCGTGCACGCTGGCCAACGCGGGGCATCTGCCTCCGGCGGCGATCCTGGAGCAGGGCGTACGCCTCCTCGACGTCCCCGCGGGCCCGCCCCTCGGCACCGGTGTGGGCGGCTACGAGTCCGTCGTGATCCCCTCGTGGCCGGGCCCGGTCCTCCTCCTCTACACCGACGGCCTGGTCGAACGCCGGGGCGAGGACATCGACGCGTCCCTGGCCCGCCTCACCGCCCTCCGGCTCCCCCGCGACGCGTCGCTCGACCTGCTCGTGGACACGATCCTCGACGAACTCGGCTCCGGCGCGGAGGACGACATCGCGCTGATGGCGTCCCGCATCCGCCCCGAGGCGTGGCCGGCCGACCGGCCGCTCCCACCGCGCCGGCGCCCGAAGCCGGGCGCCGCCTGACCCCTGCGCGCACCACCCCGGGCCGACACCGCCGGGGGCGCTCCGCGACGGCCGCCGGACCGCGCTTCGCGGCACTCCCTCACACGGAAATCACCACAACAACCTCCGGCGCAACCTCTCCCTCTCCCCAACTCCCTTGGCTTGTCGTGTGCTTCGCGCGCCCCCCGCAAACTGCTTGGCGGATGCAGGCCGCCCCCGCCAGACTCGTCTACTTAGCTCTTACATGCGATCACAAGGGACTTTTGGGGGGTGATCGGGTGAGTTTCGATTCCGACAAAAGCCGCGGTCGAGGCATGGCATGGCGCCGCCGACGGCGCCGCGACCGCGCGGCCGAGGCCATAGCCGAGGGCGTCGCGTCAGGGCAGGAACTGTTCGGCGGCAACCTCGAGATGGACCACGCGTACTACCGGCACAACACCGCGCACCTCGAGCTCACGCTGCTCGACACGTTCCGCCAACTCCCGCGCCTGGTGGCGCAGTCCGTACGCCTCGCCTGGCAGGCCGACCGCTCCGCGATGCTCATGGTCGCCGCCGCCGAACTGGGCCAGGGCCTGACCGGCGCGTTCAGCCTCCTGGCCACCAACCAGGTCCTCGTCGGCCTGTTCGCCCAGGGCCCCACGCCCGACCGGGTGCGCAACGCGCTCCCCGCACTCATCGCCGTCGCCATCTCCGGCGCCCTGACGGCCGTCCTCCACGCGCTCTCCACGGTCGCCGCGGGCCGCCTGGAACCGAAGGTCGAACGCGCCGCCGAGGTCACCCTGATGACCAAGGTCGCGCGCGTCGAGATGCGCACGCTCGAGGACGGCGACTTCAAACGCCTTCTCCAGTCGGCCGCTTGGGGCACGGACGCGTCGCGCCGGATGATCGGGCACAGCGTCGGCATCGTCAACGCGCTGATCTCACTCGCCGCCGCCAGCGCGGTCCTCACCGTCCTGCACCCGATCCTCCTGCCCCTCCTGATCCTGATCACGCTCCCGCAGGCCTGGGGCGCCGTACGCGACGCCCGCCGCCGCTACCGCTCGACGCAGGCGTGGATCGACCACGGACGCCAGCAGTCCGAACTGTCCTGGCACCTGAAGGACCGCAACTCCGCGCAGGAGGTCCGGGTGCACGGCGTGGGCGCGTACCTCCTGCACCACTACCGCCGCATGGCCGCCGCCCGCGAGGCCGAGGAGACGCGCCTGGCCCGGGCCGAGGCGGTCACCGGCCTCACCTCGTCGTCGCTCTCGGGCATGGCCTCACTGCTCACGTACGCCGTACTCGGCTGGCTCGTCCTCTCCGGCCGCACCGGCCTCGCCGCGTCCGGCACCGCGGTCCTCGCCATCCGTACCGGCACCGGCGGCCTGTCACGCCTGGTCACCGAGGTGCAGGCCACGTACCGCCAGAGCCTCTACCTCGCCGACTACGAACGCGCCTGCCGCCTCTGCGACAAGCACGCGATCCCCGAAGGGGGCGTCCCCGTCTCGGAGTTCCCCGCCCGCATCACCGTCGAGAACGTCTCCTACACCTACCCCGACCGCGAAAAGCCCGCCATCGACGGCGTCTCCCTCACCCTCAACCGCGGCGAAATCATCGCCCTGGTCGGGGAGAACGGCTCCGGCAAGACCACCCTCGCCAAACTCATCGCCGGCCTCTACCGCCCCGACGACGGCCGGATCCTATGGGACGGCACCGACGACAACGACCTCAACCGTGACGACCTTTTCTCCCAAGTCGCCCTGGTCTCACAGTCGTTCACCGAATGGCCGTTCACCGCCGCGGCCAACATCAGCATCGGCCGCCCGCGCACCTCCCCGGAACACCCCGACACACCCCCCGGCTCGCGCCCCGACACCGGAAAACCCGCCCTGGGGATCCCCGACCCCCGCCTTTCCTCCGCCGCGGAATACGCCGAAGCCGACAGCGTCATCGACGAACTCCCCAAAGGCTGGGACACCTTGCTCGACCGCTCCTACGTCGGCGGCGTCGCACTCTCCGGCGGCCAGTGGCAACGCCTCGTCCTCGCGCGGGCCCGCTACCGCGACGCGGCGCTGATCATCGCCGACGAACCCACGTCAGCCCTCGACGCCCGCTCCGAGATCGCCGCCTTCGCCAAGATCCGCTCCCTCGCCGACGCCGGCCAGACCGTCATCCTCATCACCCACCGCCTCGCCAGCACGCGCCTGGCCGACCACATCTACGTCCTCGACCACGGCCGCCTCATCGAACACGGCCCCCACACCGACCTGATGACCGCCAACGGCCCCTACGCCGACATGTACACCCTCCAAGCCACCCAATACGCCACAGCCCCGGACGCAGAACCCGACTCAAGGCCCTGACCCGCGAAGGTACCGGGGCACCGCCCGCCCGAACCGCGAGACCAGGAAGCAGACGAACCAAACCGGCGAGCAGCGCGCCAGGATGTTCGAGAAGCTCACCCGCGACAGAGACGCCAGGTGCGCGTCCTGCTCCTCAACTGTCGCTACTTTCGTCGGCGAGACCGGCCCCAGAGTCCAGACCACGTCGCCTGCCGTCGCGGGACGCCACTTGTGCAGCAAATCCACAGTCCACCCCCCGCAGCGAGCCGCAAACGGCGAGGGCCTGGCGTTCGGCAAGGCGCCGTTGCACCCGATTGCTATGTCGTCCTGCTCAAGCTGCCGCCGCAGCACCCGCAGCGACGCATAGACGCCGACACCTTCAGCCGCCCATTCCCGCCCATCCGTCGCCCGCAATTCGAGACGAAACGCCGAGCCGTCCACGTCAATCGACATCTCCCACTGGGCGGCGGACCCGTCGGCCAAGAGCACAGGGACGACTTCTCGCACAAGATCGGCCATTCCTCATACCTCGGATTCACGATCATCTCGCCGGTCGGACAAAGCTCCCGTCGGTGGACTCCCTGCCCAGAGGCGGGGTTTGAAGCGGTGGCCGCGGAGTTTGTAGAACCACCAGATGGGGCTGAGGAGTTTCGCGAAGTTCAGGAAGTTGTTGGCGTTCGCGCGGGCCCAGAATTTCTCCTGGGCGGCGACGGTCGCGACCGCGGCGGGGGGTGCGTAGTCCAGTGTGAACACCAGGTCGGCGAGGGTCGCGGGGCGGTGGCGGCGGATCAGGTACACGACCCAGCCGCCCGACTCCGATGTCCTGGACGAGGGGCGTGCGTTGACGCGTGCGCCGTTGCAGCAGAGGCGGATGCCCTCGCCTTCCAGCTCTCGGCGGGCCGACTGCAGGGCTGTGAAGAGGTCCGTCCCGCTCGCACGCCGTATCCGGCCGTCGGGGGCGGATATCTCCAAGTCGAGCCGGGCCGCGGAGCGGAAGGACAGGAGCCACTGCTCCTCTGTGCCGATTGCGAGGCATACGACGATGGGGAGTTGGTCTTCGGGTTGCTCCAATGTCGCTCCTGGATGGTTGGGGCGGGAGGGCGGGGTCTTTAGAGTGACGGGGGTCCGGTGGTCGAGGTTGGGAGGGGCAGTGGTCGATCCGGTCGGGGATGATCCGGCACTGGGGCTTGAGCCCGCGCCGTCGACGGGTGCGGTGGTTCTGGAGAGTGCGGGGGTTCCGCTTGTCGGGGTGTTGCATGTGCCGGGTGGGCCCGGGCCGCATCCGGTTGTGGTGCTGCTGCACGGGTTTCCCGGGAACGAGCGGAACTTCGACCTGGCGCACGCGCTGAGCCGGGCGGGGTACGCGGCGCTGGTGTTCCACTATCGGGGCTCGTGGGGCATGGGCGGCACCTGGACGTGGCGGAACGTGCAGGAGGATGCCGCGACCGTGGTGGCGGCGGTGCGCGAGGCGGAGTTCGCGGCCGAGCATCGGCTGGATGCCGGGCGGGTGGCCGTTGCCGGGCACAGTCTCGGCGGGTTCACGGCGTTGCGGACGGCCGCCGCGGATGCGGAGGTGCGGGCGGTTGTGGCGATCGCGGCGTTCGACTTGGGCCTCGTGCCGGAGGCGGTACGCGACAACGCATCGGAGCGGGCGAGCCTCGTCGAGGCGTTCCAGGAGTCGGTGCTGCCACTGTCCGGCACCAGTGGCGAGGCGCTGGTCGCGGAGTTGGAGGCGCTCGAGGAGGACTGGCGGCTGGCCTCGCTGGCGCCGCGCCTGGCCGGGCGGCCGGTCCTGCTGCTGGCTGCGGAACATGATGCCGCGGCGGCGGCCGAGACGAATCATCACCCGCTGGTGAAGGCGTACGAGGACTTCCCGGTCGCGGGGCTTGAGCACGCGGTCTACCCGACGGACCACGCGTTCGCCGACCATCGCATCGCGCTCGCGCGTGCGGTGATCGGATTCCTCGGGCGGCACATGCCCGTGTAGGCGGACGCACGCTCCCCGCACGCGGCCGAAAGACGGACATTTCGCCGTGTCGGCGGCGTCCTGCCCGGTCTGGGCGCCGCGTCTCTTCATGCTTCCCGTGTCGTCGACAGTGGGAAGGGCGCCGGATGGGACTCGCCAAGCGGATCAGTGCCAAGGGTGCGGTCGTCGCGCTCGTGACGGGGATCGCCCTGTCGCCGACGTCTGCGGCGCAGGCGGGTCGCGATGCGGCCGGCGGTCACGGCGGGGACGCGGAGCTTCGGCGCGAGTTGTCGGAACTCGTCGCCCGGCCGGACGGCCCGCCCGGGGTGATCGCGGTGCTGCACGAGGACGGGCGTTCCAAGGTCTACCGGGCCGGAGTCGCCGAGGTCGGCACGACGCGCCCGCCGACCCCGCACGACTTCATGCGGCTGGCGAGCGCGTCGAAGGCGTACAGCGGCGCGGTCGCGTTGTCGCTCGTACGCTGCGGCCTCCTGGACCTGGACGACACCCTCGCGCAGCGCCTGCCGCAACTGCCCGCGGCCTGGGGCGCGGTCACGCTGCGGCAGCTGCTCGGCCACACCAGCGGCCTGCCCGACTACAGCGCCGCCCAGGCGTTCCGCGACATCATCACCGCCGACCCCCACCACGTGTTCGACTCGCAGCGCCTGCTCGACTTCGTGGCGGACAAGCCGCTCAACTTCCCGGCCGGGAGCCGGTACGAGTACTCCAACTCGGACAACATCGCCGTCGCCCTGATGACGGAGGCGGCCACCGGGCAGCGGTACGAGGACCTGCTCGCCTCGCAGGTCCTCCGCCCCCTCGACCTGCGCCGCACCAGCCTGCCGTCCGGGTTCGAGATGCCCGAGCCGTACCTCCACGGGTACGCCGTCGACCCGCCCGACGCGCCCGAGGACGTCAGCGAACTCTTCGGCATGTCCGGCGTCTGGGCGTCCGGCGCGATCACGTCGACGCCGAACGAAACCGGCGTCTTCATGCGCGCGTGGGCGAGCGGGCGGCTGTCCGGGCCCGAGGCGTACGCCCAGCAGACCACCTTCCTCGACGGCGGCGCCTCCGAGCCGGCCGGCCCCGGGCGCAACGACGCCGGCCTGGGCATCTTCCGCTACACGACACGCTGCGGCGTGCTGTACGGGCACACCGGCAACACCGCCGGATACACCCAACTGGCCGCCTCCACCCCCGACGGCCGACGCTCGCTGACCTTCTCCATCAGCGTCCAGGTCAACAAGACGGCCAACCCGGTGCTGCTGGAGCGACTGCGCGCCGTCCAGGAGGACTTCGCCTGCGCGCTGCTGCGCGACTGACGGACCCGTCCGCGCGCAATTCCGGCCACCTCGCCGACAATTCGGCCAGGCGGAACCAACTCCTCACTTTGCCTTGAGCGTTGCCCCCACACTGACCCCCCTAAGGGGGTGGGGAGATGACCGAACAGCCAGGTGCGATACCGCCGCGGCAGAAGCAGGAGCCGCCCAAGCCGAGCAAGGACCCGGTGACCGCGGCGGAGTTGCGCGCGGCGATCGAGGCCGTCCTGAGGCGCAAGGGCACGCGCGGGATGGTCTGGGCCGAGTCCACGACGAAACGGCTCGATGCGGAGTTGCAGGCGGCCGTGCCGGATCCGGTACGCCGACACGTGTGGATCGCGATGCTCACGCAGTTCCTCAAGCAGCGCTCCGCCGAACTGGCCACCGGGTACAAGCCGCTCTTCGCGGCGGCCGTCACGGCCGGATTCGACGCCATGCACACGGAGCCGCACGGCATCCTGCAGTGCCATGTGCTGCCCAAGCCGGACGAGGCGACGGTCTCCCAGATCGAGGGATTCGTCTACGAGACCGAGTTCTACGTCGCGGCAGAGGCGGCGCTCACCACACTGAAGGACGAATTCGAGGCCTACAAGCAGCGGCCGGCGACGCTGGAACCGCTCCTGAAAATGTTCCTGAGCGCGCTTGCGACCGAATGCACGCTCCTCGACGGGACCGTGCAGCAGGCCCACACCACGTTCCAGGACATCAATGCCAAGCAACTGACGCCGTTCCTGGAGCCGTTGACGATTCCGCTGACGTCGATGTTCCAGTCCGGCCAGACGCTGCTGGCCTCGAACAGGCCCTCCGAGATCGCGAAGCAGGTCGACGTCGGGCTGGTCGCGGCGTGCGCGTCGTCCCTCGAAGCCCAGAAGAAGCTGATCGTCGACCTCGTCCCGCCAGCGACGAGCGCGTGCCAAATCGCCCAGGGCAAGCTGTCGTTCGCGCTGTGCCGCCTGAACCCGTTCCTGCTGGCACGCCTGGCGCCGCTGAAGGACCTGGTGGAGCCCCAGCGGTCGGCGTGCCTGACGCTGCTCGGCACGTACAAGACGCCCTGGATCCTGTGCCTCGGGTCGTTGACCGAGCAGCAGTTGACGATGCTGACCACGCGATGCGCACGCAAGGAGGTACGTGATGCGCTGACCAAGCGGGTGAAGCCGGGCAACATCGGCGACCTCGGCAAGGTCGTGCACGTGCTCGTCGATCCGACCGTCGACTGGGACGTGGCCTGCGGCAACGTCCAGAAGTTCGGCTACACGGGCATCACGCTGACGGACGGCGTGACCGCCTTGGCGTGGCAGCCGATCGGCGCATGCTGGGTGCCGAGGGCTTTCGCCTGCGGGTCGATGGAGACGGACTTGGCGTGCCTCAAGCACATGCCGGAGGAACTGGGCGCGGATCCTTCGCAGGCCAAGGCCGCGGCCTACTTCGCCGACCTGGTCGAGGTCTGCGTCCAGGCGTGTGCCGAGTGGTCGTCGGGCGAGCACAAGGCCACGATCGTGCGCGACGGCGCGACGTGGACCATCCGGGTGCGCGGCCTGTTCGGCCATCCGCAGGTGTTCCACGTCGACAGCCAGTACAAGAACTCCGTATGGGTCAAGCGCGTCATCTAGCGCCGCTGCCACCACCGCTTCCGCCGTCGCCGTCGGGGCGCAGCAGGCCCCTGAGCACCCCGGTCACGATGCGGGTGAAGAGCTCGTCCACCGACTCCGTGTCCTGTCCCTGATCCGCGAACGCGGCGGCCAGGTGGGGGTGTCGGCCCGCGGCGGCGACGTGGGCGAGGTACGCGGCCTGCGCCCGCTGCCACTCCGGAATCGTCCGGCCGCCGCGGGCCTGGGCCACCTCGGTACGCGTGAGCGCCGACACGACGGCGCTCAGCACCGCGATGGCCTCCAACTTGTCCCGGGTTGGCACGTCCAGGTCGGCGACGGCGCCGAGTGCGTTTTCGAGGAAGGCGACGGTGCTCGGCCCGAGCGGCGTCCGGGTCGCGGTCGCGTCGAGCAGCCACGGGTGGCCGAGGGTGACGCGCCGGCTTTCGCGGGCCAGGGCGAGGAGGTCGTCGAGCCAGTCTCCGGTGGGCTCCGGGTACCGGATCTCGGCGTGGGCGCGGTCGACCATGAGTTCCACGAGCTCTTCGCGCGTGGCGATGTAGCGGTACAGCGACGCCGGGCCCGCACCCAGCGCGTCGGCGACGGCCCGCATGGTGACCGCGGCGAGGCCCTGGGCGTCGGCGAGGGCGACGCCCGCCGCGGCCAGGGCGTCGCGGTCGTAGCCGGGCACCGGGCCGCGCGCGGCGCGTTCCGGGCGGAGCCAGATGCTGTCGGCGGCGGCCACGGCACGCGCCTCCTCTTTCTGCGAACGGTGTATGCAGTACAGTAGTGCCCACAAACTGCGAACACCGATCGCAGTTTGTGGAAGGGAGCACGGCCATGACTGCCACGACCGGAGGTTTCACCGGGGCGGGTACGCCCGCGCACGCAACCGGGGCCGGAGATACCGCGCAGCGGGCCGCGACCCGCGCCTGGTCGCCGACGCGGTACGCCCACAACGGCGACGTCGACATCGCGTACGACCGGCTCGAAGGCTCCCGCGGAGAGCCGCTGCTCCTCGTGATGGGCCTCGCCACCGCCCGCTTCTGGTGGCCCGACGGCCTGGGCAACGCGTTCGCGGACGCCGGCTTCGAGGTCGTCCGCTACGACCAGCGCGACGCGGGCGAGTCGACCCGGATGCCGGAGACGAAGACCGGCAACCCGTTCAAGGCGCTGTTCGGCAGGCGCGGCGAGGCGTACACCTCGGAGGACATGACGGACGACGCCGTCGCCGTGATGGACGAACTCGGCTGGGAGCGGGCCCACATCTTCGGACACTCGATGGGCGGGCTCATCGCGCAGCGGGTCGGGCTGCGGCACCCCGACCGCGTGCTCAGCGTCACCTCGTCGGCCGCGCTGCCCAGCGACGTGGCCGGGCTGCGGGTGCTGCGCTACCTGCGCTTCGGCCTGCTGTCGAAGCTCGCCCGCACCAAGTTCCCCGAGGGCCGCGAGGGGGACATCGAGGCCTCGCTCGCGGTGTGGCGCGGGGTCGCGTCGCCGGGCTACCCGTTCGACGAGGAGGCCGCCCGGGCGTGGGTGGAGGCCGAGGTCGACAGCGGACCGCGCGACAAGAAGGCGCAGAGCCGCCAGATCGGCGCCCGGTGGCACGGCGCCGAGCTCGCCGAACTGCGGCACCCGACGCTGGTGCTACACGGCGAGGAGGATCCGATCCTCAGGGTGCGCGCCGCACAGGCCACCCACAAACTGGTACGCGGCTCCCGCCTGGTCACCTTTCCCGGCGTGGGCCACGACCTGCCCGCCGCGCTGTGGGACCACGTCGCGGCCGAGGTCGCGGCCGTCGCCGGGCTCGGCACCGGCACGCCTCAGGCGTCGCCTCAGGCCTAAGTAGGCCTCAGGCGTCGACGAGGTCTTCCTCGGTCCGGACCGCCGTGGCGGCGTCGAGCGTCTGCCCGCGGAAGAACGCCGGGCGGTGGATCTGCTGGGCGAGCATCACGAACACGCCCAGGACCAGCAGGCCGACGCCGATCAGGAACACGCTGCCGACGCCCAGGATCTGCGAGCCGCTGCCGTACGCCGGGTCCCAGATGTCGTACAGCGTCTTGAGGAAGACGGCCGACAGCATGACGCCGCCGACGACCGGGATCGCGGACTTCACCGTGAAGTCGCGTACCGAGCGCAGGGCTTCGCGGCGGAAGTACCACGCGCACGCGAACGAGGTCAGCGCGTAGTAGAAGCAGATCATGAGGCCCAGCGCGTAGATGGCGTCGACGAGGACGTTCTCGCTGAGGAAGGTCATCACCGCGTAGAACACCGCGGTGGCGACGCCCTGCGCGACGGTCGCGAAGACGGGGGTCTTCAGACGCGGGTGCACGGAGGCGAAGCGGGCGGGCAGGGCCTCGTACGAGCTCATCGCCAGCAGCGTCCGCGCGCCCGGGATGAACGTGGTCTGGAGGCTGCCCGCCGACGACGCGAGCACGGCCAGGAACAGGGCGATGCCGAACGTCGAGCCGAGCACGGGGTCGGCGAGCGAGGCGAAGACGTTCTCGTCGTCGGGGTTGCCCAGTCCCTCGTTGCCGGCGCCGGCGTACATCAGGGCGGCGACGCCGCACAGCACGTACGACAGCACCAGGACGACCATCGAGATGAGCGCGGCGCGGCCGGGCGTGCTGGTGCTGCCGGAGGTCTCCTCGTTGGCGGACAGCGAGGTGTCCCAGCCCCAGTACATGAAGATCGAGAGCGAGAGTCCGGCGGTGAAGGCGGCGAACGAGAAGCCGCCGGCCGGGTTGAGCCACGACCACGAGAAGTCGAGCGAGCCGGGGGTGCCGCCCTGTCCGACACGCACGAAGAGCATCACGACGAAGACGGCAAGCACGGCCATCTGGAAGAAGACCATGCCGTACTGGAGGGCCTTGCCCTCGGTCATCTTGCGGCAGCTCAGGGCCGTCGCGACGGCGATCACCAGGACACAGGTGACCACGTGGACCGGCTTGTTGCCGTCGAGGTCGGAGATCCACTCGCTGCCGGTCGCCTCGCCGGCGGTGAGGTACAGGAACGACGTGGCCACGCCGGCCTGGCTGGCGAGCACGATGACGGTGGAGAGCATCATGCCCCAGCCGCACATCCAGCCGACCCACGGGCCGAACGCCTTGACGGTCCACGTGAACGACGTGCCGCAGTCGGGTATCTCGCGGTTCAGCTCGCGGTACGCGAAGGCCACCAGCAGCATCGGCAGGAACCCGGCCAGGAAGATCGCCGGGAGGTGGACGCCGACCTCCCCCGCCGTGGGACCGAGCGTCGAGGTCAGCGCATAGACCGGGGCGACCGACGAGAGGCCGATGACGGTACTGCCGAGCAGTCCGAGGGAGCCGCTGCCGAGGCCCTTCTCGGAGGTCGCCTCGGACGTCGCCTCGGACATCGCCGGGGACCCCTGGCCGGAAGCTGAGCCTTTGGCTTCGCCTTCACCGGGGCCTCGCGGGCTGGGAATGCGAGGCGCGACGCCGTCGGCGCCTTTGAGATTGCTGTCGTGCACAAGCGGGGACCCTAGCCGCTTCCTGACACGTGTCAGTAGCCGAGGTGACGTTCTTCACCCCGCTTTACCGGCTTTTAACCCTTCGCCCCGGAATCCGACGACCCCGCGCCGGGATCCGACGGCCCCGCCGTCTCCGCGTCCGGCGTCGGCGGGCTGATGATCCACAGCACCTCCGCGGTCCCCTCCCCCGCGTTGGCCAGCCGGTGCGGTACGGAGGTCGCGTACTCGACACTGTCCCCCTCCGCCAGCTCGTGCACCTCGTCGCCCAGGTACAGGCTCGCCCGCCCGCGCAGCACCAGGACCAGCTCCTGCGCGTCCCCGTGCGTGTACTGCTCCTCGCCCGTCGACCCGCCCGGCTCGAACTCCGCCGAGTACACCTCGAGGTGCCGCAGCGGCGGCCTGGTGAGCATGAACTTCCGTGCCCCCGAGCCGAGTCCGGCCTCGGGCCGGTCCTCGCGCCGCAGCACCCGGTGGGCGGTCGGCGCCCCGCTCTCGATGAGGTCCGCCACCGCCACGCCCAGCGCGGTCGCGAGGCGGCGCAGCGTCCCGACGCTGGCATCCGTACGGCCGTTCTCGAGCTGGCTGAGGAAGCTCGCACTGACGTCCGCCGCCGCACCGAGCTGACGGAGAGTCAGTCTGCGCATGCGGCGGTACTCGCGGACCCGCTCTCCGATGTGCACCCGCGGAAACGTAGCGATCACGAGTTCCGCCGGGCAACCCGCCGCGCCCCGCCGAGGTGCTAATCTCACTGAACAAGTTGTTCAGTGAGGATGAACGATACGTTTATCCGCCAGTCACTCGAGGAGTTGCGTTCAGCATGAGGATCCTGCTGGTGGGAGCGGGCGGCGTCGGTTCGGCGGTCGTCCGGATCGCGGCCCGCCGGGACTTCTTCACCCACATGGTCGTCGCCGACTACGACGCGGACCGGGCCGCCAAGGCGGCCGCCGCGACCGGCGACACCCGTTTCTCGGCCGCTCGCGTGGACGCCTCCGACGAGGCGGCGGTCCGGGCCCTGCTCGCCGAGTCCGAGTGCGACGTGCTCCTCAACGCCACGGACCCGCGCTTCGTGATGCCGCTGTTCCGTTCCGCCCTCGCGGTCGGCGCGCACTACCTGGACATGGCGTGCTCGCTGTCGTACCCGCACCCCGACCGGCCGTACGAGCTCACCGGCGTCAAGCTCGGCGACGAGCAGTTCGCGCTGTCCGCGGAGTGGGAGCGCTCCGGCCGCCTGGCCCTGCTCGGCATGGGCGTCGAGCCCGGCCTGTCGGACGTGTTCGCGCGCTACGCCGCCGACGAACTCTTCGACGAGATCGAGGAGATCGGGGTCCGCGACGGCGCGAACCTCACCGTCGACGGCTACGACTTCGCCCCGTCGTTCTCCATCTGGACGACGATCGAGGAGTGCCTCAACCCGCCCGTCGTCTACGAGGCCGACCGCGGCTGGTTCACCACGCCGCCGTTCAGCGAGCCCGAGGTCTTCGACTTCCCCGAGGGCATCGGCCCGGTGGAGTGCGTCAACGTCGAGCACGAGGAGGTGCTCCTGATGCCGCGCTGGGTCGACGCCAAGCGCGTGACCTTCAAGTACGGCCTGGGCGACGAGTTCATCGAGGTCCTCAAGACGCTGCACAAGCTCGGCCTGGACCGCACCGCGCCCGTCGGGGTCGACTCCGACCAGGGCCGCGTACGCGTGTCCCCGCGCGACGTCGTCGCCGCCTGCCTGCCCGACCCCGCCACGCTCGGCGAGCGCATGCACGGCAAGACCTGCGCGGGCACCTGGGTCAAGGGCGTCAAGGACGGCGCGGCCCGCGAGGTGTACCTCTACCACGTCGTCGACAACCAGTGGTCGATGGCGGAGTACGGCTCGCAGGCCGTCGTGTGGCAGACCGCGGTCAACCCGGTCGTGGCCCTCGAACTGCTGGCGACGGGCGTCTGGTCGGGCGCGGGGGTCGTCGGCCCCGAGGCGCTGGCTCCCAAGCCGTTCCTGGACCTGCTGGCCGCCTACGGCTCCCCGTGGGGCATCCGCGAGCAGTGACCCGCCCGTGAACGCGCCGAGAGCCGCGAACCCCCCAGGAAATCATGGGGATTCGCGGCTCTCGGCGGTCGGTCAGCCCACGTGCCTGGCCGGCGCGTACGGCGGTGTCGGCGGCCCCGGGGGCACCTGGGGCGCGGGCGGCACCGTACGCCGCCCCGCGCCCGGAACCTTGCCCGGCCACCAGTTGCGGTGCCCCAGCAGGACCATCAGCGACGGCAGCACGACGATCCGCACCACGATCGCGTCGATCAGGACGGCCGCCGCGAGGCCGACGCCCATCTGCTTCATGTCCATCATGCTGAGCGTCGCGAAGACCGCGAACACCGACACCATGACGATCGCCGCGCTGGTGATGACGCCGGCCGACGACGTGATCCCGCGTTCGACCGCGTCCCGCGTGTTGAGCCCGCGCTCGGCGGCCTCGCGGATCCGGCTGACGACGAACACGTGGTAGTCCATCGACAGGCCGAACAGCACCACGAACAGGAACAGCGGCAGCCACGAGATCACCGCGCCGTTGGACTGGAAGTCCAGGATGCCTTCGGCCCATTGGTTCTGGAACACGACTACCAGCAGGCCGAACGCCGCGAGTGCGGACAGCAGGTTGATCGCGATGGCGCTGAGCGCGATGACCACGGACCGGAACGTGAAGGCCATCATCACGAAGGTCAGCAGCAGCACGAACGCGATGACGAGCGGCAGCTTGTCCATGACGTGGTCCGCGTAGTCGCGGTTCTCGGCGGTCTCGCCCGCGACCGCGAACTCGGCGCCGTCCACCGTGCCGACGGTGGCCGGCAGGATCTCGCCGCGCAGGTCGTCGAGCGCGTCCTTGGCCTCACTGCTGTTGCTGCCGTACGGCGAGGTCACCTGCACCGAGAAGGCCCGGCCGTCCGCCGACGTCCTGATGTCGGTGCGCTCGTCCTTCACGTACAGCGGATTGTCGTGGATCCGCGCGACGGCGTCGTCCAGCGCGGCCCGGGTCTCGGCGGCCTTGCCCTCGGGGGCGAGGACCACGATCTCGGTGGCCGCGTGCTCGCTCGGGAACGCCGCGGTCATGCGGTCGTACGTCTGCATCAGCGACATCTCGCGCGGGAAGTCGTCGAACGAGGTCTGCTGGAGCTTCATCCCGAACGCCGGCAGGGCGAGCAGTCCCAGCGCGACCAGGGAGATGCCCAGCGTGCGGCGCGGGTGGTCGAGGGCCGGGCGCAGCATGGCCTTCCAGACGCGCGGCTCGCGGTCCTCGCGGGCGGTCAGCCGCCACAGGACGGGGACGCGGGGCCGGTCGATCTTGTTGCCGAGCTTGGCGAGCAGGGCGGGCAGCACGGTCAGCGAGCCGGCGCAGGCGACGACGACCACGATGATGCCGGCGGTGGCGAGGCCCGAGAAGATCGCGTCGCCCGCGACGTACATGCCGGCCATCGACACCGCGACGGCGAGGGCCGAGACGACGACGGCGTGGCCGGACGTCGCGGCGGCGATCTCGATGGCGTCGAGGCGGTCGCGGCCCTTGGCGCGTTCCTCGCGTTCGCGGCGCACGTAGAAGAGGGAGTAGTCGACGCCGACGGCCATGCCCATCATCATGATGACGTTGGCGGCGCTGCCCGGGTCCGGGAAGACCGCGGAGGCCAGGCCGTACAGGCCGATCGACGCGGCGACCGCGGTGATGGCGAGGACCACCGGGACGGCGGCGGCGATGAGCGCGCCGAACGCGACCATGAGGATCACCAGCGTGACGGGCAGGCTGAACAGTTCGGCCTGGCCGAGGTCCTTGGCGACCTGCTCCTCGATGGCCTTGCTGCCGGTGCCGTCGCCGATCTGCTCGACGCGCAGCTCCGGGAAGTCCTTGCCGACCGACTTGGACGCCTTGAGCAGGGCGCCCATGTGGTCCTGGGCCTTGTCCGGGTCCCCGGCGAGGTCGACTGGCACGAGGTAGGCGTTGCCGTCGGCGGAGACCATGACGTCCCCGACGGCCGCGACGTCCTTGGCGGCCTTGGCCCGCTCGGCGGCGAGCGCCGCGGCCCGCTCGCCCTCGGCCTTGTCGAGGGTGCCGTCCTCGGCGGTGATCAGGATGCTCTCGGAGGCGGGCGTGACCAGCCCGAACTCGCGGGCGATGTCGCCGGCGCGGCCGGACTGCCCGACTCCGAGGTCGCTGTTGGTGGCCTTCTCGGTCCCGGCGATGCCGCCGACCACGAGGCACGCCACGACCAGCGCGACCCAGATCCCGATGGCGCGCCACGGGTTGGCCGCGCTCCAGCGGGCGACCCGCACCGTGGCGGGCTTCTTGCGTGTCCGCGGCCGCGCCCCCTGGTACGGCCCTGCCTGCGGCGTTTCGTGCGGGCTCATGCCGACCCCGTCCCCTCGTCGATTCGTCGTCCCCGGTGTGCGCGATGCGTGCGATGTGTGCGTGTTCCTCGACGTTTCGTCCACGGATTCGAGTCTGTTGCGGCGGCGGTCGGCGGACATTGCCCCCAGCCGCCGGTCCGGGGTGGGCCTAGCCCCACTCTTGGGCGCTGTCTGCACCCACCTCGTGACCTGGAAGGCGGTTGAATCGGTACAGATGGCACTGCGGCCCCCGTGGGCGGGGCCGGGATGGGAGTGGCGATGACCGCCGACCGGCACGGACAGCCGATGACGGAGACGGGCGACGAGGCCGCCGAGCACCTCGAACGGGCTCTGGACGCCCTGGTGTTCTTCCGGCCGGAGGTCGGCCGCGAGACGTCCGCGGCGGTGGCGGCGGCGCCGCGCTCGCCGCTGGCGCAGGTGTTCTCGGCGTACCTGGGCCTGCTGGGCACCGAGGAGTCCGACGCCGCCGAGGCGCGCGAGAGGTTCGGCCGCTTCCGCGCCGACCTGGACCGGGCGGCGGCCACGCCGCGCGAACTGGCGCACGTGGACGCGGCGTCCGCGTGGCTGGACGGCGACTTGCGGACGGCCGGGCGGGTGCTGGGCGACCTGGTGGTGGCGCACCCGCACGACCTGCTCGCGCTGTCGGTGGGCCACCAGATCGACTTCTTCACCGGCGACGCGGGACGCCTGCGCGACCGGGTCGGCGGCGTGCTGTCCGCGTGGGACGAGCACGACCCGCACCACGGGACGCTGTTGGGGATGTACGCGTTCGGCCTGGAGGAGTCGGGGCATTACGACCGGTCCGAGCAAGTCGGGCTCGCGGCGGTCGAGGCGAACCCGCGCGACGTGTGGGGCATCCACGCCGTGGTGCACACGTACGAGATGCAGGGGCGCTTCGCGGAGGGCATCGCGTACCTCGACGCGCGGACCGGCGACTGGTCGAGCGGCAACTACCTGACCGTGCACAACTGGTGGCACTACGCGCTGTACGCGATCGAGGCGGGCGACACCGAACGCGCCCTGGCCATCTACGACGCGGCCCTGCACAACGAGGAGTCCGAGGGCCTGGCGATGGAACTCCTCGACGCCTCCGCCCTGTTGTGGCGCCTGCTGCTGGCCGGCGAGGACGAGTCGGAGCGGTGGTCGCGGCTGGCGGACGCGTGGGCGGCACGCCGGGACGGGCCGTTCTACGCGTTCAACGACGTGCACGCGGTCATGGCCTACCTGGGGGCGGGCCGGGTCGGGGAGGCCGAGACACTGGTCGGCGACCGGCAGACATGGCTCGCGGCGCCGCACCCGGGGATGTCGAACCACGCGATGACCGAGGAGGTCGGGGTCCCGGTGTGCCGGGCGCTGATCGCGTTCGCGCAGGGGCGGTACGACCAGACGGTGGACCTCCTGCTGCCGCTGCGCCACCGCCTCAACACCTACGGCGGCAGCCACGCGCAGCGCGACGCCGTGCAGAAGACTCTGTTGGAGGCCGCGATCCGGGCCGGGCGCGACGACTTGGCGCGGACGCTGCTGAGCGAGCGGATCGGGGTGCGGCCGAGCAGTCCGTACAACTGGCTGACCCGGGCACGGCTCGCCGAGCGGCTGGGGCAGGCGGCCGAGGCCGCGGCGGCGCGCGACCGGGCCGGGAAGCTGACGGCCGGGGAGCCGACGGCCGGAGGCGCGGGCGCCTGACCGCGCGGCCGGGCCGGGTTCGCGCCGGGTCCGCACCCGTCCAGGAAGTACTGGACATGGTCAACTAAACCTGCCAGGGTGCGATCATGAGCACTCCCACTCAGCCGGACCAAACGGCAGGCGCCCCCGTCGCTTTCGTCACCGGCGGCAGCCGGGGAATCGGCCGCTGCGGCGCCCTCGCCCTCGCGCGCGCCGGGTACGACGTGGTGCTGACCGCGCGTACCCTCCACGAGGGCGAGGGCCGCAGCGGACCGACCACCTCCGGCGGATCCCAGGAATCGGTCGCCGTCCCGGGCAGCCTGGAGACCACCGCGCGCGAGGTCGAGGCGCTGGGCCGTCGCGCGCTCCCGCTGCGCATGGACCTGATGGACCAGGACTCGATCACCGCGGCGTGCGATGCGGCGCTCGACGCGTGGGGGCGCGTCGACGTGCTGTTCAACAACGCCATCTACCAGGGTCCTGGCGCCATGGACCGGCTCCTGGACCTCCCGCTCGACGCCGCGCAGAACATGCTGACCGGCAACTACCTGCACCAACTCGTGCTGATCAAAAGGCTGGTGCCGCAGCTGCTGCGGCACGAGCGGTCGTACGTCATCAACATGACGTCCGGATCGGCCACCCTCAACCCGCCGGGACCCGCGGGTGCGGGCGGATGGGGTGTCGCGTACGCGGCGTCCAAGGCGGCGTTCGCGCGCGTCGCGGGCGTCCTGCACGCCGAGTACCGGGGCGAGGGCCTGCGCGCGTTCAACGTGGACCCCGGGCACATCCTCACCGAGGCGCAGAAGGCGCGCGGCTCGGCGAAGCACCTGAGCGCGCACTTCCGCAGCGCCCCCGCAGAGGTTCCCGGCGAGGTCATCGGGTGGCTCGCGTCGTCGCCCGACGCCGACGCGTACTGCGGCGAGATCGTGCGCGCGCAGAAGGTGTGCAAGGACCTCGGGCTGGTGCCCGGCTGGCCGCCGCCGCGGCCGAGTGCCGATGAGGCAGCCGAAGTCGTCAACTGACCCGTTCGTCCGCCGCGGATACCGTTGCCAGGGCTTGCCTTGGCAACGAATTCCTTTCCATGGCTGCTGTTCACCCGCCCGACTCCCGGAATCTGTGTACACATGTTCCGGTTGTCGGTACGGTGACACGGCATTCGAGGGAGGGGGGTCCCGATGTTGTCGCGCGACCAAGCCCGCCCGCCACGCGGGCCGGCCGACCCGCGGCGCCGCGAGCGGGTCATCGCCGCCACCGAGGAAGTGCTGCTGGAGCACGGCCTCGACGGCCTGACGCACCGGGCGGTCGCCAGGAAGGCCGAGGTGCCGCTCGGTTCCACGACGTACTACTTCGCGACCATCGACGACCTCAGGTACGTCGCGCTGCAACGCGTGGTCCGCCGCTACATCGCGTGGATGCACCAATGGGCCGAGTCCCTCGGCGACATCGGTCCCGAAGGGCTCGCCGACGCACTCGCCGACCTGATCGTCATGGCCCACGCCGAGTACCGGCAGCAGGTCGTCGTCGACTTCGAACTGACCGTCGCGGCCATGCGCCACCCGGAACTCCGCGAACTCGCCACCGTCTACTCGACCGCGACCGCCGCGATGCTCGCCCGCCGGACCACCGCGGCCCGGGCGATGGCACTGGCCGCGGCCATGGACGGCATCTCGATGCTCGGACTCGTCTCCCCCGAGCCGCTGCGCAGGGACGACATCGGGGCGGCGTTCCGGGCGATCCTGGTACCCGGGTCGGCTGCCGCGCGGGAGGCCGAGTGACCCTCCAGCAGCTGCGCTACCTGCTGGCGGTGGTCGAGCACGGGGGCATGACCGCCGCGGCGAACGCCCTGTTCGTGGACCAGTCCGCACTCTCGCGCGCCTTGCAGGCGCTCGAACGCGAGCTCCGCACCGAGCTGTTCGTACGCGGCGGGCGGGGCGTCGTGCCGACCGCCGAAGGCGCGCGCATCGCCCATCTGGCCAAGCGCATCCTGAGCGGCGTACGGGCAATCGAGGACACCTTCCACCCGGAGGACGAGAGCGGCACCACCGCGCGGCTGGTCGTGGGGGCGACGCAGAGCCTCGCGATCGAGCTGATCAGCAACATCCTCCCGGCGTTCCGGGCCCGGCACCCGGAGATCGCCGCCGACGCGTGCCCGTACGAGAGCCCCGACCTGGCCATCGAGGCGATGCGCAAGGGCGAGGTCGACATCGTGCTGGTCGACCTCCCGGTGCCCGCCGACCTGCGGGTGCAGCCGCTGCACCACCACGAGATCGTGCTCGTGTCGCCGCCCGGCCTCCGGCTGCCCGACCCGGTGCCGTGGCAGGCCCTGCACGGCGCCGACATGATCCTGCCGACGCCGGGCAGCGTCCGCCGCAGGCAGTTCGAGCAGTGGTTCACCCGGCACGAGGTACGGCCGCGCGTCGTCATGGAGACGGACGAACGCGGCGCGTGGGTCGCGTGCGTGGTCGCGGGCCACGGGTCGGTGCTGTGGTACCGCGACCTGGCCCACCGGTTCGCGTCGTCGGTCACCATCCGCTCGCTGTCGCCGCCGCTGGTGCGCACGGTCGCGCTGGTGTGGACGCGCCGCCCGCTGTCCGCCGCGGCGCGCCAACTGTGCTCGTACGCGCAGGCGCGCGGCGTCGAGGAGACGGAGTACATCTGACTCCCCTGCCGGTCCTGGGAGTTGGGGTGCGATGGTGCTTCATGCGACCTGACGGGTCAGGGCACGGTCCTGAGGAAGATGGACGGTTCGGCGAACGTCGACGACGCGTCCACTCCCCCGCCGCCGGTGAAGTCGTCCTTCTCGTGGCCGGCCCAGTCGTCGATCGGGTCGCCGCCCGCGGCCAGGTGCAGGTAGCCCTTGCCGTCCCAGCCGAACCGGTACACCCGGTCCGGGTCGGCGTAATACGGCTCGTACGGACCGTCCTTCACGGTCTGCTTCGCCATGGTGTTGCGGTGGAACACGTTGTCCGGCCCGGATGCCCCCGACCACTTGACGGCCTTCTGGCCCGCCGCCCACCAGATCGGGTACCAGTCGGCGCCGTCCGGGTCCGCGCCGCCCTCGTCACCGCAGTTGGCCCGGCAGTTGTCCGGGCGGTGCCCGGCCGGCACGACGACCTTGTTGAGCTCGAACAGGTTGTGCCGCTCCCAGCCCCCGTGCAGGTTCAGGTCCGAGTCGAAGCTGTTCCCGATCACGACGTTGCCGGACGCGGACCACTGGAAGGTGAAGTGCCGCAGGTTGCGCGAGGTGTTGCCGGCGTACAGCGAGTCCCACACTCGCGACCCGCGGAAGTAGCCGTTGCCGCCCTTGCCCTTGTTCCACGAGCCGTTCAGGGTGTTGTCGACGATCGACAAGTGGGCGGCCTCCTCCGTCACGATCGGGTGCGACCCGGTCATCACAGTCGACACTCCCCGCACCCACGAGTCGGCGGCCCACTTGAAGACGATGCCGTGCATGGCGGCGGCCGGATCCATGTTGCCGTAGTTGCCGACGGACGCCGCGGCGTCGAGCTTCGGCTCGTCCTGAGTCATCGTCAGACCCTCGATGCCGACGCCGAGTACGGGGTCGACGAGCGGCGAGACCTTGGAGTCGTACGCCTTGTTCCGGATCGGCGCGGAGCCGTCGGACACCGACGTGACCGGCACGTCGTACTCCAGCGGCTTGTCCAGGGTGAGCGTCCTGGCGGTCGCGTCGACGGCGGTGACCGTGAAGATCTGCTGGCGCATGTGGAGGTTGTCCATCTGGCCCTTGACGCCGCCGACCGGCGCCGCGTCCATCGACTCGTAGAACGCGACCGAGTTCGCGGCACGGACGTTCACGAGCGTCCCGGGCCTGACGGTGTCGAACTCGGCGTCCGGTGCCAGCGGGACGACCGTGTCGCCGGTCCGGGCCGCGAACCCGGCGCCGCCGTCCTTCTCGCGGACCTTGAGCCCGGCCTTCCAGTGCACGTTGACGGTGCCCTCGTAGAGGTCCTTGCGGTTGTCGGGGGCGTCGTCGTACTGCTTCGCGTACTCGGGGTGCACCTCGCGCGACTGCACGCGCAGCAGGCCGCGACCCGGCCACAGCCAACCGCCGTTGGCGTCCTTGTAGTCGGTCTTCTCCTGGTCCCAGCGGGTCCCGTCCTTGTCCAACGTGTCGTACCGGGTGTCGTCGTCCGGCCGGTAGACCAGGCGCGTGCCGGTCGCGGGGTCCGTACCCGCGCCGCGCAGCACCAAGTAGTCGGCGTCGAGGTGGACTTCGTGGGTGATGTCCAGCTGCCCGGCGGGGAGGTGGATCAGGCTGAGGCGGTCGTGGGTGCCGTCGGGGGAACACGCGGACTTGATCCGGTCCACGGCCTTCTGGAGGCCGTCGGTGTCGTCCTTGCCGTCGTCGGGCCGCACGCCGAAGTCGGCGGCGAGCGCCTCGGGTGTGATGCGGCACTGCGCGTCGGGGCGTATCTGTGCGTCGCCGGGCAGTGCGGCGCCGGAGCGGTAGCCGGCCTTGGACCAGTCGTAGAGGCCGGGCACGGGTGCGCGCCGGTTCGCCGCGTCCACCGGCAGCCCGGTGAGCGCGGGTCCCGGGTCGAGGCCCGCGCCGGGCGGCGGGGCGGTGAGGGATCCGGGTCGTCGGTCCGCGGAGTCCGCGGAGTCCGCGGCCGAGTCCGACGCGGAGTCGTCGCGTACCACGAACCACGCGGCCAACAGCCCCGCGATCACCGCCCCCACGACCACGACTATCGTCAGCTTTCGCCTGTCCAGGGCTCTGCCCTCCCGCGTCGACGGCACGCCAGGCACTGATCCAATCGCCTGGCCCGGCCTGCCGTCGCACTTCGGACGCGAAACGAGCCGTGTTCCCGCGGAACTCGGAGACCGTGCGGGGAGATGCGGGCCGTGCGCCCGAACCCCCGAAAGGCGGCATCCGGGCCGCGCCAGGCGGTGCATACCGGAGCAGACCGCCCACCTGGCGCAGGAACGCCCCCGCTTTGGCTGGTTTCCGCGTTCCTGGCGGCCCGAAGCGGCGGCACGATCATGCGCGTTCGCCCGTTGGAGACCGCGGCCGCCGCTCCCCGGAGCGGCGGGCCGAACCCAGCCCATGGAGGCCGCGATGACCGCGCCCCGCATCGCCCCGCCGACATACGTACAGCAACTCATGCACGACATCGACACGCTCCAGCCCGGCACGGTGTTCAACCCCGGATTCATCATGCGCGGCGTCTTCCGCATGGCCGACGACGTGGACGTGGAGACGCTGCGCCTGGCCCTGGCCGACGTCATAGCCCGGCACAGCGCGCTGCGCACCGTGCTGGTGCACGACTCCGAAGGGCTGCGCCAGCGCGTCCTGCCGCCCATGGCCGCGCGGCTGGTCGTCGACCGCCTGGACAGGGGCGTGTCGTTGGCGGAGTACGTGCACGACGTGACGATGCGCGACTACGGCTGGCAGGAGCCGCCGCTGCTGTGGGCCCACGTCGTCCGCCACTCCGAGGGGACCGCCCTGATCCTGGTCGCGCACCACATCGTGTGCGACGCGTGGTCGATGCGGTTGCTGGAGCGCGATGTCAACGCGGCTTACGCGGCCCGGCGCGAGCACCGGGCGCCGCTGGGCGCCGACGTCATGCAGTACTGGGAGATCGGTGCGGACGACCACTCGGCGAAGGTGCGTGCCCGCATCGAGGGCGCGCTGCCCTACTGGCGTGAACAGCTCGCCGGGACGGCGGGCCTCGGGCTGCCGGTCGAGACGCGGAACCCGGACACGGGCCCGCCGGTCGTGCATCCGTTCGCCGTGCCCGACACGTTGCGCGACGCGGTCGGCAAGGCCGCCCGCCGGGCCCGGACCACCCCGTTCACGCTCATGCTGACCGCGTTCGCGTCGGCGGTCCTCCCGGACGGCGACACCGTCGTGCCGGTGCTGACGTCCGGCCGGCCCGCGGTGGAGTGGCAGACCGTCGGATGCCTGCTCAACCTGCTGCCGATCCGCATCGACGACACGGCGGACCGGGATCTCGCGGCGCTGGTGGGGCGCGTGGACCGCGCCTGCCGGGAGGCGTACGCGCACGACACCGCGCTCATCCATGTGCTGCGTGCGATACCGGAGTTGCTGTTGGCGCTGCTCTCCCGCGACGTGCTGCCCCCGGCGTTCCAGATGATCCCGCGGATGCCGCTCCCCGACACCGTCCCGGACGCGGGCCGGCTGCTGCGCCACGTGCCGGACGACGTGGTGCCGGCGCTGCCCCTGACCACGCCGTTCCTGTGGTCGATGCGGGAACGCGACCACCTCGACGGCTACGTCATGTACGACTCGAACCTCTTCTCCGCGGCGTGGATGGACCGGGCGGTCGCGGCGTTCCTGGACCGGCTCGCGGAGATCGCCCGGTGACACGCGACACCCACCGGGTGCTTCCGGGACCGGAGTTGCCCGGTCAGCCGCCGCACATCCTGGACCTGCTCGAACCGTGGTGGCACGGACCGGAGTCCGCCGCCGAGGCCGTGATCGACGCCGAAGGCACGCTGTCCCACGGCGAGTTGGCCGGGCTCGCGGACGGCATCGCGGCCACCCTGCGCAAGTTGGGGGTGGCGTACGGCGATCCGGTGGTCGTGCACGGCGGTGCGAGCCGGTGGTCGATCGCGGCAATGCTGGGCGTGCTGCGGGCGGGTGGCCGATTCGTGCCGGTGGACGCCCACTTCCCGCTGGACGCTGGCCTGCGGGGGCGCGCTCGTGCTGCCCGACGGACGCCCCGGCGACCTGCTCGCGGCCGTGGGCGCCGTCGAACGCCACGCGGCGTCGCACCTGTTGCTGGTGCCGTCGCTGTATGCGATTGCGCTGCGCGGCGGCCTCGGCAGCCGGTTGACCGCGCTCTCGACCATGATCGTGGCCGGTGAGCCGTGTCCGCCCGACCTGGTCGGCAGGCATTTCGCGGCACTGCCCGACACGGCCATGGTCAACGAGTACGGACCGACCGAATGCACGGTGTGGAGCACCGTGCACGCGTGCCGGCCGGGCGATGCGGAGGCCGACGCGGTGCCCATCGGGCAGCCGATACCGGGCGTGACGGCGTTCGTACGACCAGTTGCGGACCTCGGCTCCACCGGCGGTTCGGATCGGCACGCCGGCACGGTCGGCGAACTGCTGATCGCCGGACCCGGGCTCGCCGAGGGCGTGGCGGACGCCGACTGCGACGGCGTCCCGGCGTACGCGACAGGCGACCTGGTGTCGGTGCGCCAAGACGGCGCACTGGTGTTCCGCGGGCGCGCCGACCGGCAGCTCAAGTTGGGCGGCATGCGCGTCGAGCGCGCCGACATCGAGCACGTGGTCGCGGCGTTCCCCGGCGTCGTGGAAGCGGGTGTGGGCGTCGCGCGCGACGACGACCGGACGCGGGTCGTGGCGTTCATGGCGGTCTCCGCGCCGCCGGACCGCCGGTCCCTGCGTACGCACGTCGCCGAGTGCCTTCCCGCCGCCGCGGTCCCCGGCCGCTTCGTGGTGGTCGACGCCCTCCCCCGCCTGCCGAACGGCAAGGTGGACCACGCCGAGTTGGACCGGCTCGCGGAGGCGCGGTCCGCCCGTCAAGCGAAGTCGCACCGACGCTGACCGCACCTTTATCGCCATTCAGGGCATGCTTCGGGGAAGTGGGGGCTCACGGGAACATTGAGAGAGGCTGCTGTCCCATGCCTTATGACCGCACGATCCGCGTCAGCCGCGACTTCGCCACGACGGTGGCCGACGTACGCGAGGCCTTGGCCGCACAGGGCTTCGGCATCGCGAGCGAGATCGACATGGCGGCGACGCTCAAGGAGCGCCTCGGTGAGGACATGGAGGACTACCTCATCCTGGGCGCGTGCAACCCGTCGATCGCCCGCCAGACCCTGCGGGTCGACCGCTCGATAGGTGTGATGCTCCCCTGCAACGTGGTGGTGCGGCGCGACGGGGACACCACCGTCGTCCAGACGCTCGACCCCCATGTGATGCTCGCGGTCACCGGCCGCCCGGAGTTGGAGGCGGCGGCGACCGAGGCCACGCACCGGCTCAACGCCGCGCTGAGCTCGCTGACCTGCGCCTGACCCGGACCGCGGTCGTCCAACCAGTCGGTGACCTTGCTCCTTCACCCGCCGCATGGCATACAGGCAGCCAGGTCACGCAAGTCATGCAGGCGCGGAGCGGCGACAGCCCTCCCCGGGGAATCGAGGCCGCTGTGGGTCGACTGCTCCTGACCAACGCCACCGTGCTGGACGGCGTCGACGGTCCCGCGGCCGGGCGCACGGTGGTGGTGGCCGACGGGCGCATCGCGGACGTCGCGGCCGAGGCGCCCGCCCCCGAGGACGGGGACCAGGTGGTCGACCTCGCCGGACGCACGGTCATGCCGGGCATGTGGACGTGCCACTTCCACGCGACCTACCACGAGTTGGGCTCGCGGCCGAACGTGCCGTACGGCAACGACTTCCCGCCCTCGTACCAGGCCCTCGTCGCGGCGAAGAACCTGCGCACCGCGCTGGAGCACGGCTACACGGGCGTCGTCGGCGCGGGCGGGGCGAACGAGGTCGAGCCCGGCGTGAAGCGGGCGATCGAGGACGGGCTGATCCCTGGGCCGCGCTTCTGGCCGTCGGGGCGCGAACTGTCGACGACGGGACACGCCAACGACGCGGTGCCGTGGCACTGGGGCATGCCGGCCCCCGGCGCGGTACGCATCTGCGACGGTGCCGACGCCTTCCGGTTCGGGGTCCGCGAGGAGATCAAGCGCGGAGCCGAGGTCATCAAGCTGTTCGTCACCGGCGGCCACGGGACCCTCGCCCCGAAGGACCGCATCGAGATGACGCGCGACGAGTTGGCGGCCGCGATCGACGCGGCGCACTCGCGCGGGGTGCTGATCCGCGCCCACCTGGTCAACAAGCCGGCCATCATGATGGCGCTGGAACTGGGCATCGACATCGTCGACCACTGCGACGAGATGGACGACGAGATCATCGCGGCCCTCGTGGAGACCGGCGCGTCGGTCGTCCCGTCGCTGCACTTCCCGAAGCACTTCCTGGAACTGATGGGCGACGGCTTCGGGTTCGGTGCCGAAGCGATCCGTGCGGATCTCGCCCACATGTACGAGGCGATCCCCAAGGCCCAGGCCGCGGGCGTGCGTTTCGTCCTGGGCGACGACTACGGCGCCATCGGCTTCGCCCACGGCCTGTACGGCCGCGAGCTGCGCCTCTACACCGAGCACGCCGGCGTCTCGCCGCTGGAGGTCATCGGCTGGGCCACCCGCAACGGCGCCGAACTCGCCCGCCGCGGCGCCGACCTCGGCACGGTCGAGGCCGGCAAGCTCGCGGACCTGCTGGTCGTCGACGGCGACCCCGCCACCGACATCGGCGTCCTCGCCGACCACCCGCCCCTCGCGGTCCTCAAGGCCGGCGAGGTGGTGGCAGGCACCCTCCCGACCGGCGCCTGACCAACCGTCAGGTCGGGAGCGGTTGTCAGACGTCCTTGGTGGTCGGCGACGGGGCGGGCGTTCGGGACATCGGGGTCAGGCGAGGCCTGAGGCGGTGAGGGGGTTCCAGCCTTCCGTGGCGAGGACGTTCTGGAGTTGGCGGCGGCGGACGCCCACGTTGCCGCCTTCGAAGATCGGGTAGGCGGTGGCGTTCAGCAGGTGGTGGATGAGCGGGAACTCGCGGTTGTAGGCCTGGATGCCGACGACCTGGATGAGCCCGTGGATGACCTCGACCGCGGTCTCGGATCCGAAGACCTTGGCGTGCAGGGCCAGTTCGAGGCCTGCCGGGTCGCCGGAGGCGACGGCGTCGAGGGCGCGCCAGGCCAGCAGCCGGGTCGCCTCGATCCTGCCCTTGGCGTTGCTGAGCAGATCGGCCACCGGGCGGTGGTCGATGATCGGCACACCGCCGCCCCGGGTCTGTTCCGTGGCGAAGCGGAACGCGATGTCGAAGGCCGCGCGCATCGACGCGGTGGCCATGACGCCGACCGCGGCCGAGGTCGCCGTGAAGGCCAAGTGCGCGAGGTCGGGGCCCTGGCCCTCCAGGCCGATGAGGTTGCCGCGCGGGACGCGGACCCCTTCGAGGCGGACCCGCTGCGTGAGGTGGCCGCGCAGCCCGGGAAGGTCCATCGTTTCCAGGAGTTTGAGGTTGTCCGCGGAGAAGTGCTCGTGTTCGACGCCGATCAGCGAGACACCGCCGGGGGTCCGGCAGGCCACGACCATCAGGTCCGGGCCGGTGCCGTCCCAGCCGGCGAGGTTCGCCGACCACTGCTTCTCCCCGGTGACGACCCACTCGTCGCCGTCGAGGTCCGCGGTGGTCCGGATCCCCTCGGCCGGCGGCGGGGCGGCGAAGTTGGCGGTGCCGGACGGCTCGCTGAGCGCCATCACCGCCTGCGGAGCCCCCTCGTCCGCCAGGAACGGCGCCAGGAACCGCTGCGTCTGCTCCATGTCGCCGCCGAAGTACACCGGCGTGAGGGCCAGCAGCACGCCGCCCATGCCCGCGACGAAGTCCGGCATGACCGTGGCGAGTTCCTCGACCACGATGGCGACGTCGACGCCGTCCCGCATCGAGCCGCCGAACCCCTCCGGGATCATTCCGCGCACCAACCCCGCGCGTACGGCAGCCTCATGGGCCGGTCGC
The DNA here is from genome assembly GCA_045039925.1 of Streptomycetaceae bacterium NBC_01309. Lineage (GTDB taxonomy): Bacteria > Actinomycetota > Actinomycetes > Streptomycetales > Streptomycetaceae > Yinghuangia. The sequence continues at coordinate 1,412,542 of CP108400.1, forward strand.
ACCAACAGCGCGGCCTCGTGCGGATCGGCCGTGGCGCGCACCCGGTCGACGAGCGGGGCCAGATGCTCACGTGCGAACGCCCTTGTCCGGTTCTTGAGTTCGACCTGGTCAGGAGTGAGCGAGAATCCGACGGCCATGGGTTGTTCCTCCTGCACGGTGGCTGGGGTCAACAGGGTCGGTGCTGTGCGTTCCTTCGGGCCTGGTGCGCAATTGCCGGGGCCGCTCGGCGACCTGTGTAGGTTCTACCAGGGCCCGTCGCGGGACTGGCTAGGGTTCGAGCATGTCTGACGAGGCCTCCGGCCAACTCCCCCTGGGGGCCGATGCCGTCGCCCCTCCGCAGTCTCCCGTCCAGGTGCCGGGACTGCGGTACGTCGCCGACTGGCTCACTGCGGACGCCTGCCGGGCCCTGCTCGACGACATCGACGCCGCCCCGTGGTCGGCGCAGTTGCGGCGGCGCGTACAGCACTTCGGCCACCAGTACGAGTACGGCCGCCGCAGCGTGGCTGTCGGCCCGCAGGCGGCAACCGCGCCGCCGCTTCCGGAATGGGCCCGCGAAGCGGCCGCCCGGCTCGTACACGCGGGCCTCATGGACCGGGAAGCGGAGCAGGTGATCGTCAACGAGTACCGGCCGGGCCAGGGCATCAGCGCCCACGTCGACTGCCTGCCCTGTTTCGGTCCGGTCATCGCGGCGATCTCGTTGGGCTCGGCCTGTCACATGGATTTCACCGGCCCCGAGGGCGGCGCGAAGTTGTCGGTGCCGCTCGCGCCGGGGAGTCTGCTGGTCATGACCGGTCCGGCCCGCTTCACGTGGCGGCATGCCATCGCGGCTCGCAAGAGCGACCCGGGAACCGCCGGCCGTGTCCCGCGCGGGCGGCGTGTGTCGGTGACCTTTCGAACGCTGTTGCATTCCGGCCAGTAAGGCGGACGGGGGCGCGGGGTGTTGTGCGGCGGGCTCCGCCACCACTTCGTCTGCTACCTGGCGGGAGGCCCGGCCAACTGACAGAGTTGTTGTGTGGCCAAGGGGCAGGGCGCGCACGAGCGGCGCAAGGGGCACGGTGGGCGGGGCGGTTGGGGAGATCCCGACCTCGGGTTCCTCCCGCCGCATCTGCGGCGCGTGCCGTACGTGTACGCGCGCCATCCGGGCGCGACCGCGCCGGGTGACGTGGCCGCCGGGGCGAACTGCCAGGTCTACGCGTACGCCGTGCTCGCGCACTTCGGCCGCCACGTGCCGCCGCTGCACTCGTCCGAGCTGTGGGCGGACCGCGCCGCGACCGAGGTGGCGGAAGTCGCCGCGCCGCTGGACCTGGTGCTCTTCGACGGCGGCGGCCGAGCGGACGCCGAGGAGGGCTACGCGGCACATGTCGGCGTGCACGCCGGGCCGGACCGCGTGCTGCATCTGTGCGTCGAGGTAGGCGTCCCGGTGGTGTGGACGTACGACGAGTTCGCGGCCCGCCCGCGCTACGCGCGTCTTCTCGGAATCAAGCGGGTACGCCCCGCCCCCACCCCCGCGTCGCGTCCGGCGCCCTGGGCCGCGTCACGTCCCTGAAGCGTGTGGACAGCCCGATTCGTCCCTGTCAGCCTGGGAGTTCGACGATCGACCAAGGCTGCGGGGGATGTAGCTCATGGGATTCTTCGACGCCGATCTGCCGCCTGTCCCCGAGGAGACGGGCGGCCACGTTCTGTATGCGCCTGCCGAGGGCGCGAGCTACGGGGTCCACGCGCGCGACTACGTGGTCCCCGCCGTCCTGCCGTGGGTCCGCCGGCTCGGGGTCGGGCCGGACGTTCAGGTATGGCTGCGCCGAGTCGATGTGTGGCCCGGCGGATTCTCCCTGGAACTGGGGGTGTTCCGGCGGATAGTGCGCGCATCGCCGTCCCTGGGGCCGGCGATGCGCGACGACCCGGCCGCGCTGCGGATCGGGCTGGTGATGGGGGACGGCACCCGCGCCACCTCGGTGGGCCGCGGGTACCCGTTGCCCGCCCCGCCCGACGACGCCGGGAAGACCGCGCGCAGCCGCGTGGGCATCGCCCTGATGGCGCGCAGCAGCGGCATTCACCACACGTCGTACCACGCCGAAGTGCCGCTGCTGCCACCCGAGGGGCCGGTGGCGGTCGTCGTGGAGTGGCCCGCCGAGCAGCTGCCGGAGACACGAACGGAGTTGGACGGTAAGGCGATTCGCGACGCCGCCGACGACGCGGTGGAGGTGTGGCCGGACCTGCCCCGGCGGCCGGAGGGGCCGCACGGTGCGCACGTGCCCAGACTGGCCTACTACACGGCGGCGCCCCACCTGGTCGGCGGGATCGCCTCGCCCGTGCCCGTGTTACCGCCCGCGCCGCTGCTTCCGTCGCCCTACAGCGCGCCGCCCTATCCGCCGCCGTTTCCGATGCCGCCGTACCCGGACGCGATGTTCCGCCCCGAGGCGTCGCCGCTGTTCGGCGACCAGCCGGATCCCCCGTCCCCCTCCCCCGCGTCCCCCTCGTCTCCCCTCTCGTCCGAGTCCGACGGGCGCAGCCATGGCGTGGGGTAGGCGCAAGGCGCAGCACCCGCAGCAGCCCGCCGCGCCGCGTGAGCAGGACCTCGTGGAGCGCATGTTCGAGTGGCACGACCGTGCGGATCTCGCCGTCGCCGTCGAGGACTTCGCCGCCGCTCGCACCGCGCAGACGCTTGCCCTGGACATCGCGACGGCGCTCGCCGCCCGCACCCCGGACGACATGCGCGCCTGGCAGGCGGTCGGGGCGACACGGTACGCCCTGATCGAATCCTGCTGCCGTACCGGGGACTTCGCTTCGGCGCTGGAGTCCGCCGACGCCTGCCTCGCGGCGTACGCGAGGGTCGCGGACTCGGCCGGCACACCGGGCAGTTCCGGTGCGGACGGGGTCCCGCTGATCGCCGACGTGCGCGCCCGGCGCGCGGTGGCGCTGGCCGGGAGCGGGCAGATCACCGCCGCGCTGCTGGAGGCGGACGATGCGGTCGGCGCGTACGTCGGCCTGGGCGCCGAGGAGTGGGACAGCGGCTATCTCCCGGACCTGGGACGGGTGTTGAGCACCGTCGCACCGGTGCGGGCGCGCTACGGCGAACCGGACCACGCGGCCGCGACCGCCGACTACGCGATCCGCCTGTACGTCGAGAACGCGGCGCGCATCAACCGGCGCCCGGACGCTCCGACGCACGCCCGGTGTCTGTTCGAGGCCGCGCAGACGGCCTCCGACCTGCACGCGGCCGCCGGACGCACGGACCTCGCGCTGAGTGCCGCCAATGTGGGCCGCCAGACCGCGGCGGGGCGGCGGATCGACGGGTTCGCGCCGCGCGAGCACGCGTACGCGGGTGCGCTGGCCCGCTACACGATCCGCCTGACCGAGGACGGCAAGTCCGACGAGAGCGACGTCTTCCTGGCGGAGAGCTGCGCGATCGACCCGGGGGCGTACGCGCGCGTTGCGGCCGAGGCCTATCCGCTGTCCCGGGCCCGCATGGAGATCCCGCCGCTCGCGGACGCGCTGCGGGCCGCCCAGGCGATGCTGCGGGACGTCGAACTCCCGGAGCTCCTGGACGGTTTGCTCGCCGACCCGTGGTCGGTCAAGCCGTCGCTGTCGACGACGGACCGGTGTCCCGCGGATCTGGCGCCGGAGATCGCCGAGACGCTGGCCGCCGCCGCGGTGCGCATGCTGGGCGAGGGCGACCCGCACGGGCTGCGGCTGTGCCTGGAGGCGAACGTGGTGTTCGCGGGCGCCTCGGCCCGCGAAGTACCCGCAATGCGCTACGACTTCGCGGCCTACGGGACGGTCTGGGCGCAGGCCCTGGCCATGGCCGCGTGGCGGTTCCACGAGACCGGTTCGGAGTCGGTCGGGTGGTACGCCGCGGACCTGGCGGCGTGGCTGCTCGGCGTCCTGGACCGGCTGGCTCCGCTGGCGGCCGGGCAGCCGGACGTCGCCGAGCTGATCCGGGTGGGGACCACGGTGGCCCGGACGATCCTCGACGCGAAGCCGCCGGAACGGGAGCCGTCCGGGTAGGGGGTCGCCGGGTAGGGGTCGTCGGGTAGGGGTCGGGCGTAGGGGGCGGATAGGGGGTCGGGGACCGGGATCAGGCCCGCAGGGCGCGTGCGTCGCGGTCGCAGGCGAGGCGTACACCGACCGCGAGCATCGGAACCGCGGCCATCACGAAGGCCCAGCGGACGTCGACCGCGACCAGCACGCCCATCAGGGCGATCGAGACCGGTTCCAGGACCGTGCGCGGTAGGAAGACGACGCTGTTGACGCGGCCGAGGAATTCGACGGGCGTACGGGACTGGATGAAGGCGGGCAGCGCGACGTCGCTGGAGTAGGCGACGCCGAACCCGAGCACGACGAGGACCCCGGCCGCGCCCCATGCGGTCGGGGCGAAGCCGAGGGCGGCGAAGGCCGCGCCCTCGCAGAGGGTCATGCCGATGATCAGCAGGCCCCAGCGGGCGGGAAGGCCGGTGAGGGCGGCGGACACCGAGCCCAGGAGCTGCCCGAGGCCCCAGGCCGAGATGAGGATGCCGAGGGTCAGGGAGCCGTCGGGGTAGGTCGCGGCGAGTGCGGGCAGGCCGACGGCGAACAGCCCGGCGTACGCGAGCGTGGCGGCGGCGATGAGGAGCAGGACGGCGCGTACCTCGCGGTTGCCGCGGGCGTACCCGAGGCCTTCCGCGATGTCGCGGCGCAGCGCGGCCTGGGCCGCCCTGATGCCGGACGGCCGCGGCTCGGCGTGCGTCTCTCCTCGCGACTCCGGCTCCGACACCGCCGGCGACGCGGCCTGCGCCCCCGTCGGACGCCGTTCCACCGGCAGCCGGGCCAGTGTCGCCGCCGCGACGAGGAACGTCGCGGCGTTGAACCAGGCCGCCTCCGTGGTGCCGAGCGTGGTGACCAGGACGCCGCCGAGCAGCGGTCCCGCGAGGCGGCCGCCCTGCTCGCCGAAGCCGACCCACGCATTGGCCTTGGCGAGGTCGTCGCGCGGCACGACCAGGGGCAGGATGCTGCCGCCCGCCGGCACCGAGAACGCCTCGGCGACGCCGACGACGACTCCGAGGGCGAAGAACTGCCAGGTGTGCACCTGATCGGCGGCGGAGGCGACGGCGAGGGCCGCCACCGCGCCCGCGCGTACGAGGTGGCACGCGATGAGCACCGCGCGCGGGGACACCCGGTCGGTGACCGCTCCGCCCAGCAGCATGAGCAGCCCGCGCGGCACCGCCTGGGCGACCAGGACGGCGGCCAGGAGCGTGGTGGAGCCGGTGTGTTCGAGGACGAGCCACAGGAAGGCGACCTCGAAGCTGTAGTCGCCCAGCATGGACAGGCTCTCCCCGGCCCACACGCGGCGGAAGGCCGGGCGGGCGAACGGGCCGCGCATGAGGCCGCCGAACGACCCGCGCATGTTCCCGGCCACGGTCCTCCCTCGTCGACGCCCCCGGCACCGTACGCCGTCGCGGCCCCGCCTGGCCTGTGGTTTTGCGTCGCTCGCACGGCTCAGCGCACCGCCCTCTCCGGACGCGCTCCCGACAATCTCCACTTAATGTCGCAAAAGGACCTCATCGCATGCACGAGGGAGCCAACGCATGTTCGGACGACTCGGCCGCCTGGTGGTGCACAACCCCTGGAAGGTCATCGGCCTGTGGGTCGTCGCCGCGATCGCGCTGGTCGCCTTCGCCCCGAAGCTGTCGGACATCACCGACCAGGACACCGCGAGCTTCCTCCCCGGCAAGTACGAGTCCGTCCAGGCCGCCGATCTGGCCGACCGGCAGTTCCCGCAATCCCAGGACCAGACCGCGCAGATCGTCGTGAAGCGCACCGACGGCGGTCCGCTGACCCCCGCCGACGTCGTGAAGACGCAGGAGATCATGACGCGGCTGGCGGCCGGGACGGTCGTACGCACGCCGGACCCGCAGGTCGGCGACATCACCTCGGTCAGCCAGGCCCAGGTCTCGCCCAATCAGCAGATCGCGGTCGCCACCGCGACCATCAAGGGCACCGCGCAGGACACCGCGGTCAACGACGCGGTCAAACGCCTGCGCGACGCGACCAAGCCACTCGTCGCCGGAACCGGCCTCGCGGTCGGCTACGCGGGCGGCCCGGCGATGTCCCTCGACAACGAACACGCGTTCAAGCGCGCCGAGGCGATCGTCGGGGTCGCCACGGTGGTCCTGATCCTCATCCTGCTGCTGGTGATCTTCCGCAGCCCGGTCGCGGCCCTGATGCCGATCGTGATGGTCGGCGTGGTCGCGGCGGTGGCGCCGTCGGTGATCGCGATGTTCGGCAAGGCGTTCGACCTGCACGTCGAGCAGTCGCTGATGACGATCCTGATCGTGGTGCTGTTCGGCATCGGCACCGACTACATCATCTTCCTGCTCTTCCGGTACCGGGAGCGGCTGCGCGTCGGCGACGACGCCAAGCAGGCGATGGTGGTCGCGGTCGAACGCGTGGGCGAGGCCATCGCCTCCGCGGCCGGTGCGGTCGTCGTCGCGTTCGGCGCGATGATCCTGGCGACCTTCGGCGGCTACCGGTCGATGGGCCCGGGCCTGGCGATCGCGGTCGTCGTGATGGCGATCGCGGCGCTGACCCTGGTGCCGGCGGTCGTGTCGCTGCTCGGCCCGAAGGTGTTCTGGCCGTCGAGGAGTTGGAGCAGTCAGCCGCAGGGCCACGGTTTCCAGCGCCTCGGCGCCGCGGTGGGCCGCAAGCCGGTGGTGACGGGGGCCCTGTCGCTCCTGGTCATGCTGGCGCTCGCGGGCGGGGTGCTCGGCTTCAAGGCCGACTACGACCAGCTCGGGCAGCTCCCCGGGAACACGGAGTCGGCGAAGGCCGCGAAGGACATGGAGACGGGCTTCCCGGCCGGACTCCTCAACCCCACCCAGGTGTTCGTGTCCTCGACCGACGGCGCCCCGCTGAACAGGGTCGGCGTCGCGGCGTTCGCCCGCTCGCTGGAGACAGACCAGGACGTGGGCGCGCTCAAGCCGGTGAACCCGGGGGCGGCGGTGCCGGAGTACGTGACGTACAGCACGGACGGCACCGCCGCGATGGTGCAGGTCGTGCTGACGGAAAGCCCGTACACGAACCAGGCGTTGGACGCGATCGCGCCGCTGCGCGAAACGGCGAAGGCGCAGGCCCCGCCGAACACCGAGGTGCTGGTGAGCGGTGGCACGGCCCAGTTCGCGGACATCCGCGACGCCACCAACCACGACATGAAGGTGATCTTCCCGGTGGCGGGCGCGCTGATCATCGTGATCCTCGCCCTGCTGCTGCGCAGCCTCGTCGCACCGTGGTACCTGATGATCGCGGTGGTCCTCGGCTTCGCCGCGACCCTGGGTGCGACGGTGTACGTCTTCCAGGGCATCCTCGGCGACGCGGGCGTCATGTTCTCGCTGCCGATCATGATCTACATGTTCGTCGTCGCGATCGGCACCGACTACAACATCCTGATGGTCGCCCGTCTGCGCGAGGAGGCCCAGGAGGGCCACGAGCCGCGCGAGGCGGCCGCGTTGGCCGTCGAGCACGCCGGCCCGTCGATCGGCGCGGCCGGCGTGATCCTCGCGGGGACGTTCGCGTCGCTGATGTTCGCGGGCATCGCGATGATGACGCAGATGGGCTTCGCGGTCTCGATCGGCATCTGCATCGCGGCGTTCGTGATGTCGATGTTCCTGGTGCCCTCCGTCACCGCCCTTGTCGGCCACGCCGCCTGGTGGCCCGGCCACGCCGACCGCGCCAAGACCCGGGGCGGCTCCCCCGACCCCGACCCCGACGAACGCGAGCGCGTCAGCGTGTGAGTCGAATACCTGTTCATGAACACCGCTGTCGGCACTAGTGTTTGCGCCCGCCCGTCCCGCGCGAACACCCCGAGGTCCCCGTGCCCGACAACGCCGACACCACCGACACCACCGACATCCCGTCCGACCCGCCGGCGCCGAAGCCGGGCATGCTCGGGCCGGAGTTCCGGCGGGCCCCGGAGGTGGATCCGCACTACGCGGAGGGCGTGCGGTTCACCTGCTCCAACTGCGGCTCCTATCCGGCGGCGGACGTGAACCTGCGGGGACACCGCGGGCTCGTCCTATGGATGGAATTCCAGAAGGAGAAGGGCCCGTTCTGCCGGTCCTGCGGCCTGTCCGAGTACCGCGACATGACGTCCGGGACGCTGGTCGGCGGTTGGTGGAGCCCGTTCTCGCTGGTGATCGCCCCGTACGTGCTGATCGGCAACTTCGACGCGTACACGCAGATCCGCGCGCTGGAGGAACCCGTGCCGGGCAGTCCGCGGTCGCCGATGATCGTCGGCGCCCCGGTGCACCGGCGGCCCGCCGTTCTCGGGCTCCTGGTGCCGCTCGTCGTGGTGGCCGCAATCGTCCTCTGGGCCGTCGCGGCCCGCTCCGGCGGAACGTCCGAGGACGACATGGCGAAGGCGCGTACGGGCCACTGCGTCACGAACTCCGGGTCGGCGCTCGCCCCGAAGATGCGGTTCACCGACTGCGTCCCGCAGGCGTCTCCGGTGTTCACGGTGCTCGCCCGCATCGAGGGATCCGGTGAGGTCGCGGGATGCCCCGAGGCCACCACCGAGACGTTCTTCTCCTCGCGCCCGAGCGGAGTGGTGGAGTACGTCCTGTGCCTCGCGCCGCTGGCATAAGGCGTCTGGGCAGCGGGCTTCAGCTCTTCGGGGCTCGGCGGGCCAGGAGGAGGGTGGCGTCGTCGCGGTGGCCGGTGGCGTCCGCGCGGGCGAACATCGTGGCGGCCAGGTCGTCGAGGGGCGCCGCGCGGTGCGCCTCCAGGTCACGGGCGAGGCGCGCGATGCCGTCGTCGAGATCGAGTTCGGGGCCTTCGAGCAGGCCGTCGGTGCACAGCGCGAGGATGCCGTCCGGCGGGAGCATGAGGCGGGTGGAGATGAAGCGCTGGTCGGCGGCCACCCCCAACGGGAGGGTGTCGCGCGGGTGTTCGACCGCCTCGACGCCGTGGCAGGTCGCGACGAGCAGGGGCGGGTGGCCCGCGCTCGCCGCCACGACTTCGCCGGTCCCGGTGTCGAGGTACGCGAGCAGGCACGTCGCGTGCACCGGGGTCGGGAAGCGCCCCAGGAAGTCGTTGACGCGGGTCAGCACCATGCCGGGGTCGCGGTAGTCGATGGCGTACGCCCGCAGCAGCGTGTGCAGGCGGGACATCATCGGCGCCGCCTCCGGGCCGTGGCCCTGGACGTCGCCCACGGCCAGCACGACGAGTCCGCCGCGCAGCGCGAACACGTCGTACCAGTCCCCGCCGAGGTCGGCGGCCTCGTGCGCGGGGCGGTGCCGGACCGCCGATTCGATGCCCGGTACGCCGGAGGGTTGTTCGAAGGAGGTGCCGGCCCGGAACGCCTCCACGAAGTCGAGGTAGGGCTGCGCCTCGACGGTGCGCACCAGGGCGTGTCCGGCCATCCGGGTGACCTCGCGGATCGCCGCCTGCGACGCGGGGGCGGGCCGGTGCGGATCGCGGAAGCCGAGCGTCCACGCGCCGACCGCGCGGCCCGATCCGTCGGTGAGCGGGAGCGTCCACCACGCGCGGGTCCCCGGTGCGGCGACCAGCGGCTTCGCGTCGCCGGGCAGCGCTTCGTGCTGTTCGACCGTCAGGAACCGGTCCTGGCCGGTACGGGCCGCCACCGCGACCGGGTGCGCGGCGTCGAGCGGGACGAGGCGCGGCGCCACGGCGCCCGGGGCGGGCTCGGGTACGCGGTGCATGTGCAGCCGCGTACCGTCGCCGAGCGCGACCGCGGACTGGGTGGCGCGCAGCAGCGGCGGGAAGGTGCGCAGGAGGAGGTCGAGCACCTCGTCGCGGGACGAGGTGCGGATCAGCGACTCGGAGGCGTGCCGGGCGAGGGCGTCGGCGTGGTCCGTGCGGGGCGGGGCGGCCGGGGTTCCGGAGGCGCCGCCGACTGCGGCTGCCGCGTCCGCGTCGGCGGCGAGTTCGCCGAGGGTGACCAGGACGGTGGCCGCGTCGCCGTCCGACGTACCGCACGGGTGTGCGACCGCCCAGACGTGGTGGTCGGCGGCGCCGTCGGACACATCGTCGGACACGAGGACGAGCCGGGGGACGCGCAGCCCGTCGGCTTCCGCGGTCATCGCGGCGACCGTCAGCGCGCCCGCGGCATCGAAGAGGGTGGCGAGCGGCCGGCCCAGGACGCGTTCGAGGTCGTGCCCGCCGAGCGTCGCGGGTGCGGGGGCGACGGCCGTCACCGTCCCGGATCCGTCCACCAGGAGGCGGACGGTGCTGTCACCGTCGTTCAACGTACGGAGCTTTCTGTGCCGACGACATGCCTGACTGCGCGCCGGGCTGCGCGGACGCACCTAACACCTATCCCACGCAATCGGCCCGACCTGTGCGGGCATTCGGGTGAAGCGCGGGCCGGGCGGGTGGTCGTCGGGGTTTGGACCCGTTGCGGGGGTCCGTTGTGGCGGTCAGTTGTGGCGGTCAGTTGCGCGCGTCGGTCGGGGTCGGGGTCGGTTGCCGGGTCACTGGAGCAGGCGCTGCTCCTTGGCGACCGCCACCGCTCCGGCGCGGGTGTCGACGCCGAGCTTGGTGTAGATGCGGACGAGGTGTGTCTTGACGGTCGCCTCGCTGATGAACAGCGCCCGGGCGATCTCGCGGTTGCCGAGGCCCCGGGCCAACTGGCCGAGGATGTCGAGTTCGCGGTCGGTGAGGGACGCGCGCGGACTGCGCATGCGCTCCATGACGCGGTTGGCGACCGGCGCCGACAGCGCCGCGCGGCCCTGCGCGGCGGCCAGGATCGCCGCGAAGAGCTCGTCGGGCCGCTCGGCCTTCAGGAGGTAGCCGGTCGCGCCGGCCTCGACGGCCCTGGTGACGTCGGCGTCGGTGTCGTACGTGGTGAGCACCAGCACGCGCGTGCCCGGGATTTCGGCGACGATCCGGCGGGTCGTCTCGATGCCGTCGATGCCGGTGCCGAGGTGCAGGTCCATGAGCACGACGTCGGGGCGCAGCTTCGCGGCGGCGGCCAGGGCCTCTTCGCCGGTGGCCGCTTCGCCGACGACCTCGATGCCGGGCGCGCTCGCAAGCAGCGCGAGCAGGCCCGCACGGACGACGGTGTGGTCGTCGCAGAGGAGAACACGTACATCCTGCGAGGGGGACGCGGACATGCCTGGCTACTCCTTGGGACGGATGGGACCGGATACGGGGCCGGAATCGGGACGGGAAACGCGGTGGGGCTCGGGGCGGGAGTCGGGGAGCGGGACGGACGCCGAGACCACCGTGCCGTCACCGGGGGACGACTCGATCGTCAGTGTCCCGCCGAGCTGCCGCAGACGGGCGCGCATCGCGCTGAGTCCGTGGCCCCGGTCGCCGCCGGCGGACTCGGGACGCCGGGCCGCCTCCGGGACGAAGCCGCACCCGTTGTCGGCGACGTCCAGCACCACCTGGTCGTCGAGGTAGCTGAGCGTCAGCGTCGCGTCGGTCGCCCGGGCGTGCTCGCGGATGTTGGCCACCGCGCCCTGGGCCACGCGCAGGAGTGCGGCCTCGACGGTCGCCGGGAGGGCGACGGGCCGGCCGTCGGCGGTGCAGCGGACGCGCAGCGCGCGGTGGTCGGACGCCGTGCCGGCCTCCCCCGCCGCCGACTCGCGCTCGGCGAGGGCGTGGAGGGCCGCTTCCAGCCCGCCGCCGTCGGCGAGGTCGGCCGGGGCCAGGTCGTGGACGAAGCGGCGGGCCTCGGCGAGGTTGCGTTCGGCGATCGCGGACGCGGTCTCGACGTGCCGGTGGGCGGCCGCCGGGTCGGCCTCCCAGACGCGGTCCGCGGCCTGGAGGAGCATGCGCTGACTCGACAGCCCCTGGGCGAGGGTGTCGTGGATCTCCATGGACAGGCGTTCGCGCTCGGCGAGTGTCCCGGCGCGGCGTTCGCTCGCCGCGAGGCCCGCCCGGGTGCGGATCAGGTCGCCGATCAGGATCCGCCGGCGTTCGGACTGCCGCCGCATGTGCAGGAACACGGCCGAGGCCAGGCCCGCGACGGCGGGCGGTCCGAGGATGAGGAGCGGGTCGGCGCCGCTGATGCGCACCTGGGCGACGACCACGAGGACGGTGAGCAGCGCGATGAGCACCAGTGCGGCGCGCTCGGACAGCAGCCGCAGCGCGGTGTAGACGATCGGGACCGCACTCCACGCGAAGCTCGGCGCGATGCCCACGAGCACGATCCACGCGCACGTGAAGCCGGCCAGCCACAGCCGGGTCCAGTGCGAGACGGGCGCGTCGCCGACACCGGGGCGTACCACGTACGCGAGGGCGACCAAGGCCGTCAGGGTGACCACCACAGGTGTGTCGGACGCGCCCGGGTGCCGGATCAGGAACCGGGCCATCGCGCCCACGAGCAGCACGACGAAGGACACCGACATCGCGGCGTCCATCCAGCCGGGACCGGTGCCGATGTCGGTGTCGATGTCGGTGCCGGTCTCGGTACCGGTGCCGATGTCGCCGGGGGTGCCGGGGGTGCCGTCCCCGGGGACCTCCGCGTCGGTGTCGTCGCGCCGGGGGCGCAGGTGCTTCACGTCCATCCTTGCTTTGTAACCCGCGATCCGGCCGGCACCATCGACCGATCGGTTGATACGGGTGTCCTCCATCATGCCCCGCAGGGGCATCCACTCCGGGGACCCGCGCGGCCCGGATCCGACCCGACGATGGATTCACCGCGGCAAAACGTGCCGCCCGCCGTACGAGTCCCGGAGTCAAGAACCATGAAGAAGCTGTCTGTGCGCGCCCGTGTCCTGACCGGTTCCGCCGCCCTCGTCGCGGTGGGCGCCGGCGCGTTCGGTGCGGTGGCCGCCGCCGCTCCGTCCCAGGCGGACAACTCCGCGGCCAAGCCGCCGGCCGCGGTGAGCGAGGTGAAGAACAAGGACACGTTCAACACCGAGCACCTGACCGTCGACGCCGCGACCCGCGCCGCGCAGGCCGCGCTCGACGCCGCGAAGAAGGCGAACCAGCGGGTCACCGTCGCGGTCGTCGACCGCAACGGCAACACCGTGGTGACGCTGCGCGGCGACGGCGCCGGCCCGCAGTCGTACGAGTCGGCCGAGCTCAAGGCCTTCACGGCGGTGTCCTGGAACGCCCCGACCTCGGTCCTGGCCGGCCGCCTCCAGCAGACCCCGAACCTGAAGGACATCCCCGGCACGCTGTTCCTCGCGGGCGGCGCCCCCGTGCAGTCGAAGGGCGCGCCGATCGCGGGCATCGGCGTCGCGGGCGCGCCGAGCGGCGACCTGGACGAGCAGTTCGCGCAGGCCGGCGTGGCGGCGCTCGACAAGTGACGCGGTAGCGCGGCAGCGCACCGGCCGCCGGGAGTTCGGCAGCGCAGTGGTGCGGTGGTGATCGACGGCGCGGCGGCGTACGGGTGCTCGGCACCTCGTACGCCGCCGCGCCGCGTCATGCCGTCGCCGTACCGCTGCCTGCCGGTCCGGCGACGGCGGTCAGACCGACTCCGGTTGCGGCTGCGGCTGCCGGTGCCAGGCGAAGCGGGCCATCGGCTCGTCCACCGGCGCGTCGATGAGGCGGTTGGCGAGGGTGGACAGCGTGTAGGCGCCGATCCCGAGCACGACCTCCAGCGCGTTGCGGGTGGTGAAGCCGTGGCCGAGGAACTCCCGCATGCGGTCCGGCTCGACGGCCCCGGCGGTGTCGAGCACGTGGAGGGTGAAGCGGCGTACCGCGTCCAGGCGCGGATCGGGCAGCGGTGTCTCGTCGCGCAGCGCGCCGATGACCGCCGGGTCGGCCCCCACGGCGGTCAGCACGCCGGTGTGCATCGCGACGCACAGCTCGCAGCCGTTGCGGGTGGCGACGGTGAAGATCACCGTCTCGCGCGACAGCTTGTCGAGCGTCGTGCTCTCGAAGGTGGCGCTGATCCGCAGGAACGCGTCCAGCGTTTCCGGGGATTCGGCGAGCCGCGCGACCGCGGAGGGCAGGTAGCCGAACTTCGCGGCGGTGCCCGCCATCGCGCGCCGGGCTGCGGCGGGCGCGGTGTCGGCGGTGTGGTCGTGGAAGAAGCCCTCGGTCAAGGCGGTCCTTTCGGGTGCGGGCGCGGCGGCCCACGGTCAATAGACAATCAGGTTGTCTGTAAAGGTAACCAGGTTGTCTATCTGTGGCAACCCCTAACTTCCACCGCAGTTGGCGTGGCCCCCTCGCCCCCGCACCGGGAGCGCGCATATCGTCACCGAATGACCGCAACTCCCGCGTCCGAGACTCCGCCCGAGACCGGGCCCGAGACCAGCCCCGAGGCCGCGCCCGCCCTGTACGCCGTCAGCGACGTGCACACCGCCATCCCGGCGAACTTCTCGATCGTGGAGGGCATTCACCCCCGCAACGACGGGGATTGGCTGATCGTGGCGGGCGACGTGGCCGAGCGGCCCGACGACATCGCCAAGACGCTCGGGCTCTTCACCGACCGCTTCGCGCAGGTGCTGTGGACGCCCGGCAACCACGAACTCTGGTCCTCCGAACCGGACGACGGCGCCGCGGGGGCGGCCGGCCCCGACCCCGACACCCTGCGCGGCGAGGCGCGGTACCGGCATCTGGTGGAACTGTGCCGGGAGTTGGGCGTGCACACACCCGAGGACCCGTACCCGGTGTGGACCGGTGCGGGTGGGCCGGTGACCATCGCGCCGTTGTTCGTGTTGTACGACTACACGTTCCTGCCGCCAGGGACGACCACGCGCGAGGAGGCGCTCGCCGCGGCGTACAGCGCCGGAGTGGTGTGCACCGACGAGTTCGTGCTGCACCCGGACCCGTATCCGAGCCGCCAGGCGTGGTGCGAGGCGCGGGTGGCGTACACCGAGGCGCGGCTCGCGGAGGCGGCGGACCCGGCCGCGCCGTACGTGCTCGTCAACCACTTCCCGACGGTCCGCACGCCCACCGACGTCATGTGGTTCCCGGAGTTCGTGCAGTGGTGCGGCACGGTGCACACCGCCGACTGGCACACCCGGTTCCCGACCGCGGCGGTCGTGTACGGGCACCTGCACATCCCGCGGACCACCTGGTACGACGGCGTGCGCTTCGAGGAAGTGTCGCTCGGCTACCCTCGCGAACGACGCGACGGGCTGCGGCGGCCCGTACCGCGGCGGATCCTGCCGGCAGAGGGGGCGAACGCGTGACCGAGACGACCGGCGGTTCCGCCACTCCTTCCGCCGCGCCCACGTCCGCACCCGCACCCGCACCTGACTCCGCCCCCGACCCGGCGCCCGCCCCCTCACCCACGCTGTTGGCGTCGGTCCTGCCGTACGGCGTGATGGCCGAGGAGTGCTTCGACGACCCTCCGGGAACGGTGCTGTTCCCCGAGGAAGAGGCGCACATCGAACGGGCGGTGGACAAGCGGCGCCGGGAGTTCACGACCGTACGCCGGTGCGCGCGCCTCGCGCTCGGCCGGCTCGGGTTCGCGCCCGCCCCGCTGCTGCCTGGCCTGCGCGGCGCGCCGGGCTGGCCGGAGGGCGTGGTCGGGAGCATGACGCACTGCGCCGGCTACCGGGCGGCGGCGGTCGCGTCCGGGGCGAAGGTGCTCACCGTCGGGATCGACGCGGAACCGGCCGAGCCGCTGCCCTCCGGCGGCGTGCTGCACTCGGTGACGTCGGAGGTCGAGCGGGCGCGGCTCGCGGAGTACGCCGCGGCCCACCCCGAAATCGCCTGGGACCGTCTGCTGTTCAGCGCCAAGGAGGCGGTCTACAAGGCCTGGTTCCCGCTCACCCGGCGGTGGCTGGGCTTCGAGGAGGCCGACGTGGCGTTCGATCCCGACGCCGGCACGTTCACCGCCCGCCTCCTCGTGGCGGACCGGCCGGTCGACGGCTTCACGGGGCGCTGGGCGGTGGCGAACGGGATCGCGGTCACGGCGATCGCGGTGGCGGCGGGCGGGTCCGCCACGGGTCAGACGAACCCGTAGAGCCTCAGCGACTCGTCGATCGTCGACTTGATCGCCGCCACGCTCATCCCCCGGTCCGTGATCAGGTGGTGCAGCATGCTGGGGCTGACCGGCGCCAGCACGAACTCGGCGAGCGCGCCCGCGTCCACGCCCGGGCGCAGTTCGGCGATCAGCATCGCCACATGTGTCTGCCTCGCCCGCTGCGGCGGCGACGTGTAGTGCGCGCACGGGTCGGCGACCTCCGCCGCCAGCAGAATTTCGTGCTGCTCCGTCGTCCGGTCGACCAGCGCGTGCAGGAACGTGCGCAGCCGCTCCGCCGCGGGCGCCCCGGGTCCGAGCGGCGGCGGCCCGGCCAGGAACTCCCCCTGGAACCGCCGCTCCCGCACGTCGAGCAGCGCCGACAGCAACTGCGCGACGTCGCCGAACCGGCGGTAGACCGTGCCGACTCCGATGCCGCTCGCGTGCGCGACGGCGTTCATGGTCAGCGCGTCCGTACCCTTCTCGGCCACGATCCGGGCCGCCGCGTCGAGGATCCGACGACGGTTGCGGGCGGCGTCGGCCCGCTCGGGCGGTGCCTCCCCGGCGATCGGCAGCAGTGGTCTCGGGGCTCTGTCCATGCCTCCCACCGTATCGGATAGCTATCCACTTGGCCTTGCGAAGCGGATAGCAATCCGTTTAACTGGACCCACCGCGAACCGGATAGCAATCCGCTTCACCGCCCTCAGGAGGGGTCCGTCATGACCGCCAAGATCGCCGTCGTCTACTACTCGTCGACCGGCAACGTCCACCAGCTCGCCGAGGCAGTCGCGGAGGGCGCCGAGAAGGCCGGTGCCGAGGTCCGCCTGCGGCGCGTACCGGAGCTCGCCCCGGACGCGGTCGTCGACTCGGTGCCCGCCTGGCGCGAGCACCACGACGCGACGAGCCATATAGAGGTGGCGGCCTTGGACGACCTGGCGTGGGCGGACGGGTACGCGTTCGGCTCGCCCACGCGCTTCGGCAACATCGCGTCGCAGCTCAAGCAGTTCATCGACACCACCAGCGGGCTGTGGTCGCAGGGCGTCTTCGCCGACAAGCCCGCCACCGGCTTCGTGAGCGCGGGCAGCATGCACGGCGGCAACGAGTCGACGCTGCTCGCGCTCTACAACACGCTGCACCACTGGGGCTCGCTGATCGTCCCGGTCGGCTACACGGACCCGGTGGTCTTCAGCGCGAACGGCAACCCGTACGGCACCGCGCACGCCTCCGAGGCCGGCGCCCCCGGCGCCAACATCCTCGACGCCGCGCGCTACCAGGGCACCCGGCTCGCCACGATCACGCAGCGGCTGATCGCCGGCAGCGCGGCGGCCGCCTGACCACAGGCACCGGGCAACCGCCCGACAACCCGGCCCGGCCCGGCCCCCGACAGGGGGCCGGGCCGCTGCCGTGTCCGCCCCCGTGTGCCGGAGCGCCCCGCCGGTGTCAGGCTGAAGACACGGGGTGTTGACGGGGGCGGAGGAGGATGAGTGCCATGACGGCCGCGACTCGCGACGACGTCCCCGTGGTGATCGAGGGCAACGGTGTGGAAGTACGTACGCAACCAATCGGCGGCGACCTCTCGGTCGGATTCGTCCGACTGCCGAAGGGCGCCGACATGGGCCCGGCGATGCAGGGGCTTCCCGGCGACGCGTGCCAATGTCCGCACTGGGGCTACCTGATCAAAGGGCGGCTGAAGATGCACACCCCGTCGGGTGACGACGTCTACGAGGCGGGACAGGCGTACTACTGGGGCCCCGGACACGTCCCGGAAGCGCTGGAGGACTCCGAGTTCGTGGAGTTCTCACCGACCGAGGACTTCCGGAAGGTCGTCGACCACGTCAAGTCCCAGACGGGCTGACCGCACCGCCCGCCGCCGGGGTGACCGGCCGGGCCACCGGGCCGGCTCCGACCCCCGGGGCGGTGCCGGGGCAGGGCCGGGGCGGGGCGAACGTTCATCACCGGTGATCATCGGGTTAGGGTGGCGTGCACGCCGACGGCGAAGGTTCGCGGTCGGCGGCGGGTGGGGGCGGCGCTGATCGTTCATCGACGGTGAATGATCTCGGGGAAGTGGGGTCGGGCATGGAACGCCACGAGATGGAGATTTTCCTGACGCTGGCCGAGGAACTGCACTTCGGCCGTACCGCCGAACGCCTGCACCTGTCGGGCGCGATGGTGAGCCAGACCCTCAAGAAGATCGAACGGCGCCTCGGCGGCCCGCTGTTCGAACGCACCAGCCGCCGCGTCGTGCTGACGCCGCTCGGCAGCCGGCTCTACGACGACATGCGCCCGCACTACGACGCACTCCAGGCCGCCGTGCAGCGGGCCACGAGCGCCGCGCGCGGAATCGAGGGCACGCTGCGCGTCGGGTTCCTCGGCATCATGTCCGGGATCCGAGCGCACCAGGGCGCCGCGCTGTTCCGCGAGCGCCACCCCGATTGCGCGGTGGAGGTCGCCGAGGTGCAACTCGACGAGTACGTCCACCCGCTGCGCGACGGCACGCTCGACATGCTCGTGACGCTCGTCCCGCTCCACGAGCCGGACATCACTGTCGGCCCGACCCTGCTCGACGCCCCGATCTACCTGGCCACGGCAGCCACCAGTCCGCTCGCCGCACGGGCGTCGCTGACCCCGGAGGACCTGGAGGGCCAGACGTTCCCGGCCGTGAGCGATCGCGTGCCGCAGCACTGGCTGGACCAGTACCTGCCGCAGGTCACGCCGACCGGGAAACCGATCGGGCGCACCGAGCAGGTGTGTTCGACGTACCAGGAGATCCTGGCGCTCGTGTCGGCGGGCAAGTGCGTCGCGATCGGCGACCACCAGCTCGTGCAGTACTACGCGCGGCCCGACATCGCGTACGTCCCCCTCCACGGCGTACCCAACCTGCGGCACGCGCTGGTCTGGCGCACCGCCGCCGAGAACGCCCGGATGCGCGCGTACGTCGACGCCGTGACCGACCTGCTGCGGGAGCGCGCGCAAGCCGCCTGACGCGGGGCGGCCGCCGTTCCGGACGCCGCTCGCCGCGCGGGCCATCCGGGTGAACAGCGGGGTGTCGAGCACCTGGTGGTGGGTCCGGGTCCCGATGCTGCGTGCATGAGCAGCAGTGCCGAATCGACAACGGACACCGAGCAGCAGCCGCCCGAATCCCGCGGATTCCGCTTCCCGAGCGCGCTGACCGTGCTCGCGATCGTGACGATCGCGGTGTGGGCGCTGGCCTTCCTCATCCCGTCCGGGCAATACGAACGGGACGCCGACGGCAAGCCCGTACAGGGCAGTTTCCGCGAGATCTCGTCGCCCCAGGACTTCGTCCAGCGGCTCAACGACCTGTTCCTGTCCCCCGTCAACGGCCTCTACGGCATCCAGGACGGCGACACGGGCCAGGTCGGTCCGGACAATTCCGGCGATCTGTACGGCAGCGCGGCGGTGTTCCTCTTCGTCCTCGCCATCGGCGCGTTCATCACGGTGGTGTTCGCCACCGGCGCGCTGGACCGGGGCATCGCGCGCCTCGCCCACCGCCTCCGGACCCGGGGTGCGGTGCTGATCATCGCCATCATGGCGGTGTTCTCGCTGCTCGGGTCGGTCGAGGGGTTCGCCGAGGAGACGCTCGGCTTCTACGGCCTGATCGTGCCGCTCATGCTGGCACTCGGGTACGACCGCATGGTGGCCACCGGCACCATCATCCTCGGCGCGGGGGTCGGCGTACTGTGCTCGACGGTCAACCCGTTCGCCACCGGCGTGGCCTCGTCCGCGGCCGGGATCTCGCTCGGCGACGGCATCGTGCTGCGGCTGCTCATGCTGGTCGTGCTGACCGCGGTGACCATCGCGTACGTCGTGCGCTACGCCTCGCGCGTCAAGGCCGACCCGTCCCGCTCGATCGTCGGCTTCCTGCCGGGCGACCGCGAGCAGGCGCACTCGTCGGCGGGCGCCGAGCCGGAACCGCTCACCCGTACGCACAAGATCGTGCTGGTCGCGGTGACGGTGACGTTCGCGTTCATGATCTTCTCGATCATCCCGTGGGCGCAGGTGCTGACCGGCGACGCGGACGCCACCCCGTACGGCTGGGAACTGGGCTGGTCCTTCGCCCAGTTGGCGGCGCTGTTCATCGTGGCCGCGGTGCTGGTCGGACTGCTGGCGGGGCTCGGCGAGAAGAAGCTGAGCGCGACGCTCATCCAGGGTGCGGGCGACTTCGTGTCCCCCGCGCTGATCATCATGCTGGCCCGTGGCGTCACGGTGATCATGAACAACGCCAAGGTCACCGACACCGTGCTGCACTCCATGGAGGGCGCGGTGTCGGGGACGTCGTCGGCGGTGTTCGGGATCCTGATCTTCGTGGTGAACCTGCCGCTGGCGTTCCTGATCCCGTCCACCTCGGGGCACGCCACGCTCGCGATGCCGATCCTCGCCCCGCTCGCCGACTTCGCGGACGTGCCGCGCGCGCTGGTGGTCACGGCGTGGCAGTCCGCGTCGGGGTGGATGAACCTCTGGGTCCCGACGACGGCCGTCATCATGGGCGGCGTGTCGCTCGCGAAGGTCGGCTACAACCAGTACCTGCGGTTCGCGGCACCGCTGTTGGCGATCCTTTTCGTCCTCATCTGCGGGTTCGTGGCGCTGGGGGCGGGCTTGTCGTAGGTAGGCGGCAGTCCGTGTCGGTGGTCGGTGTCGGTGTCGGTAGTCGGTGTCGGTGTCGGTGTCGGTGTCGGTGTCGGTAGTCGGTGTCGGTGTCGGTGTCGGTGTCGGTGGCCGGTGTCAGCGGATGCTCAGCGGGGTGCCTGGGGCGGCCGGGATCACCAGCGGGGTCCCGGTCTCCGGGTCGTCGATGATGCGGCACGGCACGTGGAAGACCTCCTCGACCAGTTCGGCGGTCACGATGTCGCCGGGCCTGCCCTCGGCGACGACGCGGCCCTCGCGCATGGCGATGAGGTGGGTCGCGTACCGCGTCGCCTGGTTGAGGTCGTGCAGGACCGCGACGAGCGTGCGCTCCTCCTCGCGGTGCAGCCGGGCGCACAGGTCGAGCACCTCGATCTGGTACGCGATGTCGAGGAACGTGGTGGGCTCGTCGAGCAGCAGCAGCGGCGTCTCCTGGGCGAGCGCCATCGCGATCCACACGCGCTGCCGCTGCCCGCCGGAGAGTTCGTCCACCGGGCGGTCCGCGAGTTCGAACACGCCGGTGGCCCGCATCGACGCGTCGACGACGCGCTCGTCCTCCGGCGACCACTGCCGCAGCAGCTTCTGGTGCGGGTAGCGGCCGCGGGCGACGAGGTCGGCGACGGTGATGCCGTCCGGCGCGATCGAACTCTGCGGCAGCAGGCCGAGGGTGCGGGCGACCTGCTTGGCGGGCATCGACGAGATGTCCCGGCCGTCGAGCAGCACCTGGCCCGAGGTCGGCTTGACCATGCGGGCCAGCGCGCGCAGGAGCGTCGACTTGCCGCACGCGTTGGGTCCGACGATCACGGTGAACGACCGGTCGGGTATCGCGACGGTGAGGTCCCGGGTGATGACGCGCTTGTCGTACCCGAGGGTCATTGCGTCGCCGTGCAGGCGGGTCGAGGCGGTGCCGCCCGCCGCGTTGTCGGCTGTCTTGTCGGCGGTCTTGTCGGCCACTGCGTCGGTGGCCGCGCCGGTGGCCGCGTCCGGGGCCGCCGGGTCCGCGGTGGTGCCCGGAGTGCCGGTCGTTCCTGTGGTCTTCACTGTCCGTCAGATCCTTCCCGCGCGGCGCTGGGCCGCGAGCATCACCACGAGATAGCCGCCGCCGAGCAGGCCGGTCACCACGCCGACCGGCAGCGGGTCGTCGGCGAACACCCGCTGTGCGATCCAGTCCGAGCCGACCAGCAGCACGGCGCCCGTGCACAGTGAGGGCAACAAATTGGGCCCCGGCGCGGCCGTGAGGCGGCGGGCCAACTGAGGGGCCGTCAGCGCGACGAACGACACCGGTCCGGCAGCCGCGGCGGCCAGCGAGACCAGCAGGATCGCGCCGAAGAGCAGGGTGAGGCGTACGCGTTCCACCCGTACGCCGAGCGCCGCCGCGGCGTCGTCGCCCATCTCCAGCATGCGCAGGGCGGGGCCGCAGCCGATCAGGATCGCCGGGACCAGCACCGCCATCGCGACCGCGAGCGGCATGACGTCGGTCCAGTCGCGCCCGTCCAGGCTGCCGGTCTGCCACAGCAGCGCGCGGGACGCCTCGGCGAGCTTGGCGCGCGTGAGCAGATAGCCGTTGACGCCGGTCAGGATCGCCGTGACGCCGATGCCGGTGAGGATGAGCCGGAAGCCGTGTACGCCGCGCCGCCAAGCCAGGACGTACACGAGCACGCCGGCGGTCAGCCCGCCGGCGGCGGCGCCGAACGCCACCGCCCCGGCGCCGCCGCCGAGCACGACGACGGAGAACAGCGCGCCGGTGCCCGAGCCGGCGGTGAAGCCGAGGAGGTCGGGGCTGCCGAGGGGGTTGCGTACGACGGCCTGGAAGACCGCGCCGGAGAGGCCGAGTGCGGCTCCGACGAGCAGGGCCACGCCGACGCGCGGCAGCCGGAGTTCGCGGACGATGAACTCGTCGGCGGTACTGCCGTGGCCGAGCAGGGCGTCGACGACGCGGCCGAAGCCCATCGGGTAGTCGCCGCTGCCGATGCACAGGACGGCGAGAGCGAGCGCGGCGGCGCAGCAGAGGGCGCCGGCGGCCATCGCGCGGGGGCGGTACCGCACGGACATCGGTCCGACGCGCAGGGCGCGGTCGGAGGACGACTTGGGCGCGGTGAACTTGGGCTCGGTCACGTTGGGCTCGGGCGACTTGGGCGCGGTCGACTTGGACTGGGGCGACGTGGGCGCGGTCGACCTGGGCGCGGTCGACCTGGGCTCGGTCGCTTGGCCGCTCATGCCCGCACCACCTGCGCGCGGCGCAGCAGGATGAGGAAGCACACGCCGCCGACCACGGAGGTGACCGTGCCGACCTGCACCTCGGCGGGGCGGGCGACGAGGCGTCCGACGACGTCGGCGAGGAGCAGCAGCGCGGGGGTCAGAACCGCGCAGTACGGGATCAGCAGGCGCAGGTCGGGGCCGGTGAAGACACGTACCGCGTGCGGCATGATCAGGCCGACGAAGACGAGCGGTCCGCAGGCTGCAGTTGCCGCGCCGCACAGCAGCGTGACGGTGAGCATGGCTCCGGCGCGGGCGCGGGCCGGGTTGCCGCCGAGTCCGCGGGCGGCTTCGTCGCCGAGCGCGAGGGCGTTCAGCGGGCGGGCGAGGGCGAGGGCGAGCAGGAGGCCCACGGCGATGAAGGGGCCGACCTTGGCGGCGGTGCCCATTTCGGCGCTCGCGAGCGAGCCGATCGTCCAGAAGCGCAGGTCGTCGAGGGCCGAGCTGTCGATGAGCATGACGGCCTGGACGTACGAGTACAGCGCCGCGTTGAGTGCGGTGCCGGCCAGGGCGAGTCGGGCGGGTGTGGCGCCGCGGCCGCCGCTGACGGCGTACACGAGGACCGAGACGACGGCGGCGCCCGCGAAGGCAAACCACACATACCCGGAGAAAGTCGACACGCCGAGCATCGCAATTGCGGTGACGACAGCGGCGGATGCCCCCGCATTTATGCCCAGAAGGCCCGGGTCGGCGAGCGGGTTGCGGGTCACGGCCTGCATGACCGCGCCGGCAACCCCCAGCGCGAGGCCGACGAGCAGGCCCAGGACGGTGCGCGGCAGGCGCATGTCGTGCACGACCGCGTATCCGGTGGAGTCCGCGTCGAAAAGGCCGTTCCAGACCTGACCCGGACTCAGGTGGCGCGAACCCAGGGCCAGGCTGAGAACGACGGCGGCGAGGAGGATGGCGAACGAGATCGCCATGCCGACGGCTGTCGGTACGTGGCGGCGGGGTGGGGCGGTGGCGGCGCCGAGAGCCTGCGTGGGCGGGCGGGCCGTGTCCGCGCTGGCTGCCGCGGCGTCGCCTGTGGCTTTGCGCGCGGGGTCTTTGCTGGTCGCACGTCCGGCGTCCCGCTTGTCGTCCGCGACGGTCCCGCGACCGGCCAACGGGCTTGCCCCGGCGCCCTCTTCGGGCAATGCCGATGCGGCCCGTCCGGGCGCCGGCGGGCTACTGGACTGCGCGGGTCCCACTCACGTGCTCCGATCGCGCGCCTGCCGGGTGTCCCCCACAACCCGGCCTGGACAGAAACGAAGGTTAGGTTAACCTAAGCCTCCTGACCCGCCGGTAGGTACCCGCCACGGCCGCGTTCTCGCGGTGGTGTGCGTCCGCCTGCCGGTCCCCGTACCACCGCACACCGCACGTCCAGCGCAAGGAGCAGGTCCATGCCGCACGTTCCCGCCGTCTCCCCGACCCGGCGCAGAATCCTCGCCGCGGGCGCCGCCCTCGGCCTCGGAGCGCTCGCCACCGCGTGCGGTGACGACAAGAAGGACGGCGCGGGGAACACCGGGAACACCGGCGGTACGACAGCACCGAACGGAGGTTCCGCGGACGGGGCGTGGAGCTTCCGGGACGACCGCGGCCAGGACGTCTCCGCGAAGAAGCGTCCGAAGAAGATCGTCGCCTTCGTGGGCAGCGCCGCCGCGCTGTACGACTACGGCATCGAGTGCATAGGCGTGTTCGGCCCGACCAAGGGCACCGACGGCAAGCCCAATGTGCAGGCCGGCGACATGGACATCAGCAAGCTCACGATCCTCGGCGAGGAGTGGGGCCAGTTCTCCGTCGAGAAGTACGCGGCCCTCCAGCCCGAACTCCTCGTCTCCGCCGTCTACGACGCCAACACCCTTTGGTACGTGCCGGACGACAGCGCGGACAAGATCCTCCCGCTCGCCCCCAGCGTGGGCATCCGG
Organism: Streptomycetaceae bacterium NBC_01309; assembly: GCA_045039925.1. Classification (GTDB taxonomy): domain Bacteria; phylum Actinomycetota; class Actinomycetes; order Streptomycetales; family Streptomycetaceae; genus Yinghuangia. The sequence goes on from CP108400.1 coordinate 1,437,202, forward strand.
GTGGCCAAGGTCTCGCTGACCGAGCCGCTCGCGCGCAACGCCGAACTGGCCGCGTCCCTCGGCGCCGACCTCAACGCCCCGAAGGCCGTCGACGCCAAGAAGCGCTTCGAGACGGCGTCCGAGACCCTGCGCCAGGCGGCGAAGACGGCGGGCGGACTCAAGGTCATGGCGGCGTCCGCGGCCGCCGAGCAGTTCTACGTGTCGACCCCGGACCCCTCCGCCGACCTGCGCTACTTCAAGGAGCTCGGCGTCGAGTTCGTACTGCCGAAGAACCTCGACGCGGACGGCTACTACGAGGTCCTCAGCTGGGAGAACGCCGGCACCTACCAGGCCGACGTGATCATGATGGACAACCGCTCGGTGGCCCTCCAGCCCAAGGACCTCACCAACAAGCCGACCTGGAACGAACTGCCCGCCGTCAAGGCCGGCCAGGTCATCCCGTGGGCGAGCGAACCGCGCTTCACGTACGCGGGGGTCGCCCCTCTGATCGAGGAACTCGCCGCCGCCGTCCAGAAGTCGCGCAAGCTCGCGTGACCTCCGCCGGGTGCGTGGGTCCGCCGGGCAACCCCGGCGGCGCCACGCGCCCGGACCGTACGCCACGCACACCGACCGCCGCCGCCGGCGGCCGGGAACCCGTACCACGATCGGAGTCACGCGATGGGCAACCCCGAGATCCCGTTCCGCTTTTTCGACCTGCACGTGCTGCGTGTCGAGCAGGTCGGTCCCGGCATGGTCCGCGTCACCTTCGGCGGCGAGGACCTGAAGGCCTTCGTCAGCGACGGCCGTGACCAGCGGCTCAAGCTCTTCCTCGCGCACGAGGGGCAGGACGCGCCGGTCGTGCCCGTCGAAGCGGGCGAGGACTGGTTCGGCGCCTGGGTGGCCCTGGAGGCGAACGAGCGGGCCGTCATGCGCACTTACACCGTGCGGGACGCCCGCCGCGACCCCGACGAGATGGACATCGACTTCGCGCTGCACGGGGACACCGGCCCCGCGTCGCGCTGGGCGCGCCGCGCGCAGCCCGGCGACCGCGTCATCGTGATCGGCCCGTCCGCGGTCGACAACGGCGGAGCGGACTTCATCCCGCCGGACGGCTCGGAGTGGGTGCTGATCGCCGCCGACGAGACGGCGCTTCCGGCGGTCGAGGGCATTCTGCGCTGGTTGCCCGCGGACCTGCCGGCGCGCGTCTGGCTGTCCGTCGCCGACGAGGGCGACAAGCGCGAACTCCCCAGCGCCGCCCAGGTGGACGTGCGGTGGCTCGTCCGCGACGGCGCCCCGGACGCGCTGGCGGCGGCGGTCGAGGGTGCGGAACTCCCGGACGGTGTGGTGTACGCCTGGATCGCGGGCGAGGCCGGCATGGTCCGTACGGTGCGCCGCAACCTGGTCCGCGACCGCGGCATCGACCGCAAGGCCGTGACCTTCACCGGCTACTGGCGTCGTGGCGCCACCGACGACGACCTGCTCGCCGAATCGCTGGCCGGCGAAGAACCGCACCTCCCGGGCGCGGACGAGTAGTCGCCAACGCCCGGCTAGTAAACGAAGGTTCGTTTACCCTCGCGCCCTGGGTAAACGAACCTTCGTTTACTTCAGGCCTCTTGAGTAAACGAACCTTCATTTACACGCTGGCACTCTGAGTAAACGAACCTTCGTTTACTCCGCCGCCGCCCGCCCCGAAGCGGAAGCCGTCCGGTGCTCCCCGCGGAACCCGACGGCGCCCGTGCCGCACCGCTGTGGCTCATTGAACCCCGCCAGGCCTGTCCGTACGCTTTGGCTTCGGCCGGTACCGGGCGCTGCCTGGGCGACGAACTGCGACGGGGGCAGTGGGTCTTGTCAGCACATGTAGGTCCGGAACAGGTCATCGGCGGGCGCTACCGGCTCGTCGGCCAGCTCGGCTCAGGCGGCTACGGGCGCGTGTGGCGGGCGTACGACACAGCCCTCGGCGTCGAGGTGGCGATCAAGGAGGTCTGGCTTCCGCAGCAGTCGGAATCCGACACGGACCGCATGGAACGCGTGGCCCGCGCCGCACGCGAAGCACGCAACGCGGCAAGGCTGCGCGACCATCCGCACATCGTCGCGGTGCACGACGTGGTGGTCGAGGACGGCGTCCCCTGGATCGTGATGCGCCTGGTCACGGGGCATTCGCTCGCCGATCTGATCGCATCGCAAGGCCCGCTGCCCGCCCCGCGGGTGGCCGAGATCGCCGTCGCGCTGTTGCAGGCATTGGAAGCCGCGCACTCCGCCGGAGTCGTGCACCGCGACCTGAAACCGGGCAACGTGATGCTGACCGGGGACGGCCAAGTACTGCTCACCGACTTCGGGATCGCCGTACACGAGGCCGACACCAAGATCACCTCGACCGGCAGCATCATCGGGTCGGTCGAGTACATGGCGCCGGAACGGCTCAACAGCCTCAAGGACGACGGTGCGAGCGACCTGTTCTCGCTCGGTGTGACGCTCTACCAAGCGGTGGAAGGGACTTCGCCGTTCCGCCGGTCGACCCCCGTGGCCACCGTGACCGCCGTGCTGTTGCAGGAACCGGCACCACCGCAACGCGCCGATCCGGGGTTGGCCCGGCTGATCACCGCACTGCTCGCGAAGAAGGCCGAGGACCGCCCGACCGTGGCCGGCGCACTCGCCGAACTGCGGGGCATGCCCGCCGTCCCGGCCCCGCCCGTGCTCCCGACCCCGCGCCTGTTGGCCGGGATGCCACCCGCACTGCCACCGACACCGCCGCCGTCGGAGCCGACGATGGGGACGCCGCCGGGACCGCCGCCGGGACCCCCGACAGAGCCGCCGGTGATTCCGTCCGTGACGCCGGCGCTGCCGCCGTACGCGCCGAACTCGGGCGCTCCGAACGGCCCCCACCGCAACGAGAAGCGCCGCCGCACCTGGATCATCGGCGCCGCCGTGCTCGCAGCCGTTCTCGTCGTATCGCTGGTCATATCCCTGGTCGTCGTACTCGGCAAGGACAACGACAACTCCGCCAACAACAAGGGCACCAACACGAACAGCGACACCCCCACAGCCGGCGGCGGTCTGGCGACGGACGGCGCACTCGTCGACCCGCAGACCGGCGTCAGCGTGCCACGTCTCAAGGACTGGAAGACCCCGTCGCTCGGCCAGCCCGCGCACCAGGTCAAGGACGACTACGACTGTGCGGATCGACGGCAGTTGCTCGGCTGCAGCCTCGGCCAGGTCGCGGTGTATTCGGCGCGCTCCGACAGATTCGAGGACGCCATCGCCGACGTGATGGACGAGTTCGAAGCCGCCGAAGCCAAACACACGGTGATCCGCGAAGGCAGGGACGAAGCCATCACCGTCGACGGCAAGCGCGCGTACTTGCTGGCCTACGACGTCGCGATCAAGGACATGGACTCGACCGGCACCCGGCACACCAAGTCCGTACAGATCATCCTCATCGACCACCCGTTCCCGTATCAGACGAGTCAGCGGTTCCCGATGGTGCTCACCGCCGTCGACGACGCCCCGAACTCCCCCTCGAAGGACCTCCACGACGTCGTACGCGAGAGCATCAAGTGCGGCGCCCCGCTCCCGTCGTCCCCGCCTCCGCCCCGGACTACGTAGAGCTCCCCTCCGAGTTCGGCTCAGCTCCTGTGCGCGTGGCTCAACCGAGGTAGGGCGTACCCCTGCGCGCAGTGAAGGGCTCGATGCGCATGCGTTGCGTGGGGTGCATCGGGAGCCGCCACAACCAGCGCATTCGGCTCGGGGGCGCTCGGGTCGTCGTAGTAGTCGGTGCGCGCCATTTCCTCACGCCACCGGGGGTTCGTGCGTGGGTGACGGCGAGTCGGGCGCGTGAGGTCGGCGGGCGGGGCTGTTCTGTGACGTGCGGGGGATGTTGGCGGGGGCGCCATCGGGGTGGGGGGTGGTGGTCATGGGATGGACACCGGGAGCGCCTAGGTATGGGGGCGACGATCCTCCGAGCGGGCCGAGAGGAAGCTCCCGATGCGATTCGACCGAATGCGCGGTGTCCTGGCGGGGAGTGCGGTGGTGATGGCCTTGGCGGTCACCGCGAGCGCGAGTGCGAGTACGGAGACGGTCCGGTCCAAGCCGGGCGGGGACGCGGCGCTGGAGCAGGCGGTGTCGAAGGTGACCCGGTCGACGCCCTGGACGCTCGCCGAGCGGATCCGGCTCGGCTTCGACACGTACCACCCGCAGGGGTTCGCGCGGGTGGGCGACAAGTTGTTCATGTCCAGCGTGGAGGTGCTCGAGGCGCCGGTGCGGTACCCGGCGCCGGTGGACGGGTACGACCGTTCGCCGGGACGCGGGCGCGGACACGTCTTCGTCATGGACCTCAGGGGCAACCTGCTGCGCGACATCGTGCTCGGCGAGGGCCACATGTACCACCCTGGCGGCATAGACACCGACGGCAAGTCGCTGTGGGTGCCGGTGGCGGAGTACCGGCCGTACAGCCACGCGATCGTCTACCGCGTCGATCTGCGGACACTTGCCGTGCACGAGGAGTTCCGGGTCGCCGACCACGTGGGCGGCGTCGTGACGGAGCCGGGCACCGGGCGCGTGTACGGAGTCACCTGGGGTTCAAGGGAGTTCTACTCCTGGAACAGCCGCGGCAGGGAACTCTCGCACACCGTCAACCACAGCCACTTCATCGACTACCAGGACTGCGCGTACGCCTCGCGGCGGATGATGCTGTGCACGGGCGTCACCAACTACCCGACGGGGACAGGCACCAGTCTGGAACTGGGCGGGATCGCGCTGCTGGACGTGCGGTCGAACGACATCCGGCACGAGGTGCCCGTGCAACTCCGGTCCACCGCGGGGCACGTGGCGACGCGTAATCCGGTGCACCTGGAGGCGGCCGGCGGCGTGCTGCGGATGTTCGCCGCGCCGGACGACGCCGGCGAGGGGGGCGGGACGGGGACGGAGATCCTGGTGTACGAGGCGAGGGTCGGCTGAGCTGCCGGGGCGGGCCGTCGACGGTTTGCAAATGAATGTTCGTTTATCCCTGGATGCGCGCCCGTGCGCGGTCGGCGAGGCTCCGGGCGGTCTCCACAGGGCAGTTGAGCGCCTGCGTGATGTCTTCGCCGCGTACGGCCATCAGGTCGTACAGCACGAAAGGCATGCGCTCCTCGGGTCGCAGGTGGTCGAGCGCGACGAGTACCGCGATGGCGAGCGCCGACGCCTCGGCGGCGCTCGCGGACGAGTCGCCCGGCGCGAAGTCCCCGTCGAGTTCGGGGTCGCGGACTGTCGCCGCGTCGAGTCCGCCCGCGTCGGAACGGTCCGCCCGGGAGCTGCGGCAGCGGTCCAAGGCCCGCGCGCGGAGCATGTCCGTGCAGACCCGGCTCACCACCGTCGTGAGCCACGCACGGGCGAACACCTCGCGCAGATGCTCGGTTCCGGGGTTGTCGGTGTCCTCGTCCATACCTCGATGACGGGGGCCGCGACGAGTCTGTGACGACGACCCCTCGGTACGCCCACTGTCCCGGCCGGCCCGGCGGCGCGCCGGGCTACGAGGTCCCTTCCTCCCCGACGGCCAGCACCGGGGCGATCGCCCTGGCCAGGCGGGCCCGCCAGGCGTCGGCGTCCCCGCGTACGTCAGGGTGCTCGATGCGGAAGGAGCGCCAGTCGACGACCCAGTTGCGCACGTCGTGTTCGGTCAAGTGGCCGAGGTCGAGCGCCCCCGCTCGGGCGAACACCCGGTGCAGCAGCTTCGGGGCGAGGCGGGTGCGCGGCGACTCGGCGAGCAGGACCGCGTCGAAGAGATCCTTGCCGCGCGCTCCGTCGTCGCCCGCGGAGTCCGCGTGCAGCCACAACAGCTTCCACGCCAGGGAGAGTTCGCGGCTCGCCGTACGGACGACCGTCGGCCCCAGTTCGTCGGCGCGCGGCACCAGCGCGAACACCGGCGCCTCGGGCATCGGCTCGTCCAGGGCGAAGTCGAGCTGCACCTCCCCTTCGAGCCCGCCCGCGGCGCGCCACGGGAAGCGGACGCGTACGCCCCCGCCGCCGGTCGGCCCGAAGTCGTACTCCCCGTACTCCCAGGTCGAGTCGACCGTGTACCGGCTCGGAGCCAGCTGTACGCCGCACGGGGTCAACGGCCGCCGCTCGAGCAACGACAGCACCGCGCCGCTGGGATCGCGCTCGTCGTCGTACGGGTCCTCGACCCAGTGGGTGCCCTCGGGCGGCACGACCGGGTGCCGGCCTCCGGTGTCCAGCAACTCGCCCTCGTCGCGGTACAACTCGTACCCCGCCGCTCCCCCGTTCGCCTCCGGCCAGTCCTGCACCGAGTCGACGCCGTCGACGTACGGGTAGGGGTGGAGCGGGTCGACGGGGACCGCGGCCGGGGGCAGCACGATCCAGTCGAGGTCCCGCGGCGGGCGCGCACGGTCGCCGGCCCACGCGACCATCGCCATGCTGCCGCGCAGGACGAGGGCGTCCGACCAGGGAGCCGTCGAGACCACCGCGAGGACGTGGTCGAGGGCGGCGCGGTGGGCGCGCGCCCACGCACGTGCGTCGATTGCGCGCGTCATCGGGTCCCGCCGACGTCCGTGCCGAGCCATCCGGCGTCGACGGCCGGGTTGTCGTCATGGACGACGAACTCCTGCTCAATCTCGACGGATTGGAAGCCCGCGTCGGCGAGCGCGCGGAGCAGGAGGCGAAGTCGGCTCCGCGCCTCGGGCCGTCCGACCCGGTGGCAGCGCTGGGTGACGAACCGCTCGTGGCCGCCGATGTCGGGGCGGGGGCGGCGGGCGTTGCGGGAGACGCGGGCGCCGTGGTGTGCGCCGATCGCGGCAATCCGGGCAATGTCGGCACGATCGGCGAGCACGAGCTTGACGTGGTGTTCGAAGTAGCAGTCGGGCGGGAGGGCCCGTGCTTCGCCCGGCGTACGCGGGACTTCGGCGTTCCACGGCGCGGCTTCGATCTTGACGCGGACGACGTCGAACCCGGCGCGGCGCAGGTCGGCGGTGTGTGCGGCGGCGGCCGCGCGCTGGGTGGTGAGGGTGCCGTGGCCGCGCAGGGTGAGCATGGGCTGGTCGGGGGTGCGGCCGGCGTCCAGCAGGATCCGCGTGTACTTCGCACCGCGCAGGGCGGCCCACTCGCGCAAGGTGGTGTCGGTGGCAGGTCCGGCGGCCGCCACGGTGACGTGGGTCTCGAAGTCACCGGTGAAGTCGCCGATGAAGTCGGGGCGGGCATTGGGACTGGCGTCGGTGCGGGCGCCGGTTCGTCCGTGCGCCGCGTCGTCCATACGTTCGGTCACGAACACCGACGCTAGCGGGCGGCGCGGACACGGCGGTCGGGGCCGGCTGCCAGGTGCGCCACAGGGCCGAAGGCGCACGTCACCTCTCCTTGGCCTCCTCGTCGAGGTACACCTTCCTGCCGTCCGGATACAGCAAGTACACCCCCTTGCCGTCCCCGTGCGCGGTCGGCAGCCCCGCGGCGTGCTGCCGCGCCACGGCCTGGCGTACCGCTTCGGCCATCAACTCGTGCGCCCGCTCCCGCCCGATGCGGTCGATCAGCGACACCGGCACGGGACGCGCCTCCGTCTCGTCCGCGTCGGACGCGAAGTCGGACTCGGTGTCGGGCTGGGCGTCGGGCCGACCGTCCGCAGCCCCGGCCTCCGCCGCCGCGTCGCCGCGAGAATTACCCGGCGGATCGTTCGCCTCGGTCGCCATACGCCGCACGATACGCGCCCTCGGCCGCGCTTGCGGCAGAGCGTCCCCGAACGTCCGTCCGCACCTCGACGACCGGCGCCGGCGGCGCGAACGCCGTTCCGAACGGGGCCAGTCCGTGGTTGTGCCCGCTCTCCTCTCCGCCCTCGCCGGCGTTGCCGCCCATGTCACCTTGGCCGCCTCCGCCGGAGTTCTGTGCGGGTGCCGTGGCCGGGCGCTGCGGGCCGTCCGCCCCGGGGGCCTCCGGTCCGGTGAGGCGTCCGATGACGAACGCGGACACGAACACCGGGACCATGACGGCGACGAAGGCCGCGACCCTGCCCCAGCCCCGCAGTTCACCGTCGTCGGCGGCGGTTGTCATCGTCGGTCCTCCGTGTCCTCGTGTTCCTCCGGACCCACGTCCGACCAGATAGTCGGTGTGTGGTGCGGCACAGTTCCCGTGTGCGGGCAAAACGACGTTGCCGCCCCGCCGTCACGCGGGGGCCCTCCAGGTGGCAGCATGAGCGGACGATGCCTGCCTGGTCACGCCTCCGAGCCGTACGCGCCGCGCTGTTCGCGGCCGTGTGCGTGACCCTCGCGGTCTCCGGGCACGTCTTCATGTCGGACAGTCCGGTGCCCTGGTGGGCGCCGGCCGCCGCGCTGCCCGTCCTGACCGCGCTGACCTGGCTGGCGGCCGGGCGTGAGCGCGGCCTCCCCGCGATCGGCGTGGCGCTCGTCGGTGCGCAGACGGTGCTGCACAGCCTGTTCGGCTGGGCGCAGCAGACCACGACCGGTTCCGGCTCTGCCACCGGTTCGGCTGCCGCCGCCGGTTCGGCGGCGCAGCAGACCGAGGCCGCGTGGCTGCGCTTCCTGCTGTGCAACGAGGACGCTCCCGCCCCGGCCGGGACGACCCGGTCCGCGGCGCGGCTCCTCGACCAGATGGGCCTGGACCCCGCGTTGGCGGCGCTGCCGCCCGGGCAGGGTCCGTTCGGCGGTTCGGGCTTCGGGACGGCGGGCGGATTCGGCCCGGGGTCCGGGGCCGCGCACGACATGGGTGCGGCGGCCGCCGCACACGGGTCGCACGCCGCGTCGATCCTGCCCACCCACGGCGGCGTGGGCATGCTGCTCGCGCACCTCGCCGCGGGGCTGGGCAGCGCACTGTGGCTGTGGCGCGGCGACAAGGCGCTGTTCGACCTGCTGCGCCTGCTCGCGTCGCGAACGCGCTGTCTCGGCGCGCTGCTCCGGGCCTGGCTGCGCTGGGGGGAACCGGCGTTCCCGCAGGTGCCGTTCGTCCGACCGCGCCCCGCCTTCGCAACGGCGCGCCGACACCTCCGGCCACTCAGCCGCCGTGGCCCACCCCTCACGGTCTTCGCCTGACCGAGACCGCTTCGGCGACGGGATCCGCCCGCATGGGCCGGTCCCCGTTTCCGCTTGCCCGTGAGGACCCAGACTTGTGACGAATCCTCAGGTCCGCCACGTACGCCTGTGCGCGTACGCCCGCCAACCCGGCGCCGGACCTTCCGACGAACGCTCCCGCTCGTACGCCCAGACGTACGCCCGCGCCAACTCGCGAACCGCCTACGCCCCGCCCTCGCGCAGGGCCTTCAGCACACGTTCGACCGCATCGGCCCCGGGCTCGACCCCAGGCGCCGCCCCCGGTCCGACTCCGGCTCCGCCCCTTCGTCCGACCCCGTCGGCCACCCGTGCGCCGAGTGCCGCCGCCCCGGCCGACCACCGCGAACACTCCGGACACCCGTCGGCGTGTTCCCGCGCGGCGCGTGCCTCCGCGGCCGCCGCCTCGCCGTCCATGACGGCGGACAGCACCTCCTGCCAGTCTCTGCACTCCATGCGGCCATCGTCGCCGAACCGGAAGCCTGTTCACCACCTAGGGGGTACCGCATGGACGACGACGCGGTGACCTCGACCGCGCTGGCCGCCGGTGCCGGTACGCCCGGCGCCGTCGAGGACTTCGTCCGGGCGACCCACCGGGACCTGTGGCGCTTCCTCGCGTACCTCAGCGACCCGCAGAGCGCGGACGACCTCACCCAGGAGACGTACCTGCGTGCGCTCAAGGCGCTGCCCGGCTTCGCGGGCCAGTCGTCGGCGCGCACGTGGCTGCTGTCGATCGCCCGCCGCGTCGTCGTCGACCGCTACCGGGCCGCGTCCGCGCGCCCGCGCACGATCGACGCCGAGGACTGGGCCGACCTCATGGAGCGCCGCCAGCCCGCGAACCTGCCCGGGTTCGAGGAGGGCATAGCCCTCGCCGACCTGGTCGCGGCCCTGGACCCGGCCCGGCGCGAGGCGTTCGTACTCACCCAGGTGCTCGACCTCGAGTACGCCGAGACCGCGCGGATCCTCGACTGTCCGATCGGCACGGTCCGCTCGCGCGTCGCCCGGGCGCGCACCGACCTCATCACCCAGCTCGCCCGGGCCGAAGCACTCGCGGAGGCACCCGCCGAGGCGTGATACGCCCGCAGGGTCCCGGCAGTTGCCGAACGCCGGGGCCCTGCGGCACCACCCCCGCGGCCCGAAACCCCGTGCCAACGCCCCGACCCACTCGACGAACCACTCCACTAACCACTAGACGAACCACTAGACGAACCACCCCAGATCCAGCCGATGGGCTGCTCGACGACCTACCCGGTCGGCGGCACGGTGAGGGTGTAGCGCAGTTTCTCCTTGGCCCCGCCGCCGAGGCGGTTGTAGAAGCGGACCGCGCCTTGGTTCCAGACCGGGGTCTGCCACTGGACCTCGGTCAGCCCCAGGTCGCGCGCGACGGCCACGACGGCGTCGAACAGTTGCCGTCCCAGGCCGTGGCCGCGGGTGCCGTCGCGGAGGAACAGGCAGTCCATGTGCAGGTATTCGCGGGCGTCCCAGGTCGACACCTCCGCGGAGCAGGTGGCGTAGCCGATGACCTCGCCGTCGGCGAGCCGGGCCACCACGCAGTGCAGACGCGGCTGCTCCGCGGCGCCGAAGAGCAGCGGGCCCAGGCGGTCGGCGACATCGGGGGCCGGCGGTGCCGCCTTCTCGTATGCCGCGTGCTCCCGCATCAGTTCGACGATCCGCGGCAGGTCGTCCGGCCGTGCCCGCCGTACCTCGGGATGCGGGTGCGCGGTGGCGTCGGGCGCGGGGAGGTGATCGTCCATCCGGCCATCATGCACCGGTTCGGCATGCGGAGGAGTTATGTATAGATACGGCAAAACCGGGATGTACTACCAACGCGACGGCCGAGCTCTGCGTCTCATTTAGGCACGGGGGACCAAAGGTCCGATGTGATCCGGAGGCACAAAAATGAGCAACAGAATGCGCAAGGCGGCCACAATCGCGGTGGCCTCGGGGCTGCTCCTCGGCGCCGCGGCGGCCGCCCCCGCCCTCGCCGCGAGCGGTTCGCCCCCGGGGGTCGCGCACTCCCATCCGGCGTCCGACGGGCAGACCCATCGGGTGGACGTGGTGCAGCGGGTGACGGCGTTCTGGGACCAGTACAAGTCCGCGGTCCTGGGCACCAATCCGGTGATGAACCCCGAGGAGGTGCGCGGCGAGTTCCTGACGCCGGAGCTGAACGCGGAACTCGACGCGTGGGCCGAGGCCAACCAGGCCGACCCGGTCTTCCGCGCGCAGAACGTGCCGGCCGACCGCACCGTGCGGTACGAGGGCAGCGGCGCGGGCTACGCCTCGGTCGTGGTCACGCAGCACTGGGGCGACGGCTCGACGAACGACGTCTGGTACCGCGTACCGCTGGACGGCTCCCGCATCGCCGGGCTCCAGGACCCGCCCGGGTGATCCGCTGACGAGCGGGCAACTGCCGCGCAGGGGCGAGGTGTCGCCCCTGCGCGGTGGCATGTCCGGCGCCATGTGGCGGAGCATGCGCGGCGGGCCCGCGCGGCGGTGACGCATCGGAACCGCGTACCGCCGCACCCGGGTCAGTTGGCGGCGGCGCGGGCGTAGCGGTCGGCCAACGACCTGAGGTGGTCGACGAGTTCGGGGGCGTTCTCGACGGTGAAGTCGGCGCCGAGCATCCCGAGCCAGATCGCCAGCGTCTCGGGGTTGTCGGCGCCGGTGGAGAAGACGCAGGTCTCGTCGTCGAGCGGCTCGACCGATCCCGCGAAGCCCGGGACGCGGGCGGCGATTTCCGCGGCGGGGGCCTTGACGGTCACCCGTACGCGGGTACGCCACGGAGCCGCCGCGACGCACGCCGACACGTACTCCGCGATGTCCTCGGCCGGCAGGTCGCGCGGCGTGAACCGCGGCCCGGTCGGGCTCCGCGGCGACACCCGGTCGACGCGGAAGATCCGCCAGTCGTCGCGCTGCGTGTCCCACGCGACGAGGTACCAGCGGCGCCCCCAGTTGACCATGCGGTACGGCTCGACGTTCCGCAGCGTCTCGGCGCCGGAGTGGTCGCGGTAGTCGAACCGCAGGCGCTCGTGGTCGCGGCAGGCCGCCGCGATCGTGGTGAGCACCTCCGCGTCGACCCGCGGCCCCTCCTGGCCCGGCACCGGGACGGTGTAGGTCTGAAGGGCGTTCACGCGGCGGCGCAGCCGGTTCGGCAGCACCTGTTCGAGCTTGGCGAGGGCCCGTAGCGAGGTCTCCTCGATGCCCGACACCGTGCCGCCCGCGGCGGTGCGCAGGCCGACGGCGACGGCCACGGCCTCCTCGTCGTCGAGCAGGAGCGGGGGAAGGGACGCGCCCGCGCCCAGGCGGTAGCCGCCCGCGGCGCCGCGCGTCGCGTGCACCGGGTAGCCGAGGTTGCGCAGCCTCTCGACGTCGTTGCGCACGGTGCGCGCGGTGACGTCCAGGCGGTCGGCCAGTTCGGTGCCGGTCCAGTCGCGGTGGGTCTGCAACAGGGAGAGCAGACGCAAAAGTCGTGCCGAGGTCTCCAACATATTTCGAGTCTGCCTTTCCTTTAGGAACGAAGCTTGCCTAATAGCCTCCTAGAGTTCAAGCAGTGGAGACGAGCGGTGGCCACCGAACTCCCGGAAGAACCAGCAGGACCAGCAGGACCAGCAGGACCAGCTGAACCGGCAAGACCGGCACCACCCGTGTACGTCCCCCCTGTTCATGACATCTCTGAGGAGCTCTCCCGTGAGCGCAGTCCTGGAGTCCGCGGCGCCGACCGTGGCAGCCGCCCCGACCCACGCGGGACCCACCGCCCCGGAGCGGACCGGCGCCGACCGCAAGTGGCTCGGCCTCGGCGTGGTCCTCGCGGCCACCCTGATGAACCTGCTCGACGCGACGGTGGTCAACGTCGCGGCCCCGGCGATCCGCGCCGACCTCGGCGGCTCGTACTCGGCCCTCCAGTGGATGGCCGCGGCGTACACGCTGACGCTGGCCGCGGGCCTGCTGACCGGCGGACGCCTCGGCGACATCTTCGGCCGCAAGCGCATGATGCAGATCGGCATCGTCGGGTTCGTCGCGGCGTCGGTCCTGTGCGCGGTGGCCTGGTCGCCGGAGGCGCTGATCACCGCGCGCGTCCTGCAAGGGCTCGCCGGCGCGGTCATGATCCCGCAGGGCTTCGGGCTGATCCGCGACCTGTTCCCGCCGCAGGAGATGGGCAAGGCGTTCGCGATGTTCGGCCCGGCGATCGGGCTGGCCACGATCCTCGGCCCGATCGTGGCCGGTGCGCTGGTGGACGCCGACCTGTTCGGCACCGGATGGCGCATGATCTTCCTGATCAACGTGCCGCTGGGGCTGTTCGCGCTGCTGGTCGGCCGGATCGCGCTGCCCGCGAAGCCGCCGGTCGCCAAGGACGACAAGTCGATGGACCTGCTCGGCGTGCTGATCGGCGGCAGCGGGATGTTCATGCTGGTCTACCCGCTGGTGCAGGGCCAGGAGAAGGGCTGGCCGGCCTGGATGTTCGGGATGCTCGCGGGTGCGGTCGCGGTGCTGGCCGGGTTCGTGGCGTACACCCTGCGCCGGACCGCCAAGGGCGGCAAGGCCCCGCTGGTGCAGCTCAGCGTGTTCGCGAAGCGCTCGTACAGCTCCGGCGTGCTGTTCGTGATCGTGTTCTTCGGCGCCATCACCGGTCTGTCGATGGCGATCGGCCTGTTCCTCCAGCTGGGACTCGGGTTCAGCGCGATGCGGGCGAGCCTGACGATGGGTGCGTGGGCGCTGGGCGCGTTCGTGGGCTCCGGTGCGAGCGGTGCGCTGATGGTGAAGCTGGGCCGCAAGATCCTGCACATCGGGCTGGCCGTCATGGCCGCGGGCGTCGCGTGGCTGTACTTCGTGTTCGCGAACGCCACGCCCGACATGGGCAGTTGGTCCCTGGCGGCGCCGTTCCTGGTCTTCGGGCTCGGCATGGGCATGATCTTCGTACCGCTGTTCGACATCATCATGGGCGACGTCAAGGACCACGAGGTCGGATCGGCGTCCAGCGCGCTGGAGTCGATGCAGCAGCTGGCCGCGGCGCTCGGCGTGGCGGTGTTCGGGACCGTCTTCTTCAGCCAGGGCGGCGCGCACATGCACCAGCAGTCGGCGGTGGACGCGGTCGCCACGACCACGCTGATCGCCCTGGGCCTGACCGTGGTGGCGTTCGTGCTCGGGTTCCTGCTGCCGAAGCACGCCCGTCAGGGCGGCGGCCACTGAGCCGCGGCGGCGGACGCCGCTCGCCCCAGGAGGGCACCGGCTCGTCAGGACACCAGCTCGTCAAGGGGACGTGACAGGCCCGCCCGGCACCCGCCGGGCGGGCCTCACGCCTTTGCGGCCCCGGGCGGGAGCACCCGCGCGAGCAGCACGGCGGTGTCGTCGTCGGGATACGGCTGGGCCAGCGCCGACACGATCTCGTCGATCAGCGTCTCGGGCGACGCACCCGGGGTGAGCCGCAGCCGGGCCAGTTGGTCGAGCGAGTGGTCGATGTCCACTCCCCTGCGCTCCACCAGGCCGTCGGTGTAGAGGAGCAGCGTGTGGTCCTCGGGCCAGCGCACGACCACCGTGCTGTACGGGCCGGCGACCCCGACGCCGATCGGCGGCGCCTCGGGCAGGCGTACCAGCGACACCGACCCGTCCGGCGCGATGAACGCGGGCGGCAGGTGCCCCGCGTTCGCGAACGCGCAGACCCGGTTGGTCGGATCCGCGGCGCCGAGCAGCAGTGTCGCGGGGCGCTCGCCGCTCAGCGAGGTGAGCAGGGTGTCCATGCGCTGGAGGATGACGTTCGGCGGGATGTCCATCGCGGCGAGTACGCGCAGCACCGCCCGGTACTGGCTCATCTCCACCGCGGCCTCCACCCCGTGGCCCATGACGTCCCCGATCGCCAGCATCGTCCAGCCGCCGGGCAGCCGCACCGAGTCGAACCAGTCGCCGCCGACCAGGTCCTGGGCCCCGGCCGGCAGGTAGCGGCCCACGACCTCCAGGCCGTCCCCGGGCCTGCCCGGGGTGGCCAGCAGGCTGCGCTGGAGCTCGACGGCGATGCCGTGCTCGCGGGCGTACCGCCGCGCGTTGTCGAGGTTGATCGCCGCCCGGTCGGCGAGCGCCTGCGCGACCGCGACGTCGTCGTTGTCGAAGGGCGGCGAGTCGCCCTGGCGCACCATCGTCACGGTGCCGACCCGGGCGCCCCGTGCCGACAGGGGCACGACCAGGATCGAGTGGATGCCCGCCGCTCGGTAGGGCCCGACCCGGTCCGGGCTCGGTGCCCGGCGGCCCAGCGCCTCGTCGTCCAGCTGGTTGTCGACCTCCGCGCGGCCGGTCTGGAGCACGCGGGTGATCGTCGCCGTCGCCTGGTAGTCCACGTACTCGCCGGGTACGCCGAACCCGCGCATCGCCGCCCGCAGCGCGGGCCGCGCGGCCATGCCGGTGCGCCGCAGCCGGGTCCGCCCGCGCGGGGACCGCCCGTTCTCGCCCCGCCCGGGCAGCACCTCGACGGTCGTGCCGTCCGCGATGGCCTCGGTCAGCAGGTCGGCGAGTTCCTGGCAGGTCGTGTCGACGTCCAGCGTGGTGCCGATCCGGACCGTGGCCGCGTCCAGGAGCAGCAGGCGCTCGCGGGCCCGCTCCAGCTCGCGCAGGAGCCTTTGGTCCTCGCTGACCTCCTGGATGAGCAGGGCCAGACCGAACCGGCCGCCGCCGAGCCCGATGCGGTGGAAGCTGCCGCGCCAGTACCGCTGCTCGTGGGACGACTCCACGAGCGTGTGGCCGGTCGTCACGCCGACCTGCGGGATACCGTCCTCGAGGACCTGGCGCATCACGTCCTCGCGCGCGTCGACGTCGGGCACGACCTCGCGGACGCGCCGCCCGATGTGGTCGGCGACCGGAACCCCGTTGATCCGGGCGAGTGCGGGGTTGACGTAGCGGAATCGGAGGTCGGCGTCGAAGACGGCGACACCGGCCTCGGTGCCGTCGACGAGGGCAGCGCAGAGCCCGGCCACGTCGCCGAACACCTCCGGTGCCTCGTCCGCCGCCATCACGCGACCTCTCCTCCCGAGTGCTCCCGGGGCACTCGCGCTCCGCGCGCACCCGGGTGAAGCGCCGGTACGCTCCGGCGCTCCCTCGACGGATACCTCCTTCAGCGCCCTTTCAGACCCGGCGGGGCGAAGGGGTGCCCCAGACGTACCAGCGCCCCACGAGGGGAAGGGGGAGGACAACGGCCGCGGGCTCGGCTCCGCGACCGGCCACGCAGGACCCCAGGAGGCAGGCATGGCAGTCGTCGACATCCTCAGTACGGGATACGCCCGGATGCCCGCGGCCGAAGGCGGGGCCCTGCACGTCGGAAGCAGTGTCACCCTGCTGCGCGACGGCGACGCGGTCGTGGTCGTCGACCCGGGCATGGTGGCCGACCGGCGCGACATCCTCGACCCGCTCGCGGCACTGGGGGCGGCCCCCGAGGACGTGACCGACGTGGTCTTCAGCCACCACCACCCCGACCACACGCTCAACGCCGCGCTCTTCACCAACGCGCGCTACCACGACCACATGGCGATCTACCACAAGGACGTGTGGGAGGACCGCGAGGCCGACGGCTACGAGCTGACCGCGTCGATCCGCCTGATGCGCACGCCCGGCCACACCGCCGAGGACATCAGCACCCTGGTGACCACGGAATCCGGCCTGGTCGTGCTCACGCACCTGTGGTGGACCGGCGAAGGGCCGGCCGACGACCCGTTCGCGCCCGACCGCGGGCAGTTGCGCGCCTCGCGCCGCCTGGTCCTCGATCTCGCGCCCGATCTCGTCATCCCCGGCCACGGCCCGGCGTTCCGGCCGGGGCAGTCGACTCCGGAGTAGCCGGCCGTCCGCACCGGGCTTCCGCGTTTCCCGGACACCGCCGGATCCGTCACGACAGAATGTTTGGCCGGAGGTGCGGCAAGCCCCGTCGGACATCCAACTACGGTGCCGTCAGCCGCACTTGGTCCCAGTCAAGGACGTGGTGGCGTGTCCGGCGCCGATCCGGCGGGGAGCGGCATCCGCCCCGACCCGCGGCTCATCTCGACCCCCGAAGACTTCGCACGGGCGCTCAATCTGCTCCGGCACCAGGCCGGGCTCTCCTACCGGGCGCTCAAAGAGCGCCTGGAAGAACGGTCCAGCCCCATCCCGCAGTCCACCCTGGCGGGCTGGTTCCAGGGGCGGCACCTGCCGACGCCCGAACTGGTCAAGCAGGTCCCGGTCCTGCTCGACGTGTGCGGCGAGACGGACCCCGTCGAGGTCGCCGCCTGGCTGGCCGCGCTGGAGAGCGTACGCCGCGCCCCGGGCCCCCGGCCCGCCGACGGCTCCGGTCCCTTCGTCGGCCTGGCCGGCTACCAGCCCGAGGACGCCCGGTTCTTCCACGGCCGCGGCGCCCTCACCGCAACGCTCGCGGCACTGGCCGAGGAGTGGCGCGGGCGCGGCATCGTCGCGGTGGTCGGTGCGTCCGGGACCGGCAAGTCGTCGCTGCTGCGCGCCGGACTGATCCCGGCGCTCGGCCACGCCTTCGGCGGCGTGGTCGGCGAAGTGCCTTCCCAATACCGCCTGTTCACCCCGGGGAGCGACCCGTTGCGGGAGTTGGCCCGGGTGTTCGCGGCTCCGGCGCCCAACGCGGGTGACACGGCCGACGCAGGCGACGCAGGCAACGCGGCCGACGCAGGCGACACCGAGCAGCGTCTCCTGGAAGACCCCCGGCACTGCGCCGAGATGGCCGCGCGGTCGTTCGGCCCCCACCGGGACGGCGAGCGAATCCCCGCCCAACCGCTCGTCGTCGTCGACCAGTTCGAGGAGTTGTTCACCCTCTGCGGCGACCCCGCCCAACGCCGTGCCTTCGTCGAGGCGCTTCATGCGGTCGCCACCTCGCACGCCCACGGCGATCCGCCGTCGGTCGTCCTCGGCCTGCGTGCCGACTTCTACCCCCATGCCCTCGCCATGCCGCACCTGCCCGACGCGTTCCAGGCGGCACAGCTGGTCGTCGGTCCGCTGTCCCCGGAGGACCTGCGCCAGGTCCTCACCGAGCCCGCCCGGGTGGCCAGGCTGTCGGTCGAGGACGGGCTGGTGGAACTGCTCATCCGCGAGATGGCGCCGTCCTCGCCCGGAGCGTCCCCGGACGAGGCGCACGACCCGGGCGCGCTCCCCCTGCTCTCCCACGCCCTGTTGGCGACCCTGGCGGCGGCCAAGGGGCGCACGCTGACCGTGCGGCACTACCGTGCGGCGGGCGGCCTGCACGACGCCGTCGAGCGGACCGCCGAGACGGCGTACGACGCGCTGGTCACCCGGGAGCAGCAGGACATCGCCCGGCAGATCTTCCTGCGCCTGGTGCACGTCGAGGAGGGCCTGAAGGACAGCCGCAGGCGGCTGCGCCTCGACGAACTCCCGGGCGGCGCACAAGGATCGGGTGCCGACACGGTGCGCCGGGTGCTCGACCGCTTCGTCGCCGCCCGGCTGGTCAGCGCGGGGGCGGAGACCGTCGAGATCGCCCACGAGTCGCTGCTCACCGCGTGGTCGCGGCTGCGGCAGTGGATCGGCGCGGACCGCGTGTGGCTCAACGTGCACTCGGGGCTGGGCGCCGCGCTCCGGCGGTGGCAGGCGTCCGGCTGCGACGACAGCCTGCTGTACCGGGGCCCGATGCTGGAGCTGACCCGGGAATGGGTCGACGACCGCGGGTACGGGCGCGAACTCAACGCCGCGGAGCAGGAGTTCCTGGACCGCAGCCTGGCGCTGCGGCACGAGGAGGCCTGGGCGGAGCGGCGCCGCGTACGCCGCCGCTACCAGATCACCGCCGTCCTGACGATCCTGGCCATGCTGGTCGGCGGGGTCGCCCTGTACGCCCACGAACTCCGCACCGCCGCATCGCGCGACAAGGCGCGCACGGCGTCCCGCGCGCTCGCCGACAAGGCCGACCGGCTGCGCGACCAGGACCCGGCGCTCGCGGCGCAGTTCGCACTCGCCGCGTACCGCATCTGGCCCACGGCCGAGGCGCGTTCCGCCCTCCTCGACACCACGGCGGAACCGCTCGGCGCGCGCGTCAAGCCGTCGTCCGGGCTCTCCAAGATCGTCGCGGTCAACGGCCCCGCGGGCCTGACGGCGGCCGGTTCCGATGCCGGGCCGCTGGAGCTGTTCACCGTGGACGCGGAGGGCAGGACGGCCTCGACCGGTCCCGCGTTCGGCGAACTCCCGGGCCCCATAGTCGCCTTGGCCTTCGACCCGACTGGACGCGTACTCGCCGCCGCGGGTGCCGACGACCGGGTGGCGGTGTGGGACGTCGCCGACCCCCGTGCGCCCCGCCTCATGACCACCGTGACGGTCGCGGGCCAGCGCATCTTCTCGGTGGCGGTCAGCCCGGACCGGTCGCGGCTGGCGGTGGGCAGCGGCGACGCGAAGGTGCGGCTGTGGGACCTCGCGGACCCCGAACGCCAGCCCGAGCCCCTGGAGTTGGTCGGGCCGACACTCGCAGTGAAGTCCGTCGCGTTCCACCCGGACGGACGTACGCTCGCCGCCGGCAGCGACGACACGGCCGTGCACCTGTGGGACCTCGCCGACCCCGCCCGCCCCGTTCCGCTGGCTCCCCTGCGCGGTCCGAAGAGCCGGGTCTTCGCCATCGCGATCAGCCCCGACGGCCGCACCCTCGCGGCCGGTACCGGGGCCGAACACAGCGTCTTCCGCTGGGACATCACCGACCCCGCCCGCGCGAAGCACCTCGAACCGCCGCTGACCGGCCCCGCGAGCTGGGTGAACACCGTGGCGTTCAGTCCGGACAGCCGCACCCTCGCGGCCGGCAGCTCGGACACCCGCATCCGCCTGTACGACGTGGCCACCGGCGAGGTCGTCGGCCGACTGCCGCATCCGCGCCCGGTAGTCTCCGCCGGCTACCGGGACGACGGGACGCTCGTCACGGCCGCCACCGACGGAATCGTGCGGACCTGGCAGGTGCCCGGACCGGTCGTGAGCGTCGGCAAGGACTCCGTCTTCGCGGTGACCTTCGACGCCACCGGACGGCGGCTCGGGGTCGGCCCCGGCGCGGGCGAGAACACGCTCAGCGTGTGGGACACCACCGACCCGCGGCGGCCGGTCCCCGCCGGTCCGCGGCTCGTCAACCCGCCGGAGGACACCCCGTTCTCCGGTTCCGGCGCCCTGAGCCCCGACGGCCGCACCATGGTCGCCGGCGCCACGGACGGGAGCGTGCAGATCTGGGACGTCCGCGATCCGGCGCGCCCGGTGCGGGCCGCGCTGCTGCGCTCGGCGTCCGAGGCGCTGGTGGAGAGCGTCACGATCAGCGCCGACGGGCGGCTCGTCGCGGTGAGCGGCGACGACAGCGCGGTGCACCTGATCGACATCGGCGACCCGTACAAGCCGGTCAGACAGGCCACGCTGCCCGCGCCCGCCAAGGGCTTCATCTACCAGTCCTCGATCAGCCGCGACGGCCGCCTGCTGGCCTCCGCGAGCAGCAACCACAGCGTCTACCTGTGGGACATCAGTGTGCGCGGCGCGCCCCGACTGGTGGCCCGGATCGACGCGTTCGCCGACGCCGCCTACTCCACGGCGTTCAACCGGGACGGCACCGTCCTCGCGGCGGGCAGCGCCGACGACGCCGTGCGCCTGTGGGACGTCTCGCGGCCGGACAGCCCGCAGGACATCGGTACGCCGCTGACCGGCCCGCTCGGCTTCGTCTACGGCCTCGCGTTCGCGCCCGACCGGGACGTCCTGGTCGCGGGCGCCACCGACAGCACGCTCTGGATGTGGGACCTGTCCCGCCCCCGGGACCCGGAGTTGCTGGCGACACTGCACGGCCCGGAGGGCGGCATCCTGGCGCTGGCCCAGAGTCCGGACGGGCACACGCTGGCGACCGGCGGGCACGACCGCATGGTGCGCCTGTGGGAGACGGACCCCGAACGGGCCGCCGCGTGGGTGTGCGGCCGGGCGGGCGCGCCGGTCGACGCGACGGAGTGGGGCCGGTACGTCCCCGAGCGCCGCTTCCGACCCCCTTGCCCGCAAGGCCCCGACGCCGACGGCGAACGGCCAGGTCAGGAGGGGTACGGCGGGGTGCGGGGATTCCCCGCCGCGCCGTACGGCATCGCCCGGCCATCCCGCGTCACTCTGGCGCCCCGTCCGCGCGGTCGGGAACCGTCGGCCCCGTCAGAAGCAGACGTGTGGAGCGGCGGAGACAGCCCGCCGCGCCCGCCAGACGCACTCAGGAGACTCCGTGCGCCGTTGTCCCGGCACCGTCCAGCCGCTTCGCCGACACTCCGCTCCCCCTTCCGCCCCGACGGTCGCTCCCACCGAGGTCCGCATCCTGCGGCCCGTCCCCGGCCCCCGCCGGCCCGCCTGCCCGACAGAGGCCGACCCGGGGCAGACGACCCCCCGCGTGTTCGTCTCCTACACCCACGACGACTCCGCGCACATGGACGCGGTGCGCGCCCTGAGCGAATTCCTGGCCGCCGACTGCGGCTTCGACGTGCGCATGGACCGCTGGGACCTGGACCGGCGGCGCGACTGGTACCGGTGGGCCGTCGCCCAGATCACCCGGGCCGACTTCGTGCTGGTGGTGGCGTCGCCGCAGTGCAAGGCGGTCGGCGACGGCAACGTGCCGAACACCGGCAATCTCGGTATGCAGTCCGAACTCGCGCTGCTGCGCGAACTCCTGCACGGCGACCGCGACACCTGGACGACCAAGCTCCTCCCGGTCGTCCTGCCCGGCCGGTCCGCCGACGAGATCCCGCTCTTCCTCCAGCCGCGCACCGCCGACCACTACGTCGTGGCCGAGCTGACGGCGGCGGGCGCGGAGGACCTGGTCCGCGCGATCTCCGGGCAACCGCAGTACGTTCGCCCGCGCGTCAACCCGCGCGTCCTGCGCCTGCCGCCCCGCGACGCGCCGGGCTGACGCGCTGCCGCGGCGGCCGGGCCGGGACCGCACCCACTGGCCGCCGCGGCAGCACCCCCCGTCAACGGCGCCGCCCTGGGGGCCTCTTCGGCCGCGGCGGATCCTTCGGCTTCGGGCGCCGCGGTTCGCGGAACTGCGACAGGCCCAGCACGGCGAGGACGGCGGTGAGGCCGTACGTGATCGGCCCCAACTGCACCGAGCCGTAACCGAATACGTGCGGAAGCCCCAGCACCCAGCCGCCCAGGGCGACCAGCATCAGCACGTGGGTGATCGACTCGCGCAGGTTGCGTCCCGCCGACTTCAGGTTCGCCTCGTGGTCCCCGCCGACGAGCAGGACCCACACGCCCGGAACCGCGATGACCGCCGCGCCGACGGCCGCCATCGCGGTTCCGAGCTCCCCCCATGAGTCGTCCGCAAGGTACGCGGACAACCCGCCCGCCACCGGCTCCGCCGTCCACGCCGCGACCGCGAGTCCGGCGAGCGGCAGCAGGATGACGCGTACCGCGGTGCCGGTCGCGGTCACCGCGAACCCCACGGCGTCGGCGTACGCGCGCGCCGCGCACACCAGCACCCTGGCCAACCGCCGCCGAGTACGCACAAGCCAGCGGTGTACGCCCAACGCGAGCACCGCCGCGGTCACGGCCATCCCGTACGCCGTGGCGCGCAGGACGTTGCACATCCCCCGCACCGCCCCGACCACCGCCCTGGCCATCCGGTACGCCGATTCCGCCACGGTGACCGCGACGCGTGCGATCGGGGTGGCCGAGCCACGCGAGCGCACCGCGCGCACCCGCAGCCCCCACGTGAGCCGTGCGGGCCGCCGCGGGAGCCCGAACAGCGGCGCCACCGGCCGGACGACGCCCGACGAGCTGTGCATCCATCCGATCAGGACGCCGAGGAAGGCGGCCCCGAACGGAGCCGCGAGCACCGCCAGCACCAGCCAGCTGCGGACGAAGTCCGGCGGCCGCACCTGCCATGCGGACGGCACCAGCCCCAAGGTCCCGAGCAGGGCGGCGGCGACCACGCCGCCGGTGAGCGCGGACGCCACCACTCCGGCCCCGACGCCCGGGCTGCGCCGCCCGACCGCGCGGACGTCGCGAGGCGGCCGGCCCGCGGCGCGGTTGCGGTGCGCCGAGACCGCCGGCTGGTAGCCGTACGCCACGGCCACGCCGCCCAGGTAGAGGAACAGCACCAGCCCGGCCGACCACAGCAGTACGGTCCCGAGCCACTGCCGCACCTGCGGGTCGTCGCCGGTCGGGATGCGCGTGAGGTACACGGACACGAGCGCGACGGCGATCCAGGCCACGGCCGCGACCCGGCGCGTCGTGGGGTAGGCCCGCAGCGGGATGACGAGCATCCCGAGGACCACGGTCAGGGCGAGCAGGAGCACCGGCAGGTCGGTGCCGAGATGGACGGCGAGCGCGAACGCCCCGATCAGCACGAACCGCAGGACGTTCGCGACCACCACCCGGACCTTGCCGGTGCCGAGCGCCGCGTGGGGCAGGTACGTGGCGTGCACGGGGCAGTAGACGTCCGTGGCGTGCGGCACCGCGTCGCAGTCGGGCTCGGGGCAGCCGGGCAGCGGCCGCGGCGGCTCGTGGCCGAGCCGTCGCCACCACGGTGCGTCGGGGACGCGGCCGGGTGCTTCCTCGGCGTACCCGAGCGTGCGCCGGCGTCGGCTGTCGCCTACCGGAGTGGACGGCGCGGTGGCCCCGGTGGCGGGCTGCGCGGTCCAGGGCTGCGTCGGCACGCCGGGCGCGATCCGGGTGCTCCACGCGGTCGACGATGCCGAGGAAGTCGAAGTGCTCGAAGTGCTCTGCGCGGTCGATCCGGTCGAGGCCGTCGGCCCGGTCGGCGGCCGGATCGGGCGGGGTGGGATGCGGTCGCTCACGGCCTTGCCCCCTTTGCGGTTGCGGTGATCGTGGTCGCCGCGCGACCGGACGGCCCGTCGAACGCGCTGACCAACGAGCCGGCGAACGAGCCGACGAACGAGCGCAGATGGGCACCGGCGGCCGGAAGCGGGCCGGACCCCACGGCCCGCCGGACACGATGCGCGGCGCGCGCCGCCGCGAACCGGGCAGTGAGGCGCGTGCGGTGCCACGGGCCGTACTGCGCGTCGAACATGGCCCGGACGAACATCACCGTGGTGAACACGCGCTCGGCTCCGGGGAGGAGGTGTGTCCGGGAACGCCCCGCCGGAGAACCGAGCATCGCGTAGCGGTCGCCCAGCAGCCGGTAATCGGCGGCGAGTTCGGCGTCCTTGCGGGCCGTGGCCGGGTATCCGTCGCGCAGGGCGCGGTGCCCGTAGCTCAGCGCCGCCAGCAGGCTCCCGGCCTGGGAGAACCACTCCCGGGACACCGCCGCCTCGTCCGGACTCCTCGGTACCCCGCCCAGGTCGCCGAGGCTCGTG
Organism: Streptomycetaceae bacterium NBC_01309; assembly: GCA_045039925.1. Classification (GTDB taxonomy): domain Bacteria; phylum Actinomycetota; class Actinomycetes; order Streptomycetales; family Streptomycetaceae; genus Yinghuangia. Next base: position 1,461,494 of record CP108400.1, read on the forward strand.
ACCAGGTCGGTGAGCCTGCGGTGGGCGTGCACCCCGGTATCGCGGCCCACGCCCCCAAGCCGGTCCACCTCGTCCACGATTCGCGGCGCCAACCGGCTTGCCAGCAAACGAAGTTCCGGAGTCCGGGCCATGTGCTCGACGACCCGGCCCTCGGTCTCGGCCAGCAGCCGCGCCGCCCGTTGCCGGTCCGGGCCCTCGGGCAACTTGCCGCGGTGCCAGGTGAGCCAGAGGTACGCGGGAACCAGCCGCCCCTGGACCCACAGGCACGCACCGATCCGCTCCAGGCGCCGCACCGGGTCGACGTCGGCAGGCGTGTGCCGCACCCACGCACGCCGCAGGTCGGACCACCGGCCCTGCTCCCACCAGACCTCCGAGCGGGCCTCCCAGCGCTCTGCGCGGGCGACGAGCGACAGGTCGGCGGTCCGCAGGAGGTCGTCGACGGCGGCGATCATGCCGAAGCCGCGGTAGAGCTGGAAGGTCGCCGCCGCGCGTTCGGCCGGGGTGACACTGATGCTCGGCTCGGCAGGCCGCGCGCCGGAGCCGGCCGGGAAGGTTCCGAGACCCCAGCGCCCGGTCAGCGCAGCGAGCAGGTCGGCGGTGCGGCCGCAGACGACGTCCACGGTCGCACCCAGTCGGATGAAGTGGGAGATCAGTGGCGGGAGTTCGTCGTTGGGTCGGCGGGACGGAAGCCGTACCGGTATCCGGTGCCACTCGTCGTGGTCCTCGAAACTCGACCAGACGACGCGGCAGCCGTCCATCGACCCCGGCCGCATGGTGGCCACCACGGCGTCGATGTCGAAGAAGTCGCCGCCGCCGTACCCGACGACGAGGAGCGCGCGGCAGGCGGCGAGGCGGTCGCGGAGCACGTCCGCGACCGTCGGCTCCAGCCCCGCGGCGATCAATTCGAGGGTCGCGCCGAGGCCGCGGCCGTGCGGGTCGGTGCCGAACCCGCCGTGCAGGTGCACCAGCGCGCCGTCGGGGAGGTCGCGGCCCGTCGCGGCCCGCGCGGCGGCCTCGATGCAGTCGTCGAAGTTGGTGGTCAGTCCCCGCCCGCCGGCCAGCAGATGGGCGGCCAGCATGCCGTGGAGGTGGTTGTGCGGGGCCGTGCGCACATCGTCGAGCAGCGTCATCACCGGACGGGCGGGCGCGTCGAGGGCGCCCATCGCCACGCCGAGCAAGGTCTCCAGCCGCGGTGCCGCCGGTACGCGGGGCTCCGGCGGCCCGCACGCGGCGGGGCGGCCGTGCTCGGCCACGCACAGCGGGCCGGTCGTGCGGCCGAGGCTCTGGTGCATGCGGTCGATGCGGTCGAGGGTGCCGGGCAGGAAGCAGTTGTCCGTCACACGGCGGGTGAGGTGGGCACCGGAAGGCAGCAGGCTCGGCGCGGCGATCGAGACCCCGGCCCCGCTGAGGACGAGGACCTGTTCGGGTGGCAACGCCCCGAGCAGGTCGACGACTTCGTCGAGGACGGTGGAGGTCGTGGGCGTCGCGGAGGTCATCGGTCGCCTCCGGCGGCGGCGCGGGGTGCCTCGGGCGGCTCCGGCGCGTCGGCCGGGCCGAGCGGCGGCGCGCTGTGCACGGGATGGGCGGAAACGCCCTGCGCGGCGGGCGCCGGTACGACGGTCAGCGGCGGCGTGTCGGCCGCGGCGGCGTTCCAGATCGCCTCGAAGCGGCCGAGCCAGTACGCGAACCAGTGCGGGGACGCGGTCTTGCCGATGCGCACGTGCATGCGGTCGTTGATGCTGACGTCGGCGAAGCCGTGGAACTCCACGACGAGGTAGCCGTGCGGTGCGTCCGCGTCGACGACGACCATGCTGAAGCCGGGGTTGCCGCCCAGCAGGCGGTACTCGAAGCCCGGGACGCCGGCCAGTCGGCGCAGTTCGCCGAGGCTCATGGCGTGCGAGTGCCCGAAGTCGAGGCTCTTGTCCAACTGCTCGCAGGTCCAGGCGAGTTGTGCCGGGTCGTTGCCCTGGATCACGATGCGCAGCCGGCCGCCGCGGTCCAGCAGCAGGCGGCGATGCTCGGCGGCGTGGATGATCACGTGCACGGCCGTCGGCCCGTACACGCGGACGTCCCGGGCCTTACCCAGCAGGGCGGGGAACGGCTCGAAGCTCGAGCGGTCGCACAGGACGTCGTCCAGCCCGGGAGCCGGGGGTATCGGCTGCGCGTGCAGGACCAGAAAGGCCAGCGCCGCGAGCATCGCACCCAGGACGAACCGGATGTGCACGACGTCGAAGATGCCGAGCGCGGTCACGGCTATGCCGACCGCGAAGGTGACGTAGGTGTCGAGATTGCGACCGTGCCGGAGATCGTCGATGCCTCGGTGGAGGAGGGCGTGTGCGCCCCGACCCGGACGGGCCAGACGGACCATGTTGCTGCTTCTTCCTGTGCGGAACAGCCCCGCCCCAAACAGCCGTACACCGGACGAACGACCCCAGGGGCATGGGAGGATGGCGGTGATCCGCCGGGATGGTGGGGGTGCGGGTGGTTCCGGCGGTGCGCACGATTGTGCCGTCGCGTTCCGCTTCTCCGTGTCGCCCGATGTGTCCCGGGATGTGAACCGCCGGGTGACACGTGTGAACCGGTCGTCCCGGCGGGTGGGGAACGCGGGAAGGGGCCGGCCATGCCGGAGAGGATTCCTGGGGGTTCGTCGGACCGGCGGCCGGCGGCGGTCCCGGACGGCACGATGTTCGGAACGCAGTTGCGGGCGCTGCGCGAAGAGCGCGGCATGGACCAGAGCAAGCTGGGCGAGCTGGCGAAATTCCACCGAAGCTACGTCTCGAAGGTCGAATGCGGCCGGCAGCGCCCCAGCGAGGAGTTCGTCGCCGGCGTGCTCATGGTCTTCGGCGACGACCCGCGGCTGCTGCGACTCACCTCGGACGCCGCCGCGGACCCTGTCACATCAACTGGCACACGACTTTCACCCGAGGACGGCCCGATCCCCACCGGACTTCCGCCGTGGGACCGGCACTTCCTCGGCCGCGAACACCAACTCGCGGCCCTGTGCGGCCGGATCCGGGCCCGCGACGGCCGGGTGTGTGCCGTCGTCGGCATGCCGGGAGTGGGCAAGACCGCGTTGGCCGCGCGCGTGGCGTACACCTTGCGGCGGGACTTCCCGGGCGGCTGCCTCTTCGTCGACCTGCGGGGTTGGACGCGGGGCGTCCTCCCGCTGCGGCCCGGCGAGGTGCTGGGTCGCCTGCTGCGGCGTCTCCGCGTACCGGACGAGGAGATCCCGGCGAGCGCGGCGGAGCGGTCCGCCGAGTTCCGGCACCGCACCGCGTCGCGCGGCATCCTGCTGGTGCTCGACAACGTGCGCGACGCCGGACAGGTCGAACTGCTGCTGCCGGACGCCGCCTCGAGTGCGGTCCTGCTGACAAGCCGCGACCGCCTCAAGGCACTTGACGCGTACCGGCTGGCGCTGCGCCCGCTGCCGCCGGAACCGGCCGCACGCCTGGTGCGCGCCGTCGCGGAGCTCGGCGACGTCCCGGAGGCGGAGGACGGCGTCCGGCGCATCGTCGGCCGCTGCGACGGCCTGCCGCTGGCCCTGCGCCTGGCCGCCTCGCGCTGCCGCGCCGACGGCCCCCGCTCCCCCGGCGAACTCGCCGAATCGATGACGGCGGACGCCGACCGCTGGGCCGAGCTGAGCGACGGAACCAGCGCCGTCCGCGGGGAGTTCGAGCTGTCGGTGGGCCGGCTCGGCGGCGCCGAGCTCGACGTGTTCACCGCACTGGCCCTGCAACCCGGCACCGGCGCGGACGCGACCCTCGCGGCGACCCTCACCGGCCTGCCGCTCCCCGCCGCCCGGCGGGCGCTCGAGAGCCTGTACGACGTGAGCCTGCTGGACTGGGACGCCGTGCGCGAATACCGGTGCCACGACCTGGTGCGGGCGATGGCGTGTGAGCGCTTCGCCGCGCTGTCGGCCCCGTGGCGGCACGAACTGACGCGCCGGCGCCTCGACCACGCCCTGCGGACCGCCCGGGCCGCGGACGCGTGGATCTCCCCGTACCGCTACTTCCCGCCGCTGCCGGCCCTGCCCGCCGACCTCCCGCCGCCGGTGGCACGGAGTTTCGCGAGCCGGGCGGACGCGCTGGAGTGGGCGACGCGGGAGCTGCGCACGCTCGTCGACCTCTGCCGCGTCGCCTACAGCGAGGGCTTCGACCAGCACTGCTGGCAGCTCGCGCACGCCCTGCGCGGCGTGTTCTTCCTCGGCGGGCACCAGGACCTGTGGGTGCAGGCCCACGGGTGGGCGCTGTCCTCGGCGGAGCGCTGCGGCTCGCCCGAGGGCGAGGCCCTGACACTGGCCAACCTCGGGCTCGCGCTCCAGTACGAGCGCCACTGGGAGGTCGCGGAAGGCTATCTCGACCGCGCGGTCACGCTGTTCCGCCACCTCGGCAACGAGCACGGCGAGTTCACCGCCCGCTCGCACCGCGCCTGGGTCCTGCACCAGCAGGGCCACCACGAGGACGCGCTGCGCGAGGAGTTGGCCGCGCTGGAGTTCCACACCCGGAACGCGGCGCACCGCAACGTGGCGATCCTGCAACGCGACGTCGCGCTCATCGAACTGTCCCTCGACCGCGTCGACGACGCCGTCCGGCACCTCGACCAGGCCCTCGCGGCGTTCGTGGAACTCGGCCTGGCGCTGGACGTGACCATGGCCCTCAACTGCCTCGGCGAGGCCGCGGTACGCCGCGAGCGGGCCGACGACGCCCGCCGCCTGCACCGCCAGGCGCTCGCGGCCGCGCGCTCGTGCGGCAGCCGCCGCGAGTACGCCCGCGCGCTGTTCCGGCTCGGCCAACTCGCCGCGCGCGACCACCGCCAGCCCGGGGTCGCCGCGCTGCACCTGCGGCACGCGTTGGAGGAGTTCACCGCGGTGCGCGCGGTCGGCGAGGTCCAGGAGGTACGCGCGGAGCTCCAGCGCCTCACCCCCTGACGGGCACGGTCCACTCGGGCCGGCGTGGTCTCCGTGGCGGCACGGCCGACCAGGCCGCACGGTCGACATGCCTGGTAGTGCCTAGAATGGGGCGGGGCCGTGACTGGCGCTGAGGTGGAGTACCACCGTGGAGCGGCCCACCCGACCCGACACCGGTCGGACGCGAACCCGCGTGCCGCGCGCCTGGGCGACCTCGACACGAGATCTCTCGGGAGACGCACATGACCGCGCGACTCATGGACGGCACTGACCTGGCCCGCCGGACCGTGGACCGCACCGCCGACCGCGCCCACGACCTGCGCGGGCGGACCGGTGTGGTGCCCTGCCTGGCGACGGTGCTGGTGGGTGAGGACCCGGCGTCGGTGACGTACGTCCGGATGAAGCGCAACCGCTGCGCCAAGGCCGGCATCGAGTCCCGCCACATCGCCCTGCCCGGGTCCGTCGGGACCGCCGAACTCGTGGACACGATCGGCGCGTTGTCGGCCGACCCGGCGGTGCACGGGATCCTCCTTCAGCACCCGGTGGGCGAACACATCGACGAGCGCGCGGCGTTCGACGCGATCGCGCCCGAGAAGGACGTGGACGGCGTCACCAGCCGGTCGTTCGCGGCGATGAGCTTCGGCCTGCCGGGCTTCGTGTCGTGCACGCCCGGCGGGATCATGCGGCTGCTGGACGAGTACGACGTGGAACTGACCGGCCGCCACGCGGTCGTGGTCGGCCGCAGCGCGATCCTCGGCAAGCCGGCCGGGATGCTGCTGCTGGCCCGGAACGCCACGGTGACGTACTGCCATTCGCGCACCCGGGACCTGGCGGAGATCGTCGGGCAGGCGGACGTCGTGGTCGCGGCGGTCGGGCGGGCCCGGCTGATCAAGGGCTCGGACCTCAAGCCCGGGGCGGTGGTCGTGGACGCGGGGTACAACGAAGGCAACGTCGGCGACGTGGACTTCGAGGGCGCGCTCGAACGGGCGAGCCTGATCACCCCGGTCCCCGGGGGCGTCGGACCGATGACGATCGCACTGCTCCTGGAGCAGACCCTCGACTCCGCGGAACGCGCCGCCGCGGCGTGAAACGGCGCGAGACGGGCGCGGGGCCGGCGCGAGACTCGGAGTGAGACGGGGCGTACGACAGGGCGCGGCGTCCCGCTACCGGTCGCCGCCCGGGGCGGGAGGCGTCGTGGATTCGCGGGTCCCCGCAGGCGGCTCCGGCGGTCCGTCCGCCGCGTCGTCGGAGGCGGCGCGGGCGTACACCGCCTCGACCCACAACTCGCGCTCCCGCTCCGCGTGCCGCCTGGTGACCAGGGAGACGAGCGTGATCGTCGCGCCGCACGCGCCGATCCAGGCCAGCGTGGGTACGACCGTGGAGTTGTCGTGGTCCCTGACCTTCCGCAGGTCTGCCAGACCGGTCGACGACATCGCCTGCCGCGACTCCCAGGAGAACCCGCCGCCGACCGCGACTTCGGTGGCCGCCGCGGCCGCGACGACGAGCAGCCACGCGCCGAACAGCCATCGTCGGCCGTCGGCGCGCGGCAGGCGCAGCGCGCCCGCGTCGACGCGGGCGACCACCAGCCACGCCGCGACGGCCACGGCGCCGACGATCCCGCAGACCGTCACCACGGCGTCGGTGCCCACCACCCAGCCGTCGGCGGTCACGATGCTGTATTCGGTGCCGCCCCTGTCCCCGACGATGTCCTCGATGACCTCGGCGCGGTGGAGCCGGGCCAGGATCTCGGCCGCACCCGCCACGGCGACGATCCCCAGAAGGACGCACACGGCACCGGCCAGGGCGCCGGTGCCCCTGGGGCGCGGCAACTCCGGTCCCGGGACGCCCGGTTCCCCGGCGATCCCCGGGTGGCCTCGGCCGTCGCCGTCGCCGTCCCTGTCCCCGTCCTGGCCTTGCGACGTGCGGGCACGCGCTTCACCGCAGTTCGTGCACCGCTCGCTCCGCGTCGACCATCCCCCGCATCGTGCGCACAGCACAGCCCAACCCCCAGCGGCCGCTCCGAGACGTGCCGAAGGTCGAGGATCGCACGTCAGGACCCCGTGGCGAAGGCCTGCGTCCCGAGCGCGGCGAGGAGGTTCAGGGACTCCTGGTCGCGCGAACCCGGGGCCGCCGTGTAGACGACCAGCCGCAGGGCCGACCCGGTGGCCTCCAGGACGTCGCAGTCCAGTTCGAGGCGGCCGACCTGCGGATGCCGGACGGTCTTGGGCTGCGAGGTGCTCGCCGAGATGTCCGCGCCGCTCGTCCAGCGGGACTCGAACGAGGGGCTGTGTGCGCGCAGTTCGTCGACGAGTCCGCGGATGCGCGGGTCCTGGGGGTAGCGGGCGAGGCTCGCGCGGAGGTCGGCGGCGGCGTACGCCTCGAAGGCCGCCGCCTCGTCGGGAGTGCGCACCACGCGCGACGGCCGACCGGTGAAGTGGCGGCGCAGGACGTTGGGTTCGCCGTCGCCGCCGGTCACGTCGTCGCCGAGGAGGGCGACCGCGAGCGGGTTGGCCAGCACGACGGTCCAGACCGGGTCGACGACCACGACCGCGGCGTCGTGCAGGCGGTCGATGATGCGCTGCACTCCCGGTGTGACGTGGGTGGACGCGATGCCGGGCGCGGGTGAGGCGTGGCCGGCGAGGCGGAACAGGTGGTCGCGCTCGTCGTCCGTGAGGCGCAGCGCGCGGGCGAGGGGACCGAGGACGGCGGCAGAGGGGCGGCCGGCCCGGCCCTGTTCCAGCCGGGCGAGATATTCCACGGAGAGCCCGGCGAGGTTCGCCAGCTCCTGGCGGCGCAGCCCGGGGGCGCGGCGGCGCGGCCCCACGGGCAGGCCCGCCTCGGCCGGGCCGAGGCGGTCGCGCCACGCGCGCAGGGAGCTGCCGAGGTCGGTGCGGTGCATATGCCGATTGTCCCCGGGTGGGCCACGGAACGGGGGCTCGGAGGGTCGCCCTGCCGGTACCAGCATGATCTCGGCCTCCTTGCCCGGGCCGGGCGCTCGCAGGATGGTCCCACCGGCCCGGAAGGGCTCCGTGACGAGGAGGAGCACCATGAGCATCAGCGTTGCCACCACCCTGGACCAGCCGCTGCTGGGGGCCGTCCGGCTGGGCGGGCTCAGCCTGCCCAACCGGGTGGTGATGGCCCCGTTGACCCGGGCCCGGGCGTCGAACGAGGGACGGACGCCGACGGAGCTGCATGCGGCGTACTACGCGCAGCGGGCGAGCGCGGGGCTGATCGTGACCGAGGGCACATGGGTGAGCGAGCGGGCGGTCGGATTCGTGGACGTCCCCGGGATCCACTCCGACGCGCAGGTCGCGGCCTGGAGCCGCGTGACGGACGTCGTGCACACGGTCGGCGGGCGGATCGTGCAGCAGCTGTGGCACGCGGGTGCGGCTTCGCATCCGGACCACCTGGGCGGGGCGCTGCCGGCCGGGCCGTCGGCGGTGAACCCGCAGGAGCAGTCCTTCACGGCGGAGGGGTTCAAGCCCACGCCGACGCCGCGCGCGATGACGGCCGCCGAGATCGCGGACACCGTCGCCGAGTTCCGGCACGCGGCCGCCAACGCGCGGCGGGCCGGGTTCGACGGGGTGGAGATCCACGCTCTCGGGTCGTCGCTGTTCCCGCAGTTCCTGAACCCCCGGCTCAACCGCCGCACCGACGCGTACGGCGGCGACCCGGCGCGGCGCCGGCGCGTGCTGCTGGAGGTCGTGGACGCGGTGGCGGAGGCCTGGGACGGGCAGGGGCCGGGGGTACGCCTGTCCCCGTACTGGTCCGCGGCGTGCTTCACCCCCGACGCGGAGTCGCTCGCCGACCACGACGCGCTGGTCTCGGCGCTGAACGACCACCCGGTGACGTACCTGCACCTGCGCGGCCGCGACCTCGGGGCGCCCGGCGCGCGGCCGGACGTCGAGGCGATCGCCCGCTACCGGCGGCTGTTCGACGGGCCGCTCGTCGCCAACCTGGGCTTCGACCGCGAGTCCGGCAACGCCGCCGTCGCGCGGGGCGCGGCCGACGCGGTCTCGTTCGGCACCGCGTTCGTCGCGAACCCGGACCTGGTCGAGCGGTTCGCCCTGGGCCGCGAGTTGGCCGCCGGCAACCCGGAGACGTACTACGCGGGAGGCGCCGAGGGCTATGCCGACTACCCGGCGAGTACGACAGGATCGGCGGAATGACCGCCCCCCGACTGCACTTGCGGGAATTCGCACCCGCCGACACCGCACTCCTGACCGCCTGGCTGCGCACCGACCGGGAACTGACCACCTGGGCAGGCACCGCATTCACCTGGCCCCTGGACCCACCCCAATTGCTGGACTACGCCTCGGAGTCCGACGGGACGTCCCGGCACACCTGGACCGCGGTGGCCGGAAGGCCGGTCGGCCACGCGTCGCTCCGGCTGGACACCGGCAGTTCCTGCGACGCTCCCGGCCCGCCCGGCGGTCGGCTCGGGCGTGTTCTCGTCGACCCGGCCGCGCGCGGCACGGGGCTCGGGGTCGAACTGGTCGGGGCGGCAGGAGATTGACGGCACGACGGCGGGGCAAGCGGCGGATGCGACGTGATGCGCGCGTTGGTGGGATAGTCGGCTGGCCGCGGCAGGGGCACGATCAGGGGGCTGCCGTCGACGGGGAGGAATTGGCGTGGCCGATCACACGATGTTGCGTCCGCACGAGATCGCGCACGTGTGCGCCGCGTACGGGCTTGCGGTCCGGGAGGTCACGCAGCTCACGGGCGGAACCGTCAACACCCACCTGCTGGTCGATACCGGGGGCGCGGGGCAATTCGTCGTCACCGTGCTGGCCTCGCGCGAAGTGGCCGCGGTCTCCCGGCCGGTCGGCGTGATGCGGTGGCTGGCGTCGTCCGGGTACCCGACGGACGCGCCGCTGGACGGCGACGGGAAAGGGCCGCGCGGCCGGGCCGTCATCGTGCGGCCGTACACGCAGGGCGTCTGCCACGACACCTTGCCCCTGCGGTTGCTGCCCGCGGCGGGCGCGGTGCTGGCCCGGCTGCACAAGCTCGGCGTGCCGCCACGGGAGTTGCGGCTGCCGGAGAACGCGAGGCGGTTGCCGGCGTCCGCCGCGGCGACGATCGAGGCCTTCCCGGACCGGGAATTCGCGGGGTGGCTGCTGCGCAACGCCGCCGACCCGCCGGTGTCGGATGCACGGCGGTGCATCACGCACGGGGATCTGTTCGCGGACAATCTCGTGGAGGCGCCCGACGGTTCGCTGCGCGTCCTCGACTGGGAGACGGCCTCGGTCGAGGACCCGCTGCTCGACCTCGGAATGGCCGTGGTCGGGCTGGGGATCGAGGACGGCGTCGTGCGTACCGAGCGCGTCATGGCCCTCGTCGACGGGTACCGGAAGGTACGCGCGATCTCCCCCGACGAGTTGCACCGGCTCCGCGAACTCTCCGTCTACGCAGGCTCGTTTGTGGCCTTCCACCGCTACGTGCGGCGCGCCGACCCCCGCACGCGCCCGTTCGCGGCGATGGTCTCCGCCGTCGACGGCCTGCGGGCCGCTTGGCCGGTGCTGTACGGGCAGCGGCCCATGGTCGGCCCCCGCAGGTGAACTCAGCGGACGGGGTGCGGGCATTCGTGTCGCGAAGGCCCGCACCCCGCCGTCATGTTCCGGGTACGCCGCCCCGTGTCACCCGTGCTTCTCCAGTTCCACCTTGGGCAGGATCCGGGCCAGCGGCGCCGGGAGCCACCACGCGCGCGGTCCCATCAGCTGCATCGCGGCGGGCACGATGAGGCAGCGGATGATCACGGCGTCGACGAAGATGGCGAAGGCCATGCCGAATCCGCTCTGCTGGAGCGCCCGTTCCGGGCTGAACAGGAAGGCGCTGAAGACCACCACCATGATGGCCCCGGCCGCGGTGATGACGGATCCGGTCTGTGCGAGGCCCTCGCGTACCGCCAGGCTGTGGTCCTTGGTGCGCTCCCACTCCTCGTGCATGCGGGACACCAGGAAGACCTCGTAGTCCATCGAGAGCCCGAACGCGATCGCGAAGAGCACGACCGGCACCCACGGTTCGATCGGTCCGGGCTCGACGCCGAACCAGCCGTGCTGGAAGACCAGGGCCATGGCGCCGAGCGACGCCCCGATGCTCAGCAGATTGAGGACCGCGGCCTTCAGCGGGATGAGCACCGAGCGGAAGACCACCATGAGCAGCACGATCGACAGGCCGACGACGATCACGATGAAGAGCGGCATGCGTTCGGCGACCTTGTCCGAGTAGTCCTCGGCCGCGGCCGTCGCACCGCCGACCAGGTACGCCGCGCCGGTCGTGTCGCCGAGCCGCGGCAGGACGTCGTCGCGCAGGTGCCCGACGAGTTCGGACGTGTCCTTGTCCTGCGGTGCGGTGGTCGGGAACGCGATGACCGTGGCCACCAGGCCGTCCTCGGTAGGCATCGGGTCCGCGACCGCCGCGATGCCGGGGGTGGTGCGCAGGGCCTGTGCCGCGGCGGCGCCCGCGCGGGCCGCGAGGCCGCCGCCGTCGGCGCCGCCGGCCCCCTGGGCACCGGCGGTTCCGTCGACGACCACCACGAGGGGTCCGTTGAACCCGGGGCCGAAGCCGTCCGCGAGCAGGTCGTACGCCTTGCGGCTGGTGCTGTCCGCCGAGTCGTTGCCCGCGTCGGAGAAGCCGAGGCGCAGGTTGAGCGCCGGCACGCACAGTGCGCCGAGCGCCACGCCCGCGATCAGGAGGGCGACCAGCGGGCGCCGCTGCGCCGCCACGCCGATCCGGCGCCACGTCGTGCCCTCGGGCGCCTTGCCCTTCGCGGTGCGCTTCGCCGCCCGGGCGGGGAACTGCCGGGCGAAGCGCGGCCCGAAGATGCCGAGCAGCGCGGGCAGCAGGGTGACGGCCCCGAGCATCGTCATGAACACGGTGAGCGCGACGGCCAGTGCCATGCCCTGCAACGAGCCGAGCCCCAGGGCGACGAGGCCGAACAGCGCGAGGATGACCGTGCAGCCCGCGAAGAACACCGTGCGCCCGGCCGCGTCCAGCGCGGTCGTCGCGGCCCGTTCGGGGGTCTCGCCCTTGACGAGTTCGCCCCGGTACCGGGCGAAGATCAGGAGCGCGTAGTCGATGCCCACGCCGAGGCCGACCAACGCCATGATGTAGGGCACCCATTCGGCCAGGGTGAACACGTGCGAGGCGACGACCACGACGGCGAGCGCCGAGCCGACCGCGAACAATGCGGTCACGATGGGCAGTCCGGCGGCGATCAGGGTGCCGAACATGAACACGAGGATGACCAGCGCGGCCACGATGCCGGCGGCTTCCGCCCCGCTGCTCTCGCTCTCGGCGAGCACCCGGGCCGCCTCGCCACCCAACTCGACTTGCAGGCCCTCCTGTTCGGCCGTCTTGGCGGCTTCGAGGATCTTCTCGGTTTCGGATTTGGCCATGTCCTCCGACGTGCCGTCCAGGAGGACGGTGGCGTAGCCGATGCGGCCGTCGGGGGCGATCGCGGACGGGTCGGCGTACACGCTCCGCACCTGGGCGACCATCGGGGCCCCGGCGACCTCGCCGAACATGGCCTCGACGCGCTGCCGCGTCGCGGGGTCGCGCAGGTCCCCGTCGGAACGCAGGACGATCTCCAGGGTGTCGCCCGCCTGCGCCGAGCCGTGCTCGTCCAGCAGGTCGACGGCCTTCTGCGACTGCGCGCCGGGGATCGTGTAGTCCTCGCGGTAGTCGCTGCCGACCACGGTGGCGGCGCCCCAGACACCCACGAGGACCGCCACCCACAGTCCCAGGGCCAGCCATTTGCGGCGTTGGGCGAATCCCGCGATGCGGGCGAACACGCCCGCTCGCACCGGTATATGGACCTTCTCTTCACTGAGCGTCATCGGTTCTTCCCGTGGAATGGTGTCCGGTGGTGCCTGTTCGACGGCTAGTGCTGTGGCCGGGAAGGTTTGCCGGTTCTCGTCGTCCAGTGCGGTGCATCGCAAGGCGCGGGCCCGAAGCTCGTACTCGGTCGTACTCGCGAGGGTCCGCAACGCCGCGAGGCGCCGTGCTGGGCGGCGAGAACCGGTGGACCTTCCCGGTCACAGCGCTAGGACGGGGCAGCGGGCAATTGTGTGACATGGGTCTGTCGGCGAAGGAATCCGGTCATTGCGGGGGCGCGGGGCATCGTTCGTGCGCAAGGATCCGCACCATGACGTGGATACCGGACGCGTACTCGCTGCCGACCGGGGACCATCCGCTGCGGACGGCGGCCTTCGACGCGCTCTTCGCCGACGCCTTGGTGGGCGCGGGGCGCCTGGGTGCGACACGCGCCCGCCTGGTGTTCGCGGCCGCCGCGGAGGCCCGGGTACGCGACCTGGTGACGCGCGACCAGGCGTGCCCCGCGCCTTTCCGCTTCACCGTCCAGGAGCCCGCGCTGGGCCGGGTGGCGGTGGAGGTGGCGGTGCCCGAGGAGCACGCCGCGGACCTCGACGCGCTGGTGGTACGCGCCACCGCCGCGGCCGGCGCCCGGCTCGCCGCTCCCCTGCCGAGGTCACCCGGCGCCACCCCGGCCCCAAGGGCGACGGATGCGGAACTCTCCTGACCCGTTCCCCGCCGCGCCGGTCCGCCGAACCGGCGACCTGGCCTGCGAGGATGACGTCATGTCACGTACGTTCGACCATCTCGTCGCGGAGGCGGAGTCCGTATCGGTCGCGGGCTGGGACTTCTCCTGGCTGGACGGCCGCGCGACCGAGGAGCGGCCCTCGTGGGGCTACCAGCGGTCGATGGGCGCGCGCCTCGCGGCCGCCACCGCCGCGCTCGACATCCAGACCGGCGGCGGCGAGGTGCTGGCCGGTGTTCCGAAGCTCCCCCCGCTGGCCGTGGCCACCGAGTCGTGGCCGCCCAACGTCGCCAAGGCGACCCGGCTGCTGCACCCGCTCGGCGTCGTCGTGGTGGCCGACGAGGACGAGCCGCCCCTGCCGTTCGGCGACGAGGCGTTCGACCTCGTGGTGAGCCGCCACCCGGTCACGGTGTGGTGGGACGAGATCGCCCGCGTGCTCCGGCCGGGCGGCACGTACTTCTCGCAACAGGTGGGCCCGGCAAGCGTCTTCGAGCTGGTCGAGTTCTTCCTCGGTGCGCAGCCGGAGGAAGTGCGTCGCGCCCGGCACCCCGACGACGCGCGCCGCGACGCGGAGGCGGTCGGCCTGGACGTCGTCGACCTCCGCGCCGAGTCGCTGCGTACCGAGTTCCACGACATCGGCGCGGTGGTCTACTTCCTCCGCAAGGTGATCTGGATGGTCCCGGGCTTCACGGTCGCGCACTACCGGGACCGGCTCCGGCAGTTGCACGAACAGATCGACGCGGAAGGGCCGTTCGTCGCCCGCACCACCCGCTTCCTCATCGAGGCGCGCAAGCCCGCGTGAGGTGACGCCGGTCGGAACACCCGGGCGGCGCGGCCTCAGGCCGACGACACCAGGTCGGCGTACTCCGGGTTCCAGAGGTCTTCGGTGCCGTCCGGCAGGACCAGGACACGATCGGGGCGCAGTGCCTCGATCGCCGACTCGTCGTGCGTGACCATGACGATCGCCCCCGGGTATGCGGCGACTGCGGCCAGCACTTCGTCCCGCGACAACGGGTCGAGGTTGTTGGTCGGCTCGTCGAGCAGCAGCACGTTCGCACCGGAGTGCACGAGTCCCGCCAGCGCCAGCCGCGTCTTCTCGCCGCCGGACAGCACCCCGGCCGGTTTGGCCGCGTCGTCCCCGCGGAAGAGGAACGCGCCGAGCACGCGCCGGGCTTCGTCGTCGGTGAGGTGCGGTGCCGCGGCCGCCAGGTTCTCGCGTACCGTGCGCGCCGGATCGAGGGTGTCGTGCTCCTGCGCGAAGTAGCCCAGCCGCAGGCCGACTCCGGGCACCACGCGCCCCGAGTCCGGTGCCACCGCACCGGCGAGGATGCGCAGCAGCGTGGTCTTCCCCGCGCCGTTCAGCCCGAGGACGACGATCCGCGCGCCCCGGTCCACCGCGAGGTCGACACCGGACAGGACCGGGCGGCCGCGGTACGCCTTGGCCAGCGACACCGCCCCCAGCGGCATCCGCCCGCACGGCGCGGGTTCGGGCAGCCGGATGCGCGCGACCTTGTCGGCACGCCGGGCAGGCTCCAGGTCGGCGAGCATGCGGTCGGCACGCCGGGCCATGTTGCGGGCGGCCACGGCGGTGGACGCGCGGGCGCGCATCTTGCCGGCCTGCGCGTGCAGCGACGACGCCTTCCGCTCGGCGTTGGCCCGCTCGCGCGCCCGGCGCCGGTCGTCGGCGTCGCGCTGCGCGAGATACACGTCCCACCCCACGTTGTGCACGTCGATCGTGGTGCGCCGGGCGTCCACGTGGAACACGCGGTTGACGGTGTCGGCGATCAGCCCGGTGTCGTGGCTGATGAGCACCAGGCCGCCGCGGTACGACGCGAGGAATGCGCGCAGCCACGCCACCGAGTCGGCGTCCAGGTGGTTCGTCGGCTCGTCGAGCAGCAGCGCGTCGTGGTCGGCGAACAGGATGCGCGCGAGTTCGACCCGGCGGCGCTGGCCACCGGACAGGGTCCCGACGGGGCGCGTCAGGGCGTCGTCGGGCAGGCCGACACCCGCGGCGACGCGGGCGGCCTCGGCCTCGGCGGCGTATCCGCCGCGGGCCTCGAAGTCGGCCTCGGCACGGGAGTAAGCATCCATCGCGCGGTCGAGCGCGTCGCCGGTCGCGGCGGTCGCGCCGGTCGCGGCGGCCGCCATCGCGGATTCGGCCGCGCGCAGGCGGCGTACCGCGTGGTCGAGGCCGCGGGCGGACAGGATGCGGTCCACGACGTCCGTCCGCGGGTCGGCGGCCCGGGGGTCCTGGGGCAGGTAGCCGACGGACCCGCCGCGCGTGACGGTGCCGGCGGCCGGAGCCGCCTCACCGGCGAGCGTGGTGAGCAGGGTGGTCTTGCCCGCGCCGTTGCGGCCGACCAGGCCGATGCGGTCGCCGGGGGCGATGGTGAAGGAGATGTCGGAAAGCAGCAGGCGCGCGCCGACGCGCACGTCCGCGCCGCGGACGGTGATCATGGGATGACGCTCCGGGGTAGCTCATGGACACACGGGTGGCGTGGAAGCGTGTGTGGAGCTAGGACAGCCGGGGCGTAGACATGCGGCCGAGTGTACGTGGCACGGATTCCCGCCCGCCAAGGAATTTCGGGCGGCGGGCCGTTGCGCCGTTCGCGGTCGGGCTGTTGCTTCGCTCGTGCTCCGGCCCGGCGGGCGGGTTCGGAGCCGCCCGCCGGGGTTTCCGGATCAGTTGCTACTGGGGATCACTTGGTGGCTCAGGGGCACGTCGCCAGGAGGATCGACACGACGGTGCAACTGGCCGCCGCGATGTCGTTGGCGGGGTTGGGGTCGGCCGGTGCGGAGGCCGTGCGCGTGCCGCTGACCTGGACCTGCCCCAGGGAGAGCAGGCGCAGGGGGATGCGGAAGGTCTTGCTCGCGGCGGCGCCGTTGGCGAGCGTCCCGTAGGTGCAGGTGACGGTGCCGGGTGCGGTGGTGCATCCGGCGGACAGGTTGGCGGCCGCGGCCCCGGGTGGGAGCGTGGCCGTGACCGTCGCCGAACTGACCGGAGCGGGACCGGTGTTGCGCGCGGTCAGGGTGTAAGTGAGGTAGGGCACCAGGATGCCCAGCTGCGTCTGGGTCGTGACGTCCACGTCGATGTCCGCGGTCGGCGGCGTGCTGACGGTGGTGGCCTGGCCCGCCGTGTTGTCCGCCGGGTCCGGGTCGGCCTCGGTCGCCACGGCGGCGACCGCGGCGGTGAGCGTGCCGGTCGTGGTCGGCGTCAGCGCGACGGTGACGGTGGCCGCGGCGCCGTCCGCGACCGTCCCCAGGGCGCACGTCACGGTCGGTGCCGCGATGGTGCACGTGCCTTGGGACGGCGTGGCGGAGGTGATCGTCCGCGCGGCGCCGGAGAAGGTGACGGTCGTGGTCACTCCGGTGGCGCCGTCCGGCCCCTGGTTCGCGACGGCGGCGGTGTAGGTGAGCGGGGTGCCCTGGATGACGGGGTCGGCCGAGTCGGTGACGGTCGCGCTGAGGTCCGCGGTCGGCGGGGTGCCCGCGGACGAGATGGCGACGGCGTACGGCAGTTGGCCGACGTCGACGGTTGCGGTGACGCTGTTGGCGGCGGTGTCGAGCACCGAGACCGTGTTCTCGTGGGCGTTGGTGACATAGGCGCGGGTGCCGTCCGGGGCCACCGCGACGCCGAACGGGCCGGCCCCGACGGGGACGAAGGCGGCGACGGCGTTGGTCGCGGTGTTGATGACCGCCACGGTGTTGTCGACGCTACTGGTCGCGTACGCACGCGAGCCGTCCGGGGCGAGCGCGACGCCGAACGGGCCGACGCCGACCGCCACCGTGGCGACCACGGTGTTCGTGGCGGTGTCGAGCACCGAGACGTCATGGGAGTTCTGGTTGGTGAGGTAGACACGGGAGCCGTCCGGGGTGACGGCGATGCCGTTCGGTCGCGCGCCCACCGGGACCGTGGCGACGACGGTGTCGGTCGCGGTGTCGATGACGGACACCGAGTCGGCGTTGTTGTTGGTGACGTACGCCCGTGCCCCGTTCGGCGCGACGGCGATGCCGAACGGCCCGTCCCCGACGGGGACGGTGGCCGTGACGGTGTTCGTCGCCGTGTCGACGACCGACACCGCGTCCGCACCGAGGGCCGCGGTGTAGACGGTGCCGCCGTCCGGAGAGACAGCGGCGGTGACCGGTATCGCGCCGACCGGGACCGTCGCGACGACGGCGTTGGCGGCCGCGTCGATCACCGAGACCGTGTCGGAGCCGCTGTTGGGGACGTAGACCCGGCTGTCGTCCGGGGACACCGCGACCCCGCTGGGGCCCGAACCCACGGGGATCGTGGCGGTCACCGCGTTGGTGGCGGTGTCCACCACGGACACACTGTCCGAACTGAGGTTGGCGACGTAGGCGACCGGGGCGGGCGCGAGGGCCTGGGCCTCCTGCGCGGCGAGGGCGACCAGGCCCGAGACGGCCAGGGCGCCGGAGGCCACCAGTGCGGTGAACCTGCGGCGCCCTGCGGCACGCGTCGTACGTAAGGCGGAACTTGAGGACATGGACCCCTCCCCACTCGGCGTCCGACCCGCGCACGGCAGCGCCGACAGAGGTGGTCGGGTTCTGGACCGTACGGTCCCGCCCCCGGTCACGCCACCGGGGAACCGGCGCCCGCTACGGTGCGAACATCCCTGAAAGACAACGAGGTTGGTTCCCTCGGAGGGCTCAGAATGGCATCGGGGACGAGCCCGGCAGGCCGGAACGCGCACATCGGTCGGACCAGGGCACAATCCGGCACCGCACCCGAAAGCAACCGCCCGGAACCGACCATGCGGCCGCCGATTCGGACACCGCCGCGCACTCGACACAGCTGTCGGTGTCGCCGGGCGGACTCTTCCGAGTCCGCCGACCGCTCACACCGCGTCGTGGAAGACGATGCCGAGGGCGTGGCGGCGTCCGGTGCGGACCGTGCTCACACCGTGCCGCATCGGGGCGGCGGACCATCCGCGGGCGGACCGGACCGGGCGGTCGCGGGTGGTGAAGACCAGGCCCCGGCCCTGCGGCAGGGTGGTCGCCATGCCGCGCGACTGGGCGCGGGGGCGTTGTTCGACGAGCAGGAACTCGCCGCCGGTGTAGTCCTCGTGCGCGACGTCGAGGCCGATGACGACCTGGAGCGGGAAGACGAGGTCGCCGTACAGGTCGCGGTGCAGCGCGTTCCAGTCGCCGGGGCCGTAGCGCAGGAGCAGCGGGGTGGGGCGTACCTGGCCTGCCGCGTGGCACATGGCGAGCCACTCCTCCAGTGTGTCGGGCCAGGGGGCGGGACGGCCGAGGCGCGCGGCCCAGGCACGGGCGACGGGAAGCAGGCGCGGATACAGGGCCTCGCGCAATTCGGCGACCACGCGCGGGAGTTCGTACGAGAAGTAGCGGTACTGCCCGGAGCCGAACCGGTGCCGGGCCATGTCCACGGTGCTGCGGAACAGCTCGGGGCGGTCGTAGAGGTCGGCGACGGTCCGGCAGGTCTCGGGGTCCAGCAGCGGAGCCGTGAGCGCGCCGCCGTAGGCGTCGAGTTCCTCGGTGAGCGCGTTCCAGTCCGTCTCGGCGACCGACCGGGCGAGCGGGGTGGCGGTTGCCTGGATGGCCATAGTGCGTCCTTGGGTACAGGCGGTTGCGTGTCGCCTCCTACTGTGCGCGCCGCGGCCGTCGCAGTCCGGCGGAAATCGGACATCGCACCGGACGGCGCGCTCCGCCGTGTCATCGCGCGGAATACCCCGGATTCTGCTGCGATGAGGGGTATGACTGAGCCTCAGGTAGTGGTCGAGCGGCGCGTCGCGGCGCCGCCGGGCCGGGTGTGGCGGATTCTGACGAACCTGGCGGGCGCGGCCGACACGCTGAGCGGCGTGTCGAAGGCCGAGGTGCTGACGCCGGGCCCGTTCGGAGTGGGTACGCGGTGGCGCGAGACGCGCACGATGTTCGGCAAGCAGGCCACGGAGGAGATGACGGTGACGGCGTGCGAGCCGCCGCACCGGTACGTCGCCGAGGCGAACTCGCACGGCATGCACTACGTCTCGGAGTTCTCGGTGGCCCCGGACCTCGACGACACGACGATTCTGCGCATGGCCTTCAGCGGCACGTCGGCGGGCGGCGCCGCGGGGTTCTTCGGCAAGCTGTTCAACCGCCTGGGGCAGAAGGCGGTCGAGAAGGCGATGAAGCAGGACCTCGCCGACATCGCGGCGACGGCCGAGCGGGCGGACGCCTGAGCGACCGACCCGCCGACCCGCCGAACGGGCAAGCGGGCAAGCGGGCAAGCGGGCAAGCGGGCAAGCGGGCAAGCGCATCTTGCCGAACCCGCCCTTGTCCGGCGCATCGATCGGGAGTCCGGCACCACGCCCGTGCCGACGCCTCACCTCGGGGTGAGCCGGACCACCGGGTAGACGCGCTCCGACTTGGCCTGGTACTTGGCGATGCGCGGCTGCGCGGTCGCGATGCGCTGCCACGCCCGCTCCCGGTCGTCGCCGGTGAGGCGCTGCGGCGTCACGGACTCGGCGGGCCGCCCGGGCATCTCGACGGACGCCTGGTCCGGATGGGCCAGCAGGTTGGCGTGCCAGTCCGGGTGCTGACTGCCGCCGCCCGAGGCGACCACCAGCCACGCGTCGTCGCCGTCCGCGAACCACGCCACCGGTGTCTCGCGGTGCGCCCCGCTGCGGCGGCCGGTCGTGTGCAGGAGCAGCACGTCCATCCCCATGAACGTGCCCTTTCCGCGGCGGATCTTCTTGGCCATCCGGGCGTTCGCCTTGTGCTGCATCCAGCGCGAGAACGCCCCCGGCGTGCCCGGCTTGCGCTTGCCGGTGTGCTGTTCCTGGTTCACGGTCGGCCTCGAATCGGTGTGCTCGGTGTCCTTGCCGGAGACGCTACGAGCGGCCCGGCCGCGGCCGCTTCTCGATTCCTGACCGATCGGGCGTCCCGGTGGGGCGGTCCGGTGGGGCGGTCCGGTGGGGCGGGTGGGACGGCCCGGGCCGCGGGGTGAGAATGGCCTCATGGATCTTCGAGTGTTCACCGAACCCCAGCAGGGCGCGAGCTACGACACGCTGCTTTCGGTCGCGCGGGCGGCCGAGGAGATGGGCTACGACGCGTTCTTCCGGTCCGACCACTACCTCCGGATGGGTGACGGCGACCCGTCGCCGGGCCCGACCGACGCGTGGATCACGCTGGCCGGCCTCGCGCGCGAGACGCGGCGGATCCGCCTGGGCACGCTGATGACCGCGGCCACGTTCCGGCTGCCCGGAGTGCTGGCGATCCAGGTGGCCCAGGTGGACGCGATGTCCGGCGGACGCGTGGAACTCGGGCTGGGCGCCGGGTGGTTCGAGGAGGAGCACACCGCGTACGGCATCCCGTTCCCGAAGGAGAAGTTCGACCGCCTGGAGGAGCAGCTCGAGATCGTGACCGGGCTGTGGGAGACCCCGGTCGGCAAGACGTACGACTTCGCGGGCAAGCACTACACGCTCAAGGACTCCCCCGCGCTGCCCAAGCCCGTGCAGAGCCCGCGTCCGCCTGTCGTCGTCGGCGGCCACGGCCGCAAGCGCACGCCCGCCCTCGCGGCGCGCTACGCCGACGAGTTCAACGTCCCGTTCGCGAGCACCGCGGACAGCGAGCGGATCATCGGGTGGGTGCGCGAGGCCATGGCCGCGCAGGAGCGCCCGGCCGACAGCATGGTGTTCTCGAACGCGCTGGTGGCGTGCGTCGGCCGCGACGACGCCGAGGTGGCGCGGCGCGCGGCCGCGATCGGGCGGGAGCCGGCCGAGCTGCGCGAGAACGGGCTCGCGGGCAGCCCGGCCGAGGTGGTCGAGAAGATCGGCCGGTACGCGGCGATCGGCTCGACCCGGATCTACCTCCAGGTGCTGGACCTCTCGGACCTGGAGCACCTGGCGCTGATCGCCTCCGAGGTCATGCCGCAGCTCGGCTGATCGCCTTCTCGAACGGCCACGGCGCGAACGGGGGCGCGTCGGTGTCGAACAGGGCCGTGTAGCCGGTGGCGAGGTAGAGCCCCTTCGCCTCCGGCTGCCGCGGCCCGGTGGTCAGGTAGATGCGCGTGTAGCCGCGTTCGGCGGCGGTGCGCTCCAACTCGTCGAGGACCTTGCGGGCGAGCCCTCGGCGCCGGTGGTCCTGGTGCGTCCAGATGCGCTTGAACTCGGCCGTCGTCGCGTCGTAGCGACGGAACGCACCGCCCGCGACCGCCTCGCCGTGCTCGAAGAGGAGCACGAACGCCCCGTCCGGCGGGTCGAACTCGTGTCCGGGGAACCGGGTCATCTCGTCGGCGGCGAGCGGGCCGTAGAGGCTGTCGTACTGCTCGCCGAGCGCCTGGAGCATGGGTGCCGCGGCGGGGTCGGTGATCGGCAGGTGGCGTACGTCGAACACGGCGTCGAACACCGGCTCGCCGGCGGAGCCGTCGGCCTCCCGCGGGGCGGCCGGACCGGCTTCCTGCGGTATGGGGCTCGGGGTCATGCGGTGCGCTCCCGTAGGTCTAGGGCGTGGGCTACGCGGACTCACCCGCCGTCCGGCGGTCCGACCAGTCCGACCAGGTCGGCCATCCGGGCGACGGCCTCGGTGAAGAACGCGTCGGCCGGGTCGAAGCTTCCCGCGAACGTCCCGAAGAGCTCGAAGCCGATCATGCCGGAGAGCTGCGACCACGCGATCACCGCCCGGACCGCGGCCTCGGGCGGCAGGTCGATCGCGACGAGGGAGGCGGCCAGTTCGCCCTGCGCGACAAGCTCCGGGGCGAGCGGGCCGCGCCGGGCGGGCGGCTCGGCCAGCAGGCCGGCGTCGCGGGCGTCCCTCACTACCCCGAGCAGCGCCACCGGGACGCGGCTGGCGTGTCCGACGGTCGCTTCCGGGGCCTGGTAGCCGGGGACGGGCGTGCCGTAGATGAGTGCGTATTCGTGCCGGTGCGCGACGGCCCAGGCCCGGGCGGCGGCGCACTTGGCGGTCCAGCGGGCGCGCGGGTCGCCGGCGGGGATGCCGTCGTCGGCGCGCTCGACGGCCTCGCCGAGCCCGTCGTACGCATCGATGATCAGCTGCGTCAGCAGGTCGTCCCGGCTCGGGAAGTAGCGGTAGAGCGCGGACGAGACCATGCCGAGCTCGCGCGCGACCGCGCGCAGCGAGAGGCGCTGGGCGCCCTCGGAAGCCACCTGGCGGCGGGCCTCCTCGGTGATCTCGCGGGTCAGCTCGGCCCGGGCGCGGTCACGGGCGGTACGGCTCGCGTTCATGCCGGGATTCTGCCATGCGCGGGATCGGCGCACAAAAACGAGAGCACTGCTCTTGCACGGGTGGCGGTGGCCGTGCCATGCTCTTCCCAGGCAAGCGAGATCAGTGCTCTCGGAAGCGAGCAGGGCTCACATCAAGGAGACGTCACCATGACCGTTCAGACCCGGACCGTCGAGCAGACCGCTGCGAAGGCCACTGCCGAGACCGCTGTTGAGACCGCTGCCGTGACCACGGCCACCCCGGCTGCGGCGACAACCGCCGCGAAGGCCGTGGAGCCGGGTGCGGCCGCCGGGAAGCGCCTGGTCGGCGCGGGGCGGGCGGCCACCGCGGTCAACCGCGCCGTCGGATGGCTCACCCGGCACGGCGTCAGCCTCGCGGGCAGCCGCATCCTGGCGGTGCGGGGGCGCAAGTCGGGCCAGTGGCGTACGACGCCGGTCAACCCGCTCACCCGCGCCGACGACCTCTACCTCGTCGCCCCGCGCGGCCACACGCAGTGGGTGCGCAACCTCCGCGCGACGGACGGCGGCGAACTGCGCCTCGGCAAGCGGGTGGAGGCCTTCACCTACGTCGAACTCGCCGACCACGAGAAGCCGGACGTCCTGCGCGCCTACATCAAGCGCTGGAAGTGGGAGGTCGGCGTGTTCTTCGACGGCGTCGACGCCGACGCGACCGACGAGGAACTGCTGCGCATCGCCCCGGGCTACCCGGTGTTCCGCATCCGGACCCAGGGCTGACGCGGCAACTCCTACTCCGCAGGCGGTGCCTGACGGGGCTTCAGCTCCAACTCGTAGAGCACGGTGTCGATCCAGCGGTTGTGCTTGAAGCCCACCTCGGTGAGGCGTCCGGCCTCGGTGAACCCGAACGACTTGTGCAGCCGCGACGACGTGTTGTCGTCGCCGCCGTCGGCGATCACCGCCAGGACGCGGCGGACCCCGGCGTCCGCGCAGAGCGGCAGCAGGGTCGACAGCAGCGCACGCCCGACACCCTTGGCGGTGTGGTCGGGCGAGATGTAGACGGTGTCCTCGGCGGTGTGCCGGTACGCGGGCTTGGGCCGCCACGGGGCCGCGTAGGCGAAGCCGACCAGCTGCCAGTCCTCCTCCGCGACGAGGAAGGGCAGGCCGCGGGCGTGCAGGTCGTACGCCTTGGCCCGCCAGTCCTCGGCCGTCGGCGGCACTTCGTCGAACGTCGCGACGCTGTTGTGCACGTAGTGGGCGTAGATCGCGGCGACCGCTTCAAGGTCGTCGGGGTGGGCCGGCCGGATGCGGACGGACTCGGCGGACATGGAAAAACTCCTTACTCTTTCCGGCCCGCAAGGTGCGCGGGCCGACAACGATCCTGCCGTGTCGGCGCGCCCGACTCACCGAGAGGTCAGCGCGTCGTACACGGGACGTACGAGATCGGCCGGATTCCGGCCCCGAATGGCCATGTCCGGCACGCCGAGCCGGGCGATGGCCGGATCAGGCACCAACGGCGCATCGGGGGCCATGGGCACCGCACCGCCCCAGAAGTCGGCGACCCGGGAGGCGAGGCCCGCTTCGTCGGGACCCGCCTCGTCCGGACCCGTCTCATCGCGACCCGTCTCGTCGGGACCGGCTTCGTCCCGGCCCGGCTCCTCCGGTGTGGTGCCGCTCATGCCTCCGCCTCCTCCGACAGTGCGACCAGTTCGCGCAGCGCCTCGGCCGACAGATCGGTCAGCCAGTGCTCCCCCGGTGCCCCACCGGCCGCGCCCGGCCCCCCGACTACCGACGCGGCGAGGCCGCGTTTGGCCGCGATCAGCGCGTCGACGCGCTCCTCCACCGTGCCGACGCAGACGAACTTGCGTACCTGCACGTGCTGTCGCTGCCCGATACGGTACGCCCGGTCGGTCGCCTGGTCCTCGACCGCGGGATTCCACCAGCGGTCCACGTGCACGACCTGGTTCGCCGCCGTCAGATTCAGGCCGGTACCGCCCGCTTTGAGGGACAGCACGAAGACCGAAGGCCCGTCCGGGTCCTGGAAGCGCTCGACCAGTTCGTCGCGCTGCCGTCCGGTGATCCCGCCGTGCAGGAACAGGACTTCGCCGCCCAGCCGGTCGGCGAGGTGCTCGTGGAGCAGGCCGCCGAAGCGCGCGTACTGCGTGAAGCAGAGCGTCTTGTCGCCCTCGGCCGCGGCCTCCTCCAGGATCGCGGCGAGGCGTTCAACCTTGCCCGAGCGACCGGCGACGGGCGTGCCGGTCTCCTTGAGGAACTGCGCGGGGTGGTTGCAGATCTGCTTGAGCTTGCCGATGGTCGCCAGGATCAGCCCCTGGCGCTCGATGCCCGCGGTGTGCGCGACCCGGTGGTCCATGTCGGCGACGACCGCCCGGTACAGGCCCGCCTGTTCGGGGGTCAGCGAGCACAGGACCGTCATCTCCTGCTTGGCCGGCAGGTCGGCGGCGATCGCCGGATCGGTCTTGTGGCGGCGCAGCACGAACGGCGTGGTGACGCGGCGCAGCGCCGCCAACGCGGCCTCGCTGCCGTTGCGTTCGATGGCGATGGCGTACGTCGCCTTGAACTGCTCGGCGCTGCCGAAGAGTCCGGGGTTGGCGAAGTCGAGGACGGAGTGCAGTTCGGCGAGGCGGTTCTCGACGGGCGTCCCGGTGAGGGCGATGCGGTGCCGGGCGGGCAGGGCTCGGATCGAACGCGATTGGCGCGTGGCGATGTTCTTGATGTTCTGCGCCTCGTCGGCCACCACCCGGCGCCACGCGACGGTGCGCAGCATCTCGGTGTCGCGGAGCGCGGTCTCGTACGTCGTGATGACGATGTCCGCGCGTCGCGCGACCTCTTGGAACTGCTCGTCGGTACGGCGGTCGGCGCCGTGGTGGATGTGGACGCGCAGCGTGGGCGCGAAGCGCTCGGCCTCGCGGGCCCAGTTGCCCACCAGGGACATCGGGCAGACGACCAGCGTGGGCCCCGACTCGCCCGCGGTGCCTGCCTCCTCGTGCTGTTCGGCGGCGAGGAGCGCGAGCGTCTGTACGGTCTTGCCGAGGCCCATGTCGTCCGCGAGCACCGCACCGACGCCCAGGCGCGCGAGGAACGCCAGCCAGTCCAGGCCGCGTTGCTGGTAGGGGCGCAGCGTGGTGGCGAACGCGTCCGGCAGGACCACCGGGCGTTCGCGCACCGCGTCGGCGCCGGCGAGGAGTTCGCCGAGCCACGCGTCCGCGTCGACACCGAAGACCGGCAGGCCCGCAACGGTGGCGCCTGGGTCGATCGCGGTGCGCACCACCTCTCCGGCCACCATCACCCCGGTGCCCTGGCGCGCGATGAACGCGGCGGCGGCGGTGATGTCCGCCAGTGCGGCCTCCGTCCACTGGCCGCGGAAGCGCACCAACGGCCGCGTGGTGGAGGCAAGTTCGCGAAGCTCGGACTCGGTGAGCACGGCGTCGCCCAGGGCCGCGCGCCATTCGAACGCGACGACGGCGTCCTGGTCGAGCAGGCTGCCGCCGCTGACGAGGCCCGGCGTACGGGTGCGTGCCGACAGCGTCAGGCCCACGCGCGGCGGGTTCCGCCACCAGGTCGGGAGCAGTACGCCGAAGCCGGCCTCGGCGAGGGCGGGTGCGGCGTCGCGCAGGAAGGCGAGGGCGCCCTCCCGGTCGAGGCGTACCGTCCCGGGACGGGCCTCGCGCAGCGTTGCGTCGAGCACCGGCCAGGCGCGGGCGGCGCGTTCGAGGTCGGCGAGGAGGGCGTTCTGCGGCTGGTACTGCTTGCGCTCGAACACGTTGAGGACCGGGCCGGCCGTCCACACGCGCGACGCCTCCACCAGGAGCGACGGTTCGTCGGGCGCCTGGAGCAGGATGTCGACGCGCCAGTTGTCGTCGGTGGTGCCGCCGAAGAGGTCCGCGGGGTCCGGTCCGAGCGGTTCGACGAGGCGGAAGCAGGTGCGCAGCGGCCGGACGGGCGGGGCCTCGCTGCTCTGCCAGCGGGCGAGTGCGTCGCGCAGCCGTACGACGTCCTCGGTGGCGACCGCCTCCGCGGGCGCTGCCCGAGCGGACGTCGACCGCCCCAGCGGCGCGAGCGGTCCGATGCGCCCGCTCGGGCCGGTCAGCGCGGCGAGCCACCGCTCGTCCGCCGTCTCGGGGCCGCGCGGCGGACGGCCGGGCGGCAGCAGGGAGGGCTGCCCGTCGAGGACCGCGCGCACTTCGCGGTCGACGAGCACGTCGAGCAGGTCGGCCACCAGTTCCATTGCGCCGACCGCGGACCCGTCCCAACTGTCGTCGGCGCGGCCCGCAGCGGGAACGTCACCGTGGACCTCGGCGCGGCACACCGGCGGGCAGGCGGCGGCGACCGCGCGGATCAGCGACCAGTCGTCCTCGGTCGGCGCTGGCCGCCACCGGGCGACGGCCGCGTCGTCCTCGACGACGAGGTCCGGCAGCACCCGGCCGCGCCCGGCGAGCCGCCACGCCACGTCGTGCACGGCGGTCAGCCAGCGCAGCGAGGCGCCGTACGGGACGTCGACCGCCCCGTCGGCCGCCGTTTCGGTGCGCAGCGCGGCGTGCCGGGGATCGAACAAGGAGCCGAGGAGTTGCGCGGCCTCGTCGGCGTCGAAGACGAGCGCGGGCACCCGCCACGGCCGCAGCGCCAGGTCCGGGCGGGGGCCGCGTACCGGCTCGCCCGGGATCTCGGGGGACGGCTGCGGCAGCGTGTCGGCGAAGGTGGGCAGGAGCAGCCCGGCCCATCGGTGGCGTGCCCGCCCGACCAGCCACTCCAGGCCGGGGCTCACCCCGCCGAGCAGTTCGGCGAGCAGGTCGGTGGCACACGCGTGCGGGTGCGCGGCCCGGCTCTCGCCCGCGGGCTCTGCCCGGGCACGGCCGTCCTCGCCCCAGACCGCGAGCGTCCGGTCCGCGCGCCAGAGCGCGTGCAGAGCGAACACCGCGTGCCTTTCCGTCGTGCGACCCCCGATGCGGCACCCCGGGACGTGCCACCCCGGCAGCCTATGCGCCGCATCCGACAGCCGCCGATCACCGGGCCGCGCGGCCCTCCGGCGCGGGCATGACGGATGCCCCGGCAGGGGTTGGGGGCCGGGGCATCCGCGTCCAGGGCGCGGTACGAGGTCCGCGGTTCGGTCGAGGCCGGGTCAGAGGCTCTGGTCGGACGCGAGTCCGTCAGGTGCGGGTCGAGGCGAGCGGGGCCGGCGCCGCGGGGACGGACTCGCGCACAGCGTCGGAGGCACCGGGGGCTTCGCGGGCCTCGGAGACTCGGGCAGCCTCGGAGACTCGGGGAGCCTCGGAGACCTCGAAGACGTCGGAGACCTCGGATGCGTCGGGAGCCTCGCGGACCTTCCGGCGGCTCAAGGCGATCCCGGCGAGGACGATCGCGATGCCCAGGGCCATCCGGATCCCGAAGGGCTCGCCGAGTGCGAGGGCGCCGAGGAGCACGGAGACCGGCGGAAGCAGGTAGATGACGGACGAGGCGACGGCCGGTCCGTCGTCGAGCAGCAGCCGGTAGTTGAGGAAGATCGCCACCCCGGTGCCGAGGATGCCGAGCACCGCGATCGCGGCGAACGCGTCGAAGCGGACGTCGACCGCCAGGTCTCCGGTGAACGGCAGCACCGCGGCGAGCATCGCGGTGGCGGCGGCCAACTGCGACCCGCACAGCACCACCGGGTCGAGGCCGCGCGCGGCCAGGAAGCGGTCGAGGTACAGGTAGCTGATCGCATAGCAGAACGCCGCGATCATGATCATCGCCGCGCCGGGGCCGAACGCGCCCTTCGCCCCCCACGGCGCGAGGATCAGCAGGACGCCCGCGAAGCCCAGGAACAGCCCGGCGACCTGCGCCGCCGACAGGCGCTTTCCGCTGCCGACCAGGACCGCGAGGAGCAGCGTCCACAGCGGGGTCGTGGCGTTGATGACCCCGGCGACGCTGCTGTCCACCGTCTCCTCGCCGAAGGCGAACAGCGCGTACGGCAGCGCGTTGTTGAAGAAGGCCGCCACCGTCAGGTGTCCCCAGGTGCCCAGCCCTCTCGGCAGGCCGATGCCGCGCACGCGGCTGAGGGCCAGCAGTACCGCGGCTCCCAGGGCGACCCGCACGAGCGCCACCTCGACCGGCGAGAAGCCGCGCAGCGCGAGCTTGATCCACAGGAAGCTGGAGCCCCAGATGGCCGCCAGCAGCGCGACGCGCGCCAGACTCCCCCACCGCAGCGTGCCGCCGCCCATGGCCCGGTTCCCTCCGTCGGTCGGCGGCGCGGGGAGCGCCGCCGTACGGTGTCCAGGCTGCCGCCCCACGACTGTTTACGTCCATCGACAATATCTGCGGCAGAACATTAAGCCTGGACTGAACAATAGGTGTGTCCTAGCCTGGCGCCATGACGTCTCCCTCCGACCTCGACCTCCGCAAGGTGCGCGTGCTGCGCGAACTCGACCGGCGCGGGACGGTCTCGGCGGTCGCCGAGGCGCTGCACCTGACGCCGTCGGCGGTGTCGCAGCAGTTGACCGCGCTGTCCCGCGAGACGGGCGTACGCCTGCTCGAACCGGCCGGCCGCCGCGTACGCCTCACCGGCGCCGCCCGCGTCCTGCTCCGGCACGCGGACCACCTCTTCGCGCAACTGGAGCGCGTGCAAGCCGATCTGGCGGCCTATCAGGAAGGCGGCACGGCCGAAGTACGCATCACCGCGTTCGGCTCGGCCATCACCGGCCTCGTCCTGCCCGCACTGCGCGACCTGCGTGAGCGGCGGCCGGGCCTGTCGCTGGTGCTGCGCGAGTCCGAACTGCCGGAGGGCTACACCGGACTCGTGGCCGGCGAGATGGACATCGCGATCGTCATCGCGGCACCGGACGGCCCGGCGGGCGACGACGCCCGGTTCGCCCGGGTGCCGCTGCTGTCCGACCCGCTCGACGTGATGATGCCCGCGGACCACCCGCTTGCCGACGCGCACGAGATCTCCCTCGCGGACCTCGTGGACGAGACATGGGTGACGGGGTCCGTCGGCGCGTGCAGCCAGTTGACGGCGACCGCGTGCGCGGCGGCCGGGTTCGCGCCGCGCATCAGGCACCGGGCGGACGAGTGGACCACCATCTTCGGCCTCGTCGAGGCGGGTCTGGGGATCTCGCTCATCCCCCGGCTGGTCAGCGCGAAGATGTCGGCCATGACACCGCAGCACACGAACAACGTGGTGCTGCGGGTGCTGACCGGCGAGGCCCCGCGGCGGCACATCGCGGCGTACGTCCGCAACGGCTCCGAGACCGCCCCGCACCTCGCCACCGTGCTGGACGCGCTGGCGGCGCAGGCCACCCGGGTCGGCGCCGGACGTCCCATGGTTGCGGCCTGAGCGGTCCGCGACCCGCGCCGCCGGGCCCGGCGCGTCTGCCGGCTCCCCGCTACGAGCGGTCGGTGTCCTCGACGAGGTCCTTGGCGAAGCAGACGCACAGCGGGTTCGACGTGTAGATCCCGTAGACGGGGATCTGCACGTAGCCGTTCTTCTCGTAGAGGCCGATCGCTTCCGGCTGGCGTGTCCCGGTGCCGAGTTGGATGCGGCGCGCGCCCCAGGCAACGGCCAACTCCTCCAGGGACACCAGGAGTTGCCGTGCCACGCCGCGGCCCCGACCGGCCGGGGGCACGTACATGCGCTTGATCTCGACCAGGCCGTCCGCGTCCAGCCGTGCGAGGGCGCCGCACCCGAGCAGGGTGCCCTCGGAGTCGACGGCGACGAGGAATTCCGCGCCCGGGTCGAGGGGGCGGCCTTCGTGCGCGTCCTCCGGATAGCGCGCGTCGAGTTCGGCGACGGCGTCCGCGGTGAGGGCGGCCAGCGCCGGATCGGCGATGTCGCGGCGCTCGATCGCAAGTGCGGGATGGTCCATGTCCGGCAGTCTATTTCGGTGCGCTTCGCGCGGAATGTGACGACGGTCACCGCGGCCGACGCGAAGTCGCGGGGAACGAATCCGCGTCACGGCTCCTCCTCCCACCGACACACCGCCAGGTTCGGAAGGGGATCCGTCGATGAGCAACCCACTCGTGCCGCTGCGCGCCGCAACGGCACGTCGCTTCGGCACCGCCGTCGCGGCGCTGCTCGCGGGCGACGCGCTCGTGCACGCCATCTGGGCGACTGGCCTGAGGTGGCCCGCCGATTCGGCGGAGGGCCTGTCGTACGCCGTACTCAATGCCGATGTGCCTTTCACCCCAAGGGTGTTGCTCCCACTCTGCGCGCTGCTGGGGACGGCGGCAGCATGCGTGTACGCCCACGCGCACCGCGTCGGCGGGCGTCGGATGCGGACGGCGGCCCGGCTCGGTACGGCGGCGGTCGCCGGCGGGCTCACGCTGCGGGCGACGGTCGGCGCGGCATGGATCGCGGGAGTGGGTGCCGAGATGGACACACCGTTCTACTGGCTGAATCTGGGGCTGTACACACCGCTGTGCGTGGGCTTCGGGTACGCGGCGATACGCCTGGCGGCAACCCCGGGCGACCCGCCGTCGGAGACTCCTGAGCGGCGGCACGACTCCCGACGGCACCCCGCGTCGGCCGAACGTGCCGAGCACGGCGAAGCGTCCGGCGGCGCCCAAGGCGGACCTCGGGGCGGCGTGCAGGGCCGCATCCAGGACGGCCCCCGGAGCGCCGGCCCCGCCGAGGGTGCCGGGTCGCGGCGTACCGGAACGCTCGGGGGATGATCGGCACCGTGACCGAGCAGCCGCCAGGGCAGCGACCGAGGCAACCACCACCCGGACAGCCGCCGAGCCTGCCCCCGACCCTGCCGCCCGCGGCCGCGTCGGACCGCCGGGCGCGCGGGATCGCGCTCGCGCGGGCCGCCCGGCACGGCGACACGCTGGCGATGAACGACCTGCTCGACCACCTGATCCCCTACGTCTCGTCCATCTGCGCCCCGATCGCCCTGAGCAGCCGTCAGGACGCGGTCCAGGAAACGCTGGTGGCGGTGTTCCGCGCGCTGCGGTCGCTCGACGAGCCGGAGGCGCTGTACGCGTGGGTCCGCGCGGTCGCGGTGCGCGAGGCCGTCCGCGTGGCCCGCCGCGACGCGCGCGATCTGCCCGTAGAGCCGATCGACCTGCCCGCTCCCGGCGACCCGCAGCTCGCCGCCGACATCGGCGATGTGGTCTCCCGCCTGTCCCCCGAGCACCGCGCGGTCCTGGTGCTGCGCGACGTGGAGGGGCTGGACGAGAAAGAGGCCGCCGAACTGCTGGGCGTACCCGTAGGCACGGTGAAGTCCCGGCTGCACCGTGCCCGCGCCGGATTCCGAAGGATGTGGTCGCCATGACAGGCACGGTCGAGGGCATGGCCGGCGGGCCCCCGCCGCTCGGTGCGGTGGGACGGATGCGCGTCATGGCCGCGGGGGTCCGAGGGGCGCGGGTCGTCGAAGGTGTGCTGCCCGCCGCGTTCGACGACGTGTGGCTGGTGATGGGCGATCTGGATGGCGGCTTCGGCGAGTTCCAGCCGGACATGCGCAAGGTGCGCGTCGAGAGCGTCGACGGGGACCGCGTCACCGCGCTCGCCCACAGCAGGTACGGGCCGCGGGCGCGCCTGCACGGCGTCCTGCGGCCCGGCTGGTGCTGGTTGCAGAGCCGTTTCCTGGTGGTGGGCATGGCCGCCGAGCCGATCGGGCACGGCGGCGGGACCGGAGCGGGAGACGGTGACGGGAACGGCTTCGGGACGCGCGTCGCCCTGACCGGCGGCGTCCGCGTCCCCGGCCGCGCGGTGCTGCTGCCCGGTGCGGAGCGCGAACTGCGGCGTGCGCTGGCCCTCCTGACGGACCGTGTGGCCGGCCACGGACCCGGGTGAGGTGCCGCGCGGTCGGTCCGGCGGCACGCCGCCCGGCTGCGGTTGCATCGCTTAATCTGGACATGTAGTGTCCAGGTTATGCGGATGAACGAAGGCGTCGAGTGGGCGATGCACTCCTGCGTCAACCTGTCCTGGGTCGCCCCCGACCGGGCGGTGACCGCGGCCAAGCTGGCCGCGTTCTACGAGCTGCCCACGGCGTACCTCAACAAGCAGCTCCAGGCACTCGCACGGGCCGACATCCTGACCTCGACCCCCGGCCCGCGCGGCGGCTTCCGCCTCGCCCGACCGGCCGAGCGGATCACGCTCATGGACGTGGTGACCGCGATCGAGGGCCCCGACGAGGCCTTCCGCTGCACCGAGATCCGGCAGCAGGGCCCGAACGCCGACGCCCCCGCGAGCAACCCCGCCCCCTGCCTGATCGACGAGGCGATGCGGCACGCGGACCTCGCCTGGCGCCGCGAGCTGGCCGCCCGGACGATCGCCGACATCCGCGACAAGGTCGAGGAGCGCGCGCCGGGCCGACCGGACCAGGTCCGCAACTGGTTCGAGAACGCCAGGGCCTGACGCCCCGTCCACCCCCGCGCCGACCTGACCTCAGCCGCCTTCACCTGCCCGCCCCACCCCGCCCGGCGACAAATTCTGGATATGAACTATCCAGATATCGACGACGAAAAGCGAAAGAGGTGCCGCGATGACCACGGCCGCACTCCGTGCCCTCCCCCGCAGCATCCGTCCCGCCGACGCGGGCGGCACGACCGCCGCGACCGCCCCGGCAGCGGCGCCGCGCCGGATTCCGGCACTCTGGCTGGCGCTCCTGGCCACCCCCATCGCGGCCACCGCGAACGCGCCCGTGCTGATCCTCCCGGAGATCGCCGGGGACCTCGGCACCTCCACGGCGACCGCGACGTGGCTGGTCACGACGTTCGCCTGGGCCATGGCCGTCGGCACTCCCCTGGTCGCGGGCCTGCTGCGCCGCCGAGGAGCCGCCGCCGCACTGCGCACCGGAACCTTCGCCGTCGTCCTGGGCACCCTCGCGGTCGCGCTGTCCCCGTGGCTGCCGCTCCTGCTCGTCGGCCGCGCGGCCCAGGCCTTCGGGGGCGCCGCGCTGATCACCGTCGCCATGAACCTCGCCGGCGACGTCCGGCGCATGGGCGTCATCACCGCCGGGTTCGCCATGTGGGGCGCGGTCGGCCCGCTCGCCGGATCGGCCGTCACGTCGGCCTTCTCCTGGCGGGCCGCACTCGTCATCTCGGCCGTCGGCCTGCTCGCGGTCCCGGCCGTCGCGGCCCACCTGCGCACGCTGGAACGCCACGACGCCGCGCGGTCCGGTACGTCCGGCCGCCCCGCGGGGCCCGGTGCCGACCAGGCGTTCGACGCACGCGGCGCGGTCGCACTGGTGACGCTGGTGACCGCCCTCGTCCTGCTCCCCCACTTCACCCTGCCGTCCCTCGCCGTGGCCGTGGTCGCCGCGGTCCTGCTGGCCCTGCACGTGCGGACGCGTCCGGTCGGCTTCGTTCCCGTCGCGCTGCTGCGCAGCCCGGTGTTCCTGGCGTCGGCCGGCCTGGCGGGGGCGCTGTCGACGGCGTACTTCGGCCTGCTCTTCGCGGTGCCGCGCCTGATGGACGACGCCACCGCGTGGACCAAGGGCACGATCGGCGTCGCGCAGATGGCCGCCCTGCTCGTCGGAGGCGCGGCCTCGTGGGTCCTCGCGGCGGTCTCGGGCCGCCTGGGCCGCGGCCGGGTCACCGCCGTGCTCGTCGCCCTCGGCGTCGCGGGCCCGCTGGCCGCGGTGTTCGCGCCCTGGGCGCCGGTGCTGGTCGTCGTCCCGGCCCTCGCGGTGCTCGCCGCGTCCGGCGGCCTGTCGACGCTGAGCGTGCGCGCGTCCGAGGCGGCGCCCGCCCCGCTGCGCCCGGCGGCGATCGGCCTGCTCAACCTGACGTACCAGCTCGGCGGCGCGTTCGGCCCCGCGATCGCCCTGATCGCGGTGTCCTGAACCGGGCGCCGGCCCGTCCCGTCAACCCATGTGCCCCTCTCCGCCCACCCGCGGCAAGAGGGGCACGTGCCTGTCGTGGACGCCAACTGCGATGGATTTTGCCCTTGTTGCTCCCCGTCCGGATGGGCAGGCTGGCGGGGTCAGGGGTCGGCTCACCGGCTGTGCGACATGAGGAGCGTGCCGTGCGCGTTGCGGTGGTGGGTGGCGGAATCGGTGGTCTTGCCGTCGCGCTGTTCCTGGCCCGGAGAGCGCACGACGTCACCGTCTTCGAACGCGACGGCCGGCGGGCCGGCGTCGGACTCGACGAGGACACCTTCACCTGGGTCCGGCCGAGCGTCCCGCAGGCCGCGCAGCCGCACCTGCTGCTCGCGCCGGTACGCCGCGTGCTGCGCTCCGACGCCCCCGACGTGTACGCGGCGATGCGCGACCTGGGCGCCGAGGAGTACCACGAGTTCGACTGGTTCGACACACCGCCGCCCTACCGGCCCGGCGACGAGGACCTGGTGACCGTGCGGGCCCGCCGTATCGTCCTGGAGACCGCGCTCGCGGGCGCCGTGGCCCGGCAGCACGGCGCCAACCTCCGCCTCGGCGCCCCGGTGCGGGGGCTCGACCTGGACACCGCGGGGCCGGTCCCGCACGTCACGGCGGTGCGCACCGACCACGGCCGGCAGCGCGTCGACCTCGTCCTCGACTGCGCGGGCCGCAGGTCCCCGCTGCCCCGGCTGCTCGCCGAGGCGGGCTGCCGCGCCCCGGTCGTGGAGAGCCACCGCACCGGGCTCGCGTACGTCTGCCGCTGGTACCGGCTGCGCGGGGACGCGCCCAAGCGGGTGCGGCCGGTCTCCATGGCGTCCTTCGCGGGCGCGGCGGTGTTCCCTTCCGACAACGGCGTCTTCGCGGTCGCGCTGCTGGTCGCGACCACCGACCGCACCCGGAGCACGCTGCGCGACCCCGCGGTGTTCGACGCGGCCGCCCGGCTGTTCCCGGCCGCCGCCGCGTGGCTGGACCTCGACCCCGAACCCCTCACCGGGGTGCGGGCGATGGCGGGGCTCGACAACCGGTGGACCTCGCTCGTCGACGACGCGGGACCCGTGGTGACCGGCCTGGTGGGCGTCGGCGACTCGGTCATGCACACCAACCCGACGCTGGGGCAAGGGTGTTCGCTCGCGCTGCGGGAGGCCCAGTGGGTCGCGGCGAATTCCGGTGACGCGGAGCGGGATCCGGCCGGGTTCGTGCTGGCGTACGCGGCGTGGTGCCTTGCCGCGCTGCGCCCGTGGTTCGACGTGCAGGTGGAGGCGGACCGGGGTCTCGCGGCGGTCGTGGGCGGCGACAGGACGTCCGCGCCGCGCGCGCTGTCGGAGCGCGAGGCGGCGCGCATGGCGCGGTCCGCGTGCGCGTACGAGGATCCCGTCGTCATGCGCGCCCGGGCCAAGGTGCAGCACCTGGCGGAAGTCCCGGCGGTGGCGTACGCGGACGAGGAGGTCCGGCGGCACATCGACCGATGGCTCGAAGCCAGGGACGGCCACGTGCCGGGCCTGGACGGGCCGGGGCGCGACGAGTGGCTGGCGGCGGTCGGCGGGTGACCCGCGCGGGAGCGGGCACGGACCGGCGGACCCCGCAGACCGGCGCACCGGCGGACCCGCGGACCCGCGGACCCGCGGACCCGCGGAAAGCCTGACGCAAGATTTCTCCGGCTCCGGCGATTAGTTTCGGTGCGGAGGGCGGTCTACCCCTCCGAAAGCGCGGCGCACTCGCCGCACACGCAACACCGAACAGCGCCGGACGGCGTCACACACCGTCAGGCACCGCCGAGCACCGTCAGGCAGCGCACGCACCACACGACATCGAGGAGCCCGCAATGTCCGAGACCCCCCTGGCCACCACCATGATCGACAACGGCGACGGCGACGTCACCTTCGTGCGCGAGTTCGACGCCCCGCGCGAGGCGGTGTTCGCGGCGTACACCGATCCGGACCAGATCGTGAAGTTCTTCGCCCCCGAAGGGCTCACCGTGCCCCGGGAGAGCGTCACCATCGAGCCGTGGAAGGGCGGGCGATGTGAACTGACCATGGTCATGGGCGACATGGAGATCCCGTTCGCCGGCGTGTACCTCGACGTGGTCGAGCCCGAGCGGCTGGCGTTCCACGTACCGGGCGAGGCGATGAAGCAGGAGATCACGCTCACCGACCTGGGCGACGGTCGGACCCGGATCACCCTGCACCAGACCGACGTCCCCGAGCAGTTCCGCGGCGAGATGGCGCACGCGGGCTTCGACTCCAGCTGGAGCCTGCTGGCGCGGCACCTGGCCGCTTGAGCCGTCGCCCGAGGGCGTCGTGGCGCGGTCACGTCCGAAGCGGCCGGACCGCGCTACGACGCCCTCGTCGTCCCGAACTCAGCGTCCCAGGTAGGCCGTTCGCTTGCGGAGCCAGTCCAGCGCCGGCTCCGGGAGTTCGTCGACGTCCAACAGGCCCGGCAGCAGGTCGGGTTCGATCGTCATGGCGCGGAAGAAGTGGGCGACGGTCACACCGTGGGCGGGGCGGTGCACGACCTCGACCGGATCTCCGGCCTGGACGTCGCCGGGCTCGATCACCTGGAGGTACGGGCCGGGCCGGCCCGCCTGCATGAACCGCTTGACCCAGCCCTCCTGTTCCAGCCAGCCCTGGAAGGTGCGGCACGGGATGCGCACCGTCGCGATCTCCAGGACCACGTCCGAGCCGACCCGCCAGCGCTCGCCCATCAGGGCGGCGTTGAGGTCGGAGCCGGCGGTCGTCAGGTTCTCGCCGAAGGCGCCGTTCGCCAGCGGCCTGCCCAGTTCCGATTCCCAGTGGTCGAGGTCCTCACGGGCGTACGCGTAGACCGCCTGGGCGCTGCCGCCGTGGTGCTTCACGTCGTACACCCGGTCGCCGGCCAGCCCGACCGCGCCGGTGCCGCGCGGGCCGGGCTCGGCGACGGCCACCGGACCGGCGACGGGGCGCTTGTCGATCCCGGTCGTACCGACCGTCTTCCACGGATTGTCGCGAGGCTTGCCGATGTTGACGGAAAGCAGATTCATGGGAGCGACGCTACGGTCGCGGTGGCCGGAAGGCGACGGTTTTCCCGGCCAGATTCACCCGTTCCGATGCGCACGAACTCCGTTGGGCGTCAAGCCCGTTCCTCGACATGATCGGGAGCGACGGCGGCGAGGTACGCCCGGATCGCGCGCAGATTGCGCCCGAGGCAGTCGATGCGCGCCTGGATGCGCTCGGCCTCGCCGCGCAGCAGGGCCGTCGTCTCGTCGGTCAGGCAGTCGGGGTGCGGGTGGAGCTGGTCGGGCCGGTCGAGAAACGGCAGGATGTTCCGGATGATCTCGGTCGTCAGCCCGGAGTCGAGCAGCCCGCGGATCTGCTGGACGCGGTACACCGCCGGCTCCGGATAGCTCCGGTAGCCGTTCTCGGCCCGGTCGGGGTGCAGGAGGTCCTGCTCCTCGTAGTAGCGCAGCATGCGGGTGGGCACCCCGGTCCGCCGCGACAACTCGCCGATCCGCATCCGGCACCTCCTCGATCGGGCTGCCGCGCGCCCGTACCCGATCAATTGGGCGAGCGTCCCCGCCCCGTCGATCTTCCACGTATCCGCGCTTGCCTTCTCATTGATGTGAAGGTTTCAGCATGGCCACATGCCGACCGCATCAGCAAACGAGCACGTCAGCCGATGTGCCCCAGCCCCGGCACGCCTGCCGCTGGCCGGGCTGCTCGCGCTCTTCACCGCGGCCTTCACCGCCGTGACGACGGAACTCCTCCCGGCGGGCCTGCTGCCGCGCATGGGCAACGGGCTCGGCGTACCGGAGAGCCGGGTGGGATTCCTGGTCACCGGCTACGCCGCGGCGTCGTTCCTGGCGGCGATCCCGCTGACCGCCGCGCTGCGCGGGCTCCGCCGGCGGCCGATCCTGATCGGCGCGCTGCTCGGCTTCGCGCTCTGCAACGCGGTGACCGCGCTCTCCTCCTCCTACCCGCTGACCTTCGGGGCCCGGCTGGTCGCGGGCGCGATGGGCGGCACGCTGTGGGCGATGCTCGCGGGGTACGCCTCCCGCATGGTCCCGCCCGAGCGGCGCGGCAGCGCGATCGCGATCGTGCTCGCGGGCATCACCGTCGCCCTCGCCGCCGGCATCCCGGCCGGGAGCGCACTGGCCGCGGCGGTCGGCTGGCGGGCCGCGTTCGCGACCGTCGCCGTCCTCGGGCTCGCGGTGGCTGCGTGGGTGCGGTGGAAGGTGCCGGACTTCCCCGGCGAGCCGGCGGCCGGACGCGCACCGCTGCGCCGCATCGCCGCCAAGCCCGGCATCGCCCCGGTGCTGGCGGTGACGCTCTTCCTGCTGCTCGGGCACCAGGCCGTCTACACGTACCTCGCGCCGCTCACCGAGCGCTCGGGCTTCGGCCGGACCGGGGCCGTGCTCGCGGTCTTCGGGGTCGCCACGGTCGCGGGCATCTGGGCGGCCGGGACGCTGGCCGACCGGCACCTGCGCGCGAGCCTGCTGGGCGCCCTGGCCGCCACCGCGACGGCACTGCTGGTGCTCGGCGCGGCCGGGCGCAACGGCGTGGTGCTGGTCGCGGCGGTGGCGCTGTGGGGTGCGGCGTTCGGCGGCGCCCCGACGCTGATCCAGACGGCCCTGGTGGACGTGTCCGGTCCCGCCGACGCGGACGTGGCGACCGCATTGCAGGCCACGGTCTACAACGCGGGGATCGCCGCGGGCTCGCTGGCCGGCGGCGTGGTGCTCGACAACGCCGGGGCGGGAGCGCTGCCTTGGACCGCGCTCCCGCTCGTACTCGGTGCGCTGGCGGTCGTGCGCCTCGCCGTCCGGCACGCCTTCCCGGTCCCGGCCCCGGCGCACCGGGCCGCCGCCGCGGCCGGCCGGGGCCCGCGGATCAGCCCGGAAGGGGGCTGATCCGCGGATCCCGGCAGATCTCCGCGGGTCACAGGTGGTCGAGGGCCGAGGCGGCGTCGCGGTCCGGGTGACCCGAGGGCCACCAGAGCCCGCTGCGCTCCTCGTACGGGTACCACCGGCCGTCCCGCCCGTAGCGGAGCTGTCGGCCGGCCGCGGCGTCCGTCCATCGGTTCCGCGACACCGCGAACGCCTGCCCCGGCTCCGGGTCGTCCGCCCAGAGCGCCTCGAACTCGGCGTTGGCACGGGCGAGTTCGGTCCGGTTCGGACGCCACGGGCGGTCCAGCACCTCGAAGCCGGGCGCGCCCCCGTACCGCCAGGCCGCCACCGCGCGGTCGAAGTCGGCGGGACGGTCGTGCGCGGCGCGCAGGCGCTCGTGCGCGGTGGGCGCGTCGTGGTGCGCGGCCAGCCGTACGCCGTCCGCGCGTTCGCCGAGGTCCGCGAGGTCCAGCAGCGGCGCCGGGTCCGCCAGAGCGGAGCACAGCAGGTCGAACGCCCGCTCGGCGGCGTCGCGGGCCAGCAGCCGCAGCACCGGGAACTCCACCTCAGGACCGTCGGTGACGGACGGCATCTCCCCCGGCTCATCGGGGAGTTCGGGATCCTCGGGCAGCGGTCCGGGTTCGGTCGCGTAGGCGTCGTACGCCGCAAGCGCCGCGCGTATCGGTGCGCCCGCGCCCTCGGTTCCGGCGCCCGCGCCGCGCCGTTGCAGGGCCGCCAGGAATTCCTCCTCGCCCAGTCCGCGCATCAGCAGGAGCAGGAACGGGTCTTCGTCGACCAGCCACGCCGCCTGGTACGCGAGTGCCGCGGCGTGACGGCACGGGTGCCCCCAGTCCTCGCAGTCGCAGGACGGGTCGAGGTCGCCGATACCGGGCAGCAGCGGTACGCCCACGTCCTCCGCCGCCGCGACCAGGTCGTGCGGCATGTCCCGGCGCAGGAGGGCCGCGATGTGGCCCGCACGGGCCGCCACTTGGTCGAGGAAGCGGTCCCACTGGCG
Organism: Streptomycetaceae bacterium NBC_01309; assembly: GCA_045039925.1. GTDB lineage: Bacteria > Actinomycetota > Actinomycetes > Streptomycetales > Streptomycetaceae > Yinghuangia. The sequence continues at coordinate 1,501,792 of CP108400.1, forward strand.
CGCGGTGAGCGGTTGCAGCGCGACGGTCGTGCGGTGGATCTCGGTCTCGTCGTAGACGGGCGCGAAGAGGCGGCCGGGGCTGACGGTGATGCTGCCGACGCGGCCGGTGTAGGCGTACTTGCGGCCGTTGCGCAGCGCTGTGGAATCCAGTGCGGCGTCCTCGACGGCCTGGATCCACGCCCTGCCCCACCACGAGCGGGCGAAGCCCCGGCCGCCGCGACGGCCTGCCGGGAACGCGGGGAAACCACGGGCGGATTCGTTCACCGGGCGCTCCTCAGTTCGACCAGGTTCGCCAGTTCGGCGTCGGAGAGTTCGGTGAGCGCGGCCTCGCCGGAGGCCAGCACGGCGTCCGCGAGGGAGCGCTTGGCGGCGAGCATGTCGGCGATGCGGTCCTCGACGGTGCCCTCCGCGATGAAGCGGTGGACCTGGACGGGCCGGGTCTGCCCGATGCGGTACGCACGGTCGGTCGCCTGGTCCTCGACGGCCGGGTTCCACCAGCGGTCGAAGTGCACGACGTGGTCGGCGCGGGTGAGGTTGAGGCCGGTCCCGGCGGCCTTCAGGGACAGCAGGAACACCGGGACCTCGCCGTCCTGGAAACGCCGCACCAGTTCCTCGCGGCGGGCCACGGGCGTTCCGCCGTGCAGGAGTTGGGTCGGCACGCCGCGGTCGGCGAGGTGGCGTTCGATGAGCCGGGCCATCGCGACGTATTGCGTGAAGACGAGCACGGCGCCGTCCTCCGCGATGATGGTGTCGACGAGTTCGTCGAGCAGTTCGAGCTTGCCGGAGCGGCCCGCGAGGCGCGGCTGCTCCTCCTTGAGGTACTGGGCGGGGTGGTTGCAGATCTGCTTGAGACCGGTGAGCAGCTTGACGACCCGGCCGCGGCGCGCGATTCCGGTGGCTCCGGCGATCTCGGCCATGAGCTCGCGGACCGTCGCCTCGTAGAGCGCGGCCTGCTCGCGGCTGAGGGCCACCGGCTGGTCGGTCTCGGTCTTGGGCGGCAGTTCGGGGGCGATGCCGGGGTCGGACTTGCGGCGGCGCAGCAGGAACGGGCGTACCAGGCGGGCGAACCGCTCGGCCGCGGCCGGGTCCTTGCGCGATTCGACGGGCACCGCCCACCGGGTGCGGAACGCCGCGAGCGGGCCGAGCAGGCCCGGGGTCGTCCAGTCGAGCACGGCCCACAGCTCGGTCAGGTTGTTCTCGACCGGCGTGCCGGTGAGGGCGACGCGGGCCAGTGCGGGGATGCGGCGCAGTTCCCGGGCGGTTCCGGAGCGCGGGTTCTTGACGTGCTGCGCCTCGTCGGCGACCAGCAGGCCCCAGGGCGCGGCCGAGAGCTTGGCCGCGTCGCGGCGCATGGTGCCGTACGTCGTGAGCACGAACCCGTCGGCGAGGTCCGCGAGATCGCGCCGCGTGCCGTGGAAGCGGCGGACCGGGGTGCCGGGGGCGAAGCGGCGGATCTCGCGTTCCCAGTTGCCGAGCAGCGAGGCGGGGCACACGACGAGCGTCGGCCCGGCGGTCGTTTCGTCCTGTTGGCGGTGCAGGTGGAGTGCGATGAGGGTGATGGTCTTGCCGAGCCCCATGTCGTCGGCGAGGCAGCCGCCGAGGCCCAGTTCGGTCATCCGGGCGAGCCAGCGCAGGCCGCGGACCTGGTAGTCGCGGAGGGTGGCGTCGAGGGCGGCGGGCGGTGCGACGGCTTCGGCCGCGGCGGCCGCGTCCGGGTCGGCGATGCGGTCGCGGAGATCGCTCAGCCACCCTTCGGCGCGCACCGGGACGCGTACGCCGTCGATCTCGGTGCCGCCGGTCAGGGCCGCCCCGAGGGCGTCGAGCGCGGTGAGCGGCTTCAGGCGGCGTTCGCGGGCCTTGCGCAGGAGTTCGGGGTCGACCAGGGTCCAGCGGTCGCGCAGCCGGACGACCGGCCGGTGGGACTCCGCGAGGGCGTCCATCTCGGCGTCGGTGAGGTCGCTGTCGCCGAGGGCGAGCCGCCAGTGGAACGCGAAGGCCGCGTCGCCGCCGAAGAACGACGGGCGTGCGGACGGCTCGTCGCGCAGTCCCGAGTCGGCGCCGACGACGGCTGTGGCGGTGAGGCGGCGTACGAGGGCCTTGGGCCAGTGCACGTCGATGCCCGCCGCCGCGAGGCGCGCGCCCGCGGGGCCGAGGAGGTCGCCGACGTCGTCGTCGGCGAGGTCGAGGGCGTCGGGGACGGCCTGGTGGAGCAGGCGTTCGAGGGCGGGCCAGGCATCCGCGGCGCGGCGTACGGCGACCGTCGCGTCGAGGCGGGCACGGGGGCCGAGGCGCGTCACGGCGTCGGATGTCGCGGGGCCGGGCGCGGTTGACGACGCTGACGACCTGGATGTCGCGGGGCCCGTCCCCCACAGGTCCGCGGCGTCGACGACGAGGGTGGGGTCGGCGAGGCTGTGCAGCTGGACGACGGCGCGGAATCCGCGCGCGTCGAGGTCGCCGAGGTCCCCGTCATCGTCATCCTGGTCCTCGCCCGGCAGTTCGATGCGCAGGGAGGCGCGCAACCCGGCGTCGAGGCCCGAGGCCACCTCCTCGGCCCAGAGGCGCAGTTGCGGCGCCTTGGTGGGGGTCCGCGCGGCGAAGAGCGGTGTCCCGGCGGCCCGGGCGGCGGCCGGCGTACGGGGCATGGTGTCGGCGACGGCGTCGAGGAGGCCGCGCACCAGCTCCTCGGCGTCGGCCAGTTCGAGCAGCGTCCCGGACGCCGGAGCGGGCACCGCGCGGGCCTCGGGCGGCATGGCGTGGGCGAGGTCGCGTACGCGGGCGACGTCGGGGGCGTCGAGCGGGCCGACCCGCCACGCGTCGAAGTCGCCGGGGGTGACGCCAGGCAGGAGGCGTCCCCGCGCGACCAGTTGCAGGGCGACGACGCAGACCGAGCCCCAGAACGCGGCGGCGCGGTGGGCGCCGGGGGCGGTGCGGGCGCGAGAGAGGACGGGGACGGCCGCGGCCACGGGGACGCGTACGGCGGGCACCGGCCGCAGCGCCACCGCGCCCGTCACGGGGTCGGGCGCCGCGACGGCCAGCTCGACCCGCTCACCGGCCCGGAACGGCAGGTCGACGCCGTCCGGGCTCCAGAAGACCAGGTGCGACTCGCGCGGCGGGTCGGCCGCCTCGAAGACGGGCGCGCAGCGGACGAGAGCGGCGGCCTCGGCGGGGCCGACGGCTGCCGGGGCGGCGGCGTGGTGGGACGAGGTTGTGCGGGCGGAGGTGGTGCGGGTGGTGCCTGTCGCCATGCGCTGGGTTCCTCCGGGATTCAGGGACTCCGTACAGCGTACGGTACGATGTACGGAGATCCAACGGGACGGCTCCGCGGATTGTTCCCCGGTTCGGTTCCGGGTCCGGTTCAGCCCCGGGCCCGCTCGTCGACCAGGCGCTCGACGCCGTCGAGCAGCCGCTGGAGCCCGAACTCGAAGCCTTCCCCCGGCGCGACCTCGAAGGCGCCCGAGTTCCACACGGCGTACAGCGTCGGATAACGGCTCTGCTGGATGAACCGCTCCAGCATGGGGGTGGCCTTCTCCCACCATTCCTCGTAGTCGACGTCCGACTCGCGGTCGACGGTGTTGATGTCGGCGGTGATCTGCGCGACCCCGCGCACATAGCCGTCCACGAGGTTGACGACGTCGACCATCTCGCGCTCGGTCAGGCCGATCCCGGACACCGCCCGCATCGCGAACTCCGAGCGCGCGGTCTCCGCCGGCCCCATGAGCATCAGTCCGGGGGTCGACAAGGACACCAGCCACGGGTGCCGCAGCGCCACCGAGCGGTCGGCGCGCGCGTGCAGTTCGAGGCCCTCGCGCCAGGTGCCGGCGAAGCCCTCCGGGCGGTCGCCCTCGGCCAGGACGGTGTCGACCATCAGGTTGAGCAGCTCGTCCTTGCCCGGCACGTAGGTGTAGAGCGACATCGTGCCGACGCCCAGCCGTTCGGCGACCTTGCGCATCGACAGCGCGCCGACGCCGGTCTCGTCGGCGAGCGCGATCGCCGACGCCACGATGCGGTCGACGCTGAGGCCGGGCTTCGGACCACGCGCCGGGGGCTCCTTGGCGCGCCAGAGCAGCGCGAGGGTGCGCGTGGGGTCCGACCTGCCGGTCTTCTCAGCCATGTGACCGTCCTCACATAAGTCCGTACACCGTACGCTCGACACTCCGTACACCGTACCGTACGGTGTACGGAGTAAGCCCGTACGGTGTACATAGTTTAGGAGGCGACCCTCGTGACTGCCTTGACCAGGGCCCCCGCCGGAGCGCCGCGGCAGGCGGCCGGCACAGCGGCGATCCGCACCCTGGAGCTGCGCAAGGACTACCGGGGCACGCCCGCCCTCGACGGAATCGACCTCGAGGTGCCGCGCGGCACGGTGCACGGGCTGCTCGGCCCGAACGGCGCGGGCAAGACGACCGCGGTGCGCATCCTGGCGACCCTGCTGCGCCCGGACGGCGGGCGCGCCGAGGTCGCGGGCTTCGACGTGGCCCGCCATCCGGCCGAGGTCCGCCTGCGCATCGGGCTGCTCGGCCAGCACGCCGCCGTCGACGAGATCCTCGACGGGCACCAGAACCTGGAGATGTTCGGACGCCTGTACCACCTCGCACCGCGCGCGGCCCGCGCCCGCGCCGCCGAACTGCTCGACCGCTTCGGCCTCGCGGAAACCGGCCGCAAGCCGGTCGGTGCGTACTCGGGCGGCATGCGCCGCCGGCTCGACCTCGCCGCGAGCATGATCCTGGCACCCGAGGTCATGTTCCTCGACGAGCCGACGACCGGGCTGGACCCGCGCGCCCGCACGGAAGTCTGGGCGGCGGTAAAGGCGTTGGTCGCAGGAGGCACCACAGTCCTCCTCACCACGCAGTACCTGGAGGAGGCGGACCGGCTGGCGGACTCCATCACCGTCGTCGACCGCGGGCAGGTGATCGCGCGCGGCACCCCGGACTCCCTCAAGGCGAGGCTGGGCGGGGACCGCATCGACGTCGTAGTCGCCGACGAGGCCGATGTCGCCGCCGCGGCAGGCCTGTTGGAGCGGGTCGGCGGGACGCCGGCGGAGGTGGACGCGGCGTCCCGGCGCGTCGGCGTCCCGGTGCGCGACCGCGTGGCCGCGCTGACGGCCGTGGTCGGCGCGCTGCGGGACGCCGGGATCGACGCGGAGGACATCGTCCTGCGGCGGCCGACCCTCGACGAGGTCTTCGTGGACCTGACGGGCCGCACCACGGGGTCGCAGGACACCGGGGCGCAGGACACCGGGGCGCAGGACACCGAGGAGCAGGACACCGACGAGCAGCACAGCGACAGGAAGACGGGCGGCGCATGAGCACGTACACACCCCACGGCGACACCGTCGTCCCCGCGCTGCCCAAGGGCCCCGGGTCGCGGCTGCGTTGGGCCGCCGCCGACGCGTGGACGCTGACGCTGCGCACGTTCCGGCACTGGGCCCGGCAGCCCGGGGCGCTGATCCTGGCGCTGCTGTTCCCGGTGCTGCTGGTACTGATGTTCGGCTACCTGTTCGGCGGCCAGATGCAGGTCCCGGGCGGCGGCAACTACCGCGAGTTCCTGCTCCCGGGGATGTTCGCGATGACGATGGTGTTCGGCATCGAGACGACGTTCGCCGCGGTCTCCACCGACGCCGCCCGCGGCGTGACCGACCGGTTCCGCTCGATGCCGATAGCCGCCTCCGCGGTCGTCGTCGGCCGCAGCGTGGCGGACATGGCCCACTCGGTCGTGGCACTGGCGGTGATGGTCGTGTGCGGACGCCTCGTCGGATGGAGCTGGCACGACGGAATCGTCCGCGCGGGTGCCGCGTTCGCGCTGCTCCTCCTGCTGCGGTTCGCACTGCTCTGGATCGGCATCTACCTGGGACTCGCCGCCCGCGGACCGGAGTCGCTGGTGGCCATCCAGATCCTGGTGTGGCCGATCGGGTTCCTGTCCAACACGTACGCCTCCCCGGCGTCGATGCCGAACTGGCTAGGCACCATCGCCGAGTGGAACCCGCTGTCCGCGACGGTGGCGGCGGCCCGCGAACTGTTCGGCAACCCCGGCTGGGGCGGCGACTCCTTCGCGGCCCGGCACGCGGTGGAACTGGCCATCGCATGGCCGGTGTTGATCACAGCGATCTTCCTGCCGCTGGCAGTACGCCGCTTCAACCGCCTGGACCGCTGACCGGGGGCGGCAGCTGACGCAGTTGGGTCGGTGGCCCGCCGAACTGCCGTGCCGCCGACCACTGTCTGTGCGGGGCCCCGCAGGGGTCCCGCACAGACGTGAGCGTGAGGATCCGGGTCTGCGGCGGCGGGTGACAGTCAGGACTCTGGCTCTGGCTCTGGCAAGGTCAGGATCAGAACAGGGTGGGCGGCGGCGCCTCCCGCGCCCCTTCGATCGTCAACATCCGCCACTTGGTGTCGACGCCACCATGCGCCGAGAACCCGCCGGACGCGCCGCCCGCCGCGAGCACCCGATGACACGGCACGACGATCGCGCACGGGTTGCGCCCGAGAGCGTGCCCGACCGCGCGGGCCGCGCCGGGCATCCCCAGACTGCGGGCGACCTCGCCGTACGTCATGGTCCGCCCCGGCGGGATCTCGCGGGCGACCGCGTACACCCGGCGGTTGAACTCCGGTACGCCGTCCAGGTCGAGCACGATGTCGTTCAGATCGCGCGGCTCGCCGCGCAGCAACGCACGTATCGCCTCGACTGCCGCCCGCACCTCGCGGGGCAACTCCGCCGACTCCGACACCTCCAGCAGGTCCGGCAGGTCCGGCAGGTCAGACACCCGCTCGCCCCACGCACCCAACTCACCCGCCGAATCGCCGCCACCCAGCCGCGCCCGAGTAGTGGCGTCGTCCCGCTCCGGCAACTGCACCCTGGTCACGCCATGCGGACCCCAGGCAATGCCGCAGCGGCCGATCGCGGTGTCGAAGAGCGTGAAGCCGCGGGTAGTCATGATCCCAGTCTGCCTTCTCCGTCGTCGGCTCAGGTCGCGCAGACGCAGAACTGATTCCCGTCGTTGTCCGCGAACACGACCCAGCCGGTGACCCCTTCACCGTGCCGGGCAAGGCGCTCGGCACCCAGGCCCTCGACGCGCGCGACCTCGCCGAGCAGGTCGTCGGTGTGCAGGTCGAGGTGCAGTCGGTTCTTTCCCTCGCGCTTCTCCGGCACGACGTTGATACACAGCGCGGGGCCGGTGCCCTCGGGGTCGACGAGGAACGCGTACGTCTCGTCCTGCGCATCCACCTTGTACCCGGCGACCGCCGTCCAGAAGGCGGTGGACCCCGCGAGATCGTTGGTGTCGATACTGACGCTGCCAATACGGAGGCCCATGACTGCAATCCCTCTCGGAAGTCGACTGACGAGCAACTGGCGTAACCTTCTATCCATGAACACTAGTTATCGTAACCAGCTATCGTCAATAGCAGGTTGGAACGGGATGGCATGTCCGCACACGAGCCCGACGCCGCACCCGGCGCGCTGCGCCGCGTCGAGGAGTTGATCAATACGTTCGTCGTCGAGACCGGGACGGAATCACTGACCGACCCGGCCACGCTGGCGACCTGGCTCACAGAGCGCGACCTCCTGCCGGAGACCGCGGCGGTAGGCCCGGCGGACCTCGACCGGGCACGCACGGTCCGCGAAGGCCTGCGAGCGATGCTCGTCGCCAACAACGCCGTCACCACCAACGCTGCCGACGACACGTCCACCGCCACCCCCGCAGCCGCGGCCGAACTCACCCACCTGTCCGCCCTGGCCCGAGAACTCCCCCTCGTCCTGGACGTTTTGACCACTCCACCGACCCTGGTCCCGCAAACCCCCGGCACCCCGGACGCCGCGCTCGCCCAACTCCTCGCCGACGTGGCCAAGTCCGTCGCCGACGGCACCTGGACCCGCATGAAGGGCTGCCGCATGTGCCAGTGGGCCTACTACGACCACTCCCGCAACCGCTCCCGCGCCTGGTGCTCCATGTCCCTGTGCGGCAACCGCGCAAAGGCCCAGACCTTCCGCAACCGCACCCGCTGATCGCCGGGGGGCAGTCACCGGGAGCTGGGTGGGGACAGGTGGGGCATCAGCCGTTGCGGGTTGGTGGCGTCCCGGGGTGGTTCAGGGTGCCGTTGCGCGGGGGCTCGTGGGGGTGGGTGGTGCCCCGGGTGGTGCCGTTGCTCTTGCGGGTGGGTGGTGCCCCGGGGTGGTTCCTTTCCGCCTGCGGTGCGGATCTGCCCCGTGTCGGTGCAATGCACAGGTCGCGCCGGAGGCGCCGGGAGGTTGCGGAATCTGCTGGAGATCGACGAGCGCAGCGAGGAGAGCGGCCGGAGGCCGCTAGTCAGACTTTCTTGCGCCGGAGGGAGCGTAGCGAGTGGAGGTGCAAGAAAGTCCAAGGCCGGAGTGCGAAATTGCGTGGTGGAGGGAGGAGCGACCGGAGCCACGCAATTTTGTGCTCCGGCCGCACTAATAAATAGCGCCACACCTGAAACAAGAGCGGACCAACCCCGGCCCGAGCCCAAGAGCGGACCACCCGGACCAACCCGGACCAACCCGGGACCAACCCAGGACCAACCCGGGACCAACCCGGACCAACCCGGCCCAACCCGACCCACCACCAGAACACCCCCGGCACCCCACCATCACCCCCCTCACGAAACACTCCCCACGTGATCGCAATGCACCCCGTCCTCGAAGTCCACCCTCCGCCCGAAGGCTTCGCCCTCTGGCCCGTCGCCGAGATCGCGTCCATGAGCTACCTGCCACTCAACGGCGCGCTCAGCCCCGCCGAGGTCGGAACCGCCGTGATGCGCATCGCCGAGTGCAACGACATCGACCCTGAACACGACGACCGGCCGCCTCGGCCGGCCGACCCGCTCGGATCGTTCCTGCACGGACTGCTGACCTTTGACAACCTCTTCGCGGCCGGAGGAATGCGGGTCACGGACAGTTCGCGAGGCGCCACCTTCCTCCCCGGGTGCTGTAGCGGTCTGGAGGACTGGCCTGACTGGCGCGAGGTCGTCGACGGCAGCGGTCACGCCTGTTTCGGCCACGACCCCGACCCGTGCGCCGAACGCCTTGGCGACACCGTCCGATTGACGGTCGACGCCGGGCGGAGCGACAGCCCCGTGATCGAGGTGTCTGTCGCGGAACTGCGCAATCTGCTTGACGGCGCCGAACGGGACCTGACGAACTTCCTTGCTCTGGCTGCTGAGTGGGTGTCGCGGTATCTGCCTGGCCATCGCGCTGGCGTCATGGGGGCGCTGGGGCGTGTGTTGGCGGTTGGGTAGCTCGTTCCGCTGTGTTCGGGGGGCAGGCCGGGGTTGGTCCGCTCTTGCGGTCGGGCCGGGGTTGGTCCGCTCTTGTTTCAGGTGTGGCGCTATTTATTAGTGCGGCCGAAGCACAAAATTGCGTGGCTCCGGTCGTTCCTCCCTCCACCACGCAATTTCGCACTCCGGCCTTGGACTTTCTTGCACCTCCACTCGCTACGCTCCCTCCGGCGCAAGAAAGTCTGACTAGCGGCCTCCGGCCGCTCTCCTCGCTGCGCTCGTCGATCTCCAGCAGATTCCGCAACCTCCCGGCGCCTCCGGCGCGACCTGTGCATTGCACCGACACGGGGCAGATCCGCACCGCAGGCGGAAAGGAACCACCCCGGGGCACCACCCACCCGCAAGAGCAACGGCACCACCCGGGGCACCACCCACCCGCACGAGGAACGGCACCACCCCGGGGCACCACCCACCCGCAGCATGACCGCCCCACCCCGGGACACCACCCACCCACGCAACCCAGGGACTTGGTGCCCGAACACCACCACCCACCCCCACCCGCCCCGGAAACTCGGCGACCCAGTCACCACCGTCCCGCCGTCCCTCGCCCGCAGCGCCCGGAGCGAGGGGTGGCAGGGACCAGGAGCAAACACCCTCCACCCACGCACGACGCTGTCGCGCATGAGCCTCACTCAGACTCGTGAGACCCGTGTGAACACTGCGCCTTCCGCAGGCCGGCACCCGCCGCGCAAGTCATACGCATGCCGTGTCGAACGGGCGATCTCCCTTGGTGCGCCTGTGTGTTCGGGGTGTTTGGAAAACGTTGGGCGAATGCGGCGAAGCGGCCGTCCGGGGCTTGCGTGCGGCGTAATGTGGCGTCAAGGCCCCCGCCCCGGCCGGTCGCGGCCTGCAATCCCGCCCCCGTGTTGGCGGGCCGCGGCCGGCCTTCGCCGTGGGTGCCGGCGCCCGGCGGCTCACAGGTTCGGCGGGCGGCCCTCGTACGGTGTGCTCAGGACGACGGTCGTGCGCGTCGACACGTTGGCCGCCGCGCGGATTTTCGCGAGCAGGGACTCCAGGTCGCCGGGGGCGCCCACGCGGACCTTGAGGATGTAGCTCTCGTCCCCCGCCACGCTGTGGCAGGCCTCGACCTCGTCGAGGTCGGCGAGCCGTTCCGGTGCGTCGTCGGGGGCCGCCGGGTCGATCGGTTTGACCGAGATGAACGCGGTGAGCGGCAGCCCGAGCGCGTCCGGGTCGACGACCGCGCCGTAGCCGCGGATCACTCCCCGCTGTTCGAGTCGGCGGACGCGCTGGTGCGCCGCCGAGGTGGACAGGCCGGTGGCCTTGCCCAGGTCGGTGTAGCTCATGCGACCGTCCCGGACAAGAAGCCGGACGATCTGTCGGTCGAGGTCCTCCACGCCTAAAACCTAGGGCATGGGCGCGCGGCAGGCCCGGCCGAGTGCCCCGCGCAACCCCGCGCGTGTCCCTGCGCCTGTCCCTGCGCGTGTCCCCGCGCATGTCCGGGACCGGCCCGTTATTCGGCGGCTAGGCTGAACCGCATGACCTCGTCAGGCCGGATCACCGCCCTCGAGCAACTCGACCGCGCGCTGCTGAGCGTGACCTCCCGCGATGAGACCTCCGCCGCACGGGCCCGCCAACTCCGATGGGTCGCGGGTGAGTTGCGGCGGGCGGTCGTGCGCGACGGGTTTCCCGCCGAGGCGCGCGCATCCCTGACCGAGTTGTTCGCCGCCGAGCCGATGAGCGTCTACCTCGACCTGGCCAAGCGCGGGGACCTGCGTACGCGCGTGACCGCCGGCAGCATGACGTCGACGGTGGCGAGCATCCGCGTCCGCATGGACTGCCTGGAAATTCTCGCGCGCGCCGGAAAGGTGCCCGTGTTCCTGCCGGAGCGCCCGGCGATGCAGGAGCTCAAGAAGCCGGTCGGCGCGCGCCAGCGCTCGCTGTTGCAGGGGTGGCTGGAAGCCGCCGCCGACCGGCCCGGGGCGGACCCGGGACGGGTACGCCTGTTCGCGCTCGTCGGCGTGGTCCTCGACACCGGCGCCCGCGCCGGCGAACTGTGCGCGCTCAAGCTCGCCGACCTCGGGCCCGACCTCGACACGGTGACGGTCATACGCAAGCCGCAGGCCCGCTCGGTGGCCCCGCCCACGACCGAGGTCCACGAGCTGTCCGGGCCCACGCGCGCGGCTCTGCGGCACTGGCTCGACGTACGCGAGGAGCTGATCCTCGAAGTGCAGGGCACCGCGAAGTCGCTGTGGGTGTCGGTACGCGGCAACCACGCCGGAGTGCTGGACGCCGACGGACACGCACGGCTGCGCCCGGCCGGGATGCCGCTCATGCCACGCGGACTGGCCAGGGCGTACACGCGCACTGTCGTGCAGGTGAACGCCGACATGGTCGGGCACCCGGGCTGGGAGCCGCTGCCGTACCGCCTGGAGCAGCTGCGGCGCGCGGTCGAGCCGCACCCCGCGGAGTCGCACACCCCCTGAGTGAGAACCAGCGAGAGCAAGCAAGAACGAGCGAGAGCAAGGCGGGAGCCGACGAGAGCAAGGCAGGAGCCGGCTAGAGCGAACGGGATCGAGCGAGGACGGGTGTGAAACCCGCTCTCCCGCGTCCGCCTCACCGGAGTGCGAATCGGGATGATTCCGGCCAACCACCTGCTCCGGAAAACCTGGGTACTGCGCTCCGTCACCCCGCGCGGCTATGGTCGGCGCAGCGGGACCACCACTACCCACGGGTGTGTCCGCGCACGCGACAGGGGGACACCATGAGCAGCATCGCCCTGGACATCCGCGACATCCCCGACCTCACCGACGATCTCGAGTCGCCCGGGGAGCACGCGGGTCCGGACCGATCGGAGAGAGCCGGCGACACGGCTCACGGCCCGGTCGCCGCCGATCCGACGCCAAGACTCGTTTCCGGGCCGACCCGGCTGCGCTGTGCCGACTGCGGCACGGTCCTGTCGGCCGACGAGCCCGACGTCCCGCCGGGAGACGACGATCGCGGCGACGGGTATGTCGACGGGTACGTCGGGCAGGTCCCCGGGGCGGGCGCGCCGCCTACGCCGCCCGCGTGGCGCGTCCCGGTGCATGCCGTGGGCCCGGCCGCGACCGAGCCGTTCGAGGCGCGCCTGTGCCCCGGATCGGACCGCTTTGCCGATCCCGAGGCCGACGCCGTCCCGGAACCGGAACCCGTCCTCTCGACTGCACCCGCGCGCGTGCTGCCCGCGGGCCTGGACTGGCGCGCGCAGCCGTTCTCGCACGCGCCGTCGTAGCGGCGGCGGGCGGCAACCCGACCGGCGCCCCACTCCTCCCGACTCCCTCGCCGCGGATATCCCCCGCGCGGGGGAGTTGCCGCGCGGGGAGCCTCCCGATACTCGGTCGGGAGGTCTCGTCCCCAGCCCGAGAGGACCGTGCGTGGCCGCCTTGACCGCCGTCCTGGCCAGGACCGTTCCGACTCGTGTGGTCCGGACGGTCGAGCGTGTGCGGGCGGCCGGGGCGTCGCTCGGGCACTACCCGGCGGACGCCGCCCTGGCGTTCCTCGTGCTGTGCACGATGGTCGCGCTGCTGCGCATCGACGCCTCGGGCATGCCGTCGGGGACCGACCACTGGTACGCGTACGTACTCGTCGCCCTCGCCTCCGTTCCGCTCGCGTGGCGGCGCCGCTGGCCGTTCGGCACCGCTCTCGTCGTCTCGGTGGCGGCGGTCGTCTACGACCGGCTCCCGGACCTGCCCAGCCAGCACCTCCAGTACGGCGCGCTCATCGGGGTCTACACGGTCGCCGACCACGGCCCCGACCGGGTGCGCAAGTGGGTGCCGGCCTTGTGCGTGGTCGGCCTGGTGGCCTCCGGGCTGAGTGTCCGCGACCTCATTTACGGCGACATGTTCCCGCTGCTCAGCCTGCTGACCGCGTACGTCCTCGGCTGCTCGGCCCGCACCCGCCGCATCCACACCGCGACCCTGGAGGCCCGCGCCGAGCAGCTGGTCCGCGAGCGCGACCTGGAGGCCGACCGCGCCGCCCTGCGCGAACGCGAGCGCATCGCCCGGGAGATGCACGACATCCTGGGCCACGCGGTGAGCCTGATGGTCGTGCAGGCCGAGGCGGGGCCGGTGGTGGTGCGCAGCGACCCGGCCCGCGCCGAGGCCGCCTTCGACGCGATCGCCGAGGCGGGCCGCGACGCCATGGCGCAATTGCGCAGACTGCTCGGCCTGCTCAACCGCCCCGGCGAGTCCGGCGAACGCGCCCCGCAAGCGGGCGTCGACACGCTCCCGGACCTGGTCGCCCGGGTCCGCGACGCGGGCCTCCAGGTCGAGCACACCGTCTCGGGTACGCCGCGGCCCTTGCCCGGCGACGTGTCGCTGGCCGTGCACCGGCTCGTCCAGGAGTCGCTCACCAACACGGTCCGGCACGCGGGTGCGACCCGCGCGTGGGTCGGGGTCTCCTGGGCCGACGACGGCGGTCTGGAGGTCGTCGTCGACGATGACGGCGTCGGCGTTGGGCTCGGTGTCGGTATCGGCGCGGGATCGATCGACCGCGCACCGCACGAGGGCGGCGGGTACGGGCTGGTGGGGCTCGCACACCGGGTCGAGGCCGCCGGAGGTTCGCTGACCGCGGGCGCGGGACCGGACGGCCGCGGCTTCCGCGTCACGGGGTGCTTCCCGGGCGTCGGCTCCACCGCGGACGGCAGCACAGGAGACGGCCGCCACACCGGAGGCGGCGGCTCGGCGGAGCCCGACAGCGAAGGCCCCGCCGTGTACGCGAAACTGACGCCGTGACAGCACCTCACGACGGCCCGCCCGACCTGTCCGTGCCTGCCGACCCGCCCGCGCACATCCGCGTCGTCGTCGCCGACGACCAGGAGCTCGTACGCAGCGGCTTCGGCATGATCCTCGACGCCCAGCCGGACATCACCGTCGTCGCCGAGGTCCCCGACGGCGCCGCCGCGGTGGCCGCCGCGCGCGAGCACCGCCCGCACGTCGTCCTCATGGACGTCCGCATGCCCCGCATGGACGGCATCGAGGCCACCCGCCTCGTCTGCGAACAGACGTCGAGCCGCGTCGTCATGCTGACCACGTTCGACCACGACGAATACGTGTACGACGCGCTGCGGGCGGGCGCGGGCGGGTTCCTGCTCAAGGACGTGCGCCGCGACGATCTGGTGCACGCGGTACGCGTCGTCGCGGCCGGCGAGGCGCTGCTCGCCCCGTCCGTCACCCGGCGCCTGATCACGCGCATGGTCGCGGCCCAGCGGGACGCGCCGACGGAGCAAGAGGGCGGAGGCGGCCGCGGCCCCGATCGCCGCCTGGCCGTCCTCACCGAGCGCGAGCGCGAGACGCTGCTGCTGCTTGCCCGCGGCATGTCCAACGCCCAGATCGCGGCGGCCATGGTCATCAGCGAACACACCGTCAAGACGCATGTGGGGAACGTGCTTTCCAAGCTGCACCTGCGGGACCGCGTGCATGCGGTGATCTGCGCGTACGAGTCCGGGCTGGTCGTCGCCGAGGCCGGCGAGACGGCCTGATCCGCCGCCCGACTCCCTCCGACGGGGGAGCCGCGGCCCCCTGCTCCCCCGCACGGGCGATCCCGCAGGACCCCTCGCGGCGGCGATCCGCCGTACCCCTCCCCCACACGAGCATGGACGCAACACGACACCGCCGCCGGCGAGGCCCGCACCCCTGCCCGGCAGTCAGCTTGGTCGTCAGCTTGACCGTCTGCGCGGCGTCGCCCGAAGTCCACCGTGTCCTCAGGGAGTTCCGCCATGCCCGTGATCCTCCAGCCGCCGCTGTGCCCCGGCGAGGACCGACCGCGCCGCCCCCGTCCGCCGAAGTGCCGGACCGGACGCGGGCGCGCATGGTTCGCCGTCGCACTCTGGCTGGTCGTCGCCGTCGGCGGATTCGCGCTCGGCAGCGCGGTGTTCGGCCGTCTGACGACTTCCGTGGGCACCGCACCGGGCAGCGAGTCCGACCGGGCCGCGGACGCCGTCGCCCGCATCGACACAACAACGGCCCAAGAAGCCGGAGAAGTCACCGGCACCGGCGAGACCGTGACCGCCGTCATCGGCGGACGCGACACCGGGGACCCGGACTTCGCGGCGCAGGTACGCTCCGCGGCCGACCGTGCCAGGGCCCTCCCCGGCGTCGTATCCGTGGTCGACCCGTACACCTCCCCCGCCGCGCTCCCACCCGCACATGACGGCCGCTCGGTGCTCGTGCGCGTCGAGGTCGCCTGGCGCCCCGGCGCGCCGCCCGTCGAGGCGACCGCTCATGACGCCGCGCGCATTCTGCACGGCATCGACGCCCCGAGCGTCGTGGTCGGCGGCGGCCCGCTACTCGAAGCCGAGATGAACGACCAGGCCGAACGCGACCTCAACCGCGCGGAGTTGATCTCCCTGCCGATCGTCGTCCTGCTGCTCCTGGTCGTCTTCGGCGGCGTGGTCGCCGCCGGACTCCCGCTCGCCGTCGCGCTGGTGGGCATCGCGTCGACGTTCCTGGTGCTGTACGGCTTCAGCCTCGTCACCGACGTCTCGGTGTACGCCGTGCAGGTCACCACGATGCTCGGCCTGGGCCTGGCCGTCGACTACGCCCTGCTGATCGTCACGCGGTTCCGCGAGGAACTGGCCCGCGGCGTCCGGCCCGACACGAACGCCACTACCGATGCCGACGCAATAGCGGCCGCCGTACGCCGCACCTCCGCAACGGCCGGCCGCACCGTCCTCGTCTCCGGCCTCACCGTGTCCGCCGGACTCGCCGGACTCCTCGTGTTCCCCGACCCGTTCCTGCGCGGCATCGGTATGGCCGGAGCCGCGGTCGTGGCGATCGACATGATCGCGGCCCTGACGCTGCTCCCCGCGCTGCTCCGCCTGTTCGGCCACCGCATCCCGGCGGCCCGCGCCAAGGCCCGCGAAGGGCGCGTGTTCGTCCGAGCGGCGGCGCTCGTCGGCCGACGCCCCGTCGTCGTCCTGACCCTTCTCGCGGCGGCCCTCGCGATCCTGGCCGCTCCGGCCGCCGGGCTGCGCCTGTCCGGCGGGGACGCTCGCTCGCTGCCCGCGTCGTCCGAGTCCCGCCAGGTCTACGAGCAGGTCCGCGACGACTTCGGCACGCAGTACGTCGCCGACCCGGTCGACGTGCTCGTGAAAGCCAAGGATGTGGGCAAGCCCGGAGCCGTCGAAACCGCCTCCGCGATCGAGCACTTCGCCGCCGACGTGGCCCGCCTGCCCGGCGTCCGCGAGGCGACGCCCCGTCAGGGGCCGGACGGCGCCACCGTGTTCACCGTGCGCGTCGACCTCCCCGCGGACACCCCGGCCGACGGCGGGCCCGCGCAGCGCGTCGTACGGGACATCCGCGAGTTGCGCGGACTCCCGCAATACTCGGGGCTCGACGTCCAGGTCACCGGGCCGGCCGCGCGCCTCGTCGACTACCACGCGATGCTCGCCGACCGGCTCCCGTACGCCGCCGCCGTCATCCTTCTCGCCACTCTCGCCCTGCTGTTCGCCTTCACCGGCTCCGTGCTGCTCCCGGTCAAGGCGGTGCTGTCCAACGTGCTCGCGGTCGGCGCGTCCCTGGGCATCGTCGTATGGCTGTTCCAGGACGGGCACTTCGGGCAGGGCCTCGGCGCGGTCGACGCGACGGCGCCGGTGCTGATCGCCGCCATCGCGTTCGGACTGTCCATGGACTACGAGGTGTTCCTGCTGTCCCGCATCCGCGAGGAATGGCTCGACGGCCGCGACCCGCGTACGGCGGTCGGCGAAGGGCTGCGCCGCAGCGGGCGCGTGGTCACCGGTGCCGCGCTGCTGCTCGTGGTGGTGTTCGCGGCCTTCACCACCGGCGGGTTCTCGCCGGTCCGGCAGATCGGACTGGGGCTCGCCCTCGCCATCGTGCTGGACGCCACAGTGGTCCGCATGCTCGCCGTCCCCGCCGCGATGACGCTGCTGGGCCGTGCCGCGTGGTGGGCACCGGGTCCGCTGCGCCGGTGGCACGACCGCCACGGACTGACCGAGGGCCCCGCACGCCGCACCGGCACCAACACCGACACCGACACCAGCTCCGGCACTCGCACCGAAATCGGTGGCCCCGCAAGGGAACCGGTGCCGTCCGGGACGCCGTCCTAAGCGACGTGCCGTCAGGGGGTGGCGGCATGATCGGGGGTCCTCGGGGGCGGTCGGGTCGAGGCGGGCACGAACGCATGGCGCACCGTAAGGAAGGCGCAACGCACACAACGTGCAACGCGCCGCGCAGGTAAGGCCCGCAACGAACGCAAGGCACAGTGCACGCACAGCGCAGCAGATCAGAGCACGGCACGGCGTAGGAACGCGGCCGCCGCTGTGCCCGCCGCACTCGGCGGGCACAGCGGCGGCCGCGGTCGTTCGGGCGTCCTCACGATCACGCGCCGCCGCGTAGCAGCTGACGGGCGATCACCATGCGCTGGATCTGGTTGGTGCCCTCGACAATTTGCAGCACCTTCGCCTCGCGCATGTAGCGCTCGACAGGGAAGTCCGTGGTGTAGCCGTACCCGCCGAAGACCTGGACCGCGTCGGTGGTCACCCGCATCGCCGCGTCGGTGCAGAACAGCTTGGCCATCGCGGCCTCCTTGCCGAACGGCCGTCCCGCGTCCCGCAGTCGCGCGGCCGCCAGGTAGAGCGCGCGCCCGGCCTCCACGGCGGTGGCCATGTCGGCCAACATGAACTGCACACCCTGGAGGTCCGCGATCGGACCGCCGAACTGGCGGCGCTCGCGGGCGTAGTCGGTCGCGGCGTCGAGCGCGGCCTGGGCGACGCCGACCGCGCAGGCGGCGATGCCGAGCCGACCGGAGTCCAGTGCGGACAGAGCGATCTTGAAGCCGGTGCCCTCGGCGCCGATGCGGTCGGCCGCGGGGACGCGTACCCCGTCCAAGTGCACCTGCGCGGTCGGCGACGACCGCATGCCCATCTTGCGCTCCGGGGCCGCGAAGCTCAGCCCTTCCGCGTCCGCCGGCACGAACACCGTGCTGATGCCGCGCGGTCCGGGCTCGCCGGTGCGGACCATGACCGTGTAGAAGTCGGCGACGCCGCCGTGCGTCGTCCAGGCCTTGGTCCCGGTGACCGTGTACGCCCCGCCGTCCGCGTCGGCCACCGCGCGCGTCGTCAGCGCGGCCGCGTCGGAGCCGGACTGCGGTTCCGACAGGCAGTACGCGCCCAGCAGTTCGCCGGACAGCATCGCGGGCAGCCGGGCCGCGCGCTGCTCGTCGCTGCCGAAGGCGGCCAGCGGGTAGCAGGACAGCGTGTGCACGCTGACCCCGAGCCCGACCGCGAGCCACCCGGCGGCGAGTTCCTCCAGGACCTGGAGGTACACCTCGTACGGCTGGCCGCCGCCCTCGTACTCCTCGGGGTAGGGCAGCGACAGGAGCCCGGCGGCGCCGAGGGTGCGGAAGATGTCGCGGGGAAAGTGCGCCGCGTCCTCGTCGGCGGCGGCGCGCTGGGCCACCTGCTTGGCGACCAGGTCGCGGGTCAGGTCGAGGAGGGCTTCGGCTTCCTCGGTGGGCATGCTGCGCACGACGGCCATCGGTGCGTCCTTCCGTGGGGCCCCTTATGGGGGTCCGGCGGTGACAGATGAGACAGGTGGGCCGGGCGGGATCGCCGCTCGGCGTGCTCCGATCGTACGCAGGGCGGCTGCCCTGCGGCAGTGCGGCCCGGGTCCCGGCTCCGGAACCCGGGCCGCGCGGTCTAGACATCCGTGACAGGCGCCGGACCGGGCGACGGGTCAGGCGTCCACGACGGCCAGGTCGTGCGGACGGTGGTTCACCGGCTCGCCGGCGCTCTCGCCGCAGACGACGATGTCCTCGATGCGCGCGCCGTGCCGGCCGGGCAGGTAGATGCCCGGCTCGATCGAGAAGGCCATGCCCGGTTCGAGGACCAGCGGGGACCCGGCGACGATGTACGGCTCCTCGTGCGTCTCCAGCCCGATCCCGTGCCCGGTACGGTGCACGAAGTACTCGCCGTAGCCCGCGTCCGCGATGATGTCGCGCCCCACGGCGTCGAGTTGCTCGGCCGTGATGCCCGGGCGCACCGCCTCGCGCTGGGCCTGCTGGGCGCGCAGCAGCACTTCGTAGTAGGCGCTGAAGTCGGCGGGCGGCTCCCCCACGCAGTAGGTGCGCGTCTCGTCGGAGCAGTAGCCGTCCTCGGTGGTGCCGCCGATGTCGACCACGACGGGGTCGCCCGGCTGGATGACGCGGTCGGAGACCTCGTGGTGCGGGCTCGCGCCGTTCGGGCCCGAGGCGACGATCACGAAGTCGACGCGTACGTGCCCCTCGGCGATGATCGCGTCGGCGATGTCGCGCCCGACCTCGCGCTCGCTGCGCCCGGCGCGCAGCCACTCGCCGACCTGCGCGTGCACGCGGTCGATCGCGGCTCCGGCCTCGCGCAGCGCCTCGACCTCGGCCGGGGTCTTGCGCATGCGCATCTCGCGCAGCACGTCACCGGCGAGGGACTGCTCCGTACCGGGCATCGCACGGCGGAAGTTGAGCAGCTTCTCGGCCCACATGTGGTTGTCGACGCCGACCTTGGCGAGGCTGCCGGGGAGGCGGCCGGCGATGAGCGCGTACGGGTCCTGGGTCTCGGCCCACCCCGCGATGTCGATCCCGAGGCGGGCGGCCGGGGAGGCTTCCGCGGCGGGCTTCTCCAGCCCCGGGACGACCAGGAAGGCGTCGCCCGCGGCGGGGACGACGAGGCAGGTCAGCCGCTCCAGCGGCAGCGCCTCGTAGCCGGTGAGATAGCGGAGGTCGGCGCCCGGCGAGATGAGGAGCGCGTCGAGTCCGGCCTCGGCGGCGGCCTTCGCGGCGGCGGCGAGGCGGTCGGTGGGATACAGATCGGTGTTGTGGCTCACAAGGGCCAAGTTAGCCCGAGGCGGCCGGGCGTGCCCTGCGTGACGGCCACGCGGCGTACGCGAACCCGTCGGGCGACGGGTGGTCTTGCGTACGCCGCGAGGACCGCGGGAGGGGCGGGCGCTGCCCCGCGGGTCAGGCGGGTGGGGCAGACGGGCGGGGCAGACGGGCGGGCCAGGCCGACGGGTCAGGCCGACGGGTCAGGCCGATGCGCCGACCGTGACGGCCGCCGCCCGGCGTTCGCCGATCGCCTCGGCGACCGCGTCCCAGAGCGCCGCGCGCGAGCGCAGTGCGACGCTCACCGTTCCCGCGCACTCGCGCCAGCGCCGGGGCTGGAGCCCGCACAGCTCCTCCAGCAGGCGCAGGGCCATCGGGCCGTGCTCGTCGCCGTCCACCTCGATGTGCCGCCGCAGGTACTCGGCGAAGAGGCCGAAGTCCGCTCCGCCGTCCGCGTGGGCCGGTTCAGGTGCCGGCTCGGGTGCCGGTTCGGGTCCCGGTCCCGGCGTGGGCTCGGGTGCCGCGAGGACATGTTCGAACATTCGGGGGACAAGCTCCTCGCGGCCGAGTGCGAACGCGGCGGCGACGCAGTGCAGGGGCGCGTGTTCGACGATGCGCCAGGTCTGGCGTACGAACGCCGCGGCGGCGGGCGGCGCCCCGCACAGTTGCACGGCCTCGGGCAGCGGGACCCCGTCGCCCAGCAGGTCGAGGAAGCAGAGCACGGGCGCGGTGTCCGCGCCGGCCGCGCCCATCGCCTCGATGTAGAGCTCGAAATGGCTGCGCGGGCCGACCCCGGTCAGGTCGCTCTCCTCGGTCAGCACGATCTCGTTCACCAGGCGCCGCAGCTCGGGGCGTCCCCGCGGCGTCCACGGCACGGTCACGCAGGTGAGGTGCCGTTGCAGGACGGTGAGCAGGGACATGAAGTCCCATACGGCGAAGACGTGGTGCTCCATGAAGACGCGGACGTCGCCCGGTTCGGTGAGCATCCGGTACATCGGGTGGGCGAGCACCCGGCGGCGGGCCGGAGCGGTCTCGCCGAGCAGGCGCGTCGCACGGGACGGTGCGAGCGCGGTGTCGGCGGGCGGCCGCGGAAAGCCGTTGGTCGGGTCGTTCGTGTCGGCGTACGGCGGGACGGCCCCGGTCGGGTGGGCGGGTATGCCTGGCGTGTCGGTGCTCGGTATGACGTCCACGACGGTCCCTCACTGGGTCGGCGGCACGGTCCGGCCCGGTGGGAAGTGCCGGAGCCGGACCGTGGGCCGGGACAGGAAGGCCCGGAGTAGTCCCGGCCCACGGCGGCTCCACACGGTAGGCGGGTCGTCACCGGGGGCGTTCGGAATCGGCGAAAACCGCCGATTCCGAACGGAGTTCTGGGATCATCCCGGCAATTTCCCCGCGCCCGTCGTGTTCGCCGCCTCCATCTGGTCCGTCGGGTCTGCCTGGCCCGTCCGGCCCGTCCGCTGTGCCTGGTCCGTCACGTCGGTCTCGTCCGCGGCGACCTCCGCGGGTGCCGGGTGCGCCGGGTGCGCCGCGGGCACGTCGAGATGGCGCCTGCCCGGCAGCAGCCGGGCGCCGAGGGCGACCGCGACGGCCAGGACCAGTGTCGTGCTGAACCCGGTGCGCAGCGTCGAAGCGTCCGCGATGAAGCCGATCACCACTGGTCCGAGCAGCAGGCCGGTGTACGCCATCGCGCCGATGCGGGCGATCGCCGCACCCGCCGTCGCCGGATCGCGGCCGCCGAGCGCGCCGCCGACCGAGAACGCCAGCGGCACGATGAGGCACGCGCCGAGGCCGACCAGGAAGAAGCCCGCGAGTCCCGCCGCCGTACCGCGCGCGGCCACCGCCAGGGCGAGGCCGATGCCGGCCGCGAGGCCGGACGCGCTCAGCACGGCCCTGGCGCCGAAGCGGTTCGTGATGCGGTCGCCGGTGAGGCGGCCGAGGGCCGTCGCCGCCTCGAACAGCGGGTACGCGAGGGCCGCGACCGCCTCGGCGGACCCGATCGTGTCCCGCAGGTAGAGCCCGCTCCAGTCGGCGACGGCGCCCTCGATCATGTAGCCGCAGAACGCGATCGCACCCGCGACGTAGACGGCCAACGGGAGTGTCACGCGCGCCCGGCCGGGGCGCTTGCCGCGTACCTTGCCGGCTGCCTTGTTGGGGGCCTTGCCGGGTCCCTTGCCCGCAGACTCGCCGACCGACTCGCCGATCGACTCGCCCGCGGGCGGGGCGTCGGGCAGGTAGGTGCCGCGCAGCCACAGCGCCACCGGCACGCCCACGACGGCCGCGGTCACCACGGACGCCGTGAAGCCCAGGTCCGCCTTGGCGGCGACGGCGCCGAGGAGTCCGCCGGTGACCGCGCCCAGGCTCCAGCCGGCGTGCATGCCGGCCATGAGGGACCTGGCGTACCGCTGTTCGAGCAGCGACGCCTGGGTGTTCATGGCGACGTCGGTGATGCCGAACACCACGCCGAAGGCGAACCCTGCCGCGACGACCGCCGGGAGGTTCGGGGCCAAGCCGATGGCCGCGACCGCGAGCGTGCACAGCGGTACGGCGAGCCGCAGCAGTCGGCGGCTGCCGTACCGCGCGACCAGGCGGCCCATGAGCCCCATCGACATCACGCCGCCGATGCCGAACGCCAGGACGATCAGGCCGAGTTGGCCGTCGGACACGGCGAGCTTGTCCTTCAGCGCGGGGACGCGGACGGTCCAGACGGCGCACAGGCCGCCGGCGAGGGCGAAGGTCCCGGCGATACCGAGGCGGGCGCGGCGCAGCGCGGGGTTTCGGTCGATTCCGGATATGTCCGTGGGCAGAGCGGCGTCGGACGCCGGGTCGGCTGCCATGGGAAGGCCCCTTCCGGGGATGTCGCGGGCGCGTGGGACGCGCGGGGAGCGGGAGTACGCGGCGGCGGCATCGCACCCGTCGGCCCCGGTCCGGCACGCACCGGTTCAGGTGGTGGCGGTGACGGGCGCTTCGGTCGCGTCGCCGGGGTCCTGGAGCAGTCGCACGAGGCGCCGGCGCAACTGCTCGCATTCCTCGGGGTCGAAGAGCAGCGGGTCGTAGTCCGTCGCCTCCCACAACCCGTCCACCGCGAGGCGCACGATGCGTGCGGTCACGACGTCGGTGTCGTCGTCGCGGCGGTGCCAGCGTCGCGTGGCCTCGCGCAGCGGGTCGGCGAGTGCGGACGCGGTGGCCGCGGCGGCGACGACCGCCCAGCGGCGGCGGGCCCGGTGGAGGTCCCGGTCGGTCACGATGTCGAACGTCGCGTCGACGTAAGCCCGGGTATAGCTGCCCGGGGAGCCGTCCGCGCGCTCGTCCACCGCGGCGTCGAACTCGTCGATCAGCCGCTGGACGAGTGCCTTGACGAGCGCTTCCTTCGTCGGGAAGTGGTAGAGCAGCCCGCCCTTGCTGACGCCCGCGCGCGTGGCGACGGCGGCGAGTGTCAGCGCCGTGGTGCCTTGCTCGGCGAGCAGTTGCTCGGCGGCGTCGAGGAGGAGGTCCCGCTTCATGCGTCGAACTGTACCGTCCGGACGGTACAGCCCGCGAGCGGGTTTTTCGCGCCCACCCGGCGCCGTCTGCCGCCTGCGGTCTGCCGCCTGCCGCCCGCCGTCAGTGGTGGAAACCGGCGCGGTCGGCGTCGGCCGGTGTGCCGTGGACGAGGCGGTGGAGCGAGCGGCGCATGTCGTCGGCGAGCAGGGCGATCTCGTCGCGGCCGACGCCGTGGCGGATCAGGACGCGTTGGATGACGGTGTCCTCGCGGTCGGCGGGCAGGGGGTACGAGGGGACCTGCCAGCCGCGCATGCGCAGTTGGTCGGACAGGTCGTAGAGGCTGAAGCCGCAGGACTGCGGGTCGGTGAGGGTGTACGACACGGCGGGCAGGGCGCCGTCGCCGTCGTAGAGCAGGGTGAACGGGCCCATGTCGGCGATCTGCGCGGCCAGGAACTGCGCGGTGTCGGCGCAGGCCTGCTGCACGCGCTGGAAGCCGCTGCGGCCCAGGCGCAGGAAGGTGTAGTACTGGGCCACGATTTCACCGCCGGGGCGGGAGAAGTTGAGGGCGAAGGTGGGGATGTCGCCGCCGAGGTAGTTGACCCGGAAGACCAGGTCCTCGGGCAGCAGGTCGGCGGTGCGCCATACGGCCCAGCCGACACCGAGCGGCGCAAGGCCGTACTTGTGGCCGGACGCGTTGATGGAGGCGACGCGTTCGAGGCGGAAGTCCCACACCACGTCCGGGTGCAGGAACGGGGCGATGAACCCGCCGCTGGCGGCGTCGACGTGGATGGGGACGTCCCAGCCCTTCTCGGCCTGGATGCGGTCCAGTTCGGCGGCGATCTCCTGGACGGGCTCGTAGTCGCAGGTGAAGGTGACGCCGAGGATGGCGACGACGCCGATGGTGTTCTCGTCGACGTGGTCCTTGAGCTGGTGCGCCCGCAGTCCGGTCGCACCCGCCTCCAGCGGGACCTGCCGCAGCTCGACGTCGAAGTAGCGGGCGAACTTGTCCCAGCAGATCTGCACCGGCCCGCACACCAGGTTGGGGCGGTCGGTGGGCTTGCCCTCCTTGCGGCGCCGCTCCCGCCACCGCCACTTCAGGGCGAGGCCGCCGAGCATCGCGGCCTCGCTGGACCCGGTCGTCGAGCAGCCGACCGCGTTGCCCGCCGCGCTGGCGGGGGCGTTCCACAGGTCGGCGAGGATGTTGACGCAGCGCGACTCGATCTCCGCGGTCTGCGGGTACTCGTCCTTGTCGACCATGTTCTTGTCGAGGCAGGCGTCCATGAGCCGGCGCACCTCGTCGTCCGTCCACGTCGTGCAGAACGTCGCCAGGTTCTGCGCGGCGTTCCCGTCGAGCAGCAGCTCGTTGCGGATCAGCGAGTAGACCACCTCGGGCGGCGAGTGGTGGTCGGGCATCCGGTACCTCGGCAGCACATGCTGGCTCAGCGCCGAGGCGAACAGGTCCGCGGACTCGTCGACGGCGTTGGAGTCCTTGACTTCGTGCAGGGCCACGGCGCGTTCCTCCGTCAGCGGGCATGACAAGACACCTGACGAAGTACATGTATAGGTGAGAAACGCCCCAAATCCCTCACGACGCGGCCGACCGGCCGATCGTCGGCGATTCAGTTGTCGGCGATCGGCGATTCAGTCGTCGGCGATTCCGCCCAGGACGCCGGTCTCGCGCAGCTTGGTGACGTGGGCCGGGTCCAGCCCCCAGCCGGCGAGGAGGTCCGGAGTGAGCGTGCCCGGGGCGCCGTCCGCCTTCGAGGGGGTGCGCGAGAAGCGCGGTGCGGCCTCGGGCTGGACGCCGCCGTCCGTCGCGGCGTACGTCCCGCGCGCTGCGTTGTGCGGGTGCGCCGCGGCCTCGTCCCAGTTCAGCACCGGCGTGACGCACGCGTCGGTGTCCTGGAAGACCGCCGTCCACTCGTCGCGCGTACGGCTGCGCAGCACCTCGGTGAACCTGGCCTTCAGAACGGGCCACGCAGGGCGGTCCATCTGCCCCGGGAGGTCCTCGCCGTCGAGGCCGAGCCCGGCCAGGAACTGGGCGTAGAACTGCGGTTCGATGCAGCCGACCGCGAGGAACTTGTCGTCGGCCGTGACGTACACGTCGTAGAAGGGCGCGCCCGTGTCGAGCAGATTGGTGCCCGGCTCGTCGGCCCAGCCGCCGATCCCGCGCATGCCGTGGATGAACGCCGACAGGACGGCGGAGCCGTCGGTCATCGCGGCGTCCACGACCTGGCCCCGCCCGGACCGCTGCGCCTCGATGATCCCGGCCAGGATGCCGAACGCGCAGAACATGGCGCCGCCGCCGTAGTCCCCGACCAGGTTGAGCGGCGGTACGGGACGCTCGCCCGCCCGGGCGAACGAGTGCAGGACGCCCGAGATGGAGATGTAGTTGATGTCGTGTCCGGCGCGCGGCGCGAGGGGGCCTTCCTGGCCCCAGCCGGTCATCCGGGCGTACACGAGGCGGGGGTTGCGGGCGAGGCAGACGTCGGGCCCCAGGCCGAGGCGCTCGGTCACCCCGGGGCGGAAGCCCTCGATCAGGACGTCGGCGGACTCGATCAGGCGCAGCACGGTCTCGGTGCCCTCGGGGTGCTTGAGGTCGACCTCGATCCCGCCGAGGCGTCCGCGGCCGACCACGAGGTGCGGCATGGCGCCGGTGCCGATGCGGTCGACGCGGATGATCTCCGCGCCGGCGTCCGCGAGCATCATGCCCGCGAAGGGGCCCGGGCCGATGCCCGCGAGTTCGACGACCTTGATCCCCGACAGCGCAGCCATGCGGTGTCCCTCCCGAACGGGGCCGGCCCGGAGCGGCCTCGACCCGACGCGATCATGCCTGACACAGTCAAGCACAAGCCCCGCGCCGGGCCCACCCGCCGACCGGGGGTGTGTGCCCGGTCAGGACGGGAGTGTGTGCCGGTCAGGACGGGGGCAGGGCGGTGTCCGTCAGGTGCACGATCTCCAGGGCGATCAGCAGGTCCAGGCGCAGACGCGAGTCCTGGGTGAACGGACCGACGAGGCGTTCCAGCTTCCCGATGCGGTAGCGCAGCGTGTTGTAGTGCACGTACAGCCTGCGCGAGGTCTCGGCGACGTTGAGGTTGGTCTCCAGCAACACCTGGAGTGTCCGGCGCAGTTCGGCCGTTTCGGCGTCCTGCGGATCGGCGAGCGGGCCGAGGACCTCCGCGGCGAACCGCTCCAGCTCGCCGTCCACCGGCAGCAGGGAGAGCAGGCGGAACACGCCGAGGCGGTCGAAATCGGTGACCGAGCCCGGGCCTTGCAGGCGCCGCCCGGCCGCCACCGCGCGGCGGGCCTGCTCGTACGCCGCTGGCAGCGCCGCGATGCCGCGCACCGGGCGGCTGATGCCGGTGGTGAACGTACGCCGGATCCGTGCGCACGCGGCCCGCACCCGCGCGGCGGCCTCGCGGCCGAGGCCCGTGGTCCCGCCGTGGGCTCCGGTGCCCTGGGGCACGGTGATCAGCGCGACGATCTCGCCCGGGTAGCCGGACACGACCGCGTCGGGATCGGCGGTGCGTACGGCGGCCGTCCACGCCGCCGCGAGCGCGTCCTGGTGCCGCCGCAGGGTCGCGGCGTTGTCGTCGGGCAGCGGGTCGGGCTCGGCGACCACGACGGTCACGCTGCGGTCGAGCAGGGTCGCGAGCCCGTTCGGCGGCAGCCGGTCCGGGTCGTCGAGCCGTCCGGTGAGGAGGTCGCGCAACAGGTCGGCGCGGTATTTGAGTTCGCCGGCCGAGTCGCCCGCGTCGGTGGCGGCCTCCGCGAGTCGTGTCGCCAGGGCCAGTGCCTGGGTCGCGGCGGGCAGCCAGACGCGGGCGAGGCCGAGGTCCGCCGCACCGGTTGCCCGGGTGGCGGCGGTGTCCCCCGGCGCGGTCATGGACGGGACGACCGGCGCTGCGGCATCGAGATCGACCTCGCCGTCGCCCGGCTCGGCCGCGGGGTCCGCCGCCGCGGACTGCACCATGCCCCGGCGGCCGGCCGGATCATCCGTACCGGGCAAGCGTTCTGAGTACTCGTCAGGAGCCGGTACGGTGACCGCCGGTTCGGCACGCCCTTCGGCCGCCGCCACCGTGCCGCCGCGCACCCGGCGCTTCACCGGGAGCGGGCGTACCGTCTCCCGCGTGCCCGTGCCCGCGGCCTGTGTCGAGCTCACCACGCCCGAAGCCCCGACCGTTCCCGACTTGGCCACCTTGGCCACCGTGCCCGCCTTCCCCGCCGCTGCACCCGAACCGGCCGCCGTGCCCGTCGTGTTGCCCGCCTTGCCGACCGTCTTGCCGCCCGTCCTGATGTGCCTGCCCGTACTGCCGCTCTCCCGGCCCGCGGCGCCCGGCGCGGGCACGGGGGTGCCCGCACTCTCGCCGTCACCGGAACGGGCCGGGGACTGCCCCCCGGCCCCGGCGGATCCCGAGTCGCCACCGATGCCCATGTACCGACCGTATCGGCGCGAACACGCCCGCGTCAGCTCTCCCGGGGGCGCGCAGGCAGCGCGCCACCGGGGTACGCCCGGCGCGCACGCTCGCCCGATGGCGGTCAACCTGCGGTCCGCGCCCCCGCGACAGGCCAGCCTGCGGGCACCCTGGCAGGTACCATTCGATAGCGGTTCCGTGGCGGCCCGGGCACCTTGGGTGACGAACGGGCCCGCCGCCCGGTCGCGCCACGCGTCCCGCCACACGCTGCGAACACCATCGAACCACCGCAACACCGGACATCGATGGAACGCCACCCGGCCAACCGTTCGGACGGTCCCGCGGACGGGCCCTGGTCGGCGGACACACCGCAGTTGGGGGACTGTTCGCACGCGGTGCGGGGCAAGACCCCAAGGGGAGCAACGAGCACGGGGAGATCCAGGGACGACGCGGACGTCACACGTCCGGGTCAGGGGCGATCCGCACCGGCCCCGGGCGCCGCCCGGGCGCCCGGCGCGGTCGGGGTCGGGAGGGGAGCCGGCATGGCGCACACCGAACGGGCGCCGCGCTGCGGCAGCACGGCGGAACAGTCTTGGCTGCGCGGCATGGACGCGTACATGTCGGGTGAATACGGCCACGCCGAACTGGAGTTCCGCACGGCCGTCGAGCTCGACCCGGGCATGGCCGACGCGTGGCTCGGGCTGCACGCGCTCAAGGTCGACGTCGCCGGGGCCGTCGTCGCGATGCACGCGCACCGGGACCGCTTCGGGCAGCAGCGCGCCAAGTTCGGCCGTCCGCTCAACTCCTGGTACTGGCTCGGGTGGTGGGTGCAGCTGGTGCTGGAGACGCCGCGCGACCTGTCGCTCGCCCACGCGTCGCACTGGCTCGACGGCCGCCACCTGCCCGAACTCGACCAGGCGCTGTCGCACTGCCCGCCCCCGGACACCGACCCGGCGACGCGCTTCCTGCTGGCGTGCCGCGCCTACCTCGGCAAGGACTGGCAGCAACTGCTGCGCCGTACCAGCGGGTTGGAGGACGATCCGCTGCTCGGTGTCGAGGCGGGGCTGTTCGGCGGGATGGCCCGGGTCCGGCTCGGGCTGTACGACAAGGCCGAGCACGTTCTCGCCACCGCCCTGGCGCGCTGCCGTTCGGAGCACCCGCAGCGCAAGGAACTGCGCTACTGGCTCGCGAGGGCGTACGAGGAGACCGGCCGCGCCCCCGCCGCGCTCCCCCTCTACCGTGCCGTGCACCATGCCGACCCCGCGTTCATGGACACCGCCGTACGCCTGTCCGAACTGGCCGCCGAGAGCGCCGACGCCGCCCCCACGCAGTACCTCTTCGACGCCACCGCGCGGCTCAACGGCCCCGCGCTCGTGGACGCGACCGTCGCGGACGCCACGCCGAGCGGCGGGACGCCCGCGGTGCCGCACTCCTCCGCTCCGGTCGGCAACGGCCCGGGGGGCAACGGCGGCGCGGGGGGCAACGGGCAGGCGGGCGGCGGTCCGGCCGGTGGCGGTTCGGCGGGCACCGGGGGCCACCTCTCCGCGCCGCGCGACGGGGCGGACGCCCTCGACGCCGCCGCGGACGGCGAGTCCGCGGACGGCGCCGACACCGCGGAGGTCGCGGTCGTCCAGCCGGACGGACGCGACGTACCCGGTGAACCCGGTGAACCCGGTGGACCTGACGGGACGGGTGGACCGGGTGGACCGGGTGGACCGGGTGGAGCCGACGGACCGGGCCGCTCGGCGTCGTCCACGGCCGCCGCGGCCGAGGATCTCTCCGCCGCCCTCGACGAACTGGAGCGCATGGTCGGCCTCGAACCCGTGAAGCAGCAGGTCCGGGCGCTGTCCGCACAGATGCGGATGGCCCGGCTGCGGGAGGCCCGCGGCCTGCCCTCGGTCGCCCCCAAGCGGCACTTCGTCTTCTCCGGGCCGTCGGGCACCGGCAAGACGACGGTCGCGCGGCTGCTCGGCCGGGTGTTCCACGCGCTCGGCCTGTTGGAGACGGACCGCCTCGTCGAGGCGCAGCGGGCCGACCTGGTCGGCGAGTACCTCGGGCAGACCGCGGTCAAGACCGGCGAACTGGTCGATTCGGCGCTCGGCGGCGTGCTGTTCATCGACGAGGCGTACGCCCTGGCCGGCAACGGCTACGCGAAGGGCGACGCGTACGGCGACGAGGCCGTGCAGGTGCTGCTCAAGCGCGCCGAGGACGACCGCGACCGGCTGGTCATCGTGCTGGCCGGCTACCCCGAGGGCATGGACCGCCTGCTCACCTCGAACCCGGGACTCACCTCGCGCTTCACGGCCCGCGTCGAGTTCCCCAGCTACGGCGCGACCGACCTCGCGCGCATCGCGGACCACCTCGCGGCCTCGTGCGGCGACGTGTGGGACGAGGACTGCGGGGCCGAGCTCCGCAGCATCACCGCGCATGTGTGCGAGGAAGGCTGGATCGACGAGTTGGGCAACGCCAGGTTCGTGCGCACGCTGTACGAGAAAGCCTGCGCGTACCGCGACCTGCGCCTCGTCGTCCTCCCCGGGGAACCGGACCGCGAGGAGCTGACCACGCTGCGGCTCCCCGACCTACTCCAGGCGTACGGCGAGACCGCGGGCGGCCGTTCGTAGCTGTCGCACCGCCATGCGAAGCTGCCGTCCATGGCCTCCGTACCCGTGCCCGCCCCCGTGCGGCACATCGACACCGCCGAGCGCCGCGCCCGGCTGTCCGCCCGGCACCGCCTCGCCGCCGCGCCGGGCGCGCTCGCCCCCGCCTCGGTCGCGGAGTCGCTGGTCGCGCTGCACTCGACCGATCCCGCCACGGTGTTCCTGTCGGTGGCCGCACGCTCGACGGCGACGCCGGCCGACGTCGAGAAGGCGCTGTACGACGCGCGCAGCCTCGTCCGGATGTTCGGGATGCGCCGTACCGTCTTCGTCCTGCCCGCCGCGCTCGCACCGGTCGTGCACTCCTCCACCACGGCGGCGATCGCCGCGAAGGAGCGCGCCGAGATGCTGAAGCTCGGCTACGGCGGCGGAACGGGTGCGACCGTGGCGGCGGCGTGGCTCGACGAGGTGGAGGCCTCGGTCGTCGCCCACCTGGCCTCGCTCACCGACGCGACCGGGGCCGAACTGGCCGAGCTCGAACCGCGCCTGCGCGCCACCGTCGTGTACGGCGCCGGCACCAAATGGGAGACCGAACAGGCCGCGAGCATGCGGGTGCTGCGCAAGTTGTCGATGGACGGCGTGATCGTCCGGGGGCGCCCGCGCGGCACGTGGACGTCGAGCCAGTACCGCTGGGCGGCCGCCGAACCGCACCCCGACCTGCCGATCGCCGAGGCACGCGCCGACCTCGTGCGCGCCTGGCTCGCCGCCTTCGGGCCGGGCACCGAGGCCGACCTCAAGTGGTGGACGGGCTGGACGCTCACCAACACCCGCGCCGCCCTCAAGGCCGTCGCGGCCGTCCCGGTGTCCCTGGACGGCGGCGGCACCGGCTACGTCCTCCCGGACGACGTCTCCCCCGTCGCCGAGGCCGCAGGCAAGGCAACGCCGGCGAGGACGACCACATCCGCAGCCCCACACGCCGCCCTGCTCCCCGCCCTCGACCCGACCCCCATGGGCTGGCAGCAACGCGACTGGTACCTCGACCCGTCCCACCGCCCCGCGCTGTTCGACCGCTCCGGCAACATCGGCCCGACCGTGTGGTGGCACGGCCGCGTCATCGGCGGCTGGGCCCAGCGCGCCGACGGATCGGTGGTGTGGCGGCTGCTGGAGGACGCGGGCGCGCAGGCCGAGGCGGCGGTCGCGGCCGAGGCGGAGCGCCTGGCCGCGTGGATCGGGGACGTACGCGTCACCCCCCGCTTCCGGACACCCCTGGAACGCGAACTCGTGGCCACCTGACATCCCCGCAACGCGAATTCACAGCCCCCATACCCCGGGAACGCGAACCAACAGCCCCTTGGCGCGCCGCACCCCACCCACACCCGCCACCCCCATAGTCTCGGGGCGCCTCCGCCCGCGCACACCCCGAGGACCGCCATGACCGAATTCCTGGACACCGCAGAAGGCCGCCTGGGCTACGACGCCGTCGGGGACGGCCCCCTCGTCGTCCTGGCCCACGGCATGGGCGACAACCGGCGCGTCTTCCGGGAGATGGCGTCACTCCTCGCCGACTCCGGCTACCGCGCGGTGTCCGTGGACCTGCGCGGCCACGGCGACTCCGGTACCGGCTGGCCCTCGTACACGCGTACCGACACCGCCGCCGACCTGCTGGCCCTGATCCGCCACCTCGGCGGCCCGGCCGTCGTCGTCGGCCACTCCTTCGCCGGCGGCTCGGCCACCATCGCCGCCGCCCAGGAGCCCACGCTCGTCAGCCGCGTCGTCGAAATCAGCCCCTTCACCCGCGCCCAAAAACTCGACGCGAAGGCGTTCCGCACCAACGCGCGCTACCGCAAGGGCATGCTCCTGCTCCTGGGCACCGGCCTCCTGCGCAGCACCAAGCTCTGGAAGCGCTACCTCGACCACGCCTACCCGGGCGCCAAGCCCGCCGACCACGCCGAGCACATCGCCGCCCTCGACGCCGACCTGAGCCGCCCCGGCCGCATGGCCGTCGTCGCCAAAATGGGCATGGCCGCCCCCACCGACGCGGGCGCCAAACTCGGCGCCATCACCTGCCCCGCCCTCGTCATCGAAGGCACCCTCGACCCCGACTGGCCCGACGCGCGCGCCGAAGGCGAAGCCATCATCGCCGCCATGCCCGCCCCCCTGGGCCACCTCCACATGATCGAAGCCGCAGGCCACTACCCCCACGCCCAATTCCCCACCCAAACCACCGCCGCAATCCTCGACTTCCTCCGCCCTACCGAGGATTCCTGACCGCGGACCGGCGCCCGTCCGGCTACGCCTGACCCTCGCCCTGCCCCTGGACAAAGGCTCCCCAGGCTCCCGTCCCGAACCGAATCCGCGGCGAGTCCACCACCGCCGAGTCGCGCACCCACATGACCCCCGGCATCCGCGCCGCTTCCACGCAGGTGCCCTGGTTCGACTTCGAACTGATGAACCACGCGTCCGGTGCGGGTGTGCTTTCCGCGTTCACAAGTCCCCCTGAGGCAGTCGCAGTTCGCGCGTCACGCGCTGTTGCGCGCAATCGCCCCCATGAAAGCAACGTCTTGGTCGCTGCCGCTACCCCCGGCGGTCCGATTCCGTCGGCGTGGGCAGACTGTGAATCACCCGGAACCCGGGAGGAATTCACCCGGACGAGGGTCACTCGTGTGGGGGTCGGGGCGCGGGGAACCCGCGGAAGGTCAGGGGCGGTCGGGGTTGGGGGTGCTGAAGCGGTCTACCAGGTCGCGGAGTTCGGTGGCGGCTTTGATGGCTCGGTCGCGGCCGTTCGAGGTCTGGATGCCCATGGCGGCGATGGTTTCGCCGTCGGAGAGGTCGAGGAAGACCCAGGGGTCGCCCTGGCGGAACTGGACGCTGACGATCTGCGGCCAGGCCAGGTGGTGCACCTGCAGGAGGTTGACGACGGTGACGCCCTCGGTGGTCGCGACGACCTTCGGGCGGCCCAGGGTGAGCATGAAGCAGAGGCCGAAGACGCCGGTCAGGACGATGCCCGCGCGGGATCCGAAGTTCCAGCCGCCGTCCGCGGGGAGGGCGACGGCGAGGATCGTGAGGCCGACGAGGATCACCAGGCCGACGACGCGGGTGATCAGGCGGCTGCGGGACGGGTACCAGGTGCGCGGCAGGCCCGGGGTCCCCGGGGTGGGGGCGGCGGGGGCGGGGTTGTTGCCGGTCACAGCGGTCTGCTCCATGGTCGCGGGTCACCCTCGCAAAAGATCGTCACGGCCGCGGGGTTCACGGCCGCGACGAGCCTACGTCGTGGGTCGGGGGGTGCGACCGGCGGGATGGCCGGGTCAGAGGCGGCAGGCGTGGATGCCGGTGACGAGGATCGCGCGGGCGCCGATCTCCCACAGGTCGTCCATGATCCGCTGCGCGTCGCGGCGCGGGACCATGGCGCGGACCGCGACCCAGCCCTCGTTGTGCAGCGGGGAGACGGTGGGCGACTCCAGGCCGGGGGTCAGGGCCACGGCCTGCTCGACGCGCTCGACGCGGATGTCGTAGTCCATCATCACGTAGCGCCGGGCGACCAGGACGCCCTGGAGGCGGCGTACGAGCTGGTCCACGGCGGCCGAGGTCTCGGCGCCCGTGCGGCGGATCAGGACCGCCTCGGACTCCAGGATCGGGTCGCCGAAGATCTCCAGGCCGGCCTGCCGCAGGGTGGTGCCGGTCTCCACGACGTCGGCGATCACGTCGGCGACGCCGAGCTGGATCGCGGTCTCCACGGCGCCGTCGAGCTTGACCACGGCCTCGGCCTCGATGCCCTGTTCGGCGAGGTGGCGCTCGACGAGGCCGACGTACGACGAGGCGATGCGCGCGCCCTGGAGGTCCTTCACCGTGCTGTACGCCCCGACCGGCGCGGCCCAGCGGAACGTCGCCGCGCCGAGTCCGAGCTCCAGCACCTCCTCGGCCTCCGCACCGGAGTCGAGGAGCAGGTCGCGGCCGGTGATGCCGGCGTCGAGGCGGCCGGAGCCGACGTACACCGCGATGTCGCGCGGACGCAGGAAGAAGAACTCGACGTTGTTGTCCGGGTCGACCAGCACCAGTTCCTTGCTGTTGCTGCGCTGGCGGTATCCGGCCTCATGGAGCATCGCCGACGCAGGCTCCGAGAGCGAACCCTTGTTCGGGACGGCGATGCGCAGCATGACGGGAACCTTCTTCCATGGGCGAATCCCCGGCCCCGGCGTGCGCGGGCAGGCGCGGACCGGGGGCCGGGGACTCCGACGACTTGGTGGAGCCCGCCGCGCGCGGGAGTCGCGTGCGGCGTCGGGCGACGCGGGCGTCGCTCAGATGTCACAGGTGAGCGTATACGTCCTCGAGCGTGATGCCGCGAGCGACCATCATCACCTGAAGGTGGTAGAGCAGCTGCGAGATCTCCTCGGCGCAGCGGTCGGCGCCCTCGTGCTCGGCGGCCATCCACACCTCGGCGGCCTCCTCGACCACCTTCTTGCCGATGCTGTGCACGCCCTGCTGGACGAGTTCGGCGGTACGCGATCCGGTCTGCCCGGAGGCGGCCTTCTCCTGGAGCTCCGTGAAGAGCTGCTCAAACGTCTTCATCGAGTGGTTCGGCTTCTCACTGTGGGTCGGTGCGGGTGTGCGTGCGGGTCGCGCGGCGGGTCAGCGCCGCGGCGTGGCCACTGTACGCAACGCGACGGCGGTCGCGACGGCCGCGGTGGCGGCCTCCCGCCCCTTGTCCTCCTTCGACCCCTCGACGCCGGCCCGGTCCAGGGCCTGCTGCTCGGTGTCGCAGGTCAGCAGCCCGAAACCGACCGGTACGCCGGTGTCGAGCGCCACCCGGGTCAGCCCGTCGGTGGCGGCGGAGCAGACGTACTCGAAGTGCGGGGTGCCGCCGCGGATCACGACGCCCAGCGCCACCACGGCGTCGTGGCCCGACTCGGCGAGCGCCTTGGCGACGACCGGGAGTTCGAAGGCGCCGGGGACGCGGACCACGGTGGGGTCGGCGGCGCCCAGTTCGTCGAGCGCGGCGAGGGCGCCGGCGAGCA
Organism: Streptomycetaceae bacterium NBC_01309; assembly: GCA_045039925.1. Lineage (GTDB taxonomy): Bacteria > Actinomycetota > Actinomycetes > Streptomycetales > Streptomycetaceae > Yinghuangia. Next base: position 1,537,386 of record CP108400.1, read on the forward strand.
GTCCGTCCATGACCGTGGCGTGCCACTGCGCGGCGACGATGCCGACCCGGAGGCCCTGGCTGCCGTCGACGGTGATCTCGGGGGCTCCACTACCACTCATGATCGCTTGATGTCCCGGTTCTGGTTGGGATGGATTGGGGATGGATCGAGGGAGACTCGGGGGGATGGATCGGGGGGATGGATCGAGGGATGGATCGAGGCGTGTCTCGGGGGGACGACCCTGCGGACAGGTCCGAGGACGGTCGGCCGTGCCGCCTCAGCTCACCCCGTGCGGCGTGACGTCGGCGGGCTCCAGCGGTTCGAGCCACGGCAGGTCGTGCCCCATGCGGTCGCGCTTGGTCAGCAGGTAGCGCAGGTTGTCCGCGGTGGCGTGCACGGGCAGCGGGACGCGCTCGATGATCTCCAGCCCGTACCCCTCCAGCCCCGCCCGCTTGGCCGGGTTGTTGGTGAGCAGCCGCATCGAGCGCACGCCCAGGTCGGACAGGATCTGCGCGCCGGTGCCGTAGTCGCGGGCGTCGGCGGGCAGGCCGAGTTCGAGGTTGGCGTCCACGGTGTCGTGGCCGTCGTCCTGGAGCTGGTACGCCTGGAGCTTGTGCAGCAGGCCGATGCCGCGCCCCTCGTGGCCGCGCATGTAGAGCACGACACCGCGGCCCTCGTCGGCGACCGTCTGGAGCGCCGCGGCCAGCTGCGGGCCGCAGTCGCAGCGCAGCGAGCCGAACACGTCGCCGGTGAGGCACTCGGAGTGCACCCGGACCAGGACGTCCTCGCCCGCGCCGATCTGGCCCGCGACGAGCGCGATGTGCTCGACGCCGTCCAGGGTGCTGCGGTAGCCGATCGCCCGGAAGTCCCCGAAGGCGGTGGGCAGCCGGGTCTCGGCGGCGCGCTCGACGGTCTGCTCGGTGCGGCGGCGGTACGCGATGAGGTCCGCGATCGAGATGATCTTCAGGCCGTGCTCGCGCGCGAACGGCACCAGCTGCGGCAGCCGCATCATCGAGCCGTCGTCGTTGACGACCTCGCAGATCGCGCCGGAGGGCGGCAGCCCGGCCAGGCGCGCGAGGTCCACGGTCGCCTCGGTGTGGCCGGGGCGTACCAGCACGCCGCCTTCGACGGCACGCAGCGGGAAAATGTGGCCGGGGCGGCTGAGCTGGTCGGCGGTGGTCCCGGCGTCCGCGAGGAGCTGCACCGTGCGGGTGCGGTCGGCGGCCGAGATCCCTGTGTGTATGCCGTCCTTGGCGTCCACCGAGACGGTGTACGCGGTGCCCTTCTTGTCCTCGTTGACCTGCGTCATGGGCGGCAGCTTGAGCCGGTCGAGGTCCGCGCCGGTCATCGGCACGCACACCACGCCGGAGCTGTAGCGGATCATGAAGCCCATCAGCTCGGGCGTCGCGAGCGAGGCGGCGAAGATCAGGTCGCCCTCGTTCTCCCGGTCCTCGTCGTCGACGACCACGATGGCCTGGCCGTCCGCGAACGCCTTGATGGCGTCCTCGATGGAGTCCAGGGTCAGGTCCGCCCCCGGGTCCTGAGCCGGGTCCGCCGCGTCCTCATGGTTGTTCGTGCTCACGCCCGTGCCCCTTCCAGTTGCCGCGCCCCCGCGGCGGTTGATTCCTGCCCTCCGTGTGCCGGTCCCGCGGCCCGCTTCGCGGCGGTGGAGCGCTGCCACCAGTCGCGCAGTCCGGCCAGGACCATGACCAGGAAGATCCCGTACACGAGCCCGGAGAAGACCAGGCCGTTGTAGAAGGTCAGCGGGACGCCGACCAGGTCGACGGCGATCCACACCGCCCAGAACTCCACCAGGCCGCGCGCCTGCGCGACGGTGGCGACCGCGGTGCCGACGAAGATGTACGCGTCGGCGGCGATCATCCACCAGCGGTGGTCCCACACCACGCCCCACTCGGCGAGCACGAGCGCGAACGCCGCGGTGCCGAGCACCATCGCGGCCAGCAGGCCCGCCCGTTCGCGGTTGGTGGCGAAGCGCACGGCGATTTCGCCGGTCTCGCGCTTGCCGCGGTTCCAGCGCGCCCAGCCGTACGACGCCATCGCGATGATGAGGATCTGCCGCGAGAAGCTGCCGCCGAGGTGGTATGACCAGTACACCGCCATCAGCAGCAGCGAACCGGCGATCTGCACCGGCCACGCCCAGATGGTGCGGCGCATCGCCAGGCCGACGGTGGCCAGCGCGAGGACGTTGCCCAGCAGGTCACCGCGTACGACGCTCTGGTCGAACACGGTGAACGCGGGCTCGCGCAGCCACTCCGTCGCGGCGTCCCAGGTCGTCATGACCGGTCGCCCGCGCCTTCGCGTTCGCTCGCGCCGTTCGCGTGGCCGTTGCTGCCGTTGGAGTGGCCGTTGCTGCCCTTGTCCCCGTACGTCTGGAGCCGCTCGACGTACTTGGCGATCACGTCGACCTCCAGGTTCACCGGGTCGCCGGCCTGCTTCACGCCCAGCGTGGTGAGCGCGAGAGTCGTCGGGATCAGGCTCACCGTGAACCAGTCCGGCCCCGCCTCGACGACCGTGAGGCTGATGCCGTCGACCGTGATGGAGCCCTTGTCGACGACGTACCGGGCGAGGTCGCCGGGCAGCGAGATCCTGACGACCTCCCAGTGCTCGCCGGGAGTGCGCGACACGATCGCGCCCATGCCGTCGACGTGGCCCTGCACCAGGTGCCCGCCGAGCCGCCCGCCGAGGGCCATCGGACGCTCCAGGTTGACGCGCGAGCCCGGTGCGAGGGCGCCGAGGCTGGAGCGCAGCAGCGTCTCGGCCATGACGTCGGCGGTGAAGCTGGCCTCGGCCGGGTCGATCTTCTCGTCGACCACCGTCAGGCAGACGCCGTTGACCGCGATGGAGTCGCCGTGCCGGGCGCCCGCCGTGACGACGGGTCCGCGCACGGTCAATCGGGCCGAGTCACCGAGATGCTCGACCGAGACGATCTCGCCGAGTTCCTCCACGATTCCGGTGAACACGTCAGGACTCCTTCACGGGGTGGTTCGCTGCCTGGGGCGGCGCGGTTCGGGACTGGTCCGGCTGCGCAGGACGGTGCGCGCCACCGGTGGTGCCGTTCGTACCGTGGGTGTCGCCGGTGCCCTGGCCGTCGGCGAGGCGGTCGCGGGACGCGGGACGCGCGGTGATCCGCAGATCGCCGCCGAACCGGTCGTCCGCCACCTCCTCGACGGTCAGGCGCAACGCTTCGGTGACGGTGCTGATTCCGGCGGGGCCCAGAGCGGCGGGCCCGGCGCCGAGCAGGACGGGTGCGAGGTAGCCGACGACCTTGTCCACGAGGCCGGCCGCGGCGTATGCGCCGGCCAGCGTCGGGCCGCCTTCCAGGAGCACCGAGCGGACGCCGCGCGCATACAGCAGCTTGCCGAGCGCGTCGAGGTCGAGGCCGTGTTCGGTACGCGGGAGGCCGACGATCTCGGCCCGCTTGGCGATCCGCGCGGCCAACGCGGCGACGGTCCTCTCCGGCAGGTCGTCAGCGATAGCGACCATCGTCAGGGCCGCGTCGTCGAGCACCCGGGCGTCGGCGGGGACGCGGGCGGCGCTGTCGAGGACGACGCGCAGAGGCTGCCACTCGCGACTGCGGGCAGCGTCGCCGCGTACGGCGAGGTGCGGGTCGTCGGCGAGCAGCGTGCCGGAGCCGACCACGACGGCGTCGACGGTGGCGCGGAGTGCGTGTACGTCGGCGCGCGACTCGGCCGAGCTGATCCACCGGCTCGTGCCGTCGGCGGCGGCGACGCGGCCGTCGAGGGTGGCGGCGTACTTCCAGGTGGTGAAGGGGCGGCCGAGGCGGGTGGCGGTCAGCCACGCCTCGTTGCCGCGCGCGGCCTCAGGCGCCAGGAAGCCCCCGGTGACGTCGACCCCGGCCGCGCGCAGGACCTCGCCGCCGCCCGCGGCCTGCGGGTTCGGATCGGAGACGGCGTACACGACGCGGGCGATCCCGGCGTCGACCAGCGCCTGGGCGCAGGGCCCGGTGCGGCCGGTGTGGGCGCAGGGTTCGAGGGTGACGAAGGCGGTGCCGCCGCGCGCCCGGTCCCCGGCCTCGCGCAGCGCGCCGACCTCGGCGTGCGGACCGCCCGCGACCTCGTGGAAGCCCTCGCCCGCGACCTCGCCGTGTGCGTCGAGGACGACGCAGCCGACGACGGGATTGGGGCTGGTGGTGCCGAGCCCGCGCGCGGCCAGCGCGATTGCGCGCAGCATGTGCCGCTGCTCCGCCTCGAACCCCTGAGGGGCCACCTCGCCGGACACCCGGTCTCCTCCGCATCGGCGCGACATGACATGGACGTCGTCGCGGACGCGTGGACCGGGGTGGGGTTTTGCGGGCACGCCGCAGGAAGGCAGGACGGAGCGGCCCGGGCGCATGGCAGGGTATGCCGACACGCCGAACAAGCCACCCGCCGCGCGCTGCCTCCCATCCGGACTTTCACCGTCGGCACCGGAATTCCACCGGTTCGGCCGGCCGGCGCCTCCGGGTCGGAGGGCGTCAGCCGGTTCGCGGACTTTTACCGCCGGTTCGGATTTTCACCGACCCCGGAGCGCGCGTACGTGACATTCGTACACCTGGAAGTGTGCCACGACGCGCCACGACCTTGACCTTGCCGCTTCTGTGTGTTCCATCACGCGCACGGAGCGCGAGTACGCGGCTACCTGACGACCCGTCAGTTGGGTGGTGGGGGCGGGTGCCGGCGGCTCCGAGGCGCTCCGGCGTGCGGATCCGGGCCAGCCGCCCCTGATTCCCGGTGCGGGCGCCCGGGATGGCAGTCTGTCCTCATGGCCAAGCCGCAAATCAACCCGAGCATCCTCAGCGCCGACTTCGCGCGCCTCGCGGACGACACCGCGAAGGTCGCCAACGCCGACTGGCTGCATGTCGACGTCATGGACAACCACTTCGTGCCCAACCTGACCCTCGGGTTGCCCGTGGTCGAGTCGATCCTCAAGGCGTCCGACACCCCGGTCGACGCCCACCTGATGATCGAGGACCCGGACCGTTGGGCCCCCGCGTACGCCGAGGCGGGCGCGGGCAGCGTCACCTTCCACGTCGAGGCGGCCGCGGCCCCGGTGCGGCTGGCCCGCAGCATCCGCGCGGCCGGCGCCCGCGCCTCGATGGCGCTCAAGCCGGCCACGCCGATCGAGCCGTACGAGGACCTGCTCCCCGAGCTGGACATGATCCTCGTCATGACGGTCGAACCGGGCTTCGGCGGCCAGAAGTTCCTGGACATCATGCTGCCCAAGATCCGCCGCACCCGGGAGCTGATCGGCAAGCACGGCCTCGACATGTGGCTCCAGGTCGACGGCGGCGTCTCGGCCGAGACGATCGAGCGCTGCGCCGAGGCCGGCGCCGACGTCTTCGTGGCCGGCTCCGCGGTCTACGACGGCCGCGACCCCGGTGCGGCCGTGGACAGGCTCCGCGCCCTCGCCGGCCAGTCCCTCTCGACGGCCCCCTGGGCCTGCGCCCACTGACACCCGCATTCAGGCACCGCCGCGGGTGCTCCCTCCGTCAGGGCGCACCCGCGGCGGTGTCTCCGCGCGGGTCAGCGTTTGACGCGGCCGCGGATCGCGAGGACGGCGAGGCCGAGAAGGACCGGTTCGAGGAAGCGCGACGCCATCTCGATGTAGGTGCCGGCGGTGGTGAGGTTCTGGCCGCTGGAGCGGAAGACCACGGAGTTGACGACGACGCGCGTCGCCTTCTCGGCGCGCTCGGCGGTGACGCGGGCGGCGGTGCCGTCCAGTACGGGTGCGGGGGTGTCCGTCACCAGGTCGACGCGTTCGCCTGGGCGTGCCTGGACCCCGGTCGTGTGCGGTTTGGCCTCGTTGGTCGGCAGTCCCCACAGCATCAGGGACAGCACCGTCGCGGCCATCGCGAAGAGGAGCCAGCCGAGGGCGCGGCTGGCGCGCAGGCCGTACCCGGACAGCAGCCAGTAGCCGGTGATCAGCGCCCGCTCGCCGAAGGGGCGCTGCCGGTCGTGGCGGCGCATCTCCATCTCGCCGTAGTAGAAGTCGGCCGCGTCCGGCTCGTTCTTCGCGTCCTCGGACGCCTTGCGCAGCGCCCGGTACACCGGCGCGATGTGGTTGGGGCCGGGGGTGAGCGCCGGGTCGCCGTGGCCCGGACCGGGCGTCCAGCCGCGCGGCGGCGCGGGGTTGTTGAGCCCCAGCGCGCGCCAGTGGTGTTCCTCGGCGACGGCTCTGCGGCGCGCGAGGCGGGCGGGGACCCCGCTGCGCAGCCGCCATCCGGTGGGCGGGGCGGCGAACACGGTGTCGCCCTCCAGGCGCAACTGGTCCAGGTGGAACGCCCCGGTGAGCAGGCAGTGGGTGAGGTCGGTGTCGGTCAGGAGCAGGTGGGCCGCGTCGACGCCGCACAGCGAGAGGATCCGGACTTTCGGGTCGCCGCCCAGGCCGGGTTCGGCGAGTTCGGCCCCGGTGTAGTCGGCGAACGGGGCGGGCTGGGACGTGACCGCGACCGGCAGGTGCGGGACCGCGTCGGTGAGGTCGAGTTCCGCGTACCGCAGGCGCAGGGTCGCGGTGGAGTCCCACCGGGTCCGGCGGCAGGCGACCGCCCCGGCGGCGGCCTCGACGGTGACGGGCGCGCCGAAGACGGCGGCGTCCAGGTGCAGGGTCCGGGCGCACACCAGCGGCCCCAGGACCGCCGCGCGGGTGAACACGGCGCCGTCGAACCGGGCGTCGCGGGCGAACGTCGCCCCGACGAACCAGGCGTCGCCCGCGAACGACGCCCGGCCGAAGCCCGCGTCGCCCGCGAATACGGCGGCGCCGAACCGGGCGTCCCTGGTGAAGGTCGCGTCGGCAAACCGGGCGTCGCGGCCGAACAGCGCCCGGCCGAACCAGGCGTCGCGACCGAACGTCACGTCCCCGAAGCGGGTCTCGCCCGTGAAGGCGACTCTGTCGAAGCGCGCGTCGGCGGTGAACGTGACGCGGTCGAACAGCGCGTCGCCCAGGAACCGGGCGTCCGGGAAGTGCGCGTCGCCCGTGAAGGTGGCACCCGCGAACCACGCGGAGCGGCCGAACGACGCACCTCCGAACCGCGTGTCGCCGCCGAAGGAGGCCCGGCCGAACCGGGCGTCGTGTCCGAACTCCACGCGCCCGAAGCGTGCGTCGCGGCCGAACGCCACCTCGTCGAACCAGGCGCCGCGCGTGAACACGGCGCCGACGAACCAGGCCGCGCGGCCGAAGGACGCGCCGGCGAAGTCGGCGTCGCCGGTGAAGGTGGCGCCGCTGAACCAGGCGGCGCGCATCCTGGGCTTGCGGGTCACGGGGTCACGCAGGGCGTCGAGGAGTTCGTCGAGCAGCGCCGTGGTGAACGGGGTGCCGCGGTGGTCGACGTCGTCCCCGGGGGCGACACCCGCCAGGTAGGCCGCACGGTCGGCGGAGGTGAGGTGGGCCAGGCACCGCGCGTGCCCGCTGACGTGGATGCCGCGGCAGCCGACCGGGTCGCCGGGCAGCGGGTCGCCGCAGTGCTGCCACGACGGCGGAGGCGGTGGTGCCGGTGCTGGGGGCGACGTCATGCCTGGGGGACGGACGCGGGCGGCCGGACGGTTGCGCCCGGTCAAAGCCGGGCGGTGGTGCGCTCCTTGGCCTCGTGGGTGCCCGCGGCCCACTGCGCGGCTTCGCGCACTTCGCGTCCGCGCCGCCACGTCTCGCCGAGGACGACGTAGACGAGCACCGCGGCCATGGCGACCAGGTGTTCGCGCCCGGCCAGGTTGGGCTTCCAGGCCACCTCGGCGATCATCAGCCCCCACACGAGTGCCATCAGCACGGCCGCGCGGCAGACCCAGGCGAGGGCCACGACCAGGCCGACGACGGCCGCCGAGGGTCCGGTGTCCAGGACGTGTCCGAGGCTGTCGTCGATGCCGAGGAAGCGGTCGGGTCCGAGGGCGATCATGACGCGGGCGGCCATGGTGCCCGCGAGGGTCGCGAGGTACGCGATCACGAGCGTGCGCACGCGCCCGAGGATCAGCTCGGCGAGCCCGAAGACGACGAGCACCTGGGCGAGCGCGCCCCACACCGGCAGGTCGGGGGCGGGCACGAAGAGCGAGACCGGGGTGCGCAGCAGGGCCAGCCACAACGGCAGGTCCGCGCGTACGCCGCCCAGCACCCGCGTGAGGTCGGCGCCCCAGGCGAACTCCTGGACGATGCGGAAGAACGCCACCAGCGCCGTCGAGACGAGGGCCAGCGGAATCGCGCGCGGGCCGCGGCGGCGCAGTTCCGCGAACGGTACGGCGATGACGCGCTGCCACTCACCCTTGAGCGCGGCGCCGACGCGCGCGGCGGCGGTCCGGCGGCGGGGCGGGCGTGGCGCGTCGGGCATCGCGAGGTCTCCGGGGTGGGCCGCCGTCGAGGGTGGCGGACTACACCGTTATGCCCTGATTTATTGGGTTATCCCGCGGCGTCGGTGTTTCCCGGCGGAAGGACGCCAGGTTCACCGGTACGGAGGACGGCACTCAAGTACGGGAGGCCGCGCTCAGGTGCCGGAGGCCGCGCTCAGGTGCGGACGGCCGCGCTCACGAGCGGAGTGCGGTGCTCACTTGCCCCGGCCGCGGCGGAGGATCTGTGCGGCGACCGCCGTGCCGACGGACACCAGTACGGCGGTCGCGGCCGGGACGACGACGTCCACCCACGGGTCCCGGAACCGGGTGAACGTCGCCGTGCCGTCGGCGATCGTGATGAACCCGGTGGGCGTCACGGCCGCGCCGCCGCCACCCCCGCCTCCCTCGCCGAGCGCGGAGTCCTGCTGCCCGGACCCCGCGCCGCCGCCGAAGCCGAACCGGGCCGTGGCGACCGGGACGACGGTGACACCGCCGTTGGTGACCGGCTCGCCGAACACGGCGGAGGCGGCGGTGGCCTTGCCGAGGGCGCCGGCCAGGCGTTCGAGGAGGGCCCCGCCCGGCCCGGTGCCCGCGACCCGCGCGGCCTCGACATACGCGGGCGTGGTCGCGGCGAGATCGGCGCGGGTGTCGGGGAGCGGCGCGGAGTCACGGGAGGAAGCCATGCCCCCATGCTGGCCGTCCGCCTGTGCGGGGAAAAGCCCCCGGGGCAAGCAGCGCAGGGGGTTGCACTCACGGGCGGCCTGCGGTTCAGCGGGCGTAGACAGCGTCGAGTACGAGGGCCAGCAGGCGCGCGGGCTGTTCGTCGTCGCCGCCGAGAGCCGCCGACAGGGCGATGCCGACCACGAGTTGCACGAGGTCGTCGGAGGCGATGTCGGGGCGGGCCGTACCCTCGCGCTGCGCCCGGGCGAGCAGCGCCGCGGCCGCGTCGGTGATGAGCCGGTGGCAGTCGACGCCGAGGCCGTCCGACTCCTCGATCATCGCCGCGACCCCGGTGCCCTGGTGGAGTCGGGCGTGCGCGAGGAACGCCGCCAGCCACTCGGCGAGCGCCGCGTCCGCCGCATCCGCTGCGGCCGCTGCGGCCGCCGTGTCTGCCATGTCTGCCATGTCTGCGGAGGCGTCCGCGGTGAGCAGGCGGTCGGCGTGCGCGACCAGGGCCTCGACCCGCTCGACGACCACCGCGGCGGCGAGCGCGCGGCGGTTCGGGAAGTGCCGGTAGAGCGTCCCCGGCCCGACTCCCGCGCGGCGCGCGATCTCGTTGAGCGACGCTTCGGGGCCGTCCTCCGCGAAGACCTCGCGCGCGGCCGCCACGATGCGCTCGCGGTTCAGGCGCGCATCGGCGCGCTGGTGTGCCGCGGGGGTTCCCGTTCTGCCCGCCGTCATCGCCGTCGCCCCATCCTTCGACCGGCCCCCGTCGACCGATGCCGACCGCCGACACCGACCGACGCCGACCAGCCCGCTAGCCAAACGGAGAAGTTCTCCGTATCTTATCCGACATCAACCGGAGAGCCTCTCCGGTTATCTCTCCGGCTACTCCCGGCCACCTTCGCAAGGAGCACCACGTGCACGACGAAACCCGTACGACCCTCGGCGGCGTGGGCATCTGGACGTTCGCGTTCGATCCGCAGCCCGCCGCCCTGGTCCGGGAATCCGCCGCGGAAATCGAGGAGTCCGGGTACACCGCCGTCTGGTTCGGCGAGGCCTTCGGCCGCGACACCTTCGGCCAGGCGGCGCTGCTGCTCAACGCGACGCGCCGCCTGACCGTCGCCTCCGGCATCGCCAACATCGCGTTCCGCGACCCGATCGCCACGGCCACCGCCACCCGGACGCTCGGCGAGGCATTCCCCGGCCGGTACGTCCTCGGCCTCGGCGGCCACCGCGTCGACGACACCGTCCACAAGCTCGACGGGTATCCGATGCCCGCCCGAGGACGCGCGGTCGCCACGATGCGCGCGTACCTCGACTCGATGGACGCGGTCCCCGCGCACGGCCCCGATCCCCGCCCGGCGCCGCGCCGCGTACTGGCCGCGCTCGGGCCGAAGATGCTCGAACTGGCCGCCGAACGCACGTGGGGCGCGCACCCCTACTTCGTGCCCGTCGAACACACCGCCCGCGCCCGCGCCATCATGGGGCCGCGCGCCTTCCTCGGCGTGGAACAGGCGGTCATCCTCGACACCGACCTCGCGCGCGCCCGCGAGCTGGCCACCGCGCACGTCGCCATGTACGTCGGCAGCGCGGCGCACCAGCAGGCCAACGTACGCCGGCTCGGCTTCGGCGACGCCGACACCGCCGGAGGCCCGAGCCGGCGCCTCGTCGACGCGATCGTCGCGTACGGCGACGCCGACGCGATCCGCCGCCGGGTCCGCGAGCACTTCGACGCCGGCGCCGACCACGTCTGCGTGCAGGTGCTCACCGCCGACCCGACCGCACTCCCCCGCCGCGAGTGGCGCGAACTGGCGCCCGCCCTGGTCCCGGAGCGCGCGCCCGTCGAACACGCGCGCCCCCGGTCGTAGGGCTGCCTAGTCCGCGCGGCGCAGGAGCGCGAGGTACATGGCGTCGGTGCCGTGCAGGTGTGTCCACAGCTGGACGTCAGGACCGTCGCCCAGGTCGGTGACGCCGGGGAACAGGTCGCGGGCGTCGACGAGTTCGAAGCCCTCCCCCGCCTTCGTCGCGAGCACGTCGTCCACGACGGCACGGGTCTCGGCCTTGTGCGGCGAGCACGTCACGTACGCCACCACCCCGCCCGGACGTACCGCGTCCAGCGCCGTGGTGAGCAACTGCCGCTGCAACGGCCCCAGTTCGGCGATGTCGTCGGGGCGTCGGCGCCACCGCGACTCCGGACGGCGGCGCAGCGCGCCGAGTCCGCTGCACGGCACGTCGGCGATGACCCGGTCGAACACACCCGGCTCCCAGGCCGGTTGCGTGCCGTCGGCGGTCACGACCTGGTGGTTCGTGTTCCACCCGATCGCGTTGCGGACCAGGCGGGCACGGTGGTGGCGGCGCTCGACCGCCAGCAGCGACACGTCGCGCTGCGTCGCGATCGCGGCGAGCAGCCCGGCCTTGCCGCCGGGGCCCGCACACAGGTCGAGCCAGCGCCGCTCCCCGCCGTCGACAGCGGAGACGGGGGCCTCGGCGAGCGCCTGCGCGACGAGTTGGCTGCCCTCGTCCTGTACGCCCGCGCGGCCGTCCCGGACGGCGGCGATGGCTCCCGGGTCGCCCTCGGAGAGCACCGCGGCCAGCGGTGACCATCGTCCCGGCTTGGCCCCGGCCGCATAGAGCTCGTCGAGCGTGGCGCGCCCGGGGCGCGCCACCAGGGTCACGGCCGGCGGCTCGTTGTCCGCCGCGAGCAGCGCCTCGATGCCCTCGCGGCTGCCGCCGAGGGAGTCCCACAGCGCGCTCACGACCCAGCGCGGGTGCGAGTGCACGACGGAGAGGTGGCCTTCGGGGTCCTCGTCGTACGGCGGCGCGACCTCGACGAGCCACGCGTCGAGGTCCCGCGCGGCGACCTTGCGCAGCACCGCGTTCACGAACTTCGCCCGCCCGTCGCCCAGCACCCCGCGCGCCAGTTCGACCGTCGCGGAGACGGCGGCGTGCGTCGGGATCCGCGTGGAGAGCAGTTGGTGCGCGCCCAGGCACAGCACGTCGAGGACCGGCGGGTCCACCTCGCCGATCGGGCGGTCCACGCAGCGGTCGAGGATCGCGTCGTACGTGCCCTGGCGGCGCAGCGTCCCGTGCACGAGCTCGGTGGCGAGGGCGGCGTCGCGGCCGGTCATGCGGCGGTCGCGGAGCAGTCCGGGGAGGACCAGGTTGGCGTACGCGTCCCGCTCGTCGACCGCGCGCAGCACGTCGAACGCCGCACGGCGAGCGGCGTCCGGCTTCGGCCGCCGGTACGTGCGGGACGCCTTGCCGCCGGAGCCTCCGGGGCTGCGCGGCGACCTGCCGGGGGTGACGGGACGGGTCACTCTGCCGCTCCGCTCGTGGCGTCGGGTTCCACGCCGAAGCGCTCCCCGGGCTCGGGGCGCACGCCCCGGGCCCAGTCCACGGCCGCCATCATGCGCTTGCCCTGCGGCTGCACCTCGGTCAGTTCGACGGCGTGGCTGCCGGTGCCGACCCGGACGACCTTGCGCTCGACCGCGATCTCGCCGGGCGGCAGCTCCGAGTCGCCCGCGCGCAGGCGTACCTGCGCGAGCTTCACCCGCTCGCCGCGGAACGTCGTCCACGCACCGGGCGCGGGCGTACAGCCGCGCACGACGCGGTCCACGCGCAGCGCGGGTGCCGTCCAGTCCACATGGGCGTCGGCCACGGTCACCTTGGGGGCGAGCGACACGCCGTCGGGCGGCTGCGGCACGGCCAACAGCTGTCCGTCCTCGATCCCGTCCATGGTCGCCGCGAGCAGGCGCGCACCGGACCGCGACAGGCGCTCCAGCAGATCGCCGCTGGTGTCCGTGGGCCGCACCTCGTCGGTCACGCACCCGAACACCGGCCCCGAGTCGAGCCCTTCCTCGATCTGGAACGTGCACGCGCCGGTCACGTCGTCGCCGGCCATGACCGCGTGCTGCACGGGCGCGGCGCCGCGCCACGCGGGCAGCAGCGAGAAGTGCAGGTTCACCCAGCCGCGCGCCGGGATGTCCAGGGCCACCTTGGGCAGCAGCGCGCCGTACGCCACCACCGGGCAGCAGTCCGGCGCGATCTCCGCCAGCCGCGCCAGGAACTCCGGCTCCCGGGGCCGTGCCGGGCGCAGCACCTCGATACCCGCCTCCATCGCCCGCTCGGCGACCGGTGACGGGCGCAGCTTGCGCCCCCGGCCCGCCGGGGCGTCCGGACGTGTGACCACCGCGACCACCTCGTGCCGTGAGGCGATCAGCGCCTCCAGCGACGGGACCGCGACCTCGGGTGTCCCCGCGAAAACCAGACGCATCGGAATCAGAGCGCCTTTCCGAAGGTCCCGTGCGGCGACACCTTGACCGCGGGCGGCGCCTGCCCCGCCCACTCGGCCTCGCGGATCGCCCGCAGCGCGGCCTTGCGCTGCTCGCGGTCGAGCCGGTCGATGAAGAGGATGCCGTCCAGATGGTCCGTCTCGTGCTGGATGCACCGCGCGAGCAGCTCGGTGCCCTCGATCGTCACCGGGTCGCCGTGCATGTTGAAGCCCTTGGCCACGACCCCGAAGGCGCGCTTGGTGTCGTACGCCAGCCCCGGCAGCGACAGGCACCCCTCGGGGCCGTCCTGCTCGTCGTCCGACAGGTCCAGGTCCGGGTTGATCAGATGCCCGGCCTCGCCGTCCACGAAGTACGTGAACACCCGCAGCGACACCCCGATCTGCGGCGCCGCCAGCCCCGCCCCGGGCGCGTCCACCATCGTGTCCGTCAGGTCCTTGACCAGGACCCGAAGCTCCTTGTCGAAGACCGTCACCGGGTCCGCCGCGGTACGCAACACCGGATCACCGAAAAGGCGGATCGGCTGAACTGCCACAGAAGAACTCCCGTTCGACCGGAGACGGAGGACACGACAAGAAGCACACGACCAGGGGCGGCACCCCCGCAACCCACCCAGTCTACCGACGCCCCGACACCCTCCCCGGTCCCCGCCGATCGGCGGGGACGTCAGCCGATGTCCAGGGGGTCCATGCGGACCCAGACCGATTCGGAGGGGCCTCGGGACATCCAGAGGGCCTGGGCGGTTTTGAGGGCGGCGGCTAGTTCTGCGCCTCTGCCTGGGGCCACGCGGAGCAGGACGCGTTCGCGGCGGTCCTCGGGTGGGGGGTCGGGGGCGTCGCGGGGCGCCGTCCACAGGCCGGGGGCGGGCGCGGGGCCGTCGGCGGCCGGGGGGCGCTCTATCGCGGCGCGGGCCGCGGCGGACTTGGAACGGCCGCGTGAGGTACGGGTGTTGCCGGGGGTCGTCGGGCGCGGCAGGGGCGGTGCCGGGACCGGGCCGAGGGTGTCGGTGCCCTCGGGCAGGCGTACCAGGCGCATCAGCTCGGCCACGGCCGTGGGCGAGCCGGTGACCGAGGCCATGCGCGAGACGGGCGGCAGGCCCAGTTCGGCGCGTTCGGCGAGTTCGGTGCGGGCGTAGCCCTGGGGGTCCCAGCGGACCAGTGCCTGGACGGCGCGCAGGGTCGGCTCGGCGATGATCACGACGGTTCCGCCGTCGGAGGCGGGGCGGACCAGGGACGCGGCGCCCAGCCAGCGGCGCAGGGCCTCCTCGCCGGCGCGCAGGTCGGGGCGGTTGAGGAGGAGCCAGCCGTCGAGGAGGAGCGCGGCCGCGTATCCGGCCGCGGCGACGGGTTCGGCGCCTGGGGTCGCCACGACGAGTGCGGGTACGTCCGGCACCGTCGCCAGCACCGCGTCGCGCCCCGAGGTGCGCACCGGCACGCGTGGGAACGCCCGGCCGAGTTCTTCGGCGGTACGCCGCGCGCCCACCACGTTCGCCCGCAGCTTCGCCCCGCCGCACTCCGCGCACCGCCAGCCGACCTCGTGCCGCCCGCACCACGCGCACACCAACGCCCCTTCGGAGCCGGTGAGTTCGAGCGGTCCCACACACGCGGAGCAGCGCGCGGACGCCCGGCAGCGCACGCACGCGGCGTGCGGCACGTAGCCCCGGCGCGGCACCTGCACCAGCACGGGCCCGGACTCCAGCGCGCGGCGGGCGACGTCCCACGCCATGGTCGGCAGGCGCGCGACCCGTGCGGCGTCGTCGCGGGCGAGGTCGAAGTCGCCGACCGTGCGTACCAGCGGCGCCGCTTCGCGCACACGGGTCCGCTCGGCCTCGACGGGCTGCGCCCATCCCGACCGCACCAACTGCGCGGCATCGACCGAGGTCGTCAGCCCGCCGACGAGGTACGCCGCCTGCTCGTGCAGCGCGCGCGTGACCAGCACCTCGCGTACGTGGGGCTGCGGCGACCGCAGTTCGGAGTGCGCGGTGTCGCCGTCGTCCCACAGCGCGACCAGCCCCAGGTCCGCGACCGGGGCGAACATCGCGGCGCGTGTGCCGACGACCGCCTTGACCGTGCCCCGGCTGACGGTGAGCCAGCGGCGGTAGCGCTCTTCGGGGCCCACCTCGGCGGTGAGCGCGATGTGGTGCCCGCGCCCGAGCAACTGCTCCATGGCCTCGTCGACGCGCGCGACGGCCTTGCCGTCCGGCAGCACGACGATCCCGCCGCGCCCGGACGCGAGCACGGCGGCCAGCAGCAGCGCGATCTCGCCCGGCCAGATCGGGCCGGGCAACGCCGTCCAGACGGTACGCGGCGACTCCCCCGCCGCCAGGGCCTCCAGCAGCCGGGGCCCGTCGGCGTACCGCGCCCAACTGCCGGGCTCGGGGGGAGCGGGTACGGGCAGCGGCTCGGCCGCGGGCTCGGACTCGACCCGCGCGTGCCGGGGCGGGAGCGCGAGCGAGAGGACGTCGGCCAGGGTGCCCGCGTAGCGATCGGCGACCGCGCGGGCGAGGTCCAACATGCGGGCGGGCAGCACCGGTTCGGGGGACAGCACGCGCTCGATGCGGGCCAGCGGTCCGGAGTAGTCGCTCGCCGCGACCCGTTCGACGACGATGCCGTCGATCAGGCCGCCGCCGCGACGCCGGTCGCCCGCGGCGTACCCGCCGAAGCGCACGCGCACCCGCACGCCCGGCTGCGCCGTCTCGGCCATGGACTCCGGCACGGCGTAGTCGAAGTACTGGTCGAGGTGGGACAGCGCCTTGTCGACGACGATGCGCGCGACCGGCAGCTCGGCGGCGAGGGCCGGGGGCTTGCGCGGCTTGGCGGACTTGGCGGCCTTGCGCGCGGCGGCGACGGCGATCTCCAACTGCTCGGCGGGAGCAGTGGAGTCGTCGTCCGGCCGGTCCCCCGCGCTGTGCTCGCCCACAGGGGCATCTTCCCAGATCAGGGCGACAGGCCCGGGGCAGGCCACGCCCCGGAGCGCCCCGCGCCGGCACGGGTGGTCAGGAGCCGGGCCCGCCGTGCCGCCGTACGCACAGCTCCGCCGCACCGAGCAGCGCCGCGGGCGGACCGAACACCCAGATCGGCCAGAAGTAGACCGGCTGCTCGGTGACCAGAACCAGGAGCCAGATAGCGACGTTGACCGCGGTCACCGCGAGCACCGCGGTCCACAGGCCGCGCAGCACGCTCCGCGCGCTCACCCCGCGCTGACGCTCCTCGCGTGCCTGGTGCGCCCGGACCGGAACAGGCACGGCGAGAGGGGCGGGCGGCGCCGCGCGCGCGGGTCTCGGGGACGGCGGGGCCACCGGCTGCACCGCCGAGGACCGCTGCCATGCCGCGCGCAGCACCTCGACGTCGTACTCCAGGTGCTCGGGCGGCGGCAGGTCCTTGAGCAGCTGGGCGAGTTCGCCCAGGGTCACCGCGGAGTACGCCGCACCGATGCGATCGGTGTACTCGTCCAGCGTCAGGCGCCCCTGGTCGTGATGTGTCCGCAGGAGTTCGACCGCCGCTTCGCGGTCGACGTCGGAAGCCCGCATGGCCGGTTGCCTCAGCATGATTCCGAGGCTAGGCACGCCGGGCGGACGTGCCCATGGGGCTAGCCCCACTTTTCCGGGCTCTCTTCCGGCTCGCCCACGGCCCCGCTTCGGGTCCTCTGTTCCGGGACGCGCGTCGGGACCCGCGGACCGGCGGCGGGCGGTGGGGAGCCACGGGCGGGCGGCGGACGGGCGGCGCGGACGTCACCGCAGCAGCGCCCGCAGGCCGACCAGGTACCGCTCCGGGGTCAGGTCGCCGGTCACGTGGAACTGCACGACGTACCCCTGCATCAGGGACAGCAGGGTGTGCGCGACGGCTCGGCGGTCGGCGTCGGCCGGCAGGTGTCCGGCACCCACGAACCCGTCCGCGACCTGGGACAACTCGTCCAACATCTCGCGGTTGAGGGCCGCGATGAGCTCGCGCAGCGCCGGGTCGCCCAACGACTCGCCCCACGCGTGGATCATGATGCGGCCGGTGCCGTCCGGGTCGCGGAACGCCCCGAGGTCGTCGACGAGCCGGGCCAGTGCGTCGGCCGGGTTGAGGTCGCGACCGCTGCCGAGGAGCGCGTGGACCGAGGCGCGGACCTGTCCGACCGCCCCGGCGGCGACGCCCGCGATCAACTCGTCCTTGCTGCCGAAGTACCGGTAGACGGCACCGGCCGAAAGGCCGGACTCGGCGAACACGTCCTGCATCGACGTGCGGTGGAAGCCATTCCGGGCGAAGCAGCGCCGGGCCGCCTCGACGATCTGGCGGCGGCGGGCATCGAGATGGGCCTGCGCGACTTTGGGCATGTCAGCATAATAAAACGAGCGTTCTTCTTTTATGGCCGTGCCGCGCCGCGGAGTTCGCGCGGGGTCGTCGGCCCACCGGTGCCAACCGATCGCAGGGAGTGCCCATGTCCTCGGCTCGTACGCCGCACGCGGAAGCCACCGCGGACCACCACGCGCACGGCGGTCCGACAGGCCTCCCCCCGCGCCGGATCGCCGCGCTGGTCGCATGCGCCCTGGTGGTGATCCAGGCCGGGATGCTGGTGCTGTTCGCGTGGCCCAACGCGCGGTTGCACCCGCGCGACGTGCCGATCTCGGTGACCGGGCCGGCGCCCGCCGTCGCCGGGGTCGTCGAGGGGCTGCGCCGCGCGGACCCCGGGGCGTTCGACGTGCACGTCGCCGACGACGAAGCGGCCGCCCGCGAGCGCATCTTGGACCGCAAGGACTACGGCGCGCTCGTGATCGGCCCGGATGGGCCTCGCGTCCTGGTCGCGTCCGGAGCGAGCGTGCCGGTCGCGCAGCTGCTCGAACAGGTCGCCGCGGGAGTGAACGGAGGCCGGCCGGTCCCGGTCGACGACCTGGTGCCGCCCGCGTCGGGCGACCCGCGCGGCACCGGGCTCAACTCGGGCATGCTGCCGCTGGTCCTCACCGGGATGTTCAGCGGCATCCTGCTCACCCTGCTGGTCTCACAGGTGCGTTGGCGGGTCGCGGCCGCGGCGGTGTTCTCCCTGGTGGGCGGGGTGTGCGCAACCGGGCTGATCCAGGGCTGGGTCGGCGTGATCCGCGGGCCGTTCCTGCTCAACGCGGCGGTGCTCGCGGCCATGATGTTCGCGATCGGGACGACCATCATCGGCTTGGCGGCGGTATTCGGCCGACCCGGCATGGCGCTCGGCGCGGTCCTGATGTTCCTGGTCGGCAATCCGTCCGGGGTCGCCGCGGGGCCGCAGATGCTCCCGCAACCATGGGGAACCCTCGGGCAGTTCCTCCCGCCGGGCGCCGGCGGTAGCCTGCTGCGGTCCACCGCGTTCTTCGACGGGCACGGCGCGGCGCGTCCGCTTGCCGTACTGCTCGGGTGGATGGTCCTGGCCGCCGGGCTCGTCGCCGTGGGGGCCTTGCGCAACCGGCGTATCCGTCCCGCCGCCAGTTCCTGACGGCCCGCCAGAAGACGGCCATGTGACCCGACATCAGCGCATCGACGCCGCCAACCCCGTGTGCACCGACGACGCCGACGTCCTGGGGGCCGCCGTACGCCGGCCCCCGCTGGGGCGCGGACGCCAGTCCGAGGCGGAACGCAACGACTTCCTCGTACTCGCCGCCGCCCGGGACGTGTTCACCACGCGCGGCGCGCAGGCGACGGTCGCCGCCGTGGCCCACCGCGCGGGCGTCGGCGTCGGCACCCTCTACCGCCGGTACGGCAGCAAGACCGAACTGATCCAGACCCTGTGCCGCCTGACGATGGAACAGATGATCGCGGAAGCCGAGGCCGCGCTCGCCGACGACGCGGATCCCTGGGGCTCGTTCGCGCACTTCGTGCAGCGCTGCATCCGGCTCCGCGCCGGTGCGGTGTCCATCGTCGCGGGGACCATCCCGGTGACCCCGGACATGATCGAGACGAGCGGCCGGGCGAGCGCGCTGCTCCAGGCCGTCGTCGACCGTGCCCGGGACGGCGGCGGACTGCGCGGCGACGTGTCGCTCGTCGACATCCAGCGCCTCATCGAGTTGTTCGGCCGCTACCCGGGGTCGTTCCCGCTCGACGGCGACCCTCCCGCGGAACTGCTCGCCGAGGAACTCCACGCCCGCGAGCGGCTGGTGGCCCTGGCGCTGGACGGACTGCGGGCACCGGCCGGGTCGCTCCCGGGCCCGGCCCCGACCTGGGCGGAGTACCAGCGCCGCTGGATCGGCGCGTTCGCCCCGCAGCCGGAAGCGCAACAACAACCGCAATCGGAACCGGAAGCACAACCAGGAACGCAACCGGCGCAAGCACGCGCCGAATCGGAGTAACCGTCAGGCAGAGCGGTCCCCGGCGGCGCCCGCGCCCGCCGCCGCGGGGCTGTTCAGGCTCGGGTCGTTGTCCAGCATCGCCTGGAGGAAGCGCCGCATCCGCGGCGACGGATCCAACCCCAGGTCGGCGCTCAAGGTACGCCGCAACCGCTGGTAGGCCTCCACGGCATGCGCCTGCCTGCCGGACCGGTACAGCGCGAGCATCAACTGCGCGCGCACGTTCTCGTTGGTCGGATGGCGGGTCGCCAACGCGCTCAGCTCGCCGATGAGTTCGTGGTGCCGGGCAAGCCGGAGATCGGCTTCGATCCTGGTCTCCTGGACGCTGAGCCGGTACTCCTCCAGCATCGCCGCGTGCGCCCGCAGCACCGGCCCCGCCTGGACGCCGGTGAGCGCCCGCCCCTCCCACATGTCGAGGGCGCGGGCGAGCAGAGCCGCGCCGCGCGCGTCTTCGCCGTCCGCGAGCGCGTCGCGTGCCTTGCGCACCGCGTCGTCGAACAGGTGGAGGTCGAGTCCGCCGTCCGGCACCGAGAAGCGGTACCCGCGCTCGGCGGTCGCCAGGACCTGCTTGGCCGCATGCATCGTCCCGATCTCGGGGACGCCGCACAGCACGCGTCTGACGTGCAGGACGTACGTCTGCAAGGTGGACAGCGCGCTGTCCGGTGGCTGGTCGTCCCACAGCTCCTTGATGCAAATGCCAACCGGGACAACCTGGTTCGCGTTCAGCAGGAGCAGCGCGAGCAACTGTCGTTGCTTGGGCGCTTTGGGGACCGTCGGCGCGCCCACGCCGGTCATGCGCAGCGGGCCGAGGATCGCGAATCGCATCTGTCACGCCTCCGGGTTCCGGGGTCGTCCTCGACGGATGCTAGTCGGAGCAGTCTGTTCCGATAAGGCACTCCATGTAAACGATTCGTGACCATGCGACAACCGGAACGGTGGGTCCCCCGACGTCCGTACGCCGCCCGCCGGCCGTTCGCGTCACGCCCTTGTCGGGCTCGAGCGAGGCTCCAGACGCGCCCCGAACGCTGGTGCAGTCGTATCGAACACACCATCGGACCAAGGGGCATCACGATGAATCAGCTCTCACTCGGGGGGTTCACCGACATCCTGCGCCGCGCCGCCGGAGAGGAAGAGGACGTCGATCTCGAAGGGGACATCGTCGAGGTCGCCTTCGCCGACCTGGGCTACGACTCGCTCGCCCTGCTGGAAGTCGCCGCGATCGTGGAACGCGAGTTCGGGATCGCCCTCGCCGACGAGGCGGTGCAGGAGGCCAGGACACCGGCCATGTTCATCGGCCTCGTGAACGGGATGCTGGAGCAACCCGCATGAGCGAGCGAAGCGGGCAAGGCAGCAGAGGGGTGCGTTTCGCGAATGCGGCTGCCGAGCGCAGCGGGGTGGCGGCATGACTGTGGCCGCCGTTGCCGGCCCGACGGCGCCGCCCCGTTGGCTCGTCTGCCGGGGCTGCGGCTCGCTGGTGTACGCGAAGCGGTTCGCGACCGCCCACCGGGTGTGCCCCGACTGCGGCCACCACCACCCCCTGACCGCGAGCGAGCGCATCGGCCAACTCCTCGACGCCGGAAGCGTGTCGCGCGTCGGCGGCCCCGCGCACACCGCCGACCCGCTCGGTTTCGCCGACGCGAAGCCCTACCCCGAACGCGTCGCGCAGGCCCGCGCCGCGACCGGACTGGACGAAGCCGTCGTGTGCGTACGCGGCGCGATCGACGGCCGACCCGTCGTCGCGGCGGTCATGGACTTCCGCTTCATGGGCGGCAGCCTCGGCGGCGCGGTCGGCGAACTGGTCGCCGAGGCCGCCGAGTCCGCGCTGCGCGACCGCGTACCGCTGCTGCTCGTCTGCGCGTCGGGCGGGGCCCGCATGCAAGAGGGCGTCGTGGCGCTCATGCAGATGGCCAAGACCAGCGGCGCGCTCGCCCGGCTCGACGCGGCGGGCGTCCTGACCGTGTCGCTGATCACCGACCCCACATTCGGGGGTGTGGCCGCGTCGTACGCCACCCTGTGCGACGTCATCGTCGCCGAGCCCGGCGCACGCCTGGGGTTCGCCGGACCGCGGGTGATCGCCCAGACGATCCGCCAGGAACTGCCGCCGGGCTTCCAGCGGGCGGAGTTCCTGCTCGCACACGGGATCGTGGACGTCGTCGCCAAGCGCGCGGAACTCCGCTCGGTGCTGGGCAAGTTGCTGAGCGCCGCCGCTCCGCCCGATCCGTCGCCATCCGCGTCCGCGTCCGCCGTCCCGCCGCCGGACCCGCTCGTCCGCGATCCGGAGCTCCTGCCGCCGCGCGACCCCTGGGCCACGGTCCGCGCCGCCCGCGCGCTCGAACGCCCCTCCACACTCTCCTACTTCGCGCACCTCCTCGACGACTTCCAGGAGCTGCGCGGCGACCGCGCCCACGGCGACTGCCCGGCGATCGTCGGCGGCACCGCCCGGTTCGCCGGACGCACGGTCGTCGCCATCGGGCACGAGAAGGGCGAGAGCCTGGCCGAACTCGCCACGCGCAACTACGGCATGGCCACGCCCTCGGGCTACCGCAAGGCGATGCGCCTGATGCGCCTCGCCGCGAAACTGCGGGCACCCGTCCTGACGTTCGTGGACACGCCGGGCGCGTACCCGGGCATCGAGGCCGAGGAGCAGGGCCAGTGCGTCGCCATCGCGGAGAGCATCCGCCTGATGGCCGCGCTCCCGGTGCCGATCGTCGGCGTGGTCACCGGCGAGGGCGGCAGCGGCGGGGCCCTCGCGCTCGCCGTCGCCGACCGCGTGCTGATGCTCGCGGACGCGGTCTACTCGGTCATCAGCCCCGAGGGCTGCGCCGCGATCCTGTGGGACGACCCGGCCCGCGCCGCCGACGCGGCCGCCGCCCTGCGCCTCGGCGCGCGCGAACTCCTCGCGCTCGGCGTGGTCGACGGCGTCGTCCCGGTTCCCGAGGGCGGCCCGCAGGCCGACCCCGCGCGGATCGCGGCCGACCTCGGCACCGTCCTGCGCACCGCGCTCGACGCGCTCGCACCGCTCGGCGGCGACCGCCTGGTGTCCGAACGCCTCGCCAAATTCCGTGCGTTCGGTGCGCCCCCGGGCGTACCGGACACGCCCCCGCACCCGCCCGCAGAGGAGCAGGACCAGTGACCCTCGCCCCGGAACAGCCCGTCCACGACCTCGCCCCCGACACACCCGCGGAACTGATCGATCTGGTGGACGCGGTGCGCGAACACGCGACCCGCCTGATAGTCGACCTGACCACGGCGCCGTCCGCGGTGCGGGTACGGGCCGGCGACGTCCTCGTCGAACTGGAGTGGCAGTCCGCCGCACCGACCGGACCGTCCGGGCCGACCGGACCGCCTGCGCCCGGCCATCCCGAAGCCTCCGCTCCGACCACCACGGGCGCTACGGGCACCACGGCCACCACCCCGGTGCCGATCGACACCCGCGACGGGCACACCATCGCCGCGCCCAGCGTCGGCACCTTCTACCGCTCCTCCGAACCGGGCGCGCCGCCCTTCGTCGCCGAAGGCGACCTGGTAGCCCCCGGCCGCCAGGTCGGCATCGTCGAGGTGATGAAGCTGATGATCCCGGTGCGGGCGGACCGTGCCGGGCGGATCGCCCGGATCCTCGTCGGCGACAACGAGCCCGTCGAGTACGGCCAGCCGCTGATCGCGCTGGACGCCCCGGCGGAATGAGGGACGCATGTTCTCCACCGTGCTGATCGCGAACCGCGGCGAGATCGCCCTGCGCGTCGCGCGCACCTGCAAGGAACTCGACCTGCGCGTGGTCGCCGTGCACTCGACCGAGGACCGCGACTCGGCCGTCGTCCGGTTCGCCGACGAGTCGGTGCAGATCGGCCCGGCCGCCGCCCGGCACAGCTACCTCAGCGTGCCCGCGATCGTCGAGGCGGCGCTGCGCACCGGCGCCGACGCGGTGCATCCGGGCTACGGATTCCTCTCCGAGGACCCGGTCCTCGCCGAGGAGTGCGCGGCGAACGGCATCGTGTTCATCGGGCCGCCGCCCGGCGTCGTCGAGCGCCTCGGCGACAAGACCGCCGCCCGGGCGCTGATGCACGAGGCCGGGCTGCCGCTGCTGCCCGGCAGCCTGCACGCGCTCGGTACCGCCGACGAAGCCCTCGCGGTGGCCGACGCGATCGGGTACCCGGTCATCATCAAGGCCGCCGCGGGTGGCGGCGGGCGCGGCCTGCGCGTGGTGTCGGAGCAGACCGCGTTCGCCCGCGCGTACCAGGAGACCCGGGCCCAGGCGCAGACCCTGTTCGGCGACGGGCGCGTGTACGTCGAGCGCTATCTCGGCTCGGCCCGGCACGTCGAGATCCAGATCCTGTGCGACGCGTACGGCAACGCCGTGCACCTGGGCGAACGCGACTGCTCGGTGCAGCGGCGCCACCAGAAGCTCATCGAGGAGGCACCCGCCCCCGTGCTGCCCGAAGGCCTGGCCGCGCGCATGGGCGAGGCCGCGGTCCGCGGCGCGCTCGCGGCCGGGTACGTCGGCGCCGGCACCTTCGAGTTCCTGGTTGCCCCGGACGGGTCGTACTCGTTCATGGAGGTGAACTGCCGCATCCAGGTGGAGCATCCGGTCACCGAGATGGTCGCCGGCGTCGACCTGGTGCGCGAGCAGATCCGCATCGCCGCCGGGGCCCGGCTGGCGTTCACGCAGGACGACGTCGCGCTGCGCGGCGTGTCGATCGAGTGCCGGCTCAACGCCGAGGACCCCCGGCGCGACTTCGCGCCCGCGCCCGGGGTCCTGACCCGGTTCGAGCCGCCGGGCGGTCCGTTCGTGCGGGTCGACACCCACGGCTACCCGGGCTACCGCGTGCCCGCGGTGTACGACTCGCTGCTCGCCAAGCTGATCGTCTGGGCGCCGGACCGCCCCCAGGCCATCGCCCGGATGCAGCGCGCACTCGACGAGTTCCACATCGCGGGGCCGGGCGTGCACACCACGGCCGCGTTCCTCCGCGAGGTCATCGACCATCCGCTTTTCCGGCACGCCAAGCACGACACCGCGTTCGTCGCGCAGTTCCTGGCGGCCGATCCCCACGAACCGGGAGGTTCCGCATGAGCACCGCTCCGCACGCACCGCCGCCCTCGCCGCCGACCGCGTCCGCCCGCACCCCGCGCACCGCGCTCGTGACGGGCGCGACCAGCGGTATCGGACTGGCCGTCGCCCGTACCCTCGGCGCTTCGGGCGACCGGGTGTTCATCTCCGCACGGGACGCCGACAACGTCGAGCGCACGGTCAAGGAACTCGGCGAGGCGGGCGTCGAGGCCGCCGGGACGGCGTGCGACGTCCGCGACGCCGAGTCCGTACGGGACATGGTGGCCGCCGCCGTGGACCGCTTCGGCCCCGTCGACGTCCTCGTCAACAACGCGGGCCGCAGCGGGGGCGGGGTGACCGCCGAACTCCCGGACGAGCTCTGGTTCGACGTCATCGACACCAACCTCCACAGCGTCTTCCGGGTCACGCGCGAAGTACTCACCGCCGGCGGACTGCGCGAGCGGGCCTGGGGGCGCGTCATCAGCATCGCGTCCACGGGCGGCAAGCAGGGCGTCGTGCTGGCCGCCCCCTACTCGGCCTCCAAGCACGGCGTGGTCGGCTTCACGAAGGCGCTGGGCCTCGAGCTGGCCCGCACCGGCATCACCGTCAACGCGGTGTGCCCGGGGTACGTCGAGACCCCGATGGCCGCGAAGGTGCGGCAGGGCTACGCCGCGGCGTGGGAGACCACCGAAGAGGACGTGCTGGCGCGCTTCGAGGCCAAGATCCCGCTCGGCCGCTACACCGCCCCCGAGGAAGTGGCGGCGATGGTCGCCTACCTGGTCTCGGACGCGGCCGCCGCGGTCACCGCCCAGGCGCTCAACGTGTGCGGAGGCCTGGGCAACTACTGATCCCCTGAAGGCTGTTCGCCGACCGCCCGGCGGGCGGGACGGCCGCGGGCCCCGGCGCACACCGCGCCGGGGCCCGCCGCCGTGCCGCGGCGTCCGGACTCAGGGCAGCACCACCACCTGCGCGGCGTACGCCAGTCCCGCACCGAACCCCGCCAGCAGCGCCAGGTCCCCGGACGCGGCGCGCCCGGACGCGAGCAGCGCCTCCATGGCCAGCGGCACCGACGCCGAGGACGTGTTGCCGGACGTGACGACGTCGTCGGCGACCGCGACGTGGTCGGGCAGCCGCAGTTCGTGGGCCAGCACCTCGGTGATCCGCAGGTTCGCCTGGTGCGGGATGAACGCCCCCAGGTCCGCGGCCGTGACCCCGGCCTTGTCCAGCGCCAGCTTGCACACCTTCGCGATCTCCCCGGCCGTCCACCGGAACACCCTGCGGCCGTCCATGGAGAGGACCGGGGAGGGCAGCGCGGGGTCGTCGCGGAACTCGCCCCAGGTACGCGTCATGGTCAACGCGTCCAGCGAACCGCCGTCGCTCCCCCACGCCACCGGTCCGATGCCGGGCTCGTCGGACGGCCCCACCACCCACGCGGCCGCGCCGTCGGCGAACAGGAAGGCCAGCGACCGGTCTTCGGCGTCGATGACGTCCCGCATGCGCTCGGCGCCGACCACCACCACGTGGCGGGCGTTGCCCCCGCGGATCATCGAGTCCGCGAGGGCGAGTCCGTAGCAGCCGCCCGCGCAGGCCGCCGAGATGTCGAACGCACCCACTCCGCCCGCGCCGATCCGCACCGCGAGGTCGGGTGCCATTCCCGGGAGTTGCCGCAGGTGCGAGATCGTGCTCACCAACACGCAGTCCACGTCGCCCGGTTCGATCCCGGCGGCGGCCAACGCCTTTCCGGCCGCGGTGGTCGCCATCATCTCCAGCGTCTCGTGCGGCCCCGCGAAGCGGCGCGAGCGGATGCCGGAGCGCGAATGCACCCACGCGTCGGACGAGTTGATGAGCACGCAGACCTCCGCGTTGTCCACCGAGCGCTCCGGGCGGTACGCGCCGACGCCCAGGATGCGCGCGTGCCGCACGGGGTGCTGCCGTTCGAGTCGTTTCATCGGATCCCACCTCTCGCCACCGCCGTCGGCAAGGCCGCGTCCGCGGCCGGCCGGCACGGCCTGCCTTCCGCCACCCTCACGGCCCCGCCCCGAGCCCCGGTCGAGCACGGCTCGGGGCGGCGGCAGGCGTCCAGTCGTTCTCCAGCCGCGATGGAGCACCGTCCACGACCGTGGAGACACACCGGTCCCCGCGGCGATGGGAAGCCAACGATGCCCAGATACACCCTGGAAGACTTCCGGGCGACACTGCGCGACTGCACCGGCCTGGACGGCCACTCCGACCTCGAAGGCGACATCATCGACACGGAGTTCACCGATCTCGGCTTCGACTCCCTGCTGGTCTACGAGATCGCCACGAAGTTGCAGGACGAGTACAAGGTGGTCATCCCCGACGACGCCATCGACGACCTCAAGACCCCGCGCGGCTTCATCGACTACCTCAACGAGAGGCTGCCGGTATGAGCGACCGAAGGGAGCGAATCAACAAGAGGATCCGTTTCGCGAATGCGGCCGCCGAGCGAAGCGAGGTGGTGGCATGAGGCGGCGTACGGTCGTCACCGGCATCGGGGTGGTGGCGCCGGGAGGGGTCGGGACCAAGGACTTCTGGGACCTGATCACCTCGGGCCGCACCGCGACGCGCCCGATCACGTTGTTCGACGCCGGGGCGTACCGCTCGCAGATGGCCGGCGAGATCGACTTCGACCCGGCCGAACACGGGCTGAGCCACCGCGAGATCGCGCGCATGGACCGCGCCGCGCAGTTCGCCGTCGTCGCCACCCGCGAATGCCTCGCGGACAGCGGCCTGGAACTGTCCGGTCTGGACCCCGCGCGCGTCGCGGTCAGCCTCGGCAGCGCGGTCGGCGCGACGACCGGCCTGGAGAACGAGTACCGGGTCCTCAGCGACACCGGCCGCAAATGGGTCCTGGACCACGACTACGCGGTCCCCGAGCTCTACGCGCACCTGGTCCCCAGCTCCTTCGCCGCCGAGGTCGCCTGGGCGGCGGGTGCGGAGGGGCCGGTGGCCATGGTGTCGTCGGGCTGTACGTCGGGCCTCGACTCGGTCGGCTACGGGCGGGACCTCATCGCCGAGGGCACCGCCGACGTGGTGCTCGCGGGCGGTACGGACGCGCCGATATCGCCGCTCGCGGTCGCCTGCTTCGACGTGATCAAGGCGACCTCGCCGCGTAACGACGAACCGACCACCGCGTCAAGGCCGTTCGACCGGACCCGCAACGGCTTCGTGCTCGCCGAGGGCGCGGCCGTGCTCGTCCTGGAGGAGTACGGGCACGCTC
Source organism: Streptomycetaceae bacterium NBC_01309 (assembly GCA_045039925.1). GTDB lineage: Bacteria > Actinomycetota > Actinomycetes > Streptomycetales > Streptomycetaceae > Yinghuangia. The sequence continues at coordinate 1,565,224 of CP108400.1, forward strand.
GGGCCAGAGGCGCGCACATCTACGCCGAGATATCCGGTTACGCGTCCCGGTCCAACGCGTACCACATGACCGGCCTCAAGCCGGACGGCATCGAGATGGCCGAGGCGATCCGCGTCGCCCTTGATGAGGGCCGCACCGACCCGACCCAGGTCGACTACGTGAACGCGCACGGCTCGGCGACCAGGCAGAACGACATCCACGAGACCGCGGCGTTCAAGCGGGCGCTCGGCGCGCACGCGTACCGCACGCCGGTCAGCTCGATCAAGTCCATGGTCGGGCACTCGCTCGGGGCGATCGGCTCGATCGAGATCGCGGCCTGCGCGCTGGCGATCGAACACGGCGTGGTCCCGCCGACCGCGAACCTGCACGAGCGCGACGAGCAACTCGACCTCGACTACGTGCCGTTGCACGCGCGCGAGCAACTGGTCGACGTCGCCCTGTCGGTGGGCAGCGGGTTCGGCGGCTTCCAGAGCGCGATGGTGTTGCGTCGGGCCGAGGGGGTGCGGTCGTGACGGGCGCGTCCACGGCGGTCGGCGCACCGGCCGGGACGGCGGTCGTGACGGGTCTGGGCGTGCTGGCCCCCAACGGGCTGGGGACCGAGGCGTACTGGTCCGCGACGCTGTCGGGGCGCAGCGGGATCGGGCCGATCACCGAGTACGACGGGTCGGGCTACCCCTGCCGCTTCGTGGGCGACGTCCTCGACTTCGACCCGAGGGAGCACGTGCCGAGCCGTCTGATGCCCCAGACCGATCCGCTGACGCGGTTCGCCGTCGCGGCCTCCGACTGGGCGGTGGCCGACGCCGGGATCGTCCCCGGCAGCCTGGACGACCTGGGGATGGGCGTCGTCACCGCGAACGCCTCCGGCGGCTTCTACTTCACCCAGCGGGAGATCCAGAACCTGTGGACGAAGGGCCCCCACCACGTCAGCGCGTACCAGAGCTTCGCGTGGTTCTACGCCGTCAACACCGGGCAGATCTCCATCCGGCACGGCATGCGCGGGCCCGGCGACGTCCTGGTGGCCGACCAGGCGGCCGGACTCGACGCGGTCGGCCACGCCCGGCGGCAGATCCGGCGCGGCACACCGCTGATGGTCACCGGCGGCATGGAGGCCCCGCTCAACCCGTACGCGATGGTGGCGCAGATTTCACACGGCAAGCTGAGCCGGGCGCGGGTCGCGGAGCGCGCGTACATGCCGTTCTCGCCGGACGCCGACGGGTTCGTGCCGGCCGAGGGCGGCGCGATCCTGGTGACCGAGGACGCGGCCTCCGCGCGCGAGCGCGGGGCCCCGCGGTGCTACGGCGAGATCGCCGGGTACGCGGCGACGTTCGACCCGCTGCCGCAGACCGGTCGGCCTCCCGCGCTGCGCAGGGCGGCCGAACTCGCGATCGCCGACGCGGGGTTGACCCCGGACGGTATCGACGTGGTCTTCGCCGACGCGGCCGGCACCCCCGAGGCCGACCGCGTCGAGGCGGACACGATCGCGGCGCTCTTCGGGCCCGAAGGCGTCCCGGTCACGGCACCGAAGACGATGACCGGCCGCATGCTCGCCGGCGGCCCGCCGGTCGACGTCGCCGCGGCGCTGCTCGCGATCCGCGACCAGGTGATCCCGCCGACCGTCAACGTGCCCGAACTGCACCCCGATTGGCGGCTGGACCTGGTCCGGGACCGGCCCAGGGAGGCCCGGCTGGCGACCGCGCTGATCCTCGCGCGGGGCCACGGGGGCTTCAACTCGGCGCTGGTGGTACGGGCCGCCGAGCTCTGACCGGACGGCGTGCCGCGCCGATGACGCCGCGGCACGCACGAACGGCCGGTTCCCCGAAGGATTTCGGGGAACCGGCCGTCGCCGTGTTCAACCGGCCTTCGCGACCCCGTCGGCGGAGAGCGCCGCGACGGCCGCGTCGAACACCGCCCGGTCGCGGTCCGCGGGGCCGGGCTGCGCGGGCAGCAGCGGGAGGGTCGTGGACGCGCCCGTGCGCACCGCGCGGTGCCGTTTCGCCCAGCCGCCCAACTGCTGTCCGGGACCGGCCTCGACGAGCGTGAAACCGCCGGTGGCCAGCAGCGCGTCAAGGGCCGGCCAGAACAGCACCGGCGCCGCGATCTGGTCCGCCCAGAACGCCGCCCGCACCGCCTCGTCGGCCCGCACCGGAAGGCCCGTGGCCGTCGACTGGATCCGCACCCGCGGCGCCTTCAGTTCGACGTCCGCGAACGCGTCGCGCCACACGCCTGCGCCGTCGGCGGCCGCCGGACTGTGGAAGGGCAGGTCGCCCGCCACCGCCCGGCACACCAGGCCGTCCTTGCGCAGGCGCGACGCGGCCTCCGCCAACGGGCCCCGGGCACCCGCGAGAACGCTCTGCCGGGGGCCGTTGACCGCACCCACGACCACGTCCGGGCCGGTGTACGGGGCGAGTTCGCGAGCCGACGCCGCGACGGCCAGCATGCCGCCGGGGCCGATCGCCGCGAACGCCTCGCCGCGGCGCGCGAGCAGCCGCCCCGCGGCCGCGGTGTCGAAGACCCCGGCCAGGCCCGCGGCGGCGAACTCGCCGACGCTGTGCCCGAGCAGGGCGTACGGGGCGATTCCGTACGCCCGCAGCGCCTCGCCGAGGGCGTACCCGACGGCGAACAACAGCGGTTGCGCGTATGCGGATTCGTGGATCGGGCCGGCCGGGTCGTCGGCCAGCCAGACGGCGCGCAGGCGCTCCGCGTCGCCGCCGGCCGTCGCGTACGCCTCGAAGAGGCCGTCCAGCGCCGCCGTGAATTCGGGGTCGGTGCCGTGGAGTCCGGCGCCCATGCGCGCGTACTGGGCCCCTTGTCCGGGGAGCATGAGCACGACCGGGCGCGCGGCCTGCTGCTCACGCATGGCAGTCCGGCAGGCGCCCGTGGTACTCGACCATCTCCATGAACGAGCTGACGACGTCCAGCGGCGCACCGAGCTCCGGCCCGGCCGAGCCCGCGAGTTCGAGGTACGCGCGGTGCAGGTTGCCGACCAGGCGCTCCGGGTCCAGGAGTTCGGCGAAGTCGCCCAGGTCGGCGGCCTTGGCGGCCTCCAGTGCGCTCTGCCCGGCGGCGGCCCCGTCCCGGGCCAGCTCCTGAATCCAGGTGAGGTACGCGGCGTTCGCGTCCAGGATCTCCGGCCCGCCGACCGGACCGTGGCCCGGCACCACGGTGGTCGGGCCGAGCGCCCGCAGTCGCGCCAGCACGTCGAGGGAGCCCTGGACCGTCCCCATCAGGCAGTAGGGCGTCACGCCGGACATCGCGATGTCGCCGGTGAACAGGACGCCCCGGTCCGGGATCCACGCCACGACGTCGTTGGTGGTGTGCGCGGGGCCGAGGTGCAGGAGTTCGACGCGGAGGTCACCGCGGCGCAGTGTCGCGTTGTCGCGGAACGTCAGCGACGGGAGCGTCACGCGGACGTCGCCCCACCCGACGTTCGGGAACAGCTGCGTGAGACCGAGCCCCGCGGCGGCCATCTCGGTGCGGGTCCGCTCGTGCGCCATGAACACGGCGTCGGGGGCGAACAGGTGGTTCCCGAAGGTGTGGTCGCTGTGGTGATGGGTGTTCACCACGACCCCGGGCGCGCGACCGGCGACCTCGAGGACCGCCTTGCGCAGGCGTAGCGCGCGCTCCTCGGTGGCGACGGTGTCGATCAGCGCGGTCTCGCCCCCGTCGGTGACGATCCCGCAGTTGTTGACGCACCAGCCGCCGTCGGGCTGGACGTACGCGTACACCCCGTCGGCGACCTCCTCCGTTCGCGGCGGGGCGAGCGCGTTGTTGTCGGCTGCCACGGCGGCTTCCTCTCTGTGGTGACCGGCTGTCGTGGTGGGTGGTGGCGGCGCGCCCGCGGTCACGTCCGCGGGGCCCGCGCCAGGGACTCGACGGTCTCCTTGGCCCGGCGCAGCGTGGTGCGGCTGTTGCCGCCGATCGCCTCGCGGACCGCGGCCTTGGCCGTCGCGAGGTCGGTGTCCGGGCCGAGGACCGCGGCGATTCCCGCCGAGTCCAGGGCGATCCGGTGCCGGCCGACCGCACGGGCGCCGTTCTCCGTACCGGTCACGGTCCATTCGCCCACGTGCGCGGTGGCGACCGGCGGGAGGACGAGCTGCTTGTAGACGATGCGGTGGCCGGGGCGGCCGACGCGGACGGAGCGCAGCGCGTGCTGTTCGCCGCGGTGGTTGCGTACCTCCATGGCCATGGTCTGCACCCCGTCGGCGTCCTCGGCCAGTTCGAGCGCGACGACGTGCGGGAGGAGGTCGGGCCACCGTTCGGCGCGCCAGAGGAAGTCGTGGACGGCTTCGACGGAGCCGTCGATGTCCACGGTGTCCTCGAACTCGAGGACGAGGTCGGCTGCTTCGGTCTGCTCGGCATGCCGGCGCAGGGCCGCGAGTTCGGCCTCGCTGTTGGCGTCCACGACCTCGTTCACGGCGTGCGGCAGGGTCGTGCTGTCGGCACGCATCGTGAAGTCGTGCGTGAGCACCACGAGCGTGCCGTCGCCCTCGGGTTCGACGATCCACTCGCCGCCCATCGTGGCGAGCGGCGCGCGCGGGGTCTGCTGGTCGAAGCGGATGCGCCGGGCGACCGGGTCGAGCGTGCGGCGCGACGTCCAGTGCGCGACCGCGTCCCCGGCGGTCGCCCAGATGGCGAACTTCTCGCTGTTGTTCGTCTGTTCGGCGATTTCGACGTGCAGGGTCGGGCCGAACACCAGGGGCCAGCCCGCGACGTCCGCGAGCAGCGCGTACACGGTGTCGGGCGGCGCGTCGACGGTGATCCGGTGTTCGGTCTCATGCGTGGTGGTCATGCGCGTGCCTCCTCGGGGACGACGGCTCGGGCACCACTGTCATCGGGGCGGGTGGAGCGCCGATGGAGCGCGGATGGAGCCGAACGGCCGTGTCGCTCGGGATTCGAGCACGGTTCCAGGCCGACCCGGCAGGCTCGCGGCAGATGCCACCGCAGTCGGCGGGGCGCGAGCCGAGGAGGCACACGATGGCGGCGGTCAGCGCGGACCTGTACGTGGAGGTCCAGATGTTCTACGCACGGCAGATCGCGATGCTGGACGGCGGGGACTTCGAAGGCTTCGCCGGGACGTTCCTGGCGGACGGGGTCTTCCGCCCGGCGGGCGGCCGGGCCGAGGTGAGCGGGCGGGAGATCATCGCGAAGGCCTCCGAGGCCGCCTCCGGCCGGTTCGAAGGAGCCCAGCCGAGGCACTGGTTCGACATGCTGCGGGTGATGCCCGAGGCGGACGGCGGGATCCGCACGAACTACTACGCGGCGATCAGCGTCACCGCCGCGGACGGCTCGACGCGTTGGGAGCCGACCTGCGTCGTCGAGGACGAACTCGTCCGGACGGACGGCCAGTTGGCCAACCGGTCGCGCACCGTCGTACGCGACGACCTGTCTTTGCACTGATCGGGCGCGGACGTGCGTGCGGGGTGGCGGGCCGTGCGGCCCGCCACCCCGCACGCGTGCTCACACCGCCGAGAGCAGGTGGTCCACGAAGGCACCCGCACCCGAGTCGAACTGCAACGCGACGTGGCTGCCCGCGGCGTGCACGTCCCGCCAGGCCCGCTGCAACGGGTGCGAGTCCGACTGCGCGCGCGTTCCGCCGCTGCGGAACAGCCGGTCGACGGCCGCCACCGACAGCTCCACGGCCAGGGCCGCGTCGCGGCCGTTGCGCGCGACGTGCGCCCCGGTGACCGCCGCGTCGTCGTCCACCCCCGCGGCGATTCGGTCGAGCAGCATCTCCGCGATGTCGATCTCGCCCGCCGCGCGGGCGACCGCCGCCTGGACGGCCGGCGAGCGCCCCACCGGCCGGCCGTGGACGTCCTGCTTGTCGGCGAGCCACCGCGCCGACGACACCAGCGCCCCGCGCGCCGACCCCAGCACCGGCGCCGCGAACGTGAGCCCGTTGACGGCGAGGAGGGGCACGTGGTGGCAGCGGGCCTGCGAGTCGGAGCCGCGCCCGCTCACCATGTCGGCCACCAGGAAACTGCGTTGCTCCGGCACGAACACGTCCTCGACCACCAGGGTGTTGCTGCCGGTGGCGCGCATGCCGACGTTGTGCCAGGTGTCCTGGATGTCGTACGCGTCGCGCGGCAACGCGAAGAACCGGCCCGGATCGCCACCCGGCACGCCGGGGCCGCGCACGAGCGCCCAGTCGGAGAAGTCCACGCCGCTCGTGTACGGCCAGCGCCCCGACACCTGCCAGCCGCCCGGTACCGCGCGCACATCGCCGGTCGGGGCGAGGGCGCTGACCACGCAGGTGTCCGGGCCCTTCTCCCAGATCTCGGCCTGCCCCTCGGCCGGCAGGTGTGCCGCGAACCGCGCGGTGTACGCCCACAACGACGCGGTCCACGCGGCCGACGCGCATCCCTCGCCCACCACGGCCACCGCCGCGGTGAGTTCGCGGAACGCGCCGGCCCGGCCCGCCCACCGGGTCGGCGCGAAGTGCGCGGCGAAGCCCGCTTCGACCAGCGCTTCGACGACCTCGGGGTGCAGCCGGCGCCGGACGTCCGAGGCGGCCGCGTGCCGGGCGGCGATCGCGGCGACCACCCGGGCGGCGTCCAGCAGCGGCGTGGTGGACGCCGGGTCCACGCAACCCCTGGGCAGCGGCTCGGGCGTCGCGTCCGGCGGCACCGAACTCAGATTGGGTCGCCGCGCCTTCACTGCGCGGGTCCTTGCACAGCGCCGCTCCCCGTGCCGTGCGCCGCCCCGTCGCCGACCACGCGGCGGCGGCGCATCCGCCACGGGCCGTCCTCCGTGCGGACCAGGGTGTCCTCCCAGGTGCCGCTGCGGAACACCGTGGTCGGCGTACCGGGGCTGCTGTGCAGCACCAGGAAGCTGGAGCGGGTGCGCACGCGTCGCACGACGGGCTCGCCGCCGTCCCCGCCTCCCCCGCCCGCGCCGCTGTCCCCGCCGTCCGGAGCCTCGTCGGGGTGCACCGTCAGCATGCTCATCAAGTGGCGCCTGGTGACGCCCTGTTCCGCCAGTGCGGCGCCGGCCTTCGCGAGCCGGGCGAGGATCGTGTCGCGGCCGAACAGCGGGGCGGGCAGCACGTCGGTGTCGAACTCGGCGTCCTCGGTGTAGTCGTCGGCCCACACGTCGGCGTTCTCGTCGTCGACGGCCTGCATGTGCCGTGCGTAGAACTGCTGGACCGCGAGATACAGCTCGGGCGTCACCGCCGTCTGCCGGACCGCGCTCGGAGCGGTCTGCGTCATGGCTCTCCTCCCATGGGCTCCGGCGCCGCGGCGCGGCACCTGCGGTCGAGCCTGGCAACGTGCCCTGGAGGCTGACCGGAACCCCGGTCGAGGCGGGGCCGGACGGCCGCCCCGGGACCGCGGGGGCCGTCCGGCACCGGACCCGTCAGCCGGCCCGGGCAGGGAGGTCGAGCGACAGTCGCCCGCGGGCCTGCGAGGGCATGTCGAGCACGGGATCGCACGCCAGCACCGCCTGGTGCAGCCGGCGCATGCGCGGCGAGGGTTCCAACCCCAGTTCGTCGTGCAGGACTTGGCGCAGCCTGCGGTGCACGGTCAGGGCCTGGGCGGGGCGCCCGGACCGGTAGAGCGCGAGCATGAGCTGCGCGTGCAGGTTCTCGTGGGTGGGGTTCTGGGTGACCAACGCGCTGAGTTCGCCCAGCAGTTCGTGGTGGTGCCCGAGGCGCAGGTCGGCCTCGATGCGCTGTTCCTGGACGCAGATGCGCTGCTCCTCGAGTCCGGTGAGGTAGCTCTGCAGGATCGGCCCGGTCTGCACGTCGGCCAGCGCCGCGCCGGTCCACATGTCGAGGGCCTCGCCGAGTAAGCGGGAGCCCGTCCGATCGTCGTCGTGGTCGAGTGCCGCTCGGCCGTGGCTCACCAACCGCTCGAACACGTGCAGGTCGAGCTCTCCCTGGCGGACCACGAGCAGGTAGCCGCCGTCCCGGGTCTCCAGGGTCTTGCGGGCGTCCTGGAGGCTCCCGATGTGCGGCACGCCGCGTAGCGCGCGGCGGAGTTGGAGCACGTACGTCTGGAGGGTCGAGAGCGCGCTCGCCGGAGGTGCGGATTCCCACAGCTCCTCGATGCACGCGCTCGTGGAGACGACTTGATTGGCGTTGAAGAGCAGCAGGGCCAGAAGTTGCCGCTGTTTGGGCGCGGTGGGAACGTACGAGATGCGCTGTGCGGTCATCCGCAGGGGGCCGAGCACGCCGAATTCCATGAGAGCCTTCGCCTTCTCGACATCGTCGTCACATAGGGCGGTCGCAACACGCCGCGTGGATAACGGAGTTCGGGGTGACGGCACGGTCACGACCCACCAGGTCGGACCTGGACGGGGAGCGGCTCGGCACAGGACTACCCCGCACGCCGATCGGCCGCGACGCCGCGCAGGTGCGGCGGTCGCGGGTGGTCGGTGCTTCAGATTCCGGGGCTGCGCACCCCTGGGCGGCCGTTTGCCGCCCGCCGGTTCGACGCCGTGGCGGTCAGGCGTCTTGCGGCGGTCTCCCGGTGCCGGGCGTGGTCATCTTTCCCCCGAAAGTTGGTCACGACTCGAAGCGTATGCCGGGAATCGTAGCTTGGGTCAAGGGCCGTTCCCGGCCCTGGATGTTAACGCCGGATTGCCTTCAGGTGATTCGAGCGATGCTTCCTCCGCCGCTCCAGCGACGCGCGTCCGCCGCTCCAGCACCCCTCCACCGCATCCGCGGACGACGGCCGGACAACTACGAGCGCGTCGGTGCAAAACGGCGGCAACCCGCCGCACCCGGTGAGGGTGTGGCGGGTTGCCGCCGCAGATGCTGTAAGCGTGTAGTACCGGGGCCTAGACGCCGAGCGCGGCCTTGAGGGCGTCGACGCGGTCGGTGCGCTCCCAGGTGAAGTCCGGCAGGTCGCGGCCGAAGTGGCCGTACGCCGCGGTCGCGGTGTAGATCGGGCGCAGCAGGTCGAGGTCGCGGATGATCGCGGCCGGACGCAGGTCGAAGACGTCGGTGACGGCCGTCTGGATCTTCTCGACCGGCAGGCTCTCGGTGCCGAAGGTCTCGACGAACAGGCCGACGGGCTCCGCCTTGCCGATCGCGTACGCGATCTGGACCTCGCAGCGGCGGGCCAGCCCGGCCGCGACGATGTTCTTGGCGACCCAGCGCATCGCGTACGCCGCCGAGCGGTCCACCTTGGACGGGTCCTTGCCCGAGAAGGCGCCGCCGCCGTGCCGGGCCATGCCGCCGTACGTGTCGATGATGATCTTGCGGCCGGTCAGCCCGGCGTCGCCCATCGGGCCGCCGATCTCGAAGCGGCCGGTGGGGTTGACCAGGAGGCGGTAGCCCTCGGTCTCGATGCCGAGGTTCGCCAGCTCCGGCTCCACGACGTACTCGCGGATGTCGGGGGCGAGCAGCGAGTCGAGGTCGATGTCGGCGGCGTGCTGCGAGGAGACCACGACGGTGTCCAGCCGGACCGGGCGGTCGCCGTCGTACTCGATGGTGACCTGGGTCTTGCCGTCCGGGCGCAGGTAGGGGATGGTCCCGTTCTTGCGCACCTCGGACAGCCGCTTCGACAGGCGGTGCGCGAGCGTGATCGGCAGCGGCATCAGCTCGGGGGTGTCGTCGCACGCGTACCCGAACATGAGGCCCTGGTCGCCCGCGCCCTGGCGGTCGAGCTCGTCCTCGTCGCCCTCGACCCGGGCCTCGTAGGCGTCGTCGACGCCCTGCGCGATGTCCGGGGACTGCGAGCCGATGGAGATCGACACGCCGCACGAGGCGCCGTCGAACCCCTTCTTCGAGCTGTCGTAGCCGATCTCCAGGACGCGGTCGCGGACGATCGTGGGGATGTCCGCGTAGCCCTTGGTCGTGACCTCGCCGGCGACGTGGACCTGGCCGGTGGTGATCAGCGTCTCGACGGCGACCCGGGACTTGGGGTCCTCCTTGAGGAGCGCGTCCAGGATGGAGTCGCTGATCTGGTCGGCGATCTTGTCCGGGTGACCTTCGGTCACGGACTCCGAGGTGAACAGTCGACGGGACACTTCGCTCCCTGGTGTTTGCAGCGGCTGCTGACTGACGACTACGCGCAGGTTGGAGCACGTGCCGCCGGAATTCTGGCCCGAGTGTAGCCCCAAGGGGGGTGCCGACGCCGCAGCCGTCCAGCCACGTGGGTGACGTGGTGTTCCTCACGCCGGGTCAGCGGAACCGCCCCGGGAGGCGGGCCGGCCGGGGCCGCCGCGCCGCGCGCAAGGTCCGGCCGGGGACGCCGCGACGGCCGGAGCGGCGGATCAGCCCGCCGGCGGGGCGAGGAGCGCGGCGACCCGGTCCCACACCGCGTCGGCCAGGTCCTCCTTGGGTCCGAACGGCACCGCGGATTCGCTGCCGTCGGCGCCCAGGATGACCGCCTCGTTGCCGTCCGCGCCGAATGTGCGGGTCTCCCCCACCTCGTTCACCACGAGCAGGTCACATCCCTTGCGCGCGAGCTTCGCGCGGCCGTGGGACAAAACGTCGTCGGTCTCCGCGGCGAAACCCACGACGATCTGGCCGGGACGGGCGCGCTCGCGCGAGAGCTCGGCGAGGATGTCCGGGTTCTTGGCCAGCGTGATCGGGTCGGGTTCGGCGTCGGTCTTCTTGATCTTGCCGCCGGCGTACGCGACGGGCCGGAAGTCGGCCACCGCCGCCGCCATAACCACGCAGTCCGCGTCGGCGGCGGCCTTCACGACGGCCTCGCGCAGTTCGACGGCGGTGCCCACGGGCACGACGTCCGCGCCCGCCGGGTCGGCGAGACCCACGTTGGCGGCGATCAGCGTGACCCGGGCACCGCGGGCGAGGGCGGTGCGGGCCAGCGCGTACCCCTGCTTGCCGGACGAGCGGTTGCCGAGGAACCGGACCGGATCGAGCGGCTCGCGCGTGCCCCCCGCCGAGACGACGATGTGCCGTCCCGTCAGGTCGGGTGCCTGGTTGCCGCGCAGCAGCGCGCGCCGCGCGGTCCGGAAGATCTCGTCGGGCTCGGGCAGGCGCCCCTTGCCGGTGTCCTTGCCGGTGAGCCGGCCCACCGCGGGTTCCAGGACGATCGCGCCGCGGCGGCGCAGGGTCGCGACGTTCTCGCGGGTCGCCGGGTGCTCCCACATCTCGGTGTGCATCGCGGGCACGAACACCACCGGACAGCGCGCCGTGAGAAGTGTGTTGGTCAGCAGGTCGTCGGCCAGGCCGTGCGCCGCCTTGGCCAGGATGTCCGCGGTCGCCGGGGCGACGACGACGAGGTCCGCGGCCTGCCCGATCCGCACGTGCGGCACCTCGTGCACGTCGTCCCAGACCTCGGTGGCCACCGGCTGCCCGGAGAGTGCCGCCCAGGTCGGCGCCCCCACGAACTGCAGCGCGCTCGCGGTCGGCACGACACGTACCTCGTGCCCGGACTCGGTGAACCGCCGCAGGACGTCGCACGCCTTGTACGCGGCGATGCCGCCCGCGACGCCGAGGACCACACGGGGACGCTGCTGGGTCATCGCTTCTCCTGCATCTCCCGCGCACATCTCCTGCGCACAGGGCCGGTGGGTTCATACGTGTTGTCCGTGCCTACGGCTTTCGAGCGTAGCGACGCCCGGATGCGACCGGCGAACCGGCGGGGCCGCGGGTGCGTCGCAGACGGTGTCGGCAGGAATGCCGAGTACCGCTTATGAGTACGAGAGCGGATGCCGCGGCGCCGCAGGGTGCGCGACGCTGGGGCCACGGAGCGGGGAACTCCGAGTACGGGCGCGGTCGATCGCCCGCAAGAAGGGTCCGACGACGACCGTGACCAGCGTGCGCGCGCTTCCGCGTGCGTGCCGGGGGAGATTCGATGATCGACATCACTTTGCTCGCGGATCCCGCGAGATGCCCGGATTGCACGGGTCCGTTGCCCGCGCCTCGGCCGTCGATGTGTGAGCGCTGCGCACTTCCGCTGAGCGGTCCGCTGGCCGCGGAGCTGTGGACCGTCAGCGGTGACGCGAAGCGGCTGCTCGAACAGCGGGCTTCGCTGCTGCGCCGCCTGCGCGCCTCCACTGTCCCGGCGCCGAGGCCCGTGGCCCCGTCGGCGGCAGCAGAGGCCGGGGTCTCGGGAGCCTCCGGGCCGCAGGTGCGCGAGCCGATCAGTACCGCGACACACCCGCCGCTGCGGCCGGTGGCCGCCGAGACGCGCGGCGGACGGTGGCGGCGCGAGGTGTTCGGGGCGCTGCCCGTGACCCCGGCGTCGGCGAGCGCGGCGCCTGCTGGAACTACGCCTGCCACTACACCTGCCGCTGCGCCCGCCACGGCACCCGCCGCTCAGGCGGCTGCCGTCCCGCCCCGGCCGTCCGGCCAGGCGGGGCAGAGCCATCGTGCCGCGTGGCCCCCGGCCGGTCCGGGTGCCGTCCCCGGTGCCGCCCCGGCCGCCGGCCCCGGCGCCGAGGTCGGGCGCCGCCGGGTCGCGCGCCTGATCCTCGGCACCGGCGTGCTCTTCCTGATCATCGCGGCGATCGTCTTCGTCGCCATGACCTGGCAGCGCTCCGGCACCGGCGGGCGGGCGATCGTGATGGGGCTGATGCTGGTCGCCGCGGCGGTCGGTACGGCCGTCGCCGAGCGCCGCGACCTGCCGCTCACCGCCGAGGCGCTGGGTGTGGTCGCGGTGGCGATGGGCCTGCTCGACGGGTACGCCGCCTACGCCGCCGACCTCGGAGGTGTGCGCGGCTCGGGAGGTCTGCTGGTCTCCGCGGTGACCGTGGCCGCCGTCGGCGGCGCGGCCCTGGCCGGAAGCATGGTCCTCGGCCTGCGCACGCTGCGCGTGTCGGCGGCTCTGCTGTTGCAGGCACCGGTTCTGCTGCTGGCCGGCCACGTCGGCGAGTCCAGTGATTCGCTGCTGCCCCTCGCAATCGGCTTCGCCGCCCAGGCGGCGGCCGAAGTGGCTTTGCTGCACTGGGCGTTCCGTACGCCCGTCGACGCCGCGGTGAAGGCCGACGGACACGCCCCGGCGACGCGCTCACTGCCGAAGTCGCCCGCGGTGCGCATCGCGCTGCTGGCCGCGGCGGCGTACTGGACGGCGGCGTTCGGGCTCGCGGTGGCCGAGGCGGGCAGCGACACGGCCGCGGCCACGATGGTCCTGGTGACCGTGACGGCCGGCTTCGTCGCGCGGGTGATGCGCGCGTTCGGCGCGATCCGGCACATCGCCTCGGGTGCGGGCACGGTGGCGTTCTGCGCGGCCCTCGCCATGGGCGCGGCCCTCACCGGCGACGGCAACACGGAGAGCGACATCTCCACGGGATGGGCGATCGCGGTGCTGTCGGCGCTCATGCTCGCGCTGGTGGCCCTGGTCTACGCGGTGCCGCGGGCGTACCGGCCCGGCCCGCTGGTGGTGCTCGCGCTGCCGTTCTCGGTCGGCGGGGTGACGGCCGTGGTGTCCGTGGCCGCCGCGCTCTTCGGCCCCGGCGCGTGGCTGTCGCACCCGTGGTCGGCCGACGGCGGCGGGTGGTCCAATGCCCGGGACGTCATGACGCCGTCCTCGGACTGGGAACTGGGCGCCGCCCCTTCGGCGATCATCGTCGCGGTCGCGCTGACCGTGGGCGTCGCGGCGCACCAGCTCGGACGCCGGTCGTGGTGGCGCATGCTCGCGCTGGTCACGGTGGTCTCCGAACTCGTGGTCGCGCCTTTCGTGTTCGGGGTCCCGCTGCCGGTCGCAATTGCGTACCAGGTGGTCGCGGGCGCCGGTCTCGCCGCCGCGGCCGGCCGGTGGTTCCCGGTCGCCTGGCAGGCGCATTCGGCACGGGCAGCGGGCTTCACGCTTCTCGCGCTCGGCGCGGTGTGGTCGCTGGCCGACGAAGCAGTCTCGGTGGCCGCGTGGGGGTCGGTGGCGCTGGTGCTCATCGGGCTGGCGTCCGCGGTGCCGGCGGCGCTGCGTCCCGCATTGGCCGGAACGGCCACGGCGATGCTGTTCACCGACGCAGCGATGGCGGCGGCCTGGCGCGGCGTCGACGGCCCGGTGACCGCGGCCGGCCTGGCGGTCGCGGCCTCGGTGCTGGTCGCGACGGGAGTCCCTGTCGCACGGCGGCGGTCGGCCGTCGGATGGCCGGTCGTGGGCGTTGCGGGTGCCTGGGCGCTCGGCGCCACCGCAATGGCGCACCTCGACGAGCGGGCGTTCGCGACCGCGCTCGGCGCGGTCACCGCCGCGGCCCTGGCGGGCATGCTCACCGACGCGGCCGAACGCCGGGCCTGGTGGGCCGGGGCGGCCGTCGCCGGGGCGATTCCCGCCGCGGCCGTCGGCACGTACGCGGCGGGGGTGTCGACCGTCTGGTCGGCCGTCGCCGGTGCCGCGACCGCCGGGCTGATCCTGGCCGCGGGCCCGTCGGCGATCAGCGGTCGCGTGTCCCTGGCCAAGGGGGCCGTTGCCGACCGCGTACTCCTCGCCGGCACCGTCGAGGCGCTTGCGGCGCTCGGCCTGTTGGCCGCGGGGGTCAACACCCTCGGCGACGAGTGGGCCCGGACCGCGGCGGTGTCCGTCGCGGCGTTCGCCGCCGCCTGCCGCGTGCCCGCCCGGCGCTCGGCGGCGCCGGGGCTGTGGCCGCCGTTCCTGGCGGCGCTGCTGGTCCTGACGACGGTGTCGGCGTCCGCGGCTGCGGACGCGCCGGGCGGCCGGACCGCGCTGCTGGCGGTGTGTGTCGCATCCGCGCTGTACGTCGTGCTCCCGCACCTCCCCACGTCGGTCGTGCCGCTGCCGGTGCCCGTCGTCGTGGTGCTGCTGTGCTCCGCGGGTGCCGGGTTCATGGTGGTGCTCCGCACCGACCCCGGCCTCGTGTGGTTCGTGCTGCTCGTCACCGGGACCGCCGCGGTGCTCGCGGGCTGCGTCCCGTCCCGGGTCCCGGGGACGGCCGACCTGCGCCGGGCCTCGGCCGTCACGGGGGCGGCGCTGCTGCTCGCGGCGTACTGGACGGGGCTCGGTACGGCGCACGTGACCGAGCCCGAGCCGTACACGGCGCCGCCCGGCGTGCTGATGCTCGTGTGCGGCGGGTGGTTCCGCCGGCGCAAGCCCGACCTGCACTCGTGGACGGCGTACGGTGCGGGCCTCGCGCTCACGTTGCTGCCGTCCCTGCCGCTCGCGATCTCGGACGACGCCGCCCTGCGGCCCGCGCTGCTCGGTGCCGCGGCGCTGGCGAGCCTGGTCGTCGGGGCCCGGTTCCGGCTCCAGGCGCCGCTGCTCCTGGGGGTGGGCACGCTCGCGGTGCTGGCGGTGTTCCAGCTGACGTCGCCGGTGCTGGCCGCGTACCACGCGGTGCCGCGCTGGGGGGTCTTCGCCGGGGCGGGTGCGCTGCTGATCCTGCTCGGCTGGAGCTACGAGCGCCGGCTGCGCGACCTGGCCCGGCTGGGCCGGAGCGTCCGCGCGCTCGACTGACCCGCGGCGCTCGGCGCCTAGTGCGGTGACCGCACTGGCGCTCGGCCCCGCCGCCCGGAGTTGTTCCGGGCGGCGGGGCCGTGGCGTTTCGCGGTGCGTCAGCGCCTCGGAGGACTGCCGTCAGGCGCCGGGCTTGCGGAGCGCGTCCAGTACCTCGGCGACGCATTCGGATTCCGCGCGGTACGGCAGGTAGAAGCCGAGCCGGTCGGCGCCCGCGAGCTCGGCGCGCGCGGCGAGGATGCGGGCGGCCTCGGCCGGGGTGCCGACCGCGACGAGGCGGTGCAGGAGGGTGTCGTCGACGGCCGCCGGGATGTCGGCCCAGCGCCCGGCCTTCACCAGGGCGTGCAGCTCGGGTTGCAGGTCGCCGTAGCCCTCGGCTTCGAGAACCGGCCGGTACGCGGGGGTCGAGCCGTAGAACGCGACCATCGCGCGCGCCCCGGCCAGCGCACGCTGGTGCTCCTCCTCGGTCCGGGCCGCGGCCACGATGACGTCGAGGACGACCGCGAAGTCGTCGCGGGTACGCCCGGCCTCGGCGAGTCCGGCCTCGACCGGCGGCAGCAGGTGTCCGCGCAGGTACGCGTCGGTGTTGAACGGGTGCACGAGCAGGCCGTCCGCGGTCGCGGCGACCATGCGCAGCATGCGCGGTCCGACGCCGCCCGCGAGCAGCGGCGGGGTGCCGTACGGGTTGGGCCCGGGCGACAGCGTCGGCGGCATCAGGGTCAGGTCGAAGAAGTCGCCGTGGAAGTCGAGGCGTTCCCCGGTCTGCCAGCAGTCGAGCACCGTGCGCACGGCGCGCAGCGTCTCGGCCATGCGCTCGACCGGCCGCGACCAGACGGCTCCGTAGCGGCGTTCGACATGCGCCTTGATCTGGGTGCCGAGGCCGAGCCGGAAGCGGCCTTGCGAGGCGAGGTGCAGGTCGTACGCCGCGTGCGCGAGGTGGACCGGACTGCGCGGGAAGGCGACGGCGATGTTGGTCATGACGTCGAGGCCCTCGGCGGCCGCGGGCACCAGCGGCAGGAAGACGTCGTGCGGCCCCTCGAAGGTGAAGACCCCGTCGAAGCCCGCGTCGCGCAGTTCCCGGGAACGCTCGGCGGCCTGGTGCAGCGGGACGTCCAGCAGCGTGTCGACGGGTAGCGCCTGTTGATCTGACATGGCGTCAGGAATAGGGCAGTCGGGCGACGGGGTCAAGAGCGGCCCGCAACGCGTCGCGCCCGGCCTGCCCCTCGACGGGGCGGACCGGGCGCGACGGTGAACCAGGCGGTCTCGCGGGACCGCGGAGGGCCTCAGCCCTCGATGGGCTCCGCGGTGAGCATGCCGGAGTTGATCTCGCGCATGGCGATCGAGAGCGGCTTCTCGTGCACGTGGGTGTCGACGAGCGGGCCGACGTACTCCAGCAGGCCCTCGCCGAGCTGCGAGTAGTACGCGTTGATCTGCCGCGCACGCTTCGCCGCGTAGATGACCAGGCTGTACTTCGAGTCGGTGACCTCGAGGAGCTGGTCGATCGGCGGGTTGATGATGCCTTCGGGCGCGGAAGAGGTGACTGACAAGGCGGGGGCCTTCCCTAACGACCCTCGGCCGTGGGCGTGCACCACACGACGACAGGGATCTCTATCGATTCAGGAAACGTTCATCAAGGCTAGCAGTTCGCGCGAGACATCCTCGACGGACGTGTTCACGAGTGTCACGTCGAATTCGGATTCCGCGGCCAGCTCCACCTTCGCCTGCGCGAGGCGGCGCTCGATGACGTCCGGGGACTCGGTGCCGCGCCCGACGAGCCGGCGGACCAGCTCGTCCCACGAGGGCGGCGCGAGGAAGACCAGGAGTGCGTCCGGCATCGCCCGGCGGATCTGCCGGGCACCCTCGAGTTCGATCTCCAGGAGGGTCGCGACGCCGTCCTCCAGGCGGTCCAGGACCGCCTGGCGCGGCGTGCCGTAGCGGTTCCCCGCGAACTCGGCCCACTCCAGGAGTTCGTCGGCGGCGACGAGCTTGTCGAACTGCTCGTCGTCGACGAAGTGGTACTGCACACCGTCGGTCTCACCGGGCCGGGGCTTGCGGGTGGTCGCGGACACCGACAGCCACACCTCGGGGTGCTCGCCGCGGAGATGCGCGACCACCGTGCTCTTGCCGACCCCGGAGGGGCCGGAGAGCACGGTGAGCCGACGCTGCTGCTGTGTGTCGTGCATGGTGCTGTTCTCAGTGCCGTTCTGCTGAGGCCGGTCGCCGTATGCCGGGCCCGGAAGGACGTGATCCCACGCGGGGACTACTTCCCACCGAACTCGCGCTCGAGCGACGCGATCTGGTTCGACCCGAGGCCCCGCACGCGGCGGGTCTCGGAGATGTTCAGCTTCTCCATCAGCTGCTTGGCGCGCACCTTGCCGACGCCCGGGAGGGACTCGAGCAGAGCCGAGACCTTCATCTTCCCGACGACGTCGTTGGTCTGGCCCTCCTTGATCACCTCACTCAGCGAGGCGTTGGAGTGCTTCAGGCGGTTCTTCACCGCGGCGCGCTCCCGCCGAGCCTCAGCGGCCTTCGCGAGCGCGGCTGCGCGCTGTTCGGGGGTCAGGGGCGGAAGAGCCACGCCGTGTCACCTCGGACTTCGATACACCGGATGGTTATGTGCCGCGGTTGCCCCCCTTGGGCCACCGCAACTGTGGAACCTAGCTGGTCACAGCGCCCGCGGCAACGCGAAACGCTCGACCGAGTGAGCATGTGAGGGAGCCTAGTCCGCGGAACGCGCCACGTCGTCCGAAACCGCCGAAAAGACCACCCCAGGGCGTCTTTGGCGGACGAATCGACAGCGTGTTCGTACTGGCAGAACGGATACTTCGCAACAAAAGGAATGAATCGCCGCGCGGGTCCCTCACCTGCGGAACGTGTCACTCCGGATACTTCTCCCCCGGGTCCGGGGGCCGGTCGCCGTCCTCCGAGCACGGCAGGACGAGCACCGCGAGCGCCCCGCCGCCGGCGGCCGTCTCGAAGGTCAGCTCCGCGCCGATCACCCGGGCCTGCCCGATCGCGATGGTCAGGCCCAGGCCCGTTCCGCGCCCGCGCTCGCGGTGGCCCGAGCGGAACCGCTGCGGCCCGTGGGCCACCAGGTCGGGCGGGAAGCCGGGCCCGTGGTCGCGCACGGTCACGGTGCGCCCGTCGACGACGACCTCGACCGGCGGCGCGCCGTGCCGGTGTGCGTTGACCACGAGGTTGCCGAGGATCCGGTCCAGGCGGCGCCCGTCGGTCTCGACGACGGCGTCCGCGACGAGCGTGAAGCGGGTCGGCCCGGCGCCGGCCGCCTCCGCGGCGGCCAGCACCCGGCGGACCGCGGCGCCGAGGCGGAACGCACGTACCTCGGCGGTCTCCCCCGCGGCGTCGAGCCGCGACACCTCCAGCAGGTCCTCGACCAGTGCCTGAAGTGCGCGTACACGGTCGTGGACCAGTTCGGTCGGGCGGGACGCGGGCAGCAGTTCCGCCGCGGTGACCAGACCGGTCAGGGGCGTGCGCAGTTCGTGCGCGACGTCCGCGGTGAAGCGCTGCTCGGAGCGCAGCCGCTCCTGGAGCGCCTCGGCCATGCGGTCCACCGACGCGGCCAGGTCGCTGACCTCGTCGCGGCCCCCGATGCGGCCGACGCGCGCGTCGAGGTCGCCGTCGGCGATGCGGCGCGACGTGCGCTGCACGTGCCGCAGGCGGCGGCTGATGCCGGCCGACGCGGCCACCCCGACGAGCACCGTCACCCCGACCGCGAACAGCGCGGACGCGACGATCGCCCGGTCCAGGTCGGCGCCGGAGCCGGCGACGAGGGCGAATTCGAATCGCGTCGAGACCACGTGGTCGTCGACCGGCGCCGCGGCCCAGACCTCCTGGCCGACCGGCCCCCGCACCAGCACGGTGCCCTGGTGGCCCTTGGCCAGCACCGGGCGCAGCGCCCCGGGCAGTTCGGGGTCGTCGACCGCGGCACCGGGGCCGTTGACCTGGCCGGTACGCCCGTACGCGCTGAGCGCCGCGTCCAGCCGCGCCAGCGCGATGTCCCGCCCCCGGTCCAGCCGCTGCCGCTGCGAGGTCTCGTGCACGAGCAGGCCGAGGACGGTGGCGACCACGCACGAGACGGCGGCGATCGCCATCGCGATGCGCAGCCTGATGGACGGGCGGAAACCGCGGATCGGCCCCCTACCGCGGAGCGGCCCCATGTCGTCGGCCACCGCTACCGGCGCAGCTTGTAGCCGAAGCCGCGCACCGTCTCGATGCGGTCGGCGCCGATCTTGCCGCGCAGCCTCTGCACGTGGACGTCGACCACGCGCGTGTCACCGCCCCACTGGTAGTCCCATACGCGTTCGAGCAGCGTGTCCCGGTCGAGCACGATGCCGGGCGCCGCGCTGAACTCCAGCAGGAGGCGCATCTCGGTGGGGGTGAGCTGCACGGGGCTGCCGTCCACGCGCACGTGGAGGGCGTCGGTGTCGACCTCCAGGTCCCCCACGACGCGCACTCCGGAAGCCGGCCGCGCCGTCGGCTCCGGGGGTTCCGCCGCGGCCGGCGCCGGGTCCGCCGTACCTCCCGCGACGGCCGCGGACGCCGGTCCGACACGGCGCAGGACCGCTCGGATCCGGGCGACGAGGACGGCGCTCTCGAACGGCTTGGTGATGTAGTCGTCGGCGCCGGCCTCCAGGCCCGACACCATGTCGATGGGGTCGGCCCGGGCGGTGACCATGATGATCGGGACGGTGCTGCTCTCCCGGATGCGCCGGGTCAGCCCGATGCCGTCGAGGCCGGGCATCATCACGTCGGTGACGACCACGTCGGGCGGGTCGGTGCGGAACACCTCCAGGGCCGTGAGGCCGTCGGCGACGGTGCCGACCTGGAACCCGTAGCGCTGCAGCGCGAGGGCGGTCGCCTCGCGGATGACGTCGTCGTCTTCGGCGAGGAGGACGCGGGGATCGCCGGGGGCGTCGTTCACCGGTTGCCTCCCGGGGTGGTGGTGGCTGACGAACTCGCCGACGGGCTCCCGCCGTTGGGGACCAGCGGCGGCTGTTGGCGGAACTCGGTCTCGGTGCCGATCGGCTCCATCTCGCGGCCGTTCCAGCGGAAGCGGGTCCGGTACAGCAGGCTCGGGTTGTCGCGCGCGTCGCCGGGCGCGGCGACCGCCTGCCGGACGACCAGGTCCTCGCCGAGCCCGTCGACGGCATAGTGGTCGCCGAAGTACCAGAAGATGTCGAAGACCTGTCCGCCCACGACGGTGTACGCGTACGTCCCGGTCCCGCCCCGTCGGTCGGTGACCGATGCGATCAGTTCGGGACGCCCGTCCCCGGTCAGGTCGCGGTACACCGGCGGGCGCAGTCCGCACGCGTCCGGGCAGCGCCGCACCTCCGCCCTCGCGTCCGTGTCGACCAGGGGGTCGGCCAGCAGGACCGCGCGTGTGTCGAGCCCGCGCGCGTCGTCCCCCGCCGGTGCGGCGACCTTCACCGGCGTCGGAGCGGGCCGCTCCGGCGTCGTCGCCCCCGGGACCTGCGTGGCCGCGGGCTCCTGCGGCGGCACCGGGGCGGCCTGGTCCGACCACAGCGGCTGCGCGGTCGGCGGCGGCACCACCTTGCGTGCCTCCCCCGCGTCCACGACGCCGGTGCCGTCGCCGCACGCGGCCGCGAACAGGCCCGCCGCGAGCACGGCGGGCACCGCCGCGGTGGCCGTGCGGACACGCGACCGGGAGGCCCGGGGACGCCCCGCCTGCGACGGGGGCGCGGGCCGGGAGGAAGGCCTCCGGCAGGAGTTCGAGCACATGATCACGTGTCACATCATGACCGAATATCTCCATTTGTCGTTTCGCTGCGCGGCTGTGCGTCGGCAAGGCGTCGGTCGTGTAACAGCCGCCCATCGGGCTTCCGGCAGTCGCGGATCGCCCTGGTCGGAGGGCGTTTCGAGGCGGTTCGGCGCCCGTACCGTCAAGGCGTCGCCGCGGCACCGGGCCGCGGCACGCCCCTCGGGAGCACGCCATGTCGCCGCAGCCCAGCCGCCGTATCGCCGCCCGCTTTGTGGCGACGGCGGGAGCGGCCGCGGCCATGACGGCGGCCGCGTTGCTCGCCGCCCCGGCCGCGGGCGCGGCGACTGCCTCCTCCGCTCCCTCGGCTTCGTCCGCGTCGACCGCCGCGCCGCCCGTCGTGGTCGCGGAGAAGTCCGCCGCGGCGGAGAGGCCGACGGAACCCGCGAGCGAACTGGGCGTCAAGCGCGTGTCGTCGGCACCGGGCAAGAGCGTCTACGTGACCGACGACGGCGACAACATCACCGTCTGGTCCGACGCCGGGAGCCCGTCGGCGATGATCCGCACGGCCGGCGGCGGCTGGGTCGGCGTACTGGCGCCGGGCCGGAACGGACCGCTGTCGAGCCCGACGTCGGGGTGGCAGTACCTGCTGGTCGACGACGGGCACCCGTACGTCGACATGCGCTACGGCACCATGAGCGGCCGGATCGAGGTGCCCGCGGCGGACGCGGGCGCGGACGCGGACTCCGGGACCGGCGGCGACCCGTCGTCCCTCGGCACCACCGGCGTCGCCGGCCCGCCCGCCTCCGGCGCCGCCCCGAGCGCGGTCACGGCGGCGTCCGGGCGGGGCCTGTGGCATCCGAAGCCGCAGGCGTCCTCGGGGGCGGCCGACGGTACGAACCTGATCCTCTACACCGGCGGTGCCCTCATCGCCGCGGTCGCGGTGGCCGGGGTGGGCTTCGCCGTCGTCCGCCGCGACCCCGACAGCCGCTTCTGAGCCCCCGTTGAGCCCTTGCCGGGCCCACGACGGGCTCAGCCGATGGCGGCCCGGCACTCGTCGGCGTACCGGCGGGCGGCCTCGCGCAAGGCTTCGTGGGACGGTCCGTGGCGCAGGATCTCGCGGCTGACGCTCGGCACGACGTTGCGGGCCGCGTCGCCGAACACCGCGGGGATGTCCTGCGGGGTGGCGCCCTGGGCGCCGATGCCGGGGGCGAGCAGCGGCCCGTTGATGCCGAGGTCCACGCCGACGTCGCCGAGGGTGGCGCCGACGACGGCCCCGACCGAGCCGAGCACGGGGACGTCGGCGTTCTCGGCGGCGATGTGGCGCAGCATCACGGACGCCACGCTCGTACCGTCGGCCGCGGTCGCGCGCTGGACCTCCTTGCCCTCGGGGTTGGAGGTCAGGGCCAGGACGAAGACACCGGCGCCGTGCTCCTCCGCGAGGTCGAGGACCGGGCGCAGCGAGCCGTAGCCGAGGTACGGGCTGACGGTGACGGCGTCGGACGCCAGGGGGCTGTTCTTGTCGACGTACGCCGCCGCGTACCCGGCCATGGTCGAGCCGATGTCGCCGCGCTTGGCGTCCATGATCACCAGGGCTCCCGCGGCCCGCGCGTCCGCGACGGCGCGCTCCAGGACCGCGATGCCCCGGCTGCCGAAGCGCTCGAAGAACGCGCTCTGCGGCTTGAGGACCGCGACCCGGCCGGCGAGTGCCTCGACGACGGTCCGGGTGAAGGCCTCCAGTCCGCCGATGTCGTCGTTGAGTCCCCACCCCTGGAGGAGCGCCGCGTGCGGGTCGATGCCGACGCACAGCGGGCCGCGTTCGTCCATCGCGGCGCGCAGGCGGGTGCCGAAGGGCTGCACCATCAGAGTCTCACTCTCGAGTCGAGGTTCAGATTGAGTTCGTCGCCGCTCTCGGCGGCCTGGGCTCGCGGGTCACCGCACTAGCTTCCGCTCACCGTGCCGCGGCGGTGAGTTGGGCCAGCGAGGTACGCCCCGACGCGCGCAGCCGCGCGGACAGCCCCTTGTGGATCGTGCGGCACCAGAACGGCCCCGCGTAGATGAACCCGGTGTAGCCCTGCACCAGCGTCGCGCCCGCCTCCAGGCGCTCCCACACGTCGTCCGCGGTCTCGACGCCGCCGACGCCGATCAGCACCATGCCGGTGCCGACGCGTGCCCGCAGCCTGCGCAGCACCGCGACGGACCGCGCCTTCAGCGGGGCGCCGGACAGGCCGCCCGCGCCGCACGCCTCGACCTCCTCCGGCGGCGACGCCAGTCCGGTCCGGCCGATCGTGGTGTTGGTCGCGATGATGCCGTCGAGCCCGAGTTCCACCGCGAGGTCGGCGACCGCGTCGATGTCCTCGTCGGCGAGGTCCGGCGCGATCTTGACGAGCAGCGGGACGCGGCGCGACGTGACGGTGCGGTCGGCGGCGTCGCGTACGGCGGTGAGCAGCGGGCGCAGGTGCCCGACGGCCTGGAGGTCGCGGAGCCCGGGGGTGTTGGGCGACGAGACGTTGACGACGAGGTAGTCGGCGTACCGGGCCAGCTTCTCGGTCGACGCGACGTAGTCGGCGACCGCGCCTTCCTCGGGGACGACCTTGGTCTTGCCGATGTTGACGCCGAGCACGGTGGGCCGCTTGGGGCGCCGCGGTCCGCGCGCGTGCAGGCGGGCCGCGACGGCGGCGGCGCCGTCGTTGTTGAAGCCCATGCGGTTGACGACCGCGCGGTCCTCGACGAGCCGGAACAGGCGCTTCTTCGGATTGCCGTCCTGGGCCCGGGCGGTGACGGTGCCGATCTCGACGAAGTCGAAGCCGACCGCGCCGAGGTCGTCGATGCCGACCGCGTTCTTGTCGAAGCCGGCCGCGAGGCCGAACGGGCCCGGGAAGTCGATGCCGAACGCCCGGACCGCGAGCGCCGGGTCGCGCGGCGCCAGCACCTTCGCCGTCGCGGCGCGCCCGCCCGGCACCCGGCCGAGCGCCCGGATCGCGCCGAAGGCCAGGTGGTGGGCCTGCTCGGGGTCGAGGTTGCGGAAGACGTACTTGAAGAAGAGGGGGTAGCTCATGGCCTCGGGGTCCTCGTCGGGAGAAGCGGCGCGGGGGTCGGACGGTCGGACGGCGGCATGCGAAGGGGTCCCCCAGACGACTCTCCGGAGGACCCCTGCGCCATTCGGTCAGCTCTCTCGCGCCGCGATCAGGTGTTCCGCGTGCTCTTGCAGCGACCGCACCCCGATGTTGCCCGCGATCAGCGCGCCGATGCCCTGCACCGCGGCGGCGAAGCCCTGGATCGTGGTGATGCTCGGGATGCCGCGCGTGACGGCGGCGGTGCGGATCTCATAGCCGTCGAGGCGGCCGCCGGTGCCGAACGGCGTGTTGACGATGAGGTCGACGCCGCCGTCGTGGATCAGCTGCACGATCGTCGGCTCGCCGTTCGGGCCCGCGCCCTCGCTGTGCTTGCGGACGACGGTCGCGGTGACGCCGTTGCGGCGCAGCACCTCGGCGGTGCCCTGCGTCGCCAGGATCTCGAACCCGAGGTCCACGAGCGCCTTGACCGGGAACACCATCGAGCGCTTGTCGCGGTTGGCGACGGACACGAACGCGCGGCCCTTGGTGGGCAGTGCGCCGTACGCGCCGGCCTGCGACTTCGCGTACGCCGTGCCGAAGAACTCGTCGATGCCCATGACCTCGCCGGTCGAGCGCATCTCCGGGGACAGCACGGTGTCGACGCCGCGCCCGTGCTCGTCGCGGAAGCGGTTCCAGGGCAGGACCGCCTCCTTGACCGCGATCGGCGCGTCCAGCGGCAGCGTGCCGCCGTCGCCCTCGGCCGGGAGCAGGCCCTCGGCGCGCAGTTCGGCGATCGTCGCGCCGAGCGAGACGCGCGCGGCGGCCTTGGCCAGCGGGACCGCGGTCGCCTTGGAGACGAACGGGACGGTGCGCGACGCGCGCGGGTTGGCCTCCAGCACGTAGAGGATGTCCCCGGCCAGCGCGAACTGGATGTTGATCAGCCCGCGCACGCCGACGCCTTCGGCGATGCCGAGGGTCGCGGTGCGCAGCCGCTTGATGTCGAAGCCGCCCAGCGTGATCGGCGGCAGCGCGCACGCCGAGTCGCCGGAGTGGATGCCGGCCTCCTCGATGTGCTCCATCACGCCGCCGAGGTAGAGCTCCTCGCCGTCGTAGAGCGCGTCGACGTCGATCTCGATGGCGTCGTCGAGGAAGCGGTCCACCAGGACGGGGTGGTCGGAGACGAGGCCCGCGTTCTGCTCCAGGTAGGTCGCGAGCGACTCCTCGTCGTACACGATCTCCATGCCGCGCCCGCCGAGCACGTACGACGGCCGCACCAGCACCGGGTAGCCGATCTCGTCCGCGATGGCCTTGGCCTCCTCGAACGAGAACGCCGTGCCGTGCTTGGGCGCGGTCAGCCCGGCCTCGTGCAGCACGCGGCCGAACGCGCCGCGCTCCTCCGCGAGGTGGATCGCCTCGGGCGAGGTGCCCGCGATCGGCACGCCGGCGTCCTTGAGGGACTGCGCGAGCCCGAGCGGGGTCTGCCCGCCGAGTTGCACGAGCACGCCCGCGACCGGCCCGGCCTGCTGCTCGGCGTGCACGACCTCCAGCACGTCCTCGAGCGTCAGCGGCTCGAAGTACAGGCGGTCGGAGGTGTCGTAGTCGGTCGAGACCGTCTCCGGGTTGCAGTTGACCATGACGGTCTCGTAGCCGGCGTCGGCGAGGGCGAACGCGGCGTGCACGCACGAGTAGTCGAACTCGATGCCCTGCCCGATGCGGTTCGGCCCGGAGCCGAGGATGATCACCGCGGCCTTGTCGCGCGGCGCGACCTCGTTCTCCTCGTCGTAGGACGAGTAGTGGTACGGGGTCTTCGCGGCGAACTCGGCGGCGCAGGTGTCGACCGTCTTGTAGACCGGCCGCACGCCCAGCGCGTGCCGGACCTCGCGGACGACGTCCTCGCGCAGCCCGCGGATCGCGGCGATCTGCGCGTCGGAGAAGCCGTGCCGCTTGGCCAGGCGCAGCAGTTCGGGGGTCAGCTCGCGCGCCCCGGCGACCTCGCCCGCGACCTCGTGCACCAGGTAGAGCTGGTCGAGGAACCACGGGTCGATGCGGGTGGACTCGAACAGTTCCTCGGGCGTGGCCCCGGCGCGGATCGCGTCCATGACGGTGTTGATCCGGCCGTCGGTCGGCGTCGCGGCCAGCTCCAGCAGGGCGGCCTTGTCGCCCGGCTCGGCGGCGAAGTCGAACTGCGAGCCCTGCTTCTCCAGCGACCGCAGCGCTTTCTGCAGCGCCTCGGTGAAGTTGCGGCCGATGGCCATCGCCTCGCCCACCGACTTCATGGTGGTGGTGAGGGTGGCGTCGGCGGCCGGGAACTTCTCGAACGCGAAGCGCGGCACCTTGACCACCACGTAGTCGAGCGCGGGCTCGAACGACGCGGGGGTCTCGCGGGTGATGTCGTTGGGGATCTCGTCGAGCGTGTAGCCGACCGCGAGGCGCGCGGCGATCTTGGCGATCGGGAAGCCGGTGGCCTTCGAGGCGAGCGCCGACGAGCGCGACACGCGCGGGTTCATCTCGATGACGATGATGCGGCCGTCCTCGGGGTTGACCGCGAACTGGATGTTGCAGCCGCCGGTGTCGACGCCGACCTCGCGGATGACCGCGATGCCGATGTCGCGCAGCCGCTGGTACTCGCGGTCGGTGAGCGTCATCGCGGGCGCGACGGTGATCGAGTCGCCGGTGTGCACGCCCATCGGGTCGAAGTTCTCGATGGAGCACACGACCACGACGTTGTCGTGCTTGTCGCGCATGAGCTCCAGCTCGTACTCCTTCCAGCCGAGGATCGACTCCTCCAGGAGCACCTCGGTGGTCGGCGAGAGCGCGAGGCCCTGTCCGGCGATGCGCCGCAGGTCGTTCTCGTCGTGCGCGAAGCCGGAGCCGGCACCGCCCATCGTGAAGGAGGGGCGTACCACGACCGGGTAGCCGCCGAGCGTGTCGACGCCGGCGAGCACGTCCTCCATCGAGTGGCAGATGACCGAGCGGGCCGACTCGCCGTGCCCGATCTTCTCCCGGACGCGCTCCACGACGCCCTTGAACAGGTCGCGGTCCTCGCCCTTCTGGATGGAGTCGATGTTCGCGCCGATCAGCTCGACGTTGTACTTCTCCAGCACGCCGTTCTCGCTGAGCGCGACCGCGGTGTTGAGCGCGGTCTGCCCGCCGAGCGTCGGCAGCAGGGCGTCGGGGCGCTCCTTGGCGATGATCTTCTCGACGTACTCCGGGGTGATCGGCTCGACGTACGTCGCGTCCGCCACCTCCGGGTCGGTCATGATCGTCGCCGGGTTGGAGTTGACCAGGATGACGCGCAGCCCCTCGGACTTGAGCACGCGGCACGCCTGGGTCCCGGAGTAGTCGAACTCGGCGGCCTGGCCGATGACGATCGGGCCCGAGCCGACGACCAGGACGGACTTCAGGTCGTTGCGCTTAGGCACTCTTGCTCTCCTGGGGGGACTGCTGCTGGGACATCAGCGATACGAAGCGGTCGAAGAGGTACGCGGCGTCGTGCGGGCCGGCCGCGGCCTCGGGGTGGTACTGCACGCTGAACGCGGGCCGGTCGAGCAGGCCGAGGCCCTCGACCACGTTGTCGTTGAG
Organism: Streptomycetaceae bacterium NBC_01309; assembly: GCA_045039925.1. Taxonomy (GTDB): domain Bacteria; phylum Actinomycetota; class Actinomycetes; order Streptomycetales; family Streptomycetaceae; genus Yinghuangia. Next base: position 1,592,922 of record CP108400.1, read on the forward strand.
GCACACGTGGGTGACCTCGACGCGGCCGTACGGCGTGTCGGTGACCTTGTCGAGCGGCGCGTCCACGGCGAACCCGTGGTTGTGCGCGGTGACCTCGACCTTGCCGGTGGTGCGGTCCTGCACCGGCTGGTTGATGCCGCGGTGGCCGTACTTGAGCTTGTAGGTGCCGAAGCCCAGCGCGCGGCCGAGGATCTGGTTGCCGAAGCAGATGCCGAAGAAGGGCGTGCCGCGCTCCAGCACCGCCTGCGCGAGTCCGACCTGGTGGTCGGCGGTGGCGGGGTCGCCGGGGCCGTTGGAGAAGAAGACGCCGTCGGGGTCGACCGCGTAGACGTCCTCGACGGTGGCGTTGGCCGGCAGCACGTGCACCTCGATGCCGCGCTCGGCCATGCGGTGCGGGGTCATGCCCTTGATGCCGAGGTCGAGGGCCGCGACGGTGAACTTCTTGGTGCCGATCGCCGGGACGACGTAGGCCTCCTTGGTGGTGACCTCCCCGGCCAGGTCGGCGCCGGTCATCTCGGGGGCGCTGCGGACCTTGTCGAGCAGCACCGCGTCGTCGGCGATGGCCGCGCCGGAGAAGATGCCGACGCGCATCGCGCCGCGCTCGCGCAGGTGGCGGGTCAGCGCGCGGGTGTCGATGCCGGAGATCCCGACGACGCCGTAGCGCTCCAGCTCCTCGTCGAGGCTGCGCTGCGAACGCCAGTTGGAGGGGCGGCGGGCGGGGTCGCGCACGACGTACCCGGACACCCAGATGCGGGAGGACTCCGGGTCGTCGTCGTTGACGCCGGTGTTGCCGACGTGCGGGGCGGTCATGACGACGACCTGGCGGTGGTACGAGGGGTCGGTCAGCGTCTCCTGGTAGCCGGACATGCCGGTGGAGAACACGGCTTCTCCGAAGGTCTCCCCCACCGCGCCGTACGCGCTGCCGCGGAAGGTGCGGCCGTCCTCCAGGACGAGGACGGCAGGGCCCGCGGCCTTGGCGTGTGTTGCGGTCACTGTCGGGTGCCTTCCTGATCGTTCACATTCGGGTGCGCGGCCTGCCCGGCCGGTGCGGCGGCCGGGACGTCGCCCGCGACGAGGCGGTTGACGGCGTCGACCCACGCGTCGTGGTCGGCGACGTGGTCGCTGCGCAGTCCCGAGTCGAGGAGTGTGTCGCCGAGCCGCCAGGTGACCACGAGGAGGCCGCCCTCGGGCAGGACCTTGCCGGCCGCCGCCTTCTCGTAGCGCGCCTCGACGAGGTCCGCGGCCGGGACGTAGAAGCCTGCCGCAGCGGGCCGGTCCACCCGCAACCCCTTTTCGGTCAGGGTCGCGTCGACCGCGCTGCGGGTGCCCAGGCCGTGCGCGACGACGCGCTCCAGCCAGCGGCCGGCCATGGTGGTGCCGAAGTAGCGGCCGGTGAGCGGCGGGAGCAGCGGCGTACCGGCGTCCGGGCCGTCCGGGGCGGTCGCGGGGGCCGGCAGGTCGGCCTGGCGTCGGCCGCGCTTCTTCCAGGCACGCCACATCAGCACGTACACGCCTCCGATGAGGACCGCGAAGATGCCGGTCCACAGCAGGTACTGGCCCCAGTCGGAGACCTCGGCGGACTTCTTCTCGGCCGCGAGCAGGAGAGTGGTGCCGGTGCTGGAGTTCACGCGAGCTTCCCGTCGATCACCGTCGGTACGCCGCGCAGGAAGGTGGCCACCACGCGGCCGGGCAGTTCCATCCCGGCGTAGGGGGTGTTCGCGCTTCGCGAGGCGAGTTCGGACGGTTCGACGGTACGCCGTGCCGCCGGGTCGACCAGCACCAGGTTGGCCGGTTCTCCGACCGCGAGCGGGCGGCCGTGCCCGTCGAGGCGGCCGATGCGCGCGGGGCGCACCGACATGCGGTCGGCGACGCCCGCCCAGTCGAGCAGGCCGTTGTCGACCATGGTCTGCTGCACGATGGAGAGCGCGGTCTCCAGGCCGAGCATGCCCATGGCCGCGACCGCCCACTCGCAGTCCTTGTCCTCGGACGGGTGCGGCGCGTGGTCGGTGGCGACGGCGTCGATGGTGCCGTCGGCCAGGCCCTCGCGCAGCGCCGCGACGTCCTCGGCGGTGCGCAGCGGCGGGTTGACCTTGTAGACCGGGTCGTAGGAGCGCACGAGTTCGTCGGTGAGCAGCAGGTGGTGCGGCGTGACCTCGGCGGTGACGTCCCAGCCCTTCGACTTGGCCCAGCGGATGATCTCGACCGAGCCGGCGGTGGACACGTGGCACACGTGCAGGCGCGAGCCGACGTGCGCGGCGAGCAGGACGTCGCGGGCGATGATCGCCTCCTCGGCGACCGCGGGCCAGCCGCGCAGGCCCAGGACGCCGGAGACGAGCCCCTCGTTCATCTGCGCACCCTCGGTCAGGCGGGGCTCCTGCGCGTGCTGGGCGACGACGCCGTCGAACGCCTTCACGTACTCCAGCGCGCGGCGCATGATCACGGCGTCGTGCACGCACTTGCCGTCGTCGGAGAACACCTTCACGTTCGCGGCGGACTCGTGCATCGCGCCGAGCTCGGCCAGGCGCTCGCCGGCCAGGCCGACGGTGACCGCGCCGACGGGGTGCACGTCGCAGCGTCCGGCCTGCTGGCCGAGGCGCCAGACCTGCTCGACGACGCCTGCGGTGTCGGCGACGGGGTCGGTGTTGGCCATCGCGTGCACGGCGGTGAAGCCGCCGAGCGCGGCGGCGCGGGTGCCGGTCTCGACGGTCTCGGCGTCCTCGCGGCCCGGTTCGCGCAGGTGGGTGTGCAGGTCGACGAGGCCGGGCAGCAGGATCTGCCCGTCGGCGTCGATGATCTGGGTGGCGTCGCCGGGCTCGATGCCGTGGCCCAGTTCCGCGATGCGGCCGTCGGCGATCAGCACGTCCTGCGGGTCGCCGCCGAGCACCTTGGCGTTCTTGATCAGGTACGTGCTCACTTGGCGGTCTCCTCGGCAGGCGCGGTGGTGGTGGAGGCGGTGACGGCGGGCTCGGAGCCGCCGAGCAGCAGGTACAGGACGGCCATGCGCACGCTGACGCCGTTGGTGACCTGCTCGACGATGGTCGAGCGGGGCGAGTCGGCGACCTCGGCGGCGATCTCCATGCCGCGGTTCATCGGGCCGGGGTGCATGACGATGGCGTGCTCGGGCAGCGCTGCCATGCGCTTGGCGTCGAGGCCGTAGCGGCGCGAGTACTCGCGCTCGGTCGGGAAGAACGCGGCGTTCATGCGCTCGCGCTGCACGCGCAGCATCATCACCGCGTCGGACTTGGCGAGCGTCGCGTCGATGCCGTAGCTGACCTGGCAGGGCCAGGTCTCGACGCCGATCGGCAGCAGCGTCGGCGGGGCGACGAGGGTGACCTCGGCGCCGAGGGTGGCGAGCAGCAGCACGTTGGAGCGGGCGACGCGGCTGTGCAGGACGTCGCCGACGATCGTGATGCGGCGCCCGTCCAGGTCGCCCTTGCCGTCGTTGAGGCGGCGGCGCATGGTGAACGCGTCGAGCAGGGCCTGGGTGGGGTGCTCGTGCGTACCGTCGCCCGCGTTGACGACGGAGCCGCGCAGCCAGCCGGAGTTGGCGAGCGTGTGCGGCGCCCCGGAGGCGCCGTGCCGGATGACGACCGCGTCGGCGCCCATGGCCTGGAGGGTGAGCGCGGTGTCCTTCAGCGTCTCGCCCTTGGACACCGAGGAGCCCTTGGCGGAGAAATTGATGACGTCCGCGGAGAGGCGCTTGGCGGCGGCCTCGAAGGAGATGCGGGTGCGGGTGGAGTCCTCGAAGAAGAGGTTGACCACGGTCCGGCCGCGCAGGGTGGGCAGTTTCTTGATCGGCCGCTCGGCGATGTGCGCGAGTTCCTCGGCGGTGTCGAGAATCAGGAGCGCGTCGTCCCGGGTGAGGTCGGCGGCCGAGATGAGGTGACGCTTCACGGGCTACTTCGCTTCCGGGGTTGCGGCCGGGGGGAGCTTCGCGGCGTCGCCGGCCGGGCCGGACGTGCCGCCGCGGGTGCCGAGGAGGACGGCGTCGCGGCCGTCGTACTCCTCCAGGAGCACCTGGACCTTCTCGCGCTGCGAGGTGGGGAGGTTCTTGCCCACGTAGTCGGCGCGGATGGGCAGTTCGCGGTGGCCGCGGTCGACGAGGACGGCCAGCTGCACGGCGCGCGGGCGCCCGAGGTCGTTGATCGCGTCGAGTGCGGCGCGGATCGTACGGCCGGAGAAGAGCACGTCGTCGACGAGGACCACGAGCCTGCCGTCGATCCCGGCGGGCGGGATCTCGGTGCGCTCCAGCGCGCGGGCCGGCCGCAGGCGCAGGTCGTCGCGGTACATGGTGATGTCGAGTGCGCCGACCGGGATCTTGACGTCCTCGATGTCCTCGAGGCGCTCGGCGAGCCGGCGGGCGAGTGCGACGCCGCGGGTCGGGATGCCGAGCAGCACCACGTCGTCGGCGCCCTTGGCGCGTTCGACGATCTCGTGGGCGACCCGGGTGAGGACCCGGGCGATGTCGGAGGCGTCGAGGACGGCCCGGGCGGTGCCGGGGTCCAGGTCTCCGGGGCGTGGATTGGCCTTGGTCATGCGGATGCAGACCTCCTTCCCCGTCTCACGGGACGGGCTTTAAAGGACGTCGGGTTACGCCCTCACACTAGCAGGGCCATGATCGCTCCGATTTGCCTGCTTCCTCCAACTGTCCGGCCTGCACACAGAGCTGCCGAAAGGCCCGGCGGTCCCGGACTTTGGTCCTGTCGGGGGACGGGGCGAAGGTACCGGTTAGGCCGTTCGGCTTGACGGACGCAAATTACTCTGCGTAACCTCACAATGAGTGACCACCGGGCGAAACGCGACACTCGCGACGTGTCGGCCGAGGTTCCGGGCCGGCGCCCCGAGATCGTGCGGCGCAGCGGTGGCTTCTCCCCCATCGGCTCATCCACCGGTGGGCCTTCATGGTCACAGTCACCTGTTTTTGGGAGCCAGATGTCCAGCGACTACGCCAAGCAGCTCGGGGCGAAACTCCGCGCCATCCGAACCCAGCAGGGGCTGTCCCTGCACGGTGTCGAGGAGAAGTCCCAGGGGCGCTGGAAGGCCGTCGTCGTCGGGTCGTACGAGCGCGGCGACCGCGCCGTCACGGTGCAGCGTCTCGCCGAGCTCGCCGACTTCTACGGTGTTCCGGTCCAGGAGCTGCTGCCCGGCGGCACGCCGAACGGCGCCGCCGAGCCGCCGCCGCGCCTCGTGCTCGACCTCGAGCGCCTCTCGCAGGTCCCGTCCGACAAGGCCGGGCCTCTCCAGCGTTACGCCGCCACGATCCAGAGCCAGCGCGGCGACTACAACGGCAAGGTGCTGTCGATCCGCCAGGACGACCTGCGCACACTCGCCGTGATCTACGACCAGTCGCCCAGCGTGCTCACCGAGCAGCTGATCAGCTGGGGGGTCCTCAACCCCGAGGCGCGGCGTGCGGTCGACACGACCCCGGGTGCCTGACCCGGGAACTGACACAGCGTCACACGCAGTGGGGCCGAGAGGACACCGTCCTCTCGGCCCCACTGTCGCTTACCGGGCGTTTCTCCGCCCGTCCCGAACTCCCCGGTCCCGCACCCCGGTACGCCCCGTCCGCTGAGCCGCGGAGCACCGCGGCGGCGTGGCACCCACTGCGGCCCGCGCGGGCCGGCCGCCGTCGGACGACCCGAACTACCCGGCCGGGTAGGTCTCGTCGAAGCGCGCCGCCAGTTCGAGGTACTCCTCGCCCCAGCCGCTGGAGATCGACAGTTCCTGCAACGCCCCGGTCGGCAGGAACAGCAGCCGCATCGCGGCCGGACGGCCCCCGGCCTCGATGTCGGCCACCAGCGCGTCGAACTCCTGGAGCGCCTCGGCGGCGTCGTCCCATCCGGACCACCCGAAGTCGTTCCCGGGCAGCGCGATCAACTCGCGCACGCGGCCCAGGACGTCCGCCAGGTTCACGGCAGGACGGTGGGACGGCGGGACGCGTCGTGGCGCGTCACGGCGCGGCGGGCGGGACGGCGGGGCCTGCCTGGCTGCCGCCCGCGGGCTCGGCTTCCGCGGCCTTCGCGGCGTCGTAGCGCTCCTGGGCGGCCAGCACGCCGGCCATGTTGCCCTCGATGAACCCGATCAGGTCGCTGAGGCGTGCCACCACGCCCGAACCGAACTCGGTCAGCCGGTACTCGACCTTGGGCGGGATCGCCTGCCGTACCTCGCGCACGACCAGGCCGTCGCGCTCCAGGGCGTGCAGTGCCTGCGCCAGCATCTTCTCGCTGATCCCGTCGACGCGACGGCGCAGCGCGTTGAAGCGCATGTCGCCGTCGGCGAGCGCGACGAGCACGAGGCCGCCCCAGCGGCCGGTGACGTGCTCCATGGTCGGCCGCGACGGGCAGCCGCGGGCGAACACGTCGAACACGACCTCCTCGAGGCCGTCTGCCGCGTGCTCGGCGACGCGGGGGCTCTTGGTGGTGTCCATGCCGTCAAAGGTACCCGCACAGCACTGGCGATGCGAGAGCACTATCCGATGGGTTGCACTTTCCAAAAGTTAGTGCCATGGTCTTCGTAAGCACCGACCGCCCCGCCGCACACCAAGGAGAACCACCGTGATCGTCGTCACCGCCGCCACCGGACGCCTGGGCCGCCTCACCGTCGAGAACCTGCTCGCCCGCGGCGTCTCCCCCGCGGACATCGCCGTCGTCGTCCGCTCCCCCGAGCGCGCCGCCGACCTCGCCGCACGCGGCGTCCAGGTCCGCGAGGGCGACTACGACCGCCCCGAGACCCTGGCCCCCGCCTTCGCCGGGGCGGACCGGCTGCTCTTCGTCTCCGCGAGCGCGCCCGACAACGACCTGCGCATCGGGCAGCACACCAACGTGGTCGCCGCGGCCCAGGAGGCCGGGGTCGGCCAGGTCGTCTACACCTCGATCGTCGAGGCCGACACCAACCCGGTCGCCCTCGCCGTCGTCCACAACGACACCGAGCGGCGCATCCGCGCGACCGGTCTGCCGTACACGTTCCTGCGCAACAGCTGGTACTTCGAGAACTACACGGCGGGGGTACCGGGCGCGGTCGAGCGCGGCGGCATCGTGGGCACGACCGCGGACGGCCGCATCGCCGCCGCCTCGATCGCCGACTTCGCCGAGGCCGCCGCCGTGGTGCTCACCACGGACGGCCACGCGGGCCAGGCGTACGAGCTGACCGGCGACACCTCCTGGACCCTCGCCGACCTCGCGGCCGAGGTCACCCGGCAGTCCGGCAAGCAGGTCGCCCACACCGACCTGCCCGCCGAGCGGCTGGCCGAGGTCCTCACCGGTGCCGGGCTGCCCGCCGGGCTCGTCGCCCTCCTCGTCGACGCCGAGACCCACACGCGCACCGGCGCGCTCGGCACCGTGACCGACCACCTGCGCACCCTCATCGGCCGCCCGACGACGACGCTGCCCGACGCGGTCGCGGAAGCCCTGAAGAACTGACCGAACCACCGAACACGCGAGGTGCGTGAGGGCCCGCCGCGATCGTCCGCGGCGGGCCCTCACGCCATGGGCGCTCGGCTGCCGGCCGGGCGACGAGGGGCGGCCGTACGGCGGAAGGGGGGCGGGGCGGACGGCGCGCCTTGGGGTGTCGGGGGGTCGTGTCTGCGACCGTTGCGGCTGTGAGCACTCCCTCGTTCCATGACGGCAACGTCCTCGCGGGGCCGCTGTCGGGGATCTTCGCCGTCGACGTGACCACTGTCCGGCGCCGTTGCCCCGGCTGCGGGATGGACTCGGCGATCGGCGCCCTCCACGTGTACGACGCCGGGATGGCCGCGGTTGCGCGCTGTCCGGGCTGCCAAGAGGTGGCCCTGCGGGTCGCCCGGCACGGCGGGGCGCTGTGGATGGACTTCGGCGACGGAGGAGCCCTGCGGTTCCCGTTGCCCGACGGGTCCTGAGCGACCCGGGCAGACACGCCCCGAGGGTTCAGCCGAAGCGCTCGGTGCGGATGCGCGCCGCGTCGTGGCCCAGCCCGACCAGCAGGTCGGCGGCGTGCTCGACGAACCCGGTGGGGCCGCAGACGAAGCACAGCGGCCGGTCCGCGGGCCGCCAGTCGGGCGTGTCCAGGTCGGCCGCGGTCAGCCGGCCCGCCGGGCGCGGGTCGCCGACCGGGGCGGTGCGCGTGTAGGCGTACGCGATGTCGACGCCGCCCGACCCGTCCGCGAGCCCGTCGAGATCCTCCCGGAACCACCGCTGCGCCGGGTCGCGCAGCGAGTAGACCAGGCGGAAGGGCGCCGGGCTCGCCACCTGTTCGCGGGCCCGGAGCATCGCCGCCAAGGGTGCGATCCCCGAACCGCCCGCGACCAGCAGCACCGGGTCCAGCCGTTCCGGATGCCACACGAACCAGCCGCCCAGCGGCCCGCGCAGCTGCACGTCGGCGCCGACCGGCAGGTCCTCCGCGAGGTACGGCGACACCTCCCCGTCGTCGACGGGTTGCACGGAGATCCGCACCCCGTCGCCGACGGGCGCGGAGAGCGAATAGCTGCGCACCGCCTGGTAGCCGTCGTCGGCCGTCAGCCGCACGTCCACGTGCTGCCCGGCGAGGTGCCCGGGCCACGCCGGCACCGAGAACACCAGCGTGCGGGCGGTGGCGGTCTCCGGGATCCGCTCGACCAGGCGCGCACGCAACCACGTCCCGGTCACGGTCAGTCCCCCCAGTAGCGCTGCTCGCGCCACGGGTCGCCGTAGTCGTGGTAGCCCAGCGCCTCCCAGAACCCCTGCTGGTCGCGTTCCATCAGCCGGATGCCGCGGACCCACTTCGCCGACTTCCAGAAGTACAGGTGCGGGATCAGCATCCTGGCCGGTCCCCCGTGCTCCGGGGTGAGCGGCTGCCCGTCGTACTCGTGGACGATCCACGCCCGGCCGCCGGAGATGTCCGCGAGCGGCACGTTCGCCGTGTAGCCGCCGTAGGACTCGACCATGGCGAAGCCCGCCTCGGTGTCGGCGCCGGCCAGCAGCGTGTCCACCGACACTCCCCGCCACGTGGTGCCGAACTTGGACCAGCGGGTCACGCAGTGGATGTCCACGGTGGGAGTCTCCTGAGGAAGCGCCTGGAACTCCTGCCATGTCCAGCCGCGTTGCCCGCCGCGCGCGTCGGTGACGGTGAAGCGCCAGGCCTCGGGGCCGACCACGGGCGTCGGGCCGGCCGAGAGCACCGGGAAGCCGTCCGCGACGAACTGCCCCGGCGGCAGTCGGGAGTCGTCACTGCGATGGAGCCGCTTGAAACCCGGCGACAACCCGCTCAATGCCTGCTCCGTACGTCAAGTGGACGGGACAGCACCAAGGATCTCAGCCCGCGCGGCGTATGCCCGGATTTGCAGGCGTGTGTCCGAGGCGGATCGCCACGCCGCCACCCGAACAGCGGCACCGGCGCCGGACCCGCGCGGGCGTCCCGGCGCGGGCCGGACGCCCGCGCCTCCGCCCGGTCAGCCGTGCACGATTTCGCCGCCCACCGCGACGAGTTCACAGACCGTGTCCGGGATGTCGGCCGGGTCCGCGGCCAGGATGTCGCGCGACAGGACCACGAAGTCCGCCAGCTTGCCCACGGTGAGCGAACCGCGCTCGTGCTCCAGGAAGTTCGCGTACGCCGACCCCATCGTGTACCCGTGCACCGCGGTCGCGACGTCGACCGTCTCGGAGGGCATCCACGGCTCCCCGCCCCCGAGCGGCCGCCGCGTCACCGCGGTGTAGATGCCGACCATGGGGTCCATCTCGGCGACGTTCCAGTCGCTGGAGAACGCGAGCACCGCGCCCGCCTCGTGCAGGCTGCGCATCGGCCACGCCTTGTGCCAGCGCTCCTCGCCGACGTTCTCCGCCCAGTCCTGCCCCGGCCCGGCGATCTCGGGGGCGCAGTGCCGCGGCTGCATGCAGGCGACGACGCCGAGTTCGCGGAACCGGGCGACGTCGTCGGGGTCCAGGCACTCGACGTGCACCACCTGGTGGCGCGCGTCGCGGGCGCCGTTCACGTCGCGGGCGTGCGCGACGGCGTCCAGGACGGTACGGATGCCCCGGTCGCCGGTGGCGTGCACGAAGCACTGGAAGCCGCGCGCGTCCAGTTCGGCGAGCAGCCCGGCGAACTCCTCGGCCGGGTAGAAGGTGTCGCCGCGGTGGTGGGTGCAGCCCCGGTACGGCTCGAGCAGCGCCGCCGTGCGCGGTTCCACCACGTCGTCGATGTAGAGCTTGAGCGGTCCGACGGAGAAGCGCTCGTCGTCGAACTCCCGTGCCGCCGCGGCGAAGTCGTCGAGGTCGGCGTCGGTGGTGCCGCGCGGGTGGAACAGTGCGGCGACGATGCGCGAGCGCAGCCGCCCCTCGGCCCGGGCGCGCGTGAACAGGGCGAGGTCGTCCAGCGAGTTCTGCGGTTCGACGACGGTGGTGATGCCGAAGCGGACGGCGTCGTCGAGGCTGCGCACGAGGCGGCCGTACTGGCGGTCCGGGCTCGCCCACGGCACGCCGAGCGCGCGCAGTTCGCGGTGGCCGTCGCGGGAGAGGCCGCGTACCGCGAAGTCCTTGATGAATCCGGTGGGTTCGCCGGTGGCCTCGTCCTTGTGCACGCGGCCGTACGGGAGCACGTCGCTGTCGCGGGTTATGCCGAGGCGGCGCAGCGCGGCGGTGTTGAGCCACGCGGTGTGCACGTCGTACGAGAACACGATGGCCGGGGTGTCGCCGGTGGCCGGGTCCAGGTCCTCGGCGCGCGGCATGCGGCCGCCGGGGATCGCGGAGTAGTCGAAGGCCTCGCCCTCGATCCAGGCGGCGTCGGGGTGCTCGGCGTGCCACGCGCGGATGCGGTCGTGGATGGCGTCGAGCGTACGCGCGCCCGCGAGTTGCACGCACGCGGCGTCGGAGCCGAGGCGCACGTGGTTGTGCGCGTCGACGAAGCCGGGCAGGACGCGGCGGCCCTCGCCCTCGACGACGCGTGTGCCGGGGCCGATCCACGCGGCCGCGCCGGTGTCGGGTCCGATCCAGGCGATCCGGCCGCCGACGACCGCGAGGGCTTCGGCCTCGGGCAGGTCGGGGTCGACGGTGTGGATGCGCGCGCCGCGCAGGACGAGGTCGGCGGTCTGGTTCACGGGAACTCCCAACGGGGGTGGTGCGGGTGGTGCGGGTGACGCGCGGGTCGTACGAGGCCCCCGGGCGTCGGGGCCGGGGCCGGGGCCGGCCGACGCTGTACAGGGGTGCGTCGGCCGACCGGTCGTGCGGGCGGCTCAGTCCCGGCGGAACTGCGGTTCGCGGCGGGCGAGCGCCCAGTAGAGGAGTCCGGCGACGACCGCGCCCACGAGGGTGAAGTCACCGCCGAGCGGTGCGACGAGCGGGCCGGTCCACAGCGCGGATTCGGCGGCCAGTGCGGCGATCATGACGCCGGTCGCGAGGGCGGCCATGCCGGGGAGGTGGAACCCGCGGTGGTACCAGTACGCGCCGCCGGTCATGTCGTGCAGCGCCGCCGCGTCGTACCGGCACCTGCGCATGAGCGTGTCGGCGATGAACACGCCGCCCCACGGCGCGAAGACGACCAGCAGCACGGACAGGAAGCTGGTGAGCGACTCGGTGAAGTCGACCCAGAAGAGCGTGGCGAGCGAGCCGGCCGCGACGACGGCGGTGCTCACCAGGATGCCGCGCGACCGCGACCACGGGATGCCGAGCACCTGGAGGTTCAGGCTCGACGAGTAGAGGGTGAGGATCGAGTTGGTGACCGAGCCGCCCACCACCAGGAACAGGAACAGCGCCTGGAACCAGCCGGGCAGGAGGTCGGCGACGCCGGCGACCGGGTCGGTCATGTCGGCCTGGGTCGCGGCGGCGACACCGACCACGCCGAGCGCGACGGACGCGAGCATGCCGCCCGCCGCGCCGCTCCAGGTGATGGCCTTGAGGGTCGTGGTCCTGGGCAGGTAGCGGGTGTAGTCGGAGGGCATCGGCAGGTACGACACCGGCCCGGCGATCATCACGACGAGGGCGAGCGTCCAGGCGTGGAAGCCGCCGCCGGAGACCGCCCCGGGGTCGGCGTCCGGCACCACGAAGAGCACGACGAGGGCGAAGCCGGCACCGAGGACGTACGCCATCCACCGCTCGGCCGCCTGCACCGTCGCGTGCCCCCACATCGCCACGACGAAGGTGAGCGCCAGGGTGCCGGCGAGGGCGAGCGCACGGCCGAAGTCGCCGCCGTTCCAGCCGAGTTCCGCGAACAGCGCCTCCAGAGCGAAGGTGCCGACCACGGTGTTGAGGATGGTGTAGCCGATCCCGACGACCCAGTTGAGCAGCCCGGCGGGCAGGTTGCCCAGCACGCCGAAGGTGGCGCGGGAGATGACGAGCGTCGCGGTTCCGGTGCGGATCCCGGCGAGGCCGAGGGCGCTGACCGCGAAGAACGCCAGGCCGCCGAGGACGACGACGGCCGTCGCCGCCCAGAAGGACAGGCCGAACGCGACGGCGAGGGTGCCGTTGATGACGTACGTGAAGGTCAGGTTCGAGCCGAACCACAGCCAGAACAGGTCCTTCGCGCCGCCGTGCCGCTCGTCGTCGGGGATCGGGTCGATGCCGTGGGTCTCGACCTGGAAGACCTCGTCGCGGGCGGCCGGGGGGCCGGGCCGGTGTGCGGTGGCGGACAGGGCGTCCGCGTCCGTGGGCGTGGCCGACGGTACGGCCGTGACCGTTGGTGCGGCCGTGGCGGCGAACGGCGCTGCGGGTTCGCGGGGCAGGGTCACCGGGACCTCCCCTCTCCGGGGCAGAAGTTTGAATGACGCTCAAGAACTTTGAACGGCACTCAAGGTCGTTCACGGGTCGCGGCGCTGTCAAGAGTTCTTCGGAAATCCGTGACATATTTGACCGACGTTCAAGGTTCCGCGGCGTACGGGTAGGGTCGCGGCGAGCGGCGCGGCCCACCGGGTCGGCGCGGATGCGGGACGCGGCACACGGAGGACCAGCGGTGGCGGCACGGCGGCGGGACGGGCGGATCGCACAGGACCGCATGCTGGAGGAGGCCGTCGCGGCGATCGCCGAGGACGGACTCGCGTCCCTCACGATGGCGGGCCTCGCGGACCGGCTCGGCACCAGCGGGGGCCACATCCTGTACTACTTCGGCAGCAAGGACCAGCTGCTGCTGGCGGCGCTGCGCTGGAGCGAGGACCGGCTGAGCGCCGAGCGTGCGGCCCTGCTCGCACGGCGTGTACGCCCGCCGCGCATGCTCGACCTGTTCCTCGGCCTCTACCTGCCCAGCGGCGCCCGCGACCCGCGCTGGATGCTGTGGCTCGAACTGTGGGCGCGCACCGCCGGCAACGACGAACTGCGGAGCGCCCAGGAGGAGATCGACCGGGGGTGGAGCGACGACCTCGAGGCGATCCTGCGCCGGGGCGCCGACGCCGGGGCCTTCGCCCTCGGCGACGCGGCGTCGGACACGTCGGAGCTTCTCGCGCTGCTGGAGGGGCTCAGCACCCGCGTGGTCCTGGGCCTGGCGGGCGCGACGCGGGAGGACGCCCTGGCGACAGCCCGGCGGGCCGCGGCACGCCTGACCGGCACGGCGTAGCGCGGCAGGGGCGCCGGGGGCGGCAGGAGCGGCCACGCGGGGTCGGCCGGGGGGACAGCCACGCGGGACGCTCGGCCGGGCAGGTCAGCCGGGTAGGTCAGCCGGACTCGCGTACGACCACGCGCGGGTGCACGACCATGTGGTCCCGGTGCTTGTACGGCCGTCCGGTCATCAGCGCCGTCACCATGTCCGCCGCACCGCTGCCCATCGTGCGCGTGTGCATCGCGACGCTGGTGAGCCGCGGCCACACCAGGTCGCAGAAGGGCAGGTCGTCGGCGCCGACCACGGCCATGTCGTCGGGCACCGACCAGCCGCACTCGCGGAGTGCGGAGATGATCATCAGGGCGAAGTCGTCGTTGCCGGCGAAGACCGCGGTGGGCGGCTCGGTCTGGCGCTGCCAGCCCCGCACGACCGCGAGGATGTCCTCGCGCACGTAGCCGACGTCGACCCGTTCGAGGGAGCAACCGGCTTCCTCCGCCGCCGACTTCGCCCCCTCCCAGCGCTCGTTCGCGAGTCCCGCGAGAGGGCCTGCCGGGACCAGGCAGGCCATGCGTCTGTGTCCGCGGCCTATCAGGTGGCGGATCGCCAGGGCCCCGGAGTCCCGGTTGTCGAAGATCGCGGTCGGCACCCCCGGGTGCTCCTCGCGGCCCCACGCGAAGATGGCGCGGACGCCGGCCCGGCGCAGCACCTCGACGCCGCCGTCGGTGAGCCGGTTCGACTCGGCGAGCACCGCGAGCGGGCGCAGCGCGGCCCAGGTGCGCGCCGCGTCGACGCCGCGCGCGTAGCGGTCGCCGTGGATCAGCAGGTTGAGGTCCTGGCGGCGCAGCGCCTCGGTGAACTCGTCCACGAACTGCTCCAGCAGCTGCCCCATCGGCTGGAGGGGCAGCGGGAACAGGACGATGTCGCTGCTGCCGGAGCGCAGCGAGCGGGCGGGCGCGCTGGGCGCGTACCCGAGTTCGCGCACCGCCTTGAGGACGCGTTCCCGGGTCTCGGCGCTGACCCGGGCGCCGGGCGGGGAGTTGAGCACGTACGACACCGTCGAGCGGGACACCCCCGCGACGCGGGCGACGTCGGCGCTGGTCGGGGGCTTGGCCCCGGACTCGGGCAGGTTCATGGCCGACACCCCTCCCTGCGCCGCCGGGGGCGGCCTTGTCGCGGCGCGTGCACCAGGGTTGGACGGAACCCCATGTCGAGCACCCCTGTCACTGCCAGTTGGTGGTCTCAGGGCACGGATCGACATGCCCAGGAAACCTTACTGTTTCCTTGCTCAAATCAGGGGTTTTCAGTCTGATGAATTCTCGGGTTCCGGCAGGTTTTCCGGCGGCCCGGGGCCGGAAGCGGAACGCGCAGGTCCGGGACGTCCCAGACGTCCGATTCAAGCGCTTGATTCAGCCCGGGAGCCGGGCGGACTACCCGTCGGCGTCCGGCTCCCAGCCGCCCGCGAGCCAGCCGGTGTCGACGAGCCCGGACATCGCGGACCACGCCGCGTCGACGGTGGCGGCGAGCTCCTCGGGGTCGAACGCGCCGCGCTCGGTCCACTCGTCCATCGCGACGCGCACCACGGCGTTGAAGCAGCTGACCGTGATCGCGGGGCGGAGGTCGCGCTGCGGATCGACGCCCTGGCGGCGGGCGATCTCGGCGGCCATCAGCCGCTCGGTCTCCATCGCGTGGCGCAGGCTCGCCGCCATCAGCGTCGGATTGCCCTCGATGAGGCGGCGCGTGCGCAGCCACGCCTCGGTGGAGCCGAGCTCGGGGTCGCAGGCGATGTCGTCCATCACCGCGGAGGTCGCGCGACGCAGCGCGACGACGGGCGGCTCGTCGGCGGGGCGGGCCGCGACCGCGGCGACGAGCGAGCGCTCGACCTCCGAGGACCGGGCCAGCGCGACCTCCTCCTTGCCGGGGAAGTAGCGGAAGAAGGTACGCCGGGACACGTCGACCGCGGCGACGATCTCGTCGATGGTCGTGGCGTCGTACCCCTTGCGCCAGAAGAGTTCGAGTGCCGCGTCGACGAGCGCCTCGCGGGTGCGCTCCTTCTTGCGCTCGCGCAGACCCGCGGCGGCGCCGGTGCCGGGTGCCGTGCCCGAGGTCGTCCCAGAGCTCTTGCCCGAGGTCGTACCCGAGGTGGTTCTCGCCGAGCCCTGGTCCACGATCACGCTTCCTCTCCGGTCCTTGGCGGCGAGTATGCCACCTGCCACTCAGTGCAACATGGCGCGCTTTGCCATATGGCACTCAGTGCCATAACCTGTCCCCGATTCTCGCGCCGCGAAACACGCCCCTGGGGGATGGACCGATGTCGAACACCACCGTCCCGGAGCGGGACGCCAGACCGCCCCGAACCCCCGACGCACCGTCAACCAGCCTCAAGGGCAAGGGACTTCGCGGGAACCCGTGGCTCACCCTGCTGGCCGTCGCGCTCGGCGTGATGATGGTGTCCCTCGACGGCACCGTGGTCGCCATCGCCAACCCCGAAATAGCCGACGACCTCGGCGCGTCGCTCGGCGACCTCCAGTGGGTCACCAACGGCTACCTGCTCGCGCTCGCGGTCTTCCTGATCCCGGCGGGCAAGCTCGGCGACCGCTACGGGCACCGCACGGTGTTCCTGATCGGCGCCGTCGGCTTCGTCCTCACCTCGGTCGCCATCGGCGTCGCGGGCAACATCACCGCGCTCATCGGGCTCCGCGTCCTCCAGGGCCTGTTCGGCGCCATGCTCCAGCCCACCGCGCTCGGCCTGCTGCGCTCCAGCTTCCCGCCGCACAAGCTCAACACGGCCATCGGCATCTGGGGCGCGGCGATCTCCGCCGCCTCCGCCGCGGGGCCGATCGTCGGCGGCCTCCTCGTGCAGCACATCGGCTGGGAGTCGGTCTTCTTCGTCAACGCCCCGCTCGGCGCGGTGGCCATCGCGGTCGGCCTCGCCGTCCTCCCCGGCGGCCGCGTCCAGGGGTCGGGCGGCCGCATCGACCTGCCCGGCGTCGCCCTGCTGTCCGCCGCGATGTTCTGCCTCGTGTGGGGCGTCATCAAGTCGGCCGACCACGGCTGGGGCAGCGCGTACACGCTCGGCTTCCTCGCCGCCTTCGTGGTGCTGCTGCTCCTCTTCGTCGGCTGGCAGACCCGCGCCGCCGAACCGCTCATGCCGCTCAAGCTGTTCCGCAACCGGTCGTTCTCGTCCGGCGTGGTGCTGATGGTCTTCATGGCGTTCGGCATGTTCGGCGCGCTGTTCTTCCTCACCTTCTACCTGATCGGCGTCGGCGGCCTGAGCCCGGTCGAAGCGGGCGTACGCATGCTGCCGCTGACCGTGATGATGGTCGTCGGCTCGGCGGTCTCCGGCGCCCTCGTCGGACGCTTCGGCCCACGCCTGCCGATGATCGGCGGCCTGCTCGTCACCGCCGGCTCGATGTTCTGGATGACCCAGCTCGACGCCGGCGCCTCGCCGGCCTCCACCGGGCCCTGCTTCGCCCTGCTCGGCTTCGGCATCAGCCCGATCATGATCGCCGCGACCGACGTCATCGTCGGCAACGCCCCGGTCGAACTCGCCGGTGTCGCCTCCGGGATCCAGCAGGCCGCGATGCAGGTCGGCGGCGCGCTCGGCACCGCCGTCCTCGGCGCGGTCATGGCCGCGAAGGTCTCCTCGTCGCTGCCCGGCCACTGGGCCGACCAGGGCCTCGGCCCGCTGTCCGACGACGCCGTCGACAAGCTCAAGGACCCGGTCTCGCAGGGCTTCGCCCCCGTCGAGCCCGGCACCGCGCCCGACATCGCCGCGAGGATCTCCGAGGCGTCGCACGCCTCGTTCCTCGACGGCATGCATCTGTCCTTCGCCATCGGTGCGATCGCGTTCGTGTGCGCGATCTCCGTGGCACTGCTCGTCCGGGCAGGCGAACGCCGTGAGGGCATGGCGTCCGTACACGTCTGACCGGCACCACGGGGGAACACGAGGGGCCGACTGGTGAAGCAGTCGGCCCCTCGCCGTGTCTCCGCATCTCCGGGTCGCGTCCCGCGAACCGGTGTGCCCCTGCGCCCCTTTCCCCGCATATAGACAGGTACTCTGACCGCGTGCATCAAGACGCGCTCGCCGGAGCCCACCCGGGGTCGGAACTCGTGACGCTGCTCGTCGGCGCCGTACGCGGCATCAGCCAGGTCTTCTCCGACCGCATGACCGCCGCCGGCTTCGACGACGTCCGCCCGACCCACGGCTTCGCCCTCACCCTCGTCGGCGAGCACGGCACCACCGCCACCGAGCTGGGCCGCCGCCTCGGCATGACCAAGCAGTCCGCCGGCGAGGTCGTCACCCACCTCGCCCGGCAGGGCTACGTCGAACGCCAGCCCGACCCCGAGGACCGCCGCGCCCGCCGCATCACGCTCACCACGCGCGGCCACGAGTGCGTCCGCATCATCTGGACCGAACTCGCCGACATCCAGAACGCCTGGGAGGGCGCCGTCGGCACCGCGGGCCTCGACGACCTCACCACCGGCCTGCGCAAAGGCCTGCGCACCCTCCGCGACGGCGGCCACATCCCCGAGGGCCTGCGCCAGGCCTGGTGGTGGTACGCGTAACCCCCTCGGCGTGCCCGTGATTCGGAGCGCCTGTCACACGGTGTCTGTCACACCGTGCCTGTCACTCGTTGCCGGTCACTCGGCTGTGGCGAGGACTGCGGCGGCGAGCAGGGCGACGAGGACGGCTGCCGCGGCCGTGAAGGCGATGGGTAGCGTGCCCGCGACGGGCGTACCGCGGCGGATCGCGTCGTCGACACGGCGGAAGCGCACGGCGCTGGCCACGTAGACGGACACCGACACCGCGATGATCACCGCACCGGGGACCATCCACCCCCAGTGGTCGAGGCGGTGGCCCGCGTGCAGCATGAGCCCGCCGTTCGCGAGGAAGGCCAGCGCGGTCCGCGACCACGCCAGGCGCGTGCGCTCGGGTTGCAGGCCCGGGTCGACGGGACCGTTGCGGGTCGACGCGCCGGTCGTCATCCGCGCGTCGTCGGGGTCGGCGGCCTGGTCGACGCCCGGCGCTTCGCCCGGCCCGGCATCCGGGCTGTCGTGCGGCGCGTCATCCGATCGCCATCAGGACCACGCTCACGACGATCACCGCCGCGACGCCCAGCGACAGCATGAGCGGCATCGAGGTGGCGGGCAGCGCCTGGCTGAGGCGCATGGCGCGCTCGACGCGGAACCAGCGGCGGTAGGCGAACACCGCGAGCACCGTCGCGATGGCGATCAGGATGAACCCGAGCAGCAGCCGCTGGTTGCGCGCCCCGAGTTCCGGCAGGAACTGCACGACCGCGACGCCGCCCGCCAACAGCGACAGCGCGGTCCGTATCCACGCGAGGAACGTCCGTTCGTTGGCGAGGGTGAACCGGTAGTCGGGCTCGTCCCCGATGTCCTGGAGCCGGGGGCGGCGCCGATCGTTGGCCATGGTCACGATTGTGCCGTGCGTTCCGCAGGGTCGCGGCGTGGGGGCCTGGTGCGGCGGGGTGCGGCGGGCGGGCCCGGCGTGTCGCGCGCTATCCCATGTCGGGACGGAAGAGCCCGCCGATGACGTCGGGCAGCAGGCGTTCGGCCAGCGCGGTGGGGAGTTGTTCGAGCAGGGCCAGGACCGGGGCCATGCGCTCGGGAAGCGCCCCGCCCGCGCCGAGGCCTGCCAGGTCGAGGAGGGCGGCGGAGTCCGCGGCGGTGAGGGCCGCGGGATCCACGAGGGCGGCGGCCTCGACCAGTTGCGCGTCGGCGACGGCCGGGCCGAGGGTACGCGCCTCCGCGGCGGCGGCGGTGAGCGCCGCCAGCAGCTCCGGCGCCTTGCCGTCCGCCGCCGCGGTCACGGTGAGGTGCACGGTGCGCGGGAGGCCGGCGTACCCGGGCTGCGGCTGCACGTACCAGCCGTGCGCGCGGAGGCAGTCGGCGAGCACGAACACGTCCAGCTCCGCGTCGTCGCTGGCGACCGCGAGGAGTGATCCGGGCGGGTCGCCGAGGACGCGCAGGCCGGGGACGGCGTCCACGCCGGCGCGCAGCTCCCGGGCGGTGCGGACGGTACGGCGCGCCAGGTCCTCGTAGCCCGCGTCGCCGATGTGCCGCAGCACCGCCCAGGCGGCCGCGAGCGGCCCCGCCGACTTGGTGCCCTGGAGGGTCGCGTTCACTACCGGGTAGCCCGGCCACGCGGCGCACGCGAAGTAGCCGTGGCGGCGCAGTTCGGCGTCGCGAAAGAGAAGGACCGAGGCGCCCTTGGGGGTGTACGCGTACTTGTGCAGGTCGACCGACAGCGAAGTGACGCCGGGCACCGACAGGTCGAAGTCGGCGATGGGACCGGCCTCGGGCAGGCGCCGCGCGTACGGCAGCAGCCACCCGCCGATGCACGCGTCGACATGGCACAGCACGCCCCGCTCGGCGGCGAGCCCGGCGATCTCGGCCACCGGATCGACGACGCCGTGTGCGTACGACGGAGCCGACGCGACGGCCAGCGCGGTCCGCTCCCCCAGCGCCGCCGCGAACGCCGCGGGGTCGGGCGTGAAGGTGCGCGGGTCGACCGGCACCGCAATCGTCTCCAGGCCGAACAGGTGCGCGGCCTTGTGGAAGGCGGCGTGCGCGGTCACCGGCAGCACGAGCTGAGGCTCCGTCACACCCCGGGTGGCGCGGGCGTGTTCCCGTGCGGTCAGGACGGCGAGCAGGACGCTCTCGGTGCCGCCCGAGGTCACCGTGCCCACGGGGCCGGCGCTGCCGCGCAGCAGGCGCGCGGTGGTGCCGACGACCTCGTTCTCCAGTGCGACGACACTGGGGAAGGCGGTCATGTCGAGTCCGTTGACCCCGGTCACGGCGGCATAGGCGGCGTCGGCGAGTGCGGCGGCGTCCGCGCCGAGCCCGGAGTCGTAGACGTACGCGAGTGTGCGGCCGCCGTGCACCGGGAGGTCGGCGGCGCGCAGGGCGGCGAGGTCGGCGAGGATCGCCTCGGCCGACCCGGCGGGGGCGGCGCCGGGGATGGCGGCAGGGGCGGGCCGGTGGTTCTGCGCGGTCACACGGTGTCCTCTTCGGCGTGGGCCGCCTCCGGCGTCCGCGCGGTCTGGGCGGGGATCACCGCGTAGCGGTCCCGCAGTTCGGCCAGCTTCTCCTCGGTCAGGTCGTAGCGCAGGATGAACGGCATGCTGATCACCAGCAGCACCGCCGGCAGCAGCGTGAAGCCCAGCAGCACCCCGGTCAGCGCCGAGTCGGGCTGCGGTACGCGGTGGTCCGCGTCGGACGACACGAACCCGCTCACCTGGAGCATCGCGGCGAACACCCCGGCGCCCAGCGCGAGTCCGAGCATCTCCCCCGCCGTCCACACGCCGGTGAAGACGCCCGCGCGGCGCTGGCCGGTGGTCATGGCGTCCACCGCGACCGCGTCCCCGATCATCGACATCGGCAGCATCTGCATGCCGGCGTAGCCGACACCGGCGATGCCGGTGATGGCGTACACGACGCCGGCCGGGACCTGGCCCGCGGACATCATGAGCAGCGACGCCACCAGGAAGCAGCACGAGGCCGCGAACGCGGCGTTGCGCTTGCCGAAGCGGAGCGCGGCGCGCGACCACAGCGGCATGGCGACGATCGACGGCAGGACGAGCGCCGCGAACAGCCAGGTGGTGGCCGACGAGTCGTCGAGGATGTAGGTGGAGAAGTACTGCACGCCCGCGAGCATCGCGCCCGCGCCGATGGCCTGGACGACGTACATGCCGAGCAGGTTCATGAAGGAACGGTTCGTCCGGGCGATGGCGAGCTGCTTGAGGATCGAGCTCTCGCTCGCGGTGACCGGCACGACGGAGCGCGCGCGGGCGGTGGTGAAGAACGCCGCGAGCATCCCGGCCATGAGCAGCAGGCCGAGGACGATGCCCATCAGCCGGTAGCCGGCCGTCGTGCCGGGGTCGTCGCCGCCGGAGTGGCCGGTGATCAGCGGGGCGAGCCCGCCGGACAGCATGATCGCGAAGGACAGGAACGCGACGCGCCACGCCATGATGCGGGTGCGTTCGTGGTGGTCGGTGGTGATCTCCGCGGGCATCGCGATGTAGGGGACCTGGAACGCGGCGAAGGCGGTCGCGGCGAGCAGGTACATGCCGCCGACGTACAGCGCCGCCCAGCCGCCGGTGAGCGGAGGTCCCGCGAACATCGCGGCGAAGAAGAAGGGGAGGGTCAGCGCGCCGCCGAGCATCCACGGGCGGCGCGGGCCCCAGCGGTGCTCGGTGCGGTCGGACAGGCTTCCCGCGTACGGGTTGGCGACGGCGTCCCAGGCCTTGGGCAGGAACACGACGACGCCCGCCACGAGCGGCTCCACGCCGAGCACGTCGGTGAGGTAGAAGAGCAGCAGCAGGCCCGGCACCGCGCCGAATATGCCGGTGCCGAACGAGCCCAGGCCGTAGCCGATCCGCACGATGCCGGGCAGGGGCGCGATCTCGGGTGCCGACGGCTCGGCGGCGTCGGGGCCCGCGGCGGAAACCATGGTCATGAACGTAGGCCCTGCCGGGGCCTGCCACCAGGGTTTTGCCGGTGGTCCAGACCAATCATGGCCGGGCGTCGAAAAACACCCCGCGCGCGGCGACGGAATTTGGCGCCGAATGACGGAAAACGCCCGCGCGGTGGCCGCATTCGCCCCCCTGAAACGCCGACGCCCGCGGAGCCGTACGGCTCCGCGGGCGTCCGGTGAACCCGACGGCGTGCTCGGCGATGCCCCCGGCGACGTTGTCCGCGCCGGTCAGCGCTGGAGCGTCGGCTTCAGGTCCTTCAACCGCGCCAGCAACCCGTTCACGAACTGCGGCGAATCGTCGGTCGAGAACTCCTTCGCGAGCTCCACGGCCTCGTCGATCGCCACCGCGTCCGGCACATCGTCCTGCCACAGCAGCTCGTACACACCCAGCCGCAGCACATTGCGGTCGACCGTCGGCATGCGGTCCATGGTCCAGCCCACCGAATACGTCGAGATCAGGTCGTCGATCCGCGCCCGGTGCGCCTGCACGCCCTCGACCAACTGCATCGTGTACTCGGCCACCGGCGGCGTGTCCGCGTCGTGGTGCGAACGCCCCACCCAGTCCGCGAGGACCCGCGCCGGGTCGCCGCCGCGCTGGTCCGCCTCGAAGAGGATCTGGAGCGCGCGGCGCCGGGTCTTGGTACGGGCACCGGCCACTAGCTGTTCACACGGCCCAGGTAGTCACCGGAACGG
Source organism: Streptomycetaceae bacterium NBC_01309 (assembly GCA_045039925.1). GTDB lineage: Bacteria > Actinomycetota > Actinomycetes > Streptomycetales > Streptomycetaceae > Yinghuangia. The sequence goes on from CP108400.1 coordinate 1,615,579, forward strand.
GTGTCGACCTTGACCTTCTCGCCGGTCGTGATGAAGAGCGGGACCGCGATCTCGTGGCCCGTCTCCAGCTTCGCCGGCTTGGTGCCGCCGGTGGAGCGGTCGCCCTGCACGCCCGGCTCGGTGTACTCGATGACCAGCTCGACGGACGCCGGGAGCTCGACGTACAGCGCCGCGCCCTCGTACATCGCGACGGTCGCCTCGAAGCCCTCGAGCAGGTAGTTCGCCGCGTCGCCGACCACCTCGGGGGTCACCGGCAGCTGGTCGAACGTCTCCGTGTCCATGAACACGAAGTCCGAGCCGTCCTTGTACGAGAACTGCATGCCCCGGCGGTCCACGTTGGCCGTCTCGACCTTGATGCCCGCGTTGAACGTCTTGTCGACGATCTTGCCGGACAGCACGTTCTTGAGCTTGGTACGGACGAAGGCGGGGCCCTTGCCCGGCTTGACGTGCTGGAACTCCACGACGGACCAGAGCTGTCCACCGTCGAGCTTGAGCACCAAACCGTTCTTCAGGTCGTTGGTCGTGGCCACGGGTGCGGGATCTCCTGCGTTGCTTCGGACCTGGCCGCCCTCACCTGCCGTACGCGGGCGCGCACTACAGGACGAGCAGCTCCTTGGTCGTGATGGTAAGTAGCTCGGGCCCGCCGTCCTCGGGCGGACGGACCACGAGGGTGTCCTCGATGCGGACCCCGCCGCGCCCCGGGAGATAGATCCCCGGCTCGACGGTGACCGGCATGCAAGCGTCCAGCTTACCGCTCGACGTCGGACCCATGCGCGGGTCCTCGTGGATCTCCAGCCCGACACCGTGCCCGAGTCCGTGCGGGAAGTACTCGCCGTACCCCGCCGCGTCGATCACGTCCTTCGCGGCCCGGTGCACCGCGGCCGTGTCCACCCCCGGCGCCAGCGCCTCGCGGCCCGCCTTCTGCGCCGCGAACACGACGTCGTAGACCTCGACCTGCCAATCGGCCGGCTCGTTGCCGATCACGAAGGTGCGCGTCATGTCCGCGTGGTAGCCCCGGTAGCACGCCCCGAAGTCGATCTTCAGGAAGTCGCCGTCCTCCACCCGCCGGTCCCCCGGGCTGTGGTGCGGGACCGCCGAGTGCGGGCCGGACGCCACGATCGTCGGGAACGCCGGGCTGTCCGCGCCGTGGTCCGCCATCCGGCGCTCCAGCTCCAGCGCGATGTGCCGCTCGGTACGCCCCACCAGGATGGACTCGATCATCTCCGCGATCGCCTGGTCGCCGATCTCGCACGCGATCCGCAGCGTGGCGATCTCGTCGGCGTCCTTCACCCGGCGCAGCTCCTCGACCGCACGGCCCAGCGCCACCCGGTCCACGCCCTTGGCCGCCTCGCCCAGCGTCCGGTACATCTCGACCGTGACCGCGTGCTCCTCCACCGCGAGCCGCCGCACCCCGGCGTCGGCCGCACGCGTGGCCAGCGCGGGCGCGCACATGCGCTCCACGACCAGCTCGACGTCGGGTGCCTGCTCGGCCACCTGGGTCACGTACCGGCCGTCGGTCGCCAGCACCGTCCCGGAGCCGCCCTCCGCGCCGTCCGCCACCGCCGCGAACACCAGCAGCGCGGCGTTCGACCCGGTGAACCCGGTCAGGTAGCGGACGTTGATCAGATTCGTGATCAACGCGGCGTCGGCTCCTGCGGCACCCACACGGGCGCGCAGCCGGTCACGTCGAACGGCGTGGGCCTCGGGCATGCGCTCAGCGTAACCCCGCACCCGTGGAACGGCCCGGCAGGACAAGGCCGCGGCGGGGCGGCCTCCCCCACCCGTACCGGCCAAGCCACGTCGTCAGACCGGGCGTGTCGCACGGGTCCCGTGCGGCGGCACCCCTCCGCCCCCGTTGCGCCCGTTGCCCCCTGTTTCCTCCGGTGCCTCCGGTTCCCCCTGCCGACACCGTTCGGGCGTACGCCAGTTCGAGGCCCGCGGGTGTTCGATCGGCCTCCTGTTCCTCCGTTCGGTGGACCTTGGGCCCGGTCGGCCCAACCCGCCGTCCACCGGCCTCGCACGGCCCTACGCTTCTTGCAGGGCGCGCAGTCCGGGTGGGGATCCGGCCGACAGTCCGCGACCCGTCGTCACACCCGGGGGGTGGTTGCGATGCACATCGGGGAGCTCGGCCAAGGGGGAGCGGCGGATCCCGCACTCCAGGAACGCCGGATCGCACAGATGGAGGCCGCCGCGACTCGGCACCGGGACGCGGAGGCCCAACTCGAGGACATCGCCCGGCGCCGCGCGCAGGGCATGCGCTACCCCGACGAGCCCGAACGACTGGCCCGCCGGGCCCGGCGGCTCGTCCAGGCGGGCGAGCTGCCCGGCGAGATCCTGCTCGCCATCCCGCCCGGCGGCGACGCCGTGGAGACCGACGAGCGCATCATCGGCGACTCCAACGACCTCCAGGCCGCGGCGTTCCTGCCGCGCGGCGTCCGCGCGTCCGCGACCGTCGGCCGCATCTGGCTCCGGCTCGGCGGACGCGTGCAGCCCGCCGCGACCGGGTTCCTGGTCGCCCCCCGGCTGCTGCTGACGAACCACCACGTGCTCCCCGACGCGGCAGGCACGCTCGGAGCGTTCGTGGAGTTCGGCGCGGAAGCCGGCCTCGACGACATGCCCGCGCCCACGGTGCGGTTCACCTTCACGCCCGACATGTTCTTCCTCGCCGACGAACACCTCGACTACGCCCTGGTCGCCCTCGCACCGGGTGCCGACGGCCGCAACGCGGGCGACCTCTTCGGCTGGAACCGGCTCGACCCCGCCGAGGGCAAGCTCGTGGTCGGCGACCCGGTCAACATCATCGGCCACCCGTCCGGACGGCTGAAGGAGATCGCCGTCCGCGAGAACGAACTCCTGGTGCGCCTCGACGACTTCCTGCACTACAAGACCGACACCGAGCCGGGGAACTCCGGCTCCCCGGTCTTCAACGACCAATGGGAAGTCGTCGCCCTGCACCACCGGGGCGTCCCCGGGACGGACGACAAGGGCCGCACGCTCAACGTCGACGGCGGTCTCTGGACGGCGGCGCAAGGCGACGCCGCCGTCGCGTGGATCGCCAACGAAGGCGCCCGCATCAGCGCCGTCCTGCGCCACCTGACCGACCACACACCGGCCGAATTCCGCACAGTGCTGGGCGAGTTGGGTCCGGCGGTCGGGGCGCCTCCAGTGGTGCCACCGGGCGGGCCGGCCGGGACCGCGGCGCCCGGCACCGCCGAAGCCTCCTCGTCCGCGGCACAACCACCGGGCACCGCCGCGCCCTCCCCCGCACCGGCCCTCACGCCGTCCGTCCTGGTCCCGCCGCCGGCGGGGCCGGTGCCGCCGACCGTGGGGCCCGCGGCACCCGTACCCACGCCCAGGACCCCGGAGACGGTCGGGCCGGCCGCCTCGACGACGTACCGCACGGGTGTCGCGGGACGCCCCGAAGCTTTTGGCGCCACACGGCAGTTGGTCTTCCTGCACGGCCGCAGCCAGCAAGGCCGCGACCCCGAGGACATGCGGCGCGAGTGGACGGCGGGCCTCAACAACGGGCTCACGCGCCTGGGCTTCGCGACGGTCGACCCGCGCGACGCGTACTTCCCCTACTACGGCGATCTGCTCGCCGACGCCCTGAACACGCGGGAGTCGGTCGCGACCAGCTTCGACGCCGTCGCCGAGGACCCCGCGGCGGCCGCCGCTCCCGCGTCCGCGTCGGCGCGGGACCTGTACCACCGCATGCTCGACCAGGCCGCCGAACGCTCCGGCATGCCCGCCGAGGGCGGCGCCGGGGCACCCGGTGACGAGCGGTTGGGGATCGGCGGCGTGGTACGCCTCACCCGCAAACCGCTGGACTGGATCGCCCGGCATTCCGGGGTGGACCGGCTGGTCGTCGCGAAGGCGTTCCGCGACGTCGCGCTGTACCTCGACACCGCCACGGTCCGCGAACGCGTGCTCGCCTGCGTCCGCGACACCGTCCCGCGCACCGGCGGCATCGTCCTCGTCGCGCACAGCCTCGGCACCGTCGTCGCGATGGACCTGCTCTGCGACAACGCGGGCCCGGACGTCACCGGCCTGCTGACCCTTGGGGCACCGCTCGGCCTGGACACCGTGCACGACCGGCTCCGCACCCGAGGCCCGCACTGCCCCACGCGTGTGCCGTGGTGGTTCAACGGGTGGGCGCCCACCGACGGCGTCGCCATCGGCTGCCCGCTGCGCGGACGTTGGTCGGGCGTCAGCGCCGAGGCGTGCGTCGACAACCCGCGCGACCGGGCGCACGAGATCGACGAGTACCTCGCCCGTCCCGAGGTGGCCGGGGCCCTGGCGACCGCACTCGGTCTCGCCCGCGCCTGAGGTGCCGGCCGACCGGGCCGGCGACCGCGGCCCGCTCCGGCGTCGGCTCGGCGGGCGGCGCACAACGCACAACACAGCGGCGGGGCCGGGGGATTTGCTCCCCGGCCCCGCCGCGTGTGCCTGTCGTGCGCGTACGCGTGTGCGTGTGGCAAGCCGTGTCAGGCGGTCGACGGCGCCACCGGGCGCCGCTCGACGACCTTGGCCGCGAGGTACCCGAACAACACCCCGAACGTCGCCCACAGGACTGCCTGTACGCCCAGCGACGCGACCCGGAACCGCCACAGCACGGTCGCCGAGAAGCCGTCCGGGACGGTCTCGGGCGACGGCAGCGCCAAGGCGATGAGCGCCACCACGACAATGTATCCGACGACCGCGGCGAGCACCGCGTTGCCAGCCCCGATCCGCGGCGCGTACTGCCGGGCCAAGTACGCCGCGCCGATCGCGAGCAGGATGCTGATCGCGATCAGTCCGAAGTACTGTGCCGTGCGCTCGGAGATGGTGTCCGGATCACCCACCGCGGGTGGCTGGGCCGGGTACTTCAGGAACGGCACGAGCACCACGGCCACGTAGCCCGCGAAGGCCAGGAGGCCCGCGGTCGCCCGCGCCCCGAACGGTCCGAGCCGGCCGTACGCGACCGCGAACACGAGGGCGAACAACCCGCCCACCGCGATCCCGTAGACGCCCACCCCGGTCAGCAGGCCGACCGAGCTCTGCACGTCCCGGCTGACGACCTCTTCCTCCTCTTCGTGCGCGGCGGCGTGCCCCGCCGCGCCCGCGTCGTGCCCGGGCTCGACGGGCGGGGCCTCCTCGGCGGCCTTCGCCTCCTCGAACGATATGGCGCTGCGTACTTCGGGCTCGCCGAAGACGTACGCGAAACCCCACGCCAACAGTCCGGCGACAATGCCCGCGAGCATGCCCCGGATCAACAATCCACGCATCATGTCGGTGCGTCCCCCGGGCTCAGTGGCAGGGGAACGCGAGCAGGTGCCGGCCGTCGTGCACGAACTCGTGCACCCCGGTTCCGGAGAAGATCGCCGTGGCGCCCTGCTCGGCACCGACGAAGTAGATCAGGAACAGCATGAGGGCGCCCATGAAGACCGCCCAGGGCAGCACTTCGCGTACCGGAATTCTCACCGGTATGGGTGGGGCGCTGGTGGTGGCGGAAGACGGGGTGGGGACAGCAGCCGTAGCCACGGAGTTCCTCCTTCGGGGCACGCGCCCGTTCGGTGGCGGCACGACGTGGAGGGTCTGACTGACGGCATCCGCGCTGCCCGGAGTACCCGGGCCACGGAAACCGATCACAGTGGCGCGTCCGCGCCGGATTCCCACCGGCTTCCCCACAGCATCGCAATGTCGTTCGCAAGGTAGGGGTACGGACATAGTCGCGTCAACGTGTGCACATATGCCGGACACGTCGCCGGCACCATCCGCTGTTCGGGCGACAGTTGCCCCGTCACCGCCCCAGCTTGGCGCGATGTGTTGTGGGCTTTTGCCATGGCGCATGGCAAGGGCCTGATATCTGATGCCCCGTCAGAAGCGGAAGTCCCAGGATGGATGCCCCCTGCCCTGCCCAATGTGGCTGCGGGCATGGCGGGGGCGGCCCCGTGTACGGCGTGGCCTCAGTCCGACAGCTGGTCGGCCAGCGCGCGGAGGGCGAGGGTGTAGGAGTTGATGCCGAAGCCCGCGATGGTGCCGCTGGCCACCGCCGCGACGACGCTGGTGTGCCGGAACTCCTCGCGGGCGTACGGGTTCGAGATGTGCACCTCGATCAGCGGCGCGGTGCGCTGCGCGATGGCGTCGCGCAGCGCGTACGAGTAGTGCGTGAACGCCCCGGGATTGACCACGACCGGGGTGCGGTCGTCCGCGGCCTGGTGGATCCAGCGGATCATCTCGGCCTCGTCGTTGGTCTCGCGTACGTCGACCTCGAAGCCCAGCTCGGCACCGGTCTTCTCGCAGGCCGCGACCAGGCCGGTGTACGACGTCGAGCCGTACACGTCCGGCTCGCGGCTCCCCAGGCGGCCCAGGTTGGGGCCGTTGAGGACCAGGACCTTGGTCGCGGTCACGAGCGCGCCACCTCTCCGTACGCCGCCGCGAGCATCGCGGGGTCGGGCGCTTCCAGGATCGCGGGCTTCGCGAGGCCGTCGAGCACCACGAAGCGCAGCCGGTCCGCGCGCGACTTCTTGTCGATCCGCATCGACTCCAGCAGCTTCGGCCACGCGTCGCCGCGGTACGTCAGGGGCAGGCCCAGCGACTCCAGGACCGACTTGTGGCGGTCCGCCGTCGCATCGTCCAACCGCCCGGCGAGACGGCCCAGTTCGGCCGCGTACACCAGGCCGACGCTGACCGCGGCGCCGTGCCGCCACTTGTAGCGCTCGGCCTTCTCGATCGCGTGCCCGAGGGTGTGGCCGTAGTTCAGGAACTCGCGGGTGCCGGACTCCTTGAGGTCGGCGGTCACCACGTCGGCCTTGACCCGGATGGCCCGCTCGATCAGCTCGGCGGTGTGCGGCCCCGAGTACACGCGGGCGCCCGCCGGGTCCGCCTCGATCAGGTCCAGGATCACCGGGTCGGCGATGAACCCGGCCTTGACCACCTCGGCGAGGCCGCTGATGTAGTCGTTGCCCGGCAGGGTCTCCAGCGTCGCCAGGTCCGCGAGGACCCCGGCCGGTGGGTGGAACGCCCCGACCAGGTTCTTGCCCTCGGCGGTGTTGATCCCGGTCTTGCCGCCCACCGCGGCGTCGACCATCGCCAGCAGGGTGGTGGGGATCGCCACCCAGCGCACGCCGCGCAGCCACGAGGCCGCGACGAATCCCGCGAGGTCGGTCGTCGCCCCGCCGCCGATCGCGACCACGGCGTCGGAGCGGGTGAACCCGGTCTGCCCGAGCACGGACCAGCAGTACGCCGCGACCTGGACGTCCTTGGCCTCCTCGGCGTTCGGCACCTGGATCGCGATCGCCTCGTAGCCCTGCGCCGCCAGGTCCTCGCGGACCGCCTCGCCGGCGACGCTCAGCGCCTCGGGGTGGATCACCGCGACGCGGCGCGCCTTGGGGCCGATGATGCCGGGCAGTTCGCCCAGCAGGCCGGTGCCGATCACGACCTCGTACGGCTCGGCGTCGCCGCCCACCCCGATGCGGACGGGCTCACTCGTTGCGCTCATCGCTCCTGGTCCTTCACAGCCTCGGTTGCGGCGGCCAGCGCGGACGCCAGATCGTCGGCGACCTCCTGCGGGGTCCGCCCGGCGGTGGCCACGACCACCGTCGCCACCTCTTCGTACTGCGGGCGGCGCTGCGCCATCAGCTCGCGCCAGCGCGCCCGGGGGTTGCCCACCAGCAGCGGGCGGGGGGCGTCGAGGCCCACGCGGCGTACCGCGTCGGCCAGTTCGACGTCGAGGAACACGACGGGGTGGGCCGCCAGCAGCTTGCGGGTCCGCGGATCCATCACCGCGCCGCCGCCCAGGGCGAGCACACCGGCGTGCCCGGTCAGCGCCGCGGCGACCGCCTCGTGTTCGAGCGCGCGGAAGTGCGGCTCGCCGTCGTCCACGAAGATGTCGGGGATCGGCTTGCCGGCCGTCTCCTCGATGTCGGCGTCGGTGTCGCGGAACCCGACGCCGAACCGCTCTGCCAGCAGCAGGCCGATCGTGGTCTTGCCCGCTCCGGGGGGACCGACCAGGACCACCACGGGCCCGTCGCCCACCGGTTCAGCGCTCACCAGTTCGCCGCCCACCGGTTTGCCACCCGTCGGTTCGCCGGCCGTCGGTTCGCCGGCCGTCGACGCAGGCCCGGCGGACGCGCGGTCCGCGTCGTGACCCGTCGGGCCATGACCGATCGCCGGGTCGCCTGCTGATGCGCGGCCGGTCGACTCACCCATGGGGAACCCTCTTCCCTCGGACTTCCCTCGGATGCCGCTCACCCCGGCGGCACCGGGCCTACTTGATCTCCAGCGCGTCGAGGTACGCGGCCACGTTGCGCCGCGTCTCGGGCACCGAGTCGCCGCCGAACTTCTCCACGACGGCATCGGCGAGCACCAGCGCCACCATGGCCTCGGCCACGATGCCGGCCGCCGGGACCGCCGCGACGTCGGAACGCTGGTGATGCGCCTGCGCCACCTCGCCGGTCCGCACGTCGAACGTCGCCAGCGCACGCGGGACGGTCGCGATCGGCTTCATGGCGGCGCGCACCCGCAGCACCTCGCCCGTCGACATGCCGCCCTCGGTCCCGCCCGACCGTCCGGAGGTACGCCGCGCGCCCTTCGGGGTGTTCACGATCTCGTCGTGCGCCTGCGAACCACGCACTCGGGCCAGATCGAACCCGTCGCCGAGTTCGACGCCCTTGATCGCCTGGATGCCCATCAGCGCCGCCGCGAGGCGCGCGTCGAGGCGGCGGTCCCAGTGCACGTGGCTGCCGAGGCCCGGTGGGAGCCCGTACGCCAGCACCTCGACGACACCGCCGAGGGTGTCGCCGGCCTTCTGTGCGGCGTCGACCTCGGCGACCATGGCCGCGCTCGCCTCGGGGTCGAGGCAGCGCACCGGGTCGGCGTCGAGCCGCGCGGTGTCGTCGGGCACCGGGAGGACGCCGCTCGGCGCCTTCGCGGCCCCGAACTCGACGACGTGGCTCACGATGCGGATGCCGGCGACGGCCTCCAGGAACGAGGCCGCGACCGCGCCGAGGGCGACGCGCGCCGCCGTCTCGCGGGCGCTCGCGCGCTCCAGGATCGGACGCGCCTCGTCGAAACCGTACTTCTGCATGCCGGCGAGGTCCGCGTGGCCCGGACGGGGACGCGTCAGCGGCGCGTTGCGGGCGAGCCCGGCCAGCACATCGGCGTCGACGGGGTCGGCCGACATGACCGTCTCCCACTTGGGCCACTCGGTGTTGCCGACCATGACGGCGACCGGACTGCCCATGCTGAGGCCGTGCCGCACGCCGCCGAGGAACGTGACCTCGTCACGCTCGAACTTCATGCGCGCGCCACGCCCATAACCCAGCCGCCGCCGCGCGAGCGCGTCCGCGATCGCCTCGGTGGTGACGGGGACTCCGGCGGGGAGCCCCTCCAGGGTCGCGACGAGGGCGGGCCCGTGCGATTCGCCCGCGGTCAGCCAGCGCAAGTTGCCCAACGGTGTTCCTCCAGTGCGGCCCGGCGAGAGTGCCGGGGAACCCCGCCAACGACAACGGGGATGGCCTGACTCGATCCTTTCATGCCCGCGGGCGGGCTCCGTGCGGGCGTCCGAGGAATGGACCGGGCGGACGAGCCGCGCTGACGGGCCGGGCACCCTGTCCCGGTGAACCACCCCGCGCCCGCGCAGCTCCGGCGCCCCGCCCGGTCACCCGGCCACCCTCACCAGCCCGCCGCATAGGCGCCCACCAGCTGCTCGCCGCACAGCACGCCGCCGAGCGCCCCGCCGAGTATGTACGGCCCGAACGGAAGAGCCGTATCCAGCCGTGCCCGCCGGGTCGCCAGCAGGAACACCGCGGCGGCGCACGCGCACGCGAAGGACAGGAGCGCGCCCGCGATCAGCACGTGCCACCCCAGCCAGCTCAGATGCAGCCCGAGCACCGCCGCCAGTTTGACGTCGCCCAGGCCCAGCGATCCCTTGCGGCACACGGCGACCGCGAAGTGGTAGGCGGCGAGCACCAGCGAACCGACGAGTGCCCGCGCGTACGCCTCGAAGTCGTCGAGCGCCAGCGCCTCCATCCCCAACAGCGTCAGACCGGCGAGGAGCAGCACCCCGACCACCGAGTCGGGCAGGCGCAGCGTGCGGATGTCGACGAGCGCGAGGACCACGCCCGCCGCCGCCACCAGCAAGAAGGCGAGCAGGTCGAGGCCGGGCCCGAGCCGCCACGCCAGCAGCCCGAACACTCCCCCGGTGATCACCCCCAGCACCGGCGCCAACGGCACTCTCGGCCAGGCCGGTCTCCCGACCCCCACCCCGACCGTCACCCCCACCGTCACCCCGGACATCCCCACCACCAGCCTCTCGACAGGAACCCGCAACACAAGCCCCGCGGCGAAGCCGACCGCGGCACACACAAGCGTGGAACTCGTGAACACACGACAGACTTTACGGTGAATCACCGGTCGGACACGTTCAGTTATCCACCGCTCTCACCCCTGTGGACAACCCACCCGTGCCGCCGGCGCGGCGGGTGCACGGGCACGACGCCGGCGGGGCGACGCGGCTGCGGGCACCCGACGGGCCGAGCGGCAGCGCCATCCGGACGGCCCGGGCGCGACACCACCCTGACGGACCGGATCCGATGAGCGGCGCACTTGACGGACTACCCCCTTGCCGCAGATCGGCCGGACTGGCCAGCTTGGGAGGTCGGACCGCCAGTTCGCATCCGAACCTCCTTGAAGGGGAAGCCGTTTCATGCGCCTTCACGCCCGTTTCGCCGCAGTCGCGGTCGCCCTGCCCCTGCTCGGACTCACCACCGCATGCGACTCGGGCCAGACGAAGGGGAAGAAGGAGACGGCGCCGCCAAATGCCGGAAGCCCTGCGGGCCCCGGCGCTTCGGGAGGCGCCTCCGCCCCGGCTACCAGCAAGAGCCCGCCGCGTACTGCGTTGACCGAGGCCGAGCTCAAAGCAGCGCGCCTCACCGCCGTGCGCGGCTGGCAGATCATGGCGAACGACCGGGAATTCACTCCCGCATCGCCGGAGAAGGCGGACAACCCCGAATGCCAGCCGCTCCTCGATCTGGTCGCCCCGGAGCCGTCGTTGCAGCCGGACGCGATAGCCGTCGTGACCATCACCAAGGCCGACGTCCCCGGTCAAATCAACATGGGCGTCGGCCAGTTCGGGCCGGGCCGGGCCGACAAACTCTTCAAGGACGCCGCCGCGGCGTTGCCCAAGTGCAGCCAATTCTCCGGCACCAACAAGAACGGCTCCAGGATCGACTACACGGCCGCCGCGGGCGCCGGCGCCACCCTCGGGGACGCGACCATCCGCATCGACTTCACCCGGGCGCAGGGCGAGCGCAAAAACGCGATTCCGCTCGTCATGGTGCGCAGCGGTTCCGCGGCGATCCAGGCCATGTCGATCGACACCGTTGTCAACGCGAACACCGCGCCCCCGCTCCCCGTCTCGGAGGAGTTGCTCGAACTCCAGCTCGCGCGGCTCGTCGAAGCCCAGAAGAAGCTGGTCTGAGCGTCGGAAAGCGGCCGCCTGGTCGGTCCCGGCCGAGGCGTCCCGATCAGGTGCGCGCCACCAAGGCGGCCTCGCCCGCGGCGCGCATCTCGGCCAAGGGGCCCGGGTGGTGGCCCGTCATCAACTCGACCTGGAGGACCGCCTGGTGGACCAGGAGGTCCAAGCCGCCGACCACCGGACCGCCGGCCTTCGACCAGGCCGCCGCCAGAGCTGTGGGCCACGGGTCGTAGACGACGTCGAACAGCACGCCGGGGGCGGACGCGACGCCGTCGACGAGATGGTCGGTCGCGCCCTTGGGCGTCGTGGAGATGACGAGCGGGAAGTCGAGCCCCTTGTGCGCGTCCTCCCACGGGCGGACCAGGATCTCGACGCCCAGGCGCTCGCCCGACTCGAACATCTCGTGCGCGCGCACCGCCCCTCGCACGTACGCCCGCACCGGGCCGTCGCAGATCGTCGCCAGTGCGGCGAGGGCCGAGGTGGCGGTGGCACCCGCGCCGAACACCGCCGCCGATTCGACCCGGTGGACCCCCCGCTCGCGCAACGCCTCGACCAGGCCCGGCACATCGGTGTTGTGTCCGACGCGCCGACCCTCGGGGTCGATGAGGACCGTGTTGACGGCGTCGACCGCCGACGCGGTCTCCGACACCTCGTCCAGCAGCGGCAGGATCGCCCGCTTGAGCGGCATCGTCAGCGAGAGGCCGGCCCACGACGCGTCCAATCCCCCGACGAAGTCCGGGAGTCCGGCTTCGTCGACGTCGAACGCGTCGTACGACCAGTCCGCGAGCCCGAGCGCCGCGTACGCCGCCCGGTGGAGAACCGGCGAGAGCGAATGCGCGATCGGCGAGCCGAGTACAGCGGCCCGATGGACCCCCGCAGCCGTTGCTACCTGCCCGGGTTGTCCTTGTGCCACTGATCGAGTTCCTTAACGTCCTTGTTGAACTGGGTCTGGTTGTCCGAGAACTTGGTCTCGCCGGTGTCCGGGTTGACCGTCACGAAGTAGAGCAGCTTGCCCTGTGTCGGCGACAGCGCCGCGATGATCGCCTTCTCGCCCGGGTTGTTGATCGGCGTCGGCGGGAGCCCCTTCTTTATGCGCGTGTTGTAGGGGCTGTCGGTGTTCAGTTCCGCCGCCGTGAGCTGCAACGCGCTCTTGTTGAGGACGTAGTTGACGGTCGAGTCCATACCCAGCGACATGTTCTTGTTCAGCCGGTTGTAGATGACCTCGGAGACTTTGGTCATGTCCTCGGTGTTGCGCACCTCGGCCTGGATGATGCTGGCCATCTTCAGTATGTCGTAAGGCGATTTGCCGACCGCCGCGGCCTTTTCCTCGAGTTTCATCGTCGCGTACTTGTTCTTGGACGTGTTGACCATGTCCTTGAGCACGTCGATCGGTTTCATCCCCGGCGCGGCCGCGTACTGCGCGGGCCACAGGAAGCCCTCGATGTTGCCGCCCGCCCATTCCGGCAGTCCGAGTGCGGGGTCCTTCGCCGCGGCCTCGACGTCCGCGAGCGGAACGCTCAGTTTCTTGGCGACGATGTCGAGCACCCTGCTCGCCCGCAACCCCTCGCCCGGCGTGATGTTCTGCCGGTTCGCGCGGTTGACCATGAACTCGAAGGCCGACTTCGCCGACATGTGCTCCTTGAGCACGTACGCGCTGGCCTCGATGTTCCGCTGCTGCTTGTCCCCGGTGTACGCCTTGGTGAAGGCGTCGACGCTCTTGACCACCTTGGCGCGCTTGAGCTCGTTGCCGATCTGCGACGCGACCCACCCCGGCTTGACGACGACCACGACGGCCGAGGCCTCCACGCCGGCCCCGGAGTAGTCCGGCGGCGGGCCGAAACGGTCCTTCACGAAGCCGTACGCATACCATCCGCCGGTCAACAGAAGGCCGATCACGACGGCAAAGGCGATGAAGACGGCACAGCCGCTGCGTCCGCGCTTCTCCTTGCGGCGTCCGCGCGAACCGCCGTTTTTGCCCCGGCGCCGATTGCGCGGCTCCGTGTCCATCGTCAGTCCGAGGTCACTCATCTGGGGTGGTCTCCGCCTGGGTAGGGGCGTGGGCCGCGGGCAGGGATGCGTCTCGGGCGGGCTCGCTGCCCGAGGACGGTTCGGTGGTTCCGGTGCTACTGGTATCACCAGTAGGACTGGTTGTACCAGGAACCGCCTGGCCGGGGGGGAGTCCCGAAGTCCTCTCCGTTTCGAGCGCGTTCTGCAGGATGACGACCGCCGCTGCCTGGTCCACGACGGTACGGGCCTTTTTGCCCCGTACCCCCGAAGCCCGCAGATCGCGCGTCGCGGTCACGGTCGTCAGCCGCTCGTCGACAAGTCGTACGCCGACCGGCGCAACCGCGTCGGCCAACCGGGACGCGAACGCCCGCGCCTTCGCCGCGGCGGGCCCCTCCCGGCCGGACAGCGAGCGCGGCAGACCGACGATCACCTCGACGGCCTCGCGCTCGGCCACCAGCGCCGCGATGCGGGGCACGTCCCCGCGCCCCGCCTTGACGGTCTCGACCGGGGTCGCGACCAGACCGTGCGGATCGCTGGCGGCGACGCCCACCCGGACGTCGCCGACGTCGACGGCGATGCGTACTCCTCGCCTCACCGGTGCCTCCCCAAAGGCACCGGGGACCGGGGGCACCGCGCCGTGCCGTGGCCCGCGCCGTGTCCCCCCATCCGGGTCCCCAACTAGGCCGTCCGTTCGGCGACCGTGCGCGCCAGCGCGGCGAGGGCGTCCTCGACGGCGGCCGGGTTCTGTCCGCCGCCCTGCGCCACGTCGTCCTTGCCGCCACCACCCCCGCCGAGCGTCTTGGCGGCGGTGCGCACGAGCTCGCCCGCCTTGATGCCGCGCTCGCGCGCGGTCTCGTTGGTCGCGACGACCACCATCGGCTTGTTGTTCACGACGGAGACCACGGCGACGGCGGCCGGGCGGGCGCTGAGCCGCTGGCGTACGTCGAGCGCGAGCTTGCGCAGGTCGTCGGTCGACGTGCCGTCGGCCACCCGGTGCGCGACGAGCGCGACGCCGTTGACGTCGGACGCCTGCTCGGCCAGGCTCGCGGACGCCTGGAGCACCTGGGCCGCGCGCATCCGGTCGATCTCCTTCTCCGCCTCGCGGAGCTTGGCGACGATCGACGAGACGCGCTCGGGCAGTTCCTCGGGGCGGCCCTTCACGACATCGGTGAGTTGGTTGACGATCGTGTGCTCGCGGGCGAGGAAGCGGTACGCGTCGACGCCGACCAGCGCCTCCACCCGCCGCACGCCCGCACCGATCGACGACTCGCCGAGCAGCTTGACCAGGCCGAGCTGCGCGGTGTTGTGCACGTGCGTGCCGCCGCACAGCTCCTTGGAGTAGTCCCCGATCGTGACGACGCGGACCTCGTCGCCGTACTTCTCGCCGAACATCGCGGTGGCACCCTGCTTGCGCGCCTCGTCCATGGTCATGACCTCGGCCAGGACGTCCAGGTCGCGGGCCAGGACCTCGTTGATCTTCTGCTCGACATCGGTCAGGACGCCGCCGGGGACCGCGGCGGGCGCGCCGAAGTCGAACCGGAAGCGGCCGGGCGCGTTCTCCGAGCCGGCCTGTGCGGCGGTCGGGCCGAGCGCGTCGCGCAGCGCCTGGTGGGTCAGGTGGGTGGCGCTGTGCGCGCGGGCGATGGCGCGGCGGCGGTCGAGGTCGATGCTCGCGTACGCGGGCGACCCGACGGTGACCTCGCCGACCTGCACAGTGCCCCGGTGCACACTGACGCCCGGCACCGGCTGCTGCACGTCGCGCACCTCGACGACGGCGCCGCCTTCGACGCGGATGCGCCCGGTGTCGGCGAGCTGGCCGCCGCCCTCGGCGTAGAAGGGGGTGCGGTCGAGGACGACCTCGACCTCGTCGCCTTCGTGTGCGGCGGGCGCGGGCACGCCGTCGACGAGGAGGCCGACGACGGTCGCCTCGCCCTCGTTGAGGAGGTAGCCGGTGAACTCGGTGGCCCCGGAGGTGTCCGCGACCTCGCGGTACCCGGACACGTCGGCGTGGCCGTGCTTCTTGGCCCGCGCGTCTTCCTTGGCCCGCTGCTTCTGCTCGGCCATCAGGCGGCGGAAGCCGTCCTCGTCGACCTCCAGGCCCTGTTCGGCCGCCATCTCCAAGGTGAGGTCGATGGGGAAGCCGTGGGTGTCGTGCAGCGCGAAGGCCGCGGTACCGGGCAGCGTCGTGGCGCCGGCGGCCTTGGCCTTGCCGATCTCGCCGTCGAGGATCGAGGTGCCGGTGACGATCTTGTCGAGGAAGCGGGCCTCCTCGGCGACCGCGATCGAGTCGATGCGCTTGGCGTCGGCGACCAGTTCGGGGTACTGCGGGCCCATCGCGTCGATGGTCGTGGCGACCAGCTCGCTGAGCGTGGGGCCCTGGGCACCCAGCAGGCGCATGTTGCGGATCGCGCGGCGCATCATGCGGCGCAGCACGTACCCGCGGCCCTCGTTGCCGGGCACCACGCCGTCGCCGATGAGCATGACGGCGGTGCGGACGTGGTCGGCGATGACGCGCAGCGAGATGTCCGACCGGAGGTCGCCGCCGTAGCGGTGGCCGGTCAGCTCGGCGGCGCGGTCCAGGATCATGCGCGACGTGTCGATCTCGTACAGGTTGTCGACGCCCTGGAGGATGCACGCGAGGCGTTCGAGGCCGAGGCCGGTGTCGACGCTCTTCGCGGGCAGGTCGCCGAGGATCTCGAAGTCGTCCTTGCCGATGCCCGCACCGCGGATGTACTGCATGAAGACCAGGTTCCAGATCTCCAGGTAGCGCTCGCCGTTGACGGCGGGGCCGCCCTCCTCGCCGTACTGGGGGCCGCGGTCGTAGTTGATCTCCGAGCACGGTCCGCACGGGCCGGGCACGCCCATCGACCAGAAGTTGTCCTTCTTGCCGAGGCGCTGGATGCGCTCCGCGGGCACGCCGATCTTGTCGCGCCAGATCGACTCGGCCTCGTCGTCGTCGAGGTAGACGGTGATCCAGAGCTTCTCGGGCTCGAGGCCGTAGCCGCCGTCGGCGACCGGGGATGTCAGCAGCTCCCAGGCGAGCGTGATCGCCCGCTCCTTGAAGTAGTCGCCGAACGAGAAGTTGCCGCACATCTGGAAGAACGACCCGTGGCGGGTGGTCTTGCCGACCTCGTCGATGTCGAGGGTGCGCACGCACTTCTGGACGCTGGTCGCGCGCGGGTACGGCGGCTTGACCTCGCCGAGGAAGTACGGCTTGAACGGCACCATTCCGGCGTTCACCAGGAGCAGCGTCGGGTCGTCGGCGACCAGCGACGCGGACGGCACGACGGTATGTCCGCGCTCCTCGAAGAAGCGCAGCCAGCGGCTACGGATCTCTGCGGAATCCATCAGCGTCGGTCCTTCCGGTCGTACCTGGCGCGACCGCGGCGTTGTTCGCGCGGTGTCGGTGCGGGGGCTGGGCCACGGGTGAGACCGAGGCGGAACCCCTGTTGGTTGTCGTACCTGTCCTGTGCTTCGTACGCGGGTTCGTCGTAGTCGTAGGGGTCGTAGACGTCCCGGCCGTACGGGTCCTGTCCACGGTACGGCGCGCGGGCCGCGGGCAGCGCCCGGACCTCGTGGCGGCCGGGCAGCACGTGGGGTCCGGGCAGGACGGGCGGCGCCGCGGCGGCCGTCACGTCGGCGCCGATCGCGCGGTAGAGCTCGGCCTCCCGCTCGGCCATGCCGGCCCGGACCTCGTCGGCGAAGTAGCGGATGGCGTCGCCGATTCCGGTGACGTTGTCGGCGACACCCTCAGGGGTGTACTTGGCCGCCTTGTCCTTCACCTTGCGCGCGGCCCACATGCCCGCACCCGCGCCGACGGCCATCCAGAACAGCCGTGCCATGTCATGACCTCCCGCGCGCGGCGCGCTGGCGGGCGATGCGCTCCGCCCTGGCGGTGGAGCGCACGCGCTTGGCGAGTTCGGCGCGCTGCTGGGCGGACAGTGCGCGGCGTACGCCGTACGAGAACGCCGCGGTCTTGACCAGCGGGCCGCCCAGCGTGGCGGCCACGGTCGAGGACAACGCGGTCGCGTTCGTCGACATCGTCTGGACGTTCCCGGCGATGTGGTCGACGCGGGCCAGTTGCGCGTTGGTCGCGCGGACGGCGTCGGTCATCTCATCCAGCAGGGGCGGTGTGCGGTCGGCGATGTCGGAGACCAGGCGAGTGGCCTCCTTGAGCACCTTGACCAGCTTCACCAGCACCAGCGCGAGGAAGGCGACGAGAATCGCCCAGAACGTCGCGATGATCATCAGCGCGACTTCGCCACCCGACACCTTGATGCGCTCCTTCAATGGCCGAAAGACAACGGCGGACGACAAGCTGAGAGGGCGTCACCTGGGACACAGCCGCTCGGGCGACCCCGGAAGCCCCGACCCTACCGCGCCGTAGCGGGATGGTCGCCTGACACTACCGGCCGGGCGGGGTGCAGCGCACGGACCGGGCGTGACCTCGCGCGCGGCGGCTCGTTCCCCGGTGTTCGCCGGTCATCGGCTCCCGCGCGGGCGTGACCTCCGGGACGGCGGCTCGTTGGTAGGCGTGAGGGTTGCCCCGCAGTCGCGGGGGAACGAGAGGGCCCCGCTCCGATCCGGAGCGGGGCCCTCTTTATTTGGTCCTGCGTTTTTGTCGGTCCTGCGTGCGCGTGCGGCGAGGGGTCGCGTGGCCGGGAAGCGCGGGCCGTGCGGATCGCGGGAAGCGGGGTCAGCGCGAGTAGTACTCGACCACGAGCTGCTCGTCGCAGATCACCGGGATCTCCCGGCGCTGCGGCAGCCGGTCGAGCCGGGCGACCAGCGCCGGCAGGTTGACCTCGATGTACTTCGGCGTGTTGTCGGCGGCGAAGCCGCCCGCCCGCACGACCTGGAACAGCGGCTTCTCGCGGCTGCGTTCGCGCACGCCGACGACGTCCTCGGGGCGCAGCTTGTAGCTGGGGCGGTCGACCTTGCCGCCGTTGACCTCGAAGTGGCCGTGGCTGACCATCTGGCGGGCCTGGTAGATGGTGCGGGCGAACCCGGCGCGCAGCACGAAGGCGTCGAGGCGGCGTTCGAGGGAGATGACCATCTCGTCGCCGGTCTTGCCCTGGTTCTTGTGCGCGGTGTCGAACGCGGCGCGCATCTGCGTCTCGTTGATGTCGTACTGCGCGCGCAGCTTCTGCTTCTCCAGCAGACGCACCTTGTAGTCCGACGCCTGCTTCCGGCCGCGGCCGTGCTCCCCCGGAGGGTACGGGCGGTTCTCCAGGTAGCGCTGGGCTTTCGGGGTCAGCGCGACGCCGAGCGCTCGGCTGCGCTTGACCTTGGGGCGGGCCTGGTTCAACGGGTCCTCCGAATCGGTGGGTACTTGCCAGCCGCGGCCTTCTTAGGTAAGCCTAACCTTAACGTCGACGATGCCTCGAGGGGAAGTCCGGGGTGCACGATCGGCACACGACAGCTGGAGGACACATGCCCCGGGCCACCGACGCCGCCGACACGACCGCCGACACCCCCGCCTCCGCCACCGAGGACTGCGCCGCGCGGACCGTACCCCGCGGCACCCACCCGGACGCCGCGTCCCGGGCCCGCACGCTCGCCGCGTACGCCGCCTCCGCGGTCGTCGAACTCCCCGGAAACATCGGCGAGGAACAGGTTGTTCCGGCCGCCCGCAGCGTCGAGCCCGACGGCTCGGTCCTGCTCCTGCTCCCGCCCGAGGTCGGCGCCGCGGTGCTGACCGCCCGCGACGAGATCGCCGCCGTCCTGCACGTGGTCGACGTGGCGCCCGTCGCCGTACCGCACCGGGTGCGCGCGCACTGCTGGATCGCGGGATGGCTGAGCGCCCCCACCGGCGCCGAACTCGCCCGCGCCCGGGGACGCCTGGCCGCCGCGACGCGCGACCCGGCGCTGCTGGCGTTCGACGGCACGCGCTCCGGCGCGGTCGTGCGCCTGGAGCCCGGCGAGGTCCTGGTCGACGACCTGTGGGGTGCCGAGCACGTCGAGCCCGACGAGTACGAGGAGGCCGCACCCGACCCGCTCGCGGAGCACGAGACCGAACTGCTCCAGCACCTGGACGCGTCGCACAGCGGCGAACTCGAACACCTCTGCCGGATGACGGGCGCGAGCGACGAGGGCGAGCGCGTGGCGCCCGTGGCGCTCGACCGGTTCGGGCTGCGGCTGCGGTGCAGCGGGCCGACGCGTACGCGCGACGTGCGGTTCGAGTTCGACGCTCCGGTCGGCGACGCCGCCGCCCTCGGGGACGCGCTGCGGGCGCTGTTCCAGGGACCGCGTTCGGCCGAGTCGGACTGCGCGTAGGCGCCCCGCCGTTCAGCGCCGGCCGAGGCGGGCCCCACCTGGCCGCATTCGCCGCTCCACCGAGCCAAGTTGACCGCTTTTGACCGCTTCTGCATTCTTGCTGCGAGATTGACCTCCGGCGTGCCGTCATCTTCCGATTGAGGAGATGGCTCCTCCATGAGGCACTGTGGGGGAGCACGACCGATCAGCAGGAAGGACGGACGCGGTGTTCGATCGCGCCGGGCGACCCGACACCGCCGGCGGCACGGAGGATCCCCGCGACCCCCGGAGCACGTCGGCCGCACCCGCGGAGGACGGTCCGCCGACCCCGCCGACCGCCCGGCGGTCCGGGGCACGGCTCCCTTGGCACCCGCCGCCGCTGTCCACCCTTCCGTGGCAGGACCGGCTGCGCACCCGGCTGCGGTTCAGCTCGACGCTCGGCACCGACGCCCCGGAGAAGAACGAGCCGGGCGTCTCGGTCCCCCGCGTCCTCGACCTCGCGCTGCGCACCGGCGAACTGCTGCTGGCGAGCGGCGAGGCGGGCGAGGACGTCGAGGCCGCGATGCTCGGCGTCACCGACGCCTACGGCCTGGAACGCTGCACGCCCAACGTCACGTTCACCGTCATCACGCTGTCCTACCAGCCGTCCCTGGTGGACGCCCCGGTCACCAGCGAGCGCGTGGTGCGCCGCCGCGCGACCGACTACACGCGCCTCGACGCGGCACACCGGCTCGTCGAGGACATCACCACCGGCGAGGTGTCGCTGGAGGACGCGTACCACCGGCTCGTCGAGATCCGGCGCAACCGGCACCCGTACCCGTACTGGCTGGTCCTGGTCGCCACCGGACTGGTCGCCGCGACCGCGAGCGTGCTGGTCGGCGGCGGGCCGGTCGTGGCCTGCGCGGCGTTCTTCGCCGCCGTCGTCGGCGACCGCCTGGCCACCGGGCTCGCGAAGCGCGGAGTGCCGGAGTTCTACCAGTTCGTGCTGGCCGCGATGCCGGCCGCGGCGATCGCGGTGGGGCTGATCAAGGCGGACATCGGCGTGCAGCCGTACGCCGTCGTCACCGGCGGCCTGTTCGCCCTGCTGCCCGGGCGGGCACTGGTCGCGGCGGTGCAGGACGGCCTCACCGGCTTCTACATCACGGCCTCCGCGCGTCTGCTGGAGGTCTTCTACCTCATCATCGGCATCATCTGCGGCATCGCGATAATGCTGTACGTCGGCGACCAGCTCGGCGTCGACATCGACGTCGAGGGGTCCTTCTTCCCCAAGTCGAACCCGCCCGTGCAACTCCTGGCGGCGGCCGGGCTGTCGCTCACGTTCGCGGTCCTGGTGCAGGTCCGCAACCACGTGCTGCCGATCGCGGCGGCCGGCGGCGCGGTGAGCTGGTCCATCTTCGAGGTGCTCCGCATCGCCGGCGCGGCGCCGATCCTCGCGACGGTCGTGGCCACCGGCGTGGTCGGGCTCCTCGGCCAACTCCTCGCCCGCGCGGGCCGGACGTCCGCGCTGCCGTACGTGATTCCGGCGATCGGCCCGCTGCTCCCGGGCAGTGCGATGTACCAGGGCATGCTGGGACTCGCGCTCGGGCACACCGACCGGGGCTGGGCGGGCCTGGTCAACGCGGCCGGGCTGGCGCTCGCGCTGGCCGTGGGCGTGAACCTGGGGAGCGAGGTCGCGCGGTTCGTGCTTCCGGCCCCGCAGCGCGGCGGCCGCGAGAAGCGCGCGGCGGCGAAGCGCACCCGCGGCTTCTGATATACACACGCCGGGATGCCCGCCCGACACGCACTCCCGCCTCGCGCCGCGAACACGCACGCGCCGCGAGGGCCGTTGCGGCCCCCGCGGCGCGCTGGGGGGTGAGTCGGGCGCCGTACGCCCCCGGCCGTCCCCTGGAAATCCTTGAGCGGAGACGGACGGCGCCCGGTGCTAGTTTCTACCGTGCGCAAGCGCTCGATCACAAGACTGTGTTCAAACAGTCGTGTGAGTGAGAAGGTGTGGCCGGGCGACCGGCCTCCGGAGCCGGTGGCCGGGTCCGCACCGTAGGAGGATTTTCGGTCATGGCTACGTGGCACGTCGGTTCGGCGGTACTGCGCAAGGTCGTCGAGATGGAGTTCCCGGTCTCGGTGACCGGTGCCCTGCGCTCGTCCGACACCGGGCTCCTGGACCGGCACCCCTGGCTCGCCCCGCACTTCGCGCAGCCGGACGGCAAGTTCACGATGGCGATCCAGACGATCCTGGTCGACACCGGCACGCACCGCATCCTGGTCGACACGTGCATAGGCAACGACCGGGTGACCCTGCCGCAGCTGCCACCGCTCCAGACCGCGTGGCTCGCCAACCTGAAGGGGCTCGGCTACCCGCCCGAGACGATCGACGCCGTGGTGTGCACGCACTTGCACTTCGACCACGTCGGGTGGAACACGCACCTGGTCGACGGAGCGTGGGTGCCCACGTTCCCGAACGCCCGCTACGTCATCCCGCGCGCGGAGTGGGAGTTCTGGAGCAACGCCCCCGACTCCGACTCGGTGGGGCGCGCCGACCTGGACAACACGCTGCGGCCGGTGTTCGAGGCGGGGCTCGTGGACCTGGTCGGACCGGACCACGAAGTGGTGGACGGCGTACGCCTGGAGGCCGCGCCGGGACACACACCCGGGCAGGTCGCGGTGGTCGTCGAGTCCGCCGGCGAGAGCGCCGTGGTGACCGGCGACCTTGTGCACCACCCCGTGCAGTTCGTCGCCCCCGAGGTGCCGAGCGCGGCCGACGAGGACGTCGAGGGCGCGACCGCGACGCGGCGGGCCTTCGTGGAGCGGTACGCGGACACCGGCACGCTCGTGGTCGGCACGCACTTCCCGTCCCCGACGGCCGGATGGCTCACGCGCACGGACGGCGGCGTGCGGTTCGTGGTGGAACGCCCTTAGCCGGCGTTCTCCGGGCCCTGCCTCCCCGGGCCCGCTTCCCCGGCCCTGGGGCTACTCGTCCGTGTGCCCGAGCTTGCCGCGCACGCGGTCGAGGATGTCGGCGTACCGCGCCTCGTTGCCATAGCGCGTCGGGTGGTAGTAGCGCTTGCCGTGCACGCTGTCGGGCGCGTACTGCTGCTCGGCGACGCCGCCCGGCACGTCGTGCGGGTAGACGTAGCCCTGCGCGTGGCCGAGTTTGGCGGCGCCCTTGTAGTGGCCGTCGCGCAGGTGCGGCGGCACCGGACCGGCGAGACCCGCGCGTACGTCGGCCAGCGCGGCGCCGATGGCCAGCGTCGCCGAATTGGACTTGGGCGCGAGGGCCAGCGCGATCGCCGCGTGGGCGAGCGTCAGTTGGGCCTCGGGGAACCCGATCAGCGCGACCGCCTGGGCGGCGGCGACAGCCGTGCCGAGTGCGGTGGGGTCGGCCAGGCCGATGTCCTCGGACGCGGAGATCATCAGGCGCCGGGCGATGAAGCGCGGGTCCTCCCCCGCGTCGATCATGCGGGCCAGGTAGTGCAGGGTGGCGTCGACGTCCGACCCCCGGATGGACTTGATGAGGGCGCTCGCCACGTCGTAGTGCTGGTCGCCGTCGCGGTCGTAGCGCACCGCGGCGCGGTCGACGGCCGCCTCCAGGGTCGCGAGCGCGACCGACTTCTCGCCGCGGTCCATCGCCGACCCGGCACCGGCCTCCAGCGCGGTCAGGACGCGCCGCGCGTCGCCCCCCGCGATGCGCACCAGGTGGTCCTCGGCGTCCGGGTCCAGCTGCACGGCGCCGCCGAGGCCGCGCTCGTCGGTGAGCGCCCGGCGGACCAGGGCGCGGATGTCGTCCTCGGTCAGCGACTCGAGGGTCAGCAGCAGCGACCGGGAGAGCAGCGGGCTGATGATCGAGAAGTACGGGTTCTCGGTGGTCGCCGCGATGAGCGTCACCCACCGGTTCTCGACGGCCGGCAGCAGGGAGTCCTGCTGGGCCTTGGAGAACCGGTGGATCTCGTCGAGGAACAGCAGCGTCTCCCGGCCGTGCGCGCCGGACTCGCGGCGGGCGGCCTCGATGACGGTGCGGACCTCCTTGACGCCCGCGGTGATCGCGGACAGTTCGACGAAGCGGCGCTTGGTGGCGCGGCTGACGACGTACGCGAGGGTCGTCTTCCCGGTTCCGGGCGGCCCCCACAAGAGCACCGAGGACGGCGCGGTGACGCCGTTGTCGGCGCGCACGAGGCGGCGCAGCGGGGAACCCTCGCCGAGCAGGTGCTGCTGGCCGAGCACCTCGTCCAGGTCCCGCGGCCGCATGCGGACCGCGAGCGGGGCGAGTGCGGGGTCCTTGCTCTGGCGCTCCTCGGCGGCGGCGATGAACAGATCGGGTTCCACGCCTACGACCCTAGCCGCAGGCACCGACAACCGGGCGGTTCGCGCAGGCCCCGCGAGATCGGGCACGCGAGACCAGGCACGGGAGACCAGGCACGGGAGACCAGGCACGGGAGACCGGGCACGGGAGATCGGGCACGGGAGACCGGGCACGGGAGACCGGGCACGGGAGATCGGGCAAGGGGTCAGCGCAGCACGCCCGCGGCCCGGGCGGACTGCAGCCACTCCGGGAATTCGATCATGAGCTGGTCGTAGAGCTTCTCGTTGCTCATGCGCTTGGGGTCTGCCCCGGCCTCGAAGAAGCCGGCGTTGTCGACCACCCGGAACTGCGGGGCGGGCAGGTCGTCGAGCCGGTGCAGGAACTGGAACTTGTCGCGGCCGAAGCCCACGAACTGCCAGAAGATCGGCAGCTTCGCCGCCTTGCAGATCGCCTTCTCCGCGGCCTTGGGGCTGTCCGGCGACCCGTCCGTCTGGAAGACGACGTACGCCGGGTCGGTCGCGCCGCACTCCTTGTAGTGGCGGACGACGGCGTCCATCGCGGCCACGTAGTTCGTCGTCCCCATGCGCCCGAGCTTGGCGTGCAGTTCGGCGATGCGGCCCTGGTAGTCGGAGAGGGAGATCTCCTCGACCTGGTACGCCTTGGTGTCGAAGAAGACCACCGGCACCACACCGTCGTCGTCGAAGTGCGCCGCGGCCGCGAGCACCCGCTCGGCCAGCGCCTGCACGCTCCCGTCGCGGTAGAACCCGGACATGCTGCCGGAGCGGTCGAGCACCAGGTAGACCGCGGCCCGGACCCCGGACAGCCGGTGCTTGTCGAGGCTCACCCCCGCCGCCTTGTAGAGGCTGACCAGGCCCGGAGCGGTGCGCTCGATCTTGTCGAGGCTCACCGCCGAACCGGTGCCGGTCCGAACCGTCGCGGGCCGCGCCGGCGGCTGGTCGGCCCCCGGTGCGGCGGGTGTCTGCCTGAGACGGCGGATCCAGCCGAACACCATCTCGTCTGCCTCCCTGCGTGGGCGCGGAGCACGTGCTTCCGCTCCCACGCTGTCAGATCCCGCGGGCCTCCGCAGGGGGTTCTCCCTCGCGGTTCACCGCCCCGGGTGACGCCGCGGCCGCCGCCCTGATCGGACGACACGCGGGGCGGAGGAGACAGCGCCACGATTAGCGAGGTTTGCCCTAATTTGGCGGGACAGACTTGTGCCCAGCGAAGGAGGCCGGCGTGCCGGACGGTGAGGGCGGCGACCGGGCGGCCGGACTGGACGGTCCCGCCGTCGAGGTACTCCTCAAGGCCGGGCGCTTCCTGACCCGTTCCGAGGTCTCCGACGACCTTCGTGCCGTCTACAAGACCGGGGGCCGCGAGGGCGACGTCTTCTACCGCGACCGCTGGAGCCACGACAAGGTCGTGAACTCGACGCACGGGGTCAACTGCACGGGCTCCTGCCGCTGGAAGGTGTACGTCAAGGACGGCATCATCACGTGGGAGACCCAGGGCACCGACTATCCGTCGGTCGGCCCGGACCGCCCCGAGTACGAACCGCGCGGCTGCCCGCGCGGGGCCGCGTTCTCCTGGTACACCTACTCCCCCACGCGCGTGCGCTACCCGTACGCACGCGGGGTGCTGGTCGAGATGTACCGCGAGGCGAAGGGCCGGCTCGGGGACCCGGTGGCCGCGTGGGCCGACGTCGTCGGCGACCCGGAGCGCCGCCGCCGCTACCAACAGGCGCGCGGCAAGGGCGGGTTGGTGCGCGTCACGTGGGACGAGGCGGTCGAGATCGCGGCCGCCGCGCACGTGCACACGATCAGGACGCAGGGCCCGGACCGGGTGGCGGGCTTCTCGCCGATCCCGGCCATGTCGATGGTGTCGCATGCGGCCGGGGCCCGTTTCATGGGCCTGATCGGCGCCCCCATGCTGTCGTTCTACGACTGGTACGCCGACCTGCCCGTGGCGTCGCCGCAGGTGTTCGGCGACCAGACGGACGTTCCGGAGTCGGGCGACTGGTGGGACGCCGCGTACCTGATCATGTGGGGCTCCAACGTGCCGGTCACGCGCACACCGGACGCGCACTGGATGGCGGAGGCGCGCTACCGGGGCCAGAAGGTCGTGGTGGTCGCGCCGGACTACGCGGACAACGCCAAGTTCGCCGACGAGTGGCTGCATCCGCACCCCGGGACCGACGGCGCGCTGGCGATGGCGATGGGCCACGTGCTGCTGCGCGAGTACTTCGTCGAGCGGCAGGTGCCGTTCTTCACGGACTACATCCGCACGTACACCGACCTGCCGTTCCTGGTGACGCTGCGCGAGAAGGACGGCGGGCTCGTGCCCGACAAGTTCCTGCGCGCGAGCGACCTGGGCGGCGCGCAGGCGTCGGCCACGCACGCCGAGTGGCGCACGGTCCTGGTCGACGACGCCACCGGCTCCCCGGTCGTGCCGGGCGGCACACTCGGCGACCGCTGGGCCCCGGACTCCGAGGGCCGCTGGAACCTCGACCTCGGCGGCGTCACACCGCGCCTGACGTTCCATCAGGACGAACGCGCCGAGGGCGTCGAGGTGCTGCTGCCGCGCTTCGACACCGAGGACGGCTCGGGCGGCGTCCTACGGCGCGGTGTGCCGGCCGTGCGGCTGCGCGAGGGCGGGCCGCTGGTCACCACCGTCTTCGATCTGCTGCTGGCGCAGTACGGCGTGGCCCGCGACGGCCTGCCGGGGACGTGGCCGCGCGGGTACGACGACGCCGAGGCACCGGGAACGCCCGCGTGGCAGGAGTCGCTGACGTCGGTCCCGGCGGACCGGGCCGTCAAGATCGCCCGGGAGTTCGCCGACACGGCCGAGAAGTCGCGGGGCCGCTGCATGATCCTGATGGGCGCGGGCACGAACCACTGGTTCCACTCCGAGACCATCTACCGGGCGTTCCTCGCGCTGCTGAAGCTGACCGGCTGCCAGGGCCGCAACGGCGGCGGCTGGGCGCACTACGTGGGTCAGGAGAAGTGCCGTCCGGTGACGGGCTGGGCGACGCTCGCGGGCGCGGGCGACTGGGGGCGTCCGCCCCGGCAGATGATCGGCACGGCGTACTGGTTCCTCAACACCGACCAGTGGCGGTACGACGGCTTCGGCGCGGACGTCCTGGCGTCGCCGCTGGGCGAAGGCCGCTTCGCGGGGATGACCGCGGCGGACGTCCTGGCGCAGTCCGCGCGGCTCGGCTGGATGCCCTCCTACCCGACCTTCGACCGCAACCCGCTCGACCTCGCCGACGAGGCGATGGCCTCGGGACGCGAGCCCGCGGACCACGTCGTCGACGAACTGACCTCCGGGCGGCTCGGGTTCGCCTGCGAGGACCCCGACGCGCCGCAGAACTGGCCGCGCGTGCTCACCGTCTGGCGTGCCAATCTGCTGGGCTCGTCGGCCAAGGGCGACGAGTACTTCCTGCGGCATCTGCTGGGCACGCACGACAACCTGCGCGCGACCGAGGCGCCGCCGCACGCCCGGCCCCGCGACGTGAAGTGGCGTGACGAGGCTCCCGAGGGGAAGCTCGACCTGCTGCTGTCACTGGACTTCCGGATGACGTCCACGACGCTGCTGTCGGACATCGTCCTGCCCGCCGCGACGTGGTACGAGAAGGCCGACCTGTCCTCGACGGACATGCACCCCTTCGTGCACTCGTTCACCGCCGCCGTCGGGCCGCCCTGGCAGGCGCGCAGCGACTACGACGCGTTCCACGCCCTCGCGCGGCGGTTCTCCGAGCTTGCCGCGACGCACCTGGGGGTACGGCACGACCTGGTCGCCACCGCGCTGCTGCACGACACCCCCGGGGAGGTGGCGCAGCCGGGCGGCGTTGTGCCGGACTGGCGTACCGGGGACGCGGTCCCGATCCCCGGCAAGACGATGCCGCAACTGACCGTGGTGGAACGGGACTACGGTGCCGTCGCGGCCAAGATGGCGACGCTGGGCCCGCTCGTCGACAAGCTCGGCGTGGCGACCAAGGGCGTCACCTTCGACGTGTCCGAGGAGGTCGCCGACCTCACCGCGCGCAACGGGGCCGCGCCGGCCTCCTACGGTGTCGCCGCCGGGCGCCCGCTGCTCGACACCGCGGTCAAGGCCTGCGACACGATCCTCGCGCTGTCGGGCACCACCAACGGCCGGCTGGCCGTGCAGGGGTTCCAGACGCTGGAGCGCCGCGTGGGCCGGGAACTCGCCGACCTCGCACGCGAGAACGAGGGCAAGCGCATCACGTACGCCGAGACCCAGGCGGCGCCGGTGCCCGTCATCACCTCCCCCGAATGGTCCGGCAGCGAGACCGGCGGGCGGCGCTACTCGGCGTTCACCGTCAACGTCGAGCGCCTGAAGCCCTGGCACACGCTGACCGGCCGCCAGCACTTCTTCCTCGACCACGACTGGATGCAGGAGCTCGGCGAGTGCCTGCCCGTCTACCGCCCGCCGCTCGACATGCACCGCCTGTTCGGCGAGCCACGCCTCGGCCCGGACGGCGAACGGCAGGTGACCGTGCGGTACTTGACGCCGCACAACAAGTGGTCGATCCACTCGGAGTACCAGGACAACCTGTTCATGCTGTCGCTGTCGCGCGGCGGGCAGACGGTGTGGATGTCGGTCGCGGACGCGGCGGCGATCGGCGTACGCGACAACGACTGGATCGAGGCGGTCAACCGCAACGGGGTCGTGGTCGCGCGCGCGGTCGTCTCGCACCGCATGCCGACCGGCACCGTCTACATGCACCACGCGCAGGAGCGCACGATCGCGGTGCCCAAGAGCGAGGCGACGGGCCGGCGCGGCGGCATCCACAACTCCCTCACGCGCCTGCTGCTGAAGCCGACGCACCTGATCGGCGGGTACGCGCAACTGTCCTTCGCGTTCAACTACTTCGGCCCCACCGGCAACCAGCGCGACGAGGTCACCGTGATCCGCCGCCGCTCCCAGGAGGTGCGGTACTGATGCGCTTGATGGCCCAGATCGCCATGGTCATGAACCTCGACAAGTGCATCGGCTGCCATACCTGCTCGGTCACCTGCAAGCAGGCGTGGACCAACCGCGGCGGCGTCGAGTACGCCTGGTTCAACAACGTCGAGACGCGGCCGGGGCAGGGCTATCCGCGCCGCCACGAGGACCAGGAGCGGTGGCGCGGCGGCTGGGAGCTCAACCGGCGCGGCCGGCTCAAGCTCAAGGCCGGGGGCCGGTTCAAGAAGCTCGCCACGATCTTCAGCAATCCGGTGATGCCGAACATCGGCGACTACTACGAGCCTTGGACGTACGACTACAAGAACCTCACCGACGCGCCCGCCGGGTCCGACTTCCCGGTGGCCGCGCCGCGGTCGCTCATCAGCGGCAAGCAGCTGGACATCACGTGGTCGGCGAACTGGGACGACAATCTCGGCGGCATGCCGGAGCACGGGGCCGACGACGTCGTGCTGGCGAAGGTGTCGCGGGACGTGCGGCTCCAGTACGAGCAGGCGTACATGTTCTACCTGCCGCGCATCTGCGAGCACTGCCTCAACCCGTCGTGTGTCGCGAGCTGCCCTTCGGGGGCGATGTACAAGCGGACCGAGGACGGCATCGTGCTGGTCGACCAGGACAAGTGCCGCGGGTGGCGGATGTGCGTGACCGGGTGTCCGTACAAGAAGGTGTACTTCAACCACCGCACCGGCAAGGCCGAGAAGTGCACGCTGTGCTACCCGCGGCTCGAGGTCGGGCTGCCGACCGTGTGCTCCGAGACGTGTGTGGGGCGGCTGCGCTACCTCGGGGTGATGCTGTACGACGCGGACGCCGTACTCGCCGCCGCCGCCACGCCCGACGAACACGGGTTGTACGAGGCGCAGTTGGACGTCTTCCTCGACCCGCACGACCCGGAGGTCGGACGCGAGGCGGAGCGCGCGGGCATCCCGTTCGACTGGATGGAGGCCGCCCGCCGGTCGCCGGTGCACCGCCTCATCAAGGACTACCGGATCGCGCTGCCGCTGCATCCGGAGTACCGCACGATGCCGATGGTCTGGTACATCCCCCCGCTCTCCCCCGTCGTGGACGCCCTGGCGGCGACCGGGCACGACGGCGAGGACCAGGGCGCCCTGTTCGGCGCGATCGAGTCGCTGCGGATCCCCGTCGAATACCTGGCCGAACTGTTCACGGCCGGCGACACGGGGCCGGTGGAGGCGAGCCTGCGCAAGCTCGCCGCGATGCGCGCGCACATGCGCCGCGACAACCTCGGCGAGCCGCCCGACCCGTCGATCGCCTCGGCGGTCGGCATGACGGCGGAGGAGATCGAGGAGATGTACCGGCTCCTCGCGATCGCCAAGTACGAGGACCGGTACGTGATCCCCACGGCGGCGGTCGGCGACGCGGCGGCGCTGGAGGAGTCGGTGCTCGACCACGGGTGCAGCCTCGACTACGCGGACGGGCCGGGCATGGGCGGCTCCGGGCCGTTCGGCGAGGCCTCCGGACGCCTCGCGCCGGCGTCGGTCGAGAACTTCCACGTGCTGCGCGACCGGGCGACGGCCGACGCTCCCGCCGACACCGCGCGCACGCGCGTCAACCTGCTGAACTGGGACGGCAACGGGCGTCCGGAGGGCCTGTTCCCCACCGCAGGTGCGGCCGGCGCTCGCGAGCGCGCCGACGCGGGTACGACCGACGCGGGTACGGCCGACGACGGTTCCGGCGCTCCCGAGGCTCCCCAGGCTCCCCGCACTCCCCGCGGTCCGGAAGGCGGGGCCCGGTGAAGCGTCTGCGCCGCCGCGGGGACGCGTCCCCGGCCGCCCTGCCCGGCCCCCGCGAGACCGCCGCGGTACGCCAGGCCGCCGCGCTCCTCCTCGACTACCCGGACGCCGCCCTGCGCGCCCGCCTGCCGCTGATCGTCGAGGCCCTCGCCGCGCTCCCGCCACACGCCTCCCGGGACGCGGCCCTGGCCTTCGCGTCGCGCGCCGCGGCGACGCCGGAGCGCGAACTCGCCGAGCACTACGTCGCGACGTTCGACCAGCAGAACCGGCGCTGCCTCCACCTGACCTGGTGGACGGACGGGGACACGCGCAGGCGCGGCATGGCCCTGGTCCGGCTGAAAGAGCGCTACCGCGCCGCGGGATGGTCCTTCGACGGCTCGGCGGACACCGCCGAACTCCCCGACTACCTGCCCGCGGTCCTCGAGTTCGCGGCCCGCGAGCCGCAGGACGGCAGTCGCCTGCTCGCCGAGCACCGGCCCGGGCTCGAACTCCTGCGGATCGCGCTGACCGAGGCGGGCACCCCGTACGCGCTGCTCCTGGACGCGGTCTGCGCCACCCTGCCGGGGCCGACCCCGGCCGACGAGGCCCAGGCACGCGCGCTCGCGCTGAGCGGACCGGGCCGCGAGGACGTCGGGCTGGAACCGTACGGCCCGATGCCGGGCTCGCCGGACCAGCCGGACCAGCCAGCCCTGGCCGGCCCGCCGGGCGCGCCCGGGGGCGGAGTCGTCGACCTGCCGTTCCCGACCACTGTCACGGGAGGGCCCCGATGACCTCCACCGCCGACGTCATGCTGTGGGGCGTACTCCCGTACGTCAGCGCCGCGTTGCTCATCGCCGGGACGTACTGGCGCTACCGCTACGACAAGTTCGGCTGGACCACGCGCTCCTCCGAGCTGTACGAGTCGCGCCTGCTGCGGATCGCCAGCCCGCTGTTCCACTACGGCCTGCTGTTCGTGTTCGCCGGACACATCCTGGGCCTGCTGATGCCGCAGGGCTCGACCGACGCCGTCGGCATGAGCGAACACGCGTACCACGTCATGGCGATGTCGCTCGGCCTCGTCGCCGGCGTCGCCACGGTCGTCGGCATCGGCCTGCTCATCTGGCGCCGCCGCACCACCGGACCGGTGTTCCTGGCCACGACGCGCAACGACAAGCTGATGTACGTCGCACTCGCGACGACGATCCTCGCCGGACTCGCCACGACGCTCATCGAGAACGGCTTCGGGCGCACGTACAACTACCGCGAGACCGTGTCGCCGTGGTTCCGCTCGCTGTTCGCCTTCCGGCCCGACATCGACCTGATGGCCGCGGCGCCGGTGGCGTTCCACGTGCACGCCGTGCTCGCGTTCGTGCTGTTCGCCCTGCTGCCGTTCACCCGCCTCGTGCACGCGTTCAGCGCGCCGGTGAAGTACCTGTTCCGCCCGTACCTGGTCTACCGCTCCCGCGATCCGCAGCAGTTGGCCTCCCGACCCACGCGCCGCGGCTGGGACCGCGTCGACTCCTGACGTCCGGGAAGCACGGTGCGGAAGGACTCAGGTCAGTGTCAGAGCGCGCTCGGTGGCGTCCACGTACGTGCTGAGCGCCCTGCGGGTGTCGGCAAGCGCGTCCATGCGCTCGTCGATGCCGTGCAGCCGGGCCCGCAGCATGTCCAGCAGCTCGGGGCACGCTTCCAGGTCGGGGCCCGCCCCGGTCGCGCAGGGCAGCAGGTACCGGATCTCGTCGGTCGACAGCCCCGCCCCGAGCAGCCTCCTGATCTGGGTCACGACCATGATCGCGTCCTCGCCGTACTCGCGGTAGCCGTTCGTTCCGCGGCGGGGCTCCAGCAGACCCTGCGCCTCGTAGTAGCGCAATTGGTGCGTATTGAGCCCCGTCCGACGGCTCAGCTCCCCGATCAGCATGCCCACTCCCCGCGCCTCCTTGACCTTCATACCGGTGTGAACGCCGAGGATCCGGCTATGTCTTCCCGCCCGCGCGAAGACCCGGAAGATCACCCGGAAACCACCCCGAACACAAGGAGCATGTGATGCCGAACTCCGACCGGAACCCCGTCACGGTCATCGGCCTGGGCCTCATGGGACAGGCGCTGGCCGGGGCCTTCCTGGACGACGGGCGTCCCACGACCGTGTGGAACCGCACGGCGGCCAAGGGCGAGCAGCTCGTGGCCCGCGGCGCGACGCTCGCGGACTCGACCGCCGCGGCGGTCTCGGCAAGCCCGCTGGTCGTGGTCTGCGTGACCGACTACGACGCCGTACGGGCGCTGCTCGACCCCGTCGCCGACGGCCTGAAGGGCAAGGTCGTCGTGAACCTGACCTCGGGTACGTCGCAGCGGGCCCGCGAGACCGCGGAGTGGGCCGCCGCGCACGGGGCGGCGTACCTCGACGGTGCGATCCCGGCCGCTCCCGACGGGATCGGCACGCCGACCGCCGACATCGTCTACAGCGGGCCCCGGACGGCCTTCGAGGCGCACGAGGAGACCCTGCGGCTGCTGGGCGGCGGCGCGGCGACGTACCTCGGCGAGGACCAGGGCCTGTCGTCGCTCTACGAGGCCGCCCTGCTGAGCCTCATGTGGAGCATCCTGAACGGCTTCCTGCACGGTGCCGCCCTGCTCGGTACCGCGGGCGTGCCGGCCTCGACGTTCCTCCCGCTGGTCCAGAAGGGCCTCGGCACCGTGGGCGACTGGCTGCCGGGGTACGCGCAGCAGATCGACGACAACACGTTCCCGGCCGACGACTCGTCCCTGAGCACGCACGTGGCCGCGATGGAACACCTGGTGCACGAGAGCGAGTTCCTCGGCGTCAACGCCGAACACCCCAAGCTGGTCAAGGCCCTGGGCGACCAGGCCGTGGCCGACGGTCTGGGCGGCAGCGGATACGCCGCCATGATCGACCTGTTCCGCAAGCCCTCGGAGACCCGGCCGTAGCCGGGGACGCTCCACCGCCCGGCCCGGAATATCCGGGCCCTGACCACGACTTGGCTCAGACATGACGACCGAACCGTTCAACCCCCGCACCCTCCTCGCGGAGAGCCGGCTGGGTGTGCTGGCGACCATCAAATCCGACGGCCGCCCCCAGCTGTCGCCGGTCATGCCGTTCTTCGACCCGGAAAGCGGCGTGCTGTACGTATCCATGACAGAAGGCCGGGCGAAGACGGCCAACCTGCGTCGCGACCCGAGGGCAGCGCTGGAGGTCACCAGCGCCGACGGCTGGAAGTGGGCGACCGCCGAAGGCACCGCGACCCTGACCGGCCCCGGCACCGACCCGCAGGGGCCGGAGGTCGAGGCCCTGGTCGACTACTACCGCCGCGCCGCCGGCGAGCACCCCGACTGGGCCGAGTACCGGTCGGTCATGGTGTCCGACCGCCGGGTGCTGATGACCATGAAGGTCGACCACGTGTACGGCTCGGCGGTCGCCTGACCGCAGGGGCCAGGACAGGGGAACAGCAAGTCACCAGCGGCCCAGTGGCGTAGGTCACAACACGTCCGTGTCACAGGGCGCCGGTTCTCCCCGTCTCGGGTGTGTCAGGACATCGCGCGAACGATTCGCGCGATGTGCCGCACATCAGTGAGGACGAGGGCATGGCAACCGCAACGGTGCAGGGCCCGGCGGTCACTTCGCGCCGCTGGGTCACGCTGTTCTTCATCGGACTGGCCCAGCTCATGATCATTCTCGACGGCACGGTGGTGAACATCGCGCTGCCGTCGCTCCAACGGGACCTGGGCATTTCCGACGGGGACCGGCAGTGGGTCATCACCGCGTACATGCTGGCGTTCGGGAGCCTGCTGCTGCTCGGCGGGCGGATCGCCGACTACACCGGGCGCAAACGGACCTTCCTGATCGCGCTGCTCGGATTCGCGGGCGCCTCGGCGCTCGGCGGGGCGGCCGGCAACTTCGAGATGCTGCTGATCGCACGTGCCCTGCAGGGCGCGTTCGGCGCGCTGCTGGGGCCGTCCGTGCTGTCGCTGATCACCGTGATGTTCACCGAACCCAAGGACCGCGCCAAGGCGTTCGGGATCTTCGGTGCCATCGCCGGGACCGGCGGCGCGATCGGCCTGCTGGCCGGCGGGGCGCTGACCGAGTACCTGGACTGGCGCTGGTGCCTCTACATCAACATCCCGATCGCCCTGGTCGCGGCGGTCGGCGGGTACACGCTGCTGACGGAGTCGCGCCGCCCGGGCAAGGCCCGGTTCGACGTCCCCGGCGTGCTGCTGGTGACCGGCGGCCTGGTCGCGATCGTCTACGGCACCACGCAGGCCGAGTCCGAGGGCTGGGGTTCGGCCGAGGTCGTCGGCCTGCTGGCCGCCGGTGCGGTCCTGCTCACCGCGTTCGCCTTCGTCGAGAAGCGGGTGGCACAGCCGCTGCTGCCCCTGCGGGTGATCACGAACCGCACCCGCGGGGGTGCCTACCTGGGGGTCGGGCTCGCGGTCGTCGGCATGTTCGGGGCGTTCCTCTTCATGACCTACTACCTCCAGGTCGTCAAGGAGTACTCGCCGGTCAAGACGGGCGTGGCCTTCCTCCCGATGGCCGCCGCGGTCCTGCTGTCGGCCGGCGGGCTCACCACCCGGCTGCTGCCGAAGGTCCCGCCGCGGGCTCTGATCGTGCCCGGCATGCTGCTCGGCGCGGTCGGCATGGTGTGGATGAGCACCGTCGAGCCCGAAACCGGGTACGCCGGCGGCGTGCTGGTCACGCAGATCCTGATCGGCTTCGGGGCCGGCATGGTCATGCCGACCGCGCTCAACTACGCCACCTACGGTGTCCGCGAGGAAGACGCCGGTGTCGCTTCGGCCAGCGTCAACACCGCGCAGCAGATCGGCGGCTCGATCGGCACCGCGCTGCTCAACACCCTGGCCACCAGCGCGACCGCGGACTACCTGGCCTCGCATGCCGCGCAGGGCCCGAGCCCGGCCGTCGCCAGGCAGGCGGCGGCGGAAGGCTTCGCGACCGCCGCGTCCTGGGCCGCGGGGATCATCGCCGTCGGCGCGCTCCTCGTCGCCGTCCTGATGAACACCCGGCGTCCCGAGCACACGAAGGCCGAGCCCGACCGGCCCGCCGACGGCCCCCGGAGCGCCGAGCCGCTGCTCGCAGCGCACTCGTAACCCCCGCCACGCCCGAGCCCCGGGAGATGGGGAGGCAGATCCCGCATGAGCGCACGAGACCCGCAACCCGCGATCGGAGCCGGAGCCGGCGCCGGAACCGATCCCGCCAGAACCCCCGTGCCCGACAACAAGGCCGTACGCCGCGCCGACGCCCTGGACGCCCGGCTGGGGCTCTACCGCGGCGGCGGCAAGTACATCCGGAAGGTCTTTCCGGACCACTGGTCCTTCATGCTGGGGGAAATCGCGCTCTACAGCTTCGTCACGCTGCTGCTGTCGGGTGTGTTCCTGACGTTCTTCTTCGACCCGAGCGCACAAGAGGTCGTCTACGACGGCTCCTACGTGCCCCTCCAGGGCGTGCACATGTCGCAGGCGTACGCCTCGACCCTGGAGATCAGCTTCGACGTGCGCGGCGGTCTGCTGATCCGCCAGATCCACCACTGGTCGGCACTGGTCTTCGTCGCCGCGCTGTTCGTGCACATGTTCCGGCACTTCTTCACCGGATCGTTCCGCAAGCCGCGCGAGATCAACTGGCTCTTCGGCTTTCTCCTGCTGGTGCTGGCGATGCTCAACGGCTTCGTCGGCTACTCGCTCCCGGACGACCTGTTGTCCGGCACCGGACTGCGGATCGCCTCCGGTGTCGTCCTGGCCGTCCCACTGCTCGGCACCTATCTCCACTTCTTCCTGTTCGGCGGGGAGTTCCCCGGCGAGGACGCGATCCCACGGCTGTTCACCCTGCACGTGCTGCTGGTGCCGGCCCTCATGGTCGCGCTGGTGACGGTGCACCTCGTCCTCGTCTTCTACCACAAGCACACCCAGTTCCCCGGCCCCGGACGGACCGAGGGCAATGTCGTGGGCCAGCCGTTCCTGCCGGTCTACGTGGCCAAGGCGGGCGGCTTCTTCTTCATCGTTTTCGGTGCCACCGCGTTGCTGGGCGGGCTGGCCCAGATCAATCCGGTGTGGTCGTACGGGCCCTACCATCCCGGCCAGGTCAGCGCCGGCTCGCAACCCGACTGGTACATCGGGTTCCTGGAGGGCGCACTGCGCCTCATGCCGAACTGGGAGGTGAACGCCTGGGGCTACACGGTCAGTTTCAACGTGCTGATCCCCGCCGTGATCGCGCCGGGCATCCTGTTCGTCGTCTTGGGCGCCTATCCGTGGATCGAGGCATGGATCACCGGGGACAAGCGCGAACACCACCTGTTGGACCGGCCGCGCAACATGCCGGTCCGTACGGGGCTCGGCGTGGCCTGGATCGCCGCCTACGGCGTGCTGTGGGTGTGCGGCAGCAACGACATCATCGCCACCCACTTCCATCTGTCGATCAACACGATCACGTGGATCGGGCGGTTCGCCTTCTTCGTCGCGCCGCCGGTCGCCTACGTGATCACTGTGCGCTGGTGCAAGGGCCTGCAACTGCGCGACCGCGACAAGGTCCTGCACGGCCGCGAGACCGGCGTGATCAAGAAGCTGCCGGACGGCGGATTCGTGGCGGTCCACCAACCGCTGGACCCCGTCGCGCGCCACAAGCTCACCGCCCACGAACAACCCGAGCCGCTCGAACCCGGTCCCGCCACGGACGACAACGGCGTGTCCCGCCGCGCCACGCCGTCACGGAAACTGCGCGTGCGCCTCTCCCGCTGGTACTTCGCGGACCAGATCAGAAAGCCGACGCCGCGGCAGGCTCTCGCCGAGAGCCCGCCCCCGGACCACCACGACTCGCCCGTCGCAGAGCAACACGGAGAGCAACATGCGGAGCAGCACACAGAGGCATGACCCAGTGACAGGACCTGGCTAGTCGGCCACCTCCGTCACCGCGGTGAGGAGGACCGCGGCGTCCTCCAGGGCGGTCAGGCCGTGGCGTTCCTGGGGGATGGCCTGCACGGCGCCTTCCGGTACGTCGATGTCGCCACGTGGGGCGGTGATGCGGACCGATCCGACCAGGACGTGGATACTGGCCGCCACGGGGGCGTTGTGTTCGTCCAGGGCGGACCCCGCGGTCAGGGCGATCACGGTCTGGCGCAGAGGTCCCTCGTGCAGGAACAGATGCGCGCTGCGGCCGTGCTCGGAGGCCGCGGCCTTCCGCAGGTGTTCGTGCGCCAGGGCGGCGACGTTGTCCATGGTCGTCCTCCTTGAAGTCGGTTCCTATGCGTACCCCGATCTTCGGGAGCTACCCACCTGCGCGCGTCAGGCGGCGAAGCGGAGCGCCTTGCCGAGGTTGTGGTCGACGATCCCCCGCATCAGGTCGCGGTCGGGGAAATCGCCGTCGAGGAGTCTCAGCGGCCCGGCCACGAGCGACAGGTGCATGGCCAGGCTGTAGAAGGCCATACGGGCGTCGTCGAGGCCGCGGGTCCGGAAATGGCTGTAGTAGTCCTCGTAGCGGAGCCGCAGGAAGACGTGCTCCCACTCGGCGTCGAAGAACATCAGGCCTTCGATGTCGATGAGCACCGGTTCGTCGTGTGCGTCGACGAGGACGTGGTCGGGGCCCAGTTCCCCGTGGATCAGGGAGTGGCGGGTGCGGGGCGCCACGGCGGCGTGGAGCGTACCCAGGCCGGCGGCGAGGCGGTCGTGCGCCGCGGCGATGGCGGGCTCGCGGTCGGCGGCTTCGGCCAGGTCGGTGCGGGCGCGGTCGAGGACCAGTTGTTCGCAGGAGTCGGCCTGCGGGATTCGACCGCGCGCGATCGCCGAGGGCCGGCCGAAGGTCGGTGAGGTCTGCGCGTGCAGGCGGTCGAGCGCGGTGGCGAGGCGGTCCATGATCGGCGTGGCGCGCTGGGCGCGTTCGCGGAGGATCGTGTCGAGGCCGGGGCCGCGGATGTCCTCGACGATGGCGATGTCGGCCGGGAAGTAGGTGTGGGTGTCGTCGCTCAGGTACACCGCGGGAATGCGCACGTCGACGGCGCGCAGGTGGCGGTGGGCGCTGTCGAACAAGGCGTGGCCGGTGGCGGGTGCGAAGGGGTCGGCGTCGTCGTGGCCGAGCCCGGACTCCGGCCAGTGGTTCTCCGCGTCGTCCCAGACGTACGCGACGGCGGTCGAGTCGTCGGCGAGCCTGAGACGGTACGCCCCCTTCTTGGTCCCGCCCCGCAACCGGCTCAGGGAGACGATGCGCTGGTCGGTGCCGAGTGCCGCGCGGACGGCGCCGGCGAGGGTCTGGGCGGTGACGGGCATGGCGGAATCGCTCATGGTGTTCTCCCCCGTGATCGGCGCATCGGTGCGCCGTGCTGTCAGTGGGCGCGCCAACGCGCGCGGATCCTGAGATCGGCGCATGGGTGCGCCGTGGTGTCAGTGGGTGCGCCAGCGGGCGCGGATGCTCTCGATGGGCGTATCGGAGTCGACGAGCATGACATCGGCGAGTCCGTCGTCCCAGACCACCTGGGGACCGAACGCACGCGCCAACGCCGTTGCGGCGCGGGCTATTGCCTCGTCGTCGGGACCGGTGCAGGTCAGACCGGTGACGGCGACGTGTGCGGATATGTGCTCGCGGTCGCCGCCGACCGAAAGCGCGAGCCCGCCGAGCGACGCGGTGTCGGAGCCGGGGTCCAGGAGCCCCTGCGCGGTGTCGGGCGCGGACAGCGTGAACCAGCACTCGGCACCGACGCCGGATTCCCGCAGGATGGTGACGACCTGGATCGCGTCGGGGTACGCCAATGCCTGGGCGCGGGCGATCGCGTCGTCGTCGAGGTGGTCGCCGTGCGATCTCACGAACTCGGCGCCACCGTCCTGCTCCGCGAACCAGCGCAGCGAATTGACGTGCACTGTCGTGCTCATGCGTCCTCCGTCCCGAGTCCCCCGCCCCATGATCGTGCATGGGAAGGACATTGACGTGCCGTCAGGCGCGCCGCACGGCGAACGTGTCGGCAGTGGTCAGCGGTTCGCGACATGGGAGGCCAACTCGGCGTAGACGCCCGTCCGCGCGATGCGCTCCGCCCGTTCCTGGGCGCGTTCCTCGGCCCGGATGCGGGCCGCCTCACGCCGATGCTCCGACGCGGTGCGCCATTCGCGCCAGGTCTCGGTCGCCTCGACGGCGGCCACGCGCTCCTCGTCGTACAGCCGCATGCGGGCCGCGGACGGTACGACGGGATTCGGGGCGTGCGCGTCTGGCTCGCCGAGGAAGCGCACGATGCCGCTGTCGGTCCAGCCCCGGCGGCGCAGACTGCCGCGCGGGAGGAACAGCGGTCTGCGGAACGCCGGTTGCGCCTCCTTCCGACGGACGGTGCCGCCGAACGGTTCTCCGGACAGGTCTCCGAACCGTTCTCCGGGCCGTTCCCTCACCGGCACTTCGACCTGCTTGGACTCCTCGGCACCCTCGGCACCCGCGGCACCTTTGGCATCCATGGCACTCGTGGCTCCCTTGCCGGTCTTGGCGCGCTTGGTCCCGGCCTTGGTCCCGGCCTTGGGCCCCCGCACCTCGGCGGCGTCCTTGCTCTGCTGCCGATCGCGTCGCTCCTGCTTGCGCGCCTTGTCGGCCTTGGTGCTCGGCATGCTGGTGGCCTCCCCGTCGGTCCCGCCCGGCCGGTCCGCCGGGCACGAGGACAACGCTACGGAGTCCGGCGACCCCGAAAAGCGGCGGAGCGGAAATCTGTGGAGAATCGTTTCGGCGAATGCGCGCCTCACCGCCCCGTCACACACAGATGGCCCGGTCCCCCCACCTGGGGACCGGGCCATCTGCTAGAGCACTACTCGGACTTGGCCGCCTGGGCCGCGTCCTTCGCCTCACTCTTCGCCTCGCCCTTGGGCGCGTCCTTGACCTCGTCCTTCGCCGCGTCCTTCGGCTTGGCGTCGATCCCCGCCTCGCGCCGCTGGGCCGCCGTGATCGGCGTCGGCGCGCCGGTCAGCGGGTCGCCGCCGGTGGCGGTCTTCGGGAACGCCATGACGTCGCGGATCGAGTCCGCGCCCGCCAGCAGCGCCACCAGCCGGTCGAGGCCCAGGGCGATCCCGCCGTGCGGCGGCGGGCCGTACTGGAACGCGTCCAGCAGGAACCCGAACTGCGACTGCGCCTCCTCGTCCGACAGCCCGATGGCCTCGAACGCCCGCTTCTGCACGTCCGCCCGGTGGATACGGATCGAACCGCCGCCCACCTCGGTGCCGTTCAGGACCAGGTCGTACGCGTTCGACAGCGCCGCCCCCGGGTCCTTGTCGAACGTGTCCAGGAACTCCGCCGTGGGCGCCGTGAACGGGTGGTGGATCGCGTGCCACCCCTGGAACGCGCCCTTGTCGTCCTCGATCGGCTCGAACATCGGGAAGTCGACGACCCACAGCAGGTTCCACGCCGACTCGTCGATCAGCCCGCCGCGCTTGCCGATCTCCAGGCGGGCGGCGCCCAGGAGTTCGAGCGACGCGGTACGCCGGCCCGCGGCGAAGAAGATCGCGTCGCCCGGTGCCGCACCGGCCGCCTCGACGAGCCCCGCGAGGTGCTCCTCCGACAGGTTCTTGGCCACCGGGCCGCGCAGTTCGCCGGTCTCGGCGTCGACGAGGACGTACGCCAGCCCGCGCGCGCCCCGCGCCTTCGCCCAGTCCTGCCAGCCGTCCAGCTCCTTGCGCGTCTGCGAGGCCCCGCCCGGCATGACGATCGCGCCCACGAACTCCGACTGGAACACCCGGAATTCGGTGCCCGCGAAGTACTTCGTCAGGTCCGCGATCTCGACGCCGAAGCGCAGATCCGGCTTGTCCGAGCCGTACTTGGCCATCGCGTCCGCGTAGGACATGCGCGGCAGCGGCAGTTCGACCTCCACGCCCTGCACCTCGCGCCAGATGCGCGCGATGAGCGCCTCGGTGAGCGCGATGACGTCGTCCTGGTCGCAGAAGGACATCTCGACGTCGAGCTGGGTGAACTCCGGCTGCCGGTCGGCGCGGAAGTCCTCGTCCCGGAAGCAGCGCGCGATCTGGTAGTAGCGCTCCATGCCCGCGACCATCAGCAGCTGCTTGAACAGCTGCGGCGACTGCGGCAGCGCGTACCAGGTGCCCGGCTGGAGGCGCACCGGCACGACGAAGTCGCGGGCGCCCTCGGGCGTCGAGCGCGTGAGGTACGGCGTCTCGATGTCGAGGAAGGCGTTCTCCTCCAGCACCTCGCGGATGATCCGCGTCACCTGCGAGCGCAGCCGCAGGTTGCGGGCCATCTGCTGGCGGCGCAGGTCGAGGTACCGGTAGCGCAGCCGGACCTCCTCGTTGACCGAGCCCGGCGTGTACTCCTCGATCGGGAACGGCAGCGGGGCCGCCTCCGACAGCACCTCGAAGTCGGTCACCAGGACCTCGACCGCACCGGTCGGGATCTCGGTGTTCTCGTTCCCGTCGGGGCGGATGCGCACGTCGCCGGTGACCTTGACGCAGTACTCGCCGCGCAGGTCGTGGACCGCGTCCAGGTCGCGGAAGACGACCTGGACGGTGCCGGACGCGTCCCGGATGTCCACGAACGCCACGCCGCCGTGGTCGCGGCGCCGGGCGACCCAGCCGGCGAGCGTCACGGTGCTCCCGGCGTGCTCCGCGCGGAGCGTACCGGCGTCATGGGTGCGGATCACTGGAGCTTCTCCTTCAGGGTGTCGACCACGGCGTCCAGGGGGACGGCCGTCTGGTCGCCGGTG
The DNA here is from genome assembly GCA_045039925.1 of Streptomycetaceae bacterium NBC_01309. Lineage (GTDB taxonomy): Bacteria > Actinomycetota > Actinomycetes > Streptomycetales > Streptomycetaceae > Yinghuangia. The sequence goes on from CP108400.1 coordinate 1,657,984, forward strand.
GTGAGGTCCTTCAACTGCGCGACGCCTTCGGCGAGATCGCGTTCGCCGACCACGATTGCGTAGCGCGAGCCGGACTGGTCGGCGGCCTTCATGGCGCCCTTGAGCTTCTTGCCGTCGTACGCCATGTCCGCCGGGATGTCGGCGAGGCGCAGCGCGGTGACGAGCTTGAACACCTCGCGGCGCGCGGCGTCGCCCAGGGCCACGCCGTAGACGTCGCAGTCGGCGCCGGTCTCGATCTCCTGGCCCTCGGCCTCCATCGCCAGCATGGTGCGGCCGATGCCGAGCGCCCAGCCCACGGACGGCAGTTCGGGCCCGCCGAGTTCCTGCGCGAGTCCGTCGTAGCGGCCGCCGCCGCCGATCGCGGACTGCGCGCCGAGGCCGTCGTGCACGAACTCGAAGATGGTGCGGACGTAGTAGTCCAGGCCGCGCACCAGCTTCGGGGTGTCCTCGTAGGCGATCTTCAGGTCGTCGAGCATCGACCGGACGAACGCGTGGTGCGCGGCGCACGCCTCGCACAGGTTGTCGGTGATGAGCGGCGCGTCGCTCAGCTGCGCCTGCACCTCGGGCCGCTTGTCGTCGAGCACCCGCAGCGGGTTGATCTCGATGCGGCCGCGCGTCTCCTCGTCGAGGTCGAGCCCGCGCAGGAACTCCTGGAGCTTGGCCCGGTAGACGGGACGGCACTCCTTGCAGCCCAGCGAGTTGAGCAGCAGGCGGAAGTCGCGCAGGCCGAGCTTCTGGAAGCCCTCGACGGCGAGCGCGATCATCTCGACGTCGACCAGCGGGTCGGAGCTGCCGATCGCCTCGGCCCCCACCTGGTGGAACTGCCGGGTCCGGCCCGCCTGCGGCGCCTCGTAGCGGAAGAACGAGCCGAAGTACCACAGCTTCACCGGCAGGCGCTGGGCCTGGAGGTTGTGCTGGAGGACCGAGCGCACGACCGCCGCCGTGCCCTCGGGCCGCAGGGTGAGCGAGCGTCCGGCGCGGTCGCTGAAGGTGTACATCTCCTTCGAGACGACGTCGGTGGACTCACCGACGCCGCGCACGAACAGGCCGGTGTCCTCGAACGCCGGCGTCTCGATGTACTGGAAGCCCGCGTCGCGCAGTTCGAGGCCGAACTGGATCCGGATGCGATTGAACGTCTCCGAATACGGCGGGAGCATGTCGAAGGTGCCCTTGGGGGCGGAGAAGGTACTCACGTCTTGCGTTCCGTCACATTCCTCGGCGAGGTCCCGACCCGGGCGCCAGCTCCTGCAGGTACGGATTGGTGGCGCGCTCGCGGCCGATCGTGGTCTGGGGGCCGTGCCCGGACAGGACGACGGTCTCGTCCGGCAGCGGCAGGACCACCCGGGACAGCGACGTCAGCATCTTCGCGTGGTCGCCGCCGGGCAGGTCGGTGCGTCCGATGGAGCCGGCGAACAGCAGGTCTCCGGAGTAGAGGATCGGCGGGATGTCCGCCTCCGCTCCGGTGCCGAACGTCACCGACCCCTCGGTATGGCCGGGCGCATGGCTCACCTGGAACTCCAGCCCCGCGAGCTCCAGCTTGGCGCCGTCGGTCAGCTCGCGGACCTCGTCGGGCTCCGTGAACGTCATGCCGCCGAAGATCTGCTGGCCGAGCGCGCGCGAGATGCCCTTGCCCGGATCGGACAGCAGCTCGCGGTCGTCCGGGTGGATCCACGCGGGCACCTTGTGCTCCTCGCAGACCGGGACGACCGACCACATGTGGTCGAGGTGGCCGTGCGTGAGCAGCACGGCGACCGGGCGCAGCCGGTTCTCGCGGATGATCTCCTGGACCCCGTCGAACGCGTCCTGGCCGGGGTCGACGATCACGCACTCCTCGCCGGCGGCGGGGGCCACCACGTAGCAGTTGGTGCCCCAAGCCCCGGCGGGGAACCCGGCGATGATCACGTTGGTCCTCGGCTGTCTCGAAGGAAGATCGCACCCCCTGCGACGACCCGAGGGTCTTCCGGGGCGGACGATCAGACGGCAGTATGCGGCGGACGTGGGAATCCTCGTCCGAGGGTACCGGCGCGCGGGGGCGGTTAGCGAACCGGTTCGGATGGCGCGCCTACACTGTGCGCCAGTCGCCCGCTTTCGCCGTGCCGGTACATCACCGCAGGTCGAGACCAGGATGACCGGCCGTTCGCCCGGCCGTCCGACGGCTGGGCGACGCACACCACGGAGTCACCCCGCCCGTCGACCGCACCGACCCGCCCCACCGGGCGCACCAGCCAGTCGCCCGAACCAGTCGTCCGAGCCGGTCAACCGAGCATCCACGAGCAACGACAAGCCAACCAGGAGAACACGCGGTGGTCAGCAAGGAGCAGCGCCAGCGCCATCTCGCGCGCGCGAAGCACGAGCGGCAGCAGCAACGCCGGGAGCAGGCCCACGTCCGGGCCAAGCAGCGCAACTCGCTCATCGGCGCCGTGGTCGCCGTCCTGGTCGTGGCCGGCGGCGGAACGTGGATCGCGACGCAGATGAGCGACGACGACAAGAAGAGCGACGCGACCAACGCGGCGGACAACCCGACGGCGATGCCGACCGAGCAGCCGACCAACACGGCGCCCAAGACGTGCGCGGCCCCGGCGCCCGGCGAGGTGGTTCCGCAGACGTTCCCGAGCGCGCCGCCGATGACGATCGACACGAAGGCCGCGTACGACATGGTCCTCAAGACCACGTGCGGCGACATCACGATCGCCCTCGACGCGGCCAAGGCGCCGAAGACCGTCAACTCGTTCAACTTCCTGGCGGAGAAGAAGTACTTCGACCACACCTCGTGCCACCGCATGACCACCGGCAGCATGGCTGTGCTGCAGTGCGGCGACCCGACGGCTTCGGGGTCGGGCGGTCCCGGCTACCAGTTCGAGAACGAGAACCTGACGGGCGCGGCGTACCCCGCGGGCACGGTCGCGATGGCGAACTCCGGGCCGGACACCAACGGAAGCCAGTTCTTCCTGGTGAAGGAGGCGTCCCAGCTGCCGCCCGACTACACGCCGTTCGGCAGGATCACGGGCGGCATGGAGGTGCTGGACAAGATCATCTCGTCCGGGACCGCCGACCTGAGCAACGACGGAGCCCCGCACGAGAACGTCGTGCTGAACACGGTGACCGTCGCCAAGAAGCCCTGACCCCGGGTCGGGCTCCGTCCAGCAGAAAATGCAGCCGAAATCGCATCCGCAACGGGGCGGCGGCACGCCCGCCGCCCCCGACTCCTGTGTAAAGTGCGCCGCATTCAGCATCGAAGGAGGCCGCTGTGACCAGCGACCCGTGGGGCCGCGTCGACGAGCAGGGAAACGTCTTTGTCAAGACCGCGGACGGTGAGCGTTCCGTCGGTTCGTGGCAGGCGGGTTCCCCGGACGAGGCCCTTGCCTACTTCCGGCGCAAGTACGAGGGGCTCGTCGTCGAGGTCGAACTCCTCGAACGGCGTGTGCGGACCACCGACCTGGCTCCCAAGGACGCGGCCACCGCGATCGAGCACCTGCGCGCGAACATCGTCGACGCGCACGCGGTCGGTGATCTCGACTCCCTGGTCAAACGCCTCGACGCGCTGACCGGCGTGGTCGACACGCGCCGCGAGGAACGCAAGGTCGCGCGTGCGAAGGCCCAGGAGGAGGCGCACGGCGCCAAGGAACGGATCGTCACCGAGGCCGAGCAACTGTCGCAGAGCACGGACTGGCGCCAGGCCGGCGAGCGCCTGCGGGCGCTGGTGGACGCCTGGAAGGCCGTGCCGCGCCTCGACCGCAAGACGGACGACGAGCTGTGGCACCGCTTCTCGCAGGCCCGCTCCGCGTTCGCCAAGCGCCGCAAGGGCCACTTCGCCGAGCTGGACCAGCAGCGCGAGGGGGTGCGCCGCACCAAGGAGCGCCTGGTCGCCGAGGCCGAGGCGCTGTCCACGTCGACCGACTGGAACGACACCTCGGCGCGCTACCGCGACCTGATGCGCGACTGGAAGGCCGCGGGCCGGGCGCAGCGCGACGTCGAAGAGGAGCTGTGGCAGCGCTTCCGCGCCGCCCAGGACGTGTTCTTCGCGGCGCGCGGCGAGGTGTACGCCGAGCGGGACTCCGAGCAGCGCGACAACCAGAACCTCAAGGAGCAGTTGCTCGTCGAGGCCGAGGCGCTGCTGCCGATCGAGAACGTCAAGTCCGCCCGTGCCGCCCTCCGCTCGGTCAACGAGCGCTGGGAGGACATCGGCCACGTGCCGCGCGACGCGCGTCCGAAGATGGAGGCTCGGCTGCACACGGTCGAGCGCGCGATCCGCGAGGCCGAAGAGGACCTGTGGCGGCGTACGAACCCGGAGGCCCGGGCCCGTGCGCAGGCCACCGTCGACCAGTTGCAGGCGTCGATCGACAAGCTGCGCGCGCAGGGCGAGAAGGCGCGCGCGGCGGGCAACGAGCGCAAGGTCCGCGAGGCGGACGAGGCCGTGGCCGCCCGTGAGGGATGGCTGGCCGAGGCGCGCAAGGCCCTGGAGGAGTTCGGGGGCTGAGGCTCTGCGGGATCCCCGGTGGATCCCGTGCACGAGTGCGGTGGAGGGGCCTGGAACGCTTGTTCCGGGCCCCTTTGCCGTGCCCCCTGCGAGGCGCGGGAGAGCGCGGGGCGCGGAAGAACCGGAGGCGCGACACGGTGGGGCCGAGGACGGCCGAACCGTCGTCCCGTCCGGCGCGGCGGGATTGGGCGAACCTGTCCCGGTCGCCGCCCGAAGTGTGCCGTCCGGCGCATGCGTTAGGCAGCGTAGGGGACTTCCCCCGCGCCTCGTCGCGCGATGATCCGCAATGATGTGACGCGTCATCAACACATCTGCATAGCTGGGACTTCGGGGAGTCATATGTCCGTCGGGGAGCCGTTGGCCGAGTTCGCACGGGAGTTGCGGCGGGTCAGGGGCGAAGCCGCCGATTCCGGCACGGCCGAAATCGCGCGGCGCATCGGGGTCGACGAGGCCGTGCTGACCGCTGCTCTCGCGGGCGTGATCGTGCCGCCCCTCCAGGTCGCGCTGGACTTCGTACGCGAGTGCGGCGGCGACACCGCCGGGTGGGAGGACCGCTGGCGGACGGCGGTCTCTGCGCAACTGTCCGGCGCGACGACGACGGTACGGCCGGTCGACGTCGCCCCGAGCGGTGGTACGCCTGCCGCACCGCCGCCGCCTCCGTCGGTCGCACCGCGCGTGGGTCCGCCGCCCCGACCCGCGGCCCCACCGCGCACGCCGCCGAGCACACGCCCGAGCGGCACCGCGCCGACTCGACCGGCCGCGCCGCCTGCCGCCGCTCCGGCCACGCCGCCGACGCCGCCCGCCGACCCGCCGCGGGCGCACACGCAGCCGCCCGGCGAGCCGGGGAACCCCGCGTCGCGCACCGCGGCTCTCACCCCGCCCGCGGCGACGCCGCAGCCGCAGCGCGACCCCGAGACCGTCGAAGGCCCGGCGCTCCCCCGGGCCGCACAGATGCCCCCGCCGCAGGCTCCGGCCGCCGGACCCGCAGCCGCACCCGTGCCCACACCCACCGCGCTCCCCACCGCGCCGAACCAGAACCTGGCAGCCGCACCGGCCCCCTCGCCCGCTCCCGTACCGGCTGCCCCCGCCCCCGCAGCCACGCAGTCGGCGCGGCACGCCGGTGCCTGGGTCGGCGGCCCCGACCGTGCGGCGCTGCGTCCGCTGGAGGCCGACGACCCGCGCAGCGTGGGCGGTTACGTGCTGCGCGCCCGGCTCGGCGCCGGGGGCATGGGCCGCGTGTACCTCTCGGCCACCCCGGGCGGGCGGCCGGTCGCGATCAAGGTGATCCGCGGCGAGTTCTCCGACGACCCCGAGTTCCGGGCCCGCTTCCAGCAGGAAGTGGTCGCTGCCCAGCGCGTGCAGGGCCTCTACACGGCCCCGGTGCTCGACTGCGACGCGAACGCCGCGCAGCCCTGGCTCGCCACCGCGTACATCGCCGGACCGGCCCTCAACGAGGCGGTGCTGCGGCACGGCCCGCTGCCGCCCGAGAGCGTGCTCGTCCTGACCGCGGGCGTGGCCGAGGCCCTCCAGTCCGTGCACGCCGCCGGAATCGTGCACCGCGACCTCAAGCCGTCCAACGTGATCCTCGCCGCCGACGGCCCGCGCGTCATCGACTTCGGCATAGCCAGGGCCGCCGACGCGACGCCGCTCACGCAGACCGGGTTCAGCATCGGCACGCCGTCGTACATGGCTCCGGAACAGGCCCGGGGCCGCCCGGCGGTGGCCGCCACCGACGTCTTCTCGCTGGGCGCGCTGGCGGTGTTCGCGGCGACCGGTGCGGGGCCCTTCGGCGAGGGGACGGACACGTCGGTCCTCTACCGCGTGGTGCACGAGGAGCCCGACCTGTCGGCGTGCCCGGCGGGCGTACGCGAGGTCGTGGCGCGGATGCTGGCCAAGGACCCGGCCGAGCGGCCGACTCCCGCCCAGGTGATCGAGTTGTGCCGGAGCGCCTCGGGCGACTCGCGGCTGCACGCGGCCGAGGGATGGCTCCCCGCGACGGTCCGGGCCGACATCGACCTGCGTGCCGACGAAGAGCCCCCGCCGCTGCCGCCGGACCCGTCGGTCCGCGCCCCGAAGCGCAAGCGGCGCGCGCTCGTCGCGCTGGCCGTCTTCCTGGTACTCGCCGTCGTCGGCGCGGGCACCGCCGTGGCGCTCATGGCAGGCGACGACGACAAGGACAAGACGGCCGGGCCGGCGGCGAACAGTGGCGGCACCCAGACGCCGCCCGCGTCGGGGGCACCCGGGACCGGGAATCGGACCACCACCACGCCGACGGGCAAGCCCTCGTCGTCGGGCAAGTCCACGTCCACGGCGTCGGGTACGCCGCAGTCGAGCACCTCCGCGACGTCCACCGCGACGTCCTCCGCGGCCTCCACCGCGAGCGGGCCGCCGCAGGCCGGCGGGCTCGACGAAGGCGACGAGGTGTTCAGGAAGGACGTCGACCTCCCCGAGGGCTATTGCGTCAGCCTCGAGAACGCGACGCCGTTCCAGTCGGTCTGCCCGGTCAGCGGCGGCGACGGAGTCGTGAACTTCAGCGGCAGCGAGAGCCAGGTCCGCGGCATCGAACTGGTGCTGCTCAACAAGGGCGTGACCCCCGACTACCAGACCTGCCTGGACAACACGCAGTACACCCGGAGCATCCCCTACTCGTTCCTGGAGAGCGGCAGCGTGATCTGCCTCAAGGACAAGGGGAACCGCCTGGTCGGCACGATCACCGTCGTGGCGCCGCCGGCCGACGGACTGCCCAGCAGGTTCTGGAAGATCGTCGTCACCACGTGGCGCGGGGCGATCTGACGCTCCGCCAAGTCCCGCAAAGCCGTGGGCTCCTGTCGGCCGAGAAGCCGACAGGAGCCCACGAAGCCCACGGCTCAGCCCTGCTGCCGCCCGCTCGTGACGCGGTACGCGTCGAACACGCCCTCGACGCCGCGCACCGCCTTCAGCACGTGTCCGAGGTGCTTGGGGTCGCCCATCTCGAACGTGAAGCGGCTGAGCGCGACCCGGTCGCGGCTGGTGGTCACGGACGCCGACAGGATGTTCACGTGCTGGTCGGACAGCACCCGCGTGATGTCCGACAGCAGCCGCGACCGGTCCAGCGCCTGGACCTCGATCGCGACCAGGAACACCGAGGACGCGGTCGGCGCCCACTCGACCTCGACGATGCGCTCCGGCTGCTGCGACAGCGACTCGACGTTGCCGCAGTCCTTGCGGTGCACCGAGACGCCGCTGCCGCGGGTCACGAAGCCGATGATCGGGTCGCCGGGGACCGGCGTGCAGCACCGCGACAGCTTGACCCAGATGTCCTCGACGCCCTTGACGATCACGCCCGGGTCGCCACTGGCCCGCCGGGAACGCCGGGTCGCGTTCGGCGTGGTGACCTCGGCCAGGTCCTCGGTCGCGCCCTCCTCGCCGCCCAGTGAGGCGACCAGGCGCTGGACGATGTGCTGGGCGGAGACCTGCTGTTCGCCGATCGCGGCGTACAGCGCGGAGATGTCCGGGTAGCGCAGCTCGTGGGCCAGCGTCACGAGCGCGTCGCCGCTGGTCATGAGGCGCTGCAAGGGCAGCCCCTGCTTGCGCATCGCGCGCGTCAGGGCGTCCTTGCCGTGCTCGATCGCCTCCTCGCGGCGCTCCTTGGAGAACCACTGGCGGATCTTGTTGCGGGCGCGCGGCGACTTGACGAAGCCCAGCCAGTCGCGGCTCGGTGCGGCGTTCTCCGCCTTGGAGGTGAACACCTCCACCAGATCGCCGTTGTCGAGGCGGCTCTCCAGCGGCACGAGGCGGCCGTTGACGCGCGCGCCGATGGTGCGGTGCCCGACGTCGGTGTGCACGGCGTACGCGAAGTCGACCGGCGTGGACCCCGCGGGCAGCGCGATGACGTCGCCCTTGGGGGTGAAGACGAAGACCTCCTGCGAGGACAGGTCGAACCGCAGCGACTCCAGGAACTCGCCCGGGTCGTCGGTCTCCCGCTGCCAGTCGAGGAGTTGGCGCAGCCACGCCATGTCGCCGACCTGGCCGTTGTCCTTCTTGGACGTCTTGGCGTCGGCTGCCGCGCGGTTGCCGCCGACCGCCTCCGCCTTGTACTTCCAGTGCGCGGCGATGCCGTACTCCGCGCGCCGGTGCATGTCGAAGGTGCGGATCTGGAGCTCGACGGGCTTGCCCTCGGGCCCGATCACCGTCGTGTGCAGCGACTGGTACATGTTGAACTTGGGCATCGCGACGTAGTCCTTGAACCGCCCCGGCACCGGGTTCCACCGCGCGTGGATGGTCCCGAGCGCCGCATAGCAGTCGCGGACGGAGTCGACGAGTACACGGATGCCGACCAGGTCGTAGATCTCCGCGAAGTCGCGGCCCCGGACGATCATCTTCTGGTACACGGAGTAGTAGTGCTTCGGCCGCCCGGTGACGGTCGCCTTGATGCGCGCGCCCCGCAGGTCCTGCTGGACGTGGTCGATGACGCCCGAGAGGTACTCGTCGCGCTTGGGGGCGCGCTCGGCGACCAGGCGCACGATCTCGTCGTACATCTTGGGGTAGAGGATGGCGAAGGCCAGGTCCTCCAGCTCCCACTTGATGGTGTTCATGCCCAGCCGGTGGGCCAGCGGCGCGTAGATCTCCAGCGTCTCGCGCGCCTTGCGCTCCTGCTTCTCGCGCTTCAGGTAGCGCATCGTGCGCATGTTGTGCAGGCGGTCGGCGAGCTTGATGACCAGGACGCGCGGGTCCTTCGCCATCGCGATCACCATCTTGCGCACGGTCTCGGCCTGCGCGGCCTCGCCGAACTTGACCTTGTCGAGCTTGGTGACGCCGTCGACGAGCATCGCGACGGTGTCGCCGAAGTCGCGGCGCAGCGTCTCCAGGCCGTAGTCGGTGTCCTCGACGGTGTCGTGCAGCAGCCCGGCCATGAGCGTCGGCGGGTCCATGCCCAGCTCGGCGAGGATCGTGGCGACGGCCAGCGGGTGCGTGATGTACGGGTCGCCGCTCTTGCGCCGCTGGCCCCGGTGCCAGCGCTCCGCGGTCGTGTACGCGCTCTCGATCTGCCGCAGGTCGGCCTTGGGGTCGTTGACCCGCACGATGCGCAGCAGCGGCTCCAGGACCGGGTTGTAGACGCTGCTGCGCTGGACGCCGAGCCGGGCCAGGCGGGCGCGCACCCGGCCTCCGGTGTCGCCGCGCAGGCTGCGCACGCGGTCGCCGGAGGTGGTGCGGCGGACCGCGGGCGGGCGCACGGGTGCGGGCCGCGACTCGGGCCCCGCGGCACCGGCGGCCGCGGCGCCGTGGTCGGCGCCTACCGTCTCGCCCACCGTCTCCGAGCGCTCCGGAGCGGGCTCCGGAGCCGACGGCCCGCTTTCGGCGGCTGGGGCGGCTGAAGGGGTGCCGGAAGAGTCCTCCGGCGCGGGTACGGCGGTGCTGGGTACGGCGGTGGTGGATGCGTCACCGGGGGCGGGGGCCGCGGGGGTGTCCGCGGGCAGGCCGGAACCACCCGCCGGATCGTCCGCGCGGTCGGATCCGTCTTCCGGTGCTTGCCGGTTGGCCCGGTCCGACGCAGCCCGCAATGGGGCACGGGAGGTGTCCGGTGCGGACTCTCCCGGTGTCGGCGCCACGGGCACGACCTCGTCCGGCAACGGCACTCCTCCCGCCGGTTACTGCTGCGTCGTCTTCCGCGGGCGACCCGCCGGAGGCGGGGCCTGGTGGCTCGGCCGCTCCGCTGTGTCATCGTCGAAAAACCTCACTGGACCTCCATCGTAACGAGAGTGGCCCGGCGCGGGTTCGCGTCCGCGGGTCTCAGATGGTCAGGAAGGACCGCACCGACGTGTCCGGCAGCAGCCCGGCGAGCTTGGCGCGGCCGTCCAGGAACCCGAGCTCCAGCAGCACCGACACCCCCGCGACCTCGGCTCCGGTGCGTCGGACGAGGTCGATGGTGGCCGCCACGGTGCCTCCGGTGGCCAGCACGTCGTCGATGACGAGCACGCGTTCGCCGGGGCCGAAGGCGTCCTGGTGGACCTCCAGGGTCGCGGAGCCGTACTCCAGCTCGTAGCTCTCCGCGTACGTGGCGCACGGCAGCTTGCCCTGCTTGCGGACCGGGACGAACCCCGCGCCGGCCCGGTAGGCGACCGGTGCGGCCAGGATGAAGCCGCGGGCCTCGATACCGACGACCTTCTGCACCCCGGACTCGGCGCACTGGTCGGCGAGCGCGTCGACGAGTGCGGAGAAGGCCACGTGGTCGGCGAGCAGCGGCGAGATGTCCTTGAAGAGCACGCCGGGCTTGGGCCAGTCGGGTACGTCGCGGATTCGGCTTGCGAGCAGGTCGCTCAGTTCCACGGTGCGGGGGTCCTTTCCCGGAAAAAGCGGCGACCGGGTGGCGTGCGGTGCAGCACGAGGGCTGTCCCGTACGCCACCCGGTCTCCGGTGGTCAGTGCTTGCGCTTGCCGCTCGGGCGGTTGCGCGAGCGGTTGCGCGACGGTTGGCGGCGTACGCCTCCCGAACCCGAACCCCTCGACGGGGACCCGGCCGCGGCCGGCTCGCCGTCGCCTTCGTCCTCGTCGTCGTCGCGGTCGTCGTCGTCCTCGGCACCCGCCGACGCCGCGGGCTTCGCGGACGCGTCGGCGTCACCGCGTGCGGCGGCCTTGGCCTGCGCCGCCCGGTGCTGCGCGACCCGCTTGGCGAGCTGCCGCATCTCCGGCGTGCGCTCCTTGAGGTCGGCGAACATCGGCGTGGCGATGAAGATCGACGAGAACGCACCCGCGGCCAGACCCACGAACAGCGACAGCGCGATGTCCTTGAGCATGCCCGCGCCGAGCAGGCCGCCGCCGACGAACAGCAGCGACGCGACCGGCAGCAGCGCCACCACCGAGGTGTTGATCGACCGGACCAGGGTCTGGTTGAGGCCCCGGTTGGCGGCCTGGCTGAAGGTGATCTTGTTCTGCTTGGTGATGCCCCGGGTCGTCTCCTTGACCGTGTCGAACACGACGACGGTGTCGTAGAGCGAATAACCGAGGATCGTCAACAGACCGATGACCGTGCCTGGCGTCACCTCGAAGCCGACCAGGGCGTACACGCCGATCGTGATGACGATGTCGTGGATCAGCGCGACCAGCGCCGCCATCGCCATGCGCCACTCGAAGGCGATGCTGAGATAGATCACCACCAGGACCATGAAGATCAACAGGCCTTGCAAGGCCTTGTTGGAGATCTCCTTGCCCCAGCTCGGACCGACCAGCTCGCTGTCGATCTGGTCGGGCGCGACGGCGAGCTTGGTGCTCAGCGCGTCCCTGATGTTGTTGAAGTTGCCGGTGTCCTTGCTGGCGATCTGGATGCGGACCTGATCGTCGCCGACCTTCTGGATGATCGGCTCGTGGGACCCGGTGAACTCCTCTATGGCGTCGTGCGCCTGCGCGACCGAGATGTCGGACTTGTTGACCGTGAAGACCGCGCCGCCCTTGAACTCGATGCCCTGCGACAGGCCGCGGCCCAGGAGGCCGGCCACCGCGAGCACCAGGATCAGCGCGGACAGCGCGTACCAGCGCTTCTTCTTGCCGACGAAGTCGTACTCCAGCTCGCCGGTGTAGAGCTTGTGGCCGACGCTGCGCAGGCCGGAGAGGCGTGACATCAGGCCTCCTTGGGTTCGACGGTGGGCCGGGGCCGACGCGTCGAACGGTACGCCAGGGCCCGCTTGGCCCCCAGACGCGCCGGGTCGAGGCCCGACCACGGGTGGCCGGACGCGAAGAACTTCTTGCGCGCCAGGATCACCATCAGCGGCTTGGTGAACAGGAACACCACCACCACGTCGAGGAGCGTGGTGAGGCCGAGCGTGAACGCGAAGCCCTTCACCTTGCCGACCGAGACGTAGTACAGCACGGCGGCGGCGAGGAACGACACGAAGTCGGACACCAGGATGGTGCGCCGGGCCCGGGGCCACGCGCGGGCGACGGCCGGTTGCAGCGACTTGCCCTCGCGTACCTCGTCGCGGATGCGCTCGAAGTAGACGATGAACGAGTCGGCGGTGATGCCGATGGCCGCGATGGCGCCGCAGACCGCGGGCAGGTTCAGCGCGAAGCCGATGCCGCGGCCGAGGAGGCACATGATCGCGTACGTCAGCAGGCCGGAGATCGCGAGGCTGACGAGGCTGACGATGCCGAGGCCGCGGTAGTACATGATCGAGTACAGCGCGACCAGGAACAGGCCGATCGCACCGGCGATCAGGCCGCCGCGGAGCTGGTCGCCGCCGAGTGCCGCGGAGACCGTGCTGACCTCGCTCTGCTCGAAGGACAGCGGCAGCGCGCCGAACTTGAGGACGTTCGCGAGGGACTTGGCTTCCTTCTGGCTGAACGAGCCGGTGATGACCGCCTCGCCGCCCGGCAGCTCCTGGCTGACGGTCGGCGCGACGACGACGGCGCCGTCCAGCTCGACCGCGAAGCGGTTCGTCGGGTACTGGCTGCTCGACAGGTCACCGGTGATCTTGGTGAACTTGTCGGTGCCCGAACCGTCGAACTTGAGCGCGACCTCCCAGCCGCCGGCCTGACCGGGGCCCGGGAGACGGGCGCTCGACGAGTCGAGGTCGGTGCCGTCGATCGCGGCGGCGCCGAGGATGTACTTCTCGATCGTCCCCTCGTTGTCCTTGGCGTCGCAGACCACGACCGGCTTGGTCGGGTCGGACACGTCGCCGATGCCGCGGTTGGCGGGGTCGGAGCAGTTGAGGGCGTCGAACTGGGCCTGCTGCTCGGGCGTCACACCGTACGCGGCCAGGTCGGTGTTGGCCTGGGTCGGCGCTTCCGTTATCGGCTGCGTCATGTCGAACGGCGCCGCGGTCGTCGCGGACGGCGTCGGCGTCGGGGTGCCCGGCGGGTTCGCCGACGGCGGCGGGGTCGCCTCCTGCAGGTCCGGGATGACCCGGCCCTGCGGCTTCGACGACGTCGAGCTGCTCGACGTCGGGGTCGCCTTGTTCGAGGCGGTGCCGGTGGCGGAGCCGGTGGCGCTCGGCTGCGTGGAGCCCGTGGGCGTCCCCGCGGCGGGCGGCGGCGACGAGGCCGCGCCCTGGCCCTGCGGCGGGTTGGACGCGGGGGGCGGCGACGACGCGGGAGGCGTCGTGCCGGGCGTCTGGCTCGGCGGCGGGGTGGTCGCGGGGGTGTCCACGACCGCCTGCTGCTCGGCCTTGAGCACCGGTCGGAAGTACAGCTTCGCGGTCTGCCCGACCTGCGCGGCGGCTTCCTTCTCGCCCTTCCCCTTGGGGATGTTGATGACGATGTGGTCGCTGCCCTGGGTCTGCACCTCGGCCTCGGACACGCCGAACGCGTTGACGCGGTCGCGGATGATCGACACCGCGGTGTTCATGCTGTCCGGGTTGACCGCGTTCTTGCCCGCGCCCTGGTCGGGCTTGGCCTTCAGCGTCACGCTGGTGCCGCCCGCAAGGTCGATGCCGAGCCGCGGCGTGGTGTCGCCGGTCGCGAACATGATCCCGTAGAGGGCGGCGATGACCACCGTGATGAAGACCAGGGCCCGTCCGGGGTGCCCTCGTGTGCTTGATTTCGGTGCTGCCACCTTCGCCCATCTCCCTGTTGGTGCCGCTCCGGTACGTCGCCGGATCACGGCACAGCGCCCGGACCCGTATCCGGGTGCATCCGTGGCCTGGACATGACTGTATTGCCGACGGCGGCCCCGTGGGCCGCCGCCCTCACCGCGATTTCAGGAACTAAGCGTCCCGACGCGGCTGTTCGCCGTTGTCACCGTTGGCCGCCCCGCTGCCCGGCTTCTTGCCGAGGTCGACCGGGTCGGCGTCCGAGCCGTCCTTGGAGCCGTCTTTTGCCACGTCCGTGCCGCCCACCGGAGTGCCGTCGTGGTCGTGCTCGTCCTCGTCGTCGTCATCGTCGTGGTCGCCGTCGTCCTCGCCGGTGCTCAGCACCGCGGCGATCGCGCTTTTGAGGTAGCGGCTGTGCACGCCCGGGGCGATCTCGAGGATGACCGAGTCGTCCTCGACCTCCGAGACGGTCGCGAAGAGACCCGCGATCGTACGGACCTCGGACCCGGGGCGCAACGAGTTCTGCGTCTGGGCCGCCTCCTGCTGGCGCTTCTTCGCCGGCTTGATCATGAAGAAATAGATCACGACGAAAATGAGCAGGATGGGTAGAAGACTGAGGATGTCCACGGCTGGAAACGGTTCCTTTCCGGGGCCGCTCGGCGGCTCGGATCATGACGGTGATCAAGGCCGACGTGTGGCCTCGGCGGAGTCTAGACGGACGGATACACAAGGAACAACGATCGTGGAGCGCAGGCGTTCCCGGCGGTCACCCGTTCGCCGCGCCGCCGCCCGATCCGGCCGAGGGGCCTTCGTCCCCGAACAATCCCGGCTGAGCGGTACGCCCCGACTGTCCGCTCGCGGTGTTCTGCGGCGGTACGAGCCCCAGGTGTGTCCAGGCCGCGGCCGTCGCCACCCGCCCCCGCGGAGTACGCGCCAGCAAACCGCTTCGCACCAGGAACGGCTCGGCCACCTCCTCGACGGTCTCCGTTTCCTCGCCGACCGCGACCGCGAGCGTCGACAGCCCCACCGGCCCGCCGCCGAACAGCGTCACCAGCGCGTGCAGCACCGACCGGTCCAGCCGGTCCAGTCCTGACTTGTCGACTTCGTAGACGTCCAGGGCCAGCCCGGCCACCTCGCGCGTCACCTCGCCGTCGGCGCGGACCTGGGCGTAGTCGCGCACCCGGCGCAGCAGGCGGTTGGCGATACGCGGTGTCCCGCGCGACCGGCCGGCGATCTCGGCGGCGCCGTCCTCGTGGATGGGGACGTCCAGCAGCCGCGCCGAACGGTGCAGCACGCGCTCCAGCTCGGCGGGCGCGTAGAAGTCCATGTGGCCGGTGAAGCCGAACCGGTCGCGCAGCGGCGGCGGCAGCAGGCCCGCCCGGGTCGTCGCGCCGACCAGCGTGAACGGCGGCAGTTCCAGGGGGATGGCGGTGGCCCCGGGGCCCTTGCCGACGATGATGTCGACGCGGAAGTCCTCCATCGCCATGTAGAGCATCTCCTCGGCGGGCCGCGACATGCGGTGGATCTCGTCGAGGAAGAGCACCTCGCCCTCGGCCAGCGAGGACAGGATGGCCGCGAGGTCGCCCGCGTGCTGGATCGCCGGGCCCGAGGTGATGCGGATCGGTACGCCCATCTCCGCCGCGATGATCATGGACAGCGTGGTCTTGCCGAGTCCCGGCGGGCCGGACAGCAGCACGTGGTCGGGCGTACCGCCGCGCGCCTTGGCGGCCCGCAGCACGAGCGACAGCTGCTCGCGTACACGCTCCTGGCCGATGAACTCGTCGAGGTTGCGCGGGCGCAGCGCGGCTTCGACGGCCTGGTCCTCGCCGTCCGCCTCTGCGGTGACGAGGCGGTCCTCATCGTGCGTCATGCCGTCCCGCCCCTGAAGTCGCGTCCCGCGGGCACGCTTCCGCCGCAGTGTCCGTCGCCGTGCGTGTCCGAGCGCCATCCTTGCGCACCCGGCGGACACGTCGCGCCCGCACCGAGCCCCGGGCGGCCCCCGAGAGGGCCGCCCGCACAGATATATCGACTCACCGCCATGTCCGTGAACAGCCTGTTCACCGGCGGTTGAGGCTGCGCAGCGCGGTACGCAGCAGCGCGCCGACGTCCGGGGCCCCGCCCTCCGCGACGACCGCCTCGGCCTCCGGAGCCGCGGCACCGACCGCCTCGTCGGCCTCACGCGTCGCGTAGCCGAGGCCGACGAGCGCCGCGTGCAGTTGGTCGCGCCACGACAGCGACACGGGCGCCCCGATTCGGGCCGCCCCCGCACCGCCCGTCGGCGCGCCCAGCCGGTCCTTGAGCTCGATGAGCAGCTTCTGGGCGCCCTTCTTGCCGATGCCGGGCACGGCGGTGAGCGCCTTCTCGTCGCCGCCGGCCACGGCGGCGCGCAGGGCGTCCGGGCTGTGCACGGCGATCATGGCCTGCGCGAGGCGCGGTCCGACCCCGCTGGCGGTCTGGAGGAGTTCGAACGTCGAGCGCTCGTCGTCGTCGGCGAAGCCGTACAACGTGAGCGAGTCCTCGCGCACGACCAGGCTCGTGGCCAGGCGCGCGTGCTCGCCGACGCGCAGTCCGGCGAGGGTGGCGGGGGTGCACAGGACGGCCATTCCGACGCCGCCCACCTCGACGACGGCCAGGTCGGGTCCGAGCGCGGCGACGGGGCCGCTGACAAAGGCGATCACGGGGTCATCCTCGCGTACCGCGCGGCAGGCGCGGCGCAGGCGTGCGGGCCGCCGCCACCGCGGCCGCGAGGCGGTTCGTCGCACCGCCGCGCCAGATGTGGCAGATGGCGAGGGCCACCGCGTCCGCGGCGTCGGCGGGCTTGGGCGGCGAGTCGAGGCGCAGGATGCGCGCGACCATCGCGCCGATCTGCGCCTTGTCGGCGCGTCCGCTGCCGGTGACCGCGGCCTTGACCTCGCTGGGCGTGTGCAACGTCACCGGCAGGCCGCGGCGGGCCGCGCAGACGATGGCGACGGCGGAGGCCTGCGCGGTGCCCATGACCGTACGCACGTTGTGCTGGCTGAACACGCGCTCGACGGCGACGCAGTCGGGCTTGTGCCGGTCCAGCCACTCCTCGATGCCCTGCTCGATGCCCAGCAGGCGGGCGTCGATGGGGTCATCGGCCGGGGTACGCACGACTCCGGCCTCGACCAGCCGCAGCGGCTTGCCGACCCCGCCGTCCACAACCCCCAGCCCGCAGCGCGTCAGCCCCGGGTCGACTCCGAACACCCGCACGCGCACTCCCCTGGCAGCGGTGCGCGAACACCTCGCGCGAACCCCTCATGCGAACATCTGTTCGCCTTGGCTGGAAGCCTAGCGAAGGATCGGTTCGTCGCGGCGCTGCCACGCCGCATACGCTGGTCACCATGCCACCGCAGCCCCGCCACGGCGCGTCCGTGTCCCGCGACGACTCCGCGGCGGCGCGTCCCGACATCAGGACGCGCGAGGACATCGTCCTGCTGCTGGAGGACTTCTACGCCGCCGCCTTCGCGGACGACGTCCTCGGCCACATCTTCGTCGACGTCGCGCAGATGGACCTCGGAGCGCACCTCCCCCGCCTGGCGGATTTCTGGGAAGTGACGTTGCTGCGCAGCGGCGAGTACCGGGGGAACGCCCTGGAGCCCCACCGCGTGCTGCACGCGCAATTCCCGCTCACCGCACAGCACTTCGAGCGCTGGATGCGCCTGTGGACCGACGTGGTGGACGGGCGCCACAGCGGCCCGACCGCGCAGCGCGCGGTGGCGCAGGCCGGCCGCGTCGCCGCCGCGATGCGCAAGCGGCTGCAGATAGCCGACTCCCCGACCGCGTGGGCCGACGGCCCCGACGGCCGGCGCGAGCTCCCGCTCAGCCCCGGGAGCTGACCGCCCGCACCCCCGTGCGGACTGTCGACCCGCGGAGTCAACCGCCCGGGATCGCCGCGATGTTCTCCGACATCTCGGCCTTCCTCTCCTTCGCCTCGCGCAAATCCTCGGCGTGCTTGTGTTGGCCGCCCAGGGGTCCGCGCACGTGAACCCCTTGCCTTGCATGCACGCCGACCAGTCGGCCAACCGATCGGCTCCGCGGGTACGGGTGCCGGCACATCAGGCAACGGTCCGGTCCAGGCGATGCGTTCGGTCGCCGACTATCGTGCTGCTCCCCACGAAGGCATAGCTGTGCAGTCGCCCGATGGAATCCCGAACGCGCGGCGCGGAGCGCCGGAATGCAGCACTCCGGCAGCAATTCCGTTGTTTGTCCCGCTATCGCCGGCCGGGAGCCGCCGGGCACCCGAGCCGTCGCGGGCCGATCGCACCGGGCGGCCAGGGGCGGGGCTGCGCGCTGATAACACGCAGGTGACGGCAACGTCACCATCGGTCTCCGGCGCGGCGCCACAGCTCAGGACCCGGGTCGGGGCTGCCACCTGCGGCGCTAGGCTGTGTCCGGTCGATCACGCCCGGCGCGTCCCGCGCCCGTGCGGCCCTGGCCGGGTCGCGCCGCAGGGCCCGATGACCCCGAGTACCCCGAGTTTGCAGAAGGGCCCTCATGCCGTCACCGTCAACCCCGGTCGCCCCGGACGCGGCCAAGCTGCCCGCCGACCCGACCTCCCGGGGCGCCGACCTCAAGGAGCGGGCGCGGGCGGCGGCGGTTGCGACGGGCAGTCGGTTCGTGACGGCGGTACGCCCCGCACTCCCCGCGATCATCGGCTACCTAGTCGCCCGCGCGGTCAACCTCGTGGTGCTCGCCCTGATGGCGTACGCCGCGAAGAAGCCGTTCTGGTCGATGGTCGGCTCGTGGGACGGCAAGTGGTTCCGCGACATCGCCGACTTCGGCTACGTCGACAAGCTGCCGGTCTCGCCGGCCGGCAAGCCGTACTGGGTGAACGTCGAGTTCTTCCCCGGCTACCCGTACCTGGTGCGCCTGGTCTCCAACATCACCGGACTCAACAGCCTCAACGCGGGCATGGTCGTGACCTTCGCGTCCGGCGCGGTCGCGGCCTGGGGCCTGTACGAGCTCGGCAAGCACCTCACCGGCAGCCACCGCACCGCGACGATCTTCGCGCTGCTGTGGGCGGTCGCCCCCGGCTCGATGGTGCTGACGATGGTCTACTCCGAGGCGCTGTTCGTGGCGTTCGCCTCGTGGGGCCTGCTGGCGATCGTGAAGCGGCAGTGGACCACGGCGCTCATCCTGTGCCTGTGCGCGGGCCTGACCCGCAACACCGCCTTCGCGCTCGTCGCCGCACTCGGCGTCGCGGCGCTCCAGGTGGTGCTGACCAGGCGCGACGACGGCACGCGCGTGGGGCTGCTGGGCGCCGAGGCACGGCGTCCGGTCATCGCGACCGTGCTCGCGCCGCTCGGCGTGGTCGGGTTCATCGTGTGGGTCGGCTTCATCGGCAAGCGCTGGGACGCGTGGTTCTGGATCCAGGACAAGGCGTTCAACCTGCGGTTCGACTTCGGCATAAGCACCGTGCAGTGGATGAACAAGTACCTGACCCACCTGGGCAGGCCGATCTACGTCGTGTGCACGTTCGTGATCATCCTGTCGGTCGCGCTGATGGTGTGGTCGTTCCGCAACCGCAAGGTGCCGCTGCCCGTGCACGTGTACGGCGGCCTGGTCATGTTCCTCGCGCTGACCACCAGCAACGGCTGGTTCTTCCAGTCCAAGCCGCGCTTCATGCTCCCCGCGTTCACCATCGCGTTGCCGCTCGCCGCGCTGATGGCCCGGTGGCCGCGCAAGGTCGCGGGCGTCGTCCTGGTGGCCGGCGCGGCGTTCTCCGGCTGGTACGTGAGCTACCTGGTGTACGTCGTCAACACCAACCCCTGAACCCCGCCCGACCACGCGCACATGCGAGGGGGCCGACCGCGCAATGCGGTCGGCCCCCTTCGCGTACGGCCGGCGCCCCGGCCATCGGGTACTGCGGCCATCGTGTACGGCCGTCCCCGGGCACATGCCGTGCGGTGCCCGCGGTCAGGCGTCGATCTTCTCCATGACCTCGTCGGACACGTCGAAGTTCGCGTAGACGTTCTGCACGTCGTCGGAGTCCTCCAGCGCCTCGATCAGCCGGAAGATCTTGCGCGCGCCCTCTTCGTCGAGCTCGACGGTGACGCTCGGCAGGAAGTTCGCCTCGGCGGAGTCGTAGTCGATGCCCGCCTCCTGGAGCGCGGTGCGCACGCCCACCAGGTCGGACGCCTCGCTGACCACCTCGAAGGCCTCGCCGAGGTCGTTGACCTCCTCGGCGCCGGCGTCGAGGACCGCGCCCAGCACGTCGTCCTCGGCCAGGTCGTTCTTCGGCACGATCACGACGCCCTTGCGGGTGAACATGTACGAGACGGAGCCGGGGTCGGCCATCGAGCCCCCGTTGCGGGTCATCGCCACACGCACGTCCGACGCCGCACGGTTGCGGTTGTCGGTGAGGCACTCGACGAGGACCGCGACACCGTTGGGGCCGTAGCCCTCGTACGTGATCGCCTGGTAGTCGGCGCCGCCGGCCTCGGCACCGGAGCCGCGCTTGACGGCGCGGTCGATGTTGTCGTTCGGGACCGAGCTCTTCTTCGCCTTCTGGATGGCGTCGTACAGCGTCGGGTTCCCGGAGATGTCACCGCCGCCGGTCCGCGCCGCCACCTCGATGTTCTTGATGAGCTTGGCGAAGAGCTTTCCGCGCTTGGCGTCGACGACGGCCTTTTTGTGCTTGGTGGTCGCCCACTTTGAGTGGCCGGACATCCGCCTCTACTCCTTCAGGTCACCTACTGATGCGCGGCCGCGGGGGCCACGCGGAAGATCCTACCGAGACGCGGGCGTCACACCGCGTCGCGGACCAGGTCCACGAAGTACGCGTGCACCCGGCGGTCGCCGGTCAGCTCGGGGTGGAAGGAGGTGGCGACGAGGTTGCCCTGGCGGACCGCGACGACGCGTCCGGCGTACGGCTCGGCGGTGAGCGTGGCGAGCACCTCGACCCCGGCGCCGACCGACTCGACCCACGGGGCGCGGATGAACACGCCGTGCACGGGCGCGCCCGGGGCGTGCGCGAACGCGACGTCCGCCTCGAAGGACTGGTTCTGCCGGCCGAAGGCGTTGCGGCGCACGGTCATGTCTATGCCGCCGACGGTCTCCTGGTCCTCGCGGCCGTCCAGGATCTTGTCGGCCAGCATGATCATCCCGGCGCACGAGCCGTAGACCGGCATGCCCGCCTTGACGCGCTCGCGCAGCGGCTCCAGCAGGCCGAACGACACGGCCAGCTTGGACATCGTGGTCGACTCGCCGCCCGGGATCACCAGCGCGTCGACCCCGGCGATCTCCTCGGCCCTGCGGACCGGGCGGGCGAGGGCGCCGGACTCGGCGAGCGCGACGGCGTGCTCGCGCACGTCGCCCTGGATGGCGAGTACGCCGATGGTGGGTGAAGACACTGCGACCTCGGGGAAGTTCGGTGCGTATGAAGGCGTGCGGTCCCGCGGGGCGGAGCCGCGGGGTGCGGCACGGGACCGGGCCCGGCAGCCGTACGGCGACCGGGCCCGGAAGGTACTGCTACGGCACGGGAGGGGGCGTCACCAGCCGCGGCCGGCGTACCGCTCGCTCTCCGGCAGGGTGTCGATGTTGATGCCGACCATCGCCTCGCCGAGGCCGCGCGAGACCTTGGCGATGATGTCCGGGTCCTCGAAGTGCATCGTGGCGTCGACGATCGCCTTGGCGCGCTTGGCCGGGTCGCCGGACTTGAAGATGCCGGAGCCGACGAAGACGCCCTCAGCGCCGAGCTGCATCATCATCGCGGCGTCGGCCGGGGTGGCGATGCCGCCCGCGGTGAACATGACCACGGGGAGCTTGCCGAGCTCGGCGACCTCCTTGACCAGCGCGTACGGCGCCTGGAGGTTCTTGGCGGCGACGAACAGCTCGTCCTCGTCCAGGGCGGCGAGCTTCTTGATGTCGCCCAGGATGGTGCGCATGTGGCGGGTGGCCTCGACGACGTTGCCGGTGCCGGCCTCGCCCTTCGAGCGGATCATGGCCGCGCCCTCGGCGATGCGGCGCAGGGCCTCGCCCAGGTTGGTGGCGCCGCAGACGAACGGGGTCGTGAACTTCCACTTGTTGATGTGGTTGGCCTCGTCGGCCGGCGTCAGGACCTCGGACTCGTCGATGTAGTCGACGCCGAGCGCCTGCAGCACCTGGGCCTCGACGAAGTGGCCGATGCGGGCCTTGGCCATGACCGGGATCGAGACGGCCTCGATGATGCCGTCGATCATGTCCGGGTCGGACATGCGCGAGACGCCGCCGTCCTTGCGGATGTCGGCGGGGACCCGCTCCAGGGCCATGACGGCCACGGCGCCGGCGTCCTCGGCGATCTTGGCCTGCTCCGGCGTGACCACGTCCATGATCACACCGCCCTTGAGCTGCTCGGCCATGCCGCGCTTGACCAGTTCGGTGCCGGTCTTGGGGGCGTTGCCGGACGACTCGGGGTTTGCAGGGGTGGTGGACACGCTTGACCTCACACGACGTGGATGACGGTACGGATCCATCGTACGGGTGATCGGTACTGCCTTCTCACGCCACTCTGGGGGCGAAAAACCGGACCACTTTGTGCCGCGGGCGCCGTACCACTCTCCGTCGGCCGCACCACCGGCGGCCCGTGCGGATCCGGTCGGGTCGCCGCGTCAGGTCGCCGCGCTGCCGCCCGGCAGCAGCGTCGGCGGCACTTCGTCGTCCATCTCGAACGTGACCGGGTACGGCGCGTGCCCCGCGAGCCGCAGGTACCGCACCAGCCGGTGCCGCCGCACCGCCCGCGCCGACCGCACCGCGTCGTTGTGGAAGCGCCGCGCCATCGGCGCGCGCCGCACCGCGGTCTGCAGCTCCCCGACCAGTTCGTCGCCGCCCAGCCGCGCCCGCAGGTCCTCGACCTGCCCCGGCTCCTCGAACACGATCCGCAGTGCCCGCGTCAGTTCGCTCTCCGCCATCTCACGGTCATCCTCCTCCGCCCCGCGCGCGTCGTGCGCGGCTCCCGCGAGCACCAGCGAACTCGCCGGGTCCAGAAGCCCCGACGTCGCGATCTCCAGGGCGATCGAGGCCCGCCGCACCAACTGCGCGTCCAGCGCGGCGCGCGTGGAGTCCACCCGCGCGTGCAGCCGGTCCAGCCGCCCCGCCGTCCAACTGAGGTAGATGCCGATCGCGACCACGGCGACGATGATCCACACGGCTGTCATCACACCGAGCATTATTGCGGGCCCGACCACCCGGTCCCGCCAAGGCTCCCGCGCTACGCGGCCTCGGGTGGCCGCACGAGTTCCGCGATCTCGCCCGGGGACCAGCAGCCGAGCGCCCCCGGACGCCGGGCCAGGTAGCCGGAGACCTCGGACACGCTCCAGCCGTGCGCCTCCCCGAGGCCGGACGCCAGGTTGCGCAGGTAGCCGGGCGCGGGGCTGTTCGGCTCGACGTCCCCGAGGCGCCACGGGGCGGTGAAGGTGAGCACGGGGTAGCCGTCGAGGGCGCCGGGGCACAGCAGCGTCTCGTAGCGGCCCGGGCCCAACGTGGCCTGCCCCTCGGCGAGCACCCGGCCGAGGTCGATGTCCTCGCCGGGCTCGCGGTGCATCTCCTGAGCCGCGATGTCGGAGAACTGGGACACGCTCACCAGGTACGCGCGGGCGGGCGTCACGCCCTCGGCGGCCGGGTCGTGGAAGCCCATCCCGCCGGTCCAGGCCCGCGATTCGAGCGCGAAGTAGAGGCTGCCGGGGAGGAAGACGGGGACGGCGCGGGCGGGGAGGCTGCGGTCGCGGCACCCGGGGTACGTGCGTGCCGCGTCCGGCGGCCGTCCACCCCGCAGGTAGTACGCCAGCCTCGCCAGATGCATGTTCGACCCGTACGCGGCGTACCAGACCTTGTCCGGCACGCCGCGGCGTCGGTCGCCGTCCGCGGTCATACCGATTGCCTCGTCTCCAACCTACGACGGGGCGCGGCGGAGCACGCGTCGGGTCAGTCCCCGCGGGCGGACGGCACCGCGCCGGCGGTGACGGTTTCGTAGACGCCGAGGATGTCCGCGCCGACGGTCTCCCAGTCGTAGCGGCGGACGTGGCGCAGGCCGGTCTCCCGGAGCGCGGTACGCCGTTCGGGGTCGCGGAGCAGCCCGACCGCGGCGTCGGCGAGGGCGGCGGAGTCCTCGACGGGGAAGAGCTCGCCGGCCCGGCCGCCGTCGAGGACCTGGCGGAACGCGTCGAGGTCGCTCGCCAGGACGGGGGCACCCGCGGACAGGGCCTCGACGAGGATGATGCCGAAGCTCTCGCCGCCGGTGTTGGGGGCGACGTAGACGTCGACGCTGCGCAGCAGCCGCGCCTTGTCCGCGTCGCTGACCATGCCGAGGAAGGTCACCTGGTCGCGTACGGCGTCGGGCAGGCCTTCGGCGGCCTCCTCGGTGTCGCCGCGGCCGGCGACGAGCAGGCGGGCGCCGGGGAAGGCCTCGACGATGCGCGGGAAGGCGTCCAGGAGGACCGGGAGGCCCTTGCGCGGCTCGTCGATGCGGCCGATGAAGCCGAGGGTCGGCACGTCGGCGGTGCCCTGCCAGGACGGCTCGGGTCGGGCGTCGGCGAAGAACGCCACCTCTACGCCGTTGGGGATCACGACCGCGTCGCCGCCGAGGTGTTCGACCAGGGTGCGGCGGGCGTACTCGCTCACCGCGATGCGCGCGCTGATCTTCTCCAGGGCAGGTTGCAGGATCGGGTACGCGGCGATCATCGCGCGCGACCGCGGGTTCGAGGTGTGGAACGTCGCGACGACCGGCCCCGACGCCGCCCAGCAGGCGAGCAACGACAGGCTGGGCGTGGCCGGTTCGTGGATGTGCAGGACGTCGAAGCCGCCGTCGTGGATCCACCGGCGTACGCGCGCGGCCGACAGGAAGCCGAAGTTCAGCCGCGCGACCGAGCCGTTGTAGCGCACCGGGACCGCCCGGCCCGCGCCGACGACGTACGGCGGCAGCGGCGTGTCGTCGTCCGCGGGCGCGAGCACCGACACGTCGTGGCCGTGCGCGATGAGCCAGTTGGCGAGGTCGCGCACGTGGTACTGCACCCCGCCGGGGACGTCCCACGAGTAGGGGCAGACCACACCGATCTTCACGCGCCGCTCCGTTGCTCCGCGTCGGAGGAGCCGGTCGCCTTCTCAGGTGGTGCGGCGGGCTGCGTGGCGGTGCCGTTGACGGCGCCGTCGGCGGCGCCCGGGCCCTCGATGCGGGCGAGGCGCTCCGCGTCCAGGTCGGACAGCCACAGCCGCTGCAACATGTGCCAGTCCTGCGGGTGCTTGCGGATCCCGGCGGCGAAGGCGTCCGCGACGCCCTGCGTCATCGCGGCGATCTTGCTCTTGCGGTCGCCCTCCTCCGGCACCGCGACGACCGGGTGCAGCGTCGCGTGGATGCCGACCCGGCGGTATGCCAGCGTCACCGGGATCAGCGCGGCACCCGTCTGGATCGACAGCGCGGCTGGCCCGGCCGGCATGCGCGTCTGCTCCCCGAAGAAGTCCACCGGGATGCCGTTGCGCGTCAGGTCGCGGTCCGCGAGCAGGCAGATCAGCCGCCCTTCGCGCAGGCGGCGGGCCAGCACGCCGAAGGTGTTGCCGTCGCCGCCGGTCAGCGGCAGCACCTCCATGCCGAGCGACTGGCGGTACTCGAGGAACCGCTCGTACAGCGATTCGGGCTTGAGCCGTTCGGCCACCGTGGTGAACGGGTAGCCGCGCGCCGTGATGGACGCGCCCGCGAGGTCCCAGTTGCCCATGTGCGGCAGCGCGAAGATGACGCCCTTGCCGCGCGCGGACGCCTCCTCCAGGCGGTCCAGATGCGCGAGGGTCATGCGCTCCAGCACGGTCTTCTCGTCCCACACCGGGAGCCGGAAGGCCTCCTGGAAGTAGCGCAGGTACGAGCGCATGCCCTCGCGCGAGACCTTCTTGATCTCCGCGTCGCTCGCGTCCGGCAGCACGCGGCGCAGGTTCGCCTCGAACTGCTCGATGCTGTCCCCGCGCCGGTACCAGACCACATCGGCGGCGGCGTTGAACACGGGGCGCGTGACGGCCTCGGGCAGCCATTTGACGAGCGACCAGCCCAGTCCGTACCCCGCGTCGACCAGGCGCTGCCTCACGCCGTGCCACCGCCTTCCGGCGCGCCGGGACGCGTCATCTCCAGGCCGTCGGCCTCTTTGCGGACCGCCAGCATGCGCTGGAAGATCGTCACGAAGCTGCCGACCGCGATGGCCCAGAGCGCGACCTCCTGGATGTACGGCACGCCCAGCCCCGAGAGGCCGGTCGCCACCAGCACGCCCACCAGGCGCTCGGCACGCTCCACTAGGCCGGAGACGTCGCACTTCAGGCCCAGGCTCTCGGCCCGCGCCTTCGTGTACGACACGACCTGCCCGGACGCCAGGCAGAACACGCACAGCACGGCCAGCCGCAGGTTGTCGCCGTCGCCCGCGAACCACACCGCGAGCGCGCCGAAGATCGCGGCGTCCGCGACGCGGTCGAGCGTTGAGTCGAGGAATGCCCCCCACTTCGTCGACTTGCCGATCTGCCGGGCCATGTTGCCGTCGACCAGGTCGGAGAAGATGAACGCGGTGATCACGAGCGTTCCGACGAAGAAGTGGCCGAACGGGAAGAACGCCAGAGCACCCGCCACCACACCGAGCGTCCCGAGCAAGGTGACGGTGTCGGGGCTGACCCCCTTGCGGACGAGGAAGCTCGCGAACGGATTGAGCACGCGGGTGAAGAAAGCGCGTGCGTATTTGTTGAGCATCGCCTTCCCGAAGGATCGCCTGGGGACCGTCTGGAACGCGGAGGCCGCGGGATCCGAAGGACCACCGCCGCACCCCGCCCGGTCACGCCATCGTACTGACGCGGCGACACCCCGATGTCCCCCGGATGTCCGCGCGTGGCGTCCGGCCCCCCGAATCGGCCGCGGGCCGCCTCCGGGCGCTCCGAATCGGCCCCGCGCGGCTTCCGGGCGCGCCGTATTGGCCGCGGGCGGCTTCCGGGCGGAGACTTGAAGTCCGATCGGCGTGCGGGTCCGCGGAGGCGGTCGTGACTGGTTCGGCCGCTGCTCTTGTGCTCGCCCCGCTTTGGGCGGAAAGCTTCCCGTGAGGAACCGGATGTGCGGACTTGAGAGGCCGACTTCCCGGCCTTTCCCGTGCCTCCACGACGTTTGGAGGAGGTGGGCGCATTGGCGGACAGGTCTGGTGGTTCTACCGGGGCCGCAGGCGTAGGCCCTACCGTGGACGGCCCCGACAGGGTGCGCAACGTCGTACTCGTCGGCCATACGGGCGCCGGAAAGACGACGCTCGTGGAGTCCCTGCTCGTGGCGACCGGAACCATCTCGCGCCCCGGTCGCGTCGAGGACGGAACCACGGTGTCGGACTTCGAGGACATCGAGCACCGGCAGCACCGCTCGGTGGCCTTGTCGCTCGCGCCGGTCGAGTTCGACGGCATCAAGATCAATCTCCTGGACACCCCCGGGTACGCGGACTTCGTCGGCGACCTGCGGGCCGGCCTGCGCGCCGCCGACGCGGCGCTCTTCGTGGTCTCGGCGGCCGACGGGGTCGACGGTTCGACCCGCATGCTGTGGGACGAGTGCGCGGCGGTCGGTATGCCGCGCGCCATCGTGGTCACCAAGCTCGACTCGGCGCGCGCCGACTTCGACGAGATGACCGCCATCTGCCAGCGGGTGTTCGGCGACGGCGACTCGGACCGCGTGCTGCCGCTCTACCTGCCGCTGCACGGCGACGACGAGTCGGTGGTCGGCCTGATGGGCCTGCTGACCCAGAGCGTGTACGACTACTCGTCCGGGACCCGGGAGACACGTGACCCCGACCCCGAGCACCTGCCGCTGATCGAGGAGGCCCGCAACCGGCTCATCGAGGCCGTCATCGCGGAGAGCGAGGACGAGTCGCTGATGGACCGCTACCTCGGCGGCGACGAGATCGACGTCGAGACGCTGGTCACGGACCTGGAACTGGCGGTCTCCCGCGGCTCGTTCTATCCGATCCTGGCCTCGTCGACGGTGCACGGCCTCGGCACGGTCGAGTTGCTGGAGGGCATCGTCCGCGCGTGCCCGTCGCCGCCCGAGCACGAGGTGCCGGTGGTCACGACGCCCGAGGGCAAGCCGCGCGACCCCCTGACGTGCGACCCGGAGGGCCCGCTGGTCGCCGAGGTGGTCAAGACGACCTCGGACCCGTACGTCGGCCGCATCAGCCTCGTCCGCGTCTTCTCCGGCACGCTGCGCCCCGACATGACCGTGCACGTGTCCGGGCACGGCCTGGCCGACCGCGGCCACGAGGACCACGACGTCGACGAGCGCGTGGGCGCGCTGTCGTCCCCGCTCGGCAAGACGCAGCGCCAGCTCAACCGCGGCGTCGCGGGCGACGTCGTCGCGGTCGCGAAGCTGACGCGCGCGGAGACCGGGGACACCCTCTCCGACAAGGACTACCCGCTGCTGATGGAGCCGTGGGTCATGCCCGACCCGCTGCTGCCCATCGCGATCCAGGCGCACAGCAAGGCGGACGAGGACAAGCTGTCCCAGGGCCTGGCCCGGCTGGTCGCCGAGGACCCGACGCTGCGCCTCGAACACAACCCCGACACACGGCAGTTGGTCCTGTGGTGCATGGGCGAGGCACACGTCGACGTCCTCCTCGACCGGCTGCGCGCCCGCTACGGCGTCGCCGTGGACGCGATCCCGCACCGGGTGTCGCTGCGCGAGACGTTCGCCGCCAAGGCGCACGGGCGCGGCCGCCATGTGAAGCAGTCCGGCGGGCACGGCCAGTTCGCGGTGTGCGAGATCGAGGTGGAGCCGCTGCCCAACGGAGGCGGCTTCGAGTTCGTCGACAAGGTGTTCGGCGGTGCGGTCCCCCGCCAGTTCATCCCGTCCGTCGAGAAGGGCGTGCGCGCGCAGATGGCCCGCGGCGTCGCGGCCGGCTACCCCGTCGTCGACCTGCGGGTGACCCTGGTGGACGGCAAGGCGCACTCGGTCGACTCGTCGGACATGGCGTTCCAGATGGCCGGGTCGCTCGCGTTGCGCGAGGCCGCCGCGGCCACCGAGGTGCACCTGTTGGAGCCGGTGTCCGAGACCTCGATCATCATCTCGGACGAGTACGTCGGCGCGGTCATGAGCGACCTGTCGTCCCGGCGGGGACGCGTGGTCGGCACCGAGCCCGTCGGCTCCGGCCGCACGCTGGTGCGCGCCGAGGTCCCCGAGGTCGAGATCAGCAGGTACGCGATCGACCTGCGCTCGCTGTCCCACGGCACCGGGCAGTTCAGCCGCTCGTACGCCCGCCACGAGCCGATGCCCCATCAACTCGCCGCCAAGGTCAAGGCGGAGACGGCGCACTGACACGCCGTCCCGCGCGGCGGGAGCCCGGGGCAGTGCGGGCTCCCGCCGCGTCGCGGGCCGTCCGGATCACGCCGCGGTTGCGCTGTACGGGGGATGTCGCGTGTGGGCAGATGGACATACTGAGTAGGTAGTTGTTTATATGATCGGATGGACAGGCGGGGATTCATCCGGGCAGCGGCCCTGAGCGTCGGCACCGGAGCGGTGGCGGTGGCGCCGGCCATCGCCGAGGCACCTGATCCGAACCTCCCCGCGCCCGTGTCGCGCAGTGCCCGCCCGCGCGGCGAGTCCGGCCTCTTCGCGACCCGCGTCCTGTGGCAACTGCCCGCCGAACGGCCCACCGTCGCCCTCACGTTCGACGACGGGCCCGACCCGGAGTGGACGCCGCGCGTCCTCGACATCCTCGCCCGGCACCGCATACCCGCGACGTTCTTCCTGCTGGGCGGACACGCGACCGACCACCCCGGCCTCGCCCGGCGCATCGCCGACGCGGGGCACGAGATCGGCAACCACACCTGGGACCACCCGAATCTCACGCGGACCACGCCCGAGGGCATAGAGGCCCAGTTGGAACGCACGCAGAACGCGCTCGCCCGCATCACCGGCCAGACCCCGCGCCTGTTCCGGCCGCCGTACGGTCACATCGACCCGCCCGGGCTGCTCGCCGCCGCCCGTATCGAGTGCGACATCGCGCTGTGGACCGCGGCCGTGCGGTTCACCCACGCCGACGAGGACGCGGGCTCGACGGTGCACGACGTACGCCCCGGCAACATCGTGCTGCTGCACGACACCGCCGCGAACTGCTCCGAGCCCCTGCTGCGCGCGTGCGAGCGCATGATCGTCTCGCTGCGCGAGCGCGGCTACGGCTTCTCGACCGTGTCCGGCCTCCCGGCCGCCTGACCGGCACCGGCCACCGCACACCCGGCCGCCGCACACCCACGCACCCTGGCCACCGCAGACCCGGCCACCGCACACCCAGCTACCGCACACCTGCCACCGCACCTGCCGCCACCGCCGCACCGCCGGCCCCGACCCCGCCAGGACCGCCGTGACCTCCACCCAGGCCGACATCGCGGCCGACCCACCGCGCCCGGAAGGGCCGACGGACGACGACGCACCCCCGCCGACACCGGCCAGCCGCATGTCGGTCGTCGGCCGCGCGTGGCGCGCGCTCGCCGCCACCGTGGGCATCGTGCTCATCGTCTACGGCACCACCGACGGCACGGACGACAACTTCCCCTTCGCGCCCATGTCGATGTTCGCGTTCCGCACCGACCCCAACGGCTTCATCGACTCGCACTACCTGGAGGCCGACACCGACCAGGGGCAGCGCATAAGGGTCGACATGTCCAACAGCGGCATCGGCATGAGCCGCGCCCAACTCGAGGGCCAGCTCTACAAGATCGTGCCCAACCCGGCCCTGCTCCAGATCCTCGCGGACACGCAGCGCCGCAACGCCCCCACCGCCCCGCACTACGTGCGCATCTACGTCATGCGCGACCGCACCGTCCTCAAGGACGGCGCGACCGACCACAAGCTCACCGAGCAACTCGCGGAATGGACGGTCCGATGACGACGGCGTCGGCGGCTCCGGCCAAGGCCCTGCGCTCGGTGTCCCGCTGGTGGTTCGCGCCCGTCCCGGGGTCGCGCGTCGCGTGGGTGCGGGCGTTCGTCTACCTGTTCATCCCGTACGACATCCTCTTCCTCACCCAGGGCGTGCTCGGCAACGCGAAACTGCCCGCGGACCTGTACCAGCCGGTCATGGCCGCCCGCCTGCTGCACCTGCCGACCCCCACCAGCGCGCTCGCGGAAACCCTGAAGTGGGTGCTGCTCATCTGCGCCCCGCTCGCCGCCACCAGCCGCATGCCGCGCGTCACGGGCACGGTCATGGCCGTCGCGTTCACGTGGTGGCAGCTGATCAACATGTCGTACGGCAAGATCGACCACGACCACTTCGCCCTGCTCGTCGCCGTGTGGGTGCTGCCCACGGCCGGGCGCGCCCGCTTCCGCGACGACACGCCCAGCGACAAGGCCATGTGGACGCTGCGCTGCATGCAGGTAGCGGCGATCTCGACGTACTCCCTCGCCGCCTGGGCGAAGATAAGGGAGGCGGGCTGGGGCTGGGCGTCCGGTGCGACGTTCTACTGGGCCATAGAGCGGCGCGGCACGCCGCTCGGCCGGTGGTTCATGGACTACCCGGAGCTGCTGCGGTTCGGCCAGTGGGTGGTGTTCCTGGCCGAACTGCTGTCCCCCGTCGTCCTGTTCCTGCGCCGCTGGTGGCTCGCCGCCGCACTGGTGTTCTGGCTCGGCTTCCACCTGTTCACGTACCTGTGCATCGAGATCCACTTCCTCCCGACGGTGATCTGCCTGACGGCGTTCGTGCCGTGGGAGAAGGCCCGGGCGTGGGTCGGGGCGCGCGTGCGGCGCGGCAGCGGCGACGCCGCGCCCGCGGCTCAGGCGGCGGTCCTGGCTCCCGGACGCTGATCCGGGGGCAGCGCGCAGGCGGGCGTCCCGCCGGGCAGCTTGTAGCGGTTGTCGGCGATCAGCCGGTACGCCTTCGCCGCAAGCAGGTTGACCGGCGGGATCTGCATCACCGCGCCGGGCACCGTCCACACGCCGCGGCGGTACGCCAGCATCTTGGCGACCGCCTCGGCGCCCCCGTACACGTCGCCGGTGGGCGTGACCCACAGGACCTCGTGCGAGGCCCGCTCCTCGGTCACGCCGAGTTCGCCGAGGTCGGCGAACTGCCAGGCGGTGATCTCGATGTCGGGGTCGATCCAGCGCTCCATGACCTCGACGGACTTCGTGCAGAAGCCGCAGTCGCCGTCGAACACCAGCACCGGTCGTGTGGTCATGGTTCCTCCTGGATCAGTGGAGCCGTTCAGTCCGTCGGCCACGCGTCCGCGACCATCGCCCGTGTCTCGGCGAGCAGTTGCGGCAGCACCCGGGTGTGGCCGACGACGGGCATGAAGTTGGTGTCGCCGCCCCAGCGGGGCACCAGGTGCTGGTGCAGGTGCGCGGCGATCCCGGCACCCGCGACATGGCCCTGGTTCATGCCGATGTTGAAGCCCTGCGCGCCGGACGCCTTGCGCAGCGCGGTCATCGCCCGCTTGGTGAACTCGCCGAGCTCGACGGTCTCCGCGGCGTCGAGGTCGGTGTAGTCGGCGACGTGCCGGTACGGGACGACCATGAGGTGGCCGCCGTTGTACGGATACAGGTTGAGCACCGCGTAGACGGCGTCGCCACGGCGGACGATCAGGCCGGACTCGTCGTCCATCTTGGGGATCTGGCAGAACGGGCACCCGTCGTCGGGCGCGGGCCCGGTCGGCTTCCCCTCCCCCTTGATGTACGCCATGCGGTGCGGGGTCCAAAGACGCTGGAACGCGTCCGGCTCGCCCACTCCGATCTGCTGCTCCGGCTCGCTCGTCATGGTGGGAATCCTATGACCCCGAGCCGCGGCGATCAGCGCACGGGTGGGCTGACGCCGCATCAGTCCCGGGGGCCCGCAAGGGCCGGGCGGGCGCGGTGGCGCGGGGCCGGGCACGGCATACTCGTCCGCGTTGGCGGAGTGCGGTCGCGGGCTCGGGGGCGTTGATGGGGACAGGTCGACGGCTGCGCGCATCCGCGGGCGCGATCGGGGCGTTGGCGGTGGTGGCCGTGGGCGCGTACTCCGTCGCCGCGGTGGCCGAGCAGGCCATGAAGGACGAGGCCGCCGACGACGCCCTGTACCGCTGCGACCCGGTCGCGGACAACCCCGCGGGCCTCGCCGCGGCCTTCCCCGCGCTCGGCGCGATCCGCACCGCGACGTGGTGCGCGAAGGTGCCGGGCGGCCCCGAGTACGGGCGCATCAGCAAGGCGGATCCCGCCGACCTCGTCTACTACGCCGTGGTCGGCACCGACCCCGCCCATGTGGAGGCGTCCCTGCCGGGACCGTGGCTGCCCTCCGCGGCGCCGGGTGTCGCGGACCTCCCGCAGTCCATCGCGGCCCTGCTGCCGGCCTCCGGGACGTGGATGCGGGGCGCCGGCTCCGCCGTGTACCTCCACCACGGGTCCGGGACCGTGGTCCTCGACGGAGTCGGCCCGGCCGAGGCCCGGGTGCCCACCGCCGCGCCGTCCCCGACGGCCCCGACCGCCCCGCCCGAGCCCCCGGTCACCCCGCCCCCGGCACCTCCGGCCACCCCGCCGGGCACCCCGCCGACGCCACCCCGGACCTAGGTCCGCCGGCTCACGCGCTCGCGCCGCCGTCGACGACGAGGTCGGTGCCGACCGCGAACCCCGCCTCGTCCGAGGCGAGCCACAGGATCGCCCCGGTGACCTCGCGCAGCGCGCCGACGCGGCCCAGCGGGATGCGCGGCGCTATGCGCGCGTCGCGCTGCTCCGGGGTCTCGCCGGGCAGGGACGACATCGGGCCGTCGTTGGCCCCGGGGCTGACCGCGTTGATGCGCACGCCCTCCCCGACGTGGTCGAGGGCGGCCGCGCGCGTCAGCACGCTCACCGCGCCCTTGGACGCCGCGTACGCCGAAACCCCGGGCAGGCGTACGTGATTGCCGATGTTCGACGCGACGTTGACGATCGCGCCTCCCCCGTTGCGGCGCATGTGCGCGATCTCGTGCTTCATCGTGAGGAAGACGCCCGTCACGTTGACGTCGAGGACGTGCCGGAACGCGTCGGTGTCGAGTTCGGCGAGCGGGCCCGCCGGGCCGAAGACGCCCGCGTTGTTGACGGCCACGTCGAGGCGCCCGTGGCGTTCCACGGCGGTGGCGACCAGGCGCGCGACGTCGTCCTCGCGCGTCACGTCGGCGACGACCGCGGTCGCGGTGCCGCCGGCCTTCTCGACGAGGGCCGCGGTGTCGGCGAGTTCGGCGGCGGTACGCCCGGCCACGACGACCACCGCCCCTTCCTCGGCGAGCGCGATCGCGGTGGCACGGCCGATGCCGCTGCCGCCGCCGGTGACGACGGCGACCTTGCCGGTGAAACGAGCGGTCATGACGACTCCTGATTCAAGAACGATCGGTCTAATATTTGGGCACAAAAAACGGCGCGGCGAACCACGCCGGAACACCACCTCGGGACGCCGGGCGTCAGACGAGCACCGACAGCGCCTGCTCCGCGGTCGCCCGCATCCGCGCGGGGTCGGCACTGCCCTTCCCCACCACGCGCATGCCCTGCAACACCGTGAGCAGGAACCGGGCGATCGCGCGCGGATCGCGGTCCGCCGGGATCTCGCCCTGCGCCTGCGCGCGGGTGAGCCCGGACAGCAGCGCGGCCTCGATGACGTCCCACGTCGAGGCGACCTTGTGGGCGAGACCGGCATCGCGCGCGCTCATCTCGACGGCCGTGTTCACCAGGAAGCAGCCGCGCTTCTCGGTGTCCCGGCCGGACTCCTCGGCGAACCGCCCGACCAGCGCGCGGATCGCCGGCAGCACCGGGCCCGGCTGCGACATCAGGCCCACGAAGTCGACGCCGTTCTCCAGGTAGCGGTCCAGCGCCTTGGCGTACAGGTCGCGCTTGCCGCCGTACGTCCCGTAGATGCTCGCCCGGGCGATGCCCAGGTGCTCGACCAGGTCGGCCATCGACGTCGCCTCGTACCCCTTGCGCCAGAACAGCTCCAGGGCCCGCTGCAACACCGCGTCCGGGTCGAACTCCTTGGTCCTTGCCATACCGGGAAACCTATCCCTATCGAGAACGACTGGTCAAGAATGGTCGACGGTCGAGGCCCGCACACAGATGTGGGGCCGGACACCCGCTGGTGTCCGGCCCCACGCAGTTCGCGACGACGGCGTCACGCGCCTCTCGGGCGCCCGCCGTCGGTTGCTCAGACCTGCACCCGCTCCTCGACCGCCTTCACGACCTCGGCCACCGCCTCGTCGACCGGGATGCCGTTCTTCTGCTCGCCGTTGCGGTAGCGGAACGACACGGCGCCGTTGGAGACGTCCTCGTCGCCCGCCAGCAGCATGTAGGGCACCTTGGCCTTCTGCGCGTTGCGGATCTTCTTCTGCATGCGGTCGTCGGCCGTGTCGATCTCGACGCGGACGCCCTTCGCACGCAGCTTCGCCGCGACCTCCTGGAGGTACGGGATGTGCGCGTCGGTGATCGGGATCCCGACGACCTGCACCGGCGCCAGCCATGCCGGGAACGCGCCCGCGTAGTGCTCCAGCAGCACCGCGAAGAACCGCTCGATCGAGCCGAACAGCGCGCGGTGGATCATGACCGGGCGGGCGCGGTTGCCGTCCGCGCCCTGGTACTCCAGGTCGAAGCGCTGCGGGAGCTGGAAGTCGACCTGGATGGTCGACATCTGCCACGTGCGCCCGATCGCGTCCTTCGTCTGCACGGAGATCTTCGGGCCGTAGAACGCCGCGCCGCCCGGGTCGAGCACCAGGTCGAGGTTCTGCTTCTCGGCGGCGGCGCGCAGCGTCTCGGTGGCCTCCTCCCAGTCCTCGTCCGACCCGATGTACTTCTCCGGGTCCTTGGTCGAGAGCTCGAGGTAGAAGTCGTCGAGGCCGTAGTCGCGCAGCAGGTTCAGCACGAAGGTGAGCAGCGAGTCCAGCTCGCCGGCCATCTGCTCCTTGGTGCAGTAGATGTGCGCGTCGTCCTGCGTGAAGCCGCGGGCGCGGGTGAGGCCGTGCACGACGCCCGACTTCTCGTACCGGTACACCGTGCCGAACTCGAAGAGCCGCATCGGCAGTTCACGGTAGGAGCGGCCGCGCGCCCGGTAGATCAGGTTGTGCATCGGGCAGTTCATCGGCTTGAGGTAGTAGTCGATGCCCTCGTCGAGCTGCATGGGCGGGTACATGCCGTCGGCGTACCAGTCCAGGTGCCCGGAGAGTTCGAACAGCTTCCCCTTGGTCGCGTGCGGCGTGTAGACGAACTCGTAGCCGGCCTCCTCGTGGCGGCGGCGCGAGTAGTCCTCCATGACGCGGCGGATGATGCCGCCCTTGGGGTGGAAGACCGCCAGGCCCGACCCGATCTCCTCGGGGATCGAGAAGAGGTCCAGCTCGCTGCCGAGCTTGCGGTGGTCCCGCTTCTCGGCCTCCTCCAGGAAGGTCAGGTGCGCCTTGAGCGCGTCGCGGCTCGGCCACGCGGTGCCGTACAGGCGCTGGAGCTGCTTGTTCTTCTCGCTGCCGCGCCAGTACGCGGCGGCCGAGCGCATCAGCTTGAACGCCGGGATGTTGCGCGTCGTCGGCAGGTGCGGGCCGCGGCAGAGGTCCTTCCAGCACAGCTCGCCGGTCTTCGCGTCGAGGTTGTCGTAGATGGTCAGCTCGCCGCCGCCGACCTCGACGTTCGCACCGTCGTCGCTGGTCGCGTCGGACCCCTTGAGGCCGATCAGCTCCAGCTTGTACGGCTCCCCGGCCAGTTCCGCGCGCGCGTCGTCGTCGGCGACCACGCGGCGCGAGAAGAGCTGGCCGCGCTTGATGATCTCCTGCATCTTCTTCTCGATGCGCTTGAGGTCATCGGGGTGGAACGGCGTCTCGACGTCGAAGTCGTAGTAGAAGCCGTCCTTGATGGGCGGGCCGATGCCGAGCTTCGCCTCGGGGAAGAGCTCCTGCACGGCCTGCGCCATCACGTGCGCCGCGGAGTGCCGCAGGATGTTCAGGCCGTCCTCGGAGTCCATCGGGACGGGCTCGACCTCGTCGCCGTCCGCCACGACGTACGCGAGGTCCTTGAGCTGACCGCCCACACGAGCGGCCACCACCGAACGGTCGCCGTCGAAGAGGTCGGCGGCCGTCGTGCCCGTGGCCACCAAGCGCTCTTCCCGCTCCGGGTCGCGTTTGATGATCACTCGGGCGTCGGACACGGCCATCTCCTGACATGGGGGTGATTGGTGCTCCGATGCTATCGGGGTACGGAGGCACCTCGCGCCGCGGCCGATCCGGCGCGGACCCCCCGAGCGGCGGTCAGTACCGGGACGAAGGGCGGTACTCGCGTTCCTCGCACGGCGGCCCCGGCCGCGGCGGGCGCTCGGCGAGCAGGTCGCGGGCGCGCGCCCGGGCCGCGTTGGTCGCGTACCACGGCTCGTCCGCACTGCCCAGGTCGGCGGCGATGGGCCGCAGCAGGCACGACCGCTGCGGCTCCGGAAGCCGGTCGAGCCACGGCACCGCGTCCGCGGACAGGTGGTCCAGGTCGCGGACGTCGACCACACCGGTGTCGCGCTGGCGTTCGACACCGACGCGGGCTATCAGTTGATCGGGTGACGCGAGGCCGAGGCCGAACAGGATCGCGGCACCCGTCACCCCCGCCAGCCTCGGCAGCTGCCGTGCCGCGCGCTCCCACGGGCCGGTGGCCAGGACCAGCACGAACAGCACGCCCAGCCACAGTTCGAGGGTGGCCGCGCAGATGCGCAGGCGCGTGAGGCCGGAGTACTCCACGTACAGCTCCAGCCGGTGCAGCGCGGCGGCGACCACCGCCAGCGCCAGAACGCACAGCGTGCCCAGCAGCGCCTCGAACAGCCGTCGCCCGGGGGCTCCCCTCCGGGGTCCGAAGCGCGACGCCGTGGCGACGACCGCGAGCGTGAGCGCGGTGACCACCAGCAGCGTGAAGAACCCCTGGCGGGCGTAGTCGGCGTAGTTGATGCCCTTGCGCGCCAACACGTCCTGATAGCCGTCGAAGACGACCACGGCGATCTGCACATAGACGAAGACCGCGAACACGGCGTTCAGCACGAAGAGCGGCAGCGCCCACTCGACCACGCGCAGAACGCGGCCGCTGCGTGCGGCCCGCTCGACGGTGTGCGGGCGCGCGGCGAGGTACGCGGCAGCCAGCGCGAACACGAACGCCGATGTGCCGGTCATGTACGCGAGCGGTTCCCGGGCCGGATCGACCGCCCCCACCACGTCGTCGGCCAACGACGCCACCACCGCGTCGGCGGCCGCGAACAAGCCGCCGAACACCACGGACACCACGACCGTGACGGCGAGCGTCCGTCCCAGACGCCCCGAGGCACGCCGCGCGACCGACGCCGCCAACCCGCGCCCGGCCCACCGCACCCCCGGCTTCAGCGCCCCGACCACCGCGAACGGCCGGCCCAGCACGGCCCGCCACCCGACTCCTCCGGCCAGGGCGAGCGAGCCGAAACCCAACGCGGCAAGGGTCGTGTAGATGTGCAGCCAGCTGTCGTCCCGCAACGTGGGCAGAGCCGCGAACGCCAGTGCCGCAAGCGCCCACACGAGGCCCCACCCGCCGCGTACCCGCACACCCGCGCCCGCGCGCGACGCCACCGCCGCAAGAGCCGCAAGGACCGCCGCAATGAGCAGGTTGGCGCCCATCGCGTCGCGGAACGTGGCCGCCGACCAGGCACCCGCGGCCACCGCAAGGCCGAGCACGGCGGCAAGCGCGCCCGTCGGCAACACGTCCGGTACGCGCCGCAGGCCCTCGTCGGCGTCCGGGGTCACCGCCGCCCCGCCGGGGCCTCGTCCGCCCGACTCGGTCCGTAGCCCGGCACCAGCAGGGACGCACAGCGCGCGTCCGCACGGACCGGCCGGTCGCGCAGGATCCGCTCGGCACGCTCGCGGGCCAGGCTCGTGGCGTACCAGGGCGGGTCGTCGTCGGCGAGGTCTGCGGCGATCTCGCGGAGCGCGCACGACCGGACCGGCTCGGGCAGGCGGTCGAGGGCGGGGACCGCGTCGACGCCCAGGCCCCGCACGTACTCCAGGTTCAGCCGCCCGCTCCGCTCGTACAGGCTCACGCGCTGGTCGGCCACCAGGGCGTCCGGCGACGCCGCCGCGATCACCGCGACGGCGACCAGCGCGGCGGCGGCCACCGTGCGCGGCAGCGCCGCGGCCACCGCCCGCCACACCAGAGCGACCGGCACGAGCACCAGCACGACGCACATCCACAGCTCGGCACCCGCCATCACCAGGCGCGAGCGGCTGAGGCCGAAGTCGTCGATGTACGCGTCCGTGCGGTACAGGCTCGCGGCGCCGACCACCAGCGCGAGGACCGCCAGCGCGCCCACCAGCCGCTTCGCGAGCCTGCGGTCGGCAGACCGGTCGCGCGGGACGACGTACATCACCAGCGCGATGACGAGCAGCGTGAGCACCGTGACCCACAACAACTGCCAGAACCCCTCGCGCGCATACTCGGCGCGCGTGGTGTCCGCGTCGTCGAGCGGCCCGTCGGCGCCGCCGAACAGCACCACGGCCTGGACCACCGCGAATCCCGCGAACAGCACGTTGAGCACCACCAGGGGCACCGCCCACTCCATGCGCCCCTGAACCGGTACGCGGGGAAGGTTCGGCTCACGCCACAGGCCCCCGCGCGGCGGGTCGAACGCGACCGACGCCGCGCCCGCCGCGAACGCGGCACCCAAGGCCGCCAGGAACACCCGGACGACCAACTCGCCCCCGGGCACCAGGCCGCTCAGCAGTTCGGCGAACACCGCGTCGGCGGCCGCGAACAACGCCGCGAAGACCGCCGTCACCGCCGCGGTCAGCACGACCGCCCGGAACGCCGCGCCCACGTTGCCCCGCCAACGCGGCAGGACCCCGGCCAGCCCTCGGTAGACCCACAGCACACCCCGCGGCGCAAGAAGCAGCACCGCGAAGGGGCGGGTGGCGATCTGCCACCAGGTCCGACCGCCGGCCAGCGCGACCGACGCCGCGCCGAGCGCCACGGCAAGCGTCAGCGGAAGGAGCCACGTGTCGCCGTGCCACAGCGGGACCGCGACGAGGAACAGGCCGCCCAGGCACCAGACCAGCGTCCACGTGCGTATTCGGCGGCCGCGTACGCCCAGCGCCGCCGTCACGGCGACAGCCACGGAGACGATGAGCGCGTTGGCGCCCAGGCCCTCGGATATCGCGAACACCGCGGCGAGCAACGCCGTGACCGCAGTGCCCACGAGCACCGCCGTCGGCGCGCCCCCTACCTTGTGGCCGGATATGTCGCCGTCGTCGTACGCCGGCATCGGTACTTCGCCCACGGATCCCCCTGCATCGTCCCCGTCCGCCGAGAACACCCCGTCGGCGACTTGACCAGAACCGTAGGGCGGCGATGCGCGGATTCCGGGGCTCTTCTGCGGAGCACCCGTGAAGATCGTGTGGGGGATTCAGCCGCACCTGATCAACCGTTTTGTCGCATGTAATCGGCCGGCCCTACCCTTCCGGTCAGGTAAATATCCCTCCCGACGTCGAGAACGCTCGCTCGTTCGGGTGAGAATGGGCCCGTGAAGCATCGGACGGACCCAGAGGCCGCACCGCTGCGGCCCGCAGTCCGTGCGCTGGCCGTGGCGCTGCTCATGCTGGGCGCGGTCATCGGCGGGACCTTCCCCGCCCAGGCCGAACCGGCGCCCGCACCACCGCCGCCGACCGCCGTCGGCCCCATGGCCTGCCCGTACCACGCGACGAGCCCGAGCGACTCGCAGGGCAACCCCCAGGGCTGCGGATCCGAGGTCAGCGTCTGCACGCCGTCGACGGTTCCGCCGATCCCGCCGGTGCTCCCGGCGCCCGTCGGCTCCTTCGTCCCGCCGTGGCTGCTCGACCCGGACGGCACCGGCCCCGCGCTCGCCTCCTCGCCCAGCGCGGTGCCCACCGATCTGACCGGCCTCTGCGTCAGTCGCACCTAGAAGCGGCCCCCGCGGACCGTCGGCCCTGTCCGCAGGGCCCGTACGGCCGCGTCCGCGCACCGCAAACATCCGCACACTTTTCTCCCGGAGGGGAATCATGGGGCCGCAGCAGCCGGGCAGCTCGAAGAAGCAGAACAAGGCCGCACGCAACGCGAAGATGGCCGCCGCACGCCAGCGCGTCGCGGAGCAGCGCGAGCGCGAGGCCAAGTCCGCGCGCCGGCGCTCGATACTCATCGGCACG
Organism: Streptomycetaceae bacterium NBC_01309; assembly: GCA_045039925.1. GTDB lineage: Bacteria > Actinomycetota > Actinomycetes > Streptomycetales > Streptomycetaceae > Yinghuangia. The sequence goes on from CP108400.1 coordinate 1,699,053, forward strand.
ACGGCCGCAATCGTCGCGATCGGCGTGATCGGCGGACTCGCCGCCATCGTCATGACCTCCGACGACGACGGCGGCCCCTCGGGGTCGGTCGACGCCGAGGTCACCGTCGCGGGCAACATCACCAGCACCATCAACGGCGTCGTCGCCTACACCGCGTCGCGCGACCACGTCGGGTCCGGGGTGGACTACAAGCAGGTCCCGCCGGTCGGCGGCAAGCACGACCAGCGCTGGCTCAACTGCGGCATCTACGACAAGCCCGTCGCGAACCGCAACGCCGTGCACGCGCTGGAGCACGGGGCCGTCTGGATCACCTACGACCCCGCCCTGCCCGCCGACCAGATAGAGAAGCTGAAGGCGAAGGCGAACCAGCCCTTCATGATCCTCAGCCCCTACTCGGGCATGCCGAAGCCCATCAACGCCACCGCCTGGGGCCTCCAGCTGCCGCTGGACAGCGTCGACGACCCGCGCCTCACCACCTTCATCGACACCTACCGCAACGGGCCGCAGACCCCGGAGCCGGGCGCGGCGTGCACGGGCGGAGTGGGGAAGCCGGCGTGACGTTCCGCACCAAGGCGTTCGCGCTCGCCGCGACCGCCGTCTTCACCCTGCCCGTCCTCGCGGCGTGCTCGGACGACGGCGGCAAACCCGCCACCCCCTCCGCCGCGCCGTCCGTCATCGGACTGCCTCCCGCCGCGGTGGCGAACCCGCCCGCGGACGACTCCGTCGACGCCGGGTTCGCCCGCGACATGAAGGAACACCACGCCCAGGCCGTGGACATGTCGATGATCGTCCGGGTGCAGACCGAGGACGAGGAGATCCGCAGCCTCGCGTACGACATCGCCACCACCCAGCAGAACCAGGAAGGCCAGATGTTCGGCTGGCTGGATCTCTGGGGCCTCACCCAGACGTCCTCGCGCCCGCCGATGACCTGGATGTCCCCCGAGGGCATGACGGCCATGGGACACCAGATGGGCGCGCCGGGGCCCGACACCCCCCGCATGCCGGGCATGGCGACCAAGGCCGAGATGGAACGCCTCGCCCAGGTCAAGGGCCGCGAGGCCGAGGTGCTGTTCCTGCAGCTGATGATCAAGCACCACGCCGCGGGCGTGGCGATGGCGCAGGACGCCGCCAACCGCGCCACCGTGCCGCAGGTCAAGAACCTCGCGCAGAAAATGGTCAACGGACAGACGTCCGAGATGGACCTGATGCGCGACCTGCTGGCCAAGCGCGGCGCCTGACGACGAGAGGGGCCGGGTGCGCACCGCGCACCCGGCCCTCGCCGTCGGTCAGCCGGCCTCCGCTCCGGCCTCCGCAACTGCCTCCTCCGCCGCCGCACCCCGCCGGCGCCGCACCACCTTCACAATGCGCGCGGGTATGCCCACCAGCAGCGGCACGGACGCCCCCAGCAACATGCCGCACACCGCCACGAACAACGGGCTGTCGTGCACGTACTTCCCCGCCAGCGCACCGAGCGTCAACGCGTACGACACGGATATGCCCGCCCCGACCAACGTCGCGGCCCGGAACTGTCTCGGCGGATATCCCACGCGCCCCGCGAGTATGTTCACCGCGGTACGCCCCCCGGGCAAAAACCGCGCCGCCACCAAAGCGGCCATCCCGCCCCGATTGAGCGCGCGTTCCGCAAGGTCGAAGGCCTTCTGCCGGCGAGGCCCCAACGTCATGTCGCCACCACGCCGCAACCCGGCCCGGCCCACCGCGTAAGCGCACTGATCACCCACGAAAGCACCGACCGCCGCGAGCACCAACACCAGCGCCATATAACCGAAGTTGCCGCGCCCCACGGCCGACGACGCCATCACCAGCTCGTCCCCCGGGATCACCGGTACAACAGAGTCGGCGCAGACAGTCAGCGGAAGTACGAGCCACAGCCAAGGCGAGAACAGCAGGCCTGTCCCGGCCGCGGTCACTGCGTGCCTCCGGTCCACCGGTTTGTACAGGGATGGTCGGTGTCGCTCACCGACTGATCATCGCGCGTCCCCGGACCGCAGCCGACAGCGGGTCCCAAATCACCCCCCACCAACAACACCAGCCCACCCCCCACAACACACCGACCCCCCACCACCCAACCAGCCCCAACGCACCCCCCGCACCCCACAAACACGACCCCCCTGTCGCGGAATTCCGAGGGGGCAACAAGAACACCACCACCAACGACACCCAAGCCGCGTACGCAAATCGGCGCACGCAACACAGCCTGAGCGACAGAAGACCGCCAACCGCAAAGTGGTCCCGTGCAGCGGCTGACACGTCGACCGTGTTCCGTTTGCCGCCGGGGTACCGGCGCTGGGTTATGGGTGGGTGGATTCGCAATCCGCCGAAGCCTGGGCCGCAGTCTTCTTTGGCTCCCAGCACCCGTGGGCAGCTACAGGGCTCCGGCCTCGCGGCGCGTGGTGAAGGGCGTGGAGGCTCGCTGGGTGGTGAAAGACGTGCGCTTCGCGCGCGTGGCTCGCCTGCGGAGCCGCACGGCGGATGCAGGACCGCGCCCGTGCTCAGCTTCGCAACGGTGCCGTGCGAGCGCAGTCCCCCCGCACTGCGAAGCCGCAGGCGGCCCCGCAGGCAACGCAGCCTTCGCGATAGAAGGCTGCCGACGGCAGAGTGGTCGCGTGCAGCGGCTGACGCGTTGACCGGCCCTGACTTATTCGGGGGACTTCAGAGTGGATTCGCCGTCCCGCGGCGGAGCCTGGGCCGGCTGGGCCGCAGTCTTCTGCGGCTCTCAGCACCCGTCGGCAGCCGCAGGGCCTCGCCTTCGACTTCGCGGCGGGGGTAAACAGACTGGGCTTCGCAACGGTGCCGCGGACGCTGCGAAGCCGAAGGCGAGCCCCCGTGCGGGGCGGAGGGCAGGGCCAACTACGCCGTACCAAGTTGGTCGTCATCACCGTGCTGCGAAGCCGAAGCCGAAGGCGAGCCCACCGAAGGCGAGCGCACCGCAGCTGCCGATGGGTGGTGAGCCCACGAAAACGGCGCTCCGCCGCTCAGAATCGCCGGCGAGGGGGGTGCGGGTGGCGAAGCCCCCGCCGCGGCGGAGCCGCAAAAAAGGAACGAGGGCGACCCGTCCGCGCTTTCTGCGGACATGGGTCGCCCTCGCGCTCGTGGGCGATACTGGGATCGAACCAGTGACCCCTTCGGTGTGAACGAAGTGCTCTCCCGCTGAGCTAATCGCCCGGGCGCGGTAAGAACCTTACCGCATGGCAGGGGGTCGTCGTGCCCGCCTCAGAAGGGCATGGCCAGGCCGTACTTCCACAGGTACAGGGCCGCGGCGGCGGCGATGAGGATCACGCCGACGATCAGAATGATCAGGTTGCGGCGGCGCGTCTTGGGGTCGAGGGCCCGCTGTGCGGCCTTCGTCGCCTGGTCCTTCGTCCACAGCAGCGTGCGCTGCGCCCACACGAACTCGGTGCCGAGGATCGCCAGGCCCACCAGGATCGCGGGAATGCCCGGCCCCGGGATGACCATCATGACCAGGCCCGCGACGATCACCGCGAAGCCGACGATCGCGACGCCGATCTGCCACGTGAGGTGCAGCGTGCGGGAGCGCTTGATGAAGTGGGGTGCGCGGGAACCGTGCCCGCGGGGCTTCGGCACGGCCGACTCCGCGGCCTCTGCGGCCTCGTCCCCCGTCGCCGCCTGCGGCGCGACGGTGTCGGTCTCCTGCGCCTTGTTGGTGGCGCCTGCGGCCCCCGTGTCCATCGTGGGTACCCCTTTCTCGGTGCAGATCCATCGCGCTGTACTTGTGTCGTGGCTTTGCGTTGCGTCGCCCACAACAGCCCCATGGCACATACCGTGGGCGCTCGTGTGCGCGGAGGGACCACGCTACAAGGGGGCGCCCCGAGGGCACAGGCCCAGTACGTACATCGGTTCGGATACAAGCGTCGCAGAACAAACCGTCCCCCTGTTGGGGTACACCACGCGACCGGTCCGGTACAGCCCGCATGCCACCCGTACGGCCCCTTCGGGACACATCCGGTACGTGTCCGGGACAGACCCGCAACACACCGCCGGAGGGCCCCCGCGATTCGCCCCGGGAGAGCCCCCGAGGCCCTCCCCCGATGGGCTGACCGGCCTCATTGCGGTGTTTCGCGGGTACTTCGCTCTTAAGGAGTACCCAGAGGCGCGTATATCGGGCAACGACGTTTACGAACGGCGCGTAGGTGGGATGTTGCGAACGCCGAGTGCGAATCCCCGAGCGCACACTGAGCGAAAGGCCATGGCGCTTATGAACACCACGGTCAGCTGCGAGCTGCACCTGCGCCTCGTCGTCTCCGCCGAGTCTTCGCTTCCCGTCCCCGCGGGACTGCGCTACGACTCGTCGGACCCCTACGCGGTGCATGCCACTTTCCACACCGGTGCCGATGAGACGGTCGACTGGGTGTTCGCCCGCGACCTGCTCGCCGAAGGGCTGCGCCAGCCCTCGGGCACCGGAGATGTCCGCGTGTGGCCGTCCCGAAGCCACGGTCAGGGCATCGTGTGTATCGCGCTGAGCTCCCCTGAGGGCGAGGCGCTCCTCGAGGCTCCCGCGAGGGCGCTCGAATCCTTCCTCAAGCGCACCAACGCCGCGGTCGCGCCCGGTGCCGAACACCGCTACTTCGATCTCGACCGCGAACTCTCGCAGATCCTCGCGGAGAGCTGACCTCCCGCCCGCCGCCGTCGGCCTGCGCGGCCGGTCTCCACGGGCCGTCCGCACAGGCGTTTTGCGGCGGATCGCGGCGGCGGGAACGTCCTCCGCGGGACACCACCGGTAAGCGTGTCACCCGAGGCCGACCGGGCCTCCCACTCGGGGAAGAGGGTCCGGTCGGCTTCGGCGCATCCGGGACCGCCGGCGCGGTTGGCCGCCGGCCCGACCAGGTCCCGTTCCGGCCGTCGCCACACGGCGGCGGTACGACGTTTGCGTCCGCATTTTCGCGGAACCGCGACGTTTCCGGTTCGAGTCAGGTTCGAGTCGCGTTCGACTTGTGCCCGAACTCGATAGATCAGGGGCGAGATCCCGGCCCGTTGACGACGGCGGCCGACCGCCCCCGGGCGGGCGTACGGAACCCGTCCGGGAATTAGGTGAACTTCCCGGTTATTCGCGCATACATATCCGCACAGGCGCATCAGCGCGAGTGACCGGATTCACAAGCATGCATCACGACATAGCGTTCAACGCTAACCGTGACGGCTATTTCCGGCGGAACGCCGCGTCAGATTCCGCGGCGCCGCAGGATCTCCTCGATGTCCGCGAACTCGTCGCCCAAACCGCTGTCACCACGCCGCGACCTGGGCTGCTTGGCGGGCTTGGCCTTGGGCTGCGCCTGCGGTTGCGCGGCGGTACGCCCCGCGTCCGCCGTGACCGGCGGCAGCCCGCGCGCCGCCGTCCCGGCTCCGGCCAGTGAGGCGGGACCGGACGCCTCCGCCTCCGCGCCACCGCGGCGCGCGCCGATCGCGCGCACGAGCAGCAGCAGCGACACCGCGAACGCGAGGACCGCGATCCCGGCCCACGCACGGATGCCGAACACCAGGTCGGTCGCCCAGTCGGCGGCGGCGTCGCCCACCCGCCGGCCGAGGGTGGCCAGGCCGGTCAGGTAGAGGCCGGCCGGGATGAGCGCGATGCCCACCCAACGCGTCGCACGCAGATAGCTGCCGGCTTGCGCGGACCGTACGGCCAGCACGAACCCGAGCCCCGTCAATGCCGCGCACACAGCCCCCGTGACAATGCCTGCGTCAGACATCTCGTGCTCCCTCCGCGTCGGGCACCTCCCATAGTGCCCCTCGTACGCTGCTGCGGCGTCGTCCGCGCGTACGAGTCACGATTTCCGACCTGGGAGAATCAAGGCATGAGTGCTCCCGTTCCGCTGCGCCTGGACTTCTGGTGCGAACTGCAATGCCCCGACTGCCTCGCCGCGCTCGCCGACGTGGCCGTGCTGCGGGACCGGTTCGGCCCCGAACTCGTGGTGGAGCTAAGGCACTTCCCGCAGGACAAGCACAAGAACGCGCATCTCGCCGGGCAGGCCGCCGAGGAGGCGCGAGCGCAGGGCCAACTGTGGCAGTACGCCGAGGCCGTCCTCTCACGCGTCGCCGAACTCGCGGCGGCGAAGGGCGCGGCGGCCGAGAAGCTTCTCGTGGACATCGCCCGCGGACTGGGTCTGGATGCGGACCAGATGGAACTCGCGCTCATCGACGGCCGCCACATTTTCCAGGTGGATGCGGACGAGGCGGAGGGCGCGGCGATCGGCGTCAAGGGCACGCCCGCCTACGAGGTCGCCGGCAAGCTGCTCGACGGCAGCAAGGACCAGACCGGGCTGCGCGAGCAGATCGAGGCACTGCTGACGGACCGCGCCGCGCACTAGGACGGCGGGCACCGACCACCCGACGTTGGCAGTCGGCGCCGACGATCGACGGCACCGGCCATCGCTCTTACAGGATCATCTTCCCGAGTTGCCGCGCCTGGGTGCGGTACCCGAGTTCCGCCGCGATGTGCCGCGCGGCCGGGACCGGGCCGACGAGTTCGAGGCCGAGCTCGCCGAGGCCGGCGGCGTACGCGAGGTGTTCGGCGGTACGCAGCAGCAGCCTGCCGTGCCCCTGACCGTGCCAGGAGTCGTACACCTCGACCGCGCGCACCTCGGCGCGTCCCGGGACCGCCGGGGACGGATCGAGCCACACCACACCCGCCCGGGCACCGTCCGCGGCGCCGAGCTCGTACGCCGTGGTCTCACCCCCCGACAGCCGCGCGCAGGCACGCGATTCCGCGGCGCGCCGCGACCAGCCGATGCCGGTGAGCAGGGCGACGTAGCGGTGCCACGCGTCGTCGCGCCACGTTTCGTGCGCGCTCGCGGACATGGGTGCGAGCGTCATCCCGGCGGGCGGTTCGGGCGGCGTACGCTCGGCGCCGCCCCCGCCCCGCACCCGCGCGACCAGGTAGCGGCTGTCGAACACATAGCCCAGCGACGTCGCCAGGCGGAGCCCGGGCAGGTTCCCCTCGGGCACCTCGACGGCCACCCGCCCGCAGCCGAGACGGCGCAGCACTTCCTCGGCGGTGAGCAGCGCGACGCAGCCGTGGCCGCGTCGGCGGCGGGACGCCAGGACCTCTATGTGGTCGATCCAGCCGGTGCCGTCGCCCCAGCGCCCGCCCGCGGCCAGGTGCAGGCGGCCGATCGGCCGCCCGTTGGCGCAGATCGCGTACCAGTCCCCGGTCTCGACCTCCGCCCGGTTCCCCGGCGGAGCGGGCCGCAGTGTCGTGGTCACCCCGGCTGCCCTCCCCTCGTCCGTCGAGGTGGTGCTGCCCACGACGGGAGCCGGTCAATCAACGCGCGGCGACCCCGGCCGATGCCACCGGCGGATGACATGTGCACGGCCGAGAAATGCGCACGGCCGCGGCGGTCAGGGATCGATGTCGGCCGCGGCGCGCGCGACGAACGCCTCGGCGGCGGCTCGCGTCAGCGGTCCGGGGGCGGCGAGGTCGCGGGTGTCGAGGCGGTGCACCGCCTGCACGTCACGCAGCGACGACGTCACGAAGATCTCGTCGGCCTCGCCGAGCACCGAATAGGGCAGGTCGGCTTCCTCGGCGTCGGTCCACTCCAGGACCAGGGCGCGCGTCACGCCCGCAAGGCAGCCCGATTCCAGCCGCGGCGTGAGCAGGCGCCCGCCGACCCCGACGAACACGTTCGAGCCGGTTCCCTCGCACAGCAACCCGGCGGTGTTCGCGAACAACGCCTCGGAGGCGCCCTGCTTGGCGGCGCGCGCGAGCATCACCACGTTGTCCGCGTAGCTCGTCGTCTTGAGGCCGGTGGTCGGAGCGTTCTCGTTGCGCGTCCAGGGCACGGTGGCCACAGCCGTCGTGGGCCGGTGCGGCTTCGCGGGAGCGAGCGCGACGACGAGTGTTGCGGGTGCCGCGCCGCGGTCGGAGCCGAGCGGCGACGGGCCGCCGGTGTACGTGACGCGCAGCCGCCCCGCGCCCTCCATCGGGTTCGCCGCCAGCACCTCCGCACACGCCTCGCGCACCATGGCGAGGTCCGGGTCGGGCAGGCCGAGGCCGCGAGCGGACCGGGTGAGCCGGTCGAGGTGCCGGGTGAGCGCGAACGCCCCGCCGCCGACCGCCTTCATCGTCTCGAACACGCCGTCGCCGACGGTGAACCCGTGGTCGGCGACGGAGACCGTGGCGTCCTCCTCGTGGACCAGGCCGCCGCCCGTGCCGTCGCCCAGCCAGATCTTCATGCGTCTCCTTCGCTCCCGTGGCGCGTGTCGCCCGCCGCGACTCTGAGCAGGTTCGCGGCCTTGAGTTCGGTCTCGTCCCACTCCCCCTGCGGGTCCGAACCGTACGTGATGCCGGCACCCGTACCGAAGCACAGCCGCCCTTCGGCGTCGACGAAGAAGCTCCGGATGCCCACCGCGAGTTCCGCTTCGCGGCGATCGGCGTCGACCCAGCCGACCGCGCCGCAGTAGGGCCCGCGCGGGACCGGTTCGAGCTCGGCGATGACGCGCAGCGCGCTGGATTTGGGGGCGCCGCTGACGGATCCGGGCGGGAACGTCGCGGCCAGCAGCTCCGGCCAGCCGGCGTCCTCGGTGAGCCGGCCGTCGACGACGGAGACGAGGTGGACGAGGCCCGGGTGCTTCTCGACGATGCACAGCTCGGGCACCGTCACGCTGCCGATCTCGCTGGTCCGGCCGAGGTCGTTGCGGACCAGGTCGACGATCATGACGTTCTCGGCGAAATCCTTGGGCAGCAGGTCGGCCTCGGTGCGGCCGGTGCCCTTGATGGGCCCGGACTCCACGTGGCGGCCGCGGCGGCGCAGGTACAACTCCGGTGAGGCGCAAGCGACTTGCACCCCGTGTCGGGGCAGGCGTATGACTCCGCCGTAGGGCGCGGGGTTGCCCAGTGCCAGGCGTCCCGCGAGGCCGACTATGTCCGCGCGGTCGGGGTCGGGCAGCGGCGCGGTCAGCATGCGGCAGAGGTTGACCTGGTAGACCTCGCCCTGCTCGATGTACGCGCGGATGCGGCGCACCCCGTCCCGGTACGCGTCGGCGTCCAGCGACGTCGTCCACGCGTGCGGCTGCGGACCGTGCCAGGGCGCGGGCGGCAGCGGGGCCTCGCGTACGTCGTCGAAGCGCGCGCAGACGACGCCGCCCTCGAAGTCGACGACGACCGCCCAGAAGCCGCGCGAGTCCAGCGCGGCGGGGTCGTCGGTGACGTCGCGCAGGCCGGTCGCGAGGCGACCGCCGAGGTGGGCGAGGGCGGGGAGTTCGTTCACGCGTTCACGGGGTTCCACGGGATTCGCAAGGCGGCGGATCCGTCTGCCGGGGGATCGGGCCGGCGCCGGTCGGCGACGGGCACCTTAGACAGGCACCTTATTGTAAGGACGTTTGTAAGGACGTTCCGGACAGATGCCGGTCCGCGACGGGGGCTCCGCAACATCGTGATCCGGCCACCCGTTCCCGCAGATCTCCGCGCACGGCATGATGCGGTGTCAGGGGGCGAGGGGAAACTGTCGCGCCCGTGCCGTCCGCCGGGAGCGACCGGGGATCCGCGTCACACGGACCTCCGACCGTCCCCGGCCCGGCTCGTGCGGTCCGGTCCGCTGTCCGGTCTGCTGTCTGGTCTGCTTGTAACTGAAGGGTTCCATTCGTGCTCTGTCCCGCCTGCGGCACCTGGTCCACCCAGGCCGACCGCTGCTCGCACTGCGGTACCGCGTTGGCCGCGCCCCCGGCGGCGCCTGTCCCCGTGGGCGGCTCGGCGGCCCCCCAGCCCCCCGCGGCCCCGTACGGGCAGCCCGTTCCCGGGCAGGGCGCGCACCCGCAGAACCCCTACGCCGCGCCGAATCCTTACGGCGCCGCCGCTCCGCAGGCACCCGCGTACGGCACGCCGAACCCGTATGCGGCGCAGCAGGCGCCGTACGGTCAGGTCCCCGGCCAGCTGCCGTACGCCGCGCCGGGCTACCCCGGCGCGCAGCCGCCGTACCCGGGTGCGCCCGCGTACCCGCAGGCCGGCTACGCCTGGCGCCCGCCGCAGCCCTTCAAGCCGCTCAAGGGCCTGGCCGTCTCGCTGTACGTGCTGCTGGGCGTCACCTCGCTGGGCGCGATCGTCAGCCTGGTCGCGTACTTCATGCGGGCCTCGCTGCTGAGCGACCTGATCGACGACCCGAGCTCGGTCACCGGCGGCGAAGCGGACAACGCGGACAACTTCGTCACCGCGGCGACGGCGTTCGAAGGCGCCGTGATGCTGGCGGCGGCCGTGGTGTTCGTCATCTGGTTCTACCGTGCGCGCAACAACGTCGACCTGTTCGGCCCGTCGCGGCAGACGCTCGCCAAGGGATGGGCGATCGGCGGCTGGTTCTGCCCGGTCGTCTGGTGGTGGTTCCCGAAGCAGATCGCGCACGACATCTGGAAGGCGAGCGACCCGCAGGCGGCGGAGCGCGGCGGTGCGACGCCGGGGCGCAAGCCGCTGCTGTGGGTGTGGTGGATCCTGTTCGTGCTGGCTATGTGGACGCCGATCGGGGCGGCCTTCCTGTACCCGTCCGAGGACGACATCGTCTTCGACGACGCGAAGGACCTGCGTACGGCCGACTACGTGTCCGGTGCGCTGACCCTTCTCACCGTCTTCGCGGCCATCGCCGCGGTGTTCGTGGTCCGCAAGATCACCGCGTTCCAGCACGCCCGTGAGGCGCAGGCCTTCGCCGCGCTGGGTCTGCCGCAGGACGCCGCCGCGGCGGCGGCGTGGACCGGCGCCCCGACCCCGGGTCCGACCCCCGGCCCGCTCGCCGCGCCCGCGCCCGCGCCGGTACCGGCGCCCGCACCCGTGCCGGCGCCGAGCGCGCCGCAGGACGCGGCGCCGCCCGTACCGCAGGCACCGCCCGCGATGCCGACGGCTCCCCCGACGGTCGCCCCCGCGGCCGCGGCGGCCCCGCCGTCCGTCGAGTCCGAGCCGGCCGCGTTCGCGTCGGCTCCGCCCGAGCCCGAGCCCGAGGCGTTCCCGGCCCCCGCGGCCCCGGCTCCGTCGTTCGAGAAGCCCGCGGCCTCCGTGGCCGAAGCCGCATTCGAGGCTCCGGCCCCTGCTCCGACCGAGGCTCCGGCGGCGACCGAGTCGGTCGCCCCGCCCGCCCCGGCGCCGCAGGAGGACGAGGCTTCTCCCCTGACGCTCACCAAGCGTCCGGAAGAGCCCGCGGAAGAGGCCGTCGCCGCGCAGCCCGAGGCCGACGTGCCGGCTGCGCCCGAACCTGTCGTCCCCGAGCCCGAGACCGCCGCGTCGGAGGTGGAGCCGGAGGCCGGCACGACCGTCGTCCCGGCCGTGGCAGCCCCCGCACCGGACCCCGAGACGGTACGCGAGCCCGAGCCCGCCGCCGAACCGGAGCCGGAATACGAGCCCGAAGCGGGCACGACCATCGTTCCGGCGGTTCCGGCTGTTCCGGACGCGCCCGCCGAGACCGCCGCGACGCCGCGCGAGGAAGCCGCGCCGACCGAGGTCGTCGCCGGTGACGACGAGCCGACGCCCCGCCCCGACGCCGAGCCCGACTCCGAGCCCGCCGCCGAGGCCGCCCCGGAGGTGGAGCCGGAGGCCGGCACGATGATCCTCCCGATCGACAGCCCGGTCGCCGCGCCGGTCGCCGCGCCGGTCGACACCCCGGTCGACACCCCGGTCGACGCCCCGCCCGCCGACGAGCCCCCGGCCACACGGCCGTAGCGTTCGGCGTCGCCCGTCGGCACAGCACGAGAACGCCCCCGCAGCCCCACCGGCCGCGGGGGCGTTCGCCGTTCCCGCGCGGCCCGCGTACCCCACCCGCGGCTCGGGTCCGCTCACCGGCCGGCACCCTGGAGTGCGCATTGCGGGTGGCCCGGAGGCGTCCCGACGTCCCGGGTGTGTCCTGATTGTGAACGGATGCGGCCCGGGAACGCGCCGTCCCGCGTCCCGGATTCGGCCCGCCCCGGGCACGTTGACCTGCGGGTTCGGGGCGAGGACCGGGCAGCGGACATTTCACCCCGCGGGTGGACCGGAGGGAAACGGAATTTGTCCTGGCCTCGGTTTCCGCTAAAGTTCTTCTCGTCGCCGGGAAGCGGAAACGCCGCCCGACACGCGGACGTGGCTCAGTTGGTAGAGCATCACCTTGCCAAGGTGAGGGTCGCGAGTTCGAATCTCGTCGTCCGCTCGGAAGATGGCTGTGGGATCGCCGTGGGTCACCACCCACAAGGTTCCGCGCTTGGTGGAGTGGCCGAGAGGCGAGGCAACGGCCTGCAAAGCCGTCTACACGGGTTCAAATCCCGTCTCCACCTCGAGAAGTGACTTCCGGTTCGCCCGGAATGATCTTCCCCGCGCGATTAGCTCAGCGGGAGAGCACCACACTGACACTGTGGGGGTCACTGGTTCAATCCCAGTATCGCGCACCACCCCGATCGATCGGGCCGCCTGGATCTCGTTCCGAGGTGGCCCTGTCCATGAGGGGCGCGGCAACCGTAGTAACATCTGAGCGGATCGCAAGATCCGTCCCGCGCGATTAGCTCAGCGGGAGAGCACCACACTGACACTGTGGGGGTCACTGGTTCAATCCCAGTATCGCGCACCGACGAATGGGCCGCAGGAGGCAACTCCTGTGGCCCTTCTTCGTGTTGGCACGGCGTCGGCATTGGTCTGGGCATTGCTCCGGGCATCGGTGCCCGTATTCGTGTCGGGACGGGCCCAGGGCACGCCGCGTTGCCCGCACGAGACCGGGGGGATACCGGGTGGGGGCATACTCGGGATTCGGCGCTCGCGGCTTTCGCCCGGCTACCATGACATGCCCGTCCTCCGGGCCCGTGACGAGACGATTCCTCGACCGACAGGCACGCCGATGATCCTCAGACGCCTGCGGCCGGCCGCCGACAGGGGGGCGATCGGCCCCGAGCCCTCGCTCGGCGACCGCCGCGCGATGCTCGCCGCGTACGCCGCGATCCTGGCGATCTCCGTCATCGACGCCCTCATCGACCCGGCCATCCCGGGCGCCGTCGCCCTGGGCCTCGTGGCGCCCGCAGCCGCCGGCGTGTGCAGCCGGCGGCAGGTCGCCGGCATCGCCCTCACCGCGACGGCGAGCGCGGTGGTCCTGGTCACCTGGTACGAAGCGACCACCGTCACCTCCAAGTTCATCCACGTCGCCGTCATCGGCTCGCTCGGCCTCGTGGCACTCGGCGTGACGTCCACGCGCCTGCGCCGGGAAGCCCAGCTCAGACACGCCCGTTCGGTGGCGATGACGCTGCAGAGCGCGGTCCTGGAGCCGGTCCCGCCCCGCCTCCCCGGACTCGACCTGGCGAGCCTCTACATGGCCGCCGAGGCGGAGACGCTGGTCGGCGGGGACTTCTACGCGGTGGTCGACGGGCCGCACGGGATCCGCATGTTGATCGGCGACGTCCGCGGCAAGGGCCTGCCCGCGGTGAACACCGCGGCGGCGCTCATGGCGACGTTCCGCGAGGCGGCGTACCACGAGAAAGACCTGGCCGAGGTGGCGTCGCGCCTGGAGGGGCGCATCCACCGCCTCACCTCGGAGCGCACCGGGCCGCCGGGCGAGCGGTTCGCGACCGCGCTGCTCATGGCGTTCGACGAGCCGGACCGGCTGCGCCTGATCACGTGCGGCCACACCCAGCCCATCATGCTGCGCGACGGCTCCGCGACCGAGATCGAACTCGGCGACATCGCACCGCCGCTCGGCCTCGCGCCGCTGTACCCGGGCGGCGTGAAGTACGTCGAGCACGAGATCCCCTTCGAGGCCGGCGACACCCTGGTGGCCACCACCGACGGCATCAGCGAGGCACGGGACGCCGAGGGGCAGTTCTACCCCGCCGCCGCCCGGCTCGCGGGGTGGAGCCGCGCGTGGCCGCAGCACATCGTGCTGCACCTCTACAGCGACCTCCGCGGACACACCGGCGGGCCGTTGCAGGACGACGCCGCGGCGCTCGTCCTCCAGCGCCCCCGCCGCGAGACTCCCGCCGGTACGCGCCGCCGCATGCTGCCGATCTGACCCGGCACCCGGCAATTCGCCCGCTGTACAGGCGTGTTACCCCGTCCGCAAGAAGGCGCGGCGTCAAATCTCTTTCACCTGCCCGCAACATGTGAGGGCGCTCACGGAAACAGGGCGTCCCTCTACTAGGTCACGACCCGCCGCGACGGCGGGGCGCGGCTAGGGTTCCGCCGCTCGGGGCCGAGGCACCGACGGGACTGGTCCGAGAGCCGCAGGCGGGGCATTGCGTCGGCCCCGTTCCACGGCGGGAGAAAAGCCCGGGAGGCCAGGTCGATCCGGCACGTCCGGATCCCGGTCCCGGGGAGCGCCCGTGACGCATCATCAGCACCTCCACGACGCGGCAGCCGTCACTCGCGGCGGGACCGCGTACGCCGAGCTGCGCCTTCTTCCCGGATCCCGGGCACCCCACCATCGCCGCGCCCCTCACCCCTGCGCCGACCTGCGCGCGGAAAGGCCCACGCCATGACCACGCTCAGCGCCCCGTCCGGCCCGCCGCCGGCCGCCCCCTCGCCCGGCGCCGCCGACGCCGCCGACGCCGCCGACTCCAAGGACCTCGCGACCTTCGGCTACGAGCAGCAACTGCACCGCAAACTCGGCTCGTTCGCGTCGTTCGCGGCCGGGTTCTCCTTCGTGTCGATCCTCACCACGGTGTTCCAGCTCTTCGCGTTCGGCTTCACCTTCGGCGGCCCCGCGTTCTTCTGGACCTGGCCCATCGTGTTCGCCGGACAGCTCCTCGTCGCCCTCTGCTTCGCCGAACTCGCGGCCCGCTACCCGATCGCCGGATGCGTCTACCAGTGGTCGCGCCGCCTCTCGACCGGTCTGACCGGCTGGTTCGCCGGCTGGCTCATGCTGATCGGCCAGATCGTCTCGGTGGCGGCGGCCGCCATCGCCCTCCAGGTGGTGCTGCCGCGCATCTGGACCGGCTTCCAACTCGTGGGCACCGACACCGCGCTCACCTCCACCGACGGCGCCACCAACGCCGTGCTGCTCGGCACCGTGATGATCGTGGTCACCACGATCATCACGGCGGTCGGGGTGAAGGTGATGTCACTGGTCAACAGTGTCGGCGTGGCGTGCGAACTGGTCGGCATCGCCCTCCTCATCGCCCTGTTGTTCTGGCACGCGGAGCGGGGTCCGTCGGTGGTCACCGACACCGGCGGCGTCGAGGGCAACGGCAGCTACTTCGCGGCGTTCCTGGTGTCGGCGCTGATGGCGGCGTACGTCATGTACGGCTTCGACAGCGCGGGCGAACTCGCCGAGGAGACCAAGAACCCGCGCAAGACCGCGCCGCAGGCGATCCTCCGGGCACTCGTCGCGTCCGGTGTCGCCGGACTCCTGCTGCTGCTCGGCGCGCTGATGGCCGCGCCCAGCGTCACCGACGGCGAACTGGCCGCGGGCGGGCTGCCGTACGTCCTCACCACACAACTCGGCACCGGGCTCGGCAAGGCCCTGCTCGTCGACGTCGCCATCGCGATGTTCGTGTGCACCCTGGCGATCCAGACGGCCGCGACGCGCCTGGTGTTCTCGATGTCGCGCGACGGCGTGCTCCCCGGGTCGAGGCGCCTGGCCAAGGTGTCGCCGCGGACCGGGACTCCGGTGCTGCCCGCGCTCATCGTGGGAGTCCTGGCCGCCGGGCTGCTGCTGGTCAACGTGGGCCGCGCGGAGCTGTTCACGGCGCTGACCTCGGTCGCGATCGTGCTCGTGTACGTCGCCTACCTGCTGGTCACGCTGCCCATGCTCGTCGCCCGGCTGCGCGGCCGCCTGCCCGCCCACGAGGGCTTCTCCCTGGGCCGCTTCGGCATCGCGGTCAACCTGGGGGCGGTCGCGTACGGCGTGCTCATGGCCGTGAACATCGCCTGGCCGCGGGCCGAGGTGTACGACCCGGCGGGCGGCCACTGGTACCTCGAATGGTTCGCCACCCTCTTCGTGGGCGGCGCGCTGCTCGTGGGCGCCGGGGCGTACGCCCTGCTGCGCCGCGAACACCGGGGCACCGCACCGGTCGCCGTCGCCGCGGGAGCCGCCTCGTGACCGCGCTCCCCGAAACGACCCCGCGCACCGGGTCCGGCGCTCTGCCGTACGAGCACGAGATCGCCGCGGGCGCCGCGTGGACCGTACGCCTCGGCCGCCACCGGGCCCTGCGCCTGACCTGCCTCGACGACGGCGCCAACGCCTCCGTGCTGCTGTTCGCCGCGGCCGACCCGCTCGAACGGCTCAACATCCCGGACACCCTCAAAGCTCAGATGTCCGCCCGGGTGCACCCGCCGATGGTCCTGATGTCCGACATGGGCCGTGCCCTCGCGTCGATGACCGGCTCGTCCCTCGACTGGCACGACGCGGTCACCGGGCACAGCACGGACGCCCAGGTGCTGGGCCGGTTCGGCCCGTCCGACTACGCGGGCGACCGCAACGCATGGCGGCGCAGCGCCCGCGCGGGGCTCCTCGACGAACTGTGGAAGCACGGGCTCGGCCGCCGCGACCTGCACGCGACGCTCAATCTGTTCAGCAAGGTGGTCCCGGCCGGGGACGCGCGCGGCTCGCTGGCCTTCGAGCCGGGCCATGCCGCGGCCGGGGACTGGGTGGAACTGCGGGCCGAGCAGGACCTGTTGGTGGTTCTGTCGACCGCTCCGCATCCCTTGGACCCCGCGCCGGACTGGGCGCCGGCCCGCCTGCGCGCGACGGTCGCGGCCGTACCGGCGCCGGGGGCCGACGACCCGTCGCGCGGGTTCCGTGCCGAGTCCGGGCGCGCGCTCGCCGCGACCGAGAGGAGCCTCGCGTGACGACCACCACCGACGCCGGTGTCCTGCTGGACACGACCGTCGCGGCCGGGGACGGCTGGACCGGGGTGATCCCTGCCGGCGGGCGCCTGCGCATCGTCGACCTGTGCGGCAACCAGGCCGTCGACACGCTGTTCTTCGACGCGCACGACTACGCGAACCGCTACAGCGCCGTGGACACCATCCGCGAGCAGGGCGCGGTGTACCTCACCACCGGTTCCGTGCTGCTGTCGACGGGCCTCGACCCGCTCGCCACGATCATGGACGACACGTGCGGTCGGCACGACACACTCGGGGGCGCGTGCGCGCAGGAGAGCAACGTCGTGCGCTACGGCGAGCACACGCGGCACCAACACGCGTGCCGCACCACGTTCGTACGCCAGGCCATGGCCTGGGGCCGCGGCCTCGACAAGCGCGACATCACGCACAACGTGAACTTCTTCATGAACGTGCCGCTCACTCCGGACGGCGGACTCACCTTCGAGGACGGCGTGTCGGCACCGGGCAAGTACGTCGAACTCCGTGCCGAGCGCGACATCCTCGTGGTCGTCAGCAACTGCCCGCAGCTCAACAACCCGTGCAACGGCTACGACCCGACGCCGGTGCGGCTGCTGGGGTGGTCCGCGTGACCGCCGTCGCGGGGACCGAGGTCGCGGGGACCGAAATCGCGGGGGCCGAAGTAGCCGGAGCCGCCGTCGCGGCGGCGGACATCGACGGGGCCGAGACCCCTCACACCGCTCCGGCCGCACCGCCCGGCTTCACCGTGGTCGCGCCCGGTGTGCAGTCCTTCGTCGTCGACCTGTCCGGACGCCGCGGGCTGTGGGGCGTCGGCGTCCCGCCGTCCGGGGCGTTCGACGACCGCTCCTTCGCCCTCGCCAATGCGGCCGTGGGCAACCCGGCGTCCGCGGCGGGGATCGAGGCCGTGCTGCGCGGCCCCGTACTGCGGTTCGAACGGCGCGCGCTGGTCTGCCTCGCCGGTGCGGTCGACCATGCGACCCTCGACGGCCGGCCGGTCGTGCCCGGCCGTGTCACGGTCGTCGGGCCCGGCCAGGTCCTCGACCTCGGCGACACGGTCGGCCCGGGTCTGCGGCAGTACCTGGCCGTGGGCGGGGGCATCGCGGTTCCGGCCGTGCTGGGCAGCCGGACGACGTTCCTGCTGGGCAAGTTCGGCGGCCACGAGGGCCGGGCCCTGGCCGCGGGCGACGCGCTGTCGGTGGGCTCGGCGGAGAACCTGGCCGCGCCGCTCGACGTCACCGTCCTGCTCCCCCGGCTCACGGACAGCTGGGAACTGCGCGTCGTGCCGGGCCCGCACGGCGCGCCCGAGCATCTGACGGACGACGGCCTCGCCGAACTGTTCGCCGCGGAATGGCGCGTGGACCACCGTGCGGACCGCACCGGCGTGCGCCTGGTGGGCCCGGCGCCGGGCTGGGCGCGCGAGGACGGGGGCGAGGCGGGGCTGCACCCGAGCAACATCCACGACAGCGCGTACCCCGTCGGCGGCATCATGCTGTCCGGCAACACGCCGGTCGTGGTCGGACCCGACGGGCCGAGCCTGGGTGGCTTCGTGGTGCCCGCGGTGGTGGTGCGGGCCGACCGCTGGAAGCTCGCGCAGGCGCGGCCGGACGACCGTGTGCGGCTGGTCCCGGTGACGCCGCGGGAGGCCGCGGACGCGAACCGCGCGCGGGACGCCGAACTCGCCGACCCCCGGGCGGCCGCGGCGTGGCTGGAGGTTGCCGACGGCCACGCCTCCGACCTGCCGCCGCTCGGCGCGGGTCCGGAGCGGCCGGAACCGCTGCTCGACCTGTCGGCGTCGGGGGTGCGCCCGACACTCACCGTCCGGTACGCGGGCGACTGCCACGTACTCGTCGAGGCGGGTCCGCCGAAGCTCGACCTGACCGTACGCCTCCAGATCCACCTGCTCGCGCGGGCGCTTGCCGAGTCCGCGGCGGCGGGGATCACCGAGACGGTGGAAGGCGTACGTTCGCTGCTGCTCGCGTTCGACCCCGAAGTTCTCGACCCCCGGGACGTCGCCGAAACTGTCGGTGCGGCCTGGATTACCCTTCCCGATCCACGCGGCATCGAACTGCCCGTTCGCGAGGTCGTGCTGCCGCTCTCGCTCGACGACCCCGCCGCGCACGAGGCCATGCTGCGCTACCAGCGCGGCGTACGCCCCGACGCGCCGTGGTGCCCCGACAACGTCGAGTTCATCCGCCGCGTCAACGACCTGCCGTCGCGCGAGGCGGTGTTCGATGTCGTCGAGGCCGCGACGTATCTCGTGCTGGGCCTGGGCGACGTGTACCTGGGCGCCCCGGTCGCCGTGCCGCTCGACCCGCGGCACCGCCTGGTGACCACGAAGTACGACCCGGCGCGGACCTGGACACCGGAGAACGCGGTCGGCATCGGCGGCGTCTACTTGTGCGTGTACGGCATGGAGGGCCCGGGCGGCTACCAGCTCGTGGGCCGCACCATCCCGGTGTGGCGGCTCACCGGCTCGACCGACTCTACCGACTCGGGAGAACCACCTTGGCTGCTGCGGCAGTTCGACCGGCTGCGCTTCCGTCCCGTGGCCCCGGACGAACTGCTGCGCCTGCGCGCCGAGGTCGCGGCCGGACGCGCCGGCCCGGAGATCCGCGAGGCGACCCTGACCTGGGACGACCTGACCGCCGCCACCAGCCTCCTGGATGCCGAACAGCGGCGCGAGGCCGCCGACTTCACCGCGCGCCGCGAGGCCGCGTTCGCGGCGGAACGCGAACGGTGGGCCGCACGTTGACGTTACGGATCTCCCGGTCTCCGGAGGATCGGCTGGAAGCTCGCGAGCGGTCCGCACCGACCGGCGGACCGCTCGCGGGGCCTCCGTCCCATGGGGCCGCAGTCCCACCGGTCCGCCCCGCATGCACGCCCACCGCCGGGTGCGCAAGAGCCCATCGGCCCCGCATACCTGCCCATCCGGCGTGTTCGGCCGTCCGCACTCCGGGTAGGGGCGAGAGGGAAGCGCGAAACAGGACACGGCAGGACAAGTCCTGGCCGGAACGACGGATCGCCGCACGGGCAGGCTGCCGGTGCGGATGACGTAAGGCGGTGGGCGTGCGATGGGCACAACGGAACGCGGCGTCGGTGGCACGTGCGGGAGTCGGCCGATCGCGGTGAGCGCGACCTACGCGTGCGACGACCGGATCTCCCGGGCCCGCGCGGCGACACGCGAGTTCCTGGCGGAGACCGCACCGGTGTTCCCGGCGAACGCCCGGGTCTCGGAGGACGACACCGACCTGGCGCAGCTCGTCGTCAGCGAGTTGGTCACCAACGCCCACAAGTACGCTCCGGGCCCCAGCCGCCTGATCCTCACCCGCACCCCGGACGCCGTCCATGTCGCCGTCGAGGACTCCAGCACGGACCTGCCCCGTCCGCGCGGCACCGACCCCATGCGCTCGGGGCAGCACGGCCTCGAAATCGTGGTGGCCGTGTGCCGGACCCTGGACATCCGCCGCGATGCGGTCGGCAAGCGCGTCACCGCCGTACTGGGCCTCGCCCAGTTCCAGGCGGCGTGACCCGGCGCCACCGACGCGTCCGGGCGTGACTACGCCTCGCCGCCGCCCGGCTCGGCCGGCCCGGCTTCCGTGACCTTCTCCTCCACCGTGCCGCCGCCGTCCGGCTGCGCTGCCGGCGGTTCGACCGCCGGAACTTCCGCCGCGGGTACGGGAGTCGCCGACGCAGCCGCCGGGGCCGCCGCCCGGGGCTTGGGCGGGGCCTTCTTGGCCATGGCCTTGCGGTCCGGCTCCGGGAGCCCGAGGCCCTTGAGTTCGTCGGCGGTCCAGCCGCCCGCAAGGGCCTCGGTCCAGGCGTGCAGTACACGTTGCTCGCCCTCGGCGGCCGCGCGCTGCAACGGCTCCAGCTCCGAGGCGGCGGCGGTCAGTTCGCGGATCAGCTCGATGCGCTGATCGAGCAGGGCCCGGGCCGCCGCCTCGGCCTTCATCATCATCGTGTCATCGGCCATGCACGCACCGTAGTGGATGGTGCGCGTCAGCCGAAATCTCCCACGCCGACTACCAGTCCTCCCCTAACGCGACCGTCACCAGCGCGCGCACGAAGCGGTCGAAGGAGATCTGGCAGCTCTCCAACCGCTCGTACGTCCGCGCCGAGACCACGACGACTGCTCCCCCGTCTACTGCGAGGCTCCAGCTCCAGCCCCGACCCCCGTCTGCGCGTCCCATGAGCGGTCGCAGGTCCGCCACACGCGTGCGCAGCGCCTCGAGTTCCGCGCGGCAGACTGCCGCGCTCGCGTACCCCCGCGCGGAGCGGGCGATGACCCGTCCGTTGGGCGCGATCATCCGCCACCGGACGCGGCGTTCGGCGTCCAGATGGACGTCGTACCGCGCGGAGCGGTCGGAGGAGTTGCGTTCGGAGGCGGAGCGGTCGGAAGTGATGCGTGAAGCCTCGGCCTCACCCGAATCGGCCGGCGACATAGTCGGCGGTCCGTGTGTCCTGCGGCGAGCCGAACACCCGCGTGGTCGGCCCCGACTCGACGATCCTGCCGGGCGTGTTCTCGGCGGCGAGGAAGAACGCGCAGTGGTCAGAGACGCGTTGGGCCTGCTGCATGTTGTGCGTGACGATCACGATCGTGACCTCCTCGCGCAGTTCGGCGATGGTGTCCTCGATGCGCCGGGTGGACGTGGGGTCGAGGGCCGAGCAGGGTTCGTCCATGAGCAGGACGTCGGGGTCGACGGCCAGCGACCGGGCGATGCAGAGCCGCTGCTGCTGTCCGCCGGACAGTGCGCCGCCGGGCTGCCGGAGCCGGTTGCGCACCTCGGCCCAGAGGCCGGCCCGGGTGAGCGCGGACTCGACGACGTAGTCCTTGTCGACGCCGCGCCGCCCGGTCAGCTTGAGGCCGGAGACGACGTTGTCGTAGATCGACATGGTCGGGAACGGGTTGGGCTTCTGGAAGACCATGCCGACGCGGCGGCGGGTGTCGATGGGCCGCCGCGCGGGGGCGTAGATGTCCTCCCCGTCGAGCAGGACCTCGCCCGCCAGTTGGGCGGAGGGGATGAGCTCGTGCATGCGGTTCAGGATGCGCAGGAAGGTGGATTTGCCGCAGCCCGAGGGGCCGATGAGCGCGGTGACGCTGTTGGCGGCCATGGTCAGGTCGACGCGCTCCAACACCTTGTGGGTGCCGAACCAGGCACTCACCGAACGGGCCTCGAGCGCCGAGGCGTTGCGGACGCCGGTTTTCGGAACGAGCGGCGACGGGATGGGCTGGGTGGTCGCGGTGGTGCCGCTGGACACGAGGAGAACCTTCCGCTCCGGGGACGAATTGCGCTTTCCCGCCAGGGCCTTGGTCGTTTGGTGGTGCTTCGGTGCGCTGGCGGTCGTGCTCGCACGGTCGCGGGACCGGGTACGCGGCCCGTGCCGTGCGCGGATGGTGCAGGCGGATCCCTTGCACGGTTCATTCGGTCGTCGGTCAGGCCGTATGCACCTCGCCTCATGTCACCGCGTGCCGAAGAACCCCGGTTATCCACCTCACTCGTTGTCCGAACTCACGTCCATACCTCGCGTGTTGTGCTCATCGTGTTGTTCCGTCCCGCACACGGCTTGGTCACCTGCTGTTGACTTTCCGTATCGGCGCAGGCCGGAGGGCACGCCGAAGGACTGCCCGAGGACTGCCCGAGGACTGCCGGAGGGCGGGTCGACGGGCAGCCGGGCAGCCGGGAGGCAGGTCACGGGCGTCCGGAGGGCCGGTCAGAGGGTCGCCGGCAAGAGCCTTGCCGCCGTGTCGTACAGGCTCCACAGCACCGCGGTCCCGATCGGGATGCCGAGCAGGAGCGTGACGCGCCGGTCGTAGCGGCGCAGCGCCCAGGCGGCGACGGCGACGACCAGGACGAGTGCCTGGGCCCACAGCAGCAGCCCCACGCCGGCCCCGGACTCGCCTCCGGTCCCCTTCTCGTCGTCGCGCACGGTCCTGGTGCGGCCGGGCTCGGCGACCTGGAACTTCCCCTGGAGGTCGGCGACGACGACCGTACGCCCGCGCGGCCGCCACCACGAGTCCGCGGTGACCAGGGTCAACTGGTGTGCGCCGCCCGGGGAGATGGCGTCGTCCCGGCCGTTGCGGATGTGCATCTTCTCGCGGACCAGGTAGGTGAAGTCGCCTTGCTGCGTGGTCACGTAGATGCGCTGGCCGGGCTTCAGCCCGTCGATGCGGCCGAAGGGGGCGCCGTACGTCCACGCCTTCCCCATCAGCACCGAGTTGCCGAAGCCGCCGGGCAACGAGGTGTTGCGCAAGTGTCCGGGGCCGCCCCGGAGTTCGCGGGCGGTGGTGCCCTCGACCACGACCTGTCTGAGGTCGATGGCCGGGATCTCCAGGACCGCGACCGGGGTGCCCTCCTTGATGTTGCCGCCGATGGGGGCGGTGTCGTTGTAGAAACTGTCGGAGACGCGGTCGAACAGTTCGCGCTGGGTCCGGGCCTGCTGGAGGTCGGAGGCGACGGCCAGGTAGCCGATGAAGCCGCCGAGGAGCACCACCACCAGGCCCATGGCGACACCGGCGATGGTGAACGGGTCCCAGGCGGGCCGGCTCTCCTGGGGCTTCTTCGGGATCGCGTGCGGCTCGGTGGGCTCGGTGGGCTTCGCCGGCGCCCCGCCCGCGCCGGGGGCGGGCGGAACGGACGTGTCGGGACGCGGGTCCACTGTGGTCATGTCAGCTTGCTCCGGTGGGCCTGCGGCGGACGAGACGGGTCAGGGCGGCCACCGGCGGCGGCCAACTCCCGGTGCGGCGGCGCCAGCCGATTCCCAGCAGGACCGGCGCCGCGACGGCGGCGCCCAGGGACAGCACCGTGAGGACGAGGAACAGGATCGCCGACGGGTCGCCGCGCAGCGCCTGCTTGATCCGCTCGGCGATCGCCGCCGGGAGGTCGGTCGGGCCGTCGTCGCCGGACGCGGCGGCCGGACCGGTCCGCGGTGTCGCGCTCGGCGTCGGACTGCCGCTGCCGGGAGGAGGCGACGACGATGACGCCCCGCCCGTGCCGCCGTTCGCCGCCGCACCGCCGGTCGTGCCGCCGTTCGACTGCGTCCCGAGCGGCGGGTCGCCGGAACCGCCGTTCGACGACCCGCCGCTGTCGCCGCCCGAGGTGTTCTGCGTCGGCGGAGGCGAGGTGGTGGGCGTCGGCCGCGGCGAGTTGGTGCCGGGCGGCACCACCGCGGCCGCCTTGCGCACCGCCTCACGGGCGTCGGCG
This sequence comes from Streptomycetaceae bacterium NBC_01309, assembly GCA_045039925.1. Lineage (GTDB taxonomy): Bacteria > Actinomycetota > Actinomycetes > Streptomycetales > Streptomycetaceae > Yinghuangia. The sequence continues at coordinate 1,723,017 of CP108400.1, forward strand.
ACCTGCTGCTTCTGACGGGCGTTCAGAGGGGCGAACCCAGGTGGCAGTCGCCCTGGTTCGCGACCGGAGACCTGGCCGGGGCCCGACGCGTATGCCAGGTACGTGTCGATCGAGGCGGCCTTTTCCTTGGTGAGTTCTTTGGTCGGGAAGGCGACCACGTCAGTGGTGGTGAGCGGGTAGGCGTTCGGGTCTGCGGCGGCGAAGTCGTTGGTGAGCGTCACCCCGTCCGGCCCCGGCTTGGCGGCCGCGACTCCGGCGGCGATCGATTCGCTGGTCGGCGCCACGAACTGCCCGGCTGCGTTGCGGAGTCGGGCGAACGGCAGCTTCATCCGTTCGGCGGCCTCAAGGGAGGTGATGGCGATCACGGCGCGCTTGCCGGGCACGTCGGGGGGGAAGGAGGTGAGCACATTGTTGCTGCCGACGTACTGTTCCGGGCCCTGCGACCGTGCGAGATTGTCGGCGATCGTCCAATACGAACTGATCGGCCGGTACTGCAGCTCGTACCTCTCGATGCGGTTCGTGATCAGCCCGTTCGGATAGTCCAGGGCACCGGTACGCCAGGCGTCCGGACAGGCGATGCCGTTCTCGTCGGGTGTTCCCGAGAGCCACTCCCGTGCTGCCGGGTCCGTCACGAGCCACCGCGTCAGCTCGTAGATCGTGTCGTCGTTGGCGCCTCGTACGAGAATCGGGTGGAGCACGGTCCTCGGGTTGGGCATGTCCGGGTTGATCGCCGTGAATTCCGGGTCCTCGAACAGACTGCGGAAGTGCTCGTACGTCGGCGGGAAGCCCGGCACTTCCCTCTTCGGCAGGCTGCCGGACCTCAAGGACACATCGGTGTTGTAGGCGTCGGTGAGCAACTTGGCCACGAGTCGCGGTGTCAGGGTGAGCGTTGGCAGCGGCACCGGCCGACCTTGTGCGTCCGTTGTCTCCAGGTTGGCCGCGAGCACGATCGCACCGTTCGTCGCCGGGGCGTACACCACCTCGCCGGCCTTGCGTCCGGGCCTGCCGTCCGCAGCCGTGCCCAGCCGCTGATCCAGCGGACCACCCAGCGGCTGACCCGTGATGGCCGCGTCCGCGTTACCGGCTCGGAACGCGTCGCGCCCTTCGGCGGAGGTTCCTGCGGTGACCGTTGTCATCATCGGCTTGGCTGCCCGGCACAGCCCGCCCTGCCAGGACAGACCCGCCATCGTGTGCTCGGCATTTCCCGCAAGACTGAGCGCCACGCCGCGATCCGCGCAGTTCTCGGGCTCCGGCGCAAAGGAGATCGGAGCCCATGCTGCCTGCCCCGCCCGAAGGGCGAGGTCGAAGTCGATGCTGGTGGGGGTGTTCGTAGAGGCTCCGGCAGGACTGACGTTGAGGGGCTTGAACTCCTCCGCTGTCGCCTCGAGCGAAGGACGCATGACGACCGCGACAATGCACGGAGAGTCGGCGTCGCACCCGAGGTAGGGCCTGTCCGACTTGGGGAGGGCCTGCAACCATCCCTCACCGTCGCTCCCGGTCATACCGACGTTCGCGCGATGACCGGGTACATCGCCCTTCGCGCCGGTCTCCGGCTTGACCTCCTGGTCGACGACGCCGTCGCATTCGGAGCCCTTCGGCACGGTTCCGCGGCACTGGAAGATGCCCAGCGCATGGTCGTTGGGCATGAAGCCGCTCCACGTCACCTTGATGCGCTGGTTCACCAGGTCGGTGGACTGCGACAAGGTCACCTTGGGGCCCGGCTCTGCGGCCGTGGCCGGCCCGGCGATGTACGCCACCCCGCTGAGCGCGCCGAGCACGAACGCCAGGAGCGCGGCGACAAGCCCCGGCGCGTGCCACGGACGGCTGAGGAACATGCGTTGCACGGTGTCTCCGGTCGTCGGTCGGGCCGCGCGTACCGCGGCGGCTCACCGCGCGCCGACTCGCGCGCAGGGTCCGGGACACCACCTCACCGGTCGGTCGAACTCACGTCCAGAGCGCCGAAGTTGTACTCATCCGTTCGTTCCCTCCCGCACACGGTTGCGTCACTTCCCGTTGACATGCCGCGCGACGATGCGCCTTTTGTAGGCATTCCACGGCCGCTGCGAGCGGAATTCCCTGCCGTGGCGGGCCATTTGCGCATCGGACATCTGGGCCATTCAGCGTTTCCGCGCCGGTCACACCGGACCATCCGGACAGCGGCAAAGGTTGTGGGCGTTGCCACGGCAACACCCCACTCAGCACACGCAGCCCATTCGGGCTCCGGGAGGGAACCGCAATGATTCGCAAGCTCGCCACTGCCGCCGCGGCCGTCGCCGCCGCCGTTGTCCTGGCGGTACCGTCGTCCGCCAGCGCCGCGATCGACGAGTACGCGGGTGTCGGCTCGGACACCACGCAAGATGTGATGCGCGCCCTCAGCGAGGAGTACTCCCTCGACAACCCCGACTACCTCTGGACGAGCATCGACGCCGGTTCGACGTCGCAGACCATCCAGAACCTGGGTACCTGCCCGGGCGTCACCTACTCGGCCGGCAGCCCCGCGCCGAACGGCTCGAGCGCCGGCATCACCGCGCTGCTGAACGACACCAACAACTGCATCGACTACGCCCGTTCGTCGCGCCCCCTGCGGCCGGCCGAGGCCACCACGCTGACCGCGGTCCGCCTCGGCGGCGACTCGGTCTCGTGGGCGGCGCTTCCGCAGGCCAACGGCGGCTACGCGCCGAACCCGATGAACCTGTCGCTGGAGAACCTCCGCAAGATCTACAAGTGCGAGATCACCAACTGGAGCCAGGTCCCCAACGGCAAGGTGGGCGGCGGCACGATCGTCCGCTACTACCCGCAGACCGGCTCGGGCACCCGTGACTTCTTCACCACCAGCGTCCTCGGCTTCGACCCGACCAACCTGGCCACCGGCAGCTGCACCACGCAGCCGGTGATCGTCCAGGAGAACCGCGGCAACCAGGTCGCCGCCGGCGACCGCGCCACCGCGATCCTGCCCTACTCCAAGGCCGCCTGGACCGCGCAGGCCAACTCCGGCATCACCGGAGTCCCGGACAGCCGCGCCCAGTTCGTGCTCGGCACCGTCGACGGCATCGCCGCCGGCGCGGGTGGCTTCGTGGGCAACCGCGACGTCTACAACGTCTACAAGACCGCCACCGCGCCCCTGGTTCTGAAGAACTTCCTGAACTGGGCCGCGACCCAGACCGCCATCAAGGCGACGTACGGCTTCACCGCCTGACCTTCCCTCCCGCACCACCCGCCGCCCCGGAAGTCCGCGCCCGGACCCCGGGGCGGCGGCACGAGCCGGTGCCGCAACACGCCCCCCGAACAGGCTCGTTCGTTGTCACCTCTTGTTTCCTTCGCAGTCGCCCCGGTCGCACCGGGCCACTGGTTGGCTCGATCCGATCTCGTTCCAGGCCCGCTGACTTCGCCTTCAACGCACCGACCCCGGGGGCTCACGCATGACCGCCGCAGCGCAGGACGCCGCAACCGACTCTCCGCGCCGCATCGTCGTACGGCGCACCCGGGTCGACCTGGCGTACCGCTGGACCACCCGGATCGCGGCCTGCGCCGTCCTCGCACTCCTCGGCGCCATCGGCATCTACCTGCTGCGCCGCGGCTACGACGCGATCGACGCGGCCGGCTGGTCGTTCTTCACCGAGGACGAATGGTCGCCCGTGGGCGGCTCGTTCGGCGTCAAGGGCCTGCTGGTCGGCACCGTCCTCGTGGCCCTCATCGCGCTCGCGGTGGCCGTCCCGATCGCGCTGACCGCGGCGCTGTTCATCACCGAGTACGCCCCGGCGAACACCCGCCGGGTACTCACCTCGGTCGTCGACATGATGGCCGCGGTGCCCAGCATCGTGTACGGCCTCTTCGGATTCTTCCTGCTGCAACCGCAGTTGATCCCGGTCAGCGAATGGCTCGCCACCCACTTCGGCTTCGTCCCCGTGTTCGAGGTGCACAAGCTGGAGGGCGTCAGCCGTTACGTGGACGGGCAGTTCGCCTCCTCGCTGTTCATCGCGGGCGTCGTCGTGTCGTGCATGGTGATCCCGATCTGCTGCGCGGTGATGCGCGAGGTGTTCGCCCAGGCACCCGCGGGCGAGAAGGAAGGGGCGCTGGCGCTCGGCGCGACGCGCTGGGGCGTGGTCCGGTCCGTCGTCCTGCCGTTCGGCCGGGGCGGCATCATCGGCGGCGTCATGCTCGGCCTCGGCCGGGCGCTCGGCGAGACCATCGCGGTCGCGATCGTGCTGTCCTTCGACACCGGGTTCACCGTCCGGGTCCTGGAGGGCCACGGCTCCACGATCTCGACGCTCGTGATCCTCAAGTTCGGCGAGGCGGACGAGTTCGCGCTGTCCGCGCTCATGGCCGCCGGTCTCGCGCTGTTCACCATGACGCTCCTGGTCAACGTCGTCGCGGGCTGGGCCATCTCCAAGTCCCGCAGCGGCGGCGCCACCGAGGCATGACCCGCGTTCCGCCCCGTCCCCGCCGTCCCCGTCCCGCTCGGAGTGGAGAACCCGCAGCATGACGACCGTCACCGTGCCGCCGCCCCCGGCGCCGACGCCTCCGCCGCCCCCGCCGCCCGCCGAGCCGGAGTCGCCGGAACGCCGCGTGCCGCTGCGGGGCGTCCCGTTGGAGGACGTCGGTGTCGCCGCCGCGTCGCTGCTCGCCGGCACGTCGTTCGCCTGGGTGCTGTACGGCCGGATCCTGCCGTTGTCCGGCTGGCAGGGCTTCCTGATCACCGCGTACGCGTCCTTCGTGGCCCTGTACGGGCTCAGCACCTACCTGCGGTCCGACGGCGTACGCGCGCGCGACCGGATGGCCGGCACGGTCGTGACCACTGGCATGCTCGCGCTGCTCGGCACGGTCTTCACCGTCATCGTCTACATCTTCCAGCGCGGCTGGAGCTCCATCGACCTCGACTTCTTCACCGAGACGCAGGAGTACTTCGGCGCGCTGAGCGGCCCCGAGGTCGCGGTCGGCGCCGGACACGCCATCGTCGGGACGCTGGAGCAGGTCGCGCTGGCCACCCTGATGACCGTGCCCCTGGGCATCGCCGCGGCGGTCTACCTCAACGAGGTGCGCGGGCGGCTCGCCGGGATCGTCCGCATCGTCGTGGAGGCGATGAGCGCGCTGCCGTCCATCGTCGCGGGCCTGTTCGTGTACGCCGTACTCATCATCGAGTTCCGGCAGGGGCGCAGCGGCTTCGCGGCATCGCTGGCCCTGGCCGTCATGATGCTGCCGATCGTGACCCGCACCGCCGAAGTCGTGCTGCGCCTGGTGCCGGGCGGCCTGCGCGAGGCCTCGCTCGCGCTGGGCGCCAGCGAACTGCGCACCCTGTGGCACATCGTCCTGCCCACCGCGCGCAGCGGCATGGTCACCGCGGTGATCCTCGGCGTGGCCCGCGCGGTCGGCGAGACCTCGCCCGTGCTGCTGGTGGCCGGCGGCAACTCGCGGATGAACTGGAACCCGTTCCACGGGGAGCAGGAGTCGCTGGTGTTCTTCATCTGGCGCAACGTCAAGTCCCCCAGCGACCGGCTCAATTCGCTCGCGTTCGGCGGCGCGGTCGGGCTGGTCTCCATCGTGCTCACGTTGTTCGTGCTCACGCGCCTGGTCGCGGGACGCGCACCCGGTGAGCTGAGCCGCCGTCAGAAGCGCCGGATCGCCCGCGCGTCGGTGCGGTGAGTCCGTTGCCCGTAAACCGCCTCATGTCGGGAGCCGACACCGTGTCCAGCAGCAGGTCCCCCGCCCGAGCCCTGTCCCGCGTCCTGCGCCTGGCCGCGGCGCTGGGACTGGGCGCCGTCATGACGGTCGCCTCCGCACCGCCCGCGAACGCCGCGATGGAGCCGATCTACGGATCGGGCTCCACCTGGAGCCAGGTCGCGGTGGACCAGTGGGCGCGCGACGTCGCCAGCCGCGGCGTCAAGGTCAACTACGGCGGCGGCGGCTCGACCCTGGGTCGCAGCCAGTTCACCCAGCAGGCCGTCGACTTCGCCGTCTCCGAGATCCCCTTCCAACCCGCCTACCGCACGCCGGACGGCCAGATCGTCGACGAGCAGAAGATCCTCCGCGACCGCAACATCCAGTACGCCTACCTGCCGATCGTCGCGGGCGGCACGTCGTTCATGTACCACCTCAAGAACGGCAACGAGCTGATCCGCAACCTCCAGTTGTCCGGTCCGACGCTCGCCAAGATCTTCACCGGTCAGATCAAGGTCTGGAACCACCCGGACATCAAGGCCGACAACCCGCACATCCGCAGCCTGCCGCCGAAGCCGATCATCCCGGTGGTGCGCTCGGACGGATCCGGCACCAGCGCGCAGTTCAGCCTCTACCTGTCCACGATGGTCGGCGACATCTGGAAGACCGGCATGACCTCGGACTTCCCGGTGCCGTCGGGCGGCAAGGCGCAGCCGCAGTCCGACGGCGTGGCCAACTGGGTCGCGGCGTCGTACGGGGACGGCGCGATCACGTACGTGGAGTACGCGTACGCCAAGCAGCGCAACTTCCCGGTGGCGTCGGTCAAGAACCAGTCCGGCCGGTACGTCCAGCCCACGTCGGACGCGGTGTCCATCGCCCTCACCAAGGCCGAGCTGGCCCCCGACTCGACGCAGAAGCTCGACGGGGTCTACAGGATGACGGACGTGCGCGCCTACCCGGTGTCCAGTTACAGCTACATGATCGTGCCGACCAACTTCCCCGCGGGATCCCGCTTCAACAACCAGAAGGGCGAGACCCTCGGGCGGTACATCAAGTACTTCCTGTGCGAAGGCCAGAAGCAGGTCGACACCCTCGGATACTCGCCTCTCCCACCGCAGTTGGTCGGATTCGGCTACGCGGCCCTCAAGAAGCTGCCGGGCGCACCCGACCCCGGCGCGATGCCGCGCGACGTCAACAACATCACGCAGGCCGAGTACGACGCGTGCCCGAACCCGACGTTCCGCCCGGGCTACACCAAGCCGATCGACAACCGTCCGGGCGGCACCACCGGCGGTACGTCGGGCGGCAGCACCGGCGGAACCGGCGGGACCACCGGCGGCGGATCGACCGGCTCCGGCGGCAACACCGGTGGTACGTCCGGCAATCCGGGCACGAACAACAGCACCGGAGGCAACGGCGCGACCGGCGGCAACGGTGACACCGGCGGCACGGGAGGCAACCCGAACGACGCGACCGCGGGCAACGGCGCGAACGGCGGAACCGGCGGAACCGGTGACGCCTCCGGCGAACAGCCCGCGTTCGACCCCGAGACCGGCGAGGCCCTGGACGGCGGCACGGGCGGCGGCGAAGGGACCGGCGGTTCGAGCACCGGAGGCGCGCAGAGCGCCGGGTCGATGAACCTGACCGACCCGCCCCCGATCCCCGCGATCTGGTTCTACGTGCTGGCCATCGGCACCCTCGCCGTCGCCGTCGGCGGCGGCCCCGCCCTCTACTCGTACCTCGACAAGCGCCGCGCCTCGGCGCGCAACAGCGGCCCCTGACCAGGTCCGCCCCAGACCGCTCACCCCCCTTCCCGCCCCTGTAGGTCCCGCACCACCCCGGCGCACCCCCAAGCGCCTACAAGGGCATGCCCGCATCGCGGTGTGCTCCGGCCCGTCCCGAAGGGAAGAACCACCATGAAGTTCCTCCGTCCCCGTGCCCTGGCCTCCGCCCTGCTGCCGGTCGCGGCCCTCGCCGCGCTCGCGGTGCCCGCGTCCGCGAGCGCCCCGACGGCCGCTCCGGCCCCCGCGCCGGCGATCGCCGTCACGCCGACCTACGGAGCCGTCAACGGGGGAACGGCGGTCGCCAGGACCAATGTCCCCTGCCCCGAGACCGCCACGTCGTTCCGGTTCATGGTCGACGGACCGAACGTCTCCTCCTCGCCGTTCGGCAGCTCGCGGTTCGGTACGCCGCTGCCGGCCGACCGCGTCCCGGACACCTCGGTCGTGGGCCAGCGGCCGCTGTTCCCGGCCAGCCGTCCGCCGGTGAACGGCGCGTCCTACACGCTCACCGCCGAGTGCCTCGACGCGAACCTGGCCATCACCACGCTCGCGACCACCACGGTCAAGGTCAACGAGAGCGTATGGACGACGCTGCGCCCCACGGTGTACGCGCTGCCGTCGAAGATCGGCTCGCTGCGCCTCGCGCTGGTCGCCTACACCGGATTCGCGTCCGGTGAGCAGGTCACCGGCGTGCTGCGTGCCGCGGACGGCACCACGACGCCGGTGTCGCTCCAGCCGCAGGGCACCACGCCGCAGGGCAACGGTGCCGCCCTGTTGCAGATCCCGGGATCCGTCGCGGACGGCTCGTACACGCTCGTGATCACCGGCGTCACCTCCAAGGCGACCGGCGAGGTCGCCGTGACGCTGGACACCACGCGCATCTGGTGGTGACCCGCACCCTGACGCCCTGAGACACGCCCCAGGGCGGCCCCCGGCGGTCCCCGGGTTCACCGGGACCGCCGGGGGCCTCCGCCGCCCGGGCACCGGCCCCGTCGGCTCCTTCGTCCCCTCACCCACCGGAAGTCGCCATGCTGCTGGCAAGAGTCCTCGGCGCGGCCGGAGCAGTCCTGCTCACGGCATCGCTCACCACCGCCTTGTCGGCGTCGGCCGAAGAGCCGGCGCCCGCGCCCAAGTTCGTCTTCGACCCCAACACCGGCCAGGTGCCGGTCAGTGGCGAGACACCCTCGGACGGCACCGGATCGACGGTCAGCGTCGACACCCCCTGCCCGGAAACCCATCGGTACCGGTTCCGTCTGCAGTTGGTCAACGCCGACGAATCGCAGATCAAGAGCGTGGTGTTCAACCGTCCGGCCACCGACGGAAACATCCCGGTCCAGACCAACCTCAACTTCTGGAAGACGGGCGCCGTCTTCCCGCAGAGCGGCGACATCTGGCAGTTGCGGGCCCTTTGCTACGAAGCCACACCCGGCAGCGCGCCGTTGGTCCTCGCCAGGGCCGTCGTGCAGGTGACCGGCACCACGTGGACCGCCGCGTCGCTCGCCAACGAGTACCGCCCCGAGATCGTCGCCATGGACCTCACCTACAAGGCCGGCACCGCCGGGACGTTCCAGGCGCGGGGCTTCCGGCCCTTCGACCAGGTCGTGGTCGCCGCGCGCCCGGAGTCGGACGCGGCCGCGACGCCCACCGAGATCGCCACCTTCACCCTCGACGGCTCGGGCGGGCTCCAGGGGTCGACGACGATCACGGTTCCCACCACCTGGAGGACCGGGACGTACCGCTTCGTCATCACCGGCACGCAGACCGGCGGAGCTCCGTTGGAGCGCACCGCCCTCATCCAGGCGAGCAACTTCGGGATCACCCTGACGCCGCAGAACGTCAAGGCGAACGAGCAGGTCACCGTGGGGCTCACCGGCTTCGCGCCGAACGAGCAGGTCGAACTCAAGTTCCGGACGGGCTCGCAGGCGCCGGTGTGGCAGACCGTGACGGTCGACGCCCAGGGCGCGCGCTCGCAGGCGTTCGCGCTGCCGTCCGGCACCCAGCCCGGCGCGCACGCGGTCGAAGCCGAAGGCAAGACGTCGACGGCCACGACCTCCCTCCAGTTGGGCGTGCTCCCGGCGACGACCACGCCCCCGCCCACCACCCCGCCGCCCACCACTCCTCCCCCGACGACGCCGCCTCCGACGTCCGAGCCGCCGACGTCGAGCCCGCCGCCCACCACGGGTGAGCCGACCGACACGGCCACGCCCACCGACACCGGGACACCCGGTGCGACCGGCACTGGCGACTCCAACGGCGGTGGCGACAACGGGGGTTCGAGCGGCGGTGACAGCGGCGGCAGCGGTGGCTCGGACGGCAAGGGCGGCGGCCTGGCGAGCACCGGCGCGATGAGCGACCCCCGGCTGTTCGGCACGGCCGGCGCGGCACTGATGGCCGGCAGCGCCGTGCTCTGGTACCGCATGCGGCGCCGTTCGGCACTGCTGGAGGCGGACGGCCAACTGTAAGCAGGAGCAGCGGCAAGACCGTAGGGAACGCGCGATACGCGCGCACGCAGGCGGCGGCCTCTCGGGGCCGTCGCCTGCGCGTCGGGCGACCCGTTCCACGCCGAAGCCGCCCGAGTGACCCGACTACGGCCGTTCTACTCCTGTACGGCCGTTCTACTCCTGCGCCGTGAGGCGGGCGAAGACGACGACGTTGCCGGAATAGCCCTGCTTCTTGTCGTACTTGCCGCCGCACGTGATGACGCGCAGTTCGGGGACGCCCGTTCCGCCGTACACCCGCTCGACCGGGAAGTCCTTCTTGCCGAACACCTGCACGCCGTAGACCGTGAAGACCGCGGTCGTGCCGTCCTCGCGCGGGACCCGGATCACCGATCCCTTGCGCAGCGTGCCGAGGTCGTAGAAGACCGCCGGGCCGCTCGGCACGTCCACGTGACCGACGATGACCGACGTGCCCTCCGCACCCGGCGTGGACGAACCGTCGTACCAGGCCGCGAGATTGCGGTCCTTGTCGGTGGGGGCGTCGATCCAGCCCTTGTCGGTGAGGCCCACCCGCGTCAGTTTCGCCTGGACGCCGATGCCGCGGATCTCCACGAGCATGGGCGGCGACGCGGGCATGGGCGGGTGCGCACTCGGGGACGCCGCCCCGGCCGTCTCGGGCGCTCCGGCCGCTCCCGGCACGGGTGCCGCGGCGGGAACGGGGGCCGCCTGAAGAGCCGCGCCCGCGGACGCCTTCACCGCCGCCGGTCCCGGGACCACCGGGTCGGGCTGCGGGGGCGGGGACGGCGGCTTGGGCGCGGGGGTGGGTGTCGGGCCGGGGCCGGCGGCCGCGGGCGGCTGCGGCGGTCCGCCGCCCGTGCCCAGGCCCTCGTTGGCAAGGACGATGCCGGTGAGCACCGCGCCGAGTACCGTGGCCACGGTCAATAGCCGTCCTCGGCGCGTGAGTTGGAACGCCGTGGGGACGCGGCCCGCGCGACCGTCCCGGCCGGCCCGGCCACGTGGGTCGGGCGGCGGACCGGGGCGCGGACGGCGGCGGTCCGAGGGCACGGGTGGGCGCCGCCCGTCGGCTCCCGAGGCCGACCGGGCGCCACCCGCGGCGCGTGGACTGCTTGCCCGTCCTGGTGCGCGTCCGGGTGCGCGTGCTGGTTCGCGTCCTGCTTCCCGTCCTGGTGCGCGTGCCGCTTCCTGCGTGCGTGCTGCTTCCTGCCCTGGTTGCCGAGCTGCTTTCGGTCCTGCTTCCCGAGTTGCCTTCGGTCCTGCTTTCCGTGCCGCTTCCCGGCGTTGCCCTTCGGCGCGCGACACCGTGCGCCGCCGCGGCGCGTCGGCCGGGCGTTCGCGCCGTTGGCCGGTACGTGCGGCTCTGCCGCGGTCCGCGGCCGGCCGCCGCTCGCCGGGTGTCTGCGAGCCACCCTGGCGAACGGTGCGGCGGCCACGGCCGGATGCGTCTCCCGAGCGCGCACCGGCTTCGGCCGTGGAACTCTCCCGGCCCGGTTCCTCTCGTCGGCGCGAGGCCGACGGCGTACGCCGCGTCCCGTCGCGGCGCCGGTCCGGTGTGCTCCCGCCCGAACGGCTCGAACTGCTCGAACTGCTCGAACGGTCGGAACGGTCCGAACGACCCGAACGGTCCGAACCGCTCGACGAGTCCGAACGGTCGGAACGGGAGGTCTCGGACCGGCGCGAGCGATCCGCCATGGGCCCGGTGCCTCCCTTCCTGCTGTTCCTGCTGTTCGTACTGTTTCTACTATTTCTACTGTTGGTGCTGTTTCTGCTGTTGGTGCTGTTCCTGCTGATCGTGCCGTTTATTCCGTCATCCGCTGCGGCGGCACGTCGCCGCTCGCCCGTTCCGATGTCACTTACCGGTGTGGAGTCCGATCCGGCCTCCTCTGCGATTCGCGGCCCCCGCGGGGGCCTTCGCCGCCAACTCGGGTCCGGCTGCGCGGCGGTCGGCCTCCCCGAGGCCGACCGCCCGCCGCCGCGCCCGGCGGGTTCCCGAGACACCGCCGTGCGCCCTGGTCAGCGGCCGTCTGGACGAGGCCGCCCACGCCGCCGCAGGATTCGTCCGCCCAGCAGGACCGCGCCGAGTGCGATCACCACGCCTGTAGCGGTCTGAATCGAGTCCGGTCCCATCGAGGCCGTACTGCCCGAGCCGGTGTCGGCGCCACCCGCCGGCACCAGGTTGCCGAATACGTCGCGCTCCAGCGGCGGCGTCTGCCCCGTACCTCCCGTGGAGCCACCGGGCGGAATGCCGAGCACGACGCACGAGACCTTGAAGACCTTCTGCTTGGCCTGTCCGGACTGCCCCTCGAAGTTCCAGGTCAGCTTGTACTGTCCGTTGGGCAGGGAGAGCGGACCCGTGTGGCCGGTGCCGGTCGCGAGCGTGATGTCGCCGGCGAGGTGCGCCCCGTCGTTCTTCGCCGGCTGCGGGTCGATCGACCACGACACCTTCTGGAGCGTGTCGAAGTTGAACGCCGCCAGATAGAACCGGCAGACCTTGGGTTCGTTGCGCTGGTCGTCGAACGGGGTCGTGGTCGCATGGATCTTGACGTCGCCGTTGTCGCCGGGCGCTGCCGCCGCGGTGCCAGGGAAGGCGAGGGCGGCGCCCGCGCAGACCGCCGCGGTCGCGACGGTCGGCCCGAGTCTGCGACGTACTCGCTGGGTGGTGGAGGCGAGGTGCACGACGGCTCCTGGAGTTCCTGCGACTGCCTGCCAGTCGGATAGACCGACTATCTGCCGAGCGTCCGCCAGGACCACGCCATGGAGTCGCGACGCGCGCGAGGACCACCCGTACGGCGTAGTTCCGGTGTCAGGAATCGGCCTTTCGAGGGCAGTTCTCGCGCAGGCGTTCGGTCATCCTCGCCAATTCGGCTTCCCGGTCCGCGCGTTCGCGGGGGAATCCGGGGGCGTCCGGACGCGTCTGCCACGGGTGCGGGCCGCCGAGCGGGCGGTACTCCACGCCCAGCGCGTCGAGCCGGGGCAGATGGTCGCGGACGAGTCGTGCCGTGAACTCGGCGGTGTCGCGCGGTCCCTCGGTCCACAGCGCCTCGGCGAACGCGCACAGCCGGGGGAAGGCGGCGTAGTCGACCGCACGTACCGAGTCCAGGTGCTCCGACCACAGCGGCGCCTGTGCGCCGAGGACGTGCCGGGCCTCTTCGGCGGTGAGGTCCGCGGGGACGGGGTCGAACGCGTGGATGCCCTCGGTCGTCACGAGCGTCCCGACCGGCAGCGGCTCGTCCGGTCCTTCGGCCTGCCGGTAGTCGAGGTAGACGGACGTGTCGGGGCTCGCGACGACGTCGAAGCCGAGCCGCGCGGCGGCGCGTACCCCGTGGTCGCCGCGCCAGCCGCCGATGAGGGCGCCGTCGGGGGCGCCGTCCTCGAGGACCTCGTCCCAGCCGAACACCACGCGCCCGTGTGCCGCGAGCATGTCGGCGAGCCGGGCGGTGAACCACTGCTGGAGTCCGTCGGTGTCCGGCAGGCCGAGTTCGCGCGCGCGGGCGATCGCGGCGGGGTCGGCGCGCCACGGACCGCGCGGCACCTCGTCACCGCCGACGCATACGTAACGGGACGGGAAGACCGCGCAGATCTCGTCGAGGACTTCGCGGCAGAAGGCGAGGGCTTCGTCGGTGGCGGTCAGCACCGCGTCCGAGATGCCCCAGCCGGTGCGCACGCCGTCGGGTGCGGGCCCGGCGGCCAGTTCGGGGTACGCCGCGAGCACCGCCTGCGCGTGCCCCGGCAGGTCGACCTCGGGGACGACGGTGATGTGCCGGGCTTCCGCGTATGCGACGATCTCGCGCAGGTCGTCGCGCGTGTAGTAGCCGCCGTGCGGGCGTCCGTCATGTCGCGGCGCATGCCGGGTGCCGACCATGCTCTCGGTGCGCCACGCGCCGATCGCGGTCAGCTTCGGGCGGCTCGGCACCTCGACGCGCCAGCCCTGGTCGTCGGTCAGGTGCAGGTGCAGCACGTTGAGGTGGTGCACGGCCATCAGGTCGAGGAAGCGCAGGACGTCGGCCTTGGGCAGGAAGTGCCGGGCCACGTCCAGGAGTACGCCGCGCCACCCGAACCGAGGCCGGTCCCGCACCTCCACCGCCGGGACCGTCCACGGCCCGGACCGGACGGGTGCGCGGCGGTGGACGGCCGGGTCCATGAGCTGCCGCAGGGTCTGGAACGCCCGGAACACGCCGGCCCGGTCGCCGCCGGCCACCGCGACGCCTTCGGGCCGCACGTCGAGCCGGTACGCCTCGCTCCCGAGCGCCGCGTCGAGGCGTACGGCGATCCCGCCGGTCCCCTCGGGGAGCCGGCACCCGGTCGCGGCGCCGAGCGCGCCGCGCAGCCACGCGACCTCCGGGCCGCACTCCCCGGGAGCGTCGACCGGCGTGTCCGCGCCGAGCGGGAAGTGCCCGTCGCCCCAGGCCAGGCTTCCCGGCAGCGGAACAGGTACGGGGGTCTCGGGCACCGCACTCCTCGATTCAGCTCGTCGTGACATCTCGTCGGACATCTCGTCAGGGCAACTCACCGGGGCATCGGGCATCGGGCATCGGGCATCCCGTCAGGACACCCCGCCGGGACACCGTCAGTCCTTGACCGCGCCGCCCAGCCCGGAAACCAGGTGGCGCTGGACGAGGATGAAGAACACCAGGACCGGCAGCGTCATCAGCGTGGAGGCGGCCATGATGCCGCCCCAGTCGTTCTCGTCGGGTTTGAAGAACACCAGCAGCGCGGACGGCAGCGTCTGGTTGTCCTCGTTGCCGATGATGAAGGTCTTGGCGAAGACGAAGTCGTTCCACGCCGTGATGAAGGAGAAGACGCTCGTGGCGGCGAGGCCCGGCGCGACCAGCGGAAAGAGGATGCGCCACAGGATCGTGAAGCGGCTCGCCCCGTCGAGGCGCGCGGCCTCCTCCAGCGAGTCGGGCACCGCCGCGACGAAGCCGCGCAGCATCCAGATCGCGAACGGCAGCGAGAACGCCAGGTGCACCAGCATGAGCGAGCCCAGCGTGCTCAGGCCCACTTGCGGTGCGACCTCGCCCATGTCGCGGACCAGGAAGAACAGCGGGATGGTCAGCGCCTCGATGGGCACCATCTGGGCGACCAGGAACATCACCAGGATCGTGGTGCGGAACCGGAAGTTGAACCGGGTCAGCGCGACCGCGGCCAGGAACGCGAGGCCGGCCGACAGCACCACGACGACCGTCGCGACGAGCAGGCTGTTGAGGAAGTAGCGTCCGAAACCGCTGACGCCGAGCGCGTGGCGGAAGTTCTCCAGGGTCGGCGCCCAGGTCCACGGCCGCGGGTGGGCCGAGTTGATCTCGTCGTCCGGCTTGAGGGCCGACAGCACCATCCAGTACAGCGGGAAGGCGGCGACCAGGGCCGCGAGGATCGCGGCGACGTTGGCGATCCGGCGGCCGACGCGGCGGTCGGTGCTCACAGTTCCTCCCCGTTGCGGCGCAGCGCGCGGATGTAGAACCCCGTCACGACGACGAGGATCAGCGTCATCACGACGCCGATGGCCGCGCCGAAGCTGTAGTCGGACCCCGCGAAGGCCTGCTGGTAGGCGTAGACGTTGAGGGTCAGGTTCTGGCCCGCGATGCCGCCCCCGTTGGTCATGACGTAGATCTGGGTGAAGACCTTGAAGTCCCAGATGATCGACTGGATGACCACGATGGTCAGGATGGGCCGCAGCATCGGCAGCATGACGCGGCGGAACGTGGTCCAGGTGCCCGCGCCGTCCAGGCGGGCGGCCTCCAGGACGGAGGTGGGGATGGCCTGGATCCCGGCGTACAGCGTGATCATGACGAACGGGAACGAGTGCCAGACGACGACGGCGCCGACCAGCCCGAAGGCGGGCCACTTGTCGTACATCCAGTTGTGGCCGTCCGTCCCGAGCACCTCGTTGACCAGGCCGAGGTTGGTGTCGAAGAGGAACATCCACACCGTCGAGCCGGTCATCGCGGGGGCGGCCCAGGCGCCGAGGGCGGCGAACATCAGGATGAGGCGGGGCCACTTGCCCACGCGCGTCAGCAGGACCGCGAGGGCGGCGCCGACGACGAGGGTGCCGACGACGCAGCCGGCCGCGAACACGATCGTCTGGACGAGCACGTCGCGGAACAGCGCGTCGCCGAAGAGCCGGGTGTAGTTCTCGAACCCGATGAACCGGGCCGGTACGCCGCCGGACGCCTGCTCCTGGCCGAACTCCATGAACGACAGCAGCCCGAGCTGGTACAGCGGGTAGCCGAACAGCGGGACGAGCACGACGGCGGTCGGCAGCAGCAGGATCAGCGGGACGGGGAGGCGCCGCTTGCGGCGGCGCCGGGGAGCGGGGTCGGCCGCGCCGCGCGGGCGGACCGGGTCCTTCTCCCGGTCCGCCCGCGCGGGGCTCGTGGTGGGGGCGGGCACGCGGGTCCGCTACTTCCCCGCGAACGCGGCGTTCATGGCGCCCGCCGCCTCGCTCGTGGCCCCGGGGACGTCGGACTTGCCGGTGACGACCTTCTGGAGCATGGTCGGGACGATGCTCTGCGCGTCGATCTTGGCCCACGCGGCGTCCTTGGGCACGAACTTGGTGCCGGCGTTCAGGGTGTCGATGAAGGGCTTCAGGAACGGGTCCTTGGCCACGACGTCGGCGCGGGCGGTGGCCAGGGTCGGCAGGTTGCCCATCGCGTCGAACATCGCGAGCTGGTACTTCTTGCCGGCCAGGAACTTCATGAAGTCGACGGCCAGGCTGCGGTGCTGGGTGGACTTCATGACGCCGAGGTCGTTGCCGCCGGAGAAGGCGGGGGCGACGGAGCCGGGGGTCAGGCCGGGCAGCGGGACGACGGCGTACTTGCCCTTGACGCCCGCCTCGACGGCGCTGCGCGACGAGTTGGGCAGGATCGCCATGGCGGCCTTGCCCGCGGAGAACGCCTCGACGGTCTTGCCGCCGGTCAGGTCGGCGCACTGCTCGGCGGGACAGATGTCCTTGGCGAACAGGTCGGTGTACGCCTTGACGCCGGCCTGCGACTGCGGCGAGTCGATGACGGACTTGTACGTCCCGCCCTGCTGCGTCGCCAGGTCGCCGCCCGAAGCCCACACGAACGGCAGCGCGCCGAACGTGTACTTGCCGCCGACCGCGATGCCGAACATCTCGGGCTTTGCGGCGCGGGCCTTCTTGGCCGCGTCGACGAGCTCGGCGTAGGTGGTCGGCGCCTTGATGCCCAGCTCGGTGAAGACGTCCGTGCGGTAGTACAGCGAGCGCAGGCCGATCCACCACGGCAGGCCGTACTGCGCGCCGTTGACGGTGGTGGTGTCCTTGAGGTCCTGCGGCAGGTCGCCGGCCTCGGACCAGCCCGCGAGGTCGGCGGTGATGTCGGCGAGGCCGCCCGCGGCGACGTACCCGAACAGGTCGGTGTTGCCGAACTCGACGACGTCGGGGGCGCTGTTCGGGTCGTTGAACGCGCCCTTCATCTTCTCGGCGCGCGGTCCGGCGTCGGTGGGTATGTAGCTGACCTCGACCTTGACCTTGGGGCGCGTGGCGGTGAACTCGGCGATGGCGTCGTTGACGACCTTCTCCTTGGGCGCGCGGTTGGCCTCGTCGTACAGCCAGACCTTGACCGTGCCGGTCTGCTCGTCCTTGGCGTCCGACTTGGACGCGGTGCCGGGCGCGCACGCCGACGCGGCGGTCAGGACCGCACCCGACAAGGCGAGCATGGTCCATCTGCGGATCTTCACGACGTTTCCTCCTGAGGCCGGGGCAGTCCGGTGCCGGGTGCTGCGGGACGTTAGGGAAGGTCCGAAAGCCGCGACAAGACGCATCGGCGAACGTTGTGCAGTGCAAAACTCGATGCTGCGAATGTGGCAGCCGCCGCTTTCTTGGCCGTAACGTCCCTGGTCATTGCTCCACGCATGCACAATGGTCTAGACCGATCATGGGTTCGCGTGGCTGTCGCTCATTGGTCCGCGTGGATCTCGGAAGCTTCGGGAGGAAGTGCGTGTACGACGTGCTGCTGCGCGGCGGCTGGGTGCTCGACGGCACCGGTGCCCCCGCCTTCCGCGCCGACGTCGCCGTCGACCACGGGCGCATCGCGGCCGTCGGCGCGCTGCCCGGCGCCAGAGCCGCGGTCGAGATCGACGCCGCGGGACGGTACGTCTCCCCCGGCTTCGTCGACGCCCACGTGCACGGCGATGCCGCGGTCCTCGACCCGGCCGTGCAGCTGGCGGCGCTGCGGCAGGGCGTGACGACGTTCGTGCTCGGCCAGGACGGCCTGTCGTACGCCCCGGCGACCGCGGCGGCGCTGGCCTTCGCCACCCGGTACTTCGCGGCGATCAACGGCCCCCACCCCGGGCTCGGGGACGGGCCGGTCACCGTCGCCGAGCTGCTGGCCACGTACACCGGCACGACCGCGCTGAACACCGCGTACCTCGTGCCGCACGGCACCGTGCGGCACAGCGCGCTCGGGCCCACCGGCCGGGCCGCCGACGCCGCCGAGCTGGCGGTGATGGCCGGCATGGTCGAGCAGGCGCTCGACGAGGGCGCGTGCGGCATCTCGACCGGCCTGGAGTACATCCCCGGGCGGTACGCCGACACCGCCGAACTGGCCGCGCTCACCCGCGTCGCCGCCCGCCGCGGCCTGCCGCACGTGTCCCACATGCGCGGCTACGAGGCGGCGGCCTCCGGGGCGATGACCGAGCTCCTGGCCGTCGCCCGCGCCTCGGGCGTGGCCACCCACGTGTCGCATTACCACGGTCCCGCCGCGGAACTGGTGGCGATGGTCGACGACGCCCGCGCGAGCGGCATCGACCTGACCTTCGACGCGTACCCCTACCTGCGCGGATGCAGCATCCTCGCGATGGTGGCGCTGCCGCGCGACCTCGACGACCCCGACCTCGACCGCACCCGCGACGCCCTCACCGACCCGCGCGTACGGGCCCGCCTCGCCGCCGACACCGACCCCGACCTGTGGCCGCGCATCACCCTCGCCCACGTGCCCGCCGAGGACTTCGCGTGGTCCGAGGGCATGCGGCTCACGGACGCCGCCCGCAAGGTCGGAGCCAGCCCCGCCGCCTTCTGCGCCGAACTGCTGATCGCCACGGACCTCCAGGCGAGCGCGGTCTTCGACCAGCCCCCGACCAACTCCGACGAGTCCGTCCGCGCGCTGCTGCGCCACCCCGCCCACATCGGCGGCTCGGACGGCATCTACATCGGCGGCAGCCCGCACCCGCGCGGCTGGGGCGCCTTCGCCCGGCTGCTGGCCCGGCACGTCGTCGAGCTCGGCGACTGGACATGGGAGCAGGCCGCGGTCCACCTCGCCGCGCACCCCGCCCGCCGCTTCGGCCTGACCGACCGCGGCCTGGTCCGCGCCGGCATGGCCGCCGACCTCGCGGTCGTCGACCCGCGGAAGGTGGCCGACCGGGCCGACTACGGCGACGCCCGGCGGGTCGCCGACGGCATAGCGGACGTGCTGGTGGCGGGCGTGCCGGTGCTGGCCGACGGAGAGCTGACCGGGCGCACCCCCGGCCGGCCGCTGCGACCGAGGTAGGGCGGACGATGACCACGACGGACCGGAACCAGTCGGCGTCGCTGCGGCGCGCGCTGTTCGTCCTCGAATACGTGCGCGACCACGCCGGAGGAGCCCCCGGCCTGACGCTGACCCACATAGCCGAGGCGCTGGACCTGTCCAAGAGCACGGTGCTGCGCCTCGCGACGCCGCTGCTGGACACCCAGCTGCTGGCCCGGGACCGGGAGTCGGGGCACTTCCGGCTCGGTCCGGGGGCACTGGCGCTCGGGCAGGCGTACCTCGCGGGCCTCGATCTGCGCAGCGTCGCGTCCGACGAGGCGTACCGGCTGATGCGCGAGTGGGGCGGCACGGTGCACCTGTGCGTGCCCGACGCGCCACACGTGGTCTACATCGACAAGGTCGAGAACGAGACGCAGGTGCGCATGGCCTCGCGCATCGGCTCCCGCGCGCCGATGTACTGCACGGCGGTCGGAAAGGCCATGCTGGCCTGGATGCCCGAGGACGTGGTGTCCCTGGTGATCGGCGCCGGACTGCCGCCGATCACCACCCGCACGCTGACCGGCCCGGAGGCGCTGCGCGGCGAACTCGCCCGCATCCGCACCCGGGGGTACTCGGTCGACGACCGTGAGAACGAACCGGAGGTACGCTGCGTGGCCGCACCCATCTTCGACCACGACAACGCCGTCACCGGCGCCTTGTCGGTGTCCGGCCTGACCTCGCGCATCACCGCCGCGCGGGTGCGCGAACTCGGGCCCTCGGTCGCGGCCGCCGCCCAGCGGGTCTCCAAGGTGCTGGGGGCCACGCGATGAGCGCCCGGGGCCAAGGCGACGAGCGGTCCGAATCGGCTGAGGGAGCGGCGACGTTCGGGCCGAATGAGGTCGCCACGCTCTTTGAACCGGCTGAATCCTACGGTCCGTTCGACAAGGGTCTGTGGGTCACCGAATCCGACCGGCTCTCCCCCGAAGCCTTGCGCGGCGGTGAACTCGGCTTGTTCTCCGGTCCGTTCACCTACCCGGTGATGGTCGCGCGGCAGTCCGTGCTGACCGCGAACATCGCGACGATGTCGGCGTACACCCAACGGCACGGCGTGCTGTTCGCACCGCACGGCAAGACGTCGATGTCCCCCACGCTCTTCGCGGACCAACTGGCCGCGGGCGCATGGGGCATCACGGTCGCCACCGCGAATCAGGCCCTCGCGGCACGCACGTTCGGCGTACCGCGCGTGTTCCTCGCCAACGAGCTGCTGGACGGCCGCGCGCTGCGCTGGGCCGCTGAACAATCCGCGCAGGGCTGGGAATTCGTGTTCTACGTCGACTCCCTCGAGGGTGTCGAGGCGGCGGCACAGGCCGCCGCCGCGGTGCCGGGCGGGCGGCTCGACGTACTCGTGGAGCTGGGCCGGCCGGGCGGGCGTACCGGATGCCGCTCGGTCGCCCAGGCCGCGGACCTGGCCCGGTCGGCCGCCGCCCGGCCGGGCCTGTCCGTGGTCGGCGCGGCCGGCTACGAGGGCGGACTGCCGGACGCCGACGCCGTCTCCGCGTGGCTGCGCGACCTCGCGTCCCTCGGGGACGCGGTCGCCGACCTGGTCCCCAGTGGACGGCTCCCGATCGTGTCGGCCGGCGGCAGCGCGTGGTTCGACGCGGTGGTCGACGTCCTCGGCCCGCTGCGCGACCGGCGTCAGGTCATCCTGCGCAGCGGCGCGTACGTCTCCCACGACGACGGTTTCTACAGCCGGGCCACCCCCTTCCGGCGGCACCCCGAGGAGGGCGGCCTGGTCGGCGGGCTGGAGGTCTGGGCGCAGGTGCTCTCCGCCCCCGAGCCGGGTCTGGCCGTACTGGGTGCGGGGCGGCGCGACGTCCCCTTCGACATCGACCTGCCCACGCCGCTCGAAGTCCGCGGCACCGACGGCGTGTTGCGCCCGGCAGGCGACGCGGCGGTGGTCAAGCTGGACGACCAGCACGCGTACGTCGAAACCCGCGGCACCGCCCTCACCCCGGGCGAGGTCGTGCGCCTCGGCATCTCGCACCCGTGCACCGCGTTCGACAAGTGGCGGGTGATCCCGGTGGTGGACGACGAGCACCGCGTGGTCGACGTACTGCGCACCTATTTCTGAGGGGGACACCAGATGTGGACGGGATCCAGATGAACGCGCTCGGCGGGCCGCCCGAGGTTCTGACCCTCGGCGAGACGATGGTGCTGCTCTGCGCACCGGGCATCGGCCCGCTGCGGCACGCGCGTTCGCTCGACGTGGCGATCGGCGGCGCGGAGTCCAACGTCGCCGTCGGCCTGACCCGGCTCGGTGTGCGGACGGCGTGGATCGGCCGCGTCGGCGACGACGAGTTCGGGCGCCTGGTGCGCGGCACGCTCGCGGGCGAGGGCGTGGACGTCTCGTACGCCGTCACCGACCCGGCCGCGCCCACCGGCCTCATGGTCAAGGCGCGGCGCACGAGCGCGGCCACCGAGGTGAACTACTACCGGGCGGGCAGCGCGGGTTCGCGGCTGTCCCCGGACGATCTGCCGGCCGGGTTGGCGGGCAAGGTGCGGCTGTTGCACCTGACGGGGATCACCCCGGCGTTGTCGGAGTCGGCGTACGACACGGTCGAGGCCGTGCTCGCGGCGTCCGGCGGTGCCGTCCCGGTGTCGCTCGACCTCAACTACCGCCAGGCGCTGTGGTCCCCGCCCGTCGCGGCACCCGTCCTGCGCGGCCTCGTGGAGCGCTGCGACGTGCTGTTCGCGACCGAGGCCGAGGCGCGTCTCGTGCTCGGCGACCCGCGGGGGCCTTCGGGGCTGTCGGCCTCTCCGCTCGACCTCGGGTACGCCCTGGCCTCGCTCGGGCCGTCGCAGGTCGTCGTCAAGCGCGGCGCACGCGGTGCGGTCGCGGTGGTGGACGGCGTCGCCTACGACGCCCCCGTGCACCGCGTCGACGCCGTCGACCCGGTCGGCGCGGGCGACGCCTTCGCGGCGGGCTATCTCGCCGAACTCCTGGCCGGTGCGGACGTCCCGGCGCGCCTGGCGACCGCCGCGGCGGCGGGCGCGTTCGCGGTGACCGTGCACGGCGACTGGGAAGGGCTGCCGCGCCGCGACGAACTCGCCCTGCTCCACCTGCTCGACGCGGACGACGCCGTCGCCCGCTGATTCCACCGGTCCCGCCCGTCCCGCCGATTCCCGTCCTCGATCCCGGAAAGCGAACGCACATGCCCCGCAAGGAACTCCGCAGCACCGACGCCCCCGCCCCCGGCGGCACGTACTCCCAGGGCATCGACACAGGCGACTTCGTCTTCACCTCGGGCCAGGGCCCCAACGACCCCAAGACGGGGCAGCCGGTCGGCGACGACATCGCCACGCAGACCCGGCAGACGCTGGACAACCTGAAGGCCGTTCTCGCCGAAGCGGGCCTGGACTTCAGCCACGTCGTCAAGGTCACGACCCACCTGGAGCACCTGAAGCGCGACTTCGCCGGGTACGACGCCGTCTACCGCGAATACTTCAGCGAGCCCTACCCGGTCCGCACCACGGTCGGCTCCGACCTGATGAACATCCTCGTGGAGATCGACGTGGTGGCCCGCCGCCCCTGAGCGGTGGTGCGGTGACGGCGCGTGCTCGGGGGACGCGGGCCCGCGCCTCGTCCGGCTACGCCGTCAACTCCCGTGTCAGGGGCGTCGCGTAGCGGATGGCGTACTTCCTCGCCGCGAGCCAGGCCCGCAGGTTCTCCGCCTCCGCCTCGACCGCCTTGCGGGCCTCGGCGCCCCGGTCCAGGAGGATGCGCCACACGATCTCGCCGTCGGCGCGCTGCGCCCACGCGCCGACGATCTCGCCGTTCCACCACACGGTCGGGCCGCCGTTGCCGGCGGTGTCGTACAGCTGAGGCCGCAACTCCGGGTCCACGTACCAGTCGCGGTGCCGCCAGCCCATCGTCGCCGGGTCCAGGGTCGGCAGCAGCGCCGCCCAGGGCTCGTCCACGCCTTGCGTGTCCTCGACGTCGTCGGCCAGCAACCACGCGGGTCCTTCGGCGACTTCGACCTCCGCGGTGTCGATGCGGGCCAGCGCCCGCCGCACGTCCCCGACCGGCCAGCCGGTCCACCACTTGATGTCGTCGGTGGTGGCGGGGCCGTACGTCGCGAGCCAGCGGCGTACCACCTCCACGCGCGCGTCGTCCGGCTCGGGTTCGGGCATCGGGTCGGCCGGCTCGTACCGGAACTGCCCCGACGTCCAGCCGCCCATGGGCCGCTCGCGCCGCACGCGCCCGTCCATCGCCAGCAGGCGCAGCACGGAACTGCCGACCCGCTGCACCGCCTCGTAGGGCTTGCCGGGCGACAGGGTCACGGTCTCCTGCAACGCGGGCACCTCGGCGGTGACGTCCTTGACCCCCACCGCGGACCCGAACCGACGCAGGGCGGCCAGGGCGTCGTCCTCGGCCTTCGCCAGCCACGCGGCGTCCCGGCCGGTGCCGGTGGCCGCCAGCAGCTTCAGAAAGCTCGCCCGCTCCCGCGCGGCCACCGCACGCGTCGTCGACACCTGCAGGGCCGGGGCGAGGTCGTCCGGCACCACGAACAGCGTGCGCCGCATGCAGTGCATGCGCAGGAGCGACCGGTCCTCGTAGAGCGCGTGGTCCAGCGCGTCCACGACGCCCGTCCGGTCGGCCGACCGCGCCCACGCCGACATCACCACCGTCGCGGAATCCGTCGCGTGCAATCCGACGAGCCGGTCCGCGATCTCCACCACCCCGGCCGCGCGATGCGACGCAACCAGCATGTGCCGCCGCCCCAACCGCCCCCGCCTCTGCTCCACTCCCAAGCGCATCAGCCCACCCTAAGCGCCCCCACGCGCCGCCCGGCCCGGTCCGCGACCGGCCCCGCCGCCGCACCGCGCCTCCGCACCGCACGCTCCCCCATCCGCGCACCACGCAAGATCCGAGCCACGCCGCCCCCTCCTGCCCGCACGGCCCCCGCCTTCGCACCCCCGCACCCCCGCCCTCCGGCAATTGCGCAACCTAAGGTTGCACATCACGCGACCCCGACGTAGAGTCATGTGCAACCAAAGGTTGCAGGAGGCGAGGAGCGGCATGGAGTACGGCAGCATCGCGCGCGAGTTGCACATCGAGGCCACGCCCGACGTGGTCTACGAGGTGATCAGCAGGCCCGAGCACCTGCGGGAGTGGTGGCCGGACGAGGCGGAGCTCGACCCGGTGCCCGGCGGCACCGGCGTCATCACCTTCGGCACCGCGCAGACGGCGGAGCCGCACGTGGCCCCGCTCACCGTCGTGGAGGCCGACCCGCCCCGCCGGTTCTCCTTCCGCTGGGTCCACGACGAGGCCGAGGCCGCGACTCCGACCAACTCCCTGCTGGTGACCTTCGACCTGATCCCGTCGGACGGGGGCACGCTCGTGCGGTTCACCGAGGAAGGGTTCCGCGAGAAGGGCTGGGAGGCCGCCGTACTGGAAGAGCAGTACCTCGACCACGTCGCCGGATGGGACCACTTCCTGCCCCGCCTCGTCGCGTACGCGGCCAAGCAGGTGTCGGCACCGTGAGCGCCGCCGTCGACGACGAACTCTGGTCGGCCGTAGGCGACCCCATCCGACGCCAAATGCTCGACCTCCTCCTCGCCGGAGGCGGCGGCACGGCGACCACGTTGAGCGAGCAACTGCCGGTCACCCGGCAGGCGGTGGCGAAGCACCTGGGCGTACTGGGCCGCGTCGGCCTGGTCAACGACGCACCGTCCGGCCGCGAGCGCCGCTACGAGGTCGACGAGGCCCAACTCGCCCGAGCCGTCGCCCAGTTGTCGTCGGTCGGGGCCTCCTGGGACGCCCGCCTGCGGCGCATCAAGCGGATCGCCGAGGCCATCCAGCGCGAGCGGCAGGCCTGACGAGCCCGCGCACAACCGAACAGGCACACGTACGAGCGCCGCCGCAACCGCCGTGGCGCCGGTGGACCGCGGCCAATTGCGGGCGCCCACACACGAATCGAGGCACCACAATGCCGGACATCCTGCACAGAATCGGCGTCACCGCGTCCCCCGACGCCGTCTACGACGCCCTGACCACAATCGACGGCCTCGCCGGCTGGTGGACGGAGGACACCGACGGCGACCCCGGGATCGGCGGCATCGTGCGGTTCCGCTTCATACCCGGCGGCTTCGACATGAAGGTCCTGGAGTCCCAGCGCGCCGACCACGTGCTCTGGGAGGTCGCCGAGGGCCCCGAGGAGTGGATCGGCACCCACGTCCGCTTCGACCTCAAGCGGGAGGACGAATTCACCATCGTGCTGTTCCGCCACGAAGGCTGGCGGGAGCAGGTGGAGTTCATGAACCACTGCAGCACCAAGTGGGCCATCTACCTGATGAGCCTCAAGCGCCTCGTGGAAACCGGCAAAGGCGAGCCCTCCCCCAACGACGTGGCAATCAGCAACTGGCACTGACCCGCCCCACGCACCCGCACCGGCGGCGTCGGCCCCCACCACACACAAGGCCCGACGCCGCCGGTGGGAGAAGATCCTGGGTGACCGAGACCCCGGGTACCCTCCGAGCCATGATCCACCCCGAGCATGCGGACTCCGCTCCGACCGCGGTGGCTGTGCCGACTCCGCCTCAGGCCGCCCCTGTGTGGACGCGTGGAGGGCTCGGCAGCGCATCCATGCTCATCGAGGCAGTAGGTGCGGTCGCGCGCGACTTGTACGGCGAACTCTCATCGATGCCGGACTTCGTCGACTGGCTCTTCGAGGACCATTTCGACGAATCGTTCGACAGTGCCGGCGAGTTCCTCAACTACACGCTCGGAGAATCCCTGTCGTCGGACGGGCAGGGCGGTGATGCCTCGGTCGCGGCCGTGCCGTTCGTCGCCGCGCTGGCCGCCGACGACCGCGTTCCCGACGGGGCCCGCGTCGGACCCCGACTCGATGACATTCAGGCTCCTGCCGGATCCGGTCGTGCCGATGTCGTGGCGCTCATCCGTGCGCTCACCACCGATATCGGCACCGCCGACGCGATCGAGGCCGTCGCGCGTTGGGACAGCGTGACGGCCCTCGGCGCAGCCACTCCGGCGGACCGCCGGGTGGTGGCCCTGTCCGTGCTCCGGCACGATCAGGCCGGTCAGGCGGGC
Source organism: Streptomycetaceae bacterium NBC_01309 (assembly GCA_045039925.1). Lineage (GTDB taxonomy): Bacteria > Actinomycetota > Actinomycetes > Streptomycetales > Streptomycetaceae > Yinghuangia. The sequence goes on from CP108400.1 coordinate 1,749,481, forward strand.
TCGGGTGTCCGAGGCGGTGCCAAGCTGCGTGCGGACGCGGCATAGCGGCACGGACCACGCAGAGCGGGCGCTAAGGTCCGAAGCATGTTCGAGTACCACGGGTGGATCAACGTCCAGGTGGATGCGGGAGCCGACGACGCGGACGACGGCGACGACCGTCTGCGCTCGGTCGCCGAGGGCATCCGCGAGCGCATCCGGGTGGTCGACAGTCCCTATCTGCTCGATCTGCGCTGGATGAACGGGGAGCTGTTCGTCCACTTCGGCGGCTTCCCGAACCATCGTGACGCGGAGATCCTGGCGTTCTTCGGCGAGGTCGGCGCCCGCGCGCCGGGGTCCTACGGTCTGCTGCACGTACGCGACGACGAGGACCCCGGCCACGAGAACGAGTTCCGAGTGATCAGGATGGTGCGGGGGCAACTGACCAGGCACACCGACTCGTTGCTGTCCCCCTGCATTCCGGTGCTGGAGGATCCCTTCCAGGGTTAGACAGCCGCGGAACGCCCGCGGCCCTCCGCGTCCGTCCGCGGGGGTCATGCGAGGGGGAGCAGGTCTCCGTCCAGGAGTTGGCCGGCGAGGCGGAGGATGGTCGACTCGTCGCCGTACGGCGTCGCCAGTTGCACGCCCAGCGGCAGGCCGTCCGCGGTGCGGCCGAAGGGGATCGACGCCGCGGGCTGGCCGGTGACGTTGAACAGGCCGGTGAACGCGGCCATCCCGCGCATGCCCTGGAGGGCCGACGCCGGGTCCCGGTTCGGGTCCAACTCCCCGATGGGCGGCGGCGGAACGGCCATCGACGGGGTGAGCAGCGCGTCGAAGCCGGACATGAAGCCGGCGATCAGGCGGCCGGTCGCGTACATGGTCTCGACGGCGTCGACGTAGCGGGCGAGGTCGATCCGGCGGCCGTGGCCGACGACGATCGCCGTGGCGCCGTCGAGGTCGTCCTCGCGCTGCTCGCGGCCGAGTTCGGCGAGTCGCTGGTCGACGGTGCGCGCGGTGTGCACCGCGGAGATCACCGAGACGACCTCGCCGGGCCGGACCAACGTCGAGGGCCAGGCGAGCGGTTCGATCTCGTGGCCGAACGACGCGAGCCGGGCGGCGGCGTCCCGCGCCGCGTCGCGGCAGGCCGGGTCGACGTCGACGGCCGGGTCGGGGCCGTCGACCAGCAGCCCGATGCGCAGGCGGCCCGGGTCGGCGCCGACCTCGTCGCGGTACGGGCGGGCCGGGCCGGGCGCACCGTACGGCTCCCCGGGCGCCGGCACCCCGAGTATGTCGAGCAGGGCCGCGCTGTCGCGCAGGCTCCGCGTGACGACGTGCGCGACCGAAAGACCCGCCCAGTTCTCGCCCTTCGGGCCGAGGCTGACGCGGCCGCGGCTGGGCTTGAGGCCGAACAGCCCGCAGCAGGACGCCGGGATGCGGATCGAGCCGCCGCCGTCGGTGGCGTGCGCGAACGGCACGATCCCGGCCGCCACGGCCGCCGCCGATCCGCCGCTGGAGCCGCCCGCGCTGTGCGCGGTGTTCCACGGGTTGCGCACCGGGCCGGTCAGGCCGGGCTCGGTGCTGGTGCCGAAGCCGAACTCGGGCGTTCCGGTCTTGCCGAGGATCCCGGCGCCGGCCCCGCGCAGGCGGCTGACCAGGGTGCTCTCGTCGGCGGAGGGCCCGGCGTCCGCGAACAGGCGCGAGCCGTTGCGGGTGGGCAGCCCGGCGACGTCGCAGCCGAGGTCCTTGATGAGCGTCGGTACGCCCGCGAACGCGCCGGGCACGGCGGCCCGGGCCGCGGCGCGCGCCTGCTCCTCCGCGACGACGACGAGCGCGTTCGTCTCGGCACCGCGCTCGGCCAGCACGGCGAGTGCGGCGTCCAGGACCTCCTCGCGCGTCACTTCGCCTTTCGTGACCAGTGCGGCCAGACCGGTCCCGTCCAGTGCCGTGTACTCGTCCGCGCGCATCGTGTCTCCCCGGATCGTCGTCGTCACGCCGTCAGTACGTCCGGTACGCCGTCGGTTCGCCCCGCCTCGCCCGCCGCGCACCATCACGCCCCGTCAATAGGGCGCACCGTACGCGAATCGGCCCGGAAAGTGGATCCGATCTGCGCCGCCGCCGTGCGCCCCACCCGCACCGATGCCCCGAATCCTTGTCCGGAGCAAATAAATCGCCGTAGCATCGCAACTCTGGTCCGACAAGACCGGCATCGCCACCGTGTGCCGGTACGAGGAGACGCGTCATGCCCTCGCCGAACACCGCCTCGCGACCCGTCGTCCCGCCGGGCGTCGACCTGCTCGACCTGGACCGGTTCCGGGACGGCGAACACCACGAGATGTTCCGCAGGATGCGCGCCGAGGCGCCGGTCGCCTGGCACGAGCACCCGACCGACACCGGGTTCTGGAACCTCACCCGGCACGCCGACGTGGTGGCGGCGAGCCGCGACAGCCAGACGTTCTCGTCGGAGGCGGAGGGCGTCAACGGGTTCGTGACCGCGGACGAACTGCGCGCGACCGGCGGCGGCAGCGGCCAGGACCTGCGCGGCCTGATGATGCTCTACACCGACCCGCCCAAGCACACCCGCTACCGCAAGCTGGTCAACACCGGCTTCACGCCGCGCATGATCCGGATCCTGGAGCAGCACCTGCGGCACCGCGCGCACCTGATCGTGGACAACATCATCGAGCGCGGCGAATGCGACTTCGTCGAGGACCTCGCCGCCGAACTGCCGCTCCAGGCGATCGCCGAGATCATGGGCGTACCGCAGGAGGACCGGCGGCTGCTGTTCGACTGGACGAACCGCATGATCGGCATCGACGACCCGGAGTTCGTCGACGAGGGCGGCAACGGCGGCGCCGCGGCGGCGGAGCTGTACGGGTACGCGCACCAGCTCGCCGCGCAGCGTCGCGAGGACCCGCGCGACGACATCGTCACGAAGCTGATCAACGCCGAGATCGAGGGCGACCGGCTCAGCGAGACCGAGTTCGACTTCTTCATGCTGCTCCTCGCCGTCGCCGGCAACGAGACGACGCGCAACACCACGTCGTGGGCGATGCTCGCGCTGCTCCAGCACCCGGAGACCTTCGCCGCGCTCAAGGCCGACCCCGCCGGACTGATGGACGGCGCGGTCGAGGAGTTCCTGCGCTGGGCGAGCCCCGTCTACTACTTCCGCCGCCACGTCACGCGCGACGTCGAGATCGGCGGGCAGCAGCTGTCCGCGGGCGACAAGGTCGTGCTCTGGTACATCTCCGCCAACCGCGACGAGTCGGTCTTCCCGGACCCGTTCACCTTCGACATCACCCGCTCGCCCAACCCGCAGGTCGCCTTCGGCGGCGGCGGGGCGCACTTCTGCCTGGGCGCCAACCTGGCCCGCATGGAGCTGAAGCTGATCTTCGAGGAGATCGTCGAACGGCTCCCCGACCTGGCACTCGCCGGCCCCGCGGAGATCCTCCGGTCGAGCTTCATCGGCGGCATCAAGCACCTCCCGGTCACCTTCACCCCGGGCCGGCGCCGCTACTCCTGACCACGCCCGAAGCGCCCTCGCCCGCGCCTGTCCGCCCCGGCCGCAGCCGTGTGCGTGCGCTCCGTCACGCCCGCGACCCCTGCTTATCTGACTCTCCGTCAGCTATGGTGGCAAGGCAGGGTGGAAACCCCTGGCCGGTGGCGGAAGCCCAGGTCAGGCGGGTCATCCGGCCAGAACGGGCACCACCATGGACGGAGACACAATGAGCGTGGGAGAGGTCGGCGACGGGGGCCTTGAGCGGTTCGGGAAGCCCCTGGACGGGGTCCGGGTGCTGGCCATCGAGCAGATGCAGGCCCTGCCGTACGCGACCCAGATGCTCGCCAGGTTCGGCGCCGAGGTGATCAAGATCGAGTCGCCGGGGACCGGCGACTCGGGGCGCACCTCGCTGCCGTCGATGAACGACCCCGAGGGCCGCAAGGTCGGGGTGACGTTCCTGCGCAACAACATGGGCAAGCGCAGCATCACCGTGGACCTGAAGAACCCTGAGGGCCTGGAGATCGTGCGCAAGCTCGCCGCGAAGGCCGACATCGTGTGCGAGAACTTCAAGCCGGGCGTCGCGGGGCGCCTGGGCCTCGGCTACCAGGACATCGCCGCGATCAACCCGCGGGCGATCTACCTGTCGGTGTCCGGCTTCGGCAACACCGGCGACAGCCCGTACACGAGCTGGCCGGCGTACGCCCCGATCGCCGAGGGCATGGCCGGCCTCTACGAGTTCAAGCGCGCTCCCGGCATCGCCCCGATCGTGTCGCCGCTGGGCGCGCTCGGCGACACCGGTTCGGCACTGTTCGCGGTCATCGGCGTGCTCGCGGCGCTGCGGCACCGCGACGCGACCGGGCAGGGCCAGTACGTCGACATCGCGATGTTCGACGCGATGGTCGCCCTGAACGACGCCGGCATCAGCTACTGGTCGATGGGCCTGAAGGACCCGGGCCTGGCCCCGCTCATCAACCACTCCTTCAAGGCCTTCGACGGCTACCTGATCATCCAGTGCGCCCGCCCGCACATGTTCAAAGCCCTCGCCGAGCTGATCGGCCACCCGGAGTGGGTGGACGACCCGCGCCTGGCCGGCCCGCAGGACTGGTTCAACCACCTCGAGGACGTCATCCGCCCCGGGGTCGAGGCGTGGGCGGCGGACAAGAGCCGCGTCCAGGCGTGCGCCGCGCTGAGCGGGGTGGGCGTGGCGTCCGGCCCGATCTACAACCCGGGCGACGTGATCGAGGACGAGCACGTCAAGAACCGCAACATGCTCGTGGCGATGGAGCGCACGGACGGCGTGCCCGAGCCGGTCCTCTCGCCGGGCAACCCGGTCAAGCTGTCCAAGGTGGCCGAGCCGCCCGCGAGCCGGGTGCCGTGGCTGGGCGAGCACACCGAGGAGATCCTGCGCGACGAACTCGGGCTGTCGCCGGAGGAGATCGCGCGCCTGACCGAGTCCGGCGCGACCGGCTGAACCGCCGGCACCCGCCGAACCGCCCGCACCACCCGCACGAGCAGCACTACCCGCACGAGCCGCACCACCCGCACGAACCGCACCGCCTGCACCGCCTGAACTGCCCGAACTGATGGACTGCGACGACTCGCCACCGAGCGCCGACGAGCGGAAGTGACGGTACTTTCCACGATGACCACACCGAACACCGGAGGAGCCGTGCGCGGCATCCTGGGCTACGGCGCGTACCTGCCGTACCGCCGCCTCGACCGCAAGGGCATCGCCGCGGTCGCGGGCACCGGCGGCGGGCGGGGCACCCGCACCGTCGCCTCGTTCGACGAGGACACCACCACCCTCGGCGTGGAGGCCGCGCGCAACGCGCTGCGCGACACGCCCGGTGCCTCGCCGCGCTCGCTGCTGTTCGCGACGGTCGCGCCCGCGTACGCGGACCGCACCAACGCGACCGCGATCCACGCCGCGCTGCGGCTGGACGGCGGCGTACCCGCCATCGACGCGACGGGCTCGGTGCGCTCGGCCGCGGGCCTGCTCCGCCTGGCCCTCGACGGGGGCTCGTCCGCCCTGGTCGTCGGCGCGGACATCCGCGGCGGCCTGCCCGGCTCGGGCGACGAGTCCGCGGGCGGCGACGGCGCCTCGGCCCTGCTCGTCGGGTCGGCGTCGGACGGCGCGGTCATCGCCGAGTACCTGGGCGGCGCCTCCGCCACGGCCGAGTTCGTCGACCGGTGGCGTACGCCGGGCGACACGCGCTCGAAGCTGTGGGAGGAGAAGTTCGGCGAGAACCAGTACCTCGCCGCCGGACGCCAGGCCTGGACCGACGCCCTCAAGTCGACCGGCCTGACCGCCGACCAGGTCGACCACGCCGTGGTCACCGGCCTGCACGCCCGCGCGGTGGCCGGCCTCGGCCGCAAGCTCGGGGTGCGCGAGGGGGTGCTCGCGGACGACCTCGCCGCGACCGTGGGCACCACCGGCGCCGCGCACCCGGGTGTGCTGCTGGCGTCCGTGCTCGACTCCCTCGCGGGTTCGGACTCCGCCGCGGGCAAGGTCGTCGCCGTGGTCGTGCTGTCCGACGGCGCCGAGGTGTTCCTGTTCCGCACCACCGAGGCCCTGGGCTCGTACGCTCCGTCGCGCCCGGTCGCCACCCAGGTCGCGGGCGGCGCGCCCATCGCCTACGGCAAGTTCCTCGCCTGGCGCGGCACCCTCCAGGTCGAGCCGCCGCGGCGGCCCGAGCCCGCCCGTACCTCGTCCTCGGCCGCGGTGCGGTCGGTGGACTGGAAGTTCGGCCTCGTCGGCTCGCAGGACCGGTCCAGCGGCGCCGTGCACCTGCCGCCCGCGCGCGTGTCGATGAACGGCGGCGCGGTGGACGACATGGAGCCGATCCCGATGGCGGAATCGGTGGGCACCGTCAAGACGTTCACCATTGACCGGATGGCGTACTCGCCGTCCCCGCCGGTGGTGTTCGCGGTCGTGGACTTCGACGGCGGAGGGCGCCTGCCCATCGAGCTGACGGACATGGACGCCGACCAGGTCGCGATCGGCGACCGGGTCGAGCTGACGTTCCGTCGGATCGGCACGGGCGACGGCATCCACAACTACTTCTGGAAGGCCCGCCCCGTGCGGACCGCTCCTTCCGAGTCGGCGCAGGAGGCCTGATCATGGGATCCCACGGCATCAAGGACCGCGTCGCGATCGTCGGCATGGGCTGCACGCCCTTCGTCGAGGCCTGGGACAAGGGCACCGACGACCTGCTGATCGACGCCGCGCAGGAGACGTTCGCGTCGGCGGGCATCGCCAAGGACGACGTCGACGCCTTCTGGCTCGGCACCGCGCAGACCGGCATGAGCGGCATGGTGCTGTCCAAGCCGCTGCAACTCCAGAACAAGCCGGTCACCCGCGTCGAGAACATGTGCGCGACGGGCTCGGAGGCCCTGCGGCAGGCTGCGTACGCGGTCGCCTCGGGCGCCTACGACGTCGCGATGGCGGTCGGCGTCGAGAAGGTCAAGGACGGCGGCTTCCAGGGCCTCAACGCCTTCCCGGTCCCCGGCGACGGCACCGCGCGCACGCTCACCGCGGCGGCGATGTTCTCGATGGTGGCGCCCGCGTACGGCCACAAGTACGGCGTCTCCGAGGAGGAGATGCGCGCCGTCCTGTCGCACATCGCGTCCAAGAACCACTACAACGGCGCCCGCAACCCGCGCGCGCAGTTCCGCAAGGAGATCGCGCCGGAGAAGATCTCCGCGATGCCGAAGCTCGCCGGCCAGCTCGGCGTGTTCGACTGCGCCGGCGTCGCGGACGGCGCGGCGGGGGCGATCGTCGTGCGGGCCGAGGACGCGTACAAGTACACCGACAAGCCGCTGTTCATCAAGGCCCTGTCGATGGTCGCGGGCAACGGCTCGGGCGTGATCGACCCCGAGTACGACTACACGACCTTCTGGGAGATCGCGGCCTGCGCGAAGGACGCGTACGCCCAGGCGGGCGTCACCGACCCGCGCAACGAGATCGCCATGGCCGAGGTGCACGACTGCTTCACGCCGACCGAGCTGGTCCTCATGGAGGACCTCCAGTTCGCCGACCGCGGCACCGCCTGGAAGGAGGTCCTCGCGGGGGCCTTCAACCTCGACGGACGCCTCCCGGTCAACCCCGACGGCGGCCTCAAGTCCTTCGGCCACCCCGTCGGCGCGTCCGGCCTGCGCATGATGTTCGAGGCCTGGCTGCAACTGCGCGGCGAGGCCCCGGCCGAGCGGCGCATCCCGGAGACCGACCGCAAGCTCGCCCTGACCCACAACCTGGGCGGCTACCCGGGCGAGATGGTCTCCTTCATCTCCATCCTCGGCAACGAACTGGGCTGACGCGCCCCGCTTCCGCCGCCTCGTGGGCGGTGGCCCCGGCACCCGCCGGAGCCACCGCCCACTGCTGTGTCCGACCGTCAGCGGCCGGCGAGGGCGCGGGCGTCCGCCGCGACGGTCTTCGCCACGGGGGCCGGGATCGTACGCCCGGACTGGTTCTCCGCCCAGAGCGCCAGCGGCGTCCACTGCTTCTGCGCCAGCATCGTCATCAGCGTGGAGGTGGCGTGCGGCTGGGCACCCGAGGTGAGGAGCACGTGGGCCAGGCCGGTCGGGGTCACCGCGACCGTGAAGGCCGCCGTCGCCGATGCGGTGCCGCCGGGGCCGACGGCTTCGGCGGTGACGGTGTGGCGTCCGGCCGGGAGGGTGCGCAGGTCGAGCGGCTTGTCGGCGGCGATCGCGGTGCCGTCCAAGGTCAGCGCGACCTTGTCCGCGCCCGTCGCCGCGGAACCGACCACCGGGGCCTGCGCACGGTCCAGCGTCGCACCGTCGGTCAGCCCGGTCACCCGGACCACCGGCGGCGCGGGCGGCTGCGGCGCCGGGCGCTGCATGTAGGCGGCGTTCCATCCGGCCAGCTCCGCCGGGCGGTTGGTGATGATCGCGTCCACCCCGGCGGCCTCCAGGGCCTGCCAGCGGGCGGCGCTGTCAACGGTCCACACCATCAGGGCGACACCGGCGCGGTGCAGGTCGGCGACGATGCCGGGCCGCGTCATGAGCGCGGCGTCGGACGGGTTGTACGACACCAGCCCGAGTTCCGCGGAGATCGCCACCGGGTCGGCGTCCAGCGTGCTGCGCAGCAGGCCGCGCGGGAGCTCGGGAGCCAGGTCGCGGACGTGGCGCAGCGCGTCGACCTCGAAGCTCTGCACGAACACCCGGTCCGTCATGCCCGCCGCACGGATGTCGGCGACGATGCGGGCGACCTCGTCCTTGGTGTGCGCGCCCTTGATCTCCAGCAGCAACTTGCCGCCGCGGGTGCGGAGATCGTCCAACTGTGCGGTCAAGGTGGGTACGCGCGCGCCGGTGTACGTGGGCGCGAACCACGACCCCGCGTCCAGCCCGGCGAGTTGCCCGCTCGTCAGCGCGCGGATCGGCCCGACGCCGTCCGTCGTCCGGTCCACGGTGGTGTCGTGCAAGATGTGCGGCACGCCGTCCTTACTGGGCTGGACGTCGTTCTCGATCCACTCCGCCCCGCCGCGCCGGGCCACCTCGTCCGACACGAGCGTGTTCTCCGGCGCCGCCGACGAGGCACCCCGGTGCGCGATCACGGTCAGCGGGGACCCGGCCGGACGCAGGTAGCCCGCCGGGCCCAGCGCGGTGACCTTGACGTCGTCGAAGGACACGCGCGAGCCGTTGACGAGCAGCGCCTGTCCCCCGTCGGCGGAACGCTGCACGCGCGACGTCCGCAGGGCCTCCTTCCCGTCGAAGAACCAGCGCGCCTGGCCGCCGTGCACCTCGGCGGCGATCCGCACGTCGCGTCCGACCCCGGCCGCGGCGGGCGCGGCGGCGGTGTCCGTGACGTTCCAGGTGTTGGCGACGGTGCGCTGCGCGAACTCCAGTCCGTTGGCGGCCGTCGTGCCGCTGCGCATGGTCGCGATCGACCACGGCACGGCGCCGCTCGCCGGTACGTCCAGCCCGAGCGCGGTCCACCGCGCGGCGTCCACGACGCTCTCGAACCGGGCGGTCGCCTCGAACCGGAAGTCCGTGAGGTTGCGCCCGAACGTGATCCGGCCCAGCTGTGCCGAGGAGGCCGAAACCCCTTGGAGCCGCCCGCCGCTGACGGTCCATTGGCCGTCGACGGCCTGCCACCCCTCGGGCAGCCGGTCCCCGGAGAAGTCCGCGGACACCACGACCTCACCGTGCGCGGGGGCGGCGGAGGCATCGGAAGCGGCGGAGGCGTTCGGGGCGGCAGCGGGGTCCGCCCCCGCGGGGGCGGACGCTGCGAGTGGCAACAAGGAAGCGGTGGCCAGGGCGGCAAGCCCCAGAACCGTCGTGCGGCGGGGACGCGCCGAGCTGTGCGTGGAGGTCATGGTGGCCGACGCTAGGAACCCCGCCCCAACAAGGCGCCACGCCAAGGGCAATCCCCGAACAACGGAAGTCGACGGTTGTGCGTTCGGCGCCGCGGACTCAGGGAGCGTCGATGTCCACGGCGACCACCACGACGTCGTCCTCGTGGTCGTCGTCGCCGAACGCGGCCAGCAGGATGTCGCAGAGGGTTTCGGGGTCCACGGTCCCGTCGCCCACGGTCCCGGGACCACCGGACATCGACGCCACCAAGTCCCGGAGCCGGTCCAGCTGCAGCTGCATGTTCCCGCGGCGCCGCTCCACCAGCCCGTCGGTGACCATGACCAGCCGGCTGCCGGGCGGCACCGGGTGCGTGGTCGTGGCGGGGTGGTCGAGACCGGCGCCCAGCAGTGGGCCGTGCGCCGCCACGTACTCCGTCGGCTCCCCTGGGCACGCCAGCAGCGGCGGCAGGTGCCCCGCGTTCGCGACTTCGAGGCTGGACCGGTCCGGAGACACCCGCACGAGGCACATCGTGGCCGTCCAGGTCGGGCATTCGTGGTCCAGGTACCGGTCGAGCCGCGTGACCAGTTCGCGCAGGCTGTGGCCCTCCAGGGCGTACGCCCGCAGCGCGTGGCGCAGTTGGCCCATCACCACGGCGGCCTCCAGCGAATGCCCCGCGACGTCCCCCACGGCCACCAGCAGGCCCGCCTCGGTGGCGAACGCGTCGTAGAAGTCGCCGCCGACCTCGCTGTGCCGGGCGGCCGGCCGGTAGCGGACCGCCATGCGCGTCCCCTCGCCCGGCAGACTCGCCGGCAGCAGGGAGCGCTGAAGGGTGACCGCCAGGACGTGTTCTTCGGCGTAGGTCCGCAGCGCCTCCGAGGCCAGGGCCACGGCCTGGGCGAACTGCGTGAGTATCGGCCGGGCTTCGTCGGCCGACGGATGGCCGGTGTCCACGACCACGCATACGGGCGGCTGCCCGGCCCGGGCCCGGGCCGCCACCACGAGCACGTCGCCGTCCAAGGCCCTGACGGAGTCCGGGACGTCGCGGACCGCGCCGTACAGGCCGCGCCACTCCGCGGCCGGGACGTCCACCGCGGCCACGCCCACCGGCTTCACCGGCACCCGGGCGGCCAGGGCGGCGAGCAGTTCCGGCGCGACCGTGGTGACGGATGTCGTGCCGTTCCGGTCGCCGTGGGCGACATGCACCGGCTCGTGCTCGGACGTCTGCGCGAACACCAGCGCGCTCGTCCCGAAGAGGCCGGTCGCGCCGACGGCGGCGGCCGCGGCCAGCGACGCGGCATCCTGGGTGGCATAGACGTCCAGGGTGGTCTGGTGCAGTTCCCGGATCCGCTCGGTGAGCCGTTCGGCCCGGCTCCGGGCCCGGCTGTACCGCAGCGCCGCCGTCACCGTCGCCAACAGCTCGGTGGGCGCGATGGGTTCGGTCAGGTACGCATCCGCCCCCCGGTACAGGCCCTGGGTGCGGTCGTCCGTGGCGACCGCGGTGGCCGACACATGGACCACCGGGATGCCGGTGGTACGCGGTTCGCCCTTGATGCGCTCGCACACCTCGAACCCGCTCATGTCCGGCAGCCGCACGTCGACGATGGCAAGCTCCGGCAGCGGCTCGTCGCGTCGCACGAGGACGGCGAGAGCGGCGGTGCCGTCGACGGCCTCGACCACGGTGTGGCCCGCGCGTTCGAGCCAGCTGCGCAGCACGTACCGGTTCGCCGCGTTGTCGTCGACGACCAGCAGACGGGCGCCGCCGTCCAGCGCCGTCAGGTCGGTCGCGTTCATGCCGGGCCGCCGTCCAGGGGCCCGGAGCCCAGCAGTTCGACGATGCGGCGCGCGGTGGCGCCGTGCTTGGACAGGACGCCCCGGGCGTGCACGAGGAGGTCCGGGTGCTGCTCGCCGGGGTCCGACGCGGTGAGCACCACCACCGGGATGTCGCGCAGTTCCGCGTCGGCGGCGAGCTGCGCCAGCACGCCGTAGCCGTCGACGCCGGGCATCTGGAGGTCGAGGACCACACCGGCGGGACGCTCGCGGCGCACCACTTCGGCCACGTCGGCGCCCCGGGAGACCTCCACGACCTGTTCGGCGACCTCCCGCAGCAGCGGCCGGAACACCTCTCGGAAGACCGGGTCGTCGTCGGCGACGACGACGCGCGCGAGCGGACGCAGGATGCCGTCCTCGTTGTCCTGGACGAAAGGCAGGGTCAGGCAGGCCCGGGTGCCGTGCCCGGGGGTGCTCTCCAAGGTCAGGCTGCCGCCGAGCGCTTCCGCCAGGCGGCGGGCGTACGGCAGCCCGAGCCCGGTGCCCGCGCGGGCCCGCTGGTGCGGACCGGGCACCTGGTGGAACTCCTCGAACACCCGGTCGATCTGGTCCGGTTCGATGCCGATCCCGGTGTCGGTGACGGTGAGCACCACCCCCTTTCCGGGGGCGGCGGCCACGTCGAGGCGCACCTCGCCGCGCAACGTGAACTTGAGTGCGTTGGACAGCACGTTCCGCAGGATCCGGGTGAGCATCACCTCGTCGGTGCGGACGTACCGCGGCGTGGTGCGCTCGGGGAACGCCAGCGCCACACCGCCCCCTTCGCCGGTGCCGACCAGCACGCCGCGCAGGTGCCCGCAGATGGCGTCCAGGTCGACGCGGGTGACGTGCGGTTGCAGGCGCCCGGCCTCCGCCTTTGCCATGTCCAGGAGTTCGTCGACCAGCACCAGGAGCGTGGTGCCGGCCGCGGAGACCAGGGACACCTGGCGGTGCTGCTCTGCGGTGAGCGGATCCGAGCCGGGTGAGAGGACCAGTTCGCTCAGACCGATGACGGCGTTGATGGGCGTGCGCAGTTCGTGGCTGATCGTCGACCAGAACCGGGTCTTCGACTCCCCCGCCTCCCGCAGCAGGCGGCTCTTCTCCTCGAGTTCCGCGTACAGCGCGACCACTCCGCGGTTGGTCTCCTCGAGCTCCTGCGACAGCTCGGTGTAGAGCGCCATGACGCCCTTGTTCGTTTCCTCGAGTTCGCGGTTGAGGCGTTCCAACTCCTCGCGCTGCGCGTTCGATTCCTCCAGCGCGGCCATCAGGTCGCGGGTCTGCGCACGCAGGCCCTCGGCCAGGCCCGCGCCGGATCCCGCCGCGGCCGCCAGCGCCTCGCTGATCCGGCGGCGGCGCCGGGCCGGACCGTCGGGGGCGGGCGGGAGCGGGCAGTCCAGGACGACCCGGCTGCCCACTCCGTCCTCGGCGCGCTCCAGACGGGGATTGGCGTCGCCGAGCAGCCGCGTCACCGCCATGTGCGACTCGTCTGTGGGCACCCGGCCGTCCTGCCAGCGCAGTTCGACACGCAGCGCGTCCGGGGCGTCCTCGGCGACGTCGAAGACGGCGGTCACCGGCGTGGGTCCGAGCAGGTCGCGTCCCAGTTCGCTCAGCGCGGTGGCCAGCCGGACCGGGTCCAGGCGGCCCATGCCCGCGGCCTCCGCCGCGGCCTTGGCGTGCCGGCGCAGCGTGAAGACGTCCTGCTCGTCGGTGACCTCCACGGTCAGGAGCACGCCTCGGGTGCCGTTCTCCTTCCGGTCCGGCACGGCTACCACGCTCCCTTGACCACCACGACGCCGGCGTCGTCCTGGCGCACCCCCGCCTGCGCGAGGAGATGGCCGGCCACCACGACCGGCGGCTGCGACAGCAGGCCGGGGAACATCTCGGGTCGCCACCGGTCGGTCAGGCCGTCGGAGTGCAGCACCAGCGCGCCGCCGGGCGGGAGCGGGTGGGTGAAGCTGCGCAGCCCCCGCATCCGGTGGCCGACGATGCCCGGATAGGACATCAGCGAGGTCTGCGTGTCGGCGCCCAGGAGAACCGCGGTGATGTTCCCCACGCCGCAGAACAGCACGCGTCCGGCGACCGGTTCGACGCGCGCGACGGCCACCGCGGCCCCGCGGCTGCCGCGCAGGGCGGTGTGGACCTCCTGGATGGCGTCCTGCGGGTGACGTGCCCGCCCTTCACGGAACGCGCGGGACGCGGCATCGGCGGCGTTCGCCGCCATCGGTCCGTGGCCGAGGCCGTCGGCGAGCATGACCATCAGCGCCGGCTCCGCACCGACCGCGGTGTCGGTGCTCAGCACCCGGGCCGTCGTGTCCCGCGAGCCGAATCCGGCGAGCGCCGACCAGTCGAGGCGGGTGGACGCGGGGCTCGCCGGCACCGCCGCCACCGGGTGCGCGGCGACACCGGGGTCGACGCGCGCCGCCCACGCGTCCCCGCAGACGTCCTCACCGCTCATCGCCCGCGTCAACCCGACGGCGGCGGTGGCCGGTTCGGCGTCCGGTTCGGCGGGTGGCGGCGAATCGGGGCGGGACGCCCGGCCGTTCGACCAGAAGCGCCCCGCCACGACCGTGCCGCGGCCGACCACCGAGTGGATGTCGAAGCCGTCGGCTAGCCGGGCGATGGCCCCGAGGCCGATGCCGAGTGTTCCGACCGTGGAGCAGCCGTCCCGCACCGCCGCGTCCGTGTCGGCCATACCGGGCCCGCGGTCCACGGCCACGAACTCGATGCCCGCCTGTTCGCGGGTACGCAGCACCCGCAGCACGAGGGCACCGTCGGTGGCGTGCTTGACGAGGTTGCTCGTCGCCTCGGACACCGCCAACGCGACTTCGGCGCAACGCTGTTCGTCCAGGCCGACGCGTCGGCCCAGTGCCGCGGCCGCCCCCCGGGCGGATCCGAGGTTGTCCCGGAACCACGCCACGTCCTCGGAGTTCACCACATGGATGCTCACCGGGCCCACTTCACTATCGCCACGGACGTGCCGCGGCCCGGGGCGGTGTCGATGTCGAAGGAGTCGACGAGTCTGCGCGAGCCGCTCAGCCCCAGCCCGAGCCCGCTGGCCGACGTCCATCCGTCGGTCATGGCCAGCTCCAGGTCGGGGATGCCCGGTCCGGAGTCCTCGAAGATCGCGGACACGCCGCGGCGCATGCCCTCGCGTACGGTCCGCGCCCGCATCGTGCCGCCGCCGCCGTGGATGAGCGTGTTGCGCGCCAACTCGCTGACCGCCGTGACCAGTTTGGTCTGGTCGATCAGCGAGAGCCCGCAGTCGAGTGCCAGGTTGCGCGCCGACTGGCGGGCCAGCACCACGTCACCCGCGGTGGCGATGCGCGTGACGTCCTCGGCCCCGTCGGGAGACATCACCGAGACTCGGTGTCGGCGGACCGCGCGTCGCCCCGCGCGTCGCCCAGGAGCCGGAGCCCCTTCTCCAACGTGAGCGCCGTGCGCACCCCGCCGAGCGTGAGCCCCAGCTCCACCAGCGTGATGGCGACCGCCGGGCGCATGCCGACGACCACGGTCTCCGCGTCGAGCATGCGCGCGATCGCCGCAATCGTGGCCAGCATCCGGCCGACGAAGGAGTCCACTATCTCGACCGCGCTGATGTCGATCAGGACGCCGCGCGCGCCGGACTCGACGACACGTGCCGCGAGGTCTTCCTGGAGTGCCAGGACGGCTCCGTCGTCCAGGTCGGTCTGGATCGACACGAGCAACGAATCACCGATCCGCAGAATCGGTACACGCAGGCTCATCGGCGGCGGGCCGTCAGCGGGGAGCCGTCGCCCGTGGAACGCCGCAGCGCGTGGCGCAGCGCGTCCGCGAGCGTCGCCTTGGTGACGATGTCGCCGAACTCGATGCCGAGCGCGACGATCGTCTGCGCAATCTGCGGGCGGATACCGGAAATGGTGCACTCCGCACCCATCAGGCGCGCGGCCACGACCGTCTTGAGCAGGTGCTGCGCCACCTGCGTGTCGACCGCGGGGACCCCGGTGATGTCGATGATCGCCTGCTCGGAGCCGGTGTCGACGAGCGCCTGGAGCATCTTCTCCATGACGACCATCGTGCGCGCGGAGTCCAGGGTGCCGACCAGCGGGACGGCGATGACGCCCTCCCACAGCTTCACCACGGGCGTCGACAGCTCGAGTAGCTGCTCGGCCTGGGCGCTGATGAGCTCGTCGCGGGCGCGGGCGTACGCCTCGACCGTGAACATGCCGAGCGCGTCGAGGAGCTGCGACAGCCCCAGGTAGTCGACGACGGCCTGCGGGTCCGCGGACCTGGCCAACTCCGGTTCGAGCGCCTGCTTGACCGCGAAGACGCTGAGCGCGGTCTCGGCCGGGGAGAACCCCTGCCGGGCCCGGTTCCGCGACATCTCGCTGAGCAGCGCGCGGACCTCGGAGAAGGCGTCGCCGTCGGGGTCCGTACCGCCGGTGCGCAGCGCGGCTTCGAGTGCCGCGTACAACTCGCCGAGCTCGCGCTCGATCTCGCCGCGGCTCAGCCGGCCGCCGAGCGACGTCGCGACCACTTCGACCCAGCGCGTCTCCAACTTCCTGTCATCCGAAGACAACAGCGCCACCAGGCGCCCCGCGTCCTGCTCGGTCATGCTCCCCATCCCTCGGTGCGTTCAACGGTCGCCGCGATACGGCGTCGACCAGTCCATGTGTGCCGCGCTACCCGGACGACGCGCCGTCACGCCAAGATCGCGTGGCGACGGCAGCCCGCTCGCGCGTGCCCCGCAGCTTGAATCCGTGCGCCGCCTAGGTGTCAGGCACCTCGTCCAGCGGGTCGCGACTCCCCCCATGGGGCTGCCCGGCTCCGACGCCCGGCGTGGACAGCAGGCCGGGCCACCTCTTGCGCGCTCCCTGGCGCGTGATCCGGCAGGCGCGGCCCAACTGCGGGTACCCCGCACCGTCACCGACGGCTTGCGCCGCAGCCTCGTCCATGAGCCCTTCGACCGCCCTCTGCATGTGTACCAGGACGTGGAGCATGGCCAAGGCATCGCCCCCCACGACGTCGTCCGCGGCCTGGCCCGGCGCGCCCAGGGGGCGGAAAGCCCGCTGGGCGAGACGCTGCGCGAGGTCGGTCGTCGCCGCACGCGACAAGTCGGCGATCTCCTCCTCGGAGAACATGGGAACCAACGGTTCGGCAGGCATTGGGCCACTGTAGGGCGGCCCACCAGTGATTGACAACTACGGTTGTCCATCAATGGATCCTGTGGACGGCGTCCTCGGACGGCCGTCCGCGGAAGACCGTCCGCCGAAGACCGTCCGTCGGCGATCGCCCCTCACGTCCTCCTGAGCACCTCGGTGAGCTGAACGGTCGTCACCGTCCATTCGAGGCCGCCGCGTTCGGGACGGAGGTAGACGGTCTCCGGCTCGTCGCCGAGCCGCAGCACGTCCATCACGCGGGCGCGCCCGTAGATCGTGTCCAGGACGGCACCCACCGCCGGCGCCTCCACGCGACGCGTCCGCTCCCCCGAGAACTCGCCCATACCCAGTGCTCCCTGCCTCGTACGACGACATCCGACGCGGTACATAGGAGCGGAATCGCACGCCATCCAACAGGTCGCCGCGCTCCGGGGCGACCCTCCGGAACCGGACGTTTTGGGCCACCGGAATCGGACACGTTGCGGATCGGATCACTTACCGTACGTACATGGCCCGAAACCTGAAGCTCGCCGCCGCGCTGCGCGAACACGGTTTCACGCAGCAGGAGTTGGCCGAACGCCTCAACGCGATCCATTGTCGGCGCACAGGCCGGTACGGCACGTTGTCCGACAAATCGGTACGCCGCTGGCTCAGCGGCGAATGCGGCTGGCCGCACGCGCGTCAACGCGACGCATTGATGGAAGTATTCAAGTGCCCCGTCGAGGACCTGGGGTTCGTCCCCCGCCGTCGCCGACGTGCCTCGCGGGCACCGGAGGAACCCGTGGAACGACGCACCTTCATCGGCGCCACCGCCGGCCTCGCCGCGGCGGCAATTGCGCCCTCTGCGGCCGCCGCCACGACGGTCGGCATGAGCGACGCACGACGCCTCGAAGAGCAGCTCGCAAACCTGAACACCGTCAACGACACCAAAGGCGGCCATCGCGAACTCGAACTCGCCGCTCTCAACGGCGCGGCAGCGTGTCGCGAGGCCTTGGACAACAGCGCAACTCAACGCGTCCGCGCGCGCATCCACGCTGTGGCCGCACAGTTCCTCGCGGCCGCGGCATGGTCGTGCATTGATACGCGTGACCTGGAACAAGCATCACGATATGCGCACACGAGCCTGACCCTGGCCGGCATGTCGAGCGACGGTGCCACGCAGATCTCCGCCTGGAACACCCTCTACGTCATCGCCAACCAGCAGGGCAGCCATGGCGACTCGCTCGCCGCACTCCGAGCTGCCGCCGCGACGACCCTGGCCAAGCAAGACCCCTTCTTCGCATCCATGTTGCACGGCAAGGCGGCATGCGCACACGCAGTACTGGGCGACCGTCAGTCGGCGCTTCGTCACCTCGGCCGTGCCTCGGATACCCTCGCCCGCGCGGAGAACAAGAGCCGTCCGACATGGACCTCGTTCTACGGCACCGGCGAACTGCACACCCTGACCGCAAAGGCCCAATTAGCGCTCGGCGACCCGGCCTCCGCCGAATACGCGGCCCACCACGCACTCACCACGATCCCGACGTCCCTGCGCCGCAACCGTGGTTTCGCCACCATGCGCCTCGCGTTCGCCCAACTCCAGCAAGGCGAACTCGAACTCGCGCACGCGACCGCGGACTCCGCGTACGAACTGGCCCGCACGCTCCCCGACCCCGGCCGCCTCAACACCATGCTCGCCGACTTCCGCACCGCGCGGCCGTCCTAGGCCTGGTGAACCTCGGTGCCCGCGGCGACGCAATCCGGGTGGTTGCGCAGGGCCCGGCGCGCGTAATAGGCGAACGTGGCCTGGTGACGCTTGGGCGTGGACGTCCAGTCGTGGGCCTCGCGGGCCAGGCCGTCCGGCAGCGGCCTGATCGTTCCGGCGGACATCGCGAGGAGTTGGAGGCGGGCGGCGCGTTCGATCAGGACGGCGAGGTTGCAGGCCTCCTCGACCCCGCCGCCGGCGACGAGTTGGCCGTGGTGGGCCAGGAGGACGGCGCGCTTGTCGCCGAGCGCGGCGGAGATGATCTCGCCCTCCTCGTTGCCGACCGGAATGCCGGGCCAGCTGGGCAGGAACGCGCAGTCGTCGTACAGCGGCGTGGTGTCCATCTGCGCTATTACCAAAGGGACTTCGAGCATCGCCAGTGCCGACGCGTGCAGCGGGTGGGTGTGCACGATGCAGGTGACGTCCTCGCGGGCCCGGTAGATCCACGAGTGGAACCGGTTGGCGGGGTTGGCCATCCCGTCGCCTTCGAGGACGTTCAGGTCCTCGTCGACGAGGAGCAGGTTGTCCTCGGTGACTTCGTCGAAGCCGAGCCCGAGGCGCTGGGTGTAGTACGTGCCGGGCCGGTCGCCCCGGGCGGTGATCTGCCCCGCGAGGCCGGAGTCGTGGCCCGCGTCGAAGAGGATGCGGCAGGTGAGCGCCAGCTTCTGACGGATGCTCAGGCCACTGTCGCCGAACTCCTCCGCCATGCGGCGCGCGGCGCGGTCGACCAGGACGTGCTTGGGGTCGTCGAGCGTGTTCGCCATGGTGTCGTCTCCCGGTCTCTGCGTCCCGCACTCTGGAAACCAGAGTGACTATATGACACAAGGTGTCCTGTGGGACACCCCATATCATCGGGTCGGCGCGCGTACGGAGCGCGAGAGCGCGTACGGAAACAGAGAGGGGCCACGGGTGATCAACCGGGTGCGGCAGCTCCGCAAGGAGCGGCTGATGACGCTCGAAGCCCTGGCCGAGCGCTCGGGGGTGACCAAGAGCTACCTGTCCAAGGTGGAACGCGGCCGGAGCACGCCGTCCATCGCGGTCGCGGCTGCCCTCGCGCGGGCCCTGGACGTCCATCTCGACCGGCTCTTCTCCGACGCGGACGACCTCCACGAGGTCACCGTCACCCGGGCCGGGGAGCGCCGCCCGCTCACCCCGGACGACGAATCCGCCACGCGCTACGAGGGCATCGCCCTCGACGCGGGCGGCAAGCAGATGACCCCGTTCATGCTGCGGCCCCCGCATGACGCGGACCGCATCCCGTTCCGCGACCACCCGGGCGAGGAACTGCTGTTCGTCCACGCGGGTCACGCCGAACTCGTACTCCCGTCGCACAGCATCGAACTGCTGCCCGGCGACGCCGTCTACTTCAACGCCGCCACCCCCCACAAGGTCCGCTCCCTCGGCCCGGACCGCGCCACGGTGCTCCTGGTGACCACCGCGTCGCCCGAACCCCACCCGCCGGGCCCCCCGGACCCGCCGGACGCACCTGCCTGAACCGTTCGCGCCGAGCGGATATCCGCGCGCCCTCGGCGGCACGCCGACGCATACTCGGAGACCCGTCCACCACCACTCCAGGGGGCTCCGTGTCCGTTCCGGCACCGCCCGACGCACCCGGCAACCGGCCCGGCGAGGTACGCCGTACCCCGCTGTCCGCGCTGTTGGACCCCGCCGAACTCGCCGCCGAGGTCGCGGCCGGACACGTACGCCGCAGGCGCGACCCGCGGGCGCTCCGACCGTCGTCAATCTATGACTACCGGATCAAGTGCCAGGCGGAGGACCACTGGACCCCGGTCACCACCCGCTCGCGCGGCCTCGTCGTCGACGACACCACCGGGGACGTCCTCGCCGCCGGGTTCCCGAAGTTCTTCGACCACGACCGGCATCGGGCCGGTTCACCGTTCGCGCCGGCCCTGCCCCGGGACGAGCCCTTCGAGGTGTACGACAAGCTCGACGGCCACCTGATCAACGTCTACCACCACGCCGGCGCTTGGCGGGTGACCGGCCGCGGCTCGTTCCACGGCGAGCATGTCGACCGCGCCGCATGGTGGTTCGCCGGGCGCGACACGGCAGCGCTGCGCCCCGGCACCACCTACCTGGCCGAACTGGTCGGCGGAGAGCACCGGATCGTGGTCGACCACGGCGCGCGGACCGACCTCGTCCTGCTCGGCGCGTACGGCCCCGACCTCGTCGAGGTGCCGTTCGCCGAGTGCGCGGACGCGTGGCGCGCCATGGGCGGCTCGGTCGTCCCGGTCCGCCCCGCCGATCGGGCGCCGCCGTTCGCCGAACTGCTCCGGCTCGCCCGGAACAACCTCGACCTGGACGGGAATCCGGTCTCCGGGACCGAACGGGAGGGCTGGGTGGTGCGGTTCGCCTCCGGCCTGCGCGTGAAGGTCAAGCTCGCCGACCACGTGCGGGTACGCGCGATGCTCGGGCGGGCCAACACCTTCGGCGTCTGGCAAGTGCTCGCCGCGGGACGGGATCCGGCGCTGGTGTTCGAGGGGATCCCCGAGGAATACCGCCCCGACCTCCTCCTCCGCGTGGCGGCGGAGCGGCGCGGGCACGCCTGGTGGATCGCGCGGGCGGAGGCGGTGTTCGCGGAGGTGCTGGCCGTGGCCGGACCGACGCCCGACCGAGCGGCCTTCGCCCGCTGCGCCGCCGCACACCCGGACTTCGACCAGTTCAAGCCCTTGCTGTTCCTCCTGTTCGACGGCCACCCGCTCGACGCATGCGCGTGGCGCCAGAGGCGCCCCCTGTTCAACGCCCCCATCCAGAGAACCCCAACCGCCCGAACCGCCCCCACCTGACCCCCCACCGACCCAACTACCGTACGGCGCACGCCCCGACGGCCCTCATGGACGAGGAGGTCGACTGGCCCACGCCGGCTCCGCACCACTGGACGGACATGAACCGGGTCAGCTCGGCAAGCCGACGGCTTCAGCAGGTGGTGTGGAACAGCCCTCCGACGGCACGCCCTTCGTCGACGAGGCGGTTGTACGCCACGATCGCCGCCGGAGTATCCGCCACCACCACCTCTATGCCCTTGCCGCGCAGGAAGTCCACGGTCTCCCCCGGGATTTCGAGCCGGAGGTCGACGCCACGGGTCAGCACCACGACATCGCAGCCGTGGTCGGCGAACTCGGCGATGTCTGCGACCTGAACGCCCGGCGAGTGCCGCGTCCCGGTCTCGTTCCAGTCCCAGGCCCGACCGCCGCCTGGATAAGCCTTCAGGTCCTTGTGCCGGCCCAACCCGTCGGCCTCGATCTCCCCCAGGCGAAGTGCGTGATGCGTGGTGAGTGCAAAGCAGCCATCGGGTTATTGTCATGGACGTTCGCAGCCGCCGCGCATCGAATGCGACGCCCAGCCGGACCCGCGGAGCACGGGCATGACTAGTCCGGAGTCCGTCGCGTACGGCGGTGGGACGTCGAGAAGGAGCAGCATGGCGTACGAGTTGTGCGCGGTCCTGGGCAAGTGGGAGTTGGTGCAGCCGCTGGCCGAGGAGCACGGCGTTCCCGCGGTGGAGCTCAGGCAGTCCTTCGGACTCATTCCGCTGACGCCGCAGGTTGTCGGCGCACTCGTCGGGCCCGACGCGCCCACCGGCGCCGCGGCGCGCATGGCCCTGCTCCCCGACGTGTTCCAGGGGTGGTCGAGACGAGGTCCGGTCATCTACGCCACAGCCGAAATGCACGGCGGATACGGCTCGCAGACCGCGTCGGTCTGGCGTGACGGGAGACTGGTCTTCTTCCAGGAAGGCCTGCCGTGCGGCGGCCCGATCTCAATGGCGCTGCTACGCCTCGGCGTCACCGGAGGCCGCCTCGGCTGGGACGAGTTCGACGTAGTGGGCCTGGGCCGACACCGCAGAACCGACCGCTGGGCCTGACCGCGCCCTCGGGGCGCTTGGCCACGGTCAGGTCGATCCCGCAGTGTTCGGCGGCCCAGTCGACCAAGGGCCCGGTGTGGGAGCCGTCGGCCCGGGTCAGACGTCGCGTGATTTTATGAGTGTGGCGGCGCCGGCCAGTGCCGCGGCGGCGTAGCAGGTCATCAGGATCATGCCGGGCCACGGGCCGAGGCCGCCGGCCATGCCGCCCTCGACGTCGCCGTACGGCGCCACCATTTTGGTCAGCAGTGCGGTGGGCGAGTAGACGACGACCCAATCGCCGAACTTGCCGGGGATGAACCCGCCGAAGATCGTCGGCACGAGCACGACGGCGAGGACCGCGGTGACGGCCCCGGCCGAGTGCCGGAGCATGGTGCCCACTCCGAGGCTGAACAGGCCGAGCAGCGCCAGGTACGTCGCCGAACCCAGGACGCCCTTGAGGATCTCCCGGTTCGTGGACTCGGCGGCCACCTCGCGCGAGAACATCCCGTCGGCGACGAGGTAGGCGACATAGCACGCGACCAGGCCGACCACGAACATCAGCAGGCCGAAGACGACCGATTTGGCGGCCAGGACCGTGATGCGGCGCGGGTACGCGGTCATCGTGGAGCGGATCATGCCGGTGGTGTACTCGGCCGAGATGGTGAGCACGCCGAGCGTCGCGGCCGCGATCTGCGCGACCACCGTGCCGGCCAGCGCGAGCGACACGGTCGGGTCCTTGCCCTCGTCGTCCGGGGTGTCGATGGTCGCGCCGAGGAGGGCGGCCATGCCGACGATCAGCACGACCATGACGATCAGCGACCACATGGTGGAGCGGACCGTGCGGATCTTCGTCCACTCGGACTGCAGCATGCGCGTGAAGTGCAGGCTGCTGACGGGGGTTTGCCGGTACAGCCCCGGCGCGCCCGGGGTCTGCGGCGGCTCGGGGTCGTACGAACCCCTTTTGTTGATCCGCCCGTTCGCCGACGGAGTTGGCGCGCTGCCGTTGTCCTCGGCGCCCGTCAGCACGACCGTGGGTGACTGCCGTGGGGTGGGGGTGGCCATGATGCTCAGCCCTCGCTTCCGCGGGTCTGGCCAGGTCGGCCCGAGCGGTATTCCACGGCGTCCTGGGTGAGGTGCATGTAGACCTCTTCGAGGGAGGCGAAGCGGGGGGCGAGTTCGTGGAGGGCGATGCCGTGTTCGGCGGCGATGTCGCCGATCGCGGCGGTGTCGGGGCCGGTGACGCGCAGGGCTCCGGTGTCGCCTTCGGGGGCGACCGTGCCGCCCTTGGCGGCGAGGAGCCCGGCGAGCTTGTCGGCCTGCGGCGAGCGGACCACGGTGTGGGCGGTGGAGTTGCGTTCGATGAAGTCGCGCATGGAGGTGTCGGCGATGAGCCGGCCTTGTCCGATGACGATGAGGTGGTCGGCGGTGACCTCCATCTCGCTCATCAGGTGGCTGGAGACGAACACCGTGCGGCCTTCCGCGGCGAGCGCTTTCATCAGGTTGCGGATCCAGAGGATGCCCTCCGGGTCCAGGCCGTTGACGGGTTCGTCGAACATCAGGATGCCGGGGTCGCCCAGCAGCGCGGACGCGATGCCGAGGCGCTGCCCCATGCCGAGCGAGAACCCCTTGGTGCGCTTCTTGGCGACCGCCGTGATGCCGACCATGTCGAGCACGTCGTCGACGCGGCGGGGCGGGATGCCGTTGCTCTGCGCCAGGCACAGCAGGTGGTTGTACGCGCTGCGGCCGCCGTGCATGGCCTTCGCGTCCAGCAGCGCACCCACCTCGCGCAGCGGCGCGGACAGGTACTGGTACGGCCGTCCGTTGACCAGGACGTTGCCCGCGGTGGGAGAGTCCAGGCCGAGGATCATGCGCATCGTGGTGGACTTGCCCGCGCCGTTGGGGCCCAGAAAGCCGGTGACCGTGCCCGGCCGGATGTGGAACGAGAGCTGATCGACCGCCAGCTTGTTGCCGTATCTCTTCGTCAAGCCTTGGGCTTCGATCATCGCGTCCTCGTCGGGCATCGGGAGAGTCAAAAATGAGAAGCTGCGACGCCCGTCATGTGCCCGGCGTCGTCGTCGACCTCAACTCTGGAGAACACCCGAGATCGGCACCTCGTCCTTGCGATCTAAGGGACTACCCGGACTCACCCCGTACGTGCCCCTGACACACGTGCGTCGAGCTCCACCACGACCAGCGCGGCGGACGCGCCCTGGAAGGGTCTTGTCAGGCGGGGGACGACTGAGCGCGGTCGGAGTCGCTGCGGAGGACGCAGAATTCGTTGCCTTCCGGGTCGGCGAGGACGGCCCAGCCGGCGCCGTCGGGCTCGCGGCGGTCGGCGACCAGAGTGGCGCCGAGGGCCAACAGCCGCTCGACCTCCTCCTCACGCGAGGTCGTGGGACGCAGGCACAAGTGCATGCGGTTCTTGACCGTCTTCGGCTCGGGCACCTGGTTGAAATACAGCACCGCGCCCTCGCGCAGCATCACCTGTGTCTCGTGCGCCCCGGGCTTGTCCTCAGGGTCCAGCGGACAGCCGGTCACCTCGCTCCAGAAGCGGGCCAGCTCGTACGCGTCGGAACAGTCGATCGCCACGTTCTGCACTACCGAGACCATGCGGCCCAGCCTGCCTGAGCAGGTCTCCGTCCGCCAAAGAGGCAGATCGGCGGGGTCGGCGAAAATCTCTTCGGCTTGATCCGGCACACCTGTCACATCGCGTTCTCGGGCTCCGTCAGTGCTGTGTAGGCAGCGAAGCGAAGATCCGAGAACACAGACAGGCGGGGAACGTCATGCAGCAGTCCACGAACAAGAAGAAGATCGCGGTCGCCGGCGCCACGGGTCGTCTCGGCACCCACGTCGTACGGATCCTCACCGAACGCGGCCACGAGGTCGTCGCCATCTCCCGCTCGGCGGGCGTCGACATCGTCACCGGCGAGGGCCTCGCGGACGCGCTGGCCGGGGTCGACATCGTCATCGACACCGCGAGCACCCCCTCGCCCGTGGAGCAGGACGCCGTCGACTTCTTCACCGCCTCGGCGGCCAACCTCCACGAGGCGGGCGAGAAGGCCGGGGTCGAGCAGATCGTGTCGGTGTCCATCATCGGGATCGACGCGTCGGCCGGCGGCTACAACTTCGCCAAGGTCGTCCACGAGAAGGCCCTGCTCGCCGGGCCGCTGCCGGTCCGGATCCTGCGTGCGGCGCAGTTCCACGAGTTCGTCGAGCTGCTGGTGAGCTGGGGCCGCCAGGGCGACACCGCGTACGTGCCGCAGATGCGCACCCAGCTCGTGGCCTGCTCGGCCGTCGCGCAGGCCCTCGTCGACCTGGCCGAGGGACCGGCGCCCGCAGCCGGCGCCACCGCGGCGCCGTTCCCGGAGGTCGCCGGGCCGCGCGAGGAGAACCTCGCCGCGGTGGCCAAGGTGCTCTTCGCGCAGCGCGGCGAGACCGTCGAGGTGGTCGAGGTCAGCTCCGCCGACACGCCGGACCGCGAGCTGCTGGAGAGCGGTGCCCTGCTGCCGGGCGCGGAGGCGAAGCTCGCGGGCCCGACGTACGCGGACTGGCTGGCCGCCGCCTCCTCGTGAACCGGCGGCCGGCAGACCGGCGGGCCGGCACCCGCGTCAGCGACGCAGGGTGTCGGCCCAGTTCGCCGGTACGCGCCCGGCCGGGCCGGGGGCGGGCTGGTCGTCCGGGTGGCTCTCCGGCGGCGCCAGGCCGGGCCCCGACTCGTACATCTCGGACGTCGCGTAGTTCCAGAACCAGGCCTCGCCGGGCTCGAAGCTGCGGATGACCGGGTGCCCCGTCGCCTTGAAGTGGGCGGTGGCGTGCTTCGACGGCGACGAGTCGCAGCAGCCGATGTGCCCGCACTGGGCGCAGCGGCGCAGGTGGAACCACCAGCCGCCGGCGGCGTCGCACTCACTGCATCCGGTGCCGCTGGGTTCGGCGGCGGGGTCCACTCCGGCGGGCGATGTCATGGCGACTCCTCGGGGGTCTCACGGGTCTCACGGGTCTCGGGGGGCTCAGAGGGCTCAGAGGGCTCAGGGGCCCGGCGGGCCTCGCGGTCCTCGATGTTCTCGGTGTCCGGTGCGGTCAGCGGCAGACGTACCTGGAACGTCGTGTCGCCAGGTGCGGATACCACGTGCAGGCTCCCGTGATGCTTGTTGACGATGATCCGCCACGAGATCGCCAGCCCGAGCCCCGTGCCCTCGCCGACCGGCTTGGTGGTGAAGAAGGGGTCGAAGATGCGCTCCCGGATCTCCGGGTCGACCCCCGGCCCCGTGTCGTGGAACTCGACGAGGAGTTGGTCGCGGTCGAGGGTGGTACGTACCGTCAGCGTGCCTTCGCCGCCCATCGCCGCGACGGCGTTGTCGATGAGGTTGGTCCACACCTGGTTCAACTCGCCCGGGTACGCCGGTACTCGCGGCAGCGCCCGGTCGTACTGCTTGTCGACGCGTACCCCGGAGCCGATCTTCCTGGCGAGCATCGTCAGCGTGCTGTCCAGGAGTTCGTGGACGTCGGCGTCCTGCGAGGGGGCCCGGTCGAGCTGCGAGTACTGCTTCGCCGCGTCGACGAGCTGCGAGATGCGCGTCGTGGAGTCCTCGATCTCCCCCATCAGCAGCTCGGTCTCGACGGTGTAGTTGAGCCACCGGATGGCGCCTTCGAGGATCTGCTCGTCCACCGCCGCCGCGACGCTCTCCAGCCAGTCGACGTCGAGCCCGGCCTGGACGAACGTCGGTGCGATGTTCCAGCCTTCGGCGATACCCCGGTCGTCGAGCCAGTCGGCGAGGGCGTCTTCGCGGTCGCTGGCCTCGATCGGGCTGAGCGGCGTGGCCTTGGAGACCTGTTCGGCGGTGCGCTCCTGGATCTCGACCAGGGTCGCGAGCGTTTCGCGCCGGTACGTGCCCGACGCGATGGCCTTCAGCTTGTGCCGCATTCCGGCGACGCGCTCACGCAGGGCCGAGGTCGCGCGTACGGCCGCCGCGGCGGGGTTGTTCAGCTCGTGCGTGAGCCCCGCCGACAACGAGCCGAGGGCCAGCAGCCGTTCGCGCTGGCCGACGACCTGCTGCGTGTTCTGGTGGCCGAAGAACAGCCCTTCCAGCAGGTGCACGGCCATCGGGAACCAGTCGCGCATGACCGCGGCGAAGGTCTCGGCGGGCAGGATGAACAGCCGCGACTGCTCCGGCACCCGGCACGAACCCTGGTAGTGCGCCCGGGAGGGGTCGACGGCGTAGGCCTGGAAGGCACCGGCGTACGCCCCGCGGTCCGAACTGCGGGTGACCTCAAGGTCGTCGGCGCCCACCCGGCGGGAGAGCACGAGAGTGCCTTCGAGCAGGACGTAGAAGCACGTCGCGGGCTCGCCCTCGCGGTAGAGGTAGCCGGGTTCGAACCGCTCCACCCGTCCTTCGGCACAAAGCCGCTCGAGCTGCTCGTCGTTCAGCTTCTCGAAGAGGAACAACGTACTCAGCTCTTCGACCTTGCAACGCATAGGAACGCCACTCATGCCGCCGCCTCGCTTCGCTCGACGGCCGCATTCGCGAAACGCATCCGCCTGTTGGTTCGCTCGCTCACGACTGCTCCAGGTAGCGGTGGACGAGCATCACGGCCATGGCTCCCTCTCCGACGGCGGAGGCGACGCGTTTGGCGGACTCGGAACGGGCGTCGCCCGCCACGAACACGCCCGGCACGTTGGTCTCCAGGTGGTACGGCGAACGGTCCAGGTCCCACCCGCTCGGCGACTGCTCGCCGGCGGTCAGGTCCGGGCCGGCCACGATGAACCCGCGCGGGTCCCGCGTCACCGTCCCCTCCAGCCAGTCGGTGAGCGGGGCGGCGCCGATGAACACGAACACGTACTGCGCGTCGACGCGTTCGGTTTCCCCGGTGGCCACGTCGCGCAGCGTGAGCTGCTCCAGGTGGTCCGTGCCGTGCCCCGACTCGACGACCGTGCCGGTGCGTACGCTGATGTTCGGCGACTCCTCGATCTGCTGGATCAGGTAGTGCGACATCGACGCGGAGAGCGAGGGCCCGCGTACCAGCAGGGTCACCGACTTGGCGCCGCGCGCGAGGTACATCGCGGCCTGTCCGGCGGAGTTGGCGCCGCCGACGATGTAGACGTCCTCGCCCGAGCAGGCGGCGGCTTCCGTCAGCGCCGAGCCGTAGTAGACGCCGCACCCGGTCAGCGGCGCCAGTCCGGGCACGTCGAGCTGCCGGTACGACACGCCGGTCGCCAGGATCACGCTGTGCCCCGAGATCACCGACCCGTCCGCGAAGCGCACGCCGCGGGACGAGCCGGTCACCTCCAGCCCGGTGACCTCGCGCGCGGTCAGGATCTCGGCGCCGAACTTCGTGGCCTGCCGCCGCGCGCGGTCGGTGAGCTGCGCGCCCGACACGCCGTCCGGGAAGCCGAGGTAGTTCTCGATGCGCGAGCTCTGCCCGGCCTGCCCGCCGGTGGCCGAGCGCTCCACGAGGACGGTCCGCAGCCCCTCCGACGCCCCGTACACGGCCGCGCCGAGCCCGGCCGGGCCGCCGCCGATGACGATCAGGTCGTAGAAGTCCTCGGTGGGCATGGTGGCCAGCCCCACCTGCGCGGCGAGGTCGGGTTCCGCGGGTGCCACCAGCGTGGTGCCGTCCGGGGTGATCACCAGCGGAAGGTGCTCGCTGTCCGCCTGCGCGGCGGTCAGCAGCCGCTGCCCCTCGGGCTCTTCGCAGGAGTACCAGCGGTAAGGCACCTGGTTGCGGGCCAGGAACTCGCGTACCGCCGTCGACTGCGCCGACCAGCGGTGGCCGACGACCTTGGTGGTCGGCACCTGCTTGTGGTCGGAGGCCCGCCACGCCTGGAGGAGGTCGTCCAGGACCGGGTACAGCTTCTCCTCGGGCGGGTCCCAGGGCTTGAGGAGGTAGTGGTCGAGGTCGACCACGTTGATGGCGTCGATCGCGGCGCTGGTGTCGGCGTAGGCCGTCAGCAGCACGCGGCGCGCACTCGGGTAGATGTCGACGGCCTGTTCAAGGAACTCGATGCCGTTCATCTGCGGCATCCGGTAGTCGGCCAGCATGACCGCCACCAGGTCACCGCGCAGCTTGAGCTCGCGCAGGGCGTCCAAGGCCGTGGCCGCCGATTCGGCGCGCACGATGCGGTAGGTCCCGCCGTACCGCCGCCGCAGGTCGCGCGCCACGGCACGCGACACCCCCGGATCGTCGTCCACGGTCAGAATCACCGTCTGCCGCGAGCCTGCTGTCTCTGCCACGCGTCTCCCGCCCGAGCTACTCGATCCGACGTCCCCGATACCAGGAGTCACCGGCACACCCCAAATGCCCACTCATCGTATGGGCGTACGTTCGATCATGCAGTTTCGCCCGGGCACACCCCCTTTGCCCAGAGCGCACGCCGAGCGCCCGCCGCCGGACTACCCCGTGGCTGACCGGGCGACGTTGTGTGCCCACAGGACCAGGGGATCTGGAGGGGGACGCGGGCGACGGCGGCGGCACGCCAGGGCAGGGGGCGGCGGCGCCAGTGGTACGCCATCTGGGCGTTCGCGGGAACGACGGCGACGAAGAAGGCGGCTGTCGCGCACGCACTCACCGGGCGGGTCCTCGGCACCGCGATACCGACGGCGAGCGCGAGCTCGACGGCGGGCAACTTTCGGTGTGCCTGGATGTCGTGGGAGTCCTCTGATACCACCGGAGCACCCGTCCCGGGAACGCCACCGTCCAGGAGGTACCACGCATGGGCCGCTTCACCCGCGAGGAACTGCAAGGCGCGCTCTCCCACTACAACTCGGTCGTCGCGACGTGTGTCGAGTCGGGCGACTGGACCGCCTTCGCGGATCTGTTCACGGAGGACGTCGTCTACACCGAGCACGCGTACGGCGTGTTCACCGGCCGCGAGGCGGTCCGGTCGTGGATCAAGGAGGTCATGGCACCGTTCCCGATGATGCGCTTCCCGCAGGACTGGGTGGCGTACGACGAGGAGAGCGGCGCCATCGTGCTCGGGCTGCGCAATGTGCTGCCGCACCCCACGGATGCGGGAGTCGAGTTCGGCTTCGCCAACTGGACGCGCCTGGTGTACGCGGGCGACGGGCTCTTCTCGTCCGAGGAGGACTGCTACAACCCGGCCCGCGACGCGCCCGCCGCGATAGGCGGGTGGCTGGAGGCCGGCGGCAAGCCCGCCAAGGAGATCGTCACGCACGACGAACGCGCGCTCTGACCGCGTCCCCACCACGCCGCGGCGCCACGCACGGGCGCCCGCGGCGAGATCTGCGGATCGGCGTGTTTTTCGTACCGGTCCGCAGATCTCGGCGCCTCGGCGGCGTGGTGGTGGCGGCTGATAGAACGGCGTATGGACAAGCTCAAGGGCGGCGACGCCGATTCCGGTTCTGTGGCGGACGACTCGCCGGGCGGGCAGTTGCGGCGCCTGGCGGAGAAGGCCGCGGGGCGTCGGCTCACCCGTCCGGTACGCGGCGAACTGGCCCGGATCGCCGAGCTGTTGCGGGCGGACGGGCAGGTCTGCGAACCGATCGGGTTCGCCACCGTGAACCGCCTGTCGGCCGGGCATCTGCCCTTGTGGGACCTGGACTTCGACCTGCTCGACGCGGCACTGGAGGCCGGGGTGCCGTTCTCCGCCCCGGCGCCCGGCACCATGCTGAGCCTGCGCGCGTGGGCGGGTCGGTCGCGGCGCGGCGGTCTCGCGGTGGTGGCGGCCGACCCGCGGTTCCGGCCGCTGCTGCGTGAGGCGGTGCTCGACCGGCGCGCCGACCTGCTCGCCCTCGGCCGCCCCTACTGCGGGCTGCGCGATGACGCGGGGCTGGTGGACGCCGTCCTCGGCGCGTCAGGCCTGCTCGACATCCTCGGCGAGACGGTGACCGCGTGGTCCGAGGCGGTGCGCGCCGGGAGCCTGCCGGCCCTGCACGAGGCCGTGCACTTCCTCGACGTGCTGGGCCCGGCCCGGTTGGCCGAGGCTTGCCCGGAAGCCCGGGACCGGATCCGCGAGTTGCTGACCGCCGACATCGCGGACGCGCTCGCCGCGACGTGGCGCACGGGGCTGGTCGACGAGTTGGGGGACGCCGCACTCGACGCGTTCGGCTCGTACTGGCACAGCGACGACGTCTTCCGCGTCGAGCCGGAGGCGGGTGTCCCGGAAGACGCCTTCGTGGTCGCGAGCAGCGGACGCGCCACGGTCTTCGGCCCCCGGGGCGTGGTGGCGGGTCCGCTGTATTGCCGGTTCCCCACCGAGCCGGGTTCCTCGCTGACGTCGGATCGATACCGGTACGAGGGCGGGCAGTTCGTCGCGGTGCCGAGGGCGGTCGCGGCGGCGGACGAGGAGGATGCGGTTGCCGCCACCGTGCTGATGCCCGGTGCGACGCAGCCGAGTGAGCTGCGGCGCGGCGCGGGCGGATGGTGGGAGTTGTACGGCGAGAAGGACGTGGTGGTCGGCCGCTGGTTCCAGGGACCGTCGCGACCGACCCGGACGTGGGGCACGCACAGCGTCGGACGGCGGCGGCACCGCTGGGCGCCGGGCAGTGAACTCGTCCCGCCTGCGCAGGTGTGGGGACGACTGGCCGCGCGCGACGAGGCGGGTTCGCGGGCGCTGCGCGGCGCGGATCGGGCGTCGGCGGCCCGGGTTCTGGACGCGGTCGACAGCCAACTTGGCGATCGCATCGTCGAGTTGGGGCGACGCAATCCGGTGGGTGACCACTCGTACGAGATCGACGAGGCATTCGATGCCGTCCGGCGGGTGTTGGGGCCGCTGCTCCCGGAAGTGACCGCGGACCGCCTGCTGGACGGGATCGCCGGGACGGTGTGGTCGGCGGTCGAGTGCCGCGTACTGGCCGCTCGCCACGTCGCCGCGGCGGCGGACGAGGTGGCGCTGCGCGCCGAACCCGCCCCGTTCCCGCATGCGGACGCGGGCGTTCTGCGGGCCCGCATCTTCATCGCGATGCAGGAGATGTTCGAACGGCTCGGCCGGGTCGCCGACAAGTGTGCGGACCCTGCGGTCGCCACGCCTCCGCTGAGCGTACGCCTGGCCAACGCCCGCAACTGGGAGAGTTCCCTCGGCCGGCTGGGCTGCCGCGCGCTGCGTACCGCGCTGGCGCCCGCGGGGCCGGAGCACCGCAGCAACGAGTTGCGGGCCGACCACGTGCGCGCTTGGGGGGTGGCACCGGTGTGCGACCCGGCGGGGCGCTGGCGGACCCTGTCCCTTCGCCTGGACGTGGGCAATCCGCCTCGCGAGGGCACCGTGTGCCGGACCCCGCGCGGCTGCCTGATCGTTCTTCAGGGACCACACGGAAGTTCCGCCGTCATTGCGGCACTTGAGTACGCCGCCGACGGCGTCTTCGGCGAGCCGCCGTTCGGCAGGGTGGAGTCGCAGCGGGTGTGCGCGGGTTGGGGCGGCGCGGAGCGCGTCGCGGCGTTCCTGCGCCTGCTCGACGCGCGCGGTCCGGCACCGTGGCCGGAGGCGTCGATCCGGGCGTTCGCCGAGGCCGCCGACCTGTCGGTGGAAGAGGCGTCGCTGCTCGCGATCGGCTTCGACCCCTACGACGCGTACCTCATCCGGCAGGGCGCCCACGGCATGCCGAAGAACCTGGCGGAGCGCAGCGGTCTGGCGGACGAGCGCCTGAAGGAGGCCGGGCGGGCGCTCGCCCGGATGGCCGACGTCGACCGCCGGTTGGAGATCCCGGAGTTGCTGATGCCGGACGACCCGGCGGACCTGTGGGCCGACCGCATGGCCGTCGGACGGGCGGCGGCGTGGTGGAACACGAACGTTCGGACGCCTGGGGACGGGACGGCACCCACCGCCTGACGGGCGGGGCCGTCCGTCAACCGTCCGTCAGCCGCGCGTCAGTTGCCTTCGCGCATCGCGGCATAGCGGGCCAACGCGACCTCGCGTTCCGCGCCGTGGTCGACGATCCGTGCCGGATAGCCGTTCGGCAGGCCGTCCTTGAGCTTCCACGGCTCGTGGACGGCCGCTCCGGCGACGCCGCGCAACTCGGGGACGTACTTGCGGACATAGTCGCCGTCGGGGTCGAACTTGCGCCCCTGGGTGACGGGGTTGAAGACGCGGAAGTACGGTGCGGCGTCCGTACCGCAGCCTGCCACCCACTGCCATCCGTGGCTGTTGGACGCGAGGTCGCCGTCCGCGAGCCGGTGCATGAAGTGCGCGGCGCCGCGCGTCCATTCCTGGTGCAGGTCCTTCACGAGAAAGGACGCGACGACCATGCGCACGCGGTTGTGCATCCAGCCCTCGGCGAGGAGCTGCCGCATGCCGGCGTCGACGAACGGGAATCCGGTACGCCCCGCGCACCAGGCCTCGAACTCCTCCTCGGCGCCCGGGCCTTCGTCGTAGGGCATGGACGTGAACCGGGCGTCGAGGTATTCGCGGCCGGTGTCAGGGCGGTGCCACAGCACGTCGGCGTAGAACTCGCGCCAGGCAAGCTCGGACCGGAACTTCGCGGCTCCGGCCGCGCGGGCGTCGGTCTCGGCCAGGAGCGTGCGCGGGTGGATCTCGCCGAACTTGAGGTGGACGGAAAGGCGGGACGACCCCGGCAGATCGGCGCGGTCGCGCTTCTCGGCATACTCGGCGAGGCCACCGCCACCGCCGCTGCCACCCCCACCGCCGTCGTCCCGGAAGTCGGCCCAGTGCTCGTACGCGGCCTCCTCCCCCGCCGGCGGCAACTGCGGTACGTCCGACTCCGGCTCGTCCGGCAGCCCGCCACTCGACGCCGACGCCCACTCGACCCCCTCGGGGACAGGCAGCGGACCCCGCCACCCGTGGTCCGTCCAGGCGCGGAGGAAGGGGGTGAACACGCGGTAGGGCGTACCGTCGCCCTTCGTCACGCGCCCGGGGGCGACGGCGTAGGGCGAGCCGGTGCGGACGAACGGGACGTCGCCGAGGGCTCGTTCCACCGCATCGTCACGCGTCCGGCCGTACGGCCCGAAGTCCGCGGCGGCGTGCGCCTGTTCGGCGCGGACTTCGACGGCGAGCCGGGGCAGCTCGACAGCCGGGTCGCCGTACCGCACCACCAGTCCCTGCGCCCCGTGGTCGCGCAGACTGCCGTCGAGCGCGCGCAGCGACCGCGCGAGGTACGCCTGCCGCGCCGGGCCGGCCGACTCCCACAGCACCGGGTCGACGACGAAGACCGGAAGAACGGACCTCCGGCTCTCGGCGCCCGTCCCGGGCGCGCCGGTGCCCGCGGCGGCATGCAGGGCCGGATTGTCCCCGAGCCGGAGATCACGGCGGAACCACAGGAGACGCACGGCCATGCGGCGACGCTAGCCCGACCTCGGCTTGACTTCAAGTTGACTTCAACTTCTATGTTGATCAGGTCACCCGGATCAACCGAAGGGGGCGCACCGCGATGACCGTCAAGGACTACCCGGCCGAGCAGCTCGCACACCAGCCGATCGGCTACTGGGCGGGCGTCGCCCATCAGGCCGTTGTGGAGTACACCAAGGCGACGCTGCGCAAGGAGCAGCTGACGCAGCCGCAGTGGTGGGTCGTGAACCTGGTCGGCGAATCCCCCGGCACCTGGACGCGCGAGACCGTCGCCGAGCAAATGGCCGCGTTCGCCGAGCCCGGCCTGTCCTTCGCGCCCCTGTACGCGCAGCTCTTCTCGCGCGGCTGGCTAGACGAGTCCCCCGACGGCACGCTGCACCTGACGCCTGCGGGGCAGACGGGGACGGCCCGCACCCACACCCGCATCGTGCGGGCCAACGCGCGCATCCACGAGGGGATCACGGAAGAGGAGTTCCTCGGCGCGCTGGCGGTCCTCCGCCGGATGATCGACAACACCGGCGGCGACAGCGACGTCCCGTGGTGGGCGTCGGGGGCCGAACTGGTCGGTCAGGCCTCGCCGTACGGGATGAACACGGATGCGCGCGGGGAGTAGACCGTCAGCGGGGAGTAGAGCAGGGCCGTGTCGGCGGCCAGCGCCGCAGCGGCATCATCCGGATGATCATCCACCCGGTACAGCGAGGCGACCAAGTGCCAGGCCATTGCCACATGGGGGTGGTCATGCGCCGACTCGCGCAGGGATACCTCCTCGAAGGCACGTGCCGCCGCCACGGCCGCTGGGAGGGCCTCTTCAGGACTACCGGAACCCGCGAGGGCCTGCGCCTCGTTGAAGTACACCGCAGCCGTCCTGAACTGCGATGGCCGGATCCGCTCCCCCTGTTCCCCCCAGATGAGCCCCTTTCGAGCGGCGGTGCCGGCTTCCCGGGCCTCGTCGAACCGTCCGGCCCTGATCAGGACGCCGGCGACGTTGCTCAGCGCGATCGAGTAGTACGGGCTGTCGGTTACGGGCGCACACCGCTGGGCGGCGTTGGCGATGGCGAGGGCGAGATCGCCGACCGGGCCGTCGGCCCCGAGGTACTTGTCCGAGAGTCGGCGTGCCATGGACGGCGTCAACTTTCCGTGCTGGAGGCTCGCGCGGATCACGTCGCGCACAGGCTCGGGGTCGGGAACGCGGTCGACAACACCCATCAGCGGTTCCAGGAGGGTGTCCGCATCCGCGGTCACGATCCGTGTGACGGCCTCACGTGGCCCCGCATCCGCGCTGTCCGACGCGATCAGTCGGCCGACGAGCAGGAAGGCGTGTTCCGTTCGGCCGGTCGCTGCGGCGTGCGCAAGCACCTCGGCCCCGACCGCCGGATTGTCGGACACACGCCCGGCCCAGAACTGCTCGGTCAGTCGATCCGGCTGCATCTGGCCCCACGGCCTGTGGTCGGACGCCGGATACATCCCCGCGATCCACATCCGCACCGCGTCACGCCGGTCGCGCGGCTGATCCGCGAGCCCGGGGACGATACGGAGCAGTTCGTCGGCGTGCAGGCGGTTCTCGGCCGGCACGGCCGCCGCGACCATGAGGGCGTCCTCCAGCGTCTCCTGCGAGAAGTTCCCGATGCCGACCGCTTGTGCGGTGGCCTGCCAGTAGCGGCGTTCGTGTGCCAACAACCGCGACGACAACGCGGACGACGCGGGGCGACGCGTCCCGCTGTCGGCGTCGAGCAGGTCGAGGAGCGCGGCGGTGTGCACGTCCAACGCCGACTGTCCCGGCGTCGCGCCGCGACGGACCGAGGCGGACTCCGCCGAGGGCGTGCGCCCCCCGGCCTCCGACAAGGCCGCCGCCAGCGCGTCGCGGGCGACGTCGTACGCCTCGCGGCTCTCCTCGACACCCGGTACCAGGGACGACAGCCGCACGACCGGCGCATCGGCAAGCAGCGCGTGGGCGTCCGTCGTGGACTCGGACAGCGACCGCCACCAGGCGCCCGCCGTGCGGGCCAGCATCAGGAGTTTCACCCGCTCCTCACCGGCACTGCGCATGAGCACGCGGATCAACTGCCGGAGTTGTGCCGTCCGGGTCTCCGCATAGTCCACGACGAGCAGCGCGGGCACGAGGATGTCGCGAAACGCGTCGAAGTCACGGGGGTCCGCGCCGGCGTCCAGCCACAGCACCGCCCAACCCTCGGCGGTGAGGCGCCTGCCGAGTTCATGGGCGAGGCGGGTCTTGCCCTCGCCGCCCGGGCCGTGGAGCAGCCACGCGTCCAGGCCGTCCTCCCCCGCCCAGTCCATGAGGTCGTTCAGTTCCGCGGACCGGCCGCAGAACGGCACCACCTCGTCGCGTGCCCGCAGGAGGTCGGCCGGCGAGCGCCGGAGCCGCGGCGCGGCCGGGGGTTCGGCGAATGCGAGCCATTCCAGCGGCTCCAAGTCCACCCGGCGGGATCCCGCGTACCTGGCGAGGATGTCGGTGAACTCGGTGATCCGGTGGAGCTGGACGGCCGGACACCCCACGAGCGTCTGCGTGCCCACGCGTTCGGCCGTGACGACTCCCGCGAGCACATCGCCGCAGTACACCGGGCTGCCGGCGAACCCCCTCCAAGCGCCGCGCCGATCGGCCTGCTCGGCGTGGGGCGAGCTGCGCATCTCGATGTGCAGCGAACCTCGGCTGCCACCCCGAGTGCCGCGCAGGTCTCCCCGGTACACCTCGACAGTCGGCGGATCCGTCGGGCGAGGCCTGGGGCCCATTCCGGCAACCTCGCACGGAACGGCAGACGTCGCGGTGACACTGCGCCCCCAACGGACAGGAGCCAGTTCCTGTCCCAGAGGCACTTCGACCAGCGCCACATCGACGTCCTCGCTCGACCACACGACTCGGCCCCGGACCCATTGCCCCTCCCCGGTCCCCACCACTTCGACGTCGCTGCCACCGTGCACCACATGCGCGGCGGTCAGCACCAGACCGGCCGCGACGATGCACCCTGATCCACGCAGGGTGGCGGGACCGCCCGGAGTTCTTGCCCGGACCCGCACGACCCGTTCCGCCAAGGCCGGTTGGCGGCGCCGCCGCCCCGAGCCGAATGGCGTTGCCGGTCCTGGCGACTCGGGCCGGACAGGGGCCACCGCCGACTCCGGTTCGACTACGGCCTCCACCGCCGACTCCAGTTCGACCGCCGCCTGCTCGGACGCCTCGTCCGCGCCGCCCGAACCGCCGCCCCGCAGCGGCAGCGGGATGGTCCGGAACGGCACTCCCCCGGCCGTGACCAGGGTCAGGGTCAGCTCCAAGTCGCCGGACGCCTCCGCGCCCTGGGACGCGCGCACGACGAAGCGGACCGGACCGTACGTGCCCCCGAACCGGTGCACGACCAGCGTCGTGTCCCCCACCGACGACACCGACAGGCCCGGCGGGCCGTCCAGTACGCAGGCGATCGCGTACTCCTCGCTCTCGTACGGCCATTCGCCCTGCGCGTCGTCCAGCTCCACGTCCACGGTCACGAGGTGGTTGCGTCCGGCCTCGATCTCCTGGGGCCAGCTCACCACGGGCCGCAGCCACACCCCGGCGTCAACCGTCATGCGCACCGCCTCCCTCGCGCGGTATCGCCCGCAGCGTCGTCCCGGGGTGCCCGAAGTACACGTACATGAAGCTGTGGAAGAACAGCTTGAAGTCCTCCTCGGTCCGGGGGTCTTCGTCGGCGTCGAACGCCCGGCGCACGCGTTCGGCGTAGTGCCTGCGGTGGTCCAGGAGCGTCCGCGCGATGTTGACCTCGCCGAACTCGGCTTCCTCGAGCAGGCGTACCGCGAACTCGTGGGAGTGGTTGAGGCCCACCTCGGCGACCGTCGCGATGACCGCGCCGGCTCCGTACCGCAGGAAGAGTTCGGCGAAGCTGCGCGGTACGACGCCCACCGGCCGGGCCGTGACACAGGCGTTCAGGAGCACCGGCGCGCGGTACTTGCGCAGCGCCCGCATCCGTACGTCGGAGAACTCGTTGAGCGGCATGCCGCCGAGCTTCATCCGGCGTTCCTCGGCGCTGTAGGTGCCGTGGCAGCGCACGATCACGAGCCCGAACGCCACCGAGGTGTCGTTGAGCTGCCGGATCAGCTGGGCCATCGTCGTGCGGCGCTCGGCGACCTCGAAGCGGCGGAACAGGTCCGCCTCGGCGGGCTCGACGGCCAGCGCCGGGTCCTCGTACATCAGCACGCCGCCCCGGCTCTCGCGGGAAGTCGCCGTGTAGCGTCCTGCGTTGGCCCCGTCGTGGACCGTCGTCCAGCGGATCACCGGGATCAACTCGCCGAGCCATCCGTCGTCGTGCCCGGGGTCGTCGTCGTCCAAGGCGATGGTGTGCCGGAACAGCTCCCAAGGGATCTCGAACCCCGTGTTGTCCCACACCACCAGCTGCGGATCACCCTCCGCGTCGAGGAGTTCGCGCACCCACTCCACGAGGGTCGCCATCGGCGCCCACCCGCTCATGACGTCGTAGTACGCCTCGCGCCACGACCCCTCGCCGGGTGACCGCCCGTCGCCCGCCCGGTCGACCAGCTCGGCGATCGACACACTGCGCGGACGCTGGGCGTTCAGATCCGCCGCCGCCACCGTGCAGCGCACCCTCCCCCGGTAGTGGAAGTGCAGCTTGAAGCTCGGCTTTCCGGCCCACTCCGTCTCGGTGACGCACAGCATGGCGACGTCGGCGGGCAGGTTCTCGGTCAGCCGCGCGTTCTCCGGGTCGAAGCCCGTGGGCTCGGCCTCGTCGACCGCGTCATCGGGAACGTGCTGCACGGCGACGGCCGCCGCCGCCTCGACGCCGACGTCAGGCGCCTGGTCGGCCTCCAGATACTGCCGCATGGAGGTTCCCGTGGCGGTCGCCGCCGGGGCGTAGCCGGGTGCGGGGGCAGCCGGTGCAACGGCAACAGCCGGGTCGGGGGCGGCAATCGGTTCGGGGACGGGGGCCGGAAAGGTCATCGGGCGCCTCCCTCACGCGAAGGACCGCCGCGCACCGGGGCCGTGCGGCGTACCACGACCAACTCCGCGGCCAGCGCTTCCGCCAGTTCGGCGGGCAAGGTGGCGTACTGGTCCAGCTCGGGGGCGATGACCAGGCTGCGCACACGGTCGAGGGACCGCAGCACCTTGGCCCCCTCCAAGGCGTCGGTGACCCCTTGTCTGCCGACACCACGCGGCCGGTAGCCCTGGAGGCTGGCGTCGAGCGGGACGTTGCCGCGTCCGTCCGTGAGCACGACGAGCCGCACGTCCTCGACTCCGGTCCGCCCACGGCGCAGCAGCCGCCGCAGTTCGTGCGCGGTCAGGTCCAGCGCGTGTGCCAGCGGGGTGGCCCGGCCCGGCCGCCGCTCGAACGAGAGCAGGACGCGCGGGTCCAGGAGCGACGCGGTGCGGTACCGCTCCGCCGCCAAGTCGTGCACGGCCTCGTGGTGGCCGAGTTCGACGACGGTGACGGCCGAGCCGGCCTCGTACGCCTGGCGCAGGTGCGGTGCCAGGGCGGGCCCCCAGTCCCAGTCGTGGCGGCAGGAATGGTCGAGCACCAGGACGAGGGCCGACGTGGCCTCCGCGCGGCGTCGGTGCCCGCGCAGGTCCGCGGGGCTGACGAGGAGGCGTCCCGGGTACGCGCCCAGGCGCTCCGCGGCCTTGCCCCGGGCGTACCGACGGCGGACCGCCTGGAACTTGGCGGCTTCCAGCAGGGTCGCGACCACGGCGATGTCCCGCAGGTCGCGGGCGGGAACGCTGCCCGCGGGTCGGCCGTACCGCCGTGCTCGTGCGGGCGTCCGCCGCCCGTGCAGCGCCAGCGAGCGCACCGGTGGGAGGGCATCCGCGCCGTCCTCGGGAAAGGGCGACATCCCCGCTTCCGGACCGGGGCCTGCGGTCACCGCGTCGAGTTGCCGAACGGCGTCGGTTTCGATCGCCGCCACCGGGACGACCTCCGTCGTGCTCTCCGCCGATAGGCCGCTGTCGTAGCCCGCCGCGGCACCCCCGTGGTCGTCCTCGGCAGGTTCGTCCTCTGCGCTCTCCCGTTGCTGCCGTTCCTGCTCCGGCGCCGAGTCGTCGTCGGGACCGCTCGGTGTGTCCGGATCCACCAAGCCGATGATCTCGGCCGCCAGGTCGACGTGTTCGGCGTTCACCCGCGGCGCCGACGCCTGGACCGCGATGTGCCGGGCCAGGCGCAGCAGCGCGATGTCACGGCGCCTGCTGGGGCTTTGCGGCATCACCTCCACCACGCGCCGGACCGCCTCCTCCCCGACGACGGCGTGGCGGTGAGCGGCCGGTCCGACACCGGGTCCGGGCGCGGCCCAGGAGGGCTTGTGTGCTCCGCCGGCCAGATGGGCCGCGTCCACTCTGAGCGGGAACCGGTCCAGCACATGCGGGGACAGCCGTGCCGCCTCCTCGCGGGACACCCCGGCCAGCCACCTCGCCCGCGGGGCCCAGCGGTCGCTGCGGCCGGTCGATTCGGCATGGGCGACGTCGGCCCCCGCGGTGGTGACCACCGCGCGCAGCACCGCGGTCCCGGCGTTCGCGAGATCGGGCACCACCACGACGGGCACATCGTCGGACGCCTCCACGAGCAGCCCGGGATCCACCCGGAAGCCCTCACCCGTGACTCCCCACCGCGACCACAGGTCTTCGTCCTTGTGCCACGGATGAAGCACGACCACCCGGGACGGCTTCCCTCGCGCGTTCAACTCGTTCACGAGGTCTTGCGCGAGCGCACCCAGCACAGCGGGGTCCGCGTCCAGGAACAGCACCCCGTCGGCCCGCGGTTCGGCGGAGCCGGCAGAGCGGAGGACCGCGCCGATCCGCTCCGCCGGCGTCAAGCGCTGCCCGGACGGGGCGTCAGGCTTCGGACCGGTCACGGCGATTCGCCTCCGTCCCGGCGAACACCTCCGCGACCTTGCGGTCGTCCTCCTCCGTCCACGCCGGCACGGTCCCTGTCTCGCCGCGCGTTCGACGGTGCACGAGGGCGAGCTTGGCCACCCTGCTGATGTGCTGGGGCAGGATGAGCAGCGTGTCCTCGATGGCCGCCAGGGCGCGCGCGGCCTGAAGGAGCACGATCTGTCCTCGATGCCCGGGCACGTTGAACGCGGCCGCCAGCTCGGCGCATTCCCTGACATCCATCGAGCGGACGGAGATTCTGGCGAGTCGGCTGCGGGCCTCCTCCACCCGGCTACGGAGAGTGGCGCCGTGGTCCCTGGGGGACGGCGGGCCGATCTCGAACTGCATCACCGCCTCAAGCACGCGCATGCGGTCCTGCGCGGACTCGACCGGCTCCACCATGGCCACCAGACCGAAGCGGTCCAGCAGTTGGGGCCGCAGGCCGCCTTCGTCCGGGTTCATCGTGCCGACCAGCGTGAAGTCCACGCGCCGCGCGGACTCGGCACGATGCTCGCGCTGGACGTCGAGGTTCCCCGTCGAGACGACGTCGAGAATGATGTTGACGAGGTAGTCGTCCAGCAGGTTGATCTCGTCGATGTACAGCATGCGGGCCCTGGACTCGGACGCCTGGACCAGCAGTCCTTCCTGCGGTTCCGCCTCCCCCTGCATGAGCTTGTCGATCTGCCAGCCGCCGAGCACCCGGTCCTCGGTGGCTCCGATCGGGAGGGTGACCGGCAGTTCGCCCGCGACCGCGAGAGCGAACGCCCGCACTGTCGTGGTCTTCGCCGTGCCGCGCTGACCGGCGGCCAGCACGCCGCCGATGGCGGGGTTGACGTACGCAAGTTCCAGCGCGAGCTTGAGGTCGTCCTGTCCCACGATCAACTCGTACGGGAGGACCCGGTTCCCGGCGTTCATGGCTGCCCTCCGTTGCCGATCATCGAGCCGGCGGTCGCTTCGTCGTCGAGATACGCGAAGTCCGGCGGGAGCGGCACGCCTTGCCGCCACAGGTCGTTCAACTGCGCGTGCTTCGCCACCTCGTCGCCGTGCGTGGCCGGGCGCGGCACCCGCAGTGCCGTCAGCAGGTCGAAGCGGTGCAGGTCGAACGCGACGTGCACGGACTCGCCGTACGCCCGCGCCGTCTGCACGGCGCCGTGGTACGCCGCCGCCGCGACCACGACCGGGACCAGCGCCAACAGCAGCCACCATCCTGTCCGCACCAGCAGCACGCCCGACGCCACGGCCGTCACCGCCATCGTCACGGCCATGCGCGCCGACCCGTCCAGGCGGTCGCGCTGGTCGTCGACCACCGCACGCGTCTGGTCGCCGAGGACCGCGTACAGCCGCGGCCACGAGACCACGGCGTCCATGCCGTACACCCGCCCCGCGGAATCCTCCGCCGCCGCGAGGGCGTTGCCCAGGGCGGTGGCGCGGACGAGGTGGTCCGGCAACGGGTAGCGGCGGCGCAGTTCGGCTCCCGCGAGACCGGCCCGCTGCACCGCTTCGTCGGTCAGCGCAGCAGGGTCCTGCGGCAGGTCGGCCGCTGCGTCCATCCAGCGTTGGCGGCGGGCCAGTTGACGCTTGACTGCGAGGTCACGTCCCAGCGGACCGGGCCAATTGCCCTCCAGAAAACGGACCATGCCCAGTTGCAGGGGCTGGAGCAGGAGTGCGGCCACGGTCACCGCCAGCACGATGCCGAGGACTTCGCCGGCCTTGAGGTCGGCGGCGGTCTTCCAGGCCTGTGCGAACGCCAGGCTGCCGCCTTCCGGCTCCTGCCAGCCGCGGGCGCCCGCCCAGACGAACGAGAGCAGGAACAGCAAGGCGGCGTACGTCGGCAGGTAGCCCACCAGGAAGAACCGGCGTCCCGCACCGAGGCCCGCCGGGGGTTCGAGGGAGCCTTCGAGCTTCACGGGCGCAGTCCCATCGGTCCGTGGGCGGGTTGCGTCGCCTCGCAGCGCGGCAGGTACCGGGCGTCGTAGAAGGAGCGCACGGCGGTGGCCCCGCAGCGCGCGCACGTAAAGACGATCGCGCGGAACTGCGTGGAGTGCCCGGGCAATCCGGCCCGGTCTCCCGCCCCCAACTCGCCTGGGTCGGCCGCGACTCCGGCGGACGCCCCCACCGACGCTCGGGTCACCGTGCCCACCGGTCCGCCGCCGTCGGCGGCGCGCAAGCCGATGGCGGCAAGCCCGGAATCACCGTCGAACCTGCGCCGCAGGGTGATTTCGAGCTGATCGGTGCGGTCGTCCCGGGTGATGTCGAGGAACGCCGTGGGCTCGTCACCGCCGGCCACGGCGAGCAGCCTTGCGTGGCGGCGGCGCAGCAGGGCGACCTCGGCCTGCGTCATAGCTGCCCTCTCCCCCCGGCGAGACACCCGGACGTGCCGGAGACGGGGCTGCCACCCCGTCGCCGTACACCGGAACCGGGCGGCTGGACCACCCATCGTAGGGCGGCAACACCGCAGTTCGCGGGGTTGTCGGGCGGATCCGCGGGCCGGGCGGGCGGAACGGCGGGCCCGGTCGAGCGGTTCGGCGGGGCTGGGTCGGGCGGATCGCCGTGCCCGATCGGGTGCCCCGCGATCGCCGAGCGCGCCCCCGCGGCCGCGGCACGGGCCGTGACACCGGCCGAACCCGGCGGAAACACGGGGGAAACAGCCGCTTCCTACGCTCCGGTCATGGCGGACATCTTCGACACATACCGGCCGGCACAGGCGTGGGACGAGATGTTCGCCGCGCCGGGAGTCCCGCGTACGCCGTACCTCGCGGTGTTCGCGGCACTGCAACGACTCGGTGCGAACGACCTGCGGTACCGCGCCGACCAAGTGGCCCGTCTGTTCACCGACCGGGGTGTGACGTTCGCCTTCGCCGGCGGCGAACAACCGTTTCCGCTCGACCAGAT
Source organism: Streptomycetaceae bacterium NBC_01309 (assembly GCA_045039925.1). Lineage (GTDB taxonomy): Bacteria > Actinomycetota > Actinomycetes > Streptomycetales > Streptomycetaceae > Yinghuangia. The sequence goes on from CP108400.1 coordinate 1,793,822, forward strand.
CCCCCGCGTGCTCGCGGCTCGCGAGTGGGACGAGATCACGCGTGGAGTCGCGCAGCGGGTCCGGGCGCTCGAGGCGTTCCTCGCCGACGTCTACGAGCGTGGGCGGGTGCTGGCGGACGGCGTGGTGCCGCGGGCGTTGGTGACGACGTCCCCGCACTTCCACAGGGCCGCCGCCGGGATCGAACCCCCGGGCGGGGTACGGGTGCACGTCTCGGGCATCGACCTGGTACGGGACGAGGAGGGCCGGTTCCGGGTCCTGGAGGACAACGTCCGGATCCCGAGCGGTGTCAGCTATGTGATCGAGAACCGCCGGGCGGGGACGCGCCTGTTCCCCGGCATCTTCGCCGAACACCGGGTCAGGGCGGTGGACGCCTATCCCGCGAAGCTGCTCGCCGCGCTGCGGGCCACCGCGCCGTCGGGGGTCGCCGACCCGACCGCCGTGGTGCTGACGCCGGGGCGGTACAACGCGGCGTACTTCGAACACACGTTGCTGGCACGGCTGATGGGCATCCCGCTGGTCGAGGGGCGCGATCTGGAGTGCCACCGCAGCCGCGTCTACATGCGTACGACGCGCGGTCGGCGGCCCGTCCACGTCATCTACCGGCGCGTGGACGACGACTTCCTCGATCCGCTGCACTTCCGGGGCGACTCGCTGCTCGGCACACCGGGTCTGCTCAACGCCGCGCGGGCCGGGAACGTCACCCTCGCGAACGCGGTCGGCAACGGGGTCGCGGACGACAAGCTGCTCTACACCTACGTGCCCGACCTGATCCGCTACTACCTCGCCGAAGAGCCGGTGCTCGGGAACGTCGAGACGTACCGGCTCGACGACCCCGAGCGCGTGGCCTGGGTGCTGGACCACGTGCACGAGCTGGTCCTCAAGCCCGTCGACGGTTCCGGCGGCAAGGGCATCGTGATCGGGCCGCACGCGGGCGAGGCCACGCTCGCGACGCTGCGCGCGGCGGTCGCGGCGGATCCGCGCGGGTGGATCGCGCAGCGGCCGGTCGCGCTGTCGACGGCGCCGACGCTGATCGGGGACCGCCTGGAGCCCCGCCATCTGGACCTGCGGCCGTTTGCCATCAACGACGGCACGGACATCTGGCTCCTCCCCGGCGGACTCACGCGCGTCGCGCTGCCCGAGGGGCAGTTGGTGGTCAACTCCAGCCAGGGCGGCGGCTCGAAGGACACCTGGGTGCTCGCTCCCGCGAGCGCGCCGACGCGTGCGAACGGATCGGGGGGCACGAACGGCACCGAGCCCGGAGGAGGTTCGGGCGGAGGACCGGGCGCAGCTTCGAGCGGAGGGCCGGACGGAGAACTGGGCGGAAGACCAGGCGGAGGGCCCGCGTCGCCCGGGGTACGCCGGCTCGTCGCCGTCGGTGTCGGCGTCGCGTCCGCCCATCCGACGCGCGACGAACAGCCGTCGCCGTTCGGGGAGGAGTCGGCGGCCGGATCCGCGCAACAGCAGATGCAGCAGTGATCGTGCGTCCCGCGCGGGACGCTGTGACGGGGAGGGGTCGCCGGTGCCACCACGAGGAGCCGCGTCAGGGGCGGCGGCGATGCACGAGGACGCCTGGGACGCGTACGGAGGGCGCGGGGCCGGTCCGCCGGAGGAAGCGCCGCGGATCCGCCCCGAACCGGCGGGCGGCGCCGAGCCTCGCGGGGCGGGCCGTCCGGACGGGCCGCCGAGCCTGCTCAGCCGGGTCGCGGAGTCGTTGTTCTGGATGGGCCGGTACGTCGAACGAGCCGACGACACCGCCCGGTTGCTCGACGCCTTCGTGCACCGCATGGTCGAGGACCCGTGGACCGACGAATCCGCGGCGTGCCACGCGCTCCTGGGGGTCCTCGGCCTCGCCGCGGCCGCCCCGGACCACGATCACGCCCCCGGCCCGGACGCCGCCGGGCATCCGCGACCACCCGCCGACCTGGACACCCAGGCCACGGTCCGCCGCGTCGCGTTCGACGAGGACTCCCCCAGCTCGATCACCGGCGCGCTCCTGCTCGCGCGCGAGAACGCCCGCGGGGTACGTGAGGTGGTGTCCAGTGAGATCTGGGAGTGCCTCAACGTCACGCGGCACGGACTGGTGGCGAGCCGCAAGTCCGCCGAACTCCTGGGTCCGGCGGAGTTCCTGGCCCATGTACGCGAGCGCGCCGCGCTGTTCTGCGGGCTCGCCGACGCCACCCTCTCCCGCGACGAGGGCTGGCGCTTCCTCGTCCTCGGGCGTTCGCTGGAACGGGCCGACATGACGGCCCGGTTGCTGTCGGTGTTCCTGACCGGCGCCGGACCGATGCCGGACCGCACGACCCTGCTGCGCGCGGCCGGTGCCGAGGAGTCGTTCCTCCGCACGCACGGCGGTGCGGCCGGCACCGGGCGGGCGGTCGAATTCCTGGTCCTGGACCGGTTGTTCCCCCGTTCGGTATTGCACGCGCTGAGCACCGCGGAGGAGTGCCTGCTCGCCCTGGGCCCCGAGACGGCGGAGCGGACCGGGGTCGCCGACGCCGCCCGGCGTCCGGTCGGGCGGCTGCGTACCCGCCTCGAATACGCGGACGTGGGGTCGTTCGACCATGAACTCCCGTTACTGCTGGCCGATTTGGGCGCCGCCTGCTCGCAGGCGACCGATGCCGTCGCGCGCCGGTTCTTCCCGGACGCGCCGCTCGCCCCCTGGGAGGGACGATGACCACGGGCGGATGGCGGCTGGGCATCCGGCACGTCACGGAGGTGACGTACGCGGGCGAGGCGCGATCGTCGTTCAACGAGGTACGCATGGCCCCGCTGACCCTGCCCACCCAGACCGCCCTGGAAAGCCGGGTGGAGGTGAGCCCGTCCGCACACGTGTGGACGTACTGGGACTACTGGGGTACGCAGGTGGCCGCCGTCGACGTGCCCGAACCGCACGGACGGCTGCGGCTCACCGCGCGGGCGACCGTGGAGACGTCGCCCGCCCAGGCGCCGCCGCCCGCACCCGACTGGCCGGAGTTGCGCGAACTGTGCGCCTCCGGCGCCGAGTCGGAGCATGTGACGCCGACCGAACTGACCCGCGTCGACGGGACCGTGGAGGCCGAGGCGCACCGCATCGCGGCCGACGGGGGGACGCCCCACGAGGTGGCGGCGGCCGTCGCACAGTGGGTGCACGACCGGGTCGCGTACATGCCCGGGTCGACGGGAGTCGGGACCAGTGCGCAGGAGGCACACGACCAGCGGGAGGGCGTGTGCCAGGACATCGCGCACCTGACGGTGGCGATGCTGCGTACGGTCGGACTGCCGGCCCGGTACGTGTCGGGCTACTTCCACCCGGTGCCCGAGGCGGCCCCGGGCGAGACCGTCGTCGGGCAGAGCCACGCGTGGGTGGAGTACTGGGCGGGGTCCTGGGTGCCCCTCGATCCGACGAACATGGTCGACGTCGGGGTGCGGCACGTGGTCGTCGGGCGGGGACGCGACTACGCGGACGTGCCGCCGTTCAAGGGCGTCTATCAGGGCCCGCCGGGTGAGCCGCCGCGGGTCGCGGTCGAACTCACCCGGCTGGCCTGACTTTTCAGCCGGCTTCCCCCGCCGGGTCCGGGTGCCCGCCGGTGGCGGACAGCAGGCGTGTCTTCAGTTCGTCGAAGTCCGCCTGGTTGAAGTCGAACGGCATGGTGCCGATCGACTCGTAGTCCTGGAACGTGGTGTAGGGCGTCACGGTCAGGCACAGCACCTCGCCGTCCGACGACCGCCACTCCATCCCCGTCTCGTAGCCCTTGTCCGCGGTGAGTTCGCGGCACGGGGCGGTGCCGGCCGAGGCGTCGAAGCGGGTCGTCACCCGCCAACGGGCCTCGGGGGAAAGGCAGTCGACCGAACTCGGGAGGCGTCCGCCCACCAACGAGCCCTCGAACGCCGCCAGGCACAGGCCGCCCTGCCCGCTCTGCGCGTCGACGTCGTCGAGCGGCATCGCGAAGCGGTAGACCGGGTAGGCGGCGACGGCGGCGACCGCCACGGCCCACAGGGCGATCCAGCCGAGCCCGGAGCGCTTGCGCGACGCGGAGCGGCGTCCGTGACCGTGCGGACGGTCGGGCGGCTGGGGGCTTTCGGCGTGCGGACTTCCCTGAACCGGAATCGCCATGCGCGGCACCCTACCCAGCGGACCCCCCGCACGGGAATGGTCCAGACCAGATTGGTGTGGACCTCTTGGCGTAGGGAATCTCCCCCCGGGGCACTCCTCACGACCCACGCGACACGGCCCCGCAAACTGACGCACTCCCGGCCCGACTCTGGTGATCATGGAACGCAGCACGTCGGCGGCCTCGGTACGGATCGGGTGGGCGTCGGCGGACATCGGTCCACCGATCCCCAAGGGAGACATCCCGATGCTCAAGGCAGGTCTGGTCATCGCCGGTTCCGCGGTCGCGGTCGTGGCGATCGGCGCGGTCGTCGCGGCCCCGCTGGCGGAGCGCTGGCTGGACGGACGGCACGAGCAGGAGTCGTCGTACCGCACGGGGCGCGACGCGAAGGCGGAGCACGCCTCGATCCCCGAATGGCTGCCCGACGACGCGACCGGCGTGCACTACAAGATGCGGACCACGGGCGGCGACCGGCTGCTGGTGGCGAACCTCAAGGCGGGACGCCTGCCGCTCGGCTGCTCCCCGGCGGTCGAGCACGCGCGGCCGGAGCTGACCGCGGGGTGGTTCCCGAAGGGCGTCGCCCGCAAGGCGAACCTGAAGTGCGGGATGTACTCGGGGTACGCCGACGGGAACAAGTTCGTCGCGTGGCAGCACGACAGCGACTGGCGCAATATCGACCCTGCGGACCGCGCCGACCGCTGACCGGGCACCGGGCACCGGGCACCGGGCACCGGGCACCGGGCACCGGCCGAGCATGTGCCGGGCATCGGAGCGGCGGGGCCGCCGGGGCGGGCCACGGCGCTCCGATGCCCGCGCGCGACCTGCCCGCACCCCCGTGGCGGGCCGATTGCGCAGGCCCACGATAGAACAGGTTCTACGTTGAGGAAACCATTCGGTTACCGGCTCTTCCGGAGCACCCCTGATCAGGCGCCCCGACGAAGCGCCTCGGCGCTCAGCGTCCCAGCAGGCCGTACTCGCGGACGAGCCAGCAGATCGCGGTGAGGCGCAGCGCGGCGAAGTCGTAGCCGGCGGGCTCGCGCCAATCGGACTCGGCGAGGACGTCGGTGAAGCCCAGCACATAGTCGGCCAGGTCCTCGCGCCGCACGGTGCGCGGCCGCGGAGCCGGTACGGCGCCGCGCGGCCCGGACGCGAGCGCGTCGCACACCGCCGCCGCGTGCTGGTCGACCGCGGCGACGAGTCCGGGCTCGAAGGCGAACTCGGCCAGGCGCGGCAGGTATTCGGACACCACACGCGCCAAGGGGCACACCGGCGCTCCGCTGTCCGCAGCCATGTCCATAAAACGACGATAACCCCGCGCGCCACGGCATCCCGGGAGGCTGCCGGTGCGATCATCGGGCCATGAGCGACGACCAGTGGTTCTACTGCATCAAGCACGGCACCGTGGAGCAGGGCGCCGGGTGCCGGGCGACCGACCGGCTGGGCCCGTACCCGACGCGTGAAGCGGCGGCCCACGCCCTGGAGTCCGCCGCGGAGCGGACGCGCGCGGAAGACCGCAGCGACGAGGACTGGGACGACTCCGGCACCGGCTGAGCTACCCGCTGACGTACCAAATGACGTAGCGGCCGAGATACCGGCTGAGACACCCGCTGACGTACTGGCCGAGGTGTCGGCTCAGGTACCGGCCGGCGCCGTGACACGGGCGGCCCGCCCCTGCCGTCGGGGGCCGACGGCACGACCGCGAAGGAGCAGTCGTCGGGCGGGCCGCCTCATCTGGGCGCCACCATGGGGCCGCATTCCATGGGGGTGCCACCGGCAGCGGTTGTCTTGGGGGATGCCTCGCACCCCGTCCCGGTGCCTAGACCGGTGGCATCAGGCCACCGGCGCGAAGGCCTCCGGGTCCGTGGCGGGCTCTTCCTCGGACGGCGTCTCGGCGTGCACCGGGTCGCGCGGCGGCTGGGTGGGACGGCCGTCCATGAGCCGGGCGAGGCCGTCGATCACCTTGGTCTGCGGGTCCGGCGCCACGTGCACCGGTACCCCTGTCGCGGCCCGGATCAACGCGTCCATCCCGGGGATCTGCGCCCCTCCGCCCGCGAGCGTGATGCCGCGGTCGGCCAGGTCGACCACGAGGTCCGGCGGGGACCGGCGCAGTACGCCGGTGATGCCGTCGAGCAGCGAGGCCAGCGGCGTGCAGATGATGTCGCGTACGCCGGCCGACTCGATGGTCACCGTGCGGGCCAGGCCGGTGCCGACGTCCTTGCCGATGACGGATATGAGGTCGTCGGCGTCGAGCCGGGCGTAGATCTCGCGGATCGCGCCGGTGGGCATGACGACCCCGTGCCGCGCACGCAGGTGCTCCGCGATCGCGTGGTCGACGGCGTCGCCGCCGACCGGGATGATCGACGCCGCGACCACGGCGCCGAGCGACAGCACCGCGATCTGCGTGGTGGCCGCGCCGCACACGACGACCATCGCCGCCTCGGGGAGGTCGACGGGCAGACCGCAGCCGACGGCCGCGGCCACCGGGATGTCGACCAGCTCGACACGCCGTACGCCCAGTCCGGCCAGCGACGCGACGGCCGCCCTTCGGGTGAGCGGGCCGCTGTCGTACGGCACCCCGACCACCGCCCGCACGCCGCCGGGTCTGCGCCACAGCGGGGCGACCCGGCCTTCCACCAACTGCCGGAGCAGCGACTGCGCCAACTCGGCGTCGACGACGGTGCCGCTCGAGATCGGGCGCGCGACGCGGATGTGGTCGGGGGACCGACCGACCATCCGGGCCGCGACCGATCCGACGGCGACCAGCCCGCCGGTGCGGGTGTCCACCGCGGCGAGACTGGGTTCGTCGACGACCAGGCCGTCGTTCTTGAGGTAGACGCGGGTCCGGGACGCCCCCAGGTCCACGGCAACATGGCAACGCCGCAAAGCGGCGGGATCGACTCCCACTACATCCTCCGATTCGTCCGGGCGTGTTCGACGGAGCCGGAACCTCGCTGGGACTGCGGATCGGGCTCCATCGTGTGCCGATCGGGCGGCGGTCCGCGCGTCTACTGGGCCGGGCGGGTGACGACACACCGTCCGCGCGGCGACGGGCCGGCTGCATCCCCGGCGGGCGCGGGGCGGCCAACGGCCCGCGGCACGACGGCTCGTCGGCCAACCCGACAGGTGGTGATCACAGATGATCGCGGAGGGGTACCTTCCCCCGGCCGCATCGATCGTTTCCGGTCATCAGCTCACCTCGATACGGTGCGGAACCGTCAACCCGCCACCACCCTCCACCAATGTGGTGAAATCACCCCCAGTAAGACCGCCGCTGTGCGAGAGTCGGTGCGGCGACACGGAAGCGGGCGTAGGCGGGTGGATGCACGAGCGGCCGGAGTTCGACGCGGCGGATCTGTCGGCGATGATGACCAGAGTGGCCCGGCTGAGGTCCGAGGTCGACGACCTGCACACGACATATGCCGCGCAGGAGTCCACGCGCCAGGCGCACGTATGCGAGTTGCTGTCGTCGAGCCTTGAGCAGTCGTTGGACCACCTCGCGCAACTGTGCGCGCCGGTACGCGAGGACGCGGCCGCGCGCGACCACGACGCTCGGCCGCACGAGCCGTACCGCCGCGGCGCGCACGCGTTCCCGGCCGTCCCCGAGGTGTTCCGGTCGCAGCGCTACCTGCGGCCGCGCCTGATCGACACGGTCGTCGGCGACACGCTGGTGCCGTCGCGCCCGGCCGCCCCGCGCGATCTGCTGCTGCCGCCCGACGAGCCGGTACGCGGCCGCGGGCACGAGGACCTCGTGTCCCCCGCGGTCCCCGCGCCGCGGGCGCACGCCGGACTCATCGCGAGCGCGGAATGGCACCTCGACACCGACGAGATCCGCTGGTCCGACGAGATGTACCTGCTCTTCGACCGCGACCCGGTGGCGGGCCCGGTGCGGCTCGACGACCTGCCCCGCCACGTCCTGCCCGGCGACCTCCCCGAGGTCGAGACGCTGGTCGACGAACTCCTCAACGAACTCGTCCCGTCCGAAGCCGAGTTCCGCGTGCTGCGGACGGACGGCACCACCCGTTCGGTGCACCTGATCGGCGAGCCGGTGCTGGACGCCGACGGAACCCCGCGCAGCGTGTGGGCCATTCTCCGCGACGTCTCCGAACTGCGTTGGACGCAGGCCGCGTTGTCCGAGGCGCGCGAGCAACTGCTCGTACAGCGCCAACTCGCCCGGGCCGAACACCGCATCGCGGCCGAGCTCCAGCGCGCGGTCATGCCGCGCTGGACCCGGGCCATCGCCCTGCCCGGACTCGACGTCGCCACCCGCTACTTCCCGGCCGAGGCGATGTCCCGGGTGGGCGGCGACTGGTACGACGGCATGGCCCTGCCGGACCGCACGGTCCTGGTCAGCATGGGCGACATGGCCGGACACGGACTGGCCGCCACGGCCGGGATGACGACGCTGCGCAGCGCACTGGAGGGGTTCGCGATCACCGGCGCCCCGCCCGGCGAAATGCTGTACTGGCTCAACCGCCTGGTCCTGCACGCCATGCCGACCGAGGCCATCGCGACCGCGGTGTGCGGGCGGTACGACCCGGACCGGAGGGTCCTGACCCTGGCCCGCGCCGGCCATCCGCCGCTGCTGCTGTTCCGCAACGGCCTCGGCTCGATCCCGGACATGCCGGGCGGCATCGTGCTGGGCGTGCACGACGAGCCGTACTACGAGGAACTGCGCCTCGAACTCCGGGCCGGAGACCTGCTGTTGCTGTTCACCGACGGCCTCGTGGAGCGCCGCGGGCTCGACATCGACGACTCGATCCGGTCGCTGCTCGCCCTCGCCCCGCTGCTCGCCGGGGCCGACGCCCGCTCGTGCGTGGACATCGTGGTGAGCCGCCTGGGCCACACCGACTACGAGGACGACGCCTGCGTCATGGCCCTGCGCGTGACGTAGGCAGCGCGAGTTGCGCTGCCAGTGCGGGGGTTTCTGCGGGGGTCGGGGCCGCAAGCGGGTTGGCCGTGGAGGCCTGCCGTGGAGAACCGCGGTGGAGCCGCACCGGGGCCGACGTCGGCGCTACGCCGTCGTCGGCCCCGTCGGCCCCCCACCTTCGGAGATCTCCTCGTGGAGGCTCCTGATCTCCGGCACGTCCTTGTAGCGGCCGGTCAGCTTCTGCATGTCGCCGAGCCGGTCCCAGGTGCGGTGCGACGAGACCTCGCGCGTGGAGCGGATGGCGAGCCGGGCGTACTGCGCGCCCGCGTCTGCCTGGCCGTCGAGAAGGTACGCGGACGCCAGCGAGATCAGGTCGAACGTCTGCGATCTCTGATGGCCCTGCGCCCGCAACTCCATGGCCTTCTGGGCGTGTTCCTGCGCGGGACGCACCGCCGACGGGTCGCTGTCGGCCAGCGTGCGGTACACCAGCGCCTGCATGCCGTGCAGGTCGGCGCTGTCGAAGAAGCCGATCCAGTCCGGGTCTTCCTGCGGCTGCGCACGTGTGAACTCGCGTTCGGCCAGCCCGAGCGTACGCCGGCACTCGGCCGACTGCCCGAGTGCCGCCTGCGCCCACGCCTCGACCGTGTGGAACATCGCCCGTGTGGTCGGTGTCGCACGCTCCCCCGCCGTGCGCTGGGCGAGTTCGATGAGCGCCAGCGCGTCGCGCGCCCGTCCCAGGTGCACCATCTGCCGGGCGGCCCGCGACAACGCCTCCGCGGCGCGCGGCAGATCGCCCGCCTCGCGGGCCGCGTGCGCGCCGATCACGAAGTAGTTCTGCGCAGTCGGGTTGAGGCCCACGTCGTGCGACATCCAGCCGGCCAGTACCGAGAGGTTCGCCGCCACCGCCCATAGACGTTGTTTGACGGGTCCCGGGTTGTCCGCGGTCAGCAGGTTGCCGACCTCGTTGAGCTGGCCGACGACGGCCTTGCGTTGCAGGCCGCCGCCGCGGTTCGCGTCCCACGCGCGGAAGACGGTGACCGCGTGTTCGAGCGCGGCGACCTCCTCCGATCCCACGGGGCCGGCGTCGATGGGGGCGTACACAGCGCGTGTGGTGCCGAACGCGTTGGCGCGCGGCACCGCCGTGGAGGCGGCGGCACCCGGCCCGGGCTTGCCCGTACCGAGCCAGCGGTCGAAGTTGGTGACAAGGACGGGGCCCGCGACCAGCGCGAATCCCGTTCCGACGAAGCCACGCCGATTGAGCATGAGGTCCATTCCCGTGAACTCGGTCAAGGCGTCCACGGTGCGCTTGGTGCTCCACGGCAGTTCCTCGGGAACGGCTGGTACGTGGTGCCTGGGGCGCCCGGTGAGGCCAAGATCCTCGGAGGTGACAACACGTCCGAGTCGCTCGGTGAACAGCGCCGCGAGCACTCGCGGGACGGGGTCGCGCGGGCATTCGCCGTCCTCCAGCCAGCGCCGCACCCGTGAGGTGTCGGTGGCCAGTTGCGGGTGTCCCATGCCGGCCGCACGCCGGTTGACGAGGCGGGCCAGTTCGCCCTTCGACCAACCGGTCAGCGCGAAGAGGTCCACCAGTTTGGTGTTGCGCCCGCGCCGCATCTCGGCCCGCCCTTCGATTCGCCGTTCACGTTCGAGCCCCCAGGTTGCTCGGTGATTCGAGGCTAATGCGGGGCGGGACGGATGCCGCCGATTCGCCACAGTTCGCCAGGGTCCGCCACGTGGATCACCACCCGCGCGAGGGAGTCTCGTGGTGGACGGACCCGGTACGCGGGGCTCCCACCGCCACACGGCACGGGTTCCGGCACCGGTCCGCGGCCGACGCGGCAGCCACGACAGACGCGACAGACGCGACCGGGCCGCCGCGAGAGGCACGAGAGGCGTACGACCCGAGCACGACGCGAGCAAGGCGCACGGCAGCACCACCCCCGGTGCCGGCGACCGGCCGGGGCGGCCCCCAGGACGCCCCGGTCCGGCCCCCGCGTGGAGGTATCCGACCGCCCCCCGGTCGACCACGCGGCCCTTGGCGGCACCTCCCGGATCCCCGGAGCAGGAAGGTCCTCGATGTCACCCTCCCCGTCACCCTTGGCCCGTGGTACGTCGGGCCCCGCGGCGCGCGGCAGTTCGCCGCGGCCGTCCGCGTACGGTCCCGCGACCTCGCCCCCCACGCGCCGCCCCGCACAGCCCGGTCCGGCCGGCGGCCGCGCGAACAGCCAGAGCGGGCCGCGTCCGCCGGGGTCGCCGGGCGCCGATCCGGGGCGCCAGCGCTCGGGCGGAGTGCCGGGGGCGTACGGTCCGGTCGGGCGCGAGACGGACTCGGCGGGACGGCGCGTACCGGCGCCGGGTCAGGGCGGTCCGCGGGACCGCACGGGGCGGGGGCCGGAGGGCGGACCGCAACAGCCGCCCCTGACACCGGCGGTGGTGGCCGCCGCGGCGGCGAAGGTGTGCCCGGGCTTCGTCGCGGGCGCGGTCATGCGGCGCACCCAGAAGTCGGTGCTCATGACCGGCTCGGTCGGGCGCAACCCGGTGGTGGTGAAGTACCTCGCGGACGACTCGTCCCACTGGATGCAGCGCCTGAGGCACGAGATATCGGCATACCGGACGTTCACGAGGCAGCGGCCGCCGGTGCGCGTGCCACGCCTGTTCGGTGCCGATCCGGAGCGGCGCGTCCTGGTCATGGAGCACGTTCCGGGACGACCGGTAGCGGCGGAACGGCACCCCGGTGCGGCCCTGGCGCGCGGCGACATCCGCGCGGTGCTCCAGGCCTTCGGCGCGCTGAACGCCTGGAAGCCGCCCGCGGGTTCGTTCCAGGCGGCGTTCGACTACCTGCCCCGTGTGCAGCGGTACCACGCGCTCGGGCTGCTGACCGACCGCGACGCGGGCGACCTGGCGCAGCTGATGCGCGGCCTGTCCCGCCTTCCGCTGCAACTGTGCCACGGGGACGCGATGTTCTCGAACGTGCTGCTCACGTCGCACGGACCGGCGCTGGTGGACTGGGAGTTCGTGGGCTACCACCTGCCGGGCTACGACCTGGCCGTGTTGTGGTCGCTGCTCGCCCGGGACCCGTTGACGCGCCGTCAGATAGTCCAGGTTGCGCAGCAGAGCGGTTCGTTCGCACGCGACGCGTTCCTGGTCAACCTCATGCTCGTGCTGGTCCGGGAGATCCGGATCCACGACCAGGCCACGGCAGGCGAGGACGAGCGCCGGCTGCTCCGCCGTCTGCACGACGACTGCACGACCGTACGGCGGGCCGTGCGTGCGGCGGTCGGAACGCACTGACGGTCCGGACCGTGGGCGGACCGGACCGTACCGGCGCGCGACAGGGAAGGGAGGGCGAGGCCCCTGGGGCGGATCCACTCGGGACGAACGGCACAGGAGGCCGGCGGGAGCCCGCTCCCGCCGGCCTCGTGTCGCCTGCCGGTCAGGCGGGCGCCTTCGACTTGAGGGCGGCCAGCCGGGCCGCCACCTCGGCGTCGTCCGCGATGTCGTCGAGGGACTCGAACTGCGCGTCCAGCGAGGACGCGGCCAGTTCCTCGGCACCGCGTACGCGGGCCTCCTCGCGCCGCACCTTCTCCTCGAAGCGGGACACCTCGCTGGTCGGGTCCATGACGTCGACGCTCTTGAGGGCGTCGTGCACCTGCGTCTGCGCCTGGGCGGTCTTGGCGCGTGCCACCAACTCGTCGCGCTTCCTGCGCAGTTCGTCGAGCTTCTCGCGCATCTTCGCGAGCCCGTCCTTGAGCTTGTCGACCGACTGCTGCTGGGCGGCGATGGTCGGCTCGGCGGTCTTGGCCTCCTGCTCGTAGTCGAGTTGACGGCCCAGCGCGACCTTGGCGAGGTTGTCGAACTTGTCCGCGTCCGCGGTGTCGCCGGCCGCGCGCAGGGAGTCCGCCTTCTGGCTGGCGGCCAGGGCCTTGCGGCCCCACTCGGCGGCGGAGGCGACGTCCTCGCGGTGGTCGTCCTCCATGAGCCGCAGGTTGCCGATCGTCTGGGCGATCGCGGCTTCCGCCTCGCCGATGTTCTCGGTGTAGTCGCGGACCAGTTGGTCCAGCATCTTCTGCGGGTCCTCGGCCTGGTCGAGGAGGGCGTGGATGTTGGCCTTGGCCAGCTGCGTGACGCGGCCGAGGACGGTCTGCTTGCTGCTCATGGTGCGCCTTGCCTTTCCCTGCGAAGTGTCCTGAAGCGGGTCCGTGCGGGTCCCGGGAGCGGGTGATGGTGCGTCAGAACCGGCCGCCGCCTCCCCTGCGCCCCCGTGTACCGCTGCCCCCGAAGCTGCCCGGCCCGGGTCCGCCGCGCGAGCCGCCGCCCCGCCCGCCGCTCCATCCGCCGCTCCGCCCGCCGCCCAGGCCGCCGTTGATGAGGATGCCGCCGAGCACGACCCCGGCGAGGTTCCCGAACCCTCCCCCGCCGCCACCGCCGAAACCGCCCCCGAAGCCCCCGCCCGTGCCGCCGCCGTAGCCGCCGCGGAACCGCTGCACGTCCTGCTGGGCAAGGCCGATCGCCTCGCCGGCCAGGGCCGCGGAGCGCTGCGCCTCGGCGAGGGCCGCGACGGGGTCGGCCGACGCGCTCGCGTGGGCCTGGTCCAGGTGCCGCTGGGCCTCGCCGAGCCGGGTGCGCGCGGTGCCGCCCACCGCACCCCGGTTCGTGGTGACGAAGTCGGACGCCGCGGCCACCTCGGCACGCGCCGCGCCGAGTGCCTGGTCCAGCCCGGCACGCGCGCGCCGGACCCGCTCCTGCTCGTCGCGTACGTCGGCAAGTGCCTTGTCGAGCGCCGCATCCGCCTCCTCGATGCGCCGGGCGGCGGCGATCGGGTCCGTGCGCTCGGGTCCGGACTCCGCGGCGGCCGCGGTGAGTTCGCCGCGCGCCCGGGCGACGAGCCCGACGAGTGCCGGGTCGTTGCGGCCCGCGGCGACCAGCGCGTCCGCCTCGGCGAGGTCGGCCTCGGTCTCCGCGACCAGGCCGTGCAACGACGATGCCGCCTCGTCCAGTTCGGCGGCGCGCCGGTGCACGGCGTCGAGCAGCAGAGCCGCCTGGGCGACGGCCGCCTCGGCCGCCTGCACGGAGACCGCCGCGGGTCCGGTACGCCCCGCGGTGTGCTCGCGGTCCGCGTCGGTCAGCGCGTCCTGCACGAACGCCAGGCGTTCGGCGGCCTGGTCCGCGTTCTCGGCGACCGGGGCGAGTGCGGAGTCCGCGTACCGCCGGGCGAGTTGCGCGAGCGTGGTGCGGGCGGGGTCGACGGCCTGGGACAGGGTCGCCGCGTCCCGGGCGACCTGCGCGGCGACCTGCGGCGCGTTCGCCTCCAGGTCGCGCAGCCGGTCGAACGCGTCGGACTGCTCGTCCAGACGCCGGTTGGCCTCGGTGCAGCGCGTGGTGATCTCGGCGAGCATGGCCCGCTTCGCGGCGTCGTCCTCGGGGACGTCGTCGTCGAGCCGCTGCCGGATCCGGAACGCGGCGCTGAGCTCGGTCCGGGCGAAGTCGAGGGCGGCGGCGAAGGGCACCACCGCCGCCTCGCCGAACTCGGCGGTCGCGAAGCCGAGTTCCTGCTCGCTGGTGCGTACCGCGTCGTCGGTCTCGACGAGCAGGCGGCTCGCGGACTTGTCCAGCTCCGCGAGCGGGACGCCGCCGGGGACGGACGCCGTGCCCGTCTCGGCGCGGCCGGCCCGGCGGTGCCGGACGAAGAGGTAGCCGCCGGCGGCCGCGACCCCGCCCACCGCGACGGCGGGGATCCAGCCGGGCACTCCCCCGCCGCCGTCGCCGTCACCGCCGGGGTCCGCGGCTCCCGGGACGATCGGCCCGGTCACGACGGGGGCGCCGGACAACGTGGCGGCGTAGCCGTCGGCGGCGCCGACCGCGGCCCCGGCCCAGTCGTTCTGCCGCAGGTGCGGCTCGACCGCGACGCGCGAGACCTCGTCGATCTGCCCGTCGGTGAGGCGCGCGGCGCTGTCGACGGAGACGTAGTACTGCCGGGCTCCGGTGGCGACCGCGAGCAGGATGTCGTCGCGGCCGAGGCCGTTGCGGGCGGCGGTGGCATCGGCCCAGGCGGCCGGGCTCTGCCCGGAGAAGTCGCGTACGTAGACGACGAAGAGTTGCAGCCGCTGGGTCTGGTCCAATCGGGCGAGCGCCGTCTCGACCTCGCCCTTGCGGTCGCCGAGCGCACCGACCTTGTCGGTGACCTGTCCGGAGGAGAGCGTCACGGGGCTTTCGGCGCGGGCGGCGGGTGCGGGGGTCCCCGGGAGGCCGGGCAGTGCCGCGATCCCGACGACGACGGCGGCCGCGAACGTCCGTGCCAGCCGCCGCATGCGCTTCCAGCCCTCCTCCGGTCCCCGGCGGTGCGCCGCGGATCTCTTGTGCACGCACGCTAACCCGACAATTCGGGCGCGGCGACCGGAGCCGGGTGGCGGGCGGGAGGTTCGCGTAAGTTGTCGGGCATGCCGGAAGACGCCCGTGGACGCCTCGTCAGCGACCCCTTCGAATACCGCGTCACCAAGGACCGCAAGGTCCTGGTGTCGCGCGGCGGCCGCCTGGTCGTGACGGTGTCCGGGGCCGCCGCCGAGCGGCTGGTCTCCGGGATCGAGGCGGCAGAGGCGGCCGACGACGCATCCGCCGTGCAGCACCTGCTGGCCCGGGCGACCGGCAATTACCGGCGCGGGAACGAGAAGCGCGCGACGCGCTGACGCGCGGCGGTTCGGGCCCCAGCGGGTGGGTCGCGAACGCGACGGACCCGGTCGCGGTGACGCGGGCGGCGCGAGGGCCGGGCGCCGGCACCGCCGCCTCAGACCTTGAAGGACTCCGCCGGGATCGGCTTCAGCAGCGCGAAGATGTCGTCCGTGATGGGCCGGTCCCACGACACCACGCGCACCTGCACGTCGTCGCTGCGGTCGAACTCGACGCAGGCGAGCCGCCCCTCGGCGTACTTGACGCGGCGCACGACGAGCAGGCCGTCGTCCTGCATGACCGGGTGCTCCTCGACGCCGAGCTCCTCCGGCATCTCCTCGTGCCCGAGGGCCGCGACCAGCTGCTGCGCCTCGATGCGCCCCACGCCCTCGGCCCGGGCCGGCGATCCGGCGGGCAGGTTGCCGATCAGCATCGCGGGGCCGCGGCCGGCCAGCAGGTCGTACCGTACGAAGATCCCCTGGCAGCTGCCGTCGGCGCCGGGCAGGATGTGCACGACCACCGACCCCGGCCAGTCGGTGAAGGGGATGGCGAGAACGTCGAAGTCCGGCCCGACGGGCGGGCGGCGGCGCAGGAAACCCATGGGTCCATGCTACGGCGTGCACCGGCGCGCGATTGCCGCGAGTGCCGCCGCGTGATCGCCCTTGAACCCGTGCCGACCTGCGGATACGGTCGCCCCGTCGTGGTAGCTGACTGCGTCAAGCATCTTGCGGTCCCGGGAAAGGGCGGCAGCACATGGGCGAACGGATCCTCGTGGTCGGCGGCACCGGCCCGACCGGCACCCCTCTCGTGCGCGGGCTGGTCGCCCGCGGGCACGAGGTGACCATCCTGCACCGCGGGACCCACGAGTCGCCCGAGACGCCCGGCGAGGTGCGGCATGTGCACCTCGACCCGTACGACGAGGAGGCGCTGCGGGAGGCCGCGGCCGGTCCGGCGTACGACACGGTGATCGCGATGTACGGGCGGCTGCGCCGCATCGCCGAGGCGTTCGCGGGCCGTACCGGGCGGTTCCTGTCGGTCGGCGGCGTGCCGGCCTACCGCGGCTGGATGAACCCGGAGGTCGCGGGCCCGGCCGGGCTGCCCGTCCCGGTCGGCGAGGACGCGCCGCTGGTGCGCGATGTGGCCGAGGACGCCAAGGGGTTCCGCATCGTGCGCACCGAGGAGGCGGTCTTCGCCCACCACCCGCGGGCGACGCACGTGCGCTACCCGTACGTGTACGGCCCGCGCCAACTCGCGCCGCGCGAATGGTGCATCGTGCGGCGGGTGTTGGACGGCCGGCGCCGGATCGTGCTGGCCGACGAGGGCCTGACCCTGCACCACCACGGCTACACCGAGAACCTCGCGCACGCGCTGCTGCTGGCGGTCGACCACCCCGACAGCAGTGCCGGGCGCATCTACAACGCCGCGGACGACGAGGTGCTGACGGTCCGCCAGGTCGTCGAGATCGTGGCCGCGGCACTCGGCCACACCTTCGAGATCGTCTCGATGCCCTTTGAACTCGCGGTTCCCGCCCGGCCTTTGCTGATGCAGCCGTCGCCCGCGCACCGCGTGCTCGACCTGTCGCGGCTGCGCGCCGACCTGGGGTACCGCGACCTGGTGGCCCCGCGGCCGGCGCTGGAGCTCACGGCGCGCTGGCTCGCCGAGAACCGGCCCGTGCCCGGCGGCGACGAAGAGAAGATACTCACCGACCCGTTCGACTACGCCGCGGAGGACCGGCTCATGGACGCCTGGTCCGACCTGCGCGACAGCCTCCCGGACGCGGGCTTCGCGACGATGCCGGGGTTCGGGCTCGCGTACAGCGGCCCCGGCGGACGGCCGCGCAGCAAGCCGGAGTTCATCGCCTGAGGCACCCCGGCACGGTACGGCCCACCCACCCAAGGGAGAGCTCATGAGTGAGACCGGCCCGCTTCGGGGCATCCGCATTCTCGACCTGTCCATCGCGGCCACCGGGCCGTACGCCGTGGCGCTGTTGGCCGACCAGGGCGCCGAGGTCATCAAGGTCGAGCGCCCGGGCATCGGCGACATCGCGCGGTGGGTCGGCGTCGCGATCGGCGGCACCAGCGCGCTGTTCGCGTCCTGCAACCGGGGCAAGCGCTCGATCGTGGTGGACGTGCACACCGCGGAGGGCCGCGACGTGGTGCGCGCGATCGCCGCGACGTGCGACGTCGTGGTGCAGAACTTCCGCCCGGGTGTGGTGGACCGGCTCGGTGTCGGCTACGCGGACCTGTCGGCGGGGCGCGACGACCTCGTCTACGTGTCGCTGTCCGGCTTCGGTCCCGAGGGGCCGTACGCGGGCAAGTCGGCGTACGACCCGGTGATCCAGGCGTACGCCGGACTCGCCGTCAACCAGGCCGACGTCCCCGCCCCCGGAGAACCGGAACAGCCGGTGTTCCTGCGGCAGTCCGCTGCCGACAAGGTGACGGCGCTGACGGCGTCGCAGGCCATCACGGCGGCTTTGTTCGCGCGCGAGCGGGGGCAGGGCGGGCAGCACGTCGAACTGTCCATGCTCGACGCCGTCACGTCGTTCCTGTGGGTCGACGCGACCGGCAACGAGGTGCTGCTGGACAGCGACGGGACGCAGAACTCGAGTTTCAACAAGACGCTCAAGCCCATCCGCTTCAAGGACGGCTGGGCGGTGGTCGCGCCGACCTCCGACGCCGATTTCGCGGGCATGTGCCGGGCGTTCGGGGTGGCGGGGCACGAGGATCCGCGGGTGGCGACGATCGGCGAGCGCATGAAGAACCGCGAGCTGACGTCCGAGTTCGTGCAGCGCTGTTACACCGCCGCGCTGTCGATGGAGGTCGGCGCGGCGATGGCGCTCCTGGAGGAACAGCGGGTGCCCTGCGGGCGCGTGCTCTCCCCGGCCGAACTGCCGGACGACCCGCACGCGGTGGCGATCGGGCTGTTCGAGGAGGGCACGCACGCCAAGGCGGGCCGCGTGCGACTGCCGCGCCACCCGGCGCAGTTCGCGGGCACGCCGGCGGCGCTCGGCGCGCCGTCGCCCGTACTCGGCGAGCACACCGACGAGGTGCTCGCCGAAATCGGTCTGACGGACCGCACGGCCGCGCTGCGGGCGGCCGGCGTGGTGGCCTGACGCGGCGTCATCCGCCGTACGGCACCGCATGGTTCGCGGTGCCGCGGCGGAGGCGTGCCCGCACGGGCGCGGCCAATATGGGATGTGTGGGGGCTCGGTCGGCCCGGAGATGAACGAGAGGGCCCGCCCCGGGCAGGAGGCGGACCCTCTTCGAACTCAGCTCGCGCTATACCGAGTCGCGCAAAACCGAAGTCACAGCCGACCGGCCTGTTGCCTGGCGCGGCACCTGGGCCGGGGCGCGGGCAATCAGAGCGGGCGGACCTGCTCGGCCTGCGGGCCCTTCTGACCCTGCGTGACCTCGAACTCGACGCGCTGGTTCTCTTCCAGCGTGCGGTAGCCGCTCGTCTGGATCGCCGAGAAGTGCACGAAAACGTCGGCCTGGCCGTCATCCTGCTGAATGAAGCCGTAGCCCTTGTCCGCGTTGAACCACTTGACCGTACCGGTGGCCATGTCTTCTTCCTTCATGAAAACCTCAGCCGCCGCACCGCGCGACGTCCGGGTCGCTTACGTCGAGTGGTCCCACTCCCCGCGAAGTACTCCGGGATGGAAAAACGCCTACGGCAGTCAAGTCCGCAGGCGTCGGTCTTGCGAGGGAACTACTTCTACTGCTTGCAACCGCGGGCAACGTTACACAAGAAGATCGGGGCGCAACAGCCCTTCGCGCACCGAATCGTACGGTTCGTCGGCGGCGGGTCCGCACGGGTTTCTCGGGCCCGCCGCCGTTCATGCGCGTGTCATCCGAGGGTCACCACGACGTGGCGCCCGCCTGGGGATTCACCCGCCGGGGGTGGGTATCACCATGGTCGGAAAATCGGCCGGCACGCTGCCCAGCGTCACCGCGATCTTCGCGAAGCCCATGAAGAGCGCGAGGGCCGCGGCCAGCTCCACGGTGCCGTCCGGACCGAACGCGGCGAGCAGGTCGGCGCGCAGGTCGGCGGCCCGCTCGGTGGCCATGCCGTGCGGGTCGCCGAGGAAGAAGTCGGTGAACCTGATGACGACCTTGTGGCGCTCCTCCAGGGCGCTCTCCTCGAATCCGTCCTCGATCAGCTCGACCAGCTCCTCGCCGAGCCCGTCCTCGCGCGCCTGCGCGAAACGTACGTTGCGGCAGTAGCGGCAGCCGGTGACGCGCGCGTTGCGCAGCCGGGCGACCTCCTTGGTCGGGTGGTCGACGACGCCGTCCCACCACAACGTCCCGTACATGCGCAGGAAGGACGCCAGCAGGTCAGGCTGCAGGGCGAGGGGGCTCCCGGCAACGGCGTTGTCCGGGTCGAACTCGCGCGGCTCGGCGGGCGCGTCGGGGTCCAGGCCGGGCGGGTTGACCAGGACGGGGTACGGCAGGTCCGGGTCGGTGTCCTGGGTGCCGAGCACGACCTGGAAGCGGTCGAACCCGTCGTACACCGCGCAGGCCATCGCGAGGCCTACGAGGCCCGGTTCGCCGATCAGCCCGGTCAGCACCTTGCGGTCGTCGTCCGTGACCGACTCGGGGGCCAGTACGAACTGCTCGGCGAACAGCAGGCACGCCGCCTCGACCGGCGTGAAGGCGGCGTCGCCCGAACCGAACTCCAGGCGCGCGATGCGCGCCTCGTCGAGTCCGGCGTGCACCGCGACGCGGGTGCGGGCGGCCTGCTCGGCGGAGCACTCGTGCAGGCCCGCGATACGCAGGCGGACGAGCTCGGTGAGTACGGGGTCGAGCACACCGGGCGACCACAGACGGGTCACATAGTCCCGATAGCGGGTGTGGAGCGCAGGGCGCAGGCCGAACGCGCCGTCGAGTTCGGTAAGACCTTCGGCGCTCTCCGGGAGCCAGCTGGGCACCGCGGCACCCCTCCTTCCGACATGTCGTCTCCGCGCGTCTCCGCAGGTTGCGGACGCGCCTACAGGCGATCCGGGGGCATAAGTAACAGATGTTCCGCACAGCTGGAAGAGGCGTGGCGCGTACCCCGTGACCTGGGCAAAAAACGTCCGGTTTGCCCTTTAAGCCAGGCGGTGCAAACCTCCGATCACGGGCATTTTTGGATTTTTAGGTGTGACATAGGTCATCTTTCTTCGCGTTTGACGCCAAGATGGCCGCATCCTGTCTAGGCGGATTCGTCCCGAGCCGCCCGCCACACCGTCCGTCCGAAGAGCCAGGGAGCCGGACATGGATCTCGACCGCAAGGATCTGACCCCCGAATGCGCCGCCGCCGCGCGCAAGCTGGCCGGCACCGTCATCGCGCAGCGTTCGGGGTCCGCCGTACGCCACCCCGCCTTCCCCGGCTGGGCCGGCATCGTGGCAGGCCAGGCCGACGACCTCGCCGCCGCGGCACCTCCTTTCCCCCGGGCCAGCCTGTGCTACCTGGCCAGGTCCCTGCGGGACGCCGCGCACGCGCACGGCGCCCGCGACCACGAGGCCGCCTCGGCCTCGTTCGCCACCGCGCTGCGCTTCGCCCGCAGCCTGCTGCGCACGCTCGACCGCTACGCCCCCGTCGCCTCGCCCGTGCTGTGCGGCGCCTGCGGCGAGCCGTACGTGGCCGCCCTCGCGCGCGTGCCGCGCCAGATCCCGTCCGCCGGCGCCGAAGAGGGCCCTGCCCATCTGGTGACCAGCCACGGCGCGCCGTACCGCGCCGAGCCGCACACGCCCTGCGCCGCGGCGGCCTGACGACGGGTCCCGACCCGAGTACCGACCCGAGTCCTGGGCCGAGTCCCGGCCCCGGACCCGAGCCGAGCCCCGAGCCGCGGCCCTGCCGCGGCCCACGGGCCCGCAGCCTGGACGTTCGCGCCGGGCGTTCATCCGTGCTTCGCCTTGGCGCAATCTCGCCGTGAGCCATGTGTCCAGCCGGTCACCTAGCGTGCGTCCATGACAGCACCCGTGGCCGCCCCGGCGGCCTCGAGCACCCGGGCCATATCCCGGCCCACAGCCCCGGCGTCCGGATCGGCGCCGCTCGCCGCAACCCGCCCTGACACAGCCCCTGTTCGGCGTCGCTCGTCGGTCCCGACCCGGCTCCGCGCGGCCACCACCGTCGTGGTGGCGCTCGTCGCCGGACTCCTCGCCGCCCTCGTCGTCGGCGTCGCGGCGGCCCGCGACAACCTCCACACCATCGGCGGCCGGACCGCGCCCCAGGCCGCGACCGCCGCCGACCTCTACTACGCACTGGCCGACATGGACGCGCAGGTCGCCAACGTCCTGCTGATCGGCCACGACGAGCAGATCGGCAACAAGCAGTCGGCGCTGCGCCAGCTGCGGCAGGACCGCGCGGCCGTCACCGCCGCGCTCCAGACCCTCCTCGACCGCGGCCTCGACACGGCCGGCGAGGACACCGCGCGGACGCTGCTCGCCGACCTCGCCACGTACGACGCGCTCACCGCACAGGCCCGGTACGCCGACGACCAGGTGCTCGAACGCCCGGTCGCGCGACCGCCCGCGAACGCCACGAGCTTCTACCTTTCGGCCACCGCACTGATGCACCAGGACCTGCTGCCGGCCGCGGACCGTCTCGGGCGTACCGCCGAGGCGGGGCTCGCCGGGTCCGCCGACGACGGCCGGAGCACCGCGCGCGTCGCGGCGCTGGCGGTCGTCGCCTTCGGGGCCGCGGCCGTGCTCGCGCTGCTGGTCGTGCAGGTCCGGATCACCGGGCGCTTCCGGCGCGTGTTCAGCCCGTTCCTGGTCGCCGCCACCGTGCTCGTCGCGGTGCTCACCGGCCTGGGGTCGAGCCTGCTGCTCGACCACGGCGACCGGGTGCGCGACGCGAAGGCCGAGGCGTTCGACCCGTTCGCCGCGCTGGCCCGCACGCGCGCGGTCGCCTCCGACGCGAACGCCGACGAGAGCCGCTACCTGATGCTGCCGGATCGCGCGGGCTACTACCGGGCGCAGTTCGCCGAGAAGGCGGCGCAGCTGGTGCCGATGTCGACCGAACCGGGCCTGGCCCAGCGGCTCGCGGCGTTCCGGCGCGACGACGAGGCGCTGGTCGCCGCCGTCAACAGCGGACGCCGGGACACGGCCGTGGGGATGGCGACCAACGTGGGGCGCGGCAACCTGGCCTTCGAGTTCTACGACTACCAGAGCGTGCTCGACTCCACCGCGCAGACCCACCACGACGACTTCACCGACCGGATCGACGCGGGCCGGGACGCGCTCGCGGGCTGGCGCTGGGCGCCTCCGCTGGTACTCGGGGTGGGGGTCCTGCTGGTGCTGGCGGGCGTACGGCCGAGGTTGCGCGAGTACCGCTGACCGCCTGGCCGTTGGTGCCGGTGCGGCGGGTGGGACCCGTCGGACCGCTGGGGCCGGTGACGCCGGTCAGGCCGCCGCGAGGCGGTGCAGGGCACGCTCGGATGCGGATCCGGGCTCCGCGGCGAGCAGGTCGAGGCCGCTGTACTGCGGGTCGCCCGGCAGCGTCAGCAGTTCCCCGTACAGCTCCAGGTCGCCGACGACGGCGTGGTGCAGCCGGTAGCGCCGGTGGCCCACGCGGGCGACGGGATGGGACGCCCACATGCGGGCGAAGTCCGGGCTGTCGGCCCGCAGGCGCTCGATGTGCGCGGCCAGGCCCCGGTCGCCCCGGTAGCACGCGGACAACACCCGCAGGTGTGCCACGTGTTCGAGCGCGGTGTTCTCCCATCCGCCGCCGTGCAGGTCGCGGATGTGCGGCCGGCGGAAGATCAGGTCGGAGATGCTGCGCTCGCCCTCCGGCATGGCCGCGAAGTCGCCGAACAGCGCGGCCGCGACGGGGTTCCAGGCGACGATCTCGGTGTGCCGCCCGACGAGGACGGCCGGCGTGCTGCCGAAGGACGCGACCAGGTGCCGCAGCCCCGGGCGCGGCGGTACGGCCGTCTCCGGACACGTGCGCGCGTCGGGCCTGGCGAGTTGGCCCAGGTACGTCCGCTCGTCCTCGTCCAGCCGCAGCGCCCGGCCGATCGCGGCCAGCACCTCCGCCGAGACGCTGTCGGACCGGCCCTGTTCGAGCCGGGTGTAGTGCGCGACGCTCACGCCCGCGAGGCCGGCCAGCTCCTCGCGGCGCAGGCCCGCGACGCGGCGGCGGCCGCCGTACGCCCGCAGCCCCACGTCCTCGGGGGTCAGACGTGCCCGACGCGACTTCAGGAACTCGCTCAGTTCGACACGTACGTCCACCCCCGCGACGATAGCCGCACTCGGCGCGAGGGTGATCACGCGGTGCGTAGGCAAAACCCGGACCTGGGTGCGGCGCGGCGGCCCACCCAGGCTGGACGGCATCCGAACCCTCGCCTCTCCGGAGGCCCCCGACCGGAGGCCGGCCATGCCGCCGCACGTCGCACGCCCCGCCTGGACGCTCGCGCTGCTCGCGCTCGCGGGACTCGTCACCGCGCTCGACTTCACGATCGTGTACGTCGCCCTGCCCGAGATAGCTGCGGACGTCGGCTTCTCCGACCACTCGCTGCAATGGGTCGTCAGCTCGTACGCCGTCGTCTACGGCGGCCTCCTGCTCCTCGGCGGGCGCCTCGCGGATCTGCTGGGCAGACGGTCGATGTTCGTGTTCGGCATGGCCCTGTACGGCGCGGGCTCGCTGCTGGGCGGCCTCGCCACCGAGCCGGGCACGCTGATCGGTGCGCGCGCGGTGCAGGGCATCGGCGGCGCGGTGCTGTTCCCGGCGACGCTGTCGCTCGTCAACACGCTTTTCGCGGAAGGGCGTTCGCGGACCCGGGCGCTGACCGTGTGGGCGGTGTCGGGAGCGGGCGGGCTGAGTCTGGGAGCGCTGCTCGGCGGCGTGCTGACCAGCACGCTGGGGTGGCAGGCGGTGTTCTACGTGAACGTGCCGCTGGTGGTGGTCGCGGGCGCGGCGGCGTTCGTCCTGCTCCCGCGCGATGCGACGGCGCCGCCGGTCGAGCGGGACGGGCGCGGGGCGGTCGGGCGGAAGGGGTTCGACTTCCCGGGGGCGCTGACCGGCACCGTCGGCCTGACGCTGCTGGTGTTCGCGATCGCGCAGGGCCCGGAGTGGGGGTGGGCCGACGCCCGGGTGCTCGGTGCCGCGGCGGTCGCGGTGCTGCTGCTGGCCGGATTCGTCGCGGTGGAGTCGCGGACGCCCGACCCGCTGCTGCCGCTGCGCCTGTTCACGCAGCGGAGCCTGACCGCGGCGACGGGCGTGATCCTGGTGTTCGGGCTGACGCTCCAGGCGGTGCCGTTCTTCCTGACGCTGTGGTTCCAGCAGGAGATGGGCTACTCGGCGCTGCGTACCGGCGTCGCGTTCCTGGGGCCGACGCTGTCCATCACCGTCGGCAACCTCGTGGGCGAGCGCCTGGCCGGGCGGCTGGGGGTGCGCCGCGCGCTGATGGCGGGGTTCGCGGTGGCCGCGGGCGGCGCGGGGCTGCTGGCGGCGGGGATGACGGAGGGGGCGTCGTACGCCGGACTGCTGCCCGGCATCGTGGCCTTCGGGCTCGGCACGGGCATCGTGTTCACGACGATGTGGGTCGCCGCGTCGTCCGGGGTGGCCGATGCGGAGCAGGGGGCGGCGTCCGGACTGGCCTCCACCGCCTTGCAGTTCGGCGCGGGAGCGGGCCTGGCGGTGCTGGTTTCGGTGGGCGGGATCCGGACCGCGGTGGCGGTGGTCGCGGTGGGTGCGCTGCTCGGCCCGGCGGCGGCCCTGCTGCTGCCTCGGCACGGGGGTGAGCGCGCGTTTCCCGGTTCGGGCGGTGTCGAGCGCGGTTCCGGGGCCGACCCCGCTCCCGTTGTCCACAGCACCCGAAATGAGCCCCCACTCCGGGGGTTGTAGCACAGTCGGCGCGGGCCGTGCGCTGCGCCGTCCACAGGCCGACGTCTGTCCACAGCCCGCGAACCGACGCGCCCGCAAGGCTTGTTCGTACGGAAGCCCGCGTGCGGAAGCCCTCGCGCGGAAGCCCGCGTGCGGAAGCCGTCGTGCGCAAGCCCTCGTGCGGAAGCCGCTGTCCCCACCGCTCCAGGTTGCGGTGGTGGGGACAGCGGCTTCCCTCGTTCGGCCGTGCCGGTCAGTCTTCGTCGTCGCGATCCCCTTCGGCCTGCGACGTCTCGTACGCGTGTGCGGTCTGCTCGGACGTAAGGTCCGCGTCCGAGGGGTGCATGTCGCTGCCCCTCACCACCACGCGCGGGGGCGAGTGCACCTCGTGGTGCGGGTGCCGGACCTCTGCGCCGGCCACGGCACCACGTGCCTCGGTGTCAGGCATGGATAACCTCCAGCGGCCCGACCGCACCCGGCCCGCCGGGTGCGGCGCCGCTGCCTCCATTGTCCCTCCGCGCGCGGCACGGCGCGGCACGGCGCCGAGCGCCGCCGACCGTCGCCGCCTGCTGCCGCGCCCGGCGTCAGGCCCGGCGGAAGACCGGCTTGCGCTTCTGGGCGAACGCCGTGGGGCCTTCCTTGGCGTCGGCGGTCGCGAAGATCGGCTGGCCGATCTCCAGTTCGCGCTTGAGCGCGTCCTCCTCCGACAGGTCCGCCGTCTCGACGATCGAGCGCTTGACCGCCTCGACCGCCAGTGGCCCGTTGCCGTTGATGATCGCGGCGATCTCCAGCGCCGCGTCCACCGCCGTCCCGGCCGGGACCACGCGGCCGATGAGGCCGACCTCGCGGGCCTCCTCGGCGGTGTAGCGGCGCCCGGTGAGCAGCATCTCCATGGCGTTGGTGTAGCCGATCTGGCGCTGGAGGCGGACCGTCGAGCCGCCGAGCGGGAACAGCCCGCGCTGCACCTCGGCGATGGCGAAGACCGCGGTGTCCCCGGCCACCCGGATGTCGGTGCCCTGGAGGATCTCGGTGCCGCCCGCGACGCAGAAGCCCTCGACCGCGGCGATCAGCGGCTTGCGGGGGCGGTGGTGGCGGAGCATCGCCTTCCAGTGCAGGTCCTTGTCGGCGGCCATGCGCTCGCGGTAGACGGCGGTGTCGCCGTCGGCCATGTCCGCGCCGGCGAGGGCCTTGAGGTCCATGCCCGCGCAGAAGACGCCGCCCGCGCCGGTGAGCACGATCGAGTGGATGTCGTCGTCGGCGTCGGCCTCCAGCCACGCGTCGTACAGGCCGACCAGCATCGGCAGGGAGAACGCGTTCTTCGCCTCCGGGCGGTTCAGCGTGACCAGCAGCGTGCGGTCACGGCGTTCGACCAGAAGATGCGGATTGGCGGCCAAAGCCCCTCCTTGTACGACCCCGTCCCGATTTGGTACGGGTAACACGATCATTGTCTCGGTCAAGGGTGCAGGGCGGTCGAGAGAGTCACAAGACCCGGCGCACAGTAAATCGGTCACACTATGGAATTCACGCGCCCCCGCGCCTTACGCTCCGGCCATGGAATTCAACCTTGCCGACCTCTTCGAGCACGCGGTTGAGCAATACCCCGACCGCGAGGCAGTCGTAGCGAACGGCGAGCGGCGCACATACTCCGAATTGGAAGAGCGTGCGAATCGCCTCGCCCACCATCTCGCGGACGCCGGCGTCGCGCCGGGCGACCATGTCGCGGTATACGCCTACAACATCGTGGAGTGGGCGGAGGCGATGCTCGCGATCTACAAGATCCGCGGCGTCTGCATCAACGTGAACTTCCGGTACGTGGCCGAGGAGCTGGCGTACCTGCTCGACCAGGCGAAGCCGGTCGCCATGGTCTTCCAGCGGCAGTTCGCCGACCGGGTCGGCGAGGTCGCGCCCAAGGTCGCGTCGCTGCGGCACCTGATCGTCGTCGAGGACGGCACGGACCTGGACACCGGCGCGCTCGGCGCGGTGCCGTACGAGCAGGCCGTCGCGTCCGGTTCCGCGGAACGCGACTTCGGGCCGCGCTCCGGCGACGACATCTACCTGCTGTTCACCGGCGGCACGACGGGCATGCCCAAGGGGGTGATGTGGCGTCAGGAGGACGTCATCTTCGCCCTCGGCGGCGGCATCGACCCGACCAACGGCGAGCGCGTCGACCGCCCCGAGGAGCTGGCCGAGAAGGGCCGCAACGGCGGCGGGACGTTCTTCCCGATCGCGCCGCTGATGCACGGGGCCACCCAGTGGGGCGTGCTCCAGAACCTGTCGAAGGGTCAGCGCATCGTGCTGATCGACAAGTTCGACGCGCACGGCGTGTGGAAGGCGGTCGAGGAGGAGAAGGTCAACGTCATCATGATCACGGGCGACGCCATGGCGCGCCCGCTGATCGAGGCGGTCGACGAGCCGCGCGCGGACGGGGCGGAGGGGTCGTACGACCTGTCCTCGCTGTTCGCGGTGGCGTCGAGCGCCGCGCTCTTCTCGCCCACCCTGAAGGACGCGTTCATGGAGCGCCTCGGCGTCATCGTCTCGGACGCGGTGGGCGCGTCCGAGTCCGGCGCCAACGGCGTGGGCGTCGCGGTGAAGGGCCAGACCGCGCCCGAGGGCGGCGGCATCACCATCAAGGCGGTGCCCGACTCGGTGGTGCTGGACGACGACCTCAACCCGCTTCCGGTGGGCGTGATCGGCCGGCTGGGCCGCAAGGGCAACATCCCGCTCGGCTACCTCGGCGACCCGGTCAAGAGCGCCGAGGTGTTCCGCACGGCGCCCGACGGCACGCGGTACGTCGTGCCCGGCGACTACGCGCGCCTGGACGGCGACGGCCTGATCACGCTGCTCGGCCGCGGCTCGGCGACCATCAACTCCGGCGGCGAGAAGATCTTCACCGAGGAGGTCGAGGGCGCGGTCAAGGACCACCCGGACGTGTACGACGCCATCGTGGTCGGCGTCCCGCACGAGCGCTGGGGCCAGACCGTCGCGGTGGTCGTGCAGCCGCGCGTGGGCCGGGAGCCGACGCTGGAGGCGATCCAGGAGCACTGCCGGACCAAGATCGCCGGGTACAAGGTGCCGCGCGTGCTGCGCCTCGTCGAGGAGACCCGGCGCACCCCGACCGGCAAGCCGGACCTGCCGTGGGCGCTGTCGGTCTGCACCGACTAGCCGCCGCACAGCCGCGCGGTCGGTAGGTGCGGTCAGGCGCGGTCGGCAGGCGCGACCGGTCGCCGCGGGCGGCCGCCGAAACGGAAGACGGCACGGAAAGGGGCCGGGCCCGGAAACAGGCCCGGCCCCTTTCCACCCTTTTCCGTGCGCACCCGGCCTTTTCCCGTACACCCGTCGCCGCGGTTGTCGGCATAATGCTGTGAGGGCTCCCAAACGGACCCGGCGCGAGGCGCGGCAACACCGCCGGGAATTGCATTCAAAGCAATGCCGAATACACCGCCCGGGTCTCTCCGGGCGGTGTATTCGTTTTCCCGTCCAAGCGGTCCGGAATTGTGCCCCGCACAACCCCGGGCGTGCGTCAGACGGCGCGCTCGCGGCCCTCCCAGTACGGGTCGCGCAGCCGGCGCTTCTGCAGTTTTCCGTTCGGGTCGCGCGGCATCGCCGCCACGAAGTCCACGCTGCGCGGTCGCTTGTAGCTGGCCAGCTGCTCGGCGCAGAACGTGATCAGCTCGTCGGCGAGCGCGTCGCCCGCCTCGCGGCCCTCGACCGGCTCGACGACGGCCTTGACCGACTCGCCCCAGTTGTCGTCGGGTACGCCGAACACCGCCACGTCCCCCACCGCCGGGTGGCGCAGCAGCGCGGCCTCGATCTCGGCGGGGTAGATGTTCTGCCCGCCCGAGATGATCATGTCGATCTTGCGGTCCCGCAGGAACAGGTAGCCGTCCTCGTCCATGACCCCGACGTCGCCGACCGTGAACCAGTCGCCGATGCGGCCCTTGCGGGTCTTCTCCTCGTCCTTGTGGTACTTGAACGCCCCGGTCTTCATGAGCATGTAGACCGTGCCGACCTCGCCGGCCGGGAGCTTCTCGCCGTCGTCGCCGAAGACCGCGACCTCGCTGATCGGCCACGCCTTGCCGACGGTGCCCGGCCGCTCCAGCCACTCCTGCGACGTGCAGAAGGTGCCGCCGCCCTCGCTCGCGGCGTAGTACTCCTCGATGACCGGGCCCCACCAGCCGATCATTCCGCGCTTGAGGTGGTCGGGGCACGGCGCGGCGCTGTGCACGACGTGCCGGAGCGAGGTGACGTCGTAGTTGGCCTTGACCTCGTCCGGCAGTTGCAGCAGGCGGTGGAACTGGGTCGGCACCATGTGCGTGTGGGTGACCTTGTGCCGCTCGATGACCCGCAGCATCTCCTCGGGGGTCCACTTGTCCATCAGGACGACCGAGTGCCCGATGTGCAGCGACTGCGAGGCGTGTTGCAGGACGGCGGTGTGGTACATCGGCGAGCCGACCAGGTGGACGTTGCCACCGCCGGGGCGCAGGCCGTAGATGAGCAGCGTGCCGCCGTACCGCGCGTCCTCGGGCGAGCCGGAGGGCAGCGGGCGGCGCACACCGCGCGGGCGGCCGGTGGTGCCGGACGTGTAGTTCATCGGCATGCCGATACCGCGGTCCTCGGGCAGGCTGTCGGGCTGCCCGTCCGTCAGCTCGGCGATCGGCCGGAAGCCCGGGACCTCGCCGATCGCGAAGCGCGCCTCGGGCGGCAGCTTCGCCTCCTCGGCCGCCGCCGACACGACGTCGGCGAAGCGCTCGTGGCCGATGACGACCTTCGAGCCGCTGTCCTCCAGGATGAACGCCAGTTCAGGGCCCACCAGATGGTTGTTGACCGGCACGATGTAGAAGCCGGCCTGCGCCGCGGCCAGGTACGCCACGATGTAGTCGGCCCCGTTGGGCAGCACGACGCTGAACACGTCGCCCGCCGCCATGCCCGCCGACCGCAGCCCGTGCACCAGGCGGTTCGACGCCGCGAGCAGCTCCCCCGCGGTCCACTCCCGGCCCCCCGGGTCGACCAGCGCGAGTTCTCCGGGATTCTCCTGCGCGTGCGCCCAGAAGCCGTTCGCCACGGGCCGTTCCCTTCGCCGGCGGCCGACCGGCGGCCGCTGAGATCCTTGACGTTGCCCAGCAGTATGGCCCCAACGAACGTTTGATGGAAGGGTGGCATCTGATGAAGCGTCAGCCCGCCTCCCCGACCCCCGCGTCCACCGCGACGGGCCAGCAGCGTGCCCGAATACTGCGTACCGCACTCACCCTCATGAGCGCGCGGGGCTTCGCGGGCACGTCGATGCGCAACCTCGCCACCGCGTGCGACCTCAACGTCGCGACGCTGTACCACTACTTCCCGTCGAAAGCCGACCTGCTGCGCGAGCTGGTCAAGGACCGTGCGTACACCGACCGGTTCACCACCGGCGCGCCGCCCGTCGACACCGGACTCCCGCCCCGCGAACGGCTCGTCGAGATGATGACGCGCCTGTGGCAGGCCGGCCTCGCGGAACGCGAGGTGCTGCGCCTGCTGCTCAGCGAGGGCCTGCGCGGCGACGAACTCTCGCGCGGGGTGACGGGCGGGCTCACCATCGCCCTGGACGCGAGCATCGCCCGGTGGCTGGCCGAGATGTTCCCCGAACTCCCGTCCGGCCGCACCCGCATCGCCCGCATCCTGCGCGCCCTCCTGGAGACGGCCATCGTCGACCACCTCGCCACGTCCCGCCCCGGCGCCCGCCAACGCCTCCGCGAACAAGTAGCCGACCTCGCAGCCCTGCTCTTCCCCTGACCGCTGGGCCCGTCCGCCGAACGGCCCTCGGGCCAAGCGTGTTCCTTGCGGAGCTCGGCGATCAACCGCCCGATGTCCACCTGCCAAGCATGCCTCTGCGGGTGCCCGGTCGCGGCTATTCAGGGGGCGGGTCCTTGGTCAGGGCGTCGCCGAGGTCGGTGCGGTAGTAGAGCACCGAACGGCCGGTGCGGCGGCGGCGGATGAGGCCTGCTTCGCGCAACACCTTCAGGTGGCCGCCGACCGAACCCAGGCCCTGGCCGGTGAGGGCGACGAGTTGCGTGGTGCTCTTGGGGGTGTCCAGCAGCAGGAGGAGCAACGCCCGGGCATCGCCGAGGAGTCGTCCGATGGCGCCTGGTGTCGGCGGTCCGACCGCCGTGTCGGCGAGGGCGCCCGCGCACGGGTAGACGATCGCGTACCGGTGCGGCAGGTCCCAGGAGACCCAGCCGCTGCGGGGCGTGACCGGTACGAACAGCAGTTGTGCTCCCACCACTTCGCGCGGCGGGTAGTCGTGGGTGTTGATCTGGAGCCGCCCGTCTCCCAGCCAGCGCATGCCCGGGCGCAGGTTGTCGAGCGCCGCCGCCCAGCCGCCGCGGCTCAACTCGCCCATGCGCGCGATGACATCGGCCTCGAGGACGCGCCGCCGCGCGTCCCAGTACGGCAGCACGGCCGACTCCCACACCCATGACAGGAGGTCCGCCGCCACGCCGCCGAGATCCACGCCGCGTGGGTCCGCGCCGCGCAGTTCCGGCGGCAACGGGCGGCCGTACGCCACCTCCGCGTCGGCCGCCGCCTGCTCGGGCGGCGTCTCCCGTACCCGGCACACCTCCTGATCGAAGGTCAGCCCGGCCTCGCCGGTCGGGCACGGCGTCAGGAAGTCCGCGATCCACGACCGCCCGAACGCCACCTCGCACAACCTTGCGGCGAGAGGGTCGGCCGCCAGGCGCGCCCGGAACGACGGCAAGTGCGCGTCCAGCCATATCCGTTCACCAGGATGCCCGGCGGCTCCCGCCGAGAGTGCCATGAGCGCGGCCGTCGCCTCCGCGAGCGGCGACACGACGAACCGACCCGCCGCCAGCGTGTCCGTGTCGACCAGCCACAGCCCCATGTTTCGCCTCCAGACGAAACATTACGCCTCGCTGTCCCGACCCGGCCATGCTCCGAGCCATGCAGACCTACCGCGAACTCTTCCGCACCCCGGAGTTCACCCCGCTCTTCGCGACCTCGTGCGCCCACGTCGCGGCGACGACGGTCGGCTCACTGGCACTGGCCACACTCGTGTACGACGCCACCGGCTCGCCCCTGCTCTCCGCGCTCAGCATGTTCGGGGCGTCCTTCGCCCAGGTCATCGGGGCGATGACCCTGCTCTCGGCCGCCGACCGGCTGCCGCCGCGCGCCGCGACGGCCGGGCTCGCCCTGGTGTTCGCGGCCGGCACCGCCGTCATCGCGCTCCCCGGCCTGCCGATCTGGGCGGCGTTCGCGGTGCTCCTCGGGCTCGGCCTCGCCGCGTCGGTCGGCGGCGGCGTACGCCTCGGCCTGCTCACCGAGATCCTCCCCGAAGACGGCTACCTGCTCGGCCGCTCGGTCCTCAACATCTGCGTCGGCAGCCTCCAGATCGTCGGCTTCGCGGTCGGTGCCGTGCTGGTCGGCCTGATGTCGGCCCGCGGGACGCTGCTCACCGCGGCGGCCCTCGACCTGGCCGCCGCCGCGATCGCCCTGCTCGGCCTGCGGAAGCGGGCGCCCCGGGCGGCCGGGCGGCCGTCGGTGCGCGAGACGTGGCGGACGAACACCCTGCTCTGGTCCTCGGTCCCCCGCCGCTACGTCTACCTCGCGATGTGGGTCCCCAACGGACTCGTCGTCGGATGCGAGGCGGTCTTCGTCGCCTACGACCCCGACCACGCCGGCCTGCTCCTGGCCGCGGCGGCGGCAGGCATGCTCGTCGGCGACATCACGGCGGGACGCTTCCTCGGCCCCGACTGGCGCCGCCGCCTCGGCCCGGTCCTGCGCCTGCTGCTGGCCGTGCCCTACCTCGTCTTCGCCTTCCGACCGGCACTGCCACTCGCGGTGGCCGCGATCGCGCTCGCCTCGGTCGGCTACGCGGCCACGCTGCTGCTCCAGGAACGCCTCATCGCCCTCACCCCGAAGCCGGTCCTCGGCCAGGCACTCGGACTGCACTCGTCCGGCATGCTCACGATGCAGGCCGTCGGAGCCACCCTCGCGGGAGCCATCGCCCAGCACACCTCACCGGCCACGGCAATGACCGTCATGGCGGTGTCGTCGATCGCCGTCACCCTCGTACTCGCCCCCGGCCTTCGAACGACCTTGCCCGCCAAGCCACTTCCCGGGACACCTTCCGCTACGACGCCGTCAGCCCCGACAGGACTCCCGGCCGCGCCGGAGCCGCATCCGGCCCAAGACGCTCGACCGCGGCCTTGATGTGCGGCGACTGGAACCCCGCCAACCGCACCGCGGGCAGCACGGCAAGCGACGTCGACCGCAGCAGCCGCAGCCCGGCGGTCACGGCGAACGGCGGCAACGGGCGCCGCCCGTACATCTCGTGCGCCCACGAAGGCAGCGAGCCGTACGCCAGCTCGGACACCTGACGCCAGATCAACTCACGGCCCACCCACAACACCGGGTGCACGGGAGGACGACGCAGGAAATCCCAGACGTCGTCGGACTCCGCCGAACGCCCCAGCGCCGGACGCACGTCCTCGAAGTACTCCCGCATCGCCGCCGCCGACCCGGGGACGTCGTCCGGTGCCAGCCCCACCAGCACCGCCGACCCGCGCTGCTCGGCGAGGTACGTGTCGACCTGGGCGTCGGTCAGCGCAAGCCCCGATCGGCGGACGACGTCGACGTACGACACCACCTCGGCACAGTGCACCCACCGCAGCAGCGCCGTCTCGTCTATCCGGTACGACTCCCCCGTCTCGGGATCCGTCGCCCGCAGGAACTGGTGGATCCGCCGCACCCGCGCCCCGGCCCGCTCGGCCTCGGCGCGCGAGCCGTACGTCGTGACGCCCACAAAGTCCGCGGTACGGAACAACCGCCCCCACGGGTCCTTCCGGAACGCCGAGTTCTGCACCACGCCCCGCACCGCGCGCGGGTGCAGCGCCTGGAGGTACAGCGCCCGCACCCCCGCGACCCACATGGCCGGGTCGGCATGCAACTGCCATGTGACGGAGCCGGGCCCGAACAGCCCAGGATCGCCGACGACCGGATCCTCGGGCACCGGCTTGTCGGCCCCGTTCACGGAAGCCGGCTGTCCGCCCGACCCTTGCGACCGCGGATGCGCGTCCTCCAACGGAACCGACCTCCTGAGTTCCCCTTCACTGTAGGACCTCGGCAGCCGAGTCAGAACTACCGCTCTGTTGCGTTGCGCGGCGGGTCGCAGCGCACCGCCGTCACAGTTGGCTCGGTAGGTTCTCCGAGCCGACCAGCACAAGGCGGAAGCGCTGGTGCGGCCCGCCATGGCCGGTGTGCTGGATGATCGGCGTGTGGTCCTCGGTGTTGGCCTCCAGCACGTCCAGGCACTTGCCGGCGAACGTCCTGATCTCGAACAGACCGTAACCGACCGGGTGCAGCGTGAACTGCTGGTTCGGCCCGCCGTGCCGGCTGTACTGCACGATCCGCGTGTGGTCCTCGGTACTGGCGCCCCACACATCCAGGCACTTCCCGGCAAAGGTCCTGATCTCGAACCGGTCCTGCCCGACCGGGTGCAGCGTGAACTGCTGGTTCGGCCCGCCATGGCAACTGTGCTGCACGATCCGCGTGTGGTCCTCGGTACTGGCGCCCCACACATCCAGGCACCTGCCGGCGAACGTCCAAATGTGAAACGGGCCCAACGGGCTGCGGTCGAGGTCTCGCAGTGCCCGGGCGACATCGGCGGCACCCGGGTACCGCTGGGAAGGGTCTTTGCTCAGCAGGGTCAACACGAGATCGTCCCAGGCGGGTGGGATGCCCGCGGACACCGAACTCGGCGCGGGCGGATCCTCGGTCAAGTGCGCGGACAGATAACCCATGGCCTCGGGAGCCTGGAAGGGCAGCCGCCCGGTGATCAGCTCGAAGAGAAGGCAGCCGAGGGCGTACAGGTCGCTGCGGGCTTCCGGGAAACCGCGCACCTGTTCGGGGGCCATGTACGCGGGAGTCCCCACGATGAAGCCGGTCTTGGTGAGTTGATCCGCAGTCGCGAAGGCGTCGGCCGCCCGCGCGATGCCGAAGTCGAGGACCTTCACCATGCCCGACGGTGTGACGACGATGTTGGACGGCTTGATGTCCCGGTGCATGATCCCGGCATCGTGCGCGTCGGCCAGCGCGTCACAGATCTGCGCGCCCCAGCGGGCGGTGTCCGACAGCGTGACGGCGCCTCGGCGCAGCACGGCGTCCAGCCCCTCGCCGCGCACCACCTCCATCACCAGGAACGGGACCCGATCGTCGCCCGTGCCGGTCTCGCCGAGATCGTGGACGGTGACAACGTTGTGGTGCTGGAGCCGGGCGGTGATCCGCGCCTCGCGCAGGAACCTGGCGCGTGCCTGATCGCCACGGCTCCCGCCGCCGGCCAGGAGAGAGATCACCTTGACGGCGACGGGCCGCCCCAGCGTCTCGTCCTGCGCCTCCCACACCTGCCCCATCGCCCCCTCGCCGAGCCGCCGCACCAACCGGTAGCGATCCCCCAAGAGCTGGTCGCGCACTACGGTGCCTCCGTTCGTCACCTGACTGTCGGCCAACGCGACCGTAGTACAAGCGACTTCAGCCGGTGGCGCGGTCCGGGTGGGTGCTCACGGCAGCGAGCCGTGCACCGGATCGGACGCTTGGCGCCAGATCGGTCCACGGCTCGCACGAGGCCTTGACCCCGCGACTACTTGTTGTCCGGCCGATAGTCGCTCGACGCGCCCTTGTCGTCCGTGAGTCGCAGCAGCGGACCGTTCGCGTCCTGGCTCAGCTCGAAGGTGTCGACCTTCGTGTTCTTCGTGCCGTCGCGGTTGTAGAAGTTGCCGCTCTCGCTACAGGTGTTCTGCATCGACGTCTTCACCTTGCTGGGCTTGAAGGTGGCCTTGTCGCCGGAGACCGAGACCTTGCCCTCCTCCATGACGAACAGCGACGTCGTGCAGTTGTACATCGTGGTCTGCAGCAGGCCGTTGTCGGTGTAGGTCCCGTCCGACTTGATGGTCAGCTCACCCGTACTGCCGCTCGGCGGCGCGTACTTCCCGGTGATGGCGTCCTGGTACTCGACCGTCGCCCCGGACCCCGTCCGCCAGACGCCGACCAGCCCATTGGGGACCGAACCGCCTTTACCGCCCCCATCGTCCTTGCTTCCGTCGCCGGCGTCCGTGCCGGTGTCGGTGCCGGTCTCGGAACCCTTGCCGAGCTTGTCGTCGAACGAGACTCCGCCGGCACTGCCCTCGTCATCCTTCTGGCATGCGGTCAGCATCCCGACCGCGAGGATGCCTCCGGCCATGACGACGAAGCTCTTACGCACACTTCTGCGCATGTTGATGAAACCCCCCAGACGAACGCCGCACCCAAGGTCCCCCCAGACAGCCGACGGAGCTCGCGCTTCCTGCCGGCCGGTGCGTGCGTGATGCGAACACGATAGCGGGAGAGCCCAGCGAACTCAGCCCCCAGGACAGGCTCGTGACAGAACCCGGATCGTCTGCCGACAGATGCAGACAGCTGCAAAAAATGCCCCTGAAACGCGTGAAGGCCCCCTCCACAAGGAGGGGGCCTTCACACATACCTACACACTTAATTCCGGCGGCGTCCTACTCTCCCACACCCCTTCGAGTGCAGTACCATCGGCGCTGAAGAGCTTAGCTTCCGGGTTCGGAATGGGACCGGGCGTTTCCTCTTCGCCAAGACCACCGGAAAACCATCGAACACACAAACAACCATCAGTGGTGTGTGTGCCGAGACTTCCCAGCCACAATCATTGACTGTATGAAATTCTCAACTGTGGTTCACACCGAAACCGGTTGCGGTCCGGGAACCACACAGTGGACGCGAGCATCTGAGGACAAGTCCTCGGCCTATTAGTACCGGTCAGCTCCACACATTACTGTGCTTCCACATCCGGCCTATCAACCCGGTCGTCTACCGGGGGCCTTACCAGGTCAACCCTGTGGGAGCCCTCATCTCGAAGCAGGCTTCCCGCTTAGATGCTTTCAGCGGTTATCCCTCCCGAACGTAGCCAACCAGCCGTGCCCTTGGCAGGACAACTGGCACACCAGAGGTTCGTCCATCCCGGTCCTCTCGTACTAGGGACAGCCCTTCTCAAGACTCCTACGCGCACAGCGGATAGGGACCGAACTGTCTCACGACGTTCTAAACCCAGCTCGCGTACCGCTTTAATGGGCGAACAGCCCAACCCTTGGGACCTACTCCAGCCCCAGGATGCGACGAGCCGACATCGAGGTGCCAAACCATCCCGTCGATATGGACTCTTGGGGAAGATCAGCCTGTTATCCCCGGGGTACCTTTTATCCGTTGAGCGACGGCGCTTCCACAAGCCACCGCCGGATCACTAGTCCCTGCTTTCGCACCTGCTCGACCCGTCGGTCTCACAGTCAAGCTCCCTTGTGCACTTACACTCGACACCTGATTGCCAACCAGGCTGAGGGAACCTTTGGGCGCCTCCGTTACCCTTTAGGAGGCAACCGCCCCAGTTAAACTACCCACCAGACACTGTCCCTGATCCGGATCACGGACCCAGGTTAGACATCCAGCACGACCAGAGTGGTATTTCAACGTCGCCTCCCCACATGACTGGCGTCACGGGATCACCGGCTCCCACCTATCCTACACAAGCCGAACCGAACACCAATATCAAGCTGTAGTAAAGGTCCCGGGGTCTTTCCGTCCTGCTGCGCGAAACGAGCATCTTTACTCGTAGTGCAATTTCACCGGGCCTGTGGTTGAGACAGTCGAGAAGTCGTTACGCCATTCGTGCAGGTCGGAACTTACCCGACAAGGAATTTCGCTACCTTAGGATGGTTATAGTTACCACCGCCGTTTACTGGCGCTTAAGTTCTCAGCTTCGCCCTTGCGGACTAACCGGTCCCCTTAACGTTCCAGCACCGGGCAGGCGTCAGTCCGTATACATCGTCTTACGACTTCGCACGGACCTGTGTTTTTAGTAAACAGTCGCTTCTCGCTGGTCTCTGCGGCCACCCCCAGCTTGGAGAGTAAATCCCCGCACCAGAGCTGGCCCCCCTTCTCCCGAAGTTACGGGGGCATTTTGCCGAGTTCCTTAACCACAGTTCACCCGAACGCCTTAGTATTCTCTACCTGACCACCTGAGTCGGTTTGGGGTACGGGCCGCCACGACACTCGCTAGAGGCTTTTCTCGGCAGCATAGGATCATCCACTTCCCCTCAATCGGGTCGGCATCAGGTCTCAGGCTTCATGCGGTGCGGATTTGCCTACACCACGCCCTACACCCTTACCCCGGGACAACCACCGCCCGGGCTGGACTACCTTCCTGCGTCACCCCATCGCTCACCTACTACCCGCTTGGGCCGGCGGCTCCACCGTCCGGTCTTGTCCGAAGACTCCACCAGGGGCTTCACGGCCTTAGCATCACGAGGTTCAGCGCTGGCGCATCGTAGCGGGTACGGGAATATCAACCCGTTGTCCATCGACTACGCCTGTCGGCCTCGCCTTAGGTCCCGACTTACCCTGGGCGGATTAGCCTGCCCCAGGAACCCTTGGTCATCCGGCGCACACGTTTCTCACGTGTGATTCGCTACTCATGCCTGCATTCTCACTCGTGCAGCGTCCACCACTGGTTTCCACCGCGGCTTCACTCGCTGCACGACGCTCCCCTACCCATCCGTGCGCCTGAACCACGAAGGCTTGGCTTGTGCACGAATGACACGACTTCGGCGGTGCGCTTGAGCCCCGCTACATTATCGGCGCGGAATCACTTGACCAGTGAGCTATTACGCACTCTTTCAAGGGTGGCTGCTTCTAAGCCAACCTCCTGGTTGTCTCTGCGACTCCACATCCTTTCCCACTTAGCGCACGCTTGGGGGCCTTAGTCGGTGCTCTGGGCTGTTTCCCTCTCGACCACGGAGCTTATCCCCCGCAGTCTCACTGCCGCGCTCTCACTTACCGGCATTCGGAGTTTGGCTGATCTCAGTAACCCGGTGAGGCCCATCAACCATCCAGTGCTCTACCTCCGGCAAGAAACACACGACGCTGCACCTAAATGCATTTCGGGGAGAACCAGCTATCACGGAGTTTGATTGGCCTTTCACCCCTAACCACAGGTCATCCCCCAGGTTTTCAACCCTGGTGGGTTCGGGCCTCCACGAAGTCTTACCTCCGCTTCACCCTGCCCATGGCTAGATCACTCCGCTTCGGGTCTTGGGCGCGCGACTATGTCGCCCTATTCGGACTCGCTTTCGCTACGGCTACCCCACACGGGTTAACCTCGCCACACACCGCAAACTCGCAGGCTCATTCTTCAAAAGGCACGCAGTCACGACCACCCGAGACAAAACCCGGATGGCGACGCTCCCACGGCTTGTAGGCACACGGTTTCAGGTACTATTTCACTCCCCTCCCGGGGTACTTTTCACCTTTCCCTCACGGTACTAGTCCGCTATCGGTCACCAGGGAATATTTAGGCTTAGCGGGTGGTCCCGCCAGATTCACACGGGATTTCTCGGGCCCCGTGCTACTTGGGAACAACACAAGCAAGCCGTACAGATTTCGTCTACGGGGGTCTTACCCTCTACGCCGGACCTTTCGCATGTCCTTCGACTACCCATACGGTTTCTGACTCGCCCAGCTGCCGGCAGACAACTGAAGTGCCGTCCCACGACCCCGAATAAGCAACCCCTGCCGGGTATCACACCTACTCGGTTTAGCCTCATCCGCTTTCGCTCGCCACTACTCGCGGAATCACGGTTGTTTTCTCTTCCTGCGGGTACTGAGATGTTTCACTTCCCCGCGTTCCCTCCACACACCCTATACATTCAGGTGCGGGTGACAGCCCATGACGACTGCCGGGTTTCCCCATTCGGACACCCCCGGATCACAGCTCGGTTGACAGCTCCCCGGGGCCTATCGCGGCCTCCCACGTCCTTCATCGGTTCCTGGTGCCTAGGCATCCACCGTGCGCCCTTACTAACTTGGCCACAGATGCTCGCGTCCACTGTGCAGTTCTCAAACAACAACCGGAAACCCCAGCGTTACGCCGCTGCCTACCGGACTCACGTCCGACGGTTCATGCGGCCGGCTGAAACCGGCGATCCAGAGGGGAGACGTACCAGGGCCCCCGCCGTCCACGACTGGACGGAAGGGGCCACCGGGTCCGTTCCCTCAGGACCCAACAACGTGCCCGGCGATCCAGAGCGAACCAACCTCGCGTTCCACGCCCCCGAAGGAGCAGTACTAGCCAGGGGATCCGACCCCGAACCACCGAATAGTCAACGTTCCACCCTTGAGCAACCCCTCCGGTGCATACGACCGAAGCGGGCTATGTGCTCCTTAGAAAGGAGGTGATCCAGCCGCACCTTCCGGTACGGCTACCTTGTTACGACTTCGTCCCAATCGCTGGTCCCACCTTCGACGGCTCCCCCCACAAGGGTTGGGCCACCGGCTTCGGGTGTTACCGACTTTCGTGACGTGACGGGCGGTGTGTACAAGGCCCGGGAACGTATTCACCGCAGCAATGCTGATCTGCGATTACTAGCGACTCCGACTTCATGGGGTCGAGTTGCAGACCCCAATCCGAACTGAGACCGGCTTTTTGGGATTCGCTCCACCTCGCGGTATCGCAGCCCATTGTACCGGCCATTGTAGCACGTGTGCAGCCCAAGACATAAGGGGCATGATGACTTGACGTCGTCCCCACCTTCCTCCGAGTTGACCCCGGCAGTCTCCTGTGAGTCCCCATCACCCCGAAGGGCATGCTGGCAACACAGAACGAGGGTTGCGCTCGTTGCGGGACTTAACCCAACATCTCACGACACGAGCTGACGACAGCCATGCACCACCTGTCACCGGCCCAAAAGGACCCCGCATCTCTGCGAGTTTTCCGGCGATGTCAAGCCTTGGTAAGGTTCTTCGCGTTGCGTCGAATTAAGCCACATGCTCCGCCGCTTGTGCGGGCCCCCGTCAATTCCTTTGAGTTTTAGCCTTGCGGCCGTACTCCCCAGGCGGGGCACTTAATGCGTTAGCTGCGGCACGGACAACGTGGAATGTCGCCCACACCTAGTGCCCAACGTTTACGGCGTGGACTACCAGGGTATCTAATCCTGTTCGCTCCCCACGCTTTCGCTCCTCAGCGTCAGTATCGGCCCAGAGACCCGCCTTCGCCACCGGTGTTCCTCCTGATATCTGCGCATTTCACCGCTACACCAGGAATTCCAGTCTCCCCTGCCGAACTCTAGCCTGCCCGTATCGAATGCAGGCCCGGGGTTGAGCCCCGGGTTTTCACATCCGACGTGACAGGCCGCCTACGAGCTCTTTACGCCCAATAATTCCGGACAACGCTCGCACCCTACGTATTACCGCGGCTGCTGGCACGTAGTTAGCCGGTGCTTCTTCTGCAGGTACCGTCACTTTCGCTTCTTCCCTGCTGAAAGAGGTTTACAACCCGAAGGCCGTCATCCCTCACGCGGCGTCGCTGCGTCAGGCTTTCGCCCATTGCGCAATATTCCCCACTGCTGCCTCCCGTAGGAGTCTGGGCCGTGTCTCAGTCCCAGTGTGGCCGGTCGCCCTCTCAGGCCGGCTACCCGTCGTCGCCTTGGTAGGCCACTACCCCACCAACAAGCTGATAGGCCGCGGATTCATCCTGCACCGCCGGAACTTTCAACCCCCCACCATGCGGTAAGGAGTGTTATCCGGTATTAGACCCAGTTTCCCGGGCTTATCCCAGAGTGCAGGGCAGATTATCCACGTGTTACTCACCCGTTCGCCGCTGATCCACCCCGAAGGGCTTCACCGCTCGACTTGCATGTGTTAAGCACGCCGCCAGCGTTCGTCCTGAGCCAGGATCAAACTCTCCATAGATGTCTACCGGTAATCCGGTCAACACAAGGAGGAGCCGCGCTCCGTCGGAGGAATGATCCGACCGGCGCATGCGTCCTGTCTGTGACCCCCGGCGCTGACAGAGCCGGAGGATTTTGTACCAAAGGAATCCCTACGAACACCCCCGACCCACCGAATGATGGACCGGACAGTGAACGCCGGGGTTGTTATTTGGCGTTGACTTTTGGCACGCTGTTGAGTTCTCAAGGAACGGACGCTTCCTTTGAGACCCTTTCACCGGTCTCTCCGGGCGTTGCGTTTCCTGCTGTGTTTCTCAGGATTTTTGTGTCGGTCGCTTCCGACTCCGAGAACATTACATGCCCCGCGCCGCAACACAAAATCGCCTGGGCCCGCCCCTCCGGACGGGCCCGAACGATCACTCGGCGACCGCTCGCGGCGGCCGTCGGGGTGCCTGGTTCGGCACCCCGACGGCACGCTCCCTACGGCTTCTTCGCCGTCTCCGGGACCTCGCCGATGTGCTCCGCCTCGGCGGGCTGCAGCGAGGGCTGCCCGTCGTGCGTGAAGGCGATCCCGTACAGCGTCGGTGCCACGGCACCGTTGCCGACGAGTTCCACCTTGTATTGCAGGAACCGCGAGCCGCCGCCCAGCGTGCTGCCGGAGGCGCCCAGGTCACGCCACTGCGTCCAGGTGTCGTCCGGCACCAGCTTGCTGCCGGTGCGCACCGAGACCTTGAGCGACGTGCCCTGCGGCAGGTCCGCCTGCCAGGTGGCCTGGAGCCAGTTGACCATCTGCGTCGCGTCCAGGACCTGGGACGTGTAGCCGCCGGCGGTCTGCTTGTCGCCGTCCTTCACCTGCTTGATCCGCAGCGGGATCCGGTCGGTGAGGGTGTCCCGCGCCGCCGGTGTCATGGCCGGGAGCTGGGCCCTGCTGTCGGCGACCTTCGTGCCGTCGATCGAGAAGCGGAAGCCCTTCCCGTCCCGCTCGATCGTGTAGCTGTGCGGCGCGCCGCCCCAGTCGCCGTCGATCTTCTTGTCGGTCCGGTCGCGCCCGCCGACGCCGACCGTCAGCGCGTGCAGACCGTCGGACCGCCATTCGAAGACCGCCGCCGGGCCGTTGACCGGGTCACCCCAGCCTGCGACCTGCGATGCCGGGCCGTCGAAGACCGCCTGGAAGTCCAGGCGCCGTCCCGAGGACGGGGCCAGGCCGACGCCCGCCGCCGTGCCGTCCAGGGTCAGGGCCCCGTCGTCCACGGTGGTGTTGCCGCCCGGGGCGATGGGCACCTGGCCCCACGGACCGCTTCCGGTGCCGTCCGCGAAGTCCTGCTCGGCCTGGCTGCCGAGGGTCAGGACGCCCGCGGTCTCGTCGACGACGGCTCC
The DNA here is from genome assembly GCA_045039925.1 of Streptomycetaceae bacterium NBC_01309. Lineage (GTDB taxonomy): Bacteria > Actinomycetota > Actinomycetes > Streptomycetales > Streptomycetaceae > Yinghuangia. Next base: position 1,837,391 of record CP108400.1, read on the forward strand.
CCCGGTACGGGTGCCCGTCGCGAAGGTCGGCCCGGTGTGCTCGGCCACGCCGTACTTCGGCATGTCGAACCGCGCCGTTCCGGCCTTCTTGCCCGACCAGTTCGTCTCGTTGCCCGCGTCGTCCTTCGACACGAGCTGGAAGGCGTACGACTGCCCGGGCACCAGCCCCGTGATCACCGCCTTGTGCGTGGTCACCGGCTCCTGGTCGTCCGCCGCGACCCGCATCTGCGCGGTCCCCTGCCCCACGACGACCTTGGTCGTCGACGGCTCGTCCGTCTTCCACGTCACCACCGCGGTGCCGTCCGGCCACGGGACCACGCTCTGGTCGGTGATCTTCGGGGCCTTCTTGTCCGCCTTGGGCGTCTTGAACTGGAGCGGCTTCTGCGACGGGTCCGGTGTGACCGTCGCGCGTCCCGCCGCGTCGACCGAGGTGACGCGGTAGTAGTACGTCGTGTCGGGCTTCAGCGCACCGACCTCGACGCGGTGCTCGCCGGCGCTCTCCGCGACGCTCTTGGCCGGCGCGAGGGCGTCGGCCTTCTCGCCGATCGCGAGCTGCGTCGTCGACGGCGTATCCGTCGTCCACGAGACGTCGGCGGTGCCGTCCTTCTGCGCGTCGACCGCGAGGGTCTGCACCTGCGGTGCGGCGAGAGCCGCGGCGTAGGTGGCGGTGTAGGCACCGGAGACGCCGTTGAAGACCGCGTACTCGATGCCCTTCACGGTCTTCTCGGAGAACGGCACCGGCACGCCGCCGCGCGTGAGCCCGGTGAGCGTCTGGCCGGACGGGCCCGCGGTCGGGATCATCGTCATCAGGTTGGCCGCCGCCGCGTTCGCGTTGACCGTGAAGGTGACGTTGTTGCCGGTGCGGGTCAGCCCGGTGATGGACGACTGGTTGCGGCCGTCCGTCCACTCCAGCAGCTGCTTCGCCGAGACGACCGGGACGCCCTTGGCCTTGGCCGCGGCGATGACGGCGTCCTGGATGGTGATCTGGTCCACCGCGGCACAGGTGCCGGTCGTGTTGGCGAGCCTGTTGTCGAGGTGGTTGTTGAGCGTGATGGCCGCGTAGAAGCCCTGGCTGCCCTGGGCGCGGTCGACCATCGTGTTGAACTGCGTCGGGTACGTCTGGCAGAACTCGTCGTGCAGCTGCGTCGCCGCCTGGTACACGTCGATCATCGTGCCGTTGGGGTCCGTGAACCGCATCGGCATGCCCGAACCGGTGTAGTAGCCCGGCGCGTTCTTCATGAGCGGCGAGCCGTACGAGTTCGACCACACGTCCGGCAGGTAGTAGTAGTTGGTGTCCATCCGTACGCCGTTGGCCAGTTCGACCGTGGCGTTGGTGCTGTAGTCGGGCCACGTCATGCAGTGGGTCCGGCTGGTGGTCGGCGAGTATCCGTACTTGCTCTGGAAGTCGCCGAGGCTCGCGGTGAACGCGTTGGTGAGCGTCGACTGGATGGCCGGCTGCGGGGTGTTCGGGTTGACCCCGATGCAGTGGCCGTTCTGCGAGACGTGGCGGGCGACTTCGTAGCCCTGTGTACGCCAGTCGTTGACGGTGGCGGAGGACGCCTCGCCGTTCGCGTCCCAGATGTAGAAGCTGCCGCGCATGCAGCGCCAGTTCTTCACCCAGTCGGCCTGCGTGAGGGCGCCCGCACACGCCGGGTCGCTGTTGGCGTTGTACTTGCTGACGCGGTCGGTGATGCCAAACTGCGGGGTGTTGTGGTGGTCACCGGTCGACACCAGTACCGCCGGGTGCAGGTCGGGTGTCGCGGATCCGGCCTTCCCGGGGAAGTACCAGAAGCGCGGCACGGGTGCCTTGTCGCGGTTGACCTTCTCGATGACGTTGGCGAGCAGCCGCTGCTGCTCGTCGGCCTGCGGCACCTCGACCCGGTTCAGGTCGATCCAGTCCCGGTAGAACATGTCGGTGGAGCGCAGGTTGTCGGTGAGGGTGTCGTTCTCCTTGTTGGACTGCGCCGGGTTGCCCTGACGGGTCATCACCACGGACTTGGCCAGGTCGAAGGCGAACGCCGTGACGGTGCCGCTGCCCACGGTCCGCTGGGTGACGGCCGGCTTGCCGACGCCGGTGGGCTCGGCGGCCCCGGTACGCCGGAAGAGCTCCGCGATCACCGTGGTGCCGGGCGCGGGCGTCCACTGGTCGGCGTTGCCGTGGTACTGGATGGCCCGGTCCGCGTAGATGCCCGCACCGGGGCCGGTGGTGTCCTGCACCTTGAGGTACTGGTCGCTCAGCACACCCGCGCTGGAGTCGAGTCCGGTGAGCGCGGACAGCGTGGCGCGCGGCCGCATCGTGACCAGGTTGCCGCCGTTGTTCACCCAGGTGGTCAGGGCGCTGATCAGGGCCGGGCTCGGGTCGAGGTCGCCGAGGACGACCGTCGTGTACTTGTTGAGCTCGGTCGCGTTGACCGCGCCGATGTCCAGCGTCGTGAAGGAGTTCAGGCCTTCGGCGCGCAGGATCTCGCTGTAGTAGCAGGCGTACGGGTTGGCGTTCGACGTCACGACCAGGATCGGCCCGGCGTTCGGCGACGAGCACGGCGCGGGCGGCGGCGCGGCCCCCGTGGTGAAGTTCCACGTGGCGCCGGTGCCGTTGTTCCCGGCCAGGTCCTGGAAGTTGCCGAGCGTCAGGGTGTACTGCGTCGAGTACGCGAGCGGCGCGCTCGGCTTCAGCAGCACCTGCGTGGGCTGCGCCGGGTCGTCCAGCTCCAGCGTGGCGGGCACGGTGGTCGCGCCCTGCTTGAGGGTGAAGGTGATCGTCGCGGGCTTGACCGCCTCGCTGAAGTCCACCTCGGGCTGGATGGCGATCGGCACGCCGGTGTCGTTGGGCAGCGGGTTCCGGTTCGCGAGGACGGGTGCGACGGTGTCGGTGCCGTCGGTGTCGAACAGGACGTCGACCCAGTAGTTGCTGTTCTGGTAGCTGTCGGTCGGGAACGTCGTGCCGCTGGAGTACTTGTAGACGCCGTTCGGTGCGCCGCCCACGCTGGCCGGCGCCACGATCTTGGCGTTGCCCGCCGACTGCCCGGAGAAGAAGCCGTTGGCGTAGGCGTAGTTGCCGCTCATCGTGTGGTACGAGGCGATGTACGTCGTATTGGCGGTCACCGCAACGGGGTTGGCCAGGTTGACGGTCTTCCAGCCCTGCCCGCTCAGGTTGGTGACGTTGTCGACGCCCGCGATGCGCGCGCCCGCCGTGTTCCACAGGCTGACCGTGAACGGCCCGGTGTTGGCCGAGCTCTTGTAGAACTTGATGGCCTTGATGAAGCCGTTCGCCGTGGTGTGGAAGCGTACGCCCAGCTCGTTGGGCGAGTTGTCGCTGTTCGGCGTGTTCACCGTCTCGCTGCCGGTGAAGATGCTGAACGTCGACGTCGAGGGCGGCGTGGCCGCGGTCGTGAACGACCACGTCTTGGGTGCCATGGTGTTGCCGGCGGTGTCCTTCGCCCCGGTGACCGTGGCCGTGTAGGTGGTCGACACGGCCAGGTTGGCACTCGGCGTGAAGGTCGCCGTCATCGTCGCGGCGTCATACGTCCCCGCGCCCGCCACCGTCGAGTTGTCGGGCCTCTTGAGCTCCCACGCGATCGTCGCGGGCTGCACGGCCTCGCTGAAGGTCGCGCTCAGCGGGGAGTTGACGGCTACGGCCGTCGCGCTGTTGACGGGCGACGTCGTGGTCACCGTCGGCGCGGTCGTGTCGACGCCGGGCTCGAACACCGGGTCGACCCAGTAGTTGCTGGCGTTCCACGAGTTGTTCGGCATGACCGTGCCGCCGGCGCCGGCCTGGTACACGCCGTTGCCCTGGCCGCCCCCGCTCGCGGGCGCGGTCAGCTGCTCGCTGTCGAAGGCCTGGTTGAAGAAGCCGGTGGTCGCCGTGTAGCGCCCGTTGGGGGCGAGGTAGGACGCGATGTACGTCGTCCCCGCCGTCACGTCGACCGGAGCCGCGAACATCTGGGTCTGCCACCCGGACGCGGTCTCGTTGGCGAACGTCACCTGCGTCGCGGTGCCCGTGGTGGTGTTCCACAGGTAGCCCTTGTGCACACCGGTGTTGGCGGGGTCCTTCCAGAACTTGACGCCCAGCACCCGGCCGTTGGCCTTGGGCGTGAACCGCACGCCGAGTTCGACGGAGATGGCCTCGCTGTCCGGCCCGATGCCCGGGTTCGTGGTCCCGAATAGAGAGCACGGGTTGCAGGGCGCCGCCTGTGCGGACAGCGGTGAGAAGAGCGTGAACAGCAGAGCCGCGACCGCCGCGAGGGCGGTCGTGACGCTGGAGAGGGCGGCCGCCTTCTTCCGGCGTGAGCGGAAGGGCCCGAAGGCTCGGCGGGGTCTGAGTGCTCGGGAACGCGGCGGCGCGTGGCGGCGTGCCATCGTCGGTACTCCTATGTGGAAGTTCGATACGGGCGGCGGGGCGCCGATGCGGCGCCCCGCCCGAGGACGTGCTGCTCTGGTGGGCCGACCGGTGGGTCAGCCCGTCGTGAACGTCACGTCCACCCAGTAGTTGCTGGCGCTCCAGGAGTCGGTCGGGAAGCCCCCGCCCGCGCCCTGCCGGTAGACGCCGTTGCCGCCGGACGGGCCGGAGGCGAGTGCCTTGACGGGGCCGGTGCCGGCCTGCTGCACGAGGCCGTCCTGGTCGGCGGCGTACCTGCCCACCGGGGCGTAGTACGACGCTACGTAGGTCGTGCCGGCGGTCACCGGGACCGGCGTGTCGAACGTGACCTGCTGCCAGCCGGTGGCGGTCTCACCCGTGAAGGTCTTGGTCGCCAGGAGCGTTCCGGACGCCGACCACAGGTGCGCGACGTGCGTACCGGTGTTGCCGGTGCCCTTGTAGAACCGCACTCCGGTGATCGAGCCGTTGACGGTCGTGGTGAATTTGACGCCGACCTCGATCGGTATGGACTCGGGGTCGGACGGCGTGCCCGGCACCGTGCCCGTGGGCCAGATGGTGCACGGCGCGCAGGTCGGCGGCGGGGTCGTCCCGGCCGTGGTGAACGACCAGGTCACCGGGTTCATCGCGACGCCGCCGGTGTCCTTGGCGCCGCTGAGGGTGGCGGTGTAGACGGTGCCCGGCAGCAGGTCGGCCCCCGGGTCGAAGGTGGCGGTACGCGTCCCCGCGTTGTACGAAGCGGCGCCCGAAACCGTGGAGTTGTCCGGCTTCTTGAGCTGCCACGCGATGGTCGCGGGCTGCACGTCCTTGTCGAAGGTCGCGGTCGCGTTGGTGCCGACCGCCACGTTCGCGGCGCCGTCCGCCGGGGTCTTGCCGGTCACCGCGGGGCCGACCGGCGGCGGGGTCGACGAGGTCGTGAAGACCACGTCCACCCAGTAGTTGGCGGCGTTCCAGGTGGCGTTCGGGAATCCGCCGTCCTCGCGGTAGACCCCGTTGCCGCCGGACGTGCCGCTGGCCGGAGCGGTCAGCGGGGCCCGGGAGAACTGCGCGGCGAAGTAGTTCTCGTCCGCCGCGTAGCGGCCGTTCGGTGCGAAGTAGGACGCGACGTAGGTCGTGTTCGCGGTCACCGGGACCGGCGCGGAGAACATGACCTGCTGCCAGCCGCTCGCGGTCTCGTTCGTGAACGTGGCCTCGGCCAGCTGGGTACCCGACGCGTTCCACAGGTGCCCGACGTGCGTCCCGGTGTTCTCCGCGAACTTGTAGTAGCGGACGCCGGCGATGTAGCCGTCCCGGTCGGGCTTGAACTTGACGCCCAGTTCGACGGGGTCGGAGTAGTTGTCCGCGCCCGAACTCGGCACCGTGCCTTCGGGCCAGATGGTGCACGGGCAGTTCACGACGGGCGGCGGACCGCCGCTGCCCACGACGACGTCGACCCCGGCGCCGGGCGTCTCGCTGCGCACGCTGTCGTCGGTGGCCCGGCTCTTGATGGTGATCGGGCCGGTGGCGGTCGGGGTGAAGCTGTACGTCCACGACTCGCGCCCGGTCGTCGCCGGGCGCCAGGTGGCGCCGTTGTCGGTGGAGACCTCGACGCCGCCCACCCGGCCGCCGCCGCTGTCGACCGCGGTGCCGGTGATGGTGGTGGCCTGGTTGACCGCGATGTTCTGGCCCGCGACCGGCGCGGTGATCTGCGAGGTCGGCGGTGTGGTGTCGGTCGACGTGACCGGTGCGGTCATGCCGGCCATCAGGCTGCCGGGCAGCACGCCCATGTCGGCGAACAGGTTGAGCGTGGCCTGCTGGACCGCGGTGTCCACGCTTCCGGTGCCGCTGGTACGGGTGTTGTCGAGGCCCCACGACCACTGGATGGTGCCCGCGCCGAAGACCAGCGCGCCGCTGGGCGCGCGGTACAGCGTCAGGTGGTGGGTCGCGGTGCCGTCGGCGTACGACGAGCCGTAGTCCTGCAACATGTCGCCGGACTCGGTGGTCGCGGACAGCCGGATCATGTTGGCCGGGCGCACGCTGTTCTCGGTGTCGACGTCCCACTCGTAGCCGAGCAGGCCGCTGCCGAGCGTGGTCTCGGTGCCGGCGGCGAGGGTCGCGGCGCGCGTGTTTCGCCAGAACCGCATCTTGCCGTCGGCGCTGTTGACCGTCATGTTCGTGGTGCAGCAGTTGGCCTTGAACTGCTGCCCGGTCAGCGAGTTCTCCGGCTTGCCGCCGTCCGCGGGCGGCGAGAAGCGCGGGTCGCGCCATGTGCCCGTCCACATGTTCGGGCCCGCGGGGTCGGTCTTGTCGTCGTCGAGGGTCTCCTTGTAGGAGACGACCGTGCGGTACGCCGCACCCTCGCCGTTCATGCCGCCGTTCTCCCAGCGGGTCTTCCAGAACAGCTCGTTGCCGGAGAAGAACGCCAGGTTCACGCCCGCGTCCCGGGCCGCCTCGACGTTGGTGCGCTGCTCGGCCGACCAGTATTCGTCGTGGCCGACGGACAGGAACACCTTGTGGTTCTGGATCAGTTGGCCGCGCCGGGCGGTGTCGGCGTTGGTGGTGTAGCTGACGTCGTAGCCGTTGCGCTCCAGGAAGCGGATCATCGGGTACTCGGCGTTGAACAGCCAGTCTTCGGGGTTGTCCCCGCGCGTGGTGAACGGCCTGTTGTAGCTGACCTTGTACGCGCGGCCGACCGGCTGGCCCTCGTAGAGGCTGTTGCCGCCGTACTCGTTGTACGCCTGCCAGGTGGTGTCCGACGCCTGCATGAACAGCTTCGACGTCGACGCGTCGTCGCGCACGACGAAGGCGATGTGGCTCGACCCGGTCGTGCCGTCGGTGCGTACCAGCTTGGCCAGGTAGTAGCCGGAGACCGACCCCGCCGGAACCGTCCACGACGCGGACTCGGCCCAGTTGGAGCAGTCGATCAGGCCGGTGTTGGCGTCGTCGGAGTTGCAGCCCGGCTGGTTCTGCGGCAGCGGTGCCGACGGATTGACCTGGGTGATCTTGCGGGCGCCGTTGCCGCCGTAGTAGCCGAGCCGGTAGATGTCGAGGCGGTACCCCGTGGCCGGGGTCTTGACCTTGAACCGGACCGTCTGGCCGACGTTGACGCTGATCTCGGTCGCGAAGCCCTGGATCGAGCTGCTGCCCGAGCCGGTGACGTCCCAGGTGCTGCGGGCGGTGCCCGCCTTGCTGTTCTCGCAGACGATCGGGTTGACGACCGGTGCGTCGCACGGCCCGGCGCTGGCGCGGCCGGCGGTGGGCAGCACGATGGCCATCGCGCCGAGCAGCGCGAACAGCACGAGATAGACCGGCGAAACGGTGCGCCCCCGCCACCGCGGCCGAAGTCTGCCCCGAAGTTCGCGGAAACCAGGACGGCGAAATGCCGCGGAATGCATGATGGCGACCCCTACCCCTAGGACCCGGTCGGGCCCTCTCCCCAGAGCAGCCGGCCGGGCCGCCTGCCGACGTCCCCCACGGGTCCGATTCCGACGGGGGTGAGCGTCGCCGGCAGTTGCCTGCGCACAGTGTTGCGCAAGAACATCGCTGATGTGGGCACTTCGAAACGGTTGCCCCGCCGGGCGCGACCGCTGGGTAGCATGCCTCCACCGGACCGGGCCGTTTGAGGGGGCTCTGGGGCCAGTCCGGCATTCGCCTTTGCCGCCGCACGCGCGCCGAGGTGCCGTCGATAACAGCTGATGTCGGTATTCAGCTGACATGCAGCCGATATGCAGCCGATATGCAGCCGAAGCAGTGGGGGGCTCATGAAGGTCGTCGTGACCGGCGGTGCCGGTTTCATCGGGTCGAATCTGGCGCGGGCGCTGCTCGCCCGGTCCGAGGTCGACGAGGTGGCGGTGGTCGACGACCTGTCCACCGGATCACTGGACAACCTCGCGGGCGTCGCCGTGGACTTCCACCACGGGACGTTCCTGGACGAGGAGTTGATGGACAAGGCGTGCGCCGGAGCGGGCGCCGTGGTGCACCTGGGCGCGCTGCCGTCGGTGCCGCGGTCGATCGAGGCGCCGCTCGCCAGCCACCACGCCAACGCGACCGGGACCCTGATGGTCCTGGAGGCCGCGCGGCGGGCGGGCGGGGCGCACGTGATCGCGGCTTCGTCGTCGTCGGTGTACGGCGGGAACCCGGTGCTGCCCAAGCGCGAGGATCTGCGCACGATGCCGCTGAGCCCTTACGCGGTCAGCAAGTTGGCGACCGAGTCGTACGTGCTCGCGTACGGGCACTGCTATGGGCTGCCGGTGCTGCCGTTCCGCTTCTTCAACGTGTTCGGGCCGTTGCAGCCCGCCGACCACGCGTATGCCGCGGTGATCCCGCGCTTCATCGACGCCGCGCTGTCCGGGCGCCCGCTGACCGTGCACGGCGACGGCGAGCAGACCCGCGACTTCACCAACATCGGCAGTGTCTGCGGGGTGCTGACCGACGCGGTCGTACGCCGGGTGACCCACGACGGCCCGGTCAACCTGGCCTTCGGCACCCGCACCTCGCTCAACTCGCTCATCGCGCTGCTCGGCGACGTGCTGGGCGAGCCGCTCGACGTGGCGCACGTCGAACCGCGGGCGGGGGACGTCCGCGACTCGCAGGCGGACAGCTCGGAGCTGGGCCGGCTGTTCCCGGACGCGCGGCCCGTCGACCTGCGCCAGGGGCTCGCGGAGACGGTCGCGTGGTTCCGGTCCCGGGTCGCGGTGCCGACCCGGGGATGACCGGTGTCCGAAGCGCGGGGGCGCGGACCGGGCCGGACGGGCGTCCGGCCCGCTGTCGGGGACATGGGGGCGGCGCGGTACGGCTCAGCTGTCGCGCGGCGGCAGCGGCCGGGCGGGCGATCCGACGACGACCTGGCCCGGGGGCACGTCGCGGGTGACGACCGCGCCCGCGCCCACGAAGGCGCCTTCGCCGACGGTGAGCCCTTGCAGGACCACGGCGTTGCTGCCCACGGTCGCGTCGGCGCACAGGCGCACGTTGCCGGAGATGTTGGCACCCGGGTAGACCGTCACGCGCGTGTCGAGCACGGCGTCGTGGCCGACCGTGGCGTTGTAGTGGACCTGCGCGTGCGGGCCGACGGTGATGCTGCTCGACACGTGTGCGTTGGCCAGCACGAGGCAGCCGTCCGCGATGCGCGTCTCGGGGGCGATGACCGCGCGCGGGTGGACGAGCGTCGCGGCGGTCAGGCCGAGTCCGTCGAGGAGTTCGGCCAGGCGTGCGCGGGCGGCGGGGGCGGCGATGCCGATCAGGTACGTGCCGCCCGGTTCGGCCTCGGCGGGCCGCAGGACCGGCAGGCCGCGGACCTTGCCGCCGGCGAGCGTGTCGTCGAGGAACGCGTCGACGGCCACTCCGGCGGCGATCGCGGCGTCGAGGGCTTCGCGGCCGACGCCGCCCGCCCCGGCGATGAAGAAGGACATGCGCCCATCCTGCCGTGCGGCGGGGGTTCGCAGACCCGACCTCGGAACACCCTGCGGGACACACCGCGGAACTCGTCGCGGAACACACCGTCGCGGTGCGGCCGATGATCCCGAAAGGCAGCGCGATGATCCCGAAGCGCATCGGGAGCTCCCGTGCGGCGCGTGCGTGGCGGCGGCTGAAGAGGTCGCGGGCCGTGCGGCGTTCGCTCGGCGTGACCGGGCGGATCGACCGGGGGAACGTCACCCGGCTGGACTTGCTGGGCGTGATCCTCGTCGCCGCCGCGGCCGTTTGGGGGCTGCTCGCCGCCGCCGGGCGTCCGGCGAGCCCGGAGGGGTTCCTGCTCGGGCTGCTGACGATCTCGGCGGCGTACGTCGCGGGACGCGTGGCCGGGGCGCAGTCGGCGTTCGGCGTCTGCGCGGCGCTCGCGGGCGCGGTGGCGGTGCTGCTGCTCCTGTCGCCGGACGCGCTGGCCGGCGAGACCCTCGCGGCCCCGCTCGGCTACGGCAACGCCAACGGCGCGCTGGTGGCCCAGGCGGTCGGGGCGGCGTGCCTCGCCGCGCTGGCCGCGACCAGTGACCGGCGGCGCGGCGAAATGCACCTGCTGGCAGGTCTGTTGGTACTGGGCGCCTTCGCGACGCGCTCGCTGGCGGCGGTGTTCGGCGCGCTGGTGATCCTGGTGATCGGGTTGACCGCGTTGTCGGCGCGGCGGCGCGGTTCGTTCGTGGCCGTCGGTGCGCTGTGTGTCGTGGTCGTCGCGGCAGGCACGGTGTACCTGGGCGGCGACCGGGTGTCGGGGGCGTCCGGCGTGCGCGGCACGGCCGAATCGGGGCTCACCGAGCGGCGGATCGACGTGTGGCACGACGCGATGGAGCTGACCCGGGAGAATCCGTGGCGCGGCTCGGGGCCGGGGACGTTCCTCGCGCAGAGCCCGACGGCGCGGGCGGACAGCGACACCAAGTCGGCGCATTCGCAGTGGCTGCGGCAGGCCGCCGAGCAGGGGGTGCCGGGGCTGCTGTGCCTGGTCGCGCTGGTGGCGTGGGCGTACGTGCGGCTGTGGCGCTCCCGGCAGGATCCGGCCGTCGTGGCGGTCGGGGCGGCCTCGCTGACGGCATTCGCGCTGCACGCGTCGATCGACTACGTCGCGGAGTTCCCGGTGGTGCTGGCCGCGGTGGGGGTGGTGCTGGGCGTCGCGACGGCGGCCCCGGACCAGCAGTTGCGGTCCTGGTACCGCTGAGGCCGCGCGCCTTTCGGTGCGGGAAGGAAGCCCCCTCTCAGGAGGCTTCCTCCGCGGGGACGGCGTCCATCGGGGTGGTCGCGGTGGCGTTGTAGGGCACCGTCCACGGCCCCCGGCCGGGCGCGGCGGTCGCCGGCGCCGCGGCGACCGGCGGCTTGTGCGCCGCGGGGAACCCGGGGTTGACGCCGTTGGCGCCGGTGATGCCCTGCGGCCTGAGCAGGACCACGACGGTGCGCAGCAGGATCCGGGTGTCGAGCCGGAAGCCGTGGTTGCGGACGTAGTAGAGGTCGTACTCGATGCGCGCGGGCCAGCTGAGGGCGTTGCGGCCCTGGACCTGGGCCCAGCCGGTCAGGCCGGGGCGTACGTCGAGGCGCCCGCGTTGGCGCGGCGTGTAGTGCGCGACCTGGTCGGGCAGCGTCGGGCGGGGCCCGATCACCGACATGTCGCCGAGCAGCACGTTGATCAGCTGCGGGAGTTCGTCCATGCTCGTGAGGCGCAGGATGTGTCCGATGCGGCTGATGCGGTCCTGGTCGGGCTCGTCGGGGTACCGCGGGTGGCGCATCGTGCGGAACTTGAGGATCCGGAAGTCGCGTCCGTGCAGGCCGCTGCGGGTCTGCCGGAACAGCACCGGGCCGCCCATGGTGGTGCGGATGAGAACGGCGATCACGATGATCGCCGGGCCGAGCAGCAGCAGCGTCAGCGCGGCGGTCGCGATGTCGAACAGTCTCCGCATCATGCCCGGCCCTCTCCCCTGTGGCGTTGGCGTGCTGCGTCGGCGGGGCGGACGCCCCAGCCGAGTTTCTTTCGGCGTGCGACGGCCCGGTAGGTGTCGATGGACACCCCGGCGACGCGGCGCTGGTCGAACTCGGCGAGTGCGCGCTCGCGTCCGGCGGCGGCGAGTCGGGTGCGCAGCTCGGGTTCGGTGAGCATGCGGGCGATGGCCGCGGCCAGTGCGACGTCGTCGCCGGGCGGGACGAGGAGCAGGTGCTCGCCGTGTGTGCCGATCTCCCGGCAGCCGCGGATGTCGCTGAGGACCATGGGCACGCCGCTGGCCGCGGCCTCCATGGCGGAGCGCGAGAAGCCCTCGCGGTAGGAGGGCAGGACGAACACGTCGAGTGCGGCGTACACGTCGGGCATGTCGGAGCGTCCGCCGAGGTGGTCGACGCCGGAGCGGCCGTCGGCGGGGAACGCGTCCGGCTTGTCGGGGTCCTCGGGGCCGATCCACACGAAGCGGGCCTTGCCGGCGAGGGTGCGTGCGGCGGACTCGTACTCGGCGATGCCCTTCTCGGCGACGCGTCGGCCGACTCCGCCGACGAGCAGTTCGTCGTCGCCGACGCCGAGTTCCGCGCGGATGCGGCGGCGTGCCGCGGCGTCGGGGCGGAAGCGGCCGAGGTCGGTGCCGTTGCCGACGACGCGGGAACGCCAGGCCGGGACCGCTCGGGCGAGGGTCTTGTGGTCCGTGGCGTTCTGGTACAGCTCGGCGTGCGACGCGAGGGCGGCCGCCGATTCCGCGCCCAGCACGAACGCGCGGCGCGGCCACGGGTCGCCCGGCTTGATCCAGAGCCCGTGACACGTGTTCACGACGACGGGCACACCGGCCGCGCGGCCGAGTATCCGGCCCAGCACTCCGGTCTTGGGGTTGTGCGTGTGCAGGACGTCCAGGCGCAACGCGCGCAGTGTGGCGGTGAGCTCGCGGGCGGCCGCGGCGTCGCGGGCGAGGTCCCACGATCGGGTGAGTGCGTGCAGCGGGACGTGGGTGACGCCGAGTTCCTCGATGCCGGGCACGTACTCGCCGGGGGCGCTGAGCCCGAACACCTCGAAGCCGGCGGCGACGTCCACTTCGAGTTCGGTGCGCAGCAGCAGCGCCAGGCTCATGTCGACCGTCGTGAGGTGGGCGACCCGCAGGGGTCTGCCGCCGGGTCCGACGGGGACGGTGAGGCCGTCGGGCAGTCGGGGGTCCGACGGTCGAGGCCGATGCTCAGGCACGGGCTCCCGCTTTCTTGCCGAGGCGTACGACCCCGGCGTACGCACGTTCGGGACCGAGGTTTCCGGTGAGCTTGGCGCCGAAGAACGCGGTGGGGTCGGTGCGCCGGACCGGTACGCGGTTGAGGCGTACCGGGTCGGTGCCGGGGAGGTTGCGCCCGAGCGTGCCGGTGGCGGCGCTGCGGAAGCGGCAGCGCAGCGCGTGCTCCATGGCGGGTACCGGGACCCCCCAGGTGTACGCGAAGTGGTCGGGCCGTACGCCCAGGTTCTTGTCGATGTCGTCCGAGGCGGCGTCGAGTTCGTCCTCGGTGAGGGCCTCGGGCCGGGCGTGGCTGCGGGTGTGGTTGCCGATGGTGAGCAGCCCGCTGTCCTGCATTTCGGCGAGTTGGTCCCAGGTGAGGGCGGGCGCGCCGGAGCTGGTGCCGGTCGAGCCCTCCCAGTGCATGGTGCCGCCGACCATGCCGCTGGCGAGGTAGAGGGTGAAGGGCAGTCCGCGGTCGCGGAGCAGGGGCCAGGCGTTGGCGTGCACGTCCGCGAAGCCGTCGTCGAAGGTGAGGACGACGGACGGGGTGCGGTCGGCGGCGTCGAGCCGGTCGAGTGCGGTGTCCAGGGACACCACCGTGCCGGTCGGCAGCGCGCCGAGCATGTCGAGCTGTCGGGCGAACCGGTCGGCGGGCAGGTCGAGTTCGTCTCGTGTGCCGCCGCCGATGCGGTGGTAGATCAGCACGGTCGCGCCGGGCGCGGGCCGGCGTCCGGCGCACCGGGCGAGGCCGTGTTTGACTCCTGTGCGGACCTGGTCGCCGCTGAGCCTGGTCATACGCCTGGTCATGCCGTGGTGCCCCCTGGTGAAGTCGGTGCGGTGGTACGGCCTCGCGCGCGGGCCCGCAGGCGTCCGACGGCCGCGGCGCGCGCGGTGCGGGCCAGGGCGCGGACGGGCAGGACGGCGGAGGCGAAAGGACGTTCGCGTACCGCCTCGACGTCGAGCAGCGGCGGGCGCTCGGGTGCCAGGCGGTTCTTCTGGACGGTGGTGGTGGGCAGCAGGTCGACGAGCGCGGGCGGGGCGGCGGCGTCCTCGGTGAGGATGTGCTGGTGGGCCCGCCACATGGCGAGGTTGCCGACGCCGAGCGGGGCGAGTTCCTCGTCGTACGCGGTGGAGTGCCACAGGGCGACGGAGCCGACCCGGAACCACAGGTAGGTGGCGGCGGGGCGGTCGCCGACGCGCAGCACGTACAGGCGGAGCCATCCGCGGGCGGCGGCGCGACGCACGAAGTCGAGGCGCTCGGCGCGGATGCGTTCGGTGAGCGGCCCCTTCCAACTGCGCGGGAAGAGGTCCGCGTAGACCGCGAAGCCGGTGTCGGCGTCGTGGGTTTCGAGGTAGGCGTCGAACGCGATGTCGCCCTGCTTGCGGATCTTGCGTTCGACGCGGCCGCAGTGCGTGTGGAAGGACTTGAAGCGGGCGCGGTGGCCGTCCCAGCCGTCCTCGACGCCGGCGAGCATGTCGTGCGAGCGCTCGCGGGCGTGCACGTGGTAGCCGGTGCGGCGCAGTGCGCCGAGCAGGCGGTGGGTGGCCGCGTCGCGGCTGGGCAGTCGGCGCAGCCGCAGGTCGCGTACGCCGCTTCGGGCCAACTGCTCGGCGAGCGGCGTGAGGTCGGCCTGTTCGCTGACGACGCGCGAGCGGGGCCGGTCGGGGGCGAAGGTCGTGTAGCGGCCGCCGCCGTGGTCCTGGAGGGCGAGGAGGGACTGCGGGCGTCCGGTGGCTTCGTCGACGACCGCGGCTATGCGGGCGCGTTCGGCCGTCTCGGGGTGTGTGGCGAGGACGGCTCCGGCCCACACGTGGGTGTCGAAGCAGTCGGCCAGGGTGCCCCGGGCCGCCGCGAGGTCGTCCCAGCCCGCCGCGAAGGCCGCGTCGAGGTCCTGCGCGCGCAGGAGTACTCCGCGGGCGCTCAACGGCCCGCCATCGACCGCGCGCGGGCACCGGCATTGGTACGCCGTGCCGCGCTGGTTCCCCTGAATGCCCTGCGTCCGACGGCCCCGTCGCGGCGCATGGCTGATACCGCCCCCACCATGAGACCCCAGCGTCTCTCAGCCCCGGCGTGAGCAGTGCCGGGGGCGTGCTCCTAGAGCCGCGCCCGAGTGCTCCCCCACCTGGACACAGCCCACCCGCGCATCAGCCTAGGGGTACGCAAGCCGCCATGCGGGTGGTTTCGCCAGGAATTCGCGAATGCTCCGCCGAGTCGGCCCGTCGGCCGTGCCACGCGCCCCGTGCGTCACATTCCGGCGCGGCCGGCGGCCGTCTGACGCAGCGCGCTGGAGCCGACCAGCACTCCCAGGGCGATGGCCACCACGGTCAGCAGCGCGGTCACGAACTGCGCGCCACCGCCTGCCGCGTTGGTCAGCACGAGCTCGGAGACGCCGGTCAGGCCGAGGGCCCCGGGGACGAGCAGCCAGAAGGCGGGCAGGAAGGTGACCTGGCTGGGCGGTCCTTCGGGCCGGGCCTCGACGAAGCGCGAGAGCGGGATCAGCGCGAGGCCGCCGGCGAACGCGCCGAGGAGGCTCCCGCCGATCTGCGAGGCGGCGAGTTGGGCGCCCCACACGGTGTACAGGACCACGATGAGCCACGGGAACGAGCCGGGCGGGGCGGGCGAGGCGAGGTAGTGGCCGAGGCCGAAGACCAGCACGCCGAGCCAGGGCGCCCACCAGCCGAGCGGCGTACCGGGGTCGATGTGCTCGGGGACGCTTGCCAGTTCGACGCCGACGAAGATGCCGAACGCCAGGAGCACGAGCATGTTGAGCCCCTGCACGAGGCGGCTGGCGCCGGCGACCATGGCGCCGGTGGCGAGGTCGACCGTGCCGATGGTGAGGGCGGAACCGGGGAGGAAGACGGCGAGCGGCGGGATGATCAGGTGGGCGGGGTTCTCCTTGAGCCACGAGCCGCCGACCTCGTACGCCGCGAGCGAGATCAGCAGCGCGGCGGCTACCGGGAGGGCGAGCGCGAGGGCGGTGAAGTGCTGCGCGAGTCGGCGCAGGACGCCGACGAACAGGCCGAGGACGGCGAAGCCGAGCAGGGCGCGGACCGACGGGTTGACGGCGAGGCCGAGTCCGACGGTGAGGACGCACTGCCCGACGATCGCCGTGAAGCCGCCGAAGCGCGGCGGCGCGGCGAGGATCTCGCGGATGCGCTCGCTGCCTTCGAGCGGCGGCACGTGCTTCTTCTTGGCGTGGTCGACGAAGGCGTAGAGCGCGCCGATCTGGTCCAACCGCAGCGGGTCGCCTGAGGCGGGCTCGAAGTCCACCCGCGCCGCGGCGCCGGCTCCGACCCGGACGAATACCCCGGTCGGCAGCACGAAAAAGCGCACCTGCTCCGCACCGTAGGCCGCAGCCAGCGCCTGGAGCTCCTCGATGACCCGCCCGGTCGCGTCGCCGCCCCGGCACAGGGCGAGCCCCGCGAGCCGCAGGAACTCCACCAACTCCTCGGGTGGCGGCGGCGGTTCCTCGGGCGGCGCGGGCACCCGCAGCGGCGGCAGGACCCGGTCCACCACACGCCGCAGCGCACCCTGTGCGCGCACCCGGTAGCGCCGAACCCCGCGCCTACCGGCGCCGCCCACACCGCGCAGCGCATGCCTCGGAACCATGATCGCCACACTAAAGCCGCAAAGTACAGAAATAAGACAACCACCCCGACACGCCGCCCCGTCAAGACCCGTGCGAACCCCACGACCGCCAGAAGACGCACAGCCCCTCCCCCGCCGCGCGAGACGAAGCACCGGCCGCGTGGCCGGTGGCCACCACTCGCCCGGGCCGACCGCCGCGCGGCCGGCTTGGGGAACGCACAACCACGGCCCGACCACCCGCCCAACTCCGCACGCACGAGCCCGCCTCAGATGGACGCACCCCCTGGGGAGTTGGTGCGGCGAGCGGGTGTGGCCGTCCGGGCGGTGGGGGGGGTGCGGTGCCGAGTGGGTAGGCGGGCGTGTTCGCGTACCAATAATTCCGACGCTCTGCGCACGAGCCCTCCTCCAGTCGGTTCGCCGCTGGCGGATGGGTGGGGTGGAGGCGAGTGGGGGTGGGTCGGTGATCGGCGTCAATTGGTTGGTTGCCACTGCGTCTGCGGCGCTGTGCGGAATGGCGGAGGCTGTCCTCGGGGTGGTGGCAATCGGGGAAGCGGCTGACGGTGTGTGAGAAGGCTTGTTACCGTGCCGTGTGGGGAGGCCGGAGGGTGCGGCCGTGGGAGTTTGGTGGGGAGAGACTTTGCGATCAAGCCTGCGTTCCGGGCTGCGCACGGGCGGGGACACCCTGATGCGCCGGTCGCCGGCACAGTGGTGGTTCGGCGGCCGGGCCGCCTCGCGTCTTGCGGTGCTGGGCTACCACGGTGTCGACGACCCGGAGGGTTTCGCACGCCAGTTGGACCGGCTGACGCGCATCGCGCGGCCGGTGTCGCTCGACGAGGTCGAGCAGGCGATCGAACACCGGCGGCCGCTGCCCGGCCGGGCCGTGCTGATCACGTTCGACGACGGCGAGCGCAGCGTCCACACGCACGGGCTCCCGCTGCTGCGCGAACGCGGGATCCCGGCGGTGGCGTTCGTGATCCCGTCGCTCGTCGGGACGGACACGCCGTTCTGGTGGCACGAGGTGGACCGCCTTGTCGCCGAGGGTGCGGGCGTGGAGCGCAACGGCTCGGCGGGGTGGCTGCGGCACCTCAAGGCCGTGCCGCAGGCCGAACGGCTCGCGGCGCTGGAGCGGCTGCGCGCCGGCCGGGCGGCGGTACGCCAGGCGCAGCTCACCGCCGACGAGGTGCGCGCCCTCGATGCGGGCGGGGTCCGGGTGGAGAACCACTCGCTGACCCACCCGCTGCTCGACCGCTGCGACGACGCGGACATCCGCACCGAGATCGGCGACGCGCACGACCTGCTGACCAAGATCCTGGGCCGCGCGCCGCGCTCGTTCGCGTACCCGAACGGGAACTGGGACGTCCGCGCGGAGCGCGTGCTGCACGAGCTGGGCTACCGCACGGCGTTCCTGTTCGACCACCGGCTCGGGCCCCGGCTGCCCGACCACCCGCTGCGCGTGTCGCGGCTGCGCATCGCGTCGGCCACGCCGCCGGACCGCTTCGAGACCATCCTGTCGGGGCTGCACCCGGCCGTACACGGACTGCGGGGTCGCGGATGAGGGTGGTCGAGGCGGCGTCCGCGCTGCCCGAACTGGTGCGCGATCCGGTCGCGCTGGAGAAACTCGTGCCCGCCTGGCGCGAACTGGCCGCGGCGACGGGGGTCGCGTACTTCGGTACGCCGGACTGGGTGCTGTCCTGGTGGGAGCACATCGGCGCGAGCGGTCCCGGGCACCCGCTGGTCGCGGTGTGGCGCGGCGCGGGCGGCGAGCCCGAGGCGGTCGTCCCGCTGCTGCTGACCCGTCAGGCGCTGCACCCGAGACTGCCCGGAGGGGCGCGCTGCCTGACGTTGCTGGGCGCCGGCGCGGCGGCCGCCGACCACTGCGGGTTCGCCGTCGCGCAGCGCCGCGCCGACGACGTACGCGCGTGGTTCGCCGCCGCGGCCCGGCGGCACACGTTGTTGCTGCCGAACCTCGACACCGCGACGGGTGCGGCGTACATCCCGCCCGGCGCACGGCTCGTCGAGCGCACCGCGTGCCCGACCATGCCGGCCGATCCGGACCGCATCGGGTCGGCGCGCTTCCGCAAGGACCTGCGCCACTACGGGCGTCGGCTGGCCGCCGAGGGCGTGACCTTCCGGTTCGCGGCGCCCGGCGCGGTCGACGACAAGTTGTTCGACGTGCTGCTGGCCCTGCACGCGCAGCGGCAGACCGCGATCGGCCGCGCCACGACCTTCGACGCGTCGCGCAAGCCGTTCCACATGGCGCTGAGCGGCCGCGCCGCACCCGGGCGCGGGCCGTGCGCGATGGTCGCCGAAGGCCCGGACGGACCCGTCGGGGTGTTGTACGGGTTCCTCTGGGGCGACACGTTCTCCTACTACCAGACAGGCTGGGACCCGTCCTACGCCCGGCTGAGCCTCGGCACGGTGCTGGTCGCCGAGACTGTCGCGGCCGTGCACGGCGAGGGCGCCTCGGTGTTCGACTTCCTGCGCGGCGCCGAGGAGTACAAGTACCGCTTCGGGGCGGTCGACCGGCACGACACCACGTGGCTGGCCGGCCGCGGGATGTCCCGGCTGGTGCTGGAGGGGCGCTCGGCCGCGAAGTCGCGGCAATCGCGCCGGGCCGCGGACCGGATCGTGTCGGAGAGGTGAACTGATGACCGCGCAGACG
Source organism: Streptomycetaceae bacterium NBC_01309 (assembly GCA_045039925.1). Lineage (GTDB taxonomy): Bacteria > Actinomycetota > Actinomycetes > Streptomycetales > Streptomycetaceae > Yinghuangia. The sequence goes on from CP108400.1 coordinate 1,856,641, forward strand.
CCGGCGGCCGCACAGGCCGCGCAGGACGACCGGGTGACGGCGCCCGCCACGCCGCCGAGTGTGAGCGTGGTGGTGCCGTCGTACAACTACGCGCGCTACCTGCCCACCAACGTCGGGAGCCTGCTCGACCAGGAGGGCGTGGAGGTCCGAGTGCTGATCCTCGACGACGCCTCGACCGACGGTACGCCCGAGGTCGGTGCCGATCTCGCGCGCGACCCCCGGGTCACGTACGAGCGGCACCGCGCCAACAAGGGGCACATCGCCACGTACAACGAGGGCCTGTTGGAGTGGGCCGACGGCGACTACTGCGTGCTGCTGTCCGCCGACGACCTGCTGACGCCGGGCGCACTCGCGCGGGCGACGGGGGTCATGGAGGCGCACCCGGACGTCACGTTCGTGTACGGCAACCCGGTCAAGTTCGTGAGCGGACGCCCGCTGCCGGTCGCGCGTACCGGCACCAAGTCCCGTGTCTGGCAGGGCGACCGCTGGATCCGCGGGGTCTTCCGGGCGGGGCGCAACCTGATCCTGTCGCCCGAGGTCGTGGCGCGGACCGCCGCCCACCACGACGCCGGCGGCTACAACGCGGCGCTGCCGCACTCCGGCGACCTGGAGATGTGGCTGCGGCTGGCCCGGCGCGGGTCGGTAGGCTGGCTGCCGGCCGCGGACCAGGCGTACTACCGCATGCACGACAGCAACATGCACCACTCCAGCTTCGACGCCCGCGCCCGTCTCTTCCAACTCCGGGACGGCTACGAGTCGTTCCTCGAGAACGACGGCGGCAGCCTGGCGTACGGCGACGCGGTTCGCGCCGACATGCGCCGCAAGCTGGCACGCGGCGTGCTGCGCAAGGTGATTCGCACCCTGGACGCCGGCGAGGAGTCCGCCGACGGCCTCACGGTCGACGAACTGTACGAACTCGCCGCGGAGTTGACGGACGTCCGGAAGCTCCCGGAGTACCCCGGCGCCCGCGCCCGCATGTCCCTCGGCCCGACCAGGTGCGGGCGTCTGAGCCCGGTCACGTCCCTGGTCACGCTCCGCCGGGGCCGGGACTGGATCCGCTGGCACGGCAACAAGGTCCGCCCGGTGTAGTCACCGGGACTGCCGAGGGGATTCACCCAACGCAACTGGCCCGGCACGTTGGCTGCTGGGCAACGGAGTTCATCCGGGGCACGGCATTCCGAGGGGGATGTGGACGGTCGTCTCGCGACTGGCGGTGCGGATCGTCAGCGGGACGCACATGGGGTGCTCGGCGTAGAAGCCGCCGACGAACGCCAGCCAGGCCCCCGATTCGGGCCGGTCCGGGCACGGGGCCACGGTGATGACGGAGACCGGCTCCAGGATGTTCCCCCAGGCGATCGCCGGGCGTTCGGCGGCGTCGGAGGGCACGCTCAGCTCGGCGCCTTCGCCCGTGCGGAGCACGAGTCCCTGCTTCGCGAACCGCCGGCCGCCCGACCCCTCGGCCGGGGCGAGTTCCAGCGTACGGCCGCCGTCCGGAACGGCGACGGCGACGGCCTCCAGGACCCGGGTGTAGCCGTCCGGCGGTTCGGGGACGCCCTCGGCCGACGAGGCGCAGTCCAGGCCGACGGTGCCGAGGCCGGTGACCGGCGCGCTGGGCGTGAACCGCGAGGGGCGCGAGGCCACTTGGTCGTCACCGCCACCGGTATCGCCGGAGCACGCGGAGACCGCGACCAGAGCGCCGGTGACGAGCGCGGCGACGAGCACGGGGCCGCGCGCATGCGGCAGGGGTGTGGGGCGGCGCAGGGGCATCGCGCCATCGTGGCAGCGGTGGGTTCCGGGCGGAACGGCCCAGGCCGGTTCGGCGGGTTTCCGCGCCGATTCGGCAAGGCACGCGCCACCCGAGTGGGGGGCATCCGGACGTGGGCGGGGAAAACCGGTGTGGTCCGGGGTGCCCCCGGTGGCAGGGTGTCGGCCATGACAAGTGCGGAGGAAGCCGCGTGGTTGGCGACTCAGCGGCCGTCCCGGGTACGTGAGGTCCAGGCCGGCCGGCTCGGGTGGACCGAGGTGGACCTGCTCGCGGTCGGCGACGGCGACGCGACGGCGATACGCGGCGCGTTGGAGGCGTTCGGCGTACGCGTCAACTACTTCCCGATCGGCCAGGCCCGCCACATCGTCGCGGCACTGGGCGGCGAGCGGTCGGCGGCGCCGTACGTGGTCATCGCCTGCCACGGCGACGAGGGCGCGATCCTGATGGACGAACTCGCCGAGGAACTGGCGGCGTTCCAGCCGTTCAACGGCAACCTGGGCCCGGCCGAGGTACGCACGCACCTGAGCTTCCCCGGGAGCGTCGTCATCGCCACCGGGTGCGACACGGGCCACGAGGCGCTGGCCGAGGCCTTCCTCGACGCGGGGGCGGGTGCGTATGTCGCCCCGGCGCACGGGCCTTTCGGGTACGCGAGCGTGTTCGCCCCGCTGTTCCTCTTCTACGAACTCACCGAACTCCGCACCCTGGAGGAGGCGGTCGAGCGCCTGCGCGCGCACGACGGCGAATTGGCGATGTGGCGGCTGGCCAAGCGCTGACCACAGGCGCGGCGACTCCAGGCACAGTGGCTACGCGCGCACCGCACGCACGAGGGTGTCGATCGCCTCGCGCTCCTCGCCCTCGACGGTCACCGGACGCCGCACCCGCTCGGCGCGCTCCACCCGCAGCCCGTCCCCCAGCACCGCGGACACCTTGTCGGGCGTGTGCAGGATGGCCGGGTCCTGCGGCCCGCCCACCCCCTGCGCGAGGTTGTCCAGGTCGTGGCCGACCAGCAGGAAGGTGCCGCCGGGGGCGACGGCCGCGGCGGCGTTCGCCAGCACGGCGGCGATCTCCGCCTCGGGCAGGTGCAGGTACGCGACGAGGACCAGGTCGTACGCGCCCGGCTCCGGCCGCCACGTCAGCAGGTCCGCGGTGACCCAGTCCACCGCGACGTCCTGGGCGTCGGACAGCAGCTTCGCCTTCGCCAGCGCCGCCGCCGAGAAGTCGACCGCGGTGACGCGCCAGCCGCGCTTCGCGAGCCAGATGGAGTTGCGGCCCTCACCCGCCGCGAGGTCGAGCGCACGGCCCGGCGGCAGGTCGCCCGTCTGCTCGGCGACGTAGCGGTTGGGGTCGGCCGACCAGACCAGCTCGGTGCCCGCGTACCGCTCGTCCCATGCCTTGGCGTCCACGTGTGCCGCCTTCCCGTCGTGCTCGTCCCGGCGGGTCGGAACGCCCGCACACCTACGATCTTGCCCGATCACCCGCGGCGGCCATGCGGTAGATCCGGTCCAGCTCGGCGCCGACGGTCTCGGGGGCGAAGCGCTTGCGGGCCTCGACCGCGATGCGCTGCCGGTCGTACGCCTCGGGCGCGTCCGCGACCGCCCGCAGCGCGTCCGCGAGGGCCGCGGTGTCCTCGGACGGCACCAGGTGCCCGAGGTGGGCCTCCATGACCTCGCTGTGGCCGCCCACGTCGGTGGTGATCACCGGCAGGCCGGCGCACCAGGCCTCCAGGACCGCGACCGTCAGGTTCTCGGCGCGCGACGCCAGCACGAACGCGTCGGAGGTGTGCAGGAGCCGCGCGATCTCGGTGCGCGGCTGCCGCCCGGCGAAGGTGACCACGTCCGCGATGCGCAGCCGTGCGGCCTGCTCCTCCAGTTTCACGCGCTCGCGCCCGTCACCGACGATGGTGAGCCGCAGGCGGGGGTCGTCGCGTGAGGCCGCGGCGAAGGCGTCCAGCAGCACGTCGAAGCCCTTGGCCGGGGCCAGGCGGGCGACCGAGACGAACTCGACGGTGTCGCGGCCCGCGCGCGCGTCCGGCTCGGGCATCGCGAACCCGGAGGCGTCGACCGGGTTGTGGATGATCTCGAAGCGGCCGGTGAGGCCGTACGAACTGATCTTGTCGAGCAGCGACTTGCACACCGTGATGACGGTCGCGGCCTCCGCGTACAGCTCGCGGGCGCGCTTGATGCCCAGCGGGCTGGGCGGGGGCTCGGTCCAGTGGCCCTGCCACGACGTGTGGTGCTCGGTGACGACGTACGGGATGCCCAGTTCGCGCTTCATCGCGACGAGGTAGTGCGCCCAGTAGAAGTGCGCGTGCACGATGTCGACGGGCCCGTACTTGCGTGCCACGTAGCGGACCGCCCGCTGGTAGCGCCGGGCCATCATGACGTGCGAGACGCGGCCGAACAGCCGCGACGGCCGCCAGCTGAACGTCTTGATCTGGTAGTGGCGGGGGTCGTCCGGGTCCTGCGCGAGGTACGGGGCGCCCGCCACCTGGGGCCACGTCAGCTCGTCGGTGTTCGACAGCCGGACAACCTCGGCGGCGTGTGCCGCCGACTTCACCCAGTCGGTCTCCCACGGCACTCCGGGGTATCCGACGATCATCACGACCCGCATGCGCTGCTCTCCCCCCACAGACCGGGGACTCCCCTCCCCGGCGCCGGCCCCCATCCTGCCAGCGGGATACGCCCCCCGTGCGCGCTTGGTCGAAGTCGCCTCGCCGAAGTCGCCCGGCCACGGTCACCCGGTCGAAGTCGCTCGGCCGAAGTCGCTCAGTCGAAGTCGTAGACCGTGACCGCGACCCCCGCGACGACGAGACTGCCCTCGACCAGTGGTTCGACCAGCGCCCAGCGGCCCCCGGCGAGCCCGCACCCGATACGCGGCATGTGCACGGACGCGCCGAGCTCCCCGGCGCGGACCGCGACCTGGGCCAGTGCCTTGCCGATGGCCTCGTACCGCACGGGCGGTCCCTTGCTGCCCGTCCTGGTCCCGTGCTGGCCGATCATGTTGGCCACCCATACGTACGGCTCGACCTGCACGAACTGGACGGCGCCCAACGCGAAGTCGTTGCCCGACCGCCCCCGGTACCAGAGCCGGAACGCGGCCTCGGGCTCCTTCCACCGCCGGGACACCGCGAGCACGAACCCCTTGCCCCACCCGCCCGCGTCGTTGCAGACGTGCGCGATGATCTTGACGCCCTTGCCCTGCGGAGCCGTGGCGTCCCCCTTGAGGTACGTGACGGGCGAACTCATGCGCCGACGCTAGCCGAGCGCGCGGACACGGGGTAACTCGTTTTGCGCGGGTTCGGCGAACCCTCCGGCGGGGACCGCCCGGCCTTGTTACCGTGCCTCTCGGGAAGGGCCGTAGGGGTGCGGCCCGGGGGGATCGTCGAGGAGCAGTGCATGGGTCGTCGTATGGGTCGTCGCATCAGAGTCGTCCACGTCGTGTGGAGGCTCAGCACCGGCGGCGGGATCCCGCAGGTCAGTCGGCAGGTCCTGGCGGGCCTGGACCCGGACCGCTTCGAGTGCCACGCGGTCACCGCGCGCCCCGCCGCGCCCGAGGACGAACTCGACCTGCTGGGGCCGAATGTGACGGTGCATCCGCTCGGTTACACCGGTCCTCCGAACAAGGTCGAGGAAGTGCGCATCCCGCTGCGGTACGCCGCCGCGGTGCGGAGCCTGCGGCCGGACGTCATCCACGCGCACAGCGGCACCGCCCGGCACGCGCTCCCGGCCGCGCTCGCCGTACCGTCGGCGGGCCGGGTGATGGAGGTGCACGAGCCGCTGCGCGGCGGCCTGCACAGCGAGTGGACGAACCGTATCGAGCTGAACATGATCTCCCGGGCCCGCTTCCGGCCGTTCGCGCACTCCTCGGACGTGCGCGACGCCACCGCGGCCCTGCTCGGGGTGCCGCGGGCCACGATCCCGCTCGTCCCGCTCGGCGTCGAACCGCACGTCCCCGACCCGGAGGCCCGTGCCCGCGTACGTGCCGAGCTCGGACTCGCGCCCAGCACGCGCCTGGTGGTCGGCGTCGGCCGCTCGGCGCAGAAGAACATCCCGCTGTTCGTGCGCGTCGCCGCCCGGGTGCTCGAACTGCTGGGCGACACCGGGCCCGCGGTCGCCTTCGCGGTCGTCGGCCACCAGGATCCGGAAGTGCCGGACCTGATCGAGGAGTTGGGCATCGGTAAGCGCGTCCACCTGGTGCCGCCGCTGCCGCGCCTGCAACACGCCTTCGACGCGGGCGACATCTTCCTGTCCACCTCGGACTACGAGGGGTTCGGCATCGCGGTCGCCGAGGCGATGTGCGCGGGCCTCCCGGTCGTCGGCACCGGCGTCGGCGGCGTCAACGACGTCGTCGAGAACGGCGTCACCGGACGCCTCGTGCGCAAGGGCGACCGCGACGCATTGGCCGACGCGGTACGCGAGTTGGTGGCCGACGACGACCTGCGCACCACGATGGGCGCCGCCGCGCGCGAGCGGGCGACGGCCCGTTTCACGCGGCCGACGATGATCGAGGGCTTCGCCGAGATGTACGAGAAGGCCGCGGCCGAGCGTGTCGGAAGTGGCCGGTAGGGTTTCCGACCATGGCAGCACGACCCCTACACGAGACCGTCGAAGCCGGCTGGGCGAAGGCACTGGAGCCGGTCGCCGAGAACATCGCGGCGATGGGCGACTTCCTCCGCGCCGAGATCGCGGCGGGCCGCAGCTACGTCCCCGCGGGCCCCAACATCCTGCGCGCGTTCCAGCAACCCTTCGACGACGTACGGGTGCTGATCGTGGGTCAGGACCCGTACCCGACACCGGGGCACGCGGTCGGGCTCAGCTTCTCGGTCGCGCCCGAGGTACGCCCGCTCCCGCCGAGCCTGATCAACATCTACACCGAGCTCCAGAACGACCTCGGTGTGCCGGCGCCCACCAACGGCGACCTGACGCCGTGGACCACGCAAGGCGTGCTGCTGCTCAACAAGGCTCTCACCACCGCCCCGCGCAAGCCGGGCGCGCACCGGGACAAGGGCTGGGAGGCGATCACCGCGCAGGCCATCCGCGCCCTCGCCGCCCGCGGCAAGCCGATGACCGCGATCCTCTGGGGCCGCGACGCCCGCAATCTGCGTCCCTTGCTGGGGAGTTCGGTGCCCGCAGTGGAGTCCGCGCACCCGAGCCCGATGTCCGCCAGCGGCGGCTTCTTCGGCTCGCGCCCCTTCAGCCAGACGAACGAGATGCTCGCGGAGATGGGCGCCTCGCCCATCGACTGGCGCCTGCCCTGAGCGGCGCGCCGCGCGGCGGCCGCACAGGACGCGCCGACATCCCTCCGCGGCGGTCGTAGCGCAGGACATTCGCTTACGGCTGGCGGGATTGCCGTGCTCAGCCGGGCGGAACGGTGCGTCCCGTGCGCCCGCGCAGCGCGTGCCACGCGCCCAGCGAACGCGCCCTGGTGCGGGTGAGCTTGCGGTCCTGCCGGGCCAGGGTCACCGCGGTGAACTTGGCCTGGCGGACCGCCCAATGCCACACCTCGGGCGCCGACCGGTGTTCGAGGGCCATCGCGAGGTGGTTGCGCGACTGGTAGTACAGCCGCCACGGCGGTGCCGTCGCGGCGCCCACGTGGAGGGTCGCCACCAGCGGCTCGGGGAGGATGTAGACGGCCCATCCGGCGCGGCGCGCACGGATGCAGTACTCCATCTCCTCCCACATCATGAAGTACTCCGCCTTGGGCAGGCCGAGTTCGCGTACCGCGGCGGTGTTGACGAGGGCGCCCGCGAAGATGAGCACGTCCACGGGGTACGGCGAGCGGTCGGCGGGCGGCTCCACCAGCGGCAGGCGGCGGTTGCGCCAGCCCGAGCCGAGCCGGGCCACCGCCCCGGTGTCGTCGATCAGCCAGGACGCGAACATCGCGGTGCGCCTAGGCAGTTCGGGAAGCCGGCCGAGCATCGTCTCGAGCGCTTCGGGCAGCGGATGGTCGTCGTCGTTGAACAACCAGGCCCAGTCGTGCCCGTGCGCCTCCGCCGCCCGCAGCCCCGCGGCGAAGCCGCCTGCCGCACCGGTGTTCGAGGCCAGCGGGAGGTGCGTGACGTCGGGGAACTCGGCGGCCAGCATCTCGGCGGTGCCGTCCGACGACGCGTTGTCGACCACGATCACCTCGTCGACCGGCCGGGTCGACTTCGCGAGCGCGGTGAGTGTGTCGCGCAGCAGGTCGGACCTGTTGTAAGTCACGAACACCGCGGCGACCGAAGGAGTCTCGTCCGGGGTCGTCACGCCAGCCCCTCCCAAATGGTGCGGGCCACATGCGGCCAGGTCATCGTGGTGCGCAGCACGGCCCCGTGTGCCTCGGCGCGCTTGCGCAGGTCGGTGTGGTCGGTGTGCAGGGTACGCAGCGCGCGGGTGAGGCCGTCGACGTCGCCGGGCTCGACGAGCAGCCCCGCGTCCGCGACGATCGTGCGCTGGTTGCCGACCGTGGTGCCGACGCACGGCAGTCCGCGGGTCAGCGCCTCGACCAGCGCGATACCGAAGGGCTCGCGGTGCGTGGGGATCACCAACGCGTCGGCTGCCGCGTACAGTTCGGGCATCCGGTCGTGCGGTACGCGGCCCGCGTACGTGACGCCCTCGGGCAGCGGGCCGTCCGGTGCGCTGCCGGCCAGGACCAGCCGCCATGCGGGGTCCTCGGCGTGCACGCGGCGGAAGGCCGCGAGCAGTTCGGGTCCGCCCTTGCGCTCCCACTCGACGCCGACGAACAGCAACTTGGGCGGCCCGGTGAGGGGTTCGCGGTGCTCCGGGGCCTTGTCGGCGGGGACGTTCACACCCGCGCCGACCACGACGACCCGGTCCTCGGACACGCCGTACCGTGCCACGACGGCGTCCGCGGTGCTCTCGCCCATGACGTACACGCGGTGGGCCCCGGCGATCATCGCGCGCTCTCGGCCGAGCCAGCCAGCCGTGTAGCGGGAACGGTGCTCGCCGCTGCCGCCCGCGGGGTCGTCGGAACCGGAGGTGCCCTCCAGGCCCACGCGGTCGGTGTAGACGCCGTAGCGCACCCCGGAGGGCGGCACCAGCGCGGGCAGCGACTGCACGACGAGGAGCGGGCGTTCGGGGGTCAGCAGGCCCTTCCGGGCGACGTGGCGCTGGAGGGCGACCGGCCAGGCGGCGGTCTTCGTCCACGGGGTCCCGGCGCCGGACCGGCGGGCCTCGGCCATGGCCCGCACCCGGGCGCCGGCGAGCCGCGGTTCGCGGGCGAGCGGCATCAGGTCGTACGCCGTGACGTCGGTCAACGTGCGCATCGCCGCCAGCAGCCCGGGGGCCGAGCCGGAGAAGGTCCCGGCGTGCAGGAAGACCAGTCCGGGGGCGCGGCCGTCGCCGGTGCCGCGGGTCGTCTCGTCAGGCACGTGCCCTCCCGCGCCGGGCGCGCGCCGCGCGTCCCGCCTCCTTGGCCTTGAATCCGGCGAGCCTGCCCAGGGTCCCGGCGCCTCCCGCGGTGCGCCGTACCGGTCCGGCCGCGGCGCGCTCGGCGAGCGCGGCCTCGTAGTACGAGACGAGCAGCGGCGCGAGCCGGTCGAGCCCCAGGCGTTCGCGGACCATGTCGCGCGACCACGTGGCGAGGACCTTGCGCGTCTCCTCGTCGTGGAACAGCGCGCGCAGCAGCTCGGGAAGCGGGTCGGCCGCCGGGTCCAGGCCCGTTCCGACGCCGTGGAATCCGAACCGGTCGAAGACGGGGATCGTCTCCGGGCGCACCGGCTCGGTGAAGCCGCGTTCGCCGACCACGATGCCGGGCGCCGCGAAGGCCATGCCGCGGAGGATCGAACTGCCCATGCCGCAGATGACGTCGGCGCTCGCGTAAGCCGCGCGCGGGTCGTCCAGCGGGCCGGTCATCACGACCGCGCGGCGGCCCAGCGCGGTGTTGACACGCTCGGCGCGGGCGCGCAGGTCCTGTTCGGCCGAGCCGCCGCCGACGACCAGCGCACGGATGCCGGGTACGGCCGCGTCGAGGGCGGCGACCGCGTCGATGGTGCGTTCGACGCTCTCGCGCTTCATGTTGTGCGCGAGCCGGGACACCACGGCCACCGTGGGCGGCCCGGCGGGCAGGTCGTGTGCGGCGCGGAACTCGGCGAGGCCCAGCCCCGGCGCGTCCGCCCGGTCGTGCGCGGTGTCGATCGGCGGTTCGAGCAGGTACGCGTGCCTCCGGGTCGCCCGGACCTCGTCGTACAGGTCCCCGTAGCCGAGCGTCAGCGGCACCGGCGGGATGTACGGCGGGAGGCTGCCCATCGACATGATCGACCCGATGGCGGCCGCACCGGACGCACCGAGGTACGCCTCCAGCGTCGGCCAGTACTCGTACGCGTGCACCACGTCGATGCGGTGCCTGCGCACCGCCGACCGCACCGCCCGCACGGTCGCGGGCGACGGCCGCACGCGCATGTCCTCGGGCGACGCGATCAGCGGCAGCCCGAAGGCCCGCGCGCGTGCGGACAACGGCCCCTGACGGGCCATCACCCACACGTCGTGGCCGAGGTCGCGGACGGTGCGCGCGAGGTCGAGGGCGTTGATCGAGCTTCCGCCCAACTGCATGTCGTGCGGCATGACCATGACGCGCACCGGGTCACGACTCCCAGGTGTGGTCGACGTACACCGGGGCCGCCATGACGACCGCGCGCGGCGGGGCGACGAGGTCGGGGCCGGCGACGTCGAACTGCTTGGCCGGCGCCCACCCCATGAGCGGGTGGCCCTCCTTGTCGTAGATGCCGACCCACAGCGCGTACCGCCCGCGCGGCAGCGGGAGTTGCCCGATCGTGCAGCGCACCTGGTTGCCGGCCCAGCCGAGGTAGATGTCGCGGCGCGCGGTGAAGACCGGGCTCGCGGTGCCCTCGGTGACGCCGATGTGCAGCACCGCCGGTCCGGTGCGCTCGGTCGTGAAGTCGAGGTCGACGACCATCGGTGCGCTGGTGGTCGGGCTCGGCTGGTCGATGCCGCGCACGTCGCAGTACGCCATGCGCACCGGCTCGTCGGTCTTGACCCGCAGGGCCGTCTCGTCCTCGACGCTGTCGCGGTAGCCGCGCAGTGCGGCGCGTATGGGGCCGTCGGCTCTGATGTCGCCCTGTTCGAGCCATACGCCGCGCGTGCAGATGGACTCGACGGACGCGAGGTCGTGCGAGACGAGGACCAGCGTGGTGCCCTGTTCGAGGACGGCCCGCATGCGGTCCAGGCACTTCTGCTGGAACAGCGCGTCGCCGACCGCGAGGACTTCGTCGACGAGCAGGACGTCCGGCTCCAGGAACGCGGCGACCGCGAAGCCGAGGCGCATCTGCATGCCGGACGAGTACCACTTGACCTGGCGGTCGATGGCGGTCCCGAGTTCGGCGAACTCGACGATGTCGTCGAACCGGGCGGCGACCTCGGCGCGTTTGAGGCCGAGCAGCGAGCCGTACAGGTAGGCGTTCTCGCGCCCGGTGAGGTCCGGGTGGATGCCCGCCCGGACCTCGATCAGCGCGCCGATGCGGCCGCGTACCTCGATCTTCCCGGCGTACGGGTACATCACGCCGGTCAGCATCTTCAGCAGCGTCGACTTGCCGGACCCGTTCGACCCGATCAGGCCGACCGCCTCGCCCGGTTCGATGTGCAGGTTGATGTCACGCAGGGCCCACCGCCAGTCGGCGGCGTCGCGGCGCGTGACCTTGCGGACGATGCGCCCCAGGTTGTCGCGCAGCAGCATGCGGCGGCTGTCCGCGCGGAACCGCTTCCACAGCTGCGTGGCCTCGATGCTCCCGTCAGGCAACATCGGCGATCCCCGTTTCGAGCTTCTTGAAGACCCGGTAGCCGATCAGGAGCATGAGGCTCGCCGAGAGCGCGGCGACGCCGGTCAGCTTCCAGTCCGGCTGCTGGCCGTACAGCATGGTGCGGCGGTAGCCGTCGATGACGGCGGCGAGCGGGTTGGCGGCGACGTACGGCACCAGCCACTCCTTGGTGATCTGGTCGAGGCCGTAGGCGACCGGGGTGGCGAACATGCCCATCTGCATCAGCAGCGGCAGCATGTGCCGGATGTCGCGGAAGTACACGACGGACGCCGACAGCAGCAGCGCGGCGCCGAGCGCCACCTCGATCTGGATGACCAGGAACAGCGGCGCGATGTACGAGGTCTCGGCCGGCGCCTTGGTGTAGATGCCGAAGAGCACGACGAGGACCACCGCGGCGATCATCATGTCGAACAGCGCGACGATGATCGTGGAGAGCGGGAAGACCTCGCGCGGGCAGTACACCTTGTTGAGCAGCGGGCCGTTGGAGACGATCGCGCTGGCGCCCTGGGTCACCGAGGCCATGAAGAACGTCCAGCCGAGCAGGCCGACGTAGCTGAACAGCGGGTACGGCGCGCCGTGCGACTGGGCGATCTTGCTGACGTCGCCCACGCGTTGGAACACGACGGTGAAGACGACCATGAGCATGACCGGCGTCAGGATCGCCCAGGCGAAGCCGAGCACCGCCTGCTTGTAGCGGGCCCGCAGGTCGCGCTCGGCGAGCGTGCGGACCAGTTCGCGGGCCTTCCACAGTTCGCGGACGCCCTTAACCAGCCCGGTGCGGCGCTTGAACCGCAGCTCGGGCGGCGGCCCTTCGGGTATCTCGCGGATCGGCCGCATGACGACGGCCGCGTGCGCGCCGAACGAGCCGGGCCGCGGGCCGGTCGGCAGTTGGGTGCCCGGCCCGCCGGCGGCGGGCGGGTGCGCGTTGTCGGCAGTCGGCCCCGGTCGGGCGTGCCGTCCTCCGGACCGCGGCGACGCGGCCTGGTGCGGCGGCGCGGCCATCGGGTCCCGGACGTGGCCGGCGTACCCCGGCCCCGGCTGCTGGATGGGCGGTTGCATCGGTGATTGCATCGGTGGCTGCCCCATCGCCTGTCCCCCTGGCGCGTGGTGCGTCTGCCCGTTCATCTGGGTGTGCGGCCACGCGCCATCGCCGCGCGCGCCGACAGAGCCCCCCACAGCGTCCCCCACGGACTCCCCCTCCCTGGTCCGCCGTCAACTCTCGCACATGGCACATCGCCACGAACGTGAATCACTCATAAGAGATCAACCGGATGTTCGCGGGCCTACATATCCGGCCGGATCGGCCGAACTCCCCCAGCCCTGTCCCCTGTTACGCCTTGTCTACCACTCCCGCGGGCCCGGCGACGGCGCGCAGGAGATCTTGCCAAGCGTCCACCACCGAATCCATCGCGTAGGCGTCCAGGCAGTACTGGTACGCCGCCGCGCCCATCGTGTCGCGGTCGGCGAGCACGCGGCCGATGGCCTCCGCCACCGCGCCGGGGTCGCCGGGTGCGGCGAGTACGCCGGTCCGCCCGTCGAGGACGACGTCGCGGACGAACCCCACATTCGTCGCGACCGCCGGGATTCCCGACAGGCCCGCCTCGACCAGCACACCGGGGACGCCCTCGCTGTCGCTGGTCAGCAACAGCGCGTCGGCCGCCCGGTAGACCCGTGCGGCATCGTCCACGGTACCGAGGAACCGTACGCGGCCGGGAGCCCGCTCCGCAGCGATCCGCAGCAATCGGTCACGCTCCGTGCCGTCCCCGGCCACCAGCAGGAGCCTTTCTCCGTCCGGAAGTTGCCGGTGGCGTTCGGTGGCGTTCGGCCCGGCCACCGCGCCGGTGCCGTCGCCGTTCCCCCCTTCCCTCCCCCCGCCCCCGGGTGCACCGGTACCCGCGGCGGCCCGGTCGGCCGCCTCCGCGTACCGCGCGAAGCCCTCGATCGCGACGTCGACCCGCTTCTCGGGGCCGAGCGCCCCGACCACCGCGAGCACCACCGCGTCCTCGGCGATCCCCAGTTCCTCGCGGGCCCGCGTGCGCGACTTGTCGTCGACGCGCGGGTACGCCTCCGGACGGCGCCCGTTCGGGATGGCCCGCACCTTGGCGGCGGGCAGCCCGTACCGCGCGACGAGGAGGTCGCGTCCGATCGGAGACACCGAGGCGACCGCCGCGGCGCGCCGCAGCATTGCCCCGACCCGCAGCTTTTTGGCCGGACTTGCCGCCCAGTGCCGCGGGTCCCCGATATTGACATAGATGAACGGAGTTCGGGCGAAAACCATCGAGATCGCACATGCCGGCAACGTCGACGACCCGTGCGCCACGACGACGCGCGTCTGCCGCGCGCGGTTGCGCAGCATCGCGAGCGTGCGGCGGTCCAGCCGGCCGGATCCGAGCGTCGGAACGGGCAGCCGGGTGTCGTCGGGACCGGCGCCCGGCGGCCCGGCGGCATCGGGATGCGGCGCCAACGCGGCGATCTCGGAGGAGACTCCGCGGGCGCGCAATGCCTCGTGCAGGTCGTAGGCGAAGGTCTGGGCCCCCCGGCGCCGCGGATCGGTGATCACGTGCAACACCCCGCTCCGGGGTGGTGAGCTGCGCATGAACAGGCAGGCTGCCACACATCACGCCGCGCCGCGCCGCATCCGACGACATCCCGCACGGCGCCCGCCGGGCGTCGGGGGCAGCGCAGCCGGACCGACGACGGGCCACTCCCCGAGGCCGCTTGGTGCCGTGACCGGAAAGGTCCGCCGGTTCCGGCACGCCAGACCCGGCGCAGGCCCGGCGTGCGGTGCCAGGGCGCGCCCGAACGGCACCAAGATCCGAAGGACACGCCCTAGGCTCACGCAGGCGTTCGGAGAACCCGCCCCTTTGTGCGGTTCGATCGCTAGGCTCACGGGTGGGGGACCGTCGTCGGGGAGTGCGGCGGGACGCCTTCGGGGCGGTACTCGGGGTGGTGCCAGGGCTCGCTGTCGGGCACTGGGAGACATTGGGGGTTGTGCCCGTGCACGTGTTGCACGTGATCGACAGTGTCGATCGGGCCGGGGGGGCCGAACAAGCGCTGGCTGTGACGGCGTCGCATCTGATCCGCCGCGGCGTGGAACTGGACGTCGCCTACCTGCTCGACATGGACGGTTTCCAGCCGGAACTGTCCGACGCCGGCGTCGCGCTCTTCGGCGTGCACCGGGATTCGCGCGCGGGTTCCGCGGCCGGGCTGCGCCGGGTCATCCGCGACCGGCGGCCGGACCTCGTGCACACGACGCTGTTCGAGGCGGACGTGGCCGGGCGCGCGGCGGCGCTGGCGTGCCGGGTGCCGGTGGTGTCCAGCCTGGTCAACTCGGCGTACGGGCCGGAGCAGTTCGCCTCGCCCACCCTGCGCCCGTGGAAGCTGCGCGCCGCCCAGGGGCTCGACGCGGCGACCGCGCGCGGCGTACGCCGCTTCCACGCACTGACCGACCACGTCGCCGACGTGATGGCCCGCCGGCTCGCGGTACGCCGCGACCGCATCGACGTCGTGCCGCGCGGCCGCGACCCGGAACTGCTGGCCGCGGCCCGCAAGCGCCGCGACGCGGTGCGCACGGAACTGGGCCTCGCCGCCGACACCCCGGTGGTGCTCGCCGCGGCCCGGCAGGAGTACCAGAAGGGCCTGGACGTCCTCGTCGAGGCGTTCGGCACGGTGCGCATGACGGTCCCCGAAGCGGTCCTGGTGCTCGCCGGGCCGCCCGGGACGCAGACCGAACGGTTGCGCGCCGCCGCCGAGACGGTCGGCGGCGAGGAGCACGTGCGCTTCCTCGGCGAGCGCCGCGACGTCCCCGAACTCATGGGCGCCGCGGACGTCTTCGTGTTGTCCTCGCGCTGGGAGGGGCTGGGCAGCGTCGTCATCGAGGCGATGGGTGCCGGCGTGCCCGTGGTGACCACGGACCTCCCGCCGGTGCGCGAGATCGTCGGGTCCGACGAGTGCGCGGCGCTCGTCCCCGTCGAGGACGCCCCCGCGCTCGCCGCGGCCCTGGTCGCCGCGCTGACCGACCGGGCGGGCGCGAACGCCCGTGCCGACGCCGCGCTGTCGCGCTTCCTCGACACCTTCACCGTCGACCGGGTCTGCGACCGCATGGTCGATTTCTACGCACGCGCACGGGCAGGAAACCGCAAGTGACCCATGTGACCCACGAGTACCGGCCGAACTGGGAAAACCTCCACAGTTCCGGCACATCAGAGCGGTTCGCCGTCCGACCCGTTCAACTACCGTTGACCTGCCGCGGAAACGCATCGTGGCCGCCCGCTCACGCACTTCGCCCTGCGCACTCCTTGACCGCGATCCGGAGGGGGACCGGTGGAGACCTCTAGCTACTTCTCCGTCTTGCAGCGCCGCTGGAAACTGGTGCTGGCGTGCCTGGCGGTGGGGTTGGTCGCCGGATTCATGCTCACCCCGGAGGACCCCAAGGCGCTGGGCAACGACTGGTCGAGCACGATCGACGTCGTGCGGACTCCTTCCACCGACAAGGAGTTCCCCCTCATCGGGGTGAAGCTGGTCTCCGAGGCGGGCGAGGTGGCCCGCCGGACGGCAGTGGAACTGGGCAACCAAGACCCGGCGTTGCTCGCCCCCCGGGTGAGCACCGGGCTCGACGGCGAGGCCGGGATCATCAGCGTGACGGCCTCCGGGTCGAGCAAGGCCGACGCCGAGAAACTGGCCCGTGCCTGGGCGCAGCAGACCATCGCGACGTTCCACGAGCAGCAGCGCGCCAACTTCCAGGCCGACGCGGACCGCAAGAAGCCCGGCCTCGACCGGCTCAACGAAGAGGTCACCGCGCTCGAGACACGGCTCCTGACCGCGCCGGCCGCCCAGAAGTCGGGCCTGGCCAGCCAGCGTGACGCGAAGCTCGCGGATCTGACGAAGGGCGAGGCGGAGTACCAGAAGCTCACCAACCCGAACAACGACCCGCAGGTGCAGTTGCAGGAGAACATGCGGAGCACCGCGGAGTCCTCCACCAGCATCCTCGCCCCGACCTCCCGTCCCCTGCGCCTCGCCCTCGCCGGGGCCCTCGGCCTCGCGCTCGGCCTGGTCGCGGCGCTCATGGTCGACCGCATGGACATGCGGCTGCGCACGCGCCTCCAGGTCGAGGACGCGTTCGGCATGCCGGTCATCGCCGAGGTGCCGCGCGCGTCCCGGCGGATGCGCGCGGGGCACTCGGTGCTGGTCGCGGCGCGGCCCGGCAGCCCGGTCTCGGAGGCGTACCGCTCGCTGCGGTCGGCCCTGCTGCTGTCCGGCCCGCCCGGGCTCGCGTTCCGGCTCGGCGAGACGCCCCCGCGCACCGGCCGCGCGTCGTCGCTCCCGGTACGCCAGTTCACCGACCCGGCGCCCGTCATCCTCGTGGTCTCCCCCAAGCCCGGCGACGGCCGCACCAGCACCGTCGCCAACCTCGCCGCGGCACTCGCCGAGGCCGGCCGGTCGGTGCTCGTGCTGGACTGCGACTTCCGCAACCCGGAGACGCACCTGTACCTCGGTGCGAAGCCCGGCACGGGGCTGTCCGAACTGCTGCTGTCGGACCGCGAGACCGACCTCGCGCACGTCATACGCAGCACCGAGATCCCGCACGTGCGGGTGATCACCGGCGGCGCGCCGACCAGTTACCCGGCCGCCCTGCTGCTGCGGGTCGGCGAGGTCATCGCCCGGGCCCGGCACCACGCGGACGTCGTGCTGCTCGACAGCGCGCCCCTGCTCTTCGCGAACGACACGAACGACCTGATCCAGCACTCCGACGCGATGCTCGTGGTCACCCGCAGCGGCAACCTGACACCCGATCAGGCGTCGCGTGTGGCCGAGCTCCTGACCCGCACGGGTGTGCCGGTCGCGGGTATCGCGCTGATCGGCACCGACCCGTCCACGGTCGGCATGCGCGGGCGCGGCCTGTCGTCGATCACCGTGCCGGGCACCGGCCTCATCCTGCGCGGCCGCTCCAACGCCGCGGAGCTCGCCGAGGACGGCGAGCGCTCGGCGCCGAGTTGGGCGCGGCGCACCGAGATCGGCGACGGGAGCGGCACGGTTGCCGTACGCCCCGGCGGCGGTGACGCCGACGGCGACGGTCCGGAGCCGGACGCGCCCCGGCCGCCGGCCGCCCGCGAGCCCGACCCCGACTCGTTCGTGCACACCGCCGAGCTGCGCACCATAAGCGTGCGGCCGGGCGAGCCGCGGACCGCCTATCCGTCGGACCTCGACGACCGGTACGACGGCGGGCCGAGCGGCTACGGCGGCGGCGGGTTCCTGGACGACGACCCGGGCGACCTCGGCCAGTTCGGCCGTCCCGGCGGCCGCCAGGGCCGCGGCGGACGGTCCGGGACGGAGGACCTGCCGTGACCGGCGGGCCGCCCGCGTCCGCGGCCCGGACACGGGTGTTGTGGCTGACCAAGGGCCTGGGCCGTGGCGGCGCCGAGCAGTTGCTGGTCAACTGCGCACGCCACGTGGACCGGGAGCGGTTCGACGTCGAGGTCGCGTACGTCCTGCCGTGGAAGGACGCCCTCGTCCCGGCGCTCCGCGACGCCGGGGTGATCGTGCACTGCCTCGGCGAGCGCCCCTCGGCCGACGGCGACCGCGCCGACCCCGGTCCCGCGGCCGGCGGCGGTGCGGCACGGGCCGACCGCGCCTGGCCGCTGCGCCTGCGGCGCCTGGTCGCCGCGCGCGGGTACGACCTGGTGCACACGCACATGCCGGTCCCGGCGGTCGCGGCACGCGTGCTGCTGCGCCGCGACATCGCGGTGGTGCACACCGAGCACAATCTGTGGCATCGCTACCGCACACCGACACGCCTCGCGAACTCCTGGACCTACCGACGGAATTCGGCCGTCATCGCGGTGTCCAAGGCGGTCGCCGGGACGATCACCCCGGGCCGCCTGCCGCGCGCCCGTGCGGGCGTCGAACCGCTGCGCGTCGTCTACCACGGCCCGGACCTGGGCGGCGTGCTCCAGGGCGCGGGCGGCCGCGAGCGGGCGCGCCGGCTGCTCGACCTGGACCCGGACGCGTTCACGTACGGCGTCGTAGCGAACTTCACGCCCAAGAAGGACCACATGGGCCTGCTGGAGGCGCACGCGCTGCTGCGGCGCGGCGAACCGGCGGCGCGCCTCGTGCTGATCGGGCTGGGCCCGTCGGAGCCGCAGCTGCGCGAGCGGGCGTCCCGTCCGGACCTGGCCGGTTCGGTGGTCTTCACCGGGTCGCGCGGGGACGTCCCCGAACTGCTGCCCGCGTTCGACGTGTTCGCGCTGGGGTCGCGGCAGGAGGGACTTCCGGTCGCGCTCATGGAGGCGATGGCGACCGGTTTGCCGGTTGTGGTCACCGATGTCGGGGGCATGCCGGAGATCGTGACGGACGGAGTCGAGGGACGCGTCGTACCCTCGGGGGATCCGGCCGCATTGGCGGCGGCGCTCGCGGAGGCGGCAGCGGATCCGGCACGGCGGCGCGCGTGGGGCAAGGCCGCGCGCCTGCGGTCGGAGTCGTTCGACGTCGCGGGCGCGCAGGCACGGATCGAGGACGTGTACCGGGAGGTGCTGAGACGATGACCGACCGATCCCATGAGGGTGTCCTGGTCCGGGAGTTGGCGAAGGACGACGAGCCGCAGGTGCTCGAACTGCTGGCCGCCACGCTCGCGGGGGGCGGGCCGACCGGGGAGCGCACCCAGGAGTTCTTCGACTGGAAGCACCACGACAATCCCTTCGGTGCCAGCCCCGGACTGGTCGCGGAGACGCCGGAGGGCGGCATCGCGGCCGTGCGGCTGTTCCTGCGCTGGGAGTTCGTGCACCAGGGCGAACCGGTGCGTGCGGTGCGGGCGGTGGACACCGCGACGCACCCCGACATGCAGGGGCGCGGCCTGTTCACCCGGATGACGCGGGAGCTGCTGGACCGGCTGGCGGACGACACCGACCTGGTGTTCAACACGCCGAACGCCAACAGCCTGCCCGGCTATCTCAAGATGGGCTGGCGCGGGGTGGGCAAGGTGCCGATCGCGCTGCACCCGATCCGGCCGCTGGCCTTCGCCAAGGGGCTGCGCGAACTGCGGTCCGGCGAGTCGGCGGAGGCCAGGGTGGCCGGGTCGACGGCCGACTTCGGCCGGACGCGGCCCGCCGCCGGCGCGGTGAGCAGTTCGTACGCGTCCGGGACCGGCTCGCGGGCGACGAACCTGCCCGACGTCTCCGACCTGCCGAAGGCGACCGCGGACGCCTCGCACATCCGCTGCCGCTTCCCCACCGCGCGCCAGTTCTTCTCGGACCCGGCCGCGCGGAACGGCCTGGAGGAGTTGATCGGCGACGCGGACTCGGCGGACGCGGCGCTGTATCCGGACCGGCTGCGCACCCGGCCGACGGAGGCGTACCTGCGCTGGCGGTTCGGCGACGCGCCGGGCCTGGACTACCGGGTGATCGCCGCGTACCGGCAGGGCGTGCTGGACGGGGTCGCCTTCGGCCGTCCGCGCATGCGCGGGCCTTTGGCCGAATTCACCCTGTCGCAGCTGCTGATCAGGCCGGGCGACCGGATGACCGCGCGACGGCTGCTGTCCGCCGCGGGGCTGTCCGGGTGCGACCACGTGGCGACGCACCTGACGCCCGGGTCGGACGCGTCGCGGGCGGCGCGGTACGCGGGCTACGCGACGCCGCCGCGCACCGGCATGCTCATGGTCGCGCGCCCGCTGCGCCCGCTCCCCTACGGCCTCGACCCGCACACCCTGAACTCCTGGCATCTGGCCCTGGGTGACCTGGAGGTCTTTTGAGCGGCACCGCGCTGCCGCGGTTCCGCCGCCCGCGGATACCGTGGGGCGGCGTCGCCGCGACCGGGGTGGTCGGGTTCTACGTGGCCGTGTTCGCGTGGTCGATGGAGAACCGGGCGTACGACATGTGGGGGGCGCTCATCGTCTTCCCGCTGCTGCTCACCCTCAGCATCCCGATCCTGGAGCGGCTGACCCGGGACGACGAGCCGTGGTTCCAGAAGATCGTGGTGTGGGCGCTGGTCGCCAAACTGGTGGCCTGTTTCGCGCGGTACTGGATGTCGTTCCACTTGTACGGCGGCAATGCCGACGCCGCGATGTACGACCTCGAAGGCCGCCATCTGGCGGTCTTCTTCCGGGACGGCGACTTCACCGTCGACATCGGGCGCAAGGTCATCGGCACCGGCTTCATCATGATCCTGACCGGCATCGTGTACGCGTTCGTCGGGCAGTCGATCCTGTCCGGGTATCTCGTGTACTCGTGGCTGGGCTTCTGGGGCCTGTACCTGTGCTGGCGGGCGTTCACGATCGCGTATCCCGACGGGGACCGGAAACGGTATTCCAAGCTGGTGTTCTTCCTGCCGTCGCTGCTGTTCTGGCCGTCGGGCATCGGCAAGGACACGTGGATGCTCTTCACGCTCGGCATGTGCGCGTACGGGTGTGCGCTGCTGCTGGTGCGGCGCCGCGGCGCGTACCTGTTCCTGCTGCTGGGCATGTTGGGCACCACGATGGTCCGGCCGCACGTCACGGTGCTGGTGATGTGCGGGCTCATCGTCGGCTACCTGCTGCGCAGCAGACCGCAGCAGGTGTCGGCGCTCGGGCCGATCCGGGCCGGGATCGGTGCCGTCGTGCTGGGTGCGGGCGCGGTGATCGCGCTGAAACAGGTCGGGAAGTTCTTCGGGACCGCGGACCTGAGCGCGGGGTCGGCCACGGAAGTCGTCAACCGCACGCAGACGCTGACGTCGCAGGGCGGTTCGGCGCAGACGACGGTCGAGCAGTCGAGTGTCATCTCGCCGTCGCATCTGCCGCAGTCGCTGATGACCGTGCTCTTCCGGCCGTTCCCGTTCGAAGTGCACAACATGCAGGCGCTGCTGGCGTCGCTCGAAGGCGTGCTGCTGCTGGCGTTGTTCATCACGTCGCTGGCCCGGCTGCGGCGGCTGCCGGCGCTGCTGATCAGACGTCCGTATCTGGCGTTCGCGCTGGTGTACGTGCTGGTGTTCGCGATGGCGTTCGCCAACATCAAGAACTTCGGCATCCTCACGCGCGAGCGGGTGCAGGTCTTCCCGTTCGTGCTCATCCTGCTCGCGATACCCAAACCCGAGGCGCCGGACGGGCAGGGGGTCCGGCGCCGCCGCAGGAGTCCGGTCAAGGCGCGTGCCGCGGCGGTGGGTGCGGTGGCTGCCGCGGCCGCCGGGACGGGTGCGGCCGGTGCCGCGGGTACTGCGGGTACCGCGAGCGGCGTCGCGAACGGCGCTGCCTACAGCGGGAGTTCGACGGGGGCGGGGGCGTCGGGGATGCCGGATCCGGGGGTTTCAGGTACGTCCGATCAGGCCGGGACGGGGATCTCGGCCGCTGGGAGGGGGGATCCGCAATGGCGGTGACGATGGGGACGACGGGCGGCCGGGGCGGTGCCTCGGAGGCGGCGCTCCCGGCGGCGCTCGGGGGGTCGCCGGCTTTTCCGGAGGGGCTGCCGCTGACGCGCGTGCAGGTGCCGGACCGCGCGGAGTTGGACCGCCGGTTCGACGCGATCCTCACGAGCGGGCAGCTGACGAACGGCGACACCGTCCGCGAACTGGAGGAGGCCGCGGCGGAGTTCCTGGAGGTGCCGCATGTGGTCGCGGTGGCGAGTTGCACGAGCGGCCTGATGCTGGTGCTCCAGGCGTTCGGCGTCGCGGGCGGACGGGTCGCCATGCCGAGCTTCACGTTCTCGGCCACCGCGCACGCGGCCCACTGGGCGGGCGGGTTGCCGGACTTCGCCGAGGTGGACCGCGAGACGCTGACGCTGGATCCGGCGAGCGCGGCGAGCCTGATCGACGCCGCGGAGGGGTCTCCCCCCGCCGTGAAGGCGCTGATGGCCACACACGTGTACGGAACGCCCTGCCACGTCGAGGAGTTGGACAAGCTCTCCGCGGAATGGGACGTACCGCTGCTGTACGACGCGGCGCACGCGTTCGGCAGCCGCCGCGCCGGGACGCCGATCGGCGGGTTCGGGGCGGCCGAGGTGTTCAGCCTGAGCCCCACCAAGGTCCTCGCGGCGGCGGAGGGCGGTCTCGTCGCGACGCGGGACGCCGCGCTGGCCGAGCAGATCCGGCTCGGCCGGGGTTACGGCAACCCGGGCGACTACGACTGCGTCTTCCCGGGTCTGAACGCGCGCATGTCGGAGCTGCACGCGGCGCTCGCGCTGGTGTCGCTGCGCACGCTGCCGGAACGCGTGGCGCACCGGGGGGCGTTGGCGGCGGCGTTCGCGGCACGCGTCGAGGGGCTGCCCGGCGTACGCCTGCCCGCACTCGCGGCCGGCGACACGTCGACGTGGAAGGACCTGACGCTCATCGTCGATCCGGTCGAATTCGGCTGCGACGTCCCGGCGTTGGCGGCGGCGCTGAAAGCCGAGGGAATCGACTCCCGGCGGTACTTCCACCCCGCGGTGCACCTCCAGAAGGCTTACGCGACGACGCCCGGGGCGTGGCGGCTTCCGGTGACCGAGGAAATGGCCGAGCGGGTGCTGACGGTGCCGCTGTGGTCGCATATGGACGAGGCGACAATCCTGCGCGTCGCGGACGCGGTGACCGCCATCCAGGCGCACTCCGGGCAGCTCTGACGCGGTCGTGCGGATGTGCGCCGCGGAATTCACGCGCGCACATCCGCACGGAATGCAATCTGCAAGGGCCCGAATAGCACACGGAATTTCCGCGCCGTTCTTCTCCGGGACGCTTTCGGGCGGCCGCTTCCCGAATAGGAGTTCGGGTCTCGCGGGCCGTCACAGGGTGACGGCCACTGGGTCGCGGTCAAAGGGCTGCGGTCAAAGGGTGTTGGTGCGGGCCAACGCGTACGTCCTTCCCGCGAGATCGACGATGCGGCATTCGCCCGCGTCGGGCACCGCCGTGCGGACCCGGTCCACGGCCGCGTGCCGCCACTCGGCGGGAATGCCCTCGGTGCCCACGAGCACGCCGGCCACCGAGCCCGCGGTGGCCGCGTCGAGTTCGGTGTCCCAACCGCCGCTCACGGTCAGTGTCACCGTCCGCGTCCAGTCCCCCTCACCCCAGAGCAGCCCGGCGGCGATCAGACAGGCGTTGCCCACGGTGTGCTGCGGTCCGTAATGGGCGTGGCTGCGGTGGATGTCGTCGACGACGTCCGACCAACTGCGTCCGCGCGCGTGTGCGACCAGCACTTCGCACAGCGCGTCGCACAGGCGCGACCTGGGCGGGATATGCCGCAGGGAGACCGCGACGGCCTCCGTGGCGTCGCGTGCGGTGAAGGCCGCCGACGAGAGGGCGGCGACCCACATGGCGCCGTAGAGCCCGCTCGCGACGTGCGAGAGCTGCGCGTCCTTGCGGGCCAGTCGGGCGGCGCGCCGGGGGTCGCCGGGGGCGATGTATCCGTACAGGTCGGCTCGGGGCAGGGCCCCGTCGCCCTCCTGCGTGGGCGCGGGCCTGCTCACGGCGCCGACGCGCCCGGGCACGGTCACGCCGTCGACGAGCATGCGGTAGGCGGCCCGTTCGGCGCCGCCGGGCCGCAGGAAGGGCAGGGTCAGCAGCCATAGCGACGCCATCTGCTCGTGGGTGAATCCGGGACCGTACGTCTCCAGCAGCCGCAGTGTCAGCACCGCGCGGTCGACCGCGTCGCAGCGGTCCAGCACTTCGCCCGGATGGGCCATCATGTTCGCGCCCGCACAGCGGCCCAGCCAGCCGCCCTGGATACGGTCGAGGAGCACGTCGTCGGGCGGCGGCGGGTCGGGCGGTCCGTCGGGCGGCAGGCCCGCGTCGATGCCGGCGTCGTCGGCGGGTTCCCAGGAATCCGGCCGCTGCCGCCGGTCGGACGCGGCACCGCCGTGGTGCCCGCGGCCGCTCTCGGTCGGATCGGTTCGTTCGCGTCGCACGTGGTCCCTCCCCCGTCGGGTGGGTCATGCGTTACAAGTGGACACAAGTGCGGGTGCACACAAGTGCGGTGGGCCCGCGGGCCGCAAGCAGCCATCATGCTCTGCGGAGGGCACGATGGCCACACTTCGTCGTACATCTGTACGCCAATGGCCCAATCGGATGTTATCGGTCCATGCCGACCACCGTTGGTTACATGCATGTTGCATGTGAGGGGGGTGCTTCGGGTCCTTGGCGTAAAACCAACGCGTACCCCGGAAATTCGACAGGGCGAAGGGGGTTCGCAACGGCTCCGGATCGCGTACCTTATCGGCCATGACCTCGGCTCGAGCCTTTGACGGCGGCATCTATTCGCCGTATTCGGAGACCCCGATCTACGACCGTCTGGTGGCCGAGCGGGGCCGCCCGGAGATCGGACCCATGCATGTGCCCGCGCCGGACTTCACGGGGCTCGGGCACTACTCGCGCTTCGGCGAGCGGCCGGCACTGCCGGCGCTGCCCGCGCTGCCTTCTTCGTACTCCGGTTCGTCGTACGGCGGTTCGTCGTATTCGAGCCCGTCGTACGCCGCCCCCGCGGCCCCGGCCGCGACGTACTCCGGTTCCTCGTACGGTGGTTCGCCTTACGCCAATGCCGGCTACTCGTCGCCCGGCTATGCCCCCGCGCCTCCCGCGCCCGCGCCGCTGCCCTTCACTCCGATCACCGGACAGCAGAGCGGCCAGTACGCCGCGGCTCCTCAGGCGCCGCAGCAGTACGCCGCGCAGCCGCTCCCCCAGGGCTATCGCCCGGCGCCCGGTGCGCCGCAGGGCTACCGGCCCGCCCCGGGCGCCCCGCAGCCGTACGGCGGCCAGCAGGTCCCGCCGCCGCGGATGGCGGGCCGTCCGGAGCCGACCGGGTTCCAGGACCGGTACTGACGGAACACCGGCCGACTGACGGCGGCGGACGGGACGTTCCGTCCGCCGAGGCCGTGACACCACCCCCGCCGACGACTGTCAGGCGCGCGGGGGAAGCTCCGAGGTTGCGCGCAGCACGCCCACCGCGGCGGCCCGAAGATCGGCGGTCAACTCGTCGAAGGGCAGCGGTAGTTTGCTGCCCTCGCCCAGTCGGCGCTCGGCGTCCGCGAGGGTGGCGGTCACCAGCAGTTGCATGAGGCGCAGCCGCGCGGCGCGATTGCCCGGCGGCAGGGCAGGCTCCTGTGCCGCGAGGGTTTCCCCGATGCGCGCGGTGACCTGCCTGATGCCGCCCGCGACGTCCTCGCCCAAGGGCGGTGAGACCGGCGCGTCCTCCAGCGTGAAGCGGTGCACGAAGCGCGCGTAGTGGCTGTCGTCGCGCCGGTTGTCGCGCATGGCTTCGGCGAGCGGGCGCAGGTAGATGTCCACCAGGGCGCCGAGGTCGTCGCGCCGCTCGTCGGACAGGTCCGCGAGGAGCTCCAGGCGGCGCGCGTTGAGGGATGCGAGGCGGTCCTCGTACAACGCCCTGACCAGGGCGTCCCGCGTGCCGAAGTGGTACTGCACCGCCGAGTTGTTGCGCTGGCCCGCCGCCGCGCCGATCTCCCGCAGCGACACGTCCGCCACGCCGCGCTCGGCGAAGAGACGCTCGGCGGCATCGAGGATCCGCGCCCGGGTCCGGGTCTTGACATCCATGCGAGCAGTGTAAGACATTCCGTCTCATCGGATTAAGTCAAACTGTCTCACTCGGTTCCGGCCCATCCGGTCCTGTCTCCCCTGCCCTGTCCCACCCCGCCGCGAGGTACGCCCGTGTTCGACATCCACCCGCTCACCCCCGCGATCGGCGCCGAGGTCCGCGGCCTCGACGTACGCGAACCGCTGGACGCCGCGGCGTACACGGCACTCGCCGATGCGCTGCACACGCACCAGGTGCTCTTCTTCCGCGACCAGGACGCAACGGCCTACCACCAGCGCGACTTCGCGGCCGGCTTCGGCACCTTGCAGCGCTTCCCGTTCGGCGAGCCCCCGGCGCCGGACCTGCCGGAGGTGATGGTGCTGGCCACCGGCGGCGAGGGGCCGAAGGTCTCCAACGCCGACATCTGGCACAGCGACGCGACGTTCATGGCCAGCCCCCCGATGGGGACGATGCTGCGCGCGGTGTCCCTGCCGCCCGTCGGGGGCGACACGCTGTGGGCCGACATGGAGAGCGCGTACCGGGCGCTGTCCGCGCCGATGCGGGCGCTGCTCGACGGGCTCACCGCCGAACACGACTTCACCAAGTCGCGCTCGCACCGCGGCGGCGACAAGGACGCGCTGCCGGCCGTAGTCCACCCGGTCGTGCGCACCCACCCGGTCACCGGCCGCCGCTGCCTCTACGTGAACCGGATCTTCACCACCCGGATCGTCGAACTCGACGAACGCGAGAACGAGTTGCTGCTGCCGTTCCTGTTCGCGCAGGTGACCCGGCCGGAGTTCCAGGTGCGCTTCGCGTGGCGCGTCGGCGACATCGCGCTCTGGGACAACCGCAGCACCCAGCACTACGCGGCCTACGACTACCAGGGTCCGCGCGTCATGCACCGCATCGTCATCGAGGGCGACGCACCGCGCTGAACCGCACCGCGCAGCCCGGCCGCACGCCCCCGTTCTGGAGCCCCCCATGACCCCTGTGCCCCTCGATGACCCCATCGCCCCCATCGCCCCCCTCCGAAGAATCGCCCACCGCGCCTCCGCGGCCGGCGTCAGCCGCCGGGTGTTCTCCGCCGGCGTGCTCTCCTCCGCCCTCGCGGCCTCGCTGACGGCCTGCGGCGGGGGCGGCTCCGCCGCCGCGTCGGCGTCCGACCCGACGGCCCCCGCGGTGCGCGGCGGGACGGCGACGCTGGTCCTGTCCCTGGAGGCCAACGGCTTCGACCCGGCGGCCGTCAACCCCACGGGAATCACGTACGGCACCCGCATGGCCGCGGTGTTCGACGCGCTCTTGTACACGGACCAGCGCACCGGCGAAGTGCACGCACAGCTCGCCGAGTCGCTGACCACCCCCGACGGCGGCACGACGTGGGTGCTCAAGCTCCGCCCCGGCGTGCTGTTCTCGGACGGGACCACGCTGGACGCCGACGCGGTCCGCTTCAACTGGGCGCGGGCCGCCGATCCCGGCGTACGGTCACCGCAGTTCCGGATCGCCAAGGACCTCCGGCTCGCGGTCACGGACCCGGCCACGCTCACCGTGACGCTCCCCGCGCCCAACCCGCACTTCGACGGCGTGGTGGCCCGCAGCCTGGCGTTCGTCGGCTCCCCCAAGGCCATCGCCGCGGACCCGGCGGGCTTCGCCGCGAACCCGGTCGGCGCGGGGCCCTTCGTCCTCGCCTCGTGGACGCGCGGCAGCCAGATGACGTTCGAACGCAATCCGCGCTACTGGCAGCCGGAACGCCCGCACCTGGACCGGCTCGTCGTCAAGACCGCGCCGGACGAGCGGCAGCAGGTCGACACGGTGGCGTCCGGCGGCGCCGACCTCCTGCTCGCCTCCGCGGCGACGCAGGCGGGCGCCGCCCGGGACGCGGGCCTCGCGGTGGCGGAGGCCGTCATGGCCGGGGGCTTCATGGTCGTCTTCAACACGACGCGCGCCCCGTTCGACGACGTCCGCGCACGGCAGGCGTTCGCCGCCGCGCTGGACACCTCCGACCTCGTCAGGACCGTCTACGGGCGGGACACCCCCGGCGCGAAGGGCCTCTTCCCCGCCGGCACGCCGTACGCCGCCCCGGACGCCGGGCAGCCCGGTCAGGACCGGGCGCGCGCGCAGGCGCTGCTCGACGAACTGGCCGCCGCGGGCAAGCCGTTGAAGTTCACCTTCACCACCCTCAACAGCCCGGCCTCGCGGAAGACCGCCGAGTACATCCAGAGCCGCCTGCTCACCCTCGAGAACGCGCAGATGGACGTCCGCGCCGTCGACGGTCCCGGCTACCAGTCCGGGGTCGTCGTCAACCGGGACTTCCAGGCCTCCATGTTCAGCGTGTCCTTCGCGGACCCCGAGCCGGCGCTCGCCGAACTGCTGCGCAGCGGCGGGGCGGCCAATCTCGGCGCGTGGAGCGATGCCGAGGCGGACCGGGCGCTCGACGAGGCGCGGACCGCGGTCGACCCGGCCGCACGGGGCGCCGCGTACGCGCGGGTGCAGCGGATCGTCGCCGAGCAGGTGCCGGTGTGGACGTACCTCAACGCCTGCTCCGCGACGGCGTACCGCAAGCAGGTCACCGGCGTCACGATGTTCGGGGACGCCTGCCTCCTGCCCGACCGGCTCGGTCGCACAGGCTGAACCCGGCGTGTGCTGTGCGGTCCGCGGGCGCGGCCGTTGCATGCTGGTGGCCGTGCGGTGCGTGCAAGCGCACCGCACGGCGCCGGTCCCCGAGTTCGGGCGGGCGTGCCGTGCCCACCTCGGAAGACGGGTTTCCGCCCATGCACTTGGACCTGACGGGGAAGACCGCCGTGGTCACCGGTTCCAGCCAGGGCATCGGGCTGGCCATCGCCGCCGGACTGGCCCGATCGGGCGCGCGGGTCGCGGTCAACGGGCGGGACCCGGCCAAGGTCGACGCGGCGGTCGGACGGATCCGCCACGGCGCGCCGGGCGCGGACGTGCTCGGCGTCGCCGCCGATATCACGACCGACGAGGGCACCGCCGCACTCGTCGACCGGCTGCCGGACGTCGACATCCTCGTCAACAACCTCGGCATCTTCGGCGCGCAGGAGCCGTTGGAGATCACCGACGCGGACTGGCGCCGGTACTTCGAGGTGAACGTGCTGACCGCGGTGCGGCTCACCCGGGCGTACCTGCCGGGCATGACGGACCGCGGATGGGGCCGCATTCAGTACATCGCCAGCGACTCGGCCATCGCCGTCCCGGCCGAGATGATCCACTACGGCATGTCGAAGACCGCGCTCCTCGCCGTCTCGCGGGGGTTCGCGAAGGCGGCGGCCGGCAGCGGCGTCACGGTGAACGCCGTGATCGCGGGGCCGACGCACACCGGCGGTGTCGAGGACTTCGTCTACCAGTTGGTGGACCGCTCGCTGCCGTGGGACGAGGCGCAGCGCGAGTTCATGCGCGTGCACCGGCCGCAGTCCCTGCTCCAGCGCCTGATCGAACCGGACGAGATCGCCGCCATGGTGGTGTACCTCGGCTCCCCGCAGGCCTCGGCGACCACGGGGGCCGCGGTACGCGTCGACGGCGGCTACGTCGACTCGATCGTCCCCTGACGGGCCCGCGGGCCCGCGCGGCCGGGCCGCCTAGAGGGCGATGCCCAGGAGCGCGTCGACGGCCCGGGACGCCACGCCGGGGGCGGACTCCTCGGTGCCGCCCTCGGCGAGCTGGCGGTCGGCCCACGCGTCCATCGCGGCCAGGGCCCCGGGGGCGTCCAGGTCCGCGGCGAGCCGGGCCCGCATCTCGGCCAGGAGCGGGTCGGCCGAGGGGCCGTCCGGACGCGAGACCGCGGCCCGCCAACGCTCCAGGCGGGCCTGGGCCGTGGCCAGCACCTCGTCAGTCCACTCCCAGTTGCTGCGGTAGTGGTGGGCGAGGAGCGCCAGCCGCATGGCCATGGGGTCGACGCCGCCGTTGCGGAGCGCGGAGACGAACACGAGGTTGCCGCGCGACTTCGACATCTTCTCGCCGTGCAGCGCGACCATGCCCGCGTGCACGTACGCCTTGGCGTACGGCACCTCGCCGGTGGCGACCTGCGCGTGTGAGGCGCCCATCTCGTGGTGCGGGAACACCAGGTCCGAGCCGCCGCCCTGGACGTCGAAGGCCATGCCGAGGTGTTCGAGGGCGATGGCGACGCACTCGACGTGCCAGCCGGGGCGGCCGGGGCCGAGTGGGCTGGGCCACGAGGGCTCGCCGTCGCGCGCCGCGCGCCACAGCAGCGGGTCGAGGGGGTTCTTCTTGCCGGGCCGGTCGGGGTCGCCGCCGCGTTCCGCGGACAGCTTGAGCATCTCGTCGGCGGTGTAGCCGGACACGCCGCCGAAGCGCGCGTCGGAGGCGACCGAGAAGTAGACGTCGCCGTCGACATCGTATGCCGCGCCCTTGTCCCGCAGGTCCACGATCAGCGGGACGATGCGGTCGATGGCTTCGACGACGCCGATGTAGTGGTCCGGCGGCAGTACGCGCAGGGCCGTCATGTCCTCGCGGAAGAGCGTGGTCTCACGCTCCGCAAGCTCGGTCCAGTCCTCGCCGTCGCGGGCCGCGCGCTCCAGCAGCGGGTCGTCGACGTCGGTGACGTTCTGCACGTAATGGACCCGGTGGCCCGCGTCGCGCCAGGCCCGCTGGAGGAGGTCGAACGCGACGTAGGTCGCGGCGTGCCCCATGTGGGTGGCGTCATACGGCGTGATGCCGCAGACGTAGAGCCCGGCGACGGGCCCCGGGTCGGTCGTGACGAGGTCGCGGGCGGCGCTGTCGAACACGCGCAGGGACGCGCCCTGACCTGGCAGGACGGGCAGTTCGGGTGCGGGCCAGGCATACATGCCTATGAGCGTAACGGTACGTGAGCGCGGGCCGGATACCGGCGGCCCGAATGCGCGGGGCGACACCCGTCCGGCACCCTTCCCGCTTCCGCCCGGCGCCCGTCCGCCGCCGGTCCGCCGATCGCGGCGAAGCCCACCCCGAGTACTAGTGGAGAAAATCTCTCCGCTTCTGCTACGGTCTTCATCAAGCGGAGGAAATCTCTCCACCTGTACCACGAGGAGATGGCATGAGCGGCACCGCGGCAGGAGCCAAGGGCTCGGGCGAGGGACGGATGCGGGCCGACGCGCAGCGCAACCGGGACCTGATCATCAAGGCGGCCCGCGACACCTTCACCGACGCGGGTCCGGACGCCCCGCTCGACGAGATCGCCAAGCGTGCGGGCGTCGGCATCGCAACCCTCTACCGCCGCTTCCCCGACCGGGACGGCCTGATCCACGCGGTCGTGCTCGACACCTTCGAGGCGATGGCGGACTCGGCCCGCGTCGCCGAGGAGCAGGGCACCGACGCGTACGACGCGCTGCGCCGGTTCATGCACCTCGCCGTCGACGCCAAGATCGGCGCCACCATGCCGGCCCTGGCCGGACGCGTGGTCTTCGACGACGCGGTCGAGGAAGCCCGCCTCACCGTGAGCAGGATCGTGCAGCGCCTGCTCGAGACCGCGCAGGCGCACGGGCTCGTGCGGGGCGACGTCGCGTTCGGCGACATCACGTTGATGGTGATGCGCCTGACCCGCCCGCTGCCGGCCATCACCAAGATCCTCGTCGACGACGACCTGGCCCACCGGCACCTCGACATCTACCTCGACGGCCTGCGCGCCGAGGGCGACGGCGCCCGCGCCGAACTCCCGCCGCCCGTCGTGGCGCTGGCCGACTTCGAGAAGTTCAGGAAGCGGCTCGGCGAAGCCGGCGGCCGGCAGGGCTGACGCCCCCGGCACACCCGTACACCCGTACACCCGGCACCACTTCCGAACGGTGGCGGTCCTCCGCCACGCCCTGGCACGCGCACGTCTGTCCCACCGAGGCGGCCATTCCGTCCCCGGACCACGACGAGAAAGACGAAGAAGGCGATCGCTATGAGCACACCGGCCAACCTGCACAAGGCGGCCACGGGGGACCCGGGCCCTCAGCCCGACCCGCGCCGCTGGCTCGCGCTGACGTTCATCGCCCTCGCGCAGCTGATGGTCATCATCGACGTGACCATCGTGAACATCGCGCTGCCGTCGGCGCAGCAGGACCTCGACGTGTCCGACTCGTCGCGGCAGTGGGTCATCACGGCGTACACGCTCGCGTTCGGCAGCCTGCTGCTCCTGGGCGGACGCATCGCCGACTACACCGGCCGCAAGCGCACGTTCATGATCGGCCTGGTCGGCTTCGCCGGCGCCTCGGCGCTCGGCGGCGCCGCCAACAGCTTCGAGCTGCTGCTGGCCGCCCGCGCGCTCCAGGGCGCCTTCGGCGCGCTCCTCGCCCCCGCCGCGCTGTCCCTGCTCGCGGTCGGGTTCACGGACCCCGGGGAACGCGCCAAGGCGTTCGGCGTGTTCGGGGCGATCGCGGGCGGCGGCAGCGCGCTCGGCCTGGTGCTCGGCGGCTTCCTCACCGAGTACCTGGACTGGCGCTGGTGCTTCTTCGTCAACATCCCCATCGCGGTGATCGCCGGGGCCGGCGCCTACACGGTGGTGCGCGAGACGCGCGCCGAGGGCCGCGCGCGGATCGACGTCCCGGGCGTCCTGCTGGTCACCGCGGGCCTGTTCGCCATCGTGTACGGCCTGAGCGAGGCCGAGACCGACGGCTGGGGCTCCGGCACCGTGATCGGCCTGCTCGTCGGCGGCGCGCTGCTGCTGGGCCTGTTCGCGTACGTCGAGACCCGGGTGGCCAAGCCGCTGCTGCCGCTGCACGTGATGCTGGACCGCACCCGCGGCGGCGCGTACCTGGCCATCGCCCTCGCGGTGATCGGGATGTTCGCGATGTTCCTCTTCCTGACCTACTACCTCCAGGTCGTGAAGGGATATTCGCCGGTCAAGGCCGGCCTGGCGTTCCTGCCGATGTCGCTGGGCGTGGTGATCAGCGGCGGCGGCCTGTCGGCACGGCTGATCCCCAAGGTCGCACCGCGCGCGCTGATGGTGCCCGGCATGCTGATCGCGGCGAGCGGCATGTTCCTGCTGTCGCGCATCGACGTCGACACCTCGTACGCGGCAGGCGTCCTGCCCGCCGAGTTCCTGCTCGGCGCGGGCATGGGCCTGGTGATGGCGCCCGCGATGAACTACGCCACGCACGGGGTCCGCGCCGAGGACTCGGGTGTCGCCTCCGCGATGGCCAACACCGCGCAGCAGGTGGGCGGTTCGATCGGCATCGCGCTGCTGAACACGATCGCGACGACCGCGACAGGCGACTACATGAAGGAGCACGCACCGGTGAACCCGCGCGTGCACCTGGAGGGGCTGGTGCACGGCTTCTCGGTCGCGACGACGTACGCCGGGTTCATCCTGGTCGGCGCCGCGGTCCTGGTCGGGTTCGTGATGAACACCCCGCGGCCCGCGCCCGCCAAGGAGGGGGCGGAGCTGCCGGCCCGCGCGGTGCACGTGGGCTGACGCCCGCGGGACGGTGAGCGGTGCCGCGAAGGCCCGGAACCCTCAAAGGGGTTCCGGGCCTTCGCGGTGCGTTCTTCGCGGTACGTGCCGTGCGGTCAGATGAGCGGCCAAGGAACCGCCGGGCGGCGCCCCTGGCTCGGCAGCGGGTGCTTCCCGCTGCGCAGGAGCGCCTCGATGCGCCCTGCCACGGCGTCGACCTCGTCCGCGGTGAGATGGGCCGTGAGCGCGGCGCCGAGACCGCCGCCGAGGTCGGTGCGCAGCCGCCGCAGCGTCTCGACGGCCTCCTCCGGCAGTTCCTCCCCCGCCCACCCCCACAGCAGCGTCCGCAGCTTGTCGTCGGTGTGCAGGCAGATGCCGTGGTCGATGCCGTAGACGTGGCCGTCCGAGCCGGGCAGCAGGTGCCCGCCCTTGCGGTCGGCGTTGTTGACGACGGCGTCGAACACCGCGATGCGGCGCATGGGTTCGCTGTCCAGGTGGACGAGGAGCGCGGGCCGGTGCCCGCCCTTGCCGTCGTCCACGGCGACCTGCGCCACGGGCTTCCAGCCCGGTTCGGGGGCCGCCGGGTCCTGGAGGTCCACCAGCCCGGCCGCCGGTTCGCCGTCGATCCACAGCTGGCACATGCCGGTGCCGTACGGCCCCTCACGCAGGACCGTGGGCGGCACGATGCCCCACCCGGTGGCCTCGCTCAGCGCGTACGTCGCGACCTCGCGGCCCGCGAGCGTGCCGTCCGGGAAGTCCCACAGCGGCTGTTCGCCCGCGACCGGCTTCCAGACGCACGCGCGCGAGACCCCGTCGAGTTCGACCCGGCAGTACAGCGTCGCGTTGGACGCGTCGGTGAGCCGCCCCTCGACGGTGATCTCGCCGCGGGACAGCAGGTCTTCGGCGGCCGACGTGTCCAGGGCGCTGCCGAGGTCCCCGACCGGGCCGTGTGCGGCGCTCAGCGGCGGTACCCGTTCGCGCGGGGGCAGATGTGGCCTTCGGCGTCCATGGGCAGGCCGCAGAACGGGCACGACGGACGGCCGGCGGCGACCACCAGGAGCGCGCGCTTGGCGAACGCCCTGGCCATGGGCCCGGTCAGGCGCACGCGCAGCAGCGGCGGACCGTCCTCGTCGTCCTCGCCGAGGAGGGTGTCCTCGGGGTTGTCGTCGTCCGGCACCTGCGCCTGCGCCTCGACGACCAGGCGGTCGTCGTCGGAGTCCCAGGCGAGGGCCATCGTGCCGACCCGGAACTCCTCGAGGATGGGCACCTCCAGGGGTGCCGCGTCCTCCAGGTCCGGCGGCGCGACGGCCGGTACGGCGGTCTCGCCGCCGCTGCGGCGCACGAGCTCGTCGAGGAGCTCGTCGACGCGTTCGGCGAGGACCGCGACCTGGGCCTTCTCCAGCGCGACGCTGGTGACGCGGCCGGCCGCGGAAGCTTGCAGGAAGAAAGTGCGCTGCCCTGGTTCCCCCACCGTGCCGGCGACGAACCGGTCCGGGGGGTCGTACAGGAAGACCTGGCGGGGCACGAGTTGGCTCCGTACTACTCGTACAACGGACTGGACTGGGGGCTTGGGACGGGGGCTTCGGGGGCTGAAACCCGGGGCCGGGACGGCGGGCTGACGGGACGGACGCTGGCGGACCGGCCTGGGCCGGTCGGGACGCCCGACCGTACCGCGCGCGCCGCCCGCGGTGGCGCCGGCGGTCGCGTACGGGCGGGAAGGCCCCCTCGCTGCACCCTACGGGGCACCGGCTCCGCCGCCCACCACCGCGTCGTCGGTGGCGGGCGATTTTCCGCGCCGTCGGCGCTTGGGGGCGGGGATCAGGCCGGTGACGGCACCGCCGGTGTCGTTGAGCCGGGCCACGAACGGGCGCATGCGCCCGTAGTTGACGACGGTCAGCGAGCAGGGGTCGACCATGATGCGCTGGAACAGGTCGAGGTGCATGCCCAGCGCGTCGGCGACGATCGCCTTGATCACGTCGCCGTGCGAGCACACGAGGTATTGCGCGTCCGGGCCGTGCTCCGCCTCGATGCGGGTGTTCCAGTCGCGGACCGCCGCGACGGCCCGGGCCTGGGTGTCGCGCAGCGCCTCGCCGCCCTCGCCGGGGAAGACCGCGGCGCTGGGGTGGTTCTGCACGACCGGCCAGAGCGGCTCCTTGACGAGCTTGCTCAGCTCCTGGCCGGTCCAGTCGCCGTACCGGCACTCGCCCACGCGGTCGTCGACCTGCACGCCGGCGTCCAGTGCGAGCTTGGTGCCCTCGCGGGCCGCGGCGATCTCGGCGGCGGTCTCCCGGCAGCGGTCGAGCGGGCTGGAGACGACCGCGGCGAGCGGGACCTCGGCGATGCGCCGTGCCAGCGCCGCCGCCTGTTCCTTCCCCTTGTCGTCGAGGTGGACCCCGGGGGTCCAGCCCGCCAGTACGCCCGAAGAGTTCGCGGTGGTCCGCCCGTGCCGGACCAGGAGCAGCGTCGCCATCGGATCACTCTACGGCGGTTGCCGGTGAGGTGGGAGCGGCCCCTGATCCCCCGAAACGCCGGTTGTCACGCCCCAGGTGCCTGCCGCCTCCCCGCGGCGGCGCGGGAACCGCCAGAATGTCTCGCGTGATCGTGGACTGCGCCATCTACCGAAACGGTGTCCGCACCGAAGGCCCGGCCGACTTCTCCGACGCGCTGGACGAGGCGCGGGCGGTCGGCGGCGCCTTCCTGTGGATCGGCCTGCACGAGCCCACGGCGAAGGAGTTCGAGCTCGTCACGAGCGAGTTCGGCCTGCACCCGCTGGCCGTCGAGGACGCCCTGCACGCGCACCAGCGCCCCAAGCTGGACCTGTACGACGACTCGGTGTTCGTGGTGCTCAAGACGCTGTACTACATCGAGGAGACCTCGTCGGTCGAGACCGGTGAACTCATGATCTTCGTGGGCGACTCGTTCATCGTCACGGTGCGGCACGGGCCGGGGAACCCGCTCTCCGAGGTGCGCAAGCGCCTGGAGAAGAAGGAGGAGGTGCTGCGGCACGGGCCGGGCGCGGTGCTGTACGCCGTGTGCGACGCGGTCGTGGACACGTACGTCGCGATCGCGTCCGAACTGGAGACGGACCTCCAGGAGATGGAGGCCCGCGTCTTCTCCTCGCACCGCGACAACGACGCCGAGCGCATCTACCTCCTCAAGCGCGAGGTGCTGGAGTTCCGGCGCGCGGCCCAGCCGCTCACCGACCCGATACGGAAGCTGGCCACCTCCGAGGTCATGTACGTCCCGCCGGAGACGCAGCCCTTCTTCCGCGACGTCGCCGACCACCTCGCGCGCGTCAACGAGCAGGTCGACTCGTTCGACCGGCTGCTGTCCGACGTGCTGAGCGCGAACCTCGCGCAGGTGGGCGTGCGCCAGAACGAGGACATGCGCAAGATCTCGGCGTGGGCCGCGATGGCGGCGGTCCCGACGATGATCGCGGGCATCTACGGCATGAACTTCGACCACATGCCGGAGCTCAGGCAGTGGTGGGGCTATCCGGCGGTGCTGATCGTGATGGTCGTCGCGTGCATGTCGATCCACCGGCTGTTCCGCCGCAACGGCTGGCTGTAACGGCTGCTTGCAAGGGCCTGCTTGCAAGGGCCTGCTTGCAACGGCCTGCTTGTAACTGCCTGCTTGTGGCGGCTGGTTGTGAGGTCACCCACACGCGTGACGAATGCGGTTGCCGTGAACCGCACCCGCAACCCTTTCGAGGCACGGTCGTTGACATCTGTGACGGCCGAGGCGGGGCTGTTCAGAACCCCCGCCCCGGCCGTAAAGCATGGTGTGGGCCGTTTCGTGATCGGTCCGGCACCTTGCCCCGGGCACCCGTGGCGCAATTCCCCGCATAGGCTGGACCGGTACGTACGCCAGGGGAGAGCAGGTGGGGATGTTCGGCAGGCCGGGCAGGCAGCGCATGTCGCGGACGCAGCCCCCCGCGGTGCCGGGTTCTGGTGCCGCCGGGGCGGACTGGTCGTCGCACCGCGAACTCGAGGACGCCGTGCGGGCGTACATGCTGCACCCGGACATCGCGCTGGAGGCGCTGGGCTCCGTGCTCGGCCGCCGTCCGGTGCGCGCCTTCACGCTGGAACGCGTGGTCGACATCAACGCCAACGGCACGTCCGTGTGGCAGGAGGCGGCGGTGTGCGACGACCACCGCCTGGTGCTGTGGCACAGCGAGGACATGACGGACGCGACCGCGCCGGGGGGCACGGTCCTGGATTCGTCGGTGCAGGTGATCCCGCTCGGCTCGGTCTCGCACGTCGGCATAAGGACGCTCGTCGGCACGGGGGCGGACGGCGAGCGTGAGATGCGCGGTGCGTATGTGTTCCTCGCGACGCCGACGTTGCAGGAGATCGCGACGGTGCGCGGCGAGGACGGGACCTCGACCGGGCGCTTCCGGCAGGAGGCGTACCGCTTCAGCAAGTCCCTGGACGACGGAGGCCCGGGCCAGATCCGCCGCCTGCTGGAGTTCGCGCAGGCGGTGTCGGAGCGGGTCCCGGGCCCCCGGTAGCGCCGGACCGGTCGGGCCGGGTCGGGTCGGGGCAGGCCGCGTCGGCGGCAGCGCGACGTCAGGCCAGGCCGGACAGTTCCAGTGCCTCGGCGACGACGCGGACGGTCTCGATGCGGGCGTCGAGCGTGTCGGCCGTGGGTGCGATCGTCAGCGTCGTGACGCCGGTGTCGGCGTACGCCTGCATCCGCTCGGCGATCCGCTCCTTGGTGCCCAGCAGCGCCGTCTTGTCGAGCAGGTCGTGCGGGACCGCCATGCCCGCCCCCATGTAGTCCTTGGCCAGGAACTTGTCCTGGATCTCGGCGGCTTCCTTCTCGTAGCCCATGCGCACCGCGAGCCTGTTGTAGAAGTTCTGCTCGCGGCTGCCCATGCCGCCGATGTAGAGGGCGGCGTACCCGCGGACGGCGTGCGCCGCCTCGACCGGGTCCTCGCCGAGCACGACCGGGACGGTCGGGACGACGTCGAAGCCGTCCATCGTCAGGCCGGCCTTCTCGCGCCCCGCGCGGACGGACGCGAGGGAGTCCTCGGCGTGCTCGGGGGCGTAGAAGACGCCGAGCCAGCCGTCCGCGATCTCGCCGGTGAGTTCGAGGTTCTTCGGGCCCACGGCGGCGATGTAGAGGGGGATGTGCTCGCGCACCGGGTGCACGGTCAGCTTGACCGGCTTGCCGGGGCCGCCGGGGAGCGGCAGGTCCCAGTGCGCGCCGTGGTGTTCGAGGCGTTCGCGACGCATGGCCTTGCGGATGATCTCGACGTACTCGCGGGTGCGGGCGAGCGGCTTGTCGAAGCGGACGCCGTACCAGCCCTCGGAGACCTGCGGCCCGGAGACGCCGAGGCCGAGGCGGAAGCGGCCGCCGGACAGCACGTCGAGGGTCGCCGCGGTCATCGCGGTCATGGTGGGCGTGCGGGCCGGGATCTGGAAGATCGCCGAGCCGACGTCGATGCGCTCGGTCTGGGCGGCG
Organism: Streptomycetaceae bacterium NBC_01309; assembly: GCA_045039925.1. Classification (GTDB taxonomy): domain Bacteria; phylum Actinomycetota; class Actinomycetes; order Streptomycetales; family Streptomycetaceae; genus Yinghuangia. The sequence goes on from CP108400.1 coordinate 1,895,477, forward strand.
ACCCAGGAGAGCACGGTCGCGGCGTCCGAGCCGTACGCCTCCGCGGCCCAGCAGACCGAGTAGCCGAGCCGGTCCGCCTCCCGCGCGACGGCCAGATTGTCGGCGTCGTTGCCCGCGCCGAAGTAGCCGAGGTTGATGCCGAGCCGCATGCCCATGCCGCTGCCTCTCTGCCTGAGGTCGTGGTGTCCCTGGCGGCACCCTATCGGTATAACTACCGCTCAGTAATGCCGCCGGGCGGGCGATCCCCGGTGCCGGGTCCGGGCGGGGTCCGGGACCGGGCCCGAGGCCGGTCCGGGGGCGGCTCCGGGGCACGGTTCGGGGCCGCCGGTTCCGAACACCTGACCCGAGGGAGCCGTACGGCCCCGCCACCGCCGCCCTGTCCCTCGGAGCGGCTAGTCTCCCGATCCATGGAGCAGCGACATCTGGGCCGGACCGGGCTGCGGGTCTCCCGCACAGGCCTCGGGACGATGACCTGGGGGCGGGACACCGACGAGCAGGACGCCGCGGACCAGATGAAGGCGTTCCTGGACGCCGGCGGCAACCTCGTCGACACCGCCGACGTCTACGCGGACGGCGAGGCCGAATACCTGCTCGGACGCCTGCTCGACGGCTACGTGCCGCGCTCCGAGGTGGTCATCGCGACCAAGGCGGCGAGCGTGCCGTACAGCGAGCGGCGCTTCGACGGCTCGCGCGCCCATCTGCTCCAGGCGCTCGACGCGTCGCTGGCCCGGCTCGGCACGGATCACGTCGACCTGTGGCAGCTGCACGCGTACGACCCGGCGACGCCCCTCGACGAGACCCTGCACGCCCTTGAGCTCGCGGTCTCCTCGGGGCGCACGCGGTACGTCGGCGTCTCGAACTTCTGCGGCTGGCAGCTCGCCAAGGCCGCGACCTGGCAACTGGTCGCCCCCGGACGCGTCGTCATCGCCAGCGCGCAGATGGAGTACTCCCTGTTGCAGCGCGGCATCGAACGCGAGGTGCTGCCCGCCGCCGTCGACCTCGGTGTGGGACTGCTGCCGTGGTCGCCGCTCGGGCGCGGCGTGCTGACCGGCAAGTACCGGCACGGGATGCCGGCCGACTCGCGCGGCGCGTCGGCGGACATGGGGCCGTTCGTCGCGACGTACCTCGACGCGGACTCGCGGCGGATCGTGGACGCGGTCGCGACGGCCGCGGACGGGCTCGGCACGGCACCGATCGAGGTCGCGCTCTCGTGGGTGCGCGACCGTCCCGGCGTCGTCGCCCCGATCGTCGGGGCGCGCAACTCGGGCCAGCTGCGGGCGTCGCTGGCGGCGGAGGCGCTGACCCTGCCGACCGAGATCCGCAGCGCGCTCGACGACGTGTCGGCGCCGCTCACGGGATATCCGGACCACGACTGGAGTCAGGCCTGGAGTCAGACCTAGGCACGGATCGGACCGTGGGGCGGGATCAGGCACAGGACGTGGGCAGGCTCGGGGACGGCGTGAACGGCATGGACGACGAAGAGAAGAACAGCCAGGGGAAGAGCACGGCTTCGGAGGCGGCCGGGCAGAGCACGTCGGGCGGGCAGGCGCCGGCGAATCCGGCGCTGGCCGCCGCGCGGGCGGCGCTCGCGGCGCTCGACAAGGCCAACACGGAGAGTGAGTCGAACCGCGACGAACTGGCCGCGGCCTGGCAGGCGCTCAGCACGCTCGGCGAGGAGCACGGCGGCGGGCCGGTGCCCGAGGACTCCCCCGCGCCCGGGGGACGGCGGACTGCCCGCGTCTCGGACACCGAGTGGGCGCTGCCCGTGGTCGACGCTCCGCCGACGCAGTACGACGTGTTCCCGGATCCGACTCCTGACCCGGCTCGTGGCCCGGCTCCTGACCGGACTCCGCCTCCGGGGCCTGGGTCGGGGCCGGCGTCGCGACCGGGCCCGGGGCCCCAGGCGGCGGCTCCCGGTGGTGCGTCCGCCGCGCGCCCGCGTCTCACCGGGGACCTGGACGCCGACTGGGCGGCACCCGTCCTCGACGCGCCGCCCGCGCCCCCGGTCGACGGGGAGGGGTCGGATGCGGCGTACGAGGCGGGCGCGGGCGCGCGGGCCGACGGCGTCCCGCACGACGGCTCGGGCGACCGGCCGGCTCGCGCCCCCGGAACGGGCGAACCCGGCGGCGAGGGGGCGTTGTTCGACGTACGGCGTCCCGCTGCGGACGTCCCCGGGGCGACCGCCCGCGGGTTCGCGGCCTCCGCGCGGTTCGACGACGACCACGAGCCGGACGAATCCGTCCTGGCGGCCGTACGCGACGTGCTGGCGGCGGGCGGCGCGCCGGTACGCCTAGCGGACCAGGCCGTGGCCTCGCTCGGCCAGGAGGCGGCCGTGCTGCTGACCGAGGACCCGTGGAACCTGCTTGCCCTGCCCGGCATTTCGCCGCAGCAGGCGGATCTCTTCGCGCAGACCGCGGGGGGCGGGCCGACCGATCCGGACGAGCCCCGGCGTACCCGCGCACTGGTGCTGTGGACCCTCGTCGGAGCCGCCCGCGAGAGCGGCCACACGGCAGTCGAGGTCGGGGTCGTCGAGGCGGCCCTCAAGGGCTTGGGCGTGCGGGACGCGCCGGGGGCGGTCCGGGCCGCGTACGAGGCGGGGCGGATCATGGCCTTCGCGGAGCGTCCGCCGTCGGAGGAGTCGGCGGGCGGGGACGGGGACTTCGCGGACGGCTCCGAGGCGGACGGCGACGACGACTTCGACGCGGAGTTCGGCGACGACTTCGACGACGTGGGGCCCGGCGGTTTCCAGGACCCGTTCGAGGGACCGGCCGATCGCCTGCTCGTCGCGCTGGAACGCCATGCGCTCGCCGAGGAGAGCATCGCCGACGCCGTACTGCGCCTGATGTCGACCGCGGGGCCGGCAGACGACGATTTCGGCGGCGGTTCGGGACTCGGGGAGGCGCTGCGCGGTGCCGCGGTCGCGCTGTACGTCACGGGCGCGGGCGAGGACCCGCCCGCGGCGGCGCTGGACGTCGCGGCCCGCGCCACCGGGACCGCGCGCGTGGTCCTCGCCTCGCCGACTGCCGACGGGCGTGCGCGCCTGACGGCCGCCGGGGCCTCAGCTGGGAATACCGCCGAGACTTCCGGGGCGGCCGCCGACGCGGTCACGGTGCACGGCCTCCTCGTCGGCGCGGAAGGCCCCGCCCGGACCCCCGAGGGGCTGCTCGACCTCGACCTCCTGATCGTCGCGGAATCGCACCTGCTCGACGTGCAGACCGCCGCGTCCCTGCTCGAAGCCGTGCCGGACGGCGCGCGCGTCGTCCTGTGCGGGGATCCAGACGAACTGGAACCGTCGGCCCCGGGGCGGGTGTTCGCCGACCTGGCGGCGAGCGGCACGTTGCCCGTCGTCGCCTCCCGTACGCAGGTGCCGGGCGTCCTGGGCTCGCTGGCCGCCGCCGTGCGGGGCGGCACACTGCCGCCGGTGGAGTCGCCGGACCGCGAGGTGGTGCTGGTGGCGGCGCGCGCCGCGGCGGAGGCCGTGCACCGATGCGTGCAGCTCGTGGCCGACTCGATCCCGCGCGCGCTCGGCATCGCGGTGGAAGACGTCCTGGTGGTGACGCCGGCCGACGGCGGCAGCGCCGGCACGACCGCGCTCAACACGGCCCTCAAGGCCCGCCTCAACCCCGGGCCCGGACAGTACGCCGGGTTCGACATCGGCGACCGCGTGGTCCGCGTGCCGCCACCTCGTGCGACCGGCCTGGTCGAGGGGCGCGTCGTGGCGGCGGTGCCGGAGGGGCTTGCGGTGGCGTACCGCGACGACCCCGGCAATCCGGTGACGGTGCCCCGGGCGCGGCTCGGCGAGCTGCGGCACGGGTGGGCGGTGACGGTGCATCAGGCGCTGGGCGTGCGGCGGCCGGGAGTCGTCGCGATGCTGCCCGGCGACGCGGGACCGCTGGTGACGCGTGCCCTCGTGTACACCGCGTTCACGCGGGCGCGGCAGCACCTGTCGATCGTGTACCCGGTGGGCGGCGCGCTGCCGCAGGCGGTCGCGCGGCCTGGTGGCAGTGTGCGGACGACCCGGCTTGCGGCGGCGTTGCGCGAGGCGGCGGCGGAGGCGGGCTTCGAGGTCCAGGACGGGTCCTGACGCCGTGTCAGGCCCGCCTGGCGACGTCGGGGCGCCCCGGTCGGTCGGCCGGTTGGCAGATCAGCCAATCGGGCAGCCGGTCAGCCGGTCAGCGCAGGTCTTCCTCCAGCGCCTCGATGTCGTCCTCGTACGCGGTGCTCGTCTCGAACCGGTAGATGACGCCCTGCGGGTCGACGTCGTCGAACGGCGCGTCCAGCCACTCCCCCGGCTCGGCCTGCTCGATCGCGGTGACCCAGAGCGTGGAGTCGCCGGACTCCAGGCCGATCTCCTCGGCGCGCGCGGCGATCTCGTCGGGGTCGTAGACGTCGAACAGCACCGCGAGCGCGGTCGACGTGGTCTCGACCCCTTCGCCCCCGCCGGGCTCCCCCGCCTCGGCGTCGGCGCGGCGCGCGTGGTCGAGCAGGGTCAGCGCGTCCTTCACCAGGTAGTCGCGGCGGATGAGGACGCTGATGGCGTCCGGGTTCTCGGGGCCCAGGTACTCCTCGGCCTCGGAGCGGTCGGGCACCTCGAAGGGGGTGACCTCGTCGTACACGTCGTACAGCAGTTCGTCGTACGCCTCGGCGGCGGAGGCCAGCTCGTCGTACGCCGCGAACACGGCCGGGTCGCTCTCCCCCTGGCGCCGCTCGACTGCGGCCAGGTGGCGGTCGACGGCCGACTTGAGTGCCTCTGCGGCTGCTCGGACCTGCTCGGGCGTGGGCTGCGCAACACCGGTCATGGCATGACGCTATCCGCAACAGCCCCGGTTGCGCACAAAGCTTGCGATGCCGGAGGGCGCCAGGTCGGCAAAACGATCCCGCGCCGGGTCCCCGGGGCGGTTTTCCGGCGGCCTGCCCCGAATAGCCGGTCGCGGAGGCGGGGTAACCTCAGGCCATGCAGGGGACCGAGCCGAACACGGGAACTCGTACGCGGGTGGGCGGCACTCAATACGAGTTCCAGCAATTGCACCTGCCGCGAGGCACGTCGCGCAGTGACGCGCGGCGCATTCTGACCGAGCAGGCGGAGTACGGGCTGTGGGAGCTGGAGCGGCTCACGATCCGCCGGGACGGGAGCCGTCGCGTACTGCTACGCAGACGCATCATCAGGCAGCTGCGGCTGACATAGCCCACCGACCGGAACACGTCGACCGAACGAATTGGCGCCGCGCGGCCCGGGATTGCGGCCGCGGGCGCACGGAAGGCGAAGGCCGCCCACCCCATTGCGGGGTGGGCGGCCTTCGCTGTTGTGCTCACTGTTGTGCAGAGCGCTGTGCTCAGTGTTGTGCTAGGTGCTGTGTCGCGTACGTGATTGCTGTCGCGTACGTGTGTGCGGTCAGCTCTCGCTCGGGCGGGAGCGGCGGTAGAGCACCACGCCACCGAGCAGGAACGCCACGCCGGCCGGGGCCAGCACCATCGTCGCGGCACCGGTGTTCGCGAGACCGCCCCTCTGCGTTCCGCCGCCGGTGTTCTCGGCGGGCGGCGGGGGAAGGGTCGGCGACTCGCTTCCAGGCGGAGGCGGCGGCGTCTTGGGCGGTTTGGTGGTCGTCGGCGGCTTGGTCGTCGGCGGCTTCGTCCACGGCGGCTTCGTCGTGGGCGGGTGCGTCGTCGGCGGGTGCGTCGTCGGCGGGTGCGTGGTGGGCGGGTGCGTGGTGGGCGGGTGCGTCGTCGGCGGGTGCGTCGTCGGCGGCTTGGTCCACGGCGGCTTGGTCCACGGCGGCTTCGTCCACGGCGGCTTCGTCGTGGGCGGGTGCGTGGTCGGCGGCTTGGTCGTCGGCGGGTGCGTCGTCGGCGGCTTGGTCGTCGGCGGCTCGGTCGTCGGCGGGCACGGCGTCGTGGGCGGCGGAGGCGGCGGCGACGAAGGCGGCGGGCCCAGCGTGGGCGGGCACGTCGCATTCGGGCCGCAGTGCGGCGGCTTCGTCGGCGGCTTGTACGGCTTGCCGCCGGATACGTTCGCGCACTTGTTGCCGAAGGCCGGGTTGAGCAGACCCACGACATTCACGGTGTTGCCGCACACGTTGACCGGCACATGGACCGGAACCTGCACGACATTGCCCGAGGCCACACCCGGCGAACCCACTGCGGCCCCTTGCGCACCGCTGCCGGCGTTGGCAATGCCGACCGCGGCCGACGCGAGTGCGCCCGACGCCGCGATGGCAACCAACAGCCCCTTCTTGGCAAGCTGTTGCATAGGAGAATCCCCTGTGTCTTCCGTGTGAGGGGCGGGACAGTTGCCCCGCAACGGCATTAACAGGGTTCGATCACTTCAAGTCACTTAAGTTGCCGCGTACACGCTCAAAGTTCGCCCGATCGGATGAGATTCTGGAATTCCGACGACCATCAGATTGCGCCATTCGATTCCGTTTCGAACGTAAACGAAACCAGGCGAACAACCGTGCCTGGCAGACGAAACGAAACGGCCCCGGAGCGAAAGCTCCGGGGCTGTTCGTGAACCCTGGCTATGCCCGTTGCGGGCGCCGGAGGATCAGGTGTTGGCGCAGAAGTTGCCGAACGCCGGGTTCAGCACGCCGATGACGCTGACCGTGTTGCCGCAGAGGTTCACGGGGACGTGAACCGGCACCTGGATCTGGTTGCCGGACGCGACACCCGGCGAACCGACGGCCGCGCCGTCCGCGTCCGCGTCGGCCATCGCCACGCCGCCGCCCGCGAGCGCCAGTCCGCCGGTCGCGGCGGCCAGAACCACGACCTTGCCGATCTTCTTCATGTGTTTCAGTCCTCCTTGTCGGAACCACGGCACGCTTGCGCGCCGCACAAGGGCAAACGACATCGCTCCGCGCAGGCTACGGACCCCCGGGGCGATTCACCTATTAGGGTTCACCCGAACGCCGTCTTGGCACGCCTGTCCGGTCCGGCGCGCATCCGGGGACAGCACACATCGGGGATCAGCACGCATCCAGGAACCGGTCGAGCACGCGTACGCCGAACTTCAGTCCGTCGACCGGAACCCGCTCGTCCACACCGTGGAACATCCCGGCGAAGTCGAGGTCGGCCGGCAGCTTGAGCGGTGCGAAACCGAAGCACCGAATCCCGAGGTCCGCAAAGGACTTCGCGTCCGTACCGCCGGACAGGCAGTACGGCACCGCGCGCGCCCCCGGGTCCTCCGCACGCAGCGACGCCGCCATGGCCTCGACCAGCGCGCCGTCGAAGTCCGTCTCCAACGCCTTGTCGCGGTGCACCCTTTCGCGCCGCACGCGCGGTCCGAGCACCGCGTCCAACTCCGCGTAGAACTCGTCCTCGAAACCCGGCAGGAAGCGCCCGTCCACATGCGCCGTCGCCTGACCCGGAATCACATTCACCTTGTACCCGGCGCCGAGCATCGTCGGCTGCGCGGTGTTCCGGATCGTCGCCCCGATGATGCGCGCGATGGGCCCCAGCTTCTCGATGGCCCCCTCGATGTCCTCCGGGTCCAACGCGATCCCGAGCGCGTCGGCCACCTCCTCCAGGAACGCGCGCACGCTCTTGGTCAGGCGTACCGGGAACTGGTGCGCCCCCAGCCGCGCGACCGCCTCGCACAGCTCCGTGATGGCGTTGTCCTTGTTGATCATCGACCCGTGACCGGCGGTCCCGTCGACGACCAGCTTCATCCACTCCATGCCTTTTTCGGCCGTCTCGATCAGGTACAGCCGCAAGTCGTCGTTCACCGTGAACGAAAAGCCCCCGACCTCACCGATCGCCTCGTTGCAGCCCTCGAAGAGGTCCGGCCGGGTGTCGACCAGGTGCCGCGCGCCGTACGTCCCGCCGGCCTCCTCGTCCGCCAGGAACGCCAGCACCACGTCCCGCGGCGGCTTCCGCCCCGACCGCATCCGGTCCCGCACCACCGCGAGCACCATCGCGTCCATGTCCTTCATGTCGACCGCCCCGCGCCCCCACACGCACCCGTCGGCGATCTCCCCCGAGAAGGGGTCGTACGTCCAGTCCGCCGCATTCGCCGGCACCACATCCGTGTGCCCGTGGATCAACAGCCCCGGCCGGCTCCGGTCCTCCCCCTCGATCCGCACGACCGTGCTGGCGCGTCCCCGCTCCGACTCGAACACCTCCGGTTCGAGCCCCACCTCCGCCAGCTTCTCCGCGACCCACTCCGCCGCGGCGCGCTCCCCCGGCCCGCTACCGTCGCCGAAATTGCTCGTGTCGATCCGGATCAGATCCCGGCACAGCTCGACAACCTCACGCTCCCCAGCACCCTCCACGCCAACACCCCTCTCACCTGGTCTCACCCGAAACCGACCAACCGCTACCCACCCCATCCTGCACCCGCCCCCACCCCCACCACGCCCCCGATCCCCCACCCCGCCCACCCGATCCGCCCGCCCCCCGATCTTTGATATGGTTCTCGTCGTTGCCCCGGCCAAAGAGTCGCGGGCCACACACCCGGTCCGGGTGGCGGAATAGGCAGACGCGCTAGCTTGAGGTGCTAGTGCCCGAAAGGGCATGGGGGTTCAAGTCCCCCCTCGGACACGACGAGATCTCCATATCGTGGGCGTCGGGATCAATCCCGACGGTCACGGTGTGGAGATTTTTTGCGTAGGTGAGCTTGACGCCGAGCCGTTGGTAGAGCTCCTTTTTGGCGTCCCGGTCGGCGTCGTGGAGCGCGTTCGCGAGATTCCCGAGGCTGGCGAGCATGGTCCGCAGCTCTGCCTCGGTCAGGGCCTGTTGGGGCCGCCAGGCGTCGATGACGGCTTGGGCGGTGGCACGCGCTGCGGTGGCCTCCCGCGTCCAGCCCGCGACGGTGGCGGCGTCGCCTCCGGCGTCCAGGGTGGCCTTGTAGGAGGCGAGGTTGCGGTCGCATTCGGCGACCGTCCGGCGTGCGGCGGTGAGGGCGGCGTCGGCTGCGGGGTCGGTGTCCTGGGCGGCGAGCATGAGCGCGATGGTCTCGTCGCGGCGGTGGGGCGCGAAGGCGCGGGTGAGCCACTTGTCGAGGGCGGGCAGGACGGGGGCTTCGCGGACGTAGACCTGCAGCGGGTGGTTGACCTGGTTGGTGCGGGCGTATTCGGCCGGGTAGCGGCAGCGGTAGTACGCCTCGCCGTTGGACCAGTTGCCCTCCATCTTCCGGGTGCACAGCGCGCAGTAGAAGCGGCCCTGGAAGACGTAGGTGTGCTTGGCTCGCCGGAGGCGCTTCTTGACCTCCCGCCGCGGGTTGGCGAGGAGTGCCTGGACGCGGTCCCAGTCCTCGCGGGAGACGAGGGGTTCGTGGACGGGCTGGGCGGACCAGACCCAGTCGGCCTCGTCGTTCCACACCAGCTTGGTGGTGTGGCCGAGGGTGACGTCGTGGACGTCGAACAGCACTTCGACCTTGCGCTGCCGGTTCCAGACCTGGTGGCCGGTGTAGCGGGGGTTCTTCAGGATCGCCCGCACCGCGCTCTTGGACCAGGCGAGCCCGCAGCGGTGCCGGTTGCGGGCCCGGTCGTGCGCGGACGGGCACGGGATGTTGTCGGCGGTCAGCCGCTCCGCGATGGCGTAGATGCCGATGCCGTGCAGGAACATGTCGAAGATGCGGACGACGACCCAGAACGCGTCGGGGTCGGGGCCGAGGCCGTGCAGGCGGCGTCCGTCGGCGGCCTTGTCCGGGTGCGGGTGCGGCCCGAGGTCGATCAGCTGGTAGCCGTAGGGCGGGCGTCCGCCGAGGTAGCGGCCCTCGACGTTGGCCTGGGCGGCCATCGCGGCCTGCACCCGCAGCCGGATGCGGTTGCGCTCGCCTTTCGACATGCCGCCGAAGACGGTCATGATCAGGTCGTGGGCCTCGTTGTTCGGATCGATCGCCCCGCCCACCTCCGGCACCCACAGCGGCACCCGGTAGTGGGTGAAGTAGGGGAAGGTGTTGCCGAACTGGTTGCCGTAGAAGACGCGTTGCGGTTCTCCGATGACGACGGCGTCGAAGTCGCGGTTGGGGTTGGCTAGTTCCTTCAGCAGTTCGGCGGCGCGGGGGCGGCGCTGCCAGGGCAGGGCGCGAGTGCGGGAGATGTCGAAGTACTCGGCCACGATCTCCCCTCCGGTGGGGGCGATGCAGGCTTTCGCGCGGGCGAGCTGCCAGTTGCGGGAGGCTTCGGGGTCTTGGTGGTCCTCGGTAGACACTCGCCCAGCGAACGCGAACCGCATGAGCGCTGGGGTTGTGGGATCGGGTGATGGTGTCTTCACGGTCGTACCTCCAGCGGCGTGGTGGATGCGCCCGTGGTACCTCGACTCTTCCGTGAGTCTCCAGTCTGCGGACGGGCGCTTGGGCTTACCGTTCAGAGCGTTGACCGCTCTGAACCTCCACTCATTACGGAGGATTCGGCGGGCCGAAACGACACGTGCCTTCACGACGCCTTTGCACGAGGCGCTGATCGAGTCGACTTTGTAGCCCAAGGATCGGTGTGCCACGGCCCGCCGCCGGCGGTAGCCGGGCGAGGTCGGCGTGGACGAGTTGGCCTGTCGTCGTCGGATGAAAAGGGGACCGGTAGAACCCAAGCGTCGGAAGTGGGTCACGATTCACGCGTCGTCGACATTGGCCGTCACCCAGTGAGCCACGACGGTGCACGATCGCTTCCGCAACGACGTCGATCTCTGGATCCGCGTCGTGCGTGGGCAGGGCTGTTCTGTGTCGTCGCTGGAGGCGGGGCCGCCGTCCGCCACGGACTCGGTTGCGTCGTTCCGGTTCTCAACGCCTGGGTGGGCCAGTGGCCCGGCTCAACCGGCCACCGCTCCATAGCGCCTCCGCAGACATCACACATCACCGCGCGAGCCTGTCCTTCGCGACCGACACGCTCAGCACCCCATCCGGCGACACCGCCGTGCGGTAGCGCGTTGCCACAGAAGAGGCACCGCCACGACCCGACCAACGGACAAACGGCGTGACTGCGCCTGCAGCATCACCGTCTTACACGGCTGCGGACAGCAAGGACGGCGAGGGCGACGAGTACAGGCTCGGCCAACCGGGAGCCCATCTCGACGACGGTGCCAGGGGCGGTCAAGTTCTGCCCGCTGGAACGGAATACCACCGAATTGAACACGACTTCCGCGGCCTTCCCTGCGCGATGAGCTGTCACACGGCTGCCAAGCGAGCCAGTGATTCTCGGGTCGGGGCGTTCGACGACGAGGGCGGATTCCTCGCTGGCTCTTGTGTTCTCGCGGGTGATCCGAGGCTTGGGATCATGGTTCGGGAGACCCCACAGCATCAGGAGAAGAACGGAGACAGTCATCGCCGCGCCGAGCCATGCGAACGCACGTGAAGCACGCAGGCCGTAGCCCGACAGCAGCCAGTATGCGGCGATCACGACGCGCTCCCCGAGCGGACGTTCTCGATCGCGTCGACGCATCTCCATTTCGCCGAAATAAAAGTCTGCCGCGTCCGGCTCGTTCTTCGCGTCTTCCGATGCTTTACGCAGCGCCCGGTACACCGGCGCCAAGTCGTCAGGGCCGGGAGTGAGCGCCGGATCGGGATGCGCCGGGCCGCGCGTCCATCGGTGCGCGCGCGTCGAATCGGCCGCTGCTATTGCTCGCGCGTGGTGCTCCTCGGCGAGCGTGCGGCGGCGGGACAGGCGGACCGGCAGGCCGCGGTGCAGACGCCATCCGGCGGGTGGCTCAGCGAACAGAATGCGACCTTCGAGGCGGATCTGGTCGAGGTGGAAAGCGCCGGTGAAGACACAGCTGCTGAGGTCCGTGTCAGTGAGGACCAAGTGCGCGGCGTCGACGCCGCGAAGTGACGACACCCGGGTCCCCGAGGATCCGGGCGCGAAGGGTTCGTCGACGACGAACGGGGCCGGGTGCGCGACGATCGCGACGGGGAACGCCAGGACAGCGTCAGTGAGATCGACATTGGCGTGACGCAGGCGCAGTGTCGCGGTCGATAGCCATTGCGTTCGCACACACTCCACGAACGCAGCCGCGGCGTGGATGGTCACCGGGGCCGCGAAAGCGGGTGCCTGGGCGCATGTACGTGCCGTTCCCCTCGCGCAGGCCGGCGGAGATGCCGCCGTCCTTGCGTCCGGACCGCGTCTTGGTGTCGACGCCGCAGGCCTCCGCGAACTCGTACACGTCGAAGTTTAGGGAACGGACGGCGGGCGGGGTGCCGGTGCGGGACGCGGGTGCGGCGGGGCTGTTGGACAGTGGTGCGCCCCGGTGGTTGTCGCCGGGGCGCACCGCGCGGGTCAGGTGATGGTGAGGGTCTGCGGTCCGGCCAGGATTTCGTAGCCGTTGTTGTAGAGGAGGTAGACCCGGTAGCTGCCGACGGGCAGGGTCGGCTTCTTCACGGGGAAGCTGATGGTGGCGCCGGCGGTGGGTGCGTACTCCCAGTCGTACGCGTCGCCGTTGCCGGGGCCGGCGCTTCCGGTGTAGATGCCGATCCAGGTCTTGGCCGCGACCTTGGCGGGGACGGCGGTGTAGTGGATGGAGAACCGCGTACCCGAGGCGACGCTGGCGGCGCTGAGCGTGATGGAGTTGGTCGGCGACGGTGCCGGAGTGGCGGCGAGGCTGATCTGGAGGGGCGGCACCGCGTCGCCGGTGGCGACCTGGTGGTAGACGGCCAGCCGCGCGGTGATGGTCTCGGCGTGCGGGACCAGGGTCGGGTACTGCTCGGCGAGTGCCGCGTTGGTGGCGGCGGTGAGGTCGGCGAGGCGGTCGGTGGCGCCGGCGAGCAGCGGTTCGAGCCTGGTGAACAGGTCGTGGTCGCTGGTGATGCCGAGCGCACCGAGTGCCTTCGCGAGCGTCGGGGCACTGGGTGAGGTGGTGTCGAGGATGCGGCTGACGTACGTGACGCGGTGCATGATGCGCCAGCACGGCGGCTTGCGGTCGGTCTGGCGGGCCCGCGCGAGTTCTTTGGCGTGCGGGTGGTTGCTGGTCTCCAGCCAGTCGGGGTCGACGACCTTGCCGAAGAAGTCCTCGAAGTTGTCGGTGGACGTGTCGAGGTAGAAGGACATGAACCGGTAGGCGTCGACCCGGCCGGGGAGCAGGACGGGCTTGTGCGCCGCGTCGAAGACCGGCGTGTCGCCGTCGCGCTTTTGCAGGTCGCGGCCCGGGTTGGCGACGACGTCGAGGCTGAACGTGCGTGACGCGTCCGCGCTCTTGCGGCGGGTGTTGGTGAACCCTCCGCCCAGGGACAGCTCGTAGCCGCCCTTGAAGCCGGCCGGGCCGATCTCGGTCTCGCCGCTGACGCTGAAGGTGCCCATGCTGGAGAAGGTGTGCTCGCCGGTGGTGGTCTGCACGACCTGGTCGGTGGTCGTGGTGGCCTCGGAGAACAGGCCGCCCGCCGCGGTCCACACATAGGTGTTGACGATGTTGCGGCGCGCGGCCGACTTCTGGGCCGAGCGGGCGGCCGCGGTGTTCGCGCCGCCTGTGGTGAGGCCGGTGCCGCCGGTGCCGCCCATCATGCCCTTGAGGACGCGGTCCGCGGCTGCGGCGACCGGGTTGGGGGCGTGGGTGTCGGTGGACACCGAGTCGTAGAAGCCCTGCAGCTGCTGCTCTTCGCGCTGGATGCGGCGCTTGAGGGCGTACGCCTCGCGGGGCCGGTAGTAGCTGTTGGCGCCGCCGTCCCCGGCGTAGGGGAAGTGCTCCTTGTCGGGGCAGGGTTGCAGCGCTCCGGAGGTCCCGGTCGCGGTGTAGCCGACGATCCCGTCGAGGGTTCCCTGCTTGGTGTACCGGGGGTTGATCGGGAACGGGACGATGTTCCAGTCGCGCGGGATGTCGGGGTTGGGGACCATGCGGTAGGCGACCAGCACGCCGTTGTGGGCCAGCCGCAGGGCGTACTGGTCGGCGGTGTCGGACTGCACGACGGCGAAGCCGGTGTTGGCGGGCACCCAGCGCCGTCCGGCGGTCGGGTTGAGCTGCTTGGCGGTGTCGTCCGGCTCCCAGTGCCCGGTCAGTGTGACCGAGCTGGTGCGGGTGGTGGTGGCGCCCTGGCTGACCTGGGTGTCGTTGCTCCAGCTGTTGGAGAACTTCGTCTCGAAGGCGCCGCCGACCGCCATCTTGGCGGAGCTGGCCGGTTGTGCGACGCCGACGCCCAGCGGCGCGGAAATGTTGTAGATGTCGCTGCTGGCGGACACCTCGAAGTGCAGTTTCGCGGACGCGTCGACGCTCTTCTTGTGGTCCGAAGAGATGGTGTTGGTGACGGTGTTGGCCTGCACGAAGCTGACCGAGGAGCGGTCGGTGTAGTCGTCGGCGGTACCGACGACCATGTTCTCCGACGGCACCGGCGGGGCGCCTTCGAGGTAGCCGATCAGCTGCGGGTTGAACTGGGCCTGCCCGACCCAGGTGCTGGTCAGTTCGCCGACCTTGAACCCGGTGGTCAGCGTCCACGCCCCGTCGCGCAGCGCGGTGTAGCAGCGCTTCATGACGCCGAACATGGCGCCGCGCGCGTCGGCTTGGAGGTCCGCGTACTCCGAGGCGTGCGGGGTCGCGCCGATGGTGGTGTTGAAGATGCTGCGGGCGCCGGCCAGTGCGGAGCGGACCTCGGCGGTGTCGTCGGAGATCGGCGCGGAGGAGACCTCGATCCCGGGCGGCGGGGTGGAGGGGGTCAGGTGGCAGGCGGCCGGGCCGAAGTCGTGGACCGTCGCGCCGAGCACCGTGGACTCGGGTTCGAACGGGTAGTAGGCCAGCAGGTCGGTGTGTTCGGCCCGCAACCGGGTGAACATGTTGTCCAGGATCTGCTCCTGGGTGCGGCAGGTGCGCCACACGCGCAGCTCGTCCAGGCTGCCGTTGAACGCACCGGTGACCTTGTCCGCGGCGTCCTTGGCAGCGCCTACGGTGACCTGGTCGGCACCGAGCACGGCGAGCACGTCGGTGTTCGCGTCCACCAGGACGGCGCCCGAGGGAAATCCGTTGTGGTAGAAGGCTGCCCGGTTCCCGGCCGGGTCGGGCGTGCGGACCCGGCGGGCTCCGACGATCCGCGCGGGGTAGGAGTCGCAGGCGTCCGCGGTGACGCCGCCAGAGGATTCGGGGAAGCGCCACCACGCGGTCAGGCCCTGCTCCTGCGCCGTGATCGCGACGCCGATCTGCTTCGCTTCCCGGGCCGTGTTCCAGATCCGCACCTCGGACACGGTGCCGCGCAGGCCGAACGCGGAGCCGCGGACCCGGAACCGCCCGATCTCGCAGTTCGCGTCGTTGCCCAACGGCTTCGCGCCGCCGTGCTTGAACGGGCCGTCGCCGATGGGCTTGCCGTCGATGTAGAAGCGGATGGCGACGGTGCCCTCCTTGTCCTCGCCGCCGGCGCGCGTGACCGCGACTTTGGTGAACACACCCTTCTTGATCGGGACGACCGAGCGGAATGTGGTGCGCGAGCCCGGGGCGCCGTCGCCGTCCTCGAACGTGAAGGCCAACTGCCCGTCGGAGTCGACGTAGAAGGCGTACGGGACGGCGTCGCCGGCGCCGGTCTCGAACGCCCCCTTGCTCACCAGGCCCTGAGGCGAGCCGAGCCCGTCGAGCTTGACGAACGCCTCGATCGTCAGGTCGCCGGCCAGGTCCAGGCCGGCGGGTCCGCCCGCGTCGAGGTAGGCGCTGCCGTCCATGGCCATCGCCCAGTCCTGCCGGAACGTCATGGCCATGTGGCCCCAGTCGGCCAGCGGGAACGCGTCCTTGCTGCGGAAGACCTGGGCACCGATCCGGGCGGAGAGCCCGTAGCTGAACGGTGCGGAGTCGTGGTTGAGGAAGACGCCGACCTGGGTGCCGTCGTGGCCGTGGCCGGAACGGTCCTGGAGGGAGCCCTCTTCGAACGTCCAGTAGCCCAGCAGGCCCGGTTCGCGGCCGGTGAGTCGGCGCTTGGCGGTGAGTGCGATGTCCGCCGCGGTGCGGGCGTGGCCCCACACCCGGTACTCGTCGACACTGCCCGTGGCCCACGTGACCAGGTCGCAGCCGCCGCCCAGGACGGTCCGCCCCGAGCCCTGGTAGGCGCCAGGAGCGGTGTCCTGGGCGATCTGGACGCCGTCGCAGTACAGGGTGCGGAGCCGGGTGGCTGCCGTGTACGTCACCGACCAGCAGTGCCAGCCCAGATCGGCGCCGGGAGTGGAGGCACAGGTCAGATTCCCGCCCTGGGACCATCCCACGAACGCCCGGTTGCTTGCGTCGATCCCGAAGCGCAGCTCCTGGTTCGCGGTTGATCCGTGGCCGAACAGGATGTCGCCGTGCCCGAGTACGGCCCGGGCCGACCACACCTCGATGGTGAAGTCCTTTCCTGCCAACACCAGTTGCGATCCGCAGTCCGCCCCTCCGGCACCCAGGAGCGCCATCGCGGTGCGCGGGGAGCGAGAGGTGAGGCTCAGGGCGTAGGGGGTGCCGGGGACGGCCGCGTGCCAGATCCGGGCGCTGCTCGCGACGCCGGGGGTGTTGACCCACGCCTCCACGCTGAGGTCGGCTTCGGGGATGACCTTGGGCCAGTCGGCCGTGGACAGCGAGAGGTACTGCGTGCTGCCGTTGAACGTCAGGGCGCGGCCAGGGGAGTTGCCGCGCCAGCGAGGCGCCAGCGGCGGCGCCCCGTCGGAAGCGGTGCCGTCGGCGACCCGGCCGGTGGCGTCGTCGGTGCGCGCGGCGACGATGCGGGAACCGGCGGACAGCGACACCCCGGGGGTGGTGCAGGTGGCGCGCGCATAGTCGTAGAGCGCGGTGCGGACCTCGTGGCCTGCGGAAGCGGTCAGCCCTCCGACGGTCACGGTGATCTTGTTGGCGCCCTTGGAGACCGCGTCGGCGACGCTGCGCAGCCGGGTGCCGACGGTGATCGCGGCCCCTGCCGCCAACCCCTCGGCCAACGGTTCTGCCAGTTCCAGGATCTGGTCCTGGGCGGCGGCGACATGCCCGAGGATCGCGCCCGGTTTGTGGGTTCCGTTCAGGACGCGCGCGAGGTCCACGGCCGTCCGCGGCACCTGGAGGAACTTCTCGACCACCGTGCCCGACGTCACGGTGACCGTGCACAGCCCCGCTGTCCCGCCGTCGGCGACGGTGACCGCCACGTCCTCAAGACGCGCCGCCGGGTCGCGGGCGACCAGCGAGAGCCGTCCGGCGGCAGCGGCGAGCGTGCGCGTTGCCCGGGAGACGGTCGTGGGGTAGTAGGCGGCGAAGAACTGCCCGTCGCCGCCGCGGAAGTACAGCACCACGTCCCCGTTGGCGCTCTCCAGCAGCGACGGTGCCCCGTCCGTCCACGCGAACGTCAACAGCGCTCCGTACACACTCAGCCCGGCCCGGTCGGTGGCCACCTTCGGCATGGGCAGGACCGCTTCGGCCCCGCCCTGCATTCCCCCCGACATCGTTGCGAGTGCGGCCTGCGCGTCGACGACGTGCGCCTCGTCCGCGCCCAGCCTGGAGGAGGCGAGGTACATGGAGGGCAGCAGCGGGACCATCTGCGTATTCGCCCACTCCTTCTCGTGCTTCTTGCGTGCGGTGGCGATGTAGTTGAGGAACGCCGGGATGTTGTCGGCGAGTTTCTGGTCGGCACTGAGCTGGGCCTTGGCGGCGCTGACGCGGTTCTGCGCGGCGGCCAGCGCATCCAGGTCCTTGGTGGTGTCCGGCAGGCCGATCGCCGTGAGTGAGACCTCGGTGGGGACGGCGGCGAGCCGCCCGCCCCGGGCGAGCGCGAAGTCGACGGTGCAGATGTACGCGCGGTCCGCCGAACCACCCTGGGGCGCAGGCCCGGTGGTGGCGCAGGCCAGCAGCACCCGGGCCTGCCGCTTCTCCATCGCGAGGGTGCTGTAGCCGGTGGCGTGCGGTTCCTGCTGGTAGTAGAGCGTCGCCGCGAGCCCCCCGGTCACCTGGCGGCCCTTGACCGCGAAGGTGTCCCGGGACAGGCCCGGTCCGTCGCCGACCGGCGCGTCGGAGGTGACCCAGGTGGCGCCCATCTGGACCGCGTTCCGGCGGCGGTCGCATTGGTTGACGAGGTCGGTCCCGGCGCCCTCGTCGAGCCGCAAGTAGGTGACCAGGTCCGGTTCGGTGCCGACCAGGCGCCGCCCCCGGTCGGCCAGGTCGGCCGCGGTGCGTGCCCGGTTCCAGATCCGCACCTCGTCGAGGTCGCCGGACATGGCGTCGACCATGTTCGCCCCGTGCCTGCGGGTGAACAGCAGCTCGGCGGACGCGGGCACCGGTGCGGCCGTCACCGTGGTGTGGCCGGCCTCGACGCCGTCGACGAACAGCGTTGCGGTCAGTCCGTCCACGACGAGCGCCACGTGCGCGTAGGTCCCCGGCGTCAACGGCACGGTGCCGGTCACCCGCCAGCCGTCGTCGCCGCGTCCGGCCACCGGCCGGTACTGGTCGTCCACTCCGAGGTGGAACCCCTCGGGGCGGGTCTCGTCCATGGTCGCCATGATCGTGCTGCGCGGCGCGGTGGGCTTCACCCACGCCTCGAACGTGCAACCGCCGGACGGGGTGGGCATCGCTGCGAGCCCGAGTTCCGCCCCGCCGTTCGTCGTCGACACGAACCGCAGTGCGGTGCCCGCCCGGTCCGAGGTCGGCGGCACCGGGACCAGCGGCAGCTTGGTGTTCTGGTCGGTTCCCGGTTCGCGCTCCAGGACCGACTTGCGGAACCGCGGGTCCGGGCTGGTGTAGAGCTGTGTGCCCGTGATGTCGAACAGCCCGTCGGTGCCCTGCTCGCAGTTGAACGACTCGACGCGCTTCTCGGCGGCGTTGTTCACGAACAGCTGCCAGCGCGAGACGCTGTCGACCTCGGTCGGCAGCAGCAGCACCGCGAAACCGCCGTCGGTGACCCGCGGTACGAACGACACCTTCGTGGTGGGCTCGTAGAACAGTTTCCCGTCCATGTCCCGGGTGCCGAGCGTGTCGGTGCCCTCCGCAGTCGGCGCGTACTTGCTGCGGGAGCGCTGGTAGCGGACCTCGACGACGCGCTTGAGCGCGGAGCCCACCAGCACGAACCGGTCGCACAGCAGCGACGCGTCCGCCGCCGGGACCTTGGCCCCGTCCGGCTTCGCGTAGTCGGTGCGCGCCGCGTCACCGGACAGCGCCGCACCCGTCAGCCGGAACACCGCGTCCGGGTCGGTGGCGGTCGTCGACTGGCGGAACACCAGGATGAAGCGGCCGTCCGAGACCACCTGGATCGGTGCGGCCGCGGTCAGCCGCGCGGTGGTCGACAGGAACGGGTCCAGCTCGGCGCCGAACAACTCCTCCGGCCGGATCTCCGCGGTCCCGCCCTGCTTCACCGTCGGCAGCGCGAACACGACCGGGTCGTCCGTGTACGGGTCCACGATCTCCGAGGGGAACGGCAGCAGGCCCGGCTCGGCGTTCCAGTACGCCGCGTCCAACGACCCCAGTGCGTCCTGCGCCTGCTCCATGTCCAGCACGCTGTAGTAGATCCGCCGGCGGTCGTCCATCGCGAACGCCACCGTGGTTCCGCCGTGCCGCACCATCGCGGTCGACACATAGGTCCGGTCCCGGTACGCCTTCACCAACGTCTTGTCTCGCATCGGCCAACTCCTGGACGCTGCGGCCCTGGCCCCCGCGCCACGACCCACGGAAAACGGCACGAACGCGCCCCCACGCGGGGCGAACGGAACACGCGGCACCCGCACCCGGCATCAGCCGGGCGAACCACGCCAGCACCGAACGACACACCAGACCCGGACGCCGCCCCCACGGCGACCGGCGGCACCAGACCCCACCAGACCAGCGACAGAACACCCGCACAGGAATACCCGCGACGTTCCGCCCGGCTACTCAGACTGGCAGGACACGGGGCCCCGCGCGCATGAACACCGCAACCGGCAAAGGGGATTCCGCTTCCTACGACGTGCCGTCACGATGCCGGGCCTGTGGTCGGTGCCGGGCGGGCCCGCCCGGAATCGTACGCGCGACGGCCGACATCTGGAATCAACTCACGATGCCCAACCGCAACCTCACCGGAACATAAGTTACTCACGGGTTACTTTGCACTTGGTGGGCTGCTCGTTAACGGCTCACCCGTGTTAGATCGATTATTTCGCAGAGCAGGTCCCAGCGCAGGATCACGTAGCCGTAGCGGGCCAGGCTGATCCAACCGAAGTTGGTGTGAAAGGCGAGATACCAGCCCAGCGCCTGCTGTACCGCCAGCAGCGATGGCAGCGAGCTGCTCCACCAAGGGGGTTCGCTGTGTTCGACGCCGCTCAGGATTTCAGTCAGGTTGTGCGGAGACAAGGCCATGGGAACAAAGTGACCCAACGTCATCAGGGGGGTTCTCTCTCGAAGGCTTCCCTTCCAGGTAGGCAGACCCTGCCACTTCGTCCCGGCAGCAACGATCAGCGGGACGGGTCCATGAGTAGGGATCTCCTCGCTTAGGGCGTGGGTCCCGGGCGTCGTTAGCCCCCCGCCGTACGCGGCCACGCGCGTGTCGTAGAGCTGGATCGATTCCTCCAGGGCAGCGTCAGGCACTCGTTCGGGGAGGGCATCTGGACAGGCCCGATAAGCGGTGTTCTTCCCTGCACGGCGCAGCCGCGCATGGATGTCGCTGAGCACAATGGTCATCGCCGCTAGGCGCCGTACCCTCCGCACCGTCCCGTCTGTGACAGGAAAGGACACTTCCTGCCCATCCGACGGGAGTTGATCAAGGGTCTTCTGACTGGTTGCGCTCACCAGCTCCATCAGCGCCTGATCGTACGGCGCGGTGGTGGCGAGATCACCCTCGAAGAGCTCGGGTAGACGGCGCAGATACCACAGCCACTGGGCAGGCGAATACGATTCGTGCCATCGCTGTGATCTGGGATTCGACGTGCTGCCGAAGCGCGTGGAAGTAAATGCCGGCTGGGATCGGCTCCATGTGCTCCGCAGGGGCGGGCAGGCAGCGAGGGTCTCGCGCAGGGTTTGAGCTGCCAGGGCAAGGACATCCGAGGCCAATGCCTCTCGGCCAAACGCGCCATTTCCAGGGCCAGATAGTCGAGGACGGGGGGTTCCTGCCTGATTGCTGATCGATGCCGCTTACTCATGGCAGGTACCCCGCCATCTCGCTGGTCAGGACGGTTCGCTCGCATTGAGCCCAGTGCTTTGGCGAGCACAACCTCGCCCCTGAGCGCCGCCGAGAGGACCTGGTTCCGAAGGGGCCACTCTCAGCGGTCACCCCTGCGGGGCCCTGTGACGCGAACGCCGGGTAGTTGCCGTAAGGGATTCGATATTGCCGCGCGGACAACGTCCTGTGCTCACATAGACGGCTTGACGCGTGCATTGCGGCTCCCGGGTGGACGACCCCGAGTACCCCCCATGATCGCACCGGTGTGATCACGCCGCGCAGTGCCACTTCCCGCGCAGACGGCCTTCAGGCACGGTCTTCGCAGCGTTAGCGTTGTGGTCGCCCACTCGGTGGGCGCGGCGTGCCGGGGCCCTGGTTGGCGAGGTGACATGTCGTACCCAGCCGGTGTAGCGACGGGCCTCGTACTGGTCGAGGCCGCATTCGTTCTTCGCGGCCCGGGAGCACTCCTCGATCGCCCGCCTGACGCCGGCGATCTTCACCAGGTGATCGACCGGGGTGCCGAGCGGGGCATGTGCGAGGTAGTAGGCGATCTCGTCGGGTCGTCGACGTCGGGAAGCACCGCGTCGGCGCCGGCCAGGTCGCCGCAGGCGTGCAGGCGTGTGGCCACGCGCTGCAGTGCGTCGACCGGGCCCAACACCAGCACCGTGTCGTCACCCGTCCTGCCGTTGTCCTCAGCCACGCGAGACCCAACGCCGCCCGGCGCGCAAGGTCGCGGAACGGGGCGCGGATGCGCACGATCGGGCGAATCCGCAGCACGCCACGCGACGTTGCAGGCGCGAACGCGCGCCCCTCGGCAACGACAACATCAACATCCAGGACGGCGCCGGCGGCGACACCGCCAACGGCGGACTGGGCTCCGACACCTGCACCGCAGACGCCGGAGACACCACCACCAGCTGCTGACCGACGTAACAAGAACGGCAGGACGAGGTCATCGTTTCCGGGGCCGCCGTAGATGTGGTCGTCGCCGTTGTCGAACAGGTACAGCAGCGAACCCAGCAGGGTCTCCCCGTAGTTGGTGTCGTTGCCGGCCTCGCCGTAGAGGTAGTCGTCGCCGTTGCCGCCGCCCATCACGTCGTCGCCGTCCCCGCCGTACAGCGTGTCGTCGCCGTTGCCGCCGTCGACGACGTCGTTGCCGGTGCCGGCGTAGATCAGGTCGTTGTTGTTGCCGCTGTTGATGGTGTCGGCCCCGGTACCGCCGTACAGGTGGGGCCGCCCGCATGCGCGGGCGGCCCCACCGTCATGTTCGTGTCGGGGCGATCGGCGCCGGGTGTCCCGGGGACCGGGCACTGGCCCGGCCGCGGTTGGGCCAAGCCGTTGCCGGGTGCCAGCGCCACACAGGCACCGGCCCGAGCGGGAGCAGTTCTGACGCGCTGGCGCGCGGCGGCAAGCCGGGCGGTGTGTGACCGCGCGGCCTTGCCGTGCTGATCCGGCACGGCTCATCCTGCGCCGCCAGGTAGCGCGGGCACCGCACCGAGCGGACTTGTTCGGTCGACAGCCGTGCCCGGGGCAGGCGTTCTACGTACGTTCCCGGCTTGTGCCACGTCTGGGGCTTGCGCACGGCCGCCATAGTGCCGGACACGCCCGCACCGCGGCCTGCTCCTGATAGCCCGGACGGGGCGGCCTCGCCGGGAGTAGACCGCGCAACCAGCTGTGTCCCCCGTCTGGCGGGTGTGTCGCGGCGGGGCCCGCGCCCCCCGGCGGCACACTGCACCGCAAACGCCCCGCCAGGCATGCGACTGACGCCCACCGGTGCCGGTACACCTGCAGGTATGCCGTCGTCATCACCGGTCAGCCCCGGCTTGCCGCCTTCCGCGGGCACGTCTGCCGCGGTGTGCACGTTCAAGGGCCGCCCTGTTGTGGGCCCTGACCCGCCTGCGCTCCGTCTTCCCCGGTGCCGGTGCCGATGCCCTGACGGTCGGCGATCATGGCGACGACGCGCTGGTCCGGATCCGCGAACGCCCGCTTGACCGCGGTATCGAGTCGGCGGAGTTCGGTGGTGACCGCGGCTCGGTTGCCGGGCCGCACGGTGTCCAGGAGTCCGTCCAGCAGTGCCCGGAGTCGGCGGCACACCTGGACGGATGTCACCCCGAAGTCGCGGATCTCGCTGACGGCGAGTTGGAGGTAGTCCTCCCAGGAGCGGTCCGGTACGACCAGCAACGGCCTGCCCCGTTCGTCGCTGACGACAAGGCGTCGGCTCAGAGGGGCGGTGTCGAGGGTGTGGAGGAACGCCTCGATGTGGTCGAGGACCTGGATGGCGGTGGTGGGGTCGTTGACGGCGGGGGACAGTGCGCGGGTGGCGATGTCGACGAGGACTCTCAACGCGTAGGCCGGGTCTTGCTCGATGGTGCGTTCGACGCCGAGGGCGACTCTTCCGCCTACTTGGCGGGGGTCGGGGTGGGTGGGTCCGCCGTGGATCCGGGCGAGCGTCGCCCCGGGCGGCAGGAAGTCCCCGACGGGGTGGGCCAGGACGATGGTGCACCCGTGGCGGACCGCGAGGGCGATAAGCCCGTCCACGTCGACGGCCTGGACGGCGCCGCCGCGTGCGGCGGGCACGGGGGTGACCGGCCCTGTGGGCAGCACCTGGCCGTCGAAGGCGGTCGCGTTGCGGTCCGCCGCCGTCAGCTCGGCGATCAGGTTCTGGCCCATGCGTCCGACGATGGCGGCGATCGCGACCGGCCGCAGGTTGTGGGAGAAGCGGTTCAGGTAGACGAGCAGGAGGACGAGGCTGACGGCGACGCCCAGGCCGGCCAGGGTGACGCCGAGGTCCGGCACTGTCTCCGACCCGATCGAGGTCAGCAGGAAGAAGGCGAAGGAGAACGTCGCGGTGAACGTGGCGAGGACGGCCTTTTGCAGGTGGTCCCGGTACCAAAGCCGCATGTAGCGCGGCGACAGGGTGCCGGTCGCCTGTTGGACGACCAGGACGCCGATGGTCACCACGAAGCCCACCAGGGCGACCATCGCCCCGACGATCGAGCTCAGCACGCTGCTGGCGGTCGACTCGGCGTACGTCCAGTTCGACGGCAGCACGCCGGTGCCGTCCACCACCACGGCCCATTGGGCGAGAAGCGCCCCGAGGACCAGCCCGAGCATCGGCATCAGCCACAGGCACTCTTTGACGTACTGCCGGCACCGGAACCGGGCGGCCCAGGACATCACGCGAAACCCTCCAGCTCAAGCACGATCGGCCGACAGAGGTCGGCCTCCACCGCCGCAAATGGCCGAGTCCTCGCGACAATCGCAGCCGTGATCGTGAACGGTTCACCCGTGACGGCCGTTCAGGGACAAGTGTGGTCGAGAACCGGATCCCGACAACGGTTACGACACGCGCACGCGCAGTCCCGCACAGCTCCCACCCACCGAGGTGCGGGCCGTGCAGCATGGTCACGGCATCGGGTTCGTCCGCGGTCGAGAGGGGACCCATGGGCACGGATACACGCGACCGAAGGAGGGGAACCGTACTCGCCGCGGTGCGTGGGCTTGTGACGACGGGTCTGCTGCTCGCCGCCTACTACCTGCTGCCGCTGGATTCGGCGTTCACCGCCGGCACCGTCGTCGCGCTGTGTGGCGGCCTCGCCGCCGTGATGCTGCTCCTGTCCTGGCAGGTCCGCATGATCATGAGCTCTCCGCGGCCCCAACTGCGGGCCGTCGAGGCGGTCGCGACCGTGCTCCCCCTCTTCCTGCTGCTGTTCGCCGCGGTGTACTACCTGTTGGGGCACAGCTCGTCGGACAGCTTCAGCGAACCGCTCTCGCGGTCCGACGCCCTGTACTTCACCGTGACCGTGTTCACCACGGTCGGGTTCGGCGACATCAGCCCGCGCAGCGAACCGGCGCGGCTGCTGGTCACCGGGCAGATGGCCATCGATCTCGTGCTGATCGGCGTGGCGGCCAAGCTGCTGGTAGGCGCGGTCCAGGAAGGCATGCGCAGGCAGAACCGGACGGGCACGGAAGGGGAGAACAACAGCCCACCCGCCGCGCAGTGACCGCGCCGACCGCGTGGGGGCGTGCGAGTCCGCGGTGAGCGACGTACCGTGCGACGGCTCCCGCGCCACCCTCGGCGTCGCCGCCCGGACCGGTGACCGGGCCATGCGGCAGCGCTGGGCACCTGCCCGGGGCGGGTGCCGGCTCACGGTCCGCGTGCAGTCCTCGCCGTCGAGCCTTCGGGTCCTTAAGGTGGAGAGGTAGGCGTCCGGCGCATGTGGATGTTCAGGCGCCGTCCCGATCCCGCGTCGGCGACCGCTCCCCAAGGAAGGCAGCTCGCCATGACCGCCCCGTCGGACACACCTGTCCTGGACACGCTCGCCGCGATGACCGTCGACTCGCTCGAACGGTGCACGTTGCCTGCGGACACGCTCCTCCTCACACGCATCGCCGCGCTCGCAGCCTCCGACGCGCCGCCCGTGTCCTACCTCGCGCACATCGGGCCCGCGATGAGGGCCGACCTGACGACTGAACAGCTGCAGGACGTCCTGGTCGCCATCGCCCCGATCGTGGGCACGGCCCGCGTCATGACCGCAGCCGGCAACATCACCGCGGCATTCGGCATCGCCATCGCGGTCGCGGAGGCCGAAGCCGAAGCCGAAGCAGAGGGCTGAACACGGAAGCAGGCCCTGCGGGCCGCGGGCCGGTCGGCACCGACCGCGCCGATCGGGGGCGCGCACTGATCGCCCGGCGCCGACAGCGCACCGATCCGCGGGGCCTCAGCTGCGGGGCCTTGGCCGCAAGGTCCAGCAGATGCGGGCCCTGGGCCGGGAGCGCAGCCTGGAGATATGACTGATCTGGCGAAGCCCCCTTCTTCCGTTTCCACACCCGACATGGTCGAGACGCGGATCGGCGCGCTCGGCTTCCGCGACGGCATTCCGGACGACGCGGCCTGCGAGAAGGTGTTCGACCACCTCGACCTGGCACATGGCGTGGACGCGTACCTCGCCGGGCTGCCGGGCGTGTCCATACAGGCGATCCGGCAGGGGTTCCTGGACGCAGGGGTGCCGGACAACGCGGTGCTGATGTTCTCGGGCCTGATGGACAGCGCGTCGCTGTTCCTGACCGGCAACGCGGACACCGTTTACTTCCTGAGCTTCCTCGACCTCAGCGACGGGCCGATCGCCTTGCAGGTGCCCACGGGGTGCCTGGGCACGGTCGACGACATGTGGTTCCGCTGGGTGACCGACTTCGGGCTGCCCGGACCGGACCGCGGGCTCGGCGGCACCTACGTCCTGCTTCCGCCGGGCTACACCGGGCCGCTGCCCGAGGGCGGGACGTTCGTTGCGCAGTGCGCCACGACGCGCGTATGCATGCTCGGCCGCGCGTTCCTCGAAGGCGACCACCCCGCCCCGACCGTCGCGCGGATCAAGGAGACGCTCCGGATCCACCCGTACGTGCCCGGCAGCCTGGGCACCAGCATCGGCGCGTTCCTCGAAGGCCGCGAGCCGCTGGCGCCCGTGGCGCCGGCGGCGTCCGTCGACCCGCCGACGTTCGTCGAGGGCACCGGGCTGGTGATGAACACCCTTCCCCCGAACGACTTCTCGTTCTACGAACTCCTGAACGCTCTCGTCCAGGAAGAACCGGCCGAGTCGGTGGACCCCGAGGCCGGCGGCGCGTTCCGCGCGATCGGCATCGCCAAGGGCGAGACGTTCGCTCCCGACGGACGGATGCGCGGCATCCTCGACGAGGCCGTCGCCCTTGGCAACGCCACCGCCCGCGCCCTGGGCCTGCGCGCCCGCCGCGAGGAGGGCTTCGGCTACTACGACGACTCCGCCTGGTACAACCCGCTGTTCGTGGGCGGCTACGACTGGATGTCGCCTCCGCCGGAGATCACCCCCGACGGCGTCGACCCCTATCCGCCGACGTCCGGGCGGGCCCTCAACTCGCGCACCGCGTTCTTCTACATCGCCACCGGCGACACCCCGGCGATGTGCATGCGCCTGCCGGGCATCGGCTCCCAGTACCTGATGACCGCCGCCGACTCCGCCGGCGAGCCGTTCGACGGCGCCCGCGCCTACACCCTCACGCTGCCCCCCGGGATCCCCGCCGCCCGGTTCTGGTCCGTCACGCTGTACGACAACCAGACCCGCTCCATGCTGCAGACCCCCCAGCGCTACCCCTGGGCCGGCAGCCAGAACTACCCCGGCCCCGCCGCCACCGCCGCGGCGGACGGCACCACCACCCTCCACTTCGCCCCGGAACGACCGGACGGCGCCGCAGACAGCAACTGGATCCAGACCACGCCCGGCAAGGGATGGTTCGCGATCTTGCGCCTCTACAGCCCCGAGCAATCGTTCTTCGACAAGACCTGGCGACCCGGCGAGGTCGAACCCGCACCCACAGCCTGACCGTTGCAACGAGGGCACAAGCGACGGCGGGCTACCTGGACTGCGTCCGGCCAGCCAGTCTCTATGCGCATCGCGATGATTCGCGACGATCTGGGACTTGCCGCAGGTGCGTACGAGCGCTCGTGACCGTGGCCACGAAAAGATGGGGCTTCGGCGAATTCCGTGAAGACGATCATGGTGTGGAGCTGGTCCTGGGTGCTCGGGGGGCAAGCTGCTATGAACGCCTGGCGCGGGTTGCGGTAGACACGGTCGCCGTGCTCGGGAAGTCGCTACGGATCAGCACGTTGTACTGAGCCGAGCGCCGCCTGTCCTGCCTGTGGCACGTCGTCTGGGCGGGTCCACGGCTGCTGTCGTGCCCGGCGGCGCGGGCAGCCGCGTGCGCCGCGCCCGCCCGGGGCGCAGCGATCATGTCTTGGCGGTGTGCTCGCGCGAGTTCGTCACCCGGCCGGAGGCCGCGAGCAGCGCGATCACCGCGAGGAGGACCAGCAGGACGGTCACCAGCAGCAGGATCGTCCATCCCGTGGGGTGGTTCCACAGGGCGAAGCCCAGGGCGACTACGAGCAGCAGCCCGAGGGTGATCCACCTGCGCTGGGCGGCCACCCAGGTGCCGGCCTTCCCGGTTTCGATGCCGTGCGCGTCGCCCCAGCGGGCGACGGAGTCCGCGGTGTGCTCCAGCTTCCCGCGCAGGGCCCGCGGCAGCCGTCCGGGGCCGGACAGGTAGGCGCCGAGCGCCACCACGATGCCCAGGACCAGTGCGGTGCGCAGGGCGAGTCTGAGGAAGCGCAGGAGGGTGTCGAAGATCGCGGCGGCGGCGTCCGGCGACTGGACCTGTGCGGGCAGGTGGTCGAGGTAGTAGCGGCGGGCGACGGCGAGACCGATGATCAGGAGCAGGCAGGCGGCGGCTGCGCACAGCGTGGTGGTCACCAGCGCGCGGCGGCGCCTGCGGGCGAGGAACACCCCGGCCGCGCCGAGGACCACGGTGATGACGGGCAGCCAGTTGCCCAGTACGTCGAGTGCGTGCGCCCCGCCCCGGATCTTTTCGAGCTTGTCGGACTGGACGAGTACCAGTTCCTTGTCGACCTCGGGGATGTTCTCCGCGGGGCTGACGCCGGCGTCCACCAGTTCCTGCTTGACGGATTCCACCGCGGTGCCGACGTTGAGGGTGACGGTGCCCTGGTTGACGCCGACCGCGCCGCGGCCCTGGCCGGTGAGCGCGTCGACCACGGCGGCGTGCGCTCTGCGGTTGGCGTTGGTCCACACGTCCTCGAAGCGATCGCTCTCGACGAAGCGCGTCGCGGCTTTGTGCGCGACCTGATTGGCGGCGTCGTTCAGCTGCGGGGCCAGCCCTTTGACCGCGTTGCCGACTCGCGGTGGCAGGCCCTGGGCATCGAGCCAGGCGGCGAGGTCCGCGGTGACCTGCTTGCCGTCGACGCGGACGTCGACCGCCTCGGTGATCCGGTTCGCGGCGGCGGCCTCGATCGCGGGGTCGCTCGCGAGCGGCTTGACCGTCTCGACGTACCGGTTCGTGTCGAGCACGATGTCGTGCACCCACACCGTGATCAGCGACACCGGCACCAGGATGCAGGTGAGCGTGATCAGCACCGCCGAGACGGTACTCATCGCGATGCGCCCGGCGCGCGAGCCGACACTCCGGCGGCCCGGCGGAACGACCGCGGACGCTCCGGTGGAAGGCCTAGGAGTTTCCGCAGGGCTGTTCATCACGCTCCAATCGCACGCCGATGCAGGTGGTGCACTCCCGTCCATTGGTGCACGCCGCGGAGAACGCGGCGCGTTCGGATAGGCCATCCGGGGCGTCGGCACCTTGGCGGCGACCGCCGACGGGGCGACGTCCGGTTCTCGACGACCTAGACCGGCAGCGGCCGACTTGGTCGGTACGGCTCGCGCCGCGCCGGTCGGCAGCGGCGTCGTGCTCGGGCCGCATCGCCGAGACGGCGAAGGCGGCGTGTGCTGCGTCGGCGGCGTCGGCACGTGCGGTCACGTCGGTTCCGGCCGGTGTGCACAGGCGATGACCGCGGTCAGCCGCAGGCCCCGCCTGCAGGTGGGTCGCGGAGACGCCGGTCTCTCCGACGCCGCGCCCGCCCGCGAACGCTGCGGTCCCGCACCGCCTTTCGGCGCGGGACCGCAGCGTTCTGCGTGGGCATGTGCCGCCTCACCCGACGGCGCCTGCTCCTCCCACGTTGACGTGGGCCGTACCTATCTGCCGGGGTCGGTTGGCGCGGCCGCCGTAGCCGGGGAGTTCCCGGGCGGCTCGCGGCCGGTGCACTCTGCGGCGATGGTGGCGAGCATGCGCAGGAGCAGCCGCGCGGTGGCGGCGTCGAGCGGCGGGTCGTGGTCGGGAAGGTGGATGCAGGGTGGGGTGTCGGGCACCGGGGCCTCGCTGGCGGGGTTGTCGGTGAGGGAGGGCCCGCCGCGCCTGGCGGTTGCCGGGCGCGGCGGTTGTGGGGTGTGGGTCAGGTGCTGGTTGCGGGTCGGTGGTGGATGACGATGAGGTCGTCGAGGTCGGTATCGGAGAACAGGACGGTGCGGCCGAGGACGGTGCAGGGGATCTCCCCGGCGGCGGCCTTGCGGCGCATCCAGCCGCCGCTGCGGCGCACGAGGGCGCCGGCTTCCTCCGGGGTGAGCAGCAGCGGCCGGCCGAGCACGTCGACGACGGGGATCGTGTCGGTGGTGAGGCCGGGCTCGGTCCAGGCTGCGGTGTCGTCGGTGTAGGTCATGGTGATTCCCCTTCTGTGGTGTGGGTGTGCATTGCTGCGGTGGTGCGGCTGTGGTGGTGCGTTCGTCCGGGTGGTGGCGTGCTCCGGGGCGGCGGTGGCCGGGGCGGGTGGGCGCTGTTTCGGGCGCGGACGCGGCGACGCTCGCTGCGGTAGGTCATTGCGGCACCGTCCAACGCGGTTGCGACCCGTCGGGCGCGCCCGGGGCGGGACTTCCGGGAAACTGTGCCTTGGAGAACACGAGGACGTCCTCGTGCGCGATGATTGCCTGCGGCTGCCCGGCGTCACGCGCCTTGCGGGCGTTGTGCAGGGCGAAGAACGAGGGCCGGGCGACCAGTTCGCCGCCGCGCACGGCCGCGAGGAGGGCGACGCACCGCTGATCGAACTCCAACCCGGACTCGGGTCCGCGCGCGGCGACCAGGCCGGGCAGGTCGACCAGTTCGCCGCCGCGCCGCCACGGGCGGGTGGTGACCACGACGCGTCCGCCGGGGCGGAGCACGGCGGCGCATCCGGCGAGGATGTCGGTGAATCCGTCCAGCAGTTGCTGGAGGGGTTGGTGGGCGAGGTTGGCCTTGTCGGTGCCGTAGGCGCAGTCGTACTTGCGTACGCCCGCCTCGCCGCTGTCGCGGGTGGACGCGACCCGGCCGTGGACGGACGCGCCGTACGGGGGCGAGGTGACCACCAGCGCGAACATGCCGTGCAGTTCGGAGGGGACCACGGTGGTGAGCATGCGGGCGTCGCCAGCCAGGACCCGGCCGCGCCCGGGCGCGCCCTGCCGCTCGGTGAGGGCGAGGTTCGCTGCCGCGATCTCGGCCCAGCGGGGCTCGTATTCGACGCCCAGCGCGTGGCGGCCTTGGTGGGCGGCTTCGACGAGGGTGGTGCCGGTGCCGCACATCGGGTCCAGGACCCAGTCGCCCGGCTGGGTGTAGGTGGCGACGGCGTGGGCGGCGATGGCGGGCAGCATCTTCGCCGGATGCTTGATGGAGTCGGGGGTGTAGCGTCCGCGGCGCTGCGCGGCGGCGGTGCTCTGCGCGGTCGCCCACACCGACCACGGACCTCCGCCCGAACCCCCGGTCATCGGCCTACTCCTGACGGGGCGTCGGACCCGGGAGTCCGGAAGACGAGCAGGTCGGTGTGGACCGGCACGTGCGCCGGGCCGGGGACCGCTCGGTCTGCGTGGGCGGTGGTGTGCGTGGGGGGTGGCGCGTCGCCGGGGTAGGGGATGATGCGGTCTCCGTCGGCGTGCCCGTTGACCGCGATCAGGTGCTGCACGTACGCCAGTCCGAGCGCCTGCGCGGCGCGGACGATCGGCCCGCAGGTCTCCTCGGCGGTGTCCGGGTCGTATGCGGTGACGGCGAACAGGTAGGCGCCGAACGCGAGGGTCTCGGCGGCGGTGTCGAGTACGGCGACGGCACGCGCGTCGCCCAGGGGGCTGGTCGCGGTGAGGTCGACGACGATCCCTGCGGTGGCGTCGGTCCAGCGGGGCGGGGCGAGGGGGCCGGTTGTGGGCGGGCGCCACAGCCGCAGGCGGCCGAGTGCCCTCCCGGGGGTGGCGTAGACGTCGGCGAGGCGGGCCAGCACCCAGCTCGGCAGCGCGAACGCGCCGGCGTCGGAGGCGGGTTGCGCGGTCCGGGAGTGATCATGGGGGTGGGGTGCGAGCCAGACGGTGACGGGGACGTCGAGCCGGGCATCGGGGTCGGGGGGTTCGGGGGTGGCGGTGGTGGGGGGCATGGGCGGGTCGGCACCTGAGGGCCGTCCGGTTTCGCGCTGACACCCTCTACGGAGGAATTCCGGCCCGGAAACGACACCCGCCGCCGCCCGGACGTGTCCTCCGCGATCGAATCCAGCCGCGGTGTCATCGACGGCAGTCGCGTCGTGTCGCGTGCCGACATGGTGGGGCGTCGCGGGTCAGCGTCGTCCGCCGGACAGGCGAGGGGCGATACGGCGCCCGCCGAAGTCGACTGGAATTCGTCGTCGGCCGCGCGCCCGCTTCTGCCGCTCCGTCGGGGTGCACTGTCATGACTGCGAATCGGAGGCTCGGGCGGTGTGGACCGGGGCTGGGTTCCGCGGTGGGTTCCGCGGTGAGGCCGTGGGGGCGGTCGGCGTCCGGGGCGGGCCGCGTGACGGGCGGGGCGTACCGGTGCCCGGCGCCGGTGGGGTAGGCGCGGTCGGCGTGCACCGCGACGGTCGGCCGCGGGCGTCGTCGCGGTGGCGTGCGGGCCGGTCCAGGTCCGCAGGCGCCGTCCGGTCGCGCGGTCCAAGGCCAGGGCGTGGCCGCCGTCGGTCGCGACCACGACGGAGCCGCCGCCGATCGGTGACCCGCAGTACCGGCGCTGCCTGTCGCGCGGATTCGCCAGCCGGTCGAGTGGATCGCAGCCGGGCAGGCAACCCATGACGCGCCGTGGCCCGGCGCCGGCTGCGGTGTCGCGGGTCTCAGGCGAGCGAGGCCAGCGCCAGTGCCGTCTCGGCGTCCGCGCGCAGCGCCTCGGCGACCTGCACGTCGGTGCGGGCCGGGCCCGGCCGGATGCTGCCGCGCGTCCGCCGCCGCCCCATGGCCAACGGCTCCGTTGGCCATCCGCGTCCGGCGTCCACAGGGACAACTGTCCCGTTGGCCATCTGTCGGCCCGCTCCTCCTTCCGGGCCGGACGCCGGGCGGCGGCAGCCCATGCAGGCCAACGGCGGTGTTGGCCATCCGTGTGCCGGTCGTCGGCCACGCGGGACCGGGCGCGGGACCGCCGCGCGGGCGCACGCCCGCGGCGCCTCGGCCGCAGGTTCGCCCGCGACACGGGGCCGGTGGCAGGCGACCGGCTCGCGACCGGCCGGGAACTGGCACGCGATCGGCTCGCAGGTGGCAGGGGCGGGTGGCCGCCTGGGACTTCGATCCGTCGCCCCGTTTGGGAGGAGTCCGGTCATGTCCCGTGTCCCGCCTGCTCGTTCACCGATTAGCTCACCGATTCACCCGTCGATGCGTTCGTCGGCGCCGCCCGTGTGGGACGGGCTCTCGGCCCGGTCGCCGTTCGCGCATCTGGAGGCCGCGTTCGCGGTGCTGGCCGCGGAACCCGCACCGCTGGTCCTGGCCGTGGACGGCACGGCCACCGCGCTGGGGGTGCTGGCCGCCCGCGGGCTGCTGCCGGGCCGCTCGCCCGCAGCGGATGTGGGGGCGGACCGCGTCTGGGCCGAGATCCTGCGCCGGTCCAGGGCCGGGCAGGCGGCGTGGATGGTGGCCGCGGCCGGGCTGGCGCTGCCGGGTCTGCGCCGCACCGAGCGCCGGTTCGGCCGCCTGCCGCCGGACGACCGCGACGACGTGCAGCAGGAGCTGCTGACCGCGTTCCTGGCCGCGGCCGGCACCGTGGACACCACCGCCGCGCACATCGCGCGCCGGCTGCTGCGGGCCGCGGACCGGGCCGGGCAGGCGTGGGCGCACCGCCGCCGCATCCACACCGCCGCCGAACACCCTCTGCACGCAGGCGCGTTCCCCGGCGCCGACGCGGCGGGCGGCGCCGTCGTGGGCGCGGCGCCCGCGGGGCATCCGGACCTGGTGCTCGCCCGCGCCGTGCACGTCGAGGTCCTCGACGCGTCCGAGGGCGAGTTGATCGGCGCGACGCGGCTGGGGTCGGCCTCGTGCGCGCGGCTGGCCGCCGTGTCCGGTGCCTCGTCGCGGATGCTGCAGCGCCGCCGCAAACGGGCCGAGGAACGCCTGGCCGGCGCGCTGCGCGACCACCGCGTCTGACCCGCGAACTCCCGAACGCCGGGGGGAGTGTCTGTGGACGGCGACGTTGGCCGGTCCGGTCGGCGGCGCCCTGCGGGGACTGGGTCGGTCGGCAAAGGATCTTGTCGTTCGTGTACGGCGTCGATACACGGAGACTCGCCGCAGGCCCCGACGCATCCACCCGGTAGGTGCCGCCACCCGGCATGTTCACCGCATGCGACTGGGTTCTCCGGCAAGGAAACCCGGTCGACTGGGTTCGCTCTCAAACGACTCGATTCGATGACAACGAACACGAATTTCCGGTCCGGGTGTCGTTTTCGCCCCGCGAATCCTCCGTAACAAGTGACCGGCCGTATCCCCGGCCCGCGTTCCCCGGGCCGGGCGCGGCCGGTCACGCGTCGGTGCCGGAGCCCCGCTCCGGCCCCCGGGGGGCGGGTGTCCGGCTCGCGCTGACACCCGAGCCCCACCCCAGGCCGCCGCACCCCCCAGGAGGGAGGTCCGGCGCCCGAGGCCACCCGCCCCCGGGCCGAACCCCACACGGCTCCGGCACCGACCCCGCACGACCACGCCCCGCCCCCGCACGCCCTGTCCCGTTCCCCGCGCGGCCCGGCCGCGCCGCGCCCAGGAGGCCGATCCCCGTGACGAAACCCCCACCGCCCCACCGCCGTTCACCTCGCCCCGTGCCGCGCGCCCGCTCCCGCCGCGTGCTCTGGCCCACCCTGCCCGCCGCGGTCCTTCTCGCGCTCGCCGACTCTCGGTCGGCGTACGCGGTCAACTCCATCCCGGTGGTCATCGAGAACACCCGCAACTGGATCACCGGGATCCTCGCCGCCACCGCCACCTTGTTCCTGACCGTCGGCGGCCTGCGCTACCTCCTCGCCGGCGGCGACCCCGGGGAGGTGGAGAAGGCCAAGTCCGCGTTGAAGGCGGCCGCGATCGGCTACATGCTCGCCGTCCTCGCCCCGATCATCCTGCAGATCCTCCAGACCTTCGTCGGCGACTCCACGCCCACGACCCCGCAGGCCCCGCCGGTCGTGTGAGGTGTGTCGGCCGTGTCCCGAACTCCCCGCTTCCGCACCCGCGTCGGCTGCGCGGCCGTCCTCCTCGCGGCACTGGTCGTGACGCTGCTGGCCTGGACGACGGCCTCCGCCCACGCCGCGCCGGAACCCCCGCCCACCCCGACCCCCACACCCACCCCCGTGCCGCCACCGACGCCCCCAGGCACGGTTCCCGGTGGTCCGGCGGTGGATCCGAACACGCCGCTCACGCCCGTGTGGTTCAACCCGTTCAACCCCGGCGACTGGATCAAGGCCATCGGCGGCTGGATGTCCGGCGACGGCTCCGGCGGCTTCCTCGGCGGCGGCTTCGACATCGTCGGCCTGGTCGTCGACGCGGTCACCGGCCTGCTCGGCAAAATCGTCGAACAGGCCGCGCAACCGCTACTCGACATGCTCGGCAAGACCCTCCTCGCCACCCCGGACCCTTCCGCGAACCCGTCGGTGCGCAGCGTGTGGGAGACCTCCCTCGGCATCACCGCGGGCGTGTACGGGCTGTTCATCATCGCCGGCGGCGTCACCGTCATGGCCTACGAGAGCGTGCAGACCCGTTACGCGGCCAAGCAGATCGCCCCACGCCTGGTCACCTCGTTCCTCGTCGCGGCGATGTCGCTGGAGCTGATGCACCACGCCGTCGCCATCTCCAACGCCGTCGCGCAGGACATCCTCGGCGAAGGCGTCGACGGCCGCGGCCTGGTCGCCAAACTCTTCAACCCCATGACCGGCGGGCTGTTCCTCCTGCTGCTGGTCGTCGTGCAGTTCGCCGTCGTCGTCGCGGTGCTGCTCGGGTTCATGGTCCGCACCGCCCTGGTGATGCTGCTGGCCGCCTGCGCGCCGCTCGCGCTGGCCTGCCACGCCTCCCCAGCAACGGAGGGCTTGGCGCGGTTGTGGTGGCGGGCGTTCGGCGGCTGCCTCGCGATCCAACTCGCCCAGGCCACCACCCTCATCGTCGGGGTGCGCACGCTCTACGGGCAGGGCGACACCAGCCCGTTCGGGTTCCCCACCGCCGGCGGCCTCGGCGCGGTCCTGGCCGGACTCGCGCTGTTCTACATCCTGTTCAAGACCCCGTCCTGGGCGACCCGGATCATCTTCCAGGCCGTGCCGCGCAGTTCCGGCGGACTGGTCCGCAAGGGCCTGCGCGCGTGGATGTACTGGCGTCTCGGCACCCAGGCCACCGACTGGTGGAGGAACCGCCGCAACCCCGCACCCGCGTCCGGGCGGGGCGGCGGCTCGCCGCAACCCGGCGGCGGCGGGGGCGGTGGCGGCGGTGGCGGGGGCGGTGGCGGGCGCCGAGGAGGAGGGCTCGGCGGGGGCGGCGGGGGCCGCGGGCCGGGCGGGGGCGGCCGAGGGCCGCGCCGCGGCGGCGCGCGCACCGGACCCGCGGGCGGCCGAGGCGGCGGACGCGGCGGCGGAGGCCGCACCGCGGGCCGGGGCCGCACGGCGGGCACCGCCGGGCCCCGCGCGGGCCGACCGGCACCCGCCGGTACGCCGCCACCGCCCGCACCACCCGCCGCCCCCGGCCCCCAGCCGCGGCACACGCCCCCGACGGGGCCGCACGGCCCGGGAACACCGCGGCCTGCGCCCAGCCCGGGGCGCACGCCGCCGACACCGCCATCGGCGATGCAGCCCACGCCGCCCGCCGCGCCGCCGAACCCCGGGACCCCGCAGCCGGCGGCCGGGACGGTGCCGCACCGCCCCGGCCCGGCGCGCCCACCCAGCACGAGCACGGGGCGCACCCCGCCAGCCGCGCCGCGGAATCCCGCACCACCCGGACCCGCCACACCCGCGCCCGGCGGCGGCGCGCGCCCCACCCCAGGCGACCGTCCGGCGTCCGCGCCCGGATCGACCGCCCCGACAGCACACGCCGCGCGGCCCACACCCCGCCCCGGCACCGCCCCGCCCCGGCCGACCCCCGCGTCCGGACCGCCGCCACACCGGCCACGCCCCGCCCCGGCACGCCCGGCCACCGGCGGGCCCGCGCCGCCTCCGCCGCGTGCCGGGACCAGCGCACACCCCCGACCCCCCGCACCCGTCGCACCCACGCCCGGTACGGCCACGCCGCGCGCGGCCCCGGTCAACCCGCCGCCCCGGCCCGCGCCGCCGCAGGTCGCCAGGCCGCTGCCCCCGCCGGTCGTCGAGCGGCCCCCGCCGCGTCCGACGGGCCGTCCGATCCGCCTGCACCTGCCCCTCGACCCGCCCACCCCTCCGCCCACCTCCGATGGGAGATGAACCTCGATGACCCTGCCCGCGTACGACGGCGCGCCCGCGCCGGTCCGGATCCCGAAGATCGAGCAGGACGACCGCGTCCTGGGCCCGTTCACCGCCCGCCAGGCCGCCTGGCTGACCGCCGTGCTCGTCCTGCTGTGGGCCGGGTGGCAGCTCGCCCGGCTGTGGCTGCCCGGCGTGGTGTATCTGGCGTGCGCCGCACCGCTCGCCGCGCTCGGCACCGTCGCCGCCCTCACCAGCCGCGACGGACTGCACTTGGACCAGTGGCTCCTCGCCGCGCTCCGCCACACCCGCGCCCCCCAACGCCTCGCCCCCGCCCCCGACCGCCCCCGCGACTACCCCGACTGGGTCGACCCCCGCTGGACCCGCCAGGTCGGCCCCGAACCCGCGCCGCTGCTCCTGCCCGCCGACGACCTCGACGAGACCGGGGTGCTGCGGCTGGGCAAGGACGGGGTGTGCGCGCTCGCGGTGTGCGGCACGGTCAACTTCGCCCTGCGCACCGGCCCGGAACAGCAGGCGCTCGTCGGCGCGTTCGCCCGCTGGCTGAACGCCGCCACCGGGCCCGTGCAGATCCTCGCCACCGCCCGCCCCATCGACCTGTCCGGCCATGTGGCCGTGCTGCGCGAGCGCGCGGGCGGGCTGCCGCACCCCGCGCTGGAGGACGCCGCGCTCGCCCACGCCGACTTCCTCGACCACCTCGCCGACGCCCGCGACCTACTCCAACGCCGCGTCGTCCTCGCGGTCCGCGAACCCGGCCGCGCCACCGCAGCGGCCGACCGCGCGGTCAGCCGCGCCCAGGACGCGGCTCGCGCACTGGCCGCCGCCGACCTGGCGGTCCGCCCCCTCGACGCGCGGCAGACCGCCGCGGTCCTCGCCGCCGGGCTCGACCCGAACGCGAGCCCAGCAGGCGGCGGGCACAACGCACCGGCGACCACGTTCGGGGGCGCGCCATGAAGCGCACCCGCCGCCCGCGGATCCGTCCGCGCCTACCGCACCGCAGCGAACTCGGCCCCGAATCCCCGGGCCTCGCGGGCTGGTTGGGTCCGGACGCGGTCGAGGTGCGTCCCCGGTTCGTCGCCGTCGGCGACCAGCTCGCCGCCACCCTCGTGGTCACCGGCTACCCAGCCGAAGTCAGCCCCGGCTGGCTCGAACCCCTCCTCTCCTACCCCGGCCGGGTCGACGTCGCCGTGCACGTCGACCCCGTCCCCGTCCCCGTCGCCGCCCAGCGGCTGCGCCGACAGCGGGCCCGGTTGGAGTCGACCCGGCGGGCGGAGTACGGGCGCGGCAAGCTCGACGACCCGGAGACCGAGGCCGCCGCAGCCGACGCCGCGGAGCTGGCGTACCGGGTCGCGCGCGGCGAGGGGAAGCTGTTCTCCGTCGGCCTGTACCTCACCGTCCACGCCGACGACGAAGCCACGCTCACCGAGGAGTTGGCGTCGGTGCGGACCGTCGCGGAGTCGCTGCTGCTGCGCGTCGCCCCCGCCACCTTCCGCGCCCTGCGCGGCTGGCTCACCACCCTGCCCTTCGGCCTCGACCTCCTCGGGGTGCGCCGCACCTTCGACACCGCCGCGCTCGCGGCGTGCTTCCCGTTCACCAGCCCCGACCTGCCCCCGGCCGACCCCGTCGCGGGCGGCGTCACCGAGTCGGCGGTGCTGTACGGCGCGAACACCGCCTCCACCTCGCTGGTCTTGTGGGACCGGTTCGCCGCCGACAACCACAACTCCGTCACCCTCGCCCGGTCCGGCGCGGGCAAGTCCTACCTGACCAAGCTCGACCTGCTGCGCTCCCTCTACCAGGGCGTCGACGCCCTCGTCGTCGACCCGGAAGGCGAATACACCCGCCTCGCCGACGCGGTCGGCGGCACCGTCGTGCGGGTCGGAGCGCCCGGGGTCCGCCTGAACCCGTTCGACCTGCCCGACACGGCGACCGCGAGCGCGGACGCGCTCACCCGCCGCGCGCTGTTCGCCCACACCCTCCTCGCGGTCCTGTTCGGCGGCGCCGTCACCGCCGGGGAGCGGGCGGTGCTCGACACCGCGATCCTGACCGCCTACCGGGCCGCGGGCATCACCGCCGATCCACGCACCTGGGCCCGCCCCGCACCGCACCTCGGCGACCTGCAGGGCGTGCTGGATGCGCACGGCACCGACCAGGCGCGGGACCTCGCGGCACGGCTGGCGCCGTTCACGACCGGGTCGTGGGCCGGACTGTTCGACGGGCCCACCACCACCCAACCCACCGGCCACCTGGTCGTGTTCGACCTGCGCGACCTCGCCGACGAGCTGAAGACCGCCGGGATGCTGCTCACCTTGGACGCGGTCTGGGGGCGGGTCGCGAACCCCCGCGACCGCCGGCGCCGCCTGGTCGTCGTCGACGAGGCGTGGCTGCTGATGCGCGACGGCGACGGCGCGCGGTTCCTGTTCCGGATGGCCAAGGCCGCCCGCAAGCACCGGGCCGGGCTCGCGGTGGTCACCCAGGACGCCGCCGACGTGCTGGGCACCGAGCTGGGGCGGGCGGTCGTCGCCAATGCCGCCACCCAGATCCTCATGCGCCAAGCCCCTCAGGCCATCGCCCCGGTCGCTGACGCGTTCGGGCTCTCCGCCGGAGAAGCCGAGTTCCTCCTTGCCGCGCCACGCGGCGAGGGCCTGCTGCTCGCCGGATCCCACCGCGTCTCCTTCGCCGCGCAGGCGTCCGACGCCGAGGACGCGCTGTGCCGGGGCCTGGAGTTCGCCGCCTCCGAGCCCGGCGCCGACCCCCCGCCCGACAGTCCTGAGGACGGCGGCCCGGACCTCTACCCGCTGCCGCTCGACCCGTGAGGAGACCACCGTGTTGCCGCACCGTACCGAACTCCGCCGCGCCGCCCTCCAGATCGCGTCCGACCCGTCCGGCGGGCTGCTCGGCCGGTTCCTCGCCGACCCGACCGCGTTGTGGACCACTGTTGGCCGCACCCTCGTGCGGACCCTGCACGCCTGGCCGTGGTGGGCCCCGCCGCTCGCCGCCGCGCTCGCCTGCGCCGCCGTGGTGCGCGCCCGCGTCCTCGCCCGCCGCGCCCGACGGTTCGCCGACGGCGCGCGGTGCGTCACGGTGCTCGCGCCGCCGAAGGTCGACGCGGCGGGCGGGGCCGTGCTGTGGGCGCATTTGGCCGGGCTGGCCCGTCCCTGGTGGCGCCGCCTGCGCGACGGCCAGCCCCACCTCGGCTTCGAATACGCCGTCACCGCACGCGGGTTGGCCGTGCGGATCTGGATCCCCACCGGGGTGTCGACCATGTTGGTGCGGCGCGCGGTCGAGGCGGCCTGGCCCGGCGCCCACACCCGCCCCGAACCCGCCTCGACGGTGTGCCCGCCCGGCCACGGCGTCGAGGCCGGGGCGCTGCGGCTGGCCCGCCCGGAGGTGCTGCCGCTGCGCGCCGACCACCCCGCCGACCCGCTGCGCCCTCTCCTGCAAGCCGCCACCGGCCTCGACGCCGACGAGACCGCCGTGGTGCAGGTCCTCGCCCGACCCGCGGTCGGCGCGCGGCTGCGCCGCGCCCGACGGGCCGCCCGCCGGGTCAAGGCCGGGCAGTCCCCGAACCGCCTGCGTGCGGTGCTGGACTGGCTGCGGCACGCCCCGTCCGGCGCGGCAACGACCAAGCTCGACCCCGCCCACGCCGCCGAACTCCGCCAACTCGTCGCCAAGTCCGCCGGCCCCCAATGGGAGGTCGCGCTCCGCTACGCCGCCACCCTCCCCGCACCCGCCACCGAACCGGGCGACGTCCGCGAGGACACCAACGCCGACGGCCCCGCCGTCGCGCTCACCCCACCCGCGCCCCCGGCCGAAGCCGCAGGCGGGGCTGTGACACGGGCACTGCTGCGCGCCCGGGTGCACGCGCTGGCGACCGCGATGACGGTGTTCGCGGACCGCAACTGGCTCGCCCGCACCCGCCTGCGCCACCCCGCACCCGCGTTGGACGAACGCCGCTTCCCCCGACGCGGGTTCCTGCTGTCCGTGCCGGAACTGGCCGCGCTCGCACACCTGCCGCTCGACCCGGACGCCCCCGGCGTCGCCCGCGCCGGCGCCCGCGCGGTAATACCCCCGTCGAGCATCCCCGCCCCCGGGGCGGAGGCCGGCGTCAAGCCGCTCGGCCGCGCCGACACCGGACACCCCCGACCCGTCGGCGTACACACCGCCGACGCCCGACACCACCTGCACATGGTCGGCGCCACCGGATGCGGCAAATCCACCCTCCTCGCCCACCTCATCCTCAACGACGCCCATGCCGGACGCGGCGCGGTCGTCATCGACCCCAAAGGCGACCTCGCCACCGAACTCCTCGCCCGCCTGCCGGAATCGATGGCCGACCGGCTGGTGGTCCTCGACCCGGACGACCACCGCGCCCCACCCAGGATGAACGTCCTCGACACCGGCAGCACCTCCGTCGACATGGTCGTCGACAACATCACCGGGATCTTCCGCCGGATCTTCCCCGCCTTCTGGGGACCGCGCACCGACGACGTGATGCGCGCCGCCTGCCTCACCCTGCTGCGCGCCGCCCCGGCCGGGCCGCCCGTCACGCTCGCCGACGTGCCCCGCCTCCTCGACGAGGAGGTCTACCGCCGCAGGACCGTCGCCCGGCTCGGCGCCCAGGAGAAGGTGCTGCGCGGGTTCTGGGCCTGGTACGAGCAAATGTCCGACCCCGCCCGCGCCGCGGTCACCGGCCCGCTGATGAACAAGCTCCGCGCGTTCCTGCTGCGGTCCTTCGTCCACCAGACCGTCGCCACCGGGGAGTCCACGTTCGACCTGGGCGCGGCCCTCGACGGCGGCATCGTGCTCGCCCGGCTGCCCAAGGGCGTGCTCGGCGAGGAGACCGTGCGCCTGCTCGGGTCGTTCGTGGTGGCGAAGACCTGGCAGGCCGCCGCCGCCCGCGCCCACCAACGCGAATCAGCCCGCCGGGACGCTTCGCTCTACATCGACGAGTGCCACAACTTCCTCACCCTCCCGTATCCGCTGGAGGACATGCTCGCCGAGGCCCGCGGCTACCGCCTCTCCCTCGTGCTCGCCCATCAGCACCTCGCCCAGCTGACACAGGACCTGCGCGAGGGCATCTCCGCCAACGCCCGCAACAAGGTCTACTTCACCGCCTCACCAGAGGACGCGCGCGCGCTGCAGCAGCACACCCGGCCGACCCTGACCGAGCACGACCTGGCCCACCTCGGCGGCTACCAGGCCGCCGCCCGACTCCTCGTGCACGGCGCCGAGACCACCGCGTTCACCCTCACCACCCAACCCCTGCCACCCGCCGTCCCTGGCCGCACGCGCGCGCTGCGCGACGCCGCCCACCACCACGCCGGCGCGCGCGCCCACCCGCCGTCCGCCACGCACCCGACCGCCCCGCCGACGCCGTAACCCCGCGCCCCGACACCACAGCCCCGACCTTGAGGAGGACATCCGTGGCCGCCCCCGACAAGAACGCCGGCACCCGCCCCGCTCGTACTCGCCGGGCGGACACCGCGAAGCTGGCCGCGCGACTGACCACCCGGGACTGGTGGCTCATCGACATGCTCCACGTCCACCGGGTCCTCACCTCCACCCAGGTACTGCGGCTCGCCTTCCGGACCAAGCGCTCCTGCAACCTCCGCCTGCACAGCCTCGCCTACCACGGCGTCATCGACACCTTCCGGCCGCAGCAACGGTCCGGGTCCGCACCCACCCACCTGACCCTCGGCCCGGCCGGGGCCGCCGTGCTCGCCGCCCGCCGCGCCACCACCGTCCGAGAACTGCCCTGGCGCGCAAGCGACACCGACCGCACCGCGCACTCCACCCGCCTCGCCCACACCGTCGAAGCCAACGAGGTCATGATCCGCCTCGCCGCCGAACACCGCACCCGACCCGAACGCCAACTCCTCCTGTGGCTCCCGCCGTCGACGTGCGCGCACCTGTGGGGCGACTGGATCCACCCCGACGCCTACGGCCTCCACCACGACACCACCCCCACCACCCACCCCACCCCCGTCCTCCCCGCGTTCCCCGGCGGGGTGCGCGGACGACGCGTACCCCCGCACCCCAGCCGCGTACCCGACCCCGCACACGACGCACCCGGGATGCACCCGGCCGGGCGGGTCACCGGGTTCTTCCTGGAGTACGACCGCGGCACCGAACCCGCCCCACGGGTCGCCGCGAAACTCGACGGGTACGCCGCCCACGCCGCGGGCACCCGCACCCGCACCCCGGTCCTCATCCACACCACCACCCCCGTCCGCGAACACCTCCTGCGCACCCGCCTCGCCGACACCGCCGCCGACCTGGACCTGCCCGTCGCCACCACCTGCGCGGCCCTCACCCCCGCCGAACAACCCGTCTACCTGGCCCGGTTCGACCACGACACCCGCCCCACCGCGGCCGACCCGGTCTGGCTCCCGCTCACCACCGCACACCACACGACAGGCCACCACGGCGACCGGCTCCGACTCGCCGACCTCACCGCGCATTTCGGCGGCCTCCTCCCCGCACTGGACGCCGCCGCCGCGGCCGACACGGACACGCCCGGCCGGGACTTCACACCCGTCCCGCCCCTGCCCCCGGCCGACTGGGTCACGCCATGAAAGCCCTCCGCGCAGCCGCCGGCGGGTGCCTGGCCGCGGTGCTCCTCGGTCTCGCCGTCCTCGCCGCGGTGATCACCCTGGTCGTGAAGATCGCCCTGCTGCCGCTCGGCGTCTTCCTCGGCGGCGCGGGGAACTCCGGCAGCGCCGCCGCGGCGGCCAGCGTGTCCGCGCTCGCGGACATCCCGCCCGCATACTTGACGCTTTATCAGAAGGCGGCGGCAAGCTGCCCGGGACTGCCGTGGACCGTGCTCGCCGCCATCGGCAAAGCCGAAACCGACCACGGCCGCGACCCCGACCAAGTCTCCACCGCAGGTGCACTCGGGCCGATGCAATTTATGCCCGCCACGTGGACTCAGTACGGCGCGGGCGGCGACGTGTGGAACCCGGCCGACGCCGTCCCGGCCGCCGCGCGGTACCTGTGCGTTTCGGGCGCCCGCGACGGCAAGGACCTGCGCGCGGCGGTGTACGCGTACAACCACGACTGGGACTACGTCGACACCGTCCTCACCCGGGCCGCCGCCTACACCGCACCTGCGCCGAACCCTCCTGCAGAGGCGCCGGGTTCGGCCGCGCAGGTGGCGATCGCGTTCGCCCGCGCGCAGCTCGGCACCCCTTACGTGTGGGGCGGCGACGGCCCCGCCGAAGGCGGCTTCGACTGCTCCGGCCTGACCAAAGCCGCCTACGCCACCGCCGGCATCACGATCCCGCGCGTCGCCCAAGACCAATACGAAGCAGGCCCGCAAGTGCCGTACGGCGCACCGCTCATGCCCGGCGACCTGGTCTTCTACGGCACCGCCGCTGACATCCACCACGTCGGCCTGTACATCGGCGACGGCCTCATGATCGACGCCCCCAAACCGGGCGCCCACATCCGCCAGACCCGCTTTCGCTGGGTCGGTGACGACTACTACGGCGCGACCAGACCAGGCAAATGAGACGGAATCATCATGAACGCGTACGCCTCCGTCGGGCTCCACGGTACTCCCGCGCTC
This sequence comes from Streptomycetaceae bacterium NBC_01309, assembly GCA_045039925.1. GTDB lineage: Bacteria > Actinomycetota > Actinomycetes > Streptomycetales > Streptomycetaceae > Yinghuangia. The sequence goes on from CP108400.1 coordinate 1,940,072, forward strand.
GACCGCGCGTCCTGGGAACACGTCGAGGCGGCACGGACGTTGCTGCGCACCCTGACCCGTGCGCTCGCCGCCGTCGCCGTCTTGGCCCTGACGTTCACCGCCGTCAACGTCACCCAACTGGCCGTGGGCCACGGAGTTCCGTGGCCCACAGCGCTGTTGCTGGACCCGATGCTTGCCCTGGCCCTGGCCACCACCTTGACCGTCGACGCACGACTCGCCGAACTCGGCGCCGCCCCACCGGGATGGGCCGTCGCGCTCCGCTGGTTCGCCGGACTCGCCGCGTGGGCCTTGAACATCTGGGAGTCGGTCTGGCCGGTGTCCTCCGGCGGGGTGGGCGTACCGCGCGACGCGGACCCGACGGGCATCGTCCTGCACTCCACTCCGTGCGCGCTGCTGGTCCTCGTCTCCGAAGCCGTGGCCGCGTACCGGCGCCGCATCCGCCGGCTGCTCCGCGCACCCCTCGCCTGGCCGCCCCCGGCCGCGTGGACACCCCGTGTACCCGCGGCATCGCGTGCGTACCCTGCGTACCCGGCCGCCACAGGTGCGGCGGGTACATCCGGGTACGCCGCACCCGAAGTGCCCGCGGACCCGTACCCGCCCGCACCCGACGAACCCGATCCACCCGAGACCGCGACCGCCCCGGACCCGGACCCGGAGAGCGATCCGCTGTACCGTGCCGCGCTCGACCTGGACCGGGCGGCCCGCGCCGCCACCGGCCGCCCGGTCACGATCCGGGCGCTACGGACCGAACTTCGTATCGGCCAAGCACGCGCCCGCGCGCTGCGCGACTGCCTCGACCGCGAACTCACCCAAGACCGCGGGTTGGCCACGCAAGCGCCGAACACAATGGGAAATACGCCGACTTGACGACGAGCGCGCTCCAGAGCGTCGATGGAGACGACCACGCACGGCCAGGGACGGCCCGCGCGGTCACCCCCGGCCGGGGACCACCGCTCACACCGCCCCCTGTTCTTCGGGGGCCTGTCAGGGAGGGATTCTCCCATGCCCAAGCGCACTTCCCAGCGAGCCCCGGCCGCGCCCGACCCCACCACCCGCATCGCCCCCGCTGACCCCGCCGTGTCCGCGGACGACGGCACCCTGCCCGGCCTCGCACCGGACACCCCGCCCGCGTTCCCGCCCGGCGCGGACGCCGCCGACCGCGTGCGCGCGGTCCTTGCCACCGCCGGACCCGACGGGATGACCGCCGCCGAGATTGCCGACGCCGCACGCGTCGCCCGGTCCACCGTCAGCAAGCTCCTCGGCAAGCTCACCAAGAACCGCACCGCCCGCCGCGAGGCCGGCGGGTTCATCGGCCGGTCCCGCCAGCCCGACCGCTGGCACCCCGTCACCGCCTCGGACGAGACCGCGTCCGGCACGGCCGCCCGGAACACCGCGCCGGGCGCCAGCGCGCCCACCCCCGCGAGCGCACCCGCTCCGACGCCGGACGACACGGCGAACGCGCGTGTCGCCGCCGGGACTTCGGCGTCCAACGCGGACGCCGCCGGACCGGGCGCGGAGGCCGACAGCGCTCGCGACGCGGCCCCGGCCGCCCCCGCCGCACCCGACACCCCCACCCCGCCCGACAGGGCCGACAGCGGCCCCGACACGGCCCCCGTCGCCCCCGTGCCCGCCGCCGCGCCGGACCCCGAACCGGCGGTCGGGGGCACGCCCGCCCGGCTGGGGCCGGGCGCGTTGCGGCGGATGGTGTTCGAGCACGTGAACACCCACCCCGGGCAGGCGTTCACCCCCGGCGAGATCGGCCGGGCGCTGGGGGGCCGGTCCTCCGGCGCGGTCGCCAACGCCTGTGACAAGCTCACCGCCGAGGGGCTGGTCGAGCTGGCCTGCGAGAAGCCCCGCCGGTTCCGCGCGACCGCCCCCGCGCCCACCTCCGGTGCGGACGCCGAACACCCCACCACGCACTGACCGTTCACCCCGTCAGGGGCCGCGCCCGCCGCGCAGCACGTGCGGCGGGCGCGGCCCCTTGTGTCGTGACACCCGTCGGCGCCCGGCGCGAGCACAGCCGACTGGATCAGTCGGGTGCAGCCGATGAACCCTGCGCCCGACAGGAGCGCTGCCGGCCGGTCATTGGCGCTACCTGGATTTCCCCACCTCAGACTCGGGTGCGGGCCAGACCTGCTCGATGGAATTCCCCAGTTGCGCTCGCGCCGAGGAGGTGCTCAGGCGTGCTGCTGCGTGGTTCCGTCAACAGGACAGCTCCCCGAGCACAACTTAGCGTTATGGGATGACTTCCTTGGATTCACGGGATTCCGCCCACCTCGCGCCTCCGGCTGCGGGGTCGCGGATGACGGACGACTACTGCCGCACGGTGGGCCGTTTGGCGTACCTGTGGGGGTGGCCGCTGGTGAACATGCACAACCGGCTCTCCCTCATGGAGAAGGTGCCCGAGCCGGGCCTGCTCGGCGGGATCATCCCGGCGGGCCCGCCGGGCACGGTCGGGATGCTGCACGACTACATCCGGCCGGAGGAGCGCATCGTCGCGTGCCCGAACCAGGACGTCGTGTACGGCTTCGGTGTGCTCGACGCGCAGCGCGGCCCGTCGGTGGTACAGGTCCCGGACTTCGGCGGCCGGTTCTGGGTCTACCAGGTCGTCGACCAGCGCACCGACTCCTTCGCCCGACTCGGCGCCATGTACGACACCGCGCCCGGCTGCTACCTGCTCGCCCCCACCACATGGGACGGCGACGTCCCCGACGGCATCGCCGGGGTCTTCCGGTTCGACACCCGCACCGCGGTGTGCATCCCACGCGTCTTCATGAACGACACCGACGCCGACCGCGCCGCCGTCCAACCGCTGGTCAACCAGATCATGGTCTACCCGCTCAGCGAGTTCACCGGCGATATGCGCACCACCGACTGGTCGAAGGCCCCGTCCTTCCCGGCCGGCGACGCCACCTCCGGCGAGCACGAGACCCAGTGGGTCGACCCGGACACCTTCTTCGACCTGCTGCCCGCCGTCCTCGACGAGGTCCCTGAACGCCCTGGCGAGGAAGCCCTCTACGGGATGTTCCGCGCCCTGCTCGACGAAGCCGCCGCCCACCCCGACAAGGCGGACGTCCTGCGGGCCACGGCTAAGGAAGCCAACGCCACCCTGGTCCAGGAGCTGTTCGAGTTCCGCAACATCGGCATCCCCCTGGAGCACCACTGGAGCACCCAGCACAACGGCGCGGCGTTCGGCGGCGACTACCTCTCCCGCGCCGCGATGGGCAAGGCGAACATCTTCGTCAACACCCCCACCGAGACCGCGTACTTCTACCAGGACCTCGACGCGGACGGCGACCCGCTCACCGGCGAACACACCTACACCCTCACCTTCCCCGCAGACGGCCTGCCGCCGGTCCAGGGCTTCTGGTCGGTGACCCTTTACAACGAGCACCACTTCTTCCACCCCAACGAACTCGACCGCTACTCCCTCGGCACCAAGAACACCACCCTGCGCCTGGGCGACGACAGCTCCCTCACCCTGTACGTCGGCGCCCGCCGCCCCGCCGACGAACACGTCGCCAATTGGCTGCCCGCCCCCGACGGCCACTTCGCGTTGTACCTGCGCGCCTACTGGCCCGACCCCGCCGCCCTCGACGGCACCTGGCAACCCCCCGCCGTCATCAAGAGCGCGTAGTACGGCCCGGGATCACGCGCGCACCGTGATTGCGGCACCAACCAAGTGAGGAACATCAGCGGGCCTGGCCGTGTCAAGGAGCCTCAACAGGGTTGCCGGGGCGGCGCGCTGGGGTGGACGCGCGTGCGGGCGAACCGCACTCCCTGGGAGCGCGGTTCGCCCGCACGGTGCGCTTTTCCGGCCGGTGGATCGGCGATGCATGGGACGGTCTCGCCGGGGCGTGGACCGGCCTCGCCGGCGTGTGGTCGGCGGCCCGGCGGAGGCCGTCCCGCGCGCGGGTTACGCCGCGGGGTCGTCGTGGGCCGTGCCGGTGGTGTCGCGTGCTTCGTCGGTGAGTTCGGCGTCGATCAGTTCCACCGCCGGTCGGATCCGTTCGTCCGCGACCGCACGGAGGGCTTCGCCCGCCCGGTGCAGGAGGTCGGCGACCTGTTCGGCGGCGCCCGCAGCCTCCTCGTCGCCGTCCGGGGAAACAGCGAGGGCTTCGGACAGCCGGTGCGCGCGGTGCGCGAGCCCGACGAGGACGCCTGCGGTGGGGTGCGCCAGCCGGGTCGTGGCGGCCACGGCGTCGGCCAGGGCCGCGCGGATCGCCGCGGCCTCGCAGCTGAGGCCCGAGGCCGCCGCGGGGGCGAAGACGTGCCGGAAGTTCTCCTCGGAGAACACATGGTGGACGTCGGGGTCGTGGAGTGCGCGGTACTCGACCATGGTGCGCCCGTTCTCGACGGGCAGGTCCTCGATGCGGACGTGGAATCCGGCGTGGTCGTGCCACACCGCGCCCGCGGCGAGGCGCGCGAACGGTTCGGTCGTGTCAGTCGCGGTTTCAGTCATGGTTGCTGCGTCCTCTCGTGCGGGATCTCCGGACACTCGGTCTCGGTTGTTGGGGCGCTGCCCGGTCCGGGCTACGGCTCAGTGGTGTGCGGGTGGGTGTGGCGGGCGAGTTCGGCGCGGGTGCGTTCGTGGGCCGGGTTGGGGACGACGACCGGCGCGCGGTGGTCGTGCCCGGTGACGAGGGCGTCCCTGACCAGCCAGGAGCAGTAGACGCCCATGTCGGTGGTGACCCGGGTGCGGGCGTCGTCGTAGGTGAGGCGGGAATCGAGGTGAGCGACGGCGACGGTGTGGCCGGCGCTGTTGCGGAAGGCGGCCCGCCACCCCTGGGCCGCGTCGGCGGACGCGGCCCAGGGGTGCGGCAGCGGCGAGCCCGCGGTCAGGGCGGCGTCGAGTTTGGTGAACGCCGCGGCCAGGTCGCGCAGGCACGCGCGCACCGCGGCGGCCTCGGCGTCGGCTCCGGTGTCGATACCGAAGGGTTGGGCGGCGGCGTTGGCGGCGCGTCGGGCGCAAGCCAGCAGGGTGTCGCCGGTGGGTGCGTCCATGGGGGCGAACTCCTTCCTTGGTGCGTTCTTCCAGGGGTGCGGTGACGGGCGGTCAGCCGCCGCGGGGGTGGTCGCGTGTGGCGCTTTCGGTGTGGGCGGCGTGTTCGGCGGCGGCGAGCAGGGCGTGGTAGCGGGCGCGGGCGTGGCAGGGGCCGGTGCGGGCGATGTGGATCTGTAGGCCGGTCAGGTCGCCGATCTCGCGGCAGTACGCGATCGCGTCGCGCAGCCGCTGCTGGTCGGCATAGGTGACCGGGTGGTCGAACACGTGCGGGCACTCCGGGATCGCGGGCCGGTGGTCGGTCATGCGCGGCGGCCCTCCTTATTCGGTGGTACGGGCCGTCGGGGCGGCCTGATCGGCGGCGCGGTGGGCCTGCGCTAGGCACCGGCGGGCGGTTGCGGTGACGAGGTGCGTGGCGTCGAGGTCCCGGTGCGGCAGCTGGGTGTTCGCCAGCAGCCCGGTCCCGTCGGCGGTGCGGATCACCAGCCACGGGTGGTTGCGGGGCCACCGGTCCACGCCGAGGCCGTGTAGGAGTTCGCGGGCGAGGTGTTCCCACGCGGTGTCGGTGAGCGGAGCGGCGGCGCGATCCGCCGTCACGTGGAGTACCGCGATCGGTCCCGGAGCCGTGTGCGGCGCGGTGGTGGGCGGGGTGCAGCCGAGCGCCGCGTCGATCACGTCGCGGCCGGTGAATCGCGACGCGGGCCGGTCGGGCGGGGAGGAGCGGTCCAGCCAGGCGGCGGCGCGGCGTGCACGCCGGATCGCAGCAGAGGCGGGCCAGGGCGGTGAAGGCGTCGGCGGCGTAGGAGAGGCGGACGGTCATCAGGACACGGCTCCTCAGGTCGGGCAACAGGGTGTGGGGGCGGGGTCAGCGGTGGGGTGGGACGCGGCGTTCGAGGTGGCGGACGACGCTGTCGGGGTTGTCGGCGGGGTGTTCGTCGTGGAGTTGCCGTAGGCGTCCGGTGTCCGGGTCGGCGGTGGCCAGGACGACGCCGGTGGTGTCGAGGCCGAGTTCGCCGATCCCTTGACGGGTGATCAGGACCAGGGCGTGGTCGGGCAGGTCGATGAGGGTGCCGGGCGGGTAAGTGGGGCCGTCGAGGTCGACGCCGGTTTCGGTGACGTGGACGGCGGTGAGGCGGCGGACGGCGAGGGTATGGCCGCGCGGGGCGGCGGGCAGGTGGTAGCGGGTCACGGTGGTGTTCCTCGGTGGGGTTGCGGTGGCTGATCGGGGGGCGGAGAGCGGGCCGGGGCGGCCGGTGGTCGGGGCCGCGGCCCGGGTGGCGGCGCTGGCAGGCGCGTCCTGAGGGAGCGTCAGGCGGGCGGGTGCGCCGCGGCGTTGCCCGTGTCCGCGCCCGTGTCCGCGGTGGTGGGGGTGTGGGCGGCGAGGGCGCGGGTGTAGGTGGCGAGGACGGCGTTGAGGGTTTCGCGGAGTTCGCCGAGTCGGGCCAGGCCGGTCTCGATGCGGGGTGCCTGGGTGGCGACGTGGGACCAGGCGCCGCTGAGGCCGAGGTGCGCGTCGGGGTCGGCGGCGGCCCGGGCCGCATCGCGGCCGGTCTGCGCGGTCTCGCGGGCGAGCTGCTCGTCGAAGTAGTCGAGTCGGCTCGCGATCGAGACGACCAGCGCGGCGAGGGCGGTGAACACCTCTTCGCCCTGGTGCCGCGCGGCGAGGGTGTAGTACGCGTCGATGCCGAGGCGGTCGCGGACCAGGCGGGTACCCAGCGGCACCCGGGCCGACCGCGGGTCGGTGGACGGGGCGGGAGTGGGCGGGACGGTGGTCATGGCGGGCGGGTTCCTTCCCGTGCGGCGGGGTGGGTGGGGGCTTACAGGTAGCGGGCGCTCACGTCGGCGCCCAGCTCGTCGACGTCGCGGGCGACGGGGCCGGGGTCGGTGGCGGCGGCGAGGAACGCGGCCACCGCGGTCATCGGGGGCTCGCCGCCGAACACCGCCCGCCACACCTCGGGACCTCCGGCGCCGACGGTGCACCGCACCCCCCAGTTGGCGGCGGACCGGAGCGGCCAGGGAATCGACCACACCCGCGGCAGGTGCCCGTGGGCGGCGAGGAGGTCCCCGTCGCCGTGCCGGGCTTCGACGAGTTGGACGTCGTGGTGCTCGATGTCCCATCCGGCGGCGGTGAGCAGCGCGTGGGCGGTCGCGGTGTCGGGGCAGGCGGGACCGCCGGGGCCGGTGGCGGGCGTGAACGGGTCGCGCTCATCGGCTTGGTCGGTCAGGGCTGCGAGGTAGGCCGCGACCGCGGCGGTGGGGACCTCGTGACTGAAGTCAGCGGCCCACACCACCGGGGCGTAGGCGCCGTCGGTGTACCGGACCTGCCAGGTCCAGGTGCCGCCGGACTCCGGCAACCAGCCCGCGTATATACGGCCGTCGGCGTTGCGGGCGTGGATGTTCGCCGCGGGGTCGGCGACCAGGGTCCAGCCCGCCGCGCGGATCACCTCCAGCGCCGGATCGGCCTCGATGCCGCCGGCGAACCGGGCGGGCACGGACACGGTGGCGGTGGCGTCGTCCGTCATGGTCTTTCCTTTCGTGTGTCCTGCGGGTGTGCGGGGCGGGGCCCTGGGCCGGGTCGGGGATGCCGGGTGAAACCCCGGCCCAGGGCGGTCGGTGCGGGCGGGCGGTCTGGGTGGCGGCCCGCCGACGCGGGTGCGCCGGTTACACGGCGTCCGGGTCGGCGTCCTCGGTGGCGGCCTCGATGCCGCGGTCCTCGGTCGCGCTGCCGGTGGTGGCCGGGGTGGCGCCGTGGGCGTGAGCGTGAGTGTGCGCGGCGGCGTTCAGGGCCTCGTGCCAGATGTGGAAGCACAGTTGGTCGGCGGCCAGGTGTTGGACGCGGTCCACCAGGTGGCCCCAGGAGAACTGCAGGTCGGCGTCCTCGGCGGCGCCGAGCCGGGCGGTGTCGCGGGCGAGGCGGGCGGTGTCGCGGGCGAGGCGGGCGGTGTCGCGGGCGATCCGCGCGTCGAGTTCGTCGACGCGCGAAGCGGCGGACCGCACCTGCCGGGCCAGGGCCACCGACACGGGGGCGGTGTGGTGGTCGGCGCCGGGCAGGTCGGCCGGGTCGGCGCCGAGGATGTGGCGGACCGCGCGGGTGCCGAACGGCATCTGGGCCGTCGCGCGGGTGGTCGGGGTGGGGGTCATGGTGGTTCGCCTCCTTCAGCCGGGTGGATCACACGTCGGGGCCGGACGGGGTGCGCGGGTGGGCGGTGTGGAGCCCGGGCCGGGGCCGGTCGGGGGAAGCCGGTCCCCGGCCCGGGGTCTGGGGCGACCGCGACGCTCGCGGTCACGACCGAGGTGCGGTACGCGCTAGCGGCGGGGCAGCGGGCCGCTGCAGGCGAGGAGGAAGCCGCAGCGGTCGCCGTGCCATTCGGGGTCGAGGGCGCCGGGCTGCGACGCGTCGATGCCGAGGTGGGCGTACTCGTCCGGGTCGCGCGGGTCGAGGAAGCTGCCCAGGTCGGCGAGTTCGCGGATCTCGCGCTGCGGCATGAGGCGCTTGCAGCCCGGGCAGGCGTCCAGGGCCTGGAACCGGAACGCGGGGGCGTCGCCCGGCGCCGGGTGGCCGGGGACCGGGACGGGGTGGGTGCGCTCGGCCAGGAACGCGAGCGTCCCGGTGCCGGGCGGGTCGGTGACGGTGACGGTGAGGACGAGGGTGCCGCGCGGGCCGAGCATCGCGACCACGTCGCGTTCGTACACGCCCAGCAGCGCGGCCAACGTGACCCGGGCGAGGTGAGCGGCGCGGTAGGCGTCCGCGGGCAGGCGTCCCTCGCGGGCGTCGCGTTCGGCGCGGGCGGCGGCCTCGTCGCGGGCACGCAGCGCCGCGCGGGCCCGGTGGTGCAACGGAACGGGGACGGGGTGGGTCGTCGGGGTGTTCACGGCAGGGCTCCTTTGCGGGTGTGCGGACGCGGTACGCGGGTGCGGGCCCCGGGCCGGGCCGGTGATGCCGGGTGACGCCCCCGGCCCGGGGGTACTGGGGGCGCCGGGCGTTCCGGCACGGCGGTCGGGTGCGGTGGCACGCGGTGCGGTGTGCGCGTGCGGGCCCGTCCTCGGCGGACCGGCCGGGGCGGGGGTGGGGGTGGGGCGGGCCGTGCGGGTGGGGCGGCCGGGCGTGTGGTGTGGGCCCCGGGCCGGGGCGGTGACGGGGGCGGGAGCCCCGGCCCGGGGCGGTCACGGGCGGCCGGTGCCGGTGCCGTGCGCGGTCAGCGGCGGCTGCGGTCGGGCAGTTCCTCGGGGTGTCGCACGGCGCCCGGGCCGCTGGCCGCGGCGATGAACGCCGCGATCGCCTCGGGCGGGGTCTCGGCGCCGAACACCGCCTTCCACAGGTGGTGTCCGTCGACGGGGCTGGCGTACGCGGTCACCTCCCACACCGCGTCCGGCTGGTACCCGCCGGGCCGCTCGGGGAGGAACCCCACGAACAACCCACCGTCGGGGTGTTCGAGGAGCCGGTGGCCGGCGGTGTCGTCCAGCACGTGCCAGCCCTCCAGCGCGCCGAGGACGGTGTCGGCCTCGCCCGCGCCGGCCAGCCGCACCGGCACGGTCACCCGCGTGTCCGAGCCGACCTCGGGCGGCGTCTCGGCGGAAATGCGGTCCATCACGGTTCTTCTCCTTTTCCCGGGCAAGGCTCCGCCCGACAGGGAAATCGAAAGGTTTTCCGCGTTCCAACCCCGGGGAATCCCCCCACGGGCCGGGCCCGGTATTTCCCGGGCGCATTTATAAGGTAACTCCGCCGCCCGAATCCACCTAGGGCAAATCCGGCTTGATAATGCGGGAATTTCTCGATTTCCACGACGGTAATCAAGGAATTCGGTGCGGTGTGCGACGTCTTCGGTCGTCGCCCCCGGCCCGTGCGTGTGCGGGCCCGCGTGCGGGCGTCGTACGGGTGCCCGTGCCGGGTGTCCCGCGTCCGGCGGGGCGGTGCCGCCGACGGGCGGGGGTGGTGCGGAGGCGCGGGTCGCCGGAATCGCCCCGGGCGGGGCGCGGGATGTGCGGCGGAACGCACCCCTCACCTATTACGGAGGATTCCGGGGCCGGAAGCGACACGCGCGGCACGACGAGTTCGGCTCCGGACGCGTATGCGGCGGGGTGGGGTGCGGGTGCCCGCCGGGCGGGCACCCGCACCGGGTCCTGTGCCGGGTGCTCAGTGTGCGGTGGCGACTTGGGCGACGGCGGCCTTGGCGATCGCGTCGGCGGCGGTGGCGGGGTCGGCCAGTTCGAGCAGGGGGGCGCCGGGGATGGGGTGCGGTCCCCAGGTGCCGTCGAAGTGCAGGTGCAGCACCGCGCACCCAGTGGTGGCGAGGTGGGCGATGCGGGTGGCGGCGGCGCGGGTTTCGGGGCGGTCGTAGACGCCGTCGGAGGCGATGACCAGGAGGCGTCCGGCGCCGGGCTGGGTGAGGTCGAGGGCGGCGTCGAGGGCGTCGATCGCGGCGGCGAGGGCGTGGCCGCCGCCGTCGGCGCGGAAGACGGTGACCTGGTGCGGGGCGCGGCCGGGGCGGGTGACGGCGGTCAGGTGCCGGTCGTAGGCGACGGTCGCGGTCCGCGACGCGGGGTCGGTCAGCGCGGCGGCCTTGGCGAGGATCCACGCGGCGGAGGCGACCGGGGCGGCGGCCTCGTACATCGAACCGGACACGTCCACCGCGATGCCGACCCGCAGCGGCGGGGTCGGGGTGGCGCGGCGCTGGGTGGCGCGCCAGGGCAGGGCGGTGGGGGTGGCGCCCGCGGCGCGCTGCGCGTCCCGGGCGAGGGCGGCGCGCATGTCCAGGCGCCCGGGCGGGGTCGCCGAGGTCGACACGGTTTCGACGCGTTCGCGGTAGGCGGCGTTGCGCAGGCCGCGGGCCAGGCGTCCGGCGGCGGCCTTCTCCGCAGGTGTGGGGGCGCGGGTGCCAGTCACCGGGGAGTCGAGGAGGCGCGGCGCGCGGCGGCGGGGGCGCTGGGGGTCGACGGTTCCCGCGTTCGGCGCGAACACCTGCTTGGCCAGGTCGGCGGCCTTGCGGGCGCGGGCGGCCTGGTCCTTGCGGGCGTCGATGCGGGCCTGGGCGGCGTCCGCTTCGGCGGTGGCGGCGGCGTGTGCGGCGGCGGCGTGGGCGTGCTCGGTCGCGGCGATGTTCGCGGCGAGCTGGCCGATAGCCGCGGCGAGGCCGCCGCCCGGGCCGGTGCCCGCGGTGTCGTCGAGGCGGGGTTCGGGGCCGGCGGGCGGGGTGCCGACGGCGTCGCACCAGGCGCGGCCCAGGTCGAGCATCGCCTCGGCGTCGTCGTCGGCGACCTGGTGGGCGGCGGCCCAGATCCCGGCGAGGGCGGCGAGGGTGGGGGTGCCGAGGATGCCGGTGACGGCCTGCTCGACCGGCGCGCTCTCGGCCGCCTCCAGGATTCCGGCGTCGCGGCGGGCGAGGATCAGCCCGGCGGCGAAGGCGGTGGCCCAGGGGGTGTCGGGCGGGCGGGTGCCCAGGTCGTCGAGGATCAGGTCGTGGACGGTCCGGCGCAGGTACGGGCGGTCGCCGGGGCGCCGCGCGGTGTGGGCGCGTTCGACGCGGGACTCCTCCAGCATCTCCGCCGCGCTCGCGGCGGCGGTGCCCTCCTGCGCGTCGGGGGCGGTCCACCTGCTGTGGGCGGCGTGCGCGGCCTCGTGCACGAGGGCGCCCCACGCGGTCGGGTAGCGGTCCTCGTCGCCGAACACCGCAGGGCGGATGCCGTGGGGCGGGTGCGGGGCGAACACGGTCCGGGCGACCTCGACCTGGCCCAGGGTCGGGAAGAACGCGGCGGGGGCGCCGGACCGGGTGATCTGCTCGCAGGTGACGAGCACGTCGTCGCGGTCGGCGAGCGCGGGCAGGCGGCCGGTCAACTCGGCTGAGATGCGCAGCCATTCGGCCTCCCGCGCCTCGGCGGCGGGGGCGGGCGGGGCGGCGGGGCCGCCGTCGTCGTCCCAGCGGGCGAGGGCGAGTTCGTCGTCGGTGAGCGCGGGCGGGGCGGGGTGCACGTGGCGGTGGGCGGGCATGGCGGATCGACACTCCTTCGGTGCGGTGGGAGTTCGGGCTGGGGTCCGGCCCGAGGGCGGTGCCTGCGCGGCGGGCCGTGCGGCACCGCCCCCCGGGGGTTTGTCAGATCTGCTTGCCGAGGGCGAGGGCGGCGACCTTGCGCCCGCTGGCCTTGGCGACGATGTCGGCGACCTGGTCCCGGTCCTCCTCCGGCGCGATACCGACCAGGTTCGCGAACGCGGTGCCGGGGCCGAGCACGTCGGCGATCTTCTGGAACGCGATCAGCTCGCGCAGCTGCGGCGCCCACCCCACCTCTCCCGCCGCGACGAGCTTGGCGAGGTTCTTCGCCACGGTGACCGCGGCACGGTCGATGCCGAGGCGCTGGCACAGGTCGTAGTCGGTCTCCACCCGGATCTGCGTGGCGAACCGGGAGGCGAGCGCCTCCGTCAGGACCGCGCCGTGCACGCCGGGGTTGTGCCCGGCGATCACGTAGAACCCGTCCTCGGCCGTGATCACCTCGCCCTGGTGGGCCTTGACGGTGATCTGGCGGCGGCCGTCCATCGCCGGATACAGGGCCGCGAGGACCTTCGGGGAGATCAAGGTGGCGTCGTCGATCAGCAGCGCGCGGCCCTCCAGCATCGCGGTCACCAGCGGCCCGTACGCGAACTGGTAGCCCCCGTCGGCCTTCTGGGTCCAGTCGCCGACCAGGTCGCCGACGGTGGTGTCCCCGTCGCCGGCGACGGTGATCAGGTCGGGGAACGCGGCCTCGGCCATCGAGGTCTTGCCCGTGCCCGGCGGGCCGTACAGCAACGCCGGGACCCCGGCCGCGCGCAGCTTGCGCAGCCCCTCGACATCGCTGATCCCCCCGGCCAACACGCGCGGGTAGTACACCGAGCCGTTCGGGCGCCGGATCGGCCCGGTCGCCGACGCGGCTCCGCCCGGATTCGCGGTCGGACTCGTGGTCGGCGTCGTGGGCGCGGGCGGCGGCGCGGGCGTGGCCGGAGCGGGTGCCTGCGCGGCGGGCCGCGGCGCGCGGGGGCGCGGCGGGCCCGCAGTGCCGTTGCGGGAGACGACCGCCTGCGCCGCGGCGGCGGCGGTCGACGCATTGGCCTTGTACCGGCGCGGCCCGGTGCCGGCCAGGTCCGCCTCGCCGCGCGCGACGAGGGTGTCGCAGGCATTGCCGATCGCGCCGCCGGAGTTGCCCAGCGCGGCGACCAGATCCGAGACCGAGTACGCCCGGCTGGGGTCGGCCGCGAGGACCGCGGCGACCGCGGCGCGCAGTTGGCCGGGTCGGGCCTTGCCCACCAGGACCGGGACCGCGGTCGGCACGGCGGCGGCCGGTCCCGCGGGCGGCGGGGAGACGGGCGACGGAGACGGGGGTGTGGGGGCGGGGGCGCCCGATGAGGCGGTGGTCGGCGTCGTCATGGCGGTCGGCATTCCCTCCTGCGCGGGCCGGGTGCGGGCACACGCCCGCCCTACGGCGAAATTCACGGAAAGTCTCATCCGGATTCCCGGCGGAATTCCCCGGGTAATCCGGCCCGGTTTTCCCGGGCACATTTACAAGGTAGCTCTGGCCCGCGAATTCACCTAGGGCAAATCGGACGAGAAAATACTGGAATTCCTCGAATTCCACGACCGGAATACAGGAGGACGTGTAATTCCTCGACGCATTCCGTCGCCGGCCCGCCCGCACACGACACCTGCGCCCGCCGCCGGCCCGCCCCTGCCCCCGCGCCGTGCCGCCCGCCCCCGGCATGCGGGCGCGCCGTACCGCCGACCGGCGTCACGGCCCGTGCGGCGGCGCCCGCCGCGCCGCCCGCCCCGCCCCGCGCGCCGCGGCTCGGGGTCCGCGAGGCGCGGCGGGGATGATCACGGCGTACGGATCACGGTGCGGTGATCACGGCGTTGATCGTCCGGTCGGTGATCGTCCGGGTGGTGATCATGGGTCGGGGCGGGGTGGGACGTTCGGGGTAGGGAGGTGAGGAACGCAAAGGCGAGGAGGAACGCAGAGTTTGACCTGTTGCAGCGATGAGCGGAAGGCAACGACACGGACGGATGCGCGGGTCGACCTGCGGGCGGGGCCGCCGTCGAGCGGGCCGGGCCGGATGTGGATCGAGGGGGCACGTACGGGACTCCATATATCCAGTCGTCTCCACTCCGCTACCGGCCAACCGGCCCCTGACCTGCGCAAACGCAGGGGCTGGGGGTCTCCCGTCTCAGCGGGAGACCCAACGGGAGCGCCGACGGGAGACCCAACGGGAGACCCGATTGGCATCCGCGTGCTTTCCCGGTCGTATGCGTCTGGTTCACGCGTGTTCGGCACCAGGCGCAGGCCCGCGACCGGCCAGGTAGGCGGCAGGGCGGCGCTTGACCTGCCGTTTCCCGCGGCGGCCCGCCCGGGCCGGGTCAGCGGCGGGCGGGTCGGCCGGTGCCGGGGGCGAGGAGGGCGCGGGTGGCGGGGTCGGGTTCGGCGTCGAGTTCGGCGAGGCGCGCGGTCAGCCGGTCGAGGGTGCGGCGGGCGGCGTCGTCGCGGCCGGCGTCCTGTTGCAGGCGGATCATGCGCTGGTAGAGGGCCTCGTTGTAGGGGTCGCGGTCGGTTGCCCAGTCGAGGAGGGCGAGCGCGCGGTCGGTACGCCCTTGATTCGCGTGGTGGTCGGCGAGGCGGGTGGCGGTGTCGACGGCGCGGAGTTTGAGGTGTTCGCGCAGCTCGTCGGCCCAGGGGTAGTCGGCGCCGTCGAGGAGGTCGCCGGTGTAGGCGGCGAGCGCCTCCTCCCAGGCGGCGGCCCGCACCGCGGGGTCGTCGGTGCGGGCCGCGCGGTCCAGGGCCCGGGTGAACGCGGCCAGGTCGGTGGCGACCAGGTCGGGGGCGAGCCCGTAGCGGTCGCCGGTGACGGTGACGAAGCCGCTGCCGGGGAGGCCGGAGGCGTCGCGGAGCAGGCGGCGGACGGCGCGCCGCAGGTTGTACAGCTGGTTGGCCACTTCACCCGGTTCAACCGCTGGGTTGGCCATTTGGAGGAGATCGGCCAACCGCTCGGTGCGGATGCCGTCGGGGTGCGCGGCGAGCAGGGCGAGGAACTCGCGGGTGTGCTCGCGCAGCCGCGCCCCGACGGCGGCGTCGCCGGTCTCGGAGCCCTGGACGTCGATGTGGAACGGCCCGAGCACGCGCACCGTCACCGGCGGCCGGGGCGGGGCGTCGGGCCGTGGCGACCGCCCGCCGTGCATGTCCACAGCCGCGGGCGCGGGTGGGGCCGAAGGCGTCGGGTCCGACGCGGGCGGTGGGTCGGCGGTGAGCGCGGCGACCGGCGTACCGACGGGGTCCGGCCAGGAGGCGGCGGGCGGGGCCGCGCTGACCGGGGCGCCGCCGGCTGCCAGGGTGTCGCGGCCGGCGGGCGCCTCCCGGTCGACGGGGTGTCCAGGAGGTGCGGCGGGCCCGATCGGGTCGGTGAGGACCGCGCGCGGGGGCGGAGTGTGAAGGCCCGGCGGGGGTGGCCCGAGCTCGTGGGCCGGGGCGGGGTGACGGTGTCGCGGCAGGATGGGGGCGTCGACGAGGACGCCGTCGCCGTCCGCGTCGTCCTCGCCGTCCTCCTCGTTCGCGCTGCCGTCCTCGTCCTCGGCGGCGGTGTCGTGCACGGCGGTGGCCAGCGGCCGCGCGGCGTCGCCGCGGGGATCCTCGTCCCCCCGACCGTGGTCCCAGAACGAGTCGTCGTCGCTGGGGAGCGGGTCGGCGGGGGGTCGGCCGTGGGCAGCGGCGAGTTCGTCGGCCAGGTCGCCGAACGCGTCCGCGGCCAGGTGCAGGACCCGGGCCCGGTCGAGGAGTCCGGGGTCGGGGTGGGTATGGGCGGTGACGTCGCCGTCGGTGCCGATGCGGCAGGAGACCGGCCAGTCGCCGAGCACCACAACGACCACGGCAGGCCGTTCGGGGTGGTCGGCGGCTCCGGCGGCGGCGATTCCGGCGAGGCGGGCCCGGTGCTCGGGCGCGGCGCGGGTGAGCAGCACCAGCCGCGGCGGCACGGCACCGGATCCCGGCTCGGTGCCGATGCCGGGTCCGGTCCCGGTGTCGGTGTGGTGGGCGGCGGCCAGGAGGTGGCGTTCGGCGGCGGCCAGGCACGCCTCGGCGTCCGGGAGTTGGCGCACCTGCGGAAGATCGGCGAGGGCGAGCGGGGCGTGTTCGGGGCCGAACAGGGCGGCAGCGTCAGCGTCGTCGATCAACAGCGTCAAAGCGCCCGGTGCCGGGCGGACGCGCTCGTGGTCGTGCAGCACCGCCGCCGCGACCGCGCGGGCGGCGCCGAGGGCGCCGGGGCCGGTCAGGCCGATCCCGTGCCCGGACGCGGCCTCGTCCACGCTGATCTCGGTGTCGCCGCGTACCGCGAACGCCGCCTGTCCGACGGGCAGCGGCACGGCCAGCCGCGGACGTCGCCGCAGCAGCGGCGCCTTCCCGAACAGGCCTGCGGGATCCGGCCCTTCGGCCGCCTCATCGCCAACGGATCCGGTGCGGTGCCGGGTGCGATGGGCGGCGGAGAGCACCGGTGGCAGCTCCGGCCGCGCCGGGTCGGCGTCGGGACGGGTGCGGCGGCGGTGGCGGCGCGCCCACAGCATCGCTGCGCCGATCCCGGCGGCCAGCGTCGCGCCGAGCAGGCCGACGGCGGGCACGTCCAACGCGGGCCGCCGCCCTCCGCCGCCGTCCCGGCCAGGTGCCGGCGCGGCGTCGCGGGTCGGCGCGGGAGGCGGCACCGACGGTGGCGGTGGCACGGCCGGCGCCGGGGTCTTCGGGGTCTCCTCGGGCGGGGGCGTGTCGGGCGCGCTGGGGGCCGCCGGTGCCGGGGAGGCGGGGACGGGCGGCTGGGCCGGCGGTGGGGCTGCGGGCGGCGACGGGGGCGGGCTGTCGGCGGCCTCCGCCTCGGGCGGCGGCACGCGCAACGGGGGCGGTGGCGTGGGCGGGGTGTCGGCGGGCAGGTGCAGGACCCAGCCCGGGTAGATCAGATCGGGGTCGGTCAGCCTGCCGCCGTCGGGCTGGGCGAGGTTACGGGAGAAGGCGTAGATCTGCGGCCAGCGGATCGGGTCCCCCAGCTCGGCGGTGGCGATGTCCCACAAGGTGTCGCCGGGCCGCACCGTGTACGAGGTGTACCCGGCCGAAGCCGCCCACGCGGGAGCACGCGGAGCGTCCCGCGGCTCGCGGACCTCGGCCGGCGGCGCCAGCGCGGGCGGCACCGGAATCGGGTCGAGTGCGGCGACCGCCGCAGCCGGGCGCACCGCCGGCGCGAAGCGGTGCTCGCCTGCGGCCGTGGTCGTGATGGTGTGGGTGGCGCGCATCATCGCGACCAGGGCGACGATCAGCAGCCCGGCCAGCCACGCCGCCGGTGCCCGCCACACCCCCGCCTGCCGCTGGTGCGCCCGGTGCGCCGACGCGTCCCGCAGCAGCGTCGGGAAGTGCCGCAGGTACCAGCCGAGTTCGGCGAGAAGGCCGAGCGTGAATCCGGCCCAGGCGACCCAGCCGATCGCGGCGAGGGTGTCGATGAGGACCTGGTCGGTGGTCGGGGCGAGCAGCGCGTCGCGGATCTCGTTCCATGAGCGGCGGTGCTCCGGCCACGGATCCGGCGCGAGCCGGTGCAGCAGGTACGGCACCCCGGCCAGCACCCCGCCGAGCAGCCCGGCCGCGACCACGGCACGCACGAACCCGCCCACCACGCGCGCGGACCGCAGGAGTGCGCGGCGCCCGCGCCGGGCCGTCAGGCGCACCGGGGTACGCGCCGCCGCGGCACCGGATCGGGCGCCCGGATCGGTGCCGGGTGAGGTTCCTGGTGGGGTCACGGTCCGCTCCTGGGGTCGGGTGCGGTGACGCCGGGTTCGGCGCGGGCGGTGGCGGTCGCCGACACGCGGATCTCGCCGACCCCGGCCAGATGCAGCAGCTGCGTGCGGGTGGTGCGGGTCACCGTGACCGTCACCTCGTCCCCGGCGACGCTCACCGTGCCGGTCGCGCCTGCGGCGGCGAGCGACGCCTGCGCGGCGGCATGCGCGCGGGCCGGGTCCAGCAGCGGCCCGGCCCCGCCGCGCACCCATGCCAGGCTCAGCTCCTGGGCGCCGGCGCGGGCGGCCTCCTGCGCCTGGTCCAGCGCACGGGTCTTCGCCGCCAGCGCCGCCCCGCCGTCGAACACCAGCCCCGCCACCAGTAGCAATCCGGCGGCCAACACGGCGACGAACGCGGTCACCTGCCCCTGCTCGTCCCGCCCCAACCGACGCAGTCCCGCCGCGCCCCGGGGGCGCGCCGCGCGGCGCCCCCGGGGACCGCAACCGCCGTGCCGGCGCCGGGCCGTCATGCAACCCCCCGGTGCACGTCGAGGACGCTGGACGCCTCGCCCTGGAGGGTGCGGTGTCCAGGCAGCCCGAGCGCGCCCATCTCCGCGAGGGACACGGTGCACGCCACCGCCACGCGCACCCGCCCGCCAGGCGCGAACCCGCCGGTGTCCACACTGACCACGAGGCTCGTACACGTCACCCCGGCCCCGTCGAGTGCGGCGTGCGCCGCCTGGTACGCGGCCTGTTCGGCGGCGGTGGCGCTGCGGGTCAGCGACGCGGCGCGGGCGGCCTGGTGCGCCGCGTCGTCGACCAGCCCGCGCGCGGACGCGAACCGGCCGAGCGCGACCACCAGCAGCAGGACAAGCACCAAGAGCGGGACCAGCAACACCAGTTCGACCGCGGCCGAGCCGCGCTCGTCCCGCGCGAACCCGGCCAGCTGCGCCCGCCCAGCGTGTTGCGGCGCTGCGGTTCGCGCAGGCTTGATGGCAGTACGGCTGGTCGGCGTACGCTGCCCGGCATGTCCAAACGTGCTACGGAGTGCGGTTGTGTGCTGTGCCGCCCCAACGACGTCCGGAACTCGGGCTCGGCGCGGGATGCGGCGTGGGCGGACAAGCTCGCCGCGACGGTACGCGAGCACGGCTGGACGGTCGTGGCGGTACCCGCCGACGAGCACGGGCCCGCGTTCGCCTACACCGTCGGCCTGCCCCACACCGCCCATGTGCCGGAACTGGCGATGCTCGGCCTGCCGATCCAGGTGATGCACACGCTGCTGAACAACATCGCCTCCCGGATCCGCGACGGCGCCCCGGCCGCGGACGGGACCCGCGTCGACGGGCTCCTCGCCGCCGGCTTGGCGCTGGTCCTCAAGGACGCCGACCCCGGCTGGCACCCGACCTTCTTCGGGCAGACCGCCTGGTTCCACCGCGCCGCCGTCCCCGTGCGCCAAGTCGTCTGGCCCGACCCGGCGGGGGTGTTCCCGTGGGAGGACGGCTTCGACCAGGCGTGCCGCACCGCCCAGCCAACCCTGTGGATCCCGCCCGACCGCGACAGGGCCGTGGCGCGGACGCCGCTGGAGGACGCGTAGGCGCACCGCGCGTGACGCGTTGCGGGTCACGGCCCTGCCCACCTGTCTGCGGGCCCGGCCGCGACGGCGCTGACCCGCAAGGTCGCGCCCGGAAGAACCGCGATCACCTTGCCGGTGATCGCGACGCGGACCCGGTCCGTGGTGCGGGTCACGGTGACCTTTGGGTCGGTCAGCACGTCGCCGCCGATCGCGGCGATGACCTGCCGGGCCCGGGCGTCGCCGTCCGCCGCGGTGCCGTTCTGCGCGCGGGCCGCCGCGAGGGCGCGGGCGGCGGCGGACTGGGCGATGTGGTGGGCGTGCTGCACGAGCGCGAACTGGATGATCGTCAGCAGGATCAGCATCAGCACCGGGACCAGGACCACCAGTTGCACGGACACCGCGCCGCGCTCGTCCCGCCGCAGCGAGCGGAACACGGCCCGCGCGCGGCCTGGCCGCAGGGGCATGCCCCTCACCCCAGGTTGATCGAGTTGGCCTTGCCCTTGACCTTCAGCGCGATGATGGCGATCACCGCGATCGCAAGGGCCACCAGCAGCGCGGTCACCAGCACCGTCTCGGTGGAGTAGCCGCGCTCATCGCGCGCCAACTCTCGCAGCCGGGTGCCGAGGCGGCGCATGTGTACGGTGAGGGGTCGGATCTCAGGGGGCATGATCCAGGCTTCCGATCTCGGTCGACGGTCAACGAACTGAAGTGCTTCTCACAGGCTTTCGAGCACGTGGGCGAGTGCCGGGAACCCCAAGAGCACCAAGAACCCGGCGAACAGCACGACCAGCGGCAACGACATGAGCTCGGTCGCCTGACCGGCCTCGCCGTGCGCGTCGGCGAGCTGCCGGGTGCGCAGCGCGGACGCCTTCGCCGCCAACGACGCGCGGACCTTCGCGCCTTCGCTGCCAGCCAGCGCGACGGTGGCGGCGAGTTCGCGTAGCTCCGCCACGTCCGTCTCCTCGCCGAGTCGGCCGAGCGGCCCCCACGGCGGCACCCGGGTCAGCTCCGCGGTCGCCAGCGCGCGGCGCAGCGCGTGCGCGGCGTCGCCGTCCAGGACGGACGCCGCGTCGTCGAGGGCCTGGTCGACGCCCGCGCCGCCGGACAGGGAGATCACCGCCAGGTCGCAGAACGCCGACAGGGTGTGCCGCATCTCCTCCCGGCGGCGTTTCGCCTCGGCACGCACGTTCAGGTCCGGGACGGACCCGAACCCCACGGCGCACACCAGCCCGGCACCGACCGGCCACACCACCCCCGGAGTTCCGCCCGCTAGCACGGTCACCGCGGTCAGCAGCAGCGGCGGCAAGAGCAGCCCGAACAGCGCGCACGCCGCCTGCTCCGCGCGGTGCACGGCCACCTCGCGGCCGAGGACCCGCAGGTCGCGGCGCACCGCGGCGGTGGGCAGCCCGCACGCCGCCACGGCCGGGGCCAGGCGCCGCCCCAGCCGTGCCGCCCAGCCCGGTTCGCCCGGTTCGGCCGCGAGCGGTTCCGGCTCGGGGCGGGGGGCGAGGGCCGCGAGCGCCTCGACGAGCGGGGTGCGCGGCGGGACCAGGCCGAACACCGCCACCAGCAGCCCGAGTCCGGCCCCGACCCCCAAGACGGCGGCCAGCAGCGGGCTCACGACCGCGCTCCTGGTTCGCGGACCGGGCCGATGTCGGCCAGGGCCTGCGGGGCGCGGCGCAGGATGCGCACCGGGGGCCGGTCGGCGGCGAGGCGGCCGAGCCACCAGAACGCGACCGCGAACAGCGCGCCGACACACGCCAGCACCAATTGGCCGGTGGTGGTGCCGTAGGGGGTGAGGTAGGCGCGGTCGAACATCAGCAGCCCGAACCCCATCGCCAGGGTGACCACGACGACCACGCGCACCGAGGTGCGCACCCGCGCCCGCTCCGCGCCGGCGTTCAGCCGGACGGTGACCTGCTCGCGGGTGGCGTGCGCCAACGATCCCAAGAGGTCGGCGAGTTGCCCGGCCTGCCGCTCGGCGGCCAGCAGCAGCGCGGCGACGACCAGGTCGGCGAGGGGGTCGTCGACGTCGTCGGCGAACGCCCGCAACGCCTCCGGCAACCGCTCCCCGCGCTCGATCCGGGTGGCCAGCGCGCGGATCTCGGTGGCGAGCGCCGGTGGGGCGATCGGCGCGGTCGCGCGGATCGCCTGCTGCAACCCCGCCGCCGCGGCGAGGGTGTCGCGGAGCATCTCCGCCCACACCGCCACCGCCTCGATCCGCTCCGTCCGCCGCGTGGCCGCGCGATCCGGCCGGAGCAGCGCCGGCACGGCCCAGGCCGCCACGCCCGCCAGCACGGCCGCGACCGGCCACCCGGTCAGCACGCCGACCGCCGCCGCGGACACTGCCGTCGCGGCCAGCCGCCGCGGTGAGGCCGCCGAGACATGTGCGCGCAGCCGCGCGGCGAGGGTCGCGATGCGGTCGGTCTCATCGGCGTGTTCGGTCGCGGCATCCGCGGGGCGGGGCAGGACACCGGAGGCGGCCAGCACCAGCCCGGCTCCGCAGCCCAGCCCGAGCAGCCCCGCAACCCACGGATCCACCGCCGACCCCAGCTCCGACGCCGCGCCGAGGTACGCGTTCACGACAGCCCGCCCCAGCGCGCGGCGTGCCACGCCTGCGGGTCCAGGCCGGCGGCGACCAGGTCATCCATGGTCTCCGCCCGTGGCGGCGTCGCCGACACCGCCCGCCGGTCCGGACCGGGCCGGTAGACCTCGTTGGAGACGACCTGCGGCCCGTCGGCGTCGACGACTTCGCGGACCGAGGAGACCACCCGGCGTCCGTCGCGGGCCCACGCCAGGTGCACGACGAAGTGCACAGCGGAGGCGACCAGCAGGCTCGTCGCGTCCAACGACAGCCGCTCCGGCGACTGCGCCGCGTACGCCGCGAGCTTGGTGAACACCCCGCGCGAGGTCGAGGAGTGCAGGGTGGACATCGACCCGTCGTTGCCCTGCGACATCGCGTTGCACATGGGCACCACCTCCGCCCCGCGGATCTCCCCGACGATCACCCGGTCCGGGCCCATCCGCAGACCCCACCGCACCAGCTCGGCCTGGTCGACCGCCCCGACGCCCTCCAGGTTCGCCTCCCGCGCCTGCATCGCCACCACATTCGGGTGCGCCATCTCGTCGCGGTCCAGGCCGAGTTCGAAGGTGTCCTCGACCGTCACCAACCGCTCCGACGGCGGGATCTGCGACGCCAGCCCGCGCAGCACGGTGGTCTTCCCGACGTTCGTGCCGCCGGCCACGACCAGGTTCTTCCGCGCCCGGACCAGCGCGCCGAGGAACCCGGCGAGGGGCTCGTCGCAGACCCCCAGCCGGACCAGGTCCTTCACCGTCACCGTGGGGAAGCGGTGGCGGCGGATCGACACGCACACCCGCCCGGTCACCGCCATCACCGCGAACAACCGGGAGCCGTCCTCCAACTGCGCGTTCAACCGGGGCACTGCACGGTCGAAACGGCGCTCCTCATCCCCGGATTTCGCCGCCACCGTGCGCACCAGATCCGCCAGTTCAGTGTCCGACCCGGCCACCGGCTCCGCGCGTTCCTCGCGGCCGTCGGCGTAGCGGACGAACACCCGATCCGCGCCGTTGACGTGGACGTTCTCCACCTCAGGGTCGTCCAGCAGCCCTTGCAACCCGCCGAGGCCGAACAACCCGTCCACCACCGCCTGGGACACCCGCTGCTCGGTGGGCGCGTCCCACACCGCCCGCCCGGCGGACAGCCGGCGCCGACTCTCGTGCTGCCACGCCTCCGCCAGCAACCGCCGCGCCGTCTCCCGCCGCTGCTCGCCGGTCATCGGCGCCAGCCCCGCCGCCTCCAACTCCGCGGCGTACGCCGACAGCCGCTCCCCGACCTCCGTACGCAGCCGAGCCGTCAGCAAGCCGACCTCCACAACGTTCTCGCTCACCGCCCACCGCCCCCGTCCTCGAACCCGCCACCGGTCACCACCGCTCCGTCGGCCACAGCTCCACGCGGCGGCTCGACCGGAACCAACCCACCGCCCGGCCGGGCGAGTTGCCCGGTGTCGGCTCGCCAGCACAGATCCTCCGCCAACGCCCTCGCCGCCTTCGGCAAAGCAGCCCGCGGCCACCCGCGCCGCCCCTCGACCAGGCCGCGCACCCCGGTCGGGTCCCACGGCCATCCGTGCACCCGACCGATCCCGAACGCCGCCTGCACCTCGACGGGTTCGTACGGCGACGGACCGACCACCACCAGGTCCACGATCGGAACCCGCGCCTGCAACTCCTCGATCCGGCCCGCCACGTGCCCCATCGCGTCCACCCCGCCCCGCGCCACCAGCACCAGCACATCCGCCGCGCCCAACACCGACGAACCCACCGGGTCGAGCCGCCCCGCGTCCACCACGACCACCCGCGCACTACCAGCGGCCTGGCGCAGCACCGCGAACCGCGTCCGCTCCAACACCTCCACCGCAGCCGCAGCCTGCGGACCCACCGCCGGCGCACGCACCGCCGCGACGCCGCACACCAACGCGTCCCCATACGCGCCGAACGCGACGCCCGGACCGCCGCCCGTGGCGTGCTGGACCGCGGCGGCCAATCCCACCAACCCCGAACCCCCCAAACCCGAGCCGTCCGTGCCCGCGCCGCACCATGCCAGCAGCGAACCGCCGGACCGGTCCGTCTCCACCAGCACCGACGGCGCCCCGTCCGCGCGCTCCGGCCAGGCCGCGGCAAGCGCCAGCGCCGCCGCCGTCACCCCCGGCGCGCCCTTCACCGACCCGACCACCACCACCAGACTCACCGCGCCCCACCCTCCTGCGGAGCGAGCACGACCACCCGCGGATCCATCAGCACCGCCACCGCAGCCGCTGCCTGCGCGTCCATGAGCACCGTCACCACCAGACCGCCCCCGGAACTGGGACCGGCGTCACGCACCGACACCACCAGCCCAGGCGTCCCCGCACCCGCCGCCCCTGAGCCTGTCGGCGATCCGGTCGGGGTGTCCGTCCGCCCAGAGCCCTGCCCGGGCCCCGGCACCACGGCCACCCGCTGCCCCGCAGTCAACCCCGACGGCGCCGCACCGTCCTTCACCAACACCGCCACCAACGACCGCCCCGCAGGCGGGAACGCCGCAGCGTCACCCACCTGTCCCGGCGCCAGCAACGCCCCCGGCGTCAACGGAACCACCGCGACCCGCCCCACCACGCGATCCACCTCGGACGCACGCACAACCCCGGCCGCTGGGTTGCCACGCAGGTCCACCTCGGACAGATCAACCCGGCTGACGACCTGACCGGCCTGCACCGGCCGCACCACCGCCAGGACCGTCACCCGGTCATCCGCACCCCGCGCGGCAACGACGAACACCACCGCGCACACCACCGCGACCGCCAGCCCCGCCCACACCCGCGCCGGTCGCACCCGACGCCGCTTCCCCGGCACCAGCCCCGGACCCGGCGCCGCAGAACCCGCCCACAACCCCGAGCCGTTCCCCGCCACCCGAACTCCTGAACCAGACACGGCAGCAACCCTTCTCGCAGAACACCTAACAAGCGACCGACTAGCCGAACAGGCCGTGCAGCCCCCCGACTCACATCAGCGGGAAACCCGGTGTCAGGGCAGCGGGTTCACAATCACCGCCTGCACCTCACGCACCCGCACATCCACACCGGCCCGCGTCGACAAGCCCTCCACCGTCCCGGACTGCCCGCCGCCCGCCCACGACACCCGCCACGACACCGCCACCGACACCGCGAACCGCCCACCCGACTGACCAGCCGACGAACGCGCGTAGGTGTAACCGCAGTCCGGCGATGGTGCGGCCGGGTCCGAACCCGGGCCGTACGGGGTTCCCGGGCCCGCGCACGTGACCGACTCGCCGTTCCCCATCGACCAGGTCGCGGACACCGGGACCGCCGTCGCCGTCACCGACACCCCCGGAACCGACGCCGTCGCCGACACCGGCCCCCACACCGACCCGTCCACCCACAACCACGTCGGCACCCGCACGACCTGATCTCCCGCAGGCGACGTCCCCACCACCGGTGACGGCAACCGCAACCGCGACACCGCCACCTGAGCAAGCTCCGCAGGCGACGGCGGCACCACGGCCGCAGGAACCGGCGCGGGCGGCACAGGAGCCGGGTCCGCCGGGAAAGGAACCGGGAACATCGGCCCGTTCGGGGATGTGACGTACACCGGCCACTCGCCGTACGCCCAATACCGCTCGGCGAAGGAGAGTTCGTCGAGCGAACTGCTCCCGGGTGAGGCGTCGTCCGGAACCACCGGACGTGGGGACGGTTCTTGAGGCGCCCCAGCACCCGTACTTGGGCTACCTGCCTGGCCAGGGCCCTGCGCGGTGACAAGGCACTCCTTGCCCGAACATGTGACCGGCGCTGGCTCAGGTGTCGGATCGTCGTCGGCATCAGCAGTTCCGCACGGCAAGGCCAACGCGATGACCGTGGCAAGCACGACTCGTCGAGTGCGGGGCCAGTGTGCGGTCAACACGTGCCCACTCCGTCGATGCGAAGTTCGGCGACCTTCCAACGGCCGTCGACGATCGTCGCCGTAGCGGCGACCTGACGCCGCCCGCCGGGTGGACCCTGCTTGAGTGATCCGTCCCGGTTGTATCGCAGCCACTCCGAGTCGTCGGCGCAATCAGTGATCTTCGCGGTGGTTCCGACAAGGTCGGCCACCTCAGGGGAGATTCGGAGCTGTCCCTTGCTCACCAGGCCGTGCTGTTGGTCGGCAGTCAGCGAGTAGCGCAGTTTCGCCAACGCCTCGCCGGTTGCGTAGCTTGCGAGACCCGGCGCGTCGGGGTCGGAGGACTCGGCGGCCGTGAGCATTGCCGCCCACATCTGCCGATAGGCGTCCAAGGCCGCAGTGCCGTCCGTCGGCCGCACTGTTGCAGGCGGCGCACTCGGGCCGGAAGGCGGTGTTGGCGAGACCGGCTGGACCACCTGTGGCGAGTCGGCCGAACTCGACCGCGGCGAAGACGATCTCGCGCCTGACGGCTCATCACCGGTGCACGCCACGATGGCCGCGGCCATCGTTACCGTCAGGACGAGCAGGCGACTTCGCTGCCCGAACGAGGGCTTCATGCACCATCACCTTCCTGGACACGGCCCGACCCCGCACGGCTGCGGCCGGGACTGACCGAAGCCGGTCCCGCCATGGTGACCCTGAAACCAACTATTAGTAACGCGATGTCTATTCATGTCACGGCGTTTCATGCATGCTGAGTTCCCAACAACGGCCTCCCGCGTCTCCTCTGCATCACCGGAGACACCCCGAGCGCAGGCCGATCAATAGCCCCGACACGACGCGGTGCGATTCCTGACCACTCGCGCAGTCGGGACGTCGCAGGTACCCAGAGTGCGGTACCTGACTCGGGTCCTTACCCGGGGCCGACGCGGTCGCCCGCGTCCTCGCGCCATACGACCGTGCCGCCCCACTCCACGGGGGTGACGATGAACGACTCATCCGAGGCAATGCGCAAACGCAGCCTCAAGCTCCTTCTCGTGTCCTGCCGGGATGCCATCAGTCCCGGCGATGTGGGCCTAGCCTCCCGGGCGCACCGGCGCTGCCGGGGCATCAGCCAAGACGAAGCAGCCCATCTCGCCGGCGTCACCACACGCTGTTGGTCCGACCTGGAGAACGGCTGGCACAGCCCGCACCCCAGCACCCTCGACACGGTGGCCGACGCCCTGCACATGACCGCCCGGCAGCGGACCGATCTGTATTTCCTCGCACTCGGCCATGTCCCGCCGACACCCGGCGTTGCCCTGGGCGTGGGTGCGCGCGACGAGATCGAACTCGTCCACCGTGCCCACCCGAAGCCCGCGTTGCTCACCGACCACGCGAGCAATGTCCTTGTCAGTAACACCGCGGCAGCTGATTGGTTCCCTGCTTTGGCGAACGGCGTCGCGTCCACCGAAAACCTCGCCGTATGGCTGTTCAGTTCCGCGGCGGAAGAACAGGTAGAGGGGGGTTCCCCCCGAAAAGTGGACACCGGTTTGTGTGTTTATGCGGCGAGTGTGAGTGTAGTCGCGTGTTGCGATTCGTAGGCGACGGGGCTGAGTTGTCCGTTGTGTTTGTGTCGTCGCCAGGTGTTGTAGCGGTTGATCCACCGGAAGACGGCTTGTCGGCATGCGTTGGGGCCGTCGAACCGGCGGGCTCCTTGGAGGAGTTCGCGTTTGAGCGAGGCGTGGAAGCTTTCGCATGCGGCGTTGTCGGCCGAGGTGCCGACCGCGCCCATGGACCGGGTGACGCCCAACTCGGCGCACAGGTCGGCGTAGTCCCTCGCCTTGTACTGGGCGCCGTGGTCGCTGTGGAAGATCGCGCCGGTCAGGCCGCCGCGGACGGCCGCGGCGGCCTTGAGGGCGTCGGCGACCAGTTCGGTGCGCATGTGGTCGGTGATCGACCAGCCGGCCACCCGGCGTGAGTGGCAGTCGATGACGGTGGCCAGGTAGAGGAACTCGCCGTCCCCGACGGGCAGATAGGTGATGTCTCCCATGTATTTGACGTTGGGTGCGTCCGCGGTGAAGTCGCGCAGGAACAGGTCCGGCACTGGCGCGGTGGCGGGCTCGGGGACGGTGGTGCGGGTCTTCTTGCGCAGGTGCACGCCGACGATCCCGAACCGGCGCATGACGCGGGCGACGCGCTTCTCGTTGACCACGGCGCCGTTCCCGCGCAGTTCCGCGGTGATCCGCGGGGCACCGTAGGTGCGGTCGGACTCCGCATGGATCCGGCCTGCCTCGCGGGCGAGTTCGGCGTCGGCCCGGTGCCGCGCGGCGCGGGCCCCGGCGCCCGCGCGCCATTTGTAGAAGCTGGAGCGGGCGGTCTCCAGCACCTGGCACAGCCGCTTGACCGGGTAGGTCTCGTGGTGGTCCTCGATGAACTGGAAGCGGCTTACCAGGTCATCTCCGAGGCGAAAAACTTCGTGGCCTTGCGCAGGATGTCGCGTTCCATCGCGAGCGTGGCGTTGTCCTTGCGGGCGGCGGCGAGCTCGGCCTCCAGTGCGGCGATCCGGGCGTGCAGATCCTCGGGCGTGCTGGTCTCGCCGATCTCCGTGCCCTTCCCGCTCGTGCCCGGCACACCGCCGGTCGCGCCGCTCGCGGCGCGGTTCCAGGTCCGCAAGGTCTCCGCCTGAATGCCCAGGTCACGCGCGATCTGAGAGATCGTGTGCGCCGGGTCCGAACGGTACAACGCGACCGCATCAGCCTTGAACTCGGGCGAATAGACCTTCTTCACCATAAGAGACCCCTCCACGCCGCCCCGCACCGGGGTCGGCATCCGAGGTGTCCACCAAACGGGGGGAAGCTCCGAGAACCTCGATGAGATCAGGGTCTTGCAGCTCAGCCAACTCAAAGGCGCGGCCCTGCGCTATCCCAAGAGCGCTGCGGTCACCAACGTGGTTCGACAGGTTGTCCGTCTACCCGACGCCGTCGGCGTTTGGGACGCAACTTGCGCCACCGTCGACCTCGCCGTGGTCAAAATGCGTGTGCGCCGCACTCCGGGAGGGGTCCGCGAATTGCTGGTCACGACTCGCGAGTTCGCTTCAGGGAACCTCCTCCACATCGGCTTCCCGCCGACCGGGCCGAACTGACCCGCCCTGATGCCCACGATGAATCACCCTGGCCCACTGGCGCTTGGGCGAGGCGTCGTGGCAGCCGCGGTATGCATCGCGGCGGGCACCGCCCTGGCTGCCTGGATCGTCGTCGCCCGTGGGTGGGACGCGTGGCTGCCGCCCGAGCTCGTACTCGCGGTGATTGCGCCGTACCTGGTCTATAGCGACTGGACGTGCCAGCTACTGCCCAATCGTGTCCTCGCTCCGGCGTACGCGCTGGTTGCCGGATGGCTGCTCCTCGTGGGGTTGACTCACGGTCCGACCAGGCCGATGTCCCGAGCGCTGCTGGTCGGCGCGGTCGTCCTGGCCGTAGCCCTCGCCGTGTCCGCCTGTGGGGCTGGTCTGGGTGGCGGCGACGCCAAGCTGCTGGGGCTCATCGCTCTCGCGCTGGGCGCCGACGGGTGGATAGTCCCAGCTCGAGCCATCTTCACTGGCTTCGTGCTCGCCGTCGGCGCCCTCTGCGTGGCCACTATCGTCTTCATCATGCGGAAGCGACCCCGTCCCTGCGGCATCCCGCTCGGCCCCTTTCTGCTTTGGGGACACTGTTGGTCGTAGCCGCTACGCAGCTTTGATGCCACGTCAGCCCTCTGCCGTTGCGCTGCGTGGCCTGATCCGACCCTGTTGACTGGCACCGAAGGTTTCGGCCAGCCCCATCGATCGAAGAGCCCGGCGACCTGCGGCCAGCCGCAAACCGGGTCCACGATCGTGTGAACCTCTCCGACGTGCCCGGTCACTCGGGGCAGCACGTCGAGATAGTGGGGTGCCATCACGAGCAGCAGCTCCTCCACCGGAAATAGCTCGAGGTAGGGGTGCAGGAACTTGCGGATTCTGTTCTTCAGCCCGCTTGGGGGGAACCGCCCTGGGTCGCACGGCCGCAGGCTTTCGTTGGCTCCGATGAGGCCCTGCGGCGTGCTCAGCACGAAGATGCGCAACCGGTGCGGAAGGCTCGATCCCACTCGCTGCCGAAGCTGCTCGAAGCAGTAGCCCTCGTACTGTTCAAGAGCTGTCACTCGGCCGTCGCAGGAGCGCCGGCGGTCGGATCCACCGACGATCACTACCTGCGGCACCTCACGGGCAAAGCCCGCCACCAGTCGCGCCCGTACGGCCGCAGGGCAACAACCGACGCTCGGAGGTAGTGATGCATCGGCCCACCGCGCAACCCCGTCGTTCATGCTGCGGTCAGGTGGCCGCGAACGAACATGCGCGTCGTGAACGCAGTGCGTGGCCGACCCCCAGGAGAGATGACGGTTCACGGCGAACCCGGCTCAGAGGTGTGGTCCATCCCGGGTGAGGCCGCGGCGGCGAGGGCCTTCGCGAGCTCCGCGGTCACCGTAAAGTCGTCCGGGAAGCGAGGTGGCCTGAGCCAGTGGACCCCCGCTGCTCGGCCGGGCTGCGGGTGCGGTCCCGGGACAAGGAACCAAGCCCTCGACCCGCTGTATCGGTACCGCAACGTCTCCGGTGCGTCGGCCAACTTCAGCATCGTCTCGAAGTGCTGGCACCCGCTTGGGTAGATCAGAAATCCTAGGTTGCGGGTGCGCTCAGCCACCGCAACCGCGCCGGTTCGGAACGGGCTGGCACCGAGATTGGACAGCGCAGCAAGCCCGATGGGTGCAGGAACAACCACGAGGTGAAAGGCGCTGCCCAGGCGGAGCAGGTAGGGCGCCTCCGGGAAGTCGTGCCAGTACAGATGAAGTTCCCCTGGCGCCATGTTTTCCAGCCAGCGGCGTCCGGCGGCGGGAGTCACGGGTGCGTCGACAGCCGGGAGGCGGCGTGCTGTCCCGGTCATCCGGCCGCCCCCCAGACGCGTGCGGCATCCTTCGCGGCGTCCGGCTTGAAAACCTGACAGCGCTGGGATGCTGGCCCGCCGAGGAGGTCACGACGCTGCTCGTACGCGATGAGGTACGGGCGCACGAAGTCCGCCGGGACCGGCGGCACGGGGCGCAGTTGGGCGGTCTCGAAGTCGGTCGTGGCGGGCGCTCGGGACACGTCCGCATCTGCGATGCGAGGTGGTCCTCCAGCCCGGTGACGAGCGGTGGGGTGAGGGGCGAAAACCGCTCTCACCCGCCGGAATAGGCGCGGGATACAGTTCGCCATGTCGACGCTCCTATGCGCGTTCGGCCGTGCCCCCGGGCCGTTCACAGCGGTCGCGGGGGTCCTGACTGAAACCATGGCGACGTGCATCGGCGCCGGTGTTCCCCGTTTCGGGAACACCGGCGCCGACTCCTACTTCACTACATGCCCACCCAAGCGGCCAGCGCTGCGAGCCCCTCGGTAGCGCGTCGCTGGCGCCGGACCAAGACGCCTATCGTCTCGCGTACGAGCGGGTGGTAGCGGGCCTGTTGGGGCGCGACTTCGCGGGCCTGGTACAGGTGAGCCTCCGCCGCTTCGGTCCTTCCCATCTGGGCGCATGCCCGTGCCATCTCGATGTGATATCTCCCGACTCGCATCCGAGGATGGCTCGCGGGGAAGTGCAGTGTGCGGGCAGTCTTCATCGCGCTGCCGAGCTTGCCCATTTCCACCGACGTGGCAACGTCGAAGTGCACGACGTTCGTAGCCCCGAAACTTGCCCAATATACCCTCGGCACATCTCGGCCGATCTTCCGTGCTGCGTCCCGGGCCAAGGCCAGCGTTTCTGCGACCGCGTCGCTGTCACGCGCTTGGGCTGCGGCGATGGCGGCGGCCAAGTGCAGGCTTCCGCGCACCGCCAAGGCCGGCACGACGGCTTCACTGTCGTATTGGTCGGCCAGGTGATGTGCCCGCTCCAAGACTTTGAGGGCCATCTGGTTGTTGCCGCGACGCAGCAGCATGCTGCTGCGTTTGCTGAGTCGGACCGCTAGAAGCAGTGGATCCTCCGCCTGTTCGGCCATCCAGCCCATACGCTCCAACGCGATCGTGGCCAGGTAGTCGTAGCCCAGGCGATAGGCGAACTCGTAGGCCACCCAGTAGCACCAGCTCAACGCCGTGGCGGCGCGGCGGCTTTCATCGCCTGGCGGCAGGTCGCTGATCAGGGTGATCAGTTCTCCGAGTAGTCCCGGAAGGTGTTCGCCGACTCCCCGGTACTCGGTGGCACACGCACTCTCACACAGCCTGTCCACGTCCGCAGAAATCTCCGCAACTGCCCTGGGGACAACGGCCGGGTCGGGCCCGAGATCGTACATGTCCAAAGCCTCGGAAAGCGGCGCGATGAGCCGGTCCAGATGGTCCTGCCGCAACTCCGACATATACGGCTGTCCATTGAGCACCGCGACATCCACTTCAAGGACCCTGGCTACTGCTGCCACGATCGTCGCCGTTGCGGGGGTTAGCCCGGCCTCGACCTTCGCGATCGTCCCCCTGGACACGAATGCTCGCTGTGCGAGCCCCGTCTGTGTCAAATGGCGCAGCTTGCGATAGTCGGCGATGCGCGCCCCAATGTGGTCGTCAGATGGGTGCGACATGCCTGGGCTCCGATCGTACTCGGCGTGAGGGCCGCACAGAGGCAGCAGGGATCGACACTGACAGACGCCTGAGCCATCCATACAGCCCTGCCCCGGAGGGCGCGGGACCACTACCACCCAGCATCCCGGTTTCGCAGGCGCCACCCAAGTCCGACGCCTACTAGATGAACACCCGAGCGAGACCTGGACGTTCTCAGCGCTCCTCGTTCGACGATGGTCTGGGCCGCATTAACGGCCTCGTGGACCTGTGAGTCGATGAGCCCGCTGCCGAGTCCGCCGGCGTCCACAACGTTGCGCAGGTCTTCTGTCGCGTACTTGGTGGCCAGCACTGCGCGGGCGGCGTATCCGTCTGTGGTGGCGACGAGTTGGCTTGCGATGTCTTGTGCGGCGGGGTGGTCGCCGAGGGCGTCGAGGGTGGCCAGGCCGAGGTTGGTGTGAAAAACAGCCAGGCCGGGCGTGGGGGTGAGTTTGCCGTACTCGTTGGCGAGTTGGTCCAGGTCATGGTCCGTGCCTCGGCAGAGCGCGGTCAGGCAGGCGGTTACGGCGGCTTCGGTTTCGTCGCCGGGGGTGGTGGCTTCGAGGATGTCGAGGGCGCCTTGGGTGTCCCCGACGAGGGCGACGGCGATGACGGTGACCTGACGGCCGTCCAGCATGCGCGCGCCGATTCCGCGGTGACGGGCCAGGTGGCGGTGGGCGTCGTCCCACCGGCTGACGGCGGTGTAGGCGCGGGTGCCGTCGGCGAGCAGGAGGGTCCACAACCACCTGCGCGCGGTGGCTCGGTCGTTGGTGAGGTCGGCCGGGATGACAACGCCTTCCACGGTCGCGGTCTGTCCGCGGCTGACGGCGTCGTACAGCGGGTCGAGCAGGCCGATGCCGTCGCCTTCGCGGATGCGTAGCCGAATGAGGTTGACGACCGGTTCCAGCGGTAGTCGAGCGTCGGCGACGGGGCAGCGCCGTAGGTGTGCCTGGGCATGCTGTGCGGACCAGGCGCGGGCGAGATCGGGGCGGCCCATGTCAGAGGCGTACAGGGCCGCTTGGTTGAGGACGGCAGAGGCGAGGGTGAGGTCACCCATGCGGTGGGCCTGGTCGGCGAGCCGAGACAGCCCGGCGGCGCGCTCGGGGGCGGGCGTGCAGGCGGGGCGTTCCCGGGCGACGAGGGGGAACCGGCGGGCTGTCTCGGGGTTCATCGGCGGGTCACCGCTGCCACACGACGGTCATCGGGTGGTGCTTGCGGGGCAGGACGAAGCGGTCAGCGGTGGGTGTTTCGGCGTGGTCGGGGATCTCGATGCGGACGGTGCGGTCCCGGTAGTCCTGGTTCCACACGCGGATCTCGTCGGCGACCTGGTGGGCGAGTGCGGCGGAGCCGTGGCCGATGACACCGACCTCGTACCGCTTGCCGTCCGGGGTCTGGACCGGCCGCAGGGTGAGGTAGGCGAGATCGCCGCTGTCGGTGGTGGCCATCGCTCCCCACCCGAACATCGGGGTGAGGATGCCGGATTCGACGAGGGCGCGGCCGTCGTCCTCGACGTTCATACGCATCAGCGCGTTCCGCAGGCGCAGGGACAGCCATAGGTCGAGCCATTCGAAGGATTCGTTGCCGGCGTACCGCACGCCGGTCCATACCTGGTGACGTTCTTTGTCAAGCACGCCTTCGGTGACCCGGACGTCTTGGTCGCCGTGGACCTGGAGGACGACGCCGGGGGCGATGGGGACGTAGGTGCGGGCGTCGTCGCCGATGCCGCGCAGGGGCATGAACACCGCGAGTTGGCTGTCGACGGACACCCATCGGTCCCCTCCCTCAGCGTCGCGTTCGAAGGCGATGGACCGGGATGCGGTGCCGCGCAGGCGGATCGGGGCGACGAACCGGCCGCCGGGTTTGAGGCCGGACAGCCAGGCATCCTGCATCTCGAAGGCGCCCACCGTGGCGATGCCCCGGTCGTAGGGGGTGTGTTCGGGGTGGCCTAGGGCGCCGTCCGCGCACACGGCGTCGACATTCTTGACACCTGCCGAAGCCAGGTGCTTGCGGGCGCCTGCCACGAGGTCGTCGTCGATATCGACGGCCAAAACGCGGCCCTTCGCGCCGTCCATGCCCACAATGGCGCCGAGCAGCGCCGCGTTGTAGCCGGTGCCGGCCCCCGCCTCGAAGACCGTGTCGCCAGGCCGGGCGGCGAGTTGTTCGAGCATCATCGCGACGATCCCGGGCTGGGAGGCCGCCGAGATCCGCACGCCCGATGCATCGTGTTTGACGTAGACGGCTTCATCGGCGTACGCGTCGTCGATGGGCACGCCGGGGAGGAATTCGTGGCGCGGCACGGTCCGGAAGGCCGCCTCGATGTGCGGGGTGCGGAGGGTGCCGTCGTCGATGAGCCGGTCCACAAGAGCATTGCGCAGAGTGTCGGGTGATTTATGGAGAGTAGTCACAGCGGTTGACCTTACGGTTGTTGGGGCGGCGGTCGTTGGTGGTTGGGCGGCCTCGTCGGAGTGGAAGATGGACGTGGCCGCGAGGTGGGCGAGGGTGGCCTGGTCGCGTGCGGTGAGTCGGGCGCGGTTGGCGTGGAATATGACGTGGTGGGCGAGGACCGCCCGGAGTCCGCGCGTGAGTTGGCCGTTGCGCGCGAGGTGGGAGAGGGTTTCGCCGAGCGTTGTGAACGCGCCCGCCCAGTCGGCTGGTAGGACCGAATCGGGGCGAGCGTTGGTGAGCACGCGTATTGCCTCGGTGTGCCGGGCGGTGGTCGGTGCGTGGCCGGGACGCAGGAAGCTGACGCGTTCCCACACGTCGGCCTGCTCGAACACGTCCAGTCCGGCGCCGCGCATCATCGCCGAGCACAGCAGCACCGCGGTCTCCCGCCGCCCGACCGCGGCGGGCGTCGGGACCAGCAGGTGCACGCTGTCTGTATGGAACAGCTCGTGTGCGGCCTGCATGGCTTCCGCGCCGCCGAAGGCAGTGATCTCCGGTTCGTACACCTCCTGTGACCAGCCGGTGATCAGGCCGCCGACGGCGAGGGTGTCGAGCAGGTCGGGGACGCCGTACGGCGCCTGGGAGCGGTAGCGCAGCCGCCACGGGTCCTTGTTCATGAACCACCAGCCGGACAGCAGACCGCCGGTGTGCGCGGTGCGCAGTGCGGGGGCTAGGACGTGCACGGTCAGGTGTCGGGCGCTGTCCGCGTCGCGGAAGTCGATGTTGTGCTGGTGCCACACGGGGTTTCTCCCAGAGCTAGACGAGAAGGCAGGTGCTCCACGGTGTGGCGGCCGGTTCGCGGGCCAGGTGTACGCCAGCGTCGCCTTCCAGGAACGCGTAGGGCTGGCCGGTCGGTTCGGTCTGGGACAGCAGGGCGGGGACGAGGCCGAGGAACGCGGCGGGGTCGAGGGCGTCCTCGGTGGCGCGCCGGGCGATGTGGGCCAGGCCGGCGTAGCCGTGGCACAGCGACGCGTCGGTGATCCCGGTCGGGGCGGCGAGGGTGCGGAGCAGGACGGCCTCGGTGTCGCGTTGCCGTGCGGTGTCCCCGAGGGCGAGCGCGGCGAGTTGCTGTGCGCGGGCCAGGCCGGCGGTCCCGTAGCACCACGAAGTGCGTTGGCGAGACTGCAGTTTCGATCGGGTGTGCAGGTCGATGAGGTAGGGCCACGCGTCGTCGGTGCGCCAGCGGTCGAGCCAGACCAGGACACGGCGGATGGCGTCCCGTTGCCCGTCGACGACCACGCCGCGGCGGGTGGCGCGGGCGAGCAGCGCCAGGGGCCCGCCGATGCCGTGGGCGACACCGTTGTTGGCATGCCCGTGTGGATACGTGGCATCTGGCCGGCCGTTGGGCCCGCCAGTGGTCCACCAGCCGGGCAGTTCCCACCCGTGGGCGTCGACGGGTTCGGTGAGTCGTACCAGGTACGTCAGGACCTCGCGGGCCGTGGCATTGTCGCGGTCCAGCAGGTAGGCGCCGAGGCCGGTGAGTCCGCGGATGGCGTCGAACTCGGAGAGCGCGGGCAACGCGCCCCTGTCGATGCGGGCGTGCGCGGCGCTGAGTCGGCGCTTCACGTCGGTGCGGATCGCGTCGTCGAGGACCGCGAGCGGCGCGGCGTACCGGCCTGAGCACGCGAGGACGTGGGCGAGGGCGGGGGCGCCGTAGTAGAGGTGGCTGTCCGGACCGCGGGTGAGTTCCTGCCGGGCGGTGTAGCTGATCCATTCGTGCGCCACACGACGGGGTGCTTGGTCGCGGGCGGCCAGTTCCACGTACAGCAGGGCGACGCCGGGGGCGCCGTGGGCGAGGGACTGCCGCCACCACGGGCGGGCGGCCAGGCTTGCGGGAACGGTCTCGGGTGTCAGGAACGGGGTGGTCGTCGCGGTCATCGTGCGGCCCACCGCAGTGCGGCGGCGCGGGCCAGGCGCCGTGCGACGGTTTCGGCGTCCGGATCGATGCCGCAGGCACGCAGGAAGTGGGCGTGTAGGAGCGAGGCGAGGGCGTCGTCCGCGTCGATGCTGGCGGTGTCGAAACGCTCCCGGTAGGCGGACACGGCTGCGTCGCGGTCAGCCCAGGCTGCGACGATGCGTGTCCCGTCGGGTGTGGTGCGCAGTGCGGCCCAGTCGCCGGCCGGGTCGCACAGCCGCATCGCTTCCTGGTGCAGCGCGCGGGGAATCCGTTGCGGCGCCTGGTCAGGCGCGTGACGCGCGAGCCGGCGCATGCCTGCGTCGGTACTGCCGCTGAAGGACGCGGCGATCGCCACCGCGTGAGCGGCGGCCAGGACGCGGCGGTCGGCGCGGTCCACGATGGCCAACTGGGCGAGCACAGCTCGGGAGTCGGCGCGAAACACCTCCTCGGCTGTCGCGTAGGTCTCACCGGCGCCCCAGCGCCCGGTCTCCGGGTGCGAGGCGGCGTAGGTGATCTCGCGGAGCAGCCCGGCCGCGTGCAGTTCGCGGAACCAGGCGGACACGACCCCGGCGGTCTCGCCGAAGGAGGCCGGGTGGGTGAGGGCGACGCGCAGCCGCAGATGGTGGCCAGCGTGGTCGCGGTGGCGGGTGAACCACCACGGCGCCGCGCCCAGCCGTTCGACGAGCCGGTCCAGCAGCGCGGGCACGTGATCGACCAACACGCCGTCCTGCCGGTCCCGGTGCCCGTACAAGCAGGCCAGCAGGACGCCGCCGTCACCGGGGAGGTCGCCCGCTTGGTGGGCGACGCGGGCGAGGGTCGGCGTGGGCGTTGACGGCCACGCCGGGGACGCCGCGGCGGTGAGCGGGACGACGATCTCGTGGGCACCGAACCAGCCGTCGTCGCCTGCCTCCGTGAGGACGGCGTACGGGGAGGTGTTGAGGTGGGCGCGGAGCAGGGCGCGGTGGTTCGGATCGTCGAGGTCCAACGGCAGCCCGGTCTCCGTCAGGCGCACCCGCGCCGGCACCCGGTATCGCGCCCGCAGGCCGTCGAGTGCGGTGTTCCAGGCGTCCCACGTCCCGTTCGGGCCCGGGAGTTCGTCGGCGGTGATCCGCCACCGCGCGGGGCTGAGGACCACGCGTCCCCGGCGCAGCCGCGGCAGGAACGGCAGGTCGGTCGCCGCCCCCCAGTCGAACGTCGTGACCTGGGCGCACTGGGCCCGGCCGATCTCGGTGATGAACCGCGCCAGTGGTGGTGTGTGCCGGGCCAGGCTGAGGGCGTGCGTGGCGGCGGCCTCGACGCGGACGCCCAGCGCCGGGGCGGCGAGGAATAGGCGCTTGGCGTCGCAGCCCACCGCGAGGTCGGCGGCCGTGAGGACGGCCCGGTCGACCGGGTGCTCGCCGAGGGAGACCACGCGCGGCAACACCTGGGGTGCGCGTGCCACATGCGCCGTTGCGGGGTCGAGCGGCGGAAAGGACAGCTGGACGGCCACCGTGTCCGGGTCGTTGCCGGGTAAGTTGACGCGGTCCACGCGAAGAAGGTCGTGGAAGCGGCCCGTCAGTACCCCGACACCGCGACTGACGGCAGCCACCTCGACGCGGAACCGGCCGCGCGCGACGGCGTCTTCATCGGCGGCCAGAACCCGCACCGCCACCTCCAGATGCGGCGGCGGCCGAACACCGTCCGAGGCGAAGGCATCGAGCAGCGCGGGGGTCACCACGACTTCGGCCTCACCGCGAGCGGTGGCGTGCTGGACCAGGGCGAGCAGGGTGCGGTCGCGGTCCGACAACGGCGGCTGCGGAGCCGCGTCGGTACCCGGGTAGCCGTCCGGCCACCCGAGTCCGCTGTCGGAGACGACGTCCAGGAGCGGCACCAGAGTGCCGTGCCCGTACCGTTCGAAGAACCGCCGGTGATAGTCCCGCCAGGCAGCGACACCAAACGGAAACCGGGACAGGCGCGTCAGCCACCCGGCGGCGTGCTCGACCTCGCGCCGCACCTCGGTCGGCAGCGTCAGACGGGTATCGAGACGAAAGTCGAAGGCCAGCGGATGCCCGACCCCGTGGGAAACCTCGCGCATGCGGGCGGCCAAGTCGCCGCGCTGCCGCCGCCCCGGGAGGCGGTTGTGCGCGCTCATCCGATCGTGGATATCCCGCAATGCCCCAGCCAAGGCCGCGACTTCGTCTACGGGACCCGCGTCGTGCAGCTCGGCGACGACGTGACCGAGAGCGTCGGGGACGAGCGACGGCGCGTGCAACGAGGTGACCAGGACGCGCAGGGCCACCAGTTCCGTCAGCATCGACGTCACTCGGCCCACCGGCACCGGGAAGTCCGCAGCGAGCTTGTCGCGCAGATCTGCGAAGCGGACGGGCGCCAACGCCGCCTCCACCGCGGCCTGCACCGACCTCCGGTGCCTGACGACCAGATCGGCAACGCGGACCTCGTTGGCGTCGCGCTGCGCCTGGTAGGGCAGCACCAGGTCGTTGCCTCGCACGACCAGCATCGAGTTGGCCACCACCGGCAGCTGCTCCAGCAGTTCGGGACAGCCCTCCAACCGCTCCACCACCGCGGCCAGCCACGGCGCTGATGCCCGCGCCCTTACCCGGTGGCCACCGGCTCCGCGCGTCTGCTTCATGTCGCCGAATCCGACCGGGGCGACGCCGGCCAGCAGGCCGAACGGAGCACAGCGGCCTGTCATGCGCAGCAGGTAGCGGCTGGTGGCGAGCGCGGCACGCCGTACGGACTCGGCAGAGCTGCGGTCGTGTAGCTCCGCGACGCGCTCGGCCAATGCCGTACTGGCATGCGCCAGCGGTTCGGCGACGTCTGCATGGCCCCAGGCCGTGCGGAGCCAGGCCAGGACGCAGGCTCGGTCACCGGCGACCAAGTCCACAGGCGGCAGCTCGGGAACGCCCGCGGGCGCGCGCAGCATCGCGGCAACACCGGCGTCATACATGTTGATTCCCCCTGATTCGGGGTCGGCGTGGCCTTCGACGCTTCGACGAAGGCCACGCCGGGCCCGTGGCTCCGACGTCAGGCCACGTTCGTGGCGCACGCCTTCGGGCAGGAGCTGCCGCAGTTGTCGTCGGTGACGTTGACCAGGCCTGCCGGATCGATCACCTCGATCAGCCTGATGTCCAGCGGAGCGAACTCCCGGTCAGCACCCTCGGCCTGACCGGGCTCCTGCGCGGCGGACTCGACGATCTCGGTTCGGGGCATGGCAGTGCCACTCCTCTCCACATTCGACTGGGCCCGGCCGAGACGGACGGAAGTCCACCTGCATTCGGCGACAGGGCTCCCGGCCGGGACACATCCACAGTGGCGGGGCGGTGGGCGGAGACTCCACTCGCGTGCACGAGCGTGCACGGCAGTTCTTTCAGCCAAGCGACGACAGGGCCACGGTAATCAATTCTCGCGCGGTCGGTCCGTGCACGGCCATGGACCACATCTGCTCGAAAGCCTGCTCGTAGGCGCTGATCTCGTACGGCTGACTCAAGGTGAGGTAGCCGGAGACGAGTTCGACGTTGACCTGCGCCGCGTCGAAGATCCAGAACTCTTCCGCCGGCATGCGTACACGCTCCGCCTGGGCGGGGATCACCCCCACGGACACATTCGGCAGGGCCGACACCGTGATGAGCGTGCCGAGTTGGCCGGCCAGGACCTCGGCGTCACCGATGCAATTGCGCAGGACGCACTCCTCGATGAGGAACGCGAACGTGGCCTTGCCGCCGTACAGGATGCGCTGCCGGTCCATCCGTACGTCGACCGCGGCCTCCACGTCGTCGATCGTGACACGGCGCTGCTGCGTGGCACGCAGGACAGCGGTGGTGTACGCCCTCGACTGAATGAGGCCCGGCACCATCCAGGACGCGTACGACCGGAAGCGGCGGGTGCGTTCGAACAAGGGCAGCACCGCTTCCTGGGCGCGCTTGAGGCCGGTGCGCTCCATGCGCCGCCACTCGGTGAACATGCCGGTAAGGGCTCGGAGTGACGCGATGAGGTTGGGGGCCTCGGGCGCGGCGGCACACACCGCACACCACAGCTCGATGTCGTCGGGAGACGGCTGCGTGAGCCCGTCCTCGATGCGTGACGATTTCGACCGCGACCACCCGCACAACGCGGCGTGCTTGGTGAGGTTCAGCCTCCGGTCTTCACGGAGTTCACGCAGCCTGGCACCCAGCGCGCGGCGCGCCTGCTGGACGGAGGACGATGTGGGCACGGTCGGGCGAGATCAGCGCGGAACGTAGTCCTCGTGTGGCGTGGCCCGAGACCACAACGTGTCGAACGCACCGGTGTAGGTCTTGATCAGCTCGGCGTCCTGGCTGATGTCGCGAAACGGGTCGTCCGCACGGCCGTTGCCGTCCCAGTGCGTGAGCATGATGGTCGTCGCGTCGAAGGCCCAGAAGTCGACTGCGGGCACCAACAGGCCCACGGCGTCCCGCCGTGGCAGCCACCGGACTTGCTCACCGATGTCGACGTTGGCGAACGTCAGGTCGTATTCGTATCGGATGTAGTCGGTCACCGGCTCCGACACGACCCTCAGACGCCGGACGTCGACGCCCCTCTCCGTTGCTTGGCCGATGATCCCGTAGAAGCCGCCGCGCCACCGCTCCTCGGCAGGGACCGGCCGCCAACCCTCCAGCCACGCCGGATAGTCGAGGTCCGCATCGACGGTGTACACATCCCGAAGCTCAAGGTGGATCACCGCATGCTGGGCATCGCGCATCAGCTGATGCTGCGGGAATTGGGACTCTGCAGCGGTCACTGTTCCTCCGTCGGCGGGGCCGGCTCGTCTGGGTGCGGGATGTACTTCAGCATTTCGGCAGGCAGCCGGATCATCACCTCATGAGGCGGGATCTCCGTCGAATGCCCCGGGATCGATCCAGCCTCCTGGGCTTGTCGGATGTCCTCCTCATCGGCGCGGTACGACTGGATGAGCAGGTCGCCGGTCTCCTCGTGAAGCCATATGGTCGGCGAGTCGTTGACTGGCGTGTTCGAGATGATCCCCAGGAAACGTAGCGTCATCGCATCCCCCGATGCCTCTTCCGTGCAGGAACGTGCAGTCGTGGTGAACCGGTCCTGCCCAAACGCGCAGACCACCAACCTTGCCACGGGCGGTTGTACATCGTGCGCGGGGTGTGCCCTCCGGAAGAGCCGATCGTGCTGCGGTGTCGGCCTCTACAGCGGCACCCGCACCAACCGTCGCAGCTACCCAAAGCTCAGCCGCACGGCGGCCTGGGGGCGACGGCCCGGCAGACGGGTACAACGCGGGCATCGACGAGGACCGTCAATCCGGGTGTGCGGCGCCCAGCGAGCCGCTTCAACCCGATGCGGACATGGGGACCGTACCAACGCGCGGGCAAGGTGGCGATCGATCGCGCGTTCTGACCCGACGAAGAGGTCGAACGTGCCCTGAGCGCAGCGCCTGGGACTAAGAATCCACCTGCTGGTCGACCGCTGCTTCGTAGAAGGCATCCGCGAGGGCGACGATGATCGAGTTGATAGCCGGCCCGTCGGTGAAGAAATAGTCAGCCATCGTGTTGTGGGCGTCCTGGTTGTCTGCAACCGCCGCCGTAACGGCTGCTTGGAAGTCCTGTGACTCCACGAACTGCTTCTTGGAGTTCACCTTGGTCTGCTGGATCAGGTTCGGGTCGGCGAGCAACCGC
The DNA here is from genome assembly GCA_045039925.1 of Streptomycetaceae bacterium NBC_01309. Classification (GTDB taxonomy): domain Bacteria; phylum Actinomycetota; class Actinomycetes; order Streptomycetales; family Streptomycetaceae; genus Yinghuangia. The sequence continues at coordinate 1,982,437 of CP108400.1, forward strand.
TTGACGAGCCCCTGCACGAACTCCCGGACCTGGGACTCGGCGAACGATGCGGCGCCGAAGAGGTCGTTCATCTTGTCTATGACGACCTGGAGCGCGACGTACTTCGGATCCTTCTTCGCGCCCGTGCCAGCCGCGCCGATGCCCTTCAGTTGCCCGTCGCCCACGAGTGAGATGTCGACCAGGATCGCCTTGTTGTGCTTGACCCCGACCAGCACCACGTCGGAGAGGTCGACGTCGGCCGCCCAAGCGGACTCGGCGATAACCTTCTCCAGCAGCCGCAGGAAGATCGAGAGCATCTCCATGTAGGGGTCGCCGTAGTCGACGATCTGGGACATGAAGTCGTAGAGGCGTACGTAGGTGGATACGTCCTTGCGGAACAGGTCGAGCGCGTTGAGGACGACCTTGTCCTCTTCCTCGATCGCCCGCGCGTAGCGGCGACGGAAGTCGTGCTGCGCTGGGCTGATCGCCGCCGAGAGCGCGTTGTTGCCCTTCCTGGTCACCCACAGCTCGGCGACTTTGCGGACGTCGTCCTCGGTGTAGATCCCGGCCTGGGCGAGCTTGTTGGCCAGGTGGACGACGACGTACGGATCGGTCTCGGTCTCCAGCGTCGCGTTCTTGAAGTACGGCTCGAAGGCCGCCTTGACGTCCTCGGGCTTGTTGGCGAAGTCGATGACGAACGTCTTGCGCTTCTGCTCCCCACCAGCCGTGCGGTGGGTGCGGTTCAGCCGCGACAGCGTCTGCACCGCGGCGACCCCCGACAGCTTCTTGTCGACGTACATCGCCGAGAGCAGAGGCTGGTCGAAGCCGGTCTGGAACTTGTTGGCGACCAGCATGACCTTGTAGGTATCGCCCTTGAACGCGGCCGCCAGATCAGCACCAGCGCCGGGGTTCATGTTGGCCTCGGTGAACTCGTCATCCTTCGACGGCTGCGGGCCCCAGTCGCTGTGCCAAGTCTCGTCCTCGGCCATCGTCACCCCGGCGGAAAACGCGACCAGGGTGCGGTAGTTGTACGACGCGTCCTCGGCGCGACGCTTGGCGATGTAGGCGTCTATGGCCAGCTTGTACTTCACCGCGGACTTGCGCGAGTCGGTTACCACCATCGCCTTCGCCTTGCCTTCGAGGAGGTAGGCAACGTTGGCGTGGAAGTGCTCGACGATGATCTGCACCTTCTGGCTGATGTTCGTCGGGTGGAGCTGCACCCACCGCATCAGGCCCTTGCGGGCGGCGGCCTCCTCGACCTCACTACCGTCACCGCCCTCGGCGGCCCTGCCGGCGATCTTCAAAGCGGTCTCGTAGGACTGGTAGCCCTTGAGCACGTCGAGGATGTAACCCTCCTCGATCGCCTGCTTCATCGAGTACAGGTGGAACTCGCGCGGCTTCCCGTCGGGCCCCTTGCGGCCGAACAGTTCGAGGGTCTTGTTCTTCGGCGTCGCGGTGAAGGCGAAGTAGGAGATGTTCTCTGACTCGGCCCGCTCGGTCATCTCCGAGGCCAGCACCGCCTCCACATCGACGTCGCCGCCCTCCTCGATCTCCTTGACCTCCTCGGCCGTCAGCACCTGTTTCAGCTTCGAGGAGATCTGACCCGACTGGGAGGAGTGCGCCTCATCGGCGATGACGGCGAACCGCTTGCCCTTTAGGCCGGCATCGCTCCGGATCTCGTGCAGCGCGTGCGGGAACGTCTGCACCGTCACCGCGATGATCAACTCACCGTGCTTCAACGCCTGCGCCAGCAGACCGGACTTCGACTTCGCGCCCGCCTTGCGGACGTCCTCGGGGCTGATCGTCGCGACGATCTTGCCAGTGCCGTCGATCTGCCGAATCGCATCCTGCAGCTGGGAGTCGAGCACGGTGCGGTCCACAACCACGATGACCGAGTCGAAGACCTTCTGATCGTCGACATGCAGCCGCGCCAGTCGGTGGGCCGTCCAGGCGATGGTGTTCGTCTTCCCGGACCCGGCCGAGTGCTGAATCATGTACCGCTGCCCGACACCCTCTTCCTTCACCGCCTCGACGATGCTCGTGACGGCCTCCCACTGGTGGAAGCGCGGGAAGAGCATGCTCGTACGCCGCACCGATGTTCCGGTGGTGACGTCCCACTCCTCCTTGGTCTGCACGATCATCAGCCGACCGATGATGTTCAGCCAGGCGTGTTTCTCCCAGACGCGTTCCCACAGGTACGCCGTCGACGACCGTCCTTCCGCGCCGGGCGGGTTGCCGGCACCGCTGTCTAAGCCGATGTTGAACGGCAAGAAGTGGGTCTTCTCACCCTCCAGCCTCGTGGTCATCGCCGCCAGGTCGTTCGAGACCGCGAAGTGCACCAGCGCCCGGTGACCGAACGACAGCAACGGCTCCGGCCGCCCGTTCGTCAAAGGATTGCGATCGTGCTTGTACTGGTGGACCGCCTCATCCAGGGACTGCGTGAAGTCGGTCTTCAGCTCCACCGTGGCCACCGGGAGCCCGTTGACAAAGAACACCAAATCGATACTGCGCTGGTCGGCAGTCGAGAAGCGCACCTGCCGCACCACCCGCACCCGCAGCGCCTCGTAGTGCGCCGTCGACGTCGGGTTAAGCGACGTCTCCGGACGGAACTGCGCGATGGTCAACCGACCACCGCCGATGTACTGCACCCCATTACGCAGGATGTTCAGCGTCCCACCGCCATGTTCCAGCGGCCTGTCCAGCGCCGCGGTCAGCACATCGAGGAACTTCGCCTGCGACCCCGCCGCCTTCAACGCCTTCTCGTACGCCGACTTCTGGGTCGCCTCTAGCCACGCGAACAGGTCCTCGGGGAACAGCGCCCGCTCACGGTCATATCCGGTGTCGTTGGCCGAATAGAGCCACCCGTGGACCGCGAGGTGCTCGCAGATCTCAGCCTCGAAGACGTCCTCGTTGTGGTCAGCCATCACGCGGCCTCTCGTACGTCGATCTGGCCCGTCACCACCGCTGTGATCAGCACGGAGCGGCGCTCATGGACGAGCTCGATGAAGCGCTGCGTCTCGGCGATGAGCGTGTCGATCCTCTTGGTTGTCTCGTCCAGATGCGCAGCGAGTCGGCGCTGCTCGTCGATAGGTGGGAATGGGAGCGCGATCTCCCTCAACTTCTCGCCGGTGAGGTGGACGAAGGAGACCGATCCATAGTGGTTGGCGTAGTAGGCCGATTCGTACAGGCGGAGCATCGACCAGTACACGAACCGGGCGTCGACCTGCGGGTCGACCCGGAGCCGGTTGACCGTCTTCTGAAAGGCGATCCCGGGCGCTGAGTCGAACATGAACCCCGGTCGCCCGACCGTCGCGCCGCCCTCGATGAGCAGCACGTCGCCGAAACGGAGATCGAACGTACCCAACTCCGCTTCAGAGAACGGCATCTCGTTGAGATCCACCAGGTTCACAGATCCGTCCGCACGGACATCCGCCGCACGGACATACGGCCGGAACTCGTCTCCTTCTCGGACTGCGCGTCCGGCATCGAGCATCTTGCCGAGGCTGGTCTGGCCGATGTGCTTGATGCGGAGCCGGCGCCAGCTATCGGTAGGCGTTAGAGCTGACGTGACAACCGATGCGCGCCGTTCCCGGAGCATCTCGATCAGCCGCTGCTGCTCCTCGATGAGCGTGTCGATGCGGGCCGTCTCGCGGTCGAGGTAGTCGGCGATGACGCGCTGCTCCTCTGCAGATACGAGAGGCGCAGTCATCGACAGCAGGTCGGCGATGTTCAGTCGGGGAGTTCGAACGTTCCCAGCCTCTGTTCCGCCGATACCTCGAACCAATCTGGCCATGGTCGCCACTGTGGAGCCGCTGGTGAGGAAGTAGTTCAGCCAACGTGAGTCGATCGTCGGGTCGACTCCCAACACCGCGTAGTCCGGACTGACGATCCCGTCCTCCGGGGCGATGCCAAGGGCACCCTGGAACGCCCGCATACGGTTGATGACGAGGTCACCCGCGCGGCAGATCTTGTAGTTGGACAGATCCTCCGCCGCCGCCCTTGTAGTCGTGCCCGCCGCCTCCCGACGCCGAACACCCCAACTGATCGACACCGACAGAAGCGGCAGGGCTTCGGCTTCCACCCCCGCTCGCACATCGGATTCCGAAAGTAGCCACTTGAGGCGGACAGAGTCGCTCATCCCTCCACCTCACGGAGAAGATCGAGGATCTTGGCGACCTGCTTGTCCAGGTCGGCGTCGATCTCGGCAAGAGGGCGAGGTGGGGTGTACCTGTAGAAATGGCGCGTGAACGGGATCTCGTAGCCGGTCTTGGTCTTGGCCCAGTCGATCCAGGCGTCAGGAACGTGCGGCTTCACCTCCGCGTCGAAGTACGTCTGGATGACTTCGTGCTCCCCTGCCACGCCGGCGGTTGAGCCACCGTAGGTGAAGGGCACGTTTTCGGTGTCACGCTTTTTCGAGTCGGGCTTCGGGTTGCGCTTGCGGTCGACGACAGGGTTCCCGCCCTCATCGAGCAGGGGACGCTCGACGGTGATGGTCCAGTAGCCGAACTCGTCGTTGCGCAGCACCTTGGAGAGGTCGGAGTCGGCGTCCTCGAAGTCGGCGTACAACTGCACGACGTTGGCGCGGTCAGCGTCGCTGATCTCGCGTCCCTTGGATCCGAGGTTCTTGCGCATCTTGGTCCAGAACGACGTGCCGTCGATGAGTTGGACCTTGCCCTGGCGGTCGTGGTGCTTGGTGTTGTCGAGGATCCAGATGTAGGTGGCGATGCCGGTGTTGAAGAACATGTTGGTCGGCAGGGCGACGATCGCCTCGACGAGGTCGCTCTCCAGCAGCCACCTGCGGATGTTGGAGGGTCCGGATTCGGCCGCGCCGTTGAACAGCGGCGAGCCGTTCATGACGATGCCGACGCGGCCGCCGCCGTCTTCGGGTGCGCGCATCTTGTGGGCCAGGTGGAGCAGGAAGAGCATCTGGCCGTCGGAGGTTGCGGGGAGTCCGGGCGCGAAGCGGCCGTAGGGGCCGGCGGAGTCGCGCTCCTCGTTGACCGCTTTGGCGTACTGCTTCCAGTCCACCCCGTAGGGCGGGTTGGACATGGAATAGTCGAACTGGCGGCCCTTGAAGGCGTCGTCGGTGAGGGTGTTGCCGAAGGCGATGTTGGTCGTGTCGTGGCCCTTGGCGAGCAGGTCGGACTTGCAGATGGCGTACGACTGCGGGTTGTACTCCTGGCCGTACAGGCTCAGCTTCGCCTCGGGGTTCTGGGCGAGCAGGTGTTCCTCGGCCAGGGAGAGCATGCCGCCGGTGCCGGCGGTGGGGTCGTACAGCGACCGGATGATGCTGCCTTCGGTGAGGTCGACATCCTTCTCCGCGAAGAGCAAGTCGACCAGCAACCGGATCGCGTCGCGGGGTGTGTAGTGGTCTCCGGAGGTCTCGTTCGCGGCCTCGTTGAACTTGCGGATGATGTACTCGAACGCATCCCCCATGTCTGCGTTGGAGACCACGCTGGGATGCAGGTCGACGGCGCCAAAGGACTTGACGATCTCGCGCAGGAGCCCGGCCTTCTCCAGGGCCAGGATCTCCTTCTTGAAGTCGAAGTACTCGAACACGTCCACGTCGGCGGAGAACCGGTCGATGTAGTCGGCGAGGTTGTCCGCCAGCCCGTCCGCATCGGCCAGCAGGTTCGCAAACTCGTAGTTGGAGGTGTTGTAGAACGCCCGCCCCGTGACCTTCTTGACCTCGACCTTGAGCCGGTTCGGATTCTCGTACCTCGCAGCCAGCTCCCGTACAGCCGCGCGGTCCGGCTCGAGTACGCAGTCAAGCCGTCTCAGAATGGTGAACGGGAGAATCACTGTCCCGTACTGGTTGGGGCGATAGGGGCCCCGAAGTTGGTCAGCGATTGACCAGATGAAGCTACCGAGCGTGCTCACAAGGTTCCCCACGAGAATCGTCTAGCAGTGAGGACACTTTGCCAGAGCCGGCCGCTATCGTCCCGCGGTTCAGCCACCGGACCCGTCTGACCGTTGAAGCGCTGACCAGTACAACCTTCGTGCCGCTTCGAGGGTGCGGCTGCTCACGAGTTGCGGGTCGAGCGGCCGACGCCCGCATAGGGAGCGCGGCTCCGCGAAGACGCCGGCATCGCGGGATAACCGAGGGCGCTGGGTCAGCCGGTGGCCGGGTAGGCGCGGAGGTCACCGGTGGGGTCCTCGGCGAGCGCGGTGGTGGCGCTGACCTGGATCGGTGCGATGGTCGGAGTGGCGATGTCCTGTCCGGTGGTCGCGTCAAGCACGACGGCGCCGTTTCCGGCGGTGCCGTAGACGGCGCCGTGCCACAGCGTGGTGACGTGCGGGGCGACACGGTTGGCGGCCTGGTCCGGCAGCCGCCACAGTTCCTTGCCGCTGGTGGAGTCCAGTGCCATGACGATGCCGACGCCGGAGCAGACGGTGACGGATTTGTTGTCCCATGCGCAGCTCATGCCGTAGGTGGAGAAGCTGCTGGTTGCCTGCGCGGCGGGAATGACGTCGGCGGCGGTGTTGCCGTCGACGATCCGGAAGGTGGACTTGCCGCTGCTGTAGTCGCGGGCCTCGACGGCGACAAACGTGGGGCCTGCGGGCATCACCCTGGTCTCGTACAGGTTGTTGGGCAGGCTCCACCGTGGGTTCCCGTCGGTGACCGACAGCGCGGTGACCTTCTGCATGGTGTTCGTGCCGTCTCGGGGCTGGATGGTGATCACGGAGTCCCCGGCGACCGTCTGCCCCAGGTAGCCGTCCTTCGACCACACCGCGGTCTTGGTGCCGATGTCGATGCCGTGCACGGTTCCGGTCTCCTGATCGTTCACCGCGACCACGAGCATGGTGCCGCGCACGCCCAGGATGCTCGGCGCGGGCGACACGCCGCTGATTCTCGGTCCGGCACCGCCGGCCACCGGAACCGACGCCGTCCAGGCGACGGCGCGCGTGGTCGGGTCCACGGCCATTACGTCGAGCACGGTGCGCCCAGCGGCGGTGCCGCGGCCGGGAATTGCGATCAGTTCGGGGAACAGCACCAGCGGTCGCCCGTCCACCTCGGCGATGATCGGGCGGCCGGGCATCACCAGGGCCAGTACCTGGTTCCCTGCGGAGTCCTGCTGCGCTGTGGCTGGCAGGCTCGGGGGTGTCAGGACGGCCGCGACTTGGCCCCGGGCGGCGTCGATCGCCTGGAGCCGGCCTTCGGAGTCGGCGGCGTACACGGTGCTGTCGTGCAAGACCCACGGCACTTGCGTGCCCATGGGCGTCGACGAGGTGTGCGACTTCGGCACCTGCGTGATCCCGGGCAACTCGACGCCGGTGCGCGCGAACGTCTTCGGCGGGTCGAACCGGCGCGGCGGCTCCGGGGGCTGACTGGATTGACCTGTGGCCGCCCCCGAGCCCGCCGCCGGGCGCAGGGGCGGGGAGTGGGAATCTGAACATCCGGCGATAGCCGTCAGCATCGCCACTGCCACCGACCGGGCCATCCACGCCCGTACACGCATCGCAACCCCCGTCAACCAGAACGTGATCAAGCTCGGTCAGTCTAGAGATACAGCCCCGCTCGACAGACCGGCGGTTCCGGCTCCGCACACGCAGCGCGAGGGTGAGTTGAGCGTCGGCAACTCGGATGCCGAAGAAGCCCTGGTCTGCTGGCCGTCCACGCAGGGGCCGACCTCGCCGGGGCTAGAACCATCCGTCCCGCGCTCGCGGGGGCGCTTCCATCATGCGTCCGTTTCCAGGTGGCAGCGGTTCTTCGGGTTTTCGAGGCTGCCACGTGCCGGAGAGAGCAGAATCGGCCTTACTGCGGCCGTGCCCAAACGGGAGACGGACTCGCCTCGTGGCCCTTGTTGGGAGGGACGTTCGACATGGGTTCGGAGCTGACACACGAAGAAGTGGAACGCCTCGTCTGCAAGCTGATTCGCGATCACGGCGGCGACCCTGGATCGATGACTTCCGTTCTCGATCTGGCCGCACTCGGTCTGACCAACGGCGCCTGGCGCAACACCTGCGTGGAGAACTGGCACGCCGAAGGACGCCTGTCCGACGGCGACATGCTCCGTATCAACACCCGCACCACCCACGGCATCAGGCAGCGACTGCGCGGCTGGCTCAACGAATGCGGCTTCGCCGCCACCGACGACGCGGACGTCATGGACGAAGCCCACCCCGAGGACATCGACCGACTCGTTACCCGGATCTTCGCCTGGCTCACCAAACCCACGCGGCAGCTGCCGACCGGGGCAACGCTTGACGCCCTCGCCGGCGCCGATCGCGAGACGTACGAAGCCGGCGCGGACGAGGCGCTCAGCGGCGTCGCCGAACTCGCCGACGAGGAGGGTGCGGCTTTCGCGCTGCGCCGTGCGGCGGCCCACGGCGCCGGCACGTGCGCGAGGTGGTGGGGCCATCCTGCGTGGCCGGGACGTATCGAGCGACCCATGGTCGCCCTCGACGACCCGGCCGACGAACATTGGGGGTCACGCGGCGAGTTCCACCTGCGTCTCACCCCCGAGCCTGACGCGGTTCGCGACCGGTCCGCGCTGCGCCGGCTCCTTCTCGGCAAGCCTTGGGAACTCGACAGCGACAGCGCCCAGTGGCTCGTCTCCGCCGGAATCGGTTACGCACGTGCGGACGTGCCCGGCAAGGCGACGTAGCGCCAAGCAGCCAGCGCGTTGCGCCGTCATACCCGATGAACTGCGTGGCTGCCGACCGTCCGGCCACAGATGCGGCGCGAGGTCGTACGCCGACCGCACGCGGAGCCACACAACTCACCGACACGACCCGTCGCTGCTGTTCACACGCGCCGGACCGGAGGCTCTCTCAACGGCGCCGAGAGAACGGATGCCAATCGAGCATGTCGTGGGCGGCCCTGCGCCGTTCCGGTTTCCTGTGCAGAACCGCGACCAGGACAGCGAGCACGTACGTGGTGGCCAGGGCGATATGAGAAAGGCGTCGAATCACGAGGCCGACGACGGCGAGCCACGGAAGGACTCCGGCGGCTGCGAAGACGCTGGCGACAAGCTGCACGGTCATGCATGAACTCCTTCAACTTCGGAGCCGGACGCAGTGCCCGGCGCTGAAGTCCATGGCACCGTCTGCCCAGCGCATGCTTCGCGTGGAGATGGTGGGTCTCCAAGTTCGGATCCAGCCGCCGGGCGTCGGGATGTAGCGTCGAAGGCATGCCGCGCAAGCCCCAGCCCAGCCCCGCCGATCAAGAGCTGATCGATCACGCACAACGCCATGGGCTACAAGTCTCGGCGCGTCAGCTCGAGACCTGGCGGCATGCAGGGCTGCTGCCGAGAAACATCCCGCGCGGCCTCGGACGCGGCCGGGGCAGTGTTTCCCGTGTGCACGACGACGCTCGCGGCATGGTGGTCTGGCTGGCTGAACACGCCCAGCGAGGACGGCGCCCGACCGATCTCGCGCTCCTGGCCTTCGCGGACGGACAGCCGCTCCCCGAAGAGACGGTCCGCGCCGCCTTCCGATCCGCGGCCGACGCCCTCACGCTGCCGGTGGAGCAGTCCCTGGACTCCAACCCGGGGACATCAACTCCGGAGGCCGCAGCGGACGCGATCGCAGACCTGGTTGCCCAGGCCGGGCTGACCGGAACCATGCTCCCGCGCCGGGTTCGGGACATCGACAATCGCCTCCGGGCCACGGGACTGAGCTGGGCGCCCGACGCTGTCGCCCGCTTGGACCGACGGCCGCGTGATCACGAGCCCCTCACCTCGAAGGACCTCGCTGTCACGGCCCTGACGATGACCCGACTTGGCCGACAAGGCGTATCGAACCAGGAGATCGGCGACGTCACCCGCGCGCTCCTACCGGCCGACGCCGCAAGCCCGTTCGCCTCCATGATCGAACACCTCGGCGAGGATATGGCGGACGTTGCAGTCCCGGATCTCGGCGGTGCGGTCCCCGCTGGCGACGTCAGGGAGAAGCTGCGTGACCTGGCGGCCGACCAGCCACTCGAACTCCTGCGACTCGCGTGGTCGACCGTTGATGCCATTCAGGACTGGGCCGAGACGTTGTGTGCCGAAGTCGACGCCGAACTGGCCGCAGGTCAACCGGGAGACGCAGTCCGAGCATGGTTCCTTGCTGCCGCCCTGGGCGCCCGCATGTTCCTCGTCAAGGCGCTGCGCCCCGGGGAGCGCACACCGACGGATCAGGCCCAGTGGACCATCGAACTGCTCTTGATCCGCGACATGTTGCGCACGGTACATGCCCACGCTCCCGACGGGCACTGGGAGCGCCTGGAGGACCCGGCCGTACTCCCGGGATGCGTTCGGCGACTCGTCGATGCCTGATCCATGAACCACGTCTTCGCCGTTCGCCGCAACACGGCCCCGAAGGCTCTTATGACCGGGCTGCGGTACACGGCGTCGACCGACAGCCTGCTCCTCAAGGTTCTAGGTGGCGACAGGCCCAGCCTCGGTCATCGTCAGTAGTAGTCGGAGTCGGAAGCCATGTCGGCGTACGACTCGGCGTCGGCTTCGATGACGCCGGAGTAGCCCCAGGTGAGGCGGCGGCCGAGTACGTGCAGGGCGTCGGCCCACTCGTAGAAGTTGATGATCCGCTCTTCGGGGCGAGCGGGGCGGGTATTCGCGCCGTGCCCAACGGTGTTGTACCGGAACGTCTCGCCCGTCTCATCCTCGGTGCCGAGCCAGTCCAGAACCTCGCGGGACACGGCGTCCATGCCCGTCTCGGGGAAGCCGCTGATGTGAACGATGGCCCGGTCCAGCGTGGTGGCAAGCTTCCTGAGGTTGTGTGTGTGCAGGTCCTTGTCGAGTTGGTGGAGCGATAGGTGCTCGAGGTTGCGGCCCTGCTGTTCCAGGTTCGCTGCGGCGCGCCTGATGAGTGCTTTGAGTGCCAGTTCGATGCCGTGCCGGTACAGGTAAAGAATCGGTACCGGAGGGCCATCGTTGGGCCAGTGGTCCTTCCAACGCTCGAAGGCATCGTCCGCCAGGTCGAGGTACGCATCAGCCAGGGCGAGTTCGCTCTCGTTCCAGCCGATCATGGCCATTTCGCGTTCCGGAGTGCTCGGCCGCGTGAGGTGCAGCTGCCTCTCCATCTCTTCCGCTGACATCCCGAGTTCGTCCATGCAAAGCAGCATCGCGTCCATGCAGCGACGGGTGCCACCGGTTTGCGAGGGCCGGACGCACTGCGGCGCTGTCGGCAGGGCCACAGTCCCGAGCCCAACTGCCGACGCAGAACTTCGCCGTCGTCCCGTGGCTGTGTCACGGAAATTCGCTTGGGAAGGTTCGTGCGGATCGCAGTACTGGACTGTCCGCGGCTGAGGACAACGAGCTCTGGGACGAGGCGTGGAAGACGAGGCCTCCGCCAGGATCAACACCGAGTTGGACGGCCGTGAAGGGTCCTCCCTGCAACGCCCGTTGGACCGCTTCAGGATGCCGAGGCCTGCGCTCCCCACAACGGGGTGTACTGAGGGTGGTTCGTGAAGCGGTCCGCGACGGCACGGACGGTTGCGCACGGGTACGGCTCGCGGCATAGCTCGCAGTGGCCATGCCGGTGTCGGGTTAACCGAATGAGGTCTTCGGCGCGGAGTGGGCGCGGGACATGTGCGCGGACCGGCCGGCCGAGCCTGGCGGCAGCGTCCCGCTGCTCCGCGATCAGCCGGTTGCACGGCCGCGACGCCTCCCACCACGACTCGGCGGGCATCTCGTGGCCATCGATCTCAACGGTGGCCTCGGCCCAGGCCCTCCAGCGCGCCAGTGGGGCGTCCGGCCCGGGGCGCGGTCCGCCAAGGCGTTCTTGCAGCCAGCGGTGCCGGAAGAGGCTCGCGGCGTAGGCGCCTGTCTTGGCCGTGTTGTGGCGTGGGTGTTCGGTGACGATGGCGAACGATTCGGCGGTCTCGGCCTGCGGGCGGGAGTCGAACCACTCGAGGTCCGCCGTCACGACGTCGGGCCACCATTCCTTGGGCTTGTTCCGGCCGTTGCCGTGCTTGTGGTTCTTGAAGCGCTTCTGCGGGTCTACGGAGATGCCGACGTACAAGAGCACTCCCGCAGCGTCGAACAGCCGGTACACGGCGGTGCGCCTGTGGTCGAGCGCGCGGCGCCGGGCCGCGTTCTCCTCGAGGAGCCGCTCGAACTCGACTTCGTCCAGACACCGGTGCAGTGCGGGTTCAGGCTTTTCGGGTCCGTCGTCTGCCAAACCGGCACGCGCGACGTGATAAGGGTCTGTGGGGGGCGCCGTGGGAGCCCTGGTCTGACCGAGCATTCGGCGCAGCCAGCACCGGAACCGCCCGGCCGCGCCGGAGGCCGCCGAAGACCATTGTCGCCTCATGCGACCAGCGTGGCACCGCCTCGCGACCGCCGGACCGGAACGGACGAAACACGGTGTTCGGGCCCGGCGCGCCTGTGGAGGTGTGACGGTCCGCTGCGGTCAGCCGTCCACTGCGCTGGGGACTGGCGCGGCGGGACGACCCACTTGGGGTGGGGGCGTTGAACGCGACGCGTGTGTGCTGACCGACACCGATCTAACTGCCGTGGGTTGCTGTGAATCAGGTAATTAAGAGAGCGGGGGCACGTTGGGGCGGAGTAGCTTGTTCCCGTGATCTCCCGCTACCACCTCAAGTGCCACGGGTGTGGCGAGTCATTCTTCGCCCGGCTGGGCGTGGAACCGACCCGCAGAACGCGCTTCTATCTGCCGTGCCCGCATTGCCGGCTGTCGATCCGAGGCTCGATGTCGGGCACTGAGCTCCAGAACCACTGTGTTGACATCGAGTGCGAGGTGCTGAGCGGAACCGCGCCAGAATCTCCTAGTACGCGCGTCGTGACCATCAATCCGTTTGTGCCGTCGCGCTACGAAGCCGACTCGTTCACTCCGAGCGGGTCCTTCCCAACGATGACGCTCCTCCAGGCCCTCGGCGAGCAGGTCTTTATAGAGTTCGAGTCCGAACGGCGTGCGGCCCTCGAGGCAAGCCAAGTCATGTGGCCCAAAATCCGCATGCTGTTTCAGTACTACCTCCAGGGCAACACCGAAATGTTCTCTCGCATCTCACAGCAGCAGCTTGGGCTCAAATGGCAACCGAGCACGAGCCACGAGCGAACGACTATCGCTTACCAGGCCTTGGGGACAGCGACGACGATGATCACGGGGACCACGGGAGCCACCAGCGCGAACGTGTTCGGTCGGTTCTCGCGGAAACACTCGGCAGCGATCAAGCGACATAGGGATCACCTCCTGACCTTTCGGCATCGAGGACAGTCCTCGGCGAGTCTGGAGCGAGATGTCTTCACCGAGCTGAACCGATTTGTAGAGCATCACGAGTCCTGGGAGATGGGGCTCCTCGCGAGGTTCTTCGGGCTGGGAGGCAAAGGCAGCTTCGATGAACTAGTCCTCTACCGCGACGAGTTCTCGTTGGTGAGGGACCTCTACCAGCACGGATTCGAGCTCTCCTGCAAGTGCCTGTGGCCGCTTGTCGCAGCTCAGAACTCGGTGAAGCGTGGCAACCCTGACGACTTCGGCAACGTCCACCCCGACTGCGTTCCCGAGAAGCAGCGTCCAAAGAACCTCGGTAGGTTCGACAAACTAGCCAATGCATACAAGATTGCGTATGTGGCACAAGTGCCAGGATGGGAGTCATTCGAGAGCTTGCTCAACAACCGCCGTCGGAACACGATTGGGCACGCGACGGCCCATCACGACCTCCAGACAGGCCGCATCTTCAGCGATGAGAGCCCCTCCGGGGTGACATATCTCGAGTTCCTCAGCGAGGTCCTCGGTGTCTTCGAAGCACTTTCGACTCTTGCCCAGGTTCTCAGGGCTAGCCGCGTGGCGTCCTCGCCAGACTTCGACTCCTGACGCGAAAGATCATTCCGTGAGAACGCGCACATGAATGGCCTGTGACGAGTATCCGGGTCGGTGCCCCGCGGCGGACGGATGTGATCCAGCGCTCAGTAGGCGCGTTCGCTGGCGTTTGCGTCGCGGTGGGCGGGGTCTGCGCCTGCCGAAAATGTCATCCGGCCTGGTCAAGCGGCATGTCGGTACTCGTGGATGACGCCGCCGATTCGGTCGTGGCGGCTTATCCGCAGGCGCTGGAGTTCGTCGGGTTCGGTGATCGGTTCGGGTGCCCGGCGCAGTGGTGCCCCTTGCTGCAATGCCTGGTGCGGCCGGTGGGTGTTGTGATGGGTCTCGAACTCGCGGAGGGCGCGACGTAGGTGGTGTTCGTTCCAGATCAAGGTGCGGTCGCGGAGTTCGTGGCGGAGGGTCTGGACCCAACGTTCCATGACGGAGTTCATGCGCGGGATACGAACCCCGGTGCGTACGACGCGGATGCCAGCATCGCCGAGGATGTCGTCGACGAGGGCGGGGAACTTGCCGTCCCTGTCGCGGATGAGAACGTGGCAGTGGATCCGGCGTCTTCGAGGTCCATGGCCAGGTTCCGGATCGCCTGGGCGACCCAGGCGGCGGTCGGGTGCGCGGTGGTGCCCAGAATGCGGACCCGGCGGGTGGCGTGCTCGATGACTGCGAGGATGTACTGGCGCCGGCCGGTCAGGGTGACGGCCTCGATGAAGTCGCAGGCCAGCAGCGCGTCGGCCTGGGAGCGCAGGAAGTCGGCCCAGGTGGTCGAGTGGCGGCCGGGTGCGGGGTCGATGCCCTCGGCTTGGAGGATCTCCCAGACGGTGGATGCGGCGATCTTGATGCCGAGTGTGGCGAGTTCGCCGTGCACCCGGCGGTAGCCCCACTGCGGATTCTTGCGGACCAGCCGCAGCACCAGGGTCCGGATCGAGCGGGCGGTCGGTGGGCGTCCGGGCCGCTTGGGCCGGCAGGTGCGCGCATGGCGGCGTTTCATCAGATCGCGGTGCCACCGGAGCACTGTGTCCGGCTGGACAAGTAGCCGCATCCGGCGCAGGACGTCCCGCGGCAGCGGCATCAGCAGGGCCGCGAGGAACGCCCGGTCCTCGGCGGCGAAGGCCTGTCCTGATCGAATACTCGGCTCTGGCAAGATTTTCGTGAAGTCGTGACGGAGTGTCGCGAACGCGGCTCACAGCAACAGGACGCGCTTGCGGAGGAGCGGGAGCCCGGCCCGTCCGTACATTTGCCGCTTGACCATTTTGATCTTGGTGACGGTGCCTTCGACCATTCCGGACGACCATGCGAGCGTCACGCCCGCGACGACAGCCGACCAGTCCTTCTCCAGGCCGGCGGCGAACGCCTTCAGCGCGGGCAGGTCGTCGGCCCGAACGGCGAGTACCCATTCGCGCAGTCCGGTAGCGCCCTGACGCTTGGTCAGGATTCGGGCGAAGATGCGGACATGGCGGGCGAGCGCGTCAAGTTGGGGGCAGGCGGCCAGGGCGGTCTTGAGCTGGTGCTGCTGGTCGTCGTCCAGCGCGCCGAACGGGCGCATCAGCAAGCCGACCAGGGCCCTGGTGGTCGGCGGCTCGGGCCCCGATGCGCGGATGGTGCCGCTGACCTGCATCGTCCGCAGATACCTGGTCAGGAGCCTGATGCTGCACTCCAGTCCGCGTTCGGCCAGCTCACGGCGCAGTACGGTGGCCGACCGGCACCCCTCGTCCCAACGCCGGCTCAGGTAGTCCCGCCAAGGGTCCAGGACGCTGGGTCTGCGCCCGGCGATATGGCCGAGCACGGCGTCGACCTGCTCGGCACGCAGGAACCGGCGGACGGTGCTGCGGCCCAGGTGGAGTTCGCGGGCGATCTCGGACACCGCCCACCCGTCATCGGCCAGGGCGTGGATCTCCCGCCAGCGACGTCGGGTCCTGGCCTCCAGGGCTCCCTGGGCCGAGAGCGCCTGCGGCGCCAGCGCCTCGATCGCCGCCGGATCCACCGGCTTCGCCACGGCCACCTGACGCAGGCAACCACGGTGGGCGGCGACATCCTTCTCGACGTGTTGACCGAGGTTGTGCCACAGGTGCCACCGGTCGGCGACATGCGTCGCCTTCGGTGCTCCGCGGTGACCGCCCTCGTCGTAGGCGCCGGCACGGTCCCGACAGATCACCGTCACCCCGGGATGCGCCGACAACCACGCGGCCAACGGGTCTGCGTCACGGCCCGGCAGGAGCTCCACCGGCCGATGGGTCTCGCCGTCGACCAGGACCGTCCCGTAGACGTGACCACGGCGCAGCGCGAAATCATCGACGCCCAGCACCCGTGGCGTCACCGGCGGCGGATCGGGAAGCGCCATGACCAAAGAGAGCAGCGTCACCCGGCTGACCACCGCGCGCAGTTCCACGAGCAGCCGCGCCCCGGCCCGTCCGGCCAGCGCCAGACCCACCGCCTGCAGCACGCCCAACAGCAGCGGTGTGTATCGCCCGTAGCGGACGGTCAGTCCGTCGACCTGCTCGACGAACGTCCGCCGTTGGCACCGGTCCGCGTCACAGAACAGCCGCCGGACCGACAGGTCGATGACGACCGGACGGCCACCGACAGCGGCGTCGGCGACGCGTCGCCGGTAGCGGCTGTGAACGCGTCCTGACACAGCACCGCAACTCGGACACGGCAACGCGACGTCCTCGCGGGTACGGGCACTGATCCGAACCGTTCCGTCCACGACCTCGACCTGTTCCACCAACACCGTTCCCAGGCACGGGAACACGACATCCAGCAGTTGGTCACACAGTGGGGACGATGGCACTTCGGGACCGGAGCGTCACGACTTCACGAAAATCTTGCCAGAGCCGCGTTTTCGACCAGGACAGCCTGCATCCGCAGCCCGGTCGAACGTGGCGTCGCCACCGCCAAGCACTGGCGCGTCCTCTGCGGCGCACAATGCAGCCCCAGCCGTATGCGTCGCATCACTGCGGCAATCCTCACCCTCACGATCTACACGTGAAAAAGCCTCAGTGGTGGTAGAGAAGTCGCAAAACCACGTTCTCCCCGGAGAGATTTTCAATATAGTTGTCGACCATTCTAAAGTACTCGTACGGGTCGCCCTCGTCCGGCAAATTGATCCAACGGCCTTCCAGAGTTAGCACTGCATCCGTAGGCACGACCCGCGCAATCATTCGCTGGACGTAAACCTCCAGCGGAAATCCAAAATGAGCCACTGGATCTGCATCTGCGCCAGTTACTCCCAGAACCGGCACCTTGCCGGCCAATTCTTTTATTGCTGGCTGATTTGCATATTCCTGATAGGGGGGCTGGATTTCCTCTTTGGCTACCCTGACAAGCCTCTTGTAGTTCTCGGTAATCTCCGACAAGGGTTTCGGCGATGGGAGTCCCTTCAAATGATCCTGCCAGGAAGTCCAGCGAATCCGTGCGATATCGGCTGCTCGACGGCGGTCGTCATCAAAGTCAAGCAGCTCGCGTGGGGCCCCGTCGCACCGAGCCATTGTGAGCTGACGCGGTTCCCCGCTGTGTCTGTTTGGTGACCGGATCACGCGTGGGTCATCCTCGCTACCGCATCGAAGCGGGAGGGCCGTATCGTCTTCGCCGCCGTAGATAAACCACCAGTCCCATTCCGGTTGGCGCGGTTCTTGAAGGTAGTCGTAGTCAAACCGTTCCATTACCACGGAAAGCCTGCGTGTAACGCGCTCGGGGGGCGTGGGTGGGAGGCATACTGTCAGCATGCTACGCGCCATTTGCATTCCTCCGGGTGGTCTGACCCTCACGACCCAGCACTTGCCAAATCTCAAATCGACTGACCTCGTCTCTGGGCTTCAGCATACCGCCTTCCCCTCTTCACGAGACAGGCATGTTCACCTTCCCGTTGAACAAGATGTCGAACGAGTCATCCCTGTCCCCCGTCAGGTGGAAGGGATCGACGACGTCCATGGTGAATTTATAGGCCCCTCGCCCCAGGCCGTCGTTACGAATGTAAACGGGAAGCCATGCGATCATGGCAATATTGCCAGCGACCGTCAGGGACTTTCCGCCGATACGTGGCGCCCGCGAAACGCTCTTGGTGTCTGAAGATAGGTTGAGAGTTATCACTCGTACACGAGAGTCTCCCTTCATTGCCGCATGCACTTCCGACGCCTGCACGTCGTTGGCGGCCACAAATATTGTGTTATTGGCTTGCTGCTTCGATCCATCCATCTTTCGCCTAAGTTCTCCGGCTATCAACGTTCCGCTCTTTTGAGGCTGGCTAGTAGTCATTGTGTCATAGCTGTCGACGGAAACAATCTTTCCGTTTTGATAGTCCACGCGAATGAAGTCTGCCGTCGTGCCGGTCAGCGAGGGACCATTTACCCCCTGAATTTTGCCCTTGCCGACTATCTGCCCCTGGCCGGGCTTGTTGTCGTACCAATCGGCTTGAGCGTAGTAGATTGCGCCGCTCCCCAGGCTCGGATCATAAAGCACCCCTCCTGCGGCGAGGTCGCGGTTCAATATGTGCAGGAGTTGACGTGCGCTAGGAGTGTCCCCGCCGCCTTGCGGGTGGACTACATGGGGGACGCCATTGATGTCCCAAATAGTCATTCCGTTTAGGGGGTGTGTCACGGTCAGCGCTTTAGTCGGATCAATATGATTAAAGCCGGCGGGAAGTGAAAAGAGCAGGAACGGGTCACCGTGGGGGAGTACGGGCCCCATCCCAGGCGATCCTGAAGACCCTCCACCACTTCCATTCCCGCCGTTCCCTGAGCCCGCTGGAGTCGTGGGTGGCAGCGAGCCGAGCCCATTACACAGCTGACCACAGCCAGCTTGGGCGTCACCACCACAGGTGTATCCGTTCGCGTCGCAGTCGTCAGGTGCCATCCCGGTGGGGTCGCTCTTGGTGACGGGGTTGCCATTGGCATAGCTGTACCCATGCATTTGCTGGGGGTCAGCCAGGTCCATGATGGGGTCGACGCTGATGAAGCGGCCGAGGCCAGGGTCGTATTCGCGGGCGCCGACGTGGGTGAGGCCGGTGGAGTCCTGGGGCTTGCCGAGGAAGCCCTTGTCGTCGGGCCAGGCGGTGGCCTGGGGTTGAGGGCCGCGGGGGTCGCCGTAGGGCTTGGTGTCGCGGCGGGTGAGGGCGAGGGTGGCGGCGTCGAGGCTGACGCCGCTGGTGCCGTGGCGGTCTGTGGCCTGGTAGTGGAGCTTGTTGCCGGTGCGGACAATGGTGGGGGCGCCGCCGGGTGCGGAGTAGTAGCGGGTACCGGTGAAGGTGCCGGTGGTGTTGCCGCGGGCGCCGGTGAGGGTGAGTTCGGTGGTGCCGAGGTAAAGGGTGACCTTGTCCGGGTCGATGCGCAGGAGGCGGTTGCCGTCGGCGTCGTAGAGGTAGTTGCTGGTTTTGGTCAGGCCGGTGTCGACGGTTTTGACTGCGGTGAGGCGGCCTTCGGCGTCCCAGGTGAGTTCCTGGTTGCCGCCGGGGGCGGAGGTGCCGTCGGGGCCGGCGGTGGGGGTGAGGGTGAGGGTGTCGAGGCCGATCCAGAACTGCGGGGTGACGTTGGTGCGCAGGGCTTCGGGTGAGGGGCGGACGGTGAAGGTGAGTTTGTGGGTGCCGGGGGTGAGGCGGACCTTGCCGTAGTTGGCGGTGGCGGTGTCGACGCCGGTGGCTTTGTAGGCGTCGAACGGGGTGCCGCCGGTGCTGGCGCCGTCGACGGTGAGGTGGGTCTGCCCGTACTGGGCGGCGCGGGTCTGCTTGGTAGTGATCTGGTACTCCCCGGCGGCGGGGACGTTGACGTCGACGGTGAAGGTGTCGCCGTCCTTGGTGCCAGCGAAGTGGAGGAACTTGCCGCCGGACCAAGTGGTTCCGCAGCAGGTGGCGGCGCCGATACCGCCGGTGTTGGCGGTGACCTTGAGGTTCTCGCCCTCGGCGGTCCAGACGGGATTGAGGAACAGCGCGTCGGTGCCGATGAGCCAGCCGGTGCCGTTGGTGCCGGTCAGTTTCTGGGTGAAGGTGTGCGTGCCGGCGGTGAGGGAGACGGTGGACCAGACGACGTCCTGGACCTGCACCGCAGAGGCGTTGCTGTCCCAGGTTTGGCCGATGTCCTTGCCGTCGATCTGGGCTTGGATGATGCCGTAGTCGGCGGCCTTGGTCTGGCGGGTGGCGACCTGATACATGCCGTCGCGCGGCACCGTGAAGGTGTAGGTGACCCAGTCGCCGACGCCTGCTCCGCTCAGCACCGACTGGGCCCTGCTCGACCAGCTGGCGCCGCAGCAGTTCGGCTGCGACCAGACGTTCTTGCTCCCGGTGCGGGTGAGGTTCTCGGCCTCGGCCCCGACCCCCGCGCGGAGGGTGAGGGTGTCGATGCCCATGCGGTAGCCGGTGGCGGCGGCGTCCTTGCCGGTGACCTTGAAGGTGACCTTGCTCTTGCCCGCAGGGAGGTTGACGCTGCCCCAGGTGACGGGGGTGATGCCGACGGTTGCGCGGTAGGCGTTGAACACCGGCCCGATGTCGGTGCCGCCGTTGCCGTTCGCGTCGGCGCCGACCTTTGCCTGGATCCTGGCGAAGTCGCCGGCGACGGTCTGCTGGGTCTGGAGGGTGTACGGCCCAGCCACGGGCACGTTCACCTCGAACGTCACCCAGTCCCCGTCTGCGGGCGAACTGCCGCCGGTCAGGAGGTGCTTGCCGCCCGACCAGGTGACACCGCAGCAGTTCACCTGGCGGTCGAGGCTCTTGTTGGAGGTGGCCACGAGGTTCGCGGTGTTGGTGTCCTCCGCCTCCCACGTCCGCGTCGACGGGAGCGTCGGAATGGCGCCGACGTTACCCGGGGTGGAACTGGCGGGACGGTTGCTGGTGTTGCCCGCCGCGTCGTAGTCGTAGGACTGGGTGACCGTCGAGGTGCCGACGCGGGTCGTCGTGTTCGTGACCGAGTGCGGCTGGGGCTGGCCGCCCGCGGGTGAGGTGTAGTCGGTGGTGACGTCCTTGGCGGTGTTGCCGGACGGGTCGTGCTCGACGAGCTGGGTTCGGTTGCCGCTGGGGTCGAACAGGTACGTCTGCCAGTACGGCGACGGCCCTCCGACGGTGGCCGTGCTCGGGGTCTGGTTCTTGCATCCGCCGATGCCCGGGACCGAGGGCGCCGGCTGGGTCTGCAGGTCGCCCTCGTCGGTCCACGCCTGGGTCATGCGCTGCAGGTAGTCGTAGGTGAAGCACTGGCGGTCCACGGCGCCGTCGTCGCGCCGGGTGGTGATCGAGGTGATGTCGCCGTTCGCTTTGTAGGTGTAGTTCGTCAAGTCGACGGACGCGCCGATGGGTTCGCCGTTCGGGCCGGTCTGCCGGTCCAGCGCGGTGGTCATCAGGCGGCCGGTGGCGTCGTCGAAGATCGGCGTGTGGACGACCTGCTTGGGGACGTCGCCGAGGGTGACGCGCTTGACGCGGCCGAACGGGTCGTACAGGGCCCGGTTGACGTAGTCGACGCTGCCGTTGGTGAGGGTGACCGGCAGGTCACGGTCGCCGTAGCCGGTGTAGAGGGTCTCCGCGGGCAGATCCCCCGCAGCAGGCAGCGACGTGGTGTACGGCAAGCCGATGTTATTGGTGTAGGTCTGGCCCGTGGTGTAAGTGCCGGCGAGCTTGCCCTCGGTCGCGGGGATGGTGACCGACGAGCCTGTCGGGCGGTAAGCGGTGTCGAGACCGGTGAGGGCGCTCGAGTACGCGGCGCCGTTCTTGCCGCCGACGTAGCGGGTGGAGCCGTCCGCCTGCCCCTTGGCGAGGCGGTCGTAGGACCACGACGCCAGGATGTTGGCGTCGGCGACCGAGCCGTTGTACAGGCCGGTCTTGCGGCTGATCTTGTCGTACGCGTAGGCGAGGGTCTGGCCGCGTGCGTCGGTGGTCGAAGCCACCCGTCCCAGGTCGTCGTACACGGTGTCGACAGGCCCCTTGTCGGGGTCTTCGGTGTGGACTTGACGGCCGAGGAGGTCGTAGCGCCAGGTCCAGGTGTCGCCGGTCGGTCGGTCGGTCGGATGCGTGGGCCCGGTGACGGACGCGAGTTGCTCGCGGCCGTCATAGGTGTAGACCGTCTTGTCGAACAGCAGCGGGTCGTCCTGCCCGACCTTGGTACGGTCGCGGTACTGCCGCAGTTCCGCGGTCTTTCCGCGTGCGTCGCTGATCACGGTGGTGGCGGTGCCGCCGTCCGGCGGTACGACCGAGGTGCGTTCGGAGCCGGCGTAGGTGGTGAGTGTGCTCCACTGCTGGACCCGCGCGCCGCCGGTCGGCGTGCTGGTCTGGTCGACGGCGTAGGAGGAGAAGGTCTCCTTGGTCTTGCGACCCAGCCCGTCGTAGAAGACGGCGGTCTGGCCGGGGACCATGTTGTCGTTGGCCTGCCACAGCACACCGTTGGGCCCGGTGGTCTTGTCCCAGTAGGTCTTGTTGGCCTTCAGAACACGGCCGAGGGAGTCGTAGAACGTGTCGGTGACCAGACGACCAGGCGAGTTGTCCGCAGTGTCGGTCTGCGTTTGACGCTGTTGCAGGAACGCGTCGTAGATCTGGCGCGAGATCGCGTAGCTGCCTTCATCGCGCAGGGTCTTGGTGGTGACGACACTGGGCGCGGTCTTGCTCGGCGCGTACTCGAACAGGATGTCAGCGGCCTTACCCGCGCCGCGGTCACGGCCGGGCTTCCACACAGCGGTGGTGCGGCCCGCTGGGTCGTAGGCGACTTCGGTGACGCGGCCGTTGAGGTCGGTGGTCTTGACCGCGAGGTTGCGTGCGGTGGAGTAATCGACCGTGGTCGTCCAGTCCGCACCCATAGGGCCGGTGGTCGTCACCCGCGTCGGCAGTCCACCGGTCGCGGGGCTATAGGTCGTGGTCGTGGCGTTGTTGGCCGGGTCGGTCACCCTTGTGAGACGACCATAGATGTCGTACTCGGCGACTGTACCGAGTATCCGTGAGGGAATGCCGCCGTTGTATGCGACAACAACCTGCGCAGTGGTGGGCGCGCCGATCTGTCCGAGCTCACCGAGTGGCTTGCCATCGTAAAGCGTGCGGGTGTGCGTGACGGTTGTTGTAGAACCGGGCTGCACGCCGCAATTACCCGTGACGGTGTAAGTCTCGTATGGCAGCGCAATCAGGTACGCGTCGGTGGCACGGTTGTGTGCGTACTTGGTGGTGGTGCAGTAGTCCGGGAGTCCCTCAGCGCTGTCCAGCACAGACTGGGCGACGCCGAACTCGGGGTCGAATTCGGTGGTGGTCTTGCTGCTGGAACGCCATTGCCCGTTAGACAGAAGCGATTTGCTGGTCGTCTTCTCGGTGCGGACCATCTGCGCGGTCTGGGCAGGCAGGGCGCTACCGCGGCTGTGGGTCGCGGATGGGGGGAAGACCTTTGGATCGTTGACCGTGCGGGCGACGACTTCAGTGGTGTCGCCGTTGTAGGTGACGGTCTCCCGGACGAAGCCCGCCAGCGGGTTCACGTCCGCTGTGCCCGAGAAACCGGGGATGGGGCTGTCCATGCCGCGCAGGTAGATCGTCGACGACTTGAGGGTCGCATCTCCCGGATACGAGATGGTGTTGCCGGTGCGGGTAATGACCTCGGCGTAGCCGCGGAAGTCGTTCCAGGTGCGGAAGTCATCGTCGGTCAGCTCGGAGTCGTCGCGGTGCCATGCAGCCCCGCCGACGTACTCGTAGCGGGTGGTGCGGATCCGGGAACCGGGGGTGGTGGTGTCGGTTTCGGACACGCCGGTGACTGCGTACTTGTGGAACCAGTCCAGCGTCGGGTCCATCGGCGTGCCTGGGCTGGGGTTCCAGTAGACCGGGTAGCAGCGGGTGGTGTTCGATGACGGGGTCGGGAACTGGCCTGCGGTGCAGGCGGTGTCGTAGGTGACGGTGATGCGTCCGCCGGTCCCGGTGGTGATGTCGGTCAGGCGGCGGCGGTTGAGCGGGGTGAGGTTGGTGCCGGTCTGGTACTGCACGCGGTTGGGCTTGAACTGGCCGTTGAAGTCGGTGGACGGCATGGTGATCTTGTTGTTCTCGTTGCCGTCACCCGCAAAGGCGGTGCGGGTGATCGACGCGAGCCACAGCACCGGCCCGGACCCGTCGGACGGGTTCGGAACGTCGTAGGCCAGAGCCCACTCGTCGACCTTGACCGGGTTGCCGCCCGTGAGCACCTGCGTGGTGATCGACTTCAGACGGCGGGTGCTCCAGAACGTGGGGCTGTAGTTCTTGCAGTCCGCCACCGGCGCGGACATCGCGCAGCTCTGGTCGAAGGGGACGTCGGGCCAGTCGGCCTGGTTGTCCTTGTTGATCCCACCAGGCGCGCAGGCCTTGCCCGGTGCGCAGCGTTCCTCGGGAGTGAAGATCACCCGGGCGGTGGGACCGGCGGTGCTGTCGGCCTTGTAGCCATAGTCGACCCGGGCGAGTTGGCCGCCGCGGGTGTACTCGGTCAGCGTGCCGTCTGGGTGGGCCTGGTCGGGGTTGCGGGCGTACGCGTTGGTCTCCTTGGCGTACACGTAGGAGACGAGGTTGCCGCGCGCGTCGATGACGTAGTCGAGGTTCCACCGCCACGCCTGCTGGCACCACGCCGCGGCGAAGTCGGTGTTGTAGCAGGGTTCGCCGGAGTCGTTGGCGAAGACCGGCCGAGTCCACACAGAGTTCGAGGCTTCACCGGTGGCGGCGCCGGGTCGCAGTTGGGCGCCGAAGTAATAGCGGGTGCCGTCGCCAGTGGTGACCTTCCAGTACTCGCGGTCGTTGTCGCCGTTCTCCACCCCGGCTGGCAACGTTGACGGCTCGACCTTGGTCGGGGCGCCGTCCTGGGTGCGCCAGGTACCGGTGGCGTCGTCACGGACCAGTGCGCTGTTGGAGCCGTTGAGGGACATGGTTACGGTTTGCTTGCCCGACCAGCAGACTTCGCCCGTGTCGTCCTTGCCGTCGACTTTGCAGCTTTGGTGGAAGCGTTCGATGTATCCGGGCTGGTAGTCCCAGCCCTCACCGATCCACGACGCCTGCCCGTTGCGGGCACTCGTCTGCCCGTCGACCGTGGCCGAGCTGTACGCGAGCGCGATGTTCGGCGCAGTGCCGCCGAGCGCCGGGGGCACCGTGATCGGGTAGTTCCAGCTGAACGTCCCGGAGTTCCCGCCGGCGCTCCAGGAGCCGGTGGGGCTGAGCGGGGTGGCGGTGTAGTCGCCGTTCGGACCGGAGGGGGCGGCGGTGGCGGCCAGCACGGTCATCCCGTCCGCCGCGGCACTCTGGGTGCCCGTGGCGGTCGACGGTCCGGAGGCGGCGAGGTCCACGTCCGCGTAGACCTGCTTGGCGGCCAGGTCGTTGCGGGACGCGACAGGGGTCTGCGTGCGACACTCGGGCTTTTCCGGTGTGGTCAGCGCACAGGAGGGCAGAGCGACCAGGCGCACGCGGGTCGCCCAGTCGCCGCCGAAGGCGCCCTGGATGCTGGCGTAGTCGACACCGACGACAACCGTGCCCCGCGCTGCCGCGTCGCGCGGTGACACCGCGACCACCAGCCCGTGCACACCTGCCTGTTCAGCCTTGCCGCGCTCCGCAATCGTGACCCCGACCCTGCCGGTTGCCACCGGGGTGTTTGATGCGGGCTTCGCCTCCGCACCGGGATTGGCCGCGCCGGCGGGGGCCGGCGACTTCTGGGGTGGCGCCGGGTTGTCCGTGGCTCGGACCCATACCGGGGTCGCGCCGGCGCGGCCGGTCGGCTTCGGTTGGGCATCGGTCGCGGCGAACGGCGAGCGCGCCGCGGAGGCGGCAGGCGCTGCGGGTGGCTCGGTCAGGTCGACGTCGGCTTGGGTGGCGGCTGGCCAGGCGACCGGCGGGGCCTGCCACGGGGGTGCGTTGTCGCGCTGGACTGGAGGAACTGTCGCCGGTCCAGCGGCGGTTCCCGGTACGGATCGCTGTTCTTTGAGGGGGCCCGGCTCCCACAGTGTCGGGTCCTTCAACCCCCAGGGGTTGTCCGCCGCGGTAGCCATAGGCGCCAGCAAGGCCAGGCAGGAGACCGCCACCAGGGCTGCTCTCCCGAAGAACGGACGGCCCAGGACGAGGCGCGGTGCGGACGACGAAGACACAATGCTCCCCCGGAAGTTCGACAGGTCCGCGCCGGACGCTAGCGGTGGTCTGAACCACGATCAACTGAGATGCAGATCACATAGCACTCCGGGAACAAGTACTTATGTGCGGAGGCGTGACCGTACGTAGCCACGCATTCGGCAGTGCGCTGCACTGCGGCCGTTCAACCGTCCATGATCCTTCCCATTTCGATGGATTGGCGATCTCACCAGCAGCACTTTGTCGATCAATACTGTTAGCGATGTGTTATCTACATCACACACGACTGGAGGATTGGGTTCATGTGAGACTTCGTCAGCCCATGCGCCGGTCCGGCCAACGGGCTGGCCGCCCAAGACTGTTGGAGAACTCCATGAGGGCACCACGCCCACCCAGACCCAAACACCCGCGCACGTCCGCCACTTTGGCGTCCGCCGTCGGTATCGCCCTGGCTGCGGGACTCTTGGCCACTGCGCCGGCGGGGGCTGCCTCTCTAACAGCCCGCCTCGCCACGCTCGACAGCGTTTCCACCAGCATCACTGCGGACCCGGCTGATCCGGGCAACGACCCAACACCCGAAGAGTCGGCGTCCGCCGAGGCCATCCGCACCGGGCAGGAGGTGGTCGTCGACGAACTGACCACCGAGACACAGTCGGTGGTCGCGAAGCCAGACGGCACATTCGCCGCGACGCAGCACGCGGGCCCGGTCCGCACCCGACAGAACGGAACCTGGGCGAACCTGGACCCCACGCTGGTGCCGTCCGGGAACGGAGGCTGGCGTCCCAAGGCATCCACCGGCCAGTTGACGCTGTCCGGCGGCGGCACCGCACCGATGGCGGCCATGAACTCCCAAGGCGGACAAGGACTCGCGGTCTCCTGGCCCACAGCGCT
Organism: Streptomycetaceae bacterium NBC_01309; assembly: GCA_045039925.1. Taxonomy (GTDB): domain Bacteria; phylum Actinomycetota; class Actinomycetes; order Streptomycetales; family Streptomycetaceae; genus Yinghuangia. The sequence continues at coordinate 2,009,096 of CP108400.1, forward strand.
GCCCCAACCCGTGATCGACGGCGACGCAGCGGTCTACCCCGAGGTACTGCCCGGGGTGGACTTGAGGGTCACGGCCACCGTGGTCGGCGGGTTCACCCAGGTCCTCGTCGTCAAGACCGAGCAGGCCGCCGCGAACCCCCAACTGGCTGCGCTGCAGCTGGGCATGGACGCCGACGGAGTCACCGTCTCCCGGCGCGACAACGGCGCGCTCGCGGCGAAGACACCGGACGGGGCCGCTGTGTTCACCGCGCCCAAGGCGGTGATGTGGGACTCCACCACCAATCCGCCCGCACCCGCCGCCAACAAGGCCCCCGCCACGCAGGCGGCCGACGAACCGGCGCCGCCCGCAGACGAGGTGGCCTCGGACGCCGACGGCCCGGGCGCGTACGCCAAGGTCGCAGACATCGGCGTGGCGCCCGCCGCCGACCAGCTGACCCTGACCCCGGACGCCGGGTTCCTCGCTGCGGACGACACGGTGTTCCCGGTGTACATCGACCCGTCGTGGAACCAGGTGTGGACCGCCACCGAGCACTGGACCTGGGTCCAGGAAGGCTGCCCCGACGTCGAGAACTTCGACGACTACGCCAACCAGTACGACATGGGCGTGGGCCTGCAACGCTGGTCGGTCTGCAACGGCCGCGAGCGCACCTTCGCCCAGGTCGACTCCTTCAACCCCACCGGCAAGATCGTCAACTTCGCCACCTTCAACGCCATCCAGTCCTACGCGGCCGACTGGACCTGCGCCACCACCCACGGCGTCGACCTCAACTACACCGGCCCGATCAACCAGACCATCACCTGGAACAACCAGCCGGCCAACATCCGCTACCTCGGCCGAGCGTTCACCGACAGCGCGGGTGGCGCCGGCTGCCCGAACGCCACCAACCGGATCGGCTGGGACATCACCCAGCTCGTCCGCGACGAAGGCTGGCGCGACAACCTCACCTTCGGCATGTACGGCGCCGAGGAAAGCCAGGCCGGCAGCAACGGCTTCAAGCGCTTCACCCGCAAAAAGGTGCCCGCGCCGCACTCCCTGCCGTTCCTCTACGTCGAGTACGACACCCCGCCCAACACCCCGACAGACACCCGGATGAACCCCGAGCCGCAGAACCCGTTCCCCGGCAGCTGCGGCTGGATCGGTGCGACCAACGCGGCCACCGGCGTGGAGTTCAACGCGGTCGTCACCGACCCCGACCCCGGCCAGCTCCTGGACGCGCAGTTCCGGCTCTGGGACATCGGCGTCGAACCCGACGTCCTGGCCTGGGAGTCCGCCTGGGTGCCGAACCCCCGCGTCGCCTCCGGCTCCCGCATCGGCGTGCAGAGCCCGGTCCTGCTGGACGGCCACACCTACACCTGGTTCGCCCACGCCGGCGACGGCACCACCTCCTCCGACGTCTTCCACGGCCAGGCCGGCTGGGCGCAGGACTGCACCTTCTCCGTCGACACCACCCCGCCCAGCGCACCGGTCGTCACCTCGCCCGACTGGCCGGCCTCCGGCAGCGGCACCGCACCCACCAAGTACGCGGGCCAGACCGGCACGTTCTCCTTCACCGCCACCGACACCGGTTCCGGCCTCGACGCCATCGAGTACTCGTTCAACGGCCCCCTGCCCACCGTCGGCGCCCGGAGCGTCCGCGACGGAGCCGACGGCGCTGAGGACAACACCGTCAAACTCCAGAACTTCCGCGTCGACACCTGGGGCACCAACTACCTCCAGGTCCGCGCCGTCGACGCGGCCGGCAACCGCTCCCAGCCCACCACCTACGTCTTCTACGCCCCCTACGACCCCAACACCAAGATCGTGCTCGGCGACATCACCCGCGACGGCTACCCCGACCTCGCCGTCCCCGACACCACCGGCAACCTGCGCATCTACCCCCGCAACGCCCCACCCGCACAAGCCGGGACAGTCGCGTCGACCAAGGCCAACGGACCCAACGACCCCGCCGACCTCACCAACGACAGCAAGCGCACCTGGACCGGTGTCCTCACCTCTCACCGCGGCGGCGTCGGCATGCCCGACGACGACCTCTGGGCCTACCGCCCCGGCACCGCCCAAGCGCCCAGCACCAACCTCTACTTGTACGTCAACACCATGGAAAGCGGCGGCCCCTCCGCATACAACGGCCAGTACTTCACCACCGAAAGCCAGCAACGCCACCTCGTCGAAAGGCCGAATCCCTCAGGCTGCCTCATCGCCGGCACCGGCCAAAGCTGCGGCGCCGCATACGCCGCGGACTGGTCTCGTGTGAAGCAGATCCTGGCCATCGGCGACGTCGACGGCAACGGCACCGACCGCAACGCCTACGACCTGCTCACCATCGAGGACGACGGCACCGGCAACGACGCCAACCTCTTCCTCTTCCACGGCATGGGCGTCGGCGTCCTGGACAACCCCGTCCTGGTCGACTCCGCCATCGACTGGCGCAACACCACCCTCGCCGCGCCCGGCGACGTCAACGGCGACGGCATGCCCGACCTGTGGGCCCGCAACACCGTCACCGGCGACCTGGTGCAGTACCAACTCACCCGCACCGGCAACGCGTTCACCCTCGGTGCGCCGACGACCATCCGCACCGGACTGACCGCCGCCGCGTACCCGACCGTCTCCAGCGACGGCGACCTGTACGGCGACACCGCCCCCGACCTGTGGGGCGTCACCGCCGGAGGAGAGACCCTCATCTGGCCCGGCCGCGGCACCGGAACCGCCCTGCGCTTCCTCGCCCCCGTCTCCCCTGTCGCCGGGGCGCTGCGGCTTGAAGCCGAAGACCTGCCCCGCACCGGCAACCTCTCCCGCGCGACCTGCTGCGGCACCACCTGGTCGGGCAACGCCTTCGCGTTCCTGGAGAACGGCGGCGCCTCCGGCACTGTCACCGTCACCGTCCCCAAGGAGGGCGACTACCGCATCGACCGCACCCTGACCGCCGGCCCCGACTACGGCCACCTCGAAACCCGCCTCGACGGCGTCCTGTTCGGCCACCAGGTTGACACCTACAGCCCCGCGGTCACCACCCGCCCGGACACCCTCGGCACCGCCCACCTCACCGCCGGGACACACACCCTCACCTTCGCCGTCATCGGGAAGAACCCCGCCGCCACCGGCACCCGCGGCGGCATCGACACCATCCTGATCACCCCCGCCACCGACGGCGTGAACCTCGTCGCCGACCCCGGCTTCGAAACCCAGGCCCACAACAGCCTCCACCCGTACTTCGCCGGCGGACGCGCCGGCGTCGACATAAACCTCGGCGGCGCCCCCCGCACCGGCACCAGCAACGGCTGGATCCACCCCGACACACCCGGATGGGCCAACCTCGCCCAATCCGTGTTCATCCGCCCCAACACCACCTACAAACTCACCGCCTGGATCCAAACCGCCAACAACAACTCCGCCTACTTCGGAGCCCGCAAATGGGGCGGCGGCACCATCGCCGAGACCAAACTCCCCACCACACCCACCGGCTACACGAAATACGAACTCACCTTCACCACCGACACCGACCGCCTCGAAATCTACGCAGGCACCTGGAACGAAGGCACCGCACCCTGGATCCGCATCGACGACATCACCCTCCAACCCACCACCTGACAACACAAGTTCAGTAGCAACGAGGTCCGTGGGGGCCGCCGAAAACCGGCGGCCCCCACACCGTTGCCCCCGAAATCAAGGCCGGAAAACCACCCGATCGCCGCTTCCTCCCCCCAACGCACCCGGCTGCCATGGCGGTCGAAAATTTCGCCACCGGTCCGACCACCGCGATCACCGCATCAAACCCACTGGTGAACGCGCCGTCGCGGTCTCGGACCACGTGCGTCAACCGGGAGTCCGACGATCTACACCTGGGATGCCACACCACCATTGACTTGGACAACCCTCTGGCCAGTCGATGGCAGTGGACCTTGCAGCACCGCTCGCATCGAGATCGATATCCACCGTCTCGACGTCAGCGAATTCGCTGCGGCGCGCCACCCTTTCGAGGGATGGACGTGCGACTCACGCCGGGCTAACTTGTAATTGCGAGACATCGCAAATGACTTCGGGAACAGCGCGCGGCCCGAGATAGAGCCGCTCACCCCCGGCCAGACCGGAGATGACGGACAACTCGCCCCTCGGACACAATCAGAAAGCCCGCAGTCGGTGATGGTCGATTTTCGACCATCACCGTTTGTTTTTGTCACCAAAGACCAGCGAGGCCAAGCGCCGCGGAACACCCGCGCATATCGTCCGACGCCGGGGTCCCGTTGACGTGCTCAGTGGGGTTCATCCGGGGCTGGGTCCAGGAGTTCGAGTGCGTCGAGCATGACGGCTTCGGCTGCCGGCATGCGCGCGCATGTCTGCGGCCGCGAAAGCCGGGGCGAGCGGGACGCTCGGCCGGATGTCCAGGACGCGGCCTCCGGGCACCACAGATCGGTGGTCCCAAACCGCCCCGGTCAGGAGGTGGACGGCCCGCGGGCCGCTGTCCGGCCGACCATCCGGGGGCGCACGACGTGGGGGCGTGGGTCAATCAGAGGTGGTGGGTGAAGGTGGTCGCGTCAGGTGCGGGTGGGGCGGATGTGGCCGTGGAGGAGGGCTCGGAGGTGGTCGACGAGTTCGACGGCGGCCATGGACAGGGGCTCGTACTCGGGTGGGGTGTCGGGGGTGTGGAGGTGGGGGTGGGCCTCGGAGTAGGCCATCGCGCGGCGGAGGTCGGCGCCCAGCGTCTCCAGTTCCTGCTTTGACAGGGTGCGCCGGAGTTCGACGAACAGGTTTTCCTCGTCGTCGTGTTCGTGGCGGCTGACCTCTTCGTGGAGGGTGGCGACCAGGCCGTCGAACGCGGGGTCGTCGGCGTCGCGGCCTTCCAGCTCCTTGAGGGTGCGTTCGATGGCGCCGAGATCGTGCACCTCGTGGGCGACGAGTTTCCTGCCGCCGGAGAGGCGCCGGCGTACGGCGGGATGGAGGGTCTCCTCCTCCGCCGTCGCGAGGCGTACCAGTTCCACGGTGAGGGCGTCGACCAGCCGTTTGCGCTCGGGGTCGCCGTGCGGGGCCGCGTCCAGCGAGTCGAACAGGTGGTCGATCTCGCGGTGGTCGGCCGTCAGTTCCCGGGTGACGTCTCTTTCGCCTGCCATGACCCTGCACCGTCCTTCCTCGGCCCTTCCTCGGCGCTTCCTGGGCAGCGGGGCCAAGAAGGGGTGTCATGCGGCCCCTACCCGGCTTGCCGGCAGGCGGCGACGGCGCGAACCGCGGGCTTTCCGTGGAAGCCGTCGAAGTTGATCTCAATCGGCGATCACGCCGTGAGGCCGCGGCTCCATACCTCGCGTTCCGGGAAGGCGTCGTCGGCTTGGAGGCGTCCGGTCCCGGTCCAGTGCCACGCCTCGAACGCGGCGCGAGCGGACAGGTTCGCCGGGTCGACGAATGCCGTCGCCAGGGCCGCGTCGCAACGGCTCAGCAGCAGTTCGATCAGGGCGGTGCCCACGCCGCGACGCCGGTTCGCGGGCAGGACCATCAGGTCGGCGATGACGAACACCTGTCCTGAAGCGGTGAGTTCCTCGATCTGACGCGGCAGGTCGCCGAGCAGGCCGCGCCAGTGGTCGCCCTCGCGTCCCATCGCGAAGCCGTACGCGCAGCCGACCGGTCCCGCGACGCTGCCGGCCAGGGCCATTTCGAACCCGGGCCGCTGGGTGTCGGCCGTGAAGCGTCCGAGGAACTCCTGGCGGTCCCGGAACTCCTCACCCCGGTCTCCCCGGTACGCCTCGACCGCCAGGTCCGCGACCGACTCGCGCTGCTGCTCGCCCTGCCAGCGGGTCAGGCCGCGCAGAAAGACGTCGGTCGTCCCGCCGCTCCTGGAGCGGGGGTCTTCTTCCGCTGCTGTTGCCATCTCGGTTCCTTCCGGCTTGCGCATCCGAAGCACCTCGGTCCCGACGGGTGGCTGTCGATGTCGCGGTGTTCACGGCACAAACCAAAAGAGCCGAGACTCCCCGCGGTCATCAGTGCGACGACCGCGACCGGAACCAGGAGCCTGGTGAAGTCCGCGACGAACGGAACAGCACTGGTCGGGTTCGCGGGGTCTCGGCGAATCGGCGCGGGGCACATCTCCCGGAGGGCTGGTACACGGTGGCCCGACGCCGTACTTGACAGTGAACGATGGCCGACAGCCCGCTGTCAACGCGGGTCCGCCCTTGGGCCGACGGGCCGCGGCCCTATCCGCGGTGTCCGCGGAGGACTACGGTGAGGCACACAGCCCCAGCCCCCGGCTTGGATGTCAGCCCATCGCCGAGGCGGCGTACGGGACCTTCCGAACGTACGGCCGACGCGGTCCCGCTCGCGGACCCCGCACCGAACGATCGACGGCACCGGTGTACCCAGGAGCGCGCAGACAGACGCGGCCCGCACCGATGCGCACGCCGACAACACGCAGCACGCGCAAACCTGTTCAACCTGTTCCTCTAGCCAGGAGGTGGCTTCGCATGCCGGAGCCGACCAGCCCCACGCCGCCCCAGCCCGTGCCCCAACCCGCGCCGCAGCCCGTACCCCGGCCCGCGCCCCAGTCGCCGGCGCGGACCGACGCGCGCAAGCGCGCCGCCGTGGAGAACGGCGTACGCGAACTGTTGTCCACGCAGCGGGAACCGGCGGCGAGCCGCGGCAAGACGAGCATCGCCGACGGTGTGGTCGAGAAGATCGCCGGCATGGCGGCCCGTGAGATTCCCGGCGTGTACGCGATGGGCGGCGGGTTCGCACGCACCTTCGGCGCGATGCGCGACCGCGTCCCGGGCACCGCCACGAACGTCAGCCGCGGTGTCCGGGTCGAGGTGGGCGAGAAGCAGACCGCGGTGGACCTGGAGTTGGTCGTCGAGTACGGCGTGACCATCACCGACATCGCCGACGACGTACGCGCCAACGTCATCAACGCCGTCGAGCGCATGACCGGGCTCCAGGTCGTCGAGGTGAACATCTCCGTGAACGACGTCCACCTCATGGACGACGACTCGGCGGAAGCCGCCGAACCGCGCGTGCGGTAGCCGCGCGAGCCACGGCCCTCGGCGGGCGGCGCCGCAGTCCGCAGTCGCCGGGGAGACCGCCGGGAAGAGGGGGGACGCCGCCCCCGGCTCGCTCGTCGAGCCGGGGGCGGTCCCGCTCCGCCGACGCGCAACTCCCTGGATTCCGCCCGTCCGCCGCGGTACGACCGGACTCCTGGTCACGCCACCACTCGGCCGCGGGAAGCCTGTTCGCGGCCCGTCGACGGGACTACGCTGGGGGACAGGCCCCAGCCCCCGGCAGCGTGACCATCCGTCCGCGCCGAGGAGGCCGAGGAGGCCCGTGGTGCACGCAGGACCCAGCACCGGTACCAACTTCGTTGACCTCTCCCCCACTTGCGAACGCTCACCCTGTCCGCTGTGTGATGCGCCTTGCTGTCCGCCTTACTGTCCGCCCAGCTGTCCGTTGCGCGGAACCGGCGACCTGGTACGGCAAGTTGAGGTCACCCCGCCGCCGACGCGTGCGCAGGCGCGTCCGGGACCGGCACTGACGCGGTGGAGCCACGACCGCTCACGCTCGGCGCGACGGGGACCTTGGGGAGCCGCCGCCTGACGTGGTCCGCGTCCCGGCCCGGACCCCCGTTCCTTCGCACGCATCCGCACCCTCTTTCGGAGGATCCTGTGACCGCGCACGCCCCGCACATCACCGTCGCCGTGGACAGGTCCAGGTACGCCGACGACGCCCTGGCATGGGCGACCGGCGAGGCGGAGCGCCTCCACGTGGCCCTCCGGATCGTCCACGCGTGGGTGCCGATGACGACCGGCACCCACGACGCCCGCCTGACCACCGCGCAGCACATCCTGGAAAGGGCGAAGTCACGGGCGTACGACCTCGCCCCCGAGCTCGACGTCACCACACTCGCGCCGGCGGACGTCACAGGCGCCGCCCTCGCCGCGGAGAGCAAGCACACGCGCCTGCTCGTCCTCGGTTCCCGCGGACGCGGCGGCTTCCGAGGGCTCCTGCTCGGATCCACCACCCTGACCGCCGCGGCGACCGCCGAATGCCCGGTCGTCGTCGTCCGGCGCAGAACGTCGCAGGACGAGCGGCAGCGCACGCCGGACGTCGTGGCGGGCATCGACGCACGCGAATCGGCGGACGCGGTACTGGACTTCGCCTTCGCGGAGGCCGCCGTCCGGCCCGGCGCCCGCCTCCAGCTCGTGTACGCGCAGTCCATGGACGCGTCGGCCTGGACCGGTGGCCGGACACCCGCCCCCGAGGAGGTCGCAGCCGGCCTCGACCAGGCGCTCGCCGCGGCCACCGCTGCCTGGGCGGCGAAGTATCCGCAGGTCGGGGTGATCCGTCAGCCCGTCCACGCCCCTCCCGGCGGCGTACTGGTCGACGCCTCGGCCCGTGCCGGGCTGACCGTGGTCGGGCGCAAACTCACCGGCAGCCTGCTCGGCCTGCGCCTGGGGCCGGTCGCGCATGCGGTGTTGATGCACGCCCACGGCCCGGTCGCCGTCGTGCCGTTCTAGAGAGGAACACAGCCCATGGCCCATTGTCACCGGGGCGGCGAGTTGTGAACACCGTCGACCGGTCGGCCCGGATCCGGGTCCTGGTGGCGGAGCACGCCGCCCGGCGCAGTGCCCGGGTGAGTGTGGTGGACGTATGCACGGCCGCCGTCGCGGCCCTCCCGGTGCAGGGCGCCGGGGTGTCCGCGATGTCGCCGAACACCGCCGGCTATCCGCTGTGCAGCACCGACGATGTCAGCGAGCAGTTGGAGGAGTTGCAGCTGACCCTCGGCGAAGGCCCGTGCGTGGACGCCTTCGCCCGCGGTGCCGCCGCGCTGGCGGGGGATCTGCTCGCCGGCGAGGCCCTGGACCGGTGGCCGGTGTTCGCGCCCGCCGCGACGCGGGTCGGCGCGGGTGCGGTCTTCGCGTTCCCGTTGCGGGTCGGCCCCGTCAGCCCCGGCGTCCTGGACCTGTACGCCCACCACTCCGGTGACCTGGACCCCGAACACCTGGCCGACGCACTGGTCTTCGCCGACACCGCGGCCCTTGTCCTGCTCGGGACGCCCCTCGCCGAAGCGGGCGCACCGGCCGAGCACGCCGCCGACGGATCGCCGGATGGGCACCCCGCCGAACTGGGCGGCTACCGCGCCGAGATCGGCCAGGCCACCGGCATGCTCACCGAACAACTCGGCGTCGGGGTCGACGAGGCGTTCGTCCGGCTGCGCGCCCACGCGTACGCCCACGAACGGCGCCTCGCCGACGTGACCCGCGACGTCGTCGCCCGCACGCTGCGCTTCAGCCCGGACCCCGGACCGAATGAGGAGACGACCGACGATGACACCTGACACCACACCAGGAAGCGTGGAATCGCCCGTACTTCCACGCCGCTGTGCGACGGGACCGGTCTCGCTTGAGAGCAACCCTGATGGATGAACGACTCCTGGCCCAGACCTTCGTCGAGCTTGCCGACAACCTCGTCGCCGACTTCGACCTCATCGACTTCCTGCGCCTGCTCACGGACCGCTGCGTCGGCATACTCGGCGTCAGCGCCGCCGGCGTTCTGCTCGCCGACCCGAACGGCGACCTGCGGGTGATGGCCGCCTCCGACGAACGCGTACGCCTCCTCGAACTGTTCCAGCTCCAGAACGACGAAGGCCCCTGCCTGGACTGCTACCGCGCCGGGGCACCGGTCACCGTCCCCGACCTGACGGGCCAAGCCGACCGCTGGCCGCGCTTCGTCACCGAGGCCCGACGCAGCGGCTACACCGCCGTGCAAGCCCTCCCGATGCGACTGCGCCACGAAGTCGTCGGCGCCCTCAACCTCTTCCGCACCACGCCCGGCGAATTCGACACGGTCGACACGCAGATCGCCCAGGCCCTCGCCGACGTCGCCACCATCAGCCTGCTCCAGCAACGCTCCAGCCGGCGCAGCGACGTCCTCAACGAACAACTCCAACACGCGCTCAACAGCCGCATCCTGATCGAACAGGCCAAAGGCAAGCTCGCCGAACGCCACAACATCGACATGGAGCAGGCGTTCACCGCGCTACGCGGTTATGCGCGCTCCCACAACCGCCGCCTCTCCGATCTCGCCCAGGCCTTCGTCGACGGAACGGAACCGCTCACCAGCCTGGAACGCTGACGCGTGCCGTCTGTCGGCGACGAGGACAGCGACAAAGACAGCGCCGACGCCCCGGCCGTGCCCGGGTTGACCCCGACGACGAGGAACCGACCATGCGTGTACTTGCTGTGAACGCGGGATCATCCAGTTTGAAGCTGAGTCTTCTGAACGGGGACGTCCTGGAGGAAAGCGCCGACCTGCCCGCAGGAGCACGCGGCTTCGACACCGGCGAACTCGGCGCGCTGCTGCGGACTTGGCCGACACCGGACGCGGTCGGCCACCGCATCGCCCACGGCGGTGCGTACTACACCGGCCCGATCCGCGTCGACGCCGCCGTCCGGGACGTGCTGTACGAACTGACCGACCTGGCCCCGCCGCACCAGGCGCTCGCACTCGCCGCGCTGGACGCCGTCGCCGCACACCTGCCGGAAGTCGGCGCGGTGGCCTGCTTCGACACCGCGTTCCACGCCGGCATCCCGGCGGCGGCCGCAACGTACGCCGTCCCCGAGGATTGGCGGCAGCGGTACGCCGTACGCCGCTACGGCTTCCACGGCCTGTCGCACGCCTATGCCGCCCACCACGCCGCCCAGTTGCTCGACCGCCCCGTCCACGGACTGCGGATCGTGACCTGCCACCTGGGCGCCGAAGCCTCCCTCGCGGCCGTCCTCGACGGGCGCAGTGTGGACACCACCATGGGATTCACCCCCCAGGAGGGGCTGGTCATGGCGACCCGCTCCGGTTCGGTGGACCCCGGCCTGGTGCTCTGGCTGCACGAGCACGGCGGTTTGCCCATACGGGAGATCGCCAACGCGTTGCAGGAGCAGTCCGGTCTCACCGCCTTGGCCGGCACGGGTGACATGCGGGCGGTCGAGGCGGCGGCCGCCCGGAACGACCGGGCCGCGAGGCTGGCCCTCGACGTCTACACCCACCGGCTCGTCGGGGGCATCGCCGCGATGGCGGCGGCCACCGGGGGCATCGACGCCCTGGTGTTCACCGGAGGAGTCGGCGAGAAGTCGCCCACCGTGCGCCAGCGGGCCGCCGAACGGCTGGGATTCCTGGGCGTCTTCGTCGACCGGCGCCGCAACGCCACCACGCGCGGGGACGGGGACATCTCCACCCCCGAGGCCGCCGTGCGGACACTCGTCGTCACCGCGAGGGAAGACCTCAGGATCGCCCGGGAGACCCGCAAGCTGCTGGAACGGCAGATGGGCCGCAGCGGATTGGCACGCACCTGAGCGGGCGGGCCTCCGATGCCGACACGTACGATCCGGGCTGACCGACGAGGCCGACCCTCGGCACGGGCAGTGGAGCCGGAGTTGGTGAGGGGTGACTTTCGGCCGTATGCGGCCGGGGCCCGGCGGTGATCGGGCGGGGGGGGCCGGTTGCGCAAGAGGCGCGCGGTGTTCTGGCTGACACTTCCGGCACGTGAACGCTGGGCAACAGCCCAGTGTCCGAAGCGTGTGGGTTGCCTAGTCTCCGAGGAGTGAAGTCCCGGGGCCTGCCCGGCGTTCGACGCCGGTTCAGTCGTCGCCGCGGGCGGCTTGCCGAACGCCCGGTGCAGGGGTTCGTGCGGCGGGCCGGGCATGCCAAATCCTCACGGTGGACGGTGGTGTCATGACAGCGCGCACATGCGGTGGCCGGACTCCCAGCGCCTTGGTGCTCGGGGCCGGGATCAGCGGACTGACCAGCGCACTGGCGTTGGTGGAACGGGGCTTCCGGGTCACGATCGTGGCCGAGAGGGTGTCCCCGGACATCGTGTCGGCCGTGGCCGGGGCGCTCTGGGAGTGGCCCCCTGCGGTGTGCGGACAGCACGACGATGTACGGTCGTTGGAGCGGTCGAAGAGCTGGTGCGTCGAGTCCTACCGGGAGTTCACCAAGCTGGCTGCGATGCCTGACACCGGCGTGTTCGTGCGGCCCGCGGTCTTCTACTTGCGGCGGCCGCTGGAGCAGGACCCGCCGGAGCGCCGCAAGACCGAGGAAATGCGGGACCACGTAGAGGGGTTCCGGCATGACGCGGCGCTCGTCCGGGAGAACCTGGTGTCGCCGGAAGCGGGGGCGGTGGACGCGTACTCGTTCCGGGCCCCCACCATCGACACCGAGGCGTACCTTCAGTGGCTCCTCGACCGGGTGCGCCGGGCGGGATGCGTGTTGGTGACCCGGCGCATCGGCGGATGCCTGAGCGAGCGGGCCCCGGAGCTGCGGGCCTCGTACGGTGCCGACGTCGTGGTGAACTGCTCGGGCCTGGGCGCCTTACGGCTCGCGGACGACAACTTGGTGTTCCCGCTGCGCGGCGCGCTGCTCCACGTCGTGAACGACGGCCGGCGCACGCCGCGCATCACCTCGGCCCACGCGATGGCGTACGAGGAGAGCCTCGGCCACCAGAACATGGTGTTCATCGTGCCCCGCGGGCGCGACACCCTGGTCCTCGGCGGCCTGGTCGAGGCCGGGGAATGGTCGACCGACCTGGGCTATGCGTACGCACCGTTCCGGCGCATGGTCGAGCGCTGCCAGGAGTTCCTGCCCGCACTGCGCGGCATCGTCCCGACGGCGCGCCCGATCCGGGTCGGCCTGCGCCCCGCGCGCAAGACGAACGTGCGCCTTGAGCCGGAGCCCGGGAACCGGGTCGTGCACAACTACGGGCACGGCGGGTCCGGCGTGACGCTGTCGTGGGGCTGCGCCCGCGAGGTGGCCGACCTCGCCGCCGAACTGGCTTGAACTGCGGGCTGGTTGGCCCAATGTCCGCCTGACGTGACGGTCAGGGGCGGTCGACAGGCCCCAGTTCGAGGGCGAAGGCCGAACGGAGGAGGGCGCGGGCCCGGGCGAGCGGGAGCGAACCGGAGACCCAGCGTTCGCTGAGGCCTTCGACGAGGGCGGTGAGGCGTTCGGCGGCGTCGGCGGGGACGACGGCGGGATCGATGTCGCCGGTCTTCTGCCCGGCCCGGATCAGCTCGTCGGCGTCGGCGATCCACCCGGCGGTGGCCTCGCGCATCTGGCGGCCGAGCTCGGGGTCGAAGACGGCGCTGGCCCGGTACTCGCCCCAGGCGGTGCTGTTCTCCACGACGTGGGGTTCGTCCTGGAGTTCGCGGAGCAGCATCTCCTCCAGGTGGCCGCGCGGGTCGACGACGGGGTCGATGGCGGAACTGGTGTACTGCTCGGCGCGCTCGTTGATGAACTCCCAGGTGCGCTGCATCAGGCCGGCCCGGTCGCCGAAGTGGTAGTAGACGAGGCCTATCGAGACGCCGGCCTCGGCCGCCAGCTCGTCCACGCGCAGGCCGCGGACGCCCCGACGGGCGATCATCCGGGCGGCGGCTTCCAGGATCTGCACCTGACGACTCGACACACTGGCCCCCAAGTGGGGCCTCCCGACCCCGTCGACTGACTGAATATTCAGTCATAGTAGCCGGTGGGGTCCGGCGCGGGGACCCGGGCGGGTCCGGGGTGGTGCGGGGAGGCGGGTCCCGAGCGGGCTACGTGGCCTGCGGGTGCGGCTCCGACTGCGATCGCGGGGGCGGCTCCGGCGGCGGCTCCGGATGCGACTGCGGATACGGCTCCGGGTGCGCCTCCGCGCGCTGTCCCGCGACGACGGTGCCGATGACGGCCACTGCCACGATCGCCTCCGCCCACAGGAAGGCCGTGTAGTCGAGCAGCGTCCCGATCGGCGGGTTGCCCGGAGCCGCGTTGCGGAACGACGCGAGCGCGAACAGCGTGGCCGCCATCCAGCCGAGCGCGGGCCAGGTCAGCCCCTTGCGCCCGGTGATGAGGAAGCGCGCCCCGATGACGACGGCGATCGCGAGCGCCCACATCGCGGCCATCATGAAGACCGCGAAGATCAGCACGCTGTTGGAGCGCGCCACGTCGAGGACGAACACGGCGGTGTCACCGGCGGGTTCGGGATGCACGTCGGTGCTGAAGAGGGCGTCGTTGTCGGTCAGCGTCATCCGCACCGGCACCGGCCGCCCGTCGAACAGGGCGCTGAACTCCAGGTCGGTGTCGTACGCGTCGAAGGGGTAGTCGGTGACCGCTCCCCCGCCGAGGGCGACCGGTACGTCCGTGGTGGCAATGCGGGTGTGCGCGGGGTGGTTCAGGTCCTGGCGTACCGACGCCGACGTCAGGATGGCCAGGTCGCCCGCCGGCGCGAGCCCGTCCGGGTCGGCCAGCCGGCCGCGCGGCGTGACCAGCACGCGCAGGCTCAGCTCGCGGGCCGCGGCGTCGACACGCTGGACCGAGGCGGCGATGTCCACGCGGTCGGGCGCCGTCGAGCCGGTGGCGTGGCGGGCGTCCTGGGCCGCGCGTTCGCCGAATTGCAGCCAGGCGCCGAGTCCCGCGGCCGCGAGTACGGCGACGATGACGGCCGCGGTGACGGCGGCCGGACCGCGGAGCCGGCGGCGTCGCGGTCCCGGTTCGGCGCCGGACGGCCCCGTCCCGCCCGGCTCCCCGCCTGGCATCCCATCCGGCCGCTTGCCTCGCATCCGCGTCCCGCCCCCGCCGCGTCAGCCCTGCGCCGCGGGAACGGGCATGTCGTGCGTGGCGCAGTGGATGCCGCCGCCCCCCGCGGCGATGGCGTCGATCTGCAACGGCACGATCCGGCGCCCCGGGAAGTGCTCGGCGAGGATCCCGCGCGCCCGGTCGTCGGCCTGGGTGTCGCCGAACTCCGGCATGAAGACGGCGCCGTTGGCGACGTAGAAGTTCGCGTACGTCGACACGAACGAGTCCCCGGTCCCGGTGATCTCGTCCGGGTCCGGCTGCGGGAGGTCGACGACCCGCAGCGGCCTGCCCCGCGCGTCCACCGCGGTCTCGAGGACGCCCCGTGCCTGGTCCGCGGCCCGCGACCACGAGTCGGGCGGCGAGCCGGGAAACGCCTGGTCGAGCAGGACGACACCGGGCGCGGTGAAGCGTACGAGGCTGTCCACGTGCGCATCCGTGATGTCCTCGCCGCGCACCCCCGCGAACCAGATGACCTGGCCGACCCCGAGCGTCCGCTTGAGCTCGTCCTCGATCTGCTGCCGGGACTTGCCGGGATTGCGGTTGTCGTTGACCACCGAACTCTCGGTCACCAGCAGGGTGCCCTGCCCGTCGGTCTCGAACGACCCGCCCTCGGCGACCAGCGGCGCCACCACCCGCGGGATCCGGTAGCGCTCCAGCAGCAGGCGGCCCACCTGCGCGTCGTCGGCGTGCGCCTGCTTGTCGCCCCAGCCGTTGAAGTTGAAGTCGATGCCCGTGACGACGCCGCCGTCGAGCACGAACACCGGGACGGTGTCCCGCGCCCACAGGTCGTCGACGGGCAACGGGATCACCTCGACCTGCGACCCGACCGCGGCGCGCGCCACGTCCTCCTGCCCGGGGCGCGCCATCATCACGACGGGCTCGAACTCCGCGACGGCCCGGGCGATCCGGGCGAGGTCCGCCCGCACCGCCGGCAGGTCCTCGCCCCAGATGCCGTCCGAGGACGGCCAGGACATGAACGTACGCTCGTGCCGGCTCCACTCCGCGTCGAACACCCGCGGGCCGGCGGACGGGGACGCGGCGGCCTGCGTACTGCCACCGCCGCCGGGCGACGGCGTGCCGGACATCGGCTCCCCTGCCCCCGAGTCCCCCGACTCCCCGCACGCGGCGGTGCCGAGCAGCAGCGCGCCGAGGCCGGCCGCCGACCTCAGGACGTCGCGGCGCGGCACGGGAGCTGGGGACGGTGACGGGGACGGGGGCACGACGCGGCTCCTCGAACGGTCTCGAACGGTCTCGAACGGTCTCGAACGGCTGGGCACCTGACTGTTCATATACCTGCAAAACGGTACGAAATGCAGGCCCTCGCGCGGATCATGGCACAGCGGCCCGGAAATCGTCCGCGGCGCGTCAGTGCGGCACCGAATCGGCCGGGGACGTCCGCCGCATGGGCGCAGCGCCCGGACCGGCGCGCACGCGAACCCGCACGGCAAGTCCGGGCGCCCGCGCAGCGGGTGGGGCGCCCCGGCCGGAACCGGGACGGAAGGTAGGGTTCACCCCGTGGCCGACCGTCGTACCGTGATCATGGAAGCCGCCGCGCGGCTCATCGCCCGCCGGGGCGTCCGAGGCCTTCGCATCGAGGAGTTGGCCGCCGAGGCCGAGGTCTCGAACGGGCTGATCTACTACCACTTCAAGGACCGCGCCGGAGTGCTGCGCGCGACGCTGGAGTTCATCAACGACCGCGCCGAGCGCTACACCCGCGACCACGTGGCGGCCGAGCATCTGTCCGACCCGCGCACGGTGTTGGAGCAGACCCTGCTGCTGGAGTTCCAGGACACCGCCGAGGTGCGCGAGAACAGCACCGCGTGGGGTGAGCTGCGCGCCAGCGCGATGTTCGACGACCTGCTGCGCGCGGACCTGGCCGAGGCCACGAAGGTGTGGGACCAAGAGGTCGCCGAGCTGGTCGCCGACGTCGTACCGGCGCTCACGTCCGCCACCGCACTGGCCACCGCCCAGCGACTCACCACGCTGCTCGAAGGGCTGAGCGGCCGCTGGCTGAGCGGCGGCCTGACGGTCGACCGGGCCCGCGAGCTGATACTGGCGGCGATCGACGTGGAGCTCACGCAGCTGGCCGGGTAGCTCGGCCCGCCCCGGCCGCGTAGCCGGCGCCACCCGTCCCGGCCAGGGCAGGCCGACCCGTCCCGGCCGGGCAGCCTGGCCCGTCGGGACGGACACGCGAGCCCGAAAACGGGCGATCTGCGCATCTCGACCGGCGTCACCCGGCGCGGCCCCACTCGGCTTCCCTCCGTGTTTCCCTCCGCGTCGATTCCCGTCCGCAGTATTGACTGATTTTTCAGTCAGTGCCAAAGTGTGGACACCGCCGCACCGGCCCACCCCCGCAGAGACCGCTTTCCAGGCGGCCCGCGGACCCGGGGACCGGATCGGCCGGATCGGCCAGGCCAGGCCGGCCGTCGGCAGCACCGGGTGACGTGAGCCCGGACGCCCGGCGGCCTGATGCGTGCAGCCCCCGTCCCACCCGCGCCGCCGAGGTGGCGGAGCGAAACCCGATTGGGAGAGTCAGCCATGCATGGAGCGCACCGCAGAAATCCGTCGGACGCCCGCGACCCCGCCGACGCAGGCCCCTCGCGCCGCAGCGTGCTCGGCGCGGCGGTGGCCGGCGCGGCCGGCCTCGCCGTGGGCGGGCAACTCGCGTGGTCCGCGTCGGCAAGCGCCGCCGCCCCGACCCTCCGCGTCCCCTGCGACGACGTCCCGCACGTCCGCACCTGGATGGCCTGGCCGACCCGGAGCTCCATCTGGGGCCGGCTGCTGAGCGGCATCCAGGACGACATCGCGCTGATCGCCCGGACCATCGCGCGCTACGAGCCCGTGGTCATGTGCGCCCCCGACGCGAGCAGCGCCACCGCCGCCCGGGCCAAGTGCGGCTCCGGGGTCACCGTGATCAGCTCCATCCCCGTCGACGACCTGTGGGCGCGGGACACCGCACCGGTCTTCCGCACCGACGGCCAGGGCGGCCGGGACGCGGTCGGACTCGGCTTCAACGGCTGGGGCAACAAGCAGACGCACGCCAAGGACGCCCTGGTGGCCTCCCGGATCGCGGCGTACACCGGCCTCTCGTTCAGCCGCGCCGGCTTCGTGGGCGAGGGCGGCGCCATCGAGGCCGACGGCGACGGCACGGTCATGGCGACCGAGAGCAGCCTGGTCAACAACAACCGCAACCGCGGCAAGACCAAGGCGCAGATCGAGGCGGCGGTGCTGGCGGCGTACGGCGCGAGCAAGATGCTCTGGGTGCCCGGCGTGAAGGGCCAGGACATCACCGACGACCACATCGACGCCACGTCGCGGTTCATCCGCCCCGGCGTCGTGATGGTCCAGGTGCCCCCGGCGAACCGCACCGACATCTGGGCCCGGGACGCCCGCCAGCAACTCGCGATCCTGTCCGCGGCCACCGACGCCAAGGGCCGCCGCCTCCAGGTGATCCGCATCAACGGCCCGGACCGACTGCGTTCGGACAGCCCGGACTTCGTGGACTCGTACGTCAACTTCCACGTCACCAACAGCACCGTGGTGATGTCCCAGTTCGGGGACACCGTCAAGGACGAGGCCGCGCGCCAGGTCGTCGCCGGGGCGTACCCCGGCCGCCAGGTCATCCAGCTCAACACCGACCGCATCGGCGAGGGCGGCGGCGGGATCCACTGCACGACCATGCAGGAGCCGACGCCCTAGCCGCCGAGCCCCGGGCCCGTCCCAGTCAGTGCGATTCAGTCCAACTGCGCTACCGCCCCACGGAGTTCCACGTGCCTGCTGTCCCCATGTCCCGCCGTACGATGCTGCGCGGCCTGCTCGGCGCCGGAGCCGTCGCCCTCGGCACCGCCGCCTGCACGTCCGCGGATCCCGCCTCGAACGCACCCGGTAAGGGAGCCGTATCAGGTGACCCGGGCGGCGGCCCGCACGCCAAGAACAGCCCGGCCGCCGCACGGAGGTTCGGCGCGGAGTGGGACCGGCACGAGCGCACCTTCATGTCGTGGCCCGCGTCAACCGGCATATGGGGCCCCGACCTTGGCGCGATCCGCCAGGACATCGCCCGACTGGCGCGTGCCGTGGCGGAGTTCGAACCGGTCGTCCTCCTGGCCACGCCCGGCCAGGAGGACGCCGCGCAACGCGCTTGCGGCGCACAGGTCGAGGTGATCCCGCTCGCCGTCGACGACCTGTGGGCGCGCGACACCGTCGCCGTGTTCGTCGAGGAGGGCGGCCGACTCGCGGGCGTCGACCTCAACTTCAACGGCTGGGGCGGAAAGCAGCGGCACGCGAATGACGCCAAGGTCGCACGCACCGTGCTGACCCGGTACGGCGTACCCCGCCTGGAAACGTCGCTCGTGGCCGAAGGCGGCTCCTTCGAAACCGACGGAGCCGGCACCCTCATGGTCACCGAGAGCTCCGTCGTCAACGACAACCGGAACCGGGGCAAGTCGCGCGACGAGATCGAGGCCGAGCTCATGCGCGCGCTGGGCGTCACCAAGGTCGTCTGGTTCACGGGCGTACGCGGCGAGGACATCACCGACGCCCACGTGGACAGCCTGGTCCGGTTCACCGAGCCCGGCGTGGTCCTGCTCGACACGGCGTTCCCCGGCTATCCCGCGGACTCGTGGTCACGTTCGTCCGACCAGGCGCGGGCGGTCCTCAAGGACGCCGTCGACGCCCGCGGCAAGCGCTTCGAGGTGGTCGACCTGCCGCAGCCCGACCCGGAGGAGATCACCGGCACCGGCGACTCGTTCGTGTCGACGTACGCCAACTTCTACGTCGCCAACGACTCCGTCTTCATGCCCGAGTTCGGCGACGCCAAGGCCGACGACCGGGCCCGCGGCATCCTCCGCGAGCACTTCCCGTCCCGCGAGGTCGTCCCGGTCCCGATCGACGCCATCGCCTCGGGCGGCGGAGGCATCCACTGCGCGACCCACGACATGCCCGCCCGACCCGCGAACGGCTGACCCGCCGCACGTCTTCCGCTATTCGTGCCGATCACGACCAGCACCACCAACACGACCAGCCCTACCAGCACCACCAGCACCCCGACCCGAACCTGGGAGAGAAGCACATGACCTACCGCATGCCGGCCGAGTGGACCGAGCACGAGCGCTGCCTGATGGCCTGGCCGACCCGCGCCGACCTGTGGGGCCCGGTGTTCGCCGAGGCGAAGCGCGAGTACGCCGAAGTCGCACGCGCCATCGCCCAGTTCGAGCCCGTCACGATGGTCGCCCTGCCCGGCTCCGGCGCCGAGGCCCGCGAGCTCTGCGGCGATCGCGTCGAGGTCGTCGAACTCCCCCTCGACGACTCGTGGTTCCGTGACTCCGGGCCGATCTACGTGGTCGGCGAGGACGGTTCCCGCGCGGGCGTCGACTTCCGCTTCAACGCCTGGGGCGGCAAGCACCACCCCTGGGACGCCGACGACCGGATCAGCGCCCTGCTGATCGAGCGCCTCGGCGACGTGCGCATCGGCTCGGACCTGATCCTCGAAGGCGGTTCGATCACCGTCGACGGCGAGGGCACGCTGATCACCACCGAGCAGTGCCTGCTGCACCCCAACCGCAACCCGGGGCTCACCCGCGACGAGATCGAGGCCGAGCTCAAGGCCAAGCTCGGCGTCACCAAGGTCATCTGGCTGCCGTACGGCGGACTCCTCGACACCGAGACCGACGGACACGTCGACGGCGTCTGCGCGTTCGCCGCCCCCGGCAAGGTCGTCGTGCAGCTGCCCGCCGACCCCGAGCACCCCGACTACGCCCGCATGCGCGCCAACCGCGCCGTGCTGGCGGCGACTCCGGACGCGCGCGGTCGCACGCTCGAAATCGTCGAGGTCACCCAGGCGGCGTTCGTCGAGGCCGGCGGTGTGGAGGTCGAGGTCGGCTACCTCAACTTCTACGTCGCCAACGGCGGCGTGGTCGTGCCGGTCGCCGACCACCCCGAGGACGCGGCGGCACTCGACGTGATCCAGGGCGCCTTCCCGGACCGCAAGGTCGTGGGCGTCCCGACCCGCGTCGTCGCCTTCGGCGGCGGCGGCATCCACTGCATCACGCAGCAGGTCCCCGCAGTTCGAACCCCCGCCCAGAACAGCTGAGTTCCGCCGCGCACGGAAGGAACCACCGATGAGATCCGCTTCCCGTCCCGCAAGACCCGTACCGGTACCCGCACGCGTACGCGCCGTACGCCGGGCCACGCTTCCGGTCGCCGCTATATCGGCGATCGCCCTCGTCGCCGCCTGCTCCGGTCCGCCGAAGAAGGACGAGGCCAAGCAGGCCGAGGACTACAAGCTGTCGGCGGGCACCCCGGCCGCCGCCGGCCCGATCGACGCGTTCCGCTGGGCGCTCTACGCCGAACCGCTCACCCTCGACTACACCCAGGCGTTCGACTACCCGCAGAACACCGTCCTGTCCAACGTGTGCGAGAGCCTGATGCGCTGGACGCCGCAGCTCACCGTCGCGCCGGGCCTCGCCGAGAAGGCGTCGAACCCCGACCCGACGACGTGGGTCTACGACCTGCGTTCCGGTGTCACGTTCCACGACGGCTCGCCCATGACCGCGGAGGACGTCGTCTTCAGCGTGGGCCGCCAGATGGACCCCGAAGTCGGCGCGGCGTGGGCGGATTCCTTCGAGAACGTGGACTCCGTCACCGCCACCGGGCCCCTCCAGGTCACCTTCAAGCTCAAGAAGGCGGACTCGTTGTTCCCGCAACTCATGGCCACCGCGGCCGGAGTCGTGGCGGGCAAGAAGGGGGTCGAGGCGAGCGGAACCGACTACGGCACCGACGGCAGCCTTTCCTGCACCGGTCCGTACCGGCTCGGCGACTGGGCGAAGGGGCAGTCGCTCAAGTTGGAGCGGAACGACGGCTATTGGGGCACCAAGGCGCACGCCAAGACGGTCGAGTTCAAGTTCCTGACCGACCCGTCGGCGCGCACCAACGCCATGCTGAGCGGCGACGTCGACGGCGGATTCCTCATCCCCACCGAGAGTTACGCCCGCCTGCGCGACAGCGGCGTGGGCACGCTGTACTTCGGCGAGGGGCTCAGCACCGTCAACGTCAACGTGACGAGCATGGAGGGCCCGCTCGGCGACGTCCGGGTCCGCCAGGCCATGTCGCTGGCGCTGGACCGTACCGGCTTCGTGCAGACCGCGCTGGCCGGCAACGGCACCGTCACCAACTCCCTGACGCCGAAGGCCTCGTGGGCGAACGCCCCGGCCGCCGCGAAGGCCGCCGCGTTCGACGCGCTGCCGCCGACCGCGCAGGACATCGAGAAGGCCCGGCAGCTCGTCAAGGACGCGGGGGCGGAGGGCAAGAAGCTCGTCGTCGCGACCAGCCCGATCGGCCTGGACGTCTCCCTGCTCGCCACGGCACTGCACGCCGCGGGCTCGGAGATCGGCCTCGACGTCGAGCTCAAGACGATCGCACCGGACGCCTTCTCGGCACTCTTCACCGACCCCGCCGCGCGCGAGGGCATCGACATGTTCCCGGAGACGTACTACCTGTCCGTCACCGACCCGTTCGACCTGCTCCGCAACTTCCGCACCGGCGCTTACCAGAACCACGCCGGCTACAGCAATCCGGCGTACGACGAGTTGGTCGACCAGATCACCGCCACCTACGACCCGGCCAAGCGCTTCGAGTTGACGGCGAAGCTCCAGAAGCTGGCGGGCGACGAGATGCTGTGGCTGCCGGTCGCCGAGTGGCCGTCCTCGGTATTCCTCAACAAGAAGATCACCGGGGCTCCCACGACCATCTCCTACATGTACTACCCGTGGGCGGCCGATGTGGGGGCCGCGGGGTGAACTTGCTGAGATTCGCCGTACGGCGGCTCCTCGAAATGGCCGTCACCCTGCTCGGCGCCTCGTTCGTGGTCTTCGGTGCGATGTACCTGGCGCCCGGCAATCCGGCGAGTTTCCTCCTCGCGGGGCGGTCGGCGTCGCCGGCCGCCCTGGAGGCGATCGAAAAGCAGTACCACCTGAACGACCCGTTCCTGGAGCAGTACTTCCGCTGGCTCGGCAACGTCCTGCACGGCGACTTCGGGCGGTCGCTCGAGTACCGCACCGACGTGTCCAACCTGCTGTCGTCGCGGCTGCCCACCACGCTGCTGCTGGTCGGCATGGCGCTGGTCCTGGTGGTCCTGCTCGGCCTCGCCCTCGGCTGGCTCGCCGCGGTGCGCGGCGGCGCGGTGGACTCCACGATCCTGGTCGGCACCACCTTCGCCGTCGGCACGCCCGCGTTCGTCGCCGCGATCCTGCTCCAGGGCTTCTTCGCGGTCGAGCTGGGCTGGTTCCCGAGCAGCGGCAGCGGGAGCGGGCAGGGCATCGGGCAGATGCTGTGGCACCTGGCCCTGCCCTCACTCGCGCTGGCGCTGTACCTGGTCGGGCTGCTCGCCCGGGTCACCCGCGCGGCGATGCTGGAGGCGCTCGAAGGCGAGCACGTCACCGTCGCCCGCAGCCGCGGGGTGCCGGAGCGGCACGTGATCCGGCGGCACGTCTTCCGCAACGCGCTGGGCGCGGTCCTGACCACGGCCGGGCTGATCATCTCCACCCTGATGGTGTGCACCGTCCTGGTGGAGACCGCGTTCAGCGTCGGCGGCATCGGCCAGTTGCTCGAACTGGCCGCCACCACGAAGGACTTCCCCACGGTCCAGGCGATCTGCCTGATCATCATCGGGCTCTTCATGACCGTGAACCTCATCGTCGACCTGCTGCTCCCGCTCGTCGATCCGCGCATCACCCTCGGAACACGGTCCTCATCATGACCATGACTCTCGTACGGCGGCCCGGTCTGGCCCGGGTCCGCACCAAGCGCGCCCCGCTCTACGTGCTCAGCGCGGGCTTCGTCGGGCTCGTGGTCCTGGTCGCGCTGCTCGCCCCCTGGATCGCGCCGCACGACCCCAACGCGGTGGAGCTCGGCAACGCGCTCGCGCCGCCGTCCGGAGACCACCTGCTCGGGGTCGACTCCGCGGGCCGCGACACGCTGTCCCGGATCATCGAGGGCGCGCGTACGTCGCTGCTCGGCCCGCTCGGCGTCGTGGTCTTCTCCACGGTGCTGGGCGCGGCCGTCGGCGTGGCGGCGGGCTGGCGGGGCGGCTGGGTGGACTCGCTGCTGTCGCGCAGTTCCGAACTCGCGCTGGCGTTCCCGGGGTTGCTGCTGGCCATCCTGTTCGTGGCGGTGTACGGCGAGGGCTTGATGGCGCCCGTCGTAGCGCTGGCCATCGCGTACTTCCCGTACGTGAGCAGGTTGACGCGGTCGCTGGTGCTCGCCGAGCGCGAACGGCCGTACGTGGCGGCGTACAAGGTCCAGGGCCACTCCGACCTCCAGATCTGCGTGCGCCACGTCGTGCCGAACATCGCCCCGGTGGTGCTGGCGCAGTCCACCGTCAACTTCGGGTACGCGCTGATCGACCTGGCCGGGCTGAGCTTCCTCGGGCTCGGCGTCCCCGCGCTGACTCCCGACTGGGGGCGCATGGTCTTCGACGGCAAGTCGGCGATCCAGAGCGGCTATCCGCTGTCCGCGATCGTGCCTTGCGTGGTGATCGTCCTGACCGTCGTCGCCTTCAACGTCGTCGGCGAACGCTGGGCCGACAAGGTGGCTGGGAGGAACCGGTGAACACCCTCGACATCCAGGGGCTGCGGCTGCGCCTGCCGAACACCGCGCGTCCCGTCCTCGACGGCGTCGACCTGACCGTCGGCGCCCGCGAAACCGTCGCGCTGGTCGGCGAATCGGGCTCGGGCAAGACCTTGACCTCGCGCACCGTGCTGCGGCTGCTCCCCCGCGGCGCGGTCGCCGAGGGCACGGTCGCGGTCGCCGGCGAGGACGTCCTGGCCATGGACGCACGGCAGTTGCGCAAGCTGCGCACCCGGACCGCGGCGATGGTCTTCCAGGACCCGCGCGCCGCGATCAACCCGCTGCGCCGGATCGGCGACTTCCTCACCGAGAGCATGCGCCTGAACCGCATCATGACCGCGCCCGCCGCCGAGGCACGGGCCGTCGAACTGCTGGACGCGGTCGGGCTGCCGGCCGAGACCCTGCACCGCTACCCCGGCCAGTTGTCCGGCGGCATGCTGCAACGCGTCATGATCGCGGCCGCGCTGATGGGCGATCCCGCGCTGCTGCTCGCCGACGAGCCGACCACCGCACTCGACGTCACGACGCAGGCCGAGGTCGTCGCGCTGCTCACCGATCTGCGGGAACGCTTCGGCACGGGGCTGCTGTTCGTGACGCACGACCTGGGCCTCGCGGCGGCGATCAGCGACCGCGTGTACGTGATGTACGCCGGGCGCATCGCGGAGACGGGACCGGCCGAGGAGCTGTTCGCGCGGCCGCGCCACCCGTACACCGCGGCCCTGCTCGGCTCCACGCCGTTGCCCTCGTCCGAGGGGCCGCCGCCGCGGCGGCTGGCCGCGATCGACGGGCAACCTCCGGATCTGCGCGAGGAGTTGACGGGGTGTTCCTTCGCCGCCCGGTGCTCCTTCGCGACCGACCTGTGCCGGCGGGAGGTGCCGCCGCCCGCCCCCGCGCCGGGCGTACCGGCGCACCGCGCGGCGTGCCACCACAGCGACCTGCTGGCGGGCAGCCGGCTCGAAGGGAAGTCGGTCGATGCCTGACAAGCTGCTCGAAGTCTCCGGCCTGTGCCGTACTTTCGGCGAGGTGAAGGCCGTCGACGACGTGTCCTTCACGTTGGCGGCGGGCGGTTCGCTGGGCATCGTCGGCGAGTCCGGCTCCGGGAAGACCACCACCGCACGGATCGTGGTCGGCCTGGAGCGGGCCGACGCGGGGACGGTCCACGCCCAGGGGCGCGACCGGACCGGGGCGGCGCGCGGGCGTGCGGCCCGGCTCGCCAGGGCCCGGCAGGTCCAGATCGTCTTCCAGGATCCCTTCCTGTCCCTCGACCCGCGCACCAGCGTCCAGGCGGTGCTGCGCGAGACCCTGAAGCTGCACTTCCCGGGGACCGACCACGCGGCGCGCATCCGCGAACTCCTCGACCAGGTGGGCCTCGGCACGCGGGCGGCGGAGGCCCGGCCGCGCGAGCTGTCGGGCGGGCAGCGCCAGCGCGTAGCCATCGCCCGGGCCCTCGCCGTGGAGCCCGCGATCCTGGTGCTGGACGAGGCGGTGGCGGCACTGGACGTGTCGGTCCAGGCGCAGATCCTGAACCTGCTGGCCGACATCCGCGAACAGACGGCGATCGGCTACCTCTTCATCACGCACGACCTGGGCGTCGTGCGCGTGGTCGCGGACGACGTGATCGTGATGCGGCGCGGCCGGGTCGTGGAGGCCGGGGTGACCGCGGACGTCCTGGCGCGGCCGAGCCACCCGTACACCCGCCTCCTGCTCGACTCGGTCCCCCGCCCGGGCTGGGACCCGCACGCCATAGGCGCCGCCCGCCGCGCGCTGTAGAGACGCGCGCCGTTGAGGCGCGCTGTAGGGAGCAGAGATCGGACCGGCGACCCCCGCCCGCGGCGGGGGTCGCCGACTGCGTTTGCCCGCGGCCTCTCCTTCTGTCGTCCGGACGCTTCGGAGCCCTTCACAAGCCCTCACAAGTACCGACCGGGGCGGGCGCGGGGTCGGCGCGAGGTCGGCGCGAGGTCGGCGCGGGGACCGATCGGCGGCGGCCCGGGAGAGGTCCTTGGCATTTCGGGGCAAAACATCGCCTGGGCGCGACACTCATACTTGAGTCGTTAGTAGCCTTGAATCGTTCGTCTCTGCGAAGTTAGCTTGGGCTATGAGCGCGATCCAGGCCCCAGCCGCCGCCCGCCAACCGCGTGGCGCCGGTCTCGGGGTGACTGGTACGCGCCTTCCACCGCCCGGCGCCGCGGGGCGTTCGCACCGCGTCGCGCACCGGATCGGCGGGACCGGCGGCTACGTCCGCCGTCCGCACGTCGGGCCGCCCGGCCCGACCGCGCCGGCCGACCACAGCTTCTCGATCGGAGAGGACGCGGGCTTCCGCGACTGGAGCCTGGGCCTCGAATGTGCAATGGCACGCAGTACCTGTGCAGCGTGATCCGCCTAGCCCGGAGGGACTTCCGATGTCCGAGAACCACGACGCAATCGTCACAGACGCGAAAACGGAGGGCGGAGGAGGCTGCCCGGTCGCACACGGGCGCGCCGCGCACCCGACGCAGGGTGGCGGCAACAGCCAGTGGTGGCCGGAGCGGCTGAACCTGAAGATCCTCGCGAAGAACCCCGCCGTGGCGAACCCGCTGGGCGAGGAGTTCGACTACGCCAAGGCGTTCAACACGCTCGACCTGGCCGCCGTGAAGCGGGACATCGCCGAGGTGCTGACCACCTCGCAGGACTGGTGGCCGGCGGACTTCGGCCACTACGGCCCGTTCATGATCCGGATGGCGTGGCACAGCGCCGGCACGTACCGCATCAGCGACGGCCGCGGCGGCGGCGGGGCCGGCCAGCAGCGGTTCGCGCCGCTCAACAGCTGGCCGGACAACGGCAACCTCGACAAGGCCCGCCGCCTGCTGTGGCCGGTGAAGAAGAAGTACGGGCAGAGCCTGTCGTGGGCCGACCTCATGATCCTCACCGGCAACGTCGCGCTGGAGACCATGGGCTTCCAGACCTTCGGCTTCGGCGGCGGCCGCGAGGACGTCTGGGAGTCGGAGGAGGACGTCTACTGGGGCCCCGAGTCGGTCTGGCTCGACGACGAGCGCTACACCGGCGACCGCGAGCTGGAGAACCCGCTCGGCGCGGTGCAGATGGGCCTCATCTACGTCAACCCGGAGGGGCCGAACGGCAACCCCGACCCGATCGCGGCGGCCCGCGACATCCGCGAGACGTTCCACCGCATGGCGATGAACGACGAGGAGACGGTCGCGCTGATCGCGGGCGGCCACACGTTCGGCAAGACGCACGGCGCGGGACCGGCCGAGAGCGTCGGGCCGGACCCGGAGGCCGCGCCCATCGAGCAGCAGGGCTTCGGCTGGAAGAGCAGCCACGGCAGCGGCGTGGGCGGCGACGCCATCACCAGCGGCCTCGAGGGCATCTGGACCAACACCCCGATCACCTGGGACAACACCTTCTTCGACATCCTCTTCGGGTACGAGTGGGAGCTGTTCCAGAGCCCGGCCGGGGCGAACCAGTGGCGGCCGAAGGAGGGCGGCGGCGCGGGCACCGTCCCCGACCCGCACGACGCGTCCAAGACGCACGCCCCGACGATGCTCACGACGGACCTGTCGCTGCGCTTCGACCCGGCGTACGAGCAGATCTCGCGACGCTTCCACGCGAACCCCGCCGAGTTCGCGGACGCGTTCGCGCGCGCCTGGTACAAGCTGACGCACCGCGACATGGGCCCGATCGTGCGCTACCTCGGCCCGGAGGTCCCGAGCGAGACGCTGCTGTGGCAGGACCCGCTGCCGGCCGCCGACCACGACGCGATCGACGCCGCGGACGCCGCGGCGCTCAAGGCGAAGATCCTCGCCTCGGGCCTGTCGGTGCCGCAGCTCGTCTCGGCGGCGTGGGCGTCGGCGTCGACGTACCGCGGCAGTGACATGCGCGGCGGTGCGAACGGCGGGCGCGTCCGCCTGGAGCCGCAGCGTGACTGGGAGGTCAACGACCCGGACCAGCTCGCCACGGTGCTGCGCACCCTCGAGGGCGTCCAGGACGCGTTCAACGCGGCGCAGAGCAACGGCAAGAAGGTCTCGTTCGCGGACGTCGTCGTGCTCGCGGGCGCGGCGGCGGTCGAGAAGGCGGCCAAGGACGGCGGCCTCGAGGTCGAGGTGCCGTTCACGCCGGGCCGCGTCGACGCGACGCAGGACGAGACGGACGTCGAGTCGTTCGCCGCACTGGAGCCGACCGCGGACGGGTTCCGCAACTACCTCGGCAAGGGCAACCGGCTGCCGGCCGAGTACCTGCTGCTCGACCGGGCGAACCTGCTGACGCTGAGCGCCCCCGAGCTGACGGTCCTCGTGGGCGGTCTGCGGGTGCTCGGGGCGAACCACCAGCAGTCGCAGCAGGGCGTGTTCACCGCGACCCCGGGTGCGCTCACCAACGACTTCTTCGTCAACCTGCTCGACCTGGGGACGACGTGGACGCCGGAGTCCGAGGACGCGAACTCCTTCGAGGGCCGCGACGCCTCGGGCGAGGTCAGGTGGACCGCGAGCCGGACCGACCTCATCTTCGGGTCGAACTCCGAACTGCGGGCGCTGGCCGAGGTCTACGCGAGCGACGACGCGAAGGAGAAGTTCGTGAAGGACTTCGTCGCGGCGTGGGCCAAGGTGATGGACCTCGACCGGTTCGACGTCCGCGCCTGACGGTTCTGGCAGCGCTGGCAGCTCTGCCAGTGCCGGCAGTTCTGACGGTTCGCAGCAGGGAGAAGTGACTGCGGCGCCCGGGTCGGTCCCGACGGACCGGCCCGGGCGCCTGCTTTTGTACGCGTGTCGGGCGCACCTGTCGCGTACCGGCCGCGCTACGCCGGTTCCCGCCGCCAGGTGCCGAGGATGGTCGTGACGAGCAGGTCGGGTGCCTGCTCCGAAGTCAGCCGCCCCGCCTGCATTTCCGCCGCCGCGGCGTGCACCAGGCTGTAGAGGACGGTCACCAGCCAGGTCGCCGGCACATCGTCGCGGAAGACCCCGTCGCGCCGTCCCCGCAGCACGAGTTGGTGGACCGGCGCGAGGATCCGCTCGTGGCGGTCCCGCATTTGATCGGGCGTCAGCGACGCCGACACCGCGGTGAACAGGGACGAATGGCGGTCGAGGACCTGCCATGACGAGCGGATGAGCCCCGCGAGCGCTTCGTCGGCGGGGCCGCTGTCGGTCGTACCGGCCGCCGCGACGACCGCTTCCGTGACGGATCGGTCGAGTGCGGCCTCCAACAGGCTTTCGCGCGTGGGGAAGTGCGCGTAGAGCGTGACGCGGCTGACGCCCGCGGCCCGCGCGATGGCCGCCATCCCTGCCTGCGGGTCGGCCAGCAGGCAGGTCAGGCCGGCCTCGACGATTGCGGCGGCGTTGCGCTCCGCGTCGCGTCGCCGGGGTCGCTCCGGTGCGGTGTCCTCCGGCGGCTGTCCCGCCGGCCGCGCTGCGGACCGTCCTGCCACTGCCGCCTCCTCGTCGCGCCTCCGCATGCTTGCCCTGCCTGGAACAAACTTAACAGAGGTGTTCACATTCGACCGGAACTCCGTCTACGTTATCCCTAACACTGCTGTTAAGTTTAGGGAGACATCGCGGTGCATTCTGAACCGAACTCGCATGTCCCGCCTGCCGCGCGCCATGAGCACGGCCCACCCGGGAACCACGGCGCCCACCAACACCACGAGCCGCCGCTGAATCCCCCAGACCTCCCGCACCGGGGACGCCTCCTCGTCCTGCTGTGCCTCGCCCAGTTCATGCTGGTCGCCGACGTGACCGTCGTGAACGTCGCCCTTCCCACCATCGGCGACGAACTCGACCTGGACGGTTCGGCGTTGACGTGGGTGGTCACCGCGTACACGCTCTTCTTCGGGAGCCTCCTGCTGCTCGGCGGCCGACTGTCCGACGCGGTGGGCAAGTTGCGCATGTTCCTGATCGGACTCGGGGTGTTCACCGCGGCGTCCGTGGCGTCGGGCCTCGCCTCCGACGGCGGGGTGCTCATAGCGGCGCGGTCCGCACAGGGCGTGGGCGCGGCGCTCCTGTCCCCCGCGGCGATGGCGCTGATCACGACGCTGTTCCACGGCCCGGCGCGTACCAAGGCGTTGGGGGTGTGGGCGGCCGTCGGCGGTGCGGGGTCGGCGGTGGGCGTACTGCTCGGCGGGGTGTTCGTGTCCGGGCCGGGCTGGGAGTGGATCTTCTTCGTCAACGTGCCGGCCGGGCTGGTCGCGCTGGTCGGGGTGCCGATGCTGGTCGGCGGTGCGGCGTCGCACGTGGGCCCCTCGCGCGAGCGCGTACCGCTGGACCTGCCCGGGGCGCTGGCCCTGACGGCAGCACCCGCGCTGCTCATCTACGGCCTGGTACGGGCGCGCGACCACGGCTTCGACGCGCCGTCCGCGCTGGCACCTCTTGCCGCCGCCGTTGTCTGTACGGCCGTCTTCGTCGCGGTGGAACGACGCGCCCGAAACCCGCTGGTGCACCTGGAAGTTCTCGCCCGACGCAACTTGTGGGGCGGGAGTGTCGTGATGCTGGCGGCGTCCGGGCTGCTGATCTCGGGGTTCTTCCTGTGCTCGTTCTACCTGCAACATGTCGCGGACTACTCGGCGCTCCGGACCGGGCTGGCGTTCCTGCCGGTGGCCGTGGCCGTGACGATCGGCGCCCACATGGGCGGCGTCGCGGTGGGACGGTTCGGCTGGCGTACGGTCGGCTCCGCCGCGTTCGCGGTCGCCGCCGTCGGCGCCGGCCTGCTCACTGGGCTGTCCACGGAAAGCGGGGTCTGGACGGGCCTCGTCCCCGGGTTCGCGCTGCTGTCGCTCGGCTTGGGCGCCGGGTTCGTGTGCGCGACCACGGCGGCCATGACGGGGCTCGACCACCGGGAGACGGGCACCGCATCCGGGTTGGTCGGCACCGCGCACGAACTCGGGGCGGCGCTCGGCGTCGCGGTGTTCGCGACGATCGCCGGGGCGAGCCTGGAGGGCGGCGGACCGTCGGCCGGAACGGGCGGGTTCGGCGACGCGTTCACCGCCGCCGCGGTCATCGCCGCCGTGGTCGCGGTGACCGGACCACTGCTGCTCCCGGCGGGCAAGCCGGACCCGTCCCAGCCGCGCGCGATGGCGCACTGAGACCGGGCCCGGCGCGGAGGGGCGGTGCCGGTCAGTCGCGCGTGCCCTTGGTGCGCAGGCCGAGCAGTTGGAGGTCGGCGAACAGCGCCACCACCGCGGCCTGCATGATGGCCCAGGTCGTACCGACGGTGGTCATCGTCAGGGTGTCGGTCGCCGCGAGGGTGATGCTGCCGATGGCCCAGGCCGCGTTGAGCAGGGCGATCACGACGACCGCGGGGCGGCTGACCGCCGGCTTCCGGGCCACGAGCGCGACACCAATCGCGTAGAGCGTGAGGAACGCGCCGATGCCGTGGAGGACCGCCGCCTCGATGCCGAGGAAGGAGTCCAGCACCTGGGCGAGCGCAAGGTACGCGACACCGTTGGCACCCGTGACGACCGCGTCCAGGTAGAGGACCGAGCGCAGGAAGCCCTGCCGGTCCGCGCGGTAGGTCCGGAGCCCGCCGATGGTCGCGCCGATCACGTTGGTCGACATGGTCACCACGTCCTTTTCGTTGGCATTTACCGCTCTGGGTGCGGTTCGTGTTCCGTGACCAGAACGCTACGAGCGCCGCGAGGACGGGGAATCGGTCGCGTATAGGTAATCCCGGGACGTAGGTAGGTAGGCGGGTAGGCGGGTACGTCGGCCGGCTCAGGCCGGCGTCGGGCGCCGGGCCGGACGCAGGGCGGCGCGTACCGCACTCACCGCCGGGTCGCGGAGCGCCGTGTCGCGTACGACCGCCAGGATGCGCCGCACGACCGGCGGGCCCTCGATCGGCACCGCCGCCACCTCCGGGGCCTGCTCCGGGCGCGCCAGGTCGGGCAGCAGCGTGACGGCCTGCCCCGCGCCGACCAGGAACAGCAGTGCCTGCGCGTCGGACGTCCGGTGCCGGATGTCCGGCGCGAAGCCGCCGCGCTCCCGGCACACCTCGGCGACGATGCGGCCGTGGCTCGTCTCGACGGGGCCGCATGCCCATATCTCGTCGGCCAGTTCGCCGATGCGGGCGGCGGGCGCGCCGGCCTGCGGGTGGTCGCGGGGCACGACGAGCCAGATGTGGTCCGGGTCCAGCTCCGCGAAGTGCAGGCCGGGGATGCGGGGCCGCGGATCCGCGTCGAACTCGTCGCATATCGCCAGGTCGCAGCTGCGGCTCTCGACCATGTCGAGGGCGATGTGCGGTTCGGTGACGGTCGTCTCGACGCGCACGGCGGGGTGCCGTTCGGCGAGATGCGCGAGGGCCGGGCCGACCAGGCTGACCGCCGTCGGGAAGCAGGCCACGCGTACGACACCGGCCACCCGGCCCGCGGTGGCGGCGACTTCGGCCTCCGCCTGCTCCATGCGGGCGAGGAGGGCGTCGGCGTGGTCGGCGAGCACGTACGCCGCCGAGGTCAGGCGCAGCAGCCGCCCCTCCCGCCGGAACAGCTCCGTGCCCGCCTCGCGCTGCAAGGCCGCCAACTGGTGCGAAACGGTCGAGGGACTGTACGCGAGCGCCCGCGCCACCGCGGCGACGGTGCCGCGCCGGCGCAGTTCGCTCAGCAGGCGCAACCGGTGCAGGTCCATCATCGTGCGAATACTGCCAGGTGAATCCGTCGAAAAGATGCGCTGGATCCGACGGATTCGGACGGGGAGCATCGTCGGCAGGGCGGCACGCGGAGCGGCGGGCGACCGCCGCGACCCGACACCCGTCCGGCACCCGCCCAACACCCGCTCGGCACCCGCCCGATACCGAGGAGCCAAGTCATGGACCCACGCGCGGAACTGATGATCCGTTACGCCGGCGCCTTCTGGCCCGAGGTGATCACGCGCGCGTCCGGCTCGTGGCTGGAGACGGCCGACGGACGCCGCGTCCTGGACTTCACTTCGGGTCAGCTCTGCGCGACCGTCGGTCACTCGCACCCGCACGTCACCCAGGCGATCGAGCGCTCGCTGCGGGAGACCGTGCACCTGAACTCCCGCATGCTGTCCACCCCGGTCCTGGACCTCGCCGAGACGCTGGTGGGGCTCATGCCGGAGGGCCTGGACCGGGTCATGCTGCTGAGCACGGGCGGCGAGGCGAACGAGGCCGCGCTGCGCATGGCCAAGCTCGCCACCGGCGGCTTCGAGGTGCTGGGGCTGACGCGCAGTTGGCACGGCATGACCATGGGCTCGCAGGCGGTCACGTACGCGGCCGCCCGGCGCGGCCACGGGCCTTTGGCACCAGGGGCGTTCGCGCTGCCCGCACCGTACGCCTACCGCTGTCCGATCCGGCACTGCTCCGACACCTGCGACACCACCTGCCTGGAGGTCGGGTTCGAGCAGTTCGACGAGCAGACCACCGGCGCCCCGGCCGCCGTCATCGCCGAACCGGTGCTGTCGGCGGGCGGCGTGATCGTGCCTCCGCCCGGCTACTTCGCCCGGCTCGCGGGGCTGGCCCGGGAGCGCGGCATGCCGGTGGTCCTGGACGAGGCGCAGACCGGCTTCGGCCGCCTCGGGGCCATGTTCGGATTCGAACTCTTCGACTTCCAGCCGGAGTTCGTGACGCTGTCGAAATCGCTGGGCGGCGGCCTGCCAATCAGTGCGGTGGTGACGACGGCGGAGATCGAGCAGGCGGCGTACGACAAGGGCATGTTCTACTTCACGTCCCACCAGTCCGACCCGCTCCCGGCGGCGGCCGGGCTCGCGGTCCTCGACGTCGTGCGGGACGAGGACCTGGTGGCGAAGGCCCGCGAGCGGGGCGAGCGACTCGGCGGCCATCTCCGCGAGTTGCAGAAGCGCCACGAGGCGATCGGCGACGTACGCGGCCTCGGGCTGCTGTGGGGCGTCGAGTTCGTCGCCGACCGGGACACCCGGGAACCCGCCTCGCAGTTCGGCGACGCCGTAACGGCCGCATGCGAGCAGGCCGGACTGTGCATGAACATCGTGCGCAGCCAGTCGGGCCCGATGAGCGCGTGCATGCGGATCGCGCCGCCCCTGACGGTGAGCGACGACGAGATCGACACGGCCGCCGAAATCCTCGACGCCGCACTGACCCGCACCAAGCGCTGAGCCGGACCAGGCGCTGAGCCGCGTCCCGCTACTGGGGCACCGCGGGCGTCGATGTCGCGGGCCTCGTCGCGATGCCGGCCGGCATGGCGACGGCCCTGCTGACCATCAACTCGGCGCTGGTCAAGGGCTGGCTGAACACCCGCGTGGACGGCGCCGACCGCAGCCGGTTCCGCCGCACCCGACGCGCGCCTTCGCCCTCGCCGCGAAGGCGCGCGTCCGCGTCCGTCCCGGCTTTGCCTCCGCCCCCGTGTCCGGACCGCGGGTTACGTTGGCCGGATGGTGTACACGACCGAGGTCTCCCGGCACGTCAAAGCGTCCCGTGCCACCGTCTACCGCACCCTCCTCGACCCGGACGCGGTCGCCAAGTGGCGCGTGCCGGACGACATGCGCGGCCACGTCCACGAGTTCGAGCCCCGCGAAGGCGGCCGGTTCCGCATCTCCCTCACCTACGAAGCCCCCGACGGCGTCGGCAAGACCAGCGACCGCACCGACACGTACCACGGCCGCTTCACCCGCCTCGTCCCCGACGAACTCATCGCCGAGGAAATCGAGTTCGAGACCGACGACGCCGCCCTCCAGGGCACGATGACGCTCACCACCACCCTCACCGAAGTCCCCGGCGGCACCGAAGTACGCATCCGCCACGAGGGCATCCCCGACACCATCCCCGCCGCCGACAACGAACTCGGCACCCAAATGTCCCTCGCCAACCTAGCCAGAGCAGCAGAAGCCCCAGACCCCGCCCAACCCGCGTAGCCCCCGGGCTTCAGAGGTGCGGCAGCGCTTCGCCGGGCCGCGGTTCGCGGCGCTGGTCGAGCCAGAACAGATAGCCGCGCAGATGCCGCCCGAGTTCGCCGTCGATGTAGGCGACGTAGTCACGCAATCCCGCGGCGGCGTCGCCGTAGAGACGAGCGGTATAGGCGTCAACTGCCGGGGCGCCCTCTGGGCCGGGCTCGTCGGTGAGCGGCAACCACTCGACGCTCTGGGCTCGCGCCCATTCGCGTACACGCGCGCGGTCGGCCCACCAAGCGCGCACCGTCTCGACCGTCCAACGGTCGTCGCCGTCGCATCCATAACCGCCGAACGGGTCCTCGTCCGCCGCCTGGAGGATGGCGTCGACCTCGTCCTCGGACCGGGGTTGGCGGAACACGAACTCCCGCAGACTCTGGTTGTAGCCGACGAGTTCCGGTGCCACTCCCCGTCCCGTGGTGCAGTTGTCCGTCGTGGCCCCGTAGAACGGCCCCGGTACGTTCAGCCAGTTGCGTTCCTCCCACACACCCCCGAACAACGGCCGCGTAGCCGGGGCCGGGGGCCGCATCATGCGGCGTGCGGTCGGCAGCGGATCCCAGTACGCACTGACGTTGTCCACGATTCGCCCCTTGGCCATGTGCCTGCTGCGCGACGGTAGCGGACGACCTGTGGGTGGGGGGTGGTTCTTTTCGGGGTCGGCGCTAGCTTGTCGGGATGATCTTTGGCGGGGTGGGGCGCGAGGGCGGGGTCGGGCTTCGGGCGGTGTTGGTGGCGTTGTGCGTCACGGAGATCACCAGTTGGGGCATCCTCTACTACGCGTTCCCGGTGCTCGCGCCCGCGATCACCGAGGACACCGGGTGGTCCACCTCGGCCGCGACCGCGGCGTTCTCGGTCGCGCTCGCGGTGTCCGGGATCGTCGGCATACCGGTGGGGCGGATGCTCGACCGGCGCGGTCCGCATCTGCTGATGACGGCGGGGTCGGTCGTCGCGTCGCTGGCGGTGCTCGTCGTCGCGTGGGCGCCGAACCTGCTGTGGTTCACCGCCGGGTGGGTGCTCGCCGGGGTCGCGATGTCGGCGATCCTCTACCAGCCGGCGTTCGCGGCGCTGACACGCTGGTACGGGCCCAAGCACCTTGCCGCGCTCACCACCGTCACCCTCGTCGCGGGCCTGGCCAGCACGGTGTTCGCGCCGATCACGGTCGCGTTGTCGCACTGGTTGTCGTGGCGCGGGGTGTACGTCGTCCTCGCCGTGGTGCTGGCCGTCGTGACCATCCCCCTGCACGCGATCGTGCTGCGCAGGCCCTGGCCCGACGCCCCGTCGGCCAAGCGCTCCGCGGAAGTCCCGGACGACGTGCGCTCGATCGTCCGCAGCCGCCCCTTCATCATGCTCGTCACGGCGATGACACTCGGCTCGTTCGGGATGTACGCGGGCGTCGTCAACATCGTCCCGCTGCTCGACGAGCGCGGCGCCAGCACCACGGTCGCGGCGTGGGCGCTCGGCCTCGGCGGCGCGGGGCAGGTCGTCGGACGCATCGGGTACGCCGCCTTCGCCCGCCGTACCAGCGTGCGCACCCGCACCGTCGGCGTGCTGACCGCCACCGCCGCGACCACCGCCCTCCTGGCCTTCGTCCCGGGACCGGTGTGGCTGCTCGTCGCGCTGGCGATCCTGGCCGGGACCGCGCGCGGCGTCGGGACGCTCCTGAACGCGACGGCGATCACCGAGCGCTGGGGCGCGTCGTCGTACGGAACGCTCTCCGGCATCCTCTCCGCCCCCGCCATGGCCGCCTCGGCGATCGCCCCGTGGGCCGGCGCCGCGCTCGCCGGACCGCTCGGCGGCTACCCGCACATGTTCGCGCTGCTCGCGACGGCAGGCGCCACGGCCGCGGTGCTCGCGATCGCCAGCGTGCCGCGCGCCCGGCCCTCGCGGCCGGTGGCCGCCGCGGAAGGAGTGCCGAGCGTGGACCGGGGCGACGTGGGCGCACACCTGGAGAAATGAGGACAGCGGGGTCCCAGAACGCGTGTGACGTGCGGCATTGTGCGGTGGGCGCACACTGGATCCATGGCAGGAGCACGGACAGTACGGCGGCTGACCGGTGTCTGCGACGCGGACGGCGGATTCCGCGGGGAACTTGCGTACGCCATAGGCAAGGCGCGCGGCACCGCGCATTGTGCGCTGAGCGACCTCACCCACACAGGCCGTCGCCGCAGACCGGACTGGGACGCGCTGTTGGCGACGCTCGGCGTGCCGTTCGACGTCGTGCATCTGAACGAGCGGGACGAGGCGGTGGTCGCGGCCAGCAAAGGCCGCACACCGTGCGTGCTCGCGCACACGGACACCGGCATCGTGATGCTGCTCGGCCCCGACTACCTCGCCGCCATCGGGACGAACGTGCTGCGCTTCGACCAGACGATGCGCGAGGCGGCCGACGCCGAGGCGCTGCTGCTGCCGCTTTCCGGCCTGGCCCCGTGACGGTACGTCACACGACGTGATCCGCCCGCCGCCGACCGGAGTTGTCCCGGTCGGCGGCGGGCGGCGGGCTGCGGGCGGCAGCGCACGGCAGCGGGCTGAGCGGTCGTCAGGTCCCGATGACGCCCCCGTCGCGCTTGCGGATCACGACCGTCGCCGAGCGCGGACGCCCGGCCGGGTCGAAGTCGGGCCAGTTGCTGACCGCGCGCGGGTTCGCCGGCGTCGGCGTGCCCCAGAACGACGTGGACTCACCGGGGTGCTGCACGTTCACGAACATCGTGCGGTGGTCCGGGGTGAACGTGACGCCGGTGATCTCGCAGCCGCGCGGGCCGGTCAGGAAGCGGCGCACCTCACCGGTCGCGGGGTCGGAGGCCAGCATCTGGTTGTTGCCGATGCGGTCGTGGCCCCGGTCGGCCCGGTTCTGCACCGAGTTCGAGATGTCGGTCTGGATCCACAGGCGGCCGTCGTCGTCGACCGCGAGGCCGTCCGGCGAGCCGAAGATCTGCGCCTCCGGGAGCTTCACGGCGGGGTCGTACTTGGGGTCGCCGGCGAGCAGGAAGATGTCCCACCGGAACGTCAGCGCCGCGCTGTCCCCGCGGTCCTCGCGCCAGCGCACGATCTGGCCGTACGGGTTGGGCGTACGCGGCCCGACCGGTCCCCCGCCGCTGCCGTTCGTCAGCGTGAGGAACACGTCCTTGCTGCGCGGGTGCACGGCGACCCACTCGGGCCGGTCCAGCGGCGTCGCGCCGACCGCGTCCGCGGCCTGGCGGGTGCGCAGCAGCACGTCCGCCTGGTCGGCCCACCCGTTCGCGGCCGTCAGCGGGCCGCTGCCGAAGACGAGCGGCAGCCACTTGCCGGTGCCGTCGGCCTCAAACTTGCCGACGTACAGCGTGCCGTGGTCCAGCGGGCTCTTGCCCCGCGCGCGCAGCGAGCGCCACGACTCGCTGCCGACGAACTTGTAGACGTACTCCTTGTCCTGGTCGTCGCCGGTGTAGACGACGATGCGCCCGCGCGACTCGGTGACGGTCGCGCCCTCGTGCTTCAGACGGCCCAGGGCGGTGCGCTTCACGGGGGTCGAGCGACCGTCGAACGGGTCGATCTCGACCACCCATCCGAAGCGGTTCAGCTCCTTCGGGTTGACGGCCACGTCGAAACGCGGGTCGGCGAGGTGCCAGTTGTAGCCGAAGCCGGCCCGGTCGACGCCGTACCGCGCCTGCTCGGGGGTGACCTGCCACGTCGCGTCGGTGGTGCCGAAGTAGCTGTTCCAGTTCTCCTCGCAGGCCAGGTACGTGCCCCACGGCGTGTACCCGTTGCTGCAGTTGTTCAGCGTGCCGAGCGCCGGGCCCTGCGCGGCCAGCGCCGGGTGCCGGTCGCCGACCGGGCCGGAGAAGCGGACCGGCGTCGCACCGGTCACGCGGCGGTTGAGCCGCGAGTCGACGGCCTTCCAGCGGCCGCGCTCCTCGGCGACCTCGATCACCGTGACGCCGTGGCCCGCGAGCGCCTTGTCCACCTTCTCCTTGGTCATGACCGCGGGACCGTCGGGGAACAGCAGTGCCTGGTCGACGTATTCGTGGTTGAGCACGAGCACGCCGCGGCGGTCGCACTCGCGACCGCGGCCGATCGGGAAGTAGTGCATGCCGTCGTGGTTCATGCCGACCTGCTGGGCCTGGTCGGCCGCCGAGTTCGAGCCGTCCTTGCGCCACGCCGGTCCGCGCGAGCGCAGCGGCGTACCCCAGGGGATGAGCACGTCGGCGGTGTAGCCGGGCGGCACGACGAAGTTGTCCGCGGTGGACGGCGCGACGGCCGCGAAGCCGAGCAGGCGCCGCCCGCCCGGGTGCCCGTGGCCGTGGCCGCCATTGCCGCCCCAGTCGTCGGACGAGGCCGCGGCGGCACCCGCACTGCCCAGCACCCCGGCCCCGGCGAGGAACCCGGCCGCGGCGACCGTCGAGCCGCGCAGCACGGTACGCCGCGACGCGACGACCTCCGCGAAGGAACGGTTCTCCGACGGGTTCGACGCCGTGTCGTCGGGGTCCGCGATGAAGGGGCTCTCTGCGGATTGCCCCGATGCTTGTCCCAGCGGCTGACCCTGCGGCATGGCGTCCTCATTCCGAACGTCGTGGATGCGGTGATCCGGACGATAAGGCCGTCTGCTGGATTCGGCGGGGATGTTGTGTGAACGGCTGGCATACGGAGGCGTACGGAAAGGGGACGGCTCTGTACCGGTTGGCCCACGCCCTTGACGGATCGCGGCGTCCAAGGCAACTTCCGTGCCCCCGCGCACAGTTGCGACCCCGCCCAACAGAGCGAGGGTCGCAGTCGCACGGCGGGTAGGCGCGTCAGCCCTTGATCGCCTCCGTCAGCGACGACCACGCCGCCGGGGAGATTTGCCGCCGATGCCTGGCCTCACTCAGGCGCGGCCGCCGATGACGTTCCGGCACCGGCCCGGGGTCCCGCCCGTCGACCGCGTCTGAGGAGCGCTCTCCGCAGCCGCATCTACTCAGTGATACCCAACGCCTTGAGGTCCCCTTCTGCGACGAACGTCAGGCTTCCTTGCCCATGTGCCGTGCTGCCGTCCGGATTGTGCTGGGTGACGCGGACCGGCTGGATGCGGTGGTTCGGGCGGACCGTGCTGCCGTCGGGGAGGCCGACGACGGCCGGGTGGCCGACGTCCCAGCGGTCGTACTCGATGTGCGACGGCCCGCGGTACGCGCCCAGGCCGAGGCCGTCGCGGTAACCGCCGTACCCGAGCCCGGTCATGGCCACCGCCGGACGGTCCGCCTCTAGGTCGACCCGCGTCGGGCCGCCGGGGGTGTCGAGAGTGAGCGAGACGTGCGTCATGCGGCGCGGCCGCTCCTCGTCGGAGAAGACCGCGGAGATGCCGGTGACCGGGATGCCGTCGACGACGACCCCGTTCTTGCGGTCCGTGGTGCCCGCCGACGAGTACTCCATTCCGCCCCGGGCCACCTGCGCGTGCCCGGCGTGGGTGTCCGTGGAGTAGAAGAGGAACGCGAACAGCCCGCCGGCGCGCGGCGCGTCGGTGCCGGTGACCGGCTCGGGGATCCCGACGCGTTCACGTACGCCCCACGAGTGGTCGCGGCACGACCACCAGTCCGCCACCTCGACCCGCGTGCCCGCGACCTCGATCCAGCCGTCGCACACCCCGATCTGGTCGAAGCGCGCGTAGTCCTCGACAACTCGCCCGCGCACCCGGCGGAAGTGCTGCGGCTCTTCGTGCGGCGGGACCACCGACGTCCAGGTCAGCTCACCGGCGATGCCGTGCTCGCCCGGCTCGATCGTGATCCGTGCGCGGTGCAGGGGTTCGACCACCTCGATGCCGAGCGGGCCGCACACCGTGGTGAACTCCGGCCGCAGCTCCCGCGATACACGCACGTTGTGCTGGACGCCGTCGACGATGACGATGCACCCGGCGTCCACGACGTTCATGTTCTGGTACACGCCGAGCGTGACGTGGATGGTCGCGGTACCGTCGCGCGAGGACGCGGCGAACCACACGCGGTCGAAGAAGCGCGGATCGCTGGTGGCGACATGATCGAACGTGGACGAGGTCTGGTGCCAGTGCGAGTCGTCCATGGGGGTCAGCACGATCGGGAACCCTTCGCGTCGGGTGCGGTGTTCGGCGATGCGGTGTTCTGCGGTTCGGAGTTCTTCGGTGCGGCGGCCGGGACGCGGGGTGCGGGCCGCAGCGGGAACTCCCTGATGTGGTCGTCGAAGTAGCGGTGCAGAGCGCCGTCCGATGCGGCGAGCGCCGGAACCGCGCGTACCAGCAGTCCGCGTCCGCGCTCGAGGTGGGCGGAGAGCACCCGCAGGTCAGTGGCGTCCGGAGCCGGGACCGCCAGGAACCCCGCGATGTCGGCCGCGAGTTCGGCGTCGTCACTGGCGTGCCCGGCGAGCAGGTCGCGCAGCCGTGCGGTGTCGCGTACCAGGAACCCCGGGACGTCCTCCCACCCGCGCTCCAGGACGCCGAGCGCGTCGATCACGCCCGCCAGCAGCGCGGCCGGGTACTCCCCCGCGACGTGCGGAGCGACGAGGTCCCCGAGGATCCGGCGGGCCGCGGCGAGTTGCTCGGTGGGTGTGGGCCTCATGCGGATCCCCCGCTCTCGTGCTCATGGGTCCGGATCAGCTCGAACAGCAGCCGTGTCAGGGTCACGGGCGTCTGCGTGATGCGGTCGTAGCGGCCGTCGAGGAGCGCCTTCTGCCCCGCCAGGACCAGCACCGTGAGCTTGAGGTTGGCCAGGACGTTCCACCAGCGGACGGCGGCACGGTCCGCGGCGCGGCCGGTGCGGCGCTCCCATCCGGCGATGAAATCCTCGCGCTCCCAGCACCCCGGGACCAGGTGTTCGCGGGCCCGCAGCGGGTTGGTGACCCAGCCGACGTCTTCGAGCGGGTCGCCGAGATGGGCCGTCTCCCAGTCCAGGACCGCGGTGACCCGGCCGTCGCGGATCAGCAGGTTGCCGGGCTTGAAGTCGCCGTGCACGAGGGTGGTCGGCCCGGCGTTGGCCGGTGCGGTGGTACGCAACCACGCCAGTACGTACTCGAGTTCCGGCTCCGGCCCCAACTGCGCCTTGCGCAGCTCGGCCTCCCAGTGGTCGACCGCCGCGTGCGCGGCGCCCCGGCCGGGATCGGGCAATACGTCCGCAACACCCGTTGCCGTGACGTCGAGCCCGTGGATCGCCGCCAGTTCGTCGCAGAACCGACCGGCGAGAGCGACGCGTTCGTCCTCGGGCAGCGGTCCGGCGAGGACGAACGGCCGGCAGTCGCCGGGCATGCGGTCCATCACGAGGGTCGGGCGGCCGGCGCGCGCTCCGCTCAGATCCACCCAATGCAGCGCCGGGACGGGTACGCGGGTGCCGTGCAGCGCCGCGAGCAAGGCGGCCTCGACCGCGCGGTCGCTGTCCAGGACGCTGCCCGCCGGGTCGCGCCGGGCGACGAGCCGGGCGTCGCGGCGCGCCCCGGCGGCGGTCCACGAGGCGTCGAAGAACCAGTTCTCCCGCGAGAAGCCCATGGTGGTCCGCGTCGGGACGGTCACCGCGACATGCGGGTCTCCCGTCTCGTCGGCGAGCCAGATCCGCAGGCGCTCGCGAAGTTCGCCGGCTTCGGTCCTGGTATCGGATTCGGCGGCGGAGTGGGTCGAGAGCATGGGCGACCTCCTTCGCGCCGTAGTGAACAACATGTTTTACAAAGAGGCAAGGGCTGCTCCCGCAACACCACAAACCGGCCCAGCGCGGGGAAAGCGCGGACGCGCACGGGGGGCGCGCGGAGCAGCGCGGGGCGGGCGCGGGACGCGACGCGGAGGTGGGACGGGGGTGGGGGTAGTACGGGGGTGAGGCGCGGCGCGGGCGCGGGGATGAGCCGGGCACGGCGGGAAAAGCGCGGGCGCAGACGGGAGGGGCCGGGCGCGCACGGAGCAGCGCGGGCGCAGGGCGACTCGGCGCGGCGGGCTCGACTCGGGGTGGGGGCCGAGCGCGGGACGGGGCGGCTCGGGGCGGGAGCAGTGCGGGGCGGGAGGGCGGAGGTCGGCCCGGGGGCGGACCTCGATCAGCCCGGCTGCGGCCCCGCGGTCACCCCGCGGTCAGATCGCCACGCCACCCGGTCGGTCGCCGGGCCCCGCCCCCGGCCCGTCGGCGGAGCCGGGCGCACCGGGGGTCACCAGTGCGGACTCGTACGCCAGCACAACCGCCTGCACCCGGTCCCGCAGGTGAAGCTTCGTCAGAATCCGCGTGACGTGCGTCTTCACCGTCTCGATGCTCAGCGTCAGGGCGGCCGCCAGTTCCGCGTTGCTCATGCCGCGGGCGAGCAGGCGCAGCACTTCCAGCTCGCGCGGCGTGAGCAGCGACAGGTCCCCGCCCGGCGGACGTTCCGCCGGAGCCGGGCTCGCGAACCGCTCCACGAGCCGCCGCGTGATGGTCGGCGCGAGGAGCGCGTCGCCCGCGCTGACCAGGCGTACCGCGGCCACCAGTTGCTCGGGCGTCACGTCCTTGAGCAGGAACCCGCTCGCACCCGCGTTCAGCGCCTCGTAGACGTAGTGGTCGAGGTCGAACGTGGTCAGGATGATGATGCGGCACGGCCGCCCGTCCAGTGCCGGCGACGGATCGGCCATGATGCGGCGCGTGGCCTCCAGCCCGTCGAGACCGGGCATGCGGATGTCCATCAGCACCACGTCCGGCCGGGTGCGGCGCACCGCCGCGCACGCCTCGTCCCCGCCGGCCGCCTCCGCAACCACCTCGATGCCGTCGGCGGCCAGGATCATGCGGAACCCGGAGCGTACGAGCGCCTGGTCGTCGGCCACCACGACCCGCAGCGCGGCTGCCGATGCCCCTGCCCCCGCCGCGCTCACGGCGTCGGCACCGGGATCGAGGCCTGGACGCGGTAGCCGCCGGTCGGCCGGTGCCCCGCGCGCAGTCCGCCGCCGTGCAGCGCGAGGCGCTGCGTGAGGCCGAGCAGCCCGCGGCCGGCGCCGAGCGGTTCGGGGCGGCGCCCGTCGGCCGGCCCGTCGTCGGCGACCTCGATGCGCATCGCGTCCGGCCGGTACGTCAAGGTCACCTCGGTGCGCGCCCCCGGCGCGTACTTCAGCGCGTTGGTGAGTGCCTCCTGCACGACGCGGTACGCCGTGAGCTCTATCCCCGGAGGCAGCGGCCGCGCCTCGCCCTGGGTCCGCAGCCGCACATCGAGGCCCGCAGTGCGCACCCGTTCCAGCAGCACGGGCAGGCGCGTCAGGTCGGGCTGCGGCGCCAGCGGCGGCCCCAGCGCGTCGCCGTCCGGCACCACCCCCGGATCGCCCTGCGGCGGCGGTGCGCCCTGGGCCGTCAACACGTCGAGCATCTGGCGCAGTTCGGCCATCGTCTCGCGCCCGCTGGCCTCGACGGCGCGCAGCGCCTCGGTCGCCGCGTCGGGGTCGGAGCGCAGGACCATGCGGGCCGCGCCGGACTGGATGACCATCACGCTCACATTGTGGCTGACCACG
The DNA here is from genome assembly GCA_045039925.1 of Streptomycetaceae bacterium NBC_01309. Classification (GTDB taxonomy): domain Bacteria; phylum Actinomycetota; class Actinomycetes; order Streptomycetales; family Streptomycetaceae; genus Yinghuangia. The sequence continues at coordinate 2,053,542 of CP108400.1, forward strand.
TCGTGCAATTCCCGCGCGATCCGGGCGCGTTCGTCGGCCACCGCGACCTCGCGCTCGCGCTCGGCACGCAACGCCCGGCGGTGGAAGGCCCCGGCGCGGGTACGCCAGGTGCCGATGGTGCGGCCGATCACGAACATCGACGCCATGATGGCGAGCACCAGCAGGCCCGGCGGGCCGTTGTCCTCGTCGGGGAACTTCGCCATGAGGACGAGCGTCGCCGCGCCGGACACCCCCGATGCCACCGCGAAGCGCGGGACATGCGCGGCCACCGAGTACGCGCCGATCGCGAGGGTCACGATGCCGGGGATCTCCATGTGGTCGGGGTCGACGGCCAGGGTGGCGGCGACCTGCGCGGCGAACGCCGTGATCGGCTTCGTACGCCGCCACGCGACCGCGACCGCGGCCAGCAGGCACATGGCGAACGTCCACGCGCCCGGGCCCGACTCGAAGGGCGGCGGCGGGAGCGGGTAGGGGACGTCCTCGTAGACAGACCTGGGGTACTCGGGCGGGGCCTCGGCATCGTCCGACGGGAGGTTGTACGTGAGCATGGCGACCGAGGCGACCGCCAGCCCGAGGGCGAGGAAGCCGTCGCCGCCGAGCGGTCCGGGGCGGCGGAGCAACTCCACAGCCCGGCGGACGCTCTGAGGGAGCGTCCGCCGGGCGCGGGGGGTCGGCGTCAGCTGTGCGGCGGGCGTCACCTGGGCATTCTCGCCGGTTCCGGGCGGCGCGTACATCATGCGTGCGAGCCGTCCCGGGTCCCTCGGGAGAGCTACCCGGCCCGCCCTCCCCCGCGCGAGCGACCGCAGGTTGGCTCGCCGTGCGGACGCCCGGTGACCGGTCCGGAACCTAGCGTCCGGGGCCATGACAGACGTGATCCGGCTCGAAGCCGTGACGAAGAAGTACGAGGGAACGGGCCCCGCCGCACTCGACCGGGTGGACCTGGTCGTCGGCGAGCGCGAGGCCGTGGCCGTCATGGGCCCGTCCGGCAGCGGCAAGTCCACGCTGCTCAATCTGATCGCGGGGCTGGACCGGCCGACGGAGGGCGGGGTCACGGTTGCCGGGGTCGGTCTCGGCGGCCTGTCGGAGACCGCGCTCGCGAAGTTCCGGCGCCGGCACATCGGCATGATCTTCCAGTTCTTCAACCTGCTCGACGACCTGACGGTGCTCGACAACGTGCTGATGCCCGCACGCCTGGGCGGCATCTCGCCGCGCGCCGCCCGGAAGCGCGCCGACGAACTGCTCGGCTACCTCGGCATCGCGGGGCACGCGGACGCGTACCCCGCGCGGTTGTCGGGCGGCGAGCGCCAGCGCGTCGCCATCGCCCGGGCGCTCATGAACCGGCCGCCGCTGCTGCTCGCCGACGAGCCGACCGGTGCCGTGGACACCGCCAACGGGCGGCACATCACCGAGCTGCTCGCCGAACTCAACCGCGACGGGCAGGCGTTGCTGCTGGTCACGCACGACGTACAACTTGCGCGCGCGTGCACGAGCCGCATCGTGCGGATCGTGGACGGCAAGCTCGACGCCACGCCGCAGCCCCACGATCCGGGCGGGCCGCAGGACTCCCTGTGGGACGACGCGCAGGACGGGCACACAACGGAGGCGTCCCGGTGAACGCGGTGGCCAAGGCCGCCTGGGCGGCCGTCGTACGGCGCCGGGTGCAGACCGTGGTGACCGCCGTCGTGGCATTGCTCGCGACGGCGACCTCGGTACTCGCGTTCGGCCTGTTGGTCGCGTCGATGGCGCCGTTCGACCACGCGTTCTCGTCGCTGCACGGCGCGCACGCGGCGGTGAGCGTCGACGCCGGCCAGGCGACCGCCGAGCAGGTCCGCGCGACCGCCGCCCGGGCCGGGGTCGCCGAGGTCGGCGGCCCGTATCCGTCGACGAGTGCGCCGCTCACCCTCCCCGGCGATTCGGTCGCGCGCGGGACGATGACCGTGGTCGGCCGGGCCGACCCGAACGGTCCGCTCGACACGCTCAAGCTCCGGTCGGGCCGGTGGGTCCGCGCGCCGGGCGAGCTCGTCCTCGCGGATGTCGAGGGGCCGCGGCTGAAGGTCGGCGATCAGCTGCGCGTCGGCGGGGTCGACCTGACCATCGTCGGCATCGCGGCGTCCGTCACCGGCACGGCCGGCGCGTGGACCGTGCCCGAGCAGATCGCCGCACTCGAACCCGCGGGCGCCGCCAAGACGTTCCAGGCGCTCTACCGCTTCTCGGACGCGGACGACAGCGGCGCGGTGGCGGACGGTGTCGCGGCCGTGCGCGCCGCGCTCCCCTCCGGGGCGGTGCTCGGGTCGACGTCCTACCTGGACGCCCGGCGCGAGGCGGCCGGGACGGCGGCGCTCGTGGTCCCGTTCGTCACCGCGTTCAGCGTGCTCGGCGTGGTCATGTCGGTGCTCATCGTCGGGAACGTGGTGAGCGGCGCGGTGGTGGCCGGGTACCGCGGAATCGGGGTGCTGAAGACGCTGGGGTTCACCCCGCGGCAGGTCAGTGCGGTGTATCTGGCGCAGGTCCTGCTGCCCGCACTGGTCGGTGCGGTGGCGGGCATGTTCGCGGGCCACGCGCTGGCCGTTCCGCTGCTCGCGGACACCGAGCAGTCGTACGCGGTCCCCGAAGTGGCCGGGATCCCCTGGTGGGTGGACGTCCTCGTGCCGGTCGGCCTGCTCCTGGTGGTCTGCGTGGCGGCGCTGATCCCGGCACTGCGCGCGGGGCGGATCCCGGCGATCCAGGCGATCGCCGTCGGACGCGCGCCGCGGGCAGGCCGGGGGTTCCGGGCGCACCGGCTGCTGGCCCGCTCCCGCCTCCCGCGGGCGGTCGGCCTCGGGCTGGCGAGCCCGTTCGCACGTCCGGCGCGCACCGGCATGACGCTGGCGGCGCTGCTCCTGGGCACCACGGCGGTGACGTTCGCGTACGGGCTCGGCCAGACGCTGACCCGGGCCGACGACGGCCTGTCGCGGGAGGGGTCGTCGCAGGTCACCGTCGTCCTCGGGATGCCGGGGGAACGAGGGGGGCTGCACGAGGGGCCGCCGGGAGGTCCGGGCGCACCGGGCCAACCGCCACCCGTGCCCGCGCAACCGGGGCCGACCGCCGAGCGGCCGCCGTCCGCGGACCCCGTGGCGGTGGCGGACACGCTGCGCGCCGACGCCGGGACCGCGCGGTTCACCTCGGTCACCACGCTGGAGGTCGAAGTGCCGGGGCGCACCCGGGCGTTGGAGCTGACGGCGTACGACACGGACTCGTCCTGGCTGGGGTACCCGGTGGTCGCCGGGCGCTGGTTCCAGGCGCCGGGGGAGGTCGTGGTGCCGACGTCCTTCCTGCGCACGTCCGCGCTGCGGGTGGGGGACGAGGTCGCGCTCGACCACGACGGGCGGCGCGTGACCGTGCGGATCGTCGGCGAGGCGTTCTCCAACGACGAGGAGGCGCTGCTCACCGACCGCGCCACGCTGTTGCGGCTCAAGCCCGATGCGGCGGTCACCGCGTACGAGGTGCAGGTCAAGCCGGGGACGAACGCGGAGGCGTACGCGAACGGGATCTCCGAGGCCGGGGTGTTCGCCTCCGGGAACGGGATCGCGATGCCGCGCGCCGAGGAGAACGAGGCGATACCGATCCTGATCGGCCTGATCGGGACCCTGACCCTGCTGATCGCGGGGGTCGCGGGCCTTGGGGTGCTCAACACGGTCGCCCTGGACACGCGCGAGCGCGCGCAGTCGATAGGTGTCCTGAAGTCCCTCGGCATGACGCCGCGTCAGACCATGGCCATGGTCGTGACGTCGGTGGCCGGAATCGGGCTCGTCGGAGGTGCCGCGGGCATCCCGCTCGGCGTGGCGCTACACCACCTGGTCGCGCCGGTCATGGCGTCGACGGCGGATCTGCGGCTGCCGGACTCGATGGTGGCGGTGTACGGCGTACCCGCGTACGCCGTGCTGGCCGTCTCGGGAGCGGTGCTGGCCACGTTGGGGGCGCTGCTCCCCGCGGGCTGGGCGGCCCGGTCGCGAGCGGCGGCGTGGCGGACTGAATGAGGTCAGCGGGCGGTGGCGCGCACCGGAGCGGACATGGCACCGATGAACATGTCGACCAGGTTGTCCGCGAACAGTCCGGGGTCGCGCCGCCGCCCGGCGTCGACGCCGCGGGCGTAGAACGCGCAGGCGTGGGTGACGCCGGTGAGGCCGACGAGGATGCGCTCGTCCATGACCTCGCGCGGGACGTCGGGGATCCAGGCGCGCAGCAGCGCGGTGGCGTCGGCCGCGACCGTGTCGCCGAGCAGGTCGGTCAGGCGGGCCAGTGAGCGGTTCTCGTCGTCGACCAGCTGGGAGAGGAACCGGATCACCGCGCGTTGGCGGTCGTCGCCGGTCGCCAGTTCCGCCAGCGGGGTGACGGCGACCTCGGCGATCGTGCGCGGCTCGTCGGGGGTCGCCGCGGCGAGCAGGTCGCGGCGGCGCGCCACCACGGGCGGGAGCACGTCGTCCAGGAGGGCCTTGAGGATGCCTTCCTTGGAGCCGAAGTGGTACTGCGTGGCCGCGGAGTTCCGCTGGCCCGCGGCGAGGCGGATCTCGCGCATGCTCACGGCTTCGATGCCGTCGCGGGCGAACAGCAGCAGAGCGGCGTCGAGCAGTTTGCGACGGGCGGGCTCGGGATCACGCGGCATACCCGGAACGCTACCGGCCCGCCGCGCGTACCGGGGCGGGCCCGCGACACGCGGTGCGGCGGTGGCCGAGAGGGCACTTCGAGAGGGCACTTCCGCCGTAGTGAAACATGCTGTTTACTACGGGACACGCCGCGGTCCGACGAGCCCGCGCGTTCCGGCCCCACGATGGGAGACCCATGCCCGCCTCCGCCGCTTCCGCAGTCCCCTCCGCCGTCCCCGGCCCCGCGGACGTCCCCGCGCTCGCCGGCCTGCGGATCGTCGACGCGGACACGCATGTCACCGAGCCGCACGACCTGTGGACCTCGCGGGCGCCGAGCGCGTACCGCGACCGCGTCCCGCACGTGGCCGCCGTCGACGGCCGCCCGCAGTGGGTGGTCGACGGCCGGGTGCTGGGCCCGGCCACGGCCTCGGCCGTCGTCGACCGCGACGGCGTGCGCTCGCGCGGCACGGACTTCATCTCGTGGCCGTTCGAGCGCGTGAGCCCCGCCGCGTACGACGTGTCCGAGCGACTGGCCCTCATGGACGAACTCGGCGTGTGGGCGCAGATCGTCTACCCGAACACCGCCGGCTTCGGCGGCCAGAAGTTCGGCGAGGTCGCGGACGCCCGGCTCAAGCTGCTCTGCGCGACCCTCTACAACGACGCCATGGCGGAGATGCAGGAGTCCTCCGGCAACCGGCTCTTCCCCATGGGCCTGCTGCCCTGGTGGGACATCGACGCGTCGGTCCGCGAGGTCGAGCGCATGCACGGGCTCGGCCTGCGCGGCGTGAACACCACCAGCGACCCGCAGCACGCCGGGCTGCCCGACTTCTCGCACGCCGACTGGAACCCGCTGTGGGAGGTGTGCGCCGACCTCGGCATGCCGGTCAACTTCCACATCGGCGCCGCGCACGAGTCGATGGGCTGGCTCGGCACCGCGGGCTGGCCGAGCCTGGGCCTGGACGCCAAACTCGCCCTCGGCTCGTCGATGATGTACCTGAGCAACGCCCGCGTCATCGGCAATTTCATCTACTCGGGCGTCCTGGAACGCCACCCGCGGCTCCAGATCGTCTCCGTCGAGAGCGGCATCGGCTGGATCCCCTTCTTCCTGGAAGCCCTCACCCACCAGCTCGGCGAGACGAGCCCGGGTTCCATGGACCACCTGACGCTGTCCCCCAAGGAGTACTTCGACCGGCAGGTCCACGCCTGCTTCTGGTTCGAGAGCGACGACATCGCCCGCACCATCGAACGCGTGGGCGCGCGCAACGTGCTTTTCGAGACGGACTTCCCGCACCCCACCTGCCTGTTCCCCGACAGCATCGGCACCGCGAGCCGCGCGCTGCGCCAGCTCGACGACGACAGCGTCCGGCTCGTCATGCAGGACAACGCGGTACGCCTCTACAACCTGCCGGTCACCTGACCGAACCTGCCGGCCGCCCGGCCGCTCCCCCGACCGCCTCGCGCGGCGCGTACATTGCGGTCCGCGGGCCCGGCCAGGTCGGCCCGACGGACCACAGGAACGACAAGAGGGGTGCCGATGGCGGCGACGGACGGCGGCGGGGACTTCGGCTGGGGCATCGCCGGAACCGGGTCGATAGCCGAGACGATGGCCAAGGTCATCGCCGCCGAGCCGGGCATGCGGATCGCCGCGGTCGGGTCGCGCGGCGCCGAGCGGGCGGCGGCGTTCGGGGACCGGATGGGCGCGGACGCGTCGTACGGCTCGTACGAGGCGATGGTGGCCGACCCCGCGGTCCAGGCCGTGTACGTCGCCACGCCGCACGCCCAGCACCGGCCCGTCGTCGAACTGGCCGTCGCGGCGGGCAAGGCCGTGCTGTGCGAGAAGCCGATCGCGGCGACCCTCGCCGACGCCGAGGCCATGGTCGCGGCGGCCCGCGCGGCCGACGTATTCCTCATGGAGGCCATGTGGATGCGCTTCAATCCGCTGGTCCGCCGCCTCGGACAACTCGCCGCGGACGGTGCGATCGGTGAACTGCGTTCGGTGCAGGCGTCGTTCGGCTTCCCCTTCCCGTACGACCCCGAGCACCGGCTGTGGAACCCCGCCCTCGGCGGCGGCGCCCTCCTCGACCTGGGCGTCTACCCCGTCGCGCTGGCCCACCTGATGCTCGGCACGCCGGAATCGGTCGCGGTCGCCGGAGCCCTGGCCGAGTCGGGCGTGGACGCCGAGGCCGCGCTGCTGATGAGCTGGCCGGGAGGCGCCCGCGCGCTGGTCGAGACGTCGCTGGTGAGCCTGCTTCCCCTGACGGGATGCGTCATCGGCACGGCCGGCCGGGTCGATCTGGAGGCCCCCTTCTATGCGGCCACGCGGATGACCGTGCACACGTACGACGGCGGCGAGCCGCGCGAGTACCGCATCGACGGCCCGGAGGAGGCGCTGGCCGGCGAACTGCGCGAAGTCGTCGACCTGGTGCGCGCGGGCCGCACGGAGAGTCCGGTCATGCCCCTGGACGACACCCTCGCCGTGCTGCGGATCCTGGAGGACGCCCGCGCGAAGCTCGGCGCGGCCTGACCGTCGCGGCGCCGCCCGGCGACCACTGAGGCACGCCGTCGGGTCCGGATCGTGGACGGCCCGAACAGCGCGCCGACTGTTGTATCTATCTTGTGCGCATGCCAGCCGCACCCACCGCCGCCGACCGCGTCTACCGGCACGTCAAGCAGGGCGTGCTCGAACGCCACTACGAGGGCGGCACGCTGCTGACCGAGGGCGAGGTGGCCGACGCCGTCGGCGTGTCGCGTACCCCCGTACGCGAGGCCCTGCTGCGCCTGGAGGTCGAGGGGCTGATCCGCCTCTATCCCAAGAAGGGTGCGCTCGTGCTGCCGGTCTCCGCCCAGGAGATCGCGGACGTCGTCGAGACCCGGCAGCTCGTCGAGGAGCACGCCGCCCGCAAGGCGGTGCCGGCGCCGCCGGACCTCCTCGCTCGCCTGGAGGAGCTGCTCGCCCGGCAGAAGCGCGAGGTCGAGGCCGGCGACCTGGCCGCCGCCGCGACCACCGACCGCTGCTTCCACGCGGCGATCGTGCGCAACTGCGGCAACACCCTCCTGATCCGGCTGTACGACCAGCTCCGGGACCGCCAGCTACGCATGGGCGTGGCCTTCCTGCACTCGCACCCCGACCGTGTCGCCCGGACGCTCGGCGGCCACGAGGAGATCCTCGCGGCCCTGCGCGCGGGCGACGCGGACGCGGCGGTCGACGCCGTGCACCGGCACGTCGGCTGGGTGTCCGAACTGGCCCGGGGCGAGTCCCGGTGAGCACCGCCGCCGCGGCGCTCCGGCGCGACCCGCCGGGCGGCCGCCGGGCCGTCGCGGTCTGGTCGGTCGGCGTCGCCGTGTACTTCGTCGCGGTGATCTTCCGGACCTCGCTCGGCGTCGCCGGCCTCGACGCCGCCGACCGGTTCGACGTCAACGCCTCGGCGCTGTCGACCTTCTCGATCCTCCAACTGCTCGTGTACGCGGGCATGCAGATACCCGTCGGCGTCCTGGTCGACCGGTTCGGCACCAAAAAGGTGCTGACGATGGGCGTCGTCCTGTTCACCGCGGGCCAACTGGGCTTCGCGTTCTCCCCCACGTACGGCATGGCGCTCGCCTCCCGGGCCCTGCTCGGCTGCGGCGACGCGCTCACCTTCATCAGCGTGCTGCGGCTCGGCACCCGCTGGTTCCCGGCCCGGCGCGGCCCGCTGGTCGCGCAGCTCGCGGCGCTCGCGGGCATGGGCGGCAACCTCGTCTCGACGCTGGTGCTGTCCCGGATGCTGCACGACCTCGGCTGGACGCAGGCGTTCGCGGGCAGCGCGCTGGCCGGGGTCGCGGTCCTCGTGCTCCTGCTGGTGTTCCTGAAGGACCACCCGGAGGGACACGAGCCGGAGGCGGTGCCGCAGCGCGGGGCCGCGTTCGTCCGCCGCCAGATCGCCGAGTCGTGGCGCGAGCCCGGCACCCGGATGGGCCTGTGGACGCACTTCACCACGCAGTTCCCGGCGATGGTGTTCCTGTTGCTGTGGGGCATGCCGTTCCTCGTCGAGGCGCAGGGGCTGTCCCGGACGACCGCGGGCGGACTGCTGACGCTGACGGTGGTGGCGAGCATGGTGTTCGGGCTGGCGTACGGCCAGATCATCACGCGGGCGCGCGCCGCACGGCTGCCGCTCGCGCTCGGCACGGTGGCGGCGACGGCGGCGTGTTGGGGCGCGGCCATCGGCCATCCGGGTGACAGCGCGCCGATGTGGCTGCTCGTCGTGTTGTGCACGGTCCTGGGGGCCTGCGGTCCGGCCTCGATGATCGGCTTCGACTTCGCGCGGCCCGCCAACCCGCCGGAGCGGCAGGGCACCGCGTCCGGGATCGTCAACATGGGCGGCTTCGTCGCGTCGATGGTGACGCTGCTGACGATCGGCCTCCTGCTCGACGCGACCGGCGACAACTACCGCATCGCCTTCTCGTCGGTGTTCGTGCTGGAGATCCTCGGCCTCGCGCAGATCCTGCGGCTGCGGAAGGCCGCGGCCGCGCGCGAACACGAACACCGCCGGGACGTGGATACCCTTTTCCCCGGTGGCGTCCGTGGCGGCGTCCACGGCGGCGTCCGTCGGGCGGGCCGTGCGTAGAGCCGGCTGAAGAGGTGCAGTGGTTCCAGGCAGCGGAGCGGGTCCGGGCGACCGGCTCCACGACGACGACTATCCCGCGTACACGATGGGGCGGGCGGCGGAGCTGATCGGGGCCACGCCCGCGTTCCTGCGGGCGATCGGTGACGCGGGGCTGATCACGCCGGAGCGTTCGGAGGGCGGGCACCGCCGGTACTCGCGCACGCATCTGCGTATCGCGCAGCGGGCCCGCGAACTGGTCGACCAGGGCACCGCGATCGAGGCCGCGTGCCGCATCATCAGCCTGGAGGACCAACTGGAGGGCGCGCTGCGGATCAACGAGGAGCTCCGCAAGTCGTCGCGCGGCGCCCCCGATGGCCCCGATGCCCCCGGCGTCCCGCCGGACTCACCTTCGAGTACAAAAAACCTCCAGTGACGGCAAGAGAAATCCAGACGGCGCCATATGGGGTTCACCGACGATCGCGACACCCGATATAACGTCCCGCATCCGCTCGCGTGCAACGTGATACGGTTGGATCAGTTGCGGTTGTGGTTCCCAAAGACTTCAAGTGCACTCTTCGGTCCATTCGGCCGTCGGGTGCATTTCTGTGTCTCCGGCTTTTTCGGAGGGGCATCATTGCGGCGATGCGGGCTCCGCGCAGTGCGGCGTCCGGGCAACTGCCCCAAGGAGATATGGCATGGCTACCGGTACCGTGAAGTGGTTCAACTCGGAAAAGGGCTTCGGCTTCATCGCTCAGGACGGCGGCGGCGCCGACGTGTTCGCGCACTACTCGAACATCGCCACCCAGGGTTTCCGTGAGCTGCAGGAAGGCCAGAAGGTCTCCTTCGACATCACCCAGGGCCAGAAGGGCCCGCAGGCGGAGAACATCGTTCCCGCCTGACGCGTTTTCCCGGCGCTGGGGCCCGCACCTTCGGGTGCGGGCCCCAGCGCTGCGTTTTCGCACCGGGATTTCCGCGGCGGTGCCGCCGTCCTCGTGACGGCGCCCGCCCCGGCAATTCCCCCTTGCCGGCACACCGGCATTCACCGGCATTCGCCGGCATACTTCGGCTCGGTCTTGCGATCCACGGCGCCTCCGGCGCCGCCCGGAATTCCTTGATGCGTGCCGGATCAAGGAGGTTTCGCATGACCCGTACGGCTCGCCGTCCGGACGGCCGGCCCGGAGGCCGCGGCCGTTCCGGAGTACCCCGTCAACACCGCAACGCCGCACCCGCCCGCCCCCGGGAGTTCGCGCTCCCGGTCAGCTCCACGCCCGCACTGCCCCCGGTGTCCGCGTTCCACGAACTGGACATGCCGGCGGCCCTGCTGACGGCGCTCACCACCGAGGGCCTCACGGTGCCCTTCCCGATCCAGTCGGCGACGCTGCCGAACACCCTCGCGGGACGCGACGTCCTCGGCCGGGGCCGTACCGGCTCCGGCAAGACCCTCGCGTTCGGCCTGGCCCTGCTCGCCCGGACCGCGGGCCGCCGCGCCGAGCCGAAGCAGCCGCTCGGCCTGGTCCTGGTGCCGACCCGCGAGCTGGCCCAGCAGGTCACCGACGCGCTGACGCCGTACGCCCGCGCCCTCAAGCTCCGGGTGACCACCGTCGTCGGCGGCGTCTCCCTCGGCCGCCAGTCCGCGGCCCTGCGCGGCGGCGTGGAGATCGTCGTGGCCACCCCCGGACGCCTCACCGACCTCATAGAGCGCGGCGACTGCCGTCTCGACCAGGTCGCGGTGTCCGTCCTGGACGAGGCCGACCAGATGGCCGACATGGGCTTCATGCCGCAGGTCACCAAGCTCCTCGACCAGGTCCGCGCGGGCGGCCAGCGCATGCTGTTCTCCGCGACGCTGGACCGCAACATCGACACGCTGGTCCGCCGCTACCTGAACGACCCGGTCGTGCACTCGGTCGACCCGTCGGCCGCCACGGTCGGCACGATGGAGCACCACGTGCTCCAGGTCGACCTCGCCGACAAGTACGCCGCCACGACCGAGATCGCGGCGCGCGACGGCCGCGTGATCATGTTCCTGGACACCAAGCACGCCGTGGACAAGCTCACGAAGCACCTGCTGAAGAGCGGGGTGCGCGCGGGCGCGCTGCACGGCGGCAAGTCGCAGTCACAGCGCACGCGCACCCTCGCGCACTTCAAGACCGGCCACGTGACCGCTCTGGTGGCCACCAACGTCGCGGCGCGCGGCATCCACATCGACCAGCTCGACCTGGTGGTCAACGTGGACCCGCCCGGCGACCACAAGGACTACCTGCACCGGGGCGGCCGTACCGCGCGCGCCGGCGAGTCGGGCCGGGTCGTCACCCTCGTCCTGCCCGACCAGCGGCGCGACATGTCGCGCCTGATGGCGGACGCCGGCATCACGCCGCGCACCACCCGGGTCCGGTCGGGCGACGCCGAGCTGAGCCGCATCACCGGCGCGCAGGCCCCGTCCGGCGTCCCGGTCGCGCCCACCGTGACCGCGGAGCGCACCAAGGAACGCGCCAAGGAGCACGGCTCGTCCGGCGGCGGCGCGCCGCGCGGCGAGCGCCGCCGGGGCTCGGGACGGCCCCCGGAGCCGGGCCGACGCCGCGCGCCCCGGGGCGCGGGCGCGGGAACCCGCCGCCGCCGGTCGGGTCCGCGCGGAACCGAGTGAGGATCCCCGCACTCGCCCTCGCTGTGACAGGCTGAACCCATCAGGTCGGCGGTAGCCGTCCCTTCTCTCAACTCTGCCGAGGCCCTATGCGCTGCGTCATCGCCGGATTCTCCTTCGACCTCGTCAAGAACGAGGTCGAGGCAGCGATGCGGGACATCAAGCCGGAACCCGTCGAAGGGGACTCGGTGACCATCGGTCGCCGGGTCTACCCCGTCAAGCAGGTGGGCGAAGTGATCACCCGCCAGGACCGCCGCGACTTCTCCGCGAAGGAGGTCGTCCGGGCGCTGACCCGGATCGGCTTCACGTGCCACCCGGCGCCCGCGGCGAACCCGGCTCCCACCCAATTCGACCCGTCCTCTCCTCTCGGATACTGAGCCGGCCGACAGGCCGCGTACCGAGCCGACCCACGGGGCCCGTCGCCGGGCCCCCGGCCGAGTACGGCCGCCGGGCCGCCCACCAGGCCCGCGCCGACTCGCAACCGCGCGAAGACCCTGCCTTCAGGGTCTTCGCGCGTCGTCGTTTCCGGGGCGGGTAGGACGGCCCGGTACCCGTCACCCTGTGGGTCGTGGTGCTGGCACTCCGTGTGCGGTCACGCCGTGTGGTGTCACCCCGCACACCGTCTCCCCGTGCGGCGTCACCCGGTGCGCCGCGGCCCGGGTGCGTACGCGGCCAGCGACTCCTTGATCTCCTCCGCGTGCGGTCCCTGCCACCACGGGACGGTGCGCACCAGCGTGGGCGGTGCCCCGCTCACCTGCACGAGTGCGCGCCCCCGGGGCATGGCTCCCAGGTCCGCGGTGTCGAGCACCTGCTCCTCGCGCGAGGACATCGTGAGCGAGCCGGAGAAGGGGGTGGCCAGGCGTGTGGTGACGGACCTGGTCCTGGGTTCGAACCGCGGGGAGGCCTGTGCGAGGTCGCCCAGGAACCGGGTGTCGGCCGCGCCTCCCCCGTAGACGCGGACGTTCGCGGCGCTCCACATCGAGGCCATGCCGTGTTCGCCCCAGACCGCGACACCCTGCGCCCACGACTGGAGGATCGTCATCATGACGATCCCGCGCGAGCCGTAGTGGCTGTAGAGGAAGGGCAGTTCGTGCCACGGGCAGACGTTGGCGGCCTCGTCGAGCACGAAGACCGCGGGCACCGGCAGGCGGCCTCCCGGGCTCAGGATGGCCCGGCCCTCCAGCGAGTACGCGAGTGCGGACGTGAGCGTGAGGATCAGCGGCGCCGCGGCACGGTTGGTCTCCTCCGACAGCAGGTAGATCGTGCCGTCGTCGCGGTTCGCGAAGTCGGCGTGCCGGAACTCGGGGCGGCGCGGACCGCTGCCCGGCGTCACCCAGCGGGTCACATCCGGTGCGGCCAGGGGCGAGGCCATCTGGACGGCGGTACCGAACACGCCCGCACGCTGCGGCCCGGGGGCGGTGATGACCAGCTCGGCCCCTTCGGCCACCCGGTCGTGCCCGTGCGCCCGCAGGATCCGCACCGGCGTGTCGTCGCTCGGGCGGTGCAGCCAGGTCAGGGCCCGGGTGACGGGCTGCCCGTCGAGGGACGCGGCGAGCAGCAGGGCGCCGAAGAGCTCCTGTGCGGCGGGCTCGAAGTAGGCGTCCGAACGGGCGTGGGACTGCCGGTTGATGCCGCTGAAGAAGGACGCGAGCATGACGCCCTTGACGATGTTGTCGCCCACGAACGAGAGCGGGTTCCACCACCAGGTCGGCTGCTCCCCGGCCTGGTTCTGCGGGTCGAAGACCCACACGGGCCCCCGCTTCTCGCGCAGCCCGCGGGTGGCGTCGACGATGTCGCGCTTGTTGGAGGTCACCACGAGCGCACCCGGCGCCGACACCGCGGCGGGAATGGCCCGGGCGGCGGTCTTGCCGGTACGCGGGCCCCAGATGTCCATGTGCATGTCTTCCCACGAACCCCACAGTTCGCGGTTGCGGCGGACCGAGCGGCCGATGAACACCCCCGGGTTGCGGGCCCGGGCGCCGAGCCGCTCGGCCGTCGCCGCCGCACCGGACGTCGTCAGCGGCGCCACGTCCCGCGGCCCCGCGAGGAATCGCGCGGTCCTGTCGATCACGGGCCGCCGTTCGCGCAGCCGCACGGCCGCCAGGGCCACGGCTCCCACCGTGCAGAGGGCAGCCATGATCAGCACGGCGGTGAGGGTTTCGCCGAGCTCGGCGAAGACGGCGAGGAGCACGCCGCCGACCGCGGCCGTCAGAAGGACGCCGCCGAGGATCTCGCGGGATGAGTGCGTGCCGCGTCGCCGCGTGGTGGCAGACATGGGTGTGGTCTTCGCTTCCGTCGCCGGTGGTCGGGAACCTGCTTGCGGCGGACGGCGCGTCGCGGTGCGGGCGCACGTCCGGGCGGTTCAGCGACAGCGGGTGCCGGGCGGAACGGGTCGCTGCCAGATGCGATGTCGAACGAGCACCGGACTCGCGGGCACCCGGCGGGAAACCGCGGATGCGGCGGCGGAGCCTTGCTGCGCCATGCCCCCTCCTCGGTCTCGTCCGGCGGCGCCCGTCGGCAACTGGCGGGTTCAACTGGTATCACGCAGTTGTTGCCGCGCCGCCCGGGCAGCGCGGATAACGCAGGGCGTCAGCGCGTCGCGGTCTTGATCGACCGGCGAATCCGGGTTAATGGCCCGCCTGTTCGCGGAATCGCGGATTTGACCGCGGCGACGGGGCCTGCTTGCGTACCGGCACTGTGCGCAACTCACGTCGAATCCTTGTGAAGCGGGTCCACGTCGACCTCATGCGCTTTGCCGGAGCGCTCTGTTCGGGCTGCCGGTAGACCGCCCGACACCCGACGCCTTCACCACGTACGAGGACGACATGCCCGCACGTTCGCTCACCCCTGCCCCGGCTCCCGCGCCGAACCCGTCCGCGCTCCTGGCCTTCGCCGACCAGGCCGCCGCCGACCCCGCGCTCATCGCCCGCCTCCCCCTCGACCCCGTCGACCGGACATGGCTGCGGATCGGCGGCCCCGGCGCCGCGGAGGCCTGGCTCATCGGCTGGCCGCCCGGCACCGGCACCGGCTGGCACGACCACGGCGGCGCGGTCGGCGCGTTCCTCGTGGTCCGCGGAACCCTGCACGAGTTCACGCCCCCGCACCCCGACGTCCGCCCCGGCAGGCACGTGGACGTGCCGTTCACGCCCGGCACCGAGACGCAGGTCCGCCTCCCCTCCGGGTCAGCGCGCTCCTTCCCCCACGACCACATCCACGACGTCCGCAACACCTCCCGCACCGGCCACGCCGTGTCCCTGCACGTCTACTCCCCCGCCCTCAGCCTGATGCGCCGCTACGAACAGACCGGCGGACGCCTGGTCTTCCACTCCGCGGAGGGAACCGGGGACTGGGACCACGAACCCGAGCCGCCGTACCGCGCCTGACGATGCACCGGAAGCTGTCGGTCCCCGCGCGCTAGAGTCGGCGGGTATCCGCTGCTGGTGGGGAGGACGACGGCGTTCATGAGTCGGCGCAATGACGGGCTGATCGGGGTCTGGGCCGAGGCACAGCGGCAGGAGCAGCGTCGGCAGGACGCGCAGCGCAGAGCCCGGGAGCAGCAACGGCGCGACACTGAACGGCAACAGCGGGCGGCGGAGCGGGCGATGGCCCAGGCGCACCGCGAGCAGCAGACGGCGTACCGGCAGCGCCGGGAGGCGGACGCCCGGCTGCGGACCGAGGAGATCGAGGCCCGGGTCGCGGTGCTGGAGGGGCTGCTGGCCGCCGGCTGCCGGGGCCCGGCGTTCCGCACGTCGTCGATGATGCGCGCGGAGCACGTGGAGCCGTTCCAGCCGGGCCACCTGGCGGTCGCGGTCCCGGCCCCGGTCGAGGCCGACTACCAGCCCGCGCAGGGTGGTTGGGGGCTCGGCCCGAGTGCCCAGGCACGCGCGGAGGCACGCGCCCGGTTCGAGCGGGACTGGTACGCCGCGCAGGACGCCGAGGCCCAGCGGCTGCGGCAACTGGAGGCGTACCGGCAGCAGTACCAGCAGTGGGCGGCCACCACGCTGACCCAGATCCGCGACCACAACGCGCAGGTGCGGAGGTTGGGCGACACGCTGCGCCGCGGCGACGCCGACGCCGCGGTGCAGTACTTCTCGGCGGCGCTGTACGCGTCGGCGGCGTGGCCGGACGGCTTCCCGCACCAGGTCGCCGCCGCGTACGACCGGGGCACGCGCGAGCTGGTGCTCGACTGGCAGTTGCCCGGCGTCGACGTCGTCCCCGAGGCCAAGTCGGTCCGGTACATGCCGAGCACCGACCAGGACAAAGAGGTGACGCGCACGGTGACGCAGCGGCGTGCGCTCTACCGCGACGTGCTCGCGCAGACCGTGCTGCTCGTACTGCGCGAGGTGTTCGCCGCCGACGAGTTCGGTGCGCTGGAGTCGGCCGTGGTGAACGGCTTCGTGGACGACAGGGATCCGGCGACCGGCCGTCCCGCGAAGATCGTGCTGGCGTCGGTCCGCGCGTCGCGCACCGACTTCACCCGGCTGGACCTCGCCCGGGTGAGTGCGCCGGACTGCCTCGCGGACGCGCTGGACGGCAAGTTGTCCGCGCGGCCGGACCAGCGTACGGCGGTCCGCGCGGTACGCCGCCCCGACGAGGTCGGCGGCAGCGCGGCCGTGGTCTCGCATGCGGACGACGACGCCGTGCCGAACCTGCTGGAGATGGACCCGATCGCGTTCGAGGGCCTGGTCGCCGAGCTGTTCCGGGCCCGTGGGCTCCAGGCGGTGACGACCCAGCGCTCGGGCGACGGCGGCGTCGACGTGGAGGCGCTGGACCCGGACCCGCTGAGCGGCGGCAAGATCGTCGTGCAGGTGAAGCGGTACCGGCACACCGTGCCGCCGACCGCGGTGCGCGACTTGTACGGCACGGTCCACGACGTCGGGGCGAACAAGGGCGTCCTGGTGACGACGTCGTCGTTCGGGCCGACCTCGTACACGTTCGCGCGCGGCAAGCCGCTGACCCTGATCAACGGCGACGAACTGGTGGACCTGCTGGCCCAGTGCGGGCTGCGCGGCAGGCTCGGCACCGTCGACACACCCGGCGGCGCACCCGGCAGAGCGGGCGCGGGCGGTGGCGGGCGCGGCACCGGTTCACGCCCGGGCCGGGGCGGCGGCGCGGTGCCCGAGCCCCGGGGAACCTCCGACCGGGCGGCGCGCGGGCGGGCCGGCGCGCCCCCGGACGGCACGCTGCCCGCGAGCGGCTTCGCGGTTCCCCCCGCCGCCGGCGACGGGCCCGCCGAGGACGCCGCGGTACTCGGCATGACCTGGTCGGGCAGCGTGGCGCTGGACGTGTGCGTCCTGGTGTGCCGCGGTGACCGGGTGCTCGCCGACGACTACTTCGTCTTCTACAACAACACCTCGACGCCGGACGGCACGGTGCGCTCGGTGCCGGCGCGCGGCTCCGACAAGGCCGCGGTCGCGGTGCGCTTCGACGCGCTGCCCGCCCGGGCGGACCGGGTGGTGCTGGTCGCCGCCGTGGACCCGTCGGTCAACCCGACCGCGGACCTGGCCGGGTTCACGGACGCCGCGATCCGCCTGTCGAACGCGTCCGGCGCCGAGCTGGACCGGTTGGACGTGTCCGACGGCCGGTCCGGGGAGACGGCGCTCGTGCTGGGCTCGTTCCGGCGCCGGGCGAACGGCGACTGGAAGTTCGTGGTCGGCGGCCGGGGCTACCCGGACGGGCTGGAACCGCTGCTCGGCGACTTCGGCGTCGACGTGGCCTGACCCCCGGCCCGACCCGACCGACCCGACCGGCCCGACCGGCTTAGCCCGGTTCGACGCGCCCCCGACCATGCGGTACGGGCGGTTCCGGTTTCGGTATGAGACCGACACTCGTACGGCCTATGCGCCGAACACGCTATCGGGGTATATGACCCTTGGACGGCAGCTCAGTGGGCACGCGTGGCACACACGCACCGGTGGCAGGGGGCGACCGGCCCACCAGGGGCGTCGGCCGCCCTTCCTGTCGGCGTACCGCTGAAGTGAGGCAGGCCATGACTCACGATGTCGAGCGCGAAGCCCAGCCGCCCGCTCCCGAGGAAGTCGGCCTCAAGGCCAACGCCATCGGGTTCCTCGACGCGCTGGTGATCGGTCTCAACGCGACGTCGCCCGCGTACTCGCTGGCGGCGGTCATCGGCGCGGTCGTCGCGCTCGTGGGCGTGTACGCCCCCGGCGTGGTGCTCGCGTCGTTCGTGCCGATGCTGCTCATCGCCTCGGCCTTCTACTACCTCAACAAGGCCGACCAGGACGCCGGGACGACGTTCTCCTGGGTCACCCGCGCGATGGGCCCGTGGGCGGGGTGGCTCGGCGGCTGGGCGATCATGATGACCGGCGTGCTGGTGGTCGGCTCGCTGGCCGACGTCGCGGTGCGCTTCGGGCTGCTGGCGGTCAACCTCGACGACTGGGCGGACAACGACGCGATCCGGCAGCCCCTCGCGGTGCTCGTGATCATCGCGTTGACCGCGCTGTGCGTCATCGGCACCGAGGCCTCCGCCCGGGTGCAGCGCGTGCTGATCCTGGCGCAGACGGTGTTCCTGCTGGTGTTCGCGGTCGTGGCCATCTCGCGCGTGTACGCGGACGACGCGCTGCCCGACAGCATCGACCCGAGCTGGTCGTGGCTCAACCCGTTCGGCGAGGGCGGCGCGGCCCTGACCGCCGGCCTGCTGCTGGGTGTGTTCATGTACTGGGGCTGGGAGTCGGCGGTCAACCTGACCGAGGAGGTCGAGGACTCCGCGACGGCGCCCGGCAAGGCCGGCATCTGGTCGACGATCCTGCTGCTGGTGACGTACCTGTCGGTGTGCATCGCGGTGGTGGCGTACGCCGGCACCACCTTCCTCGCGGACAACGCCGACGAGGAGGAGTCGATCTTCGCGCTGCTGGCGAACGAGGCGATGGGCGGCTGGGACTGGGTGGTCCTGCTCGCGGTGTCGACGTCGGCGTTCGCGTCGACCCAGACGACGATCATCCCCGCGTCCCGCACCGCGCTCTCGATGGCCCGGCGCGGCGCGCTGCCCCATGCGTTCGCACGCATCCACCCGCGGTTCCGCACCCCGGACGTCGCCACGTGGGGCGTCGCCGTGGTGGCCATCGTCTGGTACATCGTGGTGAACCAGATCAGCGAGAACGCGCTGTTCGACTCGCTGACGGCGCTGTCGCTGCTGATCGCCTTCTACTACGCGCTCACGGGTGTGGCGTGCGCGGTCTACTACCGGCGGCACCTGACCGAGAGCGTCCGCAACTTCTTCCTGATCGGCGTCGGCCCGCTCGTGGGCGCGGGCCTGCTGGCGTGGCTGCTGGTGGAGTCGGTGCAGGACATGGCCGACCCGGAGAACTCGTACAGCGGCGACTCGTGGTTCGGCCTGGGACCGCCGCTGGTGATCGGTATCGGCATCGCGGCCGTCGGCGTCGTGATCATGCTCGTGTGGCGATTGCGGTCGGCCGCCTTCTGGTCCGAACGGCGTAGCGTCGTGGATCCCGCTTTGGTGCCGCGGAAGTCCGCGGCCGGCAAGGAGTCGTGAGATGTCGGTCGTCCTGGGATACGACGAGTCGGCGGGGGCCGCACGGGCGCTGGGCGTCGCGATCGAGTGGGCGGTGGCGTTCGGCGAGCCGCTCGTGCTGGTCTTCGGCGCGGCGCCGCCGGGGATCGGCGGCGAGGAGTACCGCACGCACTACGAGGCGGTGAAGCAGATGGGGCGCACCGCACTCGGTCGCGCGGTGGAGACCGCCGAGGCGGCCGGGCTGGAGACCACCGTGGAGATCCTCGACGAGAAGCCGGCCGAGGCGCTGGTCGACGCGGCGGCCCGGCATTCCGCCCGGGTCATCGTGGTGGGCAGTTGGAGCGAGAGCCCGCTGCGCGGGGCACTGCTGGGGTCGACGCCGCACAAGCTGCTGCACCTGTCGCCGATCCCGGTCCTGTGCGTGCCCACGACGGACTGACGGGGACCGACGGCGGACCGGACAGAAGCGGACCGGCGGCGGGCCGACACGCGGCCCGCATCCCTTGTCGATACACGAACGTATTGGATACGTTCGTGTATCGAGAGGGGTGAGGGCAGTGGCCGCATCCACCGCCGGGCGTCGCGCGCAGACCCGGCAGCGCCTGCTGGACGCCGCACTCGGCGTGTTCGCCGAGGAGGGCTTCGGCCGCGCCACCGTCGAACAGGTCTGCGAGCGGGCCGGGTTCACCCGCGGGGCGTTCTACTCCAACTTCACCTCCCTCGACGAACTGTTCCTGGCGATGTGGGAGCAGCGCTCGCGCGCCATGCTCGACGACGTCGGCGCGGCCCTCGCCGAGGTGTCCGCCGCGTCGGTCGAGGACGGCCTGCGGGCGGCGGTGGACGCGATCCCGGTGGACGACGCGTGGTACCGCGTGACCGCCGAGTTCACCGCGCACGCGCTGCGCAACCCGCCGCTGCGCCGCGTGATGGCCGCGCGGGAGCAGGCGATCCAGGACACCGTGCTGCCGGCCCTGGTCGCCGCGCTGGCCCGGGTCGGCCGCCGGGTCACCGACCGCACGGGTCTCGGCACCGCCCTGGTCGCGGTGCACGACGGCACCGCCGTCCAAGTGCTCCTGGAACCGCACGACCCGGCCGTGCGGGAGCGCCGCCGGGCGCTCTTCATGGCCGTCCTCGACGCGTACAGCACACCGGACCCGACACCCGTCCCCGCACCCACCCCGGAGGAAGCACGATGAAGGACGACGCCGACGTCATTGTGGTGGGGGCGGGGCTGGCCGGCCTGGTGGCGACGTACGAACTCACGCGCGCGGGGCGGCGGGTGCTCGTCGTGGACCAGGAGAACGAGGCCAACCTCGGCGGCCAGGCCTTCTGGTCGCTGGGCGGGCTGTTCCTGGTGAACAGCCCCGAGCAGCGGCGCATGGGCGTCAAGGACTCCTACGAGCTCGCCCTCGCCGACTGGCTGGGCTCGGCCGGGTTCGACCGGGAGCGGGAGGACCACTGGCCGCGCCAATGGGCGCACGCGTACGTCGACTTCGCCGCCGGCGAGAAGCGCGCGTACCTGCACGGCCTCGGACTGCGGGTGATGCCCACGGTCGGCTGGGCCGAGCGCGGCGGCGGGACGGCGACCGGGCACGGCAACTCGGTCCCGCGCTTCCACCTGACCTGGGGCACCGGGCCGGAGGTCGTGCGCGTCTTCCTCGAACCGGTGCTCGCCGCGGCGGCGCGCGGCCTCGTCACCTTCAAGTACCGGCACCAGGTGGACGCGCTGGTCGTCGAGGACGGCGCGGCGGTCGGCGTACGCGGCACCGTGCTGGCCCCCTCGCCGCACGGCCGCGGCGTGGCCTCGGGGCGGGAGGCCGCCGGGGAGTTCGAACTGCGCGCGCAGGCAGTCGTCGTGACGTCCGGCGGCATCGGCGGCAACCACGAACTCGTGCGCAAGAACTGGCCGGTGGAGCGCATGGGCCCGGCACCGCGCGCGATGATCACCGGCGTCCCGGCGTACGTGGACGGACGCATGCTGGAGATCACCGAGGGCGCGGGCGGGTCGATCGTCAACCGCGACCGCATGTGGCACTACACCGAGGGCGTCAAGAACTGGGACCCGGTGTGGCCCGACCACGCGATCCGCATCATCCCCGGCCCCTCGTCGCTGTGGCTGGACGCGAACGGACGGCGCCTGCCCGCCCCGCTGTTCCCCGGCCACGACACGCTCGCGACCATGCGGCACATCCTGGCGACCGGGCACGACTACTCGTGGTTCGTGCTGACGCGCTCGATCGTCGAAAAGGAGTTCGCGCTCTCCGGCTCCGAGCAGAACCCCGATGTCACCGGCAAGGACCTCAAGTTGGTCCTGTCCCGTGTGAAGAAGGGCGCCCCGGGCCCGGTGCAGGCGTTCCTCGACCACGGCGAGGACTTCGTGGTGCGCCCCACGCTGCCCGAACTCGTGGACGGCATGAACGCCATCTCCCCCGGCCCCGCCCTCGACTTCGCGGACGTCGAGCGCGAAGTGCTCGCGCACGACCGGAGCGTGGACAACGCTTACTCCAAGGACCTCCAGCTGATGGCGGTGCGCAACGCGCGGGCGTACCTGCCCGACAAGATCACGCGCGTCGCGGCACCGCACCGGTTCCTGGACCCGGCACACGGCCCGCTCGTCGCGGTGCGGCTGCACCTGCTGACCCGCAAGACCCTCGGCGGCCTGGAGACGACGCTGGACTCGCAGGTGGTGCGCGGCGACGGCGAGGTGTTCGACGGGCTGTACGCGGCGGGCGAGGTCGCCGGCTTCGGCGGCGGCGGCGTGCACGGCTACAACGCGCTGGAGGGCACGTTCCTCGGCGGCTGCATCTTCTCCGGCCGTGCGGCGGGCCGCGCACTCGCCAAGAGCCTCGGATGAGCCCGCGCACGGCGCTGGTGACCGGCGCGTCCTCGGGCATCGGCGCGGCAGTGGCCGCGGCCCTCGTGCGGCGCGGCTACAAGGTCTTCGGGACGACGCGCGACCCCGCCAAGATCGCGGACCCGCTGCCCGGCGTCGCGTACGTGGCCCTCGACCTGACCGACCACGCGTCGGTCGAGGCGTGCGCGGCGGCGGTCGGCGACGTCGACGTCCTGGTCAACAACGCGGGCGAGAGCCAGAGCGGACCGCTGGAGGAACTGCCGCCCGACGCGCTGGACCGGCTGTTCCGCACCAATGTGCTGGGGCCGGTACGCCTTACGCAGCTCCTCCTCCCGGGCATGCGCGCGCGGCGCGGCGGGCGCGTCGTGATGGTCGGGTCGATGCTGGCCAGCTTCCCGCTCGCGTACCGCTCGTCGTATGTGGCGTCGAAGGCGGCGCTCAAGGGCTTCGCGAGTGCGGCGCGGCGCGAGGTTGCGCCGTACGGCATCGGCATCACGACGGTGGAGCCCGGGTCGATCAACACCGGAATCAGCGGCCGGCGCACGCAGTACCTCGCCGACGACTCCCCTTATCGGGACGAGTACCACACCATGCTCACCGCGCTGAACACCAATGAGGCCAACGGCATTTCGGCCGACGACGTGGCGGCGGTGATCCTGAAGGCGATCGACGCCGTCCGGCCGAAGCCGCTGTACGCCGTGGGCAGCAACGCCCCTCTGGTGTTCGCGCTGCGCCGCCTGCTGCCGCGAAGTGCCGCGGAGCGCATGGTGTCGCGGCGGCACGGGCTGCGCTGAGGTTCCGCCGCGGGCGGGGGCCGGGGTGGGTGCAGATGCGGGTGCGCCGCGTACCTGGCCTTTGACCGGGCAGACACAGAGCAGGACCGAAAGCCGGTCGGGCCGGGGCCGCCGAGCCGAAGGCCGGTCAGACCACCGAACCGAAACCGAAAAAGCGACCCGGCCGGCGAGCCGCAATCGAATGCCGATCCGGCCACTGTGCCGGAAGAGGAGAGGTGCCGCGATGGCCGACCTCGTGCTGGGCCCCGCGCTGCGCTATGCGGGACGCACGACCGCCACGGTGTGGGTGGAGACCGACGGACCCGGGACCGTGCGCGTGGAGTGCGACGACGCCGCGGGCGAGGCCGCCACCTGGTCGGTGTTCGGCCGGCACTACGCGATCGTGGTCGTGGACGGCCTGGCACCCGGCCGTACGCGTCCGTACCAGGTCCTTCTGGACGGACGCCAGGTGTGGCCCGCACGCCCCTCGGTGTTCCCGCCGAGCGTGATCCGCACGGCCGGCGACGACAGCGAACCGCGGCGCATCGCCTTCGGCTCGTGCCGGTGGTCCCGCCCGCCGAACCGCGAGGAACCCGACGAGCGCCACCTCGACCCCGACGTCCTGGACACCTTCGCGTCCCGGCTCGCGGACGGCGCCCCCGACGAACTGCCGGACGCCCTGCTGCTGCTCGGCGACCAGGTGTACGCGGACGAGATCTCCGTACGCATGCGCGACCGCCTCGCCACCCGCCGCGACCTCACCCGCCCGCCGGGTCCGCAGGTCGCCGACTACGACGAGTACGCGCTGCTCTACCACGAGTCGTGGGGCGACCCGCAGATCCGCTGGCTGCTCTCGACGGTGCCGAGCGCCATGATCTTCGACGACCACGAGATCGTGGACGACTGGAACACCTCCCACTCGTGGCGCGCCGACATGGCCGCGCTGCCGTGGTGGCCCGAGCGCATC
Source organism: Streptomycetaceae bacterium NBC_01309 (assembly GCA_045039925.1). Taxonomy (GTDB): domain Bacteria; phylum Actinomycetota; class Actinomycetes; order Streptomycetales; family Streptomycetaceae; genus Yinghuangia. The sequence continues at coordinate 2,077,468 of CP108400.1, forward strand.
AGCGGTGCGTTCGCCTCGTACTGGGTCTACCAGCACCTCGGCAACCTCGACCCCGAGGCGTTGGCGGCCGACGAGACCTACAACGCGGTACGCGATGCATCCGACACCAAGCAGGCCGACGAGATCCTGCGCGCCTTCGCCCTGCGCGCCGACGCCGATGCGGACAACGACGACGAGGACCACCCGCGCGCGTGGTGGAGCTACCGCCGCGACTTCGGACGCACACGCCTCGTGATGCTCGACACCCGCGCCGGACGCGTACTCACGCCGAAGAACCGCCACATCATCAGCTCACGCGAAATGGCCTGGGCGGAAGCGCAGTTCGACGAGGGCGGGTACGACCACCTCCTGATCGGCAGTTCGCTCCCCTGGCTCCTGCCGCACGCCATCCACGACCTGGAGTCCTGGAACGAGGCCCTGTGCGCGGGCGCCCGCGGCCCGCGGGTCGCCCGCCTCAGCGAAAAGGTGCGCCGCGCAGGCGACTTGGAGCACTGGGCCGCGTTCCGCGAGTCCTTCACGGCCTTCACCGGCGTCCTGCGACGCGTCTCCGCCGAACGCCCGCAAGGCGAGGGGCAGCCGCCCGCGACGATCTCCGTGCTGTCCGGCGACGTGCACCACGCGTACGCCGCCGAAGCCCACTGGCCGGACCGGAACGACGACGACCCCGTGCCGGCGGACCCCTCGCAACGCCCGGCCCGCGTCGTCCAGTTCACCTGCTCCCCCCTCCACAACGCGGTCCCGGCCGGGATCCGGGTGGGCTTCCGCCTCGGCTGGGGCGCCGCGGCCACCCGCCTCGGCGCCCTCCTCGCCCGCCACGCGGACCTCCCCCCGAAGCCGGTCCACTGGACGAAGCTCGGCGGCCCGTGGTTCGGCAACCACCTGATGACCCTCACCCTCCACGGCCGCGAAGCCGAACTGGCCCTCGACCGGGCAATGCGCCCCCGCCAAGGCGGCGCCCCCTGGCTCCGCCGCATCGGAACCGCCAAACTCCGCTGACGCGCGCCCGCGTTACCGCATCATCAATGCCATGGCCACCAACTCTCAGCTCACCCGCGAAGCCCTCACCGGACGCGGGTTCAAGGGCTTCGTCCGCTTCGCGGAACTGCCTGACACCGACGTCCCGCACGCGAACGGCATATACGTAGTAGTCCGCCCTGACGACCGGCCCCCGACCTTCCTGGCCTCCAGCCCCGCAGGTCACTTCAAGGGCCGGAACCCTTCGGTGGACGCCGCCGCCCTGCTGGCCGCGTGGGTCGACGACGCCGAACTGATGTACGTCGGCAAGGCATCCGCGGGCAGCAAGGCAACTAGAGGCCTCCACAAGAGGTTGGACGAGTTCCGCCGGTTCGGATCAGGCGCGGCCGTCGGCCACTGGGGTGGCAGGTACGTCTGGCATCTCCCGGACGCCGACTCGCTTCTGGTCGCCTGGCGGGAGACTCCCGGCGAGGACCCGGCGGACGTCGAGGCGGACCTCATCACGGAGTTCGTCGCCACGTACGACAAGCGACCGTTCGCGAACCGGAACGGCGGGCGACGCAGGCGGTCCGTCGCACCCGTGGCACCTGCCGATCATGATGACGAATGATCAAGCATAGCAAGGGATTTCGCCGCTGATCCAATGCTCTTGACCCCCTGTCGATCGTGATGCGCTGCCCCTACACTCGGCATCCGGCAGCACGGTCCGCAGCTGAGCGGAGGCGAGCAGCGGTGAAGCTTGTGGTGTTGGTCAAGCACGTCCCCGACGAAACCGTCGACCGTCCCCTGACGGACGGGGTGTTCGCCGACGACCTGACGGTGGACCGGGAAGCACTGACCTGTCGGCTCGGCGAGCCCGACGAATATGCCGTCGAACAGGCGATGCGGATCGCGCGGCGCCGCATGGACGTGCAGATCTGCGTCGTGACGATGGGACCACCAGGCGCCGCACGGGCGTTGGTGCGGGCCCTGGCCCTCGGTGCGGACGAAGCGGTGCACGTCGTCGACGACGCGCTGCACGGCTCCGACGCGCAGGCGACCTCGCTCGTGCTGGCCGCGGCCGTCCGCCGCGTCGGGTTCGACCTGGTGCTGTGCGGCACGGCGTCCACCGACTCCGGAATGTCCGTGGTACCGGCCATGGTTGCCGAGCGGCTCGGCGTACCGGTCGCGTGCGAGGCGGACGCGGTGTGGGTCGGCGAGGACGAGGTCGTCGTACGCCGCGACGGCGGCGCGACCACGGACGACATCGCGCTGTCGATGCCCGCCGTCGTGTCGGTCACCGAGCGGGTCGGCGAACCGCGTTACCCCGCCTACCGTTCGGTGGTCGAGGCGCGCGGCAAGGTGGTCCGCACGTGGTCGCTCGCGGATCTGCGGATCCGCCCCGACGAAGTGGGCCTCGGCGCCTCGGCGACCGTGGTGCGCAGCGTGACGCCGTACGCGGGGCAGCGGCCGGCCCTGATCGTCCGCGGCGACGCCCACGACGCGGCGGCACGGCTCGCGACCTACCTGTCGGAGCACCAACTGATCTGAGCCGGCGGTCCGGCCGGGGAACGCGCGGGAGGCTCTGCATGCAACCTGTGCTCGTGCTCGTGGAATGTGACGGCGCCGAAGGCGCCGTCTGTGTGTCCGGGTACCGGTTGCTCGGAATGGCCCGACGGCTCGGCACCCCCGTGGCGGTCGTACGGAGGCCCGTAGAGCCCCGCGTCATCGCGGCCCTGGGGCGGTACGGCGCGGCGCGCGTCTGCGTCGTCGAGGACATGACGGAACCGACCGGCGGAACGGCCGATCCCGGAGCGGCGCGCGGCGTCGCGTCGACAGCCGTCGCGGTCCAGGCGATCTCCGAACTCGCCTGGCAGATGTCGGCGGTGGCCGTGCTGGTGCCGTCCGACCGCGAAGGCCGCGAAATCGCCGCGCGCGTCGCGGTACGGCTCGGCTCGGGGATCGTCACGGACGCGGTCGACGTCTTCGCGGACCCGGACGGACCGGTGACCGTGCAGGAAGTGTGCGGCGGGGCGTACCGCGTCGAGTCGGTGGTACGCGGCACCACGCCCGTGGTCACCGTCGCCTGCGGAAGTGCCGCCCCCGCCCCGGCGCCTGACGAGGTCGCGCTCGAACCCGCGGTGGAACTGATGCGCATCGCGCTGCCCGAGGCGGAGCGCCGGGTACGGGTGGTCGCGCGTACCCGCAAACCGGACCGCAGGCCGTCGGTGGCCGCCGCGTCGGTCGTGGTGGCGGGCGGGCGCGGCGTCGGATCCGCCGAGGGGTTCGCCCTGGTGGAGAAGGTCGCGGACGCACTCGGCGCGGCGGTCGGCGGCACCCACGCCGCGGCCGATCTCGAGTGGTGCCCGCACGACGCGCTCATCGGGCAGACCGGCGCGATCGTGCACCCGCGCCTCTACATCGCGTGCGGAATCTCCGGGTCCGTGCACCACCGTGCGGGGATCCAGCACGCCGCGACGATCGTCGCGATCGACCGCGACCCGTCGGCGCCGATCTTCCAGATCGCCGACGTCGGCGTGGTCGGCGACCTGCACGAGGTGCTCCCCGCACTGCTGGAGGAACTGGCCCGACGCCGGAACCCGGTTGCCACGCAAGCAATCTGACCGCACGTCACGTACAGAACGGCGCAACAGCACGGCGAGAACGGCAGGCAAGGCAGGCAAGGCGCGAACGCAGCACGTCCAGAACGCAGCAAGGCCAGAACGGAGCACGGCCAGAACGGAGCACGGCCAGAACGGAGCACGGCCAGAACGGAGCACCAGGCACGGCGTACGAGTACCCGAGACCTCGCGGAGGCGTAAGTGGTCGCACGACTCATCATCGGACTGGCGATCACGGCGGTGGCGTTCGCGCTCGCCGGTCGGCGCGTCCTGACCCTCTACCGGCTCGGCCGCACGGGTCAGCCGGTGGACCCGGACCGCACACGTGACGTCGGGACCCGGCTGTGGGCCGTCACCACCGAGGTGCTCGGGCAACGCAAGCTGCTCAAGTGGACCGGTGCGGGGGTCGCACACTTCGCCGTCTTCTGGGGCTTCGTGATCCTCGGCGCGACGATCGTCGAGGGCTACGGGGCCTTGTTCGACGAGGACTTCCACATCCCGCTGATCGGCAAGATGGCGTGGCTCGGCGCGCTGGAGGACGCCTTCATCGTCGCCGTCCTGGTCGGCCTCGTGGCGTTCGCCGCGATCCGCCTGCGCCAGTCGCCCGAACGCGAGGGTCGCGGCTCGCGGTTCTTCGGCTCGCACACCGGTGCCGCGTGGCTCGTCCTGTTCATGATCTTCAACGTGATGTGGACGCTGCTGCTCTTCCGCGGCTCGCAGACGAACACCGGTACCTTCCCCTTCGAGAACGGCGCGTTCGCCTCCGAAGCGGTGGGCAAGCTGCTGGAGCCCATGGGAGAGCACAACAACGAGATCCTCGAACACGTCGCGGTGCTGCTGTCGCTCGGCATCGTGCTGACGTTCCTGGTGCTGGTCGTGTACTCCAAGCACCTGCACATCTTCCTCGCCCCGCTGAACGTCATGTTCTCGCGGCGCCCGCGCGCGCTCGGCACACTGCTGCCGGTCTACTCGGGCGGCAAGCAGGTCGACTTCGACGACCCGGACGAGGACGACAAGATCGGCCGCGGCGCGATCGAGGACTTCACCTGGAAGGGCCTGCTGGACTTCGCGACCTGCACGGAGTGCGGCCGCTGCCAGTCGCAGTGCCCCGCGTGGAACACCGACAAGCCGCTGTCCCCCAAGCTGCTCATCATGTCGCTGCGCGACCACGCGCTCGCCAAGGCGCCGTACCTGCTCGCCTCCTCCGACGAAGCCCGCGCCGCACTCCCCGAGGCAGACACCGCCGAGGCCGAACGCCCGCTCGTCGGCGGCTCGGACGTCAACGGCGTGATCGACCCCGACGTCCTGTGGTCGTGCGTCACCTGCGGCGCGTGCGTCGAGCAGTGCCCGGTGGACATCGAACACGTCGACCACATCATCGACATGCGCCGCTACCAGGTGATGATGGAGTCGGAGTTCCCCAAGGAAGCCGCCTCGATGATGCGCAACCTGGAGCGCAAGGGCGACCCTTGGGGACGCGGAAAGAAGGCCCGCATGGAGTGGGCCGCCGGACTCCCCTTCGAGGTCCGGGTGTTGGACGGCGAGGAGATCCCCGGGGACGTCGAGTACCTGTACTGGGTCGGCTGCGCCGGCTCGCTCGACGACAACGCCAAGAAGACGAGCCGCGCCGTCGCCGAACTGCTGCACGAAGCCGGTGTCGGGTACGCGGTCCTGGGCCGCGACGAAGGCTGCACAGGCGACGCGGCCCGCCGCATGGGCAACGAACTCCTGTTCCACGAACTGGCGACGCAGAACGTCGAGACGCTGAACGCGGCGTTCGGCGACCGCGAGACGAAGAAGATCGTGGTCACCTGCGCACACTGCTTCAACACGCTGGGCAACGAGTACCCGCAGCTCGGCGGGCACTACGAGGTGGTCCACCACACGGAGTTGCTGGCCAAGCTGGTCGAGGAGGGCAATCTCGTCCCGGCAAACGAGGTCGACGCGGCCGTGACGTACCACGACCCCTGCTACCTCGGCCGCCACAACCGCGTGTTCAGCCCGCCGCGCGCAATCCTCGGCAGCGTGCCGGGTGTTCGCCTCACCGAGATGCCGCGCAACCGGGAACGCTCCTTCTGCTGCGGCGCGGGAGGCGCGCGCATGTGGATGGAGGAGACGATCGGTTCGCGGATCAACGAGACCCGGACCGACGAGGCACTGGGCACCGAACCGGACCTGGTCACCGCGGCGTGCCCCTACTGCATCGTGATGCTCACCGACGGCGTCGCGGTACGGAAGCAGGAGGGCAAGGCCGCCGAATCGGTACGCGTCACCGACGTGTCGGAAGTCCTCCTCCAATCCATCCGCCGCCGTCCCGACATGCCCGACAAGCCGACCCCCACAACACCAGCAGCCGAGAACGGCGCAGCCAAATCCAACGGCACAGTGTCCGCAGGGACAGGCACCGGAACGGACACCGGCACGGACACCGCCAAGCCCCCGGAGACGAAGGTAGCCCCCGGAGAGGGGTGAACCTGCGGCGCGGATCCACCCCGGCTCGGTGCAAAGCACAGGTCGCGCCGGAGGCGCCGGGAGGTTGCGGAATCTGCTGGAGATCGACGCCAACTTTCCGTACCTGCCGGACGCCCCCGGGCAGTTCTCTGTACCTGCTGGAGATCGACGAGCGCAGCGAGGAGAGCGGCCGGAGGCCGCCAGTCAGACTTTCCTGCGCCGGAGGGAGCGCCAGCGACCGGAGGTGCAAGAAAGTCCAAGGCCGGAGTGCGAAATTGCGTGGCGTAGGGAGGAACGACCGGAGCCACGCAATTTTGTGCTCCGGCCGCACTAATAAATAGCGCCACACCTGAAACAAGAGCGGACCAACCCCGGCCCGCCCCCCGCCCACCCCGCCCAAGAGCGGACCAACCCCAGCCCGGGCCCGGCCCGCCCCCGACCCACCCAGCCCCCACACCCACACCCGGCCCCACACCCGGCCCCACACCCAACACCCATCCCCCCGAACACCCCGGCCCGCCCCCCGTAAACTCCGGGCGGCAACAACAAGCGCAACAACGGGGGTACACGGTGATCGGTCGGATCCTGGCTGATCGGTACGAACTGCTACGGCTGTTGGGCCGCGGCGGCATGGGCGAGGTGTGGGAGGCCCACGACGCGCGCATACGCCGCCGCGTCGCGGTCAAGCTCCTACCGCACGACCTCGAAGACCCGACGGGTGCCGAACTCTTCCTCCGCGAGGCCCACATCACCGGCGGCCTCCGACATCCCGGTGTGGTCACCGTCTTCGACCTCGGCCAAGAAGCTGACACCGGCACGCTCTACCTCGTCATGGAGCTGCTCGAAGGCCGCGACCTGGCCCGCGTCCTGCGCGACGCCGGGCCACCGGAGATCGCCGTCGCGGTGAACTGGTCGGCCCAGGTGGCCGGTGCGCTTTCCGTGGCCCACGCGAACGGCGTCGTGCACCGCGACCTCAAGCCGTCCAACCTGATGCTGACCGCCGAAGGGGCGGTCAAGGTACTGGACTTCGGCATCGCCCGGTTCGCCACGTCGACCACGCGGTCCACCCAGATCATGGGGACGCTCGCGTACATGGCGCCGGAACGCGTCCGCGGCCAATCCGGCGACACCCGCGGCGACCTCTACTCCCTGGGCTGGGTCCTCCACGAACTCATCACCGGCAAAACGCCGTTCGGTACGACCGAGCCGATGGCCCTGATGTACGCCCACCTCGAAACCCCTCCCGAGCCCCCCGGCGCGCTGCGCGGCGGCGTACCCCCGGAACTCGACGCCCTGGTCCTGGCCCTGCTCGCCAAGAACCCCGACGACCGGCCGAGTTCGGCCGCTGAGACCGCAGAGCTCCTGACCCGGATTCCCGGGATTCGGTACCTCCCGCGTACCGACAACACCGCGCCTCCCATCCCGGCTCCCCTCCCGCCTCCCGCGCCGTCTTCTGGGCCGCCTTCCGCACCTCCGCAATCTCCGCCGGGCGCCACGCCGACCGACCTGCGGATCCCGGCCCCGCCGGCGCGTGCCGATGCGTTCTCGGGGGCGCCCGGCAACGCGCACGCCTTCGCCACTGCCACTGCGGCGGGGGGAGGCTCGGCGCATGGGTCTGCACATGCGCATGCGCATGCGACCGCGGCGCCCTCACCTGCGCCCCTGTCAGGGCATTCCGTGGTGATCGGCCCGGGTGGGCAACCCACCTTCCCCGCAAGGTCGTTCGTTCTCGGCCGCAAGTCGGTGGCGATCATCGCCGCGTGCACTGTCGTCGTGGCGCTCGTCGCCTGGCTTGTCGTACGAGGTTTGGGCGACGACTCGTCGCCGAATGACGCCAAGGGCAACCAACCAACGAACACGAGTACGACGGGCAACTCCTCGGCTTCCTCGTCCTCGTCGTCTGCGCCATCCTCGTCGTCGCCCTCCTCCGCCAGCACCGCCACTGCCTCCACCCGAACGGCGACGACGACCACCACTGCGGCCCCGGCGTTCGTTCCCACGACGGCCGCGCAAACGGAGATCGTCCAGGCGTACTCCCTGGTCTTCAGCAGTACGACTCCGGTTGCCGAGCGCAAGCAGTACATCCAAGACGCCGACAAGTTGAACGCGTTCATCGACGAGATCTTCGCCAACCCGATGGTGGCCACCGTGGGGGTGTCCACGTCCCGGGCCGACGTCACCGGCAACACGGCCGATGTGCGGATCAAGTGGCTCACCAACGGTGTGCCGGTGACCGGGGAAGTGCTCGTCAGCGCGGTCAAGCAGAACGGGCGCTGGCGGGTGGGGGCTGATGCGATTTGCAGCATCGGGGCTACGGCGGGTGCGCGGGTGCCGGCGGCTTGTTCGGGGTACTGAGTTCGGGGTAATGAGCGGGGGCGGGCCGGGGTTGGTCCGCTCTTGTGCTCGGGCCGGGGTTGGTCTGCTCTTGTGCTCGGGCCGGGGTTGGTCCGCTCTTGTGGGCGGGCCGGGGTTGGTCCGCTCTTGTTTCAGGTGTGGCGCTATTTATTGAGTGCGGCCGGAGCACAAAATTGCGTGGCTCCGGTCGTTCCTCCCTCCGCCACGCAATTTCGCACTCCGGCCTTGGACTTTCTTGCACCTCCGGTCGCTGGCGCTCCCTCCGGCGCAAGAAAGTCTGACTGGCGGCCTCCGGCCGCTCTCCTCGCTGCGCTCGTCGATCTCCAGCCGATTCCGCAACCTCCCGGCGCCTCCGGCGCGACCTGTGCTTTGCACCGACCCGGGGCAGCACTCTGGCGCGGGAGGGACGAAGCACCCCGGGCACCACCGACCCGTGGGGACGCAGAAACACCCCGGCCCCACCAACCCGCACGAGGAACGGAACCACCCCGGACACCACCAACCCGCACGAGTATCGGCACCGCCCCCGGCACCACCGACCCGCAGCATCAGCCCAAGGTGGCGGCGCCGACCGCAACTCGTCCTCGTTCCGGGGGCTCACGCCGGACGTTTGCGAGAGTTTCATCCGGGCGACAGGTGCGCTGCCACCCCCGCGTCGCACTCCGTCGTTTGACTCGGCTCGGAAAGCCGGGGCAAACGACAGGAGACGACGTTGAGACGTGTTCTTCCCGCACTCGGACTGGCCGGCGCGCTGCTCGCCACCTTGGTCACGACGGGCGCCGCGGGGCCCGCATCGGCACACGACAGCGGAGACCGGCCGTCGCGTTCGTCCGCCGAGCCGCTGGTCATCGCGCACCGGGGGGCCAGCGGATACCGTCCGGAGCACACGCTGGAGGCGTACCGTCTCGCGATCCGCATGGGCGCCGACTACATCGAGCCCGATCTCGTGTCGACGCGGGACGGGGTCCTGGTGGCCCGGCACGAGAACGAGATTTCCGGGACGACCGACGTCGCCACGCGCGCGGAGTTCACGGGGCGCAAGGCGACCAAGACGATCGACGGCGCGTCCGTCACCGGGTGGTTCACCGAGGACTTCACGCTCGCCGAGCTCAAGACGCTCCGGGCGAAGGAGCGCCTGCCGCTGGTCCGGCCGACCAACACCACCTTCGACGGCCGCTTCGAGGTGCCCACGCTCCAGGAGATCGTGGACCTCGCGCGCAGTGAGGGGCGTCGGCTCGGGCGCACGGTCGGGATCTACCCGGAGACGAAGCACCCGACGTACTTCCAGTCCATCGGCCTGCCGCTCGAAGAGCCGCTGGTGGACCTGCTCCGCAAGAACCGGCTGACCGGCCGCAAGGCGCCGGTGATCATCCAGTCGTTCGAGACGGCGAACCTGCGCAAGCTCGACAAGATGACGGACGTCAAGCTGGCACAGCTGCTCGACGCGGCCGGCAAGCCGTACGACTTCGTGGTGTCGGGCGACCCGCGCACGTACCAGGACCTCGCGAAGGCCGCGAACCTGAAGTGGATTTCGACGTACGCGGACGGCGTGGGCACCAACAAGAGCCTGCTGGTGCCGCGTGACGCGACCGGCAAGCTGCTGCCCGCGACGACGGTCGTACGGGATGCGCACCGCGTCGGACTGGTCGTGCACGCCTGGACGTTCCGCGCCGAGAACCAGTTCCTGCCGGTCGACTTCCGCCTCGGTACCGACCCGAACGCGCGCGGCGACATCACCGCGGAGTACGAGCTGTTCTACGGCCTCGGCCTGGACGGCGTGTTCGCCGACCACCCGGACACGGCCGTCGCGGCCCGCGCCGGCCTGCCGGACTGAGCCGACTCCGAAGCCCGCGGAGTCCCCGCGCACGCCGTGCGCGCACGGCACGGCATGCGCGGGGTACCGCCCGCCCGAAATGCCGTGACGCCCGGCCGCATCCTGCGGCCGGGCGTCACGGCATTTCAGACCAGGGAGTGCACGGACTGGGTCAGTCGATGAAGAGGCGTTTGATCAACTCTGGGTAGTCCCAGCCCAGTTCGCCGAGCATTCTGGCCAGGACGGGCGGGGCGCCCTTGACCTGGGGGGTGGTGGCGACCAGGCCCGGCACCGCGACGCTGCCGCCGCTGAAGCGGGAACCGGGGGTTGCGGGCGCGTCGACGCGGTACGTCCGCCACACGGGCTGGTCGTGCTTCAGCATCACCAGGTCGTGGCCGTTCCAGACGAGGAACACCCATCGGCCCTTGCTCGCCGCGCGGACCAGCAACAGCCCCTCGTGGTACGGCCCGAGGGCGTCCACCGCCTGCGCGGCCACCGGCAGCGGGTTGGCGAAGGAGCCGGTGACCTCCCAGATCCCGTCCTGGTCGTCGGCCGACCAGCCGGACTGGGCGAGGGAGGCGAGGGCGTCGGCGTACGGGCCCTCGAACTCCGGTGTGTCGTCCAGGAAATCGTCTTCCTGCCAGGTCGCGGCGGCGGCGGTTGGGGTCGACGACGGGGTGGATGGCGGTGCCGCCACTGCGGATGGTGTGGGGACCGGTGGGGTCGGCGCCCGGTCGGTGGTGGTTTCGGCGGTGGCTTCGGCGGTGGCTTCGGGGATGGGCGCAGCGGCAGTCGGGGGCGTGGGCTCCTGTGCTGCGATTGCCGGAGCCGGAGCACGAGGCGGGAGGGTTGCGGCTGCCTGTGGTGGTGCTGTGTCGGGCACAGCGGTGGGGGTGGGGGTGGGCGGCGTGACTGCTGTGGCGGCCGGGGCGGACTGGGCCTCTGTCGGACGGTCTCCGCCCGCAAGCTGCGCGATTCGCAGGCCGTCGCGGGGCATCAGTGCCGGGTCGCCTGCCGCGAGGACCGCGAGTTCCACGGTCCCGCCGGAGCCTGCCGACTCGCCGAGAGCGGCCCATGTGAGGTCCGCTCCTCCCGTCAGCACGGTCCAGGTGTCGCCCGTACGCCACTGGACGAGGCGGCCCTGCGGCATGTGCGCGTCGTCGACGATGCGGATCTCCGCGTCGCGGCCGGCGAGCGCGCGGGCGAAGGCGTCGGGGTCGTAGCCGACGCGCGGCGGCGGGAGGGCCAGGGCGATGCGGGTGGGGGCGAGACGCTCGACGAGGGCGCGTACGGCCCGGGCATCGGTGTCCACGACCGGTGCGGACAAGTGCAGTTCGTCGACGGGGCCCTCGGGAAGGCGGCCGAGCAGCGGGGCGTGCAGGTTGTGCAGGAGGCGGGCCTCGGCACCGGGTGGCCCCGGCGTCGTGTCGTCGGGGGCGCTTATATGTCGCTCGGCGACGACGTCGGCGAGCTCGCGCAGGTGGGCCTCGGCCCACGGCGGGAAGTCGACGACGCCCGGCAGCATCTCCAGCCAGTCCGCGAGGTCGGCCAGCATCGCGTGCGACGCGCCGCCGTCGCAGGCGACCGAGGTCCACAGGGCGTCGCCGCCCGAGGCCCCGGCCGACCCGATCGCCAGCCGCGCCGACTCGTCACCGAGCAGGAGCAGCACGCGCGGGGGGAAAGGGCGGGACGTTCGTGGCCGTGCGCCTGGGGCAGGTGGATGGACGCCGTACGGTACGTCCGCGATCACCGCGGTCCGGGCCCCGAGACCGCGCACCGCCTCGACGGCGCGGTCGACCTCGGACCCCCGCTCGGCGGAGAACCCCAGGAACAATGCCTCACGCGGCGAACCCTCGGCGGACGCCCACGCGGCGACCGGTCCCAGTCCCGCTCTTTCCGGCGACCATGCCGGTCCTACGGTCTTGACGCTCACACCGCCCCCTCACTTGATCACCATCGTATGAGGCGGCACGGGCCTGTGCCGAGCGGGCCGGGGCACCGAGGGAGTTGTTTGCCCAAAGCTTGGGGTGCGCCGGGTTGCGGAGGCGTGGTGAGGCCGGGCGGTCAGCGCTTGTTGTAGACCTTGCCGGGGGTCAGCTTCGCTCCGCCGTACAGCTCGGAGACGGTGACGAGCCGGTAGCCCTTCTTCCGGAGCCCGGTGATGATCGCGGGCGCGGCGTCGGCGGTCGAGCGGTGGATGTCGTGCATCAGGACGATCGACCCCGGGCGCACGTTGGCGAGGACCCGCGACGTCACGACGCGCGCGTCGCGGTCGGCCCAGTCGCGCGTGTCGACGCTCCACATGACGACGGGTGCCTTGATCGCGGCCCGGACGCGTTCGTTGTGGGCGCCGTACGGCGGCCGCACGAGCTGCGGGTAGCGTCCGGTCGCGCGGGTGATCGCGGTCGCGGCGCGGCTCACCTCGCGCCGTACCGCGGACGTGGACAGCTTGCGCAGGTCCTTGTGCCCGTACGTGTGGTTCGCGATCTCGTGGCCCTCGTCCGCCACCCGGCGGGCGACGCGCGGGAACTTGTCGGCCTGCATCCCGAGCATGAAGAACGTCGCCTTGGCCCGGTGTGCGCGCAGGTGGTCGAGGAGGCGTCCCGTCGATGCCGCCGCGGGTCCGTCGTCGTACGTCAGCGCGACGCACTTGGCGCGGCGGCAGTCCACCGTCGCCGCCTCGGCGGTACCGGCCCCGGGACCGAGGAGTGCGGACAGGAGCACGACGACCAGCCCGCCGACGACGGCTCGAACGTCACGAACGGCGCGAACACGCACGTGGACCACCCAACTCGTTCGGCCCGGGGCCGCATGCGGACCGGGCAGTGCGTCAGGCGCCCCTGCGGCGCCGCAAGGGCCGTACCCGGGGCGCCAACCGCACATTCGGCATCGCCCGATGACGACTCGTACGGGTGACGGAGTGCGTTCGGACGTTCGACCGAACGTCGACCCGGGCACTGGCACCGGCCCCGGCTCAACAGGGCCGCGAGGTGCGCCGTACGCGGCTAACCACCCGCCACGAGACGTCGGCGCAGCCTTTTCAGGCCGCGGCGATCGGCTGTTCCGCCCAGATGGTCTTGCCGCCGGCCGTGTAGCGCGTGCCCCACCGCTGGGTGAACTGCGCGACCAGGAACAGCCCGCGGCCGCCCTCGTCCGACGTCCGGGCGTGCCGCAGGCGCGGCGATGTGCTTGTCGCGTCCGACACTTCGCAGATGAGGCTGTCGTCGCGGATCAGGCGCAGGTTGATCGGCCCGGCGGCGTACCGGATCGCGTTGGTGACCAGTTCGCTGACCACCAGTTCGGTGGTGAAGGCGATGTCGTCGAGCCCCCACTCGGCGAGTTGTCTGGTCGTACGCTCGCGCGCCTCCGCGACGACGGCCGGATCCGCGGGCAGCTCCCACGACACGACCCGCGAGGCGTCCAGCGTGCGGGTGCGGGCGACGAGCAGGGCCACGTCGTCCTCCGGCGGCTGGCGTACCAGCGAGTCCAGCACCGTCTCGCAGATGTCGTCGAGCGGGCGGTCCGGCCGGTCGAGCGCCGCGCCCAGCAGGTCGAGGCCCTGGTCGATGTCGTGGGCCCGCGACTCGACCAGGCCGTCCGTGTAGAGCACCATCAGGGTGCCGGCCGGGAGTTCGAGCTCCGTCGACTCGAACAGCATGCCGCCCAGGCCGAGCGGCGGACCCGCGGGCAGGTCGGGGAACTCCACGGTGCCGTCCGGGCGCACGAGCGCGGGCGGCGGGTGGCCGGCGCGGGCGAGGGTGCACAGGCGGCTCACCGGGTCGTACACCGCGTAGAGGCAGCTGGCGCCGAGGGCCGTGGTGTCGAGGCCGCCTTCGCCGCGTCCCTCCTCGTCGACGAAGCGCATGACCAAGTCGTCGAGGTGGGCCAGCAGTTCGTCCGGGGGCATGTCGAGGTCGGCGAGGGTGTGCACGGATGCCCGCAGGCGTCCCATGGTCGCGGCCGCGTGGGTGCCGTGGCCGACGACGTCGCCCACGACCAGGGCCACGCGCGCGCCGGACAGCGGGATGACGTCGAACCAGTCGCCGCCCACGCCGGTGCGGTCGTCGGCGGGGAGGTAGCGCGAGGTCACCTCGACGGCGGTCTGCCGGGGCAGTCCGTGCGGCAGGAGGCTGCGCTGGAGCGCGAGTGTCGCGGCGTGTTCGTGGGCGAAGCGGCGGGCGTTGTCGATGCTGACCGCGGCGCGCGACACGAACTCCTCGGCGAGGATGAGGTCGTCGCCCTCGAAGGGCTCGGGGCTGCCGCGCCGGAAGAAGTGCGCGACGCCGAGCACGCGGTCGCGGACCGCGATCGGGACGACCATCAGCGAGTGCAGCCCCACCGCGCGCAGGCGGCGGGCCACTTCGGGGTCCCGGGCGATCCAGCCGACCGACTCCGGGTCGAGGACCGGTTCGAGGACCGCGCGGCGGTCGATGAGGCAGCGGGCGGCGGGCGAGTCCGCGCGGACCGGGACGTACTCGCCGTTCCGGGCGTACGACTCGCGCGGATCGTCGCGGGCCGAGCGCTGCCCCACGCGCCGCAGGGCCGGTTCGCCGGTCACCGGTCCCGGCGCGGGCTCCATGCCGCGCAGCACCGACTCGCGCAGGTCCACGGCGGCGAAGTCGGCGAGGCCGGGCACCGCGACGTCGGCGAGTTCCTGGGCGGTGCGGGCCACGTCCAGCGTCGTCCCGATGCGTATCCCGGCCTCGCTCAGCAGGGCCATCCGCCGGCGGCTGCGCCAGCGCTCGGTGACGTCGACGACGACGTAGCAGATCCCGAGCGGCTGCCCGTTCGGCTGGTCGACCCGGAAGAACGAGGTGGAGTAGGCGTGTTCGTGCTCCGGATCCGCCGCCGTACGCCCGCGGTACTCCAGGTCGATCAGCGGCTCGCCGGAGTCGAGCACGCGGCGCATGTGGGCCTCGATGACCGCGGCCGGAAGGTCCGGCAGGACCTCGCCGAGGGTGCGTCCGAGGCGTTTGGCGCGCGGGATTCCTCCGCCGCGCTCGAGGGCGTCGTTGAGCCACACGCAGCGCAGATCGGTGTCCATGAGGGCCATGCCCACGGGTGCGCGGCCGAGCAGGTGGTCGACGAGTGCCCAGTCCCATCCGGCCGGGAGCCTCCAGGGCTCGTCGGCGTCGCGGCCGTCAGGCCGGGCGTTCGGCGTGCCCATGGTTCTCCACCCCATTCCTGCGTCGGCTCTCCCCGTCGGTCCTCGCGTCGGTCCTCGCGTCTGTTCCGGTGTCGATGCGGGTGTCGGTCCCCTTCTTCCCCTGCCCCGTCCAGCGCGTGAGCAACAGGGCCACGTCGTCGGCCCGGTCGGTGACGCGGCCGGCCTCGCGTACCAGGCGGTCCGCGATGGCGGCCACCGGCACCGTGGCCTGCGCGGTTCCGCGCGCCGACCCGCAGCGGGCCAGGGACGCGCGCAGCCGTTCGATGCCGTTGCCGATGTCGTCGCCGGCGTCCTCCACAAGGCCGTCGGTGTACAGCGCGAGGAGCGAACCGGGGCGCAGGACCACCCGGGTGACCGGGTAGTCGGAGGAGCGGTCCACCCCGAGGAGCGTGCCGCCCGCCACGTCCAGGACATGGGTGTTGGCGTCGGGGCCGCACACGACCGGCGGCGGATGACCGGCCCTGACCATGCGGCACACACCGGTACGACGGTCGAGTTCGACGTAGCAGCAGCTGGCGAACAGCCCCGGGTCCAGGTCGGCGAGCAGCCGGTTGGTGCACGCGACGACCTGCCCGGGCTCCTTGCCGCCTGTCGTGAAGGCCCGGACCGCGCTGCGGAGTTGGCCCATGATCGCGGCCGCCGCGACGTTGTGGCCCTCGACGTCGCCGATCACCAGGGCCACCGCGTCGCCCGTGTCGATGACGTCGTACCAGTCGCCGCCGATCTCCATCCCCTGGGTGCCCGGCAGGTAGCGGGCGGCGACCTCCAGGTGCGGCAGGTCGGGCAGCCGGTGCGGGAGCAGGGCGTGCTGGAGGCCGCGGGCGAGTGCGGATTCCGCGTCGAACAGCCGTGCGCGCTCCAGGGCCTGGGCGATCAGCCCGCTGAGCGCGGTGAGCACCGACCGCTCCTCCGGGCTGAACACGTGGCGCCGGTTGAAGCCGAGGATGCAGCTGCCGACCGGCCGGTCCGACGCGATGAGCGGCAGGAACGCCCACGACGACATCTCGTCGACCGCGATGCCGGGGTACGCGCCGACCAGGTCGCTCACCGACTCGAAGAAGATCGGCACGCCGTGGGTGAGCACGTCGACGCCGGGCAGCACGGCCTCCGACGTGACCCCCTCGAAGCGGTCCAGGAAGCCGTCCGGATAGCCGGTCTGCCGGACCAGGTGGAAGCGCTCGTCGCGCACGATGTAGACGGCGAGCTCCTGTCCCCCGAAGGCCGGCAGGATCTGGTCCGCGACCACTTCGCAGACCTCGTCGACGCTGACCGCCTCGGTGAGCGCGCCCGCCATCTGGAGCACGTGGTAGATCGCGCCGAGCCGGGCGGGCGTCGCGGGGAGGGTCGGCGTCTGCGGGGGCGCGGGACGGCCGCCGGATTCGGTGCCGCGGCCGCCCGGTGCCCCGGGCGGCGGGCCGACCGGCACGACCTTGCCGGTCACGCCGTAGGGGTCGGGGTAGAGCGAGAACGCGAGCCAGCGGTCGTGCGGTGTGCGGGCCAGGAACGCGCCCGGCTGCTGCGAGAGCATCGCGGCGCGGTAGCGGTCCTCGTACGAGGGGTCCGCGAGCCAGGGGAAGGCCTCCCACGGCGTGCGGCCGATGACGTCCTCCAGGCGGACCCCGAGCATGCCCTGGAGGTTGCGGTTGGCGTACGTGATGCGGCCGTCGGGGTCGAGCGAGAACACGCCGTCCCGCAGCCGCTCGACGGCCTCGGCCGCCGCCGCCCCGAAGCCGAGGTCGAGGACCGCGCCGACCAGGTGCGGCCCGGAGTCGTCGGGGACGCGTCCCCACAGCTCCAGGAGCCGGCGTACGCCGCCCTCCCCCTCGACCTGGAGGCGCCACGCCAGCACCCGCCCGGTGTCCACGGCCCGCCCGGCCGCCTCGCGGAACTCCCGCCCGCCGCCGGAGACCACGCGGTCGGCCAGGGTGGCCGCACGTCCGTCGAAGTCGCCCGGGGCGACACCGAACAGCTCGCACAGCACCTCGTCGGCGTCGAAGGCGCCGGTCTGGGTGTTCCAGTCGAACAGGCCGACGCGGATCGGCGACAGCACCGGGGTCCACAGCGGGGCGGCGGTCGGCAGGCCGTCGTACTCGACCGGTTCGCCGCGGCCCCCGATCTCGGCCAGCACGGTGCCCAGGCGCACGCAGGCGGCCCGCAGACGGCGGCGGCGGGCGCCGGTGAGGGCCTGGCCGGGTGTCGCGGGCCACAGGAGCACGATCGCGCCGTAGACCTCGTCACCGCACCGCACGGACGCGGTGGCCGAGGCGAAGGCGTACGGCATGCCCAGCGCCAGCTGGGGGAAGCGCCGCATCGTCTCCCCGGCGTCGGCGAGAAAAACGATTCTCCCGGTGCTGAAGGCCTCGGCGGCCGGCATCGCGCTGTGCACCGGGATGCGCGCCCACGGGTCGACGAGGGACACCGACAGGCCCGCGACTTTTGCCAGCACCAGGGCCCGCCGATCGGGTGACCTGAGGTAGGCGACGCCGCCGTACGCGCCGGTGGCCTGGACCGCCTGCGCGAGCCCCGTGGAGAGCGCCTCGTCGAGGGCGTCCGTGAGGGTGTCCTGGCCACCGGCCTGGCTGCCGCCTCGCGGCCCTGGAGGCGGTGTGGCACCGGGCTCGGGGGCCCTGTGGGCACGCCCGTGCACAGCCCCCGGCTCGGGCGCGATGCCGGTCATCGTGCCGTACCTTCGTCCCGGTTCGCGCGGCGCTGACTCGACCGCGCCGATCGCTCGCACATAGTTCTCGGGGTACGCCTCCCGTGCCGCCATGTCAAGCGGAGCAGCCGACCCCGGGGCCCCCGGATCCGCTACGGCTTGCGGCCTACTCCCGCGTACATCCACATGCGGTCGCTGCCGGTGCGCGGGTGGCGGTCGGGACGCCAGAACGGCACCTGCACGATGCCGGGCTCCACGACCTCCAGGCCGTCGAACAGCTCGGCGACCTCCTTGTGCGACCGCAGGGTCATCGACGTCGACGCCGTCTGGTAGGCGTCCGCCGCCGCGTGCGCGGAGTCGCTGTTCACGTCGCCGGTGGTGTGCGACAGGATCATGAGGCTGCCCGGGGCCAGCGCGCCCATGAGGGTCGCGAGGATCCGCCCGGGGTCGTCCTCCTCGGAGAGGTAGTGCACGACGGCGGTCAGGACCACCGCCACCGGCCGTGCGAAGTCCAGCACGTCGCCCAGCTCCGGGGTGCCGAGCATCGCCTCCGGTTCGCGCAGGTCGCCGCCCACCACGCTCGCGACGCCGCCGGGGCGGGCCAGCAGGGCGCGGGCGTGCGCGAGGACCATCGGGTCGTTGTCGACGTAGACCACCCGCACGTCGCGGGAACCGGTGCGGGCGTAGTCGTACGTATCACCCGCGGTGGGGAGGCCGGCGCCTATGTCCAGGAACTGCCCGACCCCCGAGCGCGCCGCGAAAGCCACCGCGCGGCGCAGGAAGCCCCGGTTGTGCCGGGCCATCTCGCGGATCTCCGGTGCCGCCGCGAGCGCGGTCTCGGCGGCCTCGCGGTCGATCGCGAAATTGTCCTTGCCCCCGAGGTAGTAGTCGTACATCCGGGCCGGGTGCGGCCGGTCGGTCCGGAACAGCGGGACACGTACCGGGAGCGGCTCGGGCGGGTGCGCCGCCTGCGGCGGCACCGCCTGGCCGCGCGGCGGGGGCAGGCGCTGCGCACCCATCGCGTCCGGCGCCCGGCATGCGGAGCGCGCGCGGGACCCGCGCTCGTCCTCCGGCATCGGCATCACTCGTGTTCTCCGGTCTGGTCCGCGGGGCGCCCGGCGGGCCGGGGGTGGAACCCCGCCGGGCGGCCCCGCCGCATCCTCCACCCGTCACGGGGGGTTCAGCGGCGGAGGAAGTCCGTCACGACGGTGTCGAAGCGGTCCTGCTCCTCGACGAATGGGACATGTCCGCTCTCGGCGAATCGCTGGACCTGTGCGTCCGGCAGTGCGTCGGCCAGGTGGCCCGCGAGGTCGCCGGGGAAAATCTTGCTCTGTTCTCCGTAGATCAACAAGGTCGGCACGCTGACTCGCGGCAAAACCTCGCGGAAGTCGGCGTGAGCCATGTCCATCCACACGTCCAATGCGGCCTGTGTGGGGGTTTGCGTGGTCTCCGCGTAGGCGGCGTCGACGCTCTCCGCGGGCGGCAGCTTGGCGAAGCACGCCTCGATGAACGGCTTGACGGCCAACGGCCTGGCGTACCGCACGGTTTGCGCGAAGACCGCGAGGTCGGCGGCCGAGTAGCCGCCCAGGAGCGGGAACTCCCAGCCGGGGCCGTCCATGAAGCGCGGCGACTGGTCGACGAAGACGGCGCTGCGCAGCCCGTCGCAGCCGAACTGCCGGACATACGAGAGGATCACGGCGGTGCCCATGGACCAACCGACGAGCGTGGCGTCCTCGGCGTCCAGGGCCGTGAGCAACTCGCGGACGTCGCGGGCGTATTGCGCTATCGAGTGACCTTCGGGCGTCTTGCCCGATTTGCCGTGACCGCGGAAGTCCGGTGCTATGACGCGGTGGTCCGCCGACAGCGCGGGCACGTTGCCGGCCCAGAACCCGCTGTTCATCGTCCAGCCGTGCAACAGGACGACGGGACGGCCCGTTCCGTGGTCCTCGTAGTACAGCGGCAGACTGTCGGACAACTCCACGTACGGCACTTGGGACCCCATCCTCCGCGGCAGCGGGCGCTGACCAATTCGACGAGCCGCCGGGCGACTCGGTTCCACGATTCTGGCCGACACGCCACGCAGTGAGCACGCGCACGCAAGGGGTTGCGTCAGGGTTGTAGCGTGGGCGGTATGTCGGACCGACGGGGCGCGCGGGCACGGGACCGCGCCTTGGGGGGCGGCGGACCGTCCTCCGACGTCCGGCCGTCCATCCGGGCTTCCTGGTCGCGGGCGCGGCGCAACGGCCTTCCCCCGGACGCCTATCTGCCACCCGTCCCGTTGGACGACCACGCGCTCGCGAAGCGCCGCGAGTCGCACCCGCTGGCCAAGGTGTGGCCGGTACTGCGGCGTTCGCTGGCCGGGGCGACCGCCGGCCCGGGCCAACTCCTGTTCCTCAGCGACGCGGACGGCCACCTGCTGTGGGTCGAGGGCGACCACGGCACCCTGCGCCTCGCCGAGCGCGCGCACCTGCTGCCGGGCGCGCTGTGGAGCGAGGAGTTCGCGGGAACCAGCGGCGTGGGCACCGCGCTGGCGACCGGCCGCCCCTTCCAGGTGTTCGGCGCCGAGCACTTCCTGTCCGCGGCCACCGCCTTCACCTGCACCGCCACGCCGATCCACGACCCGGCGACCGGCGAACTGCTGGGCGTCCTGGACTTCACGTGCGCGGAACGCGACTGGCAGCCGCTCGCGGTGCCGCTGCTGGACACCGCGCGCCGGCTCGCGCTGTCCGAACTCGAGGCGGTACGCCTGCGCGAGACCGCCCGGGTGCGCAACCGCTACGTGGAACGCCTCACCCGGCGCCTCGGCACCCGCAGCGCGATAGCCGCGCCCGACGGCGCCATCGTGCACGCCGACCCGCCCGGTTGGCTGCCCGCCCGCCTCCCCGGCCCCCCGCGCGAGGGACCGGCGATGCTCCCGGGCGGCCAGGTCGTGCTGCTGGAACGCCTCGCCGCGGGCGGGCTGTTCCTGGTCACGGCCGGGGACGCCGCGACCGGCCCGGTCGTCACGCCGACGCTGCGCTTCCACGGCCTGGGCCGCGCCCGGGCGAGCCTGGAGGTCGCCGGAACCACCCACGAACTGGCGCGCCGGCACAGCGAGATCATGGCGCTGCTGCTCGCCGACCCGGGCGGCATGACCGCGAAGGCCCTGGCCGCCGAGGTGTACGGCGCCGGGGGGCGGGCCATCACCGTGCGGGCCGAACTGGCCCGGCTGCGCGCGATCCTCGGCCACCGCCTGGCCTCCGACCCCTACCGCATCACCGGCGAGTTCGAGGCCGACTTCCTCGCCCTCGACCGCGAGGTCGCCGCGGTGCCGGTCGCCGAACTGCTCGACCGCTACCCAGGCCCGCTGCTCCCCGGCTCCCGGGCCCCCGGCGTCGCGGCGCTCCGCGACCGGCTCCACGACCGCCTGCGGCACCGCGTCGCGGACGCGTCCGACCCCGACAGCGCCATCCGCTGGGCGGCCCTCCCGCACAACCGCCCGGACGCTACGACTTGACGTAGTCCCGCAGGTGACGCGCCGTCAGCGTGTCCGCGTTCGCGACCAGGTCGGAAGGCGTCCCGGTGAAGACCACCTCGCCGCCGTCGTGGCCGCCGCCCGGCCCCAGGTCGATCAGCCAGTCCGCGTGCGCCATCACGGCCTGGTGGTGCTCGATGACGACGACCGTGTTGCCCTCGTCCACCAGGCGGTCCAGCAGCGCGAGGAGGTTGTCGACGTCGGCCATGTGCAGGCCGGTCGTCGGCTCGTCCAGGACGTACGTCGACGACTTCTCGGCCATGTGGATCGCCAGCTTGATGCGCTGCCGCTCGCCGCCGGACAGCGTGTTGAGCGGCTGGCCGAGGCGCAGGTAGCCGAGCCCCACGTCGTTCAGCCGCCCGAGGATGGTGTGCGCCTGCCCGGACGGGAAGAACGCGTACGCCTCCTCGATCGGCATGTCCAGCACCTCGCTGATGTTCTTGCCGCGCAGCGTGTACGTCAGCACCTCGGGGGTGAACCGCTTCCCCTCGCACGCCTCGCACACCGACGCGACCCCGGCCATCATCGCCAGGTCGGTGTACACCAGCCCGATACCGTTGCAGGTCGGGCAGGCACCCTCCGAATTCGCGCTGAACAGCGCGGCCTTGACCCCGTTCTCCTTCGCGAACGCGGTGCGGATCGGGTTGAGCAGCCCCGTGTACGTCGCCGGGTTCGAGCGCCGCGAGCCGCGGATCGCCGACTGGTCCGCGACCACGACGCCGTCCCGGCCGGACAGGTTGCCGTGGATCAGCGAGCTCTTGCCCGATCCGGCGACGCCGGTGACGACGGTCAGCACCCCGAGCGGGATGTCGACGCTCACGTCCTTCAGGTTGTGCTGACTCGCCCCCTCGATGGCGATGCGCCCGGTCGGCGTGCGCACGCTGTCGCGCAGCCGCACGCGGTGCCCGAGGTGCCGCCCGGTGAGCGTGCCGGACGCGCGCAGGCCCGCCAGGTCCCCGGAGTAGCAGATCTCGCCGCCCGAGGTCCCGGCGCCGGGCCCGAGGTCGACCACGTGGTCCGCGATCGCGATGACCTCGGGCTTGTGCTCGACGACGAGCACGGTGTTGCCCTTGTCGCGCAGCAGGAGCAGCAGGTCGTTCATGCGCTGGATGTCGTGCGGGTGCAGGCCGACGGTCGGTTCGTCGAAGACGTACGTCACGTCGGTCAGGCTCGACCCGAGGTGGCGGACCATCTTGACGCGCTGCGCCTCGCCGCCGGACAGCGTCGAGGAGGTGCGGTCCAGGCTGAGGTACCCGAGTCCGATTTCGACCAGCGACTCGAGGAGCGCCCGCAGGCTCGCCAGCATCGGCGCCACCGACGGGTCGTCGACGCCGCGCACGAACTCCGCGAGGTCGCTGATCTGCATCGCCGAGCACTCGGCGATGTTGAGCCCGTTGACGCGGGACGACAGCGCCGCCGCGCTCAGGCGCGTACCCCCGCAGTCCGCGCAGTCGGCGAAGACGACCGCCCGGTCGACGAACGCGCGGATGTGCGACTGCATGGCGTCGCGGTCCTTGGCGAGGTAGATGCGCCGGACCTTGACGACCAGGCCCTCGTACGTGATGTTGTTCGACCCGATCTTCACCTTGGTGGTGGGCTTGTGGAGAAGGTCCTCCCACTCCTGCGCGGTGAAGTCGGCGAGCTTCTTGTCGGGGCTGTAGAAGCCGGAGTTGGCCATCGTCTGGGCGTACCACCCGTCGGCGTTGAAGCCGGGGACGGTGATGGCCCCTTCGTTGAGCGACTTGGTGCGGTCCACCAACTGGTCGACGTCGATGTCCGAGGTCTGCCCGATCCCCTCGCAGCGCGAGCACATGCCCTCGGGGCTGTTGAAGCTGAACGCGGTGGAGGTGCCGATGTGCGGCTGCCCGAGCCGGCTGAAGACGATGCGCAGCATCGTGTACGCGTCGGTCGCGGTGCCGACGGTGGACCGCGAGTTGACGCCCATGCGCTCCTGGTCGACGACGATGGCCGCACTCAGGTTGTGCAGCCCGTCGACGTCGGGGCGGCCCAGGCTCGGCATGAACGACTGGATGAACGCCGTGTAGGTCTCGTTGATCAGCCGCTGCGACTCGGCGGCGATGGTGCCGAACACCAGGGAGGACTTGCCGGATCCGGAGACACCGGTGAACACGCTCAGCCGCCGCTTGGGCAGGTCCAGCGACACGTTCCGCAGGTTGTTCTCGCGGGCGCCGCGAACCTGGATCACATCGTGCTGGTCCGCGGCGGCGGGTCGGCGGTCGGAGGACGAGGCGGGCATACGCGATCTCCTTGCGGCGGTTCGGGGGGGTCCGGCCACCCTACGCAACGCCTCCGACATCCTCAGCCGAGCTCGGACCTCCTCACCCGTGCTCGGACGCCGTCATCCGTGCTCCGGCGTCGCCATCCGTGCTCGGACGTGCTCACCCGTGCTCGGGCAGGCGCAGCCGCGGTCGCCGCCACAGGGTGCGGGCCAGGTACACCGGGTTGTTCCGCAGATGCCGCCGCCCTTGCCTGCGCGCCTCCTTCATCAGGTGGGACGCCCACGCCGGGGCCCGCGACGTGCGGCCCCCGTGGCTGTCGATCGCCGCACCCACCCCGAGCAGGACGGGGGCTTCGAGTCGCCCCCGGTGCGCGGCCATCCACCGCTCCTGCTCGGGTGTGGGGAGGCCGACCCACACCAGGTCGGCGCCGCTGCCGTTGATGCGCGCGGTGATCGCGGCGTCCTCGCGCGGCGTGAGCGGCCGGACGGGCGGCGCGTAGGCGCCGACCACCTTGAGGCCCGGGAACCGGAGGGCCACGTGGCTCGCCAGCCTCTCCGGCACCCCTTCCGGGCCGCCGTAGAAGTACGACGTCCAGCCCCGCTCCGCGGCGCGGGCCAGCACGTCGGCCATCAGGTCCGGCGCGGGGACCTCCCGCATGCCGGGCGCGCCCGCGCGGTGCCCGGCCCGGACCAGCTGCGGGCCGTCGGGCACGGTGAGTCCGGACTCGTTGTGCGCGCGCCGGAGTTCGGGGTCGCGCTGCGCTTCCATGACGCCGTGCACGCCGGTGACGCAGACGTAGTGGCGCTCGCCTGTGTCGATCCACCGGGTGACCTCGTGGACCGCGGCGGCCCGGTTGACGACACTGATGCCGACGCCGAGGACGTCGACGCGTGCGATGCCGGCGTGCGGCATGACACCTCCTACCGAATGAAAATCTGACAAATCACTCCGGAAGGTACTTGGCGCGTGCCGCGCGCACCACATTCCGCACGCGGCCACACGAAGCGCCCACCCGTTCGGCGCACCCCGCCCACCCGCCTGCCCCACACCGTCCCCGACCGACGACCTCCGGACAGCCTCCCGACGGCCTTCCCACCGCCTCCCGACGCCGGGGGAACGACCGCGGTCGGCGGGTCGGCGCCACGTCCGCCGAGGCGCGCGTCCGACGCGTGTCCGGACGCCTCCCGCGCCACCCACTCGACCCGGGTCACATTCAAACGGCTGATTGAAGATCAGGGGTTTCGCAACGCTCCGGGGCGCGGCATCCTGGGGGCGGTTCCGGCGGGACGGGCAGGTCCCGGCGAGCCGCAGGTCGGCGCGGTGCGGCGGCGCCTCGTGGTCAACCACCTTGGGGGACTTGTGAGTTCCGAGCAGACAAATCGCACCGGGACGGAGCCGGACACCGCCCCGGAGCCACCCGCGCCCACCACTTCGACCGCCGCCCTTCCGGCGTTCGCGACCAAGCCGATCGCCGTCATCGCGGTCGTCTTCGCGGCCGTGCAGGCCGCCTTCTCCGGCCGCTACGGATTCCACCGCGACGAGCTGTACTTCATGGCCTCGGGAGACCAACTCGCCTGGGGCTACGTCGACCAGCCGCCGCTGACACCCCTACTCGCGCGCGCGTCAACGGAGTTGTTCGGCGACTCCCCCACCGGGCTGCGGGTGGTGGCCCTGCTCGCCGCCGTCGCCGCGGTGTTCGTGGTGGCCCTCACCGCACGCGAACTCGGGGGCACGCCAAGGGTCCAGGTGCTCGCGACGTTGTGCGCGGCGGTGTCGGCGTACGTGCTCGCGAGCGGGCACATGGTGTCGACGTCGACGTTCGACCTGCTGTCCTGGCTGGTCATCACCTGGATCGCGCTGCGGCTGCTCCGGACCGGCGACGGGCGCTGGTGGCCCGCCATGGGCGTCGCCGTCGGCATCGGCCTGTTCAACAAGCACCTCGTCGCGATGCTCGCCGGCGCGCTGCTGGTGGCCGTGCTCGCGGTCGGTCCCCGCCGGGTGCTGCGCAGTTGGTGGCTGCTCGTCGGTGCCGTGATCGTGGTGGCGCTCGCCCTGCCGAACGTGCTGTGGCAGATCGACCACGACTGGCCGACCCTCGACGTCGCGGAGGGCATCCGCGAGGAGGACGGCGGCGAGAACCGCGCGATGTTCGTGCCGCAGCAGATCATCATGCTGTCGCCGTTCCTGGTCCCCGTGTGGATCGCCGGACTGGTGGTGCTGTTCCGCGACCCGGCGCTGCGCTGGGCGCGGGCGGTCGCCGTCGCGTACCCGCTGGTGTGCCTCGCGGTGCTGGCGACGGGCGGCAAGGCGTACTACGTGCTGCCGCTGCTGCTGACCCTGACCGCGGCCGGGTGCGCACCCGTCGTGCGGTGGATGCGCGACGGCTGGCGTACCGGCCGGGCCCGGCTGGTCGTCGCGGGGCTGGTGGTCTCGGCCGTGGTCAACGCGATCGTCACGCTGCCCGTGCTGCCCGCCGACTCGCTCGACGTCCCGAACGCGATGAACAAGGAGCAGGGCGAGCAGGTCGGCTGGCCGGAGCTCGCCGACGCGGTCGCGCTCGGCTGGCGGCAGATCCCCGCCGACCAGCAGGCGCGTGCGGTGGTGTTCGCGGGGAACTACGGGGAGGCGGGCGCGCTGGTGCGGTACGGGCCGGGCCGCGGGCTTCCCGGGCCGTACTCGGGCCACATGAGCTTCGCCGACTGGGGCCCACCGCCGGACTCCGCGAACGGGCCGGTGCTGCTGGTGCGCATCGACGACGCGGAGGGGCAGGACCGCTTCTTCACCGGCTGCCGGCTCGTCGGCCGCGTCGACAACGGGAAGGACGTCGACAACGAGGAGCAGGACGCGCAGGTGCAGCTGTGCACCGGGACCACCGCGCCCTGGTCGGTCATGTGGCCGGACATGCGTCGCGGCTACTAGGCCGTGTCCTTCGGATCCTGATACCGCACGCCGGCCTACGCCGGGCCTCCTTCGCCCTCCTTCGCCCTCCTTCGCCCTCCCAAGGCTGCGTTGCAGGACCTCGCGAGTACGGCCGAGTACGAGCTCGCCGGGCCCGGCGGCCCTCCCAAGCCCTGCGCCTTGCGATGCACGGCGCGAAGGAGGGCCGCCAAGGCCCGGCGACACGCGAGCGGCACCAAGATCCGAAGGACACGGCCTACGCCCGTGCGGCCCCGGCGCGAGCCGGGCTACCGGTCGGGTGGACTCGGTGGGGGTGGACTCGGTGCGGGCGGACGAGGTGCGGCCGGGCGCGGTGAGGGCGGGCTCGGTGCCGACGGGTCGTCGTCGGATCCCCGGGCGCGCTCGCCGGGCCAGTCGAGCTTGAGCCGCGCCATCTTCGGCAGCGCCGCGACGATCAGGTCGTAGGAGTCCTCGACCATGTCGAGGACCAGGTCGTCGCGGACGCTGCCGTCGAGCGTCACGGTGTTCCAGTGCCGCTTGTTGAGGTGGTAGCCGCCGACGATGGCCGGGTACTCGGCGCGCAGCCGGATCGCCAGTTCGGGATCGCACTTGAGGCTCACCGTGAGCGGCGTGTCGCCCAGCGCGCTCAGCGCGAAGATCTTGCCGCCGACCTTGAACACCGACACGTGCGCGTTGCGCGGGAACGGGAACTCCTCGCTCGCGCCGTTGAACGCGAGGCACGCGGCCTTCAGTTCCTCGGGTGTCATGTGACGATCATGCCTGGCGGGACGCCAGTTGCACGAGCGTCACGTCCGAGGGCGCGCCGACGCGTACCGGCGGGCCCCACGCCCCGGCGCCCCGGGTGACGTACAGCTGCGTGTCGCGGTAGCGCTCCAGCCCGGCGACCGTCGGATTGGCCAGCTCGGCGACGAAGTTGCCCGGCCAGAGCTGTCCGCCGTGGGTGTGCCCGGACAGCTGCAGGTCCACCGCGAAGTCGACGGCGTCGTGGATCGCCACCGGCTGGTGCGCGAGCAGGACCGAGGTACGCGTACGGTCGCGGTCGCCGAGGGCGGCGGCGAAGTCGGGGCCGTCGTCCTCGTCCTCGCCGGCGAAGTCGTTGACCCCGGCGAGGTCGAAGGCGGGGAGTTCGACCCGGGTGTTCTGGAGCGGGTGTATGCCGAGCTCGCGTACGTGCTCCACCCACTCGTCGGCGCCCGAGAAGTACTCGTGGTTGCCGGTCACGAAGAACGAGCCGTGCCGCGCCCGCAGCCCGCGCAGCGGCTCGGCGGCGGAGCGCAGGTTGTCCACCGAGCCGTCGACGAGGTCGCCCACGATGGTGATGAGGTCGGGGTTCGTGCTGTTGACCGCGTCCACGACGCGCTGCGCGTGGCCGCGGCCGAGGATCGGCCCGAGGTGGATGTCGCTGACCACCGCGATGCGGAACCCGTGGGCGGCACGCGGGAGTTTGGCGAGCGGCACGGTGACGCGCTTGACGCGCGGTCCGCGCAGGACGCCGTACGCGCCGTACCCGACCGTCGACGCCGCGACCGCGGCGGCCCCGACGGCCACCGTGCGGGACACGAACAGACGGCGGGACACCGCCGATTCGGGTTCGGGCTGGGGTTCGGGCTGGCGTTCGGGTTGGACTTCGGCTTCGGGTTCGGCTTCGCCCTGCGACGCTACGGCCGACGCGGACGGCGACTCGAGGTGGCCGGAGCCGAGGGACTCGGACGGACGCGAGGCGGCGGCGTCGGCGGGCACCGTGACCGGCTCGGGCAGCGCCTCGTGCGCAAGCGTGTGCGTGTTGGTGTGCACGGGGTCGCGGGCGGGGTCCTGGGCCGCGCCGGGGCCCGGTTCACCGCCGGGTGCGGCGGTCGCCGCGTCGCGCCGGGCGAGGAAGCGGGTGAGCAGCGGGCGCACCGCCTCACCGACGATCAGCGCGAGCACCAGGTAGAGCAGCGTCGCAAGCCACAGATAGCCGGGCCAGGCGAGCACGCGTTGGAGTGTGAACGGCGCTTCCGCACGCGTCGACAGCGTGGCGCTGAAGCTCACGAGCGGGAGGAGGACGACCACCATCGTGCCGACGCGCCGCGCGGGGCCGCCGGGGCGCGTGGTGTCGCGGACCATGCGGCGCCACACGTACCAATGCACCGCGATGATGGCCGCGACCACCGCGACAATGGCCACGACCACCAGAACAACCGCCACTCGCCGCTCCCCGCCTGTGTCCCGTTCCGGAAAGCCTACGTTGCGTCGGACGCGACGCCTCCGGGGGCCACCCTCCCGCCCGACCCTTCCTTACCTCGGGAACGTCCGCCGCCGCCCCAAGGTGCCGGACACCACCCCCGACCACCCGAAACAACGAAGACCCACCGCATTCGACACCACGCGTTCGACCGCAACCCCGTCACGCCCGCAACCTCAATAATGCGGTGCGCCGGAGGGGGAAGGAGGGCCGCCGGCCCCACGCGGCGAGAACCGGTGAATCCATGTGGTCACCGCACCAGGTCCTCTCTTTCGGATCTTGTCGGACAGCACGCGTCGCGCCGGTCCTGCGGCGGCCCAGGGACAGCTTCAAAGTAGATCTCGGTCCGGGACGGCATTCGGGCGGGGCGGGGAGATCTGACCGAGGGTCAATGGACCGTGCCGGAGCCGCCGTTGTCGGCCGCGCACAAGCGCGGCTGGCCGACGGAGTCCACGGGACGAGACCAGATCAACGCGATCCGGTGGCGTACCCGGGCGGGCACGCCGTGGCGCGACATACCCGAGCGGTACGGGTCGTGGGAGTCCGCGTACAGCTTGCTCCGCCGCCGGCAGCGCGACGGCACCTGGGCTCGGCTCCTCGAACAGCTCCAGGCCCGCGCGTCCAGGCCCGCGCCGACGCGGCCGGATTGATCGATCACATGGGATGTGAACGTCGACTCGACGGTCTGCCGCGCGCACCAGCACGCGGCCGTGGCCCGCAAAATGGGGACTTGCGGCGCGAGCCGCCGGGCGGGGTATTCGCCGAGGCCGACGGACCACGCCCTCGGGCACTCCCGCAGTGGACTGAGCACGAAGATCCACCTGGTCTGCGAGCAGGGACCCAGGCCGCGTGCCGCCTCGAAGTCCTCACCAACGGCCTGTTTCTGACGGGCGTCTCCGACTTCCAACGCCGTCGTTCTCGGCAACTACCGTGCCAAGGCCGCCACTTGCCTCAGCGCCTCCTGACGTACCGTCAACAGCCCCCGTATCCCCCCAAGTCGTGCGGTCTGGAAAGAATGGCCATCGGCACAGTCGCCCCGAACACCCCAGACAGGTAGATCCCGCCGACCGCCTTGAATGCCCTGCCGACCGTCCAGTCCCGCGTCGTCGCGACCGACCAGACCACGAGCCCGAACGCAGCCGCCGACACCGCCCCCACCCAGACGGCTCCGAGACGGCTCCACCACCGCGCCTCGTCCCACCCACGCCGTACCGCGTCCGCAACGTCCGACAATCTCCACCACAGCCCCCACCGCCACTCGCCAGCGCGCGAAATCCCGGCCATCTCAGCCTCCTTCCCACGCCCCGTACCCCCAGCACCAGGCACCAGGCACCAGGCACCAGGCACGCAGTACCGAGGTTGTGGGCCCCACGTCGTCGTCGAACGCGGCGTCGAACATCCGGGCGTACGTTGCTTCGGGTGGTCGTGGGTTGTCGGCGGCACGATCGGGCGGTGGTGCACGTCCCCACGGTTGACCCCACCGACACCACGTCACGTCCGCCACGTCCGCCACGTCCGCCACGTCAGTAGTCGCGCGCAGCGGCGTAGGGGCTTGCGGACGGGCGTCGACGGCTTGGGCCTGTGCGCAGGAGGGCTGGCAGGGCCCGGCGAGCTTGTGCTCGGTCGTCCTTGCGAGGTCCTGCAACGCCGCGAGGCGCCGTGCGAAGGGGGGCGAAGGAGGGTCGCCAGGCCCGGCGCAGGCTCTGCGCGGCGAGCACTGGTGCTGGTTTCCGGTCACCGCTCCAGCCCGGCGGGAGGGTGAGGGCAGCGCCTAAGGTGATCCGGTGGTCGGCGGGCGGATGCCCGCCGGCACGGGGCATCTGCACGGGGACCCAGGACACACGGGAGATGGACGCATGGGCATCGGGGATCGCGTACGCGGCATAGGCGGCGCCGTCGGATCGGCGGCGGCGGCCGGACGCAGCGCGGTGGGGCGCGGGATCGGCGCCCGGCGCGACAACATCGCGTCCGGGGACTGGGCGCGCTCCGCGCTTGGCGAGATCACCGTCCCGGACGCTCCGGCGACCGCCGTGTGGGAGCACTCGCTGGGTGTCCTGATCTGCCGCCACCCGCGCATCCCGGCCGCGACGGCCCGCCTGCTGCGTCCGCTCGACGGCCTGGGCGCGGTGCGCTTCGGACCCGAGGAAGTGGGCTTCGACGGCGAGGACATCGCGTGGGGCAAGGTCACCGGGCTGCGCATGCGCGAGGCGTTCGCCGTGATGACCACCGACGGCCTCGACGGCGAAGTCGACCGCATCCGTGAGGTGCTGCCCCCGCTGCCGGGCCGCAAGTGGGTGGTCGGCAAGGCGGTGGAGGCCGCCGCGACGGTGATGCTCGCGTCGCTGGAGCAGGCCGCCGAGCAGCGGCTCGACGCGGTCGAGGTGCCGTACGAGATCACCTACAAGGGCATGTTCGGCCGCGAGAAGACGCTGACCGCGAGCCTGTTCGCGACCGCGCTGCTCGCGCACCAGCCCGGTGTGGCGGAGAGCCTGGTGGCGACCGCACGGGCCCGGGGCGTCGCGGTGACGCCCGCGCCCGCGCTGACGCAGGACGCCGCCGCGCGCGCCGTGGGTCTGCGGGCCCGGACCGACGCCATGGCGGAACGCCTGCGCGCGGCACGCGAGGAAGCGGAGCGGCAGGAAGCCGCGGGCTCGCTGGCGGAGGCACAGGAAGAGGCACAGCAAGAGGGCGCCCCCACCACGCCCAGCGCATCGGACGCATCCCGCGCACCGAAGAGCGGCTGACCGCACCGCGCCCCCTCCCCTCCCCGGATCCGGGTGGGTGACGTTTTATCCTCGGATGTCCGTCGACCCCCGGCTCCGGCCGCGACCCGCCGCGAGGCGGTGAGGAGGCACCCGTGCGCGCTTCCGCGCCCGACCACGCGAGCGGTCCCGGGGTGCCACCCGGTTGGGCCGCCCCGCCGCGGGCGGCTCTCGTGCCGGATGCGCAGGGGTCCGGCGGGCGGCTGCTGGCACTGGGCGAGGACGGCACCGCGCACGGGGCACCGCTGCGGGTGGCCGACTTGGCGGGGGCGGTCGCCGCGATCGAGTCGGCGGGTCGCGCGCCGCGCTGGGTGTGGGCGACCTCGGAGAGCGCCTACGCGCCGCTGCTGCCGGTCCGCGTCGGCCGCTGCCATGACCTCGCGCTGACCGAGGCGCTGCTGCGCGCGTACGAGGGCCACTTCGGCGACCCGCGTTCGCTCGGCGCGGCGTGGGCCCGGCTGCGTGGGCTCCCGGTCCCGGACGACCTGCCGATGGGCGCCGAAGCGGCGGACCAGGGCAGCCTGTTCGCCCCGGACCGGCTGCAACTCCCTTCGGGTGTCGACACGTTGGACGCCGTCGCGGCGGTGCACGCCGACCAGCTGCGGCGCGTCGCGGCGATCGGCGACGACGGCGCCCGGTCCCGGTTCCGGCTGCTGGTCGCGGCCGAATCGGCGGGCGGGCTGGTCGCGGCGGAGATGGCGTACGACGGACTGCCTTGGCGCGTGGACGTGCACAACCGCCTGCTGACCGAACTCCTCGGCCCCCGACCGCAGATCGCCGGCGCCGTGCCGCAGCGCATCGCCGAGCTGAACACACAGCTGCACGAGGCCCTGGGGACAAGGCCGTTCAACCCCGACTCGCACCAGCAGGTGGTCAAGGCGTTCGGCGAACGCGGCATTCGCCTGACCTCGCTGCGCTCGCACTACCTGCGCGGCGTCGACCACCCGGCCGCGGAAATCCTCATCCGGCACAAGGAGTTGTCCCGTCTGCACGCCGCGCACGGCTGGGCGTGGCAGGACACGTGGGTGCGCGGCGGGCGATTCCGGCCCGAGTACGTCGTGGCCGGTGTCGTCTCGGGACGCTGGGCCAGCCAGGGCGGCGGCGCGCTGCAAATCCCCAGGATCCTGCGCGGCGCGGTGGTCGCCGACCCGGGCTGGTGCCTCGTCGTCGCGGACGCGGCCCAGCTCGAACCGCGCGTACTGGCCGCGATGTCGCGTGACACGGGCCTGGCCCGGACCGCCGCGGCGGGCGACCTGTACGAGGCCCTGGCCGCCGCCGCGTTCCGGGGCGACCGGGACAAGGCCAAGCTCGGCCTGCTGGGGGCGATGTACGGGCAGACGAGCGGCGACATCGGCCCGCTCCTGGCGACGCTGCGCCGCCAGTACCCGCAGGCCATGGCCTTCGTCGAAGCCGCCGCCCGGACCGGCGAGGAGGGCGGCATCGTACGGTCGGTGCTCGGCCGCCCGTGCCCGCCGCCGTCGCCCGAGTGGCTCGACCGCGCCGATCCCGGCGGCGAGCCGGGGCCCGAACGCGCCTTCGGCGGCCAGGGCTTCGACCGAGGGGGCGACCGGGGTGCCGAACGCGGTGACGGCGATACGGACGCCGCGGGCCGGTCGACGCGTGCCCGGGGGCGGTTCACCCGCAACTTCGTGATCCAGGCGAGTGCCGCCGACTGGGCCGAGGTGCTGCTCGCGACGCTGCGGCAGCACCTCGCCCGGTTCCCGCAGAGCCCGTCGGGGGCCCGCCCGCACCTGGTGTTCTTCCAGCACGACGAGATCATCGTGCACGCGCCGCGGGAGGCCGCGGAGGCGGTGGCCGAGACGATCACGCGCTCCGCGGACGAGGCGCGGGCCCTCGTGTTCGGCGACACGCCCGTACGACTGCCGATGGTGCCGGTCATCGTGGACAGCTACGCGGAGGCGAAGTGACCGGCCGCGGTCAGCGGGACGCGTTCTTCGGGTGGACCTTGCGGTAGCGGGCCTCGAAGGCGCAGTAGACGCCGAAGACGATCAGGCCGACCGCGATGGCGTACAGCGGCCACGGCCCCAGCGGGCCGCTCGCGGTCTCGCGCAGGGTGTCGTCGAGGCCCTTGGCCTCCTGCGCGTCGTACTTCGCGGCGGCAGCAGTCAGGAACACTCCGACCGCGCAGATCACCACACCGCGCGCCGAGCGGCCGATGACGCCCAGGGTCTCCACCAACCGGCGTGATTCCTTGGACATCTGACCGAGCTTCAGCTTGCGGGTGAAGCGCCTGCGCAGCGCGTTGACGACCATGACGATGCCGACGATCGCGACGGTCAGGCCGATCGCGAGGACGAGCCAGCGGCCGCCGGTCTGCTCCATGGTGCGGGCGGTGAGGTCCTTGGACTGCTTGTCGGAGGACTGCCCTCCGCCGCGCTGCTCGTTGCTCCCGCTGTCCAGGTTGAAGGCCACCACACCGGCGCAAATGGCTGCGTACAGAAAGCCCCTGGCCAGCGAGCTCAGGCGCTTGGTGGCCTTGTCGCCGTCCGGTACCGGCTGGCCGTACAGGGCTTCGACGAACCGCCAGATGGCGAGGCCCGCGAACCCGACCGCGATCGCCCACAACATCGTGCCGCCGCCCGGCTGGTCGGCGACCGCGCGCAAGGCACCCTGGCGGTCCGCCTCCTCGCTCGTCGCATCGGCACCGACCTGTACGGCGAGCCCGCCGACCAGGACGTAGATGACGCCGCGCGCTATCAGTCCGCCGCGCGCAAGCGCGCCGAACCATCTGCTGCCGGCGGCTTCCCGCCCGGCCTCCTGAACTGTGCTGCCACTCGCGGACATGACGGCTCCTCTCGTGGAGCCACTAGCCCGATTCGGCGAGTGCATGCGCAAACAAGCGCCCCGCGCGTGGGGCGCGGGGCGCTTGTCGGGTCGTTCTGGGTGCGGTCAGGTGCGGTGGGCGGCTTCCGCGAAGTGGTCGCGGATCTCCGCGAGGACGCGTTCCAGGGCCTCGCCCGGCACCACGACGCTGCCCTTCGCCGGGTCGACGACCGTCAGCGATCCGGCGGGGCCGTCCGGCACCTGGCCGAGGGCCAGGCCCTCGTGGCCGGGCGTACCGCCGAACTGGCCGGGGGTGCGGTTGTAGCCGGAGCGCGCCTCGGCGCCCTCCGGGAGGCCGGGCCACGTGCCCTCGTCGACCGCGGCGCGGACGATGCAGTGGTTCCAGCCTTCGAGGTCGGGCCCGGGGGCGACCACGATCTCACCGCGCAGCCGCGGCGAGTCGAGCTCCCAGGCGATGTGCATCTCGTCGCCGTCGGCGTGGGTGCGCAACACCGAGGTGTGGCTCCCGCCGTCGCGGTCGACGGCGGTCAGCGTCACCGAGTCGGGGCCGTGGTCGTCGGCGCGGGTGACCATGCCGAGGAAGTCCGGGATGCGGTGCGGATCGGACAAGACGTGGAAGACCGTGTCCTGCGACGCGGCCACCTCGACAGCGCGTTCGTGGATCGTCATGGCGCAACCTTCTTCGGTTCACAGCAAAGGCCTGCGGTGTTGCTTCCGCAGTTCATGGTCCTACTCGGACGACGCGAGTGCGAACGGGGACCGCCCCGGATCCGCGTGGCGGTGGCCTCCGCGCCGGACCCCGGGTCCCCGGCGCGCGTGGCGCCGGGGACCCGGGGTCCGGAAGCTGCGCCGGTCAGTGGCGCTTGCGGCCCTTCGGGCCGGTGTCGCTGCCGCGCGACTGCTTGCGACCCTTGGCGCGGCGGTCCTGCTGGGCGTCGCGGTCGGCGACCAGCGTGTCCGCCGCGTTGTCCTGCGACTGCGACCGGTCCTGCGCGGAACGGTCCTGCGCCGAGCGGTCCTGCGCGGAACGGTCCTGCGCGGAGCGGTCGTGCGCCTGGGCCGCGTCGGCCCGGTGCGCGGGCTCGGCGAACATCGGGCTCTTGTCCTGAAGATGCGGCTTGGCCTTCTGCTTGGCCATGGTGTGTTCCTCCTTGAGGAGTTCACGGGCTGAACTCCTCTTCACTGTCGCACCGACGATCACGTTCCGCCTCTCGGCCGATCACAGAGAGCGATAACGCAGTCGATTTCGAGCGCTAGACGTCGGCGCTGCCGCCGCGAGGACGCAGTCCGCGCATAGCCGTCTCGACGACCCGATCGGCGTAATCCGCGTCCAGCGGGCCGGTCCGCAGCAGCCACCGGCTGAGCAGCGGGCTCCAGATCGCGTCGACCGCGGCACCGAGGTCGACGTCGGCGGCGATCTGCCCCGCCTCCTGCGCCGCCCGCAGCCGCTGCCTCTTGAGGTTCTCGACGGGCGTGTGCAGGCGCTCGACGTACGCGGCGGCAAGCTCGGGGTCGTTCATGACCTCGGACGTCAGCGCCCGCATCGGCAGGTCGTACCGAGGGTCGGCCATCTCCTCGACGGTGGCCCGCAGCACGGTCTTCAGGTCCGCCTCGATGTCGCCGGTGTCGGGGAGTCCGGCGGCGGGCGCGGTCTCGGCGGCACCGCCGCGCGCCCCGGAGGTCCCGCCCGCGTCGTCGCCGCGGCCTTCCCCGTCACCCTCGTCCCCGTCCCCGTCCCCGTCGCGCATGGTCAGCATGAGGAAGGCGTCGAAGAGCACCGCGCCCTTGCTCGGCCACCAGCGGTAGATCGTCTGCTTGCCGACGCCGGCCCGGGCGGCGATGGCCTCGATGCTGAGCTTCGCGTACCCGATCTCGCCGGCCAGGTCGAAGGCGGCGGTCAGGATCGCGCGGCGCGACGCCTGGCTGCGCCGCGCCGCGTTGGGGGACTTCTGCGTCTTGTGCTGCTGCTCGGCCATGGACAGAGGGTAGCAAGGAGCGAGACGAGACGGACCGTCTTGACACCTTCACAGCCGTGGGTCATAGTCATGGACATCAAGCGAGACGCAACGTCTCGTCTAGAGATTGAGGAGACACCGTATGCGCACCCCAGTAACCACCGGAACCACCGGAACCACCGGCTCCACCACCGCGACCGCCGCCACCGGAGGCCGCGTCTGGTTCGTCACCGGGGCGAGCCGCGGCCTCGGCCGTGCCTTCGCCGAGGCCGCCCTCGCCGCCGGGGACCGCGTCGCCGCCGCCGCGCGCAGCGGCGACGCACTGGACGAACTGGCCGCGGCCCACCCGGGGCGCGTCCTGCCGCTCACCCTCGACGTCACCGACCGGGACGCGGTCTTCGCGGCCGTCGGCAAGGCCGTCGACGCGTTCGGCCGGCTCGACATCGTGGTCAACAACGCCGGGACCCTCTCGATGGGCATGGTCGAGGAGTTCAGCGAGGAGGAGGCCCGGGCGCAGATGGAGACGAACTTCTTCGGCGCGCTCTGGGTGAGCCAGGCGGTGATGCCGCACCTGCGCGGGCAGGGGTCGGGGCACATCGTGCAGATCTCCAGCATCGGCGGCCTGGCCGGGTTCCCGCTGTCCGGCATGTACGCGGCGAGCAAGTTCGCCCTGGAGGGCATGAGCGAGGCACTGGCCATGGAAGCCGCCTCGTTCGGCGTCAAGGTCAGCATCGTGCAGCCGGGCGGCTACTGGACCGACCTCTACACCGCGATGCGCAACACCACTCCCGTCGAGGCGTACGCCCCGCTGCGCGCCGAACTGGAGAAGCAGTGGGCCGAGGGCTCGGTCGACAGCGAACCGCGGCTGGCCGCCGAGGCGTTGCTCAAGCTGGTCGCCAGCGACGAGCCGCCGTTGCGGCTGCTCCTCGGCAGCATGGTGTACGACCTCGCGTTCGACATCGCCCGCGGCCGCATGGCCGTGTGGTCCGCGTGGGAGGACACCAGCCGCGCGGCGGAGAAGGCCGTCCCGATGCCGGGCACCGAGTCGAACACCCCCGCGCCGAACGCCGCCGCGTCGTGACGGGCCCGGCCTGTCCCCGTCCCGGCGGGGAAAGGCCTTTTGCCGCAATGCCGTTCAGACTCGCCGGGGCGCGGCGTCCAACACGTGGCGCGCCCCGGCCACCGCGTAAGGCAGCGCGACCGCGTGCCCGAGCAGGGCGACGAACGTCCCGCTTCCCGTGGTCACGTCCAGCACGACCCCGGCGAGGGCACCGGCCACGAACCCGGCCCAGGCCCCGGCCACCGCACCGGCCGCCACGACCAGCCATCGGCCGGAGAACGGGACGGCCGGACCGCGCCTCCGGGCAGCCCGCGCGCCGACCACGGTCAGAGCCACCATGAGACCGATGAACGTCACGGACAAGGCAGGCATCATCATGGCGCCAGCCTGGCAGCCGTCCGACCCCCGGCAGCATCGGTAAAACCCCTGACATGTCCCGGAGTTCGTCCCCTAGGGGGCAGGGCTCCAGGAAGACGTGACCTAGAAGACACGACCTAGGAGCGCGGGCGGCGCTCTGCGGACGGGTCCGCGGACTGCTCGGCGGAACGGTCGGCGGACTCCTGCTTGCGCACCAGCTTTTCCACCAGGCCGCCGAGGCCCGAGGTCAGCGGCCAGCCCACGTAGTGCGCCAAGTGGACGACGACCTCGCGCAGCTGATCGCCCGTCAGCTCGCCGCGCTCCATCGCGCTGGAGAACTGGATCTCCAGCAGGTCGTCCTTGCCCAGCGCCGCCAGGACTCCGATGGTGAGCAACCGGCGCTGCCGGATGTCGAGTCCGGGCCGGGTCCAGATCTCGCCGAAGAGGTGGTCCACGGTGAGGTCGAGGTACGGCCCGCTCGCCCCTTCCAGGCTCATCGGCAGGCTGTAGACCGCGGACATCATGCGCAGCCCCCGGGTCCGCGCGTCCTCCACCGCCGGAGCGGACTCCGCGGCGGCCTCCTCGACGTCGTACTCCTCGAGCCCGAACACCCGGTGGAACTCCGGTTCGACAAGGCGCGCCACGGGGACGTCCGCGCCGACCTCGTCGGCCAGCGCGATCGAGGCACGCAGGTCCTTGTGGGCCATCGCCGCCGCCCCGCGCATCATCTCCGGTGCGGGCCGCATGGCCATCAACGCCGTGGGACCGCCGGTCAGTTCGTCGCCCGCGACGACGACCTCGCGCAGCTTGGCCACGTCGATCCCGGACGCCTCGGCCATCCGCCGCGCCTCGTCGGCGGCCGCCCAGACGGTGTACTGCATGTGATTGCGGATCAGCTTCGCCCGCATGCCCGTGCCGGAGCCGCCCATGTGCACGACCTTGGAGCTGAACGCCTCGACGACGGGCAGCACCCGCGCGACGGCCTCGTCGCCGCCGCCGACCATCGACACGAGCCGCCCCCGCGCGGCGGCGCCGGGACCGCCGGTGACCCCGCAGTCCACGACATGGACGCCGGACTCCGCGCCGGCCTTCGCCAGGTCCTCCAGCGTCGCCATGCCGATGGTGCTCAGCACCAGCACCACCGCCCCCGCGGGCAGTGCGCCGAAGGCCCCGTCCGGGCCGGTCAGCACCGCCCGCGCCTGGGCGTCGTCGAACACCGCGACCACCAGCGCGTCCGCGTCCGCGGCGGCTTCGGCCGGGGTCGCCGCCGTCGCGGCGCGGCCCCGGAACACCTCGACCGCCGCCGGGTCCACGTCGTACACGGCGACGTCGAAGCCCCCGCCGACGAGTGACCCCGCGACGCCCGAGCCGATCATCCCCACGCCGACAACCGCGACCTTGGCCATGGCACACGCCTTTCCCGTGGTCGACGCCGCGGCCCCGACCACCACCGTTCCTGACACTCTGTCAGCGCAGGCTAGGTCCACGGCACGGGCGTTGCAACGGCGGGTCGCCGCCGCCGACACCTGCAAATCGGTGCGTTTCCGCGCCGATTCGGCGATCTCGGCTTTCTCCCCGATCTCCCCGAGCTCCCCGTTCTCCCCGATCCCGGCGATCCCGGCGAGCTGGGCGATCGCAGCGATCCCGGCGATCCCGGCCGTCAGCCGCCGGTACCGCCCGGTACGACGAGGCCGGACTCGTACGCGGCGACCACCGCCTGGGTGCGGTCGCGCAGCCCCAGCTTGGCCAGGACCCGGCTCACGTGGGTCTTGACGGTCTCCTCGCTGACCAGGAGGTGCCCGGCGATCTCCGGATTGGACAGGCCCGCGGCGATGAGCCGCAGCACCTCGGTCTCGCGCGGCGTGAGGGCACCCAGGCGCGGGTCCTCGGCCGCCGGCGCCGGCGGCTTCGGGCGCATGCGCGCGAACTCGGCGATCAGGCGCCGGGTCACGGTCGGGGCGAGCAGCCCTTCGCCCGAGGCCACGACGCGGACGGCGTCGAACAGGCGCTCGGCGGTGACGTCCTTCAGGAGGAACCCGCTCGCCCCGGCGGCGAGCGCGTCGTAGACGTGCTCGTCGAGGTCGAACGTCGTCAGGATGAGGATGCGTGGTATGCCCGCCCCCGTGCCCCCGACCGCCCCCACGCCCGCGACTCCCCCGACTCCGCCGACTCCCCCGCCGCCGGGACGCCCGGTGTCGCGAACCGCGTCGGCGTCGCGCGCGACGATGCGTTCGGTCGCCTCGATGCCGTCCATGCCCGGCATCCGTACGTCCATCAGCACCACGTCGGGCCGGGTCTCGGCGCACACCCGCACCGCCTCGCCGCCGTCGGCCGCGGTGCCGACCACCGCGAAGTCCGGCTGCGTGGCCAGGAGGCCCGCGAAGCCCGCGCGTACCACCTCGTGGTCG
Organism: Streptomycetaceae bacterium NBC_01309; assembly: GCA_045039925.1. Classification (GTDB taxonomy): domain Bacteria; phylum Actinomycetota; class Actinomycetes; order Streptomycetales; family Streptomycetaceae; genus Yinghuangia. The sequence continues at coordinate 2,117,729 of CP108400.1, forward strand.
TCGACGACGACGATCCTGATCGGCGCGGAGCCGGTCACGAGCCCTCCCCGTCCGCCGTCGGCGCGGGCAGGTGGGCCTCGACCACGAAGCCGCCGCCCGGCGCCGCCCCCGCGCTCACCTCGCCGCCGACCATCGCCGCCCGTTCCCGCATCCCCACCAACCCGTGTCCCGCAAGCGCCCCCGGCACCTTGCCTCCTCCGTCGCGCGGTCCGGGCCCGTTGTCCCTGATCCGCAGCCTGATCCCGGTCTGTGTGTAGCGCAGTTCGACGTCGACCGCCGCGCCGCGGGCGTGCCGGCGGGCGTTGGTCAGCGCCTCCTGCACGATGCGGTACGCGGTCAGCTCGATCCCCGGATCCAGCGGCACCACGCGCCCGTGCACGATCAGCCGGGTCGCCCCGCCGGAGGCGTCCCGCGCGTCGTCGACCAAGTCCACGAGCTGCTGGAGCGCGGGCTGCGGCCGCCGCCCCGGGCTCTCCCCCGCGTCCTCGCGCAGCACCCCGAGCAGCCGCCGCATCTCGGTGAGGGCGGCCCGCGCCGTGTCGCCGATGGCGAGGAACCGCTTGGCGCCGTCGGGCGGCAGGCCCGCCGTGGTCAGCCGGGCGTTCTCGGCCTGCACGGCGATCATCGAGATGTGGTGCGCGACCACGTCGTGCAGTTCGCGGGCGATGCGGGCGCGCTCGCCGCGAGCCGCGTGTTCGAGCAGGCTGTCCGCCACCGCCTGGGCCGCCGCGCTGTAGACCCGGGCCTCGTTGCGGGCCCGCCGGGCGATCCCGGCCCCGGCGGCCGCGGCGGTGAGCGAGGCGAGCGTGAGGGTGAGGGTCCGTTCCCCGAGGCCGAGGTCCGGCGCCGCCGCGATCGCGTAGCCGAGGAACAGCGGGACCGGCAGTGCGGCGAGCACGCGCTTGTTCTGCCGTCCGAGCTGGTGCACGACGGTGAGCTGCGCCGCGGTGCCCGCGACGGTGAGGAGGTGGAACGGGGTCATGGCCACGAAATTGGCCGTCGTCACCAGCACCGCCGCCGACACGGTGTGCACCGGCAGCAGCACGAGAGGCACCGTCGTGATCAGGGCCAGCAGCAGCACCAGCGGGTGCTCCTGCTCACCGAAGCTCCCCTCCGGCCCCGGCAGGCGCAGGGCGGTCTCCAGGAAGGCGAGCACCCCGAGGAGCACGCCCGCCACCAGCGGCGCGTGCGGTGAGGCCGCGATCCTGCCCATGACCGACATCGGTGTGTACGCCTCTCCCCTCCCCCGGTTGGCCGGGCGCGGGCCGCCTAGGCCGTGTCCTGCGGATCTTGATACCACTCGCGCGCCCTGGCACCGCACCTCGCGGCGTTGCAGGACCTCGCGAGTACGACCGAGTACGAGCTTCGGCCCTGCGCCTTGCGATGCACGGCACCAGAACACGCGAGCGGCACCAAGATCCGCAGGACACGACCTAACCGGAGATCCGCGTACGCCATTGTCACCGGCCCGCCGACCGCCCGGCGTCCCCCGGGGCAGCCGTCCCGGCATCCCCCGCACGAGGGACGCCCGCCTCCCCCGGTCCCCCGCACCGGGGCCGCCCAAGACGGCTCCCGTGCGTGACGACCCGGGCGGTACCCGCTCCCTAATCTCCTCGGCATGGACGCAACCATCGAAGTCTCGGACCTGCGCAAGCGGTTCGGTCCGGCCGTCGCCGTCGACGGCCTGTCGTTCACGGCACGTCCGGGCCAGGTCACCGGATTCGTCGGCCCCAACGGGTCCGGCAAGTCCACGACGATGCGGATGATCCTGGGCCTGGACGCGCCCGACGGGGGGCAGGCGCTGATCGGCGGCCTCCCCTACCGCGCGATCCGCACTCCGCTGTACGAGGTCGGCGCGCTGCTCGACGCCGCCGCCGTGCACCCGAGTCGCCGCGGCCGGGACCACCTGCTGTGGATGGCGCACTCGCACGGCGTTCCGACACGCCGCGTCGACGACCTGCTGGAGCAGGTGGGCCTCGCCTCGGCCGGGCGGCGCCGCGCGGGCGGCTACTCGCTCGGCATGCGGCAGCGGCTCGGCATCGCGGCGGCGCTGCTCGGCGATCCGCCGGTGCTGCTGCTCGACGAACCGGTCAACGGCCTCGACCCCGAGGGCATCCGCTGGATCCGGGGCTTCCTGAGGTCGCTCGCCGCGGAGGGCCGCACGGTGCTGATCTCCAGCCACCTGATGAGCGAACTGGAGGACAGCGCCGACCACTTGGTGGTGGTCGGACGCGGACGGCTGATCGCCGACACCAGCGTGGCCGAACTCCTTGCCACGGCGTCCGGCGACCGGGTGGCGCTGCGCACCAGCGCGCGTACCCAGGCCATGGGCGTGCTGACCGACGCGGGGGCCACCGTCGCGGCGACGGGGCGGGACACGCTGACGGTCACGGGGCTCCCCGCGGAGCGCATCGTGTCGCTGCTCGGCGGGCAGGGCGTGCCGTTCTCGGAAGTGTCCGCGCACCGGGCCACGTTGGAAGAGGCGTACATGGAACTGACGCGCGACTCGGCGGAGTTCCGGGCCGCCCCGGTTGCCGACGGGGATTCCGCGGTGGACGGCGGGCAGGGCGGCCACGGCGCCCAGGGAACGAGCGGCGCGAACGGCGCGGACTCCGGGGAGGGACGATGACGACGCAGACTCCCCCCAAGCCGGCCGCGTACCGGTCCGCACTCACCCGGGGCGGCGACGGCTTCGGCCGCCTGCTGCACGCGGAATGGACGAAGCTGCGCACGGTGCGCCGCTGGACGATCGTGATGGTGAGCGCCGTCGCGGTGACGATCCTGGTCTCCACGCTCGCCGCGGGCGGAGGTTCGGTGAGCGGGGGCGGCGGCGGGGCGCCGCCGCGCGGACCGGACGGTTCCCGGGTCGTCGACGGGTTCCAGTTCGTCGGGCAACCCCTCGTCGGCGACGGGACGGTGACCGCACGGGTCACCGGCCTGACCCGCGACACGACCGCCGAGGAGGACGAGCTGGGCAGGGGGCTCGGAGGCGGCAAGCCGTCGCCGTGGGCCAAGGCCGGCGTCATCGTGAAGGCGTCCACGACGCCCGGTTCCACCTACGCGGCGATGATGCTCACCCAGGCGCACGGGGTGCGGTTCCAGTCGGACTTCACCCTCGACCGGGCGGGCAGTTCGGCGCCGCCGTCGGCACCCCGGTGGCTGCGGCTGACGCGCGCCGGCAATGTCGTGACCGGCTACGAGTCGGCCGACGGCGCGGTCTGGGACAAGGTCGGATCGGCCACGCTCTCGGGCCTGCCGGCGAGTGCCGAGGTGGGGCTGTTCGTCACGTCGCCTGGGGTATTCGCCGTCGAGCGGGCGTTCGGCTCGACCTCGGTCGAGGGCGGCCCGGCGTCGGCGACCGGCACCTTCGACAAGTTCTCCGTCGAGGGCAGGACCGAGGGTTCGGTGCGCGGTGTCGACGTCGGCGCGCCCCCGCGCGGACCCCGGGTGCCGGGCGACGGGCCGAAGGGTCCGGCCGGACCCGCGGGAGAAGGACTCGGGCCCGAGGGCCCCGGGAACAACTCGGCGTCCGAGTCCGGCGGCGTGCACACCCTCACGGCTTCCGGCGACATCGCGCCGGTGGAGGACGAGACCGACCTCGCGCAGCGCTCGCTGGAGGGCGCGATGATCGGGCTGATCCCGCTCGCGGCGCTGGGGGTGCTGTTCATCACCTCGGAGTACCGCAAGGGCATGATCCTGACGACGTTCACCGCAAGTCCTCGGCGCGGCCGGGTACTTGCCGCGAAGGCCCTCGTGCTGGGCGCCGCGACGTTCGCCGTCGGGCTGGTGGCGTCGGTTGCCTCGTTCCTGATCGGTCAGCCGCTGCTGCGCTCGTCGGGCCACAAGCCGCCGCAGTTCCCGGAACCGTCGCTGGGCGACGGACGGGTGTTCGCCGCGGTGGTCGGCACCGCCGCGGTGCTCGCCCTGATCGCGGTGTTCGCCATGGCACTCGGCGCGCTGCTGCGCAACACCGCCGCGGCGGTGAGCGTCGTCATCGTGCTGCTGGTGCTGCCGCAGATCCTGTTGTCCGGACTGCCCATGGACGCGGCCCGGTTCATCATGCAGGCGACACCCGTGGCCGGGTTCGCGGTGCAGCGGACCACGGACGACTTCAGCCAGGTCGACAGTGCGTGCCTGCCCGAGGACGGCTGCTATCCGCAGGCTCCCTGGGCCGGTCTCGGCGTGCTGTTCCTGTACGCCCTCGTCGCGCTGGCCCTGGCCGTGTGGCGCGTCCGCCGGCGTGCGGCATGAACGTCGGGACAGGCGCGGGCCCGCGCACCGGAGCGGGTACGCCACCGGCGGTCACCGCGGACCGCCGGGCCCCGGGGAAGGCGAAGCCTCTCCCCGGGGCCCTGGTCCGGGACTTGCACGCCGAGTGGACGAAGCTGCGTACCCTGCCCAGCACTTGGTGGCTGATCGTGGCAATCGTCGTGCTCACCGCCGCCGTCGGCGCGATGACGACGGGCGCGGTGGACACCGACCAGTGCCGCACCGACGAGTCGTGCGGCGAGGACGTCGTCAAGCTCAGCCTGACCGGCACCTGGGTCGGGCAGACGGCGGTGGCGGTGCTGGCGGTCCTCGCCGTCTCCGGTGAGTACGCCACCGGCACCATCCGCACGACGCTGACCGCGATGCCGGGCCGGCTCCGCGTCCTGGCTGCCAAGGCGGCGGTGTTGGCGGCGGCGACCGCGGCGGCCGGCACCGCCGCGGTACTCGCCTCGGTCGCCGTCGGCCGGTACCTGCTGATCGGCGGCGGCTTCACCGAGGCGCACGGCTACGAGCCGCTGTCGCTCGCCGACGGACCCACCGCCCGGGCGGCGTTCGGCACGGTCCTGTACCTCGTGCTGATCGCCCTGCTGAGTGCCGGCCTCACCTGGCTCCTGCGCGACACCGCGGGTTCGCTCACCGCGGTCCTGGGCCTGCTGTACGTCTTCCCCGTCCTCGCGTCGCTGGTCTCGGACGACAAGTGGATGGAGAGGCTCAACGAGATCGGGCCCACGTCGGCGGGCATGGCGGTCCAGACGACGGTGGACGTGGCGTCGGCTCCGATCGGGCCCTGGGCGGGGCTCGGAGTTCTCGCGCTCTGGGCCGCGGGCTGCCTCGCACTGGGCGCCACCGTCCTGCTGCGCCGCGACGCCTGATCAGCGGAGCGCGCGGGCGAGTTCGGTGGCGGCCTCGTGCAACGACGGGCCGTACCAAGTGAGGTGACGTCCGCTCAGCAGGACGGACCGGGTCCCGGGGAAACTCTCGGGGCCGTCCTCCGCGGTGAAGCGGTACGGCTCGTCGGGCAGGACCACGAGGTCCGGACCGGCCGCCACCAGGTCGTCCAGGTCGACGCGCGGATAGCGCTCGGCGTCGCCGGCGTACAGGTTCGCGACGCCGAAGCGGGCCAGCAGGTCCCCCGCGAAGGTGTCGCGGCCGACGACCATCCACGGACGCCGCCAGATCGGCACCACCGCGGTCCGGGTCGGCCACGCGGCCCGGTCGATCCGCGACCACGCGTCCTCGGCACGCCCCAGCCACTCCGGCTCGTCGAGTCGGCAGGCGCCGACGAGCAGGCGGCGCAGCGACCCGAACGCCTCGTCGAGCGTGCGCACTTGGGTGACCCAGACGGCCACCCCCCGGTCCCGCAGCGCGTCCAGGTCGGGGACGCGGTTCTCCTCCTCGTTGGCGATCACCAGGTCGGGCGCGAGGCCGGCGACGGCGTCGACGTCCGGGTTCTTCGTGCCGCGTACGCGCACCACGTCCAGGTCCGCCGGGTGGCTGCACCAGTCGGTCGCCCCCACCAGCAGCCCGGGTGCGGTCGCCGCGACGGCCTCGGTCAGCGACGGCACGAGGGACACCACCCGACGCACCCGGTCGGGGACCGGGACGGAGTACCCGAGGTCGTCGGTGTCGCGGTGCGCGGTGTCCCGGTGCTCGGTGTCGCGGTGCGCGGTCCTGCGCGGGGCTGCGGACTGGTCGGTCATCGGCGCTCCTGTTCGACGGGCCTCCAGCCTAGGCATGCGCCGGAAAGGCGTATGTCCGGGCATTTTGTATGACTGTTCCGTGACCCGTATAGCCGCCAACCGTCCGGGGTAATGCCCAGTCGTCCGGGTGGCGGAAAACGGGGGAATGGCCGAGGGGGTCTCGTGACGCAGCCTTTCGAACTGCCGGCGTTCTACATGCCGTATCCGGCGCGGCTCAACCCGCATCTCGACGCGGCGCGGACACATACCCGCGATTGGGCCCGCGAAATGGGAATGCTGGAGGGGTCGGGCATCTGGACCACCGAGGACCTGGATGCCCACGACTACGCGCTGCTGTGCTCGTACACCCATCCCGACTGCGACGAGACCAAGTTGTCGCTGGTCACGGACTGGTACACGTGGGTCTTCTTCTTCGACGACCACTTTCTGGAGGTGTACAAGCGGTCGCAGGACCGGGACGGCGGAAAGGCGTATCTGGACCGCCTTCCGATGTTCATGCCGCTGGACCTGGCAAGCGGGTTCCCGGAGCCGACGAATCCCATCGAGGCGGGGCTCGCGGACCTTTGGGCGCGCACCGTCCCCTCGATGTCGGCGGAATGGCGGGCACGATTCGCCGAGCACACGGAGAATCTGCTCAACGAATCCCTGTGGGAATTGTCGAACATGAACGCGCACCGGATCCCGAATCCGGTGGAGTACATCGAGATGCGCCGCAAGGTCGGCGGCGCACCGTGGTCGGCGAACCTCGTCGAGTTCGCCGCGGGAGCCGAAGTCCCGCCGGGGATCGCCGAGTCGCGGCCGTTGCGCGTGCTGCGCGAGACCTTCGCGGACAGCGTGCACCTGCGCAACGACCTGTTCTCGTACGAGCGCGAGACGCAGGACGAGGGCGAGCTCAGCAACGGCGTCCTGGTCCTGGAGACGTTCTTCGGGTGCGGCACGCAGGAGGCCGCCGAGGCGGTGAACGAGCTGCTGACGTCACGGCTCCAGCAGTTCGAGGACACCGTCTTCACGGAGCTGGGGCCGCTGTTCGCGACGCACGGCATCGGCGCGAGGGGCTGCGCGGACGTCCTGGCGTACGTCAAGGGGCTCCAGGACTGGCAGTCCGGCGGACACGAGTGGCACATGCGTTCGTCGCGCTACATGAACGCGGGCACCGATCTGGGCGGCGGCCCGTCGTTCCCGTTCGCGCCGTCCGGGCTCGGGATGTCGGCGGCCAACATCGTCGCGACGCTCAACCGGGTGCGGCGCCGCATGCACCACCAACGCCCGGTCGGCCCCTCGCCGTTGCCGCCGCTGGCGCTGCCGTTCGAGGTGGGCGTCAACCCGCACCGCGAGTCCGCCCTCAAGGCGTCGGTCGCATGGGCGCGCGACATGGGAATGCTGGAACCGCAGGCGGGCGACCCGGGGTCCGACATCTGGACCGAAGCGATGCTGGAGGGCTTCGACTTCGCCCTGTGCGCGGCCGGGCTCGACCCGGACGCGACGCGGGAGGAACTGGAGCTGTCGGCGAAGTGGCTGACGTGGGGGACGTACGCCGACGACTACTTCCCCGCGCTGTACGGCCGGACCGGCGACGCCGCGAGCGCCAGGCTGTGTGCCGACCGGCTCATGGCGCAGATGCCCGTGGACCTCGGGGTGCCGCCCGTGCCCGCGACGGCCATGGAGCGCGGCGCCGCCGACCTGTGGGGCCAGACGGCCCCCGCCATGTCGGAACGCGTGCGGCAGGACTACCACGACACCGTCCGCAAGATGCTCGACGGCTTCGTCTGGGAGGTCGCCAACCTCCAGCACCACCGCGTGCCGGACCCGGTCGACTACATCGAGATGCGGCGCGCGACCTTCGGCTCCGACCTCACCATGAGCCTGTGCCGCCTCAAGCACGGCGCGGACGTCCCGGACGAGGTCTTCCGCAGCGGTCCGGTGCGGTCCCTGGAGAACTCGGCGGTCGACTACGCGACCCTGCTCAACGACCTCTTCTCGTACCAGAAGGAGGTCGAGTTCGAGGGCGAGGTGCACAACGCGCTGCTCGTCGTCGAGACGTTCTTCGGCTGCGACCACGACACCGCGGTGGGGATCGTCGCCGACCTCATGAACCAGCGCCTGAGCCAGTTCCAGCACGTCGTGTCACATGAACTTCCCATGCTCTACGTCGACTTCGACCTCAGCCCGGCGGCCCGCGCGGGCCTGGAGGCGTACGTCGACGACCTGCGCAACTGGCTCGCCGGAATCCTCCACTGGCACCAGGGCGTCAAGCGGTACGACGAGGAGACGCTGCGCCGCAACTTCGGGCCGCGCACGCCGTCCGTGCCGTCGGAGCCGTCCGTGCCCTTGGTACCGTCCGTGCTGTTCACCGTCCCCGGGGTCTCGGGGATGGGGACGTCGGCCCTCCGGGTGACCGAGCTGCTGGGCCGCACCGGGTAGATCGACGGCCCGACCGAGGACAGGTACGGCGGACCGGTCCATCCGCTCCGGCCCGCCGTACCGCCCCGGGCACCCGGCGCACACGGCTCGGGACGGCGTTCGGACTCCGGCCGGACTCCGGCCGGACTCCGGCCAGACACCGGTCAGACACCGGTCAGACACCGGTCAGGGCCGCGCCCAGTTCCTCGCCCTCCGCCTCCAGGTGCCGCACGAACTCGCGGACCGCGGGCGTCATGGTGCGCCCCGCCACCAGAGTCGTGCCGACCGTACGCCGCACCGACTCCAACGGCACCGGCAGCGGCGCCAGTTGATCGTCACCGGTGACCACCAGCTCGGGCAGCGCGGCGATCATGTCCGTTGCCAGGAGCAGGGCGCGGACCGTCAGGATGGACGTGCATTCCACCCGGTCGGCCGGCAGCGCGAGTCCGCTACGGTCGAACAAAGCCTCCAACTCACCGCGCAGCGTGGTCTGTTCGAGCGGCAGGATCCACGGATGCGCCAGGGTGTCGGCGAGTTCCAGCGCACGGCCCGCCGCGTGCAGGGGGTGCGACCGGCGCGCCATCAGCCTGATGGGCTCGTGGTACAGCGTGTGCTGCCGCACCCGCCCCGGCTCCGGCGGCGGACCGAGCCGCCCGACGACCACGTCCACCTCCCCGGCCAGCAACTGCTGGTAGAGCACGTCGTACGTCGCCTCGCGCACCACGACCGTGATCCTCGGCCGCTCCCGCTTCAGCGCCGCCACCGCGCGCGGCAGCAGCACGCTGGTGCCCGCCAGCAGCGTCCCGACCGTGACCGTGCCCGTCTGGCCCTCGCGGAGCCCGGCCAGGTGCTCCCCCGCACGCCGCACCTCGGCGAGGACGAGCCGGGCGTGCTCGACCATCGCGGTCCCGTAGACCGTCGCCGTCATACCGCGCGGCCCCCGGTCGAACAGGCGCGCGCCGACCAGGTCCTCCAACTCCCGCAGGGTCCGCGTCGCCGCGGGCTGCGTGAGGTGCAGCGCCTCGGCGGCGCGCACGACGCTCCCGTGCTCGGCCACCGCCACCACGAGCCCGAGATGGCGGAACTTGAGCCGCCCGTCGAGAAGGTCGATCACCTTGCCGTCCCCGTCCTTCCCGTGACACCGCATGCACGCCCTCGGGCCTCCGGACGTCCGCCGGACCCACCTGGCGCTTAGCGGATATACCTATCACGGCATACCTCTGATCCGAACCGGCATTGGTTCGGCATGCCTCCTTCTCGGGATGATGCGTGCACAAGGCATACGCCGACGACATCACGGCAACCCGCCCACAGGCGGCGTCCCGTCTCTCCCGAGGAGGCCCTTCAGGTGCTCCCGCAGCCCCCGATCCGGCCCCCCGGTCCGGCACCCCGGCCCACCCGCTGGGCGCACTACATCGCCGGACGCTTCGAGACCACGAGCGAAGGCGACCCCTTCGACCTCGTGGACCCGGTCACCGGGCAGGTGTTCGGCAGCGTCCCGCACGCGGGCCGCGGCACCGTCGGCCGCGCGGTCGCGGCGGCCCGCGGCGCGCTCGCCGGGCCCTGGGGCGACCTGGACACCCCCGGGCGCTGCCAGGTGCTGCGCCGCGTCGCGGACGGCATCGAGGCCCGCTTCGCGGAGTTCGCGGCGGCCGAGATCGCCGACACCGGCAAGCCGTACGCGCTGGCCTCCTCGGTCGACATCCCGCGCGGCATCGCCAACTTCCGCAGCTACGCCGACCTCGCGCTCGGCCGCGCCGAGGAGGCGTACCGCACCACGACCCCGGACGGCCTGGGCGCGCTCAACTACACCGTCCGCCGCCCGCTCGGCGTGGTCGCGATCGTCTCGCCGTGGAACCTGCCGCTGCTCCTGCTGACCTGGAAGGTCGCCCCGGCGCTCGCGGCCGGCAACACCGTCGTCGCCAAGCCGTCCGAACTAACCCCCTCCACGGCGACGCTGCTCGCCGAGGTGATGGACGAAGCCGGGGTGCCCGAGGGCGTGTTCAACCTGGTGCACGGACTCGGCACGGACAGCGCGGGCGAGTTCCTGACCTCGCACCCGGGCGTCGACGCCATTGCCTTCACCGGCGAGACCCGCACCGGCACCGCCATCATGGGCGCCGCGGCGCGCAACCTGATCCCGGTCTCCTTCGAACTCGGCGGCAAGAACGCCGCGCTGGTCTTTGCGGACGCCGACTTCGAACAGGCCGTCGACGGCACCGTCGCCTCCGCGTTCACCAACAGCGGCCAGGTCTGCCTGTGCACGGAACGCGTGTACGTGCAGCGGGAGATCTTCGACGAGTTCGCCGCCGCCCTCGCGGCGCGCACGAAAGACCTCGTGCTCGGGCGCCCGTACGAGGACGGCACGCGCCTCGGACCGCTGGTCTCCGCCGAGCACCGCGCCAAGGTCCTCGGCTACCACGCCCGGGCGGCGCGCGACGGCGTGGTGCTCGCGGGCGGCGGCGTACCGTCGTTCGGCGACGACCGCGACGGGGGCTTCTACGTCGAGCCCACCGTGCTCGCCGGGTTGCCGGAGTCGCACCCCGTCGTCCGCGAGGAAATCTTCGGCCCGGTCTGCCATTTGGCGCCCTTCGACACCGAGGAGGAGGCGGTGCGGCTGGCCAACGACAGCCCGTACGGCCTCGCCGCCTCCGTCTGGACCACCGACCTGTCGCGCGCGCACCGCGTCGCACCGCGGCTCGACGTCGGGATCGCCTGGGTCAACTGCTGGAACCTGCGCGACCTCCGCACGCCCTTCGGCGGCGTCAAGTCCTCCGGCATAGGCCGCGAAGGCGGCGTGCACTCCCTCGACTTCTTCTCCGAGCCGACGAATGTGTGTGTGAAACTTTGACGGACCGACAGATTCTCGTGGCGGCGGCCGACCGGCTGGACCGGGCCCGTGCGACCGGCATGCCGTGCGATCCGGTACGCGACCTGCTCCCGGCGGGAGACGTCGCCGCGGCGTACGCGGTGCAGCGCATCCAGACCGAGCGCCGGGTGGCCGCCGGACGCCGCGTGGTGGGCCGCAAGATCGGCCTCACCTCCGCCGCCGTGCAGAAGCAACTCGGCGTCGACACACCCGACTTCGGCGTCCTCTTCGACGACATGGCGGTCCCGGACGGTGCCGAGATCCCCTTCGGCGCGGTGCTGCAACCGCGCGCCGAGGCCGAGGTGGCGCTCGTCCTGGAGCACGACCTGCCGCACGAACGCACCACCGTGGCCGACCTCATCCGCGCGACGGCCTTCGCGCTGCCCGCGATCGAGGTGGTCGGCAGCCGCATCCGCGACTGGGACATCACGATCACCGACACGGTCGCCGACAACGCGTCGTCCGGCCTGTACGTGCTCGGCGGACGCCCCACGCCGCTGCGCGCGATCGACCTGCGGACCGCGGGCATGGTGATGGAACGCCGGGGCGAGCAGGTCTCGGTCGGCGCGGGCGCGGCCTGCCTCGGGCACCCGCTCAACGCCGCGCTCTGGCTCGCCGACGCCCTCGCCGCCCAGGGCGACCACCTGCGCGCGGGCGACACCGTGCTCACGGGTGCGCTGGGCCCCATGGTCGCCGCCGCGCCCGGGGACGTGATGGAGGCACGCATCCAGGGGTTGGGCACCGTCCGAGCCGCGTTCGGCCGCGGGGCCGAGGACGGTGCGCCGTGACCCTCCATCGCGTCACCCCGTGCGCGGTGGCAGCCCGCCCCGCCCACTCCCTCGTGTGCCTCGGGTCCGTGTCCCTCCGGTCCGTGTTCCTCGTGCCCCTCGTGTCCCACGTGAACGGAGACTCCGCATGACCGGCATGGTCGAGCGCTGGGCCGACACCCTCGACGACGCGGCGGTGTCCCGCAAGCCCGTGGCGGGGCCGACCGAACTGGCGGACGTACCGCTCGCCGACGCGTACGCGGTGCAGCGCGCCGTCGTGGGCCGCCGCCTGGCCCGCGGCGACCGCATGGCCGGCTTCAAGATGGGCTTCACCTCGGTCGCCAAGATGCGCCAGATGGGCGTGCACGACCTGATCCACGGCGGCCTGACGGACGGCATGTACGTCGCCGACGGCGGCACCGTCGACGTCGCGGCGCTGCTGCACCCGCGCATCGAGCCCGAGGTGGCGTTCCTGCTCGACGCCCCGCTGGGGGCGGGTGCCGACAACACCGACCCGTTCGCGGCCGTCGGTGCGGTGGCCGCCGCGGTCGAGGTCATCGACTCGCGGTACAGCGGGTTCTCCTTCACGCTCCCCGAGGTCGTCGCCGACAACGCGTCGTCCGCGGGCTTCGCCACCGGCCGCTGGCGCTCCGCCGACGAGGTCGACCTCGGCAACCTCGGGGTGCTGCTCGAAGTCGACGGCCGCCTCGTCCAGTCCGGCAGCACGGCGGCGATCCTGGGCCATCCGGTGCGCTCGCTCGCCGCCGCGGCGCGCCTGGCGGCCGCGTCCGGGACGACGCTCCAGCCGGGGTGGGTGGTGCTCGCGGGTGCCGCGACGGCCGCCGTACCGCTCGAACCGGGTGCGCACGTCCGGGCGACGGTCGACGGGCTCGGCTCGGTCGAGGTGACCGCCTCCGCGGCCGGGGACGCGCGATGAGCGGGGTTCCGGACGCCGTGCCCGGGATCGTGCCCGGGAAGGCCGAACCACGCGGCCGCTTCCCGCACTTCCGGCGCGCCGGCGACTTCGTCTTCGTGTCCGGCACCAGTTCGCGCCGCCCCGACGGCACCTTCGCCGGAGCGTCCGCCGACCCGATGGGCGTCACCGACCTCGACATCCGTGCGCAGACCCGCGCGGTGATCGGGAACATCGGCGACATACTCCGGGCCGCGGGCGGCTCGCTCGCCGACGTCGTGTCGGTGACGACGTACCTGGTCGCCATGAACGACTTCGGCGGCTACAACGAGGTGTACGCGGAGTTCTTCGACGAGTCCGGGCCCGCGCGCACGACCGTCGCGGTGCACCAGCTCCCGCACCCCCATCTCTTGATCGAGATCAGTGCGACGGCGTACGTTCCCGAACCCCGGGACCATCCGAACGGTTCGTCTCCGTCCTGAAGCAATGCCCCCCGGCCACCCGACCGTCCAGGAGCGCCCATGTCCGGCAGTACACCGCGCGCCCCGTTCAACCTCAACGCCTGGATCGAGGCGAACCGCCACCTGCTCAGGCCCCCGGTCGGCAACGTCCAGGTCTGGCAGGACGCCGACCTGATGGTGACGCTGGTCGGCGGCCCGAACCGCCGCACCGACTTCCACGACGACCCGATCGAGGAGTTCTTCTACCAACTGCGCGGCGACATGGTCCTGCGCGTCATGGAGGAGGACGGCAAGCCGCCCCGCGACATCCCGATCCGCGAAGGGGACGTCTTCCTGGCCCCGGCGCACCTGCGGCACTCGCCGCAGCGGCCCGAGCCGGGGAGCATCGGCCTCGTCGTCGAGTTCGCCCGTCCCGCCGGGGTCCGCGACGCGTTCGAGTGGTACTGCATGGCGTGCCACCACCTCGTGCACCGCAGTGAACTCCAGTTGCAGTCGATCGTCGACGACCTCCCGCCTGTCTTCGCGGCCTTCCACGCCGACGACGAGGCACGGACCTGCCCGCGCTGCGGAGCGCTGCACCCGGGCCGCGACTGGCCCGACGACCTCCGCCCGCACACCGACAAGACCCGTCAGGAAACCCAGGCACCATGACCGTCATCGACGTGCACGCGCACGTCTTCCCCCGGATCTCGCGCGCCGACGCGGGCGTGCTGCGCGACCACGACGGCCCGTGGCTGCGCGAGCACGGCGACGGCACCGGCATGATGATGCTCGGCGACGCCGAGTACCGCCCCGTCACCCGGGCCCTGTGGGACCCGGCCGTCCGCGTCGCCGAGATGGACGCCTCGGGCGTCGACATCCAGGTGGTGTCCAGCACGCCCCTGATGTTCGGGTACGACGCCGACGTGGCCCGCGCCGCCGAGTGGTGTGACCGCGTCAACGCGCAGATGCTCGACTTCTGCGCGCAGGCCCCCGACCGGCTCGTCCCGCTGTGCCAGGTGCCGATGCAGGACACCGAGGCCGCGTGCGAGGCCGTGACCCGCGCCGTCCGCGCCGGACACCGCGGCGTGCACCTCGGCAACCACGTCGGACCGCACGACCTCGACCACGGCGCGGTCACCGAACTGCTCACCCACTGCGCGCACGAGGGCGCCGCCGTCCTCGTCCATCCGTGGGACATGCCGGAAAGTCCGCGCACCGACGACTACATGCTGGCGTGGCTGGTCGGCATGACCGCGGAGACGCAGCTGTCGATCCTGCGCCTGGCGCTGTCCGGGGCGTTCGAGCGCATCCCGGCCGACCTGCGCCTGCTGTTCGCGCACGGCGGGGGCTCGTTCCCGTATCTGCTCGGGCGCGCCGACAACGCGTGGCACCGGCGGGACATCGTCCGCAAGGACAGCCCGCTGCCGCCGTCCGGCTACCTGGACCGCTTCCACGTGGACTCCGCCGTATTCGACCCGCGTGCGCTGCGCCTGCTGGTCGACGTCATGGGCAGCGAGCGCGTACTGCTCGGCAGCGACTACCCGTTCCCGCTCGGCGAGGCCGAGCCGGGCGCGCTGATCCGGGCGAGCGACCTGACCGCGGCGCAGAAGAGCGCGCTGCTCGGCCGCAACGCGGTACGCCTGTTCGGCCTCGACGACCTGGTCGGACCATCTGCTCTCGCCACCACGGAGGTGTCGCGATGACCGCACAACGCACGAAGGTCGCGATCATCGGGTCCGGCAACATCGGCACCGACCTGATGGTCAAGGTGATCCGCGGCTCGGAGACCCTGGAGGTCGCCGCGATGATCGGCGTCGACCCGGACTCCGACGGCCTCGCCCGGGCCCGACGGCTGGGCGTCGACACCAGCGCCGAAGGCGTCGAAGGCCTCGTCAGGACCGACGCGTTCGACGAGATCGCGTTCGTCTTCGACGCCACCTCGGCCCGCGCGCACCGGCACCACCACGACACGCTCGTACCGCTCGGCAAGCGCATGGTCGACCTGACGCCGGCCGCGATCGGGCCGTACGTCGTGCCGTCGGTCAACCTCGGCGCCCACCTAGACGGCGACAACGTCAACATGGTCACCTGCGGCGGGCAGGCCACCGTGCCGGTGGTCGCGGCGGTCGGCGCCGTCGCCCCGGTCGCGTACGCCGAGATCGTCGCCTCGATCTCGTCCCGCTCGGCCGGCCCCGGAACCCGCGCCAACATCGACGAGTTCACCGAGACCACCGCCCGCGCCCTGGAGGAAGTGGGCGGCGCCCGGCGGGGCAAGGCGATCATCGTGCTCAACCCGGCCGAACCGCCGCTCGTCATGCGCGACACCGTGCACTGCCTGGTCGCCGACTGCGACCGGGAGGCCGTCCGGGAGTCGGTGCACGGGATGGTCGAGCGGGTGCGCGCGTACGTCCCGGGCTACCGCCTGAAGCAGGAGGTGCAGTTCCTCCCGCTCGCCGCCGACGCACCCGCCGCCCGACTCGCGGGACTGGCGCAGGGCGGGCTGCACATCAGCGTGTTCCTCGAAGTCGAGGGCGCCGCACACTACTTGCCCGCGTACGCCGGGAACCTCGACATCATGACCGCGGCGGCGCTGCGCACCGCGGAGCACCTGGCAGCGGGGAGGGTCGCCGCATGACCGCCGAACGGCAGATACCCGACGGACCCTTTTCGGTCCCCGGAACCCACCTGCCCGGGGCCGGGGAGGCCGACGCACCTGCTCCCCCGCATGTGTACGTGCAGGACGTGACCCTTCGCGACGGCATGCACGCCATCCGGCACCAGTACACCCTCGACCAGGTGCGGGCGATCGCCGCGGCCCTCGACGCCGCCGGGGTCGACGCCGTCGAAGTCGCGCACGGCGACGGGCTGTCCGGCGGCTCCCTCACCTACGGCCCCGGCGCGCACACCGACTGGGAGTGGCTGGAGGCCGCCGCGTCGGTGCTCACCCGGGCG
This sequence comes from Streptomycetaceae bacterium NBC_01309, assembly GCA_045039925.1. Lineage (GTDB taxonomy): Bacteria > Actinomycetota > Actinomycetes > Streptomycetales > Streptomycetaceae > Yinghuangia. Next base: position 2,134,042 of record CP108400.1, read on the forward strand.
AAGCTGACCTCGCTGCTGCTGCCCGGCATCGGCACCGCCGCCGACCTGCGCCGCGCCCGGGACCTCGGGGTCGCGTCGATCCGCATCGCCACGCACTGCACCGAGGCGGACATCTCCGCGCAGCACATCGGCCTGGCCCGCGAACTCGGCATGGACGTCTCGGGGTTCCTGATGATGTCGCACATGGCCGAGCCCGCCGAACTGGCCCGGCAGGCACAGCTCATGGAGTCGTACGGCGCGCACTGCGTCTACGTCGTCGACTCCGGCGGCCGGCTGACGATGGACGGCGTGCGCGACCGCGTACGGGCGTACCGCGACGTGCTCGACCCGGGCACCGAGATCGGCATCCACGCCCACCACAACCTCGCCCTCGGCGTCGCGAACAGCGTCGTCGCGGTGGAGAACGGCGTGCGGCGGGTCGACGCGTCGCTGGCCGGGCAGGGCGCGGGCGCGGGCAACGCCCCGCTGGAACCCTTCGTCGCCGTCATGGACCTCCTCGGCTGGCGGCACGGCTGCTCGCTCTTCCCGCTGATGGACGCCGCTGAGGACCTGGTACGGCCCACTCAGGACCGCCCCGTGCGCGTCGACCGCGAGACCCTGACCCTCGGGTACGCGGGCGTGTACTCCAGCTTCCTGCGGCATGCCGAAGTGGCCTCGGAGCGCTACGGCGTGGACACCCGCGACATTCTCGTGGAGGCCGGCGCACGGCGCATGGTCGGCGGGCAGGAGGACCTGCTCACCGACGTCGCCCTGGACCTCGCGGCCCGCAAGGAGGAGGCTCGGTGACCCCGCTCGACACCGCCGCGATCCGCGTCGAATGGCTGCGCGAGCGCGCCGCCGCCCTGGACGCCGCGGACGAACTCGGAGCCGTGCGCGACCGCTTCCTGCTCCCCGAGGGAGTCGTCTACCTCGACGGCAACTCGCTCGGCGCGCTGCCCGCGGCCGTACCGGACGCCGTCGAGGACGCGGTGCGCCGCCAGTGGGGCACCGACCTGATCCGGTCGTGGAACGACAATGCCTGGTGGGACGCCCCGACGCGGATCGGCGACACGATCGGCCGCCTCGTCGGTGCCGCCAACGGGCAGGTGGTCTGCGGCGATTCGACGAGCGTGCAGATCTACAACGCGCTCACCGCCGCCGCCCGGCTGCGCCGGGGTCGCACGGTGCTGCTGACCGACCCCGACCACTTCCCGACCGACCAGTACATCGCGGACGCCGTCGCCCGCACACTCGGACTGACCGTGCGACGCGTCCCGGTGCGCGAACTCGCCGACGTGCTGGCCGCCGACGGGCATGAGGTCGCGGTCGCGGCATACGCCCCGGTCGACTACCGCACCGGCGAGCTGTACGACATGGCCGCGCTCACCGATGCCGTGCACGCGGCCGGTGCGGTCGTGTTGTGGGACCTGTGCCACGCCGCGGGCGCCCTGCCCGTCGAACTCGACACCATCGGCGCCGACTTCGCGGTGGGGTGCGGCTACAAGTACCTGTCGGGCGGCCCCGGGGCCCCGGCGTTCATCTACGTGGCCGCGCGTCACCACAACGCGTTCGACCACGCGATCACCGGATGGCACGGGCACGCCGAGCCGTTCGGCATGCACGACACGTACGAACCGGCGCCCGGCATCTCGCGGGCCCGGATCGGCACGCCGCCGCTGCTGTCGATGCTGGCCCTGGAGGCCGCACTGACGGCGTTCGACGGCGTGGACATGAAGGCCCTGCGTGCCAAGTCGCTGTCCCTGACCGAGTTCTTCCTCGACTGCGCGGACAGCATGCTCGGCGGACTCGGCTTCACCGTGGCGACCCCGCACGAGGCCGAACGCCGGGGAAGCCAGGTGTCGTTGCGACACGTGCACGCGTATCCGATCGTCCAGGCGCTGATCGCGCACGGCTACATCGGCGACATGCGCGCACCGGACATCCTGCGGTTCGGATTCAACGCCCTGTACGTCACCCACGCCGACGTGGCCGGGCTCGCCGCCGAACTCCTGCGCATCACCGAGGAACGCGAATACGCCGACCCGCGGTTCGTGGCACGTTCCACCGTCACCTGACGCCATCTGACGTCGTCTGACGTCGTCTGACGTCGTCTGACGTCACCAGACGTCGTGTGACGTCATCAGACGTCATCAGACGCGTCCGATGACGTCACACGAGCAGCATCCCCCAACCCTCGCGACGGAAAGGACCCCTTCCCCATGCGCGTCCCCCGCACCATGCCCGGAATCCTCCACAGCCGCAGATCCGGGGCGTTCGTGGCCGCCGCCGTGGCCACCGCCACCACCGCGGCGCTGCTCGCCCCCGCGAACGGCCGCGCCACGAACGCCGCCTCGGACACCTCTCCGGTCGCGGCGGCTCCCGGAACTCCCGCCGGCACCGACCCCAACATTCCGTTCGTCTGCGACAACAGCCGTCCGCAGCCCGCCGATCCGGGCAGCTACGGCATGCAGCTCGACGGAAGCTTCCTGCACCCCGCGTCGACTCCGGTGGACGAGGAGAACCCGCATCCCTTCCCGGGGCGCATGGACGACTACGACACCAGGTCGTACAGCAAGAACGTCAAGGTGGAAGCCGCCTACGAGGGCGCCGACTTCACCCCGGACTTCTTCCACACCTGGCAGAACATCGTCGACTTCGGCGGCCGCCGCTACATGTTCCAGTACGACCGGTCCGAGGGCCGCGTCTACGACATCACCGACGTCCGCAACGTCAAGGTCGTCGAACGCATGAGCCGCAACGACGTCGACGGCGACGAGTCGGCGGCCAACGGCAGTTGGGCCGCGTACGACTACTGGGGCGCGACCACCATCCAGTGGAACGCCAAGCTCAACGCGTACGTCATGGTCATGTCCTTCGAGGACAAGCGCCAGATCGACGAACTCCACCCCGAGCCGGGCAAGGACAAGTTCGACAACCCGGCGGGCGTCGCGGCGGTCCGCGCCAAGCAGGGCCTGAAGGGCTTCAAGGTCTTCAAGCTCAACGGGCCGATGAAGAAGGACTGGCAGTTGCTCGCGACGGTCAGCACCGACTCGACGCAGGCCGACCCGTTGAACAGCGACCTGTCCAAGCCGCAGCAGGGCTCGGGCTCGCTGGACGTGCCGATGTGGGACGGCGGCAAGTACCTGTTCCTCGCCGTCGCGCCGAACGACACCTACGCCAACACCGAGTACCCGACCAACCTGCACTCGGCGGGCTACCAGAGCTGGGACATGTCGGACCCGACGAAGCCCCGGCTGCTGGACACCTGGCACCTCGAGGGCCAGGTGACCGGCGAGGAGGCCGCGTACGCGAAGAACCCCCGTTGCGGAAACCGCACTTCGTGGATGGGCGCGCGCATGCCGCTGTTCATCCCGAAGCCCGTCGAGAAGGGCGGCAAGTACGGCTTCGCGGTCCAGGGCGGCTTCGGCCTCACCGTGCTGGACATCTCCAACCCGGGCGACATGAAGCAGGTCGGCCACCTCGACCTGCCGCCGTCCGTGGCCGGCACCGAGGGCGACAACATCGACGTGTCGCAGTACGAGAAGACCGGCATGATCTACCTGTCGGGCTACCCGCTCACCGAGGACTGCTACGAACCGTACAAGCCCATCTGGCAGATCGACGCCCGCGACCCCGCCAAGCCGCGCGTCGTCGGGCAGCTCCCCCGGCCCACTCCGCCGAAGTCCTCGGGGATCACCGACTATTGCCAGCGCCGCGGCAGCTTCGGCCCCAAGCGGAGCGGCTACTACACCAACCCCGGCAGGCCGGACGACGGCACGCTCGTCTACGGGTTCTACAACGCGGGCGCGCAGATCTTCGACGTCGACAACCCGTCGCGGCCGGAGATCGACGCGTACTTCGTGCCCAAGGCGTACGGCACCAAGACGAAGGACTGGCCGACGGAGACCGGCGAGTTCCCGGACTGGGCGAAGGGCAACCAGACGCACGGCGTGTACGTGGAGTGGGACCGCAACATCGTGTGGGTCCTGACCAACCACGGCATCTACGCGGTCTCGTCGCGCGACACCCTCGGCCGCCCCAACCTGGGGCGCCCGGACAAGCCCTTCCGCAACAGCGAGTTCTGACACGGCCCCCGACCCCCGGCCGCCGCACCCGTCGGCGGCCGGGGGTTTGTCACGTGTCACAAAACCCTTGCCGGAACTCTACGTTACCGGCCAGTTAAGCCGAGGATCTTCAGCCTGGATGATGTGGCGCAGTGGGTTCCGCTGTCCCGCGACCAGCAGGAGGCATCGTGAAGTCCTCGTACCGGCATGGGTTCTGGCGTCTCGGGAAAGACGTCCTGGCGGCCTCGGCGCTGCTGGGACTTGTGGTCGGCACCGGGGCCGCGTCCGCCTCGGCGGCGTCCGCCCAGGACCGGCAGGTGTACGTCGCGCTGGGCGACTCGATGGCGTCGGGACCGCTGATCCCGAACATCACGGGTCCGATCGCGTGCGGCCGCTCGACCAACAACTACGCGCACGAACTCGCCGCAAGCCTCGGCGTCGACGAACTCCGCGACGTGACATGCAGCGGCGCCGACACCAAGGACATGACGCAACCCCAGTCCCTGTCCCTCCTGGGCGTCGACATGGGCACCGCGCCGCCGCAGTTCGACGCGCTGTCGGCCGACACGACCCTTGTGACGCTGACCATCGGCGGCAACGACGCGGGCCTGGTCGGCATCGCCGAAGACTGCGTGCAGCTCAACCCGTTCGGTGCCACCTGCAAGAGCCGGTACACCGCGGGAGGCGTCGACCAGGTCGCCGCACGGGTCGACTCCGTCGGCCCGAAGCTGGCCGCCGTACTCGACGGCATCCACGCCAAGGCACCGAACGCCCGTGTGGTGGTGACGGGTTACGGCCTCTACATCAAGCCGGGCGGCTGCTGGCCGATCCAGCCGGTGCTGCCCGTCGACGCCGACTACCTCCAGGCGAACGTCGACCGCCTGAACGGCGTGATAGCCACCCAGTCCGCGGCCCACGGCGCCGAGTACGTCGACGTCCGCACCCCGAGCGCCGGCCACGACATCTGCCGCTCGTCGTCCGCCCGTTGGATCGAGGGCTTCGTCCCCACCAACCTCGCCGCCCCGCTGCATCCCAACCAGCGCGGCGAGGAGAACTACGCGCTGATCATCGAGGACGCCATCACGTGACCCCGTTGATCCCCTGAAACCCCGGTGCGGGCGACGAACAGGGGTCGCCGCCCGCACCGGCCACGTCACCACTGCAACAGCGGGCTTCCTTGCGGGAGTTCAACCCAGCGGTTCGGGGGTCCGACGACCGAGTCGGCGGTGGCGATGCGGACTCCGCCCATGGCGGAGGCGTACGCGAGCTCGTATGCCGCCCACATCCCCTCCTTCCGGTCCCAGTCCCAGAACCGGTAGAGCCAGTGCCTGTCCGGCGATTCCTCATGTGCGGACAGGCCGATCTCCTCGTCGAGCGTCCGCACGCCGTCCTCGGAGTAGTGGCCGAACGTGCCGCCCTTCGGGTTGAAGTACAACCCGTACGCCTTGGTCTCCGGAGACAACGCACTCAGGATGGTCGGCGTGGACGCCCGGTACCCCATCGGCTGGACGACGACGCAGCCGCCCGGTACCGCCCGCACGCCGAGGAACCGCTCCGACGTGTCCCAGTCATGGGGGTCGAATCCCCCGGGCCCCGTCCCGTGCGGCCCCGGGTCGGCCGCGAGGTCCAGCACCGGGGACGCCTCCGGCGTCGACCCCAGGCGGCGTACCGCCTCCTCCTCGTCGATGCCCGCGACGAAGGCCACGGACAGCCCTTCGGTGTACATGCCGCGGAAGACCTCCGCGCGCTCGTCCGCGTCCCGCTGCTCGGCGCGCTCCGCCTCGGTCAGGGGCGCGTACCCGGGCAGATCCTCGAACAGCGGCGCGAGGCCGGTGCGTAGCGCAAGCCTGCCTGCCGAACGCCCCGCTACCACCGGTGCCCACGGTTGGGCGCCTGCCGCGAGGAGCGCCGCCGCGTTCTCCGCCTTGCCGTGGCAGACGGCCCGCCAGAGGGGGGTCTCGTGCCCTTCGTCAACGGCGTCGACAACGGCCCCGTGCGCGAGCAACTCCGCGACGACCTCGACCGGGGCGCGTTCGGCGGCGTCGTGCAGAATGGTTCCGCCGCCGGGGGGCGCCTGATTCGGATCCGCGCCGCGTGCCAGCCGGGCGCGTACGACGTCCAGGTCCGTGATGCCGTCGCGTCCCATCTCCTCCCAGTCGCCGCGGTCGGCGGCCGGGGGCGGCGGTACGGGCGGGCGCCACGGTTGCGACGCGGGCCGCGGGGCCATGATCCGCGCGGCCCCGTCGCTCGAACTGATGATGCTGTACCCGATCGGTGCGCCGGATTCCGGGGGACGCGGCGGGTCGAGGTCGGGCCATACCTCGTACGCCCGTTCGGCGGCGGCGCGGACCGCCGCCGCGTCCAGTGCCGTCGCGGTCTCCGGAATCCCCTGGTCGGGCCACTCGATGACGAGCACCAACTCGCCCGCGGGCGGTAGTTGCGACAGATGCAGCTCGAACTCCAGGTGGTGGCCCCTACTCGTCTGGGGCCGCAGCGACAGCGTCGGGCGGGGCGGCCCCTCCGGAGCGGGCCACGGCTGCCCGTCCAGCGTCGTCACGCGCCGCCCGTCCGCAAGCCGCAACCCGCAGCGCAGATCGCCGGCCCGAGGGCGGCCCATCCGGTAGAGCGAGGGTCCGCCCTCCGCGGGAATCCGGCGCAGGTAGACGCCGAGCCGCAGAGTCGCCGAATGCCGCCACACCGTCCAGCCGTTGAGCAGAACCCGCATGTCGCCTCCCCGGCCGACCTCGACGATCTGCTCGACGGTCGCGGGGACGAAGAAGTGCTCCGGAGCGTGCTCCTCGTTCCCGTCCGGCGGCGCGTACCGCACCAGTCGTACCTCCTGGACCTGCGGCGTTTCCGGCTCGGGCGGCTGCGGTGCGACGAGTCCGTCGAAGAAGCTCATGCACCCCACCGTGACAGCGCCCACCGACAGCCCATTTGGCGCCACACCCGGCCGTCGTCACGGCCCGACAATCTGCCCCCAGGCAGACTCCCGCACAGTCCACTCGCACCCTCCGCCCTCCGGCCGCAAGTAGACGAGGGCCCCACGCTCGTCCCCCAAGTCCAACACGTCCATAACCTGCTGCCGACCGTGCTCCTTCGTGTCCACGATCCTGCCGACCTCGGGAACCACCGTGTTCCGGCCGGGGGTTGAAGGTGTCGCCGTCATGCCATGCCCTTTCGTTGCAACCGCGCTGTTGTGACGTTCCGCGACCTAGCGAACACGCACGGCGGTACCTTGGGAACGGCTTGCGATCCAACTGGAGGAATCGGAAGAGGGAACCGCCATGGTGGCACCGAGCGAACTCGATCCGTTCAGCTCGTTGTGGGCGGCGTTTGGCCACTACCTGCGGCAACGCCGCAACGATCTGGGTTGGACGCAGGACGAATTGGGTTCGAAGGTCCACGCAACCGGGACCACTGTTGGGTATTGGGAGAGCGCGAAACGGACTCCCGAGGCGAAGGTTGTCCCCGTGCTGGACGACGTGATCGGCGCACGAGGCATGCTCGTGATCCTCGACCATCACGCGCGCGAAGCCGTGGCCGGCGTCCTGCCGCGGTGGTTCGAGGGATTCAAGGCAGCCGAGGAAGCGGCGACCCGCGAGCGTGTCTACTCACCGCAGTCGATCCCCGGACTACTTCAGTGCGAGGCTTACGCGCGGTGCCAGTTCGCGCAGATGCGCCAGCAGGACTGCGTTGTCGACGAATGGACCCGGGACCGGCTCAAGCGACAGGCGGTCCTCACGCGACCGGTCGCCCCGCTCGACTATTGGGCCGTCGTCGACGAGGCCGCGCTCGGCCGGTTGATGGCACACCGTGAGATCGCCGCCGCTCAGTTGGGGCACATGCTCACGCTGATCGACCGCCCCAACATCACGGTCGAGATCCTGCCGACCGCAGCCGGCCTACACGCCTGCATGGACGGCGCGGTCGTGCTTTTGGACCTGCCCGACCGTGGAACGTGTGCGTGGGTGGAACCGATGGGCGAAGGACATCTCGTTGCCGAACGCGTCCGTGTCACCGACATGGCACGCCGTTACGATCTGTTGCGGACGGAGACGCTGTCGGTCTCCGCGTCGGCGAGGGTCCTGCGCGAACTCCTGGAGAGCACTTCATGACGATCCACGGCACTGGCCTCCTCTGGAGGAAGTCCAGCTACAGCGGAAACCAGGGCGGCGAGTGCGTGGAGGTCGCGTCTCTGACTCCGGCTGTGGGTGTCCGTGACACCAAGGATCGCTCGCGCGGCGTGCTCACCGTCCCTGCTCCGTCGTGGGCGTCCCTGACCGCGTCTCTGGGCAGCTAGGGGCTGTCGGGCCGCGGTGGCCATGTCGGACCGGCGGGCGTACCGAACCACACTCGCTGGCCGCCCGCATCCACCGTCAGGCCGAACCCCTCCGGCTCCGGGCGCCCGTGATCTCGGAACCAGCACACGGCGGCCAGGAACTCATGCGCCAGATCGTCGGGGCCACAGGCATACGAAAGAGTCGGCTGGCCTACCTCGTAGGTGATCGCCGCGCACGAGTCACCCTCCGGCGAACTGCGGTACAGGTAGCGGGTTTTCGCGTCCCCCTCCTCGCTGACCGTCGTCACGACGTCAGGAAGCATGAACCCGACCACCAGTGGCATGAACCCGGACATGCCGATGTCCAGCGTCGCCGCCGACACGACGGATTCACGGCGTACCGCTGCCTCGATCCAGCCTTCGGGGAAGGTCGGCCATACCCACCGCTGCGACCGTGCCTTCATGTAGCTCAGGCCGTCCGCGAACCGGCCCGACGCGCTGCCGTCGGCTCCCTTGACGAGGGTCAACAGCACATCGTGCGACGGTGCGAACTGTGTCCCCCACGGCATGACGATGCGTGCGCCCGTCGCCGACTGCGCGAGCCACCCGATCGGCACCTGGCGGATTCCGCACGTGACGAACACGCGGTCGTACGGACTACTTTCCGCGTAGCCCTCCAGGCCGTCACCGGTGATGACATCGATGTCGACGCCAACGACCGCAAGGTTCTCCCGCGCCGAGTCGGCGAGCGTCTTGTCGACCTCGACCGAAACAACCCGCCCGGTCGCCCCGACACGGTCCTTGACGAGGGCAGCGGTGTACCCGGTCCCGGTGCCGATCTCCAAAACGCGGTGTCCCTCGCGGAGATCGAGGGCGTCGAGCATTCGCCGCACGGTCGTCGGCATGGAACACGCGCAGGTGGCGATCCGGGCGCCGTCCATCTGCTCCTCGCCGTCGTTCCATTGGGTGACGATCACCGCGTCGGCGTTCACGATGGTCCGCCATGCATCGGGGTCAGCGGCGCTGTCGACCAGAACGTCATCGTCGTAGAACGAGGGCGGGATGAAGGCAGCGCGGTCGCGGCCGAGCAAGTCAAGAGAGACGTTCTCCCCCGCCCCGTCCTCCCGTCTCCTACTCGTCATCGCGCCGGCGCCGTCCCGGGCCTGCCGGAGGCGTCCCGTCCTGGTCAGGCTTGCCGGGTGGAGGGCTCGGAGGCTGCGGCTGAGGGTTGGGCGTGCCCATGGGACTCTCCATATCCGGGTAATTCGGCCACCCGAGCATTATGCCAACAACGGGCTGGTGGGGGAGAGTTCCAGCCAGCGGTTCGGGGGGCCCGCGACCTGGGAGGCGTTGGTGATCGTTACGCCTGCTTCGGCGGCGGCGTAGGCGAGTTGGTACGCCTCCAGTTTGTCCCGGCCGACGACGCCTTCGGGATCTGCGTCCCAGAAGCGGTAGAGCCAGTGGCCGTCGGAGGAATCGCCGTGAGCGGTGCGTCCGATCTCCTCGCCGCGAACGCTGACTCCGTCGACCGCCAGGTGGCCGTACGTGCCCTTGACGCCGGAGATGTGGAGGCCGTAGGCCCTGGTGCCGGGCGACAGTTGGGTGACGACCGCTGGCGAGGACGCACGGTAACTCTGCGGCTGGACGACCACGCAACCGCCGGGTACCACACGGATGCCGAGGAAACGCTCGGCGTTTTCCCTGTCGTTCGGGTCGAAGCCGCCGGGGCCGGTGCCGAAGGGGCCGGGGTTGGTGTCGAGGTCGAGGACCGGGCAACGGGCCGGATCCCCACCGAGACGACGGATCACCTCGTCTTCGTCGAGTCCGGCGACGAACGCGACCGAGATGCTGTAGTACTCCTCCTCGTAGAAGACGTCGGCCTGCCGGTCGGCCTCCGCCTGTTCGGCGCGTTCGGTGTCTGTCGGCGGTACGTAGCCGGGAAGTTCCTCGAACAAGCGCGCCATTTTCGTCCACCTTGCCAGCGCCCCCGCCGAACGGCCCAGGATCACAGGGCGCCAGGGATCTGCGCCCGCGGCAAGCAGAACCGCGACATTGTCGGCTCTCCCATGGCACACGGCCCGCCACAACGGTGTCTCGTGAGTCCACTCGGCCACCACGTCCACATCGCCGACCCAACGGGCCAACTCCTCCAGCACGTCAACGGATCCGGCCTCCGCCATGACGTGCAGGAGGGTCCCGTCGTCGCCGTGTGACACCAGGGGATCGGCACCGTGGGTCAATCGGGCGCGGACCAGGGCGACATCGCGCATGCCGTTGCGTCCCATCTCCTCCCAGTCGCCGCGGTCCATGGGGGGAGGTGTGTTGGGTGGCGAAGGTGCCGCGGCTGCTTGCCCGGCCGCGCTTACGTAAGCGGCCCGGACGTCCGCCGGGACTGATCCGTGCCAGGAAGCCGGCCTGGGCGCGGGCATCGGCGTCGGCCCGGGCATGGGCATGGGCACGGGTCCTGGCGGGCGCATCGCCGACGGCATCGGCGGGGGCTTGAGTATCGACGGCGATGCGGGGTTCGGCACAGGCGACCGTCCTGGCGGTGGCGTGGGCGCAAGGCCGCGGCCGAGCGAGGGGTCGAGGTCGGGGTCGAGGTCGGGCCAGACCTCGTGGGCTCGTTCGGCGGCGGCGCGTACCGCCGCCGCGTCCAGTTCGGTCGCCGTCTCCGGGATTCCTTCGTCGGGCCACTCGACAACCAGCCGCAAGCCGCCCTCCGGCGGCAGTTGGGACAGGTGCAGCGCGATGTCGTAGTGGTAGCCGCCTCCCATCCCCGGCTGCGCCGAGAGGATCGGCCGGGGCGGACCGCCTCCTGGGGTGGAGGTCCGCGCGTCGTCGTCGAGCGTGGTGACGCGCCGGCCGTCGCCGAGGAGGAGGCCGAAGCGCAGTCCACTGGCGACGGCGCCTCCGGATGCGGGGTGCCTCGGGCTGCCTCCCATGGTGATGCGGCTGAGGAACACGCCCAGGCGCATCGTGACCGAATGCCGCCACACCTCCCAGCCCCTGAGCACGACGCGTGCGTCGGTTCCGCGTCCCACCTCGACGATGTGTTCGAGCAGTGCGGGCACGAACTGGTTCTGTGGCGGGGCGAGTTCGTTGCCCTTCGGCGGCACGTACCGCGCGAGGTGCCGCTCTTGCCGCTGCGGTGGCTCGGGCTCGGGCGGGTCGGGGGTGACGAGTCCGTCGAAGAAGCTCATGGCCCCGACCGTCCCAGCACCCACCGACACGTTGCCCGCGGGACGGCTCACCCGGCTGCGGCGATCGAACGTACGCCGTACATTCGCCTGGGAATCCGAGTCGTTGGGGGAACGTGGATGCGGGTACGGTGGCCGGCTTCGGTGGTGGCAGTGCTGTTGGCTGCGATGGCAGTCGGCGGCTGCGGGCAGAGAAATGCCCAGTCAGCCGGGGGCGACGGAGGAACCGGGGAGCCGGAAGCGCCGGGAGTGATGTACTGCGGCGGGTACACCACCCTGGCGCCGGGTGAGCAACCACCCGACTGCCCGCCGGACTCCGTCCCGCCGCGGAGTGACGACGGGCCGGTGGACGGGCCGCCGAACTACGTCGAGAACCATGCGTTCCAGGACCGGTGGCCGCTGTCGCCCGAAGCCAAGGCGGCCGGTGAGGCCGCCGCCGGACCGGTACGCGCGGCCTTGGACGACCTACGCCAGAGACGGCTGACACAAGACACGGTACGTGACGCGCTCGTCGGGCTGGGCTACACGACAGCGCAGATCGAACTACGTGGTGAGACCCAGCCCATCGACTACGGAATCCGGCTGCCCGGCCGAGGGGCCTGTATCCACGGAATGGTCACCGCGGGACAGGTCTCCGTCAACGTCGAGGGCCCGGCCATGGAAGGCAGTTGCATCACGCCGCAAGGGGGGCACTGAACACCGACGACCGCGTTCGGACGGCGTCAGCTGCCGCTCGCGGCGGCGCCGCTCACCCGGGACGTCGGAGCCGCCCAGGTCTCCTCGGCATGGGCGCTGCCCCGGCTTCGGGAACCGCCTGTGCGGACTCATCGTCGCGATGCAGTCGGTGGTGCGACGCCACGACGGCGACGGCCGCCGCGACCACCGTCGCCGCGAGGATGACGACCGCCGCGGCGGTGCCGAGGAGGCCGGTCTCGGAGGGGCGCAGGAAGGGGTAGGGCATCGTGGCCGCCCCGGCCCACGCAAGGGTTCCGACGCTGCCGAGGTAGGCAATCGGCCATATCAGCACCCATGTTGCCTCGCGGACCGACGCTGGGAGGGTGCAGGGGCCGGCCAGGAAATCGGCGAGCACCAGCACCGGGGCGACGCCGTGCAGGAGGACGGTGGCGGTACGGACCCACAGGTCGTCGTGTGCGGCGAACCAGGTGCCCGAGGGGCTTGTCGGCGCGATGACCCCGGCGTAGACCAAGGCGGAGAACAGCACGCCGACCACTGCGGCCACCCGGGTGCGTTCCGTCCAGACCCCGGCCGGGCGGGCCCCCGGCCGCAGCGACCAGAGCGCTGTCGCGGCGGCCAGCAGCGCGGCGTCGACGGTGAAGTACAGCAGCGGTGGCGTCGCATCGGTGCGCTGGACGAACTGGCAGACCACGCCGGTTACAAGGATCGCCGCGGTCAGCGCTCGCAGGGGCTTCCGCCACTGGAACGCGGAGACCCTTGCGATTACTCCGGCTCGGCGGCGTATCACCGTTTCCCGCACGGGAGTTGGCCGAGGACGTCGAGCAGCCGGGCCGACGCCGCGTCGACTGCGGGCAGCGAGTGCCAAAAATTGTGCGACCCGGGGACCGTCAACGTGTGGACTTCCGCGCCGACTTGCTCTGCGGCGGACACCACGTCGTCGACGAATCCCGGCAAGCACAGCAGGCTGTCCGCGGCGCGCACCACCACGATCCGGCGCAACGGCCGGCTCAGACGACCGGCGGTCGCGAGGTCGTGCGGCAGCGTGGCACCGCGCAGCCCGTTGGCCAGGACCAGGAGGTCGCGGCGGCGGTGCGTGAGCGGGCCCGGGTCGCCGCGGCGGTCCAGCGGCTGCACGGCCCCGGCGACCGTCGCCGTTTCGTCGAGGCAGGACTGCACGCGGCGGTTCTCCCGGTGTACGGCGGTCACCAGGGGTGCCGGTCGCCAACGGCGTACGGCCACCGGCTCGACCAGGATGGCGGTGTCGACGCGGTGCCCGGCACCGCCGTCGGCGACGGCCGCCATGGCTGTCGCGATCGACGCACCCATCGAGTAGCCCAACACGCCCACAGTGACCGGGGATGCGGCGCCGGTACGGGGGCCGGTGCCGGATGCCTCGAGCGCGCTCCGGCCGTCGTGCGTGACCGCTTCCGCAGCGCGTAGCATGCGCCGCGCAAGCGGTGTGTAGTCCCCTCGCAGCAGCGCACGGCGTTCCGCGGGCAACAGCCGGGAACGGGCGAAGCCCATTCCGGGTGTCTCGACGACCACCAGCCGTACGCGCAAGGCGGCCGCGAGACGTTGGAACCGCTGCATCTCGAAGGCCTCGACGCAGGCCTGGAAGCCCTGCGCGACGACATAGGTGCAGTCGTCGTCGCCGTCCCGGCCGTCGGTCACCCCCAATAGGACTTCACCACCGCGGGCGCCGGTCGTGTCCACCGTCACCGGGTGCCAGGGCGGGACCGTCGACGCCTTCGGCATCAGACCAGAGCTCCTTCACTTCGTCTTCGAGGCGGTGGTAGGCGAGGGCGGCACGGACGTCCGGGGAGTTGAAGAACGTCTCATACGCGCCCGACTTGATGTACTCCAGCACCGGGTTGCGTTCACGCCAGGTGTGCGCCTTGACGCCGCCGGACACGTCCGGCCAGTCCGAGGTGTCCCGTCCCCACGCCCGGATGAACGCCTCCAGGGAGGTCTGCCAGCGGATGAGCAGCGGATAGACGGTCTTCTCCGCATCGGCGCGGCGGCGGGTCCCGAGAATGCGTTTGATCTCGTCCTCGAGTTGGCGGTGCGCCCGGGGGCCGTTGCACACGCGGAAGCAACGGAGCCAGTCGTACGCCTCGCTGGGGACCATACGGCGCCCGTGGCAGCTGTCCATCAACTGCCGGAAGGGGTCCGCGGCGTCGCGCATCCGCCGGTGGGACGCCTGGAGGTGTTCCCCGTCGTCTCCGACGCGCAGCACCCGGCGAAGGATCTCCGGCTCCTCGCCGGCGTTCAACGGCGCGGCACCCAACCACACGTTGGCCGCGCAGAGGAAGAACTCGGCGTGTCCGGCCGAAAGTTCGGTCATTCCGAAGAGCGTCATGCCAGGTGCATGACGACGGAGGTAGAGCATCACGCCCAGTCCGGTGCGTACTTCGACGGTCTCGGACCCCGGCGCCCATCCGGGACCGGGCCCTGCGGCCGGGTCGGGGACGGTCAGGGGCTGGTAGCGGGAATGCGTCGGGGTGTTCAGGTGGAAGTCGACGATCGCGCCGTCGAACTCCTCCAGTTCGTCGCGGCTGTAGTCGCGTAACAGCTCGGGGTCGTCGAGAGTGGTGAACTCCAACTCCCCCTTGATTCCGATGTGGCGGTCGAAAACTCGGCTGCGACTGCCTTGGTCGTCGAGCAGCAGGTATTCACGCACGCTCATCGTGTGGTGTCCCTTCTGGGGGTGGGCGGACGGACGTTCCAGACGCCGTGGATCTCCTTGCCGCCCGCGACCGCGGACTGGGTCAAGTCGCCACCGCGTTCGCGGAGTCGGTTCCGCATGGTCGACATGGTGCCGCCGTCGGGGCACCACGAGGCGGAGGGAATCAGGGGCAGGGGGTCGCGGATGACGATGTGGATTTTGCCGTGGGTGGTGTACCCGGTGACCGAGACGGGCCGTTCGTACACCTCGCGCAAGGCCAGGGCCTGGCCTGCGTTGGTGACGATCGTGGTGATCAGTTGGCGGGCCAGTTCGCCGTTGCGTTCGCCGAGCGGTTCGACCCGCAGGTCGTCGGTGATCTGGAGGTCGTGTTCGTTGCCCAGCTGCGCGACGATCCCTTTGAGGGTGAACTTGCGGTCCTGGGCGTCCCAGGAGTGTTCGTCGACCATCTCGGTCTGGACCAGGGTGATCCGCGGCGCGAGGTCCGCGGCGTCGATCTTGTACTCCGCGGGGATCTGGTCGTCGCGGGACAGGTTCCGGCTCAGCGCGCGGGCGCCGGTGAGGGCGTCGTGGAAGTCCGCGGCGAGGCGCCGGCGGGCGTCCGTCATGACCCAGAGCAACTCCTCACCGCTCATCCGCATGAAGCGGTCGTACTCGCGCGTCCTCATCCCGATCACCGACGCCAGCGCGCATGTCGCCCAGGCCAGCGGCACCATGTCGGGATGCCAGCGGTCCAGCAGCACCGAGGCACCGACCAGGCCGGCCAGTGCCGCGGTGGCGATGAGCCACAGGTACGCCCGTCCGACGATCAGGATCCGGGGCAGGCTCTGGTGCGCGGAGTAGTACGTGAGGTCGGTCAGGACCGCGATGATCCCCGAGTTGCCGTAGCAGATCGCCACCGCCAAGGCCGCGACCTTGACCCAGCCCGGGTCGCCGGGGCCGGTGAGGAACAGGACCGCGACCAGGTTGGCCGGGACGGCGAGGCCGCCGAGCGCTCCGGTGACGTTGAGCAGCGTCTTCCCGAACTGCCAGTCGTCCATCACGGCGAGCATGTGATGGGTCGGCGAGTACCGCGATCTCGGTGTCACGGTCGTCTTGCCTTGCAGGTGGAGCTCAAGCACCACCTGGATCGCCCCGAGGGACAGCAGGGCCCAGGCGAGGGGCCGCGTGTCGTCCGCGAAGACGAGCAGCACCGCCAGGACCACGAGCAGTGACCCCCGGGTCATGTAGGCGCGGATGCCGTCGTAGCGGTTGATGCGCTTCTCGGTCACCCTGCTCGCCCACAGGCTGGCCGGGGCCGGCGCGTGCAAGTCGTGGGCCAGCTGTGCCCATCGGCCGGGGGTTCGATCGAAGTCGGGCAACAAGTCCCCCAAGGCGTATCGCTCGTCTTCGGGCATGGCCATCCCCCTTGCAGGCAAAGCGATTTCGCGCTGTCAGATGACGGCCAGTGTGCAGGTGCCGCGCGGTGTGGCTCGCAGTTTTTGCGAGCCCGGTACCGGAAATCCGGCTGACCTCGCGGTCTCCCAAATTTCGCGAGCCCGGTTTTGCACGCGCGCTACCTCTTAATCGCCGCAAAGGCGTTCGGATCCGCAGCGAACAAGCGGAGAGGGGAAGCCGTGACCGACTCACGAACAGGCCGCAGCCAACAGAAGAGCCGCGACAACAGCGACCGCCGCGACAGCCGCGTCAAGCGCGACCGGCGCTCTCAGCAGCGGCCCCGCACCGGGCGCGGGGTCAAGCGGAACTGGCCGATCTGCCCCACGACGGGCAAGCAGCGTCTCGGCGAACGCAAGGACGCCAAACTGGCGTTGGCCGCCGCACGCGCCTCCCGGGCCCGTGCGGAACTGATGGGCCTCACGTCCACGTGGGTCGTGGTCCGCGCGTACCGGTGCGAATGCGGCGGCTGGCACCTCACCTCGATGGCCGTCTACCGGGGTCCCCGATGAAGGCCGGCGGAGTCGGGCCGGGGCCTGCCCGGACCGGTCGGCGCGCGGTCGGCTGGACGCTGTCGCTCACCTTGGTCCTGACGGCGGCCGGCACCCTCACCGGGTGCCGGCCGCCGGCCGACCCGGCGGTGCCGCTGACCATCGCGGCCACCGCCACTGTCGCCGAACCCACGCCGTGGGCGCCGACGTTGGCGGACCTGGCGGTCAGTCACGCGATGCGCGCGAAGGCACCGGGCGACGGCACGGTATCCGTGGTCGTGGCCACCAATCCCGAAGTGAAGCGCGTCGACCTCACACCGATGCGTGACAAGCACGAGGTCGAGCAGGACCGCGCCCTGCGGCGCGACAAGGCCCGCAAGCGGGTTGCCGAGCTGGAGTCGACGCTGTCGGCCGCGGCACCGGTCGCGGACGGCCTGGACCTGCTGAGCACGTACCGCCGCGCGGTGCAGGTCACCGGGGAGGGCGGGCGGATCATCCTGGTGTCGTCCGGGGTCCAGACCGCGGACCCGCTCGACCTCCGGGTCGTCGGCTGGGAGTTCGACCCGACCGCGGTGGCCGCCGACCTTGCCGGACGCGGGCTCGTTCCCGACGCGCGGGGCCGCACTGTGGAGTTCCTGGGGCTCGGCATCGCGTACGGCACGCAACCCGGCCTGCCCCTGCCGCACGCCCACCGCGTCATTGCGCTGTGGCAGGCCGTGTGCACGGCCTCGGGGGCCGCCTCGTGCGTCGTGCACGACGACGATGTGCCGCTGTTGCCGTCCGCGTCCGCCCGCCCGGTGCCGGTGGTCCCCGTCCAGGCTCCGGCCACCGAATGCCGGGGCCGGTTCCTGGTACCCGCCGAGATCGCGTTCGCACCGGACGACGACGCCCTGCGCGACGGCGCGGACGAGTATCTGCGGCCGATCGCCGACGAGCTGCGCCGCTGCCCGGCCGACCGCCTGGTGCGGATCACCGGGCACACGGCACGCGACGGGAACGCGCCGAGCGGGTTCGCGCTGTCCGAGCGGAGAGCGCACGCCGTCCACGCACGCCTCGTCGAACTGGGAGCCCCGCCCGGCATTTTCGGCACGGTCGAGGGCGTCGGTTCGACCCGGCCCGTACTCGACAACATGCCCGGCGGGGTCTTCTCCGAGGAACTGGCCCGCAAGAACCGCCGGGTCGAGATCGACATCACCGTCAGAACCGCGACATGAGAGGTGCCCCGGTCACCATGACCATCGAACTCACTCCACCCACAGCCACGTTCGACCACTCACGGCACCGCGGGATCCCGCCGGCGCACACCCTCGGCTCGCTCCTCGGTCTGGGCCCGATGCCCTTCACCAAGGTGCTTCGGTGCCACGAACTGGTCCGCGAGGCCCGGGCGATCGTGCCCCCGCGCCCGACCGGCGACCTGACCAACGCCGAGGACAGCCTGCGGCGGTCCGCGGAAAGCCGCGCCGAGGAATGGGCGCACCGCGAGATGGCGAAGACGGTGGAACGGACCGTCTCGGCGCTGACCGCCCTGCGCGCCGAGGCGCACGTCCTCGGCCAACGCCTGGCCGATCTGAACGACCGTCACTACGTCGGCCCGCACGGCGAGTCCTGCACCGCCGCGGAAGCCCGCTCACTGCACGACGAATCCGTCACCGCGGTGCAAGCCGACGAGCAGGTCGGCGCCCGGAACCACCGGCGGGTGCCGCCGGGGACGAAGAAGCTCATGACCAAGCTGCTCGGCCTCGACCTGGTCGTCCTGACCTTCCTGATGGCGAAGTTCCTCAACGTCGACCTCCAGGGCTTCTGGCTGTCCTCGGACGGGATCATCAAGGCCGTCACCGCCCTGGTGTTCGCCGTCCTCGGCACGGTCGGCGTCGCATCCGCGATGAAGATGTTCGGCGTTCGGCACCGCGTCCACCGCGGCCCGCACGGCTGGTGGGACTTCGGCAACGGCAGCCGGGGCGCACTGACGGTGGAACTCGCCCTGTGCGGCGGCGTCGCCGTGGCCCTGAGCACCGCGGTGTCCTGGCGGTTCGTCATGGACGGACGCGGCGGCAACCCGGTCCTCACCACCCTCATGGCCGTGCTCTTCGGTCTCGTGATGACGGGCGCGGCGGTGCTCGCCTACCTGTCGGAGTTCGCGGACGGGTCGCTCCGCACCGAAGCGCTCGACGTCCTCGCTCCGCAACTGCACGGGAGCAAGGGCTCCGAGATCGCGCTGCGCGGCAAGCAGCAGGTCCTGCACGGGCAGATGGTGCGCCTGAACGAGCAACTGGCCCGCGAAGGCCAGCGCATCCGCACCGGCGCGATGCGCAAGGTCCTCGGCAGCACCGCCGACAGGGCCATCCGGTACGCCCGTTCCCACCATCAGCAGGCCGGCCCGGGCGGCGCCCTCCCCGCCCCGCGCCTGGACCTGGGCGGCCTGGACCTCGCGCTGCGCCAGGCGTCCGCGTGGACGGCTCCGAACGGCACGACGCCGAACGGCACGATGCCGACGCTGTACACGGCGGTAGCGGCGGTGAGCGCATGAGCGCCCGGGGCCGACTCGGCCGTGCCGTCAACATGGGCCACGCCGCGTGGGCGATCTTCGCCGCGGCGCAGGCTCCGCCGCCCGGCAACCTCCCGACCGCCCTGCAGAAGCAGTACGCGGAGTACAGCGAGGTCCGTCAGGAACAACTCCGACGCGACGCCAAGCGGCTGACGACGAAGTCCCGGCAGCCGCAAACGTCCTTGAACCGCCGCGACGCACGTGCCCTGCGCGGGCGCACGTGAGACGTTGCGGAGACGTCGTATGCTCCCTTGATGGCCAGGCGCGGACTGAAGGATCTCGGCGGATTCGGGCAGGCATGCATCGTGCTGGTGCTGTGCCTGGCCGGTGTGGCGGTGGGCCTGGTGGTCTGGGGCAACGACGACGGCGGGGGCACCGGATCCGCGTCCGAGTCCTCCGCGGCGGCGCCCGACGGGGGTTCGGCTGCGGGAGGTTCGTCGGCCGGGAGTTCGGGGGCTCCGGTCCCCGAGCCGACGGTCACCGAGGGGCTGGAACTGCCGGTCGAGGTCACCGCGCCGCAGCCGGGGTACTTCAACGGCGACGACGCGAAGCTGAAGGCGGCGCTGCCGCCCGCCCCCGGTTCGGAGGCCACGGTGACCGAGAAGGTGCTGCACGAACTGCAGGAGGACACCCTGCGGTTGGCGGGGGTCCCGGGCCGGATGACGGCGTCGTGCAACGGCGGCCAGGTCCCGAACAAGGCCGGGGAGAGCACCGGGTGCACGGTCGTGTACGAGGGTGTCGAGGTGACCTGGGCCGTCGTGATCCAGAGCGTGGGCTTCGGCTCGGTCTCCTACCGGACGTACCAGCCGGAGACGGGGGTCCTGGTGGACACCGGTGTCTACGGTGCGTTCTGGGAGATGTACGGCGACAAGTCCGACACGCTTCGGTGCGACGTGATCCCGCGCGTCTCCGTCGTGAAGCTCGACCGCTACTCCGGGTTCGAGTGCCAGTACCTCGACCGTACGAGGACTACGGCGCGCTGGGTGAACGTCCCGGTCATCCAGCGTGAGTTGGGCGTGCGGTTCTCGTGAGCCCGGGCCGGGCCGGCCGTGGTCAGCGGCCGGTCCACTCGGGGGTGCGCTTCTCCAGGAACGCCGTCAGGCCCTCCTTCGCGTCCTCCGAGGCGACGACGGTGCGGAAGCCCTCCTCGGTGACCCGCCACCCGAGTTCGTCGTCGGCCGCCGTCACCTGCTCGACGGCCTGGAGGACGTGGGACACCGCGGTCGGGGAGTTCAGGCAGACGCGCTCGGCCAGTTCGAGCGCGCCTTCGAGGGCGTGCCCCGGCTCGGTGAGGCGGTTGACGACGCCGAGTCCGTACATACGGGCCGCGTCGGTCGGGTCGCCGGTGACGAGCAGTTCGCGCGCGACGTTGAGCGGCAGCGTACGCGGCGCGCGGAAGATGGCGCCGCAGTTGGCGAGCAGGCCGCGTCGCACCTCGGGGAGGCCGAAGGTGGCCTCGCGCGAGGCCACCACCAAGTCGCACGCGAGCACGATCTCGAAGCCGCCGCCCAGCGCGAAGCCCTCGACCGCCGCGATGAGGGGCTTCGTACGCGGGCGGCGGATCATGCCGTACGAGCCGCCGCGCTCGGTCTTGGGCGCATAACCGGCGGACAGGTCGGTGCCGGCCGAGAAGACGGTGGGCGTCCCCGTGATGACGCCGCACCACAGGTCCGGGTCGCCTTCGAGGAGGTCGAGGCCCTTCTCGATGCCGTCGCTGATGTCCTGGTCGACGGCGTTGCGCTTGTGCTCGCGGCGCAGCGCGATGACGAGCACGCGGCCATGGCGTTCGAGGACGACGGTGGGTGTGCTCGGGGAGCTCGTGTTCGACCCGGACATCCGCGTACCGCCTCTCGCCGTGACTCATTGACCATGTCAACTTACTCGGTACGCCGTGCCGAGTGGCGTGCGGCAGGCCGGGGAGCCCTCGCCTTGGGCAGTCCGGCGGTCCCGCGGTCCCGCGGCCCTGGGTCAGTCCGGGAAGTCCGCCTGCGCGAAGTGGTACGTCCGGTGCGCGCGGTGGCCGTTGATCAGGCTGCGCGAGTCGAGGCGCAGGGTCAGCGCGCCGGGACCGACCGTGCCGTCGTACAGGACCGTGCCGGAGGAGCTGGTGACCGCGAAGGAGATTGCGTTGCCGTCCAGTTCGTAGACCCCCTGGCTGCACAGCTTGTTCTCGGGGCCGAACCAGCGGGCCACCTGGTGGACGGTTCCGGAGCTGGTGACGCTGGTGACGCGGTCGGACGCGGTGAATCTCAGATAGCCGTAGAAGACGTCGCCGTTGGGCTCCTGGGACTCCTTGTCGTCGACGTACAGCCCACCGGTCAGCGGATGCAGCGCCTCGCCGGAGACCGAGGACGCCTTGGGGTCGTACGTGTGCCGCTCGTCGAACTCGCCCTTTTCGCCCAACAGTTGCCTCCCGCACGGTGGACCGGTTGCGCGACACCCTGGTCGGCGCCGCCGGGCCCAGTGTCTCGCGAGGCGAGGTCTGCGGTGGGCGTGCGGCTCGTGTGCCGCGGCCGCGGCAGAGGGGTGCGGCGGACATGCGGCGGACATGCGGCAGAGTGCGGCGGACGTGCGGCTACGGGATCGGGCCGACCGACGGGCCGCGCGAACCGGCGATGCGGCCGGGCGGGGGGCCGTACCCCTCGATCACCGCGTGCCAGGGGCTCTGGAACGTCGGCAGGGTCGAGCCGACCGCCCACGCCGACGGCATGGCCGGGTCGGCGCCGGGCACGGCGGCCACCGAGAACAGCGAGGCGCCGCGCGCGTCCGGGTCGTCGGCCGCGGGCACCTGGGTCCAGGACGTACCGTCCCAGCGGAGCAGGACGGCGGGCGTCGCCTCGTCGGGCTGGGAGCCCACCGCCCACACGACACCGCTGGTCGGGTCGGCGGACGCAGCGTGCAGGTTGGCGTCGATCGCGGGGGTGGCCGCCTCGGACCAGGAGGTGCCGTCCCAGTGGTACGCGACCGGGCGCGACTCGCCGCCGGCGGCGCTCGTACCGCCGACCGCCCAGACGTCGTCGGGGGCCAGC
This sequence comes from Streptomycetaceae bacterium NBC_01309, assembly GCA_045039925.1. Classification (GTDB taxonomy): domain Bacteria; phylum Actinomycetota; class Actinomycetes; order Streptomycetales; family Streptomycetaceae; genus Yinghuangia. Next base: position 2,156,442 of record CP108400.1, read on the forward strand.
ACGGTGACGCCTTCGAGGCTGTGCGCCCGCTCCGGGTCGTACGGCACCTCGACGATGCGCCACGCCTTGCCGTCCCAGTGCTCGACGAGCGGGCGGCCCACGCCGTCGGTGTACGCGACGCCCACCGCCCACGCGCCGCCGGCCCCGTCGGCCGCCGCCGCGAACAGGATCGCGTTGCCGCCCGGGTCGGGAGTGGCCGCGGCGGTCCACTTCGTGCCGTCCCAGTGGTACGCGAGGGGGTGCGGGTTGGCGATCCGGTCCTGCGCGAGCGCGCCCACGGTCCACACGTCGGCGGGGCCGATGGCGGCGGTGCCGAACGGGTACGCCGAGATGTTGTACGGCTGCTCCGGCATGGGCGTCTCGCGCCAGGCCTTGCCGTCGAAGTGCACGGCGAGCGCGCGGTCGTTGAAGGCGGCGGCGTCGTTGCGGTGGCCGATCGCCCAGACGTCGTCGGGCGCGAGCGGGGCCACGGTGCCGAACTGGCCCTTGCCGGTGGCCACGGGGACGACGAGGTCGTGCCACATGGTGCCGTCGAAGTGCTGTACGAGTGGCGGCCCGTCGGCGTTCTCGCCGCGGTAGCCGACGGCCCAGACGTCGCGCGGGCCGAGGGCGGCGACGGCGCGCAGCTCCTGGTTGTCGCTCGGGGTGCCGAGGGGCCAGGTGTGCCAGGCGGGGTCGTCGGCGTGCGGCTCCTGGTGCGGGTCGGCGTGCGCGTCGGCGGTCGGGGCGGGGGCGGCCAGCGCCAACGAGACCAAGGCTGTGGCCAGGACCGCCCTGCCGCGCGGGCGCGCCGTCCGCGCCGTTCGCCCTGTGGTCCGCAACCGCGTGCGCATGCCGCTCCTCCCGTGGTGGAGCCGCCGACGCTACAAGACGGCCAACCTTACGGTGGGCCGGTCGGACGCTCCCTCCGCGGACCGGGCCGGAAAGTTCATCCGTCCAGCGCAATCAATATGACGGACGGTTCACACACAGCCGCGGACGGGCGGGGGTTGGGGTGCCTGACGTTAGTGAACGGGCATTTGCAAACGTCCATTCACAAACTTCGACCGGCAAACGCCAGTTCGCGAACGGCCGTTCGTAAACGACCGTTCGTGAACCGGCATTCGCAAACCGGCATTCGTAAACCGGCGTTCGCAAACGACTGCCCCTGATTCATGAACGGCCATTCACGAGATTCATGAACGACCGTTCGCGAACAGCCGTTCACAAACAGTCCCTCGCGAACGGCTGTTCATGACCGGTTGTTGACGAACGGCCTTTCATGAACTCCCGTTCGCGAACAGCCATTCGCGAACAACCGTTCACAAACCACTACACCAGCCGCCTCACCCGGCCCGGCACGGTGCCCCGCCGCAGACGTCCACCACCTGCCCCGTCGTCAGGAACGCCGCCTTCTGCACCCGAGCCGCCGCGGAGTTGCGCGGGTCGGAGTGCGGGTCCTCGCCGTAATCCGGCTCGAACGGCGCGGTGTTGGTGAGCGGCGGCGCGGGCGTACCGCTGTCCCACACCACCAGCGCCGACGACCCCGAGAACGGGTAGCGCGTAATGGGCGCGATACCCCAGTACGGCGTCACGTCCGGACTGCGCCCCGGCGCCAGCGCCGGCGCCACGATCCGCGCGCCCATCGTGCGCGCCTGCACCTCCGCCGACACGTTCGCCACCTGGTGATCACCGAACGCGATCTGCATCAGCACCTGGTGCCGCGGCGTGTGCGGCAGCGGACGGTTCGTCAGGTTCGCCGCGTACCCGTTCGTCTCCCCCCGGTCCCACAGCAGTTGCATCAGCAGCAGGCTGAGCTGCTGGTCGATCTTGTCGGGGTACGCCTGGTCGAGCAGCGGCTGGAACTGCACGAAGTCGCTGCTCCGGTTCAGCAGCAGCCCGCCGTAGTTCATGCCGGTCACACCCAGCACGCCGCGCTTGACGTCCTGCGACACGGCGACCGTGATGCCGCCCATGATCCCGCCCTGGCTGTTGCCGTCGTAGACCACGCCCTTGCGGGTGTCGATCACCGGGCGGCCGTCACCGGTGCGGAACGCGGGATCGGCCGCGAAGCCCTGCGGATGACTCAGCAGCCGCCCGAGGAACAGCGTGTCGAGCACCCCTTGCTGCAACCGGTCGGCCACCGCGTCGAAGTTGCCGATATTGGTGAGCGACGCGATGACGACCGGGATGTCGTCCTCGCTCATCCCGATCCACTTCGTCGCGCAGAACGTGAAGTTGTGCTCATTGGCCATCGACCGCACGTTCGAGCCGCGCACCTCGCGCTCGCTGCCCAGCAGGCCGTGGCCGTAGAGCGACGCCTGCGACGGCGCCGCAAAGGCGCTGCGCGGGATCTCGCACTGGAACGGCGCCTGCTGCACGTTGCCCGGCAACTGCCGCGGCTTGCCGTCGCGGCCGTAGTTGAACGACGAACCCGGCGGCCCTCCCGGTGCGTTCAGATAGCTCGGCACCGCCACGAACCCCTTGATCTCGCGGGCGATGCGGTCGTCCTGCTCGGGTGTGAAGTCCTGGACCGACGTGATCGTGTACGCCGGCGCCTTCCGCCCCAGGTCGTCGAACGCGTCGTCGCGGATCTCCAGCAGGCTCTCCGTGGTGTTCTCGGTACTCGCCACCGTGAAGTCCCAGGCCAGGTACAGGCTGCGCGGGTCGACGCGCCCGTGGTCGGCGAGTTCGCGCAGTACGGGCCGCAACTGCTTCTGCCGTGCCCACAGCGGGTCGTGGCGCGGAAGCGTCCGGCCGGTCAGGCCCTTGAACGTGGCGTTCGCAACGAGAGACGCCCCCGACTCGTCCCGCAGGTTGCGCAGGCCGACCGAGTACGTGTGCCCGGGGATGAAGTTCCGTGCCGGATGCACCAGCAGGGCCTGCCGGTCCGGGTTCGTGGCGTGCGAGTCCAACTCGGCCCAGTATGGCCAGCTTTGGCCGGTCTCGTTGTCGACGATGACGATCGGCGCGTCCCGGGAGAGCGACCGCGCGATGTCGGTGATCGGGGCGGCGCCGGACTTCGGGAGGCTGATCCCCGGCACCCGCACCACGAGGGTCGAACCCGGCGAGAATCCGTCGCCGCGGTTCCACGCGGCGGGGTCCGCGGCCTGGCCGGCCGCGTTCACCGGCATCATCGACGGGGTGAGCGCGAGGCGCCTCCCGGTCTCGCTGCGCCGGTCCCTGACGGTGTACCAGTCGTTCGGGAACTGATGCAGTCGTCGCGTTGACCTGCGGTACCACTCGTGAACCCTTGCATGGCCAGCGCATTTAGCGTTTCAATGCGTTTCGACGCGTTTCCCGGGTCCCACAAGTTTTGTCCCTCGCGAGTCCCTGAAAGTCCCTGGGGAGTCCCTGGGAATCTGCCCCGTTGAGGCAGGTGGGCGGGGTCGCCCTCCGGCTGCGCCACCATCCGGCGACCCCGCTCTCCACGCCCGAGGGGCCTGACTGCCCTCAGTCTCGGGTGGCCCGGCACGTGCCCGGGCCAGATGTACATCGCCATGTACAGACATCGGCGATCTTGAACGCCAGCGTAGGCAGGTGCGTCAAGATCGGCTTCCTCAGCCCGACTGGGTCATCGCCCGTCGGGTAGCCATCGGGAGGCGGGTAAGGGCCGCCCGGTTAGATGAACGCATGAGCATGCAGCGCCTCGGCGAGCACGCGGGCGTGGACCGCAGGACGATCTCGTCGATCGAGATCGGGAGTACCGACCCATCGCTGTCCGTCCTCCTTCGCATCGCCGACGCCCTCCACGTCCAGCCGCGCGACCTCATTGGCTAGCGGCTGAAATCAGCCACTTTGCGTGAGGTGCGGGGTCCGCCACCGTAGCGGTACCTGCGTCATCAGTCCATGACTACTGCGTGCCCTGTACACAAATCACTCGAACGGGTGACGGCTTGCACGGACCACTTTGGGTCGGACTGTGGTATCCGGGCGCGCACCATTGCCCCCGCGCCCGTAATCACCGGTCGGTATCGCCCGATTACAGCGGGTGTGCTCTTGATCGATCGGGCGGGCCGACGATGGTGGCCGATCATCCAGCCGGTTGACACCCAGGCACCCCTGGAAGAATTTGCCGGTTGGTACCCGCCCGCGCGCCCGGAATGCCCATTGGGGGCAGGGAGGGCAAGGCGCGCAGGCGGGCGCTTTTAAGACCGCTGAGACTTCGGCCGCGGATCCACGACAATCCACTCCGGCGGCACTTCCGCCAGATCTGAAGACGGTCGGCGCTGGTCTGCGGGCACGTCGTCCGGCACCTCAACGACGACGCCACCCGGGTACTCCCAACGGCGGACAGTACGCGGGATCATGGCGCCACCGTCCAAGCCGGGCCCATCGACGACTCATAGCTGCGGACGTGCGTGGACCCGGTAGGACCGACGCGGTACACGTCGATCTTGATGCGTGAAGGGCGCAAGCGCTTGCGGGCAGCCCCGGCCGCCGAAGACCCGACAGCGGGGGCCGACTTCGTTTCATCGGCCATGCACCGACGGTACGGGCGCGCGCCACCCGGTCTGGGTGCAAACTGCACCCCCTCGAATCAGGCCGTCAGAAGCCCGATCCGCTGCGCCGTCACAGCCGCCCGCTCGCGGCGGTGCGGCAGCTTGGAGTCCATCTCCTCCAGCAAGATCCGGCGGGCGAAGCCGTTGTACATCACCGTCTCCGGCGCCGTCTCGTACGCGGCATCGAGCTTGGCGATCGCCACATCCGGCTGTCCGTCGAGGTGGTACGCGCGGGCGTCCTCGACTGCGGCGCGGGCCCGCCGAGGCCGCGACGGGATCACCGCGGCGGCAGCGCGGGCCGCCTGCCGGACCGACTCCCCCGCGGCGTGCAGCTCCACGGCCACGGTGACCGCGTGCGCGCCCATGATGGCCTGCGAGAACGACGTCACCGGGTGGTAGTAGGACTCGGGCAACCGGTTCGCGACACGTTGCGCCTCATCCCAGTACCGCCACGCGGTGCCGCTCTCGCCGCGGCGGGACGCGGTATAGCCCATCTCGAACTGGAGGGCCCCCCACACGGCGAGGACCTGCGTCGGCGCGTCCGGCAACTGCGGTTCCAGGAAGTCCAGTACGGCGTGGTTCACGGCGTCGGCGGCCGCCCAGTCGCCGGCGTCGCGGTGCGCCTGCGCCGTCAGCCACCCCGCGACGCCGATAGCGTGCGCGTCATCGGACTCCTGCGCGGCGACCATGCCGCGCTCGGCGATCCGCCACAGCAACTCGGCGGCCGGCTGGTAGGCGACGAAGAACTGCGCCAACGAATACGACTCCGAGAGGATGGCCTGCGCCGCGCGCCGGGTATCCCCGCCCTCCGCCTGCCGCACCGCGAGCTGCCCGTCGCGCAGCAGGTCAGGCAGCAGCGACCCCACGGTCTCGCGGTGGTGAGGGGAGGCATGCCGAGCGGACCACGCGAAGTCCAAGCGGGCGCGCAAGTTGGCGACCGTGGGGGCCTGCATGTCGGGCAGCATCGGGAACAGGCTCAGCGCCTGCCGGACCGCGGGCAGACGGGCATGGCCGGGCCCGGTGAAGAGCTGGACGTTGATGGACTGGTCTCCAGTCAGGGCAGCCAAGTTGCCGACCCGGAGCACTTCGGCGATGCGCAGCAGCACGGGAAGCTTCGGCATCTGCGTGCGGCCGGTCTCCAAGTCCTTGACCCACTGCGCCGTGAAGCCGAGCAAGCCACCGAGGGCCGGGCGCGTGAGACCGCGCCGCTCGCGCTCGATCTTGAGTCTTTGCCCGAAGGTCAAAGGGACTTCGTCCTGTGCAGTGGTGTCCGGTCGGCTAGCATCAGACATGTCGGCCCCGCCCTTTCCTGTCCAGCACCCACTGAACAGGTTACGGTGCGGGGCCACTCTCATGTGGTCGATCACGGGGGCGCTACTTCCAGTAGTCCGCCCACTCCTGCGCCGCGGCGGCGATGCTCTCCGCGTCCCACGTGCCCTGCTCGGCTTCCTCCGCCCATCGGCGGGCCTCGGCCTGCGCCAAGGCGAACACACCGCGGCGGTCCGCAGCCTCAAAGCCCGGGACCTTCAACACCCACGCGGCAGCCTCGGCAGGCGAATGGCCGCCGCCCGACACCAGCCGCATCCCCCACAACACGCCGTCTGCCCAAGTCGGACCCAGAGACGGCCACGACCAATCCACCAGCCGTGCCTTGCCGTCCGAAATCAGGACGTTGAACGCTGCCGGGTCGCCGTGCATCAACTGGCGGCCGGCCAGGCGCGATTCGTCTGACGGGTCGCACCAGTACCCCCAGCAGTCCCACGCCGACGGCAGCCGAACACGCGGTGCCACGCAGCCGTACAGCTCTCCGAGAGCGGCCACAGCAAGCGGCAAGTCCGTAGAGTCGGGTGCGTACGACGCGTGCCGGCCCTGTGCCGCCTCGAAGCCGAGCAGGTCCCAGCCCGCAGCCCGCACCCGCCACAGCACGCGCGGCGCCGACCGAGGCAGCCACCGGTTGATCGCCTGCTCTTGGTCCAGTTCGTCGACTGGGCCCCACGACGGGCCCCACCATCCGTCCGGGTCTTGGCCGCCGTACGGCGGAGCATCCGCAGGCTGGCCCTTGACGAACACCGGGGGGCGACCGGCGACGGTGAGGATGGCAGACGTGCCGGCCCGGGCGCCGATCCCTGTGTCGACTGCCGCGACCGGGCCGCCGAGTAAGTCGGCGACCGCGGTACGAGCAGCGTCGGGCAGGTCGGCCCACGGCAGGCCACCCGGCGGGGTCATGCCCCGGGCGGCGGGTTCGGCGGCATCGGAGGGTTCTTGTCCGGCGTCGTCGGAGCCTTCCCGGGGCGGCCGGGATTGTTGGGTGTGGGCGGCCGGGGCGGCGGCTTCCGTGCAGTGAGCGTCATGCCTCAGAGCGTAGCCGCGCGCCTGCTTGGGAGGACTCAATCGGGTGAACTCCCAACCGGAACGCGCACATCGCAGTACCGTCGTCGCACACCTTGGGGGGTGACGGCCATGGGGAAGGCCACCGCGCGCTGTGCCGCGCTCATACTGACCGCCGGAATGCTCATCGCGGGATGCAGCGACGGCGGAGGCGACGAGAAACCCGCCGCAGCCACAGCGCCCGCCCTCAACTGCCAAGACCCGGTACAGGCAATCCTCTGCGGGGACGTAACGCCCGTCGGACCACCCACCGCCACGCCGGCCCCGCCCAACGGGCCCGCGCCGGCGAACATGCCGCCCGGCTGCAACGAGCCGACCGTCAGCCCACAGGTCTGGTTCAGCGTGTGCGGGCAGACCGGACCCGCGCCAGGAGAGGAACCCGACGCACCCGAAGGGCCGCGCCCGCTCGGGCAAGCCGTGCTCACCACCGGCAGCAACGGATCCGGAACCCTCGAACTCGCGCCCACCACCGTCGTGTACAGCACCGGCCAGGACACCGGGACCGTCCCCAACAAGGACGGCTACGTCACCGTCACCGTCAAGCTCACCAACAAGGGCGCCGTCACCGCGCGCGACTCGGACTTCTGGAGCTACGTCGCGCCCGACGGCGAAGCCCTCGACATCGGCATCATCATCGTCCCGCGCGGATTCGACGGCGGGAGCACGATCCAGCCCGGCACGTTCCAGTGGGGCTCGCAGTCCTGGGACATCCGCAACGACCAGAAGGGCGGCGTGCTGGTGTACAAGGACGGCACCGACGTCCTGTACAAGTGGCAGCTACCCGCCGTCGACACCGGGCCGCAGGTCGCCGAGGTGAAGAAGGGGTTCTGACGGGGGCGACACGATCGGGTGAATCGGCCGCGGCGGTACACCCGGGCGCAGTACGGTCGGCGCCTACGCCTTGGGGGGTGCCAGTGCCCAACCCGTTCCCGTCGCTGAAAGCCGCCGCGATGCTGAAGATCCTGTACGGGCTCGGCTACACCAAGCACCGGCAAAACGGATCTCACTGCATACTGAAAGCAGACGGACGGCCACCAGTACTCTTCGCCGCGCACCACGGCAAGACCATGAGCCCCGTCTACGTCCGTGACATGCTCGTCAAGCAGGTAGGCCTCAGCGAAGCAGACGCGTTGAAGGAGGTAGGCGCCTCATGACCGGCCTCATCCACGTCATCATCCGGGTCTCCGACGACACCGCGTACGCCACATCCCCCCAAGCGCCCGGGATGGTCTTCGTCCGCGACACCGTCGACGAGATCCACGCAGAACTGCAAGAAGTCCTCGCGTTCTACTTCGACGCACCCGGGCCGTATCCCGTCGCCGAGCACCGCGAACGCCACTTCGACATCCACGGCCACGGCGAGATCGTCACCCGCGTCGCCCTTGACGCCCAGCAGGCCCGGCGCACCGACGTCTACCTGCGCATCGGCGCCGCCCTCACCGTCCCCGAGCAGGTCCCCGGGCTCCTCGGCATCCCCACCAACCTCGTCGGCGAATGCGTGTACGTGTGCGCGGTCGCGTCCGACACCCTCGGCTGGCTGTACGCACAGCTCGACGAACGCGGCGACGCCTTCGCCGCCGCGGTCGCCGTCGCGGACCCGTTCCTGTTCGCGCTGCCGCTCATGTCCGGAGACCCGCCCGGATCGTCGAAGCGCCCCAGCTACACCCTCGGGCAGCGCGACTACGGGCCGGACACCACCATCGGCGAGGTCATGAAGGACACCGCCGCAGTCAGCCCCGTCGGGATGCGCATCCCCGCCTGACCCCGGACAACACGAAACGGCCCGCCCTCCGAAGAGGGCGGGCCGTTCGTACGTGGGCCCCGGGGGCCTTCGCCGCCAAGGCGGTTCGGCGTGCACGTCCTGCCGTTAAAGCGGGCCCATGCGTCCCGCACTGAAATCCGATCGGACTATCAGCGTAGCGGCTACCCTGGCAGTGGAGTCGGCCATCTGCGGACAGGCCGGAAGTGAGGCTCGGGAGTTCCTGCCGGAAGGCGGGGCCCGAGCCTCGCGTCATGCAGGCAGCTTCGTCAGCCAGCCCGGCATGCTGTCCACGTAGTGCTGGAGCGCGTACTTAAACGCCAACAGGTCGATCGCCCGGACGCCGTCCTTGCTGTTTAGCAGAGCCGTCCCGCCCTTGTCGTTGCCGATCTGCGTGAGCGCGTTCTGTCGGCACAGCCTGTAGATCTTGGGGCGCCTGCGTTCGAACGCCAGCAGATGGCGGCGCAGTCTGTCGTCGCTGAGCTTGTCCGCCGCCGCGTACCAGCCGTCGATTTCCGATCCCAGGCTCTCTTTCGCGCGCTCGCTTGCGTGCGCGGCGCGAGTGGAAGCGAGCGCAGTGGAATGTTCGTCGCCGCCGTCTTCGTACTCAGTACTTCCGTAGTCGGTACTTCTTGTAGAGGTACCGGTCGCCGACGTACCGCTGACCGACGTACCGCCAGCCGACGTACCGCGAGCGGTACCTCGGTGCTGCGGCAGGTCGTACACCTCCAGCACCGTGGAGTAGCGGCCGTTCGCGGACTTCTCCCGGCGGCGGATCATGTAGCCCGCGGACTCCAGTTCGGCGAACGCGGACCGCATGCCGCGCCGCCCTTCGCCGACGATGTCACCGCGGTTGCGGCGGGCCCGCTCGGACAGGGCGTCGGCGTTCGTCTCCCACTTGTCGGGGCGGGACAGGAGTTCGGCGAGGACGCCGCGAGCTGCGTAGCTCAAGCGGTCGTCGCGCAGGGTGTCGTTCGGCAGGATCGTGAAGCCCGAGATCGGCTTCGACCTACGTATCCTCAACACGCTGCGGCCCCCGCGAGACGCGGGCAGGTGCCGCTCGGTACAGTCATGAGAGTGCCTTACTTCGTCGCGGTTGATAGGGCACGTGCGCGGGTTGGCAGCCCGCCGAATTCACGTACGGCCGGGTGGAGTTGAGACCACCCGGCCGCCGCGTTTCCTGCGTCCAATTCTAGTCGCTGAGCACTCCGAAACCTTGCTTCGGCGAGCGCGCCGGACGCAGCGAAGCGGGCCGCCCTCCCGAAGGAGAGCGGCCCGCTCTGTCGTTCTCACCGAAGGTGGTACTGCTCCAACACCGACACATCCCCCGGGTCCAATACGGGATCCGGAACGCTCAACGCATCCATGTGCCGCCACGTCGTCCGCACGATACGCACGAACGCCGTGATCACCCGCCGGTCCTCCTGCCGTTCCTCCGCGCACTGCCGCTTCTGATCCTCCAACGACAGCTCCAACCGCTCCACCTTGCCCTCAAGGCGTTCGATCGTCGCGCCCTGCCGCTCCAAATCCCTGTCCTGCCGCTCCGCCACCACCGAAAACTCATCCAGGCGCTGCTGACGAGGCGTACGCCGACCCGCCCGAGCCACCGCAATCGTCCCCGCGATGCTCCCCAAACCCACCACGCCACTCGAAATGGCGGTCACCAGCTCAGCGCTCGGCATTCCCGTGCTCGCTTCCATCACCGCGCGGCGGCTCCGGCCAACCAGCAACAATGCGAATCGCACCGAGCATGGCCCCCCAGATCGCAGCCTGGATCCAACCCCGCGGGTTGTCGCCCAGAGGCCACCACGACACCAGATACGAAAGCCCCCACCAGACCCCCGGCAGATACAACGCCGGGAACCCAGGCCAATCCGCGGGCGGCGGCAGGAACGCACACACCACCGCCAACCCGCCGCACACCATCCACGCCCACGCCCACACATCGAACGCCGCCACGTGCAACAGCACCTCAAGGCCCGCCGTGCCCGGAATCGGCTCCACCAACAGCGAATAGCCGTACAGCAGCCACACCGTCCCGAACGCCCCGAGGATCGCGCCGCGCCTGCCCACCCGTTTCGTCAACGGCAGCAGGCGCAGCGGACACCTCACCGGTCGCCGCCCGGCACCGCCTGCGCAGGCTCCCGCCGCATCGCCGCCGAGTCCCGGCTGCCCTTGTGCCTGGCCGCGAACGACTTCACCCCGGCGAGCGCCACCGTCAACGGCGCCGCCCACCACGTCGCCAACGGCGTCACCAGCACGATCGCCGTCGCAACCCCGGCCTCCAGCGCCGTGTAACCGACCCGCTCACCCGCGTCACGCAGCCACTCGTTGCTCACACCGAACATGTCATCCCTCCGGGTGGTGCAGAGTCGCGTCCAGGCGGGCGACCTCGTGGCTGAGGCGCTTCACCGAGACGACGCGGGTCTTGTCCGGGCGCGCCAACTCCAACGCCTCGGCCTCGCCGGAACCAAGCCGCATGATGTGGTTCACCTGGATCCAGTTCTTGTTGCCGTCCGCCACGTCGATCCGCACCGTGGCCTCCTCGCCCGGCGGAACGTAGTCCGCCGACACGTTGATGAAGCAGCGGCCCGGGACCGCGGTGAACGTGGTCGCGGACTCGTCGCCGAGAACCCGCGGAATGGTCTTGCCGATCTGGGCCATGCGCTTCCTCTTCACAGGAGTGGACGGAACTTCGGGCTGAGGCTTGGGGGTTGGAACGGGACCGCCCGAAGCGGCGCGCACGATCCCCGGGAACACCACCTCGCGGAACTGCCGGATCCGCGCCGGCCCCGGACACGCCGTCCCCGACGTCGACCACGCCCGGTGCAGCCCGTGGTAGCCGAACCCCGGATCCGACGCCGACCGGCAGACCCGCAGCGGGATCCCGTGCCGCTGGTGCAGCCACACACCCAGGCGGATCAGCGTCGCGACTTGCGCGTCCGTCCACGGGTCCGAGTGCTGCAAGTTGCTCGCCGTCTCGATCGACACCGCGCCGGTACCGTCCGGCCGCCGGTTCGCCGAAGCGTTCGCATCCGCGCGAGTCTCGGTGCCGATGAACTGCGCGAGGCCGCCGTCGAAAGCGCCACCGAAGTGGGACTCCAAGTTCGTGCTGTCGCGCCAGTACTCGTACATCCGCTGGTTCGTCCACGGAGCCGCGATGCTGTGCACGATGAACTGCGTCGGGTCGATGCCGGCCTGCTGGTTCGACTCCGGCTGGAGCTCCATGCGCGTCGCGAACGGACACCACGCCATGCGGGCCTCCTGACATGGGAAAACCCCGCGCGGAGGCGGGGTTGCGGGATTGCGGGTGGGGTCAGGCCGGAGCTACGACGCGGCCTCGTACGTAATCGACACGGAGATCTGGTCCGCGGCCTGCGGGCCACCGGAAAAGGGCCCGTCGTCCCAGCGTCCCCACGTGTAGCCGACCTGGTCGCCCGCGAACTTGATCGTGCCGAGGCTTGGGTTCAGCAGCGGCATGCCCTGGTACCAGGCGACGTTCGGGCGCCACGCCAGCGCGCTGCCCGTCGCGTACTCGCCGATCGTGTCCGACGCCGCAGGAACCGGCAGCGAGAACGACCACATGCCCGCCGACGGCGGCGTACCGAACGTCCCGAACGTCGTCGTGTTGCCGGCCACCCACAGCATGCGCGCGTGCACGGTTTTGCCGATCTTCGTCCAGCGCCAGTACTTCGTGCCGTTGCCGATGTTGACCGACCCCAGTGACGACGACCACGTGGGGTTCGTCGTCTGCCACTCGGACAGCGTCTTCCAGGCGCTGCCGTCGTACGTCTCCAGCCGGCCTACGTCGCGCAGGTACGTCTCCATGCCCTCGGTCGGCGCAGAGTCCCCGGTCAGGACGGAGCCGCGGTGCGCGGCGCTGTTGAAGACCATGACCGTCCTGGCGATGATCTTCTCCAGGTCGGCGACCAGCTGCTGCGCGTCCGGCGCATCCGAGTTGATCGCCAGGTTGATGCCCTGGCCGTAGCCGTCACCCTGGGGCATGACACCTCCACCCCTTCGCGGGGTTGCTCGAAGAGGAAGGAAGAAGGAGAGCCGTCAGGCGCGTTCGCCGGTGACGCTGAAGTCGCCGGAGCGATTCCGCTGCCACTGCACGACGTCGTCCACCGCGGGGGTCGCGTAGCTGGCGAGGCGCCGCATGACGATCGGGGCGCCCGAGTCGGTGTCGACGGCGACCGTGCCCGCGACACTGCCCGGCTCGACCTCCGTCACCGTGCCCCAGCCCCAGTCAGCCGACGAGGAGTCCATGAGCTTGCGCACGATCTTCGCGATGGCGTCGCCCAGTCCGGCGGCGAGCATCTTGTACATGGCGTCGTTCGGGACCGTGGCCATCAGGGAGCCACCTCCTCGGCGCCGGACCGCGTGGACACGAGGAACTCGCCGGACGCGGACAGCGGCATCGTGATCGCCTGCACCGTGTGCATCTCCGCCGAGCCGTCGCCGAACACCACCCGCACCGGGTCCCCGCACTCCAACGCCGGGTTGACGAAGGTCTTCAGGCTCAGCGTTCGGTTCGGTCCGAGGACGGACGGAAGCATCGCCGCCGCGGCCGACTCGCACTGCGTGGAGTCCGCGTACAGCGGCGACTTGACCACCTTCAGGACGTGCCCGATCGGGCCGCCCCACCGCGTCGGGCTGGCCGGGTCGTCGTCGACGGCCTGCCCCGACACCGGGAGCGTGCCGTCCACGCCGTTGCCGTCGGACATGCAGCGCACGCCGTTGTAGATCCCCGACAGCGACATCGACAGCTCGCCGCCGATCCGCACCCCGGTGTCGCCGCCTGCGATCTCCCACACCGGAATCGAGTCCGCCGGAGCCGGCGGGAAGTCCCGGATGACCAAGAGGCCTTCGGCGTCGAAGAAGGCCTCGCAGCCGATCGCGGCGGCGAGTTCGCGGCAGGCCGCCCACCGGTCGGCGTCGAGGTCCCAGGTCTTGGTGGCGGTCGCCTGGTCGCCGGTGACGCCGGTCGAGTCGATCGTCTGCGTCGGCATGACCTCGGTCACCAACTGCGTGATCGCGTCGACGTGATTGGTGGCGCCCGCCGTGGAGTACGGAGCCGTGAGCTTGTTGCGCTGAAGGATCGACTCCAGGCCCTTGAGGGCGACGGTGACCGGCCCGAAGTCCATGTCGCCGCCGGGCTGGTCGATCACGTACACGCCGACCGGGATCCGCTCGAACGTGCCGTTCTGGTAGCGGATCCCGCGGCGGATCCGGATCCGGTTGCCGTACGGAGACAGCGGATCGGACGGGACCTTCGGCAGGTACATGATGTCGGAGACGGTGACCGACGCCGTGTAGCGGACCTCCGATCCGGCGTCGACCGTGACCGACCCGCCCTTGATCGGCAGGTTGGACACGACCGACACGTCGTCCGAGTCGGTCACCTCGACCGCGATCGCCAGCGTGTACGACTTCTTGATCGCCTCGAAGAACTGCGGCGTACCGGATCGCATCAGTCCACCCCCTGGAAGACGTGCAGCCATGTCGGGTACTTCGTGGGCAGGTCGCCCCACGTCGGCGTCTCCGGGTCGTCCAGGACGTCCTGCCACGTGCGGTCCGCAGACCCGGCCATGCCGCCACCCGGACGGTCGACCAGCAGCAGCGGCAGTTGCCACCGCCGTACCGGCTGCGGCCCGTACCGGCTCACCCGGTCCTCGCCGATGTCGCCGACCGACACGTACGCCTTGTCCAGGCCCCAGCCCGGACGGGCTCTGATGAGCAGCGCCCCGCCCGCGTCGAGCAGGTAGTCGAGGGCATCCGCCTCGTCGGCCGTCCACGTGACCGCAGCGAGGTCGCCCTCGCGGCCTGCGCGCACGTCCGAAACGACCTGCGGCAGCTTCGCGCCGACGGCACGTTGTATGCCGCGTTCGATCGACCTCTTCCAGTTCGGTGCCTGGCCGACGGTCAGCAGGATGTTCAGTGCGGGCTGCCCAGGATTCGTGAGCCACACGTGCCCCGGATCGTCGGGCGGGTCGAGCGTCACCGCATACGTCCGCGTGGTCAGTTCGGAAGGGTGCTTGGTGTACTCGTACCGCAGGGTCACGCCGAGCGGGGCCTCGTAGTCCTCGAAGACCATCGTCGGCCCGGTGACGTCGTAGCCGACCACGTCGGACACGAAGCCGCGCACCGGCGAGAGCTGCCCGTCCGGGTCGACCCTGCGCAGGTCGAGCGTCGTCGACCCCGCAAGGTCGTTCAGTGTGATGGTCACCGAACCCGTGGCCGGGTCCGGCTCCACGACGTACGGCGGAGTGCCGGACGCCAACGACATCTCGTCGAGATAGAACACCTGCGACGAGACCGTGGCCTGCGGCAGCAGCACCAGCTTGGCCTTGGCCGCGCCAACAGGCGCCTGCCGGCCCAGCGTCTCCATGTGCCAGGCGCCGCCGACCTGCGCGGACTCCTGGTCCGGCTCGGCGCTCCCCAAGTACACGTCGGAGACGTCGTACCAGTCGATGGCGAGCCACACCCGCGACGCCGGAGACGCGCCCACGGTCCGGAACTGCACGCCCGCGTTGTAGTAGAGGCCCTCGGTGACGGGGACCGCGGTGGTGAGTTCGATGCGGGCCTGCCCCGCCACGGTGCACGTCGCCTTGAGGCTGTACGCGCCCGCGTACGCCATCTCCGCCGGGGCGGACCGGGCGATGGCGCAGTTGCCTGCCGCCGTCCAGTCCGCCGCGTCGACCTCGAGGGACTGCGCCGGATACGACAGGAGGTTCCCGGCGACGAGCGGCGCGAGGCGCACCACCATCACGTCGTAGAACCAGACTTCGGCGGCGCCGACGGCCTGCTGCCGCATCGCCATGACCACGTGCGTGGCACCCGGCGGCGCGGTCGCGGACAGCGTGTGCCGCTCCCAGATCGACGTCTGCACGGTGGTCGCCGTGTACGCCGACGTCGACAGCAATGTGCCGCCCACGGACGCGTCGTACCACCGGGCTTCGAGGATGACCGACCGGCCTGCGCCGGGCGGGAAGATCCACGTGAAGACCTCGTAGAGCTGCCCTGCGGTGACCGCATACCGGTCGGTCGTCGTGACGAGCGTGTCGCCGGCCGCGGTCGAGGTCACGCGCAGGCAGTACGCGCCTTCGGCGCTGCCGCCGCTGCGGGCGATCGTCGCGTTGGTGCCCGCCGTCCACCCGGCGGTGGACATCTCCACCGTGTAGACGTCGAGCGGCAAGATGTTGCCCGACTCGCTGAACGGCACGCCCATCGCGAAGTCGTCGAAGACGATCTGCTGCGACCCGGCGGTGATCCCGGCCGTGACCGTGACGACCAAGGATGCCTTGGCGGCGTTGACCGGCGAGGTGCCGATCACCACCATCGGCCCGGTCCACGCCGTCGAGTTCGGCAGCGTCGTCGTGGGCGCGCCGACCGACGACGAGATGTAGACGTCGCCGGACGTCCACCAGTCCACGGAGATCTGGATGACCCGGCCGGCCGCCGCGGACACGTTCGCCGCCCACCCGGTCGCCATGTACACCGTCGACGGGCTGACCGTGTACTTCCCGGTGAACGCCGTCATCGTCCCGGCCGCGCCGGACGTCAGCCGCAGACAGCCCGCACCGGTGTGCGGCGTCGGGGTGGTGACGCGGACGGCGGTCGTGTTGCTGCCCGCCGCCCACGTACCGACCGTGCTGTCGAGGGTCGAGTCGTTCGCGCTGAGCAGGTTCGTCTGGACGGCCACCGGTCACCCCCTGCCGTCGTCGAGAGCCCCGACGACCGCGCCCGAGAAGTCCCGCAGCTCGACGCGGACGATGTCCTCGATCTCCCGGTCGCCGACGTACACGTGCACGTCGCCGATGCCGAGGCCCCGGTTGTTCGCCACCGCGGCAGCCCGCATCAGCGCGTAGTCCGGGCCGGTCAGCACCGCCTCCGGTGTCCCGGACATGTTCAGCCCGAGCTGGCCGTGCTCCAGCCACCCGCCACTGTCGTGCGTACCGCCGCCGCGCGGGACGATGCCGCCGAAGCTGTAGCCCTTCGGCGGCAGGTTCGGGTTGGCCTGTTGCACGTTGGCGATCGACCCGTACTTGTACTTGATCCAGTTGATCGACGCGGCCAGGTTCGCCACCGGGTCGTAGATGTCCCACGGCGTGCCGATCTGATGGAACGCATTGAAGGTCGTCGGGATGACCTGTGCGAGCCCGCGGCTGGCGTTCGAAGCTGCGGCGTTCGAGTCGGTCGTATTGATGGCAAAAACGTTGCCGCCCGACTCGCGGTTCACCAGGACACCCATGCCGCGCATCCACTGGTCGAACGACCCCGGCGGAGGCGTACCCGTCGCCTTAAGCGCCGAGGTGATCCAGTCGGCAAGCGCACCCGTCGGAGCGACACCACCCCCCGCCCCGACCGACGGCGCGAAACCGTAGAACTGGCTGAACATGGGACTGTTCCACGCCCGCGCGAACGGCCCGACGACGACGCCGTCGCCACCCCTTGACTCCACGTTGGTGCCCGCGAGAGTGCCTGCCATGTGGCCCACGCCGGAGTTGGTGACGCCGACCATGAACGGGGCCTGCAAGTTCTGCTGCCATCCGGCAGGCGCGCGGGCCCCGTCGAAGTCGAACGTCGTGAACAGCCTCGTCGGCTTCTTGCCGAGAATGACCTGCTGAATCGCGGCCATGAAGCCCGAGCAGTCCCACGAAGGATCGCCGCTGCCGCCCCACTGATACGGCTTCCCGGCCTGGGACCGAGCCCAGTCCAGAGCCCGCTGGACGTTCTCGCCGCCGAGGGCCTTTGCGTCCTCGCCCTTGACCTTGTCGACGAAGGCGTCCATCAGCTTCAGCGGCACGTTCTTGGCGAGACGCCACAGGTCCGGGCTGTCCGGCAGCTTGCCGACGATGGCGCGGATCGGCTTGAGCGCGATCTCCACGCCCTTCGCGACCGCCCCGCGCGCCAAGCTCTTGGCCCATTCCGCGGCGATGTCGACGCCCGGAATGTGCCCCAGGGCCCCGGCGGTGGCCTTCACGACCTTGCCGACGATGCCGCCGATCCCGTACGCGCCCATGAACGGGGTGCCGGTCTCGGCGAGGAACGTCTGCACGCCGCCGACGCCACCTGAAATCGCCGCCTCGTTCGCGGCGTTGACGTACCCGGGGCCGACCGCGCGCGTCCACTCCGGCCGCATGATGGCCTCGCCGCCGGACACCGCGGCCAGGCCGACGTCCCGTCCCGGCGTGTACCCCGGATAGAT
Source organism: Streptomycetaceae bacterium NBC_01309 (assembly GCA_045039925.1). Classification (GTDB taxonomy): domain Bacteria; phylum Actinomycetota; class Actinomycetes; order Streptomycetales; family Streptomycetaceae; genus Yinghuangia. Next base: position 2,174,281 of record CP108400.1, read on the forward strand.
GCCGCCGGTGGCGAACCCGGGGATCTTCGGGCCCTCGGGCAGGCCGGGCAGGCCGACCTTGTCCGCGACGAAATTCCAGACGGTGCGAATGCCGCCGTACACGTGGTCGATGACCCACTGGATCGGCGACGCGATGACCCGCGTGACGCCGTCCCAGACCGTCCCGAGCATCGTCTTGGCCACGCTGAAAGCGGAAACGAGGCCCCCGACGAAGACCCCGACCGTGTTGCTGATCTTGTCGAACCAGGGCTTGATCCACTCGTCGTGGAGCTTCTGCGCCCACTCGCCGAGCTGCCGGAAACCGGCCTTCGCCGACTCGAACGGCGGCTTGATCCCGTTCTCCCACAGCCAGTTCGTGGCCCGGGCGATGTTGTCCCAAGTGGGCTTGATCGCCTCGTTCCACAGCCACGTCGCGATCAGGCCCCAGCCGCGGAGGGACTCGGTGATCCAGCCGACGACCGGGCCGATGGTGTTGTCCCACAGCCACGTCAGGGCGCCGCCGATCCCGTCGAAGACAGGCTTCAGGATCTCGTCCCACAGCCAGGTCGCGATGAGACCCCAGCCGCGCAGGGACTCCCCGATCCAGCCGACGACGGGCGAGAGAACCTCGTCCCACAGCCACTTCGCGGCTGCGCCGATCCCCTCGAACGCGGGCTTGATCGCTTCGTCCCACAGCCACTTCGCCGCGCGGCCCAGCCACGTGATCGCGTCGACCGCGAAGCCGATCACGTCGATCGCGAACCCGATCACGTCGATCAGGAACGTGAACACCGGACCGGCGAGCCTGATCAGAACCGGGACGACGAAGCCGAGCACCTCGGAGCCGAGCTTGACCAGCCACGTCACTACCTGGTCGATCACGCTGATGATCGGCGCCAGCTTGTCCAGCAGCCCGGCGAACTTCCCGCCCAGCTCCTCCAGGGCAGGCGAGACGCGATCGCGGATGAACTCGCCCAACGCCTTGAAGATCGGGACCAAGGCACGGCTGATTACCGTCGCGACGCGCTCGAGGATGTGCTGGACGTGCTCCGTCCAGATCCGCCCGAACGCCTCCACGACGGGAGTCAGGAACGACTGGATGCCGCGGCCCAGTTCGAGGAACGCCGGGAGCACCTGCTGGCGAAGGAGGTCGCCGACGCCGCGCGCTGCGGTGCCGGCCCGGTCGAAGACGTCGCCCAAGCCTGGCTTGGCCACGAACCACTTCGACTTCAGCTCGCCGTCGCGGAAGCCGTCGAAGAACGACCTGATGTACCCGCCCGCCTTGTCGCTGAACGAGCGGGACGCGGCGCCCATGCGCTCGATCGCGGACGCCTGCGCGCCGACATCGCCGCCGCGGAACGCGTCGAAGAAGTCGCGGGTGCCGCTGGCCGCAGCACCGATCCCGGAGCCGATCTTGTCGACGGTGACCGCGGCGAACCTGCCCAGCCAGTCGACGACCGGCGGCAGCGCACGCGCCACCCACTCCAGGCCCGTCGCGAGCAGCGGCAGACCCCACTCGACCAGACGCCCGAGCGCCTTGAGGACAGTCCCGGAGATCGACGCGAACGACGTGAAGATCGAGGTCAGCGATTCCTTGACCTCGGGCTTCGAGGTGACCCGCGCCAGCTCGTCCAGCGCGACGCCGATCCCGCCGAGCACCTGCGTGCCCGGGCCGGAGATCGAGTCGAAAATGTTCCCGAAGATCGTCCGGATGTCTGAGAGCGGGCCCTTGAGGGAACCGAGCTTGTCGACCGCGCCGGAGATCGCGCTTTCCATCGCGCCCGACGCGAACGCCCGGTCCATGCGCTCGGACAGGCGCGTCGACGCCTCGCCGACCGCCGTCGTGATCCGCTCAAGAGCAGGGGTCGCCGCGATGCTCAGCTGCACCCAGCCGCGCGTGGCCTCCTCCGGCCACTTGGCGAAGTCCTCCAGGATCCGGCTGTTGCCGTCGAAGAACTTCTTGAGAGAGCCCTCCTGGCTGAGCTGCCGGACACCGTCCATCCAGGTCCGCCACATGGCGCTGATCTGCGTCGCGGCGCCGGACAGCCCGGCCTTCAGGTCCGGGATGATCTGCGTCGACATGCTCCGGAAGGACTGGGCCACTCCCGCAAAAAGGGACTCCTGCGTGGCCTTGCGAACCTCGCCCCACGCCGGGCCCAAGTCCTTGACGGTCTCGACGAACTCCCGGGCATTCGGGGTGAGCTTCGCGAGCGCCTCGTCGACCTTCGACACCTGCGACGCCGCCGCCTGCTGCGCATCCGCGAGCGCCCGGGCCGCGTCCGCGACAGCCTCGTTCGCGTCGGCAATCTGCCTGGCGCCGTCCGCGTGCGCTTCTGCCACGCCGCGCCGCGCGTCAGTGACCTGCCGGTCGGCCTCCGCCGCGCGCTCCGCCGCGTCCTTTACGCGGTCGTTCGCGTCGGCGATTCGGTCCTTCGCCGCCAAAACCTGCGCGCTGCCGTCGACGCCGGCCTTCGTCGCGGCGGCCTCTTCCTCACGAAGCCGCTTGTGGTCCAGTGCCTGCTGCTCTGCGCTCAGCTTCGCCCGCTTGACCGCGAGTTCGGCCTTGGCGATCGCGTCCTTGTCGTTGTCCTTCCGCGCGTCCGCCAGGTCCTTCTCGGCGTCCTTGACGCGCTGCGCCGCCTCCTCCTGGTCGATCGCGGCGTCGGCCAGACGGATCCGGTAGTCCTCCAGCTGACGGGCCGCGTCCTTGTACGCGTCCGACAACTCCTTCTGGACGTCGAGGGCGTCGCGCTGGGCGTCGGCGACGTCCTCATGTGCGCGCACTGCGTCGCGCTGCGCGTCGATGACCGCACGCTCGGCGTCCTGCACCCGGCGGGCCGCCGAAACGCGCGCCTCGCCGACAGCCTGCTGCGCCCGCGCGAGAGACCGCTGCGCCGACTCCACCGCACGCGTCGCCGACGCCGCAGCCTTCGCGTCCGAGGCGGCGGAGTCGAACGCCTTGAACGCCTTCCCGACGCCCTTGAGCCCGACGCCGATCGCCGCGCCCGCCGTGCCGATCGCCGACAGGGCCGGCACCGCCACCGCAGACGCAGCCAGCGCCGCCGCGCCGAGCTGCTGGATCCCGACGGTTGCCGCAGCGATGCCCGAACCGGCCAGCGACGCCTTGACGATGCCGCCGAGTCCGGACAGGCCCGCGGACGCGCCCTTGGCGAACGCGGCCCCGAAGGACCGGCCACCGGACGCGCCCGAGCGGGACGTCTGCCCGGAGACCCTGCGGTCCCAGTCGCCTGTGAACTCCGGCCGGATCACCACGTATCCGCGGCCGACCAGCACACCACCGGGACCAGCCAAGGGAGGACACCCCCTCAGCGCGTCACGTCACGATGTCTGTGCCGGCTGGCCGAAGACCTCGGTGAGCTGCCCGGAGCCGTGGCGTCCGCCGAACCGGATGACCTTGGTGTCCTTCGGCTCCACGCCCGGCCGCGGGATCGGCTTCGGTGGCTTGAGATGCCGCGTCTTCTTCGGATCGGCGTTCAACTTGACCTGCACGAACGTGTTCTCGCGCAGACAGTCGATCAACGTTGCGGCGAAGAACCGGTCCGCGGGGCCCGACCAGTACTCCCGCTCGGCGTCCGCCTTCGACCTCGGGTACAGCGCCCGGGCCGTCGCCGACTCGGGCGGCAGGAACCTCAGGAAGCGGCGCAGCTCCAGCAGCGACAGCGTCGGCGGATCCTGGTGGAGTTCTGCCAGCGACCGGCCGTGCCAGTAGTGCTGCATGTCCCAGTCGACGGCCTCGTAGTGCTCGTTGAGCAGAGCTACGAGGCCGGCGCTTCCCCCGGCTCAAGCCCGGAGCGCTTCTGCCACTCCTCCATGATCAGTTCGAGGTCGTCGAAGGTGTAGTCGGCCGCGAACATGGCCTTCACCTGCTCCTCGCCGAGGAATGCGTTGAGGACGCCGAGATTGTCGTCCATGTTGCCGACCTTCGCCTGCGTCTCAATCGGCAGCAGCTTCATCGGCGGCAGGGTGAACTCGATCCCCTTCAGCCCGAACGTGGTCGGCTCGGGCAGGGCGTCGCGCCGCTGCGCGGACAGCGCGTCCAGCGACACGACCTCACGCACGGCGGGCTCGTCGGCCGCGTGCGCGGCAGGCTTGTTGGCCATCTCAAACTCCTTCGCGGGTATGCGGGTTGGTGCCCGTCCGGCGGCGACCCGCTGGCACCGCCGGACGGACGTTCATGGGCGGGACTTGGCAGAACTAGGCAGCGGCCCACGCCGGGTCGTCCGACAGCCATGTGGCGATGTCGTCCGACGACGTCGTGTACGCCGACACCGTCATCTGCATGCTCACCGCGCCGCCGCGCGAGGTCGTGATCGAGCCGCGCTCGGTCACCTCGCCGCGCGCGAGCACGATGCGGTTCGTGATGCCGCTGTCGGTCCACTCGAACCCGAACGCGCGCTCGTCCGACTCGGGCGCCGACTTGATCGACAGAGTGTGCACGCCGCCGGCCGTGCCGATCGACGACTCCGGGAAGTACAGGGTGATCACATCGCGCTTGCACTCGATCGCGGTGAACGCGAGGCTCATGTCCACGCCGGTGAGGATCTTGCGGACCGGGGACAGCGACTGCCACGCGTCGACGTCCTCCGTCTCCGTCGCGTACGTCATCTCCACGCCGTCCGGCGACATGAGACCCAGGTCGACCCACCCCGCCGCCCAAGGCGACGTCAGATCGGTGGGCGCGGTGGTGCCCTTCGGTGCGACGTAGATCCGACCGTCCAGGCCGACCCGCACGTTGTCAGTGTCGAGCGCCATGAATGCCTCCTTGCGGGCATGCCGAAAACCCGCTCGGCGCTCTCGCCGTCGGGAAGGGAAAAGTGCGGGTTGATCAGGCGGGACGGACCCGCAGCCGGAAAGTCAGCACGTAGCGCGGCAGATCCGTCACGTCGTCAGGTAGCCACGCAAGGCCCTGACGCTCGACCTCGTACACCTGGGCGCCGGAGACCGGGATGCTGGGCAGCACCTTCATGTGCGCCGACACGAGCCTGGCCAAGTCACTCGCCGAGGCCTTGTCCGCGGCGAGGACTTCGACGTCGAGGACCGGGTCCTCGAGGACGAAGTCGAGGACTTCGTCCGTGTCGAGGAGGGACACCGCGACGACCGGAACGGCGGCCTGGACGTCCTCCGGGAGTTCGGCGCCGACGGCGACGCCCGAGCCGAGCACGCCCGCCAGGTAGTCGATGACCAGCTGCTCGGCGTCGGGGAAGACGACCACCGGAAGCGGCTGCACTACTCCTCCTGCGAGGCGCGGCGCTTACGCGGCGCCGGGACGACCTGCTCAGGCTCGCCGGTCTCGTTGACGGCCTCAGACGCGGCAGACGGCAGCATGCCGCCCTCCGCGAAGTCGGGCAGTACCTCCGCCACCCGGCCGTCGCGCTTCAGCGCCTTGCACGTGTCGTCGTCGACGTCGATCTCGTCGCCGGGCTTGTGCCCGTCGTGCCAGTGGGCCAGTCGGATACGCGGCACTACAGCCCCCTCAGGGCTCGAAGGGACTTGAAGAGGACGCGCTGCTTGGGGGAGAAGCCCTTCTGCGGGCGGGTCCTTCGCGACGTCGTCACGTAGTGGTAGCCGGCAGGCGCGCCACGAGAGCGGGCGCCCTTGACCAGCGACACGCGGCGCTTCAGCAGCGACACGTTCCGGACCCGGCGGCGCTTCCGTTTGATCTTGCCGGTGCCGTACTCGACCTGCACCGTCCACGGGGCGTCCGAGCCGAACTTCGACCGCCAGCCCGACGGCGTCAGCACTGTCTCCGAGAACACCATCGACGCGTACTCGCCCATGCGCGTCACGCCGCGGCGCCACGTCGGACCGCCGTATGACCGCACCGTTGCGCGCGCCACCATGGCGCCCTTGTCGGCCCGGTCCTTCAGGAAGTCCCGGACGCCGTCCGACGCCGCCAACTCGCGGAACAGGGCCGGGTTGCGGACGAAGGTTCCTCCCCCGGGAGTCGCTGCCACCAGCACCCCCCAATTAGGAGATCCTGACGAGCCGCGCCTCCACGTGACGGACGCTCGGCGCCGGCCACCGCCCGACGTCGCCATCGACCCGCAGGACCATCCCGCCGAAGGCGACGCGGTCCGTCGCCAACAGGTCGATGTCCGTGCCGGGCCGGGTGATCAGCAGATAGCGGGTCACCGTCGTCTGCCGGTCCTCGGTGTACTCCGTCGACTCCACCGGCACCTGAAGCGGCTGCATGTTCACGCCGGAATACGGTGTCGACGTCGCCGCATCCCAGTCGCGCTTCTCGTCGCGATACCGGTTCGCGGCCAGCGGAGCCCGGAGCACTTCGATCGAGTCGTTGTACAGCAGGCTCATCGCGGCGCCACCGAATGCATCGTCCGCCGGTAGCGCGACAAGATCAGCCGGTGGTCGTCGGTCAGCTTGCCGGTGCCGAACGTCTCCACCGTGTAGGTCACCGACACCGACCCGGACGACTCCGACCGCAGCCGATTCGGGTTGGACACGGTTGCCGCGGCCAGGTCCAGGCAGATCCCGACGACGTCGTCGGGCGCCTCGAGGTCGCCGTGGCTGTAGATGACGCGGACCCGCGGCGCCCAGATCCCGCGGACCCGGTCGTACGGCCAGCCCATGTAGCGGTCCTGGGCAGGCCACGGGAAGCCGCGGGACAGTTCGCTGCCGAGCCGCGTGTAGTCCCGGCCCTCCAGCGCGGTGAAGTCCGCCCCGCCTCCGTCGGCCAACTCGACCACGGTCAGCGGATGATCGTCGTCCACGACCGCGGGACGCTGAGGCAGCACCAGGACCCGCTCACCGCCTGCAAGGATCACCTCGTCGTTGTCGACGCGGGTGAAGATCTGCCGAGTGAAGCTGCGGATTGTCGCCGACGCCGTCCGCAGAGCACGCTCGGCCGTAGCCAGCGGGATCGCGGACTGCGTGTAGTCGGCGAGGTCGTCGGCGGTCGCGAGAGGGGGCAGCAGTACCACGGCGCCCCCGATCAGGTCGCGGCGATCTTTTCGAGCGCCTTGGTCAGGGTGGACCGCGCCGTCTCGCCCTTGGCGTTCTCCGCCTTGAGCGCCTCGGCGGCGCGGGCCTGGTCGTCGCCGACCCACGCGAGCACGTCCGCGGCGACGGCGTTGATGTCGAGTTCGGCCGGCGGCTCTGCAGGCGGCGACTCGACATCGACTCGGGTGACCTTGCGTGCCGCGGACGCCGCGAGCATCTCTGCCAGGCTCCCGGAGACCTCCTGGCCGGCCTTCAGTTCCACCGGCACGTGGCCGTGGAACACCTTCATGTCCTCGTTGACGACGACGCGCACGAGACCTCCATTCGAAGGCCCCGCCCGGCATGTCCGGGCGGGGCGTGCGGTCAGCTCGCCGAGTGCTCGAGGACGACGGCCCGCTTGTACATGGCCGGGTCGCCGTTGGCGAGGGAGTCGGACGGGACGCCGTAGTCGCCGACCCACGACCAGGTCGTCGACACGTTCTGCTGGAAGCGGTCCTGCGGCGGGCGGACGATCCGGGTCACGTCGACGCCCGGGGCCACGTTGATCGTGGTGATCTCCGGAACGTCCTGCACCCCGGTCTCGGACAGCAGGCCTGCGGCGCCCTCGAACGGGGCCGCGATCAGCGCGCCCGAACCGACGACGATCGGCCGGTGCACCGTCACGGCCAGGTCCTCGTAGCCGGTGGACGCGGTCGTGAGGTACGGAACCTCCTCGTTGCGAACCCACACCAGGCCACCGAACACGCCGATCGCCAGGTCCCGGTAGGTCGGGGAGTCCGCGCGGCCCTGGTAGAGGGCCTTGAACTCGGAGTCCTCGAACAGCTGCGACTCGGTGACGCTGTCGACGTGCGCGACGTAGCTGCTGCCCTCGGCCGGCGGGACGTGCTGCCGGCGCAGTCGGGCGACCGCGGCACGGAAGTGCGAGAACTTGATCAGGTCGCCCGCGCCGAGGTTGTAGGCGGTGTCGTTCGAGGTGCCCGCGCGCACCGAGTACGGGGCCTGCGCCGACACCACGGAATCGCCGAGCACGTCCACGCGGGCGGTGCCCAGGGTGAGCACGCCGGTGGAGGTGTTGACGCCGGTCACGGTGTTCGCGACGCCGGCAATGCTGACGGTCAGCGGCGTCGACGCGGACACCGCTGTCGGCACGCCGTTGACGAGGACGTGCGTGAAGCCGTCGGTGGAGGCGACCTCGATCGTGGTGTCCGAGGTGCCCGCGGTGCGGCAGTACGTGCGCCCGCCCGCGTAGCCCTTGTACATCTTGTTGCGGGCCAGCAGGTTGATCGTCTGTCCGGCGTGGATGCCGAGACGGGAGACGTCGTTGAGGTACTTCGACGCCTGCGTCATCGACGAGACGAGCAGGTCGGTGTCGATGGACTTGCCGTACTGGTCCATCACCACTTCCCACTGCTCGATGCTGTAGGTGCCCGCGGTCGCGTCCGAGCCGGTGGTGGGCGTCGGGTCCGGGGTCATGAGCCCGTTCCGGGTCATGATCTTCCGGGTGCCCTTGCCGCCCTGCCACGCCTCGACGTCGGCGACCTGCGGGAACAGCAGTTCCGGCGTCAGGGACTCGCGGAACATGCGGTCCAGCAGGCCGTCCTGCATGATCGCGCGGATCGAGGCGGGCAGCGTCGTCCGGATGTCGTGCCGGTCGAGCCGGAACCACGACCGAACAGCGGTCTTGGTGGTCATGTGTTCTCCTGTGTGATCTCGACGGACACAAGGTCCGGGTACTGCGCGGCCACCTGTTCCAGGCCGAGCAGAGCGGTTTGGGTGATGGCCGACACCGCGGCGCAGACACGCCCGTCGCGGACACGGCCCTCATGGCCGTCGACGTCCAGACGGAACCGGCCGTCCGCCAGCACCGCCCGGACGCGGATCACCGGCGCAGCCTCACGCCGAGCTCGGCGAGCTTGCGCTCGACGTCCTCGCGCGGTGCAGTGCGGTAGTCAGTGGGCGGGACGGGCGGGCGCGGTCCCTGTCCGGGGTCCGGCTTCGGTGTCTTCTTCTCGGGCTCGGCGGCCTGCTTGCGCAGGTGCGGCTTCTTGTCCAGCACGGCCGCGAGGTCGGCGGCGATGGCGTCTTCGTCGATCTCGCCGTTGTCGCCGATGTACGACTCGAGCTTGTCGGCGAGGTTGACGCGGGCGTCGTCGCGGTCCTCGAACAGGTCCGCGGCCTGCGCCTTCACCTCAGCCAGGACGGCGCGCCTGGTTGCGGTTTGGGCCTGAGCTGCGGCTTCCTCCGCGCGCGCGGTCGCCTTCTCCAGTTCGGACTTATCGCGGTCTTCGAACTCGGCAACCTTCTTTGCGAGTGCTGCCGCCTGGCGCTTCGCCTCCGCGGCCTCGCGCTTGGCCTCGGCCTTCTCCGCCTTCATGGTGGCGAGGGCCTTCTTGCCCGGGTCGCCGAGCTGGTCGGCGCCCTCCGGGTCCGGAGCGTCCGGTTCGGGATCGGCCGGCGGATCGGTCGGCTCGGGATCCGGCGCTGCCGGGTCCGGGTCGTCGTGGCGTGCCAGGTCGAACCAAGGCGTGCGCAGGTAGGGGCATGTCATCTCGGTGTCTCCCGTTGCGGGACGGAGCCGCCCCATTGCGGGCGCGGCCGGGTGGATCAGGTGAGGTAGGCGTACCGGCGGAGCAGGGCGAGTTGCTCGTCCCGGTCCGTGGTGCGGGCGAAGATGCCCTCGGGGGTCAGGCGCGGCGTGGTGACGGTGCCGTACCGGCCGGTCCCGCGCTCGATGTCGCCGCCCGCGGCGCGCAGACGGTGCGCGTAGTAGCTGCGGACCGTCGACCCTTCGGTGGTCGTCGCGTCCCCGGGGCTCTCCATGCCCCGGCGGGCGTTCACGACCTGGTTGATGTCGGCGCCCATCCGGATCGCCTCCGACCCGTCGACGCCGAACACTCTGCGCTGCTGCTCCGGCGACATCCCGTCGAAGATCTGCTGCGGAGTCTGCATCTGCCGCCACTCGTCCTCGGTGACGCTCTTCATCTCGCAGTCGCACGCGGGATGCCGCTCGAACTTGAAGTCCGTCCGATACGTGCGGCCCGCCAGGACAATGCAGCGTGCACAGGCGGGCAGGTTGACCACCCGCGCGTACATCGTCACCGCCGGATTGGCGACCATCGCCACCTGCGTCGACGCCCGGCTCGCGTCCGCGATCTGCGTCGAGACGAACCGTGTCATCTGGAACAAGCCCGCCAGCATGGCCTCTTCGTCGGACGCGCCGGCGGCCCGCCTCGAGGCCACCGTGATCGCAGGGACGTACAGCAGCGTCGCCAACGGCCGTCCGTCCGACGCCGCCCCAGCGAACGCCCGCGGCTGCAACAGCCCCGCCACCGCGGCTAGGCCGGCTGTGGCTGTCTGTCGGCTGGCCGCCACCGTCTCCGCGACGTACCGTTGCGCTCCGGCCGCCACGGACAACTGCCCGGCGACCACCAGATCAAGGATCCGTCGGCCAGCCGCGCCCTCGAGGTCGATCTCGATCCGGGACGCCGTCAGGGTCCGCCAGATCCGCTGCACCTCGACGGCGACCCGGCGGGAGATCGACGTCGTCTCGCGGTAGCGGGCGGCGGCCGGATCACGCGGCATCCGCCATCACAACCGGATCCGGGACAGGCGGCGGTTCGGGCTTCGGGCCGGTCAACGCCGCGGCGGGGTCTCCGGCGAGGATCCGCTCCAGCACCGATGCGGCGGCCTTGCGGTCCTCCTCCTCCATCCGGTCGATCTGCGGCGGGGAGTAGCCGAGGTCTTCGCGGGTCTGCCGCAGCGGCACGATGTCCGCCTCGCGCAGCTTCTGTGCGGCGTCGGCCTTCTGCGCGATCGTCGGCGTGGATGCGTTCCGCCAGATCGTCTCCAGCGACCGCGCCTCGGCGCTGACCTCGCCGTCGCGGATCAGCATCACCAGACGCATGACCTGCTCCCACGCGCCGCCCCACGCGCGCTGCTTGCGTTCCGCGCGCTTGACCAGCCGGGCCTCCGACGAGCGGATCGCGTCTGCGGACGCCGGGTTGTCGGTGGTGAACCCAAGGAAGTGTGGAGGCAGGGCAGCCAACGACGACACCAGCCGGGCAAGCTGGTTCAGCGTGTCGTGGAAGTTCTTGAGGTTCGCCTCGGGGAACTGGATGACGTCGGCGCCTTCGCCCTTCGCCTTCGATGTCGCCCACATGCGGCCGATGATCCGACTGAATGCCGAGACTTTATTGCCCTGCTCGTCGACGAAGTCCTCTTCGCCGAATCCGAACGCGACGCGGCGCGGTGTCGCGTGGTACTCGGCGGAGACCATCATGTCCGTGGCGATCTTGCAGGCGGCGTCCGACAGCGGAATCACCGACGCGAACTCCGACACCCCGTTCAGGTACTTCAGCCGCGGCCGGTTCGCCAACACCACGACCGGCACCACGCCCATCTCGTGGTCGTCCCGCTCGTGCTCCGGGTCCTCGATCCACTGCCCGTCCTGCTTGACGAACCAGATCGTCGAGTTCGGCAGATACAGCGTCGCGTGGTCCACATCGCCGCCGCCGTCGTTGTCACACCACCGCTTCACCGCCGCCCTCACCAGGCGCGTCCGCGGATCGAACTCCGCATACACGTCCAGCGCCGACTCCACCGTGATCAGCGGTGTCTGCGAATCCCCGTCGTTCGCCCCGACGATCACATAGGAGCGGCGCATCACCAGGGCGTCGAGGTGCCCCTGCTGCGACTGCTCGTCCAGGTTGTTCGCCTGCCAGATCCGCCACAGCTCGCGGTCGTTTGCCGCCTCCGCCGTGTACCGGAACCCCTCGACGTCCAGGCGCTCCTCGATGCTGTCCGCCACCAACTGTGGCCAGTTCACGACCACCTGCCGCACCCGGTCGTCCAGCTCCTGCATCAGCTCCGGAGCCATGTACGACAGCGGCTGCTTGCCCTCGTAATAGGCGTCCAGCGGCTTCAGCTCGCGGACTTCCCGCTCGTGGCAGTCGATCAGGTGGGTGAGCCATTCCAGGTCAGTGCGCGCCACCGGGCCCCCTCACCTCATGATGATCATCTTGGACTTCTTGGGGGCCTTGGCTCCCGCCTCGATGGCGTCGGAGCGCGCCTCCCAGGACACGCAGCCCGCCACGGCGCCGTCGATCGCCAGCGGCGAGTCGTGGCGTTCCTTCTCGATCACCCAGAGCGGCTTCTGCTTGTCGTCGAGGATCTTCAGGTCGCGTCGACGCGCGTTCCCGACGTGCTCGGCGAACACGGCGTCACCCGAGTGCGACAGGTCCTTTGCTCGCATCGCCCGCTGGTACGCGCCCAGCGCGAAGGCCATGACCTTGTAGCGGTTCGTCCACCACTCCTGCACGCGGTCCGGCCAACGGCCGGCCCACGTCGACAACATGCCGTCCCAGTACGGTGGGTCCCCGTACACCCGCCACACGTACCACCGGTCGAACGCGTCCTTCAGCGTCTGGTCGACCTCGTCCTCCGGGCACTCCCAGTGCTTCGCCATCTCCGTGTCCGCCGGGCACTCCCAGATTCCCAGCGGCCACTGGAACCCGGACTCCACATGCGTGGCGATCAGCGCGGTCGCGTCGCGGAACTGCGCTCCGTCGAAGCCGACCACGATCAACTCGCCGTCCGGCACGACGAAGCCCGGCCTCGCCAGTCCGGACCACTGCGCTTTGTCAAACGCCTGGCGCCCGGCCTGCACCCGTCGGTTCAGCCACACCCGCTCGAAGTAGCTCTTGTCCGTGTCGGGCTGGTTGTACAGCGACGCCACGTAGTCGACCTGGCCCTCGAAGTCCGGCCACAAGGCGATCGACGGTCCTGAAGCCTCCCGGATCGCCGCCTTCAGCTGGTCCTCGTCCTCGAGGTCCTCCCTGTCTCGGGGAGTCGCCTCGCGATGGAAGAAGAACAGCATCCGGTCCTTCGACTTGCCCCTGGCCACCAACTCGGCGTACTCGTGCGTGCCTTCCGCCACCGAGCCCTCGCCCGGCGTGTACGTGGTCGTCGTCTCCAGCGACCATGGATCCGCCAACATCCGCTTAGGGATGTTCGCCAGCATCGTCTGATGCGACTCCCGCAGCCGCGGCAGGACGAACCGGTGGGTCTCGTCGAAGTGCTGGAACGTCGTCCTCGCGCCGTCCCGAGAATCGGGTGCCGCGGCGAGGGCCTGCGCCTTGCCGTCCCCGGACGCGCGCATGATGCGCTCGAGCCCGGGGTCGAAGAGGTCTACGTCCTCGCCCTCGGTCACCATCACGTACAGGGCGCCGTACGCGAGCTCCTCTGTCTGCTCCTCGGTGTACGCAACCATCGGGATGTACGGGTCAACGACCGGCCGCCCAACCGGCTGCCCCTGAGCATCGAATCCGTCGCACCGCACCGGCGCTTCCGGATGCAACTCCGCGAAGCACACGGCCGCGGCGAGCTCCGTCTTCGCCGTGCCCTTCCGTACCGACAGCGCCACCCGCTTGAACCGGCGCCGGCCCGCACGCGGGTGGCCCGGCGGAAAGACCTCGTACCACCGGTAGATCAGTGCGCGCTTCTCGTCGTCGAGGCGGTAGTCCTGCCCGCGCAGGTCGCCCGGTCCGTGGACGCACCGCTCCTCGAGCAGCTGGCAGACCTGCGGCCCGAGCGTCGGCCACGGCTCCGTGTCGGGCGCCGGGACCAACAGCGTGCCCACGGACTACACCGCGTGCAGCAGAGACCGCGGATCCGCTGCCTGCCCGCCCGAAGCAGCCGCAGCCGGAGCGGGTTCGGCACGCCGGCGCCGAGTGCGCTCCGTCGCCTCCTCGCCGCGCTCGATCTCCCACTGGAGACGGCGGCGGTCGATCGGCGTCAGGCCGAAGCACTGGCGCTGCAGCCGGATCTCCGCCGCGAGCGCAGTCGTCGGCTCCGACCAGAAGTCGTCGACCAGGACGGCGAGGACGAACAAGCCGTGGATGTCCGCGCGGCCGTCGACGAATTCGCCGGCCATCGGGGACGCCCACACGTCCGCCCACCACGCCTTCGTCTCGGCACGCCAACGACGGCCCTTCGGCAGGGCCGGCACCGCCATGCCGTCAGGCAGGCCCTCAAGTTTGCGGGCGGTGGAGTGCTTGTTGCGGCGCTGACGCGTCGCGGGATTCTTCGGAAGCGGAGGCATGTGCCTTCCCTTTCAGAGGCGCCGTTGCGGCACATGAAGAAGGCCGGCCCATTGCGGGACGGCCCTAGTGGATCAAGGTCGGGGGATCCGTACAGATCAAAATCGTCCTCCCCCTCGGTCATGCTCAGATTCTGACCTCGGGATACGTCCCCTATGTCCGTTTCGTTCTGGGCTCATCCGATCAACATCAATTGCTCGCCGGACGCCAGAAAGTTGTTGTACTTGCGCGAGTTGCACGAGTAGTGCGCGGTGCGGACGTTGGCCGGCTCGTGCGTTCCGCCGCGCGAGATCGGGATGACGTGATCAAGTACGGGCGCCATGAGGTCAGGTACGACGGCGTTGCGCTTGGTCGCCTTCCCGCATATGTGGCAGAGCCACCGATCCCGCTCATGCACCGCACGCCGTGAGACCGGAGCGACGTACGCAGACCGCTCGCGTGCGCGCCTGCGCAGCTTGGCCTCGTTGCGGTCGGCGCGCTGCTTCTGCTTGGCGCACTCGGGCGAGCAGGTGCTCACGGTGTACACGGACGTGAACGGCTTGTCGCACATGCAGCAGTACCTGGCGAAGATCCGGCACGAGGGCCACTCGATGGCGGTGGCTTCCTTCTCGCATCCTGGCGAGCACCATCGCGTGTCCTGTTCCTGGCTGATGAACAGCCGTTCGCAGCACTCGCATGTGCGTGACCAGATCGGACTGCTGCGCTCGCCCCATTGCAGGTACTTGCGGCAGACGTCCGAGCAAGCCACACGCTCACGCATGCGCGTCTTCGAGGTTGGCTCTCCGCAGGCGGCACAGAGCAGGAGCCGGGGCTTTTGGGGTTTGCCGTACCTGGCATTCCAGTGGGTGCTGCAAAAACCGCGGGCCCGCACCAAATTTCTGCAGCCTGCTTCTGCGCAGCGAGGGAAGCAGGCGGGCGAGCAGTAGCGGAAGTTGCCTTGCCTGGCGTCGGGCAGTGGGTGGCTGCAGGTGACGCAGGTGCGCTGGGTCATGTTCGTCTCCGGGTATGACGAAGCCCCCGACACCCGGAGAGGGTCGGGGGCTTCTGCTCGCCGTGATCAGCGGCGAGTGATCTGGGGGTTCAGCTGACTTGCCATCCGCCGTGGTCTTGGCGGGTCACGCGGCTGTGGCAGCTGGCACACAGTCCGCGTCCGTACTGGGGGTCGTTCGAGTCGAGCCCTTTGGCCTCGAGGTCCTTCTTCTCGGTGGGCCAGTGGTCTGCGTGCAGGCTGGGCTCGCCGCAGGGTCGGCCGTGGCCATGCCTGATGTCGTCGCATACGCAGTTGGGGTTGCGCTTGAGGACGGCTTCGCGGAAGACCTTGCGGTGCGCTACTCCGTAGCCGCGTTGCGCGGCTGTCCCTCGTGTGCGCTCTGCTTCGGCGCGGCAGTCGTCGCAGCGTCCGCCTCGGTACGTGATCTCTGGGCAGCCTGCCTTGCTGCACACGCGTGGTGCTCGGCGTGCCATGGCTACCTGCCTTGCATCGCGCGGAGGAGGCGCCACCAGGCTCGCCAGGTTCCGCCCTTGAACTGGTGCCTGCTGCTGCATGTGCGGCAGCCGTGGGCGACGCCGATGTGGCGGGGTCCGCGTGGGCGCAGGATGTAGCAGGCGACCTCGTAGCCAGCATGTGATCGGCAGTGGTCGCACCACTGTTCGATGGGTTCGCCGTACGTGATGTCCGGTACGTGGATCCCGAGCATGGCCACCCTCCCGTCAGCGCGAAGGGCCCTCGTTTGAAGCCGCGTTCCAGGAAGAAGGCCCCTCAAAAATTTCAGGGGTGGGGGGTCAGCCTCGTCCGTCGCTGAGTGCGTCGACGATGCCGCGGTTGTTCTCCGCAAGTTCAGCCCTGACGATGTCGCTGATCTCTTCCTTGCCGACGTACACGCCGACCTTCTGCGGCCCGATGGCTTCCACGGTTTCGCGTATGGCGCTCTCGAATCCGGTGAAGTCGGGGACGATCTCGATGGCCGCAGTGCCGACGTGTGGCCCGTTGATCGTGGCGACCTGCTCGGCTGTGAGGCCGGGGACCTCGATGGTGGCGCTGGCCGCGAGGCTGGCCCGAGCCCCGCATTCGCGGGCGAACTGCCGGAAGGACTCGTTGATCGCGTCCAGTTCGGCCCGGGACATGACGCCATCGGGGTATTCGCACTGGTCGATGATCAGCGCGAACGGCGTGACCGTCTTGCCGTCGTCGCCTTCTTCGTCGGGCAGTTCGAGGATCTGGATGCGGGCCATCAGCTCTCGCCTCCTTCCGTGCGGATCGAGACGAGCTTGGCCATGAGCGTGAGCGTCACGTAGACGACCTCGTCAGCCCGGGTGGACATCTCGTGGATGATCACCGGCTTGTCACGCGGGGCGAGGAGCGGTTGCCCGTTGATGCGGATCTCGTTGGGCACGATGACGCTGTTGTCCCAGGAGTCGTCGACGGGGCCGCTGCGCTTCTCGATGATCTCGACGACGGCGCCTTGCGCTGCGAACGGGCCGTGCGGCGTGGTGTCGCCGTCAGGGCGGTGAATCGTCTCGCCGAGGGTTGTGATCGGGACGCGCGAGGTGACCTCGAATGCGCCGTCGATGACGGTGGCAGGAAGGCAGATCGGTCTGTCGTAGATGTCGGTGGCGCTGAGGACGTACCACCAGCGCTCTTCGATGAAGACGACGGCGTGGACCTCGCAAGCCTCGACATCGAGCCCCTGCAAGTCGGCATCGATGAGGGCTTGATGAAGGTCGGCTGAGTAGCTGGTCCACCGTCGGAGCTTGTCGCCGAAGATGAAGGACGGCGTGGGGATGGCCATGAGTGCGGGTCTCCCATCGGTTGCGGGTGTTCGCCTGCGGACGCTGACGTTCCGCTGGCACCCTGATCGTCTGCGGCGCGGGGCCGCTCGACGTGGGGGTGTGTTGTGGCTGGTGGATGCCGGGACTGTCAGACATGCGGGCGCGCGGCGTTGATGCGGTGGATCCAGTGGTGGCTGGTCGCGTCGATGTACTTCGTGACGCTCGGGATCGCGTTCGTGATGAAGCGCGGCCTGATCCGTCACTGCCCGCAGTGCAAGCACATGCGGAGCAACCACGACATGCGCCGCGACGGCTCGTTCATGGACTGACCGTCAGAGCCGAATGGCCCGCAGCGTCACCTCGGCGTGGGCGACGTCGATGTTGAGCGTCGTGCCGTAGTCGTTGGTGGGGAACGGCCCGAAGCCCTGCTCTGCTCCGGCGGTGAGCGTTTCGACGCGGGGGTCGATGCCCTTGCCGTCGACGAGCTTGGAGAACCGGAACGTGACGTCGCGGCTGACGGCGCCGGTGTTCTTGGCGATGATCCCAACGCGGCCGTCGTTGGGAGTCACGCTGTGGTGGTTCGTTGCGTCGCCAGTGGTGACCGCAGGCAGCGCAACGCCGTCGCGGGTGAACGTGGTGACAGGGACGGCTACGCGGGGCATCGGTGCTCCTCAGTGGGTGATCGTCACGAGCCCGGCGGGGGCACGGAAGGTGATGGGCGGGGCAACCAGCTCGCCCCACATCTGATAGGTGCCGAGCGGCAGCGGATGCCCGCCGTCCGGGCCGACGAGGCAGCGGATCGCGCCGTCTTCGAGTTCGGCGTCGACCCAGTCGCCTGCATCAGGGCTGCCGTTGTCCGTGAGGAACGCGGCCCGTGTGGTCGTGACGGCGGCGAGCGCTTCGGGTGCCGCGGTGACGTCCGACTTGATGTAGTCGGTGCGGGTCACGGACATCTGCATCGCGGCCTCCTCAGTCGTGCGGCGGTCCGAGCGCGAAGCTGTCGGTGTACGGCGGGCCCAGGGCGAAGTCCCAGTCGGGGTCCGCGACCTCTGGGTCGCTCAGCCACGGCTGGCCGACGGTAAGCGCGGACGGGACGCCGGTCAGTGCGATCGACGCGGGCCCGGGCAGGAGTGCCGGTTGGCCGATGCTGGCCGCCGAGGGGATTCCGGCGAGCGAGATGGTCGCGGCGCCTGGGGTCAGGGCGGGTTCGCCGAGGCTGGCCGTGGACGCGATGCCGTCGAGTGTGATGCCGGCGGGTCCCGGGAGGAGGTCCGGTTGCCCCACGGTGGCGGCGCTCGGGATGCCGTCGAGGGTGATCGTGGCAGGGCCGGCGCTCAGCGAGGGCTGACCGAAGGTCGTGTTCGCCGCGATGCCATCGAGGCTGATGGTCGCTGCACCCGGCAGGAGCGCAGGCTGTCCGATGCTCGCCGCGGACGGGATCCCGTTGAGGTTGATCGTGCTGGCGCTGACGGTCAGCGACGGCTGTCCGACGGTCAGGGCGCTGGCGATTCCGCTCAGGCTGATCGTGGCCGCGCCCGGGCTGAGGGCGGGCTGCCCGATGGTGACTGTCGGCGGGATGCCGTTGAGGATGATCGCGAACGGGTTGACGTCGGAGACGATCCAGTCGACCCAGTACGACGTGCTGTTGAAGCTGGAGCCGGGGCAGACGAGCGTGCCGCCGCCCTGGAACACGGCCTGTCCGGGGGCGTCGGCGTTGTTGGGCGCGGTGATGGGCCCGGAGACGACGCCTGCCGATCCGCCGCCGCCGGGGCCGAAGTAGCCGCCGGTGAAGCTGGGTTCGCCGGATGGGAACAGTACGGCGGGGGTGTACAGCGTGTTGGTGGCGAGCGCGACAGGGAGAAGGAGACGCTTCTCCTGCCAGCCGGTTCCGCTGTCGGTGAAGGTGACGACCTCGGAGATGACGGCCTGGTCGCCGGTGCGGAAGACGCGGCCGGTCTTGGTGCCGGCGGACACGGTGCCGCGGAAGTAGCGGATGCCCATGACCCACAGGGGCACGGTGGTGCTGGTGCGAATCTTCGTGCCGAGGCTGACGGCGGAGCCGTTGTCGGCGTTGCTGTTGCCGCCGGTGGCGCCCCAGATGCTGTGTTCGGCCATCGGCCACCCCCTCGCGCCGGGTCCGGGCGGGTGGGGCTACAGGGCGAAGATCTTGCTGGCTCCCGAATCCCACGAAATGGTGCAATCACCACCATTTGGCGTGAATGGGAGACCCGAGGACGCCGAGTCAATGAACGCGATCAGGTCCGAAGTGGCCGCGCTGCCGGAGTCGTTGTAGACGATGACCGCTTCCACTGTGGCTCCGGTGACTGCGGAGATCGTGATGTCCGCTGCGTCGAACACGCCGCCCGTCGTGGTCTTCGACGCCAGGTTCCCGGACGTCGCGACCCTCGCGCCGCTGGGCACGTCGTCGAGGAAGTCATGGGCGGCAGAGAAGGTGTACTGGCCGGTGTCGACGAGAACAGCCTTGATGTTCAGCGTCGACAGGTTGAGGCCGGCGGTGAGGAACTTCGCCTTGGCGCTGGCGTAGACGACTGGAGCCACAGCGGGCCTCCTTCGTGTCGGTGGTCCGTGTGGTGTGTGCGGGCCCTGCGCCCCGCCTGGTTCGCGGGGCCCGCACGGGCTGGCCTGGAGCGGCGGCTCGACAGGTCAGCGTCTGGCCCGGCCGCGCGGTTGACGTGGGAACGCGCGCGGCCGGGGCATGCGGAAGGCCCCGGAGCATGGCTCGCGGGGCCTTCGTGGTCGGCCTACGGGGTGGAGGCCGTCCAGCTAAGCCAACTGTGCTGGTGGGCCTGGGGTTACGGCTGGCCTGGCAGGATTCGAACCTGCGCTCGCGGCTTCGTAGGCCGCTGCTCTATCCCCTGAGCTACAAGCCATCAGGCGGGGCCTGCGGTGCGACCGGCCAGATTTGGCGGCGCGGTCCGTCAGGCAGAGTCCGCCCTAGCCGGGCCTTGCGCGGGAGCGACCCGTCACGTTTCCCGGCACACTTCGACGCTAGGCGGGCGGGAACATCGTCACGATGTCGCCGTCCCACACGAGTTCGGCGCCGACCAGCGCGAACATCGGAGGGTGGGCGACGGTGTCGTCGAGGTCGCGGGAGAACATGACCCCCTGGCGGCCGGGTCGGCCGAAGCCGTCGCAGCCGAACGACTCGGCGTCGTAGCCGCGCTCGTTCAGCCACGCGATCGGAACCGCGGTGGTGGCGCTGTCGCCGATGCGGATGCGGTCGTCGCTCACGCGGCTGACTCCTCGGGGTTGATGCGGTCCCAGTGCTCGTTCATCTGGTACGCGGCGATGTCGACGCGCTTGCGGACGACGCCGGGCCGCCGGGTGTCGCGTTCGGCCTTGGCGACGTCGACGCGGAGGTACCGGGGCCGGTCTTCGGTGCCGATGTTGCGGAGGCGGACGCGCTTCTTGTCGGGGCCGATGTAGCCGCGCTGACGCCATTGGGTGATTGCCGCCCGGCTGACGCCTGCGGCTTCTGCGGCTTGGGCGCCGGTGAGGATGTCGCCGTCGTCGATGTGGGCGAGGTCGACGCCGAGGTCTTCGAGGTGCTGCACGAGGTCGGCGTCCATCGATCCTCCTCCGGGCATGCGAAACCCCCGGGCCGTGGGCTCCGGGGGCTAGGCAGACTTTTGCCGCACATCCAGGTTACCGGTAACCGATCACAGATCAAGTCGGCGCGCTGGTCAGGCTGTCTTTTGCGCGCTCTCGGCTTCTATGAACTCCAGCAGGTCGGCTCCTCGGTGGAACCACTCGCCGTTGGACTGGAGGTGTCGGAAGCGGCGGTGGAACTCCGTCTCCTTCTCGCGATGCCCAGGGACGGTGAGCAGAACAGTGGGCTTCTCGGGCAGGGTGAGGCTCGCGAGGCGCTGCCGGAGGTTCACCGTGGTGCCGATCTTGATGTAATTGCCGCACTCGATGAAGTAGACGATGGCGTTCTTCGGGTCCGGCGGTCGCAGTCCTTCGGATCGCAGGCGCGCCGCTCGAATCGTCTCGGGCCGCTCGAAGGCATGGAGGTCCACGCCCCATTCCTCGAACTCCATCTCGACCACGAGGCGGGCCATGTCGCGGCGCTTGAGGAATCGCCACTCGTGGTACTGCTGGAGCCCGCTCGACTCGTAGTGCTCTTCGCAGAGTCGGACGGGCTTCGAGATGGCCACCGTGGCTTGGCACCATCCGCCTTCGTGCTCGGCGACGCATCCGGTCCACCGTGCTGGGCGGCGAGGCTCGGGGGTGACTATGGCGATCCGTATCCCGCAGCCGCAGCGATAGGCGCCGCGTCCTCGGGTTGCTTCCACGTACATCTCTCGTCCGCAGCCGCAGCGAACGGTAGTGTCGATCAAGTCGATCTCCTGGTTAGGTCGGCCGTCCCCGGGGCTGTTCGCGCAGCCGCCGGGTTTTCCCTATTCTCCCAGGTCAGACCGACTTTTCGGGGATCAACTCAGCGTGTCGCCAAGGCAGTTCGGCGCGCTGGTCACGGCTTCCATTCCTCGCGGTAGTCCGGGTGGTCAGCGTGGGCGGTCGCCAGTACTTGGAGGGCGATGAGCAGCCCATCGGCTTTGCCTTCAAGCCATCCGCTGAGCTGCGGATCGCCCCACGTGTCTTGGCCTCGGCTCTTCTCGTAGGCGTCGATCATCGCCCGCTTGGCCGCGACTTCGGCGAGCACCCGCTGCGGGTCGTGCCGGGCGATGTGGGCCGCGGTGTTGCGGAGCTGGTTGTTGCTGAGCGCGAAGACCTCGGCGACTTGGATGTCGTCGACGGCGATGACCTCGTCGGCCTCGGCGTTGAGGTGCCACGGCCAAGGAGCCGCGAGGAGCGCGCCGTCCTCGTCGTCCTTCAGTCGCGCCCGCAGGAACGCCACCAGGTCGTCGGTCATGTCCACGTCCCGTCGTCGGTGGCGTTGGTCCACTCGCGCACGTTCGGGCACGGGTGCGGTGACGGGCGTCGGCTCGCCCGCGATTACCTCGCGCCAGCAGACGCGGGCCATGAGGCCGTGGCTGGTGCGGACGAAGCAGATCAGTTCCACGCGCCTGGGCACGCCGTCGATGATCGCGTCGATGGGCGGTCCGGGCTCGGCCATGCGTTCAGGATGCGCGCCCGGTACGACAGTTGTCCGGGGTTCAGTCGCTTCGGTCGCTGCCGGCCGGGTCGTCGGCCTGTGCCGCGTCCATGAGTTCCCGCCATCCGAAGCTGGCTTTGGCGGGGTCGGCGTACAGGGCGCGGGCTGCGTCGTTGGCCGCCTGGTGCAGCCGTTCCCACTCGGCGGCTTCGTCGTTGTCGAGGACACGCGGGTGGGTTTGGGCGTAGGTGCGGATGGCGGCTTGGGCGCGGTAGACGGCGCGCTGGAGCTCGATCAGGTGGGGCGGGATGGCGTCGGACACTTGATCGATCTTAGGTCTGGCTGTCCTGGTCGCCGGGTAGGCGCGGCTCGTCGTCGCGCAGATGGTCCTTGTCGGCGACGAACCACGCGATCCTGTTCTGCCCCGGCGCCGGCGCGTACTCCAGACAGATCTCCCACGGCCCGGCCGCACGCTGCTGCATCCAGCAGGTGGCGACGGCGGTCTGCCACTGGCCGTCGATGCGGGCTCGGACGGACCGCGGGGGTGTGATCAGTTCGATGCGGTGGGGTCGGGCGCCCCACTTCCCGGGGGCGGCTCGGCGGAGGGACACGGGGCCATGATCGCGCTTCCTGGCGTCAGGGAGCGCCGCGGTACCGGGACAGCGCCTCCCCGATCTGCCCGGGGTGGCCGTCGCCGGAGTCCTCCCACTCGACGGCCTGCCACACGTCGGACAGGCGCCGGACCCGGACCTCGGCGCGGACCTTCCATTGCCGGAGCTGCACCAGAAGTTCCTCTGTCTCCCTCGCCGCGTCTTCGGCGCCGCCCATCCCGGCGAGGCGGTCGGCCATCTCCTTCAGGTCGTGCTCGCGCCGGAGGAGGTCCGCGAGTTCGTGGGCGTCGCAGAGGTAGTTGTATGAGCCGCCGCTCATGGCGCGCTCCTTCTGTGGTCGCGGTCGGGGAAGAGCTTGCGGGTCAGGCTGTCGAGCAGCCCCTGCCGGTACTCCTCCTGTCGGCGCAGGGACTCCTCCCGCTCGCGCGCTTCGTGCTCGGGGTCGAGCGGGAGGATGCGGCGTCCGGCGTAGGACCAGCGCAGGTAGCTGTGGACGTCGATGCGGGCCTCGTGGATGTCCTCGTGGTTGAACGGGCGCTCGCACCACAGGGTGGCGTCGGCGAGCTTGAGGCGTTCGCGGCAGGGTTCGGCGACGGCTTCGACGCCCGCCTGGTCCTTGGCGAGTTTGCGTTCGTCGTGGGCGCGCCACACGCCGTCGCCGATGCCGGTGGGTCCGAGGCTGGTCATGCCGCCACCGTCCGCCGCCGGAACGCCTGCGCTTCGAGGACGGTCACGTACTCGTCCCAGTCCATGTGGTGGCCGCAGTCCCGGTGCGGGCAGCGGATGACCTCGTCGGGTCCGAGGACGCGGTAGAGGCCGGTGGAGCCGCACCGCGGGCACATGCCTCCGACGGGGCTGTGGATCTCGTCGCCGGCGGTGTCGCCGAGGAGCCGGAGCGCGGTGGCGTGGAGGGCGAGCATTTCCCGTCCGAGGTCGTCGGCGAGGGGTGAGGCGAGGAGGTCGGCGCGCTTGCGGTGGCGCCGGAGGTAGGTGGCTGCGGCGCGCGGGTCGCGTCCGGTGTAGGTCTCGCCGAGGTGGTCGGCCCAGGCTTGCGCCCACGTGGTCAGGGTGCGCTGGATTTCGTCGGCGTGGTCGTATTCGGGGCTGGGTGACGCGGGGTCGATGCTGCTGCGTCCACCGAACTGGCGGGGCCGGGTGGCTTGCCCGTCGTAGGTGAGGAGTTCGGCGTGCTTGTCGGGCAGCTCGCCGATGGCGTCATAGATGCCCGTGCGGCACGACGGGCACCACGGGTCGCCGGCGCGGTTGCGGTGTCGCAGGCATGCGGGGAGGTCGCTGCTCGGGTCGGTGTCGGGCATCGGGGGCTCCTGTGTGGTCGTACGCTGGTGGCGCCCTTCCGAGGCTCCTGCTGCTGTCCGGCGTTGTGCGGCCCGTCCTTTGCAGAGGACGGGCCGTTGCCGTGTCAGGAGTCCGGTTGCCGTCCGCCCTTGCCGCTGTACCAGGGCAGCGCGAGACCGTCGTCCTTCTCGCGCGGCACGAGGTGCAGGTGCAGGTGGAACACGGACTGCGTGGCCTCGACGCCCCACGACGTGATCAGGTTCATCTGTCCGTCCGGCCGGATCCCGCGTGCAGCTTCGGCGGCTCGGCGCATGGTCGCGGCGGAGACCTCGGGGTTGGCGGCGAAGTCGGTGACGTGACGGCGCGGGATGACGAGCGTGTGGCCGTCGGTCACGGGGTTGAGTGGGACGAACGCGAGCGCGTCCGGCCAGGTGTAGAGGAACCTTGCGGGTGCGCGTCCGTCGGCGATGTCGCAGAAGATGCAGGGCTTGCGGGTCACGGTCTGCCTTTCGTGTAGTCGGTACGCGGTCAGGCGGGTCGGGTGACGTTGATGCAGCCGCTGGTGTCGTTGCGGTAGACGGTCGTGCCGGGGTGGAGCCAGCCGCCTGTGGCGTACCGCTCCAGTGCTTCGGTGCGGTCGGGCTTCCAGTCGTGCCAGCCGGGGATGGCGGCGTACCGCTGCCCGGTGTGCTGGTCGCGCGGGTGCAGGCAGTGGGCGCAGCGGTCGGCGGCGGTCACGGCTGCCTACCGAAGTCCGGGACGCGCACGTCGATGTCGATCGCCAGCGTGTCCCGCTCGTTGACGGGCGTGCCGCGTCCGCCGGGGATGCCGAGGCGTCGGCAGCAGGGAACGCAGCGGCGTTTGCCGAAGCGGCTGAGCATCCCGGGGACGGCGAAGCGCATCCGGGTCCCGCAGGCGGCGAACCGGACGATCGGCTCGGCCTCTTCGATGGCTTCGTTGTGCTGCTCGGGTGTGAGCACGGCGGCGGGTACGGCGTGGAGGCGGCGCCAGTTGCCCCACGCGGTCAGCCACCAGTTGTGGTGGTTCTCGGCGGTCGGGTGGTGGGTCACGGCGTGGGTCCCTTGTTCAGCCCGCCGAGGACGTCGTCGAGGTTGGCGGCGACGTGGCTTTCGAGGGCAGCCCGCTGCTGCTGCGCGAGGTAGGCGCGGACAGCCTTGGCCTGGGAACGGATCTCGTCGGGCACGCGCTTCAGCGTCTGGTTGAGGCAGATGTGGCCGTCGTCGGGGTGGCCGTGTTCGAACTCGTATGTCTCCAGGTCGGCGACGAGGTCGATGACCCAGTTCGGCAGGGCAGTGGTCACGTCGTCTCCTTCGGCATGTCGCCGTCGAGGGCGCGCACGGTGTCGCAGGGCCAGTGCGTGCGGAGTCCGCCCCAGTTGGTGGTGTCGAAGTACCGGCAGAGGCCGCACTTGTCGTCGCTGTCGCGTTGGTGGAGTTCGCGGACCCGGGCGATGGCGGCTTCGGCCGCGTCGAGGCGTTCGAGTGCCTTGCCCAGGTCCAGCCACTCGTTGCCGTGGTACTGCTCGGGGCGGTTGCGCGACCGGTCGGTGAGGCCCAGCAACTCCCCGATCTCCATGGCCTGATTGGCGAGCGCCGCGCCTTGCCGCTGCTGGACGTCGGGTGTGTGCCGCGCCCGGAGCATGGCCAACTCGCCGTACAGCACGTCGACCATCGGGTCGGTGAGGCTGTCGAGCGGCCAGCGTTCGCCGCGCGTAAGGGCTACACGAAAATCATCGAGGCGGTCCCGGTCGGCGTCCTGCCCGCGGGCGATCTCCAGGACCCGTTCGGCGTCGAGGCGTTCGCCGATCCGGTCCGCTTCCTCGCCCCAGAACTTCCGGAGCGGCGGGCTGGCGTCCGGGACGATGGTCACGTTGTCGCGGGTGAAGTGGTACGGGCTGGCGGGCACCGGGTCACCGGCCTCAACCACGACGGGCGGGTCGATCGGCGCTTCCCACCAACTGCCGACCTGCTTCGGCTCGAAAGTGCGCGGGTGGACGGGGCAGGCGAACAGGTCCAGCGGGCAGATGCACTGCGGGTCGTCGCGGGGCGGGGTGTCGGTCATCGCGGGTCCTCTCGGTGCGGGCAGTGCGGGCAGCACCCGGCAGGGGTCGGGAAGGTGACGGTGACTTGGGCGGCGGCGAGTTCGGCGAGGATGGCGTTGACCGCGTCGGCCGTGTCGTCGCCGGGGATGTCGAGGTCCCACCACGGCAGACCCTCCGCAACCTGCTTGAAGGTGAAGGCGGCGGGCGCGGACTCGATGAGCTCGCGGGCGTACTTGCGGGCTGAGAAGGTCATGTCGGGTCGGCCTCCAGTACGTATCCGGTCCGGCGCGGACGCCCGGCCTCCGTCATCGGTGTCGCGTGCAGTTGGCGGACGAGGATCTGCCGGACCCGGCCGCCGGTGTCCGCGTCGGCGACGTGCGCTCGGGCGGCACCCGGGGTGTAGCCGGTGACCTGGATGCGGGGGCCGCGCGGATTGCAGGAGCGGTAGACCTGGCCGGGGCGGATCATCGGGTCTCCGTGTGCGAATCGAGGTGGGCGAGGCCGGCGGCGAGCGCGGCAGGGTGGGTCACGTGAACTCCAGGGCGAGCTGCGACGCGAGGCGGGTGGCAGCGGCCTCGGCGTATCTCTCCTGCCGCTCGATGCCGACACTGCGGCGTCCGGCCTGGCGGGCGGCGTCGAGGACGGCTCCGCTTCCGGCCATCGGGTCGAAGACGAGACCGTCGGGCGGACACGAGTAGCGGATCAGCGGGTCGATGAGCTGGACCGGCTTCTCCGTTTCGTGGATCGCCCGGCCCTTCATCGACGGGACCTGGATGACGGACCGCATGAGCCGCGTCCCCGTTTCCGTCCACCGACGTGCCGGGCCATACGTTCCGGTGTGCTGGGGCTGGGTGGTTCGGACGGCGGACCCGTTGCGTTTGATCTGCGCCGGGGTGGCCTCGGTGAGCGGGGTGTCGTGGTGCGTCTCAGCCCACGGGCCTCGGTAGAACAGCACGGCGTGTTCGTGGACGCGGCGGAACCGGTCGGTGGCGTTGCCGGATCCGTTGTGCTTCTCCCAGACGACGTTCACGTCGCTGATCACGGGCGTGCCGTCGTCTTCGCGGCCGACGATGTCCTGCGATCGCTTCCAGCCTGCCGCGCGGATCTCGGTGATGTGGTCGAGGAACATGCCGAGGCTTCCGAAGCACCACATGCTGCGTGCGGTGGTGTGCTCGGCGACGAATCCCGGCCACCCGTCGGGCCACCGGTCCCACGCGAGGTCGGTCTCGCCGTAGGGCGGGTCGACGACGATCAGGTCGGGCTGCAGTCCGAGGCCGGGCAGCACGTCGCGGTAGTCGCCGAGGTAGAGCACGACGTTGCCGTCGTCGCTGGTCCAGTACGGGTCGGGCATGGCTCCTCCAAGCGGTGTGGCCGGGTCGTGCGCGACGACCGGGCGGGCAGGTCAGGCTCGGGTGGTGAACCAGTCGTCGTCGGCGGCGAGATCCGGGCGGTGCCGGAGCCAGGAGGCGTGCGCCTCCCTCGCGTAGCGGACGGCGAAGTCGCTGCCCTGGCACTCTTCGAGGTTCCGGACGTGCGAGGCGCGAACACGCTGGTAGGCGTCTTCGCTGATGTCGTAGCCGAGGCCCGGGTCGATGTCGTCGAGCGGGACGCCCTTCGCGATGCAGAGCGCGATGCGGGCGTCCGCGCGGCTCGTGGGCATGTCCGGTCCGCCCGCCCCGACGACGGCCATGAGGCGGCAGACGGCGCGCCGGATCTGCTTGCGGTCGTTCATTGCGGGCCCTTCCTCGGGCTCCGGCAGCGTCCGTGCACGACACCCTTCTCGCCGCGCCACCACGGGGACTTCGGGCTGTCCCACTGGCGGCTGAAGTCGACCTCGTCGCCGCGCCGGGACGGTCCGCCGCACACCTCGCAGCGGGTCAGGAGCCAGCGCCGGACCGCCCGGAGCGGCGGGACCTCGATCCGCCAGTGGTGGACGTGGAGGCGCCACCGCCGGTCGAGGTCGATCCGGCAGGACACGGCGTCGTATCCGGACGGGTCGCGGTGCCAGATGACGATGAGGTGCGGCCAGTAGTAGCCGCGTCCGGCGATGGTCCAGAACGCGCGTCCGACGTGCCACCGCCGCCCGGTTCGTTGGGCTTCGTCTGTGATCGTGGCTTCGGGGCGTGGCCAGGGTCGCCGGATCGTGAGGACCATGGTGTCGGGGTCGCGCACGGTCGTCTCCTCGGTGGTTGGTTGGCTGGAAACAGCCGGGCAGGTCAGGCGGGGTCGCGGTACCAGGAGCACTCGCCGTCGTGGCTGACGTCGTGGGTGCAGGTGAGCCACGCGAGTTGGTAGTCGAGCGGCGCTTGGTTGCACAGGTCTGTGCCGCGGGCCTTCGCGATCCGCCGCTCGGCGCGGTGCTCAGCGAATTCGCGTACGGCGTCCGCGTCCTGCGGGGCGACGTCGACGGAGACGGTTGTCAGGACGACGCCGTTGTCGGCGAACGCCAGCACGATCGCGGGGTCGTGCATGAACCGCTCCAGGGATTCGTCGCAGGTGTCCCAGTCGCCGTCTTGAAGGCCCTTGATGAGGTCGGCGAGGACCTTGCGTTTGGTCGGCCCGTCGACTTCGGCGTTGATGAGCGCTTCGGCGACGGGGTCGAAGATCGAGTTGGCGGATGACCAGCCCATGGGGCTCTCCTTGTTGGTGTTCGTCTGGTCTGCACGGTTTGCACACCCGAGGCTCTGTGCGCCTCTCTGCGGGCCTGGGAGGGGTGCGGGTCTAGTCCGCGCTCGCGGGAACGGGGTTGCGTGGCTCCAGCGGGCGCACAGCGGCGCTCTCGGTGGACGGGCGGGTGTTGGTCTCGGTCCGCGTGAACCGCGTCCAGCCCATGCGGTCCATCTCCGTCGAGCCGACGAACCGGCCCGGCATGTTCCGCTCCGGGATGAACCACGGCTCGTTGCCCGGCTCCCAGATCGCGACCTGACGGCGGTCCGGCGACAAGCGGAACTCGAAGCCGCGCTCCTCCGGCTCGTCCTCGGCCTCCGCAGGCTCGACCTCCGGAGCCTCGGCCTCCGCCGCCCGGCATCCCGCGTGCCTCGGATCCGACGGCAGGCCCTGCCGGTCCCGGTGGTCGGCCCGGTAGCAGTCCGCTTCGCGGCGGGCGTCACGGGCCGCCTTCTGGAGGCGGCGGATGCGGCCGTACGCCTTCGCGAGGTCCGTCGCCTCGTCGCCCGGCCACGCGTCGGCGATCAGCTCCAGGTGGTCGACGGCGTCCTTCCAGCCCTCGCCGTACCAGACCGGGCCCGTCAGCGCGGTGCAGTCGATCGGGACGGCGCGCAGCCGGATGATCAGGTCGCGGACGACCGCACGCACAGCGGCGAGGTCGACGTCAGGCACCGGACACCGCCCTGCGCAGCACCCGACGGCGACGGCGCGGACGGTTCTCGTCGTCGTCCTCCCAGCGGCGGTAGAACCGGAAGCCCTCCCACACGTGCAGCGCCGCCCACAGCCACCCCACGCCCCGCCAGAACGCGGGCCAACCCGAGACGAGGACGACCAGGTCGAGCGCGTACAGCCACTCCACCGCGGCGAACAGGCCCCACGGCATCCGCCGCCCGACCGGGCGGCCCGGCCACACCGGGGCCAGTGCCGCGAAGCACGACGCCGCAGCGAGCGGCCAGAACGCGATCCAGGCGAGGGCGTGCAGCGAGACGGGCATCAGGGGGTCTCCGATCGGGCGGCGAGGCGGGAGGCGTCCACCGCGGCCAGGCGCGCCGCGAGACGACCGCACTCGGCGATCAGCGCCGGGACGTGCACACCCGTCACGCGGTCCAGCGCGTCGAACATCCGGTCCCCGGCCATGCAGTCGGCGGAGTCGTCCGGCTCGGTCGTGGCCACGAGGACGTCGATGCGGATCTCGTCGAGGTCCAGGCCCGACGCGGGAGGGCGGGCGACGATGTCGAACCCGGCGGCGTCGAGCTGCTTCACGATGAACCGGGCGTCGGCCGCGGTGTTGAAGCCGACCTCGGACACGACGACGTCGATGGCCGCGGCGAGAACGGGCAGGGCTGCGGGCTGGGCGGTCATGCAGGCACGTCCCTTCGGGGCTGGAGTTCGAAGCCGGCGTGACGCAAGCCCACGAGGAGCGCGTCCGTGGACACCGGGTCTTGGCGGATGCCGATCGGGCTGATCTCGTAGCCCGCGGCGTGCAAGGCGAGGACGACCTGCGGAGCGAGCTCCAGATCGAGGCGCCCTTCCATGCCGCGCCACTTCTCGACTGCGGCGTCGATGGCGGCCATGGCCGCGCGCGGGCAGGTCACGCCGCACCTGCTTCGCCGTGCTCGAACCGAGCCGAGCGGGCGGTGCGGTACGCGGCCTGCACGAGCAGGTCGGGGACGACGGGCGCCGGCCGGGCGGTGACGAGGTCGCCGGTGTCGCGGATGTCGGTGGCGGTCGGCTGCGGCCGGCCCCACTGGACGAGGATCGGCGGCCGGTCGGGCAGCGCCCGGACGACGACCTTGGTGTACGTGGCGGCGGACGTGTGTGCCGCAGTGCACCGGGGGTGGGTGTGCGCCGAGACGAGCACGTGCGTGTAGCCGTGGCCGGGCTCGGGCACGGGCCCGAGGATGAGGATCTTCGTGTCGCCGAAGACGTCCGCGCGGCCGATGCCTTCGTTGCCGACGGCGTCCTCGAGGAGTGCGGTGTCGAGTTCTCCGGGCGAGCCCTTGACCTCGACCCACACGCCGGATCCGAAGTCCGGCAGCCAGAAGTCGGGGAGGTACGGGCGCTGCTCGGGGCCGACCTTGTAGCCCTGGGCTTCGTACTCCCAGCGGATGCCGAGGGCGTCGAAGAAGCATGCCCAGCGCGCCTCGAGACGGGACCGGAAACGGCATCCGGCATAGCGGGTTTCGATGGGGGTGATCACGATGTGGCTCCCTTCGAGCTGCACAGGGGGCGGGTTCATCCGACGGCTCCGGTGGCGGAGCGGCCGGTGAACCGGTCGGCGTCGACGGGGATGTAGGGCTTCCACGGCCACTCGGTCGAGAAGCCCTTCTTCAGGAAGGTCGGCCAGCTGCGGGCGTCGCGGGCGCCGCGCCAGGGCACGAACCGGCAGGCCCGGTCGTCCTCGGCGGACTTGGCGTCCTCGACAGGCCGTAGGCCGTAGCCGAACTCCGGCCAGCGCAGCCACAACGACGACCCGACGGGGCGGACGGACCGCGGGCCGAACCCGTTGCCCTGCGGCGAGTGCGCCTCCATGACGACGGCGCAGTTGACGGTGGCGCGGGCCTCGTCGACGACGGCGCTGATCTTGCGCGCCAGTTCCTCGCTGTTCGGGTCGCCCGCGTGGAGGCGGTAGATCGGCCCGACCAGCAGCAGCTGCGGCCGGACCTGCTCGACGCGGCGCATGAACCACGAGCGGTCCGCCGGCCGTGTCAGGTCCAGGCCCTGCGGCCGGCACTCGATGCCGAACCAGGTGCGCTCCAGCGGATGCCCGTGGTGCGCCGCGGTGTCGACGAGGGGCCGGTAGCGGCGCCTGCTCGCCGCGCTGCCGTTCTCGCAGTCGAGAACCAGGACCCTGGCCGGGCCCATGTCGAGCGGCTTGCGGGCGTCGAACGGGTGTAGGCCGCACGCCGTGGCGACGGCCAGTTGCTGCCCGAGCGCGCTCTTTCCGAGGCCTTCGTAGCCGGTGAGGATCAGCCGGTCGCCGTGTTCCAGCAGTTCGGGCACCAGCCAGTCGTGGGGCTCGTCGTCGGCGGCGACGAAGTCGACCAGGTCGGTGACGGGTACGTCGGCGGCGGCCCGGCCGGCGTCGCGGACTTCGCGGACCTCGGTGACGGCGCGCTCGGCGAGTGCCGCGGCGTCGTCGCCGGACGGGGTCATGGCGGCCTGCACGACGCGGGTGGCCGCCTGGATGAGTGCGCGGCGCTGGGCGAGGTCGAGGATGCGGTCGATGTACCAGGCGACGTTCGCCGCGGTCGGGGTGTCGTGCATCAGCGTGTGGACGTACGGGGCGCCGCCCGCGCGGACCAGGTCGCCGGTGTCCATGAGCTGCGCGACCACAGTGACGGCGTCGACGGGAGCGCCCTGTTCGGCGAGGAGGAGCATCGCGCCGTGGATGTGCTCGTGGGCGGGCCGGTAGTAGGCGCCGGGGTAGAGCTGCCCGAGGACGTCGCCCAGTGCGCCGCGGGAGATGAGCGCGGCACCGAGGGCGGCCTGTTCTGCGGCGAGGTCGTGGGGTTCGGCGCGTTCGATCGTCGAGATGTCGTCGGGGATGGTCACTGGTGCATCCATTCGCTGGTGTGCGTGGTGGCCTTGGTCTGCTGCTGGCTGTTGCGCGGGGCGAAGCTGCGCGAGCGCCGCATCCAGGTGCGCCAGGCGGCGGTCCAGTCTCGGAACGCGGTGCCTTTGGCGCGGTGGTGGTCGAGGAATTGCTCGGTTTGATCGGCGACGTAAAGCCGATCGGTGAAGTTGTTTGCGACGGCCCACTCGCGCATGCGGTCGGTGATGGGGAAGTCGTCGGGCGCGAGGGTTTCGGGAGCGCGCCCGCGCTTCTTCGATGCGGTCTTTCCGCTCTCGGCTTCGGCTGCCGCGGCGACGATGCACAGCTGCCCGTCGATCGCTTCGGCGTCGTCCCCTAGTGAGGAGATAGATGAGGGGAGTGAGGAGTATGAGGAGAAGGGGGGAGCCCCGGCTCCTTCTGAAGGAGCCCCGGCTCCTTCTGAGTGAGCCCCTGCTCCCCCTATGGGTAGCCCCTGCTCCCCCTTGTCTTCAGAAGGGGTAGCCCCTGCTCCTCCTTCTGCGAGCCCCTGCTCCTCCTTCTCGCCATCGTCAGAAGGAGCCGTGGCTACCCCGTCGAATTCCGGGACCAGGAAAGTCATTCGCGTTCCGGGAATCGCATAGAGCACCCGTCCGTCTTTCCCTTTTCCGAGCGGAACTCGAAACTCCCAGCCAGCCGCAGCCAGGCGCTTCAAGGCATTCCGAACCACTGGCGTGTCCTTCGCTCCGGTCCACACGACCAGCTCCTCCAAGGTCGCGTAGCTCTCCCGCGTCTTGTCGCTGGCGTCATCCGCGATCTCCAGCGCGATGGCTCGCTGGAGGCCGACGATGTCCGGCCCCAGCACCTCGCGCAGTCGGCGTCGCAGCTTGTAGCCCATGTGGTGGCGGCCTCGTTCTCTCGTGCCGGAGGGGGACTGGTGCTTGGCCGGGCCCGGCCGGCCGTCGTCATCCGGCCGGGCCCGGAGCTCATGCGGACGCGCGGGACCGGGCGCGGGCCTCGCTCCGCCTGACCGCCCGGCGCTCCTCCTCGGACATCCCGCCGAGAACGCCGTGCTCCTGGTTGGTGTCGAACGCCCAAGCCCGGCACGTCTCCAACTCGGGGCAGTACCGGCGGCAGATGGTCTTGGCTGCTTCCGCCTGGATCAGGGCGGACCCCGTATTCCCGGCCGGGAACCACAGCTCCGGGTCCTCCCACCGGCAGGCGGCACGCTCCATCCAGCCGACGCTGACCCGGATGGCGACGGTCTTCTTCCGCGGGCCGACGCGGCTGTCTCCGTTGAGGCTGGCGTGTTCGGCGCAGCACTCGCGGCACCACGTGCGCAGGCCGTCCTTCGCGAGCTTGTGGATGTTGAACGCTTCGACGGGCTTGTTGTGCTTGCAGCGGGTGCAGATCTTCGTGCCGTCGGCGGTGGCGAGAGGCATCACGTGCTCCGGGCGGGGTCGAGGGCGGGCAGGGCGGCGAGGAGACGGGTCCCGATCCAGCGGGTGAATTTGGGCGGGATCGCTTCGCAGACTTCGCGGATGGCGGCCTCCCGGTCACCGCCAGCCGGGACCTTGAGCCACGGCGTCCCCATGGCGTCGCAGGCGGCGTGCTGCCAGGCGATGGAGTGCCGGCCGCCGTGGATGGACATGAACGGCCGCTCGGCGGTGGGCAGGTAGCCGTTGCGGGCGCACAGCGCGAGGTGCGCGGGGTGCGGCGGCGGGTCGAGCGGCACGTTCGACTCGAACCCGCGATGCCGGTACACGGGCAGGTCGAACATCGACCCGCACAGGATCGCCGGGTCGATCAGCGGGGCCTGCGGGACGTTCTCGATGACCCACGGCCGGCCGGTCGCCCGCAGCAGGTCCCGGGTCGGCGCGACCAGGTCGGGGTAGTCGAGCTGGTTGTACGCGTTGAGAGGCGTGTACTTCTGGCACGGCGGGCTGCCGTGGAACGCGTCGTACTCGTGCCAGTGCGCGGCGAGGTATTCGAGGGCGTCGGCCTGGACGAACCGGTCGCCGCAGTACCGGGGCTGGGGCTGGATGTCGACGCCGGTGACGTGCCACCCGGCGAGCTGGTAGCCGTGGCCGGCGCCGCCGCCGCAACAGAAGAGGTCCAGCAGCCGCGGCCGGTTCGCGTCGGCCACCGCGTCGTCGATGTCGAGCTGCACGGCGGTCGTCATGCGGGTTCCTTGGCGCGGCTGGTTCCGGTGGTCCGCAGGCGCCGGTCGGCGGCGGCGTTGGCGCCTCGGCACGCGTCGTCGGGTGTCTCGCCGCGCCGCAGGTGCTGCCGGTACGCGGCCTGTGTCCCGCACGGTGCGGGCTCGCCGCGCCGGCGCCGCGGCTGGGAGCCGGCGTCGAGTTCGTCGCGCCATCCGGCGACGGTGCGTTCGGGGACACCGACGGCCGCGGCGACCACAACGGCTCCGATGCCGCGGGCGAGCATGTGCCGTGCGGCGAACTCGGCTTCTTCTGCGGTCAGTTCGGGTCGCGGCCCACGGTCGCCGTTGATGACGCGTTCGACGGCGATGCAGTCGATGTCACCGATCGTCGTGTCGGTGGTGTCGACGTAGTAGCGGCCCGTCGGCGACGTTGCGGCGGTCACGGCCACACCACCTTGTCGAGCGCGGCGCGGTTGGGGGCGGGCATGAACACCGGCGCGTAGCCGAGGTGGTCGAGGCCCATCAGCGCGAGGACGGCGGCGTCGACGCGGTTGTTGTCGGCGTCGGTCTTGATGTCCGGCCAGCGGCGGGCGACGGCGTCGACGACCTTCTCCTTCGACGCGGCGCCTTTGCCGGTGGCGTAGAGCATGCGTTGCGACGGGGCGACGACGGCGATGGGCGCGTAGTGGTGGAGGGAGTCGTAGGCGAGCCACCACAGGCCGCCGCGGTCCCACGTGCCGGCGCCTTTGGAGCCGTAGGAGGGGCCTTCGACGACGATCAGTTCGGGCTTGGCGGGGCCGCGTTCGACGACGCTGCACAGGCTGCGGACGATGGTGGCCATGCGCAGGCATTGGGCGAGGTGGCCGGCCTGGGCGGCGCTGGTGATGGTTTCGGTGAGGATGAGTCCGAGCCGGTTGTCGGCCCATCCGGTGGCGGTGAGTGAAAGGTCGATCCCGACGACGCGGGGTGCGGTCATGGTCATCGGCGGATCCCGCGGAGGGTGTCGAGCGTCCGCTGGTGGATGCCGATGATCTGGTTGATGGCGGTGATCGCCTCGGTGTGGGCGTCGAGGGTCCGCTGGATGCGGTTGTCGGTACGGCGCTGGAGCGTGCGGACGACGAGGAGCGCCACTTGGAGGGCGATGACGAGGACGAGCAGCACGGTGGTCACGGCGTCCACTCCTCGTGGTTGCGGCCGGTGTCGGGGTTGATGCCGTGGAGGTGGAGGATCGTGCGGAGCCGACGCGCTTCGGCCTCGGCCCCGGTGGCGTGTTCGCGGGCTTGGCGGAGGTCGCTGTACAGGTCGTCGTGAATGCGGGCTTCGAGGTAGAGGACCGCGGTGAGGGACAGGCAGACGAGGGCGAGGACGAGGGCGACGGCGGGTGCGGCGTCGTGCACGGGGTCACCGTCCTTGGGTGGGTCGGGAGGCGGCGATGAGTGCGGCGCCGGTGAGGAGCACCGTGAGGAGCAGCGCGATGGCGTAGAAGTCCACGTCACATCCCCCGCTTGATTTCGCAGGCGGTGTCGTAGCCGATCCAGTTGTCGACTCCGGCGTGTTCAAGGCACGTGAGCCAGTCGCTGCGCTCTTGCAGCTCAGCGTTCTCGGCGCGGAGCTTCTCGACCTCGGCGCGCGCGTCGGCTTCGGCCTTGCGGGCGCGATTCGCTTCTGCGGTGGCTTCTGCGCGCTGTGCGAGGGCGTCGCGCTTCTCGGCGATCTTCTGGCCGAAGGCGAGCATGGTGACGTGGCGGAGGCCGTGTCCGCAGGTGACGAACGCGGCATGCCGCTGCGCCTGGTTCCACTCCGCGAGTTCGGCGCGTGCTTCCGCTTCGGCTGCCGTCGCGCGCCGGACCTCGGCGAGCAGGTCCAGCGTCGAGTCGGCCAGTTCGTGGACGACTTCGAGGCTCACGGGCTTCTTCTGGAGGGCCTCGATGTAGGCGAGGTGCTCTTCGGTCATGGGTTCGTCGGCCATGTCACGACTCCCTTGCTGCGAACTCGGCGCGGTCCCGGGCGATTTGCTCAGGCGTCCTGCGGTTGGCCACTTGCTCCTTGGCCGTGGCCCAGCGCACGTTGCCGGGCTCGTAGTTGCCGTTGTTGTCGATCCGGTCGATGCTGAGTTCCTTGCTGGGCCGGTATCCGACGTCCCGCAGGAAGACAGCGAAGTCAGCGCGCCATTCCGGGCAGATGGTTATCCCTCGACCGCCGTAGTTCGGGTACGCGTGGTAGTTCGGGTTCTCGCAGCGCTTGATGATCGAGGACCAGATCTCGTACTCGGTGGTGCGGCAGGCCCCGTGAGTTGTCCTCGCCTTGCGGTTGAAGCGGGCCCGGGCGCATCCGCACGAAACGGTCTGTCCGCGACGCAGGTTGGAACTCGTTGTGGTCGTCGAGCCTCCGCAGCTGCACGTGCAGTGCCAGCGGGCTTCCGCTCCCTGCCTGTTTTCGGCGCGGCCCTGCACGGTCAACTCGCCGAAGGTCTGGCCGGTGAGGTCGATCAGGCGCACGGCTGACCCCCTGCGTCGGCGAGCGCGCTGATCTCGTCGAGCCGCGCGGTGGGCATCGGGTCAGGCACCGTCGGCCTCCTCGGCTTCGTCGCTCATGTCCTGGGCGATGCCGTAGCCCTCCCAGTTGTCGACTCCGGCGGCTTCGAGCCAGCCGAGCCAGTCGGAGTCCTCCCGCAACTTGGCGTTCTCGGCGAGCAGCCGCTCGTTCTCCGCGAGCAGCCACTCGACCGCCGGGGCGACAGCCTCGGAAATGTCCATCGGGACGCGGCAGGCATAGCCGTTGGGGCTGAGGTGTCCGCGGACTTCGAGGAGATCGTTGTCGGCGTGGAGGAGACGGACGCGGCGACGCTCGGACTCCTCGCGCGTCCGCTTCAGCTCGGCGATGACCCGCAGCTTCGCGTTGTAGTGCTCCACGGCGAGCCGGTGCAGGTGCCGCTCTTCGTCGGTCGCGAACACGCCGCAGCGCACGTCGAGGCTGGTGCTCCACGGCATGGTGCGGATGGCTTCGATCTCGGCGTCGGTCATGGGGGCGGTCACGACTGGCCACCCGCCTCGCTGTTGCGCTGCATCGCGTCGACGATCAGGCGGCGGATCGGCTCGTCGATGCCCTCGTACATCTCGCCGAGGCGACGGTTCAACTCCTCCGCCAGAGCGGCCTGGTAGTCGTCCCAGTGCTCGGCGATGATCCGCTCCTGCGCGGCCTTCCCTGCTTCGACCGAGATCTGGTGCGGCGGCTTGGCGATCCCGGGCAGATGGTGCGCGCATGCCACCCGGCGGATGGTGCGACCGCGCAGGTCGGGCCGGTTGGCGTAGGTCTTGGTGATGACGACGGCAACCGGCGGACCGCACGGGATGCGGCTGAAGCCCCGAGAACTGGAGCAGCTGAGTCCGTCGCCGGGTTCCCAGGCGCGGATCGCGACCTTGCTGTTGCCCTGGTCGAAGACTTGGTAGTCGATCTCGGTCATGCGGCGTTCTCCTCAACGAGTTCACGCGGGATGGAGAGTTCGGCGGTGGCGTCCGGGTCGCGCCAGACGGGCGGCTTGTCCGGCCGCTCCGGGATCACGCAGTCGACGACAAGGCAGTCCGGGTCGGCGTCGGCTGCGACGAGGCGCAGGTCCCGGCGGCGCGGACGGGCGTGCTTGGCCTGCCAGTCCACAGACCGCGACGGCGGACGCAGCGGGCCACGCGGGCCACGACGGTCGATGCGCGCCGGGGCGGCAGGCTCCTTGACGCGCGGGCCGTACAGCAGGCGAC
Source organism: Streptomycetaceae bacterium NBC_01309 (assembly GCA_045039925.1). GTDB lineage: Bacteria > Actinomycetota > Actinomycetes > Streptomycetales > Streptomycetaceae > Yinghuangia. The sequence goes on from CP108400.1 coordinate 2,212,262, forward strand.
CCAGGCCCCGGACGACGCCGTACATGAGCGTCCCCACGAGCGCCGTCACAGCCACGCAAGCCACGAGCAGGACCAGGAAGTCACCCACGGCGCGCACCCCGCTTCGCCTTGTTCTCCCGGCGGACCTCGGCGTCGTGCTGCTTCAGCGCGCGGCGCTCGGCACTGCCGTGCAGGCGGCCGTTGCGACCCGAGTAGCCGAGCAGCAGCGCGACCACGACGTAGCCCGCGACGACGAGGCCGATCAGCTCCAAGGCGGTCACGGCTGCACCTCCGTCTTGCCGATCTGCGCGGCCAGTTCCTCGAAGTCCGCGAGGACTCGCTCGGCCTGCCGCTTGCTGCGCTCCAGTTCGGCTTCGCAGCGGTCCTGTTCGTCCCGGTTCCGCACGACGACCGTCCACACCCGGCACGCCTGCGGACGGCGGTGACCCGTCAGCCCGGCCATCACGGCGTCCTCCAGCACGCGACGATCTCCGCCCACGCCGCCCGCTCCGCATCCGACAGGTCGGACTCGCGGACGGAGAACTCCGGCTCCGCCCACATCGCGCGGATCTCGGCCTCGTGCTCCCGGGCCCACGACCAGTCGTGCGGCTCGTGCTCCGACCAGTCGTACGGCCGGTCCGCCCGCTCCCGAGCCCAGTCCAAAGCGCTGGGCTGCTCGGCAGGCTCGATCGGGTCCGGGCCCTGGAAGTACCCGGCCAACTCGCTCGCCCAGTACCGGTCCCGGAGCCAGCGGGCCTCCGTCACCACACGCCGCCATGTGCGGCGGAGGCGCCTCACTGCTCCGCTCCCGGGATCGGGGCGGGCGTCGGCCACGGCTCGCTGGTCGCCTCCGGCAGCGGCTCATCGGAGTCCGTCTGGGAGCCGTCATAGGAGTCGTCGGACGGCGGCTCCTCAGACGACGCCTGCGCGGCCTGCTGCCGGACCTCGTCGGCCGTGACCCGCGGCGGCGCGAACTCCTCGGCGGCCGTCGTCTCGCCACGGTCGATGCTCTTGTAGATCACGCCGAGCCTCGCGACGTCCCGCTCGTTCCACTCCTCGCGCGGCCGGCCGAGCCTGGTCTCCAACTGCACGAGCGTCACGCCGCCGCGGCCGAAGCTCTCAACGGCCTCCGCGATCCGCTCCGGCAGCGGCTTGCCCGGCCCGCGGTCCAGCGTCTGCCACAGCAGCGACTTGGCTTCCTCGACGAACCACGGCGGCAGGATCGAGAAGATCGCCTCACGCACCCGGCGGGCCCCGTTGTTGGCGTTGTTCTCGTAGATGTCCCGCATGTCCTTGAGCTCGCGGACGCCCTTCTTCGTGTCCCTCTTGTGCGGCACGATGAACGTCTGCGCCGAGCGGGTGTTCGTCTCCAGGTCCCACGCCCACGCCTGCATCTCGGACTCGCCGTACACGTCGTCGCGGCGCAGCTCGCTGATGCCGTACTGGAGGTTCCCCCAGCAGCGCGCCAGCTCCCGAGCCAGGTGGATCGACGGACCGGTGATGGGGTCGCCGCCGCGGGAGAAGGTGTAGAACGCCCGCTCCGCCAGCCCGTAGTGGGTGCACGACATGCGCATCTGGGCTTTGGCCAGATCGATGTTCCGCGGGTTCTGCTGGGCGACGAACACCGCGGCCTGGACCTCGGCGACCGCGCGGGACTGTTCGACGGCGGTCCCCTGGCTGACGCGGGACGGCAGCGCCACGGTCTGCTGCTGGGCGTACTCGACAGGCTGGTTCACAACAGCTCCTGGATCTTGTTCTCGGCCCACGGCGGCAGGTAGGCGAACTTGATGTCGTCGCCGTAGCCCGGCCAGTGGTTGGTGGCGGTGCACTCGGCGAAGACTTCGAGCGCGCGGCGGTTCATGTCGCGGCCGAGTCGCATCGCCATCGCGGCGGGCTCGAACACGTTGACCAGGTACGGCGGTTCCTTCTCCTGGAACACGAAGACGAACGCGACGTCGTCGGCGAGGAGCGCGCGGGCGCCGTCCTCGTACCACGGGGCCTGCTGGAAGTAGCCGTACTCGTACAGCGCCTTCTCGACCGCGGGCGTCGATGCGTCGCGGGTGGTCTTGTAGTCGGGGATGATCAGCCGGCCGGACGTGACCGGCGGCAGCCAGTCAGGTCGGGCGCGGCGTGTGACACCGGTCGCCCGGTCGAGCCAGTACAGGGACCGCTCCGGCGCGCCCGACCCTTCGGCGAACAGCACCGACGCCACCGGGTGATCGCGCAGGGCCTTCGCCATCGCGACGACCCGCCGGTGGTCGCGGGCCAGCAGCGGGATCGCGTCGTCGAGGTACGCGTTCTCGCGCTCGGTCTGCGCGGCCTTTGACCGCCAGTCCGCGTGCTGGACGACGACGATCCGCGGGCCGGTGCCCAGGACCATCTGGTGCGCCGCGGTGCCGAAGTCGAACTCCTTCTTCGGCAGCGGCGCGTGGTCCTGGTCGTACCGGAACCGAGCCGGGCACGACGGCGGCAGCAGCTTCCGCGCGCCCGACGACGACAGCGACGTGCGGTCGGCGTGGTAGACGTGGGCGGGGATGTCGTAGATCCCGGGCGGGGTGGCCGCCGCCGGAGCGGCGGCGGCCGTGGTCTCGGTGCTCAAAACGGCACCTCGTCCTCGTCGACCGCGACGAGCGGGCCGACCATCCGGAGCACCGTCGCCGCCGGGTTGATCAGCGCCCGGACACCGGCCGGGTACTGGCGCATCAGCGGCATCCCGTCGGTGAGCGTGCCGACGAACTCGTACGTGAAGTCGCCGCGTGTGCTGCGGTACTTCTTCGTGAGGTCGTACTCGGTGCCGTTCCACCGCCACGTGCGCGGCAGCATGTCGACGACACCGGCGATGCCCTTGTCGGCGGATGCCATGGCCTCGTCGGGCGCGTTGCCGACCCACAGCGGGCTGCGGCCCTTGAACGGCGGCCCGTACAGGTACCAGCCGGGTCGGGGCCGGTGCTCGTCGGTCTCGCAGGAGTGGGTGTACTCCAAATCCCAATCGCCGCTGGAGTGGCGGAGGCTGATGCTGCCTGCCCACGTCCACGGCGAAGGCTCGACGGGCGCGGTGGCGGCCAACGTGGCGTAGGCAAGTGCGACGACGGCTTCCCGCAGCGCGAGCAGGCTGTCGCTGCCGTGCTGGTGCTGGAAGTCGCTCGCACGGAGACGACTCACGGCTTCGGCCACGTGCTCGTCGCGGGTCGTCGGCTCAGGCATCGGAGCCACCGCCGACCTCGGGGTGCGTGAGGAACGTGCCGCCGCCTTCGCTGACCACGTACGCGACGTCCGTGACGGCCTCGCGTGGCGCGTCCTGGAGCTTCGCGGCGGTCGCGGCCCACGGCAGCATCCCGTCCAGGTGATCCGCAGTTGTGATGGCGTCCTCGCGGTGCCCCCAGCCCTTGGCGATGGCCAGGCGAGACGGGGCGTGCAGGATCCCGAAGCTTTCGTGCTTGTCGAACCAGGCCACGGTCAGGCCCGGCGTCGACGTGTCCGGCTCGTACGCGTCGTCAGCCACGGCCCGCACCGCCCGTCTCGGCGGCGGCACGCGCGGACTCGGCAGCGGAGGCGAACGCGTCCGGCTCCGGGAAGCACTTCTGGCACACGCGCATCCCGTGCACGTGCGGGACCAGCGGCCCGGGACCGTGGCAGTTGTCGCACCGTGCAGCCTCGGCGACCGAGGTGGCCAACGCGGCGCCGACCACCGTCTTGCCGAGGGCGGCGGTGACGACGACCTGGTCCACGATGGGCAGGCCGTGCCACGTGGCAGGCGTGGACAGCACAGGCAGCCGCACGACCCTGACGTCCGGGTGCAGTTCGGCGACGTTCGCGGCCACGCGGTCGGCGACCTCGCGGGAGTCGAACACAGCGCCGTCGATCACCGTCGCGCGTCCCTCGTGCTGGACCAGCACGGCGAACACCTCGGGGTAGACATGCGGGTCGGGGATCGTCGTCGTCACGTCGCGCTCCTCGCGGCAGGGATGGTGGTGGTGGACTTGCTGCGGAACGCGGCAGCGGCAGCCAGGTAGCGCGCCTCCTCCGACCGGCCCCGCTCCTCGCAGGCGGCAGCCAGCTCGGACAGGTGCGCGACCTCGTCCCAATCCCGGTCCGACCACGCGGACAGCGGGCGGGTCAGCAGCGGGTCGCCGTGCATCGGCGGGAACGCGGCGGGCATCACTCCTCACCCCTCGCCCCGCGCTCGCGGTGGTACCGGGCCCACGCGTCCAGGCACGGCTGACACGGCTCCGTCTCGCCGGACTTGTGCTGCCGCCAGCCCTGCGCAGTGCCGCAACCCGTCGTCGGATTCGGCGTGGGAGGGGCGTCGATCAGGCCCAACATCTCCAGCAGGTCCCGGGCGTCGACGGCGTCCGTCGCGTACGACGCCACCGTCCGCATCGCCTTCGTCGCCAGCTCATCCGGCAGATCGCCGGCCAGGGTCTCGCCCTGCTGCAACTCCGCACCGCCGGTCATCACGAGTCACCCGCCGGGTCCGCCACGTCGGGCAGGTCGGGATTGACACCGCTTTCACGCAGCATCCAGCGGGCCGCACGCTCACCCGGGAACTGCTCCGGGATGCGGCGGTGCTCGTGGATCCACGCCTCCGCCGCACGCAGCGGGGCCGCCGACCACACACCCATCGGCAGGCCGCCCTCGGGCGTACCCGGGCCCGTCAGGAACCAGCCGAACGCGCCCGCATGCGCGAGCGGACCCAGCACCAGCGCCCACCGGCCGGACACATACCGGCCCCGCTCCCTCGACACCCACGCCAAGTGCGGCACCCGCGGCGGCAGCCACGCCTGTACGGGCCGGGCACCGACACGGCCCACCACGCAGTCCTCCAGCGCCGGGACCGCGCCCCGCGCCACCTTGATCCGGATGTCCGGCAGGCCCGGCGTCGACGCCACGTACGTGCGCGACAGGTCGCTGTCCTCCGTGCGGAACACCGCGTCCGCCGGGATCTCCACGAAGCGCGTCATGCCGACACCGCCGTACGCACCCGCGGCGACCGGCGTACCAGCGGAACCGGCACCGCCGCCGCACCGTGGAACCCCCACCGCCTGCCCGCGAAGTCCGCCCAGAACGACGCCGACTGATGCCACACCCCATCCGCGCCCAGGGTCGTACTGACGTGCCGGGCGTACTCGCCCGCGCCCAGAACCGCCGCCCACGCCTCGAACATCGCGAGCATGTCGCCGACCGACGCCGGACCGCCGTGGTGCTGTGCGTGGTCGTACGCCTCCAAGCCCACGGTCACGCCGTCCGCGCGGACATGCACGTCCACCGCGGGCAGGTCGTGCTCGACCATCAGCCGGCCGACCTCGGACAGCGCGCTGATCTGGACCTTCGGGTCCGGGCGGGTACTCTCGTTCACGTCCATCACCTCTCTCTGGCTTGCTTGGTCTCTGGGTGGTGGTGGGCACAGCGGGTCGCCTGGTCTTCGCGGATGCAGGCGGCCCGCGCCCGTTGGGGTCACTGGTTGTCGGGGTCGTCGTCCCACGTGGCGATCGCCGTCCGAATGCGCGGGTAGTACTCCGGCTTCGGCGGCCTCACGCACGTCGCGAACGCGGCACGCAACGCCTCGTCCGTCGGCTCTTCCGTGTGCTCGTCCGCACGCCACTTCGCGGCGAACTTCCGCGCGAAGATCCGCGCGCGCCTCTCGTCTGCGTCCGCGCGGACCGGCTCGGCGGTCATGCCGCGTCGCCCTCGGCGAACGGCAGTTGGTCGAAGCGCAGCGGGGCCTGGCCGCCGAGGCGCTTGTGCAGGTAGCGCAGACCCGCGACGGTGATCCGCAACTGGGGCTTGGCCAGCAGCTCCTCGCCCGACTCGCGGTCCTTGTAGGACTGGGCGCGCTGCGTCAGATGCGTCTGGTGCGAGGCGTACGGGACATCGCCGCGGCCGACCATCTGGAACTTGCGGATCGACACCATCAGCCGGTTCTGGCCCGTCTGAATCCCCGGGTCGCGGTTGAGGATGTACGCGGCATCCCGCAGCGAGTAGTCGCCCTTCGCCGACGCCAGCACCTCGTACGCCTGCGCGGCCGGCTCCAACTCGGCGACCTTCGCCGTCAACTCCTTGTTGTCCCGCACCTTGCCGAGGAGAGCGACGAGGGCTTCCTCGTAGTCCGCAGGGAGCGCGGGCGCGGCGGGCTGGATCTGGGCGACCTCGGCGCGGTGGGTCTGAACTGCGAAGTACGCCTGTGCGGCGGCCACTTCGGGCTTGTTCGGGTCGCCGTTCATGGCCACCAGGTACGCGGCGAAGCGGGACAGTTCGTAGTCCTGCGCACCGGGACCGGCCTGACCTGCATCTTTCTGGGATCCCGGAAAGTTCTCCTCGATCGAGGCGCCCTGATTGCGGGCAGCGGACTTCGCACGCTCGATCGCGGGCAGCAAGTTGGCCCACCTGCGGTAGCCCATGAGGGGCTGGAGGCGACGCGCGGACCAGAAGTCACGGCCGTTCGCGTCGACCTCGCGGATCGCGTCGAACGGCGACGACCCGGCGGGCTGAGGGATGATGGTGCTCAAGACCTACTCCTTGTCTCAGAAGGGGTGGGTTGCGGCCGGCCTTCGGGCCGGCCGGTTTGCGTCAGGCGGCGCGGTTGTACTGCCGCGCACGGAGCCATGCCTCGACGTGGCCGACCGGGACGACGGCCTTGCGACCCATCCGGAACCAGCCGTTCGGGCCGTAGCCGCGGTGTCGCCAAGTGCGCACGGTCGCGGGCTCGACCTTCGCCAGCGCCGCGAACTCCTCGGTCGTGAGGTACGGCCCCGGCGGGACGGGCGGCCCGTTCTCCTGCGAGGGCTTCACGTGTCCTCCTGGTCGAGTACATTCACCAGTGGCACCTACCGATGAGTGTGGTAGATCCGGTCACGCGGGCGGCTTCGGCCGTGGCCGAGCGTCCACATTCGGTGCCTGATCGGAGGCTTCGCCCCTCGATCTAGCTACTACATTCGCCCCGAATGTGGTGACGTGTCAAGGCGTTTCACCTGCGAGTTTCAAGTGGCATGATCTGCCGAAGCCCACCGATCATCTTTGAATGTGGTTGACAACTTCGGACAACTTCGAAAACCACACTTGAGCGCATGCAGTAGCTGCGCCACACTTCCCGATGTGGAAGCCCTGCGACGCCTCATCCAGTCGAGACTGGACGAACTCGGCTGGAGTCAGTCCGAGCTCGCCCGGCGATCCGGTGTGAGCCAACAGACCATCAGCTCGTGGATGACCAGCAAACGCGCCAGCGGCAGCAGGGGCCCCAACCGGGACAGCCTCCGCAAGGTCGCGGTCGCGCTCGGCCTCTCCGTGCGGGAGGTCTTCGAGGCCGCCGGCATCTACGTCCCCCCGGCACTCACTCCCGGCGAGCGCGAGACGCTGGTTGCCATCTACGAGGAACTGGACGAGGACGACCGAGTGTTCGGACTTGAGCACTTGCGACTGCTTCTGGAGCGCAAGCGTCGATCCTGATCAACTCCGGTTTCCGGCGGCCCCGTTGCCACGGATGATCTGGACAGTCATCAATGGCCGATTAGTTACCCTTGGTGATCAGGCGTAACGATTTCTCAGATCTTCGGTGGTTACCACCCGTACGGCTTGAATGCCTGTCCGATCTGAGTACATTGGCCTGACCGCGCCTGCGCCCGCGGTGCCTCTTTCGTCCTGACCTTGGGGGAGCCTTGTGCGCAGTCGTGGTCGTCGAGCCCGAACTCGATCTAAGCAAGCCGATCGATTTCAGACACGACTCCATTGAAATCGCAGTCAGTTCACACGTCTCCGCAGACTTGGCACTGGAGCTCGTTCAGGCATTCCTGATGCTCAAGGGGGTTGAGCAGACGGACGCCGACCACGCGGTCTGCTGGTGCGGAGAGATCCTCGAAATACCCGGCCTTACTTCGATCGGGTGACGGACGGCCGGGCGGGTACCACCGTTTGGGCACAACAGCTACAGTCGCCCATCCGGACCCGACCCCGCCGCCCCGGAGGAATCCACCATGGCCGGGTACATCGAGGACAAGTGGCTCAACAAGAAGCCTGACCCGAAGACCGGCAAACGCAAGCGAACCGCCCTGTGGGGCAAGGGGAAGCGCTACCGCGTCAAGGGCATCCCCGGGATGGCCGACGCATCCTTCCACCGCAGCGACGACGCGAAGGCGTGGCTCAACAAGCACTCCGACGGAGCCCGCAAAGGCGAGACGTTCGATCCGCGCGCCGGAGACATGACGCTGGCGGACTACGTCAACGAGCACTGGTGGCCGCACCATCCCGCCCGCGGCACGTACCGCGCGTCGCTGGAAGAACGCATCGTCCACCTGCTGCTGCTCGGCAAGTACCCGCTCAACAGCATCGGGCACGAGCGCCTGAAGGAGTGGGTCGCAAAGCTCAGGAAGAACCTGTCGGCCAGCACACAAGAGCAGGCGTGGGGCGTGTTGTCGATGGTGTTCGCGAGCGCGGTCAAGGCCGGCCGCCTCGCCAAGAACCCATGCCGGGACAACCTCGAACTGCGCCCCTCCCCCAAGGGCGAGCGCCTGGCACGCGCATGGCCCCGGGATGTCGCCTTCTCGGTCCGCGACTCGGCGCCGCCGCGGTACCAGCTCCTCCCGGACCTGGGGCTCGGCTGCGGCCTACGCCAAGGTGAGGCTCTGGGTGTCGCCGTCGAGGACATCACCGGCAGCGAACTGCACGTCCAGCGGCAGATCATCATCATCAAAGGCAAGATGTACTTCAAGCTCCCCAAGGGCGACAAGACCCGCAAGATCCCTATCCCGGCCGCCCTGAAGAAGCGCATCGACGCGCACGTGAAGGCGTTCCCGCCGGTGAAGGTGACGCTGCCGTGGCTGGACCTGGACGCCCCCGACGAGCAGGCCGACGAGCCGCGGCTGGTGACCGCCGAACTCCTCACCACGACGCAGCCGCCGCACAGCAATCCGCCGAACCGGCACTACTTCAACGCGCACATCTGGAAGCCGACGCTTGGTCGCGCGGGACTCATCAGCCAGGTCGAGCGCAAGAAGCCCCGGAAGACGCCGCCGAACCGCAAGGCCCCGCCCCTGTGGGAGCCGAGTCGCGAACTCGGCTTCCACACCTGCCGGCACACCTATGCGAGCACGCTGCTGGAGGCGGGCGAGAACCCGGTGACGGTGTCGAAGTGGCTGGGTCACGCGAACACGGCCATCACGCTGAAGTACTACGCTCACTTCATGCCCGGCGCTGGGACGCGCGGGATAGCGGCGCTCGACGCGTGGTACGACGGACCCCAGGAAAATTGTCCCTGAGGGGTCCCTGCGGGGCTCTCAATCCCCAGCCAACCCGGCTCGTATGCAGGTCAAACGCCCCTGGCCTGCCTGTCTCTCTCAGTCGTTCGGGTAAGGCAGCATGCACGCGGCCGGGTCGATCGGATCGCACTCGGGAGCGCCCGCGCGCTCCTCGGCGGTCAGCGCCTCCGGGCGGCCGTCCCCGCCCTCGTCGTGGGCGAGCGCCGGGCCGGCCGGCACGGACAGCAGCAACGCGCCCGCGAGCGCGACGACGGCACGGGTTCGGGGCCTCAACAGACCACCTCCTGGGGGGGCTTCCACGGACAGGGCACGGACACGCCATACATCGACGCGCAACACAGGGCATGCACACACCGCGCACCGAACGAACGCCCCCGCCGACGGCCCGCGTTGACGACCGTCGTTCACAGTCGTCGTTCACAACCGTCGTTCACGGCCGTCGGCACCACGACAGAAGGCCCCGGATCGCGGCGGACGACCCGGGGCCGTGTCACGGCGCGACCGGCCGCCGGACCCCCCACCCCCGCCGCGGCACGCTTTGCGGGCTGTCGCAGCAGTGCGCGGCAATGGTTCACTGACATCTTGCTGGTCTCACGACGCGTTGCCACCTGGGAAGTTACGCAGACTTAACGGGGGTGCCCTGTGACCCGTCACAAGCCCGCCGCCCCGCGCGGCCGGGCCGTCACCCCCGAAACCGCACCCCACCACTCCCCCGCGGAGTCCCCGGACCCGACGGCGACGCGGCCCGGCCCGACGCCCGACCCGATGCCCGGCCCACCACCCGGCCCGACGCCCGATCCCGACGCACCGGCCCGCCCCCCGCTGCCGCTCACCATCGGCGGGCGCGCCGTGGGCCCGTGGCTCGAAGGGCGCGCCGCGCGTCTCACCGGGCACGTGGTGCGGCGCATCGTCGAGGAACTCCCCGTGTACCGGCTGCTGCCCCGCGAGGAAGTGCACGGCGAGATCGCCGAGATCATCGACCACAACCTGCGCATCCTGGCGCACGTCCTCGCCGAGCGGCGGCCCGCCACCGAGGCCGAGCTCGCCGCGCAGCGCGTCTCCGCCGCCCGGCGCGCCGAGGAGGGCATCCCGCTCGACGCGGTGCTCGGGGCGTACCACGTGGGGATGCTGGCCGCGTGGGAGCAGATCTCCGCCGACGCCCTGCCGGAGGAACTGGCGGACGTCAAGGAGGCGTTGGCCCTGCTGCTGCGCATGCTGCGGCAGGTTACGGTCGCGGTGAGTGCGGCGTACCTGGAGGAGCGCCGCACGCTGGAGACCCAGGAGCACCACGGACGGCGCTCGCTGATGGCCGCCCTCATCGCCGGGGAGCCGGTGGACGACCTGGCCGAACGCGTCGGCCTGCGCCCGGCCCCGAACTACGTCGTGCTCACCCTCGTGATCGGACCGCATCCGGACGAGCGCGACGCGACCGGCAGCCCGAAGATCTCGGCGCGCCGCAAACTGCGTCGCGCGCAGGCCGAGTTGGAGCGCTTCGCCGACGAACCCGTGCTCGCCGTGATCGACGCGGCGGGCGGAACGGTCCTGCTCCCGGTCTCGGACCGGCCGCCGGCCTGGTCGGACCTGTGCGCGCTGATCGAGCGTACGGCCAAGGCCGCGGGCGCCGAGATCACCGCCGCCGGGGCGGTCACCGCACCGGCCGGGGTCCCGGACGCCGTACGCCAGACCGCCGAGGTCGTCGAACTGGTCCGCCGTACCGGTCGTGGCACCGGGCTCTTCCGCCTCGCCGACGTGCTGCTCGACTACCAGCTGAGCCGCCCGGGCGAGGCCCGCGAACGGCTCGCCGCACTGCTGGAGCCCCTGGCCGGACGCCCCGAATTGCTGGAGACTCTGGAGGTCTTCCTGCGTCTCGGCCTCAGCCGCCGCAGGGCGGCCGCCCGCCTGCACATGCATCCCAACACCATCGACTACCGCCTGCGCCGCATCGCCCAACTCACCGGGCTCAACGCGGCACGCACCACGGACCTGCCGGTCATCAGCGCCGCGCTGGTGGCCCGGCGGGCGGGCGGCGGCGGTTCCGCCGCGCGGATCGGTGGTTGAACATGCAACGACGCACTGGTTGAATGAACAACGACCTAGGCGCAGCGGGCGGACCCCCGGCAATGCCCCCACGCCACCGTTCCGCGATTTCCTGGGAGTTCCCATGACCACGGCACCTCTGCGTCCCGAGCTCGCGTCCGGCACCTGGGTGATCGACCCGGTGCACTCGGCCGTGACGTTCTCGGTACGCCACCTCGCCCTCGCCGGGGCGCGCGGCGCCTTCGCGGAGTTCTCGGGGCACATCACCGTCGGCGACGACCCGCTGACCTCCGAGGTGCGCGCCGAGATCTCCATAGCGTCGCTCAACACCCTCAACGAGGCCCGCGACGGCCACCTGCTCAGCCCGGACTTCTTCGACGCGGCGGCCCACCCCACCGCGGTCTTCACCTCGACCGGCGTCGTCCAGGACACGGACGCGGACTACGTCGTCAAGGGCGAGCTGACGCTCAAGGGCGCGACCAAGCAGGTCGAGCTCAAGCTCACCTACAACGGCACCGTCACCGACCCGCAGAGCGGGGCCGAGAAGGGCGGCTTCAGCGCGGTGACCGAGATCCTGCGCAGCGACTTCGGCGTCGGCACGGTCATGACCCTGCCCAACGGCTCCCTCGCGCTGGCCGACAAGGTCCGCATCGAGCTGGAGATCGAGGCCGCGCTCACCACCTGAGCAGCCTGAACAACCTGAGCAGCTTGAGCAACTTCAGCGAGCCGCCGACCACCACGACGCCGCCGGGCCCGACCACCCCGGCGGCGTCGCCGCGTTCCGGGCGCCCAGCCCGGGACGCCGCGCACCGCGCACCGCGCACCGGAAGAACGGTCAGCCCGGGCCGCCCACAGCGACCCCGTCCACCAGGTACGCGCACTCCCCGCTCTCGCGCATCCGCAACGCCACCCCCACGCGGTGCGACACCCGTCCGCGCAGCGCCGCCAGCGCCTCCTCCGCCGGTAGGGCCGCGGCACCGATCAGCTCCGGGTCGACCGCACGCAGGTCGCGTACCTGATCATCGGTCAGCACCGGTGCGTCGAACACGAAATGCAGCAGGACGCGCCCGTACACCGACGGCGAGGTGACGTCGCAGACGAGCAGGCGCCCGAGGTCCAGGTCGAGGCCGATCTCCTCCAGCACCTCGCGCCGGGCAGCCGCGTACGGGTCCTCCCCCTCCTCCGCCATCCCACCGGGCAGCTCCCAGCCCTCCTTGTACGAGGGATTGACCACCACAACCCGCCCGCGCCCGTCCAGGATCACCGCCCCGGCGGCGACCGCGGCCCCCGCCTGCCCGCGCACGAAGTCCTTCACACCCTCCGGAACCTCGCCGCCCTGCACCTGAGACACCATCAAGAACCCACCTCTCACATCGATCCCGCCCGTGACCACGCGCGCTTTCACGATCTTGCACCCGATCGCACCCGCAGGCGCCGACCACGCCGCAGGTTGACACCGCGGAACGACGCCGACACCATCCCGCCGATGGGAATCGACGACCTGACCCCGGCGGAGCAGCGTGTTTGGCAGGCCTTCGGCCGCGGCGAGGGAGTCGACTTCCGCAGCGGCGACGGCGACCGCGCGCAGGACGGAGCGTCCTGGGGCCCCGAGCGGACGGTGCGTGCCGCCGTACTGCGCGCGCTGCTCGTCGAAGCCCCGGCGCAGGAAGGCGAGATATCCGGGCTCAAGCTGGCCGGCGCCCGCATCACCGGTCGGCTGAACCTCGCGTACGGAACCGTCGACCAAGCCGTCCGCCTGCGGTCCTGTCACTTCGAACACGCACCGCAGCTCTACGGCGCACAGATCCGCGCGCTCGTCCTCAGCAATTCGGTGCTGCCGGGACTGAGCGCGGCAACTCTCCGCGTCGACGGGGTACTTCGGCTGACCGGTTGCCAGGTATCCGGACCGGTGCTCCTGCAAGGCTCGGCGGTCGCGGGTGCGGTCTTCCTCGACAACGCGTGTCTGGGAGACCCCTTGGACGCCGAGAACCTCCACGAGCCGATCCTCCAACTGAACCATGCCGAGATCGGCACCGACGTGTGGGCCGAGAACCTCGTCGCGTACGGGCAGGTACGGCTCGACGCGGCCACGGTCAGGGGGCAGGTGAACCTCGAAGCCGCGAGTCTGCACGACCCCGGCGGTGTGGCCATGCGCGCCGAGGCGTTGTCCGTGGGCACAGACCTGCGTGCCGTACGCCTCCTCGCCGACGGCGAGGTCAATCTGAGCGGTGCCAGGATCCCCCGCCGCCTGGATCTCGGGCACGCCCGGCTTTCCAACCCCGAAGGCATGGCCTTGAACGTGGCAACTTCGGTGGTGGGCGAACTGTGGCTCGCCGAAGCCGTTCCGATCCAGGGGTCGGCGGACCTGAACCGCGCGCAACTCGACGTGCTCCACGCGCTGCCGACCGTGTGGCCCGAGCAGGTCTCCATCGACGACCTGAAGTACCGGATGCTCGCGCCGCATCTTCCGGCCGGGCAACGACTGCCGCTCTTGGACCGTGACGGCGGCAGGTATCTGCCGCATACGTTCGAACAGTTGGCGCTCGCGTACCGCGCGGCCGGCGACGACGACGCCGCGCGTGCGGTGCAACTCGCCAAACTGCGCCGACTGCGTCGGAGTCTGCCGCGCCACGTCCGCGCATGGGGCTACGTCCAGGACGCAACGGTCGGTTACGGGTTCCGCCCCGGACGTGCCGCCGCGTGGCTCCTGGTCCTCCTGCTTGTCGGCGCCCTCTCGTTCGGCGTGAGTCGGCCGCGTGCCGTGAACGCCGACGAGGCTCCGGACTTCAACGCCTTCGTGTACACCGTCGATCTGCTGCTCCCCGTCGTCGACTTCGGGCAGCAAGGGGCGTTCAATCCGCACGGATGGCACCAGTGGTACGCGTACCTGCTCATCGCGTCGGGCTGGCTCTTCGCCACCACGATCGCCGCCGGGGTCACGCGCACGCTGAGCCGCCAATAGCGCCGGCACCCCGCGGGCGGCCGGTCGAGCCGCTCGCGGGGTGCCGGGGGTAGTTCGGGTAGTTCGGGTTCTTCGGGTTCTTCGGGTTGTCCGGGTACTTCGCGTCGCTCGCCTTGCTCGAGCTGTTCGGACGCGCAGGCCGCGACTACTCGGCGGAGATGGCGCTGAGGATGTTCATCTTCGCGGCCCGGGCCGCGGGACGCGTTCCCGCGAGGAGGCCTCCCGCAGTCCCCGCGGCGAACAGGATGGCCAGTTGCACGGGCGGGAGCACGTACGGGAGTTCCTGGTCCCCGGAGAGGACCGAGACCGCCGCCCAGGAGAGGAACGCCCCCAGGACCAGCCCGGTGAGCGCACCGAGCGCGGCGACGTACGCGGACTCCCAGCGGAGCGAGGCGCGTACCTGGCCGCGCTCCGCGCCGACCGCGCGCAGCAGGCCCAGTTCGCGGCGGCGTTCGTGGGCCGCGAGGGACAGCGTGTTGGCGATGCCGCCGAGGGCGATCAGCAGGGCCAGGGCGAGCAGCACGTACACGACGGTCACGAACTGGTCGACCATCGACATGGACGCGTCGACGTAGCCGTCCCGGTCCTCCACCGGCGGATTGCCGTACTGCACCGCCAGCTTCTCGACCGCCGCCCGCACGTCCGTCGGCGACGTGCCGGACGACACCGCCAGCACGGTCAGCGCGTCGACGTCGGTCACCGCATGCGGGGACCACGCCTGACGGTCGATCAGGTAGTCGCCGACGATCGTGGTGCGGTCGTAGATGCCGGACACCGTGAGCGTCGCGCGGGCACCGTCGGGGTAGGTGATCTCGACCGGCGAGCCGACCTCCCATCCGGCGTCCTCGGCCTTCGGCTGCGACACCGCGATCCCGCCGGTGCCGAGGCCGGTGGCCGTACCGGAGTCGAGGCCGAGGTCGAGTGCCGCGTCGAGTCGGGCGGTGTCGGCCGCCACGATCGTCTTGCTCGAACCGTCCAGCAGCGCGTTGCCCTGCTGCATGCCGACGGCGGTCTCGACGCCGGTCAGTTCGCCCGCCTGACGGGTCAGTTCGGGGCTGTGTCCGCCGCCGGCCCACCCCGCGGGCGACGACCCGCCGATCACGACCTCACCCGCGAGCGTGTCGCGGGTCTCGGCCGCCGCGCCGTCCTTCAGCGACGCCGCGAAGACCGCGAAGACGGTCACGACCGCGATGCCGACGACCATCGCCGTGGCGGCGCCCGCCGTACGGCGCGGGCTGCGCAGCACGTTGCCGCGCGCCAGCATGGGTCCCGCCCCCAGCCGCCGGAACGGCGCGGTGATGGCGCCACCCACGGCGCGCACCACGACCGGGGCCACCAGGAGCACACCCGCAAGGGACGCGAGTGCCGCGGCGGCCAGCAGCCACACGCCGTCGGCGAGGACCGTCAGGGTGATCCCGGCCGCCGTCAGGACGGCACCGGCCGCGGTACGCAGCGCCGGGACGCCCGCGGACTCGGCCGCGGACGTGCGCAGCGCCGCGATCGGCGGCACCCGCGACCCGCGCACGGCCGGTACCAGCGCCGACAGGATCGTCACCACGATGCCGACCGGCAGCACGATCATCGCCGTCTCGGCGCGGAACACCAGGCCGTCCACCGGGAACGCGAACCCGAACGCCGCGAACATCGCCTTCAGCCCGGCCGCGAGCCCGAGGCCCGCCATCAGGCCGACGACCGACGCGACCACGCCGATCAGCGCCGCCTCGCCGATGGCCTGCGCCCGGATCTGCCGCCGGGACGCCCCCAGCGCGCGCAGCAGGGCCGCCTCGCGCATGCGCTGCGCCGTCACCACCGAGAACGTGTGGTTGATGGAGAACGCCGCGACCACCAGGGCGATGGCGGCGAAGGCCGACAGGAACGTCCGGAAGATGTCCAGGAATCCGGAGGAGACGGCGTCGACCTGCTCCTGCGTCGCGTCCGAGCCGGGCAGGGCCTGCACACCCGGCGGCAGGACCCGCTGGATGGCGGCGGCCGCGGCCTCCTGGTCGGTGCCTTCGTCGAGGCGTACGGACACCGAGCTGATCTGCCCGGGGTCGCGCGCCACGTGGGCCAGCGCGCCTTCGAGGGTGAACCCGGTGTACGAGGAGCCGCCGAACGCGTCGGCGTCGCCGAACCTCGCCACGCCGACCACCGTGACCGGGACCGGAGACGGCGTCAGAACCGTGATGCGGTCGCCGGGTTCGAGGTCGCCCTGCTTGGCGGAGGCCCGGTCGACGACGACCTCGTCGGGCGCCTGCGGGGCGCGTCCCTCGGCGAGCGTGTAGGGGTTGAGGGAGGGGTCGCCGACCCAGTTCCCGGCGATGCGCGGGCCGTTGCCGGTCAGCATGTCGCCGTCCTTGCCGACGAGTTGCCCGTAGCCGACGACGACGGGTTCGGCCGCCGCGACGCCGGGGACGCCGCGTACCAGGTCGGCCGTGCCGCCGGGGATCGCCGCCCGGGTCGTGCCGGGTTCGTCGGTGACGTCGGTCGCGTTGCGGACGACGACGTCCGTGCCGGCGCCGTTGTCGCGGATGAGGCCGGTGATCGAGGACTTGACGGTGTCGGACAGGATCAGCGCGCCGGACAGGAACGCCGTGCCGAGCACGACCGCGAGGACGAGGCCGGCGACGCGGCGCTTGTACGCGACGAGGTTGCGTACCGCCAGGCGGCCGATGCCCACGCTGCCGAGCCGGACGCCGGGCGGCGAACCCGTCGGGTGTGGAGGCGTGTTCCGGCGCGGGTTCGGAGGCGTGTTCGAAGGAGTCTTCGAGGGGCTGCTCGGGTTCACAGGGACACACCGGCCTTCGGCAGGTCGAACGCCTTCAGGCGGTCCAGGACCGCCTGCGGCGTGGGGGACTCCATGCGGTCGGCGATCCGGCCGTCCGCCAGGAACACGACGGTGTCGGCGTAGCCCGCGGCGACCGGGTCGTGCGTGACCATCAGGACCGTCTGACCGAGCGAGTCGACGGCCTCGCGCAGCAGCCCGAGCACCTCGGCCCCGCTGCGCGAGTCGAGGTTGCCGGTCGGCTCGTCCGCGAGGATCAGCTCGGGCCGGGTGGCCAGTGCGCGGGCCACCGCGACGCGCTGCTGCTGGCCGCCGGACAGCTCGCCGGGCCGGTGGCCCAGGCGGTCCCCGAGGCCCACCGCGCCGACGACGCGCTCCACCCACTCGGGGTCGAGACGGGTGCCGGCCAGGGCGGCCGGGAGGGTCACGTTCTCCCCCGCGGTCAGCGTGGGCAGCAGGTTGAACGCCTGGAAGACGAAGCCGATGCGGTCGCGCCGCAGCCGGGTGAGCTGCTTGTCGGAGAGCGTGCCGAGGTCGGTGTCGCCCAGCATGACCTGGCCGCCAGTCAGGGTGTCGAGGCCGGCGAGGCAGTGCAGCAGCGTCGACTTGCCGGAGCCGGACGGGCCCATCACGGCGGTGAACCGGCCGCGCGGGAATCCGACGGTGACGTCGTCGAGGGCGCGTACCTCGGTGTCGCCGGTGCCGTAGGCGCGGACCGCGTGCACCGTGCAGGCCGCGTACCGACCGGGCTCCGCGTCGGGCGCGGGGAATGCGGGGGACGAACTGGACATGGTGGACTCCGGGTTCGGCGAGAGGGAGTGTGGGCGGCCCCGTGCGGCTGCCTTGGGGGTGCCTGGGGGGGGTGTGCTTGGGGGGTGCTTGGGAGGTACCTGGGGAGTGCTGTGCAACTGCCTCAAGCCTCCTCACCGGACAGCGCCGTGACGTCCCTCGCCGGGAGTGACCCCCACGCATCCCCCGGGAGTCGCCGGAGGGTGCCTGCGGTACCGGCGCCTACTCCCCCGGGAGCAGTGCCGCGCGCCCCGCTGCGCCGCCGGGAGACGCCGCGACGTCGCCGGTCAGGGGACGTTTCGGGCGGTACGGGCGGCCTACCCTGAAGCGGTGATCCCCTCCACCGCCGGCACCGGTCCCCAGGCGGCGCCCCCGCCGCTGTTCGGCCCGCCCCTGCCCGCACCGTTCGGCCGCATCCCACGCGACGTGCTCATCACGCTCGTCCTCGGCGCGTTCCAGATCGGCGGCACCTTCGCCGCCGCGCACAACCAGCGCGACGAACCGGGGCTGCGCGACCTCGACCCGCTGGCGGTCGTGCTGGTCGTGATCGGCCCGCTGCTGCTCCTGGTACGCCGCCGCTACCCGGTCCAGGTGCTGGTCGCCTCGCTCCTGCCGCCGCTCGTCTACACGATCCGCGAGTACCCGCCCGGACCGGTGTTCCTGTCGCTCATCGTGGCGCTGTTCACCGCGATGACCACGGGCCACCGGGCCGTCTCGTACTCGGTACTCCTCGTGGGGTACCTGACGATGGGCTGGCTGGGTCCGCTGATCCGCGACAACGAGCTTCCCGACCTGGCGTATGCGGGCGGCGTCGCGGCGTGGCTGCTGGTGCTGGCGGCGTTCAGCGAGGTGGTGCGGGTGCGGCGGGCGTACGTCGCGGCGGAACGCCGCCGCGAGGCCGAGGAGCAGGCCGCCCTGGAGGAGGCCGAGCGCGCCCGCGCCGGCGAGGAACGCCTGCGCATCGCACGAGAGTTGCACGACGTGCTCGCGCACCACATCTCGCTCATGAACGTTCAGGCCTCGGTGGGCCTGGAGTTGATGGACGCCAACCCGGAACAGGCCCGGACCGCGCTCACCGCCGTCAAGCAGGCCAGCCGCGAGGCACTGGGCGAACTGCGCGGGGTCCTCGCGATCCTCAAGGGCGAGGGCGAAGCTGCCCCGCGTACCCCGACCGCCGGACTCGCCGACCTCGACGACCTGGTGACCCGCGCATCGACGGCGCATCTGGCGGTGCGCCTGGAGCGGGACGACGCCGTGCGGGCGCTGCCGGGGCCGGTGGGGCTCGCGGCGTACCGCATCGTGCAGGAGTCCGTCACCAACGCGGTACGGCACTCGGGCGCGTCGCTCGTCACCGTGCGCCTCACCCTCGACCGCACGCCCGACGGCGAAGCGCTGCGGGTGGCGGTCGAGGACGACGGGCGCGGAGTCGCCGCGTCGCCGTCGTCGCTGTCGGCGCCGTCGCCCGCCCCCGGCGGGGGCCACGGCCTGCGCAACATGCGCGAGCGTGCGACGGCCCTCGGCGGAACCCTCACCTGCGGCGCGCGGCCCGGCGGCGGATACCAGGTGGTGGCTCTCCTGCCGCTGGCCGGACAAGATGGGGGCGACTCCGCCGCCGCCCCGGACCCCGGGACCGACGGCAGCCACCGCACCGAAGGGGACGACGCGTGATCAGGTTGGTGCTCGCCGACGACCAGGCGCTGGTCCGTGCCGGGTTCCGGGCCCTGCTCGACGCCCAGCCGGACATGACCGTGGTCGCCGAGGCCGGCGACGGCGCCACGGCGCTGGCCGCGGTACGCGAACACCGGCCCGACGTCGTGCTCATGGACATCCGCATGCCGGGCGGCGACGGCCTGGAGGCGACCCGGCACATCACCGCGGACCCGGCGCTCGCGGACACCCGGATCGTCATCCTGACCACCTTCGACCTCGACGAGTACGTCTTCGAGGCGCTGCGCAACGGCGCGAGCGGGTTCCTGGTCAAGGACACCGAGCCTGCCGAACTGCTGCGCGGCGTACGGTCCGTGGCGGAGGGCGACGCCCTCCTCTCCCCCGGTGTGACCCGCCGCCTCATCGAGGAGTACACGGCGCAGGCCACCGCCCCGGCCGAGGTGCCGGACCTCGAACTCCTCACGACGCGCGAGCGCGAGGTCGTCGGCCTGGTGGGCCAGGGGCTGTCCAACGAGGAGATCGCCGAGCACCTGGTGGTGAGCCCGCTGACCGCGAAGACGCACGTCAGCCGGGCGATGGTCAAGCTCGCGGTGCGGGACCGCGCACAGTTGGTCGTGTTCGCGTACGAGACCGGGCTGGTACGCCCCGGCCGCCGCTGACCGGCGTCGAAGGGTGCTGACCGGCGCTGTCCCGTGCCGACCGCCGCTCCCCGCGCCGGGCTGCGGCTGACCGCCGTCGCCCGCGACTCCGCTCAGGAGCCCTGCGCCGCGAGTTGCCGCCAGACCGCCTCGCGGGTCACGCCGAAGCCGGCGAGCGTGTCGGCGACCGTTCCCGGCAGCGACACCATCGACAACAGCAAGTGTTCGGTGCCCACGACCCGTTCCCGCCGGTCGACGGCGTCCCGCAGGGCACGCTCCAGGACCTGCTTGGCGCCCGGGGTCATGCGGTGCCGTACGCGCGTCGCGGTGCGCGTCGCCGTGCGGGTCGCGGGGCCGCCGGGTTGACTCGCCGTCAGGCTGCCTTCCCCGTGGGTGGCTTCCACCCGCGCGACGACCTCGTGGATGTCGATGCCGAGGGTGGCCAGGGCTTCGGCGTCGGCGTCCGTGAAGCCGCCCCGGCGTCGGCGGCCGGCCATCCGGCGCGCGATCTCCTCCCGTTCGGCGGCTCCGACGCCCAGATCCCGCAGCACACGCGCCGCCCGCCCCTCCTGATGCGCCAGCAGGGCAAGGGCCATTTCCTCCTCCCCGATGCGGTCGCCGCCGGTCTCCGCGGCCCACTCGGGCGAACTGCCCACGACGCTGCGCAGCGACGGGCTGAACCTCTCGAACATCACTGCCTCCCATGCTTCTTGTGGACGGCCTGGCGGGAGACGCCGAGTTCCTGGGCGATCTCCTGCCACGACCATCCCTGGTTGCGGGCGCTGCGGACCTGCACGGCCTCCAGTTGTTCGAGCAGCCGCCGCAGCGCGGCGACCGCCCGCAACCCGACACGTGGATCGCGATCCCCGGCCTTCGTGGCCAGGTCGGTTGCGTTGCTCATACCTGTCAATCTAAGTTGACACCCGCCTCGTGTCAACCGAAGTTGACGCAGTCTCGCCGCGACCGGCGAAAGCCGAGCCCGGCGCCACGCAAAAGGACTGCGCCCGGCTGGCGTTGACCGGCCGCCGGACACAGGGTCGGACGTCCCGGTTTCGGCAACGAAAGTTCCTGATCGAGCATCAGCGCTGCCATGGTCCTCACGGAGGTGAGGGTGATGGAGACACACCGCAATGTGGCGGTCGACCACCCCGACGGGGATCGGCCGACAGACGGAACACCCGGCACTGGGTCGCGAGTTGAGGCATCGAGCGGGCGGATGCCGATGGGCGTCTATCTGCTGGCCTTCAGCCTGTTCGCCATGGGCAGCGCGGAGTTCCTGCTCGCCGGGGTGCTGCCCGCGGTCGCCGACGACCTGGACGTCTCGCTGTCGTCCGCGGGCACGCTGATCTCGGCCTTCGCGGCGGGCGTCGTCATCGGGGGCCCGCCGCTGGCCGTCATGACGCTGAACTGGCCGCGGCGTACGACCTTGGTGCTCACGCAAGTGCTCTTCGCCGCCTCGGTCGCGGTCGGCCTCGTCGTGGACAGCTACGCCGTTCTGCTGATCAGCCGCTTCGTCAGCGGGCTGGCCTACGCGGGATTCTGGGCGGTGGCGGCAGTGACCGCGATCAGCCTCGTCACCCCGGACCGCACCGCCCGCGCCTCGGGGGTCGTGGTCAGCGGACTGGGAATCGCGATGATCGCGGGCGGCCCGGCCGGCGCGCTGCTCAGCTACTTCACCGGGTGGCGGGGCGGATTCTGGGGCGTGGTCGCCCTGACCCTCGCGGGCGCGCTCGCGGTCCTGTTCACGCTGCCGGAGACGCATGCCGACGGGGAACCGAGCGTACGGCGCGAACTGGGTACGCTGCGGCGGCCGCAACTGTGGGTGGTCTACGGCGTCACGATCCTCAGCACGGCCGCATACATGATCTCCTTCAACTACCTTGCGGCGTTCCTGACCGACGTGACCGGCATCCCCGAGGTGTGGGTCCCCGCCGTACTGGCGCTGTTCGGTGCGGGGGCGTTCATCGGCCTCGCGGTCGGCGGCCGCATCTCGGACGGGCGGCCCTTCCACGCGATCCTGATCGGGGCGGGCGGGATCCTCGTCGCCTCGGTGCTGCTTGCGCTGCTCGCGCGGCATGTGTGGGCCGTCGTACCACTCGTGCTGCTGCTGGGAGTTGCGGGGTTCGTGCTGAATCCGGCGATCTACGGACGGGTGTTCGCGATCGCCGCGGATGCGCCGACGTTGGCCGGGGCGACCACGGTCTCCGCGTTCCAACTGGGCATCAGCCTCGTGCCCGCGCTCGCCGGGGTCGCGCTGGACGCGGGTGCCGGGGTCACGTCCGTCGCGTGGATCGGTGCGGGACTTGCCGCTGCCACCGTCCCGATGGTCCTCCTGGACCGCTCTCTCGCCCGTCGCTGACGCCCCCGTGCGGTGGTTCGGGCGACGAACCACCCCACGGGGGGGCGCACGGGCGCATTTGCCGGCTTCCGCGCGCTCCCACTGGTACGGGCAATTCAGGGACTTCCGGGGAAGAACACCGGAATGGACGCACAGATGGTCGCCGGCGCGCTCGGAGTCGTCGCAGGACTGGTCGGGGCGTACGTCCACCGGCGGGGCCAAGTGCGCTCGTGGGCCCCGCACTTGGCGATGGGGGCGGCCATGGGGGCGATGGTCCTGCCGCGGCACGACCCGCTCGGCCCGGCGGGCTGGATGCTCGTCCTCGGCGGCGCGGCGGCCTGGGCGCTCGGCCGTCCGGGACCGGGTTTGCCGCGCCCGCGCGTGGCGGTCGCACTGGATCTGTACGTGATGGGCGTGCTCACGCTCCTGATGCCGGCCCTGCACGGCGGGGCGGCACACGAGTCGTCCGGCGGCGGCGCACACGCCGGGACGTCCGACTGGTGGCTGGGACCGTACGTCGGCGTCCTCGCCGTCTGGGCCCTGGCGCGCCTCGCCTTGGCCGCCTCCGACCACCGCCACGCCCTCGCCGCCGCGACCCCACTCGGCGTCGGCCCCGACCCCGGGACCGACCCCGGGACCCGCCCCGGAAGCCGTGCGAACTCCTCGGTCACATCGGCCTGTTCAGCGGCAATGATGACCGCCATGGCCCTGATGGCGTTCGCTCCGTAGCCGGGAAGTCGACGATGATTCCTGAACATGCTTGTGTGCCAACGTTCTTCGGCGATTGCCCCCAATGACGTGCAAGGATTCTCCGGTGACTGGAACAGAAGACTTGGTTGGCCTCGCCGCGCAGTTCGACCGAAGCTCGATATCCGGGTACCTCGCCGAAGTCGCGACCGAGCGCGAACGGGTCAACGAGACCTTCCCTTTGGGGGACTGGACCGATCTCACCCTGGAGGAGTACGCGCTGGGCGCGGCCCCCGGAGGGCCACGCAACTTCTGCCGCCTCATGGAGTACGGCACAGACGCGTTCGGAAGCATCCGCGGCGGCAGCGCTGCCAAGCACATCATCTACCGGCACCACAGCGGCGAGTGGCGGTTGCCTGCGCCGCTGCTGACCTTCAGTGTCGACAAGGCCTGGCTCAGAGTCCGCAGCGACTTCGTGTCCGCGTTCGAAGCCTGCGCGGCAGGTGACTTCGAGGCTTTGGACGATCTCGAGACGCTCGCGTACGGGCAGGCCTTGGTCACGAAGGCCCTCACCTTCTACTTCCCCGACGAGTTCATACCGATCTTCTCCGCACAGCACTTGAGGCGGTTCGCGGACATCCTGGACCCCGGCAGCGCGTCCGCCTTGCGCGGCATGCGGACCTGGCAGGCGAATCGGTGGCTCCTCGACAAGGTGAGCGGTACGGCGGCCTTCGCGGGTTGGAGTCCGCACGAAGTCATGCACTTCCTGTACGAGACGTTCGATCCGCGGGTGCCGCAGCGCGATGTGTGGAAGCTGTCCCCCGGCCGTCAGGCTGCGGTCTGGGAGCAATGCCTCGCAGACAGGGTGATCCGCGTGTCCTGGGGTGCAGTAGGAGATCTCGGACGGTACGAGAGCGACACCGAACTCAGGGACGCGCTCGATGAGCACTGGCCCGAGAGGTCAGGCGGCCACCTGCGGCTCGCACGCCAGTTGCTGGCCTTCCGCGACCTCGAACGCGGAGACACCGTCGTCGCCAACCGCGGCAAGTCACACGTGCTGGCCCTGGGTACGGTCACCGGCGGATACGAGTACCAGGCCGAACACGACGACCACGCGCACACTGTGCCCGTCGCGTGGGACACCTCGTCGGCGGTGGATCTCAAAACTCCGGTGAACGCCTGGCAGTCCTCGTTCGCGAAGGTTCCTCCGGCCTTGCTGCGGCGCATTCGCAATCTTGCCGACAACGCTGTCACGGTGGCTCCCGATGCGAGCGCCCCGGCCACAAGCACCCCTGTACCGCACGTGCCGCGTTTCCACGTTGCCGAGGACACCTCCAAGGTCGTGCGCGACGTCGTCGACATGCTGGAGCGTTGCGGCCAGGTGATCCTGTACGGTCCGCCAGGTACCGGGAAGACCCGGCTCGCCTTCAGCGCCGCTCTGGCTCTTGCCGGGCAGTCGGGGGCAATCGACGCACCGTCCGAGGCACGCAACAACGCGATCACCGCATTGCTTTCACAGGCTGCGGAACGACGCGCCGACGCCCACCTGATCACCTTCCACCCGTCCTACGGCTACGAGGACTTCGTGGAGGGGTTCCGGCCGGACCCGTCCTCCGACGGTGCCGGGCTGCGGCTCGCGCTCAAGGACGGCCTGTTCAAACGCCTCTGTGCGACCGCCGCGGCGGCGCCGGAGCGTACCGTGATCCTCATCATCGACGAGATCAACCGCGGTGATCTGCCGCGGATTCTCGGCGAACTGGTGACGGTGCTGGAAAAGAGCAAGCGCGGGTTCCCGGTCACGCTGCCCACCAGCGGCAACACCCTCACGGTGCCGGACAATCTGCTGGTGATCGGCACGATGAACACAGCCGACCGCAGCATCGGCCACATCGACGGCGCAATTCGGCGCAGATTCGGGTTCGTCGAGGTCACGCCGGACTCCGATGTCGTGGCAGGCAGTGCCGGGCCACTCGACCTCACCCAGTTCCTCGAAGGCCTCAACGCGCGTATCGCACGCGAACTCGGTGGCGACCACCGAATCGGTCACGCCTATCTTCTCGACGGGAACGACAACGTCGTCGCCGCGGAGGAGGACTTCGCGGCTGCCTTCTACCACCGGATTGTGCCGCTGCTCGACGATCTCTGCTTGGGCCAGGGGACGTTGATGCGCGCCCTGCTGGGCGAGCTGGTGGACGTCGGCACCGGCCGGGTGGCGCAGCGTCCTCCGCAGGACCTGGTCCAAGCCCTGGCCACGGAGTTCATCGCCGGGGAAGAAGCCCCCAATGCCTCCTGAACCGCTGCACGGGGACAATCGCGTCCAGTACGACTTCGACGAGCACCGAACGGTACGCCTGCCTCGCGAGCAACTCTCCGAGGCCGACCACGCCAAGCTGGACCTGCTGAACCGACACCAACTCACCAAGCGTGCGGTGGGCACCGACGCGTGGGAGCTCAAGGCCGGGGGCATTGTCGGCGTCCTTTCGCTGGAACGCGTACGGCTCGTCATCAAGCCGAAGTTCGCCATCGAGGGCGACCGGCTCGTCGATTGGCTGTGCTATGGGAAGGGCGAGCCACTGTCCCTCCCGCCCGCTCCGCGCCGTTGGCAGACGGGCGAGGACGGCTACGAGGATCCGGTGCCCCGGGCCCTGCTGAACGAATGCCGGCAGTTGCTCGCCCGCGGCCTTCGCCGCGAATACACACCCACCCAGTCCGTCGAACCGGCGCTTCGCGGGCGCCTCAACGTGACACAGCAGGTGTCGCGTGGGTTCGGTGCCGTCGACAACTTGCACGTCGACACGTTCGACCGGGCGGATTCCGGCTGGGAGAACATCCTCTGCCGGGTCGGCCTGGAGAGGGCTGTCGAAAATCTCGGGCGGCGTGCGCCCGCTCTCCGCCGTGAGATCAGCGAGGTTCTCCGTGCATTTCCCGCGCCCCCGCGCGGGTTCGACACAGGCCGGGTGCTGACCACTGCCGCGTACACGAGGGTGAACGCGCACTACCGCCCTGCCCATACCTGGGTCGCGCTCCTCCTCGGCAAGGGAGGCGTACGCGACGTGCTGCTGGACGAAGGGCAGGATGCGGAAACCCTGCTGTTGAAGATGGCAGGACTTTGGGAGCGAGTTGTCGGTCGGATGGCCCACGATGCCGCCCAAGTGCTCGGAGGAACGGTTGTCGCCTCCGCCACGGCGGAGAAACTCCATATAGGAACCAGCGGAGACCTGGGAAATCACAAGCCGTTCCGACCAGATGCGCTGGTGGCGCTTCCTGGCATCGGGCACCACTACCTCCCGATCGACGCCAAATACAAGCTCTACGACACAGAGAAGGTCGAGAGCGGCGACCTGCATCAGATGCTGACGTATATCGCCGGGTACACGCCGGCATCTGCTCCCATGGCGGTGATCGTGCATCCACACGCGTCGGGTCCCACACGGAGGACCCTGAAGGTGGCCGCGTCGGGGAGGGCGTACGGATCAATTGAGGTGATCGGCATCGACACGGCAAAGCCGCCTGCCGAAGCTCTCGCCCCCTTGACGGATGTGATCAAGGAGTTCATGGAGCGAGCGGCTGAGTCGGGCTGATCCGCGGTGGGGGCCTCGCGAAGGAGCGCGAGGTCGGGCGGGCTGATCACGTTTGCCGGGACGAGCCACCACGCGCTGCCGTAGCGGATGTCCCGGCGCGCGAAGTGCCTTTCGGCGTACGGGTATAGCCGGGCCTCGCGCATGCGCGTGCCGCATGTGCGCACAGCCTCGGCCACGCGGTACCGGAACAGCCGGGCGTAGTCGCGCGCAGCCGTCTCCGCCGTCCGCGCCTCGTCTTCGGTGGCCGCCCACACGATGAGCACATGATCGGCTGACGACCGCTGGTGCAGCGGGAGTTGGTCGGCCATGCGGCCCGGCTCGGCCTCGTCGCCCGTACGCGTGTGCATGTACTAGTGCCTTCCGTCGCATCCCTGACGCTGTTCACCGTGTGTATCTCGACGGTTGCGCATCCGGCATACGATGAGGAGCGCGTCATGTTCGGGCCTGCAACGCCGAACAAACATCGCACCGCCGCGCGCCGGCCGAGAGCAAGCGGAGCCGAACGGAAGGGAGACTGCCCATGGGCGCTCGCCCGAAGGATCTCGATCCGTCGCACGGGCGGGGCCTGTACGGTTCGGAGCTGCGCAGGTACCGGCTGGAGGCCGGGCTCACGCTCGACGCGCTCGCCACCGAACTGAGGTACAGCAAGGGGCACTTGTCCGACATCGAACGCGCGGTGAAGCCCGTACCGCGCGGATTGTCGGAGCTGTTGGACGCATTCTTCAAGACCGACGGGCACTTCCTCCGCCTGTGGCCCGCCGCGCGCCGGGACGGGCACGCCCACCCGGACAAGTACGCCGCGTTCATGACTCACGAGGAGAAGGCAAAGCGCCTGGCCGAGTACGCGGCCCACGTGATTCCCGGTCTGCTTCAGACAGCCGACTATGCGCGTGCGCTGCTGCGGGCCTTCAAGCCGCGCGCGGGTGATGACGAGATCGAAGACCTGGTTGCCGGTCGACTTGCGCGCCAGGCGAGGCTGCACGGAGACGAGCCTCCGTCGTACTGGGTGATCCTGGACGAAGCCGTGATTCGCCGACCGATCGGCGGCAGTGCGGTCATGGTCGCCCAACTCGAAGCGCTGTTGCCGCTCGTCGAAGGCAAGTTCACAAGGATTCAGGTCCTGCCGTACAACCGCGGTGCGCACCCGGCGTTGGGTGGGTCGCTCACGCTGCTGACCCTGCCCGATCGGTCGACGGTTGCCTACTTGGAGGGCAGTGACTCCGGGCAACTCATCGAAGACCCGGACGATGTGGCGGCGCGTCAGGAGACATACGATCACCTTCGCGCCTACGCCCTGTCCCCCGGGGAATCGGCGGCGATGATCACCACTGCAATTGAGGAGTTTCGGTCATGGGTTCCCCCGACCTGAGCGCCCGGACGTGGCGCAAGAGCACGTACAGCAACGGCGATGGCGGGCAGTGCGTCGAGGTGGCCGAGGGCTTCCCCGGCATAGTCCCGGTCCGTGACAGCAAGGACGTTGCCCGCGGCCTGCTCGCCTTCCCGGCGTCGTCGTGGGCGTCGCTGACGTCGTCCCTCAAGACTGCGACCGTCTGACCCAGGCAACATGCAGGCCCCCGACTCCCGTCCGCAGCACGGAAGTCGGGGGCTTCGTCGTCACGTCGTGGTGTCGCGCGGGGTGCGGGAGGCCTTCAGCAGCGTGGCCGCGAGGGCGGCGGCGAGGACCAGGAGGGCCGCGGCGACCAGGAGGGCGAGCGAGAAGCCGTCCGTGGCGGCGCGTTGCGGGTCGCCCCCGTCGGCCAGGACGGCATCGGCGCGGTGCGCGGCGAGGGCCACCAGGGTCGCCAATCCGATTGCCCCGCCTATCTGTTGCATCGAGGTGAAGACGGCGGATCCCACCCCCGCGTCGTGCTCGTCGGTGTCGGTGAGTGCGGCCGTCGCCAGGGCCGGCAGGGCGAGTCCGCATCCCAGGCTCGTGACGAGAAGTCCCGGCAGGACGCCCGCGGCGTACCCGTCACCGGGCTCGATCCCGGCCAGCAGCAGGTTGCCGGCCGCGGTGGTCAGCAGCGACACCACCAGCGCCCACCGCATCCCGACCGCGGCGACCACGCGCGAGGACAGCCACACCCCGGTCAAGATCCCGGCGCCGTACGGCAGATAGGCCAAGCCGGCGGTCAACGGCTCGTAGTGCAGTACCGATTGCAGGTGCAGCATCAGCAGGAAGGCCATCGCGTAGAGCGACGCGGACACCAGCAGCGTCGCTCCGTTGGCGACGAGGCGGCTGCGGACCGCCAAGAAGGAGGCAGGCACGAGTGGTTCGGCCGTACGCGCCTCAACCGCCACGAACGCCGCGGCCAGGACCACGGCGAGCACCAGCGGCACGACGGAGTCCGCGTGGCCCCAACCCGATTCGGCGGTCTGGAGCAGGCCGTACACCAGCGCCACGACCGCGCCGGTCCCGAGGACCGCACCGGGTACGTCCAGCCGCCGTGCGGGGTCGGGGGCACGGCTCTCGGCAACCAGGCGCGGCATCAGCACCAGGGCCGCGGCGGCCACCGGCAGGTTGATCAGGAAGATCCACCGCCACGACGCGAGGCCGGTCAGCGCCCCCGAGACCACCAGGCCCATGGTGCCGCCCAGCCCCGCGATCCCGCCCCACACGCCAAGCGCCCGGCCGCGCTCCTCGGGGCCGGGGAACAGGCAGGTGATGAGCGACAGCGCCGCCGGACTCGCGATCGCGGCACCCGCGCCCTGCACGAAGCGCCCGGTCACGAGCTGCCACGGTTCCTGGGCCAGCGCGCACAGCAGGCTCGCCGCACCGAACAGCGCCACGCCCCACTGGAACACGCGGCGGCGTCCCAGCAGGTCGGCCATCCGGCCGCCGAGCAGCAGCAGTCCGCCGAAGGAGAGGAAGTACGCGTTGACGACCCACGCGAGGCCCGCCGTACCGAACCCGAGGTCGCCGCGGATGCTCGGCAGCGCGACGCTCACCACGGTGTCGTCCAGGACCAGCATGAACTGCACAAAACACAACACGGCGAGGGCCGCCGTGCGGCGGTCGGCGGCGGGAAGTCCACCGGGCTCGGCGGAAGCGGTCTGGGCAACGGACGCGGCAATAGACGGGGCAGCGGACGGGGCAACCGGCGGTGCGGCCGCGCCGGACGAGGCCGTCGCGCCGGGAGGATCGATGGGCATACGACGACGCTAGGCACCGCACCCCCATGTCCGCGATCCGCTACCGGGCCATGCAATAGCGCGTTGAGGACATACCCTGGAGCACATGGAGGTCGTCCGAGAGCTGGCCGCGGTGAACGCGGACACGGTGCCGCCCGGCGTGGGCGCCATCGTCGTCGGGAACTTCCCGCTGACGTCCGGGGACTGGATCGCCGCGCACAGCCACACGCACCACCAGTTGGCGTGGACCCGCAGCGGGGTGCTGGGTGTCGCGGTCGAGGACGCGTACTGGGTGCTGCCGCCCACGCGGGCGCTCTGGGTGCCCGCCGGCATCGTGCACCGAACGGGCGCGACCCGCGACGCGGTGCTGTTGAGCCTCTACATCGACCCCGCGCAATGTGCAGTCGACTGGACCGAACCGACCCCCGTCGCGGTCGACGGCCTGCTCGCCCACCTCATCACGTACCTCAACCGCGGCGACCTCGCCGAGGACGCCCGCCTGCGGGCCGAAGCCGTCGTACCGGACCTGCTCCGCCCGCTGCCCTCGACCCCCATCGACGTGCCGGTCCCCGTCGACGACCGGGTGCGCGAAGTGGCGGACGCGCTGCTCGCCGACCCCGCGGACGCCCGGAGCCTCGACGCGCATGCGCGTGCGGTGGGCGTGAGCAGACGTACGCTGACCCGCCTGTTCGTACAGGACACCGGCATGAGCTTCGACCGCTGGCGCACCCACGTACGCCTGCGCGCGGCCCTCCCCCTCCTCGCGGAGGGCCTGCCCGTGTCCCGGGTCGCGCACGCCGTCGGTTACGCCACCCCCAGCGCCTTCCTCGCCGCCTTCCGCCGAACCGTAGGCACCTCCCCCGGCCGCTACCTCCACGGCGAAACAACTGAGGGGCAGCCGTGACGCGACGGCGGCGCGTGCCGCCGGCCCCGCGGAGCGGCGTGCGAGCCCGCGCGTACGTCCGGCTCAGCGGTGAGCGCCGGCCCGCAGCCTTGCCGCCACGTTGACCCGGTTCCAGGCGTTGACCGAGGCTATGGCCATCACCAGCGCGGCCAAGGCAGCTTCGTCGAACTGCCGGGCGGCTTCCTGCCAGACGTCGTCGGGTACGCCGTCGGGGTTGTCGGCGATGCGGGTCGTGGCCTCCGCCAACGCGAGTGCGGCGCGTTCCCGATCGGTGAAGAACGGGGTGTCGCGCCAGGCCGAGACCGCCCAAAGCCGTTCGTTCGACTCCCCCGCCGCCGAGGCACGGTGGGAGTGCAAGTCGACGCACACCGAGCAGCCGTTGATCTGGCTGACCCGCAACCGGACCAGTTCGAGGACGTCGTCCGGCGCGGAACTGCCGCGCAGGAACTCCTCCATCGCCGACAGCGCCTGGTAACCGCCGCCTGCGGCCCGGTAGATGCTCTCCATCCGTACCTGCGTCGTCATCAGATTCCTCCATATTGTGCACTCTGAATATTCAGAATAGAGAGATGCGAGAGCGCGGACAGAAGCTGCCGCGAGGATTCACCTCACAGGCTTGGCCAGGCGGTTGCGTACCGTCTTCGGGGTGCCCGGATGCGAGCCCTCGACCGCGATCTTGATGTCCGCGATGGTCTGCGCGGCCAGCTCACGCCGCCATGCCAGGTCGGCGCGGCGCATCGCCTGCGAGACCAGGCAGTGCTTCCGGTAGTCCACGTTGTCGCGGCCACCGGGTCCCTGCCGCATGATCTCCTGGCAGCGGAACGCCTCCTGACCGCCCTCGATCGCGGTGACGATGTCGAGGAGGGTGATCGTTGCCGGGTCCCGGGCGAGCCGGAATCCGCCGCGGGGGCCGGACGTCGAGCTGACGATGCCCGCCCTGGCCAGTGCCTGCAACTGCCGGTTCAGGTACGCGGTGGGCAGGCCGTAAAACGCCGCCAGCTTGGTGGCGGTGACCGCCTCCCCGGGCTCGGCCCAGGTCAGGTTCAAGCAGCAGTGCAGCGCCCACTCAACACCCTCACTCATCTGCATTCCTACACATTACATGTTCAGAAACAAGAGGATGGGAGAGCCCTCCGATCGGCCGGGGCCCGCTCCGGCGAGGGCGCCGGACCGGGCGAGTCTCCGATGCGGACGGAGCCGTCGAGCCGTTGGCCTTCCGCACGACCTGATGCACCGCATGCTCGACGCCGCTGCCGCGGGCACCGCCGCCGATGGCAACGGTGACCTGAGGTGTTCAATGGCATGGTGGATGCCGCCGGTGTTGTCGGGGACACCGGCTGACGGCGTGCATGTAGGCGCAGGTATTGACGCCGCGCGGGACCTCGCGAGCACCACGGGAGAACAGGGCAAATGATCGGGTGGGCCGAGGAGATGGCGCAGCTCGCTGCGGAGTTCACGCGTGACTTCGAGGCGAGGCACGGATTCGAGCCGGGCGACAACTACGTGAGACTTGTCGACCGCCAGGCCCGCCCGTCCATCGTGCAGGCCGGAGCCCCGCTGCCCGAATCGCTTGCGGAGTTCTACGGCGTCGTGGCCGAGGTCGGCCTCCCGGACGTGCACTACGGGTTCTTCGTCGAATCCGTCGAATCCGTGCTCGCGGGCGCCGGCACGGTGCACCCCGCCAAGGCGGTCGGAGCGGTCGAGGGCGACATCGTCGTCTTCGGCACGAACGGCGGTGGCGACCTGATCGCGATGACCACCGACGAACGCGTGTACATGATGAGCGGCGCATCAGGCCCATGGCCCGTCCTCGACGTGGACGAAGCCGACATCAGAGCCGCCTTCCGCAACCTCACGGAGTTCTTGGCGTTCCTCAGGACTCACCTGCGTGACGCCGTCGCCGACCTCCGCTGACACAGCCCAGCGGACACTCGGCCGGCCATGCACCGCCCCCGCCCTCACGCGAAAGGCCGCTCAGCGAGCGTCGACTACTACTATTGGAAATGCATTCCCGGCGACTGGCTGGAGTCCAAGTCACCCCGAAAACTGTGGGGCGTCTTTACTCGTCTTCGGCGAGGGCGAGGAGTTTGGTTACGGTGGCCCAGTTGCGGCCGGTGCCTCGTACTTTTAGCTTGCGTTCGACCAGCAGGGGGAGCTTGGCGTCGCGCATGCCTTTGGGGAAGTTGTAGTAGATCTCGCGTTCGGACAGGGCCATTTCCTCGGGGGCGTGGGCGCTTGCGTCGAAGGCTTCGAGCTTGGTGCGGTCGACGGGGTCGGCGTAGAAGACGACCAGGAACTGCGAGGGGTGGCCGACGTCCAGGGGGTTCGCGGCGGCGACGGCGCGGATCTCTTCGGCGGTGCGCACCATGACGGCGATGTCGGTGCCGTATTTGGCGGCCAGCGCGGCTTCGATCGCCTTGGCCACCTCGGCCGTCGGGGTGGTCGGGGCGGTGAAGACCGCGTTGCCGCTCTGGAGCAGGGTCTTGGCGTCCGCGTAGCCGATGTCGGCCAGGAGCTCTCGGAGTTCGGCCATCGGGACCTTGTTGTGGCCGCCGACGTTGATGCCGCGCAGGAGTGCGATGTATCGGGTGGTCCGGGTGGTCATGCGGGCGCGTCCTTGGGGTCGAGGAGTCGGGCGACGGTGAACGCCGAGTCGCCGGGGCGGCCGAAGTCCTGGACCATCCAGACCTCCGAGAGGACCGCCTTCACGAACGCCCAGGCGGTGAGCCGGTCGCGGCCGAGGTCGGCGCCCGGGACGGTGCCTTCGAGGTCCGCCGCGAGCCGGTCCAGCCGCGCGTCGAGTACGCGGCCCGCCGTACAGCCCAGCGAGCCCGCGAGGAAGTCGCCCGGGTTCCAAAGCAGTTGCGCGGTGTCGAAGCCCGGGTCGCCCACCGCGCCGTGCGGATCGATGGCCAGCCACGCCGGGCCGTCGTCGCGGCCGGCGCGCAGCACGTTGTCGTGGTGCAGGTCGCCGTGCAGCAGGACGCGCGCTCCGGACGTCCCGACAAGTACGTCGAACAGTTCCGCGGCGCGGTCCACCATGCCGCCGCCGATCGGACCGTCCGCCCCGAACTTGGCGCGGTACCAGGCGAAATGCTTGGCGTGCCCGGCGATGTCCGGGACGTCGAGCCCGGGGGGCGCGGGCCGCCACAGGGCGCGCATGGTGGCGGCCAGGACGCCGGTCGCCTCGTCGTCGGCCGCGGCCGTACCGGACGCCGTCACGTCGTCGGCGAGCGGCGTGCCGGGCTCGGCGCGCTCCATGAGGAAGGCGTTGAGGTCCGGGTCGAAGTCGTGGACGCGTACCGCGCCTTGGCCGTCCCAGGCGCGCAGGACGGCTGCCTCCCGGACGAGGTGGTCGGTGCCGGGCGGGGCGATCTTCAGGACGGCCGCGCCCTCCGGTCCGTCCACCGGGACGACGAAGTTGTAGGACAGCGGGTAGGGGTCGCCGACCGCGAGGGAGCGGCGTGCCGCGTACGCCTCGACCAGCGCGGGCAGTTCGGCGAGCCAGGCACGTCCCGCGGCGCCGTGCGCGCTGCTGACGAAGCGCCTGAACGCGCGGTCCGGCTTCCAGTCCGCCCGCATTCCGATCGCCCCCGTCCGTCTGTGTGGTCCGTACGCGCAGCAGTCCGTACGCGCAGAGGTCCGTACGCTCAGAGGTCCGTACGCTCAGAGGTCCGTGGCCAGTTCGGCCGGACGCGGCTGCAACAGGGCGTCCACCAGCGGCGCGGACGGGTCGATGGTCAGGTCGAGGGAAGCCGCCGGACGGCCCGCGCGGATCAGCAGGTCGCCCACGGCGGCCGTCATCGCGCCGTTGTCGGTGCACAGCCGGAGCGGCGGGACCCGCAGGGTGATACCCGCGTCCGCGCAGCGCTCCTCGGCCAGGGCCCGCACCCGTGAGTTCGCCGCGACGCCGCCGACCACGACGAGGGTGTCCACGCCGCGGGCGCGGCACGCCGCGACCGCCTTGCGCGTCAGCACGTCGGCGATCGCCTCCTGGAGCGAGGCCGCGGCGTCGGCGACGTTGGGCTCGCGTCCGGCCCGGCGCTCGCCCTCCACCCAGCGGGCGGCGGCCGTCTTGAGGCCGGAGAAGGAGAACGCGAACGGGTCGTCGCGCGGCCCGGTCATCGGACGCGGGAACCGCACCGCACGTGCGTCGCCCTCGCGCGCGGCCCGGTCGACGTTGGGGCCTCCCGGGTAGGGCAGGCCGAGCACGCGCGCGGCCTTGTCGAAGCACTCCCCCGCGGCGTCGTCCACGCTGTCGCCGAGGTGCTCGATGGGGTCGACGGCCAGGTCGCGGACGTAGAGGAGGGAGGTGTGGCCGCCGGAGACGATGAGCACCACCGACGGGTTCGGCAGCGGTTCGCCGTCGAGCGTCGCCGCGGCGACGTGGCCGGCGAGGTGGTGCACGCCGTACAGCGGCACGTCGAGTGCGACCGCGTACGCCTTGGCCGCCGCGACGCCGACCTGGAGCGCCGTCGCGAGCCCGGGGCCCGCGGTGACGGCGACCGCGCCGACGTCGGCCAGTGTGAGGCCCGCGTCGGCGAGTGCGGCCCGGACCACCGGAGTGACCGAGTGCAGGTGTGCGCGTGCCGCGATCTCGGGCACGACGCCGCCGAAGCGCGCGTGCTCGTCCATGCTCGACGCGACGGCCTGACCGAGGACGACGCCGTCCCGGACCAGGCCTACGCCGGTCTCGTCGCAGGACGTCTCGATCCCGAGGACCACCGGACCCACCGCTGCCACCGTGCCTTCCACTGCCGCCGTCACCCACCGTTGCCGCGGCTGTCACGCCACTGCCGTTGTCGCCACAGATGCTAGTCGCCGCACACGCCATGTGGCGTCCGTGCAGGTCAGCGTGGGTGGGATCGGCGATACCCCCTTCGTTCGGAATCCGTGACGGGCGCACTCCGGTTGGCGAGACACGAAGGCAGAACCGAACGTCGCACCGGCCCGGCACACCGTCGGGCCCGATCCCCGGAGGGGAACATGCAGCAGGACACGCAGCAGGAGAACACGTCCACCCAGGAGCAGGCCCAGGAGCAGGCCCAGGAGCCGGCGCAGATGGACGACCGCCGGGTGCACGGCACCGTCGCCGACGGCTTCGAGGACGTGCGTACCGAGTTCGAGGAGTTCGTGGCCGCTGAGTACAACGAGCCCGGTTCGCAGTTGGCCGCATACATCGGCGACCGCCTGGTGGTCGACCTCTGGGCGGGCGAGGGCATGGGCGGTGACTCGCTGCACCCGGTCTTCTCCAACGCCAAGGGCGCGGCGCACACGGTGGTCGCGATGCTCGTGCAGGAGGGTGCGCTCGACCTGGCGCGCACGGTGGCCTCGTACTGGCCGGAGTTCGCGGCCGAGGGCAAGGGTGCCCTGACGGTGGGTGAGTTGCTCGCCCACCGGTCCGGGGTCATCAACGTCGACGGCGGCTTCAGCACCGACGAACTCGCCGACGACCGCGTCGTGGCGGAGCGGCTGGCGGCGCAGAAGCCGTTCTGGGAGCCCGGCAAGGGGTACGGCTACCACGCCTACGTCATCGGTGCGCTCACCGGCGAGGTCGTGCGGCGCGCGACGGGGCGGTCCCTCCAGGACATCTGGGAGGAGCGCGTACGGGCGCCCTACGGCCTCGACTTCTACATCGGGCTGCCGGATGAGCAGGAGGCCCGCTTCCAGGAGGTACGCCCGATGGCGCCGCCGCCCGAGGTGGCCGCCCAATTCGCGGCGAACCCGCTGCCGGGCGACAGCCTGCTCGCGGTGGCGTTCAACCTGCACGCGACTCCGCCCACCGACCTCGGGGCCTTCATGAACACGCGCTCCGTCCGCGCGCTCGGCCCGGCCTCGGTGGGTGGCGTCGCCAACGCGCGGGGCCTGGCGCGCTTCTACGCGGCGGCGGTGGGCGGGGTGGACGGCCGGGAGCCGCTGCTGCGGCCGGAGACGATCGCCGAGTTCTCGCGTCTGCGGACGCCGGGCACGGACCTGGTCACCGGCGAGGTGGACCACTTCGGGCTCGGGTTCGAGACGTCGTACGTGCGCTACCCGTTCCTGGGCGGCACGGCGTTCGGGCACAGCGGGGCGGCGGGGTCACAGGCGTTCGCGGACCCGGCGAGCGGAGTCGCGTACGGGTACACCCGGCGGCGCTTCCACTTCCCGCCGTCGGGCGGCGCGCCGGAGAACGACCGGCTGGCCGCGGCGGTCGTACGCGCCGCAAAGCGCCTCGCCGGATAGAGCTGCGGGACAGGGCCGCGGGACAGGGCCGCGGGACAGGGCCGCGGGATGGGGCCGCGGGATGGGGCCCGACGCACCAGCGGGCCGGGATCCGCACATCGCCCCGGGCAACGGCCGATGTGCGGATCCCGCCCAAGTGTCATGTGACGCCGGTCACATCGACCGGCCCGGCTGAACCTTTGCGCCACGCTCGGTCTGTCTTCTCCGTGAGGGTTGAGGGGGCGGGCGTGGCGGACACGGCGCGGGCCGAGGGCACACCGGCCCCGGACGGCGACTTCGCGGGGTACGTGACGCGGCGGTGGCCGGTTGTCGTACGCACCGCCTACCTGGTGTGCGGCGACCGCTCGACCGCCGAGGACCTCGCACAGGGCGCGTTCGTGCGGCTGCACCGCCACTGGAAGCGGGTCAGCGCGAGCGGCGCGCCCGACGCGTACGTCCACCGCATCGTCGTCAATCTGGCCGTCCGGCACGCCCGCAAGCACCGCCGCGAGGTCGCCGGCGCGCACCCGCCGGACGGCGTCGCGGAGGACGGGTACGCCCGCGTCGACCAGCGCGACGAACTGTGGCGCGCGCTGCGCAGCCTCCCACCCCGCATGCGGGCCGTGCTCGTCCTGCGGTTCTACGAGCACCTGAGCGAACGCGAGACCGCCGACGCGCTGGAATGCGCGGTCGGCACCGTCAAGAGCCACACCTCGCAGGGCCTTGCGCGGCTGCGCGGCCTGCTCGGCGAGACGTACGACGCGGGTCGGCCCCACGGCGCAGCACCGCGGGCGGCCCACCGACCGGATGCGGAGCTGCCATGAACCGGGAGACCGAAGGGCGGCTGTCCGCGGCGCTGTCCGATCGGGCCGACGAAGTGGCTTTCGGGGAAGCCCCGTTGGCGGCGATCAAGCGGGAGAGCGCGCGGCTGGAGCGCAGGCGGCGGCGCCTGGTGCTGGCGAGTGTGGCGTGCGTGACCGCGACCGTGGTCGCGGCGGGCGCGGTCGCGGCGTGGTCGGACACGGAGGGGCAGGCACCCGCGAAGCCGTTGCCGTACCCGTCCGACGTGGCGCCCCGGTTCACTCCCGGGCCGCCTGTCCCTCCCCCGGCCGCGACGGTACCGCCGGACATGCCGACCGCCGCACCGACGGCGGCCGGTCCGCCCCGGCCCGATCCGACGACCGGGCAGCCCGACGCGGACGCCGTACGGTCCGCGATGCGCTGGCCGACCCGGGGTTCGCTGCGCGGCGACCCCGCCGTGCTGGACGCGGCGCGGGCCCGCCTGATCGCGGATGCCGCGACGGGCAAGGGAGTTCTGCGTTCGCCCGACGACGCCGCCTCGCTCGACGTGACCGTCTGGTACGCGGCCGACACCCCGGCCGGCCGCATCGTCGTGGTCGGCGCCACGGTGAACAGGCCGGGCGCTTCCGCGGGCGCGAACGTCGTGGTGTGGGCGGGTCCGACGGGCGCGCCGATCGCCGACCTCGGGATCGTCGGCAACGTGGGCGAGATGCTGGACGCCGACATGACGCTGTCACGGCTGATCGAAACCCCGGGCGGCTGGTGGCTGTTCGCCCTGTCCGTCCCCGGTGCGGACAGCGCGAAGGTCTCCTGGCACCCGCAGTTCGACGCACGCGGCCGGGCGCCCCGGACCTGGGTCGGCGTCGGCGCCGACGACGGCGTGGTGCTCGCGCCCGCCCCCGGACGCGCCGTCGCCGCCCGCATCACCCTCCTGCGCGGCGGGGCGACGCTCGTCGAACAACCGGTGTCGGAGGACAGCGACGACCTCAACGACCCCAGCTTCCTGCCCCCGGGGCTCACGCCGGACACGGCTCCCGTCACCGAATGGCTCGCGGCACGGCTGGAGTTGCCCCTCGGCCTCCCGTCCCGCGATCTCGCGGTCACGGAAGTCGCCCACGGCCGCGGACCGAACGGCCACGGCAACGTGCTGCTGACCGTACGCCTGCCGAGCGGCGCCGTCCTGGTCGCGCTGGTCACGGACCGCCCCGTCCCCGACGGACCGCCGCTGCGAAGCCTCATGGTCGCGGTCGCGCCCGCCGCGGTCGCGGTCGGCGACGAAGCCGGCGGCTCCACCGACACGATGGTGCTCAACCGGGTGTGGACGTGGCTCGACGGGGACCGGCTCACCGTGGCCGCACCGTCCGCCCCCGGCGCCGATGTCCGCGTCACCCAGCCGGGAACGCTCCCCCGGCTGAGCAGCCTGGACGCCGACGGCTTCGCCGACCTCACCGTCCTGCCGGAACTCCCGGTCGCCGGCACCAAGGTCGAGGTGGCCCAGGCGAAGGACATCTGGCGCCCCTCCGCAACACCCGCCAACGACACCCACACCGACCCCTTCGACCTCCGCGACTGACCCCGGACCCGCCCGGCGGCCTGCTTCTCCACCCCGAGCCGCCCCGAGCCGCCCCGATGCCGTCCTGGGCCCATGCCTATGGGTGCGGCCAGAGGGCGACCACGGCGCCGTCGTCGGTGCGGCAGCCTTCGGCGACGTCGTCGAGGAAGACGGGCAACGTCGGTGGTTCGACCCACGCCTCCGCGAGCCGCGCGGCAAGTTGGCCCGAACCTGCGCCGAGTGCCTCCGTACAACCGCCGGTCAACACGATGAAGGCATCGCTGGGGCGCCACCAGGTGCGGCCGATGCGCGGACTGCCCGTCCCGTGTTCGGGGAAGACGGGGGTACCCCTCTCCGAGGGACCCGTGAGACCGAGAGGTGCGCGCCAAGCGCCTTCCGCGAGCCGGAAGATGGTGCAGTCACCGAGTGCCGCCAGGTCCGCGCGGTCATCGTGCATCGGCCACGCGGACGTGACCAGCACAGCGAGGCTGGTGGACGGCGGTGGAACACCCAAAGCACGTGCGTGGGAGATCGCTTCGGCCAGCCGACTGCGTACGTCCGCGCGCGCTGTCTCCAACGCCTCCGACCAGTCCCACTCCTCGTTCGGCGCGGCGGCTACCATGCGGGCAACCGTCTGGTAGACGCTGTGGACCGTGACCCGGGCGGCCAACTCGGAGGCGTACGTGCCCTCGACGCCGTCGCAGACAACGGCAATGGTCCAGTCGCCGCCGGGGTCGCGGCCGACCGTGAACGAGCTGCGCCGGGGCCTGCTCTGAAGACCGTGCCGGTCACTGCG
This sequence comes from Streptomycetaceae bacterium NBC_01309, assembly GCA_045039925.1. Lineage (GTDB taxonomy): Bacteria > Actinomycetota > Actinomycetes > Streptomycetales > Streptomycetaceae > Yinghuangia. Next base: position 2,252,357 of record CP108400.1, read on the forward strand.
TACCGCCGCGGCTCGAACGGTCAGTTGTCCGATGCGGCCGCCGTCGACGACCATGCCGCCTCCGTCGCCGACGCGGTGCTCGGGCAGCATCCACGTCTCGTCGGCGACGAGCGTCGGGCCCGGAGCCTGCCCCTCGGTCGCTTGGGCTGATCCCGCCCACGGGCCGAACCCGCGGGCGGATGCCGACGACGTACCGTGCGGGTCGGGCGGGTCTTCCGGGCTTTCCGGGCCTTGCGGCACGGTGAGGTCGGACGGCTCGGGCAAGCGGCTGACGCCTTCGATCACGCCAAGTGCCTTGGCCGGGAGCCAACTTGCCGCCGAGTGCGGTTGCCCGACCCGGCTTCGGTGCTTCGCGAACTCGGTGAGCACATCACCCACGGAAGGCCGCTCCGCCGCTTGCTTGGCCAGGCAGCGCCCGACGATGTCGACCAGTTCCGGGGGCAGCGCGTCCAGGCTCGCGGGCTCGTACAGCGTCTGCGCCAGCACATCGGCTCCGCTCGGCCCCTCGAACGGCGCACGCCCGGTCGCGGCGAACATCATCACAGCACCCAACGCGAAGACGTCGCCGGCCGGTTCGGCCGAGCCCCGGATGTGCTCGGGCGCCATGTAGCCCGGCGTACCCATCACGTGCAGGGACGCGGTGACCGCCGAATCCAGCGCCCTGGCGATCCCGAAGTCGATGACGCGCGGTCCGTCGGCCGTCACCATCACGTTGCCCGGCTTCAGATCCCGGTGCACCATGCCGGCGTCGTGCACCGACATCAGCGCCTCGGCGACGCCCGCCGCGACCCACCACACCGCGGCGGGCGGGAGCACCCCGCACTGTCCGACAAGGACGTCCAAGGGCGGTGCGGCCACGAAAGCGGTTGCCATCCACAGCAGTTCGGCATCCGGCGGAGACACCTCCACCACCGGGGCGGTGAAGGCCCCGCTGACGGCGCGGGCCGCCGATGCCTCGCGTACGAACCGCCTCCGGAATCCGTCCTCGCCCGCGAGATGCGGACGGATCACCTTCACCGCGTACAGCCGCGCGCCTCGCCCCTGCGCGAGATAGACGCGGCCCATCCCGCCCTGTCCCAGGACTCGCAAAAGCCGGTACGGGCCCACCATTTCCGGGTCCCCGTCTTGCAGCGGTTCGCCGTGCCTCAGGCCCATCGGATCCCCCCACCCGCACGCTGCGCCGTTGCAGCCCATCATGGTCCGCGACCTGTGCCCGCGGTGCGGGATTCAGGCAGTCCCAGGTCTCAGCGGGGCTGCGGGGAGCGGACGGCCGCGCAGGTCCCGCAGTGGCCGGTCAGGGCCACTGCGGTGGGGTCGAGGGTGAAGGCGCTTTCTGCGGCCAGGCGTTTTGCCACGTCGGCCAGGAGGTCGGCGGCGACCTCGTCGACGCGGCCGCAGGTGCGGCAGACGACGTGCAGGCGCGGTTCGGCGTCGCCGAGGAGGGACGCGGACAACTGGTAGGCCGCGGCGTCCTGGCCCATCCTGGTCTGGACGACCAGCCCGAGCCGTTCCAGTGCGTCCAACGCGCGGTAGATGGTGGTGCGGTGGACGCCCGGGGCGGCGCGGTTCACGCGTACGAAGATCTGATCGGCCGTCAAGTAGCTCTCGGTGTCGGCGAGGACGCGCAGCACAGCGGTCCGGGCGATGGTGACGCGTTCCCCGTGCGCGCGGATGCGGCGTACCGCCTCGTCGACCGGGTCGGGCCGGGAGGGGGTGGGGTGGGGCGCGGCGGGGTCCATATGCAACAGTGTCGCATCTAGGCGGCACGGACGACGACGGGGCCGGACGGAGCGGGAGGGCGGCGGGATGGACTCGACGGCAGGGTCGCCGTACGTCGCTGCGTGCCGCCTGCCCGCCGAGCGCCCGGACGGATCTCCGGAGGCGGCCGGGGGCCGGGTACGGGAGCGCACCGACGCCTGCCCGGGAACCGTCGACGCGGCACCCGCGGATGACGGCCTGGTGGCCCGGGTACGTCTCCCCGGCGGCCGCGTCACCCCCGAACAGATCGGCGAACTTGCGTTCTCTGCTGCCGAGTTGGGCGCCGGATCCGTGGACCTGACGGCGCGGGCGAACGTGCAGATACGCGGGTTGTCGGCGGACGGTGTGGCCGAGTTGGCGCGGAGACTCGCGCGGGCGGGCCTGCTGCCGTCTCCGACGCACGACAGGGTCCGGAACATCGTCGCCAGTCCGTTCGCGGGCCGCGCGCCCGGTGCGCTGGTCGACGCGGACGAGTTGGTGACGGCGCTCGACGCGGCCCTCTGCGCGGACCATGAACTCGCGGCCCTGTCAGGCAGGTTCCAGTTCGCCGTGGACGACGGGACGCGTCCGGTCGCGACCGCCCGGCACGATGTGGCGCTGGTTGCGGTGGCGCCCGGGGTTGTCGCGTTGCGGGTGGCGGGAGTCGACACCGGGCTGTACGGGACATCGCGCGAGGAGGCCGTCACCCTGGCGACGCGGGCAGCGCGCACGTTCCTGCGGACGAGCCGACACAGCGGAGCGTGGCACGTGCGGGAACTCCCGGGCGGTGCCGAGGGGTTGGCCGCCGAACTCGGGCGGGAAGCCAGGGAGTCGGCGCAGCGGGATGGCGTGGTGCCCATCGACCAGGCGCAGCGGACCCGCCAAGGGCGCGTCGCGGTCGGGGTCCTCCCGCAGGCAGACGGTCGGCGGGGTGTGTCCGCGCTCGTGCCCCTGGGGCGCCTGAACGCCGCCCAGCTGGACGTCCTTGCCGGTTTCGGCACGCATGGCTTCCGACTGCGTATCGCGCCGTGGCGCGGTGTGGTGGTCGGCGACGTACCCGAGTCCGACGTAGCCGAGGTCGCCGCGGCACTCGACGCGGTGGGCCTGCCGTCGGATCCCGGCTCGCCTTGGCTCGGCGTCAGTGCGTGCAGCGGGCTGGGCGAGTGCCGCCGCGCGCGGGCCGATGTGCGTTCACTCGCACGGGACTTCGTCCGGCACAGGGACCGCGCCGCCGAGACGGCGGTGCACTTCGCCGCCTGCGAGCGCGGCTGCGGCAGACCGCCGGGCGCGTCGCTTGTAGTCGCCGACGACGCCGACAGCGCCGCGCTGCCCACCGCGCTGCCCGGCTCACCGCCCGGCGCGGCAGCCGCCCGCTCCGAACACCCTTACCCCGCACCCGTCGAGAGGTCCTCGTGGACGACTGGTTGAAAGACGGCGCCGAGATCTACCGGCGTTCGTTCGCGACGATCCGCGCCGAGGCCGATCTCGCCCGCTTCCCCGACGACGTGTCGCGCGTCGTCGTACGCATGATCCACGCCTGCGGCATGACCGACCTCCCGGACGACGTCGCGTTCCACCCCGACGTCGTCCGCGCGGCAGGCGAGGCGCTGCGCGGCGGCGCGGTGATCCTGTGTGACGCGCAGATGGTCGCGTCCGGCGTGACGCGCGCCCGGCTACCTGCGGACAACGAGGTCAAGTGCCTGCTGTCGGATCCGCGCGTACCGCAACTCGCGTCGGACCAGGGGACGACGCGCAGCGCCGCGGCAGTGGACCTGTGGGGCGACGACCTCAAGGGCGCCGTGGTCGCGGTCGGGAACGCCCCGACGACGCTCTTCCGGCTGCTCGAACTCCTCGACGCCGGGGCGCCCCGGCCCGCGGCGGTCATCGGTGTGCCGGTCGGCTTCATCGGCGCCGCCGAGTCGAAGCGGGCCTTGGCCGAACGCGCCGGAGACATCCCGTACTTGGTGGTGCACGGACGCCGGGGCGGCAGCGCGATGGCCGCCGCGGCGCTGAACGCGATGGCGAGCGAGAAGGAGTGAGAATCAGCGGGTGGCGCGGCGAACCACCGCCGCGGCCCTGCCCGTAGCCACCGCCGAGGCTGCCGTCGAAGCCGCCACCAAAGCCGCCACACCCAGTCCGCCACCGAGTCCGCCCTGGTCCGCCACCGCGACCGCCACCCGTTGAGCCACCCGTTGAGCCACCCGTGAGTCACCCGCCGGAGCCCCCCGTGACCGAAGCCGCGCCCGCCACCCCCCTCCCCGCCTCCGCCTCCACCGGCCGCCTCTACGGCGTCGGACTCGGCCCCGGCGACCCCGAGTTGATGACCCTCAAGGCGCACCGGCTCATCACCTCCGCACCGGTGGTCGCGTACCCCGTCAAGAAGGGCGCACCGGGCGTCGCGCTCACGATCGCGGCGCCGTACCTGCGCCCGGAGCAGATCCGGCTGCCGATGGAGTACCCGGTCACGACCGGCGAGACCGATCATCCCGGGGGCTACGACGGCGCGCTCGCCGAGTTCTACGACTCCACCGCGGCCGAGATCGCCGCGCACCTGGACGCCGGGCGCGACGTCGCCGTGCTGTGCGAGGGCGACCCCTTCTTCTACGGCTCGTACATGTACTGGCACGAACGCCTCGCCGACCGCTACCCCGCCGAGGTCGTCCCGGGCGTGACCTCGGTCAGCGGGGCCTCGGCGGTGCTCGGCCGCCCGCTCGTGCAGCACGACGAGGTGCTGACCATCCTGCCGGGCACGCTGCCGCCCGACGTGCTGGCGGCGCGGCTGCGCACCGCCGACGCCGCCGCGGTGATCAAGCTCGGACGCCGCCACTTCGGCCGCGTACGCGAGGCGTTCGAGGAGGCCGGGGTCGCCGAGCGCGCGTGGTACGTCGAGCGTGCCACCACCAGTCGGCAGCGCGTCGCACCGCTCCCGGGCGTCGACGCCGGATCGGTCCCGTACTTCTCCCTCGCCATCGCCCCGTCGCCCTCCCCCGGCACGCCGTTCGCGACCAACCGCAGCCCGGGCGCGGTCGTCACGGAGGAGTACGCGGTGCCCGCCCCCACCGGCGTCCTCGGATCGGTCGACGTCGTCGGGCTCGGCCCGGCCGGGCCCGCGTGGCTGACCCCGGAGGCGCACGCCGCCCTCGCCGCGGCCGACGACCTGGTGGGGTACGGCCCCTACGTCGCCCGCGTACAGCCGCGTCCCGGCCAGCGGCGGCACATGACCGACAACCGGGTGGAGGCCGAACGCGCGCGGCACGCCCTCGCGCTCGCGGAAGCGGGCGCGCGGGTCGCGGTGGTGTCGTCGGGTGACGCGGGCGTCTTCGCGATGGCGTCCGCGGTGCTGGAGGCCGCCGACGAGACCAAGAGCGCCGTGCCGGTGCGGGTCGTCCCGGGGCTGTCGGCCATGCAGGCGGTGGCGTCCCGGGCCGGGGCCCCGCTGGGGCACGACTTCTGCGTGATCAGCCTGTCCGACCGGCTCAAGCCCTGGGACGTGATCGCGCGCCGCCTGACCGCCGCGGCGGGTGCGGACCTCGCGGTCGCGCTCTACAACCCGGCGTCCAAGGCACGGCGGCACCAAGTGGCGGACGCCCGGGACCTGTTCCTCGCGTACCGCGATCCGGCGACGCCCGTCGTGGTGGGCCGGGACGTGGGCGGTCCCACCGAATCGGTGCGGATCGTGGCCCTGGGCGAACTCGACCCGGAGTCGGTCGACATGCGGACCCTGCTCATCGTCGGGGCGTCGACGACGCGGACGTACACACGGCCGGACGGAAGCCTCGGGGTGTACACGCCGCGCCGCTATCCGGCGTGAGAGCGGGCGTGAGGCAGGTCCTCATATGGGACAGTGGGCGCCGAACACCGCATTCCGGAAGGCCTCAGGTGCCGCCCTCACCCCACGACGCGCGCGACCCACTGCTCCGCCTCGGCGACCGAGGCCACGCACGCCTCGGCGGCCACCGCCGGACGGGTGATCACGACGACGGGCAGCCGCAGTTCGCGTGCCGCGTCGAGCTTGGCGGCGGTCTGCCCGCCGCCGCTGTCCTTGGTGACCACGACGTCGATCGCGTGGCGGCGCATCAGCGCGACCTCGTCCGCGACGGTGAAGGGGCCGCGGGCGAGCAGGAGTTCGAGGTGGCGCGGGACGGCGTCCTCGGGCGGCTCCACGCTGCGGAGCAGGAACCACAGGTCGTCGAGTCCCGCGTAAGGCGCGGTCTCCATACGCCCGGTGGTCAGGAACACCCGACGCCCGACGCCCGGCAGCAGCGCGGCCGCCTCCTCGGCCGACCCGACACGCCGCCAGTCGTCGCCGTCGCGCTCCGTCCAGCCGGGGCGCTGGAGCCGGAGGAGAGGTACGCCCGCCTCCGCGCACGCCGCGACCGCGTTGGCGGAGATCCGCGCGGCGAACGGATGCGTCGCGTCCACGACGGCGGCCACGCGGTGCTCGCGGAGCCACGCCGCGAGTCCGGGCACGCCGCCGAAGCCGCCGACGCGCGTCTCCCCTTGGGGCAGCACCGGGGCCTTGGTACGGCCGGCCAGGGACGAGACTACGCGGACGCCGCCCGGCGGCTGTGCTGCCCCGGACTGCGCCGCCACCAGCCGCGCCGCCAACTGCCGCGCGTCGGACGTCCCGCCGAGGATCATTACGACCCGCCGCTCCGCCATCGCCCGCCCGCCCGCCTGTCCGCCCCGCCGCCCCGTCACCCCGGCACTCCGACGGCACCGGCATCGCGTCCATCCCACCATCCCGCCCCCGGAGCCCCGGCATGACCCGCCCCGCGGGCCCGCTCCGCCGCGGCTGGACCACCGGCGCGTGCGCGACGGCCGCGACCACGGCCGCCTACCAGGCCCTGCTGACCGGCGAGTTCCCGGACCCCGTCACCATCACCCTCCCCGGCGGGCAGACCCCCGCCTTCGCCCTCGCCGTCGAGGACCTGGACGCCGACCGGGGCCGGGCGACGGCGGGCGTCGTCAAGGACGCGGGCGACGACCCCGACGTCACCCACGGGGCGCTCGTCCGCGCGACGGTACGCCGTACCGCACCCGGAACCGGCGTCGCCTTCCGCGCCGGCCCCGGGGTCGGCACCGTCACGCTCCCGGGGCTGCCGCTCGACGTCGGCGAGCCCGCGATCAACCCGGTGCCCCGCAGCATGATGCGCGAGCACATCGCGTGCGTGGCCGCGGCACACGGAGCGCCCGGCGACGTCGAGATCGTCGTCTCCGTCGACGGCGGCGAGGAACTCGCCGCCCGCACGTGGAACCCGCGCCTGGGCATCCTCGGCGGCCTGTCGATCCTCGGGACGACCGGCATCGTCATCCCGTACTCGTGTTCCGCGTGGATCGACTCGATCCGCCGCGGCGTGGACGTCGCGATCGCCGCGGGCGACACGCACGTGGTGGGCGCGACGGGCACGACGTCCGAACGCGTGGCCGCCGAGGTCCACGGGCTGTCGGGGACGGCGCTGCTGGACATGGGCGACTTCGCGGGCGCGCTGCTGAAGTACCTGCGCCGCCACCCCGTCCCCCGGCTGACCGTCGCGGGCGGCTTCGCCAAGCTGTCGAAGCTCGCCGACGGCCACCTCGACCTGCACTCCGCGCGGTCGCAGGTCGACCTCGACGCCCTCGCGGCCCGCGCCGCGGTCGCCGCCCGTGCCGCCCGCGCTTCCGGAGCCGAAGAACCGGCGGTCGACGCCGACGACCTGGTACGCCGCATCCGTGGCGCCAACACCGCCCTGCACGCCTTGCAACTGGCCCGCGCGGCCGGTGTACCGCTGGGCGACGCGGTCGCCCGGGCCGCGCTCCGGACCGCCCAGGACGTGCTGCGCGGCTCGGCGTTCCCGATCGAGGTCGACATCATCGCCGTCGACCGCGCCGGCACCGTCGTAGGCCGCGCCGCGGGCTGAGCCGAGGGTTGAGCCGCGGACTGAGCCGCCACGCACTTCTGCACGCGCCGACCGGGGAGGTCGAAATCTGACATTTCTAACATATAGTGATGAAACATCACCTCTAGTCGCCGAGTCCCGGAGGCCGCCGTGGACACCCGTGCCCAGCAACTGGCCGATGCCCTCGTCGCGAAGTGGACCGCGCCGGCCGGTGTCGAACTCATGGCCGCCGGTGCCACCGTCCTCGGCCAGATCATGGGCGAAGGGCCGCTGCCGGTACGCGACGCCGCGGCGGTGCTCGGCTGGCCGGACGAGGACGTCCTGCGCCGCTTCGACGCCATGGACTTCCGGCTGGAACTCAACAGCAAGGGCGACATCGCGGGGGCGGGCCTCTCCCTGCTGCCGAGTGCCGCGCACACCGTCGAGATCAACGGCACGCGCTACCACGGCTGGTGCGCGATGGACGTGTTGATGTTCCCGATCGTGTTCGGCAACTCGTCGCCCGCCGCGTCCCGCTGTGCCGCGACGGGCGACCGTATCCACCTCACCGTCACCGCGGACGGGCTGAAGGACCTCGACCCGGCCGACACCCACGTCACGCTGGCCCCGGCGACGGGCGGCGAGGTCCGCGAAGTCTTCTGCAACCGCGTCAACTTCTACGGCAGCGGGGCGGCCGCGGCGGCGGCCGCCGCCGCGGACCCGGACCTCGCCGTGTGCACCGCCGCCGAGGCGTGGGCGGTGGCCAAGCGCCTGGCCGCGCTCTTCTGACCGCCGCGCAGGTCATCCCAGCTGGCCGACCTTGTAGTCGCCGTTGGCCGGCTGCTTGACCATGACGTTCCCGCGGTTGAAGGCGTTGATGACGGCGATCGCGCAGACCAGCGCGGCCAGTTGCTCCTCGTTGTAGTACTTGGCCGCGTTCGCCCAGGCCTCGTCCGTGACGCCGCCGGCGGCGTCGGCCGTACGCGTGCCCTGCTCCGCCAGTTCCAGCGCCGCCCGCTCGGCCTCGGTGAAGACCGTGCTCTCGCGCCAGGTGGCGACGAGGTTGATGCGTGTCGCGGACTCGCCCGTGTGTGCGAGCTCTTTGGTGTGGATGTCGATGCACACGCCGCAGCCGTTGATCTGGCTCGCACGGATGTTCACGAGCTCGAGCGTCGAGTACGGCAGTTCCGTCTCCTTGAGCAGGTGGCCCGCGGCGACGAGGTTCTTCATGATCTTGGCCACGACCTGGGTGCCGAAGAGGTTGATGCGAGGGTCCATGGTGCAACTCCTGTGTCGTCGTTGACGCCTACACCCCCGAGACGAGACGGCCGGATTCCCTGTGACATCGGCCGGCCGCCGCTTCCGAACCGCGTGGTTCCGACCCTGGTGACGACCGCACTGGTGACGGCCGATTCCCGCCGGAGATCGGGTGCGCCGGCCGCTGTACTGGATCTTGTCCCCAGCCGGTCCCGAGCCGGTACCCGAGCCAGCGGGAGAAGCACCGTGCCCACCGCCAAGTCCGCCGCTCCGGTTCCCGCGGTCGAAGGCCGCTCCCCCCGCGGCAGCGCCCGCCGTACCGCCTCCCCCGGCGAACCGGCGCACTGGACCGCCGTCGTCGGCCTGGCCCTGGGCATCTTCACCATCGTCACCACCGAGATCCTGCCGATCGGGATGCTGACCGGCCTCGCCGACGACTTCGGCGTCTCGGACGGCAGGGCGGGACTCCTCATGACACTGCCGGGAGTGCTCGCCGCGTTGTGCGCTCCCCTCGTCGCGGTCGCCGTCGGCCGGCTCGACCGCCGGATCGTGCTCACCGCGCTGATGGCCTTGCTCGTCGGGGCGAACCTCCTGACCGCGTGCGCGCCCGCGTTCTGGGTCGTGCTCGTCGCACGGGCCCTGGTCGGCCTGGTGATCGGCGGCTTCTGGTCGATCGGTGCCGGACTCGCGCCGCGGCTCGTGCCCGCCGCCTCGGTGGCGACCGCGACCGCGGTGGTCTTCGCGGCGGTCCCGGCGGGCTCCGTCCTCGGCGTGCCGGCGGGCACGCTGCTGGGCGAACACGTCGGCCGGCGCGCCGCGTTCGTGGTCCTGGCCGCACTCGCGCTGGCGGTGGCCGTCCTGCTCGCGACGTCGCTGCCCGCGCTGCCGGTCGACACGGTCACCCGGCCGCGCACGCTGGCGGCCCTGCTGCGGGTCCGCGGGGTCCGGGTGGGCCTCGCGGTGACGGGCCTGGTCGTGGTCGGCCACTTCGCGGCGTACACGTATGTCACCGCCTTCCTCCGCGACACCACCCACGTGGACGGCACCCGCATCACCGTGTTCCTGCTCCTGTACGGCGCCGCCGGGGTCGCGGGCAACTTCGTCGCGGGCGCCGCGCTCACCCGCGGACCGCGCCGCACGTTCGCGGTGGCCGCAATCGGGATCGCCGCCGCCGTTCTGCTGTTCCCGGCCCTCGGGCGGACGTGGCCGGGAGCGGTGGGGCTGCTCGTCGTCTGGGGGTTCGCGTACGGCGCCGTCCCCGCCGCGTCGCAGACCTGGTTCGCGCGCGCGGCCCCGGACGCGCGCGAGGGGGCCATGGTCGTCTTCACCGCGTCATTCCAGGCGACCCTCGCGGGCGGCGCGTTCCTCGGCGGTGCCGTCGTCGACGCGACGTCGACGTCCGCGGTCATGCTGCTCTCCGGCGTCCTCTGCCTGGCCACGGCCGCGACGGTGGCGCTCGCCCCCGGGCCGGAAGGCCGTTGAGCGAGGCCGCCGACCGCGGACGGCGGCCGGTGCGGGGCGGACGGTGCCCGGAAGACTGTCCCCCTTTCGGGGTGACCAGTCGGCACCTCAAGGGGTTTACCGGGTGACGGCCGACGAGAAATCCCGCGACAGGCCGTGGCGGCGGCCGTCCCGGGGGCGAGCGGCGCTGCCACCGTGGTGCCCTACCGTGCTCCCTGCGGGGGTGGGCGGACGGTGCGCGGACAACGATGCCGTGAAGCGGCGAGGGGTGGCGGCAGCAGGTGGGCAAGAGCGTCAAACCGTCGTTAGGGCGGGAGTTCGGGTGGCTGTGGGCGTCGTATGCGACGGCCACGTTCGGCACCTGGCTCGCCTTCGGCGCGTTCCCCTTGATCGCGATCATGGTCCTGGACGCCGGGCCCGCCGAGGTGGCGGTGCTCGCGGCCTCCGGGCCGGCCGTGGGTGCGGTGCTGGCGGTGCCGACGGGGCCGTGGGTGGAGTTCCGCCGCAAGCGCCCGGTGATGATCGGGACGGACCTGGTCCGGTTCGCGGCCATGGCAAGCGTTCCGGTGACGTACGCGCTCGACGTCCTCACCTTGGCGCAGCTGGTCCTGGTGTCGGTGATCGTCGCGGCGGCGGACATCACGTTCCTGGCGGCCGGGGGCGCGTACCTGAAGGCCCTCCTGCCTCCCGATCAGTTGCTCGTCGCGAACGCCCGGCTCGAGGGCACGACCTGGACCGCCTCCGTGCTCGGCCCGCCCGCGGGCGGCGCCATGATCGGGCTGTTCGGCCCGGTGACCACGGTGGCGGCGGACGCGGCCAGCTACCTGCTCTCCGCGCTGGGGATCCGCGCGATAGGCGGCCGGGACCGGGAGCCGCGCCCGTCGCGGTCCAAGGCCCGATCGGTGCCGGGGGCGCGGTCAGCGGCGGGGGTACGGTCGGCGGCAAGGTCGCGGTCGGAGGCGGGGTCGCGGATGCGGGCCGCGGACCTGCTCGACGGGTGGCGGCACATCCTGGCCGACCCCGTGCTGCGCCCGCTGTTCTTCAACTCGGTGCTGGTCAACGGGCTGATCATGGCGTCCGCGCCGCTGCTGGCCGTCCTGATGCTCGACGACTACGGATTCGCCCCGTGGCAGTACAGCCTCGCCTTCGCGGTGCCGTGCGTCGGCGGCCTGATCGGCTCCCGGCTCGCACCGGGCCTGGTGGCCCGCCACGGGCAGCACCGGGTCCTGCTGGTGGCCGGAACGCTGCGGGCGTGCTGGCCGCTGGGGCTGGCGTTCATCGGCCCGGGCGTGTCCGGGCTCGTCCTCATCATGGTCGTCGAGTTCGGACTCATCGCCTGCTGCGGCGTGTTCAACCCGGTCCTCGCGACCCGGCGGCTCCTCCACACCGACACGGACCGCGTCGCGCGCGTCCTCACCGCGTGGTCGGTCACCGGGAAAGCCTCGATCGCGACCATGACCGCGCTGTGGGGGCTCCTGGCCGCCGCGCTGAACAGCCCCCGCACGGCCATCGGCATCGCCGGGCTCCTGCTCCTCGCGACCCCGCTGCTGCTCCCCCGGCACGCCCCGCGCGCCGAGGGCGAGGAGGCCGGGGACGGCCGCGACGACCAGGACGAGCGAGACGACCAGGACGAGCAAGAGGGCGAAGATGCCCCGCAGGACGCCCTGCGGCCGTAGGACGGCCGTGTCAGTCGGCCCGTGCGTTGGGCCCGCGTCGGGGCCGGTGATTTGCCCCCGTGCTGGGCGCGGTGGTGGGCGTCTCCGTCGTACGAGCGTTCGGCGGCGCTAGGCGTCCTTGCCGGCGAACGGTCCGCTGTCGGCGAAGGCGAGCGCGGCGAAGCGCTCGGCGATGCGGCGGTGGGTGGCGGCGTCCGGGTGGATGCGGTCGGGGAGCGGGAGTTCGGCGGCGTCGGCCTCGCCGTACAGCTCAAGCCCGTCGAGGTAGTGCAGGTTCGGGTCGGCCGCGGCCCGGTGTGCCACGATGCGCGCGAGTTCGGCGCGGATCACGGTCAGGGTCAGGCGCGTCCGGTCGGCGGGGTCGCCGGTGGCCCGAAAGCCCATGCGACCGGCGGCCAGTTCGTCGGGGTCCAGGGACGCCGGGCCCGGCGTGTTCTCGTGGATCGCGCAGTGGACGGACGAGACGACCAGCAGCGGCGTGGTCGGGTGCCCCTCGCGGATGGTGTCGAGGAAGCCGTGCACCGCGGGGGCGAAGGCGCGCAGGCGCATCAGGTCGTGGTTGACCAGGTTGATGCCGAGCTTGAGGCTGATCACGTCCGCGGGCGTGTCGCGCATCGTGCGCGCGGTGAACGGGTCGAGCAGCGCGCTGCCGCCGAAGCCGAGGTTGACCAGCTCGACACCGCCGAGGGCGGCGGCGAGGGCCGGCCAGGTGGTCGTCGGGCTCGCGGCGTCGGAGCCATGGCTGATCGAACTGCCGTGGTGCAGCCACACCTTGCGGCCGCGATCGGGCGTCGGTTCGACGGGGGCGTCCGTACGCAACGCGACAAGCTCGGTCGTCTCGTTGTGCGGCAGCCAGATCTCGACGTCCTTCAGGTCGGACGGCAGGCCCGCGAAGCGGAGGGTGCCGGGCGCGCCGCGTCGGGTCTCGGCGGTTCCGGCGGCCATGTCGACGACCAGTGTGTCGCCGCCGGCCACGCTGCCCTGGGCGGTCAGGCGGCCGTCGAGGAGCAGGTCGTACACGCCGTCGGGGCGCGGCGGAGCGCCCGGGTAGACGCGCTTGGTCGGCACGGTGTCGAGCTCGACGGCGGTCGCGCGGGTACGGAATGCCAGGCGTACGCCCGACGGTTGCGACTCCGCCATCGCCAACTGCCCGTCGAGCCACTGGGCTCGTGCCCATGCGGGCAGCCGGTGCGGCAGTATGCCGCGATCGGTGCGCTCCAGATCCAGGGCACCGCGGACCAAGTCGGCGGTGATGGGCGTGGCGAGGAGGTTCTCGGCGGGGTGGGGCGTGGGGTGGGACATGAGTGGCTGCCTCGGTGCTCAGTGGTCTCGGGTCGATCGGCCATGAGCCGTCGGTCGGAGTTCGGAGCCGAGCCGGTCAGGACGCCGACGGATCGGTCGCCGCAGGCCAGTTCCGCAGCAGGGCGTCGAGGGCGTCGAGCATGCGCGACCAGGTCTCCTGGGTGTCGGGGGCGCTGTGGCTGAAGCCGCCGCCCATCTCCAGCGAGATGTAGCCGTGGAAGACGCTGCCGAGCATGCGTACCGCGTGGGTCTGATCCGGTTCGGCGAGGTCGTAGCCGCGCAGGATCGCGCGCGTCATCTGCGCGTGCCGGACCCCCGCACTGACCGCCGCGGTCTCGGGGTCGAGGCGCAGCTGTGCGGCGGCGTAGCGGCCCGGGTGCTCGCGGGCGTAGTCGCGGTAGACGTCCGCGAACGCGGTCAGCGCGTCCTTGCCGGCGCGTCCGGCCAGCGCGGCGGCCACCCGGTCGGCCATCTCCTCGAGGGCGAGCAGCGCGATCCTGGTCTTGAGCTCCTGGGAACTCGCCAGATGCGAGTACAGGCTCGCGACCTTGACGTCGAACCGCCGCGCGACCGCCGAAAGGGTCACCTGGTCGAAGCCGACCTCGTCGGCCAGTTCGGCGCCCGCCCGGGTCAGGCGTTCAGCGGTCAGTCCGGCACGTGCCATGTCCTGCCCTCTCCGTCGGCAGAACCGAGTATGCATTTACCTACAAGCTATAGGCAAATCAAATACAGCTCTAGTTTGGTGGCGCCGGGCCCGGGCACCATCGGCCTTGTATCCGTCACCTCTTGCGGGCAGGCTCCGCCGCATGGCCGAACACGATCTTGCGGTACGCGACCTGCTCGCGAAGCAGGCGATCACCGAAGTCATCTACACCTACTGCCGTGCCCTGGACCGCATGGACCGCGACCTCGCGCTGTCGGTGTGGCACCCCGGCGGCACCGCCGACTACCCGCCGATGTTCACCGGGACCGGCGCGGGCTTCGTCGACTGGGTCTGGAAGGCGCACGAGGCGCTGACCTCGCACTCCCACCAGATCACCAACATCCTGGTCCGGGTCGGCGAGGACGGAACGACCGCGGTGAGCGAGTCGTACGTCACCGTCGTGCTCCGCGGCCCCGGCGCCGACGACTCGGCGGTCGCCGAGATCACCGCACGCGGCCGGTACGTCGACCGCTGGTCGCTGCGCGACGGCCGCTGGGCCGTCGACGCACGGCGCCACATCCTGGACATGCAGACGGTGCAGATGCACCCGCGCGAACTCGCCGACACCGTGCCGCCGGAGGACTCGGGGCGCCGCGACACGGACGACCCGTCGTACGCCGTGTTCCGGCTGTAGCCCCCGCCTCCCGCGCTCGCGCGCCTTTTGCACCTCTTGCACGTCCCCCGTCGTTGTCCCGACTCCCCTAACCTGGCTGAGCCAGTCGGGGGGACTGGCTTCGGATCCGGGGGGAGACGAGCAACGCATGAACGAGGCAGAGCGCGCTGCGCTCACGCAAATCACGCTACTCATCGAGGAATTCTGCAATCGGCCGGCGAATGACAGCTACCGGTTGCTGCTGAAGCGGCTGCGCCACCTGCTGCGGTCCATGAAGGCACGCGGGTTCGACGGGATCGAGTTCACCACGCTCAAATTCGTGTACGGGTCCCTGGAGGGGAACGTCCGCGAACTCGCCGCGGCGCTGCGGGCCGACGGCCCCGAGGACGGGGCCGAGGCGGTCGCCGAGAAGTGCACGTACGCCAACGGCTGGCTCCGCAAGCTCCTGATCCCGGTGGCGCCCGAGACCGCGATACCTGATGCGCCGGAAGAGGGCGACAGAGGCTGGCCGTTCGCCACCGTGCTACTGAGGGGCTGCGTCGTCGAGGGGAGGAAGTTCCACTTCACCGACGACCCCTCGGCCGAGTTCACCGTCGTCCCGCTGGTCCCGTGTCTGTTGTCGCTGCGCGAATTGGGCGTGACGTACCTCGGCTTCAGCGGGGCGGCGGGTATGTCCGCCGAGGAGTTGACCTGGCTGTGCTCGGTGGCCCGGAGGGTGTGGGACACCTTCGACGACCACCACGAACTGTGCGGCGGCATCGAGATCGTCACGGCGCAGCGGACATTGCACGCGAGCATCGTCTTCACGAAGAAGCGTGCCGTCGAGGGGCGCGAGCGGACGTTCACGGACAAGGCGCTGTGGATCGGCTTGGCGGACCCGCACGTCCTGCCCGCCGCTCCGGCCGGGGTCTCGAAGGAATCGGTCATCGCCGCGCTCACCCGCGACTACCGGCTCAAGGCCGTCGCCGAAGCCGCCGGGGCTTCCTGGACGGTCGCCGAACTCCTGGACGTCCAGGAGGCTTTCGCAAGGATCCCGGTGGCCGACCGGGCGAGCCTCGCGGGCTGCCTGCTGCTGCGCGACAAGGCGGCCGGGCACGTCACCAGATCGCAGCACAAGGTGGCCGCCTGCTACGACCCGGATCTCCACCGTCTCACCGTCTTCGACCTCACCTTCGCCGGTTCGAAGGGATTCGCCGGGCAGGGGCGCGACACGTCGCCCTACAGCCAAACCGCGATCCTGCACGAAGTCGGCCACGTCGTCGAGGAGTTGTACGGCCCAGCACCCAAACGGCTGCCGCGCCCGCCGCGCGGCTCCGGGGAGGTGACGGCGGCCCCGGCGCCCGTGCGCTGGGAACAGGTCGGGTGCGTGGGCCACTTCGTGGCGTTGGCGGAAGGGCTGGGGGTGCAGCCGTTCACGTTGTACGCGTGGTCCGAGTGGCCGGACAACCCGTCCGAGTTCTGGGCCGAGGCGTACCGCGTCTTCCTGACCGACCCGGCCGCGCTGGAGTTCATCGCGCCGGACATGCTGACGTGGTTCCGGCGCGGGATGTACCGGGTGGATTCCCATACGCAGGCGCCGGTCGCGGCACCGGACATCGGCCTGACGCCGGACCAGACCGAGGCGCTGTATGGGATTCGATCCCAACTCGACACCCTGGCGGCCTCGTTCGGGAGTACGGCAGCGGCCTCGCCCGACACCGTCAAGCGACTGCGCAAGCGGTTCCTGGAGCTGTCGACGGCCCTCGACCGGCTGTGCTCCCAAGTGCAGGGCCAGGCGTACGCCAAGATCGAGCGGACGATCCTCGAACGCGTGGCGCGCATGCTCGCCGAGGGTGTCGGCGTACCGCTCGGCCCCCTCGACACGCCCGGCAGCCACACGCTGCCCGCGGTCACCGTCTTCCCGTCCCTGCAAAACGCCTGCGCGGAGGAGCGGTTCGCGCTGACGGAGCTGCTCAAGCCGGCGCCGACCCCGCCGGAGGGCACCGTCAGCCGGACCGCGGCACGCCGGTGCACAATCGCCCTGGGCGCCGGCGGGAAGAGCGTCGTCCTGGTCGGGGACGAGGCGGGCGGCGGCTTCGAAGTCGTGGGCCTCACAAGGTCGATGGCCCTGTTGCGCGGCCTCGGGTTCCGGTCGATCGCGCTGCGGAACTGCGGGAACCTCTCGGCCCTGGAGCTGACCTGGGTGTGCAACGCCGCACGGAGGCTCTTCGTCGACTGCGGCGAGGCTTTCGGACTGTCGGTGAGCACAAGCGTTTTGGTGCCGGCGCAGATGCAGACGTACCTGGTGCGCGTGACCTTCTCCAAGAGTCGGCGCCTGCGCATCCGGTTCGACGGGATCCGGCCGCACGGGGCGGCGGCCGCCCCGGCTGCCCTGCCGACGGTCGACCAGTGCGTACGGAGGCTGGCGTCCGACTTCGGCGTCAAGTCGGCCGTCGGCATCAACGGCGGCGTGTGGACGGCCGAGGAACTCGTCCAGGTGTGCGACGCGCTCGACAAGGTCCCCCGCGAGGACCGGAGGGTGCTGGTCGGATGCAGCGTCGTCCGCAAGGGCGCCGCGAACGTGCCGCCCGGCCCGCCGGACAAGCGGCGGGACGGTTCGCGGTACCTGCCCAGCGCGCACGGCCTGGTCCTGAGGGACGACGTCTTCGCGGGCGTCGGGCACAGCTACGTCGGATCGTCCGGCGCCACCGGCCCGTTCAGCCACGCGATCGTGCTCCGTCTCGTCGGCCAGGCGGTCGCCCTGCGGAAGACCGCCGCGGTCGGCCTCGCGGCCGTCGATCCCGACGGGACCGACACCGAGCCCGAATGCCTGGCGTCGTTCCGGCAGTTGGTCGCAAGGCTCGGCGTCCCCCCGATCGGCGAGTACGCCGCCGAGTTCTGGCCGGCCGAGCCGAGCGACTTCTTCGCCGAGGCGTACGCCCTGTCCCGGCACGACCCGGACGTCCTCGAATGGATCTCGCCGGCGCTCCGCCAGTGGTTCGAGAGGGGCGGATACCGCGCCTGGTCCGACTGACGGGCGCAGACGCACGCCCGGGCAGGCGCTTCGCCGCCGCCGAGCCGGTGCTCAGCGGCTGGGGTCAGCCGGACCTCAGCCGCTGCCCGGCCGCAAGCTCAGTGGTCGGCCGCCCACTCGGTGACGTCGACCGTGTCGCCGATCGCGAGCTTGCCCGGGCGTACGACCGAGTACTGCGCGCCGAACAGCACCCCGCCGGTCGCGCCGCGGCGGTACGTGGCCAGCGTGCGCAGGGGCTCCGGCCCGGCCTTCACGCCGCGGAGCTGGTCGACGGTGGTGACGACGCAGCGCCCGGCCTGCTTGGCGAAGGCGAGTTCGGTGTTGCCGACGAGCATCCGGCGGACGTCGTCCTCGCGGTGCGGCTCGGTCCAGCCGTCGACCACGATGTTCGGCCGGAAACGCGTCATGGGCAGCGGGCCGGCGTCGCCGAGCCGCGCGTTGAGCCCGTCGAGCGAGGCGCGCGACGCCACGAGCAGGGCCCCGCTGTCCGCGAACGCCGCCGTCCCCGGAACCAGCCCGGGGGTGACGCGCTCGTGCTCGGGCGGCACCCGGACCAGACGGCTCGGCACCCCGAGGACCTCCGTCAGCCAGGCGGCGACCGCGTCGCCTTGGTCGATGCCGCGGTACGGCGTCCCGAACATCTCGATGTCGACGCGCGGCGACTCGGTGTCCACGTCCAGGAACAGGTCGTCGGCGTCCTGCGCGCGCAGCGCCAGGCGCCGGCCGTCGGCGTCGACCCCCGCGTGCACGACGGACAGCCGGGGGTCGGTGCGCTGGCTGCGGAAGACGCCCCGGTCGTCGACGACCATGAAGGTCCGGTCGTGCGCGATCCCGGCATCGGTCAGCACAGCCTCGGACGCGGGGAGCGCCGCGCACCCTTTGACCGGATAAACGTTGAGTTCGACGACCGATGCCATTTCGACAGCTTATCCGGATGGATCATGTGGCTCGGGCTACAGGTCCTCGCCGGACAGCAGCGGCTCGAAGGCCTCGTACGCCTCGATGTTCCGGAAGTGCCGCGCGTACAGGTCCGCGCCGTCGCCCAGGTCGTCCCGGAGCACCGGGGCGACGTCCACGACGTGACGCAGCGTCCACGTGACCGTACGCCCGTCCTCGTTCAGGTAGGACGTCTCCCCCGCCCGCCCCAGCGCCTCCGCCTTCGCGCGCGCCTCGTCCTCCCCCGCCGCGTGCACCAGCACAAAGCTCTCCTGGAACAGCGGCGCGTCCCCCGGCACGTTGGACTCACTCACCAGCACCGCGACGTAGGTCTGCACCGTCGACAACCTACCCACCACCCCCAACAGCCAACGCCGACTGCTCACTTAGTGGGCGTGTCCCCCGACGAGTTCCGCTGCCGCGCGCAGGCACCCACGGGCGGCGCCTTCACCGACACCGTTCACCGGGACCCGAGTGGACATCACGCACTCCATCGCCAATACTCGGATCCGAGTAATTGGAATCGAGTATCAGAGACGGAGCACGCACGTGACCGGTCGTCGCAAGGTGTCCAACTCCCTGGGCCTGGCCGTTCTCGGCCTGCTCACGGAATCGCCGATGCATCCGCACGCCATGGCGTCGACGCTGCGCGAGCGCGGCTTGGACCGGGCGTTCAAGCTGACCACCGGATCCCTGTACGACGTCGTCCGCGCCCTGGAGCGCGCCGAGTGGATCGAGGCGGCCGAGACCGTCCGGGTCGGCGCCCGCCCGGAGCGGACCGTCTACCGCACCACCGCGCTGGGGAGCGCTGAGTTCGTACGGTGGATCGACGAGCTGCTGCGCGTACCGGCGGACGAGTTCCCGAAGTTCGTGTCCGCGGTGAGCTACCTGGGCGCACTCGCTCCCGACGCGGCGGCAACCGCCCTGCGCGAGCGGGCCGATCGGCTGCGCGCGCAACGCGACGAGATCCACGACGCGCACCGTGCGGTGCTGGAGTCCGGTGCGGTGCCGCGGCTGTTCGTCCTGGAGGCGGAGTACGCGGTGCGCATGAACGACGCCGAACTCGGCTGGCTGGACGAGATCGTCGCCGACATCGAGGCCGGGCGCCTGGCCTGGCCGGACGCCGGAGGTGCGGCATGAGCGTCCTCGTCGTCGGCGCCGGCCCCGCCGGCCTCGTGCTCGCGGGCGAACTGACGCTCGCGGGCGTCCCCGTGACCGTCCTCGACCGCCTGCCACAGCGTTCACCCCATCCGCGCGGCTTCACGCTCAGCACCCGCAGCCTCGAACTCCTCGACCGGCGGGGCCTCGTGGACCGGTTCCTCGCCGAGGGGCCGACCGTCCCGTACGCGATGTTCGCGGACCCCGCCCGCCCGCTCGACCTCTCGGTCCTCGACACCGACCACCCGTACCTGCTCGGCATCCCGCAGAACCGGGTGGAAGAGCTCCTGGAAGCCTGGATCGGCGAGTTGGGCGTCACCGTCGCCTGGGGCACCGAGGTCGTGGACGTGCGCCAGACCGCCGACGGGGTGCGGGCGACCGTCGTGACGGCCGATGGCAACCGTCAAGTCCTGGACGCCGCCTACCTTGTGGGATGCGACGGCAGCCGTAGCACGGTACGCCGCGCGACCGGCATCGCCTTCCCGGGGACGGACGCCACGAACTACGGACTCGTCGGCGACGTCGAACTCGCCGACCCCGCCGCCCTGCCCTTCGGCGTCACGGCGGGAGAGCGCGGCACCGTCTTTGGACATCCGGATGCCGGTGCGGGACGGGGTCTCGGCGACCCGCGAGCTGATGACCGCCGAACCCCGCCCGCGCGTGCTGGTGCTGACGACGTTCGACCTGGACGACGTCGTCGACGACGCGATCGTCGCCGGTGCCGACGGGTTCCTGCTGAAGCGCGCGTCCCCCGAGGAACTGGTGGCCGGCATCCGCGCCGTCGCGGAGGGCGAGACGGTCGTCTCCCCGTCCGTGGCCCGCCGTCTGTTCGACGCGCACGCCGCCCGGACCGCCCCCGACCACGAGCGTTCCGCCCGGCTGACCGACCGGGAGGCGGACGTCCTGCGGGCGATGGCGGCGGGCCGGTCGAACACCGAGATCGCCGAGGCGCTGCACCTGTCGGTCGAGACCGTCAAGACGCACGTCAAGCACGTGCTGACCAAGCTGGAGGTGCGCGACCGCACCCAGGCCGTCGTCTGGGCCTACCGCACCGGCTTCACCTACCGCACGTGACGCCTGGCCGCGGCCTCCCTCGACCTCCCCCGACCTCCCGCGGCATCACTCGGCGGCGGCTCGCTCGCGCGCCGGTGAGTAGAGGTGGCTCTCGCAGAAGCCGGTTCCGTCGCCGAGGACGCCGCCGACCATGATGACGGCCACGGACTTGATGTCGTTGTCGTGGACGAGGGACGACAGGTCGGCGAGGCGGCCGCGGACGACGAGTTCGTCCGGGCGGGACGCGCGGGCGACCACGGCCACCGGGCAGTCCGCGCCGTAGAGCGGGACCAACTCGTCGACGATGCGGGCGGTTTCGCGGACGGCGAGGTGCAGCACGAGAAGGGCCCGGGACCGCCCGAGGGTGGCCAGGTCCTCGCCGGGCGGCATCGCGGTGGAGTTGTTGGAGACGCGGGTCAGGACGACGGTCTGGCCGACGCCGGGCAGGGTGAGTTCGCGGCCCAGGGTGGCCGCGGCGGCGGCGAACGCCGGTACGCCGGGGGTCAGGTCGTACGGGATCCCCAGCGCGTCGAGCCGTCGCATCTGCTCGCCCACCGCACTGAAGAACGAAACGTCCCCGGAGTGCAGGCGCACCACGTGCAGGCCGGCGGAATGGGCGGCCCGGATCTCGTCGACGATCTCGTCGAGCGTGAGGTTCGCGGTGTCGACCAGCCGGGCGTCCGGCGGTGCGGCGTCGAGGAGTTCGCGCGGGACGAGGGCTCCCGCGTACAGGCACACCGCCGCGTTCTCGACGAGTCGCAGCCCGCGTACGGTGATCAGGTCGGCGGCGCCGGGGCCCGCACCCACGAAATGCACGGTCATGCGGTGGTCTCCCGGAGCTGGGCGGGCGGTTCGCGGTGGGCCTCGGCGGGGTCCGGTTTCGTGGCGACCCATTGCGTGACCGGCATGAGGGTGCGCCAGCCGGTGAACCGGCCGACGGGGGTCGAGCGGCTGATCTGAATGCGGGTCAGGTCGCCGCCCAGATCCGCCCGGTGGCGCACCAGCTCCGCTTCGGTCTCGGCCGTCACCGCGTTGGCGACGAGGCGTCCGCCGGGGCGCAGCGCCGCCCAACAGCGTTCCACCACGCCGGGCACGGTCAGGCCGCCGCCGATGAACACCGCGTCCGGGGTGTCGGTGTCGGCCAGGAGGTCCAGCGCCCCGGGCGCCGAGCCGACGAGGACGTACAGCCAGGGCACCCCGAGGGCGGCGGCGTTCGCCCGGACGCGGTCGGCGCGTTCCTCGTGGGACTCGATCGCGACCGCGCGGCACGAGTCGTGGGAGCGCAGCCACTCGATGCCGATGCTGCCGCTGCCCGCCCCGACGTCCCACAGCAGTTCGCCCGGGCGCGGGGCGAGGGCCGCGAGGGTGATCGCGCGGATCTCCCGCTTCGTCAACTGGCCGTCGCTGTCGTACGCGTCGTCGGGGAGGCCGGGAACGGTGGTGGCCGAGGTCGGCGCCGGGGCCGGTACCGGTGCTGGAGCCGGTGCTGGAGCCGGTGCTGGAGCCGGTGCCTGCGGCTGAGGCTGCGCCGTCGCGACCGCGGGCGGCCGCTCAGCCATCCTCGCCGCCCTCCAGGTCCCCCTCGACCTCCAGGTACGCCTCCCGCAGCCCCGCCATCGTGGCCGCCTCGGGCTTCGCCCACAGACCCCGGTCCGCCGCCTCGATCAGCCGCTCGGCGATGCCGCGCAGCGCCCACGGGTTGGAGGTCCGCATGAACGCGCGGTTCTCCGGGTCGAGCACGTACTCGGCGGCCAGACGCTCGTACATCCAGTCCTGCACCACGCCCGTCGTCGCGTCGTAGCCGAACAAGTAGTCGACGGTCGCCGCGAGTTCGAACGCCCCCTTGTAGCCGTGCCGCCGCATCGCCTCGATCCAGCGGGGGTTCACCACGCGGGCCCGGAACACCCGGGCCGTCTCCTGCTCCAGCGTCCGGGTCCGGATCGCGTCGGGCATCGTCGAGTCGCCGATGTACGCCGCGGGCGCGGTCCCGGTCAGTGCGCGCACCGCCGCGACCATGCCGCCGTGGTACTGGAAGTAGTCGTCGGAGTCGGCGATGTCGTGCTCGCGCGTGTCGGTGTTCTTGGCGGCGACGGCGATGCGCCGGTAGGCGCTCTCCATGTCCTGTCGTGCGGACACCCCGTCCAGGCCGCGGCCGTACGCGTACCCGCCCCACGTCGCGTAGACCTCGGCCAGGTCCGCGTCGTCACGCCACGTCCGGGCGTCGATGAGCGGCAGCAGGCCCGCCCCGTAGGCGCCCGGCCGCGAGCCGAACACACGTGTGGTGGCCCGGCGTTCGTCCCCGTGCTCGGCGACGTCGGAACGCACGTGCGCCCGCACGTAGTTGTCCTCGTCGGACTCCTCCAGCCCCGCGGCCAGCCGCACCGCGTCGTCGAGCATCAGCACGACGTGCGGGAACGCGTCCCGGAAGAACCCGGAGATACGCACCGTCACATCGACGCGCGGGCGCCCGAGTTCGGCGAGCGGGACGGGCTCCAGACCGGTGACGCGCCGCGACGCGTCGTCCCAGACCGGCCGCACGCCGAGCAGCGCCAGCACCTCGCCGACGTCGTCGCCGCTGGTGCGCATGGCGCTGGTGCCCCACACCGACAGCCCCACCGAGCGCGGCCACTCCCCGGTGTCCGCGCGGTACTTGGCGAGCAGGGAGTCGGCGAGCGCCTGGCCGGTGTCCCACGCGAGGCGGCTGGGCACCGCCTTGGGGTCGACGGTGTAGAAGTTGCGGCCGGTGGGCAGCACGTTGACCAGCCCGCGCAGCGGCGACCCGGACGGCCCGGCGGCGACGTAGCCCCCGTCGAGGGCGTGCAGCACCGCACCGATCTCGTCGCCCGTGCGGTCGAGCCGCGGCACGACCTCGGTGGCCGCGAAGACCAGCACGTCGGTGACCGCCCGCAAGTCCGCGCCCGGGACCCCGTCCAGCACCTCGGCCGACACCTCGGACGCGGCGCCCGCGTCCCAGCCGCGTGCCTCCATGCCCGCCACCAGCGCGAAGGCCCGCGCCTCGGCGTCGTCCGTCTCGCGGCGCCCGGCCGTCCCGCCCTCCACGAGGCCCAGTGCCTCGCGCAGTCCGGGCAGCGCGGCGGTACGCCCGCCCCACACCTGACGCGCCCTCAGCATCGCGGTGACCAGGTTGACCCGGCTGTCCCCCGTCGGGGCGGTCCCCAGCACGTGCAGGCCCTCGCGGATCTGCGCGTCCTTGACCTCGCACAGCCAGCCGTCGAGGTGCAGCAGGAAGTCGTCGAACTCCGCCTCGTGCGGCCGGTCGTCGATCCCGAGGTCGTGGTCGAGCCGGGCGGCCTGCACCAGCGTCCAGATCTGCGCCTGTACGGCGGGCGCCTTGGCGGGGTCCAGCGCCGAGACGTTGGCGTACTCGTCGAGCAGCTGTTCCAGGCGGGTCAGGTCGCCGTACGTCTCGGCCCGCGCCATCGGCGGCACCAGGTGGTCCACGATGACCGCGTGCGCGCGGCGCTTGGCCTGCGCGCCCTCGCCCGGGTCGTTGACCAGGAACGGGTAGATGAGCGGCAGGTCGCCGAGGACCGCGTCCGGCCCGCATTCCGCGGACAGGCCCAGGTTCTTGCCCGGCAGCCATTCCAGCGTGCCGTGCTTGCCCAGGTGCACCAGCGCGTTCGCGCCGAACCCGCCGGCGCCGGGGGCCGCGTCGAGCCACCAGTAGGCGGCCAGATAGTGGTGGCTGGGCGGCAGGTCGGGGTCGTGGTAGATGGCGACGGGGTTCTCGCCGAAGCCGCGCGGCGGCTGGATGATCAGCACGACGTTGCCGGCGCGGAGGGCGGCCAGGACGATCTCGCCGTCCGGGTCGCGCGAGTGATCGACGTACAGCTCGCCGGGCGGCGGGCCCCAGTGCTCCTCGATGTTGGCGCGCAGGCCGACCGGAAGCCGGGCGTACCGCTCGCGGTACTCGGCGGCGCGGATGCGCACCGGGTTGCCTTCGAGCTGGGCCTCGGACAGCCATTCGGGGTCCTGGCCGCCCGCCGCGATGAGGGCGTGGATGAGCGCGTCGCCGTCCGGCGGTTCGAGGCCGGGCAGGGCGTCGGGGCCGTCGGTCGGGCCGACGTCGTACCCGGCGCCGCGCAGCGCGCGCAGCAGCGCGACGGCGCTCGCCGGGGTGTCCAGGCCGACCGCGTTGCCGATGCGCGCGTGCTTGGTCGGGTACGCGGACAGCACGACGCCGATGCGGCGTTCGGCGGCCGGGACGTGGCGCAGTTGGGCGTGGCGTACCGCGATGCCCGCGACGCGCGCGGCCCGCTCGGGGTCGGCGGCGTAGTGCGTGAGGCCGTCGGCGCCGGTCTCCTTGAAGGAGAACGGCACGGTGATCAGGCGGCCGTCGAACTCGGGCACGGCGACCTGGGTGGCGGCGTCCATGGGCGACAGGCCCGCGTCGCCGGCCTCCCACTCGGCGCGGCTGGTGGTGAGGCTGAGCGCCTGGAGGACGGTGATGTCGAGGCCGGCCAGGGCGCCGACGTCCCACGCCTCGTCGTCGCCGCCCGCGGAGACCTCGGCGGGCCGGGCGCCGCCCGCGGCGAGGACCGTCACGAGCAGCGCGTCCAGCTCGCTCAGCGCGTCGAAGAGGGCGGGTTCGGCACCGCGCAGCGAGGCGCACCACACCGGGACCGCCCGGCCGCCGGCGTCCTCGATCGCGTCGCAGAGCGCGGACACGAAGGCGGTGTTCCCGGCGAGGTGGTGGGCGCGGTAGTAGAGCACGCCGACGCCGGGGGCGCCGGGGTTGCGGGTCGCGCGGTCGAGGCGGCCCCAGGCGGCGACCTCGACGGGCGCC
This sequence comes from Streptomycetaceae bacterium NBC_01309, assembly GCA_045039925.1. Lineage (GTDB taxonomy): Bacteria > Actinomycetota > Actinomycetes > Streptomycetales > Streptomycetaceae > Yinghuangia. Next base: position 2,277,931 of record CP108400.1, read on the forward strand.
TCGAAGCCGTGGCCGGTCAGCAGGAGGGTGTCGGAGAGGAACCCGTGGAGGTTCGCCAGGTTCTCGGCGCCGCCCTGGGCGAGGTACGCGTGTGCCTGGGCGCTCACCCCCGCCGGGACGGTGGCCAGCTCCATGAGCGCGGCGTCGGGCGCCTGTTCGCCGGAGACGACCACCACGGGACGCGGTCCGGCGAGCAGCGCGTCGAGGCCTTCCTCCCAGGCGCGGCGGCCGCCGAGGAGGCGGACCACGACGAGGTCGCAGCCGTCGACGAGCGCGGGCAGGTCCTCGGGGGCGGTACGGGAGGGGTTCGCGAGCCGCCACTCGCCCGCACCGGCCTTGGCGCTGAGCAGGTCGGTGTCGGAGGTGGAGAGGAGGAGGATCACCGGGCCACCTCCGCGCGGTGCGCCGCGGCGGGGGCTGCGGCCGGGCTGGTGGTGGCGGTCGCGACGGGGCTCGCGGGGGTGCCCGCGGGTATGCGTACGCGTGGTGCGGCCTGCGGGCACGACGGAGTCGTCACTGTGCGCGCCTCTCCGGGGTCCTCGCCCCATCGGACAACGGGGGTGGGACGCGCAGTTCCTGACTCCCGCACCGCACCGCTGCCCAGGGCAGCCGCACGGGCGGTCACAGTGGCGGGACCGTGCCGGACTTGCACCGGCTTCCTGTCCGCATCCTCCCCGCACCGGCGAGGGCCGGTGCGGGGTCAGCATCGCGTAGGGCACGACAGTCCCGCAAGTTCGGGCGGCTCCCCGTGATGTGTAACGATTCAGGAAAATCGCCGAAAAGCATACTCTGACCAACAACTGGGTCTAACTTCGTATATATGCCCGGTAGTTGGAACGCACGACGTTGTGCGGACCGGCGTGCGCTTCTCCTGAAGTACCTCATGGAGCGCGCGCCCCGGCACTGGGCGGCGATGATCGCGCACGGGGCGCGCACCATGGCCCCGGTCGAGTGGCGCAACGAGCCGCCCGCCGAACAGGCCGCACGCATGGCCCGGGTGCAGGTGTCGCGCGTGGTCGAGGGCCCCGCGTACGCCTTCGACGACGTGGCGGTACGCGCGCTCTTGACGGCCTCGGTCGGCCTGCGCCTCCCGATGGCGGCCGAAGTGCTGCCCGCCACCCGGGGTCTGCTGATGTTCCAGCTGCCGGTGGGCGTCGACCCGTCGGACGACTGCACGCCGCTGACCGCCGCGACGTGGGGGCCGAGCCTGCCCCGGCACTTCGCCGGGGTGTGGCTGACATGGTGGTTCGACGCGGCGGCCGCCGCGGCGCGCGAGGTACGCGAGGGCCGGCTCTCCGAGACGGAGGCTCGCCTCGGGCTCGCCCACGTGGGCCCGTGGCTGCCCGCGGGGCATCTGTCGCTCCCGTACGTGCCCATCCTGGAGACGCGGCTGTGGCCCCGGCGGGCGTCCGACCGCGTAGACCCCGAGGCGCTGATGGTGCGGGCGATCGCGGGGTCCTGGCTGGCACTGACGCACGGCCTGCTGCGGCCGGTGCCCGCGGCCGCCGAGCTGACGGACCCTCAGCCGCCGGGCTCCACAACGCTGGTGGGCCTGAACATGGTGCGGGCGGCGGACCGCGACCCGGCGCTGCTCGCCTCCGGCATCCGGGCCGCGGCCGACGGCGCCGCCGCCGCGGCCCGGCACCGCTACGGCCCGGTCAGGGACTTCACCGGGCGGCCGTACCCGCCGGAGCCGGACGACGGCGTGGCCTGACGGCGCGTGCCGTTCAGCTGATTTCGCCGTTCAGAAGTTCTTGCCGTTCAGGCACCCGCGCCGTTCACTCGCTTCCGGTACGCGACCAGAACTCCTGCCAGGACGCCCACTTCTCCGGCAGTTCGGCCCGCGTGATCATCGGATTGCCGGGGAAGTTGTAGCGGCCCGCGACGCGGAGCGGGTGCTCCTGCACGTCCGCGGCGTAGAACACCTTGGGCTTGCGGCTGCGGAAGTACCAGCGGCCGTCCCGGCGTTCGTAGCGGTCCCAGTACTGCATGGGCATGACCACCCAGAGGTCGCCCACTTCGTGCTCGGGGCGGCAGTACACGACTCCGGTGGCGTGGTCCTCGTCCACCAGGTCGATGATGTGGTTGCCGATCAGGTGGAACGTGATGCCGTACGGCCGCAGCACCGGGTCGAACCAGCGGGCCAGGGCCTCCCGGCCCACCTCGCCCTCGCCCGTCTGCACGTCGTCGACGAAGAGCGAGGCGAGCGTCGGCACGTCGCGGCTGTCGAGCGCGAGGGCGTACCGGGAGGCGAGCTGGCGGATGTCCTCGTACGCCTCCAGTCGTGCGAGGCGGTCGGTCTCGGTCCCGGTCATGCTGTCGCTCCTCGTGTGGTCCACTCCCCCGTCGATCAAGGTCACCGCCAGTCTGACACACCGTCAGATAGCTGAGGAGGCGGCGAGGGGTCGTCAGATCAGGGCGCGCTCAGGCTTCGTCGTCCAGCAGACCCAGTTCGTGGGCGAGGACCGCGGCCTGCGCCCGGCTGCGCACCCCGAGCTTGGGGAGAATGCGGCTCACATGCGTCTTGGTCGTGGCCTCGGCCATGGCCAGGTGGTCCGCGATCTCGTGGTTCGACATGCCGCGTCCCAGGCACACGAATACCTCGCGCTCGCGCGGTGTCAGCGAGTCGAGCGCCTCCAGTGCGGCCGAGTCCGGGCGCGTCGCCCCCCTCGACCCGGGATCGGTCGCGAACGCGGCGATCAGGCGGCGGGTCACCGAGGGCGCGATCATGCCCTCGCCGCGCGCGACCAGGCGTACCGCCTCGGTCAGCACCGCGGCGTCGGAATCCTTCAGGAGGAAACCGGACGCGCCGGCCCGCAGCGCACCGAAGACGTATTCGTCGAGGTCGAACGTCGTCAGCACCAGCACGTCGGCAAGGCCCTCGCGCACCACCACGCGGGTCGCGGCCACGCCGTCCATGCGCGGCATCTGCACGTCCATGAGCACCACGTCCGGTCGCAGCTCGCGCGCCAGCCGTACGGCCTCCTCGCCGTCCGAGGCCTCGCCGACGACCTCGATACCCGGTGCCGACCCCAGGATCAGGACCAGTCCGGCGCGGACCGCGGCCTGGTCCTCCGCGACGACGATGCGGATGGTGGTGGCGGCGGTGGCGGTGCCTGTCTCCATGCTCTGCCTTTCTCCCCGGTGCGGTGGTCTCGTCGGGCCGTGCGATGGGCCGTGCGATGGGGCCGTGCGATGGGGCCGTGCCCTCGGGCGGCCGTGCGGTGGTCGGCGGTACTGCGCCCGCTATCCCGAGCCCCGGGCCCCGTCCGGGTCCCCGAGCGGCAGTTCGACCCGGACCTGCCAGCAGCCGGCCTTGCTGTCCGGGTCCGCTCCCGGCCTGGGGGATTCCTCCGGCTTCGGCCCCGCCTCGAACGAGCCGCCGAGCAGGGACGCCCGCTCGCGCATGCCGACCAGCCCGGCGCCCGCGCCGGGGGCACGCGGCCCGTCACCGGGCACGTACGGGCTCTCCACCGCGACCACGAGGCGCCGCGTCGACTGCGCGAGGCGTACCGTCACCAGCCCCGGGGCCGCGTGCTTGAGCGCGTTCGTCAGCGACTCCTGGACGATGCGGAACGCGGCGAGCTCCACCGGCGCGGGCAGTTGCCCCCCGCCGTTGAGCCTGCGGTCGTCGAGCGAGAACTCCAGCCCGTTGTCGGCACCGCTGCGGGACGCGCGGGCGAGCATCGCGTCCAGGGAGTCCAGGCGCGGTACGGCCGCCTGCGCCCCGTCGTGGTCCCCCGGGAACGCCGCCTCGCCGCCGCCGCTGCTGCGCAGCAGCCCGATCAGCCGCCGCATCTCCGCGAGCCCCTGCACGCTGCTCTCCCGGATCACCGCCAGCGCCCGCGACGTCGCCTCCGGATCGTTCTTCGCGACCGTCATCGCCGCCGTCGAGTGGATCGCGATCGCCGAGAGGTGGTTGGCCACCACGTCGTGCAACTCGCGTGCCATCCGCGCGCGTTCCTGTTCGACCGCGGAACGTCTGTCCATCTCGGCGAGCAGCGCCGTCTGTTCGGCGCGCAGGCGTTCGGCCGCCGCCTCGTCGCGGTGCGTCCTGATGATCCAGCCGGTCCACGCGGAGGTCAGCGTCACCAGCCCGGCGAAGACGCCGATGATGAGCGCCTTGACGTCGCGCAGGGCGCCGAGCGCGATCACGGTGGTGAGGATCGTGAACACGACGCAGCTCGGCGCGACGCGACGGGCCGTGCGGAGCGGCGCGTACAGCGCGGCCGCGTAGATCAGGTCGGCGAAGAGGATGACCGTCGCGACGTTCGGCACCGTCGTCTGGTCCGCGACGACCGTCACGGTGCCGATCACCAGGGCGGTACGCGGGGCGATCCGGCGCAGCAGCGTCGTGCAGGCCATGACCGTGAGCGGGATCAGGGTCAGCACGCGCGGCAGGCCGTGGTACGAGTCGGTCAGGCCGAGACCCCACAGCGCGACGCCGCCGACCCAGCCGGAGGCGGCGAGCAGCAGGTCGTGCGGATGGGGGCGCTTCCGTGCCATGCCGGCCTTTCGGGTGCGGTGCGTTTGTCGGGGTGCCGTGGCGGTGCGGCGGGGGTCGGGCGGAATCGGGCTGTACGAGTCCATCGCACCATGCGCGACTACGCCGCGCCGCCCTCCCCGGGGCGTGTCCGCAGTGACTCCGCGTACATCGAACTATGCAGCCCACGATCGTCGCCCCCGACGACGATTCGGGGGCCTTCCGCCGGGAGTCTGGAAGCAGGACGGACAAACCGTCGGTGACCGACCGGCCACGGGGGCGGCGGCGAGAGCGGCGACAAAGGAGACCACGATGCTGATCGCCCTGATCATCGGGTGCGAGATCGCCTTCTGGGTGATCCTGGCCCTCGCGCTGACCACGCGGTACATCTTCCGGCTGCGGCGCACGAGCACGGCGCTGCTGATCGCGGTGCCGCTGGTCGACGTGGTTCTGCTGGTCGCCACCGTCGTCGACCTGAGCAACGGGGCGACGGCCGACTTCAAGCACGGTCTGTCGGCCGCGTACATCGGCTTCTCGGTGGCCTACGGCCACTACATCATCAAGTGGGCCGACGTACGGTTCGCGCACCGCTTCGCGGGCGGCCCGGCACCGGTCAAGCCGCCGAAGTACGGCATGGCGAGGGCGGCGCACGAGTGGAAGATCGCCGGCATGACCGCGTTGGCCGGCGGCGTGTCCGCGGGACTGCTCCAGGTGGCGATCTGGATGGTCGACGACTCGTCCCGCACCGAGGCGCTCTCGTCCTGGCAGTGGCGGATGGGCATGGTCGCCGGGATCAACGCCATCGTGGCGCTGACGTACACGCTGTGGCCCAAGGAGCGGCCGGGCGGCGGGGGCGGCGACCGGGACGGGGACCGCGAGCACAACGAGCAGCGCGACCCGCGGATCGACAAGTACCTGAGCGGGAAGTACTAGCCGCCGACGAGGGCCGTGGACACCGGGATCGGTGTCCACGGCCCTCGGCCGTATTGCTCTGCGTTCGGCCTCAGCCCATGTGGGGGTAGCGGTAGTCGGTGGGCGGGACGAAGGTCTCCTTGATGGTGCGGGTGCTGGTCCAGCGCATGAGGTTCTGGGCCGCGCCCGCCTTGTCGTTCGTTCCGGAAGCCCTGCCGCCGCCGAAGGGCTGCTGGCCGACGACGGCGCCGGTGGGCTTGTCGTTGAGGTAGAAGTTCCCGGCCGCGAACCGCAGGATCCGTGTCGCCTCGGCCAACGCGGCCCGGTCGCGCGCGATCACCGCACCGGTCAGCGCGTACGGGGACGCCGATTCCATCTGGGTGAGCATGGTGTGCCAGTCGGCGTCGTCGTAGACGTGGACCGCGAGGATCGGCCCGAAGTACTCGGTGGTGAACACCTCGTCGCTCGGGTCCTCACACACCAGCAGGGTCGGGCGGACGAAGTAGCCGACACTGTCGTCGTAGCTGCCGCCCGCGACCACCTCGATCCCCGGGGTGGCCTTGGCCCGGTCGATCGCCCGCCTGTTCCTCGCGAACGACCGCGCGTCGATCACCGCGCCCATGAAGTTCCCCAGGTCCGCCACATCACCCATCGTCAACGACTCGACGTCCGCCACCAGTTCGTCCCGCAACCCCGCCTCCCACAACGACCTCGGCACATACGCCCGCGACGCCGCCGAACACTTCTGCCCCTGGTACTCGAACGCCCCCCGCACCAACGCCGTCCGCACCACCCCCGGATCCGCGCTGGGGTGCGCCACCACAAAGTCCTTCCCGCCGGTCTCCCCCACGATCCGCGGATACGTCCGGTACCCGGAGATGTTCGCGCCGATCGTCGACCACAGCTTCTGGAACGTCGCCGTGGACCCGGTGAAGTGCAGGCCCGCGAAATCCCGGTCCGCCAGAACCACCTCGGACACGGCCACACCGTCACCCGGCAGCATGTTCACCACCCCGGGCGGCAGCCCCGCCTCCTCCAGGAGCCGCATCAGGTGCCACGCGGCGAGGGTCTGGGTGGGCGACGGCTTCCACACCACCGTGTTCCCCATCAGCACCGGCGCGGTCGGCAGGTTCCCCGCGATCGCGGAGAAATTGAACGGCGTCACCGCGTACACGAACCCGTCCAACGGCCGATGGTCCAGCCGGTTCCACACCCCCGGCGAACTCACCGGCTGCTCCGCCAAAATCTCCCGCGCGAAATGCACGTTGAACCGCCAGAAGTCCACCAGCTCGCACGGACAGTCGATCTCCGCCTGCTGCACCGTCTTGGACTGCCCCAGCATCGTCGCCGCCGCCAGACGCTCCCGCCACGGCCCCGCCAACAACTCCGCCGCCTTCAACAACACCGCCGCACGATCGTCGAACGACAACCCCTGCCACCCCGGGGCGGCGGCCTTCGCCGCGGCGACCGCCGCACGGGCGTCGTCCTGCGTCGCCGACCCGAACGCCCCCAACACCGCCGCATGCCGATGCGGCTGCACCACCTCAACCCGCGGACCACCGCCCAACGACTGCACCCCGCCCACCGTCTGCGTCAACTCCACCGGCTCCGACGCCTGACGCTTCAACTCCCCCTCGACCCGAACCCGCTCCGCACTACCAGGGGCATACGTGTGAACCGGCTCATTGACCGGAGAAGGAACCCGGGTAACGGCGTCCATGGCAACTGCCTTTCACAGGAGGATTCTTCGAGCTTGTGGTGCGGTCGGCGACTTCGGCCGTGTCGGCGCGTCAGTGGCCGGGCAGGAACGAGCGCAGGAAGAAGGCGACGTTGGCGGGGCGTTCGGCCAGGCGGCGGGTGAAGTAGCCGTACCAGTCGGTGCCGAACGGCACGTACACGCGTACGCGCTCGCCCGCGTCGACGAGCCGCCGCTGCTCGTCGGCCCGGATGCCGTACAGCATCTGGAACTCGTAGGAGCCCGGGACGCGGTCGTGGCGCCGGGCGAGGTCCTGGGTGATGGCGATCAGGCGCGGGTCGTGGGTGGCGACCATCGGGTGCCCCTCCCCGGCCATCAGGATCTTGAGGCAGCGCACATAGGCGAGGTCCACCTCCCGCCGGTCCTGGTACGCCACGGACGCGGGCTCCCGGTACGCGCCCTTGACCAGCCGCACGCGCGACCCCTGTGCCGCAAGCCTGCGGCAGTCCGCCTCCGTGCGGAACAGGTACGACTGCAACACGGCGCCCGTGCCCGGGTATTGCGTGCGCAGTTCGTCGAGGACGGCGAGCGTCGAGTCGACCGTGGTGTGGTCCTCCATGTCGAGGGTCACCGTGCTGCCGATGCGCGCGGCGGCCTCGGCCACCGGGCGGACGTTCGCGAGCGCGAGGTCGTGCCCGCCGTCCCCGAGGGCCTGGCCGAAGGCCGACAGCTTGACCGACACCTCGATGCGCGGCCCCGCACCCAGCGGGCCGAGGGCGTCGAGCAGCGCGAGGTACGCGTCGCGGTTGGCCTCGGCCTGCGCGGCGTCCGTGGTGTCCTCGCCGAGGTGGTCGACGGTGGCGTCCAGGCCGTCCGCGACGAGGCCGGCGACGGCCGCGAGGGCGCCGGGGAGATCGTCCCCGGCGACGAAGCGGTCCACGACCGGCCGGGTGACGGGCGCGGTCGCGACGAAATCGCGCAGGCGTTCGCTGCGCGAGGCGGTGAGCAGCATGCGGCCGAGCACGGGGTCCTCCGACGAGTCGCATGTGGTGTTGTGGTGCGCCGGGTGGGCGCCTGTCCCGAACGTACGCCTGGCCAGGGCGCCGGCGGTATGGACGCGAGTCGCGTTTGCACCCGCTTGTCTTGTACACATGTATGAAGGGAGTCCACAGGTCAGGCGACAGCCCGCAGGTCGAGGAGGTGAGCGGAAGGTGTCGGACCAGCGCGAGTACCAGCGCCTGGTGGACGAGGTCGCGGCGCTGTTGGGCGCTCCCGCGACCCTGGAGGACCGCGACTTCGCCCTCGTCGCGTTCGCGGCCCACGAGGGCGACACCGCCGCCGACGACGTGCGCGCCCGTTCGATCCTCAGCCGTACATCGTCTCCGCAGGTGAAGGCCTGGTTCGAGAGCTTCGGCATCGCGCGGGCGACGGGGCCCGTGCGCATCCCGCCGGATCCGGCGACGGGCGTACGGGGGCGCGTGTGCCTTCCGGCGCGGCACCAGGGCGTGACGTACGGCTACATCTGGGTCCTCGACCCGGACGGCGCCGAGTGGCCGCCCGCGGACCTGGACGCGGCTTTCGCCCTCGCGGGGCGCGCGGGCGACCTGCTGGCCGAGGAGGCCCACGCGGGCGCCGAGTTGGGCGAGCGCCTGCGCGAACTGCTGCACGAAGCACGCCTGTCCGGAACCGCGGGCGCGGGGGGCGCTGCGGGAGCGGCGGGAGCCGCAGGCGCCGCGCAAGCCGCCGACGCGGGCCGGGCCGCAGCCGTATTGGCCGCCGCCGCGTCAGGAGCCGGCGGACCGGCCGCGCGGTACGCCCTCATCGTGGTGCGCGACGCCCCGGACAACCTGCCGGACGCGTCGGCGGTGCACGCGATGCCCCACATCGTGGCCTGCTACTCGGAACGGGCAGACCGGCACGCCGAGTTGGTGGCCCTGGTACGCACGGCGCGCGCACCCGCCGAGGCGGCACGCCGCATTGCCAAGGGGAGGCGCGCCGCGCGGGCCGGTGTCTCCTCGTCGGCCGTCGAACTGACCGGCGCTGTCCAGATGTTGGCCGAGGCACGCGCCGCGGCGCGCACGGCCGCCGCCTTCCCCGAACGGGCACCGGTGGCGTCGTGGCCCGAACTGGGGCCCTACCGGCTGCTCTCCGCACTCCCGAGCGCACCCGACCCGGCCGTCGCGCCGCTGCTCGCGCCCCGGTACGCCGAACTCGCCCGCACCGCCGAGACGTACCTCGACCACGCCGCCCACGCGACGCGCGCCGCCGAGGTGTTGGCGATCCACCGCCAGACGCTCTACTACCGCCTCTCGCGCGTCGAGCACCTGACCGGGCTGTCGCTCGCCGACGGCGAGCACCGGCTGCTGCTGCACATGGCACTGAAGGCCGCACGCCTGCACGGCGCCGACGGCACGACGGGGGTCACTCCGGGGGTGTGAGGCCGATCGACCGGATCATGTCGAGGAGCTCGGCGCGGTAGACGGGGCCGGGGTCGTGGACCATGGCGCCGAGGTGGCCGTACACCTCGAGGGACACGAGCCCGTGCGTGCGCCCCCACACGCGAAGCGCCAACGCGACGCCGGCGGGCGGTAGTTCGGGGTACTCCCGGCGCACGGACGCGACCAGGGCGGCTCCGAAGTCGGACCATTCGTAGGCGTGGCCCGCCTGCGTGGCCGCGGCCTCCGGCCAAGCCGCCGAGACGAGTCCGGTCACGATCGTGCACGCGCGGTGCTCCGACTCCGGCGCGGCACCGCCTTCCGGGGCGCGGTAGCCGGACACCGCGTCGCCGTAGATCAGCTTGAAGCCTGCGGGGTTGGCGAGCGACCAGTCGCGGAAGGCCTCGCCCCACACCAGGATCCGGCGCGCGGCGTCCTCGCGCGGCACGGCCGCGAGGGCGACGCTCACAGCGTCGGTGAGGGCCTCGTACACCTCGTTGATCAGCGTCGTGACCAGGTCGTCGCGGGTCGGGAAGTAGCTGTAGATCGCGCCGGCGGTCATCCCCATGTCGCGGGCGATGGCCCGCAGCGAGATCGCGTCGGGGCCGCCGGTGGCCGCGTGGTCGAGGGCGATCGCCTTGATCTCGCGGGTGGTCTCGGCACGCAGGCGGGCCCGTCGGGTCGGGGGCTGGGGTGGCTGATCTCGCACGCTTGACAGCTTACACATCGTTGGATGAGTATCCGGCGCAAGAAATCTGAACGCCGTGTAGAAAACGCACGGCGTTGCATCGGCTCCTCGCCAGCCCTTCTTCCGCCCTTCTTCAGCGCTTCGTTTTCCCCGCCTCATCCACGCACCGAAGGACACCTGCCACCGTGGACACATCCACCGGTTCACCCGTCGGCCCCGGCCCTGGTTCCGCATCCGGCTCCAGTTCCGATTCCGGCTCCGGCTCCGGCCGCACACCCGTACCCGGCGCCGCGCGGCTGCTCCCGAGGCCGGGCCTGACCCTGGCCCTGCTCGCGTTCGCCCAGTTCATCGTCGCCATCGACTACAACATCGTCTGGATCGCGCTCCCCGACATCGCCCGCGAACTGGGCTTCTCCGCGACGTCGTCGCAGTGGATCGTCAGCGCGTACACGGTCGTCTTCGGCGGCCTGCTGCTGCTCGGCGGCCGGGCCGCCGACCGCCTCGGCGCCCGCCGGATGTTCATGGTCGGGCTGGGGCTGTACGGCGTCTCGTCCCTCGTCGGCGGCGTGGCCCAGGAACCCGGCGTGCTGATCGCCGCCCGCGCCGTGCAAGGCGTCGGCGGGGCGCTGCTCGGACCCGCGATCCTGAAACTGCTCAACACCTCGTTCGCCGAAGGCCGCGAGCGGAACCGCGCCCTGTCGGTGTGGGGCGCCGTCGCGTCGGCCGGGCTGGCCACGGGCGCGGTCCTCGGCGGCGTGCTCACCGCCGAACTCGGCTGGGAGTCGGTCTTCTACGTCAACGCGGTACTCGCCATCCCGGCGGTCCTCGCCGCACCGAGGCTGCTGCCGGCCGCCGAGTCCGCCCCGCCGCCCTCCGCGGCGTCGGGTGCCGAGCCCGCGCAACAGCGCAGCGGCGCACGGGGGTTCGACCTGCCCGGCGCGTTCCTGGCCACCATCGGGGTCACCCTCGTCGTCTTCGGCCTGGTCCGCGGCCCCGAGGAAGGCTGGGGCACGGCCCAGGGCGCGGGCGCGGTGGTCGCGGGCGTCCTGATCATCGCGCTGTTCCTCGTCGTCGAGTCGCGTACCCCCGACCCGCTCGTCCCGCTGCGCCTGTTCGGCAATCGCAGCCTTGCGGTGTCGATGGGGGTCGGGTTCGTCTACTTCGCCGCGGGGGGCGCCGAGTACTACCTGCTCACCACGTACCTGCAGAACGTGCTCGGCTTCAGCGCCCTGGAGGCCGGGTTCGCCTTCCTGCCGCTCGGTCTCGCGAGTGTCGTGGGCGGCGGCAAGGTCGCGGCACCGATCCTCAACCGGCTCGGGGTACGCGCGGCGCTCTTCGCCGGGCTCACGGTCCTCGGCGCGGGCATGGCGCTGATCGCGCTCGGCATGGACGCGAGCGGCTCGTACGGCGAAGTCGTCCCGGGCATCGTGGTGTTCGGCCTCGGCGTCGGCATGGGCTGGACCGCCCTCTTCGCCGCCGCGGCGTCCGGTGTCCGGGCCGCCGAGCAGGGCGTGGCCTCCGCGGTCGCCACGACCGCCCAGCAGATCGGGGCCGCCGTGGGCCTCGCGGCCTTCGTCGCGGTGGCCAACCAGGGCCTCGGCGCCGCGCCGACCGATGCCGCCGTGGTCGACGGCCTGGTGACCACGGGCTGGATCGCCGCGGCCACCCTGATCGCCGGGGCGTTCCTCGCCTTCGCCCGAGGTCCGGAGACCCCCACGCCCTCGCTCGACGTGGCCCGCCAGGGCCCCGACTCCGCCGACCAGGAGGCGAAGCCGACACACGCGGGGGCCTGAGTCCGCGGCACCGAGAGAGACCGGGCACCGAAGAACGACACCGGCGGGCCGCCCGCGATTCGGCGTGCCGGTGTCGGGGGCGCCGCCTAGGGTCGGGCGTAAGAGTGCGTAGCACTGCCTGGGACTGCGCTGCGAGCCGGTGCATTTTTTGCCTGGAAGGGCGGCGGATCATGAGTGCGGACGGACTGTCCTGGACCCGGCTCACCCGGTTGAACCGGGTCGTGCGGGAGTACGTCGACCGCGGTGAACTGCCCGGCGCGGTGTTCGCGGTGGCGCGGCGCGGCGGCGTGCACGTCGAGACCGTCGGGTCGACGGCGGTCGGCGGCGACCGGGCGATGACGCCGGACGTGATCTTCCGGATCTCCTCGATGTCGAAGGCGGTCGCGGCGGTCGTCGCGATGACGCTGGTCGAGGAGTGCGTGCTGCGGCTCGACGATCCGGTGGACGACCTGCTGCCGGAGCTGGCGAACCGCCGCGTGCTGCGCTCGCTCGACGCGGAGGTCGACGACACCGTCCCGGCGCGGCGGAGCATCACGCTGCGGGACCTGCTGACGTTCCGGCTCGGCCACGGGGTTGTCATGGCGGCGCCCGGGACGTACCCGATTCAGAAGGCCATGGAGGAAGCCGGGGTCGCGCCCGGCTTCCCCCGGTCGGGGGCACCCGCGGACGCGTGGATGCGCGGCCTCGCCGACCTGCCGCTGCTGCATCAGCCGGGCGAGTCGTGGCGGTACCACACCGGCTCCGTCGTCCTGGGCGCGCTGCTCTCCCGGGCCACCGGGAAGCCGCTCGAAGAGCTGTTCCGGGAGCGGGTGTTCGAGCCGCTCGGCATGACCGACACGGGGTTCTGGGTACCGCCCGGGAAGCGGGACCGGCTGGCCGTGAGCTACATGCGGAACGCGCAGACAGGCGGACTGGACGTGTACGACCCGGCGGGTGACGGCAGCAAGTGGGCCGAGGCGCAGGAACTCCCGGACGCCGCCGACGGCTTGGTCTCCACGGTGGGCGACTACCTGATGTTCGCGCGCATGCTGCTCGGACACGGCAAGTTGGGCGGCCAGCGCCTGCTGTCGCGGCCGTCGGTCGAGCTGATGACGTCCGATCAGCTCACGCCCGCCCAAAAGGCGCATGAGCACTACCTCGTCGGGCCGCCCGAGTCGCACGGGTGGGGCTTCGGCGTCGCGGTCACCACCCGGCGCGACAACACGTACGCGACCCCCGGCCGCTACGGCTGGGACGGCGGCCTCGGCACCTTCTGGGCCAACGACCCGCGCGAGGAGATGACCGGCATCCTGCTGACCCAGGTCGCGTCCGACTCGCCCGCACCGCCCGCCATCGGCGAGGACTTCTGGGTCACGGCCTACCGGGCCGTCGACGACTGAGGACGCCCGTCGGGCCCGGGTCCGACATGGGTCGGGCCCGGGTAGGTCCTGAGTCGCGCCTGAGTCGGGCCTGAGTCGGACCCGGCTCAGGTCGAGAGCGTGCGGCCCTCGGTGCCGACGCCCCGCAGCAGCGTGTCGACCACCAGGGTGGCGAGCCGGTCGACGTCCTCGTCGGCACCGGGCCGAGCCTCGGACGCCTCGTGGATCAGCGCGTAGTAGGTGCGGCGGGCCCAGTCCAGGTCCACGTCCCGGCGCAGCAGCCCGGCGTCCCGGGCGCGCTCGAACAGCGCGGCGCACTGCAGGAGTACGTCCGCGTGGACGCGCGCGGTCTCGGGGTCGTCGGGCGCCGCGGCGTTCATCGCGAACCGCCAGCCGATCTTCACCCGCAGCACGTTGGCCGTGACCTGGTAGAGCGCCACGAGCGGCGGCGTGGTGTCCGCGCGGGCGGAGACGACCGCGTCGTGGAACTTGCGCGCGGCCCAGCCCGTCAGGGCGGCCACCAGAGCGTCCCGGGTCGCGAAGCGCCGGTGCACGGTCGTACGCGCGACGCCGGCGGCCTCGGCGATCTGCTCCATCGTGGCCGCCGGATTGGCCGACAACACGCGCTCGGCCGCCTCCAGGATCGCGGTGATCGTGCGCTCGGTGTCCGCGCGCATCGGCCGGCGCACGGCCGCTCCGCCCTCGGCTCCCGCCCCGGCCCCGAGTCCGCCGACACCTGCCGTACGGCCGCTACCGCCCATCCCGTGACCACCGCTCCCGTCGTGTCCGTCCGCCCCTGAACCAGGCGTATCGCGCGCATCGCGATCACCGCCGCGGCGACCCGCGGCTGTAGCGCTTCAGGAGTTCCAGGCTACTCAAGGACGCAACACACAATCTACTTGCATCATCAATGATGCATCTCTTAGATTGAGAGCATCGATCACGTCGCACATGACAAGAACGGGAGCATCGCCATGGACCTCCACCTCACCGGCAAATCCGCACTGGTCACCGGCGCGAGCCGGGGCATCGGACTCGCGGTCGCCACCGCTCTCGCCGACGAGGGCATGCGCGTCGTCGCGGCGGCGCGCACCATCACCCCCGAGCTCAAGGCCACCGGCGCGACCTGCATATCCGTCGATCTCACGGCACCGGACGGACCGGCCCGACTGGTCGCCGAAACCGCGGCCGCACTGGGCGGCCCCGGCCTGGACCTGCTGGTCAACAACGTCGGCGGCGGCGACGCGGGAGCCGACGCGACCGGCGGGTTCCTGGCGTCCACCGACGACCAGTGGGCGCAGTCGTTCGACCTCAACTTCTTCGCGACGGTCCGCACCACGCGGGCCGCCCTGCCCGGACTCGTCGCGGCGGGCGGCGGCATCGTCAACATCTCCTCCATCGGCGCCCGCGTCCCGCACGGCGGTCCCGTCTTCTACACGACGGCCAAGGCCGCGCTCAGCGCGTTCGGCAAGGCCCTCGCCGAGGAGTTCGGCCCCCAGGGCGTCCGCGTCAACACCGTCTCCCCCGGCCCGGTGCGCACCGACATGTGGGAGGGCCCGGACGGGTACGGCGCCGGCCTGGCCCGCACCCTCGGCGTGACACAGCCGCAACTGCTCGCCCAACTCCCGTCCGCGGTGGGCATGGTCACCGGCCGCCTGGTCGAACCGGCCGAGGTGGCGGGGCTGGTCGCGTACCTCGCCTCACCGCTGGCGTCGAGCGTCACGGGAGCCGACCACACCGTCGACGGCGGCGCGGTCAAGACCGTCTGACGACCACGGCCGCCGCGTCGGCCCCGCACCCGTGCCGCGGGCCGACGCGACTCGGCGGAGGCCGACCCCGGAGGCCCGATACCATCGCGGTCTTATGAGCGCCACGATCGTCGTCAAGGATCTGTCCGCCGGGCACGGGGACCGGGTCCTGTTTTCCGCACTGGACCTCGTGGTCGGGCCCGGCGACGTCGTCGGCCTTGTCGGGGCCAACGGGGCCGGGAAGTCCACGCTGCTGCGCATGGTGGCTGGCCTCGCCGCGCCCGAGGGCGGCTCGGTCCAGGTCAGCCCGCCCGGCGCGACCATCGGCCATCTGCCGCAGGAGCCGGAGCGGCGCGCGGGCGAGACCGTCCGGGGGTTCCTGGGCCGGCGTACCGGCGTCACCGCGGCGCAGGCCGCGCTCGACACCGCGACCGAAGGCCTGGTCGAGGGGCGCGCGGGTGCGGACGACGAGTACGCCGTCGCGCTGGAGCGCTGGCTCGACCTCGGCGGCGCGGACCTGGAGGAGCGTGCCGACGAAGTGGCCGCCGACCTCGGCCTGTCCGTCGACCTCGACCAGGCGATGACGTCGTTGTCCGGCGGCCAGGCCGCGCGGGCGGGCCTCGCGTCGCTGCTGCTCAGCCGTTACGACGTCTTCCTGCTCGACGAGCCGACCAACGACCTCGACCTGGACGGCCTCGACCGGCTGGAGAAGTTCGTCACCGGCCTGCGCGCCGGGACCGTGCTGATCAGCCACGACCGCGAGTTCCTGACCCGGACGGTGACGCGCGTCGTGGAACTGGACCTGGCGCAGCAGCAGGTCAGGACGTACGGCGGCGGCTACGAGGCGTACCTGAACGAGCGCGAGGTGGCCCGGCGCCACGCGCGCGAGGAGTACGAGCAGTACGCCGACACCAAGTCCGCCCTGGAGGAACGCGGCCGCACCCAGCGCTCCTGGATGGACAAGGGCGTCCGGAACGCGCGCCGCAAGGCGACCGACAACGACAAGATCGGCCGCAAGCTCCGCTCCGAGGCGAGCGAGAAGCAGGCGGCCAAGGCCCGGCAGACCGAGCGCATGATCGAACGCCTCGACGTCGTCGAGGAGCCCCGCAAGGAGTGGGAGCTGCGCATGGAGATCGCGGCGGCCCCGCGCGCGGGCGCCGTGGTCGCGACGCTGCGGGGTGCGGTGGTGCGCCGCGGCGACTTCACCTTCGGCCCGGCCGAGCTCCAGATCGACTGGGGCGACCGGGTGGCCATCACCGGGCCCAACGGCTCCGGCAAGACGACGCTGCTGGGTGCGCTGCTGGGCCGGGTCCCGCTGGACGAGGGCCAGGCGGCGCTCGGTCCGGGCGTCGTGGTCGGCGAGATCGACCAGGCCCGCGGGCTGTTCCTCGGCGACGACGCGCTGCTGGACGCGTTCGGGGCGGCCGTACCGGACCTGCTGCCCGCGGACGTGCGCACGCTGCTGGCCAAGTTCGGCCTCAAGTCCCACCACGTGCTGCGCCCGGCCGCGACGCTGTCGCCCGGCGAGCGTACGCGTGCCGCGCTGGCGCTGCTCCAGGCCCGCGGCGTGAACCTGCTCGTGCTCGACGAGCCGACCAACCACCTCGACCTGCCCGCGATCGAGCAGTTGGAGTCGGCGCTGTCGTCGTACAACGGAACGCTGCTGCTGGTCACGCACGACCGGCGCATGCTGGACGCGGTGGAGACCAACCGCCGTGTCACGGTCGACGCGGGTCGCATCACCGACCGCTAGGCCCGTGGCCGCTGAACCCCGGCCGCTCGAGTCCCTGCCGTACGAACGTCCGTGAACCCCGCCCGCCCGAGATCACCGAGGCCCATGAACCGCCGCACCGCGAAGAAGCTGTCCAACAAGCTCGTCCTGGCCGTGCACTGCGCGGACATCGAGTCCGCCCGGCGCCTGCTGCGCGCCGGAGCCGACGCGGACCGCCCCGACGCCGAGGGCACCACGCCGCTCTACGCCGCGTCGGTGCGCGGCGACGCCGAGATCGCCGGGATGCTGGTCGAGGCCGGCGCCGACCCGAACCGCGAGAGCGGGCACGGCGAAGAGGGCCTGCCGCTGTGTGCGGCGGCGTGCTGGGGGCACGACGAAGCGGTCCGGGTCCTGCTCGCGGGCGGTGCCGACGTGAACCTGCGGGAGGACGGCGGCTTCGGGCGCACCGCGATCCAGTGGACCACCCAGCCCGGGTTCGAGCAGCCGTCGACGCGGCAGATCCTGCGGGACGCGGGGGCGTTCGTACCGCTCGCCCTGGTCTGACGGCGAGGCCGGGCGCCCTAGTCGCCCAGCGCCGCCACGTACACCCAGGCGCCGTCGACGCGGGTGAAGGAGCTGTGCTCGTCGATCACGCCGTCGTGCCCGCCGTCGCGGTAGTGCGCGCGGAAGGTCACGGTGCCTTCGTTGTGGAACGGGCCGCCCTCGGTGGCGGCGATCACGTCGAGGCCGAGCCAGCGGGTGCGCGGGTCGAGGTCGAGGTGTGCGGGCCGGGTGTCCGGGTGCCAGGTGCGCAGCAGGTAGTCGGCGTCCCCGACGACGAAGGCCGCGTACCGCGAGCGCATGAGCCGCTCGGCCGTGGGCGCGGCGGCGTCGCCGCGGTGGAACCGGCCGCAGCAGTCCCGGTACGGCTCCTCCCGCCCGCAGGGGCACGGCGACCCCGGGTCGAACACGGGCCGGGTGGGGGCGGCGGCGCCGCGTGTCTTCGGGGAGCGTGCCTGGCCGGCCTTGCGTCGGGACATGCGCCCATTATCCGCGTCCCGGCACGGCACTCCCCCCGCCGGTCAGTGCGCCGTCCAGCCGCCGTCGACCGGGAGCACCGCCCCCGTCAGGTACGACGCCGCGGGACCCGCCAACAGCAGTGCCGCGCCCGCGAGTTCCGTCGGGTCGGCCCACCTGCCCATCGGCACCTCGTGGGCGAGGAACGCCTTCACGTGCGGGTCGTCGTCGACGCCCTCGTTGAGCGGCGTGCGGAACGGCCCCGGTGCGAGCGCGTTGACGCTGATGCCCGTGCCGGCGAGTTCCACCGCGAGGCTCCGGGTGAACTGCACCACGGCGCCCTTGCTCGCCGCGTATCCGGTGCGCCCGGCCGCGCCGACCAGGCCCAGCGCGCTGGCCAACGTGACGATGCGCCCGTATCCCGCGTCGCGCATGACCGGTACCGCCGCCTGGGAGGCCAGGAACGTGCCCACCACGTTGACGTCGAGGCAGCGGCGCAGCGTGGCCGCGTCCAGGACGCCGATCTCGCCCCGCGCCTGGACTCCGGCGCTGGTGACCAGGATGTCCAGGCGTCCGAAGTGCTCGGTGGTGCGGGCGACGAGGCCGCTCACGTCGGCCTCGTCGGTGACGTCGCAGCGTACGCCGAGGGCCTGGGCCCCTGGCGTGCCGGCGATGTCCGCCGCCGCGGCCTCGCACGC
The DNA here is from genome assembly GCA_045039925.1 of Streptomycetaceae bacterium NBC_01309. GTDB lineage: Bacteria > Actinomycetota > Actinomycetes > Streptomycetales > Streptomycetaceae > Yinghuangia. The sequence goes on from CP108400.1 coordinate 2,296,470, forward strand.
GGCCGGGTCGCGGCTCGCGAGGACGACGGACGCGCCGGCGTGAGCGTACGCACGTGCAATCGCCAGGCCCAGTCCGGCCGTTCCCCCGGTGACCACCGCGACCTGCCCGTGCAGGTCCGTGCCGGGTGCCCCGGCGCTGCTGTCACTGCCAACGCTGCCGCTGCCGCTGCCGCCCATGCGTATCCCTTCGATCGGTGCACGGCCACTCGATCATGGGTTTCGGGCGGATGGCATGTGGTTTTCCGAGGTCACTCCAGGGACTGCACCAGCATGATCAGATTGCCGTCCGGGTCGGCGATGTAGCACATACGCTCACCCCACGGCTGGTCGACGGGCTCCAGGTGTACCGGCGTTCCGGCGGCGCGGAGGCGTTCCAGCTCGGAGTCCAGCTGGTCGGTGTAGAGGCACAGTTGGAAGGGTTTTCCGCCGCGCGGCGTCGGGCCGAACATCGCTTCCACGCCCGAGTAGTCGCCGATGCCGATCGTCGACGTGCCCGCCCCGACCGTCAGGAACGCGGCGTCGCCCTCGCCCTCCGGCGGGAAGCGGAACGTGACGGGCAGCCCCAGCGACTCGGTGTAGAACGCGACCAGCCGCTTGAAGTCGTCGCTGTGCAGGATGGGGAACGCCTGGGTGTACGCCATGGGCACCTTCGGTTCGTGCGGTCCGTGATCGGCGAGCGGCTTCCAGCTTCTCCCGGCTCGTCCGGAGGTGCACGCACCAGCGCGCGGCGTGCCGCGGGCCGTCTACAGGACGCCGTTGGCGCGCAGGATGCCGAGCGCGTGGACGGTGGCGTGGCCGCGCCACTCCATGGCGCCGACGGGCGAGATGCGCGCGTACTCGACGGTCCAGCCGCCGTCGTCCCGCTGTCCGCGCTCAAGGCGTTCGAGTTCGCCGGAGACATCGGCGGAGGCGAGGTGGCGGCGCGCGGGGGTGCCGGGCAGAGGGGCGAAGTCCAGCGGGCGCATGTACTCGTTCTCGGTGCCGCCGTCGACGTGGACCATGCCGTCGGCCGGGATGTACGCGGCCAGCACGTCCAGTGCGTTCGTCGCCTCCGGGTAGGCGGTACGCACCGCCTCCATGTCCAGCAGCCTTACCGCGTACGCCAGTTCGAGCGCGTGCGGCTTGCGGCCCGCCGTACCGGTGCCTTCCGCGGCGGCGATGCAGTACCGCGTCGCCCGGTCCAGCCACGCATGCGTGCGGATCGCCGGGTCGTGTGCGGCGGCGCGGTGTGCGGCCGCCACGACCACCGACGTGAGCTGCAACGACGACTCGGACGGGTCGCTCCTCGCCCACCAAGGCGCCGCCCCCGCCGGGTCGGTGATCGGCAGGGCGAACGGCAGGCCGCCGTCCGGAAGCGTGATCGAGGCGAGCCAGTCGCACAGCGCGGCGCCCTGGTGGGGCGTGGGGGACGCGATGTCCTCGAACACCTCGAACGCGTGCAGGGCGGCGCCCACCTGGCTCTCCGGCGAGCGCAGGTCGCATTCGAGGCCCCAGCCGTACCCGCCGTCGGGATTGCGGTACGCGTCCACCGCCGCGAGGAGTTGTCCCGCGTCGACGGCATCGCCCACCAGACGGCGGAACCGCAGGCGGTCGAGGATGCGGGCGTGTGTGGCCATGAAGTCGGATGCTGCCTGGAGGTCGACGTGAGTCATGCCCCCAGCCTCCCGCCGTCGCGCACGGAGGTCTTGAACGTTTCGGACATTCGGCGCGCCGCACCGCAGGTCTTCGGCGGTCGGCCCGGGTTGTCGGCGCTCCCCCGGACACGCGGACCGACCGCCACTTCGCGCCGAAGTGGCGTCCTCGGCGGCGCGCCACGGGTTGGATGGCCGCATGACCGATGAAGCTCTTGCGCGACTGGACGATGCCGTACGGCGGACCGCCGAACTCACCCGCGGGCGCGCGGCGTCCGGCCTGACCCACAACGACGCCGACGACACCGCCGGGACGCTCGCGACCGACAGCGCCCTCGGGTTCGACCCGCTGCCGTTCCTGACCGCGCTGCACGCGGCCGGGGCACAGGTGGTGGTGATCGGGCAGGTCGCCGGGATCCTGCACGGCTCGACCGAACTCACCGGCGACCTGGATCTGCTGTGGGACGGCTCCGCGGAGCAGGCGAAGGCGATCGCGGCGGCGTTGGCCTCGGTCGGCGGGACGCTCGTCGAGGACGACGGCAGCGCGACGGAGCCGACCGCGGACGCGCTGCGCCGCAACAAGTGCGACTTCGCGACACCGACCGCGAGCGGGGACCTGTGCACGCCCGAACTGCCTTGGGGGGACCAGGATGTCGCGGCGTACCTCGGTCGGGCGGAGTCGGCGGTGGGTGCGGAGGTGACGGTGCATTACCTGCGGCGTGCGGACCTGGTCGCGATGCGCCGGGCTGTGGGACGGCCGAAGGACCTGCGCCGGGCGGAGGAGTTGGAGCGGTTGGGCTGAGGACGTCGCGGAGGCCGACGGCGCGCAGGCACGGGGACGCGGGCCGCCGCGGCAGTCAGGCGGCCCCGGCGTCCGCGAGGCCGTGCTCCCACACCCACGCCGCGATGCCGACGCGGTTGCGGGCGGCCAGCTTCGCCTGGATGTTCGCGATGTGGGTCTTCGCGGTGCCCGCACTGATGAACAGGGCGTCGGCGATCTCCGCGTTGGTGAGGCCGCGGGCCACCAGCCGGGCGATTTCGAGTTCGCGTTCGGTCAACGGGAGCGGCAGCGGGCTCGCGGCGGCGGGTACGGCCGGTCTTGTGGCCGCCGCGGTGGCCGGTGCCGCCGCCTCGGCCGGGCCCTGCGCGGCGGACAGGCGGCTGAGCAGGCGTACGGTGATCTGCGGGCTGATGAGCGTGTCCCCGGCCATCGCGGCGCGCACCGCCTCGATGAGCAGGGTGGGTCCCGACCGCTTCAGCAGGAATCCGCAGGCGCCGTTGCGCAGCGCGGTGTGCACGTAGTCGTCGAGGTCGAAGGTGGTGACCACGACCACGCGAGTCGTCGGAGCGAGTTGCCGGGTCACCTCCAGGCCGTCCAGGCGCGGCATGCGGATGTCGGCGAGCACGACGTCCGGTTGCAGTTCGCGGGCGAGGGCGACGGCGGTCTCGCCGTCGGACGCCTCGCCGACGACGGTCATGTCGGGCTGCGAGTCGAGGATCAGGCGGAATCCGCTGCGGATGTCGTCCTGGTCGTCGGCGAGAAGTATGCGCGTGGTCATCGCGGCCATCATGCCTCCTCGGGGAAACGGGCCACGACGTGCCATCCGCCGGAGCCGTCCGGTCCGGCGTCGAGGGTTCCGCCGCCCGCCGCGACGCGCTCGCGGAGGCCGACGAGACCGCGTCCGCCGCGCCGGCCCCTGCCCCGGAAGGCTCCGGCGGCCGAGCCGGCCGAGGTGTCGTCGGTGACGGCGACCCGGGTGCCGGAGGCGTCGCGGCGTACGCTCACCTCGACCCGCGACGACGCCGCCGCGTGCCGCCGGATGTTGGTCAGCGCCTCGACGACGACCCGGTACGCGACCGCCCCCGCCTCCCGCGAGAGCCGGTCGGCGGCTCCGTCGTCGATGTCGAGGTCGACGCGGCCGCCGCTCCCGCCGCGCTCGGCCGCGAACCGGCGGACCAGGTCCGGGAGTTCGCCGACACCCGGCGGTGCCGACGCACCGATCGGCGCGCCGTCGGCGTCGTGCAGCATCTGCACGGTGCGGTCCATCGACGCGAGCGCGCTCAGCCCGGCCTTCTCGATGCGCTCCAGCGCCAGGACGGCGGCCTGCGGGTCGCTCGCCGCCACGAATCGCGCGGCTTGCGCCTGGACGACGATCGCGCTCACATCGTGGGCGACGAAGTCGTGCAGGTCCCGGGCGAGTTCGAGCTGCTGCTCGCGGCGGGCGGCGACGACGGCGCGCCGACCGCGGCGGATCTGGCTGCGCGGGTACGCCCCCACGCCCGCCGCGATGCCGGCCGCGACGCCCCAGAACACCACGGCGCCCACCTGGTCCTGCCAGGTGCCGTCGTCCACGAACGGGATCACCCACAGCGCGACGGCGGCTCCGCCGAACCCGGCCCCGACGAGGGCCTCGCGCCTCGGCGACCAGCACACGACGGCACTGATGAGGGCCATCAGCACGAAGATTTCGGCGATCTTCCAGGCGCCGGCCACCTGCGGGATCGGCTGCGGGCGGGCGAAGTCCGTGGCGATCGACAGGGCGGAGACGGCGGCGACCGGCCAGGCCAGCACGTACCGCGCGCCGCGCCGGCTGATCAGCGCCCAGAGCGCGAGTGCCAGGACGAGGACGGCGGGGACCGTGCTGTAGAGGCTCTGCCCCCGGATCAGGACGAGCGCCACGAGGGCCGCGGCGCCGAGGCACGCGGCCGCGAACCGGTCGCGCCCGGACAGGCGCCCGGGCGCGGGGCTCTCGTCGGCCCATGCGAACCGGGACAAGCCGCGTATGAACCGGCGTTCGGGGACGCCGGTCTCGCCGTCGCCGCGCGCGGCCGTTTCCTTGATCGTGGACACGGACACGAGGCTATGCGAGCGCCCCCGGCGCCGGGTATCTGCCGATCGGCAGACCTGTACCGGAGGACGACGCCGCAGGTGAGAGCCATGATCTGCCGATCGGCGGATGGTCGCGGACACCCGTGGCGGACAAGGCTTGTGCCATCGCCACAACGCCTCCCGACAAGGACTCAGCCGTGACCACGACCCACCGCGCCGCCACCACCGCCCCCGACGGCCGCCCGAACAACGAGCCGAAGAAGACAAACGCGCACAGCGCCGCCCCCGTCCGCGCCGCTGCCACGCCCCCGGCCACCAAGGGCAGCGGCCCGGACATCGAGACGACGAAAGCCCCCGCCACCGCTCCTCCCGCCGGCGCCGACCGCCGCACTTCGGCAACGCAGTCGAGGATGGGGGCGGAGCCCAACGCGCGGGCAAGTACGAGGGCGCGGACCGGCCCCAACATCGTGACCGGGTCGGCGGTTGGGGCCGGGGCTCGGACCGGGTCGGCGGCCAGGCCTGGGGCTGAGACCGTGGCGGGGGCTGGGGCCAGGCCTCAGAGCGAGGCGGGGAACGCGGCCGAGGCGCGGGTGGCGGCCGGGGCTCGGACCGGGGCCGGGAATGCGGCCGGGACTGGGACCGAGGCGGGGTCGGCGGCAGCCGGACCGGAGGTCTCGCGTGGGCTGCGGTGGACGGCGAAGGCGGCCGCGCTCACGTTGCTGCCGAGCGGGCTGTGGCGCATCGCGATCGCCTTCGGCTGGGACTCCGGCTTCGCCGCGGGCGACCCGCTGCACCACGCCAACTTCCCCGGCGGCACGTCGTTCTACCTGATCGGCCTGAGCATCTTCGCCGAGTTGATCGGTCTGCTGGCGCTGGGCCTGGTCCAGGGCTGGGGCGAGGCCCTGCCCCGCCGGGTGCCGTGGCTCGGCGGACGCCGCATCCCGACGATGGCCGCCGTCATACCCGCGTCGCTCGGCGCCCTCGCGGTCACCCTGATCACCGTCTTCGGGGCGTTCTCCTGGAACGACGCCGGCGCGATGGGCGCCCCGGAGTCCCCCGACGGCGCGAAGTACTGGATCATGACGGCCTGCTACGCGCCGCTGCTCCTCTGGGGCCCGCTGCTGGCGATCGTCACCGTCGCCTATTACCTCCGCCGCAGGCGGACCGGCTGACGCGCCAGGAGACAGTTTGTGGCGGGCCCCATCCCGGGGTCCGCCACAGCGCGTGACCGTCCGGATGCATCGATGTCTTCACCCGCGAGGTGTATGAAGGGTCGATGACCTCGAACAACGCGCATGAGCAGCAGGGCGGGACGCGGCCGGACGAGGCGGACGCACCGCCCGCCGAGATGTCCGCGGCCCTCTCCCGCTTCCAGGACGAGATCTATCTCAACGGTGCGCTCGGCGGCGGGGTGCCGCCCTTCCCCACCGATCCCTCGAAGCTGGAGGAGGCCGCCCGCGGCGTCCTGGAGCCGGGGCCGTTCGGCTACGTCGCGGGCGGGGCCGGGACCGGGGCGACCGTGCGGGCGAACCGCGAGGCGTTCGAGCGCTGGGCGATCGTGCCGCGCATGCTGGCCGATGTCGCGGTACGGGACACGTCCCGGACCGTCCTGGGCACGCCCATGCCGGCCCCGGTCCTCCTCGCGCCCATCGGCGTGCTGTCGATCGTGCACGAGGGCGCCGAGCCCGCCGCCGCCCGCGCGGCCGCCGCGCTCGGTCTGACGACGGTGCTGAGCACGGCGTCGTCGACACCGATGGAGGAGGTCGCCGAGGCGGCCGGGGACGGGTCGCGCTGGTACCAGCTCTACTGGTCGCGCGACGCCGACGTCGCGGCAAGCATGTTGGCGCGGGCGAAGGCGTCGGGGTTCACGCACCTGGTCGTCACCCTGGACACCGGCATGCTGGGCTGGCGGCCGAACGACCTCGACCAGGCGTACCTGCCGTTCCTCCAGTCGGTCGGAATTGCGAACTACCTGAGCGACCCGGCGTTCCGGGCGAAGCTGGCGAAGCCCGCCGAGGAGGACCCCTTCGGCGCCGTCGCGCACTGGGCAGGGCTGTTCTCGAACCCGGCGCTCACCTGGGACGACCTGGCCTGGCTGCGCGAGCACTGGGACGGACCGGTCGTACTGAAGGGCATCCTGCACCCCGACGACGCGCGCCGGGCCCGGGACGCGGGCATGGACGGGATCGTCGTGTCGAACCACGGCGGCCGGCAGGTGGACGGGGCGATCGCCGCCCTCGACGCGCTGCCGACCGTGGCCGAGGCGGTCGGCCACGACATGGCGGTGCTGTTCGACAGCGGCGTGCGGTCGGGTGCGGACATCGTCAAGGCGCTGGCGCTCGGTGCGCAGGCGGTGCTGGTCGGGCGGCCGTACGCCTACGGCCTCGCGCTCGGTGGCGAGGAGGGCGTGCGCCACGTGCTGCGCTGCCTGCTGGCCGAACTCGACCTGACGCTCGCGCTGTCCGGCCACGCACACGTCGACGAGCTGAACCCGCGGGTGCTGGTACGCCGCTGACGGGGCGTCAGTCCCGGGCCGTCACTCTCGGGTCGCGAGGTCCTGCGGCAGCATCCGGAGCGTCTCGGCGAGTTGCGAGTGCACGGGTTCCGGGAGCCGATCCGGGGCGAACCAGTCGAGGGCGTCGAACTTGTGCGGCTCGCCGATGGCGACCCGGGCCGGGTCCACGCGTACCGCGAACACGGCGGCCACCCAGTGCGATTCGACCGGGTCGCCGCGCAGGACGTTGCGGACGCCGAGGCTGCGGATCTCCAACGGCGGTGCGACGTACTCCTCGCGTACCTCGCGCGTGACCGCCGCCTCGAACGTCTCGCCGAACTCCAGTGCGCCCGCTCCGCAGTCCCAGGCGCCCGCCTCGTCGCGGGCGCCCGGACCGCGCCGGGCGAGCAGGATGCGCCCGGCGCCGTCGTGGCATACGAACACGCAGGAGACCGAGGGTTGCCGTGCCGTCATCGTTCCGTCCGTGAGCTGGTGCGAGCAGTCGTCCGAGTGGTGGTGCGGCAGGTGTTGTCTAGAAGTGGTCGAGAAGCTCGGTGAACGCGCCGATGTGCAGGACGCCCGCATCCGTGCCGTCGACGACGTCGTTCTCCAGGACCCAGGTGTGCTCGTGCGGGATGAAGACCGCGCGCATGCCGGCCTTGCGGGCCGGGAGGATGTCCGACTTCGGGGAGTTCCCGATCATCCAGCTCGTCGCGGGGTCGATGCCCAGCTCGTCGATCAGCGCCACGTAGGTGTCGGGGTTCTTCTCGGCGACGATGTGCACGCTGCGGAAGTGGTGGGCGAGGCCGGACGCCTCGACCTTCTCGCCCTGCTCGTCCTGCGCGCCCTTGGTGAGCAGGCGCAGGTCGTGCCGGGCGCCGAGCACGGTGAGCGTCTCCGCGACGCCGGGGATCAGCTCGACGTGCCCGCGCTCGACGAGCGGTGCGGCGAGCTCCGAGATGCGCTCCAACTCGGCGCCGGAGGCCGGGCGTTCGCGCAGCCTGGCGAAGCACTCGGCGAGGCTCCGGAGGAAGACCTTGCTGCCGTACCCGTGGGTGACCGCGTTCGCGCGCTCGATGTCGTCCAGAACCCCGCGCACCTCGGTGCGGGTCAGTATCGGGTGCACGAGCCAGTCGAGGTAGTCGTCGATGACCCTCTCGAACAGGATGTTGTTCTCCCACAGGGTGTCGTCGGCGTCGAAGACGAGCACCTGGCGCGGCAGCGGCACCGGGGACGTGGCGGAGGGCAGTGGAGCGGTCGCGTCGTGGGTCACGCTGCACCCTAGGACGGCCCCGCGGGGTCGATCAAACGTTTTCCGCGGTCGGCGCGGCGGGAGCGGGCGGCGCCGCCGGGGCCCACGGCCCGAGGGTCGCGATGAGCAGCCGCAGCGCGTTGTCGACGGTACGCCGGTCCCCGGCGGTCAGCGGCGCCAGCAGCTCGTCGAGTGCCGCGAGCCGCGTGCGCATCGCCGTACGGGCCTTCTCGCGGCCCTCCTCGGTGAGGCAGACGAGGACCGAGCGCCGGTCGGCCGGGTTGGGCCGCCGCTCGATCAGCTCCTTCTTCTCCAGCCGGTCGACGCAGTGGGTCATGCCGCCGGAGGAGTACATGACCAGCGGCTGGAGTTCGCGCAGCGTCAGGCCGACCTGGTCGGTACGCACCGCGAGCACCGCGAGGACCATGTACTCGGGTGCGGTGAGGTCGAGGCCGCGGATGCTGCGCCGGTCGAACTCCTCCATCGCGATCATGGCCTGGTGCAGGCGCACGACGAAGCCCAGCGACGACGCGTCCTCGTCGGGCAGCGCCTGCGACCACGCGGCCACCACGCCGTCGGCGTAGTCGTCGGTGCGGTGGCCGGACCGGCCCGCCGCGTCGGCCTTACTCGTCACGTGCACTCCTGGGGGAACGGGAATCGCCGGGGCCGCCGGCCGCCCGGCACGCTGCCGGGTGCCGCTGCCGCTGTCGTTCCCGATTCTCCGTCATCGGGCGCGCGGTCATGTGGCGCGCCGTAGCGCGGGGCGCCGTCATGTGGGGCGCCGCGACGTGATGCGGTAGTTCGCCTGGACGACGGTGCCGGAGACCAGAGCCGCGTCGTCGGACGCGAGCCACGCCACGACGGCGGCCACCTCCTCCGGAGTGCTCATCCGGCCCAGCATCGCGGTACGGCCGAACTCCTCGGGCCCGCCCGGGACATCCTCCAGCCAGCGCAGCATGGGCTCGGTCGCGGTGGGGCCGGGGGTCACGGCGTTGCAGCGGACTCCTTCGGCCGCGTACTCCATTGCCACGGTCCGGGTGAGGTTGATGACGGCGGCCTTGTGGGCGGCGTACGCACCGAGGCGGTACTCGCCGCCCACCCCGGCGCCGGACGCGGTGGTGACGATCGAGCCGCCGCCCTGCGCTGTCATGTGCGGGAGCGCGGCGCGGATGCCGTAGAAGACGCTGTCGAGGACCACGCGCTGCTGGGTGCGCCAGTCCTCGTCGGTGATGTCGCCGACGCGGCCGGGGATCGAGAACGCCGCGTTGTTGTGCAGGACGTCGACGCGTCCGTGGCGTTCGACGGCGGTGCCGATCAGGGCGCGCACGTAGGCGTCTTCGCAGACGTCGCCGTCGAAGGCGACCGCGTCGCCGCCGAGCGCGCGTACTTCGGCGACGGTCTCGGCGGTGCGCTCGGGGCGTACGTCGCCGAGGACGAGCAGGGCGCCTTCGGCGGCGAAGCGCAGCGCGGTGGCGCGGCCGATGCCGGAGCCCGCCCCGGTGACCACCGCGGATTTGCCGGCGAGCCGTCCCTGTCCGTCCATGTGCGTTCCCCTTCGCCGTGCCGTCGTGTCGTCGTGCCCTGTGTCGTCAGCGGTCGTACGGGTCCGCGGTCGTACGGGTCCCGCGGCCGCTCAGGCCCGCATCTGGCCGCCGCCGTCGACCATGAAGGTCTCGCCCGTGATGTATTGCGACGCGTCCGAGAGCAGGAACAGCACCGGCGGGGCGATGTCGGCGTCCGGGTCCCCGTCGCGGCCCATCGGGTGCTGGGCGTACATGGCGTCGAACACCGCGCGGCGGTCCGGGTCGTCGGCGGGCGGCCGGCGGTGCGCGGCGGACGCGGGGCACACGCAGTTGACGGTGATGCCGTGCCGCGCCCATTCGCGGGCGGCGGTGCGGGTGAGCGAGCGGACGGCCTCCTTCGAGGCGCTGTACGGGCCGTACCCCGCGCCGCCGGTCATGCCGACCGCCGAGCCCATCGTCACGATGCGGCCGCGCCCGGCGTCGCGGAAGTAGGGGAAGACCGCCTGCATCGCCCACAAGGTGCCCTTGGGGCCGGTGTCGAGCAGCAGGTCCATGTCGGAGGAGCTGACGTCCTCCAGAGGGGTGACCGGCCGGAAGGTCTGGGCGTTGGCGACGAGGCCGTCCAGGCGGCCGAAGCGCTCGTGGGTCCGCGCGGCGAGGGTGAACGCGGCGTCGCGGTCGGCGACGTCGCACTCGACCGCCAGGTGCTCGACGCCCAGGTCGTCGAGTTCGGCGGACGTCTCGGCAAGGCGCTTCGGGTTGCGGCCGGTGATCGTGAGGCGGGCGCCGCGCGCGCCGAGGTGGCGGGCGATGCCGCGCCCGATACCCCGCGTGGCCCCGGTGACGATCACCGCGTGGTCCCGGATGCCGTACTCCACCTGGTCCTCCTGACTGCGGGCCGACTGCGGACGACTGCGGACGACTGCACCTGACTGCCGCCGACCGCTACCGACCTCCGCCGGACGCGACCGGCTTCCCGTCGGCCCTTGAAAACTATCTTCACATGAAGCTACTTTTCAAGAAGCAAACACCGCGATCCCCGGGAGGCACGCACATGAAGGCTCCGGCAGACCGGACACGCCCGGAGTGGGTGCGCCTCGCCAACGAGGGCGCCCTCGGGCCGCTGCTGGAGGAATCCGCCGAACCTTTCCGCCTGGACGCGCTGCTCGGCCGCGCCCGTGCGCTGACCGGCCTCGGCGACTTCGGCTCGGACGACTTCCACGAACCGCTCGACCTGCTGCTGCGCGACCTCGAGGCGCACGCGCGGCTGACCGCGCTTGGGCGCTGGCAGACGTACCGCTACCTGCTGCGCCTGCTGCGCGTACGGCTCCAGATCCGCGACCACGAGCGGCGCGATCCCGGCGTCACGGACGAAGTGGTCGAGGCACCGCTGTTCGTCGTCGGCGCGCCGCGCACCGGCACCTCGATCCTGCACGCGCTGCTGGCCCGCGACCCCGCGCACCGGGTGCCGGAGGGCTGGGAGCTGCTGATGCCGGTGCCGCCGCCCTCGCCCGACCCGGCCGCGTTCGCCGCCGATCCGCGCATCCCGGCGGCCGACGCCGAACTGCGGTTCTTCGACCAGGTGACCGGCACTCTCGACGCCATCCACGTGTACGGTGCGCGCCTGCCCAAGGAGTGCCTGTCCGCGCAGTCGTTCGCCTTCCGTTCGCAGGAGTTCCCGGCGCGCTACCACGTGCCGAACTACACGGCATGGCTGCTGGGTTGCGACATGGCGCCGGCGTACGACCTGCACCGCCGCGTCCTGCGCATCCTGCAACGCGGCTTCCCGCGCGACCGCCGCTGGGTGCTCAAGAGCCCCGCCCACCTGCACTCGCTGCCGGAACTGCTGGACGCCTACCCGGACGCCCGCCTCGCGGTCACCCACCGCGACCCGGTCACGGTGCTCGGCTCGGTCACCAGCCTCATCGCCACACTGCGCGGCGTCCACAGCGACGACGTCTCCTACCCGGCGATCGGCCGGTACCACGCCGACCTCTACGTGCACGACCTCGACCGGCTCGTCGACCACGACACCGGAGGCCTGTTCGCCCCGGGGCGCGTGCACCACAGCCAGTACGCCGACTTCATGACCGCACCCCTGGACACCGTCCGTGCGCTGTACGACGCGCTGGACATGGAACTGACCGACGACGCGGAGGACCACATGCGCACCTACCTCGACGCCCGGCCCAAGGACAAACACGGCGTGCACCGCTACGCGTTCGACGATCTCGGACTCGACCGGGCGCACGAGAGCGCCCGGTTCGCGCGCTACCGCACGCACTTCGCGGTTCCGGCGGCCGACCATGCCTGAGTCGTCCGCGCCCGAGCCGTCGGCGCCCGCTTCCGAGGCAACGCCCGCGCTGCCCGACCACGCCGCGTGGGCCGCCCTGTGCGACACGCTCAAGGCCGCGGGCGACCGCATCCTCGCCCCGGACTTCCCCGGTTCGCCCGAGGAACGCGCCGAGGGTTTCCGGCACTTGGCGCAGCAGGCGGTGTGCTGGCTGACCTGGGGCGTCGGCCACCTCGACCCCGCCGACCCGCGTTTCATGCGGCAGAACGACCTGCTGACGCGCTGGGGCGGCCCGAACGTCGACAACGTCTACAAGCACGCCCGCATCGAGGCGGAGGGCACGTACCGCATCCGCGGACTGATGCACTCGTGCGAGGAGTTCCTGCTCGCGATCCGCATCGGCAACATGCACCAGGAGCGGTACGGCACGCTCCACGAGGTGACCGCGACCGACCTGGGGATCGCCCCGGGCGACGCGTTCGAGATCCTGCTCGGCGGTCCCGAGCCCGCCGACCCCGGGGTGCGGTGGGTGCCGCTGCCGGAGGGCGCCCGCATGGTCGCCGTCCGCGAGTACTACTACGACTGGCAGGAGCACGAACCTGCCGTGCTCACCATCGAGCGCGTCGACCGCCCGACCGCCCCGGCACGCCTCACTCCCGGCCGCATCGCCGAGCAACTGGAGGAAGCACGCTCGCAGTTCGAGCGTTCGATCACCTACTGGAACGACTACCAGCGGGCGGCCCGGACACGCGGCGACGACAACACGTTCATCCAGCCGCGCACCGAGCCCAAGGGGCTCAAGGGCCTCGTGTACGGCTTCTGCTTCTACCGCCTCGCGCCGGGCGAGGCCCTGGTCGTCGAGTGCGAGGCGCCGGTGGCGCGCTACTGGTCGTACCAGCTGTACCAGCTCGGCTGGTTCGAACCCGTCGAGTCGATCCACCGGACCGGCGGCCTGAACCATCGTCAGACCGCGGTCGACGCGGACGGGCTGGTGCGGGTCGTGGTCACGCATGACGACCCGGGCGTGGCGAACTGGCTGGACACGGAGGGGCGTTCCGAGGGCATGCTGACGTTCCGCTGCGCGTGGGCGGACAACCGGCCGGAGCCCAAGGCGCGGGTGGTCGCGGTCGACGAACTCGACGCCTGGCTGCCGTCCGGTTCGGCAGGCGGCCGGACCACGCCGGAGGAGCGCCGGGCCCATCTGGCGGCTCGGTCGGCCCATGCCGCCTGGCGGTTCCGCACCTGACCCGAGGCCGCCGCGGCGGGCCGGCCGCGGCGCCTCAGCGGCGGGTCGCCCGCAGCACGACGAACTTGCGGTCGCTTGCCGCGACTTCGCAGTTGCCGAAGATCCGCTTGAGCTTGACGTGGTAGCCCAGGTGGCGGTTGCCGACCACCCACAGCTCGCCGCCGGGCCGCAACGCGGCGCGCGAGCCGGTGAACATCCGCCACGCGATGCTGTCGGTGGTGGCCTGGTGGCTGTGGAACGGCGGGTTGTTGAGCACCAGGTCGGCGCTCGCCGCCGGAAAGCCCGCCAGGCCGTCGCCGACCGTGAACGCGGCCGGGCGGGCCTCCGCGTCGACGTTGGCGCGGTACGTCGCCTCGGCCGACGCGACCGCCTGGAACGACTCGTCGACGAAGGTCACGCGGGCGTCCGGGTTGGCCAGCGCCGCGGCGGTGCCCACGACGCCGTTGCCGCATCCGAGGTCGACGACGTGTTCGGGCTCTCGGCGTTCCGGCAGGTGGGCGAGCAGGAACCGGGTGCCCACGTCGAGGCGTTCGGCGCAGAACACGCCCGCGTGGTTGACGACTCGGCGGCCGGACGCCACGCCGATGCCGTCGGGCAGGGCGTACGTGTGCGGCCACGGGTTGGCGCCGGTCGCCGGGCGGCCGTCCGGCGTGCAGAAGATGAGCCGGGCCTTCTTCTCCGCGAGGGAGGTGCGTGTCGGACCGAGGATCTTCTCGAAGAGGGCCAGCGTCGACGTGTGGATCTCGGTCGTCATACCGGTGCCGATGACGACCGTGCCGGGGTGGACCGACGGTGCGAGCCGGTGGAGTTGGTCCTCCAGGAGAGCGAGGCTCTTGGGGACACGGACCAGGAGGACGTCGACGCGTGCGGGCGGCTCGTCCCGGCTGGTGAGCAGGCGCACCGTCTCCGGGTCGACGCCGTTGCGGGCGAGGTTGGCCCGGGTGGCCTCGCGTGCGAGGTACGAGTCGGTGATCTGGGTGGGGCGGTACGCCGCGAGGGCGGTGGCCAGCGCGCCCCACCGGTCCCCGACCACGACCAGCGCGCCGGGGGCCGTGGCGGCGAGGCCGACGGGTTCGACGGGGGTCCCCTCGGGTCCCGGCTCCCCCGCGAGCCGCCGGAGCAGGTACGCGTCGGCGGCGTCCCACGCACGCAGCTGGTCGCGGGGGTCCTCGGGGAAGCGCGTCAGGTCGACGTCGCCCCATGGCGTGCTGAGCATTGGCTCATTGTGCCTGGTGTGCGGAGGTCGGCCGATCCGACCAGTCGGCGCGCCGCGCGAGCACGTACCCCCTGTGCGTCTCCGCCTCCTGCGGATAGGGCGCGCGTTCCATACGGGCCTCGACGGCAAAGCCCGCGGCGGTCATCGCGTCCGACACCGCGCCGGACTCGCGGAAGTGGAACTCGACGTCCACGGCGTGCCCCCACCAGTCGGTCATGTGCCGCACCTCGGCGCCGAGGTGGAACGCCACCAGGAGCCGCCCGCCGGGACGCAGCACGCGCCGCGCCTCGGCGAACGCCGCGGGCAGTTCCCCGGTCGCCAGGTGGATGAGCGAGTAGAGCGCCACCGCGGCGTCGAACTCCGCGTCGGCGGCGGGCAGTCGCAGCAGGTCTCCCTGCCGGAACTCGGCCTCCGGGTGTTCCCGGCGGCCGACGGCGACCATCCCCGGCGACAGGTCGACGCCGACGGCCCGGGCACCGCGCGCGGCGAGCCACCCGGTCACGTGCCCGGGCCCGCACCCCAGGTCCGCGATTGCCGCGCCGGGGCCGGCGGTCTCGACGAGCGCGCCGAGGAGTGCGCGGTCCAGCGGCTTGTGCGCGAGTTCGTCCCCGATCCGAGCCTGGTACTCCTCGGCCACGGCGTCGTAGCTGTCGCGCACACGCTTGTGGTCCGGGTCGGGGTCGGGAACGCAACCGGACTTCGGGTCGGACCCGCCGCCAGGCGCCTCGGTGCGGGCGGGACGGTCGTCAGTGGTCATCGGCGGGCCTCATCGGAAACGCGAACTACGGACCGGACCGGGCGAAGGGCACTGGTCGCGGGACGTGCGGGCCGTCCAGGCCGATGCCACCGCGGCGGCGAAGGCGGCGAGGTCAGCCGTGGTGTCGGACGGCGCGTCCGCGTCGCCGGAAGGGTCGGCGTCCGGCTCGGCGCCCACCACATCGGCCGCGATCTCGGCCTCCGGTCGGGCGTCCGGCGCGCCGCCTTCCGGGTCGGCGGTGAGCCGCTTCTCCCAGGGGGCGTTGCCCGCCTGGCGCAGCAGCACGCTGACGTCGGCGGCGACCCGCGGCGGACTCGTCCAGCACGTCGCGTGCTCGAACAGCACCTGCCCGGGCGCGCGTTGGTGCAGCGATTCGACGACCCCCTCCCCGGCGTCGTCCAGTCGGTACGCGACGACGACCGTGTCCGGCCGGCCCGGCTCGTACGGCACCGCCGGGAGCCCCAGCACATCGGCGGCGGCCAGGCCCAGGATGCGGCTCCCCCGGTCGTCCAGGAGCGACACCGACGCGGGCGCCGCGCCCGTCGCGCCCAGCACGGCCGCGAGCCGGTCCAGGCCCTGGCGGCAGGTGCCGACCGAGTCCTGCTGGAACGCGTACCGGCCGACCATGCCCGCGCCGAATCCGTACGGCGAGATCGTCGCCAGCACTCCCCCGGTGAGCACGAACTGCCAGCCGCGCAGGTCCTCGTGGTCCAGCGGGCCGACGGCGGCCGCGGCGTCCGCCCGGGCCAGCATGCCGCCGAGGCGGCCGTACGCCCAGTGCCAGTCCGCGTCCGTCGGCGCTGCCAACCGGCCGAACTGCTGCCGGGCCCGGGCCAGATCGCCCGCCAGCACGGCGTTGTAGACGAGCAGGTACCGGTCCGGCCAGTCCACCAGCGTCGCGTCGCGCGATTCCAGCAGCGCGACGGCCTCGCCGTGGCGCTCCTCGCGCTCGTACGCCGACGCGAGCTCCAGGAGCACGTTGCGTGACTCCGGGGACCGGCGCAGCGACTCCGCGAGAGCCGGTATCGCCGCGTACGCCGCGCCGTGCTCGATGCACGCGTACCCGAAGTCGAAAAGATTCTCGGCGCTGCGCGGCTTGCGGGCGAGTGTCCGGGACGCCTCGGCGAGGTCGTCGAAGCCCACCAGGCCCGCGGCCTTCTCCACGACGAGCGCCAGGTCGCGTATTTCCAGGTGCCCGGCGGTCGCGCGCAGGTGTCGCATCACCGCGGACACGTCGCCGCTCTCTACCAGTTCCCAGGCCTTGTCCAGGTCAGAAGTAGTCATCGCCTCCGAGGGTTCAGCACCGGGGCACGGAGCCGCAACCGAGATTCCGCGCCCTCCGGGAGCGCGCCGAGGCACCCGCCGGGCCCGGTGACCGCCACCGTGCCCCCGCGGTATCCGCCGCCGTGACCGCCGTCGCGTACTCGTACGGCGGACACGCGCATCCCCGTCAGTGCGACATTCGGGGCCCAACATCGGCAGAATGCCCGGGTACCCCAGTGTGAAGGTGGTTCAGGTTCCGTGGTGACGTCCACACCCTCTGTCAACAAGAGGATCGCCGACGAGCTCGGCGTACGCGAAGGACAGGTGCAGGCCGCAGTCGACCTGCTCGACGGCGGTGCGACCGTGCCGTTCATCGCGCGCTACCGCAAGGAGGTGACCGGGACCCTCGACGACACACAGCTGCGCACCCTGGAGGAGCGTCTGCGCTATCTCCGCGAGTTGGAGGAGCGCCGGACGGCGGTGCTCGAATCGATCGACTCGCAGGGCAAGCTCGACGACGCGCTGCGCGGGCAGATCATGGCCGCCGACTCCAAGGCACGGCTGGAGGACATCTACCTTCCGTACAAGCCCAAGCGCCGCACCAAGGCGCAGATCGCGCGCGAGGCGGGGCTCGAACCGCTCGCCGACGCACTGCTCGCGGACGCGTCGCTGGACCCGCAGGGCACCGCGGCCGGCTACGTCGACGCGGACAAGGGCGTCGCCGACCCGGCCGCCGCGCTGGAGGGCGCCCGGGCGATCCTCGTCGAGCGGTTCTCCGAGGACGCCGACCTCGTCGGCGAACTGCGCGAGCGGATGTGGACGCGCGGCCGCCTGGTCGCGAAGGTCCGCGACGGCCGCGAGGAGGCGGGGGCGAAGTTCTCCGACTACTTCGACTTCGCCGAGCCGTTCACGCGGCTGCCCTCGCACCGCATCCTGGCGATGTTCCGGGGCGAGAAGGAGGAGATGCTCACGCTGACCCTCGAACCGGAGGAGGAGGCCGCGGACCCGGCGGCCGGGCCGACCGGGCCGACCGGCTTCGAGCAGAGCATCGCCCGGCGCTTCGGCATCGCCGACCGCGGTCGTCCCGCCGACAAATGGCTCGGCGACACCGTGCGCTGGGCCTGGCGCACCCGGTTCCTGGTGCACCTGGGCATCGACCTGCGCGGTCGGCTGCGGCAGGCCGCGGAGGACGAGGCGGTACGCGTGTTCGCGGCCAACCTGCGCGACCTCCTGCTCGCCGCACCCGCCGGGACGCGCACGACGATGGGCCTCGACCCGGGCCTGCGTACCGGCGTCAAGGTCGCGGTCGTGGACGCCACCGGCAAGGTCGTCGCGACCGACACCATCTACCCGCACGAGCCCCGGCGGCGCTGGGACGAGTCGATCGACACCCTCGCGCGGCTCGCGAAGGCGCACGGCGTCGAGCTGGTCGCGATCGGCAACGGCACGGCGTCGCGCGAGACGGACAAGCTGGCCGGGGACCTGATCAAGCGGCACCCCGACCTGCCGCTCACCAAGGTGGTCGTGTCGGAGGCGGGTGCGTCGGTGTACTCGGCGTCGGCGTACGCCTCGCAGGAACTCCCGGGCCTGGACGTGTCGCTGCGCGGCGCCGTCTCGATCGCCCGGCGCCTCCAGGACCCGCTGGCCGAACTCGTCAAGATCGACCCGAAGTCGATCGGCGTCGGCCAGTACCAGCACGACCTGTCCGAGCTGCAACTGTCGCGCTCGCTGGACGCGGTGGTCGAGGACTGCGTGAACGCCGTGGGCGTCGACGTGAACACGGCGTCGGTGCCGCTGCTGACCCGCGTGTCGGGCATCGGCGGCGGGCTCGCCGAGAACATCGTCCTGCACCGCGACGCGAACGGGCCGTTCAAGAACCGCAAGCAGCTCAAGGACGTGGCGCGGCTCGGCCCGAAGGCGTTCGAGCAGTGCGCGGGCTTCCTGCGCATCCCCGGCGGCGACGACCCGCTCGACTCGTCGAGCGTGCACCCCGAGGCGTATCCGGTGGTGCGCCGCATCGTGGCGGCGGCGGGCGGCGACATCGCAACGGTGCTGGGCAAGGGGACGGTGCTGCGCGCGCTCAGCCCCAAGGACTTCGTCGACGAGCAGTTCGGCCTGCCGACCGTCGGCGACATCCTGTCCGAGCTGGAGAAGCCGGGCCGCGACCCGCGGCCCGCGTTCAAGACCGCCGCCTTCAAGGAGGGCGTCGAGCAGCTGACCGACCTCAAGCCGGGGATGCTGCTGGAGGGCGTGGTGACGAACGTCGCCGCGTTCGGTGCGTTCGTCGACGTCGGCGTGCACCAGGACGGCCTCGTGCACGTGTCGGCGATGTCGGCGACGTTCGTGAAGGACCCGCGGGATGTGGTGAAGCCCGGGGACATCGTGCGGGTGAAGGTGCTGGACGTCGACATCCCGCGCAAGCGCATCTCGCTGACGCTGCGTCTGGAGGACGAGGCGGCCGCCGCCGGATCGGGCAGCGGGGCTGCGGGCGGCGGGCGTACGGCTCCCGGACCGCGTCGTCCGCAGGGCGAGCAGAGTGGCCGACGCGGTGACGGACGCGCCGGCGAGGGGCAGCGCGACGGACGCGGCGGCGCGGGCCGCGGCGGCGACGGGCAGCGCGGCGGCCGGGGTCGCGGCGGCAACAGCCAAGGAGGCCAAGGCAACCAGGGCAACCGGGGCGGCCAAGGTGGTCAGGGCGGACAGGGTGGTCAGGCTGGTCAGGGCGGCCAGGGTCGCGGCGGCCGGGACGACCGCGGCGGCAACCGCGGCGGCAGCGGGGCGCCCGCCGGGGGCGGCGCGCTGGCCGACGCGCTGCGCCGGGCCGGTCTCGTCGAGGGCGACGGTGGCGGCCGCCGCTAGCCCGACACCGATGCCGACACCGGGACCGACGCCAACAACGGCACAGGTATCCGCACCGACATGGGCCGGCGCGTCGGCCGGTTGAGTGTCCGGGGGGCCCGGCCGCCCGCGATGCGCGGGCGGCCGGGACGGTAAGCAGGACGGCGGGGCGGGCGTGAGCCCGCCCCGCCTCGTTTCCGTCACCGGAACTCCACCACCGAGGTGGGGTGTCCGGTCGCTGTGGCGTGCGCCTTCCCGGCGACGGTCGCCGCGTGCGCCGAGCGGTACCGCTGACGGTCCCGTCCTCGATTGGCCGTGCAGGACGAGTTTTGACACTTCCAGCCCCAAGTACTCACGGGGACACCTCCGTGTGCGTCGAACGGTGTACCTCTTCCTCACTCGATCGAGGAGGTCGAGATACCGCACACAACATCAGCGGGGGTTCCGGGGTGTCGGTCGCCGGGTGCATCGAGATGGAATGCGCACCAAATCAAGACGGAACAGCGAAATTCGCAATCATTCCGTGAGCGACAACGCCAAGAATATCACGCAGTGCATTCGCGCGACTACACAGCGCGAAATCGGAGGAACCCGGGGGCCTATCCTGCCCCCGGGCTCCGGAGTGCCACCGAATTGCACATCCCGATACGTTTAAGGGAGCGGGTCATCCTGAGGTCGCCGTGTCTTCCCTTTGGACCATCCCCGCACGGAGAGCGGGGAACGGGAATCGAACCCGTATCCGACGATGACCGCCCGCCCCCGGTCGACCCGGGAATCGGTGGCGAATACTCAAACTGGAGCAAGACGTTGAGGCTGACCGCGGCTGCCTCTGCCATTTGGGCCACCCCGGCACGGGAATGCCGGGGGAGGGACTCGAACCCCCACTGGACCGCGTTGTCACGACGAGTCTCAGATTGAGCTTGTGCTCCCGGCCCGC
This sequence comes from Streptomycetaceae bacterium NBC_01309, assembly GCA_045039925.1. GTDB lineage: Bacteria > Actinomycetota > Actinomycetes > Streptomycetales > Streptomycetaceae > Yinghuangia. The sequence goes on from CP108400.1 coordinate 2,316,750, forward strand.
CTGTCGGCGGAGCCGGCGCGTCCCCCCGGACGTCGCCGGGGGGAGATTGGGAGACTACCCGAGCAGGTAGTCGAACACCACGGCACCGATGGTGCGGTCGGTCACCTCCGCGCCGTTCGCCTCTTCCCGCGCGAACTTCACCGCGGTCTGCAACTTCTCGATGCGGCCCAGGAGTTCGTTGATGCGCCGGGCGGGCAGCGCGCCGGAGAACTTGACGGTGGTCCAGTAGCCGACCGGCACGTCCTCGAAGTACATCTCGACCTGCGCCGGGTGCTCGGCGGTGGCCTCGGCCTTCACGTGGTTCCGCGGCACCTTCTTGGTGCGCACGGTACGCACGGGCTCGGTACGCCAGGTGTCCGTCGACGGGTCCTGCGACCACGACTCGGCGGCGTCGAGCACCGGGAGCTTGCGGATGAAGGTCGCGAGGTCGACCAACTGCTTCTCCAGGAACAGCAGGTACGACACCGGCACGTCGCGGAGCAGCGTGGTCCCCGCGACCACGACGTCCGCACGGGCCTCGGTGTTCGCCCAGTCCTTCGTACCGGTCACGTCGAAGAGCCTGGTCAGCGTCGCCGCGGTGGAGCGCAGCACCTCCTCGGCGTTCACCTGCACCCGGGTGGACTCGGGCGGCAGTTGCTCGCCCTCCTCGTCCTTGGGCTGATACGTCCGGGCGATACCGGACAGCAGGGCCGACTTCTGGAGGTCCTGGTGAGCCTGCGTCAACTCCTGGAAAGCCTTGGACTTGACGCCCTTCTCGACGGCGATGATCTGATTCAGCTTGGTCACACGGGAACCATAGGTGCGATACGACGAACCGACCTAATGGTTTTCGGAATACCTCGCCGGACCGCCCGGTTCACGCGCGCACCCGCTCTCCCCTGGGGTCGTACAGCACCCGCGGCCCGACCTCGGCGGCGTACCGCTCGCCGAACAGCTCCACCTCGACGGGTGTCCCGGCCTTGGCGCGGTCGGCGGGCAGGTACGCGTACGCGATCGACCGGCCCACGGTGTGCCCGAAGCCGCCCGAGGTCACCCGCGAGACCACTACACCGTCCAGCGAGACGGGTTCGCCGCCCAGGCACACCGCGCGCGGGTCGGCGAGGACCAGGCAGGCGAGCCGCCGGGCGACGCCTTCCGCGCGCACCCGCAGCAGCGCGTCGCGTCCGAGGAACCCGCCGGGCTTGTCCGCCTCGTCGAGCCGCACGCAGAAGCCGAGGCCGGCCTCGAACGGGTTCACCTCCGGCGTCAGATCGCTCCCCCACACCCGGTAGCCCTTCTCCAGGCGCAGCGTCTCGATCGCGCGGTAGCCGCCGGGCGTCACCCCGGGCAGGTCGGCGAGCGTCTGCCAGAGCGCCGCGCCGTACTCGGCCGAGCACGAGATCTCCCAGCCGAGTTCGCCGACGAACGTGACGCGGCTCGCCCGTACGGGGACGTCCCCGACGGTGGTCTCACGCGACGTCAGGTACGGGAAGGCCGCGTCCGAGACGTCGTCCGGCGTCAGCGGGGCGAGCAGGTCCCGGGCCCGCGGCCCCCACAGCGCGAAGCAGGCGTACGCGCCCGACACGTCCGTGACGCGCACCGAGCCCTCGCGCGGCGCGTGCCGCCGCAGCCACGCCAGGTCGCGGGTCCCGCACGCGGTCCCGGTGACGACGAGGAACGCGTCCTCGGCGGTGCGGGTGACGGTCACGTCCGCCTCGATCCCGCCGCGCGCGTTGAGCATCTGCGTGTACGTCACGTCTCCGACGCCGCGGGCGACCCGGTTGCCGCACAGCCACTCGACGAGCCGCGCCGAACCGGGCCCCGAGACCTCGATCTTGGCGAACGACGACTCGTCGAACAGCCCGGCCGAGGTGCGGGTCGCGGTGTGCTCCGCCGCGACGGCGGGCGTGTGGTCCCGCCCGGCCCAGCCCCTCGGACGTCCTTCATCCGCTTCTCCTTCCGCACCCTTCCCCGCACCGTTTGCCGCCGCCCCCGTGGCGGCGCCGTCGGCCGGAGACGCCTCCGGTCCGGCGCTGCCGGCATAGAAGTTCACTCTCTCCCACCCGGCCTTCTCACCGAACACCGCGCCGTGTGAGACGTGCCACGCGTACGCCGGCGACAGCCGCAGCGGGCGCCCGGCGCGGCGTTCCCGGCCGGGGTACGGAATGTCGTAGTAGCTCTCGTAGTTCTCGACGGTCCGTTTGCGCGTGTAGCCGGGCGAACGGTAGTGCGCCGCGAAGCGCCGGATGTCCATGTGGTGGACGTCGAGGCCGGGTTCGCCGTCCAGGACCCAGTCGGCCATGACGCGGCCGATGCCGCCCGCGCCCGCGATGCCGTGCGCGCAGAAGCCCGCCGCGACGAAGAACCCGCCGACCTCGCTCTCGCCGAGGCAGAACTCGTTGTCCGGGGTGAACGCCTCTGGCCCGTTGACGAGTTTGCGCAGCCCGGCGTCGGCCATCACGGGCACCCGGCGCACCGAGTTCCCGGTGATCTCCTCGAACCGCGGCCAGTCCTCGGGCAGCAGGCGGCCGTTGAAGTCGGCGGGCACCGCGTCGCGGTCGCCGCGGGCCAGCGACCAGGGCGCGGAGTTGCGCTCGTAGCCGCCCATCAGCAGGCCGTCGACCTCCTCGCGGAAGTAGACGAGGTTGTCGGGGTCGCGCAGGGTCGGCAGGCGCGTGCCGTCGCGCGGGCGGAGCGGCTCGGTGACGACATACTGGTGCGACATCGGGACGAGGGGCACGCGTACGCCGACCATGCGGGCGATCTCCGCCGCGAACATGCCGCCGCAGTCGACGACCACCTCGCACTCGACGTCGCCCCGGTCGGTGCGCACCCGGGTGACCCGGCCGGCCGCGGTGTCGATGCCGACGACGCGGGTGTGGGTCGCGACGACCGCGCCGCCCGCGCGGGCCCCGGCGGCGAGCGAGTAGGTCAGTTGGGACGGGTCGACGTACCCGTCGGTCGGCAGGTACGTCGCGCTCAGGACGCCGTCCGTGCTCACGAGCGGGAACAGGTCGCGTACCTCGGCGGGCGAGATCTCGGTGAGCGGCAGGCCGACGGTACGTGCCCAGCCGAGCTGGCGGCGGATCTCCAGGACCCGGTCCGGCGTGCAGGCCAGGCGGATCCCGCCGCATTCCACGAACCCCGGCGGGTGCTCGCCCTGTTGGAGTTCGCGGTAGAGCTCGACCGAGTAGGTGTTCATGCGGGTGAGCGTCGGGTCGGCGCGCAACTGGCCCACCAGGCCCGCCGAGTGGAAGGTGGACCCGCTGGTGAGGTCGGCGCGGTCGACGACGAGCACGTCGCGTTCCCCGCGGGCGGCGAGGTGGTACGCGACACTGGTGCCGCCGACTCCGCCGCCGATGACGACGATCCGGGCACGGGTGGGGAGTTCGCGGGCCGGCAGTTCGCGGGCGGGGAGTTCGCGGGCGGGGTCTTGTGCACGGGTGGGGAGTTCACGGGTCACGAGGCGGTTCCCTCCGAGGCGTGGCCGGTCCACACGACGACGCTGGTGCGGTCGCCGCGGAAGAGGTCGTCGGCGTGCTCGACCGGCGTTCCGGACGCGTCGTAGGCGACCCGTTCGACGGCCAGCAACGGTGTCCCGTACGGGACTTCCAGGAGTGCGGCGATCTCGTCGTCGGCGGCGACCGGCTCGATCCGCTCGACGGCGTGGTCCGGCACGCGCCCGTACCGCGTGCGCAGCAGTTCGTAGACCGAGCCGCCGAGGGCTTGTTCGGCGAGGTCGGGGAACAGTTCGGCGGGGAAGCGCGAGCGCTCCAGCGCGATGGGTTCGCCGTTCGCGAGGCGCACCCGGGTGACGTGGACGGCGAGTTCGTCGGGTCCGATGCCGAGCGCCGCGGCGGGGCGCGGTCCGGCGGGGGCGAGCGCGACCGCGATGATGCGGGCGCCGGCCTCCAGCCCCTGGCGGCGGATGTAGTCGGCGAGTCCGCCGAAGGCGCCGAGGTCGCGCTCGACCTTGGGGGACGCCACGAACGTGCCGCCGCCGCGACCCGGACGGCGCACCACGAACCCGGACCGCTCCAGGTCGTGCAGCGCGAGGCGCAGCGTCGAGCGGCTGACCCCGAGGCGGTCGGCGAGTTCCCGCTCCGACGGCAGCCGGTCGCCGGAGCGGTAGCCCCCCGCACGAATGGTGTCGGCGACACCGCGCCAGGCGCGGCCGCGCAGCGACGGATCGGCGGTACGGGCGGGGTCGCGGTCTCGGTCGACGGGCATGCGCCGTTTCCTACCACCGCAACGCCGCCAAAGGACATACCAATTGGTGAATCGGACGGACCGAAAAGTTTTTGACGCCCTCTTGACGCCACCGGCCCGGACTCGCAGACTTCCGGAGCACCGCACGTCAGCACTCTGCCCGCCTGCCCCGCGAATCACCTTGACCGCGCCCGTGTTTCAAATGGGTTAAGGGCAACCCATTGAGTGGCTCCGACTGCTTGGACACACCGTGACGGCTGCCCCCGACGCATCCGGGAACCCGGAAGACCTGTTCGCCGACCTCCTCGTCCGTGCGGGAATCGATCCCGGCCCGGACGCCGTCTACACGCCCCTGACCGGCGGTCTCAGCCACCGCGTCGTGCGGGTCGACGCCGGGGCGGACCGGCGCTGGATCCTGCGTGTCCTGGACCCGGCGGTCAGTGCGGCGGGGCTCGGCGTGCCGGCCTGGCAGGAGATCGACAACACGGTGCTGGCGGCCCGCACCGGCGTCGGCCCGCGCGTCCTCGGCACGGTCGGACAACCGGCGGCCATGGTCCTGGAGTTCATCGACGGCGCCACGCTCACCGCGGACGATCTGGGCCGGCCCGCGACCCTCGCTCGGGTCGCCACCGCGTGCCGCCGCCTGCACGGCCGGTCGGCGCGCTTCGCCAACGACTTCGACATCTTCCGCAAGGCCGAGGAACTCCTCGGCCTGTGCCTGCGGCACGGGTTGCCGATCCCGTCCGACTACACGGACCGCCTGCCCGACCTGGACGAACTGGAACGAGCCCTGGCCGCCGACCCGTTGCCGGCCCGCCCCTGCCACAACGACCTGCTGCCGGCCAACCTGATGGACGACGGCCGCGCCGTGCGCATCGTCGACTACCAGCTCTCCGGCATGAACGACCCCGCGTTCGACCTCGGAGACATCGCCGCCGAGGCCGAACTGCCGCCCGACGCCGTCGAGATCCTCGCCTCCGCGTACTTCGGCGGCGAGATGACCGCACGCCACCTCGCGCGCGTCCGGCTGCACCGCATCGCCTCCGACATCGCCTGGACCCTGTGGTTCTCGGTCCACCACGGACTGCTCGCGGACTCCGCCGCCTCACCCGGCTTCGACTACCGGGCCGAGGCCGCGGGCAAGTGGGCACGGGCCGTACGCGCCCTGGACGCCGACGACTTCGGCCGGCTCCTGGACCGTGCGGCGGGACGTACCGCACCACCGGCCGGACCTGCCGGGGCCCGGTCGACCGGGCCCTGACCGGCTCACCCCACCCGCCGATCCAGCTCACCCCACCGCCACTGGAGGTGTCATGGCGACCACCGTTCCCGACGAGGCCCCGCAGGCCGCACCCGAGCCGCACGACGCGGACGCGGAACTGCTCGCGCAGCTCGGCTACAAGCAGGAGTTGTCGCGGACGTGGAGCGGCTTCTCCAACTTCGCGATCTCGTTCTCGATCATCTCGATCCTGTCCGGCTGCTTCACCACGTTCGGCCAGGCGTGGAACAACGGCGGGCCGGTCGCCATCGCGTGGGGCTGGCCGATCATCTCGCTGTTCATCCTGATCATCGGGTTCTGCATGGCGGAGCTGGTGTCCGCCTATCCGACGGCGGGCGGCATCTACTGGTGGGCCGCGAAACTCGGCAGACCGGTGCACGGGTGGTTCACCGGCTGGCTCAACCTCATCGGCCTGATCGCCGTCACCGCGTCGGTGGACTACGGCTGCGCGACCTTCCTCAACATCCTCATCAAGATGTACGCGCCGGGCTGGGACGGCGACCTCAACACCGTCTTCCTGCTCTTCCTCGGCATCCTCGCGCTGCACGCCGTCATCAACATCTTCGGGCACGGCCTGATCGCGATGCTCCAGAACATCTCGGTGTACTGGCACGTCTTCGGTGTCGCGGTCGTGGTGCTGATCCTGGTGTTCGGCCCCGACTCGCACCAGGACGCCGGGTTCGTGTTCACCGAGCAGATCAACAACTCCGGCTTCGGCGACGGCGTCTACTGGTTCTACGTCCTGCCGCTCGGCTTCCTGTTGACGCAGTACACGATCACCGGCTTCGACGCGTGCGCGCACGTGTCCGAGGAGACCAAGGGCGCCTCGGTCAGCGCCGCCAAGGGACTGTGGCGGTCGATCTTCTACTCCGCGATCGGCGGCTGGATCCTGCTGCTGGCCTTCCTGTTCGCGGCCGACGACGTCGAGGCGGTCAACGAGGGCGCCGGAGCCATCGACGCGCTGCTCACGTCGGCGCTCAGCAGCGAACTCGCCAAGGCGGTCGTCCTGATCTCGGTCGTCGGGCAGTTCCTGTGCGGCATGAGCTGCGTCACCAGCCTGTCGCGCATGGGCTACGCGTTCAGCCGGGACGGCGGCGTACCCGGCTCGCGGATCTTCGCGCGCGTCGACGCGAACCGTACGCCCGTCAACGCGGTGCTCGGCGGCTGCACGATCGCCGCGCTCATCACGTTGCCCGCGCTGTACAAGAGTTCGACCGGGGCGCCCACCGCGTTCTACGCCGTGACGTCGGTCGCGGTGATCGGCCTGTACCTCGCGTTCCTGATCCCGATCTGGCTGCGGCTGCGGCAGGGCGACGCGTTCCAGGTCGGGCCGTGGAACCTCGGCGCCCGCTACAAGTGGATGTGCTGGGTCGCGGTCATCGAAATCGTGGTGATCTCGGTGTACTTCGTCATGCCGTTCACGCCGTCGGCCATCCCGTGGAACGACGGCTTCGAGTGGACCTCGGTGAACTACGCGCCGATCGCGATCGGCGGGGTGCTCATCGGGATCACGGCCTGGTGGTACCTCGGGGCCCGCACCTGGTTCACCGGGCCGCGCCGCAACGTCGACGAACCGGCGGTCGGCGCCGGGGAGAAGGCGGCGTCCTCCGACTGAAGTGACGCGAAGCCGCCGCCGGGTGCCGCATGCGTACGCGGCACCCGGCGGTGGGCCACCCTGCGGCGGGTCGGCTTGCGACGGGCCGGCTTGCGACGGGCGGCCGGGGGCGTCAGGACACCGCCGCCCGGGCGGTGGCGAACAGTTCCGGCAGGGTGCCGGAGAAGTCGCGGAACAGCCGTACCGCCACCGCCCAGGCTTCCGGGTCGTCGCCCAACTGCTCGGCCGCCAGCGCGCGGGCCGCGTCGCACGGCTCCGCAATCTGGCTGTCCGACGACGCGTTCGGGCTCCGGGCGATGAGGTCCAGGAACCCAGAGGGCGAAGTCCCGTGGCGCAGAAGGTCCTCCGGCGAGAGCACGCCCGAACGCACCAGCTGCTCCACGGTGGAGTGCTTCGGCGGCGGAACGCGACGGCCCGGCCGCGCCCCCACGCCCAGTACTGCCATCGCGAACTCGCGCGGGCACTCCGGCTGTTCGCACAGGTACCCGACCATCGGCCCGTCCAGGCGCCCGTCGAGCACCGCTTCCGTGAGCTCGGGCCAGGGCAGCGGGACGCCTTCCTGGACCGCCCGGCGCAGGTTCTCCTCGGCCTGTCCGCTCTTCTTGGCGAGGTACGCCACCACCTGCCCGGGCGCGGTGGCCGCGGCCTGGCGGTCGCGCAGCCGCGCGAGGCCGTCCTCGGCGGGGAGGAGGGCCCGTACGGTCTTGACCGTCGCGGCGGGCAGGCGTCCGAGGGCCAGCAACTCCTCGACCTCGGCGGGGCCGTACCGTTCCCAGACGGCCGCGAGCAGGCTCAGGCGCCCGGCTTCGGTGCCCAGCCGCAGGCGCCGCAGGATCACCGCGGCCACCCCCGGGTCGCCGCCGTCGAGCCCCGCGGTCAGGCGGGCGCGGTAGTGGCCGAGGTTGATCTCCTCCAGGACGGCGAGGACTTCGGGGGCGACGCGCCCGCGGCCGCCGTCGGTGCGAATCCCGGCCAGGATGCGCACGCGCTCGGCGTCGGGCACCTGGGCGTGGGCGTACAGCGAGGCGTCGACGGCCGGTTCGTCGTGCGCGAGGAGTTCGGCCACCTCCTCCTCGGACAGCCAGCCGCTGGCGGCGCGGGACGCGAGGGCGGGCACTCCGTGGGTGGCGACGAGTGCGTCGCGTACCTCCGGCGACAGCGCTTGGTAGCGGAAGACCAGAAGGTGCTGGACCGCGCGGGCGTCGAAATGCGGGGCGAGCGCGACGGTCACCGAGTCGGGCAGCAGGCCCAGCAGCTTCAGGAACAGCGCACGGGTGTTCTCCGGCTCGGTCGCCGGGAAGACCGCGGCGAGCGGCCGGGGCCAGGTGGTACTCCGCTTCGAGGCCGGGGACGCGGCGACGTCGGCCACCAGGTCCACCACCGAGCCCGCGAAGCGCGGCAGTCGGGTGTAGAACGTCAGCCACAGGTGCGGGTCGTCGCCCAGCGGCGCGAACACCTCGGCCAGCGCGGTCCGTACCTCGGGGGTGTCCGGCAGCACCGGCAGCATGCGGTTCGCGGGGGCGGCCTCCCCCAGGACGCGGTCGAGGGGCATCCAGCCGGCGGATATGCCGCGGCGCATGGCGTCCGTGAACTCCGCGGTGGCCACGGCATCCTGGTTGAACACCAGGTCGAACGGCAGCCACGCCGCGTGCTTGAGCGCGACGCGCGGGCGCGCCGCCTTCAGCGCCTCGTGCACGAGGTCCTCGGGGCAGCCCTCCCAGGAGGTCAGCCACTCCAGGCTCGTCGCGCCGAGCGCCTTGCGCGCGTGCTCGCGGCGTACCAGGTCCCAGTCGAAGTCCGGGCGCTCCTCGACGGCGCGCCGATTCTCGGACGCCAGGCGCAGGTGCAGGAACGCGCGCGCGACGGCCGGGTCGAGCCACTCCTCGGGCGGCCTGCGGTCGGCCAGGTACGCCGAGGGGTCCGGCGCCTGGGCCGCCTCGACCAACAGCGCCGCGAGCCCCGGGTGGCCGAGCGGTGCCTTGGCGAGGTCGAGGAGGTCGGTGCGCGTGCAGCGGTCCGCGACGGCCACGCAGAGGTCGACGGCGACCGCGTACGGCACGTCCGCGCACCGGTCCGCCGCGGCGTGGCGGACGACGGCCGCGAAGGGCACCGTCGCCGCGCCCACCGGGTCGCGGCGTGCCACCTCCCGCAGCGCGGCGACGAGGCCGTACTCGACGTGCCAGCGTTCGTCGTTCTCGTCCTCGATGTGCGCGAGTACTTCGGCGAACACCGCGGGATCCGTGTGCTTCCGCCGCCGGTACAGGCTCACCGCGATCGCCGGGTCCCCCAGCCGCGCGGCACGCATGAGCAGCTCATGGGCCTGCGGCCCACCGGACCACCCCTCGGCGAAGAACGCCGCGAAATCGATGTCACCCTCCGCGAGCACCCGGACGACGGCGTCCTTGGGCAGTGCCGCGGAGCCTTCGACCATCGTCACGATCTCGGCGCGGAACCGCTCCCGCAGCGCCGCGGCCACCTCGGGCCCGGCAAGACGCAATGCGGCGACCAGCTCAATCACGAATGCTCAACCCCGAGGATCCGACACCGTTGGAAGGCCTAGTGCGGTGGCCACAAACGTTTGCCGGTTCTCGTCGTTCGGTGCGGTGCGTCGCAAGGCGCAGGGCCGACGCTCGTACTCGGTCGTACTCGCGAGGTCCTGCAACGCCGCGAGGCGCCGTGCCGGGCGGCGAGAACCGGTGAAGGTTTGTGGTCACCGCACTAGATCCTGGCACACACTCACGACAGGGGCGGAGGCGGCCGAACCCCGGGGCGCCGCGAGGCGTCAGGCGCCCTGCTCGGCGCGGCGCTTCTTGCGGCGGGCGATCACGCGGCGGATCAGTTCGATCAGCACGGTCATCACGGCGGCGGCCACCAGGCCGGCGATGATGCCCTTGAACGGACTGTCCTTGAACGCCGCGCCGCCCCAGTAGCCGAGCAGCGTGGCGTACGTCGCCCACGTGATCGCGCCGACGGCCGACCACTTGCGGAAGCGGGACCACGGGTAGTCCACGATCCCGGCGGTCAGCGAGATCGCGGTACGGCCCCCGGGGATGTAGCGGCCCGCGATGATCATCATGCCGCCGTACTCGCTCAGCCAGCGCTCCGCCTGCGCGCGCGCCTTCTTCCCGCGTTCGCCGGACAGCATGCGCTTGGTCGCGAACGGCTCGGCCCAGCGGCCGATGGCGTACGCCGTGTTGTCGCCCGCGAAGGCGCCCACCGCACCGATCAGGATCAGCAGGAAGAGGTTCGGCGACCCGGTGGCCGTCGCGAAGACGCCGCACGCGATGAGCGACGTCTCGCTCGGCACGATCGGCAGGATCGCGTCGAGGAAGGCCATGACCCCCACAAGCAGGTACGACCACGGCGAGTCGGCGAACCGCATGAACGGGTCGAACCAGGCTTCCACGGCGTTTCCTCACGGCTTCCGGTCAGGGCGCACACCCTGTGCTGCTACCCCCGAGACGCCCATACCTCACGCAACCGCCCCCCGACCTGCACTTTTCCCGTGTTCTCAACCGGCGTGCCGCGTTCTTCCCGTCAGTCGCCTTGGCGGGGGGAGGGGGTTCGGGGGGCGGCCGGGGGCGGGTCCGCGGCGTAGGGCATGCCGGAGGCGGTGGGCGGGGGCGGCGGCGCGGAGGGCTGGGAGTCGAGCCAGCGCGGGGAGCGGAGGGCCGGGCCGCCGCCGCCCGAACCGCCCGAACCTCCCGAGCCGCCGCCGGAGCCCCCGGAGCTGCCGCTGGAGGCGGAGTCGTAGCCGTGTGCGGACATGCCGGAGGCCACACCGCCCGCCGCGCTGCCCGCGCTGGAGGAGCCGGTCGACGCGGTGGCGGTGGCGGTCGTACCGCGGCCGGCGTGCACGCCCATGCCCGCCTTGACGTACGACGCGGTACCACCGGTCAGGGCCGCCTTGCCGCCTGCCGCCATCTCCATGCGGCCGGCGCGCAGCTGGCCGATGTCGTCGCCGAGCGCCGGAATGAAGCGGTAGACCATGACCGACGCGAAGATCGCCAGGAACATGATGGCGAGGCCCGTGAGTACCCCGGCGAGCGCGTCGGAACCGCCGCCCGAACCGGCCGCCATGGCGAGGCCGAGGACGATCACGATGATGGGCTTGGCGAGCAGGATCGCCACCATCATGCCGACCCACCTGCGGACGTGGCCCCACAGATCGCGGTCGACGACACCGGCGTAGACGATCGTGCCGAGGATCGCCCCGACGTACAGCAGGGCGGCGCGGACCAGCAGTTCGATCCACAGGATCATCGCCGCCAGGATCGCGAACATCGACACGAAGATGAGCGTCACCGGACCACCGCCGAGGCTCTGCGGGTCGAGGCCCTTGGAGAAGCCCTCCATGAACTGGTCGGTGTCCTGTTTGGTGCCGCTGGCGATGGCCGCGGTGATCGAGTCGACGAGCGAGACCGACAGGTGCAGGGCCAAAGGGGTGAAGGCGGAGGCCATGACGGCCAGCCACAGGTAGCCGACCGCTTCGCCGATCGCGGTGCCGAGAGGCACGCCGCGCACCGCGCGCTTGGTGACGGCGACCATCCAGACGATCAGCGTGAGGAACGCCGACGCCGCGAAGACGACGGCGTACTGCCGCAGGAAGCCCGGGTTGGTGAAGTCGACGGCGGTGGTCGCGTTGATGGCCGTCGTCAGCTTGCTGATGAACCACACGGCCGCTTCGGCGGTCGACTTCGCAATCGCCCCGAGCGGATCCGCGGCAAAGCTCAGCGGGTTGCTGCCGGTACGCGCCTGGCACTCTTCCTTCGCCGGGCTCATCAACTGGTCGCAGAACGAGGCGTAGCCTCCGCTGCCCGGGGAGCCGCTGGGGCTGGGCGAGGCGGTCCCCGTCGGTGAAGTCGACGCCGAGGGCGACGGCGACGTCGGGGGTGTGGCCCTCGGGTGGAGTCCCGCCGCGGCAGGCCGCCCGTCCTGCGGCGCGACGACCTGGGCGGCCGGGTACCCGGCCGGGTTCGCGGCGAATGGCGCCGCCGGATGCCCGGCGGGTTGCGCGGACGCCCGTTCACCGGTGAACAACACAGCGGTCAGCAGCCCGACTACGACCGGAACCAGCACCGCGAGCAGGCCCGCGACACCACGAAGACGGCGCGAGCGCGCACGAGCGCGCGTACGCGGCTTTTGCGCACGCCCTGGGGCGCTGCTGTTGGCCCGAGCTTCCGCGGGCATGTTGCGAGTGGCGCGCGGGACTTCCGAGCTCGGCGGCTCGTACGCGTGCGCGTACCTGCCACGTGGTCGGCGGCGGAAGGAGCGTGTGGGGGGCCAGGAGGCGGCGGGGGGTGGGGGTGGGGCGGTCGGGTCGGCGTCGGGGGTGTGGGGGCCCTCGTGCGGGCCGGTGTCCCGGTCCGGGTCCACACCTGTGCGCATGTCCGTCGTCGGGGCCCCGGCCGGCGGCGGCGCCGGGGAGACGCGGACCGCGACACCGCGACGCACCCGCGTCTCCACTGCCGTGCCCGAGTGCGGCACCGCAGCCCGACGGGGTCGAGCGTCCGGCCTTACGGTCATGCGAACTCCTGCGTTGGTGTGGCGCTTCGTCGATCTTTCCGGGCGTCCGGCCCGCTACGCCAGCGGGTTGGCGGACAGTGGCTGGGGCTGGGTCGTCGAACCGGGCTTTGTGGTAGCGGCGGGTGGATCCTGGGTGTCCTGTGTCGCGCGCGGGTCAATCTTCAGGGAGGGCGGCCCCACCCGTCCCACGATCGTCACGGGTGGGGGTGACGAAGGGGGCTTCTCTTGCGGTGGGTTGGCGGTCGGCGGCGGGGAGGGGACGGGGACGGGTGTGAGCGGGGCGGGTTCGGCCACCGGTGGTTTGACCGGTTGTTCGGACGGTGGTTCGGCTGGTGGCTTCGGCTGGGGAGCGGGCTTGGCCGGTACGGGGTTCGGCTTGGCCGGCGTCTCCGTGGCGGGCTTGCCGGGCTCAGGGGCCTTGGGGACCTCGGGGACCTCAGGGACCTCGGAGCCGGGTTGTTCGGGTTGCTCCGGGGTGGGCGTCGCGGGCGGCGGCTGCGGGCTCTGCGGCTTTTGCGACACCGGCGTTGGCGGGCTCGGTGGCGTACGTGGCGGCGCCTGCGGCGCGGGTGACGCCGGTTCGGGGTTCGGCCGAGGCGGGGCCGGGGCGGGGACTGGGGCGGGCGGCGCGGGCTTTGCGACGGCGGGGATGACTGGGGGCGCGGGCGCGGGCGCGGGCTTCGCGGCCGCGGGCTTCGGTGTGACGGGTTTCGGTGCGGCGGGCTTGGGCGTCGAGGGCTTCGGCAGCGACGGCAGGACCGCGGCGATCACCGGCCGTTCGGGCTTCTTCGGCTCGTCCGGAGGCTTCGGCTTCGTCGACGGCGGCTCCTGGGAGTTGTCGACAGGCGGTACGACCGGGGTGACCGGTGCGGGAACCGGCTCCACCGGCTTGGGTGCGGGCGGCAGTTCGGGGACCTCCGGTACGGAGGGTCCGCCCGGCGCGTACGGGCCGCCGGTCGGCAGGTCCGCGGCGACGGGGGGTAACGGCAGGTCGTACGGGGCGAACGGACCCATCACCAGGATGCCTTCGGTCGCCGGGCCGCCCAAGCCGCTCGGGTCACCGGCTCCCGTGCCGGCGTCGACCACAGGTGTGACGCGCCCGTCGGACTCGCTGCCGGACGCGACGCCCGAGGCGGCGCCGGTTGCGGCGTTGGTTGCGGCCGGTGGGAACTCCCGTGCCGGGAGCGGCAACGGCAGGTCGTCGGCCGCGACGGGCCCCAGCGGGGCGGCCGGGCCGCTCGCGTCCGGCGCCACCGGACCCGCCACGGGACCGTAGCCGCCCGGCAGTTGGCCGCCTGTGACACTCACGGGGCGTACGCCGTCGTCCGCCACCGCCGCGTTCGGTGCCGCGTCGCGCGCCGCCACGGCGGGGAGTTCGCGGGCCGGTCGTGGGAGCGGCAGGTCCGCGGGCGCCACCGGCTCGGCCTCCGCGTCGCGCGCGGAGTCAGCTTCGCCGCCGTCCGGCGCGGCTGCCGCGGGCCCCAGGCCCGCGGGCTCCGCCGCGCCGACCCCTCGGATCTCCTCCGCGTGCGCCGCACCCGCCGTCGAGAACGCGGCGACGGTCAGCGATACCGACATCGCCGCCGTGATGAGTTTGCGTCGCAGGTCGTGGTCCATGCGGAGACTCCTTGTGGCTATACCGACCAACCCTCTTACGTCGTCGTCCCGGTGCTGCCTGTGCTGCCTGTAGTGCCTGTGGTGCCCGCCGGTCCCGGGGACGAGCCGGACGAGCCCGACGGGCCCTGGCCCGGTGAACCCGGCGGTGTGCCTTCGCGAGTGAGCGCGTACAGGGTCGGTGCGGTCGACGGTGCGGTGTCCAGGATCAGGATGAGCTGTCCGGTCGGACCGCCCCACGGCAGGGGTACGCCGCTCCCGAGCGGTACGGGCGCGCCCTTCGGGTCGGTGGCGTCCAGGACGACGGCGGTCTGCGGGTCGGCGGCGGTCTGTCCGTACAGGAGGTTGCCCCAACCGATCACCGGGCCGAACCCCGAACGTACGGCGGCTTTTCCGCCCTTGACGTCGAACACCAGCGGGCCCAGTGCGGCAACTTGCCCGTCGGTGCCCCATACCCATGCCGTTTTGCGCATCTCCTCGAGCGGCGCGTCCGCGGTGATGCGGGCCTCGCCGGTGGTGGCGTCGTACAGCACGACGGTGACCGTCGCGGCGTCCGGCCCGGTCCACACCACGGCGACGCGGTTGTGTCCGGCGGCGGCGATCCGGAAGAGCGTCGCGCCGGGACGCGGCGGCGCGGGGGTGATCGCGGTGGCCTCGCGGCCCGGTGCGGCGTTCCACCACGGGCCCACCGGGACCGCCGCGATGACGTTCGCGCCGTCGGCCGCCATCGCCGTGGCGCCGGGCGGGAGTTGGACGTCGGCCAGCTTGCCGTCACGCACCACCTGGACGCCGGTGCCGTTGACGATGAGCGGCGAGTCGCCCGCGTAGCTGACGACGGCGTCGGCGGCGACGTCGAGGGTCGTGGGCGCGGCGGAGCCGTCGGCGGGGGCGTACGCGAGCACGTCGCCCGCATGCACGAGCACCGACATGGTGCCGTCCACGACACCGAGCTTGACGCCGCGGTGCTCGCCCTTGGGCAGGTCGAACGACCGCCGTACGCGGCCGTCGGCGGGGTCCAGGATCGCGACCTGTTTGGTCGGCGTGATGACCGCGACGGCCGTCGTGCCGGAGGCGATGGTGGCCGCACGAGCCGTCGGCGGGGCGACCACCGCGGTCCAGGCGGCGGTACGCGACCATCCGTTCGGCGCGGCGGCCGGCAGGACGGCGGGGCGTCCGGCTGTCGCCGAGGCGGGCGGGCTGGGCGGGTTCGAGGGCGGCGACTCCTTGTCGCCGTCGCCGCCGCGCTTGACGAACGCGAGGACCACGAACGCCGCGATCAGTACCGCGAACACGACGGTGATGATGACGAGCCGCCGGAACAGGGGCGGCCGCCGCAGCGGTTCGTCCCACGCGTCCTCGCCCTGGAAGCGGATGACGTGTGCGGCGCCGGGATCCGCGGGGGCCGCGTCCTGGAGCCAGGGCGCATCCGCCTGCGAGTGCCAGGTGGTGTTGTCCTCACCCGCGTAGGCGGCGGCCGGGAACGGGTCCGGTTCCAGGTCGGGATCCGGCTCGTCGTCGGGGCGCGGGGCGGCTCCCGCGTCGGCGGCCACGTCACGGCCAGGAACGGGACCAGGGACGGGAGCAGAACCAGGCCCGGCATCACGACCGAGGACGAAGCCGAACGGCGCTTCGCCCGGCCCCTCCCAGACCGGACGCGGCGGCGGAGGTGACGGCGACGCAGGCGGCGGAACCGAGGCCGACGCCGGGGCCGGCACGGGCACCGGTTGGTCGTCCGCAGCCGGGGGCGGCAACTGGGCGGCCGCAAGCGGCCGGTCGTCGCGCAGGTCGCGGGGCGGCGGGGCGGGGTGCGGCCACGGGTCGCCCTCGGGAGGCGGCGGATCGGCCGGCGCGGCGGTGCGCTGCGCCGAAGTCCCCGCGGTCCGCGGGGGATCCAGACGCGCGGCGGCGGCGACGTCGCCGAGAAGCGCGGCCACACCGCGCCCCGGCTCGACAGGTGGGACGCGCGGCGCGGGCCGCTCGATGTCCGGTGCGGGCACCGCCCGTACGGGGGCGGGGCCCGCAGGTGCCGGGAGCGCAGGCGGCGGAGCCGCGGCTGCCGGGAGCGCGGGGGCGGGACGTTCGACCTGCGGGCGACGGTCAGTCTGCGGCGGGCGGTCGACCTTCGCGGGAGGGTCGACGCGAGGCGGGGGCGGGTTCTCCGCGCGCGGCAGCGGCGCGACCGCGGAGGGCGCGACAGGGTGGTCCCTGGGACGTTGCGGCGGTCCTATCCGCGGCCCCACGCGCGGCGGCACCGAGGGCCGTGCGGGCGGGCCGGGAAGAACGGGCCCCGCTGCCTCCGGTCCGGCCGCCAGCGCAGGCGGCAGGCGCGGCGCGGGCGGTTCGACGCGCGGTGCGGGCCGCTCGACTTCGGGGGCGGGGACCGCGGCGCGCGTACCCGTGGCGGGGGCGGCAGGGACGGGGGCGGCGGGGACGGCCTCGTCCGCCGCAACCGGTGCGACCGGTACATCGGCTGCACACGATTCTTCGGACTCGTCCGACGCATCGGACTTCCCGGACCCGTCGGACTCCTCGAACTCCTCGGATGCCTCGGATGCCTCGGACTCGGCCGCGGCCGCGGCCGCGGCCGGCGGTACGACCGGCTCCTCCGCCCGGGTCGCGGCGAACTCCCCGGTGGGCACCGACTCTCCGACGGGCGGCCAAGCCTCCTCGGCTTGCCCGGACGGCTCGGCCGGCCCAACCCACTCGGGCTGCTCGGCACGCCCAGCGAACTCGGCACGCCCATCAGACTCGGCGTGTTCAACTGACTCGGCGTGCTCAGCGGACTGGTGCACCTCGTGCCCCGCAGACCCCCAAGGCGACGGCTCCGCCACCGTCCCCGACTCGCCCTGCCCCCTCGTCTCCCCCGACGCGGGCCTGTCCGGGAACGGCTGCTCCGCCTCCCGCCCCGGCACCACGGGCTCCGGATCCGACGGAGGTATTCCGGCCTCCGTCGGCGTCACCGCCGCCCATTCACCGGAGTCCTCGGCGGTCGGCTCCGCCGACTCCTCCGGCTCGTCCGCTTCCTCGTCGAGTGCCGACAGCCAGGCCGGAGTGGGCAGGTCTTCGAGCGGCCCACGGCCGGAATCAGCCGCGGGATCCGCGTGACCGTACCTCTCGCCGGACAACTGGTGGCCTCCCTCCCCCATGTCGGTGCCCTCGCCTTCGGCGCCTGCCCCCGCACCGTCGTACTCCGTGCTTCTTCCCCACGACACCCGCTCACGACCTCACGAGCATGTCCGAGACACGCCATGGATCCGTCACGGACGGGCGCGTGAGGACCGCGAAGACCACCACGGTGGCCTCGCTCCCCTTCCACCCGTCACGGCCGGTCGGCGTGTAGCGCACGATCCACTGCCGGTACGCGGTCGTCGCGGTGTCGGTCGGCGCCTGGTCCCGTCCGCGTTCCAACACCGGAGCGGTGTACGCCCGGTGCTCCGTCCACGTCGTCCAGTCCGCACCCGGCGGGCTGACCGACACGTGCTCGCGCTGCACGGCCGCGTACGCCTCCGTCATCCACGGTTGCGCCCGCAGCACCGCGTCCTGCGCGGTCGTGTCGGTGGTCGTGTCGTACGTGAACACCACGGTAAGCGCCGCCGACGACACCGCCGTCGCGTCGCTCTGCGCCACCTTCGCGGTACTGGGCAGCGGCAGCGAGGGGGTCGCCGTACCGCGTGGGATCGGCTGCGCGGGCGGCGGCGTGAACGGCGCGGTCGTCGTCGGCGCGGACGACGACGCGGCGGGCGTGTCGTCCGCCGCGCCGGACGTCTTGCTCGCCTTGCCGATGATGTCGCACCCGCCGAACAAGGCCGCCCCGACGATCAGCGCCAGAAACGTGAGCAATGCCACTGTGCCGCGCAGCCCTTGGGCCGCCTGCATGCCGGGTCCGCCGGAGCTCATCCGAACCTCCGTACGCGCCAGATGGAGTTCGCGTAGTAGGACTCCGACAAGTCGGACACCTTCACCACATCGCCTGTCTTGGGGGCGTGGACCATCTGCCCGTTGCCGATGTAGATGCCGATGTGGCTGTAGTCGCCGTTCCGGTCCGGGTCGAAGCCGATCACGTCGCCGGGCAGCATCACCGCGAAGTCGCGCGGCACCTCCTGACCCACCGTCACCTGCGCCTGCGACACGCGCGGCAGCATGAGTTTGCCGCCCGAGGCGTGGTACACCGCGTACTGGACCAGGCTCGAGCAGTCGAATCCTTCGATGCCCGCGCCGTTGCCGAAGCCCTCGGACGGCCCCGAGGTATCGCCGCCGCCCCACGAATAGGGCACGCCGCGGTGGCGCATGGCGAACTCCACGACCGCCTGGCCGAACGGAGTTCCGGCGGCGATGTCGGGGATGACGTCCTGGTACTTGTCCATGAGCCTGCGGATGATGCGCACATAGTTCTGGGTCTCGGTGTACTGCGGGATGCCCGCGTACTTCAGCACTGCTCCGGGACCGGCGTTGTATGCCGAGAGCATGAGGTCCTGCACGTCTCCGCTCGCCCGTCCCGAGTCGATGTACCCGCGCACCAGGCCCGCCAGGTAGCAGTCGTACCTCGCCGCCGCCATGATCGCGTCACCGAAATCGTACGGGCTCGCGTCGCCGTCGCCGTCGTCGTCCTGGCCGTAGCCCGGCCAAGTCCCGGGCATGAACTGGGCGATCCCCATCGCGCCGACGGGGCTGACCGCGCTGGGGTTCCAGCCCGACTCCTGCTCCAATTGCGCGGCGAGCAGTTGCGGTGTGACCTCGGGGCACATCTGCCCGGCCCGGATGACCCAGTCGCGATACTGCGCCGGAACCTGCGCCCCGTTGAAGGTCGCGTTGAGCCGCGAGCCCACCGGCCCGGTCGAGGGCAGTCCGCCGGCCAGCGCCGCGATCACCAACAGCCCCGCCACCATGAGGAAGAACGGCAGGACCAGGAATCCGGCGAGCGCCCGACCGGGCTTCACGCCGCACCTGCTCGATCGACCGGCGCGACACGCTGCACCGGGTCGACGCGCGCGAAGCGCTCCACTGGTTCGACCCGATCGACCCGCGCGCGACACGTCCTCCGCGCGAGCCGCTCCGTACCCGCCGGCCGCGCGGCCCGTGCCGCGCCCGCCTGTTCGCGGGGAAACACCGGACCGGCCTCGGTACCCGGCCGTCCGGCGACCGTCGTCTGCCGCATGGTGCCCCCGATCCCACGGCGGTCCGAACTGGGCGGTGCCCGGGCCACCGAAAAGCGTCGCGCGCGATCTCGGTCATGCCATCCTGCCCCGACGCCACCCCTGCGTGTCCAGCCGCAGCCCCTCCGTAGCCACAACTGGGTCCACAACCACGCATGCGCGTTCGGGACCTAGGGCATTGTCCCTTCTATCCGGCCAACTCGCGCCCACTACCGGAAGGTTGGAAGCATACGGTGGTGGTCGTGGTTCGGGCGGGGCATACCGGGTGCATCGGGACGTGCGGTAGGTTCCCGCTGCTGGCCGGAATCGCGTCACCGCGCGGGGGTAGGCATGTCCAGGGATAGCACGTCGCACCAGGCGAATCAGCCAATCGAACCCATGGAAACCCCGAGGGGGTTCGTGCTGCTGGTGGCCGGGGTCGGCCAAGGGCGGCGCAAAAGCCGCGCGTTGGCGGACTCGGAGGCGGCACTCGCCGGTTGGGTCGGCCTGCCGCCGCAGATCCTCGTCCCGGACGCTCCCGCCGACGTGGTCCAGCTTCCCGCGGGCTCCGGACCGCAGACCGTACGCGGGTATCTCGAACGCTCCTCGGTCACCCGCGGACCCGTCATCGTGTATCTGACCGGCCATCTGATGCCGGACCGGCGCGGCGAGTTGCACGTCACACTGCGCGACTCGTCGCCGGGCAGCGTGCGGTACGACGGGCTCCCGTGGGCCTGGCTCGCCGAGACCCTGCGGATCCGCGACCCGCGCAACACGCTGGTGATCGCCGACCTGACCGCGTCGGCCGACCTGCGCGCCGAGGTGGCCG
Organism: Streptomycetaceae bacterium NBC_01309; assembly: GCA_045039925.1. GTDB lineage: Bacteria > Actinomycetota > Actinomycetes > Streptomycetales > Streptomycetaceae > Yinghuangia. The sequence goes on from CP108400.1 coordinate 2,336,933, forward strand.
TCACCCCCGGAAAGCTCGCCGACCGCCTGCCGCTGTGGGGCGTCCTGACCCCGCCGGCCACCCACGACGACCCCGCGCACGCGTTCACCCGGACCCTGACGGTGGCGGCCCGCCGCGGCTTCGCGGGCTGCCCGACGACCGTGGACCCGGCGACCGTCCACCCGGCGATCTTCGGGCGGGCCCAACTGCCGGAGGGCACGGTGCAGATCGTGCCGCCCGCCGACACGACGCTGCGGCTCGTGAACCGGATGCCCTCCGAGGGCTCGTACGCGGTGTCGTACGGCGGCGGCACGCCCGGTGAGGCCACCGGTCGGCACCGCGCCGTCCCCGGACAGGCCCCGCGCGCTTCCGCGCCACCTTCGCCACTTGCGCCCGAGCCCCAGGCAGCGGTGCCCGCGCGGGCCCCGCTCGTGGTACCGGAACCGGAACCGGTCACCGCGCAGTTGCGCGTGACCATCCCGCACCTGCTGCCGCAGGCTGCCGATGAGGAGCGGGCGGCCGCCGGGCCGTACGTGTACCGCGAGCAGGTGGGCAACCTGCGCGCGGCGGTCGCCGCCGGGAACTTCGACGAGGCGCTGGAACTCGCGCGGGCCATCACCCACCACATGGAGACGCGGTACGGCCTCGGCCCGGAACACCGCGACACGCTCGACGCGTTGGAGACGTGGGCGTGGCTGACCGCCCGGGCCGGACGCACGGACGAGGCGGTGACGCTGTACACCGAGACGGCGCGCCGCAGCGCACGGATCCACGGCCCCGGGCACGCCACCACCCGCGCCGCCGCCGACGCGGCGCACACGCTGTGGCTCGACCTGCCGGACGTCGCACAGGCCCGCGAGCTGGGCCCCGCGGTGGTGGCGCTGCGGGAGTTGGTGCTGGGCAGCGGCACGCACACGCGCGAGGCCGCGGCCGCGCACCTGGAGGCACTGTCCGCGCCGCGCGCACCCTCCGACGAACCGCTGCCGCCCCCGCCCGAGTTGCGCGAGGCACTTGCCGACGTCGCGGCGATCGCGGCCGAGGGACGGCACGACGAGGCGCTGGGGGCGGCGGACGCCATCATCGACGCCCTGGTCGCCGACCTGGGCTGGGAGCACGCGCACACCCTGAACGTGCGCGAGGTCCGGGCGTATCTGACCGCGGAAGCCGGGCAGTTGGCCGACGCGGTGACGGCGTACCTGGACATCGCCGAGTCGAGGCTCCTCACGCGCGGGCCCGAGCACCCCGACACCATCTCCGCGACGGACAACGCCCACGCGCTGTGGCTGCGCCTGCACGACCACGACGCCGCGACGGCGCCGACCGGCGTACGCCTCATCGCGGTACGCGAGCACATCCCGGGACCGGGCGGCCGGGCCCTGGTGGGGGCGCGGGCGCGCGTACGGGAATTGACGACGCGTCAACCCGATCCGCCGGTCGAACCTGTCGACGAGGTGGCGTCGGGCGACGAGTTCACGATGGCGAGCGGAGCGGCCGAGTTGCCTGTTCCATGGAGGGGGCAACCGGACGAACTGGCGGATCCGGGAGAAACAGGCGAACTGGGCGAACCAGCTGAGCCGGCCGACCGACCCGCCCATCCGCCGGAGCCCACGCCGTTCGTGCCCGACCTCACCGCCGTACTCACCCCCGCGCACGCAACGCCCGCGCACGCAACCCCTGAGCCGGCGCCGGAGACCGAGCACGAAACCGGGGACGGAACCGGGCACGAGACCGGACGCGAGACCGCGGACGAACCCGCGTCCGAAGCGACGGGTGAGCTTGTGCACCCGCGCACTTCGCTGCCCGCCCCCATACCTCCCCCGCCCGTCTCGACCGCTCCCCATCTCGCTCCCCCGCCCCCGCCCGCACCCCCGTCACCGGCGCCGCCCGGCATCGCCGTCCCGGCCCGGAACGGCACCGCCAAGCCGCCACCGCAGGCCGTCGCGTCCGGCAAGCCCACCCGGCCCCCGGCGGAACTGCGGGCGGCGCTGCACGCCATAAAGGACGCGGCGGCACTCGACAACCACGTGGAAGCCCTCACCCTCGCCGAGGAGTTGATGCGCGGCGTCGAGGCGCAGCACGGCCCCGCCCACCCGTTCACTCTCAACGCCTACGAGGTACGCGCCCATCTGACGGCGTCCGCCGGTCTGTTCGCGACCGCGGCACGGCAGTACACGACCCTCGCGCACCGGCTCGCCGAGGCCGGGGATCCGAACGACGCGGCGGCCCGCTCCGCCGCGGATGCCGCACAGGCGCTGTGGCTGCGGCTCGGACGTACCGAGGCGGCACGCAACCTGGGGCCGGGGATCATCGACCTCCGCCGCCGCGTACCGGGCCCGGACGGCACCGCGCTGCTGGCCGCCCGCGATCACCTCAGCGGCCTGACGACGGAGCCCCGTTCATGACGTTCACGGACACCGCGATGATCGCGAGCACCGCGACGCCCGAGCCCCGACGACGTTCACCACGATCACAAAATGCCTACCCACCATGATCCATACGACCATGACGACACTCACCGTGAATCGCAAGACCCGCGGCGCAAGCGAACGCCCGCCCCCTACGGGCGTTTTGCCGGAACCCTGACCCCGTCGGCACCTCCGTCGGCACCTCCGACGGGAACGCGCGGTCGCGCGCATCCGTCCCTGGAGGGGACGGATCACCGTCGAAATGTCGCCGAATCGGGTAAGCGGACGTTCGCGTTGCGTAAACCCGCCACGGCTGTCGGATGCGACGGGCATCCTGGAACCGGGCAGGACGATCACGACAGGCTGGAGACCCCGATGCTGGACACACTGGTCGAGCGCTACCGGTGGGCAGAACAGGACGGACTTGTCGCTCTCACCATCACCGTAGTCACCGGCCGCACAGAGGAGGAGGTCGTCGCGGCGTTCGGCGGCACCCAAGCACCGCGCCGGATCATGACGTTCCGTCAGATAGGCGACGTCCTGGCCCTGCCCGAGGCCGGCTCCTTCCACCCCATGCTGGTCGTGTCGACCGACTCCTGCGTCGTGACGATCGAGAACACCGGCTACCACGGCAGCATCCCGGAGATCGCCCGCCGCGCGTCGGCGCAGGGCGGCCGGTTCTTCAGCGCGTACTGGGACATGCACGGCGACCACCAGGTGATGTACGCGGAGGACGGCCGCGTGCAGGTGGTCTTCGACCCGGTCGACACGAGACGCACCCCGGCCGGACTCGCCGTGCCGCTGCCCCGCTGGGCGGACGGCGTACGTCCCGACGCCTCCTCCGCCGGCGCCTCGTGCCTGGCCCTCATGGAACGCGTGATGAGCGTCCAAATCGACCGGGATTGGATGCATAAGCCGCTTAGCGCCGTAATTCTTGGTGACCCGGCTACGATGTTCGACGACCCGGAAGCGGCCTGGCGGCCGTGACGAGTGTCGCCTCTCGATGACTCTCGACGGGCGGGTCTCGGCAACAGGAACACCGGTGCGGTGAAGGGCGTGGCGACGTGCAGGCGACCATCGACCACATCGTGATCTGGGTGGAGGACCAGCTCAGGTCATTGGACTTCTACGAGCGCGTGGTCGGGTTCCCCGGCGTACGTGCGCAGGAGTTCCGGGACGGCACGGCCCCGTTCCCCAGCGTCCGGGTCTCCGAGCACGCCATCATCGACCTCGCCGCGAAGTCGAGCGCGGCCGCGGTGGACGAGGCCTTCAAGGTGCCGGGAACATCCGGACACCCGGTGAACCACATCTGCGTCGCCCTGCCGCAGGTCGACTTCGAGGCGCTGCGCAAGCGGGTCGAGGCCGAGGGCGGCGACACATCGGTGGGCCTGGAGAACTCGTTCGGCGCACGAGGACACGCCCCGCGCACGTTCTACTTCACCGACCCGGACGGCAATGTGATCGAGGCCCGGTACTACGCGTAGGCGTCCGCCTTGGTCGGATCGGGTCGGGTGGTGACCGGGTCGCCATCGGGTTCGGACCATGCGGGTGCCCCTTCTGACGTCACCCCTTCGGGTCACCGTTCACCCCACCGGCCGATACTCGGCGGGCGGGCTCCCGTGCCAGGACCAACGCTGGTGCCATGGCCCAGCCGCGCACCGCCGACCGCCGGGGCCGCCGTGCCCCGTGGTGGGGTCCGCCGGCCGTCGTCGCCGTCATGGCACTGCTGGTCGCCGGCTGGCCCTTCCTCGCCTCGCGGCTGTCCGACGACCGGGCGCTGCCCGCCGGTGCCGTCCTGCGCGTGGGTCCGGGCAACGGCGACCAGGCGTGGTTCACGGTCGGCGACGGCTGGACCATGTCGGAGTCCGAGACACTGCCCTCGCTGGAGTACGTACTCACGCGCGGCGACACCGAACTGAGCGTGGCGTACCTCAGCCTGATGTCGTCCGACTACGCCGACCGGCTGTGGGACGGCCTGCGCCGCAGCGCCCGCGTCTCGTCCTCGGACGCACGCCTCGGCCCGCCTTCGCCCGTGATCGCGGTCGGCGGCGCCCGGGGCAGCATCGGGGACCTCGCCCAAGGCGACGAGCGCGGCACCGCCGCGGTCTACCCGGCGCCGGACGACAGCTTCGCCATCCGGTTCGTCGCGCTCGCACCGTCGGGTGCGGATGCGGGTACCGATGCGGACAAGGACGTCGTTGCCGGCGCCGACAACGACACAGACCTCGCGTCCGCACTCGAGGTGATCCGGTCCCTCGTCTTCACGAGGCCCGCCTCGTGACGGGCACCCTTTCCCTCCGGTCGTTCTCGCTGTGGGTGGCCGTGGCGGCGTGCGTCTTCGGTGCGGTCTCGTTGGGCCTCAACTACTTCGACGCCGTCCGGGTGTTCCCCGCCGCAACGGTGTTGGCCGCGGGACTGCTGGTGCCCACGCTGGTGTTCGGGTACGCCCTGGCCCGCCGGGTACGCCCCGTACGCCCGCCGCCCGGACCTCCGTCCGTCGCCTGTGTCGTGTGGGGCATGACGGCGGCGACGGGCTGCGCCGTCATCGCCAACACCGGCCTCGGCGCCATCTGGGCGCGTACCCAGGGGGTCGAGTTCGCGGACGACTGGAGTGCCGCCCTGACCGCGCCGTGGAACGAGGAGACGCTCAAGCTGTGCGGCGTCGTCATGCTGACGTTCGTGGCGTCTCGCGCGATGCGCGGCCCGGTCGACGGCTGGGTCTACGGCGCGCTGGTCGGCCTGGGCTTCCAGGCGACCGAGAACCTGATGTACGCCCTCAACAACATCCTGCTGCAAGGCGCCACCACTCCCGGCAGTTCGGTCGTCGGATCGTTCGTCGTCCGCGTGCTGCTCACCGGCTGGGGGTCGCACTGGGCGATGACCGCGGTGGCGGGCACCGGCATCGGCTTCCTGGTGGCCCGGGACGGCACACCCCTGGCCCGCCGCGTCGGCATCGCGGCGGCGTTCTGGGTGCTGGCCATGGCCATGCACTGGCAGTTCAACGCGCCGATCCTCGGCTTCCCGGGCGGCATAGTCGTCAAGGTCGCGGTGAACCTGGTCGTCGCGCTGGCGGTCCTCCGCGCGGTGCGGCGGCGCTACCGGGAGAGGCTTCGGGAGGTCGCGCGGGAGGAGGCGGCGTACGACGCGGTCCGGCCGTCCGAGGCGGCGACCCTGCTGGGCCGCCGCAGCCGAGTACGAGCGCGACGGATCGCCCGCACCCCGGGAGTGCGGGCCCGCATCGCGGACGTGCAGGAACGCCAACTGGACCTACTGGAGGCACGGGTGCCGACCGCAGACCCGGACGGCCCGGCAGCGTCCGCCGAGTTCCGCACGGAAGTCGCGGCTGCCCGGGGCCGGTTGTGAACGGTACTCGTGTGGGTGGGTGGGGGCCGGGGTGGTGCTGTCGCCTTGCGGTGGTGTGTGGGGGGGGTACGCGGGGTTTCCCCTTGTGGTGGGGTGGGGGGTACGTGGGGTCTCCCCTTGGGCGGGGCGTCGTGCGGGTCGGTGGGGGCCGAGGCGGTGCCGTTACGCGTGCGGTGCGGTGGGGTCCGGGGCGGTGCCGTTACGCGTGCGGGTCGGTGGGGTCCGGGGCGGTGCCGTTACGCGTGCGGGTCGGTGGGGCCCGGGGCGGTGCCGTTACGCGTGCGGGTCGGTGGGGCCCGGGGTGATGCCGACGGCTTGCGGGGTGGGGTGGGGTGTACGTGGGGTCCCCTGTCCACCCAGGCCCCCGGGCCCGGCTGGCCTGCGGCTCGGTGATGCCCGTGCTGGTTCCGTCTCTCCTGCGGCTCAGTTCCGCACGTCTCGGTGCAATGCACAGGTCGCGCCGGAGGCGCCGGGAGGTCTCAGAACCTGCTGGAGATCGACGAGCGCAGCGAGGAGAGCGGCCGGAGGCCGCCAGTCAGACTTTCTTGCGCCGGAGGGAGCGCCAGCGACCGGAGGTGCAAGAAAGTCCAAGGCCGGAGTGCGAAATTGCGTGGCGTAGGGAGGAACGACCGGAGCCACGCAATTTTGTGCTCCGGCCGCACTAATAAATAGCGCCACACCTGAAACAAGAGCGGACCAGCCCCGGCCTGCCCCTGGCGAGGTGGGGACGGTAGGTGAGCGGGGAACGGCACGGGAACTTGGGTGCCGTCCGGGCGCGTTCCGCTCTTGGTACGGCGAATTCCGCTCTTGTTCCAGGTGTGGCGCTATTTATTGAGTGCGGCCGAAGCACGCATTTTCGTGACTGCGCTCGTCCCTCGCTCCGTCACGAAAATGTGCACTCCGGCCTTGGACTTTCTTGCACCTCCACTCGCTACGCTCCCTCCGGCGCAAGAAAGTCTAATTAGCGGCCTCCGGCCGCTCTCCTCGCTGCGCTCGTCGATCTCCAGCAGATTCCGAACCCTCCCGGCGCCTCCGGCGCAACCGGTGCTTTGCACCGACCCGGGGCGGATCCGCACCGCAAGCGGGAAGGAACCGCCCGGGCACCACAGACCCGCAGGAGTAGAGGACCACCCGGGCACTACTGACCAGCAGCACGGGCCCGGCCGGGGGGACCCCACGCACCCCGCACACCGCACCGCAAGGTGACCACACCGCCCCGGGGCACCACCGACCCCCAGACCCCCGCCCGAGGACCCCACGCACCCCGCACACCCCACCGCACCGCAAGGTGACCACACCGCCCCGGGGCACCACCGACCCCCAGACGCCCGCCCGGGGGGAGCCCACGTACCCCCCACCCCACCGCACCGCAAGGTGACGGCACCACCACCCCGGGCACCACCGCACCGCAAGGTGACTGCACCACCCCAGGCACCACCGACCCGCAAGGTGACTGCACCACCCCAGGCACCACCGACCCGCAAGGTGACTGCACCACCCCAGGCACCACCGACCCGCAAGGTGACTGCACCACCCCGGGCACCACCGACCCGCAAGGTGACTGCACCACCCCGGCCCCCACCGCACCGCACCGCACGAGTAGCGCCACAGGCCCGGGCGCTACTGACCCGCGAAACGGCCACCCGAGGGGAGGATCCCGGGCCCCGGCCGTCCCTTCCCCCAATCGCCAATCTCCGGCAGTTACCGGCCTCTTCCCGAAGCACCCGGTCGCGGCGGTGTCGGCGCGTTCGGTGTGTCCAGCCACTCAACCTGCCCGGACTCGCGCACCGTCACGCCGAGGCGTGAGCGGGCCGGGCTGCCTGCCTTGTGCCACCAGTGCAAGGCGGCCTCGGCCTCGCCGAGGACGTCACGGGGGCCGAAGCGCTCGGCGGCGAACTCACTCTGTCCCGGCACGTATTCGACGCGCGCCCATGAGCGGCTGTCCGGGTCGGCGAGCCATAGTGTGAGCGCATCTAGTGCGGCGGCGCTGTGGGGTCCGGCCGTGCGGTGGACGTGGGAGCGTACGCCGGGCAGCAGCAGTCCCACCGCGAAGGCGGCGTCCCGTGAACCGGAGAGCACGCGGGCGTCGAGCGTGGTGGACGCGGGCGTCCCGGTGTCGTCGGCGGCGCCGACCGAGCCGACCGCAAGGTCCGGTGCGGTGCCCTGGCCTCGCTCCCACATGAACGCCGCGTCGCCGACCACGCGGCCGGTCGCGTACCGGCCGCGGGCGTCCTCCGCGACTTCGAGGTCGAGCAGCACGCCGTTGTAGAGGCCGGTGCCCCAGGGAGTCAGGACGCGTCCGCCGGGGCGTGTCTGGGCGATCCAGGGCCACGGCACGGTGCGTACCGAGCAGGTCGACAACACCCGGTCGAAAGGAGCGCGTTCCGGTACACCGGCCATGCCGTCGCCCACTGCCAGGTACGGGTGCCGGCCCGCGCGGTCGAGCGACCGCCGGGCTCCGGCGGCCACGTTCGGATCCACCTCGATCGAGGTGACGGCGGCGTCGCCGAGCCGTGCGCTCAGCAGGGCCGCGCCGATGCCGACTCCCGTGCCGATCTCCAGCACGTGGTGGCCGTCGGCGACGTCGAGCGCCGCCATCATGCCGGCCACCATGCGCGGCATCATGGCGCTGCTGGTCGGCCACGACGAGACCTCGGGCTCGGCGGTACCGCCCTCGACCTGCGTGACGAGAACGGTGTCGGAGTAGACGAGGGCGCGCCAGCGGTCGGGGTCGTCGTCGCGGTCGAACCGGCGGTAGCCCTCGGGGTCCGACACCCACACGCGCGCGGGCACGAAGTCGGCACGGTCGACAGCCCGCCAGGCCTCGGCCCAGTCGGGGGTGAGGTGCCCGGCGGCGGCCAGTTCGGCAGCCAGCCGCTCGGCATTCGGCTCCGGCATGCGCCTCAGCCTTGTCTGCCGACTGTCGTGGAGGATGTGGAAGATGTGGAAGGCACGGACGACGTCTTCGATACGGTCTCGGCGGCTTGGTCTGCGGCCTTCTCCTCGGCCCCAGAGTCAGGTCCGGCGTCCGCCCCGTCCGCGGCAGCGGCAGGTGCCGCCGACCCGCCCGCCAGGCGCGACAGGTATGCGTTGTAGGCGTCCAGTTCCACGTCGCCGTCGCGGTCCGCGGCGCGGTCCTTGCGGCGGGCCAGGCGTTCCTCGGAACTCATCCACTGGGAGAAGATCACCAGGAGCACGATGACCGTCGGGACCTCGCCGAAGGCCCACGCGATGCCGCCGCCCATCTGCTGGTCGGCCAGGACGTCGGTGCCCCACGAAGGCGGCGGCTGCCCGAACGAGTCGACGATCAGCGACGACGACATCATGACCGCGACGCCGAAGAACGCGTGGAAGGGCATGCCCGCGAAGAGCTCCAGCATCTTCATGACGTACCCGTGCTTGCGGGGCGCCGGGTCGATGCCCATGATCGGCCAGAAGAAGAGCAGGCCGACCGCCAGGAAGTGGATCATCATCCAGCGGTGGCCCCACATATTGCCCATGGCCAGGTCGAACAGCGGGGTGAAGTAGAGGACGTACAGGCTCGCGATGAACAGCGGGAGCGTCACCCCGGGCGACGACATGACCGCCGCGAACCGGCTGTGCAGCAAGCCCAGCAGAACCTCGCGCGGCCCGCGCCCCGCCTTGCCGTCCGCACCCTTGCGGGCGGGCCGGAGCGACCGCAGCGCGAGGGTGATGGGCGCGCCGAGCAGCAGCAGGATCGGCGAGAGCATGCTCAGGATCATGTGCTGCACCATGTGCACGCTGAAGAGCGCGGTGCCGTACGCCGCGAGGCCGCTGGACGTCGACAGCAGCACCGTACCCACACCCGCGAGCCACGCCAGCGTGCGGCCGATCGGCCACTTGTCGCCTCTGTTGTGCAGCCGCCACACCCCGGCGCCGTAGAGCAGGACGGCGGCGATGCTGCCCGCGAGGAACAGCGGTTCGGGGTACCAGCCGAACATCCGGGCGAACGTCGGCGGGCCCAGCGAGGCGGCCATGTCGGCCATGCCGCTGGTCGATCCGCCGCTGTGGTGGCCGCCGGACCCGTGCAGGTCGTCCATGCTGTCGCCGAGGATCAGCGCGCCGAGGAACAGGGCGATGCCGAGGGCGATCAGCGCGACGGCCCGGAACGCGCCCGGGCCCGGCGTGCGAGGAGATGGAGCCATGGCATCCACTGTGACGTACGGCGCCCGGCGATCGGGCACCGGGTCGGGCCCGGGTCTGGTGGAGTCGCCCGGACAGGTGATATGTCGGCTGGTCATATGTCGGCGGCCCTATGTCGGCCAGCAGTCATGCGGCGGCGCGCCTGCGCGCGTGGACGGGACCGCCCGGGCCCACGGAGGCGGGACCCGGGCAGCGCGCGCTCAGTGGGCGCCGACGCCGGTGAGGGCGCGGACCTCCAACTCGTCGAAGGCGGCGTCGTCCTCGTCCGTCCGGCGCTTGCCGGTGAGCAGGGTCCCGGCCGCCGCGCAGAGGAATCCGACCGGGATCGAGATGAGTCCGGGGTTCTCCAGCGGGATCGGCGCGACAGTCGTGCACGAGACGAGCGCGGTCGGGTTGCCGACGGCCCGCGAACCGTCCGCTACACCGCATTTGTCGGCCTGCGCGGCGGTGAGGGTCACCGCCGGCTTCGTGTCGCTCGTGCCGCCCCACACGATGGGCGACAGCGCCACCACCGCGATCGCCGAGACGAGTCCGCCGAAGACGCCCGCAACGGCACCGGCCTTGGTGAAGCGCCGCCAGAACAAGGCGAAGACGATGGCCGGGAGGTTCGCCGACGCGGCGATCGCAAAGGCGAGTGCCACGAGGAACGCGACGTTGAGCTCGCGCGCGAAGACGGACAGGGCGATGGCGACGCCGCCGATGACGATCGCGGCGATGCGCGCGACCTTGACCTCCTCGGCGTCGGTGGTGCCGCCGCGCTTGAGCACCCCGGCGTACAGGTCGTGCGCGAACGACGAGGACGAGGCGAGCGTCAGGCCCGCGACCACCGCGAGGATCGTCGCGAACGCCACCGCGGCGATGAACGCGAGCATCACCGCGCCTCCGGTGCTGCCCGGCCCGCCGCCGAGGTGTTCGGCCAGGCGCGTGGCGGCGGTGTTGCCGGAGGGGTCGGCGCCCCTGATCGCCTTGCTGCCGACCAGCGCGGCCGCGCCGAAGCCGATGACCAGGGTCATCAGGTAGAAGGTGCCGATGATGCCGATCGCCCAGTTGACCGACTTCCGGGCGGCCTTGGCGTCCGGCACGGTGTAGAAGCGTACGAGGATGTGCGGCAGGGCGGCGGTGCCGAGGACCAGGGCGATGCCGAGGCTGATCATGTCCAGCTTGGACCAGCCGTCGGTGGCGCCGTACTTGAGGCCCGGCTGGAGGAACGCGTCGCCCTTGCCGGACTGGCTCGCCGCGGCGCCGAGCAGGTCGGAGACCGCGAAGTCGAACTTGGCGAGCACCCACACGGTCATGACGCAGGCGCCGATCATGAGCAGGACCGCCTTGACGATCTGCACCCAGGTGGTGCCCTTCATGCCGCCGACCGTGACGTAGAAGATCATCAGCGCGCCCACCGCGACGATGGTCCAGATGCGCGAGGCGTCCGAGGACACCCCCAGCAGCAGCGAGATCACCGATGCCGCACCGACCATCTGGGCGAGCAGGTAGAAGATCGACACCACGATGGTGGAGATCCCTGCCGCGACCCGCACCTGCGGGGAGCGCAGGCGCTCCGAGATGGCGTCGGCCATGGTGAAGCGGCCGCTGTTGCGCAGCGGTTCGGCGACCAGGAGCAGCGCGACGATCCACGCCACCAGAAAGCCGATGGAGTAGAGGAAGCCGTCGTAGCCGGACAGCGCGAGGATGCCCGCGATGCCCAGGAAGGACGCGGCGGACATGTAGTCGCCGCCGATGGCGACGCCGTTCTGGAGCGGGGAGAAGGACCGGCCGCCGGCGTAGAAGTCGGCCGCGCTGCGGGTACGGCGGCCGGCGACGACGGTGATGGCGAGTGTCGCGACGATGAAGACGGTGAACAGGGCGACCGTGAGCGTCGTGTGGTCACTCATGCCGCCACCTCGCGACGCTCGGCGGCCGCATTCGCGAAACGCATCCCTGCTTTGATTCGCTCGCTCCGCTCGCTCATGCCGCCACCCCGTTCCGCGCGGCGGTTGCGCGGAGTTCGGCGGACAGCGGGTCGAGGCGGCGGTCCGCGTACCGCGAGTAGATCCAGGCGGTCAGGAACGTCGCGGCGAACTGGCCGAGTCCGAAGACGAGGGCGACGTTGATGTTGCCGGAGATCTTGTGGGCCATGAAGTCGCGGGCGTACGCGCACAGCAGCACGTACAGGAGGTACCAGCCGAGGAAGACCGCGGTGACCGGGAACGCGAACCGACGGAACCGCCGCTTGAGTTCGCGGAACCGGGGGTCGTCGTGCAGCGTGCCCCCCGCCGGCGCGGCGCCGAGAGCTGTGCCGTCGGTGGTCCCGACAGTCGTGGTCCGGGGCGTCATCGGCACCCCGCCGAAAACGCGCGGGCAGGGATCATCATGAAGGGGTACTCCTGGAGACAAACGGAGGAATGCGGCTGTGCTCAGCCAGACAGCCCAACGACCGCGGGCGGCGATAAACACGCATTGAACGGCGGCGCGGCGGCGCTCCGGAAGCCGCCGTACGGCTGACGTTCGCCGCGTCACCCCTTCGTGGGAACCGCCCGGCCGGACGGTTGGCCCTCCCCGACCAGGGAAGGAGCCGCGGCATGCGACTCGACCACGTCTCCTACGCCGTCTCCCCCGGCGAGTTCGTCTCGACCGTCGGGCGGCTCGGCTCGATGCTCGGCGCGCCGTTCCAGGACGGCGGCGTGCATCCGCGCTTCGGAACACGCAACTTCGTCCTGCCCCTCGCGGGCGGCATGTACATGGAGGTGGTCACGACGCTCGACCACCCCGCGACCGACTCGGCGCCGTTCGGCCGCGCGGTCAAGCGCCGCGCGGAACTCGGCGGCGGCTGGCTCGGCTGGGTGGCGCGCGTCGACGACATCGCGCCGGTGGAGGAGCGCCTCGGGCGCCCGGCGGTGGACGGGCACCGCGTACGCCCGGACCGGTACGACCTGAAGTGGCGTCAGATCGGGGTCCTGGACCTCATGGACGACCCGCAGCTGCCGTACATCATCCAGTGGCTCGACATGGCGCAGCACCCGTCTGCCGACGTGCGCACGGCGGTACGTATCCGCAAGCTGTCTATCGCGGGCACGCCGTCGACGGTCTCCGACTGGCTCGGCCAGCCGGAGAACCACCCGCTCGACGATGTGGACGTCGACTGGAGCCCGCCCGGCGAGGACGACGACGCGGGGCTGACCGCGGTGTACTTCGAGACGGACGACGGCACGGTCCGGATCGACTGACTTCTCGGATCGACGGACTTCTCGGGGCGGCGGACTTCTCGGATCGACGGACTTCTCGGGGCAGCGGACTTCTCCGAATTGGCCTCGCGGGTCGACCGACCTCTCCGGGTCGGCGGCGGAGCCGTGGCGGACCTGGAGAGGTCAGTGGCTCGGCACGCTTGCGTCAGCGCGTGCCGAGCCGCAGGACGAGCGCCGCGACGGCCAGCGCCTCGATGAGCAGCGGCGTACCGATGGTGCGCAGTACGCCCGCCCGCACGTGCACCGCGACGGCGCCGAGGAAGTAGACGGCCAGGCCCGCGGCCGCCGCGGCGCCCATCGGCCACCACGCGAGGCCCACCAGCAGCCCGCCCGCGCCCGCGAGGAGGAGGACCGCGAGCTGGTCGAGCCGGTCCTCGGGGACGCCGAGCCGGGCGTACTGCTGCACGATCTCCTGGTTGTGCGTGAGCTTGAACCCCGCCGAGAGCGCGATCACGGCGGCGAGCACACACGAGACGATCACGGTGGCCACGAACACGACGCGCCTCCCACCCAGGGGACTTGCACGACGAAACGGACATGTCCACCATGCCGCCGAGGACGCCGCGCACGCCAGGGCCTGGGGCCGGTCGAGATCGGCGAATCAGCGCGAAATCGCGCTGATTCGCCGATCTCGGCGAGCCTGTGGACGGCCCACCGCAACGCCGCGCGGCACCTGTGCTACAACCCCCGAAGTGGGGGCTCATTGCGGAACTGTGGACAACCGGAACTGTGGACGACCGGGACTGCCCCGCTACAGACCCAGCCCCTGCCGTACCGCACTCGCGCGCGTGAACACCGAGAGGGGCTGTTCGGCACCGCAGTACTTGTTGCCGGACGACACGACGCCCACGAGCTTGCCCTTCTCGATCAGCGGGCCGCCGGAGTCGCCGCGGCAGATGCTCGTGCCGGGATTGCCCTTCGGCGGAAGGCCGCACACCTTGGTCGCGGCGGTGTCCCCGGGGAACGTGTAGGGCTCGCAGGCGGCGATCTTGCCGAGGACGAGCGTGGTGCGCTGGAGCCGCGTGGTGGGCTCACCGCCGTCGCGTTGGCCCCAGCCGTATGCGGTGGCGTTGTTGCCCACCTTGTAGAGCGCGTTGTCGCGGGCGCCGGCGATGGGCGCGGTGGCGTACGGGAGCGGGCGGTTGAGCACCAGCACCGCGGCGTCGTACGTGAGCGTGCCCTGCTCGAACTGCGGATGCACGCGTGCCCGCGACACGCGCCGCTCCTGCCCGCCGGTGCCGGTGTAGTCGGTGCGCCCCGCCACCACGCGGATGGTCTTCGGGTCGTCCACCGCCGTGACGCAGTGCGCCGCGGTGAGGACCTTGTTCGGGGCCACGAGGGTTCCGCCGCAGAGGAGTTCCCCGTCCGCGGTGACCAGCGCCACGACGTAGGGGGTACGGCCGACCGGGCTGTCCGCGCCGTTGCGGACGGCGCTCGCCGCCGGAGCGAGGGCTCCGACCAGGGCGAGTGCGAGGCCGAACGCGAGCGCGATCGGCGTGCGGCGGGTACGGGGCATGGAGGCTCCTCTGCGTGCGGGGTGCGGTGGTTCCGTTACCCGTGCTACGCGTGAGGCGGGCCGATGGGACGCGCGAATCAGGCGCGGGTTCGCAGAAATTCACCGTTCGGGTGAACACGAGTCGGGAAAATCGGCGATCGCAGGCCCCCTACCCACCCAACGGGCAAGGGGGGATGAGAGGTTCCGGAGATTCCGGCTCTCAGGCCGTGGCGCCCGGGGTCTCCACCGAAGCCGGGCCGCCCGGCGACGAGTCCGGCTCCTGCGGCGCGTCACGTGAGTCGCCGCCTCGGCGGCGCAGGCGCGCTGCCGCGCGCGGCCAGTCGACGCCGCTCAGCACGCCGAACGCGGCGAGCAGGCAGATCGCCAGCTCGGGCCAGTACCCGACCCGGTCGGCCAGGGTCGTACCGTCCCGCAGCGGGACGGTCTCGACCAGCACGCCCGGCTCCCACAGGCCCGTCCGCGACATGACCGACCCGTCCGGTGCGACGACCGCGCTGATGCCGACCGTCGACACCACAATCGTGGCGCGGTCGTGCTCGACCGCGCGGATGCGGGCCATGTCGAGCTGCTGCTCGCTCTGCCCGAAGCTGATGCCGCGCTCGTACGTCGCGTTGTTGGTCTGCACGACCATGAGGTTCGCGCCCGGCGTCACCGTGCTGCGCACGTTGCCGTCGTAGCCGACCTCGTAGCAAATGGTGTCCGCCAGCACGATCGGCCCGGTGCGGAACAGCACCGGCTTGTCCTGGCCCGGTTCGAAGTCGCGCGGGATCAGCTGGAGGTCGCCGAGCCCGCCGAGCACGTCGCGCATGGGGATGTACTCGCCGAAGGGCACGAGGTGCCGCTTGGCGTACCACTCGCCGGGCCCCGGCTGGGGGTCGGTGCGCGGCCGCCACATCAGGCCCGCGTTGTACGGCCGGCCCTCGGGCCCGCCGTCCAGGATCGCGCCGACCAGCACCGGTACGCCCACGTCGTTGACCGCCTCGTCGACGAGCGCCCCGAGGTACGGGTCGACGCGCGGGTCGTCGTCGGTCGCGTTCTCGGGCCACATGACCAGGTCCGGCTTGGGCACCCGGCCGGCGCGGATGTCCTCGGCGAGCTGGTGGGTGGCCTTGGCGTGGTTCTCGGTGACGTTGCGGACGCGCGTCTGCTCTTCGAGGTTGCGGGCGCGCGGCACGTTGCCCTGGACGGCGGCCACCGTGGCGGTCGGGCCTCCGCCGGTCGGCTCGGGCAGCAGCAGCGGCCCCATGCCGACGAGCGCGAGCGACCCGACGAGGCCGACGACGGCCGGGCGGCGGCGGCCGGGGCCGGCGAGCACCAGCCATGCGAGGGCGACGGGCACCAGGACCACGACGAGGCTGAGCCCCGGGGCGCCGGCCACGGTCACCCAGCCGAGTGCGGGCGAGTCGGCCTGGCTGAACGCGAGGCGCCCCCAGGGGAATCCGCCGAGAGGTTCACGGCCCCGGATCGCCTCGACGGCGATCCACCAGGCGGCGATCCACATCGGCCACGCGCGCCGCCGCAGCAGCGCCGGGACGGGCATGGCGAGCAGTCCGAACAGCGCCGACTCGGCCAGCGTAAGGGCGGCCCAGGGCAGCCAGCCGAGGTTGCTCAGCCACAGCACGAGGGGTGCGAAGAGGGCGACGGCGAAGATGAACCCGTACCAGAACGCGGTCCGGGGGCGGCGGCCCTTGAGGGCCACGATCAGCAGCGTGGGGCCGACGAACGCGAGGGGCCAGAAGTCGACCGGTTCGAACCCGGCGAACAGCAGCACGCCGCCGAGCACCGCGAGCACGGCTCCCCAGCGGCCGGGGACGAAGGGCACGGCGTCGGGCGCGGGCCGCGCGGGAGCCTCGGGCTCGGCGCCCACGGGCTCACCGCCTACCGGCTCGTCCGCCGCGTCATCCGCGGCCTCGCCGGCGGCACCGGCCGCGCTGACACCCTTGGTCCTCATCCGGGTATCTCACCACACCGTCGTACGACCCCTCCAGTGTGCCCGCGGCGACGCGGCGCGCTCCGCGCGGAACGGAGGAACGAGGACGAAGAACCGACGCCGGGCACCCGCAGCAGTCGGCCTCCGGCGCACCCCGACCTGCCTGCGGCGGCGCGTGGGTGCGCGAAACACGATCCGCGCGGGGCCGAGTCTGCGGGCGACCCGTCTCGGCTGCGACACCAGCGAACGTCAACAACGCTCGTGATCACCCGGGACCGGGAAGGTCCACCGGTTCCCGCCGCCCGGCCCCGACGGCGGTGCCGGGCGGCGGGAACCGGTGGACCTTCCCGGTCACGGCGCTATCGCGACCCGTCGGCGCGGACCACCGGGAGACGTAGCGCGGCCGGGGCGGCCGGCGGGACCGCTGGAGTGCGCGGGGCCACGTACGGGATGCGGCGGTAGGGCGCTCCGCCCAGGGGCGGGCGGGGGTCCGCCTCGCCCTTGTTGGGCCACAGGGCCATCGCGCGCTCGGCCTGGGCGGTGATGGTCAGCGACGGGTTCACGCCGAGGTTGGCGGACACCGCGGCGCCGTCGACGACGTGGAGTCCCGGGTGGCCGTACAGCCGGTGGTACGGGTCGACCACTCCGGTCTCCGGGGAGTCGCCGATCACGCAGCCGCCGAGCATGTGCGCGGTCATCGGCACGTTGAAGAGGTCGCCGACCGTGCCGCCCGCCTGCCCGCCCAGGCGTTCGGCCAGCAGTTCCACGGCCCGGTGCCCGGCCGGGATCCAGGTGGGGTTGGGGTCGCCGTGGCCCTGCCGCGTGGTGATGCGCGTACGGCCGAACAGGCCGCGCTTGCGGTACACCGTCAGGGAGTTGTCGAGCGACTGCATGACCAGCGCGATGATGGTGCGCTCCGACCAGTTGCGCACGCTCAGCATGCGGATCTTGCCCGGGTTTCGGGCGAGCTGCGCGAAGAGCTGGCGCAGGCGCGGCCGGTCGCCGTCGGTGAGCAGGGTCTGCATCAGGCCCATGGCGTTGGAGCCTTTGCCGTAGCGCACCGGTTCGATGTGGGTGTTCGCGTCCGGGTGCCACGACGAGGTGATGGCCACGCCGACCGACGCGTCCACGACGCCGGTCTCGAAGGCGGCGGCGCCGAGCAGGGCCTCGGAGTTGGTGCGGGTCAGCTCGCCGAGCCGCCGGGACAGCCGCGGCAGCGTGCCCTCCGCCAGCATGCGGTGCAGCAGGCGCTGGGTGCCGAGCGTGCCCGCGGCGAAGACGACGTGTTCGGCCGTCCAGGTGCGGAGTTCGCGGCGGGCCGCGCGCGGGGTGGCGGCGCGGGTGGGCACGGTCTCGACGGCGTACCCGCCGCCCGGGAGCGGCCGTACGCGGCGGACCGTGCGCTCGGCGTGCACCTCGGCCCCGGCCCGTTCGGCGAGGTACAGGTAGTTCTTCAGCAGCGAGTTCTTGGCGCCGACCCGGCAACCGGTCATGCAGGAGCCGCACTGGGTGCAGGTGGTGCGCTCCGGTCCCGCGCCGCCGAAGTACGGGTCGGGTACGCGCTGCCCGGGCCGCTCGCCGTCGCGCGGGAACAGCACGCCCACCGGGGCGAGGTGGAAGCTGTCTCCCACGCCCATCTCCTCGGCGACCGCCTTCATGTGCTCGTCGGCGGGTGTGGTGTACGGGTTCACCACGACGCCCAGCATCCTGCGCGCCTGCCGGTAGAACGGCTCCAGCTCGGCCTGCCAGTCGGTGATGTGGCCCCACTGCGGGTCCGCGAAGAACGGTGCGGGCGGCTGGTACAGCGTGTTGGCGTAGTTGAGCGATCCGCCGCCGACGCCGGCGCCGGCCAGGACCACGACGTCCTTGAGGACGTGGACGCGCTGGATGCCGTACAGCCCGAGCCGGGGCGCCCACAGGTAGTCGCGCAATTGCCAGGAGGTCTCGGGCAGGTCGGCGTCGGCGAACCGGCGGCCGGCCTCCATGACGCCGACGCGGTAGCCCTTCTCGGTGAGGCGTAGCGCGGTCACCGACCCGCCGAAGCCGGAGCCGATCACGAGGACGTCGTAGTGGTGGCGCGGTCGGCGCCGCCCGCCCGCCGCACCGCTCGGTGACGCGGCCGGCGCCTCGCCGGGCGCGGCGCCCGCGGAAATGCCCGATGAGGCGCGCGAACTGTCCGGAACGGTGCCCTGCTCGCTCGTCATGGCGGCACATTACTTTCCGGTAACCCGTGGGGGAAGACCCCTTCGGAACACCTTCCGAACACCTTCGGAACCGGGTCGGCGATCGGTCCCGGCGGCGGTCTGAACCCGCTGCGGCGTGCTTCCGTGGAGGTCTCCGGGGACTTTGGTCCGCCGCGTCCGGAGCGGCGGTGCCGCAGCCGAAACCGGGCCATGCGGTCCAAATACGTCCCGCACGACGGTTGCAACTGCCCATATTTGCCGCCGAATTGCCGATCAGGTCACAGTGGGGACACCCTCGGTAATTCACCGGCATAAGAACCTTGCGGGTGGCTTTCGGCCAGGGGTAGATGGTGATGCGGGCCGTGGAATCCATGGTTCGGCGGCTCGGGTGGGAGCCGGGGCATCGTGTCGCCGGCTGAGTCGGGACGGAGAGTTCTATGCCGCAATCTGTTCACTTCACGATCCCTTTCGCCTCGCGGGTGAGCCCTGATCTTGACCGGGCTCGGCTGCGCAACCTCGACTGGACGTGGGAGCACGGGCTCGTGCGGGGCGAGGCGGGCCTGCGCGAGTACGCGTCCTGGGACCTCGCCCAGGCCGCCGCCCGGACGTACCCCCACGCGACCGGCGACGACCTCGAAATGCTGATCAACTGGTTCGGCTTCGCGTTCCTCTTCGACGACCAGTTCGACGCCTCGGGCGACCGCCCGTCGCAGGTGTCGGCGGTCGCTCGCGAGATGATCGCGATCCCGTTCCGCCCGGTCGGCACGGCGCCGGACATCGTCTGCCCGGTGACCCTGGCGTGGGTCGAGATCTGGCCGCAGATGTGCGCCGGGATGTCGGAGACCTGGCAGAACCGGTTCGCGAGCAACTGGGCCCGGTTCATGGCCGCCGCCGTCTGCGAGATCCACCTGGCGGCGCACGGCGAGGTCATGGACCTCGCGGGCTACACGGCGCTGCGCCAGCACACCGTGGGCCTCCAGCACTCGCTGGACGCGGTCGAGCGCATAGGCGGGTTCGAGGTGCCGCCGCAGGCGCAGGCCCACCCGGTCATGCGCCGGCTGCGGCACGCGACCACGGACTGCATCGCGTACATGAACGACGTGCACTCGCTCGACCGCGAGGAGGCGCGCGGCGACCGGCACAATCTGGTCACGGTGCTGAAGAGGCACCTGGGCTGCTCGCGGTCGGCCGCGTTGGACGAGGCGATCCGCATGACGTACGGCCTGCTCGACGAGGTCGTCGAACTGCACGCGCGGATCCCGGAGATGTGCGACGAACTGCAACTCACCGACGAGGAGAGGAAATCCGTTGAACGCGGAGTCGCGGGCACCGGCGACTGGATCCGGGGCAACTACGAATGGGGCCTCGACAGCGGGAGGTACACGGTCGCCGATACGACGCAGATGACCGGCCCTGCCCCCTACCTGGAAAGTCTGGAGGCGCTGCCTCAGGCCGGCTGACCGGAACGTTGGCCGCCCGGCGCGGGCCGCGCGGAGGCGAGCACAGGTACGGCGGACTCCCGCGCGGCGTGCGCGGGGGCACCCGCCGTCACCAGCAGCAGCGCGGTGTCGTCGCGCAGCCGGCCGCCCACATGCCGGAGCAGGTCCTCGTGCAGGCCGTCGAGGACCCGCTCCGGCGGCGTACGCCGGTGCCGGCGGGCGAAGTGCGCGGCCACCGGGAAGAACTCACCCCGGGCGTCGCGTGCCTCCCCCGCGCCGTCGGTGAAGAACAACAATTGGTCGCCCGGTCCGAAGGGCAGGGTCACGGAGGCGGGCGGCATGAAACCGGCATCGGTTTCAGTGCCGGTGTCGGTTCCGGCGTCAGGGTCGGTTCCGGCGTCGGTTCTGTTGCCGGTTCTGTTGCCGGTTCCGGTGCCGGTTCCGGTGCCGGTTCCGGTGCCGGTGCCGGTGCCGGTGCCGGTGCCGGTGCCGGTTCTGGTGCCGGCGTCGAAGCCGCTCAGCCCCAGGGGCAGTTCGCGCTCCCCCGCGATCGGCAGCGGCACCACCAGCCCGTCCCGCGCCAGCAGCGGCGCCTCGTGGCCGTACGCGGCCACCCGCACGCCCCCGCCGGCCGGGAACTCCGCCAGCACCGCCGTCACGAAGTCCTCCGCCCCCAGATGGCGACGCAGGCTCGTCTCCACCCGCCCGGCGACCTCGGTGAGGCCCGGCTCGTCGAACGCGGCCTCGCGGAACGCGCCGAGCGCGACCGCCGCCGTCTCGACCGCCTCCAGCCCCTTGCCGCGCACGTCGCCGATCAGCAGGCGCGTGCCGAACGGTGTCGCCAGCACTTCGTACAGGTCCCCGCCGATCCGGGCCTCGGCCGCGGCGGCCTGGTAGCGCACGTGCAGGCGCAGGTCGCCGACCCGCTCGGGGACCGGGCGCAGCACCGCGCGCTGCGCCACCTCGGCCACCGAGCGCACCTGGCGCAACTGCGCGGACCTGGCGGTGCGGTCGCGGGCGGCGAGGCAGCCGACGATGGTGACGACGACGATCGCCCACACGATGCCGATGTTGCGCGTGACGCCGGCCGAGCCGTCGTCCTCGCGGTAGTGCAGGACGATGTTGAGCAGTATTGCGACCAGCCCGGCGGATGCCGTCCAGCGCCAGCGGTAGGTGAGGGCCACCATGGCGGGGACCGCGACGAGGGCCGAGTGCAGGTGCACCTCGTACGGGGCGACCAGGTCGGCCGTCACGATCGCCACGGCGTACGCGGCGGTCAGCGCCAGAAGGAGGCGCGGGTGTGCTGCCAAGGCGGCCCTCCTGTTCTCGGGCCGCGGTGCCTTGCGTACGGCGTCGGCCGACCGGTCTTCCAGCGTCGGCCATCGGCCGTGCCCATCGGCAGGGACCAAAGTCCTCAATCGGGCATTTCTCCAGGGGTCGGGACCGTGGATGTCCGGGAAACCCGGTCCTACCCTGGGAGTGGCACACAGCCGCACCGGTTTTCGCCGCGGAGCATCGGGAGCCTGCCATGGCCGTCCTGCTCGTCGTCCTCATCGTGGGCCTTCTCGCGCTGTTCACGGCCGCGCGCGGTGCGAGGGTCATCCAGCAGTACGAGCGCGGCGTGGTCTTCCGGCTCGGCCGGGTGCAGGCGGAGACGCGGCCTCCGGGGTTCACCATGGTCGTCCCGGTGTTCGACCGGGTGCGCAAGGTCAACGTGCAGATCGTGACGATGCCGGTCCCCGCCCAGGAGGGCATCACGCGCGACAACGTCACGGTCCGGGTCGACGCGGTGGTGTACTTCCGGGTCCGCGACCCGGTGCGCGCGATCGTCGAGGTGCAGGACTACACGTACGCGATGTCGCAGGTCGCGCAGACCTCGCTGCGCTCGATCATCGGCAAGAGCGACCTGGACGACCTGCTGACCAACCGCGAGCCGCTCAACCAGGGCCTGGCGCTGATGCTGGACTCCCCCGCCGTCGGGTGGGGCATCGAGATCGACCGGGTCGAGCTGAAGGACGTGGCGCTGCCCGAGTCGATGAAGCGGTCCATGTCCCGGCAGGCCGAGGCCGAGCGCGAGCGGCGCTCGCGCATCATCACCGCGGACGGCGAGCTCCAGGCGTCCGAGAAGCTGGCGCAGGCGGCCGACCGGATGTCCAAGTCGCCGAGTGCGCTGCAACTGCGGCTGCTGCAGACGATCGTGGAGGTGTCGGCGGAGAAGAACTCGACGCTGATCCTGCCGTTCCCGGTCGAGCTGCTGCGCTATCTCGACAACGCGGCCGACGACCTGGCGTCCCGGCGCGGGGTCGCGTCGCGGATCGCCGACGCGATGGAGGCCGCGGCCGACAAGCAGGCCGAAACGTCAGCCGACGGACCGGCCTGAGCCCGCGCGCCGGCCCGGGCGTACCGTCGCCAGCGCGCCCGCGACCGCTCCCGCGACCAGCAGCGCGGTGGCCGCGGTGCGTACGGGGTGGCAGCGCGGCCCGGACACGTTCGCGTCCATCCGGCCGCCCGAGGACCGCCACGACATCACCGACCAGCGCGACTGCGCCGACAGGGCCGAGCCGACGCTGAGCCACGAGCCGATCGACAGCGCGGACAGCGCGGAGCCGACGGATGCCACCGAACCGGCCGAGCCGATCGAGCCGATGGACAGCACCGACCCCTCCGAGGCGATCGACAGCACCGAGCCGCGCGACCACAGGGAGAGCACCGAACGGTCCGACCCGACGGACCACTTCGAGGTCGAGCGGCAGTCCGCACGGCCGGACGTCGCACAGGAGCGGCGCGCGGCGCCGTGTGCGCGGTGCCGGGAGTACGGGGCGGAGGCGGTCATGGCGTCTTCCATGGGGACATCGTGCCGCACCCGCGCCGCGAACGCCGGAGCACGCGGCGCGCATTCGGGCGGGACCGCCGGAGTTCCGGGCCTGCGTACGGGTGTTGCGGTCCTCCGTACGGGCGTTGCGGGCGTCGGTACGGGTGTCCGGGCGTGCGACGGCCCCCGCGTCCACGGAAGAACAACGCGGGGGCCGTCGAGCCGGGTCGTGGCGACCCGTCGGTGTCAGCCGTTGTAGCAGAAGTTCCCGAAGGCCGGGTTCAGCACGCCGATGACGTTGACGCTGTTGCCGCACACGTTGATCGGGACGTGGATCGGCACCTGGATCAGGTTGCCGGACAGGACGCCCGGCGAGCCCACTGCGGCACCGTTCGCCCACGAGTCCGCCTGCGCGCTGCCCGCACCGAGCGCCAGAACCGCACCGGCCGCAGCGATGGTCACGGCCGTCTTCTTGATCCAGCTGGTCACATGATCTCCCTAGGACAGTCGAAGACCGCCGTACGGCGGTCCAGAACCACGGTCGGGCCGCCGCCCCGGCCGTCGCAACCGGCATACGGGTGATTCACGGAGAGTGATGAAAATATGGGCGATTTCGGGCATCTTTCCGCCGATCGGCCCAGCGTTCCCGGGGGACCCGGGGGCGCGGCCATGTGGTCCAGTGCGCGCACCGCGGCGCCCGGTGTCGGGTGTCGGGTGTCGGCTCAGAGCCGGTCGACGCCGACCACGCGGACGACCGCGCGGCCCTCGGTGTCGGACGCCGCGAGGTCGACCTCCGCGCTGATGCCCCAGTCGTGGTCCCGCTCCGGGTCGTCGAAGATCTGGCGCACGCGCCAGCTCCACTCCTCCTCCTCGACCAGCAGCATCTTGGGCCCGCGCGCGTCCGGCCCGGTGCCCAGCTCGTCGTGCTCGGCGTAGTAGCCGCCCATGGCCTCGGCCCAGCGGTCGGCGTTCCAGCCGGACTCCGCGTCCAGGTCGCCGAGGTCGAAGTACTTGCGCAGCGCCGCCAGTTCCACGCGGCGAAACAGCGCGTTGCGGACCAGCACGCGGAACGCGCGGGCGTTGGAGGTGACCGGGCGGGTCTTCTCGTCGAGGACGTCCGGCCCGGCCGCCACCGCATCCGGGTTGGCCAGCTGCTCCCACTCGTCGAGCAGGCTGGAGTCCACCTGCCGCACGATCTCGCCGAGCCACTCGATCAGGTCGAGCAGGTCGTCGGTCTTCAGGTCGTCCGGGACCGTCTGCTGGAGGGCCTTGTACGCGCTCGCGAGGTAGCGCAGCACGATCCCCTCGGCACGGGACAGCTCGTAGAAGTTGGTGAACTCCACGAACGTCATGGCGTGTTCGTACATCGTGCGGACGATGGACTTCGGGCTCAGCTCGTGGTCGCCGACCCAGGGGTGGCCGGTGCGGTAGACCTCGTACGCGTGGTCGAGCAGCTCCTCCAGCGGCCTCTCGTACGTGATGTCCTGGAGCAGCTCCATGCGCTCCTCGTACTCGATGCCGTCGGCCTTCATCTGCGCGACCGCCTCGCCGCGCGCCTTGTTCTGCTGGGCGGCGAGGATCTGGCGCGGGTCGTCGAGGGTCGCCTCGACGACCGAGACCAGGTCCAGCGCGTACGACGGCGACTCGCGGTCCAGCAGCTCGAACGCGGCCAGCGCGAAGGTGGACAGCGGCTGGTTGAGCGCGAAATTGTCCTGGAGGTCGACGGTGAGGCGCACGACGCGGCCTTCCGCGTCCGGGGCCTCCATACGCTCGACGATCCCGCCGTCCAGCAGCGACCGGTAGATCGCGATCGCGTCCCGGATGTGCCGCCGCTGCGCGGACTTGTCCTCGTGGTTGTCGGTGAGCAGGCGGCGCATCGCGCGGAACGCGTCGCCCGGGCGACCGATGACCGACAGGAGCATGGCGTGGCTGACCTTGAACCGCGAGGTCAGCGGCTCGGGCTCGGCGGTCTGGAGGCGGTCGAACGTGTCGCCGCTCCACGACACGAAGCCCTCGGGGGCCTTCTTGCGCACGACCTTGCGGCGCTTCTTCGGGTCGTCGCCGGCCTTGGCGAGCGCGCGCAGGTTCTCGATCTCGTGCTCGGGGGCCTGCACGACGACGTGTCCGACGGTGTCGAACCCGGCGCGCCCGGCCCGGCCGGCGATCTGGTGGAACTCGCGGGCCCGCAGGCGGCGCACCCGCACGCCGTCGTACTTGGAGAGCGCGGTGAACAGCACGGTGCGGATCGGCACGTTGACGCCGACGCCGAGCGTGTCGGTGCCGCAGATGACCTTGAGGAGCCCGGCCTGGGCCAGCCGCTCGACCAGGCGCCGGTACTTCGGCAGCATGCCGGCGTGGTGCACGCCGATGCCGTGCTTGACCCAGCGCTCCAGGTTGCGGCCGAACTTGGTGGTGAAGCGGAAGTGGCCGATCAGGTCGGCGATCTGCTTCTTCTCCTCCTTGGTGGCCAGATTGATGCTCATGAGCGAGGCGGCGCGCTCGACGGCGGCGGCCTGCGTGAAGTGCACGACGTACACGGGGGCCTGGCCGACCCGCATCAGTTCTTCGAGGGTCTCGTGGATGGGCGTGGTGACGTACGAGTACGTCAGCGGCACCGGGCGGACCGCGGACCGCACCACCGCGGTCGGGCGGCCGGTGCGGCGGGTCAGGTCCTCCTCGAAGCGCGCGACGTCGCCGAGGGTCGCGGACATCAGGACGAACTGCGCGTGCGGCAGCTCGATGATCGGGATCTGCCACGCCCAGCCGCGGTCGGGCTCGGCGTAGAAGTGGAACTCGTCCATGACGACCTGGCCGACGTCGGCGTCCTCGCCGTCGCGCAGCGCGATCTGGGCCAGCACCTCGGCGGTGCAGCAGATGATCGGCGCGGTGGCGTTGACGCTCGCGTCGCCGGTCATCATGCCGACGTTGGAGGTGCCGAACGCCTTGACCAGGTCGAAGAACTTCTCCGACACCAGGGCCTTGATGGGCGCGGTGTAGAAGGTCCGCTTGCCGCGCGCGAGGGCGTAGTAGTGCGCGCCGAGCGCGACCATCGACTTGCCGGACCCGGTGGGGGTGCTCAGGATGACGTTCGCACCGGAGACGACCTCGATGAGGGCTTCCTCCTGCGCCGGGTACAGGCTGATCCCGCGCTCCTCCGTCCACGCGGAGAAGGCCTCGAAGAGGCTGTCGGGATCGGTGTCGGAGGGAAGCCGGTCGATGAGGTTCACCCCACCATCCTGCCTGTTCGCGGGCCCGGCGTGGGTCAGCGGGTCAGAACAACCACCCGGTCGTCGACGTTGACCACGTGCCCGGCGCCGAGGCGGGCGAGCGGACGGTCCCAGTGCAGGTGGCCGCACACCGTCAGGGTGGTGCCCGCGTCGATGAGCCGCTCGCCGATGAGCGGGTTGCCGTGCTGTTCGCGGCGTACGCCGGGCGGCCCCTCGTGCAGCACCAGGACGTCGGGCGTGGCCCGGGCGACCGTGTCGAGCGCGGCCAGGAACTCCTCCTCGGCGCGGCGGTCGGTGCGGCGGGGGTCGCCGATCACGCCGCTGACGCCGCCGAAGCGCACGCCGCCGTACTCCACGACGTCGCCGTCGAGCAGTGCCGCGACGCCGCCGAGTCCGGCGACCTCCTCGGCGGTGACCAGGTCGTGGTTGCCCGCGACACCGACGATCCAGGCGCAGCCGGCGGCGGCGAAGGCCAGCCAGACGTCGGCGACTTCACCGGAGGCGCCGCGCCGGTTGGCGCGCGGCGCGGAGTAGAGGTCGCCCGCGAGGACGACGCCGACGCGGTCCGCGGCGGGCAGCAGGCCCGCGGCGGACCACACGGCCATGTGGTCGGCGAGCGCGATGCCGAGCAGGACGTCCTCGCCGCCGTACGGGGACGGCGCGATCCCCTGGAGGTCCCCGGTCAGCACGACCGCGTCGACGCCCTCGGGCAGGGTGTCGACGCGCAGCGCCTCGACGGCGAGCAGCGCGGTCTCGGTCCCGCCGCCGCGGCGGGCACGCCGGTACCTGACCTGGGTGACCGGCTCCACTTTCCCATTGAGAACGCGCATGTCCTCAACGGTACGACGTGGCGTCCCGCGGGCGCCCGAGTGGATCTTGCCAAAACCCAGGTCGGCACGCCGTCCGGTCCGGGTCGAACGCCCGCCGGACGCACATCGGTCGTGCGTCGGTCACGCGTTGCCGCCGAGTCGGTCACACAGAGCGATGCGTCCGGTGCACGAAGTGCCGGCTCCGGCTCTCGTCGCCGCGGCTGCGGGCTTCGTGGCGGGCCTCGGCCGGAGCGGCCGGGTGGTCCGGGCCGTCGCCGCGGCCGTGGCCGCGGACCCAGGCCAGCAGCATCACGGACGTGACGGCGGCGAGGGCGCACCAGGTGGAGGCGAATTCGCGTGTCCAGATCCACGCGCAGATCGCGGCGCCCACCGCGCCGACCGCGCCGAACCACCCGAGGACGCGTTCACCGGACGCCAGCAGCGACCCGAGGCTGGCCACGAGGTAGCCGGCGATGACGATGTGGGCGTGGTCGATGCCTATCGCGTACTGGACGGTGTGGCCGCGCACGGTGGCGTTCACGGGACCGGTCGCGAGCGCTTCGGCGAGGTACGCGGCGACCACGACGCCGATGCCGAACAGCGCGCCCAGCAGCATGCGCCGGTTGCGACTCGCAATCGGCCAGACCGCCAGCAGCACGCCGAGCGGCACCAGGAATGGCAGCAGCGGGAAGGCTATGAAGGCCCATATGCCGCGGGCGAGTTCCGCGGCCTCCTCGGTGGCCTTGCCCTCCTCGCCGCGCCACACCACCGCCTCGACGAGCTGATGGAAGCCCAGGATCAGCGGTACGGACGCGAGGACGACGTCGCGGGGACGCCGTACCGAGACGAGCGTTGCTATCCCGACCGCGCTGATGGCGGTCCCACCTATGGCGTCGGCTGTGGCGCTCCAACACATACGACCTGTCGCTCCCGTTCGTTCGTTCCAGCGTGGCACGGCCCGCCGTACCGCGCTCGGGCGGAATGGCATAGACCTGTTGATCTGTTGATACCACTGCCATGCCGGACGAACGCAGCGACCAGGAGGTCACCGATGGCACCGCACGCCCCCGAACACCGCTACAGCGTCGAGGTCGAGTGGACCGGGAACACCGGCGACGGAACCGCCACCTACCGTGGCTACAGCCGCGACCACGACGTGCGCATTCCCGGGAAGCCCACACTGCTCGGCTCGGCGGACCCGGGCTTCCGCGGCGACGCCGCACGGTGGAACCCCGAGGACCTGCTCGTCGCGTCGCTGAGCGAGTGCCACATGCTCTGGTACCTGGCGCTCGCGGCCCAGGCGGGCGTGGTGGTGACGGCGTACGCCGACCGGGCCGAGGGCGTGATGGTCACCGAGGCCGACGGCGCGGGGCAGTTCACCGAGGTCGTGCTGCGTCCGGCGGTCACCGTCGCGGACGCCTCGATGGCCGCCAAGGCGGAGGCGCTGCACGAGACCGCGCACGCCAAGTGCTTCATCGCGCGGTCGGTGAACTTCCCGGTGCGCAACGAGCCGACCACGAACGCGGCGGTCTGAGCGGGCAGGTCCGGGAAAGCCGGGGAAGGCACGACAACGTCCGGCAACATCCGGGAAAAGTTGGGGAAAGTCCGGGTAAGTCCGGGAAATAAGGGGCGCGGGCGCACCGGGTGGGGGTGGGTACGCCCGCGCCAAGGGGAGCAAATCCCCTTGATGGCACAGACCCTGGGGGGTTGGGTCGAGCCTCGGCCGCCGGAGGGGGGGAGCCCCATGTGTTCCGGATCGGCCTGCGGTGCAACGTTAACGAGATCCGGGGCCGTTGAACACCTGATCCGGCCGATTTAAGGAAGGCTTAAGCCGGATGCGGTGACGAATGGGCGCACTATGCCCTTCCTGTGACGGATCGTCAGTCCGAATTGCGGCCCGGATCAGCGCACATCGGCTGTCCGGCGGCCCTTGCGGGCCCGGCGGCCGCGGCGCGAGACCGGGACATTTCCGGCACCGAACCGCACCGAGACCTGCGCGCCGCCCAGCACCGAGCGCTCCAGGCGCACTTCTCCCCCGGTCGACTCGGCCACCCGGCGCACGATGTCCAGGCCCAGGCCGGTGGAGCCCGCGCCGCCGTCGCCGTGCCCGCGCCGCAGCGCGGCCTCCGGGTCGGCGATGCCGGGGCCGCCGTCGGCGACCAGCAGGATCACGGTGTCCCCGGCGGCCGGCCCGCCCACGTGCAGGGTGACCGCGAACGGCGTGCCCTCGGCGGTGTGCCGGAACACGTTGCCGAGCATCGAGTCGACGGCGGCGGCCAGTTCGGCCCGGGGCACGGGCACGCGTACCGGCCCCGCGGCCTCCTCGGCGCCGTCGAGCCGCCAGTCGCGGTCCTCGTCCTCGGCGAGTGCGGACCAGAACGCGATGCGGTCGCGCACCACTTCGGCGATGTCGCTGCCGACCGCCTCGACGACGGAGGTCTGCCGCCGTGCGGTCAGGATGATGCGGTCGACCTCGCGTTCCAGCTGCGCGACCGCGTCCCGCGTCTGGTCGGCCACCGAACTGTCGCCCAGCGACGCCGCGTTCAGGCGCAGTGCGGTGAGCGGCGTGCGCAGCCGGTGGGACAGGTCGGCGGCGAGTTCGCGCTCCGCGGCCATCAGCTTCTCGACGCGGTCCGCCATGCTGTTGAACGCGGCTGCCGCGTCCCGCAGTTCGGTGGGGCCCTCGGGGGTGATGCGCACCGTGAGATCGCCGCCGCCGAGGGTTCCGGCGGCGCCCGCAAGGCTCTTGGCGGAGCGTACGACGCGCGCGCCGAGCCGGTCGGCGACCACCAGCGATCCGCCCACCAGCAGGACCGCGACGCCGGTGAGCACCAGCCAGGCGGTGCCGACCCCGCGCGAAGTGTCGCCCTCGGGCACGAAGACCTCGATCACCGTCACCCGGCCGTGCTCCAGGGCGACGGGCTGGAGCAGCGACCAGCCGCCCTTGGTGTGCACCCGGAAGGCCTGCGCCCGGTCGCGCGCCTTCTGGAGCGCCGCCGGGGCGGCCCGCGGGGCGCCGAGCACCCCGCCGTCGGGCAGGTGGACCGCCATGCGCGCGTCGGCGCCGGCCGGGACGCTCGCCAGCGCGCGTTCCAGGGCCGACCGGTCGGTGGTGATCACCAGGGCGGGCTGGAGAGCGGCGGCCTGCCGCTCCGCGTCGGAGAACGCCCGGTCGCGGGCGATCTCGCGGACGACCAGGCCCAGGGGTATCAGGAACGCGAGCGCGACCATGGTCGTCACCGCGAGGGCGACGCGGACCAGGGTGCCTCTCACTCCGGCGCCTCCAGCCTGACCCCCACCCCGCGCACGGTGTGCAGGTAGCGGGGCTGCCGGGCGGTCTCGCCGAGTTTGCGGCGCAGCCAGGACAGGTGCACGTCGATGGTCTGGTCGTCGCCGTACGCCTGGCCCCAGACCTCGGCCAGGATCTCCCGGCGCGGTACGACGGTCCCCGCGCGCGACGCGAGGAAGGCGAGCAGGTCGAACTCGCGGCGGGTCAGGTTGAGCGGCGTGCCGTCCAGGTCGGCCTCGCGGCGGCCGACGTCGATGTGCAGGCCGCCGGTCTGGAGTGCGTCGCCCCCGGTCCGCCCGCGTGCGCGCCGGAGCACGGCCGACATGCGCGCCCCCAGGTGCTCCCCGGAGAACGGCTTGGTGACGTAGTCGTCGGCGCCCGCGTTGAGCAGCCGCACGATCTCGGCCTCGTCGTCGCGGGCCGTGGCGATGATGACCGGCACGTCCGATATGCCGCGCAGCATCTTGAGGGCCTCGCTGCCGTCGAGGTCGGGCAGCCCGAGGTCGAGGATGACCACGTCGAAGGGGTGCTGGGCGACCTCGCGCAGGGCTTCGAGCGCGGTGCCGACGCTCCGGACGCCGTGCGCCTCCTGGGAGAGGTAGCGGATCAGCGCCGAGCGTACGAACTGGTCGTCCTCGACCACGAGCACCTGTGCCATGAGCCGAAACCGTACCGTCAGGTCGTCCCGGCGCGAGCCGGTACGTCCGAATTCCGGAACGGGCCCCTACCGGCGCGTAGCGGCACGGCAGGATGGGCGCGTGCGACGAGGGACGACGCGGGTGACGGCCTGGCTGGCGGTGACGGCCGCCGCGGTGGCGCTGTCGTGGTACGCCGTCCGCACCGTGCTGCGCGACACCGTCTTCGAGGCGCCGCGCGCCCCGGCGCTCGCGGCCGACGCCGTGCGCGGTCCCGCGCCGGACCCGGCCACCGTCGCCCCCGCGGACGACGCCACGATCTCCGCGACGTCGCTGCCGGCCCCGCCGACGACCACGAAGCCCCCGGTGCCGAGCAGCGCGCGGCCGCCGTCCGGGGCGCCCCCCGCGAGCAGCCCCGCCGCGCCGACGCCGCCGGAACCCGACCGGCCGAGCGCCGGCGCTCCCGGCCAGACGCGCAGCTTCGAGGTCAGGGGCGGCCGGGCGTCGTTCACCTTCCGGTCCGACTCGGCGTCGCTCATCGTGGCCACCCCCAACTCCGGATGGGCGGTGAAGACGTGGACGGGCGACCGCTGGCTGCGCATCGACTTCACGCGCGGCGGCCGCACGTCGTCGGTGTTCGTGACGTGGAACAACCACCCGCCGATCGCGGAGACGTACGAGACCTGAGGCCGGCCCATCGCCCCATGGCCAACCACTGCAAAGCAGGGCCATTCGGGCGATACCCAGGTCACCCGGTCATAGGTATGCCCCGCCGTGCCGACACCGCGGACTCACCTGCCGTTCGGACATATGTCCGAATCTGGTAAGCATGCCGACTCGGGGCAACGGGTAGGCGGCTCCTGGATCGTGTTCCGATCGGCTCATTCCTCCCAGGAGGCGGCAGATGTCCCAGGCCCACGTACACGCACGCGGCGGACCCGACCTGCCCTCCGGCATATCCCGCGGGGCCCCGCCCGGCGCCGGACCCGCGGCGGCCCCACCGCACCCGAACACCCCGGACGCGTCCCAGAGCACTCCGGAGGCTTCTCCGGCGGACGACCGGCCGCTCACCGAGTACGAGGCGGAGAGCCATGCCGCCGAGACGTCCTTCCGGAGCGGCCCGCCCAGCCACGTGGGCGTCGAGATCGAGTGGCTGGTCCGCGACGAGTCCGACCCGGCGTGGCCGGTCACCGGCGAACGCATCAGCACCGCCCTCGAACGCGGCCCGATGCCCGGCGGAGGGCGCATCAGCCTCGAACCCGGCGGACAGATCGAGCTCAGCTCCTCCGCCCAGCCCTCACTCGACCGCTGCATCGAGGCCGCCCGCCTGGACGTCGCGCTGCTGCGCGACACCGCCGCCGAGGCCGGACTCGTCCTGGCCGGCGCCGGCGTCGACGCCTACCGGGCCCCGCACCGCACCCTCCAGCACCCGCGCTACGAGGCCATGGAGCGCTACTTCGACCGGTCCGGGCACTGGGGCCGCATCATGATGTGCAGCACCGCCTCGGTGCAGGTGTGCGTGGACGCGGGCGACGAGACCGGCGGCCCGAACGGCCTTCGGCACCGCTGGGCGCTCGCCCACCGCATCGGCCCCGTGCTGCTCGCCATGTTCGCCAACTCGCCGCACCACGGCGGCCGGTCGACCGGCTGGGCGTCCACCCGGCAGCTGGCGTGGTCGCGCCTGGACGCCTGGCGCACCCGGCCCCCCGCGCACGACCCCGAGTCCGATCCGCGCGAGGCGTGGTCGCGCTACGTCATGGACGCGCCGGTGATGTGCGTGCGCCGGGACGAGCCCGCCGACTGGGTCGTGCCGGAGGGCATGACGTTCCGTGACTGGACGCGCGGCGCGCTCGACCCCGCGCCGACCGCGGCCGACCTCGAACTGCACGTCTCCACGCTGTTCCCGCCCATCCGGGCGCACGGCACGCACGTCGAACTGCGCATGATCGACGCCCAGCCGGACGACGGCTGGACCGTCGCCCTCGCGGTCTCCACCGCACTGCTCGACGACCCGACGGCGTCGGCACGCGCCTGGGAGCACACCGAGCAGCTGGCCCGTTCGGCGGCCTCCGCGCCGCCGTACGCGTGGTGGCTGCGCGCGGCCCGGTTCGGACTCGCCGAGCCGCTGCTGCGCACCACGGCCCGCTCGCTGATGGCCGCGGCCCTGGACGCGCTGCCGGGAATGGGGGTTTCGCCGCAGGTGTTCACGGATGCCGTGGACTTCGCCTACCGCTACACCGACCGGGGCCGCGCGCCCGGCGACGACCTGATACCGGCGGCCGTGCGCGAGGGGGCCCGCGATGCCGCGACCGTCCGCTGACACCGCCTGGCAGGCGCTCGACCGGGCCAGGGCCCGCACGACCGCGCTGACCGACGCCGTCGACGACGCCGATCTGGTACGCCAGCACTCGCCGTTGATGTCGCCGCTCGTCTGGGACCTCGCGCACATCGCGAGCCAGGAGGAGATCTGGCTGCTGCGCGCGGTCGGCGGGCACGAGCCGATGCGCCCGGAGATCGACGACCTGTACGACGCGTTCCGGCACCCGCGCTCGACTCGCCCCCAACTCCCCCTGCTGGGCCCGGTGGAGGCCCGCTCCTTCGCCCACGACGTGCGCGGGCGCGTGCTCGACCTGCTCGACCGGGCACCCGGCGACGACCCGCTCACGCGCGACGCCTTCGCGTTCGGCATGATCGCCCAGCACGAACAGCAGCACGACGAGACGATGCTGGCGACCCATCAGCTGCGCGCCGGAGCCCCGGTCATCGACGCCCCGGACCCGCCCGCCGCCACGGACCTGCCACCCGACGAAGTCGTGGTCCCGGCGGGTGCGTTCACGATGGGCACCTCCACCCACCCGTGGGCGCTCGACAACGAGCGGCCCGCACACGCCGTGCACGTGGGCGCGTTCGCCCTCGACACGACCCCGGTGACCTGCGGGGACTACCTGCGGTTCATGGCCGACGGCGGCTACGACGACCCGCGCCTGTGGTCCCCGGAGGGCTGGGAGCACCGCATCCGCGACGAGTTCGTGGCCCCCGCCTTCTGGGTGCGCGACGGCGACGTGTGGCTGCGGCGGCGCTTCGGCGTCCTCGAAGCCGTGCCGCCGGGCGAACCGGTGGTGCACGTCTCGTGGTTCGAGGCCGACGCGTACGCGCGCTGGGCCGGGCGGCGGCTGCCCACCGAGGCCGAGTGGGAGAAGGCCGCGCGCCACGACCCGGCGACCGGGCTCTCGCGCACGTACCCGTGGGGCGACGCCGAGCCGGCCGCGGAGCACGCCAACCTGGGGCAGCGCCACCTCCGTCCGGCCGCCGCGGGCGCCTATGCGGCGGGCGCGTCGGCGTACGGCGTGCGGCAGATGCTCGGCGACGTGTGGGAGTGGACCTCCTCGGACTTCGGCGGCTACCCGGGCTTCACGGCGTGGCCGTACCGCGAGTACTCCGAGGTGTTCTTCGGCCCCGACCACAAGGTGCTGCGCGGCGGTTCCTTCGGCACCGACGCGGTCGCCTGCCGGGGCACCTTCCGGAACTGGGACTACCCGCAACGCCGCCAGATCTTCGCGGGCTTCCGGACCGCCCGCGACGCGGAGCCCCACTGATGTGCCGTCACCTCGCGTATCTCGGCGCGGAGACGAGCATCCACCGGCTCGTCGTCGCACCGCGGCACGGCCTGTACGAGCAATCGTGGGCGCCGCGCCGGCAGCGGCACGGCACCGTCAACGCCGACGGCTTCGGCGTGGGCTGGTACGCGGACGGCGACCCGGTCCCCGCCCGCTACCGCCGCGCGGTCCCGATCTGGGCGGACCCGTCGTTCGCCGACGTCGCCCGGGTGACGCGTACGACCGCGCTGCTGGCCGCGGTGCGTTCCGCGACTCCCGGCACCGGCCAGGGCGAGGACGCGGCGGCGCCGTACACCGACGGCATCCACCTGTTCAGCCACAACGGACGGCTCGACGCCTGGCCCGAGGGGCTGGGCGCCCTGGCCGCCACCCTGCCGCCCGCGGACCTGCTCGCGCTCGAGGCGCGCTGCGACTCGGCGCTGCTGTGGGCCCTGCTGCGCCGGCGCCTCGCGGACGGCGAGCCCGTCGGCCGGGCCGCGGCGGCGGTCGTGGCGCAGGCCGCCGCGCACGGCGAGGGCCGCTTCAACATCCTCGTGACGGACGGCCGCACGATCACGGCCACCGCCTACGGCGACACCCTCTTCTACGCGGCGTCGGCCGGAGGCGTCGTGATCGCCTCCGAGCCCGACGCGGACGGGGACTGGACCGAAGTCCCCGACCGCACGCTCGTGACGGCCACTCGGGACGCCGTGCACCTGCACCCGATACCCCACGCGATGGCGGACAGGAGCTGACTGACCCGTGACCGGAACGACCAGGCTCAACGTGCGCGGACACCTGCCCGAGGGCTACATGGCCGAGGCGCTGCGGCGCGATGTCTCCCTCGGGCTGACCGCGCAGCCGAAGTGGCTGCCGCCCAAATGGTTCTACGACGGGCGCGGCAGCGAGCTGTTCGAGGAGATCACCCGTCTCGAGGAGTACTACCCGACACGCGCCGAGCGCGAGATCCTGCACCGCCACGCCGTCGACGTCGCGGCCACGCTGCCCGCGCACACGCTCGTCGAACTCGGCTCCGGCTCCTCGGAGAAGACCCGCCTGCTGCTCGACGCGCTGCGCGACCTGGGCACGTTGGAGCGGTACGTGCCGGTCGACGTGAGCGAGCCGGCGCTGCGCGCGGCCGGCGAGGCGCTGCTCGCGGACTACCCCGGACTCACGGTGGACGCGGTGGTGTCCGACTTCGACGCGCACCTGGGCATCCCGGAGGAGCCCGGGCCCCGGCTGGTGGCGTTCCTCGGCGGCACGCTCGGCAACCTCACCCCGGACGAGCGCGCGGCGTTCCTCGCCGACGTACGCGCCCAACTGCGGCCGGGCGACGGCCTGCTGCTGGGCGCCGACCTGGTCAAGGACACCGGCGTGCTGGTCCGGGCGTACGACGACGCGCAGGGCGTCACCGCCGCGTTCAACCGCAACGTGCTGCGCGTCGTGAACCGCGAGCTCGACGCGGACTTCGACGTCGAGCGCTTCGAGCACGTCGCCGTGTGGAACGACCGGGAGGAATGGATCGAGATGCGGCTGCGCTCGCGCGGCGCGCAGACCGTGAAGGTGCGCGACCTCGACCTGGTGGTGGAGTTCGCGGACGGCGAGGAGATGCGCACCGAGATCTCCGCGAAGTTCCGGGCGTCGGGGCTGGCGACGGAGCTGGAGCGCGCGGGCTTCTCGGTGGCGCGCTGGTGGACGGACACCGGGAACCGGTTCGGCCTGGCCCTCGCGATCCCCGTGTGACGCACCCCCGGCAGCGCCGCGCGGAGCCCGCGACGGGCCGGCGGACCGGCGGCGGCCGGTCCGCCGGCCCGTGCCGCCGGTCGGATCCGCGGGGACGCCGTCAGCAGAACTTCCGTTCCGCGGCGAAGGGATCGCGCGGGATGCGGAGCTTCGTGCGGTCGTACGCCCCGGTCAGGTTGTCGACGAAGCGCGACAGGCTCATGGGCTCGCGCACCGAGTCCAGGAGTTCCTCGAGGTCGCCGCATCCCAGGGCGCGGCGGGCGGCGGCCAGCGCCTCCGCGGTCACTCCCGGCATCTCGGGCACGTAGGTGACCGACGGGTCGAGCTCCAAAGCGAGCAGCCACACCTCGTCCAGCGGCTTCTGGTGGCCGGGCCAGAGTTTGCCGGGGGCGGGCTCCATGTGCGCGCCGACGGTGTTGGCGAGCCCCCAGAACTCGACGATGTACTCGTCGAGCGGCACCACCGCGCCCGCGACGCCGAGGAATCCGCCCGGGAAGGAGATCCGGGCGTCCCCGTGCACAGGTGCCAGCGGCAGCAGCAGCGGCGGTCCCCCGACGGGGTCGAGGCGGACGAGCACCGGGCGGTCCGCGGCGAGGCCCGCGTCCACCGCCGCCTTCAGGCCCGGGAAGGCGATGGTCCACCGGTTCGTGCGGTCCGCGTTCTCGGACCCGGTGATCTCGATGTCGCTGATCCGCACGCGGGCGGTCAGATCGGGGTTGGCGGCCTTGTGCGCGCCGTCGTTCCACGGCCCGGCGACGGCCACCGCCCAGACCGCGGTGCCGGCGGCGACGGCCCCGAGGCGCACGGTCGCGGGCAGGAGCAGGCCGGGGAGCAGCGCGAGGAAGAGCGCGGGCAGGAGCATGCGGCCCTGCATGTAGTCGCCGCCGACGCGGACCACGTACGCCGCGGAGACGAGGGCCGCGGCGATCGGGGTGAGGACGACGGCGAGGCGGCGGCGGTCGGTGCGTACGCGGGGCACCGCCCACGCCACGAGGAGGATCGCGAACAGCGCGGCCGGGACGTACAGCGCCACCGGGTCGACGAGGTCCCACGCGTAGCGCAGTCCGCGGTCGGTGTTGTCCTCCCCCGCCTCCTTGGTCAGCGCGGGGAGGGGCACCAACAGGCCGTAGTAGCCCGCCCGGAAGACCTCGTACGCCAGCGGCAGCGCGGCCGCGGCGGCCGCGTACCCGGTGGTCCGCCGCACCGACGGCCTCAGCAGCGGCCACAGTCCGGCGCAGAAGACCGCGCCGATCACCGCGAAGTCGGGACGGACCAGGAAGCCGAGCCCGAACCACACCGCGTGCCAGGCCTGTCCGCGGGCGTCGGGCCGCAGGTAGGACCGCACCAGCAGCCACCAGCTCGCGCCCAGCCAGCAGGTCCCGAGCCCGGTGTCCAGTCCCGCCGTGGCGAACTCCCAGTACACGGGCAGTCCGAGGAGGACGAGCACCCCGGCGGGGACGAGTCGGCGCGGCCCGCCGCGCAGGTGCAGCCTGCGGGTGGCGTCCAGGCCGAGGGCCACCCCGGCGGTGGTCAGCAGCAGCCCGGTCACGACCGCGGCGAATCCGATGTCCCCCGGGGTGACGGCGCCGACCAGCACGAGGAGCCACTGCCACAGCGTGCTGGTGTTGGCCTCCACGCGTTCGCCGGTGTTCACCACGGGGCCGTTGCCCGCAAGGATCTGCCGGACGGTGCGCAGGAAGATCGCTCCGTCGTCGGTCAGCGCCCGGTCGCGCCAGCCGAGCACCGCGACGACCAGCGTGGGCAGGGCCACCGCCGCGGCGTTCCAGGCCCTGGTCATGCGGTCCCCGGGGTCCGGCGCGGCCTGTGGCGGGGATTCGCGCGACGCGTCGTGCGGTGCCTCCGCCGCCGTGCGCGCGGCCTCGGCATCGGGGTTCGCGGGCGCGTCGACGGCTTCCTCAGGCCGGGCTGCCGACCTGGAACTGACGGTCACGAATCATTTCCTTCTGGGTGTTTCGGGCAGCAGGGAGCTGCGTCGGGCCGTGCCGGGACGCGGCCCGACCGGCAACTGCCGGACCGTGCCCTGTGTGGGTGTACGTGATGCGCCGCTTGGGCCGAGTGGGGTTGCCGGGTGCGGCTGGGTGCAACGGAGTGCGGGAAGTGCCGTCGACTGCCGTGGACCTGCCGTAAGGGTCAGGCGTCCCAGGCCGGTGAGACCGCGATCGCCTCCAGTTGCTCGCGCGTCAGGTCGCCGCCCTGCGTTTTCACGACGTTCGCGTCCTTCGGGTCCACCACCCCCGAGTCGAGGCGGATCTCCAGGCCGTCCGGGTGGCGCACGGTCAGGATCTGCACGATGGAGACCCCGTCCTCGACGACGTACGTCTCGGCCTTCGCGGGCAGGCCGCTCTCGGTGCGGCCGACTTCGCACCCGCCCCGCTCGCAGACCAGCGGCGCGTCCTCGGCCACCTGCTTCAGATGGATCCGGACTCTCGTGATGCCCGTGTCGAGCCTGACCAGCACGTCCGCGGCGGTCGGCTCGGCAGTCAGCCATGACATGTTCGCGCCGGGAATCCCCGTCCGGATGATCTCGGGCAGGATTCCCGGCATCAGCGCGGCGTGGGGCGTGAGTGCGGAGCGGATGTCGTCCCAGGCCCAGCTGGCGGCCGCGTTCACGATTTCCGCCAGGCTCAGGACCGGAGCCGCGGCGTCACCGGGAATCAGGTTGGTCGCCCGGATCACGGTGCGGGTGTTGTCGGGCCGCAGGTGCATCGCCGACCAGGTCGTCATCGGCGGCGACGGCGCGTGCGTCATCACGGAGCTGCCGTCCTCGCCGACGGTGACCTCGCAACTGAAGTCCGGGCAGAAGACGTCCTTGGCCGCGTCGGGGCCGCCGTCGGGTTGGCTGATGGAGACCTCGACGCGGGAAAGGCCGAGCGCGTTGCGGAAGTCCGCGGCGACATGCGCTTCGCCGCGCAGCACCAGGGGGCCGGAGCCGGCGAACGACGCCTCGCCGTTCGACACCGTGCCGTCGGGCGGCAGGGCCGCGGTGAGGTTGTCGAGCAGGTCTCCGTTCCAGGTCTTCCGCAGGTCGACGGGCCGGATCGCGGCCGGCGCGGAATCCTCGCCACCGCCGAAGAACCGTGTGCCGCCGGACGCCGCACTCACCAGCAGGCTGCCCACACAGAGCACCACGGCCAGCGCGCCGGACCAGCGCATTACGTTCACGCGCCGTTGTCGGCGCCCGCGTTCGATCGCCCGCTGTACGAGGTCGGGGCTGGGGCCGCGGAATTCGTCCACGACCGCGCGCATGACCTCGGGCAGTTCGCGCTCGAAGCGGTCCTCGCCGGTCAAATCGTCGGTGCCCTTCCACTCGAAGGCGTCGCCCCCCTTGCGGGGCGGCGGCATTTTGGGGTCGGTCAGCACGAGGCCGCCAGCAGTTCGAGGTCGGCGCCGAGCACCCGCCGCAGCCGGTCGAGCGCGCGCTTCGACCGGGTGCGGACGGCGCCCGGTCTGATCCGCAGGATCTCGGCCGTCTCCTCGACGGAGCGGTCCTCCCAGTAGCGCAGCACGAGGACCGCGCGGTCCTGCGGCGACAACCGGGACAGCCCCGCCATCAGCGTGACGCGGAGGTCTATGTCGCCCGACGTGTGCACCGCGGTGTCCGGCACCGAGTCGTCCGGCCGCTCCGAGGACCGCCTGAGCCGCTGCGCGGAGACGAACGTCCGGACGAGGGTCGTGTGGGCGTACGCGACGGGCGACTCCATCACGCTCACCCGGCGCCACTTGCGGAAGAGCTTGCCGAGGGTGTCCTGCACCAGGTCCTCGGCCAGGTGCCAGTCACCCGTGAGAAGGCACGCGGTGCGCAGCAGCTGGCCGCTGCGCGCGTGCGCGAAGTCCTCGAAGTCGCCCACCATGCCCCCCGCCATGGAACCTCCGCGCGTCGACGTCTCCGAGTTATGCGATTAACGCCTCCAACCATTGGTTGCGTTACCGGCGTGCGCGATTTGGCTGCCGAATCGGTTCTGAAGCGGCGCGGGCCCGGCAAGAATCGGCAAGATCCGGCGGGCGGCCACGGGGAGACTGCGGGACGACTGCGGCGGGCGTTGCGGCGCGTGTGCGGCGGCAATTGCGGGCGCGCGGAGTCCGCGGCAGCGGCGCCCCGGAGGGGCCGATGCCGCGGACTCCGCGCTGTCAGTCGGTGCCGGAGGCGGCTGTCGTCCGCGCGCCGCCGGTCGCCCCGGGAACGTCTCCGGGGGCTTCCTCCCGGACCGCCTCCCGGGCCGCGGCGAGGGTCGCGGCACCGCCGGGGTCGGCGTCGGTCGACGACGGCACGAGGACGAGTTCGTCGACGCCCGCCGCCGCGTAGGCGGCCATCCGCGCGGCCGGTTCGGCGGTCACGGCCACGACGTCGACGACCTCCGGCGGAATCGCCGCCAGCAGGTCGCGGGGGTGGGGCCAGGTGCGGGCGTACGCGACCACGTCCCCGAAACCGGCGCGCGCGAACATGTCGGCGTAGCCGGGGGCCGCGAGGTAGGACACCAGTCCGCGGCGCAGTTGCTCCACCCCGGGACCGGCGCCGCCGCCGAGCGCCGCGCACGCCCACAGCGCCACCGTCGGCCGCGGGCGGCCCGCCGCGTGCGCCGCCTTCTCCAGGTCCGCCACCAGGTCCGCGGCGGTCTCCGGCGACACGAGGTTGAGCACCAGCCGGTCGGCGTGCCGGGCCGCGGTACGCAGCGCCGCCGGGCCGAACGCCGCGACCGTGAGTGGTCCGGGGACGGACGGCAGGCGCAGCCGGTACCCGCTGCTGCGCACCACCTCGCCGACGCCGTCGGACCGGCCGCCCGCGAGCAGCGTGCGCACCGCCCGCGCCGAGTCCTCCAGCGCGCGGGCCGCGCGGGCGCGCGAGCGGCCGTGCCAGTCCTCGACCACGACGGTCGAGGACGTGCCGAGCGCGACGGCGACCCGGCGGCCCGTCAGATCGGCGACGGACGCGGCCCCGGCGGCGATCATCGCGGGGTCCCGCACGGTGACCGCGAGCGGGCCGAGGACCAGCGGGATGCGCGTGGTGCGGGCCGCGACCGCCATCGCGAGGGCGAAGGCGTCGTACGTCGCCATCTCGCCGATCCACAGCTCCTCGTAGCCCAGCCGGTCGGCCGCCTCCGCGGTGCGCAGCGCCTCCTGCGGCGGCCGGTCCTGCCAGAGCCCGAGGGAGACCGAGAGCCTCACGCGACCGCCTCCAGCACCACGGCGCTGCCCAGTCCCGCCGCGCCGCTCACCGCGGCGACGCCGTAGCGGGCGTGGGATCGGGCGAGTTCGTCCGCGCAGGCGCCGATCAGGATCGCGCCGGTCGCGCCGAAGGCGTGGCCCATGGCGATCGTGCCGCCGTTGACGTTGAAGCGGTCGTCGCCGAAGCCGAGGTCGCGCTGGATCTTGACGCACAGCGCGGCGAAGGCCTCGGCGTACTCGACGACGCCGATGTCGCCCAGGCGCACCCCGGCCCGCTCGATGGCGCAGCCGACGGCGGTCTGCCCGGCGACGAGCATGCGCACCGGGTCGGCCCCGGCGGTGGCGGACGCGGCGATACGGGCCATCGGGGTGACGCCCAGGCGCTCGGCCTCGCGGGCGGTGCCGATCAGCGCGACGCAGGCGCCGTCGGCGAGCGAGGGCGACGTGCCGCGTGTGTGCAGGTGCCGGATCTCCTTGAGGTGCGGGAGGTGGCGCAGCGCCAGCG
The DNA here is from genome assembly GCA_045039925.1 of Streptomycetaceae bacterium NBC_01309. Taxonomy (GTDB): domain Bacteria; phylum Actinomycetota; class Actinomycetes; order Streptomycetales; family Streptomycetaceae; genus Yinghuangia. The sequence continues at coordinate 2,378,951 of CP108400.1, forward strand.
CGTCCTGTCCCTCGCCTCCGAGGTCGGCGAAGGCCGGTTCGAGGGACGCGAGTTGGTCGAGGGTGACGTCGGGGCGCACGTGCTCGTCGTGCGCCAGCAGCACGGTCCCGTCCGCTGCGGTGACGGGGACGACCGCGTCGGCGAAGCGGCCTTCGGCCCAGGCGCGGGCCGCGCGCCGCTGGGTGCGCAGGCCGTACTCGTCGAGTTCGCCGCGCTCGCAGCCCTCCTCGGTGGCCACGACGTCGGCGGCGATCCCCATGTGCACGCTGCCGACGGACTCCACCACCGCGGCGTCCGTCCACAGGGGTCCCTGGTCGGCGAACATCGGTACCCGGGAGCTGGATTCGACGCCGCCCGCGACGATCAGCCCGGCCTGTCCCGAGCGTACGAGCGCGGCGGCGGTCGCCACGGCGTCGATCCCCGAGGCGCAGAAGCGGTTGACCGTCTGGCCGGGGACCGTCTCGGGCCACCCCGCGGTGAGCAGGGCGGTGCGGGCGAGGTTGGCGCCCTGCTCGCCGACCTGCCCCGCGCAGCCGAGGACCACGTCGTCCACCCGGTCCGGGACGAGGCCGGTGCGGTCGACCAGCGCGTCGAGGAGTTGGCGGACGAGGTCGAGCGGCGTCACCGAAGCCAGTCCCCCGCGCGGGGTGGACTTGCCGCGCGGGGTGCGTACGTACGCCAGCAGGTAGGCGTCGTCGAGTGCTGCCGTCACGCGGCTCCTCCCCGGGAGATGACGGTGGCGACGGCTGTCGTGAAGGAGCCGCCGATGTTGAGGGTGAGTGCGGTGCGGGCGTCCTCGACCTGGGTCGGCCCGGCGGTGCCGGCGACCTGGCGGGCCGCGTCGACGGCCATGCGTACGCCCGTCGCGCCGACCGGGTGGCCGAGGGCCAGGAGTCCGCCGCCGGGGTTGACGGGCAGTGAGCCGCCCGCGTCAATGACGCCCTCCTCGACGATGCGGCCGCCCTCGCCCGGTGCCGCGAGCCCGATGTGCTCGAAGGCGACCAGCGCGCTGATGGTGAAGCAGTCGTGCAGTTCGGCGACGTCGATGTCCGCGATGCCGCCGATGCCGGCCCTGCGGTAGGCGTCCGAGACCGCGCCCGCGAGGTGCGGGAACAGCACGCCGCCGGGGTCGCGGCGGGCGAGCTTGTCGGCGAGCAGCAGGCTGTCGGTGCGGTGTCCGAAGCCGCGCAGGCACGGTACGTCGTCGAGTTCGCGGCCCCGGGCGCGCGCCCAGGCGGCGGCGTAGCGCGGGGACGCGAGCAGGAGCGCGGCCGCGCCGTCGGTGATGCGGCCGCAGTCGGTGCGCCGCAGGCGTCCTTCGACCAGGGGGTTCGCGGTGTCGTCGGGGGTGAAGGCGGCGGGCTCGAAGTCCCAGTCGCGGGCCTGCGCGTAGGGGTTGCGGCGCGCGTTGGCGAACGCGCCGCGGGCGATGGCGCCGAGGTGGGCGGGGTCCAGTCCCCAGCGTTCGTCGTACGCATCGGCGACCTCGGCGAACAGCGCGGGCCACGGGAACGTCGCCCCGACCGCCTCGCGTCCGGCCCATGCGGCGCTGCCGAGGTTGGCGGCGGCTTCGTCGGCCGGGACGTTGCGCATGAGTTCGACGCCCACGACGAGCGCGAGGTCGTAGCGGCCCGCGCCGAGGTCGGCGTCGGCGGCCAGCAGCGCGGTGCCGCCGGACGCGCACGCCGCCTCGTGGCGCGTGCTGGGCAGGCCGGTGAGGGCGGGTACCGCGCTGACGGTGAGGCCGCCCAACTGCGACTGGCCGGCGAACAGTTCGCCCGCGTGGTTGCCGATGTGCAGCACCTCGACGTCGGCGGCGTCGACGGACGCGTCGGCGAGAGCGCCCTCTGCGGCCTCGCGCAGGAGGTCGACGAGGCCGAGGCCTTCCTTGGCCCAGTTGCGGGCGAAGTCCGTCTGGGCACCGCCCAGGATGTACGCGGTCATGTCGCCTCCTCGGCGCCGGGTTCCTCGGCAGCGGGTTCCTCAGCGGCGGGTTCCTCGGCGGGTTCCGGGGTGCCGGGGGGAGCCGCGGTGCGGTAGCGGGCGCGGAGTTCGGCCTTCAACACCTTGCCGACCGGGTTGCGCGGCAGCGCCTCGACGACTTCGAGGCGCTCGGGAAGTTTGTACGTGGCGATCCGACGCTCCCTCAGGAAGCCCACCAGGCCGTCGAGTTCGAGTGCGGCGCCGGGTGCGGGCACGACGACGGCGCAGGCGCGTTCGCCGAGCACCGGGTCGGCCACGGCGACCACCGCGGCCTCGGCGACGGAGGGGTGGGCGAGGATGTGGCCTTCGAGTTCGGCGGCGGAGATGTTCATGCCGCCGCGTACGACGATGTCCTTGGCCCGGTCGACGTAGCGCAGGTAGCGCATGTCGCCCGAGGCGTCGGTCGCGTAGGCGAAGATGTCGCCGGTGCGGAACCAGCCTTCGTCGTCGAAGGCGTCGTCCTCGGCCCGGTCGCGGCCGAGGTAGCCGGCGAAGACACCGGGGCCCTGGAGCCGCAACTCCCCGGGCACGTCCGCCTCGTCGACCTCCTTGCCGGTCGCGGGGTCGACCAGCCGGGTGCGCATGCCCTGGGCCGCCCGGTTGTCCCACGTGTGCTCCGGCGATCCGAAACGCGGGAAGTAGCGGGCCCGTTCGCGGTGGTCGGGCACGGTGGTCGGTCCGGACACCAGGCTCGCGCCCTCGTTGGAGCCGAAGCAGTTCAGCACCTCGATGCCGAAGCGCTCGTGCCAGCCGACCGTCATCTCCTCGGTGAGCGGTGCGGATCCCGATCCGACGATGCGCAGCGTCGACAGGACGCCGGGCGGCAGCGCGTCCTGGGCCAGCACGACGGTCAGCAGCGCGGGCGGAGCCACCGTGTACGTCACGCGCTCGCCGGCGATCTGCCCGAAGAACACCTTCGGGTCGAACGGATGGTGCTGCACCAGGACGGCGCCGGTCATCAGCCAGGGCACGAACATGCCGCCGATACCGGCCATGTTGACCATCGGGAAGGGATTGAGCAGGACGTCCTCGCCGGTCAGCCCGGCGGCGTCCACGCTGGCCGCCGCCATGGGCGACCAGTCGTTCGCGCAGCGCGGCACGCCTTTGGGGGTCGCCTCGGTGCCCGAGGTCCAGCAGATCGTGACGCAGTTCCCCGGGTGCGGGGTGAACGACGCGAGGTGGGCGGCGAGCGCGGGGTCGGCCGGGTCGGCCGTGCGCAGTGCGGCGTCGAGGCCTACCGCGCCCGCGGGCACGTCGGCTTCGGGGCCGAACGCGAGCACGCGTACGCCGTCGGGGTAGGTCTCGCGGGCCGACGTGGCCGACGCCCGGGTCCCGATGCGGGTCGCGGTGACGAACGCGCGGACGTCGGCGAGGGCGCCCAGCGTGCCGAGTTCGTGTTCGCGGTGCTGCACGGGGAAGGGCGTGGCGACGGCCCCGAGGCGGGCCACGGCCAGGTACGCGGCGGCCAGTTCCACGCTGTTGGGGAGTTGCACGCCGACCGTCGTGTCGCGCCGGACCCCTTCGGCCAGCAGCACGGCGGCCAAGCGGTCGACGTACGCGTCCAGTTCGGCCCAGGTGAGGCGGCGGGCGGGTCCGTCGAGGTGGGCCGCGCGGTCGGCGGGGTCGACGACGGCGGTGGCGCCGGGGCGTTCGGCGACGCGGGCGCGGAACAGCTCGTCCCAGGTGGGCGCGCCCCACCAGCCGGCCTCGGTGTACGCCGCCTCGCGGTCGGCGGGATGCAGCCTCACCGCGCCTGCTCCAGCTGCTCGGCGCGGATCCAGCACGAGTGGAAGCCGGTGGGCACGCGCTGCGGCAGCAGGATGCGGCACACCGGGCCCGCGGCCAGGTCGGCGGCGTCGAGCACGACGACCTCGGAGCGGTCCTCGGCCTCGTCGTGCACGAAGGTCACGAGGTAGCCGTCGTCTTCCGCGGTGCCGCCGTCGCGCGGTGCGAAGGGGGCCTCGGAGCCCCACCTGCCCGGTCCGAAGCGGTGGTCCTGGCGCTCGCCGGTGTGCAGGTCGTACCGCACCAGGCCGTCGAAGAGGAGGGTGTCCTCGCGGGCGATGTGCACGGCGTACCCGAAGCGGTTGCGGCGCCCGGTGACGCGCGAGTCGATCATCGGGAACTCGGTGTTGTCGTCGTCGCGCGGGCCCTCGGTGGTGGCTCCGGTGCGCAGGTCGAACCGGTAGCGCCACAGCTGCGCGTCGAGGCGCAGGTACGCCAGCATGCGGGCGAGCGGGTGGTCGATGCGCGGCTGGTGCTGCGGGTCCTTGACGCGGCAGACGTCCATGACGATCTCGTGGCCCTCCTCCCACGCGTTGACGACGTGGTAGATGTAGCCGGGCCGGGCCTCGAACCACCGCACCGACGCGTTGTCGCCGCGGCGCGGCAGCACCGCGAAGCGGGACGGGAGTTCGCGGTCGAAGTTGATGCGGTAGCGGCCTTGGCGGCGGGCCTCCTGGTCCTGGATCAGCGGCAGGTCCATGAGGATCGCGTGGTTCTCGGTGATCGCCATGTCGTGCGGCAGCCGGGGGGCCGGCAGGTCGATCTCGGCGACGTGCTCGACGACGCCCTTGGGGCCGACGACGCCGTACCTGAGGTAGGGCGGCTCGGGGCCGTAGTCGAACCAGAACATCTCGCCGGTCGCCTCGTCCACCTTCGGGTGGGCCATGAAGTCGCCGGTCAGCGTGCCGAGGAAGTTCTCCGCGCCGATGGTGCGCAGCGACAGCGGGTCGAGGCTCATCGGCGTCCCGCACAGGTACCAGGTGGGCAGGACCCGGCCGTTGAAGAAGACCACGTCGGTGTTGGCGGAGTCCTTGATGCCGAGCCCGTGGCCGTTCCCGAACGGGTTGCCCTTGGGGTCCTCCATGACGCCGGTCCACAGCGAGTGCCCGGCGGCGGTCTCGGCGTCGAAGGCGGCCGTGCGCACCCACCGGTTCATGTACCGGGCGGTGCCGTTCTCGAAGTGCAGGCCGTGGATCATGCCGTCGCCGTCGAACCAGTGGTAGCGGCCGGGCGCGGCGAAGCGCCGATTGGGGCCGTTGCGCAGGTAGACGCCGTTGAGGTCCCTCGGGATCTCACCGATTACTTCCAGATCGTCTGCGTCGATCTCGGTCCCGACCGGGGCGTACACGCCCAGCAGGTACGGGTTCTCCTCGCCCTCCGGAACGGCGCGCCGCGCGCCCGCATCACGCTGAATCCGGGGGATCTGTGGGGCTTCCGTCATTTCCGCCTCCGCCGAGCACATGAACCTGATCGGGACATCCGGGTGGTGCGGCGTGCGCCGTGCACTTGCGACGGTACTTCGTCGATCGGGATACTTCCAGAGTGAAAGTGACTGCTCCGGCCCCCACGTCGCTCGGCCACGGCCTTCTGGTGATGGGCGATCTGTGGAACCTGCTCATCGTGCGCACGCTCCTCACCGAGGGGCCCGCGCGCTTCGGCGACCTGCGGACGCGCCTGGGCATCTCGGACCCGGTGCTGACCCGGCGGCTGCGCGACCTGGCGGCGGACGGGCTGGTCGAGGCGCACGAGTACCACGCCGCGCCGCCGCGCCGCGACTACCGCCTGACGGGCTCGGGCGAGGAGTTGTGGCCGGCGCTCGCGGCGCTGCACGCGTGGGACCGGCGCTGGGCGCCCGGTTCCGCCCTCCGGCTGCGCGGCGCACTGACGCACGCGGCGTGCGGCAACCGCACGGACCCCGTCTTCGGGTGCGGCGCCTGCGGGGCGATCGGCCTGAGCGCCCGGGACACGACGGCGTCGGTGGACCGGTCCGTGCCCTTCGCGTCGACCAACCCGCGGCGCCGCTACCACCGTTCGGCCTCCGTCGGGGGACGCGACGGCACCGCGCCGCACAACGGCTCCGCCCCCGCCCCGGACGCGCCCGTGGCGGGGGCGGCGGTGCTGGCCGACCGCACCTCGACGTCCCTCCTGGCCGCCGCGTTCCTCGGCCACCGCCGCTTCGGCGACTTCCAGACGCTGCTGCACGACACCGCACCGCACACCGTGACCACGCGGCTGGCGCTGCTCACCGACCAGGGCATCCTGGAGAAGTCACCGCTGCGGGACGGCGGTCGGCGGCAGGGCTACCGGCTCACCCCCAAGGGGCACGACTTCTTCCCGACCTTCGCCTTCCTCATCGCCTGGGCCGCCCGCTGGTTCCACGAGGACGGCCGCCCCGGCGTCCACATCGGCCACCGCGCCTGCGGCGCCGACCTCCTCCCCCGCTGGACCTGCAACGCCTGCAACGGCCAACTCGACGCCCTCACCCTGGGCGTACCGCCGACCGCTCCGTGAGCGGGCAGGCACCGCCCGCCCGTCGGACGTGCCACGCGACCGGCCGCGGCGTCCGGTGCCCCGAGTGGGCGTCCGTCCCCCTCGGCTCGGGGGAATCAGTCGCGGGCGGAGGGGGCTGGGCCGGTGTTGCCGCGGGCGGTGTACATGGCGACGGTGAGGTCGCGGATGAAGTCGGTGCGGCCGTCCTCGTCGAGGCGTACGAGGGCGCGGCGGGTGAACTGGTCGACGGCCTGGGAGACGGTGTCGACGACGTCGTCGAGGACCGCGGTGCGGGTCGAGGCGTCGAGGGCGGCGATGCGGCGGCGCAGCATCGCCTCGGCGACCTGCGGCGCGTAGTCGATGTGCAGCGCTTGGGCGGAGAACACCTGGACGCCCGCAGCCGTCATGGCGCCGGACAGGCGCCGGGTCATCTCCTCGTTGACGTGCTCGGTGTCGCGGAGTGAGGCCGCGCCGCGGGTGAAGCTGTCGCACGGGAGGCTCGCGGTGACCGCGCTCACCGCCGCCTCGATCTGCTGCCGCAGGTACTGCTCGTGGTCGCGTACCGCGAACTTGGCACGGGCGGTGTCCCGGACCTGCCACACCACCAGGACCATGACCTGGAGCGGGGTGCCCTGACGGTCGGTCAGGTCCATCGGACGGCTGCGCCAGTGGCGGAGGCGGGTGTCGACCTTGCGGCGGCGGCGGAAGGGCACCGCCCATACGAGGCCGGCGCGCCGGACCGTGCCCTTGTAGCGGCCGAAGCGGCTCATGACGCGTACGGATCCGGCCGGCACGACGAACATGCCGACGAGCAGCACCAGGCCGAGGATCGCGGCGCCGGTGCCGACGGAGATGGCGACCGGCTCGGAGACGTCGAGGAGTGCGCTCCGGCGGAGTTGGTCGGGGAGTCGCAGATCGATGCGGCCGGACGCCGCGACCGCCCATGCGGCGCCGCACACGGCCGCGAGGAGGGTCGGGCCCGCAAGCCAGCCGGGCAGGACGAACGCGGGGCGTTCGCGGAGCTCCTGGTCGGCGCGCGGGAAGCGGGCGCGGGTGAGGGCGGAGGACGAGCCCTCGGGAGTCGCGACGAAGTGCGCGTCGCCGAAGGTCGCGGTGGTCGTGGCCGCGGCCTTCGACGTGGCTTTGGCGGTGCCATTGGCGGTGCCGTTGGCCGTGCCGTTGGCGGTGCCGTTGGCCGTGCCGGCCGCGACCGGGGCGACGGCCGTGTCGGTGTGCGTGCGGGTGGTCTTGGCGGCCATGTGGTTGCCCCGTTCCGGCGGGTCGAGCGGGTCACGTTGCGGCACGTACGGCATCGCGGTGTCGGTGGCGGGCAGGCCGGCGGTACGCCCGGCGCCCACTGTGCTCGTTGTGCTCGCCGTACCCACGGTGCCCGCGTTGCTCGCGGTTGCCGAGCCCAGGCCCGCGGCGGACAGCGCGCGGATCTCGGCGGTGTCGAGGACACGCCCGTCCAGCGGCGCTCCCCCGGTCGCGTCGCCGGCCCGGTCCAGGACGGTCACGATGACGGGCGCGGCGCCGGTGCCGAGCCTGCGGCGGTCCGCAGGTCCGGCCGGCCCCGCCCATTCCCCCGTCGGGTCTTCGCGTGTCACCTGTGCTCCTCACGCGTCGGCGTCGACGCCGTTCCGGTGACGGCGCTGCCCTCCTCGGGCCGCCGCCTCGTGGTTCTGGTGATGGTGCATCAGCAATCGGACGTCGGTGATGGACGTCAGCGCATGAGCAACGCCCAGGTGTCCTTGCCCGGTATTCCGTCGGCCTCGGCGCCGGTCCAGCCCTGCGCACGCTGGAAGGCGGCAGTCGCCTGCCGGTCGGCCGTACCCCACGTGGGGCCGGGGCCCTCGCGGTAGTAATTGCCGTACCCCTTGGCGATGAGGGCCTTGCCGAGCTGGGTGATGTACGCGTTGGACTTGCCCGGACCGAAGTACTGCGCACCCGGGAACGCGGGCGCGCCGGGAGTCGTGGACGGCGGGGCGGGGTTGGCGCCGCCGGTTCCCCCTGTGCCCCCGGTTCCGCCGGACCCGCCGGTTGCCCCGTCGGATCCGGCCATGAGGCGCGCCCACGTCTCGCGTCCGGGTATTCCGTCGGCGTCGGCGCCGGTCCAGCCCTGGGCGCGCTGGAAGGCGGCGGTGGCCTTCTGGTCCGCCGCGCCCCACGTGGGGCCGGGGCCCTCGCGGTAGTAGCTGCCGTACCCCTTGGCGACGAGGGCCTTGCCGAGCTGGGTGATGTACGCGTTGGACTTGCCCGGACCGAAGTACTGCGCACCCGGGAACGCGGGCGTGCCGGGGACGGTCGTGCCGGGGGTGGTCGTACCGCCTCCGGTGCCGCCGCCTTCGACCACGTTCTTGTAGCGGTACGCCTTGTAGCCGGACGAGTAGTTGAAGTACGCGTACGGGATGGTGCGGTGCTTGGTGCCCGGCTGGGTCTGCTCGTAGCCGACATAGCTCGCGCGCGACGAGTCGGTCCAGCGCTCGAAGATGACGACGTGCGAACCACGCATCGGGTTGGCCGCGTTGTGGAAGAGCAGGATGTCGCCCGGCTTGAGGTCGCTCTTGGAGATGGGCGCGGCGTAGTCGGCGAGGTTGCCGGTCCACGCGTTCTGGGCGAGGCCCCAGGCCATCGAGACATAGCCGGAGCAGTCGGTGCGGTAGCCGCCCCGGTAACCGGACTGGCTGTACGGCACGACCACGTCGGACCAGGATTGGGCCCGTTCGATTATCTGATCGCGCGTCACGGTCGCGAGGCCGGTGCGGGTGGGCGTGGCGAGGCCCGGCGTGGCAAGAACCGGGGTGGCGAGGACAGGCATGGCCAAGACCGGCGTGGCCAAGACCGGCGTGGCGAAGGCCGGGGTGACGCTCTTGCCGCCGGAGGAGCCGAGGCGCAGCGGGCCGGGCTCGCCCTGCGGTGAGCCGTACGTGCCCTCCCACGCGGCGGGGTCGGGTGCGTCCGGCGGAAGTTGCTCCTGGTCGATGAGCGTGTCGGCGAGGGGTTGGCGCGGCCCCTGGTCGTCGAGGGTCTTGCCCGGGTCGAGGGCGCGGGCGGCGGCGGGCGCGACACCGGCCGCGACGAAGCCGGCGGTGACGACGGTGGCGGCGGTACGGCGCGCGCGACGCGCCGGACCACCCCCGGCGCGCAGGGCCATGGCCTCCTGCCGACGCGTCGCGACACATGCGAGGCATGTGCAGGACGGGTCGGCGATGTCGTCGAATACGGGGGCTTCCATGTGCACCTGCCTCGCCGGTGTACCAGTGGCTTAGATGATCAACACGATTGAACACCATTAATCACACAAGTCACGCCCATTCGTACTAATTCGGACATCAATTGACCCGGGCGTTGTAAACCTCGAATCACCCGAAGAGCCCTACGTACTACGGGTGGAGGGAGTCGGAGAGGGGCTCGGGACGGGCGGGCGGTGGGGTGGCTGGCGGGGCGCGCGGCGTTGCGGTTGTTCGGCGGAGTCGTCGGCGGTTGCGGATGGGGCTCGGCGTGGCACACACGAGGAACGAGCCCGCGCCGTGCAGGTGACGGCGGCGTACAAGCCCGCGCTTGAGGGGCTGGTGACAGTTCGTCAGGCACGGCATACTGCGCCCGATGTCACCTGCGGGGAGGGGCACAGAATGCACGCGCGCGACAGGATCGACGCGGAGACGTACCACCGCGACATCGTGCCCGGGCTGCTCGCCGGCGAGCGCGGACCGCTCGCCGCGACCGGCCTCGCAGGGCTGCGCCCGCTGACGCTGGTGGTCGGCGAGGCGGCGTGGACGTACCGCGCGCTGGACGGCCGCCTGCGCGTCGATCCCGCGGAGGAGACGCCGGCCGACGACGCCTGCACGTGCCTGATGTCACCCGACGCGTGGACCGACTTCGTCACCCAGATGCGTACGGGGGCGGCCCTGGCCATCGCGGGTGAGGTCGAGGTGCGCGACGGGACCGTCCTCGACCTGTTCGCCTGGGAACCCGCGCTGCGCGCGCTGTACATGGGCATCCCGATCTACCAGCCGACCGGCGCCCCGCCCGCGGACGGCGCCGGGCGTCCGGTCGACCTGGAACGCGCCTGGACGCTCGCCGACCCGGACGCCGACCTGGCCGCGTTCTTCGACGCGACCGGCGTGATGCGGGTGCGCGGCGTCTTCACCGCCGACGAGGTCGCGGCCCTCAACTCCGAGGTCGACCGGCTCGCGGCGGACGCCCGGATCGGCGACGACCGGTCGTGGTGGGCCGCCGACGAGGACGGCGAGGACGTGCTGTGCCGCCTGGTCTATGCGAGCGAGCGTTCGCCGCTGATCGCGGAAATCGCCCAGGATCCGCGCATGTTGCGCCTGTCGTCCCTGCTGCACGACGACCTCGCGGCGTCCACCGACCGCATGGAGGGGGTCGGCGTGCTGCTCAAGCCGCCGGGGCGGCTCAAGGGGCTGGCGAACATCCCGTGGCACACCGACTGCGGGCTCGGCGGGCACCACATCATGTGCCCGTCGGTGGCGATCGGCGTGCAGTTGACCGGATCGTCGCCGGAGACCGGGTGCCTTGAGGCCGTCGCGGGTACGCACGGGAAGACCTGCCCGCCGCCGGACCAGGGAGACCTGGCGGACCTGCCGTACATGCTGATCCCGACGGAGCCGGGCGACGTCACCGTGCACATCGCCGACGTCCTGCACGCGTCGCCGGCACCGACCGGGATCGGCGGGCGGCGCACGATGTACGTGACGTACCACCCGCCGTCGCTCTTCGAGAACGTCGGTCCCGGACTCGCGGTCAACGACCTGATCCGCAGCCGCAGCGCGGACCAATTGGACGCGGGCCTCGGCCGCTGAGCGGCTTCGGCTGTTGAGGCGGCTTCGGCTGTTGAGGCCGCTTCAGGTCGTACGGCGACTTCAGCGGCCTCGGCTCTTGCGGCGGCCTCAGCTCTTGAGCAGTTCCGGGTGGAACTTCTCGACCATGCGGCGCATGCCGTCCTTCCAGTGCACGTCGGTCGTGCCGATGACCTCGTGCATGCGGGTGAGGTCGAGCGCCACGCTGCTGATGGTCAGGTCGGTCTCCTCGAACTCCGCCTGAAGACCCGTCAGTTCGCCGAGGTAGGTGCACCACTCCTCGATGCTGACCGCCTCGCTGCCACCCCAGTTCACCACCGTCGCGGGCGTCGACGCCGCGGCGAGCAGCTTGGGCAGGGAGGCGACGATGTCCTCTTCGTGGATGGGGTGGTACACGCTCGGGGTGTCGCTGTGCACCTGGACCGGCGCTCCGGCGATCATCATCTCGAGGTGGATGGCCGGCCAGCCGCCGTTCTCGCCGTACGGGACGCTCAGACGCGCGATGGTCGTCGGCAGCCCGTACTTGGCCGCGCCCCAGCGGGCCGCACCTTCCGCGGCGATCTTGCAGATGCTGTACGTCTCCAGGAACGACCACACGCGGTGGTTGTCGCCCAGCGCGTCCGACTCCTTGAAGGTCCGATGCCCGTTGGGCTGGTAGACCGCCGTGGACGAGCAGTGCAGGAAGGCGCGCGCCCCCCGCAGGTGGTCCATGAGCCAGAGCACGCCGCCGGCGTTGCCGTCCAGGTCGGCGCCCCAGTCACCGCTCTTCGCGACCGCGAAGTTGATCACGTAGTCGGCGTCCGCGGGCAGGTCCGCCACGTCGCCGGAGGCCAGGTCGATCTTGACGCAGTTGACTCCGGCGGCCTCCAGGCGCGCGCGAGACTCGTCGTCGTTGAACCGCGCCGCGCCGTACACCTCGTTGTCGCGTGCGAGGAGCTTGGCGACCGGCTCGGCCACCTGGCCGGTGACCCCGGTGACGACGATCTTGGAGCCTTCGAGTGCCATGCCAAGCCCTCCTGCGTAACAACTACGGGTGTTGGGCCGCAACGTAGCGCAGACACTTGACCGGGGCAATGATCAGGAACACGCGTACGATCCGCCCTTGCGCACGCGGATTCCCGTACGCTTCACCCCGCTTCGGCGGCCCGCTCCCGCGGGTCGTCGGCGGCCAGGGCCTCGCCGAGGTCGGGGTGCACGTCGAACAGCCGGCGCAGGCCGAGCGCGGTGAACACGCGGTTCACGTGGTGCTCGCCGCTCTCCGGCATCACCAGCCGCAACTGGCCCGAGCACGAGCGCAGCAACCGCCTGGCCCCCACCAGCGCCCCGATCCCGGTCGAGTCGCAGAAGACGACCTCGGTCAACTCCAGGATCAGGTGGTGGCGCCCCTGGGCCACCGCCCGTCTCACGTGTTCCCCCAGCTCCGGGACGACGGCGAAGTCGACCTCCCCGGCGACGAAAAGCACGGTCCAGCCTTGGTGGTCCTCGGTGGTCACCTGAAGGTTCACTCGCGGGCGCTCCCTGGTCGGCAGGCGGGCACCGCCCGTGCGGACCGCTTCCCCGGCCGCGCGGCGCGGGGCCGGGCGGGAGACCCGGCCGCGAACCACCGTAGTCCTCAGTGGATGACGTGGCGTAGGCGGCACGGTCACGCCACGGTCTCGGTTGTTGGCCGAGTTTGTCACTGCCGCGCTGCAAATGCGTTCGTCGGCAAGCAATGTGACGTGTAGTCAGGATACGTTGCGGCCCGCGGAGCCCGGCGTGTCGCGCGACCGCGGGCGCCGCGGACCCGGGTGGCCCCGGTGTCCGCGGACCGGCGTCCGGCGCGTCGTTGAGCGGGCGAGCGGTCGAACGGTCGGCGGGTGGTTGCAGATCAGGCGCCCCGTGTCCGCAATTCCGGCAAATCGGCCACCACCGTGCAGGAGCCGGGTGCGATCTCGGTGAACCCCGCGTCGCGGACCAGTGGCAGTCCGGAGTCGGTGAGGGCCGACCACGCCGCGGCGCGAGCGGTACGCACCGCGAGGCGGAAGCCGTCGGCCGCCCAGCGCTTGCGGGCCTCGGCGTCCAGTCGCATCCAGGCCAACTGCGCACCGTGACCGGTCTGCGCCATCGCCTTCCCGGCACTCATCTCGAGGTCGGGGTTGAACCACAGCACCGGAATCCCGGGCGCGGGGGCGGGCGGCGGCTCCGGGTCGTCGAGTTCGGTGCCGGAGACCTGGAGCCGGGCCAGTTCCTTGGGCCACGCATCGAGCGGTACGGGCGGGAAGACGCGGACCTCGGCGCCGTCGTGCTCCAGGGTGATGCCCTCCAGGACGGAGGCGCGTCGCCATTCGGCACCGCGCGCCCGGCGTACCACCTTGCGGATGCGGCCGTCGGTCCACTCCGCGACGCGCTCGACCCACTCCCCCTCGGTCGACCGCTCGTCGGCGAGGAAGGCCAGCACGGCGCGGGCGGCGGCCTCCAGCGCGGCGGTACGCGGCGGCGGCGCCTCGCGCTCGATGCGGACCACGAGGGGGAGGACGAACTGCGGGACGGCGTCCCTGTCAACGGCTGAGCTCACCCCATGATCATGCCGCACGGCGGCCGGGGAGGGGCGCAGGCCGGGCTGCCGAGAGGCGGCTGCTGGTAGGCGTGACAGCTGGGGTGAAGCCTGGCGTGAAGGCTGGTGTGAAGGTTGGTGTGGCGGTTGGTGTGACGGCTTGTCCGCGCTGCCTCGCGCCGCCTCCTTGGCTTCATCGGCCATCCGGCCGGCTCACACCGGGGGGACGAGCACGAAGTACCGGGCGGCGACGGCAGGGTCTCCCGTGACGGTCAGACGGTCCAGGGGCAGCCTGTCCCAGAGGAACAGCATCAAATCCGAGGCCGAGCCGCGTAGTTCGGCGGTTGAGCCGTGGTGGTGCGGGGCCGCGGGCGGGACGTTTGCCTCGGGCGGGGCGGCTGTCGCGGTCGGGGCGGCAGCCGCAGCCGCAGCCGGGTCGGCCGGTCCCACTGCATGCGCGGGGTACTCGACGTCGGCTCCAGAGAACCGCACCGTCCACGACTCCGGCCCGTCCGTGGCGATGAGCCGGTACGTCTCGCCCGCTCCCGCCGGTGCCGCCAACCTCGCGCGCCGCGCCGGGGCCATCACCTCGAACGTCTGCGCCACCGCGTCGCACGCCAACGACCGCTCCATCGGGCCCGGTTCGCCCACGGAGCGCTCGGCGTCCCAGCGGTGCACGGCGGCTTCGACGGCCTGCATGCGCAGCCAGAAGCCCGCGGTCTGCTCGGGTGCCCAGGTCCAGACCCGGGTCGCCGGGTCGGTCGCCGCAAACGTGTCGCCCAACTGCCGGGCCCCGTCGGCGAACCACGCGACGAGCGCGGCCGGAACCGGCCCCGGTGTCGGCCCGCCGTCGGGGTCCGGCCAGCCCTCGCGCTCGGCCGGGAGGCCGAAGTCCGGAACGGTGCCCTGCGGCGGGTCGGTCAGCCGGGTGCGCAGCACCGCATCGACCACCCGGTGCACCTGGCCCAGGTGCAGGACGAGATCGGAGACCGTCCAGCCCGGGCAGGGGGGCACGGACGGCGCGTCCGGTTCGGCCGCCGCCCGCCGTACCGCCGTCTCGAACAAGGCAACTTCGCTGCGGAACCGCGCCACCAGGTCCATGGGCACCAGCGTGCCACGCGCGGGGCGGCGCAGCGGCGCACCACGCCACGCCACGCCACGCCACGGCACGGCACGGCGTGGTGCGTGGTGGCGTGCCGTGTCACTCGGACAGGCCGACCAGCCCGCCGCTGTCGCGCCACAGCGTCCGCGCCCGTTCGCCGTCGCGCGCCAGGTCCGACGGGTCCGGCCAGCTCAAGGTGCCGTGGCGGAGGGCGGCGTAGGTGCGTCCGTCCGGGGGCGGGGCGAGACCCAGCACCAAGTCGGCCAGAGCGTTTCCCGCGTCGGCCGCGGAGTTGAAGTCGCGGTTCAGCTTGCGCATCGGCCAACGCATCGCCCGCGTACCGAGCAGCGACCAGGCGATCCGCAGGGGGAACGCAAGGTCCTGGGCCAGCCCGGTTCCGAACACCTGCCGGGGGTCGTACGCGATTGCCGTGACGGTCCGTGACCGCGCGTCCCGTACGCCCGCGGAATCTGCCGTGTCGTCCCGGAACTCGGACAGCTGCCTCGCGGTGAGCACCGCACACAACTTGGAGGCTGTGTACGCATGTTCGCCCGCCTTTCGCGGCCGTGTGCCGCGGTCGGGGTCGCGCTCGGGATGGGCGAGCAGGTCCACATCGGCGTGGCGCGGTGTCGCCAACCCGGCCTTGTTCGCTGGGTCGTGCGTGCCGCTGGTGGTCAGGACGACGGTCGCCCCGTCGGCCAGTGCTGGCAGCAGGAGCCGCAGCAGCAGGTAGTGGGCGAGGTGGTTGACGGCGAAGCTGGTCTCGAAGCCGTCCGTCGTTCGGCCGGTGTCGTCGGCCCGGATCAGCCCGGCGTTCAGCACCAGGGCATCGAGCGGCGTGTCGTCAAGCCGCTCGCGGACCGACGCCGCGAACTCCCGTACCGAGCCCAGGTCGGCCAGGTCGAGGGCGACCGACTCACCGGTCGGCGCCGGTCGGCGCGCACCCACGAGCAGCCGGGCATCTCCCGACTCCGCCAGCCGGCGCGCGGCGATCGCGCCGAATCCGGACGTGGCGCCGGTCATCACCATCGTCGGCACAGTGCCTCCTCGACCCGAGCCATCCGCTCACTGTCCGCTCGCAGTCCCGCGCAGCGCCGCCGCCGCAGTGCCCCGCGTGCCCGAGCAGCGCCCACGGTCACCCCCTCCACGCTACAAAGGCACACCCCACTCCGCCCAGGCTGAACTCCGCCCAGGCTGACCACCACCCAACAGCCACCGAATCCCAGTCCCACCGCGCCCGACTCCCCGCCAACTGCTCTCAGTGCCCCGGGCAGGCGGCCTGCGGGTGCGTGGAGCCCCGCCCGATCAGGTACGCCGCGCCCCGGGTGCCCGCCCCTCCCCCGGCGCCCCCACGAACGCCTGGGCGATGTCGAGCCAGCGGTCGGCGTCGGGCCCGTCGGCGGTCAGCGCCGTGTCCGCCCGGTGTACCCGGCGGGTCGCGAGCAGGGCGAAGTCGTAGCCCGGGCCGGTGACCTTCTGCGGTGCGTCCGGCGGGCCGAACTCCCATACGTCGCCGTCCGGACCGATCAGTTCGACGCGGAACCCGTCGTCGGGAGCGGCGAGTCCGTGGGTGGCGAACGCGTGGTCGCGGGCGTGGACCCCGAGGCGCACGATGTGGCGTACGCGCGCCGTCGGTTCACGTCGTACGCCCAACGCGTCCGCGACGTCGCCGCCGTGCGCCCAGGTCTCCATCAGGCGGCCGGTCGCGATCCCCGCGGGGCTCATGGGCGGGCCGAACCACGGGAACCGGGTGCCGGGCGGATGCCCCTGGAGCGCCGCGATCACGCCCTCGCGACCCGCGCGCCAGCGGTCCAGCAACTCCGCGCCCTCCTCCGCCTCACGACGGCCCGTCATGGCCCCGTCGAGCCCGGACGCCAGCGCCGCGACCACCGCGGGGACCGCCGCCTGGAAGGCGTCGGGATCGCGCGCGGCCATGATCGCCATCTCGTCGGTCGAGGCCAGATGCCCGATCTGGTCGGCGACCGTCCACCCCGCAGCGGGGGTGGGCAGCGCCCACTGCTCGTCGTTCAGGCCCGCGACCAGGGCGGCGAGCACGTCCCCTTCGGCGCGCAAGTCCTCGAATACGTCGGTGCCTTCACGTGATGCCACGCACGTGCCTCCTCCGATCGGAAGTGCACTTCCCTGACAAAGTCAAGGATGCCGCACCCCACCCCACCCCGACACCCCCGACCCCAGCATCCCGACCCCAGCCCACCCCCGACCCACTTCGCTTTCAAATCAGCGCAGTTGATTGCCATTGATACGAGACTTGCCAACCCCGAAGCGCGTCGAGCCGGCTGCGCGCGGTGTCCAGGCCGGGCTCTGTCCGCCAGTCCGCGCGCCCACGCCAAATTCGCGCGACACCGCACAGCGGCTCTGGAACGCTACGGGCTTGCGAACCGGATTCGAACGGTATGAGCCAGCGCTGGATGGGTGATCGATGAGTTTCACGCTCGAAGGACCGGTGCTGGAGGGCACGCTCATACGTCTGGAGCCGCTGGACCGCCGCCATACGGCGGACTTGGCCGAGGCGGCGGAGGAAGACCGCAGCTCCTACCGGTTCACATGGGTGCCGACGGCGGCCGAGGTCACGGGTTACGTCGATGCCCAACTCGCCCGCGCCGCCGCCGGAATGCTGGCCCCGTACGCGCAGGTGGAGCAGGTGTCGGGGAAGGCAGTCGGGGCCACCGCCTACTGGAACCCGCGGCTGTGGCCGGACGGGGAGGGCCTGAGCGCGATCGAGGTCGGATTCACCTGGCTCGCGGCGTCGGCCCAGGGCACAGGGGCGAACACCGAGGCCAAATACCTCCTGTTCAGGCACGCGTTCGAGACTTGGGAAGTGGCACGCCTCGATCTGAAGACGGACGCACGCAACAGCCGCTCACGGGCCGCAATCGAACGAGTGGGCGCACGCTTCGAGGGCGTGCTGCGGAACTGGTCCCAGTCATGGGCGCCAGGCGAAGACGGCCGGCTGCGCGACTCCGCGATCTTCTCGATCATCGCAACGGAATGGCCGGACTGCCGAGCAAAGCTCGAGCAGCGAATCGCCCAAACGCTCACACCCAGCCAGCCACCAGCCCGCATCCCCGCCCAGACCTGAGCCCAGCCGCCCTCCCCAGAGCCGTACGCCAACCGCGCGGCAAGCAGGAAGCAGCAAGCAGCGGCACCGCGGGGGCGCCTTGCCCCCTCGCGGACGTCCACGACCGCCACTCGCGCGGCGGGCGCCCGCCGAATTCGTAGCGTGTCCGGCTCAGTTGTCGCGGAGGAAGCGGGCCATCGTGGTCAGGGCGCGTATGGACTCCGGGAGGTCGGGGAACACCGTGGGCCATACGTGCTGCATGCCGGCGACGAGGTGGGCTTCGACGGTCACGCCGGACGCGGAGGCCTTCTCGGCGAACAGCGTCGCGTCGTCCAGCAGCACTTCAGCGCCACCTGCGAAGAGCAGTGTCGACGGGAGCCCCGCGAGGTCGGCCAGGACCGGGGAGACCAGCGGGTCGCGCGGGTCGTGGCCCTGGAGGTAGAGGTCCGAGCCGGTCCGGGCCGCCTCCAGGCCGAAGAGCTGGTCCGTCGCGCCACTGCGCGCGTACGCAGCCGATTCGCAGGTCTGGTCGAGCCATGGCGACAGCAGCATCAGCGCGACCGGCGCGGGCCTCCCGGCGTCCCGGATGGACAGGGCCAGCGCCACCGCGAGGCCGCCGCCGGCCGAGTCGCCGCCCACGGTGACCGGACCGAATGCGGCACGCACGGCGTCGTACGCGGACGCCGCGTCGCGCAGCGCTCCCGGGAACGGCGCCTCCGGCGACAGCCGGTAGTCGACCAGCACGATGCGGGCGTCGGCGGCGGTGGCGAGCCGGGACGCGAAGCCGGTCCACCCGGCCGCCTCGCCCAGGCGATATCCGCCGCCGTGCAGGTAGAAGACCGTACGCCCCGGGTCGTCGACGGCGACGACCACCGACGGCACGCCCCCGAAGACCTCCTGGGACACGGTCGCGCCCGGCTCCACCTGCTGCGGGATCGCGGAGATCGCCTTGCGGCGCTCGGCGAGGTCGTCGGGCGCTGGCCTTCCCTCGCGCTCCCCCGGCAGGTTCCATCCGTCGAGCCCCATCAAGCGGCCTCCCTTGCGTCCGCAGCCCGCGTGATGCGGCCCGCCGTGCCCCGGTGACCTGGTGATCACCGGCTTGCATCGGATCGTGGCACGGATGGCGCGAGGTTTTGAGGCTCGGCCACGATCCTGTGGAAGAGCTGGGAACTGGTCTCCGAGCGGTGGACAACGCTCCGCAGTCGAGATCGGCTGTAGGTAGCCTGGCTGGCCGATTCTGCCGCGCGCGCCGAGGATTGACGGCTCGTCAGGGGGCTGGGCGCCGGTTGGGCGGGGGTTCGTCGGTCAGCAGTTCACGGGTCTCGGTGTCTGTGGTGGTGGCATTTGAGATGTCGGTATCCGAGGTGTCGAAGGTGTCGGGGTGCTGCGGATCCGGGGCCTTGGGGCCCGAGTCGTCGGTGGCCTCGGCGTCGTCCCGGCCGACCGCGCGGTCCAGCGCCGCAGATCCGTCGGTGGCGTGACGGCGTTCGTCCCGGGCCGCCGCGTACTTCTCGGCCGGCGTCGATCCGGGGTATCCGGAGCCCGCGACATCTGCGCGGGTCTCGGCGACTTCCCCGGCCGGGTCCTTGTGGTGGTGTCGGAGGCGGATCATCAGCGGCGCTCCCTCGGGGGGGGTTCCCGCAGGTCCTGGCACGGGAACAACGATCTCTCGGATGCTGCGCGGCTACCCGGACGCCCGCACGCCATACCCGCAAACGCGCAAAAGGCCGCGCAAAAACCTGCGCAACAGGGCGCGGTCGGACGACCGTGCCCGGTGACGAGAGTGTGGTGTCCCGCTGCCGACTACGCGCCGGGGTCAGGGGTGGCAGCAGCGTCTGGTGTGGCGACTGAGGTGTCTGCGAGCCGGGGCTCGAGGACAACTACTGCCGTCTCCGACGGCCGCCGCGCCGCGAAGGAGTCGAGGTGTTCGGTGACCTCCCGCCAGCGGGCCCAGAGGCGCTCCCGCTCGTCCCCGGTGGCGGCGCGGGCGCGTACGAGCCGTGTCCCGCCGACGAGTTCGAGGTCGGCGTCCGGATTCTCCAGCAGGTTGAGCCACCAGGCGGGCTCGGCCGCGCCCCACCCGTTCATGGCGAGCGTGACGAGGTTCGGGCCGTCCTCGAAGTATCCGAGGATGACGCTGCGCCGACGACCCGTCCGGCGCCCGATGGTGGTCAGGCGCAGAGTGCCCCACTTGTCGGCCTTGTCGTCGGGTCGCCACAGGCCGATGCGGCCGCGGAACAGCCGGTACAGGCCGCGGTGGACGTACCAGGCCGTCCGGATGAACCAACGCGGCGGCAGCCGCGGGGACTTCGGCTTCTTCTCGGACGACATCGCGCACTCCTCATGCCGTGCCTGCTCCGGCTACGGACAGGACAGTAGCCCTCGGCGGGGGTGTCTGAGGAGGGTCCGCGACATCGCGGTCATTGCGGGTCCGTCGGCGGTTCGGCGAGCAGTCCTACTGTTCGGCTGCGGCGCGCTGGTGTTCCTCGCGGTGGGCAAGTACTTCCGTCATGTGTGTCTCTGCCCAGTCCTTGAGGCCGACCATGAGCAGGTTCAGGGACAGACCGAGTTCGGTGAGCTCGTAGGTGACGGTGACCGGCACGGTGGGTGTGACGGTACGGGTGACCAGGCCGTCGGCTTCCAGGGAGCGCAGCGTCTGGGTGAGCATCTTCTGGCTGGCGCCCGCGAGCCGGCGGGACAGCTCGGAATAGCGCATCGCCTGGGGCCCGTCGCCGTGGTCGACCCCGGGGCGGTGCGGGCCGTCGCTGCCCAGCGCCGCGAGGATCAGCGCGACCCACTTGTCGGAGATCCGGTCGAGCAGCTGACGGCTGGGGCAGCCCGCCATGAACGCGTTGTAGCTCGTCTTCTCCTCGGCCCGCTGCTGGGCCGCTGTCCGCGTCGACATCGATCGCCCTTCCGTACCCCAGGGGGGCTTACGCACTTTCAGGTGCCCTCTTTTGTCACGAGGTTAACGAAACCAGCATGGAGCACGGAAACGATCACCCCATCGCAAAGGGAACACCACCATGAGCACCCCCACCTTCCGCACCGCTGTTGTCCGCGTCCCGAACGGGCCCGACTCGATCGAGGTCATCGAGGTGCCCGTCGTCGAGCCCGGCCCCGGCCAGGTCCGCGTCGCGGTCGCCGCGGCGACGGTCAACCCCACCGACCTCGGCGTCGCAGCAGGCTTCTTCCACTCCATCGGCCTGGTCCAGCAACCCGAACACACCGGCCTGGGCTGGGAGTTCACCGGCGTCGTGGACGCAGTCGGACCGGGCGTCGACCTGGCCGCCGGCACCCGGGTGGCCGGCCTGGTGGTCGGCTTCGACCGCGACTACGGCACCTACGCCGAACAGATCGTCGTCGCGGCCGCCGACGTCGCCCTCGTCCCCGACGACCTGGACCTGATCGCCGCGGCCACCGTCCCCCTCAACGGGCTGGCCGCCGCGCAGATCGTCGACCTGCTCGGGTACGCCCCCGCCGGGTCCGGCCGGGTACTGGTGACCGGCGCCGCCGGAGCGGTCGGCGCGAACACCGCCGTCCTCGCCCAGGAACACGGCTGGCACGTCACCGGCCTCGCCCGCCCCGGCGACGAGGAGTTCGTCCGCGGCCTCGGCGCCGACTTCACCACACACCCCGAACCCGGATGGGACGCGGTCGTCGACGCCGCCCAGCTGAACGAAGCGGCCCTCACCCTCGTCCGCGACGGCGGCGCCTACATCGGCGTGCGGCCCGGCCTCGCCCCGCCCACCGAACGCGGCATCGCCGTCACCACCCTGTTCACCACCTCCGACAACGCACGACTCGCCGAACTCCTCGTACGCGCCGCCACAGGAGAACTCCCCACCCGCGTCCACGCCGTCGTCCCCCTCGACCAAGCCGCCGACGCCCACCGCGCCACCGCCAAGGGCGGCCTCCGCGGCCGCTACATCATCTGCCCCTGACCATCCCGGTGCCCAGCACACCGGCGATGGCGTGAGGGGCAGGGCCCGCCGTCGCGGTCACGGCGGGTCCGTCGGCAGCGCGGGCAGGTCGATGAGCGCGAGGGAGCATTCCTGGGCCACCGCGAGGATGCCGTGTTCGCGATGCAGGGCCACCACCGGGGACGGGACGTGCGTGGCACCGAAAACGGTGTCCTTGGCGTCCACCGCGACCTCGGGCCATTCGGCGAGGACGTCCCCGGTGCCGACCGAGACGAGCCTGGGATGGCCCGCAAAGGTGAGGACCGCGTCGCCGTACGCCATCAGCGTCGCCCCGACCGGATGGTCCACGCGGGCGTGTCCCAGCCAAGTGCCACGTGACAGCGACCAAGTGGCCAGCTCACGCGCCCCCACTGCCGGTTCGGAACCGGAATCGCCGAAGTTTTCGACGCCGGTCGCCAGCACCACGCGGTCGTCGTCGAGCAGGCAGCCTGCGGTGATCTCCGTGTCGGCGATCGGGCTCAGCGCGTCGACCTCGCCGCCGCCGTCGAGGATCGACGGCTCCACCAAGGCGCGCTCCGCGTCGAAGACGCGGGCGACCCCGGCAGGGCCCCACAGCCACCCGACCGACAGCAGATGCCGACCGCCCGGACTGAACTCGAGCCGGGAATGGAAGATGTCCTGGTCGCCGTCGCGCGGACCTTCGGTCAGCCGGCGGCCCGACTCCAGCTCCTCGATCTCCACTACGGCGTAGCGGTCGGGGCAGTGGGCGACCACCTCCCGCCCGTCCCGCAGCCGCCCGACCGCCACCGGGTAGTCGGACGTCTCGGCCTGGTAGAAGCTGCGGTCGAGTTCACGGACGACGCGCGGGAACGACGCGCGCATGTCCACGACGATCGCCTTCGTACCCCGCTCCGCGTACAGCACGACGTGGCCGCCCGACGGCGAGGCGGCAGCCCGGTCGAACAGGCCGCCGAAGCCCATGTGGCCGTCCCGCCCGACGCCGTCGACGTCCCATGACCGGCAGAGCCCCACCGGATCGACGAGCAGGTCCCCGAGCCACACCAGCGACTGCGGTGTCGACCCCGTCGCCACTATGCGCGTCCCACCCATGACGTCCCCCCGTTCGCCGGCGGTCCCATGATGTCCGGGCCGCCACGCGACTGCCACACCGGGGGACGCGGAGCGGCGGTCAGGAACTGCCGCTGTCGCGTACTGCGACGCCGTCCACCACCAAGGCCGTCAGCGAGTCGACGAACGCCGGGGGGATGTCGATGTCGCGGTGGGCCACCGAGCGGGTGAAGACCGCGCCGAGGACGGCGTCGAACAGGACGTCCGCGTCGGCGTCCGCCCGGACCGCCCCGCGCTCGCACGCCGCCCGGACCATCGCGCGGAACTGCTCGCGCACCCGGTTCTCCAGTCCGTCGATCACCTCCGCCCGCAGCCGCGGGTCCTGGCTGAGGTCGGTGAACAGGCCGGGCAGCGCGGCGCGGGCCTCCGGGCGGGCGTACGACGCGACCGTGTCCGCGATCATCCGCCGCACGTCCGCCGCGAAGTCCCCGGTGTCCGGGATGAGCACGGCGGTGTCGCGCGCCGGGAAGACCGCCTCGTGCACCAGCTGCGGCTTGGACGACCAGCGCCGGTAGATGGTCGGCCGGGTCACCCCCGCGCGGCGCGCGACGGTCTCGAAGCTGAGCCGCCCGTACCCCTCCTCCGCCAGCAGCTCGCGCACGGCGGTCAGGATCGCGGCGTCGATCTGGGGGTCGCGGGGGCGTCCGCCGATCGGGCGGCGCGCTGCGGAGGTGGGGGTCGGCACAGTCGGGGATTCTTCCAGCGCGACCGTTCCCTTGACTAGTTCACCTAGTTAAATTACAACCTGCATCATAACTACTTGAGCTTTTCCGACAGCAAGGAGACGGCCGTGGCCGATCTGCTGGTACGTGGAGGAACCGTCGTGGACGGCACGGGCGCACCCGCCGTCCGCGCCGACGTCCGCATCACCGACGGCGTCATCGCCGAGGTCGGCCCCGACCTGGAGCCGCGCGGCGAGCGCGAGATCGACGCGACCGGGGCGTACGTCTCCCCCGGCTTCATCGAGGCGCACACCCACGTCGACGGCGCGATGTGGTGGAACCCCGACCTCGACCCGCTGCCCGCCTACGGCACGACCACCGTGGTCTTCGGCAACTGCGGCATGTCCGTGGCCCCGCTCCAGAAGGACGCGCGCGGCCCGGTCCTCGACCTCTTCACGTTCCTCGAAGACCTGCCGCTGGAAGCCTTCACCACCCACGTGCCGTGGACCTGGGAGCGCTGGCCGGAGTACCGCCGCGCGTGCGAGGACCAGAAGACGACCGTCAACGTCGCGGGTTTCGTGGGCCACCTCACCCTGCGCACGACCGTCATGGGCGCCGAGGCCGCATGGGAGCGCGCCGCGACACCCGAGGAGATCGCCGAGATGGCCGCGCTCCTCGACGAGTCCCTCGCACACGGGGCCATCGGCATGTCGACGAACGTCTTCGACAAGGACCGCTACCTCAAGCTCGTGCCGACCCGGCTCGCCGAGGACGCGGAGTTCGAGGCGCTGGTCGACGTACTCGCCAAGCACCCGGGCGCGACGCTCCAGATGATCACCCGCTTCAACGAGCCCGACAACATCGACGCCGATGTCGAGCGCTTCGCGAACATCTGCGGGCCGCGCGGCGTGCGCGGGCAGTGGACGGCCATCCCCTCGACCGTCCGCGAGGACTACCTGCGCGAGCAGACCATCGCGCTGCACCGCCGCATCCGCGAGGGCGGCGCCGACTTCTGGCCGAACGTCCCGCACAAGCCCCTGGAGCCGTTCTTCAACTTCGAGCGCGCGCTGACCTTCCAGCGCGTCGCGGCGTGGAACGAGTGGATCAACGGCCCGGCCGAGACCAAGCTCGACGTGCTGGCCGACCCGGAGTGGAGGGCCCGCGCCCGCGAGGACTATGACAACAGGGTGAGCTCGTCCACCTCGCGCCTGGACCGCCCCGAATCGATGATCTTCGCGATCTCCGAGACCGGCGCCGGCCCGCTGGACGTCTCGTGGCGGGCGTACGCCGAGCAGGAGGGCAAGCACCTCTCCGACGCCCTCGCCGACTGGATCCTGGCCAACGGGATCAAGTCCTGCATGAAGGGCATCCCGGACGACTTCGACGAGCCGGTCATCGCGGACCTCTTCAAGGAGCCGCACACGCTGACCAACATCAACGACTCGGGGGCACACCTCCAGCTCTTCTGCGGCTCCGGCGAGAACGTCTACCTGCTGACCCGCTTCGTGCGCGACACGGGCCTGCTGACCGTCGAGGAGGCGGTGCACAACCTGACCGGCAAACTGGCCGGCTTCTTCGGCCTCGGCGACCGCGGCGTCATCGCCCCGGGCAAGGCCGGCGACCTCGCGGTGTTCGCGCTCGACGAGATCGAGGTGCGGCCCGAGGTCAAGCTGTACGACAACCCGGACGGCTCGTGGCGCTTCAGCCGCGGCAACTCCGGCGTACGCGCGACCGTGGTCGGCGGCGTCCCGACCGTGCTCGCGGCCGAGCCGACCGGGGCCCGCCCGGGCACGATGATCGGCCGCAGCAACTGAGCAGCCCGACGGAGCCATGGCAACTGAGCCACAGCAACTGAGCCACAGGAACTGGGCCCCCGACAACTGAGACCCCCCGACGGAACCACAGACACCGGGCACCGACTGAACCGCCGCACCTGACCGGAGCGTTTTGCTCCGTTTTCACCGCAACCACCGGATCCGCTCACCTCACGGCCCTTTTACCCGGCCGGAGGGATCCTGGAGGCACGGCACCCGCGCCGGGCCGGGCACAGCCCGGCCCGGCGTTTGTCACGTACGTGTCACAAAACCCACAAGCGAGGCCAGTTCGCCCCCGATTCGGCTCTTCGGAGGCCTGTTCAGGGGGGAGGGGATTTGGCACAGGGCGTATGCGAAGGGCAACCTTGACGGTACGAGCTGATGTAACTCGTGACCATGAAAAACCCAGGAACCATCCGATTTCGGTGATTTGTACGCGCTGCCATGGTCAAAGAGTCGACCAGGCATAGAGCGCAATGACCCTCAGTCTAGGTAGCATCCGCCGAGTGCCGCCCGCTACCGACGGGCACGCCCCCGACAAAGGTTCTCGATGAGTGACGATTCCCCCGCGCCGACCCTCACAGCCGCACCGCAGACCGGCAGGTCCGTGCGCCTCGCCAAGGGAGCTTCCCCTTGGCTGGTGCCGACGGCCCTGACCGCCGCGGTGACCGGTTGTGCGGCGCTCCGCTCCCGGCGCTGGGCCATTGCGGCCGTGCCGACGCTGGCGCTGACCGGCGGAATGCTGTGGTTCTTCCGCGACCCGGAGCGCACTCCGGTCGAGGAGGGCATCATCGCCTCCGCCGACGGCGTCGTGCAGAGCATCGACCCCTGGCCCGACGGGCGGACCAGAGTGGCCACGTTCATGAGCCCGTTGAATGTGCACGTGAACCGCGCTCCCCTGACGGGCGTCGTCAAGTCCGTCGAGCACAAGCCGGGCGGATTCGTCCCGGCGTTCAACAAGGAGAGCGAGCACAACGAGCGCGTGGTGTGGGTCTTCGACACCCCGCGCGGCGAGATCGAACTGGTGCAGATCGCGGGCACCGTGGCCCGGCGCATCGTGCCCTACCTGGAGCCGGGTACCGAGGTCGAGGTCGGCGAGCGCATCGGCCTGATCCGTTTCGGCTCCCGTGTCGACGTGTACCTCCCGCCGGGCATCGAGCCCGCGGTACAGGTCGGCCAGCGCACCCGAGCCGGGGAGACGCGCCTTGACCGGGACTGATTTCGACAAGTTCGACGGCTTCGAGCCGATCGAGTACGCCGACGAGCACCCGATTCCGCGCACCGACCCGGTCGCGGAGGAGACGCCGCTGTCGTCGCGCATCTCGGCGGCCGACGTACTGACGCTGGGCAACGCCGCGTGCGGCTTCCTGGCGATCTACTTCCTCGCGGTGGCCACCGTGGCGCAGCACATGGACGGGTACGGCGTGCCTGCCGACCGCCGCAGTGCCGCCGCCGCGGTCGTCCTGATGCTCATCGGCGCGCTGTTCGACCTGTGCGACGGCCTGGTGGCGCGCAAGCTGCGCCGCTCGGCGCTGGGCGCGGAGCTGGACAACCTGGCCGACGTCATCACGTTCGGTGTGGCCCCGGCGTTCTTCGTGGTCACCTGGGCGGCCATCCCGCTCGGCCCGGGCAAGACCCCGGCCGTGCTGGTGGCCCTGTCGGTGCTGATCGCCGGCGTGCTGCGGCTCGCCCGCTTCGCGTCGACGCCCGGTCGACCAGGCGTCTTCCAGGGCATGCCGATCCCGTTCGGTGCCCTCACGGTGGTCTCCATCGTGCTGCTGGATCTGCCGTTCGTGGTGGGTGCGGCCGGCATCCTGCTGACGGCGTGGCTCATGGTCAGCCGCATCGAGTACCCCAAGCCGCAGGGCAAGCTGGCGATCCTCACCATGCTGTTCATCGCGGCGAGTGTCAGCTGCCTGACGCTGTGGGCGACCGACTCGCCGGGCGGCGACGCGATGCTGACGATGGGTGCGAGCCTGCAGATCTCGCTGGCGCTGAGCATCCCCGTCATGGCGATGACGCGCCGCGGCGCGCGGTTCATCGGCGTACGGATGATCCGCTAGCCACCGGCAGCACCGAGCGACGCAGTACCTGAGCAACGCAGCACCAAGTGACGACGCCCTCGGCGGTCCCCCGCGGACCACCGGGGGCGTTTCGCTGTCCGCCGCGGGCGTTTCGCTGTCCCCGGCGCCCGGGTACCCGGCACCGATGCGCATCGTTCAGCCAGGACTCCGAGCCGTCCGGGTGGGCTGGTCCTGCTGCCGGAGGTACGTGAAGTCGGCCCCCGGGACCTACATCTGGTGGCTGATCCTGGTCGTCACCACCTTCATCTACGAGTCCCTTCCGGAGAACGCGCGCGAGGTCTTCCTGCGGCAGCGCAGCACGAACATCGAGCACCTCGACTCCGACCCCGTGCACGTCCTGATCGGCAGCGCGCTGTGGACCAGCGGCGGCGGGCTCCTGTACTACCTCCTGATGTTCACCGTCTTCCACGCGACAGCCGAGCGGTGGCTCGGCACGTGGCGCTGGCTGTCCGTGGTCGCGATCGGGCACATCGGCGCGACGTACCTGAGCCAGGGTCTTGTGCTGCTGGGCATCAGGACGGGCTCGCTGTCCGACACCATGCGGGACGTCGTGGACGTCGGCGTCAGCTACGGCCTCAAGGCCGTGATGGCCGTGCTCGTCTGGTACATCGCGCGGCCGTGGCGGTGGCTGTATCTCGCGATCGTGCTGCTGTCCGTGGTGGTCCCGCTGCTCGACGGCCGGACGTTCACCGACATCGGCCACTTCTCGGCCGTGATCCTGGGCCTGGCCTGCTACCCGCTCGCCCGGGGCCGCGGTACGTGGGACCCCGCGGCCTGGGCCCGCGGCGCACGCGCCCGGTTCGCAATGGCGAGGCGCGCCCGCGCCACCATCTGACCGCCCCGTCCATCCCACTGACGCCGCAACACCGACCAAAGTCGATCGGATACGCGACTTCCGCCGCTGCCGCGGCGCCCGTACCCGTGGCTACGCTCGACGGGCAGGATCGACCCTGCTCGGCACCAGGCACGACACGAGGGAGTTCGGGAGATGTCCGGAGTCCCCGGTTCACGCGTCGCGCGGTGGGCGAAGGGGTTGCGGCGCACTGGGCGGCAGTGGCGCAACGACGCCGCGCTGGGGGCCACCGCCCTCGCGCTCGGCATGCTGTTGCTGCTCGCGACGATCGCCGACGACCCGGAGGCGCGCGCACACCTGCCCGCCCAGGTGACCTTGGGCGCTCTCGCGGCCCTGTCCGTCACCCTGTTCCGCCGCAGGTACCCGACGGTGATCGGAGTCTGCTTCGCGGTCACCGGGTTCATGATCGTCCCGGTGATGGGGAGCGCGATCGCGTCGTTCTTCAGCGTCGCGTCGTACCGCCGGGCGCGCACGGCGCTGCTGGTCGTCGGGCTGCACGTGGTGCTCGTGCTCGCGCTGTTCCGCGTCGCGACCGTCTCCTGGAGCGAGTACTGGCAGGCTGTCGGCACCTTCCTGTTCCTCGACGCGGTGGCGCTGACCGGCGGCATGCTGGTCCACTCCCTGCACGCGCGCGCCCACCAGGCCGAGAACGAGCAGCGCCTGCGCGTGGACGAGGCCCGCCACCTGGAGCGGGAGCGCATCGCCCGCGAGATGCACGACGTACTCGCCCACCGCATCTCGCTGCTGGCGGTGCACGCGGGCGCGCTGGAGTTCCGCGCGGGTGCGTCGCCGGAGGAGGCACGCGCGGCGGGCGTGATCCGCCAGTGCGCGCACGACGCGCTGGAGGACCTGCGCGACGTGATCCGCATGCTGCGGACCGAGGAGGGCACGACCGGAGCCGACGACGCCGGGGCATCGGACCGGCCGCAGCCCACGCTCGAGGACCTGCCCTCGCTGATCGAGCAGTCGCGGCGCGCGGGCGCGCGCGTCGAGTTCGCCTTCGCGCCTGTGGGCGAGCGCGACCCGGTCCTGAGCGGCGCGGACCTGAGCGGTGCGGACCTCAGCGGCTCGGACGGGAGCGGGCCGGACACGGTCCCCGCGAGCCTGGGGAGGCACGCGTACCGCATCGTCCAGGAGGGCCTGACCAACGCCCGCAAGCACGCCCCCGGCGAGCCGGTCCGGGTACGCGTCGACACCGCGGGCACGTCCGGCCTGCGCGTCGAGGTCGTCAACCCGCTGCCGACCCTGTCCGCACCGGGCGGTCCGATCCCGGGGGCGGGCGCCGGCCTGATCGGCCTGGCCGAACGCGTGACGCTGGCCGGCGGACGCCTCGAACACGGACCCGGCGGCGGAGAATTCCGGCTGCGCGCCTGGCTACCGTGGACCCCGTGACCCCACCCGAGCAGGATCCCCCGGTCCGTGTCCTCCTCGTCGACGACGACGCACTCGTGCGCGCGGGCCTGTCGATGATGCTCTCCGGTCCCGAGGACATCCTCGTGGTCGGCGAGGCGGCCGACGGGTCCGAGGTCGACGCGGCAGTACGCGAGCACCGGCCCCACGTCGTCCTCATGGACATCCGCATGCCGACCATGGACGGCCTCGCCGCCACCGCACGGTTGCGCGCCCGGCCGGACGCACCGCAGGTCATCGTCATGACGACCTTCGACACCGACGACCACGTGCTGCGCGCGCTGCGCGCCGGCGCTGGCGGATTCCTGCTCAAGCACACCCCGCCCGCCGACATCGCCCAGGCGATCCGCCTCGTGGCGTCCGGCGAGCCGATGATGTCGCCGTCCGTGCTGCGCCGCATGATGCGGTACGTCGCCGACTCGGGCGGCAGCCCTCGCCGCGACCGAGCCCGCGCCGTGCTCGCCCGCCTCAGCCCCGGCGAGCGCGAGGTGGCCTGGCTGGTCGGACGCGGCGCGACCAACGCCGAGATCGGGCGCGAACTGTCGCTGAGCGTCGCCACCGTGAAGGCGTACGTCTCCCGGCTGCTCACGAAGCTCGACCTCAACAACCGCGTGCAGATCGCCCTGCTGGTGCACGACGCCGACGAGCGTCCCCACGACACGGCGTCGGGCGGCACGACGGACGGACCGCACGCGTAGCCTTTGGTCGTACGGCCGTCGACATACGGCCGATGCCGCGCGCCGGGTGGCGTCGGCAGGCTCGAAGGCATGATCCGAGTCGAACACCTCAGCAAGCGGTACGGCGACCACCGTGCCGTCGACGACGTCTCGTTCACGTGCGAACCCGGCACGGTGACCGGCTTCCTGGGCCCCAACGGCGCCGGCAAGTCGACGACCATGCGCATGATCTGCGGCCTCACCCAGCCCAGCGCCGGGAGTTCCAGCGTGCTGGGGGTGCCGTACGGGACCATCCCCAACCCCGGACGCCACGTCGGCGTCCTGCTCGACGCGTCGGCCCGCCACCCCGGGCGCACCGGGCGCGAGACGCTGACGCTGGCGGCGATGCTGCTGAACGTACCGCGTACGCGCGTGGACCAGGTCCTGGAGGAAGTGGGCCTGGCCCCCGCGGCGAAGAGGCGCGTCGGCGGCTACTCCTTCGGCATGCGCCAGCGGCTCGGCATCGCCCAGGCGCTGCTGGGCGATCCGGGGGTGCTGATCCTCGACGAACCGTCGAGCGGACTCGACCCCGAGGGCATCCACCAGATGCGGATCCTGTTGCGCGACTTCGCGCGGCGCGGCGGCACCGTGCTGCTGTCCTCGCACCTGCTGTTCGAGGTCGAGGCGATCGCGGACCGCTACGTCATGATCGCGGGCGGGCGGATCGTGGCGCAGGGGCCCAAGGACGAGCTGCTGCGCGGGCGTTCCGGCGCGGTCGTGCGGGCCGGCGACCCGGCCGCGCTGCGCGAGGCGCTGGACCGCGACGGTCTCGAAGTGCGCGACACCCACGCCGACGGCGCGATCGTCGTCGGCGCGGACCCCGAGCAGGTCGGCGTCGCCGCGGCCCGGCACGGGGTGGCACTCGTCGAACTGCGCGGCGCCGAGGACCTGGGCCTGGAGGAGTTGTTCCTGAGCCTCACCGGCTCGCAGAACGCCGAGGAGGCGACGAAGCGATGAGCCTGCAGACCACCATCCGGCAGGATCCCCTGGAGACGGTGTTCGTCCCGGAGACCGCGCCGCCCGCGCCCACCCAGTGGATGCTGACCAAGGTCGAACTGCGGAAGATGACCGACATCCGCTCGGGGCGGTGGGTGCTCGCGGTGATCGTCATGACCATGGTCGCCATGGTGTGCCTGCTGGTGTTCGCGGGCGAGGACGGCGACCGTGTCGTACCCGAGCTCTTCCTCGCGTCGCAGCTCGGACTGTCGGTCCTGCTGCCGGTGATCGGCATCCTGTCGGTGACCGCCGAGTGGTCGCAGCGCAGCGGCCTGTCCACCTTCGCCCTCGTCCCCAAGCGACACCGCGTCGTGTACGGCAAGTTCTTCGCGGGGGTGATCCTGGCGGTCGCGGGCATCGCGGTGAGCGCCGCGGTGACGTACGGCGGCCACGCACTTGCACACGCCACCGGCAACGCCGAGGGCGGCTGGGGGATCCCCGCGGACCTGGCCGCGACGCGGCTGCTGGACTGCGTCATCGCGGTCGCCTCCGGCATCGCCTTCGGCATGCTGCTGTCGAGCCCGATGCTGTCGGTGCTGGCCTTCTACGCGGTCCCACTGGTCCTGGGCATCCTGGGCGGCACGGTCTCGGCGCTGGAGGACACCCTGGAGTGGATCAACCCGGGCCAGGCGCTCACGCCGCTCAGCGAGCGGGGCGACATCTCCGGCACCGAATGGGCCCGAGTGCTGTGCAACACGGCCTTCTTCGGCGTCGCTCTCTTCGTCGCGGGCCTCTACCGCACCAACCGCCGCGAGGTCACCTGACCGGTGAGGGCCGCCCAGGCCGCGGGCGGGAACGCGAGGGCCGCATCCGGCCGCTTGCCGTCCCGCACCGCGGCCACGCGCGGATCCAGGGACACCTCAACGCAGTTGGACGCCAATGCCTGGACCACGATGATCGGCGTTAGTGTGGCGTGGACCGGCGACGCGATTCGGCTTGAGGTCATCCACGACGATCCGCTCGTTCCCACGCGCTGTGACGCGGAACCGGGCGACGTCGACGGGCGCGGCCTCGCCGTCCTCGAATGCCTCGGCCGCTGGGGCGCGGAGCGCCGACCGGCCGGCAGAGTCGTCTGGGCCGAGATCCCCATCCCACTGAATTCCCGCTGGTCGGAAGCATGATCGTCATCGAGGAGGAACGTGTACGGCATCGAGGACGCGGAAACCGCCGAGCACGCCGTCCGTGAGGTGAACCGCACGCACGGGCTGCGGCTCGCGGTCCGGGGGCGGTTCGCGGACGGCCTCCAGGGCGGTGCCTGGGAACTCGCCGCCCCGGACGGGGTGCGGTACGTGCTCAAGGTCCGCCCTGCCGACCCCCGGTCGCCGATCGGCGAGGTGAGACGGGCGGTGGCGCGGGTGCGCGACGCGGGATACCCCACGCCGCGATGGCCGGCGGCGATCGGGCTCGGCCACGGACTCGCCTGCCACGTCCAGGAGTTTGCTGACGGCGATGCCTCGACTCCCCTGACGTCGGCGAACATCGGTCCAGTGCTCGCCGCGCTGGAACTGCACGCCGGGCTCGATCCATTGCCGTCCCGCGACCGGAACGCCGATGCCCTGGCCGCCGCAACCGACGGCGGGCCGGGCAGCCTACGACAGGCGGTCGCGGCGCTGGACGCCCCGGGCGCCGTACTGCTCGACCGCTACGACCGGCTGCTCGACGCGGCAGGTCCGGTGGCGCTCCCGGTCGGCGACCTCGTGCACGGCGACTTCAACAGCTGCAACATCCTGCTGCGCGAGGGCGCCGTGTCCGCGGTGATCGACATCGACGAGTTGGGCAGCGGCACGCGCGTGCTCGACTACGCGGCGCTGCTGCGGGAGGCGTACGTCGAGGGCTACCACCCCGACGTCGCGTCACGGATCCACCAGGCTGCCGAACAGGTCGCCGGACCCGCCGTATTGGCGTGCTGCGCCGCGCCCGCGGCCTTCTTCATCGCCCCCTTCAAAGCCCGCCACGCCCCCACCCAGCTACCCGCCACCCTCGAACGCCTGCACCACATGGCCGACACCCTGGCGAATGCTCTGTAGCGGGCTACAGCGACAGCGCGACCGAGAAGATCTCGGCCATCTCGTACTTCACGGCATAGACGGTCCCGTCGGGCGTCTTCCACCAGCGGTACGGGTAGCACCGACCGGCGGCCGCGCCGGCCGCACCCGCCCTGTTGAGGCTGCCCGACATCACCTTCGCGGCGTTCTTGGTCCCGCTCGGATCGAGGTCGAGCTCGGCCACGATCTCGCTGCCGCTGATCCGTCGACCGGGATCGGCGAACAGATAGCCGTGCACGCGCCGCCCCGTGTCGTCGAGCGTGTCCCAGTACGTCAGTGCCCGCCCTCGGTCCCCCGGCTGCCATGGCGGCGGCTCGTCGTGACCGCTGCCCCCGTCGTGGTTGCTCCACAACTCGTCGTCGTCGTCCATGTGTGTGGTGGCCATGAGCCCATCGTGGCAGGAGGATTCACCGCGTAGACGGTGTTCAGCCCGCTGCCCGCGAACCGGCGCCGGCCAGGCGGTGGTCTAGGCCGGTCCAGCGTTTGCCTGCGGAGACTGTGCGGACGGCTTGGCCGAGGGCTCGGCGGGAACCGACCAGGACCACGAGCTTCTTCGCCCGGGTGACCGCGGTGTAGAGCAGGTTGCGCTGGAGCATCATCCAGGCGCTGGTGGTCACCGGGATGACGACGGCCGGGTACTCGCTGCCCTGGGAGCGGTGGATGGTGACGGCGTACGCGTGCGCCAGCTCGTCGAGTTCGGCGAAGTCGTACGGGACTTCCTCGTCCTCCTCGGTGCGCACCATGAGCTTCTGGTCCTCCGGGTTGATGCCGGTGACCAGCCCGCCGGTGCCGTTGAAGACGCCCGACTCGCCCTTCTCGTAGTTGTTGCGGATCTGGGTGACCTTGTCGCCGACGCGGAACGTGCGGCCGCCGAAGCGCTTTTCGAGGAGGCCGGGGCGTGACGGTGTCAGCGCCTCCTGCAAGAGCAGGTTCAGCGCGCCCGCGCCCGCCGGGCCGCGGTGCATGGGGGCGAGCACCTGGACGTCGCGGCGCGGGTCGAGGCCGAACTTCGCCGGAATGCGCCGTGCCACGACGTCGACGGTCAGCGTCGCGGCGTCCTCGGCCTCCTCGACGGGGAACAGGAAGAAGTCGGCGAGGCCGTCGGTGACGGGCGGGCGGCCGGCGTTGATGCGGTGCGCGTTGGTGACCACGCCGGACTGCTGCGCCTGCCGGAAGATCCGGGTCAGCCGCACCCGCGGCAGCGGCTCCGCGGCGAGCATGTCGCGCAGCACCTCGCCCGCGCCGACGCTGGGGAGTTGGTCGACGTCGCCGACGAACAGCAGGTGCGCGCCCGGCGGCACGGCCTTGACCAGGCGGTTCGCGAGCAACAGGTCGAGCATCGACGCCTCGTCGACGACCACCAGGTCGGCGTCGAGCGGCCGGTCCTGGTCGTACGCCGCGTCGCCGCCCGGACGCAGCTCCAACAGCCGGTGCACGGTCGCCGCCTCACACCCCGTCAGCTCCGCGAGGCGCTTCGCCGCCCGACCGGTGGGAGCCGCGAGGACGACCTTGGCCTTGCGGGCGCGCGCCAGTTCGACGACGGAGCGCACGGTGAAGCTCTTGCCGCAGCCCGGGCCGCCGGTGAGGACGGCGACCTTCTCGGTCAGCGCGAGGCGTACCGCGGCTTCTTGTTCGGGGGCCAGTTCGGTGCCGGTCAGGCCGCACAGCCAGGCCAGCGCCTTGTCCCACTCGACCGTGGCGAACGCCGCGAGCCGGTCGTCAGGGGCGCGCAGCAGCATGCGCAGCCGCGACGCCAGCGAGATCTCCGCACGGTGGAACGGCACCAGGTAGACGGCGTCGACGGGGTCGCCCTGGGAGCCGGACGGCGACACCGGTCCGGGCATCTCCTCGCGCACGACGCCTTCCTCGGCGACGAGCTCGTCGAGGCAGCCGCGTACGAGGTCGGCCGCCACGTCGAGGATCTTGACGGCGTCGTCGACCAGTTCGTCCTGCGGGAGGTAGCAGTGGCCGTTGTCGGCGCCCTCCGAGAGCGTGTATTGCAGCCCGGCCTTCACCCGCTGCGGCGAGTCGTGCGGTATCCCGACGGCCCGGGCGATGGCGTCGGCTGTCTTGAAGCCGATCCCCCACACGTCGGAGGCGAGGCGGTAGGGCTCGGTGCGCACTATCTCGATCGACCGCTCGGCGTACTCCTTCCAGATGCGCACCGCGGGCGAGGTCGAGATGCCGATGCCCTGGAGGAAGACCATGACCTCCTTGATGGCCTTCTGCTCGACCCAGGCCGCGGCGATGAGGTCGCGGCGCTTCGGGCCGAGGCCGGGCACCTCGATGAGGCGCTGGACGTCCTCCTCGATGACGTCGAGCGCGTCGACGCCGAAGTGCTCGACGATCCGGTCGGCCATCTTCGGGCCGATGCCCTTGATGAGCCCCGAGCCGAGGTAGCGGCGGATGCCCTGGACGGTCGCGGGGAGGACGGTCTCGTACGCGTCCACCAGGAACTGCTTGCCGTACTGCGGGTGGCTGCCCCAGCGGCCCCACAGGCGGAGCGACTCGCCCGGCTGCGCGCCCAGCAGCGGGCCGACGACGGTCAGCAGGTCGCCGGTGCCCGCGCCACGGCCGGTGTCGACGCGGCCGACCGTCCAGCCGTTCTCGTCGTTCTGGTACGTGATGCGCTCCAGCACGGCCTCCAGGCGGGCGGGCGATCCGTGCCCGGCGGCGACATGCCCGGTGCCGCCGGGTGCCGCCCCCGCACGGGGGCCCGGCACACCGGGGGAAGCGGCCTGCGTACCTGCTGTCATGACGTCTGAGGCTAGTCCGTCACCCGGACACCCGCGGCGGGATGTCCACAGGCCTCGCAGCCTGTGGACGACCCGGGCGCGGCCGCGGGCCCCAGGGGCTCAGGGACGCGTCACGCCGATCGGGTTGGGCACCGGCACGGCCTCGGTGTCGATCAGGTGCCGGGCCAGCGGTGTCGCCAGCGCGATGGCCTCCTCGGCGGCGTATTCGCCGAGCGCCCGAACCGGCGCCGAGGCGAGGCGGTTCGTCGACCTCTCGACCGAGTCGCGCAGCGCCACGCCCGCCTCCGTGAGGTTGCCGTCGGTGTCCAGGACGCCCCGCCCGATGAGGTCGACTAGCGCCCGCTCCCACTGCTTCTCGGTCCAGCCCCGGGACACCAGCAGCCGCTGCCCCGGCGCCAGCCCGGCGGCGGCGTGCGTGACGGACGCCTGGAGGCCGTCGAGTCCGTGGTCGACGGCGGTGAACACGTGCCCGTCGCCCCGGTGTTCGCGC
Source organism: Streptomycetaceae bacterium NBC_01309 (assembly GCA_045039925.1). Lineage (GTDB taxonomy): Bacteria > Actinomycetota > Actinomycetes > Streptomycetales > Streptomycetaceae > Yinghuangia. The sequence goes on from CP108400.1 coordinate 2,415,623, forward strand.
AGCACCGTGGCGGCGAGCCAGACGCGCAGGCGCGGGTGGGCGTCGTCCGGGAGGCGTACGCCCGACCACGCCGCCGCGAGCGGCCGCGCCCCGAAGTCGCAGGATCCCGCGGCGTGTTCCAGCAGAGTCGCGAGGCGCGTCAGGTCCACGTCGGCCGGCAGTGCCCGGGCCAGCGCGCGGTCGACGGCGTCCAGGCGGGAGTCCAGGACCTCGCGCGGGGACGCGAAGGACCACGCGTCGGGCAGCGCGCGGGCCACCTTCTCGGGGGCGAACCCGAAGAACATCGCGCCGACCGCCTCGGGGCCGATGGCGCCCAAGGGGGCCGCGCGGCCCGCGAAGTAGCCCATGAACCAGCCCTTGAGCCCCGCCTCCGTGGCCGCGTCGCTCACCTCGGGCGCGAAGTAGACCAGCGCGTGGATGGGTTCGACGCCCGCCCACAGGCGTCGCGCCGGGTGGCTCTCGTAGGACGCGCCCTCGCCGTCCGCTCCGGCTGTCGTGTCGCGTGTCATGTCGCCCTTCCTGCCTCATCGGGTGCCGTCCGATGCGCGGCCCCCGCACCTCGCCCCGCCCGCGACCCGCGCGGGCCCACACGGACCCACACGGACCCACGCGGACCCGCTCGGCCCACTCAGCCCACACAGGCCGCTCGGCCCCACGGGCCACGCGCGCCCCCGCGAGTCACACCGTCCCGCACCTCACGTCCGGTCCGCTGTCTCCGCGACGGCCGTTGTCGCCTCACCGGCACGGTACGCCGCCGCCGGACCCTCCGGTGCCCCGGCCCTCCGGCGCCCCGCGAGCAGCACCGACACGGCGGAGGCGCCGAGCGACGCGCCCGCCAGCAGGTACCAGAGCCGGTCGAACTCGTCGGCCGCCCCGTCCCCCGCCATCGGGGTCCCGAGCACGACCACCGCGAGCGACACCCCCAGCACCGAACCGAGTTGGCGCAGCATCGTCACCACGCCGGAGCCGGTCGCGGCGTGTTCCGGGGGCAGCGCGGTGACCGCCGCGGCGACGAGCGTGGGCAGCATGAGGCCGACGCCGAGGCCGGTGAGCATCATGCCCGGCAGCATCGAGGACGCGTACCCGCTGCCCGTCTCCAGGGTCGCCGCCCACCACAGCGTTCCGCCCGCGAAGACCGCACCGCCGACCGCGGCGAGCAGCCCCGGTCCCGTGCGGGCCGCCCACTTGCCCGCCAGGATCGCGGTCGGCGGCACGAGCAGCGGTCCCGGCGTGACGGCGAGGCCGGTACGCAGCGCCGACCACCCCCAAACACCCTGCGCCCACAGGGTGATGCCGAGCAGCATGCCCGCGAACGCCAGGCCGAACAGCACCGATGCGACACCCGCGACGCCGAACGCCCGTACGCGCACCAGCGCGGGTTCCACGACCGGGCGGGGGTGCCGGGACGTCCGCAGCACGAACCATGCGGCCAGCACCGCGAAGACGGCCCAGGCCGCGAGCGCCCGCGGCGACGCCCATCCCCACTCGTCGGCCTTCACCAGTCCCAGGGCCAGCGCACCGATGCCGACCGTCACCAGCGCCGAGCCGAGCAGGTCGGGCAGCGGCCCACGCTCGGCGGCCGGCGGCCCGGCCGGCAGGATACGCGCCCCGACGACGACCGCCGCGACACCGATGGGCAGGTTGACCAGGAACACCCAGCGCCAGCCGGGCTCGGCGAGGAGGCCGCCGAGCACCGGGCCGACGGCTGCGGCGACGCCGCCCACGGCGGTCCAGACGCGCACCACCGCGGCACGCCGCTCGGGCGGGTACGAGGTGAGCAGCAGGCCGAGCGAGGACGGCATGAGCAGTGCGGCGCCGGCGGCCTGGAGCAGCCGTGCGCCGACGAGCCACCCGACGCCGGGGGCGGCGGCGCAGAGCACGGACGCCAGGGTGAACAGGGCGGTGCCGCGCAGGAACACCGTGCGGTGTCCGCTGCGGTCGGCGAGGCGGCCGGCGGGAACGAGCAACGCCGCGAAGACGACCGCATAGCCGTTCAGGATCCACGAGAGGTCGGCGAGGTCGGCGCCCGGCCACGTCTCGGCGATCGACGGTACGGCCACGTTGACGATGAACAGGTCGACGTTGACCAGGACCACACCGGCGCACACCACGGCGGCGACCAGCCCGCGGCCCCGGGAGGGGTCGCGGGGCACGGATTCGGACATCGGCTCCCCTTGCCTGCTACTTGCCTGCTACGTACCTGCTCGTTTGCTTGTCTGCTGCTCGCCTGCTGCCGCCCGGGGCTGCCTGCCGCCCGTGCGTGCCACCCAGTGGCTTCATCCAGTGCGGCTCATCCAGTGGGTTCCATGACGCAACTCACCGTAGAGACAGTGAGTCCTTTCACGCAACCCACTAAGCTGGGGTCATGCGCCGCAAGAGTTTCGAGGACATGCCGTGCTCCGTCGCCCAGTTCCTGGAGGTGGCCGGGGAGTGGTGGAGCATGCTCGTGGTGCGGGACGCGTTCCTCGGCATCACGCGCTTCGACGACTTCCACGCGCGCCTCGGCATCTCCCGCAACGTGCTCGCACAGCGGCTCGAACACCTCGTCGAGCACGGGGTGTTGGTGCGCAAGCCGTACCAGGACAATCCGGTCCGGTACGACTACCGCCTCACCGACAAGGGCCGCGCCCTGTGGCCGGTTCTGACCGCGATGCGGCAGTGGGGCGACGAATGGGCCGCCCCCGACGGCCCGCCGCTGGCCGTCGTACACAAGTCCTGCGGGCACACAATGACGGCCGTGATGGTGTGCAAGGACTGCGGCGAGCACGTCGGCCCGGGGCAGGTCCGTGTCGCGTCGGGACCAGGCGATCCGGAGGGGTCCGTACTGCCGCCCCACCTGCGCCGCAACGAGCCCGCGCCGACAGAGTGACGCCCGGCCGCCGAAGCACCGGGCGGCCCACCGACCGGACCGCCTCGCGAGCCACCCGCCGAGTCACCACCGAGCCGCCTACCGAGCCGCCGGCCGGCCCGCCAACAGACCGGCCAACCAAGCCGCCAACCAGGCCGCCGACCGGGCCGTCACGGTCCGTTGGGTGGTGGACGCAGACACCATTGACTGTGCCAAATATCGGCGATAGCTTCACGACACCCGGATCCTGCGGCGGCACCCGTGCGCGCTGGTACACGCACACGACGCGGCGGCCAGGCTCCCTGCTTCACCCGCGAACTGCGATAACCGCACGTGGCGGTCCGCCCGCCCCCGTGCCGAGCAGAAGGACCATGCGCATGCCTGTCATCAACGAGCAGATCGAGATCGCCGCCGCGCCCGAGGCGGTCTGGGAGAAGCTCGCCAACTTCGGCAACTTCCCCCAGTGGATGGTCCCCCACGTCGAGTTCCCCGGCGGAGGTCCGGAGAAGCTCGAGGCCGGCGTCGAGTACGACGAGAAGATGAAGCTCATGGGCTTCCCGGCGGACATCAAGTGGACGATCAAGAACGTCGAGCAGGGCGTCCGCATAGACCTCGACGGCAAGGGCCCGATGGGCGTCAGCATGGTCGAGTCGTTCATCGTCGAGGCCAGCGGCGAAGGCACCCTCTTCAAGATCGACTCCGAGGTCAAGGGCGGCGCGGTCTCGATGATGGCCGGCAAGGTCACCAAGGCCACCCAGGAGGCCCTGGTCGAGTCCCTCGGCAAGTTCAAGGCGCTCTTCGCCTGAACACCCGCTGAACGACCCTCTGAACCACGCTCCCGAGCGGCCCGAACCACCCGCCGCATCGGTACGCACGCCACCGCGCCCCGCACCGGACCCCCGCCTCACCTGTGATACTTGACCATTCGTCATGTCTCACTGGACTCGAGGTGGGTCGCCGGTACGGGGCGCGTTGCGCGTTTTCCGGGCGTCCCGGAAGGGGCGTGTCTTGCCCGCGAAGCCCGCCGAAGCACCCCCGGGGAATGCGTTCCCGTGGCCCATCCACCAGAACACGCTCGGCAACGGCCTGCGCGTCGTGGTCAGCCCGGACCCGTCCGTCCCGCTGGCCGCCGTCAACCTCTGGTACGACGTCGGCGCCCGCCACGAACCGCCCGGCAGGCACGGCTTCGCGCACCTCTTCGAGCACCTGATGTTCGAGGGCTCCGCACACGTCGCCAAGGGCGAGCACTTCGCGTTCGTGCAGTCCTGCGGCGGCGACGCGATCAACGCGTCCACCAGCCCCGACCGCACGAACTACTACCAGACCGTGCCCTCCGGGCAGCTCGAACTCGCGCTGTGGCTCGAGGCGGACCGCATGGGCTCGCTCGCGCTGACCCAGGAGACCCTGGACAACCAGCGCGACGTGGTCAAGAACGAGCGGCGCCAGCGCTACGACAACGTGCCGTACGGCCGGTGGAGCGAGGTGATGGTCGAACTCGCCTACCCCGAAGGCCATCCGTACGCGCACTCGACGATCGGTTCGATGGCCGAGCTGGACAGCGCGACGCTCGCCGACTTCACCGAGTTCCACGCCACCTACTACGCGCCGGACAACGCCGTGCTGACCGTGGTGGGGGACGTCGACCCCGACAACGTGGTCGCCCTCGCGGAGCGCTACTTCGGCCGCCTGCCGGCGCGCGGGACCTTCCCCGCCCCCGAAGCCGCCGCACTGCCACGCCAGTTCGGGGAGGGCCGTGAGGTCACCCTCGTCGAAGACGTGCCGCTGCCCCGGGTGTTCCTGTGCCACCGCGGCCCGGCCTGGGGCTCGCCGGACTCCGCCGCGGCCGAGATCCTGGCGACCGTGCTGGGCCGGGGACGCGGATCGCGGCTCTACCGCGCACTCGTGACGGACCGTCGGCTCGCCCAGGCGGAAAGCGGCTTCATGGCCTCCTGGGGGCTCATGCACCACGCGTCCATGGTCATGGGCGCGTGCGCGCCGCGCGAGGGGATCGAGCCGGAGGCGGTCGTCGCGGCGTACGCGGAGATCTGCGACGAAGCCGCCCGCGGCGGCGTCACGGCGGCCGAACTGGAGCGCGCCCGCGCCATGCTCACCGGCGACTGGCTGCGCGAACTCGCGTCCGTAAACGGCCGCGCCGACGCACTGGGCCAGTACGCCACCCGCTTCGGCGACGCCGCGAGCATCCGGGACCGCGTCGCCCTCCTCGACGCCGTGACCGCAGAGGACGTGCTGCGGGTCGCCGCCGACACCTTCCGCCCCGACAACCGCGTCGTGCTCACCTACCTGCCGCAGCCGCAGTCCGCGAGCGAACCCGACACCCCGGACACCATCGGCGAGACAGGCGACACCGCGCGCGGCACCGCGCCGGCCGACGAGGAGGACGCCGCGTGAGCACCACCACCCCCGCGAGCAGCCCGGCCACCGGCGGTTCCGCGGACGGGACTTCGTCCGCCGACCTGCTGGTCGCCGAGCGTCCGGCCGGGGCGGGGCCGCGCCCGTACACCTTCCCCGAGGTCCGGCGCGTGCGCGTGGCGGGCGGCGAGATCGTCGCCGCGCACCTGCCCGGCCGCGCGATGGCCTGGGCGGGCCTCGTGCTGGAGGCCGGGGCGCTGCACGAACCGGCCGGCCTGGAAGGGCTGTCCCGGGCCACCGGCGGCCTGCTCGACGAGGGCACCGAGAACTACTCCGCCGACGGGTTCGCGCTCGCCGTCGAGGGCCTGGGTGCGCGCTGGACCTGGGGCCACGAGTGGGAGACGCAGAGCATCGGCGTCGACATCCCGGTCGCCCGGCTCGCGGACGGCGTCGACCTGCTCGCCGAGGCCGTACGCCGCCCCGCGTTCACCGACCACGACGTCGAGCGGTTCCTCGCCGACATCGCCAGCTCGCTCAAGCACCAGTGGGCGCAGCCCGGGACGCGGGCGCAGGAGACGTACCGGCGTGCGCTGTTCGGCCCGGACAGCCGCTACGGCAGCCTGCTCGACGGCACCCCGGCCAGCAACGCCGAGGTGACGGCCGACCACATCCGTGACTTCCACGCCCGGCGCATGACCGCCCCCGGCACCCTCGTGGTGGCCGCCGACCTCGACGCGGTGGACCTGGAGGCCCTCGGCCGCGCGGTGTTCGAGGGCGCCTCCGGACCGGACGGCCGGGCGGACGCCCCGCCCGCGGCGCACGACCCGGCGGGCGTACGCGTGCTGCTCGTGGACCGCCCCGGCGCGGTGCAGTCCGTCCTGCGCATCGGCCACACGGCACCGCCCCGGTCGACCCCCGACCTCGTCGCCATCGACCTGTTCTCCGAGGTGCTGGGCGGCTCCTTCACGTCGCGGCTCAACCATCAGCTGCGCGAGGTCAAGGGCTACACGTACGGCGCCGGGGCGTCCTTCGCGCACGGCCGCCGGGTGGGGACCTTCACGGTGGCCGCCTCGGTGCACACCGAGGTGACCGCGGACGCCGTCGCCGACGCACTCGCCGAGGTCCGCCGCATGCACGAACACGGGGTGACCGACGAGGAGTTCGTCACCACCAAGACCCACGTGCTGGGCAGCGTGCCGATCCGCCTCCAGACGCCGCGCGGCATCGGCGGACGGGTCCGCGAGGCGGTCGTGCACGGGCTGCCCGACGACCATGTGACCCGGCAGTACGCCGAGTTCGTGGCGGCCGAGCCCGCGGAGGCGACCCGCGCCGCCGCGACGTACCTGCGCCCCGACGCACTCACCATCGTGGTCGAGGGCGACGCGGCCAAGGTGCTCCCGGGCCTGGAGGCGGCCGGCTTCGACGTCACGCAAGCACCCGACTGACGCTGTCGGAATCGGCAAGGACGCCGGAAATCCGGCCGACTTGCCGATCTCCGCGGCATTGCGAAGAGTCATTCCCCCGGCGCGTCGCGCACATAGTCCTGGCGGTAGGCACTCCACACCGCCGGACCCAGGTCGTGCGTGACCGTCGGGGGCAACGGCCAGATGGGGCCCTGGAGTTCGCACAGGACCACATGACGCCCGTCGCCGGCGTCGAACCACCGCACCCCGACCGCGCCGACCGCGGGCAGCAGTGCGGGCACCGCCTCGGAGGACAGCCACCGCTCCACCGCCCGGTCGTCACCCCGCACCGCAAGATGCAGCAGCTTCTCCCCCGCCGGGAACAACCGGGCGACGGATACCGAGGGCCACCGGCGGCGTTCACGGCACACCAGCCGGATCCCGTCGAGCTCGGCCGTCAGTTCCGGCGGCGCGGTGCTGCCTATCGCGGTCAGGCTCCGGAACTCCACGGTGTCCAGGACGTCGGGGTGCTTCAGGTCGTACAGCGTCAGGAACCGGGCCGGCTCGGGGAGGTCCGCCGCCTCGTCGTCCGCCGGCAGGCCGGGGTCGCCGGACGCGAACGCGCCGGCGAGCTCGAAGCGGCGTACCCGCCGCACGCCCGGGACCCGCAGCACCAGGCCGTGGTAACGGTCACTCCACGGGGTGAACGAACCGTCCAGGGCGATGGGCAGGTCGGACCGCACGTGCAAGAGCCCGGCGCCGAACTCGAAGCGTGCGAGGGCTTCCCATGTGCCCCACTCCCCGCCGCCCATCGCACCGCCTCCGCCTCCCCGGCGTCAGCCTTACTACCCGGCGGGAGGGGAAAGCATGTCCTCTTTGCCGAACATCCGGGCCGTGTCGGCGGCCGACGGCGTCCCCGCATTCGGGTCGGCGCCCGCCCCGAGGAGCGCCCGGGCGATCTCCGGCTCGTTCTTGAACACCGCGCCCGCCAGCGGCGTCTGCCCCTTGTCGTTCGCGCGGTTGGCGTCGGCACCCCGCTTGAGCAGCACCTGAACGGCCGCCAGATGCCCGTGGTACGCCGACAGCATCAGCAGCGTGTCGCCCGAGTCGTTGGCCAGGTCGACCGGCAGCCCGGCGTCGACGTAGCTCGCCAGCATCTCCGCGTCACCGCCCCGCGCGGCGGTGAACACGCGCGTCGCCAGCTCCTGCATGGCGGCCTCGTCGGTGTCCGGCTCCTGCGGCAGCTGCTGCCACGGCTCATTCGCGTCGGTCACGCGTCGCACCCTTCTCTCGTCACCCGGCTCCTGCACACTCTGAACAGGATCGATCACCGAGTCGGCCGGACCCGGCGTCCCGGAAGGAAGACTATGTCGCTCTCGAAGAACATCCAGATCACCGAGGCGCTGTACACGTACATCCTCGACCACTCGACTCCCCCGGACGCCGTCCAGGAAGAGCTGATCGAGCGCACCCGGACGTCGCTCGGCAACCGGGCGGGCATGCAGATCCCGCCCGAACAGGGCACCTTCCTGACGCTCCTGACGAAGCTCGTCGCCCCGCGCTTCGCGGTCGAGGTCGGCACGTTCACCGGCTACTCCGCACTCGCCATCGCGCGCGGCCTCCCCGAGGGCGGGCGGCTGCTGTGCTGCGACGTGTCGGAGGAGTGGACCGCGGTCGCGCGCGAGGCGTGGCTCAAGGCGGGGGTCACCGACCGCATCGAGCTGCGCATCGCCCCGGCGCTCGACACGCTCAACGCGCTGCCGTCGTCCCCGCACATCGACCTGGCCTTCGTCGACGCCAACAAGGACGGGTACGTCGACTACTGGGAGGCGCTGATCCCCCGCATGAACCCGGGTGGCCTCGTACTCGCCGACAACGTGCTCTACAGCGGCGACGTCGTGAGCCCCGCGCCCGGCAGCGGCGCCGAGGGCGTCCACCGCTTCAACGAGCACGTACGCGCCGACCCGCGCGTCGAAGCCGTCATCCTGCCGGTCGCCGACGGCCTGACCTTCGCCCGCGTACTCGGCTGAACCGCCCGGCGCGGGGCGGGGCCTCGGACCCCGCCCCGCGCCGCGCCGCGTTGCGGGCTCAGCCCGCGCTCAGGACCGTGTGCAGGCGTTTGCCCTCGACGGCGATGCGCGAGCTTCCCTTCGCCGTCGCGAAGGGCTCCAGGCCCGGCAGGAGGCCGCGGGCGCCGCTGCGGGCCGCGGACTCGGCGGCGATCGCGAGGAGGTCTCCGAAACCCGCCGGACGGCGTTCGGCGGCCAGCAGCGGCGGCAGGAAGCCGGACATGAGGTCCCACGAAGCGGCGTACGCGCCCGCACCGGCAACCTGCTTGAGCGAATCCACCACGCGCGTCGTCTTGACCCGGTCGATCGCGACAAGTCCCGCCAGCGCGGCCCCCGTTGCCGACGCGTCCCACGGCGAGTCCGTACGCGCCGCCAGGGTGAGGCAGGCGTCCGCCGCGAGGGTGCGGTCCTCCGGATGCCGGGCACCCAGGCCGTACGCCAGGGCAAGGGCCATCCCCGCCCCGGGAGTTCCGTCCGCCTCGGCGAGCAGGGGCAGGATCTCGGCGTGGCCGCGGTGGTCCTCGGCGGTCACGATGAGCGGGACGGCCGCGTGTGCGGCGATGACATCGCGGTGCGCGGGTGCCAAGAGGACCCAGCACGGCATGTCGAGGTGGGACTCGTAGCCGTTGACGTCCTTCCACCGGCCGTCGCCCTCGGGTACGTCGCACAGGTACGGCGCGAGGTTGCCGCCCGCGAAGCCCGCGGGCGTGGGTCCGACGGCGGCCAAGAGGTGGTGGTGGACGATCTCGCCGCCGTCCGGTGTCTGCCACCAGTGCGAGTCATATCGGCGGCTTCCCTCCCACTGCGTGACCGCAGGCGCCGGCATGCCGCCCGCGGCCATCACCTGGGCGGCCCACTCGCCGGCGGGCGAGGCCAGCTTCCCGGCCCTGGCCACGGTGTCGGCGTCGATCTCGCTGGGCAGGCGCAGCAGTGCCTGTTCGAGGTCGCAGGCCCACGGCGTACGCCCGGCGGCTTCCCACTCCTCCAGCCCGCGCACGAGTTCCCCGGGGTCGACGTAGCCCGACGCCGTCACCGGACGGGCGAGGTACGGTCCGGCGACCGGGACGCGGAGACGCTGCGCGACCTCGTGCAGGCGGGTCACCAGCGCCTGCTGCGGCCCCGGGACCCGGGCGTCGGGCTTCGGCGCGTCGCCCCCATGGCCCTTGCCGAACAGGCTCCGGAACCAGCCCTGTTGCCCGCCCTTGCCGATGGTCGCGGTGGCCATCGCGGCGACCGCGGTGTAGGCGTTGGTCACGTTGGTGCCGAACCACGTCATGCGCCCGGAGTCCAACGCCCTTTCCACCACCGGCCGAAGGCCGTCCGCCAGGGCCTGGCGGTCGCGTGCCGACTCGCGGAGCAGGGCTTCGACCAGGCGCTCGACGGCGATCGGGTCGGTGGGGGCGGCCCGGCCCGACCACATGTTCCTCGTGGTCGCGAGGTAGGCGTTCAACTCCTCGGCGAGTTCGTCGATCGAGCCGATCGGCGGCGGGAGTTCGCGCGGCGTGAAGGGCGGTAGCTCTGGTGCGGGCGCCGCGGGTGCGGCGTCCTCACCGAGGAGGCCGGCCGCCACTCCGAGGGTCGGCTCGACCAGGACGTCGAGGGACGCCCGCAGTTCGGCGCGTACCGCAAGGGCCTGCTGCTCCGTCAGCTTCGGCAGGAACTTGGCGATGGACTTGAGCGCGCGGTCGTGGAGGTCGGAGGCGTCCTGGGTGAAGACGGTGGCGGCCGCGGCCAGCAGGTCGGCGGCGTGGTCAGGATGGCGGCGTACGGCCTTGTCGAGCCAGGTGAACTGGGCCCGCACGTACTTCTTCTCGGGCCGGAACATCACCGCGCGGGTGGCCTCGACCACCTGCTCGCCGGTGAGCCGTCCGGCCTCGTCCAGTCCGCGTAGCGCGGCCTGGGCGAGTGCGGCGGCGGCCGACGGTCCGTCGGGCAGGAGCCGCAGGTACGTGGTGACGCGCGCGGCCTTCTCGTCCTCGGTGGGTTGGAGTGCCTCGTAGAGGCGGGCGAAGCCCCGGGCGTCCGGCGGTTGGACACCGCGCAGCAGCCGGGACAGGCAGGCGTTGATGGTGGCTTCGCGGTCGATGAAGTCCGAGTCGCAGAGGGTCCGGAACGCGTGCGTCCACGTCTGCTCCGGTTCGGTCTCCCGCCACCGGTCGTTGTCCTCCAGACGGCGGCCGATCTGCTCCACGTCGAACAGCCGCAGCAGCATGACCGGTGCCAGCGGGTCGGCGTGCAGCGCCTGCACCAGCTGCTGCGGACGGCGGTGCGGCTGCCGGGTGCGGTCGTCGAACCAGCCGATCGTGTAGCGCTCGGCGGTCGGCGGCTCGGCACCGCAGATGCGGACGAGCCGGTCGACCAGGTCCCAGTCGCTCCCCCACCAGTCGTCGCCGAGACGCTCGGCCAGGCGCTCGGCTATGTCCGGGATCCACTCCGGCTGACGCTGCATCAGGACGGTGACGACCTGCTCGTTCGCCGAGGCCTTCCGGTCCCCTTGGAGGTCGCGCCGCGCCAGCCACTGGCTGACTCCCGCGGCGCCGCCGATGCACGCGGCACCGGCGATCCGCAGCGGTGCCACCACCGAGTCGTCGCCCCACCGCCCGCCCCGGGCCTTCAGGGCGGCCTTCAACTCCGGGACCAGCGTGCGCCGCTCGGCCTCGGTAAGTCCCTCGAACAGGGCCGGGAGCGCCGGGCGTCCGCCCTTCTTCTTGAGGGTCTGCCGGACGTCCGCCCAGGTAGGCACCGTCACCGTCCTGCCTCCGTTCCCGTCGTCACGGCCGCCGCCGCGGCGGTGCCGGCCGTGGTCGCTCGCGTGCCGCCGGCGCCTGTCGTGGCCCGCCGGACCACGATCTGTGTCGCCAGCACGTGCTTGCACGGGCCGCGCCCGCCGCGGTGCTTGGCCCACCACTCGCACGTGCACGTGCCGTCGCCCGCGATGCGCACCTGGTACGTCGTCTCCCTGCTGCGCACCTGCGCCTTGTCGCCGTCGACCGTCACGGACCCGCCGTCGACGAGTGCGTGCGCATCGCGGAGCCGCGGGTTCATACGCTCGACGCGGCCCGTGTCGTAGGGGAGTTCGCGATGGAAGTATGCCGCCTCCGCGACGTCGTAGCCGATCCTTCCGGACGTCCCGAGGCGTACCAGGGCGGCCCGCACCCGGTCCGTGTCGAGGCCCGCGTCGCGCGCGAGGTCGCCGACCTCGACGCGCGGCTCCCAGGCGAGCAGGGCCGACACGAGGTCGGCGTCCTCGGCCGCCTGGTCGGTGGCCAGCGCGTCGAGTACCGCGCCCTCGCCGGAGAAGCCGCGCGCGGCGTCCGGCGAGACCGTCAGGGTCAGCCGCATGCCGGGGAGTTCGACCTCCCAGGCGGAGGCGACGGCCGGGCTGCCCGGCGTGACGGACGGGCCGTACACACGCAGCGCCTTGGCGTGCCGGAGGATGCGGGCGAGGGCGCGCAGCCGGTCGGGGCCGGCCAGGCACACCGCTCCGGCGGCGGGCCCGGCGGCGGCACGCAGTGTGCGGCCGGCCGGACGCACCCACAGCACCTGGCGGTTGTTCTTGGGGAGCGAGCGCAGGAAGCGCACCGCCTCCACCGCGGTGAGCTCGGCGCGCAGGTCGAATCGGGACGCCAGCACCTGCACTTCGGCGAACCCGCGCAGCCAGCGGTCGGGCAGCGGGACCTTCTTCTCCACGACCGGCCCGTCGAAGGTGGTGACGGTGACGTCGTCCGGCCCGACGGACACGTGCAGCGGGTCGGAGCCGCCGACCATCGCAAGTGCCTCCCGCAGCGGCGCGTTCACGTCGACGTTCGTGGTGCCGGTGCCGAGCATTTCGCCGTCGATGCCGTCGGGCAGGACGTCGAGGCGCGCGTACACGCCGCCGCAGCCGCTGAACGACTCGAAGCGCAGCCGGTCTCCGTTGCCGGTGACGACCGGATCGAGCGAAGCGCGGTTCTGCGGTTGGTAGTAGCGCGTCGCGGCGACGTCGGCGACCGCGAGAAGGCCGCCTGCCGCGGCTTCGGGCGCGGTGAGGAATCCGGCGAAGAAGCGCGGGAACGGCGAGAGTCCGTGTGAAGTGAGCCCGCCGCACGTCTCCAGGGACAGCTGCGGTGCGCCCTCACCGGCGAGAAGTGCGGAAGAGCGCAGATACGTGAAAGAATGAACGCTGGACGACATGCCCGCAACGTACGGCGAAGGTCCGACACGCCGTACACGGGCCCGGGGTTGGGGGATCGTGGTGAGGCGGTGGGGTGGCTTGGCGGGGCTGTTGCCGTATGCGGCACAACCTTCGGGCGCCTTCGCGGGTCTCACTATCCGACACCGCGTGTCCAGGGTCCGACACACCGTCAGGTCGATGATCCTTCACGGTGATCGCGGTACGTAGCAAGATGGCGTGAAGCAACCGTTGATCCCGCGTTTCGGGGACACGCGAGATGGCGCTGTCATACTATGCGCTGGTCCATTCTGCCGGAGGTAGGACGTATGCCCACAGCGCAGCCGGGGAGCGGCTCGACGGTTCGCCGTATTCTCCTCGGCTCCCAACTTCGTCGTCTCCGCGAGGGCCAAGGCATTTCGCGGGAGGACGCGGGGTACGAGATCCGGGCCTCCGAATCGAAGATCAGTCGAATGGAGCTGGGCCGTGTCAGCTTCAAAGACCGCGACGTCGCGGACCTGCTGACGATGTACGGCGTGACGGACGAGACGGAGCGTGAGGCTCTGCTGAACCTTACCCGGGAGGCGAACGCCACGGGCTGGTGGCACAGTTACGGCGACATCCTGCCGAGCTGGTTCCAGGTGTATGTCGGCCTGGAAGAGGCGGCGTCGGTCATCCGCACCTACGAAGTGCAATTCGTCCCGGGCCTGTTGCAGACGGCGGACTATGCGCGGGCGGTCATTGTCGCCGGCCAGCCGAACGCATCGGCGCCCGAGGTCGAGCGCCGCGTGGGCCTGCGGACGCAGCGCCAGCTGATCCTCGGCCGCGACCGGCCGCCCCGGCTGTGGGCGGTGCTCGACGAGGCCGCGCTGCGCCGCCCGATAGGCGGTCGCGACGTGATGCGCGGTCAGATCCAGCACTTGATCGACGCCGCGGCGCATCCACACGTGACGATCCAGGTCATGCCGTTCCGGTTCGGCGCGCATGCGGCGGAGGGCGGGCCCTTCACGCTGCTGCGCTTCCCCGAGCCGGACCTGCCGGACGTCGTCTACCTCGAACAGTTGACGAGTGCGCTGTACCTCGACAAGCGCGACGACGTCGACCAGTACACCGAGGTGATGGAGCGGCTCAGCGTCGACGGCCTGCCGCCGGACCGAAGTGTGGACCTGCTCGCCAGGATCCTCAAGGAGACCTGACAGTACGGGCCGCGCCGGTCACCCGGTGCGGCCCGTCTGCGTTGTCCCCTCACCCCGCTCCGCGGGGCTGCGACCCGCGGGTCCCGTGCCGGACAGGCACGCGCCCGCGCGGCGGCCCGGCCGCGGTCAGGCGATGAGGTTGTCGAAGTCGCCGTCCTTCGCGCCCAGGATGAGGGCCACGATCTCGGCGCGGGTGTAGATGAGGGCGGGCCCTTCCGGGAACCGCGAGTTGCGCACGGCTATGTCTCCGTCGGGCAACGCGGCCATCTCGACGCAGTTGCCCTGCGAGTTGCTGCGCCGACTCTTCTGCCACGTAACCCCGTGCAGAGACCCGGCCGGCATCCCGTTGTGCGTTCCGTGCATGACATGTCTCCTGGACCTCTTGCCGGGCGAACCGGCGACGATTGCCCACCCCCGGTGGTACGACCTGTGCCGTTCGTCGCGCCCGGAGCCGACCGTACGGGAGGCTCCCGCCGTTCCCGACACCGTTCGCCGTGTCCCTGCCACTTGTATCTGCACGTGCATCTGACCATGCAAATGCAGCGTACGGAAGTGATGATAGCGCACGCCCACACTTCGCCACACAAGCTCGGGACGCCCTATAAGAAGCATTACAGGGGGCACCTAAGAATGGCTTAAGAAATGAGCGCACGATGCGGCGGAAATAGTTCACAACGATCATGGGACAGCAAATCGCCCAAGCCGGGCGGAAAATTCCGGACATTCCGTGGCGCAGTGCCGGACGGCACCCGCCGAGTTTCCGGAGAAGAGAATGAGAAATAGCACAGTGAACGCCGTTCGCGATCACCCGTATACGCACGGGAAGCACGGCGGGTTGCCGTACTTCCCTAACTCGCGTCAAATTTCCCCGGCTATTGCCCGGGTATCCGGAACATCGCCCAGACCACTTTCCCGGTCCGTCCCGCGACTCCGGTCAGCGGAAACCAGCCCCACGAACTGCTGAAGCATTCGACGATATGCAGGCCGCGCCCGGTCTCGGCGCCGTCGCCCGGATCCCGGGGGGCCGGCAGCCCCTCGCCGGGGTCCTGGACCGCGCACATCACGCGCATCCCCTTGCGCAGCAAAGCCAGTTGCACCGGGTGTCCGACGGTGCCGGCGCCGGGGTGGTCCCCGTCGCCGGACCCGGCGTCGACACCGTGGCACAAGGCGTTGGTGACCAGCTCGGACACCACGAGCGCGAGATCGTCGGACAACTGGGCGGCTCCCCAGCGTGCCAGCGTGTCCGCGGCGAAATCTCGCGCCGCCTTGACCGATTCGCGGCGCGGGCCCAGGGCCCGCACGGCGATGTCGGTGACGGCTCCGCCCTCGGACGCCGGGGAGTCCCCACCCGGCATGTCCATGCGGAAAAGGGTGGCCACGGAGAATCCCGCGGCGCTGACGGCGGTCATGTGCACCTCCGGGCGGGCAGCCGACCTCGGCGCGACCCCCGCGCCTCTCCTAAGCGCACCGGGCCCGCTCCGATGCAGCGGTGGGACGTTGCGACCACCGTCTTGCCTCCCGCGAATCGAACCGGCCCGCCGACGCGTATCCGCGCGCTTACCGATCGCGCGTGCACCCTGTTCATTATGGCGATGCTCACGGCGTGTGCAAGACCAGATGCACGTGCAGTCTCGATTTATGCAGCTGCATGCCTCGGATGCACGTGCATCGTATGGGTGCACGCGGCAAAGCGGCATGATTTCGAGCGACATTTCCGTTTTGTTGATCGTGTCGTGGGTCACACCCCGCCACGGGTGCCCCACCGGACACTGTCCGTCCGGCGAGGACCGGCCAACGCTCCGCGCCTACAGGACGTAGTCAACGTAGGAGCCGGCGCACCGGTCGCCGCCGGGTCGCGGCAGGAGCCGCCGTGAGCGCCGGCGCAGAGCCCGCAAACGCGACCGGGCGGCCCCGCGAGGTGCGCGGGGCCGCCCGGGTCTCGGAGCGGTGGTGCGAGGGGCCGTACGGGCCGCCGAGGGCCGCGTACGACGCTTCGGCACCCCCTGCCGAGACGTCGGCAGGGGGTGCGTCAGCGGTACGTCAGTGGCGCGGCGACAGGGTCAAGGCGCCGGCGTCAGGCGCGCGGGGACGAGCCGACGGGCGACGCCCCGGCAGGAGTGTCCGCGGTCGGCGAGACCGACGGCGCGCCGCCGTCCTTGCGACCGAGCGGCAGCAGCGCCGCACCCGCGATGACGATGAGGCCGATGCCCGGGATCATCAGGTACCACGGCACCTGGCTGACCGGGGTGTCCGCGGTCGGGATGCTGTCGGCGTCCTTGAAGCTCTCGATGTTGTGGCCGATGTCCTCGACCATGCCGTCGAAGCGGCCCAGGATGCGCGGCAGCTGAGCGAGGCCCTTGCCCAGGTCCTGGTACTGCGACGCGAGACCCGCGGTGTACTGCTCGGGGGTCTGCTGCGCGGTCGCGGCCAGGAACGGGATGACCTCGGTCTGCATCTGCGTGGCCATGCCCTCGAGCACGTCCAGGTCGGTGCGCGCCCGCTCGTAGCCCTGCTCCGTGAAGCTCTCGCGGAACGCGTCGAACATCTTCTCGGCCGACTGGGTCTTGCCGATCTGGTCGGTGACCAGGGTGCCGGCCACGATGATCGCGCCCATCGCGACGGCGACGCCGAGCGCGACGGTCGGAACCACCGAGCGGCCGGGACGGCGGAACGAGAAGAAGAGGCCCGCGGCACCCACCACCGTGAGGATGACGCCGGGGATCAGGAACAGGTAGGTCACCGCGGTGTTGGGCAGGTGAGACGTGGGGATCTCGTCGGCCTCGCGGAAATTCTGGCCCTGCTGCTCCATCACCAGGACCAGGTGGTCGAAGCGCGGCATGATCTCGTCGACCTGCGCCAGGCCCGCACCGACCTTGTTGAAGCGCGCGCCGAGGAACTGCTCGGTCTGCTGGGGGTTCATGTTGATGCGCGCGCCGAGCGCGGGCAGGGTCTCGTCCTGCAGCTGCTCCAGCATGAGCTGCATCGTGACCAGGTCCTCGCGGCTGGTCTTGAGCCCTTCTTTGGACATCGCGTCGCGGAAGGTGTCCTGGACGTTGTCGACGCCCTGGGTCTTCTTGGGCAGGCCGTCCGCAAGGGGGAAGACGATCAAGCCGATCCCCAGCAGAAGCACCAGTGCCAACGCCACGCGGCGGAACGTACGCACAGCCGATCTCCCTTCACCCACCGGGGCCGAGCGTGACCCGGGCCGGGTTCACCGACCGGATCCGGCCTCCGTGTGAGTGCTGTTTCTCCGGATTGTCACTCGCGCCGTCGATCTTGTCAGCCGGAGCCCACGCGGTCACCTACCGGCGAGTAATGTCACGAGATCGAGATCTTGTCAGACCGATGCGGTGCACGTCACGGCCTGTTTGACCATGTCAATCGATGGGGGCGGCCGCTACGGTGCCAAGGTGGACTTGGAACTGACGGAGGACCAGAAGACGGTCCGGGACGCCTTCGCGAGGTTCTTCGCGGACCGCTGTCCCGTAACAGTCGTACGCGAGGCCGAACCCCTGGGGCACGCCCCCGCGCTGTGGGCCCGGCTGCGCGAGACGGGCGCCCCGGGCATGGGCGTGCCGGAGAAGCTGGGCGGCGGCGGTGCGACCGCGGTCGACCTCGTCCTGCTGATGGGCGAGGCCGGGAAGGCGCTCGCGCCGGTGCCGCTCGCGGAGCACCTCGCCGCGACGCGCGCGCTGGCGCGTACCGCGGCCGGCAGCGCGGTCGGGTGGTTCGCCGACGCGGTCGAGGGCAACCTCGTCGCGGTGCCCGCGCTGCATCCCGCGGTGGACGGCGTCGCGCGGCTGGTGCCGGGCGGCGCGGTCGCGGACGCGGTCGTGGGCCTCGACGGGGACGACCTGGTCGCGGTGCGCTCGGACGCCCCGATGACGGCACCCCCGAACCACGCGTGCGCGCCGCTCGCCGACCGGTCGCTGCGCGACGGCGCGGTCGCGGAGCGTGTCGTGCTCGCGAGCGGCGGCGAGGCGCACGCCCTGCACGCGCGCATGCGTACGGACTGGCAGCTCGGCATCGCCGCGGCGCTGACCGGCGTCGCGACGCGCGCGCTGGAGATCGGTATCGCCTACACCCTGGAGCGACGCCAGTTCGACCGGCCCATCGCCGCGTTCCAGGCCGTGCAGCAGGGACTCGCCGACCTGGTCGCGCCGTTGGACGGCGTCGGCCTGCTCACCGCGCGGGCCGCGTGGACCGACGACGAAGGCGACGCCGACGAGGCGGCCCGTCTGACGTCCATGGCGTTCCTCGCCGCGACGGACGTGGCACGCAATACGACGTACCGCGCACTGCACTACCACGGCGGTTACGGCGTGACGCTGGAGTACGACATCCAGCTCCACTACCGCCGGGCGCGCGGGTGGCCGCTGGTGCTCGGCGATCCCGACGAGGAGTATCTGGCGCTGGCGGACCGGCTGTTCGGCCCGGTCGGCGCCGCAAGCGCGGCCGACGGCGCCACGTCGGGCACGTCGGGCACGTCGGGCACGGAGGAGACGCACTGATGGACTTCGCACCCAAGCCGTCCGTCGAGGAGTTCCGCACCTCGATCCGCCGCTTCGTCGCCGACCACCTCACCCCCGAGATGGTCGAACGCGCCCACCGCACCGGCACCTTCCACGACTGGGAGTTCCACCGCGCGCTCGCCGCCACCGGCATCATCGCCGAGGGCATGGCCGGCGACGGACGCGAGGGCGGGCGCGATCCGCTCGAACTGTACGTGCTGTTCGACGAGATGGGCCTGGCCGGCGCCCCCTTCTACGGGCTCGCCAACGCCATGCTGGTGGCCGGGGTCATCGAGCAGATCGGCAGCGACTTCCACATCAGCGAGGTGCTGCCGCGCTTCCACAGCGGCGAGGCCATCGCCGCGCTCGGCTACTCCGAGCCCGGGTCCGGCTCCGACGTCGCCGCGGCGGCGACGCGCGCCGAGCGCATCCCCGGCCACCCCGGCGACGAACCGGTGTGGCTGGTCAACGGGCAGAAGATGTTCACCACGCTGGTGCACGAGGCCGGGTACGTCATCCTGCTCACGCGCACCGACCCGGACCTGCCCAAGCACCGCGGCCTCACGATGTTCCTGCTCCCGATGGACCTGCCGGGCATCGAGTTCCAGGCCGTCGACACGATGGGCGGCGACCGCACGAACATCACGTACTTCACCGATGTCCGGGTGCCCGACCGGTGGCGGCTCGGCGAGGTCGACGGCGGCTGGAACGTCATGAAGGTCGCCCTCGCGTACGAGCGCGGCGTGTTCGGCAACATGAACCAGGGCGTGACCCTGCTGCGCCGCTTCGCGGAGTGGGCGCGCACCGCCGAACGGTCCGACGGCACCCGCCTGATCGACGATCCGGGAGTGCGGCGGCGCCTGGCGCGCATCGCGGTGGACAACGAGATCACCGCGCTGCTCGCGGTACGCCCGGCGCTGCTCGCCAGCCAGGGCCGGCTGCCGACCACCGAGGGCTCGGTGGCGAAGCTGTTCGCGAGCGAGGCGTACAACCGCGCCGCGGAGGCCTGCCAGGAGATGGCGGGCGCGGTCGGCCTGCTCTCCCCCACGCACGGGGCAGGCGAGGACTGGGGGTTCGTCGACCTCGCGGCGCGCGACGCGCCGGTGACCACCATCTACGGCGGCACGAGCGAGATCCAGCGCAACAACATCGCGGAGCACCGTCTCGGACTGCCGAGAGCCCGCTGATTTCGGACGGATGTGCCGTGCCGTCACGTGCGTGACGCAGGGCACATCCGTCCCGTGCGGTGGTGCGGCGTGCGCGCGCCGTGACGACCCCGGGAAGCCGCGCGACACGCCCGCACCGGTCAGCGGAGCTACCGGCCCGTACGACGGACCGTCAGCAGGCGTTGACCAAGGGGTCGTTGGGGATGCGCCAAAACGGCCGCCCGACTTCTGGCAGACTGCGTCCCCGTCCGGTGGGGCGGACATCTCGGCCTGGTACCGGCCACCGTTCCCACGAGGTGGCCCGTGTGGGGCAACGGCGTGCCGCGCCGCCGCCCGGGCCGAGTGAGGGAGTGCGATGCGGCCGCTGCACAAGGACGATCCGCGGCAGATCGGCGGCCACCGACTGGTGGCCGTGCTCGGAGAGGGCGCGACCGCCCAGGTCTTCCTCGGCGCGACCCCCGAAGGCCGCCCGATCGTACTCAAGGCCGTACGCCCCGTCCCGGCGCGCGACCCGGCGTTCCGCATGCGCTTCGCCCACGACGTCGCGGCGGCCGAACGCGTCGCGTGCCCCTACACCGTGCCCGTGCTGGACGCGTGCTCGGACGGGCCGGTGCTGTGGCTCGCCACCGCGTACACGCCGGGGCCGGGCCTCGGCGAGGCCGTCGCGAAGTACGGCCCGCTCCCGGCGCGTACGGTCCGCACCCTCGCCGCCGGGCTCGCCGCCGCGCTCGAAGAACTGCACGGCGCCGGCCTCGTGCACGGGCGCCTCGGACCCACCCAGGTCTCGCTGGCCCCGGACGGGCCCCGCGTGGTCGACCTCGGGGTGGCCCGCAGCCCGGACGGCCCCTCGGTCACCGAGGCCGGGGTCGTCGTCGGCACGGTGCTGCCCTCCCCCGGCTTCCGCGCACCCGAGCAACTCGACGGCCGTCCGGTCGGCGCCGCGGCCGACGTGTTCTCGCTCGGCTGCGTCATCGTCCACGCGGCCACCGGCACCGGCCCGTTCGGCGCCGACACCTCGCCGGGGGTGACCGAGCGGGTGTTGTACGGGATCCCCGAGCTCCGCGTCCTGCCGTCGTGGCTGCGCGAGTTGGCCGCCGCGTGCCTGGCCAAGGCCCCGGAGGACCGGCCCACTCCGGCGCAGGTGCACGCGGCCACGGCGAGCGAACTGGACGGACCCGGCTGGCTGCCGCACGGCATCGCGGCGGAGGTCGCGCAACGCGCGGCCACGGTGTGGGCGCACTCGGGGGCGGCGACGCCGGGGACGGGGCCGACGATGGTGCCGCGTACGCCGCCCGGTCCACCGGCGCAGCGCGAGCACCCGGCCGCGGCGCCGCCGCCGCAGATGACTCGGTCGACGGCTCAGTCGATGACTCAGCCGAACGCGCAGTCGGCGGGAGCCTCCCGAACACCAGTGGCTGCAACACCTGTTGCCACGACGGCCCCGCCGCCGGGCATGCCGCCGACGGGGCCCGCGCAACCGGCCGTGCCACCCGGCGCACGCCCGTTCCGGGACGCGAACCGGGATCTCCCCCCGGCCCCGGAGCCCAGGATGATCGGCGGGCCCGGTGCTGCTCTGCATGCCCCGACCGCTACCCCCGCTGCGGCCGAGGTGGCTCCGCCGACGGCAACGCCTGCGACCGCGGCCGATCCCGCCGCGGCTGACGCGCCTGACACGAGTGCCCCCGCCGAGGTGGCCGCCTCCTCGTCGGCGGGCGAACCGGCCGAGCCGCCGCGGCGGTTCCCGATGCCGATCCCGCGCGGTCCCGGCGCCTCCACGCGAATCGGGCCTTCCCGTGCTCGGCGGACGACGCCGCAACAGCCCGCGTCGGGCGGGGAGGCGGCCCCCGATGCGGTGGTCGTCGGCGGCCCGGGGCTGGGTACGTTCAACGCCGCTCAAGGAGCCGCGGCCACGGAGGCGCCGCAGCCCGCGGCCACGAACGCCACCGCGCCTTCGCGGCCGGCGCCTGTCGCCCCTGCGTCCGGAACACCGCGATCCGATGCGCACTCCGGGCAGAACGGCGCCTCCGGGAACCACGCGTCAGAGCGCGACACCGCGAACCAGCCGCCGGTCAACGGTGTTTCCGGACCTCACCGGGAGGAGGCGTCCAGTACGGCAGCAGTGCCGGGCCAATCGGTCGGAGGCCCTGGCGCCGGGCGCTTCACCAGGCCCGGCGCCCCCACGCCGCCCACGGCCTCGGATGCCGCGTCGGACGCCCCCAAGCCGCGACCGGACGAAGGCGCCGCCCAATCGTCGGCACCGGCGGTCGCCGCTCCGCGGACTGCCGAGTCCGCCGCGTCACCCGTGCCCGCCTCGGCTCCCGACTCCGCCCCCGAACCCGAACCCGCGCCGCAGCCCGAGTCCGTGGCGCGGCCCGAGCCCGTCGGCCCTGTCGGCCCCGTCATCACTGTCGAGACCGGCCTCCTCGCCGACGAGATCATCGAAGCCGAGATCGTCGAGGCCGAACTCGTGGACGACGACGAGCCGTTGCCGCCCCGCGCCTCGGTCTCCGCGCCGCCCGGCGTCACCGACCTCCCCGGGAAGCCCGCGGGAACCGTACGCCGAAGCCGCACCGGACAGCACGACGGCCGGCGCACCGGACCGCGCGACGGGCAACGCGACGGGCAACGTGGCGAACCGCACGAGGTGCCGCGCGAAGGCCCCCGCGGCACGCGCCGCCCGTCCACCGGCCACCCGGGCCGCCCCGGCGACGACCGGGACCGCACGCACGGCCGCGGCGGCCGCAAGGACGACCGGAGCCGCGAGCGCACCCACGACCGACCGGCCGGGCCGAACGGGCAGCCTGGGCCGAACGGCTCGCGTCCGCAGCCCGCAGGCGCCCCGCGGCCCGACTCCGCATCCGAGAAGGCCACCTCCCCGACCGCCACCGCGCCCGCGAACTCGGAGGCCTCACAACGACGTTCGGAGGCCAACGCCGAACGTCGCCGCTTTCTCGCCTGGGTCGCCGGAGGCGCGTCCGTGCTCGCGGGTGCGGCAACCGGCGCCGTGCTGTGGGGTGACAGTGGCGGCAAGAAGCCCGTACGCACCGAACCTGTCGCCGCCCCGCCCGCACCCGCCGCGCCGCCGCCGCAGGCCGCCCCGCTTCGCGTGTGGTTCCGGCAGGGGTCGGTGACAACCGGTCAGGTCCAGGAACTCTCGGAGGCGTTGCGCGGGGCCGACGGACGTCTGCGCCTTGCGGCGGAGTTGAAGGAGCCCGCCGGTTACGCGCAGGCTCTCGTCTCCGAACTCGGCAACGCCGCGGACACCGCGCCCGACGTGTTCGAGGTCGACATCCTGTCGTTGGCTGCCCACCACGCGGCCGGCCGCATCGTCGACCTGACCCAGTCCCAGGACCGCTTCGACACCGACGCCTGGTTGCCGGCGATCCAGTCCGCGGTCAACGTCGACGAACGCTTGCTGGGACTGCCGCTGACCGCTTCGGCTCCCGCCGTGCTGTTCCACCAGGGGATGTTCGCGGAGGCCGGTGTCGCGGTCCCGAGTACCCGCGCGCAATGGGTCGACGGCCTCGAACAGTTGCGTACGCACTTCGCCGCCGACGCCACCTTCCGCCCGCTCTGGCTGCCGGGCCGTTCGTGGCATGTCCTCGCGTCCCTGATCTGGGGCTCGGGAGGCATGCTGGCGGTGCAGGACGGGAACGCGTGGCTGGGCAACTTCAACCTCCCCGAGTCGATCGACGGCGTCCGGTTCTTCCGCCGGTTGCAGCAATACGCCCCGGAGGCCCAGGACTTGACCGAGGACGGTCTCAACGTGGGCGAGCTGTTCGCCCGCGGGCGGGCCGCCTCCGTCGTCGGCTCGGCCTCACTGCACCCGGCCGCGCTGGCGGCGGACCCGGGGCTGGCGCAACAGCTCAACGCGTTCGCGATGCCGGGGCGCAACGCGAGTGCGCCCGGGTCGGTGGGCGTCCAGGGCACCGCACTCGTGGTGTCGTCCAAGTGCCGCGACGTTCCGGCGGCCGTGGAACTGCTGGCGCTTCTCGCGACGGACCCGTGGCGCGACCAGGTCACCCGGACGGCGGGCGCCCTCTCCCCGCGCACCGTGCCCGAGCAGGCGGTCTTCGGGCCCAACCCGATGCTGCGCGCCGGGGCGGCCGCGGCGCGTACGTCGGGCCACGCGTACCCGACCGCACCGGGGTGGTCGGAGCGGCCCGTGCTGGAGTTCGGGCGCGCGGTGCTCGCCGGGACGGACGCCGCAGCGGCGGCGGCGAGTGCGAACCAGCTGGTGGCGGCGGAGTTCGGCCGTACGACGGGGTGACCCGCACGAAGGTGCGGCACCCCCGTTCGGGCGTGTGCGCGGAGCGGCTCGTGGGACGCACCGGGTCCCCGGTGGTAGACCTGGAGCCACCGACAGGAAGGGGCAACACCATGCCGCTTACCGGCGAGTACGAGCCGAGCCCGACCAAATGGGTGCGCGACCAGGTGCAGCAGTACGAGAGCTCCGGTGGTACCAAGGGCACGACCATAAGGGGCATGCGCGTCGTCGTGCTGACCACGCGCGGCGCCAAGAGCGGCAAGCTGCGCAAGTCACCGGTCATGCGGGTCGAACACGACGGCGCGTACGCCGTGGTGGCGTCGCTCGGCGGCGCGCCCAAGCACCCGCTCTGGTACCACAACGTCGTCGCCGACCCCCAGGTCGAGCTGCAAGACGGCCCGGAGCGCCGCGACATGACGGCGCGTGAGGTCACCGGGGACGAGAAGGCGGTGTGGTGGGAGCGCGCGGTCGCGGCGTACCCCGACTACGCCGACTACCAGAAGAAGACCGACCGGCAGATCCCCGTCTTCGTCCTCGAATCGAGCGACGCGGGCTGAGCCGTAGCGGCGCATCGCGGCTGCGTGGGACCACGCAGCCGCACAGCGTCGCGTGCGCCCCACGAACCTCGCAGGCAACTGCTCCACGTTACGCCGCGCTTGTCCCCCCGCGATCCACTTCGCCCGAACCCGGGCACCGTGCACCCCTGTGCGCCCTACGTTCATGAGGCTCCGTCCTCGCGACCGGCGCCCGGCGACGCGCATCAGCCCGCCCCCGGCCGGTCACGCTCCGAGTCCATGAGGGTGCGTTCCGCCATGCTCAGGTTGTCCGGGTGCGATATATGAACAGCAATCAGGCGCAGTACTGGCCCGCCGACGTTCCGCCTGCCGACCAGGCGCCCGCGCCGGTACCCGGGCCGATCCCGCCGCCGCCCGCGCTCCCGCCCGCACTCCCGCCCGCGCTTCCGCCCGGGTCCGGCGACCCGCTCGGCCCCCGGCTCATCCAGGAGAGCCTGGCCGCCGTGGCGCCGATGGCCGACGACCTGGTGTCGCACTTCTACGCCCTGCTGTTCATCGACCGTCCCGACCTGCGCGCGATGTTCCCGCCGATGATGGACGCGCAGCGGGACCGCCTCCTCGCCGCGCTGCTGCGCCTCGGCACCGGTGCGCACGACCCCGAGGCGCACCGCGAGTTCCTGCGCCAGCTCGGCCGCGACCACCGCAAGTACGGCGTGCTTCCCGAGCACTACGCGGCGGTCGGCGGTGCCCTCATCGGCGCGCTCGCCCGGTACTCCGGCGACCGCTGGAACGCCCCGACGCGCGACGCGTGGACGGCGTTGTACGGGTGGGCGGCCGGCGTCATGATCGACGCCGCCGAGCAGGACGCGGCCGCGTCGCCGCCCTGGTGGGACGCGCGCATCGTGGCCCACGAGCACCGCGGCCCGGACATCGCGATCATCACCGTGGCCCCCGACCGGCCCCTCCCCTACCGCCCCGGCCAGCACGTCACCGTCGAGACGCCCTGGTGGCCGCGCGTGTGGCGGCACTACTCGATAGCCAACGCGCCGCGCGCCGACGGCCTGCTCGAACTGCACGTGCGCGCGCTCCCGGCCGGCTGGGTCAGCCAGGCCCTCGTGCACCGCGCCCACGTCGGCGACCACATACGCCTCGGGCCCGCGCGCGGCGCGCTGGTCATGCGCGGCGAGTCGCTGCGCCGGGCGCTGTGCATCGCGGGCGGCACCGGCCTCGCCCCGATCAAGGCGCTGGTCGAGCACATGGCGCAGCGTCAGCTCGCGCATCAGGCCTACGTGTTCATCGGCGCGCGGCACAGCTCGGAGCTGTACGACGTACGCTCGCTCGCGCTCATGTCCGAGATGTACTCGTGGCTGCACGTGGTGCCGACCGTCTCGGACGAGCACTCGTTCGACGGCGCCCGCGGCACGCTGCCGGACATCATCGCCCGCTACGGCACCTGGCACGACCACGACGTGTTCATCAGCGGCTCGTCGGCGATGGTGCGCGCGACGACCAGCCGGTTGACGCTGGACCTGGGTGTCGCGCCCGGGCGCCTGCTGACCGAGAGTCTGGACACCGTGTCGCAGGGGGAGCGTGCGCTCGGCGCCGGGTAGCGGCGGGCGTACCGTGTACTCGGCATCGGCACGAAAGGCAGGCGAGGACATGGTCGGCAAACCACCGGTCGCAGACGTCGACGACAGCGGTATGACGGTGGGGGCGCCGAAGCGGTACGCCGCGGGCGTGCCCGCGGTCCTGGCCTCGCTCAAGCACGCCGGCCGCGAGATGGGCGTACGCCGCAGCGCGCTCACCCTCCTCAAGGTGAACCAGAAGGACGGCTTCGACTGCCCGGGCTGCGCGTGGCCCGAGGGCGAGCACCGCAGCCCGATCGGCGAGTACTGCGAGAACGGCGCGAAGGCCGTCGCCGAGGAGGCGACGCTGCGGCGGGTGCCGCCGGAGTTCTTCGCGGCGCACTCGGTCGCGTCGCTGGCGGAGCGCACCGACTTCTGGCTGGGGCAGCAGGGGCGGCTCACCCACCCGATGTACCTGGCGGACGGGGCCTCGCACTACGCGCCGGTGGGGTGGGACGAGGCGTTCGGGATCATCGCGGAGGAACTGGCGGCGCTCGGTTCGCCGGACGAGGCGGCCTTCTACACGTCGGGGCGGACCAGCAACGAGGCGGCGTTCGCCTACCAGTTGTTCGTCCGGGCGTTCGGCACCAACAACCTCCCCGACTGCTCGAACATGTGCCACGAGTCGAGTGGTTCGGCGCTGAGCGAGACGATCGGCATCGGCAAGGGCAGTGTGTCCCTGGAGGACATGCACCGGGCGGACCTGATCCTGGTGGTGGGCCAGAACCCGGGGACCAACCACCCGCGCATGCTGTCCGCGCTGGAGAAGGCCAAGCGCGCCGGCGCGCACATCGTGGCCGTCAACCCGCTGCCCGAGGCGGGGCTCATGCGGTTCAAGAACCCGCAGCGGCCGAACGGCATCGCGGGCCACGGCACGCCGCTGGCCGACGAGTTCGCGCAGATCCGGGTCAACGGCGACCTCGCGCTGTTCCGTGCGCTGAATCGATTGCTCCTGGAGGCGGAGGACGCCGCGCCGGGCACCGTGCTCGACCGCGCGTTCATCGACGAACACTGCGCCGGGTTCGACGGGTTCGCCGAGGACGTGCGCGGCACCGACTGGGACACCGTGCTGGCGGCGACCGGTCTCCCCCGGGCGCAGATCGAGCGGATCCACGAGCAGGTGCTGAAGTCCCGGCGGGTGATCGTGTGCTGGGCCATGGGCCTGACGCAGCACCGCAATTCGGTGCCGACCATCCGCGAGGTCGTCAACTTCCTTCTGCTGCGCGGCAACATCGGACGCCCGGGAGCCGGGGTGTGTCCGGTACGCGGGCACAGCAACGTGCAGGGCGACCGCACGATGGGCATCTACGAGAAGCCGTCGGCGGCCTTCCTGGACGCGCTGGAGGCCGAGTTCGGCTTCGCGCCGCCGCGCGAGCACGGGCACGACGTGGTGGACACGATCCGGGCGATGCGCGACGGCCGCGTCAAGGTCTTCATGGCGGTGGGCGGCAACTTCGTGGCGGCGACGCCCGACACGGCCGCGACGGAGGCCGCGCTGCGCGGCACGGCGCTGACGGTGCAGGTGTCGACGAAGCTGAACCGCTCGCACGCGGTGCCGGGGCGGCGGGCGCTGATCCTGCCGTGCCTGGGGCGTACCGAGGCCGATGTGCAGGCGGGCGGCGCGCAGTTCGTGACCGTCGAGGACTCGATGAGCGCGGTCCACGCGTCGACGGGGCGGCTCGCGCCCGCGTCCCGCGAACTGCTCTCCGAGGTCGCGATCGTGTGCGGGCTGGCCGAACGCGTTCTCGGCGACCGGGTGGCGGTGCCGTGGCGGGAGTTCCGCGACGACTACGACCTGATCCGGGACCGCATCGAGCGGGTGGTCCCGGGGTTCGCGGACTTCAACCGGCGGGTCCGCGTGCCGGGCGGCTTCGTGCTGCCGCACGGGCCGCGCGACGAACGGCGCTTCCCGACGGCGACGGGCAAGGCCAACTTCACGGTGAACGCCCTGGAGGTGTTGCAGGTGCCGTCCGGGCGGCTGATCCTCCAGACGGTGCGGTCGCACGACCAGTACAACACCACCATCTACGGCCTGGACGACCGCTACCGGGGCATCAAGGCGGGGCGGCGCGTGGTGTTCGTGCATCCGGCGGACCTGGCGGAACTGGGCGTCGCGGACGAGGCGACGGTCGACCTGGTGAGCGAGTGGTCGGACGGTGTGGAGCGGCGGGCCCCCGGGTTCCGGGTGGTGGCGTACCCGACCGCGCGCGGGTGCGCGGCGGCGTACTTCCCGGAGACGAACGTGCTGGTGCCGCTGGACAGTACGGCCGAGGTCAGCAACACGCCGACGTCGAAGTCTGTGATCGTGCGGCTGGAGTCTGTCGGGGTGTGAGTCGTGGGTCCGCCCTCGCCACGCGACGGGGGCGGACCTGGTCGACCGTCAGCAGCCGCAGTCGCAACCGCAGTCGCAACCGTCGCCCTCGCCGCAGCAGCTGCAACATTCGCAGCAGCCGGGGTCGCAGTCGCAGTTGTTGCAGCAGCCCTGGCGCTGCTGACCGGTGCAGGGGTCGGTGAATTCGTCGCGGCAGCAGGCCTGGCAGGTGCAGCAGATGCCGACCCAGATCAGGCAGGCCACGAGCGGGTTGTGGCGGCGCCCGGGAGGGCGGCCGGGGCCGCCCGGACCGCCGGGCGGGGTGTTCCACGGACCGCCCGGCTGCTGCGGGTTCCAGCCGGGACCACCGGGCTGCTGCGGGCCGAAGGGATTGGGACCGCCGGGGCCGGCCGGAGGGGGCTGGTGGCCGGGCGGGCTCTGCGGCCACGAGGCGGCGGGGGTGCCGGCCGCGGGCGCGGCGTCCGGAGAGACGGTGTCCGCGGGGAGCGCGACCGCCGGACCGATGAAGTCCGTGCCGGCGCTGACCACCGACCCGACGCCGGGTGCGTCTTCGGCGCCGGTGCGGCGTGCCGAGCAGGAGTGCCCGCGCGACTTCTTCGGCACCGGGATCCCGGCGTGCTCGAACGTCCGGTCCACGGCCGCGTCCACCTCGTGCACCAGGAGTGTGTGCACGAGCCGCTGGTCGACGAAGGTGACGTCCCGCAGGGCGAGGCGGATGCCGTGCGCGGCGTCGCGGCACAGCCGGTACGCCTCGTCCGGACCGGTCTCGGTGGCCAGCAGCGGGTTCCAGGAGCCCGACTCGCGGTCCTCCCAGATGTCCTCGACCGCGTCGAGGAGGTGGGCGAGGCGGCCGAAGAGGCGGCCGGCCTCGGCGAGCGGCTCGGCGTTCCCGGGCCGCCCGGCCAGGACGGCGGTGTGCGCGAACGCGGCGGCGGTGGCGGTCTCGGTGGGCTCGGTGACGACGAGGACGGACGTGCCCGGTCCGGCCAGCGCCTCGATCTCCCCCTGGCGGCCGACCGCCTCGGTCAGCACGGCGGTGTCGAACCCGACGTCGTGGCCGGTGCCTTCGCCCTGCCGCGCCCAGCGCGACGCGATGCGCTTGGCGCCGCCGGCGACACCCTTGCGGGCGAACACGCCGTCGCGGTCCTCGACATGGTCCCGCATCTTCGCCGAGGCGAGCACCAGCGAGACGGCGGCGGCAAGACGCGCGCCCTCACCCTTGGCGACCTGCGCGGTACGCATGCCGCGCAGGGGGCACGGACCCGCCTTGCGCCGCCCGGACGCGGCCTTCTCGGGCTCCGCCTGGGCCTCGACGAGGACCGAGATGATCAGCCCGTCATAGTTCGTGGCGATGCGCGCGCCCTGCCCGTGGTCGTCGCGCAGCGCCAGGCACAGTCCGCACAGATGCGCCATCCACGCCTCGCGCAGCCCCTCGGTCAAACGGTGTCGGCACGGCCTGATGATCCCGAACACGCGTGTTCCTCCCCGTTGCCACTTGGATGCCGCCCCCGGCCTCCCTCGTCGGCCCGGCAATGGTGCCTCAGGGTAGCGATCACCGGGATCTCCCGTCGGCCTCCGGGGCGGGGCACGCAACGGCCGGGCCGCGGAACGGCGTTGCCCGCGCACAGCAGACCAGCCCGGGGCGCGGCACCGCTCCGAGGCGGTCGCACCCAGGGCGTATTTGGCAGCATGTTGGCCGCCCGTTGACCGACTGTTGAAGGTCTTGGCGGGCTTGGCGGGCCTACCGTCCGGCGAGCAGGCCGACCAACCGGCGCACTTGCGCGTCGGCCCGGACGGCAAGCGTGCGGTACGTCTCGATGGGTTCGCCGAGCGGATCCGCCAACTCGTCGTCGGCGCGCGCCATGCGCCGTACGTCGCGCAGCGCGTCGACCTCGGCGACCCACTCGCGCAACGGGGCGTCGCCGCGCGGTCCGACCTTCTCGCCGAGCCGGGCCAGTTCGCCCAGCACGAACGCGCGCGGCTCGGCATCGGACGACCGCGCGGAGACGCCCCAGATGTGCTCGCGCGTCATGCCGAGTACGACGTCGGCGGCGTCCAGCATCTCGGCGGTCAGCTTGCGGCTCGTGTGGTCGTGCGCGGGCACGCCGTACTCGTCCAGCACCTGTGCGCTCTCGTCGGTCATCGGCGCCGAGCCCCAGCCGAGCGTGCCGGCGGACGCCACCGGCCAGTCGCCCAGCCCCGCCTCGGCGAGGTGGTGGCGCAGCATGGCCTCGACCATCGGCGAGCGGCAGATGTTCCCGGTGCAGACAACAAGGATCACGCGGTCACCGTACTGCCGCCCCGAGTCCCGGCCGTCGGCGGGACGCCCGATCGGGGCGGCCCGCCCGCCCGGCCGTCCGCGGTCCGTCTGCCGTCGGCTATCCGAGCTTGAGCATCGCCTCGCAGACTTCGCCGACCGCCGCGTCGGGGATCGCGGTGGCGGCCTCCTCGAGGACGAGCAGCCGTGCCCCGGGGATCTCGCGCGCGATCGCCTCGCCGTTGCCGACGGGGAAGAACGGGTCGCGGCGGCCGTGGACGACGAGCGTGGGGACCTCGATCTCGGGCAGGCGCTCGCGCCAACGGGGTGTGCAGTCGAGCCTGGAGAAGACCATGCCCAGCTGGTTGGCCATCTGGACCGGTGGCGCGGTGCCGGGCGTACGGTCCCAGATGCGCGCGGCGACCGCGTACGCGGCGACGGGGTCGTCGCCGAGGATCTCCGCGCCGGCGGCGGCGAACCGGGCAACCGCCTCGCGGTCGGTCCAGTCGGGCATCGGACCGGCGAACAGCCGGCCCATCGTCGCCTCGTCGTGGTCCGGGAGGTCGTCGTCCGGCGGGCCGGGGGCGACCGAGCGGGTGCCGACCAGGGTGAGCGCCGAGAACGCGCCGGAATGGTCGAGCGCGGCCACCTGGGCGACCATCCCGCCGACCCCGATCCCCGCGAGGTGCGCAGGTCCGGCGCCGAGCGCGTCGGCGAGGGCCGCCGCATCGGCGGCGAGGCCGCGCAGGGTGTACGCGGGCGCCTCCGGGTCCGCCGTCGTCGACTCCCCGCTGTCGCGCAGGTCGTAGCGCACCACACGCCGCCCGCGGGCGGCGAGCCGCACGCACAGCGCGTCGGGCCAGGAGAGCATCGTCGTCCCGCCCGCGAGCAGGACGAGTGGCGCGTCGTCGGCGCCGAACGATTCGATGCCCAGGGCGATCTCGTTGGCATGGACAGTGGTCATCGGGTCACCGGGAGAGGTCGTAGGTCGGGTGCGAGGTTTCGCGTCATGCCAGGACAGACCCGATCCGACGCCCGAACTCATCGCTCGCGCGTGAAGTGTGTTCGGATTTCCATCTGGTCACGTCTGGCCTTCCCTGATCGTTTCTGTCACTGCGCTGGACTAGCATCGCCGTCCGCCACACATGAGCAACTGGTCTGTCGCACGCCTGACAACCGCGCGTGCGCCACGGGGGAACGGATTCACCGCCATGTCGCACCGCGCTGCGTCGACCGCAAAAGGGCCCTTGGGGCCCTTCATGGGCCTCGTCATGATCGGCGTCGTCGCCGTCGGCGGGCTCGTCGGGTACCGGCAGTTCGTCGCCGACGACGGGGACGGCGGCTCGGACCGCAGCGCGCCGGTCTCGTCGGCGTCGGACAAGCCGTACCCGACCACCCCCACGCCCACGACCGCCGCACCGACGGTCCCGCCGCCGCCTTCCTCCGCCGCGCCGTCCACGTCCGCGTCGCCGACCGCCGCCGAGACCGGGCCGGGGTCGAGCACACGCGTACCCGAGTTGCAGGCCGCCGCCGAGCAGGCGACCGCGGGCAAGCCGCAGGCGTCCCTGGTGGCCCTGAACATCCACACGGGCGAGATCGTCGCGACCGTCGACCGCGACACCGGGATGTCGGGGGTGATCGCGCCGGGGTCCACGTTCAAGATCGTCTCGTCGGCGCTGCTGCTCAAGAAGGGTGTCGTCACCCCGAACTCCAAGGTGCCGT
The DNA here is from genome assembly GCA_045039925.1 of Streptomycetaceae bacterium NBC_01309. Classification (GTDB taxonomy): domain Bacteria; phylum Actinomycetota; class Actinomycetes; order Streptomycetales; family Streptomycetaceae; genus Yinghuangia. The sequence continues at coordinate 2,448,054 of CP108400.1, forward strand.
GCCCCAAGACCGCGGTGGCGGGGCAGAGCTTCCACAACCTCGGCAACTTCGAGATCCCCGACGCCACGTTCCGGCAGGACTTCGCGCGGTCCTGCAACACCGCGTTCGTGGAACTGCGCTCGAAGATCGGCGACTCCGAGCTCTCCACTTTCTCCACCGACTACTTCGGGCTCAACAGCGACGCATGGCAGGTCGGCGAGGGCGGGACCACCGACGGCACCGTGCCGGCGTCCACCGGCGACGCCGACAAGGCGGCCCAGATGATCGGGCAGGGCTCGCTCAAGATGAACCCGATGACCATGGCGTCCGTCGTCGCCACCGCCGTCACCGGCAAGTTCCACCAGCCGACCCTGGTCCGCGGCGGCGAGGTCTACAAGACGGGCAAGGCGCTCCCGGACAACGTGGTGTCCGGTATCAAGGACATGATGCGGGCCTGCGCGACCAGCGGGACCGCGGCCTCGACCTTCAAGGGCATGCCGGGCGTGGGCGCCAAGACCGGCACCGCCGAGGTCGGCAGCAGCGGCACCAACGGCTGGATGGTGGCCTACCGGGGCGACATCGCGGTGGCCGTCGTCGTCATCGGCGGCGAGTCGGGCTCCGGCGCGGCGGGCCCGATAGTACGGAGCTTCCTGTCCGCCGTCCCGGCCTGACCGTGCCCCTCGTCCAACGTGCGGCGATCCTGCCTTGCGAACGGACGGCGCGCCGCGTTTCCGCCCGGGTCAGGTCTGCGGGATGTACGCGGTGCACGTGGTGAAGGCTTCGTTCACGACGCACTCGAACAGTTCGTTCCACTTGCTGTCGTCGTCGGCCGCGGCCTTGGCCAGCGTTGCGGCGCACGAGTCATCGGTGAGACCCCACAGGGAGCCTTCCGGCCAGCCGGCCTCGGCGGTGCGGTTCTGGACGGCGTCGAGGCAGGCCTGCGGCGGGTCGTAGGTCTTGACCTCTGCGAGGAACTCCAGGTACTTGGCGTCCTCCACCGACGTGGTCGACCCCGGGGTGCCCGGGGTGCCCGGTGTCGTGACCTGCTCCTGGAGCGTCCGCTGCGCGGCCTGCTTTTCCTCGGGCGTCGCGTTCGGGTTCTGGAGGACGACCACCGCCCCGTTGACGGCGTCGGCCTTCGTCCTCAGGATGTCCTCGATCTTCTGCTTGTCCTCGGGTTTCTCCGGCGCGGTCTCCGGCTCCTTGACGGCCAGCAGCCCGCCGGCAATGTCGTTGGAGCCCTTGAGGAGCTCTGCTCGGTTCGCCGGCGGCGGCTCTGTCAGGGCCAGGGACACGAAGAAGGCGAGTTTCGTGGCGGTCACCTGGTTCTTGGCCTGTTGATCCGCCGGCAGCGTCGGATCCTTGCTCAGCAACACCGCTTCGTTGAGACCGCGCGCGATGTTCATGTACACCGCCCTCTCGGCCGACGTCGACTTCAGGTCTTCGACCCCGGACAAGACCCGGTGGAGGCTGTCCATCATCAACGTGTAGTCGAACCTGTCCTGTGGCGACGCGGTCCGGTCGTAGATGACCTTCAGAGACGTGGCCAGCCCGTCCCCGAGTTGCGTCTTCACTTCGTCGGGCACTTCGAGCGCGGCTATTTGGGTCTTGATCTGGTCTTCGGTCACGCCGACATAGAACTCCTGCAATTCCTGCGGGGGTGTTGACCCGCCTTCCGGAGGTGTGCCGCCCTCCGGAGGTGTGCCCGGTTCGCCTTGCGAGGGGGTACCCGGTTCGCCTTGCGAGGGTGTGCCCCCGTCGGGCGCGTTCGGCTGGTCGGGCTCGGGTGCGTCCGGCGCCTTTGGCTCGGGCTCGGGTGCGTCCGGTACCTGTGGCTCGGGTTCGGGTTCGGGTTCCTGCGGCTCCTGCGGTTCCGGCGGTTCCGGCGACGGCGGATTCGGCGGTTCGGGGGTCTCGGCGACGGGCGCGTTCGGAGCCTCGGGGACAGCGCCGGGCGCGGCGAACGCCGCAGTCGGGAACGCGACCGCGGCGGCCAGACACGAGGCGCCGACGAGGCGGGAGAGCTGTCGCCGGGCGGTTTTGGACATGGCGGATCCAGGTGCGTTCGAGAGGGGCGGCCGTGCCGGTGCCGGTTTGACACCTGCCGGGGCCGGAGGTCACCGGGTAGGACGGTTCACCCGTGCGCCCGATTGACAAGATCCACTCTTCGCCTCCTCGCGGCCCGTCGCAACTCAACCGGCACATCCGACGCAAGGGTGCGGCGTGACCAATGTCGTTGCCGCAGCCCATCGCCCCTGCCCCCGCCATCTGACACGATGACAAGGTGAGCGATCTTCCCGAGGACCGCCCGGTCGCGTTCGCAGGCGGCCGAGCCGAGAGCTTCGTCGACCTCCTGAGCCTCGACGAGATCGAGCAGAACATCTTCCGCGGCACCTGCCACGCGGGGGCGCCGCTGCGCGCCTTCGGCGGGCAGGTGGCCGCGCAGGCCCTGGTCGCGGCCGGGCGTACCGTCACGGCCGACCGGCACGTGCACTCTCTGCACGCCTATTTCCTGCGCCCGGGCCGCACGACCTCGCCGATCATCTACCTGGTCGACCGGGTGCGCGACGGGCGGTCCTTCACCACGCGGCGCGTGATGGCGGTGCAGAACGGCGAAACGATCTTCACCCTGTCCGCGTCGTTCAAGGTCCCCGAGGACACCCCCGAGCACCGCCGCGCGATGCCGGACGTGCCGCGCCCCGAGGACCTGCCCGACCCGTACGAGGGCCTTCCCCGCTCCGCCCGCGACCACTACGAGGTCTCGCAGACCCGGCTGGTCATGGACCTGCGGTTCGTCCCCAAGGACCCGGGCTCCGTCACACACCTCACCGACGGCATCCCGCACCAGCGCGTGTGGATGAAGGCCGCCGAGAAGCTGCCGGACGACCCGCTGCTGCACGTGTGCGCGATGGCGTACATGTCCGACCTCACCCTGGCCGGCACCGCCGCCGCCCCGCACATCACCGACCCGCAGAACCTCCAGATGGCGTCCCTCGACCACGCCATGTGGTTCCACCGCCCGTTCCGGGCCGACGAGTGGCTGCTGTTCGCGCAGGCCTCCCCCACCGCCCAGGACGCCCGCGGCTTCGCCATCGGCGAGTTCTACAACCACGACGGCGTCCTCGTAGCCCACGCCGTCCAGGAAGCCGTCATCCGCCAGCACTGACCCCTGTCAGTACGCACCGCCTCGGGCCGCGCTACGGCGTCCGGGGGACGGGCCGGTACGGCGGGGTCGGCGGGGCGTTGAGCAGGGCATGGCCAGTTCTGATGACGCCGCCGAGCGGTCCCCTGCCGGACATCCGGGGCCGACGCCGATGAGAATCGCCTTCGCGCTGCGCGAGGCGGTCGAGGGTGTGCCGTTCGCCGAGGCGGTGGTGGAAGTCGACGCCGACTCGTACCCGGTGCTGCTCAGCCAGGCGCAGGAGAGCGGCTTCGTGCTCGCCACCGGCGAGCCGCCGATGACGACTGCCGAAGTGCAGGTGCGGAGCGGGCTGTTCACGAGTTTGTCGATGGTCGGCGAGCGGCAGGTGTGGGAGATGGCCCCGCCGGCGCCGGTCGCCAGTGCGTGGACCGACGCCGCGTCGCTGCACGGGGCCGCGGTCGTCTCGATCCTGGCACCGGGGACCTGGCCGACCGACCTCGCCGACCTGTCACCGGAGGAAGCCGCGGCCCGTTTCTCACGCCGCCTCGACAAGGCCCGCGAGACAGGCCGCATGCTCCACGGCGCCGCCCGGGTCGTGCACGCCTGAGCGCGCCGGAACGACGTAGGGGGGCGGGTTCAGTCCTCCAGCACGCCGACGCCCGCGAACAGCCAGGCGGAGGCTCGTGGATCGGCGGAGTCGGGACGCCACAGACCGGGCCGAACCAGGCCGGGGTCGAGCATGCCGAAGCCGTCGAAGAACTCCGCGACACGCGCGTGCGGGCGGAACACCACGGTCGATGTCGCGTGCCGGTAGGCGTCTTCCGTGCGGGCGACGTCGACGGCCTGCATTCCGTCGGTGGTCAGGTGCGAGATCACCACATGACTCCCGGGCGCCATGTGTGCGCGGTACGCCGCCACGATCGCGGCCGGCTCCTCGTCGTCGCGCACGAAGTGCAGAACGGCCACGAACAGCACGGCGATCGGCCGGCTGAAGTCCAGGAGCCGGGCGACCTCGGGATGCCCCAGGACGGCGTCGGGGTCGCGGACGTCGGCGGTGATCACGGTCGTGCTCTCGTTGTCGGCGAGGAGCGCGCGGCCGTGCGCGAGCACGATCGGGTCGTTGTCGACGTACACGACCCGGGCGTCCGGGTTGACGCCCTGCGCGATCTCGTGGACGTTGCCCCGGGTCGGCAGCCCCGCCCCGAGGTCGAGGAACTGGTCGACGCCGAGCTCGGCGAGATGGCGGACCGCGCGTTGCAGGAAGTGCCGGTTCTCCCAGGCGTTTTCCCGCGCCCCGGGCACCGCCTTCATGGCCAGGTCGGCAGCGGCCCGGTCCACCGGGAAGTTGTCTTTTCCGCCCAGGTAGTAGTCGTACATGCGCGCGGTACTCGGCCGGGAGACGTCGATCCCCCGCGGGTTCCAGCCCTCAAGCTCGTCTTCCAGCGCTGCCATGCCGTGCCCCCGTTCCGGCCGCCCCCTGCGGCCGTCGGCGGTGAGCCTACTGGGGTCGGCCGGCCAGTTGCACCGCAACGAGAATCCCGCGCAGGATGGGGGCATGCCGCTGGTCGAAGCCACTGTCGAGGTGCCCGTCGATATTGCGACGGCCTTTGCCGTGTCGCAGACGACCGGCGAAGTGCGTAAGCGTTGGGATCCGTTCATCCGCAGGCAGCGGTTTCTGGACGGGGCCACCGAGCCCGCCAAGGGCGTGCGGACGTTGACGGTCCATCGGGCCGGGTTCCGGATGGTGAGCGAGTACGTGTCCTACCAGCCGCCCACCAACGTCGGTATGCGGATGGTCGAGGGCTCGTGGTTCTTCGCCAAGATGGGCGGGGGCTGGCGCTTCACGCCGGTGGAGGGGCACCCCGACCGTACGCTCGCGGTGTGGCGCTACAACTTCGGCTGCCGCCCGCGCTGGCTTGCGCCGCTTGCCGACCGGATCGGCACCGTCGTGCTGCGGCGTGAGATCAAGCGCCGGATCGCCCACTACGCGCGGGGCTGTTCGGATCCGGTGGTCCTGGCCGCCGCCCGTGGGGAGACGCCTTCGTCTTCCCCCGCCTGACGGACCGTCAGCACACCGCAGGCGGGTCAGGTACGCGTTCCCGGCTCGGCGGCCCCAACGGCGCCGCCCGCGCGCAGGGCGGCGATCTCGTCGGCGGGGTACCCCAGTTCGGCCAGCACCGCGTCGGTCTGTTCGCCGAGTGCCGGGATCGCGCCCATGGGCTGCTCGTACCCGGCGATCACCGGCGGCGGCAGCAGCGCCGGTACGGGGCCGCCCGGAGTGTCGATCTCGCGCCAGCGGTCCCGCGCGGCGAGGTGCGGGTGCGCGATGACGTCGCTGGGGGTGTTGTAGCGCGAGTTGCCGATACCCGCCGCGTCGGCGCGGCTCTGCACGTCGGCCAGCGAATGCCGCGCGCACCAGGCGGCAATCGCCTCGTCCAACACCTCGCGCGCCAGCACCCGGTCGGCGTTCCCGGCGAAGCGCGCGTCGTCCGCGAGGTCGGGGCGTGCGATCAGCTCCCGGGCGAGGCGCTGCCATTCGCGGTCGTTGGTGGTGCCGAGGACGACTGTGTGCCCGTCGGCCGTGCGGTACGCGCCGTACGGCGCCACCGCGGGCGAGCCCATCCCGATCGGCACCTGGTCGACGCCGGAGTGCCGCGTGTACGTCAGCGCGTACCCCATCATCTCGGCCATCGTGTCGAACATGCTCACCGACACCGCGGGGCCGACCGCGGTCGCGTGCCCGCGACCGCGCCCGGCGAGCAGCGCCAGCACCGAGATCGCCGCGTACAAGCCCGTGCACACGTCGGCCATCGGCGGCCCGGGCTTGGCCGGGGCCCCGGGATGACCGGTGATCGAACAGGCCCCCGACTCGGCCTGCACCAGCAGGTCGTACGCCCGCTTGTGGGACAGCGGACCGCCCGGGCCGTAGCCGTCGACCTCGACCGCGATGAGCTCCGGGTGCCGCGCCGCGAGGTCGTCCGGCGCGATGCCCAACTTGGCGGTGGCACCGGGGGCGAGGTTGGAGACCAGCACGTCCGCCCGGTCGAGCAGCCGGTGCAGGACCGCCATCCCGGCCGGGTCCTTGAGGTCGAGCGCCACCGACTCCTTGCCCCGGTTGAGCCACACGAAGTGCGCGGCCTGGCCGTGCACGACGTCGTCGTAGTGCCGGGCGAAGTCGCCGCCCCTGGGGTTCTCCACCTTGATGACGCGCGCCCCGAAGTCGCCGAGCGTACGCGTGCACATCGGTGCGGACACCGCCTGTTCGAGGGTCACGACAGTGACTCCCGTGAGCGGCCCGTCGCTCTGCCCGGACATGGTCATCCCCGCATCGTAGTCACGGCGTCGGGCGTACGACCGGGTTCGGTGCGGGAGTTCGCCGCCTCGCGGGGGCCGCGGCCGGGGATGGCCGAGGCGATCGCGGCGGCGAGCAGGGCCATGCCGCAGCCGATGAGCATGCCGGTGCGGAAGCCGCCCTCGGACGGCAGCACGTGGCCGCCGAAGTCGGTCGTCATCTGGGAGAGGATCACGCCGACCAGGGCCGCCGCCACCGCGGTTCCGATGGCGCGCATCAGCGTGTTGAAGCCGTTCGCCGACGCGGTCTCCGACTCGGGCACCGCCGCCATGATCAGGGCGGGCATCGCGCCGTAGCCGAGGCCGATCCCGGCGTTGACCACGCAGCTGACGACCATGACCGTCCACGGCGACCCCATCAGGGCGAGGGACGAGCCGTAGCCGAGGGCCATGACCAGCGCGCCGACGATCAGCGTGGTCTTCGGTCCGCGCGCGGCCGACAGGCGGGCGCCGACCGGCGACAGCGCCATCATCATCAGCCCGGCGGGAGCCATCCACAGGCCCATCGCGAGCATCGACTGGCCGAGGCCGTAGCCGGTGGCCTCGGGGAGTTGCAGCAGCTGAGGGAGGATCAGCGCCTGGGCGTACATGGAGAATCCGAGCACGACCGAGGTCGCGTTCGTCAGCAGCACCTGGCGGCGGGCGGCCACGCGCAGATCGACGAGCGGGTCGCGGGTACGCAGTTCCCACCACCCCCATGCGACCAGCGCGACGACGGCCGCCGCCAGCAGGCCCGTCGTCGTCGCACTCCCCCAGCCCCAGTCGGAGCCCTTCGAGACGCCGAGGAGCAGGCAGACCAGGCCTGTGCCCAGGCCGACGGCGCCCACGAAGTCGAAGCGGCCGACGTCGGGCCTGGGCGGGGTGGCCGGGATGCGGAACCAGACCAGGGCCGCGACCAGGGCGCCCAGCGCCGCGGCGGCCCAGAAGAGGATGCGCCAGCTCGTGTTCTCCGCGACGCCGGCCGCGAGCGGCAGACCGAGCGCGCCGCCGATGCCCATCGACGAGCTGATGAGCGCGATCGCGGAGCCCATGCGCTCGGGCGGCAGCAGGTCGCGCAGGGCGCTGATGCCCAGCGGGACCATGCCGGTGCCGAGGCCTTGCAGGGCCCGGCCGATGACCATCGGGGCCAGCGAGCCGGCCAGCGCGCAGACGATCGATCCGACGATGAGCGGGACCGCGCAGATCAGCAGCATGCGCCGTTTGCCGTACATGTCGCCGAGCCGTCCCGAGATCGGGGTGGCGACCGCGGCGGACAAGAGGGTGGCGGTGACGGCCCAGCTGGCGTCGGCGGCGGTGGTGTCGAGCAGGCGCGGCAGCTCGCCGATGAGCGGGACGACGAGGCTGGACATCAGCGACGCGACGATGCCCGCGAACGCGAGTACGCCGACAATTCCGCCGGTTCCGCGTGCCTTGGCGGCGGGCGTGGTGGTGTCCACCGATGGGTCTCCGATCTCCGCACACGTGGGATGTGCACCGTACACGTCATGTGCACGATGCACATGACGTGCAGTACACATATCATGTGTAGAGCACACAACGCATGTGCCCTGCACAGCGTGTGTAGGCTCCGAGCCGCACACACCCGGCAGGCGCGGACAGTGGGAGAGCAGTGGGAGACCGAAAGCACGGGAACAAGCCCACGCACCTGATCGAGTTCGAGACCATGCTGCTCACCCGGCACACCCACATGTCGGCCCGGTCGCGCGGGGACGAGGGGCACCTCGACCGCACCAGCTACGTCCTGCTGAGCCGCATCAGCGTGGAAGGGCCGATGTCCATCCGGCAGCTGAGCGAGGCGTTCGGCCTGGACGCCTCCACGCTCAACCGCAAGACCGCGGCGATGCTGGCGGCGGGACTGCTCGAACGCATCCCCGACTCGGAGGGCGGCATCGCCCGCAAGTTCCGGATCACCGGGGAGGGCGAGAAACGGCTGACCTCGGAGCGGGACGAGATGGTCGGCGGCCTGGAGCGGGTCCTGGCGGACTGGACTCCCGAAGAGGTCACCGCGTTCGCGGGCATGCTCCAGCGGTTCAACACCGCGATCGAGGATCTGGCGGGACGCCCGTGGCCGCGGCCGTGAACCGGGCGTAGGTGCGCGGAACCTGCCGGACCCTGACGGACCTTACGGACGTTACGGACCCGGCGGACCCGGCACCGGCTGCGTCCGGCCCCGCCGGAACGGGGACGCGGACCGCAGCCGGGCAGGGCGGCAGGGCCTGGCAGGTCCGGCTGGGCCTGCCAGGCCCAGCCGGGGACCGACGCGGGGTCACGCGGTCGCGGACGCCTCGCGCGGGTCCGGGAAGACGACGATCGAGCGGGCGGTCTCGCCGCCGCGGAGGGCGTCGTACCCCTCGTTGACCTCGTCGAGGGTGATGCGGCGCGAGACCAACTCGTCGAGGTGCAGGCGGCCTTGCAGGTAGAGGTCGACGTAGCGCGGCATGTCGACGGTGAAGTTGTTCGAGCCCATGTGGACGCCGCGCACCGTCTTGCCCTGGCCCCACAGCGCGTACCCGGGGATCTCGACCGTGGCGGCCATGCCCCCGATGCCGACGACGTAGACGGTCCCGCCCGGCCGGGTCATCGCGAGTGCCTGCGCCGAGGTGGCCGGGCTGCCCACCGCGTCGAAGACGTGGTCGGCGCCGAGTCCGCCGGTGAGTGCGGAGACCGCCGCGACCGGGTCGCCCTCCGCGGCGTCGGTGGCTCCGACGGACCGCGCGAGGTCGCGCTTGGCTTCGAGCAGGTCGACCGCGACCACGCGGCCCGCTCCGCGCAGCCGCGCGCCCTGCACGATGTTGAGCCCCACGCCGCCGCAGCCGATGACCGCGACGGTCTCGCCCGCGCGGATGTCGGCGGTGTTGAACGCGGCGCCCACTCCCGTGGTGACCGCGCAGCCGACGATCGCCGCGAGGTCGAGCGGCATGTCCTTGGTGATGGCGACGACCGCGTTCTCGTGCAGCAGCATGCGTTCCGCCAGACCGCCGACGCCCGCGTTCGCGCCGACGGCCGTGCCGTCCGGCAGCGCGAGGCGGGGCGGCAGAGCCGCGGTGCGCTGGATCGCCTGCTTGTCCTGGCAGAGCCACGTCTCGCCGCGCAGGCACAGCGCGCACTTGCCGCAGAACGCCGACAGGCACGCGATGACGTGGTCGCCGGGGACGACGCGGGTGACGCCGGGGCCGACGTCCACCACGACGCCGGAGGCCTCGTGGCCGAGGACCGCGGGGGCGGCGATCGGGATCTTGCCGTCGAGCAGGTGGATGTCCGAATGGCACAGGCCCGCGGCCGCCGTCGCGACCAGGACCTCGCCCGGACCGGGGGCGGCGGTGTCGATCTCGGCCACGGCCAGCGGTCGGCCGGGCTCGCGGAACAGTGCTGCGCGCATTCGTACTCCTCCGTACTCCTCGGACGTTCCCTCGGGTGCTCCCGCGGACGTTCCCGCGGACGTGCCTTCTGACGTTCCTGCGGACGTTCGCGTCGACGTGCGTGCGGACGTTCGCGTGGACGTTCAGATCCCGCCCGGCGCCGCGTACGCCCACGCCGCCGGGACGTTGACGCTATGCCGCCCGAGTTCGGACAGGGTGCGAATGCCCATGAGAGCCATGTCACGCTCGACTTCGGTGTTCAGGATGCGGAGCACCGTGTCGACCCCCGGTCGCCCGCCCGCGGCCAGGCCCCAGACCCAGGGGCGCCCGACCATGACCGCCCGTGCGCCGAGCGCCAGGGCCTTCAGGATGTCGGTGCCACGGCGCACTCCCCCGTCCAGCAGGACTTCGACGCCGGTGCCGTCCAGGGCGTCGGCGACCTCGGGGAGGGCGCGGACGGCGGCGGGCAGTCCGTCGAGCTGCCTGCCGCCGTGGTTGGAGACGATCACGCCGTCGACCCCGGCGGCGTGTGCGCGGCGCGCTTGTTCGGCCGTGGTGATGCCCTTGACCAACAGCGGTCCGTCCCACATGCGTCGGACCAGGGCCAGTTCGTCCGCGGAGAACCCGGGCACGAACTTGGCCTCGAACTTCGTCGCCTGGTGCACCGCGTTCATGCCGCCGGTCACCCCGGTCTCGGCGATGTTGCCCATGCGGATTCCCGGTCCGGCGGCGAGTGTTGCCACCCATCGGCCGAACCGGACCGGGTGGCGCACGACTTCGCCGATGTTCTCGCGGCTCAGGTGCGGCGGCATCGTGAACCCCGTGCGGCGGTCGGCCTCGCGGTTGCCGCCGACCGGGGTGTCGAGGGTGACGACCAGGGCCTCGCAGCCCGCCCGGGCCGCGAGTTCGACGTACGGGGTGAAGTCGTCGGCGTTGCCCCACGGGTAGAGCTGGAACCACAGCGGCCCCGGGCACTGCTCGGCGATCGCGGTGACGGAGTGGCTGGCCGCCATGCTCACCGTGAAGACGGTGCCCGCCGCGTGCGCCGCCCCTGCCCCCGCGAACTCCGCGTCCCGGTGCTGGATTCCGGGCATGCCGGTGGGCGCGAGCAGGACCGGGGAGGCGAGCGTACGGCCGAACAACGTGACGGAGCGGTCGCGTTCCCGCACATCGGTGAGCAGGTTCGGGCGCAACGTCACCTCCTCGAACGAGCGGAGGTTGGCCCGGTGCGTGACGAAGTCCTCGGCGGCGCTGTCGACGTAGCTGAACGGGAGGGCGCACGAGCGCCTGCGGGCGAGCGCGCGGACGTCCTCGATGTTCAGCGGCCCGGCGGCCGGTCCGCCGCGGCCGGTCACCAGCCTGCCGAGGTCGGCGAGCAACGGGCGGGCGAGTGCGGTGAGTCCGCCGAACCGGTCCTCGGCCACGCGGGTCTCCTTCCTGTTCGGCGTCGGCTTCGGTGTCGGCTTGGGTACCGGCTTGGGTGTCGGCTCCCGGGTCGGCTCCCGGGTCGGTGCGACGGGCGGCCGCGCGGGTGCCGTGCCGTCCCTCATCGGGCCGCCGCCGGAGCCTTGGCGCGGTACTTGGCGGCGATCGCGGCGAGGCGGCCCGGGTAGTCCTCGGGTGCGAGCACCGCCTCGATCAGCACCATGCGGTCGCGGTTGCGGTCGGCTTCCGCGAGTGCGGCGTCGAGTTCGGCGGCGGTGGCGGCGCGCCAGGCCACCGCGCGGTCGCCCGCGCCGAAGGCGGCCGGCAGGTCGGTGTAGCGCCAGGGCGCGATGTCGTTGTACGGCGCGTCCGTCGGGTGGATCGCGCGCTCGATCGAGTAGCCGCCGTTGTTGAGGACCAGGACCACCGGGGCCGCCCCGACCCGGGCCATGGTGCCCAGTTCCTGCGCGGTCAGTTGCAGCGACCCGTCGCCGATGACCAGCAGGGTCCGCCGGTCCGGGGCGGCCACGCAGGTGCCGAGCGCGGCGGGGAGGGTGTAGCCGATCGAGGACCACAGCACCTGGCTCACCACGGTCACCCCGGCCGGCATCCACGTGTCGACCACGCCGAAGAACGCCGTGCCCTGCTCGGCGACCACGACGTCCCCGGCCCGCACGAACGCGGCGAAGCGGTCCCCGAGGACGGCCTGGGTCAGCGGGGCGTGCGGGTCGTCCGCGTCCACCCGTGCGCGGACCGGCCGTTCCGGCAGCGGGAACGGGCCCGCCGCGTCCCGCACGATCCCGGTGAGCACCGCGAGGGCCTCGGCCATCGGCAGGTCGCGGAAGACCGCGTCGCCGACGCGCGTCTCGTACGCCCCGACCTCGATGGTGCGGCCGACGGGGAACGCGTGCGTGAAGCCGCCCGAGTTGCCGTCGCTGATCAGCACGCCGACCGCGACGAGGCAGTCGGCCTGCTCGACGATCGCGCGGGTGCCGGGCGCGCTTGCCGCTCCGACGTACATCCCGGCGAACGTGGGGGCGCTCTCGTCGACGACGCCCTTGCCCATGTTCATCGCGGCGACCGGCAGCGGCCCGGCGGCGACGAGATCGGCGAGCGCCTCGTGGGCGCCGTGCCGCTCCACGAGGTGGTCGGCGAGTACGGCGGCGCGCGTGGCACCGGCCAGCAGCTTCGCCGCCTCGGTGCGGAACGCGGCGAGCAGTTCCGCGGGCACCGGGGCCGGTTCGGGCAGCAGCGGCTCGTCGGGGGCGGGCGCGGGGACGTGCACCAGGTCGGTCGGCAGCGCGATGCGGACCGGGCGCTTGTGCTCCCAGCAGGCCCGCAGCACGCGGTCCATCTCCTCCGCGGCGTGTTCGGCGGTCAGCGTGACGCGGTCGCAGGTCACCTCGGCGTGCAGGCGCTCGAAGCGGCCGAAGTCGCCGTCCGCCATGGTGTGGTGCATGGGGAGGCCGGCGTCGGCGGCGCGGGTGGACGGAGCGCCGACGATCTCGACGACCGGGACGGATTCGGCGTACGCGCCGCCGATGCCGTTGACCGCACTCAGCTCGCCCACGCCGAACGTGGTCAGGACCGCGCCCGCGCCGCGCAGGCGGGCGTATCCGTCGGCGGCGTACGCGGCGCCGAGTTCGTTGCACGTGCCGACGAATCGGAGCTCGGAGGCGTACACCTCGTCGAGGAACGCGAGGTTGTAGTCGGCGGGGACGCCGAACAGGTCCTCGACGCCCAGTTCGCGCAGCCGCGCGATCAGCCGGGTGGCGACGGTGGTCATCGGGTGGCCTCCGAGGGATGGTGCGGGTCGAGCGTGCCCCCGGGCAGGGGCGGTGCGGCCACCGGTCGGCGGCAGGATTAGCCAATGGCTAATCGGCTGACTAGTCAAGAGCCGCGACACGCCGGAAGCCGGGACCTCGGGACGCCGCCCAGCGGCCTAGGCTGATGTGGTTCGCCCGGATTTCAGGCGTTGCATCCGTATCGGTCCGCCCGTCGGAGGCGGGCGGCGACCCGAGATTCCCCGCACGAGATCCCCCGGGATGAGGTGGCCGCGCGTGTCCGGTGAGCCTTGGCAGGGCGAGGTGTACGGCGAGGCGTACGGCGCCGCGCCGCGCGACCCGTACGACGAAGCGCCCGGCGCGCTGCCCGCCGGCCTGCACCTCGACCCCGCCGCGCCGTCGCGCGACACGGCGCTCATGGCCAGTTGGCAGAGCTTCTGCCACATCATCCGGCACCGCATCCGGCACGTGTTCTGGAAGCTTCCGGAGGCCGCGGACCGCAGCGGCCTCGGTCCGGGCGAGATCCCGCCCGCGGAGATCCTGCGGGAGATCGGCGCGATCATCGCGCAGCTGGACCTGATCCGGACGATCGCACCCGACCGCGAGCTGTGGCGCGCGCGATGGCACCGACCGGACGAACGTGTCGACTCCGCACAGGCACTCGGGACCCTGCCCGAGCGCCTGTCCACGCGCTCGAACCGTATGAGCCCCGCCGGAATCCCGATGTTCTACGGCGCCACGAGCGCCGAGACGGCCCGCGCCGAGGCGGTGGCCGCGCCGATGGCGGGTGCGTCGCTGACCATCGGCGCGTTCCGGGTCAGCCGACCGGCCACGGTCGTGGACTTCACGGAACTGCCGCCCGTGCCCTCACCGTTGGATGCGGATCGCGGACACCTGAGCCAATGCGTGGCGTTCCTGCACGACTTCGTCGACGACCTCGCCCGCGCCGCACGGCCGGACTTCACCGAGATCGACTACGTCCCGACCCAGGTGGTCACCGAATTCCTGCTGCACGCCTGGGACTACGGGGTTCCGGTGGACGGGATCGCGTACCGCTCCGCGCAGGACGACGGCCGGTGCGTGGTGCTGGACGTCAAGTCCGAGCAGTGCGTCGATCCCGCCGAACCCACCGGCCCCACTGACCCGACCGAACCTGGCGCGTCCGCCGACCCTGCCGGCCCGGCCGAACCCACCGCGCCCGCCCCGCCCGCCGACGGCCGCGCCGTGCTGCGCCTCACGCTCGCACCCGAGTCGTTGCGGTCATACGCCGCCGACGACGCCCCGCCCTCCCGTGGCCCCGGTCCGGCGTGACGCCGCGGCGCGGGGCGGAGTGAACGCGTACAGGTCCAGTACGGGCGGCAGTTGGGCGATGCCGGGCCCGCCGTCCCCGGTCCAGGCGGCGATGTCGCCGGTGGCGGCTGCGTCGTTCACGGTGCCGAGCCAGACCGGCCGCCCGCCGCGGGCGCGTCCGCGCGGCGACGGCTGGACGACGATCACGTTCCCCTGTGCGCACGGCCCCAGGCAGTCCGTGACGCGCAGCCGCGCGGCGGACGGGGCCAGCGCCGCACGCAACGCGCGGACCTGCGCTTCGTGGTCGACACCGGTGATCTTCGCGGAACCGCAGCAGCACCCGCGGCACACCGACACGGTGCATATGTCGCGCGGATCGTCCTGCGATCGCACAGCCGGGCTCATGGCGCGGCCACCTGCCTCTCTCGGGGAAATCCGCCCCGGTCCGTCGAGGTGGCGACGACGTGAGTCTCCTGGCTCTCGGATCACCGCTTCCCCCCGCCTTCCAACCCCGTTGCGGGGCCGTGGCCTTGGTGGGAGTCGCTTCCCGATCACAGTGGCGGGACCGCACCGGATTCGCACCGGTTTCCTCGGTTTCGCCGTCGCACAGCGGCACCAGCATGGCAGCCGCCGGCACGCCCGACCACACCGGTCCCCGGTGCGGGGTGCCTCGACTCGCTCAGCCCATTGGCCCGCTACGTGAGGCCGCCGTCGCGGATGGCCTTGAGCGGGACGTCGACCCACGTGTGCGTACGCCGTCCCTAAAACGCCTCAGTGCCGCACGGCCTTCGGCAGCAGCCACCACGCCAGCACCGCCGTCGCCGCGAGCAGCACCGCCTCGGCAACCGCGGCGGCGCGCATGCCCGGGAGCGAGAAGCCGGTGCCGTCCGTGGCGACCGCCAAGGCGCCGAACGCGGCGACCGCGAGCGCACCGCCCGTCTGGCGAAGGGCGTTGAGCAGTCCGGTCGCGGTGCCGACCCGCTCCCCCGGCACGCTGTCCATCAGTTGCGCGGTGAACGCCGGGACGGAGAGCGCGCCGCCGATGCCTATCGGGAGCAGCAGGACGATCACCAGCCAGATCGGCGTACGGGCGTCCAGCGGCAGCAGCGCGAGCATCGCCACCGTCATGATCAGCTGGCCCGCGGCGATCACCGGGCGCCGCCCGACGCGTTCCGCGAGGCGCGGCGACACCAGGTTCGTGGTGGTGATGACCGCGGCCATCGGGACGAACATCAGGCCCGCCTCGATCGCCGACATGCCGCGCAGCTCCTGGTAGTACAGGCCGAGCAGGAAGATCCCGCCGTAGAACGCCGAGTTGGTGGCGAACCCGAACACCAGCGGCAGGACGACTGGGCGCTGCCGCAGCATGCCGAGCGGCACCATCGGGGCGCGGTGCCGCCGTTCGACCGCCACGAACAGCACGGCGGCCAGGACAGACACGGCGAGCGCGGCCACCACGCGCGGGTCGGTCCAGCCCGCGTGGCCGCCCTCGATGACGGCGTACGCCAGCCCCGCGAGCGCGAGCACCGCGGTCACCTGGCCGCCGAGGTCCAGCGGTGCGGGCCGCCGCACCGAGCGCTCGGTGCGGGTGAGCAGCACCAGGATGACCGCACCGATCGGCAGGTTGAGCAGGAACACCGCGCGCCAGCCCGGTCCTTCGGTGAGCAGACCGCCGAGGACCGGCCCGGCCGCCATCGCGACCGAGCCGCCGACGGTCCACAGCGCGACGGCCCGGGCGCGTTGCCGGGGGTCGTCGTAGGTCTGGCGGATCAGCGCGAGCGACGACGGGATGACGATCGCCGCCGCGGCGCCCTGCGCGACGCGCGCCGCGATCAGCGCGCCGATCCCCGGTGCCAGCGCGCACGCGAGCGAGGCGAGGGTGAAGAGGGCGACGCCCCACGCGTACGCGCGCCGCGCCCCCGCGCGGTCCGACAGGGCCCCCGCCGACAGCATGAGCGCCGCGAGCATCAGGGTGTACGCGTCGACGACCCACTGGAGGCCGGTCATCCCGCTGTGCAGCGAGGAGCCGATCGAGGGCAGGGCGATGTTGACGGCGGAGACGTCGATCGAGATCACGGTGAACCCGAGCAGCGACGCGACGAGGGCGTAGGGCGAGGTCCGGCGCCCGGACCGGGTTCCCGGCTCGGGCTCGGCGCGAGCCTTCCGGGCGGGGCCGGCGGACACGGCGGACGCTGCGGTCTCAGTGGTCCTGGTGGTCTCCCTGGACTCGGGTGACCCGACGGACCCGACGGACTCGGTGGACTCGGTGGACTCGGTGCTCTGCATGCGCGGGCCTCCGTCGGCGTGCGGAACTGCGGAAGCGCAGTACGGAAAGGGCGGGCGGCTCCCGCTCGCCGGGTCCGCGGTCCGGTGTCGTGCACCCCCTGGGACCCGGCGGCCGGGCCGCCCGCGACCTCCACAATTCCGTGCCGCCGCCCGAGGTGGCAGGCCGCCTTCCACCGGGGCGCGGCGTTCCTGGGTGTGACACGGCCCCCCACGCGCACGGCACGCCTGGGACACTGAACCAATGGCACAAAGCACCGAACTGGGCAGATACCTGCGGGCACGTCGCGCACTCGTGCGGCCCGAGGAGGTGGGACTGCCCGCCGGGGGCGGGATCCGGCGCACTCCCGGCCTGCGGCGTGAGGAGCTTGCCACCCTCTCCGGGGTGAGCGTGGACTACTACACCCGCCTCGAACGGGGCCGGGAGACCAATCCGTCACCGGCCGTGATCGACGCGGTCGCCCGCGCGCTGCGCCTGTGCGGGGACGCGTACGCCCGGCTCCACGAACTCGCCGACCTCGCGTCCGGCCGTACCGCGTCCGGGGCCTCCGGCGGCGCCGTTCCCGTGCACGGGGAGCAGACCGTCCGCGATTCGGTGCTGCGGGCGCTGGAGGCGCTGCGCCCGCTGCCGGCGTACATCGTCAACCGCTTCAACTTCATGCTCGCCGCCAACCCGCCCGGGCGCCGCCTGACCCCGGGGCTGTGGGACCTGCCTCCCGAGCAGCGGAACCTCACGCGCTACCTCTTCCTGCACCCGGTGGGCCGTCGGCTCTACCAGCCGTGGGAGGAGACGGTCGCCGCGTCCGTCGCCCATCTGCGCGCGGTCGCCGGTGCCGACCCGGACTCCCCCGAGCTGACCGCCCTCGTCGGCGAACTGCTGATCAAGTCACCGGACTTCGCACGGCTGTGGGAGCGCTACGAGGTGGCCGAGCGCGGTGGCGGCAGCAAGACCTACGACCACCCCAAGGTCGGCCTCATGACGCTGGACTTCGAGGTCATGCAGCTGGGCCGCACAGGTGGCGTGCGCATGGTCGTCTACAGCGCCGAGCCCGGCGGACCGGACGAAGCGGCCATGCTGCGCCTCGATTCCGCCGCACGGGCGTCGGGCGCGGCCGACGGCGGGTCCGAAGCCGACCTACCGGCCGAGGCGAACGGCCGGGAGCGGGAAGCCGGCTGACCGCCACTCACTTCTCGGGGGCGGGCAGTCCCGCGCCGTCGAAACGGTCGAACGTCACGAACTCCGGTACCGGGCGCCGGGTCAGCTTGCGCGGATGCCGCTCCGGGACACCGAGCGTGAGCAGCGCGGCGACGGCGTACGGGCTCGGCAGGCCGAGCAGTTCCTTGACCTCCGCCTCGCGTCGGCAGAGGAACGTGGTCAGCACGCCGCCCAGCCCCTCGTTGCGGGCGGACAACAGGACGTTCTGGGCGAACGGGTAGACGGACGCCCCGCCGACCACACTCTGCCGCGGCAAGTCACCGTCGGTGACCGCCAGTTGACGCAGGTCGACGGCGAGGACCGCGACCACCGGCGCCCGCTCCAACTCGTCGACGAACTTGTTGCGCGGGGCCGGGGCGGCGAAGTCGACGTCGGCGCCCGGGCCCTGCCAGCGGCCGTCCTCGCCGGGGGCGAACGGCACGTGGCCGGCGGTGGCGTAGGCGGCGTACTCCTCCCACCCCGCGCGGGACAGCTCGCGCAGCCTGGTGCGCACCTCGGCCGAACGCGCCAGGACGACGTGCCATCCCTGCCGGTTGCCGCCGCTCGGCGCGAAGCGGGCGTTGTCGAACACGCGTGCCAGCGTCTCGTCGGGCACCGGCTCGTCCGTGAAGCGGCGTACCGCGCCGGTGGTGCGCACCACGTCGGTGAATTCCATACCGTCCTCCTGGCAAATACCGGGACGAGCGCCCGGTCGGCCCTAGTGTGGGACAGCGGGACGTCGGCTTCGAGGAGGACACGGTGCCACAGCCGGAGGGACCCGAGTTGGACCGCGTACGAGCGCGGCGCGACGACGTGCGGGACCGCTATCTGCGCGTCGGCGCCACCCGCCCGGCCGCGCCGACGCGCGGTATCCACCACGCCGCGTTCATCTGCCGCGACGTCGAGGAGACCGTCCGCTTCTACCAGGAGTTCCTGGGCTTCCCGCTGGTGGAACTGGTCGAGAACCGCGACTACGCGGGGTCGAGCCACTTCTTCTTCGACGTGGGCGGCGGCAACCTGCTGGGCTTCTTCGACTTCCCCGGCCACGAGCACCCGGCGTTCGGCGAGACGATCGGCGGGATCCAGCATCTGGCGCTGTCGGTGGACGAGGCGGCGTTCACGCGCATCAAGGGCGTGCTGGACGCGGCCGGGATGACGTACCTCGGGCCGGACCGCGGCGTCGAGGACAGCCTCTACATCGAGGACCCCAACGGCCTGCGCGTCGAGTTCTACATGGAGGAGCGGGGCGTCTTCGCCGGCAAGCGCCTCGTCGACTGACCTCCGCGGGTCTCCGCAGTCGCCGTACGCGAGCACTCCGCGCGGGAGCGTCGCGGCTCGTGGATCTTGAATCCGGTGCGCCCTCGCCCTCGGTTCCGTTACGACATGAATCGAATCGCCGGCGGGGTGGCTTCGTGGGAGAGCCTGTCCACCTCCTTCGTGGACTCCGACCGCGCCGGCAACCCGGTGGCTAGCCGGTACGCGGATCCTGGACGCAGTTGGGCGCGGGAGGGCGGTCCGCCGACGACGTCCCGGTCTTCCTCGACCAGGCGGGACGCACCCGGCCCTGGAGCGGCACGTCCGCCGGTTCTCCGACGAGATCCTGGCCGAGCACCCCGGCGAGCACGAAGCCGACGTGTTCATGCGCTGGCTGACGGACAATCAGCTCGACCTTGGGCTCGCCGTCATCGGCCTGTTCAACGACCTCGTGGTCTTCGGGGGCAACTCCGGCTGACGGCACCACATGCCGACGGCACGCCTCCGTCGGCATGTGGTGGACTCTGCGCGTGGATGCCGTCTTCGGAAGTCTCATCGCGGTGCTGGGCACGCTGTTCGGTTCGATCAGCACATACGTCTTCCAGCGCAAGGCCACCGAGCGGGCCGCGGCGGAGGCGCGCCTCGAACGGCTGCGGCAGGAACGCCTCACCGCGTACGGCGCGTTCGCCGGGGCGGTCACCGACCTCAAGCGCGGAGCGGTGTCGCAGTGGTACCGCCGCAAGGAGGACAATGGCGGCCCCGCGCACCTGGCGGCGATCGCCGAGTCCGACCGGCTCGCCGCCGCGGTGGAGGCCGCGGTGTTCCGCATGCACATGGTGTCGGACACGGAGGGCCTGCACGATCTCGCGGATGCCGCCTACGCGTCGGCGCGCCAAACGCGGCGCGCCGACGACGAGGCCGATCTCCGGGAGCGGGAAGGGCGGTTCGAGGCCCGGATGAAGGAGTTCATCGCAGCCACGGCGGCAAGTCTGCGCTGAGGGCGCCCCGCACACCGGCCCGCGTCACGCCGTGGACCGGTGTCACGACGGGACCGGTGTCACGACGGGGCCCCGCGTCACGCGGGAACCGCGCTACGCCGGGGCCTGCGGCATGCCGCCGGGCAGCGGGTCCACACGCAGCCGGACGAGCCGGGTCAGCGCGATGCGCCATTCGCCGTTCTGCCGCCGATATTCGTCGTGGTAGTGGCCGTAGCCCTTGAGGCCCTGCGGATCCCCCTCGCCGTCGTGCGGGAACTCGACGTAGTCGTACATGGCCCAAATGCCCTGCGCGTGGCCGTCGTCGGCGAAGGTGATCTCGGGCATGTGCCCGTGGTGCACGGTCCGCACGGAGGCGAGGACGCCCGACATGAACGCCGCTATCGCGTCCCCGCCGTCCGTGACGAACCCGTCGATGTCCATCCGCGCGTCGTCGGTGAACACCTCGCGCAGCGCCTTCCAGTCCTTGGTGTCCATCAGACGGAAGTAGCGGGCCTTGAGCGTCCTGATCTCCTCGAGATCGAGCAGTCGGGCCAAGGCGGCCTGTCCGGGGGCGGCGGAGTCGGGCATCGCGTTCTCCTCGGTGGTACGGGCGTACGCGATCGGCCGAGCCGCCGCGCGGGCGGGGCCACCCTAGTGCGGCGACCACAAAGGTTCACCGCAATGGTCACCAACGATCAAGCTCTGAACCCCCGTCGGCCGACCGGGTGCCGGTCAGGAGTGCCGCGGCCGTCGCGGCGGCCAGCATGATGCCCACGGAGACCAGGAGTGCGGCGCCGAAGCCGTGGACCGTGCCGTCCGCGACGTCCGCTCCCCCGTGCGAACTCAGGTACGCGGCCGCCGATGTGGTGGCCACGGTGTTGAAGAGCGCCGTGCCCACCGCACCGCCGACCTGCTGCGCCGCGTTGAAGGTGGCGGACGCCGTCCCCATGTCGGCGAATCCGACGCCCGCGGTCGCCAGGCTCGTCGCCGAGGTGAGCACGACGCCGAGTCCGGTGCCGATGAGCAGTTGCGCGGGCACCAGGTATCCCGCCATGACGTGGCCGCTGTCGGCGCTCAGCCGCGAGAGCAGCAGCAGTCCCGCCGCCATCACCAGCAGGCCCGGGACCATCAGCGTGCGGGGCGCTACCCGGGTCAGCAGGCGCGCGGCCAGCAGCAGGGAGCCGACCAGGCTGCCCGCCACGAGGACCATGATGGTGAGCCCGGCCTCCACCGGCGAATAGCCGAGGATGGTCTGGGTGTAGTAGCTGAGGAAGAGGAAGCACCCGAACAGCGAGGCCATCATCAGCCCGCTGATGAGGAAGGCGCCGCCGCGGGCCCGGTGCCGGACCACGCGCATCGGCAGCAGCGGATCGCGCGTCCGCGACTCGACGGCCGCGAAGACGGCGATCAGCAGCGCGCCGCCCGCCAGCAGCGCGATCACGAACGGGTCGTCCCAGCCCCGCGGTTCCGCCTCGGTGAGGCCGTAGACGAGGGCCGCGACACCGAGCGCGCTGAGCAGCGCCCCCGGCACGTCGAGGCGGCCGGTGTCCGTCCGCGGCCGGTCCCGGTGCAGGTACGGGACGCCGAGCAGCGCGACCACGGCGATCGGGATGTTGACCCACAGGCACCAGCGCCAGTCCAGGTACTCGGTGAGCAGGCCGCCGGCCAGCAGGCCCACCCCGGAGCCCGCCGCGCCCATCGCACCGAACACGCCGAACGCCCGGCCCCGGTCCCGGGGATCGGTGAACGTCAGGGTGAGCAGCGACAATGCCGCCGGGGCCATGGCCGCCGCGAAGAGCCCTTGCAGCGCGCGGGCCGCGAACAGCGTGCCCGCCCCGGTCGCGGCGCCGCCGAGGGCGGAGGCGGCCGCGAAGCCGACCAGGCTCACCACGAACGTGCGGCGGTGTCCGACCATGCCGCTGATCCGGCCGCCCAGCAGCAGGGTGCCGCCGAAGGCGAGGACGTACGCGGTGACCGCCCACTGCCGGTCGGCGTCCGACATGCCCAGGTCGCCCTGCATGGACGGCAGCGCGATGTTCACGATCGTGCCGTCCAGCACCAGCATCAGCTGGGCGAGGGTGATGACCGGCAGCGCCCACCAGCGCAGGGCGTCCTGGCGGCGGTCCGGTGCACCGGGTCCGCCCCCGGCCGGCGGCCCCACCGCCTTCGTCGCCGTGCCCGCGTCCGCGCCGCTGTCGAGGTCCCGCAATTCCCGTTCGTGCATGGCCCGCCCATCGCTCGCTCGTACGTTGTACCGGTACCGGTACAACGTTCTAGTGCGGCGAGCATACTAGGCTCGCGGCCACGGTCGGGGCGAGGAGGCGAAGGCCATCAACGGCGGACAACCTGGCGCCAGGAGTCAGGCAGCGGCAGGTGGAGGCAGCGCCGGCAAGGGCGGGACGGGCAAGCGCAGCGTGTGGCTGCGGACCCCCCGCGTCTCGCGCGAGGGCCCGCCGCTGACCCAGGCGCGCATCGTCGAGGAGGCCGTGGCGCTGCTCGACGAGCAGGGCATCGACGGCCTGACGATGCGTCGGCTGGCCGAACGGCTCGGCTCGGGCGTGACCACGCTCTACTGGCACGTCGACACCAAGGACGACGTCGTCGACCTCGCGCTCGACGCGGTCTTCGCGCACATGCCGGCGCCGACCGGGGCACCGGATCCGGCCCGCTGGCGCGAGGACATCGCGGACCTGCTGCACGACTGGCGGGCCGCGATGCTGCGGCACCCCTGGTCCGCCGCGCTGCTCCAGCGCCCCACCCTGGGCCCGAACCTCCTGGCCCGGATGGAGTTCCTCCAGGCGACGCTGGTCGCCACCGGCCTCTCCGGGGCGCGCCTGACGGCGGCGACGTGGACGCTCTACAACTACGTCATGGGCGCCACCGTGGCACGCGCCAGCCACGACCTGTCCGACGAGGACCGCGAGGCGGCCCAGCGGCGCCTGCACGAACTACGCGACCGCTACCCCACGCTCAGCGCCCACGAGTACATGCTCAAGGACGACTGGGAGGCCGCGTTCACCGCCGGTCTCGGGTACATCCTGAACGGCATCGCCGCCGACACCGGGCCCGCCGCGCGCTGAAGTGGCGTACGAGCGCCCGGTCGTCGCGGAATGCCGGGCGGACTGCCGCGCGGGCCGCCACGCGGCGCGTTCCGCGTTCGCGCCGGTGTCGTGCGCGGTCGATAGGTTTGGCGGCATGAGCCTTTCACTGTCGTTGTTTCTTGCCGACCCCGAAGTCACGCGCGCCGTCGTGGGATCGGGTGACGTCCGCGTGCGCCGCGCCATCGGCGGACGGTTCAAGCAGGAGATGGCGCGCGACGACGACTACTTCTCGTCCGAGATCGAGTCCGGGGCACCGACGCGGTACGCGGCTCTGACCGCGGTGGTCGACGGCGGGCCGTTCGCCACGGGCCACGGGTTCCAGTACGGGTACGCGTACCGCATGATCTGCGCGTTCCACGGCCGCCGGTTGTGGGGCAACATGTTCTCCCCCTTCAAGTTCGCGTGGCTGGAGCACGTGGACAAGGGCCTCAAGTCGGTCGGGATCGACGCGGTCGAGGTCTCCGAGTTCGGCTACGGCCTTCCCGACCCGCTGCCGTCCACCGACCTGCCGGGGCACGGGGTCTGGACGCCCGGGCAGTGCGCCGCCGCGCTCACGCAGTACGAGGCCGTGACCGACGAGCAGTGGGCCGACCTCGACAGCGAAGTGCGCGAGGCGATCGAGGAGATCGGGGGCTGGCTGCGCGAGGCGCGGGCGAACCCCGGCCGCGGGGTCGTGGGCTTCCTGTCCTGATCCGCGCGGACGGACCGCGTCAGCCGCGGGCCGAAATGCGTCGGTGGCGCCTCCGCGTGGTGATCGCGTGCCCGGTCGTGGAGGCCACACGCAGGGCGATGGCGCCGCCGACGAGAACGCACGTCCACACGATGTCCGGCGAACTGTCCACTCCGGAAACCGGGCGCGGGGCCACGTTCTTGGCCGGGTCGTACGCCACCAGGACCGATGCGCCCACGTCCGCCGCGCGGGAGCGCAGGGTCATCTCGCCGGGCCCGCCGCCGGGGCAGTCGAGGCGGTGGTCGTAGTACGTCGTGCTGGTGGTGGACGTATAGCCGCTGGCGTCGGTGGTGGTCGACGTCTCCACGCGCGTGTCGATGTCCCGGACCACGCAATTGGCCTCCTTGCCCCGCTGCTCCAACGTGTACTCGTCGACGGCGTCCGCGACGAAGAAGAAGGCCGCGGCGATGATCGGTGCGACGGAAAGGGCCGCCAGGTGAAAGAAGTTGTCCCGTCGGCGCATGGCGATGACGACGGCGGCCAATCCCGCGAAGGCGACCAGGAACTTGACTCCGCCGTTCGCCGCGAACAGCGCGACGGCGACCACGACCCCGATGGCGAGCAGCGGGATCACGAATGCCTGGACGAGGCCCAGGAGCAGGTTCCTGCGCCATGCCGCACGCCACCTGTCCTCGGGCAACTCCCCTGAGAAGTGCACCATCACGGCTCCGATCCCCGGTTCTCCCTCCAGGGGACCGCGACATGCCCGTGTGCGTAAAGTCCCTCACCCGTCGCGCGCGGTGACGTAGCGAACGGGCCGCCGGCAACACGGTACGCGCGGAGCGCCCGCCGTCCGAGGACGGCGGGCGCTCCGGGTAGCACCCCGGCGTACCCGGTTCAGCGCGCGGGTTCGAGGTCGTCCGCGAGGGCCGGTTCGGGCAGGTAGATGGGCCCCGGGCTCGGTTCGAGGTGCGGGTCGTGGAGTTCCCGGATCTTGCGCTCGGCCTTTGCGACCAAGGTGCTCGGATCGGCGCCGCCGGGGAGCCCCGGGACCGGGCACGGCGCGGTCGCGGTGGCGGCCGCCCTCGCCCGCTCGGACCAGATCCAGGCGATCTCGGTGTGCCCGTCCACCATGTGATGCAGCGTCAGGCAGCGCATCGACGGGACGTCCTCCGCCCCGGCCGCGAAGTGCCACCAGAACACCGCGCCGTCGCTCCGCCCGGTGAGGTACAGCAGGCACGCGAAGACCCGGGCGCCGCCCGGATGGTAGTCCGAGATGAAGCCGTGCAGCAGTTCCCCGGAGTCGCGGCTGCGGACGGTTCGCCGGCACAGCGCCTCGAGGTCCTGCGCGGCGGTGCCGATGCTGTCCGGCTGCACGTCGGGGAGCGGCGCGGCGGCTCCGGCGGGCGGTACGCCGACCGCGTCGGTCAGTTCGTGCCAGATCGACCGGCTGGCCAGCCGCCGGGTGGCGGCGTCGAGGTCGTATCCGTCGACCGCCGCGTTGAGTTCGCACTTGGCCTTGTAGAGGAGGTCGTCGAGTCGGGTCATGATGATGCGTCCTTGTCGTCGTCATCGACGGCACCGTGCAGGAATTCCGCGGCCAACTTCTTGCGCGCCTCGTGCAGGTGCCCGCGCACCGTGGACACCGTGATGCCCAGGCGGTCGGCTATGTCCGCCACCTCGAGGCCCATGAGGGAGCGCAGCACGAGGGAGTCCCGCTGCCGCGGCGGGAGTTCCCGGATGGCCCGCCACAGGTCGACCATGACCGCGGCGTCGGGGTCGTGGTGCACCACCACGGGAGCGTGCTCGGGATCGCTGAAGTCCGTGGGCAGTTCGCGGCGGACGCGGGGCCGCCGCCAGTGGTCGGTGATCCGGTTCTGGAGCACCCGGTACGCGTACCGCCGCGGGCTGTCCGCGGGCAGCACGCCGGTCCGCCAGTTCTCGCGCAGCCGGTCCATCGCGTCGTCGACGATCTCCTCGGCGTCCGCCAGCGAACCGACGCAGCCGAACGTGTACTTCACCATCTCGACGCGGAACAGCTCGTGGAACGCCCGGAAGTCGGTGGGAAGCGTGCGCGCGAGGTCGTCGTCGACCATGCGCTTGGGCGTCGGGGTCGTCATCGCGGACCGCCGTTCGCGACGGCCGCGCCGGGCGGCAGGGTCAGGGACATACGTGACAAGATGACCTCTTCGTCATCGGTTCTGTCGCACCGGACCGGTCCGCGGCTCGGGGAAAGCCGGGTCGCCGCCGGGGCGGAGGGCTTCGGTGCCCTCGAACAGACAGACGAGCCGGGCGGCCTCTTCGTCCGATGTCCTTTGGCAAAGACATCCGGAACGTGATCATCCGGGGATGCCGCCCGGCCTTCCGCCGGGATTCCCCGAACGAGTGATTTTCCGGGATCCACCAAATCTGCACCCATCCGGCGGGGCGGCCCGGCCGAATCCTCCGCACGTGCCCGCAGTCGGCGGGCAAAACGGAAGGAGCCGTGGTGGCAGAGTTCATCGACACCCGGCTGTTGGCGGAACTCACCGAGCAGTCCGGGGACCTCCACAGTGACGCGACGCGCCTCACGCGCGCCTCGCTCGACGAATCGCGACGTGCGGTGGCGGCGACCGCCGACGACGTCATGGCGCTGCAGACCGCCGCATCGCTGGAGAACCTCGCGGTGAACGTCTACCGCACCGCCGCGGGACTGCCGTTCATCAAGGACGGCAACCAGGTCGTCATCGCGTTCATCGAACGCACCACCGCGCAACACGTGGCCCACGCGCAGGCGTTCAACGCGGCCGCGGTCAAGGGCGGCGGCCGGGAGCAGACCGGGCCGGACCCGAAGTACGCCGCGATCGTGCAGCAGGCGCTCCCCACCATCAAGGGCCCGGCCGACGTGGTCAAGCTCGCGATCACGCTGGAGGACATCGCGGCCCAGACGTACACCAAGAACGTCGGGCAGGTCTCCGACCCGGCGCTGCGCCGCCTGTTCGGCTCGGTCGCCCCGGTCGAGGCCCAGCACAAGGCGGTCCTGCTCGCGGTCCAGGCGCTGCTGGCCGGCAACGCCGCCGACCTGATCACGCTGCCGCCGGACGCAGCCAAGCTCCCGGCCGCGGCCGGATCGGTCGGCTTCCCCGACGCGTTCTACCCGACCAAGGACGCCTCGCCGATCACCGAAGGGGCCGTGAAGTGAAGCGCGCGCAAGGGAAGTTCGAGGGCACCGAGGCGGAACTCGCGGCCCTGACCCGCGAGGTCGACGACGCCCACCGGGCCACCCTGCCGGCGATGTACGCGGCGGCGGCCGAACTCGGCTCCCAGGCACGCGAGGCCGAGCGCGCGCCCCGCGACCACCGCGAGGCGCTGCCGGACACGGGCCTCGACCGCCGCCGGTTCCTCCGCGGACTCGGCCTGGCCGGCCTGTCCGCCTTCGCGCTCGCCGCGTGCAGCGACGACAGCAAGAGCTCGTCGGGCAAGTCGTCGCCGGCGGCCTCCGGTTCGGGGCAGGCGGCCCCGGCGCCGTCCGGGACGTACACCGGCGACCTGCTGGTGGTGGCGCTCGCCGCGGCCCTGGAGAACCAGGCCGTCGGCGCCTACCAGGCCGCGATCGCCGCGGCCGGGGCCGGCAAGCTCGGCACCGTGCCCCCCGCGGTGGCGAACTTCGCCACCACCGCGATGGCGCAGCACGGCGACCACGCCAAGGTCTGGAACAACGTGCTCGCGCAGGCCGGGAAGCCGCCGATCACCGGTGTCCCGCTCAAGAGCCAGGCGGCGGTGACCGACGCCCTGGGCAAGGTCACCGACGTGCCCGGCGTCGCCAGGCTGGCCCTCCAACTGGAGGACCAGGCCGCGCAGACGTACCTGTTCGCGCAGTTCAACGTCACCGCGCCGGCCGGGATCGAGACGGCCGCGACGATCGCGCCGGTCGAGGCCATGCACGCGGCGATCCTGCGGTACCTGCTCGGCGAGTACCCGGTCCCCGACGACTTCCTGCCGGTGGACAAGGCCGCCAAGCCGGACGACCTGACGGTCTGAGCCGTCGGACGGCCGGACGCGGCCAGGAGAGTGGCCCGGGGCGGCGTGCACTGCTTTCGGGTGATGATCGGCACCCGCCGGTTGCCCGTTCGGAGCAGGTTCGTTGAGAAGGACAAGCGCCGCGAACCCGCGGTGTTGAGGGTGGAACGGAGAACCACGTGGACACGTTCAAGAAGGCTTCGATCCTGGTGGCGGGCAGCGCCGCTCTGATCCTGGCCGGCGCCGGTGCGGCCAACGCCGAGGCGGACGCGGACGGCGCGGCCGTCGGCTCGCCGGGCGTCATCTCCGGCAACCTGGTGCAGGTTCCGGTGCACGTTCCGGTGAACGTGTGCGGCAACAGCGTCAACGTCATCGGTGTCCTGAACCCGGCGTTCGGCAACTTCTGCGCGAACGTCGACGGTCACTGACCAACCGGCGGACGACGGCCGTCCCCGCACCTGAACACGTCGGCTGACCAAGCCGGTCGAAGCGGGGGCACCGTCCTGCCTGCAGTTCCTCCATGTCCGTTCGAGCCCCGCGGCGATGCCATCGCCGCGGGGCTCGAACGTTTCCGACGGGGCACGCGGCACGCATGCGCGGCGCCTGCCGGTCGGGCGTCCAGGTGGGACGGGCCGGGTACGCAGGCGGGCCGGGCGCCGTCGGGCTGCCCCGCACGACCACCCGGCCCCGGCCGTCCCGCGCTGTTCGGGCGCGGTTCAGCGCTTGCGTCCCCCGAAGCGCAGCTTCCACGGCATCAGCGCCGACTCCAGCTGCACCGCGAGGCTCATCTTCGACACGCCGTCGGCGCGCTCCTCGAAGCGGATGGGCACCTCGACGATGCGCAGGCCCTGCTTGACCGTGCGGTAGTTCATCTCGACCTGGAACGCATAGCCGTTGCTGCGGACCGTGCCGACCTCGATGGCGCGCAGGGTGTCCGCACGCCACGCCTTGAACCCGGCCGTGGCGTCCTTGACGCCGAGCCGCAGGATCACGTTGACGTAGCGGTTCGCCCACGCGGAGAGGGCCTTGCGGTGCCACGCCCACTGGCTGGCGACCTCGCCCCCGCGTACGTACCGCGAGCCGAGCACGACCGCGGCGCCGGAGTCCTCGGCGAGCGTGGCGACCATCGTGGGCACCACCGACGAGGGGTGCGAGAGGTCGGCGTCCATCTGGACCACGATGTCGGCGCCCTCGTCGAGCGCCCGCGTGATGCCGGCGACGTACGCACGGCCGAGGCCGTCCTTCTCCGTGCGGTGCAGCACCCCGACGGGGATCGCCGCCTCCTGGGCGAGCTTGTCCGCGACGTCGCCGGTGCCGTCCGGCGAGTTGTCGTCGACCACGAGCACGTGCAGGTTCGGCAGCCCCAGAGCCGTCAGCATGTCGACCAGGACGGGAAGGTTGTCCCGTTCGTTGTAGGTCGGCACCACAACGGTGACTTTGGGGTCGGTCTCGCCCATGATCATTCCCACTCGTCGGACATGCGCCCTCAGCGGCAGGCGACCTGACTCGCCGCCGACGAGGTCGCGAACGGTACGGGAACTCTACGGGCCGGGCATCCCCACGTGCCAACCGGCGGCCCCCTGAGGGGCCGCCGGTCTCGGGGCATATGCGGTTGTCGCGTCGGTACGCCCGGCGTCAACCGGACCGTGCCGCCGTCCGCCGCCGCACCGGGGCGGCCCGGGGCACCCGCACCGTCAGCGGGGCAGCGCCGCGATCGCGGCGTCCGGGGTGGGGTGCCACCACGTGGTGATCGGGTCGTAGACCGCGATGCCGCGCACCGAGCCGCCGATCTCCCAGGCGGAGAACGTCGTGCCGGTGTGCGCGGGGTCGGCCGCGACGGTGAGCGTCGGCACGTACCGCGCGTTGCCGCTGCGGTCGTCGGTGCTCACCGCCGCGTACACGACCTCCCGCGGGTCGAGTGCGTGGCGGGCGCTCGACGCGGGCGGCTCGGGGCGGGCGGAGCCGTCGAGGCCCCCGAAGGCGACCGTCGGGAACCGGTCCACGGTGCACGCCGCGCCGTCGTTGACGACGCGGACGAGGACGACGCCGCGCGCGATCGGCGGGATCTGGTGCGCCTCCACGGACAGGTTCTCCTGCACGCACGGGGGCGGCAGGGCGGCTGCAATAGCGGATGCAGATGGGGTCGCGGCGCCGACCGCGGGCGCGGCGGCGAGGCCGGCCACCGGAACGAGCGCGAGGGCTCCGACGGCGGCGAGGGCACGGGAAGTACGGGGTGTACGCATGCGATCGGCCTTTCCACCGACTGGTTGGTTATGCCCGCTGTCACTCTTTCGTGTGACTCAGGCAACCCGGGCTCGGCCCCAGGACGTCCAAGAAAGGCCAGGAACGTCCCACTTGTAGAGGGGAATCCTTCATGCCCCGACCGCAAATCCGCAGCGCTCTGGTTGCCGCCGCCTGCGCGGGCGCGCTGACGGTGTCCCTGTCCGGCTCCGCCTCCGCCGCCCCCGCACCGCAGTACTCCGCGAAGGAGGTCGGCCGCTTCCTGCACCACTTCTACGGCAAGACCGGCCCCACCCCGTGGGAGCGCGAGCACCTGGTGTCGGAGGACCTCAAGGAGCGCGCCGAGGAGGCCCCGCCCGGCTTCGACCTGATCATGTGCACCCGCAACGCCCCGAAGGACATCGACATCGGCCCGGTGACCACCGCGCAGTCCGCGGGCGTCGGATGGGCCACGGTGTTCCTCGGCTGGGGGCCCGGCCAGGAGATCGCCGCGTTCACGGCGTACGTCGACCTCGACAAGAGCCGGCCGCTCAAGCTGCTCGACGTGAACTGCGAGCCGCCGGAGGCGTGATCGACCCCCGGGGCCACCCCGGCCCCGGCACGCCCCACTCCGGCACCCGAGAACCGCCCGACACGCGCGAGCCCGCCGCACACACCATGTGCGGGGGGCTCGCGCGCGTGACGGCCCTGTGCGACCGCGCCTACGCGTCGGCGAGCAGCCGGTCCAGGGCGGGCCGGACGACCGCGCGGACCGCCGCCGCGTCGTCCAGGTAGCAGCCGACCGCCAGCCCGTCGCGCAGCAGCATGAGGATGTCGGCCGTCTCCGCCGCACGGGGGTCGCCCGCCGCGGTCAGCAGTTCGGCCATCACCGTGCGGAACCACACCCGGTGGTCCAGCACCGCCTGCCGCACGGGGTGCCCCGCGTCCGGGAACTCCGCCGCGGCGTTGATGAACGGGCAGCCGCGGAAGCCGGGCTCGCGTCCGATCTCGGCCATCCGGTCGAACACCGCGAGCAGCAGCTCGCGCGGGTCCTCGCCCGCGGCGTCGCGTGCGGCCGCGACGGCATCGCGCTGGGCGCGGTACTGCTCGTCGAGGTACGCGTGCACCAGCACGTCCTTCGCCGGGAAGTGGTGGTAGAAGGTCGCCTTCGCCACGCCGGCCTCGGCGATGATCCGGTCGATGCCGACCGCATGCACGCCTTCCGCGTAGAAGAGCGCGGTCGCGGTGTCGAGTACGCGGCGGCGGGCCGGACTCTCGCGGCGGCGCACTTCCTCTTTCGTCGTCACCGTATTGACGATACCAGACAGACCTGTCTATGCTCTGACACGTCAGCCGAACAGACAGATCTGTCTACCAGCCAGAGGGGCCACCATGAGCATCTACACCGCCATCGCCACGTCCGCCGGCCGCGACCAGCGGGCGGTCAGCTCGGACGGCCAGCTGGACGTCCAGCTCGGCCTGCAGAAGGAGCTGGGCGGCAACGGCGTCGGCACCAACCCCGAGCAGTTGTTCGCGGCGGGGTACGCGGCGTGCTTCGCGAGCGCGATGCAGCTCGTCGCGCGCCGGCAGAAGGTCGACGCGGCCGACGCCTCCGTGACGGCCGAGGTCGGGCTGGAGCCGAACGGCGAAGGCGGCTTCTCCCTCTCCGTGACGCTGCGCGTCGAACTGCCCGGACACCTGTCCGAGGCGGAGGGACACGCGCTGGTCGAGGCGACGCACCAGGTGTGCCCGTACTCGAACGCGACGCGCGGCAAC
This sequence comes from Streptomycetaceae bacterium NBC_01309, assembly GCA_045039925.1. GTDB lineage: Bacteria > Actinomycetota > Actinomycetes > Streptomycetales > Streptomycetaceae > Yinghuangia. Next base: position 2,479,859 of record CP108400.1, read on the forward strand.
ATCCCGGTCGAGCTGGTCGTCGAGTAAGCGCCGGCGCCCGAGGGCGACCGACCACCCGGTACTTACGTCGAGTCGACGAACTCCGCGATGACTCTGGCCAGTTCGTCCGGCTGGTCCTCAGGTATCAGGGTGTAGCTGTCGGTGATCCCGACGAAGCGGGCGTCCGGGAACAGCTGGGCGAGGCGGCGGCCGTGGTCGACCGGCATCATGCGGTCCTCGACGGCCCACACGATCAGCACCGGGCGCTCGAAGCGCTCGCTGCGCCGGGCCAGTTCCAGCAGGACCGTGCGGCTCGGCACCGACCGCGCGTACTTGCCCAGGTCGCGACGCACCTGCCGGTTCGTGGTCGCGGGCCGGAACCACGCGTCCATGACCTCCTTGGGCACCGGACGCTTGCTCATCCACCCCCATCCCCCGGGCGCACGCCGCACCGCACGCAACCTGAGCGCCTGCATCACCAGGAACAGCCCGCCGGGGATGTGCGCCGCCACCGACAGCGGCCGGACGGGCCTCGGCGGGTAGTTCTCGAACGCCTCGGACGACGTGATGACCAGGCGCGCGACGCGGTCCACCGAACCGACCGCGATCAGCATCTGGGCGCCGCCCCAGTCGTTCTGCACGAGTGTCACCTCGTGCAGGCCGGCGGCCTCCAGGAACTCGCCGATGAGGTGGCCGAGTCCGGTGAGCGAGAGGTCGGCGTCCTGGTTCATCGGCCTGCGGTGGCCGCCCAGCGGGAGGGTGGGCAGGATGCAGCGGTAGTCGTCGCGCAGCCGCTCCACGACATGCCGCCACACGGTGCCGTCCATGGTGAGGCCGTGCAGGAAGACCAGTACCGGGCCTTTACCCCCGGTGTCCGTGTACTCGACGGTTCCGGCGGACAGTTCCACTTCGGGCATGGCACACCTCCGTGTCGACGTGTGCGACCGGTTCATCGCAAAGCATGCCCCTCAGAGCGCCGCGAATCCGCAGATACTTGACTGTGTCAGAAGCCCGTGGTCCCATGCGCGGCATGAGCGAGCAGAGCGGAGCCATCGCACGGCCGCGCACGTCGACGCGCGACACCGGGGAGGCGCGGGCCGCCGTACGCGCGTGGCTGCGCACCCGGGTGCCCGACCCCGGCGCGGAGGTTCTGGACCTCGCCGTCCCCTCCGCGAACGGCATGTCGAGCGAGACGCTGCTGCTCACCGCCCGCTGGACCGAGAACGGCGGACCCGTCGAACGGCGGCTCGTGGTACGCCTCGCGCCCCGGGGCGACGCGGTGCCGGTCTTCCCGCGCTACGACCTGGCCGCGCAGTTCGAGTCCATGCGGCTGGTCCGCGACCACGTCCCGGTCCCGGACGTGCACTGGTACGAGCCCGATCCCGGGCCGCTCGGCTCGCCGTTCTTCGTGATGGCGCGACAGGACGGCCGCGTCCCGCCGGACATCCCGCCCTACGTCTACGGCTCCTGGGTCACCGAGCTGTCCCCGCAGGCGCGTTCACGCATGCAGGACGCCACGGTCGAGGTGATCGCCGCCCTGCACCGCATTCCTGACGCCCCCTCACAGTTCGCGTTCCTGGACCGCGAGGCGCCGGACGGCCGTTCCACGCTGCGCCGCCACGTGGACGCGACCCGGGCGTACGCCGACTGGGCGACCGCCGAGCACCCGTCGCCGCTCGTCGACCGGGGGTTCGCCTGGCTGGACGCCAACTGGCCGCGCGAGGAAGGCCCGACCGTGCTGTCCTGGGGCGACTCCCGGGTCGGCAACATCATGTACACGGACGGCGCCGACGTCCTGCCGGCCGCGGTCCTCGACTGGGAGATGGCCGCACTCGGCGTACCCGAACTCGACCTCGCCTGGCTGGTCGACCTGCACCGCATGTTCCAGACCGGCGCCGAACGGCGCGGCGTGCCCGGCCTGCCGGACTTCCTGCGCTGGGACGACGTGACCGCGCGCTACGCGGAACTCACCGGCTACCGCCCGCGCGACGAGGAGTTCCACCGCGTGTACGCGACGCTCCGCATGTCGGTCATCTCGCTGCGCACCCAGCTCCGCGCCGTGCGCTTCGGCGAGATCGCCATGCCGGACGACCCCGACGACCTCATCCGCGCCCGCTGCGATCTGGAGGACCTGATCACGGCGTGACGCACCGGACGTGCCGGGCACACCCGCCGCACAAGACGCTCCGGACGCGCACGCGGCCGAAGCCGTCGCGCGTCCGGAGCGGTCCACGAGCCGAGCGGTCAGCCGCCGACCTTCGCGGGCAGGTCCGACGCCCGGATGTCCGCGGCCCACGGGTAGCGCAGCGGGTCGATCAGCCGGAACGGCGCGTCCACCACGATCTCGGTCGCCGCGTCGTGCGGTTCCGCCGCACGCAGCCGCGCGGCCGTAGCCGCCTCGTCGCCCTCGACGAACACGATGTCGAGTTCGAGCCCGTCCCGGGTGCCCGATGCCAGCGACCACACGCCGTGCACGCCGTCCAGCGCAGGCAGCCGGCCGGCCCGCGCCCGCGCCGCCTCGGTCCCGCCGCGCCGCTGGGTCACCACGATGCCGGTGTGGCCCACGAAGGGCACCTCGTCCCCCGGCAGGCGGATGCCGTCGTCACCGGTGGCCGCCACGGTCGCGAACACGTCGCCGTCCCGCACCGCCTTCTTGTCGGCGGGGAACTCCATGCGCCCGGCCGCCACCAGCACGTCGCGCAGGCCGGTCATGCCCTGGAACGCGGCGACCGGGTCCCCGAGCAGCGTGTATATGGTCAGGAACGTCGACCGGCCGCCCGCGAACGGCGAGCCCTCGGCGGCGATCCGGACGTCGTGCAGCTCGGGCGGCGCGACGTACCGCCTGCTCTGGAGGACGCCGTCCAGCAGCAGGTTCGGCGGTGTGTGCTCCAGGTCGTACCAGCGGTTCCAGTCCTCGATCACGTCGGCGTCGCAGTCCAGCGCCGCGAATATGACACCTGTCGGTCGCATACCGATTGCTCCCTTCCACCACTAACTACCGTTAGTCTCCGGCTACTTCATTCAGACCGGCGAAATCCGGACCAGCACCTTCCGGATCGGCCCGTCCGAATCAGCACCGTCCGGACCACCGGAATCCGACCCATCAGAGGAGTCGCCATGACACCGGCGGAAACCGCGCAGCGCCTGTCCCAACGCCTCGCCGAGACCGGCTTCGCCGTGCAGCCCGCGGCTCCGCCCGCCGCACCCCTCGGCCTCCCTTCCACCGTCGGCCACAAGCGCATCATGCACTGGCCGTCGTTGGCTTCCCAGCACGTCTTCGTCGCCGTCGGCCTGGCCGAGCAGTCGCGCGGCGCGGAATTCGAGGCCTACGCCGCGGCCGTGCTCGACTACGCCTGCGCGAACAAGCCGGGCCTGCCCCGCGGCCTCCAGACCGGCGTGCTCGGGATCGGCGTGCTCGTGGTCCCCGCGATCGACGGGGCCGTCCGCCAGGCGGTCGCGGAACGCATGACCCGCAAGCGCTGGGCCGCGCTGAGCGCCGCCGCGGTCGTGGACGCCTCGGCCGGCACGATCCACACCTACCAGGGCCGCCGTGTCATCGGCGGCGCCTACAACAAGATGATCAAGACCGCCCTCGCCGACATGTCCGCCGGAGTCGTGGGCCCGGCCCCGGTCTGACGACGCCGAGGGTCATGGCCGGGGGCGTACCTCGAATGCGTACGCGGTCGTGCCGACGTCGACGGTGGTCGCCCCGCCGTCGACCGTGACCACCGCCCCGTTGACGTACGACGCCTCCGCCGACAGCAGCCACGCGATCACGCGGGCCGCCTCCTCCGGTTCGGCGGCGCGGCGCTGCGGCACTAGACGGGTCACCTCGGCGTACGCCCCCTCCCGGTCCCCCTCCGCGCCGCCCGTCGCGGCGAGGAAGTCGGCCATCTCGGTGTCGGCCATCTCCGTGCGCACCCAGCCGGGGCACACGGTGTTGGCGCGCAGCCCGTCCGCGGCGTAGTCCGCGACCAGCGTCTGACACAGCATCACCAGGCCGGCCTTGGACGTCGCGTACGCCGCGGCCCCGGCCGACGCGCGAAGCCCCGCGACCGACGAGACCGCGACCACCGCCCCGCGCGACTCCAGGAGGGCCGGCAGGGTCGCCCGCAGCAGGCGGAAGGGTCCGGTGAGGTTGGTGGCGAGCACGGCGTCCCAGTCGCGGTCCGTGGCATCGCCCACCCGGCCCGGCACCATTACTCCGGCGTTGAGCACCACGCCGTCCAGGCGGCCGAACGCGGCGCGCGCCGCGTGCGCGAGGGCGTCGGCGGAGTCCGGGTCCGCGGCGTCGGCGACCCGCGCGAGGGCGCCGGTCTCCGCCGCCACGGCGTCCAGGGCGGACCGCCGGCGCCCGGTGACCATGACGTCATGGCCCCGGGCGCGCAGCAGCCTCGCGGTGGCGGCGCCGATGCCCGAGCCGCCGCCGGTGACGATGTAGGCCTTCGGCTCCTGCGCAGTGCTCATGCGTGTGCTGCCTTCCCGTGCCTCGGCGTCCGGAGGGAAGAAGCCTGCGCGCTGGCACGGCGCCGGGACAACCGAATGATCGGCCGCGACGGATTCGGCCGCGATCGCGGCCTGTTCCGTCAGCGCCGCCGTCACGGGCCGGGCGTGGACCGGGCGGTCAGTGGCCGCGCGCACGAGTCACCCTGCGCCCTTCTCATCCGAGACCAGCAACGGGAGTACCGCCAGGCGGCGCACGAACATGCTGGGTACATACGCTGGTTCGGCGTCGCTCGCGAGGGCGATGCGGTCGGTGGCGGCCAGCAGCGCGCGGACGGCGACGGTGGCTTCCAGGCGCGCGAGGTGCGCCCCGATGCAGAAGTGGATGCCGCGGCCGAAGGAGCTGTGGGACCGGGCGGCGGGGCGGGCGAGGTCGAGATCCCCGGGGGCGGGGAAGGCGGAGGCGTCGCGGTTCGCGGCACCCCACAGCAGCATCAGCCGGGAGCCCTCGGGCAGGTGTACGCCGCCGAGTTCGGCGTCCCGGGTGGTGACGCGGAAGTGGCCGCGGAAGGGGCTCTCCAGGCGTACCGCCTCCTCGACCAGGGTGTCGACGAGAGCGTCGTCGGCCCTGATCCGCTCCTGGAGTTCCGGGTCCTCCGCGAGCAGGCGGGTGGCGGAGCCGATGAGGCTGGTGGTGGACTCGCTTCCCGCGGTGACCAGTTGCAGCAGCATCGAGGTGGCCTCGTCGCCGGAGAGCACGCCGTCCGCCCAGGCCTGCGCGACCTGGTCGGTGAGCGAACCGGTGGGCTCGCGGCGGGCGCGTTCCAGGTGTTCGCGCAGGTAGGCCATGAACCCGAAGATCTCGGCGGCGAGTTCGCCCATGCGGTCGCCGTCGGCGAGGCCGGAGAGCAGTTCGACGCCCGCGTCGGACCACGCGGTCAGCCGCTCGGCGTCGTCGTCGGGCATGCCGAGGATGCGTCCGATCATGAGCACCGGGAGCGGCGTCGCCACGGACGCCATCCAGTCGCCGCCGCCGGCCGCGACCAGCGCGCGGACCCGCGGGGCGACGATGCCCTCGATCTCCGTGCGCAGGTCGCCGACCGCACGGCGGCTGAACGTGCCCTGCACGATGCGGCGGTGGGCCGTGTGGGCGGGCGGGTCCGCGGTGGCCAGGACGTCGGTTCCGGAGTCCGGGCCGCCGGTGTCCAGGAGCGCGACGCCGTCCTCCCCGGCGTACAGCAGGCCGACCAGGTTGCTGGAGTACGTCGCGGGATCGTCCAGCGCCTCCAGCACCTGCGCGTGGCGGACCACCAGGTGCAGCCCGAGGGCGGGCAGCAGGTGCACCGGCCCTTGGTCGCGCAGCCGCTCGTAGAGCGGATAGGGGTCGTCCAGGACGCTCGATGCGAAGAAGTCCTCGGTGAGTACAGGGGCACGGTGCAAGGCGGCCACCTCCCGTGGTCGCTGGTGTCGTGCGGGCGCTGAGAGCTTGGTCTATAACACGTTATAGTTCAAGGCCCGATAGGCTCCCGACGCCACGACCAGCTGCAAACCGACTTGCCAACCGACTGCCAACCGAGGGGACGGCACCGTGCGCGAGAAGGCCCGCGCCCGCGCGGAGTTCACCGTGGCGCACCGCCTGGGCCCGGCCGAGCGGCAGCGCCGCGACACGATCGCCGAGGCCGCCCGCGAACTCGCCGCCGAGCGCGGCTACGACGCCACGACCGTGCGCGACATCGCCGCCCGTGCGGGCACCACGCCCGCGACGGTCTACCGCTACTTCGGTTCCAAGGACCAGCTGCTGCACCACGTCATGGTCGAGTGGGCCGGGCGGACCGCCGCGGAACTCGGCGCCGCCACCTACTCCGGCGGAACCGCGGACCGCGTCGGCGCGGCCTTCCAGGACATCGTGCGCTGGGCCGCCCGCGACCTGCCCCTCCTCGAAGCCGGGATCATCTCCTTCCGCGCGACGGCCGCCGGCGGCGACGGACTCGCGGTGTGGCAGGACCTGTTCACCACGTTCGTACGCGGCGCCCTGGACGATGCGGAGTGGACCGACGACGAAGGCAAGGCGCTGACCCTCGGGCACGTCCTGGTGGCCTGCTTCCTCGACATCACGTCGGGCCGGACGAACCCGACGCAGACCTGCGCGCACATCGACACCGCGGCCAGGCTCATCTTCCGCTGAGCGCCTACTCCGGCGCCGTCGGCGCCGCCACCTCCGTGCCGCCCTTCGTCCGGCCGACCACCTGCGGCAGCGCCCCCTGTGGCGCCGACGGCGGTACCGGGAGCACGAGTTGGCGGCCTTCGGCGGTGCCGGTGACGGATCCCGCGGCGGTCACCCCGACGATGTCCCGGCTGCCCGCCGCGACCAGGAACCACGCGCCCGTGCCCGACTGCCACCACGTGAAGCCCACGACGTCGTTGCCCGACCGGCTGCACAACGGCGCGTCCCGCACGGCTCCCACCGTGCGCGTCGCCGCCGCATCGGCGCCGGGCGGCGTGAAAGCGACGTTGACGGTGCCGCCGCCGACCCGGTCGAAGCCGTGCAGACACGACCACGTCGCCTCGCCGTTCGGCGCGTCGGGCAGGGCGAAGTGCGCGAACTCCCAGTTGTTGACCAGCCGAAGGCCGTAGCCGCGCAGATCGGCGAGCATGCAGGCGGTCAACGACCAGGCGTTGAGGGCGCGTTCGCTGGACGCCGCCTCGGACGGGCGCCCGGTGTGGGTGAACTCCGGCGGCGGCATGTAGGTGAGGTGGGTCGCGGCAAGTCCGCCGAGGTCGGCCACCAGGTACGGGTTGCCGTCCGCGGCGCGGGTCGCCCGCAGTTCCAGTACGCCGACCTTGGCGCAGTCGGCGACGTCGAGCAACGCCGGTCCGGTGACCCCGTCCTGATCGACCGTCAGCGGGAGCGGCGTTCCTCCGGGGCTGCGCAGGTCGCGGACCTGGGCGCTCGTCACCCACGGCGCGAGCAGCAGCCGCACCCCGTCGTCGCCGCGGGTGAGCACGACCGCCGAGGCCGACCGGGCGTCGGAGTCGTCGGCCGCGCCGACCGTCAGGGTGCGGACCGGGCCCGCCTCGGCGTAACGGGCGAGGCGCGCGGGGTCGGCCAGCAGGACGACCCGCTCGCCGCCGACGTCGCCCGCGAAGAGGATCCTGGGCGTGCCGACCGGAGGCCCGGCGTCCGTGCGGATCTCGGTGTGCGGAGACAGCCCGGGGTCCGGAGTCGTCCACGCCCGCACCGCGCGCTCCGCCAGCGCCGTGTCACCGGCGAGCGGGCCGCGCGTGCTCCAGACGGCGAAGTCGAGCCGCGTGGTCGAGGCCCACGCGTCCGGCGCGACCCGCACGGGCGGCGCCGGGGCGGCCACCGCCGCCGCCGGGGTGCCGGCGGCCTCCGCGGCGGGCCGCGGGTCACCGTCGCCGAGGACGACAAGGGACAGTACGACCGCGAGCGCTGTCGCGGCCGCGCCGCCGGCCGCGTAGCGCTGCCGTCGGCGGCGCAGCAGGTCGGACGTACTCACCCGGACCGTGCAGGGGTCCAGCGGTCCCGCGTCGAGCAGTTCGCGGACGGGGCGCCCGGAGCCGGGGGCGGCGGCGCCGGCCCGCACCGCCTCCGCCACCGCGCCCTCCGGGTCCGCGGCACCGGCGCTCGCGAGGATGGACGCCACGCGGTCGGCGGCGAGTTCGGCGGGGACGAGTAGTGCGTACGCGGCCCGGCCGAGCGGCGTCAGCGCGGCGACCCGGCGCTCCACCGCGAGGGCGTCGGGGTCGGCGGTCGCGGTGAAGAACCGCAGGCCCCACACCCGCGGCAGCAGGCGGAGCCGCCGGCGTCCGGCGTACCGGAGCGCGCCCCGCACGACCCGGGCGCGCAGGTCGTCCTCTTCCAGCGCGTCGGCGCCGCGGCCGGGCAGCGCGTCCTGCACGACCCCGTGGGCCGCGAGCACCCGCCCGTGGCGGCCGTCCGACGGCGGCAGGATCAGGTAGGCGGTGCGCGTCAGTTCCGCGTAGTGGCGGACCAGGACGGCTTCGGTCCCGCGCACCCCCGCACCGCCCGGCCCGCGCGCACGTGCCCGTGCCCCGAAATACGCCGCCGCGGCCCGCCGCCGCCACGAGTCCCGTGTGTTCTCGCCTTCCACCACTCCCACCCCTCCGCCCGCGCCGTCGTCCGGGCGGCGGATCCCGCGATCGGCTCCGCCGCCACGCTGGGCAACGAGCGCCGCCCGAATGGGTCACCAACGCGTACGACAATCCTGTTAGTTGGACCGAGCGGGTGGCGTCCCTCCGGACCTCGGGCGATTCACCGCGGCGGTCCGCGCCGGTCCCGGCACAGTGGACGCATGACCGAGCGATCCGCGACCCCGTCGGCCGCGAGCGGCCCGCCCGCTCGCTACGACGACCTGCGCGCGCTGTTCGTCAACTGCACGCTCAAGCGCTCCCCCGAGGTGAGCAACACCCAGGGCGTCGTCGACATCAGCCGGCTCATCATGCGCAAGCACGGCGTCGCGGTCGACGAGTTCCGCGCGGTCGACCACGACATCGCCCCCGGCGTCTGGCCGGACATGACCGGCCACGGCTGGGAGGCCGACGCGTGGCCGGAGTTGTACGAGCGGGTGATGGCCGCCGACATCCTGGTGCTCGCGGGCCCCATCTGGCTGGGCGACAACAGCTCGGTCACGAAGCGCGTGATCGAACGCCTCTACGCCTGCTCGGGGGAACTCAACGCCGCGGGCCAGTACGCCTACTACGGCCGCGTCGGAGGCTGTCTCGTCACCGGCAACGAGGACGGCATCAAGCACTGCGCCGCCAACGTCCTCTACAGCCTCCAGCACCTCGGCTACACGATCCCGCCGCAGGCGGACGCGGGTTGGATCGGCGAGGCGGGGCCCGGCCCCTCGTACCTCGACGAGGGGTCCGGCGGGCCGCAGAACGAGTTCACGAACCGCAACGCGACCTTCATGACCTGGAACCTGCTGCACCTGGCCCGGCTGCTCAAGGACGCGGGCGGCATCCCGGCGCACGGCAACCAGCGCAAGGCGTGGGACGCGGGCGCGCGCTTCGACTTCGAGAACCCCGAGTACCGCTGACGCCGGGTCAGTCGCGCGGGCGCGCGTGCGCGGGGAGCGTCGCGGTCTCCAGGAAGAAGTCGTCGATGCTGCGCACCGCGCGCGCGAAGTCGTCGAGGTTCATCGGCTTGGTGACGTACGCGTTGCTGTGGTTGCGGTACGCCGCCGCCACGTCCTCCGGAGCCCCGGACGTGGTGAGCACGACGACCGGGATCGCCTTCAGCTCCTCGTCGTTCTTGAGCACGTGCAGCAGCTCGCGGCCGCTCATGCGCGGCATGTTGAGGTCGAGGACGATCAGATCCGGATTCGACGTCGCCGGATTGCGCAGGTACTCCAGCGCGGCCACGCCGTCGGTCACGCGGGTGATCGCCCGGGTGTCCCGTTCGTGCAGGGCTTCCTGGATCAGGACGGCATCGGCTGCGTCGTCCTCCACCAGGAGGATGTCGTAGCCGTGCCGGGCGATGAAGGGGACCATCGGATCGCTCGGGTCCTTTCACGACGATGTGGTGCGTGCCGGGATCGTACGCGAGTCTCACGTGACCGGGACCAGGCGGCCAACCTCGCGGGTGTGCGCGCGGTTGTTCCGGTGCGACGGCAAGGGTAGGCCCCGGGTCCGGCATCAGACAACAACTGTTGTCAGAGATGCGGGTATCGTGTGCGGCGCCGCGCGGGCGCCGCACGCATCGGCAGACCGCCGGGACAGGGAGGGCCAGCGCGTGAGGGGATTCCGCAACCGCGGAGACTGGCGTCGGTCGTGGACGACCAGGCGCTGGCTGATGACGAGCGTCATAGCCGCGCTCTCCGTGCTGCTCGTGCTCGGCGCCCTCGGCGCCTGGGTCCTGAACCGCGCCTCCGCGGTCACCGACCAGCTCACCGACCGCAGTTCGCCCGCCCTGATCGCCTCGCTGCGCCTGGAGAAGGCACTGCTCGACCAGGAGACGGGCATACGCGGATACGGGCTGTCCGGCGGCCAACTGTCCTATCTGGAGCCGTACATGCGGGGCGTGGAGGAGCAGGAGTCCACCGTCGCGGATCTGCGGGGACTGCTGGACGAAGACGCGGCCGGGCAGGCCGACCTCGCCGCCGTGCTGGGCGCCGTGGAGCGCTGGCAGACCGACATCGCCCGACCGGTGGCCAAGGCCGAGCCCGGCACCATGAGTTCCGCCCTGATCGAGCGCGTCGAGGCGGGCAAGCCGCAGTTCGACGCCGTGCGCGCCGCCGCGAAGGAGCAGCAGGACCACCTGGAGGACGCGCGCCGGACCGCGAACCGGGACCTCGACGAGGTCGAGACGCGCCGCAACGCGATATTCGGGGCCATCGGCCTGCTCATCGTGGTGCTCGCCGTGCTGGTCTTCGAGGGCCTGCGGCGCGGCGTGACGCTCCCGCTCGAACGCCTGTCGGCAGACGCACGCACCGTCAGCCGCGGCGACTTCGACCATCCCATCGACGCGAACGGCCCGGCCGACCTCCAGCAACTTGCCCGGGACGTCGAGGGCATGCGGCGGCGCCTGCTCGCCGAGCTCGACTTCACCCTCCTGGCGCGGGCCAAGCTGGACGAGCAAGCCGAGGACCTGCGGCGTTCCAACGCCGAGTTGGAGCAGTTCGCGTACGTCGCCTCGCACGACCTCCAGGAACCGCTGCGCAAGGTGGCCAGCTTCTGCCAGCTCCTCCAGCGGCGCTACTCCGGGCAGTTGGACGAGCGGGCGGACCAGTACATCGAGTTCGCCGTGGACGGCGCCAACCGCATGCAGGCGCTCATCAACGACCTGCTGACCTTCTCGCGGGTCGGGCGCACCGACGGCGACCACGAGACGGTCGACCTGGAGCGGACGTTCGCCCGGGTCGCCGACACCCTGAGCTTCGCCGTCGAGGAGAGCGGGGCGACGATCACCCATGATCCGCTGCCCACGCTCACCGCCAACCCGACGCAAATGACCACGCTGTTCCAGAATCTGCTCACCAACGCGGTCAAGTTCCGCGATCCCGAACAAGCTCCTCGCGTCCATGTGTCGGTGACGCAGGATGCCGACATGTGGGCCTTCGCGGTGACGGACAACGGCATCGGCATCGCCCCCGAGTACGCCGATCGCGTCTTCGTCATCTTCCAGCGGCTGCACGCCAAGGACACCTATCCGGGCACCGGGATCGGGCTCGCGATGTGCAAGAAGATCGTGGAGTTCCACGGCGGCGAGATCGAGGTCGACCCCGGCCATTCCCCCGGGACCCGGATCACCTTCACACTGCCGGTGGCGGACGGTCCCGACGACGGGACCGCCGCCGACGGCGACACGGACGAAGACACCGAATCAGACACCGACGCCGACACCGACGGCGACACCGGAACCGGGACCGGCGTCGGGGACGACACCGGGGACGATCGAGACGGAGGCCGGAAGTGACAGGCCCCCTGCCGGAACCCGCGAACGGCGCGAACGGGCTGAACGGCGCGACGAGCGCGGACCAGGCCGAGCGCGTGCCCGCGGGCACCGAACCGCCGTACCGCATCCTGCTGGTCGAGGACGACCCCGGGGACGCGCTCCTCGTGGAGGAACTGCTCGCCGACACCGGGCTCGAACCGACGCTGCGCTGGAAGAAGACGCTCGCCGACGCCCTCACCGAGATGAAGCGGGAGGCGCCCGACGTCGTGCTCCTGGACCTGCACCTGCCCGACGTCTCGGGTGTGCCGGCCGTCGGCGCGGTGCAGAACGCGTGCCCGACCGCCGCCGTCGTGGTGCTGACCGGCCTCGCCGAGTCGCGCGCCGGGACCCAGGCGGTGGCCAGCGGCGCGCAGGACTATCTCGTCAAGGGCCAGGTCGAACCCGACCTGCTGAGCCGGGTGCTGCGGTACGCCATCCAGCGCAAGCAGGCCGAACACGCCAACGCCGAACTGCTGGAGAACCGCATCCACGCGCAGGAGAACGCGCGCCTGGAACGCGGCCTGCTGCCCGCCCCGCTCCTGCGCGCACCCGAAGTCGTGGTCACCAGCCGCTATCTGCCGGGGCGTCAGCGGGCGCTGCTGGGCGGCGACTTCCTGGACGTCGTGCAGACGGCCGACGGGCGGGTGCACGCGGTCATCGGGGACGTCAGCGGCCACGGCCCGGACGAGGCCGCACTGGGCGTACTGCTGCGCATCACCTGGCGCGCGCTGACGCTGGCCGGCCACCGGGGCGTCGAACTCATGGGCCTGCTCGAAGAGGTCCTGGTGGCGGAGCGCCCGCGCTCCGACATGTTCACCACCTGCGCGACGGTCGTCCTCGACCCCGGGACGGACCTCGCGACCGTGACCCTGGCCGGGCACCACCCGCCGCTGCTGTGCGCCGAAGGCACGGCGTACGAGATGGACGCGGCGCTGGGCATCGCCCTCGGCATCATGCCGGGGCAAGGCGTCTGGCGGCCCACGGAATCGCATCTGCCCGGGGCCGACGCGCTGTTGCTCTACACCGACGGCCTGATCGAGGGCCACACCGGCCGGGGGCGGCAGCGGCTCGGGACGTCGGGGCTGATCGACCTGGTCACCCGGGCCTCCGCCGCCGACGCGGACGGCCTCCTGGACCACCTCGTCACCACCGCCAAGAACCTCAACGCGGGCCGCCACGCGGACGATCTCGCGGTGCTGCACCTCGCCTGGTCGGCACCGGGGACGCTGCCGGCCCGGCACGGACGGTGAGGTGGGCGGGGGCGGGCGCCCGGGCAGTCCGTACGGCAACGGACGTTGTCGTACCGCGTGGACGGCACCTAGGGTGGAAGCGCGGGCCGCGGCCGGCCTGCCCCGTGCGGATGCGGTCCGCCGGCCCGTCCGCGCAGCCGGGGACGGGTCCTGACCGGGCTTGTCGTCCGGGCCGTTGCCCCTGGTGAGTGGAGTTCCCGATGGCCCGACGACCCTTTGACATCCTCCTGGTCGAGGACGACCTGGCCGACGCGCTGCTGATCGAGGAGGTGCTGCTGCACGGCGGTACTCCCCGGCGGATCGCCCAGGTCTCGGACGGGGTCGAGGCGCTGGAGCGCCTCAACGACCCGGCCGTGCCCCGGCCCGACCTCATCCTGCTGGACCTCAACATGCCGCGGATGAACGGGCGCGAACTGCTCCACGTCCTCAAGAACGACGAGAACCTGAAGGTGATCCCGACTGTGGTGCTCACCACGTCGGGCGCGCCGGAGGATGTGGCCGCCGCGTATCGGAACCACAGCAACGCGTACATCACAAAGCCGGTGAATCTCGACGATTTCACCCATGCGGTGCGCAGCATCGACACGTTCTTCCTCGACACCGCCGCGAGTCCGAATACTCCGGAATGACCCACCTTCGCCGGGGTCGATCGGCGTCCAACCAGCGGGCTGCGGAACTTGCCTCGGGAAATCCGGCGCTGACGGAGTTTCAGCTCAGGTAATTGGGTATGGCCTTGTCAGGTCGACGAGCCCGCAGAGCGGACTCCCGGCCGTCAGGGCGGTACAGGTGCCGCCCGCCAAGGCACGCGACACGTGCCGGGGCCCGCTCGCCTGAAGAAGTCGGGCGTACAGCGAAGCCCTCACCCACGGATGTGCCGTGCGCACATTCCGGCGCCGAACCGCCGCTGCGGTGCGCCGGAACGCGCCGACCGTGGGTCTTCGGACTCTTGAGGAGCCGAATATGTCCGCGCCCACCAGCGCTGTCGCTCTGTCCACCACGCAGCACACCTCGCGGATCACCCCTGGCAAGACCGCGGGTACCACCACGCGCGCCACCGCTCGCACCACCGCTCGCACCACTGCCCGCACGTCCGCGGCCACGCCCGACGTCCGGAAGCTGTGCGCCGACCTGCCCTCCCGCGAAGAACTGCGCTCGCTCGACAAGACCCAGGTACGCAGGCTGACCGAGCAGCTGCTCCGGCGGCTGCGCAGTCTGGACCACGAGTCCGAGGAGTACAGCCGCGTCCGCAGCACCGTGGTCGAGCTCAACACCGCTCTCGTGCATTACGTCGCGCGGGGGTTCGCGCGGCGGCGGGCGGCGTACGACGACATCTTCCAGACCGGGACCGTCGGTCTGCTCAAGGCCATCGACGGCTACGACGTGGACCGCGGCTCGGAGTTCGCCTCCTTCGCGCTGCCCACCATCTCCGGCGAGATCAAGCGGTTCTTCCGGGACACCTCGTGGGGCGTCCACGTGACCCGTACGCTCCAGGAGCGCTTCCTCGCCGTGACGCGCACCGTCGACCAGCTCGAACAGGACCTCGGCCGGGAGCCCACCCCACCCGAGATCGCCGCGTGCCTCGGCATGACCGTTCCCGAGGTCAACGAGGCCCGCGAGGCGTCCCGCGCCTATCTGGTCGACTCGATCGACGCGGCCCCGAGCGGCAACGACGGCTCGGGCCGGGACCGCACGCCGCTCGCCGACATGCTCGGCTACGACGAGGCCGAGTACGGACTGGTCGACTTCCGGGAGTCCGTCAAGCCGCTCCTGAGCGCGCTGCCGCAGCGTGAGAAGCGCATCCTCGAAATGCGTTTCTGGCAGGATCTGACGCAGCGTGAGATCGGGGAGGAGCTGGGCGTGTCCCAGATGCACATCTCCCGGATCCTGAACACGACCCTGACGCGGCTGCGCCGCCAACTGGAGGCCGACGCCATGCCCCGCCCCCGCGCCCTCCACCAAGCCGCCTGAGTCCCGGCGCGCGAAGCCGCAGAAAACCGATGCAAAAGACTCCCGAGACACTCGTCGTCGAGCTCGACGGGTCCGCGGGCTCCGTACGCGGCGCTCGGCAGGAAACGCACCGTTTCCTCGCCGACGCCGGGCGGATTCCGCGGATCGCGCCGGACACCGCCAGGGACGTCCTGATGGTGGTGGGCGAACTGGTGGCGAACGCCTGCCGGCACGCCCCCGGACCCTGCCGCCTGAGTGTCGAGGTCGTATCGGACTCGGTGGACGTCGCCGTGCAGGACTCCGGGTCGTCCCGGCTCGGTCCGGCACGGCGGCGCGAACCGCCCGGCTACGGGCTGTGGATCGTCGCGCGCCTCACCAAGGGCATCCATGTGCTGCCGATTCCCGGCGGCAAGGTCGTCCGGGCGTCCGTCCCCCTGGGAGGATGATCCGGACGGGAGCACCCCGGGGAGGAACCGCATGCCGGAGCTCTACCAGCACCAAGACGGACCTGAGGACGGACCCTGGAACGGGTCGGGGGACGGGCCGGGAGACGAGGAGCACGTCGTGGACCCGGACAACGTGGTCGAGCGCGACGGCTGGACCGTCGTGCCCGTCCGCGGCGACCTCGACTTCTACTCGGCACCGCTGTTCGCCGAGTCGGTGCGCTCACTCGCCGCGCCCGGCCCGCGCCGGGTCGTCCTCGACCTGGCCGACGTGGAGTTCATGGACTCCACCGGGCTGCGCCTGCTGCTCGGCGTGTCCCGCGATCTGCGCGAGGCGGGCGGTGCGCTGCGCCTGGCCGGACCGGGCGACCTCGTCCTGCGGCTGCTCGAGGTGACCCAGGTCGCCCCGCTGCTGCCCGCGTTCCCTGATGTAACGTCGGCGTGCAGTGACTGATCCGACCGCACCACGTTCCTCGTCCCGCCGTCCCGCCTCGAACTGGTCCGCCACACCCGAGGCCGCGACGCTGACCGCCACCGTCGACCGGCTGCGCGCCGAGGTCGACGGACTCCGCCGGGCCATGCGCTCGCGCGCCGTGATCGAGCAGGCGAAGGGCCTGCTGATGGCACGCATGTCGTGCGGCGCCGACGAAGCATTCGGACATTTGGCGCAATTGTCGCAACATACCAACATGAAGCTCGCCGAAGTCGCGGCCGGGCTCTTGGGCGTGGCGGCACCGCCCAGTTCACCGCCGGTCCCCCGGGGCGAGGCGCCGGCCGCGGGGCAGACGGGCGCGGGACGGACCGGTGCGGAGCCGCCGGGCGTGGCACCGCAGGGCACCGGGCAGGCCGACACCGGACACGCGGGACAGGCCGGCACGGGGCAACCAGGCGGTGGCCAGTCGCGCCGCGCCCGCTCCGGGGCCGACCGCAAGTCCGAGGGCAGGCGGCGCCGCGGCGCCGTTTCCGGTTCCGCTTCCCGGACCGTGCCCCCCGCGCGCGTGCACCCCGCTGTCGAGCGGACCGAGAGCACGCGTACGCCGCTCGACCTGTCCTCCGAGGAGGCGGCGCGCTACCACCTGGTCGCGTCCGCCCTGGAGACCGCCGACGACGGCGACGACATGGCCCGGTTGCTGTGCGAGGAGGCGCTGGGCAGCTCCGACGCCTGCATGGTGGCCATCGCCCTGTTGGAACCGGACGGCGCGCTGCGCCTCGCGGGGACCTACGGCGTGCCCGCGCAGGTCGCGAGCCAGTGGCAGCGAATACCCCCGCAGACCTCGGTGCCGCTGACCGACGTCGTGCACAGCGGCGAGCCCGTGCACCTGCGTGACCGTGCCGCGTTCGCCCGGCGCTATCCCCAGCTCGACCAGGGCCTGCTGCCCGGCGAACAGCTCTGCGTGGTCCCGCTGGTGGACGCGCAGGGCGCGACGAGCGGTGCCCTGGCGGTCGGTTGGCCGACCTCGGACGACGACATGAGCGACACGGCCTCGTTCGTGTCGGCGCTCGCCCAACTGTGCGGCGGCGCCATGCCGCGGATGGCCGCGCGTACGGCACAGCGCGCGGGCGGCCAGGTCCGCGGCGACGAGATGTGGTTCCGCGCGCTGCTCGACGCCCTGCTCGACCCGGTGCTGATCCTGGCCCCGGTACGCGACGCCGGCACCGACACCGACGGCGTCACCGACTTCCGCATCGACTACGCCAACGCCGCGACCGTCGACCTGGCCGGGCGTACCGGCGCCGACGTGATCGGCCGGCGGATGACCGACCTGTACCCCGGCATGGTGGTGTCCGGCGTGTTCGGGCAGTTGCTGGACGTGCAGCGCACCGGCATGCCGTACCAGGGCGAGGCCGAGCAGTTCATCGAGATGGTGTCCGGCCACCTGCGGTCGTCGACGATGACCCTGCGGGCCGTGCGCTTCCTCGACGGTGTGCTGCTGAGCTGGCGCATCCACGACGAAGACGAGCGGCGCGCGGCCCAGTTCGCCCAGGCGCAGCGGCTCGCGCACCTCGGAACCTGGCAGTACGACATGGGCACCGGCGAAACCGTGTGGTCCCCCGAGATGTTCGCGATCGTCGGCCTGGACCCCGAGGACGGGACGCCCGGTCCCGCCGCGCTCGCGGAGGCCGTCGACCCGGACGACCTCCCTGCGGTGGAGGCGGTGCTGCACGAACTGCTGACCGAACACCGGCCGCAGACCCTGGAGTTCCGGGTGGTCCGGCCGGACGGCAGGCCGTGCACGGTACGCGCCGCGGCCGAGGCGGTGTGCGATCCGGACGGCGAGGAGGTGCTGGCACTGCGCGGCGTCCTCCAGGACGTCACCGCGTGGCGCCGCACGCAGGCCGCACTCGCCGATGCCCGGGACCAGTTGGAGGAGGAGCGCGGGCGCACCGCGACGCAGCACGCGGCGGTGACGCTGCTGCAACGCGCCATCGTCGACGTCCCGCCGCCGTCCGAATCCGAGGAGATGCGGTTCGCGGCGCACTACGTGCCCGCCGAGAGCATCGCCCAGGTCGGCGGCGACTGGTACGACAGGGTCATCCTCCCCGACGGCCGCATGCTCATCGCCGTCGGCGACGTCTCCGGGCACGGCCTGCCCGCGGCGGCCGGAATGACCCAGGTACGCCACGCGCTTCGCGGCATGGCCTACACCGGCGCGGAGCCGGCGCAGATCCTGACGTGGCTGAACCGCATGGTGTGCCACCAGCGTTCGGACTACATCGCCACGGCCATCTGCGCGCTGGTCAATCCGAGGACGGGGACGATGACGTGGTCGCAGGCCGGCCATCTGCCGCCCCTGCACGTGCGCGAGGGCGCGCCGCGGGTGCTCCAGACGCCGTTCGGCATGGTCCTGGGCGCGAGTTCGGGTGCGGCGTACGGTTCGGCGGTCGTGGACCTGGCACCGGGCGACATGGTCCTGATGTACACCGACGGCCTTGTCCAGCACCGCGGCGCGGACCTGGGCCGAAGCCTGTCGCGGCTGGTCGGGACCGTACGGGAGAGCTGCGACGGCGAGTTGGACGACTGCGTGGAGCACGTCATGCGGCACCTGGGAACCCCCAACCCGCAGGACGACACCTGCCTGATCGGCTTTCAGATCCCGCGCGCCCGACGGCCCTGAGCGTGCGGCCCGGGGATCCGGGGCGCGTGATCGTGAAGCCCGGGGACCCGGGGGCCTGGCAGAGCCCCCGGATCCCCGGAGTCGGTCAGCCCACCGTCTCCTTGGGCGCCCTCGGCGCGGGGGGCGATGCGGGCGGCGTGGGCGATGCGGGCGACGTCGGCCCGGGTGCGGCACCGGAGTTGCGCGTCACGAACCGGTGCGCGAGCTGCGCCACCGCGGCGACCGCGATGTTGGCGGCCAGGCCGAGGATGCCCGCGTTGATGTCGGCGACGTCGGGCTTCTCGAACGTGACGTACCAGACGACCGCCACCCCGGCCGCCATGCCCAGCAGGACGGGCCACTTGGCGAGCAGTTTGCGGGCGGTGAGGACCGCGATGAACCCGGGTGCGAGTTGCGCGAGTCCGCTGAACGTCAGGAGCAGCAGGTCCGCGAGCGCGTCGGGGCGGTTGAGGCCCAGCAGCAGCGCGATGCCCGCCGCGACCACCACGAAGCCGTGGTTGACCGCGAGTTGCGCGCGCGGGTTGCGCGTCCGCACGATGTTCCGCGCGACCAGCGTCGACATGCCCATGCACAGCGCCGCGGCCGGCACCATCGCCGCCGACGCCGCGGCGACCGCGACGACGCCCACGAACCAGTCGGGCAGCGCGTCCCGGGTGAGCGTCAGCAGCACGCTGTTGCCGTCGGCCTTCTGGTCCAGCGCGATCGCGCCGGTGAAGCCGATGGCGATCGGCAGGATGATGACGACCTGGTAGAGCGGCAGCCAGATGCTGTTCTTGCGCAGCACGTTCTCGTCCTTGGCCGCCAGCGTCGCGGGCCACAGGTGCGGAAGCGTCATGAACGCGCTGCCGATCGCCGAGATGAGGATGCTGGTGAGCCACCAGTTCTTGCCGGTGGCCCCGTCGTCGGGCACGGTCAGCAGCTCCGGGCGCGTCTCCTTGACCTGTTCGAAGACGTCGGTGAGGCCGCCCGCGAAGTGCGACGGGATGGCGACGACCAGGACCACCATGGCCAGGATGACCAGGACGTCCTTGAGGTAGGCGGTGTTCGCGACGCCGCGCAGGCCCGACCACAGCACGAATGCCACCGTCAGCACGGTGGCGATGACCATGCTGATGTCGCCCCAGTTCTCCTTGCCGGTGACCAGCTGCACGATGGCGCCGAGGCCGGTGATCTGGAGTTGCAGGTAGGGCAGCAGGAACACGACGCCCATGACGGCGACCACGACGCCCATGAGCCTCGAGTTGTAGCGCTCCTCGAAGTAGTCGGCCTGCGTGATGTAGTTGTGCCGCCGGCCGAGCCGCCACACGAGCGGCGCGATGAAGAACATGCCGATGAACGACAGCGGGATGTAGGGGATGGCGTACGTCGCGGCGACGCCGCCGCCGAACGCGATGCCCGCGACGCCCAGGAACGTGAACGTCGTGAACGCCTCGCCGGCTTGCAGGAACCACGCCGACATCGCGCCGAAGTCCCTTTTGCCGACGGTCCATTCGTCCAGGTCGGCGGTCTTGCCGCGGCGTCCCGTGAATCCCAGCGCGGCGATCACGACCATGCCGGCGATGGCGACGGTGAAGGTGACGTTCATCGGCCGTCGGCTCCTTCGTGCGGCGTACGGGCGCGCTCCTCGCGGGCGCGGCGGTCGCGCTCGACCACCAGCAGGACGGGGGTGATCATGAACACCCAGAACGAGCACCACACGAACAGCCGGGGCACCCCGAACCACAGGTCCTCGGTGTTCACGAAGGGCAGCCACACGGCGCTGAGCAGGGCCACAACGGGGATGACAGGGAGTAGGACCACGGGGGAACGCCTCATGCCGCCTCCAGGGGGAAGGGTCGACCGACAAGCCCTGGCCGGGTGCGGGTCGTGCGGGACTCAGCCTGAAAGGGGTCCCGGCACGAGGACAACAAGATCCTCCCGATCGACGGATTCGGCCACGATCTTGGCGGTTTCCGCGAACAATCCCGGCCCCCTCGCGAGGCCCCGCCGCGGGGTGGAGGGTCGGGGGGACCTGCCGTTCCACCACCCGGGGAGTACCGCGATGTCGCTCCGTCATTCCGCCCGTGACCTGCACGAAGACCTGGTCCGCCTACGCCGTTCGCTGCACCGCGAACCCGAGATCGGCCTCGCGCTGCCGCGTACGCGCGACAGGGTGTTGGCCGCGCTCGAAGGGCTTCCGCTGGAAGTGTCGACGGGCACGCGCGCCACGTCGGTCACGGCGGTGCTGCGCGGCGCACGCCCCGGGCCGACGGTGCTGCTGCGCGGCGACATGGACGGCCTGCCGGTCGACGAGCGGGGGGACGTGCCGTACGCCTCCCGCGTTCCGGGCCGCATGCACGCGTGCGGGCACGACATGCACACCGCGATGCTGGCCGGTGCCGCGCATCTGCTCTCCGCGGTACGCGAGAACCTCGCGGGGAGCGTGGTGTTCGCGTTCCAGCCGGGAGAGGAGGGGCACCACGGCGCGCGGGTGATGCTGGAGGAGGGCCTGCTCGACGCGTCGGGCGAACGCCCGGTCGCCGCCTACGGGTTGCACGTGATGTCGGCGGGACTGCCGGCCGGGGTCTTCCTGAGCCGGGGCGGCACGATCATGGCGTCGGGCGACACGCTGCGCGTGACGGTGCGCGGCGCGGGCGGCCACGGGTCGACGCCACACCGCGCGCAGGACCCGGTGCCGGCGGCGTGCGAGATGGTGGTCGCGTTGCAGGCGATGGTGACGCGGACGTTCGACGTGTTCGACCCGGTCGTGCTGTCGGTGTGCCGCCTGCGCGCGGGCGAGGCGGACAACGTCATCCCGGACACCGCGTCGTTCACCGCGACCATCCGGTGCTTCTCCGCCACCGCGCGGGCGGCCGTACGGGACCACGCGGCCCGGCTGCTGCGCGGTGTCGCGGACGCCCACGGGCTGGGCGTGGACGTCGAGTTCGAGGCGGTCTTCCCGGTGACGGTCAACGACGACGCGGAGACCGGGTTCGCCGCGGAGACGGTGCGCGAGGCCTTCGGCGAGGAGCGGTACGCGGAGGCGGCGCAACCCTTCTCGGGCTCGGAGGACTTCTCGTACATGCTCCAGGAAGTCCCCGGCGCTTTCGTCGCGTTGGGCGCCTGCCCGGCGGACCGCGACCCGGCGCGGGCCCCGTTCAACCACTCCCCCGAGGCGGTGTTCGACGACGCGGTGCTGAGCGACGGGGCAGGCTTGTACGCGGAGTTGGCGGCGCGTCGGCTCGCCCGTGCGGCGGCGGAGGCCGCGGGCTGAGGGGGCGGGACATGGCTGTGGGGCGTGGTTGCGGGCTGCGGCGGTGGGCTGAACCCGGGCACCGCCGGGGTCAGTCCGTAACGCCCGACCCCGCCCGCTTGCGTGCCCGGTGGGCCGCGACGTTGGCGCGGTTGGCGCACGCCTCGGAGCAGTAGCGGCGGCGGCCGTTGCGCGAGGTGTCCGCGTACACGCGCTCGCAGCGGTCCGCCGCGCACACGCCCGACCGCTCGATGCCGTACTCGGCGAGCAGGTTGGCGAGGCCGATGGCGGTGTTGATGCGGGCGCGCTCGGCGAAGGGGACGCCGGAAGGCGCGTAGTGCACGTGCAGGCCGTAGCCGTGGTCGACGAGCCGCGGGCGCATGGTCACCTGCTCCAGCAGTCCGTTGGCCAGGCCGACGGCCGTCTCCAGTTCGTCGGCCGCGAAGACGCCGCGCAACTCGGTGCTCCACGCGGCGAGCGGCGCCACCTCGGCGGCGCGCAGGTCGCGGGTGAGGAACGAGAACGGCGCGAGGAGTGCGCGCAGCGCCTCGACGGTGACCGGCGGGGCGTCCGGGGACGCGTTGTCGACCGTCCAGAAATTCACCAGCGCGACGGCGGCGCCGACACCGTCGCTGCGGTAACCGTTGACGTCCATTGAACCCTTACTTAGTCTGGGGTCGGTAAGGAGTTACCCGTACGAGAAGTATTACCGATCGTCGAAAGGGTGGCCATGGTGGCGAGCTGCGACGCCTGCGGGCGGACCGAAGGACCGTGGGAGCACGTGATCTCGCGGCACCGCACCTCGGAGGGCGAAGTGGTCTACACGCGCTGTACGTGCGGCAGCGTCGCGGTGCGGCTGGCCGCGCCGACGCACACCGAGGACACCGAGGTCCTCGCCCGGGGACCCGCCGAGCCCGCCCTCGCGCCCCTCCTGGCACTCGGGTCGGCGCTCGGGCCCACTGTCGGGTCGGCGCTCGGGGCTCACGGGGCGCAGGGGTCCGCCGTCTGACACCCGGCGGACCCGTCGTCCCCGCACGTACTCAGCCCGCGGCAGTCGGCGCGGCGGCGGCCTGCCCGGGGGTCGCAGCGGGAGCAACTCCAGGGGCCGCGCCGGGGGCCCAGATGTCCGAACCCACGTACGCCGGCACCCAGATCGTCGCGAACGCCGCCCGCACCGGGGCCGGGAGCCGCCCCGTCACCGCGGCGACCGCGGCGGCGTCGGCTCCGTCCAGCAGCCACGGCAGGAAGACCGAGCCCTCCGCGCCGATCCGGATGCTGTGCTCGGCACCGAAGCGGGCCAGCAGCTCGGGGCTCGCCACCTCGTCGACGAGGGCCAGCGCCTCGTCCTCCTCGTGCTTGAGGTGGCCGCCGAGACCGGTCAGGAGCCGGTCCACGATCATCGCGAGCTTGTCCGGCCCGGACTCCGGGTCCGCGATGGCCGCGTCGAAGAAGGCGATGCCCGGGTCGACGGCGGCATGCTCGGCCTCCATCGCGTCGATCACCGCGAGGTCGTCGGGCCGACCGGCGAGCGCCTTGCGCACCTCGGGCATCAGGATCTCGTCCTCCGCGCCGTGGTGGACGTGCAGGTAGCGCTTGAACATGCCCCACCCGGCGGCGGTTCGCAGGATGACGCGCGGGTCGTCGCCGCCGCGCTCGGTGATGCGGGCGATCCGCTCCAGCTCGCGGCGCAGCGCGTCGTGCATCGCGAACATCATCGTCATGTCGTTCTTGAAGGCCATCGTTTCCTCCGTAGCTCGTCCGGTACTGCTTCGACGGAGCCCGGCCCGTAGATGTGACCGGGCGCGACGGAAGTTCTCGACGAGCCGTGAGGGATCGCCTCAGATATCGAAATGGTAACTAACCTTCCGCTTGCTAGGTTTTTGCTGCTGATATGAGCCGTTCCATTTCGGCGCCCGCCGTCCCCGGGCCCTCCTGTCCGTCCGTCGTACGGAGGCAGCTCATGGAAAGACGCTCATTCCTCGCCCGGGGCGCGGTGGTCACGGGTGCCGCTCTCACCGCCGCCGCCGGGCCGTTCCAGGGCCTCGTGGCCGCCCAGGCCGACACCGGCCGCTCCGGCCACGGCGGGCCGCGGCGGGGACCCGGCTTCGGCGCGCTGGTGCCGACACCCGACCGCACCGACGGCCAGGTGCGGCTGCACCTGCCCAAGGGATTCACGTACCGCAGCATCGGCGTCGCGGGCGAGCCGATGAGCGACGGCGCACCGACGCCCTCGCGCCACGACGGCATGGCCGCCTTCCGCGGCCGACGCGGCGGTACCGTCCTCATCCGCAATCACGAAGTCCCGGGTGTCGCACCGGTGTTCGGCAGGCCGTCCGACGCGTACGACCCGTCGTGCGGCGGCGGCACGACCACGCTGACGCTCGACCGGCGCGGCAACGTGGTCGACCAGCGCGTCAGCATCAACGGCACGATGATGAACTGCTCGGGCGGGCCCATGCCGTGGGGCTCCTGGGTCACCTGCGAAGAGGCCGTCGACGGCCCCGACGTCACCGCGGTGTTCCCGGGCCAGGACAACTCCAAGCTGACCCGCAAGCACGGCTACATCTTCGAAGTCCCCCAGTACGGCAGGGCGCGGCGCGAACCGATCCGCAGCGCCGGGCGCTTCCAGCACGAGTCGGTCGCCTTCGACCCGGTGTCCGGGGCGGTGTTCCTCACCGAGGACAACTTCGTGGCGCCGTGCGGCTTCTACCGCTACGTGCCGCCCGTGCACCCGCTGCGCGCCGGGCGGCTGCTGGACGGCGGGCGGCTCCAGATGCTGGCGGTGCGCGGCCGCCCGAACGCGCCGTTGCAGCTGGGTCAGCCGCGCGGGGCGACGTACGACGTCGAGTGGGTCGACATCACCGACCCGGACCCGACCCACGCCCCGGGAACGGACTGGTTCACCGCCTCGAGTGCGGTCGCCAAGCAGGGCATCGCCCGGGGCGCGGCGCTGTTCTCGCGCCTGGAGGGGTCGACGTACCGGCACGGCACCGTCTACTTCTGCTCGACCCAGGGCGGCGCGGCCGCGCCGGGCGACGAGTTGCCGCCGGTGCCCTTCCCGCGGTTCGGCGAGGGGCGCGGGCAGGTGTGGGCGTACGACATCCTGCGCCGCCGGCTGCGGCTGGTGTACGAGTCCCCGCACTCGCAAGTCCTCGACCTGCCCGACAACATCGCGGTGTCGCCGAACGGGACGCTGATCCTGTGCGAGGACGGCGACGGCGACAACTACCTGCGCGGGCTGACCCCGAAGGGGGAGATCTTCGACATCTCGCGCCTGGTGATGCCGGACGGCGACGGGGACGCGGAGTTCGCCGGGGCGACCTTCTCCCCGGACGGCGACACGTTCTTCGTCAACATGCAGTCGGTGATCGGGCGGACGTTCGTCATTTCGGGTCCCTGGGACCGCTGCTGAGGTTCCGCCGCCCGGCTCCGCTGCCCGGCTCAGCCCCCTAGCGCGGTGGTCGCGGCCTCCGTCGCCGCAGTCAACGCCGAGGCCCAGGACCGGCACACACCCGCCGGTGCCTGGGCCCGGTCGGGGAGCAGCGTGAGGGTGTACCGCTGCCGCCCCAGGCGGTCGCGGATCGGCGCGCTCAGCGCCGCCAGCGGCACCATCTCCTCGTCGTCCTCGGGGAGTTCGGTCGTGTACTCGGCCCACTCGACGGGCGGCATGTGGCGGCGCAGCACGTCGAGGACGGACCGCGGCAGGCCGGACACCTCCAGGTTGGCCAGCACGATGGTCGGGGTCGCGGCGTCGTCCCCGGTGCGGCGTTCGACGAGGTAGCCGCGCTTGCGGGCGGCGCGGACGAGCGCCCAGGTCCGCTCCTCCGACACCGCGATCGGCACGAGCGGCGTACGCGCGAGCCAGGACCGCACCGCGTCGTCGTCGCGCCACGCCGTGTTGGTGAGGCCCAGCGGCGGCGTGCAGGGGAAGCGCTCGCCGACGATGTCGCGGTGGTCGCCGACGGGGATGCGGCCCACCCGGTCGAGCACCACCAGCGAGTCGTCGTGCAGGCCCGCCAGCACGCAGGGCAGGCCGAGTTGCTCGTGCAGGCGGCGGATGTGCGGCCGGACGATGTCCAGCGAGGCGAGGCCCGTCTCGGCGGCCCAGCCGAGCCGCAGCAGCGCGGGGCCCAGGCCGTACGCCTTCACGTCGTCGCGCGTCGCGAACCCCGCTTCGGTGAGCACCGCGAGGATGCCCAGGCAGGTCGGCTTGCTGAGGCCGAGCCGCACGCTGACCTCGGTGAGCGTCAACCGCCGGTGCGGTTCCTCGCCGAGCAGGCTCAGGACCGCCAGGACGCGTTCCGTCGGCGGCGACTGACGTCCCGTCATATCCCCTCGGGCCCTTGATGGTTGACGCAGGCTGTGCTTACCTGCACGGCATCGCATGTCCTCGAATTCCAGATTCCATATATGTACCAGGGCACGCCTGCCCGGAGAAGAGGCCGCCTGTGCTCCTCGCCGACAAGACCGTCATCGTGTCCGGAACCGGCCCCGGACTCGGCCGCGAGATCGCCTTGGCCGCCGCCCGCGAGGGCGCCAACCTCGTGCTCGGCGCCCGCCGTACCGAGAACCTGGCGGCCGTCGCGGAAGAGGTCGACCCCTCCGGTGCCCGCGTGGCGTGGCAGAAGACCGACATCACCGACCACGCGCAGGTCGCCGCGCTCGCGGAGCTGGCCGTTCAGCGGTTCGGCGGCATCGACGCGCTCCTCAACGTCGCGGCGCTCGACACCGTGGCCGGCGGTCTGGAACAGACGTCCTGGGAGGACCTGCGCGCGGTGCTGGAGACGAACGTCGTCGGCAGCCTCGCGATGACCAAGGCCGCGATGCCGGCCCTGCGCCGACAAGGTGGCGCGGTGGTCTTCGTGGGCTCCCAGGTGCACATGAAGGTGGTGGCCGACCACCCGCAACTCGCGTACGCCGCCTCGAAGGCCGGGCTCCAGGCCGCGGCGCACTACCTGGCGCAGGAGTACGGCCCGGACCGGGTGCGCGTGAACACGGTGTCGCCGGGGTGGATGCTCGGGCCGCCGGTCGAGGCGTACCTGGGGTACATGGCCGCCGCGCAGCAGGTGTCGCGGGAGGCGGTGCTGGCCGACCTGGAGCAGAAGATGGCGCTGCCGTACCTCGCGAGCGACGGCGACACCGCCGAGGCCGTGGTGTTCCTCGCGTCGGACAGGGCGCGCGGCATCACGGGACAGACACTGCTGGTCAACGCCGGGGAGTACATGCGCTGACCGGAGCCGGGCGGGCGCAGGCCGGCCCCCGTGCGCCCTCCGTCCGCGGCGCACGGTGGCAGGGCGGCGCACACGGCCGGCTTCACGCCCGGGTCGGGCCGACGACCGTCGGGCGTCAGGCGCGGGCGCCGCCGCCGCGGCGCCCGCGCAGTCCCCACACCGTGAGCAGGGCCAGGGCCGCGAAGGCCGCCGCGGCGACGTGGAACGCGAAGGTGTACCCGTCGGTGGCCGCCTCGGCGGGCGGGACACCCGTCGCGGAACCGCTGCGCGAATCGGCCAGCGACGCGAACAGGGCCATGCCGATCGTCGGCCCCAGCAGCATGAACGTGTTGAACGCCCCGCCCGCCAGCGCCGCCTGACGCTCCGGCACATCGCCGGTCGCGGCGGTCACCGCCCCGGCCGCGGTGAGCCCGATGCCGAGCGGCAGGACCACCATGCCCGCGAGCGGCGCGCCGACGTACGCGGATTCCGGCGTGATCCGGGCGAAGAGCAGGAACGCCGCGGCCATCAGCAGCATGCCGAGCGTCGCCGACCACCGGGCGCCGAGGCGGCCGACCAGGGGGACGCTCGCGGCGCTGACGGCGACGAGGGCGAGGGCGTACGGCACGAAGCCCATCGCGGACCGCAGCGCCGACCAGCCCAGCACCTGCTGGAAGTACAGCGACATCAGGAACGCCGTGGTCGAGCCCGCGATCGGTGCGAACATGCCCGTCACCAACGCGACCACGC
This sequence comes from Streptomycetaceae bacterium NBC_01309, assembly GCA_045039925.1. Classification (GTDB taxonomy): domain Bacteria; phylum Actinomycetota; class Actinomycetes; order Streptomycetales; family Streptomycetaceae; genus Yinghuangia. Next base: position 2,507,706 of record CP108400.1, read on the forward strand.
GGCGGCGCGACGCGAGGAACGACGGCGGCATGAGCGGCTCCGGCACCGCGCTCTCGGCGAAACCGAAGGCCGCCAGCAGCGCGACGCCGCCGACGGCCGGGGCCAGGAACCACGCGGACACCCAGCCGTGCGTGCCGACCTCCACGAACCCGTAGCTGAGCAGGGCGATTCCGCCGGTCGCCAGGGCCGCACCGAGGACGTCCATGCGCGCGGTGCGCGGGGCCGGACCGGCCGGGACCCGCCGCGGCGCGAGCACCGCGACCGCCGCCGCGACGACGCCCATGACCACGAACGCCCAGCGCCACGAGGCCCAGGTCGCCGCCATGCCGCCGAGCGGCATGCCAAGTGCCGCGCCGACACCGGATATTCCGCCCCAGGCGGCCAACGCCCGGGCGCGGGACCGGCCTTGCCGGAACAGGTCGCCGACCAGCGCCATCGAGGACGGTGCCGCGAGGGCCGCGCCGACGCCTTGCAGGAGCCGGGCGCCGATGAGGGTGGGGCCGGTCGGGGCGAGCGCGCCCGCGAAGGACGCGGCCGCGAAGAGCGCGACGCCGACGACGAAGACGGGGCGGCGGCCGTACCGGTCGGCAAGGCGGCCGCCGAGCAGGAGCAGGCCGCTGAACACGAGCGTGTACGCGGCGGTCGTCCAGACGAGCGCGGAGGACCCGAGTGAGAGGTCACGGCCGATGTCGGGGGCGACGCCGGAGGTCAGGGTGACCGAGGTGTTGAGCACGGCTTGCACGGCCGCGAGGAGAACGAACGCGGCGGCGACCCCGGCCGCGGGTGACGCGCCGGGAACGGCCGGTGCCTCGCGCGCAGCCGCGGGTCCGGTCCCCACCGATGCCCCGGGCACGGCCGTGGGACCGGTGCCGACCGGTGCCCTGGCAACGGCCGATGCACCCGGCGCAGCCGTCGCCCTTCCGACAGTTGCCTCGGGCATGGCGCCGGGCCCGGGCGCGGGCGTTGCCTCGGACGCGACACCCGCCCCGCTCCCCACCCCCGCCACCTTCCCGGCGGCGTCGCCGCCCGCCCCGGTGCCGGTCGTACCCCTAGTGGTCGGCCCGCGGTCGGCCTCTGCCCCAGGCGCGGCACCTGACCCGCGTGCCATTCCCGGTCCCACCACCGGCCCGGTGCCGTCGCCACCCGCCGCCGCCCCGGCGCCGGTCGGCGTGGGCGGTGTCGCCTGGTCTGCGTGCTTCATCGCGGTCTCCGTCTCCCTCGACGCGCGCCGGTCTCCCGCGGACCGGGGCGGTGCACGCGAAACTGTACTTGCAAGTTCACATGAACTCAACAGTACAGTTCAGGTCTCGTAGACTGGCTCCCGCACGGGCCGAAGGCAGCCGCGGAGGCCCGCGCACGCGACGGACACCACCGAAAGAGGCCGAAGTGACCGCACCCGGACACCGCACCGCCACCCGGCGGGTGCCCGCGGGCGACCGCGCCCAGCGCAAGCGGGAGGCCATCGTGCGCGCAGCATCCGCGGCGTTCCTGCGCGACGGCTACGACGCGGGGATGGACACCATCGCCGCGGAGGCGGGCGTGTCGAAGGTGACGGTCTACAACCACTTCGGCTGCAAGGAAGAGCTGTTCACCGCGATCGTCGGCGACATCCTCGACCGCGCGCTCGCGGCCTCCACAGCACTCATCGAGGCCCGGCTCGGCGCCTCCGACGACGTACGCGCCGACCTGACGGCCATCTGCCGCGCCTGGGTCGCCGGCCACGCCACCCCCGAAGTCCTGGCACTGCACAGCGTGGTGGTGGGATCCACCCGGCGCTTCCCCGACCTCGGCCGCACCTGGCAGGAGTTGGGCCCGGACCGCTTCCACACGCTGGTACGCGCCGCCCTCCAGGAACTCGTCGACCGGGGGCGGCTCGCCATCGACGACGTGCCGCTGGCCGCCATCCAGCTTTCCGGCCTGGTCCTGCTGCCGCACATCGCGTACGGCGCGGCCGGTTCCGCCCCCGACGCCGACCTGACGGACCGTCTGATCACCGGCGGCGTGGACATGTTCCTCGCCCGCTACCTCCCCCGGGCCGCGCCGGCCCCCTGACCGGCCGACCGCCCGGAAGCCCTACGTGACGGAAGGCCTACGTGGCGGAAGCCGCGGCACGCGGCGCCTCGCGCGAAGACCACTGGCCTTCCGGCTGTTGCCCCCGCCGCTTCCGGCGCGCGAGAGCGCCGCGCAGCACCGCGGCGGCCACCATGACGGCCGAAGCCCGGTCCAATGGCCCCTTCTTCATCGCAACTCCCTTTCAAGACCGGCCGGAACGCCGGAACGAGCACGGGCGGGACGGACGGGCCGGACCCGCGCGGAAGCGGGGTCGCATGCGTTCGCGTCATGCGACCCCGACCCGCACGCGCCACCCGGCCGTGGGCGTGTAACCGGCGACTACCCGGGACCGCCGCGCGCAGTCGAAACCCGCACTCTCCGCCCATAGGGCGTCGAGAAGTTCAGCGCGAGTCGGGCGGCGCCCAGGGACTCGGTACGCGCGGGGCTCACCGGCTGCGCCTGACCCCTGGTCGCCATTCAATCGGCGTCCGGACGCATGCCCGGCACACAACCGGGCAGCGGGAGGGTTCCGGCAGTCTTACGCGAGGAGGAAGTCACCATGGCTTCAATGCCGCCCGACGCGGGCCGGCCCGGTGGTCCGCGCAATCCGATCGACGGCGAGACACCGCCGAAACCGCGGGTGTCCCCCGAGACAGGCACGAAGGCGAGCACCGACACCGGCGCCTCTGACGAAAAGACGTCCCGGAGCACCGGGTCGGTCGTTCGCGAGGTGCCCAAGCGGGCCCAGGAGACCGTGGCGCACACCGCGCACATCGCGGCCGAGAAGGCCGAACTCGCGCGCGACCGCGCCGTGTCGGCCGGCCACCAGATCGGCGACCACACGCCGGACGCGGTGAAGTCGGCCACGGAGGAAGCGGTTTCGCAGGCACGCAGGCGTCCCGTGCCGGTGGTGGGCGCCGTGGTCGTAGGCGCGCTGGTCGTGCTGTGGGTGCGGCGCTCGCGCCGCTCGTAGCCCGCACGAAGGCCCGCATCTTTCTCCACACGCGGGCCCGCACGCGGAAGGAAGGAGACCCACGTGGGCATCGGATCCGGCCCCGAGGACGTCATCGTCGTCCTGGTACGCGACCACCGCGAAGTCGAGGACATCTTCCTCGAACTGGAGCACGGGGCCTCCGCCCCGGCCCGCCGCAGACACCTCGTGGACGCGGCCATCGCCGCCTTGGCGCGCCACACGCTCGCCGAGGAGCAGCACCTCTACCCGGCGGTGCGCCGGCACCTCGAGGACGGCGGCCCGGCCGCCGACCGCGAGATCGCCGAACACGCCGAGGCCGAGCGCCTCATGAAGCGCCTCCAGGGCATCGATCCGGCGGACGCGCGGTTCGAGCCGCTGGTGCGGGACCTGATCGCGAGCGTACGCGCGCACTTCGACGGCGAGGAGCACGAACTGCTCCCCCGCCTGCGCGAGTTGTGCGGACGCGACGAGCTGATGGAACTCGGCGACAAGGTAAGGCAGTTCGAGCGGGATGCGGAGCGCAGGGCCGAGGACGGCCACACGTACCCGCCCCCGCACCCCGGCGGCCCGGCACGACCGGCCGCGGACACGACCCAGGCTCCCGGGTCCGGCATGGTGGACCGGCTCCGGGATGCGTTGACCGGGCGCGGCATATAGCCGACCCTCTCGCGCCGCGCACAAACCCCCCTCCCGTGCGCCGCGCAGGCCGGCTGCCCCCGGTCACGCACGAGGCCGGCCCGCATTCGCGGGCCGGCCTCCTTGTGCGCCTGTGGCTTGTGCATCTGTGGTCTGTGCGTGTGCGGCGCGGCTCAGGTGGCCTGGCCGCCGTAGTGCTCCTGCAACATGCGCCGGTAGTCCGTGTCACCGGTGTGCTTGTCACGGTCGAACTCGGGTGCGGTCTCTATCTGGGACTTGCTCGCCCCGACGTACACGCGCTTGTCCTCGACGTCGATGCTGGAGACCAGTCCGGCCGGAAGCAGCACGTGCTTGCCGAATATCCACACGCCGGTGTCGACGACGAGGCACGTGGCGCCGACGTCGTCGCTGTGCTTGTCGATCTTGCCGATGTGCCCGTCGAGGGCCTCCACCTTGAAGCCGATCAGGTCCAGACCGCTCTGGTATCCGGTCTCGGGCCGGTAGCCCCACATGTCCTCGGGCATAGTGTCCGTCTCCTTCGCTGACGTTGACGTTGATGTTCACGTTGACGTCGACGGCGCTACCCGAGAGCCGGGGCACCATGCGCGCCGCGGCGTGGAATCCGGCGAAAGCCGAATGTAGGACTGATCATTCCCCTTGGTGTGTCCGCTCCTCCTTCTCGTGCCGGAACGCCCCGCGGCGGAGGATCCAGGGCAGGAGCAACCAGCACACGCCGAACCACACCATGACCACCGTCGCACTCACCCATGCCACGGCCCCGTCGGTCACCACGTGCAACAACAGGAGCAGGACGCACGCCACTGTCAGTGCGAGCAGGCCCACCCCCAGCATCACCAGCCGCCGTGCGGTGGCCACGAGACTCGGCTTGCGCCCGATCCCGGCCACCGCCAGGTGGAGCACCACGACGCCGACCAGCGTGCCGGTGGCCGTGGCACCGAAGATGACCGCCCAGATGTACAGGCCCCGTTCCAGGTCGGTGAGCGTCTCGAAGCGCGACGTGAACGCCACGCTCAGCAGGAAGCCGAACAGGATCTGCGCTCCCGTTTGGACGACCCTTACCTCTTGCAGCAACTCGTTCCAGCGACGGTCCGCCTGTTCGCTCACGGTCTCGTCGCGCTCGGAATCCTCGATTTTGCGGTCCGTTTGCGCCATGTTTGTGCGAATGCCCGGCCAGCGCGCGTCGAATCGGAATGGCCCCCGGGCTTCGTGGTAGCCGAGGAGAGGGCCCGGCAACACCGCCCGCAATGGGAGGACCCCCATGCCACGCGACCCAACCCCGGCAGGCGACCGCCTGCGCGAGCGCACCGAGGCGCTGCTGCGCCGGCTGCGCGCGCTCCCGTCCGGCACTCCGAGGCACCGCGCGCTGCGCAACGAGATAGTCGAGCTGAACCTCAACCTGGCCGGCCTGGTGTGCGCGCGCTATCGCCGACGCCCCGATCTGCGCGACGACTTGCGGCAGGTGGCGGTGGTGGGGCTCATCAAGGCCGTGGACGGATACCGGCCCGGACAGGGCAACGGCTTCCTGGCGTACGCGATGCCGACGATCTCCGGCGAGGTCAAGCGCTACTTCCGCGACCACACATGGCAGTTGCACGTACGCCGGTCCGAGCAGGAGCTGTTCCTGGCGGTCGTCAAAACCGGCGACGAACTCGCCGCCCGCCTGGGGCGCGACCCGGCCGAGGACGACATCGCCGAGCACCTGGGCATCCCCGCCTCGGAGGTCCGCAGGGGCCTCGCGCTGGGAGACGCGCACCGCGTCACGTCCCTGGACCGCACCCTCGGCCCTGACGCCCCGGACACCGTGCACGCGGTGTACGGCACCGAAGACCCGGCGCTGGAGCTCACCGAGAACCTGGTCGCCCTGCGCCCGCTGATCGCGCAACTCCCGGACCGCGACCGGCGGATCCTCACGATGCGGTTCCGCGACGACATGACGCAGTCCGAGATCGGCGAGCGGGTCGGGCTGTCCCAGATGCACATCTCACGCCTGCTCAACAGCACCTGCCGCCGGCTCCGCGAAGGCCTTCTGGCGGGTTAGCCGAGCCGACTGCGCCGCGGGTCTCGCCGCAAGACAGGGTGTCGGGCCCCTGCCCCGCGCGTACCCGTCCCCGCGTCCTACGCGCAGGCGCGGCGCAGGGCCTGGCTCGTCAGCAGCGTGCGGAGACGCCGCCTCGCCTGGAAGAGCCGGGTCATGACAATGCCGCGGGGAGTGTCCGTGATGTCGGCGATCTCCTGGTAGGAGTAGCCCTCGACGTCCGCAAAGTAGAGGACCACCCGCAGTTCGGGAGCCAATGCCCCCAACGCCGCCGTGACCGCCTCGTCCGTCATCCGCTCCAGCGCCTCGACCTCCGACGAGCGCCAGTACTGGCCGTCCGAGAAGTCGGGCAGCACGACCCCGCCCGTGGGCCGGGCCGACCGGTACGAGTTCCGCCACACGTTGTTCTGCACCCGGAACAGGAATGCCGCCAAGTCGGCGTCGCAGCTCAGGCGCGGGAACAACCGGTACGCGCGCAGGTACGTCTCCTGCACCAGGTCCTCGGCCTCGGCCCGGCTCCCGGTCATGCGCAGCCCCGCCGCGTACAGCCGGTTCAGGTGCGCGAGCGCGTCCCGCTCGAACCGCGCGTCCCGTTCCGCCGGGCTCTCCTCCCCCTCGGGCCCGGGTTGTCGTCCCGTACTGCGATCGGTAAGCGTGGACATCGGATCTCCCATGGTGTTGACGACAACCACCACGATCCAGCCCCGAACGGCGCCGATCAACGTCGGATTCCGGAACGCTCACTGCGTCTGACTTAACGATTCGAAGGCGACCCCCCGCGCACGACCCCCAGATCGACGCCGCCGCGAACTCGACGGGAATACATGACAGTGGGTGTCGCGTATTCATTGAGAGTCTCGTTACGCGACATCAGCCGGCGGTTACCGAGCCGGCGGACGTGCGTACCCGCAACGAATCGAATGGAGCTGATGTTGCCATGGAGCGAACCGCAGTCAACCCTGTGCAGTGGTCGGTGGAGATGGGATTCAACCAGGGCGAGGTCGTCTCCGGGCACACGCGGACCCTCTATATATCTGGGCAAACCGCAACGAACGCCGACGGCAAGCCCCAGCACGACAACGACATGGGCGCCCAGCTGACCCTGAGCATCGACAACCTCGAAGCGGTCCTCGCCGAGGCCGGCATGACCCTCGCGAACCTCATCAGGCTCAACGTCTACACCACCGACGTGGACGAGCTCTTCCAGAACTACGGCGCCCTGGCCGCCCGCCTGGGCGCCGCCGGAGTGGCCCCCACCACCACAATGCTCGGCGTGACCCGCCTCGCCCTCCCCACCCTGACCGTGGAACTCGAAGGAACCGCCGTCGCCTGACATGACACCGAGCCCGTTGCGCGTGCCGAATCCCTCGGCACGCGCAACGGGCTCGTTCAACTGGGCTGTGCGGATTGGGAGTTAGTGCTTTCGGGCCCCTATTGCGGCGGTGAGCATGGGGAACGAGTCCACCAGGCCCTGACGGAAGTACGGGGTGGTGTGCGTGCCCGGGCCTGCCGAGACGGTGAGGTCCAGGCGTAGGCGGCGGGCGCGGTCGGCGAACAGTTGGGACATGGTTCCGCAGAGGCGTTCGATGTCGTCGGTCTTGGTGCCGGCCGGGTCCAGTCGGCCGGGGGCGCCGGTGCCCCAGGATGCGAACAGGCGTACGCCGCGCAGCAGGAAGGCGAGGTCGTACGGGTTGAACGCGGCCCAGAGGTGGCGTTGCGCGACCGGGTCACCCCAGAGCGCGGTCGGGTCGGCGCCCGAGAAGCCGATGAACTTGGTGATGACGTCGGGTCCGGACAGGTCTCCTTCGACCATGGCGGTGTGCAGGACGCCGCTGAAGGAGGCGGCGGCCCGGAACATGCCGGGATTGCGTGCGGCGTACGTGAATGCGCCCTGGCCGCCCATCGACAGTCCGGCGGCCGCACGGACGCGCGCTGCCCGGTAGCCCCCTTCGAGGAGTCGGCGCAGTTCGCGGGTGTGGAAGGTCTCCCACGCGGGGCTCCCCCAGTCCCCGTGATTCCACCAGTTCGAGTAGTAGCTCGTCGCCCCGCCCTCCGGCATGACCACGATGACGTCGGTGTTGCCGACGATTTCGTGGACGCCGTACCTGGTCCAGGTGGTGTGGTCGCCGAACGCCCCGTGCAGTAGGTAGAGCACGGGCCAGGTACGCCGGGCCGTGCGGCTCCAGCCCGGCGGGAGCAGGAGCCGCACGACCGCGGTGCGCCCGAGTGCGGGCGAGTCGACGGTCAGGTCGAGGGTGCGTGCGTCGACGCGTACTTCGCCGACGACGCGGGAGTGGCGGGTCGACGGGGGTGCGGGTTTGCGCGGCGCGGCGATTGCCGTGCCGGGGAGAAGTGCCGTCCCCGATACGGCGGTTGCCGCGGCGACGAATCCTCTCCGGGTGATTCGGGACATCGATGACCTTTCATTCAGTCGTCATGCCCTGGCCGTTCCGCCCACCGCCAGCAGCTCACGGAGTGCTGCCGTGTCGGTGCGCAGTTCCTGGGGGTTGTCGGTGGTGTGGACCACCTGGCCGCGTCCGAGCACGACCGCCCGGTCGACGCGCCGCAGGGCGAAGTCGACCTTCTGCTCGACGAGGATTGCCGAGGTGCCGCGCCGCCGGAGTTCGTCGACGACGTCGCCGACCTTGGCCACGGTCTGCGGGTCGAGGCCTTCGGTCGGCTCGTCGAGGAGTACGAGCCTGCCGTTGCCGACCAGGGCCCGCCCGAGGGCCAGCATCTGCTGCTGACCGCCCGACAGGAGCCCTGCCGACAGGCCGTAGCGCTCGCCGAGGACCGGGAAGCGGTCCACGACGTCGTCGACCGTCCAGCCGTCGGGACCCGCGGCGCGGCGTACCGCGACCTTGAGGTTCTCCTTCACCGTCAGGGACGGGAAGACGCGGTGCCCCTGCGGCACCAGCGCCATCCCCGCCCGCGCGATGCGTTCGGCCGAGGAGCCCCCGATCTCCCGGCCGCCGAACCGGACCGAGCCGCGCCGCGGACGCAGCAGGCCGGCGATGGTGTGCACGAGCGTCGTCTTGCCCATGCCGTTGCGGCCCAGAACGCCGAGGACTTCGCCCTCGGCGACGTCCAGCGAGACGCCCTGGAGGACGTGGCTGGCGCCGTAGTACGTGTGTACGTCCCGTAGTTCAAGCATCTGCCGCCTCCCCGAGGTACGCCTCGAGCACCCGGTTGTCGGTGGACACCTCGTCCGGTGTGCCCTCCGCGATGACCCGTCCCTGCTGGAGCACGCTGACCCGGTCGGACAGCGTGAACGCCACCTCCATGTCGTGCTCGATCATCACGACGGTGATGGTCCGGGGCAGGGCCGCGACCAGGCTCGTGAGCCGGTGCGCGTCGGCGGGCGACAGACCCGCCGTGGGCTCGTCGAGCAGCAGCACCTGCGGCTCGCGCGACATCGCGAGGGCGATCTCGAGTACGCGCTGCTGCCCGTACGCGAGTTCGCGCACCGCGCGGTCGGCGACCCCCGCGAGGTCCCACTCCTCCAGGACCTCCATGGCCTGGGCCGCCAACCGGCCCACCGAGCCGAGCGGACGCCAGAAGACCCGGTGCGCGCCGGTTTGCGCGGCGAGCGTGAGTTCGACGTTCTGGCGAACACTCAACTCGTCCAGCAGGTCGGTGAGTTGGAAGGTACGGGCGAGCCCGAGCCGGGCCCGCCGGTGGGCCGGCAGCCGGGTGACGTCCCGGCCGAGCAGGCTCACCGTGCCTTCCGTGGGGCGCAGTTGCCCCGCGAGGAGGTTGAACAGCGTGGACTTCCCGGCGCCGTTCGGGCCGATGAGTGCCCGGCGTTCGCCCGCCGGGACCTTCAGGGTGACGTCGTCGTTGGCGCAGAAAGCCCCGAACCGCATGGTCAGGTTCTCGCCCGCGATCGCGTACTCGGTCATGCGCCCACCTCCGCCGGAACGCCCCCGGAACCTGAGCCGGGACCGGAACCGGGACCTGCCCCGGAGCCCCCCGGGCCCGCCGCGCCGCCGTCCGGCGCCGCGGCCCGCCCCGGTGGCGAACTCTTCTTTTCCCGCCAGGACTTGGCTCTGCCCACCGCCCAACCCGCGCGGCCGAGGATGCCGTCCGCCAGGAACAGCGCGGTGGCGATGTAGACGATGCCGAGCACGGTGGTCCACCGATCGGTATACGTGCTCACCCACACCTCCAGCCCGGTGACCATCACCGCGCCGAGGAACGGTCCGAGGAAGTGCCGCGCGCCGCCCAGGATCGCGAACACCAGCACGTCGGCACTGATCAGCCACGACATGTTGGCGGTCGACACCGAGCCCTGGAGGTACACCTCCAACACCCCCGCGACGGCCGAGAACGCGCCCGAGACGGTGAACGCGACGACGCGCAGGCGTCCGGTGCGGTACCCGGTCGCGCTCATCCGCGCCTCGCTCTCGCGTACGCCGACCACCGACATGCCCAGCGGCGAACGCTGGTACATCCACAGCAGCGCGACACACACCGCGACCACGACGAGGGTGAGCATGTAGTACCCGTCGCCCTCGCGCACCGACGAAGGCAGCCCGTCGCGCGGGATGTTCGGGATGCCGTTGTCCCCGCCCGTCCATTCGGTCTGGTAGAAGGCGAGACCCGCGATGGCCTGGGCGAGAGCCAGGGTGAGCAGCAACAGGTAGATGCCGCGCACCCGCAGGCACATGACGCCGAACACCGCGGCCACCGCCGCACCGAGCACGACCGCGACCGTCAGGACGACGAGCGGCGGCCAGTCCCAACGCGTCACCGCGATGCCGACGGTGTAGCCGCCGATGCCGAAGAACGCCGCGTGCCCGAGCGACGACATGCCGCCGAACCCGAACACCGTGTTGTACGCGGTCGCGAACAGGCCGAGCAGCAGCATGCGCGTCGCGACGAACGTGTAGAACGAGTCGGTGAACGAGGGCACCAGCACCAGGAGGACCGCCGCAACGGCGAACCCTCCGGTGACCGCGATCCCCCGCCGCGACAACACCCGTTCGCGGCCCGCGCCCCCCGCGCCCCCCGCAGACCCGGCACCGCCGGCGCCTGTCCCGGCGCCGCCCGCGCCCTTCTTCTCCGCAACCGTCCCGCTCATCGGAACACCGCCTTGCCGAACAGGCCGCGCGGACGCACCGCGAGGAGCGCGGCGACCGACGCGTACAGCGTGAACAGGGCCCACTCGGGGAACCAGACCTTGCCGTACTGGTCCACGAGTCCGACCAGGAACGCCGCGAGCAGCGCGCCGCCGATCGACCCCAACCCGCCGACCACGACCACGATGAGCGCGAGCAGCAGCACCTCGAACCCGCTGTCCGGGGCGAGCGAGGTGAACGCCCCGCCCCACACCCCCGCGAACGCCGCGAGGCCCGTGCCGCAGCCGAACACCAGCAGGAACACCAGCGGTACGCGGATCCCCACCGCGCGGGCGATCTCCTCGTCGTCCACCGCCGCCCGCACCTTGGCGCCGGTCGGCGTGTACTTCAGCAGCGCCCCGACGACCGCCGCGAGCGCGATCGCGACCCCGATGAGCACCAGCCGGAACTTGGGGAACACCCAGTCTCCGATGGTGATCGGCCCCTCCAGCCCCGGCGGGGTCGGCGGAGCCACCGGGTCTCCCCCGTAGTTCGCGAGGATCTGGTCGCCGATGATGTACGCGACCCCCAACGTCAGGACGATCTGCGGCAGTTCGCTGCCGGCGAGCCGGTGCAGGAACGCCCTCTCGACGACCATGCCGCCGGCCGCCGCCGCCAACACCCCGGCCAGCAGCGCCAGCCAGTAGTCGGTGCCGCCGGTGGTCAGGTCGTACGCGAGATACCCGCCCAGCAGGTAGAAGGCGCCGTGCGCGAGGTTGACCGTGCGCATGAGGCCGAACGTGATGGTCAGTCCGCTGGCGACGAGGAACAGCAGGGAGCCGTACGCCAGTCCGTTGACCGAGTGGGTGAGCCAGGTCAGCATGAGGCACCTCTCCGTCGGCGGCTCACTTGGCCCACGTGCCCTTGAGCTTCTCGTAGCCCGGGAACGCGAGGTAGGTGGCCGGGTCGTAGGGTCCGAACTGGCTGACGCCCGGGACCGTGGTGACGATCGCGTTGACGCGCTTGCCGTCCTTGTTCTCGACCTTGCGGATGTAGACGGGGTAGATCGCCTGCCCGTACGCGTCGAAGGACATCGGCCCGCGCGGTGCGTCGATCTTCACCTTGGCGAGCGCGGCCCGGATCTTCTCCGGCGTCGGGTCGCTGTCGATCTGCGCGAGCGCCGCCTCCAGCGTCTGGGCCGCGGCCCAGCCGTCCTCGAGGTATTGGTTGCCCTTGCCGTCGTGCGCGTCGAGCAGCGCCTTGTTCTGCGGCGAGTCGATCTGCGGCGTGTAGTGCAGTGACGAGACGACGCCGTCGGCGGTCGCGCCCTCGGTGGGCAGGATGGTCTCGTCGACGGTCGCGCCGTGCGCGACGATCGGCAGCTTGAGGCCGAAGTCGCGGTACGCCTTCAGCAGCCGCACGCCGTCCTGGCCGGGCGCGACGACGTAGACGGCGTCGGCGTCCTTCTTGACCTGGTTGACGTACGGGCCCCAGTCCTGGGTGCCGAGCGGTGCGTAGATCTCCTGGACGATCTCGCAGCCGGCCTCCTTGTAGGTGCGCGCGAAGCCGCCCGCCGCCTCCCAGCCGAAGGAGTAGTCCAGCGCGAGGACGACGGTCTTCTTGTACCCGAGGTCCTTGCAGGCGTACGGCCCGGCCGGCATCGAGTCCTGCGAACTCGTGTAGGAGAGCCGGTAGGTGTTGCCGTTCTCCTTGCGGGTCAGCCCGTCGGCACCGGCCACGGTGATGAGCAGCGGGACGTTCGACTGCTCCAGGTACGGCGCCACGGCGTACGCGATCGCCGAGTTGACCAGCCCGATGACGATCTGCGACTTGTCCTGCTCCACCAACTGCCGTGCCTTGGTGGTCCCTTGCGCGGCGTCCGTGCCCTCGTCGGCCTTGGCGACCTTGATGCCGTAGCCGGACAGGACGCCGCCCTTGGACTTCAGGTACGCCTCGAACCCGGCGTTGACGTCGGTGCCCAGCTGCGCGAACGGGCCGGTGGCCGGGTTGAGCAGGCCGACGTTGACGGTGCCCTTGGCGCCGGTGGCCTTGCCGCCGCCCTGCGGACCGCCGGCGTTGCCGGCCGGGTCCTTCCCGCCGCACGCGGCGAGGACGAGCAGGGCCGAGGTCGCGACCGCGGCGATTCTGAGCTTTGCCATGTCACATTGCATATTCCACTCCAGATCTCATGCGAGAACCACACAAATCGGATTTTTCGCCTGGCCTGGGGCGAGAACTAACGGCCGCTCAGCAGCGCGCCGGCGCCTGGAACGCGTGTCTCCAGGCCGAGTTCGCTGAGCAGGCAGTACGCGGTGGCCGTGGCCGCCGACAGCACCGGCAGGCCCACCTCGTCCTCCACCGCCTGCACCACGGGAAGGGACGGCATCTGCACGCACGCGGACACCACCAGCGCGTCGGCGCCGGTCAGGTCGAGCCGCTTGACGTGGCCGCGCAGGTCCTCGGGGTCGAGGCGGGCCACCGCGAGGTTGTCGGGGACTTCGAGGCTCAGCGCGTCGACGACGCCGATGCCCGCGTCCTCGAGGTACTCCACGACCAGGTCGGTGAGTTGCCGCAGGTACGGCGTCACGATCGCGACGCGCGCCGCACCGAGCGCCCGGATGCCGGTGATCAGCGCACCGGCGCTCGACACGACGGGCGCCTCGACGCCCTCCTCGCGCAGCACGCCGGTGATCTCGTCCTCGGCGGTGCAGTGGTAGCCCGGGCCCTGGGCCATGATCGCGACGAGGCACGCGGTCGCCACGGCGTCGGGTCGGGCGTCCGCGAGTTCCGCCGCCGCGCGCCGGGTCTGCGCGTTCATGCCGCGCAGCTCCTCGGGTGTGACGTGCTTCATGCGCATGCGGCTGCTGTGGAACACGAACCGCTCGCCCGGGACCACGCTTTCCCGGGCCCGCATCAGGCGCGGAAGCTCGGTCTCCATGGTGAGGTTCGAGCTCGGCACGATGAGGCCGATGTGGTGGTCGACCGGTGCGGGACGGGCTCCGGACTGAGCGGCTCCGGACTGCTCTCCGGACTGGGCTCCGGAGAAGGCTCCGGAGGGGACGTGTGGTGCGGTCACGGGGACTCCATGCGGCGGCTACAACGCCTCGGTCAGGCCCTCCCAGTGACCTGCGAGGGCAGCCAGCAAATCCATCAACTGCTCGCGCTGCTCGGCGTCGTACGGCTCCAGGAGCCGCTCGTCGAGCGCCCGCGCGCGCAGGTTGGCCTCGTGCAGAGACCGCTCACCGTCCTCGGTGAGGTAGAGCAGCTTGCGGCGGCCGTCGTCGGCCGCGGTCCTGCGGACGATGAGCCCGCGGTTCTCCAGCCGCCGGGCGACGTCCGCCATGGTCGAGGTGTCCAGGGCCACGGCCGAGGCCAGCGACCGCTGGTCCTGCCCGGGGCTCGCGTCGACGGCCGTGAGGATCGCGTACTGCGGCCCGGTGAGCACCGGGTCGACCGACCGGACCCAGGCCGCCACGTACGCCTGGTACAGGCGCCGGACCTGGTATCCCGGCGCCGCGACCAGGGCGGCGGGCGGGGCGGGGGTGGGCGGAGCGGGCGCGGTCTGATCAGCCATGCGCCCATTTGAGCATGCCGTCTTCCCGTGCCGCGGCCGACGTCTCCCACGCGCCCCCGCCGAGGTCAGGGCGTCATGCCGCGCAGCGCGCCACGCAACGCACCGACGGCCTCGGACGGGTTGTCCCAGAAGACCATGTGCGCGGCTCCCGGGACCGCGACGAACACGGCGTCCGGGTTGCGTGCGGCGGCCTCGGCGGCACCCTCCGGGGTGACGACGGGGCTCTCCGCGCCGTACACGAACACCGTCGGGGCCGGCACCGAGGGCCACCACCGGAAGAAGTCCTCGGCCTCGAAGCCGCGGTGCGTCGCCGCGACGGCCTCCGGATCGCAGCTCGCCAGCCAGCGGGCCCGAAGCTCCTGTTCGCGGCGCGGCCACCGGGGCCACGACGCGGCGACCGCGTCGGCCGTCGTGCCCTTCCGCGCCTCGGCGAGCTGGCCGAGGAAGGCGTCCGCGCCCGTCGGGTACGGGCCCCGGCCCGGTCCGCTGAGCGGCGGGTCGACCAGCACCGTGCCGCCGAGTGCCGCCTTGGCGCGTACCGCGACGACCGCCGCGATCCGGGCGCCCAGCGAGTGGCCCACGAGGACGGGAGGCGGCCCGTCGGCGCACAGGGTCTCCACCACCGCCTCGGTGTCCTCGGCGTAGTCCTCCAGCGTGTACGAGGGGCCCGAGTCGGACAGCCCCCGCCCCCGCGCCTCGAGGACCAGGACCCGGTGGGTGTCCGCGAGTTCACGGGCGACGAAGTCCATGCCGACCGCGGGCATCGTGATGCCGGGCAGCAGGACGACCGGCGCGCCGCCGGCCGCGGGCGCGTCCCGTCCTCCGGGGCCGGGGCGGCCGGGCCCGGCGTATTCGAGCACGTGCAGCTGGATCGACCCGGCGTGGACCCACCGGCTGGCGGCGGGCAGTTCCGCGAGGTCGTCGAGCGCGGCCCTGGTGACGATGCGGTCGGTCACGGGGTCCTACCTTTTTGCTTGGGCTGAGCGGGCCATTCGTAGGGTTGGCTCACCCAGGGGTGTCGGGTGTGGCTGTCATGGGGTTGCCATTGGTGGCACGAGGCACTTGGCCGCCCGACACCCCGCGACGACTCGGCCGCCAATTGGGATGTGCGAGCAGATCGCTGTGTAGGACAACGTCGGCGAGGTCGTCTGCGGGACTGTTGTCACCACGACGCTCGGGAGCCTGATGAACCTCCGGATATGGGCCGGGATCGACGCGGGGAAGACCCACCACCACTGCGTGGTCCTGGACACTGAAGGCGTCAGATTGCTGTCGCGGCGGGTCGCCAACGACGAGCCCGAGCTGCTGGAACTGTTGGCCGACGTCCGCGCGCTCGGCGACGACGTCACCTGGGCGATCGACCTTGCCGACGGCGGCGCCGCGCTGCTGATCGCGATCCTGGTCGGCCACGACCAACGCCTGCTCTACATCCCAGGCCGCACCGTCAGCCGGGCGACCGCCGGCTACCGGGGTGAGGGCAAGACCGACGCCCGCGACGCGCTGGTCATCGCCGACCAGGCACGCATGCGCCGCGACCTGAACCCGCTGCGGCCCGGCGACGAACTCACCGTCGAACTCAAGCTGTTCACCGCACGCCGCACCGACCTGGTCTGCGACCGCACCCGCACCATCTCCCGGCTGCGCGGCACGCTGACCGGCGTGTTCCCCGCGCTGGAACGCGCTTTGGACGCGACCAACACCGGCCCGCTCGTCCTGCTGACCGGCTACCAGACCCCGGCCGCGATCCGCCGCACCGGCGCCGCACGGCTGGAGACCTGGCTGCGCAACCGCAATGTCCGCGGTGCCGCCGCGCTGGCCCGCGCGGCGGTCGACGCGGCGGAGCGCCAGCACACCGCGGTCACCGGAGAGAAGGCCGTGGCGGCGATGGTTCGCACCCTGGCGAAGGAGGTGATGGCCCTCAACGAGAAGATCGCCGAGGTCGACAAGCTCATCGAGGGCCGGTTTCGCGATCACGAACTCGCCGAGGTGATCACCAGCCTCCCGGGCATGGGGAACCTGCTCGGCGCCGAGTTCCTCGCCGCGACCGGCGGCGACATGGCGTTCTTCGCCACACCCGACCGCCTCGCGGGCTACGCGGGGCTGGCGCCCGCACCCCGCGACTCGGGGCGGGTCAGCGGCAACCTGCACCGCCCCAAGCGCTACCACCGCGGACTGCAACGGGTCTTCTACATCTCGGCGTTGGTCAGCATCCGCTGCTGCCCCGAGTCCCGTCGGTTCTACGACCGCAAACGCGCAGAAGGCAAACGCCACACCCAGGCCGTCATCGCGCTCGCCCGACGACGCGTGAACGTCTTGTGGGCGCTCCTGCGTGACGGACGGTGCTATCAAGCAACACCACCCGTCACCCAAGTTGCTTGACAACATCATTGGGAAGTGCCTCCTTGCCACGCCCGCGTCGGGGCGGTCCGGTGCGTCTGCCCGGCGGGCGGCCGGGCGGTGCCGCCCGGGCGGGTGGTCCGGCGCGGCGGGGTCGGGCCCAGGGCCCGCAGGTACGCCACGGCGTGGTCGAGGCTCACGACGTCGCCGTACTTGGCGTGGATGTCGAACAGCGCGGCGTCGTGCGGTCCGCGCGCCCGGTCGCCGGCACAGTCGGCGGGGACCAGCACCGCGAAGCCGGACTGCACGGCGTCGACGGCGGTCGCCCGGACGCATCCGCTGGTCGTCGCGCCGCACACGATCACGGTGTCGCAGCCGAGTGCCGTCAGGTGGGCGGCGAGGGACGTCCCGAAGAACGCCGAGGCGCCCTTCTTGACGACCAGGTGGTCGGTGTCCCGGCGCGGCAGGCGGGGGTCGATCGCCACCGTCTCGGACCCTTCGCGCAGG
Organism: Streptomycetaceae bacterium NBC_01309; assembly: GCA_045039925.1. Classification (GTDB taxonomy): domain Bacteria; phylum Actinomycetota; class Actinomycetes; order Streptomycetales; family Streptomycetaceae; genus Yinghuangia. The sequence goes on from CP108400.1 coordinate 2,524,901, forward strand.
GCCCGCAGGCCGGGGGCCTTGCGCAGCCACGCGACGCCTTCACCGTCCGCTTCCGCCGCCGTGTAGGCGATGGCGGTGAACACCACCGGTGCGCCCGCGAACCGTGCCGCGTCGACGAGTTCGGTGGTGGCCGCGACGACGCCGGTCAGGTCGGAGCCGGTCGGGTACGCGGCTTCGGTGAACCCGCGCGTGAGGTCGACGACCACGACGGCGGGCCGCGCGCCCGCTCCGGCGGGAGCGCCGAACCCGGCGCGGTCGTAGACGTCCTCGGTCGGCGAGCCGTACAGCGACACGCGCTGGTGGCCGGCGCTCATTCGGCACCTCCCCGCGCGGCCTTGAGCTGGCGTTCGACGGTCACAAGACGGCCGAGCAGCCAGCCCTCGAACACACCGAAGGCGAAGGCTCCGACGATCGGGGCGTACTTGGCGTACTTCGCGACGACGGGTCCCGCGACCATCGCGAACCCGTCGAGCTCCGGGCCGCTCACCGGGGTGAAGACCGGAGTGGACGCCGCGTCCGCCGGAGGGGCGCCGACCACGATCGGAGCCGGCGCACCCCCCGGCGTCCCCGACGTCGCCGCCGGCACCCCGGCGGGTACGGCGCCCTCCGGGTGGCGGCCCGGGGTCGCGTCGCCGGTGTGGGGGGCCGGCACCGCCGTGGTGGCGTTCGACGGTGCCGGCCCGGCGTCCAGCAAGCCGCCCAGGTTGCGGGCGAACTGCTGAAGGATGCGGTCCGACACGGCGGTGATGGCGCCCTTGCCGAACTGCGCGATCTTGCCCCGGATCACCAGGTCGGTGGCCAGGTCGAGGCGCGCGCCCCCGGGTGCGTCGGCGACCAGTACGGTCACCTCCGCCTCGGCGTCCCCGCTGCCGTGCGTGTCGGTGCCGCGCGCCTGGACCCGCAGGCGGCGGTTCGCCTCGTCGACCTCCAGGAAGCGGACGGTCCCGGCGTACGCGGCGGTGATCGGGCCGACCTTGACCTTGACCCCGCCCTGCCAGGCGTCCCCGTCACGGCCGTTGAGGACCGCACCCGGCATGCACGTCGCCACCCGCTCGACGTCGTTGATCAGCGCGAAGACCGCCGCGGGCGGCGCGGCGACCGGCACGGTGCTGGTGAACCGCATCACTTCTCCTTCCGGTTCAGGCGCCGTGCGGCGCAGTGCTCGATCGCCTCGACGATCGGCTGGTAGCCCGTGCAGCGGCACAGGTTCGCGGCGACGACCTCGCGGATCTCGTCCTTCGCGGGGTTCGGGCACTCGGCGAGGTAGCCCTCGGCGAGCATCAGGAACCCCGGGGTGCAGAAGCCGCACTGGAGTGCGTGGTGTTCGGTGAACGCCTCTTGCAGGTCGCCCAGTTGCCGCCCGTCGGCGAGTGATTCGACGGTGCGCAGCGCCATGCCTTCGGCCTGCGCGGCGAACATCAGGCAGGCGCGTACGGGCCGTCCGTCGGCCAGGATCGTGCACGCGCCGCAGATGCCGTGCTCGCAGCCGACGTGGGTGCCGGTGAGGCCCAGGTCGTGGCGCAGGACGTCGACCAGGGTGCGCCGCGGCTCGACCACGAGTTCGTGCGCCTCGCCGTTGACGTCGAGGGTGACCAGCAGGTGGGCCTCGCGCGACGCCGCGGCTGCCGGTTGCGGTGTGCCTGCGGTGGTCTGCTCCGCCGTGTCTGTCATGAGGCGTTCTCCAGGGCGCGCTGTACCGCTTCGGGGGTGACGGGGGTGTCGTCCAGTTCGACGCCGGTCGGGGCCAGCGCGTCGTTCACGGCATTGAGCACCGCGGCTGGGGCGCCGATCGTGCCGCCCTCGCCGGCGCCCTTGGCCCCGGTCGAGGTGAACGCGCAGGGCGTCTCCAGGTGGTGGATCGCCACATCCGGGATCTCCCAGGCGGTCGGCACCTTGTAGTCCATGAAGCTGGTCGCCGAGGGCTCGCCCTGGGCGTCGTAGGTGATCTGCTCGAACAGCGCGCCGGCGATGCCCTGGGCGATGCCGCCGCGGCACTGCCCCTCGACGACCTGCGGGTTGACCGCGACGCCGCAGTCCTCGACGCAGACGTAGCGCAGGATCTCGACGCGGCCGGTGCCCTCGTGGAGTTCGACGACGACGCCGTGCGTGGCGTTGGAGAAGGTGCCGTCGTCGAACACGTCGAAGCTCGCGACGGCGCTCAGCCCGGGTTCGGCGCCCTCGGGCAGCAAGTGCGAGCGCAGGTACGCGGCGTCGGCGATGTCGGCGTACGTCACCGACCGTTCCGGCGCGTCGCGCAGCCGTATGTGCCCCGGCACACGCTCCGCCTCGCCGGGCTTGGCGTCGAGGAGGTGCGCGCCGAGTTCCACGAGCTTGTCGCCGAGTTTGGCGGCGGCCCGGTGCACCGCGCTGCCGCCGACCACGATGGACCGGCTGGCGAACGTGCCCCAGCCGTACGTGACGCGGTCCGTATCGCCTTGGTGCAGCCGGACCTTCGCCAGGTCGACGCCGAGTTCGTCGGCGACGATCTGGGCGAGCGTGGTCTCGTGGCTCTGCCCGTGGTTCTGGGTGCCGCTGGTGACGGTGACGGCGCCGGTGGTGTCCATGCGCACCTCGGCGATGTCGAACCCCGGTACGACGCTCATCTTGCGGGCCGCGAACGCCGTCGACCCGTAGCCGGTGCGCTCGCTGAAGCACGAGTAGCCGATGCCGAGGTGGCGGCCTTCGCGACGGGCGGCGTCCTTGGCGTCGTACCAGCCCTCGTCCTTCAGGACGCGCTCGCACAGGTCGAGCGATTCGAGGTACGAGCCCGGGTCGTAGGTGATCCGGTTGACGCCCGTGTAGGGGAACTCGGTGATGACGTTGCGGCGCCGTATCTCGACCGCGTCCAGGCCGAGTTCGCGCGCGGCGCGCTCCATCAGGCGTTCCATGACCATGACGTACTGCGGTCGGCTCACGCCGCGGTACGGCGCGGTGGGGGCCTTGTTGGTGGTGACCGCCCGGCCCCGCACGCGGTACGCGGGGACCTGGTAGACGCTCGGCATCTCGGCGGACGCCATCAGCGGCTCGATGCCCGCGGTGAAGGGGTAGCACGAGTACGCGCCCATGTCGCACACCACGTCGGCGTCGAGCGCGAGGATGGTGCCGTCGGCGTCGAACGCGGCGCGCACGTCATAGCGTTGCTCGCGGGCGAGGAAGGACGCGGTGAGCGCGTCCTTGCGGTCCTCGATCCACTTGACGGGCCGTCCGAGGCGCAGCGCGGCGGCGGCCGCGGCGATCTCCTCGCGCCCGACGACGCACTTCTGGCCGAAGCCGCCGCCCATGTCGGGAACCACGACGCGCACCGCGCGTTCGTCGAGGCCGAGGCACTGGGCGGCCACCGTGCGGACCTGGTGCGGCGTCTGGGTGCAGGTGTGCAGGACGAGTTGGTCCTCCTTGGCGTCCCAGGTCGCGACGGCGCCGCGGGTCTCCAGCGGAAGGGCGTTCTGGCGGCCGGTCTTGGTGCGGACCCGTACGACGCAGGGGGCCGCGGCGAACACGTCGTCGATGCCCTCGGTGGCGAACATCGCGACGTCCACGAGGGTGTTGGCGATCGCGGCCTCGTGGACGAGCGGGGCGCCGGGCGCGAGGGCCTGGGTGTCGGAGACGACCGCGGTCATGACGTCGTACGTCACCCTCGCGGCCTCGATGCCGTCCTCCGCGGCGTAGGGGTCGCGGGCCACCACGATGGCGAGCGGTTCGCCGACGTACCGCACGCGGTCGCGGGCCAGGATGGGCATGTCGGTGGGCACGAACTCGTGGGCGGGGCGCTCCAAGCGTGCCGAGATGTCGCCGAGTGCGAGATCCGTCGCATCGAACACCGCGACGACGCCCGGTACTTCGCGCACCGCGGTGAGGTCGAGGCCGGTGACGGCGGCGTGGGCCACGGTGCTGCGCACGAACTGCGCGTGCAGGAGGCCGGGGAGGTTGATGTCGTCGACGAACCGGCCGCGTCCGGTGAGGAGTCGGGGGTCCTCACGGCGCCGGACCGACGAGCCGACGAGGCGGCCGGAGGTGTCGGAACCGTGTGCGGTCGCGGACGTGGCAGCGGTCCCGGAAGTGGTGCCGGTCGCGGCTGTGGAAGCGGTCGCGGTCATCGGGCCATCGCCTCCTCGCAGGCGTCCTGGACCAGGGTCCGGATGAGCGTGCGCCGGTACGCGGCGCTGCCGTTGGCGTCGTCGGGCGGGTCGGCGGCGGCCGCCGCGGCGTGCGCGCAGGCGGTGAACAGGTCGGCCTCGGTGCCGACCGCCGCGCCGGCGGCGAGCACGGCCTCCGCCTCCGGGGCGCGGACCGGCGCGGGGGCGACGCCGCCGAGCGCGACCCGGCCGCCGCGTACCTCCCCCGCCGGACCGAGGTCCAGCGACACGGCCGCCGAGACGATGGCGAAGTCGCCGCGGCGCTCGGCGAATTCGGTGAGCGCGGCGTGCGGTGCCGGCACCGGGAAGGCGATCTCGACCAGGATCTCGTCGGGTTCGAGTGCGGTGGTGTAGAAGCCGTGGAAGAACTCCGCGGCCGGGATCACCCGTGGGCCGTGCGGTCCGAGTGCGGTGATCTCGGCGTCCAGCAGGACCGCGAGCAGGCACCACTCGGCGGTGGTGTCGCCGTGGGCGATGCTGCCGCCGACGGTTCCGCGGGTGCGGATCGGCAGGTGTCCCACCCAGCCCATGGCCTCGCGCAGCACCCGGAAGCCGGGGCCCAGCACGTCGTCCGGCGCCTTCTCGACGGTGTGGTGCGTCGTCAGCGCGCCGACCCGCAGGATTCCGTCGGAATCGAGGCGCAGGTAGTCGAGTTCGCGCAGACCGCCGATGTCGACCAGGTGGCCGGGCCGGGCGAGGCGGAAGTTCATCATGGGGACCAGGCTCTGGCCGCCCGCGACGATCTTCGCGTCGTCGCCGAGTTCGGCCAGAAGCCGTGCGGCGCCCGCGGCGTCGCGGGCCCGGTGGTAGGCGAACGGTGCGGGCTTCACGGTGTCCGGCCTCCTTCCTGGGTCTTCGGGTGGGTGTTCCGGTGGGTGTTCGGGTGGTTGTTCGGGTGGGTGACGGCGGGGGTGATGGCTCGATTCAGCAGGGGACGGTGAACGTTCACCGGGCGAACTGGTAGGCGAACGCCCCGAGATCCGGGTCGTCGAGCGGCGTGCCGGACCACAGCCAGTCGTACGAGACGTCCGACTCGCCGCTGAAGCCCTGCCGCAGCAGGTCGTCGCGCGCCTCCTGCTCCGGCCCGTCGGGCAGGTGGTAGAAGGCCATGTTGCGGACGGACGCCTCCTGCACCATGCCCGCGTGCTTGGCCCGGCGGTCGACGTACCGGCGCAGCGCGCCCTCGATGCCGGACGCCGTCACCCGGCCCAACTCCTCGGCCAGCACGGCCGCGTCCTCCATCGCCTGGGACGCGCCCTGGGCCTGGTAGGGCAGCATCGCGTGGCACGAGTCGCCGAGCAGCGCGACGTGGCCGTCCATCCAGACCGGGTCGCGGCGCCGGTGGTACAGCGCGAAGCACGCGACGTCGTCCTTGGCCTTGGAGAGCATCGCCGGGACCCGGTCGTCCCATCCCGCGAAGGCGTCGACGAGGGCCTGCGCGCTCGACGCGACGGTCCACTTCTCGGCGACCTCCTCGGTGCACGGCACGCAGCCGACGACGTTGAGGAACTCGCCCTGGCGGATCATGTAGTGCACGAGGTGGCGGTCGGGGCCGTACCAAATGGTGCTCTGGTAGCGGTCGACGAGCCACCGGGTGGCGGGGTCGGCGGCGATCAGGTCGCCGGGGATCAGCGCCCGGAAGGCCATCTCCCCGGAGAACGCCAGCGTGTCGGGGGCGCCCATGAGGTCGCGGACCGCCGAGCGGATGCCGTCGGCGCCGATGAGGACGTCGCCGGCGTACCCCCTGCCGTCCGAGGTGACGGCGACCGGGCGGGCGGGGTCGGTGCGGTCGAGACCGGTGACCTTGCTGTCGGTGCGCATCACGACGACCGGGCCGGGGCCGTCCGGGTCGACGCAGGCGTCGAGGATCACCCGGTGCAGGTCGGCGCGGTGGTAGTGCCAGTAGGGCGCGTTGTACTTCCGCTTGCAGAACTCGCCGAGCGGCGTGAGCCCGACGATGCTGCCGTCCTTCCAGCGCCTGCGCACCTGGTCGAGCGGCTCGGTGCGGATCGCCTCCAACTGCGTGCGCAGGCCGAGCCCGAGCAGGATGCGGCTGGCGTTCGGCGCGGTCTGGATGCCCGCGCCGATCTCGCCGAGTTCCGACGCCTGTTCCAGCACGGTCACCCGCACCCCGCGCTGGCGCAGCGCCAACGCGGCGGTCAGCCCGCCGAGTCCGCCGCCGACGACGGTGACTTCAAACGACTGGGTGGCGGTCACGGTCTCTTGTCTCCTTGGAAGGTACGGGAGTTCAGGCGGGCAGGCGCCCGGCGACCACGACGTCGGTGCCGTCGACCGACACCGTGCAGCCGCGCATCGCGATGTCGAGGTGGGCGTACGACTCGCGGCCGAGCACCGGGTGCGGTCCGGTGGACCACAGGAAGTTCCCGGCGAACGCGCGGGCGTCCATGCCCATCAGGTCGCCCTTGCCGTACATCGCGGTCGCGAACCAGTCGGCGGTGCGCATGAGTCCCCAGCCCATGTGGGAGAGGCTGCGCGCCCACGGGTCGTCGGCGTCCTCGAAGAACGTGTCGAGCATCCGCGCCTCGGCGCCGCCGGAGACGTCCTCGATGTGCCCGTCGGCGACGGTCAGGGTGACCGGGTCGCGGACGTACTCCTTGAAGGGCAGCAGGATGTCGCCCGGGGCGAGCACGATGCGGCCGTTGCTGATCTCCGGCCAGCACAGGACCATGGTGCTCGGCCAGTGGTCCCAGCGCCCCGGGTCGTCGGCGAAGCCGCACTGGAACTCCGGCTTGGCACCGGCGAGTTGCACCTCCAATTCGGTGCCCTCGGCGGACCGTACCAGCATGGTCGAGGCGGACTTGAGCAGGTCGACGCCCTTGAGCACGTCGGCCTTGTCCGACTCCTTGGGGAGGTTGCGGATCAGGACGTCCGGCGCGTCGCAGACGAAGATGATGCGGGTGCCGGAGCGCAGGATCTCCTGTTGCACGGGGGCGTGGATGAAGCCCTCCTGCGTCAGGTCGACCACAAGGTCCGCCGACTTGAGCAGGTCCTGCGCGGCGCGGTCCGCGAGTACGGAGGCCAGTCCGGGGCCGGCGCCGGTGTGCGTGCTCGGCATGGGCGCCGGGCTGCCGCCGGGGACCGTGGCGGCGATGACGTGTGCGCCGCAGGCTTTCGCGGCGCCGAACGCGGCGGCGACGTAGTCGCCCCGGCTCGCGGGCTCGGCGAGCACGACGACGTGCTCACCGGGCACCAGCTTGCACAGCTGAAGCTCACGGGTGAACGCGTCGAGCAGGTCCGCTGCGGACAAATCGAACACGATGCCGCTCCAAGACTCGGGTCGGGTGCCGGACGCCGCTCCGAGCCGCCGAAATGCGGTGGCGTGCGGGCGGGTGCGGCGGGGATCCGCGGTGGGTGGGCAGGCCGAGCAGGCCCTCGGGCAGGGCTCGGCCGACGATCTTCATGCGGGGCGGCGGACCGCCCGACGGAGATAATCCGAACACGTACTATCTCCGTCGTGCAAGGCCTCGGGGCCGAGTTAACCGGGTTGTTTCATTCCGCTCCGCCCGACAACCGTTCAGTCGGACCCGGGTCCCGACGGCCTCACCGCACCCTGCCCGCCCAGCGGGCGCGCGGTCATCGCCCCCGCTCCAGGTGACGGAATCGGCCACTCCGATGGCCTAGAGACCACCCCCGCGGACAGGGTTTGCTGACATCGGGCCACCCGCCTCGTGCAGGAATCCCACGATCCAGGGGGAAGCCATGGAACATTCCCGCACCGCACAGACCGGTGCCGACGAAGCCGCCCGCGGCTACGGCGATGTCGACGAACTCGACCTCGTCCTCGTCAACGCCCTCCAACTGCGCCCGCGCGCAACCTGGACCGAGCTCGCGCCGATCCTGCGGGTCGACGCGGTCACGCTCGCCCGCCGCTGGCGCCGCCTGGTGCACGGCGGCCGGGCCTGGGTCACCTGCTACCCCCGCCTGGGCCACCTGGCGGACACCGACGGCGGCCTGGCGCTCATCGAAGTGGACGCCGCCCGCGCGGCGTTGCACGACGTCGCGGCCCGGCTCGCGGACGACCCGCACGCAGTCTCGGTGGAACGCGTCACCGGCGGCCACGACCTGCTGGTCTCCGTCATGGCCGCGCGCATGCCGGACCTCCTCTCTTATGTGCAGCACCGCTTCACCGAAATCCCCGGCGTCCTGGCGACGCGCACGCACCTGGTGACACGCCTCTACACGGAGGCCGGGGGCTGGCGCCTGCGCGCGCTGGACGCCGCCCAGCGCGCCGCCCTCGCCGCACTCCCCCGCCCGCGCCCCGCCGCGGCGTCCCTGGCGCCTTCGGACCCCGAGCTGATCGTGGCGCTGGCCGCGGACGGCCGCGCCTCGCACACCGACCTCGCCGCCGCCACCGGGACCAGCACCACCACCGTGGCCCGCCGCCTCCAGCGCCTGGCCTCCGCCGACCTGGTGCGGCTGCGCTGCGAGGTCGCCCAACCGATCTCCGGTTGGCCGATCCGCGCGTCGCTGTGGCTGCGCGTCCCGCCGGCGGCGCTCGACGCGACGGCCCGGCAGCTCGCCGGGAACCCGGAGGTACGCGTCGTCGCGGCCGTCGCCGGACACGCCAACCTCTTCCTCGGGGTCTGGCTGCGGCAGATCTCCGACGTCCCCCGCTTGGAGGTCGAACTCCTCGGCCGGTTCCCGGACATCGGGGTGGTCGACCGGTCCGTCACGGTCGGCACCGCCAAGCAGATGGGCCGCGTGCTCGACGAACGCGGGTTCGCCGCGCGGTACGTGCCGCTGACCGTGTGGGACGCCACGGAGGCCCCCGTACGCGCCGCCGACGCACCCGCCCCCGCCGCGCGGACCGCGCCGCCGGACCCGCGCTCAGAAATCCGGCACCCCGTCGGCAACGCGGCGACCAGCACCGTCAACCTCACCGAAACCCCACTGTGACCGCCACGGCACCGGGGTCCCACCCACCACCTCGAACGGCGGGCGAATTCGGCGTGAAATCCGGGAGCCCCGCACGTTTCCGGCAGCTTGGCACTCCCCGAGCCACCCGCCTTGATCCTGGCGGCACAACAGGTCTTCGCACCACCCGGCGCCCGCTGTGCGGGCAGACGGGCGTGTTTCCGCGTGGAGGGGAATCCATGAGACGAGTCAAGCGGCGTTGGGCGGCAGGAGCTTCGGCCGCCGCCCTGGTGATGCTGGTCCCCGCGTGTACGACCGGGGACTCCGGCTCGTCGGGCGGTGGCGGGGGCGGCAACGCGTCGGACGGCGGCGAGACCGTCGTACGCACGGTGTTCACCTCCGACCCGAAGAGCTTCGACCCCGCCAAGGGCGACAACCTCAACGACTACCTGTCCGCCCGGGTCCTGTACGACACGCTCGTCCGCCGCGACGACGGCGGCAAGCTGATCCCCGGCCTGGCCGAGTCGTGGACCGCGAGCCCGACGGCCACGTCGCTGGAGCTGAAGATCCGCCAGGGCGTCGTGTGCTCCGACGGCACCCCGCTCACCGCGGCCGACGTCGCCGCGTCGCTCAACTACTTCGCGGCCCCCGAGACCAAGGCGCCCGCCGCCAAGCAGGTCTTCGGCACCGGCAAGATGACCGCCACCGGCGACAACGCCACGAGCACCGTGCGCATCGAACTGGACCACTCCTGGGCGGACATGTTGTTCGGCCTGGCGATGCCGCAGACCGGCATCGTCTGCGCGGCCGGCATCAAGGACCCCGCCGCCATGGCCGCCGGAAAGGCGCCCGGCACCGGTCCGTTCACGCTCAAGAGCAGCCAGCGCGGCGCGACCTACACCTTTGCCCGGCGCACCGACTACACGTGGGGCCCGGTCTTCGCGAAGATGCCGGAGGGCAAGCCGCCCACCACGCTGACCGCATCCGTCGTCGGGAACGAGAGCACGCAGGCGAACCAGCTGGAGACCGGCGCGCTCGACCATGTCGCGCTCATCGGGCCCGACATGGACCGCTTCGGCAGCGACTGGTCGAGCAACACCCTTTCCAGCTCGAACCAGTTCGTCGTCTTCAACGAGCGGCCCGGCCATCCCGGCGCCGACCAGCAGGTCCGCCAGGCCATCGCCGCGATGATCGACCGCACCGCGTACAACAACGCCTCCACGCGCGGCAAGGGCGAGATGCTGACCAGCATCTCGGACAAGACCAGCCCGTGCGTCCTCAAGCAGGAGTACGCGGGCGCGGGCATGGACAAGGCCGCCGCGAAGCAGATCCTGTCCGGCAAGAAGATCCGCATCATCGGGCTCAACGTCGTCTCCGGCGGCGCGGGCACCGCCTACCTCCAGGCGGTCCTGAAAGAGGCCGGCGCCGACGTGGAGCTCCGCAACGTCGACCTGGCCACCTGGGCAACGGAGTTCATCGGCAACACCGGCCAGTGGGACCTCGGCGTCATGGTCAACATCAACCTGTCGGCAACCCTGACCACGCCCGGCAGCTTCATGTTCGGCGAGGACCCGTCGAAGGGCCGCAACATCGGCGGCACCCAGAACCCGGACTACGCGAAGAACTTCTCCGAGGCACTCGCGACCACCGACATGGCCCAGCACTGCGCCAAGTGGGAGGCCGCCCAGAACGCGCTGATCCAGCGCTTCGACACGGTTCCGCTGTCGACCGTTCCGCAGAAGAACATCTACGGCAAGCGCGTCTCCGCCGTCGCCCCCGGCGGCTACTCCGACCTGGCACTCCTGTGGATCAAGGGCTGACCAGGCCATGACGCAAGGAACCGACAAGATGCCCGCGGCGGCGCGCGAGGACGCCGCCGCGGGTGCCCCGCCGATCGAGCCCAAGGGGCCCGCCCCGGCGACCGGGCTGCGGCGCGTCCTCGCGTCCCCGTGGCTCGTCTTCGCGGGACGCCGGCTCTTCGGGGTCGCGCTCGTCCTCGTCGTACTCGTCGGACTGACCTTCTGCATCGTGCAGTTGATGCCCGGCGACCCCGCCCGCGTGGCGGCCGGCAACAACGCCACCCCCGAGCAGATCACCCAGATGCAGCACGACCTCGGCCTCGACAAGTCGGTGGCCGCGCAGTTCGGCGACTACGTCAGCGGCCTCCTCAAAGGCGACCTCGGCACCAGCTACACCACCGAGGAGAACGTCTCCGACATCATCGCCGACCGCCTGCCCTACACCACCGAACTCGCCCTGCTGGGCGTACTCGTCGTGCTGCTGGTCGGCGTACCGCTCGGCATGGCCGTCGCGGTCGCCTGCCGCGAAGGCCGACGCCGGCGCCTGGACGGCGGATTCACCCTGGCCACCGGACTCGTCGGCTCCACACCCGAGTACGTCCTCGGCACGCTGCTCGTGCTCGTGGTCGGCATCGAACTGGGCTGGCTGCCGGTGGCCGGAGCCGCCACCCCCGACGCGCTCGTCCTCCCGGTGATCGCCGTCGCCCTCGGACCGGTGTGCACCATCGCCCGCATCGTGCGCCGGGAGACCGCCGTCGTCCTCGCCCAGGACTACATGCGCACCGCCCGCGGACGCCGCCTCCCCGCCCGCCGCCTCTACCTGCGCCACGCCCTGCCCAACCTGCTCACCAGCACCCTCACCGTCGCCGGCCTGCTCCTCGCCGGGCTGCTCGGCGGCACCGTCGTCATCGAGAGCGTCTTCGCGTGGCCGGGCCTCGGCACCCGCGTCGTGGAGGCCATCACCCTGCGCGACCTCCCGGTCATCCAGGGCGTCGTCCTCGTGCTCGGCATCCTGGCCTGCTTCCTCAACCTGCTCATCGACATCGTGCTCGGGCTCCTGGACCCGCGCACCCTCACGGGGAAGGCCGGCCCATGACCGCTCTCCTCCCCCTGCGCCGGGACCGCGGGGACGCGTCCGCGCCGGTACCCGCCGCCGGACGCAAGCGCGGGCGCAAGCGCCCCAACGCCATGCTCCTGGTCGGCCTCACCGGGCTGGGCCTGCTGGTGCTGCTGGCCGTCGTCGCCCCCTGGATCTGGGGCGACCGCGCCGACGAACTCGGCCCCGCCGTGCACCTCGGCTCGTCCGGCGAGCACTGGCTCGGCACCGACGCGCTGGGCCGCGACATCCTCGCCCGCACCCTCGTCGCCACCCGCCTCACCCTCGAACTGTCCGCACTGGCAACGCTGATCGCCTCCTCCGTCGGCATCACCCTGGGCACGCTCATCTGGGTCAGCGGCCCCCGCGTACGGGCCGTCGGCCTGCGCGTCATCGACGTGATGATCTCCTACCCCGCCGTCATCCTCGCCCTCGCGATCGCCGCGATCCTCGACCCCGGGCCCAAGGCGTGCGTCATCGCGATCGGAGCCGCCGGCAGCCCGGCATTCGCCCGGCTCACCGCGAACCTCGCCGCATCGGTGGCGGGACGCGACTTCGTCGGCTCCGCACGCCTGCTCGGCGTCGGACCGCTGCGCCTGATGCGCCGCCACATCCTGCCCAACATCGCCGAACCCCTGCTCGTCCTGCTGTCCGTGTCCTACGCCCACTCCCTGATGGCGCTCTCCGGCCTGTCATTCCTCGGCCTGGGCGTGCAACTCCCCGACTACGACTGGGGACAACTGCTCGCCGTCGGACTGCAGAGCCTCTACACCAACCCCGTCGAAGCCGTCGGACCGGCCGTCGCCATCGTCCTGGCCGGGCTCAGCGCCAGCTTCGTCGGCGACGGACTCGCGGCGGCCGCCGCCCGGCGCTCGTCCGCACCCGCCAGGACGAAGGCGTCCAAGGCCGCCGCGGGCGCCTCGCCCGTTCCGGCGCGTACCACCGAAGTCCCGGCCGACGCCGTACTGGTGGTCGACGACCTGCGCGTACTGCGGCCCGACGGGACCGCGCTCGTCGACGGCGTCACCTTCCACGTCGGCGCGGCCGAAATCGTCGGCGTCGTCGGCGAGTCCGGCTCCGGCAAAAGCCTCACCGCCATGGCCGCCGCACGGCTGCTGCCCGGCGGACTGCACGCCACCGCACGGCACGCCGCCCTGCACCACCCCGACGCCGGCGAACTCGACCTCGTCGCAACCGGATCCGAGTCCGCCGCCACCCGGCGCCGACTCGCCACCGAGATCGGCATCGTCTACCAGGACCCCTCCGCGTCATTCAACCCGGCGCTCAAACTCGGCGGTCAACTCACCGAGACACTGCGCGTGCACATGGGCATCTCCCGCCGCGAGGCGGCGAAACTCGCCGTCGAACAACTGGAGTTCGTACAGATCACCGACCCACCCGCCCGACTGCGGCAGTACCCGCACGAACTGTCCGGCGGCATGCGGCAGCGCGCGATGATCGCGTCGGCGCTGCTGACCAGGCCGCGGCTCATCATCGCCGACGAGCCGACCACCGCCCTCGACGTCACCGTCCAGGCCGAGGTGCTGCGCCTGCTGCGCGCCGCCAACGAACGCGACGGCACGGCAATGCTGTTCATCTCCCACGACATCGGCGTGGTCGGCGACCTCTGCGACCGCGTCCTGGTCATGTACGCCGGACGCCTCGTCGAAGAGCTCAGCGCCGAGGACCTGCGTGCGGGGCGTGCCGAACACCCGTACACGCAGGCGCTGCTCGCCGCGACCCCGCGCCTCGACGACACGTCGCCGGCCGAGGACGCACTCGACGGGCCCGGGGAAAGCGCAGCCGAGGAAGGCGCGGTCGAGGAGGAGGCCGCCGGGACCCGGCAACTCGCCGCCATCCCCGGGCGTCCCCCGCAGCCCGACGAGCGGCCCCCCGGCTGCGCGTTCGCACCGCGCTGCCCCCTCGCCCTGCCCGTCTGCCACGACACCCCTCCCCCGGTACGCACCCCGGCGCCCGGCCTCAGCGTCGTCTGCCACCTGCCCGGCCGGGAATCCCCCACCGAGGAGAAGCCGTTGGAGGCCGCCCGATGACCGCCGACCCGCCCGCCGAGACGCACGGCGGCGCTCCCGCCGGTGCTCCCGACCCGGACGTCCCCGTCCTGACCGTCGACGGCATCTCCGTCGCCTTCGGACACGGCCTGCGCCGCAAGCAGGTGCTGCACGGCGTCGACCTGACCCTGCGGCGCGGACGCACCCTGGGCCTCGTCGGCGAGTCGGGATCCGGCAAGTCCACGCTCGCCAAGGTGGTCGTGGGCCTCGTGCGGGCCTCGGGCGGCCGCGTCCTGCTCGACGACACCGACGTCACCAAGCTGCGCGGACGCGGCGAACTGTTCGCGCTGCGGCGGCGCGTGCAGCTGATCCCGCAGGACCCGTACGCCTCCCTCAACCCCCGCATGACCGTCGGCGACACCATCGCCGAAGCCATCGACCCGCGCCGGGGCGGGGCCGCGCGGCACCGCGAAGCCGTCGAGAAGCGCCTCGCGCAGGTCGCCCTCGGCGCCGACGCCGCGGCCCGCTATCCGCATGAGTTCTCCGGCGGCCAGCGGCAGCGCATCGCCATCGCCCGGGCACTCGCGGTCGAACCCGAGCTGATCATCGCGGACGAGGTGACGTCGGCGCTCGACTGCTCGGTGCAGGCCGAGGTGCTGAACCTCCTCGCGGCACTGCGCCGCGACCTCGGACTCACCATGCTGTTCATCTCCCACGACCTCGCCGTCGTCCGCCACGTCAGCGACGACGTGGCGGTGATGCGGCACGGGCGCCTCGTCGAAGTCGGCACCGCGGCAGGGGTGTTCGGCGCGCCGCGGGAGGCGTACACGCAACTCCTGCTCGCCAGCGTCCCCGGACGGCGGGCGGCGGCATGACCGGGCCGGACGCCGCCGACGGTCGGACGACCCCCGGATCCACGCCCAGCTCCACCCCCAGCTCCACCCCCAGTTCAACCATCCAGCACAGCATTGGGGAGAGAACCTCGTGATCAGCCGACGAACCTTCCTGGCCCCCTTGGCGGCCCTGCCCCTCGCGGCGGCGCTGCCCGCGGCCCAGGCCCAGGCGCACCCGAAGGCGCCCGGCCGGGGCGACCGCATCCGCGTCGTGTCCGAGAAGCGCGAGGGACGGGTCCTGGACCTGACCGTGGCGTCCCCCGCGATCGGCCAACAGGCGGTCGTACGGCTGCTGCTGCCGCGCGGCTGGCGGCCCGGCACGCACCGCAAGTGGCCCACCCTCTACATGCTGCACGGCGCCACCGGCGACCACCGCATGTGGAGCGAGTACACCGACCTCCCCGACATCACCGCCGACCGCGACGTGCTCGTGGTGATCCCGGACGGCGGCCCGTTCAGCTACTACTCGAACTGGTGGAACCACGGCAGATACGGCGCCCCGGCGTGGCAGACCTTCCACCTGGACGAGATGGTCCCGCTGCTCGAACGCTCCTACGGCGCGGCCCCCGTGCGCGCCATCGCCGGCCTGTCGATGGGCGGGCAGGGCGCGGTGAAGTACGCCGCCGCGCGGCCCGGCATGTTCCGCATGGCCGCGTCGTACAGCGGCGTGCTCAACACGAGGGCGCCGCGCGTGATCGTGGGCGGGCCGTACGGCGACACCAACTTCGCCGACGCCCAGGCCCAGTTCATCCGCGGCTACGGCGCCGACCCGCTCGCGCTGTGGGGCGACCTGCGCAAGAACCCGATGATCTGGGCCGCCAACAATCCCACCGACCAGGTCTGGCGCCTGCGCGGCACGCCGCTGTATGTGTCGGGAGGAGACGGGAACCCCGGGCCCTTGGACCCGCCGGGGACGAAGTTCGACCCGATGGAGGCGATCTTCGGTCCGATGTCGAACGACTTCGTGGCGGCGGGCCGCCGGGTCGGCCTGCGCATCACCGCGCGCCTGGGCGCCGGGACGCACACGATGCCGTACTGGCAGCACCACCTGCACGAGTCGTTCCCCGAGCTCATGGACGTGCTCTGTGGCTGAGGCACCATCTGAGGAGATCACCCGCACCGACGACGGTCTGTGCGACTTCACGGCGCGGGAGTTGTCCGCGCTGCTGTCGGCGCGGGAGGTCTCCGCGCGCGAGGTGGTGCAGGCCCACCTCGCGCGCATCGAACGCACCAATCCGGCGGTCAACGCGATCGTCACGCTCGTACCCGAGCAGGCGCTGGCGGAGGCCCACGAGGCCGACCAGCGCCTGGCCCGGGGCGCCGAAGTGGGGCCGCTGCACGGCCTGCCGGTCGCGCACAAGGACACCCACGACACCGCGGGGATCCGGACGACGTACGGAACACCCCTGCTCGCCGACAACGTCCCGGACCGGGACGAGCTGGTCGTCGAACGCATGCGGGCGGCCGGGGCGATCACCATCGGCAAGACCAACGTCCCGGAGTTCGCGGCGGGTTCGCACACGTTCAACCCGGTGTTCGGGGCGACGCGGAACCCGTACGACCTGGGCCGCTCGGCCGGCGGCAGCAGCGGCGGCGCGGCGGCCGCCCTCGCGTGCGGGATGCAGCCGCTCGCGGACGGCAGCGACATGGGCGGATCGCTGCGGAACCCGGCGTCGTACTGCAACGTCGTCGGGTTCCGCCCCTCCCCCGGCCGGGTGCCGACCTGGCCCGAGGAGACCGCGTGGGCGACCATGGCCGTGCAGGGCCCGATGGCACGCAACGTCGCCGACACCGCGCTGCTGCTGTCGGTGATGGCCGGTCCGGACCCGAGGTCGCCGATCTCGCTGGAGACGCCCGGCGGCACCTTCCGCAAGTCGCTGCACTGCGACCCGGCCGAACTGCGCGTGGCGTGGTCGCCGGACCTCGGCGGACGGCTGCCGGTCGAGCCGGCGGTCGCGGCGGTGGTCGAGGACGCGGCGGTGGTGTTCACCGAGCTGGGCGCCGAAGTCGTCCGGGACTGCCCGGACTTCACGGGCGCCGAGGAAGTGTTCCGCACGCTGCGGGCCTGGCAGTTCGAGGCGGGGCTCGGGGCCGTGCTGGCCCGCGAGCCCGACGCGTTGAAGCCGGACCTCGCCGACAACATCCGGCAGGGCATCGGCCTGCTGGGCACGGACATCGCTCGTGCCGAGAAGCTGCACGGCGCGCTGTTCCACCGCGTGCGGGCGTTCTTCGAGCGGTACGACGTGCTGCTGCTGCCGGTCAGCCAACTCGCGCCGTTCCCGGTGGAGTGGGAGTGGCCGCGCGAGGTGGCGGGCGTGCCGATGCACTCGTACCTGGACTGGATGCGGTCTGCCTACTACGTGTCGGCGGCCGGGTGCCCCGCGCTGTCGGTGCCCGGCGGGTTCACCCCGGACGGCCTGCCGGTCGGGCTCCAGATCGTGGGCGCG
Source organism: Streptomycetaceae bacterium NBC_01309 (assembly GCA_045039925.1). Taxonomy (GTDB): domain Bacteria; phylum Actinomycetota; class Actinomycetes; order Streptomycetales; family Streptomycetaceae; genus Yinghuangia. The sequence continues at coordinate 2,542,153 of CP108400.1, forward strand.
CACCGCGCGGACTTCACGGTCCTCCAGGCGGGCTACGCGTTCGAGCAGGCGACCCTGTACGGGGAACGCAGGCCCGACCTCTGAGCCCCCGACGGGGCCGGACCGGGACAGCGGTCCGGCCCCGTCGGGCGCTGGACCTCGCCAAGACGGCCCAGGCCGGTCACACCGTGTGCCGCCCGAGGAGGTGTGCGCGAGCCATGCGCAGACCGAGGTGTACGCCCTGTTCGAGGGCCGTTTCGGCGGCCCCTGCATCCGAGACGCCGAGACCGGCCAGCAGCCCGGCGGCGAACGCGTCGCCCGCGCCGGTGGGATTGCGGATCTCGGACGCCGGCAGCCGGGTGTGGGCGATGTGCGCGCGGTGGGTTCCGCCGTGCCAGATGTCCACGCCGTCGGGGTGCTTGACGACGGCCGTTCCGCGGACGAGGTCGGAAACGCCGGCGAACTCGCGGGCGTTGACCACGACGTAGTCCGCCAGCGCGAGCAGAGCCGCCACGTCGGCGGACGGCCGGGCACACCACTCGTCCCCGGGATCGAGGCAGATCGCCGTACGCGGTGAGCGGCGGCGTACCTCTTCCAGCAGCGCCAACAGCGCCTTGGGCGTTGAGCTGTCCAGGAACGACGTCACGTGCACGACGCGCGCCCGCGCGACGTACGCGACGACCTCCTCGAACGCCTCGCGCAGATACGTCGCCATGAGCAGGTTCGCGCCCGGGTTCACCCGCAGATCACGCGCGTCGCCGTCCTCGATCGCCACACAGACACCAGCCGTTTCCGGCGTCCGGCGCACCCGGACCGTGTCGACGCGTAGTTCGCGCAACGCACTGTCGTGTCCCCGAGCCCCGAACGGCGGTTCACCGGCCACGCCAACGAACCCCAGTGCCAGGTCGGGCCGTTCCCGCGCCAGCCGCACAACGGTGTTGTACGCGGACCCCCCGAGCCGTACCTGCCTGGGCATGTCCGCGACGGCCGCCAACAGCCGGGCCATCTCTGCGCTGTCGACGGACGACTCCGCGTCCCGCCCCGCGCCGCCGGGCGGTCGCACGCCGGAACGGCGGGCCGCCGCCGCGTCCACGACCACGTCCACGTTCAACGCGCCGATTCCGACCACGCTCGGCCGCTCGCCGGTTCGCCCTTCGGACGTCACCAAGTACCCCTTGCCTTCGGTCAGCGTCTCGTCGAACCGTACCGACATCGGCATTCCGCCACCGAACGGCCCTGATGGGAAGCAAACTTGGACGAACCCGGCCGCCGGCGTCCATGCGGCGGCGCGGGGCGCCGAGCGGGCTTCGTCGACCAGCAGGAGAGACAATGCTCCCCGTTCCCCCGGATCAGTTGATCAACCAACGCATCAGCCGGTCGTCGCTGCACCCGACGGTCGCACCCGCCCCGCATTACGCCAACCGGCGGGCACAGGGCATCTTCATCAGCAACGGCTGGCACGCGATCAACGCGACCGGCATCGGCCGCCCCGTGGGAACCAACACCGGGGACCTGCAAACGCCGATGATGTGCCCGCTTCCGTCGACCGCGTTCAACCTGACGGCCCTGACGCCGATAAAGATGGCGCCCGTCAAGCTGCTGTTCGGCGGCAACGTGCCGACCACCGCGCAGGTCGACGAGATGTACCTGACCTGGGGTGCCGCCAAGGCCCGCCAGCGGCCGTTCTTCGCCGTGTGCGACGGCATCACCTGCGCGGTGATCGCCATGCTCGTGGCCACGAACTCGCCGCTGCCGCACGGCACTCTGGTCGAATGGGGGTCGTTCACGGTCAACGGCGTCATCGGGTCGGGGCACGCGTTCACCGTCGTGAACCGCGCGGTGCCCAGCAATCCGGCGAACCCCGCGACGTGGGGCAACAACTGCATCGTCGTCGACCCCTGGTACACGCTCCAGACCGGCAGCGCGACCCCGGCGATGTACGTCAACGGCGCCAACGCAGACGGCGCATACGTCACATGGCTGACCACCGGCACCAACATCGCCCTCGTCGCCGAGTTCCACACCGGCGCCTACGCGTACCTCCAGGTCGGCGACGCCACATAACCCGACCCCCGTCACTGGTGTCGCATCGGTCGGACCGCGGGGGCGTGGACGACTGCGGGGCGGCCGAGACTGCATCTGTTCATCGGGGTTGGTGACCGGTATGCACGGGATGTTTCGCTTTAGGACAGCGAAACCTGGACGGCTGACGGAAATAGTCTCATGCTGGCCCTGTGTCCACTCAACCGCTTCACAGATCCATCGACGCCCTCGACCGCCGGATCATCGGAGCGCTCCAGGTCGACGGGCGCGCGTCGTGGCGCCGGATCGCCGCCGCGCTCGACGAACCCGAGCGCACGGTCGCCCGGCACGGCGCCCGGCTGCTGGAGCAACGCGTCGTCGTGGTCACGGGGTTGGGCGTACGCGGCGGCGCGGTGCTGGTGCGCGGGCAGTGCCTCCAGGCCGCGGCCCGGGTCGCGGCGGGGGCGCTGGCCCGGCACCCCGACACGACGTTCGCATACATGCTCACCGGCACCGCCGACTGCCTCGCGGAGGTGATGTGCCCGGCAGGCCGCCTCGCGACGCTGACGCTCGACGAACTGCCCGGCATCCCGGGCCTGGTGCAGAGCACGACCCTCCCGGTACTGCGCTACTTCCGCACGGTGCACGACTGGCAGCCGGGGATCCTGACGGACGCGGAGGCGGAGGCGGTCCGCGAGTACCCGATGATGATGCCGCTCCCGGCCGACGACCGGGTGGCCGGACTCGCGCGCGAGGAGCGCACGATGCTGCGGGCCCTGGCGGCCGACGGGCGGCGTACGCACGAGGAGATCGCCCGGATAGCGGGGGTGTCCGAGCCGACCGCGCGCCGGCGGGTCGACTGGATGCGGCGTACCGGCGCCCTGCACATCCGCGCGGTGGTCGACCCCGGCGTGCTGGGTCTGCCGGTGCAGGCGATCCTGTGGGTCAAGGCCTCGCCGGTGCAGGTCGAGGCGGTCGGCGAGGCGCTGCTGGCGTCGCCGCTGGTGCGGTACGTCGCGGCGGTGATGGGCGAGCACCAGATCGTCGCCGATGTGACCGTCCCGGACCGGACCGCGCTGTACGAGTTCGTGACGCGGTCGCCGTGGGTGCGGCACACGGAGTCGATCGAGACGTCGATGGTGATCAGGACGCTGAAGCGCAGCGGCGTGCTCAGCGAGCCCCTGCCGGAGGAGTAGGCCGGCCGGGTCGCGCGCCCACTGTCCGATCTCGCCACCGCCGTGACGACTTTCGTCAATGCTCCGGGACCCGTTGTCCGAACCCGCCGGGCCCGGCATTGTGGGCGCGGCGCCCAACGGCGCTCGTCCAACCGCTCCACGGGCCGCGGCACCTGTTTCCGGGCCCCGCAAACCCCCGGAGACTTGCGTGCGCCCCGTTGCCGACCCGCCCGGCCTCTTGTCCGACAGCCGCGGCAACCGCGCCGGGGCGATCGAGATCGACGGACGCTCGCTGAGCCGTTCCGCCCTCGACGCGGCCGCGGCGGCCCTCGCCGAACGCATCGCGGGCGCGCCGACCGTCGCGGTACGCGCCACCGCGTCGCTGGAGACGGTGGTCGCCGTCCTCGCGGGCCTGGTCGCCGGAGTACCGGTCGTACCGCTGCCGCCGGACGCGGGCCCTCGCGAGCGCGACCACATCCTCACCGACTCCGGCGCCACGCTGCTGCTCGATCCCGACCCGGAGAACGGCGCGGCACAGTGGGACGACGTGGCCGCGGAGATCGTGCGGATCGACGTGGACGCGCGCTCCTCCGCGACGTTCGCGACGCCGGCCCCGGAGGCTGTCGCGCTCGTCCTCTACACGAGCGGAACGACCGGTGCCCCCAAGGGAGTTCTAGTCCCGCACGCGGCCATCGCGGCCGACATCGACGCACTTGCCGACGCGTGGGCGTGGACCCCGGACGACGTACTCGTGCACGGGCTCCCGCTGTTCCACGTGCACGGCCTCGTCCTCGGCGTGCTCGGCGCGTTGCGTACCGGCTCACGGCTCGTCCACACCGGGCGGCCGACTCCCACCCGGTACGCGACGGCCGCCGCCGAGGCCGGGGGCACCCTGTTCTTCGGGGTGCCCACCGTCTGGTCGCGTATCGCCGAAGACCCGGAGTCGGCAAGGGTGTTGGCGTCGGCGCGCCTGCTTGTGTCCGGCAGCGCGCCGCTCCCCGCCCCGGTATTCGACCGTCTTGCCGAACTCACCGGGCACCGTCCGGTCGAGCGGTACGGGATGACCGAGACGCTGATCACGGTCAGCACCCGCGCCGACGGCGAACGCGTACCCGGTACGGTCGGCGTCCCGGTCGCCGGCGTGTCGACGCGCCTGGTCGACGACAACGGGCACCCGGTCCCGCACGACGGGAGCACGGTCGGCGAACTCCAGGTCAATGGACCGACGTTGAGCGACGGCTACCTCGGTCGGCCGGACGCCAATGCGGCGTCGTTCACCCCGGACGGCTGGTTCCGTACCGGCGACGTCGCCACGATCGCCCCGGACGGCACCCACCGCATCGTCGGCCGGGCCTCCACCGACCTCATCAAGAGCGGCGGCTACCGCATCGGGGCGGGCGAGGTCGAAGGCGCCCTGCTGGCGCACCCCCGGGTGCGCGAAGCCGCGGTGATCGGAGCCCCGCACGCGGACCTCGGGCAGGAGGTCGTGGCGTACGTCGTCGCGGATGCGGGCGTCGAGGCCGCCGAACTCACCGACTTCGTGGCCGGGACGCTGAGCATCCACAAGCGGCCCCGCCGGGTCGTACTCGTGGCCGAACTGCCGCGCAACGCCATGGGGAAGGTGCAAAAGACGCTGCTGGGGTGACGAGGGAGCTCAGCGGCAACGGGCGTCCGACTCCACAACCGGCCCGGTGGAGTCGGACGCCCCGAGACTGTCAGCCGCGCGCGGTGGACCTCACGAACCGCGCCCAGTCGCCGGGCCCGACGACGAGCTGGGGGCCCGTACGGGACTTGGAGTCCCGCACATGGACGGCCTGTTCGGTGACGGCGATCTCCACACAGTCGTCGCCCTGAGTACCGCTGTAGCTGGACTTGAACCAAGCCAGATCCGCCGTGCTCATAGCTCTCCTCGCAGTCGCTCCAGCAAGCTCCGCGATTCGATGGGGTTCAGAGCCTGCGAGCGCAGTGTGGCATAGCGCTCGCAGAGCAGGTGAACCTCTTTCGGGTCAGAGATCAAGCGGCCGTTCTGTTGCCCTTCCGAGTATGCGAGGCGTCTCCCCTCCGGGGTTTCGAGGAGCCGCACCGAACCGTCCAGGCAGGCATGCACCTCGGCGCCCAACGGCACGACTTGGAACGTGACATTGCGCAACGATGACAGCGTAAGGATGTGATGGATCTGCTCCCGCATCACCTCCACGCCGCCGAGCCTGCGCCGCAGCACAGACTCTTCGACGATGAAACTGAACGGGACGTGCGGGCGTTCGTACAGCATCTTTTGCCGCTCAAGGCGCGCAGTCGCCTGCGCCGCCAGTTGCTCGTCCGTAAGCAGGGGGATGCTGTTGTCGAATACCGCCCTCACATAGCTCTCCGACTGCAACAGGCCCGGCACCAGCCTGCATTCGTAGGTGCACAGGCTCACCGCCCGCTGCTCCAGGTATGCCCAGCGGCGGAACCAGGCCGCAAGGCCCGGATTGCCTCGGGTGAGGTGCTTGGACGAGTTTCGGAGCGCACCCGTATCTCCCGTCGCCGTCTCCGCCCGCTCGACGAACGCCTCGTCCGGCATGCGGCGTCCCAGCTCCACGGACTCGACCGTGTGCTTCGAGTACCGCACGCGCTCGGCGAACTGCACGCGGCTGAGCCCCGCATGCTCGCGCAGCGCCTGGACGACCGCGCCGAACGTCCGCAAGCTGTCCGACGGATCGGGCTCCCGCTCCCAGTCCCTGCTCTCCTCGTCCGGCTCGATTTCGGTGGACATGGCGATTCCTCCCCTACCCGCCCCGCACGATCCGCCCCCTCGCGACAACCCGTCCAGCCTGCCCAACGGATCCGCGTACCGTCCACCGAATGTGCCCGTACGCTGACGCAGCGTACGGGGCGCGCCGCTGTTTCGCCTGGCCGAATCACCGCGACGGTTGGGCCATGAGCACACCCACACACCACCTTTCGGCCACCGCCCGCAGCTTCGTCCAGCCGCTGTCGTCGACCCCCCGCGGCGCCCGTCTCGGCCGCCTGCTCGCCGGCGAACAGCTCCGTGCCTGGGCGGTGCCGCGGGATCAGGCCGAACGCGCCGAGCACGTGGTGGCCGAACTGGCCGCGAACGCCGCGCTCCACGGCCACCATTCACAGCGCGACTTCCGCCTCGCCCTCATGTTCCATCCGATGTCCGGCGTGCTGCGCGTCGAAGTCACCGACACCCGAGGCGTGCACGCACTGCCCGAACACCCCTCGCCACCACACCCGGACCACGAATCGGGACGCGGACTCCTCCTCGTCGACGCGCTCGCCGACCGATGGGGCACCGACCCCCACCCGCCCACCGGCAAAACCGTCTGGGCCGAACTGCTCCACCGGCGCGACGCGACCTGATCCGCGGGACGCGAAGCCGCGGCCTACGGACGCAGGACCGACAGGACCGACAGGACCGACAGGACCGACAGGACCGACTTGGTCACTACCTCCGCCGCCTCGTCCGCGGTCAGGCGCTCGGCGCGGACTTCGTCTGCTGCGCCGTGCAGGAGGTAGTGGACGGCGCTGACCAGCCATGCGATGGGCATGTCGGTGCGGAAGACGCCCTGGTCCTGGCCGCGGCGGACGAGGTCGTCGACGCGCTTGGCGGGATCGTCGTGCAGGTCGCGCAGCCGACCGGCGGGAAGCACTCCCTCGGCCGCGACGAGCAGGCCCGACACCTCCGCGATGAGCGACCAACTCCGCGTCAGCAGACGGGCCAACGCCTCGCGGGCATCGCCGTCCAGGTCCACGGACGCGAGCGTCGCCTCCCCGTCCCGCAGTACGTCGGACAGTGCCGCTTCGACCAGGTCCGCGCGGGTCGGGAAGTGGCCGTACAGGGTCATGCGTCCCACGCCGGCCGCCTTGGCGATGTCGTCGGTGGGGGTGTGCGGGGCGCGGCTCAGCAGTTCGCGGGCGGTCGCGACGATGCGGGCGATATTGCGCTCGGCGTCGGCGCGGCGGGCGCGCGGGCGGGGGCGGGAGGCGGAAGCGGTCACAGCCCCACTCTAACTCGTACGGGAATGTACGCGTTAAGCTCTCCGTTGTTTAACTCGTACATCGCCATACGAGATATCTGGGGAGGACTCCATGACCGGTCAAGCGTTCGAAGAGTTCGAAGAGTTCGAAGCCGTCGGGAAGGTCGAAACGGATGGAGGGGTCGGGGAGGTCGGTTCGGCGGGCCCGCACCCGGCCCGATGGCGCATCCTCGGCTTCCTCGGGGTCGCGCAGCTGATGCTGATCCTCGACGTGACCGTCGTGGCGATCGCGCTGCCGCACATGGGCAGCGACCTCGGCCTGAGCCGCGAGGCACTGACCTGGACGGTGAGCGCGTACACGCTGACCTTCGGCGGCCTGATGCTGCTGGGCGGGCGGATCGTCGACATCGTGGGCGGCAAACGGGTCGTGCTGGCCGGTCTGCTGGTGTTCACCGCGGCGTCCCTCGCCACCGGACTCGCCGAGTCGGGCGGCGTGCTGCTGGGCGGACGCGTCGCCCAGGGAGTCGGCGCGGCCCTGCTGTCACCCGCCGGACTGTCGCTGGTCGTCGGCCTGTTCGACGGTGAGGAGCGGAACAAGGCGCTGGGCGTGTGGTCCGCGCTCGGCGGTGGCGGCGCGGCGCTCGGCGTCCTGCTCGGCGGCCTGCTCACCGCCGGGCCGGGCTGGCCGTGGGTGTTCTACATCAATGTGCCGGTCGGGCTGGCCATCGCCGTCGCGCTCGCCGTGATGCTGCCGCAGCAGCAGGTTCCGACTCCTCGCCCCCGCCTGGATCTTCTGGGTGCGGTGCTGGTGACGGCCTCGTCGGCGTCGTTGATCTACGCCCTCATCGCCGCCGGCGAGGACGGCTGGCTGACCGTGCTCACCGGCGTGCTGCTCCTCGCCGCTGCCCTGGGGTACGTCGCCTTCGTGGTCCGGCAGCGGACCGCCCGCTCGCCGCTCATGGACGTACGCCTGCTCGCCCGACGCCCGGTGGCCACCGGTGCGTTCCTCATCCTCATGGCCACCGCACTGATGATCGCGGTGTTCTTCCTCGGGACGTTCTACTTCCAACACGCCCGGGGTTACGGCTCGTTGCGCACCGGACTGCTGTTCCTCCCGGTCGCGCTGGCCACGATGGCGGGCGCCGACCTGACCGGCCGGGTGATCGGACGGTGGGGCGGTCGGCCTCCGGCGATCGCGGGGCTGGTCGTGGCGGCGGCCGGCATGACCGTCCCGGCGGTGTCGCTGCACCCGGTCACCGTCACCGTTGGCGTGTCGGTCGCCGCGGCCGGCACCGGAGCGTTGTTCGTCGTCGCGTCGGCCACCGCACTCGGCCAAGTCGCGCCCCACGAGGCGGGTATCGCGTCCGGAGTGGTCAGCACGTTCCACGAACTCGGTGCGTCGCTGGGCGCGGCGGCGGTGTCCAGCATCGCCGCGGCCAGCCTCACCGGCACCACCCTCGGCGGCTACACCAAGGGGTTCGTCGCGGCGGCAACGGCGGCCGGGGTCGCGGCAGTTGTCGCTGCGCTGCTGACGCCGGGACGCCGAACCGGACAGTGAGCAACGGCGTTCGCGGAGCCGGGGAGGCCGCTCGGTCATCCGCCAGGTCAGGCGTGCCGTTCTTGGATCGCGTCGCGGAGCTGGCTGCGGGCGGTGATGCCGAGTTGCGGGAAGATGCGGTAGAGGTGGGTGGAGACGGTCCGGTGCGAGAGGAACAGGCGTTCGCCGATCTCCCGGTTGGTGAGGCCCTGGGCCGCGAGACGGGCGATCAGCCGCTGTTGCGAGGTGAGTCCGTCCACCGCCGAGGTGGAGGGCTGAGCGATGGTGACGCCCGCCGCCCGGAGTTCGGCGCGGGCGCGGTCGGCCCAGGGGCGGGCGCCGAGGCGTTCGAATACCTCCAGTGCGGTGCCGAGGTGGGCACGGGCCTGGCCGACCTGCCAGCGGCGGCGCAGCCACGCGCCGTGGTCGAGATGGGTCAGCGCGCGCTCGAACGGCCAACGGGCGCCGTCGGGATCGGCCAGTGCCCGGACGAAGTACTCGTCCGGATCGTCGGACAGCAGGGCGCGGGCACGCAGCAGTGACGCCCGCAGCCTCGCCGACATGTCGGCGCCGAGGTCGGCCTCGGCGCGGTCGAGGATGGCGGCGGCCTCGTCGCGGTGGCCGGTCCGGACCGCCGCGGCCGCGAGGTCGGCCAGCACGTAGTAGGCCTGGTGGAAGTGCACGGGTGCGCCTTGGCCGTCGAAGGCTTTGCGGAGTTGTTCGTACGCGGTGTCGGCGTCGCCCTGCCCTGCCGCCGCCATGCCCGTCGCCCACCGGGCCCGGACCTGGACCGAGCCCGCGTCGAAGTCCACCAGCCGCAGGGCCTCTTCGGCGTCCGCCCGGGCGGCGTCGGCGTCGCCGCGGACGGCGGCCAACTGCGCCCGCTGCGCCAGCGCGTGCGCCAAGGTGACGTAGGCCCTGGACTCGGCGGCCGTTTCGGCGATCTCGGCGACGATGTCGGCGCACTGGCTCCAGTCGCCGGTGGCGAACTGCACCCACGCCATGATGACGTCGCTGGAGTTGCCCGGGGAGGGCATGACGGCGTCCCGGCCGCGGGCGAGGATCTCCGACAGGACCGGGAGCGCCACCGCGGGTTCGTCCAGGTAGCACGCGGCCGCCCCGGCCATGCCCAGCGTTCGCATGTCCCGGTCCGCGGTGGCGTGGATCCGCCGCAGCCGGGGCAGCAGCGCGGCACGGCTGTGCAGCGGGTCGGCTCCGGCTCGGACGAAGAAGGCCGCCTCGTCGTCGGGGTCGCCGGTCCGCGCCAGCACGCGCAACACGTCCCCGGCCTGGGCCGCGTCACCGGTGAGGTACGCGAGGTTCGCGGCGGTCGTCAGACCGCGCAGCGCGAGATCGGGCGCGGTGTCGACGACGGCCTCGCAGCAGTCGAGCAACAGCTCGAACGCGGGGGTGAGCCGGGTCGTCATCGACATCATCCAGCCGCCCAGGAACCGGAGTTCGGTCCTGACGGCCGGGTCAGTGGCCAGCTCGGCCGCCTCGGCGGACAGCTCCTGGACCTGTTCCGGACGCCCGCAGAAGATCGCCCGCTGCGCCGCGAGCGACAGCAGCCGGGCCCGTTCGCCGGGCTCGGGGTGGAGGTGGGCGGCGCGTTTCGACGCGGTCATCGCCGCGTGGTACGCGCCCTGGCGGGCGGCCCGGGCGGCCGCGCGCTCCAGTTCCTCCGCGATCTCGGCGCTGGGCCGGGTTGCCGCCGCGGCCAAGTGCCAGGCGCGGCGGTCGTGGTCGTGGTCGCGTTCGTGGCGCGCGGCGAGCTCCAGGTGGGCCCGTCGGCGGGCCTCGGGCAATGCGGCCTGGTAGGCCGCCGAACGTACCAGCGGGTGCCGGAACGTCAGCCGTCCCGCGTCCACCTCGATCAGTCCCGCCCGCTCGGCCGGAAGCCACGCGTCGGGGTCCTGGGTGAGCAGGGCCGAGTCCGAGGCGGCCGCGAGCAGCAGCAGTTCGCGGGTACGTTGCGGCAGCGCCGCCAACTGCCCCGCGAACACCGCCTCCAGACGTGCCGTCAGCGGGAGCGTCCCGGCGGAAAGGACCGTCGTCGTGGACAGCGTCTTGGGCAGTTCGGTGAGTGCCAGCGGGTTGCCCGCCGCCTGCTCCAGGACCTGAGCTCGGACGGTGCCGCGCGGCGGGTTCGGCTGCCGGTCCAGCAGTTCCTCGGCGTCCCCGGCACTCAGCGGCGCCAGGGCGACGTGGGTGAACTCGCGCTCCAGAGACGGCGGTACGTCCTGCCCCCGGGCGGCGGCCAGGAACAGGATCGGCTCGCCGTCCAGCCTGCGGGCCGCAAAAGCCAGCACCTCCAGCGACGCGTGGTCGATCCACTGGGCGTCGTCGGCGAGCAGCAACACCCGGCCCTGGTCCGCCACATCCGACAAGAGGTTCAGAACGGCGAGGTTCAGCAGCATCCTCGGCACCGGGTGCTCCCCGCCGAAGCCCAGAACGTCGTTCAGTGCCGCGCGTTGCCGCTGCGGCAGCCGGTCGGTTTCGCCGAGGATCGGGCCCAGCAGTTGGTGCAGGCCCGCGAAGGCGAGGTCCTGCTCGCTCTGACTGCCGCGCACCCGCAGTACGCGGCCGCGTGCGGCTCCGGCCCCGTCTCCCGTTCCGGCTCCCGTTCCGGCTGCTGTCCCGGCTCCGGTTCCGGCCGCGACCGCGTCCAGCAGCGCGGTCTTCCCGACCCCCGGCTCACCCAGCACGATGAGTGCCTGCGGACCGATCCCGGCGGCGGCCCGGCGCAGCAGGGCGAGCTCCGCGTCCCTGCCAAGGATCCACCCCGCCATCGTGCGGCTCCCCGTCTTCGCCCCGAACGCTCCCGGGCCCTCGCCTCCAGTCCCCCGGGAAGCCTACCGAGTCCGATGATCACAGTCGGGGCCGACCGCGAATGCGGCGTTCCAGGCAACTCGTACTCGGCAGCGCCGAACCAGACGGCGAGATGGCCGGCGCCCGACGGCACCAAGGCGCGTGGTCAACCGAGCCAGTCGTGCAACGCCGCAGCTCCGGCCTCCTGGGCCAGACCACTGACGACGTCCGGACTGTGCACAGGGGCGCGGTGCGCGGCCGGCACGGCGGGCTCCGGAATTCCGGGCCAGCACAAGGCGGCACCGGGGGTGGCGAACACGACGCCGAAGCGCAGGTCGCCGCAGACCCACAGCGCGCCGAGTCCGTCGGTGGTCGAACGCCACACCTCGTCCGGAAACACCGTGAGGTAGCTGCGCACCGGTTGACCGTCGGGCCCCAGAAGCAGCAAGCGCCGCACCGGCCGTCCGAACGCGTACGGCCGGAGGGCTTGATGACGACTCGGCCACTTGTCGTCGGCGTCCTCCAACCGGCACGGCCACGCTTGCCACGGATGCTTCTCCAGGGCCGCTTCCTGCGCGGCGCGTGATCGGGTCCATTGCCCGGCAACATCTTCCAATCGCCCCGCCGGCCATCCGAGCACCACGAGCGGCGCGATCCAGCCGATCACCACGGCGGGTCCCGCGTCCCCGAGGTCCCAGAGCCAGAGGCCGAGCAGAAATGCGCCCAGCCAGAGGAAGCCGATGAACAGCGCGGTGAGGCCGCGCCGCCGTGCGCGTCGTGTCCGTTGTCGTACGCCGTTCAAGTACGCGGCAGCGCCTGGAGTGTGAACGGCCTCGCGCGGCGATACCTCGTAGCCGAACTGCCTTGCCTGCCTTGCCTCCTGCATGGCGCCCCGTCCCCCAGTCAGCCAGAGGCCAGTCCAACACCGGAGCACCGGCAACGACAAGGTTCCGACGTTCGGTTCCGGCGCCAGGCCAATGGCGGGCGGTCGAATGCCGCCCCCAACCGGCGATCTCCGGGCTGTTGCCAGGAAAGGTCAGGTACGGAGCATCAGGGCCATGCCGGTGATCATCAGCAGGGCGCAGACGGGGGTGGATCGGGGGGTGGCGGGGCGATGCGGAAGTTGGACGTCGCCTGCCGCTACGAGGCTGCGGCGTGGGAGGGCCAGGGCCAGGCGGGCCAGGAGCCACGTGGTGACGACGGTGGCGTAGAGGGTCTGGCCCCAGGGGGTGGCCGCCGAACTGGCGGTGTGGGCGTGGGTCGCGGGCATGGCGATCGGCATGACGAGGGCCGCGGCGGCCATGGCGTAGAGGTCGAGGGCGGTGGGCGGGTGGCCGGGGGTACGGGTGCCGGGGCGGCCGAGGGTCCAGGCGGCGGCAAGGCCCAGCGTGAGGGTCCAGCCGGCGGGGCCGAGGGGGTCGTACGCCGGGGCGGCCTGGGCGGCCATCGCGGCGGCCATGAGGAGGTGGGCGCACCGGACGCGGACCGCGGCGCGGCGGTGGGCCGCGGCGCCGGCCAGGGCGCCCGCGAGGCCGAGGACGGCCCCGGTCAACTGCCAGTTCAACTGCCAGTCCGGCACGGTGGGTTCCTCGGGGGACGGCGAGGGGTGACCGGGCCTTGTGGGCCGGTCACCCCCCGGGTTGGCGGTGTTGTCAGTTGCAGCAGCCGGAGTCCGGGGTGGGGGCGGCCGGGGTGCAGTGCGCCTTGGTGGTGCGCGGGACATCGAGGGTGGGGTTGCGGTCGAAGAAGCCCACCGGCTTGAGGGTGAAGCCCGCGTAGTCGACCGGCATGACCGGCCAGTCCTCGGGGCGCGGGAAGTGCGTCAGGCCGAAGGTGTGCCACAGCACGATGTCCTGGCCGTCGATGTCGCGGTCCGCGGCGGTCCAGGCCGGGAGCCCCGCGCCGCCCGGGTGTTGGTTGACGAGCTCGCCGGCCGGGAAGCGCTCGGCTTCGTCGTAGCGGGTGACCCACAGGTGCTTCGTGGCGAAGGCGGCCCGGGTGTGGATCGAGGACGACTCGTCCGCGAGAAGCACCGGAAGTGCCTCGGGGTGCAGCGCGTACGCGACGTTGCCGCCGAGGCGGTTGCGCGTCTCGGGGTTGACGATGTGCCAGACCCGGCCCTTGCTGTTGTCGGCCAGCCGCGCGGCCTCCGACTCGCGGGTGAGGCGGGTGCGTTGCGCGCGGAAGCCGTTGCCGTACGGGTTGTCCGGCCCGATCGGCGCGGTGACCGCGTCCACCTCCTCGACGTGGTTGACCGTGCCGTCGACGGTCATGTCGAGCCGGGCCGAGAACAGGTGCTGGTGGTACGGCGCGCCGAGCCCCGGCGCGATCTCGGTGGCGAAGTCGTGCGGCCCGTCGGGCAGCGACGACGTGAACACGACGCCTGTCGCCTTGGATTCGAGCTGGATGGTGCCGTCGAGGTAGAGGTACCAGTAGAAGCCGTAGTCGTAGTTGCCGATCGTGGTGAAGAACGAGATGACCAGGCGGCGTTGGCGGCGGGTCTCGTTCGATCCGGCGAACAGGTCGGAGTGCTTCCACAGCACGCCGTAGTCCTCTTCGTGCATGCAGATGCCGTTGCGAATCGTGCGCGGGTTGCCGAGTTCGTCGGGCAGCACGACGTCGAAGTAGTGGATCTCGCCCAGGCAATCGCACCCCAAGGCAAGCGAGTTGGTGTAGCGGCCGAACATGTACTCGCCGGTGTCGAAGTAGTTCTGCCAGTAGCGCACCGGTGACGGGTCGGCGTACGGCACCACCATCTCGGCGACGGACGCGCGGTACACGATCGGCCGGTCCTTCTCGCCGTCCCGGAAGGAGATCTGGTGCAGCGTCAGGCCCTCGCGCATGTTGAAGCCGACGCGCAGGCTCCAGTTCTCCCAGCGCACGAGGTTCCCGTCGACGCTGAAACTCGGCCCCTCCGGCTGGGTGATCTCGATCGGCTTGAGCGTCGTCCGCTGCGGCCCGACGTACTCGAGGTCGTGGAAGTTCCCGCTCTCGGCCGGAACGGGCAGCACCTTGTCGTCGACGATGCGGGTCACCCGGCGGTCGGTGAGGTCGACGTACGCCACGAGCCCGTCCACCGGGTGCGCCCACGCGTGGTCGGACGGGTGGTTCTGCACGAAGCCGAGCGACCGCACGACGCGGCGGCCGACCTCCGAGGGTTCGCCGTACGAGCCCGCCGACAGGGGTACGGCGCGCACGTCCGCGGGGTCGAGGCCGCGCTTGGCGAGTGCCGCGCACCAGCCCTCGTCCGCGTTGAAGATCTCCTCGACGGCTTCGAACTCGGCGTCCAGGATGGGCGGCTGCCCGTCGACGACCGGGTCGATGCGGACCAGGCCCAGCACCTTCGCGTCCGTGAGCGACACCGTCACGTCGCTCGATTCGCCGGTGGCCAGGTCGAGCAGCAGGGCCTGGGCGCGACGGTCGGGCGCGGGTCCGCCGGAGGTGTACGCCAGCACGTCCGCCTTCGCCGGCTCCCGCGGCCCGAGGTACGCGAACCGCACGCTCTCGCCGAGCAGTCCGGCCGCGTCGAGGATGCCGCGCACCGCGGTGATCTCGTCGCCGGTGAGCATGTCCAGCGGATGCGCGTCGGACGCGCGGCCAGGGGCGGCCAAAGCGGCTGCCGGGCCCGGGTGTTCGGTGAGTGTCATGGTGGCTCCGATCGGTCAGTGCGGGTCGGGGGACGGGGTGGTGCGCCTGACGCGCGACAGCGCGACGCCGAGCACGAACGAAGCCGCGAGCACGATCTCGATGACGGTCGCGCGCGTCTCCGAACCACCCACCAGAGTCGGGAAGTTCCGCACCACCGGCACCAGCAGGACCAGCAGCCCGACGAGGCCGAGCAGCGGTGCCACAAGCGTGTGCCAGAGCCGCGTGTCGACGCGGTCGCGGCGGAAGAAGCTGATGACGGCGGCGCACGTCAGCACCATGAGCACCATCACGCCCAGGGTCGCGACGCCGCCCAGCCAGGTGAACACCTCGGCCACCGGGTCGAGATCGGCCGCGACGCAGGCGGCGAGGAGCACCGCCGCGGTCGCGGACTGCACGAGCGAGGCGACGTACGGCGAACGGTGCCGCCCGTGCCGCCGACCGCACGCCGCCGGCAGCGCACGGTCCCCGCCGAGGGCGAACATGTACCGCGCGAGCACGTTGTGGAAGGCCAGGAGCGCCGCGAAGATGCTGGTCACGAACAGCACTTGCACCGTGTCGTCGGCCCAGCCGCCGAGGTAGCGCTCGGCGGTCTGCGCGGTCAGCGCCTCCGGTGCGGTCCGGGCCTTCTCGACGACGCCCTCGTCCCCCCACGCGCTGACGACCGCCCACGACGAGACCGTGTAGAACACGCCGATCAGCACCAGGGACAGGTACGTCGCCCGCGGCACCGTACGGTCGGGGTCGCGCGCCTCGTCGCGGAACACGGCCGTCGCCTCGAAGCCGATGAACCCGGCAAGGGCGAACATGATGCCGATGCCCGGCGAGCCCGCGCCGAAGGCGTCCGGCTCGGCCAGGGCCGTGGACATTCCGCCGTCGCCACCGCGCGACACGACCGCGAGATCGAGCGCCACGACGATGCCGATCTCGGCGAGCAGCAGGACGCCGAGCACCCGGCCGCTCAGCTCGATGTGCCGGTAGCCGAGCACGCCGGTGACCGCGAGGAAGCCCGCGGCCCACACCCACCAGGCGACGTCCGGTCCCCCGTGGTCGGTCACCAGCGTGCGCGTGGCGGCGCCGACGTACCCGTACAGGCTGGCCTGGATCGCCGTGTACGACACCAGGGCGAGCAGCGCCGCGCCGAGGCCGGGGCCGCGGCCGAAGCCGCGTTCGACGTACGAGTAGAAGGAGCCGGCCTCGGGCACGTGCCGGGCCATCGCGGCGAAGCCGACGGCGAACAGCAGCAGGACGACGGCGCAGAGCGCGAACGCGGCCGGGAACGCCGCGCCGTTGCCGATGCCGATCCCGATGGGCACGCTGCCGCCGACCACGGTCAGCGGCGCCGCCGCGGCCACGACCATGAACACGATCGAGCCGGTGCCGAGGGATCCGGTCAGGCGGACCGGACCGCCCTCGGCGTTGCCGCCCGTGGACGGTGCGGACGGCCCCGCCGGCGGTACGGCGGGTCTGGCGGGTCTGAGGGGTCTGGCGGGTCTGGCGGGCGTGGCGCGGGTCATGGCGACTCCCCGGTCTCGTTGGCCGGTCTCCGTTGCCGGTCTCAGTGACCGGTCTCGTCGGCCGCCGCGTGGGGCGGACCGGCACGGCGGCAGTCTGGCCGCCCGCGGTTTCCCGCCAGTCACGCCCGAGTGACCGCCGAACGGATGCCGATCGCGAATCTCCGGCGGTCCCGTCCCACTTGCGAGGCGACGAACTGTCACCCGGACGAAATACGCAGGCAGCACGAACGGGCTAATCTCGCGGCTCGCACAGAACGGCAGGGACCCGCCCATGGCCATCGAGGACCGACCCGAGGACCGACCGCCGCCCGCGCGTGCATCCGCGCTCCAGAAGGCGCCTGGGCTTCCTGGGCTCCACGGGCTCCCCGGGGCTCTGCGGCGGCGTTCGCCGCTGGCCGGACTCGACCGCCGCAACCTGGCCGCGCCGCAGGTGTGGGCGCAGTCGGTGTCGGCCGTCGCGCCGTCCGCGGCGATGGCCACGACTCCCGCGCTCGTCGCCACCGCCGCCGGCCGCGACGCGGTGTGGGCGGTCGGCGTCGCCGCCGTCGTCGCGCTGCTCGTCGCCTACTGCGTCGCCCAGTTCGCCCGCCGCATGGCGGCGGCCGGGTCCCTCTACACCTTCACCGCGAAGGGGTTGGGGCCGCTGCCCGGCGTCGTCTGCGGTGCCGCGCTGCTGATCGGCTACGCCTTCCTCACCATGGCCGCGCTCGTCGGCTGCGCGGCGTACCTGCACGCGTTCGCGGTACGCGCGGGCTGGTCGTCCGTGCCGGTCGCCCCGACCACCGCCGTCCTGGTGGTCGCGGCGACCGCGGCCGTCGTCGCCTGCGTGGTGCGCGGCGTACGCCTGTCCTCCGGTGTGGCACTCGCCTCCGAGGCGGTCTCCATCGTGTTCGTCGTCTTCGTGCTGGCCACCACCCTGCGCGGCGGGGCGGGCGGCGGACCCGGCGGCGGACTGTCCGGAATCGCCGCCGGGTCGGTGCTCGCGCTGTCGGCGTTCATCGGCTTCGAGAGCGCGGCGGCGCTCGGGGCCGAGGCCCGCCGCCCGTTCCGGGTGGTGCCGAACGTGGTCCGCGGGACCGTGCTCGGCGCGGGAGTTCTGTACCTGTTCGCGACGTACGCGCAGACCCGCTCGTCCGACGGCCGGCCGCCGCACGCGGCCGCCGGGGGCATCGCGCCCTACTCCCCCGCCGAGACCTGGTCCGCCGTGGTGCTCGATGTCGGGCTGGCCGCCTCGTTCTTCGCCTGTGCGCTGGCCTCCGGGACCGCGCTGGCACGGCTGTTGTTCTGCATGGGCCGCGAGGCGGTGGGGCCGCGCGGGTTCGGCCGGACGCATCCGCGCCACCGTTCGCCGCACGTGGCCGCGTTCGCGATGGCGCCCGTGCTCGCGGGGGTGCCGTGCGTGCTGCTGGCGACGGGGAGTTCGCCCGCGGACGTGTTCGGGACGCTGACGGGGATGTTCACGTACGGGCACATGCTGGCGTACCTGCTCGTGTGCGTGGCGGCACCGGTCTTTCTGCGCCGGATCGGTGAGCTCACGGTGCGTCCGGTGCTGGCGGCGGCCGTGGCGGTGCCGGTGCTGGCGCTGGTGTCCGCGGCGTACTCGCGGTCCGCCGCGCCCGGTTCGGACGACTGGGTGCTTGTCGGGTTCGCCGGCCTGATGGCCCTCGCGCTCGCCTGGTTCGCCCGCCGCCGCCCCAAGGCGATCGGGGTCTACGACGAGACCACCGCCGACGACCTGCTCGGCGCGGAGTTCGCCCGCGCCGCCGTCCGCACGGGCGGCTGACCGTGGCCGCCGAACCCGCGCCGCTGTCCCTGACGGGCCGCCAGCCCAGGGCTGTACGGGCCGCGTTGGCGGTGCTGGAGGAAGTCGCCCGGGCCGGACCGGGAGTGACGGCGCAGCAGATCGCGGCGGCGCTGGGGCTGGCACCGGCGACCGCGTACCGGGTCGTCAATCTGCTGGTCGCCGACGAGTACCTGGTACGCCTCCCCGACCTCAAAGGCTTCGCGCTGGGCCGCCGCGTCGCGGACCTGGCCGTCGCGGCGCTGCCGCCCAGGCCGCCGCTCGCCGCCCGGCGGTGCGTCGAACGGCTGCGCGAGCGCACCCGGTGGGGGGTGCACCTGGCGGTGTTCGTGAACCACCGGATCCGGCTGGTCGACCCGGACCCGGACCACCCCCCGACCGACGAGGCGGCGCTGACGGCCCGTCCCGCGTCGAGCGCGCTGGGCAAGTTGCTGCTGGCCGAGAGCGACGACCGGCGCCTGCCGCCGGCGGACCTCGCGCGCTATGCGGCTCTCGGGCGCACCGAGCAGTACGGGGAACTCCGCCCCGGCCGGGCCTGCCTGGCCGTCCCGGTACGCAGCCCGTTGACCGGCGCCCTGGTCGCCGGACTCGCCGTCGCGGGACCGTCCGACCGCCTCGCCGTGCCCGATGCCGCACTGGTGTCGGAACTGCTCGCCTGTGCCACGGAGTTGGGCCCTTTGCTGGCCTGATCCCAACCGGGCGACGCAGGTGCGGCTTCGGCCGTGCCGGGCCCCGCGAGGGAGTTCCCTGCAATTGACCGAACTATCCCAACAAACCACCCCATAACGGATCGCCGTGACATTCAAGCCTCGTAAGGGGATCGGCGGAGGGGTACGTTTCCCGCGTGAGCTCATCGATACCTCCAGGTTGGTACGACGACCCGGCAGGCCCCGGGAACGAGCGCTGGTGGGACGGCACGCAGTGGACCGAGTCCACGCGCCCGGCGTCCGACCCGGGCGCGATCCCGGTCGCCCCGGGGCCGCAGCCCGGTCCCGCGGCACCGCCGCCGGTCTCGTCCGGACCACCGCCCGGGCCACCGCCCGGCCCGCCGCCCGGCCCGCCGCCCGGCGCGGCACACGCACAGGCACCGACGATGGCGGCCGGACCGCCGCCGGGCGTCCCGGCCGGGCCGTACAGCCCGTACGGCGGTTCCGGGTACGGCGGTCCCCCACCGGGGCCGGCCGGGCCGATCGGCATGGGCGCCCCCGGGTACCCGCCCGGTCCGCAGCAGATGGGCGGGGCCGCCAACCGCAACCGGACCATCGTGATCAGCGTCGTCGCGCTGCTCGTGGTGGGCGGGCTGGTCGCGGCGCTCGTGCTGCTGCTCGGCGGTGGCGACGACAAGAAGAAGGAGCCGATCGCCGACCCGACGAACACCAAGTCGTCCACGTCGCAGCAGACGGACAAGCCGCAGCCCCCCGGTCCCGCGACCGACGGCACGCTGACCGACACGGCGACCGGCATCACGGTGCCGAGGATGAAGGACTGGGACGAGCACCCCGGCTCGGGCTCCGAGACGCACCAGTACAAGGACGAGATCCCGTGCACCGGGGAGACCTCGTCGCCGGACCCGGGCGACACGACCGGCTGCTACCTCGGCGAGATCGACGTGGGCGCCTTCCCCGGCACCGACTTCGACGAGTTCGCCACGCGGCTCACGGGTCAGGTCAAGGACAGCGACGACTACACGACGACCAAGACCGTCACGGACGAGCGCGTGACGATCGACGGCAAGGACGCGCACGTGCTGGTCGTGGAGGTCGAGGAGAAGGAAGCGGACGCGTCCGGCAACCAGCGGACCGCGACGCTGCAGTTCATCTTCATCGACAACCCGTACGACGACGACGGCAAGCTGCAGTTCCCGGTCGTGTACACCAGCATCGACGGCGACCCGACGTCTCCGCCGCTGGAGGTCATCGAAACCGTCCGCAAGGGCGTGAAGGTCGGTACGCCGAGCCCGACCGCGAGCTGACACCGAGGGCGCGTCCCGTTCGACCGCGTGCGCCGCACGCGCCGAGCGGGACACGCCCTCGGTCGTGTCTTCGCAGTCCCGCCGGGCCCTCGGGCTGTCCGACGGGACCGTGAAGACACTCCCTCGGCGCATGTCGGCACGGAGCGGTACGCACCCGGCCGCACCCGGCCGCACCCCTCTTATGGCGTACACCGCCCACCCGAATGGCGGCCCCCGCCCCGTCGGCCGTGCGCGTCGCCCGCGCACGCCCTGCCGAGTCGCGCCACGTGGGTGAT
Source organism: Streptomycetaceae bacterium NBC_01309 (assembly GCA_045039925.1). Classification (GTDB taxonomy): domain Bacteria; phylum Actinomycetota; class Actinomycetes; order Streptomycetales; family Streptomycetaceae; genus Yinghuangia. The sequence goes on from CP108400.1 coordinate 2,562,867, forward strand.
GCTGGAGGCGGGCCTGTCCGTGATCATGGCGACCTTGAGGACACGAGTGGATGCAATGCCGCCCCCCCGCCGGGGGCCTACGCGGCGACGAGGCCGGTGCCGTGCCCGGTGACGGCGCCCCCGGCGCCTCCCGTACGCCCGACCCGCCCGCGTGGTGGCAGACCGCCGCCACGGACCCCATGTTCACGGACTGCCCCTTCGGCCTGGCCATCCTCGACCCGACCGGCCGCGTGCTGGCCGCCAACGCCAGCATCGCGGCGATCCACGGGCTGCCCGCCGACGAGCTCCGCGGACGCGCGGCCGCCTCGCTGGACGGGCCGCTCGGCCACCCCGACCTCCTGGCCGCCCTGCTGAACGTCGTCGACGCCGGCGAGCCGCAGACCGACCGGGTCGTCCGGGGCACGGTGCCCGGCACCGACACGTCGTTCATGTGCACGTTCGGAATGTGGCCGATGCGCGGCCCCGACGGGCTGCTCGGCATCGGCGCGACGGTGACCGACGTCAGCGAGGACCAGGCCGCCCTGACCCGGCTCGAACAGGTGCGCGCCCGCCTCGCGTTGGTCAACGAAGCCGAGCTGCGGATGGGCTTCAGCCAGGATGTGGTCGGCTGCGCCGAGCAGTTGCCGCTCGTCACCGTGCCGTCGTTCGCGGACGGGGCGGCCATCGGACTGTTCGACACCCCGATTCCCCTGAACGTGCTGCCGGAGCACGGCTTCGACCCGCCGCCCGGGACCATGCTGCGCACCGTCGCGGCCACGCTGCGCCCGGGCCTGCCGATCCTGCGGCCCAAGGACTACGGGCGGCCCTTCCCGGTGCCGCCGGAGGTGCGCGCGGCGCTGCGCCGCCAGCGTGCCGAGCTGAGCGGCACCGGCAGCGAGGGCGACCTGGGCGAACCGGCGCTCGGCAACACCGGCATCGGTCCGGTGACACCGGACGCGCCGCCGCTGCGCACGTACCTGGTCGAGGCGGGCATGCACTCGCGCATCGTCGCGCCGCTCATCGCGCGCGGGCGGGCCCTCGGGGCCGCGATGTTCGCCCGGGTGGGCGGCAGTCCGGCCTTCGAACCGGACGACGTGCAGACGGCCGAGGAACTGGGCCTGCGGGCCGCGTCGTCCATCGACAACGCGCAGGCACACGCGCGGCAGCGCCACGCGGTGCGCACCTTGCAGCGCCATCTGCTGCCCCGTGACCTCCCGGCGGTGGCGGGGCTGTCGTTCGCGCACGCGTACCAGCCCGCCAGCACCGACCGGCTGGCCGGCGGGGACTGGTACGACGTGATCCCGCTCGCGGACGACCGCGTCGCGCTGGTGGTCGGCGACGTGACCGGCCACGGCCTCCAGGCCGCCGCGCTGATGGGCCAACTGCGGGTCGCGGTACGGGCGGTCGCGCGCCTCGGGATCCCGCCCGCCGCACTGCTCGCGCATGTGGACTCGCTGATGGACGACTTCGCGGTGGACGGCGAACTGGCCACCTGCGTCTACGCGGTGCTCGACCGGACACGGCGCACGCTGACGTGGGCACGGGCCGGGCACCCGCCGCCGCTGCTGCTGGCGCCGGGACGGCCGGGCCGGATTCTGGACGGTCCGCCGAACGCCCTGCTGGGCATCGGCGGCATCGTGTTCGAGCAGACGTCGTGCGACATGCCCGACGACGGTGCGGTGGTGCTCTACAGCGACGGCCTCGTGGAACGCCGGGGCTACGACATCGACACCGGCATCCGGGATCTGGCCCGGACGCTGGACGCGGCCGTGGCGGAAGGCGCGTCCGCGGAGGGGCTGCGCGACGCGGCGCTGTGCGTGCTGCCGTCCGACCCGGAGGACGATGTCGCGCTGCTGGTCGCCCGGATGGGCGAGTGACGCGGGGCGGGGATCAAGCCAGTCGGGTCACATCGCCATCGGACCGGCCACCAGGCTGAACCAGACCTCCTTGCCGTAGCCCGTCGCGCGCGTGCCCCACTCCTTCGCGACCTGGTTGACGATCGCCAGCCCACGGCCGTCCTCGTCTCCCCCGCCGGCCTCGCGCAGGCCCGGCAGCGACGGCGAGCAGTCCTCGACCGCGCCGACCAGGGTGCCCCCGTCCAGGCCCTCGGGCACCACCCGCAACGACACCGCAAGATGGCTGGAATCCGTATGGCGCAGGACGTTGCCGACGAGTTCCGAGACGATCAGCTCGGTGTCGTCGATGAGGTCCGGGCGCTCCCACGCGGCGAGGATCGCGGCGGCGAACCGCCGTACCGTGCGGCCGACCGCGGCGTGCGTGCACAGGACCAGTTGGGCGCTCAACGGCACCGGCGCGGGGCGGATCACGGGCACGACCCTAGCCATTGAGAGGCAGGTGATCGCCAGGAAAGCCGCAACATGCCGACAACATCGGCAAAAGCCAGACAAAAGCCTTGTCGGAACCGCCCCCGATGCTAAAAACCTAGTGATTGGTAGGTGCTATTGACAACTAATTGAGGCCCGTGATTGCGTCGGTGCCGAGGCAGACGGGGGACGTCTGGAAGAGTCGGGCGTTCCTGCGCGCACGCAGGAGACCAGATGACTGTGCACCCGAGCACGACCAAGGCCATCGACGACAAGGAATTCCGCGACCTCAAGCGCACCGTGCAGATCCGGTCGCGGACCCGCAAGGCACTGGAGCTCGACCCGACCTGGGCGACGCCCCTTCCGCAGGAGGTCAGCCTCCAGCTCACGTACCGCTGCAACCTCCGGTGCGACCACTGCTACCAGTGGAACGACCAAGGCTTCTTCCGCGAGTTCAGCTCCGCCAAGCAGCGCACCGAACTCGACGTGGACGTGGTCGAACGCGTGTTGCGGGCCACCGGGTCCCAGCGCTCCAAGCTGTTCCTGTGGGGCGGCGAACCGCTGATGCACTCGCGCTTCGGCGACATCGCAGCCCTCATCGCGCGCCATCCGCGGACCGTGAACATGTGCACCAACGGACTGCTGCTCGAACGAAATCTCGACCACCTGCTCGCCATCGGCGACAACCTGAACCTGCTGGTCAGCCTCGACGGCATGCCGAAGCAGCACGAAGCCCTGCGCGGGCGCGGCACGTTCGCCCGCACGGTCAAGAACATGAACGTGCTGCTCGACCAGCAGCGCGCCGGCGCGTACCAGGGCGAGATCTCGGTCTCCTGCATGGTCAGCAACGAGACGCTGGGCAGCATGTACGAGTTCATGGAGTGGGCCGAGGAACTTGGCGTGCACTCCGTGTACTTCCAGTTCCCGTGGTACATCAGCCCGGAGGTCGCGTCCGAGATGGACGCGGTGTACGCCGAGCACTTCGACTGGCTCAACCCGCCGGCCGAGGGCACCCGGCCCACCTGGCACTCGTACACCTACGCCCTCGACCCGGAGCGCATCGAGGAGTTGCGGGCGTCGATGCGCCGCCTCGCCGAACGACCGTGGCGCGTGCGCATCCGCTACCAGCCGCAGCTGGAGGACGACGAGATCGAGGACTTCGTCCGCGGCACCTCGCGCCCGGCGCAGCGCCGCAGCCGCTGCCTCGCCGTGTCGAACCGCATGGAGGTCCATGCCGACGGCAAGGTCAGCTCCTGCAAGTTCTTCCCGGAGTTCGTGGTCGGCGACCTGTACGAGACGGGCGTCGAGGAACTGTGGCGGTCGGAGAAGTTCCGGCGGGTGCGCTCGGTGCTCGCCGAGACCGGGCTGATGCCGGTCTGCTCGAAATGCATCCTTCTCTACCTCAACGGAGTGTGAACGTGCGGGAGTCCGACACCGTCGACCCGGAGACACTGCGCCGCCTCAAGGTCCTGGCCGCCCGCGCGCTGGGCGACCCCGACATGGCCGGGCGCATCGGCGACGACGCGGACCTGGTGGACGAGCTGGGCCTGGACTCCATCCAGATGATCCAGTTCCTGCTGGGCACCGAGGACGAGTTCGACCTCGAACTCGACTTCGAGGCACTGGAGTTGGACCACATCAGGTCGGTCAGGCTGTTCGCCGTGTTCGTCCTGCGCGAGGTCGCGCGGGCCGGCCGATGACGGCACCGGGCGCCGTCGTCTTCGGCTCCTTCGACGCGGAACGGTCATGGCGGCCGGCCGACGCCGCCGTGCTCCCCACCGTTCCGGACCGGCAGGCCGCCCGCGTCGCCGCCGGGCTGGACGAGGTCCTCGCCCCGGTGTGCGGTGCGGGCGACCTGCTGGTGACCCGGTGCGCGGCGCCGGACGCGCTCGGCGCGGACGCCGTGGCCCAGGTGCTCGGCGGTGCGGGGCTGTGTGCGCCCCGCACCGCCGTGCCGGGCGATCCGGAACTCGGCGTCGAGCAGCGCCTCGTGGCCGCGGCCCACGTACTCCGCCCGCGGCTGCGCGGCCGTCGGGCGCGGCCGTACGCACTCACCGGCGCGGTCGCGGACGCGTGCGCCGCATTGGGCATGCACCTCGCGCCGACTCCGGGGCACGGGCCGCCCGACCCGGCGGCGGTCGCCCGCGTGAACGCCAAGACGTGGTCGAACGACCTGGTCCTGGAACGCGGGTTCGCGGGTGCGGCACGGCGCGTACGGTCCGTCCGGGGGCTGCGTGACGCCGCCGCGAACCTCCCGGTCGTCGTCAAGGACCCGTACGGCGTTGCCGGGCAAGGTGCGATCCGGGTCGCCGAGCGCGGCACGCTGGACAGCGTCGTGCGGCACCTTGCCCGCCAGGAGACGCGGGGTCGTGAGATCGACCTGCTGGTCCAACCCCTGTTCGCCCCCGGCACCGACTTCTCGGCGCACTTCGCCGTCGACGCGGACGGTACGCCTGTGTTCACCGGTCTGTGCGAAACATTCAACGACGGCTTCTCCTACCGGGGTTCGCGACCGATGCCGGGTGCGCTCGCGCAGCGGGTCGCGCGCCTCGGCTACCTGGAAGCGGCGGAGGATGTCGCCCGCGCGGTGGCCGCCACGGGCTACCGGGGACCGGTCTGCATCGACTCGATGCTGACCGGCGACGGCACGCTCGTTCCCGTCCTGGAGATCAACGCCAGGATGTCGATGGGGCTCGTCGCGCTGTCGCTCGCCCGGGTGCTCGGCCCGGGCGGGCACGGCGCGACGGGCGGCACTCCGGGCGGCGAGACGACCGACGGCACGGCGGCCGGCTCCGGAGGGACTGTGCTGCGCCAACGCACGGTCCTGCCCGCCGACGCCCGCGCGTACGAACGCCTCGCCGAAGCCCTGCGCGGACGCGGTCTCCTCGCCGAGGCCGGGCGCCCGGGCGTGCTGCCGCTCGCGGCCGCGCCGCTGGTCCCGCCGTGCGGACGGCTCGTGTACGGCCTGACCGGCGACACCGCCGACGCCCTCACGGCACTCGGCACCGGGCTCACCGAGGTCCTCGGCCGGCTCGGCATGCTCCCGCCCGGAGGTACCCGTGCCGACTGAGCGGACACCGCCCGGGCAGCAGGTGTTCGGCCTGCTCGGGGCCACCGGGATCGCCGCCCGTGCCGTCGTCGAACCGGCGGCACGTACCGGTGCCGCGCGCGTCCGCGCCGTCGCCGCGGGCGATCCGGTGCGGGCCCGCGCCTTCGCGGCGGAGCACGGCGTGCCCGTCGTCCACGAGACGTACGCCGACCTGCTCGCCGACCCGGAGATCACCGCGGTCTACGTGTCGCTGCACAACTCGGCGCACGCCTGGTGGGCCGCCCAAGCTGCCCGATCGGGCCGGCACGTGCTCGTGGAGAAGCCCGCCTGTCTGTCCCTGCGCGAGTTGCACGGGATCCGCAGGGCCGCCGAGGCGGGCGGGGTACGCGTCGCGGAGGCGCTGATGACGACCGGGGTCCCCGCGCTCGCCCGCGTCGCGGACCTGGTCGCGGACTTCGACGGTCCGCTCGGCGAACTCATCGGCATCCACACGCACATCACCTTCACCGCACCGACCGGCTACCGCCGCCTTCCCGAACTCGGCGGCGGCATCCTGCTGGACGCGGCCCCGTACTGGTTGCAGGCGGTCCAGGTCGCGACACAGCCGATCGACAGCGGCCGCGTGCCCGCGGGCCCCATCGCCGTCGAGGTCAAGTCCGAGGGCCCGGACGGTGCCGACGAGGCCTGCGAGGCGGCGTTCGAGCCGGTGCCCGGCGTCCAGGCGACGCTGTCCTGCGGGTTCGGCGAACGCCACGCCGCCGGGCACGAGTTCGTGTTCGCCCGGGGGCACGCACGCCTGCGCGGCTTCCTGCGCCCGGCCGCCGCCGCGCTGCCGCTCAACCTGTCCGTCGTGACCGGGGGTGGGCGACACGTCGAGGCATTCGCCCCGGTGCACTACTACGACGCGCAACTCCTCCGGATCGCCCGGTCGTTCGCGGTGCCGCCCGGCGGCGGATCTGGCCACGACCGCGGCAGCGGACACGTCGTGGACGAAATCGGCCTCACCCGCCGCACCTCGCTCCTGGAGGAACTGCAACGCGCGGCATACGAGGCGCTGTTGGGCGGAACCGCCTGATGCCCGGACCCGACAACGCACCGGAACGCCCCGTCGAGGGCACCACCGGAACAGGGCACATCCGCCCAAGGAGGGACCACACTTGCGCAGCATCACTAAGCCGACCGTCGACCAGGCCACCGTCGACGCGCTCGTCGCCGCCTCGTTCGGCCCCGATGCGCTGCCCGCGCCCGGCGTCGAGGCGACCGAAGGCATGTACAACACGGTCTTCCGGGTGACCCTCGCCGACGGGACGGCCGCGATCCTCAAGGCCGCACCCGCACCCGACACACCGCGCCTCACCTATGAACGCGACATCCTGCGCACCGAGGCGCTGTTCCTCTCGCGCGCCGCCGACCTCCCCGGCGTACCGGCGCCGCGCGTGCTGGCGACCGGCTACGCACGCACCCTTGTCGCCGGCGACTTCGTGTTCATGACGGCCCTCCCCGGGGAGCCGCTGGACAAGGTGGGCGCCGATCTGGCGCCTGCCGAGGCCGCCGTGGTACGCCGCGACCTCGGCCGCATCGTGGCCGCCCTGCACACCGTGCACGGCGACGCGTTCGGCTACCCGCAGGCGGACGCCCCGGCGGCCCGCTGGAGCGACGCGTTCCTCGGCATGGTCGAGGCGGTGCTCGCCGACGCCGACCGGCTCGGCGCCGACCTGACCCGGCCCGCCGGGGAGATCCTCGCCGCCGTCAAGCGCAACGTCGGGCTCCTCGATGCGGTCGGGACGCCGGTGCTCGTGCACTTCGACCTGTGGGACGGCAACGTCCTGGTCGTGCGCGACGCGGAGGGCGGCGGAGCCCGTGTCGGCGGCGTCATCGACGCGGAGCGGGCCTTCTGGGGCGACCCGGCGGCGGACTTCGTGTCGCTCGCGCTGTTCGGCGACATCGAGGGCGACGGCGAGTTCCTGGCCGGGTACCAGGAGGCGGGCGGACCGGTGGCCTTCACGCCGGCGGTCCGGCGGCGCATCCGCATGTACCGCGTGTACCTGTACCTGATCATGCTGACCGAGGGCAGCACCCGCGGCTACCCCGAGGAGCAGGCGGCCGCGCTCCGTGAGTGGATCGGCTCGTTCCTCGGTGCCGAACTCGCGGAACTCTCCGCGCCCTTCCCCGCCGCGGCGGAATCGGCGCCGTCGGCCGACGCGCGGGCCGAGGGCTGAACACCGGGAACCGAGGACTGAGGACCGAGGGCCGAGAGCCAAGGGCGGAGGGCGGATTCGCGTGGTGGAGGTCCTGACTTCCGGTATCGCACTCGGCGTGCACGTGCCGGGCGTACTGCTGGCGAACCGGCTGCGCGCGTCCGGCGTCCCGGCCGCGGTCACCGTCCTGGAGTCGCTGCTGACCGCGCCGAAGCAGGCGCGTGCCGAGGCGAACCGGGCGGTGTTCCACGCGGACTTCCGGCTCGCCAGGGCCGGCCACCGCGTGGTGCGGGCACCGACCGAGGACGTCGACCCGGCCGGACTGGACGCGCTGTTCGCCCGCTGGGACGCCGAACAGCCGGAGCGTTTCGTGGTGTTCTCCGGCTTCTGGATCCCACTCCTGCGCCGCTACGAGGAACATGCGGCAACCCCAATGGCGGTGGACCTCTGCCACGTCGACTCGGTGGACTCCCCGTCCTTCCGGTCCCCCGCGCCGCAGGCGTGGCGGACCGTACGCCTGGCCGACGCCGCGCATCGGACCCTGCCGACCACGATCCCCCCGACCGGCCTGGAACCGGTCCCCTGGCACGAACGGCTCGACGACTCAAGGGTGTTGGCACACGGCGGCGGATGGGGCATGGGGACGTACCGCGACTGCGCCGCGACGCTGTCGGCGAGCGGGATCGCCGTCGACGTGGTCGTGCACGATCCCGCGGACCCGCTGCCGCGCGGACCCGGCGACCGGCGGTTCGCCATCGACCCAGCATGGCATCCGTGGCACGACGGCGGCCTGCCGCCGTTTGCCGAGTTGGGCCCCACCGGGGACGGCGTGTACCGGCGGGGCGAGGACCACCATGCGTCGTTCGCGCTCGTGCGGCACGCCATCGCGGTAGCCGGCAAGCCCGGCGGGGGCACGCTGCTCGACTCGCTGCACGCCGCGACGCCGCTGATCCTGCTCGACGCGTTGGCCCCGCACGAGGAGCGCAACGCACGGCTCTGGCTGGACCTGGGCTTCGCGGTCGCGTTCCGGGACTGGCTCGACGCCGGAAGCCCGCTCGCCCCACTCGAGGAGGCGCACCGCCGTCTCGCCGCCGCCCGCCCGGGAGTTCCCGACTACAGCCGCCACCTCGCGAAGGAGTACGCCGTCCCATGCCGACCTGGCCCGCCTCGGTCTTCCAGGAGACCGCGATGACGCTCGACTCCCTGAATCCGGGCAGCACGACCGGCCCCGGCTTCACGCTCTGCAGCGTGGTCCGCGTGACGGGCCCGCTCGACACGGCGGTGCTGGACGCGGCCTTCGACGACGTCGTCGCGCGCAACGACATCCTGCGCAGCACCGTGGAACCGGACGGCGAGACGTGGGTGCAGCGGGTCCACCCGCACACCGGCGCCCGCCTGGAACAGGTGGACGCCGCCGGACGAGGCCCCGGCGAACTCGCCGCGGCGTGGGCCCAGGAGCCCGTACCCGTGGACCAACCGCCGCTCGCGCGGGCGTTCGTGGCCGAACTCGGTCCGGACGACCACCTGTTGGGGCTCGCCTTCCACCACGTGCACATGGACCCGCGCTCGACGGGCCTGGCCGTACGGGAGTTGGCGCGGGCCTACGAGGCGCGGCTCGCGGGCGGGCGCGTCCCGCCGCTCCCCGTGCAGTACGGCCACTACACGGCCGCCCGGGCGCGGGCCGCCGCGCAACGCCCCGCGGCGGAACGCAAGGCGTGGGTGGACTCGTTGGCCGGGGCCCGCCCGATGGGGTTCGACTGCGACCGCGACCGCACCGGCATCGACCGGCCCGCCCCGGTCACCCTGCATCGCCACGTCCTGGACGCCGCGTCGGCCGGGCTCCTGGAGCGGTGGGCCCTTCGGCGGCGCACGACCCTTCTCGGCGCCCTGCTGACCGGCTTCACCCTGGCCCTGGCCGAACGCGTCGCCAACCGCGACCTGTTGGTGATGAGCGTCTTCGAGCAGCGCGACCTGCCGGAGACCCGCACGATGCTGGGGCCGTTCCTCTACCCGGCGCTGATCCGGACCGAGGTCCCGCCCGGCAGCACCTGGCAGACCCTCGGGCCGGCGGTCCGCGACGCCGTGGTGGCCGCGTACAACAGCACGAACGTGCCGTCGTCGGAGGTGCTTGCGGCGCACCCCGACCTCCTGCCGGCGATCTACACGCAGCCCGGCGCCCTGTGCGCCTTCCAGTACCTGCCGGCGTACGGCCGCACCCTGCCGATCGCCTTCGGCGCGGCGACCGGCGTCGTCGTCGAACACGACCGCATCCCGGGCCCGTCCGCGGAGATCGGCATGATGTTCCGGCTGCGGCGCCGGGACGACGGCGACCTCGTCGCGCGCATCGCGTACGACGCCCGCGACCACAGCGAGGCCTCGATGCTCGCGCTGTTCGACGACTTCGCCGCCCGGCTGTCCGAACCTCTCGCCGGTGTCTGACCCGCACACGCCATTCGCACGCACCGCTCGCACGCACCGCTCGCACGCACCACGTACGGGGGCACCCGCCATGCATCTACTCGTCGCCGGAGGAGCCGGGTTCATCGGCAGCACGTTCGTCCGGCAGTTGCTCGGGGATACCGCGCCGCCGCGCGTGACCGTGCTCGACAAGCTCACCTACGCCGGAAACCTCGCCAACCTGTCCCCCGTCGCCGACCGGCCCGAACTGCGCTTCGTACGCGGCGACATCACGGACGCGCCGCTCCTCGACGACGTCATGCGCGACGTCGACGCGGTGGTCAACTTCGCCGCCGAGTCGCACGTCGACCGCTCGATCCGCAACGCCGCCGACTTCGTCGCCACCAACGTCGTGGGGACCCAGCGCCTGCTGGACGCCGCCCTGGCCGCGCGGGTCGCACGCTTCGTCCAGGTGTCGACCGACGAGGTGTACGGGTCGATCGACGCGGGGCACTGGACCGAGTCCACGCCGCCGGACCCGAGTTCGCCGTACTCGGCGACCAAGGCCGCCGCCGACCTGCTCGTGCTGGCGTACGCGCGCACGCACGGCATGGACGTCGGCATCACCCGCTGCGGCAACAACTACGGTCCCTACCAACATCCCGAGAAGCTGGTGCCGCGCTTTGTGACCACGCTGCTGGACGGCGGAACCGTGCCCCTGTACGGCGACGGCGGCCACATGCGCGAATGGATCCATGTCGAGGACCACTGCCGCGCCATCCGCCTGGTGTTGGCGCAAGGTACCCCCGGCGGCGTCTACAACGTGGGCGGCGGAACCGAACTGACGAACCGTGAGATGACCTCACGGCTGCTCGATGCGTGCGGCGCCGATTGGGGATCGGTGCGCTATGCCGAGGACCGCAAGGGCCACGACCGGCGCTACGCCGTCGACGACACCCGGCTGCGCGGACTCGGCCACCGCCCGCGCGTCGCCTTCGATCGCGGCCTCGCCGAGACGGTCGCCTGGTACCGGGACAACCCCGCGTGGTGGAAAGGCAGGGCGTAGCCGATGCGCGGCATCATCCTCGCGGGCGGGTCCGGGGCCCGCCTGCGCCCGCTGACCCAGGTGCAGTCCAAGCACCTGCTGCCCGTCTACGACAAGCCGATGATCTACTACCCGCTGTCGGTCCTGATGAGCGGCGGCATCCGCGACATCCTGGTGATCTGCTCGCCCGAGCACATCGGCGGATACGCCGGACTCCTGGGCAGCGGAAGGCAGTTCGGCATCCGCCTGGAGTACGCCGTGCAGGAGTCGCCGCGCGGTCTCGCGGAGGCGCTGCTCATCGGTGCGCCCTTCACGGGCGGCGACAGCGTGTGCCTGATCCTGGGCGACAACGTCTTCCACAGCCGCCGGCTGCCCGACCTGCTGCGCGGCGAGGCGGCCCGGCTGCGGGGGTGCACGCTGTTCGGGCACCGCGTACCCGATCCCGAGCGCTTCGGCGTCGCCACCGTGGCACCGGACGGGCGCGTCCTCACGCTGGAGGAGAAGCCGACCGTGCCGCGCTCCGACCTCGCGGTGACCGGCCTCTACCTCTACGACGCGGACGCCGTGCGGTACGCCGCCGAGCTGACCCCGTCGGCACGCGGCGAGCTGGAGATCACCGACCTCAACCTGCGCTACGTCCGCGAGGGCCGCGCCCGGCTCGTCGACCTCGGCCCCGGCTCGGCGTGGTTCGACACCGGTACCGACGACAGCCTGCTCGACGCGGCGCGGTTCGTGCAGCTGCTGGAGAAGAGCCGGGGCGTCCGGGTGAGCTGCCCGGAGGAGGTGGCGTACCGCATGGGCTACATCGACGCCGCCCAGCTGCGGGCGCTCGGCGCGGGTCTGGGCGAGGCGTCCGGGTACGGCCGCCATCTCCTGCGGATCGCGGCCGAGGCGGCGCACCCGGACCCGGGCCCGGGATGCGAGAATCGTGGGCCTTCGTCGAGTTCGTCGAGATGGGAGCACACGGGTGCTGGAGCGACACGAGATAGAGAGCTTCCTCGCGGTCGCCGATGAACTGCACTTCGGACGGGCCGCGGACCGGCTCCTGGTGTCCCGGGCCCGGGTCAGCCAGACGATCCAGAAGCTGGAGCGGCGCGTCGGGGCGCCGCTGTTCGAGCGGACCAGCCGCCGGGTGCAGCTGACCCCGCTCGGCCGCCAGCTCCGCGCCGACATCGCCGAGCACCACCAGGCGATCAACGACGGCTTCGCCCGGGCGGCGGCCTCGGCGCGCGGCGTGGCGGGCGTGCTGCGGCTCGGCGTGATGGGCTCGTACGGCCAGCTCATGATCGACATCTTCGACACCTTCAGCGCCCGGCACCCGGACTGCGAGGTGCAGATCCGGGAGATCTACTTCAGCGACCCGTTCGGCCCGCTGCGCAACGGCGAGGTGGACATCGCGGTGCCGTGGCTGCCGGTGGACGAGCCGGACCTCGCGGTCGGCCCGTCGGTGGGCAGCGAGTCGATCATCCTCGCGGTGTCCGCCCGGCACCCCTTCGCGCACCGCGAGAGCGTCGGCCTCGAAGAGCTCGGCGGCGAGACCGTGGTGAGCCTGCCGGTCGGCAGCGCGATGCCGGAGTACTGGGTCGAGGCGCACGCGCCGCGCCGCACCCCGTCGGGGCGGCCGATCCCGACCGGCCCGTCGGTGTCGACGTTCCACGAGCTGCTCTCCACCGTCGCGACGGGGCAGGCGATCTCGTACGCGTCCGGGCACGGCGCCCGCTTCTACCCGACGCCGAACGTCGCGTACGTGCCCATCACCGAGGACCCGCAGGTGACCTGGGCCCTGGTGTGGCGCAAGAGCGACGAGAACCACCGGATCCGGGCCTTCGCGGAGGCGGCCCGCGACGCCGTCGGGGCGGTGGATGCCGCGCCGTACCCGGACCGGCCCGCGGCCCCGGCGCCCGCGGGCGCACCCGCCTCGGGCTGACGAGGCGCCGACCAGGGCCAGACGAGGGCCTGCCCGGTGGGTCGCCAGAAGGGTCCGCCGACCGGGCCCCAGGAGGGCGGCCGTGGCGGCCGGCCCGCGAGCCGGTACCCCGACCGGGAAATTCCGCGCAGGCGACCGGCAACCCCATCCGCCGACCCGGACACTCCTGGGACGTGATGACGCATCAGGAGCAAGACCTCACGGACCGGGACCTTTGGCGCAGTGTCGCCGACGGGGACCGCTTGGCGTTCGCGGAGATCTTCGACCGGCACGCGGGTGCCGTCTACGGGCATCTGCTGCGACGCATGGGCGACCATGGCGAGGCGGAGGACCTGACGTCCGCCGTCTTCCTCGCCGCGTGGCGGCGCCGGGGCGAAGTCCGCCTCGACCGCGAGAGCGTGCTGCCCTGGCTACTCGGCACCGCCAACCACACGCTCGCCAACCGCAGACGGGCGCTCAAGCGCTACCGCGCCCTGGTGGAACGCGTACCGCCGCCACCCGACATACCCGACCACGCCGAGGACGTCGCGACGCGCCTGGACGCCGAGCGCCGCGCCGCGGCACTGCGCCGTTCCGTCGGCCGGCTGCCGCGCCACGAGCGGGACGTGGTCGAACTGTGCGTGTGGGGCGGGCTCGACCAACAGGCCGCCGCAATTGCGCTGGGAATCCCGATCGGCACCGTCAAGGCTCGGATGCACCGGGCGCGCAACCGGCTCGGCACGCTGGTGCCGGAGGAATTGGAGCAGGAGCGATGAGCCCGTACAGCGACGACCGACTGCCCGGCCACGACTACCGGCGCCGCCAGCTCATGGCCGCGCTCGACGCCGACCAGGCGCAGACGGATTCGGTGGGGATGTCCCGGCGCGTCGCGGTGCCCCTCGCGGCGACCGCCGCGGTCATCGTGGCCTCCGGGGTCGGCGTGCTCGCGGCCCAGCCGTGGGCCGACGGCGCCGACAGCACGGGGGTGAGCTCCCTGGTGCCCGGCGAGACCGGCGTACCGCGCGAGTCCGCGCGGGTCGGCGACCCGGTGCCCGGCGACCTGGCCGGCGCCGCGCTGACCGGGTGCCTGAAGAACGGGGCCGAGACCGCGCGGGAGTGGAACGGCGGTGGGAACGCGCCCCCGCCCTCGCCCCTGACGCCCTACCAGACGCCGATGGGCACCGCACCGCCGACCGGCCTGCCGACCGAGACCAAGCCGGGGCCGGGGCTGAGCTCGCCCCCGGCGTCCGGTCCGCCGGCGAACTCCAGCCCCGACCCGAAGCCTTCGGGGCCCTCGGGTACACCGGCCATGCCGCCTCCGCCGGACTCCCGGTCGGGCGGTAAGCCGGGACACCAGCCGCCGCATCTCGGCAAGTTGCCGGAGAAGACCTCTGCGTACCGGCCGGTCCTGACCGCGTGGGTCGACAACGGCGCGGGCGGCCTCACACCGTTCGTGATCGGGAAGGCGCGAGGCCCGGGAGTCGTGGCGTGCGTGGGCGAGGCGAAGAAGTCCGAGCCGCTGAACATGTACCTGGACGAGCGCGAACCGGAGGCCACCGAGCCGAGGATCGGCGACAACGAGTTCCCGGCCCTGAAGCCGGGGACGACGAACTCCACGGACCCGTCGTCCGTCAGCTCCGTCATCCTGTGGGGCTACGCCGATCCCGAGGTCGCCCGCGTGGAGGTGAGCACGGAGGGCGGGCCGCCCGTCCCGGCCGACGTGCGCAACGGCGCGTGGGCGGTCAACGGACCGTTCGCCTACTCGGTCGCCGACGACCGGCGCACGGAGATCCGCGCGTACGACGCAAGCGGCACTCTGCTGGTCCAGGGCGGCAGGTGACACGCGTCCCGGCGCACTCGCCCTGACGGTAAGTCAACTGCCGTTTGCTGGAAGCCCGTTCGCCCATCAGGGCGGGCGGGCTTCGGCGTGCGCGGCCGCGTGCGCCGCAGGCCTGTGTCGCAACTCGCGTAGACCCGGCCCTACCTATGTCCAGGGCGTGCGCATATCATCATCGCCGCACGCTTGCCGGGGGGCTCGCGTCCATTCCACGATTTCGTCGCTTGCCGCACGCTGTCGTTTTCCTGACGCTTTTCTGCCTCTTGCTCTGTTTGACTCCTCTGTCGTCTTCCCTCTCTTCCTGCCCTGCCCTTCCGCCGTCGCGGCTCGGCGCGGCTCCGCCCTGTTCCCCGTCCGCCCTATCCGAGTTCGTTCGCAGCTCCCCGAAAGGGATGTCACGCCGTGGGCCACATCCACCATTTCTCGTCCGGTCCGCTCACGCCGCTGCTCGCGTACGGCATGTCCTGCCTCGGCGCGGCGCTGGGGCTCCTGTGCACGTCGCGTGCGCGTGCCCTCCCCGGCGGTCCGTCCCGCTGGGCCTGGTTCACGCTCGCCGCGATCTCGATCGGCGGAACCGGCATCTGGGTCATGCACTTCGTGGGGATGTTCGGGTTCTCGATCGAGGGCACGCCGGTGCGCTACGACGTGCCGCGTACCGTGGCCAGCCTGCTGGTGGCGGTTGCCGTCGTGGCGGCCGGGCTCGTCACCGCGGCCACCGGGGCGGCGCGCTGGACGCGCCTGGTCATCGGCGGCGTCCTGACCGGAGCCGGCGTCGCGGGCATGCACTACCTGGGCATGTCGGCGATGAACCTGCGCGGCTCGCTGCGGTACGACACGGTCTTCGTCGCGGCGTCGGTCGTCATCGCCATCGTGGCCGCGACCGCCGCCCTGTGGTTCGCCCTGAACGTCCGCGGCCCGGTCGCCACCGCGGGCGCGGCGCTGGTCATGGGCATCGCCGTGTGCGGCATGCACTACACCGGAATGGCGGCGCTCAGCGCCGACCTCTCGTCCGCCGTCGAGTCCGTCCCGGGCGCCGCGACCAGCAGCTTCATCGCACCGCTCATCACCGGCATCAGCCTGTTCACGGTCGTGACGCTGTTCATCGTGGCGCTGTCGCCGACCGAGGACGAGATCCGCGAGGACGCGGACTTCAACGCGCGCCTCGCCGCGCTGTCGGACGGCCGCAACGCACAGGCCCGGGACGCGCAGGGCGGCCGTGACGCACGGCACCGCAACACCCGCGGCGGCGTCGCGCGCTGACGTCACGCCGCATGGGCGGCGGTCCGGGCGGCGGTTCCGGAGACGACCGGCCGTCGGCCCGACCGCGGGTGCGATCGGGCCGGGACCGCGTCCGATCGTCCGGGCGGGCCGCCGGTCGCCGGGGTCCTCAGTCCCCGGTGAGGGCGACGGCCGCCTCCGGCGAGTAGAGCGAGAACGTCAGCGACTCGGTGAGGTAGAGGCGCACCGACCCCGCGTCGTGCGACTCGTAGCCGATCGACAGGTCCTGGCCGAGGTGGAGCGTGAAGTCGCCGCCGCGGGTGGACAGCAGCACGGCGCCCTTCAGCGCGGGCGCCCACACGATCTCGCCGCCGGCCAGTACGCGGGCCACGTGCTCGCGCACCGGGTAGCCGTGGTTGGAGGTCTCGTTGACCGCGGTGTAGGCGTCGGCGCCGAGCAGCAGCGCGTACGGTCCGCCGACGCCCGCGAGGCGGAGTGCCGTCAGCGCGCGCGACACCGCGTCCGGGTAGTCCTCGACGCGCGGCGGCAGGGCCACCGACGGGGTCTCGGCGCCGGTCCGGATGCCGGTGATGCCCGCGTCCGCCCAGCCCTCGAACACCGCGCGGTCCTCGGCGATGGCCATCGTGCGGGCGGCGTCCTTGACCGGCTGCCAGTCGGAGTCCGCGGAGCCGCGCAGGACGTCGTCGATCGCCTGGCGGTCCAGCGCGAACGGCACCCGGAGCTCGACGACGTGCCGCGCCTCGCGGCTGACGGCCTGCACGCCGTCCCCGGGCGAACCCAGGGGCTTCACGTGCCCGGTGCCGACCGCCGCGAGCCCGGTCCCGGACGGTCCCGCCAGGTCGACGACGCGGCGGCCGGCCAGGTGCAGGGTGAAGGTGCGGCGGGCCTCGTCCTCGATCTCCGCCCATGCGGCGTCGGAGATCGGGGCCAGTTCGCGGTGCAGGTTGTTCATCGGGTTGTGCTCCTTTTCAGGCTGCCGATGCGGAGTGAACCGTCGGAGGACTCGGCTGAGGCGGTGCTCAGGTCGGCGCCCGGCTCGGCGTCGGAGCCGGCGGAGCCGGTGGCCGCGGCGGCGCTCGCGTCGGTGGTCGCGCCGGCGCCCGGACCGTCGGGCGCGGGCGGCGGGTTGTCGAGGACGTCCTGCGACGGTACGAAGTACAGCGACCCGGTGGCCGCCGTCGAGAAGTCGAGCAGCCGGTCGTGCACTCCGGGCGGGTCGCCCAGGAACATGTTGTCGAGCATGCGCTCGGTGACCGCCGGGGTGGCGCAGTAGCCGATGAAGTACGTCCCGAACTCGCCGCGCCCCAGCGTCCCGAACGGCATGTTCAGCCGGACGATCTCCAGCTTGTTGCCGTCCTCGTCGTCGATGTCGGTGAGGGCGATGTGCGCGTTGGGCGGCTTCACGTCGTCGGACATCTCGATGTCGGACAGCTTGGCCCGGCCGACCGCGCGCTCCTGGGCCTCGACCGGGAGGGCGTTCCACGACTCCATGTCGTGCAGGTACTTCTGCACGATCACGTAGCTCCCGCCCGCGAAGTCCGGCTCGGCGGCGCGGGTGGCGATCGCGGCCCGGTGGGCCGGGGAGCCGACCGGGTTCTCCGTACCGTCGACGAAGCCGAGCAGGTCGCGGTCGTCGAAGTAGCGGAAGCCGTGCACCTCGTCCCGCACCGTGACCGCGCCCGCGAGCCGGCTCATCAGGTGCGTGGCGAGCTCGAAGCACAGGTCCATGCGCTGGGCGCGGATGTGGAAGAGGATGTCGCCGGGCGTCGAGGGGGCGCGGTGCGTGGCGCCGACCCGCTCTTCCAGCGGGTGCAGTTCGGCGGGACGCGGCCCCCCGAACAGGCGGTCCCAGGCGTCGGAGCCGATGCCGGTGATGCAGGTGAGTCCGTCCTGCGGGGCGCGGAAGCCGACCGCGCGCACGAGCCCGGAGATGTCCGGGACCAGGTCGCGCACCTGGTCCTCGCCGCCCTCGTCCACCGTCAGGACCAGGAAGACCGCGGCGTTGGTCAGCGGTGCCAGGACCGCTTGGAGCACCGGTTGCGGCTGCTCCGGCTGCGGCTCCGGGGACGACTGCGTCATCCGGCGGGCTCCTCTCGCTCAGGGGGTCGGCCCCGGGTCGGTCGTACGGCCGCATGCCGGGACGATCCGGTGTCGATCACGGTGGACTGCTCGAAAATGCCCACCACGCGGTCAAGACATACCTGACTTTGGTCCCGGTTCGGCGAGACCTTCGCCACGACACATGCCCGTGTCGGACCGATACGTCAGGATGATGATCATGCGTCTGGAGACCTGGCGGCACACCGACGAGTACTTCGACCTGCTGGTCGCGGGCAACAGCCCGGAGATGACGCGCTTCCTCGGCGGCCCCGAGCCCGAGGCCAAGCTGCGCGAACGGCACGTCCGGTACGCGGGCCTCGCCGGCGCCGAGGCGGGCCGCATGTTCGGCATCCGCGCGGACGACGGCGTGGATGCGGACGGGAGTGGGCGTACGGCCCTGGCCGGCTCGGTCGGCTACTGGGAACGCGAATGGCTCGGCACGACGGTGTGGGAGGCGGGCTGGGCGGTGCTGCCCGCGTTCCAGGGCCGCGGCCTCGCCGTCGCGGCCGTCGTCGCGCTGCTGGACGAGGCGCGGGCGGAGGGGCGGCACCGGCTGCTGCACGCGTACCCGAAGGTGGACCACCCCGCGTCGAACGGGGTGTGCCGCAAGGCCGGGTTCACGCTGCTCGGCCCGGCCGATTTCGAGTACCCGCCGGGCCACCCGATCCGCTGCAACGACTGGCAGTTCGCACTCCGCGAGGCGTGACCGGACGCGGTGGTGGCGGGCGGCGGCGGGCGGCTCAGCCCTCGCTTTCCCGCAGGCGGGCCAGCAGGACGGACAGGTAGCTTCCGGCCGGGTCCTTGACCGCGGTCAGCAGCGTGACGTTGCCCTCGGCGACCGCCGCGCGCAGCCGGTCCAGGCCCTCGCGCTCGGTGTCGCCGTCGAGTTCGGCGGCGTACCGGACGGCGAACTCGGCGGCGCGCGCTTCGGGGTCGGAGTGGAACCACTTGCGGAGCTCCGTGGTCGGGGCGACCTCCTTGGCCCACA
This sequence comes from Streptomycetaceae bacterium NBC_01309, assembly GCA_045039925.1. Lineage (GTDB taxonomy): Bacteria > Actinomycetota > Actinomycetes > Streptomycetales > Streptomycetaceae > Yinghuangia. The sequence goes on from CP108400.1 coordinate 2,581,929, forward strand.
CGTCGACGGCGGCCTTTTCCTTGCTGATGCCGCGCGGCCAGAGGCGGTCGACGAGGACGCGGAGGCCGTCGTCGGGCCCGGGCACGTCGTACACCCGCGCGACGCGGTATCCGGTCGGGAGTTCGGGGACCTCGGCGAGGCGTTTGGTCATACCCCGAGTATCGGTCGGACGGCCCCGCGACACCCCGGCGACACAGCGCTGACCGATAATGCGGTGGCATGGCGACCGCCGTGCCACCGGACCGGCACCGAAGCCGGGCACCCGAACCAGTACGAGAGCCGGCATCCGAGCCGGCACGAAAGAGAGCCGAATGACCTTCGAGCACAAGGACGCCGAGACCACCGGCGCGGTACGCGACGAGATGGGCATAGCCCTGGTCGCGCACGACGGCTGCAAGGCCGAGATGGTCGCGTGGGCGGGCGAGTACCGCGAGATTCTGGGGCGGCACCGGCTCTATGCGACCGGAACGACCGGCGGCTTGGTCGCCGAGGCGACCGGTCTGCCCGTGGTGCGCTTCCGCAGCGGGCCGCTCGGCGGCGACCAGCAGGTCGGCGCCCGGATCGCCGAGGGTGACGTCGACCTGCTGGTGTTCTTCTGGGACGCGCTGACCGCGCAGCCGCACGAGCCGGACGTACGGGCGCTCCTGCGCCTGGCGGTGCTGGCCAACGTGCCCGTGGCCTGCAACCGCGCGACGGCCGACCTGGTGATCACGTCGCCGCAGCTGGGCGGCGACCACCGCGAGCACGTGGACAGCCGGCTGGCGGGCCGCGTCGCGTCCTGATCCCGACGCACTGCCGTCAGGACATGCCGGTCGCGGTGCCGGTCACGGTGCCGGTTACGGTAAGCCGGTCAGAACATGCCGTTGTCGTGCGGCAGCCTCGGCGGTACCGGGGCGACGACGTCCCAGTGCTCGACTATGAACCCGCCGCCCGCGCCGCTGCCGTCGACGCGGAAGAGGTCGTGGAACGCGTACGGTCTGCCGCCGAGACTGCCCGACGCCAGGGTGTAGACGAACTCGCCCTCGGCCACCACGCGGTGCAGCCGTTCGTGGCGCGGCGCGAGGCCCTGCGCGGTCATCGCGGCGGACGCGGCGCCCAGTCCCGCGATGCCGTCGCCGGTGCCGGGGTTGTGCTGGGCGAAGCTCTCGGCATCGACGAACTCGGAGACGCGGTCGTACGCGCGGTCGATCAGAACCGTTCGCAGGAACGTTTCGCCAACCTGACGGCTGGTGGCGCGTTGACCCGGACGGGTGACGAGCGTGGGCCCGTCGGTCTGCGATCGGCCGCTGACCGTGGTCCTGGCCTCGGGGGTCAGGGCGTCCCAGTGCTCGGCGATCCTGCCGTCCGCGACGCGGAAGAGGTCGAACGCCACCAGGGGCCGCGGGCCGAGCCCGTGGTAGGTGCCGTGCATGAGGACCAGGTCGCCGTCGGCGAGCAGGCGCGCACAGGCGTACGAGAAGGTCTCAGGCAGTGCCTCCACGTGGGCACGCAGCGCGTCCGGGCCGTCGCCGAGCAGTGCGCTGTGCTGCCGGAAGTCCGGCGTGACCAGGCGCGCGACGGCGTCCGGGTCGCGCTTGCCGAACATTTCGTCAACGGCTCGGGTCACCACGTCCTTGGGTCCCTGGGGCATCATCCGCACCACTCCTCACGCTCCGCCCGCCCCGAGACGGGTGATCACTGTGTGCGACTCATCGTGGCGCAAGGTCACGCCACCGTCATCCCGAGAGTGTCGTGCGGGCGCGGGGGCGCAGGCAGGGGAATGCGTCACCCCGCGTCGTGTTGTGGCTGGTGTGACTTCGTTTTCGCGCGGTACGCGCCTCTCGGTGCTGGATCGGTCGCGCACGCGGCGGGGCGAGCCGTACCCCGAGGCGCTGCGCGCGACCGTGGCGTTCGCGCGGCAGGCCGAGGACCTCGGCTACCACCGGTTCTGGGTGTCCGAGCACCACGCGGTGCCCGGGGTCGCCGGGTCCGCGCCGACGGTCCTGGCGTCCGCCGTCGCCGCCGCCACGCGGCGGATCCGGGTGGGGACGGGCGGCGTGATGCTGCCGAACCACCGGCCCATCGTGGTCGCCGAGCAGTTCGGCGTGCTGGAGTCGCTGTTCCCGGGGCGCATCGACATGGGCCTGGGCCGCTCGCTGGGCTTCACGGACGGCATCCGCCGCGCGCTGGGCCGGGACAAGCCGGCCGCCGCCGAGTTCCCCGGGCAACTGGCGGAGCTGCTGGGCTACTTCACGGGCGACCAGAGCGCGTACCCCGATGTGCACGCGCGGCCGGCCGAGGGGCTGCGTCCCGCGCCCTTCGTGCTGGCGACCGGCGAGGGCGCGGGGTTCGCCGCGGACGCCGGGCTGCCGCTGGTGATCGCGACGTTCGGCGGCGAGGAGCGCATGCTGCGGTCGATCGAGGCGTACCGCACGGCCTTCCGGCCGTCGGTGTGGGCCCGGGAGCCGTACGTCGTGGTCTCGGGCAGCGTCGCGGTGGCCGACAGCGAGCGCGAGGCCGAGGACCTGCTGCTGCCGGAGGCGTGGTCGGCGGCGTACTCGCGGACGCACGGGGTGTTCCCGCCGCTGGTGTCGGTGGCGGAGATCCGGGCGACGGCGATGACCTCCCGCGAACGGACGTACCTGGACGAGTCGCTGCGCGGCCACATCCGCGGCACCGACGAGCAGGTCGCGGACGAGCTGACCCGCCTCGTCGCGGTGAGCGGGGCGGACGAGTTCCTGGTCACGACGAGCACGTTCGACCGCGCCGAGCAGTTGGCCGCGTATGCGCGCCTCGCGGAGGTCATGCGGCTGTCCGGCGCGGCCGCCGCGGCCGCCTGACGCGATCCGGCCGACGCGGCCGGTTCGACTTCTCGAACCCCGCGGTCGCGCCCCTCCGAACCCATCCGTCGTGCCGACCTCTTGCCCTCGTCAAGAAAACCTGTTTTCCTGACTCGGCCGCCGCACCGCAGCACCCGCGAGGAGAGCCGACCATGAAGTACGCCGCGATCGAACGCCCCGCCGACGGGGTCGCCCTGGTCCGGCTCAACCGCCCCGACCGGCTCAACGCGCTCAGCCCGAGCCTCGTGTCGGACGTCTGCACCGCCTTCCGGACGCTGAACCGCGAGCGCGGCATCCGGGCGATCGTGCTGACCGGCGCCGGCCGCGGCTTCTGCTCGGGCGCCGACCTGAGCGGCGAGCCGGACCCCGCGCCGGACGCCGAGGACCGCGGCAAGGTCGGCCTCGTCTACCGGACGCAGGAGCACCTGGTCGACATGATCCTCGCCGTGCACGAGTGCGAGAAGCCGGTCATCGCGGCGGTGCACGGGGCCGCCGTGGGCGGCGGTCTCGCCCTCGCGCTGGCCTCCGACCTGCGGATCGCCGACACCACGGCCAAGTTCGGCTCGGTGTTCATCAAGGTCGGCCTGTCGTCGGCCGACGTGGGCACCTCGTACCTGCTGCCGCGCCTGGTCGGTCCCACACGCGCCGCCGAACTGATGCTGACCGGGCGCCACTTCACCGCCGACGAGGCCGACCGCTTCGGCATGCTGAACGCGCTCACACCCGAAGGCGGGCACGTGGACGCGGCGTTGGAGCTCGCGGGTCAGATCGCGCAGAACTCCGAGTACGGCGTGTGGATGACGAAGAAGGGCCTGTGGGCGGGCGTCGAGGCCAACAGCCTGCGGCAGCAGTTGGAGCTGGAGAACCGCACGCAGGTCCTCGGCACCTTCACCGGCAACATGACCGAGGCCGCCGCGGCCTTCCGCGAACGCCGCGCGCCCGTCTGGCAGGACATGTAGCAGTCGGGGCGGATCGCCCGCGGGATGCGGACCGCCGTCGAGCGTATCCTCGGGCGATCCGCATCCGGTTCCCGCACTTCGCGGGCGCGGTGGACGGTCAGTCGGGCACGCCGATGAGTTCGACGCGTTCGTCCATGCCGACTGTGCCGGCCGTGCCGGCGGGCCCGAGTTCGTCGGAGCGGGCCGTACCGGTCTCGGCCGCCGGGGGCTTCTCGTCCGCGCACACCGTCCCCTCGGGCGGCAGGACGCCGTCCGCGAGGTAGCGCACGACCGCGTCGCGGGCACAGATGCTGCGGCCGAACGCCGTGTGGCCCTCCGCCTGGAACGTCAGCAGGCGGGCGTTGTCCAGGAGTCCGGTCAGCGCGACGGCGTCCTGGTACGGGGTGTCCGGGTCGCCCGTCGTCCCGAGGACCAGCAGCGGCGCCGAACCCCGTGCGGTGTAAGGGCCTTCGTGGCGGCTCGCCCGCTCCGCGGGCCAACGGGTGCACGCGGGCGCGTGGTTGTGGTCGTAGGTCGGCGGCCCGTACGCCATCGCCGGTCCGAGCAGCGGCGCGAGGTGCGATGCCGCGGCCAGGTGCATGCCGAGGACGAACTCCCCTTCGGGGTAGACGCGGTCGTTGCACTCCACGACGACGTTCGGCGTCAGGAACGCGAACGAGCCGGGCGACGGCGGCGCGAGGAGGAACGACGCGGGGTCGCGCGCCTCCGCACGGGCCAGCGCGGCCGCGAGGTCCGGCCAATCGGCGCGGCCGCCGTTGATGTTGAACATCAGGCGGTAGACGAGGGTGTAGCCGTTGGCCGTGCCCTTGCCGGGGATCGGCACCGGATTCGCGTCGAGCGAGCGTACGAGCCGGTCGAACGCGCCGCGCGGGTCACCGCCGCCGAACGCGCAGGCGTCCGGCTCGGCACCGCACCAGTCGAGCAGGCGCCCCACCGCCTGGTCGAGGGCGAGGAACTGCGGGAGGTCGTAGCTGTAGGGGCGTTCGGCGTAGGCGATCGGGTCGTAGGCGCCGTCCAGTGCCATCGCGCGGACGCGCGTCGGGAACGCGTCGGCGTACACGGTCCCGATGAAGGTTCCGAACGATCGCCCGTAGAAGGAGAGTTGCTGCTCGCCGACGGCCTCGCGGATGAGGTCGAGGTCGCGCGCGACGTATCCGGTACCGACGTAGGACACGCGGTCGGCGGAGTTGCGCAGACAGGCCGCGTTGAAGTCGTCGGCCTCGGCGACGGCCCGCCCCAGCCCGTCGGCACCCGGCCGTCCGAGGGCCCGGGTCACCGCCTGGGAGTACTGCGCGTCGTCCCAGCAGCGCACCTGGGCCGACCGTCCGACCCCGCGCGCGTCGAAGCCGAGGACGTCGAAGCGGTCGCGCAGTTCGGCCGGCAGGTCGGCGTAGTTCCCGCGGACGAAGTCGACGCCCGAGTTGCCGGGACCGCCCGGCTGGAGGACGAGGGTGCCGATGCGGCGGGCGGGGTCCGCGGCCTTCACCCGTACGAGCGGGAGGTCGAGGGTGGCACCCCCGGGGTCGCGGTAGTCGAGCGGGACGCGCGCGGTGGCGCATTCGTACGGGGTCCCGGGGGCCTGCGGGGCCACGCATCCGGTCCAGGTCAGTGCGGGTGGGCGGGGCGGCTCGGGCGCCGCCGCGGGGTCGACCGCGGTGACGGGCGAGGCGAGCAGCGCGAGGGCGGCAAGGGGTGCGGCGAGGGCGGCGGCGATCACGTCCTGATGCCATCACAGCCCCGGCCGGAAGTCCCGCAGGCGTCACCCGTACGGAAACATCTTCTTGAAAAGTAACTTCATATGAAGATACTTATGGGGAACCGACACTCGTCAGCCGGAGACCCGACGCTCCGTCAGGCAGCTTGGGAGGAACACGATGACGTGGCAGCCCGCCCCCGCCGACCCCTGGGTCCGCGACGTGAACCGGGGCGCGGTCCCCTTGCTGTCCGACGAGTACGGCCCGCCGCTCGACGCCGACGACCTGCTCGGCGAGGCCCGCGCCCGGACCGGATTGGACGACTTCGGCGACTTCGACGGCGGCGGCTTCGAGGAGCCGCTCCGGGTGCTGGTGCACGCCCTGGAGACCGAGGGCCGGCTGAACCTGCTCGGCCGCTACGAGGTGCGGCAGCAGATCCTGCGCCTCCTGGAGGTCCGCCTCCAACTCGCCCGCCACCTCCGCGAAGACCCCGGGGTGCTGGACGAGCCGGTCACCGCTCCCCTGTTCGTCACCGGAGCGCCGCGTACCGGCACCTCGATCCTGCACGCCCTGCTGTCGCGCGACCCCGCCAACCGGGTGCCGGAGAGCTGGGAGTTCCTGCGCCCGGTACCGCCGCCGGACCCGGCGACCCGGGACACCGACCCCCGCATCGCGCTGGTCGACCGCGAACTGCGGCTCACCGCGATGATCGCCCCCGGCTTCGACGCCATGCACGAGCGCGGGGCGCGCATGCCCAAGGAGTGCATCTCGGCACAGGCGATCGCGTTCCGGTCGGAGGACTTTCCGGGGAAGTTCCGGGTCCCGTCGTATGCGGCGTGGCTGGCGTCGTGCGACATGGGCCCGGCGTACCGCGCGCACCGCGTGGTGCTCCAGATCCTCCAGCGCCGCACGGGCGCGGACCGGCGCTGGGTGCTCAAGGCCCCACCGCACCTCGGCACGCTGGACGCCCTGTTCGCGGCCTACCCCGACGCCCGCGTGGCGGTGACGCACCGCGACCCGCTGAAGGTCCTCGGCTCGCTGGGCAGCCTGCTGGCGACCATCCACGCGACCCACAGCGACGACGTCGACGCACCCGAACTCGCAAGCACCCAGGTCGACTTCTACGCGGACGTGCTGGCCCGGTACACCGCGCTGCGGCGGGCGGGCAAGGTCGACACCGCGGTCTTCCACGACTCGCACTACGCGGACTTCCTCACGGACCCGCTCGGCACGGTCGAGGCGCTGTACGCCCACTTCGGCCGGCCCCTCGACGACGGTGCCCGGGCGGCGATGGCGGCGTACCTGGCCGACCGGCCCCGCGGCAAGCACGGCGCACACTCCTACGCACTGGGCGACTTCGGCCTGGACGCCGACGCGCTGCGGTCCCGCTTCGCGGACTACCAGGCGTACTTCGCCGTCCCCGAGGAAGGCGGTCGGGCATGAATCCGGGCGACGTGGATCCGAGCGATGCGAATCAGGGCGGGTCCAATCCGGACGTGCCGAATGCGGGCGGCGAGGCAGCGGCCGCCTGGCGGGACTTCTGCGCGCGCATGGCGGACGTCGGGGAGCACATGCTGGGGCCGGAGTTCCCCGGGTCCGAGACGGACCGGGCGGAAGGGTTCCGGCACTTGGCGAACCAGGTCGCGTGCTGGCTGACGTACCAGCTCGGTTCGACCGACGCCCGTCACCCGGCGCTGTTCACGCACAACAACCTCGTCTACCGGTGGGGCGGCCCCAACGTCGACCAGAACGCGCGTCGCGCCCCGGTCGCCGCGGACGGTGTCTACCGCCTGTCCGTCGTCATGAACGCCTGCGAGAAGTTCATCGTGCAGGTCAAGCCCGGCAACATGCACATGGGCGTACGCGGCGTCCTCGCCGAGGTCGACTCCACCGCCCTCGGCCTCGGCCCCGGGGACACCGCCGAGATCGTGCTCTCCGCCGAGCGCCCGCCGGGGCACGACGGCCCGTGGATCGAACTCGCCCCCGCCGCAACGCTCCTGCACGTCCGCGACTACTACTACGACTGGCAGCCGGCGCAACCGGCGATGTTCGCCCTCGAACGCCTCGACACCGCCGACCGCCCGCGCATCCCCCCGACGGGCGCGGACATCGCGCGGCTTCTGGACGGCGCGGCCTCGATGGTCGAGAACTCGATCACCTACTGGAACGACTGGGTGGAGCGCACCGCCACCGCGCAGCCGCCCAACACGTTCTCCGTCCCGGCCTTCGTCGAGGGCGGCGTCCAGGACATCGTGTACGCGTTCTCCGATGTTCGCCTGGGCCCTGACGAAGCCCTGCTCGTCACCGTCGCTCCCGACCAATCCGCGCAGTGGAACGCCCAGTTGCAGTCCATCGGGTGGTTCGAGTCGCTGGACTTCGCGCACCGCCCCACGTCCGTCAACCAGCACCAGGCCCACCGCAACGCGGACGGGACCGCCACCCTGGTGATCGCGGGCCGTGACCCGGGGACCCCCAACTGGCTCGACACCGAGGGCCGCGACCGCGTCTTCTGCACGCACCGTTGGACCGGTGCGCACGAACAGCCACTGCTGAAAACCGAGTTGGTCGACCTCGACCGCGTATTCGAGTTCCTGCCGGCCGGAACTCCCCACATCTCCCCGGCGGACCGCAACGTGGAAATCCGCCGCCGCGCCGAACACGTCGCATGGCGCTTCCGCGCGTGAGTGCGTCACGGCAGCGTCCGGCACCGGCCATCCCCGCGGACCGCGGACCGGCGGGTCTCGAACCTGACGGAGCCCGGCCGGTCAGGGCGTCCGGCCGGGCTCGCGCCTTCCCGCTGCTGCCGGAGTCAGGAGGTCTGGTACTCGCTGTCGGCCCGGCGCGAGGCCTCGATCGCGGCCGCGGCGTCCGCCCGGCCGCGCTGGTACGCCTCGACGCTCGCCTTGGCGTTGGCCGACTCGCGCTCGGCGGAGTCGAGCCAGCGCTCCCAGCGCGAGCGCATCGGCTGGACGAGGCCGCCGCCGACACCGACGACGACCACACCGGCGATGGCCGCGAGGACGGCGATCAGGACGGGGCCGGTCACGGACGTGGCGATCTCGGCCTGGCCCAGCGCCGCGATGGTGCCGAGCGAGACGATGAAGACCCACGCGATCGTCGCCACGGTCCTGCCGTACGAAACACCGCCCAGCGCGCCGCCGACGATGTCGCGCACCGCCCGGGCGACGGCCATCGCCACCACGATGATCACGCAGGCCACGATCGCCTTGGGCAGCCACAGCACGATGCTGCGCAGCATGTCGCTGATCGGGTTCGGGCCGAACACCCCGAAGCCGAGTTGCAGGACCATCAGCATGAGCGCGTAGTAGACGACCTTGACGATGATGCCGGTGGCGTCGTACTTCGAGCCTTCGAGGGCGTGGGCGACGCCGCCCCGCTCGGCGACCTTCTCGAAACCGACGCGGCGCAGCACCCGGTCGGCGACGCCCGCCACGACCTTGGCGACGATCCAGCCGATGAGCATGACGACCAGGAAGGCCAGCAGCTTCGGCACGAACTTCGCGACGGACGTCCACGCGTCGGTGAACCCCTGCCCGAAGTCGACGGACAGGGCGAGGCTCTGCGAGGCAAGGCTCTGCGACATACGTATGTCTCTCTGCGGGGAAGAAGCGCCGCACTGGATTCACCGCGGCGCGATACGCGACCGTGGTAGCACCGCGTGCGCCGCGCAGTCGCCCCGCGGACGACCCGAGTAGGCCGAAGGAGTGGGCCTCTCGCCCGTTCGAGCGAATGCGCCGCCCCCGCGCGGGCCGCGTCACGCCCGTGGCAGGGCGTGGCACGGTGCGGGTGTGTTCGGCGCGTTTGGGCCTGCCTACGCGGGAAGTCCGCGCTCCGGTACCCGGAGGGGCCGTGCGGCGGGCCCGGGATGCGATGATGGCCGACCGGTGCCCCCTCCCCGGTATTGCGTACGTCGTCTGCGAAGGACCCACCACCATGACCTCCCCCACCCCCGCATCCGCCGGATCCCCCGTCGTCACCGCCGCCGAGCGTGCCGCCGCCGGGACGGTGCTCGCGCGCGAGGCCGCGCGGTTCGCCGGACTCGGGTGGATGCGCGGTACGTCGGGCAACCTGTCCGTCGTCATATCGGACGACCCGGTACGCCTCGCGGTCACCGCGAGCGGCCTCGACAAGGGCGAACTGGGCCCGGACGACCTGGTGGTCGTGGACGGCACGGGCGTCCCGGTCGCCGCCGACCAGGGCCCGGGCACGCCGCGCAAGCCGTCCGCGGAAGCCGCCCTGCACGCACGCGTCGTCGCCCTTACCGGCGCCCGGGCGGTCTTCCACGTGCACACGCTCCAGGCCGTGCTGGCGGGCGCGCGGTGGCCGGGCGGCGTCGAGCTGTCCGACATGGAGATGCTGAAGGGCATCGGACGCTCCGCGCACGACGACAAGGTCGTGATCCCGGTCATCGACAACAGCCAGGACATGGCCGAGCTCGGCGACCGCCTGGAAGCCGCGATGGTCGAGGGCGTCCCGGCCGTGATCGTCGCTTCGCACGGCATGTACGTCTGGGGCAAGGAGCCCTTGCAGACCCGCCACCACGTCGAGATCGTGCAGTGGCTCCTGGAGTACAAGGTCGCCACCGGCTGACCGCCGGGCGGGCGGAAACCCTGGGCGCGGCACACTGCGGCCGCGCCCTTCGGCGTCCACGGCCTCCCTGATCCAGGACCTCAGTGATCCAGGGCCTCGCCGGCGGGCCTGTCAGGCGGCCGGTGTCAGGCGCGGGGCTCGGTGACGCCGAGTTCGCTGACGATGGCGCTGATCAGCCGGGCCGGGGTGACGTCGAAGGCGGGGTTGAAGGCGCGCGAGGCCTCGGGGGCCACGCGGATGCCGCCCCACTCCAGGACCTCGGCCTCCGGACGCTCCTCGATCTCGATCGCGTCGCCGTGCGGCGTCGCGGGGTCGAACGTGGTCTGCGGGGCCGCCACCACGAAGGGGACGCCGGCGTCGGCGCAGGCAAGCGCGACGCCCACCGAGCCGATCTTGTTGGCGGTGTCCCCGTTGGCCGCGATGCGGTCGGCGCCGATGACGGCGACGTCGACGAGGCCGCGCAGGATGGTGCTGGCCGCGGCGCCGTCGGGCTGGACGAAGTGCGGAATGCCCTCCTGGTCCAGTTCCCAGGCCGTCAGCCGGGAGCCCTGGAGGAGCGGGCGGGTCTCGTCGGCGTACACGACCTCGAGCACGCCGCGCTCGTGCAGTTCGCGGATGATGCCCAGCGCGGTGCCCCACCCGGCGGTCGCGAGCGACCCGGTGTTGCAGTGCGTCAGGACGCGCAGCGGGCGGCGCTCGACGCGCGCCAGGATCCAGTCGGCGCCGTTGGCACCTATCGCCTTGTTGGCCGCGACGTCCTCGCGCACGACCGCCTCGGCCTCCGCGACGACGGCCGCCACGCCCTGCGGCACCAGCGGCAGCACGCGGTCGACGCCGCCGGCCAGGTTGACCGCGGTCGGCCGGGCGTCCCGGATGCGCCGGATCGCGTCGCGCAAGGTGTCCTCGCCCCACTGCTCGCGCTCGGCCTGGAGCATGGCGATCGCCACACCGAACGCGCCGGAGGCGCCCAGAGCGGGGGCGCCGCGCACCGCGAGCCGCCGGATCGCGTCGATCAGCGTGTCGACGTCGGTGACGTCCAGGCGCACGATCTCGCGCGGGAGAGCGGTCTGGTCGATGAGGTGAAGTCCCTTGCCGTGCCAGGCAAGCGAGCGTACTTCGATGGCCACGTGCGGTTCCCCTGCGGTGCGGTCGGGCGGTCGGGCGGGCTGGCGTTCGGACAGCGGTCGGCCGGCGGGGTGGGGTCCGGCTTAAGTCGATCGTATGACCAGGTTGTTAACGGGACGTAACAGGATCCCTCGTCATGCTGCCCGCATGCTGGACATATTGACCACCTGGCGAGACGGGGTGATAGGTTCCCCGAAACCTGCCCGATGTGATCATCACATTGGCATCCCGTCGTCCCCGGAGAGGGGGTCAGCCGTGGCCGAGTCGCCCCGAATCCGCGCGAACGCGCAGGTCGAAAACGCGTACGTCGTATACGACGTCCGCGACGCACTCATGCATTCCCACGGCTGCCCGATGGCGTGCATACACCCGCCCCTCGCCCCCGGCCGCCACGGCGCCCCCGCGCCGTCCCGCCGCAGCTGTTCCTGCCGCTGAAGCACCGTGCGCGCGCCAACCCGGAGCCGGTCGTCTTCAGCGGACCCCCCGAAGACCAGTACGTCCACGCCGCGGCCCGCTCCCGCGCGCAACGTTCCCGAACACCCGAGGACCCCCATGTACAGCAAGACCTCCCGCCGCCTGGCGTTCACCGCCGTCGCCGTCACCACCGCCCTGGCCGCGACCGCGTGCAACGCCTCGAGCAAAGACGACGACAAGGCGTCGAACACCGGCGGATCCGGTGACAAGTCGCTCGTCCTGGTGACGCCCGAGCCCGTCGGCCTCAACGACTTCCTCAAGCTCGCGCAGCAGGGCACCGAGTCGGCGGCGAAGAAGCTCGGCGGGTCGGCCTCCACGCTGGAGAGCAAGGACCCGACGGCGATCCAGCAGAACGTCGAGAGCGCCGTACGCAAGAAGCCCGCCGTCGTCGTCGCCGTCGGCTTCGAGTTCGACGACGTCATCGCGCAGCAGGCCGAGGCCAACCCGGCGCAGCAGTTCCTGCTGGTCGACTCCTGCACCAAGAAGTCCTACCCGAACGTGACCTGCGCGGTGTTCCGCGAGCACGAGGGCGCCTTCCTCGCGGGCGCCGAGGCGGGCCTGCTGACCAAGACCGGCAAGGTCGGCGCGGTCGTGGCGATCGACTCGCCGCAGATCCGCCGCTTCTCCGACCCGTTCGGCGAGGGCGCCAAGCACACCAAGAAGGACTCGGAGTTCACCCAGCTCTTCGTGGGCGGCCAGAACCCGTTCAACGACCCGGCGCGCGCCAAGGAGCAGACCACCTCGCTCAAGACGAAGAACGTCGACGTCGTCATGGGCGCCGCGTCCGCGGCGGGCAACCTCGGTGTCTTCGACGCCGCGAAGGCCAACGGCCAGCAGGCGTTCGGCGTGGACGTCAACCAGTGCTCCAAGGCGGTCGGCACGGTCGTCGACAACGTGATCAAGCACACGGACGTCGCCATCGAGAAGGCCGTCGACCAGATCACCGGCGGCAAGCCGGGCGGCATCTCGTCGTACGGCGTGCAGGAGGGCGGCATCACGCTGACCAGCCTGGAGCCGAACGTCGCGTCCTCGCAGTGCACCATCGCCGAGCACCCGGACGTCATCAAGGCCGTCTCCGAGCTGCGCGACCAGATCGTCGCGGGCGAGCTGGTCGTCGCGGACCCGGTCCAGGCGAAGTAACCCGAGCGGTACGGCAGTCCCAGTAGTTGCAAGCGGTGCCGACCCGGTGCCGCGGCCGGAGGCGTCCCCCTCCCGACCGCGGCACCGGCGGCGCATCGCGGCGCGGTACCAGGTTCCGAACGGAAGTCGACAGATGACCGATACGTCCACTCGTCCCGGCGCGTCCTCCGACGCCTCCGCGGTGCCCGAGGTGGAACTGCGCGGCATCGTCAAGCGGTTCCCCGGGGTGCTGGCCTGCGACCACGTCGACCTCGCCGTCGCGACCGGCGAGGTGCACGCCCTCATGGGCGAGAACGGCGCGGGCAAGTCCACACTGATGTCCGTGCTGTACGGCCTCCAGCGCCCGGACGACGGCCAGGTCCTGCTGCGCGGCACCGCACACCGCTTCACCTCCCCGCTCCAGGCCATCGACGCCGGACTCGGCATGGTCCACCAGGGCTTCAAGCTGTTCCCGTCGCTGTCCGTCACCGAGAACGTCGTGTACGGCTCGGAACCGCTGCGCCGCGGCTTCGTGGACCGCGCGACGGCCCGGGCGCGCGTCGCCGAACTCGTCGAGCGCCACGGCCTGCAAGTGCCGCCGGACGCCCGCGTAGGCGACCTCCCGGTCGGCGTGCAGCAGCGCGTCGAGATCCTCAAGCTCCTCTACCGCGACGCCCGCGTCCTGATCCTCGACGAGCCGACCGCGGTCCTGACCCCGGCCGAGGCCGACCGGCTGCTCGACGTCGTCCGCGGCCTCGCCGCCGCCGACCGCACCGTGCTCCTGGTCACCCACAAGCTCCACGAGGTCATGGCGGTCAGCGACCACGTCACCGTGCTGCGCGACGGCCGCGTCACGGCCCGCCTGACCACCGCCGACACCGACCCGGCCGCGATCGCCGCGGCGATGACCGGGCGCGAGATCGACCTCGACAAGCGGCACCCGGCGGGCCGTCCCGCCGACGAGGTGCTCGCCGTCGAGAACCTGACCGTCGCCGCCGCGCAGCGCGACGCCAAGCCGCTCGTCGACGGGGTGTCGCTGCGGGTGCGGGCGGGGGAGATCGTCGGCGTCGCCGGGGTGGCCGGCAACGGGCAGAGCGAACTCGTCGAGGCCCTGGCCGGGTTGCGCCCGGCCGCCGAGGGGCGCGTGGTGGTCGCCGGGACGGAGGTGGCATCCGGCGGCAAGGGCGTGAGCGTCGCGCGCCGCCGCGCCGCGGGGCTGGCGTACGTCCCGGAGGACCGCGGCGAGGTCGGTGCCGCGCGTACCGCACCGCTCGCGGACAACCTCGCGATGGGCTTCCACCGCCGCGCGCCGATCGCGGGACGCGGCGGACTGCTGCGGCGCAGCGCGATACGCGAGCACGCCGCCCGCGTCGTCGAACGCTTCGGGGTGAAGGCCGCGTCCGGCGCGGTGCCGATCGGGACGCTGTCCGGCGGCAACCAGCAGAAGGCGATCCTGGGCCGCGAGATCACCCACGACGCGCCGCTCCTCGTCGTCGAACAGCCCACGCGCGGCGTGGACATCGGCTCGATCGAGAACATCCACGCCCGGCTGGTCGAGTACCGCGACGCCGGCCACGGCATCCTGCTGGTGTCGGCAGAGCTGAGCGAGATCCTGGCGCTGTCGGACCGCGTACTGGTGATGTACGAGGGCCGCGTCGTCGCCGACCTGCCGCGCGCCGAGGCCGACTCGGCCAGCGTCGGCCTCGCCATGGCCGGCGGCTCGCCGCCGCGGGCGGACGCCCCGGGCAGGCACGCGAGGACAGCGAGTGTTCCGCGCCAACTCGGACACGAAGCCTCCTCGGCGCCCGGGGCGGCCGACGGGGTCGTCGCACCTGGCTCCGACCCCTCCGCCCACTCGGCCTCCTCCGACGCCGAGACCCGCCGCCCGACAGAGCGCGATGCCGACCATGACTGATCACAAGCGTCCCTCCCCCGCCCTCGGTGCGTCCCAAGGCGCCGCGGCCGTCCTCGGGTTCGCGCGGCGCGCCGTGTTCTCCCCCGTCACCGCCGCGATCGTGGCCGGCTTCGTGGTCGGGGCGATCATCCTGGCGTCGACGGGCGCCGACCCGTTCGCCGCGTACCAGGCGATCTTCGAGACCTCGCTCGGCGGCGAAGGCATCAGCGACACCGCCACCAAGTCGATCCCCATCGTCGGGATGGCGGTCGCGCTCGCGATCCCGCTGCGCGCGGGGCTCGTGAACCTGGGCGGCGACGGCCAGTTGGTGCTCGGCGCGCTGGGCGCGGCCGTGGTGGGCCTGTACTCGCCGTTCCCCGCGCCGGTCACCGTCGTGCTCGCGCTGCTCGCCGGGATCCTGGCCGGCGGCCTGTGGGCCGCGCTGGCCGCACTGCTGGAAACCGCGTGCGGCGTACCGCTGCTGGTCAGCAGCCTGCTGATGAGCTACCCGGCGATCTCGCTGGTGTCGTACCTGATCCGCTTCCAACTCCTGGAGGAGGGCTCCGGCATCCCGCAGTCCGAGCGGCTGCCGGACGGCGTACGGCTGCCCGAGTTCGCCACCGACGGCGGCCTGGGCACCGGCATCAGCATCGGGATCTTCCTGATCCTGGCCGCCGCCCTGGTGTTCGCGTTCGTCGAGGCGCGCACGTCCGCGGGGTTCGAGCTGCGCATGACGGGGCGCGGCGCGCGGTTCTCGGCGTACGCCGGTGTCGACCGCCCGCGCCTGACGATCCGTCTGATGTTCGCGTCGGGCGGCCTAGCCGGGCTGGTCGGCGCGATCATGGTGCTCGGCTTCCCGTACCGGCTCACCGACGGCGCGCTGACCACCCCCGCGTACACCTGGACCGGCCTGCTCGCTGCCCTGCTCGCCGCCGCGTCGCCGCTCGGCACCATCGTCGCCGGCTTCTTCTTCGCGGCGCTGACCGTGGGCGGCTTCGGCATGGAGCAGGAGACGGCCGTGCCCCAGCAGCTGACGTCCGTGCTCCAGGCGGTCATCATCCTGTTCCTGGCCGTGCGCACCGGGGTGTTCGCGAAGGCCGCGTGGCTGCGCGGCCGACGCCCGGGACGCATACCGCCCGGCTCGGAACCCTCCGCCGCCGGACCGCCGCGCATCGGGCCGCGCGGCGCCGAGCCACCTGGCACCGCGGCGCCCGGGACCGAACCGCCCGGCAACGAGCCGCCCGGTACCGAGTCGTCCGTGCCCGCCGAGACCGGAGGCCGGTGACATGTCCTTCGACGCCGAACTGATCTTCTCCGCGCTTCGCGCGCTGACGCCTGTGCTGTTCGCGGCACTCGGCGGCGCCTTGTGCGAGCGCGCGGGTGTCTTCAACGTGTCCCTCGAAGGGACCATGCTCACCGGCTGCTTCGCGGCCGTCGCGGGCAGCTGGTACACCGGCAGCGCCTGGGGCGGGGTGCTGGCCGCGGTGCTCGCGGGCACCGCGTTCTCGGCGATCCTCGCGATCGGCGCGGTCAGCCTGGGCGCGGACGCCGTCGTGGTGGGCATCGCCCTCAACCTGCTCGCGGTCGGGCTGACCGGCTTCCTGCTGCGGACCGTGTTCGGCACGCAGGGCACGTTCAGCGACCCCGACCTCAAGGGCCTGGAACCGGTCGACATCCCGGGCGTGGAGTCCATTCCGTTCGTCGGCGACGCGGTGTCCGGGCACTCCCCGCTGATCTACCTGTCGTGGGTCGCGGTCGCGGTCATCGCCGTCCTGCTGTCCCGCCACCCGTGGGGCGTGCGGCTGCGCGGGGTGGGCGAGGCGCCCGAGGCCGCGCAGAGCCTCGGGGTCAGCGTCGCCAAGTACCGGTACGCGGCCGTCCTCACCTCCGGCGCGCTGTGCGGCCTGGCCGGCGCGCAGCTCGCACTCGGCAACGTGACGCTGTTCTCCGAGAACATGACCGCGGGACGCGGCTGGATCGCCGTCGTCGCGGTCATGCTCGGCCGGGCGCTGCCGATCGGCGTCCTGCTCGCGGGCCTGCTGTTCGGGCTCGTCGAGGCGATCGGCTTCCGGCTCCAGGGCGAGGGCATGCCGCAGCAGGCCGCCGACGCGGCGCCGTACGTGATGACGCTGGTCGCGCTGTTCCTCGCGACGAGGCCGAGGTTCCGCAACGGCCTCAACGGCCTCGTGCGCCGCAGATCGCGGGGCGCCCCGACCGACGGAGCCGACGCCGCAGGAGGCGGCGGAGGCGACCGCGACACGTCCGCCCCGGTGTCCCCCGTTCCCAGCTTGGAGACGAAGTCATGACCGCCGCCCGCCCCGCCGTCCTTCCGATCACCAAGATCCCCAGCTCGGGTCTGCCCGCGTACGCGGTCGTCGTCGGCGACCCGGCCCGGGCCGGCCTGGTGGCGAAGCTCCTCGACGGTGCCGAGCAGATAGGCGCGAACCGCGAGTACGTCACGTACGCCGGCACCTGGCGCGGCGTCCCCGTCGTCGTGTCGTCGCACGGTGTCGGAGGACCGGGCGCCGTATGCCTGTTCGGCGAGCTCGCCGAGGCGGGCGTGACCACGATCATCAGGCTCGGCACGGCCGGGGCGATCGCGCGCGGCATCGGTGACGGCGACCTGATCGTGGCCGAGGCGGCGGTGCGCGACGACGGTGTGACGCAGCAGCTCGTGCCGGTCGAGTTCCCGGCGGCGTCGACCCCGGAGGTCGTGCTCGCGCTCCAGGGCGCGGCGCGCGAGCACGAGGCGGCGTACCACCGGGGCACGGTGTGGACGCGGGCCGCGTTCCTGCCGGGCGTGCTGGAGCTGCCGATGAAGCCCTACCAGCGGGCGGGCGTGCTCGCGATCGAGATGGAGCTGTCGGCGCTGCTGGTGTTCGCGGCGCTCAACGGCCTGCGGGCGGGCGGTGCGCTGGTGATCGACGGCATCGCCGCCGACGACCTGGTGGACGACGACGGCAACAGCAACTACGACCCGCACCGCAAGGTCGTCGCGGAGGGCGTGGAGAAGGCCGCACTTGTCGCGCTGGACGCGGTGTGGCGGCTGGCCCAGGACGACGTGTGACGGGGTCGGCTGCCGGGGTGTCTGGCGGGACGACGCCTGGGCCGGCTCCCGGGGTGTCTGAGGGGGGATCTCTCGGCGCGTCTCTCGGGGCGGCTCCGACGCGCGGGTTCGTGGGCCGTACGTCGGCGGACGCCCGCGACCCGCGCCTGCCTCCCGGCCAGTACGACGCGCACAACTCCTTCCCGGTGCTGTCCGCCGAAGTCACTCCCGAACTCGCTGCCGCGGACTGGACGTTCCGGATCGACGGCCTCGTGGCCTCGTCGCGGACCTGGACGTGGGACGACGCGCACGCGCTGCCCGCGAGCACGTACGAGGGGCCGATCCACTGCGTCACGTCGTGGTCGAAGCTGACGACCCGGTTCACCGGGGTGTCGGTGGACGACTTCCTCGGCGCGGTGGGGCCGCTGCCGACGGCGACGCATGTGGTGGCGTACGCGCACACCGGCTACACCACCAACCTCGCGCTCGGCGATCTCGTGGGCGGCAAGGCGTGGATCGCGTTCGACTACGAGGGCGAGCCGCTCACGGCCGCCCACGGGGGTCCGGCGCGGTTGCTGGTGCCGCATCTGTACTTCTGGAAGAGCGCGAAGTGGATCGCGGGCCTGCGGCTGGTGGACCGCGACGAGCCCGGGTTCTGGGAGCGGAACGGCTACCACCACCGGGGCGACCCGTGGGCGGAGGAACGTTATGCGGGCGACTGACACGGGATCTGGCGGCGCGGGGTCTGACTCGGGGTCTGACTCGGAGCGGCAAGGGCCGCAGAATCCCACGGAGTTGCCCGAGCTCCCGGACTTCGCGGCGCCGGGCCGGGTCGCGCCGAGCCTGCGCGGCAAGGTCGACTGGCAGGACGGCGAGATCGTCGAACTGCGGTCGGAGACAGCGCACATGCTCACCGTGCGGCTCGCGCTGCCGGTGTGGAACGCGCATGTCGCGGGCCAGCACTACATGGTGCGGCTCACGGCGGCCGACGGATACACCGCGCAGCGCCACTATTCCGTCGCGTCGGCGCCGGGTGATGCCGGGCACATCGAGCTGACCGTCGACCGGGTCGACGGCGGCGAGGTGTCGGGCTACTTCCACGGGGTCGCGCGCATCGGCGACCACGTCGAAGTACGCGGTCCTCTGGGCGGGTTCTTCGCGTGGGCGGGCGACCGTCCGGCACTGCTGATCGGCGGCGGGTCCGGCCTCGTCCCGCTGGTGGCGATGCTCCGCCACCAGCGTGCCGCGGCGTCGGACGTACCCGTCGACGTGCTGGCGTGCGTACGTACGCCTGAAGACCTGCCGTACCGCGAGGAATTGACGGGCGATCAGGTGGTACGCCAGCAGGTCACCGTCGTGCACAGCCGGGTGGCTCCCCCGGGGCTGCCGGTGGGGCGGCTCTCGCCCGAGGTGCTGGCGCCGTACGCCGCCCGCGCCGTCGCCGAGGACCGCGAGGTGTACGTCTGCGGGTCCACCGGCTTCGCGGAGGCGGTCGGCCGCATGCTCACCCGTGCCGGCGTCCCCCCGACGCGCATCCGGCTGGAACGCTTCGGCGACGCCGTTCCGGACCGTGGAACGTCCGAGGGCCCCGGGGTGGCAGGACACGACACGCGCCGGTCGATTGCCGCCACAATCGAAACCTGACGGGTCGACACCTCCAAATACCTTGTCACGCAAGGAAGTTCGCTTCGGTTACTCAGGTGTATCCCTTGCCCGGGAACCGCCCGTGCCGCGACTATTCGGCTGGGCGGGCGGCGGTGCCCGCCGGGGAGGGGGAACATGATGGCCTTGCCGCTTCCGGTCGCCACCGGGACCTGGAGTGTCGGCCCGGGCGAGGGTGGCAAACTCCCGGGCAGCGAATTCCTGCACGGTGCGGTGCACTACGTCAGCTACGCCTACCCGGCCGCGCCCGGCACGACCGCCGACTACAAGCTCGACGGTCAGTGGACCAACAGCGTCGGTGCCGCAACGGTGTTCAAGACGGTGGGCCTGACCGCCTTCCGCACCAACATCTCGACGGTCGTGGTGCCGGCGCTCACCAAGAACCAGTGCCTGCTGGACCCGGTCATCGCCTCGGTCGTCGACCTGGCGGGCGGCTGGGAGTGGTGTCCGGGGCCGGGCGTGCAGCAGACGTTCACCGTGAAGCCCAACAACGGTCCCGTCGGCGAGGTCTGCCGCCTGGCCCACCACCTGCTGGCGATGCGCTCCACCATCGAGGCGCGCCGCCGCCAGATGGGCAAGTTCAACGTGCCCGAGGTGTCCGTGACGACCGACCTGGGCCGGGAGAAGACGGAGAAGACGGCGACGTACCGCATCACTTGGACCGACGTGCTCGCCGGCGGCCGGGACGCGGTCATCAAGGCCCTCAAGGCCGGGCCGCCGCCGACGGCGATGATCAGCGGGCCGCCGTCCAAGAACCCGCAGAACCAGGAAATGAACCGCATCATCGCGGTCGACATGTTCAAGGCCGACAACGGACTCACCCAACTGCAGACGCTCGGGCTCATCGACCTCGACGGCAAGAGCGGCAAGACGTTCATGGGCTCGAAGGGCAAGCTCATCGTGCTGTCCCCCGACACGAGCGAGCCCCTGCACGCCGCGTACAACCACATCCGGTTCCTGCTCTACATGGAGTGGCGCGGGGTGCACGAACTGCTCGTCTGAGCCCGGGCGCGCCCGGTGCCCGGGTAGAGCGGAACGGCGTGATGTGTGCGGTTCTCGGCGTGGACGCCACGGGACGGGCGCGGCAGCATGAAATCGCTCCCGCGCCGCTTCGTCCGGAGGTCCGACCATGCACATCGCCATTCCGCTCTACCCCGGGTTCACCGCGCTGGACGCCGTCGGGCCCTACACCGTCATGGCGTTCGCGCCGGGCTGCACCGTCTCGTTCGTCGCCGGCGAGGCCGGCCCGGTCGCCGACGACCAGGGGAAGCCGACCTTGGTGGCCACCGCGTCATACGCGGAACTCCCGTCCCCCGACGTCGTCATCGTCCCGGGTGGTGCCGGCACCACCGCGGCGCTGGGCGACCGCGCGCTGCTCGACTGGCTGATCGCCGCCGACGCGCACACCAAGTGGACGACGTCGGTGTGCTCCGGCTCGTTCCTGCTCGCCGCCGCCGGGTTCCTGACCGGACGCAAGGCCACCTCGCACTGGGGCTGGGTGGAGCACCTGGCGGGCTTCGGCGCGGAACCGGTGTCCGAGCGCGTGGTGTTCGACGGCAAGTACGTCACGGCGGCGGGCGTCTCGGCCGGCATCGACATGGCCCTCACCCTGCTTGCCCGCGAGATGGGCGAACGCACCGCCCAGACCGTGCAATTGGCCATCGAGTACGACCCGCAGCCGCCGTTCGACGCGGGTTCCCCGCACAAGGTCCCTGCCGACCTCCACGCGGAGGCACTGGCACTGATCGACGTCTGAGCCCTGAACCACCGCGCCAACGCCTCGTCCGATTCCCGCCAGCACCACCCGTCCCGGGCGCGCATGATCGTAGGCAAGGAGAAACAGAGCCAGAGGCTACGCAACTGCACGGAAGGTGCAAGGAAGACGAGGTGGCGGCATGACCGTCTACACCGCGATCCCCAGCCCGGTCGGCGAACTGCTGCTGGTCGGCGAACGCTCGCCCGGCGGCGTCGCGTTGGCGTCGGTGTCGACGCCAAACGCCAAGAACGCGCCCACACCACAACCCAATTGGCAGCACGACCCGGCCGCCTTCACTGCCGCCGCGGCCCAGTTCGAGTCCTACTTCGCGGGCGAGCCAATGGTGTTCAACCTCGCCTTCGCCCCACATGGCACCGACTTCCAACACCGCGTCTGGCGGCAGCTGGACACCATCCCGTACGGCACCACGACGACGTACGGCGCACTCGCCGCCGAACTCGGCCTCCCGCGCGAGCGGATCCAGGCCCTCGGCACGGCGATCGGTGCGAATCCGCTGCTGATCGTGCGTCCGTGCCACCGCGTCATCGGCGCGGACGGGTCGATGCGCGGCTACGCGGGCGGCGTGGAACGCAAGCACCAGCTACTCGTCCACGAAGGCGCACTCCAGCCCACCCTGCTGTGACGGACCCGCTCGCGGCGGCGCCCGGGTCCGCAACGCACCCGGCCGCCGCCGCCCGCGCGTACACACTGATCAGCCCCGACGGGACCGCGTACCGCAGCACCCGGCCCGGCACGCTCGGCGGATACCGGCGCAGGCGGCTGTACGGGCGACTCGACTGCCCCTCCGCCCTGCGGGCCATCGCCCGCGGCGGATACGTAGATCAGCGCGTGTTCTTCGCCGACGAGGCAACCGCCCGCGCCGCCGGCTACCGCCCGTGCGCGGTATGCCTGCCGGAGGCGTACGCGAACTGGAAGACCCACCGAGAAGGCCCGCACCCTCAATGACGCACCTCCACCACCCACCCACCTGGCCCGCCATCGCGCGTACCCCGCCCGCGTCCCGCCGCTCGCCCCTCGCCTCCCCCGCCGAACAGGCCGCGTACCGCGAGCGCGCCGCCCCGCGGCCCCACACCCCGGCCGAACTCGACGCGCTCCTCGCCCTACTGACGCACCCTCAGGCGCGCATCGAGACCATCTCCGTAGGCCACGGCCGCGACACCGCCTCACGAAACGCCGCCGAGGCGCTGATCCGCGCCTGGGAAGACCTCGACGACAAGACCGTGCTCACCGTCGTGGACTGGCCCGAGCAGGCCGCATCCTGGCTGCGCCCCGCCCGACGGTTCGCCGCGGGCCCGCCCGACGCCTGGGTCGTCGCGGCAGCCGGCCGAGGCTGGGCCGAACTGAGCCGCCGCCTACGGCAGGACACGGCCTGGGCCCCCGACCGCACCTTCGCCTTCGCCTCCCTCGCCGACGCGAACACCATTGCGTACGCCGGCGAAGGCACCCTCCACGCCCTACGCGGCACAACACCGGAAGGCACCACCTGGTCCGTCAACGGCAACTGGCTGACCAGCCCAATCCCCTGACGCCGGAGACACAAGGAAGCCGGTGGCCACCCCCGCGGTCCGGAGGTGGCCACCGGCTTCCTTCGTGGCCCTTGGAGCGTTGGTGCGGAGTCAGGCCGCCGCGACCAACTGCTCTCGGGCCCGCAGGGTCGCGTGGGTGCCGCCCGACACAAGGGTTCCCACTGCGACCGGAAGACGCTTGCCGGTCTTGTTGATGTTCGTGACGTTGCTCGGCAGAGCCACCTTGCTTGCCACGGCCACCTTGCTTGCCACGGCCACCGTGCTCGCCACCGCGGCCTTGCTCGGCAGGACCACCTTGTTCGCCACGGCGACCGTGCCGGCCACTGCTGCCTTGGTCGCCACGGCGACCTTGGCCGGCACCACTGCCTTGTCCGTCTTGCGGGCGAAGACGACGACGCGGAGGACCACGAAGCGGCCGAGGCCGGCGAGGCCGGAGGCGGACAGGTAGACGACCTGCTGGGTGAGCGCCCCGGCGTGCGGTGCGACCGCGTCCAGGACCAGCATCGCCGTGGTGGTGAACAGGTAGGCGATCACGGCCGTTCCGGTGGACTCCACGTGCACGCGGATGCTCGCGGCGCCCTTGCGGAAGGTGATCCGGCTGTGCAGTTCGTTGCAGAGCAGCGTCGACACGACGGTCACCACCGCGTTGGCGGCGGCGATCGACATCGAGTCGGTGAGGAGCAGGAGCGCGCCGCTGGAGAGGAGACCGACACCGCCGCCACAGATGACGAAGCGGATGAACGCGGCGACTGCGTTGCGGTCCATCGGTATCCCCTCCCGGTTCGCTACAGATGTAGAGGCGGCAAACGCGACTCTACTTCTGTAGCAACCAATTCTCTACGCCTGTAGTGGAACCATCCGGGTGCGGGTCCCTCGGCGGTTCTGCCCCGCCCCCGATCGCCGCTCCTACACATATGACTGAATCGACGTCGCGGATGTGACATGCCCGCGTGTGACGCGGGCCACGTGCCCCACCCCACCGCTCCATCGCCGCTCCGGTCGCTTCCACACCAGAAGTCTCCCGTGGAATTGTCGGCGAATCGTCATCCCTCAAGGTCGATATCCGACCCCGGCTACTCCTCCGGGAGAGTCCCTAGTCGTACTCAGGGAAGAGTACGAACGGCCCCTGGTAGTACTCCCGATAGACCTGCTGCGGCGCAGGTGGCAGCGCCCACCCGGCAGTTGGCCGACTCAGGGGCGACCCTGAGCTTCCCTCGGGTCGCCGTGCGGCCCGGATGATCAGCCGCGGTACCCGCTTCCGGGCCGGCGCCGCGCGAAGTCGGGGCAGTGGTAGGTCTCCTGGACGACGCCGCTCATCGCGCTCCAGATGTCGTACATATCCCGTTTTCCCGAGACGGCTCGGTAGGCGTCCTTGCGGTCGCGGAAGCATGCCATCGACCCGATGAACGCGGTGCCCGCAGGGCTGTAGTCGGAGAACGCGCACGAGATGCACGCGAGAAGGCGGGTTCCGTCCGGGAGCAGGCGCTGCAGGTCGAGCAACGCGTTCTCGATCAGCTCCTGGGGCGTGGTCGTCGCCACGACGCCGGTCGGCAGGTGCAGCGTCAACGTCACGCCGACGGAGTCGATCCCGCGGTTGGGCGTGGGATCTCCCAGAACCAGGTGTGCGCTCAGGGAAACCCGCGAGGGCCCGGCCCCGTCGAGGGACACCTCGATCGGCATGCGCCACTCGATGGTGCACGAGCAAAGGTCGCCGTCGCACAGTGTGGGCGGGTTGCTCCCGACGGGTGGTCCGACCAGCGCCAGGCCGTCAACGGACTTTCCCTCGAAGCGGTTTCCGCGCAGGATCATCCCGAACGCCGTGCCGTCGTTCACCAACGTGGTCTCGACCCGTCCCCAGCGGTCGGTGACCACCGCGGGGTAGTGCTGCGGAGACGCGTACCCCAGCGCATCACTCATGCGGGCAGTATTGCGCGGCAACTGTTCGGATCCACGGGGTTCTTCTCGGGTCGTGACGCACCGCGCCCGCCGTTGCCTTGGGGCGACGGCGGGCGGTGGGGTGCGGGTTCGTGTGTGGTGCGGGTCAGCGTACGGCGGGGTGTTCGGCGCTCAGGTCGACGCGGGCGAACGAGTCGGTCTCGGGGTGGCCGGCCACGCCTCGGTCGTAGTACGGCTCGCCGGGGCGGCGGACGCCGACCGTCTGCCAGCCGGCCTCGCGGGCCGCGTCCAGTTCGTCGACGAGGTCGGAGAAGAACACGAAGCGCGCGGGGTCCGCTTCGCCGACCGCGGCGGCGATGGCCTCGTACGACGAGGCGACCTTCTTCGGGCCCGCGTTCGCGGTGTCGAAGTGTCCGGAGAACATCGACAGCAGCGAGCCCTCGGCGGAGTGGCCGAACCACGCGAGTTGGGCGGACACCGAGCCCGAGGAGTAGACGTACAGCGTGTGCCCCGCCTCGTGCCAGGCGCGGAGGGCGGGGATCACCTCGGGGTAGAAGTGCGACGTGAGTTCCCCGGACTCGAAGCCCTCGGCCCAGATGACGCCCTGGAGGGTCTTGAGCGGGGTGGCCTTCTCGTCGCGGTCCAACCAGGTGTTCAGGGCCTCGACGATGCGGTCGGTGCCGGCGTCCGGCTCGCCGATCAGTTCGCGTACGGCATCGGCGGCGCCCGCCACCTCGGGGTCGTCGCCCCGGGTGTCCAGCACGCGCGCGAAGTGCTTGCGCGAGTAGGGGTACAGCTGCTCGGTGATGAACCCGGTGGCGCTGGTGGTGCCTTCGATGTCGACGACCACGTGGTGCGGGGGGTGCAGGTCGCTCACGCGGCGGACTCCTTGTAGCCGGCCCAGATGGTGTCGAAGTCGGGGAAGCGCGACGAGATCGGGTCGCCGGTGAAGTCGCCCACCCAGCCGTCCTCGTCGTGGAAGAAGCGGATCGCCGCGACCGACGGCTCGGCGCCCATGTCGAACCAGTGCGTGATGCCCTTGGGGACGGACAGCAGGTCGCCCGCCTCGCACAGCACCGCGAACACCCGGCCGTCGACGTGCAGGTAGAAGATGCCGGCTCCCTCGACGAAGAAGCGGACCTCGTCGTCGTCGTGGGTGTGCTCGGACAGGAACTTCTGGCGCGCGGCGGCGGCCTTGGCCGGCCACTCCGGGTCGTCCGACGGCTGGAGCCGGATCACGTCGACGAGGATGTAGCCCTCGGCGGCGGTAATGCGGTCGACCTCCGTGCGGTAGGCCTCGATCACCTGGTCCTGCGAAGCCCCCGGCGCCAGCTCCTGGTCCGCGGTCCACCGCTCGTAGCGCACGCCGATCGGGGCGAGCGCGTCGGCGATCGCGGCGGATTCTGCGGTGCGCAGCAGCGGGGCCGAGGCATCTGCCTCTGGCCACACGGTCAGCAGGGACATCGGGACAACTCCTTGCTCGCAACAGCTCGGCACGCCTGCGGGGTGCCCTTGGCGGGTCGGGCCGGGACCCACCGCAAATCTACCTCCGGCGGTCGGGGACACCCAGTCTGCGGACGGATCCGTTCACATTTCGGACAGCAAGGTGACATGGGCGCGGGAGGCAGGTAAAGGAGGGCCGGGCGGGGGTCCGGCCCGCCCGGCCCGGTCCGTCCCCGTCCGCTGCGGCCGGTTCCGGGGCGCCGGCCCCCTCGGCCACCCGCCGCCGGAACCTGCGGGCAGCCTCAGAGGCCGAGACGACGCAGCAGGTCGGCCGGTACCGGTGCCCCGTTCTCACCGCCGTACGTCTCCGAACGCAGCATGAGGTACATGTGCGCGCACGGCCCCCCGACCACCAGAACTTCGTACCGGGCCCCGGCGGCGTCGGCGAACTCCAGGAGCGTGAACCCCTCCGTCGGGTACGGGCACCGCACCGAGTTCGGCCACGGCAGCACGTTGTCCCCGGGTACCGCCGCGTTCACGAGGGCGCGGATTTCCTCGCGCTGGGCGGCCAGGTCGACACTGCCGCGCAGCGCCCACGTGCCGTCCGGCACCGCGGCGTACTGGCACGCCACGAGCTGGGCGGCGGGGTACGGGACGACGTCGCGCTGCCAACCCAGCGACTCGCGGCGCAACGGCACACGTCCCGCCGGGCGGGACTGCTCGCACACCGGCGCGGTCGCCGGGGGCACCGGCGGGTCGGCTACGCGCTGCTCCTCCAGGAGCACCGTCATGTACCCGTCGAAGCCGCGGGCCATGTGCCGGGACATGTCGGAGAAGACCATCTCGCCGCAGCCGCCGAGGTTCACCGGGATCGAAGCGCGCACGCCCCCGGGATACAGCACTTCGAGCGTGAGCCACGAGCGCGCGTCCGCAGGGCAGGCGACGCCCGGCCCGGGGCCCTCCCCGCTCCCCTCGGGATAGCTGTTGACCTTCCGGACGACGCGGTCGACGTCGTAGTAGACGGTCGCCGGCAGGGGGCTTACGCGCGTCGCGGTCGGCGGACCGCCCCTCATGACCGGCGGCGGGGGTTCGCACAAGCGGGCGGCGACGGCGCCGTTCGCCAAGGTGTGGGGGTTCCCCGCGGTTGCGCGCGGGTCGAGGGGTGCCGGGACGGGATGCTCGACCATGATCGGCGCGGGGCAGTCGAGTTCGACGCGCGGTCCGATCGGGCCCTTGCCGGGCTCGGCCGTGGGCGCCCAGCCCGTACCCCCGCTCGGGGCGGTGCGGGGACTCCCGTCGGTATAGCCGCTGTCGTCGTCGAACACCACGACGGCGCCCGCGGTCCCCGCGATCACGAGGGCCAAAGCCGCCGCGGCGAGCGCCACGTACCGGCGGCGCCGGGGGCCGGAGCGGGGTCGGGTCTCAGGGGCCCGTTCGGCCTCGTCGTCCGGCCCGTGCCCGTGCGCGTCCATCCGTACGCCCCCTTCGCCGTCGCCGCGTGGCCGTCGGCCTTGCGGCCCGCGGCAGTTCGACGCGGCGAGGGGGCGTACGGTTCCCGGGTGTCACGTCCGTACGTAGCGCGTGACGGAGCCTCCGTCGTCGAAGCGCGTCGTCTCCATGGGGGTGAACGGGCGCGGTTCGAAGTCCCCGTAGAACAGCGGGATTCCGCTGCGCGTGATGACCGGGTAGGTCTTCAGGACCAGTTCGTCGATCTCGTCGTACAGCGCGCCCGCGAGGGTCGCGCCGCCGCAGAGCCAGATGGCCTTGTCGCCGTCCTCCGCCTTGAGCGCGCGGACGGTCTCCAGCGGGTCGCCGGCGACCAGGGTGACGTCCGGGGACAGGCTCTCGGTGATGGTGCTGGTCACGACGTACTGCCGCAGGTGGGAGTACGGGCTCGCGAGGCCCTGGGCGAGCCCCGGCTCATAGGTCGCCCGGCCCATGATCACGGTGTCGTAGAGCCGCGGCGGGCCGGTGACACCGAACGACTCGTGCGCGACGGTCGGCAGCGTCTCGGGGCATTCGGCGACGATCCACTTCCACATGTCCTGATAGGCCATCAGGTGCTCGAACGCGCCGTCGGGGGCGGCGACGAAGCCGTCGATCGACTGGCTGATGTAGTACGTGAGCTTTCGCATGCTTCTCCTCGGGAATACTGCGGCCGGTCGACCACTACGCCTATAGTACTTCATGTGTAGTGGTTGGCAAGGAGATGTGTCCGGGAAGATCAGGAACACCCGACAGGGAGAGGCGACCGATGGCTCAGAACGCGGAACGGCGCGCGGCGCTGCTGGATGCCGCAATCGAGGTGCTGGCACGCGAGGGCGCGCGCGGGCTCACCTTCCGTGCGGTCGACGTGCAGGCGGAGGTCCCGACCGGGACCGCGTCGAACTACTTCGGCAAGCGCGACGACCTGCTCAACCAGATCGCGCCGCGCATCTACGCACGGCTCGGGCCGGACCCCGACGCGGTGTCGCAGACGCTGGAGGCACCGCCGACGAAGGCGACCGTCGTCCGGTTCATGCACGAGCTCATGGGCCGGGTCACCGCCGACCGCACCGGGTACATCGCCCTCCTCGAACTCCGCCTGGAGGCGACCCGCAGACCCGAGATGCGCGAGGCGCTGACCGCGATGCTGCGTCCCGAGTACGAGGAGGCCATCCGCTTCCACCTCGACAGCGGGCTGCCGGGCGACCGGACGACCGTCAGCGTCCTGTACTTCGCGATGCTCGGCCTGATCGTCGAACACCTGACGACCCCGGACGCCGTCGCGGCCGACGCGCTGGACGCACTCGTCGACGGGATCGTGGACCGCGTGGTGCCGGAGCGGTGAACGACCGCGCCGCCGCCGCGTGCTCCGGCCGGGCTGCGGTCAGGCGGCAGCGGGCGGGCGCAGGCCGTTCGCCCGGGCGTGGTCCAGGAACGCGGCCACCCCGTCGCCGCCCTCGCGGGGGCGGCGGACGAGCGCCACGGCGCCGCGCACGGGCGGGTCGAATCCGCGTACGTCCGTGCCCTCGTAGCCCAGGTGCTCGACAAGGTCGCGGTACAGGAACACCGAGCCGAGCCCGGCGAGTACGCACGCCACCCACGCCGACCTCTCCTCGGCCTCCATCGCCACGACCGGCTCGACGCCGAGCCGCCGGAACGCCCGGTCGATGTCGTCGCGGCGGCCGGACCCCGGGGGCGGCAGCACGAGCGGAAGCCCGTCCAGGTGCTTCTGGGACAGCGTGGCGGGCAGGTCGAGGCCGGTAGGCGAGACCAACACGACCTCGCGCACCGCGAACTGATCGGCGATCAGATCGTCGGGGGCGGGCAGCGCGGCCACCCCGGCATCGGCGTCCCCGCGGCGCAGCGCGTCGAACAGCGCCTCGCGCGAGGCCGAACGGATCAGCCGGAGCCGCAGGTTCGGGTGGCGCGTCGCGAACGTCGGGACCAAGTGCGTGCCGAGGTCGTTGGCCAGCGTCGGCGTCGCGGCGATGCGCAGCGGTACGGAGTCCGCCCGTCCCGGCAGCGGCTCCGGCCGGTCCGTCTGCGCCAGCCCCTCCAGAGCGTGGACGTCCGCCAGGATCGCGCGGGCCAGCCGGACCGCCCGCTGTCCGTCGGGCGACAGCACCGTCCCCCGGTTGGTACGCGCCAACAAGCGGGTGCCGACGCTGCGTTCGAGTTCCAGCAGCGACTTGGAGAGGGCGGGCTGGGCGAGGTAGAGCGCGGCGGCGGCAGCCGAGATCGAGCCGTGCTCGGCGACCGCGACCAGGCGGCGCAGCTGATGCACGGTCAGGCGAGGGGTGGTACCTCCGTCTTGGGCCATGCGCGTACTCCGTCGTGCCGTGGTCGAGCGGTGGTCGTGGTGGTGCCGTGGTTGTGCGCGATTGTGGTGCCGCGGTTGTTCGCCGGGATGCGGGCCGCGGCTCGGGCGCTCATCGGCCGCCATCGTCGCGTGCCGGGCGGCCGGACGCCAGAGGTCCGGTGCGGTAGGCGGCACGCGGGTGCGGTGAACGGGAGCCCGCCGACGGCCCGCCAGGCGGCTCACCGCCCCGCGCAACCGCCGCTCAGCCGCCGTTCAGCACCGCCCCTCACTCACGCTTCAGGGGCACTTCTCGCCGAACTTCACCGCACCGAGCCTGATCTTGTCCTCGGGCAGCGGCGCGCCCGGGGCCGGGTCCTGGGTGCAGACCTGCCAGTGGTTCTCGACGATGATCGCGCGCCCGCTCTTGAGGTCGTCGGCGTCGACCTTGACCTCGTCGCGCAGGGCCTCGCGTACGACGTTGACGCTGCGGCCCACGACATTCGGCATGATGCCCTCGGGCGCGGAGGGCTTCGCGGTGGGCAGCGGGACGACGGGGCAGTCCTCGTCCTTGCGGACCACGCCGAGCCGCACGGTGGTGTCCTTGTCGATCTTGCCGGGGCCGGGATTCTGGTCGCAGACCTGCCAGTTGCTCAGCAGGAGCTGCATGCGCCCGCGGCCGAGGGCGTCGTGGGACTTGATGAAGTGGTAGCCCGCGTACCAGACCGCGTCGCGCGCCTTCTGGAGGTCGAGTCCGACGACCTGGGGCACGCCGCCCGACGAGGTCGCGGGCGGCGCCGGGGCGGGCGCGGCGGCCGGAGGGGTGGTCTTCGCACCGGTCGCACCGGTCGTCGCACCACTCGTCGCACCGGTCTTCGCGGACGGCGCCGGGGCCTGGCCCGGGTCCTGCGGCCCCGCGGCGCCCGGCGGCCCGGTTCCGGGGGCGGCGGACGAGGAGCCGTCCGCGGCGCCCGAAGCCCCCGCCGGCGCGGTGTTGCCGCCGTTGTCGTTGGAGCAGCTCCCGCGGTCGATCAGCGCGGCGAGGATCAGGAGGACGACGGCGAGCGCGATCACGCCGGTACGCCGCTTGGGGTCGCGCCACCACTCCGGTGCGGTACGCGACCGGCCCTTTCCGGACCCGGCGCTGATCAGCCGACTGATGGTGCATCACCCCGAACGACGTTCTGTCCCTGTTCCCAGAGCATGCTCGATACGGCGCGCACTATGCGCCCCGTGCACCACATGCGCCGATTAGTGTGGCGCGCGGCGAGGCGGAGAGGAGCAATTGACCTGCTTTGTAATGAATTTGGCCACTACCGACCGTAATTGTCAGGGTCGCAGGCCGAGTTGGGACCGGGCGTACGCCAGCGCGTGCGCCACCCGCTCCGCGCGCTCGACGCCGGGTGCGCCGATCACAATCTGGAGCGCGAATCCGTCGAGCATCCCGTGCAGGCGCACCGTGAAGGCGGCGCGCGCGGCGGCGTCCAGCGGCTCCCACTCCCCCGTGGCCGCGCCTTCCACGAGCAGGTCCGAGAGTTCGGCCGCCCAGACGCGCTCTATGTCGTGTCCGGCGTGCAGGACTTCGGGGTCGCCGAGCGAACGCCCGTACACCGCCACCCAGATCGTCCACCGCGGATCGGCGCGGCCCTCGGGGAGGTAGATGCCGATGTAGTCGGCCAGTCGTGCGGCGGCGGGCGCCCGGCGGGCCAGGAGTTCGCGGCGGCGTTCGCCGAGGCGCTCCTCGCTCCAGCGGAGGGTCTCGACCAGGAGGCGGTCCTTGGACCCGAAGTAGTAGAGGATGTGGCCGCCGCTGATGCCGAGCCGCTTGCCGAGCGCGGCCATGGTCATCGCGTCGAGACCGCCGTCGGCGATCGCCGCGAGTGCCGCTTCGAGGACGACCTCGCGCGGCTGTTCGAGGCGCTTGCGGCGGCTCGTGGCCGGCATGGTCACTCCCCTCGGGTCTCGTCCGACGCGGCCCCGATCCGTCTTCGGGGCCGCGTCAGCGTACGCGATGTCAGACGCGCGGCTGCTGCTGCGTGATGCAGTGGATGCCGCCGCCGTTGGCGAAGATCCCGCGGGCGTCGACCAGTTCGATCGTGCGACCGGGAAAGAGCTTCGCGAACGTCTCGGCGTTCTCCGCGTCGCGCGGGTCGTCGAAGCCGCACAGCACCACCGCGCCGTTGGCGACGTAGTGGTTGATGTAGCTGTAGTCGACCCAGCCGTGCCCCTCCTCGGTGAGGACGGTCGGCGCCGGGATCTCGACGACCTCCAGGCGGCGGCCCCGGGCGTCGGTGGCGGTGCGCAGCAGCGCGGCGTTCTCCTTGCCGACCTCGTGGTCCGGGTGCGCGGGGTCGGGCTGCGTGTGGCACAGGACGACGCCGGGACGGGCGAACGACGCCACGATGTCGATGTGGCCGCGCGTCCCGTAGCGCTCGTAGTCGCGGGTGAGGCCGCGCGGCAGCCAGATGACCTTCTCGATGCCGAGGTACGCGCGCAGTTCCTCTTCGACCTGCTCCTTGGTCCAGCCGGGGTTGCGGCCCCGGTCGAGCTGCACCGTCTCGGTGATCATGACGGTGCCCTCGCCGTCGACGTGGATGCCGCCGCCCTCGTTGACCATCCGGGAGGCGTACCGCTTGGCCCCGGACAGTTCGACCACGTGCTCGGCGATGTCCCGGTCGCGGTCCCACGAGGCCCACTCCTGGGCACCCCAGCCGTTGAACACCCAGTCGGCGGCGGCCAGTCCGCCTTGGCCGTCGGTCAGGAAGGTGGGGCCGATGTCGCGCATCCAGGCGTCGTCGAGCGGGCGTTCGACGATCGTGAGCGGACGCTCGACGTAGCGGGCGACGGTCTGCGACTCGCCCAGGTTGGTCACCATGGTGACCGGCTCGTAGCGCGCGATGGTGTCGGCGACCCGGCCCCACGCGACGCGCGCCGCGTGCAGGTCGCCGTCGCCGTCCTCCCCGGCGTCGCCGTCGCCGAAGGTCTCGTTGGACGTGGGCCACGCCATCCAGGTCTGCTCGTGGTCGACCCATTCGGCGGGCATCGAGAAGCCGTCGGCGGCCGGGGTGATGGTCATGTCGCTCGTTCCTTCGGAGTTGCGGTCAGGCGGGGGAGGTCGGTCGTATGAGCAGGTCGGTCACGGTCACGGTCACGGTCACGGTCACGGTCACGGTCACAGTCGCGGTTACAGTCACGGCACGGTCGCGGTCACGGTCACAGGAAGTACAGGCGGTTGAGCGTCACCGAGTCCGCGGGCTCGGACATCACCGGCTCGCCGTCGAGGGTGACCGTCCCGGTGTCGGGCGCCACCCGGACCTCCGCCGTACGGTTGTTGAACACCATCGCCGCGGGCCCGATCCCGCGGGTGCCGCGCACCCCGACGCGACGTCGCCTGGTGGGCAGTTGGTCGCCGCCCGTCTCGGCCGCGGCCTGGCTGGTGAACGCGACGGACAGTTCCGCGGGTGCGGCCCCGTGCGCACCGAACTGCGGTCCGAGGACCAGGGGTTCGCAGGTGTCGGTGGTCGCGTTCGGGTCGCCGACCACGCCGTACGCCGGGAACCCGGACTTCAGCACCAACTGCGGCTTGGCGCCGAAGTGGTCGGGCCGCCACAGCACGATGTCGGCCATCTTGCCCGGCTCGATCGAACCGACCTCGTGCGCGAGGCCGTGGGCGGAGGCCGGGTTGACGGTGAGCTTGGCGATGTAGCGCAGCACCCGGGCGTTGTCGTGCCGCCCGTCGGCGGGATCGCCGTCCAGCGGCCCGAGTTCGGCCTTCATCTTGCCGGCCATGGCGAAGGTGCGGCGTACCGTCTCCCCCGCGCGTCCCATGCCCTGCGCGTCGGACGACGTGATGGGGATGACGCCGAGGTCGTGCAGCACGTCCTCGGCCCCCATGGTGCCCGCGCGGATGCGGTCGCGGGCCATCGCGGCGTCGCCGGGCAGGTCGGGCTTGAGGTCGTGGGCGGACACGATCATGCCGAAGTGCTCGGCCACCGCGTCGCGTCCGAAGGGCAGCGTCGGATTGGTCGACGAGCCGATGACGTTGGCGACGCCGGCCATGCGCATCACGTTCGGCACGTGACCGCCCCCGCAGCCCTCGATGTGGTACGCGTGGATCGTGCGCCCGTCCAGCACCGCGAGAGTGTCCTCGACCGACAGGCACTCGTTCAACCCGTCGGTGTGCAGGGCCACTTGCACGTCGTGGTCCTCGGCGACCCGGAGCGCCGTGTCGAGCGCGCGGGCGTGGGCGCCCATGTCCTCGTGCACCTTGAACCCGGACGCGCCGCCCGCCACGAGCGCTTCGTCGAGCGGCCCGCGTCCCGAGGACGAACCCCGGGCCAGAAAGGCGATGTTGACCGGCCACGCGTCGAACGCCGCGAAGGCGTGCCGCAGGGCCCAGGGCGAGTTGACGCCGACGCCCCACACGGGACCGAACTCCTGGCCCACGATGGTGGTGACACCGGCCGCCAGCGACGCCTCCATGATGCGCGGGCTCAGCAGGTGCACGTGCGTGTCGACGGCGCCCGCCGTGGCGATGAGCCCTTCGCCGCTGACGATCGTCGTGCCGGTGCCGACGACGACGTCCACGCCGTCGAGCGTGTCGGGGTTGCCCGCACGTCCGACCGCGGCGATGCGGCCTTCGCGGATGCCGATGGACAGTTTGCGGATGCCCTGGACGGCGTCGATGACGACGACGTTGCTGATGACGATGTCGCAGGTCTCGCGCACCGTTTCGGCCTTGAGGTGCAGGCCGTCGCGGGCGGTCTTGCCGAAGCCGGCCAGGAACTCCTCGCCGTGGCGCTGCGCGTCGGACTCGACCTCGATGACGAGGCCGGAGTCGCCGAGGCGGATGCGGTCGCCCGCGCGCGGACCGTACGTCGAGGCGTAGTCGCGCGGGTGGAGGGCTCCACCGGTCGCGGCACTCATCCGACGTCACCTTCCCGGGTTTTCGGGTCTTCCGGGGATCCCGCGGATCCCGGGGCCTCCGGGGGTTCCGAGGACTCCCGGGGTTCCGGGGGTTCCGGGGGTTCCGGGAATTCCTGCGATCCCCGGGAGCCGGGGGCCTTGTAGATGCGGGGTTCCGAGGCCGCGCCAGGGTTGTTCGTGTCGAGGTATCCGCAGGCGTGGGCGCGGCGCAGCGCCTCCTCCTTGGCGCCGGGCGCGTCCAACGGCCCGTCGACGAGGCCCGCGAAGCCGATGGCGATGCGCGCGCCGCCGATCGGGACCAGGCCGACCGCGACGGTGGCGCCGGGGTCGAAGCGCACGGTGGAGCCTGCCGGGATGGCGGCGCGGCGCCCGTACGCCGCCGCGCGGTCGAAGCGCAGGCGCGGGTTCGCCTCGAAGAAGTGGAAGTGCGACGTGACGCCGACCGGGACCGGCGAGGTGTTCTCGACGTCGAGGGTGACGACGTCGGAGTCCGCGAAGGGGTCGGTGGGTGCGTCGCCGAACAGGATCGCGCCGGGCGCCTCGGTGCCGAGCGAGCCCGGTGCGGCCGCCGCGAGCCGCGGTGCCGCGAAGCCGCCGGTACGCGAGCCGCCGGTGTGGCACGCGCGGTCCGTCGGCGTCGGCAGCGCGCCGGCGTGCTCGGCGGAGCGGAACGGGTCGGTGACGACCGCGAGGCGCGTGGCGTCGTCGAAGACGGCCTCGACCTTCACCTCGCCCACGATGTCGACGACGCCGGGCAGCACGTCGTCGGGGCCGAGCACGCCGCGCGCGAGGTCGATCGCCTCGGTGAGGCGCCGCCCGTCGCGGGCGGCCTCGCAGACCGTGTCCGCGATGAGCGCGTGCGCCTCGGGGACGTTGAGGCGCAGCCCGCGGGCACGGCGCGCCCGGGCCAACTCGGCTGCGGTGAAGATCAGCAGCCGGTCGCGCTCGGTGGGGGTGAGTCGCACGGTGCCTCCGGTTTGTACGACGTTCAATACCGGATTGAACAGCGTTCTAAACCGGCTGTCAAAGCCTCTGACGCCCGCCCTGATACCCCTTCGGGGCGAACGACATCTGCACATCAGCCCGAAAAGTGGCTGATGTGCAGATGTCGACGGAGGAGCCGGTGCCTACGGGCGCTGTTCCAGTCGCACGCCGAGGCCGTCCAGGAGCAGGGCCAGTCCGCGTTCGAAGCCTCGTTCGTCCAGGCCGGCGAGGCCCGCCGGGGCGGCCGGGGCGGCACCGATGACCCGGACGGCACCGGCGGCGGGGGTGGCACCGGTGGCGGGGACCGCGTCCGCCGCCTCCAGGGTCTCGGCGAGCGCCGGGTACTCCGGCCGGTACTCGTGCGGGGCCCTGATGAACCCGGCCGTGTAGGTCTCCAGCACGGACCCCAGCACGAGGTAGTCGATCGCCGCCGCGGTCTCGGCGGCCTCGGCGGGCGGGAGGCCGTGCCGCAGCAGCGCGGCCGAGATGGCGTCGTACCCGCCCAGGGCCTCCGCGGTCTGCACGGGCCGCCGGGCCACGATCGGCAGGATGCCGTGGTGCCGCAGGAAGACGCGGCGGTAACTGCGGGCGTACGCCGCGATCCCGGCCCGCCAGTCCGCCGACGCCAGCGCCGAGTTGTC
The DNA here is from genome assembly GCA_045039925.1 of Streptomycetaceae bacterium NBC_01309. GTDB lineage: Bacteria > Actinomycetota > Actinomycetes > Streptomycetales > Streptomycetaceae > Yinghuangia. Next base: position 2,618,306 of record CP108400.1, read on the forward strand.
GAGCTCCTTGCTGATCAGCGCGGTCATCGCGTCCAGCAGGTCGTCCTTGGAGCTGACGTGGTTGTAGAGCGACGGGCCGCGCACTCCCATCCGGGCCGCGATGGCCCGCATGGTCAGCGCGTCGGGACCGTCCTCGGCCGAGATGTCGAGCGCGGTCGCCGCGATCGCGTCCCTGCTCAGCAGCGGGTTCGTCGGCCGCCCCATCCCTGCACCCCAATCTCACGCGCCGCAGTCCGCTGCGGCGCCGGTCACCCGGCGTCGCGAGCGTAACCCGGAATTGGGGTCTTCCCGCAGACCGGGTCGTCGCCTACAGTCTCCAAAACTAACAACGTAAGTTTTTCGATCGGACGACGACGCGACCCCTGCGCGAACAGCGCGCGACCACTGTCGTTCACGGCCCGGCCGGTCGACCTCCCCCAGATGAGGGCCCATGACGCAGCAGCCTCCCCGCCACCCGGCACCCCCGTCCGGTCCGGCGGACCGCGCGCCCGGCGCGTACGACGCCGACGCCGCGCACCTCGAGAGCCTCGGCTACAAACAGGAGCTCAAGCGCAGCCTGAGTGTGTTCGGCAACATCGCGATGGGCTTCGCGACCGTGTCCCCGGTGGTCGGCCTCTACGCCGTGGTGCAGCTCGGCGTCGTGGTCGCGGGCCCCGCGTGGGTGTGGGCGCTGCCGGTCGTGTTCCTGCTCCAGGCGCTCGTGGTCTGCGTGTACGCCGAGCTGGCCGCCGACTTCCCGATCTCGGGCGGCGCGTACCAGTGGACGCGGCGCCTGATCGGCCCGAAGTACGCCTGGATAGTCGGCTGGATCACCGTGTGCGCGCTGATCTTCGCGCACACGACCATCGCCTACCTCGCGTCGCCGTGGTTCTTCGCGCTGTTCGGCTGGACGCCGACGCCGGGCAAGGTCGTCGCGGTGGCCGCGCTGTTCCTGGCGCTGTGCGCGCTGATCAACGCGTACGGCATCGACGTGCTCAAGCGCGTCGTCGACCTGGGTATCGCGGCCGAGGCGGTGGCGTCCGTGCTCGTCGGCTTCGGCCTGCTGCTGCTCTTCCGCGAGCACGGCTTCTCGATCCTCACCGACACGTTCGGCGCCGAGGTGCTGTCGGACGGCTCGAAGTCGATGGCCTTCCTGGCCGCGCTCGCCGTCGCGGGCTGGGCGTTCGTGGGCTTCGACGCGTGTGTGGCGATGGCCGAGGAGACCGTGGGCGCGGCAAAGCAGGTGCCGCGCGCGCTGTGGTGGGCCTTCATCAGCGTCGGCCTGATCGTGATCCTCAACGCGGTCGCCGTCGACCTCGCCCACCCGGACCCGGCGAAGATCATGCTGGGCGAGGACCTCGACCCGGTGACGACGGCCGTCGTGGCGGCCTTCGGCGACTGGTCGTCCAAGCCGTTCATCGTGGTCGTGATCATCGCCTTCATCGCGTGCGCCCTCGCGTCGCAGGGCGGCGGCGCGCGGGCGATGTTCTCGATGGCCCGTGACGGCGTGCTGCCCGCCTCGAAGACGCTGCGCCGCATCAACAAGCGGCAGGTGCCGCTGGGCGCGCTTGCCGTCGACCTGGTCATCAGCTGCTGCGCGCTGCTGCTCGGTCTGGAGGCGTCGGCCATCGGCAGCATCGTCACCTTCGGCAGCTCGGCGCTCTACCTCACGTTCCTGGCCATCGCGTTCGCCGCCCTGGTCGCCCGGGTGCGCGGCACCTGGGTGCCGTCCGGCATCCGCCTCGGCCGCGTCGGGCTCGCCGTCAACATCGGCGCGGTGCTGTGGCTGGCCTTCGAATTCGTGAACATCACCTGGCCGCGCAAGCTGCTCGCGCCGCCGGACGCCCCGACGTACCAGGTGTGGGCCGCCGTGATCGGCATCGCCCTGGTGCTCGGGACCGGGTTCGCCTACCTGGTCGTCGCCCGCCCGCAGCGCGCGCTGGAGGCGGCGGCACTGGCCCAGGAGGCCGCCGCCGTGCCGTCGCAGCACGACGGCACCGCGCACGACGGCACCGCGCACGACGGCACCGCGCACGACGGCGCCGGACACGACGGCACCGCACCGAACTCCCCCGCTCCTACGACCGGAAGCACCGCATGACCAGCACTTCAGCGACCTCCCCGGCATCCGGACCTGTTGCCGCGCCCGCCTCGTCCACCGCCGCCGCAGACCTCGTCATCGTCGGCGCCCGCGTCCTCACCCAGGACCCCGCCAACCCCGTCGCGACGGCGGTCGCGATCCGCGGCGGCCGCATCCTGGCGGTGGGCTCCGACGCCGACGTGCGGCAGTACGCGGGCCCGCGTACCGAAGTCGTCGACGCCACCGGGCACGTCGTCACCCCCGGCCTGACCGACTGCCACCAACACCCGGTCCTGGGCTCCGAGATGGCCCGGGGCGCGGACCTGGTCGGCGCCGACACCCTCGGCGAACTGCGGGCCCGCCTCACCGCGCACGCGGCTCTCGTGGGCCCTGACGGCTGGGTCGTCGGGTACGGCGGCGAGTACGGCGCCTTCGCGGGCCGGACGATGCACCGCGACCTGATCGACGACGCGGTGGGCGGGCGCCCGGCGTTCATCTGGATGTCGGACGCCCACTCGGCGCTGATGAACACCGAGGCCCTGCGCCGCGCCGGAATCACCGGCCCGCGCGAGTTCGCCGACCGCGCCGAGATCGTCTGCGACGACCGCGGCCCCACCGGCGAACTCCACGAGCAGGGCGCCACCTCGCTCGGCTACGCCGCCGTACCGCCCATGGACGGCGCCGAGTTGGCCGCCCGCGTCACCGCCCTCTTCGCGGAGCAGGCGAAGCTCGGCGTCACCGGCGTGCACGTCCTCGACGACGGCCCGGGCACCGCGGCGACCCTCACCGCCCTTGCCGGATCGGGCGAGTTGGCGATGCGCGTGCGGTGGGCCCCCTGGTGCCCGCCCGGCGAGGTCGACAACCTGGCGCAGCGCATCAGCGACCTCCGCAAGGCGATCGGCCCGGACGGCCTGCTCCGGCTCGCCGCCGTCAAGTTCTTCGCCGACGGCGCCATCGACGGCGGCGGGGCGTGGCTCCAGGAACCGGACTGCTGCGGCGAGTCGCACCGCTCGCAGTGGAAGGACATCGCCCGCTACGCGGACGCGGTCGCCATCGCCGCCGCCAACGGGCTCCCCGCGTGGACCCACGCCATCGGGGACAAGGCCGTCGCGCACACGCTCGACACGTACGCCCACACCCCGGCGCCCCTCGGCACCCGCCACCGGGTCGAACACGCGGAAGTCCTCCAGGACCCCGAAATCACCCGGTTCGCCGCCCTGGACGTCGTCGCGTCGATGCAACCCACGCACATGGACTGGTCGTTGCCCGACCAGTCCGACAACTGGTCCACCCGGGTCGGCCCGGAACGCGCCGCGCTCGCCTGGCGGTACGCCGACATCCTCCGCGCCGGCGGCCGCGTCGCCCTCGGATCCGACTGGCCCGTGGCCGCGTTCGACCCGCGCCGCACCCTGGCGGGAGCCCAACTGCGGCGCCCGGCGGGTGAATCCGGCCGTGCCCCGTACGGCTCCTCCCCCGGCATCACCGCCGTCCAGGCCCTCGCCGGCTACACCACCGAGGCCGCGTACGCCGCCGGTGAAAAGGGCCACGCCGGGCGCGTCGCCCCCGGCCACTACGCCGACCTCACCGTCTTCGCCGACGATCCCACCCGGGTGACTCCCGACGACGCGGCCCGGCTCCCGGTCACGGCGACCCTAGTCGCGGGCGCCTTCACCCACCGCACGGAGATCTGACACCCCCTCAAGACCGCGGCGGCGCACCACCTGAGTGGGTGCCGCCGCGGTCGCCGTGATGCGCCGGAACAGGGTGGGCGTGGTGGCGGCGGACACGGGCCCATGCGCAGCGCCGCCGTCCGTGCCGCCCTCCCTTCCTGATGCGTGGTGCGGGCGGCTGGGGCATCGTTGAAAGATGCACAAGCCAACCGATTGCTGCTGCCGTACGCAGGGCGTCGACACGCGCCTCCTCGGCGCCGGCGCGGCCATGACCGCCGGCGGGGTGCTGCTCGCGTCCACGGGTACGGCGATGGTCGCCGCCGCGGTGGCCTCCGCCGCGCGGCGGTGGGTCGGTCGGCACCATCGGCCGACCGGGAGCCGGGCGGCCGCGACGGTCCGCCGGGCCACGGCGGCGGCGCGGGCCGGCAAGGACGCGTGGCACGGGAGCGGCGTGGAATTCCCGTCGTGAGGGCCCGCCGCCGCCCCTCTGCGCGGCTCAGGGGGGCTGGGGCTCGGGCGCCGGGCTCCGGGTGCGAGCCTCACGCGCGGGATTCACAGGATTCAGATGCGAGGCTCGGGCGCGGGCTTCAGGTCCGGGACCGTTCCCGGCCCCGCCGCGACGCGCGTACGCGAAGCCGCGAGGGCGATCGGGACGGCGACGACCGCCGCCGTGGCGCTGACCCACGCGGCGGCCCGGTAGTCGTCGGCGGCCTCCGTGGCCAGACCGGCGAGCAAGGGGCCGAGGAACGCACCGACGTTGAGTCCCACGGCCGCGAACGCACCGCCCAGCGACGGGGCTTCGTGCGCGACATGCATCACGCGGTGCACCAGCGCCGAACCGACGCCGAACGACAGGCAGCCCTGCACGACCGTCAAGGCGAACAGCGGTACGGCGTGGGCGCCGGTCATCGCCAGGGCCGCCCATCCGGCGGGCAGGACGCACATCGCGACGAGCAGGCCGCGCCCGAGCCGGCCGTCACCCATCCGGCCCGCGGCGGTGACGCCGATGAACGCCCCGACGCCGAACGCGGCCAACAGGCCGGGCACCACGCTCTCGGAGAGACCGGTGACATCGGTACCGATGACGGCCAGGTAGGCGAACGTCGCAAACGTCGCTCCGTTGACAACGGCAGCCAGCAGCAAGGCGGTTCGTACCGCACCCTGCCGCAGGGTGCGCATCTCCCCGCGGATCGAGATGTCCGGGCGCCCGGCCGCGTCGACCGGCGCCGAGCGGAGGACCAGCAGCAGGGCCGGCAGGCACAACCCGGCGACCGCCCAGAACACCGACCGCCAACCGGCATGGTCGCCGAGCAGCGCGCCCGCCGGTACGCCCACCGCGCACGAGAGCGTGACGCCGGACAGCAGGACGGCCATGGCCCGGGCCTGCTTCGCGGCAGGCACGAGGGTGGTCGCGGCCGACATCGCGACCGCCAGGAAGCCGGCGTTCACGATCGCGGCGACGACGCGGGTCCCGAACAGGACGGCGAAGTCGTTCGTGACCGCGCCGGCGACGTGCACGGCGATGAACATGGCGAGAAACCCGGCGAGGGCGCGGCGGCGCGGCCAGCGCGCGCTCAACGCGGCCATGACGGGCGCGCCGAGGATCATGCCGAGGGCGTACGCGGACGTGAGGCTCGCGGCCGCCCCCACCGAGACGGACAGATCGCGCGCGATGCCGTTCACGAGGCCGGACAACATGAACTCGGACGTGCCCTGCGCGAAAACGGCAAGGCCGAGTACATAGACGAGGAGAGGCAAGACAGAACTCCAGCACTGATCGTTCGCAGACTGCGGGCAAGGAGCATCCGGGCCGCCGCGAGCGAGATCGACCACGCCACCGGACCGCGCGAAGCGGTCCGGTGGTACGGATCGGCTGGTGGAGAGTCCGCTGTACGGGCCACTGGGCGGCGCCCCCGCTCACGCGGGACCGCCGGGGCCGGTCAGTCGTCTGTCAGACAGCATCCCGCCGCCGGGCGACCGGCGGCTCGGTTCTGTCGGACTCGGGACTCGTCATGCGGGGAACCGTACCCGGACTCGTTCCGGCGCCTCAACCGGGATAGCCCGCGGCGCGGACGGCACGCGCCGCGAGCGTCGCGCTCCTCGCAGTCCTCGCAGGCGTTGGGGCTGTGCGTAGGTAACGAATCAATAACTGGTCCGATCCAGAATTCTCCTCCTGTTTACGCGGGCAGCGGTCGGCGCACCCAGGTACGTATTCCGGTGTCGGCACCGTGGGGTCGTCCGTGTTCCACAGCCCCGACGAAAGAGGCTGCGTAGACATGCACGTGAGACACGCACCGCGCCTGCTCCTGGCTTCCCTGGCACTCGCGTTGACCGCGACGGCGGCCGCGAGTACGTCCACCTCGGCCACAACAGCCCCGGACACCACGGTCGTTGCCGGAACCGAAACCGCCGGAACCGCCGACACCACCGACGCCGCCGAGCTCTCCGAGTCGGCCGCTCCCGCGGCGCTCGCGGCCGGCTTCGGCACCGAGAACTTCGATGCCCTGGCACCGACGCTCTCCACCCGCGTCGACGAGACCGCCATCCCCGCCGACGTGAAGGGCTTCACGCACACCGGGCCCGCCGGATGGAACGTCCGCCTCGCGCCGGGGATGCCGCAGGGCGTCACCGAGTGGCAGGGCTGGTCGTTCACCACCAAGCCGTTCTGGACGGCCGCCGACGCCCAGGACCGCGCGAACTTCACGCGTGCGTCCGGCGTCTTCGCGGTCGCCGACCCCGACGAGTGGGACGACAAGAACTCCCCCTCCTCGACGGGCCGTTACGACTCGACCCTCACGTCGAAGCCGTTCGCGCTGCCGACCGGGCTGGGCCGGGCGTACCTCGGCTTCGCGAGCCACTACCGGCAAGAGGCCGCGCAGAAGGCCGAGGTCACCGTCTCGTTCGACGGCGGCGCCCCCGTGAAGGTGCTGTCACTCGGGCCCAACTCGTCCGACGCCAACGGCGGTTCGGACGCGCAGAACACCTTCTACTCGCTCGGCGTCGACGTGCCGGCCGGAGCGCGCACGATGACCGTCAACTGGCGACTCTTCGACGCCGGCAACAACTGGTTCTGGGCGATCGACGACGTACGGGCCGCGGACGCGCCGATCCCGACGCCGCCGATCCCCGCCCCGGACGTACCGATCCCGCCGGGCCCCGGCGGCACGAAGGCCGACAAGGTCCTGGTCATCGGGCTCGACGGCGCCCGGCTCGACAAGATCAAGACCGCGAACGCACCGGCCCTCCAGGGGCTGATGGCGCAGGGCATGACGTCGCGCAGCATGCTGTACGCCAACCCCATGGCCGAGAGCAGCTCGGGCCCCGGGTGGACCACCCTGGCCACCGGCGTGTGGCCGGACAAGCACGGCGTGCGCAACAACACCTTCAGCGGCGCGAACCGCGCCGCGTACCCCGACTTCATGACGCGCCTCGAAACCGCCGACCCGACCCACTCGACGTTCGTGGACGCGACCTGGGCACCCATCCCGGCGGCGAGCGGCGGTGGCCCGATCTTCTCCGCGGCGACCGACCTGCGCATCGCCGGAGGCCCCGACGCGACGACGGCGGCGACCGCCGCGCGGGTGCTGGCGGAACGCGGCCCGGACGCGAGCTACGTCGTGCTCGACGACATCGACCACGCCGGGCACAGCCTGGGCGCGGAAAGCCAGATGTACAAGGCCGCCATCGAGGCCAAGGACGCCGAAGTCCGCATGCTCCTCGACGCGATCCGCGGCCGGGCGACGTACGCGCAGGAGAACTGGCTCGTCATGGTGACGTCCGACCACGGGCACCTGCCGGCCGGCGGACACGGCGGCTCGCACCCGACGGAGCGCCAGACGTACGTGATCGCGGCCGGCGCCGGCATTCCGGCCGGTTCGGTGCGCAACGACGTCCGCATGGTCGACGTCGCCGCCACCGCGCTCGACCACATGGGCGTCGCGATCGACCCGGCCTGGAAGCTCGACGGACGTCCGCTGCGAGCGCCGTCGGCGGAGGCCTTCGATTCCCTCACCCCGCAACTGGGTGGACGCGTCGACGAGTTGCTCATCCCCGCCGACGTCCTCGGCTTCACGGCAACGCCGCCGCCCGGCTGGTCCGTCGACAACAGCCGCATGGGCAGCGGCGGCATGACCGAGTGGCGCGGCTGGACGTTCGCCACCGACGAGTTCTGGTCGGCGACGCAACGGGACCAGGGGCGCGAGCTGTTCGTACGCGGGCGCGGCGTCTTCGCGGTCGCCGACTCCGACGAGTGGCACGACGGCGTGCACGGCGGGACGTTCGACTCGACGCTGGTCAGCCCGAACTACGCGGTAACTCCGGGCGGTTCCGCGACGCTGTCCTTCCAGCACCACTACCGCCAGGACGGTGCCCAGGTGGCCCAGGTGTGGGTCTCGTACGGCGGAGCGGCGCCGGTGCTGGTGCGGACGTACAGCGCGGACGCCACTTCGCAGCAGGAGTCGATCCGGCTCCAGGTGCCGGCCGGCGTCAACACGGCGAAGGTCCAGTTCCGCTATGCGGGTGAGAACAACTGGTTCTGGGCCGTCGACGACGTGCGCGTGAACTGAGGTCCGGAGGAGTCCGGGGCCGGAACCGGGGGAAGAACAATGGTGCGCCCCCGATGTGTGGGGGCGCACCAGCTTCCCAAGAGCCTTCCTTTGAGCTTTCCTTTCGCCCGTCCTTCACCGGGCTTCGACGGCCGCCGGGCGGTCGGTGACGGACACGTTGCTCGTCCGAAGGCGCTCGACGGTCATGTCCCGGAGGCACCCCTCGACGCGGCTGCGCTGGTGGCGGTCGAGGGCGGGGTGGACCACGATCTCGAAGGTGTTCCCGGTCTGCGGCGGTTGGATGTCCGTGAGTTGAGTGGACGTCAGGGGTGCGGCGCACAAACCCCACAGCGCCTGCACGTCTATGGAGCGCACGTCGTGCGGGCGGGTCGCGACGTCGACGTGGATGACGCTCTCGCGGTCCGCGTCGAGCCGGTCGACCTTGTACTGGAAGGACTCGCGGAGGCCGAGGATTGCGGCGGTCACCGCGACCGCGACGACGATCACCGCGGTGAGCGTCCGGCCGACGTGGCGGGTCATGTGCGTGCCCCTTCCCGTGCCGGGAACTCGCTTGTCTCCCAGGCTTTTCCGCGCAGCCACAGGTCGGCCGGGTCGGGTCGGGCCGCGGGCGTCCCGTAGGCGTCGGTGGCGGTGCCGATGCCGATGCCGATGCCGGGGCCGGACTCGTCGGCGCCGAAGTCGTACGCGTCGAACCCGGTATCGGCGGGCGGCAGCAGGCTGTCCGGCAGTGACGGGCGCGGCGTGGACGACTTCTCCGGTGTGGTGTTGGTACGGCGGCCGAACCCCTCGGCGGTACGGGCGAACACCCGCTCCACAACCCACGCGATGCCGCTGGCCAGCATGCCGGCCCCGAGCAGCAGGGGGATGAAGACCCCGTACCGCTCCGGCTTGACGGTCAGCCAGGCGAAGTCCTGATGGTCCGCCGTCGCGGGATCGGCGAGTGCGGGGCGGGCACGTGCGGGCAGGGCAGGCACGGACCGGGCAGGCGCGGACTCGGCCACGGACTCGGCCGCGCCCCGCTGTTCGGCAAGATCACCGAGTCGGTCGAGGCTGCGACGCACCTCGCGCATGCGAGCGTCGACCATGATGACCGCCGCGATCAGCGCGGCGAGCAGGGTGAACGTGCCGGCCATCTGGGCACGGTTCCACTCCCAGCGGGCGACGTACGCCAGCGTGTAGTAGAACGAGGTGGCGGCCGCCACGGCCGCTCCGGCGGCGATGAGTCGGCTGGTCCTCATGCGATCTCCTCCAAGCGCGGCGCAACTGCCGCCTCGGCGCCCGCGGCCGGTCCGGCGCCGGCTCCAACACCGACTCCGACTCCGACGCGGCTCGGCGTCACCGTTCCGGCGCGGCCGTCGACGACCACCGCGGTCCCCGGTGGCAGCGCATCCAGTACGCCGGGCACCGCGACGACGGTGGGGATACCGTGCTCCCTGGCCAGAATCGCCAGGTGGGACAGGGGACTTCCGGTCCGCGAGACCAGCGCGCCGAGGCGCGGCAGATGCACCGCCAGCTCCGGACCGAGCGTCGCGGTGACCAGGACCGCGGACCCCGGGGGCAACGCGTCCAGTTCGGCGACGTCGTGGACCACCGTTCCCACCGCACGCCCGGGTGCGGCCGCACGCCCGCGGAGCTCGGCCCCGCCGCGGCCGCGCGAACGGCGGCGCGCCGCAGGCTCCCACGCGACCACGGTGCCGTCGTCGCTGAGCCGGAACATCTCCGGGAGCGGCGCGGCGTCGGGCAGGTCGACGGGGTCGGCGCGCCGGGCCGTGCCGGGCGAACGCAGCAGCCGGACGAGCTCGTCGAGGTGCAATTCCCGGACGTCCAGGGGCTTTTCAAGGTGGCCGGAACGGGTCAGCCGGAGCCCCAGCTCGCGCGCGACGGCGGCCTGGAGTTCCTGGGCCCAGCGGGCCCGCAGCCGCAACGCCTCGCGCAGCACGGCCGCATCGGGCAGTCCGTCACCGGACCGGCCCTTGCCCGCCGTGCGCTCGCCCGAGTTGGTCTTGCCTGGCCTGCGCTTGTCCGCACCGCTCTTGCCCGATCCGGCCGTACCCGAAGGCCCGGCGTCGGGCGATGCGTGCGCCGGGACCACGGGCCACTGCGGCGGTGCCACTCCCGGCGCCACCAGGGCCAGCAACACCGGCTCGTCCGCCACCAGTTCCCCGATCGGCCGGGGCGACTCGGCGAGCACGCGCAGCGCGACCCCCGCCGCCGTGACCGGCTCGCCCGACTTGGCCAACACCAGCCCCATGAGGGCTTCGTACTCGTGCAGCACGGTCAACGTCTCGGCCCCGCGCCGCAGGATGCCCACCATCTGAGGCTCGGTCAGCCCGGGAGCCGCGGGCACCTCGGCGAGCAGCGCGTCGGTGTCGCGGACCAACTCCGCGGCATGTTGCCGGAGTACGGCACGCAGTCGGCCCACCCGAGCGGAGGCCCGCAGGCGGCGTACGCCCGGACGCGGGTCGAGAGCCGCCAGCGCCCGGTTGCGCGGCGGGGCCGCGCCCAGCGCCTCCAACACCGCCACCGCATGCCCGCCGACGCTCCGCACCAGCGGCTCGCCGTCGTCCGGAAGCCGCGCGCCGGTGCGGCGCAGCGCGTTCTCCAGGCCCTGCCGCATGGGCGGCAGCCACAGGTCGGCCTCCAACGGCCACAACGGATTGGGGAACGTCTCGGCCAGCGGGCCCGCACCCAGGAGCGGGGCGTGCGGCGAGACGGCGGCGGCGTGGCGCGTGATGGGACGCGATTGCAGCAGGACCAGCCGGCCTTCCGCGGTACGGCCCCACTCGATGTCCTGCGGTCCGCCGAACACCCGTGCCGCGTCGTGCGCCAGGCGCGCGAGGTCGCGCCCGAGCCCGCGCGCCGGGACGCCGTCGAGCCGGCGTACGCGCCGACCGTCGCGGCGCAGCACCCCGCGCCCGCTCAGCGCGAGCAGGTCTCCGTCGACCTGTCCGGAGACCAGGTCGTCGGGGTTCCCGGCGGTGGCGGCAACGGTCATGCCGTCGGCGCCCGTGATCGGGTCCGCACCGAAGAGGACCCCGGCGAGGGCGAACGTCAGCTGCGGTTGCACGAGGACGGCCATCGGTCCGCCGGCGGCGGAGGCGCGTACCTCGGCGACGGCGTCGACGAGTCCGGCGCGCGTCGCCACGTCGCGGACGGTGCGGAACTGTCCGGCGCGCGAACTGTGTTCGCCGTCCTCGTCGGGAGAGGACGAGCGCACGATCCAGGGCGTCGGCAACGCCTCGACGGCGCGCACGAATTCGACGGGGAGGCGCAGGGGCGGCGCGTCCGGGTGCTGGTGGCCCGCGGTCAGAACGACCCCGGGCAGCACCGGCAGCCGGGCCTGGACGGCACGGGCGAGGGCCGCGGCCTTGCGTCCGGCCAGTTCCTCGTAGCCGGCATGCACCGCGCCGGAGGTGTCGGCCGGGTGGCCGGTATCGGTGGCATTCGCGGCGGGCACGGCGTGCCCGGCGTCTGCGGCTTCGGTGGGCGGGCGGTACGCGTCGTCGTCGACGCCCGGCGGGTTGCCGCCGAGGCTGTGCAGGTCGACGACGGCGGGCGCGGCGGGCTCAAACGGGTGGGTGAGCGTCATCGACCCTCCAGACCATGTCGCGACGAGAGGGCCGGTCGGGACCCCCCGTCGGGTAATCTACATACGTAGACTACGCCTGAAGACTTTGTTCGGGCGCGCGGGGCCGGTGTGGAGCAGGTCACGTCGCCGGGCCGGACGAATGCCGGGACAATCGCCCGGCGCAGCCCCGTGACCGGAGGTTGCGGGCATAGGCTCGAAGCGCCGACCGGGGACGACGCAAGTCAAGGCAGGAGAAGGAGATCCGATGGCGGAAACCCGCCAGGACCCGCGCGCAAGCGGCACCACGACAGGCAGCACGACGACGAGCGGTACGACGCCCAGCAGCCCGCCCGGCGGCACGACAGGCCGCACGACAGGCCGCACGACGAGACGTCCCCGCGACCCGGAGGCGACCCGCGCGGCGATCATGGACAGCGCCCGGCGCGTGTTCGCGCGCGAAGGCTACGAGAAGGCGTCCGTCCGGCGCATCGCCACCGAGGCCGGCTGCGACCCGATGCTCGTGCTGCGCTACTACGGCACCAAGGACGACCTCTTCGAGGCCGCGTCGGAGGCCTGCCTGGAACACCTCGACGCGGCCGACCTGCACCCGGCATGCGCCGAGGAAGCGGGCGCGCACCTGGTACGCGTGTGCCTGCGCTTCTGGAGCCACCCCGAAGCACACTTGCAGTTCGTCGGCCTCCTGAAGTCCGCGGCCACACACGAGTCGGCGGGCGAACGCATGGTCGAGATGCTGGCCGCGGACTTCGTACGCCCGGTCGCGGAGTCGCTCGGCGTCGGGGACGTGGCACTTCGCAGCACCCTCATCGCCACCCAGCTCCTGGGCCTGGCCATGGCCCTGCACGTGACCCCCATGGCCGCCCTCCGCGACGCGGACCCCGAACACGTCGTGGCCCTGGTCGCACCCACCGTGCAGCGCTACCTGACCGACCCCCTCCCGCCGACCCCGCAGGGCGGATGACGGGAACGCCGTCGCCGACTTGATCGAGGTGGCGTGCCGCTCTCGGGTATGGCGTCAGAAATACGAGACCATGGGTCCGTAAATCACGATGCGGTGGATCTCGTATCCCCTTGCGGAGGTGGCGGCGATGCACGATTTGCGCGAATGGCTCCCTGGTCACGAGTGGAGCAGCCGGCACCACCGCGTCGTGGCGGCGCCGGCCGCGGTGTCGGCGCGGTGCGTCCTCGACCTCGACGACTCCGACATGCCGGTCACCCGTGCGCTCATGGGGATCCGCCAGTTGCCGGCCCGGTTCGCGGGGCGCGGCGCGGGCTACGGATCGACCGAACCGGAGGTGCCGTCGACCGAGCGGATGCGCCGCCTCGGCTTCGTGATCCTGCGGGAGAGCGACGAGCCGGGTGTCGGCGTCGCCGCCGGATTCGTGGGCAGGCCCTGGCAGTTGACGCTCAAGTCGGCGGTCGTGCGCGGTCTGGACCCGGCGTCGTTCCTCGCCTTCGACGAGCCCGGGTACATCAAGGCGGTGACGTCTCTGTGGGCGGAGCCGCGCCACGACGGGAGCAGCCGGCTGATGACGGGGACGTACATCCACGCCACGGACCGCGAGGCGGCGCGGCGGTTCGGGCGGTACTGGCTCGCGATCAAGGCGTTCAGCGGCCTGACGCGGATCGACATGCTGCGCGGTATCGCACGGCGCGCCGAGCGCGAGGCGGCGGACAACGCGGCAGCCACGGCCACGGCCGGGGCCTCGACCGCGCCGACGGGTGCGGTCCGCCCTGATGACTCGGTCACCGCCGCCGACTCGGCCGACTCCGGCGCCTCGACCTCCTCACCCCGCCCGACCGCGGACGTGGCGCGTCCGGGCGGCAACACGCCGTAGCGCTGCCCGCGGGGCGAATCGGACGAGGTCAGAGGCACACCTCCGGCGATGCTCCGCACCAAATGCCCGAGGTTCGCACAAATGTCGGAGGCCGGTGCCACACTGTGCGCGTTCGAGGCATGACGCCACGAGAGGAGTGCTCCTCCATGATCACACCCCCCGACTTCCCGACCGGCACGCCGAACTGGCTGGATCTCGGCAGCCCCGACATCGAGGCCGCGGCCGCGTTCTACGGCGGCGTGTTCGGCTGGTCGTTCCAGGGCCTGGGCCAGGAGGCCATGGGCTACGGGTTCTTCCAGATCGACGGCAAGACCGTCGCCGCCGTCGGCCCGCTGACCGAAGAGGGCGCCACCAGCGCCTGGACGACGTATTTCAGTACGCCGAGCGCCGACGACGCCGCCAAGGCCGCCGCGGAGGCGGGCGGGACGGTGCGCGTCGAGCCGTTCGACGTGTTCGACGCGGGCCGGATGGCCTGCCTGACCGACCCGACGGGCGCGGAGTTCGCGGTGTGGCAGGGGAACACCACCAAGGGCGTCGACATCGCCTGCGAGCCGAACACGTTCCTGTGGACCGAGCTGCACACCGGGGACGTGCCGGCCGCGACGGAGTTCTACCGCACGCTGTTCGGCTGGCGCAGCGAGGTCATGGAGATGCCGGGCATGGCCTACACCGTGGTCTCGACCGCCGAGGGCGAGGACCAGGGGCAGGCTGCGTTCGGCGGAATCTGTCCGCCGATGGACGAAGGCTCGCCGACGCGCTGGGTGCCGTACTTCGACGTCGAGGACCCCGACGACATCTCCCGCCGCGTCGAGGCGGGCGGCGGCACGGTGCTGATGCCTCCGGAGGACGTCCCCGAGGTGGGCCGCATGGCGTGGTACGCCGACCCGGCCGGTGCCACGTTCGCCGTCCTCAAGCCGGACCCGCCGCAGAGCGGCTGAGTCTCTTCGGGCCGAGTCTCTTCGGCGCGCACGAGGGCTCCCGTACCGAACACCCCGGTACGGGAGACCTCACGCGTCGCGCGTCAGGCCCTGCCGAACCCGGTCACGCCGAACCCGGTCATGCCGGGACGGACGGGATCGAGATGCCGATGCCGCCCTTGGTCCCGCCGCCGTAGCGCGCCTTCTCCTTCGCGATGTCCAGCGCCTGCGTCGGCTTCGAGCGCGCCTCGGCCAGGACCTCCTCGGTGATCAGGTCCGCGGGCAGCAGCCAGCTCACCTCGAACTCGAGGCCGTCCGGGTCCTTGGCGTACAGCGCCTTCGTGGTGCCGTGGTCGCCGGCCCCGACGAGCGCATCGGCCTTGGCCAACTCCCCGCCCACGCGCTCCAGTTCGTCGAGCGTGTCGACCTCCCACGCGAGGTGGTAGAGGCCGACGGAGCTGCGCCCGGCCCCGGAGTCCGCGGCGGCCGAGCCGATCTGGAACAGGCCGAGGTCGTGGTCGTTGGTGCTGCCGGACGCCTGGAGGAACGCGGCGCCGGGGAAGGCCATGACCGTGCGGAAGCCCAGGACGTCCGCATAGAAGGCGACGCTGCGCTCGACATCGCGGACGTACAGAACGGCATGGTTGAGGCGGGTGACCGGCATGGCGTGCTCCTGAGGATCGGGCTGCTCCCCCAACCATAGCCCCATTTAGTTCACCATTCAACTAACTCGCTCGGGCCGACCGCCTGTCGGCGGGGGCGACGCCCCCGCGGGCCACGTACCTGAGCACGTACATGAGCACGCACGTGAGTCAGCTGCGCGGGCCCGGTCGGGGGTGGTCGGCGCGGCCCTCGAACGGCAGTACGCGCTCCGCGTGTTCGGCCCGTTCGCGCGCCGCGGTGATCTCCTTCTCGGCCTCGCCCCGCCCCTCCCAGTGCGAGCCGTCCACGGATTTTCCGGGCTCGAGATCCTTGTAGACCTCGAAGAAGTGCGCAATTTCGTTGAGCTGGTGTGCGGGCACATCAGCGATATCGAGTATTGCGCTCCGCCGCGGATCGTGGGCGGGCACGCACAGCAGCTTCTCGTCGGGGCCTTTCTCGTCGCGCATCACGAACATGCCGAGCACCCGGCAGCACACCCGGCAGCCCGGAAATGTCGGTTCGTCCAGCAGCACCAGGGCGTCCAGCGGATCCCCGTCGCCCCCGAGAGTGTCGGCGACGAAGCCGTAGTCCGCGGGGTAGGCGGTCGAGGTGAACAGCATGCGGTCGAGCCTGATGCGGCCGGTGTGCCGGTCCATCTCGTACTTGTTCCGGCTCCCTGCCGGAACCTCCACGACGACGTCGAACTCCACGACGGCTCCTCCCTGTTTTTCGCCCGTTTCGGCCCGTTCAATGGCAATGACACGGCAATGACAGAGGTGCATATCGGCGCAGTCGTGGACCTTCCCCGGTGAAGGTCCCGTTACGCGCGCGTGAACCGGCCGGATCGGCATGCCCCGCGTACTCCCACCATCCCTTGACTTGGTCAATAAAGAACGGTTTCCTGTCCATCGCCGGGACCGGTCCGCGCCGGACCGGCCGCGACCGCGCGACGAGCCGCAGAACGAGGGGAAACCGCCATGATCCGCATCGAGGACACCGACCGGGTACGGATCCTGACCCTCGACCGCCCCGACGCGCTCAACGCCTTCAACGAGGCGCTCTACGACGCCACGTGCGAGGCCCTGATCGACGCCGCGGCCGATCCGGCGGTCGCCGTCGTGGTGATCACCGGAACCGGCCGCGCGTTCTCCGCGGGCACCGACCTGATCGAGATGGCGCAGCGCAACGCGGGCGGCTTCGTCAACGGCAAGCACGGCTTCCCCGGCATGGTCGACCAGCTCGCGGCCTTCCCGAAGCCGCTGTTCCTGGCGGTCAACGGACTCGGCCTCGGCATCGGCGCGACCGTCATCGGCTTCGCCGACATGGTCTTCATGTCGGCGGACGCCCGCATCAAGTGCCCGTTCACCTCGCTCGGCGTCGCCCCCGAGGCGGCCAGCAGCCACACGTTCCCGGCGCTCATCGGCCGGCAGCGCGCCGCGTGGGTGCTGCTCAGCTCGGAGTGGATCAGCGCGCAGGAGTGCGTCGAGCTCGGGCTGGCGTTCAAGGCCGTCGCCCCGGACGAGCTGATGGCCGAGACCCTGCGGCACGCCAAGGTGCTGGCGTCGAAGTCGGTGGCCTCGCTGGTCGAGTCGAAGCGCGTTCTGCTGGCGGCGCTGGGCGATCAGCTCGACCGGGCCCGCGAGCGCGAGAACGAGGCCTTCAAACTGCTGCTCGGCGGCCCGGCCAACCGCGAGGCGCTGACCGCGTTCGCCGAGCGCCGGGACCCGGACTTCGCCGCGGTGGACGCACGGGCAGCCGCCGACAACGAGGGCGAGCAGCCCGCCTAGCGGGGCTCGAGGCTCTGGTAGACGATGCGCGCATCTCCGGTGGAGACCAGGATGTCCGCGAGATCCGGGTGCTCCCGGAACTCCGCACGCAGCAGCTCGGTCATCACCGCGAGGCGCACGGCGGGCCACTCGGGGCGCTCCGGGTATTCGGCGGCGATGTAGGGGACGCGCATGCCCATCGGTTCGGCGGCCACGGCTTCGCGGCCCGCGTCGTCGAGGATCGACAGGGCGTGGAAGGCGTGGTGCAGGGAGGGGTACGTGCCGCCCGCGACGGGTGTCTCGACGGGGAACTCGTTGCGGAGCGCGGCCGGGTCCCGCGGCGGCGGACCTGCCGGGTGTGCGAAGTTCACGTCGTCGTGGACCGCCTCGGCGAATCGCTCGAAAAACCAGGTCGCCCAAGGACCATTGCGACGGACACGATGCCGTCGGCGTACGCGG
This sequence comes from Streptomycetaceae bacterium NBC_01309, assembly GCA_045039925.1. Classification (GTDB taxonomy): domain Bacteria; phylum Actinomycetota; class Actinomycetes; order Streptomycetales; family Streptomycetaceae; genus Yinghuangia. The sequence goes on from CP108400.1 coordinate 2,635,808, forward strand.
TGAGGTTCACCGGTTCGCGACGGCCGTTGAAGCGGTGGAGGGCGTGCCGGGACAGGCCCTCGACGCGGTTGCCGTCGACCATGCGGTGGGTGGGATGCACGCGCGGGGCCTAGGGCCCGACGGGCGAGGGCAGAACCGATTTTCGACTCGGCCCATACCGGGCGCCGAAATGCACGTTTTTGTAGGGATCGTGCAGTGGGCGATACTGACGCGGTTCCCCCGATGTCCCAGCACCAGGACCCGCGCACCCATGAGCACCACCCCCGCGTCCCCGTCGACCCGCAGCAGTAGCCCCAAGCCCATCCGGGGCGGCACGGGTGGGTCGGTCGGCTCCGGTGCGGGGGCGGACGCCGCGGCGTACCGCGACGGGGACGAGCGTCTGGGGCACGGTCTCAAGCCGCGGCACCTTACGATGCTGGCGCTGGGCGGGGCGGTCGGGGCCGGGCTGTTCGTCGGCACCGGGCAGGGCATCCGGACCGCCGGGCCCGCGATCCTGATCTCGTACGCCCTCGCCTCGCTCCTCGTCGTCCTGGTCATGCGCATGCTCGGCGAGATGTCGGCGGCGTCGCCGCGCAGCGGGTCGTTCTCGGTCTACGCCGAGCGCGCGTTCGGCCGCTGGGCGGGCTTCGGCGTCGGCTGGCTCTACTGGTGGACGCTGACCGTCGTGCTGGCCGTCGAGTCCGCGGGAGCCGCGCGGATCGCGCACGGGTGGTGGCCTGACGTACCGCAGTGGGCGTTCGCGCTCGCGATCATGGTGTTCTTCACCGGCGCGAACCTGCTGTCGGTCAAGGTCTTCGGCGAGTCGGAGTTCTGGTTCGCGGGGATCAAGGTCTTCGCGATCGTCGCGTTCCTGGTGCTCGGCACGCTCGCGATCCTCGGCTGGCTGCCCGACAACGACGCGCCCGGCCTCGCCAACCTGACCGGGCACGGCGGGTTCCTCCCGAACGGCTGGTCGGGCGTGGTCACCGGGCTGCTCGCGGTGGTCTTCGCGTTCGGCGGCCTGGAGGTCGCCACCATCGCGGCCGCCGAGTCCGACGACCCGGCTCGGTCGGTGGCGCGGGCGGTGCGCACGATCGTGTGGCGGATTGTGCTGTTCTACATCGGCTCGGTGCTGGTCATCGTGACGCTGCTGCCGTGGGACTCGGACGCGGTCGGATCGGGACCGTACGCGGCGGTGCTGGACCGCATCGGCCTCCCCGGCACGGCCACCCTCATGGACGTCGTCGTCTTCGTCGCGCTGCTGTCCGCGCTCAACACGATGCTGTACGGCGCGTCCCGCATGGTCCACTCGCTCGCCGAACGCGGCGAGGGGCCGCGTGCGCTGCTCGCCGTCTCGCGCGGCGGCGTACCGCGCCGGGCGGTGCTGGCCTCGTCGGCCTTCGGGTTCTTCGCGGTGCTGCTGAACGTGTGGTGGCCCGAGCAGGTGTTCAAGCACATGCTGAACTCGGTCGGTGCGATGCTGCTGTTCGTGTGGTTCGCGGTCGCCGCCTCGCAGTTGGTGCTGCGGCGGCGGTACGAACGCGAGGCGCCGGAGAAGTTGGTCGTGCGGATGTGGCTGTACCCGTACCTGACTTGGGCGTCGCTCGCCGCGATGGTGGCCGTCGTGGTGCTGATGGCCTTCGGCGAGAGCGACGACGCACGCACCCAACTCGCGTCGTCCTCGGCGGTGGTCGCGGTGATCCTGGCGGTCGGCCTGCTGCGGGAGCGGAAGTCCGTCCGCGCATGAGCCGGATCCGGGGCCGCGCTCAGGGCCGCAGCCACTCCAGGAGCCTGGCGCGGGTCTGCGGCTCGCCGAACAACGAGCTGTGCCACACCGCCCGGTCGGCGGTGAAGTGCAGTGCGCGCTCCTCCGGGATCGGGAACCCGGACGCCGCCGCACCGGCCGGCAGATCGCGCAGGCACACGCCGTGCGTGGGGACCACGAGGTCGTTCGCCTCGGGGAACACCGAGTCCATGAGCAGGTCTCCGGCGCGCAGCTTCAGCGCGAGGCCGGCGGTCGGCTCGAAGTCGGCGTGGATGGCGTAGTACTCCGTACCCCCGCAGTCGGCCGCGGCGAGGGCGCCCAGGACCGGGCTCCCCGGGCACATCCCGCACAGGCCGTCGAGGTCCTTGAGCGCCGCGTGCCCGAGGATCTGCACGGCCGTCATCACCCCGGCCAGGGTGTCCCCGACGATCTCCGCGGGACCCGGCAGCAGCGTGAGCAGGTTGGTCTGGCGGTCGATGAACTTCACGACGTGCTCGGGATCGGCAAGCGGCGTCCCGCGGTTCGGGGTCGCGGCGAACACCACGCGCCGCACCCGGTACTTGGCGTCCGGCATGCCCTGGCGGCGGACCAGTTCGCGGGCGACCAGGCCGCCCCTGCTGTGCGCGAGGACGTCGACGTCGAGCGGGCCCGGCGCCTGGGTCATGCGGTGCAGCGTGTCGATGTTGGCCGCGACGGAGACCGACACGGTGGGGTGGTCGAAGGCGATGACGCGGCCGCCGTACGCCTCGTGCAGCGCCGTGACCGTCGCGGTGTCCAGCTCGCCGAACCCGCCGTGGCTGGTCGAGAAGGTGCCGTGCACCAGGAGGAGTACGCGTCCCTCGGCGAACCGCGCCCACTGCTCGGCGGACTCGATGCGGGAGTCGGGCGCGTAGGGCACGGCGTAGTTGTCCGGCGTGAACGTCCGCACCCCGTAGGGCCGCGTCTTGATCTCGTGCTGCTGGGCGAGGTTGTCGACGATCGGGTCGAGGACGCGGTCCACGATCGGGTAGACGAACACGACGAGTTCGTGCACGACCTTGCGGACGATCGTGCCGATGATGCCCTCGTTGAGGTTCGGCCCGTCGAACGGCGGCGGCACCGCGGTCGTGTCGAGGGCCGCGGCCGGTACGGCGAACCGCGTTGTCCCGGCGGCGGGTTCGCCGGTCGCTCCGGGGGCCGTCCCGGCTCCGGGTACGGCGTCGCCGGCCTGCGGCCAGGCCCAGTGCCACAGCCCCGCGGCGTCCTGGTAGCGCAGCACCTGGGCGGTGCCGGGTGCGGAGGCGGGGACGTCCAGGATCAGGTCCGAGGCGGGTGCGGGCGGCAGCGATTCGAGGCCCGGCGGTGCCGCCTGCGCAGGCAGTACGGCGCCCGGTTCGGCCGGCGCCGTGCCAGGTGCGGGTGCGGGAGCCGGGTCAGGAGACGGCGCACCGTCGGTGGGCGAACCGGCCGTCGTGGTGACCGCGAGCGTGCGCTCCGCCGCCATCCCGCTCGCCGCCACCGCCGCGTGGACCGGGTCGACGGCGACCGCCAACCCCTCTTCGGCGAAAGGCCGTTCCGCCACCACGTCGACGTCGATCAGCAGTCCGGGTGCGGCGAGCGTCACCCCGTCGCCGAGGTCGACGTGGCCCTGTCCGCTGAATGTCCCTGCCATGGCGATTCCCCCCGGAATGCCGAAGCCCCCCGCGCCGCAAGCGCGCCGCTGTGCACGACGATACTGCCGGAAGCCCCGGTTCCGAGTGCGGTACCGGCAAGCCCGCGGCCCCCTTTGCGGTCAGCCGCGCGGCGTACGCGAACCGGCCGAGTCGGAGGACCATTCCGCGGCGAGCCGGTCCTCGAGGCGCTTGCCCTCGATGTCGGGGTCCGGCACGTACTTGGCGAACCACTGCGGGTGGTACCAGAGTTTGCCGCGCACGATGGCCATGACCGCCGGGACGAGGGTCAGCCGTACGACGAACGCGTCCAGGAACACGCCGGCCGCGAAGCTGAAGCCGAGGGCCTTGATGGTCGGGTCGTCCGTGAACATGAAGGCGACGAAGATCGAGAACATGATGAGCGCCGCGGCGGTGACCACGCGGGCGGACTGCGCGGTCCCGCGTTCGACGGCACCGCGCGCGTCGCCGGTCTCCGAGTAGTCCTCCTTGATGCGCGAGACCACGAACACCTCGTAGTCGCTGGACAGTCCGAAGATGATGGCCAGCATGATGATCGGCAGGAAGCTGATGGTCTCGGTCGGCGTGATGCCGAAGATGTGCTCGCCCCAGCCCCACTGGAACAGCGCCACCTGGGCACCGAACGCGGCGGCGACCGAGAGCAGGAAGCCCAGGATCGACTTGATCGGCACCAGGATCGTCCGGAACGCCAGCGTCAGCAGGACGAACGCGAGCCCGACCACCACCACGAGGAACACCGGCAGCGCGTCCGCGAGTTTCTGCGAGACGTCGACGTTGGACGCGGTGGTCCCGCCGACCGTCACCGGGACTCCCCCGACCGCCGCCTCGACCGTGGCGCGGTTGTCGCGGATGCGGTGCACCAGGTCGGCGGTCTCCTCGTCGTTCGGTGCCGTCGTGGGGATGACGCGGACGACCGCGACCTCGTTGTTCGCGGCCAGCGGGGCGGCCGAGGCGACGCCCGGCTGCTGGTCGAGCGCGACGGCGAGCTGCTGGATCGAGTCCTGCGAGACGGCGCCGTCGGCGACGACCAGGAGCGGGCCGTTGTAGCCGGGCCCGAAGCTGTCGTTGACCAGGTCGTACGCCTTGCGCTCGGTGGTCGACGTGGGCTGCGACCCGGACGTCGGCAGCCCCAACTGGATGTCGAGCGCGGGGATCGCCAGCACCACCAGCAGCGCGATGCCCGCGAAGAGCACCGGGATCCGGAAGTGCACGACGAAGCGCGCCCACTTGGCGCCGAACGTCCGTGCCGGTTCCGTGGCGGCGGTCTTCGCGACCGCCTCGTGGTGGCCGGGGCGCAGGCGGGTGCTGACGAACCGGACCAGGGTCGGCCCGGCGAAGCCGGCCAGCGCCGGGAGCAGGGTGAGGGCGATGAGCAGGGCGATCGTCACCGCCGCGGCGGCGCACAGCCCCATGACGGTCAGGAAGGGGATGCCGACGACGGCCAGTCCGCACAGCGCGATGACGACGGTGAGCGCGGCGAAGACCACCGAACTGCCGGACGTGCCGAGCGCCAGGGCCACGGAGTCCTCGGTGGGTGTGCCGCGCAGCAGTTGGTTGCGGTGCCGGTAGAGGATGAACAGGCCGTAGTCGATGCCGCAGGACAGGCCGAGCATGATGGCGACGGTGGTCGAGGCCGAGGCGACGTCCACGACGGCCGCCACCGCGGTGACGCCCATCAGCGAGATGACCACGCCGATGACGGCGGTCGCGATCGGCATTCCGGCCGCGACCAGCGCGCCGAAGGTCACCAGCAGGATCACCAGGGCGACGGCGATGCCGACCAGTTCCGGGGTCTCGGAGACCTCGATGCGCCAGCCCGGGTACACGCTGCCGGTGTACTCGACCTGCACCCCGGCGTCGCGGACCGGCTGCATCGCCGTGACCAGGTCGTCGATGCTGGAGTCCTTCACCCCGGCCGGGTCCTCGGAGTACTGCACGAAGCTCTGCGCGACGCGGCCGTCGGGGGCCACGCTCTGGGCCGCGTCCGACACCGAGACGACCTGGGACACGGACCTGGCCTGCGTCAGCGCGGTCTCGATGGCGGTCTGGTACGTGGACTCGGTGATGCTGCCGCCGGCGGGCGCCGCGAACACGATCTGCGTCTGCGCACCGGCGAGTGCGGGGAGCTTCTGCGCGAGCAGGTCGGTCGTCTGCTGGGACTCGGTGCCGGGGATGGTGAACTCGTCGTTCGTCTGGCCGCCGCTGACGTTCGCGGTGACGATGGCGGCCACCAGCACCGCGAGCCAGAAGCCGAGGACCCAGCGGCGGCGCCGGAACGCCCAGCGGCCGAGCCGGTACAGGTAGGTGGACACGCGGTTCCTCCGACGCCGACTCCCGCGCCGGCGTACGCGCCGGGCGGCCTGGTGCCGCGGCCTCGCACACCGGCTGCCGGTGTCAGGCCCGTGGCGAAAACAGGATGATTATCGGCATATCAGGCATCGAGTTCCGGGACGGCCCGCCGTGACGGGCCGGGCGTACGCTCATTTGGGCGCATCGCGGGGCGGGTACGCGGGACCGTGCTACGCCGCGGAGGCCGCGGGCTGCGGCGCCGCCTCCTTCTGCCGGCCCGGCGCCAGCAGCGATATCGCCGTCGCCAGCACGCCCGCCCCGACCGCGATGCCGCAGGCGACGGCGAACTGGGTGGGACCGGGCGTCCCGTGCGCCCCCGCCGCCAGCACGGTCGCGGCCTGTTGCGCGCCGAGCGTCATGCCGATGTTGCGCGCGACGGTGTTCGCGCCGGTCGCGGCCGCGGTCTGGCTCGCCGGTACGGCCGCCACGACCACGTTGGCCAGAGCCGTCTGCAACAACCCCACGCCGAATCCGACGACGGCGCTGCCGAGCAGCGCCTGCCACACCGCGGCGTGCCACAGGCCGAGCATGCCCATGCCGGCGGCGGCGAGCGCGGTGCCGCCGGAGAGAACCAGCCGCGAGCCGTACCGCGCTCCGACGCGTCCGCCGACGACACCCGCGATCAGGATGGTGAACGACTGCGGCAGGATGAACAGCCCCGCCTTCGTGGCGCTGAGCCCCATGCCGAACCCGGTGGACTCCGGCAGCGCGGCCAGTTGCGGCAGCAGGAACATGCTCGTCGACATCGTGACGCCGGAGAGCACGGCCGCGGCATTCGCCGTCCAGACCGCGCGCAGCCGCATCGTGCCGAGGTCGATCAGCGGGGCCGGACTGCGCCCGGCGGCCGCCGCCCAGCACAGGCCGAACACCACGGACGCGGCGAGCAGCCCGAGGAACCTGGCCGATCCCCAGCCCCACTGCCCGGCCTTGGTGAGCGCGAGCAGCAGGCTCACCAGGGTGCCGGAGAGCAGCAGCGCACCGATCCAGTCCACCGGTCCCGGCTCCCCCGGCGCCGACCGCGGGACCCAGGCGACCGCGGCGGCGAGGGCGGCGACGATCAGCACCAGCGGGAACCAGAAGAGCCAGTGGTACGACATGTGCGTCACGATCGGCCCGGCCGCCACGATGCCCACGCCCCCGCCCACCCCGGTGAGCGCGGAGAGCAGTCCGATCGTCGGCGCCACCCGCCCGGCCGGGAACGCGTCGCGCACGATCGCGAACGACAGCGGGAACACCGCGCCGCCGAGCCCCGCGATGACCCGGCCGACCACGAGGGTGGGCAGCGTCGTCGCCAGCCCGCACAGCGCGGTCCCGGCGGCGAGCACCCCCAGCACGGCGAGCAGCACGCGGCGGTGCCCGAACATGTCGCCCAGCCGTCCCGCGAGCGGCGTGGCGACGGCCGCGGACAGGATGAAGGAGTTCATCATCCAGGCGAGTTCGCTGGTGTCCGCGTTCAGCTCGCGCTGGAGGGTCGGCACCGCGGGCCCGACCATCGCCTGGAGCTGCGAGTAGGCCATGGTGGCCAGCACGAGCGCCGCGAACAGCCGGGGGTCGGCGCGTTCGCCGGACTTCCGCACGCGGCCCACGGCGGCATGCGCCGCGCCCGCTCCGGATCCCGCAGACTGCCGTGGCACGTTGTGTCCAGCTCCCTCGGCACGCGGCAGCCGCGTCCTATCTGACACCCCGTCAGTTGCCGATTCTGGCAGGTGAGCACGTACTTTGTCCGCACTTTCGGACGACAAATCATCGGCTGTTGACAGAATGTCCGGCGGCGCGCGTCCGCGTGAAAGGGACGGGGGTCCGGCCGACGATGAGGCTGCCGTGCGACGTGCGGGTGCCGGCGGGGCGGGCGGCGGCCGGGAGGGTGGCGGCGTGCAGGACGTCCTCGGCGGGGTCGTCGGGGCCGGGGGCGACGGCGTTGACGAGCACTCCGTGCCGCGGGCCGACGGCGACCGTGCGGGCGAACGCGCGTACCGCCGCGACCTGGGCGACACGCGACGCGACCTCGATCCACGCGGGCCAGCCCTGGTCGGCGGCAGTGCCGTTCTCGACGGCGGCGACGTACGCGTCCAATACGCGTGCGAGGTGCGGCAGGCCGGCGTCCGGGTCGTCGAACCGGTCGCGCAGGCCCTGCGGCAGGTGGTCGAGCGCGCCGAGCGCGCCGCTCACCACGACGAAGCGCGCGCCGTCGCGCAGAACGGGCGCGAACGCGGTCATCGCGCGGTGCACGCCGTGGTTGTTCGCCTCGACGTAGTCGCGGACCTGGTCGGCCATCCGCAGGCCGGGGGCGACGTCCCCGGCCGTGTGCACGATCACGATGTCGACGCCTCCCCCGCCGTCGGCGGCCGCGGACGCGGCCAGCGCCCGGGCGGCGGCGTCATCGCGTATGTCGTCCGCGACCGCCTCGTGCACCACCGCCCCGGGAGCCAGGCGCTGCCGCAGGCCGCGTACGACAGCGCGGCCGATCCCCTGGTCCGCTCCGGTCACGACGGCGCTTGCGGGCATGGCCGACTCCTTGGGGTGTGTTCGAGGTGGCTTTCGACGTGGCTGCGGTGCGCGCGATGACTGCGGGGACTGCGGTGATCACGGCGACTGCGCGTGTCATCCAAGATGCGCGGTACGGCGTCCCGGAACAACGGCGAGGACCGCAACCTTGGTTAACTCAGGGGTTACCGATGGGGTTACCGGTCACGGTCCGAGGCGGTCACGGAAGGCGGGGCGGGGCACGTGGAGCTGCGCGACATCGAGATATTTCTGACGCTCGCCGAGGAACTCCACTTCGGCCGGACCGCGGACCGCCTGCTGGTCTCCCGGGCACGCGTGAGCCAGGCCGTCAAACTCCAGGAACGCCGCATCGGCGCGCCGCTGTTCGAGCGTACGAGCCGCACCGTGACGCTCACCCCGATCGGCGCCCGGCTCCGCGACGACCTGGCCGAGGGCTACCGCCTCATCAACGAGGGCATAGCCCGGGCGAGTTCGGCGGCGAAGGGGCTGACCGGCCTGCTGCGCCTGGGGATCATGGACGCGATGCTGCACGAGATCCACGCGGTGACCGACACGTTCCGCGAGCGCCACCCGGAGTGCCGTCTGCAGATCCGCGAGGCGCAGATCGGCGACCCGTTCGGACCGCTGCGGTCCGGGGCGGTCGATGTGCAGTTGGTGTGGCTGCCGGTGGAGGAGCCGGACCTGACGGTGGGTCCGGTCGTGGTCACCGAACCGCTCGTGCTGGCGGTGTCGTCCCGCCACCACCTCGCCAAGCGCGACACCGTGTCCCTCGAAGACCTCGCCGAGGGGCCGGTGTTCCAGGCCGTCAGCAACATCCCGGCCTACTGGGAGGAGGCGATCAACCCGCGCGTGACGCCGAGCGGCAAGCCGATCCCGCGCGGGCCGGAGGTCGCCACCGTGCACGAGACGCTGGCCAACATCGCGGCGGGGCTGGGCATGTCGCCGGTGCCCGCGCACGCGCCGAAGTACTTCGCGCGCGAGGACATCGCGTACATCCCGATCCACGACGCCCCGGAGTTGCGGTGGGCGCTGGTGTGGCGCAGCGCGGGCGAAGGCCCGCTGGTACGCGCGTTCGCGCAGGCGGCCCGCGACACGGGGACGCGGCGCGCCTGACCGGGGCATCGGGCACCGGGGCACCAGGCACCGGGGCTCAGTGCGGCTGCGCCGCCCGCGCGCACAGCACGTCGGCGGTGAACTGGTCCAGCGGGTAGAAGAGTTCGATCGCCAGCTCGGACAGCGTGACGTCGGCGGGTGTCCCGAAGGTGGTCATGGTGCCGAACATCGAGAGCACGCCGACGGGCGTCCGCACCCGGATCGGCACCTGGATCGGGCTCGGCCGGGCGGCGGGGGTGTCCGGCCAACCCGCGTCCGGATGGAGCGGCGCGGCCCCGTCGGGCGGGTAGGCCGGCGGGGCGGGATCGGGGTAGCCGCCGACCTCCTCGTACAGCGCGCGCAGTTCGGCGTCGCCGGTCGCCTCCACCTGGCGCCGCAGCCGGGTCAGCGTGAGGACGCGCACCTGGTCGAGGTTGGCGAGCCGGGCCGCGAGCCCCTCCGGGTGCAGGATCAGCCGGAACACGTTGGGCGCCGGGGCCAGGAGGTGGTCGGGGATGCCGTCCATGAGCACCCCGAGTGCCCCGTTCCCGGCCACCAGGTTCCACAGCCGGTCCACCACGACGGCGGGATACGGCTCGTGCGCCTTCATCATCATGTCGAGCGCGGCGCGGATCGCCGCCATGTCCTCGTCGTCGAGGCTGCTCTCGCGGTACGCCGGGGCGTAGTCGGCGGCCATCAGGAGCACGTTGCGCTCCCGCAACGGGACGTCCAGTGCCTCGGACAGCCGCAGGATCATCGACCGGCTGGGCAGCGCGCGGCCGGTCTCCATGTACGACAGGTGCCGTGCCGACGTGTCGGCCAGCAAGGACAGGTCGAGCTGGCTGAGCCTGCGGCGCTGCCGCCATTCGCGCAGCAGGCCCCCCACCCGGGTCGTCGGCGCGGTCTCCATGATCGCGAGGGTAGTCCGGACGCGGTCATGGCGGCCATGACCTCAGAGGTCATTGAGTTGCGGCGCGGGGCGGTGGCACGGTCGTGGCACCGCCCCGCCACCGCCCGCCACCGGGCGGCGAGGCCGGCACCGGCCGGGAGGGAACCGGCCGGGACCGGACGGGACCGGACGGGCGGCCGAAACGGAGGAGCAGGCCATGACACGCACCGTCGCCGGCACGCCGGCCACCGCCAACGAGACACCGCACATCTCCCCGATCGCGCGGGACGCCGACCCGGCGCCGCACCCCGCGGACCCTGCCGCGTACCCCGCCGACGCGCTGCTGCGCACCGCCATCCGGCTGGACGCATGGGCCGCCGGGGCGTTCGGCGTGTTCCTGCTCACCCTCGGATCGCTGATCGACGGCCCGCTGGGGCTGCCGCTCGCGTGGTCGGTCCCGTTCGGCGTCGCGATGCTCGGCGGGGCCCTCGCGCTCGCCCTGATCACCGGGTACCCGGCGATCCCGGTACCGCTCGCGGTGCTGGTCGTCGCGTGCAACGCGGCGTCGAGCGCGGCAATGGTGGTGCTGGCCTTCGTCGACCTGGTCCCGGTCACCGGCCGGGGCAGCGTGTTCATGCTCTCCGGCGCGGTGGTGGTCGGGGCCTTTGCGGCAGCGGAGTACGTCGGCCTCGGCCGCGTCCGGGCGCCGGAAGGCGCGCGCCCGTAGGGTGGGGAAATTCCGGTACCGGCCGGGTCGGAGAGGAGCGGCATGCACGAATTGCGGCAGCACCACTACGGGTTCGCCCACGGGATCCTCGCGCAGATGGCCACCACCGTGGGGCCCCGACTGCTCGACGAACCGCCGCCGCGCGGGTACGACGCCGCACTCGCCGCCATCTGGGACGGCTACGGCGAGTCCCTGCCGGAGGACGCACGCCTCGACCGGACCGGACTCGCCGGGCAGGTGGTGGAACGGGACGGCCACCGCATGCTGGTGGTCACGCTGCCGCCGCCCACCGCACCCGCCGAGGCGTACTTCGCCGCGATCGTCCGCGCCCCGGGCGCCGACGTCTGCCGGTACTTCACGCTGGAGCACACCGTCAGCCCGATCGACGGCGCCGAGGGCACGATGCTCGGCGGATGGGCGGACGGGAGCCACCTCAACTACGGGTCCGCCGGCCCGGCGACGGTCGCGGACTTCGTGGACGCGATCCTGCGGAAGTCGGGACCGGGCTGACGGTCCGGTCCGCAATGCAAGTCCGTGCGGGCAGAACCGGCGCACAGGACCGGCGGACAGGTCCGAGGCCGTCTCCGGCCCCGGACCGCCACGTCAGGCGTACCGCGCCTTGAGGTCCTTCTTGAGTACCTTGCCTGCCGGGTTGCGGGGCAACGTGCCGACGACTTCAAGGCGTTCGGGGAGCTTCTGCACCATCAGGCCCTGCCCGCGCAGGTATTCGCCCAGCGCGTCCAGCGTCGGCGGGGCTTCGGGGTCGGCCGCCACGACCACCGCGCACGCGCGTTCGCCGGTCACCGGGTCGGGGAGGCCGATGACCGCCACCTCGGCGATGTCCGGGTGCCCGCTCAGCAGGTCCTCGACCTCCTTGGCGCTGATGGTCTCGCCCTTGCGGATGATGACGTCCTTGAGGCGGCCGGTGATGTAGACGTTGCCGGCGTCGTCGACCCGGCCGAGGTCGCCGGTCCGGAACCAGCCCTCCTCGTCGAACGCCTCGGCGTCCAACGAGGAGTCGAGGTATCCGAGCATCAACTGCGGTCCCTTGGCCCGCAGTTCACCCTCGCTTCCGGGCGCGGCGTCCGAGCCGTCGGGAGCGACGACGCGCAGCCGCACGCCGTTGGTGGGGCGTCCCTCGGCGGCGGAGAGCGCGTCGTCCGGGTCCTCCACGCCGGCCATGGTCAGGATCGGCGCCTCGGTGAGGCCCCAGCCCGCCACGATGCCGACGCCGCCGAGCTCCTTCTTCATCTGCGCGTGCAGGCCCGGCGGCTTGGGGGCGGCACCGCCGGGGAAGCAGCGGACCGCGGGAAACAGCGGCGTCCCCGGGTCGCGGCGCTGCGCGGCGAGGTACGTCTGGTGGAACACCGTGCCGGCGCCCGCCAGGGTCACCCCTTCGCGGCGCAGCAACTCGACCGTGGCGGCCGGGTCGAAGGCCTCGGTGAGGATCATCGTGACGCCGAACACCACCGACGACGTGAGCCAGGTCGTACAGCCGCCGATGTGCGCGAACGGGAAGACCAGGCCCACGCGGTCGCCCGGCACGCAGGCGATCCGCTCCGACATGCCGGTGCCCCCGGCCATGACGGTGGCGTCGGTGTGCCGGGCGCCCTTCGGGTCGGCGGTGGTTCCCGAGGTGTAGAAGTACCAGCGCACGGGCGCCTGTTCCGGGCCGTCCGGAATCGCCGGGGGCGGCGGGAGCCGGTCCGGGTCGCCCGCGGGCAGCGCGAGGTCGGGAGCCGCGCCCGTGAACGCTGCGGCACCGTCCGCGTCCGGGCCGCCGGGCGCCGCGCCGTCGAGGACCATGACGTCCAGCGCCGGATTGCGCGCCGCGACGGCCTCGGCCATCGCCGGGTAGTCGAACCCGCGCCACACCGGCGGCACGATGAGCAGCCGGGACGCCGCCTGGTCGGTGACGAAGGCGAGTTCGCGCTCGCGGTAGATCGGCATGACGGGGTTCTGCACCGCGCCGAGCCGGGCGAGCGCGCCCACGACGACGACCGATTCCATCCAGGTCGGAAGCTGCCACGTCACGACGGTGCCCTCGCCGACCCCGCGCTCGGCCAGGTGCGCCGCGAACTTCTCGGCGGCGTCGCGGTACTGGCCGTACGTCATCCGCCGACCGCGTTCGTCGGCCATCATCTCGGTGTCGGGTGTCGCGTCCGCCCGCGCGGCAATCGCCGCCCAGAAGCTCGTGTGCATGCCTGCTGCCCCTCCCTATGGCCTGCCGTCGCGGGCGAGCGACTGCTTGGCGATGACGATCTGCTGGATCTGGCTGGTGCCTTCGTAGATGCGGAAGAGCCGGGCGTCGCGGTAGAACCGCTCGACCGGGACGCCGCGCATGTAGCCGGCACCGCCGTGCACCTGTACCGCGCGGTCGGCGACGCGTCCGACCATCTCGCTGCAGAAGTACTTCGCGCACGACGGCGCCATGCGCAGGTCCTCGCGGCGGTCGAACTCCCCCGCCGCCGCGACGACCATGGCGCGTCCCGCGTACACGTCGGTCTGCGAGTCCGCGATCAGGCCCTGGATGAGCTGGAACTCGGCTATGGGGTGCCCGGACTGGCTGCGGGACTTGGCGTACCCGACGGTCTCCTCCAGCAGGCGCTGCGCGAGTCCCACGCACAGGGCGGCGATGTGCAGGCGGCCGTGCGCGAGGCAGCGCATCGCGGTGCGGTAGCCCTGGCCGAGGCCGGCGTCCCCGCCGATCAGCGCGGCGTCGGGGACGGCGACGTCGTCGAGGAACACCTCGGCGGTCCAGGCTCCCTGCTGGCCCATCTTGTGGTCGCGCGGGCCGACCGTGAGGCCGGGGGTGTCGGCGGGGACGAGGAACGCCGAGATCCCGTCGGCCCCGCGGCCCGGGTTGCCGGCGTCCCGGGCGAAGACCATGAAGACGTCCGCCACCGGGGCGTTGGTGATGAACCGCTTGGCGCCGTTGAGCACCCACCCGCCGTCGGCCCCGCGCCGCGCGCTCGTGCGCAGGTCACCGGGGTCGGACCCGGCCTCCGCCTCGGTGAGGGCGAACGCCGCGGTCCACTCGCCGCTCGCGAGCCGCGGGAGGTGGAGCTTCTTCTGCTCCTCGGTGGCGCCCTCCAGCAGGACGTGCCCGGCGATGCCGTTGTTGGTGCCGAACATCGACCGGAAGGCGGGGGTGGTCCAGCCCAACTCCATGACCAGGGAGACTTCCTGGCTCATCGTCAGGCCGAGGCCCCCGTACTCCTCGGGGATCGCGAAGCCGTAGAGCCCCATCGCGGCGGCCGCGGCGCGCAGGTCCTCGGGGATCGTGTCGGTCTCGTCGATGCGCGCCTCGAGCGGCACCACCTTCTCGCGGATGAAGCGGCGTACCGAGGCCACGATCTCGTTCACGTCGGAGTCGTCCACCGGTTCCTCCTCCTCGACAGCGGGCACAGCGCGGCGGTGCCCGGGACGGGTGCGACGGGGCGTGCGCGCTCTAACCTTATAAAGTTTGCGTACAAAGCCCTAGTGCTCACCAGGCGGTGATGTGACCCGCCACATGTTCGAGGTCGGCGAGTTGCCCCGGGTCGTACCCGACGACCACGACGCTCGGCTCCTCGGCGGCGACCGCCTTGCGCACATCGTGCAGGTGCTCCTCGATGCCGACCTGCGGCCCGTCCGGTGCCCAGCACACCACCGGGACGGCGATGCCGCGCGCCGCGGCCTCGGCCACCGCGGCCTCGGTCGCCGCGTCCGGGCGGTCCCCGTCGACGAGCGCGAGCGCGGGCAGGTCAGGCTCGGCGGTACGCCGCGCGGCGACCGCGGAGGCGGCGAACCCGGCGGCGGGGACGGCCGGAAGTTCGACGGTCCGGGGGCGCAGCGTCGGGAAGGTCCGCCCGAGGTAGAAGCCCGCGGTCCCGGCGTCGGCGGCGACCATGCCGCGCTCGCCCAGCAGAAGGGCGTACTGGCGGGTTATCAGGGTGGGCGCCAGCGGCGGCGTGGCGCCTCCCCAGGCCTTCTGCACGACGGCGGCGAGGCGCTCGCGCAGCGGCGCCTCGACGGTCTCCTGGCCGGTCCGGTGGGCGCAGCGCACGGCGAGGATCTCCAGGTCGCCGACCGCGCACGACACCACCGGCAGTCCGTCGGGCAGGGCCGGGGGCTCGCCGTCGACGAGGCCGGTGGTCAGGATCAGGTCGTACGTCTCCAGCGCGCACAGCGCCAGGTCGTGCTCCTGGAGGCCGATCGTGCCGAGGTGGTAGTCGCTGTCCCACGGCAGCACCCCCTTGGCCCGCCAGGTGTTGTAGACCCCGATGCGGGCCTCGGCGGCCAGTGCCCGCAGCCCTGGTACGGCGTCGTCCGCGACCACTCCGGAGCCGGCCAGCACCAGGGGCCGGCGGGCCGCCAGCAGCATCTCGGCGAGGTCGTCCAGGGCCGCGCCGCGAGCCGCGTCGTGGCGCGCGTCCGACGCGAACCAGGACCGCATGCGGGCCTTCCAGGGGCTGTCGTCGTTCATTCCCACCTCCGCGAAAACACCCCTGGCCTGGGCTGTCGCCCCTAGACGTACCGCACCGGGTTCCAAAGCACCACCACCGCCCCGCCCGCCGCGTCCGTTGCGGCGACCGGGATCGGGCCGGTCCGGCGGCGGTCGACGGACGTACGGGGTCCGGGCGAACACGCGGGATCGGCGCTTCACGGAGGTCGGCCGTGCGGGAATTCGCCGCGTCCCGAAGGCAGTCCGCGTCAGGTGCCCGCGTGGGGTGCGGCGTCGGGTGCCCGCGTCAGATGTACATGAAGTGCGGGGACGCCACGACGAGGGTGGGGACCAGCAGGGCCGCGGCGGTCAGGGCGCGGAGGGCCACGACGGCGTACGGGGTCCGGGGGGTGCCCGGCCGACGCACCGTCAGCTCCTCCTGGCGCTGCTGCGGCCAGGCGAAGCAGGGGCAGAACGGGCCGTTGGCCTGGCCCGGGCCGGAGAGCTTGGCCAGCGCGCGGCGCAGGTTGGACCGGGCGATGGGCCCGTGCACGTCGGCGTCGGCGCCCTTCTCGGCGAGTGCCGCGCTGTGGTCGGCCCAGCGGACGAAGAAGCCCACGCGGGGGTACGCCTCGGCCATCGTCTCCGACGCGGTCATCCACAGCGCGTCGCGGCGGCGCAGGTGGCCGGACATGTGGGTGAGGACCGCGTTCAGCTCCTCGGGCTCGAGCAGGTCGAGCGCCCGCGTGGTGACCTCGACCCGCGGCGGGCGCGAGGGCAGCAGGACGAGCCGCGGCTGCGCGTCCTCGACGATCACGAGGCGGGGGTGGCCGCGCTCGACCTCGTCCAGGACCGGGCTGGTGGCTTCGAGGCGGTCGAGCTGTACGCGGAGCGCGCGGCGGTAGTCGCGCACGACCGGTCCCCCGCGCCGCCAGCCGGCGGCCACGCCGAGCAGGACCGCGCACGCGACGGCGACCTGCACCGCGAGCGGCACGTCGACGAAGCCGAGGCCGGGCGCGATGCCCATCGCCCGGGCGGGGGCGGTCCACAGGTCGGTGGTGAACACCGGCACGGCGAGGGCCAGGGAGACCAGTGCGCCGCCCGCGGCCGCGCGCCAGCCCTGCTGCACGAGACGGGGACTGAACCCGGCCGCTTCGGCGCGGTCCAGCACCAAAGGCGCGGTCACGAGGATTGTCGCCGCGAAGAGCGCAAGCACGAACCCGTGCATCACGTCGCTGCCGCCTTCCGCCCTGGGCACCGAGGGACCCCTGTCCGCACTTTTCTACCAAGACGAGGCGCCCGTGCCCAGCGTTCCCGGGGTTCACACGAAAGGGTTTGCTCACACTCGCGAAATGCGCGCGGCGCGCACGGCGGCCCGGGGTCGCGGGTGGGCCGTGCGAGACGTGACGAGGGGCGTGAAACCCGGGCAAGTGCCCTGGCTCACGCCCCTTCGCTTGCTGCGCGCCTGCCGTTCGCCTGCCGCGCGGGCGCTCAGCGGCTGTTCGCGAGGTCCTCCAGCGCGGGGCGGGCCGTGCCGAGGACCGCGTCGAGCCATGCGGTGTGGTCGTGTTCGGCGAGCCAGGCGTCGAGTTCGGCGAGCGGGACGTACGCGACCTCGCCCACCTCCTCCGGGTTCAGCCCCAGCTCGCTGCCGACCCGGCCCACGAAGAGGTGGTTGAACTCCTTCTCCACGAGGCCGGAGACCTCGTCGGTCACGTCGTACGTGACCAGCCCGGCGGGGATCAACACGGCGGGCTTGACGCCCAGTTCCTCGCCCACCCGGCGGGCGACGGCGTCCGCCGGGGCCTCGCCGGGGAACGGGTGGCTGCAGCACGTGTTCGACCAACGGCCGGGCGAGTGGTACTTCGTGAGCGCCCGGCGCTGCATCAGCACGGAGCCCGCGTCCGGTCCGCCGGCCTCGCCGAGCAGGAACACCGAGAAAGCGCGGTGCAGTTGTCCGGGCGGCTGGTGGGCCGCGAGCTTCTCCGCGAGCCCGATCGTGTTGCCGTCCGCGTCGACGAGCTCGACCATCACGATGTCGGGCGACGCTGCCTGCGTCATGCGTGCTCCCTACCGTCCCGCTACTGTCCGTGCTTACCCCAAAACCCTACCGGCCCCGGCTTTATGCCGCGGGCATTCCGCGCGGTATTCGGGACCGCCCCAAGGCCCCGCGGGCATCGACATCGCAAGGCCGTGCTGCTTCACTGCGGACCATCGGTTAATGAGGTTTCATCACAAGCTTTGCGTACGGCGGGAGGGCTCCCCATGCACGACCTGGTGATCCGCGGCGGCACGGTGGTGGACGGGACGGGCGCGACAGCGCGTACGGCCGACGTCGCGGTGCGCGACGGCCGCGTCGTCGCGGTCGGCGACCGGTCCGGAATCGGCGCCGGACGCACCGAGATCGACGCCGACGGCGCGCTGGTCACGCCGGGATGGGTCGACATCCACACGCACTTCGACGGACAGGTCACCTGGGACGACCTGCTGACGCCCGCGTGCTGGCACGGCGTCACGACCGTGGTCACCGGCAACTGCGGGGTGGGCTTCGCCCCCTGCCGCCCCGACGAACGGCGCCGGCTCATCGAACTGATGGAGGGCGTCGAGGACATCCCCGGCACCGCGCTGCACGAGGGCATGCAGTGGCACTGGGAGTCCTTCCCCGAGTACCTCGACTACCTGGCGACCCGGCGCATCGTGATGGACGTCGGCACGCAGATCTCGCACGGCCCGGTCCGCACCTACGTCATGGGCGAGCGCGGCGCGCGCAACGAGCCCGCGACGCCCGAGGACATCGCCGCGATGGCCGCGATCGTCCGGGAGGCGATGGACGCGGGCGCGCTCGGCTTCACGACCTCGCGCACGATCATGCACCGGGCGATCGACGGCGAGCCGGTGCCGGGCACGTACGCCGCCGAGGACGAGTTGTTCGGCATCGGCGCCGCGCTGCGCGAGGCCGGGCACGGCGTGTTCGAGGTGGCGCCGGCCGGGGTCGCGGGCGAGGACGACCTGGCCGCTTCGCGCGAGGTGGCGTGGATGCGGCGGCTCGCGGCGGCGACCGGCCGGCCGGTGGCGTACGGCATGACGCAGTCCAACGCGTCGCCCGCCCTCTACCGCGACCTGCTCGCCGAGACGCAGGCCGCCGCGGACGCCGGGGCCGAGGTGTGGATGCAGGTCGCCGGGCGGGCGACGGGCCTCATCTTCAGCCTGGAGACCACGTACCACCCGCTGCGCGGCCGACCGACGTTCGACGCGCTCGCCGCGCTGCCGATGCCCGAGCGGGTGGCGCGCCTGCGCACCGCGCAGGTCCGCGACGCGATCCTGGGCGAGAGCGGCGCCCAGTCCTCGCTGCTCAGTGCGTTCGGCGACCGCATCGTGCCGATCGGCGACGACGTGGACTACGAACCGGCCTACGAGGACAGCGTCGTCGCGCGGGCGAAGCGCGAGGGCCGCGAGCCCGACGCGGTGCTGTACGACCTGATGCTGGAGCGCGACGGGCGCCGCATGTTCATGATCCCGATCCTGAACTACGCGGACGGCAGCCTCGAACCGGTGCGCGAGATGCTGCTGCACCCGCGCTCGGTGTTCGGCCTCGGCGACGCGGGCGCGCACTGCGCGACCATCTGCGACGCCAGCATGACCACGACGATGCTGACCCACTGGGCGCGCGACCGCTCACGCGGCGAGCGGCTGCCGATCGAACTCGCCGTCAAGAAGATGACGTCGGACACGGCCGCGCTCTACGGCCTGCGCGACCGCGGCCGCCTCGCCCCCGGGATGCGCGCCGACCTCAACGTCATCGACCTGGAGCGGCTGCGCACCCACCCGCCCGAGGTGCTGTACGACCTGCCGGGCGACTGCCCGCGGCTGATCCAGCGCGCCGACGGCTACATCGCCACCGCCGTCGCGGGCCGCGTCACGTTCCGCGAGGGCGAGCACACGGGCGAGCTGCCCGGCACGCTGATCCGCGGCAGCCGCGGCTGAGTTCCGGCGAGTAGGCCGCCCGGCGCGACCCCAGCCGAGCCAACACGACTCGGCACTGCCCGACACGACCCGGCACTGCCCCGTAACGACCCGAGGCCCCGTACACCGCAAGGGTGTTCGGGGCCTCGGGCTTACATATCGTTGTGTCAGTACTGCTGCCCGTTCACCCGGATCTCGCCGGATGACGGGGGTCGACCACGACCCGGGAGGGTCAGATGGTGACCGCGTCCGTCACCTCGTGCACGACCTGGATCTCGGGGCACGGGCACTCCTCCTCCGGGCACTCCTCGACCGGCACGTGCGGCTTGTGCGGCGGGGTGACCGGGGGGTGCGTGACCGGCGGCTTGTGCGGCGGGGTCACCGGGGGCTTGTGCGGCGGGGTGACCGGCGGCTTGTGCTCCGGCGGGCAGGCCGGCGGGTGGCTCGGCGGACCCTGCGGCGGGCAGTGCGGGGGCTCGTGCGGCGGGTTGTGCGGGGGCTTGTGCGGCGGGTTGTGCGGCGGCATCGGCGGCGGGGGCTTGATCTGGCCCTCGCCGTTGATGCAGGTGTTGCCGAAGGCCGGGTTGAGCGCACCGATGACGCTGACGGTGTTACCGCACAGGTTGACGGGCACGTGCACCGGAACCTGGATCAGGTTGCCGGAGAGCACACCGGGAGAACCGACGGCCGCGCCGTCGGCGGCGGAGGAGGCGAAAGCCGTCCCCCCACCGAAGGCGAATGCGCTGCCGACCATGGCGGCAGTCACCACGGTCTTCTTGGCGAACTCGTTCACTGAGTTGATTCCCATCGTTCGAATGGCGGTGGAACCGGAGTTCCACCGACATCAACGCGCGACCCCCCACGGGGGCAACGGGAAGATCACCAATTCGCCCGTATGCACGAATAACCCGTGGGGCCTTCACCCCTGACGGGTTGTCAGACGTTCAAAAGAGACCGCATCGCCGATCGCTTCCGACTGAGCCGGACAGTTGGGAGCGACTCAGGAACGCGGAATCGACGTGTGGTGGTGGATGACTTCGGCGATGAGGAAGTTCAGGAACTTCTCCGCGAAATCCGGGTCGAGCTTCGCACCCGCCGCGAGCGAGCGCAGCCGCTGGATCTGCACCGCCTCGCGCGCCGGGTCGGCGGGCGGCAGGTCGTACGCCGCCTTCAGCACGCCCACGCGCTTGGTGCACTTGAACCGTTCGGCGAGCAGGTGCACCAGCGCCGCGTCGATGTTGTCGATGCTGTCCCGCAGGTCCTGGAGCTCGGCGGGCACCACCGGCGCGTCCGCTGAGCCGTTGCTGCCGCGCTCGGGCTGTTCGGTGGTTCGGTCGGCCATATCGCGCCACCCTACCGGGGCATCCGGGCACCTCGGCGGCGAGGCCCCCGCGTTCCTGATCTTGCCGGGCCCGTACGGCGGATCTCCGCGGGCACAAGTCAGGTGTCGCGGCGCGCTACCCGGGGAATCTCAAGGTACGGCCGACGCGGACCTACCTGCTTGTTTGGGCGCGTACCCGGTCGGTACGCATGCGACGAGGCATGAGGGGGCGATCGGTATGGATGACGTCCGCCTGACACCCGCAGAGCGGCGGGCGCTCGAACTGATAGAGGCCGAGCTGCGGAAAGACCGCGATCTGGACCGCGCGATGCGCCGGATGCGGGTCCCGCGGACCGGCCGCCGGCCGCTGCGCCGCCGGGGTTCCGCCGACGACGGCCCGGCCGAGGGGTCCGCTCCGGAGGGGTCCGCCGCGCCCGACGAGTGCGCGGAGGCTCCCGACTTCCCGTTCGCGGCCTCGGCGGCCTCCGCGGCCGCCCGGCACCGGGAGCGGCGGCGCGTGTGGGCGCTGGCCCTGGTCCTGAGCATCGTGTTCGCGGCCCTGCTCACCGCGGGCACGCTGTTCTTCCTGGTCTTCGCCCTGGTCCTGGTGACGCTCGCGGCGTCGGCGGGGGTGGTGTGGATGGCGGTGAGCTTCTACCTGCGCAAGCCCGATCCCGGCTGATCTCCCGGGCCGATCTCCCGGGCTGATCTCCGAGCTGATCTCCGAGCTGATCACCGAGAGCTGATCTCCCGAGAGGCGGCGGTTGCCCGCCCGGCTCAGCGCGCGTGCCGGCGACGGCTGTGTGCGCCGCCCGGGCGGGCTTCCGGCTGCCCCGGAGGTACGGGCGGCACCGGCGGCACCGGCCGCGGGGCGGCCGAGCGCGGGGGCGCCGAGCGCGCCGCGGCGGGCTGCGGGGCGGGCCGGGAACCGGGCGCGTCCACCGGGCTGTTCTGCCCTCGCCCGCGTACCGCGACCACGATCGTCACCAGCGGCCCGAGCGTGCCGATCACCAGCGCGGCGTCCAAGGCGGCGAGGCGTCCCTGCCCGATCGACAGGAGGACCAGGGAGAGGCACACGACGATCGACGCGAGAACGCACACCGTCATACGGCTCTGGCGCGCGCCGTGCACGAACGTCCACGCGCACGCGGACAGGCCCACGACGGCGGTCACCAGCGCGGCGACCGAAGTGGTGTTCATCGCGGGAACCTCCGCATTCTCGCCCCGGACCACGCGCGGTCCGGAATCCGAGTGTTACCCGGATTGACCGCAATGATGCCGCAGAGGCCACCGAGCGGCCGCCCCGCACCCCGCGACGATGCGTACCCCGGGACGGGCGTCCGGCACTTCTCCCACGGAACGCCCCGGCCAACCTCCGCGTTCCCTAACACCCGCGCGGACGGGCGTACCCGACGCCGCGCGCGGCGGTCCGCGGGGCACGGGCCACGGCCGCGAGAACGGCCGGATCAGGCCGGGGGCTTGCCGCCCACCGCGGCGGTGACCCGGATGCAGGCCTTGAGGAGGCGGCGGCCGGTGCGGTCGATCTCGCGCGCGGTCATCTCGCGATGGGGCTGTACGGAGAGGTTCATCTGCGTTCCGCCGCGCGCGTCGAACACCGGGGCACTCAGCGCGCTCACCGGGTGGCGGCCGGAACCGGCGAGGTCGCCCGGGAGGTACTCGGCCTGGCGCAGTTCGGCCAGCAGCGCCATGACCATCGGCTGGAGGCCCTCGGCCAGGGGGTCGTCGCTGAGTTCCGCGAGCGCGTGCCGCAGGCGCACCCCCGCGGGGGTCAGGCGCTCGACGCTGTACCCGCGTTCGCGGATCGCCCCGAGCGACGCGAGCAGGGGCCCGCGCGGCGCCGGGCGCTCGGTGCGGGACGCCCAGTCGTCGATCACACGCTCGGGGGCCCACGCCACGAAGACCCCGCCGAAGGGCGGCGCGAGCGGGATCCGTCGGCCGATGCGCACCGCTCCGGCATCGGGTCCGCTGCCCGCGTGGGCGACGATCACCAGGTGGCCTTCGCTGCGGATCGCCGCGGTGGCCTGCATGCCGAGTTCGTCGGCGAGGGCGACGGCCTCCGCCTGCGCGAGGTGCACGGCCGGGTACGACAACTCCGCGGCCCGACCGGTCGCCACCAGGGCGGGGCCGAGCGTGAACGTCTTGTCGACGGGGTTGCGGATCAGGTAGTCCGCGTTGGCGAGGCTGGCGGTGACCGCGTGGCAGGTCGCCTTGCTCATGCCGAGCGCGCGGGCGATGTCACTGAGGCTGAACGCGTGCGCCGGGCGGCTCGCGAGCAGCTCCAGGACGCCCACGACGCGGTCCGTCGGAGGTGACGGGCTCGCCCCGGGGGGCGCCGTGTCGGTTCCGCCGCCGTCGACCGCAGCCATCGTCCTTCTCCACCCTCAGCCGCCCGGTCTCGGGGCCGGATCCCGCGCCGCCTCGCGGGCGCGCCACACGCTACCAAGCGAACCACCCCATACCCCGCCGGACGCCGCGTCCACTAGCCGAAACCCGCGGAACACAAACCCCCTGGGGGTAGTTGACGAGCAAGATCATCTCGTAGTCGGCCTGGCGACGACGGCGATACCCCTTCGGGGTATCGGGCAGACCGGCGACAAGGCAGGCGGACTTCTCGATGAGCGGCAACCCGACGCAGCAGCGGCACCATGGCCACGACGGCGACAGTGCGCACCAGGGACACGGTCAGGGGCACGCGGAACACGGCGCACACGAGCACCACGCCGCACACGTCGACCACGCGGCCATGAAGGGCATGCCGCGCACGACGAGCACGCACATCACGACGAGGACGCCTCCAGACACGGCGCCGACGGCGGCACACACGACCACGGCAGCCACGCCGAACACGACCACAACGCGCACGCGCACGACGGTCACAACGCGCACGGCGGTCACGCCGGTCCGGCGAGTTGGAAGATGGCGGCGCTGGCGACCCTCCACTGCCTCACCGGCTGCGCGATCGGCGAGGTACTCGGTCTCGCGATCGGCACCTCGCTCGGCTGGGGCGACGTCGAGACCATCGCCCTCGCGGTCGCACTCGCCTTCCTGTTCGGCTACGGCCTGACGCTGTTCGGCATCCGCAAGGCCGGGCTCCCGTTCCGCGCCATGGTCAAGGTCGCACTCGCCGCGGACACCGTGTCGATCGTCGTCATGGAGGTCATGGACAACGGCTTCATGATGGCCATACCCGGCGCGATGGACGCCGGCCTCGCCGACGGCCTCTTCTGGGCCGCGCTGGCAGGCGCGTTCGCGGTGGCGTTCGTGGTGACCACGCCCGTCAACAAGGCCCTGATCTCGGCCGGCAAGGGCCACGCGGTCGTGCACGGCATGCACGGCGCGCACTGAGGCATATGACGTGCAGCAGATGACGTGCAGCAGATGATGTGAACCAGCGGGCGAGGTACGCGCCCGCACGCACGAAGGGCGGTCCGGCCTCCCGGCAAGGGAGTCACCGGCCCCGCCTTCGTGCGTCGAGGCGTCCGACTCCGGCGGTCGCGGAATCCGCGTGCGGTCAGCCGGAGTTCTCCGCCAGGGCCTTGGTGACCGCGGCGAGGTCGAAGTAGTCGCGCCAGGCGTGGATCTTGCCGTCCCGCAGCTCGAAGACGCCCATGACGAGAATCTCCAGCGTGTTCCCGTTCGGGAACGTGAACACGTCCGTGCGCTCGTTGAGCACCGTGTCGCCGTGCACCGCCTGGTGGTGGACGGTGAACTCGGCACCGGAGAAAGGCCCGACGAATCCGGCGATGAAGTCGCGGATCTCCTGACGTCCCGTCACCGGCATGATCGGGATGTTGTGGTAGGTCGCGTCCTCGGTGAAGTACCCCGCCAGCTCGTCCGGGTCGAGCCGACCCCACGCCTTGATGAACTCGTCGACCGTCGCTGCTGCATCCATGCGCGCGACCGTAGTGGTCGGACGATACGACCGCCAGAGCCATCGGGGCGCCGATCTTGTGCACAGGACGTAACGCCTCCGTTACGCTGACGCCCACGCCCCGAAACTCCGGCCGTGTCTACTCATGGAAGACAGAGATTCCTGTGAGTGGACAACCAGCAGAGGGACGGCGACTCGATGACCACCCAGGCTCATCCGGCGGCCGGCGCCGGGCAGGATCCCCGCCAGGCGGCCCGCGGCCAGGCCCCCGACCGCCCGCCCGGCACCACCACCGATGCGGTGTCCGATCCCGCGTCAGGTCCCGCCCCGGGGCGGATTCCCGTTCAGAATACGCCCGTTGACGCGGCCGAGCCCTCGCTTCCGGAACGTGTGAAGGCCGACGGCGCGCGGTTCGTCCTCGCCACGTTCGTCGACCTCACCGGCAAGCCGTGCGCGAAGCTGGTCCCCGCGCACAGTGTCGACCGCCTCGCGAGCGAAGGCGCCGGGTTCGCGGGCTACGCGGCGGGGGCGCTCGGGCAGACTCCCGCCGACCCCGAGGTCATGGCGATCCCCGACCCCGCGTCGTACACCCCGCTGCCCTTCGTCCGGCCCGGCCTGGCGATGGTCCACTGCGACCCGTACGTCGAGGGCAAGCCCTGGCCGTTCGCCCCGCGCGTCATCCTGCGTACCGCGCTCGAACGCCTCGCCGCCGCCGGATTCACCGCGCAAGTCGGCGCGGAGGCCGAGTACTTCCTGGTCGCCCGGGACGGTGACGCGCTGTCCCCGGCCGATCCCCGCGACCGGTCCGCGCAGCCGTGCTACGACGCCCGCGCGCTCACCCGCATGTACGACCATCTGACCCGCATCTCGGACGCCGTCAACGCACTCGGCTGGGACAACTACGCCAACGACCACGAGGACGCCAACGGGCAGTTCGAGCAGAACTTCACCCATGCGGACGCGCTGACGACGGCCGACCGGATCATCACCTTCCGCTATCTGATCCACGCCCTGTCCGAAGCGGCGGGCATGACGGCCACGTTCATGCCCAAGCCGTTCACCGACCGCACCGGCCTGCACCTGCACATGTCGTTGTGGGACGAGGGCGACGACCCGGCTTTCCCGGACTCCTCCGACACGCGCGGGCTCGGCCTGTCCGACACGGCGTACGGCTTCATCGCCGGGATCCTGCGACACGCGCCCGCCCTCCAGTCGGTGATCGCCCCGACCGTCAACTCGTACAAGCGCACGGGGGCGACGAGCACCGCCTCGGGCGCCACCTGGGCGCCGCGCACCGCGAGCTACGGCGGCAACGACCGCACCCATCTGATCCGCGTACCCGACCAGGACCGCTTCGAGGTCCGGGCCGTGGACGGGGCGGCCAACCCGTACCTCGCCATCGCGGTCCTGCTCGGCGCCGGACTCGACGGCCTGAACCGCAACCTGGACGCCGGCCCGCCCGGCCGCGCCCTGGACCAGGCGCCGCCGCTGCCGCCGACCCTCCTGCATGCCGCCGAGGCACTGGCCGCGGACGACGTCGTCCGCGGCACCCTCGACGCCGCGGACCCGCTCGCCCGGGTCTCGGGGTACTACGGGCGGCTCAAGCGCGAGGAGTTCATGGCCTGGCATTCCCAGGTCACCCCCTGGGAGATCGACCGCTATCTCACCGCGTTCTGACCGCCGGGACGCCACGGCCGAGCCGAAGTCCCACGTCGAAGTCCCATGTCGAAGTCCCCCACGTCGAAGTCCCCTACGTAGAAGGCCCCTACTAGAAGCCCCTGCGCAGAAGTCCCCCACATCGAAGTCCCCTCCGAGGAAAGGCGGTATCCGTGTGCGGCATCGTCGGCCTGCACCTGCGCGACCGTGGTCTCCACGGCCACCTGGGCACCCTGCTGTCCGACATGCTCGGCCAGATCGCCGAACGCGGACCCGACTCCACCGGGATCGGACTCTACGGCGACACGGTCACGGGCCCCGGGGAACCCGCATACACAGCAGGTGACTTCACGGTCTACAAAGGGGTCGGCGCGCCCCCCGACGTGGCGGCGTCGATCGGCCTCACCCGGCGCACCGGCCACCAGGGCCTGGCGCACACCCGCATGGCGACGGAGTCGGCCGTGACCGCCGCGCACTGCCACCCCTTCACCCCCGGTGGCGACCTCGCCCTGGTCCACAACGGCTCGTTCGCCAACCACGCGACCATCCGCCGCGCGCTGGTACGCGACGGCGTCCGCTTCAAAACGGACAACGACTCGGAAGTGGCAGCCCACTTCATCGCTTCATCCCTGGCGGAAGACGGCAACTTGGAGAAGGCTCTGGCCAAGGTGTGCGACTCGTTCGACGGGTTCTTCACGCTGCTCGCCACCACCGCAACCCAGTTCGCCGTCGTTCGCGACGTCGTCGGCGGCAAGCCGCTGCTGATCGCGGAGACGGAGGCGTACGTCGCCGTCGCCTCCGAGTACCGCGCACTCACCGGTCTGCCCGGCATCGACACCGCGCGCGTCTTCGAGCCCGCCCCCGAGGAGGTCCACCTGTGGTCACGCTGATGCCCGGGTCGGAGCGCCTGACCGACTCCGAACTCGTGCTGGACCGCGACAAGTTGACCCTTCGCGAGGTCAACAAGGCGCTCCGGGCGCTGCCCCCCGGCGGCCGGGCCCGCGTCGTCAATCCGCGCGGCCGGCACAACCTCGCCGTGGGACTGGACGCCGAGGTCGCGGTCGACATCGACGGCGCCACCGGGTACTACGTCGGCGGGCTCGGCAAGCACGCGACGGTGACCGTGCACGGCCGCGCCGGATGGGGCGTCGGCGAGAACCTGATGTCAGGTAGTGTGCACGTGCTCGGCGACGCCGGGCAGTCCGTCGCGTCCAGCGCGCACGGCGGCACGGTCGTCGTGGAGGGAGACTGCTCGCTGCGCACCGCGATATCCCTCAAGGGCGCCACCGTCGTCGTCTCCGGAGACGTGGGCGCCTACTGCGCGTTCATGGCCCAGGCCGGCACCGTGCTCGTCGGCGGCAACACCGGCCCGGCCCTCGGCGACTCGCTCTACGAGGCCGTCATCTACGTGGCCGGCCGCGTCAAGTCGCTCGGCACGGACGCCCGGATCGAGGAACTCCGCGCCGAGGACGTCGCCTTGGTCCGCGCCCTCGTCGCGGCCCACAGCCTCGACCACGTCGACCCGGAGAACGTCACACGGGTCGCCTCGGCCCGGGAGCTCTACCACTTCGACACCCATCACGCGGGCGCCTACTGAACTCCCCCACGTAGCAGGCGAATCGTGGGCCGCCCGCGAAACGGCCGTCCGCACCGAGAACTCCGTCCCTCACCGACCCCCTCTCCAGGAGCCAGCAGGTATGGAGACAACTCCCCTCCACCCTCCACCTCCCGCCCACCACACCTTCCCGCCGTCGGTCATCGACGAGATCAGGCAGCGCGCCGAGTTGGGCCGGTACGCCATCCGCGGCCTCGGATCACGCCGCGCGGTCCCCTCGTTCGACGACCTGACGCTGCTGACGGCCGGGGCGTCGCGCTACCCGCTGGAGGGCTACCGCGAGACGTGCGTGACGCGGACGGTGCTGGGCGGACGCAACGCCGCCGAACCGATCGTGCTGGACATCCCCGTCACCATCGGGGGCATGTCGTTCGGCGCACTGTCGGCGAACGCCAAGGAGGCCCTGGGCCGGGCGGCGACCGCGGTGGGAACGTCCACCACCACCGGCGACGGCGGGATGACGCCGGAGGAGCGGCAGGCCTCCAAAACCCTTGTCTACCAGTGCCTTCCGTCGCGCTACGGATTCGATCCGGACGCGCTGCGCGCCGCCGACGCCGTCGAGATCGTGCTTGGCCAGGGCGCCAAGCCGGGCGGCGGCGGCATGCTGCTCGGCCAGAAGGTCGGCCCGCGCGTCGCCGCCATGCGCACGCTGCCCGAGGGCGTCGACCAGCGCAGCGCGAGCCGCCACCCGGACTGGATGGGCCCCGACGACCTGCGCATCAAGATCGAGGAGCTGCGCGAGGTCACGGACTGGCGCATCCCGGTGTTCGTCAAGCTGGGGGCCACACGTGTCGACCACGACGTCCGGCTCGCCGTCGCGGCGGGGGCCGACGTGGTCGTCGTCGACGGCATGCAGGGCGGCACCGCCGCGACCCAGGACGTCTTCATCGAGCACACCGGCATCCCGACCCTGGCCGCGGTGCGGCAGGCCTCGGACGCGCTGGCCGACATGGGCGTCCTCGACGAGGTGCAGCTGGTCGTCTCCGGCGGCATCCGGTCCGGCGCGGACGTCGCCAAGGCCCTCGCGCTCGGCGCCGACGCGGTGTCGATCGGGGTGGCGTCGCTGATCGCCCTGGGCTGCAACGCCCCTTCGTACGTCGGCAAGGACGGTGCGCCGGTCGACGTCACCCGCGACTACCTGCCCCTCGCCGCCGCCCCCGGCTCCTGCACCGGATGCCACACCGGCCTGTGCCCGGTCGGCATCGCGACCCAGGACCCGGCGCTCGAACGGCGCCTGGACCCGCAGATCGGCGCCGACCGCGTCGCGAACTACCTGCGTGCGCTGACCATGGAGACCACCATGCTGGCCCGCGCCTGCGGCAAGGCCGACGTCCACCACCTGGAGCCCGAGGACCTGGTGGCGCTGACGGTCGAGGCCGCCGCGATGGCCCGGGTGCCGCTGGCCGGAACGTCGTGGATCCCGGGGGTGACGCCGTGAACGGGCCGTCCGGCACACCCGAACTGGCCGGTCTGCGCGGTCTCGTCGGCGGCTGCGTCGTCGACGTCGTCGTCATCGGCGGCGGCATCGAGGGCATGGCCGTGGCGTGGGCCCTCACGCAACGCGGCGTCCGCGACGTGCTCGTGCTGGAGCGGGACACCGTCGGCTCCGGCGGCACGGGCAAGTCTAGCGGCGTCGTCCGCTGCCACTACGGCGTCCCGTCGCTGGCCGCGATGGCGTGGCAGAGCCTCCAGTTGTTCGAACAGGCCGAGGAGGTATGGGGGCAGGACATCGGGTTCCGGCAGAGCGGATACCTCGTCGGCGTGGGCCCCGAGAACGTCCGGGCGCTGGAGGCCAACGTGGCCGCGCAGCGTGCGCTCGGCATCGACACGCGGCTCGTGGACCACGACGCCGCCGGGGCGATGTGGCCGACGGCGGAGCTGAAGGACTTCGCGAGCTTCGCGTACGAGGCGCGCGGCGGCCACGGGGACGCGTACCTCACCTGCCATGCGCTCGCCCTGGCGGCGAAGCGCGCGGGGGCCCGCATCCGGCAGCACAGCCCTGTCGCCTCGCTGCTGACCTCCGGCGACCGGGTGACCGGCGTACGCCTCGCCGAGGGCTCGGCCATCGCCGCGGCCACCGTCGTGGTCGCCGCCGGGCCGTGGTCCCCCGCCCTGGTCGCGCCGGTCGGGGTGGACCTGCCGGTACGCGCGATGCGCGAGCCGCTGCTCCTCGTGGCACCCGGCGCGCCGGTCGCCGACTCCCCCGTCCTGTCCGACCTGGTCAGCCTGCAATACGTGCGGTCCGAGGGGCCGAACCTGCTGGTCGGGAACAGCGATCTGAGCGCCCCCGACTGGGCGGACCCGGACCGCTACACGAACCTCGCCACCACCGCCGAGACCGAGCGCGCCGCGCTGCGCTTCGCCGCGCGGTTCCCGGGCCTGCCGGACGCCGGGTTCGCGTCGTCGTACGCGGGTTGCTACGACGCGACCCCGGACTTCAACCCGGTGATCGGCCCGGCCGGTCCCGAAGGGCTGTTCGTCGCGGCGGGGTTCAGCGGACACGGCTTCAAGATCGCACCCGCGGTCGGCACGCTCGTCGCCGATCTCCTGTGCGAGGGCGCCAGTTCGCATCCCGACATCCGCGGCACGGACTTCCGCCTGGAGCGCTTCGCCGAGGGCCGGCCGCTGGCGAGCAGGCATCCGTACGTCGGCGCGGGCGAGATGCGCTGAGCACGATCGGGCTGCGCCCCGGCCGGTCTCTCAACCGGCCGGGGCCCAGCGCGGGTCGCGCCCCGTGAAGGCGAGGAGCTTGTCCGCACTTCCGGAGCCCTCCGGAACCGGCACGACCGGCCCGTACTTGCCGAAGTTGTCGCGTACGAAGTCGACGGTGCGCTGCGCCGCGGCGTCGAGCCCGTCGGCCAGTTCGTCGGTCAGCGGCAGGTCCTGCCCGGTGGCCTTGGCGATGTCCCAGGCGTGCACCGCGGCGTCGAGCGCGGCGACGGCCGCGCCGAGCTGCGTCGGCATCGGGCCCATCGGGGTCGGGACGTCCTGGGCCGCCGGGTCGACCGACCCCCATGCGGCGGCGGACTGCCCGAGCACGGCGTCCAGTTGGGCGATCGCGTCGTCGGCGAGTTCGTCGACCGGGGAGAACGGGTCGGCGGTGGGTGCGGCCTCCGGGTTGATCTGCATGATCAGTGCCTGCTGGTCGAGCCGTGCGTGGTTGAGGACCTGACGGACCGTCCACTCGGTGCACGGCGTGGCGGCGCCCCAGGAGGCGTCCGGCACACCGACGGCCGCCGCCCGCAGGTATGCGTGCGCTTCGGCCAGCACCTTGAGCCCGTCGAAAGCATTCACCGCGGAACCACCCTCCGGAACGATCACCCAGGTCGGATCGCCCAGGCTATTCCGCGGACGGTCCCGATGCCCGCAAATCCGCGCCATGTCCCCGCGAGGCCCTTGCGACGCCCTTGCGACGGACTGGCGACGGACTTGCGGCACGGCGCGACGGTCAGCCCGGCGTGGTCCCGGTGATCCCCTTCTCCCTGAGGGTCGCCAGTTCCTCCTCGGTGAGGCCCAGCTCGCCGCACAGGATCTCGGCGGTGTGCTCGCCGAGCGTGGGGGCGGCCGTGGTCACCCACGGGCCGGTGACCGAGGCGAGCCGGAACGGCAGTCCGGGGACCCGGTGCTCGCCCGCGACGGGGTGCACGACCCGGTTGAGGAAGCCGCGGTGCTCGAGCTGCGGATCGGACTCGATCGCGGCGGGCGGCACGACGACGGCCGCCGGAACGCCGGCGGCCAGCAGCTCGGCCTCGGCGTCCGCGGCCTCGCGCGCCGCGCACCACGCGGACACCAGGTCGTCGATCTCGTCGTGTGCGGCGCGGCGGGCGCTCAGGTCCTCGTCCCCCGACCAGCGCGCGTCCGGGCCCACGACGCCGAGCAGCGCGGCCCATTGGGCCCCGGTCTCGGCGGCCAGCGCGAGCCACGCGTCGTCCCCCGCGCAGCGGTAGACGCCCTGCGGGGCGGCACCGGCACCGCGGTTGCCGTCGCGGCGTACCTCGCGGCCCTCGGCGGTGTAGGTGGTCAGCGCCTCGGCGGCCACGTTGAGCGTCGCCTCGACCATCGTGGACTCGATCATCGTGCCGACGCCCGTGCGGTCGCGCTCGCGCAGCGCCGCGAGCAGGGCGAAGACCGCGTGCGTACCGGCGTTCGGGTCGCACGGCCCGCGCGGGATCAGCGGCGGGCCGTCGGCCCGGCCGGTCATCCAGGCCATGCCGGACGCCTGCTCCATCGTCTGCGCGAAGCCGGTCCGGTCGCGCCACGGGCCGTCGAGCCCGAACGCCGGCATGCGCAGCAGGATGAGGCGTTCGTTGCGGGCCCGAAGGGTCTCCCAGGTCAGGCCGAGGTTGTCCATGACGCGGGGCGAGAAATTCTCGATGACGACGTCGGCGGTCTCGGCGAGCCGCAGGACCAGGTCGTGGCCCTCGGGCGTGCCGAGGTCCAGGGTGATGCCGCGCTTGCCGGGGTTGGCGCCGAAGTACACCATCCCCCATTCCCACCACCGGTCTTCGCCGGGCTTGCGGGCGGAGGCGAACCGCATGCCGTCGGCCCGCTTGTGCGCCTCGACCTTGATGACGTCGGCGCCGAGCGCGGCGAGGGTGAGCGTGGCGCTGGGGCCGGCCCAGAAGGCGGTGAGGTCGAGGACGCGCAGCCCGGCGAGCGGCCGGTCACCGAGGAGGGCGGGCGCATCGGGTGCCGCCGCCGCTGCCGCAGACTCGGCTGCGGTCTCGGCTGCGGTCTCGGCTGCGGCCGCCAACTCCGGTCCCGCCGCCGCCTCGTGCGCCTGCGACCGGGCGGTCGCGGTCGCGTCGGGCGCCGGGTCATCGAACGGCACGCCCCCGAACTCGCCGATGCGGTACGGGACGCGCGGTTGCAGGAAGCCGCCGTACGGGTTGGGGACGAACACGCCGCGCTGCACGAAGTGGTCGACCGAGGTGAGCGTGCTGGGCGTGCCCACCGCCGCCACCGGGATGCGCAGCGCCCCGGCCAGCGCGACGATGTCCTCGGTGCGCTGCTTCGTCGTCCAGCCGCGGACGATCTCCAGGAACTCCTCGCGGTTGCGCGCGCGTTCGCCCATCGTCGCGTACCCGGGGTCGTCGATGAGGTCGGGGCGCTCGATCATCAGCAGGAAGTCCTGGAGCTGCTGGCCGGTGCCCAGGCAGAAGCCCACCCAGCCGTCCGCGGTCGGCTCGATCGACGGGATCTCCATGGTGCGTCCGCTGACGAAGTCGACGCCGGTGGCCCGGAACAGCGACGCCGCGACCGAGCCGTACGTCTGCATGGTCGTGGCCATGCACTCGAGCATCGACACGTCGGCGTGGTCGCCCCGCCCGGTGCGCCGGGCCGCGTTGGCGGCCGCGAGGCCCGCGACCGCCGCGTAGCCGCCGCTGACCCACTCGCCTATGTGGCCGCCCGCCTGGAGCGGCTCCTCCCCCGCCAGGCCGCGTCCGCCCGTCGAACCGCAGGACGCCTGGAGGGTGAACTCGGTCGCGGGGCGGCCCGCGTGCGGGCCGGTGCGGCCGTAGGGGGTGATCGACACCACGACCAGGGCGGGGTTCGCCGCGCGCAGTGCGGCGATCTCGGCGTCTCCCAGCCGCCCGTCCTCGACGAGTAGGTCGGCGGTGCGCAGTGCGGCGTCCCGGGCCGCGGCCGACAGGTCGTCGAGCGCGCGCACGGCCTTGCCCACGGCCAGGTAGCGGAACAGCACGGAGTCGCCGTCGCCCGGGGCGCTGCCGGCCGCGCTGCCGCCGGCCGCGCCGGTCCCGGCGGTGCCGTCCCGGCCGCGCCGCAGGGGGTCGCCGTCGGCGCCCTCCAGCTTCACCACGTGTGCGCCGGCGTCGCGCAGGAGCTTGGCGCAGTAGGCGCCGGGCACGCCGTACGAGAGTTCGACGACGGACAGTCCCGCCAACGGGGCAGTGGGAGCCAACGCGATCAACCTCCGGGGGCGGTAGAGGGGGTGAACTGCGGTCTGAAGTAGGGGAGTACGCGCTCGCCGCCCACACCGTGCGGGTCCACCCGCACCCGCAGGCCCTCGCGGACCGCGTGCACCTCGATGCCGATCAGGTTGGTGAGCATGCGGTAGCCCTCGTCGAGGTCGACGATGGCGACGGCGTACGGCGTGGTGAAGCTCGGCGTCACCGGACGGTGCACGATCGTCCAGCTGTAGACCGTGCCGAGCCCCGCACTGACCCGCCACTCCAGCGCCCGCGAGGCGCAGCCCCGGCAGAGGTCGGTCGGGGTGAAGTTCGCCGTTCCGCAGTGCGTGCAGCGCTGGTAGCGCAGTTCGCCGTCCGCGCAGCCGTCCCAGAAGGGTGCGGTGAGCGGCGTGACGGGGTTCAGGGGTACGCCTGTCTGGGGTTCGAGCACAGTCAGGGCCTCTCGGTTCCGAACAGCGCCACCTGGTTGAACAGGGCGCCGGAGCCGCCTGCGCTGGCGAGGGCCACCCGGGCCCCCGGGATCTGCGTCGACACGCAGGTGCCGCGCACCTGCTGCACCGCGCGGATCGCGCGCTGGAGCATCTGGGGATTGGATCCGGCGTGGCTGTAGGACATCAGCCCGCCGTCGGTGGTCACGGGGTGCTTGCCGTCGGGTGCGATGTGGCCGTCCGCGACGAACGGCCCGCCCTCGCCCGGACCGCAGAAGCCGAACGCCTCCAACTGCCGGATGACCTCGAAGGAGAAGGGGTCGTACAGCTCCAGTACGTCGACGTCGGAGCGGCCGAGCCCGGCGGTGCGGAACGCCCGGTCCGCGGCCCGGCGGCCGACCGAGCCGACGACCAGGTCGTCGTCGCGCCGCCCGGCCAGGTCGTACGCGGGCGGGTGCTGGTACGCGGGCCCGTGGCAGTCCGCCGCCATGCCCAGCAGGTACACCGGAGCGGACGGCAGGTCGCGGGCCCGGTCGGCGCTCGTCAGCACCAGGGCGCAGCCGCCCTCCGAGGTCATCGCGCAGTCCAGCAGGTGGAAGGGCTCCGCGATGGGCCGGGACGCCAGGATGTCTGCGGGCGTGAAGGGTCCGCGGCCGTGGTAGACGGCCTCGGGGTTGACGTGCCCGTTGTTACGGATGGTCGCGGCGACGGTGGCCAGTTGCTCCTCGGTGGTGCCGTACCGGCTCATGTGGCGGCGGGCGATGAGGGCGAACTCGGCCGCGGTGAACAGGCCCCAGGGGATCACGAACTCGTTCTCGGGGCGGGTCCACGGGGCGGTCGCGGCGTGGTCGGTGTAGACGCCCGCCTCGCCGGACGCGACGACCGCCACGTCGCACATGCCGGACGCGATCGCCGAGGCGGCCTCCGCGATCATGCCCAGGCCGTACTGCGTGCCGCGCCAGGCGGGGCCGAGGCGCAGATCGTAGATGAGCTTGGCGGACAGGTCGGCGGCGGATACCCCGTCGACGTCGTCCAGGCCGAGGCCCGCGTCCGCGAGCGCGCCGTGGATCGCCTCGACGGTCACCGACACGGAGGTGTGGTCCGGCAGGCGGCGGGCCTGGGCCGTGTTGAAGACGCCCGCCACCGCGACGTCGCGGTAGGGATGGGACCCCGGTGCCATGGCGACGTCTCCCCTTCTCGGCCGTTCCCGGCCAGGCGGCCGGCTTGTTCGCCCGCGAAGGGCTGCGCGCTCCTCGCGAAGGCCCATTTGAAGCGCGACGTGATGAGGAGTCAAGAGCCATTGGTTGTAAGGCGCCACTGTCGTCCGCGGTCGTTTCCGGTCACCTTGCGAGGAAATCCCGTGAAACGCGGACCGGTCAACGGGTCGGGAGACCGGCTCTGTTCGCACTCTGATCCGGACTGCGCGGGCCGCGACGCATCAGAGCGGGGCCAACGATCGGGTCGCACCGCTGGGCGGACCGGATCTCCGCAATCAATGAGGACTTCTGTGTTAAGGCGGGCACATCGGGTGACCTCCATAGGCCAGGATGGAACTTGCATACGCGTCGGACCGACCGCCATCGGGCGATGCGTGCACCCTCGTGGGGAAGGTGCCGTCATGGCAGAAGCGAACGGATCGCCGGGTTCCGGGGCCCTGCGGCCCGCCGGAGCAGCGGCGGACGGGTCTCCCGACGGGCGCTCGCCCGGAGCGCCCGACCGGCGCGAAAGGGGCGCGCGTCGTATCGACGTGCGCCGAGGCGCGGCCGTCGAGGTCTCCGGCTGGGATGGCTCGGAACCGCTGCTCGCGCAGGCGCCGTTACTCGAGCGGGACGACGAAATGGCCGTCCTGGACCGGGTGATCGGCAAGCTCTGCGCGCACGCCCGGGCCGACTCCGGTGCGCCGGGCGCACGGCCCGGAGAGCTTGTGGTGGTCGAGAGCGAAGCCGGCTGCGGCAAGACCACGCTGCTCGACGAGGCACGGCGGATAGCCGTCGAACACCACTGCACCGTCCTGCACGCCAAGGGCGCCGAGCGCGAACAGACGCGCTCCTTCTCCGTCGTGAAGCAGTTGTTCTTCAACCTCCTCGCCGGGTGCACCGGCGACGAACGCGCCGCGATGCTCGGCGACTGGCACGACATCATCGCCCCCGCGCTCGGCCTCTGCCCCGCCGCCGCCGGCTTCGCCCCCGACCCGCTGGGTATCCGGGACGCCCTCGACTGGCTCATGACCGGCCTGACCCGGCACCGCGGCCCGGTCGTCCTCGTCATCGACGACGCGCACTGGGCGGACGCCGAGTCCCTCGCCTGGATCACCAGCTTCGCCGGCCGCCTCGACCAATGGCCCGTGCTCCTGCTCGTGTCCCGGCGCACCGGCGAAGTCACCGACGTCGAGCCGCTGTTGCGCGAGCTGTACGCGCTGGACCGGACCCGGCGCATCTCCCTCGGCACCCTGTCCCCCGGCGCGGTCGCGCAGATAGTCGGCGAGGCGCTGGGCTCCGGCGCCGACACCGCGTTCCGGGAACGCTGCTTCGAGGTCACCTCCGGCAGCCCTTTCGTCCTGTGGGCGATGCTGCGTGAGGTCCGGCGCCGACGCATCCCCCCGACCGCCGGAAACACCGGGCGCCTCGCCGCCATCGCCGCCGATCAGATCGGCGAGCAACTGGCCGCCCGTCTGGAGCGCATGGGCGAGTCGACCATCGCGGTGGCCCGGGCGGTCGCCGTCCTCGGATCCGACGCGACCATCGTCCGGGTCGCCGCCCTCGCCGAGGTCGACGTGGACAAGGTCGGGCTGATCGCCGACCGGTTGCGCGCCGCCGCGATCCTGGTCGACCAGGACGTCCTGGGTTTCGTCCACCCGCTGATCGCCGGCGCGGTCTACCAGTGGGTCCCCAAGAGCGCGCGCAGCGCCCTGCACGCCCGGGCCGCACGGCTGTTGGTCGCGGACGGCCGCGACGCCCGGTCCACCGCGCTGCACCTGCTGGCCACCGAACCCTGCGGCGACCCCTGGGTGGTCGAGCAGTTGCGCGAAGCCGCCGCACAGGACAAGCGCGCAGGTGCCCCGGACTCCGCGCTGCGCTGCCTGCAACGGGCGCTGCGCGAACCACCGGGCCCCTCCGACCGGGCCGCCGTACGCTACGAGCTGGGCCGCGCCTCGTTCGTGACGTCCCCTCAGGAAGCCATCAACCACCTGCGGGTGGCCCTCGCGGACGACGCCGGCGACCGCGTCCTGCGCGAGTCCATCGTCCTGCACCTGTCGCGCGCGCTGGGCTACACCGACTGCATCCAGGAGGCCGTCGAACTCCTGGACGCCGAGGCCCAGGCCGCCAACGCCTCCGCGACGCGGCTGCGCCTCCAGGCCGAGCACTTCCTGTGGGCGGTGTTCTGGGTCGACGACCCCGACTACCACGCGCGGGCGCGCCGCCTGAAGAACCTCGTGGTGCGGCTCGAGGGCAGCAACCGCACCGAGCGCTGCCTGCTGGCGCTGCGCGCCTGGTACGGCATGGTGCGCGGCGACCCGATGGTGCAGGTCCTCGCGAGCGCCGACCAGGCGTGGGGCCCGGGCCTCAACTGGACCGACGAGGACTGGGGCTTCGAGATCCCCAGCCTGCTCGCCCTCACGTACATGTACTGCGACCGCAACGACCGCGCCGAGGAGCTGTTCACCGAGGGCATCACGGAGCTGAAGGCGCACGGTTGGCGCGGTACGCACCTGTCGTACGCGCACTCCATGCGCAGCCTGGTGCGCTACCGCCAAGGCAAGCTGGCCCAGGCGGAGGAGGACTGCCAGATCGGGCTGCGGCTCGCGCTGCGCCTGCCGCCGACCGCACCCGCGCGCTGGTACCCGCTCGGCACGCTGATCCAGGTGCTGGTCGCCCGCGGCCGGGTCGGCGAGGCCGCCCGGATCGCCGACGAGCACGCGTTCGGCGAGCCGTTCCCCAGCGCGGTCGTGTTCCCAGATCCGCAGGCGGTGCGCGGCGAACTCCGGCTCGCGCTGGGCCTCGCGGACGACGCCGCGGCCGACTTCGTGGAGACCGGGGCGAAGTTGGAGGGGCGCGGCGTCGCCAATCCGGCGTGGTGCGGGTGGCGCGTCAACCTCGCCAAGGCGCTCGCGGGGCGCGATCCGGAGGCCGCGTACGAGCAGGCCGGCGAAGCGCTGCGCCGCGCCTACCGGTTCGGCGCGCCGTCCGCGATGGGCCAGGCGCTGCGGGTGACCGGGCGGCTGGAAGGCGGGCAGAAGGGCCTCGCGAAGGTCGAGGACGCCCTGATGTGGCTCGAACACTCCGACGCACGCTACGAATACGCCCTCACCCTGGTGGAGTACGGCATGGTCCTGCGCCGCGAATACGGCGACCGCGACGCCGTCGACCCGCTGTTCGAGGGGCTGACCGTCGCCGTGGAGTGCGGGGCGGACGCGCTGGCCGACGCCGCGCGCGCCGAACTGGTCGCCATGGGCGAGCTGCCGCCCACTCCCGCGCTCGGGCCCGGACGTGGAGGCGCCCTGTGACCGCCGCGGCCTCCGCCGCGTACCACCCCGCCGACGAGGGCCTGCTGGAACGCACCGACGAACTCGCGTTACTCCAGGGCCTCATCGGCGGGTTGCTCGACACCGCCCCGGCGGGCGGCTTCGGCGGTCCGCAACGCGGCCGGGTGCTGATGTTCGAGGGCGCCGCCGGGCTCGGCAAGACGTCCCTGGTCGACGCGGCCCGGCGCCGGGCCGCGGCCGAGGGCTGCACGGTGCTGCACGCCAGGGGCGGCGAGCGCGAGCAGGGCCGCGCGTTCCACGTCGTACGCCAGCTGTTCCGCCCCCTCCTGGTCTCGTGCACCGAACCCGAACGGCACGAACTGCTGGGCGGCTGGTGGGACATGGTCGCGCCGGCGGTCGGCCTGCCGCCGTCGAACCCGGAGCACGAGGTCGCCCCGCCCGAACCGCAGGGCGTGCGCGACGCGCTCGACTGGCTGATGGCCGGGCTCACCCAGCGCCGCGGCGCCATGGTCGTGCTGGTCGACGACGCGCACTGGGCGGACCGCGAATCGCTCACCTGGCTGGAGGCGTTCGCCCGCACGGTCGAGTCGATGCCGGTGCTGCTCGTGGTGGCGCGCCGCCCCGAGGAGCCGACGCCGAACGCCGACCTGCTCGGCGACCTGGTCGCCCTGCCCAACACGCTCCAGCACCAACTGGCGGCGCTGTCCCCCGGTGCGGTGGCGGCGATGCTCCAGACCCGGCTCGGCGGCGCGGTCGAGCCCCGGTTCGCCGAGCTGTGCCACCGCGCCACCGACGGAGTGCCTTTCGTCGTGGCCCAGTTGGTCGGCGAGATCGTCGACCGCGACATCAAGCCGACGGCCGCTAACGCCGAGCAACTCGACGCGCTCGCCGCGGCGATCGTGGGCCGGGGCATGATCCGGCGCCTGGAGCGCACCGGGGACAACGCGGTCGGCCTGGCCCGCGCGGTCGCCGTCCTCGGCGCCGACGCCACCCTCGGCCGGGCCGCGGACCTGGCCGAACTGACCCTCGCCGAGGCCATCGGCCCGGCCGACTCGCTGCGCGCGGTCCGTGTGCTCGCGGGCGACGAGACCCTGGAGTTCGCCCACCCGACCATCGCCACCGAGGTCTACCGGCGCATCCCGCCGCAGGCGCGCGGCGCGATGCACGCGAAGGCGGCGCGGCTGCTGATCGCGGACGGCCACGACGACGCGCAGACCGCGGCGCACCTGCTGGCGACGTTCCCGTCCGGGGACCAGTGGGTGGTGCAGCGGCTGCGCGGCGCGGCGCGGCAGGACCTGCGGGCGGGGGCGCCGGACTCGGCGTACCGCAACCTGCTGCGGGCCCTCAACGAACCGCCGTTCGGCGACGAACGAACCTCTGTCCTCTACGAGTTGGGGCTCGCGGCGTTCGTCCACGACCCGCGCGCGGCGATCGAGCACCTGCACGCGGCGCTGTCCGGCGCGCAGCCCGAGAGCGAGGCCCGGCACGCCATCGTGCTGCGCCTCGCCAAGGCGCTGGCCCACGACGACCGGCTCGCGGACGCCGTGCACCTGCTGGACGCCGAGGCCCGCGCCACCAAACTCTCGCGCGCCCGACTGCGCCTCCAGGCCGACCACTTCCTGTGGGCGATCTTCTGGACGGACGACACCGACTCCCATGCCCGGGCACGCCGCGTGCGCGCCCTGGCCGGGCGCCTCGCGGGCACCGACACCACCGAGCGCTGCCTGCTGGGCATCCGCGCGTGGTACGGCGTCGTGCGCGGCGACCCGGCGGTGCAGGTGCTGGCGTACGCGGAACGGGCCATGTCCCCACCGCTCAGCTGGGTGGACGACGAATGGGGCTTCGAAGTCCCGGTGATGACCGCGCAGTCGTTCGTGTACTGCGACGAACTCGAACGCGCCGAGCAGTTCTTCCTCGACGGCATCACCGAGTTGGAGGCGCGGGGCTGGCGCGGCACCCATCTGTCGTTCGGCCACACGCTGTTGGCGCACATCCGCTATCGCATGGGGCGGCTCGTGGAGGCCGAGACGGGCGTACGCAAGGGTCTCGAGTACGCGGAGCGGCTGGGCCCGGACGCGCCCGCGCGCTGGTACGGCCTGGGCGTGCTGATCCAGACCCTGATCGCGATGGGCCGCCTCGACGAGGCCGAGGAACTGGTGGACCGGCACGACTACGGCGCACAGCTGCCGCAGGCGGTGATCTCCCCGGTGCCGCAGGTCGTGCGCGGCGAACTGCGGTTGGCCCGGCACCAGTACGCGGCCGCTGCCGCCGACCTCAGGGCGGCCGGCGAGCAGCTCGACGCCCGCGGGGTCGGCAACCCGGGCCTGTGCGCGTGGCGGCCGCTGCTCGCGCTGGCCCTCGCCACCGACGATCCCGCGGCGGCAAAGCGCATCGCGAACCGCGCGGTGGGCCAGGCCTATGTGTTCGGCTCGCCCGCGGGCCTCGGGATCTCGCTGCGTGCCGCGGGCCAGGTGACCGGCGGCGCGGAAGGGCTCGCCAAGCTGGGCGAGTCGGTGCGCTGGCTCGCCGGGTCGCCGAACCGGTACGAATACGCGGTGTCCCTCGTCGAGTTCGGGGCCGCGCTGCGCCGGGCGAAACGCATCACGGAGGCGCGGCTGCGGCTCGGCGAAGGCCTGGAGGCGGCCTCGCGCTGCGGTGCGGAGGCGCTGGCCGCGCGGGCGCGGGCGGAGCTGGTCGCGGCGGGCGGGCGGCCGCGGCGGGCGTACCGGACCGGGGTCGAGGCGCTGACCGCGCGCGAGCGCCAGACGGCGGAGCTGGTCGCGCGCGGCATGTCGAACACGGCGGCGGCACGGCACCTCGCGGTGCAGCTGGGCACCGTGCAGAAGCACCTGACCGCCGTGTACGCGAAGCTCGGCACCGACCGTGACGGGCTGGCCGAGCTGCTGGACCCGGTGCCGTTCCCGGCCGTTGTTACGGGCGCAGGCACGCCGGGCGGCACCGGCGTCGCCCCAGGCGGTGGTTTCGGGGGCCTCTCCGGCGGCGCACCCGAGGGTGCCGCGGAGGGCGCCGATCACCGCTGACGGAGGAGCACCGCGCGGGTGTACATGACCGGGCAATAGGTGATGACGGACTCGTCGAGCCCCAGCACCAGGCAGCCCCGTTCCGCGCGCACCGACAGAGAACTGTGGCCGTAACCCTCGATGGTGATCTCGCCGGTTCCGTGTGCGGCGTCGATGACGCCGTACGCGTAGCCGAGCAGCACATGGCAGCGCCGGTAACGGAAGCGCGCCACGTCACGGGGGTCGTCGGTCGGCTTGTTGTCGATGAGGTACGCGGTGTGCGAGCCGCGGAAGGTGCCGTCCCCGGCCAGCCGGATGTCGAGGTAGAAGTCGCGGAGGTCGTAGCCGATGTGCCCGGGGCGCCCCGGAACCACGGTCTCCTCGGACGCCCACCGGGCGCCGAGCCCGCGCGGGACCGTGCCGCCCCGGATGGGTGCCGGGCTGTGGTGGAGGACCACGTGTGACTCCTAGGTGCCGATCGTCCGTCGTCCGGACCCGCCGGTGGGCGGGTCCGGACGACGCCCCCGCGCGGTCCTTCGGCCTTCCCCCGGTCGGCGGGACCACGCCGAGCGTGCCTGCGCTCGTGTAGCTCAGCGTGCCGGACCGGCGACGGTCGGCGCAGTGGAGGCAACCCTCTACTCTTTGCCACTTCTTGATGCCGGGCCGCCCTACGACGTGCCGCTCCGCGTGATCCTCGACCCGTCCGTCCCGCGCTCGGCGACCGTGCGGCGGTTGGGCTTCGTCCATCAGGCCCGCGTCCATCAGGCGGGCGTTCCCGGTCCGGGCGGGAGGGTCCCGGTAACGTAGGCCGCGTGATCGAGACCTCTTCTGCTTCCCCCGCTTCGGGTGCCGTCGCCGCGGGGCTGGCGACGCTGGCCGCCGACGGCACCGTCCTGGACACCTGGTTCCCCGCGCCCGAGCTCGCCCCGGTGGGCGACAAGGCCGAGACCGTGCGGCTGACCGCCGACGAGGCGGTGGCGGCCCTCGGCGCCGACGTCGCGGCCGGCCTCGGTGCCGACGAGATCCGCGGTGTCGAGGTCGTCGCCGTGCGCACCGTGATCGGGTCGCTCGCCGAGGCCCCGGTCGACGCGCACGACGCGTACCTGCGCCTGCACCTGCTGAGCCACCGCCTGGTGCGTCCGCACGGGGCGAACCTCGACGGGCTGTTCGGCCTGCTCGCCAACGTCGCGTGGACCGACCTCGGCCCGGTGGCGGTCGACGGCGTCTCGGCCGCGCGGCTGCGCGCCCGTGCGGCCCGGGTGCCGTTCGAGGTGGCGGGCATCGACAAGTTCCCGCGCATGACGGAGTACGTCGTACCGTCGGGTGTCCGCATCGCCGACACCACGCGCGTGCGCCTCGGCGCGCACCTCGCGTCCGGCACCACCGTGATGCACGAGGGCTTCTGCAACTTCAACGCCGGAACGCTCGGCGCGTCGATGGTCGAGGGCCGCATCAGCGCGGGCGTCGTGGTGGGCGACCACAGCGACATCGGCGGCGGCTCGTCGATCATGGGCACGCTGTCCGGCGGCGGCAAGCAGGTCATCTCAATCGGCGAGCGGTGCCTGCTGGGCGCCAACGCGGGCATCGGCATCTCGCTGGGCGACGACTGCGTGGTGGAGGCGGGGCTGTACGTCACCGCCGGCACGCGCGTCACGATGCCCGACGGCGCGGTCGTCAAGGCCGCCGAGCTGTCCGGCCGCAGCGGCCTGCTGCTGCGCCGCAATTCGACG
The DNA here is from genome assembly GCA_045039925.1 of Streptomycetaceae bacterium NBC_01309. Lineage (GTDB taxonomy): Bacteria > Actinomycetota > Actinomycetes > Streptomycetales > Streptomycetaceae > Yinghuangia. Next base: position 2,679,251 of record CP108400.1, read on the forward strand.
AGCGGCGCGGTCGAGGGCATCTGGCGCACCGAGTCGTGGGGCGCGCTGAACGAGGACCTGCACAAGAACGACTGACCCACCCGCTTCGCACAGGGGCGGGGTACGGCGCTGCCGTGCCCCGCCTTTCGCGTTGCGTCGTCCGGGTGGTCAGGCGGCGGATTCGGCGCGGCCGAGGGACCTGACCACGTCGAGCACCGCTTCCGCGTCGGTCAGGTCGGCGAGGACGATGTCCGCGCCCGCCCCGGCCAGTTCGTCCGCCGTCGTGTAACCGGTGGCGACCGCGACGCACATCGCGCCGTTGTGCCGCGCGGCTTCGACGTCGCGGACGGTGTCGCCGATCAGCACGGTCCGGGCGGCGGCGAACCGGCCGCCGGTGGCCGCGGCCGCGCGACCCAGTGCCAGCGGCACGAGCTTGTCGCGGTCCTCGTGGTCGTCGCCGTACGCGCCGATGTCGAGGCGCAGGTGCCGCGCCGCGTCGCCGAGCAGCGCGAGCTTCACCGGGGCGGTGGCCGCCTGGTTGCCGGTCAGCACGCTCTGGTGGACGTACGGGAGTTCCACCAGCGCGTCGATCACCGCCACCGCGCCCGGCAGTGCGACGCCCTCGCCGAGGACCTGGTCGGCCCGCGCGGCGAAGATCTCCGCGAAGGTCTCGTTCAGGCGCGTAATCAGGTCGTCGGTCGGCAGCAACCCGTGTGCGCGCAGCGTCTCGCGGGCGATGTGCAGGTCGGTGCGCCCGCCGAAGTCGACGCGCTCGGTGAGCGGTCGGCCGGTGACGGCGAGGAGCGCGTCGGCGTACGCCTCCCGGCTCGCGGGTCCCGCCTTGACCAGCGTCTGGTCGATGTCCCACAGCACCAGGACCGGTCCGGCCGCGTTCCCCGCTTGTCCGTCTGCCACGGCGCCAGCGTAGTTTCCTCCGGATGCCGTGGCGAGCGTCCTCCGTCCGCAACACGGCGAATGCGCGGAATGTACGAACCCGTCCCGCGTCGCCGCGCGCGCAACCGGGAGCCGTCCCCCCTGCCCCCCGGCCCGCCTGCTCCTCGCTACTCCTCGACGAGGTCCGCCGCCTTGGCGCCGGTGGCGACCGCGCGGATCACCTTGCCGGTCGGGGTACGCGGCAGCGGGGTCGTGCGAATCTCCCAGTACGTGGGCACCTTGTAGTACGCGAGGCGTTCGCCCACGTACGCGGCCAGCGCCTCCGGCTCCAGCGCCGCCCCCGGCCGGGGCACCACGATGGCCTTGGCCTCCTCGCCGAGGTCGTGGTGCGGCACGCCGACCACCACCGACTCGGCGACGTCCGGGTGCGCGTCGAGGCAGTGCTCGATCTCCGCGGGGTAGATGTTCTCGCCGCCGCGCAGGATCAGGTCGGAGCGGCGCGTCGCCATGAAGAACTGGCCGTCGCGCGCGTACCCGAGGTCGCCGGTGCGCAGCCAGCGGTCGGGGGTGATCGACTTGGCGGTGGCCTCGGCGTTGCGCCAGTACTCCAGCATGACGAGCGGGCTGCGGATCCAGATCTCGCCCTCCTCGCCGTCCGCGAGGCGCTGCCCGTCGTCGCCGTGCACCTCCACCTGCACGGTGGGTACCGCGGCGCCGATCGCACCCGGTGTCGTCTCCAGTTGCGCGGCCCCGGCCGAGGTGGCCACGCCGCCGCTCTCGGTCAGGCCGTAGCCGACCCCCATCGCGCCCTTGGCGTGCGGGAAGACGTCCTGGAGACGGGTGATCAGCTCGGGCGCGAACGACGCGCTGCCGCCGCCGAGCCGGGTGACCGAGGACAGGTCGAACGAGCCGGAGTCGGGGTGGTTCACCACCCGCCAGCCGACGGTGGGCACGAGCGACCAGTTGGTGCAGCGCTCGCGTTCGATGGTGCCGAGCACCGAGGGCACGTCGAAGCGGCCGCTGTAGAGCACCATCGTGTGGCCGTCGGCCAACGCCGCCACGGCACCGGCGAGCAGTCCGGACACGTGGAAGAACGGGCTGTTGACCAGCCAGCGCCCGGGGCGCGTGGCGGCGGCGCGGCGCTCCTCCGGCAGGTGGGCGATGCCGCGGGCGGCGAGCAGCGCCTGCACGTTCTGCATGGCGATGACGTTGCGATGGGTGAGGACGGCGCCCTTGGGGCGGCCGGTGGTGCCGGACGTGTAGAGGATGACCGCGGGGGCGTCCTCGTCGTCGGGGCCGGCCGGGACTTCCGCGTCGGGGGCGTAGCGGACCAGGTCGGCGAAGCCGCTCTCCATCTCGACGACGGGCACCGGCGGTTCGGGCAGGCGCTCCAGCCGGCGCCGGTCGGCGACGAGCACCTTCGGCTCGCAGTCGGCGAGGCCGTAGCGGATCTCGTCGCCCGCCCACCAGCCGTTCATGCCGACGGCGACGGCGCCGAGGGACACGGTGGCCCAGAAGGTGACGAGCCATTCGGGGCGGTTGTTGGACAGGAGTGCCACGCGGTCGCCGGGTCCGACGCCGTAGCGCTCGCGCAGCGCGCGGGCGACGGAGGCCACGGCCCGGGTGTGCTCGGCGTACGTCCATCGGGTCCCGTCGTCGTGCACGAGGTACTCGCGCTCGCCGAAGGCCGCCGAGTCGGCGACGAAGGACGCGAGCGACCGCCGCCGGTGCGCGAGCACCCGCATCGTGACGCCGAGAACGTCCTCCTCGGCCAGCTCGAAGGGGGAGCCGGGTGCGGTCAGCGCGGCCATGGGGTCCGCGGCCGAGCCGGGAGCGGGGGAGGACGCCGGTGCGGGACCGGAACCGGGGGTGGAGATCGCCATATGCGGACCCTAGGAATGCTTGACCAAGTCAGTCAAGTGGTCGCGGTGTGCGAACTGCCCGCACCGCCTCGGAGGCATCCGCGCAGGTTGACACGTGTGACATGACCGCAGACCGCTTCGCGGCCGCCCCGTCGCCCTTGTTCCCGCAGGCCGGACGGCCTACCGCACAAGCCCCGACCTGACGAATCGTCAGATCAACAGCTCTTCACCCTCGGACAACCTTTTCGCCGCACCAAGTCGTTGAACTGCCGACGGACGACAGGGGGCCGATGCGGGAGCCGACGGGGTTTCACGAGTACGCGAGCGCCAATCGCGATCGCCTGGTGCGTTTCGGCTGGCTCCTCACCGGCGACCACCAGGCGGCGGAGGACTTGGCGCAAGCCGCCCTGGAGCGCGTGTGGCTCCGCTGGGAGCGGGTGAGCCGCGGCGGCAACGTGGATGCGTACGTCCACAAGGTCATGACGTCGACGCACCTGTCGTGGCGCCGGCGACGGTGGCACGGCGAGCAGCCGACGGACTTCGCGGCGGATCCGAGCGCGTTCCACCACCTCGGCGACTCCGACGCCCACGCCGCTTGGGACGACCGGGACGCGCTCCTGCGCACGCTCGACACGCTGCCGCCGAGGCAGCGGGCCGTCATCGTGCTCCGCTACTTCCTGGACCTGTCGGAGGCCGCGTGCGCGGAAGCGCTGTCGTGCACGCCGGGAACGGTCAAGAGCCAGACGGCCAAGGCGTTGCGCACACTCCGCGCGGCGAGCGTCGTGGCGGCACACGAGGGAGGCGGTGACCGATGAGCACCGAACAGGACGAACGGGACGTGGAGTTGCTGCGCACGCGCTTCTCCGCGGTCACCCGGGACATCGTGGCGTCGCCGACACTGCCGGAACGCGCCGCCTCCGCCGCCCGCGCCCGGCGCCGCCGTCGGCGCCTGGTCGGCACCGGGGTCGCCCTGGGAGCCGTGACCGCTGCCGCCGCGATCGCGCTCGCCCAGCCGTTCGATCGGACGCCGACCGTGCCGGCCGGCACGACGGTCACCACGTGCCCTGCCGAAGCGCCGGAGGCCTCCAATCCCGGCGTTTCCGGTCCGGACCTGCTGCCTGCCCGGCCGGGTGCGGTGCTCGTTTGCGGCTACGTCCGCAGCTACGGTCCGGGGCTGTGGGAGGAGTATGCCCCGGCCGGCTCCCGGGTGATCGACGGTGCCGAGGCGCGGGCCGAGGCCGCGGCGATCAACCGCGGGACGGCGGTGCCGGGTCCCCGGCGGTGCCCGATGCAGGCGACCGACTACTTCGAGTTCCTGTTCTTCAGGAATTCCGCCGGGCACGAGGCGGTGGTCGTCAAAGGAGGCTGCGACGGCACCAGCGACGGCCGGAGGGCTGTGGATCCGGCGCCGATGACATGGCTCGTGCGTTCCTGACCGGCCGGTGCCGAGGTGCCGGGGTGGCGAGGGGAAATACCCTGCCCCGGTAGGCTACGTGGGCGATCGGGTGGCCCCGGGGTTCGGGATCCACGGAAGGATCCCCGGAAGGAGGGAGCGGGCGTATGCGTGTTGTGTCGACGCTGGGCCGTCTCCTTCTCTTTGCGTTGATCCTGCTCGGCACCACCGGGATGCACACGATCGGGCACCCGCCGGAGGCGCGCGCGATGGCGGCGCACGAGGAGGCGGTGGCCTGTCCTGACGGGCATTGCCCCTCCCCCGGCCCGAGCGTCGCCGGTGGCGACCACGACATGCCGGCGCGCCACGGCGGCGGCATGGACCCGATGTCGCTGTGCCTTGCCGTCGCCCTGGCCGCGTTCGTGCTGGCCGTCACGTGGTTCGCGGTACGCCGCCGAGCGCGCGAGCACCTGCGGTTCGCGCGCGGCGTGTGGGGACGCCTCGTCTCGGGGCTGCCGCCGCCGAGACCTCCCGACCTCTCCCGACTCGCGGTGCTGCGGATATAGGCCGACGCGCGTCGGCGGGCGAGCACGCCCGCCCGCGCACCGGTCTGTCCGCCGCCGCGCCCGCGGCAACGCGGTTGATCCGCGGTTGTTCCGCGGCGCGGCGAACACCGAAGAGTTTCGGGAGATACGTATGAAGCGCCGTACCACGCGCGCCCTCTCACTGTCCGCGATCGCCCTCTCGGGCGCGCTCGTCCTGGCCGCCTGCGGGGGCGACGACATGGACGGCATGGACCACGCCAAGGGCGGTTCGAGTTCCGTCCCCGCGGCCGCGCCGGGCGCGTCCCAGGGCGGGTTCAACGACGCGGACGTGATGTTCGCGCAGATGATGATCCCGCACCACGAGCAGGCGGTGGAGATGGCCAAGGTCGTGCTCGCCAAGACGGCCGACGCCGACGTCCGCCGGCTGGCGACCGCGATCGAGGCGGCTCAGGCCCCCGAGATCGCGCTGATGAAGGGCTGGCTCGCCGCTTGGGGCAAGCCGGCCGACGCACCCGGCGGCATGGACCACGGGTCGGGCGGTGACGGCATGATGTCGGACGCCGACATGGACCGGTTCCGGGCCGCCACCGGCGCCGAACTCGACCGGCAGTTCCTGGAGATGATGGTCGTGCACCACAACGGCGCGATCGCGATGGCCGAGGACGAGTTGGCCAAGGGCGTGAACCCGGAGGCCCGCAACCTCGCGGAGGCGATCAAGTCGTCGCAGGCGGCGGAGGTCCAGGAGATGCAGCGGCTGCTGGCCGCGCGTCCCGGAGCGTCCGGCGGTGCGTCCGGTCCTGCCACTTCCCCGGCGAACACGACCGGCGGCGGCCACCACTGATCGGTACCGGTCACCGCTGATCGAAGGTCGGACAGCCACGCCGGACAGCCAGGCCGGACAGCCAGGCCGGAACAGGCGAAACCGGCGGAACAGAAGGGCGGTCCGGTGCGCGTTGCGTACCGGACCGCTCGGCCTGTCACGGATTTGCCGCCGCCCGGCGCCGCCGGGCGCCGTTCCGCGGAAACGTCTCAGCGCGCTTTCAGCATCGGGATCAGCACGTTGTCGACCATGCGCGTGACCTCGTCGCGCGTGGGCGCGGTGTCGTTGGCCATGTAGAGCTGCCCGATCATCGCCGGCCCGGCGATGAGGCACTCGTACGCGTCGGCGCCCTCCCGGGCCTCGCCGCGCTCGATGGCGTCCACGACGATCCGGCGCAGGAGCTCGATCGCCGGGTCCGCGGCGCGCTCCTTCCAGAGGCGCTTCAGCTCGACGCAGCCGCTCGCGCCCCCGCAGATCGCGCGGAGCGCGACGCCCAAGGGACCGGTGCAGCCCACCGCGTACGAGGACATGACGGTGAGGAGGTCCTTGCGCATGTCGCCGACGAGTTCGTGCCTCTCCAGCGACGGGAGTGCGTCCGTGAGGCAGTCGACGACCATCGACGGCTTGTCCGCCCAGCGGCGGTACAGCGTCGACTTGCCGGTCCCCGCCCGGGCCGCGACACCCTCGAACGTCAGTGCGTTGTAACCGCGTTCGGCCAGTTCCTCGATCACGGCCGCACTGATGGCACGTGCCAGCACCTCGCCGCGGCGCCGCGGGAAGCGGCGGTGGTCGCAGCCGACGTCGGCGGCGACGTCGTGGATGGTGCCTTCCGGCACGTCCACCCGTACATCAGCGTGTACGTCAGCCGGCACAGCCTGTACTTCGGTCATCCGTCTGCCCTCCGGAGTCCATCGTACAGAAAACGTTTGCGTTCTCTAAGTGCGTTGCCTACTGTGTTGAAAGTACGGAACCGTCCTCTAATTCCGTCCCCTGGTTCCGACACCCCCCGAACCACCAGATCACCGGATCCTGTGAGGTAGCAGCATGTCAACGGCACCCCCAGAGGTGGCCGCCACCACGGCATCCCCCACAGCGCCGGACCGGAAGGTACATCCGGGCCTCGCGCTGGCCGTCCTTGCGGGTGCGCAGCTCATGATCGTGCTCGACGCCACGATCGTGAACATCGCCCTTCCCGACATCCGGGAGGCGCTCGGCTTCTCCGAGGCGTCGCTGACGTGGGTGATGAACGCCTACACGCTCACGTTCGGCGGCCTGCTGCTGCTCGGCGGGCGGCTCGGCGACCTGGTCGGCCGCCGCAAGATCTTCATCTACGGCCTGCTGGTCTTCACGCTGGCCAGCCTCCTCGGCGGCTTCGCGCAGAACGAGGCGACGCTGCTGGCGGCCCGCGCCCTCCAGGGCGTCGGCGGCGCGATGACCGCTCCGGCGGTGCTGTCGCTGGTCACCACGACCTTCAAGGAAGGCGCCGAACGCAACAAGGCGCTGGGCGTGTACGCGGCCGTGTCCGGCATGGGCGCCGCGGTCGGCCTGCTGGCCGGCGGCTTCCTGACCGAGTACGCCAACTGGCGCTGGGTCATGTTCGTCAACGTGCCGATCGGCGTGGCGCTGGCCCTGGCGATTCCGCGCGTGTTCCCGGCGGACGTCGTCGTCGACTCCGGCCGCGGCCTGAGCCGCTTCGACATCCCCGGCGCGGTCACCTCGACCGTGGGTGTGTCGGCCCTCGTGTACGGCTTCATCCGGGCCGCCGAGAAGAGCTGGACCGACACGGTGACCGTCACGGCCTTCGTGCTGGCCGTCGTGTTCATCGCCGCGTTCATCGTCATCGAGCTGCGCACCCGCGAACCGCTGCTGCCGCTGCGGCTGTTCCTCAACAAGACGCGGACCGGCGGCTATGCGGTCATGATGCTGGCCGGCGCGGGCATGATGAGCACCTTCTTCTTCCTGACGCTGTTCATGCAGGAGGATTCGCTGCTCGACCTGTCGCCGGTGCTCGCGGGCACCGCGTACCTGCCGCTGACGGTCGGCGTCATCACGTCGGCGCAGTTCACCTCGCGGCTCATCACCACCAAGGGCCCGCGTCCGTTCCTGATCGTCGGACCGCTGATCGCGGGCATCGGCCTGCTGTGGCTGTCGTTCCTGGAGACGGACTCGACGTACTGGACCGGCATCCTGCCCGGCGTGCTGCTGATGGGCATGGGCATGGGTGCGGTGTTCGTGTCGATCATGACGACGGCGACCGCGGGCATCGCGCCCGAGGAGGCCGGCATCGGCTCGGCCGTGCTGAACGTGACGCAGCAGATCGGCGGCACGATCGGCCTCGCGGTCCTGGCGACCATCTCCACGCAGGCGCTCAAGGACGACTACAAGGAGCAGGTCGCCAAGGTGGGCGAGCCCACCCAGGCGGTGCAGGCGCACGCCATGACGGCGGGCTGGACCGCGGCGATCCTGGCGGCGTCCGTCATGTTGTTCGCGTCGGCGCTGATCGCCTTCGCCCTCGTACGCATCCGCCGCGAGGACGTCGTCGTGGACCCGAGTGCCGTGACGCACTGAGGACACCGGCACACCGAACGCCTGATCGAGGGGCCACCCGCACACTGAGGGTGGTCCCTCGACTCGTGAGCGGACCGCGCCATCGTGGAACCCGCTTCATCCCGTACGCGTCTCAACGCTGTGAAGGATCCGCGACACCTGCCGCGGAGGGGGAACACCGTGGGCGCGCGCGTCCCCGGGCCGGTACTCTGCCTCAGGCAGCAGGGGGATTCCGGACGCGGCGATCCGCGTCTCCGGTGGCTGTGCTCGCGCCGGCCACCGGGCTGACGCGAGGTCTGTCGCAGCGAGGAACCGGCGGGGATGATGGGCGGTGGTGGGGGAGAATTCGGGGGGATTGTGGCGGAACACGAGTGGCCGGGTGAACCACTGGCCAAAGGCGACCCGACCCGCATCGGGCCGTACACGGTTCTCGGCCGCCTGGGGGCGGGCGGCATGGGCCGCATCTACCTCGGCCGTTCACCGTTCGGCCGGCTGGTCGCGATCAAGACGATCCGCTCCGAACTGGGCGGCGACCCCGGCTTCCGGGCGCGCTTCGCGCAGGAGGTGGCCGCGGCCCGCCGGGTGAGCGGGGTGTTCACCGCCGCCGTCGTCAACGCCGATCCGGACGCCGCCGTGCCGTGGCTCGCGACCGCGTACGTCCCGGCCCCGTCGCTGGAGACCCTGGTCCGCTCGTGCGGTCCGCTCCCGGCAAGTGCGGTGCGCTGGCTGGCGGCCGGCATCGCCGAGGCGCTGGAGTCGGTGCACGCGGCCGGCCTGGTGCACCGCGACCTCAAGCCGTCCAACGTGCTGGTGGCGAGCGACGGCCCCAAGGTGATCGACTTCGGCATCTCGCGCGCGGCCGACTTCGGCTCGCTGACGATGACCGGCGTCGCGGTCGGCACGCCCGCCTACATGTCGCCCGAACAGGCGCAGGGCGTACGCGACATCACGCCGGCCAGCGACATGTTCTCGCTGGGCGCGACCCTCGTGTACGCGGCCACCGCGCACTCCCCCTACCCGGACCGCAAGCCCGCCGAGGCCCTGCTGCGCCTGGTGACCGGCTCCGCCGACCTGACCGGCCTGCCGGACGGGCTGCACGACCTCATCAACTCGTGCATGCAGCGCTCCCCCGAGCACCGCCCGTCGCCGACCGCGCTCCTGACGTCGGTGGCCCCGCTGCTCGACTCGGAGAGCGGCTACACCGGGGACAGCCGGCTGCCCGAGGCCGCGGCCGCGATGGTCGAACGGTTCGAGCGGCAGTACCGCCCGGCGGGCCAGCGCACGCCGCCGGTCCCCGAGCCGCAGCCCGCCCCGGACGTGACCGACGACGAGGCCGCGGGCCAGATCAGCGAGGACGACTGGGGCAAGCTCCCGGCGCAGGTGCGCGAGGAGCCGTCGCCGCGGGGAGTGGTCGGCGACGCACGCCGGTCCGAGCCCGACGCCGACCGGCCGGGCCCGGCGCGGACGACGCCGGAAGGCCCGCAGGGCCCAGGGCACCAGCACGGACAGCAGCACGGACAGCAGGGCGTGGCTCAGCCGCAGCCCCAACCGCATGCCGCACAGCACGGGCAGCAGGCCCCGCCGCGCCCGCCCGTCGGTCCGCCGCCGGTGCCGCACCCGCAGAACCCGGGCGGCGGCTCGTCGTTCCCGCCGCCGCAGCCACGCCCCCAGCAGCACGGGCAGCCCCAGCCGCACGGCCAGCCGCCGCCGTACGGCCCGCCGCCGGGCCAGTCGGGCCCCGGCGGGCAGCCGCCGGGCCAGCAGTACCAGGGCCAGGCGCCGCCGTACAACGCGCCCGGCCGGCCGCAGCCGCAGTCTCAGCCCGCGGCGAACCCGCATCACGGGGCCGGGAGTTCCGCCCCGGCGGGCGCCCCGGCGGGAGCCCTGCCGACCGAACTGGCGTTCCGCAAGAACCCGGCGCCCGCCGCACCGACGTACATCGCCGGTGCGGACGACGCGCCGCGCCAGCACCCGCCGACGCCGCGCACCCCGACCGGGCCGATGGAGGCCGCGACGTCCCAGCCCTGGCGGTTCGCCGCGACGGCGGAGATCGTGGCGCCGCCGGTGCGGGCGGGCGGCGCGCGTACGTCGCGCGTACACGTGCACAGCAAGGACAACGGCCTGCACACGCTGCATCTGGCCACGCGGGAATGGCGGTTCGACAGCAGCGGATGGTCGCATCCGCCCGCGGTCGAGGGCGACATGATGTACCTCAGCAGCCAGGACAACCACCTGTACGCCCTGGAGTTGACGAGCCGTCAGTGGCGGTGGAGCTTCCCGACCGGCGGCGAGGTGGTGGCCGCACCGGTGGTCGCGAACGGCACGGTGTACTTCGGCAGCAGCGACAACGCCGTGTACGCCGTCGAGGCCGCGACCGGCCGCTGCCGCTGGCGGCACCAGACGAGCGGCTGGGCGACGTCGCCGACCGTGGTCGACGGCACGGTCTACTTCGGCAGCAGCGACCGCTGCGTGTACGCCGTGGACGCCGCGACCGGCTGGGCCCGCTGGCGCTACCAGACCGGCGGCTGGGTGTCGGCGCCGACCGTGTCGGGCGGCATCGTGCACATCGGCAGCACCGACCACTACCTCTACCTGCTGGACGCCGCGGCCGGATCGTTGCGCGGATGGTTCGCGGCCAACGGCCCGGTGGCCCAGCCCGCGGCCGCGGCCGGCATGTCGTTCTTCGGCAGCGGCGACGGCGGGCTGTACGCCATCGACGTCAACACCCAGCGGTGCGTGTGGCGTTACAACACCGACGGGTGGGTGACCTCGCCGGTCGTCGCGGGCGACACGGTGTTCGCGGGCAGCAGCGACCACTCGATCGTGGCGGTCGGCACGAGCGGCGAGCCGCGCTGGAAGTTCCAGACCGGCGGAAGGGTCACCTCGCCGATCGTGGCGGACGGCCTGGTCTTCGTCGGCAGCACGGACCGGCACCTGTACGTCATGGACGCGGCGACCGGCGGAGCCCCGCGCACCGCGCGCGGCAACTGAGTGCCGTCCCACAAAGCCCGGTAGGCAACTGACCGGTTATCTCGGCAAGTTCGTGATCACGCACGATTCGCGCAGGTCATTCCGGCCCCGGTGAACAACTGTTCACCGGGGCCGGAATGCGTCCCGTGATCGTTCGTGTCACGGTCGCATCACAAACCTACCTATCGCTAAGTAACAGTCGTACAGTCTGCGCACCGGAGTCCGGCAGGCCCGTGAACCCAAGGTCGGTGGTGACCCAGGTGCGCTTCCTGTTCCGACGTATCGGCTTCTACGCGGTGACCGCGTGGGCGGCGATCACGATGAACTTCCTCATTCCCCGGCTCATGCCGGGGAGTCCCGAGAACACCGTCCTCTCCCGTTTCCAGGGCTCGGTGTCACAAGAGCAAATCGACGCCGTGAAAGCCCAGTTGGGGGTGAGCGACGCAAGTCTCCTGTCCCAGTACGGGACCTATTGGAAGGACCTGCTCTCTGGCGATCTCGGCGTCTCCGTCTCGTACTTCCCCGGCGCCGTCGGCGAGGTGATCGGCCAGGGCGTGTGGTGGACCGTCATCCTCATCGGCGTCGCCACCCTGATCAGCTTCGTGCTGGGCACCTTCCTCGGCGTGCTCGCCGCGTGGAAGCGCGGCTCGCGGCTGGACGCGCTGCTGCCGCTCATGACGTTCCTCTCCGCGGTCCCGTACTTCTGGATCGCCCTGGTCGCGCTCAGCGTCCTCGGCGTCGAGATGGGGCTCTTCCCGATCACCGGCGGCTACCGCCCCGAGCTCCAGGTGGGCTGGAGCGCGGAGTTCATCTCCAGCGCGCTCAGCCACTCGGTCCTCCCGGCGCTCACCATCATCGTCAGCTCGATCGCCGGATGGCTGCTCGGCATGCGCAACATGATGCTGACGACCATCTCGGAGGACTACGTCCTGGTCGCGGAGGCCAAGGGCCTGCGCACCCGGCGCGTGATGCTCGGGTACGCGGCGCGCAACGCCCTGCTGCCGAACATCTCCGGCTTCGCGATGTCGCTCGGCTTCATCGTGAGCGGGTCGATCGTCACCGAGACCGTCTTCTCGTACCCCGGCATCGGGTTCCTGCTCTTCAACGCGGTGCTCAACAACGACTACCCGCTGATGCAGGGGATCTTCCTGATCATCACCCTCATGGTGCTGTTCGCCAACCTGATCGTGGACCTCTGCTACGTGGTCCTCGACCCGCGCATCCGACAGGAGGCCTGACCCATGGCGGCAACGGCCACCCTCGCGACCGCGGAGACCGGGCAGGCCCCCGCACGGGCCCGCCGCGGCATCCCGCTGCTGCGCTCCGGCAAGGCGATCGCCGGGCTGATCATCTTCGGGGCGTTCGTGCTCCTGGCCGTCATCGGCCCGTGGATCGCCCCGGAGGACCCGTCGAAGACGGGCGGTCCCATCCTGCAATCCCCCTCCGGGGAACACCTGTTGGGCACCACACAGTCGGGCCAGGACATCCTGTCCCAGGTGCTGGAGGGCGCGCGTACGTCGATGCTCGTCGGCCTGGTCGCCGCGACCTTCGCGACCGCCCTGGCCATCCTCATCGGCGTCACCGCGGGCTACGTCGGCGGCTGGGTGGACGACACCCTGTCGATGCTGACCAACATCTTCCTGGTCATCCCGGCGCTTCCGCTGACGATCGTGCTGACCGGATACCTGGAAGGCGGCGGGTGGTTCCCGATCGCGGTGGTCATCAGCGTCACCGGCTGGGCGTTCGGCGCACGGCTGCAACGCGCCCAGACCCTGTCGCTGCGCAACCGCGACTACATCAAGGCAGCGAAGGCGATCGGCGAACGCCCGTGGCGCATCGTCACCGTCGAACTGGTGCCCAACCTCGGCGCGATCATCATCTCCGGCTTCCTGTTCACGTTCATCTTCGCCATCCTCACCGAGGCCAGCCTGTCGTTCCTCGGCCTCGGCGACCTCGGCGGCACGTGGAGCTGGGGCACCACGCTCTACTGGGCGCAGAACTCCAGCGCCTTCACCACCGGCGCGTGGTGGTGGTACATCCCGCCCGGGCTGTGCATCGCCCTGGTGGGCGCCAGCCTCTCGCTCATCAACTTCGGTGCGGACGAGCTCATGAACCCGCGCCTCGCCCCGGTGCCCAAGCGCGACCGCAAGCGGCGCCGCCGTACGGCCGGCCCCGTCCTCGCCGCCGCAACCGGTACGGCGGGTACGGCCGGTGCGGCCGCCCGGACCGACGCAACCGTCCCGCCCGCGCGGGACGACGCTCCCGTGTCGGCCTCCGCAGGAAAGGAACCGACGCCGTGACCGCGACCGAGACCACCGCAACACCCGCGGTACCGGCCGAACCCCCTGCCGCCGGGCGCGAACCCCTGCTGGAGATCAAGGGCCTCACCGTCGACTACGGCGAGGGCCCGGGGGCCGTGCACGCCGTCGACAACGTCGACATCACCCTGCACCGGTCCGAAACCCTGGGCCTGGCCGGGGAGTCCGGGTCGGGCAAGTCCACGCTGGCGCACGCGGTCACCCGGCTGCTGCGGCCGCCGGGCACCATTACCGGCGGCCAGGTCCTCTACCACCGCCGCGCCAGGGACGGCGCGGGTGCCACCGGACACGTGTCGGACCCGGTCGACGTGCTCGCCATGAACCGCGCCGAACTCCGGGCGTTCCGCTGGGAGGAGATCGCGATCGTCTTCCAGAGCGCGATGAACGCGCTCAACCCGGTGCACAACGTGGTCGCGCAGATCAGCGACACCCTGCGCGCCCACCGGCCGGGCATCACGAGGGCCCAATGCCGGGACCGGGCGGCGCAGTTGCTGACCACGGTCGGTGTTCCGGCGGCCCGGATGCGGGCGTACCCGCACGAACTCTCGGGCGGCATGCGGCAGCGCGTGATGATCGCGATGGCGCTGGCCCTCGACCCGGACGTGCTGGTGCTCGACGAGCCGACCACCGCGCTGGACGTGGTGGTACAACGCGACGTACTCGCGGAACTCGTACGCCTCCGTGAGGAGTTCGGGTTCTCCGTGCTGTTCATCACGCACGACCTGTCGCTGCTCCTGGAAGTGGCCGACCGGGTCGCGATCATGTACGCCGGGCGCCTCGTCGAGTCGGCGCCCGCCCACGAGATCTACCACGATCCCCAACACCCGTACACCAAGGGGCTCGTGGGGTCCTTCCCCCCGCTGCGCGGGCCGCGCCGCGAGCTGACCGGTATCGGGGGCTCTCCCCCGGACCTGCGCTCGCTGCCGCCCGGCTGCGCGTTCTCGCCGCGCTGCGGCCACGCGTTCGACCGCTGCACGCGGGACGTCCCGCTGCCGCGGGTCCCGCCGGACAACCCCGAACGCCTGGTCGCGTGCCACCTGGACGACCCGAACGGGAGCGCCGATGACAACCCCTGAGCGGGACATCCCGCAGCCGGACGCACAGCCGGGCAGCGCATCCGGAACAAGCCCTTCCGGAAAGAGCGTTGCGGAACCCGGCACAGCCGCGCCCGGCACATCCGGGCCGAACACAGCCGGAACGAACACAGCCGGACCGGTGTTGGAGGCCCGCGCCATCTCGCGCCACTACGCGGCACGGCACGCCGGGCGCGACGGGCTGCTCGGCCCGCGGCGCGTCGTGCACGCGGTCGACGACGTGTCGATCGCCCTGTACCGGGGGCGGATCACCGCGGTGGTCGGCGAGTCCGGCTCGGGCAAGTCGACCGTCGCCCGGGTGCTGGCGCGCCTCGAACCGCCCACGAAGGGCGAGTTGCGGCTCGGCGGCCGGCCCGTGGGCAGGCCGCGGGGCAGGGCGTTCCGGGACTACCTCGGCCAGGTCCAGATGATCTTCCAGGACCCGTTCGCGTCCCTCAACCCGATCCACACGGTCGAGCACCACATCGCCCGGCCCCTCCGGCTGCACGGCCCGCGGCGCGGCAAGGCGGAACTGCACGCCGAAGTATTGGCGCTGCTGGAACGTGTCAGCTTGACCCCGGCCGAGCAGTTCGCGCGCAAGCGCCCGCACGAACTGTCCGGCGGACAGCGGCAGCGCGTCTCGATCGCCCGTGCGCTCGCGGTCCACCCCGAGGTGATCCTCGCCGACGAACCGGTGTCGATGCTCGACGTGTCGATCCGCCTCGGCGTGCTCAACCTGTTGCAGGGGCTCGGCCACGACGACGGGCTCGCGCTGCTCTACATCACCCACGACATCGCGTCGGCGCGGTACTTCGCCGACAGCGTGCAGGTGATGTACGCCGGGCGGCTGGTCGAGGGCGGCCCCTCCGAGGCGGTCACCCAGGAGCCGGCGCACCCGTACACGCGCCTGCTCATCGACTCGGCGCCCGATCCGGACCGCCGGGGCTCGTTGGCCGGCGCCCGCGGCGAACGGCTCGGCGAGGCACCCGACCTCTCCGATCCGCCCACCGGATGCCGCTTCCACCCGCGCTGCCCCTTGGCGATGCCGGTGTGTGCGGAGAAGGAGCCGCCCAAGTTCCCCGCGAAGGCCACCGGGTCCGCGCCCGCGGCCGGCCCGGGGTCCGCGGGCGGCGAGGAGCACTGGGCCGCGTGCTGGCTGCACGCCCCGGAGCAGGAACAGCAGGACCGGCAGGACCAGCACCCGATGACGACCGGACGGCGGTGAGTGCTCGTGCTCAGATTCGGCAGGCCAGGCAGGCGCGGCGGAGCAGGTGGGACGGGATTCGCGAGGTTCGGCGGACTACGCCGCTCGCGGGCCGTCGTCCGGACCCTCGTCGGGGTGACGGCACTCGCACTCGCGGCGACGACCGCGGCGTGCAGTGACGAGAGCAGTTCGTCGGGTTCGACGATCCTGAACGTGGCGGGCGCGCCCACGGGGCCGCTCCAGCGCAACTTCAACCCGTTCCTGACGACCGGCCCGATGAACCTCATCGGCGGCGTCTCGATGATCAACGAACCGCTGTTCATCCCCAGCGCGATCAACGTGGGCAAGACCACGCCGTGGCTCGCGAAGTCGTGGCAGTACTCCGCCGACGGCAAGGAGCTGACGCTCGACCTCCAGAGCGGCATCAAGTGGACCGACGGCCGGCCGTTCAGCGCCGAGGACGTCGTGTTCACGTTCAACATGCTCCAGAAGAACCCGGCGATGAACGTGTACGGCCTCGCGCTGGGCCCGGCGCGCGCCGAGGGCCCCGACAAGGTGGTCCTCACGTTCCCGGTGCCCGGGTTCACGCAGGAGGCGTTCATCGGCGCGACGTACATCGTGCCGAAGCACGTGTGGGAGGCGGTCCCCGACCCCGCCTCGTACACCAACGAAAACCCGGTGGGAACTGGGCCGTTCATGCTCGACACCTGGTCGGCGCAGGGCTACCTGCTGAAGAAGAACCCCAATTACTGGCAGGCCGGCAAACCCAAGATCGACGGCCTGCGGTACGTCGTCTACAACTCCAACGTCAGCGCGAACCTGGCATTGGCGCAGGGGCAGTTGGACTGGGCGGCGAACTTCGTCAACAACATCGACAAGGAATACGTCGCCAAGGACCCGGCCAACAACAAGTACTGGTTCCCGCCGGTGGCACCGACGTTCCTGGGCATGAACCTGACCAAGCCGCAGTACCAGAACGCCGATGTGCGCAAGGCGATCAGCCTCGCCCTCGACCGCGAGAAACTCGTGGAGGTGGCCGAGCAGAACCAGCAGCCCGCGAACACGACGCCCACCGGGCTGGTGTTCCCGCAGCACGAGAAGTTCGTCGCGGCCAAGTACAAGGGCGTCACCCTCAAGCAGGACATCCCGGCTGCCAAGGCGCTGATGGAGAAGGCCGGTTACCGCATCGGCGGGGACGGGTACGCCGTGGGCCCGGACGGCAAGCGCTTCACGATGACCCTGCTCACGTCGTCCGGCTTCACCGACATCATCACGATGTACCAGGTGATGACCGACCAGTTGAAGCAGATCGGCATCGAGGTCAAGGTCGAGACCAAGGCGACCAGCGAGTTCATCGCCAATCAGTTCGTGGGCAACTTCGACGCCTCCACCGTCGGCCCGCTGACCGGCTCGTACACGCCGTTCCAGGCCTACGAGCGCACCTTGGCCGGGTACCTGACCCAGGACATCGGCAAGCCGGCGTTCGCGAACCAGGTCCGCTGGAAGGACCCGAAGACCGACCAGTTGCTCCAGCAGTACGCCGCCACGCAGGACCCGGCGGTGCAGCAGGCCGCGCTCGAGGGCATCCAGGACATCATGGTCGAGCAGGTCCCGGTGATCCCGCTGTTCAACTTCGTCGCGTGGGCGGAGTACAACACCCGCAAGGTGGTCGGCTGGCCCGACGCGGGCAACCCGTACGCCACGGCCACGCCCATCGGTCCCGGCTCGGTCCTCGTGGCCACCTCGCTGGAGCCGAAGACCAAGTAGCCGAAGACCGGTAGCCGAAGGCCAACTGGAGACGTGCACGGCGGCGCGCAGGGGCCGCCGCCGCGCACCGGAACGGCCGGCCGGGACCAGGGGTCCCGACCGGCCGTTCGCCGTCTGCACACGCCCCTACGGGCGGGCCCGTCGGATCAGCGGGCGCCCAGCGGCACGTAGTCGCGGATCGGCGTACCGGTGTAGACCTGGCGCGGGCGGCCGATCTTCGACGCCGGGTCGGCGATCATCTCGCGCCAGTGCGCGATCCAGCCCGGCAGGCGGCCGAGCGCGAACAGCACGGTGAACATCGACGTCGGGAAGCCCATCGCGCGGTAGATGAGGCCGGTGTAGAAGTCGACGTTCGGGTACAGCTTGCGGGACACGAAGTAGTCGTCGGACAGCGCGACTTCCTCGAGACGCAGGGCGATGTCGAGGAGTTCGTCGCGCTTGCCGAGACGGCTGAGCACGTCGTCGGCCGCCTTCTTGATGATGCGGGCGCGCGGGTCGTGGTTCTTGTAGACCCGGTGGCCGAAGCCCATCAGGCGGACGCCGTCCTCGCGGTCCTTGACCTTGCGGACGAACGCGTCGACGTCGCCGCCGTTGGCCTTGATGTCGTCGAGCATCTCCAGCACGGACTGGTTGGCACCGCCGTGCAGCGGGCCCCACAGGGCGCTGATGCCCGCGGAGACCGACGCGAACAGGTTGGCGTGGCTGGAGCCGACCATGCGCACGGTGGACGTCGAGCAGTTCTGCTCGTGGTCGGCGTGCAGGATCAGCAGCTTGTCCAGCGCCGCGACGACGACCGGGTCCGCCTTGTACTCCTCGGACGGCACGGCGAAGGCGAGGCGCAGGAAGTTCTGCACATAGTCGAGGGAGTTGTCCGGGTACAGGAGCGCCTGGCCGACCGACTTCTTGTACGCGTACGCCGCGATGGTCGGCAGCTTGGCGAGCAGCCTTATGGTCGAGATGTGGACCTGGCGCTCGTCGAACGGGTCGTGGCTGTCCTGGTAGAAGGTCGACAGCGCGCTGACCACCGACGACAGCATCGCCATCGGGTGGGCGTCGCGCGGGAAACCGTCGTAGAAGCGCTTGACGTCCTCGTGCAGCAGCGTGTGCTTGGTGACCTCGTCGCGGAAGTCGTCGAGCTGCGCGGGGGTGGGCAGCTCGCCGTAGATCAGCAGGTACGAGGTCTCCAGGAAGCTGCCCTGCTCGGCCAACTGCTCGATCGGGTAGCCGCGGTACCGCAGGATGCCTTCTTCACCGTCGATGAAGGTGATCGCGGATTTACACGCGGCGGTGTTGACGAATCCGCCGTCGTACGTCACCAGACCGGTTTCGGCACGCAGCTTCCCGATGTCGATGGCGTTGTCGCCGATGGTCCCTGGGACCACCGGGTAGGTGTGTTCGTTCCCCTGATAGCGCAGTACTACCGAGTCCTCGCTCATGGCTGGTCCCCTACTTCTCGGCTCAGGCTCCGACACCCGTCCGGATCGTGTCCGGTCGGCCCCGGCTTTCGTGACATGTGTGCACCAGTACGAATAGCAGGCGCACAATGCCGCGCCGCAACCGGCTCCCAACTCGCGGATCAAACCGTGAGCCACATCACGTGACGGATCGTCACATGAGAATCATGCCCGGGTGGGCACCCGCATATCCCCTCGGAGCCGGGTCTACCTGCGCGGACCACGTGGTGGCGGTCCGACTCCCGCCCACGGTACGGGGTCGCCACCGGCCGGACCACTCGTACCTGACGGGTTCCGCGGCGGACACGCAGTGTGACCGAGCGTGCCATCTCACGCCGCGCGCAGGGACGTTGTGAAATCCGGGGCCGCCGCGCGAGACGCCCGGAAGCACGTCGCAGGCATGGCGGCGGACGTCCCGCGGTCGGCCGGGTGCAGGTCACGCCCGTCCCACGGGTCGACCCGCGTCACTTCCGCACCGGCTCCAGGACTCCGGAGGTCAGGCCTTCCAGGAGCCCCGCGCCGAGGCGCGCGCCGAAGTCCCCCACGCGGCTCAGGGCCGTGTTGAAGCGGTGCAGGGCGCGGAAGGTGGCCCCGTAGCCGCGCTGGACGTCCAGGGGCAGCAGGGGCACCTCGAAGCGGCGGACGTCGAGCCGCACGATGCTGGAGCCGTACGTCGCCTGCCGGGTGTTCGCCGGCGCGGCCAGGAATCCGGCCAGGAACCACGCGTCGAGGACGCCCGGGTCCGGGCGGAGCAGATGCAGGTTGGGGCCGAGCAGCGCGCCCGCGTCGGCGTCCTCGGCCACGCGTACGGCGGTGCCCTCCGCGGTGAACACGGCCGGCACCACGACGTCGCCCGGCTCGATCCGGGTGAGCCGGTCGAACGCCTCGTCGCCGGGCGGCCACGAGCCGCTCGGCGCGGTCCCGGCGGTGACGTCGGCGGCGGTCAGGACGCGTGCCGCCGCGGTACCGGCGGCACCGCTCGGGGCGGCGGCGGCGGCGAATTCGGCCTCGCCCCGGCCGGTGCGCACCGGCCCGCGGAACAGCACCACGCCGCCGCCGCGCGTCAGGTCGGCGATGGCGACGCGGCGCCAGGCCGGGGCGCCGGGCTCGGCTCGGCGGGTGTCCGGGACGAACTGCGGGACGGATTCGAGCGCGTCGGCGAGTGCGCCGCGCATGTCGGCGACCACGTCGGCGCTTTCCGCCCCGGCCGGGAGCGGCAGGTTGTGGGCCGGGGTGAGGTCGACCACGTCGTCGAGGAGGTCGATGACGGGCACGGCCTTGCGTACGCCGGGGATTTCGGCGAGCGCCGCCGGGTCGGCCG
Source organism: Streptomycetaceae bacterium NBC_01309 (assembly GCA_045039925.1). Lineage (GTDB taxonomy): Bacteria > Actinomycetota > Actinomycetes > Streptomycetales > Streptomycetaceae > Yinghuangia. The sequence continues at coordinate 2,699,398 of CP108400.1, forward strand.
CGAAGGACCGCCAGGCGTCGACGGCGAGTCCGGCGAGGGCCGCCCAGTCCGGGTCGCGGCGGGAGTCCGGGGCGTGGCCGGCCGCCTGGTTCGCGGCGGCGGAGCGGGCCGGGCCCGGCCGCGGCGCGGCGGTGGCGGATTCGTGCGCGGCGGTGTCCACGAACAGCACGTGCGAGGCGGCCGCGCCGGGTTCGGGGCGGACGAGCAGCCAGACCTGGAGGGCCACTCCGGCGGGCGGCGCCGCGCCCGCGGGCAGGCCGACGACGGCGCGCAGGGCTCCGCTGCGCAGGAGTTCGGCCCTGATGCGGCGGCCCGAGCCCCGCGAGGCGACGGCGGGGGGCATCAGGACGGCGACCGTGCCGCCGACCCGGGCGTGGGCCAGCGCGTGCTGGACCCAGGCCAGTTCGCCTTCGGTCTTGGGCGGCAGGCCGTACTCCCAGCGGGGGTCGTAGGCCAGTTCGTCGTGACCCCAGTTGCGGTCGTTGAACGGGGGGTTGCACAGGACGGCGTCGAACTGCGCCGCGGGCCAGGCGTCGTGGCGCAGCGCGTCGCCCTCGGCGACCGCGGGGGCGGCCGGGGGGTCCGCACGGCGAACCTCGGCCGGATCGCCGCGTGTTGCCAGGAAGCCCAGGCGTACGGCGGCGAGGCGGGCCAGGCCGGCGTCCGGGTCCTGGCCGGCGACGGCCTCGGCACCGTGGCCCGCGCGCCGGGCGGCGAGCAGCAGCTCGCCGGCGCCGCACGAGGGGTCGAGCACGGTGCGCGCCGGTCCGCACGCGGTGGCGAGGGCGGTCATGAGGGCGGCCGGGCCGGGCGGTGTGGCCGTGGGGCGCGCGGCGGAGTCGGTGTAGCGGGCGTACAGCTCCTCGAACACCCGGTCGGGGCCCACCTCTTCGGCGCGGCGTGCGGCGTCGCGCAGCAGTGCCGCGCGCGGTCCGCCGCGGGCCGGGTCGGCCGGGGCGCCGGCGCCGGGGTGCAGCAGGTGCTCGCCGACCTGGGCGAGCACGGCCGCGTGGTCCTGGTCGCCGGACGCCTCGACGAGGGCCCGCCACAACATCTCGCCGGGTGCCACCTCGGCGATCTTGCCCTGCTCACGCAGCCAGCCCTCGACCTGGGCGAGGGAGAAGGTCGGGCTCGTCTCGGTGCCGCCGACCGGCTGCGGGAAGTCCGGGAATCTGCGCCGCCAGTTGCTGACCGCGGCACGGCCCACTCCCGCGATCCGGGCGATCTCGGCGGCGGTGACCTGGGGGCCTGGCATTCGCGGAGCCCTTTCACTGGAGGGTCGAGAACTACTCTGCGCGAGCCTACCCTGACATACCGCTGCCTGGACGGATTGCCTGTTGACACTATTCACAGCCATTGTGCATAGTGGCGACGTCACCAAAGAATCAGGCTGAAGTCCGTGGCCACATCGGCGTCATGGACACTCTCGGAGGAGAAGATCCGCATGTCGCACACCAAGGCCCGCAAGCGCGCCGGCGTCGTGGTCGCAGTCGGTGTGGCCGCCCTGCTGGCCACCGCGTGCGAGAGCAAGGACGAGAAGAGCGCCGACAAGGCGCCCGCGGCGGCCACCTCCGCCGCCGGGAACGCCGGTGACGCCCCGAAGGACGCGGGCAAGTCCTCGGAGCAGCCGGCCGACAAGCCTGCCGACAAGCCGGCCGTCGGCGACAAGGGCAAGTACACCGCCGACCTGAAGGCGCACCTCGCGACCACCAAGCTGGGCAGCCACGTCGTGGAGGTCCGGGCCGACAAGCAGACCGGCTCCGACTACACCATCACCGTGAACACCGACCTCCCGCCGTCCGAGGGCGCGACCGACGACGCCGCCCTCAAGTCCATGGCGATGGGCGAGAAGCTGACCAACGAGGCGCTGCAGTGGGTCCAGGCTCACGACGACCTGAAGATCGGCTTCATCGAGGTGCTCGACAAGGAGAAGGGCACCGCGAGCAACGAGAACCTGGACAACAGGCCCAAGGACAAGGCCGCCAACGACGCGTACGCCCAGAAGATCGCCGCCGGGATCAAGGGCACGACGTACGGCTCCGAGGTCACCGGGGTCTTCGTCTACGCGGGCGCGTACGGCGGTGCGGGCAAGGTCGTCATCAACACCAAGATCCCGGCGCGCACCGACGACGTCGACACCGACCTCGAACTGATCGACAAGGCGGAGAAGATCGCCGTGGAAGCCAAGCAGTGGGTCCAGGACAACGCGGGCGTCAAGGTCGACTACATCGAGGTCCTGGACGTCGAGAAGGGCCTCGGCGCCAACGAGAATCTCTGACGCGGCGCTCCGTGACCGCGGGCCACACGAGGCACACGAGCACGTGGCACCGGGTGGGGGTACGGGGCGGGGGGCTCCGGGGGTGTCAAGCCCCGCTGGACTGCGGCGGCCCGTCCGGCGGGTCGCCGCCGGGCCGCCCCGCGCGCAGCAGCTGCCGCCAGCGGACCGGGTCGTGGTCGGCGGCGTCGGTGGCCTCCACGAACTCCTCGACGGCCTTGGCGAATCCCGCCGGATCGTCGTGGTGCGGGAAGTGCCCGGAGTCGGGGAAGACCCGGAGCAGGCTGCCGGGCATCGCGGCGTGGGCGATGCGGGCGTGCGCGACCGGGATGACCGGGTCCAGCGCACCCCACAGGATCAGCGTCGGCAGCCCCGCCGCCAGGTAGCTCCGGTCGAGCATCGTGATGACCTGACCCCGCGCGTCCACCCCGGCCCGCAGCGTACGCAGGAAAGCCTCGCGGGCCGTGGTGTCGGCGAGCGACTGGTACCGCCCGAGGACGTAGTCGAAGTCCGCGCCGAGGCCCAGCCGTCCGAAGCCGCGCAGCAGCGGCGCCAGCGCCCGGACCACGCCGCGCACCGGACGGGCGGTGGCGAGCGGCAGCGTCACCTCGGCCCCCGGCCCCGCCGCGAGGCGCAGCAGCGGGTGCACGTCGCGGCCGATGCCCGCGGTGCCGACCAGCACCAGGCGTTCGCACCGCTCGGGGAACTGGTACGCGAACTGCATCGCCACCCCGCCGCCGAGCGAATGCCCCACCACCGTCACCCGCTCGATGTCCAGGACGCCGAGCAGGTCGCGCATGCCGCACGCGTACGCGGCCACCGCGTAGTCGGCCCGCGGATGGGCCGAACTCCCGTGCCCCAGCAGGTCCGGGGCGATCACGGTGTACCGGCGGGCGAGTTCGGCCACGACGGGCAGCCAGGTCTCCGAACTGTCGCCGATGCCGTGCACGAGCAGCAGCGGCGGCCCGTGCCCCGCGATGCGGTACGCACGCCGGTAGCCGTGCACATCCCGGTAGCGCAGCGGCAGTTCGGGAGTCTCGTGCAGTGACGCGTCGGTGAGCGGGCCGATCAGCGTCTCCCCCACGGCAGGAACGGCTTGGCTCATGCGCGGCACCCCGCTTTCGCACCCCTGTCCGGCGGGCCCGCGTCGCGGCCCGCAACCGGTGGTTCCGGCAGGGCACGTGGATCCAGTGCCCCGGACCATGGTCCGACCGGTCGGTTTCGCGGACGCTTCCGGCGTGTAAGGGCCGGGTGACGTCCCGTCAGACGGGGACCGCCGCGGGGGCCGGCGCCGGAGGTGGCCGCCGGGTCCGCTGCCGAATACAACGACCAAGGGCTGTTACCAAGGGAGTTCGGGCAGGGCGGGCGGCGCGTCGTCGCGCAGCACGCTGCCCTCGATCAGCCCGTACGGCCGGTCCGCCGCGTAGTAGACCTCGCCCGGGTTGTCCTGTCCGTACGGCGCCAGGTCGACCAGGAAGTGGTGCTTGTTCGGCAGTTCGAAGCGCGCCTCGACCAGTTCGCCCTGTTCCGCGAGCACCGCCTCGCCCATCGCGTACAGCGTCTGCTGGAGCGCGAGGCTGTGCGTGTCGGCGAACACCCGCAGCAGGGTCGCCCGGGCCCGGGCGAACGACTCCGCCCAGTCGGCGCCGACGCCCGCGTGCCGCCAGCGGGCACGGACCGACGTCGCCAGAATGCGGTCGTCGGTCGGTCGGAGCGTGGTGTACCGGTCGGTGAGGAACCCGTGGAACTCCGATCCCGTGGACTTCAGGACCGTGACGTCCTCCAGGCCCGACACCACCTGCGTGCCGTCCGGGCCGCACACCACCCCCGCGTACCGCGTCCCCGCCCCGCGCGACCACGCGTGCGGATGCGGGCCGTCCGCGGCGTCGATGCGCTCCCACGGGTAGGCGTGCACGCGCACGCGTGCGGTGTCCACCGGTGGGTAGGCATCGACCAGGTGGCGCGCCAGGCGGAGTGCGAACTCCTCGATCTCCCCCACCGGTTGGTCTCGGGCGAAGGAGAAGACGATTCCGCGCATCGTGTCCGTGGGCAGGACGTTCGCGTTGTCGCCGGCCAGGTGTGTCGCGGCGAGGTCTCCCGACAGCGCGATCGACACGTTGAGGTCGGTGACGCCGTGGTGCACGGCGTCCTCGCGTACCACGCGGACGAGCCGCACCTCCGCCTTGCCGTACCGGTTCGGCCCCAGCACGATGCCCATGCGGCCCACCTCCTCGTGTCCCTCCGGATCATCCCCCGCCGCGCGCCCCGGCGAAGCCAACCCGCCGTGCCGCGCGGCCGAAGCCCCGAATCGGTGCAACCGCCGCCGGCACGGGCGCCACGTCGGGGCGACCGCGTCGTTGATCCCGGCATGACGCACACCGACCCCGCGGGCCCTGTCGACCTGGTGGTCCGAGACGCGGGCCTGCTGGTCGCGGAGACCGGGCGGGAGATCCCCGGCGGCTGGGTCGCCGTACGCGGCCCGACCGTCTCGGCGCTCGGCGGGCCGGGCGACCCGGTCCCCGAGGCGGTCCGGGTGATCTCGGCGGCCGGCCGGCTCGTCACCCCCGGCCTGGTCAACACGCACCACCACATCTACCAGAACCTCACGCGGTCGTTCGCGCCCGTCGTCAACGGCACCCTGTTCGCCTGGCTGACCGGGCTCTACCCGGTATGGGCACAGTTGGACGAGGAGGCCGTCGAGGTCTCGACGTACATCGGCCTCGCCGAACTCCTCCTCGGCGGCTGCACGACGACCACCGACCACTTGTACGTGCACCCCCGCCCGCGCCTCGTCGACGCGCAGATCCGCGCCGCCCGCGACATCGGCTTCCGCTTCCACCCCACCCGCGGCTCGATGACCCGCGGGCAGAAGGACGGGGGCCTGCCGCCGGACAGCGTCGTGCAGACACACGACGCGGTGCTGGAGGACAGCGAACGGCTCGTCGCCGCCTACCACGACGCCTCCCCCGGTGCCATGCTGCGCATCGCGCTCGCGCCGTGCTCGCCTTTCTCGGTCACCGAGGAGGTCATGCGCGACACCGCCGCGATGGCCGAGCGGCTCGACGTACGCCTGCACACGCACCTCGCGGAGGACCACGACGAGGACGCGTACTGCCTGGAGATGTACGGCTGCCGCCCCGTCGAGTACTTCGAGCGCGTCGGCTGGGGCACGGACCGCTCGTGGGTCGCGCACTGCATCTTCCCGAACGACGAGGAGATGGCCCGCCTCGCGGCGTGGGGCACCGGTGTCGCGCACTGCCCGAGCTCCAACATGCTGATCGGCCACGGCACCGCGCCGGTCACCCGCATGCGCGAACTCGGGCTGCCGGTCGGCCTCGGGTGCGACGGGTCCGCGTCCACCGACCACGCCTCGATGTGGCTGGAGGCCCGCACCGCACTCGCGCTGAGCCGCTACCGCAACGGCCCCGGCGCGGGGCTGACCGCCCGGGACGTCCTCGACATCGCGACCCGGGGCTCGGCGCGCTGCCTCGGCCGCGACGGCGAACTCGGCGTGCTCCGCACCGGATCCCCGGCCGACCTGGTGGTGTGGCACGCCGACGACGTCGCGATGGCGGGCGCGCACAGCGACCTCGTCGAGGCATGGCTGCGCTGCGGCCCGGCCCGCGCCGGGACCACCGTCGTCAACGGCCGGGTCCTCGTCGACGGCGGCGAACTCACCCTCGGCGCGCTGCCGGAGATGCTCGCCGCGCACCGGCGCATCTCGCTCGCCATGCAGCGGTCGGTGTCCTGACCACCCCGGGTCCGGAGCATCCCGGACGCTCCCCCACATCCCGGGCGCCGACTCGCGTCACAGCCTGGGAACAGCTGGGCACCTCCTCCGCCGCACCCTCTGCCGGGACTCCCGGCCGACGGTAGGCTGCCGCTCATTCACGGACCCCACCTGCGCGTTCGCGTGCCTTTCGCACCACGTGCACCGCGCGGCAGGGGTTCTCGAAAGGTCTGTCGGCGGAGTACGGAGGGCGGGCGGGCAATGGAAGCGCTGAAGCCGGGCGACCCGGGAGTGGTGGGCCGGTACCGCCTGTCCGCGCGACTCGCGCAGGGGCGGCTCGGAGCCGTTTTCCTCGGCAAGGCCAAGAACGGCGGCACGGTCGCGGTACGCCTGGTGCGGCCCGACCTCGCCTCGGACACGAAGTTCGTGGAGCGGTTCGGCCGCACCATAGCCGCCGTGCGCGAGGTCGACGGCCGGCACCTGGCACACGTCCTCGACGCGGACGCCGACGCGAAGTGGCTGGTGACCGAGTACGCCCCCGGGCTGCCGCTGGACGCCGCGCTCCGCGAACACGGGGCGCTGCCCGAGGAGTCCGTACGCTCGCTGGGCACCGCCCTCGCCCGCGCGCTCGTCGCGGTGCACGAGGCCAAGGTGGTGCACCAGGGCCTCGGCACGGGCACGGTCATGCTCACCCAGGACGGCCCGCAGATCACCGACCTCGGCCTGCCCGCGCTCCTGGGCGCCGACGCGGCCGACGTGTTCCCGGCGCCGGAGCAGGCGACCGGCGGTTCCGTCTCGGCCGCGACGGACGTGTTCGCGCTCGCCGGGCTGCTGTGCCACGCGGCGGGCGTGCACCCCTACGGCAAGGGCACCTCGGCCGAGTTGGCGCAGAAGGTGCTGCGCACCAACCCCGACCTCACGGAACTGCCCGAGGACCTGGCCGAGGTGCTGGCCCGCTGCCTCGCCCGCCGCCCGGACGCCCGGCCCACCGCGGCCGAGTTGGTCGAACTCTTCGACGGGGCGGACGCCTCCGGCATCGCCTGGCTGCCCGAGCCGCTGCGGGACGCGGTGACCACCGCGGCCCACACGCCGCCGCCCAAGGCGAAGAGCAAGAGCGCCGCGGCAGGCACACCGGCCAAGACGGCCGCGAAGGCCCCGGCCAAGGCGGCCCCGTCGGCCCCGGCCAAGGCGGCCAAGAAGGCCCCGGCAGCGGCGAAGTCCGAAGCAGCAGGTGCCGCGGCGGCGCGGCAGGCCGCGAGCGCGGCCACCGTCGAGGCGCCCGAGCGCGGCGGCGCCGTCGAGCCCGACAACGACACCACGCCGGTCGTGGCCGCCGGGTCGGCGCCTGCCGCCGGCGTACCCAAGCAGGCCGCGGCCCCGGCCGCACCCACGGTCCAGGTCCGCAAGCCCGAGCCGGAGAAGTCCGGTTCGGCACCCTCCCCCGAGGCCGTGGCGGCCGCGAAGGCCACCGTCGAGGCGCCGAGGCGCGCCGCGGTGGAGCGCGCGGCAGCCGCCGCGGCCGACGCGGAGGGGGCCGAGGCGGCGACCGTCGAGGTCGCCAAGCCGGCGGGCGGCGCCGACGCCGCCGCCGAGGCGTCCGCGGTGGAAACAGTGCTGGCCGGCAGGCCGCTCGACCAGCCCCGCCTGGTCAAGCCCCGCACCTCGGAACCCGCCGCCCCGGAGGCACCGGCGGCGGCAGCAGCCGCGGCACCCGCTGCGCCCGCCGTTCCGGCACAGCGCGCCGACGCGGGACCCCGGTGGAGCCCGGCCGACGCTCCCGCGGCCCCGGCGGCGAACCCGCCCGCGAACGCCCCTGCCGCATCCGCCGCACCGACCGAACTCGCCGCCCGCCCGCTGCCGTACGCGGCGTACCCGCAGGCGGCCCCGGTCCAAGCCGCTCAGGCCCCGGCGGCCCAGTACCAGGCGGCCCAGGCCCCGGCGGCCGCGCCGCCGAAGCGCGAGGCGAGCAGCGCCGTCTGGTACGCCGTCATCGTGCTCGTCGGCCTGACCTCCGCCGGGCTCGCGGTCTTCCGGCTGCTCGACAGCGACTGGCGCGACCTCCAGAACCCCTTCATGGGACTCGTCCTGCCGGGCATCTCCCTGGTGTTCGGCCTCGCCGGAATCGTCGTGCTCGCGCTGGCGGTGGCGAAACGACGCAAGACGCAGCAGTCCGCCTGAGCCCTCGGCCGCAAGGGCCTGAACGCAAAGACGGAGGCGCACACATCGCTGTGTGCGCCTCCACCGCTGCCTCGCCGACCCGCCGGCCTCAGCGACCGGCTGCCGTCACCGACCCCTTGACCGCCGCCGGCTGCCAGATCGTGTTGCGCAGATCTGTCCCCCGGACGAGTTGGAGGCGCCAGGGTTCGATGCGGAGTACGTGGTACTTCGGGTCGTCGGGGCCGCCGCGCCAGTAGTTCGCCGGGTCATAGCCCACGCCCGGCGGGCCACCCTTCACGTACAGGTCCCACGCGTAGTGTCTGGATGCCTCGTCCTCGGCCCACGTGGAGACGCCGTCGACGAAGACCGCGTTCTGCCGCGGGCTCCAATACGAGTACGTGGTGTGCGGGTTGCGGGCCAGATGCGCGGTCTTGACCGGCGTCTTGTAGACCGCGAGCCAGCCGAGCGGGCGGCCGTCGACCACCTCCCACACGGGGAACAGCACACGGGCACGCGGCCGGTTCTTGGCGTCGACCGTGATCATCGTGGCGTACTTGATCTCACGGACGTAGGAGAAGAAGGTTTCCTGGATCCGGGCGAAGTCGGAGACTTTGGACGTCATACCGGGGCTCCTCGGGTTCGATGAAGAATCGATTCGGCTCGATTTGTTCGGCGCGGTCCGTTCGGCGCGGTCCGTTCGGCACGGGGCGGTTCAGTGCGCCACGGGGACCTGCTCCGCGGCCGGGCTCCCGGTCGCCACCGTGCGGCTCGGCCGGGACCCGCGCAGGCCGAACGCGGTGACGACGGCCGCGAGCAGGGCCGCGGCCAGCGGGACCACGAGGGCCGCCTGGTACCCGGACAGCAGGTCCGCCGGCGATGCGGAGTCGGTGGCGGCGGTGTTGACGAGAGTGACGGCCGAGAGCCCGAGCGCCGCGCCGAACTGGAACGACGTGTAGAGGAGACCGCCCGCGAGGCCCTGCTCCTCCTCGGCGATGCCGTCGGTGGCGACGATGGTGAGCGGCCCGTACGCCATCGCGAACCCCAGCCCCAGCAGGATCAGGCTCGGCAGCATGACCAGGTACGACCAGTCCGCGCCGACCGGCAGGAACAGCGCGTACGCCAGCGAGGCCAGCAGCAGCCCGCCGAAGATGACGCGGGTGTTGCCGAACCGCTCCACCAGCTTGGGGGTGAGGGTCGGCGACAGGACCGCGTCGATGCCGATCACGATCATCGCGAGGCTGGTCTCCAGCGTCGACCAGCCGCGCAGCTCCTGGAGGTAGAGCACGACCAGGAACTGGAATCCGAAGAACCCTCCCGCGAACAGCATCGCGGACAGGTTGGCGCGGACCAGCGAGCCGGACCGCAGGATTCCGAGACGGACCAGGGGAGATGCCGAGCGGCGCTCGATCGCCACGAAGAGGCCCAGCAGCACCGCGCCCGCGCCCAGCGTGCCGAGCGTCCACCCGACGGTCGCGTGTGCGGCGCGCTCGACGCCGAGGACGATCAGCACGATGGCGGCGGTGACGGTGAGGCCGCCGAAGAGGTCGACGCTCTGTCCGTTCCGGGCCGGCCGCGGCGACTTCGGCACCAGCGACAGCGCGGCGACCAGGATGATCGCGGACAGGACGACCGGGGCGAAGAACACCCAGCGCCACCCGGCGGTCGTCAGCAGGCCGCCGACGACGAGGCCGATGGAGAAGCCACCCGCCGCGGTGCCCGAGTAGATGAGCAGGGCCCGGTTGCGCTGCGGCCCTTCCGCGAAGCTCGTGGTGATGATCGACAGGCCGGCCGGGGTCATGAAGGCGGCGGCGACGCCGGTCACGAACCGCGCGACGATCAGCATCCAGCCCTCGGTGGCGAACCCGCCGAGGCCCGAGAAGACCAGGAACACAGCGAGCCACAGGACGAACATCTGGCGGCGCCCGAAGAGGTCGGCCGCTCGGCCGCCGAGCAGCATGAAGCCGCCGTAGCCGAGGACGTACGCGCTCATCACCCACTGCAACTCGCCGGTGGACATGCCCAGATCGGCGCGGATGGAGGGGAGGGCCACGTTGAGCATGGCGACGTCGATGCCCTCGAGGAAGATCGCCCCGCACAGGACGAGCAGGACGCCCCAACCTCGGGCGTCCAGTGCCCCCTGTGCCTTCGTTTCGTGCGTGCTCATGCGTCGTCACCTTTGCGAATCGGGGAGGTTGTCACGACAACCACCCTGGTTCAGGCGCACCGGGGGGAACAACGGCGAAGATCTCACCGTTTGTAAAGCCTGGCTGGATGATCAGCCGCCGGACGACCAGCCCCGAATGACCAGCCGGGGCGCCGGCGACCGACGGGAGAGCGGCTTTGGAACACGACGAGCTGGAGTGCTTTCTCATCCTCGCCGAGGAACTGCACTTCGGGCGCACCGCGGACCGCATGCGGCTGTCCCGGTCGCGCGTGAGCCAGTTGATCCAGCGCCTGGAACGCCACGTCGGCGCACCGCTCTTCGTCCGGACGAGCCGGAGCGTGGCACTGACCGCCCTGGGACGAGTGCTGCACGACGACCTCGCGCCGCTGCACCGCGCGATGCACGCCGCGGTGGACCGTGCGCGAGCGACCGCACGCGGCGTCGACGGCGTGCTCCACGTCGGGTTCTCCACTCCCCTGGTCGGCGACATCGTGATGAGGACGGCGGAGGCGTTGCGCGTCAGCCACCCCGGGCTGTCCGTCGAGATCTGCGAGATACCGCTGGTGGATCCCTACGGCCAGTTGCGCAAGGGCGAGTTCGACGTGCAGCTCGTCGAATTCCCGGTCCATGAGGACGATTTGGGCTACGGTCCGATGCTGCTCCAGGACCAACGCACCCTGGCGGTCGCCACCGGGCATCCGCTGGCCGCCCGCGACTCGGTGACCCTGGAGGACCTGGCGGACGTACCGCTGCTGACCATCGCGGGGCGGTTCACGGACGACTGGCTGGCGCAGCGGGCGCCCTCGCACACACCCGGCGGCCGGGCCATCGCCCGCGGACCGGCCGTCACCAACATGCAGGAAGCCCTCATGCTGGTCGCGGCCGGGCGGGGCGCGTTGCTGTCGGCGGCCCACGCGGCTGTCTACTACGCCCGGCCGGGTGTCACCTACGTCCCGTTCGTGGATGCCGAGCCCATCGGCTACGGGCTCGTCTGGCGCGCCGCCGAAGCGACCGACGCGGTACGCGCGTTCGCGCGGGCAGCGCTCGACGTGGCCCGGAGCGGCCAGCTCGTCTGAACGTGCCGACGCGTCCGCATGCGCCGGCCGTCTGAACGTGCCGGCCCGCCCGAACGCGTCAGCGCGTCACCACCGCGCTCTGCATCTCGCTCTGCACGAACGTCGTCAGCGCCACGCCGTGCAGGCCGCCCAGTCCCCCGCACACGACGGGGACGAACTGGTCGGGCCGCTCGGCCAAGGCGACCCGGCCCTTGTCGTCCACGCGGTCCTTGGCGAGGAGGATTTCGGCGTTCGCGGGGCGGAAGGCGTCGATCGGCTGCCAGGCGTGCTCCCACACGTACGTCTGGAAGTCCTCGGCGTCCGGGAACGCGGCGCCGAGGCGGCGAGCCCACATCGGGTTCAGCAGCAGCACGATCTGGCCGCTGCTGCCGGTCAGTTCGAGGAACCAGTTGTTGAGCGGGAAGGCCACGGTCTTCGCGACGGCGTACGCGAGGTCGCGGGGGTCGTCGTTGTTCACGTCGGCGAACGGGAACACCCCCTTGCCCCCGTGCACGGTGACGACCTCGGCGTTCGGGGGCAGTTCGCGGCGGGCGGCCAACGAGGGCCACGGCGAACGCTCCTCCCATTCGCCGAAGCACAGCCCCGTGCGGGCGGGTTGCCCGAAGACCGTGCGCGAGGTGACGCCCGCGCGCTGGCCGCCGATGTTGCGCAGGCACAGGGCGACGGCACGGCCGATGGTCATGGACCCGCGCCCGGCCGCGCCGCCGAGGCAGCCCGCCCGGTAGTCGATGCGCAGTTCGTCGCGCGCGGGACCGTTGACGATGAGCATCGGGCAGACGCTCGACGTCGTCGTGGTCAGTGCCACCGCGTTCCACTCGGGGACGAGCATGGCCTCCAGGGCGGCCAGCACGTAGGGGAAGGCGTGTGGTTCGACGCCGGCCAAGGCCGCGTTGACGGCCACGAGTTCGACCCGGGCCAGGCCGAAGCGCGGTGGGAGCGCGCCGAGGACGTGGTCCCCCGGATACGGCGTCGCCGCGAGCAGCGCCCGCACCCGGTCGTCGGTGGCGGCCAGGACCGGTGCGCCGTCGCCCCAACCGCCGTGCAGGGACGCCTCGTAGAGTGCGTGCCCGCCGTCGTCGTCCACCTCCAGGATTTCGGCGGTCAGCTCGTACGCCCCCGGGCCCGAACCGCCTCCGGACGCCGCCTTGTCCTTCCCTTTGCCGGACCCCTTGCCGGGCCCCTTGTCCTTGCCCGTTCTGCGCTCGCTCTTCGCACTCACCTTGTCGCTCCCAGGAGTTCCACGAACTTCGGGTAGTACTCGGCGGCGATGCCGCGCAGTTCGTCCGTCGGCCGGGCCTCCAGCGGGTACGGCAGGACCAGGATCTTCAGGCTGGGATGGCCCAGGAACGACGCCATGTTCCGGGCGTGGGTCTCGAATTCGCTGCACACCGCGGCCACCGCGGGGCGGCGCAGGCGTTCCAGCGTGACGGCGTCGCTCACGCTGTTGGACGTACACGAACCGCAGGTGCCGAGCCCGGACACGCCGCAGTCGACGCTCTCGGCCCAGGCGGCCACGTCCTTCCGGGTGCGCTCGCCCTCGTCACCGACGCGGCCTTTCGCGAGCAGCACCGACGGTTCGGCACCGTCGTCGCGCAGGTAGCGCTGCCACTCCTCGACGATGGTGATCCAGGAGCGCCACGAACCCTCGTGGCGCAGGCCCACGGTCCGGCCGCGCAGCGGTCCGTCGACGGTGAACGACGGCGCGCCCACGTCGGAGGGCGGCAGCGCGACCGGTAGGCGTACCCGCAGCTTCGGGCGCGGCGACGGGATGATCCCCATGGTTCCCCTCCGGAGGGATTTCGGCAGAGAGGCGGTCGGGACGGTGACCGCCTCGGGTGTGCCCGGCCGGGGCTGAGCTCCCCACTCAGGGTCCGGCCGTGTCCGGCGTGCGCCGGGGATCGTGCAGGACGAGCTCGAACTCCTCGGCGAGGTCGCGGCGCAGGACGCCCTCAACGACCTCCGCGAGCCGGTCGGGCGGCAGGACGCACTCGGCGCAGCCCACGCCGTCCAGTACCAGGCGGAGTTCGACGAGTGCGGTGCGGGGGTCGGCGCGGACCAGGACGAGGTCGGCGCCGTCCGCGCGCAAGGGCCGGCGGAGCTCCTCGACGGCGGCGGTTACGGTGCCCTGGTCCATCGCTCCTCCGGTGGTGCCGTATCGCCGTTCCGTGCGCCGTTCCGCACACCGGTCCGTTGCTGGTCCCGCGTCGCCGCGGCGGGCCGATCATGTGCCCGCATGCCATACGTAGCACGGGAATTGACGGCCCGTCGACCTACCGGGACACAGTCCGCGAACTTCCGGTGAAGTGAATCGCACGATATTCCGCACGGTAATATGCACGGTACGCCGGGCTGTCGTACCGCCGCCAGTGCGTCGCCTCCTTCTCGGACCATGTTCCGCCTCTCGGTCGGCCTACGCCTCCACCCCGAATTCCGCGAGCACTTCGGCCGTGTGTTCGCCGACGGCGGGCCCTGGCGCCCCGATCCGCCCGGGGGTCGCGGAAAGGCGTGGCGCGGGCGCCGGCATCAGGACGTCCCCCGCTTCCGGGGTCGCGACCGCCCGCAGGTTCTCCCGCGCGGCAATGTGCGGATCCGCCAGCAGGGCCGCCAGGTCGTTGACAGGAGCGACCGGGATGCGCGCGGCGACGAGGGCCGCCACGACGTCTGCGCGATCGTGGCCGAGGACCCAGGAGGCCACCAGCCCGTCGAGTTCGTCCGCCGCCGCGAGCCGCGCGGCGGACGTGCCGAACCGCTCGTGGTCCTCGGCGGTGTCGCGGCCGATCACCCGGAGGACGCGGGCGACCTGGCGGTCGGTGGTGCCGGAGACGACGACCCAGTGGCCGTCCCGGGTGCGGTAGACGTTGCGCGGGACTCCGCCCGCCACCCGGCTCCCGGTGCGCGCGGGGGCGGCGGAGCCGGCGGCGGCGTCCCAGCCGGCGATGGTGGGGCCGAGCAGGCCCAGCACCGGCTCGTACATGCTGACGTCGACGTGCTGTCCGCCGCCGCCCAGGACTTCGCGGTTGCGGCAGGCCAGGAGCACCCCGATGACGCCGGAGAGCGCGGTGAGGCTGTCGCCGAGCGGGAGCGACGGCAGCATCGGCGGCCCGTCGGCGGCGCCGGTGAGGTGGGTCAGTCCCGCGAAGCCCTCCGCGAGCGAGCCGTTGCCGAACCGGTCGCGGTACGGGCCGTCCGTGCCGTAGCAGCTGACGCTCACCACCACGAGATCCGGGTGCAGCGCGTGCAGCGATTCGCGGTCGGCGCCCCAGCGGCGCAGCACCGGCTCCGGGTGGTTCTCGACGACGACGTCGACGCCCGCGGCCAGTCCGCGCAGGGCCCGGGCACCCTCAGGGGTGTCCAGGTCGAGGACGACCGACCGTTTGTTGCGGTTGATGTACGGCCACAACATCGACCGACCGTCGCGCTGCGCGCCGATGCGCCGGAGCGGATCGCCGCCCGGCGGCTCCCACTTGACGACGTCCGCGCCGAAGTCGCCGAGGATCGCCGCGATCTGCGGTGCCGCCAGCAGGGTGGACAGGTCCAGGACCCGCAGTCCGGCGAGTGCTCCCGGGCTCGTTGCCGCCACGCGCGCCCCTCCGCTCACTCCCGTCCCGCACCTCGCCGGCCCGGGACCGTCCTTGACTCGTGACGAAGGCGAGCCTAGTTTCGGCCGGGTGACTGGTGATCAGGAAGTCTTCCTGGTAACGGCGGGCCGCATTCGTGCCACGATCGAGGGCGTCCTCGCCGGGCACGGAGTGCCGCCCGGGCACGCGCGCACGGTCGCGGACAACCTGGCCGAGGCGGACCTGCGCGGGGTCGACTCGCACGGCCTCCACCTGCTGGCGCTGTACGTCGCCCGGCTCAAGTCCGGCCACCTGCGCGCCGACACCGAGGTCACCGTGCTGCGCGACGACGGTTCGACGGTGCTGCTCGACGGCGGCCTCGGGCTCGGCCAGGTGGCCGGCGTCCAGGCCGTCGACCTCGCGGTCGAGCGGGCCCGGGAACACGGCGTGGCGACCGTCGCGGTGCGCGAGAGCACGCACCTCGGCGCCCTCGCGTACTACACCGAACGCGCGGCACGGGCCGGGTGTGTGGCCCTCGCGGCGCAGAACGGGCCGACGATCGTGCCGCCGCACGGCGGCACCGACCAGATCCTCTCGACGAACCCGTTCTCGTACGCCGTCCCGGCCGGCGAGGAACCGCCCATCGTGTACGACGTGGCCACGACCTCCGTCGCGGGCAACAAGATCCTGCTCGCGAAGAAGCGCGGCGACGCGACCATCCCGGAAGGCTGGGCGACCGACGAGCGCGGCCGCCCCACCACCGACACGTCGGCGGCGTCGGTCCTCCACCTGCAATGGTTCGGCGGACACAAGGGATACGGAATCGCGCTGCTCGTGGAACTGCTCGCCGGAGTCCTGGCCGGGAGCAGTTTCGGACGCACCGAGGACACCGCGTCCGAACTCGGCGGCCGCGAACGCATCGCCAAAGGCTACGTGTTCATGGCGCTGGACGTGACGCGCTTCCGCCCGGAGGCGGAGTTCCGCGCGTCGGTGGACACGCTGATCCGCGACCTGCACGCGAGCGCGACCGCGGAGGGCGTGGAACGGGTGCTGGTTCCCGGCGAGCTCGAACACGGGCGCCGGACAAGCCGGTTGGCGGGTGGTGTGCCGCTGTCCGCGGCGCTGGTCGACGAGGTCGACAAGCTCGCCGCCGAGGTCGGCGCTCCGCGGTTGAGCGCCTGACCGCGGGGCCGGTTCGCGGGATCCCCGGCAGCCGTGCGCGGTTCAGCGCAGGCGGCCGACGCCTCCGTAGTGCAGGATCAGCCGCAGTTCCTCGTCGGTGGGATCGGCGCCGTCCGGGCGCCACAGCGGCAGGCGCACGATCCCCGGCTCGACCAGGTCGAAGGCTTCGAAGAACGCGGACACCTCGGCGTGGGTGCGGCCGGTGACGCCCGCGGAGGCGTTCCGGTAGACGTCGACGGCCGCGTCGCCGAGTTCGTCGTCCACGAAGTCGCCGGTGCCGTGCGTCATCAGCATGTAGGAGCCCGGCACCAGGGCCTCGCGCAGCACCGCGATGATGCGCTCGGGGTCGTCCTCCGGCCCGATGAAGTGCATGATCGCCAGCAGGTTGAGGCACACGGGGCTGTCGAAGTCGATGACGTCGCGCACCTCGGGCGACGCGAGGACCTTCTCGGGCTCGCGCAGGTCGCCCTGGCTGAAGGTGGTGCGCCCCCGCCCGTCGGACGACATGAGCGCGCGGGCGTGGGCCAGCACGATGGGGTCGTTGTCGACGTACGCCACACGCGCCTCGGGCAGCACCGCCTGCGCCACCTCGTGGGTGTTGCCCGCCGTCGGTATGCCGGTGCCGATGTCGAGGAACTGGCGTACGCCCTGCCGCGCGACGTACCGCACCGCCCGGCCGAGGAACGCCCGGTTGGCGAGCGACGTCTCGACGATGCCGGGCATGATGCCGATGAGGCGGTCGCCGGCCGCGCGGTCGGCGGCGAAGTTCGTCTTGCCGCCGAGGAAGTAGTCGTACATGCGGGCCGTGTGCGGCGTGGACGTGTCGATGCCGGGCGGGGCGTACGTCTCGATCTCGTCGCCGCGCGGCAGACGCCACGCGGCGGCGTCGTCGCGGTCCTCTGGCGTCATCGCGCGTCTCCCGATCGGTCCCGTGCGGTGTGTCGCACTGTGTCCGGTGCTGCCTGGTGCCGTGGTGCCGGGTGCGGTGCCCGTGCTGCTGTGCTGTGGTGCCGAGTTGAACCGAGTGGAGCCGTCCGGTGCGGCGCGGTCCGGTGCGCGGCTGTCAGTTCTTGACCGCGAGGGCCCCGAACACCGTGGTGTCCTCGAGCTCTTGCGGGGTCTGTTCCGGCGCGTCCGGGCCGGGGCGCCACTGCGACACGCGGACCAGGCCCGGTTCGACCGGGGTGAACCCGTCGAGCAGCACGGCGATCTCCTCGCGGGTGCGGGGCACGACGGGCGCGCTCGCGCGGTCGTACACCTCCTCCGCGATGCGCTTCAACTCCTCCGTCTTGTACGTGACATGACTGAGGATCAGCACGCTGCCCGGGGCGAGCGCGGCGCCCAGTCGGGCGACGATGCCCGCCGGGTCCTCGTTGTCGCGCACGAAGTGCAGCACCATCGCGAGCACGAGCGCCACGGGCTGCCCGAAGTCGATGACGTCGCGCACCTCGGGCGACCCCACGATCTTCTCGGGGTCGCGGAGGTCGGCCTGCACGAAGGTGGTGCGACCGCGCGGGTCGCCGGTGATCAGGGCGCGGGCGTGGGCCAGCACGATGGGGTCGTTGTCGACGTACGCGACGCGCGCCTCGGGGTACACGGACTGCGCGATCTCGTGGATGTTCCCCTCGGCGGGGATCCCGGTGCCGATGTCGAGGAACTGGCCGATGCCGTGCTCGGCCGCCGCGCAACGCACCGCGCGGGCCAGGAAGTCACGGCTGTCCCGGACCACGAGACGGGCCTCGGGCGCCGCGTCGAGGATGAGTTCGGCGGCCGCGCGGTCGGCGGCGAAGTTGTTCTTCCCACCGAGGAAGTAGTCGTACATGCGCGCGGGATGGGCTGTGGAAGTGTCGATGCCCTGGGGAACGTGGGTCTCTACTTCGTCCCCCCGCGGCAGGCGCCACGGCTCCGATTCCCGCTGCGTCACGGCTTATCACTCCCGCCCGTACGTCCTGGGCCGTACGTCCCCGTGAGCTTACCGGGTGGCCTGCGACGATGGTGATCGAACCCCGCGGCACCGGCGGCGTTTCGGCCTGGACTGCGCTGGTCTGTCCGGCAATTCCACCGGGCCGCGGTGCGGGAAACCCCTCGAATCGGCGCCGCGGGTGGATCGCACGACGCCGCGTGCGGAGTATGGAATTCGTCGGGGCGGGAACGCGGGGTCGGGGGACGGGGTCCTATGCGAACGACGAGGACACGGCGAGTACTTGTCGCCTTGTTGGTTCTGCCGGTCGTGGCGGTGGTGGCGTGCACCCCGGGCGACCGCGAGGTCGCTCCGGTGGTGCTGTCGTCGCCGTCGCTCGTACCGGCCGCGTGGCCCGCCACGGACGCCGACTTCCCGACCGTGTCGCCGGACACCTCGTGCGATCCGCGCGAAAGCCTGACGCCGCTCGCGACGCTCCCGAACCCCGCGAACATGCCGCCGGGTTCGACGATGGAGCGGATCCGGAACTCCGAGCAGCTGCGGGTCGGCGTCGACCAGAACACGATGTTCTTCGCATCGCTCGACCGGGTGAGCAAGAACAACGTCGGCTTCGACATCGACATGGCCGAGGCCGTCGGCCTGGCGATCTTCGGCAAGCCGGGGCACGTGGTCTACCAGGTCATCACCCAGGCGCAGCGCATCCCCGTGCTCCAGAAGGGCGAGGTCGACCTGGTGGTGGACACCATGACGATCACGTGCGACCGCAAGACGCAGGTCTCGTTCAGCGGCAACTACTACGACGACGGGCAGCGGATCCTCGTGCCGCGCGACGCGCCCGCGCAGCGCATCGAGGACCTGGCCGGGCAGCGGGTGTGCACGGCGCGCGTGACGACGTCGATCGTGACGCTGCGGGACTCGGGCGTGCTGCCGTACGCGGTGGACAACTGGACCGACTGCCTCGTGGCGCTGCAACGCGGTGAAGTGGACGCGATCTCCACGACGGGCGCCCTGCTGGCCGGGCTCAAGGCGCAGGACGTCGACACCGAGATCCGCGGCGAGCGCTTCACCGACGAGCCGCACGGCATGGCCGTACCGCTGGGCCAGGACGACTTCGTGCGCTTCCTCAACCGGCTGCTGGCCGACATGATCGAGGACGGCCGCTGGCAGGCGCTGTACGACCGGTGGCTCGCGGCGGCGCTCACCGACCCGGCCAAGCCCGACCCGGGGCCGCCGGTGACCCGCTACCGCGATTGACCGGCACGGTCGGCACGGTCGGCACGGACTGGACGGACGGCGTGGTCGGCACGGTCAGCACGGTCGGCGCGGACCGGGATTGATCGGGATTGATCCACCCCGGGCCTGTCTTGCCGCCTGCGCCGCGGGGCAGCACCTGAGAATGAGCCCCATGGACGATCTCGCGACGCGCACCGCCGCCCGGCCGACGGCGTCGGAGCGCGAAAAGGCGCGCGGAGTGCGCCGCATGAAGGCGATCGCGGCGGGATTCCTCGTCTTCGCCACCCTGGTCTTCGCGCTGACGCGCTGGCTGGAGTCGCGCGGCGCCGGGCCCTGGGCGGGGTACGTGCAGGCCGCCGCCGAGGCCGGCATGGTCGGCGCGATGGCCGATTGGTTCGCGGTGACGGCGCTGTTCCGCCGCCCGCTCGGACTGCCGATCCCGCACACCGCGATCATCCCGACGCGCAAGGACGCGCTGGGCGACAGCCTCGGCGAGTTCGTCGGCGACAACTTCCTGTCCGACACGGTCGTGCGCGGCAGGCTCGCCCAGATGGACGTGTCGCACCGCTTCGGCGCGTGGCTGGCCGACGAGCACCACGCGGAGAGGGTGACCGAGGAGCTGGCCGCGCTGGCCCGCGCGGCGCTCACCATCCTGCGCGACGAGGACGTGCAGACCGTCTTCGGCCAGGCCATCACCCGCAGGGTCTCGGCGCGCCAGGTCGCGCAGCCGGTCGGGGCACTGCTCGGCCGCGTGGTGGCGGACGGCGGGCACCACGGGCTGGTCGACCTGGTGACGGACAAGGCGCACGGCTGGCTGGTCGACAACCGCGAGGCGGTCCTGCGGGTGGTCGCGGAGGAGTCGCCCGGCTGGTCGCCGCGCTTCCTGGACCGCACGGTGGCCAACAAGGTGCACCGCGAACTGGTGCGCTTCGCGGGCGCGGTGCGCGACGACCCGGAGCACCCGGCGCGGGCCGCCGTCGACGCCTTCCTCGCCGACACGGCCGAGGACATGCAGCACGATCCTCGCATGATCGCGCAGATCGAGAGCCTGCGGGACCGTACGCTCGCGCACCCGCAGATCCAGGACCTGATCGCGTCGGTGTGGAGTGCGGCGCGCACGATGCTGGTCGAGGCGACCGAGGACCCGGACAGCGAGCTGCGGGCGCGGGGCGCCAAGGCGGTCCGGGCGTTCGGCACCAAGCTGGCCGAGGACCCGCGCATGCGGGCGAAGGTCGACACGTGGCTGGCGGACGGCGCGGCGTACGTGGTGACGAACTATCAGGCGGAGATCACCGCGCTGATCAGCGACACCGTCCACGCGTGGGACCCGGCCGAGACGTCCCGCAAGATCGAGCTGCACGTCGGCCGGGACCTCCAGTTCATCCGCATCAACGGCACCGTGGTGGGGGCGCTGGTGGGGCTGGTGATCCACACTCTCGCGGAGTTGGCCGGGTAGGACGGGTAGGGCCGGCAGGGCGGCTGCCGCCGCCTCCGGGATCCGCACATCCGCCCGGAAGGCGGCGGATGCGCAGGTCCCGGAGGTCGGGTCGGCTACTGGCCCGACAGTTCCTCGGCCCGGGCCTTCGCGGCGCGCAGGTCGACCTTCCCGGCGGCGGTGCGCTCGATGGCGTCGACGACGTGGATCTCCTTGGGCGCCTTGTAGCCGGCGATGAGGGTCCGCACGTGCGCGCTGAGGCCGTCGTACGTCGGCGCGGTGCCCTCGCGCGGCACGATCAGCGCCGTGACGCGCTGGCCGAACCGCGGGTCGGGGACGCCGACGACGACCGCGTCGAAGACGTCCGGGTGCGACTTGAGGGCGGACTCGACCTCGTCGGGGAAGACCTTCTCGCCGCCGGTGTTGATGGTGGCGCTGCCCCGGCCGAGCAGGGTGAGCGTGCCGTCGGCCTCGATGAGCGCGAAGTCGCCGGGAAGCACCCAGCGGCGGCCCTCGCCGTCGACGAGGAAGGTGGCGCGGGTCTTCTCGTCGTCGCCGTGGTAGCCGAGCGGGATATGGCCGCTGACGGCGAGGCGTCCGACCGTCCCGGAGCCGGGCTCGACGGGCTTGAGGTCGTCGTCGAGGACGGTGGTGGTCTTGGACGACGCGAACCGGGTCGCGCCGCCGGGGGCGCCGGCCTGCCGGGCCGCGGCGCCGGTCTCCGAGGCGCCGAAGCTGTCGATGACGAACAGCCCGGCGACCTTCTCCAGTTGGTTGCGGACCGGGGCGCTCATCGGGGCGCCGCCGTTGCTGACCGCCATGAGGGAGGAGAGGTCGTACTTGCCCTTGTGCTCCTCGTACCAGTCGGCCAACGGCCTGGCCATGCCGTCGCCGACGACGGAGAGCGAGAGCACCTTCTCCTGCTCGACCAGCGCCATCACGGCGTCGGGCTCGAAGCGGCGGCCGGTCCACAGCAGGTAGGTGTTGCCCATGTAGAAGGTGTTCCACATCGACCACTGCCCGCCGCCGTGCATCATCGGCGCGAGGCCCATCATGACGTGGCCCGCGGCGGCCAGTGCCTCGGCGGCGAGTTCCTCGTGCGTGGTGATCTCGGGCTTGCCGACGCGGCCCGCCTGGAGGGCCGCGAAGAAGATGTCCTCGCTGCGCCACAGCACGCACTTGGGCATGCCGGTGGTGCCGCCGGTGTAGAGGCCGTACAGGTCGTCGCCGCTGCGCTCGCCGAAGCCGCGCTCGGGCGAGGCGGCGGCGAGGGCGTCCTCGTAGCCGACCGCGCCGGGGACGGTGTGCTCGGCGCCGGTGCCGTCCTCCAGGACGACGACGTGCTTGAGTGCCGGGAACTTGGGGACGAGGCGGGCGACGGTGTCGGCGAAGGCGCGCTCGACGACGAGGGCGGCCATGCCGGAGTTGCCGTACAGGTAGTCGAGCTCGGCCTCGACGTACCGGTAGTTGATGTTGATCGGCACGGCGCGCGCCTTGTGCACGCCGATCATCGTCTCGATCCACTCGGCCCGGTTCCAGGCGTGCACGCCGACGAAATCCCCGGGCCGCACGCCGGTGCCGACCAGGTGGTGGGCGACGCGGTTCGCGCGCTCGTCGAGCTGCCGGTAGGTCAGGCGGACGTCGCCGGCGAGGAGCGCGGCGCGGTCGGGCACGGCGTCGACCACGGCCTCGAAGAGGTCGGCGAGGTTGAACGTCGGGCTGGTGCTCATGGGACTCCCCCACGCGGAGAACAGGACCGAGACGGAACGCTGTGGAACGGGGACCGCTACCGGAGCAGACACCGGAACGGATACTGGAACAGGTTTCAGGAACATACCCTTGACAAGGTCAAAAACATAGCCTGAGGCTGGAGGCCGGCACGGCCGACGAAGGTCCGGGCACACAGGGGAACACAGGAGTTTCGGGATGCGCGTTCACGACAAGGTCTTCATCGGCGGCGAGTGGGTGGCGCCCACGGGCACCGACACGTTCGACGTGCACAACGCCTCGACGGAAGAGGTGATCGGCCGGGTGCCGGCCGGCACCGAGGAAGACGTGAACCGGGCGGTCGCCGCGGCGCGCAAGGCGTTCGAGGGCCCCTGGGCCTCCTCGACCCCGGATGAGCGCGGCGACGTCATCGCGGCGCTGTCGGCCGGCATCATGGGCCGCCTCCAGGAGTTCGCCGAGGTCATCGCGCAGGAGACCGGCTGTCCGATCGACAACTCGGTCGGCGTCCAGGTGTTCAGCTCCACGATGGTGCTGGACTACTACGCCAAGCTGGTGCGCGACTACCCGTTCGAGGAGCAGCGCCAGGGCGCGATCTTCAAGACCCTGGTACGCCGCGAGCCGGTCGGCGTCGTGGCGGCGATCGTGCCGTGGAACGTCCCGCTGTTCGTCACCGTCCTCAAGCTGGCCCCGGCGCTCGCCGCGGGCTGCACGGTGGTGCTGAAGCCGTCGCCGGAGACCGCGCTCGACGCGTACATGCTGGCCGAGGTCGCGATCGAGGCGGGCGTGCCGGCCGGTGTGCTCAACATCGTCATCGCGGACCGCGAGGTCAGCGAGAAGCTGGTCGTGCACCCGGACGTCGACAAGGTGTCGTTCACCGGCTCCACCGCGGCGGGCCGCCGCATCGGCGCGCTGTGCGGCGAGCGCCTGCGCCCGCTGACCCTGGAGCTCGGCGGCAAGTCGGCGTGCATCCTGCTGGAGGACGCCGACCTCGACGTGGCCGTCCCCGGCCTGCTGCCCGGCTCGTTCAACAACAACGGCCAGGCGTGTGTCGCGCAGACCCGCATCCTCGCGCCGCGCTCGCGCTACGACGAGGTCGTCGCCAAGCTCGCCGAGCACGTCGGCGCCATGACGGTCGGCGACTCGCTGGAGAAGGGCCTCGCGATCGGCCCGCTGGTCTCCGAGCGGCAGCGCGACCGCGTGCTGGGCTACATCGAGAAGGGCAAGGCCGAGGGCGCCCGCGTGGTGGTCGGCGGCGGCCGTCCGGAGGGCCTCGACAAGGGCTGGTTCGTGGAGCCGACGGTGTTCGCGGACGTCACGAACGACATGACGATCGCGCAGGAGGAGATCTTCGGCCCGGTGCTCGCCGTCATCGCGTACGACGACGTCGACGACGCGGTCGCCATCGCCAACGACTCGCCGTACGGCCTGTCCGGCGGCGTGTGGGGCACCGACGTCGAGGCGGCCACCGAGGTCTCGCGGCGCCTGGAGACCGGCACGGTCAGCGTCAACTCGTGGGTGGCGATGGACTTCGGGGCGCCGTTCGGCGGCTACAAGCAGTCCGGCCTCGGGCGCGAGCTGGGCCCGGAGGGCCTGGACGCGCTGGTCGAGCTGAAGACCGTCGTCCTGCCGTAGGGCTTCGCCTTCTTCCTCCGCTGTCTCCATCTCCATCTCCATAGACGCGAACGGCCCGGAGCCTGGTGGTACTCCGGGCCGTTCGTCGTTCGCCGCTGCCATCATGCTCGGGTGGACAACGACGAGAGTTTGCACACCGGCCGTGCCCGCCGCCCCCGAACAGGCCCGCGCCGCACCCGCCTTGCCCTCGCATCGCTCGCCCTCGCGGCGACGCTGGCGGGGGTTTCCGCATGCGGCTCGGACGACGGAGACGACGGGGACCCGGTACCGACGGGCGGCAAGCCGACCGGCCCGACCGTCACGGTGGTGCTGAGCGGCCCTGCCGGGGCATCGGGCGCCGACCTGGAGCGGGCCCGCGAAATCCTGGACCGGCGCCTGGACTTCGCGGGCGTACCCGGAACCGTGGAACTGCGCGACGGCCGGATCGTGGTGACCGCCGCGGCCGCCGACCGGGAGATCCTGGTCGGCATCGAACGCCGCGGACGCCTGGAGTTCCGGCCGGTGTACGCCGCCGAGCCGGCCGGCGCCGCCGCCCCGGTTCCCGCGGCGCCGGGCGTACCCGCGGGCGGCGAACTCCCGGGGGTCTCGGCGGAGCTCCGGGCCGCGTACGCCGCTCTCGACTGCTCGGCGACCGCCGCGACCGCCGCGCCCACGGCACCCGCCGCATCGACGACGCCCCCACCCGCCGCCGACGCTCCCGCCGCCGCGTGCGCGGAGGACACGACCGACGGGACTGCGGAGCGCTTCCTGCTCGGCCCGACGGCGCTCGACGGCAGCACCGTGCAGAAGGCCACCGCCGAGGAGCCGGACGACATGCCCGGACAGTGGCAGATCACCATCTCGTTCAACGGCTCCGGCGCCGACAAGTTCGGCAAGCTGACCACCGACCTGAGCTCCGGGACCCAACCCACCGACCGCCTCGCGGTGACCCTGGACGGGGTCGTCCTGATCGCCCCCACCGTGGCCCAGCCACTGCCCGGCGGCACCGCGGTCATCACCGGCAAGTTCACCCGCGCCGACGCCAGGCGCATCGCCGCGTCCCTGCAAACGGGCGCACTGCCGGTGCCGCTGACCGTGGAGTCGACGACGTAGCCGACGCATTCCGGGCGCGCCGCGACCGAAGCGTGCACACTCTTGGACTATATGAGACGATCATGTCTCATATGAACAACGTCAGTCCTGAACCCGATCCCCGGCGGTGGGCGGTGCTCGCGATCCTCGCGGGCAGCCTGCTGCTGATTGCCATGGACACGACGATCCTCAACGTCGCGTTCCCCTCGCTCGTCGAGGACCTGCAACCCGGGTCCGTGCAGCAGCTGTGGATCATCGACGCGTACGCGCTCGCGCTGTCCGGTCTGCTGGTCACCGCGGGGGCGCTCGGGGACCGGTGGGGGCGCAAGAAGCTGCTGCTGATCGGCTTCGGGATCTTCGCCGCGGCATCGCTCGGCGCGGCGTTCGCGACGGAGGCGTGGCACGTCATCGCGGCCCGCGCGCTGCTGGGCGTCGGCGGCGCGGCCATCATGCCGTCGACGCTGTCGATCCTGCGCGTGGTGTTCCACGACCCGAAGGAGCGCGCCCTCGCGTACGCCATCTGGGCGGCGGTCTTCGGCGGCGGCATGGCCATCGGCCCGGTGGTCGGCGGCCTGCTGGTGGAACAGCACGGCTGGGAGTCGGCGTTCCTGCTCAACATCCCCGTCGCGCTCGCGGTGATCGGCTTCGGCGCGTGGCTCGTCCCCGAGTCGCGCAAGCCGCGTGCCGGACGCTGGGACTGGTGGGGCGTCGCGCAGTCGATCGTCGGCATGCTCGCGCTCGCGGGCGGCATCAAGCAGCTCGGAAAGGGCGGCGTGACCGATCCGGTCGCCTGGACCCTGCTCGTGGTGGCGGCCGTCGCGCTGACCGTGTTCGTCCGCCGCCAGTTGCGCATCGCGCATCCCCTCTTGCAGGTCCGGCTGTTCGGCAACCGCTCGTTCAGCATCGCGGCGTCGGCGATCTTCCTCAGCATGATCGCGATGGGCGCGGTGCTGTTCCTCGTGACGCAGTGGTTCCAATACGCGGAGGGCTTCTCGCCGTTGGAGGCCGGCGTACGCCTGCTCCCGGCGCCCATCGCGCTCATCGTGACCTCGATGATCGCGCCCGTGCTGATGCACCGCTTCGCCATCAGGCACGTACTGGGCGTGGGCCTCATGATGATGGCCGTGTCGCTGGCGCTGCCGTGGCTGGTGAACCACTCGGGCTCGATCAGCTACCTGGAGATCGCCGTCTCGCTGGGCCTGCTGGGTGCGGGCGCGGGCATCGCGACCACGGTCGCGTCGGTGACTCTGATGGCGGCCACCCCGTCCCGGGACGTGGGCGGAGCGGCCGCTATCGAGGAGACCTGCTACGAACTGGGGGCGGCGATGGGCGTGGCCATCCTCGGCAGCCTCGCCGCGGCGCTGTACCGCACCCACCTGCCCGACCTGGGCGGCGGGCCGGTCGCCGACTCCGTACGCGACTCCATCGGCGAAGCCGCCCACGTGGCAACGGGAATCGGCGGTACGGAGGGCGCGACGCTGCTGTCGCAGGCGGCTTCGGCGTTCACGGAGGGGATGACCCCGACCTTCCTGATCGCGGCCGTACTCCCGTTTGCGGCAGCCGTGTTGGCCTGGACCCGGATCCCGAAGGACCTGCGCCCGACGGAGAACGCGGAGCACTGAGCCGCGAGGCGCGACCGAGCCCCGTCGTTCAGCCCAGGACCTGGATCATCGGTGTCCGGCCGTCCCAGGGCACCTCCACCCGGCCATCCGTCAAAGCACTGAAGCAGATGCCCCCGACGCGCAGGACCGCTTCGTTCCCGGCCGCGTTGCGGAAGAACACCGCCTGTCCGGGCGCGCCGAGCAGGCAGACGGCGCCGTCCCAACTGGGCGTCTGCGGGAGGCTGTTCACCATGCGCGCGAACCGCTCACTCGCCGCGGCCGAGAGCGTCGTCCCGGTCTGCCCCACCACCTGCCCGCCCACCGAGTACTCGCACAGCAGCACCTTGCCCGGGCGGTCGGGCAGCATCGCGCCCTGCGTCACACCGGGGTTGGAGGCCTCCAGTTGGTTCGCCGGGCACGTCGTCAGCGCGGTGCCCGGCGGCTCCTCCTGAGACCCCGGAGCGCCGGTGGCCGGAGCGGGGACGGGGAGGTTCGGCACCCCCGTGTTCGGCACCCCGATGTCCGGCGCCGCCGTGTCCGCCTGGTCTCCGCCCCGCCAGTCGAACGGATCACCGACCCCGACACCGACAGCCGCTCCGAGCGCCAACACCACCGCCCCGGCACCAACTTGCACCCGGGCCCGCTGCCGCCGCCGAGCCGATCCGGCCACCTGCTCGTACAGGTCGAGCGGCGCCACGACCTCCGCCACCGCGTGGCGCATGCCGGTACGCAGGCCGCCGTCGCTGTCGCCGCCGTCCATGACCTGTCCCCGATTGTCATCTTCCCAGTTCATGAGTCCGCCCTCTCCGTCGTCACGTCCTGTCGATCCCGCCGGGCGGCCGTCTCCCGCAACGTGCCCAGCGCCCTGTGCAGTTGGCTCTTGACCGTCCCGACGCTGCACCCGAGCGCTTCGGCGCACTCGTCCAGAGTCAGGTCGTCGTAGAAGCGCAGCACGACCACGGCCCGCTGCCTCGGCGGCAAACGGCGCAGATCGGTCAGCAGCGCCTCGGAGTTGTCCCAGTGGGCGTACGCGTCACCACCGGCCGGAAGCGCCAGGATCTCCGTGTTCGCCCCGATATCAGTCGGGAATTCGCCGTGCCACTTGCGTCTTCGCCAGTTCAGGAACGTGCTGGTCATCACCCTGCGCACGTACGCGTCGACGTTCTCCCCCCGACTGACCCGCGCCCAGCGCGGCCACACACGCACCAGCGCGGCCTGCACCAGGTCCTCGGCCAAGTGCCGGTCCCCGGTCAGGAGGACACCGACGCGCACCAAGTGATCCCTTCGCGCCGCGACGTACTCCCGAAACCCGGGCGGATCATGCATGAAGTAGGCCCTTCCTCAGTCAACGCACCGCCACCCACTGAACAACCCAGACCCCCCGGAACGTTGCCACGGCCCACAGCCGCCCTCAGCACCACGCCCCTTGGGATGGCACACCCCGCGCCCGGCGCGCGGTGTCGGGGTACGTGGGGTCCCCACGCCTGGGTTGGGCCACTCTGCGGGTCAGTAGTGCCCGGGGTGGTTGCGTCATTCCTGCGGTGCGGATCTGCCCCGGGTCGGTGCAATGCACAGGTCGCGCCGGAGGCGCCGGGAGGTTGCGGAATCTGCTGGAGATCGACGAGCGCAGCGAGGAGAGCAGCCGGAGGCCGCCAGTCAGACTTTCTTGCGCCGGAGGGAGCGCAGGGGGGCACCTCCCGGCCGAAGGCTGGGGGAGACCGGAGGTGCAAGAAAGTCCAAGGCCGGAGTGCGAAATTGCGTGGCGTAGGGAGGAACGACCGGAGCCACGCAATTTTGTGCTCCGGCCGCACTAATAAAATGCGCCACACCTGAAACAAGAGCGGACCAACCCCGACCCGACCGCAAGAGCGGAACACACCCAGCCACCAGCCGCGTGCGGTCACGCGACGCCGTCTATCCGCAGCAGCATTGCCTCCTTCGGGCCCACGATCACGACGTATACGTACTGTTCGATGTCGAACCAGCCGTACTCGCCGAGAGAAGCGGTGACATGTACGGGGGCGTCATCGCCGGCCGCGCCGGTGACACGGCTCACCGGCATGTCGAGCATGTCGTGAAGCAGCGCGTCGGCGAGGGCGTCGACGTCATCGGCCGTGTCGCTCCACGAGTTGTACGTTTCGCGGCACTCGGCGCGGTAGTCGGCGAGTGCCGCGCGCCAGGTCTCGCCCTCGTACACCGTGTTGAATTCGAGCTCCCAGTCGGCGAGTTCGTCGCCCCAGCGGGAGCCGTCGATCCAGGTCGCCGCCGTTTGCCCGTCGACCGCGGTCAGATCGTGGGAGGCCAGCCTCACCGCGAACGATATGTGGGTGTTGTTGTTCACCGGCATGTTCATGCTCAGCACCGTGCCGGCGCTCATCGCGCGCAGGACCGTGTGGACGCGGTGGGTCTCGTCGTCGGTCAGCAGATGTCCGTCGGCGCACCCGTGCAGGCCGAACGAGCAACCGGGGTGCGGGGTGAGCCCGCCACGGCGCACCGGGCCCGGCGCGGAGGGGAGCACGCTGAGGCGGACCACGTCGGAGCTCGTCGCGGACAGGATGTGCAACTCTCCTGGCATCGGGCGGCTGTCAATGAACTCGACAGCCTCGACGACGTGGAACTCCGAGCGCCACTCGGTGAGAACGATCAGCAGCGCGTCGAGGAGGGCGGCGACGCGGGCACTCGCTGCCATACCGCGGTCCTGCCACGGACGGAGCACCGCTTCGGTGACGGCCTTCCGCAGCTCGTCCTCGTCGAGTGGTCGACAGCCCAGCGCCTGGCGCGCGGTACCCGACGACGTGTCGATGTGCGGAAAGAGGCCCGTCTCGTACGCGGTCGCCAGATTCACATAGTTCCCGCTGCTTTCGTTCGACCCCCCGTGCGCCCCGCCCGCCGCGTACAGCCCCGGAACGGCGGATCCGGGCGGTGCGTCCTCGGCGATCCAGCAGGACAACAGGTAGGCGTGCGCCGCCGCCACAACCGGCGTGTCGTCCCACCAGTGATCCCTGTCCTCCGCGCCGGAGCAGCCGTGGTCGAGGAAGGTGCAGAGGCCGGTCTGATGCACGGGGACTCCCGGTCGAGGCAGGGGTGATCAGGTGCCAGCCTGTACTGGGGCACCGACAGCCGGGGGCACCGTTGTCCGGGTTCCGCAGGACCTGATGGTAGGGCGGATTCCGCTCTTGGGGGCGGGCCGGGGTTGGTCCGCTCTTGTTTCAGGTGTGGCGCTATTTATTAGTGCGGCCTCCGGCGGAACCACCCGGGCCCCACCGACCCGCACGAGTAACGGCACGGGCCCGGGCGCTACTGAGCAGCGGGGCGGCCCGGCCCGAGGGGAGCCCAAGTACCCCCGCACACCACACACCGCACCACAGGGTGACGACACCACCCCGGGCACCGCTCCCCCGCAGGACTGCCCAGCCCAGGGAGGGAACCCCTGGACCGGTAACCGGCGGCTGGGCCCTCGTCAGATGAAACGCGCCGCTCGCTCGGCCAGCATTACGCAGCCCAGGTAGGTGTTGCCTGCTGGGAGCTTCGGCATTGCGGAGGCGTCGACTACTCGAAGTCCCGTCACACCGCGTACGCGGCATCGTGCGTCCAGCACTGCCAAGGGGTCGCCGTCGGGGCCCATGGCGCAGGTGCTGCCGAGATGGCCGTAGCTGATGAGGCCGCCGCCGGCGAGCGTCGCGGCGGCGTCGGGGGTTCGGAGGTCGGCCACGGGGTGGACGCGTTCCGCGGCGAGGGCGGCGAAGGGGGCCGACTCTTCGAGGTCGGCTATGCGGCCCAGCAGCCAGTTGAGGCGGGCGATGTCGTGGTCGGTCAGGGTGGGCATCACGACGTCGGGTTCGGCGTCGGGGTCGACGGAGGCGATGGAGACCTGGCCCCGGCCCGTGACGTCGAGAATGAACGGGACGATGGAGAAGTGCGTGCCCTGCTCCCCCGGTTCGCCGATGGGGAGGTTCAGGACGTGGAAGTCGATCGTCGTCGCTTCGGGGGTACGGCCGACCCACACCGGCTGAACCGGCCCCCCGCGCAACGGTGTTCCGCCGGGGTGGCGGTAGAGCAGGGCTATGCCCAAGTGGTCCTGGAGGTTCGCACCCACACCCGGCAGGTCGACGGCCACCTGGATGCCGAGGGCGTCGAGGACGGACTTGGGGCCGATCCCCGAACGCTGGAGCAGTGCGGGTGATCCGGTGGCGCCGCAGGAGACGATGATCTCGGGTGCGGTGTAGGTGCGTTCGTCGGAGGTGACGACGCCGGTCGCCCGGCCGTTCGCGACCACGACGCGATTCGCGGTGACGCCGGTGGTGATGACGAGGTTGGGGCGGGCCCGGACTTCCTCGGAGAGGTACGCACGGCTCACGGTCAGCCGCTCGCCGCCGTCCGGTGACGTCGTCAGCGGGAAGATGCCGAGGCCCGGGAGTTGGCGCGGGTCGTTGACGTCGTCCGCCCACGGGACGCCGAGCGTGTGCACTCCGGCCTGGAACGCCTGGTGGGACTCGGACTGTTCGCCGAAGGGCGAGCGGCGGACGACCAACGGGCCGCTGCCGCCGTGGAGTTCGGTGTCGCCGAAGTCGAGGTCGCGTTCCATGGCCCGGAAGGTGGCCAGAATGTCGGGCCACCCCCAGCCGTCGAGTCCGCGCGCCGCCCAGCCGTCGTAGTCGGACGGCTGCCCGCGCATGGTGGCGAGGTAATTGACCGCCGAAGTGCCACCGAGGACGCGGCCGCGGACCATTTGGACCGTGCGCTCGGCGCCCGCCGACATCGCGTACGGGCGCGCGAACGGCGTACCCGCCCACACGTCCCCGGCGGCTGCCGGACGCAGCACACTCGCGTCGTACTCGGAGTCGTCCGGCCCCTGTTCGAGCAGCAGTACGCGCCGCTCGGGGTCCTCGGAGAGGCGCGCCGCGAGGACCGCGCCGCTGGTGCCGCCTCCGACGACGATCACGTCCGCGTCCATCGCCACTCCCTGTTCACATGCGGGCACTTGGTGACTGCCCGCAGGCGACCGCCCGCGCCGATGCCCAACTGTCTGCCCGACGACTTGATCGCGTCACCTTATGCGCGGGAGGAAGTGGAGTCGAGGGCCGGACGCGCCACGAAAGACCGGCGAGAAGGCCGGCGAGAAGGCCGGCGACAAGACCAGCGAGAAGGCCGGCGACGAGGCCTGCCCCCACGCCCGACCCGAGCGCCGACCCGCGCCGAAGGGCCCGTCCGTCCCCGCCCTAGCGGCGGGGACGGACGGGCCCTCACCCGGCAAGCGGCCGCCCGGTCAGACGTACTCGCCCGCCGGGGTGGCCGCGAAGCCCGCGCCGATGCGCAGGGCGTGTTCGTTGGCGCCGCCGAGGGAGAACTCGATCTGCTTGGCGTGCACGAAGTAGCGGTGCACGAAGTACTCCTCCGCGATGCCCATGCCGCCGTGCACGTGCACGACCGCGTGCGCGACGCGGTGGCCGCCCTCCGCCGCCCAGAACTTCGCCGTCGAGATGGCCTCGGCGGCGTCCAGGCCCGCGCCGACCTGCCACGCGGCCTGCCACGTCGTCAGGCGGATCGCCTCGACGTCGATGTAGCAGTCCGCAAGGCGGTGGCCGACCGCCTGGAACGAGCCGACCGGGCGCTTGAACTGCTCGCGTGTGGTGGTGTATTCGGCGGCCGAGCGCATCGCCTTCTCGGTGATGCCGAGCTGGAGCGCGCACAGGCCGAGCGTCGCGCGGTCGCGCAGCCACACCGCCACCGCCGAGTCGACCGCACCGCCGAGCAGGGCCGAGTCGGCCACCACCGCGCCGTCGAGCGTGAGTTCGCCCGCGACCTCCTTGGCGGTGGTCAACTGCGGTGCCAGCGTCACGCCTTCGCCGGTCGGCGAGACGAGGAAGACGCCGACGCCGTCGTCCGTCGCGGCCGGCACCAGGATGACGTCGGCCAGAGTCGCGGCCGGGACCGCGGTCTTGACGCCGTCCAGCTTCCAACCGCCGTCCACGCGCGTGGCCTTGACCGCCGGGGCGGCGGCGTCGCGGCCCAGGCGTTCGGCGAGCGCGGCGGTCAGGATCTTCTCGCCGGACACCGCGCCCGGCAGCCAGGCGGCCTTCTGCTCGTCGGTGCCGTGCGCGGCGATCGCGGCGGCGGCAACGCTGACGGAGGCGTACACCGGCACGGGGGCGAGCGTACGGCCGATCTCCTCGAGGACGAGGAGCTGTTCCAGGACGCCGAGGCCCGAACCGCCGTGCTCCTCCGGCAGCGAGATGCCGAGGATGTTCGCCTTGCCCAGCTCCGCCCACAGTTCGCGGTCGAAGCGCGGTGCGCCCTCGCCCGTGACCTTCGCCTCCAGCGCGGTCAGCGACTCGTGCGTCACGCGCTCGGTGAGGATCTGCCGGACCAGACCCACCAGGTCCTGCTGTTCTTCGGTGTATGCGAAGTCCATTTCGCATCTCCCTTGTCGTTTGCAGTGGTTGACGGTGGGTCGGTTCAGCGCGGCGGACGGGGCATCCGCAGGCCGAACATCGCGATCATGTCGCGCTGGATCTCGTTCGTGCCGCCGCCGAAGGTGAGGATCAGCGCCGAGCGGTACATCTTCTCGATCCGGCCGCGCAGCACCACGCCCGGCGTGTCGGCGGTGAGGTACGCGTCCTCGCCGAAGCACTCCATGAGCAGCCGGTACGCCTCGGTGGCGAACTCGGTGCCGAAGATCTTGGTGGCCGACGCGTCCGCCGGTCCGACCTTCGCCCCGTGGTCGACCGCCCAGGCGATCTTCCAGTTGATGAGCTTGAGGTACTCGACCTTGGCGTGCACGCGGCCGAGGTTCAGCTTCACCTGCTCCTGGTCGATGACCCGGGTGCCGTCCGGCAGCCGGGTCTCCTCGGCCCAGCGACGCGTCTCGTGCAGCGCGAGCTGGACACCCGCCGCCGAACACAGCGCCACGCGCTCGCGGTTGAGCTGCCCGGTCATCAGCGACCAGCCGCCGTTGATCTCGCCGACGACCGCCGAGGCGGGCACCCGCATGTCCTCGAAGGTCAGTTGGCTGACGGTCTGCCCCGCGAGGGTCCTGACCTCGCTCCACGACAGGCCGGGTGTGTCGGTCGGCACCAGGAACATGGTCAGGCCCTTGTGCGCCTTGACGTCCGGGTCGGTGCGCGCGGCGAGCCACAGGTAGTCGGCGACGTGGATCAGCGAGATCCACATCTTCTGCCCGTTGATGACGAAGTCGTCGCCGTCGCGGACCGCGCGGGTGCGCAGGTTCGCGAGGTCGGTGCCCGCCTCCGGCTCCGAGTAGCCGATGGAGAAGTGCATGTCGCCGGACAGGATCTTGGGCAGGAAGAAGTCCCGCTGCTCCTGCGTGCCGTACTCCATCAGCGTCGGGCCGACGGTGTTGATGGTCAGGAACGGCACCGCGGCACCGGCGAGGGTGGCCTCGTCGGTGAAGATCAGCTGCTCCATCATGGAGCGGTCCTGGCCGCCGTACTCCTTGGGCCAGCCGATGCCGAGCCAGCCGTCGCGGCCCATGCGGTTCGCGATCTTCCAGTACGCGCCGTCGCGGCCCTGGAGCGTGGTCTCGCCGGATGCCTGCGACTCGCGGACCTCCGGCGTCATGATCCCGGCGAAGTACTCGCGGAGCTCCCGGCGCAGTTCTTCCTGCTCCGGTGTATAGGCGATGTGCACGATTACCTCCCGGGACCGCGGTCCCTTGATGTGGACGGGTACTCGTCGGGACCTGCGAATCACCGCGGTGTCCGGTGGAATTCGCAGATCCCGGCGGGCGCTACGGGGCCACGGACGTGAAGTCCGCGAAGCCGGACGGGTCGTGGCGGCCGAGGCAGCCGTGCTCGAACAGCCCCCAGCCCTCCGCACCGTCGCAGGTGGCGCGGGCGACGTGGTCGATGATGCTGAACTTGGCGCGTCCGGCCGCCGCTTCGTCGTTCGCCGTGTCGACGACGACGCCCTCGCTCCAGTCCCGGCCGCGCCACTGGCCGTGCGTCCAGGTGGGGTCCATGCCGTAGCCGGGGCCGGCGTTGAGGACGACATGGCCGAGCGGTTCGACCTCGACGACGACGGGCTTGCCGGCGAGGTCCTTCATGCGGAGGGTGGCGCGCACCGGGGTACGGGTGCCGGAGGCGTACTCGATGTCGAACTCGGGCCAGCCGAGTTGCTCGGGCCGGCGTCCGGTCTCGGCGGGCCAGACGCGGGTGGCCTGATTGAGCGTGCGGGTGCCGTCCGGCTCCTCCTGCACGATCACGATGATCGCGAAGTCGTCGAAGCGGAGCGGCGCGTACGTCCACCACATGCCGCCGTCGGGGTCGCGCTCGGCGGCGGCGCGCCCGGGCGGCTCGGCCTCGCCGCTCGGCCGGACGCCCCACGAGCGGTCGCGCGTGCCCAGCCAGGTGTCGGGGGTGACGGCGTAGTCGGTGCCCTCGACGTTGAGCGTGCCCTCCCAGGTGCCCACCTGCGCGAACCGCTGCGCGTCCAGGATCACGCGGCCGTCGCGCAGCAGCACGTGCGGCTCCTCGTCGACCGCGGGGAAGCTGCCGCGCCACGTGAGGTCCATCGCGATGCCCTGGTCGGCGGCGTCGCACACCACGCGCAGCTCGTGCAGCGGCTCCTTGACCTCGATGCGGTACGCGCCGACGCCCGGGTTGAGCCGGTCGTCGGTCGCCGCGTCGAAGGCGTCGGACAGCCGGACGGTGGTGTGCCGCCCGCGCCGGCCGACGGTGACGAAGGCGTCCTTGGTCCCGAGGTTGGGGTAGACGCCGTACCCGGTCACGACGAACACGTCACCCGTGCGGTCGTGCGCGTTGAAGTAGTAGCGGTCGTAGAAGTTGCGGTCGCTGCTGGCGACACGCGCGATGGACAGCGGCGTCTGGTGGACCGGGAACTCGTCGAGCGGAGCGGGCAAGGCAACGTCCTTTCGGTGCGGCGCAGTACGGCGCTGTACGGCGCTGTTGCGGCGGCCGGGTCAGCCGCGCGGCAGTCCGAGGATGCGCTCGGCCACCACGTTGAGCTGGATCTCGCGGGTTCCGCCGCCCAGCAGGACCGCGGGGATCGAGAGGTACGCCGTGACCAGTTCCCCCGCGAGCCCGTCCAGGCACTCGTCGGCGAGCCCGGCCTCGGCCACGCGTTCGAGGCGGGCGGTGACCACGGCGCGCTGGTGCTCGGTGACGGCCAGCTTGAGCACGCTGGACGCGGCGCCGGGGTTGAGGCCGGAGAGCTGCTGGAGCGTCGAGCGCAGGGTGAGCGCGCGCAGCGCCCAGTTCTCCGCGGCGAACCCGCCGAGCCGGACCGCGGTCGCCTGGGAGGCGCCGGCGGCACCGGACGCCCCGATGTCCTGGAGCAGCTTGCCGAACGCCGCCATGCCGGGGCCGCCCGCGATCATGACGCGCTCGTTGGCGAGCGTGGTGCGGGTGATGACCCAGCCCTGGTTGATCTCGCCGACGACGGACTCGTCCGGGACGAAGACGTCCTCGAGGAAGACCTCGTTGAACTCGGACTGCCCGTTGGACTGCTTGAGCGGGCGTACGTCGATGCCCGGCGTGGCCATGTCGACGATGAAGTACGTGATGCCCTTGTGCTTGGGCACATCCTGGTCGGTACGGGCCAGGCAGATGCCGAAGTGGGCTTCGTGGGCCTTGGAGTTCCAGACCTTCTGGCCGTTGAGCTTCCAGCCGCCCTCGACCTTCTCGGCGCGGGTGGCGAGCGACGCGAGGTCGGAACCGGCGCCGGGCTCGCTGAACAGCTGGCACCAGACGATGTCGCCGCGCAGCGTCGCGGGGACGTAGCGGTCCTTCTGCGCGTCCGTGCCGTGCGCCATGAGCGTCGGGAGGGCGAACTCGCCGATGACCGTGGACGGTTGGGTCAGCCCCGCGGCGGCGAACTCCTGCTGGATGACGATCTGCCGGGCCGGGTCGGCGGCGATGGCGTACGGCTTCGGGTAGTGCGGGGAGACATACCCGCACTCGTCGGCGAGGAACTGACGCCGCGCCGGCTCGTCGAGCTCCTTGGCCCGGACCAGGTTGGCGGCCACCTCGGCACGGAAGTCGTCGAGTCCGCCGCCCACTTCGAGGTCGAAGCGGCGCGCGGGTCCACCGTCGAGCGTGGCGAGCGCGCGGCGGCCCAGCAGTTCGGCCCAGTCGCCGGTGTGGCCGAGCAGCTGCGCGAGGAACACGCCGCGCCGCCAGTAGAAGTGGATGTCGTGTTCCCACGTGAAGCCGATGCCGCCCAGCATGGTGATGCAGTCGAGCGCTATCTCGCGGGCCACCGGGAGGCACACGATCGCGGCCTCGGCGGCGGCGAGTTCGAGCTGGTCCTCGGCGTCGGCGCCGGTCTCGTCGGCGGCGCGGGCCGCGTCCCACGCGGCGGCGGTGGCGACCTGGAGGCGGGTGAAGAGGTTCGCGGCCTTGTGCTTGACGGCCTGGAACGAGCCGACCGCACGGCCGAACTGCTCGCGGACCTTGACGTACTCGACGGCGGTCTCGAAGCACCAGCGGGCCACCCCGACGGCCTCGGCGGAGGCGAGGACGGCCGCGAGGCGGCGTACGCGCTCCGTGGTGACGCCGGGGAGCACCTGCGACGAGGTGACCTCGAGGGCGCGTGCGCTCACGCTGCCCACTCCCCGCGCGAGGTCGACGCCGGTGAGCGGCGCGACCTGGATGGTGTCGCGCCCGCCGGGGGCCACGACGAACCAGATCTCCTCGCCGTCGCCGGTACGCGCGCCGAGCAGCAGGTAGCGCGCGTTGACGGCACCGGGTACGGGCCCGACCGTGCCGTCGACCTCCCAGCCGACCGCGGTCTGCCGTGCGGTCAGCCCGGGCGTGACGGCCACCGCACCGGTCGCGCCCTCCGCGAACTTCGGCAGCAGCGCCTTGCCGGGCTCGGGCCCCGCGTACCGCGCCAGCAGCGCACTCGTGAGCACGGTGGGCAGCAGCGGCCCGGGCAGCAGCCCGCGGCCGGTCTCCTCCAGCGCGACCGCGAGGTCGAGGATCCCGGCGCCGGCGCCGTCGTACTCCTCGGGAACGTGGATGGCCGGCACCCCGGACGCCACGAGCCCGTCCCAGAACCCGGGCACGGCTCCGGCGGACAACTCCTCGATGTCACGCCGTGTCGCCTCGACCGGCGCGTGGCGCTTCGCAAAACCGGCGACCGACTCGGCGAAGGTCCGGTGCTCGGGGGTATATCCGATGGGCACGTTGAATCCCCTATCTGTGCGGGCTCCGGCCGTGAGGGACCAGGCCCGCCGATCCTGATGATCCGACAATATCCTTGTCAAGGTCAAAGGAAAAGACAGGCGACCTTCGCTTATCCCCCAATGCGCAATTGCCCCACTCGCACGATGTGTTCGATTCACCGCGGAGGGTCACACAGAGGCCTCGACGTGCAGGGCCTGGCGTGGGCGACAGGCGCACGCCGGCCCTCGGCCGCCCGCCAGGGGGTGGTGGGCGGCCGATTTGTTTCTCAGGCGTCGGCGGGGCGGGTGGTGGGGAGGCCTAGCTTGCGGTGGTCCCAGGAGACGATCTTGTCGGGGACGACCTTGATGACGATGCGCTTGTTGAGCATCATCTCGACGGCCGGACGCATGGCCTCGGTGTACGGGGTGGTGTAGCGGCTGAAGACGTCGACGCCGAGTTCCCAGATGCGCTCGGGCTCCTCGACGATCTCGGCCTTGCCGACGATCGAGACGCCGCGGAGTTCCTCGTAGTAGTCGCCGGCCTCGACGAGGAGCGTGATGTTGGGGTTGCGGCGCAGGTTGAGGACCTTCTGGGCCTTGGCCTTGCTCTCCAGGGCGACCTCGCCCTCCAGGAAGCCGTACCACATGCCGATGGAGTGGATGCTGCCGTCGGGGTTGAGGGTGGACATGGTCATCGAGTGCCGCTCGGAGAGGAATGCCTTCACCTCTTCGGGGGTCATCTTGACCTTGTCGCGCTGCTTGACGCCGTGGCCCATGTGCTCGCCCATGCCGACCCTCCGGGAAATGTGGTTGCTTCAGTCAAACAATGCCACAGAGTGCACCGGCGGGTGCGTACGCGACAACCCCCGCCGCGGCCGTCCCCTTGCTCCTTGACGGTCCGTCAGATACTCCTGGACGCATGACTCGCACCGATGACACCGAAGTCCCCGACTACCCCGGACGCCTGCGCCTCGACGGCAAGGGCGTCGTCGTCCTGGGCGCGGGCCAGGGCATCGGACGGCAGGCCTCGCACGCCCTCGCGCAGAGCGGCGCGAAGGTCCTCGCCGTCGACCTGGACGCGGACCTGGCGGCCGACATCGCCAAGGAGGTCGACGGCTTCGCGTGGTCCGGGGACGCGACCTCGCGCGAGGACGTCGCGGCGCTGTGGCAGCAGGCGGAGACGCAGTTGGGCCGCGTGCACGCCGTCGTCGACATCATCGGCATGAGCCGGTACAAGGACCTGCTGTCGACGACCGACGAGGACTGGGCCTGGCACCACGACATCGTGCTGCGGCACGCGCTGCTCGCCCTGCAGTTCGGCGGCGCGCACATGGCCCGGAACGGCGGCGGCACGATCACGTTCGTCGCCTCGGTGTCGGGGCTGACGGGCGCGCCGATGCACGCCGCGTACGGTGCCGCCAAGGCGGGCCTCATGTCGCTCGTACGCTCGGCCGCGGTCGAACTCGGGCCGTCCGGCGTGCGCGTCAACGCGGTGGCGCCCGGCGTGGTGTGGACGCCGCGCGTGTCGGCGTACCTCGGCGAGGAGGGCCGCGCGGGCAACGCCGCGAACGCCCCGGTGCGCGACGTCGCCCGCCCCGCGGACATCGCCGGCCCGCTGCTGTTCCTGACGAGCGAACTGTCGCGGTACGTCTCCGGCCAGGTGCTGACCGTCGACGGCGGCGTGGGCGTCAAGTTCCCGTACCCGCTGCCCGACATGGACCTCGCGCCGCACTGAGCGCGGACAGTCGCGCAGTCGGGCAGGTATGGCGCGGCCCCGTCCGCTTCGGGGGAGAGCGGACGGGGCCTTGCCGTGCCGCCGTCGTGGGAGCTGAGAAGGCTCGACGGGGCACGCATTCGGGCAGGTGCCGGAACGTACGGATGCCGGAACGCAGGGGCCCGGGGAAGGCGCCGCGGTCAGGCCCGCGGGGCCGCCGCGGCCGCGTCGCGCCGGTCCTCCCCCGCAACCGCCGCGGCCGACTCGCCCGGTGCCGGGTCTTCGGACGCCTGTGCGGCGACCTGCTTGGCGGTCTGGAGCGGCTTCTCCTTGATGAGCAGCACGGCCAGCAGGGCCATGAGCCCGAACGGCGCCGCGACCATGAAGATGTCGCCGATGGCGTGGCCGTACGCGCTCTCCACCACCTCGCGCACACCCGGCGGCAGGTGGCGCACGTCCGGGATGCCGCCGCCCGCGCCGCCGGCTCCCGCGCCGCCGTCCGCGAGGTAGCCCGCCACGCGGTGCGACATGACGGCGCCGAGGATGGACACGCCGACCGCGCCGCCGAGGCTGCGGGAGAACGCGACGAGCGAACTCGCGGCGCCCAGCTGGTGCAGGGGCACGGCGTTCTGCACGGCGAGCACCAGGTTCTGCTGGAGTGCGCCCACGCCGACGCCGACGAGGAACATGAACACGCCGAGCAGGACCAGGTTCGTGTCGTACCGTGCGGTGCCCATGAGGACCAGGCCCGCGGTGAGCACGGCGCCGCCGCCGACGAGGTAGCGCTTCCAGCGGCCGGTCGCGGTGATGAGGCGGCCGACGATCGTGGAGGTGAGGGCGAGGCCGAGGATCATCGGCATGGTCATCAGGCCGGAGACCGTCGGGGACTTGCCGCGCGCGATCTGGAAGTACTGGCTGAGGAACACCGACGCGCCCATCATCGCGAGGCCGACGGCGAGGCTGCCGACGACCGCCAGGACGACGGTGCGGTCGCGGAACAGCCGCAGCGGGATGACCGGTTCGGCGGCGCGGCGTTCGACCGCGACGGCGAGGCCGAGCAGCACCAGGGCGCCGCCGATCATCGCGCCCGTCTGCCACGACAGCCAGTCGTACTGCTCGCCGGCGAGGGTCACCCAGATGAGCAGGAGTGCGACGCCGCCGCTGATCAGCGTGGCGCCGAGGTAGTCGATGCGCACACCCTCGCGGCGGACCACCGGAAGGTGCAGCGTCTTCTGCAGGATCACCAGCGCCACGACGGCGAAGGGCACGCCGACGTAGAAGCAGCCGCGCCAGCCGAGCGCCGAGTCGACGATGACGCCGCCGATGAGCGGGCCGCCGACGGTGGCCAGGGCGAAGGTCGCGCCGAGGTAGCCGGTGTAGCGGCCGCGCTCCCGCGGCGAGATCATCGCGGCCATGATGACCTGCGCCAGCGCGGTCAGGCCGCCGACGCCGATGCCCTGGATGACGCGGAAGCCGATCAGCATGCCGGAGCTCTGCGCGAGTCCGGCGAGCATCGACCCGACGACGTAGATGGTGAGCGAGAGCTGGACCAGCAGCTTCTTGCTGAACAGGTCGGACAGTTTGCCCCAGATGGGCGTGGTGCAGGTCATCGCGAGCAGCGTCGCGGTGACGACCCAGGTGTACGCGGACTGCCCGCCGCCCAGGTCCCCGATGATCCGCGGCAGTGCGGTGCTGACGATCGTCGACGACAGGATGGCCACGAACATGCCGAGCAGGAGGCCCGACAGGGCCTCCATGATGCGGCGGTGCGTCATCGGCTCACCGGGGATGCCCCCGGGGCCGGCGACGGACGGTGTCGCGGCGGATGCGGCGGAGCTCGCCATGCGTACTACTTCCCTTCGAGCCCGCGTCCGGCGGATCGCGCCGGCCGCAGGCACCCCTCACAACAAGTCTTCGCAACTCTTCGCACGTCTTCTTCGTACGTCTTCGTGCTTCTTCGTGCGCCTTCGCACGTTTCCGCGGGCCTCGCGGGCCGTCGCGGGCCTTCGAGACAACGCGGCAAAGTCGTTGCCGCGTACAACTGTAGGGCACATTAGTTGCGGAATGCAA
The DNA here is from genome assembly GCA_045039925.1 of Streptomycetaceae bacterium NBC_01309. Lineage (GTDB taxonomy): Bacteria > Actinomycetota > Actinomycetes > Streptomycetales > Streptomycetaceae > Yinghuangia. Next base: position 2,741,087 of record CP108400.1, read on the forward strand.
CTTTAACAACTCTTGGCATTCGGGCGACGCCGCCCGCCCGGCCGCCGCGCCTGCGGGGCGTGCCGCGCGATACGGACTTAGCCTGAAAACATGTCAAGCAGCAGCAAAAGCGGAGGAAACAGCAACTTCCTCGCGCAGATCGACAACCGAACCTGGCTGACGATCGCGATCGTCATCCTGAGCGTGTGGTTCGTGCTCGCCAACACCGCGTCCGCGTCGATCCGGTTCTGGATCCCCACGGTCGAGGCGCCGATGTGGATCGTGCTGATCGGGACCTTCGCGGTCGGCGCGTTCACCGGCTGGATGGTCAAGACCCGCCGCGGCTGACCCCCTGCGGCTGACCCTCCGCGGCCCACCGCCCGCTATTGTTCGGGGCGTGTCCACGCAGGCCCGATTCCCCCGTTTGCCGCGCCCGGTACGACGGGCGCGTTCCGCGCGCGCCCTCGCGGTCGGCGTCGCCGCCGCCGCCCTGCTGAGTGCGTGCGGCGTGGAGGGGAAGGCCAAGGCGCAGCCGGTCCCCGACAAGGTCTGCTCGGACCTGCTGGACACCGGCGAGGTCACCGCGCTGCTGCCGCCGGGCAAGCCCACCGTGCGCGACGAGCAACGGCCCATCTTCAAGTACCCGTTGCAGCGTTGCGAGGTCACCGTCGACGGCGTCAGCTTCGTCGGCTCGGCGTATCTGCCCAACATGGCCGGCGCCGAGCTCGTGCAGCTCGCCGGGTCGACCGGGTCGAGTGCGTCGCCGTTCGTCGGCGACAACTTCAACGGCATGGCCGGGCCGGACGACGTGTGGATCACCACCGAATGCACGCTGGGAATCACCGACGAAGCCGGACTCGCGGTCAAGGCACCCGTGGTCGTCCGCGGCCGCCTCGTCGGCGACCCGGCGGCCGACCGCCGCGAACAACTCGGTGCGCTGACCCGGAAGTTGGCCGCGGGCGTCTACGACGCGTCACGCTGCGGCCAGACGGCACCCGCCAATCCCGCGCCGATCGCCCCCGCCCCGCCGCGCCTGCCGCTCACGGACGCACCCATCTGCGACGTCCTGCCGCCGAGTGCGCTCGGCGCCGCGGCGGCCGGCGACCAGCGCAGCCGGTGGACCGCCGCCCGTACGCCCGGCCGCGAGGGCTACGTGCAGACCTGCGACCTCTACCTCGACGGCGTACGCGCCCTCTCCTTCACCGTGGCGCACGGCTACATCGCGCCCTCCGCCGAGATCCCGGGCGAGCGCCCGCGCCTCTCCCAGCGCCTCCCGGTGCCGCCGGACTCGACGCCCGCGCCGCCGAAGGACACGAAGGTCACCACCGCCACGCCGCCCGGCACGGTCGTCGGCGCGGTCGACGGGACCGGCACCAAGAAGGACGCGACGACGGGCGAGGAGGCGAGCTGCCGCGTGGCGTACCGCATGTCGCGGCACGACGGCCCGGGGCTGCCCGCCGATGTCGCGAAGGTGCCGACCGAGGCGGCGTTCCGCGCGTTCGTCGCCGGGGCGTCGGTGCTGGACTACACCTGCCCGGTGACGCCCGACGCGCAGTGGACGTTCGGCTAGAACTTCGGCTGGAACATTCGGCTGGAACATTCGTCCGGATGCGGGCGCCGTGCGGCTCCGCCACCCTGTCCGAACACGAATTCCCCCGTACGGAGCAGATCCGAACCCGACCCCAACCGCTCGTAAGGGTGACGTTCCCGGCCAAGGCACGTCACCCAACGTGACGGGACGGTAACGTCCGGGCGCGATACCCGCGACCTTTACCCCGCCACAGCGAGGAGCGAAACCGTGTCACGTTTGCTGGACGTCAGCCCCGAGGTCCGCGCCGAGATCGGCGACGACGAGGCCATCCGTCTCGTGTCCGGGGAGACCGGACCGCAGACCTACGCGTGCGCTTCCTGCCGGGGCGGCGGCGACACCACCGTCGAGGAGACCAGCGCGCTGCTCTACCTCGCCCAGGAGACCGCGGTTCTGGCCTTCGCCCACGCGCGCTGCATTCCGTCGCAGGTCATCCCCGTCTCGGACGCCGCCGTGGAGCCGCTCATCGCGGCCCAGCAGGGCGACCCGTCCAACGTCCCGACGCCGACCGTGGTGCCGGGCGGACCGGTGCCCATCTCGATCACCGGCAGCATGATGGTCTGCGACGGGATCACGTACGCGGCCCTGGTCGTCGAGCCCGGCGCCGCGGTCGCCCGCCCCGGAACGCAGGGCGCGCGCGACGAGTTCCTCTCGCTGCTCACCGAGCGCGGCTTCAGCTCGGTCGCCGCCCCCGACATGACCCTCCCGCCGCTGCTCAGCGGCTGGTCGGTGGTGCTGGACGGCGGGTTCCTCACCTCGGTGCTGTTCCCGGGCGCGGGCGGCCGCACCGAGGCGTGGTGGCAGGCGCAGGTCCCGGCCGAGGTTCCGGAGGCCTGGCTCAGCGCGGCCCGCTCCAACGGCGTCGTCCTGCTGTACGCGGCGCCCGTCGGCACCATCGGTATCCACACCGGCAACGACGAACTGGGCGCCGCGCTGCGCGAGGCGGGCCGCCGCGGCCTGCTGGTGGCCGGCTCGGTACCGCTGACCGGCCGCTGAGCGCCCCTGGGGACGGGCTCACGGGCTCGCAGGCTCGCGGGCCGTACGCCGGAGTGGTCACCGGCGTACGGCCCCGGGCCTGCCTCCTTCCGCGCCCCCGCACGCCCCGTTCCACCGACGGCCGCCCGCGATCACCAGAGTGTGACGGCCGTCGCACTGCCGGTCGCGGCCGACTGCTAGCGTCCGTGCGATGAACGGCGATCAGCTCCCCACATCCGCAGGCTTCTCCGACCCGGGTTCGGCGTCCCGCTGGGTCGACGCGGAGGAGTTGGTGGCGTACGACCGCCGGCACATCTGGCACCCGTACGCGAGCGCGCTGGGCGATGCCCCGCTCTTCCCCGTGGTGTCCGCCGAGGGCGTGCGCCTGCGGCTGGCCGACGGTCGCGAGCTGGTCGACGGCATGGCGTCGTGGTGGTCCGCGATCCACGGCTACAACCACCCCGCCCTGAACGCCGCCGCGCGCCGCCAGTTGGACGCCATGGCCCACGTCATGTTCGGCGGACTCACCCACCCGCCCGCCGTCGAACTCGCCCGCCGCCTGGTCGACCTGACGCCCGAGCCGCTGCAACGGGTCTTCCTCGCCGACTCCGGCTCGGTGTCCGTCGAGGTCGCGCTCAAGATGGCACTCCAGTACCAGCGCGCCCGCGGCCGCGACGGCCGCACGCGGATGGTGACGGTACGCGGCGGCTACCACGGCGACACCTTCGGCGCGATGGCCGTGTGCGACCCCGAGGGCGGCATGCACAGCCTGTGGTCGGGGGCGCTGCCCGAGCACCTGTTCGCCCCGATCCCGCCTGCCGGGTTCGCCCGCCCGCTCGCCGACGCCGACACCGCCGAACTCGCCGACCTGCTCGCGAAGCACGGGGACGAGGTCGCGGCGGTGGTGCTGGAGCCGATCGTGCAGGGCGCGGGCGGCATGCGGTTCCACTCCCCCGCGTACCTCGCGCGCGTACGCGAACTCTGCGACGAACACGACGTCCTGCTGATCGCCGACGAGATCGCCACCGGATTCGGGCGTACCGGCGCGATGTTCGCCTGCGACCACGCCGGGATCTCCCCCGACATCATGTGCGTCGGCAAGGCGATGACGGGCGGCTACCTCACCATGGCGGCCACCCTCTGCACCGACGAGGTGGCCGAGGCCATCAGCCGTGCCCACGGCGCGTTCATGCACGGCCCGACGTACATGGCCAACCCGCTCGCGGCGGCCGTCGCCGTCGCCAGCATCGACCTGCTCACCTCCGGACCGTGGCGTGACCGGATCGCCGCCCTGGAGGCCGGCCTGCGCACCGGCCTCGAACCGGCCCGCGCGCTCCCGCAGGTCGCCGACGTCCGCGTCCTCGGCGGGATCGGCGTCATCGAACTGCAAACCCCGGTCGACATGGCCCGCGTGCAGCCCGCCTTCGTCGAACGCGGCGTCTGGGTACGCCCGTTCGGCAAACTCGTCTACGTCATGCCGCCCTACGTCATGACCGCCGACGACCTCGCCCTGGTCACCGCCGCCATGGTCGACGTCGTGGAGCACGTCCACGTCGCCTGAGCGCCGACAGCTCGGATCCGGCCTGCCCGAGGGAAACCTGACGGTTTCTCAGGTTTGTGGGATGGTTTGCCCGCATCGCAACGGGCTCTGGGTCGTTGGAGTTTACGTGTTCACCTTCGACGACTCCCCGCTCTCCGGTACCGCCGGCCAGAACGAGTTCGCGGCCCCGGGTTCGCCCACACCGATCTTCGACCGGCTGTTCGAGGAGTGGCAGCGGATGTTCCGGGCGGTGCCCGGCGACCGCTACGGCGAGGGGTTCGCCGCGGCCACCGGGATGCGGTCGGGGGCGCAGTCCGGGATGCAGTCCGGCATCCAGGCAGGGTTGCAGTCGGGGGTGCAGGTGTACTCGTCCGGGGGCTACTCGGTGCCGTCGTCGATGCCGGTTCCGGCGTTCCGGGCGGAGGCGGGCCAGGGGCAGGGCTACCCGCAGTCGTACGGCAGTTCGGGCGGCTACGGGCTCCCGCAGAACGTCCAGCACGGCGGGTCGTCGTCCGGGCAGCCGGGATCGTCTCAGGGGCAGCACGTGTCGCAGCCGATGCACGCGTCGGAGTCGCAGATGCACGTGTCGCACCTGACGGGATCGTCGATGAGCGGCTCCACCATGAGCGTTTCGACGATGAGCGGTTCGGCCATGAGCGGTGCCACCATGGGCGGTTCGACGATGGGCGGCTCCACGATGAACACGCCGCCGCCGATGCACGCCCAGGGGGCGTACGAGTCGTACGCGCAGCCCAGCCGCCCCTCCCCCATGCCGAACCGGCAGCCGTCCGGGCTCGCGCTCATGCCCGTCGCCGGGTACCAGGCGCAGCACATGCCGCTGTAGCGCGGCAGCACAAGACGCCACGAGGCCCGGCACCCCGACACGGGGTTCCGGGCCTCGTCGCGCGGTCAGGACAACGCCGCCAGGGCTACGCGGCCGTCACTTGCCCGGCTTGCGCGAACGCTTCTCGCGGACCTTCATGCGGATCTCGATCGGGGTGCCCGGGAAGCCGAACTCCTCGCGCAGGCGCCGCTCCACGAAGCGGCGGTAGCCGGCCTCCAGGAACCCGGAGGTGAACAGCACGAACCGGGGCGGCTTGGTGCCGGCCTGGGTGCCGAAGAGGATGCGGGGCTGCTTGCCGCCGCGCACCGGGTGCGGGTGGGCCGCGACGATCTGACCGAGGAAGGCGTTGAGGCGCCCGGTCGGGATGCGCTTCTCCCAGCTGTCCAGGGCGGTTTCGATCGCCGGGACCAGCTTCTCCATGTGGCGGCCGGTCTTCGCGGAGACGTTGACGCGGGGCGCCCACTGGACCTGGACGAGGTCCTGCTCGATCTCGCGTTCGAGGTAGTAGCGGCGTTCCTCGTCGAGCAGGTCCCACTTGTTGTACGCGATGACGATCGCGCGGCCCGACTCGATCGCCAGCGAGATGATGCGGGTGTCCTGCTCGGCGAGGCGCTCGCTCGCGTCGACCAGGATGACCGCCACCTCGGCCTTCTCCAGGGCGGCCGTGGTGCGCAGCGACGCGTAGAAGTCCGCGCCCTGGGTGAGGTGCACGCGCCGCCGGATGCCCGCGGTGTCCACGAACTTCCAGGTCTTGCCGCCGAGTTCGATCAACTCGTCGACCGGGTCGCGGGTCGTCCCGGCGATCGGGTCGACCACGACGCGCGTCTCGCCCGCGACCTTGTTGAGCATCGACGACTTGCCGACGTTGGGGCGGCCGAGGAGCGCGACGCGGCGCGGACCGCCGGGGCCGGTGCCGAAGCGCTGCGCGGGGGCCTCGGGCAGCGCCTCCAGGACGGCGTCCAGGAGGTCGCCGCTGCCGCGGCCGTGCACCGCCGAGACCGGGTACGGCATGCCGAGCCCGAGCGACCACAGTGCGGCGGCGTCGGACTCCTGGCCGAGGTTGTCGACCTTGTTGGCGGCGAGGACGACCGGCTTGCCGGCCCGGCGCAGCAGCTTGACCACGGCCTCGTCGGTGTCGGTCGCGCCGACCGTGGCGTCCACGACGAACAGGACCGCGTCGGCGTTGTCGATGGCGTACTCGGCCTGGAGGGCCACCGACAGGTCGATGCCCGCGACGTCCCTCTCCCAGCCGCCGGTGTCGACGACGGTGAAGCGGCGGCCGTTCCAGTCGGCGTCGTACTTGACGCGGTCGCGGGTGACGCCGGGGGTGTCCTCGACGACCGCCTGGCGGCGGCCGATGATGCGGTTGACGAGCGTGGACTTGCCGACGTTGGGGCGGCCCACGACGGCGAGGACGGGCATGTGGGCGTGTGCCTCGGCCTCCTCCTCACCACCGCCGAGGAGGTCGCCCCCGGCGTCGACCCACTCGTCCGGGTCGTAGTCGGCCTCCCACGCCTCGGGGTCGATGCCCCCGGAGAACTCGTCGGCGGATGCGCCGGATCCGGCGTCGTGCTGCATGGGTGGCGTCCTCGTGATCGGTGGTGTTCTCAGGCGCGCGCGTCGGCGGCGGGACGGTCGGCGGCGGGTGCCGTGGACCGTCCGGTCAGACGCTCGGCCTCGTGCAAGTGTGTGGTCAATCGCTCGACGATGCGGCGCGACGCGTCGGTGACGGCGCTGCGCGTCCGCGTACCGGCGTCGGCGGCGGCCTGGAACGGCTTGCCGTACACGACGTCGATCTTCGCGCGGAACGCCGGCAGCGCCCCGATGGACGCGCCGCGTTCGCCCGTTCCCAGGCACGCGACGGGCACGATCGGCGCACCCGAGCGCATCGCGAGGTACGCGAGCCCGTTGTGGACCTCGGAGAAGTCGCCCGAGCCGCGCGTGCCCTCGGGGAACACGCCCAGGCAGTTCCCGGCGCGCAGCACGGTGAGCGAGTCCATGATCATGCCGCGGTCGGCGCTGCCCCGGTTGACCGGGATGTGGCCGATGCCGCGCAGTACGGGGTCGAGCACGCCGGTGAACATCTCCTGCTTGACCCAGAAGTGCACGGGCCGCGGGCAGAAGGCGTACAGCAGCGGGCCGTCCGCGAAGTTGGTGTGGTTGCCGGCCAGGATCACCGGACCGCCGAGCGGGACGTTGTGGGTGCCCAGCGAGCGTACGCGCCAGAACGAGCGCAGCAGCGGGATGCCGATGCGGTGCGCGGCGGCGGACAGCGGCGGCTTGGTGATGTCGGTGGGGACGGGCCAGCGGGTCCGACTGCCCCCGTTGCCGCGTTGCCCGGGCAGAAGGCTCACCGCAGGGCTTCTCCGGCGTGCCCGGCCACGGCTGCCCCGGCCGCGCCCGCGCCCGCCGTACCCGCGCCGGACGCGCCTGCCGCCGCGTCGCCGACGCTCCCGGCGGCCTTCGCGACGAGCCCGAGCAGGTGCTCCACGACCTGGTCGCGGCCCATCTCGGTGGTGTCGACGAGGACGCCGTCGGCGGCCATCGCGAGCGGTGCCGTGGCCCGCCCGGAGTCGAGCGCGTCGCGGCGGGCCAGGTCCGCCTGCGTGGCGTTGACGTCGGTCGCGGGGTCGTCGCTCTCGGCGTTGCGGCGCGCGGCCCTGGCGGCCTCGGACGCGGTCAGGTACACCTTCAGCGCGGCGCCGGGGGCCACCACCGTGCCGATGTCGCGGCCCTCGACCACGATGCCGCCGGAGCCGATCACGGCCCGCTGCATCGCGACCAGGCGCGTCCGGATCTCCGGGACCGCGCTGACGGCGCTCACCGCTCCGGTGACCTCGGGCCCGCGGATCGGCCCGGCGACGTCGATGCCGTCCACCGTGACGGTCGGCCCGGAGGGGTCCGTCCCCGACACCAGCTCGGGCTTGTCCGCCGCGGCGGCCACCGCGGCGGCGTCCGCGACGTCGACGCCGTTGTGCAGCATCCACCAGGTCATCGCCCGGTACATCGCGCCCGTGTCGAGGTAGCGCAGCCCGAGCTGCCGCGCGACGTCGCGCGACACGCTGGACTTGCCCGAGCCGGACGGACCGTCGACCGCGACCACGATCGTCGCGAGCGGCGTGCGTGTGTCCACGGTCGATGACCCTTCGGTTCCTGGGGATGTCACCCCTGAGGGTACCGGGAACCGCAGCGCCCGATCATCCCCGATCGGCGTCGGCACCACGGGCGGGACGGCCCGCGAGCCAGTTGGTGCCTTCGGCGACGGCGAGGTCCAGTGGCCCGAACAGCGCGCGGTCCGCGGGGATCACCGTCATGTCCCGGTCGGTGCGGGTGCTGTGCAGGATGCGGGCCAGGTCGGGTTCGACGCCGGCGAGGATGAGACGGCCGCCGCGGGCGGCGAGCGCGCGGGCGTGCCGGTCCAGCAGTTTGAGCATCGCGGACGAGGGGACGTCCGGTACGCCGCGCAGCACCAGGACGACGACGTTGCGCTCGCCGCCCGGGGCGGGCCACGCGGTGTCGATACGGGGCATCTCGGCGAAGAAGCTGCCCCCGGCGTAGTAGAGCACTGTCACCTCCCCCGCGGGCAGCACCGACGGCGGCGGGGCGACCGCCCAGTGGCCGTCGGGCTGCTTGACCAGGGCCACGAGTTCGGCGTTGCGGGCGGCCTGGGCGCAGTAGAGCAGCAGGGACAGTACGGCGCCCAGCACGATGGCCTGCTGGAGGGGCAGCTGGGTGGTCGCCACGAAGGTGGCGGCCATGGCCGCGCCGGACAGCCAGGAGGTGCGCAGCACGAGTGCGATGTCGTGGCGCTTGCCCCAGATCAGTTCGCCGCCGATGACCAGGATCAGGCCGCCGATGACCGGCATCGGGATGCGTTCGGCGAGGGAGCCCAGGAGCACGACCACCAGGGCGAGCCACACTCCGGAGAACACCCCGGCCCAACGGGTGCGGGCACCCGCGTCGACGGCCACCCCGGTACGGGACAGCGAACCGCCCACCGGCAGCGACTGGAAGAACCCGCCGACCGTGTTGGCCAGTCCCTGCGAGGTGAAGTCGGCGTTCACCGAGCTCCGGCTGCCGTCCGGGTTGGGGACGGACGGGCCGATGCTCGCGGCCTGGGCGAGGGCGACGAGCGCGACCGAGACCGCGCCGCCCAGGAGGTGCGGCATCGCGTCCCAGGCGGGTGCGGTGAAGTCCGGCAGCGCGTTGGGGATGCTCGCGATGTCCTCGACGTGCTCGACGTCGGCGTCGACCAGCTCGGCCAGGACGCTGACCGCGACCATCGCCAGCAGCAGCGCCACGGGCTTGAGGCGCCTGACCGCGTGTGCCGCCGCCCACACCGCGACCGTGGCGGCCGCGGTCAGCGTGGCGGCGCCCTGCCAGGACCCGATGTGCCAGACCCAGTCCACGAGTTGCCGCAGCTTGTTGTGGCCGTGCGGGGCGTAGCCGGTGGCGTCCTCCAGCACGCCGGTGATGATCTGCACCGCGATGCCCGTGGCGAACCCGACCATCACCGCGTTCGAGACGAAGCTCAGCACCGCGCCCAGGCGCAGCACGCCCATCAGCAGCATCACCAGGCCGACCATCAGCACCAGCGCCGCGACGTTTCCGCCGTCCTTCGGGTCGAGGCCCGCGTCCTTCAGCACGCTCTGCGAGGTCAGGGCGATGGCGCTGGTCAGGGTGGTGACCATCAGCACGGTCCGGCCGGTCAGCGACCCGACGATCGTCGGGACCACGCCGGAGAACAAGCCGGTGACCGGGTTGAAGCCCGCGATGCTCGCGTACGCCATGCCCTCGGGGATGCTGAACAGGCCCGTCACGCACCCCGAGGACACATCGGACGGGCGCGGCCGCCCCCACTGCGGAAGCAGCTCCCGGACGCGGCGAGCCTGCGAAGCTTCCACCCGATTCCTCCAGAATTACGGCATCGGCCCCCGACTCTGCCACGCCGCGGCGCGGCCGAAGCCGGCGACGCGGCGGGCGCACGGCGGTTGCTGCCGTACGGGTACGCCGGCGCCGCTTCTCCGCGAAGCCCGGGCTGAGGCCCCGGCTGAGGCCCGGGCTGAGGCTCAGGCCCGGGCTCAGGCCCGGGAGCCGACCGACGCCTCCGGTGCCGCGACGCGGTGCGCCGCGACCGTGCGGGTGCGGTGGCGGGGCAGGCCGACGAGGGCGACGAGGAGCACCAGGCCGCCTGCCACCGCACCGATGACGAAGGAGGCGGTGAAGGCGCTCTCGGTCGGGACGGCGACCGGCAGGCCGGCGATGAGGTGGCCGGTGAGCAGCGAGGTGACGACGGCGCTGGCCAGCGAGCTGCCGACGGAGCGAGCGATGGCGTTGACGCTGTTGGCGATGCCGGTCTGCGTCAGGGGCACCTCGGCGATGATCAGGGCGGGCATCGCGGCGTACGCGATGGCGACGGACGACTGGACCGCGACGGCGACCACGATCAGGTGCCAGCTGCTGCTGTGCGCGAAGGCGACGAAGGCGTACGCGACCAGGCTGATCGCGCCCGCGACGGCGAGGGCGTGGCGGCCGCCGAAGCGGCGTACCAGCAGGCCGCCGACGGGTGCCGCGACGACGGCACTGAGCGCGCCCGGCAGCAGGTAGACCGTGGACGCGGACAGGACGGACGCGGAGAAGCCGTAGCCCGCGACGCGTTCGGGCATCTGCACGAACTGCGAGACGGCCAGGAAGCCGACGAACATGTTCACGCCGACCAGCACGCCCGCGATGTTGGTGAAGGCCACCGAGCGCTTGACGAAGACCTTCATGTCGATCATCGGGTCCGCGATGCGGCGTTCGGCGACCGCCCACGCGGCGAACAGCGCGGCGGCGACGGCGAAGAGGCCGAGGGTGCGTACCGAGGTCCAGCCCCAGGCGTTGCCCTGCGAGACCGGGAGCAGCAGCGCGACGAGGGCGAGGCCGAGCAGCCCCGCGCCGATCCAGTCGATGCGTCCGGTGGCGGTGGGCTTGCGGGCGGGTACGACGGCGGCGACGGCGAGCGCGGCCAGGGCGGTCAGGATGGTCGCGGCCCAGAAGACGCGGTGGTAGTCGCCGTTGTGGTTGGTCAGCAGGCCGGTGAGGACCAGCCCGATACCGCCGCCGATCCCGATCATGCCGCTGACCATGGCCATGGCGCCGGTCAGCTTGTTCGGCGGCAGCTCGTCGCGCAGCGCGCCCAGCGCCACCGGGAACAGTCCGCCCCACGCGCCCTGGAGTACGCGGGCCACGATCAGCAGCGGCAGCGAGGTCGTCAGGGCGGCGAGCACCGAACCGGCCAGGATCATGCCGAGCGCGACCAGCAGCATGCGCTTCTTGCCGAACAGGTCGCCGGTCTTGCCGAACAGCGGCGTCATCACCGCCGCGGCGAGCAGGTTCGCGGTCAGCACCCAGCTCACCGAGCCGGCGTCCGCGTCGAGGCGGGTGCCGATGGCGCCGAGCACGGGGACCACGAGGGTCTGCAACATCGCGCCGACCATGGCGGCGAACGACAGGGCGGCGATGAGCGCGCCGGAGTGCGGCGTACGGGTTGCGCTCGCGGGCGCTGTGGCGGCGGTGGCGGACACGGGCCGGGTCCTCGTTTCCTCGGGGCTGCGGTACGGCAGACATAAACTCAACAGACCGTCGAGTATTCCCGATGATGTGTCGATTGCGCGACCGGAGACGCCGCGGTCGGGATCCGGGCGGTGATTCTTTGCGCCTGCTTTGCGAACGGGCCGACCGCTCGACCCGCGGCCGTGGTGCCGTCCATGGTCACGGTGCCGACGCAGGCCCGGACCTCCGCCGAATCTCCACCGAACAAATGGCTTGTCGCGCCTGGCCGTCCGCAGGACAGTAGGGGTCTACAGCGCGACGGCATGGGGGCCACGTGGGTGCAGCGCGGCGCGCGGTGGTCGGCATCGTCGACTCGGTGCACAACCGGTACGTCGACGCACCGCACATCGAATCCGAGGTACTCGGCGAACTGGCCGACGTCGAACACGTGTTGGTGGAGTCCACGGACGGCCTCGGGGCCCGCCTCGCCCGGTACGACGCACTGATCTCCTGGCACACCGTGCCCCTGGACCGCGAGGCGCTGGCCGCGCTGGACCGCTGCGTGGGCATCGTGCGCGCCGCCGTCGGGTTCGACAACATCGACATCGGTTTCGCCGCGGAACGCGGTATCCCGGTCGCGAACGTCCCCGACTACGGCACCGAGGAGGTCGCCGACCACACGCTGGCCCTCGTCCTGGCCCTCACCCGGCGGCTGTTCCCCGCGAACCGCCAGGCGCAGGAGGGGAATTGGGACTGGCGCGTGGTCGGACCGGTGCGCAGGCTGCGCGGCATGCGCCTCGGGGTGGTCGGTATGGGCCGCATCGGGACCGCGGTCGCCAGGCGCGCGCAGGCGTTCGGTTTCGACTGCGCCTTCCACGACCCGTACCAGCCCGTCGGCCTGGAGAAGGCCCTGGGCGTACGGCGCCACCACGACCTCGACGCACTGGCCGCCGAGTCCGACGTCATCTCGCTCCACGTGCCGCTCACCCACGAGACGCACCACCTCGTGTCGAAGCGGCTGCTGGACCGCGTGAAGCCGGGCGTGGTGCTCGTCAACACGTCGCGCGGGGCCGTCGTCGACGGGGCGGCGCTGAACGAGGCGCTGGCCGACGGGCGCGTGGGCGCCGCCGGGCTCGACGTCCTGGAGGGTGAGCCGGACGTGGACCCGGCCCTGCGCGCGGCACCGCACGTTGTGATGACCGCGCACTCCGCGTTCTACGCGGTCGAGTCGCTGGCCGAGCTACGCCGCAGCGCCGCGCTCGCGGCGGCGCGCTACCTGCGCGGCGAACCCGAGCCGCGGACGGTGAACGGCGTCGCCTCGGGCGCGAAGACGGTCGCCGACCGGTTCGGCGGGTGACGACCGCACACCACGACCACGCCACACAACAGGGGGATGGCAATGCACGGGGGCGAGCAGGCCGGGATGTCCCGGGAGTGGACGGACTGGCGATGGCAGCAGCGCAACGGCGTACACAGTGTCGACCAACTGATCGAGGTCTTCCCGGGGCTCCCGGACGAGACCGTCGCGCATATGCGCAAGCACGCGGAAACCCGCAAGATCGGAATCACCCCGTACTTTCTGGCGCTGATCGAACGCGACCGCGCCGGCACGGCGCCGCTTCCCGGCGACCCGCTGTGGCGTCAAGTGGCCCCGGTCTGGGACGCGGAAGGCGAAGGGGACAGTGGATTCGGGTACGACAGTTCCTCCGAGAACTGGGAACTCGACCACGAAATGGTGACACCGATCGCGCAACACAAGTACGACAATCGCATCATTGTCCGGTATGCCAATGTGTGCCACGCATACTGCCAATTCTGCTACGAGGCGCTGCGCACCCTCGAACGGCGTTCCGAAAAACCGGCATTCAACGCCCGGCACTGGTCGGAAACGCTCGCCTACCTCGACGACCATCCGGAAATCGACGAGGTGATCCTCAGCGGCGGAGAGCCCCTGATGCACAGCGACGAGCAGCTCGCCGGCGTGCTGCGCGACCTGGACGCCGGCAAGCGCCGCCGTGCGCTCCGGATCCACACCAGGGCCCTGACGTTCAACCCCTTCCGCGTCACCGACGGCCTGGTGGAGGTGCTGCGGGCCGTCCGGGTCAACGCGGTCGGCCTGCACGTCAGCCACCCGCGGGAGCTGACCGAGGACTTCTGGGCCGCCGCCCGCCGGATGCAGTCCGCGGTGCCCATCCTGTTCGCCAACATCCCGCTGCTGCGCGGCGTGAACGACGACGACGCCACGCTGCGCGAGCTGTGCCTGGGGCTGTACGCGGGCGGCGTCTCCGCCGGATACCTGTACCACTTCATGCCGCTCTCGCCCGGCGGCCGGGAGTTCGCGACTTCCGTCTGGCGCGGCGTCGAGTTGGTCCGCGGCCTCCGGCGGCGCATCTCCAACCTCGCCGTGCCGGAGTACGTCCTGCCGCACTCCACCGGCAAATTCACCATGCCGATGCACGGCCCCGGAACACCCGAACCGCAAATCATCACAGATGAACAAGGGAACCGGAATCTCCGGTTCATGAACTGGCTTGGCAATTGGGTGACTTACCCCGACGGTCGGGCTTACGGATGAGTAATGGCCGGTACACTTGCCCGGGCAGTCGTCGTCCGGCCGACCGCCTACGCGAAAGGACCTCCCATGCCGAAATTCATCAGTCTCACCAGTGACTTCGGGGTCCAGACACAAGGCGTCGGCATCATGGAGGGCACCGCGCTGTCCATCGCGCCGGACGCCAACGTGGTGCACCTCATGCACGGTCTGCCCGAGTTCGACGTGGTGGCCGCCGCGCGCACCATGGAGACCGTCCGGTACCTCCCCGTGGGCAGCCACGTCTGCGTGTGCGACCCCGGCGTCGGCACCACGCGCCGGGCGCTGATCTGCCACGTCGGCCGCGGCGACTACCTCATCGGCCCGGACAACGGCGTGCTGCTGCCCGCCACCCGGGTCCTCGGCGGCATCGTCGCGGTCCACGAACTGACCAACCCCGCCTACATGCGGCAGCCGGTGTCGCCGATCTTCCACGGCCGCGACATCTTCACCCCCGCCGCGGCACATGTCGCCAACGGCGTGCCCATCGCCGACTTCGGCCCCGCGGTGGACCCGGACGCCCTGGTCTCCGCCCCGTACGACGAGGCCGAAGTCGTCGGCACGGCGCTCAACGGGCGCATCATCCAGATCAACCGCTACGGCTCGCTGCACCTCAACATCACGCACGAGCAGTGGGACGACCGGAAGCTGACCGAGGGCGACACCATCAGCCTGGAACTGGTCGGCCACGAGCCGCTCCGGCTCCCCGTCTGCCGCACCTTCGGCGACGTGCCGGAAGGCGAGTGCCTGATCCTCAAGGACGACTACGGGCGGGTCGAAGTCGCCAAGAACCTGGGCTCGTTCGCGCAGCAGTACCCGGTGAAGATCGGCGACTCCGCCGTGGTGCGGCCCGCCTCGGCGGACTGACGGCCCGTACGGCCGCGCCGGCCGCGCCGGACGAGGCGGCCCCGGGACGCCGGTGGCCGCGTCACCCTACGACCGTGGAGGCGAGGCATGCACGCAGGCACTCCGACGACCCACGACGCCGTGGTCGTCGTCCCCGGGATCATGGGCAGCGAGCTCGTGGACGCCGCCTCGGGCCGGACACTGTGGGGGCTCGCCGATCCCCGCTGGTACGTGTCCGCCTGGACCACCGGCGAGTCCCTGCGCGCCCTCGCCCTGACCGACGAGGAACGCTCGGGCACCCACACCAGGGTCCGCGCCTCGCGCCTGCTGCGCTTCCCCGCGTTCGCGCCGATGCTGGCCGGATTCGCCCCGTACACCTCCCTGGTGGCAGCCGTGCGGCAGACCGCGGCGCACCCCGCCGCGGTGCTCGAATTCCCGTACGACTGGCGCCTGCCCGTCGCCCACAACGCGCGCCTGCTCGCCGAGTCCGCCGCCCGGCACCTGGAGGCGTGGCGGGCCCACCCCGCACACGACGAGTCGCGGCGTCGCGCCCGCTCCGACCCCGGGCCCGCCCGCCTGGTGCTCGTCGCCCACTCGATGGGCGGGCTCCTCGCCCGACACGCCTGCCGGGGCCCGGAGTTCGCGGCACTGGTCCGCGGCGTCGTCACCCTGGGCACCCCGTTCTACGGCGCCCCGAAGGCCGTCCTCCTGCTGGCCTCGGGTGACGGGAGCCCCGTGAAGCTGCCCCGGAAGCGGGTCCGGGAGCTGGCGTCAGGACTGCCCGGCGTGTACGGGCTCCTCCCGTCGTACCGCTGCGTCCGCGACGGCGAGGACGCCCGGGGCATCACGACGGGCGACGTGGCCTCGCTGGGCGGGGACGCCGAACTCGCCGACGCGGCATACGCCGAGCGCGATCTGGTACGCGACACCCCACTGCCCGGACACCTCCAGGTGGTGGGCGCGCACCAGCCGACCGTGCAGGCGGTCGAGCTGGACTCCGGCGCGGCGGCGCCGCTCACCGTGACGCTGCGCCCGGACGGCCGGCACGTGGACCTCGGCGGCGACGGCACCGTGCCGCGCGAATCCGCGCAACTGCCGCAGCATCCCGCCATGCCCTTCGCCCAGAGCCACGGCGCGGTGGCGTCGCACGCCGACGCCATCCTCGTCGTCCAGGACATGCTCACCGACACCCGGACCGGGCCCTGGCAGGGCAGTGGGGACCTGGGCCTCGGGATACCCGACACCGCCGTGGCCGGAGAGCCCGTCCAGGCCGTGGTCGTCGGCGCGGAGAAGGCCGCCGACGTGTCCTGCGCAGTCGTGGACATCGGCAGCCGCATGCGCGTCGCGACCCCGCAAGCCGTGGCCCGCGACGGCACGCACATAGCCGAGATACCCGGGCTTCCGGCGGGCCTCTACACCGTCCAGATCCAGGGCGGCGGAGCGGCACCGGTCCGGCAGACGCTCATGGTCGTGCCCGCCTCCGCGACCGAGCCGGACCGGAGATGACCACCCCTCAGGCGGGCGGACTCGCCCCCGATGCCGCCGCGGTCTCCACCGGCACGCCGGTGGTCCACATCTTCCCGGTGCCCGTCGGGCACTACTCGGATCCGGACCTCGCCGACCTGGACGTCGAACCGCAGGTCGGCCGACTCCTCGACCTGCTGGCCCCGTTCGGCGGGCGGCACTACCGCTGGGCGGCGCCGAGCCACGACCGCGGCGCCGACGCCACCCAGCGCCGACTGCTCGCCTGGTCCCGCCACGAGACCGACGGCCGGGACGACGAGGACGATCCGGACGGGCCCCTCGACACCGCCCTCTACTGGGTCGGCCACGGCTGGTCCGACGGCATCAGCGCCTCGCTGGCGCACAGCCACAGCCCCGCGCGGGTCGGCGCGAACGGCATCACCCCCGAGCAACTGGCCGACCACCTCCGGGTCCGCCAGGCCCGCTCGGTCGGGGCGGACGGCCGGCAGGGCTGGGCCCTGGTGGTCGTCGACGCCTGCCAGTCCCGGCGGTTCGTGGAACTGCTCACCATGGCGGCCAAGAGCCGCGACGCGCCGCAGCGCGTGCTGCTCATCGGCGTGTCCGGGGAAGGCGCCACCTCCTTGGGCCGGTTCACCACCGCGCTGCACACCGCCTTGGTGACCACCTACCGCGCCAACGAGAGCATCCTGCTGACGGATCTGGCGGCGCAGTTCACCCGCCTGCTGCGCGGCTGCGAGGTCGCTCCCCTCGGGGACGTGTACGACGCGGAGTTGCGTCCCGTACTGGCTCCGGTGGCATCATGGATGACCGCCCCGTTGGACACCATTCATCACCTCGAGGACATCTTGGACGACCTCGACCCCGATGAGCGACGCCACTTCGTGGCCAAGGCCCAAGGCGCCGAGCACGGTGAACTGGCATGGTTCTTCGAGGGACGCGACACCGAGCGGGCCGAGATCGTGTCGTGGCTGCGCGACACCCCCACCGGCATGCTCGTGGTCACCGGGCGGGCCGGCGTCGGCAAGTCGGCGCTGCTCGGCAACATCGTCGTGCACAGCATGCCGGAGCTGAGCGCGGCCCTCGCCCGACGCGGCCTGCTGGACACCCTCGCCGCCGGTGAAGCGCCGCAGCAGCACGTGTTCGACGCTGTGGTCCACCTGAGCGGCCTCACCCTGCCGCAGATCACCCAGCGCCTGGCCGCCGCGATCGGCCTGGCTCCGCCGCCGTCGCGCACCGACCCCGGGGTGGGGGTCGCCGTCGACGTGGACTGGCTCACCGACCGGCTCACCGAGCTGGACAGCACCTTGACGTTCCTGGTCGACGCCCTCGACGAAAGCACCGACCCGCTGGACACCGCGCGGTCGCTGCTGGCCCGGATCGCCGCCGTCCCGGGCGTGCGCGTCGTCGTGGGCACCCGCGACTCCACCCACGAGACACCCGACGCGCCCGCGGACGACCGCAACCTCGTCGACGCCTTATGCCCGGAGGGCGTGCACGCGACCGAACTGCCCCTGGCCCGCGACCCGGACGCCATCCGCCGCTACGTGGCCCGCCGGCTGCGCGACGCGCGGGACCACGGTGCCGTGCCCGACCTGCGCGGCGTCTCCGACGACGAGATCGACCGCGCGGCCGACTCCGTCGCGGAACGGGACGGCGAATTCCTGTTCGCACGCCTGGTGGTGCACGAGCTGATCGAGGACCCCGGGCTGCTCACGACGCGGCGGGCGATGTCGCTGCGGCGGCTGCTGGCGGGCAACCACCAGGACGTGTTCGCCAAGGCCGTGGACCGCCTCACCCACGAGGACGACCGCTACCCCGTCCTGATCCAGGCCCTCGCGCACGCCCGGGGACGCGGCCTGCCGGAGGCCGACGGCATGTGGGCGGACGTGGCCCGCTTCCTGGCCGGGCCGGACATGCCCGCGGACGCCGACGCCTTCCTGTGGACCGAGGCCATCCCCGAACTGCTGCAACGCGCCTCCGCGTACGTCATCGCGGACACCGCGGACACCGGCGCCGGAGATTCGCGGAGCGGGCGGGGAGGGACGGTCTACCGGCTCGCCCACCGTACGTTCGTCGAGTACTTCGCCGTGCGCCACGCCGACGACTACGCCGCGGACCGGCGTACCGTCGCCGCCGGGCTGCTGCGTACCGCCGCCGACGCCACCGAGGCCGGCCGGATGCCCGGCTACCTGGCCCGGCACCTGAGCGGATACGCCGCCGACGCCGGGTTGTGGGACGAACTCGCCTCCGCCCCGGCCGTTTTGGACGGGCTCGACGCGGACGCGGTGACCGCCGACACGGTCCGCACCCTGTTCGGGCGCGCCGACGTCCCGCCCGCCGTCGCCGGTGTCGTCAGTGCCCGGCACGTCCTGGCCACCGCACAGCCGCGCGACCGCGCCGGCGTCCGGCAGCTGGGCACCATCGCGCACAGCCCCAGCCAGGTGCTCGACGAGCCGGCCCGGACGTGGGGCGTCGCCGCCGGGGACATCGGCCGGTCGCCCATGCACGTACGGCTGTCCGGCCACACGGCGGCGGTCGGGCGGGTGCGGACCCTCGACTTCCCCAGCGGCAGGCGCGTGCTGGTGTCCGCGAGTGACGACGGCACGATCCGGCTGTGGGACCCGCTGACGGCACTCCAACTCGGCCCCGCGCTCACCGGGCACCGCGGAACGGTCGAGGACCTCTGCGTCGTCCCCACCGCGAAGGACGGGCCGCAACTGGCCAGTGTGGGCGGGGACGGGACCGTCCGCCTCTGGGACCCGCTGCGCGGCCGCCTGCTGCACACCGTCACCACCACGCACAGCGGGCGCGTGCTGCGGCTCTGCGTGGTTCCACCCGACCGGGCGGCCGACGGGGCAGCCGGCCGTGCGTCGACGCTGCTGGCCACCGGAGGCGAGGACGGCACGGTCCGCCTGTGGGACGCGGACACCCGCCGCGAGGTCGGCACCGGCATGTCCGGCCACGTCGGCGCGGTCTGGGGCATGACCACCTGGACGGGCCCGGCGGATCCAGGGGCGCCGCACGGCCCGACGCTGCTGGCGACCGCGGGCGACGACGGCACCGTGCGGCTCTGGGATCCGCGGTCCGGCGACCCGGCGGGAACGTCGCTGGCAGGCCACCGCGGCGCGGTGTGGGGCGTGTGCTCCTACCCCAACCCCGAAGCGGACAAGGGCGGTTCGCCGTCACTTCTGGCCGGGGTGGGCTACGACGGCGAAATCCGCGTCTGGGACCCCGTCGAGGGCACCGAGATCGGCACGCCCATGACCGGCCACGACGGAGCCATCTGGGGGATCTGCACACTCCCGGCGCCGGCCGCCGACCCTGACGCGCCGCGGGCGAGGCTGGCGACCGCGGGCGAGGACGGGACCGTCCGCGTCTGGGACCCGGCGGCCCGAACCCAACTCGGCGCGTCGCTCGTCGGACACGACGGCGCGGCGTGGGGCGTGTGCCCCGTGCCCGGACTGGACGCCGGAGAATCCGCCGTACGCACGCTGGTGGCCAGCTACGGCGGCGACGGGACGATCCGCCTGTGGGACCCGGTCGCCCAGATCGGCGCGCCCGAACCCCGCCCGGCCGCGGTCGGCGGCGTCTGGGACGTCGCGGTCGTGGCCGACGGCGACGGGTCGGGCCTCCTCGCCGCGGCGGGAGCCGACGGCCGGGTGCGCCTGTGGGACGCGGTGTCCGGGGTGCCGGTACGCGCGCTCGACGGCCACGAAGGCCGGGTGCTGGCCCTGTGCGCGCTGGACGGTGCGGACGGAGGCGTCCTGGCGACGGCCGACGAGTCGGGCACCGTACGGGTGTGGGATGCGGCCGGCGCCGAGACCGTGCGGCTGCCGGGCGGCTCGGGCGCCGTGTGGGACGTCTGCACGATCCCGGGCCCAGGGCCGGAACTCCTGGCCGGCGCCGGGTACGACGGCACGGTGCGGCTGTGGGATCCGCGTTCCGGGGCCGCCGTCGGGGAACCGCTGACCGGGCATCAGGGCGCGGTGTGGGCGCTGTGCACCTGTCCTGGCGAGGAGGGCGCCCGGCCTTCCCTGGTCAGCGCCGGGGACGACGGCACCGTCCGGATCTGGGACGTCGACACCGCGGAACAGACCGGCGAACTGTCCGGGCACGTCGGGCGGGTGCTGGACGTGTGCGCCGTCCGCGACGCCGAAGGCCGCACACTCGTGGCCGGCGGCGGATACGACGGCACGGTGCGGTTGTGGGACCCCCGGACCCGGCAGCAGGTGGGGGAACCGCTGACCGGGCACCACGGGGCCGTCTGGTCGGTGTGCGAACTGGAGCTGGACGGCGAGCTGTTGGTGGCGAGCGGCGGGTTCGACGGGACGGTCCGCCTGTGGGATCCGCGCACCGGCCTCCAGACCGGCCCGACCCTGACCGGGCACCGCGGCACCGTCCTGTCGTTACGGGCCGTTCCCGTGGATCCCGATCGTGGATGGCCTTGCGATCTGCTGCTCGTCGGCGCGGGCGAGGACGGCACGGTGCGGTTGTGGGATCCGCGCACCGGCCGCTCGGTCGGGCGGGCCCTGGCGGAGTCCGCGGCGTCGGTCGAACGGCTCGGCGGGCCGGTGGGCGAGGGCTGCCTCTCGGTCATGGCGGACGGGACCGTCCGCCTGTGGTCCCCACGGCAGGCCCGGGCGAGCGTGCTCGCCCCCCGGGATCCGGGCCGGCCGGCCCGCGTCGCCGCGGTACCGGCCGACGCACCCGGGGACACGCTGCTCGTCGGAGGTGCGGACGGCGGCCTGGCGCTCGACGCGCGGGTAGGCGGCCCGGGCGGCGCGGGATGGCGCCGCCGGTCGGCGGACGGCCCGGTCCTGGCGCTCCACGCGCTCCCGGACCACGGACTCGTGCTGACCGGACGCCGGGACGGGGCGATCGCCGCGCACGACCTCCTCACCGGGGACGAAGTCGCGGTCCTCGAAGGCCACATCGGGCCGGTGCGCGCGCTGTGCACACTTCCCGGCCCCGGGCGCGCCCGGCCCTTGCTGGTCTCGGCCGGATGCGACGGCACGATCGGGTTGTGGGACCTCGACACCTGGTCCCCGTACGGCGCGAGCCGTCGCCACCGGCGCCACGAGGGCTGGATCTGGTCGCTCGCGGTCGTCGAACTGCCGCGCGCGGACGGCTCCTCGGTGCCGGTGCTCGCGTCCGCCGGGGCCGACCGGACGGTGCGGTTGTGGAACGCGCACGGCGAGCCGGTCGGAGACCCGTTGACCGGACACGAGGGCCAGGTCCGCGCCGTCGCCCCGATCACGGTCGGCAGCGGTCCCGCGATGCTGGCCTCGGGCGGCCACGACGGCACCGTCCGGCTGTGGGATCCCACCGACGGCAGCCTGGTGCACAGCATCCCGCTCGGCTCCGCCGTGCACGCGCTGCTGCCGCACACGTTCGGCCCGACAGAGCCCGGGGGGCGCGCCAACAGGACGGGGCTGCACGTGGGCATGGCCTCGGGGATGCTGACCCTGACGTTCGGCGATTCGCTGTTCCGCGACCAGATGGTGGCGGCGCTGTCCCCGGGCTGACACCGCGGGGACGCCGGGACCCACCCGCGGTCCGGCGGAGTCCGGGCGCCGCGACCGCCGTTCGGCCCGGGCACGCGGCCGCGGTGGCCGGAAGTGCCGGGGCGGGCGTGGCGGTGGTGGCGTGTCCGCCGGGCAGTGGGTAGGAAGACGCCATGAGCGTCGAATCCGGTGGGTTGCGGCTGTGAGCGCGGCTCCGGACTATGCCGAGGTGGCCGGTGCGTCCGGTGCCTGGACGTGTCCGATCGTCCTGCCTCCGGCGTCGTTCGCGCGGGTGCGGGCGGACGTGACCGCTTTCGTGCTCGCCACCCGACGGCCGCTCGACGCCTTCGTGTTCGCCGTCGGCGGCGGCGGTACGGGCGGGGGCGAGGACGGAGGTGGGGACGTCGCCGAGTTGCTGGCGTACCGCGATCCGAGCCGTACCTTCGGTGCTCCCCCGACTGCCGCGTGTGCCACGGCGGTTCGCGCGCTGGCGGCGTCCACGGGATGGCGGCCCGCGCCGCAACGCGCCCCGGTCGGCGGGGTGTTGGTCGGCCTGGGACTGCGCGAAGGGTACGCGGTCGGCGCGCCGGAACACCGCCCCGGCGAGATGGCCCGGGCTCTCGGCGCGCACCGGGCGTGCTGGAGTGCCCGGGTGGCCCGGATCGTCTCGGCGCGGCGGATCGGCGACACGGTCCGCTGGTACGACGAAGCCGGCGTCGTCGTCCACGCCCGCACCGGGATGCTGCCGTTCATCACCGCGGCGGCGCGCGCGTGCGGGCAGGACCGCTTCGTCGTCACCGACCTGGCCCTGAGCCGCACGTACGCACTCGCGCGCGCGGGCAACGCGGCGGGGCGGCCCGGCTGACTCTGGGCCGGTCCGGCGGGCCTCGCGTCGCGGCCTTCTCCGGCGGGCCCTACTCGGGGTCGGAGTTCCGGGGACGGGCGCGGTCGATGCCGGCGAGGAGCAGGTCGATGCCGCGCAGCTCGGCCTCGTACTGGAGTTCGCCCCACTGCGAGACCAGTTCGGGGTACGCCCAGGTCGAGTGGACGGCGGCGAGTTCGCCGAGCTTGCGGACCTCGGGGATCAGCGCCTGGAGCCGGGCGCGGTGCTCCTCCAGGAGTTCGCGCAGGCGCTCCGGGTCGGCCATGTGGCCGAGCCAGATCCGCAGGACGACGGAGTCGCGGATGAGGGTCGGCTCGACCGGGGACTCCTCGATCCAGCGGGTGAGCTCGGCACGGCCCTCCGCGGTGATCCGGTAGACGCGCTTGCTGCGCGCGGTCTGGCCGGGCACCACGCGCGAGCTGACCAGTCCGGCGGCTTCCAGGCGCTCCAACTCGCGGTAGACCTGGCTGGTGGCCGGGCTCCAGTAGAAGAACCGCAGGCTGGTGTCCGCCCAGCGCTTGACCTCGAAACCGGACAGTTCGCGCTCGTACGACAGCAGCCCGAGGATCGTGTACGTGGTGGTCGGCAACCATTCGGCGGGAGGCACGGGCCCAGCGTACGGGCCCGGTAGCCGCCGAACGGCACAGGTCGGCGCCGCGCAGTGACGTTCACGACACACCGTTTACTTCGTCGGCCCGCGCGGCCACGATGGCCGAACTTCCCAGAAGGAAGTTCTCGGGCATCCGAGACAGGCCGTCGCAGAAAGGCGTCACCCATGACGACCGTCGCCCACCTGGTCCGCGGGCAGTGGGGCGACGACCGCCCCGGGTTGTTCTTCGAGGACCGCGTGCTGACCCACCACGAGCTGGCCGCGGGTGCGGCGGAACGCGCCGCGCTGTGGACCGGGCTGCACCGGGAGGGCGAGCCGCACATCGGGCTGCTGCTCGACAACGAGCCCGAGTACGTGCTGTGGATGCAGGCCGCGGCCCTCGCGGGCGCGACGGTCGTGGGCGTGAACTCCACCCGCCGGGGCGCCGACCTCGCCCGCGACATCCGGCACTCCGAGTGCGCGGTCGTCATCACCAACCGGACGCACGCCGGACTGCTGGACGGCCTGCTCGACGACGGCTCCGAACTCGGCGACATACCGGTGCTCGTCGTGGACACCGCCGAGTACGCGGCCCTCCTGGCCGGTCAGCGCGGCGCCCCGCTGCCGCCCGACGACGGCTCGGTGACCGAGGACACCCGCTTCATGATCACCTTCACGTCGGGCTCGACCGGCGCCCCCAAGGCGGTGCCCAGCACCCAGGGCCGCATCGCGGCGTCGGCGGCGGGCATGGCCCGGCAGTTCGCGCTGTCGCCGGAATCCGTCTGCTACATCCCGATGCCGCTGTTCCACGGCAACGCGGTGATCGCGAACTGGGCACCCGCCCTGCACGCACGCGCGGCAACCGCCCTGCGCCGCAAGTTCTCCGCCTCCGGGTTCCTGTCCGACGTACGGCGTTACGGCGCCACCTACTTCACGTATGTCGGCCGCGCGATCTCCTACATCCTGGCCACCCCGCCGCACCCCGCCGACGCCGCGAACCCGCTCACGGCCGGCTACGGCACCGAGGCGGGCGCCGTCGACCGCGCCCGCTTCGAGGCGCGCTTCGGCTGCCCGCTGCGCGAGGGGTACGGCAGTTCGGAGGGCGGCGTGTCGTTCCAGTGGACGCCCGGCACCCCCGACCGCGCCATCGGCCCCGCCGTCCCCGGCCTCGTCGTCCTCGACCCGGAGACCGAACGCGAGTGCGCCCGCGCGCAGTTCGACGACACCGGACGCCTGCTGAACGGCGCCGAGGCGATCGGCGAACTGGTCAGCACGACGCCCAGCAGCAACTTCCAGGGCTACTGGCGCAATCCCGAGGCCACCGAGGCGCGGCTCCGGCAGGGCCGGTTCTGGACCGGCGACCTCTTCTACCGCGACGCCGACGACTACCTCTACTTCGCCGGACGCGGCAACGACTGGCTGCGCGTGGACAGCGAGAACCTCGCCGTGCACACCATCGAGAACATCCTCGCCCGCCACGACGCCTTCTCCGCGGTCGCCGTGTACGCCACCCCGGACCCGGCGGTCGGCGACCTGGTCATGGCCGCCGCCGTGGCGACCCCCGGGGCCGCCTTCGACCCGGACCGCTTCGCGGGGTTCCTCGCCGCCCAGGCCGACCTCGGCACCAAGATGCCGCCGCGCTTCGTCCGCGTCCTCGACGCGATGCCGGTGACCGCGACCAGCAAGACGGACAAGAACGGGCTGCGCCGCGAAGGCTGGCGGACGAACGACCCGGTGTGGTGGCAGCCGGAGCGCGACGCGGCGTACCGGGTCATGACCGACGACGACCGCGCCCTACTGGCCAAGGCGTTCGCCGAACACGACCGCTCCCACTTGCTGGAGGACTGAGCCGCGCACCACAGGCGTTGGCGCGTGAGAGCTTTCGTGTTCGAGCCTTCGCATGCGAACTGGCGCGTGCGCACTCTCGCGTGAGAATCGCCGCCCGGTCCGGGGCGGGCACCTGCTGCCCGCCCCGGACCGGAGCGAATCACCGGGTTTCGGCGTCCAGTTCGGCCCGGACCGCGCGGGCCGCCGCGACCAGGTTCTCCAGCGACGCCCGGGTCTCCGGCCAACCGCGGGTCTTCAGGCCGCAGTCGGGGTTCACCCACAACCGCTCGGCGGGGATGGCCTCAAGTCCCTTGCGCAGCAGGGCCGCGGCCTCCTCGGCACTCGGAATGCGCGGCGAATGGATGTCGTAGACGCCGGGGCCGGCCTCGCGCGGGTAGCCGTGCGCGGCGAGTTCGCGGGCGACCTGCATGTGCGAGCGGGCGGCCTCCAGGCTGATGACGTCCGCGTCGAGGTCGTCGATGGCCTGGACGATGTCCCCGAACTCGGCGTAGCACATGTGCGTGTGGATCTGGGTGTCCGGCCGTACGCCGCCGGTGGTCAGCCGAAACGCCTCGGTGGCCCAGGACAGGTAGGCCGCGTGCTCGGCGGCGCGCAGCGGCAGCGTCTCGCGCAGCGCCGGTTCGTCGACCTGGATCACCGAGGTGCCGACCGCTTCGAGGTCGCGGACCTCGTCGCGCAGGGCCAGCGCCACCTGGCGGGCGGTCTCGCCGAGCGGCTGGTCGTCGCGCACGAACGACCAGGCGAGCATCGTGACCGGGCCGGTGAGCATGCCCTTGACCGGACGGTCCGTGAGCGACTGCGCGTACGTCGTCCACCGCACCGTCATCGGCTCGGGCCGCGAGATGTCCCCGGCGAGCACCGGGGGCCGGACGTAGCGCGTGCCGTACGACTGCACCCAGCCGTGCTGCGTGGCGAGGTAGCCGGTGAGCTGCTCCGCGAAGTACTGCACCATGTCGTTGCGTTCGGGCTCGCCGTGGACCAGGACGTCGATCCCGGCCTTCTCCTGGAAGGCGAGGACCGTGCCGATCTCGTCCTTGATCCGCTCCTCGTACTCCGCGGAGCCGATCCGTCCGGCCCGCAAGTCGGCCCGTGCGGTACGCAGTTCTGAGGTCTGCGGGAACGAGCCGATGGTCGTCGTCGGGAGCGGTGGGAGGCCGAGGTGCGCGCGCTGGGCGAGGGCACGCTCGGCGTACGGCCGCGAGCGGCGTCCGTCCGCGTCGGTGACGGCCGCGGTACGCGCCCGCACCGCCGGATCGCGGGTCAGCGCGGATCCGGCGCGGGACGCCAAGTCGGCCCGGTTCGCGGCGAGTTCCGCGGTGATCGCGTCAGTGCCCCGGGCCAGTCCGCGCGCGAGGACCGCGATCTCCCGGGTCTTCTGCCGGGCGAAGGCGAGCCAGCGCCCGATCTGCGGGTCGATGTCGCGTTCGAGGGACGCGTCCAGCGGGACGTGCAGCAGCGAGCAGGACGCCGCGACGTCGACGCGCTCGGCGAGGCCGAGGAGGGTGCCGAGGGTCGTGAGCGAGGCCTCGTGGTCGTTGATCCAGATGTTGCGGCCGTTGACCACCCCGGCGACCAGGCGCTTGCCGAGCAGTCCGCCCGCCGCGGCGAGGTCCCCGAGGTTGGCGGCGCCCGACTCGGTGAAGTCGAGCGCCAGCCCCTCGACAGGCGCCGCGGCCAGCACCGGCAGCGCTTCGCCGAGCCGCCCGAAGTACGACGCCACCAGCAGCTTCGGCCGGTCCTCGGCGCGTCCCAGGTCGCGGTACGCGCGGGCGACGGCGTTCAGCTCGGCCGGGCTGCGGTCCTGGACCAGCGCCGGTTCGTCGAGTTGCACCCACGCGGCGCCGGCGGCCCGCAGTTCGGCGAGGACCTCGGCGTACACGGGCAGGAGCCGGTCCAGCAGGGTGAGCGGTTCGAAGTCCGCGGCCACGCCCGGCGCGGGCTTGGCCAGCAGCAGGTAGGTGACGGGTCCCACGAGGACCGGGCGGGCGGTGTGTCCGAGCGCGAGCGCCTCGGTGAACTCGGCGACCTGCTTGGCGGAATCGGCGGTGAAGACGGTGTCCGGGCCGAGTTCGGGCACCAGGTAGTGGTAGTTCGTGTCGAACCACTTCGTCATCTCCAGCGGAGCGACGTCCTGGGTGCCCCGGGCCATCGCAAAGTAGCCGTCCAGCGCGTCGGCTTCGACGGCGTCGCGGTGCCGCGCGGGCACGGCGCCGACCATGACGCTCGTGTCGAGGACGTGGTCGTAGAACGAGAAGTCCCCGGACGGGACTTCGTGGATGCCGGCGTCGGCGAGCTGCCGCCAGTTCGTCCGCCGGAGTTCGGCCGCGGTCTCGCGGAGGGCGTCGGCGGTGACGCCGCCCTTCCAGTAGCCCTCGACGGCCTTCTTCAGCTCACGGTTCCGGCCTTGGCGGGGGTAGCCGTACACGGTGGCCCGTGTTGCCGCGGCTGCGGGCTGCCGCACCGCTGCGTACTGCGCTGTCACGGAACTTCTCCTTCGCGAAGATCTCACCCGGGATCCCGGAGACGGGGACCGAGGACGCGAAGGAACGACCGACCGGGCGGCCACGGGTGACGTCGCGTCACCTGTGCCGCTCGGTATGCACGCCGACCCGCCCACGAGGTCACCGGAATCTCCGCACGCGAACGGGTCGCGTGCGGGCAACGGGCAGGTCTTCGGACTCGTGGGCCCGCCTCGTGCTGCCACGAGGCACCTACTGGCCGTCGCTTCCCAGACCCGGCCCGGGTCCAGTGCTCGATGACGGCGGTCGTTCCCACTCACCGCTGCGGGGCAGTCCCGGATTCCCACCGGGTTCCCTCTTGCGACGCGCCTGCCTGGCGGACAGGGCGAACCAGTTGCACCGGCCACCCTAAACGCACGAGCGACGGCCGCCCACCCGCGCCCACATCCCGGACCGGCCCCGGCGGCCCGCCCCGCACCGCGCCTTACGCTGCGGGTATGCGCATCGTGTCCCTGCTCCCGGCCGCCACCGACAACGCCGGCGACGTGCTCCGGAAGCCCGGCCACAACCGCTGAACCCCGGGGTGGGTCACAGGTCGGGGTAGGACCGCCGCAGGTGGTCCTCGACGGCCTTGGCGGCCGCGTCGGGGCGGCCGGCCTCGATGGCCTTCAGGATGCGGCGGTGGTCCTCGCGCAGGGCGACGGCCGCGTCCGGCCAGCCGAGGCGTTCGACCGCTTCGGCGGCGTGCCGGCCGACGGCGTCCCGCAGGCCGTGCATCAGCGTCGCCACGACGTGGTTGCCGGACGCTTCGGCCAAGGCGAGGTGGAAGTCCGCGTCGGCCTGGTTGAACCGTTCGGGGGTCAGGTCGGGGCCCGCCATGCGGGACACCGCGTCGCGCAGGCGGTCCAGGTCGTGCAGTTCCGCGCGCGAGGCCGCCGAACGGGCGGCCCAGGACTCGACGATGCGGCGGGTCTCGACGATGTCGTGGAGCGAGAAGTGCGCGAGCCCGACGTGCAGGCGCAGGACGTCGGCGAGCGCGTCGGCGGGGCGGCCGGTGAGGACGGCGCCGGCGTCCGGGCCGCGTCCCGTGGTGGAGACCAGCACGCCCATCGCCTCCAGGACGCGCAGTGCCTCGCGTACGGAGGCCCGGCTCACGTTGAGCGATTCGGCCAGCTGCCGCTCGCCGGGGAGGCGGTCGCCGGCCTTGAGCCGCCCGGCGGCGATCTGCTCCTCGATCCGGGCGAGGACTTCTTCGTGCGCGCGTACGCGGCGGACCGGCCGCCAGTCGGGGCCCTCGGTCGGGATGGTGCTCACGTCGCGTTCTCCTACGGCCCGGTGGTGTCGGTCGAATCACAGGATGGCATGGCAGCACAGGGATGGACCAATGTATGGTCTGACCATTCATTGATCCATCCGTGAGGAGGTCGGCCGGTGCGCGTCGCGCTGTTCATCACGTGTGTCAACGACACGCTCTATCCGCGGACCGGACAGGCCGTCGTCCGCCTGCTGGAACGACTCGGCTGCGAGGTCGACTTTCCCGCCGAGCAGTCCTGCTGCGGCCAGATGCACTGGAACACCGGGTACGGCAAGCAGATCGAGCCCATGGTCCGCCGCTTCGCGGACACCTTCGCGGGCTACGACGCGGTGGTCACCCCGTCCGGCTCCTGCGGCGCGATGGTCCGCGACAACCACCCCAAGGCCGCCGCCCGCGCCACCGACCCGACCCTTGCGGACGCCGTCGCGGCCGTCGTACCGAAGGTGTACGACCTCAGCGAGTTCCTGGTCGACGTGCTCGGCGTGACGGATGTCGGCGCGTACTTCCCGCACAAGGTGACGTACCACCCGACCTGCCACTCGCTGCGGCTGATGCGGCTCGGCGACCGGCCGACCACGCTGCTGCGCAACGTACGCGGGCTCGAACTGCTGGACCTGCCGGGCGCGGAGGAGTGCTGCGGCTTCGGCGGCACGTTCGCGGTGAAGAACCCCGACGTGTCCGCCGCCATGGGCGCGGACAAGGTACGCCACGCCGTGGGCACCGGAGCCGAGGTGCTGTGCGCCGCGGACAACTCGTGCCTCATGCACCTGGGCGGCACGATGGACCGCCAGCGCGCGGGCGTGCGTACCCTGCACCTCGCCGAAATCCTGGCCTCGACCGAGGAGTTCCCGGCATGAGCAAGGGGAGTACGTTCCTGGGCCTGCCCGCGTTCCCGAGCGCCGCGCGCGAGGCGGTGGGCAACGCGCAGCTGCGGCACAACCTGCGCAAGGCGACGCACACGATCCGCGGCAAACGCGCCGCGGTCGTCGGCGAGTTGGACGACTGGTCCGAGCTGCGCGCGGCCGGCAAGGCCGTCAAGGACCACACCCTGCGGCACCTGGACCGGTACCTCCTCCAGGTCGAGGAGGCGGTCACCGCCGCGGGCGGCCACGTGCACTGGGCCGCCGACGCCGCGGAGGCGAACCGCATCGTCACGGACCTGGTCAAGGCCACCGGCGAACGCGACGTGGTCAAGGTCAAGTCCATGGCCACGCAGGAGATCGGGCTCAACGAGGCACTGGAGGCCGCGGGCATCAGGGCGTACGAGACGGACCTGGCCGAACTGATCGTGCAGCTCGGCGACGACCGCCCGTCGCACATCCTCGTCCCGGCGATCCACCGCAACCGCAGCGAGATCCGCGAGATCTTCCTGCGCGAGATGGGCGCATGGGGCGAACCGGCGCCGGCCGATCTCACCGACGAGCCGCGCGTCCTCGCCGAAGCCGCACGGCGGCACCTGCGCGAGCGGTTCCTGAGCGCAAAAGTCGCGGTCTCCGGCGCGAACTTCATGGTCGCCGAAACCGGCACGCTGGTGGTGGTCGAGTCCGAGGGCAACGGCCGCATGTGCCTCACGCTGCCCGACACGCTGATCTCGGTGGTCGGCATCGAGAAGGTCGTCCCGACGTGGCGGGACCTGGAGGTCTTCCTCCAACTCCTGCCGCGCTCGTCGACCGGCGAGCGGATGAACCCGTACACGTCGACCTGGACCGGGGTCACGCCGGGCGACGGTCCGCAGGACTTCCACCTGGTCCTGCTCGACAACGGCCGCACCCGGGTGCTCGCCGACGAGGTGGGCCGTCAGACGCTGCGCTGCATCCGGTGTTCGGCCTGCCTGAACGTGTGCCCGGTGTACGAGCGTGCGGGCGGGCACGCGTACGGCTCCGTCTACCCGGGCCCGATCGGCGCCATCCTCACGCCGCAACTGCGCGGCACCGCAAACGAGTTGGACGCCTCGCTGCCGTACGCCTCGACGCTGTGCGGAGCCTGCTACGACGTCTGCCCCGTCGCCATCGACATCCCCGAGGTGCTGGTGCACCTGCGCGAACAGGTCGCCGAAGGCGGCGGCCACCGTGCGGAGCGCGCGGCGATGAAGGCCGCCGGGTGGATCTTCGCGGACCCGTCGCGGCTGGCCCGGGTGCAACGGGCGGCCGGGCGTACGCGCCGCCTCGTCCCCCGCCGCCTCCCCGGTCCCGGCGCGGCCTGGACCGACACACGAGACCTGCCCACGCCGCCCACCCAGTCGTTCCGCGACTGGTGGGCCGCGAACCGCCCGGAGACCGCAACGCCCAGGGGTGACCGATGAGTTCACGCACCGCCATGCTGGCGCGCATCCGCGCGGCCCTCGCCGACGTCCCCGCCGACGAGCGCTCTGCCGACCCGCCGCACACCGCCGTGCTCCCGCCGGACGCGGCCTACCGCGAATCGCACGTCTCCCCCGACGCGGTCCTCCCCCTGCTCGCCGAGAACCTGCGCGACTACCGGGCCGTGGTCCACGAGGTCACCCCGGACGAGCTCCCGGCCGCCTTGGCCGAAGCGCTGGCCCGGCGGGGCTGCAAGCGCGTCATCGTCCCCGCAGGCACGCCCGAGGCCTGGACGGCACGTGTGCGGGACCTCGAACTGCTGGGCGACACACCGCCCCTGACCATCGATCAGCTCGCCTCCGCGGACGGCACGGTCACCGGCTGCGCGGTCGCCGTCGCCGAGACCGGCACGATCGTCCTGGACGCGGGCCCAGGCCAGGGGCGCCGCGCGCTGACCCTCGTACCGGACTACCACCTGTGCGTGGTCCGGGCGGACGACGTTGTGGCCTCCGTCCCGCATGCCCTCCCGCGCCTCGACGCCCGCCGCCCCCTGACCTGGATCAGCGGGCCGTCGGCCACCAGCGACATCGAACTGGACCGCGTGGAAGGCGTCCACGGCCCCCGCACCCTGGAGGTACTACTGGTCGTTCCGGCGGCCACCTGACCGGCGGGGGTTCTCAGACGCCGATCTTCACCACGACGTGCCTCGCAAGTTCCTTGATCGCGTACAGGTCCTGGCCGGACCACGTGAACCACGGTTCGGTGCTGTCGAACTCGGCCGGAATCGGCGGGCCTTCGGCATGCTTGGTCCACGCTCCGTCCGCGGTGGACACCCGCCACACGACCACGCCGCGGCTCTCCTCGTAGGATTCGGTGGCGACCACGAAGACCGCGCCGGGAGCGCTTCCCGCGACATGCAGGTCTGTGGTGATGAGCAATTCCTCGGGCGGAGCCGGCAGCGGGGTGCGCCACTTCGCCTCCCCGGTACGCAGGTCGACGGCGGTGACGCCCTTGCCTTCGCGGCCGAACTCGTCGCGCGTGTAGAAGACGCCGTCGACGATCAGCAGCGGACGTTCGTGCGTCCGGTCGCCGATCCGGGTCGTCTCGAGCCCGAAGCCCGCTTCGCCGGGCTCGGCACTGACGAGGTTGAGGAGTACGCCGCGCTCGTCGGTCACGACCAGCGTTCGGCGCAGGTCGCCTTCGGCGGTCACCAGGAAGGTCGGCGGGTCCACGTTCACGACCGACGCGTACCGGATCTGATGGTCCGTGAGGGTCGCGTTCCAGATCATCGCGCCGTCGGCGGCGTTCAGGGCGATACCCACGCCGGCGAATTTGTCGCGCTCCTCGGCGCTGAGCAGGACCGTCTTGTCGTCCGCGAGAAGGCCGCCGATCGAAAGCGACGCCCGCCCCAGCGAGCCCGCGTCCCACGTCCACAGCAAGCGCCCGTCGCGGAGGTCGAAGGCGTGGACAAGGGCGCCTGCCACAGCGAAGACGGCGGAACTGTTTGCCGCCACGTACACGAACTGCGAGTAGCCGTACGTCGCGGTGAACGGTGTCGAGAACCGTACCCGGTCGGTCTCGAGGTCGATCACGCTCACGTAGTTGCCGGACTCGGCCTGCCACGCGACCACGCCGACCGACCCGTTCGGCTCCGCACTCATGCCGAGGATCCGCGACTCGTCCTCCGGCATCGGGAGGGCACGGGCAGCCCCGTCGGCGGACGCGTGTTTCACCAGGCCCAGCTTCGTACCGAGGTAGACCCCGCTGTCGGTGACCCACCGGCCGAGCAGCGACTGCGTGGCGCCCGGCGGCGACGGGACGCTCCACTTGACCGACAGCGCGCCCTTCCGTTCGGGGGCACTCGTGGCCAACGCCGCGCCGGCGGCGTAGGCGTCCTGGCCGGGGCGCCCGGCGTACGGGTCCTTCGTCTTCACGGGTGAACTGCCGCCCTTCGGGGAGTCGGACGCGCCGGCGAGGATCGAGCAGCCGAATACCGAAGCGGCCAGTATCAGCCCGAGCACAACAACGAGCGGCGCGAACTGTCGTCGCCGCGACACATCACCAGTGGCTTCCACACAGCGGATCGTGCCAGGCGAAATGCCGGCGGACCCGGCGTTATCCGCGCACGGCCCACCGTCCGGCCGAAGGACGCGAATCTCGCCACATACGTGTGAAATGCGTCACCGATTGCCGTCAGCAGCCGCACTGTTCGGGCGACCGCGGCGGACGGTCGGCCACGGTCAGCCGAGGGCTTGGACGTACACGCGGGCGAACCAGGCGCCGACCCGGGCGCGGTGGAGGTGGCCCGCCACCGCACGGTCGCCCTCGACCGCCATGACGACGTGCAGGTGCGGGACTCCGTCGACGATCTCGCCGCTGCCGGTCATCTCGGCGGGCAGGTCGTAGTCGGTGACGACGTCCTTCGTCGGGTCGTCGGCAGGCATGGTCGAGACGGTGAACCCGTCGACGGCGCCGATCAGCGAGACCACAGCGCCTTGGCTGATCCCCAACTGCGCGCACGCGGCGGTGATCTCCGCCAGCAGTTCGCCTTGCTCGACCCTGATGAGCTGAAGCCCGACGGCGTTCGCGTCCATCCCCGACCTCCCGGCCTCGGTCCACCGCCTCCCGGCACCGGAAGGCTCCGCAGGCCGGATCGTGCCACGCGAAGCACCCGCGGGTGCGGCACTATCCACGCACCACCCGCCGCCCGACCACTACGCGCGGATCTTCCGGTCGGCCCTCCGCGGCCGGCTGCCACGGTCACCGTCGAGCGGGCGAGCGGCGGCCGGTGGCGGTGCGGAGGAGGACGGACGCGGCGACCAGGACGATGCCGAACCAGACGACGCTGGTGACGCCCACGTGGTCGGCGAACAAGCCGCCTACGAGGGCTCCCAAGGCAATGCAGGTGTTGTAGGCCATGGTGTTGAGCGACATGGCGGCCTCGAAGGTCTCGGGGGCCGCGGAGAGAGTCATGTTGATCTGGCTGAGCTGCACGACGCCAAAGGCGAGGCCCCACAGGGCCATGGCGGCGATCACGCCGATGTCGTTCGTGCCGAAGGCAAGCAGCATGACCAGTGCGCCGGTCATGATCAGGCCGCCCGCGACGAAGCTGCCCCGCAGGCTCCTGTTGACGGTCTGGCCGCCGACAAAGTTGCCGATCGCCCCGCCGACGCCGAAGACGATGAGGACGACGGTGATGAACGCGCCCGTGGCGGACGTACTTTCCTCGAGGTAGGGGCGAACAAAGGTGTAGGCGCCGAAGTGTCCGAGGACGAAGAGCACCACCATGACCAGGACCATGCGCAACTGCACGTTCCTGACGGGTAGTTCGAAGACCTCGCGGACCGAGACCGCATTGGCCGACGGCAACGACGGGATCGTGAGGACGACCGCGAGGAACACCAGGGCGCTGAGGCCGGCCATGATCAGGAACGTGGTGCGCCAGTCGCTGACGCTTTCCAGCAGGGTGCCGAGGGGGATACCGACGACGGTCGCGATCGAGATGCCGGACATCACGATTGCGGCGGCCCGGTTGGCGTGCTTCTCCGGGACGATGCGCATGGCCATGCTGACGCCGATGGCCCAGAAGACGCCGCTGGCGAAGCCCATGAGCAGACGGGTGCCCAGGATCAGCGGGTAGTTCGGGGCGACCGCGGTGATCAGATTGCCCACCGCCAGGACGGCCAGCAGCGTGGACAGCAGTCGGCGTCGATTGATGCGTCGACTCCACGCGACGATGAACGGTACGCCGAGACCGGCCGCGACGCCCTGCGCCGTGACCATGAGGCCGGCCGAGCCCACGGACACCCCGAGGCTTTCGCTGAGCGGGGTGAGCAGGCCGATCGGCATCAGTTCGGTGGTGAGGAAGACGAACAGGCTTGCGGTGATGGCGGCCACGCCCAGCCATCCCCGGGTCGGGGACACCTGGTTCTGCGGCTGCGGCTGCGGCTCTGGCGAGACGGGGACGTCGGCGCCCTGTTGGACGGTCATGGCTTCTCTCCGAATGCGGTCAGGTGTGATCGCGCGAACGCCCCGGCACCGGGCGCCGGTTCGGCTCGATCCGAACCGGTCCGGTGAGGGCCACGCGACGTGGGAGGCGGGATGTGGCTACGGAGCCGAGGGCGCGTCCTCGGACTTCGGCTGTGATCGGCGCGTCTGGCCGAGCACGACCGCGACGAAGATGACGAGCACGCCGACCGCCTGAAGGACCGTCAGCCTCTCGTCCTTGACCAGGTAGCCCAGCAGCGTCGCCACGACCGGGCTGCCCAGCGCGAGGAAGGAGACGGCCACGGCCGGCAGTCGTTCGATGCCCCGGAACCAGACGATGTAGCTCAGGACCGCGCCCACGGTGACGAGGTACGCGAACCCGACGGCGTTGGCGCCGGTAAGACGGTCGGGAAGGCCTTCCAGCGTCAGCCAGAACGGCAGCAGGACCAGGCCGCCCGTGGTGAGTTGCCAGCCGGTGAAGGTGAGCAGGCCGACGCCCTCCGGCCGGCCCCACCGCTTGGTCAGCGTGATGCCCGAGGCCATGCACAGCGCTCCGCCGACCGCGGCGGCAACGCCGACGGTGTCGAGCGACGCCGTACCTCTGAAGACCAGCAGCACCACTCCCCCGGTGCCCAGTGCGCAGGCCAGGGCGTGGACGGCGGTGATCCTCTCGCCGAGCAGGAGGGCGGCGAGGATGACCACGAACATGGGCTGGGCCGACATGATCATGGCGGCGATGCCGCCCGGCAGTCGGTACGCCGCGACGAACAGCAGGAAGTTGAAGGCGCCGATGTTCAGCACGCCCAGCACCAGCGCGCGCCACCACCAGATGCCGGCGGGCAGCGTACGGCCGAGAGCCAGCAGGACCAGGCCTCCGGGCAGCGCCCGCATCGTGGTCGCCAGGAACGGCCGGTCGGGTGGCAGCAGTTCGGTGGTCACCAGGTAGGTGCTGCCCCAGACCGCCGGGGCCAGGCCGGTCACGGCCGCCGTGAGGAGGTTCGGTCCGCGCTTCACACCGCCTCGCGTTTCGAGGGAAGTCACCGTGGCTCCCGGAGTTCGTACGGTCGGCTCAGGACAAGATCGGGTCGCGGTCACGGCCGCGCTTGAGCTCGAAGAAGCCGTCGGTGCCCACCACGGCCAGCACGCTGTCCCAGAGCGCTCCGGCGGCCTCGCCGCGCGGGGCGGGGGTGAGCACGGGGCCGAAGAACGCCAGCCGCTTACCGTCCGGGCCGGGCACGTGGATCACCGGGGTGCCGACCTCGGCACCGACCGGGTCCATCCCCGCGTGGTGCCCGGTCCGCAGCGGCTCGTCCCAGGAGGTGTCCTCCGCGGCCACGACCAGGTCGGCGGGCAGGCCCGCCTCCGCCAAGGCGACGCGGATCATGTCGCGGCCGAGCCCGGCCCTTTCGAGGTGGATCAGGTGGCCCATGGCGTTGTAGAGGGGACGCAGCACCTCGTCGCCGTGCCGCTGCTGCGCCGCGACGCACACGCGCACGCAGGCCCAGCCGTCGATCATGCTCTGGCGGTACTTCTCCGGGACTTCGCGGCCTTCGTTGAGGACCGACAGGCTCATGATGTGGAACCGGGTCTCCAGCGGCCGTACCCGCTCCACCTCCGCCAGCCAGCGTGTGGTGATCCACGCCCAGGGGCAGCGGGGGTCGACCCAGATGTCGGCGATTGTCGGCTCGGAACGCGATGGCGTGGTGCTCATGGTGTCGTCGTCCTTCGGGTGTGTCGGGGCACGAGGACGCGCGCAGGCACGACGCGGCGGCCTGCGGGGCCCAGGTGGCGGGGTGATGGTGGGGTGATGATGGGGCGGTGGCTGCGGCAACACGACTTCCGGGCCGGTTCAGGGCGGCCGGGATTCGGCCGCCCGCGCAGCGGAATCGGCCCGGGAACGTGCCTGCCGTGTGCGGACGCCACCAGTGTCGGGCGCGAGGGATCCATGAGTCCAACACATGGTTGTCACGTGATCGATCTCGTATCACGATGGATCCATGGAGCTTCAGCAGATGCGGTACGTGATCGCCGTGGCCGAGACGAACAGCTTCACGAGGGCCGCCCAACGCTGCCTGGTCGTGCAGTCCGCCCTCAGCCACCAGATCGCGCGGCTGGAGAAGGAACTGGGCGCGAGGCTCTTCGAACGGACCAGTCGCCGGGTCCGGTTGACCGCGGCCGGGGCGGCGTTCCTGCCCGCCGCCCGCCAGTGTCTGGACGCGGCGGAACGAGCCGCCGCCGAAGTCGCGGCGGCCGTCGGGGAGGTACGCGGACGCCTCGCGGTGGGCCTGATCCCCACCGTCGCCGCCGTGGACATCCCCACCGCCCTCGGGGACTTCCACCAGCGGCACCCGAAGGTCCGGATCAGCCTGAGCGTGGGAGCGAGCGACGAACTCGTCGAGCGGGTCAGGGAGGGCGAGATCGAGGTGGCCTTCCTCGGCATCCCGGTCACGGCCCGCCCCCAGGGCGTCAACGCCCGGGAACTCGCCCGCGAACGGCTGGTCGCCGTGGTCTCGCCGAGCCATCCGCTCGCCGCCGAGACCTCCGTCGACCTGCGTCGGCTGTCCTCGGAGGTCTTCGTGGACCTCCCGGCGAAGACCGCCGGCCGGGCCCAGTCCGACCTGGCCTTCACCGCCGCCGGCCTCGCCCGCGAAGTCGCCTTCGAAGTCACCAACGCGGACTACCTCACCCGCCTGGTCGGCGCGGGCCTGGGCGTCGCACTGCTCCCGCCCACGTACGCCGCGGGCCTGTCCGGACTGACCACGATCGAGGTCACGGACGCACCGGCCCGCGCCGAATACGTGGTCTGGGGCCGGGAGAACCACACCCCGGCAGCCGCCGCCTTCCTGGAACTCCTGGGCGTCGACCAGGAGTAGCCGGGTGCGCCTTGCGGCGAGTCAGTCGTCCGGATCGGTCGTCCGGATCAGCCGTCCAGGAAGTCGGCGACCAACGGCGATGCGACGTCCTGGAACTCCTCGAAGTAGCCGTGCCGGGCGCCGGGGATCAGGTGCAGGCGGGCGTCCGGGATGCGTCCGGCCAGCAGCGGCGCGTTTGCCGCCGGGTTGAACAGGTCGTCGGTGCCGTGCAGCACCAGGGTGGGTGCGGTGATGGACGGCAGCACGTCCCAACTGTCGTGCCGGGCACTCGCGCGCAGGTGGCGTCGGCGGGCGTACGCAGGCATGTGACGGTCGCCGAGCGTGTAGTACGGGCCGGGCACGCGTGCGCGCCAGTCGGGCGTGTACATGAGGTCCAGCAGCGCGCGGCGGACAGCGGCCGGGTCAGGGTCGGCGAGGGCCTTGCGTACGTCGGCGCCGCGCTCGACGCCGTGCCGTCCGCCCGGCGAGGTGCAGCCCAGCACCAGCCGATCGACGCGCTCGGGGTGCCCGGCGGCGATCCACTGCGCGATGCGGCCGCCCATGGACGTGCCGTACACATGGGCCCGCCCGATGCCCAAGTCGTCGAGGACGGACACCACATCGGCGGCGAATCGGGGGGTGCTGTAGACATCCGCGTCGGGCTTGTCGCTTTCCCCGGTGCCGCGGTGGTCCAGCACGATCGTGCTGAAGCGCGGCTCGAAGTCCCCGCGCACGCGGTCCCACCAGTGCAGCGTGTTGGACTGGCCGCTGATCAGGACAAGGGGACGGCCTCGGCCGTGGACCTCGTAGTGGACGGCCAGGCCGTCGGACGTCGTAGCGAAGGGCACGTCGGGGTTCAGCCCGGGGGCGGCGGTGGCTATTCCCGACGCCCGAAGCCGCCTCCGGTGTTGGAGGTCCCCGATCCGGGGAGACCGTGGTTGGCCGCGCGTGTTCGCGTCGGAGTCGGGGGCGGGAGCAGGATGGACAGGACCGCGTGGGGGCTGACGGTCGTCGCGGCAAGTGTCGTGGTGATCCTCGTGGGCTGCGGGGCACTGCGCCTGGTCGCGATGGCGCTCGTGCGGCGGGTGCCGGAAATGGAACGGCGTGCGATGGCCCTCGATATCACGGTGTATCAGGCCGCCAACTGGCCTGGCAGGGCCTACGGCGGCTCAGGTGCGGTGAGCGCAGGTGCGCGAGTGCTCATCGGCCAAGGCCTGCTGCACATCTCCCGGTACGGAGTAGTGACGCCGGCCGCAGGCGCGGACGACAGAGACGCCGACTCTGTAGGCAGAGCCATACTTTGGCACGTCCGCTACGCGCAACGACGTGGCAACGCGCACCTGTACGACTGTTACGCCTCCGTCCCTCCCGCTGTGGAGACGCAACGGCTGGTCGAGCTCCAGCGCACGCTCCGCCGCCTCGAAGAGCGGGGTGCCCGCTTCGCGACGGCGGTCGCGGCCGTCGCCGCCGTCACTGTCGCTGTGCTGATCGCCGCAAGTTCGACGGACAGCAAGTGGCTGGTGTCCATAGGCGTGGCCGTGTTCGGCGTGACCTTCGCCGGCACGAGCGTCCACGATCTCGCCCCGACCCTGGTCGGAAGGCACTGGGTACACACCCCACGCCTGGACGCCCACTGCCGGAGCCTGGTCGACGCCGCGCTGAACCCGCACGACGACGAGGACGTCCGCGCCGCGGTAGCCCTCAGCTGCACCAAGCCCACGCCGGTACCACTCGTCCACCCCGACCGCCGCAAGGTCCCGGACCGGAACAACGACTCCGACTCCGACGGCTGCGACGGCTGCGGCTGCGGCGGCGAATAGGCCGCGTGATCAGGGGCTCATCCATTCGCGCGGCAGCGCGGGCAGGTGCAGATGGGCCACGCGCCCGGCATCGGGGCGGAGGCCAAGGAGTCGCGATAGCCGATGACTTCGCGTGGTTCGCTGCGTTCGGTCTCGTGGCCGTCGGCTGAACGGCGGTACGTGCGCAGCGTCATGCGGCTGCGCGGCGGAGCCTGGGCTTTGCCGTCGTCCATACCGGTCCTCCCGAGTAGTCGATTTGCCACTCAGAGAACATCCCGAACGGTACGTTGGGGAATGGCCGAGAACCGTGCTTGGACAACCCGGAGGTGGCCCGCCATGACCGCCGAAAAGGAGATCGACCCAGACGTCTCGCTCTGGCATCTGCTGGCCAGCGAAGTGCGGAAACGCCGTAAGGCGAAAGGCTGGTCGCAAGCGCAGCTGGCGGCAGAGTCGCACTCCTCAGAGAGTCATGTGGGGTCGATCGAGACCGTCGCCCGCAAGCCACTGCTCGACACCATCCAGGCATACGACCGCGCACTGGGGGTAGACGGCTCCCTGGTCAGCATCTACCTGGCGGCGCGCCGGGCTTCGGCGGGCAAGCCGCTGTGGTGGGAGGGTCACGTCCACGCCGAACAACTGGCCACGCGCCTGCGGATGTTCAACACGCAGACGATTCCAGGACTGTTCAGACTGCCGAGTACGTGCGTGAACTGTTTCGGCAGGTCGGAAAGACGCCCCAGGAAGTCGACAAGCAAGTAGCCCATCGGCTGTGGCGGCAGGACGTTCTGCTGAAGCCGAATCCGCCGAGGACATGGTCGCTGATTGATGAGGCGGCACTGACAAGACTGTGCCATCTGCCCCGAGAGACTGCGGCCGAGCAGTTGGAACATCTGCTTGTGATGGCGGATTTGCCGCACATCACGATCGAAGTCCTGCCTGTCACAAGCGGCTTGCACGCATGCATGAGCGGTCCCGTCGTACTGATGTCCATCCCAGGACGTGGTGAGATCGCGTACTGCGAAGCGATGGGTGAAGGGCACGTGATCTTCGACGACCAGGCGATTTTGGCCGTGGAGTGCCGCTACGACCTGCTGCGCGGAGATGCACTCACGCCGCATCACTCCGCGCAGTTCCTGCGTGATCTCCTGGAGAAACTGTGAGGTTGCACGAGAGCGGCTAACCCGGCACATGTTCTCCTGGGGCGGCCTCCTCGCGTCCCTCCGCGATTGCTGATCAGTTGAGGCGGCGTTCGGCTTCCTCCCAGGAGGACTGGCCGCCGACCGGAGCGTATGTGCGCAGCGGCTGGGTCTTGGCTGTCAGCTCCCGCATCTCCGCGAGGCTGCCGACGACCCCCGCCGCGCGGGCCTGGACCAGGACGTTGCCTATTGCGGTGGCTTCGACTGGGCCGGCTACTACTGGGAGGCCACAAGCGTTCGCGGTCAACTGGCACAGGAGTTCGTTGCGGGCGCCGCCGCCTACCAGGTGCACGACGTTCACCGTGGTACCCGACAGTGCCGCGGCGTCGCGGACTGTGCGGCGGTACGCGAGTGCGAGGCTTTCGACGACGCAGCGCACCATCGCGGCTGGGGTCCGCGGGACCGGCTGGCCGGTGCGCTCGCAGTAGCGGGCGATGCGGGCAGGCATGTCGCCCGGGGGGAGGAAGTCGGGGTCGTCGGGGTTGATCACCGAACCGAACGGCGTTTCCTTGGCGGCCTGTTCGAGCAGGGTGGGGAGATCCGTGGCCATGCCCCGGGACTGCCATACGCGCAGGCACTCCTGCAAGATCCACAGACCCATGACGTTGCGCAGGTAGCGGATCGTGCCGTCGACGCCGACCTCGTTCGTGAAGTTCGCGGCCCGGCTCTCCTCCGTCAGGACCGGCTTGTCGAGTTCGACGCCGACGAGTGACCACGTTCCGCACGAGATGTACGCGAAGTCCCGCCCACGCGCAGGTACTCCGACGACCGCCGACGCCGTGTCGTGCGATCCCACGGCGACGACCGGCGTGGCCGGGTCGAGGCCGGTTGCCTCCGCCACATCCGCAGTAAGGGGTCCGATCGGCGTGCCGGGGTCGTGGAGCGGCGGCAGCAAATACGCGGGGATGCCGACGCGCTCGGCCAACTCGGTGGACCACGTCCCGCTTCGCACGTCGTACAACTGCGTGGTCGACGCGTTGGTGCGCTCGGCCCCGATCCGGCCAGTCAGCCAGTACGCCAACAGGTCCGGTATGAGCAGCAGTTCGGAGGCCGCGTCGAGCCGCCCCCGTTGTTCCGCCGCCAGTTGGTACAAGGTGTTGAAGGGCAGGAACTGGAGCCCGGTGGTCCGGTAGATATCGCTCGCGGGCACAGTCTCCAGCACGCGGTCCATCACGCCGTCGGTACGCCCGTCGCGGTAGTGCACCGGGTTGCCGAGCAGTTCCCCCCGCGCGTCGAGCAGGCCGTAGTCGACGGCCCACGTGTCGATCCCGATGGACGCC
Source organism: Streptomycetaceae bacterium NBC_01309 (assembly GCA_045039925.1). Classification (GTDB taxonomy): domain Bacteria; phylum Actinomycetota; class Actinomycetes; order Streptomycetales; family Streptomycetaceae; genus Yinghuangia. The sequence continues at coordinate 2,783,480 of CP108400.1, forward strand.
GGCCGCGAGTCGCCCGCCGCCGCGAGCTTGCGCAGGCCCTCCAGCGCCTCGCCGTACAGGCCGAGGATGTCCCAGTGCAGCGTGCCGCGTACCCGCACCGGGCGGTTCGGGAAGCGGTGCACCTCGGACAGGTCGAGTGCCGGCGCTCCCGCGCCGCCTCCGGCAGTGACACGCCCGGCGATGACACGGCCGCTGGACGCGCCGATGTCGATCGCGGCGAAGACGGGCGGCGGCGGCGTGCTCACGTTGATTCTCCTGCTTTCCGGACCGGACGGCGGGCGCTCAGACGGTGACCAGGGACAGGCCGGTCAGGTCCGACACCGCCCGCAGGTCCTCGACGACGTGGCCGGTGGCCAGCGCCCAGTGGTGGTGGATGCCGGTCGCGCTCCAGGCGTCGGTCCACTCGCCCGGGTCGCGGCCGAAGTCGACGCGGGAGGTGGTATTGCCGATGGCCAGCAGCGGACCGTCGACCACGGTGCCTTCGGACGCCACGAGTTCGTAGCGCCCGTCGTACGTCTGGGCCAACCCGACCAGCGTCACCGGCCCGTGCTTGACGTCGAACTCGACCGACACGCCCCAGCCGCGCTTGCCGTGGTAGACGCCGAGGCCGCGCAGCAGCGGGCGGCGTTCGCTGATGGCCAGGTGGCCCGGACCGTCGTGGCCCATCTCGACCACGCCGTCGCGGAAGTTCAGCGCCTGGAGCTCGGTGAACGACCCGCCCGCGCCCAGCCGGTCGGCGATCAGCATCGCCAGCGACGTACGCAACTCGTACTCGCCGCACGTCGGGATCCCGCGTGCGGTCAGCAGCGAGGCGCCCAGGATCATTCCGGCGCCCAGGCGTTCGTGGAGTTCGCCGTCGAGGCCCCGGTGGTAGTACGCGAGCGTGTCGAGGTCGAAGTCGGCCACCAGCCGGTCGAGTCCGACCGACACCTTTGCCGCCCAGGCGAGGTCGTCCGGGACGACCGACGCGTCGAGTTCGAAGACCTCGCGGGTCTCCGCGAGCTTCGCCGCCACCTGATCGTCCGTCACCTCGGCCACGCGTACCCGCAGATCGTCGAACTCGACGACCTCGACGTGCCCGCCGCTGTGCGCCGGGACCATGGTGAGGTCCGTGGACACGTCGTACATCCCCGGGTACAGGTGGCCCATCAGGCCGTGGCGCCCGTTGCGCAGCACCGCCCGCACGCCGGCCGCGCGGATCCAGCGGCCGATGCGCCGCCACGCGTTCTCGTCCTCCAGGTGCCCCGACACCGAGCGGAAGTCGACGCCGACGCGCCGAAAGGCGTTGGCCATCTCGGGCAGCGGGCAGGCGCCGCAGTACGCGAGCCACGCGCCGGTGTCGAACGTCGCGTGGTTCATCGCCTCGGTCGGCTGGAGGTTGATCAGCAGGACCGGGGCCCCGGACCGCTGCGCGATGGGCACCAGCATGGTCGCGGTCATGTAGGTGGTCAGGAAGCCGACGATCAGGTCGCAGCCCTCGCGGCGCAGGCGCTCCGCGGCGGCCGCGCCCTCCTGGGCGTCCGAGATGAAGCCGACGTCGATCACCTCGGCGTCGAACGCCCCCATCCGCTCCGCGACGCGGGCCGCCGAACGGCGCAACTGCGGCAGGAGTTCCGGGAATTGCGGCCAGTACGCACCCAGCCCTCCGGACACCAGGCCGACCTTCGGGCGGCGGGCCGTGGCCGGGACGCGGGCGTAGGCGGCGGGTTCCGTGGTGCTGGTCATCGGATGCGTCCTTTCGCGAGTGTCGTACGTACGCCTCCGGGTGGGCGCATGGTGCAAACGCCCGGACGGGCGCCCCGGTCACCGGGCAACCGGGGTATCCGGAGTCCGGACCGGGCGGCGGCGGGGCGGGCAGCGGCCCCAGGGGTACGGCCCCAGCCCGCCCCGCCGCGTTACCGGGGTCAGCGCAGGAACGCCGCGGCGACCCCGGCGTCCACGGGGATGTGCAGCCCCGTGGTGTGGGACAGGTCTCCGCCGGTCAGGGCGAAGACCGCGTTGGCCACGTGGTCCGGCAGGACCTCCCGCTTGAGGATGGTGCGCTGGGCGTAGAACTCGCCCAGCTTCTCCTCCTCCACGCCGTAGACCGCGGCGCGCTGCGCGCCCCAGCCGCCGGCGAAGATGCCCGAACCCCGCACGACTCCGTCCGGGTTGACGCCGTTGACGCGGATGCCGTGCTCGCCCAACTCCGCTGCCAGCAGCCGGACCTGGTGCGCCTGGTCGGCCTTGGTGGCGCTGTAGGCGATGTTGTTGGGACCGGCGAACACCGCGTTCTTCGAGGCGATGTAGACGATGTCGCCGCCCATTTGCTGCGCGAGCATCACCCGGGCGGCCTCGCGCGAGACCAGGAACGAGCCGCGCGCCATGATGTCGTGCTGGAGGTCCCAGTCCCGGGCGGTGGTCTCAAGGAGCGGCTTGGAGATGGAGATGCCCGCGTTGTTGACGATCAGGTCCACGCCGCCGAACGCCAGCGCCGCGGCGGCGAACGCGGCGGTGATCTGCTCCTCGGAGGTGACGTCGACCGTCACCGCGACGGCCTTGTCCGGGCCGCCGAGCGCGTCCGCGACCGCCGCGGCGTTCTCCGCGTTCAGGTCCGCGACGACCACACAGGCGCCTTCGGCGACCAGGCGCTCCGCGATCGCCTTGCCGATGCCCGACCCCGCGCCGGTGACCAGCGCGACCCGCGACGCGAGCGCCTTCGGCTTCGGGAGGCGGGCGAGCTTGGCCTCCTCCAGCGCCCAGTACTCGATGCGGAACTTCTCCGCCTCCTCGATCGGCGCGTACCTCGACACCGTCTCCGCGCCGCGCATCACGTTGATCGCGTTGACGTAGAACTCGCCCGCCACGCGCGCGGTCTGCTTGTCCTTGCCGAACGAGAACATCCCGACGCCGGGCACCAGCACGATCGCCGGGTCCGCCCCGCGCATCGCGGGCGAGTCGGCGACGGCGTGCCGCCGGTAGTACGCGGCGTACTCCTCGCGGTAGGCCGCATGCAGTTCACGCAACCGCGCCTCGACCTCCTCCATTGGGGCGTCCGGTGCGGTGTCGAGGACGAGCGGGGCGACCTTGGTGCGCAGGAAGTGGTCCGGGCACGAGGTGCCCAGCGCCGCAAGACGCGGGTGCTCGGCCCGGCCCAGGAAGTCCAGCACCACGTCCGCGTCGGTGAAGTGCCCGACCTGCGGCCGGTCGGCCGACGCCAACCCGCGGATCAGCGGGGCGAGTTCGGCAGCCCGGGTACGGCGCCTCCCCTCCTCGAGCGGCGCGTACCCGGGCAGTTCAGGGCCGAACGGATGGGCGTCGGCGTCGAACCGGGCGGCGATGAACTCCTCCGCCGAGCGGATGATCCGCAGCGAATTGGCCTGGCACTCCTCGGAGGTGTCGCCCCACGCGGTGATGCCGTGCCCGCCCAGGATGCAGCCGATCGCCTGCGGGTTCTCCGCCTTGATCGCCGCGATGTCCAGGCCGAGCTGGAAGCCGGGACGCCGCCACGGCACCCACACCACCGCGTCGCCGAAGCACTCTGCGGTCAGCTTCTCCCCGTCCGCCGACGTCGCCAGCGCGATGCCGGAGTCCGGGTGCAGGTGGTCCACGTGCGCGGCGTCCACGAGGCCGTGCATGGCGGTGTCGATCGACGGCGCCGCGCCGCCCTTGCCGTGCGCGCAGAAGTCGAACGCGGCGACCATCTCGTCCTCGCGCTCCACACCCGGGTACACATCGACCAGCGCACGCAGCCGGTCCAGCCGCAGCACCGCGAGCCCGCCGGCGGTCAGCGTGCCCAGGTCGCCGCCGGATCCCTTGACCCACATCAGCTCGACGTCGTCACCGGTGACCGGGTCGCGGTCGGTGCCCTTCGCCGAGGTGTTGCCCCCGGCGTAGTTGGTGTTGCGCGGGTCGGCGCCGAGCGTGTGCGAGCGGTCCAGCAGCGCTTCCACCGCCGGGTTGGTCGGTGGCTTCATGTGTATGCCCCTTGGGAGAGAAGAAGTTTGCGGAGGAACGACGGAACCAGGAACGACGGAACGAGAAGCGGGTGCGGTCAGGCCCCCCAGCCGGCCTGGTTGCCGCCCACGCGCTCGGCCTTGATGCGCTCGGCGTAGCCCGAGGCGGCGTACGCGGCCATCGGATCGGCGGCCAGGCCCATCTCGCCGCGCAGTTCGGCCAGCAGCGGCCGAACGTCCGTGTTGTACGCGTCCATCAGCACCGCGTTCGCCCCCAGCACGTCCCCGGCCCGCTGGGCCGCCGCCAGCGCGGACACGTCGACCAGCAGCGCCTTCGCCGTCGCCTCCTGGACGTTCATCACCGAGCGGATCTGCCCGGGGACCTTCGGCTCGATGTTGTGGCACTGGTCGAGCATGAACGCGACCTCCGCCGCATCCTCCAACCCCCCGCCGCGCACGACCTCGTGCATGATGCGGAACAACTGGAACGGGTCCGCCGCACCCACCATCAGGTCGTCGTCCGCGTAGAAGCGGGAGTTGAAGTCGAACGCGCCGAGCTTCCCCTCGCGCAGCAGGAACGCCACGATGAACTCGATGTTCGTGCCCGGCGCGTGGTGCCCGGTGTCGACCACGACCTTCGCCCGCTCACCGAGCTTGAGGCAGTGCGCGTACGCCGTACCCCAGTCCGGCACATCCGTCGTGTAGAACGCCGGCTCGAACAACTTGTACTCCAGGATGATCCGCTGATCACCCGTCAGCCGCGCGTACACCTGCGCCAGCGCCTCCGCCAGCCGGTCCTGCCGCGCGCGGATGTCGTCCTGGCCCGGGTAGTTCGTGCCGTCCGAGAACCACAGCTTCAGGTCCTGCGACCCGGTCGCGTCCATGACGTCGACGCACTCCAGCAGATGATCGGTCGCCTTGCGGCGCACCCGCGGATCCGGGTGGGTCACCGACCCCAGCATGTAGTCGTCGTCCTGGAACACATTGGAGTTGACCGCACCGATGCGCACTCCAACCGACTGCGCATGCTCGGCCAACGCCGCGTAGTCGTCCACCCTGTCCCACGGAATGTGCAGCGACACACTCGGCGCCACACCCGTGAACGCGTGCACCTGCCCCGCGTCCGCCAGCTTCTCGAACGGGTCACGCGGCACACCCTGCTGCGCGAACACCTTGAAGCGGGTACCGGAGTTCCCGTACGCCCAAGACGGCGTCTCTATCCGCTGGGCCCGCAGAGCGGCCTTGGCGTCCTGCTCGGTCATGACGTTCGACACTCCTGGTACTGAGGTGAAGGTGCTGCTGGTGCTGGTGTGTTGGCGTTTCAGGCGAGGTGGAAGACCTCGTCGAGCGGCGCCATCGCCTGGTCGGGGCGCTGCCCGTCGAGTGCCTCGGCCTCGAAGAGGTCGCCCATCTCGCGCTGCCAGCGAGCGTTGACCTCGGTGGCGTCCATCGCCGCCTGGGCGGCGGCGAAGTCGTCGGTTTCCAGGTAGCCGACGAGCAGGCCGTCCGGGCGCAGGAAGAGCGAGTAGTTGCGCCACCCGGCCTCGGTCAGCGCGGCGCGCATCTCCGGCCAGACGGCCGCGTGGCGTTCCCGGTACTCGCCGATGCGCTCGGGGCGGACCCGGAGCACGAAGCAGACGCGTTCCATTGCGGCCGGCTCAGAAGTCGTACTGGTCGACGTTGTCCTTGTTGAACACCGTCGGCGGGCCGAGGATGATCTCGCCGTCCTTGCCGATGGTGTACTCGCCCAGGTCGCCGGCCGTGAACTTCTCGCCCTCGGCGCCGGTGATCTGGCCGGAGGCCAGGGCCGCGGCGGAGTACACGGCGAGCTTGCCGAGCTTCTTCGGGTCCCACAGGGAGAACTGCTCGACGGTGCCGTTCTTCACGAACTGCCGCATCTGGTTGGGGGTTCCGAGGCCGTTGACGACGACCTTGCCCTTGTACTGCGAGCCGTCGATGTAGCGGGCGGCCGCGGAGATGCCGACCGTGGTGGGCGCGATGATCGCCTTCAGGTCGGGGTTCGCCTGGAGCAGGCCCTGGGTCTCCTGGAAGGACTTCTGGTCGTCGTCGTCGCCGTACGCGACCTTGACCAGCTGCATGTCCTTGTACTCGGGCTTGGTCAGCTCCTGCTTCATGTACTCGATCCAGGTGTTCTGGTTCGTCGCGTTCTGGGTCGCGGACAGGATGGCGATCTTGCCCTTGTAGCCGACCTGCTTGGCGACGTTCTGCACCAGCGAGCGGCCGACGTCCTCGGACTTGGCCTGGTTGATGAAGAGTTGGCGGCAGTCCTTGGCGGTGTCCGAGTCGTACGCGACGACCTTGATGCCCTTGGACATCGCCTGCTTGAGCGGACCGCACACGGCGTTGGCGTCGTTGGCCGCGATCATGATCGCGTCCTGGTTCTGCTGGATGAGCGTGTTGATGTACGACACCTGCGACGAGGCGTTGGCGTCCGACGGCCCGACGCGCTTGCCCTCGCTGCCGATCTCCTTGGCGGCGGCCAGGCCGGCCTCGCCGGTGATGGTCTCGTACGGGTTGTTGATCTGCTTGGGCAGGAACGCCAGCTTGAGGCCGGTCTTGAGGGCCGCGTTCGGGTCGGCGCTCGCACCGGACCCGGCCGCCGCGGCGCCGCTCCCGCCGGAGTCCTTGCTGTCGTCCTTGCTGGTGCCCGAACAGCCCGCGAGGGCAAGGCCGAGGGCGGTCGCGGCGGCGACGGCGGCCGTGGTGCGGCGGCCGTGGGTACGGAGTCTCGCGTTCATGGTCGTCCTTCGAGGGGTGAGGGTGTGGACGGAAGACAGGGCGAAGTGCGGGGGTGGGGGCTGTGGTTCACGCCGGGACGGAAGCCGACGCGGGCCCGGAGCCAGGTCCGGACGCGGTTCCGGACAAGGGCGCCGACGGGGTGCCGCCGTCCGGCGACCTCCGGCGCCGCCGGCCGATCGCCTGGACGACGCGCGGGGTCAGCACCGACACCACCAGCAGCACGCCGGTGACGATCGACTGGACCTCGTTGGCCACGTCGTTGAGGGTGAGCAGGTTGCGCAGCAGGGCGATCAGCAGCAGTCCGGAGACGACCCCGCCGAGGGTGCCGCGGCCGCCGTCGAAGTCGACGCCGCCGAGCAGGACCGCCGCGATGACGGTCATCTCGAAGCCCATGCCGTTGTCGGCGCGGGCGCTGCCGTACCGCAGCGTGAAGACGATTCCGGCGAACGCCGCCACCACGCCGGTCAGCGCGAACAGCGCGAGCTTGATGCGCTTGACGCGGATGCCGGCGAAGAACGCGGCCTCCTGCTGCGCGCCGATCGCGAACATCGCGCGGCCGAGGCCGGTGGCGTGCAGCACGATCGCGGTGATCACCGCGAGGATCCCGAACAAGGCCATCGGGAAGGGGATGAAGCCGAAGACGGTCCGCTGCGTCAGGTCCGCGTACTCCTGCGGGAACTCGGCGACCGCCTTGGTACCGAGCACCACCGAGGCGAGGCCGCGGTAGAGCGTCATCGTGCCGATGGTGACGGCCAGCGACGGCAGCCCGACCTTCGTCACCAGCAGGCCGTTGACCAGGCCGCCGGCGAGTCCGACGAGCAGCACGATCGGGACGATCATCTCGAACGTGTAGCCCGCGTCCCACAGTGATCCGGCCAGCGCGCTGGACAGGCCGAGCATCGAGGCGACCGAAAGGTCCACCTCGCCGCACACCACGAGCAGCGTCATCGGCAGCGCGATGATCGCGACCTCGGCGATGTCGTTGAGGGCGAAGGACAGGTTGCCGGTGGTGGCGAAGGACGCGTTGTCGGCGCTGCCGAAGCCGAACACGGCGATCAGGATGATGGTGACCGCGAGGTCCCAGCGCAGGAACCGGGCCCAGCCCGCGGACGACCGGGCGTCGGTCCGCACCGGCGGAAGCTCCGGCTTGGTCAGGGTGTCAGCCATGGCGGGCGTTCCTCCTCCGCAGCGCGCGGGTCACCCGCACCTGGACGATCCGGTCGATGCTGATGGCGGCGAGCAGCAGAGCGCCGTTGATGGCCTTCTGCCAGAAGGAGTCGACCTTGAGCACGACGAGCGCGCTGCCGATGGTGGTGAGCAGCAGGGCGCCGAGCGCCGCGCCCCACACCGTGCCGATGCCGCCGGTGATCGCCACGCCGCCGACCACGACCGCGCTGACGACCTGGAGTTCCCAGCCGTTGGCGGCGTCCGCGACGACGGTGCCGAAGCGGGAGAGCCACAGCGCACCGGCCAGGCCCGCGATCGCGCCGGAGAAGACGTACGCGGCGAACACCCGCTGCCCGGACGGCACTCCGGCGAGCCGGGCGGCCTCGGGGTTGGAACCGATCGCGTACAGCTCGCGGCCGGTGCGGTAGCTGCGCAGGTACCAGCCGGTGAGCACCAGCACCACGGCGGCGACGAGCGGGAGGTACGGGATGCCGAGCACGCTGCCGGTGCCCAGGTCGAGGACGCCGCCGGGCAGCGTCTCGGCGTTGATCTGCTCGCCCTGCGCCCAGTAGTAGTCGATGCCCTGGATGATGTAGAGCGTGCCGAGCGTGACCACCAGCGACGGCACCCGGCCGAGGCTGACCAGCAGGCCGTTGACGACGCCGCAGGCGACGCCGACCAGGATGCCGACGAGTACGACGGTGGCCGCCGAATGGCCGGACCCGGACGCGAACTTGCCGCACGCGAAGGCGGACAGGCCGACCACCGAGCCGACCGACAGGTCGATGTTGCGGGTCACCACGACGACCGACTGGCCGACGGCGAGCAGCACCAGGATCGAGGCGTTGAGGAAGAGGTCCTTGACGCCCTGCTCGGACAGGAAGCGCGAGTTGCTCAGCTGGGTGCCGACGACGAGGGCGACCAGGGCGACCAGCAGGGTGAGTTCGCGGGCGCGGAAGACCTTGTCGACCAGGCCGCGCGAGGACTTGGCGGCTTCCGGGTCGGCCGTCGGCGGCGGCGAGGTGAGTGTGGCCGTCATGCGGCGGCGTCCCTTCCGTTCGGGGCGATTCCGTGCGGGGCGTTGTCGGCACCGGTACGTCCGGTCGCCGCCGCCATGACGGTCTCCTCGGAGGCCTCGGCCCGGGGGATCTCGGCGGCGATGCGGCCCTCGTGCATCACCAGCACCCGGTCGGCCATGCCGAGGACCTCCGGAAGATCGGAGGAGATCATGAGGATGGCCAGCCCCTCGGCGGCCAGGCCGGAGAGCAGTCGGTGCACCTCGGCCTTGGTGCCCACGTCGATGCCGCGGGTGGGTTCGTCGACGATCAGCACCTGCGGGTCGGTGGCCAGCCACTTGGCGAGCACGACCTTCTGCTGGTTGCCGCCGGACAGCACGCCGACGGCGTCCGAGAGCCGGGAGAACTTGAGCTGGAGGCGCAGCGCCCAGTCGCGGGCGGTGGCGTGCTCGGCGCGGCGGTCGATCAGCCCGGCCTTGCCGAGCGACTTCAGCCGGGTGAGGCCCATGTTGCGTTCGATGGACAGGTCCATCACCAGGCCCTGCTGGCGGCGGTCCTCGGGGACCAGGGCCAGGCCGGCGTCCATCGCGGCGGTGGGCGAGGCGGCCTTGTACGCGCGGCCGGCGACCTCGACGCGGCCCGCGTCGTACCGGTCCACGCCGAAGACCGCGCGGGCCACCTCGCTGCGGCCCGCGCCGACCAGGCCGGCGAGGGCGACGATCTCGCCGCCGCGTACCTCGAAGGAGACGTCGCGGAAGACGCCTTCGCGGGTGAGGCGGTCGACCTTCAGCGCGGTCTGCCCGATGACGGTGTCCTGCTTGGGGTAGAGCGAGTCGAGGTCGCGGCCGACCATGCGGCGGACCAGGTCGTCCTCGGTGAGGCCGTCGACCGGCTCGGAGGAGATCCAGCGGCCGTCGCGCAGCGTCGTGACGCGGCGGCACAGCGCGAAGATCTCCTCCAGGCGGTGCGAGATGAACAGCACCGCGGCGTTCTGGTCGAGCAGCGTGCGCACCACGGTGAAGAGCCGGTTGACCTCGCTGCCGGTGAGGGCGGCGGTCGGCTCGTCCATGATCAGGACACGGGCGTCGAACGAGAGCGCCTTGGCGATCTCGACGATCTGCTGGTCGGCGATCGACAGGCCGCGGGCGGGCTGCTCGGGGTCGAGCGCGACGCCGAGGCGCTTGAACAGCTCCGCGGTGGTGCGGTGCATCGTGCGGCGGTCGATGCGGCCGAGCGCGCCGCGCGGCTGGCGCCCCATGTAGATGTTCTCGGCGACCGAGAGGTCGGGGAAGAGCGTGGGCTCCTGGTAGATCACCGCGACACCCGCGTCCCGGGCGGCGGCGGGGTTGCCGAAGACCACGGGCTTGCCGTCGAGCAGCACCTGGCCCGCATCCGGGCGGTGCACGCCCGCGAGGGTCTTGATCAGCGTCGACTTGCCGGCCCCGTTCTCGCCCGCGAGGGCGTGGGCCTCCCCCGCGTACAGATCGAGCGAGACACCGTGCAGCGCCCGTACCGCGCCGAAGGACTTCTCGACGCCGCGCAGCGCCAGCACGGGCACCGGCGGATCGCCTCCGGGAGTGGTGGGTACAGCGGTCATGGGGTTCAGCTCCTCGTCGCCTCGTTGCCGCTTCGTCGTGAAACGTTTCAGAGAGGTTGCGAGGAAGTTAGGTCTGCGTCACACCGTCCGTCAAGGGTTTGGGCTGCGGAAACTCGGCACGCTCGCGTATGGTGACCATCGGTGAACGGCCGTACGTGCAGGTCGGCGCACGGATCACACCCTCCGGCTATTGACACGTTTCAATCTTCCTCACCACAGTTGGGCGGCATGGCGACGACGGGTATCAAGGAAGTGGCGCGGCACGCAGGGGTGTCGATCGGCACGGTGTCGAACGTGCTGAACCGCCCCGACCGCGTCTCCGAGACCACGCGCAAGCGCGTCCTCGATGCGATAGAGCAGCTGGGATTCGTCCGCAACGACTCGGCGCGGTCCCTGCGTTCCGGACGCACCAACGCCCTCGGGCTGATCGTGCTGGACGTCGCCAACCCGTTCTTCACCGACGTCGCGCGCGGCGTCGAGGACGTGTCCAGCCGCAACGGGTCGGTGGTGATCCTGTGCAACTCCGACGACTCGGTGGACAAGCAGGAGACATACCTCCAGGTGCTGCAAGAGCAGCGCGTACGCGGGGTGTTGGTGACCCCCGCACACGATTCGGCGCTGCCGATCGACGCGTTGCGCAGCCGGGGCATGGCCGTCGTGCTGCTCGACCGCAGCGGCGACCGCCCGGACCTGTGCTCGGTCGCGGTGGACGACGAGGCGGGCGGGCTGCTGGCCACCGACCACCTGCTCGCCGCGGGGCACGAGGACTTCGCCTTCGTGAGCGGGCCCTTGACGATCCGTCAGTGCGAGGAGCGGCGGCGCGGCATGCGCCGGGCGCTGCGCGGGGCGGGCCTGCGGCTGGGCACGGCGGTACGCGACGTGCTGGTGCCGGCGATGAACGCCCGCTCGGGCGCGGAGGCCGCGCGCCGATTGCTCGACGGGGGCACAAAGGACCTCCCGCGCGCGGTGCTGTGCGCGAACGACCTTCTGGCGATGGGCTTCATGCGGGAGATGCTGCGCGCGGGCGTGCGCATCCCGGAGGACATCGCGCTGGTCGGCTACGACGACATCGAATTCGCCGCGGCGGCCGCGATCCCGATCACCTCGGTGCGCCAGCCTACGTACCAACTCGGGCAGACCGCGGCGGAGTTGCTGCTCGACGAGTGCGAGAATCCGGAGGCGCACGCACACCAGCAGGTGATCTTCCAGCCCGAACTGGTGGTGCGCGAGTCGACGACGGGCTGACCCGGGCCGCCTCCGGCTCGTCCGGACGGGATCAAGACGTGCCGCCGCACAATGACGAGCTCCCCGCAACAACCCACTGGAATCAGCATGTTCACCGAAGCAGAGCTCGCCGCGTTCCGGGCCGCGGGTAGAGAGCGCACGTGGGCACCCGGCGAGGTGGTGATTCACCAGGGCGATCAGTCGCGGTATGCCGTCCTCGTCACGCACGGCTTGGTCAAGGTGACCGCCGACGCCGACACCGGATACACCAGCCTGCTGGCGCTGCGCGGCCCCGGTGAACTCGTCGGTGAACTGGCCTGCATCGATGGCCGCGGCCGTTCGGCGACGGTGAGTGCCATGCGCGTGGTCCACGGAATCGTGGTGGGCGAAGCCGAGTTCCGTGACTTGCTCGTCCGCGACGGAGGCATCGCGCTGACGGTGCTTCGCTCCGTCGTGGGCCGCCTGCGCGATGCGGACGTGGAACGGGTCAGTCACGGTGCCCACCCGACGGGACAACGGATCGCGCGAATCCTGCTGGACCTGGCGATGCGGCACGGATCGGACGTGGACGACCCCAAGGGCGGCCGGACCGTCACCATCAATCAGCAGGAACTGGCGGGCGCGGCCGCCACGTCCCGTGAGTCCGTGGTCCGCACCCTACGAGTGCTGCAACGCGAAGGGCTCGTGTCCGCGCGCCGCGGCCTGACCATCGTCCACGACCTGCGCCGACTCGGCGGATGGTCGGGTCTCTGACTGCACTGCCGCCGGCCGGTGTGCGTCATATGACGCTGAACCGGAACCGGGGACCTGGAAGCGTGTGGCCCGGCCTGCGTGCGGGCCGGCACCGCCCCAGCACGCGAAGTCCAAGCATGGAGTCAGCCATCCCCAGATATCCGACGAACGTCATCGTGTCTGGCCCCCGCAAGGTCGCGCTGGTTGACCGCGGCGCTCACGGCCTCCCCTATCGCGCGCTGGTGCTGGTGCGGCGGGACGGCAGCATGACGACGCGCACCCGAAGGCCTTCGCTGTGGGAGTCCCTCAGGTTCCGGCACCGCTACGACGTCAACACCCAGGCCCAGCGCAGTACATGGACCCGCTACCTGCCCAGCGCCGATCCGGGGGCCCAATTCCGGGCCGACGTGCGGGCGCTGTGGCATGTCACCGGCCCGGTCCAGGCGATACGCCGCGAACTTCGAACCGTTGACGACGCAGAACGGGTAATCGCCGCCGTCCTCCATGCCCGCCTGGAGGAAATGACCAAAGACCAATGGCCCGACCAGGTCGATGACACGTACCAGCGGGTGGATGCGGCGTGCGCCGAGCCGCCGGACCTCGGCGACGCGGGCATCACCGTGCTCGACGTGACGGTAGCGATCTCCGCGCCCGACCCTCGACGGCTGCGCGACATACTCTCCGGGATCGTGGAGGGGAAGGACCCGCAGCCCGCCGATCCCCCAGCGCTTCTCGAGGCGGCGGCCAGCGGCCTGAGCGCACCGAGAAAGAGTCCCGCGGACGATCCGGACGCACAGCCTCAGGCCCCCTCATTCCGCGCATGGGGACTAAGCACGCCGCCATCCGCGACGTAGGGGCACTGCACGTCCAAAGCACTGAACCCGGACACGTCAGCCTGGGCTGGGGGTCGGGGCCGGATAATGGCGGGATGGACGAGCGCGGGTCGGGCGACCGCAGGAGCAGCCGCAGGCGCGGCCCGAGCAAGGGCGACCTGCGGGAGCAGGCGATCCTGCGTACCGCGAGCGCCCTGCTGGCGGACAAGCCGCCGGCCCGGATCACCATCGACGACCTCGTCGCGGGGGCCGGGATCTCCCGGCCTACTTTCTACTTCTACTTCGCCGGCAAGCAGGCGGTTTTCGAGGCCCTGCTGGACCCGGTGGGCGACGCGATCCTGGCGGTGGCCGACGGCTGGCTGACCAGCCCCGGCGGCAGCCGCAAGGAGCTCCGGGACTCGCTCGCGGGCCTGGTCTCGCTGTGGGAGCGGCACGGCCCGCTGCTGAAGGTGGTCCTGCGGGACGACGCGACGGGCGCGCTGCTGGAGTGCCGCGGACGCATGCTCGACCGCCTGACCGCCAACGCCACCGCCCGCATCGAGCGCGACCGGGAGAGCGGCCTGGCCCCCGAGGGACCTCCGGCGGCGACGCTCGCCGCGCTGCTGGTGCAATTGCTGACACACGCGCTGACGGACGCCGTCGGCCCGTCCGGCACCGACCGGGTCCCGGACGAGCTGCTGGACGCGCTCAGCGCGGTCGTGGCCCGCTCCATCTACGGCCGCACCCCCGCCGAGACCGGCTGACGGGCTGACCGGTCGCCGGACCCCTGCGTATGGGGTTGTGATCCTCCCCCGTCAGCCGGTGGATATTTGTGATCAAAGGGTCAAATGGGGTATTGCCCCCGGTCGTCTCGGTCTACGGTGGAAAGAGCGGCGTGTCCCCGCGGCCGTCCTGCCGCCCTGCGCCGCGCACCGCTCGGGGACCCCAGAAGCTCGGGGAGACCACGCGAAAGCGGGCACACCATGACCACCCTCGGCCCAGACGCCGCGCGGCTCGGCAGCAGCCTGCGCGGCACCTTCGGCGGCGACGTCCTGCTCCCCGGCTCCCCCGGATACGACGACGCCCGGCGCATCTTCAACGGCGCCATCGACCGGCATCCCGGCGCCATCGCCCAGTGCACCACCCCCGACGACGTGGCCCTCGCCCTCGAAGCGGCCCGCGACGCCGAGTTGGAGGTGTCGGTACGCGGCGGCGGACACGGCGTCAGCGGCACGGCGCTCACCGACGGCGGGCTCACCGTCGACCTGCGCCGCATGAACGACGTCACCGTCGACGCCGACGCACGCACCGTCCGCGTGGGCGGCGGCGCGACGATCGGCGACATGGACAACGCCGCGGCGCCGTACGGCTTGGCGACGACCGGCGGCCGGGCGTCCACCACCGGCATCGGCGGCTTCACCCTCGGCGGCGGATCCGGCTGGCTGGAACGCCGGTTCGGGCTCGCCTCCGACAACCTGCTGGCCGTCGACATGGTCACCGCCGACGGCACCGCCCTCCAGGCGAGCGCCGATTCGCACCCCGAGCTGTTCTGGGCCCTGCACGGCGGCGGCGGCAACTTCGGCGTCGCCACCGCCTTCACCTTCCGGCTGCACGAACTGCCGTCCTTCAGCGTCGCGCTGCTCATGTGGCCCGCCGAGTACGGACCCGACGTGCTGCGCACCTACCGCGACTTCTGCGACACCGCACCGGACGCCGTCGGCGGGGGCTTCTTCTACCTGGTCGGCCCGCCCGAGGAGTTCGTGCCGGAGCACTTGGTGGGGCGGCTCGTGGCGGCGGCGCTCGTCACGTACGCCGGCCCCGAAGCCGAATGCCGTGACGTGGCCGGCCCGTTCCTCGGCCTCGCCCCCGAAGGCGCGATGATCGCCGAACTCCCGTACCCCGCCTTCCAGTGCATGCTCGACGACCCTCCCGGCATGCGGAACTACTGGTCGTCCGAGTACCTGACGTCGTTCCCGGACGAAGCGGTCGACGCCTTCTGCGCGCGTGCGCCGGAGATGGTGATGCCGTCGCCGTCCCTGCACGTGGTGTTCCCGCAGGGCGGTGCGCTGGGGCGCGACAACGGCCGGTTCCCGCTCCCGTGGCGCGAATCCCCGTTCGCCGTACACCCGTTCGGCATGTGGGAGGACCCCGCCGACGACGCGCGCGGCGTGCAATGGGCGCACGACGTGTGCGCCGACATGCGGCCCTGGGCCACCGGCTCGGTCTACCTCAACTTCATCGGCGACGAAGGCCACACCCGCGTGGTCGACGGCTTCGGGCCCGACAACTACCGCAAGCTGGCCGGGATCAAGGCCGAGTACGACCCCGACAACGTCTTCCACCTGAACCACAACATCCGCCCTGCCTGAGGACACGGCGCGCTCGCGAGGCAGCGCTCCCGGGCCGACGACCGCGGGCCGACGGTCAGTCGTCCGCGGGGAGGACCAGCCACAGGGTCTCCAGGCGGAACGGCAGAAGCGCCGGGCGCCCGTTCGGCGGGCGCATGTAGAGGCTGTCGCCGGCCATGGCCAGGTGGGCGACGGTGCTGGTCATCGGTTCGCCGTTGTACGCCGTCGCGGCCACCCGCACCGCACTCCCCCGGTCCAGCGCCTGCGCCAGCACCAGGCAGTCCTCCGGCCCGAGCAGCGGCGCCGCCTCGTGCAGCCGCGCCGCCTTCGCGGTGAGCGGCGGGGGCGGGCGCAGTGCCTTGTCGAGCAGATCCGCTGCCCAGGAGCGCCAGTCCTCCGCCATGTCCTCCGCCATGGGCAGCGCCACGGTGCGGCTGCCGAGGCGGCCCGGATCGGCGTCGGAGCCCTCGGCCCGGAACTCGGCCGGGCGTTCGACCAGGGCGCTGCCGGTCTCCGTTTCGGCGGCGGGCGCGTAGCCCGCGCTGCGCAGCCGGCAGACCGCCTGGTCCAGCGGCTCGGCGCAGATGAGGACGGTCGGCGCGATGCGGCGCAGGCGCAGCTCGGACAGGCCGCGGTGGTGCAGGAGTTCGGTGACCAGCGCCTCGTCGTCGGAGTAGACCACGCTGGCCGCCGAAGCGGCGCGGACCTGGCCGTACCGCCGTCCGACGTCGTGGATCAAGTCCTCCAGCGACCTGGGGAGTTCGCCGATCGCGACCTCGGCCAGGTCGGCGAGCAGGCCGGCGGCGGTGCCGCCCGCGTCGAGGTGGCGGCGTACCGACGCCTCGCAGAACCGCCAGATGCGGCCCGGCCCTTCGGCGTCCGCCGAACCGCTCAGCAGGCGCACCAGCTCCGCCGCGGGGGTGCCCGCGACCGCGGCGGACAAGTCGGCGCGGAACCGCGCGCGGCGGGTCGCGGGAGGCACCAACTCCTCGGCCACCGCCAGGAGTGCGGCGGCGCTGTGCTGAACCGCCAGGCCGCCGCCGAGGGCGGTCAGCGCGCCGTGCGCGACCAGCCCGAGCGCCGCGGCTTCGTGCAGCGCGGTGACGGTGAACGCGACCGCGTCGAAGCGGCCCCGGTACGCCGACTCGATCTCGTCCGCGACGTCGCGGCAATCCGCACACCCGCAGGGCGCGACCAACGGGAACTCGGCGGGGCGCGTGGGGCTGGGGTCTGTCGCCACAAGGCAGTTCGCGTCGCCGAAGCCCTCCGAGTCGTAGGCGGAGGCGGCGTCGGGGTCGGAGTCGGGGTCGGAAACCTCAGGGGCAGGAACGTCAGGGTCAGGAACGTCAGGGGCAGGGCAGGGTACGTCGGGGCCGACAACGCAATCAGAGCTGTGGACCGACGGCTGCGCGGTCTCCAGGGCAGCGGCCGACGCCGAGTCACCGACAGCGTCCAAGGCCGCGTCCAACTCCGCGCCCAGGGCGGTGTCCAGGGCGGCGTCCAAGGCCATTTCGACCCCGGACTCGCCCGCGACGTCGCGCACCACGTCGGCCCCCACATCTCCGCCGACATCGGCCGCCACGTCGACCACCGGCGCGGCGGCGTACACATTCGCCGCATGCACATGTCCCGACGCGGCCGCCGTGCCTTCCACGGGCTCGATCCCCGCGACCATTTCGTCGATGCCCTGCCGGAACGGCGTCGGGCACACCCACGCGACGCAGCGGGCCAGCGACGCCGGGTCTACCACCGCCCGGTCCGGCCCCAGCGCACCCAGCGTGCGCAGCAGCGTGCCGCGTGCCACCAGCGCAAGGCCGCCGCGCACCGACGTACCGGACAGCGGTGCCGGGGGCCGGACCCCCGGGCGGGCGGCGGCGTCGACCACGTCGAGGGTCGGTACGTCCGGCATCGTGACCCAGCCCCGGACAAGGACCAGCAGGCGTGCGGCGGGTTCGCCGTCGAGCCACGCGTCGTACGCCGCCGTCGGCAGTACCCGCCCGCGCTCGGCGTCGGCGACGAGCAGCCCGGCCGACTCGGCGACGTGCAGCCACAGGCGTACCGTGCCCTCGTCGCAGAGGAGTTCCCGGGCCAGGCGCCGCGATTCGCGTACCCCGATACCGCCGCTCTTGAGCAGGACCGGCGGCGCGACCGCGCAGGTGTGCAGCAGCCGCGCGGTGACGTCGAGGGCCGCGGACGCCGACGCCGCCGAGGACCGCAGCACCGCCGCCCGGTCCGCCTCCGCGGTCGCCACCTGCGGCGGGCGCGATTCGAACGGCACCCGGTAGTCGTCCCCGCGCAGCGCGAGCGCCACCTCGCGCGGCATCATCTCCCAGCCGTCGCCGGTCGGCAGCAGCAGGCCGCGGCGGCGCAGCCGGGCGAACCCGTCGCTCCGGCCGCCGTTGGTACGCGGCCCGTAGTAGCCCCACGCGGCGGTCGGATCACGGCGGATGCCCACCTCGGTGAGCTCGTCCAGTGCGGCCCGGGCGGAAGCGTCGAGGCGGGCGGCGATCCGGCGCACCACCTCCGGGTCGCCGAGCAGGCGCGCCGCGAGCACCGCGTTGTCGTCCTTGCGGCCCGCGGGCAGCCCGCCCAACTCCCGGACGATCGCCTGGAGATCCTCGGGGCGCTGGCCGAGCAGCAGGCCGTACGCGGGGGCGCCGAGGCCCAGCGGCAGCGGGAACACCGAGGCGGCACCCGGGTGCAGGCGTATCCGCCCGTCCTCCGGCCAGGCCAGGACGCGGCCGGTCAGGGCGTCGAGCGCGGGCCCCAGGTCGCGCACGTCGCCGCGGTCCGGCCCGCAGACGAGCCCGAGCAGCGCCTCGGGGTCCACGACCACGACCGGGTCGTCGTCGAGCCGCGGCCCGGCCTCCCGGCCCAGGCGCGCGGCGCCCCCGGGGGGCCGCTCCTCGGCGACCGCCCAGAGCACTTCGAGCAGTTGGAGTTCGCCCCGGCTGAGGAACGAACAGCCCAGCAACGCCGTTTCCGGATCCGCGAGACATACCGCCACATGGCGGAGCGTCGTGGGCCTGGGCTCTTCGGGCACAGTCGGGGTCATGGTGACGATGCGCGCGAGGTCCGATGCGGAAAGCGAGGCGAGGTACACCGCGAGCGAGTCTGTGGTGGACAGCGTCACCCTTCCAGACTGCCAGATGGCCCGGACGGGAGGACAACTCCCTTGGGGTGGCGCAGGGGTGGCGATGCCCGGACGAGACCGCAGCGCGCCCGTACCGCGACCGTACGGCGACTACCTCTGCACGTTCCACCCCTTGCGGCGCAGTTCCACCACCAGTCCCTCGGCCGCCGCCGGATCCACCATGAGCTCGACGAGACCGGCGGGGCGGCCGGGCGAGTGGTCGATGGACATGTCCTCGATGTTGACGCCGGCGATCCCGACGTCCCCGAACAGACGTGCCAGCTCACCCGGTTGGTCCCCGACCACGACGGGGACGGACTCATACCGCGCGGCGGGCGCGCCGTGCTTGCCCGGGATGCGCGCGTGTCCGGCGTTGCCGCGGCGCAGGATGCCGCTGATGCCGTCCGTGCCGCTGCGGCGCTTGGCGTCGTCCTCGGCGGCGAGCGCGCGCAGGGCGGTGACGGTCTCGTTGAGGTCGTCGGCGAATCCGGCGAGCACGTCGGCGACCGCGGTGGCGTTCGCACCGAGGATCTCGATCCACAGGCGCGGGTCGGATCCGGCGATGCGGGTGACATCGCGTACGCCCTGGCCCGCGAGCCGCGTCGCGGTGTCGGCGGCGTCCTCGAAGCGGGCCGCCATCAGCGCGGACACCAGGTGCGGGGCGTGCGAGACGAGGGCCACCGCATGGTCGTGCGCACGCGGCTCCATCACCACCGGCACGGCCCGGCACAGCGCGACCATCTCCAGGGCACGGTTCAGCGTCTCGGTGTCGGTCTCCCTCGACGGCGTCAGCACCCACGGGCGCCCGTCGAACAGGTCCGCGCGCGCCGCGAACGGCCCGGAGCGCTCGCGCCCGGCGAGCGGGTGCCCCCCGATGTAGCGCGACACGTCGCAGCCGAGTGCCTCGATGTCGAGCAGCGGCTGCTCCTTGACGCTCCCCACGTCGGTGTAGCTGTGCGCGAGGCCCTGGTCCTGAGCCTCCTTGAGGGCGGCGGCGATCCGCCCGGGCGGGACCGCGAGGACGGCCAGGTCGACCTCCGCGGGCGGCGCCTCGTCGAGCCCCGCACCGAGCGCGGCGGCGGTACGCACGGCGGTCGCGTCCGCGTCGTGCAGGTAGACGGTGATCCCGCGCGCGGTGAGCGCGAGTGCCACGGAGGTCCCGATAAGGCCGGTGCCTACAACGGCGGCGGTACGCATCAGGGGGCTCCGTTGCTGGCTGGTGTGTCGGGAGAAGGCCCCACACGAACACCGAGGGACCGCATCCCAAGATTATCCGGGTACGGCCGGACCGCGAGCGGCAGTACGCCTTCGGCCGGGCGAACGCCGGACCGGGGTGACGTCGGGCCGGGTCGGGTCGACGCCAGGGCACCGGGCGGCAACGGTTCGGTGACATCGGCGCGTCACACGCCAACCGCCGACCACACTGACCGGATGGGACTCGCCCCGAGCACTTCCGACGCCCGCCGTCCGAGCTCCGGCGCGGGCCAAGGGTTCGTCGCCTTCGTGACCGCGCTCGTCGTCGACGTACTGGTCGTTCTCGTCTGCGGGGTCCAGCTGGTGCTGGGCAACGTCAGCCTCGCCGGCGCGCGGTTCGACGACGCGGAGCTCCGCGAGCGGTACCAGCACAACATCGTCGTGCTGGCGATCGCCGTCGCGCTCTTCACCGCGATCGCCGCCGTCCTGTTCGCCACGCGTCACCACGCGAGCGGGGTCGCGCAACTGGTACCGGTCCTGATCGCCGCGATCATGCTGATCGGCGTGGTCGCCGAAGGGCCCGGCACGGGCGCTCCGCCGCGCAAGCCGGAGCCGACCGCGGTGCCCGCCGCCGACTGCGCCGGACCGGTCAGTCCGGCGGGGGCTCGGTGTCCGCGGGAGGGTTGAGCTCGGCCCACCGGCGGCCGAGTTCCTGGTAGTACGCCGGCTCCCAGGACGAGCGGCGCAGCACGTCGTCCAGCACGGGATACGGCGCGATGCGGCGGCGGTCGCTCATCAGGTCGAGGGCCAGCGCCCGCAGCGGCCGGGCGGGGTCCTTCTCCAACGTGAGGACCACGCGGACCAGCCGCTCGAACATGCGCCGCACGACCTTCGCCTCGACACCGGCCTCCACAAGGCGGTCGCCGTACCGTGCGGGGTGCAGCAGGACGTCGCGTACCGCCTGGCGCTCGCGCTGCGTCCACTTGGGCGCGTCGTCGAGACGCCGGGGGAAGTGCTCGGCGACGTACGGCAGCAGGCGCAGATCGGCGAGCTCCAACGCGACGGCCAGGGCGACGACGTCCTCGACGAACGCGACCGCGCGGTCCGCGCCGCCGTCGGCCACCTGGTCCGCGGCGAACTCCAGTGCGTCGATGTCCTCGTCGTAGACGCCGCGCCGCTTCCAGCGCTCGCGGGCGGCGTTGCCCGCACTGGGCGGCGGGTCCTCGGGGCGCAGGGGAACGGCCGCGGACGGGCGCAGCGGGAACGCCTCGGGCTCGGCCAGGACGGGGTCGACGTCGAGATCGGCGCCGCCGTCCTGGGCCGGCGCCGGGTCCTGGTCCTGGTCTTGGTCCCGGTCCTGGTCTTGGTCCCGGTCCTGGTCTTGGTCCCGGTCCTGGTCCGGCACATGGTCGGATGCCGGTTCAGGCGCTGATTCGGGCGCACCTTCAGGCGCACCATGAAGGGTCTGCTCAGGCGCAGGGCCCTGAGCCGCGAGTCGATGCTCGACGTCCCGGTCGGGTCCGGCCTCGGGCGGCTCGGCGGCGGCCGGGGACGCCTCGGCTTGCTCCGCCGGTACGTCCGGCTCCGACGCGGCGCCCGAACGCTTCGGCCGCGCCGGCCGTACGCCGCGCAGCGGGCGCCGGGACAGGACGGACCGGGCCGCGGGCAGGGCCGTCGCAGCCGCGTCCTCGGGCGGTGCGTCGGCGGGCGGGACGTCCTCGGGCGCGGCCGCGTCACCCGGCCTCGGCGGCGGCGCCAAGGATGCGGTCTGCCGCGCATCCCGGGTCGTGGGTATCGCCGGGTGGCCGGAGTTCGGGGTACGTCGCGGCAACGACGCCGCCCGGCCGCCCCGGGACGACGCGGTCTCGGGCGCGGCCGCCTCCGAAGTCGCCGGCTCGGTGAACATCACCGCGGGCGCGCTTGCGGCAGCCGGGGCGGCGGCGTCCCGACCAGCAGGCGTCTCCGAACGCGCAGCCTGCGGAGGATCGCCGCCGAGCAACTGGTCCAGCGTCGCGCCGGGGCCGTCCGGCGGTACGTCGCGCACCGGACGCGCGGCGGGCTGGGCCGTGGGCTGGGCGGCGCGTACCTCGGCCGTGCCGACCGCCCCCCGGTCCGGTCCCCGCTCGGGTCCCCGTTCCGCTCCCCGGTCGGCTCCTGACGCCGCACCAAGTCCCGTGTCCCATCGCGCGCCCGGCCGCGTGCCTGCCTGCGTGCCCGACCGTGTGCCTGTCTGCGTGCCCGACCGCGCGCCTGACCCCACGTCAGTTCCCGCGTGAGTTCCCGCGTCAATCCCGGCGTCAGTCCCTGCGTCCGGTCCCGCCTCCGCCACGGGACCGGTGCCGGTGCCCGTGCCTCCGGCCCCCGCACCGTGCCCGGTCTCGGACGCGGCGGCCTCCTCCGCGAGCCGCGCCTCCTGCCACGAGGCCGCCCGCGACAGCGCCCGCGCCGACTCGCCCGGTACGACCTCCTCGTTCGACAGGCGCAACGGCGTCCCGCCGCCCGCCCCGAGGCCTGTGCCGGCGGCGAAGCGGTCGCGGATCTCGACCGCCCGGTCGTACGGCTGGTGCCGCCGCAGCACCTGGAGCCCGCGCAGCAGCGGGTACATCGTGTCCCAGTCGTCCTCGGCGTAGCGCCGCACCATGAGTTCGGCCGCCTCGCGGAACACGTCGGTGCGTGCCTCCGAGTCCGGGTCGATGCGATGGCGCCCGCTCCACGACTGCGAGGGCCAGCGGGGCACCACGACGAAGCGGGGCCTGGTGGTGCCGTCCGTCGTCTCGTACGTCGAGAACGTGAGCGGCCCCGGGAGCGGCACGGTGATGAGGTCGAACAGCCCCCACAGCAAGGCGACCGGGTCGCCGCCGACGTCCGCGAGCCGGACCGAGAAGCCCATCGTCGGGCGGCGCAGCGCGGCGGCGAGCACCACCGTCAGCTCCTCCGCCTGGGCGCGCGCGGCGTCGCGGAGCTGGAACGCCCGTTCGGCGAGCGCGTCGTCGAGGACGGTCTCCGGTACGCGGGCCAGCCGCCGCCCGACGGGTATCTCGGCCAGTTGCGGCTGCCCGGCCCGCCAGCCCCAGCCGTCGAGCGCCAGGACCGCGTGGGGGGTCAGCGCGGCCCGGGTGCCGAGCAGCACGTGTGCGTGGTTGCCGAGGCGTCCCTGTTCGAACTCCGAGGCGACGCGGTGCACGACGGCCGCGAACGAGTCGACGTGGATCAACGACGTACTGGTCAGCGGTGCGCCGTCGCCGCCGAACTCGGCGGCCACCGCTTCCGAGAGGTCCGGCACCAGCCGCGCGAGATCGGCGACCGGCAGCGAAGTGGCCGCCGGGCCGAGGCCCTTGCGTCCGAACAGGTCCTGGCGCTGCCACCGGTACACGATCTGGTGCAGTGGCTGGCGACTTGTCGTCGGTTGGGTGGAGCCCTCCATGACTACCCCTCCAAGGGGTCCGCCGGGTCGGGAAGGAGGGACCGGCTGGCCGCCCAAAGCCGGCCGATCTCCTCGAAGAAGCGCGCACCAAGGCCGTGCGCGACGGCGGCCCGGATGAGTTCCTGCTGATAGGGACGATAGGTGCCGGGGACGGTGTCGAGGTTGCGGACGACCACTGCAAGATTGTCCGCGGTGCTGTCAGTCTGGCAGCCGTCGAGGACATATGCGGCGAACTGCCCGATGATTGACGCTATCTGATGGCGTGGCACTCCGCACCGGTCGAGTGTCCGCATGGGGCCGTCGAGGCCCGCGAGCACTCGTTCCAGCGCCGCCTGCTCACGTGCCGACGGCAACCGGGGGGACGGGACGACCAGTTCGCCGAGCCGCTCGACGAGCGCGGGCAACAGCGCCTCGTCGGCGCGTTCCAGGCCGACCGCGACCGGTACGAGCCCGGCCTGCCCGACGAGTTCGCGGAACTCGCGGTCGACGGCCGCACCGCCGCCGTCGAGCCACCGGGACGCGTCCAGCAGTGGCTGGAGCGCCCATTCGGCGACGCCGTCCTCGGCCCAGTCGGCGAGGTCCCAGCCGCGCGGGGTGCGCTCGGACGGCGGGGCGGGGGCGACGACGGGGGGTGCGGAAGGAGCCGGCGGGATAGGGAGACCCGGGCCCGCGGCCAGCGCTTCGGCGGCAGCCCGGGCGGCGGCCGCGGCGGACCGGGGCGACGGGGCGGCGCCACGGGGCGCGGGTCCGGGTGGTCCTGGGGGTGCGGCCCCTGGCGGCGGTGGGCCGACCGGGTGGGCCGCACCGTACCCAGCCGCACGTCCCGCCGCCGGTCCCCCGACCGGACGTTCGGGTCGCTCGGGTCGCTCGGGTCGCTCGGGTCGGTCCGGGCGCTCGGGTACCGGCAGCGCCACCGGCAGGTACCGGGTCTCGGGCTGCGCGGGGGGCGGGCCGGAGGGACGTTCGATATGCGGCGGCAGCACAGGCGTTCGCGCAGGCCGCGCGGCGGGCGGGACGGCGCGCGGCGCAGCGGGCGGCGCAGACGGCCGTACCGCGGACCCGTCGTCGCCCGGCAACCCGGGATCCGCCGCGACGGGGATGTCCGCGTACGGGTCCTCGGGCGGCCCCAACGGCGCGCCCCCTTCGCCGTCGGCCGACCGGGCCGGACGGGCAAGGGGCCCGCCTCCGCGCCCGCCGGACCAGGCGTCGTGCGCCCGCTGCGGAGGCATGCCTCCGCCCGCTTCCCCCGGACCGGCACCGGGATCAACTGCGAACTCGACCGTGGCGTCGAGTGGCCCGTCGGCCGCCGGATCAACGACTCCCCCCGCGTCGGGCCGCGCATGGCGTCCACTCTGCGGGCGCTCCGGCAAGTACTCCCCCGTCACGTCCAACTCCGCGGGAACGCCCAGGTAATCAGCGAGACCGGACGCCGCCTCGGCGCCGGGGCCCGCCGCCCGGGCAATGGTGTCCCAGCCCCGCGGCGGTGCGGCGTGCCGCGCCGCGACCGCCGGCTGCAC
Source organism: Streptomycetaceae bacterium NBC_01309 (assembly GCA_045039925.1). GTDB lineage: Bacteria > Actinomycetota > Actinomycetes > Streptomycetales > Streptomycetaceae > Yinghuangia. Next base: position 2,808,339 of record CP108400.1, read on the forward strand.
CGCGCCGCGGGCCTTCACCAGCGAGACCCTGGACCTGGACGGGAACAGCGTGTCGATGGCCCCGAGGATCGCGATCGCCTTGGGCTCGGGCTCCAGTTCGGCCACCGGCCGCAATTGGCGCAGCAGCGTGCGGGTCTCCTCCCAGGAGCGTTCCGCGTAGCACTCCACCAGCCGGCGCGCCGCTTCCGCGTACAACCCGGTGCCCGCGGCCGCCGTGACGTCGAGCCGCAGACGCCCCGGGAAGTCCGCCCCGGGCCAGTCCGGCACGACCACGAAGCGCGGACGGCTCGCGTCGTCGCTGGACTCGTACGTCGAGAAGCTCCAACTCCCCCGCACCAGATGGCTCACCAGATCGAACACACCCCACAGCAGCGGCGCCGGATCGGGTCCCGCGTCGCGCTGGAGCAGCGAGAGCGCCGCGCGCGGACGGGCGAACAACGTCTCGGCGACGCGTTCGAGCGCATCTCGCCGGTCCCGTGCGGCGGCCCGCAGCGCGGCCGCGCGCTCGTGGGCGAGCGCGACGAGTCCCTCGGAGCCGATGCCCTCCAGGTGGTACCCCTGCGGTATGTCGTCGAGCGGCGGGCCGCCCGCCGCCCAGTCGAACACCCCGAGCGCCAGGACCACATGCGGCCCGAGCACGCGTCCGGGATCCACCACCACATGCGCCACATTGCCGGGGATGGCCTCGTGCCCGTGCAGGGCGAACTCGCGGTGGATCAGCGCCGGACCGGCGGTCGTACGCGCCCAGCAGACACTCGTGTACGGACCGGTCTCGACGTCGACCTCCATACCGACGTACGACCGCAACTCCCGCGCCCATCCCGGCAGCCGGTCCGGCGCCAGCGACGTGGCGACCGGCCCCAGCCCGCGGGCGCCCAGCAAGTCCCTTTCCTGCCAGCGGTAGACGATCCTGTCGAGGACCGCACCGCCCGTCTTCGCCCCCACGCCACCCCCACACCCCGGTCGGCCTGCCGCGCCTCGTCGCGGGGCAACGCCTGGGCAACGTTCTAGCAGCCCACGCCCGGTGCCGCAGCCACGTGGCCGGACCCCGCGCGAACCGTCGTCCCGGCATCAGTCCCCCAAACCCCCCGACGGCGTGTTCGACCCACCGTTCGAACCCGCCCCCGGCGCCGACTTCGAACCGCAGCCCGAACCCGAATCCGGAGCTCCACCCCCGCTGCCGACCCGGAAATCCCGCGTCTCCCCATCGGCGTGTCGCGGGTAGGGGGTCGGGCGCATGGCGCGGTCTCCGTGGCGGAAGGCGAGTCCGAGGGCGACGACCAGCAGGCCGACGAGCACGATGTTGCGGACCACTACGGCGTATCCGTGCTCGCCGACGTCGGTGAACGGGTACGGGTACCAGTCGGTGATCGCGCCGTGGATGAGGGTGTAGACGGCCCACAGCACCGGAAACGCCAGGATCTGCACGGGAGTCGCGCGGCCGATGCGGGGGCGGGGGCCGAACAGGAACCAGCCCAGTAGCGCGAGCACCGGCATGGCGTAGTGCAGCAGGTAGTCGGCGACCAGGCCGGCGCCGTCGAGGTCCTGCGTACCGGCGAGGACCGTCGCGTACACGATTCCGGTGGTGGTGATGCAGACCAGGGCGGTCAGGCGCAGCACGCGCCACACCGGTCCGTCGCGGTCCGGGCGCAGCGCGAGTTGCGCGGCCACGACCGTGACGAGGATGTTGCTCTGGATGGTGAAGTAGCTGAGGTAGCGCAGAATCCGCACCCCGGCGTGGTCCGCCGAGAACTCCGGCCCGCCGCGGGCGCTCACCACGAACTGGACGACCAGCCCGACCGCACCGACGAGGGCGGTAAGTCCGTGCCACACCCGCGCCGACGTACGCCGGTCCCACGAGCCAGGCCCCTGGCGATTACCGCTCAAACCAGCCGAATTCATACCCACATCGTAGAAAGGCGCCGCCGCGCATCCGCGCGGCGGCGCCTCCGACACCTTGCTTCGCCGACGGCCTCACACTGCCCTACGGATCAGGGCAGGACCAGCATGGCGGGGTCCAAATCGACCGGGAACGGGCGCTCGACCCGCACCAACTCGCCTTTCCGGATCACTCGCCTGGTCATGTAACGACCGTTCTCGAACTCGTCGATCGTGATGCACGCGGTCGGCTGCAAATCCACGCGCCAGTACGACGGGATGGCGGCTTCCGCATAGAGCTTGGGCTTGAGCACAAGATCCGAACGCCGGTTGAACGGCGAGATGACTTCGACCACCAGCAGGATGGCCTCGGCGTCGACAGTCAGCTCAGCCTGTGCCGCGGCCTCGGCATCCAAGACGACCACGTCCGGGATGAGCAGGCCGCAGGGCAACACGATGTTGACGTCCGAGAAGACCTCGACGTCGGCACCCGCCTCTTCGGCAGCACGGTCGAGCAGATTGCGGAGCTTGTAGACGGCTCGTTGATGGGGGAACCCGGGACTCGGAGACACGGTCAGCGCACCGTCCACCAGTTCGATGCGCTGGTGCTTGTCCTCCGGCAGCGCGAGAACCTGCTCCACCGTCCACGGGCCCTCGTGCCCGACAACGTCGTGACCCTGACCAACGCTCATGACCCCCTCCATTCGGTTGCCCTCGGCGCCATCAGTCTCGTCGCGTCGGTCCACCATGTCAGGGAGTCACCGCCCAATCACCCATTCGGCCTAGCGAGGCATGGCCCTACAGTCCTACCTCGCGAAACAGCAGGCCGATCTCCTCGTTCGACAGGCGCCGGGTGCGGCCCGGGCGCTGGTCGCCCAGCTGGATCGGCCCGAACTTCGTGCGCACCAGCCGCTCGACCGGGAAGCCCAGCTCGGCCAGCATGCGCCGCACGATGTGCTTGCGGCCCTCGTGCAGCACGACCTCGACCATGTACGTCTTGCCGAGCTGGTCGATGATCCGGAAGCTGTCCGCGCGCGCGAGGCCGTCCTCCAGCTCGACGCCCTGCTTGAGCCGCTTGCCCAAGTCGCGCGGGATCGGGCCCTGGATCTGCGCGAGGTACGTCTTCGTCACCTCGTAGCTCGGGTGCGTCAGGCGGTTCGACAGCTCGCCGTGGTTGGTGAGCAGGATCAGGCCCTCGGTCTCGGTGTCCAGCCGACCGACGTGGAACAGCCGCTGCTCGTGGTCCGTGATGTATTCGGCGAGCGTCGGGCGCCCCTCGGGGTCGAACATCGTCGACACGACGCCCGCGGGCTTGTTCAGCGCTATGTAGACCTCGCCGCTGGAGGTCGGGATGCGCAGGCCGTCGACCTTGATCTCGACCTTGGTCGGGTCCACGCGCAGGCCCTGCTCGCGCACGACCTGTCCGTCGACCTCGACGCGGCCCATCTCGATCAGCTCTTCGCACGCCCGGCGGCTGCCGATGCCTGCCTGCGCCATGACCTTCTGGAGGCGTACGCCTTCCTGGGCCTCGCGCACGTTCCGCTCGCCCTCGCGGACGGTGGTCGGACGCCGGTCGGGACGGCTCGTCCCGCCGCCGCTGCCGCCGCGGCGCGGCCCCTGGCCGCCCGAGCCGCCCGAACCCGAGCGGGAACCCGCCGCGGAACCGCCGCGGGCGCCGCCGTAGCCGCCGCCCTGGCCGCCACCGGACCCCTGGCCGCCGCCGTACCCGCCGCGACCGCCACCGGAACGACCCGCGTCGCCGCGGCCCGCATCGCCGCGGCCCGCGCCTCCGCCACCTCGGCCGGCGTCGCCCCGTCCCGAGCCGCCGCCCCGCGGTGCGCCGGACCGCTCGTCGCGGTTGTTGCCCGCGCCGCGGAAATTGCCGCGGCCGGAGCCCTGCCTGCCTGTGCCAGCCATCAATCGTCCGTAGTCGTCTGACCGGTCGCGTCGGCCGCGTCCCGCTCTGTGGCGGACGCGGACCCGCTCCCGGTGTCGGTGGGGTCGTCGGCCGCGGGGGCGGGGTCTGCGGGAGCGCTGTCGGCGCTGTCCTCGGCATCCGCCGCCGCGGAGTCTTCGCCACCAGTATCCCCGGTTTCGCCGCCCTCGGCTGCCATCGGGCCGTCGTCCGGTCCGTCGTCCGGGCTGCCGTCGGCGTCCGACGTGCCGTCGGGGGTGTCGTCCGACTCCTCGGAGGCGTCCGGCCGCTCCGCGGCACGGGCCTGCGAGCCGCCCGTCGGGAAGCCCTCCAGGCCGCCCTCGGTCTCGGCCTCCAAGGCCTCCACCTCGGGCAGGAACGGCGCCAGCTCCGGTAGCTCGTCCAGGCTCACGAGGCCCATGCGCTCCAGGAAGAAGTCCGTCGTGCGGTAGAGGAAGGCACCGGTCTCGGGCTCGACGCCGTACTCCTCGACGAGGCCGCGGGCGAGTAGCGTACGCATGACGCCGTCGCAGTTGACGCCCCGGACCGCCGAGATGCGGCCGCGGCTGACCGGCTGGCGGTAGGCCACCACGGCCAGCGTCTCCAGGGCCGCCTGCGTGAGCTTGGACTGCTGTCCGTCGAGGACGAACTTCTCAACCGCCTCGGCATGCTCGGGCCGCGTGTAGAACCGCCAGCCCCCGGCCACCTGGCGCAGGTCGAAGCCGCGGTTCTGGGCGGTGTACTCCTCGGACAGCTCGCGCAGCGCCGTCACCACGGTCTCGGTCGGCTGTTCGAGGACCTGGGCGAGCACGATGTCCGGGACGGGGTTCTCGACGACCATGAGCACGGCTTCGAGCTGCGACCTGAGGAGCGCGGGGTCGAGGGCGGACTCGGCTTCGGGTTCGTCCGCGGACTCGGTGTGGCCGTCCGCCTCCAGGCCGGCGGCCGGGTCGGCAGTCGGGTCGGCAGTCGGCTCCGCGGTGGGCAGGTCGCCGTCGGACGCGTGCTCCGCCTCCGGCGCACGGCCGTGCTCGGGCTCCGGCTCGGTGCGCCCGGCCGGGACGCCGGCCACCGCAGCGTCCGAGGCGGCGTCCGGCACGTTGTCCGGTGCGTTGTCCGCCGCGGCGTCCGGCGTCGCCTCCTGGCCTTCGTCCGGGTGCCCGTGCTCGCGCTGTATCGGCAGTGCGGCGGTCTCCGTCGCGGCGGAGTCGGCCGTACCCGCAGGCTCGTCCGGCGGCTCGACCCAGAACCCGTCGTCACTCATGCCGGTTCCTCCACGTCCACCGCGTCCTCGGCCTCGTCCTGCTCGTCGAACTGCGCACCCACCTGAGGTGCGTCCTCGTCGCCGCCCGTCCACCGCACATGCAGTTCGCCGAGCGCCTCGACCTGGTCGAACCCGACGGCCGCCTCGCGGAACAGCTCCAGCAGGCACAGGAAGCGCGCGATGACGTGCAGATTGTCCGGGCAGTCGGCGGTCAGCGCGCGGAAGGTCAGCGCGCCGTGCCTGCGCAGGCGATCGACGACGATGGCGGACTGCTCGCGCACACTCACCCGCTGCACGTGGATGTGCTCGATCGAGACGACCTTGGGGCCCTTGGGCGTCATGGCCCGCGCCGCCAGCCGCGCGAACTTCTCCAGGTCCATCTTGATGACCAGTTCGGGCAGCATGCCCGCGTACCGCTCCTCGAGCGGCACGTCGCGCGGGTACCTGCGGGCCTCGACCGCCCAGCGCTCGTCGAAGATGGCCGCGATCTGCTTGTACGCCCGGTACTGCAACAGCCGCGCGAACAGCAGGTCGCGCGCCTCCAGCAGCGCGAGGTCCTCTTCGTCCTCGATCTCCGCGGCGGGCAGCAGCCTCGCGGCCTTGAGATCGAGCAGCGTGGCCGCGACGACCAGGAACTCGGTGGCGACGCCGAGGTCCCAGTCCGAGCCCTGCGCACGGATGTACGCGATGAACTCGTCGGTGACCTTCGACAGCGACACTTCGGTCACGTCGAGCTTGTGCTTCGCGATCAGGCCGAGGAGCAGGTCGAACGGACCCTCGAAGTTGTCGAGGTGGACGGCGAATCCCTTGTGCTCCTCCACGGGCGCGTCGGCGTCGGCAGCATCCCCCAGCGCTTCGGCATCGTCCGCGACCGCGTCATCCGAAACGATGTCGCCCGCAAGGTCCTCGGCGTGCCCGGCAGCCTCCTCGACACCGGCCGCAACACCCGCCGCGTCGTCCCCCGAGTCCCCGGTCCCGTCCCCCGGCCCGCCCTGCGCAGGCAGCGCGCCGACGCCGCCCCGGCCGAGCGTGCGGCGGGCGGGTGGGACCGGGCTGGCAGTGGACATCGGGTTCCATGGTGCTGGGCGGGGACGACGGCGACGGGTTGCCCCGCCGGTAGATGCCGGATTTTCACGGTTTGACCGGTCGTTGCGCAAGGGGCTGCGCCCGATCGGCTGCCCGCCAGGATCTCCGCCGTACCGCCCGGGGTGTCCCCCGACACGCCGATCGGGGGCGGACCCACCGCCAAGTCCCGGGACTTGGCCGTGCTCCGCCCCCGGTCACCGGCATTCGTTCGCTGTCGGCGATGCGGTCGATGATGCGATTGTCGGTTCTACAAGCGGCTGGGCAGGTGATTCGGCATTCCGTCCGAAACCGGCCCGAAAGCCAGCTCGGCAGTCGGTCCGAAGCCGGTCCGGCAGTCGGTTCGACCGTCGCGTCGCGGCGAATCGCCGCGGTCAGTGCCCCGGACCCGGGCCGCCGCGCAACCGCCGTACGAGGATGCTCGCTTCGCCGCGGGCCTCCAGGTCGGCGAGGACGACCGCAATGGCCTCCCGCACTATCCGGCCGCGGTCCACCGCGAGCCCGAAGTCCCCGCGCAGCGTGAGCCGCGCGTGCTCGAGGTCCATCAACTCCTCGGCGGAGACGTACACCGTGATCTTCTCGTCGTGCCGCTCCCGGCCGCTCGGGCGGCGCTGCACGCGCCCGCGCCGGGGGGCGGCGGCCCGCGGTGCCGACTGCGGGCCGGCCTCGCGCATCGAGACCTCGCGGGCGGGTTCGCGCGACGGCGGTACGGTCCGCTGCTCGGGACGCGAATCCTGGTGCGCCTGCGCCGATCCCGACTCGCCCTGCGAACCGGCCTGATCGGACTGGGAGTTGTGCGCGCCGGAATGCTCGGGCTCGGCATCCTGCCCCGAGGACGGCGCCGGTACGCCACGCGCGTGGCCGTTGCCGGAGGCGGCGGCCGACCCGGCCGCCGCCGCGGACGGGCCCGACGTTCCCGCACCGGTGGGCGCCTGACCTGTCGTCCCCGCCGCGTCGGCAGCGGCCTGACGGGTCGTCAGTGCCGCTCCCCCGGTGGTACGGAACAACTCGTCGGCGCCCGGCAGACTCACTCGGCGCGGCACCGGGCCAGCACCTCCCTCGCAAGCTGGCGATACGCGGCGGCCCCGACGGAGTTCGACGCGTACGTGGTGATCGGTTCGCCCGCGACCGTGGTCTCCGGGAAGCGGACCGTACGCCCGATCACCGTGTGGAACACCTGTTCTCCGAACGCCTCGACGACGCGCGCGAGAACCTCGCGGCCGTGCACCGTGCGCACGTCGTACATCGTCGCGAGGATGCCGTCGAGAACCAGGTTCGGGTTGAGGCGCTCGTGCACCTTCTCGATGGTCTCGGTCAGCAGCGCGACACCGCGCAGCGCGAAGAACTCGCACTCCAGCGGCACGATGACGCTGTCCGCGGCGGTCAGGGCGTTGACCGTCAGCAGGCCGAGCGACGGCTGGCAGTCGATGATGATGTAGTCGTAGTCCTGCACCAGCGGCCGGATCGCGCGGGCGAGCGTGGTCTCGCGGGCCACCTCGGTGACCAGCTGCACCTCCGCCGCGGACAGGTCGATGTTGCTCGGCAGCAGGTCCATGCCGGGGATGATGGTCTTCAGCAGGACGTCGTCCGCGCTGAGGTGCGACTCCATCAGCAGGTTGTAGACGGTGAGTTCGAGCTCCATGGGGTTGACCCCGAGGCCCACCGAGAGGGCGCCCTGCGGGTCGAAGTCCACGAGCAGCACACGGCGTCCGTACTCCGCGAGCGCGGCACCCAGGTTGATGGTCGACGTGGTCTTGCCGACGCCGCCCTTCTGGTTGCACATCGCGATGATCTTCGCGGGGCCGTGCTCCGACACCGGTCCGGGAACCGGGAAGTAGGGCAGCGGACGGCCGGTCGGGCCGACGCGCTCGCGGCGCTGTGTCGCGGCGTCGGGCGCGAGGGTCGCGGCGTACTCGGGATCGGGCTCGTAGTCGGCGTCCGGATCGAACGGGCCGCCTCGCAGTTCCTCGGCGTAGCGCAGCTCGTCGTCGTAGTAGTACATGTCGTACGCGTACTCGTCCGCCTCGGAACCCGTGGGGGTCCCCTCCGCCGCTGAACCCGCTGAAGTACCCGCTGCACCCGCTTGGTCGGCCGTCGACGGGAGCGCGGCTGCGTCGCGCGTCCCCTGCTGCTCCGCGGCAGGGCCCGGGCCGGGAATTCCCGTCCCACCGCCCTGAACCGACCCACGGGGGGCCTGGGCCGACGCTGGCTGGGCACCCCCGGGAGCAAATGTCGACTCATTCACAAGTCGTCTTACCTCCTTGCCGACCAGGCCATTTCTTGCTTCGTCAGCGTGACGATCCGTACTGACGGTTCGCGACTCTATGGCGTGTCGCATGGTCGCAGCAAGGCGAACCGCCCGACCCATGCAACATCGCACCGGTTCAGTCAAGAGCCCGGGGGTGGGAAGCTGCGTGGCCCTCACGAAGTCGATCAATGGTGACCAGCAGGTAGACCTGAGTGGTCGTCACCGACGCATGTCCCAACAGTTCTTGGACAACTCGGACATCCGCGCAGCCACCCAACAAGCGCGTCGCGGACGCGTGCCGCAGCGCGTACGGCGACAACTCCTCCGCCGCCCCGGCGCGCGTTCAGGAAGACCGCAACCCCACCGCGACCGCTTCCGACCAATTCTGATCGGCCCCGGACGAGGTACGCGCCCGCCGCCTCCGCGGCATACGAACCGAGCGACACCACAAGCCCTTTGCCGCCCTTGCCTGCGACCACCACCGTACGTGCGGCGAGATCCACATCGTCGATATCCGGACCCACCACCCCACGATGCAGCCGCCCGCACCACCAAGATCAGCAGTCGACACATCGCCAGAATCGCCACAACCCCATCGACCAGAACGGCCGGATATCGCCCCACCCAACACCGACAAGCCGCCAAAGTGCCGATGTCGAAGCCCCGTTCGGCACGCGACGTGGTCAAGCCATGCAGGTGAGCCCCACCCCCTCCCACCGGGTAGTTCTCAGAACCTGCTGGAGATCGACGAGCGCAGCGAGGAGAGCGGCCGGAGGCCGCCAGTCAGACTTTCTTGCGCCGGAGGGAGCGCCAGCGACCGCAGGTGCAAGAAAGTCCAAGGCCGGAGTGCACATTTCGGGGGCGGAGCGAGGAACGAGCGCAGCCCCCGAAATGTGTGCTTCGGCCGCACTAATAAAAAGCGCCACACCTGAAACAAGAGCGGACCACCCCCGGCCCCAGCCCCAGCCCACCCCCCCCCACCCCCAGAAACGCCTGATGCCGGACTCCACGTCGTTGTGGAGCCCGGCACCATGCTTCGCCGGCCCGCTCGCCCGTCCGGCGGCGCCTTCGGCGCCGGACGGGCCGTCTCGGGGGCTGTCCGTGTGGACCGCGGGGATCAAGCCGCAGTCACGCGGTCACTCAGGTGAGCAGCAACCCGGTCTCGACCTCGGGGTAATTCCCCACTCACACCGCCGCTCTCACGAACAACTGTGCAGTGCGGACCTGACCCTGGGGCCCCCGCATCACGCGGTCCTCAGGTGAGCAACAACGCGGTCTCGACCTCGGGATCTGTCAGCCCGCACTCACACCGCCGCCCTCACGAACAACCGTGCGATGCGGACCTGCCCCTGGGGCCACCCCGCATCACGCGGTCACTCAGGTGAGCAACAACGCGGTGTCGACCTCGGGTCAGTCAGCCCGCGCCCACACCGCCGCTGTCACGAACAACCGTGCGGTACGGACCTGACCCCGCAGTCACCCCGCAATCACGCCCGCCACTCAGGCGAGCAGCTGCCCCGTCTCGACGTACCCAAGACCATGAGCCTCGGCCACCCCCGCATGCGTGAGCTGCCCCTCGTGCGTGCTGAGGCCGAGCGCGAGGGTCGCGTCGTCCTGGCACGCCTTGCGCCAGCCCTTGTTCGCGAGCGCGACGATGTACGGCATCGTCGCGTTCGTCAGCGCGAACGTGGAGGTGTGCGGCACCGCGCCCGGCATGTTGGCGACGCAGTAGAAGATCGACTCGTGGACCTTGTAGACCGGGTTGTCGTGCGTCGTCGGACGCGAGTCCTCGAAGCAGCCGCCCTGGTCGATCGCGATGTCGACGAGCACCGAGCCCGGCTTCATGCGCGACACGAGCTCGTTGGTGACGAGCTTCGGGGCCTTGGCGCCCGGCACCAGGACCGCACCGATGACCAGGTCCGCGTCCAGCACCGCCCGCTCGATCTCGTACGCGTTCGACGTGACCGTCTGCAGGTGGCCCTGGTAGATCCGATCGGCCTGGCGCAGCGTCTCGATGTTGCGGTCGAGCAGCAGCACCTCGGCCTGCATGCCGAGCGCGATCGCGGCCGAGTTGAGGCCCGAGACGCCCGCGCCGATGACGACGACCTTGGCCGCGTACACGCCGGACACGCCGCCCATGAGGGTGCCGCGGCCGCCGCCCTGACGCATCAGGTGGTAGGAGCCGACCTGCGGCGCCAGGCGGCCCGCGACCTCCGACATCGGCGCGAGGAGGGGCAGCGCGCCGCTGGGGAGCTGGACGGTCTCGTACGCGATCGACGTGGTCCCCGCGGCGAGCAGGGCGTCGGTGCACTCGCGCGAAGCCGCGAGGTGCAGGTAGGTGAAGAGGGTCTGGTCCTTGCGCAGGCGCCCGTACTCCTCCGCAATGGGCTCCTTGACCTTGAGGATCAGCTCGCCCGTCTCCCACACCGCGTCGGCGGTGTCGAGGATGGCCGCACCGGCGGCGACGTACTCCTCGTCGGGGATGGAGGAGCCGAGCCCGGCGTCCTTCTGGATGAAGACCTCGTGGCCGTTGCGCACGAGCTCGTGCACGCCGGCGGGCGTGATCGCCACGCGGTATTCGTGGTTCTTGACCTCGCTGGGAATGCCGACCTTCACGGCTATCCACGTCCTTACGTACGGAGGGTTGAGACGCCGTCGGCGGACCCGATTTGGGCAGGCAGGCGCATACCACTGCGCCCTCCGAGGCAAACCTAGGTTAATGCGGCTCTAACGCCCTGACAACCTTACAAAGTGCCAGTGACCCCAGCAGGTTGTTTAGCTTTCCCAGGCCGGGAGCATCGGATCAGAGTCGGATCCGTACTTGACGGGTACCCGTTCGGGCGGATCGTCAGTCCACCCGCGCGGGTGGCACGCCCCCTCCGGAGCCTCCGCCGAGGCCCGTTCCCAGGCCCGTTCCCGGGCCCGTCCCCGAGCCCACGCCCGAGCCCGTCCCCGGGCCGTTCCCCGCCCCCGTGCCCGAGCCCATGCCCGCCGCCCCGGAGCCCATCCCCGCCCCGTCCCCGACCCCGTCGTCGAGCAGCCGCCGCACCGCCTCCGCCTGCGGTACGTCGGCCAGCAGCGCAAGCGCCTGGCGGCGCCGTGACCTGGCCTCGCGCAGGTCCCCGGTGTCCTCCATGAGGTCCGCGGTACGCAGGAGCGCCAGCGCCTCCAGGCGCTCGTCCCCGGCGGCCCTGAACGCCTCGATCGCGTCCCGGTACACCGTCAGCGCCTCCCGCGTCCGCCCCGCGTCGCCCAGGCACGCGCCGATGTCGGACAGCACGCGGCCGACCTCCGCGTGGTCGCCCAGCCTGCGGCGTACGCCGAGCGCCGCGCGGTGGTCGCGCAGCGCCTGCTCGAAGCGCCCCATGCGGGCGTGCAGGCGGCCCAGGTGCGACAGGACGCGCGCCTGGCCGTCGTTGTCGCCGGTGGTGCGACGCAGCAGCAGGGCGCGGTCGTACCAGTCGGCGGCGCGCTGGAGGTCGCCGAGATCGGCGTACGCGTTCCCGAGGTTGACCATCGCGCGGCCCTCGCCCGCCGGGTCGGCGATCGACCGGGAGACCTCCAGGGCCGCGCGGTAGCACGCGAGCGCCTGTTCGAGTTCCGCGCGCGCGACGTGCAGATTGCCGAGGTTGAGCAGCGCCACCGCCTCCTGTCGGCCGGAGCCGTGCCGCCGCGCGGTCGACAGCGCCAGCTCGTGCAGCTCGCGCACGTCGCGCCAGTGCGCGCGGCGGTCCAGCAGGCGGGTCAGGACGGCGACGAGGCGCCGGGTGGGGCCGTCCAGGCCCGCCGCGGCGGCAACGCGGGCGGCGGCGAGCAGTTCGGGGCGCTCCTCGCGCAGCCACGCCCGCGCCTGGGCGGGCGACTCGAAGCGGACGTCGGCGGGCACGCGGTCGCCGCGGCCGGTGATGGTGTGCTCGGCGGCGCGGGCGAGCCGGACGTACCGCTCCAGCAGGCGTACGCGCGCGGTGCGCCGCTCGCCGGGGCGTTCCTCGGCGTCCAGGCACTCCTGCACGTAGCCGCGCATCAGTTCGTGGAAGCGGAACCGGCCGGGCGTCGAACCGGGCTCCAGCAGGTGCAGCTCGCACAGTTCGGCGAGCGAGCGCGCGGCGGCGTCGGGGCCGCAGTCGGCGAGCGCGGCCGCGGCGTCGGCGCCGAACTCGCGGCCGGGGACGAGGGCGAGCAGGCGCAGCAGCCGCGCGGCGGAGGGCACCAGCTCGCGGTGGACGAGGGTGAAGCAGGCGCGCAGGGCGAGTTCGCCGTCGTCGCAGGTGCCCTGGAGGCGGAGGCGTTCGGCGCGGATGCGGCGGGCCACGTCGGCGAGGGCGTACCGCTGCCGGGCGCGCAGCCACGCCCCGGCGAGCTTGAGCGCCGCGGGGTGGAAGTCGCACAGCGACAGCAACTCCTCGGCGGCGCGCGGGTCGCAGGCCACGCGCGTGTGGCCCGCGAGGTCGCCGAGCAGTTCGCTGGCGGCGGACGGGTCGAGCACGTCGAGCGCGCACGCGCGTACGACGGCCGCGCGGCCGAGGCCGGTGAGCGGGCCGATGGTGGTGACGACCAGCAGCGCGGTGGGGCTCTCCGGCAGTAAGGGGCGCAGCTGCGGGGTGCCGGTGAGGTCTTCGAGGAGGACGAGTATCCGCCGGTCGACCAGCAGTTCGCGGAAGCGGCGGGAGCGGTCCTCCGCGCCGGCGGGCACGTCGCTTTCGCCGAGTACGTGCAGGAACGATTCGAGGACGTCGGCGGGCGGGGTGGTCTCGCCGCGGGGGCCGGTGAGGCGGGCGTAGAGGACCCCGTCGGGGAAGTGCGGGGCCAGGCGGTGCGCGAGCATCACGGCGAGGCTGCTGCGGCCGATGCCGGGCGGGCCCGAGATGGCGACCACGCGGTCCGGCGGCAGCAGCGAGGCGCGGGCGGCGACCCCCTGCGCGGGGACGGCGGCGCCGGGGCCGGTCACCCAGCCGTAGAGCGTCCGCAGCTCGTCGGCGCGCCCGACGAACTCCGCGGGGGCGGCGGGCAGTTGCGCGGGGCCGAGGCGAAGGGTGGGCACCGAGCCGTCGTCTGCGGCCCGGGGCGGGGGGACGGCGGCGGCGACCGCGTCGGTCGCGGTCGCGGATTCACCAGCCTTGAACACCGCCGACGACCCCCTGTTCCCAGCCCCCTGACAGTCCTGGTGCGCAGGGTAGCGAACGGCGCGTGGGCGGGGGGTGGCGACGCACGGGTGTGGGGGGGGTGGGGTTGGTCGGGGGGGGTTGGTCGGGGGCGGTGGGCGGGGTGGTCCGGGGGTGGGGGCCGGGGGTGGGGGCCGGGGGTGGGGCCGGGGTTGGTCCGCTCTTGTTTCAGGTGTGGCGCTTTTTATTGGGTGCGGCCGAAGCACACATTTCGGGGGCTGCGCTCGTTCCTCGCTCCGCCCCCGAAATGTGCACTCCGGCCTTGGACTTTCTTGCACCTGCGGTCGCTGGCGCTCCCTCCGGCGCAAGAAAGTCTAATTAGCGGCCTCCGGCCGCTCTCCTCGCTGCGCTCGTCGATCTCCAGCAGGTACAGAGAACACCCGGCGGCGTCCGGCGGGTACGGAGACCACCCGGTGGCGTGCGGCCGCTCTCCTCGCTGCGCTCGTCGATCTCCAGCAGGTACTGAGAGCTACCCGGTGGCGTCCGGCGGGTACAGAGAACTACCCGGCGGCGTGCGGCTGCTTTCCTCTGTGCGCTCGCGATCTCCGGCAGGTGCTGAGAACTACCCGGTGGGTTCAGGGGCGCCCTTGTTGAGGTGCTGTGGGGCCGAGGGGTGGGGGCACTTCGGTCCCGGGTGCCCTTGTCCTTGTGTCAGAACGGCCTTGCGGGCCAGGGGGCGTCGGCGGGGCGGAGGGTTGCGAAGTTGTCACGGGTGCGGGCGGTTACGGCGGCCAGGGCGCCGGTGATGAGTGTGGGGTTGTGCAGTTCGCCGGCCAGGGCGAGGTCTACGAGGGCGTCCAGGGGGGCCCAGGCGATCTCCAGGTCGGCTTCCTCCGCGCGGGCCTCGTAGCGGTCGCCGACGGCCTCGCTGAGGCCGCGGGCGAGGAAGACCCGGATGGCCTCGTTGGACGAGCCGGGGGTGTTGTAGAAGTCGACGAGCACACGCCAGTCGTCGGCCTTGTGGTGCGCTTCCTCGTACAGCTCCCGCTGGGCCGCGAGCAGCGGCGGTTCGCCGGGGACGTCGAGGAGGCCGGCGGGGACCTCCCACAGCTTGTGGCGTACCGGGTGGCGGTACTGCCGCAGGATCAGGACGCGGTCGTCCTCGTCGAGCGCCAACACGCCGACGGCGCCCGGGTGCACGAGGTAGTCGCGCCGCGCGGAGGTCCCGTCCGGCATTGCGACGACGTCGCTCCGCATCGCGGTGATGCGGCCCTGGTACGGGGTCTCCCCCTCGACGACGGGCCATTCCTCGGGGGTGTCCGTGAAGCGGCTCGCGGAGTCGGCCTCAGGGCGTGCGTCGGCGTTCATGCTGCACAACGTAGTGGAACGCGGAGCGGGGGCGGCACCGGCTTTCCGGTACCGCCCCCGCCCGTCAGGCGTTTCCGCGAACGTCAGCCGGCGACCTCGGCCGCCTCGCGGCCCGTGCCGTCCGCGCCCAGGACGCCGTCCGCCCCGGTGACCCGCCGCACCGCCGCCGCGACCAGCCCCGAGAAGAGCGGGTGCGGGCGCGTGGGGCGGGACTTGAGCTCGGGGTGCGCCTGGGTGGCGATGAAGTACGGGTGTACGTCGCGCGGTAGCTCGACGTACTCCACCAGGCGCCCGTCCGGCGACAGGCCGGAGAAGACCAGGCCGGTCGCCTCCAACTGCTTGCGGTAGGCGTTGTTGACCTCGTAGCGGTGGCGGTGCCGCTCGAAGCTGTGGTCGGCGCCGTACACCTCGGCCGCGATCGAGCCGTCGGTGAACTTCGCCTCGTACTCGCCGAGCCGCATCGTGCCGCCCAGGTCGCCCTGGCCGGCCACGATGTCGAGCTGGTCGGCCATCGTCGAGACCACCGGGTGGGCGGTCTTCTCGTCGAACTCCAGCGAGTTCGCGCCGTCGAGCCCCGCGAGCGAGCGGGCCGACTCGATCACCATGCACTGGAGGCCGAGGCAGATGCCGAGCGTGGGGATGCGGTTCTCGCGGGCGTACGTGATGGCCTGGACCTTGCCCTCGACGCCCCGGTCGCCGAAGCCGCCGGGGATCAGGATCGCGTCGGCGTCGGCCAGTTCGCGCGCCGCGTCCTCGGGCGTGGCGGTGTCGTCGGAGGTGACCCACTTGATCTTGGCGCGCACGTTGTTGGCGAAGCCGCCCGCGCGGATCGCCTCGGTGACCGACAGGTACGCGTCGGGCAGGTCGATGTACTTGCCGACCAGCGCGACGGTGACCTCGCGCTCCGGCTGGTGCACGCGGCGAAGGAGGTCGTCCCACGTCGACCAGTCGACGTCGCGGAAGTTGAGCCCGAGGCGGCGTACGACGTAGGCGTCCAGCCCCTCGGAGTGCAGCACCTTGGGGATGTCGTAGATCGACGGCGCGTCGATCGCCGTCGCCACGGCCTCCTCGTCGACGTCGCACATCAGGGAGATCTTGCGCTTGATCTCGGCCGGCACCGTGCGGTCGGCGCGCAGCACGATCGCGTCCGGCTGGATGCCGATCGAGCGGAGGGCGGCGACCGAGTGCTGCGTCGGCTTGGTCTTGAGCTCGCCCGACGGGCCGATGTAGGGCAGCAGCGACACGTGCAGGAAGAACACGTTGTCCCGGCCGACCTCGTGCCGGATCTGCCGCACCGACTCCAGGAACGGCAGCGACTCGATGTCGCCGACGGTGCCGCCGACCTCGGTGATGACGATGTCGACGTCCTCGGTCGCCATCTGCCGGATGCGCGACTTGATCTCGTTGGTGATGTGCGGGATGACCTGCACGGTGTCGCCGAGGTACTCGCCGCGGCGCTCCTTGGCGATCACCGACGAGTAGACCTGGCCGGTGGTGACGTTGGCGGAGCCGTGCAGGTCCTCGTCGAGGAAGCGCTCGTAGTGTCCGATGTCCAGGTCGGTCTCGGCGCCGTCGTTGGTGACGAACACCTCGCCGTGCTGGAACGGGTTCATCGTGCCCGGGTCCACGTTGAGGTACGGGTCGAGCTTCTGCATCGTCACCCGGAGGCCGCGTGCCTTCAGCAGTGAGCCGAGGCTGGATGCCGTGAGCCCCTTGCCGAGCGAGGAGGCGACACCCCCGGTGACGAAAAGGTGCTTGGTCGGCCGGGTGCGGATCGACGAACGCGCGCCGTGCGTCGGACTGCCGGGCGTCTGGGGCACTGCCAAGGAGGGGCTCCCGTGGGTCGTGATTCGAGGAGGGAATTCGACGGGGAGTGCTCCACCTCGACAAAGAGGTTTGGAGAGTCCCTAGAAGTCCACGGGAGACCAGAGTAACAGCGAGCGGCGACATCGTCCCGTAGGCGAGGCCGCCACCACGGAGGACGATCCGGCATATTCGGAGCGTGACCGCCGTTGCCCAGCCCGTGTAACAAATAGCAGAAAAACCGGACAGTTAAGGGTGAAGTCCCTCACGAAGGCCACGCAGAGTCACGGAGCGGGTCTCATGGACGACGCGCGTGGACTACGCTGATCAAGGGTCCGCAGCGACCGCCGGGGGCCGGCGGGGCGCCCGGTGGACAACCCCCGAAAATCGCATCCGCACGGCTTCTCGAACGCTTTTCACCCGGTGAACGGCACCCTTCCGAGCAGCACCCTTCCGCACAGTCTGAACACCACACCCGCCTCTGAACAGCGCGACGGCCGTACGTCGGCAGGACGGATTCCGCGTGAGCAATCGCATCGAGGACTACGCCCTCATCGGGGACATGCAGACCGCGGCCCTGGTGGCCCGCGACGGCTCCGTCGACTGGCTGTGCCTTCCCCGCTTCGATTCCCCCGCCGTCTTCGCGGGCCTGCTGGGCACCGAGGAGAACGGCTACTGGCGCATCGCCCCGCTCTCCGGCGGCCAGGCCACCCGCCGCCGCTACCGGGGCGACTCGCTGATCCTGGAGTCGGAGTGGGACACCCAGCGCGGCTCCGTGCGCGTCATCGACTTCATGCCGCCGTCCGACGAGCTGATCGGCGCGCCGACCATCGTGCGCATCGTCGAGGGCATCTCCGGCCACGTGCCGGTCCGCTCCGAGATACGCATGCGCTTCCACTACGGCAAGGTCGTCCCGTGGGTGCGACGTCACCCGGACGGCCGAACCGTGGCCGTCGCCGGCCCCGACTCGGTGTGGCTGCAGAGCGAGGCCGAGGCGTACGGGCGCGGCATGACCACCTACGCGGACGTCACCGTCGGCCCCGGCGAGCGCCACGCCTTCATCCTCAACTGGTGGCCGTCGCACGTCGACGCCCCGCTGACCACCGACGCCGAGGAAGTCCTCGACGACACCGAGCGGTTCTGGCAGGACTGGGTCGACCGCTGCACCTATCGCGGCCCCTGGCGCGACGCCGTCGTGCGGTCGCTGATCACCCTCAAGGCGCTCACGTACGCCCCCACCGGCGGCATCGTCGCCGCCCCCACCACCTCGCTCCCCGAGGACATGGGCGGCGTCCGCAACTGGGACTACCGCTACACGTGGCTGCGCGACGCCGCCATGACGCTCTCCGCCCTCGTGCGCACCGGCTTCCTCGAGGAGGCGAAGGCGTGGCGCGAGTGGCTCCTGCGCGCCGTCGCGGGCGACCCCGAGAACCTCCAGATCATGTACGGCGTGGGCGGCGAGCGCCGCCTCACCGAGTACGAGGCCACCTGGCTGCCCGGCTACGAGAACTCCAGCCCGGTCCGCATCGGCAACGCCGCCGCCGAGCAGTTCCAGCTCGACGTCTACGGCGAGGTCGTCGACGCCCTCCACCACGGCAGGCTCGCCGGCATGGAGGGCCACGACAACGCGCACCAGCTCCAGCTGCGCCTCATGGACTTCGTCGAGGACCACTGGCGCAACCCCGACGAGGGCATCTGGGAAGTCCGCGGCCCGCGCCGCCACTTCGTGCACTCCAAGGTCATGGCCTGGGTCGCGGTCGACCGCACCATCCGCATGCTGGAGACCGACAGCCTCGACGGCACCGGCGCGACCGAGGCCACCCTCGAACACCTGCGCACCGTCCGCGACGAGATCCACCACGAGGTGTGCGAATACGGCTACGACGCCGAGCGCAACACCTTCACGCAGTACTACGGCTCACGCGAGCTGGACGCCGCGCTGCTGCTCATACCCCAGGTCGGCTTCCTGCCCGCCGACGACAAGCGCGTGGTGGGCACCATCGAGGCCATCCAGCACGAGCTGACCGAGGACGGCTTCGTACGCCGCTACCCGACCCACGGCGACGGCATCGGCCTCGACGGCCTCCCCGGCGACGAGGGCGCCTTCCTGGCCTGCTCGTTCTGGCTCGCCGACGACCTCGCGATGATCGGCCGCGTCGACGAGGCCCGCGAGCTGTTCGAACGCCTGCTCGCGCTCCGCAACGACCTCGGCCTGCTCGCCGAGGAGTGGGACCCGCGCCTCCAGCGCCAGGTCGGCAACTTCCCGCAGGCCTTCAGCCACGTGCCGCTGATCGACACCGCGCTGCGGCTGACCACCCTGTGGCAGCAGGACCAGCAGCAGCCCGACACCAAGCGCCACCCCAACGACCGCCGCCACCTCCTCCAGTCCCCGGACGCCTCCGAGGAGCCCACAGGCCCCGCGGCGGCGGCTGCGGAGCACCCCGACGCGCCTCGGGCCCGCGAACGTTCCTGAGTCCGGGTGGACGGCGCCTGGTCCGCCGTACGCCTTCCTCGCACCCGAGCTTCACCCGATCGCCCCAACCGGCCGCGCCGACGGAGTAGCAGCGCAGGGCATGCTCCGTCGGCCCGTGCCGTAATGGGGCCATGGACGACGGGGCGGGCGGCGGCGCGGGCGGCGGTACGTCCGGCGAGGGTGTGCCGCCGTCCGCGCCGGAGTCTCCAACTGAGCCGGCGTCGGGGGCTGTGCGGGTGCCGGCGCCGCAGTGGCGGGTGCTGCCGCGGGCGCCGCGGCGCATGGCGTTCCCGACGCTTCGCGAACGCCTGCGCGACTCGTTCCTGTTCGCCCCCGTCGTCGGGCTGGTGTGCGGGTTCTTGCTGGCCACGGTCACGCTGACCATCGACGCCGAGATCCACGACCATGCCGTGGACGGCGACGACAGCAGCCTTCTGGAGTACATCGACAACGTCGGCGGCGCGGGCGCGACCGTCATCGGCACGATCAGCTCGGCGATGCTGACGTTCATCGGCGTCGTCTTCTCGATCACGCTGGTTGCGTTGCAGATGGCGTCCGGCTTCACGCCGCGCGTGATCCGCCTGTACGTGCGCAACCGCGTCACCAAGACCACCTTCGCGCTGTTCCTGTGCACGTTCCTGTTCGCGCTGCGCGTGCAGAAGGGCCGCTTCACGGCGGAGGAGGCCAAGCCCTTCATCTCGTCGTTCATCGCCATGGGCCTCGTCATCGCCTGCCTGGTGCTGTTCGTCGTGTACGTCGACTCGACGCTGCGCATGATGCGGGTGACCCACGTGATCGCCACCGTGGCCGGCGAGACCGCGCGCGAACTCTGGTACCTCGAACGCGGGGCGGACCAGACGGACCTGGGCCCGCCGATCGCCGTCGTCGACTACTGGGGGTCGGGCGGCGTCCTGCGGTACGTCGACGTCAACCGGCTGGCCCGCGTCGCGCGGCGGCACGACTGCGTCGTCCGACTGGTCGCCCGGGTGGGCGACTTCCTGGTCAACGGCACGCCGCTGGTCGAGGTGTACGGCGACGGCGACGGCGGCCGCGTCCCGCCGCCGTTCGAGGTCGCCAAGGCGCTGCACCTGGGCACCGAGCGCACGATGCACCAGGACTTCGCGTTCGGCTTCCGGCAGTTGTCCGACATCTCGGCACGGGCGCTGTCCCCGGCCGTCAACGATCCGACCACGGCGGTGAACGCGCTCGACCGCATCCACATGCTCCTGGTCGCCGCCGTGCGGCTGCCGCTGGGCACGCGCGCGCATCGCGACCGGAAGGGCGCGGTGCGGGTGATCGAGGCGGTGCCGGAATGGTCCGACGTGGTGGACCTCGCGTACACCGAGACGCGGCTCTTCGGCGCCGGTTCGCCGCAGGTGACCCGGCGGCTGGCGGCGTCGCTGGACGACCTGCTGGCGGTCGCGCCCGGGCACCGGAAGGCCCCGCTGGAGCGGCAGAGGGCGCTGCTGCGGGACGCCGTCGAGGCGGCGTACGACGACGTGCCCGACCGCGCGTTCGCGCTCCAGCCGGACCGCCAGGGCATCGGCTGACCGCGGCGCCGACACTTACCACCACTTACCACGAGGTGAGTAACTGACAATATTGTCGGTACTTGTCGGAAGGTTCGTGTCGAACCAGCATGGGATGCGACGGCACCTGGTCCGTCGCAACATGCCTCATCACTCACCCCCTTGGCCGCGAGGCGCATTCGCCGTGCGCGGATGCCGCGCGGGCCGACGGGACTTCCGGACTGGAGCAGACATGCCCGAGGACAAGCGCACACCGGTGACCGTGATCGGCCTGGGCCTGATGGGCACGGCGCTGGCCGAGGCGTTCCTCGCCGCGGGACACCCGACGACGGTGTGGAACCGTACCCCGGCCAAGGCCGAACCGCTGGTGGCCAAGGGCGCGTTCCACGCCGACAGCGTGGCCGCGGCGGTGGCCGCGAGCCCCCTCGTGGTCACCTGCCTGCTGACCTTCGGGGACAACCTCGAAGCGCTGGCCCCCGCGGCCGCCGACCTGCGCGGGCGCGCGCTGGTCACGCTCAACAGCGGCAGCCCCTCCGGCGCACGCGAGTTGGAGGCGTGGGCGACCGGCCACGGCGCGAAGTACCTGGCCGGCGCCGTCAAGAACGTGCCCCCGGCCGTCGGCCTGCCGGACACCCTCCTCTACTACGGCGGGAACCGGGCCGTCTTCGACGAGTTCGAGACGACCCTGCGGGTGCTGGGCGGCGACACCGTGTTCGTCGGCGACGAGGCGGACCTCGCCGCGCTGTACGAAATGGCGGTCGGCGGAACCCTGTTGCCCGTGCTCGTCGGCTTCTTCCAGGGCGCGGCCATCGTGCAGGGGCGGGGGCTGGAGGCGCGGTCGCTCGTACGCTTCACCGTCAAGTGGCTGGAGATGGTCAACTCCGTCCTGCCGACCTTCGCCGAGGAGATCGACAATGGGGACTACGGCAACCCGGACTCCACGGTGAACGTGTTCGCGGCGGGCATCGCCGCCGACGAGGACATGGACAGGGAAGCCGGCCTCGACGGGT
Organism: Streptomycetaceae bacterium NBC_01309; assembly: GCA_045039925.1. Classification (GTDB taxonomy): domain Bacteria; phylum Actinomycetota; class Actinomycetes; order Streptomycetales; family Streptomycetaceae; genus Yinghuangia. The sequence continues at coordinate 2,830,012 of CP108400.1, forward strand.
CCTGGCGCGCTCCGCTGAACGACCTCGTGCTCCGGGCCGTCGCCGAGGGGCACGGCGAGCACAGCATCTCGGCTCTGGTGGAGCTGCTCAAGAAGCCGCGGCCGACCGCCTGAGGAGCGCCCTCACCCGTCAGGCGCCGGAGGGAGGTTGCCGCGGTGGGGGCCCGGCGGCGGGCGGCTGGAAGGGGTGCGGGTTCGGATACGGGTACGGGTTCGCGTGCGGAGTCTGCGTCGGCAGGTGCGGCCGCGGATCCGCCCCGAACAGGGTCCGGGCGCTGCCACCCGCCGCCACGAACGCTCCGACGATTCCGACGAACCAGCCCGCCAGCAGGCCGTATCCGCCGCCCACCGCCAGAACGTCCAGCGCCATCGCGAGGGTTCGCTCGTCGGACACCGAACCGGGCGTCAGTCCGCCCGGCATGCCCGAGACCAGATAGCTCGTGACGCTGTACGCGGCGCCGCCCGCCACCAGCGAGAACCACCCCGCGATGAACGGGTTGAAGTCCGAACGCCGGGCGGCGGACGCGAGCACCAGCGCGACGGTGACCAGCAGCGCCGCCACGCCGAGCAGGCAGCCCGCGAGGTCGGTCCCCTCGAACCGGGCGAACTCCCCGCTCTTGTCGACCACCCAGTGCGGCGTGTTGAGCCATCCGAGGACGTGGGAGGCGGAGTCGTCGTCCATCGGCTGCCGACTGAGCAGGTCCTCCCACAACCACTGGTTGCCGAACGCGACCACCAGCAGGAGAGCGGACAACGTACCCGCCGCGACGAACCGACCTGGGTTACCCGAGTTCATGCGGCGGCATGTTAGCCGCGATGGCACCGTGGACGCAGTCCGCTCCCCTGTCGGGTGGGGTCCGCAACAGCGTCAGAGGGGGCCCAGTTCCTCGTAGATGCTCAGGACCTGCTCGACGGTGTCGCGCTCGTCGGGCCAGGTCTCGGCCTGGCGGTGGCCGAGTTCGGTGAGGAGTTCGCGCTTGCGGTGGTCGTCGAGGAGGTCTGCGACCGCGGCGCCGAGGGCGACAGGGTCGCCGTACGGCACCAACACGGCTGCGTCGCCGACGAGTTCGGGGGTGCCGCCGACCGCGGTGGCGACGAGCGGGACGCCCGCGCGCAGCGCTTCCTGGGCGACGAGGGAGCGTGCCTCCCACTCGCTCGCGAGCACCGCGATGTCGGCGGCGGCGAACAGGTCGGCCACGTCGGGGCGGTGGCCGAGGAGGCGGACCGGCAGGTAGTCGGCGTCGATGCGGGCCTGGAGTTCGTCGCGCAGCGGCCCTTCGCCGGCGACCACGAGGAGCGGGACGGGGTCGAGGCCCTTCCAGTCCTGCGCGGCGTCGAGCAGCACCGGGTAGGCCTTCTGCGGCGCGAGGCGGCCGACCGCGAGCACGATCGGGCGGTCCGCGCTGGTGAGTTCGGCACGGACGGCGGCCCGCTCGCGGCGGGGCGGGGGCAGCGGCGGGGCGCCGACCGGACCGAGGCGGGCGTCCGAGGCGCCGAGTTTGCGCGCGCGGTCGACGAGGTCCCCGGACGCGCCGAGGACGACATCCGCGGCGCGCACCGCCCGGCCCTCCATCAGCCGGGTCAGCACCCCCTTGGGCCCGGTGGCCAGCACGGCGTTGTGCAGCGTGAGGACGAGCGGACGGCGGCCCGGGCGGTGCCGGCCGGCCGCCGCTCCGGCGACGAGCCCGGCGCGCAGTCCGTGCGCGTGCACGACGTGCGCGCCCGCGCACGCCTCGCGCAGCGCGCGGACGGCGGCGAAGTCGGCGGGCCGCGGCGCGGTGGAGATCTCGACCTCCGCGAAGCGCGCCCCGGTATCGGTGAAGCGGAAGTGCTCCTCGACCGAGGCCGGCCCGGCGACGGTGACCGCGACGCCGCGGGCGGTGAGGCCCTCGGCCAGCGAGCGCACGTGTGCGCCCGCTCCGCCCACGGCGGTGGCCAGGACCAGGACGGCCCGCAGGCGTGCGGGCTTGCTGGCGCGTTCCTGCGGCGTACCGTCAGCCACGGTTCTCCTTCGTGTCTCGGACGTCCGTGCCGGAGGCGTCCGCGCGCCCGGCCCGGCGCCGGAGCAGTGCGCGGATGTCCTGCCCCGCCGACGCGTACGCCGCCGCGGCGAAAACCGCCACGCCCACTATTGCGGCCACCGTCCCCATGATCAACGTCCATGCGGTACCGCCCGTTCCCACGGCTGCCGCGAGCGCCGCACCGGCGGCCCCGCCCGCGGCCGCCGCGAGCAGGCCCGCGCAGGCGGCACGCGGCACGCCGTGCAGGGCGTCGCGTCCGGCGGTCCGCGCCGTCGCGGCGACCAGCAGCAGCCCCGCGACCGTCATGCCGACGGTGTTGCCGAGGCCCAGCGCCGCCACCGTCCAGTCCGCGGGCACGTTGGGCACCAGCGCCAGGTCGGCCGCGATGACGGCCGCCCAGCCCAGCACGACGGCGCCCGCGGAGGCGCGTCCGTGGCCGCGCGCGTAGAGGGCGCGGCCGAGGTGCGCGACCAGGCCGTAGCCCGCGAGCCCCGGCGCGAACGCGACCAGCGCGCGGGCCAGGACGACCGGGTCCGTGTCGCCGTCGCCCAGCCGGGCGAAGAACGTGCCGACCGGGTAGGCCGCCGCGGCCAGCACCGCCGCCCCCGCGAACGACACGAGCAGCACCGCGCGCGTCGTCGCCGCGGCGGTGGCCGCGAAGGAGAAGTGGTCGCCGGAGTGCGCGGCGGCGCTCAGGCGCGGGAAGGCACTGGTCGCGATCGGGACGGCGAGGATGGCGTACGGCAGCGAGTAGAGCATCCACGCGTTCTGGTACGTGACCGCCCCGCCCTCCGGGCCGTGCGCGTTGACGAGCATCAGCACGGTGACGGTGGCCAGTTGCTGGGCGACGAGGGTCGCGACGCCGGCGAGCGCGAGCAGCCGGGCGCGGCGGGCCACGCCGTCCGGGAAGCGCAGCGTCGGGCGCAGCCGGACGCCGGTGCCGCGCAGCGGGACCAGCGTGCACAGCGCGAGCGCCAGGACGCCGGCGGTGGTGCCGAGCCCGAGGACGAGTTCGCTGCCGCGCGGGACGCCCGCGGGGTCCTGGCCGTCGCCGTCGTACCCGGCGGCGAAGGCGACGTACGCGGCGGCCACGACCAGGCTCGACACCAGCGGCGCGACGGCGGCGGCGGTGAAGCGCCGGTGGGCCTGGAGGATGCCGGCGGAGACGACGGCCAGGCCGTACAGCAGGATCTGCGGCATGAAGGCCAGCAGCAGCCCGCTCGCGAGGTCGAGCATGCCCGGGACGTCGGCCTTGTCGCGCAGCAGGAGTTCCATCAGCGGGCGCGCGCACGCCATGCCGACGACGGTGACCGGGACGAGGATGAGCACGGTCCAGGTCAGCAGCGCGGACGCGGTGCGGCGGGTCTCGTCGGCCCGGCCGCGCGCGATGGGGCCGGCGAGCAGCGGCACGACCAGGCTCGCGAGCGCGCCGCCCGCGACGATGTCGAAGACGATGTTGGGGACGTAGTTGGCGGTCGTGTACGCGTCGCCCACCGCGGTCTGGCCGACGGCCGCGTTGAAGACGACCTGCCGGCCGAACCCGGCGAGGCGGGCCAGGACCGTGAGGACGGCGATGAGCAGCGCGGCGCCCGCGAGGCCGCGCGCAAGCCGCTTGCGGGCGGTGGTCCGGCCAGGCGCGGTCGGGCCGGGGGTGGCCGGGCCCGGGGTGCCGGTCGGGCCGGGGTCGGACGGCGGACTTGCCGGCATCGGAGCTACGACGCCACCGGCTGCTCGGCCGCCGCGGCCGTACCGTTCCCGTCCGACGCGGACTCCGCCGGGCGCGGCGGGGCGACCGGCCGGCGCCCCAGCATGTCGATCGTGTTCAGCCACGGCGTCTTCGCGATGATCTTGGTGAAGCTGACCTTCTCGCTGGCCAGCGTCAGCCCGGCCAACACCGCCGCCCGGACCACCAGTCCGCGCCGCGACGCACCCGCCGCCGCGGCGACGCCCAGCGCCGCGCCGAGCGCGTTCGCGCCCGCGTCGCCCAGCATCGCCTTCTCGTCGAGGTCCTCGGGCAGCAGCGCCGCGGCAGCCCCAACGGGAGCCGCCGCGAGCCGCGAGCCGCGCAGCACCGGCAGCGCCCCCGCCATCAGGGTGACCTTCGCGGCCCGCCCGGGGCGCAGGTCGAACAGGTTCACGACGTTCGCACCGCCGGCGATCACCAGTCCGGCCAGCAGCCGGTCGACCGGCTTGCGCTGCACCAGCGAGCCCGCCGCGAGGCCGGTCGCGCCGATCCCCAGCACCTTGACCATGCCGCTGGTGACCTCGCCCTTGGCGAGCGCGCCGATGTGCCCCTTGAAACCGCGCTTGTCCGTCGCGCCGAGCATGTCGTCGTACGTCCCGAACCCGGCCGCGCCCACCGTCGCCAGCGCCGCCGCCGCCCGGTGCCGGCCGGGCACCCCGGGCGCGGTCGCGGCGGCCAGCGCGGCACCCACCGCACAAGCCGGCCCCTCGACCAGCGTGACCACCTCGCCGCGGTGGTTGCGGCGCTCCCACAGCGCGGCCTCGCCGGGCGTGAAGCGGTGGAGCATGGTGTACGCGAAGCGTGCCGCGGTACCCGCGACCAGCGCGGTACGCACCGCGCGCCGAACCGAACTCACGACGTATTCTCCGGCTTCTCAGACGTCTCGGGCTTCTTCTGCGGCAGGCTGGGGAGCCAGCCGTCCGGACCGGTCAGGCCGTACTGCCCGGACCGCCCTTCCTCGGCCTCGACCAGCAGCGCCCAGTTGACGGAGACCTGTCCCGCGGCGCTCTCCGCGTCGTCGACGGTGGACACCGACTTGACCGCGCGCTCGTCGCGACGCAGCGCGAAGACGGTGCCGCCGTCCTGGGCGGAGGTGGCGTCCCCGGCCAGAACCGTACCGTCGTCGGAGGCGTCGAGGGTGCGCGACAGTCCGATGTAGATGCCGTTGACGGCGCCCACGCGGCTCGGGTCGCCCGCCTTGACCAGCCCGGCGGGGGCGACGACGACCGCGAGGGTGGCGCCCTTCTCCGGGTTGCCCTTGATGTCGATGAAGCCGGCGTTCTTGAGGCGGTTCAGGACGGTCAGCGGCGACTCGCCGCTCGCGGTGCCGTTGTCCGCGGTGCCGCCGTTCCCGGTCCCGTCGCCGCCGGGCGAAAGCGAGGACGTGGCACCGGGGTTCGGGACGCCCGGCGTGGTGCTCGGGGCGCCGGACGCCGGCGGGCCCGTGGGGGCGCCCCCGGACGGCGGCGTCGTGCCCGGCGTCGGGGTCGCGCCGGGAGTGGTCGGCGGGGTGGTCCCGCCCGACTTGTGCACGAGGACGTCCGCGAGCGCGTTCGCGGCCCGCTCGTGCGGCGTCGCCCCCGCGAAGTCCGAGTCGACGGCCTCGCCGAGCGCGGACTCCTTGGCGGGATCGACCCAGCTCGACTTCAGCGACACCGTGCCGGTCACCGTCGCGCCCGACTCGCCCAACGTCCGCACGGTCTGGTCGGTGATGTCGGTGTCGGCGTCCGGCAGGTTCACCAGCACGACCGACCTGCCCTTGAGCTTGTCGGCCACCAGCTCGGGCTTCGAGGTGCCGGTGAAGCTCTCGAGCCGGCCGATCTCCGCTTCCAGGGCGTCGTTTTCCTTGTTCGCCGTGTCCCGCTCGCGGGCGATCCCGTCGATCTTGCTGTTCAGGTCCTCTTTCGCGAAGTCGGCGAGGAAGGAGCTGCCCAGCACGAGGCCCACCGACAGTGCCAGGAACACCGCGATGATGGAGACGACGTGGTACCGGAAGTCGATCAACCGAGGATTCCTTGCAGCCAGTAGACAAACGAGTCCCAGTACGCCTGGTAGACGTGGTAGTACGCCTGACCCAGCGGACTGACCCGGATGGTCACCGCGATCGTGGTCAGCGCGGCCAGTGACATCAGCAGCAGCGACGTGGTCGAGATGCGGCTGCGGTAGAGGCGGCTCACGCCCTTGGCGTCCACGAGCTTGCCGCCCACCCGCAGCCGGGTGAGGAACGTACTGGCCATGCCCGCACGGCCCTTGTCCAGGAACTCCACCAGCGTCGCGTGCGTGCCGACCGCGACGATCAGGTTCGCGCCCTTGTCGTCGGCGAGCAGCATCGCGATGTCCTCGCTGGTGCCGGTCGCCGGGAACGGCACGCCGTCCAGCCCCAGTTCGTTCAGCCGCTCCATGCCGGGGGCGCGCCCGTCGCGGTACGCGTGCACCACGATCTCCGCCCCCGAGCGCAGCGCCTCGTCGGAGACCGAGTCCAGGTCGCCGATGATGATGTGCGGTCGGTAACCCGCCTCCAGCAGCGCGTCCGCCCCGCCGTCGACCCCTATCATCACGGGCCGGTACTCGCGGATGTACGGCCGCAGCGCCGCGATGTCCTCGCGGTAGTGGTAGCCGCGCACCACGATCAGGACCTGCCGCCCGTCCATGCGCGTCCTGATCGGCGGTACGCCCACCCCGTCGAGCAGCAGGTCGCGCTCCTCGCGGATGTACTCCAGGGTGTTCGCCGCGAACGCCTCGATCTGCTCGGACAGCCCCGCCCGGGCCTCCTCCATCGCGGCGCGCACCGACTCCTTGTCGAGCATCGTGCCGACCGCTATCGGCTTGTCGCCGCGGTAGAGGATGTCGTCCTCGATGTGCACCCACTCACCCTCGGGCAGCCGCCCGATGACCCCCTGCCCGACCGCGTCCAGCAGCGGGATGCCCGCCGCGACGATCAGCTCGGGGCCGAGGTTGGGGTAGCGCCCGCTGATCGACGCCGACGCGTTCACGACCGCCGACGGCCGGCACGCGATGAGCGCCTCCGCGGCGACGCGGTCCAGGTCGACGTGGTCGATGACCGCGATGTCGCCCGGGTGCAGCCGCTTGGTGAGGTTCTTGGTGCGTCGGTCCAGCCGTGCGGGACCGGCGATGCCCTCGTACTCGGGCTCGCGGCGTCGACGCAGCACGGGAATCCTCATCGCGGTCATCCTGCCATGCGAACTGTCCTGGTCAGGCGGGTACCGACCGCTCCTATGGCGCCGTTCACACCGTGCGCGGACCCCCGGTGCACGGCCGTACCCAACCCGTTATGGCCTCGTGACCGGACGGCGGGAACCGCCGGTACCGGCCCCCCGCTGACCCCGACGAACGGCCCCCGACCCACCGATCCCGAAAAAATCCGGGTGGTGACCGAATACGCGAAGGCCCCGCGCTAGGGGCGCCGGGTCTTGCCTCCGGACTGCTTCTCCGGCTTCCGCTTCGCCGTCTCGGCCGTCTCCAACAGCTCCTCGGCGTGCGCCCGGCCCAGCTCGGAGTCCTCCAGGCCGGCCAGCATGCGCGACAGCTCGCGTACGCGCGCCTCGTCGTCCAGCGCCACCACGCCCGACCGCGTGACGGTGCCGTCGTTCGACTTCTCGACCACCAGGTGCCGGTCCGCGAACGCCGCCACCTGCGGCAGGTGCGTGACCACGATGACCTGGGCGTTGCGCGCCAGCATCGCCAGGCGCCGGCCGACCTCGACCGCCGCCTTGCCGCCGACGCCCGCGTCCACCTCGTCGAAGACGAACGTCGGCACCGGGTCGGCGCCCGCGAACACCACCTCGACCGCCAGCATCACGCGGCTCAGCTCACCGCCCGACGCACCCTTGTTCAGCGCGCGCGGCGGCGCCCCCGGGTGCGGGGCGAGCTGCAACTCGACCTCGTCGACGCCGGTCGGCCCGTACGCGAGCGTCCGCCCGCCCACCGGCAGCCCCGCCGGGTCGTCCACGCCGCCGACCGCGACCGTCACGCGCGCGTGCGGCATCGCCAGCGCGGCGAGCTCGCCGGTCACCGCCTCCGCGAACCGGTCCGCCGCGGCCTTGCGGGCCTGCGACACCTCGGACGCCAGCTCGGCCAGCTCGGCGCGCAGCGCGTCCCGCTCCGCGGTCAGCTCGCCCACCCGGTCGTCGTCGCCGTCCAGCTCACCGAGCCGCACCGCGGACCGCTCGGCCCACGCCAGCACCTCGGTGATGTCCGCGCCGTACTTGCGGGTCAGGCCGGTCAGCGCGGCCCGCCGCTCCTCGGCGACCGCGAGGCGCACCGGGTCGGCGTCCACCCCGGCCGCGTACGACGCCAGCTCCGTCGCGACGTCCGCCACCAGGTAGCCGACCTCGTTCAGCCGCTCCGCGAGCGCCGCGAGCGCCGGGTCGTGCCCCGCGACCGCCTCGACCGCGCGGCGCGCCGCGCCGATCAGCGTGCCCGCGTCCGCGCCCTCGTCCACCGACTCCGGGTCGCCGAGCAGCGCCTCGTGCGCGGTCGTCGCCGCGGTACGCAGCGCGTCCGCGTGCCCCAGCCGCTCCGTCTCGCCCGCCAGCGCGGTGTCCTCGCCCGGCTGCGGCGCCAACTGCTCGATCTCGCGGAGGCCGAACCGCAGCAGGTCCGCCTCCTGGGCCCGCTCGCGCGCCCGCGTCGTGATGGCCTCCAGCTCGGCGCCGACCGACCGCAGCCGCTTGTGGACCCGCGCGTACGACGTCAGCGGCTTGGCCACCGGGTCCCCCGCGTACCGGTCCAGCGACGCGCGCTGCCGGGACGGGCGCAGCAGCCGCTGCTGGTCGGTCTGGCCGTGCACCGCGATCAGTTCCTCGGCCAGGTCGGACAGCAGCCCCACCGGGGCCGAACGCCCGCCGACGTGCGCCCGGCTGCGGCCCTCGGCGGAGACCGTGCGGCTCAGCAGCAGCGAGTCCTCTTCCAGTTCCGCACCCGCCTCGGCCGCGCGGACCGCGGCCGGCGCGTCCGGCGTGAGCCGCACCCGGCCCTCGACGACGGCCCGGCCCTGGCCGGTGCGGACCAGCCCCGCGTCGGCGCGGCCGCCGAACAGCAGGCCGAGGCCGGTGACGACCATGGTCTTGCCCGCACCGGTCTCGCCGGTGACGACGGTGAATCCCGACGCGAGTTCGACGACGGCGTCCTCGATCACGCCGAGGCCCTGTATGCGCATCTCTTCCAGCACGGCGACGACCCTACGGGTTCTCGGGCCCCCGGACGCCAACGTCCAGGGAAACATCCGGGCTCTCCGACACATCCGCGGCGTCGGGGGTATCGTGCGGGCCCCCGCGCCACCCGCGCACCGGCAGGGCGAACTTCGCCACGAGCCGGTTCGTGAACGGCGCCTCGTGCAGGCGCGCCAGCCGCACCGGCACCGCGCCCCTGCGCACCTCCACACGCGCCCCCGGCGGCAGGTCCACCGTGCGCCGCCCGTCGCACCACAGCACGCCCTTCGGCGTCTCCGGCAGCACCTCCACCGCGAGCACCGACCGCGGCGACACCACCAGCGGCTTCGCGAACAGCGCGTGCGCACTGATCGGCACCATCAGCAGCGCCTCGACCTCGGGCCACACCACCGGGCCGCCGGCCGAGAAGGCGTACGCCGTCGAGCCGGTCGGCGTCGCGTACACGATCCCGTCGCCGCCCCACCGGGACAGCGGGCGCCCGTCGACCTCGGTGACCAGCTCCAGCATGCGCTCGCGCGAGGCCTTCTCGACGGCGGCCTCGTTCAGCGCCCAGTTGGTGTGCACCACGTCGCCGTTGGTCCGCACCACGACGTCGAGCGTCATGCGCTCCTCGACCTCGTAGTCCTGGCGCACGACGCGCTCGACCACCTCGCCCAGGTCCTCGCGCTCGGCCTCCGCGAGGAAGCCGACGCGGCCCAGGTTCACGCCCAGCATCGGCACGCCCGCGTCGCGCACCAGTTCGGCGCCGCGCAGCAGCGTGCCGTCGCCGCCCAGCACGATCGCCAGTTCGCAGCCCTTGGCGGCGCCCGGCTCCGCGGGCACCACCTCGATGCCGGGGAGCGCGAGCTCCTCGGCCTCCGAATCCAGCACGCGCACGACGATGCCGGCGTCGATCAGCTGGTCGACCACGAGGCGCGCGCTGCGCAGCGCGGCAGGCCGCCCGGTGTGCGCGACCACAAGGACAGTACGCCCCGTCATCCCATCGCCCGCCCGTCCTGCCGACCGGCCGCCGGACCGGCCTGCCGGCCGACCGCGTGCCCGTGTACCCGACTGTCGTCTACCCCGATATGAACGGCCTCCCGAGGCGCCGTCAGGCACGCCTCCGGAGCGGTTGCCCTGAACACCCGCATCGGCCGACCGTATCGCGTACCCCCGTCATCCCGCGGCGGCACCGCGGCCGGGGCAGGGCGCGCGGGCACGTGTGCGGCCGCTCGTGGCGACGCCGTGACCCGTGCCGCCGCTGCTGGGGCCGCCATTGTCGGGGCCTCGCCGTGCCGGGCCGCCACGACCGGGGCCGCCACTACTGGGGCCCCTCGGCGACCGCGCGGTCCACCTCCGCCGGATCGAGTTCCGGCGCACCCCGGCGCATCCACAGGAAGTACTCCACGTTCCCGGACGGACCGGGCAACGGGCTCGCGACCACGCCCAGCGCGCCCAGCCCCAGCGCCGCCGCCTGCCCGGCAACCGTGCGCACGGCCTCGGCACGCAGCGCGGGATCGCGGACGACCCCGCCCGCGCCGAGCCGCTCCCGGCCCACCTCGAACTGCGGCTTGACCATGAGCACCAGGTCCGCGTCCGGCGCCGAGCACCGCACCAGCGCCGGAAGCACCAGGCCCAGCGAGATGAACGACAGGTCGCCCACCACCAGCCCGGCGGGCTCGCCGACCTGATCGGGCGTCAACTCCCGGACGTTCGTGCGGTCCCGCACGGTCACCCGGTCGTCGCTGCGCAGCGACCACGCGAGTTGGCCGTACCCGACGTCCACCGCCACCACGTGCCCGGCCCCCGCGCGCAGCAGCACGTCGGTGAAGCCGCCCGTCGACGCGCCCGCGTCGACGCAGCGGCGCCCCTCGACCACCAGGCCGCGCGGCACGAACGCCGCCAGCGCCCCGGCCAGCTTGTGTCCGCCGCGCGACACGTAGTCCGGATCGTCGTCGTTCTTCGCGACCACCACGGCCGCACTCGTCTCGACCTGCGTCGCCGCCTTCGTCGCGGTCGCGCCGCCGACCGACACCCGGCCCGCGGCGATCAACTCGCCGGCGTGCTCCCGGGAGCGGGCCAATCCCCTGCGCACCAGCTCGGCGTCGAGCCTGCGTCGTGCCGCCACGGTTGTCCTTGCCTGCCTTGTCCAGTGCTTGCCGGTCCCCGGTGTTCCGGTCGGCAGGTACACCCGGGTCAGCGGTCCAGGCCCGCCAGAGCCTCGCGCAGTTCCCGGTGCACATCTTCGTACACCTCACCATGCAGCTCGGTGGACAGCACATCCACCTGTGTCAACCGGCGCACCGCCCGGTCGACCGACGCGTCGCCGCACGGCTCCGGGGCGTCCAGGCCGAGCGGCGTCGGCTCGGCGTCCGCGAACTCGGCGCCGGCCTCGACCCCGGCCTCGACCTTGGGGTCGGCCTTGGCGTCGGAGCCGGCCTCGGCCCCGGGCAGTGCCGGGGCCTGCGCCGAATCCGGTGCCGGTCCGGTTGCCGGTCCGGTTGCCTGTCCTGCTGCCGCGGCGTCGCCGCGTTCCGTCCTCGGAGCGACATCCCACACGTTGTTCACACGCAATCCTTAGCAACCGCATCGGCCCGGGTCCACCTCGCCCGCCCGGGAACCACCGGATCCAGCGTCGCACCTGCCGCCGCCGCACCGGGTACGCCGGGCGCCGACACGCCCCGCCTCACACGACACAGAACTCGTTGCCCTCCGGGTCCGCCATCACCACGTGGTCCAGCCTGCCCTCCGGCGCGTCCTCGCGGAGCACCCTCGCGCCCGCCGCCGTCAACCGCTCGACCGCCGCGACCACGCGCGGCACGCGCTCCTCCCACGGCGTCTCGCGGCCGCCGCCCGCCTGGATGTCCAGGTGCATGCGGTTCTTGGCCGTCTTCGGCTCCGGGACCTTCAGGAACGAGATGTTCGGCCCGACACCGTCCGGGTCGGTGAGGTACGCCCCGTCGTCCCACTCCTCCTCCGGCACGTCGTAGTGCCGCAACCAGTCCTCCCAGCTCGCGAAGCCCGGCGGCGCGGGGCGCGGCACGTACCCGAGCGCCGCGGCCCAGAACTCCGCCAGCTTCCCGGGTTCCGCGCAGTCGACCGTCAACGTCCACCGAACAGCCACAGCCGCCTCCTCCTTCTCAGCCGGGCGGCCGCACCCGACGGCGGCGCCCCTCACGGCCCAGTCAACGCCATCAGGCGGCGCGGGGCGCGGAGGCGGAGGCCAGGTCTTTGCGGAGGTAGTGGGCGGTGTGCGTGTCGGCGTCCGCCAACTCCCCGGGAGTGCCCGCGAACACCACGCTGCCGCCGCGGCGGCCCGCCTCGGGGCCGAGGTCGATCACCCAGTCGGCGTGCTTCACGACATCGAGGTTGTGCTCGACCGCGATCACCGTGTTGCCCGCGTCGACCAGCCGGTCCATCAGCGCGAGCAGTACGTCGACGTCGGCCATGTGCAGGCCGGTCGTCGGCTCGTCGAACACGTACACCTGCCCCGACTCCCCCAGCCGGTCCGCCAGTTTGAGGCGCTGGCGCTCGCCGCCGGAGAGCGTGGACAGCGGTTGACCCAGCGTCAGGTATCCGAGGCCGACCTCCGCCAGCCGGGCCAGCGGCCCCGCGACGCGCTCGCCGCCGGTTCGCCCCGCGACGCGCTCGCCGCCGAAGAACCCGACCGCCTCCTCGACCGTCATGCCGAGCACGTCGACGATCGTCCGGCCGTCGAGGGTGTGCCGCAGGGTCTCGTCGCGGAAGCGCGTACCGCCGCACACCTCGCACACCGTGGTGACCGGGTCCATGAACGCCAGGTCCGTCCGCACGACCCCGCGGCCGCGGCAGTTCTCGCACGCGCCCGCCGAGTTGAAGCTGAACAGCGCCGCGCTCACCCCGTTGGCCCGGGCGAACAGTTTGCGGACGACATCGAGCACGCCCGTGTAACTCGCGGGCGTGGAGCGGTTCGACGTCGCGATCGCCGACTGGTCCACGACCACCGTCCCCGGGTGCTGCTCGACCAGCGCGCCGGTCATCAGCGTGCTCTTGCCCGAGCCCGCCACCCCCGTCACCGCGCACAGCACCCCGGTCGGCACGTCCACGGAGACATCGCGCAGGTTGTGCAGCGCCGCGTCCCTCACCCGCAGCACACCGCGCGGCGTGCGGTACGCCCCCTTCAGCCCCGACACGCTTCCGAGCCGCCGCCCGGTCGGCGTCGCCGCCCCGGCCAGCGCCCCCGCGGGCCCCTCGAACACGACCTCGCCCCCGTGCCGGCCCGCACCCGGCCCCATGTCGACGACATGGTCCGCCAGCGCGATCACGTCGCGGTCGTGCTCGACCACCAGCACCGTGTTGCCCTTGTCGCGCAGCTCCAGCAGCAGATCGCCCAGCCGGTGCACGTCGCGCGGGTGCAGCCCCACTGTCGGCTCGTCGAAGATGTACGTGACGCCGGTCAGGCTCGACCCCAGGTGCCGCACCGTCTTCAGCCGCTGCCCCTCGCCGCCGGACAGCGTCGACGTACCGCGGTCCAGGCTCAGGTAGCCCAGCCCGACCGCCTCGATCCGGCGCAGCCCGGCCAGCGCCTCGGCCGCGGCCTCCGCCGCCACCGGCCCGTCGATCCGCTCCAGCAGCGGGATCAGGTCGCCGATCTCCAGCGCCGACCACTCCGCGATGTTGCGCCCCTCGATGCGCGACGCGAGCGCGGCCGGGTTGAGCCGCGCGCCGCCGCAGGACGGGCACGGCTGCTGCCGCACCACCCGTTCGACCGCGGCCCGCTTGTGGTCGCTGATCGCGTCCTCGCCGCGCTTGAGGTACAGGCGTTCGAAACGGGTGGCGACGCCCTGGTACTCGTTGCGGTACACCTCGTGGCGGCCCGGGCGGTCGACGGTGAAGCCGCCGCCGTACAGCAGCAGTTCGCGCTCCTCGGGGGTGAACTCGCCGACCGGCTTGTCCGGGTCGAACAGGCCGGACTGGGCGTACAGCTGCCACGCGGCGCTGCCGACCCCGAACACCGGGAAGGTGATGGCCCCGTCGTTCAGCGACTTGGTGCGGTCCACCAGCAGGTCGACGTCGAGGCGCATCGTGCGGCCGATGCCGTCGCACTCCGGGCACATGCCCTGCGGGTCGTTGAACGAGTACGCCGTCGCCGCCCCCGCGCTCGGTGTGCCGAACCGCGAGAACAGCACGCGCAGCACCGCCTGCGTCTCGGTCATCGTGCCCACCGTCGAACGCGAGTTCCCGCCGACCGGGCGCTGGTCGACGACCACGGCCGCGGACAGGTTCGCGATGCGGGACGCCTTCGGCCGCTCCCGCTTGCCGAGCCGGTTGCGGATGAACGCCGGGAACGTCTCGTTGAGCTGCCGCTGCGCCTCGGCCGCGATGGTGCCGAACACGACGGACGACTTGCCCGAGCCGGACACACCGGTGAACACCGTCAGCTGCCCCTTGGGTATGCGCAGGGTCACGCCCTTGAGGTTGTGCTCGCGCGCGCCCTCCACCACGATCCAGCCGCGCGCGGCGGGGTCGACGGGGGTCTGTGCCGCGGGTACGCGCGTCTCCTGAGCGCGCTGGGTGTGCCGGGTGTGCCGGTGCTCGTGCGGTCCGCGCTCGGCGGGTCGACCGGTGGTTTCGCGGGTCCGCTTGCGATCCACGGCTTCCTCCCTCGACTCGTTGGCTACGACCTATAGCTAAAGCTACAACCAATCTACTCCGGAGCGGTGACAGCTATAGGCTGGCGCCGTGAGAGCAAGCGAGGCCGCGACGCCGGCCGGTCCGGTCGGCGACCGGCGGAGCCGCCGCCGCGCCGAGACGCGCGAGGAGATCCTCGACATCGCGCTGGACCTCATGACGGAGGAAGGCGTCGCGGGGCTCAGCCTCGCCGCCGTCGCCCGCCGCCTGGGCATCCGGCCGCCGTCGCTCTACAAGTACTTCCCGTCGCGGCACGCGGTGTACGACGCCCTGTTCCGGCGCGGCCAGGAGCAGTACCGCGACACCGTCACCGACGCGGCCGCCCGGGCCCCGGAACCCGGCCTCGCCGCGATCGGCAGCGCCTTCGACGCGGGAGCGCGCTGGATCATGCGCAACCAGACGCTCACCCAGCTCATCTTCTGGCGGCCGGTCCCGAAGTTCGCCCCCACACCCGGGGCGTACGCCCCGGCGCTCGAAACCCGCGACCTCATGCACGGCCTCGTCCTCGCCGCCGTCGAACGCGGCGAACTCCACCCGGACGCCGCCGCGCCGGCCGGCCTCGACCTGCTCGCGAGCCTCATCACCGGCCCCGTCTCCCAGCAGCTGGCCAACGAGCCGGACGTCGCCTTCGAGGACGGGCGCTACATGCGGCTGGTGGCGGGGCTGCCGGGCCTGTTCGCCGCGGCGTACCCGCCGCCGCTGCCACCCGACACCTCACACTGAGCCCGCGCCTGGGTCTGCGCTGGTCTGCGTCTGGTCTGGTCTGGTCTGGTCTGCGGGTACGAAAACGGGCGGCGGTACGGGGCATCACTCGCCCGCGTACCGCCGCCCGCACAGTCCTGTGCAGCGCGTACTACTCCGACGAACCGTCCTCGGACGCCGGGGGCTTCGGCGCCGCCGGACGCTTCGCCGGAGCCGCCTTCTTCGCCGCCCCCACGTCCCCCGCGGCAGCCGTCTTCTTGGCCGGTGCCTTCGCCGGGGCCTTCGCAGGCGCCTTCTTGCTCGAAGTGGTCTTGGCGGCAGCGGTCTTCGCGGGCGCGGTCTTCGCCGGGGCCCGCTTGGCGGCCGCGCGCTTCGCCGCCTTCGCCGGGGTGACCGCCCGGCGCGCGAACGGAGCGTCCTCCTGGGACGGCGAAGCCGCCGCGGACGCGGCCGGAACAGCCTTGGCGACGGGGGCCGGAGCCGGTGCCGAAGCAGGCGTCGAGGCGGTCGCCGCCCGCGCCGGCTTGCGCACCGGCACGTGCCGCTCGTCCGCCGACTCGTCGTCCGCGACCGGCACGGCCTGCGCCCGGGTCGCCCGCGGCGGTGCCGACAACACGGCCAGCCGGTGCTCCAGATCGGTGATCCGCCGCTCGGCCCGCGCCAAGTCGTCCTCGACCCGCCGCATGTCGTCCGTCCACGGCCGCAGCCGTCCCATGGCCTTGTCGACCTCGCTGCGCACCACCCCGACGAGCAGGTCCCGGTTGGCCTTGCCGGTCGCGAACAGGTCGTCGGCGACCTGCTGCACGTACTGCGGCACGGCCTGAGCCTGCTGCGCCACCTGCGCCGGGACGTGATCGAGGTCCACGCCGCTCTTCTCCACGAGCTGCTTGGCCGCCTCCGTCACCTTGTGCACGGTCATCTCGGTCAAGCCACTCGCGATCTGCAAATAGCTGCGCAGTGCGTCACGCATGATCCGGCGCCTCCTGGGGCTCCCTCGGGCTGGCGGCGGTACGCGCGGGTCTCCTCCCGCACGAACCCGGGTCGCGACACACCGCGTTGCGGCGCTCCCGACTCCTGCCGTGGTCTCTCGCATTCGACGCTACCGCGTCCCCGCCCCGCAGACCGCGCGCAGCGGGCCGATCGGGGACATCGGGGACATGGGGTAGGCACCCGGAACCTGGGGTACGGTCTGGCAGCGGGCGAGGACCGGAAGGGAACACTCCACATATGGCGACCGTCGAGGAATGCCGCATCGCACTCGAACAGCTCTCCGCGAAGCTCGGCGGCGCCGACGGCGACCTCGGCCGCGCGGCCCGGCTCGACCGCAGCCTCAGCTGCCGCATCACCGACCTGGACACCACGTTCTCCGGCCGCCTGCGCGACGCCGCACTGCACGACATCACCACCGAACCCACCCGCGACAAGGCCCAGATCCGCCTGGAGACCTCCAGCGACGACCTCCTGGCCCTCGTCAACGGCGACCTCAACTTCGCCTCCGCCTGGGCCCGCGGCCGCATCAAGCTCGAAGCGTCCTTCAAGGACCTGCTCACCCTTCGCAAGCTGGTCTGACCACCCCCGCCCCCGGCTCACCCACCCCCGGGACGGTACGCCAGCGCCTCCGACACCGCCCGCAGTTCGCCCTCTGAAAGCGCGTACGGCAACTGCGGATTGCGCGGGCTCCACTCCGAGTCGCACACCAAGACCCCGCCGTCCTGGTACCACTGCCCGGGACCGCCCCAGCCCGCCAACGCCTCGACAAGGCCCTCGACGTCCCCCGCCGCGCCGACCGCCCGCAGCGCCCGGTCGAGAACATGCGGCTCTCCCGGCTCGTCAGGCTCCTCCGGCTTCCCGTGGGGGACGTCCCAACACGCGGGCAGGAAGAGCAGCGGACGAGCGGCCCGTTCCGCTTCCGATCCGCCCGACGCCATGACGTTTTCGAGCTCGCCCCAGCTCAACGCGGGCAAGGTGCAGCGCCCCTCTGCGGAGCCGATGCGGATCGGGCTCGCCGACGCCGTCGGCGTGCAGTAGAAGTCCGTCCCGAAGTCGTCGGAGTCGTTGCGGTACAGGACGGTGAGCGTGGCGTCCCCGTGCGGCACCTCGATACGCGGCCACAGCGTCCCGGAGACGCTCTCGTCGTACCTCCGAGACACCGCCCCTTCGTCGATGCCGAAGCCGCGCAGGACGTGTTCCCTGTCGATCATGTCGGCACGGATCAGGTGGGCAGCCCAATCGACGGGAGCGAACTCGGAGTGGCTCCATCTGCCGATCTCCAGGTCGTCGTCATCGTCGAAGTAGCCGTCGGGGTAGTAGACGTCCACAAGTGGGCTGACCGCGGTTGCTCCCGGTCGGTCGGGCTACAGGCCCAGTGCGGTCAGGGACTTGGCGGCGTGGGGGAGGTCGACGGGTGCGGCTTCGGCGGCGTCGGCCGCGGCCCAGATCGTTGCGCAGGCGGCACGGAGGGCGTCGTACGGCTCACCGTCCCCCTCCAGCACCAGGCGCCCGCTGTCGACACGTGCCGTCCAGCCGCCGCAGACCCACGCGCCGTCCCCGGTACCGTCGTCGGCCCCGGCCTCGGCCGGGCGCGGCAACTCGGCCAGCAGCGCCCGCAGATCGGCCGCCACGTACGTCGGACGCAGCCGCGGCGACGCGGCCAGCAGCTGCGGCACGTCGGTCACGCCGGTCATCACCAGCAGGCTGTCCACGCCACCGTTCACCGCGCCCTCGATGTCGGTGTCCAGGCGGTCGCCCACCACCAGCGGGCGCTTCGCCTCCGTACGCAGCATCGACTCGCGGTGCAGCGGCAGTTCCGGCTTGCCCGCCGCGACCGGCTCGGCCCCCGTGGCCGCCCGCACCACGCCCACCAGGGCACCGTTGCCGGGCGCGATGCCCCGCTCGGTCGGGATCGTCAGGTCCAGGTTGGACGCGAACCACGGCACCCCGGCGCCCACCGCGTACGACGCCTCCGCCAGCAGGGCCCAGTCCACCGTCGGCGCGAACCCCTGCACCACCGCCACCGGGTCGTCCTGCGCCGACGACACCGGTTCGAGGCCGCGCTCACGCAACGCCGCGACCAGCCCCTCGCCGCCCACCGCCAGCACCGGCGACCCGGCCGGGAACCGCTCCGCCACCAGCCGCGCCGCGGCCTGCGCCGACGTCACCACGTCGGAGGCGTCGGCAGGCACGCCGATCTCGGTCAGGTGCGCGGCGACGGCCTCCGGCGTACGCGACGCGTTGTTGGTGACGTACGCCAGCGCCATCCCCATCCCACGCGCCCGTTCGAGCGCCTCGGGAGCGTGCGGCACGGCCTTCTGCCCGGTGTAGACGACGCCGTCGAGGTCGAGGAGCGCGACGTCGTACGCCTCCGCCGGCACCAGAGCCGTCCCCGGGTCGACCCCCTTGGCCGTCCCCCTGTCCGTCCCCTTGTGGGTCCTCTGGTGGACCGCACCATCGCCAGGAGTCGCACCGGTCGAACCGCCCGCCGCTCCTGCGCCGCCGTCCGCCGCCACCTCACCGCTCACGCCGACCGTCCTCCGACATCGCCCACATCGCCAACTCCGCCCGCATCGCCCATTCCCCCGGTACCCCCGGGGCCGCGCTTGCGCGCACCCTCCCGCGCACGCAGCGTCGCCCGCGCCTGGGTCAGCGCCACACGGTAGTGCTTGGCCCCCGGACGCATCGCGACCGCCAGCGCCAAATGCTCCACCGCGGTCTCGAAGTCACCCACACGCGCCGCCGACAGCCCCCACCCGAACTGCGCGTAGTCGTCCGCCGGGTCCGACTCCGCGACCACCCGGAACTCGCGCAGCGCCTCGCCGTGCCGCCCGGCGTCGAACAGCGCGCGGGCCAGCGCCTCCCGTACGCTCCGCGACTCCGGCGCCACCCCCGCCGCACGCGCCAGCAGCTGGGCCGCCGCGGCGGGGTGGCCCGAGTCGAGCAGACCCAGGCCGCGGCGGTACCAGTCGTACACATCACCCTGCGGAGACCCTCCCCCGGACGGCGAATCCGGGCCGCCGCGCGACTCGCCCGCCCCGCCCCCGAACTGCTCCTGCGGCCCACCCGTCATCGTCCGCTCCCGTCCGTCGCGCCCGACGCCGCCGGGGCGGCCGCGCGGGCAGCGACCCCCGCGCGACAACCCGACCCGCGGCCGCCGGGGAACCCGGCGCTCCCGCGCGATCATGGACGTAGCATGCCCGTCATGGACCACGCCGACACGAACGGGCTTGATCTCGCGCCATTCCGAGGGCTGCGCTACGACCCCGCCAAGGTCGGCGATCTCGCGCTCGTCACCTCGCCGCCGTACGACGTGATCGAACCCGGCGGAATCGGACCTCTCGAGGACGCCGAGCCGCACAACATCGTCCGCATCGTCCTGCCGCGAGCGGACGCGTGCGGCACCGAGGGCCCGTACGCCCACGCCGGCGTGACCCTGCGCACCTGGCTCGGCGAAGGCGTCCTGCGCCCCGACCCCGAGCCCGCCCTGTACGTCTACGAGCAGATCACCGCCACCGCCCACCAGCGCGGCCTGATCGGCGCCCTCTCCCTGGGCACCGGCCCGGGCGGCAATCCGGCGGTGCTGCCGCACGAGCACGTCATGCCCGGCCCGGTCGCCGACCGCACCGAGCTGATGCGCGCGACGCAGGCGAACCCGGAGCCGATCCTGCTCGCGTACTCCGGCGACGGCCCCGCCTCGGACGCCGTCGACCGCGCCGCGACGACCGGGCCGCCGCTGCTGGACACGCGTACGCCCGACGGCACCGAGCACCGCCTGTGGGCCGTCACCGACCCCGCCGAACTCGCGGGCATCGCGGCCGACCTGGCCACCCGTCAGGCGCTGATCGCGGACGGCCACCACCGCTGGGCGGGCTACCGCCGCCTCCGCAACGACGCGCACGCGACCGGGCTGGGCGCGGGGGCGTGGGACCGCGGCCTCGTGCTGCTCGTCGACACGGCCCGCTACCCGCTCCAGGTCGGCGCGATCCACCGCGTACTGCCCGGCCTGTCCGTGCCGCGCGTGCTCGACGAGCTGCGGTCCCACGGCCCGGCCGGCTCCGGGGCGTTCCTGTCCCGCCGCGTCGAGGACCCGTGGCCGTCGGTGCTGTGGACGCTCGAACGCGCGGAGGGCCCGGCGTACCTCCTGACCGGCGACGGCACGTTCCACCTGCTCACCGACCCGGACCCGGAACTGCTCCACCAGGCCGTCCGGTACGACCGCCCGGCGGCGTGGCGCACCCTCGACGCGACGATCCTGCACGCGGCGCTGCTCGACCACGTCTGGCGGGTCCCGGACGACCCGGCGCACATCACGTACCACCACGACGCCGTCGCGGCGATAAGGGAGGCGCAGCGCACCGGGGGCAGCGCGCTCATCCTCCGCCCCACGAGCGAGGGCGTCGTACGCGAACTCGCCCAGCAGTCCGTGCGCATGCCGCGCAAGTCGACGTCGTTCGGCCCGAAGCCGGCCACCGGCCTGGTGCTGAGGAGCCTGTCCCTCGACTGAGCCGGGAGGCCGCGGTACGGGCGGGTGCGGAGGGCGCACCGGACCGTCAGCGTGCGACCAGGTAGATCCCGCCGGCCAGCAGGGCCAGGGCGGCGATCAGCAGGACCGCGCCGACGACTCCGAAGCGCACGATGTTCGGTTCCGGGTCCGGATGCAGTCGGGCGCCCCGTTCCTCCTCCTGCACGTACTGCTGCAACAGTTCCACGAGTTCCGCGTCCGCGGTCGCGTCGGTCGGGTCCACCGCCGGCACTTCACGCGGTGCACCGTTCGGCCCGGTTTCCGGCCGGTCGCCGAACCGCGACGCATGCCAGACCCGCGCTGCGCGCTCCGCCCCTGCCGTGCGATCCGCCCGGCGGCGGAGCACCACGCGAATCTCCGCCGCGCAGCGCCAGGCCAGCCACAGCAGGCCGACGGCAACAGCCAGAGCCAGAACCGTGGTTGCCATGAAGCGAAGCTACCGGAAACGATCACCGGCCGCGTCGAGTTCGCACTCGGCTGACACCCAATCAGTCAGGGCTAGTTATCATGGTGAACTAGATGCCCCGCGCGCGCCGCACCAGCATGATCGACACGGCTCCCCCGGCACCGTCTCCGGGCCTGGTCGCGGTCCTGAGTCCTGGACCAGTCCTGGTCCTAGTCCTGGTCCTGCCCGTGCTGCCCGAACCGGGCGCGTACGCCCGACCTGGCGGTCATCCGAATTCGATCATCAGCGCCGCATCTCCGGATCCACGTCCCCGAACGCGAATTCCCCACTTCCGCGATCATCGCGTTCGCGCGCCGCAACACCCGACCACACAAGCGTGCCAAATCTGTTGCGCAGTCGTGGAGGAAATTCCGGTGCGCGCGCGTCTGCGGACGGGCATCTTTGGTGACATAGGGAGTGGCAGCGGCCGCGCGGGGGTGCGTCGGCCGATGTGGGGGGAGTTCCGAAGTGTCAGTCTTCCTGTATTCCGAGCCAGGACCTCGACGTGGACCTCGGGGTATCCGTCCGTTGGCCGCCCTGGCGGCCGTCGTCGCGGCACTCGCGATGACGGTGTCCGGCTGCGGTCCCCTCCTGGCGCAGGGCGCCAAGAAGCTTGTCCCGGTCCTCGCCGAGGCGCTCCTCGTAGCCGGAGCGGACGCGTTCATGGACCGCGCCACCGCCCAGGACCGCACCGACGTGACGCCGGTCGGCAAGGGCGGTTCCCATGAGGGCGACGAAGTCGGACTCTACGGCGGCTCGCTGAAGGCGAGTGTGTGCGACAAGAAGCAGTTGATCGCGTTTCTGACCGCCCCCGCCAATGCGGCGAAGGCCACCGAGTGGGCGCGGGTCATGGGCATCTCGGTCGACGAAATCCCGGAATTCATCAACGGCTTGACCCCGGTGACACTGCGATTCGACACCTTGGTCAAGAACCACCGGTTCAGCAAGGGCAAGGCGAAGCCGTACGAGTCGCTGCTGCCCGCCGGAATGGCGGTCCTCGTCCGGGCGAACGGCCTGCCCGCGGTGAAATGCAACTGCGGCAATCCGCTGGGTACCACCAAAACGAAGATCGAGAATATCGAGGTCAAGATCAGCGACCCGAAATGGAAGGGCCGCTACCGCCCGGACAAGGTCCGCAAGGTCACGCCGGTCAAGGAAGAGGTCGCGACCTTCAAGCTCACGAACCTGGACGTCGCCGACGACACCAGCATCGAGCGGCCGCAGGGCAGCACCGGTGACGCGGACCAGGCCGGCGCGAAGATCGTCCCGGAACCCGACCTGATGCTCTCGGTGGCAGAGGTCGCCCCGGGCGCGGGCTACGAGGCCACGGCGTCGAACTTCCGCCCTGGTGAGACCGTCCGCTTCGGCCCGAAGGACGCGGGGGACGCAAAGGACAAGCCGTACGCCGTGGCCACCGCGGACGAGAGCGGCACGGCCACCGCGGCAATCACCACGGACGCCGACACCAAGCCCGGCGACAAGACCGTGTACGCGCACGGCACCGAGAGCGGCCTGACCGCGAGCGCCGAACTGACCGTGGCCAAGCCGGAGGACATCGAGCCGACGTCGACCGAGTCCGGCGGGACGCCCGGCGGACCGCAACTCGCGCTCGCCCCCGCTTCGGTCGCGGACGGCGGCCCGTTCACCGCGAAGGCCACCGGCTTCGAGCCCGGCGAGAGCGTGGTGTTCACCCGTACCGGAGACGCCCCCGCCAAGCTGGGCCAGGCCGAAGCCGACGACACCGGCACCGCGACGCTCAAGGTCACCGACGACCAGGGGCCGGGCACCTACACCCTCCAGGCGAAGGGCGCCGACAGCGGCACCACGGCAGAGGCCGCGCTGACGGTCAAGGGCGGCGGCTCGTCGCCGAGCACCCGGGCGCCCACCGCCACGATGACCCTGCGCCCGGCGACCGTCGCGGTCGGCGGCGACGTCGACATCGTCCTGTCCGGGTTCAAGGCAGGCGAGGACGTCGAGATCACCCGCACCGGCGTCTCGGCGGGCACCGTGGCGGTGGCGACTGCCGACTCCTCCGGGAAGGTCACGGTCACCGAGTACGCGGGCGACACGTCCGGCACGTCGACCGTCAAGGCGACAGGCGCGACCAGTGGACGCGCGGCAACGGCCAAGCTGACGGTGACCACTGGCGTCGGGACGTCGACCTGACGTACTGCGGAGCGCAACGACAAAAGGCGAGTGGCCCGGCACCGGGAGTCCGGTGCCGGGCCACTCGCCCGTCTATCGCTTGGCTGCCGCGCGTTGCGCCTCAGTCGCGCTTGTCGGCGGCGGCGTCCGCGTCGGAGTCGGGCTCGGAGTCAGCCGCCTCGGCGACATCCTCGTCGTCCTCGTCGTCGTCTTCCTCGTCGTCTTCCTCGTCCGCGTCCTCTGCCTCGTCCTCGTCCTCGTCGGCGTCGTCCTCGTCCTCGTCCTCGGCGTCGTCGGCGTCGGCGTCGGCGAGGTCGTCGGCGTCAAGGTCGTCGTCATCGTCGAGGTCGTCGTCCGCGAAGACGTCGATCTCGCGCGCGTCCTCGTCCCGTACGTCATCCGCGGCACGACGGCTGTCACGACCGGAGTCGCGGTCGGCGCGATTGCCACGCGACGCCTCGATCTCGTCGATCTCCTCGTCGACGTCGTCGAGTTCGGGGTCGTACGCGTCCACGAACTCGAGGCCGTCCAGCTCCGCGAGCCGCTGCGCGGCCCCCGTCGAGCCGTCGACGTCCGAGTCCGCCGCACGCGCGAACCACTCGCGTGCCTCGTCCTCGCGCCCGACCTCGAAGAGCGCGTCGGCGTACGCGTACCGCAGTCGCGCCGTCCACTCCTTCGTCCCCTGCGCGTTCAGCTCGGGCACCTGGAGCGTGACGACGGCCGCGTCGAGCTGGCCCATGTCGCGGCGCGCGCCGGCGGCCACGATGCGCAGTTCGATCTGCGCGGCCTTGTCGAGTTCCTCGACCTCGGGCGCACCGGCCATCTGGAGCGCCCGCTCGGGACGTCCGAGTCCGCGCTCGCAGTCGGCCATGACCGCCCAGTGCTCAGCCGAACCCGTCATCCGCCGCGCGGCCCGCAGCTCGGACAGCGCCTCGGTGTAGCGGCCCGTCATGTACGCGGCGATCCCCGCCGCCTCACGCACCGCCGCGACCCGCGACGCGAGCCGCAGTGCCACGCGCGAGTAGAGGTACGCCTGCTCGGGGTCCTCGTCCACGAGGCGGCCCGTCATCACCAGGTTCTTCGCGACGTCGTCGGCCAGGGTCTTCGGAAGGCTCATCAGCTCGCGGCGAGCGACGGAGTCCAGTTCCTCACCGGTGACGTCCAGCGGGATCGGCAGCCGGTCGATGGGCGGGCCGTCGCGGCGCTCGCGCTCGTCGTGCTGGAACGGACGACGGTTGCCGCGGTCGCCGCGGTCACGGTCGCCGTACGACGGGCGCCGGTCACGATCTCCGCCGCGGTCGCCGTAAGAGGGACGCCGGTCGTCACGCGGCTGGAACGTACGACGCTCGCCACCACGGTCGTCACGGTCCCGGGTGAACGAGCGACGCTCGCCGCCGCCGGTACCTCCGGTGCCACCAGTGCCACCGCCCTGACGGTCCCGGTCCGCGTACGAGGAGGGACGGCGATCCCGATCCCCGCCCCGCTCGCCGTACGACGGACGCCGGTCACGGTCTCCACCGCGCTCGGGCCCACGGTCGGTGCCCCGGTCAGCTCCCCGGTTGGCTCCCCGGTCGGGCGCACGGTCCCCGTAGGACGGACGGCGGTCGTCACGCTGCTGGTACGGGCGCCGGTCGTCGCGTCCGCCGGACTGCGCCGGGCGGTTTCCGCGGTCACGGTCGCCGTACGACGGGCGCCGGTCGTCGCGGCCGCCGGCGCGGTCGTCGCGGCCCTGGCTGAACGGACGGCGGTCGCCGCCACCACCACGGGTGTCGCGGCCGCCACGGTCGTCGCGGTTGTCACGCTGGAAGGGACGACGGTCGCCGCCACCGGCGCCGCCACCACTCTGGCGGTCGCGGTCGCCGTAGGAGGGGCGGCGGTCGTCACGCGGCGGGTACGAGCGACGCTCGCCGCCACCACTGCCGCTGCCGCCCTGCCGGTCCCGGTCCCCGTACGAGGGACGCCGGTCACGGTCGCCACCCCGGTCGCCGTAGGACGGGCGCCGGTCGCGGTCTCCGCCGCGGTCACCAGACGACGGGCGTCGGTCGTCGCGCGGCGGGAACGAACGACGCTCGCCGCCACGGTCGTCACGGTTGTCACGCTGGAAGGGACGACGGTCGCCGCCACCGGCGCCGCCACCACTCTGGCGGTCGCGGTCGCCGTAGGAGGGGCGGCGGTCGTCACGCGGCGGGTACGAGCGGCGCTCGCCACCACTGCCGCTGCCGCTGCCGCCTTGACGGTCCCGATCGCCGTACGAGGGACGCCGGTCACGGTCGCCACCCCGGTCGCCGTAGGACGGGCGCCGGTCGCGGTCTCCGCCGCGGTCACCAGACGACGGGCGTCGGTCGTCGCGCGGCGGGAACGAACGACGCTCCCCACCACGGTCGTCACGGTTGTCACGCTGGAACGGACGACGGTCCCCGCCACCGGCGCCGCCACCACTCTGACGGTCGCGGTCGCCGTAGGACGGACGGCGGTCGTCACGCCCGCCCCGGTCGTCGCGGTTGAACGGCGGACGCCGGTCGCCGCCCTCACGGTTGGAGGGCGGACGACGATCGCCGCCGCCACTGCCGCCACCTTCACGGTTGTACGGAGGACGCCGGTCGCCGCCCTCACGCTGCCCATAGGACGGACGCCGGTCGTCGCGCCCTGCGGATGAATTGCCGCCGTTGCCCCCGCGGTCGTCCCGCGGCTGGTACGGCCGACGTTCGCCGCCTTCACGCGAACCACCGTTGTCATTGCGGAACGGCGGCCGACGGTCGCCACCGCCCGCGGATCCTCCGCCCGAGAATCGTCCGCCGCCACCAGGTCCGCGCCGGCCGGCACCCCCCGAGTTCTGCGAACCACCGGAACGGCGATGCGGTCGCCCCTCAGAGGGATTGGACATGGGTTTGACTCCTCGGATCATCGATCGGGCGTGGCCGTCACCACGGCCGCGACCCCCATTGTCCCGCACCGGAAGAGGCCCGGCGCACCCGGCGGGCGCATGCTGCCGGCGCCGGTGGAAATTCCTACGGGACGGAAAAAAGACCTGCAAACGCAAGTAAGGGGTTCCACCGAGCGGTGGAACCCCTTACTTGTAAGTAAATTCCGGCGGCGTCCTACTCTCCCACACCCCTTCGAGTGCAGTACCATCGGCGCTGAAGAGCTTAGCTTCCGGGTTCGGAATGGGACCGGGCGTTTCCTCTTCGCCAAGACCACCGGAAAACCATCGAACACACAAACAACCATCAGTGGTGTGTGTGCCGAGACTTCCCAGCCACAATCATTGACTGTATGAAATTCTCAACTGTGGTTCACACCGAAACCGGTTGCGGTCCGGGAACCACACAGTGGACGCGAGCATCTGAGGACAAGTCCTCGGCCTATTAGTACCGGTCAGCTCCACACATTACTGTGCTTCCACATCCGGCCTATCAACCCGGTCGTCTACCGGGGGCCTTACCAGGTCAACCCTGTGGGAGCCCTCATCTCGAAGCAGGCTTCCCGCTTAGATGCTTTCAGCGGTTATCCCTCCCGAACGTAGCCAACCAGCCGTGCCCTTGGCAGGACAACTGGCACACCAGAGGTTCGTCCATCCCGGTCCTCTCGTACTAGGGACAGCCCTTCTCAAGACTCCTACGCGCACAGCGGATAGGGACCGAACTGTCTCACGACGTTCTAAACCCAGCTCGCGTACCGCTTTAATGGGCGAACAGCCCAACCCTTGGGACCTACTCCAGCCCCAGGATGCGACGAGCCGACATCGAGGTGCCAAACCATCCCGTCGATATGGACTCTTGGGGAAGATCAGCCTGTTATCCCCGGGGTACCTTTTATCCGTTGAGCGACGGCGCTTCCACAAGCCACCGCCGGATCACTAGTCCCTGCTTTCGCACCTGCTCGACCCGTCGGTCTCACAGTCAAGCTCCCTTGTGCACTTACACTCGACACCTGATTGCCAACCAGGCTGAGGGAACCTTTGGGCGCCTCCGTTACCCTTTAGGAGGCAACCGCCCCAGTTAAACTACCCACCAGACACTGTCCCTGATCCGGATCACGGACCCAGGTTAGACATCCAGCACGACCAGAGTGGTATTTCAACGTCGCCTCCCCACATGACTGGCGTCACGGGATCACCGGCTCCCACCTATCCTACACAAGCCGAACCGAACACCAATATCAAGCTGTAGTAAAGGTCCCGGGGTCTTTCCGTCCTGCTGCGCGAAACGAGCATCTTTACTCGTAGTGCAATTTCACCGGGCCTGTGGTTGAGACAGTCGAGAAGTCGTTACGCCATTCGTGCAGGTCGGAACTTACCCGACAAGGAATTTCGCTACCTTAGGATGGTTATAGTTACCACCGCCGTTTACTGGCGCTTAAGTTCTCAGCTTCGCCCTTGCGGACTAACCGGTCCCCTTAACGTTCCAGCACCGGGCAGGCGTCAGTCCGTATACATCGTCTTACGACTTCGCACGGACCTGTGTTTTTAGTAAACAGTCGCTTCTCGCTGGTCTCTGCGGCCACCCCCAGCTTGGAGAGTAAATCCCCGCACCAGAGCTGGCCCCCCTTCTCCCGAAGTTACGGGGGCATTTTGCCGAGTTCCTTAACCACAGTTCACCCGAACGCCTTAGTATTCTCTACCTGACCACCTGAGTCGGTTTGGGGTACGGGCCGCCACGACACTCGCTAGAGGCTTTTCTCGGCAGCATAGGATCATCCACTTCCCCTCAATCGGGTCGGCATCAGGTCTCAGGCTATGTGCGGTGCGGATTTGCCTACACCACGCCCTACACCCTTACCCCGGGACAACCACCGCCCGGGCTGGACTACCTTCCTGCGTCACCCCATCGCTCACCTACTACCCGCTTGGGCCGGCGGCTCCACCGTCCACCGTCGTCCGAAGACTAAGATGGGGGCTTCACGGCCTTAGCATCACGAGGTTCAGCGCTGGCGCATCGTAGCGGGTACGGGAATATCAACCCGTTGTCCATCGACTACGCCTGTCGGCCTCGCCTTAGGTCCCGACTTACCCTGGGCGGATTAGCCTGCCCCAGGAACCCTTGGTCATCCGGCGCACACGTTTCTCACGTGTGATTCGCTACTCATGCCTGCATTCTCACTCGTGCAGCGTCCACCACTGGTTTCCACCGCGGCTTCACTCGCTGCACGACGCTCCCCTACCCATCCGTGCGCCTGAACCACGAAGGCTTGGCTTGTGCACGAATGACACGACTTCGGCGGTGCGCTTGAGCCCCGCTACATTATCGGCGCGGAATCACTTGACCAGTGAGCTATTACGCACTCTTTCAAGGGTGGCTGCTTCTAAGCCAACCTCCTGGTTGTCTCTGCGACTCCACATCCTTTCCCACTTAGCGCACGCTTGGGGGCCTTAGTCGGTGCTCTGGGCTGTTTCCCTCTCGACCACGGAGCTTATCCCCCGCAGTCTCACTGCCGCGCTCTCACTTACCGGCATTCGGAGTTTGGCTGATCTCAGTAACCCGGTGAGGCCCATCAACCATCCAGTGCTCTACCTCCGGCAAGAAACACACGACGCTGCACCTAAATGCATTTCGGGGAGAACCAGCTATCACGGAGTTTGATTGGCCTTTCACCCCTAACCACAGGTCATCCCCCAGGTTTTCAACCCTGGTGGGTTCGGGCCTCCACGAAGTCTTACCTCCGCTTCACCCTGCCCATGGCTAGATCACTCCGCTTCGGGTCTTGGGCGCGCGACTATGTCGCCCTATTCGGACTCGCTTTCGCTACGGCTACCCCACACGGGTTAACCTCGCCACACACCGCAAACTCGCAGGCTCATTCTTCAAAAGGCACGCAGTCACGACCACCCGAGACAAAACCCGGATGGCGACGCTCCCACGGCTTGTAGGCACACGGTTTCAGGTACTATTTCACTCCCCTCCCGGGGTACTTTTCACCTTTCCCTCACGGTACTAGTCCGCTATCGGTCACCAGGGAATATTTAGGCTTAGCGGGTGGTCCCGCCAGATTCACACGGGATTTCTCGGGCCCCGTGCTACTTGGGAACAACACAAGCAAGCCGTACAGATTTCGTCTACGGGGGTCTTACCCTCTACGCCGGACCTTTCGCATGTCCTTCGACTACCCATACGGTTTCTGACTCGCCCAGTTGCCGGCAGACAACTGAAGTGCCGTCCCACGACCCCGAATAAGCAACCCCTGCCGGGTATCACACCTACTCGGTTTAGCCTCATCCGCTTTCGCTCGCCACTACTCGCGGAATCACGGTTGTTTTCTCTTCCTGCGGGTACTGAGATGTTTCACTTCCCCGCGTTCCCTCCACACACCCTATACATTCAGGTGCGGGTGACAGCCCATGACGACTGCCGGGTTTCCCCATTCGGACACCCCCGGATCACAGCTCGGTTGACAGCTCCCCGGGGCCTATCGCGGCCTCCCACGTCCTTCATCGGTTCCTGGTGCCTAGGCATCCACCGTGCGCCCTTACTAACTTGGCCACAGATGCTCGCGTCCACTGTGCAGTTCTCAAACAACAACCGGAAACAACAGCCTCACACCGCTGCCTACCAACCCCACAGGGCTGACGGTTCAAACGGCCGGCTGAAACCGGCGATCCAGAGGGGAGACGTACCAGGGCCCCCGCCGTCCACGACTGGACGGAAGGGGCCACCGGGTCCGTTCCCTCAGGACCCAACAACGTGCCCGACGACCCCCGCCTTGGTTCCGACCCGTTCCACGCTCCGAGGAGCAGTACTGGGGCCGGCCGCAGCAGCGACCGCCGAATAGTCAACGTTCCACCCTTGAGCTGCCACCCAGACCACATTCGGGTCTGGCATGGAACTGTGCTCCTTAGAAAGGAGGTGATCCAGCCGCACCTTCCGGTACGGCTACCTTGTTACGACTTCGTCCCAATCGCTGGTCCCACCTTCGACGGCTCCCCCCACAAGGGTTGGGCCACCGGCTTCGGGTGTTACCGACTTTCGTGACGTGACGGGCGGTGTGTACAAGGCCCGGGAACGTATTCACCGCAGCAATGCTGATCTGCGATTACTAGCGACTCCGACTTCATGGGGTCGAGTTGCAGACCCCAATCCGAACTGAGACCGGCTTTTTGGGATTCGCTCCACCTCGCGGTATCGCAGCCCATTGTACCGGCCATTGTAGCACGTGTGCAGCCCAAGACATAAGGGGCATGATGACTTGACGTCGTCCCCACCTTCCTCCGAGTTGACCCCGGCAGTCTCCTGTGAGTCCCCATCGCCCCGAAGGGCATGCTGGCAACACAGAACGAGGGTTGCGCTCGTTGCGGGACTTAACCCAACATCTCACGACACGAGCTGACGACAGCCATGCACCACCTGTCACCGGCCCAAAAGGACCCCGCATCTCTGCGAGTTTTCCGGCGATGTCAAGCCTTGGTAAGGTTCTTCGCGTTGCGTCGAATTAAGCCACATGCTCCGCCGCTTGTGCGGGCCCCCGTCAATTCCTTTGAGTTTTAGCCTTGCGGCCGTACTCCCCAGGCGGGGCACTTAATGCGTTAGCTGCGGCACGGACAACGTGGAATGTCGCCCACACCTAGTGCCCAACGTTTACGGCGTGGACTACCAGGGTATCTAATCCTGTTCGCTCCCCACGCTTTCGCTCCTCAGCGTCAGTATCGGCCCAGAGACCCGCCTTCGCCACCGGTGTTCCTCCTGATATCTGCGCATTTCACCGCTACACCAGGAATTCCAGTCTCCCCTGCCGAACTCTAGCCTGCCCGTATCGAATGCAGGCCCGGGGTTGAGCCCCGGGTTTTCACATCCGACGTGACAGGCCGCCTACGAGCTCTTTACGCCCAATAATTCCGGACAACGCTCGCACCCTACGTATTACCGCGGCTGCTGGCACGTAGTTAGCCGGTGCTTCTTCTGCAGGTACCGTCACTTTCGCTTCTTCCCTGCTGAAAGAGGTTTACAACCCGAAGGCCGTCATCCCTCACGCGGCGTCGCTGCGTCAGGCTTTCGCCCATTGCGCAATATTCCCCACTGCTGCCTCCCGTAGGAGTCTGGGCCGTGTCTCAGTCCCAGTGTGGCCGGTCGCCCTCTCAGGCCGGCTACCCGTCGTCGCCTTGGTAGGCCACTACCCCACCAACAAGCTGATAGGCCGCGGATTCATCCTGCACCGCCGGAACTTTCAACCCCCCACCATGCGGTAAGGAGTGTTATCCGGTATTAGACCCAGTTTCCCGGGCTTATCCCAGAGTGCAGGGCAGATTATCCACGTGTTACTCACCCGTTCGCCGCTGATCCACCCCGAAGGGCTTCACCGCTCGACTTGCATGTGTTAAGCACGCCGCCAGCGTTCGTCCTGAGCCAGGATCAAACTCTCCATAGATG
This sequence comes from Streptomycetaceae bacterium NBC_01309, assembly GCA_045039925.1. GTDB lineage: Bacteria > Actinomycetota > Actinomycetes > Streptomycetales > Streptomycetaceae > Yinghuangia. Next base: position 2,861,781 of record CP108400.1, read on the forward strand.
TCTACCGGTAATCCGGTCAACACAAGGAGGAGCCGCGCTCCGTCGGAGGAATGATCCGACCGGCGCATGCGTCCTGTCTGTGACCCCCGGCGCTGACAGAGCCGGAGGATTTTGTACCAAAGGAATCCCTACGAACACCCCCGACCCACCGAATGATGGACCGGACAGTGAACGCCGGGGTTGTTATTTGGCGTTGACTTTTGGCACGCTGTTGAGTTCTCAAGGAACGGACGCTTCCTTTGAGACCCTTTCACCGGTCTCTCCGGGCGTTACGCTCTTCGGTGTTACTGTTTTTCAGGTCCTGCTGTGTTTCGCTTTTCTTTCTGCTCTTCGAGCCTACCAGATCCGTTTTCCCACTCTCAACTCGTGTTCCGAGCCTTTGAGCAAGCCGCGCATCCGGCGTTCTCGATGCATCCACCGTAGCAGGTTTCCGCGGGGTTCCGAACCACTTCCCGCGATTGCCTAAACGCACGCGAAAACAAATTCGGGCAGCACAAAGAAACGCGCACGGAAATCGTTGAACGATTCCGTTCGATTCGCTTCGATGTGATGGTCGCTGCGGGACCGGCCATCGCGCCACGGACGCGCACCGGCTTCAGGCGCATGACGAAGCATGCTGCACTAGAAGGGGGTTCACGGAGGGCGCATCTGTCCGGATCTCCCGAACGAGCGACTTGGAAGACATTAGACGAGTCCGCGAGACGAGTCAAGCCCGGCCCGCGAACTCGTCCTGACGTTCGCGGGCCGGGCTTGATCACGTACGAAGTCCCGTGCAGGTCAGCCCACTTCGCCGGCCGCCCCACCGATCGCCCCGCCGGCCACCACAAGGGCGCCGAGGTTGCGCTTGCCGCGACGCAGCAGCGCCCAGCGGCCGTGCAGCAGGTCGGACTCGGTCAGGACCGCGTCCTCACCGGTCACCTTCACGTTGTTCACGTACGCACCGCCCTCCTTGATGGTGCGCCGCGCCGCCGACTTGCTGGCGACCAGTTCGGTCGCGACCAGCGCGTCCACCACACTCGGCAGCTCGGCGACCTGCGCCGACGGCAGTTCGGCGACCGCGGCCGCCAGCGTCGCGGCGTCCAGCACCGCGAGGTCTCCCTGGCCGAACAGTGCCTTGCTCGCCTCGACGGCCGCCGCGCACTGGTCCGCGCCGTGGACCATCGTGGTCAGCTCCTCCGCGAGGGCCCGCTGCGCCGCCCGCGCCGCCGGCCGTTCGGCGGCGGCGAGCTCCAGTTCCTCGATCTCCTCGTGCGACCGGAAGCTGAAGGTCCGCAGGTAGCGGGACACGTCGCGGTCGTCCGAGTTGAGCCAGAACTGGTAGAAGGCGTACGGCGTGGTCAGCTCGGGGTCGAGCCACACCGCACCCCCCTCGGTCTTTCCGAACTTCGTGCCGTCGGCCTTGGTCAGCAGGTTGGCGGTCAGCCCGTGCGCCGAACCGTGCGGCTGGTTCGCGGTCACCCGGCGGATCAGGTCCAGACCCGCGGTGATGTTGCCCCACTGGTCGCTGCCGCCGATCTGCATCGTGCAGCCGTGCCGGCGGTAGAGCTCCAGGAAGTCGTTCGACTGGAGGAGCACGTAGCTGAACTCGGTGTACGACATGCCTTCGCCGCCGAGCCGTGACTTGACCGTGTCGCGCGCGAGCATCTGGTTGATGCTGAAGTGCTTGCCGATGTCGCGCAGCAGGTCGATGGCGCTGAGGTCGTGCGTCCAGTCGAAGTTGTTCGCCATGAGGGCGGTGGTCGGCGCGTCACCCTCGAAGTCGAGGAACGCGCTGAGCTGCCCGCGGATGCGGTCGGTCCACTCCCGCACCGTCGACGCCTCGTTGAGCTGGCGCTCGGCGGACGGCTTCGGGTCCCCGATGAGGCCGGTCGCCCCGCCGACCAGTGCGATCGGCCGGTTCCCCGCCTGCTGGAGGCGCCGCAGGGTCAGCACAATCGTCAGGTGCCCGACGTGCAGGCTCGCCGCGGTGGGGTCGAAGCCCGCATAGACCGTCACGGGACCCTCCGCGAACGCCTTGCGCAATGCGTCCTCGTCGGTGGTCTGGGCGATCAGCCCCCGCCACCTCAGGTCGTCCACGATGTCGGTCACGACGGCTCGTCTCCTCTTGTCCTCTTGACGGCAACTCTTGGTGCGACTCTTGACGGCAACTCTTGCAAGCGTGGGGTGCGCCGCCTACAGCGTGCCCGACGGGTCGGCCGCCACGCGAACCGGATTCCGGCGCACCCGCGGCACGTGGGCCCGGTACGGGCTCACCGTCCGGTCCTCCGCCGCGTAGAACCGCCACGGATACCGCGCGCCGTCCCCGCCGTCGCCCGAGACACCGGTACGCGGCCCGCTACGGATCATGCCAGGCTCCAGCGGCGTCCCGCGGAGCAGCCGGAACGCCGTCCCCGCCGCACATGCGTCGACCCCGTCGTGCTCGCGTCCTATACCGAGCGCGACCGTCAGCCGCGCGGGCCCCTGCGCCAGTTCGGTGTCGCGCTTCGCGCCCGGCCGCCGCGTACGCGCGAGGCCGGCACCCTCGACGATCTCCCCGGCCCGCAGCAGCACCGCCGAAGCTTTGCCGTCAGGTCCGCAGACGACGTTGACGCAGAAGTGCATTCCGTACGTGAAATAGACGTAGAGGTGTCCGGGCGGACCGAACATGGCGCTGTTGCGCGGTGTGCGCCCCCGGTACGCGTGCGATCCGGGGTCGTCCACCCCGTTGTACGCCTCCACCTCGGTGATCCGCAGCACGGTACGGCCGTCGTCGGTCTCGTGCACCAGCAGCCGTCCCAGCAGGTCGGGCGCGACGTCCAGGACCGGCCGGTCGAAGAAGGATCGGGGCAGAGCCCTACGGGGGGCGGGTGGCATGGGCCAGACTCTACGGCGACGGGGAGTCATCACGATCACGCGTAGGCCAGGGAGCATCCATGGTGTTCAAGAAGTTCATGGCGAGCATGGGGGCCGGCGGGGCGTCGGTGGAGACCGAGCTCTACCGCCCCGACGTGACGCCGGGCGGTGTCGCCGAGGGTGTGATCCGCATCCAGGGCGGCAAGGTCGACCAGACGATCGAGGGGTTGTACGTCGAGCTCCGCGCGGTCGTCGAGGTCGAGACCGAGGACGGCGAGTACAAGGTCAACCAGGACTTCGCGCGCCTCCAGGTCGGCGGCGGGTTCCAGCTGCGCGAGGGCGCCACGCACGATGTGCAGTTCCAGCTGCCGGTCCCGTGGGAGACGCCGGTGACGGTGTTCCGGGGCGTGCAGCTGCGCGGCACCAGCATCGGGGTGCGCACCGAGCTGGAGATCGACCGGGCGATCGACAAGGGCGACCTGGACCCGGTCAACGTGCACCCGATCCCGGCGCAGTCGGCGATCCTCGACGCCTTCGGCAACCTCGGCTTCCACTTCAAGGGCGCGGACCTGGAGAAGGGCCACATCCGCAACACGCGGCAGCGCCTGCCCTTCTACCAGGAGATCGAGTTCACGCCCTCGGGGCAGTACTCGCGCATCAACGAGGTCGAGCTGACGTTCATCTCGGACGAGAACGCGACCGAGGTGATCCTGGAGGTCGACAAGAAGGGCGGCCTGATCAGCGAGGGCAGCGACGCGTACCGGCACTTCACGATCGACCACGGTGCGGTCGAGGGCACGGACTGGTCGGCGTACCTGCACGGCTGGCTCAACGAGGTCGGCCAGCGCCGCGGCTGGCTCTAGGACGCCGGCGGGTCCCGGGTTCCGTTCCGGGTTCCGGGTTCCGGCCCGTCGCCCGGTTGCCGCTACTGGACGCCGAACAGCGTCCTGACGTACTGCGCCCAGTCCGTCTCGAAGTCGGCGCGTTCGAGTCCGGTCGCCCTCTTGAGCGCGGTGTCGACCGCGGACGGCGACGGGTCGGCGTAGACGGCGGCGATGAACCGGTAGACGGCCGACGTGCCGCCGAGTTGTTCGATGCGCAGGACGGCGAGGTGCGCGAGTTCGTACGACGCGGCGTTGCCCACCGGATCGGCCTGGTAGAGGTCGGCGTCGGTGGGCAACGCGCCGCCGAACCGCCCGGTCAGCACATATGTCCGGGCCTCCGTGAGCTCCGTGTCCAGGTTGTCGCGGTGATTGCGGAGCGCGAGCCAGTCGGCGAAGCCCTCGACGACCCAGACGGGCTGGTTCTGCCCGGCGAGTTCGGTGCGCAGCGGTGTGATGAGCGCATGGGCCATCTCGTGGCGCAGCAGCGCGCCCGCGCGTTCGGGGTCGCCGGAGGTGAAGTAGCCGGAGTTGACGTCGACGACTATGCGGGCGCCGCCGAATTGCGGGTGCCCGGTGGCCGGTGACGCGCCGGCGGTCGCCGACGTGCGCAGGGCGTACGTCAGGCCGGACTCGTCTCCGTGCTGGTCCGCCCGCCCGCCGTACAGCTCGTAGAACGAGTGCCGGTCCGCCACCGGCACCAGCACGAATCCGGGGCTCGTGCCCTTCGGCCCCTTGTACGCCGCGAGGTCGGCGACCGCGGCCGCCTCGGCGGCGTCGGCGAGGGGTTCCGCGCGGTCGGCCAGGCCCTGCTCGGCCAGCACGACGACGTGCGGGCGGCGGGCGACGGTGAGTTCGGACCGGTCCCAGGGCGCGGGGTAGTCGCGGGCGTAGCGGTAGCCGGCCCCTTCGTACGGCGTCCCGGTCACGCTGGTGATGCGCGGGCCCTCCCCGGGGGCCGGCCGCACGACCGTCCACCGGTACCCCTCCCCGACTGTCGCGGTGTCGGCGTTGGAGATGCGGTGGTCGAAGGAGACGTCGACGATCAGCGCGTCGGGCATGTCCGCGGGACGGGTGGCGTCGACGCGGTACACCGCCTCGTCGAACGGAATCGGCCGCAGGTTGCGGAACAGCCGCCGCTGTTCGTCGACGAGGCCGGGGGTCGCGGGGTCGAGTGCGGCGAGGAAGGCGCTCTCGTCGCCTTCCGCGAGGGCGCGGCTGCGGGCGTCCGCGAGCGCTTCGAGTTCGGCGGGTGTGACGGGTGCGGTCGCGGGCGGTGTGGGGCTCGGCGGGGCGGCGGAGGTCGCGGGGGCCGGGGAGGATGCCTCGTCCTTGCGGTCGCGCGCGGCGCCGTAGGCGATGACCGCGGCGAGCAGGAGGAGCAGCAGCATCAGCGTCACGGTGACGCGGGTGGCACGGGAGTCGCGGCGGCGGCCGGGTGCGGCGGCGTGCCCCGTGCTCGTTCGTACCTGCGCCACGGGCGCCGCTCCCCTCGCGTGGTGGTCGTTGCCGGGTGCTGCTCCGCCGGTGGCGGGAGAATACCCGCGCGAGCGTTCGGGGCCGAGAGAAGATCCGCACCGAGTGCGGCGCGCGACCGCGTAGGGTCGGCTCATACGTGCCGGGTGCGTGCGGCCGCGGGGTGCGCGTCGTCGCCGCGGTGCCCGGGGAATCGTGGCCGGCCGCGGTCGGCCCGGAGATGGAGGAGCCCGTCGTGTCGGATCCGAAGATGCCGCCGCTGCCGTACGAATTCCTGCCGGAGAAGCCGTGGTTCACGGTGACGAGCACGGACGTCTCGGACGGCGTGACGCTGTCGTCCCCGCAGGTGAGCGGCGTGATGGGGGCGGGAGGCGAGGACAAGTCGCCGCAGTTGTCCTGGTCCGGTTTCCCGGCCGGGACGAAGAGCTTCGCGGTGACCTGCTTCGACCCCGACGCGCCGACCGGCAGCGGGTTCTGGCACTGGTCCGCCGTGAACATCCCGGGCTCGGTGACGGAGCTCGCGGCCGGCGCGGGTGCGCAGGACGGCAAGGGGCTCCCGGAGGGTGCCTTGCAGGTGCGCAACGACGCGGGCTTCCCCGGGTATGTGGGTGCCGCGCCGCCCGAGGGCCACTACCCGCACCGGTACGCGTTCGTCGTCCACGCGGTCGGTGTCGAGAAGTTGGACGTCGACGAGAGCGCGACGCCCGCGGTGGTCGGCTTCAACCTGTTCTTCCACACGCTCGCGCGCGCGATCGTGACCCCGGTCTACCAGCGCTGAGAAGCTCGTGGAGCACAGCAGTGCGGAAGCACGAAGAAGCCCGGTGCGAAGCACCGGGAAACGCAGTCACAGTGCCCAGCAGGTAATTGCGTTGTCCCGGTGATCCCCGCACGGGCACAGTTGTGGCAGCCCGCCGCCCTCCGGCGGCGGGCTGGGCAATCTGGCCGATGGACCGGCCGGATCCGAGAAAGGCGCGCATGACCTCCGTGGCACCACCGCTCAACTGACGACGTTCCCCGGCCCGGTACACGGGCGGGCGGCGCGGATCGCGGCGGGGCGTACGCCCGGCCGGTCGCGAGTCGCCCCATCCGGGTCCGCGGCGGTCCCCACCCTGAAGGGAGGGCGGACGCATGCGGGACACGTTGGTGCTGAACGCTACGTACCAGCCGCTTGCGACGGTGTCGTTCCGTCGCGCGCTGGTGTTGGTGTTGCAGGAGAAGGCCGTGGTCGAGGATGTCGAGCCGGGCCGGGTCATCCGTGCGGCGGCGCTCGAGCTGCCGGTTCCCCGCGTCATCAGGTTGCTCCGCTACGTCCGCGTGCCGTTCCGACAACGGGTGGCCTGGTCGAAGCGGGGCGTGCTGCAGCGGGACGGGCGCAGGTGCGCGTACTGCGGCGGGCGGGCGACGACGGTCGACCACGTGCGGCCGAAGTCGCGCGGCGGTGCCGACTCGTGGCTGAACACGGTGGCGGCGTGCGGGGCGGACAACCAGCGCAAGGCCGACCGGACGCCGGAGGAGGCGGGGATGCGCCTGCTCTTCCAGCCGTACGAGCCGTCCGGCTCACGCGCCTTGGTGCTGGCGTTCGGCGTGACCGCCGAGCAGCAGGCGTGGTTCGGTGAGGCCGTCGCCGTGTGAGGCGGCCTCACCCGCGCCGGCCGGTCTGTCGACCGGTCGGCGCACTCAGCCGAAGTTCTTGCGCGTCCACTCGGCCCAGGCCTTCTCGAACTGGGAGAGGGTCTGCCCGGTGGCGGCCTCGATCGCCGACTCCACGCCGTCCGCGGTCCCCATGTAGACGTCCGCTATGAAGGTGCAGGCCTTGTCCGCGCCGTACGTTTCGGCGAGGTAGCGGACCGCCAAGTGCGACTGGTTGTACGCGGCGTCGATGACCTTCTCGTCCTCGGACGCGAAGTCCTCGTCGTCCGGCAGTGTGCCGGTGAACTTGCCGTCCTTGATCTGCGCGCCGACCCCGCGCGCCTCGTAGCTGTCCGCTATGGACCGGTCGGCCTGCGCCACCCAGTCGGCGAACCCTTCCGCGGCCCACAGGGGTATCTGGTCGTAGTCGGCGCGGGTCAGCGGGTCGAGCAGGGCGTGGACCATCTCGTGGCGCAGGATGATGCGCGAGAACTCGCGGTCCTGGTCCATCTCGTCGAGGTCGATGACGACGCGGCTGCCGCCTATGGCGCGGCTGTCGTCCGCCGCGCTCAGCGGCAGCGCGAACCCGGCCGCCCAGTCGCCGGGCGATTCGCGGCTGTAGAGCTTCTCGAACGTCGTGCGTTCGCGCGTGAGGGTGATGACGAAGCCCGGGGACGCGCCCTCCGGTCCGGTCCAGTTCGCGAGGTCGTACGCGGCGGCGGCCTCCGCCTCGTCGGCGCGGACGCGCAGGTCCGCGGCGCTCGCGCTGGGGCCGAGCACGATGACGTGGGGGCGGCGTTCCACGGCGAGTTCCCAGACGTCCCAGGGCGCGGGGTAGCCGGCCGGGCCGGAGATGTTGCTGTCGCGGGCCCCGGAGACCTGGGTGAGGGTGCACGGGTCGGACGCGCTCGCGCAGCGCAGCGTCCACACGTAGCGTTCGACGACCGGGAGCACGTCGACGTTGCTGATCTTGTGCCGGAAGTCGACCCCGACGGTGGCGGTGACGGGCCACGCCGCCGAGGAGCCGGAGTCGTTGCGCGCGTCGCTCACTTCGTCGGCCGACCATCGGGTCTCGTCGAACGGGACCATCGTGAGGTTGGTGAACAGGCGGCGCTCGGCGTCGACGAAGGCCTTGTTGTTCTTGTCGACCGGGGTGAGGAACGCGTCGACGTTGTTCGCGGCGAGCGCGGAGGTGCGGGCGGCGGTGAGCGTACGCGCCCGGTTCAGCACAGTGGTGCGCTGGGCCGCGGAGGCGCTCGGGCCCTTGAGGTCCGGGTCCGAGGTGGGCGGCGCGCTCGGGGTCCCGGTGTCCTGCTTGGGGTCGTCCTCGGCGCCGTCGCCGCCGCCGCTTCCGCCGTCGGCGTCCTGGCCGTCGTCGCCGGGGTTCTTGTCGCCCGGGTCGGGGGGTTCCTCGGACGGGGCCACGGTGCCGGGCTGCGTGGCGACGCCCGCGTCGGCGGCGGCTCTGGCCTCACCGGTGCGGTCCGGGACCTGGGTGATCGCGGCGACCAGGGTCACGACGGCGGCGAGCAGCGAGCACACGACTATGGCCGCGGTGTGCCGGTCGCGGCGCGGGTCGGCGACGGCGTGCGGCCACAGGCCGAGGGGGTCGAGCGGGCTGCGCCGGGGGACGTACCCGGAGGTGCCGGCGGCTCCCGCGTCGTATCGGTTGACCGTGTTGAGCGGGTCGAGCGGGTCGAGCGGGTCGAAGGCACCGAAGAGGCCCGCGGGGCCGAACGCGGAGCGCGGCGCCGGGACTCCGGGGGCGGCCGGGGCAGCCGTCGGGCCGGGGGCGGCGGCAGGCGTTCCGCCGTCCTGGACCGCGTCGTACGGATTCTGCGCGGACCACTGCGGGGTCGCGGCCTCGATCAGGGTCCCGCGTATCTGAGGGGGCGGCACGGAGGTGCGGGCGTCGGCCGGATGGTCCGGTCCCCCGCCCGCAGGCTCCTCGGCACTGGGCCGAGGCGCGCTGTCGTCCATGGTCATCCCCGCGCTCCGCTGTCGGCGTCACCCGTGCGGGTGCAGCGTGAGGATATCCGGGTACGCACCGGCCCGGGGAATCCGTCCCCTTCGTACACTCTCGTCACCTTGTCCGTCGGCCACGTCGTCATCCGGTCGGTCACCCCGCCTTGGTCTTGACGTACTGCGCCCACTTCGCCTCGAACGCGCCGCGGTCGAGGCCGGTGGCGGTTTTGAGTGCCGCGTCGACCGCCGCGGGGCGCGGGTCGCGGTACACGGCGATGACGAACTCGTAGGCCTTGGCCGCGCCGTGCTTGTCCGAGATATACCGAATTGACAGCATCGCGAAGTGGTAGCCGGACGCACTCGTCTTGGGGTCGGCGGAGTAGATCTCCGCATCCGTCGGCAGCTTGCCGGGGAACTTCCCGGAGCGGACCAGTTCGCGGGCGGGCGGCACGTACCAGCGGTCGAGCGACCGGTCGCTCCATTCCAGGTAGCCGGCGAACCCCTCGGCCACCCACAGCGGCGGCGTCCCTGCGGCGCGGTTCTGGAACGTCGCCATCATGGCGTGGCCCATCTCGTGCCGGAAGATCGCTATCGCGTCGTCGGCCGCGCCGTCGGTGATGTCCTCGGACGTGGAGTCGACGTAGATGCGGCTGCCCGCGAAGTCCGGTGTCTGCGGGGTCTTTCCGCTGGGGTCGGCGGGCAGTGAGAGGCACACGCCGATGGCGTTGGTGGTGACGCTGTCGCCGCCCCGCACCTTCTCGAACGACGCGCGGTCGGGGGTGAGGAACACCAGGAAGCGGCCCGGCGTCTTCTCCGCGCCCTTCCATGCCGCGATGTTGCGGGTGGCCGCGGTCTCGGCGCGGCTCGCCCAGGTCGCGGCCTTCGCCTGGTGCTGCTTCGCGGCGAGGAGCAGGACGTGCGGCTTGTCCACGACGACGAGTTCGGCCGAGTCCCAGGGCGCGGGGTACGTCGAGCCGCCGCGCCCGCCCTCGGCACCGCCGTCGACCTCGGTGACCCGCAGCGGTGCGCCGGGCGCCTCGCGCGTGATCGTCCAGCGGTACGTCTCCGCGATCGGCGCCACGTCGACGCCCGCGATCTGGTGGCTGAAGACGACCGTGACCGAGCTGGTGCGCCGCGTCCCGGCGGAGTCCTCGGGCCGTGGGGTGAGGGTCTGGAGGCGGTACTCGGCGCGGGTGAAGGGGATCTTGAGGAGGTTGCCGAACAGGCGGGTGCGTTCGGCGACCAGGGCCGGGCGCTCGGCGGCGTACGGCTCCAGGAACATCGCCTGGTCCTTGCGCCGCAGCGCGTCGGTCTGCCGGGCGACGACCTCGGCGATCTCCGCGCGGGTCAGGTCCGGGGTGCGCTGCGGCGACGGGGCGGGGGCAACTGCCGGGCCGCTGCCCGGGGGACGGCCGGTGTCGTGCCGCTCGGCGGCGCTCTCGACGAGTGCGCGGGCGGGGCCGGCGGCGTGACGCACCACGGCGGCGAGGCCGAGCGAGGCGGCCGCGACGGCGACGGCGACGGCGCCGGTGAGGGTCCGGCGAAGCATCGGGCGGGCGGCGCGGGCGGCGGGCCGGTCCGGGTCGGACGCGGGGGTCTCGGGTGCTGGGGTCTCGGGTGCGGACGCGTCGGCCGTATGTGCTTCGGGCACGTGTGTGGCGTACGCGTGTGTGTCGTACGCGGAGGTGTCGGGCTCGCGCGAGCCGGGTGCGGGCGTACCGAAGAACGCCGTGCCGGAGCCCGGTTCGTCGCCGGCCCGCTCACCGGTTCCCGAAGTGCCGTACCCCCAGCCCGGTTCGTCGTGACCGCACGCGTCCTGGCCGCGCCTGCCTTGCCCGGAGACGTCCTCCGGTGCCGGAGTCCCCACTCCGCCGGCCGTCATTGCCGCCCCACCCCCTGCCCCCTCTTGCCCCCACGTGCCTCGTGCCGATCACACGTGGCTCTTGACCCACTTCGCCCAGTTGGCTTCGAACGCCGCCCTGTCGAGCCCCGTCGCCGTCTTGAGGGCGGCGTCGACCGACCCCGGCTCCCGGTAAACGGCTATGACGAAGGTGTAGGTCTTGGCTGCGCCGTACTTGTCCACCATGTAGCGGATCACCGTCATGCTCAGGTGGTAGTTGACCCCGTTCGCCTCGGGATCGTCGCCGTAGATCTGGTCGTCTGTCGGAATCTTGCCGGGGAACGCGCGCCCCCGCACATACTCCCGCGCGTCGGGCGCGTAATAGTCGCCGAACAGATCGGCCCACTCCAGGTATTCGGCGAAGCCCTCGACGACCCACAGGGGTATGCGCCCGGCCCGCGTCCCGCTGAAGCCGGCCATCAGCGCGTGGCCCATCTCGTGCCGCATGACGCCGGTCTGCGCGTCGTACGCGCTCATGCCCTTGGCGTCCGTGTCCCACGTGATGCGGCTCCCGGCTATCGGCCGTGCCGGGTCGGTGCCCGGGTCGTCCCGGTCGCGCAGCACCGGGGAGCAGAAGGCGACGGTGCCCTCGGGGGTGTCGCCCCCGTACGCCCGCCCGAACGTCGCCACGTCCGGACTCGCGAACACCAGGAAGCGGGACGGGATGTCGGCCGGCCCCTTCCACAGCGCCAGGTCGCGCTTGGCGGCCGTCTCGGCGCGGTCCGCCCACTGCGCGGTCTTCGCCCGGTCGGCCGTGGCCGCCAGCAGGATCACGTGCGGGCGTTCGACCTTGACCAGTTCGGCGAGGTCCCAGGCCTGGGGGTCGTCGTTCGTGACCGCGGTGATGCGCAGCGGCGCGCCGATGGTCTCGCGCGAGATGGTCCAGCGGTACGTCTGCACCGCGGGCGCCAGGTCGACGCCGGGTATCTGGTGCACGAACTCGATCGACACATCGGCGTTCACCGGTCCGCCGTCGCGGGCGGACAGCGAACCGGAGGAGACGCGGTCCCAGCGGAACGCCGACCGGGTGAACGGGATCAGGCGCAGGTTGGCGAAGACGCGGCGCCGCTCGGCGACGAGTTCGGGCTTGGCCTGGTCGTAGGGGGCGAGGAAGGCGTTCAGGTCGCCCGCGCGCAGGGCGTCGCCCTGGGCGGTGGCGACGGCCTTGACCTCGTCGACGGTGATCTCGGTGCGCGGGGTGGGGGTCGGGGTGGACGGCGTCGGCGTCGTCGGGGCCGCGGAGGTCGGTACGGCGGAGGGCGTGTGCACCCGTGCCGTGTCGAGGACTTCGCGTGCGCCGGGGTTGCCGAACCCGACGAGGCCGAGCATGAGGAGGAGCACCGCGCCGAGGACGACGACCGGTATGAGTGCCGGGTGCGGGCCACGGCGGGGGGAGTTGGCGGCGGCAAGCCCCTGTGTCGCCTGCGGGGTTGGCGGCGGCTCCGGGTCTTGCGCCTTCGGGGAGTTCGCGTCCGAGGGGTTCGCGTCCGGGCCCTGCGTCTCCGCGGTCCGCGGCGCTGTCGGCTCCTCGACCGGCACCTTCTCGTCCCCACCCGGCTGGTCGGCCATGCCGCGCCCTCCCCCGTGCCCGCCACGGCCGTTGCTGCCGGGCCTCCGGGACATGCTGCCTGATCATCCGCGAAACCGCGTCCGCGGAGAGTACCGGTCCACGACGACGCAGCGTCAAGGGGGTTGCGGCGCAGCGCTCCCGGGTGCGCCGTCAGCAGGTCTCGGGGACCCAGCCGGGGCGGTGGGCGGCGAGCAGTTTGTCCGTTGCGGCGCGCAGCACCGCGATCTCGTCCTCGCCGAGTGAGGCGAAGAACGCGTCCTCTGCCTCGGTGAGCATCGTGCGGCTCTTGTCCACGGTCTTGCGCCCCGCGGCGGTGACGTGGATCAGATGGCGGCGGCGGTCCTCGGGGTTGCGGCGCCGCTCGGCGAAGCCGTGCGCCTCGAGTTCGTCGATGACGCCGACCAGCACGTTGGGGTCGATGCCGAGGAGCCGGCTGACGTCCTGCTGCGAGAGGCCGTCGTACGCCAGCAGCGTCTCCATGACGTGCACGTGCTTGGAGCGCACGCCCAGCGGCGCCAACACCTCCTCGGCCAGCCCGACGAGCAGTTCCCCCACCTTGACCAGCCGGTACCCGGTCCTCGTGCCCATCGGCGGACGTCTTTCCATGCGTTCAACTGTACCGACCGTTAATCGTATGCATTGCCGATGAATCTCAATCGATATCGTATGCTGCACATACGAATCCTTCGATCGGAAGGCCGGCGATGTTCGCTGCCCTCGCACGCCTGACCACCTCCCGACCACGCCTCCTGCTGATCTCCGCGTTCGTGCTGCTGGCGCTTGCCGCGGTCGTCGGCCGGGGCGCCGCCGACGAGTTGCTCGGCGGCGGCAACGAGGACCCGTCCTCGTCATCTGCCCGCGCCGCCGCGGCCCTGGACCGCGACTTCCCCGGCAGCCGCCCCAACCTGGTGCTGCTCGTGACCCCTTCGGATGCCTTGGACGCCTCGGGCAACCCGGGCAGCGCGGGCAACTCGGCCGGCCTCGACGCGCCGGGAACCGCGGCCGCCGCCAAGGCGCTCACCGACCGCCTCGCGGCCGAGCCCGGGGTCACCGGCGTCCGCTCCTACTGGACGACGGGCTCGCCGACGCTGCGCACCGACGATGCGCGCTCCGGCCTCGTCCTGGCCCACCTGGAAGGGCGCGAGACGGCCGTGGCCGACACGCTCGAACGCATAGCGCCGCACTACCGAGGCGCGCAGGACGGGCTCGACGTCCGCATCGGCGGCATGGCGGCCGTGCAGCACGACATCCAGAGCACGATCGCCGAGGACCTGGTCCGCGCCGAACTCATCGCCCTGCCGATCACGCTGCTGATCCTGGTCCTGGTCTTCGGCAGCGCGGTCGCGGCGCTGCTGCCGCTGGCGGTGGGCCTGTTCGCGATGTTCGGCACCAGTGCGGTCCTGCGGGCGGTGGCCTCGTTCACCGACGTCTCGGTGTTCGCGCTCAACCTGACCACCGTGCTCGGCCTCGGACTCGCCGTCGACTACGGGCTGTTCGTGGTACGCCGCTACCGCGAGGAACTCGCGGGCGGCGCCGACGTGCCGAGCGCGGTGGCCGCCACGCTGCGCACCGCGGGCCGCACCGTCCTGTTCTCCGCGCTGACGCTCGCCGTCTCGCTGGCCGCGATGCTGGTCTTCCCGCAGTACTTCCTGCGCTCGTTCGCGTACGCCGGCATCCCCGTCGTGCTGCTCGCGGCGGTGGGCGCGCTCGTCGTGCTGCCGGCGGCCCTGGTGCTGCTGGGACGCCGCGTGGACGCGGGCGACATCCGCAAGCCGCTGCGGCGGATCGGGATTCCGGGGCGTCGTCGGGTTTCCGCGGAGACGACCGGCAGTGCCGAACACGCCACCGGGGCAGGCTGGTTCCGCCTGTCGCAGGCGGTCATGCGCAGGGCCCCGCTGGTGACCGTCGCCACCGTCGGCGGCCTGCTGCTGCTCGGACTGCCGTTCCTGGGCGTGCAGTTCGGTACCGCAGACGACCGCCAGCTGCCCACGTCCGCGGAATCGCGGCAGGTTCAGCAGGTGATCCGCGACCACGTGGAGGGCCGCCCGGCGGGGACCATCGAGATCGTGGCGCGGGATTCCGCCGACGGCGCGGCGCGCGCCGACTACGCGGCACGTCTGTCCGCGCTGCCGGGGGTCGCCCGCGTCGTGGGCCCCGAAGGCGTGTTCCGCGCCGGGCAGTTGGAGGCGGCGCCGGGGCCCGCGGAGGCGGGTCGGATCGCGGGGACGAGCGCGTACCTGTCGGTGGTCCCGGCGATCGAGGACCTGTCGCCGGCGGGCCAGGAGCTCGTACGCGACGTCCGGGCCACCGAGGCGCCCTCACCGGTGCTCGTGGGCGGGCTCACCGCGACCATCGTGGACAGCAAGGACGCGATCGCCGAACGGCTGTGGATCGCGGGGGCGATCGTCCTGTTGGCCACGTTCGTGCTGGTGTTCCTGCTGTCCGGCAGCGTCGTGCTGCCGCTGCTGGCCATCGTGTTCGCGGCGCTGAGCCTGACGGCGATGTTCGGTGCGGTGGTGTGGGTGGTGCAGGACGGAAACCTCTCGGGCGTCCTGGACTTCACACCGACCGGGTCCATCGAGACAGCCCTGCCGGTGCTGATGTTCTGCATCGCGTTCGGGTTGTCGATGGACTACGGGGTGTTCCTGCTGTCGCGCGTGCGGGAGGAGTACGAACTGACAGGGGATCACCGGCATTCGGTGTCAGTGGGGTTGGCGCGTACGGGAAGCATCGTCACGGCCGCGGCGGCGGTCATGGCCGTCGTGATGGGGGCGATCGGCACCTCGCGGGTCACGAACACGATGATGCTGGGCGGCGGACTCGCACTCGCGGTCCTCGTCGACGCGTTCATCGTGCGCAGCCTGCTGGTGCCCGCGGTCCTGGGGCTGTTCGGCGAGCGCTCGTGGTGGGCGCCGGGTCCGCTGCGGCGGCTGCACGACCGGTTCGGCATCAGCGAGTCGGGGCCGCGGCGGGGCCCCGGGTCCGGGTCGGCCCCCGGGGGCGCGCCCGAACCGGCGCCAAGCGCCGTGGCCGCCGGGCGTCAGAGCGTCGCGGTGTCGACCTCCAGCCAGGAGTCCGACACCTTGTAGCCCGGCAGGTCCCACGACACTCCGGGATCGGCCGCCAGGCCCTCGACGCGCGTGGTCGCGCGCGGGCGGGTCAGGGTGGCGGTGTAGCGGTGGTGGAGGTGGCCGTGCGCGGCCAGGCGGGGGTGCAGCGCGTCGATCAGGCGCTGCACCCTCGCCTGGTTGGGATGGCAGATGGCGAGGTCCTTGCGGTTGGTGCCGGGCCGGGTCGCGCGGGGCTTGTCGTGGGTGAGGAGGACGTCGGTGCCGGGGGCACCCGCCCTGCCCTCGGTGGTGTCGGTGGTGTCAGTGCCTTCGGTGGTGTCAGTGCCTTCGGGGGCGGTCGCGGCGGCGATGATCCTGCGGACGTCGTCGTCGGTCGCCTCCTCCTCGGGGAACCACAACGTCCCGGCGAAGTCCCGGACTTCGCCGGGCGGGCGGCCCGCGGCAAGACGGTGTCCCTCCTTGCGCGCGGCCTTCTGGTGCCGCCGCTTCTCCTCCTTGAGGCGTTCGTCCTTGTCGACGGAGCGGGCGCCCCCGAACGCGAGGAAGCGCACGCCGTCCCAGGTCCAGGCGTGACCGCGCGGGGCGTACCGGATCCGGCCCCGGACCTGGAGGAAGCCTTCGGCGTCGGGCCGGTCGCCGTAGCGCTCGTGGAGCAGGCCGGACTTGTCGTGGTTGCCGTCGAGGAAGTACAGGGTCACACCGTGGTCGCGGGCGGCGCGGTGCGCGGCGTCGAGGAAGTGGACGCCGCTGTGTTCGTGCTCCCAGTAGCCGAAGTCGCCGAGCTGGAAGACGTGTTCGAGGCCGCGGTCGGCGGCGGCGCGGAGGATGCGCCGCACATGGCCGAGGTTGCCGTGGGTGTCCCCTGCCAAGAGAAGCCGCATGGCGTCGCCTCGTCTCCCGTTCCGGCCCCGTTCCGGGTGCGGTGTTGCTCGTTGCTCCCATGATCCGTGGTGCGGGGCGGGGCGGGAACCGGATTTCGGCCCGCGCCGTCGTACCGCCGTTGCCGGTGGATCGATGTGACGGATCGTCATGGGGGGCGGGTCGCGATGAGTGTGCTGGTGGGCGGTGCCGTGGACGGCGCGAAGGGGGGTGCGGTGGCGTCCGGACGTACGGCCGGGCAGGCGCGGTGGGGGCTGCGCCTGGCCGCGGTGCTGGTGTTGGCGCTGCTGATCCAGCTGGGCTGGGTGATCCGGCCGGCGTGGGCCTGCGGCTGCGGGGCGATGGTCCCGGCGGACCAGGGCAGCGTGCGGGTCGGCGAGGAGACGTCGGCGGTCAACTGGGACGGGCGCACCGAGCAGATCATCATGCGGCTGTCGGTGTCGGGGGACGCCACCGAGGCCGCGTGGATCATGCCGGTGCCGTCGCGGGCGACGCTCGATCTCGGCGACGCGCAGTTGTTCGACCGCCTTGAGCAGGTCGTCGAGCCGGTGGAGAAGACCCGGCACTACTTCTGGCCGCGCGACGGGGACTGGCCGTTCGCGAGCGGCAGCGGGGACGGGGACCGCCAGGGGTCGGGGGCCGGGCCGCCGGGCGCTCCGCCGGTTGACGTGCTCACGTCGGGGACGCTCGGACCCTTCGAGTTCGCGCAGTTGGCGGCGACGGATCCGAACGCGCTGGCCGCCTGGCTGGGCGACAACGGCTTCCGCATGCCCGACGGTATGGCGGAGTCGCTGCGCCCGTACGTCGAACAGCGCTGGGAATACGTCGCCGTGCGCCTCACCCCGGCCGCCGCGGGAGAACGGAACGCGGAACGGGAGCAGGGCCGCAAGAAGACGCTTGGCGGGGAACTCGACCCGCTGCAACTGACGTTCGCGTCCGACCGGCTGGTCTACCCGATGCGCCTGTCGCAGCGCGCCGCCAACGCCCAGACGCTGAACCTGTTCGTGTTCGCGCCGCACCGGGTCGAGGCGGTCGCGGACATCGGGGGCGGCGGCAAGACCGAGCTGCTGTACGCGGGGCAGCCGGATCCCGAGTACGTGCGCTGGCCCACGGCGTCCGGCGCGCAGCCGTACCTCACCGCGATGACGCGTCCGCTGCCGAAGCCGTCCACGATCACGGCCGACTTCGAGTTCCGTGCGGCGCCGAGCGACAAGCACTTCCAACGTGTCGACTACACCGACGAGTTGCTGACGGTGGGCGGGGTCCCGGTGTGGCTGGTCGTGTTCTTCGGGCCGCTGCTGCTGCTCGGGGTCGGCCTGGTGGTGTGGGCGCGGCGGAAGAACGAGCGGCGGATGGCCGCGTACCCTCCCCCGCCGCCGCTGCGACCGCTGTGACGGTCAGCCGGAGTTGAGCTGGCCGACGCTGGGTTCCTTGTTCTCGACCTTGAGGCCGTTCTGCGCGCCGATCGACTTGAGGCTGTCGACGACCGACGAGACGCCGTTGACGTCGGCCTCTGTCGCGTTGCCGCCGGAGAGCTTGCCGCCAAGGCCCTGGAGCTTGTCGGCGGCCGCCTGGATCGGCACCAGGGCCTTGGACAGCGTCGGGTCGCCCTGTGCGGCCTCGATGGCCTTCTTGACCTCGTGGTACGTGAACGCACCCGCGAGACCCGCCTTCACCATGGCGAAGGTGCGCCCGTCCGCACCGTTCTGGAACCTGCCCTCGCGGTAGGGCTTCACGATCCAGCGGTAGGACGCGCCCGCGGCGAGGCCGGCGTGCAGCACGAACTTGGTCTTGGCGAACTTGACCGGGTCCTTGGACTGCAGCGCGGCGTCGCTGGTCTTCTCGTCGCCGTTGCACGCCGCGACGCCGAGGAAGAGCGCGCAGGCGGTGAGGACGGCGGCCAGGTTGCGGGCCAGGGGTGAGCGCATGCGCATGATGGTGTCCCTCTGTCTCCACGAAGTAGGCACCATTGAGTCATGCATCGGTCATATCGGCACTTTGACCGCAAAACGGATTTCATGCCGCCCCGCGGCCTTGTGGGCCGGGTGTCACACTCCCGGCGGTACGAAGGGCAGGCCTGCCGGGGCGCCGTGGGCGATCAGCCGGTCGACCGCGGCGTTGTCCAGGTGGTCCGCGACCAGGTCGCCCAAGGCGTCGAGCCGGGCCTGCCGGGCGGCCTCGAAGGACGTGTCGGGCGAGGTGACGAAGCGGCGCCCCGTCCATTGGGCCACCCGGGTGAGGTAAGCGCGCCGGAAGCCGTCGTTCTCCAGCGCGCCGTGCCACAGCGTGCCCCAGACGGGACCGGCACGGCAGCCGTCGACGGGGGTGCCCTCGGCGTTCGTGAACAGCGGTTCGCATTCTGTCGACGCGTGCGTGCCCGCCGGTGTCCCGGCTTGCGTCGCGGCGTCCGGGTCGACGGTGACGACGCCGTGGTGGATCTCGTACGCCGCGATCGGCTCGCCGTCCGCGAACCCCGTCGGGCGGGCGAGAGTCTTCTCCGCGGCGAACCGCACCCGGACCGGGAGCAGCCCGAGCCCGGCGACGACTCCGGCGCGCGACTCGTACGCGTCGTCGATCTCGCGGCCGAGCATCTGGTAGCCGCCGCAGATGCCCAGCACCGGCAGGCCGGCCGCCGCGCGGCGGGCGAGCGCGGCGTCGAGTCCGCGGTCGCGCAGCCAGGCCAGGTCCGCGACGGTGGCGCGCGTACCGGGGACCACGACCAGGTCGGCGTCGGCGAGTTCGCCGGGGGTGGCGACGAACCGGACGACGACGCCCGGCTCCACGGAGAGCGCGTCGATGTCGGTGAAGTTGCTGATGTGCGGAAGCCGGACGACGGCGACGCGCAGGATGTCGTCGCCGAGCGGCGGCTCCGGCGTGCCCCGGTCGGCGTCGAGTGCGAGCGAGTCCTCGACGTCCAGCCACAGGCCGCGCAGGTAGGGCAGGACGCCGAGCACGGGGCGGCCGGTCAGTTCGCGGATCCGGTCGAGGCCCGGTTGCAGGAGCCGCACGTCGCCGCGGAACTTGTTGACGACGAACCCGCACAGGAGGGCCTGGTCTTCGGCGGACAGCAGGGCGAGGGTGCCGAACAGGTGGGCGAAGATGCCGCCCCGGTTGATGTCGCCGACGACCAGCACCGGCAGGTTCGCCGCGCGCGCGAGCCCCATGTTGGTGATGTCGCGGTCGCGCAGGTTGATCTCGGTCGGGCTGCCCGCCCCCTCGCAGACGACCACGTCGTAGCGGGCCCGCAGGTCGGCGAGGGAGTCCAGCACCGCCGTGAACAGGCGCGGCTTGAGGTCGCGGTAGTTGAGCGCGGAGACCTCGGCGACCGGGCGGCCGAGCAGCACCACTTGGCTGCTCATCGCGCCGCCGGGCTTGAGGAGCACCGGGTTCATCGCCGCCTCGGGGGCGATCCCGGCGGCCGCGGCCTGCATGGCCTGCGCGCGGCCGATCTCCGCGCCGTCCGCGGTCACCATCGAGTTGAGCGACATGTTCTGCGCCTTGAACGGCGCCACCTTGACCCCTTCGCGCGCCAGGCGGCGGCAGAGTCCGGCGACGACGACGCTCTTGCCGGCGTCGGAGGTGGTGCCGGCGACGAGAAGCGCGCCGTTCATGCGGGTCCTGCCTTCGGCGGTCGGGGGCTGGGCGTACGCGGGAGTCGGGGGCTGGGGCGGGGGGTACGCGGGATCGCGAGCCAGGCCGTGGTGACGGCGGCCGCGGCCAGACCGACGGCGGCGGAGAGCCGGTTCGCGCGCTCGACGTCGGCGGGTACGGGCGGGCGTCCGTCGCCCAGCGCGGGGCGGTCCTCGGTGCGGCCGGCGTAGACGTTGCGGCCGCCCAGCCGTACGCCGAGCGCGCCCGCCGCGGACGCCTCGCAGCGCCCGGAGTTCGGACTCGGGTGGGCGCCGCCGTCGCGGCGCAGCACGCGCCACGCCTCGCGCGGGGATCCGCCGGTCAGGGGTGCCGCGGCGACGGTGAGGAGGCCGGTGGCGCGGGCCGGGATCCAGTTCGCGGCGTCGTCCAGGCGGGCGGACGCCCAGCCGAAGTTGGTGTGCCGGGGCGTACGGTGGCCGACCATCGCATCGAGGGTGTTGACCGCGCGGTAGGCCAGCAGCCCGGGGAGGCCCGCGACCGCTGCCCAGAACAGCGGTGCCACGACGGCGTCGGAGGTGTTCTCGGCGACGGACTCGACCACGGCCCGCGCGATACCCGCTTCGTCCAGGGCGGACGGGTCGCGGCCGACGAGGTACGGCAGGCGCTCGCGGGCGGCGGCGAGGTCGCCCGCGGTGAGCGGTGCGGCGATGGCACGGGCCTCGCGGCGCAAGGTGGTTCCGCCGAGGACGGCCCATGTCGCGGCGGCGGTGACGGCGGTGCGGGCGACCGGGCGGCGGCGGGTCAGCCGGTCCGCGGCGACGCCGAGCGCGGCCGTGGCGCCGACGCAGACGGCGGCGTACGCGGCGCCGCGCGGGCGGGAGTCGGCGTACATGCGCCGTTCCAGCGCCCCGGCGACGGTGCCGAAGGCGGCGACGGGGTGCGCGCGGCGGGGGTCGCCGACGAGCACGTCGAGGGCGACGCCGAGCGCGAGGCCGAGCGCGGGGATGCGGGTTGCCGCCGGTTTTGGTTGGTGGGCTGCCACTGCCACAGTCATCCCTGGTCTCCGGTGTGCACCTGTGCTCCTGGTCCTGTGGTGAGCGGTCCTGTGGTCAGCGGTGTTGTCGTCGAGCGGTGTTGCGGTCAGGGTCTTGTGGTCAGGGTCTTGTGGTCAGCGGTCTTGCGGTCGAGCGGTCCCTACGACGTCAGCAACCGGACCACCGCGACGACGCCGACCACGACGATGACGCCGCGCAGCACCGTCGGCGACAGTTTGCGGCCGACCGTGGCGCCGAGTTGGCCGCCGATGATCGAACCGACCGCGATCAGGGCCACGACCTGCCAGGCGACGTCCGCGACGGCGATGAAGATGAGCGCGGAAACGCCGTTCACGAGCATCGCGAGAACGTTCTTGACCCCGTTGATGCGCTGCATGTCCTCGTGCAGGAACACGCCCATGAGGCCGAGCAGCAGGACGCCTTGCGCGGCGCCGAAATAGCCGCCGTAGATGCCGGTCGCGTACACCGAGGCGATCAGCAGCGGGCCACCGTGCACCGGCGGCGCCTCGCCCTGGCGCTCCTTGAGGCGCCGGGACAGCGCGGGCTGCGCGACCACCAGGACGAGCGCCGCGATGATCAGCACCGGCACGATGGCCTTGAACGCGCTGGCGGGGAGCGTGAGCAGGAGGATGGCCCCGGTGATGCCGCCGAGTACCGAGGCGGTTCCGAGTCGGATCAGACGACTGCGCTGTCCGCGCAGTTCGCGCCGGTATCCGATCGCTCCGCTGAGCGATCCCGGTACGAGACCGATCGTGTTCGACACGTTTGCGGTGACCGGCGGATAGCCGACCGCGAGCAGCACCGGGAACGTGATGAGCGTCCCGGACCCGACAACCGCGTTGATGCCGCCCGCCCCGATGCCCGCCGCGAAGACGGCGAGCTGCTCCAACCAGGTCATGTGCGTGGTCCTTTAGACGTCCCGTCGGATCCAGGATCCGTACAAGCGTTCCCCGTGGGGGGAACCCTAACGGTCGTCCGTACCGGCCCCGACCGTACTCCCCCACCGGGCAACACCGCGGAGCCCGGGGCGGGGCATGCCGCAGGCCCCGCCGATCATCTGGCGGTACGCCCCGAATTGGGCGGACAGCCGGATGATCGACAGGGCCTGCGGCAGATGACGGTGGGTCAGCCCAGGGGGCCGTTGTCCCGCGGCTGCCTGCGCCCCGGGGACGCCGGGCGCTCGATGCGCGGCGGGTCCACGCGCGAACCGGAGCCGGCCGGACGGCGGCGGCCGACGTCGGGGCCGGGCAGGCTCGACGGGCCCAGGTCCTCGACCGGGTCGGGGTCCGCGGGGACGGTGCCGGCCGGGGGCGACTGCGCCGGGATGCCGCGGGCGGGCCCGGGCACCGTGGTCGAGATGTCGGACGGCGTCTCCGCCGGGTCCTTGGCCCCGCGCGGGAAGGCCGCGGGCTCGTCGCCCGAGGCCACCGCGGGCGCGGGACCGGGCAGACCGGCCGCGCCACCGACCGGGGGGACCCCGGTGAGATTGCCGAACGCGCCGCCCAGCCCCTCCAGCGCGCGTCCGATCTCACTGGGCACGATCCACAGCTTGTTCGCGTCGCCCTGCGCGAGCTTCGGCAGCATCTGGAGGTACTGGTACGCGATGAGCTTCTGGTCGGCGTCGCCGTCGTGGATCGCGCGGAACACGGTCTCGATGGCCTTGGCCTCACCTTCGGCGCGGAGCGCGGCGGCCGTACGGTCACCCTCCGCCCGCAGGACCGCGGCCTCCTTCTCGCCCTCGGCGATGAGCACCTGGGAGCGCTGCGTGCCCTCCGCGGTCAGGATCGCGGCGCGGCGGTCGCGCTCGGCGCGCATCTGCTTCTCCATCGACTCCTGGATGGAGGGCGGCGGTTCGATCGCCTTGAGCTCGACGCGGTTGACGCGGATGCCCCAGCGGCCGGTCGCCTCGTCCAGCACGCCGCGCAGGCCCGCGTTGACCTCTTCGCGCGAGGTGAGCGTCTGCTCCAGGTCCATGCCGCCGATGATGTTGCGCAGCGTGGTGATGGTGAGCTGCTCGATCGCCTGGATGTAGTTGGCGATCTCGTACGTCGCGGCGCGCGGGTCCGTCACCTGGAAGTAGATGACCGTGTCGATCTGGACGACGAGGTTGTCCTCCGTGATGACCGGCTGCGGCGGGAACGGCACGACCTGCTCGCGCAGATCGATCATCTGGCGTACGCGGTCGATGAACGGCACGAGGATGTTGAGCCCCGCGTGCAGGGTCCTCGTGTAGCGCCCGAACCGCTCGACGATCGCCGCGCTCGCCTGGGGGATGACCTTGACCGTCCTGACCAGGGCCACGATCACCAGCAGGACGAGAACGATGACGACGATGACGACGGCCACGGCCCCTCCCCGATTCCGTTGGGTTGATGAGTCGACCTTACGGGGTGCCCGGCCACCTGTGTCGGTGTAACACGGCGATCCTTGCCCCGTACGGGAATTGACGGACCGTCATGTCAGCAAGATGTCAGCATCACGGCTGCTTCATGCCTCATGTCGGCCTTTCCTGACGCGCTTCATGTCGGCATGTCGTCAGATCACCACCGCTGTCGCGCCGTCGATCTCGGCGACGTCGACCTTCTCGCCGGGCTCGAACACGCGGGTGGTGTCCATGGATCGCGCCGACCACACCTCGCCGGCGAGCTTGATGCGGCCGCCGTTCTCGTCGACCCGTTCGAGGACGACGGCGGTACGGCCCTTCAGCGCGTCGATGCCGGTGCGGGTGCGGGGGCCGCCCTGCAACTGCCGTAGTGCGATGGGGCGTACAAAGATGAGCATGGCGATCGAGACGACCGAGAAGACCACGCACTGACCGATCAGGCCGAGGCCGAGCATTGCCGCGATCGAGGCGGCGAACGCGCCGATCGCGAACATGCCGAACTCGACTACGGACGTTATGACACCGATGATGCCGAGCCCGCCGAGGGCTATGAGCCACCACATCCATGCGTCCACAAAGCCATCGTAGGGCGGGGAATCGGCGCGTAGGAGTGGTTGGGAGGGTGAAGATCAGACGAACTCGCCCGCGCGTTCGAAGCGATGGGTCCCCCGACGGCCCAACGAGTGGGTGGGGGCGGAGGGTTCCGAACGGGGCGGCCCGGACGCGGCGCGGGGATCGCGGTACTGGGTCGGGGCACTGGGGTCGGGGCACTGGGGTCGCGGCGCGGGGGTCGCGGCGCGGGGGTCGCGGCGCGGGGATCGCGGCCGTCCGAACACAGCGGCACAGACGCGCATCGGGCCCGGAGGCCGTGAGCCTCCGGGCCCGCACGTGTTCGTTCGGCTCAGGCGTGCAGCGGCAGCCCCTGCGCCGACCAGCGCGCGTCCCGCTGCTTGACCACCAGCGGCAGTCCGAAGCACAGCGACAGGTTCCGCGACGTCAGCGTCTCTTCGATCGGCCCGGCCGCGAGTACCTTGCCCTGACGCAGCATCAGCACGTGCGTGAACCCCGACGGGATCTCCTCCACGTGGTGGCTCACCATCACCATCGCCGGCGCGATCGGGTCCGCGGCCAGGCGTCCCAGCCGCCGCACCAGGTCCTCGCGCCCGCCCAGGTCCAGACCCGCCGCCGGCTCGTCGAGCAGCAGCAGCTCCGGGTCGGTCATCAGCGCGCGGGCGATCTGCACGCGCTTGCGCTCGCCCTCGGACAACGTGCCGAACCTGCGCTCCACGAACGCCGACATGCCCAACTGGTCCAGCAGGAACAGCGCGCGGTCCTCGTCGCTCTCCTCGTACCGCTCACGCCACGTCGCGGTCATGCCGTACGCCGCGGTCAGCACGATGTCGAGCACCTTCTCGCGCCGCGGCAGCCGGTCGGTCAGCGACGCCGACGCCATGCCCACGCGCGGACGCAGCTCGAACACATCGACCGACCCCAGCTTCTCGCCGAGGACCGCGGCCGTGCCCGAAGTCGGAAACAGATAGGTGGAGGCGATCTGCAGCAGTGTCGTCTTGCCCGCGCCGTTGGGGCCGACGACAACCCAGCGCTCGCCCTCGGCGACGGACCACGTGACCTGCTCCACCAGGGAGCTGCCGCCACGAACCACCGAAACGTCAACCAGTTCGAGGACATCACTCATGCCGCCACCTCGCTACGCTCGCCGGCCGCATTCGCGAAACGCATCCCCTTGTTGGTTCGCTCGCTCACGCCGCACCTCGCAGGAGCTCGGCGCCGCCGTGGCGCAACGCACCTTTCATCTTGATTCGCTCGCTCCGCTCGCTCATTTGCCGGTACCAGCTCCCCATTGCGTGCAGCCCCGCGGTCGACTCACCCACTCGTGGAGAAACCTATGACACCACGACGGTTTAGTCTCAACCGCATGCTTGATGTTCCGCGCTCCGGAGTCCTGGTCGCCTGGGGCAACGCCCTGCTCTCGGGCCGTGTGGCACCCGACGACGCCGTGACCCGGATCACCCACGGGGACGAGCCGCACCGCGTGGTCGGCCTCCCCGGCGAGGACCGCGAGGTGGGTCTGACCCTCGCCCTCGGCCGCCTGCGCTCGCTCGGTGCGACCGGTCTGCGCCTCGCGCTGCCGGCCCCCGGCGACCCCCTCGGGCTGCCCGGTCCGCCCGTGTTCAACGACGCCGCGCTGGAGGCCGGCGAGGCCGCCGTCACCGTCGGGGCGAATCTCCCCGGCGGGCACCAGCTCGGACTGGTGCCCGAGGGGCTCGTCTACGGCCCGGAGGGCGATCAGGCGACGCGCGTCGTCTGGCGCGTGTACGAGGCCGCGGACCGACCGCCCTCGGGCCCGTTCCTCGCCGAGGCCGACCGCGAGCTTGCCGCGGCGCTCAAGGACGCCACCGCCGACCTGATGAAGCTCGACGTCGCGGGGACCGGAGCACGCGCGGGCGCGGTGGCCGCCGTGCTCCGCGACCGGGGCTCGGACGCCGACTCCCCGCTGGCGCCCGGCTGTCCGCCGCGCGCCGCGCGCGTCCTGGAGCAGGCGCGCCGGGTCGCGACGATCCTGGAGATCGCGGCGCAGGACCACGGCGCGGCGGTCAACGCGTACGAGATGAGCGCCCGCACGGCCACCCTCGCGCCGCTCGAACGCGCCTGCCGCAGGGCCCTGGTGGCGGCCTTCGGTGCGGCGCTGGAGCCCTCCGCCGCGGAGTGACCGCCCCGGCCGGGCGGTTACCGCCCGGCCTTCTCCGCCGCCTACCGACTACTGCCTACCGCCCTACCGCCCCTTGCGTCCGCCGACCTTGGGGTCGAGGCGGCGCAGCAGCATCATCGCGATCGTCGCGTAGACGACGATCTGGCCGCCGAGTATCGCGATGTTCGTGTACCAGACCCTCGGTTCGGACTTCCACAACGGGTCCGGCTTGTCGCCCTTGTCCGGCATCTGCTGGAGGACGTCGACACTGCCCGCGGCCGCCGAGAACGCCCAGCGGGCCGGGGCGATCCACGAGATCTGCTCGATGACCAGGGCGCCGGTCAGCGGGAACAGCGCGCCGCACAGCACAACCTGCACGATCGCGATCACGACCAGCAGCGGCATGGTCAGCTCGGGTGTCGACACCAGTGCCGAGATCACCAGGCCGAGCGCCATCGCGGCGACCGCCGAGAGCACGACGGCGATGCCGACTTCGACGATCGTCGGACTCATGACGACGCCCTTGTCGGGCAGTTCGTACCCGATGACGGCGACGGCGGTCAGGGCGACACCCTGGAGAGTCGCGATCAGGCCGAGTACCAGTAGCTTTGAACACAGATACGCGGACACCGACAAACCCGCGCTGCGTTCGCGCTGGTAGATCGCGCGTTCCTTGATCAGCTCGTTGACCGCGGTCGCGGAGCCCATCAGGCCGCTGATGACGAACAGCACGAGCAGCTTGGTGAGGATGTCCTGGTTCTGCCCGGGTTCCCCGACGAACTTGCCGGGGATCGCGCGGCACAGCGCGCCCAGCAGAATCGGCGCGGCCAGCAGCAGCGCAAGGTACTTCTTGTCGGACGCGATGACCGACAGGTAGCGCCGCGACAGCGTCGCGAGCTGCGACCCCCAGCTCTGCGGCTTGGGCGGCTTGACCTGTGGCCGTTCGGCCTGCGGCTGCGGCGCGCCGGCCGGCGCGAGGCCGGACTCGACGTACCGCGCGTGCGGCTCGGAGGCGCGGAACCGCTGGGCGAGAGCCGTGCCGTCCTCGCGGTTGAGCATCTTGAACGCGTCGCGCCAGTTCTCCTTGCCGAAGTACGCCAGCGCCTCGCCGGGAGGGCCGTAGTAGGCGACGTACCCGCCGGTCACGAGCACCAGCAGGCGGTCGCACACCTCGGCGCTGTCGAGGTCGTGCAGCACGGTGATGACGGTGCGGCCGTCGTCGGCGAGGTTGCGCAGGTTGTCCATCAGGTCGCCGGCCGAGCCGACGTCGAGGCCCGACGTGGGCTCGTCCAGGTAGAGCAGCGACGGCTTGGTCAGCAGCTCGACCGCGACGCTGACGCGCTTGCGCTGGCCGCCGGACAGCTTGTGGATGGGCAGTTCGGCGCGCTCGGTCAGCCCGAGGTCGGCGATGACCTCCTCGACGCGGCGGGCGCGCTCGGACTTCTCGGTGTCCTCGGGGAAGCGCAGGCGCGCCGCGTACCGCAGGGCCTGCCGCACGGTCAGCTGCTTGTGCAGGATGTCGTCCTGCGGCACCAGGCCGATGCGCTGCCGCAGTTCGGCGAACTGCGCGAACATGTCACGGCCGTCGTACAGCACGTTGCCGCGGCTCACCGGCAGCGAGCCGGTCAGCGCCTTGAGCAGCGTCGACTTGCCCGCGCCGGAGGTGCCGACGACCGCGAGCAGCGTGCGCTCGCCGATCGGGAACGACACGTCGTGCAGCAGCGTCCTGTCGCCGGCCTTGACCTCCAGGCCGTTGATGTGGAGCGAGACCTCGCCGGTGTCGATGAACTCGCGGAGTTCGTTGCCGTCGAGGCGGAAGGTCGCGTGGCCGATACCGACTATGTCGTTCGGGCCGAGGATCTGGCGCTCGACCGGTACACCGTTGACGTACGTGCCGTTGTGGCTGCCGAGGTCGGCGATCTCGTGCCGGCCGCCGGGCGTGGTGCGCAGCTCGGAGTGGTGGCGCGACACCATGAGGTCGGTCAGCACCAGGTCGTTGTCGAGCGCGCGGCCGATGCGCAGCGTCCGGACCGGGATCTGCATGACGACGCTGGGCCGCCGGTCGACGCTCGGACGCGGGTCGGCCATGGGGCCGGGCACGATGTTGGCCCACGGGGGCGGGCCGCCCGCACCGGGCGGGGGCGGAGGCGGCGGCGCGACCGGGGCACCGTGACCGGCAGCGGGGCCGTGGCCAGGGCCGTGACCGGGGCCGCCGGGTGGGGGACCGCCGTGACCGGGCTGCGAGCCGGGCGGCTGCGGCGGCGCGTACGGCTGCTGCGACTGCGAGGCGGCGGGCACCAGTTCGGTCGCCTCGACGACCGGGCTCAGACGCAGGCGGCCGCCGTCGTCGGGGTCGCCGAGGATCACCTCGATGCCGCCGCCCACGACGACGCGGTTGACGCGCTGCCCGCGCACGTACGTGCCGTTCACGCTGCCGGTGTCGACGAGTTCCCACCCGTCGGCGGCGACGCGGAGCACGGCGTGGCGCCGCGAGACGCGGCGGTCGTCGACGACGACATTGCACGACTGCGGGTCACGGCCGACGATGTAGTCGCGCCCGGGATCGAGCACGACGGGCTGCCCGGCGTCCGTGCTCGCCGTCAGCTGCGGCACGACCGGGTCTTCGGATGCATACCTGCCCCCCATGTCCAGCGAGTTTAGGGACCAACCGGCCCCCGCGGCACCTGTTCCGCGAGGCTTCCACTCGGATCGGCGTACACACCCGGCATCCACGGGGGTGACGTGCCGGACAAAATCACCTGCACGAGTGGTTGAACGGCTGTGCAGATCCACGTGATCACGGGCGACGGTGACGAAACGGCCAACCGTATATCCGGCCCCGAAACGCCTCTTGGACGCTCTGGTGTGGGCGGTGAGGACCCTGAGGAGTTGTCGACAGACATTCGACCCCGGTGCTGACGCAGCGTCAGAACGACCGTGAGAACGACCGTGGCGGTGCTTCCGGAGCCGGCACCGGAACCGGCACGGCGACCTGCGCGCTTCAGGTCGACCGGCCGCACCATTGGGCTGGACACCATCTGTGCAGGGCGCCGTAACACGGGCGTTCGTGCGTAACAGGCGATCAACCGTGTCGGTGAATTCGTTGACGTGCGTCGCGCGGGGGTCCGATAGTCATTGATGTCCGATGGGGGGCTGGTCAGGAATCGTGCCCCTGTCGATTTCTTCGCAGGGAGCGGGCGTGTCCTGGACCAACCCTCCGCAGCGGCCGGGCCCTCCTGGGGCCGGGCCGCCCGGACCGGCGGGCAGGCCGCCCGCGGGCCCGCCCCCCTCGTCCCGCCCACCCGCCGACTCGCGGTCGGCGTCCCCCGGCGGCCTGTTCGGCGGCGTGGAGGCATGGCTGCACGCCTTCCTCGCGGTGTTCGCGGCATTCGCGGCAATGGCCGTCACCGCCTGGCTCGCGCTGTGGCTGCTGGGCGCGGGCGACCTCGGCGGCGGCACGATGCCCGCACTCGTGGCCGCCACCATCGCGCTCGGCGTCGGCGGCAAAGTGGACCTGAAGGGCGCCGAGTCCGCGAGCGGCGAAGGGCTCCTCGGCGACCTGATCGGCGACGTCTCGGTGGCGGAGGGCAGCGGCGACGTCGACATCCTCATGTTCGGCGTCGGACTCGTCGGCGCGCTCGTGCTCGGCTGGCTGTTCCTGCGCCCGCTGCGCTACCGCCTGGTCATCGGCTTCGACGAACTCCTCGCCCACATGGCGCGGATCGCCGTCTTCACGGCCGCGGCACTCGGCGCCTGCGTCATGCTCGGCAGCGACTCGCTGCCCATCGGGGACGCCATCCCGCAGGCCGAAGCCGCCGAACTCATGGGCATCTTCAACCTGGGTGCGGCCGCCGACTTCACCACCGACACCGCGACCACCATCGGATTCGGCCTGGTGTGGATGCTGCTGGCCATGGCCGTGGCCCTGGGCGTGTCCGCACGCGGGCCGCTGCCGCGCATGTGGCTGCGCTACCGCGACGTACTGCGCCCGCCGATCGCGGGCGTCATGGCGGTGTTCCTGGGTGCCGTGGTCCTCGGCATCCTCGGCGCACCGTTCGTCGCCGCGGAGGCCCCCGGGCCGAAGCGCATGATCGGCGGCATGCTGCTGGCCCTGCCCAACGTCATGTGGCTGCTGGTCACGCTGGGCCTGGGCGTCGAGTGGAAGTCCTCGGGCGGCGGCGACTTCAGCTTCGGCCTCCCCGGCCCGCTCGGCGACCTGCTCGACCAGTCGGGCAGCCAGGGCATGCCCATCACGGTCCAACGCCTCGCCGAACTCGACAGCCGCGCATGGTGGGTTCCGGTCGTCTCCGGCATCCTGCTGCTCTTCGGCGGCACGGTGATGGCGCTGCGGGCACCCGCGCAGGTGAAGCTGTACCAGCACGCGTACCGGTTCGCCGTCGCGTTCGCGATCACCGCGGTGATCGCGGCGGCCATCGCGCAGATCCACCTCAAGGCGGCGGTCGAGATCCTCGGCGACACGATGTCGCAGGGCGGCGAGATCTCGCTGCATCCCGACTATCTGCAAACCGCCGGCTTCGGCGCGCTGTGGGGCGCATGCGCGGGCCTGCTGGGCGGCGCCCTCGCCGCATGGATCCGCGCCGTACGAGAAAGCCGCAACCCCGCCGCCGCGGGCCCCCGCCAACCGGCCACGCCCGGGTACGCAGGCCACCCGCCGACCGGGTACGCCGCCCCGGGCCAGGGCTCCGGCCCCGGTCCACAACCCCAACCCGGGCGCCCTGGCCGGCAGTCGGCGCCGGCACCGGGCCCGGCTCCAGCCCCACACCCTGGGTACCAGCCTCCCGGCTACCAGCCCCCGGGCCCGCAACCTCCGGGACGGGGACAGCCGCCGGGATACACGCCGCCGGGATACACACCCCCGGGCCAGACCCCACCCGGCTACACCCCTCCGGGCAATCAGCCACCGCCGGGATCCCGACCCCCAGGCCCGCCTGGCGGCCGGTAGCCGACGGCCGCGGACACACCTCGAATCACCCACGCGGGACGAATCCCCGACGCGGGCCCACCTCGACCCCCGGGTGGGCGGTGCCGCCACACGGTTTGTGGCGGGAGGTCCCGTTCACCGGGTACGGCCCCAGACTTCACGAGGTAGGGCACCTCGCCCCACGGGGTAGGGCTCCGATTCACGGGGTGGGTACGGGCTCTTCACGGGGTGGGGTGCGGCCTCACCTCACGCGATCCGGCGCCGCTTCACGGGAGCCGGCTCGCTTCATGGGGTCCGGCCTGATTCATAGGGTCCGGTCCCTTCACGGGTTCGGCGCACTTCACAGGGTCCAGTCCGCTTCACGGGGTCCGGCCGGTTCATGGGGTCCGGCCGGTTCATGGGGTCCGCCCGGTTCACGGGGTCCCGCCGCACTCGCGGGGGGCCAGCCCACTCGCGAGGGCCAGCCCACTTCTTGGGGTCCAGCCCCGGTTCGCGGGGGCCGGCCGCACTCGCGGGGTCCGGTCCCTTCGCGGGTCCAGTCCGCTTCACGGGGTCCAGCCGCACTCGCGGGGTCCCGTGACTTCATGGGGTCCAGCCCCAGTCACGGGGTCCGGTCCCTTCACGGATCCAGCCCGCTTCACGGGGTCCGGCCCACTCGCGGGGGCCAGCCCCGGTTCGCGGGGTCCGGCCCACTCGCGGGGGCCAGCCCCGGTTCGCGGGGTCCGGCCGCACTCGCGGGGTCCGGTCCCTTCGCGGGTCCAGTCCGCTTCACGGGGTCCCGCCGCACTCGCGGGGTCCCGTGACTTCATGGGGTCCAGCCCCAGTCACGGGGTCCGGTCCCTTCACGGATCCAGCCCGCTTCACGGGGTCCCGCCCCGCTTCACGGGATCCCGCCCTAGCTCACGGGGTCCCGCCCCACCTCACGCCGCTCACCTCACCCCAGCCATCCGGCCTGGCCGTGACCGCGCCACCCGCGATGCGGACCAACCACAGACATTGCGGCCCGAGCACTCAGCCGCCGACAACCATCACCCCGGGTCGGTGCAAAGCACAGGTCGCGCCGGAGGCGCCGGGAGGGTTCGGAATCTGCTGGAGATCGACGAGCGCAGCGAGGAGAGCGGCCGGAGGCCGCTAATCAGACTTTCTTGCGCCGGAGGGAGCGCCAGCGACCGGAGGTGCAAGAAAGTCCAAGGCCGGAGTGCACATTTTCGTGACGGAGCGAGGAACGAGCGCAGTCACGAAAATGTGTGCTTCGGCCGCACTTAATAAATAGCGCCACACCTGGAACAAGAGCGGAATCCCCCGTACCAAGAGCGGAACACGCCCGTACCGCCCACGCCCCTGCGCCGCTCACCAACCGCCCCCACCTCACCAAAGGCACGCCGGGGCTGGTCCGCTCTTGTTTCAGGTGTGGCGCTATTTATTAGTGCGGCCGAAGCACAAAATTGCGTGGCTCCGGTCGTTCCTCCCTCCACCACGCAATTTCGCACTCCGGCCTTGGACTTTCTTGCACCTCCACTCGCTACGCTCCCTCCGGCGCAAGAAAGTCTAATTAGCGGCCTCCGGCCGCTCTCCTCGCTGCGCTCGTCGATCTCCAGCAGGTTCAGAGAACTGCCCGGGGGCGTGCGGCGGGTACTGAGAGTCGGGGGCGGCCTCCGGCCGCTCTCCTCGCTGCGCTCGTCGATCTCCAGCAGGTTCTGAGACCTCCCGGCGCCTCCGGCGCGACCTGTGCTTTGCGCCGAGCCGGGCGCTACTGACTCGCAAGGAGGCCCAGCCCGGGGGGAACCCACGTACCCCGCACACCGCACCGCAAGGTGACGACCCCACCCCGGGCACTACCGACCCGCAAGGGTGGCGGAGGCGGAACCGCCGGGCCGTAGCCGCGGCGCAGTGACTGTGCCCGGGGTGTACCGCCGCGCCCTGGCACCACGACACGCAGGACGGCCCGGCCCAGCGGGAACCCACGTACCCCGCACACCCCACCGCAAGATGACGACCCCACCTGGCACCACCAACCCGCTCCGAGACCCAGGGCCCGCAGCACCCCGGCGCCATACCCCTCCCAGCCTCCGAAATCGTGGCCGCCGCAGACGTCCAAGTCGCCGTGTCTCCAACCCCCGTGTCTCCATCAGCTCCCCGTACCTCCCTCGTGTCCACCCATCGGGACCGTGCGACGGAGGGCACGTGGGGGCGGGTACCGTGATCGTTCATGGACGCCGCGCCCCGCACCCTGCTGGTCAAGATCTTCGGCAAGGACCACCCCGGGATCACTTCGTCGCTTTTCGAGGCGCTGGCAGGCCACGGTCTTGAGGTCATCGACATCGAGCAGACCGTCACGCGCGGCCGCCTGACCCTCTGCGTCCTGGTGCCCGCCCCCGCGGAGGACGGCGAGCTCCGGGCGCGCCTGCACCGGTGGGCCGACGGCGAGCGGCTCGACATCGAGATCATCTCGGGCAGCGGCGACAACCGGCCGCGCGGCGAAGGCCGGTCGCACGTGACGGTGCTCGGTCACCCCCTCACCGCCGACGCGGTCGCCGCCATAGCGGGACGCATCGCCGCGACCGGCGCCAACATCGACCGCATCTTCCGGCTCGCGAAGTACCCGGTGACCGCGATCGAGCTCCAGGTCTCCGGTGTGGAGACCGACAAGCTCCGGGCCGAGCTGGCGCCGGAGGCCGCCGCCCGGCACATCGACGTGGCGGTCCAGCCGGCGGGGCTGCTGCGCCGCGCCAAGCGCCTCGTGGTCATGGACGTCGACTCGACCCTGATCCAGGGCGAGGTCATCGAACTGCTCGCGGAGCACGCGGGCTGCCTCGACGAGGTCGCCGAGGTGACGGCCGCCGCGATGCGCGGGGATCTGGACTTCGCCGAGTCGCTGCGGGCGCGCGTCGCACTCCTCGCGGGCCTCGACGCGTCCGCGATCGACGCGGTGCGCGAGCAGGTGGAGCTGACTCCCGGCGCGCGGACCCTCGTACGCACCCTCAAACGGCTCGGCTATCAGGTCGGCATCGTCTCCGGCGGCTTCACGCAGGTCACCGACGTCCTCGTGGAACGGCTCGGGCTCGACTACTCGGCCGCCAACACGCTGGAGGTCGTGGACGGCAAGCTCACCGGGCTCGTGGTCGGCGAGATCGTCGACCGTCCGGGCAAGGCCCGCATGCTGGAGCGTTTCGCGGAGGCCGCGGGCGTACCGCTGTCCGCGACCGTGGCGATCGGCGACGGCGCCAACGACCTCGACATGCTCAACACCGCGGGCCTGGGCGTCGCGTTCAACGCGAAGCCGGTGGTACGCGAGGCGGCCGACACCGCGGTGAACGTCCCGTTCCTCGACACCGTCCTGTTCCTGCTGGGCCTGACGCGCGAAGAGGTCGAGGCGGCCGACGCCGCGGACGGCTCCAGCGACGCCTAGCGCCCGACGACCGGCGCCTGGCGACGGGCCGCGAGAGCGGCCGGACGCGGCGGGGCGGGGGCGCGCACGCCCGAAACACCCACGCGCGCGCCGACCGCCGGGCTGCTCAGGCCCGAGGTGTCTCGAAGGCCGTCAGGTGCGCGCCCATTTCGTTGAGGTCTCCCCAGGCACCCTCGAAGTGCATGAGGGCGATGCCGGACGTCGCGTACTTCTCGCGCACCCGCTCCAGCGCATCCCCGTCCGAGCTGCCGGTGAGGGCCGACACCAGCGTGGCGACACCCGGGTTGTGGCCGATCAGGACGAGTGTGTCGACGTCGTCCGGGGTCTCGTGCACCACATAGAGCAGGGCCTGGGCGGACGCGTCGTAGAGGCGGTCGTCGTAGACGGTGTGCGGCTTGGGATCGAACACCTTGCCCATGAGCTTCCAGGTCTCGCGGGTGCGCTGCGCGGTCGAGCAGACCACGTGGTCCGGGTGCACGCGCCGCCCGACGAGCCAGTTCCCGATCTGCGGGGCGTCCTGCCTGCCACGGTCCGCCAGAGGCCGTTCGTGGTCCGGGACGTCGGGCCAGTCCGCCTTTGCGTGCCTGACCACGATCAGTGTGCGCTGTCGCTGCGATGCCATGGGATCCAGCCTCTCAGAATTCCGGGGACATGCACGGCGGGTCCCGACCCTTGAGGGTCGGGACCCGCCGCGTTGTGACACTGTGTTCGACCGGTCCGCCGCCGACCCCCCGTGGGCCGGCGGCGGACCGCTGTGCCTGGACTGCCGTGCCCGGGCTGCCGTCCCCGGGCCGACGTCCCCGGCCCGGTGTCAGCCGACCGGCGGCCTCGGGATCCGGGAGGAGCCGGAGACGTCGTCCCCGCCCGGCTGGCCGTACTGGTGGTCGCCGTGGCCGTACTCCGCACCCGGCTGGTACGGCGCCGCGTGCGCCCCGGCCCCCGCGAGCACCGGCTCACGCCGCGGCTGCTCGATCTCGTCGTCGTCCTCGCCCGCGCCGTGGTCCATCTGCGGCAGCCAGCCGAGCCACTTCGGGAGGTACCAGTTGCGCTCGCCCAGCAGGCCCATGACGGCCGGCAGCAGGATCGCCCGGATGATCGTGGCGTCCAGCAGGACCGCGACCGCGAGGCCGACGCCCATCTGCTTCATCTGCTGCATCGACAGCGTTCCGAAGACCGCGAACACCGCCACCATGATCACCGCGGCGCTCGTGACGACACCGGCGGTGCTGCGCACCCCGAACGCCACCGCGTCGTTGGTGCTCATGCCCTTGTCGTACGCCTCACGGATCCGGCTGACCACGAAGACGTGGTAGTCCATCGAGAGGCCGAACAGCACCACGAAGAGGAACAGCGGCAGCCACGAGGTGATCGCGCCCGGTGCGTCCGTGCCGACGAGGAAGTCGCCGTAGCCGTGCTGGAAGACCAGCGCGAGCACACCGTACGCGGCCCCCACCGACAGCAGGTTCAGCACAATCGCCGTCAGCGCGATGGCCAGCGAGCGGAACGACACCAGCATCAGCAGGAAGGCGAACAGGAGCACGAACCCGAAGGCGATCGGCGTCGTCTTGTCGAGCTGCGCGTTGAAGTCCTTGGTCTCCGCGAAGTCACCGGCGACCGGGGCGTCGGCGCCCTCGACCTTGCCGAACGTGTCGGGCACCACGTCGTTGCGCAGCGTGCTGAGCGACTTGCCGTCGTCCGCGCCGGTGAACGGCACGTTGATCTGCATGACGTCGTTCTTGTCGGGGAACGTCCGGACCTCGATCTGGTCCGTGAACAGCGTCGGGTTGCCGGCGACCTGCTTCTTGAACTCGGCCAGCGCGGCCTGGAACCCGGCGGCGTTGATGTCGTCGGCCGAGATCACGACCTGCGCGGGCGCCGGGCCCCCGGGGAACTTCTCGTTGACGTGCTGGTACGTCTGGACGATCGGCTCACTCTTGGGCAGTTCCTTGTCGAGCGGCAGCAGCGACAGCTTCATGTCCATCGCCGGAATCGTCAGCGCGATCAGCAGGCCGCCCGCGACCACGGTCCAGGCGAGCGGACGCTTGAGCACGGTGCCGAGGATCGCGCCCCAGAACTTGCCGCCGTCCGGCGACGGGCGGCGCATGCGGCCCAGACCGGGGATCTTGCCGGCGTCGACCTTGTCGCCGAGCATCGACAGCAGCGCGGGCAGCACGGTGACCGAGCCGAGCATCGCGGTGAAGACCACGATGATGGTGCCCATCGCCATCGACTGGAACTGGCCGAGGCCGGTGAACATCATGCCCGCCATCGCGACCATGACGGTGACGCCCGAGATCAGTACCGAACGCCCCGACGTCGCGGCGGCGATGGCCAGCGCACGCTCCGGGTCGCGCCCCTTGGCGCGCTCCTCACGCTCGCGGCGGATGTAGAAGAGGCAGTAGTCGACGCCGACCGCGAGGCCGATGAGCAGCATCACCGACATGGTGACGTCCTCGGTCGGCACCACCTGGCTCGCGAGGACGAGCAGCCCCATGCCGGCCGCGATGAACGCGGTGAGCGCCAGAAGCACCGGCAGCAGGGCCGCGACGACCGCGCCGAAGGCGATCAGCAGGATGCCGAGCGCGAGCGGGACCGCGGTCCACTCGGCGGTCTTGAAGTCGTTGCCGATCGTGTCCTCGAACCACTTCTCGGACGTCGCGTCGCCGAGCTGCTCGATCTTCAGGTCGGGGTGG
Organism: Streptomycetaceae bacterium NBC_01309; assembly: GCA_045039925.1. GTDB lineage: Bacteria > Actinomycetota > Actinomycetes > Streptomycetales > Streptomycetaceae > Yinghuangia. Next base: position 2,898,767 of record CP108400.1, read on the forward strand.
GCGGCCTGGCCAGCCTTGACCGCGTCCAGGATCGGGTCGAGCTTGTCGATCGCGTCGTCGGGCTTGCCCGTGATGTCGAACTGCGCGAGGGCGGACTTGCCGTCCTCCGAGATGGCCCCCTCCGCCGTGTACGGCGAACGGATGTTCCCGACGACGCCGCTGGCGTTCACCTTGGCGAGGACGTCGTCGACGGCGGCCTTGAAGCCCGGGTCCTGCGCGGACACCGATGCGCTGGTGAACAGCAGCATTTCGCTCGACGGGTCCTCGACCCCGGCGTTCTCGATGATCTTCTCGGCCCGCCCGGACTCCCCCGGGGTCATCTCCGAGTCCTTCAGTTCCTTCGATCCGAGCATGCCGCCGATGACGACGGAGAGGACCACGAAAAGCAGCCAGGCGGCCACTGCCGTCTTCCGATTCCTCGCGCTCCATCCGCCCATCGAGGCGGCGAGATTGCGCCTGCGTGCCATGGGTTCGTTCTCCTTCGTCGCGTGTGCGTACGCGGCGGAACCGCCCCGAGTCGGTGGTTCCCGTGCTGTCGGTACGACGCTACGAGTCGGGGGGTACCCGGCCCCATCCGGCGAACTGCCGTATCCCGCGGGTGTGGGCGCCCCTACGTGAGGTAGGGCTAACCCCACCCCCTAGGGGGCGGCCCAGGGGGCGCCACGGAATGTGCCACCGGATGTGCCGCGGGGGTGCGGCTCAGAGGTATGGCGATTCCGGGACGAGTCGACTCGTTGAGGTGTCGCCGGGAAAACCTAGGCGAGCATGATCATTTCGAGCACCCGGGTATCCAGATAGCGCGAAACGCCCCTGGCGCACGGTTCTCTGACAATTCGTCAGAACCAGCACACAGGGGCGTCAAACGCGCACCGCTTCAGATGTCAGCTCACCAGCGTCGCGATCAGCGAGATGATCCCGGTGACCAGCAGCATCGCGCCGAGGATGCCGAGCATCGCGCGGCTGGCCGGCTTGTCCGGGTCCGGCGGCCCGAGGACGGGCGTGAACCCCTCGTCCCCACGAGCCGCGAGGTCAGCGGCCTCGGCCTCGGCCCGCGCCCGACGCGCCTCCAACTCCGCGGCCCGCGCCTGATCCTCCCGAGCCTTACGCGCCGCAACAGCGCGCGCGTACCGCTCCTTGGACGACTCACCCTTAGCGGGCCGGGGCTGCGACGAAGATGCGGACATAGCACGAGTCTCCCAGATGTCAGCACCCACAACCCCCGCGGGGCGGCTACGGTGCGTCCGGTATGCCGCCGGACGCCACCGGGTAGTTCTCAGAACCTGCTGGAGATCGACGAGCGCAGCGAGGAGAGCGGCCGGAGGCCGCCAGTCAGACTTTCCTGCGCCGGAGGGAGCGCCAGCGACCGCAGGTGCAGGAAAGTCCAAGGCCGGAGTGCGAAATTGCGTGGCGCAGGGAGGAACGACCGGAGCCACGCAATTTTGTGCTTCGGCCGCCCCAATAAAAAGCGCCACACCTGAAACAAGAGCGGACCAACCCCGGCCCGCCCAAGGTGAGGCGGGCTGTCCGGGCGGGTCCCGCTCTTGTTCCAGAAGTCCGACCTATGCCCCCATCGCGTGCAGGCCGCCGTCGACGTGGACCACCTCGCCCGTTGTCTTCGGGAACCAGTCCGACAGCAGTCCCACGACACCCCGTGCTGCGGGCTCGGGGTCGTTGAGGTCCCAGCCCAGGGGGGCCTTCTGGTTCCACACGCCCTCGAACTGGTCGAAGCCTGGGATCGAGCGGGCCGCCATCGTCTTGACCGGGCCGGCCGAGATCAGGTTGACGCGGACGTTCTGGTCGCCGAGGTACTTCGCGAGGTAGCGCGACGTCGCCTCCAGGCCCGCCTTGGCGACGCCCATCCAGTCGTAGCCGGGCCACGCCACCTGCGCGTCGAAGTCCAGGCCGACCACCGAGAGCGAGCCGTCCTGCGGCTTCAGCGGCAGCGTCGCCATCGTCAGCGACTTGAGCGAGAACGCCGACACCTGCACGGCCGTCGAGACGTCCTCGTACTTCGTGTTCAGGAAGTTCCCGCCCAGCGCGTCCTGCGGGCCGAAGGCGATCGAGTGCACGACGCCGTCGAGGCCGTCGACGTGCTGGCGCACGTTGTCCGCGAGCGCGTCCAGGTGCTCCTGGTTCGTCACGTCCAGCTCGATCACCGGGGCCGGCTTGGGCAGGCGGCCGGCGATGCGGTTGACCAGCGACAGGCGGCCGAACCCGGTCAGGACGACCTCGGCGCCTTCCTCCTGCGCGAGGCGCGCGACGTGGAAGCCGATCGAGGCGTCCGTCAGGACGCCGGTGACGAGAATGCGCTTGCCGACCAGAAGGTCACCCATGCGTCAGTGCCCCATTCCAAGTCCGCCGTCAACAGGGATGACAGCTCCGGTGATGTACGACGCGGCGTCCGAGGCCAGGAAGCGGACCACGCCCGCGACCTCCTCCGTGCTCGCGTATCGGCCGAGCGGCACCTGGGCCAGGATCTCGGCCTTGCGCTCCTCGCCGAGCACCTCCGTCATGGCGGTGTCGACGAAGCCGGGCGCGACCACGTTGGTGGTGATGTCGCGCGAACCCAGCTCGCGGGCGAGGGAGCGGGCGAAGCCGACGAGGCCCGCCTTCGATGCCGCGTAGTTGGCCTGGCCCGCCGACCCGAGCAGCCCGACGACCGAGGAGATCAGCACGATGCGGCCCTTGCGGGCCCGCAGCATGCCCTTGCTCGCGCGCTTGACCACCCGGAACGTGCCGGTGAGGTTGGTGTCGACGACCTGGGTGAAGTCGTCCTCGCTCATGCGCAGCAGGAGCGTGTCCTTGGTGATGCCGGCGTTCGCGATCAGGACCTCGACGTTGCCCTGGTGCGCCTCGACCTCCTTGAAGGCCTGCTCGACCTGCTCGGGGTCGGTGATGTCGCACTTGACGCCGAACAGTCCCTCGGGCGCCTCGCCGGACCGCGACGTGACCGCGACCTTGTCGCCTTCCGCCGCGAAGGCCCGCGCGATCGCCAGGCCGATGCCCCGGTTTCCTCCGGTGACCAGTACGGACCGGCTCAACGGATCACTCCTCTATTACGTCGTATTGCGTCGCTCATTACGTCGCTGTACGGGTCTGTCGACCGTATCGGTCCGCGGGGTGGTACGTGGAATCGCCCTCGACAAGAAGATCCGGCCCGCGGCTGTGGGAACTCGCCAACCGGCGCGTCCCCCGACCCGCCCGAAATCCGCGGGTCCGGCCGCCTCCCCCGTGATTGACTTCCGGGCAGCGCGTGACCTGGTTCCAGAGCAGCAGAAAGACAGGTGAGCAGCCCGTGCCGCACCCGATCGATCCGGCCTTCGAGGCCTATCCGCTGCGCCGCCTCGCGGACGCCGCCCTCGGGCGGGCCCGTGAACTCGGTGTCGCCCACGCGGACTTCCGCCTGGAGCGCATCCGCGACGCGCATCTGAGACTGCGTGACGGGCGTACCGAGACGTCGCTGGACTCGACGGACGTCGGGTTCGCGGTGCGGGTCGTGCACGAGGGTGCCTGGGGCTTCGCGGCGGGCGTCGACCTGACCGTCGACGCCGCGGTGCGCGCCGCCGAGGAGGCGGTCTCCGTCGCGCGCATCTCGCGGTCGATCGCCGACGCCTCCGGAGCGGGGCCGGACGACCGGGTCGAGCTGGCCCCCGAGCCGGTGTACGCGAACGCGGTGTGGGTCTCCTCCTACGAGGTCAACCCGTTCGACGTATCGGAGGCCGACCGCATCGCGCTGCTCGCGCAGTGGAGCCGCGACCTGCTCGCGGCCGACGGCGTGGACCACGTCGACGCGTCGCTCATGGCGGTGCAGGAGAACAAGTTCTACGCGGACACCGCCGGCACGACCACCACGCAGCAGCGCGTACGCCTGCACCCGCAACTGACCGCGGTCGCCGTGGACGGCGGGGCGTTCGAGTCGATGCGCACCGTCGCGCCGCCGGCCGGCCGCGGCTGGGAGTACCTCACCGGCACCGGCTGGGACTGGAAGGCCGAGCTGGCCGAGCTGCCGTCGCTGCTCGCCGAGCGGGTCGCGGCGCCGTCCGTCGAGGCGGGCGCGTACGACCTCGTCATCGACCCGGGCAACCTGTGGCTGACGATCCACGAGTCGATCGGCCACGCCACCGAACTGGACCGCGCGCTCGGGTACGAGGCGGCGTACGCGGGAACCTCGTTCGCGACGTTCGACAAGCTCGGCACGCTCAAGTACGGCTCCGAGATCATGCACGTCACCGGTGACCGCACCGCCGAACACGGCCTCGCGACGATCGGCTACGACGACGAGGGCGTGGCGACGCAGAGCTGGGACCTGGTCAAGGACGGGGTCCTGGTCGGCTACCAGTTGGACCGCAACATGGCCCGGATGAAGGGCTTCGGCCGGTCCAACGGGTGCGCGTTCGCCGACTCGCCGTCGCACGTCCCGGTGCAGCGCATGGCGAACGTGTCACTGCGCCCGGCCGCCGAGGACCGGTCGACCGCCGACCTGATCGGCGGGGTCGAACGCGGCCTCTACATCGTCGGCGACAAGTCGTGGTCGATCGACATGCAGCGCTACAACTTCCAGTTCACCGGCCAGCGCGCGTACCGCATCGAGAACGGCCGACTCGCGGGCCAGGTCAAGGACTTCGCCTACCAGGCGACCACCACCGACTTCTGGGGGTCGATGGAGGCGGTCGGCGGCGAGTCGACGTACGTCTTCGGCGGCGCCTTCAACTGCGGCAAGGCGCAGCCCGGCCAGGTCGCGGCGGTCGGCCACGGATGCCCGTCGGCGCTCTTCCGGGGCGTGCGGGTGCTCAACACGGTTCAGGAGGCGGGGCGTTGACCGAGACGACCACTGTGACGAAGCCCGGCGAGATCGTCGAGCGCGCGCTCGAACTGTCCCGTACGGACGGCTGCGTGGTGATCGCGCAGGAGTCCGGCACCGCGAACCTGCGGTGGGCGGGCAACGCGCTGACCACCAACGGGCTCACGCACGGCCGCCAGGTGACCGTGATCGCCACCGTCGACGGTGCCGAGGGCACCGCGTCCGGCGTGGTGTCGCGCAGCGGCGTGACGCTCGCCGATCTTGAGGGGCTGGTGCGCGCCGCCGAGGACGCGGCGCGCGGTGCCGAACCCGCCGAGGACGCCAATCCCCTGGTGGGCGGCACCGGGTTCGCGGCCGGGTTCGACGAGCCGCCCGCGGGCACGTCCGTCGAGGTGTTCCGCGAGTTCGCCCCGGCGCTGGGCGAGGCGTTCGCGCGCGCCCGCGCCGGCGGGCGCCGGCTGTACGGGTTCGCCTCGCACGAGGTGTCGTCGCGGTACGTCGGCAACTCGGCGGGCCTGCGCGCCCGTCACGACCAGCCCACCGGCACGTTCGAGCTGAACGCGAAGTCCGCCGACATGTCCCGCTCGGCGTGGGCGGGCGCGGCGACCCGCGACTTCGCCGACGTGGACGTCGCGCGCGCCGAGGCGGAGCTGGAGCAGCGCGTCGCCTGGGCGGCACGCCAGATCGACCTGCCCGCCGGACGCTACGAAACGCTGCTGCCGCCGAGCGCGGTGGCGGACCTGATGATCTACCTGGCGTGGTCGGCGGGCGCGCGGGACGCGCACGAGGGCCGCACGGTGTTCAGCAAGCCGGGCGGCGGGACGCGGGTCGGCGAGAAGCTGTCGGCGCTGCCGCTGACGCTGCGCGGCGACCCGGCGTACCCGGGCCTGGAGTGCGCGCCGTTCACCACCGCCGTGGCGTCCGGCGACACGTCGTCGGTGTTCGACAACGGCTTTGCGCTGGAGCCGACTTCGTGGATCGCGGACGGTGTGCTGTCGACGCTGCCGGCGAGCCGCCACTCGGCCGCCCTGGCCGGTCTGCCGGCCGCACCGGACATCGACAACCTGGTGCTGGAAAGCGGAGGCGCCGACCGGTCCCTGGCCGATATGGTCGCCTCGACCAAGCGCGGGCTGCTGCTCACCTGCCTGTGGTACATCCGCGAGGTGGACCCGCAGACCCTGCTGCTGACCGGCCTGACGCGCGACGGGGTCTACCTCGTCGAGGACGGCGAGGTCGTCGGCGCGGTCAACAACTACCGCTTCAACGAGTCGCCCGTGGACCTTCTGGGCCGGGTGACCGAGGCGGGCGCCACCGAGCGGACCATGCCGCGCGAGTGGGGCGACTACTTCTCGCGGGCGGCGATGCCGCCGCTCCGCGTACCGGACTTCAACATGAGCTCGGTGAGCCAGGCGTCCTGAGGGACCGTGCTCCCACCCCCGTGCCCGCACCGGGCGCGGGGGCGGGGCCGGTCCGACGCCCCGGCCCGGGCCCCGAGCGCCGAGGAGGCGTGTGGACGAAAAGCGCATGGTCAAGGTGTCCAAATACCTGTCGAGGGCACTCCGGCACCAGCCGGAGCGCATCGGCATCACCCTTGACACCGCCGGTTGGGCGGAGATCGACGACCTGCTCGCGGCGTGCCGCGCGCGGGGTTTCGCGGTGACCCGCGACGAACTCGACCACGTGGTCGAGAACAACGACAAGAAGCGGTTCGCGGTGTCGGAGGACGGCACCCGCATCCGCGCGAACCAGGGGCACACGGTCGCGGTCGAGCTGGGCCTGACCGCCGCCGAGCCGCCCGCCCGGCTGTTCCACGGCACGGTCGGCCGCGTGGTCGACACGATCACGGCCGAGGGACTGCGCCCGATGGACCGGCACGACGTGCACCTGTCCCCCGACGTGGAGACCGCCCGCCGGGTGGGCGCGCGTCGGGGGCGTCCGGTGGTGTTGGTGGTGGACGCGGGGCGCATGCACGCCGACGGGCACGTGTTCCGCGTGTCGGACAACGGCGTGTGGCTGGTCGCGGCGGTGCCGCCGGAGTACCTGAGCCGACAGGATTCCTGAGTCCGGTCACCCGCGGGGACGGCATTCGGAAACTCGTGGCCAAGGCGCGCCCCCCGGTCTCGTTCGCGGGGTCGCCGCGGCGTACGGTGGGGACAAGGACCTCGGCCCAGGGTCGGCCGGGGGCTCGTCGGCGGGCAGGTGGGCATGGTGCTGGTGAATCGCGCGGGTCGCGCGGAGACGTACCAGATCAGCGGTGCACGCAAAGGGCTTACCGAGGATGTGCGCCAGCGCCAGCGCCGGTACGTGGTGTCGATGTCGATCCGCACGGTGTGCTTCGTGCTCGCGGTGGTCCTGGAGGGGCCGCTGCGATGGGTGATGATCGCGGCCGCGGTGCTGCTGCCCTACGTCGCCGTGGTGGTCGCCAACGCCGGCCGCTCGCGGAAGACCGATCCGCCGCCCGCCTCCCAGGTGGTGCCGCCGCAGGCGCACCGGGCCATCGAACCGCCGCCGCACGCGGTCCTCACGAGTGCCGAGCGGCACGACATCACGATCGTGCCGGAGGATGCGTGGATCGTGCCGGACGACGCCGCCGCACCCCCGCGCGGGACGACGGTCTGGGCGACCACCGCGTCCGGGGAGACCACCGCCGGCAAAGCACCCGGTTCGGGGGCCGAAGAGCCCTACCACGAACGGCCCGACGGTGCCCGCGGCGGACCTGACGCTCCGCCAGAAGGTAACCGTCAGTAAGTCGTTCGAGAGCACGCCAGGCCGGGTGCGAACAGGTCCCCGGCACCTCCCAAAATCGCTCGACACGCGTTGCCGGATGGGGCTTCACGTCGGGCGTGGACGTGCCATACTTCAAAACGTGCTCCGTATCCCCCGTCGGAGCGACCGACGCGATGCCGGGCGGCTCCCCCCGTGGCTGCCCGGCATCGCCCGTGTCCGGGGCTTGTACGCACGGGAGTTCGCCGGTCGGCGCGGTGGTGTCGCCGAGGGGTGCCCATCACGCAGCGCAGCGGAATCGGCGGCTTCCGGTCCGCCGTTCCCGGCGCGTTGTGCGGCCCCTGTCCGACGCATGAGACGACGCCTGTCCGACGCATTCCGCGGACCCGTGTCCGACGCGTCTCGCGCGGACGGTGTCCGGCACGTCATGCGGACGGTGTCTTGCGATACTGGGGGCATGTTTCCCACCGAAGAGCCGAGCCGGCCCATTTGTTCGGCGAAGGGCTGCCGTGTTGACGCGCGGTGGGTCCTGGCCTGGAACAACCCGAAGCTGCACACGCCGGACCGCCGCAAGACGTGGCTGGCCTGCGAGGAACACCGGGACACCCTGGGGCAGTTCCTCGCGGTACGCGGGTTCCTGAAGGACACGGTCGCGTTCGAGGTGTGGACTGCCGCCGAGGAGACCGGCGGCACGAAGCCCTGACCTCCCTGGCCTTCTTGGCTCCCTGGCCTCCCTGGCCTCCTTGGCCTCCTTGGCCTCAAGAAGCCCTGACGTGCGGCCACCCGGTGTCGTCGGCCGCGAAGGCCCTCAGCCGCCGATGGCCGACATCGGGCGGGCCGGCTGGAGGAACGTCGGGTCGTCGATCCCCGCCCCCGCCTTCTTCGTCGCCATCGCGGCGCGCCAGCGGTCCGCGAGCTCCGCGTCGTCCGCGCCGCCCCGGAGGGCCGCCCGCAGGTCCGATTCCTCGCGGGCGAAGAGGCAGTTGCGGATCTGGCCGTCGGCGGTGAGCCGGGTACGGTCGCAAGCGCCGCAGAACGGCCGCGTCACCGTGCCGATGACCCCCACCCGGCCAGGGCCCCCGTCGACCAGCCAGCGTTCGGCCGGTGCGCTGCCGCGCGCACTGTCGCCCTCGGGCGTCAGCCGGAACGCCGCCGACAGGTCGCGCAGTATCTCCTCCGCGGTGACCATCTGCTCGCGCTTCCAGCCGTGCTGCGCGTCGAGGGGCATCTGCTCGATGAAGCGCAGTTCGTAGCCGCGCTCCAGGCACCACGCGAGAAGCTCCGGCGCCTCGTCCTCGTTGACGCCGCGCATCAGGACGGCGTTGACCTTGACCGGCGTCAGCCCCGCCTCGGCCGCGGCGGCCATGCCCGCGACGACGTCGTGGTGGCGGTCGCGGCGGGTCAGCGTACGGAAGCGCTCCGGGTCGAGCGTGTCCAGCGAGACGTTGACGCGGTCGAGCCCCGCCGCCTTGAGTGCGGGCGCCAGCTTCACCAGCCCGAGGCCGTTGGTCGTCACCGACTGCTTGGGCCGCGGCTCCAGGGCCGCGACGCGCTCGATGATGCCGACCAGCCCGCGGCGCATCAGCGGCTCACCGCCGGTGAAGCGCACCTCGGTGACGCCGAGCCGGGTGACCGCGACCGTGATCAGCCGCACGATCTCGTCGTCGGTGAGCAACTCGGGCTTGGGCAGCCAGTCGAGGCCCTCTTCCGGCATGCAATAGGTGCAGCGCAGATTGCAGCGGTCGGTCAGGGAAACCCGCAGGTCGGTGGCGACGCGCCCGAAGGCGTCGACGAGCCCGCTGCCCTGCGCGGCCTCGGCTGTCGTCTCGACACTCATGGCGGTCTCCTCACCCCCAGCCCGGCATGGCAGATTGCCGGTTCGACTTCGCCCCCAGAGTACGCACGGTCCGCAAGAGGGTGACCGGCGCCACCCTCGCGACAGTACGTGACAGTACGTCCGGCGGGCGCGTCCCGTTGCCTCGCCACGGCGTGGCGTATCCCATAGCGCACCTGTGACACTTCGCGGCACCGCAGCGCCCGGTCATACGTAATGATCCTGCGGGGAGGATCCGACGTTGAATCACAGACCGCAAGACCAGGGCCCGAACGCCGGGCGGGACCCCGCGCAGGGCGGGGCCCGCCACCGAGTGGACTCCGGCCCCGGCGGGCACCGGGAGCCGTCGTATTCGGACGCCGCCCGGTACCTCGACAGCGCGTGGGAGTCCAGCAGCACAGGGACGCCCCCGACGCCATATGACGGGCCGACGCAGGTCGTGCCGGTGCAGGAGATGCCGATCGGGCCGCAGCCGACCGGACCGCAAGCAGCAGGACAGCAGCCCGCCGGACAGCAGCCGGCGGGCCCGCTGCCCGCTCGGCCGCAGCCCGCAGGGCCGCGACCGAGCGGCGCACAGCCGTCCGGCGCACAGCCGACCGGGCCCGTACCGCCTGAGGCGAGCAGACCGGAGTTGGACCTGGGCGCGTACGCGATGGGTGCCCCTCAGCCGACCGGCCACGGTGCCCCCGGACACCCCGGCGCCGCCGGCGGCCGTCCGGGCGCCGACGGGCCGGCAGGCGGCTACGAGCAGGGTGCCGCGTACGGGTTCCCCGCCGCCGCCCCCGTGGACGGCGGCGCACCCGGCGGAAGCGGCGCCGGCGACTACGGCGGCGGTGACGGCGGTCGTGGCGGCCACGGAGGCCGCGGCGGCCACGGAGACGGCTCGGACGACGGATCCGGGTCCGGGTCGGGCGGCCGCGGCAGGCGGCGCCGCGCCCTGGTCGTCTGGGGTGTCGCGGGTGCCGTGGCGCTCACCGGCGCGGGCCTGGTCGCCGCGAAGACGCTGACCGGGGACGACAAGCCCAGCACCACCTCGGTGGGCCTGACGACGTCCCCCACGCCGAGTGCCGCCCCGTCGTCGGCTTCCCCGCCCTCGACCGCGTCCCCGGCGCCGTCCACGGGCGGACCGAGTACGGGGGCGTCGAGCGGTCGGCCGTCCGGTTCGGCGTCGGGTTCCAAGTCGCCGAGCGGCAGCCCGTCGGGCAGCGCGTCGACCGGCAGCAAGACGCCGAAGACCGACTCGGACGACGACGGCATAGCCGACGACCCGGGGGCGACCGACCCGTCGAAGCTGGTCGGCGGCGCGCGTACCGCGTACCAGCAGGCGAAGTCGGCGATGGCGGCCGACGGCGTCACGATGACCCTGACGTCGGGCAAGCGCTCGTACGAGCACCAGAAGGACCTGTGGGACCAGGAGGTGCGCGACAAGGGCTCCACCGCGGCGGCCCGGATGCGCGTGCTCCCGCCCGACGAGTCCTCGCACGTCGACGGCAACGCGATCGACATCAACGTGGCCGCGCAGCCGTGGATGCGGACGAACGGCAAGCAGTACGGCTGGTGCCAGATCTACGCGAACGAGGCGTGGCACTTCGAGTACCAGGCGTCCTACAAGACGGCGGGCTGTCCGGCGCTCAAGCCGCACCCGTAGGCCGGTAGTTCGCAGCGTGGCGGTACGGGTTCCTCCCGTGCCGCCACGTGGCATGTCAGGGGCGTCCCCACGAGCGAAATGCCGCTCCGGAACCGGAGACTTCGGAAGCGTGCTACGGCTTGTACGGCAGCGACGGCACGTCGGAGCAGTTCGCCGTCATGTCGGGGACCTGGTCGACCCAGCCGCCCTTGCCGCCGTTAGCGGTGTCCTGCCAACGGACCACGTTGGTGCACCACTTCTGCGGCGCCTGTGCCTGCTCGGCGGTCTCCTGCCGGAAGTCCACGGGGATCAGCAGGCCGTGGGCGTCGTACCCCTCCGGGCGGGCCACGAACGCCTCGACGCACTCGCGTGTCACGTCGGCCCCGCAGGAGGCGATGGCGTCGGTCAGCCACTGCGCGGACGCCCAACCCTCCAGCGCCCACTGCGACATCCGGCCCTCGCGGTCCGGGAAGTACTTCAGCATCGCGGCCCGGAACTCCGCGACGGCCGGGTGGTCGACGTCCTCGTACGAGCGGCTGAACCCGGTGGCCTGGATGCTGTTGCGGCAGTTCGGCGAGTCCTTGAACTCCCGTCCCACCGAGGCGTTCTGGCTCTGCACCGTGGAGACTTTCGCCTGCACCTTCAGGCCGAGGTCGTCCATGGACTTGCAGAGCACCGCGTTGCCGCGCGTGTCCATCGCGTCGAAGACGATGTCGACGCCGCGGTTCTTCATGTCGACGACCGCCGCGTCGAAGTTCGCGAGGAAGAAGTCGACCTGCTTGTCGACCACCGTGTATCCCTCGGCCTTGAGCCCGTCCTTGACGGACTGGGCGTAGCGCGCCGAGTCGGGCTGGTTGTAGGAGACCACCGCCGCCGTCCGGGCGCCCAGGTGCTCCTTGAAGTACCGGTAGATCTCGGTGTTCTGGTACAGCGTGCCGTTCCAGCCCACCTGTCCGTTCCGCGGCGCGCTGGAGCCGTACAGGCTGTAGAGGTGCTGGTACTGGTCGTACGCGTTGCCGACCGGGATGCCGCCGACGTCGGGGACGCCCTTGGAACTGATGTACTCGGCACCGGCGTAGTTGTAGATGCTGTTGCCGGCGAAGGCGAACACCTTGTCGTCGTCGACGAGTTGGCGCGCGCACTTCTGGTTGTCCGCACCGATGCCGCCGTCGTCGCACGCCACGACCTCGATGGTGCGGCCGTTGATGCCGCCCTTGTCGTTGAGCGCCTTGAAGAACGCCTGCGCGCCGTACATCGGCCCGGAGAAGGTCTCGTCGCCCAGCAGGCCCGAGGCGGTGTCGATCATCCCCACCTTGATCGTGGTGGGGGTGACGCCGACGTCCGAGGCGGTGTTCGCGTCGGGGCCGCCCGCGGTGTTCGGCGCGGGGGCGGGCTGGTCGAAGTCGCTTTCCGGGAGCCGGGATCCGCAGGCCGCGAGGACGAGCGCGAGCGCGGCGGCGACAGCTGCGTTGCGGACGATGCGGCGCATGTGCGGCTCCCGGATTCCTGGGTCCTGGGGTCCTGGGTCCTGCCGGGCCCTCGGCGCGGTGTGCGCGGTCCCGGCCGGAACCGTGCCGACGGCCGCGGGTACGCACGCGGAGGGCGCGTACCCGCGGCCGCCACCGTCAGAACTTGGGACGGTGGGTCAGCACTCTTGGTTCGGCGGACGGTTCCGCCCGACCCGACTCGCGTCAGGCAGGGCCGAGGTCAGCTCGCGCAGGCCGGCGGCGCCGGGATGCCCAGGCCGGTGCCGAAGCCGCAGACCGTCTTCTTGCCGACGAGCCACTTGCCGTTCTGCTTGACGGCGTCGCCCTTCTGGTTCGGGTAGAAGGGGGCGCCGCCGACGAGGACGTCGAACGAGACCACGGCGTTGTCGCCGGAGACGGCCACGTCGTTGACCTTGATCGAGGCGGTGCCGAGGCTCGGGTTGGCGAGCAGCGTGTCGAGCAGCGGGGCGATCGCCGTCGCGTCCTGGATGCCGGCCTTGCGCTGGTCGACCGGCACCTTCGCGTCGAGCATCTGGGTGAACGCGGCGGCCGCGGCCTTCTGGTCGGCCGTGAAGGTGGCCGCGTCCGCCGGCCCGGCGGGCGCGGCGGACCCGGTGCCCGACGCGGAAGCGGAGGCGGAGGCGGACGCGGAGGTCGCCGGGGCCGAGCTGGCCGCGGCGGAGGTGGCCGGGGCACTCGGCGACGAACTGGTGTCGTCCTTCTTGTCGTCGTCACCACAACCCGCGAGCAGCAGCACGCCCGCGATCGGCAGGGCCGCCCACGCCATGCGACGAGTACGTATGTCCCGCATGTGCTTTCACCGTCCGTTCTCGCCGGGGTTTTCCCGGCGTAGATCACAGAAGTCAGGTCGGAGCGTACGGCACCCTACCGGTGCGTCACATGCCGACTCGGATACCTGTTCGCAACCTGTGTCCGTTCCCGCGTCGACCTGTATCCGCAACCTGTATCCCGGCCGGGTTGCCGACATGCCACCGAAACCCGGTCGGTATCCAATCGTTCCCCGCGTTTTCGGATCGCGAAAGCCAGGTGTTCCGATTCGACCACAACTAACCTGGACCAGACCCGGGACGACCGCATCCGACTGTCCCGGATGCGCAGGCGGCGAACAGGTGAGGCGGGCCGGTGGAGGGTTCCGAAAGACCGCGCTGGGACGGCGACGTGCGTTCGGCCGTCCGGGTGTACGGAGGCTGGATCGTCGTCCTGATCGGCGCCGTCCTGTGTGCGGTGGGCTGGTACGGCGTGTCGGGCGAGAAGCACGAGGCCCGGCAGCTCCCGTACATCGCGTCCGCCACGGTGCCCGGTGCGGCACTCATCGTCGCGGGCGCGGTGCTGGTCGCCGCGCGACTGCGGGGCGGCGGGCAGTCGGACGACGCGCTGCGGCGCCAAGTGGCCGAACTCCACGCGCTGATCCTGGAACCGGTCGGCGCGGACGGCGGTGCCCTGGACGGCGAGCGTACGTCCGGCGGCTCGGGTGCCTCGGGCACGGCCGCGGGCGCCGCGGGTGCCGGGTCCGCGGTCGACGGCGGTGACGGCGGTGACGGTGGCGGCGCCGACGGCGACACGCCGTTCGTGTCGTTGCGCGGCGGAGCCCGCTACCACCGGCCCGACTGCGAACTGGTGCGCGGCAAGAACGGCGTGTTCGCCCTCGGCGCGGCGCAGGCGGCCGAACTCGATCTGCGGCCCTGCGCGTTGTGCGACCCCGACGACACGGGCACGGCTCCGGCGGCCGCCGCGGCCTCGCACGGCGACGAGGACTGACGCCGCCGATGCCTGAGACCGCGCCCGCCGGCCGGAGGGCGGCCCCGCAGCGATGCTGACCATCGACCTCGCCCTCGCCGGGCTGGCCGTCGGGGCGATCGCCGCACTCGGCGCGGTCGGCCTGATCACCTCGTACCGGGCGACCGGCGTGTTCAACCTGGGGTTCGGGGCCCTGGCGATGCTCATCGCGTACCTGCTCTGGCAGCAGGTACGCGTGTGGGGCTGGCCGGTGGTGCCGGCCGCGCTGTTCGACGTGCTGGTGGTGGCACCCGCGTTCGGGCTGCTGCTCGAACGGTTCGTCTTCCGGGGCCTGACCAGACGCGGGGCGGGGCCGGCCGAGATGCTGGCCGCGTCGCTGGGCGTGCTGGTGCTGCTGCTCGGCATCGCGATCCTGACGTGGGGCACCGAGTCGCGCCTCGACCCGCCGACCCTGTTCGAGACCGGCTCGGTCGAGCTGTGGGGCGGCGCGACGGTGTCCGAGGCCGCGCTGATCGACCTGGGCGTGGTGGTCGGGGTGGCGGTCGTCGTCGCGGTGGTCACGCGCTTCACCCGTTTCGGTGCCGAGCTGCGCGCGGTCGTCGACCGCCGCGAACTGGCCGAACTGAGCGGCGTCGCGGCGGACCGCGTGTCGGCGGTGGGCTGGGCCTTCGGGTCGATGCTGGCGGGGCTGACCGGGATCCTGCTGGCGCCGCACGTACGCCTTGACCCGTTCGGGCTGACCCTCCTGGTGCTGGAGACCATCGGGGTCGCGGTGGCCGCGCGCCTGGCGAGCCTGCCGGTGGCCATTGTGGTGGCGGTGGCGATCGGCGTCGGGCAGAGCGAGCTGACCCGCGTGCAATGGGAGGGGAAGGCGCAGAACCTCCTCCAGGCCTTGCAGTCGAACATGTTCGTGGTGGTCCTGCTGCTGGCGCTGCTCCTGCTGCCGCGCATGGTCGAGGTCGGGTCGCGCGCGTCGTACCCGCAAGTGGACGCGGGCGTGCGGACGCGATTGCCCGCGTTGTGGTGGCTGCCGTACCCGATCGTGCTGGCCGCGCCGCTCGCGCTGGGCACCGACCACTTGCAGTCCGCGCAGCAGATCCCGGCGCTGGCCATCGTGTTCGTGTCGCTGGTGATCCTGACCGGGTACGCCGGGCAGGTGTCGCTCGGCCAGGCCGGGTACGCGGGCCTCGGCGCGCTGTTCGCGGCGTCCTTGGTGAGCGGGAAGTTCCTCGGGCTCCCGGAAGTGCCCGGGCTGCTCGCGCTGTTGCTAGCGACGCTGCTGGTGGTGCCGGTGGGGGTGCTCACCGGATACCCGGCGATCCGGCGGCGCGGGCTCGCGCTGGCCCTGACGACGTTCGCCGTCGCGGTGGTGGTGAGCAGGTTCGTGTTCGCGCAGCCGATCTTCACGACCGGCCTGCGGCTCGACCACCCGTGGCCGTTCTCCGGCGAACGCGCGTTCTATGTCCTGGAGTTGATCTGCCTGGGGCTGACGTTGCTGCTGGTACGCCGGCTGCACACCGGGCGCCTGGGCCGCATGCTGGTGGCGACGCGCGACAGCGAGGGCGGCGCGGCGGCGTCGGGGGTGGACGTACCGGGGCTGAAGGTGTTCGTGTTCGCGGTGAGCGCGGGCGTCGCGGCGCTCGGGGGTGCACTGATGGGCATGGGCGGACGCGCGTTCGACGCGCAGGCGTTCGACCCGCTCGTGGGGCTGATCTGGTTCGCGGCGGTGGTCGTCTTCGGCGTCGACAGCGCGGCGGGCGCGGTGCTCGCGGCGGCGCTGATCGTGGGCCTGGACAGCGGGACGCGCGAGGGTGTGTCGACGATCGTCATCGGTGCGGGCGCGGTGCTGCTGTCGCGCATGCCGGGCGGCGCGCTGGCGACGGCCCGGCGGTTGCTCGGGCCGGTGTTGATCGAGCAGCCGGGGCGGCGGGGTGCGGTGCGGCTGACGCCTGCGGGTGAGGCGTTGCGGGGGCGCGTACGCCGACGGGCGGCGGGCGCGGCGCCGGGTGCCGGCGCGGCTGCGACTGCGACTGCGACTGCGACGCAGGACGGGGGCGGCCGGTGACACGGCGTCAGTCGGACCCACCGAGCCTGCAAGCGTTGGGCCTGGTACGCCACTTCGGCGGCCTGCGGGCCGTCGACGGGGTGGACCTGGCCGTGCCGCCGGGCGAGGTGACGGCGGTGATCGGGCCGAACGGTGCGGGGAAGAGCACGCTGTTCCACTGCCTGGCGGGGGCGCAGCGGCCGGACGAGGGGCGCATCCGTCTCGGCGACCGCGACATCACGCGCCTGGCGGACCACCGGCGCGCGCGGCTGGGCATCGCCCGGACGTTCCAGGTCGTGTCGGTGTTCCCGAGCCTGACGGTGGTCGACAATCTGCGGGTCGGTGCGGAGAACCGTACGGGCGCGAGTGCCACGGCGCGGTTGCTGGGGCTGCCGGATGCGGCGCGGGGGCGTACCCGGACGGCGGTGGAGACCGCGTTGGAGCTGGTCGGGCTGACCGAACTGCGGGATGTGCGGTGCGGGGAGCTGCCGACGGGGACGTTGCGGCTGGTCGAGTTGGGGCGGGCGCTGGCGTCGCGGCCGTCGGTGCTGCTGCTGGACGAGCCGGCGAGCGGGCTGGACGACACGGAGACCGGGCGGCTGCGGGGGCTGCTGCGCGGGCTGGCTGACGACGGGCTCGCGGTGCTGTTGGTGGAGCACGACATGGAACTCGTGTTCGGGGTGGCCGACTCGGTGCAGGTGATGGCGGCCGGGCGGATCGTGGCGTCGGGGCCGCCCGAACAGGTACGCGAAGACGCGGCGGCGCGCGCGGCCTACCTCGATCCCGTGACCGGCGACGGCCTCGAAGACGGTCCGCAGGACGGTGACCGCTGATGCCCGTCTCCCTCGCCCTTCACGACGTGCGCGTCCGCTACGGCCCCGTCGAGGCCCTGCACGGTGTCGACCTCGCCTTCCCCGGCGGCGCCGTCACCGCCCTCCTCGGCCGCAACGGCGCGGGCCGCTCCACCCTCCTCCGCACCCTCGCGGGCGTCCTGCACCCCGCCTCCGGCCGCATCGAATGGGACGGCCGCGACGTCACCCGCTGGACCGCCTCCGAACGCGCCCGCGACGGGCTCGCCCTCATCCCGGACGGCCACGGCGTCTTCGCGGGCCTCTCCGTCCGCGACAACCTCCGCGTGTTCGCCGGAAACGACACCGTCGAGCCGGCCCTCGACGCGTTCCCCGTCCTCCGCAAGCGACTCGGCCAGCACGCCGGCACCCTCTCCGGCGGCGAACAGCAGATGCTCGCCGTCTCCCGCGCGCTGCTCCGCCCCTCGCGCGTCCTGCTCCTCGACGAGCTGAGCCAGGGCCTGGCCCCCCGCGTCGTTGCCCAGCTCTACGACGTTGTCTCCGAACTCGCCGCCGGACAAAGGACCGTGGTGCTGGTCGAGCAGTACGCCGGGGAGGCCCTGCGCCGCGCCGACGTCGCGTACGTCCTGCGCCGCGGCCGCGTCGCGTTCGCCGGCGAACCCGGCGAACTCCTCACCGACGGCCACGCCTCCCTCTTCGACTGATCCGCAGGCCTTGGCTGCCGTCGTCGTCGGCGCGTACGTATACCCTCGCGCGGCATGACCGTTCTCGACCTGACGATGCGGGTGTCGGCCGACTCCGGGCGGGCGAAGTTCTGCCGGATGTCCGTCGAAGGCTCCGTGCTGACCACGTGGACGTGGACCGACGGACGCCGGCCCCGGGAAACGGTGCGGGAGTGCGCCGACGGCGCCGAGGCCGCGGCGGGGTTCGACGCGTTCCGCGGGAAGAAGCTGCGTGAGGGCTTCGCGTACGTCGCCGACAGTTCCCAGGCCGTACGCGGCGACATCGTGCTCGACCTCAAGGCCCCCTTCCGCTGCACCGGCGGATTCGACCTGTCGCCGGACGGCAGGACCCTCGTGGTCGGCACCATGCGGGACAACGCGAACTGCGCGGAGATCCACCTGATAGACGTCGGCACGAACGATCGCCGGCTGGTGCACACCGAGACGGGCGTGGCGGGTGCCAAGAGTCCGCTGCCGCACGCCGTGTCGTTCGACGCCGAAGGCCGTCAGGTCGTCTACGCCCTCGACGGCGCGACCCGGCTGCTGGACCTGGCGTCGGGGAAGTCGCGCACCCTCGCGAGCTATGTGCAGTTCCAGGACGCGCACTACAACCCGTTCCGCGTCCGGCCGCACTGGGACGCGGCCCGGCGCAGGCTGCTCGTCTTCGACAGCGGCGACATGGTCCGTGTCCTGGACCGGGCGGAGGACACCCTGTTCGAGACATCGACGGCACGACCGTCGTTCGCATGCTGGGCGGGCGCGCTGTCGCCGTCGGGGAGGCTGCTGGCCCTCTGCTTCAGCAAGGGTTCGCGGTACTCGGAGGACAATTCCCAGGTCGTCGAAGTCGAGGTCTGGGACATCGACACCCAACAGCTCAAGTACCGCCTGCCGATGGACGACAGGCCGTACACGGTCGGCTTCGACCCGGCCGACACGATGCTGATCGTGACCTCCGAACACGTGGAGGGACCAGTAGCCTTCCTGCTCGACTCCGGCGAACTGGCCTGGTACTGCCCTGAACCCCGCGATGCCGAGCGCCGCGCGCGCTGTCACGGCTGGGCGTACTCACCCGACGGCTCCGCGATCGCCGTCGGCGGTCGCGGCGAGACCCGCATCGTCGACGCCGCCACCCGCGAATACGACGACGACTTCGTACGCCGTCCCGGCGAAGGCGGCACCGGGCGCACCGACATCATCAGGTTCTCGGCCGACCAGACGCTCGTCGCCTCCAGCGGCGACAACGGCCGCGTCATCGTCCGGAAGTTCTGATGCGGCGCCGGGCACGTCACAGAATCGCCGCCCGGCGCTCGGTGCTCCTCCGGACAGCGACTGAGTCTCAGGTTCTGATGCGGTAAGCCGAGTCGGGGGTGTCGGTGACGAACATGTGGCCGGGCGCGTGTGTGATGGCGAACGGCGGCTTCGATGCCATCACCGCCGTCTGCAACGTCACGCCGCATGCCCAGAAGACCGGGACGTCTCCGTCGTGCGCGGTGACCGGGTCGCCGAAGTCGGGGGCGGCCGGATCCGTGATCCCCAATTCCGCCGGCTCGCCGATGTGGACGGGTGCGCCGTGGACGTCCGGCATCAGGCCGCTCACCCGTGTGGCCGTGGCGACCAGGGGCCGGGGTATGGGACGCATCGACACGACCATCGGCCCGTGCACCCGGCCGCCCGCGCGGCACTCGCGGTCGGTCACGAACATCGGGACGTTGCGGCCTTGTTCGACATGGCGCAGCGGAACCCCGGCGGCGCTCAACCCGGTCTCGAAGGTGAAGCTGCAGCCGATCAGGAACGTCACCAGGTCGGCCCGCCAGTCCGCCGCCACGTCGGTCGGCTCGTCGGCCAACTCGCCGTCCCGCCATATGCGGTAGCGCGGGAGGTCGGTGCGCAGGTCGGCGTCCGACGCGAGGACCGAGGCCGTTTCGCCGGCGTCGACGACGTCCAGCACGGGACACGGCTTGCGGTTGCGCTGGGTGAACAACAGCACGTCGTACGCCCAACTCTGCGGTACCGCAAGCATGTTGGCCTGCGTGAACCCATGGGCCCACCCGCTGGTGTGGGCAACTGCCCCGGCCCGGAACGCCGCACGGGCGGCGGCCGGGGCCAGGTGCGCGACATCCCGCACGTCGTCCTGCGCGACAGTGCCTTCGCTCGGCCGGTCGGACGCCATGGGCCGCTCCTCGTCGTTGCGCCGCGGTCGCGCGCCCCGGTCTGTCAGTGGGCGACGCCGCGCAGCACCACCTTCGCCGGGGACAGCAACACGCTCACATCGTCGCGCGGATCGGCGTCGTAGACCACGAAGTCGGCGGAGGCGCCTTCTTCGAGGCCGACGTACCCGAGCCACGCCCGTGCCGACCAGGTGGCCGCCGAGAGGGCCGCGGTGGGCGGCAGGCCGGCGCGTACGAGTTCCATGACCTCGTGCCCCACCAGCCCGTGCGCAAGGGCACCGCCCGCGTCGGTGCCGACGTATACCGGGATGCCAGCGTCGTACGCCGCACGCACGGTGGCGTACCGGCGTGCGTGCAACGCCCGCATGTGGGAGGCGTATTCGGGGAACTTGGCGGCCGCGCCGTCGGCGATGCCCGGGAACGTGTCGATGTTGACCAGGGTCGGCACGATAGCCGTTCCGCGGGCGGCGAACTGCGGGATCATGTCCTCGGTCAGGCCGGTCGCGTGCTCCACGCAGTCGATCCCGGCGGCGACGAGGTCCGGCAGCGACTCCTCCGAGAAGCAGTGCGCGGTGACGCGGGCGCCTACCGCGTGTGCGGCGTCGATGGCCTCCTTGAGCGCCTCGTACGGCCAACACGGCGCCAGATCACCCCGGTCGCGGTCGATCCAGTCGCCGACCAACTTGACCCAGCCGTCGCCGCGCCGGGCCTCCTGCACGACGTACGCCGTGAGGTCGCCCGGTTCGATCTCGTGCGCGTAGTTGCGGATGTAGCGGCGCGGGCGGGCGAGGTGGCGGCCCGCGCGGATGAGCCGGGGCAGGTCCTCGCGGCCGTCGATCCAGCGGGTGTCGGCGGCCGAACCGGCGTCGCGCAGCAGCAGCGCGCCCGCGTCGCGGTCGGTGAGCGCCTGGCGTTCGCTGGTGTCGTGGTCGACGGCGCCGTGCGCGTCGAGGCCCACGTGGCAGTGCGCGTCGACGAGGCCGGGCAGCACCCAGCCGCGTACGGCCGTCGCCTCGGCCGCGGTGAACCGGGGCCGGTCGAAGGTGATGCGGCTGTCCAGGACCCAGAGTTCGTCCCGGACCTCGTCGGGGCCGACGAGGACCGGCCCCACGACGTGCAGCGGCCCGGCCGCGCCCCGGGGGCTCTTCCCGGACCCGCTCCCGGCGGCGGGTCCACTCCCGGTACCGCTTCCGGGACCGCTCCCGCTCGCGTTGCCACCCTCGTTCACAACGCCCCTCCTCTGCCGAATCCGAATCCCGTCACCGGACCGTCCGTCAGGCTCACGTCCACATCCACATCCACGTCCACATCCGAACGTGGACCCGGAACCGAACCCGAACCCCGACGCGCGCCCGCACCCGCTCCCCGGTCGCCGTCTAGGGCGCGATCCCCGGTCTCAGCCTCGCCGCCAGGCGCCACAGCCGCCAGCGCACCCGCCACAGCATCTCCTTTGGCCGACGGAGCCGGCGGCGTCACCGGCCATTCGCCCGCGATGCGTTCGCCGTGCCCCGGCTTCGTGCGGTCGAGGTACGCCTGGAACGACGCCGCCTGTTCCGCCGCCCATGCGCGCTGCTCGTTGTGCAGGGTCCGTACGTCGAGCGCCGCGAGCTTCGGGTAGCGGGCACCCAGTTCCACCGCGAGCCGCAGGCACGCCTCCGCGTCGCCGTCCGCCGTGTGCGCGTCCGCGAGCGCGACCCCGTAGAAGGCGCTCGTCGCCTCCAGTGTGCGCTTGCCGCGCCGGAAGCGGTCGACGTGCTTGTCGATGAGGAGCGGGTCGATGATGGGCCCGACGACGGCGGTGCGTTCGGCCAGCGGCCTCCGGCCGTGCCGCCGCAACTCCGCCTCCAGCAGCGACAGATCGAACACCGCGTTGTAGATCGCAACGGGCGTCCCGGCGTCGAGGTATCCGGCGAGCACGTCGGCGAGTTCGTCGAGGCAGTCGACGGCGGGCCTGCCGTGCTCGCGCGCGTGTGCCGTGGTGATCCCGTGCACCGCGGTGGCGCCTTCCGGGATCTCCCGGTCGCCCGGATGGACGAGCCATGTCCGGCGCACGCCCGACGTGTCGCACACCGCGGCGGTGACGATGAAGTCGGTGGCGACGTCCACGCCCGAGGTCTCGAGGTCGAATGCCGCCAACTCCCTTTGGTGCCAACCGCTGTGGGTCCCCCGGATCGGGGCGGCGGGCTTGGGCTCGCAGTTGCGGCAATACGTCGTCCACTCTCCCCCGACGCGCGTCAACACCCCCTCGCCGGGCGGGACATACGTCGAACAGGTGGCACAGGCAGCGCCATATCGGTTGGTGGCCACAGGCTGGTTACCTCGCTCGGTACGTCGGTTCACCATGCGTCACGATCATCACCACGCTACGCGGTGCCGACGACGTCGGAGGTCCGGCACGCGCTTCCACGACGAGGGCCCTCCACGGCGCGGCCTCCGCAGTGCCAGGATGAGCGCGTGCGCGTACTGCTCTCCGACGGTTTCGGTATGACCTCACGTCAGGCTGCCCTGTTGCTCCGGCAGGCGGGACACGAGGTCGAGGTTCTGGCGCCCCCGGGCCGCCCGCCGCTGCGGCTGCCTCCCGCGGTGACGCGGGTGCATCCGGTCCCGGTGTACGGTGCGGACCCGTGGGGCTGGCTCGACGCCGCCTCGAAGGTGATGCACGCCGAAGGGCACGACGTACTGATCCCGACCGGCGAGCAAGTCGCGGTGCTGGCACGGGCGGACGTGGGGGTCTCGACGCTCGCGGCACGCGTGGCCGTACCGCGCTTCGCGTCCCTCGAACGAGTGCAGGACAAGGTGTCGGCAGGGGTCACGCTCACCGAGATCGGGCTGCCGCAGCCGGAGGCGTCGGTCGTGAGTTCCGCGGAGGCGCTGCGGCAGGTCGCCGACCCTCCGATGTACGTCAAGCTGCCGATCGGCAGCGCGTCCAACGGCGTCTTCCCCATCACCCGCCGCGAGGAACTCCTGCGTCTGGCCGACCAGCTCGAAGCACAGGGCGTGTTCACGGGCGGCGGGCGCGTCCTCGTCCAGGAGCCGGTGCTCGGCCCGGTGGTCAGCGTCCAGTCGGTGTTCGACAACGGGCGCCTGGTGGCCATGCACGCGTACCTGCACGTCGCTCCCGGCAGCCGGGGCGGCGCGGCCGCGAAGCGCGGCATCGTGCTCGCCGTCCTCCGCGAGCACATCACCCTGCTGGGCGGGCACATCGGCTGGCACGGGGCGTTGTCGATGGACGGCATCCTCACCGACGACGGACCGGTCTGGATCGACGTCAACCCGCGACTGGTCGAGCCGACCAACGCCGCGCTGTCCGGCGTCGACCTGCTGGGCGCGCTCGTCGGGGTCTCCCTCGGCCAGTCCCCGGCATCGCTCCCGCCCGCGCCGTCCGGCGCGTCCACCCACCAGTTCCTGCAAGGCCTCCTCGGCGCCGGCGCGCGCGGTCGGGCGGCCGTGCTGCGCGAGCTGTGGCACGCCACGGTCCGCGGCGGCGCGTACCGCGACAGCACCGAGGAACTCCTCTCGCCGCGCCGCGAGCCCCGGACGATTCCGGTCCTGCTCGCGCTCACGACGGGCCTCCTCACCGCCCCCGGCTGGACGCTGCGCCGCGCGCTCCGCGACGCGGACCGCAACGCGCTCGCCGCGCACACCTGGCGCCAGATACGCGCCGGCGCACCGCCCTCCTGACGCCCTCGTACCGGATCCGCAGCCGGCGCCAAGTCGGGCCGCCGCCAGGCTGATTCGTGGGTGGTGGCGTACCGCCGCACGGGTTCTCGCGAGCCCCTGAACCCGTTTGCAGTAATCGTGGCGCCGGTCGGGTGACCATCACCCGACCGGATCGTTGCTTCGCGTATGACTGAATCGACAAATACTCACGACCCCGGTTCGGGACCGCCCCGACGAGCCGGATCCCCCGAATCACTCGACTCCCCGACGTCCCCTGGAGTCCCTGGGGCCCGCGACGCGACCAAGGCTGCCGGTACCGATACCGACCCCGCTCCCAACGGCGCTGCCGCCGAAGCCGGGGCGCCCACGTCCGCGCCTCCTGTCTCCATGCTGCGCATCGCCATTGCCTCTTTCTCCGGTACCGCTATCGAGTTCTACGACTTCTTCGTCTACGGCACGGCCGCCGCACTGGTCCTCGGCCCGCTCTTCTTCCCGTCCTTCTCACCGGTCGCCGGGACCCTGGCGGCGTTCGCGACGTACGCCGTCGGGTTCATCGCCCGCCCCGTCGGCGCCATGCTCTTCGGGCACGTGGGCGACCGCCTCGGTCGGCGCCCCGTGCTGATCGTGTCGCTGCTGATGACGGGGCTGGCGACGGTCCTGGTGGGGCTGCTGCCCACGTACGCCCAGATCGGCATCGCCGCACCCCTGCTGCTGGTCGCGCTGCGCTTCCTGCAAGGCCTGGGCCTCGGCGGCGAGTGGGGCGGCGCGGTCCTCCTCGCCACCGAGCACGCCCCCGCGCGGCGGCGCGGCCTGTGGGCGAGCTTCCCGCAGACCGGGCCGGCCGTGGGGTTCCTGCTGGCCAACGGCGTGATGCTCGTGCTCTCCGCGACGCTGACGGACGCTCAGTTCCGGTCCTGGGGCTGGCGCATCCCGTTCTGGGCGGCGGGCGTGCTGGTCGCCGTGGGGCTGCTGCTGCGCACGTCGATGGAGGAGACTCCGGCCTTCCGGGAACTGACGGCCCAGCAGAAGACCTCCCGCGTACCGCTGGTGGAGGTCTTCCGCGACCACTGGCGCCTCGTGCTGCTGACCGCCGGCGCGCTGTCCATCGGGTACGCGGTGTTCTACCTGGTCACCACCTGGTCCCTGCACCACGGCACGCACGACCTCGGCGTCAGCCGTACGACGATGCTCGCGTGCATCATGGCCGCCGTCGCGATCAAGGGGTGCTGCACGCCGCTCGTCGCGATGCTCGGCGACCGCTACGGCCGCAAACCGCTGTGCCTCATCGGCACCGTGGTCGTCCTGCTGTGGTCGTTCCCGCTGGTGGCGCTGCTGCAGACCGGTGAGCCGGGGCTGATGATCTTCGGGTTCGTGGTCGCGATGCTGGGCTTCATCACGATGTTCGCGGTGCTCGGGGCGTACCTGCCGGAGCTGTACGAGCCGCGCGTACGCTGCACCGGCGCCTCGACCGCCTACAACCTGGGCGGGGTGCTCGGCGGCGCGCTCACCCCGATCGTCGCCACCGAGCTGTCGCGCGGGGACGGTACGCCGTGGGGCGTCGCCGCGTACCTCGCCGCGATCGCGTGCGTGAGCCTGCTCTGCTTCCTGGCCCTGCCCGAGACCCGGCCCGTCCTGGCCCCCGAGCCCGCGGAACCGGCGGAACCGGCCCCCGCGGCGGCGTAGCCCTTGCCTTCTGCGGCGCGGATCTCCACGATCACCGCATGAGCGAGCGAAACGAGCGAGGCATGAGCGACGACCGGGAGATCCGCACCCGCAACGCCGGCACCCTGCGGGCGGCACTGACCAGCGTCGGCGACGTGGACGCGCAGATGGCGCACTACACCGACGACACGGTCTTCGAGTTCCCGTACGCCTCGCCGCCCGCGCGCATCGAGGGCCGGCAGACCGTCGCCGACTACCTCAGGGGCGCGCTCGGCATCTTCGAGATCCACATCACGGTGACCGAGATCCACGAGACCGCCGACCCGGACACGCTCATCGCCGAGTTCACCAGTGAGGGCAAGGTGACGACCACCGGCAAGTCGTACACGAACACGTACATCTCGGTGGTCCGCTTCCGCGACGGCCTGATCGCGGGTCAGAAGGAGTTCTACAACCCCAACGCGGCCACCGAGGCCCTCACTCCGGACGAGTGACCCTCAGAATGCGTTCGGCTTCTTGCCCGGCGTGATCACTTGTCTAGACTTGTAGGGAGCACTTGGAGGGGACCGTGCCCGAGCCGCTGTCCGGTGACCTGCCCGCGTACCAGGAGATCGCGGACCGCCTGCGCGCCCGCATCGTCGGCGGCGACCTCGGCGCCGGGGCGCGGTTGCCCTCGGAGATGGATCTCCGTGCGCTGTACGGGAGTTCGCGCGAGACCGTACGCAAGGCGCTGGCGATCCTCAAGACCGAGGGCCTGGTGGTCAGCCAGCACGGGCGCGGCGTGTTCGTGCAGCGGCGGGGCCGGGTCCGGCGCAGCGCGGCGGACCGGTACGTCCGGTCCGCGTGGCACTCCGGGATCTCCGCCGGACAGACCGACCTCGGCGACCGGGGCCCGGAGTTGCGCGCGGACATGGTGCGGGTGGAGACGGTCGAGGCCGACGCGTCCACCGCCGAGCGGGTCGGAATCCCCTTGGGCTCCCGGGTGGTTCGGCGCGAACGCCGGTACCTGCAGGGCGACCGGCCGCTGCAACTGGCCGTGTCGTTCCTGCCCGCGGACATAGCCGGGGGCACGCGGGCGGCGGAACCGGACTCCGGCCCGGGCGGCTCGTGGGCCCGTCTGGAGGAATCGGGGTGGCGGTTCACCGTCGTCCGCGAGGAAGTCGAGAGCCGCATACCGACGTTCGACGAGACGACCCTCCTGCACATGTCCCCCGGCTCGCCGCTCTTCGTCGTGCACCGAATAGCCACCGGCGAAAGGCTCGGCGAGACCCGCGTGTTGGACTACAGCGCGATCAGCCTCCCCGCCGAACTCCACGTACTGGTCTACGAGTCCGCGGTGCGCTGAGGCGACCAAAAGGTTGCGGCAAGCTCTTGAGCGAACTTGTACGTACATGTACGGTTGACCGGCGTGCACCGGCCCCTCCCCGGCTCGCCCGCGACCGGCATCGCTCACATCGCCCACAAGGGAGGTCCAGCCATGTACGGCACTTCCGCACGCTCGTCCGGTATGTACGCCACGTTCGCACGCGGCGTCCCCTTGGCTCACGACGCACGCTCGCGCACGCTCTCCGTCCCGTTGATCCTGCACCACGGCGACGGCACGGCCGTCGACGCGTCCGCCCTCCGACTCGGCGGCACCGACACAGAGTTCCTGCACGCGGCCCTCACCCGCCTGCTCAACGGCGCCGAGGTGACTCCGACTCCGCCGGGCGACTCCCACGGGCAGTAGCTTGCCGCACACCAGCCGGTGCGCTCATCCGTCCAGGACGGCCTGTTTGACGAGCCCGTGTCCCCCTGCGCGTGGGACGGAATAGAGCCCGGTCGAAGGCGAGTTGCGGTGCTCCCATGCCGGGGGCGCGGCGAACACCGTGGGCGCCGCCACGTGCACGCCGAGGCCCAGCGCGGCGACGCCGACCATCCGCCGGTGCTCGGCCGGTTCCACGAACCAGTCGGCCTGCGCGGCGCTGTACTGCGGCGGCCCGTCACCGTCGCGGCTTTGGTCCATCGCGCAGTCTTCTCGTTCGAGCCGCGGTCGCCCCCGCACACCAGGCCGTCCCCGGCCAGGGCCGTCCCACCGCGCTGGACCGGAAACTTCTGTCGGATCAACAAGCGCAAGTCTTCGCGTACGTCGCTCAACGCGGTCAAGGTCGCTTCCATCTGGGCGAGCACGGCGCGTATCTCGTCAACGGGGTTCGCGCTGTCGAGCGACGTCAGGAACGTCTCGGCGTTCGCGCGTGACCACGTCACGCGGTCGCTCACGGACATGCGCCGCGGCCCGCCCCCGAAACGGGTGCGGGCCGCGGCCACACGTACGAGTTCACGCGACACGAACTCACACGATCCCACTGACGAACGCGAACTGCCCTACGAACTCTACGGCTTGACCCGCGCCGCCCCCGGCAGCCCGACGAAAGCCGGGCACTTGTCCGCGCCCTTCGGGATGTCCTCGATTGCCAGCGGCTTGTAGACCTGCTCGACCAGCGGGCCCACCTTCGCCGCGATCGGCGCGAGCGCGTCGAGGTCGAAGCCGTACAGCTTCGCCGCGTTGCCGCCGACCATCTGCGCCACTTCGTGCGGGTCGATCGAGTTGTACGTCAGCTGCAACGCCTCGCGGCTGAACGGGTGGCTCGCCTCCTTGTGCGGGTAGTCGCTCCCCCACATGACGCGGTCCACGCCGACCTCGTAGCGGAGCGCCGCCTCGGCAGGCCGCTGGAAGCTCGCACCCACGTGGCACTGCCGCGCCCAGTACTCACTGGGTTTGAGCGACATCGACTCCACGAGCGTGTGCCCCCACTCGTACTCCTGCGAGCCGACCGCCTTGCCCATGCGCGACCAGTAGTAGTCGAGCCGGCGGCACTCCTCCGGGATCCACGCCGTGCCCTGCTCGGTGAACACGAACTGGAGGTCCGGGTGCCGGTCCATGGTCCCGGACACGATCAGGTGGGTGAAGGCGCGGTGCGCCCACCACGACACCTCGGTCAGGAACACCACCTTGTCGATGAGCGAGTCCCCGATCGGCGGGGCCGCCGAGCCGGTGTGGTGGTTGACCGGTACGCCCAGTTCCTCGCACGCGCGCCACAGCGGCGCGTAGTGGTCGTACTCCCACAGCGGCACGAGCCCCGACCCCGGCGGCGTGCCCGGCAGCAGTACGCCGCCGGTCAGGCCCGCCTCGGCGGCCCACTTGACCTCCTCGATCGCCGCGTCCAGGTCGTGCAGCATGATCTGGACGATGCCCGCCCGCCGCCCCGGGGCGGCCGCGCAGAAGTCGACCATCCAGCGGTTGTGCGCCTTCAGGCCCTCCCAACGCAGTTGCAGGTCACCGGCGTTGGCGGCCGGCGGCTGGTCGGTGAGGGACGCCTTCGGGAAGAACGGCGGGACGGTGTTGGGGTAGATGACCTCCGCCACCACGCCGTCGTCCTCGAGGTCGCGCAGCCGCCGCTCGGAGTCCCAGTTGCGCTTGCCGTTGTCACCGAGGAGGTCCGGGTAGGGGACCTTGTAGCCCTTCACCCAGGTGTCGAACTCCTCGTGGAGCCGCGCGGGCAAGTAGTCGCGGTACTCGTTGATCTCGCCGCCGCCGTGGCAGTCGGCCGAGATCACCGTGTAGCGCTCGGGTCCCTCCCACTCAGGCATGCCGGACGGTGTCATGCCGTCGTCACTCATGAACCTCAGACCTCCAGGGCTTGCACGTTCGGGTCGACCACGGCGGCCACATCGTGACCGGTCATCCAGTGGCGGCCGATCTCCTTGGCCGCGGCCCACTTGGACTCCAGGTCACGCACCTTGCCGTCGGGTCCGGTCTGCCCAAGTGTCTCGGGCGTCACACCGATGCGGGCGGCGTGCGGCTTGAGGACTTCCAGGTCGAACCCGTACACACCGGCCACCGCTTCGCCGAGCATGACGCGCGTCTCGTCCACCGGGACGTCGCCGAACGTCTTGCGCAGGATGTTCAGCGTGTCGGGCCAAGTGCCCTCCGGGTGCGGGAAGTCGTTGCCCCAGCAGATGTTCCCGATGCCGATCTCGTAGCGCATGCCGATCTCGCGGCGCTTGGTGTTGGACGCCCCGATGAAGCAGTTCCGGTCGAAGTACTCGCTCGGCAGGAGCTTGATCTCCTCGAACCCGGCGAGCTTCGCGGCCCCGCGCGAGCCGAGCAGCAGCCGGTCCATGAACCACAGCATGTTGCCGACCCACCAGCAACCGGCCTCGGTGACACCGAACTTCAGGCGCGGGTAGCGCTCGAAGACGCCGGCCCACAGCAGGAACCACAGCGGCCGGGCGGGCCACCAGGTCACTTCCTGGACGTAGATGCCGAGGTGATTGCCGTACGACTCGCGGTCGGCCGGCCCCGAGTGCGTGACGATCGGCAGTTCCAGTTCCTCGCACAGCGCCCACACCGGGTCGTACTTGCGGTCGTGGTACGGGGTTTGGTTCATCCACATCGCCGGGATCATCACGGCGCCCAGGCCGTCGTCCTTGATGCGGCGGATCTCCGCGAGGACGTCCGGGAGATCGGCGGTGATGGGGATGAGTGCGACGCCGCGGCGGCGCTCCGGCGAGGTCTTGCACAGCTCGGCGAGCCACCGGTTGTGCGCCTGCGCGCCGGCCAGGCCGAGTTCGGGGTCCATGTCGCCGGACAGGCCGAGGCCGGCGCCGAAGGGTACGCAGGTGCGGGACTCGACGGCGTCCGCGTCCGGGAAGATGATCTCGCCGGTGACGCCGTCCTTGTCGAGTTCCAGGTCGCGCCGGTCGACCTCCCAACCGCTGCGCAGCACCTCCTCGTTGGTCTCGAACCAGTTGGCGGCGAAGTCCTCGTTGCGCACCCCGAGGTCGGTGATCGCCTTGAGCTGCGCCTCGCGTTCGGCGAGGAACCCGTCGAACGCGGCGTGGTGCCGGGTCGCGAGGTAGTCGCGGTACAGCTCGGTCGGCAGCCCGGCGTGGGTGTCCGAGGAGATGATCGTGTACGGGGCTTCCGTACTCGGGCTGGGGTTCGGGTTCTCACTCATGGCGGCGGCTCTCACTTGTCGAGAATGAAGGTCTCGAGGTACGTCGGGTTCGAGCGGGCGAGCATGCTCTGCGACCGCGCGGTGATCTGCCCGTCGCTGTGCTCGCTCGGCGGCAGGATCCAGAAGCGGTTCTCCCGGATGCCGTCCACGACGTTCGCGGCGACCGACTCGACCGGGGTGAACTCGATCTCCTGCCCCGCGTCGCGCATCGCCTTCTCCCACGCGTCGAGGGTGTTGTACGGGGTCTTGCGGGGGCGGGACTTCGCGTACCGCTCCGGGCGGTTGCGGTACGACTCCCACAGCCCGGTGCGCAGCATCTTCGGCCCGGGGAACAGCACGGAGGCGCCCAACTTGCTCTGCACCTGGTGCAGTTGCGCGTACAGCGCCTCGGTCATGGTGACCACGGCGGCCTTCGTGGTGGCGTACACCGACGCGTTGGGCAGCGGTGCGATGCCGCCGTCGCCCGACGAGGTGTTGACGATGTGCCCGTCGGTGCCCTGCGCGAGCATGCGCGGGACGAAGGCCTGGATGCCGTTGAAGACGCCGAAGACGTTGACGGCGAAGCACCAGTCCCAGTCCTTGGGGTCGTGCTCCCACATCTTGCCCTCGGAGCCCGAGCCGATCCCGGCGTTGTTGCACAGGACGTGCACCTCGCCGTACCGGTCGAACGCCGCGTCGGCGAGCGCGGACACGGAGTCGCGCTCCGACACGTCCGTGACGTGTCCGAGGACGTCGCCGCCGTCCTCGGCGAGCCGGGCCACGGCCTTGTCCAGCGCGCCCTGTTCGATGTCGGACAGGACGACCTTCATGCCCTCGGCGACGAAGCGCTCGGCCATCGCGTAGCCGATGCCGCTGGCGGCGCCGGTGACGACGGCGACCTTGCCGGTGAAGTCGTTCAGCATGTACGTGGGTTCCCTCGGGTTCGCGACGGCTGGTACGGGGCGGCGGGCTCGGGTCAGACGGGGTCGCCGGGCGCGGGCGGTGCGTCGGAGATCTGCGCGACGTCGTCGTACCGCTGGTGGATGTACGGCAGCACCAGGTCGGCCTTGACGTGCTCGGCGACGAACCCCTTCTGGTCGCTGGTGCGTTCGCCGATCGTGATGGACACGAGCTTGCGTACCGGAAGGTCGGCCACCGGGTCGAAGTCGGAGTCGCGCAGGATGACCTCGCCCTCGATGCGGGAGGCCGAGCGGTGCTTCTCGTTGCGCGTGACGTGCACGAGCATCGGGTCGGCGTCGAAGCCGTCGCCGTCCACCGCGGGCAGGAACTTGTAGTAGAAGCTGGTGGTCGTGCGCGGGTCGGGGAGCGGAAGCTCCTCGGCGACGCGGCCGCGGATCTCGACGTACGTCACGCCGAGCCGGGTCACCTTCGCCACGATCTCGTCGCCGTCCCGGTCGACGGTGACGTCCGCCAGCTTCTTCGGCTCGCCGAAGACCTCGCGGCCGCCGATGACCGAGCGTTCGGTCGTCATCGGCATGGTGAGGGTGTAGTCGCCCTCCACGTCACCGTGCTTGCAGCGCACGGCTATCGCGCCGGCGCCGAGCGGGTAGCCGTTGATGTCGACGGCGGAGATGTTGGCAC
This sequence comes from Streptomycetaceae bacterium NBC_01309, assembly GCA_045039925.1. Lineage (GTDB taxonomy): Bacteria > Actinomycetota > Actinomycetes > Streptomycetales > Streptomycetaceae > Yinghuangia. The sequence continues at coordinate 2,930,644 of CP108400.1, forward strand.
GCACGAGCGGGCGGTCGGCGGGCACCAGCGGGGGCGGCAGGACGGCCGCGATGATCTCCGGGTCGGTCTCCCACAGCGCGACGACGCCGGTGGACCAGATCTCGGGCAGGACGCTGCGGTCCTTCGCGGACTTGCTCAGGGTCTCCAGGGAGCGCGCGCCATAACGGACTCGTGCCACGGAAAACACACCTCTTCTCCACGTTTTGTGGCCGGGACACGCCGTCGTGCGCCGGCTTCGTGCGGTGGTGCGGCAGTGCCTTGGTGCGGTGGTGCGGTGGTGCGGCGAAGGTGCTGCGATTGCCGCCGCCGGACCGTGCCTGACCCGGTCCGGCCCGACCCAGGGCCGGAATGGCGATGTCCGCGACAGTGACCTCCGTCTCTGTAACACTGTTACATGCACATGCCGACGAGGTAAAGAGGCAGCACGAGGTTGCCCGTCAGCCCCTGCCGGTGCCCAGGACCGGCGACGGACGCGAGAATAGGAAGCGATGGACGGAACGAGATCGACCCCGAAGCCCGCCTCCGCGGCCGGCGCGTCCCGCGTGACGCGCGACGCCGTGCTGTCCACGGCCATGCGCCTGGTGATGGAGTCGGGCACCGAGGGCCTGAGCATGCGCAAGCTGGCGGCCGAGCTGGGCGTCGCCGTAACGTCCATCTACTGGCACGTCGGCAACCGCGAGGCGCTCCTCGACGAACTCGTCGAACGCGTCCTCCGCGACATGGGGACGATCCGGGTCACGGGGACCACCCCCGTCGCCCGGATCGTCTCGATCGCGCAGGCCAGCCGCCGCGCGATCCTCGACCGCCCGCACCTGATCAGCCTCGTACGCGAGCGCGGCCTCGACTCGCTGATGATGCTCCCGACCCGGCGCGCCCTCGTCCGCGAGTTCGCCGCCGCCGGCGTGCACGGGACGCGCGCCGCACTCGCCGTGCAGTCCGTCCAGTACCAGGTCGCCGGCTTCGTCATGCTGGAGCGCGTCCTGACCAACCTCCCCGTCGAGCCGCCGCTGGTGCAGGCCTGGCTCGACGAAGTAGCCGAGGGCGACCCCGAGTTGGCCGGCTCCATGTACGACCCCGCCGACACCGACACCCTCTTCGACGTAGCCGTACGCTCAATCGTCGAGTCCCTGCTGCACGAGGCCTGAGCCTTCGCGACCCCCGCGAGCCGCAGCCGAGGAAATCCGCTACTGCACCCGGCTCAGCGGGATTTCCGCCATCATCAGCGGGCGGTCGAGGCGGGTGAAGTCGGCGTTCGGACCCTTGTAGTCACGCCAGACCGTCGCCAACGGAGTCATCACCACGGCGACGGAATAGCGCTCGGGGTTCGCCCACAGATCGTCCCATTTCGCGAGGCCGCAAAGCCACGAGTTCGCCGCCTTCGCCTCGACGACCGGCCAGGGACGCCAGTTCGGTCCGTAGAGAAAGGCGCCGACGGCAGGCACGACATGCTTGCCCATGTCGCGCATCCTGAGCTCCTCGTCGGCGGCCATCGGCCCCCCGATCACGACACCGTCCCGGAGGATCAGCACCATGGGGTAGACATCCGTCGGGTCCATGCCCACATTGCGCTCGGATTCCAGGCGGTAGGTCACGAACAGCGGCCAGTCCGCCGGCGACCACTGCGGGGCAGTGGGCCGACCGCCCGGAGGCTCCCGGCTCAGCGACTCAATGGTCAGCGTGAGCCCGTCACTCTTCGGACCGACGATGTTCCACCGAATCGGCTGTCCACACGTGAAGTACCCCGGCTCCTGCGGATCAGCGGCGAGGGCCGCCTCCCCTCCAGTCGGGCGCGGCGTCGGGGTCGGCGTCGATTCGGCGACCGTGGTCGCGGGCGGGTCGGACGTTCCTGGAGCGAGTACGGCGATCCCGGCGACGAGCGCCGCCGCGACCGTGGCCGCGGCGCCGGCAAATGCGGCCGTGCGGCGCCGGTGGCGCCGGTCGGACGCCACCGCAACGTGTCGGCCGTCCACCGCGCCGAGTTCTCCCGCCCGCTCCGCCTCCTCGTCGAGCGCCGCGGCCAGCCTCCGCCCGTCGAGCCCGGCCGTCTGCTCCGGCTCGTTCACGGCAGTTCTCCTCTCGTGTCGACTGCTTCCGACGCCGCTCCGTCCCACCGGAGGGCCAACCCTTTGCGCGCCTCGTGGAGTTGGCTCTTGACCGTGCCGAGGCTGCATCCCATCGCGTCGGCGATCTCGGCCAACGGCAGGTCTTCGTAGTAGTGCAGGACGACACACACCCGCTGACGCGTCGGCAATTGCGCCAACACGTCGCCCAAGGCCGCCCGCTCGCAGATGTCCTCGGCGACATCGGCGACATCCGCGCGTTCCGCTATCCGGGGCACCAGACCGCGCCACAGGGTCAGGCGACGGCCCTGGTCGATGACCAGGTTGACGAGGACACGGCGCACGTAGTGCTCCAGCTCCGACGGATCGTCGGGCAGCCGGCGCTTGCGGGCGAAGGTCCGGATCAGAGCCTCCTGGACGAGGTCGTCCGCCGTGTGCGCGTCTCCGCACAGGAGATACGCGTACCGCTTGAGCGCGGATCCTCTGGCCGCCACCAGCGCGTCCACCGCCTGCCAGCGTTCCCCCACCCGGCCACCGCCCCGCTCGGTCGACACCTGCCCTCGCTTTGTGGAACGAACGGCGGGCCTCGCGGGTTGGATCGGGACCCGGCCGAATCCGCGGAGTTCTACTGCACCGCGCTCAGCGGGATTTCGGCCGTCATCAGGGGGCGGTCGAGGCGGGTGAAGTCGCCGTAGGGCTCCGTCCAGCGCATGGCGGTGGAGAGCGGCGTCATCACCACGGCGACGGAGTAGCGCTCGGGATTCGCCCACAACTCGTCCCAGTCGGCGAGGTCGCAAAGCCACCAATTCGCCTGCCGCGACTCCACGACGGGCCACGGCAGGTACGGAGATCCGTACACATAGCCGCCAATCGCCGGATACGCGACGGGGATCTCGCGCTGTCGAAGCTGCTCGTCGCTGGGCATCGGCCCTCCGATCACGACACCGTCCCGCAGGATCAACACCTTGGGGTCGATCTGCGTCGGGTCCAGGCCCACATTGCGCTCGGATTCCAGGCGGTACGTCAGAATCGGCGGCCCGTCCGGCGACGCCCAGGACGGCCTGTCGACCTGACCGCCCGGATAGTCGCGACGCAGCGAATCAGCGGTCGGCGTCAGCGCGTCGCTCCGCGCGCCCACGACGTTCCACCGGATCGTGTGCCCGCGCGTGCAGTATGAGGAACGAGGTGCTTCACTTCATCGGCCCGGCCAGGAGTCCCCATGCCCCGCCCGGGGCCGCGCGCATGCCCTCGTTGGCGTCGCGCACGCGGGGCTCGGTGCGGGTTCCGGTGCCACTCAGGCGGCGTCCTTGCGGTGGGCAGTGAACGTCACGCGGGTTTCGCCGTCGCCCAGGGCGATGTTGAGGGTGGCATCAAGGGCCTTGGCGAGTTTGGCGAGAAGGGGCAGCGTGGGGACGGTGTCGGAGCCTTCGATGCGTGAGATCTTCGCCTGGCTGAGCCTGGCCCGTTCAGCGGGCTCGGCTTGCGTGAGGCCGAGTTGCGCTCGGCGGTCGTACACGGCCTTGGCCAGGGCCATTGACATGCGGATCTCGCGGCGGGCCTCGGCGACCTCGGCAGGCTCGGTGAAGCCGTCGACGAGCTTGCGCTTGCGCAGGGTCTTGTAGCGGCTGTGGCTCATCGTTCGATCTCTCCTCCCTCGATGGCCCGGACGAACTCCTCGTGGGCAGGAGCGTGCTCCGCCTGGCAGATGTTCTTCGTCCGTTTGGCGCGCTGGACGTATGCGAACACCGACCGCCGCATTGGTTGGTGGCAGCCGTGCCGGTGGCGGGTGTCACGCCAACGGGTTAGCAGGATTTGCCCTTGTTTGTCGTGGGCTTGAGGGTGGTCGCGTACGGGTCCTTGGGACCTCCGACACCGGCAAGGAGCATTTCGTGGCGCGATGCGAGGTCTGCGGCAACGACTACTACGCCTCGTTCGAGGTACACGCGGGTGACGCCGTGCACGTGTTCGACAGCTTCGAGTGTGCGATCACCCGGATGGCCCCGATCTGCGAGCACTGCCGGTGCCGCATCATCGGGCACGGCGTGGAGTCGGACGGGCGCTACTTCTGCTGCGCGCACTGCGCAAAGGCGGAGGGCGCGGTGGGGATCAGGGACAACGTGTCGGTGGGCGCGGCCATGTGAGCCGTGCGGGACCGCGCGTGCGGCGTGGTGTCCGACGGTCCGTCAGGGCCGGTCAGGGGCGCCACGCCGTGCGCATGCCCTGGATGCGGAGCAGTTGCTGCCCCAGGGCGACGACCTGCGGGTGGTGCAGGCCGAGGGCCCGCTGCTCCTCGGCGAGGAGCGGGCCGAGAAGCGATTCGGCCTGGTACGGGTCCCCGACGGCGGCCAGCAACAGGGCCGTGCGCTCCCGCAGTTCGAAGCCGAAGTGCAGGTCGGCACGGTCGGCGGGGATGCGCTGGAAGGCGGCGTGCAGGGCGCGGTACTCCTGGAGCGCCTGGTGGGTCTCGCCGAGTTCCTCCAGGCAGGAGGCGACCTGCCGGGCGTACTCCATCGCCTCGGGGTCGAGCGGGCCCGCCTTGGTGGCGAAAGTGCTTGCGAGGTAGCGGAGTTCGGGGAGCGCCCGGCGGAACTGGCGGTCCGCGAGGAGGGTGTCCGCGAGGGCCTGCCGCAGTTCCAGGACGACCGGGTCGTGTTCGCCGTGCCGGGCCACCGCCGCGGGGAGCGCCGCACCGAGGACGTCCACCGCCTGCGCGAGTTGGCTCTCGCCGAGCAGGCGCGCCGCCGCGTCCAGGGCCGCGGCGACGTCGAGGCCGCCGGGGTCCGGGCCGGCCGACGGTACGGCGGACCAGTCGGTGCCGCTCGGGTCGAGGGGCGAACCTCCGGCGGGCGCGGGGATGTTGCCGACGCGGTGCCCGGCACCGCCGCCGGTGCCGCTGCGGTTGCCAATACTGTTGCCGCTGCTGTGGCCGGTGTCGGTGCGTACGTTGGCCGCGGACGGGCCGGCGGAGACCGCCCAGCCCAGATGCGCCGACCCCGACCCCGATGCCACCCCCGCCACCGACCCTGACGCGGAACCGGACCCCGGCGACGGGGTGACCGTCCCTACGTGCGCGCCCGCGTGGCCGACCGCCGCCGCGGCGACGCCCGCGATGACCCCGGCCGGGCCCGCCGCTCCGGTCACCACGGCCGCGAGCCCGCCGGCCTCGGTACGGTCGACCGCGGCATACCGGCCGCCGTCCGCGGCGGCCGCTTGCGCGGGCACCGCGTGCGGGAACGGCTGCGGCGCGGCCGGGTGGCGCAGCGGGCGGGTCGGGTCCATCGCCGAGTTGGGCGCGAGCGCGGCGTCCGCGTCGCGCGCGGCGGGCGGCAGCAGCGGCACGAGCCGCCGGTACACGTCCTGTGCGGTCGCGGGCCGGTCCTCCGGCTGTTTCTCCAGCAGGTCCGCGACCAGGCGGTCGAGCCCCGAGGGCACGTCCGGGCGGTGCGTGCCGATCGGGTCCGGACGGTCCGTCAGGTGCCGCTGCAACACCGCGAGGGCGGTCGGCGCGGTGAACGGCGCGCGCCCGGCCAGCATTTCGTACATCAGGCAGCCGAGCGCGTAGAGGTCGCTGCGCGGCTCGGCGAGGCCGGTGAGCGCCTGTTCCGGAGCCATGTACGCGGGCGACCCCGGCAGCGCGCCGGTGCTGGTCAGCTTCGTCGAGTCGGGGTCGAGGACGGCCGCGACCCCGAGGTCGAGGACCTTGACCGTGCCGTCGCGCCGCACCATCACGTTGCGCGGCTTGAGGTCGCGGTGCACGACGGGCGCGGCGTGGATGGCGGCCAGCACCGAGCAGATCTGCGCCGCGACGGCGACGGCCCACTCCCACGGCACCGGCTCCTGCTCGGCGATCAGGTCCGCGAGGTCCATGCCGTCCAGCAGCTGCATGACGAGGTAGAGGTCCCCTTCGTCCATGCCCGCGTCGTACACGGTGACCAGGCCGGGGTGGTCGATGCCGGCGGTGACCCGGCACTCGCGCAGGAAGCGGCGTTCGAGGGTGGCCCGGTCGGTGCTGCCGCCCACCAGGTCGGAGCGCAGCAGCTTGACCGCGACGCGGCGTTGCAGCGTGCGGTCGTACGCCTTCCAGACCTGGCCCATGCCGCCCCGGCCGACGGCCACGGACAGCTCGTATCGGTCGGCGATGATGCGCCCTGGTGCCGTCACGTCGGTACCGTATCGAGCGCGGCGGACGCTGTCGCCATACGTTTACCCGTCTGCCTCAGCGGTCGGCGCCGCCTTCGCGCTCGCGCAGGCGTTCGCTCAGCCCTTCGAGGCGGGCCCGGGCGCGCTCGACGCGGACCGCGTCGTGCCGCGCCGCCCCCGAGTCCGCGGCCGGGGACGACGGGGTGGGGGCGGCCGGCACGGGCGACGGAGCGGGCCCCGGAGCGGGCGGCGGCACAGCCGGGGAAACAGTCGGGGGCGCGGTCGGGCCGGCGTGGTACCCGTGCGGTACGCCGGGCGCGCCGTGCCACCCGTACGCCGCAATCGGCATACCGGGCCCGGTCATCGGGACCGGCGGCACCGGGAGGCCGCGGACCTCGGCGCGCGAGTTGCGCCGCGTCGTGACGAACCAGTAGACGGGCGTGCCGACCCACAGGGCGATCAGCAGCCCGCCGCCGATGTTGCCCGGCACCGACGCGATGCCCTCCACCTCGGCGCCCTCGCCGCGGTCGCGCTCGGCCTTGCCGGACTCCGAGCCGTTGACGAAGAGCAGCACCAGGACGGTGACCGCGAGCACCGCCGACGCCGTGAACACCGTCCACGCCTGCCGGGTCCGCCGGTGCAGGCCGAGGATCAGCAGCGGCACCCACGCCAGCAGGCCCAGGGTCACGATCGGCACCAGGGACCACGCGATGCGGATGGCCATGGCCTTGCCCCGGCCGCTGTTCGCGCCGGGGAACGGGCCCGGATGTGCCACGGCGTGGGCCGCGAGGTGGGCCGCGGCGGGCGGCGCCTGGGCGTACCCCGGCGGGGGCTGGGTGCCTGACATGGGTGCTGCTCCTGGGCGGGGACACGGTCGTGCGGTTCCGCGCACGGACGGTCCCGGGACCGGACGGTCTTGCGTGCGATGGATACCTGCGGGCAGGGCAGCGTACCGGGCAATTATCGTGGGGATGAGCCGAATCCCTACTTCGCCGCCCGGCGGCCGCTCGCGGCCGTGCCCGTGGTGCCCGGCGGCGCCCCCGGAGACATCCCGTGACTTCCGTGCACGAGCGCGACCCCGCCCTGCTCCTCCCGGCCGGCCTGACGATCGACGTCGGCGCCCCCGCCCCGTTCTCGGGTCCGGGCGCGGTGCCCGATCCGGGCAGGTTCACGTTCGCGCTCGTGTCGGACCGGACCGGCGCCGCGCAACCGGGCGTGTTCGAACGCGGCATCGCGGCGGTCAACGCGCTGGCGCCGGACTTCGCGGTCCAGCTCGGCGACCTGGTCGAGGGCTACACGCGGGACGAGGCGGTGCTCGACGCCGAGTGGGGCGAGATCGACGCGATGCTGGCGCCGCTGCGCGTGCCGATGTTCCACGTCGCGGGCAACCACGACGTGGCCAACGAGGTGATGCGGGCGCGCTGGATGCGGCGGTACGGCGCGTTCCACTACCACTTCAGGTTCCGGGACGTGCTCTTCCTCGTGCTCAACACGCAGGACCCCGAGCAGGCGATGCCGGCGGAGGACGAGGCGCGCCTGAAGGCCCGGCTCGCGGCGGCCGGGGGTGACGACGAGCTGACGCGGCAGGCGTACGAGGAGGCGTTCGACTGGAACGGCGTGCCGGCCGCGGCGGGGCTCTCGGACGGGCAACTGGCGTACGCCGAGGACGTTCTGCGCACGAACGCGGACGTCCGCTGGACATTCGTGCTCATGCACATGCCGCTGTGGCAGGGCGAGGGGCATCCGGCGTACCACCGCATCCGGGCGGCACTCGGCGAGCGGCCGCACACGATGTTCGCCGGGCACGTGCACAACTACCGGGCCACCGAACGCGACGGGAACCAGTACATCCGGCTCGGTCCGACGGGCGGCGTGTGGGTGTTCGCCGAAGGCGCGCCCGGCAATGTCCACCACGTCACGCTGGTGACGATGGGCGCCGACGGGCCGTCCGTCGCGAACCTGGCACTCGACGGCATCCGGACGGCCGACGGCGCACCGGTGTAGCGCCTCGGCGACGGCAACGGCGGAGGTGGTGCCGGACGGGGGTCCGGGGCCGAGCCACCCCGGGGCGCGGAGTACCGTCTTGTACCGTGTACCGCTTCCTGCTGACGCCTCGCTGGCTGGCCCTCAACCTGCTGGTCGTGCTGCTCATCCCGGTCATGGTCGAGCTGGGGTTCTGGCAGCTGCACCGGTACGAGGCGAAGGCCGACCGCAACGACAGAGTCAGTGCCAACAAGGGGCGCGAAGCGGTGCCGGTCGGCGACCTGTTCGCGGTCGGCCGCGATCTGACGGGCGGCGACCAGTGGCGCCGGGCGACCGCGACCGGGCGCTACGACCAGGCGAACGAGTTCCTGGTGCGGCACCGGCAGCTCGACAAGGAGCTCGGCTTCTTCGTCGTGACGCCGTTCGTCACGGCGGACGGTACGGCCCTACTGGTCAACCGCGGCTGGGTGCAGAACCCGGACAGCGCGACCGCACGTCCCGTGGTCCCGGCCGCGCCGGGCGGACAGGTGACGGTGACCGTACGGGCGCGGCCGTCCGAGACGCGTGACCGCTCCGGCATCCGCGATCGCGAGGGGCTGCCCGAGGGGCAGATCATGCGGATCGACACGGACAACCTGGCGAAGCAGCTGGGGTACCCGGTGTACGGCGGCTACGGCCAGCTGGCCGAGCAGACCCCGACGCCCGCGGAGGCGCCGACCGTGCTGCCGCTGCCGGACGCCGAGGACACCGGCCTCAACCTCGCGTACGCGGTGCAGTGGTGGATCTTCGTGGTGGCGCTGGTCGCCATGTGGATCAAGATCATCCGCCGCGAGGCCGCGGAGCTGGAAGCCGAGCTGTCCGCCGAGTCGGACGCCGACGTGAACGCCGAGGTGAACACCGACAAGAACGCGGACGTGAACGCCGAGTCGGACGGGGAGTTCACCCCGGCTCCGGACACCGCGTCGCGGACCGCCGCACCGGCCAACGCCTCGGCGGAGACGGGTCGGGACCTGCCGGTCGGCCCGAAGACCGGCTGATCCCCCCGGCTGAGACCTGGCAGAACCACCCGCCCGAACTACGCGGGACTACGCGAGCCCGGCGACCAGCTCCGGCAGGACGTCGCCGATCGGCTCGCGCACGACCGCGTCCGCGACCGCGTCGTACGGGGTCGCCTCCGCGTTGACGACGACCAGCTTCGCGCCCGCCTCGACCGCGACCCGGCACAGCGACGCCGCGGGCTCGACCTGGAGCGACGTCCCGATCGCGAGGAACACGTCGCACACCTGGGCGGCGATCGCCGCGCGTTCGAGGACGCGCCGCTCCAGCATCTGGCCGAACATGATCGTCGCGGTCTTCTGGATGCCGCCGCAGATCTCGCAGGCGGGGTCGGGCTCGCCCGCCTCGATCCGGGCCAGGTTCTCCTCAAGGGTCGTACGCGCCCCGCACTCCGTGCAGAGCACCGAGAACATCGAGCCGTGCAGCTCGATGACCTTCTCCTCGCTGTTCCCCGCCCGCACGTGCAGGCCGTCGACGTTCTGCGTGATGAGGCCGCGCAGCCGCCCGGCGCGTTCGATGTCCACGAGCGCGCGATGACCCGCGTTCGGCTGCGCGTGGCGGACCGGGTTGTCCCGGCGCAGCAGCCACGAGCGGCGGCGGATGTCCGGATCAGCCATGTATGTGTCGTACTGCACCAGCTTCTCGGCGTCGGGGTCCTTGGTCCACACACCCTGGGGGCCCCGGTAGTCGGGGATCCCCGAGTCGGTGGAGATACCGGCACCGGTCAGCACCGTGATGGAATCGGAGGCCCGGATCCAGTCCCGGACGGCGGCGTTCATGCCATCGAGCGTAGCCACCGCGCGGATCTGACGACACGTCATTAACGGAGGGGCCATGGTGCTGGCAGCGGTACTGCACGGGGTCGGGGAACCGGTCCGCGTCGAGGAGATCGACCTGCCCGCCCCCGGGCCGGGCCAGGTACGCGTGAGGGTGGCCGCGTCGGGGGTCTGCCACTCCGACCTGTCGCTCGCGGACGGCACGCTCGACCAGGCGTTCCCCGTCGTCCTGGGGCACGAGGGCGCGGGCACGGTGCTCGCGGTCGGCGAAGGCGTGACGCACGTCGCCGAGGGGGACCCGGTCCTGCTGATCTGGGCCCCGGCGTGCGGCGCGTGCTGGTGGTGCGAGAACGCCGAGCCGCACCTGTGCGCGAAGGCCCTCGACGCGGCGCGCACGCCGTACGCCGCGCTCGCCTCCGACGGCCGCGAGGTCCTGCCGGGGCTGGGGACGGCGACGTTCGCGGAGGAGACGGTCGTCCCGGCGGCCGGTGTGGTCAAGCTCCCCGAGGGCACGCGTCCCGGAGCGGGCCTGGAGGAGGCGGCGCTGCTCGGCTGCGCGGTCACCACCGGAACCGGGGCGGTGTGGAACACCGCGCGGGTGGCCGCAAACAGCACGGTCGCGGTGATCGGGCTCGGTGGCGTGGGCCTGTCGGCGGTGCAGGGCGCGCGCGTGGCCGGGGCGTCGGCCGTGATCGTGGTCGACCCGGACGAGGGCAAGCGCAAGATGGCGCTGTCGATGGGGGCGACCGAGGCGCTGGAGCCGGCGCCGGACCTCGCCAAGCGGGTGCGCGCGCTGACCGGTGGCCGGGGTGTCGACCACGCCTTCGAGTGCGTCGGGCGCGCGGCCACGATCCGTACCGCCTGGGGGCTGACGCGGCGCGGCGGCATGACGACGATCGTGGGCGTCGGGGCGAAGGACGACATGGTCGAGTTCAGCGCCCTCGAACTGTTCCACTTCGCCCGCACGATGACCGGCTGCGTCTACGGGTCGACCGACCCGGTGCGGGACGTGCCGCGCCTCGTGGAGCACGTGGCGGCCGGGCGTGTCGACCTGGGCGCGCTGGTCACCGATCGGATCGGACTCGACGGCATCAACGACGCGTTCGCGGCGATGCGGGCGGGGCGCGGGGCGCGGGCCCTGGTGATCCCGGGCTGACCTGCGGCAGCCCGCGCGTCCGGTCGGATGATCGGCTTTATCGGGTGTATCGGGTCGCGACCTCACCGGCACGGGGCAGTGACGCGCCCCGGCTCGGGGCGGGAGGATGGCCGCATGGATCTTGGACTTCGTGATCGCGTGTACCTCGTCACCGGCGCCACCCGCGGCCTCGGCTTCGCCACCGCCCGGGCCCTCGTCGACGACGGCGCCCGGGTCGTCGTCACCGGCCGCGGCGAGGAGAACGTGGCGAAGGCCGCCGCCGAACTCGGCGGCGCCCCGAACGCCATCGGCGTCGCGGCCGACAACGCCGACTCGGGCACCGCCGAGCGCCTGGTCGCCGCCACGGTCAGCCGCTTCGGGCGGATCGACGGCGTCCTGGTGAGCGTCGGCGGCCCGCCCGCCGGCACGGTGATGGGCACCGACGACGACCAGTGGCGCGACGGGTTCGAGTCGGTGTTCCTGGGCGCCGTACGCCTCGCCCGCGCCGCCGCCAACGCGATGGGCGACCGCGGCGCGCAGGGCCCGGACGGCGAAGGCGTCATCGGGTTCGTGCTGTCGATGTCCGTACGCCAGCCGATCGGCGGTCTCGCCGTCTCCAACGGCCTGCGCCCCGGACTCGCGATGGCCGCCAAGACCCTCGCCGACGAACTCGGCCCGCACGGCATCCGCGTCGTCGGCCTGCTCCCGGCCCGCATCGACACCGACCGGGTACGGGAACTCGACGCGCTCTCCGGCGACGCCGCGGCCGCCCGCGCCCGGCAGGAGCAGTCCATCCCGCTCGGCCGCTACGGCACACCCGAGGAGTTCGGCCGCGTCGCGGCGTTCCTGCTGTCGCCGGCCGCCTCGTACGTCACCGGCACGATGGTCCCGCTCGACGGCGGTGCCATGCGCGGCCTGTAGGCACCGCGCCCGGGCGGCGCGCTGTCCGGGTGGCGCTCGGTCCAGCTGGCGCGCAGTCCAGGTCGCACTCGGTCCGAGCGGCGCTCAGTCCAGGTGGCGCTTGGGCAGTCCCTTGGCGCTGCGCAGCTCCACGGTGACCGGGAGGCGGTGCAATTCGACGGCGTCGCGGCCGTGTTCGAGGACGTCCTCGTGGATGGCGTCGAGCACGGCGCGCGGTTCGGCGCCCGCCTCGGTACGTACCGCGAGCTTCAGCACCGGACCGCGGCGCCGGCGTACGAGCCGCGCCTGCACGTCCTCGATGTCGCGCTCGCGTGCGAGGTCGTCGGCGATCGCGTCGGCGAGCGCATAGCCGTTCACCGTGATCGTGTCGGCGTCGTCGCCGACCAGGCCGAAGCCGGTGCCGAGCCCGGACGGGCCGCCGCCGGAGTCCTCGGAGGTGTCGGTCACCCGGATGACCTGCACCGGACGGCGGCGGAACTGCGCGAAGAACCACCACAGGCACATCACCAGGACCACGCCGGGCACGCCGAAGGCGACCCACCACCACCAGTCGTGGTCGACCAGGCGTTCGGTCTGGCTCTCGGTGATCAGCGGCTTGTCGGGGTTGCGCAGCACGTCGCCGAGCGAGTCCTGGAACCACCCGCGCGAGCGCGCGGTGACCGCCAGGCCGCCCACGAGCAGGCCGAGGCCCACGACGGTGAGCAGAATCCGGTTCGCGACACGGCGCATGAGTGCGCGTCACCTTCCACTGGCGGGCTGGAGTCGGACGTCGACGCGCGGCACGCGGGCGAGCAGCAGCGCGTCGGCGCGCGCGCGCAGTGCGGTCTCCAACTCGTCGTGCAGTTCGTCGGGGTCGCGGAAGTGGTAGTCCACCCGCAGCACGGCCTTGCGCCGGGTGACGCGGACCCGCGCGTCGAGCACGCCGGTGGACCGCAGCGCGGTGTGCCGCAGCAGGTTGGAGGCGGTGCGGCGCGTCATGTACGCGGTGATGTCCGGGCCGACCGGCTCCAGCGGCAGCAGGTGGCGGCGGCCCGGCGTCCAGGCGAGGAGCAGCAGCCACAGGCCGACCACCGCGGCGACGACGCCGCCGACCCACACCCACTGCTCGGTCCACTCGTGCGTCTGCACCCAGTCCAGGACGTCGTACGCCCACTGCGCGGTGTGCTCCAGCCGGGCGGCGATGCCGAAGAACAGCAGCAGCCCGGCGATCCCGCCGATGCCGAGGGCGGTCAGCGCCGCCACGAACCCGCGCGGCGACCACGCCCGGCGCGGCTTGCGGTAGTCCTCGGATCCGGGCCCGAAGCCGCCGGGGTCGGCGTCCGGCCCGGAGGGATCGGCCGGCTTCTCCAGCGGTGCGTCGAGCACGCTCACTGCACGCGCCTCCTCCCCTTGCCGATCCGGGTCATGCGCGCCACCACGACGTCGATGCGCACCACCGGCATCCCGGTGAGGCGTTCGACGTCGGAACGTACGCGCTGCCGCACCGTGCCCGCCATCTCCTTCACCTGTCCGGGGTAAGGCACGTCCAGGTCCAGGCGTACCGTCGCGTGGTCGTTGCGCAGCTTCACCCCCGCCTTGGGGTCGCGCAGCTTCGTCTCCGGCGCGGCGGCACCGGTCGCCTCGCGCGCGGCGCGGGCGGCGATCTTCTCGACCACGCGTTCGCCGATGCGCAGCGAGCCGCGCTCGGCCGGCGGTGCGGGCGGCTCCAGGTGGGAGGGGCCGTCGACGCGCGAATGCCCCATCAGCGGCGCCGGCCGCGCGACGAGAACAGCTCGCTCAGGTCGAGGTCGCCGTCGAAGTAGCGGCCGGCCAGGAAGCCGACCGCGCCGAGGGCGGCGACGAGGAGGAACGCCCCGAAGCCGCCGATCGCCGCGGCGAGGCCGAGGGCCATGCCGACCAGCAGGCCGACGATGGGTGTGCTCATGACTACCTACTCCTCGCAGGTGAAGGGACCGCGCCCGGTCGTCCTCGGTTCGCCTTCAGTTCGCCTTCGGTCACGTCCGTCGGGTCGGTCTCGTCGGTCCCGTCGGTCACGACGGTTCCGCCGGTCCCGGTCACTGCACCCGCGGATTCTGTCTCCGCCGGTGCCGATCCATGATCGCCCGCCACATCTGCGCGGGCAGGGACCCACGCCGGTAGACGGTCGTCTCGGATGCCGGCGGCGGCCGCTTGCCGCCGTCAGGCCCCGCTCCCCCGGGGGAGAGCAGGGCCCGGTAGCGTACGAGCCCGGCGGCGAACTCGGCGGGGTCGCCACCCCGGTCCGGATGCCGAGTCTTGACGAACTCCCGGTACTCGCGCAGTAGTTCGCGGCGTTCCAGGTCACTCGGATCCGTTGTCATCACCGGGCCGCCCGATTCACTGAAGCTGGCGCTCCTTGTCGTCTTCGTGCTCGATGTGGATGTCGTCGACGGCGATGTTCACCTCGACGACCTCGAGCGCGGTCATGCGTTCGACCGACGAGATGACGTTCTCCCGCACGGCCGCCGCGAGTTCGGCGATCGGAACACCGTATTCGACGACGATCGCCAGATCCACGGCGCACTGCTTCTCGCCGACCTCGACGCTGACGCCCTGGGCGACGTTCGGCTTGCCGCCCGGCACGCGCTGGCGCACGGCCGCGAACGCGCGCGCGGCACCGCTGCCGAGCGCGTACACACCGGAGATGTCACGGGCGGCAATGCCGGCGATCTTGGCGACGACGCCGTCCGCGATCGAGGTGCGTCCCCGGTCCGAACTGAGACGTGCCACCTCGGTGCCGCTCGAGCGCTGCTGATTCGGCACGCGCTCCGCCCCCTCCTTCTCCACCGCCTGCGATCCACTCCGCTGGGCCGTCGTGTCCGGCATAGACGCACTTCCCTTCGCCATAGGATTCTCCCCCGGTGTTCGATCCTGCACATGCCCTATCTACGGATCGCCACACCTGTACCAGGGTATGAGCAGAACGCCCCTGAGACGGGCATCGAACGACTGTCCCGCGCGGCGTGGACAGCGGACCGGCCAGGCGATGTGGACGAAGCGGCGGGCGAATGAACAAGCGGGACAAAAGCGCGGCGGAGGCCCGGATGCCGACCGCGGCGGAGTTGCTGGCGGCGACCGAATCGGAGGCTCCGCCCGCGTTGCGCACCACCGAGAAAGCGGCCGCGGGGCAGCCGAAGGGCGGCGGGCTCGCGGCGTTCGGCGCGGCGATGGGACTGACCGAGGCACCGGACGCGAGAGCGCTGCGCGACGCCGCCGACGCGGAGCCCGGCGTACGCTCCCGGAGCTGCCTGATCCGCACCGACGACGACACCGGCGAGACGACCGTGACCATGTCGGTGGCGATCGCGTACGGCCTGGCCCTGCACGCGGTCGCCGAGCGGGTGCGCGAACGCGTCGCCGCCGCGGCCGTCGACGTGCTCGGCGTCGCGCCTCTCCCGAAACGGGCCGACGGCAAGGCCGCGAAGAAGACGGCTGCCGCGGCGAAGTCCTCGGCCGCCCGCACCGCCAAGTCGAAGTCGGCGGCGAAGACCGGCGCAGAGGGCGGCGCGCTGCGCGTCGACGTCAAGGTCGTCTGGCTCGACGAGCCGGCGCCGGAAGCGGCACCGGAGCCGAAACCGGGTCCGAAACCGGGTTCGAAGGCAGGCTCGAAGGCGAACCCGAAGGCCGATCCGACGGCAGGTCCGAAGTCCGGGTCGAAGCCGAAGCCCTGACGCGTCCGCCCGGGTGCTCCGGGCCCTTCCTGCCGCGCCACCATGCCCCGGTTACGCGGGGTACGCGGAGTCAGCCCGCCAGCGCCGCCGGTTCCCCGTCGTCGACGCCGCGCCGGGGCCCCGCGCCGCCCGCGTCCGTGTCGGCGTCCACGGGGACGAGCGTGTCGCCGTCGCGGAACTGCCGGTGGTAGAGGTCCGCGTACATCCCGCCCCGCGCGAGCAGTTCGTCGTGCCGCCCGCGCTCGACGATGCTGCCGCCGTCGACCACGAGGATCTGGTCGGCGTCCCGCACGGTCGAGAGCCGGTGGGCGATCACCAGTGCGGTACGCCCGCGCAGCGCGTTGCCGAGCGCCCGCTGCACCGCCGCCTCCGACTCCGAGTCCAGGTGCGCGGTCGCCTCGTCCAGCACCACCACGCGCGGCGCCTTCAGCAGCAGGCGCGCGATGGCGAGCCGCTGCTTCTCGCCGCCCGAGAGCCGGTGGCCGCGCTCGCCGACGACGGTGTCGAGTCCGTCGGGGAGGTTCACCACGAGTTCGAGGATGTTGGCGTCGCGCAGGGACTGCCACAGCTCGGGCTCGGTGGCGTCGGGTCGCGCGTACAGCAGGTTGCCGCGGATCGTGTCGTGGAACATGTGCGAGTCCTGGGTCACCACGCCGACCGCGTCGCGCAGGGACTCCAGGGTCACGTCGCGGACGTCGTGGCCGCCGATGCGCACGGCGCCCTCGGTCGTGTCGTACAGCCGTCCGACCAGGCTGGTGATCGTCGTCTTGCCCGCGCCGGAGGGGCCGACGAGCGCGATCATCTGGCCCGGCTCGGCGGTGAAGGAGACGTCGTGCAGGACCTGTCCGCCGCGTGCGCGGTCGAGGACGGCCACCGATTCGAGTGACGCCAGGGAGACTTCGTCGGCCGCGGGGTAGTGGAAGCCGACGTGGTCGAACTCGACGCGGGCCGCGTCGGCGGGCAGCGGCGCCGCGTCGTCCTTGTCCGCGACCATCGGGTCGAGGTCCAGGACCTCGAAGACGCGCTCGAAGCTGACGAGCGCGGTCATGACGTCGACGCGGACGTTGGCGAGTGCGGTGAGCGGCCCGTAGAGGCGGCCGAGCAGGACGGTCAGCGCCACGAGGGTGCCGACGCTGAGCTTGCCGTCGACCGCCAGGTGGCCGCCGATGAGGTAGACCAGTGCGGTGGCGAGTGCCGCCACCAGGGTGAGGGCCGTGGCGAAGACGCGGTTGACCAGCGCGATGCGGATGCCGATGTCGCGCACCCGGCCCGCGCGGGCGGCGAAGACGTCGTCCTCTTCCTCGGGGCGGCCGAAGATCTTCGCGAGCATCGCGCCGGAGACGTTGAAGCGCTCCGTCATCACCGTGGACATCTCGGCGTTGAGCTGCATCTGCTCGCGGGTGAGGGCCTGGAGGCGGCGTCCGATCCACTTCGCCGGGACGACGAACAGCGGGAGCAGCACGAGGGAGACGAGAGTGATCTCCCAGGCCAGGTAGAACATCGTGCCGGCGACCAGGATCAGGCTGACCACGTTGGAGACGGTGCCGGCGAGCGTCGAGGTGAAGGCGCGCTGGGCGGCCAGGACGTCGTTGTTGAGGCGCGAGATCAGGGCGCCGGTCTGCGTACGCGTGAAGAACGCGATGGGCATGCGCTGCACGTGGGCGAAGACCTGGGTGCGCAGGGCGTAGATCGAGCCCTCGCCGATGCGCGCCGAGTACCAGCGTTCGACCAGCCCGACGGCCGCGGCCGCGACGGCGACGCCCGCGACGACGAGCGCGAGTGTGGTGACGAGGCCGGCGTCGTGGCCGAGGACACCGTCGTCGACGATGCGCTGGGCGAGCAGCGGCGGCACGATCATCAGGACGGCGCCGATGACGACGAGGACGAGGTACGCGGCGATCTGCCTGCCGAACGGCCGCGCGAAGGTCCCCACCCGGCGCACGGTGCCCGGGGCAAGCTTCTGTTTGGCCACCGAGCCGTCACGGGACCAGGAACGCGGGGAAAACCCCGAAGAGCCGCCGGGCATCATGCGTTGTCATTCCCCCTTGAGGGCAGGTCGGTCGTGGGCATGCAAGTGAACAAGCCGACCCCCACAACACGCCGCCGGGGAAAAACCTTCCGGCCCTGCCCGCGGCCACCGGTGGAGCCCCCGGGCCGAGACCGGCAGATCAGCGCCTTCCCGCGCGGATCTGCGGATCTCGACGGACTGGTGCCGCGGCCGGCACGGCACCAGGAACTCCCGTGCGGCTACTCGCCCTTGCCCAGCAGGTCGCGCAGGCGGCGCCCCTGGGCCTCGCGTTCGGCGGCCCGCTGCCCGTCGTACGAGCGCGCCGCCGCACCGAGCAGCAGAGCCTTGGTCTCGACCACCGCATTGCGCGGCGCCTGGGTGAGGGCCTTGGCCAGCTCCAGCGCCGCGTCGTCGAGCGCCTCGCGCGGTACGACGGTCGTCGCGATGCCCAGCGCCGCCGCCTCCTCGGCGCCGATGCGCCGGCCGGTCACGCAGATCTCCAGCGCCCGCGCATAGCCGACGAGGTCCAGGAGCGGCTTGGTGCCGGCCAGGTCGGGCACCAGCCCGAGCGAGGTCTCCAGCATCGAGAACTGCACGTCGTCGGCGCACACGCGCAGGTCGCACGCGAGGGCGAGTTGGAACCCGGCCCCCACCGCGTGGCCCTGCACCGCCGCGATGGAGACCAGGTCCGGGCGCCGCCACCAGGTGAAGGCCTCCTGGAATCCGGAGATGGCCGCGTCGAGCCCGGCCTCGTCCTGATCGGCCAGGTCGGCGAGCGCGGCCTCACCGGGAACTCCCCCGCCGCCCGGGAACAAACGGCGGTCGAGGCCCGCCGAGAAGGAGGCGCCCTCTCCCCGGAGCACAACCGCGCGGACGTCTCCGGGCAGCGAGCGCCCGATCCCGGCAAGCTCCCGCCACATGGCGGGCGTCTGCGCGTTGCGCCGGTCCGGATTGGCCAGGGTCACCACGGCGAGCGGACCAGTCTGTTCCAGACGGACGTACTCCGACATGCTCTGCCTCCACGTGAGGAGCGGTTCCCGGGCCGGACGGCGGACCGGGTGCGCCGAGATCGGCCACCCGGCCCACGGTAGGTGGGACGGGTGGCCGCACGTGAGAGATGATACCGGCTGGTAACATTACGAGCCGTCGGCTGGTGCGATGCAGTGCAAGAGCTGTGCAGGCAGTACAAGGTGGAGCTCGGGAGGGCTCAGGAAGACGTAGCCCTGGTCTTGCCGCGCGTGGCCCCGCCCCTTCCGCGCAGGGTCACACCCGATTCGCTCAGCATCCGGTGCACGAAGCCGTAGGAACGGCCCGTCGCCTCCGCGAGTGCGCGGATGCTGGCGCCGGAGTCGTACTGTTTCTTGAGGTCCGCCGCGAGCTTTTCGCGCGCGGCACCGGTCACCCGGCTGCCCTTCTTCAGAGTCTCGGCCACACGTGCCTCCTCATGGGAAGTGCGCTCTGGCTTCCCATGATCACCCCTCGCGGGCGGCAAGGCCAGTGATTCCGCGGAGCCCGTGAGGCGGTCGGCAGGCCTTGATCGGCCCGCCGACGGGCAAGATCCATCGTCCGGAACCCGCGGTTCCGGCGGGAATTCCTTGACCTTGTCCGCTGTTGGTCCGCAAAGCCGCTGGTCACCCACAAGGTCTACGACCTTGCTCAGCGTGGTTGATCATTTGGTTGGGTGCGCGTGCGAGAGATCCGGAGTTTGGGATTCCTCTTGTGAGGATTTCGTGTCGGAATCCCCGCCGGGTCGGGAAACCCCGGCGTCAGCGCGTCGGGCGGGCGCCCGCGGGCCGACGCGACGGGCCCGGCGGGCGCCCCCGCGGGTGGTTCCGCAGCCTGCCGGGCAGTCCGCTCGGCGGCCGGTCCGTGGGCGGCCCGCGGTCGGCTCAGGCCAGCGCGACCAGGTCGGCGTAGTCCGCACTCCACAGGTCCTCGACGCCGTCCGGCAGCAGGATGATGCGCTCCGGCTGCAACGCCTCGACCGCGCCCTCGTCGTGCGTCACCAGGACGACGGCGCCCGCGTACGAGCGCAGCGCCGTCAGGACCTCTTCGCGGCTCGCCGGGTCGAGGTTGTTGGTCGGCTCGTCGAGCAGCAGCACGTTGGCCGCCGACACCACCAGCGTGGCCAGCGCGAGACGGGTCTTCTCGCCGCCGGACAGCACCGCGGCCGGCTTCTCGACGTCGTCGCCGGAGAACAGGAACGAGCCGAGCACCTTGCGTACTTCGACCAGGTCCATGTCGGGCGCGGCGGAGCGCATGTTCTCCAGGACCGTGCGCTCCGGGTCCAGCGTCTCGTGCTCCTGCGCGTAGTAGCCGAGCTTGAGGCCGTGGCCCGGCTCGATGCGGCCGGTGTCCGGCTGCTCGACGCCGGCCAGCAGCCGCAGCAGCGTGGTCTTGCCGGCGCCGTTGAGGCCGAGGATGACGACGCGCGAGCCCTTGTCGATGGCGAGGTCGACGTCGGTGAAGATCTCCAGCGAGCCGTAGGACTTGGAGAGCTCCGACGCCATCAGCGGCGTCTTGCCGCACGGTGCGGGGTCGGGGAACCGCAGCTTGGCGACCTTGTCCGCCTTGCGCTGGCCCTCGAGGCCGGACAGCAGCCGCTCGGCGCGCCGGGCCATGTTCTGCGCGGCGACGGTCTTGGTCGCCTTGGCGCGCATCTTGTCGGCCTGCGACATGAGCTGCGCGGCCTTCTTCTCGGCGTTGTCGCGCTCGCGCTTGCGGCGGCGCTCGTCCGTCTCACGCTGCGTCAGGTACGCCTTCCAGCCCACGTTGTAGACGTCCAGCGCGGTGCGGTTCGCGTCCAGGTGGAACACCTTGTTGACGCACGTCTCGACCAGGTTCACGTCGTGGCTGATGACGATGAACCCGCCCTTGTACGTCTTCAGGAAGTCGCGCAGCCACACGATCGAGTCGGCGTCGAGGTGGTTCGTGGGCTCGTCGAGCAGCAGCGTGTCGGCGTCCGAGAACAGGATGCGGGCCAGTTCGACGCGGCGGCGCTGACCGCCGGACAGGGTGTGCAGCGGCTGCGAAAGGATGCGGTCCGGCAGGCCGAGGCTGGCGGCGATCGTGGCCGCCTCCGCCTCGGCGGCGTACCCGCCCTTGGTGAGGAACTCGGTCTCCAGGCGCGCGTATCGGCGCATCGCCTTCTCGCGTGCCTCGCCTGCCGAGGTGGACATGGTCTGCTCGGCGGCGCGCATGCCCGAGATCGCGGTGTCGAGGCCGCGCGCGGACAGGATCCGGTCGGTGGCGAGCACGTCCAGGTCGCCGGTACGCGGGTCCTGCGGCAGGTAGCCGACCTCACCCGAGCGCGCGATGCTTCCGGCGGCGGGCTGCGTCTCGCCCGCGAGGGTCTTGGTCAGCGTGGTCTTGCCGGCGCCGTTGCGGCCGACGAGGCCGATGCGGTCGCCGGGGGCCACCCGGAAGGTGGCCGATTCGAGGAGGATGCGGGCGCCCGCGCGCAGTTCGACGGCGGTGGCATTGATCATGTCGGGGACGTGGCTCCAGATAGGGCCGGAAGTCGGCTCCGGCGGACAGGGGCATGGGGACCTCAGAGGGCGGCGTGCACCGCCTCGCCCTAATGCACCCCGCGGTCACGCAGCGGATTGAAAGCCCTCACGACCATACGCGTCAGTCTAGCCGGAGACCGCCGTACGCCGGTCGCCACCCGTCGCGCCACGACCGGGTCCACCGGGCCGTGCGGGTCCCGGGCGCTGCGCGTGCCGCCTGCGGGGATCGCCTTTAAATTCTGACAAAAGGGATGTTGATCTCCGCTGGACGACGGGTGGTCCCATGCAGTTCAACGACGACGCCAATCTCGACACGTCGCAGATCGAGGACTCGCGGGGCTCCCGGGGCTCGCGGGGCGGTGGCGGCGGGCTGCGCGGCCCCGGCCTCAAGATCGGCGGCGGCGCCGGGATCCTGGTCGTCGTCGTCGCGCTGATCTTCGGCATCAGCCCCGACCAGCTCGGCCTCTCCGACGGCGGCGGAGGCGGCAGCGACCTCCCGGCCGACAACCAGGCGCTCGCCGACTCGTGCCGCTCCGGTCGCGACGCCAACGCGCGCGACGACTGCCGCATCGTCGGCGTCGTCAACAGCGCACAGGGCTACTGGAACGGCGAGTTCGCGGCGCGCGGCGGGCGCTACGCGCCCGCGCCGACGCGGTTCTTCAGCGGCTCGGTGAGCACCGCCTGCGGCGGCGCGACCTCGGCGGTCGGCCCGTTCTACTGCCCGGCCGACCGGAAGGTCTACATCGACCTGGGCTTCTTCGACGAGCTGCGCACCAAGTTCGGCGCGAAGGGCGGGCCGTTCGCCGAGGCGTACGTCATCGCGCACGAGTACGGCCACCACATCCAGAACCTGACGGGCCAGATGGCCAAGGTCGGCAACGACCGGCAGGGACCGCAGAGCGGTGCCGTACGCCTCGAACTCCAGGCCGACTGTTACGCCGGCGTCTGGGCGAAGAACGCCACCCGGCCGCAGCCGGGCGGCGTCCCGCCGCTCGTCACGCAGCTCACCGACCAGGACATCGCCGACGGCCTGGACGCCGCCGCGGCGGTCGGCGACGACCGCATCCAGCAGGAGTTCCAGGGACGTGTGAACCCGGAGAGCTGGACGCACGGTTCGGCGGCGCAGCGGCAGCAGTGGTTCACCCAGGGGTACCGCACGGGCGACATGGCCTCCTGCGACACCTTCACCGGCCGGATCTGACGGGTCGTCGGCTCCGGGGTTGTCTCCGGGGTTGTCCAGTGCGCGTGTTCAGTCGCAGAACACGCCGACGTCGCACCACACGACCTTGCCGCCCGGCACCGGGCGGCTGCCCCACGCCTCCGCAAGGGCTTCCACCAGCAGCAGGCCGCGCCCGTGCTCGTCGGCGGACGACTCGGCGGCCGACTTCGCCCGGCGCGGCCGCGGAAGCAGCACCCCCGCGTCGGTCACCGCGATCCGGACCGTGCGGTCGCCGCGCAGCACCTCCACAGTGACGGTGGTCGACTGCGGCGAGTGCTGCACGGCGTTGGTGACGAGTTCGGAGACCAGGAGTTCGAGGACGTCGAGCGGTTCGCCCGGTATGTCGCCGCGTATCGACCCGCGTAGCGCGTGCCGCGCACGTGGGACCGCCTCGACCGTCGCGGGCAGACACAGCGAGAAAACCACGGAGCCCTGCGGCGACGCCGGCACCGGGTGCTGCGCCTGCCCCGGGTGCCGGCCCGGACCGCCGCCGAGTGCGGTCGCCTGGGCCGGGATGGGTGGTGAGGCCGACGAGTGGACCTGTGTGTGGACCGGATTCGGTGTATCGGACCTGGACTCCCCGTGCTGCCGCAGCGGTGCGGTCTCGCCCACAGCTCCCCCTGATCGCCGGATCGTGCTGCTCGCCGTGCACTTGGACGGATCCTGATTCCCTTGTATGTGAGATCGACTTGTGCGGGGCGCGCGAAACCTCGTTGGCGGTAACAGACACGGACGAGGCACGCCCGGCAGGTGCACGGGTGGTGGTCCGGGAACCGGGGGCGCACGCCCGGCGCACGGGGGTGGCGACGGCGCGTACCGTGGCAGGCAGAGAGTCACCGCGCCACGTCGTGGCGCTCTACCGGCGGGAGGGCGCCACGTGATAGGCGGAATCTTCGAGGAGTTGTTCAGCCCCGGTCGCAAACACACCAGCGACGAGCACAACCGGCTGGCACTCGCGCGCGACGACGACCACGAGCAGGGCGGCCCCGGACCCATCGACCTGGACAAGGGCGTCGTGGTGATCCGCCGCACAGTCCCGGCGGCGGCACCGACCGGGGGCAGCGGGCCGGAAGCGCCCGCGGAGGGGTCCGCACAGCCCGGGGACGGTTCCTGAGGCCGCCAATTCCGGCCGCCGGCCGGCCCCCGTGTCCGCTCTGACCTGCCCCGGTCGGCCCCGCGCCGGGAACCAACCGGCGCGCTGCGACGTCCCGTTTGCCGGGTGGTGCGTACGGTACGGCCGCCCTGTGCCGACACGCTGCGCGGGCGCTACCGTCGGCACCAGAAGCGGCAACAGAAGAGTCCGCGTCACGGAGGAACCGCATGCAGCCACGGCTTGAGGCCACCTTGGCCGACTTCGTCCCGGCCCTGCGCTTCCTGTCCCCCGACAGCGTGGACCGGCACCTGGGCCACCCGGACCTACCGCCCGCGTGGTGGACGAGCGTGCCGATCTCGCGCGCCGTCGACGCGATCGGCGCGACCGAACTCCCGGACCGGCTGGCGGACCTGGCGTACGGCGAGCTCCGCCACCTGCGCCTCGGCGACCTGCTCCCGGCGGCGTGGCTCGCCCGCAACGACTTCCGGCTGTCCCAGTGGCCCGACGCCGCCCGGACGAACGTCCTGGTCAGGACGCCCGACTGGGCGGACCTGCTGACCGCCACGGTGCAGGAGATCGGCGACTGGACGCAGATCGGGACGTCGACCGTGCGTCCGGTGATCTCGCAGTTGTTCGCCGAGGTCCTGGGGCTGCTGCCCGACCAGGCGCGTGCCGCCGACGCGCCGGCCGCGCCCGCCGGATCCGACACCGCGACGGAAGGCCCTGCGGAGAGCCCCGCGGAAGATGTTGCCGGGACTCCCGCTCCCGTGGAGGCCCCCGCCGCGACACCGACACCGTCGCCGCGCGGCATCCGCATCAGCAAGCGGCCGCCCGTCGTCCCCGTCCCGGAACCGGAACCGCTCTCCGCCCACGCGGAGCTCGCCGCGGAACCGGAAGTCGTCGAATTCCCGCACGAGGCGCAGCCCGCCTACGCGGGTACGGACGCCCCGTCCGCGGACTCCGGCCTCGAACCGGTGAGCGACCTCCTCGACGCGATCGAGGACGAGCTGCGCCCGGTCAGCATGCCCGCCCCGCCGACCGGCGACCTCGGCGACGTCGTGCGCTGGCTCGCCGAGGAGGCGCCGGACGTCCCGCTGATGTCCGAACTCGCCCGCGTGACGCTGGAGACCGTGGCCGTCGTCGGCATCGAGGGCGCGCCTCCCGAGGTGCGCACGGCGCTGCTGCGGCTGACGTCGCTGGTGCCGGAGACGCTGCTGCCCGAGGGGCTCGACGTCTCCGAGGACGCGCTCGCGGTGCCCGGGGCCGAGCTGGAGGACCCGTACGACGCGCCCGAGATGACCGCGATGCTCGGTGCCGTTCGCCCGGACGACGCCGCCTTCGCACCCGACACCGCCGACGACGGGTCCGCGCCGGGTTCGGCGTCCGACGCCTGGCCCGAGGACCGGGGGGAGCCCGAACGGGACGCGCGCCCGGCCTTCGGCGCGGACGACCTGACCGTGCCGGCGATGCCCCTGGCCGCTCCCGAGCCGCCGCAGGTGCCGCCGGTGGGTGCGGACGACCTGACGATGCTCGCCATGCCCGCCGTGGCCCCTGCCGACGACAGGGACGACGCGGAAGGCACGGAGGGCGCGGGCGGGCACCGCGGTGACGACGCGTTCGATGCCTTCGACGCCTTCGGCGAGGTGCCTCCCGCCACCCGTGAGGACCAGGCGGTACGCGCCGACGTGCCCGAGCAGTCCGCCGCCGACGCGATGGACGCCTTCGGCGAGATCCCGCCCTCGACCCGCGAGGACCTGCCCGCGCAGCCCGCGCCGCGGCCCGCACCCCAGGACGACCGCGACGACCACGAAGCCCGCGATGACGCGGACGGCTCCGTCGACGCGTTCGGCGAGATCCCGCCGTCGACGCGGGACGACATCCCGGTGCAGCCGGCCGCGCAGTCCCGCGAGCCCGCGGCGTTCGCGTCGCAGCCGCGGTCCGAGCCGCAGTCCCGGTCGTCGTTCCAGAAGTCCGAAGGGCAGTCCGCGTGGGACGCGGAGGAAGTACTCGACCCGACCTCGCTCGGCGTCGGCCCGTCGTGGATCCGCGGCGGCGGCGCCAAGGCGCTGCCGGACCAGGGCGGCGGTGACACGGACGACGAGGTGACCGTCGAGGTCGACTCCCGGTCCACCGCCTCCGACCCCTCGGATTCCGCGGACTCCGGCCCGGACGTCCGCGACCCGCGCGCCGAAGCGGCCGCCGCCAAGGCCGCGGCGGCCGCCCGGGCGGAGGCCGCCCGCGCCGAGGCGGCGCCACGCTCGGAGGCATCGCGCTCGGAGGCGTACCCGCTGCCCGAGACGCAGCAGCCGGCCGGCGCCGCCCCGGACATCGTGATTCCGCCGCGGCCGACGCAGCCGCCGCCCATCCCGCCGCGGCCCGACGCGGCGCCGCCGGTGCCGGGCGCCGACGCGGCGGAGTCCGCGCCCCGGCCCGGGGCGGCGGACGCGGGTGCGGCCACGGCGGTCGACCGCGGGGCGGACTCCGTGGAGGACGCGTCGTACGACGCCGACTCCGATCGGACCCCCGCCCCCGTCTCCACCAACATCGTCATGGTGCTCGCGGCATGGTTCACCGGCCGCGAACCGCGCTGGCGGACCCTCGCCCGGGACCGGGTCTTCACCGACAGCCCGCGCGAAATCTCGTCCATCGCCGCCGAGTTCGACAAGGACTCGGCGGAGGTCGCGGCGCTGGAGCGGGCGTTGCGGCGGCATCTGCACGAGCAGTTGGACGAGCCGGCCGGCGTCCAGGTCCGCGAACACCTGGCGTACGTGCGCGACAGCCTCGGCCCGGTCGCGACGGTCGCCGAACTCCGCCAACTCGACGACCGCCACAGTGCGTCGGTGCCGGGTCTGGGCGTACAGCTGTGGCAGGTCGTACGCGGCCTGCTCGAACTCAACACGTCCGCGGACGGGTGGCTCACCGCCGGTGCGCCGGGCGAACTGGAGTCGCGTACCTCGGAGATCGTCGGCGCCGTGTGCGAACGCGACGGCTCCGTCCCGCTCTCGGCACTCGAACCGCCGCTGTCCGCACTGGGCGTCCGCGCCAAGGTGCGCGAGGCGTGGATCGCCCGGCTCGACGGCTTCGAGGTCGCGGACGGCGTCGTACGCCCGTGGCCGCGCGACGAGTCCGGCGAGGCCTCCGCCGTCCCGGAGACCGGTGAGAACCCGGCCGCCGCGGTCACGGTCGAGGCGGAGCGTCCCGGCGCCGCGTTCCCGGCGCAGTCCGCGTTCCCGGTGCACTCCTCGGCCGACCCGGAGCCGGGCCCGGCCTCCGGCCCGGGATCCGGGATGCCGTCCTGGACCGCGCCCGTTTCGGCCGCCGCGGCACCGGACCCGGACGCCGATCCCGGCGAGGAGGCCCGCTGCTTCCGCGACGACCAGGGCGTCTGGTGGTACCGGGTCGACGTCGACATGCCGCTGATCGACGGCGAACGCCTGCCGCTGCCCCCGCAGTTCGTGCTGTCGCTCGGCCTGCGTCCGGACCAGGGCCTGCGCCTGCACCATGCCGCGGGGCCGGCCGCGCTGCGGTGGGAGCGGGAGCCGTACTGCGTCTCGCTGCGCGCCATCCTGGCCGGGCTCGGCGCCGAGGACGGCGACATGGTGTTCATCGGCTCGGTGCGGCCCGGACGCCTGGAGACGCGGCTGCTGGCCGGCGACGGCAAGCTGCGCCTGCCGCGCTGGGCGCGCGCGCTGCGCCACACCGGTGTCGACCCCGTCCCCGACCAGGTCAACCTGCCCGCGCTGCTGGGCGCGCGGCTCGGACTCGACGAGAACTGCGACCTGAAGGCCGTCCTCAAGCGGCTCCAGGACCGGGGCGACGCCGACGTCCTGGAGCTCCTGGGCGTGGCGCCCGCCCGCTGACCGTCCCGCCCGCCGGTCCCCCCGGTCGTGCCTGTCCCACCTGTCCCGCCAGTCGTGCCTGTCCCGCCATCGACACCCCGGTGGCGGGATAGTTGTATCAGTCAGGCAAACTGCGGTGAGGAGCCGAAGCCACGCCACCGGGCAGCCGGGGCGCAGGAGGGGGCGGGATGAACGGGACCACCGGCGGGATCGCGCACGGGACGGGCGGCACGGAGCGGGTGCCGCTTCCGGTGCACCGCCGCACGCTGAACTTCGACGCGTTCGAGGAAGGCGGCGACCTGCTGGTCACCGCGTACCTGCGCGACGAGCGGCCGTGGCAGAACGACGGGCGGGCGGTGCTGCACCACATGCAGTTGGACGTCCGCGTACGCAAGTCCGACATGGTCATCACCGCGGCCGACGCCGGTATGCACAGCTTCCCGCACGTCGAATGCCCGCTGATCGCACCGAAGTTCGGCGAGCTGGTCGGCATGCGGGTGGGCGCGGGCTTCAACTCCCGGCTCCAGGAGGGCTTCCGGGGCGTCTCGGGCTGCTCGCACCTGTTCGAACTGTCCCGCGCGCTCGGGTCCGCGGTGTTCCAGAGCGTCATGTCCTGCCACGTCAGGGCGCGTCTGGAGGCGAACCCCGTCCCCCGCCCGGGGCTCCACCCCCTGCCCGCGGACGTCGTCGACCGGGTGGTCGCGCCGATCCGCGGGACGTGCCACATCTGGTCCGAAGGCGGTGTCGCGGAGACCAAGGTGCGTGCGGGTGTGGACCTCAACCACGGCCCGTACCCGATCCCCGCGCTCGGCACCGCCGACTGACTCAGAGCGCGGGCCGGCTCCCGGCGGCGTACGCCCACGGCCGGACCTCTTCCAGCGCCGACGCGACCCGGAACACCGCGGCGTCGTCGTACGTCGGCCCGACGATCTGCACGCCGGTCGGAACTCCGTTCGCCGCGAAGCCGGACGGCACCGCGAGCACCGGCACCCGGCTGCAGATGTTGAACGGGATCGTCATCGCGATGCCCATGTACCAGTCCAGTTCGACCCCGTCCACGACGACCTTGGTCTCGGTGTAGTCGTCGCCCGCGACCAGGGCCGGGATCGCCGTCGTCGGGCAGATGAGCGCGTCGAACCGGTCGAGCAGGGCGCCGAGTTCGGCGTAGACCCGGCCTTCGAGGGCCAGTCCGTCGAGGAAGGACGTCTCGGCCGCGGCCTTGGCGGCGTCCTGCGCGAACGCCCGCAGGTACGGCGTGACCAGCTCCGGCTCGGCCTCGACCGCCGCGCCCGCGTCGGCCCCGAAGATGCCGGCGAAGTGGGCGAGGCTCGCGCGGCGCAACACGTCGGTGGTCCAGCCGAGTTCGACCTCCTCGACGACGGCTCCGGCGGCGCGCAGGGCGTCCGCGGCGGCCCGGGTGTTGGCGGCCACGTCGGGGTCGACGCGGAAGTCCCCGAGCGTCACGCACAGGGCGATGCGGAGGCCTTCCGCGCCGGCGGCACCCGCGTACGTCTCGGGCAGCTCCAACTTCGGGCGCAGTGAGACGACATCGCCCGCCCAGGGGCCCGCGATGGCGTTCTGGAGCAGCGCGCAGTCCGCGACCGTGCGGGCCATCGGGCCGTCGTGGCAGTACTGGTCGAGATTGTACGGGGGCATCGCCGGCACGCGCCCGAACGGCGGCTTGAAGCCCACGACTCCGTTGAACGACGCGGGGATGCGGATCGACCCGCCGATGTCGGAGCCGGTCGCGAGCGGTGCGTAGCCCGCCGCCAGGGCCGCACCCGACCCGCCGGACGAACCACCGCACGAGTACTCGGGGTTCCACGGGTTGCGCGTGACGCCCCACAGCTTGGACTGGGTGAAGGCGGCCGACGAGAACTCGGGTGTCGTCGTGCGCATGTGGATGACGCCGCCCGCGTCGGCGACCCGGGTGAGCACCGGGTGCGTGGCTTCGGCGACGTTGTCGGCCAGCAGCAGCGAGCCCTCGCGGTGCGGACGGCCCGCGATGGGCTGCTCCTCCTTCGCGGCGACCGGCAGGCCCTCCAGCGGCCGGACCGGGCCGCCGCCCTTGCCGAGATAGCGGCGCTCCGCCTCCCGTGCGGCCGCGAACGCCTCGCCGTCCAGCGTCTCGACCACCGCGTTGACCACCGGCTCCGCGGCGCGGGCCCGGTCCAGGACCGCGGTGAGCAGTTCGACCGGCGACAACTCGCGGCTGCGGAAGGCCGCGAGGGCGTCGGTGGCCGAGAGGTACGCGAGATCGACCGAGGCGTCAGACGACACGGGAACTCCCTTGCGAGCTGGGCTGATACCGGTGCGTCGCACCGCGGGTCCGCACAGCCTGACCTTCGTCCCACCCCGTTGTCAACGCCGTTGACCACGCCGTGTCCACAACGTTGACAACGTCACACCGGGGCCGGCGTTAGGCCAAACGGGTGACGTCACTCGAACACCCGGACGCGCCACCCTTTCGCCACTACCTTCTGTCGTCGGATGATCACATTCCGATCACTCGACCGGAGGATTCGATGATCGCTGTCCGCGCTTCCAACAGATCGCTCTCGGAGCTTCTGCACGCATTCGATGTCCCGGACTCGCTCCGGGCGGAGATCCTCGGGGGACTCATCGTCATGTCACCACTCACGCGCGGCCGCCACGCGCTCACCGTCGACCAGGTCCGCCGCCAGCTCCAGGCCGCGTGTCCCGCCGGCCACCGGCCCATCGGCGGCATCCGCTACCGCTGCCCCGCCTCCGGCGACGAGCCGATCCCGGACCTGACCGTCGTCCCCGACAAGGCACTGGACGAGGACCTGCGCTTCCACGCCATGGACATCGTCGAACTCGTCGTCGAGGTCGGCTCCGAGGCCACCATCAGGAACGACCGCGAGCCCAAGCGCCTCCTGTACGCGAGCGAACAGGTCCCGCTCTACCTGCTGGTCGACCCGCTGCTCGCCCTGGTCACCCTCTACACCGACCCCCAGCACGGCGACTACCTGGCCCACCACACCGTGACCTACGGCGACCCCATCACCATCCCCGCCCCCTTCAAAATCCGCCTGGAGACAGCCGAGTTCCCCACCACGCCCAACCGCGGCCGCCGCCCCTCATGACCCCGATCGAGGACGCTCGGGTTCGCACCTCGACACCTCCGAGCTGCCGCCTTATGTGAGGCGTTGAGGGGACGCACGTGGGGCGGCGCCCGGGAGTCCGGGGGCCGCCCCACGTGTCGGTGCTCCGGTCGCTACGGCGACGCGATGCGGTTGAGGCCCGGGGGCAGTTCCGCGGCCGCGGAACGGTCCAGGAGCCACAGGGTGTTGCGGCGGCCGTACGCGCCCGCCGCGGGGACCTGCTTGTCGCCGCCGCCCGCCAGGGCGATCCGGACCGCGGACGCCTTGTCCTCGCCCGCCGCCAGCAGCCAGACGTCCTTGGCCGTGCGGATCGCCGGGAACGTCAGGGTGATCCGGGTCGGCGGCGGCTTGGGTGCCCCGCGTACCGCGACCACCGTGCGCTCGGTCTCCTGGACCGCCGGCAACTCCGGGAACAGCGAGGCGACATGGGTGTCCGGACCGACGCCGAACATCGCGACGTCGAACGACGGGACGTCCACCCCGCCGCGCTCCCCCGCCGTCTCCGCCCGTGCCGCGACCGCCAGTTCGGCCGCGTAGCGGGCCGCCGCGGCCTCCGGGTCGCCGCCGCCGGGACCGTCGGAGGCCGGCATCGGGTGCACGAACTCCGGGGTGAGCGGCAGCTTGTCGAGCAGTTCGGCGCGGGCCTGGGTCTCGTTGCGGTCCGGGTCGCCGCTCGGCAGGAACCGCTCGTCGCCCCACCACACGTGCACGTGCGCCCAGTCGACCGCGTCACGGGCCGGCGACTCGGCCAGTTCGCGCATCAGCGCGTTGCCGTTGCGCCCGCCGGTGAGCACGATGTGCGCCACGCCCCGCGCCGCCTGCGCGTCGACGAGCCGGGTGATGAGCCGGGCCGCCGCCGCGCGCGCGAGGAGCGTGCCGTCCGTGTGGATCAGGACCGCGGGCGTCGCGGTCACGACGAACCACCGCCGGTGCGCTTGCGCGCCGACGAGGACGAAGAGGACGACGAGGAAGAGGATGACGACGACCGCGAGTTGGCGGGCTTCGCCGTCTTCTTCGTGGCCCCGGAGGGGTTCGGCGCGCTCGAACCGCCTCCCGAGGTCCGCGACGCCGCCCGCTTCGCGGCCGGCTTCGCGACGTCGGCGGTGTCCGCCATCGTCGAGCCGCCGGGCAGCGCACCGAGCGCCACCGAGGACTTCTCGTTCTCGGCCGCCTCCGTGGCCGCGTCGGACGGGTCGGGGGACTTGCCGCCGGCCGCCTTGGCCTCCTCGGCCGCGTGCGCGAGCGTGGTGGCGTAGACGTCGTCCGGGTCGAGCCGGCGCAGCTCCTCCGCGATCAGCTCGGCCGCGTCGCGCCGCTTGAGGGCGACGTGGCGGTCCGGCTGGCCCGGCGTCGACAGCGTGGCCAGCACGCCGTCCGGTCGGGTGATCGCGATGTCGCCCCGCACCGTGGTCAGCCGTACCGCGGTGATGCCGGGGCCGGCCGAGACGACGCGCTCCACCGGGACCTTCAGCCGGTCGGACAGCCACAGCGCGATCAACTCGGCACTGGGGTTGCCCGCCTTGGCCTCGACCGCGGCACCGGTGATCCGGTCGTAGCGCTGGTCGAGCGCGGCGGCCAGCAGGCTGCGCCAGGTCGTGGTACGGGTCCACGCCAGGTCCGTGTCGCCGGGCACGTAGCCCGACGCGCGGATCTCCAGCCAGTCCGGGCGCCGCGGCGCCGCCACCGCGTCCGTGATCCTGCGCTGCGCGAGGACGCCGAGCGGGTCCTTGCTGGCCGTCTCCGGCGCCTTGCCCGGCCACCACACCACCACCGGGGCGTCCGGCAGCAGCAGCGGCAGGCACACCGACTCGGCGTGCTCGGCCAGTTCGCCGTGCAGCCGCAGGACGACGGTCTCGCCCGCACCCGCGTCGCCCACCCGCACCTCGGCGTCGAGGCGCGGCGGGATGTCCGGTCCGGGGCGGCCGATGACCACGAGAATGCGCGAGGGGTGCTCGCGGGCCGCCTCGACGGCGGCCTTCATGGCGTCGTACTGGTTGCTCTCGTCGGTGACGATGACCAGCGTGAGCACCATGCCGAGCGCCGGCGAGCCGATGGCGTGCCGCGCGTCGACCAGGGCCGCGTTGACGGCACTGGACTTTGTGTCGGTCAGGTCGATCATCATGGGCGGCGCCAGCTCCGTCCGTCACGTGCGAGCATTTGGTCGGCTGCCTCGGGGCCCCACGTCCCGGAGACGTAGGTGTCGGGCTTGCCGTGCTTGTCCCAGTACTTCTCGATCGGGTCGAGGATCTTCCAGGACGCCTCGACCTCCTCCCAGCGCGGGAACAGCGGGGCGTCGCCGAGGAGTACGTCGAGCAGCAGGCGCTCGTACGCCTCCGGACTCGACTCGGTGAAGGACTCGCCGTACGCGAAGTCCATGTTGACGTCCCGGACCTCCATCGCGGTGCCGGGCACCTTGGAGCCGAACCGCAGCGTCATGCCCTCGTCCGGCTGCACCCGGATCACCAGGGCGTTCTGCCCCAGCTCCTCGGTGGCGGTCTCGTCGAAGGGCAGGTGCGGGGCGCGCTGGAAGACGACCGCGATCTCGGTGACGCGGCGGCCCAGGCGCTTGCCGGTGCGCAGGTAGAACGGCACGCCCGCCCAGCGGCGGTTCTCGATCTCCAGCTTTATGGCCGCGTACGTGTCGGTGCGCGACGACGGCGAGATGCCGTCCTCCTCCAGGTAGCCGCAGACCTGCTCGCCGCCCTGCCAGCCGGACGTGTACTGCGCGCGCACGGTGTGCTTGGCGAGGTCGTCCGGCAGCTTGATGGAGTTGAGCACCTTGAGCTTCTCGGCCACCAGGGACCCGGCCTCGAACGACTGCGGCTCCTCCATGGCGGTCAGCGCGAGGAGTTGCAGCAGGTGGTTCTGGATGACGTCGCGCGCCGCGCCGATGCCGTCGTAGTAGCCGGCCCGGCCGCCGATGCCGATGTCCTCGGCCATCGTGATCTGCACGTGGTCGACGTACGACCGGTTCCACAGCGGCTCGAACATCGTGTTGGCGAACCGCAGCGCCAGGATGTTCTGGACGGTCTCCTTGCCCAGGTAGTGGTCGATGCGGAACACCGAGTCCGGGGCGAAGACGTCGTCGACGATGTTGTTGAGCTCGACCGCCGTCTCCAGGTCGCGGCCGAACGGCTTCTCGATGACCGCGCGGCGCCACGAGTCCTCGTGCGGCGCGTCGGCGAGGCCGTGCTTCTTGAGCTGCGCGACCACCAGCGGGAAGAACTTCGGCGGCACCGACAGGTAGAAGGCGTGGTTGCCGTGCGTGCCCTGCTTCTCGTCCAGTTCGGCGATCGTGCGGCGCAGGTGGTCGAAGGCCTCGTCGTCGTCGAAGTCGCCCTGGACGAAACGGAATCCCTCGGAGAGCTGGCGCCACACCTCCTCCCGGAAGGGGGTGCGCGCGTGCGCCTTGACCGCGTCGTACACGACCTGGCCGAAGTCCTCGTCGGCCCAGTCCCGGCGGGCGAACCCGGTGAGGGCGAAGCCCGGGGGCAGCAGGCCGCGGTTGGCCAGGTCGTAGATCGCGGGCATCAGCTTCTTGCGGCTCAGGTCGCCGGTCACGCCGAAGATCACCAGGCCGGACGGCCCTGCGATGCGCGGAAGTCGGCGGTCCTGCGGGTCACGAAGCGGGTTCGCGGGCCAAACAGCCGGCGAGCGTGTCATGCGGCACCCTCCAGTGCGCGTGCGTCGGACAGCAGGCCTGCCAGGGCTTCGGCCGGGTCCAGGAGGTGGAGGCGCAGCACCGGGCGGCCGCGCGCGGTGAGCGCGCCGAGGTCGCCGAGTGCCTGGGCCTTTTGCAGTTGCGCGAAGGTGTACGGACGGCCCGCCACCGGCAGGTCCGCGGTGACCTCGCTGGTGATCTGGAGGAACGCCCCGACCTGCGGGCCGCCCTTGTGGAACTGCCCGGTGGAGTGCAGGAACCGCGGCGCCCAGCCGAAGGTGGCCTGCCGGCCGCCGAGCACGCGGGCCAGCAGCGGGCGCAGGTCGGGCGCGCCGGTGTCGCCGCCGCGGTCGAGGTACGCCATGACCGCCAGGTAGCCGTGCTCCGGCACGGCCGCGAGCAGCGCGCGCAGGGCGTCCTGGACCGTCGCGGCGTCGCCGAGCAGGTCGGCGTCGCCGTAGACCGCGGTCCCGCCGTCGACGAAGGCGGCGGTGCCTTCGGGCAGCGTGCCCTCCGCCGCCAGGGCGTCGAGCAGTTTCGCGGTGTTGTCCTTCGACTCCTGGACGTTGGGCTGGTCGAAGGGGTCGATGCCGAGCAGGCGGCCCGCGACGGCCGTGGCGTACTCCCAGAGCAGGAACTGCGCACCGAGCGGACCGGTGACGGCGATGTCGGCGATCCCGGGCGTACCGGGGGTGCCGGGCGCGTCAGAGGTGTCGGGGGTGCCGGCCGTACCGGTGAGCCCGGCGACGTCGCCGCTGTCCGCGCCGACGACCGCGACCACGGCGTCGCCGCCGCGGCCGACAATGCCGGGCGCGTCGGGGCCTTCGACGACGACCGGCAGGATGCCGCGGCCCTGCTTTCCGGTGGACTCGGCGATCAACTGCTCGGCCCAGTCGCCGAAGCCGGGCAGGCCGGCGCCGTCGGAGAGCACGAGCTTGTCGCGCCCGGACACGGCGGCCGCGCCGAGCGCCGCCCCGAGCAGCAGCCCGGGGTTGTCGGTGGGGCCGCCGAGGGACGGGGCGAGGGCTGCGGCCTCGTCGAGCAGCCGTGCGGTGTCGGCGCCGGCGAGGGCGCTGGGCACCAGCCCGAACGCGGTCAGCGCGGAGTAGCGCCCGCCCACGTTGGGGTCGGCGAGGACGACGGTGTAGCCGGCCTCGCGCGCGGACTTCTCCAGCGGCGAGCCGGGGTCGGTCACCACGACGATGCGCGCGGCGATCTGTTCCGGGGTCAGGCCCGCGTCGCGGAAGGCCTTCTCGAAGGCGCGGCGGTGGCTGTCGGTCTCGATCGTGCCGCCGGACTTGCTGGCGACCACGACGACGGTGCGCTCGGTGCGGTCGCGGAGGGCGCGGCGCACCTGGTCGGCGTCGGTGGTGTCGACGACGGTGAGGTGGACTCCGTGGACCGCGGCGATGACCTCGGGGGCGAGCGAGGAGCCGCCCATCCCGGCGAGCACGACGTGGTCGAGTCCCTCGGCGCGGACCTGCTCGCGGAGTTCGGCGAGCTGCGGCAGCAGCGCCCGGGAGGAAGCGGGGAGGTCCACCCAGCCGAGCCGGACCGCGGCCTCGGACTCGGCGTCCGGTCCCCAGAGGGTCGGATCCGACGCGGCGAGCCGCGCGGGGACCTTGTCGGTGATCGACGTCGCGACGGCGTCGTCGACAGCCGCGGCGCGGACGAGGTCACCGGTGACGGTGACTTCCACGCCGCCGGCGGTCACGCGTTCGTCGAATGCGTGTTGCACGGGCGGTCAGCCCTCCTGTGTTGTGGAGTCTGCTGAAATCATGCCCTGATTGCGTGGATTTCCCCGGTTGTCACAGCCGAACGGGTGACGTTCGGCTGTGACAACCGGGGGGTGCTGCTAGGGGGCCCCGACGAGGGATCGGGGCCGGGGGGGGTGCGCCGGTTCAGGCGCGCAGGCGGTCGAGCTCCTTCTGCACGGAGTCCAGGAGTTCGTTCCACGAGGTGTCGAACTTCTCGACGCCCTCGTCCTCGAGGAGCTGCACGACCTCGTCGTACGAGATGCCCAGCCCCTCCAGTGCCGCGAGTTCGGCGCGGGACGCGTCGTACGTCCCGTGCACCGCGTCGCCGTGGATGTCGCCGTGGTCGGCGGCGGCCTCCAGGGTCGCCTCCGGCATCGTGTTCACGGTGCCGCGCACGACGAGTTCGTCCACGTACAGCGTGTCCTTGTACGCCGGGTCCTTGACCCCGGTCGACGCCCACAGCGGACGCTGCGGGTTGGCGCCCGCGGCGGCCAGCGCCTTCCAGCGGTCGGAGGCGACGACCTCCTCGTACGCCTCGAACGCCAGGCGCGCGTTGGCCAGTCCGGCCTTGCCGCGCAGCGCCTTCGCCTCGTCCGTGCCGAGCTTGTCGAGGCGCCCGTCGATCTCGGTGTCCACGCGGGACACGAAGAAGGACGCCACCGACTCGATCTCGGCGAGGTCGAGGCCGGCCTCCTTGGCGCGCTCCAGGCCGGTCAGGTACGCGTCCATGACGGCCTTGTAGCGCTCCAGCGAGAAGATCAGCGTGACGTTGACGCTGATGCCCTCGGAGATCACCTGCGAGATGGCGGGCAGGCCCGCCTTCGTCGCCGGGATCTTGATCAGCAGGTTGCGGCGGTCGACGAGCCACCACAGCTGGCGGGCCTCGGCGACGGTCGGCTCGGTCTTGTGCGCGAGGCGCGGGTCGACCTCGATCGACACGCGGCCGTCGACGTGGTTGCTCGCCACGTACACCGGCTTGAGCACGTCGCACGCGCGCCGCACGTCCTGCACGGTGATCATGCGCACGGCCTCGTCGACCGTGACCCCCCGCACCGCGAGGTCGCGGAGCTGGGCGTTGTAGTCGTCCTTGCCGGAGATGGCCTTCTGGAAGATCGCCGGGTTCGTGGTGACGCCGACGATCTCCTTGTCGCGCACGAGTTCGGCGAGGTTGCCGGAGTCGAGGCGGGCGCGGCTCAGGTCGTCGAGCCAGATCGCCACACCCTCGGCGGAGAGGCGACGGAGGTTGTCCGTCATGTCTTTCGCTCCTCAGTGGTCGGTGAGTGACCGATCGAGTGGTCGCTGAATCTCTTGGGCCGGTCCCGTCCGGCTCAAGCGCCCGCGGCGCGCAGGGATTCCCGGGCGGCCGTCACGACCGCCGCGGCGGTGATGCCGAACTCCGCGAACAGGGTCTTGAAGTCCGCGGATGCCCCGAAGTGGTCGAGCGACACAATCTTTCCGGCGTCGCCGACGATCTCGCGCCAACCCAGCGCGATGCCGGCCTCGACCGAGACGCGGGCCTTCACGTTCGGCGGGATGACGTGCTCGCGGTACGACTGGTCCTGCGCGTTGAACCACTCGACCGACGGCATCGACACGACGCGCGTCGCGATGCCCTCGGCCTCCAGGGTCTCGCGCGCGGACATCGCGAGCTGCACCTCGGAGCCGGTGCCGATGAGCACGACCTGCGGCAGGCCCTTCGACGCCTCGGCGAGGATGTAGCCGCCCTTGGCGGTGCCCTCGGCCGAGTTGTGGTCGTCGCGCTCGAACGTCGGGACGTCCTGGCGGGTCAGCAGGATGCCGGCCGGGCGGTCGGTGTGCGACAGGATCGTGCGCCACGCGACGGCCACCTCGTTGGCGTCCGCCGGGCGGACGACGTCGAGGCCGGGGATCGCGCGCAGGGCGGCGACGTGCTCGATCGGCTGGTGGGTCGGGCCGTCCTCGCCGAGGCCGATCGAGTCGTGCGTCCACACGTACGTGACCGGCAGCTTCATGAGGGCGGCCAGGCGCACGGCCGGGCGCATGTAGTCGGAGAACACCAGGAAGGTGCCGCCGTACACGCGGGTGCCGCCGTGCAGCGCGATGCCGTTCATGGTCGAGCCCATGGCGTGCTCGCGGATGCCGAAGTGGATCGTGCGGCCGTACGGGT
Source organism: Streptomycetaceae bacterium NBC_01309 (assembly GCA_045039925.1). GTDB lineage: Bacteria > Actinomycetota > Actinomycetes > Streptomycetales > Streptomycetaceae > Yinghuangia. The sequence goes on from CP108400.1 coordinate 2,968,761, forward strand.
CCGCGGACTTCAGCGGGTTGCCGGCCGGCAGGAACGAGCTGGACTCGTCGATCGTGGTGTTGTTCGACTCGGCGAGGTCGGCGCTGCCGCCCCACAGCTCGGGGACGACCGCGCCCAATGCCTCCAGGACCTTGCCGGACGCCTTGCGGGTGGCCATCGCCTTGCCGGTGTCGAAGGCCGGGATCGCCTTCTCCCAGCCGTCGGGCAGCTGCCGCTTGGCGACGCGGGCCAGGGTCGCGGCACGCTCCGGGTTCGCGGTACGCCACGAGGCGAGCGCGGTGTCCCACTCGGTGCGGGCGGCGCGGCCGCGGTCGACGACCTTGCGGGCGTGCGCGAGGACCTCGTCGGCCACCTCGAAGCTCAGCTCGGGGTCGAAGCCGAGGATCTTCTTGGTCGCGGCGACCTCGTCGGCGCCGAGCGCGGAGCCGTGCGCCTTGGCGGTGTTCTGCGCGTTCGGCGCGGGCCACGCGATGGTGGTGCGCATCGCGATCATCGTCGGGCGGCCGGTCTCGGCGCGGCCCGCGAGCAGCGCCGCGTACAGCGCGTCGACGTCGATGTCGCCGTTGGGCAGCGGCTCGATGCGCAGGGTGTGCCAGCCGTACGCCTCGTAGCGCTTGAGGACGTCCTCGCTGAACGCGGTCTCGGTGTCGCCCTCGATCGAGATGTGGTTGTCGTCGTACACCGCGACGAGGTTGCCGAGCTTCTGGTGGCCGGCGAGCGAGCTGGCTTCGGCGGAGATGCCCTCTTCGAGGTCGCCGTCGGAGACGATCGCCCAGATGGTGTGGTCGAACGGCGAGGTGCCGGCGGGCGCTTCGGGGTCGAACAGACCGCGCTCGTAGCGGGCGGCCATCGCCATGCCCACCGCGTTGGCGAGCCCCTGGCCCAGCGGGCCGGTGGTGGTCTCGACGCCGGAGGTGTGGCCGTGCTCGGGGTGGCCCGGCGTACGGCTGCCCCAGGTGCGGAACGCCTTCAGGTCGTCCAGCGTCAGGCCGTAGCCGGACAGGAACAGCTGGGTGTACAGCGTCAGGCTGGTGTGCCCCGGGGACAGCACGAAGCGGTCGCGACCGGCCCAGTCGGGGTCGACCGGGTCGTGCTTGAGGAGCTTCTGCCAGATGAGGTACGCCGCGGGTGCGAGGCTCATCGCCGTGCCCGGGTGGCCGTTGCCGACCTTCTGCACGGCGTCCATTGCGAGGACACGAGCCGTGTCCACCGCGCGCTTGTCGAGGTCGGTCCACTCCAGCGCGCTGCTGTCGTTGGTCGGCATGGTGCTCACCCTTGTCAGGGCTCCTTCCGGTTTCTCCGGTTGATCGCCGAAATCGCGGGTCTACCGCCCGCTCGGCGTATACGGCACATGGCCGAGCCTACCGGGGCACCGGGAAGGTCACGCGGCGGAGGAGTCCGCCCGGGTGGCCGACGCCGCGCGGACGTGCCCCCCGCACAATTCACAAGCGGGCGAGGGACTACAGTTTCCCGTTAGTTCTAATCCGCTGCTGATGGGGTGTTCGTGACAGCCGTCGAATCCCGACCGGCCGGGCTCGCGGGACCTACCCGCGGCAGTCGTCCGCCGGCGGCCCGGGTCCTCGCGTTCGTGGCCCTCACGAAACCGCGCATCATCGAACTGCTGCTGATCAGCACGATTCCGGTGATGTTCCTGGCCGCCAAGGGGCTGCCGGACCTGAGCCTCGTGCTGGTCGTCTGCTTCGGCGGGTACCTGTCCGCGGGTAGCGCCAACGCGTTCAACATGTACCTCGACCGGGACATCGACCGGTTGATGCACCGCACCGAGCGGCGTCCGCTGGTGACCGGCATGGTGTCGCCGCGCGAGTGCCTGGCGTTCGCCGCCGCGCTCGGCGTGATCTCGACGGTGTGGTTCTGGGTGCTGGTGAACCCGCTGTCGGCGGGCCTGTCGGTGCTGGCGATCTTCTACTACGTCGTCGTCTACACGATGATGCTCAAGCGGCGGACCCCGCAGAACATCGTGTGGGGCGGTATCGCGGGCTGCATGCAGGTGCTCATCGGCTGGACCGCGGTCACGAACTCCCTTGCCTGGGCGCCGTTCGTGCTGTTCATGGTCATCTTCTTCTGGACGCCGCCGCACTACTGGCCGCTGTCGATGAAGTGCGCCGACGACTACGCGAACGCGGGCGTGCCGATGCTGCCGGTCGTCGCCGGCAACAAGGTCGTGGCCCGGCAGATCGTGGTCTACAGCTGGGTCATGGTCGCGACGTCGCTGCTGCTGTGGCCGACCGCCGACACCGGCTGGCTGTACCCGTCGGCGGCGCTGGTGCTGGGCGCGGCGTGGCTGTACGAGGCGCACGGGCTGAACCGCCGGGCGAAGGCCGAGGAGACAGGCGCGAAGCTCAAGGAGATGCGCCTGTTCCACTGGTCGATCACGTACCTGACGCTGCTGTTCGTGGCGGTCGCGGTCGACCCGGTCATCTTCGGCTGACCTGCTTCCCCCGTCGGGCGGCGCGCGACGCGCTGTGACGATCCCCACGGCGCCGGTCCGACGACCCGTCGGTAGCATCCTGCGCATGAGCGAGACAGAGACCGCCGCGGCGACTCCCCCGGCCCAGCCGGCGGACGCGGCACCCAAGACCGACCGCCAGGTGCGCCGCCTCGCGCGCAATCTCACGCGGTTCGCGGGACGTCACGCGGCGGGCGACGACGCGACGGCCGACGCCGTCGTGGAGTACATCGGGCGCGACTCGACCCGCATCGTCGTCGTCGGTGCCGACGGCCAGTGGGGCGACCAGGTCGCGCGCGACCCGGAGACGGCGCGCAAGGCGGTCGAGGCGGCGGGCCTGCGGCTGCACGACGAGTTCCCCAACGACGTCGCGCTGCGCGTGAAGACCGGGCAGTACGAGTGGACCCGCATGGCGGGCATCCAGATCGGCGGACCCGCCAACGCCTGACGTTCCCCCGGCGGCGTGTGCCGGGTCGGGCGTACGCCCCGGTCAGGTCTCGGGCGGTGCGTCCAGGACCGTGACGGACAGGAACTTGATGGGCAGTTCGACGAGTTCGTCGGGCCCGTGCGGCCCTTCGCCGTCGAACTGCAGGGTGTCGCCGGGGCGCATCGTGTAGCGGGCGTCCCCGTGCCCGTACACCATCTCCCCTTCCAGCATGTAGAGCACCTCGACGCCGGGGTGCTGGAAGAGCGGGAACACCTCGCTGGACTCGGTCAGCGTCACCAGGACGGCCTCAAGTCGCTTGCGGGGGCCGCGCAGTTCGCCGAGCAGCTGGTAGTGGTGCCCGACGCGGGTGCCGCGCCGGACGATCTGGGCGCCGTGCCCGGCCGGGACGTACACCGCCTCGCGGTCCGAGTCGATGCCGCGGAACAGCGCGGTCACCGGGATGTTGAGCCCGTCGGCGATCCGTTCGAGGGTGGCCAGGCTGCACGACGTCTGCGAGTTCTCGATCTTCGACAACATCGCCTTGGACACTCCGACGCGTGTCGCCATGTCGGCGATCGACAGTCCGGCGGCACGGCGGTACTCGCGGACGCGCAGCGCGATGATGCGTTCCAGGCGTCCGGTCCCCCGGCCCGATGGCGCGTCCGGCGCGGCGTCGGTCATGGCCGCAGATTAGTCCGTTCCGGTGAACGGGAGTTTGCCGGGGTGGCAAATTGTGATCTTGCCGATGCCGCCGGGGGCCGGCCGGGGGCGCATGTCGGCGACCCGTCCCGTCAGTAGCGTGTCGCGGTGACCGGCTCGTCCGCGGGCGCGGGCACCGTCGCGGCGCCGTCCGCCCCGTCCGTCTCGGTGGTCTCGCCGACCTCGCCGCGCTCGCGGAGCCCGAAGAGGATGCGCGTGGTGGTGACCACGACGAGGCACGCGCCGAACATGTGCAGCGAGACCTGCCACTCGGGCAGACCGTTGAAGTACTGCGTGTAGCCGATGAGTCCCTGCGGGATCAGCACGCCGAGCAGCCACCACACGCGGTGCTGGGCGGCGGCGGGTGCGTCCGTGACGCGCAGCGCGAGGGCGAGGGCGAGCGCCGCGCCGAGCAGTAGGAAGGCCAGGTCGGCGTGCAGCCACGCCATCTGGTCGACGTTGACGTCGAAGCGCTTGGCGTCCTCGTCACCCGCGTGCGGCCCCGACCCGGTGACGATCGTGCCGACCACGAGCAGCGCCGCCAGCACCCCCACCGCGCCCGCGCCGAAGAGGCGGATCTCGCGGCGTACCAGCGGGCGTACCGGACCGTCGCCCTCGCCCGAGCGGTCGTACAGCGCGACCGCCGTGCCGATCATGAACATCGACAGCAGCAGGTGGCTCGCCACCGACGCCGGGTGAAGGTCCGTCAGGACGGTGATGCCGCCGAGGATCGCCTGCCCGATCACCGCGAACAGCTGGAACGCCGCCAGGTAGCGGATCTCCTTGCGCACCGGCCGGTGCCGCCACGCCACCACGATCGCCGCGACCGCGATGGCGCCGACGACATAGGCGAGCATGCGGTTGCCGAACTCGATGTACGTGTAGATGTCGCTCTCGCCGTGCGGCGTCCACTGGTCGTCGTTGCAGCGCGGCCACGTGTCGCACCCGAGCCCCGACCCGGTGAGCCGCACCAGCCCGCCCGTGATGACGATCCCGATCTGAGCGCACAGGTTGGCAAGAAAGACCCGTCGCGCAAGGGGCGACACGGCAGACGGCGAACTCATGGCGTAAAGCGTACGTTGTGAATGCGTTCACGAAGTACGCGGGGGCACGGTGTCACTCCCAGCGGAAGAACCGTGCCGCGGCGGCCAGTCCGAGGACCGACCACACCGCGAGGATGCCGGCCTCGCCCCACGGCATCGACGCGCCGTCGCGCAGGACGTCGCGCAGGCCGTCGGAGAGGGCGGCGATGGGGGTGAGCTGGAGGACGGCCTCGACGCCGCCCGGGAACTTGTCGAGCGGGACGATCACGCCGCCGCACACCAGCAGCAGGATGAAGACCAGGTTGGCGGCGGCGAGGGTCGCCTCGGCGCGCAGGGTCCCGGCCATGAGGAGGCCGAGTCCGGAGAAGGCGGCCGTGCCGAGCACGAGCAGGAGGACGACGGCGAGCGGGTTGCCGTGCGGCGACCAGCCGAGCGCGAAGGCGATCGCGGTGAGCAGGGCGACCTGGAGGAGTTCGACGACCAGGACGCAGCCGGTCTTGGCGACCATCAGGCCCCAGCGCGGCAGGGGCGTCGCGCCGAGGCGCTTGAGGACGCCGTACCGCCGCTCGAAGCCGGTCGCGATGGCCTGGCCGGTGAACGCCGTCGACAGCACCGCGAGCGCGAGCAGGCCGGGCGCCAGGAAGTCGACGCGCTCCTCCCCCGGCGCCAGGTCGCCCACGTCGACGACGTCCACGGCACTGAACAGCACCAGCAGCAGCGTCGGGATGACGATCGTCAGCAGCAGCTGCTCGCCGTTGCGCAGCAGCATCTTGGTCTCGAGCGCCGTCTGTGCGGCGATCATGCGGCCGAGCGGGGCGGCCCCGGGCTCGGGTGTGAAGGTCCCCGTCGTCGTCACGGCCGCAGCTCCCGCCCGGTCAGTTCCAGGAACACGTCTTCGAGCGTGCGCCGTTCCACGGTCAGTTTCTCCGGCATGACGCCGTGCTGCGCGCACCAGGCGGTGACGGTCGCGAGCAGTTGCGGGTCGATGTCGCCCTCGACGCGGTACGACCCGCGCGCGACCTCGAACGCCTTCGCCCCCACGGGCAGCGCGGCCACCATCGCCGTCAGGTCGAGCCCCGGCGGCCCAGCGAAGCGCAGCGAGTTCTCCGCACCGTCGCGGCACAGGGCCTCCGGCGAACCGGACGCTATGGCCCGGCCCCGGTCGATGATGTGCACGTCGTCGGCGAGTTTCTCGGCCTCGTCCATGAAGTGCGTCGTCAGCACGACGGTCACCCCGTCGGCTCGCAGGTCGCGGACGAGGTCCCAGGTCGCGTGCCGGGCGTGCGGGTCGAGCCCGGCGGTCGGCTCGTCCAGGAAGACCAGCTCCGGGCGCCCGACCACGGCGAGCGCGAGCGCGAGGCGCTGCTGCTGCCCGCCGGACAGCCGCCGGTACGTCGTGCGCCCGCAGCTCTCCAGCCCCAGCCGCTCGATCAGCATCCCCACATCGAGCGGATGCGCGTGCAGCTTGGCGACGTGCCGCAGCATCTCCTCGGCGCGCGCCCCCGCGTACACGCCGCCGGACTGGAGCATGACGCCGACCCGGGGCCGCAGCCGCTCACCGTCGACGGCCGGGTCGAGCCCCAGCACGCGCACCGACCCGCCGTCCGCCCGCCGGTAGCCCTCGCAGACCTCGATCGTCGACGTCTTGCCGGCCCCGTTGGGCCCGAGCACGGCGGTGACCGTCCCGGCCTCGACCACGAGATCGAGCCCGTCGACGGCGAGCTTGTCGCCGTACCTCTTGACGAGCCCCGAAATCTCGACGGCAGGCTGTGGGGAGTCCATGGCCGAACAGTCTAGGTAGGCCCCGAGACGCCCCGGTACGCGGTCGTCCCAGGGCGTTGCCCGGCCCCCTCGATCCCGGTCAGTTCCGGCCGGATGTCCTGCGGAAGAGGGGTAGGGCGGCGATTGCGGCGAGGGTGGCGGCTATTGCGGCGGCGGTGAAGGCGGCGGTCGTGCCGTCGGTGAGCGTGTGTGCGGGGGTGGCTCCCGCGGCCGGGTTGCGGGTGGCGTGGCCGAAGACGGTCACCCACAGGGCGAGGCCGACGGTGCCGGCCAGCCACTGGGTGGTCTGGAGCAGGCCGGACGCGGCGCCCGACTCGTGGGGGGCGATGCCGGACATGCCGTACGTGGTCAGGGGCGACATCGCCGATCCGGCGCCGATGCCGATGAGCAGCAGTCCGGGCAGGACGCCGGTCGCGTACGCGTCGGACTCGCCCAGCCGGGACAGCAGGGTGAGTCCGATCGCGGCGAACGCCGCGCCGAGCGTCGCCGGCCAGGCGGTGCCGACCCGGCGGACCAGGGCGGGCGACAGCCGGGCCATGGTGAACTGCCCGATCATCAGCGGCAGGAAGGCCAGGCCGGCTTTGACGGGGGTGTAGCCGCGGGCCTCCTGGAAGTACTGGCCGAGGAAGAACAGCACGCTGAACATCGCGGCGGCGTACAGGGCGACGGGCGGCAGGACGCGGGCCAGGGTGCCGCGTATCGCCAGCCGGAGCGGGGTGACCGGTTGCTCGGCACCGCGTTCCACCAGGACGAAGGCGGGCAGCAGGACGGCGGCGGCGATCAGTGCGGTGACGGTGCGGGTGTCGCCCCAGCCCGCGTCTCCGGCCCGGATGCACGCGTACACCAGTGCGCCGATCCCGGTGGTGCCGGTGAGCGCGCCCGCGAGGTCGAACCCGGGGCGGGTGTCGGCGGCCGGGGGGCGTGCCGGTTCGCGGACGACCCGCCGCGCGAGCACCACCAGGGCCGCGCCGAGCGGCACGTTGATCAGGAAGACCCAGCGCCATGAGGCGAGTTCGGTGAGCATGCCGCCGAGGACGAGGCCCACGGTGGCGCCGCCGCCGAGCACCGCGGAGTACCAGGAGATGGCGCGCGCCCGTGCGGGGCCGTCGAAGGTGCTGACGATGAGGGCCATCGTGCTGGGTCCGACGAGTGCGCCGCCGACGCCTTGGAGGACCCGCGCGGCGATCAGCCACCAGGACCACGGGGCGAGTCCGGCCAGGAGCGAGGCGGCGGTGAAGACCGCGACGCCGACGACGAACATGCGGAGGCGGCCGAACGCGTCGCCGAGGCGGCCGCCGAGCAGGAGCAGGCCGCCGAAGGCGAGCGTGTAGGCGTTGAGGGCCCACGACGACGCGGTAGAGGACATGTCGAGGGCCGCCCGCATGTCGGGCAGTGCGAGGTTGACGACGGTGACGTCGATGCCGATGAGCAGCATCGACCCGGTGATGACGGCGAGGGCGAGTCCCGGCCGTTGCCCCGGTGGCGCGGCCCCGCCGCCCGGTCGGGCGGCGGGGCGGGCGGACGCGGAAGCGGATGCGGGCATGGGTGACCCCCGGTTTGCGGGCAGGCAGGAGGAAAGTAGAAATAGGAGACCCTCGGGTCTCTTATGGGGAATCACCTTAGGAGACTGTCGAGTCTCTTACAAGCGTCCGGCGATACTGGGGGCCAACCTGAGGGACTTGAGGGATTCGAGAGAGGTGACCCGAGGTGGCAATCCGCGCCGACGCACCGACCCCCGCCGACGGCGCCCCCACCCGCAGGCGCGGCCGCGCTCTCGAACAGGCCATCTTCCAGGCGGTGTTCGACGAACTGCTCAGGGTCGGGTACGCCGGCCTCACCATGGACGGCGTCGCCGCCGCCGCACGGACCGGCAAGGCCCCCCTGTACCGGCGCTGGCCCGACCGGGACGCCCTGCTGCTCGACGCCCTGCGCGACCGCCTCCCTTCCGCCGACGACATCGAGCTCGTCGGCGAGCTGCGCGCGGACCTGATCGCGGTGCTGCGCTTCCTGCGCGGCGCCTGCGCCCTCACCGCGGATCCCGCGCTGCACGTCGCCAAGACCGAGGCCACGTTCACGCACGACCTGATGCGCGAGCGCGTCTCGGCACCCACCCGCCGCATGCTGCTGGAGATCCTGCGCGCGGCCGAGGAACGCGGCGAGGTGCGCGCGGGCGCCGCGACGCCGCTGACCGCGCGGGTCGGGCCGGCGATGGTGACGTACCAGAACCTGATGGGCCCCGACGAGCTGACCGACGGCTTCGTCGTGCAGCTCGTCGACGAGGTCCTGCTGCCGAGCCTCCGCGCACCCTGACGATCCGCCCGCGGCGACCCACCGCGACCCGCCCGTGACGACTTGCATACTTTCTGTCATATGGGCAGGTCACCGGCATATTAGGCAGCCCTAAGTGATCGACCGCACGCGGGGCGGATTCGCCTTCGGGAACCATTAACGCAACAATGGCGTTGTGAAATACATGCGCGAGGACACGGGAGGCTCGGGACGGCATGCCGTCCAGGGCCCGACCGCGCCCGAGAACGACGCGCATGCGGGCACCCGCAACAAGGTCGCCCGGTCGATCCTCGAACACGGTCCGTCCACCGCGGCGGATCTCGCCGAGCGGCTCGACCTCACCGCCGCGGCCGTGCGCCGGCACCTCGACGCGCTGCTCGCGGACGGGGTCGTCGAGGCCCGGCAGCAGCGGGTGTACGGTCACCGCGGGCGGGGCCGCCCCGCCAAGGTGTTCGCGCTCACGGACACCGGCCGCGGATCGTTCCACCAGGAGTACGACGTCCTGGCCGCAGACGCCCTGCACTTCCTCGCGGAAGTGGCGGGCGAGGACGCGGTCATGGCGTTCGCCCGCACCCGGGTCGCCGCACTCGAGACCAAGTACCTACCGGTCGTCGAGAGCGCGCCCGAGGGCAAACGGGCCGAGGCGCTGGCAGAGGCGCTGTCCGCCGACGGATACGCCGCGAACGCGCGGCAGACTCCCGGCGGAGAGCAGCTTTGCCAGCACCACTGCCCGGTGGCGCATGTCGCCGAGCGGTTCCCGCAGCTGTGCGAAGCCGAGGCAGAGGTGTTCGCTCGCCTCCTCGGAACCCACGTCCAGCGGCTGGCGACCCTCGCACACGGCGACGGCGTCTGCACCACGCACGTACCGAAGAACGTCACCGGGAGGAACCCCGCATGACCACCGAAGCTCGCCCCGAGCTTGAGGGACTGGGCACGTACGAGTACGGCTGGGCCGACACGGACGTGGCCGGTGCCAACGCGCGCCGCGGCCTGTCCGAAGAGGTCGTCCGGGACATCTCGGCGAAGAAGAACGAGCCCGAGTGGATGCTGAAGCTCCGTCTCAAGGGCCTGCGCCTCTTCGGCAAGAAGCCCATGCCGACCTGGGGCTCGGACCTGTCCGGGATCGACTTCGACAACATCAAGTACTTCGTGCGCTCCACGGAGAAGCAGGCCGCCTCTTGGGAGGACCTGCCCGACGACATCAAGAACACGTACGACAGGCTCGGTATCCCCGAGGCGGAGAAGCAGCGCCTCGTCGCCGGTGTCGCGGCCCAGTACGAGTCCGAGGTCGTGTACCACCAGATCCGCGAGGACCTGGAGGAGCAGGGTGTCATCTTCATGGACACCGACACCGGCCTGCGCGAGCACCCGGAGATCTTCCAGGAGTACTTCGGATCGGTGATCCCGGTCGGCGACAACAAGTTCGCCGCGCTGAACACCGCCGTGTGGTCGGGCGGCTCGTTCATCTACGTGCCGAAGGGCGTGCACGTCGAGATCCCGCTCCAGGCCTACTTCCGGATCAACACCGAGAACATGGGCCAGTTCGAGCGGACGCTGATCATCGCGGACGAGGACTCGTACGTGCACTACGTCGAGGGCTGCACCGCGCCGATCTACTCGTCGGACTCGCTGCACTCCGCGGTCGTCGAGATCATCGTCAAGAAGAACGCGCGCGTGCGGTACACGACCATCCAGAACTGGTCGAACAACGTCTACAACCTGGTCACCAAGCGTGCCGTCGCTCACGAGGGCGCCACCATGGAGTGGATCGACGGCAACATCGGCTCCAAGGTGACCATGAAGTACCCGGCCGTCTGGCTGCTCGGCGAGCACGCCAAGGGCGAGACGCTGTCGATCGCCTTCGCGGGCGAGGGCCAGCACCAGGACGCGGGTTCGAAGATGGTGCACTGCGCGCCGAACACGTCGTCGAACATCGTGTCCAAGTCGGTCGCGCGCGGCGGCGGGCGCACGTCGTACCGCGGCCTGGTCCAGATCGAGGAAGGCGCGCACGGCTCGGTCTCGTCGGTCAAGTGCGACGCGCTGCTCGTCGACACCGTCAGCCGCTCGGACACGTACCCGTACGTGGACGTACGCGAGGACGACGTGTCGATGGGCCACGAAGCGACCGTCTCCAAGGTCTCCGCGGACCAGCTGTTCTACCTCATGAGCCGCGGCATGACCGAGGACGAGGCCATGGCCATGATCGTGCGCGGCTTCGTGGAGCCGATCGCGCGCGAGCTGCCCATGGAATACGCCCTTGAGCTGAACCGCCTGATCGAGCTGCAGATGGAAGGGGCTGTGGGCTAGGCCCGCGAACACCTATGGCAAGCAACATCAACCCCGGTAGCACCACGGCCGGTTCCATCGCCGTGCGCGAGGCCGGGGCCCCCGACGAACTCGCGGGCCCCGGCACCGGACGCATGGTCAGCCAGCCGGCCGACGCCCGGCAGGTCGCCGTCGCGTCGTACGACGTGAACGACTTCGGTGTCCCCACCGGCCGCGAGGAGGACTGGCGGTTCACTCCGCTGGACCGGCTCCGCGGGCTGCACGACGGCACCTTCGGCACCGTCGGCGAACTCGCCGTCGAGGTCGAGGCGCCGAGCGGCGTCATCGTGGAGACCGTGGGCCGCGACGACGCGCGCCTCGGCAAGGCCGGCGCGCCGGTCGACCGCGTGGCGGCCCAGGCGTACTCGTCGTTCGAGAAGGCCACCGTGGTGACCTTCCCGCGCGAACTGGCGCCGGGCGAGCCGGTGGTCGTGCGCACGCGCGGCACCGGCACCGCCGGGTTCGGCCACCTGACGGTCGTCGTCGAGGCGTTCGCCGAAGCCGTGCTGGTGCTCGACCACGCGGGCAAGGCGTCGTACGCCGACAACGTCGAGTTCCTGGTCGCCGACGGCGCCCGCCTCACCGTCGTCTCGGTGCAGGACTGGGACGCCGGCTCGGTGCACCTGGCCCACCACATCGCGCGCCTCGGCCGCGACGCGGTGTTCAAGTCGGTCGTGGTCACGCTCGGCGGCGACGTCGTACGCCTGTTCCCGCGCGTCGTCTACGACGCACCGGGCGGCGACGCGGAGCTGTACGGCCTGTACTTCGCCGACTCGGGCCAGCACCTGGAGCACCGCCTGTTCGTCGACCACGACGTGCCGCGCTGCCGCAGCCTGGTGACGTACAAGGGCGCCCTCCAGGGTGCCGACGCCCGCACCGTGTGGATCGGCGACGTGCTGATCCGCGCCGCGGCCGAAGGCACCGACACGTACGAGCTCAACCGCAACCTGCTGCTCACCGAGGGCGCGCGCGCCGACTCGGTCCCCAACCTGGAGATCGAGACCGGCGAGATCGCCGGCGCCGGGCACGCGAGCGCCACCGGCCGCTTCGACGACGAGCAGCTGTTCTACCTCCAGTCGCGCGGCATCCCCGCCGACGAGGCCCGCCGGCTCGTGGTGCGCGGCTTCTTCGCCGAGGTGCTCGCCCAGATCGGCATCCCCGAGCTCCAGGAGCGGCTGATGCTGCGTATCGAGGCGGAGCTGGAGGCGAGCGTCTGATGGCGTACGAACGCGCTTGCGCCGAGGCCGAGCTCGCGGAGGACACCCCCCTCCGCGTGGTGCTCGGCGACGTGCCGGTGACGCTGGTGCGCACCGAGGGCGAGGTGTACGCGATCAACGACGTGTGCAGCCACGCCAATGTGTCGCTGTCCGAGGGCGAGGTCGAGGACTGCGCGATCGAGTGCTGGCTGCACGGCTCGCGCTTCGACCTGCGCACCGGCCGGCCCTCCGGCCCCCCGGCGAACCAGCCGGTGCCCGTCTACCCCGTGAAGATCGAGGCCGACGCGATCTACGTCGACCTGAACCAGGAGTCCTGAGGTCAGTATGGCAACGCTTGAGATCCGCGACCTGCACGTCAGCGTGGAGGCCGAGAACGGCCCCCGCGAGATCCTGCGCGGCGTCGACCTGACCGTGAAGCAGGGCGAGACCCACGCCATCATGGGCCCGAACGGCTCCGGCAAGTCGACGCTGGCGTACTCGATCGCCGGGCACCCGAAGTACACCGTCACCGGCGGCACCGTGACGCTCGACGGCGAGGACGTGCTGTCCATGTCGGTCGACGAGCGGGCCCGCGCGGGGCTGTTCCTCGCGATGCAGTACCCGGTCGAGGTGGCCGGCGTGTCCGTCTCCAACTTCCTGCGCACGGCCGCGACCGCGGTCCGCGGCGAGGCTCCAAAGCTGCGGCTGTGGGTCAAGGAGGTCAAGGAGGCCATGGAGCGCCTGCACATGGACCCGGCGTTCGCCGAGCGCAACGTCAACGAGGGCTTCTCCGGCGGCGAGAAGAAGCGCCACGAGATCCTCCAGCTCGAACTGCTCAAGCCGAAGATCGCGGTGCTCGACGAGACCGACTCGGGTCTGGACGTCGACGCGCTGCGGGTCGTCTCCGAGGGCGTCAACCGGGTGCGCGAGACCGGTGAGATCGGCACGCTGCTGATCACCCACTACACGCGCATCCTGCGCTACATCAAGCCCGACCACGTGCACGTCTTCGCGGGCGGCCGCATCGTCGAGTCCGGTGGCCCGGAGCTGGCGGACAAGCTCGAAGCGGAAGGCTACGAGTCGTACGCCGGAGTCAAGGAGACAGCATGACAACGACCCTTCAGGGGCTCCTGGACACCGACGCGATCCGCAAGGACTTCCCGATCCTGTCGCGCGTGCTGCACGGCGACAAGCCGCTGGTCTACCTCGACAACGCGGCGACCTCGCAGAAGCCCCAGCAGGTCCTCGACGCGCTCAACGCCTACTACGAGGTGCACAACTCCAACGTGCACCGCGGCGTCCACGTGCTCGCCGAGGAGGCCACGGCGCTGTACGAGGGCGCGCGCGACAAGGTCGCCGCGTTCATCAACGCGCCGTCGCGCGACGAGGTCGTCTTCACGAAGAACTCCTCCGAGGCGCTGAACCTCGTGGCGAACATGCTGACCTGGGCGGACGAGCCGTTCCGCGTCGGCCCGGGCGCCGAGGTCGTCATCACGGAGATGGAGCACCACTCCAACATCGTCCCGTGGCAGCTGCTCTGCCAGCGCACGGGTGCGACGCTCAAGTGGTTCGGCCTGACCGACGACGGCCGCCTGGACCTGTCGAACATCGACGAGGTCATCACCGAGGACACCAAGGTCGTCTCGGTGGTGCACACCTCGAACATCCTCGGCACGGTCAACCCGCTGGACGCGATCGTGCGCCGCGCGCACGACGTGGGCGCGCTGGTCGTGGTCGACGCGTCGCAGGCCGCGCCGCACGTACCGCTGGACGTGCAGGCGCTGGAGGCGGACTTCGTCGCCTTCACCGGGCACAAGATGCTCGCCCCGACGGGCATCGGCGTGCTGTGGGGGCGGCTCGGGCTGCTCGAGGAGCTTCCGCCGTTCCTGGGCGGCGGCGAGATGATCGAGACCGTGACGATGAGCGCGTCGACGTACGCGCCCGCACCGCACAAGTTCGAGGCCGGCACCCCGCCGATCGCGCAGGCGGTCGGGCTCGGTGCGGCGATCGACTACCTCGACGCGCTGGGCATGGAGAACATCGCGGCGCACGAGCACGCGCTCACGTCGTACGCGATCGACGCGCTCAACGGGGTCGAGGGCCTGGAGATCATCGGCCCGAAGACCGCCGAGATGCGCGGGGCGGCGATCTCCTTCCAGTTCGGCGACCTGCACCCGCACGACGTGGGCCAGGTGCTGGACGAGCAGGGCATCGCGGTCCGGGTGGGCCACCACTGCGCGCGGCCGGTGTGCCTGCGCTACGGCGTCCCGGCGACCACGCGTGCCTCGTTCTACCTCTACTCGACACCGGCCGAGGTCGACGCACTGGTGGCGGGCCTGGAACACGTACGCCGGTTTTTCGGCTGAACGTGACGACGGCTTGAGAAGCGTGGGCAGGGAGCGAACCCGGCGATGAAACTCGACTCGATGTACCAGGAGATCATCCTGGACCACTACCGCAACCCCCACCACAAGGGGCTGCGGGACCCGTTCGACACCGAGGTGCACCACGTCAACCCGACGTGCGGCGACGAGGTGACGCTGCGGGTCAAGCTGGAGGGCACCGGCGAGGACGCCAAGGTGGTCGACGTGTCGTACGAGGGCCAGGGCTGTTCGATCAGCCAGGCCAGCGCGTCGGTCATGACCGACCTCGTCATCGGCCGCACGGTCGCGGACGCGCTCCAGGTGCAGGAGGAGTTCCTGCGCCTGATGCAGTCCAAGGGCCAGGCGGAGCCGGACGAGGAGGTGCTGGAGGACGCGGTCGCGTTCGTCGGCGTCTCGAAGTTCCCGGCACGCGTCAAGTGCGCGCTGCTCGGCTGGATGGCCTGGCGCGACGCGACCACTCAGGTGATGGAGGGTCAGAAGTGAGCGAGACCAAGATGAGCCCCGCAAGCGCCGACGAGGTCACCGAGGCGCTGTACGACGTCGTCGACCCCGAACTGGGCATCAACGTGGTCGACCTCGGCCTTATCTACGGCGTCACCGTCGACGACGCGAACATCGCGACCGTCGACATGACGCTGACGTCGGCCGCGTGCCCCCTCACCGACGTCATCGAGGACCAGGCGAAGACCGCCACCGAGAACCTGGTGAGCGGCCTGCGCATCAACTGGGTCTGGATGCCGCCGTGGGGCCCCGACAAGATCACCGACGACGGCCGCGAGCAGCTCCGCGCACTCGGCTTCAACGTCTGACCACAAGCATCTCCCGAAGGGCGGCACCGGACTCCGGTGCCGCCCTTCACCGCGTCCGGCGGCCGTCCGGGTGTACTCCGCCGCCGACGGCACCTCCTGATTCGCCCCGCACGGCGGGGAACGGCGGGCGGGTCGGGGTGGGTCGGTACGGTGGCGGGGTGAGTGGCGATGCGGTGGTGGATCCGGTGGCCGAGTTCGAGGCGGAGCGGGGGCGGCTGTTCGGGATCGCCTACCGGATGCTGGGGTCGGCTTCGGAGGCGGAGGACGCCGTGCAGGACGCGTACCTGCGCTGGCACGGCGCCGATCGGGCGCACGTCGACGTGCCCGGGGCGTGGCTGGCGAAGGTGCTCACCAACCTGTGCCTGAACCGCCTGACGTCGGCGCGGGTGCGGCGCGAGGAGTACGTGGGGCCGTGGCTGCCGGAGCCGGTGCGTACGGACGCGGGGGCGCTCGGGCCGTTGGAGACCGCGGAGCAGCGGGACGCGGTGTCGATGGCGATGCTGGTGATGCTGGAGCGGTTGTCGCCGCCGGAGCGGGCGGTGGTGGTGCTGCGCGACGCGTTCGCGTACTCGCACCGGGAGATCGCCGAGGTGTTGGACTGGTCGGAGGCCAAGACGCGGCAGACGTACCGGCGGGCGAAGCAGCACCTGGCGGAGGGCCGGCCGCGCTTCGAGGCGTCCGCGGCGGTGCGCACCGATCTGCTGACGCGCTTCCTGGCCGCGGCAGCCGAGGGCGCGCTGGACCAGTTGGAGTCGCTGCTGGCCCACGACGTGACGGTGTGGTCGGACGGCGGCGGCAAGACGTCGGCGAGCACCCGGCCGGTGTCGGGGCGCGACAAGGTCGCCCGGTTCCTGCTGGGCCTGATGCGGCGCTTCAGGGGCGACATGGTGTTCGGGTTCGTCGAGGTCAACGGGGAGACAGCGCTGCTGGCCTGGGAGTCCGGGGAGCTCACGACGGCCGCGACGTTCGAGTTCGGCGCGGAGGGCATCGCCGGGCTGCGGATGGTGCGGAATCCGGACAAGCTGAAGTTCCTGGAAGGGCAGTCCCGGGAAGTGCGGTCCTGGGAGCTGTCACAGAACGCGCCGCCGTCCGGTTCCTAGCTGACGAGGGCGACGCCGCGGCGTGCGGCGGCCTCGACGCGAGGAGTACTGATACCGATGACTGCGAACGTGATCCTGTTGACCGGTGCGACGGGTGTGCTCGGCCGCGAGGTGCTGGACCGGGTGCGGGCCCAGGGCCTGCCGGTACGGGCCATGACCCGCAGGACGGCGCTGCCCGACGACCCCGGCGTGGACTGGATGACCGGCGACCTCACGACGGGCGAGGGCCTGGACGCGGCTCTCGACGGCGTCGGCACGGTCATCCACTGCGCGTCCGACACCCGGCGGCCGAAGAACGACGTCCCGGGCATGCGGCACCTGCTGGACGCCGCCAAGCAGGCGGGTGTCGGGCACATCGTGAACATCTCGATCGTCGGCGTCGACCGGATCCCGTACTTCTACTACAAGATCAAGCTGGAGGGCGAGCGCCTGCTCCAGGAGTCCGGCATCCCGTGGACCAACCTGCGGGCCACGCAGTTCCCCGACCTGTTGAACAAGGCGCTGCGGGTGCTGTCGAAGCTGCCGGTGGTCCTGATGCCGTCGAAGACGGCCTGCCAGCCCATCGACCCGGGGGAAGTGGCGGACCACCTGGTCGAGTTGGCGCAGGCCGCGCCCGCCGGCCAGGCGCCCGAGGTGGGCGGCCCGAAGGTCTACGACGCCCCCGAACTCGCCCGCACCTGGCTCAAGGCCGCGGGCAAGAGGCGGTACGTCCTCAAGGTGCACATCCCCGGGAAGGCGGGTGCCGCCTTCCGCGCCGCCTACCTGACCACGCCGCAACGCGCGGTCGGCGTACGCACGTGGGAGCGGTACCTCGCCGACGAAGTCGCCCGCTGACGGCAGATGCGGGCCCGCCCCCGCGCTCTCCGCGTTGCGGTGCGGAGGGCCGGGGCGGGCGGGCGTAGGGTGCGGCTATGGACGGCACATCCGGGTTTCAGGCAACCGGCGACGCACCCGTGCGCTACGAGCGCCACGTGTCGCCGATCATGGCGCCTTTCGTCGGCGCCCTGGTCGACGCGGTACGGCCCGCGCCGGGCGAGGCGGTGCTCGATCTGGGCTGCGGCACCGGCTTCGTGGCGCGGGAGGTCGTGCGGCGGGTCGGGCCCGAGGGGCACGTCGCGGGCGTGGACGTGAATCCCGCCATGCTGGCGGTCGCCGCCGAGCAGACCCCCGGGGCGACCGAGGTGGCGTGGACCGAGGCCGCCGCCGAAGCGCTGCCGTTCGGTAACGACGAGTTCGACGCGGTGCTGTGCCAGCAGAGCGCGCAGTTCTTCGCCGACCTGGACGCGGCACTGGCGGAGGCCGCCCGCGTCCTCCGGCCGGGCGGGCGGTTCGGTGCGACGGTGTGGGCGTCGCTCGAGGGTTCGCCGTTCTTCGTCGCGCAGCGCCTGGCCGTCGAGGCGATCGGCGGTGCGGAGGCGGCGCGTTCGTTCGACACGGCGTTCAGTTGCCCGGCGCGCACGCTCGTCTCCGCGGTGCGCCGCGCCGGGTTCGGCGCCTTGGACTCGCGGGACGTGACGGCGAACGTACGCCTGCCCCGGCTGGACACGTTCGCGCCCCTGCAACTGGCGGCGCTGCCCTGGGGCCGGGCCGTCGTGGACGCCGGGCCCACCGCCCCCGCGGCCTACGCCGAGATCCTCGCCGATCTGCTCAACCCCTATGTCACCGCGGACCGGAGCGTGTTGATCCCGTTCACGTCCACGCTGGTGACCGCGACCCGGTAGCGGAGCCCGGGTCCGCCTGTCGGTCCTTCGGTCCTTCGGTCCCCCGGTCCCATGCAGGCCATTTCACGCGGTAGTTCGCCGGAGTGCCGGGCCGTCGCGCGCGTTCCGTTCTACGGTGGCGTCACCGACGTACAACCGTGCGTGGCCGCATTCCTCACAAGGGAGCACCATGACCGTCTCCGACACGATCGGGGTGTCTCATGCATGACGTCGCTCGGATCACCGATCAATTGCGCGCGCTGGGACTTGCGGAAGGCGACACCGTTCTGGTGCACAGTTCGCTGCGCCGCGTAGGGGCGGTCGAGGGCGGCGCCGAGGGTGTGCTCGACGCGCTGCGCCGCGGCGTCGGCCACGAGCAAGGGACCGTGGTGGTACCGGCGTTCACCCCGGAGACCGCCGACACTTCAGATGTGTACCGCAAGGCGACCGCCGGGATGACCGCGGGCGAGGTCGCGGCGTACCGGGCCGCGATGCCCGCCTTCGACGCGGCGACGACCCCCGCGTCCCCCGAAGTCGGCGTCCTGGCCGAGGTGGTGCGCCGGTCGCCCGGCAGCCGGCGCAGTGCGCACCCGATGGCGTCGTTCGCGGCACTCGGCCGGCGGGCCGCGGAGACGACCCGGCACCACGACCCGACCTGCCAGTTCGGCGAACGCTCGCCGCTGGCCCGCCTGCACGCGACACCGCAGGCCAAAATCCTCTTGCTGGGCACGGGGTTCTCCGCCGCCACCGCGTTCCACCTGGCGGCGTACCGTACGCCCGGGGCCCGGCAGCGGATCTACCGCTGCGTGGTCCCCGGGCCGGACGGCCACGCGGTGTGGTGGAGCCACAGCGATCTCGTCCTGGACGACCGCGACTTCGCCGAGATCGGCGCGGACTACTGTGCGGCCGCGGCGACTTCGTCCGAGACGCCGCGTTCCGGCACGGTGGGGTCGGGGCCGGCGACGGTTGTGCCGCTCGCCGCCGCGGTCGACTTCGCGGCGGCATGGCTGCGCAGGCGTACGGCCGTGCCCGCCGGGCGGCTGGTCAGGCAGGTCGGCTCGTTCTCCTCCGGCACCGCGCGATCTAGCGCCTGACCTCGTCCACCGCGGTGGCGTGGCCGGGCGACTCCCGGGACACGTCGCCGATGGCCGTGGTGACCCGGAGGGCCGTGACCATGTCGCGGTAGAGCGTGTCGACGCCGAGGAGTTCGTGGTGCGTGCCGACAGCGCGCACGCGGCCCTGTTCGAGGACGACGATGCGGTCGGCCTCGACGACGGTGGACAGGCGGTGGGCGATGGTCACCACGGCGGCGTGGGCGGCGCGTTCGCGGATGAACGCCTGGACGGCGGCTTCGGTGAGGCCGTCCAACTGCGCGGTGGCCTCGTCGAGCAGCAGGATCTCCGGGTCGGCGACGAACGCGCGGGCCAGGGCGATGCGTTGGCGCTCCCCGCCGGAGACGGTGGTGTCGGCGAGGACGGTGTCCAGGCCGTCGGGGAAGGCTTTGGCACGTTCGTCGAGGCGTACCGCCCGCAGTGCGTCCCAGAGTTCGTCGTCCCCGGCGGCGGGGCGCAGGTAGCGGAGGTTGTCCGCGAGCGTGCCGGGGACCAGCGGGGTGTCCTGTTCGACGTACGCGATGCGCCGCCTGGATTCGTGCAGCGGCCACAGGTGGGCGGCCCGGCCGCCGAGGCTGAGGTGGCCGTCCTCGGGGTGCAGGAACTCCAGCATGAGGGAGAAGACCGTGGTCTTGCCCGCACCGGAGGGTCCGACGATGGCGGTGTGTCCGACGCGCGGGACGTCGAAGGAGACGCCGTCGAGGGCGGGTTGGCCGTCGGGCGCGTAGCGCGCGGTCACGTCGTGGAAGGCGATGGCGGCGGCGGTGTCCGCCTGGGCGTACACCTGGGTCGGTACGGCCGCCTTCGCGCGCGGGTCGGGGCCTTCCAGGTCCAGGGCGTTCAGCTGCGCGATGCGTGAGGCCGCCGCGATGCCGGACTGCAACTGCGTGAAAACGCGCGTCAGTTCGGTGGCCGGTTCGATGAGCTGGAAGGCGTACAGCAGGAAGGCGATGAGGCTGGACACGGGCAGCGCGCCGGAGTCGACGCGGTAGGCGCCGATCGCGAGGATCAGCAGGATCGCGAGCTGCACGCCGGCCAGGGTGATGGTCCACACGACGGCCGCGATGCGTACGGCCCGGACGCTGTGCCGGGCGGACTCGTCGGCCTCGGCTTCGATGCGGACCGACTCGCGTTCCTCGGCGCGCGCGGACTTGACGGTGCGGATGGCCCGCAGCGCGCCGTCGAGCGCGGCGCCGAGGCGCCCGACGGACTCCTGGGCCGCCGCCTCCGCCTTGGCCATGCGCGGCATCAGCGCCGCGACCAGCACGGTGACGACGAGCAGGCTGCCCACGGTCACCGCGAAGAGCACCCAGTCCAGGAACGCCATCAGCACGAGCGCGCCGACCAGGCCGACCACGCCGTTGACGAGCTGGGTCAGGCTGGACGCGGCGGCCTCGCGGATCAGCACGGTGTCGGACGTGACCCGTGTGACCAGCTCGCCGCTGGAGCGGCCGGTCAGCTCGCCGAGGCGCAGGCGCAGCAGGCGGCGGACCATGGACGACCGGGCGTCGCGGACGACCTGCTCGCCCATCCGGCCGAGCAGGATCCACTGGAACGACTGCACCGCCGAGCCGAGCACCAGCAACCCGCCGAGCAGCGCCACGGCCGGGGCGATCGAGCGGGACTGGTCGAGGCCGTCGAGGACCCACTTGGTGGCCATCGGGCTCGCGAGGGTGGTCGAGGTGACGAACAGCCCGAGGACCAGCCCGAGCACGAGTGTGCGCCGGTGGGGTCGGACGAAGGACCACAGGATCCGCAGATTCGGCACGGTGACCCTCTCCATGAAACATCAGTGCAACTTTTTGAGACACTAGAGTCCCATTTTCGGTTTCGCAAGTCCTTTTCCGAGCCGCCGGCTGCTATGTTGCGGAGCGTGAGCACGACCCCAGCCGAATCCGGGACCCGCGGACGTACGCGCCGCGCGATCGTCAGCGCCGCCGCCACCGTCCTGGCGCGCGACCGCACGGCCACGCTCGCCGAGATCGCGCAGGCCGCCGAGGTGGGCCGCAGCACCCTGCACCGGTACTTCGCGGACCGCGACGAGCTGGTGCGCGCCGCGGTCGTCGACTCGCTCGAACTGGTCGAGCAGGCGGTGCTGGGCGCGGCGGTCGACGAGGGCCCGGTCGTGGACGCGATGCGGCGGCTGGTCACCGCGCTGGTGGCGACGGGCGACCGCCTGCTCTTCGCGTTCGGCGACCTGAGCCTGATCGAGGAGCTGCCGGAGTACGACGACCGCAGCGAGCGCCTGGTGATCGACCTGATCGAACGCGGCCAGGCGGAAGGGGTGTTCGACCCCGTGGTGCCCGCCGTGTGGATCATGAACACGGTGTGGGCGATGGTCTACACGGGCGCGGAAGCGGCCCAGCAGGGGACGGTCCCGCAGCACGGCGTCACCGCCCACGTCATCCGCACACTCGAAGGCGGCATCCGGCAGTCCGAAGCGGGTACCTCGCCCGCACGATGAACACGCCCCTGAGGACTCCCCTGCTGCACGAGCGGTACGCGCTGCTCGACGAGGCGCTGCCGTACCTCCGGCTGGGCGAACGCCCCACGCCCGTCTCGCGCCTGACCGGGCTCGCGGACGGCGCGGCCGACGTCTGGACGAAGGACGAGAGCGGGTACGGCGACCTCGCGGGCGGCAACAAGATCCGCAAGCTCGAATGGGTCATCCCGGACGCCCTCGCGCGCCGCTCCCCGACGATCCTGACCTTCGGCGCCCTGGGCACCAACCACGGCCTCGCGACCGCGCGTTACGCGGCGGCGAACGGGTTGCACTGCGCGCTGGCCCTGGTGGACCAGCCCGTCGACGACCATGTGCGCGCGCAGTTGGCGCGCCTGGAGGAGTCCGGCGCGACGATCCACCGCACGCACACCGTGCGGCGCACGTACGCCCTCGCGCCGTGGCTGATCCTGCGTCACGGGGCCTTCCGGGGCGGCCGGTTCCGGCCCGCGTACGTGCTGCCGACGGGCGGCTCGTCGCCGGTCGGCGTGCTCGGGTACGTCGAATGCGCCCTGGAACTCGCCGCGCAGGTCGCCGCGGGCGAACTCCCGGAGCCCTCACACGTGGTGGTGCCGGTCGGCAGCGGCGGTACGGCGGCGGGCCTGGCACTGGGCCTGCGCCTGGCGGGACTTCGTACCCGCGTGGTCGGCGTCGTGGTCAACGACCAGTTCCGCATCGACCCGCACACGGTCACCCGCCTGGCGAACAGGACCGCGGCGCTGCTCCGCAAGCGCAGCGGCAACTTCACGATCGCGGGGCTGCGTCCCGAAGACCTCACCCTCACGCGCGACTGGCTGGGCACGGGGTACGGGCACCCGACCCCGGAGGGCGAGCGGATGATCCGCGACAGCCGCGAGGCGGGCGGCCCCGTGCTGGAGTCCGTCTACACCGCCAAGGCGCTGGCGGCGCTGCGCGACATGAACGCCCGCGGCGAACTCGGCGGCGGCAACGTGGTGTTCCTGCACACGTACGGGCCCCGCTGACGCCTTGCGGGTCGGCCACGGCAGGGCCTCACGGCCGCTTGCGGGTCGACCACGGCGGGCCGTCACGGCCGCGCCGCGACGGCCTGCGGGCAATACGGGCGAGCGGGGCGACGGGGCGATGCGGCGGGGGCGAGATCACCGCGGGTGGCGCCTTCATCCGGCGCCTCCCGAGGGCAGGGCCCCCGCCGCATCACCCGTACCGGAGTTCGCCGCCGCGCGCCGCACGCCGCAACGGCGCGCGGGCGAACGACCTCCGGGGTCTTGGGCGTCCGAACCGGTCCGCGTCGTGGACCGTTCCGCGACGCGTCTGCGCCGCCTCGGGACTACTCCACGTCGCTGCTACTCCGCGTCGGGCCCGGATGCGCGGACCTTCTGGACCTTTTCGAGTGACTCACGCAGTTCGGTGAGCCACGTGTCGGTGTTGCGTTCGACGAGACGCACGCACCACGCCAGCGCCTCGCTCCTGCTGCGGGCCACACCGCCCGCGATCAACGTGTCGAGCACCTGCCGCTCGGGCTGGCGCAGCCGCGTCATGACGGGCACCGACACGTGGGTGTAGAGCGCGCGGTGGTCGCCGCACACGACACCCCAGGACACCTTGCGGCCGAACTTGCGCTCGGCCTCGCGCGCGACCTTGATGCGGTCGTCGCGCGTACGCTCCCGGAACTCCGAGATCTTGCCCTCGGCCGCGCCCTCACGCGCGGCGTCCGACGCGTCCTCGGCCAACTCCGGCTCGGGTATGCGTCCGACGACGGTGATCTCCTCGCGGTCGACCGTCACCTCGACCAGTTCGACGAACAGACCCTCGGGAAGCCGTCCGGCGAACCAGCCCCTGACCTTCTCCTGCTGCTCGCTGGTAATCATGTAATCGAGATTACGTCGACTCCTCCGGACCGCCAACAACATCCGCCCACGGCGTAAACGATCACGCCGGGCGGCTGCGCGAGTCGATGGTCCCCGGGCCCTGTTTCCTGCGTTTCCGCCCGCCTTCTTCCTCTCCTGGGTGAACTCGCTGGCTTGATCCTCTCCTTGGCCGCTGCGTCGCCACCGGGCGCGCGGTAGCGTCACCCCGACAGTGGGCGAGCTGTGGGGTGGGGTGGGGACGCGTGCTCTTCAGATGGCGGCGCCGGCATGAGCGCCACCTTGCCGCGTACCGGCTCCGACTCGAAGAGGAAGCAGCCGTGGCGGGCAAGGCGCTCGCCATCCGGAACTCCTATCTGGCTCCCTACCAGCGAGATTCGGCCGAACCGGAGACTGACCTTCCGTCAGAACAGGCGCCCTCCCGGGCGGTTGCCGCCGCGGTGCGGCGCGACGAGCGCGACCGCGCCGCGATGCTCGCCGACCGGGCCCGGCAACTCAGCCGGGCGGGGCGCCACGTCGAGGCGTCCGCCCCGGCCCGTGCCGCGGTGCGGGTCCTCGGCGAACTCGCCGACCAGGACCCCGCCGAGCACTCCCCCGCACTGATCGACGCGCTGCGCGCGCTCGCCGCGGTGCTCGCCGGCGGCGGCCAGTACGGCGACGCCGTCAAGGTCGCCAACAACGCGGCGACGCGCGCCCGCCGCCTCGCCGCTCTGGATGTACACCGCCACCGCCCGTTGCTCGCCGCGACGTTGCGCGACCTCGGGGCACGGCTCGGCGACGCGGGCGAGTCGGACCGCGCGTTGGCCGTGCTGCACGAGTGCGTCGAGGCGTACCGCACGCTCGCCGCCCGCTCGCCCGAGGAACACCGCGCCGGACTGGCCGACGCCCTCGACGAGTTCGCGGGACGCCTGGCGGCCACCGGACTGGTCGAGGACGCACTCGCGCTGTTCGACGAAGCAGCGCACCTGCTGACGCTCGCCGACGCCGACGTCCTCGCCCAGGTGACGACGCGTCAGGCGAACCTGCTGGCCCGCGTCGGACGCGTCGACGAGGCGATAGAACGGGCGAGTTCGGCGGTACGCCTGAGACGGGCGCGCACCGAGGCCGGGCCTACGCCCGGCGACGACGCACTCGCCTCCGCGTTGCAGAGTTTCGGCCTGCTGCTGAGCGGCGCCGCGCGCCACGACGACGCGGTCGAGGCGCTGGAGGAGGCGGTGTCGCTGCGGGCCCGGCGCGTCCGCGTCGACCCCGCCATCGCCCGGCGGCCCGAAGTCGCCGTCACCTACGCGGTCTACGGCCTGGTGCTGATCTCGGCCGACCGTCCCGCGGACGCCGTACCGCCGCTGGCCGCGGCCCTCGGCGTCGGCACGGCGCTGAACCTCCCGCAGGTCGTGGACATGTCCACCGACGCCCTGGTGCGCGCGCACGCCGCCGAACCGGTCGCCGTACGCTCGCGCTGGCGCGCGGCCACGGGCGAGGACGCCCCGGCGTGGATCACGGGCACGCGTACCGCGGCCGTACAACCGCCGCCGGCACCGGCACCCCCGGCCGCACCGCCCGCGACACCACCCCCGGCCGCGCCGACGCCTCCGCCCATGCCCAGGCCCGCACCGCCTCGCCCGCCTCGTATGCCCGTCTCCGCGGCCGGTCCGCTGCCCGCCCAGTCCCGCGGCGAGGCCGCCCCGGCGAAATCGGCGCCCCAGGCGCCCCCGGCGGTCGCAACCGCCCCGACCGCCCCCGCAGACGCGGAGCCGCAACCGCAGGCCAACCCCCAGCCCGAGTCCCAGCGGCCACCCGAGTCCCAGCCGCAGGCCCAGCCCCAACCCCGCCGGTCCGGCCGCCTCACCCCCGACCGCGTGCCCCCCGAACGCCCGAAGCGCCGCCCCATACCCTCCCCCGCCGCGCGCCCGCCCTCGGACGTCGACGTCTAGGAAACGACCGCGGGACCGCGCCGGGCGCGCTATCCGGCGCTCGTGCGCTCCACCGGGATCCACAACTCCGCGTCCGCGTACGCGCCGTCGTCCGACAGTCGGGTGCTGACGATCTCCGGCCCCGGCCGGCTGCGGTACGGATTGGACGGGAACCACTGCGTGAACACGTCGCGCCACAAGTACTGCAACGTCTCCGGGAACGGCCCCGAGTACTCGAACACCGCCCAGGTGCCCGCCTCCACGGGCAGCGCGTCGAGGTCGTCCGGGACCTCCGCCCCGGTCACGACCCCGTGGTAGTAGTCGAGTTCGGTGCCCTCGGCCCGCGAGTCCGCCAGGTCGTCGCTGACGTTCACCATCCCGCGCGGCTCCTGGTCGGACAACGCCTCGATGCGCCCGACTTCCTCCGGATCGAGCCCGCGCAGGAACGCGACGATCGCCGGGTTCATCCCCTCGTGCACCAGAGGCACCCGGGCCTTCCTGCCCACCAGGTTGAACGCGTCCTTCTCCACAAGCCGGTACCGCATGCTGTCGCTCCCTTCGATCACCAGATGGAAGGAAAGGCGCTGCTGCGACCGCAGCACCACGCCGGTGCCCCGCGCCTCGGCCGGCCCCACGCCGTGCACGGCCCGGAACGCGCGGGCGAACGCCTCGCCCGAGCCGTACCCGTACCGCACCGCCACGTCGAGCAACGTCCGCTCCCGCGCCAGGACTTCGGCGGCGGCCACGGTCAGCCTGCGGCGCCGGACGTACTCCGACAGCGGCATCCCCGCCAGCGCGGAGAACATCCGCCGGAAGTGGTACTCCGTCGTCGCCGCGATGCGGGCGAGCTCGCGTACGTCGATGTCCCCCGCGAGGTTCCGCTCGATGTGGTCCATCGCCTGATTGAGCCGCTCCAGCACGCCGCGCTCCTTCCCTCGTACGCCCCCAACGCTAGGAAGGACCGGCCGCCCGCCACCCGACATCCCGTGCCCGTTCCTGTCGGGCGGCCGACCGCACCGCTCACACCGCGGGCGGGCGCGCCACGTCGTACGTGTCCCACTCGCCGTACCAGAACGGATCGAGACCGCGCTCGTCGATGAACCGGCGTTCGATGTCGTGCACGGGGTACAGGGCCTGGATCGTGACCAGGTCCTCGCGCTCCGGCTCGCCGATGTCCACCCCCACCGCGTCGTCGCGCTCGACGACCGTCGACGCGAACACGAAGAACGCCGTCATCTCCGTGTCCGGCGCGATCCGCTCCCCGAAGTCGATGGTGTTGCCGTACCCGAACGGGCACACCCCGCGCAGTTGCTCGCCCAGCAGCCCGAGCGCACGCGGCCAGGCGGTGTCGAGCGACCGCACGCACAGCGACAGCTCGGCGGACCCGCCCACCCACTCGGGATGCTCGACGAGCGAGACGCCGTACGTGAACGCCGTGGCCAGCCCGTCCTCCGGCAGGTCCGGGTACCAGAGCACGGTGACCGGCGGCAGGTCCGGCCGCGTCGAGTCGACCCGGAACACGACCGGCTCGTCCTCACCGGTCAGTCGATCGAGGTGGGCCGAGTACCGGTGCGCGCGACCTTCTGCCATCACCCCATCCTGCCCGACGGATCAGCTCCAGAGCCGCAACGGCTCGTGGCCTCCTGCGTGCCCGATGAACCCCGACAGCGTCACCCGCCGCCCCGCCACCGTGGGGCGCACCGCATGCAGCAGGCTCGTGCGGATCAGCACCAGATCACCCTCGACGGGACGCACCACCAGGTCCGGCTCCCGCTGTGCCTCGCGCGCGTACCCGTAGCCGCGCACCAGCCGCCCCCGCGTCTCGCGCCCGGCGTCCCAGACCTCGATCGCGCCGTCCGCCTCGACCGCGCCGAACACCCCGGCCGCGGCGGGCGGGGCGGGTTCCGGGCGCGGAACGCTCAGATAGACGTTGGCGCCGAGTTGCTCGGTGAACCGCCGGGCGACGGGCGGCGCGGCGCGCGGCGCCCCTAGCACGTCCAGGTGCGGCAGCGCCTGCGCGCCGTTCTGCCACACCCGCAGCATCCCGAAGACCAGCGGGCTGCCGGCCACCCGCAGCAAGCCGGCCCCACCGGGCCAGCACTCGTCGAGTTCGCAGCGCAGGCGGTCCATCGGCGACGCGTACGGCCGGCAGCGCGCCCGCACCAGAGCCATCGCGCGGGACGCCGCCGCGAAGTACGCGTCCCGCGCCCGCCCGTCGCCGGCGGTGTCCGTGAACGCGGGCACATGGCTGCGGTAGATGCGCTCGTAGCCGCCGAGTTCGTCGAGCGCCGCGAGCAGCCGAGCCGTCAGCTCCGCACACAGCGCGCCCTCCAGGTACCCCGGTATCCGCACCGCCAGCGCCTGGCCCGCCAGCAGCGCGTTCAGCGCGCCGGCGCTCAGCCTGTCCTCCGTGACCAGCATGGCGCCCGCTCAGTCCGCGCCCACCGTCTGCGCCACCACATCGCGGACCGCGCCGACCAGGTGCCCCAGGTCGGTGCCCACGGCGAGGAAGCCGAAGCCGCGTTCGATCTCCGCCCGGGCCGCATCCGCCGTGGCCGTGTAGATGCCCAGCGGCATACGGGCCTTGCGGCTGCCCGCGACCACCGCCTCGACGGCGGCCCGGACGTCCGGATCCTGGAGGTTCCCCAGCCGGCCGAGGCTTCCCGACAGGTCGTACGGGCCGACGAACACCCCGTCGACGCCGGTCACCGCGAGGATCTCGTCCAGCGCCTCGACGGCCTCGGCGTCCTCGATCTGGACGACGAGGGCGGTGCTGCGGTTCGCCCGTTCCAGGTAGCCGGGAAAATCGAGGCCGTAGTCGTGTGCCCGGGCGATGCCCACGCTGCGGGACCCGAGCGGCGGGTACTTCGCCGAGGCCACCGCCCGCCGCGCGTCGTACCCGTTGCGTACGTGCGGCACGATCACGCCGCTCGCGCCGGCGTCGAGCGCCTGCTTGATCCACGTCTCGTCGTTGTACGGCACGCGGACCAGGGTGTACGCACGCCCCGCGACCGCCTGCACGATGCGCTGCACCGCGGCCGGGTTCAGCACCGGCGAGTGCTCCGCGTCCAGGAACAGCCATTCGACGCCCGCGATGGCCAGCGCCTCCGCGGACTCGGGGCTGTCGACCGTGACCACGGTCCCGATGAGGGGTTCGGGCTGCCGCAGTCGCGCGTTGAGTTCCGGCAGGGTGCTGAGCTGGGCCATCGGCTGATTCCTTCCAAGGCTTGGAACACGGGGTCGCCGCGCAGCGCGGGCTCGATGGCCGCAAGGTGCTCAAGGCCCGCGCGATATACCCGTCGGCCTTCGTTGACGAGGACCGACCTGCTCCACAGCAGGTTGAAGTAGTCCTGGAGAACACGTGCGACGGCCTCGTTCCGGATCAGCACGGAGTCCATCGACCCGGTCATGTCCACCGGCGGGTAGAGGAAGACCGAGCTGCGACCGTCCTTCACCGTGATGTGCACACTGAGCGGATGCGGCAGCGGCCCCGCTCGGGCCTGGTCGAAGACCGACAGCGAGACCCGTCCGGTGTCCTTGAGCTCGCTGGTGCGCGCGACCAGGAACGCCGCCTTGCCGGGCGTGTCCACGCTGGCGATGCTGCGGAAGCTCCGCAGGCTGGTGCGCCGCGAGCGCATCGAGGCGTGCAGCTGCCGGAAGTAGACGTCCAGGTTCGGGTGTTCGCCGCGGGCGGGCGACAGGTTCAGGGTGCTGACCCGCTCGGCTCCGACGGTGATCTCGATCAGCTTCCGGAGGAACTCCTCCGACGTGTGGAACACCTCGATGCCCGGGCTCGGCTGGTGCAGGAGTTGCTCCTGCTGGTCGATGCCCAGCTCCAGACGCCCGTAGACGTACGCCATGAACGACGCGAGCACACCGAACAGGTAGGGCACGACGACTTCGAGCGGCAAGTCGATCGGGTCGTCGCGCAACTCGGCGGGCAGGCCGGGCCGCTGCTGCGGGACACGGGACAGGATCCATTCGGAGCGGCGGGCGTCCGCCCAAAGGGGTTCGCTCAGCGGCGTACGCATGAACCCGGGGGCCAGGCAGTTCACCCGGATCCCCCGCGGCGCCCACTCGATCGACTGCACCCGGGTGAGCTGGGTGAGCGCGGCCTTGCTCGCGCCGTACACCGAGACGTCGGCGACACCCTGGGCGCTGTTGACGGAGCCCACGTGCACGATCGCCCCGCCGCGGGCCTCCATGCGCCGGGCCACCAGCAGCGAGAGGAAGTACGGTGCGCGCAGGTTGACCGCCATGATCGTGTCGAAGTCCTCGGCCGCCACCGCGTCGATCGGCTTGCGCCGGTTGATTCCCGCGCAGTTGACCAGGACGTCGATGCCGCCCGCCCACTCCGCCAGGTCGCGGGCCGCGTCGTCGTCGGTGAGGTCCGCGACCCGGGTGTCCGCACCGAGGTGCCGCGCGACCCGCTGGAGGCGGTCCGGATCGCAGTCGGTCAGTTTGACCTCGGCACCCGCGGCGAGCAGCCCGGCGGCCAACCAGCTCCCGATTCCGCCGCCGGCACCCGTGACGAGCGCGACCCGGCCTCCGAGGTCGAACAGTTCGCGCGGAGCCAAGCCACCGACGTCAGCCAACGTGGGGTCCATAGGACACCTACCGTACTGATTCGACAGCGGGGCGTGACGCCAGGTTCGGCGGACTGGTGGAGACTTTCAGCCCTTCGGGTCGCGGGGCGGCGGGACCGTGATCGGGTGCAGCCTGTCGCGGCGGGCGGCGCGCAGGGGGGCGCCGACGGCGTGCATGTGGCGGAGCGCCTGGCGGTACGACTCGATCAGGCCGGTCTCGGCGTACGCGACGCCCAGTCGCGCGCAGTGCGCCCGGACGATCGGCTGTGCCTTGCGCAGGTTCCCGCGCGGCATGCTCGGCACCAAGTGGTGCTCGATCTGGTAGTTGAGACCGCCGAGCATCCAGTCGGTGACCGGACCGCCGCGCACGTTGCGCGACGTGAGGACCTGGCGGCGCAGGTGGTCCCACGGCACGCCGGGCTCCGGCATCGGCATGCCCTTGTGGTTCGGGGCGAAGGCCGCGCCCAGGTGCAGCCCGACCAGCGCGTGGTGGACGAGCAGGAAGACCAGGGCCTTGGCGGGCGACATCGCGATCAGCAGCAGCGACGCGTACGCGGCGAAGTGCAGCGCCATCAGCGAGCCCTCGACGAGGCGTTCGCGCCGGGTCCGGTTGCGCAGGTCGACGATGCCGTTGACCTTGAGGTTCAGGCCTTCGAGGAGCAGCAGCGGGAAGAACAGCCGGGCCTGGTGGCGGGTCAGCCAACCGGGCAGGCCCCGGCGTCTGCCGGTCTGGTCGGCGTCCCACACCAGGACGCCGACCGCGACGTCCGGGTCCTTGTCGCGGTGGTTCGGGTTCGCATGGTGCTTGTTGTGCTTGTTGATCCACCAGCCGACGCTCATGCCGTTCATGAGGTTGCCGTGCAGCAGCGACATCGCGCGGTGGGTGCGGTGGCCGGCGCCGATCTGGCGGTGCCCCGCGTCGTGGCCGACGAAGGTGGCCCGCGCCGAGAAAAGCGCGACGGGGACGGCGAGCAGCAGTTGCCACCACGTGTTGCCGAGCCACAGCACGGCGGCCCAGGTGGCGGCGAACAGGAGCAGGTTCACCGCGATGACGCGGAAGTAGTAGCCGTGCCGCCGGTCCATCAGCCCGGTGGCCTTCAGGTCGGCGAGCAACGGCGCGAAGTCGCTCGCGGCCCGCTCCGTGGGCGGTGCGGGCGGGCGGGCGGTGGTCTGGAGGGCAGCAGCCATGGGCATCCCTGGGATCGGCGTCATAGGAGGTGTCGCACTTCCACGCTAGGCAGCCGCCGGGGACCCGACCATCCTGCTGGCCCCCGAATACCGATGGCCCCCGCCCCCGGGAAGCCGGGGGTCGGGGGCCATGGACGCGGGACGGGTCCCGTGTTACGCGTACGGGCGCGTGATGATCTCCATGCCGTGGCCCGCCGGGTCCAGGAAGTACAGGCCCCGGCCGCCGTAGTGGTGGTTGATCTCGCCCGCGCTCTTCAGGTGCGGGTCCGCGTAGTAGGTGATCCCGCGCTCCCGGATCCGCGCGAACGCGGCGTCGAACTCCTCGTCCGAGATGAGGAACGCGTAGTGCTGCATCGTGATCGCATCCGCCGGGACGGTCGCGAAGTCCAGCGTGACTCCGTTGGCGGTCTGGACGGGGACGAACCACCCCGCCTCCGGCCCGACTTCCAGTCCCAGGATCCCCGCCAGGAATTCGGCCGACTCCCGGTTGTCCAGGGCGTGCACGATCGTGTGGTTCAGTTCTACTGACATAGGTGGCATGCCTCCGCAAGGCACTCCCAGCACCTCCATGCCTCACCCGGACGGTGACCGGCACGCGATGCTGCGCTGTCGATCGTACGCACGCGGCCCGCGATGGCAACCATGCCCCTCCCCGGCACCGCGGGAGCGAAGGGCGCGGCGGGCGGGCGCCGTCAGTCGGCGGCGGTCGCCGCGGCAGGCGCTGCCGCGCGGCGGCGCCTGCGCAGGAAGTACCAGGTGCCGACGCCCAGGGCCGCGGCCCCCACGGCGCCGCCGCCGAGCAGCGTGATCGTCCCCACCCCGGTCGCGGCGGCGAGTTCCGCACGGGGAATCTGGTCGAAGTCGGTCGAGCACACGATCGGCACCGTGCTGCCGGCGAGTCGCGCGCACGCGGTGGACGCGATGCCGTTGCCGGACGGGAGTTTGTCGACGCGTGCCTTGACGATGCGCACGACCTCCTGGCCCACCGGCAGGTCGACGGTCCAGGTGATCTGCCCGTCGGGGCCGGTGGAACCGCCGTCGGCGGAGCCGACCAGCGTGGTGCCGCCGGGCAGCGACTCGGTGACCGCCATGCCGTTGAGGTCGGTGGAACCGAGGTTGCGCAGCCGGATCGTGTACGTGTGGACCTGCCCGGGCCGCGTCTTCACGCTGCCGTCGTCGACCTTGATCGACAGGGCCGGGCGCGACGGCGTGGGCAGCGAGTCCGCGACGGCCCACGGTCCCGCGGCGGTCAGCAGGCCGCCCGTACCCGCGAGGACGACGGCGGCGGCGATGCGGCGGTGGGCCACGGTGCACTCCTGCGGCGGTGATCGTACGACGTGATCACCGATCAGTGTGCTGAACGTTCCGGCGCGGATGCGGGACGCGCGGCCGGGGTTGGGCCGTCAGAGGGGCGAGGTCACCCGTTCGGCGCGCGCACCGCGGTACCGACCGCCCGGATTCCGGGCATCGGCGGACCGGCGCCGAAACACCGCGGGGGCGCGTCCGGCACGGATCGATCCGTACCGGACGCGCCCCGCGGGCACGCGCAAAAGCGATGGACGCTCAGATCTCGCCGCGCAGCTTCGCGAGCGCCTCGGCGAGGATCGCCTCGCCGTCCGCGTCGCTGCGGCGCTCGCGCACATACGCGAGGTGGGTCTTGTAGGGCTCGGTACGCGGCGCGTCCGGCGGGTTCTCGCTGTCCTGCCCCGCGGGCAGGCCGCAGCGCGGGCAGTCCCAAGTCTCGGGGACCTGTGCGTCGGTCGCGAAACTCGGCTGGGTCTCGTGCTTGTTGGCACACCAGAACGAGATACGCAGACGGGGGGCCGCCTCGCCGCGCTCGGCCTCACCCATCGGGCCCGCACCGACTCGGCTCCCACGGATGGCGTTGCCACTTGCCACGGTTCAAACTCCCCTTGGATCTGAAGGTCGCGCGCCCGGTCGCGCGGCTCGTGTTGCACCCCGGACCACGGCCGGGGGGCTGCCTCGCGAAACAGTGTACGTGCGCTCCGCCCGAGCGTGAACCGCGTCCCGAACGCTTTCCGACACGGCGTCAGGAAGCGTACGCAGACTGGGACATCGTGTGTACCACGAGAAACGCCAAGGATGGGGCGAAACCAAAAGAACCGTGGGCGGCGGCATCCGCCGCGCCGGCTACTCCTTGAGCAGCAGGCCCAGCACCACGATGCAGACGAACCAGAGCGAGCCCACGATGATCGTGAGCCGGTCGAGGTTCTTCTCGACGACCGACGAGCCGCCGAGCGAGGACGACATGCCGCCGCCGAAAAGGTCGGACAGACCTCCGCCCTTGCCCTTGTGCAGCAGGACAAGCAGCACCATGAGGGCGCTGCAGATGATCAGGGCGATCGAGAACGTGAGCTCCACGGCCTGGCCCAACTCCTATTCGGAGAGTGTTCGCGTGCGTGCGCGCACGGAACGCTCTGCGGGACGCGCGGCCAGGGAATTCCTGGCCTCGGACAGGGTACGCCGTTCTCCCGTCCGGATGGGAACCCGGACGGGAGAACGGGACACACTAATCGCGTGACCGACCGCGTGACTAACCTACGGCCTGGTCGCGGAAGCGGACCAGCTTGACGAACTCCTCGGCCTCCAGGCTGGCACCGCCGACCAGGCCGCCGTCGATGTCCGGCTTGGCCATCAGGCCCGCGACGTTCGACGACTTGACCGAGCCGCCGTACAGCACGCGGACCTTGTTGGCCAGCTCGGCGTCGTAGAGCTCGGCGAGCCGGGCACGAATCGCCCCGCACACCTCCTGCGCGTCCTCGGGTGTCGCGACCTCGCCGGTGCCGATGGCCCACACCGGCTCGTACGCGATCACGACGCGCTCCGCCTCGGGCGCCTTGATCCCGGCCAGCGCGCCGTCGAGCTGCGCGAGCGTGTGCGCGACGTGGTTGCCGGCCTTGCGGACGTCCAGGCCCTCGCCGACGCACACGATCGGCGTGATGTTGCTCGCGAACGCCGCCTTGGCCTTGGCGTTGACGACCTCGTCGGTCTCGGCGTGGTACTCCCGGCGCTCCGAGTGGCCGACGGTGACGTACGTGCACTTGAGCTTCGCGAGCATCGAGCCCGCGATCTCGCCGGTGTACGCGCCGCCGGTGTGCCGCGACACGTCCTGCGCGCCGAACACGATGCGCAGCTTGTCGCCGTCGACGAGCGTCTGCACCGAGCGCAGGTCGGTGAACGGCGGCAGCACCGCGACCTCGACCTGGTCGAAGTCCTTGTCGTCCAGCGCGAAGGCGAGCTTCTGCACGAGGGCGATGGCCTCAAGGTGGTTGAGGTTCATCTTCCAGTTGCCGGCCATGAGCGGCAGGCGGCCGGTCACCGGGGTTCCGCCGGAGTTCTTCTTGGACATGCGCTTCAGCCCTCCAGGGCGTCGAGGCCGGGCAGGGACTTGCCCTCAAGGTATTCGAGGCTCGCGCCGCCACCGGTGGAGATGTGACCGAACGCGTTCTCGTCGAAACCGAGCGTACGCACCGCGGCGGCCGAATCGCCGCCGCCGACCACGGTGAAGGCGTCCGAGTCGACGAGCGCCTGTGCGACCGCGCGCGTGCCGCCCGCGTACGGAGCCATCTCGAACACGCCCATGGGGCCGTTCCAGAAGACCGTGCGCGCGTCGGACAGCTTCGCGGCGAACAGCTCGCCGGAATCCGGGCCGATGTCGAGGCCCATGCGGTCGGCCGGGATCGCGTCCGCGGCGACGACGGCGTGGTCGGCGTCGGCCGAGAACGCGGCCGCGGCCACGATGTCGACCGGCAGCACGAACTCGACGCCGTTGTCCTCGGCCCGGCGCAGGTACTCGCGCACCGTGTCGAGCTGGTCCTTCTCCAGGAGCGAGGTGCCGACCTCGAAGCCCTGCGCGGCCAGGAACGTGAAGACCATGCCGCCGCCGATCAGGATGCGGTCGGCCTTGCCCAGCAGGTTGTCGATGACGCCGAGCTTGTCGGAGACCTTCGAGCCGCCGAGCACGACCGCGTACGGCCGCTCGACCTTCTCGGTGAGCCGCCGGAGCACGTCGAGTTCGGCGGCGATCAGCAGGCCCGCGGCGTGCGGGAGCTTGAGTGCCACGTCGTACACCGACGCGTGCTTGCGGTGCACCGCGCCGAAGCCGTCGCCGACGTAGAGGTCCGCGAGCGACGCGAGCGCGTCCGCGAACAGCCCGCGCTCCTCGTCGTCCTTGCTGGTCTCGGCGGCGTTGAAGCGCACGTTCTCCAGCAGCGCCACGTCGCCGTCGCCGAGGGAGGCGACGGTCGCACGGGCGCTGTCGCCGACCGTGTCGGTCGCGAACGCGACCGGCCGGCCCAGCAGTTCGCCGAGGCGCGCGGCGACCGGGGCCAGCGAGCAGGCCGGGTTCGGCTCGCCCTTGGGGCGGCCGAGGTGCGCCGTCACGACGACGCGGGCGCCGCGCTCGGCGAGGGTCCTGATGGTCGGCACGCTCGCGCGGATGCGGCCGTCATCCGTGATCGACGTGCCGTCCAGCGGCACGTTCAGGTCGGCGCGGACGAGTACGCGCTTACCGGCGACGTCGAGGTCGTCGATGGTCTTCATGGGTTCGGATCATCCTCGTGGGTTCGGGCCGCTGAGGGAGGCGGCCCGGGGCGAACCTGGGTACGCGCGGGCCCGGACGACGAGGGTCGTCCGGGCCCGCGA
Organism: Streptomycetaceae bacterium NBC_01309; assembly: GCA_045039925.1. Classification (GTDB taxonomy): domain Bacteria; phylum Actinomycetota; class Actinomycetes; order Streptomycetales; family Streptomycetaceae; genus Yinghuangia. The sequence goes on from CP108400.1 coordinate 3,004,787, forward strand.
CGGGTCACGCGTTCGGAACCGCGTGGTGCTCGGAGCCGCGCGCTCGGAGCCGCGTGCTCAGAGCTGCCTGCTCAGAGCTGCCTGCTCAGAGCTGCGCGCCGACGTACTTGACCAGGTCGACGAGGCGGTTCGAGTAGCCCCACTCGTTGTCGTACCAGCCGACGATCTTGACCTGCTTGCCCTGCGCCATGGTCAGGCCCGAGTCGAAGGTGCACGACGACGGGTCGGTCACGATGTCGGACGACACGATCTCGTCCTCGGTGTAGCTGAGGATGCCCTTGAGCTCGCCCTGCGCGGCCTTCTGGAACGCGGCGTTGACCTCGTCCCGGGTGACCTCGCGCTCGAGCTCGACGACCAGGTCGGTGACCGAGCCGGTCGGGACCGGGACGCGCATCGCGATGCCGTCGAGCTTGCCGCTCAGCTCCGGCAGGACCAGCGCGGTGGCCTTGGCGGCACCCGTCGAGGTCGGGATGATGTTGGTCGCGGCGCCGCGCGCACGGCGCAGGTCGCTGTGCGGGAAGTCCAGGATGACCTGGTCGTTGGTGTACGCGTGGACCGTGGTCATGAGGCCCTTGGCGACACCGAAGTTCTCCAGCAGCACCTTCGCCATCGGCGCGACGCAGTTGGTCGTGCACGAGGCGTTGGACAGCACGTTGTGCTTCGCGGCGTCGTACTTCTCGTGGTTGACGCCCATGACGATCGTGATGTCCTCGCCCTTGGCGGGCGCGGAGATGATGACCTTCTTTGCGCCGGCCTGGACGTGCTTGACGGCGTCCGAGGCGTTGGTGAAGCGGCCGGTCGACTCGATGACGATGTCGGCGCCCAGCTCGCCCCACGGCAGCGCCGCCGGGTCGCGCTCGGCCAGCGTCTTGAAAGTCTTGCCGCCGACGGTGATCGAGTCGTCGGTGTGCGTGACCTCGTGGCCGAGGCGGCCCAGGATGCTGTCGTACTTCAGCAGGTGGACCAGCGTGGCGTTGTCGGTCAGGTCGTTGACGCCGACGATCTCCACGTCGGCGCCCGAGGCCAGAACCGCGCGGAAGAAGTTGCGGCCGATACGGCCAAACCCGTTGATGCCTACTCGGATCGTCACGAACCGATCTCCTCTTGATGCGCCGGAGGGATGCCCTGATGTCTTTTTCCCGGCAGACGGGTTGGAATCGTCAAGCCGAGACCAAGTCCGACCCTATCGCGAGGTCCGTCCCGGTCGTGACACAGGCATCCGCCGGCAGCGGGGCGCTGACCGGGGCATTGGTAGGGGCGTCGGTACGGGGCGGTCGGCGCGGACACGGACGGGCGGTGCGGACACACAGCGGGGCCCGGCGGCGGGTGCATCCGCCACCGGGCCCCGAGTACGTTTCGGGATTGCGCTCAGGAACGGTCGCCGACGACCTTCGCGACGACACCGGCCAGGACGACGCCGATGCCGAACATCGGGCCGTTGCCGTCCTCTTCCATGGTATCCGTCCAGATCTCCATGAGATCGACCTTGTCGATGACCTCGGAGACGTCGGCATTGGCGGCATCGGCGATGGCCATCGCCATGCCGAAGTACTGCGCCATGAAGACCGCGGCACCGGTGATCACCAGGGCGAGCACCGGGAGCGCGGCGTGCCGGCCGCCGAACTTGCCGACCGCCGCACCGACCGCGATGCCGATGATGATCGCCATCCAGCCGTAGATGCTGTCGTCGGACTCGGGGATGATGAAGGCGTAGATGCCGCCGCCGACCAGGGCGACGGCGAGGCCGACGCCGAGCGCGGCGCCGACACGCGGCGGGCGTCCGCCGCCGTACGGACCGTAGCCGCCGGGGCCACCGGGGCCGCCGCCGTAGGGGCCGGGCTGCTGGCCGTAGGGACCCGGCTGTCCGTACGGACCGGGCTGCTGGCCGTACGGGCCGGGTTGGCCGTACGGGTCGGGCTGGCCGTAGGGGCCTTGTTGCGGCGCCCCGTAGTTGCCGGGGCCGTTGTATCCACTCACGAGTTTCGTCTCCCAGGGACGCGTGCCGGACGACGAGGCTAGCGGCCCCCGCGCGGGCCGGGCAGGCCCGCAAGCACCCGTATCCGGCCAATGACCGAATTGTCGGCAATATCGAGGGAGTTCCCGCACCTCGCGACGGGTGGCCCCGGCGGACGGTTCCGCCGGGGCCACCCTGGGTCGTTGTGCGCTGCGCCGTTCCTTGTCGACCTACCGTGTCAGCCGTTCCCGGCCGACCGGTTCCGGTCAGTCGAGCAGGTACTGGACCGCCCTGCCGAGCACCGCGTTCTTCTCGGCCTGCGTGGGCAGTTGCTCCAGGCCGAAGCCGAAGAGCAGGGTGTCCTCGGTGGCCACCACGGAGTTCCCGAACACCGAGTTCGTGTGCAGGAACGCGGCCGGCGAGTGGTCGCCGGGAGGTGCCCCGGCCAGCGTCCACGGTCCGAGGCCGGCCTCGAAGCCCTCGGCGTCCAGCACGCCTCCGGCCGTGACGACCTTCGTGTCGTCGATGAAGACGCCGGTGCCGCCCGCGCTCGGGTCGGTGACGTAGCTGATGGAGACCTCGACCTGCTTGCCCGCGTACGGGGACAGGTCGAACGCCACCGGCTGCCAGCCGCCCGAGTTCGCCGTGAACGCGTTCCACTGCCCGCTGGTGCCGGACGGCGTGCACGGGTTCGTGAGCGTCAGGTAGTGCGCGAGGAACGGGTGGTCCTTCAGGTAGAACCCGGCCTCGCACTCCGCCGGAACCGTCTGCGAGCTGCGGCCGTTGAGGTCCGGCAGCGTCGTCCAGTCGTCCTGGCCCACGGTGTGCGCCTCGACGATGACGTTGTCGTAGCCCTCCTCGACGTCCCACGACATCTGCGCGGTGAGCTTCGCCGCGTCTGCCGCCGTGACCCCGGTGAGGTCGATCGTCCGGGTCAGGCGCATGTACACGTCGTCCTGGTGCGGACCCGCGACGTACTTCACGCCCTCGTACGGGGTGAACGGACCGGACGGCACGCCCGCGTACTCCGCAGCCGAGTAGCTGGTGAACTGCGGGAACTGCGCCGGGGGCAGCACCGTGCTGGTGGTGAGGAAGCCGCCCGCCTCGTTGATCGGGTTGCTCGCGGTGCCCGGCAGCCCGACGTTCACGCCGGCCAGCGGGGGCTGGGTGCCGACGATGCCGTTGACGCCGTTGACCGAACCGCGGTCGTAGGCGCCGAGGTAGTACTGCGTGAAGTCGTCCGACAGGATCTCGCAGTCGTCCCGGTAGCTGGTGGTGATCCGGCACGGCGTCTGGGGCTCGCCCTTGAGGCCGTAGTAGATGCCGCCGCCGTTCACGCCGCGCAGCGGACCGTAGTACGCCGTCGTCTCACCGGAGTAGAGGAGCTTGCCGCCCTCGTTGAGGTAGTCGCGCACCTCCATGGTGAGCTGGAACGCCCGGTCGGCCACCTGCGAGTCGGGCACCAGGGTCGGGCCGCCGCCCACCGGCACGAACTCGTCGGCCGCGTCCTGCGTCAGCCGGTTGTCGCCCAGGTACCAGACCACCGCCTTGAAGTGGCCGAGCACGCCGAGGGCGTCGGGCACGCCCTGCTGGTCGACGTCCCACAGCGCGGGCTTGTGGCCGCCCGCCCGGACCGCGTCCAGGTACTCGTTCGCGTACTTGGGCGCGTTGGTGCCCGCCGGGTACGTCGGGTTGACGCCCTTGTAGTCCTCGTTCGCGATCACGAGGACGTCGGCGCCCGGCTCGACGTTGGTCGCGACCTTGTAGGTGAAGTGCTCGGACTCGACCTTGCCCTTGCCGGGCTTCTTGGCCGTGTACCAGACCTCGACGCTGTCGCCGGGTTTGCTGTTGTCGACGGATCCGCGGTACTGGCGGTACCAGGCCTTGCCGTCCTCGGTGCCGTACTTCTCACCGCCGTCCCAGCGCTGGACGCCGTCGGTCTTCGTCTTGCCGCCGTTGACCTTGTAGTTGATCTTCACGTCGGACAGCTTCTGCTTCGCGTCGACGGCGACCTCCTGCTCGTCGCCCTTCTCCGCGTACGACGTGTCGAACTTGTGGATCGCCAGGTCGGGCGCGGTCCAGCCGATCGACGACACCGGCTCGTCCGGCTGCGGCGCCGACTTGGCGACGGACAGCGCGAACGGGATGTTGTTGACGAACTCGCGCTGGATCAGCGTCTCGTCGTCCGGGAAGGTGAAGATGCTCTCGCACGCGTCCGGGTCCCAGGCGTCGTTCGGGTCCCAGTTCGACGCGGTCTCGCAGGTCGACATCTCCGGCGTGAACGCGACGCCCTCGTGCTCGACGTCGACGAAGCCGTCGGTCTCACCGTTGGTGGTGTAGAGCGCGGCGCCGAGCTGCGACTCGAAGCCCGGGATCGCGGGGGTGTTGTGGTCGCCCGCGAGGGCCTTGGCGATGTGGTCGTCCGGGCTCGGCGTGGAGACCTGCCAGCCCACGCCGTACAGCAGCAGCTGCGCGGCGGAGTGGTAGTTGACCACGAAGCGCGGGTCGATCTTCGCCATCAGGGCGTCGATCGCCTTGGTCTCCGGCTCGGAGTTGGGGCCGGTGCCGCGGTACGTCTCGTTGAACGGGTCGGGCGACGAACCCTCGTTGTCGTAGCCCCACTTGTACGAGAAGTTGCGGTTGGGGTCGACGCCGTCGGCGCTGGTGATCACGCCGTTGTTGTCGTTGTCGCGCAGGGTCTTGCGCCACTGGCGCTGCTCGGGCTGCCAGGTCCACTCGTAGCCGTCCGGGTTCGCGGAGAGCACGAACCACAGCTCGGTGGAGTTGACGATCTTCTTGATCTCCTGGTCGCCGCTCTTGTACCCGTCGACGTAGTAGTGCAGGAGCCGGCGGTTCATCTCCGGCGTGATCCACTCGCGGGCGTGCTGGTTGGACATGTACACGACGGGCGGCTTGTCGCCGTCCCGCTTGCTCTTGGCGTCCTTGCTCACCTTGATGGCGAGGATGTCCTGGCCGAGCGACGTCTTGCCGATGGACACCAGCTTGGTGATGCTCGGATTGGCCTTGGATATCTCCAGCAGTTCGGCGGCCAGGCCGTCCTCGCCGGCGTAGCGCTTGTAGACGCCGTCGGCCGCGGTGGCGGACCGGGCGCCGGCCGCGGACTGGTTGCCGCGGACCTGGACGTTGACGCCGGACTTGGTGAGCTTCGCCGCCTCCGCCTCGGACAGCACCAGCTCGGCGGCCACCTTGCCGTCCGGCGTGCTGTTCATGGGCGTCTCGGTGCGGTCGATGCCCAGAGCGAAGACCTTTGCCGCGTCCTGGGCTTCGAACGTCACCAGGTACGCCTTCTTCCCCGCCTCACCGGACTGCGGCAGTTTGACGTCCGCAACCTGGGTGACGATCGGGAAGGAGGAGTCGGCCTCTTCAGCCGCCTGTGCCCCCGGCATCGCCGACATTGTGCCGACGACCAGCGAGATGGCTGCGAGCCCGATACCGGCGATGCGCGTAGACCTGAGGGAACCCTTTGTGCGTCTCACTCAACCCCCTGATGTGAGTGGGCAGGCGCGTGGGGATGGAGCGCGGCGGGCCCCTTCGCCAACCCCCTTGTTCCCGGGGGCTATTGGTGATGCCGGAGACCCGCCGTGCTACACGCGTTTCGCATGGTACGGGAATCCCTATCCCGGACAAGGCGAAACGGAAAACCGCTGGACGGTCATCAGTGTCCGTATAACGATCAGTTGGCTGGGCGGCAGGTCAGAACCAGTCGGGGCACCAAGGGGCCCGCGCGGTGCGGAACATCACCTCGGCGACGGCCAGCGAGCCGGGCACCAGCTCGGTGACGGCGCCCGCCTCGCCGAGCCGGACCGCCGAATTGCCGCCCAGGTACAGCGCGCCGAGGACGCCCACGTCGAGGCGCAGCTGCGCGGGCTCGTCGGTCGCCGCGCAGACCGCCCCGGACGGGCCGCCCTCCAGCTTGAACCGGCCCGCCGCGTACCCCAGTTCGTCCTCGACCTCGACCACCAGGGAGCCGGCCACCTCGTAGGTCCGCGCGGCCAGCGCCGTCGGCACGTCCAGGATCCGCACCCACACGAAGTCGCGGGCGCTGTCCCAGGTCACCGCGCGCGGATCGGTGAAGCGCAGCGGCAGCGGGTCGTCGCCGGCCCGCTCCCCCGCGCTGATCCGCACCACGTAGTCCACCTGCGTCGCGAAGTCCAACAGCGCCGCCTCGGCCGCGCGCGTCGCGCCGATCACCTGGTCGGCGTGCAGGGTGGCCTTCGGCAGGAAGTCCTCCCAGACCTCGTCGACGCGGTACGCGAGATAGCCGGTCGGCGCCCCGGACGGGTCCCGGTAGACCGCGTAGAAGCGGTTCTCGCTGCCGCGCCCGCCCGGGCGCTTGCGTACCCCGGTGTACAGCGGCCACCACAACGGCTGCCGGGTGATCGCCCCCGGAGTGCGCGCCCGGAACGCCTCGTGGATCTTCGGGCCCAGCTCGACCATCGCCTCCGGCGTGACGATCTCGACGCGGCCGCCCTCCTCGCGACGGGACAGCTCGGCGTCGGTCAGCCGGGTGCGCGACAGGTCGACCCGGTACGTGGAGATGTCGGTGGCCGCGCCGAAGCCGAAGCGGCCGTAGATGTTGTACTCGGCGGCGATCAGGATCCCGAGCGCCTCGCCGCGCGCCGCCGACGCCTCCAGGTCCTGGCGCATCATGCGGGTCAGCAGTCCGCGGCGGCGGTGGGTCGCGGTCACCGTGACGTTGGTGATCGCGCTCATCGGGACGTACGCCCCGCCCGGCACCGTGATCTCGCCGCCCCAGCTGCGGAACGTGCCGACCATGGCGTCACCGTCGAACGCGGCCTGGGTACGGCCCAGGTCCACGACGTCGCGCAGATGCTCGGCCCACTGGTCGCGGACCTCCTTGGTGTGGTCCGGGACCCGCAGGAACCCCACGTCCAGAGCCACGCCCCACTGGCTCAGCTCGTCCTCGGTGATCGTGCGGATCTCCACCATGGTCCTCTCCCGCGGTCCGTACGTCGTGCACGCGGCGTGAAACACACAGGCACGAAAAAGCCGACCGGAGCAACGTATTGCCGTCCGGTCGGCTTTTCGACTGATTTATCCCGGGCGTGCCGGGCCTCGTGGGCGGTGCGCCGGCTACGACACGAGCATGTCCGCGGTCAGGTTCGCGTCCGTGCCCGGCATACCCATGTCGCCCGCCCGCTTGTCGGCCATCGCCAGCAGGCGGCGGATACGCCCGGCCACCGCGTCCTTGGTCAGCGGCGGGTCGGCCAGGCCGCCCAGCTCCTCCAAGGACGCCTGCTTGTGCTCGAGCCGGAGCTTGCCCGCCGCGGCGAGGTGTTCGGGGACCTCGTCGCCGAGGATCTCCAGGGCCCGCTGCACACGTGCCCCCGCGGCCACCGCCGCACGGGCGGAACGCCGCAGGTTCGCGTCGTCGAAGTTCGCCAGCCGGTTCGCTGTCGCCCGCACCTCGCGGCGCATGCGGCGCTCCTCCCACGCGAGCACGCTCTCGTGCGCGCCCAGGCGTGTCAGGAGCGCCCCGATCGCGTCGCCGTCGCGCACCACCACCCGGTCCACGCCCCGCACTTCGCGTGCCTTCGCGGAGATGCCGAGCCGCCGGGCCGCGCCGACCAGGGCGAGCGCCGCCTCGGAACCGGGGCAGGTCACCTCCAGAGCCGACGAACGCCCGGGCTCGGTCAGCGAGCCGTGGGCCAGGAACGCGCCGCGCCACGCGGCCTCCGCGTCGCACGTCGCACCGGAGACCACCTGCGGGGGGAGCCCGCGCACCGGGCGCCCGCGTGCGTCGAGCAGGCCCGTCTGCCGGGCCAGTTGGTCGCCGTCCTTGGCCACGCGCACGACGTACCTGCTGGTACGCCGCAGACCGCCCGCCGCCACGACCACAAGGTCGGACTGGTGGCCGTACACCTCGAGGATGTCCTTGCGCACTCGCCGCGCGGCGGCACCTGTGTCCAGCTCCGCCTCGACGACGATCCGTCCGCCCACCAGGTGAAGGCCCCCCGAGAAACGCAGAAGGGCCGAGACCTCCGCCTTGCGACAGCACGACCGCGTCACCGGGAGCCGACTGAGCTCGTCTTTAACTGCTGCCGTCATCGCCATGGCGCGATCCTTTCACGATCAACGAAGATCCGGCCGTAGGCGGCGGCCAGGCGGCCCGGATCGTGTCGCGGGGTGCCGTCGCCGACGGCGACCGGAGTGAGCAGCACCTGGCCGCCGAGACCGGCCGCGGCCTTGGCGAGCCCGTCCACGTCATCGACCAGGTCGCTGTCGCCCAGCACCAGGTCGAAGGTCAGTCCGGGGGCGTGCTCGGCGAGCACCTCCAAGTGCCGCTCGGGCGAGAACCCGTCGGTCTCACCCGGCTGCGGGGCCAGGTTGAGGGCCAGCACCTTGCGGGCCTTCGTCTCGACGAGCGCCGCGGCCAGTTCGGGCACCAGCAGGTGCGGCAGCACGCTGGTGAACCACGAACCCGGGCCCAGGACCACCCAGTCCGCCTCGCGTACCGCGGCCACCGCCTCCGAGACGGCCGGCGGGTCCTGCGGCTGGAGCCGTATGCCCAGCACCTCGCCGGGCGTCTTGGCCAGCGCGTGCTGGCCGCGCACGGTCGTCACCTCCGACGGCGCGTCGCGCTCGTGGCCGCGTACGTCCGCCTCGATGTGCAGCGGCACCGCCGACATCGGCAGCACCGTGCCGTGCGCGCCGAGCAGCCGGCCCATCCACTGCAAGGCCTCCACCGGGTCGTCGTCCAGCAGTTCCCACAGCGCGACCAGCAGCAGGTTGCCCACCGCGTGGCCGTTGAGGTCGCCCTCGCAGCGGAAGCGGTGCTGGATCACCCGGCTCCACGTGTTGCCCCACTCGTCGTCGCCGCACAAGGCGGCCAGCGCCATGCGCAGGTCGCCGGGCGGCAGCACGCCGAGGTCGCGCCGCAGGCGGCCGCTCGACCCCCCGTCGTCGGCGACGGTCACGACCGCGGTGAGGTCGTCGGTGAGCCTGCGCAGCGCGGACAGCGACGCGAACAGCCCGTGGCCGCCGCCGAGTGCGACCACCTTGGGTCCGGTGTGCCGGGCGTACTGGTAACCGTTGCTCGCCAGATTGTTCACGCGGGCATCACTCGCGTCCCTTGTCGCGGTGCACCACGACGGCCTCGACACCGTCCTCCTGCATGCGCTTGGCCAGGCGCTCCGCCATCGCCACGCTGCGGTGCTTGCCGCCGGTGCAGCCGACCGCGAGGGTCAGGTAGCGCTTGCCCTCGCGCCGGTAGCCCTCGGTGATGATGCGCAGCAACTCGGTGTAGCCGTCCAGGAACTCCTTGGCACCGGGCTGGTCGAAGACGTACCGGGCCACCGGCTCGTCGGTGCCGGTGAACGGGCGCAGCTCGGGGATCCAGTGCGGGTTGGGCAGGAAGCGGCAGTCGACCACGAGGTCCGCGTCGACGGGCAGGCCGTACTTGAAGCCGAACGACATGACCGTGGCCTTGAGCCGCGGTTCGCTGGACCCCGCGAACTGCGCGTCCATCTTGGCGCGCAGCTCGTGCACGTTGAGGTTCGTCGTGTCGATCACCAGGTCGGCCTCGCCGCGCAGCTCGCGCAGCAGCGCGCGCTCGGCCTCGATACCGTCGACGATGCGGCCGTCGCCCTGGAGCGGGTGGGGGCGGCGGACGTTCTCGAAACGGCGTACGAGCGCGTCGTCCGCGGCCTCCAGGAACACGATGCGGCGCACCACCGCCGCGCTCTCCAACTGGGAGAGCGCCTCGCGCAGATCGTCGAAGAACGTGCGTCCGCGCACGTCCACGACGACGGCGATGCGGGCCACCGCGCCCTGCGTCCGGGCGCCGAGGTCGACCATCGCCGGGATCAGCGACGGGGGCAGGTTGTCGACGACGAACCAGCCCAGGTCCTCAAGGCCCTTCGCGGCGGTGGAACGCCCGGCACCGGACATGCCGGAGATGATCACCAGTTCGGGGATGCCGTGCACGATCTCCGGCTCGCCGCCGGGGCCCGCCGCCGGCCCGGTGCCGTCGCCGGGCGTGTTCGCCTCGGCCGCCTCCGCCTCGGCCGCCTCGCTCACGGCGTCCTCCGCTGGGTGACACTGCGCTTACTCACGGTTCCTCCTGCTTCCCACACCTGCTAGGTCGTGCCTTCAAACTCCCGCCGGGCCCGCGAACCGTGGCACGCACGCTCGCTGCGTTGCGGACCTTGCACGGCCAAACCCAGGCCGAGCTGCGGTCCGCGCCTTGCGATCGCACGCACCACGGCCCGCGGGCTATCCGACGGGACTTTGAAGACACTCCCTAGGGAGTACCTGCCATGCTCGGCGTTCCCCGCAGATGCCGAGTGTCCCTCATGTCCGCACGAGGCGGACCCACCCACACTCTTCGTTCACTGCTTCACGCCCGCAGATTCACTCACGCGCGTCGAGCGGCGCCTGCGGCGGCGCTGATTCCGGTGCCGCCTCAGGTGCTGCCTCGGACGTTGATTCAGGTGCCGCTTCGGGTGCTCCTTCACCAGAACCATCCGGTTCCACGATCTCATCCGGAGCGTCGGTGGTGATCTCTCCCGTCGCGGTGTTGACCGCGATCTTCGGGGCGGTCCCGGCCAGCGCGCCGAGGATGCTCTCGGCGGTCCGCCGGCCGATGCCCGGCACCTCCATGACCTGCTCGACGGTGGCGCCCTTCAGCTTGCGCAGCGAGCCGAAGTGGTCGAGCACCGCTTTGCGCCGGGTCTCCCCAAGACCCGGCACGGAGTCGAGTGCGCTCGCCGTCATGGCCTTCGACCGCTTCTTGCGGTGGAAGGTGATCGCGAAGCGGTGCGCCTCGTCGCGCACGCGCTGCATCAGGTACAGCGCCTCGCTGCTGCGCGGCAGCACCACCGGGTCGTCCTCGCCCGGCAGCCACACCTCCTCCAGCTTCTTGGCGAGGCCGCAGACCGCGACGTCGTCGACGCCGAGTTCGTCGAGCGCGCGCTTGGCGGCGGCGACCTGCGGCTGCCCGCCGTCCACGACGACGAGTTGCGGCGGGTACGCGAACCGCTTGGGCTTGCCGGTCTCCGGGTCGAGCGGCCCGCTCGGCGCCTCGGCCTCGTCGATCCCGGCCAGTTCGGGTTCGCCGGTGCGCACGCGCTCGGCGAGGTAGTGCCGGAAGCGACGGGTCAGCACCTCGTGCATCGCGCGGACGTCGTCCTGGCCCTCGAACGACTTGACGGCGAAGTGCCGGTACTCGCTCTTGCGCGGCAGGCCGTCCTCGAAGACGACCATCGACGCGACGACCTCGGTGCCCTGGAGGTGCGAGATGTCGAAGCACTCGATGCGCAGCGGCGCGGTGTCCAGGCCGAGCGCGTCGGCGATCTCCTGGAGGGCGAGCGAGCGGGTGGTCAGGTCGCCGGCGCGGCGGGTCTTGTGCAGGACGAGGGCCTGCTGCGCGTTGCGCAGCACGGTCTCCTGGAGCGCCTTCTTGTCGCCGCGCTGCGGTACGCGCAGTTCCACCTTCGAGCCGCGCAGCGTGCACAGCCACTCGGCGACGGCTTCGGGCTGCGGCGGCATCGCGGGCACCAGGACCTCGCGCGGGACGGCGTCGCCGCGCTGGTCGCCGTAGATCTGCTGGAGGAAGTGCTCGACCAGGTCGGCGGGGGTGACGTCCTCGACCTTGTCGACGACCCAGCCGCGCTGGCCGCGGACCCGGCCGCCGCGCACGTGGAAGATCTGGACGGCGGCTTCGAGTTCGTCGTCGGCGAGCGCGATGACGTCGGCGTCGGTGCCGTCGCCGAGCACGATGGCGTTCTTCTCCATCGCGCGGGTCAGCGCCCCTATGTCGTCGCGCAGCCGGGCGGCCTTCTCGTACTCCATGTCCACCGCGGCCTGCTTCATGGCGCGTTCCAGCCGGCGGATGTACGGGCCGGTCTGTCCGGCCATGAAGTCGCAGAACTCGTCGGCGAGTTCGCGGTGCTCCTCGGGGCTGACCCGCCCCACGCAGGGGGCCGCGCACTTGCCGATGTAGCCGAGCAGGCACGGGCGTCCGGCCTGCTTGGCGGCCTTGAAGACGCCGTTGCTGCACGTGCGGACCGGGAAGACGCGGAGCAGGAGGTCGACGGTCTCGCGGATCGCCCAGGCGTGGCCGTACGGTCCGAAGTACCGCACGCCCTTCCTCTTCGGCCCGCGCATCACCTGGACGCGCGGGAACTCCTCGTTGAGCGTGACGGCGAGGCTCGGATAGCTCTTGTCGTCGCGGTACTTCACGTTGAAGCGCGGGTCGTACTCCTTGATCCAGGAGTACTCCAGCTGCAGCGCCTCGACCTCGGTGCCGACGACGGTCCACTCCACGGACGCGGCCGTGGTGACCATCGTCTGGGTGCGCGGGTGCAGTCCCGCCAGATCCTGGAAGTACGACGACAGGCGCTGCCGCAGGTTCTTGGCCTTGCCGACGTACACGACCCGCCCGTGCGCGTCCCGGAACCGGTACACGCCGGGGCTGTTGGGGATCTCGCCCGGCTTGGGGCGGTACGTTGCCGGGTCGGCCATCTGCTCCCTCGGTCCTCTCGTCTGTGCGGTCCTGCTGTCCCGCGGCGGCCCGCGGGGCGTGCGTCAGCCGACGACGATGTCCCCGTCGACGACCTTGGCCGGCAGCTCCGGCAGCGCCGTGTTCGCCGGGCCGCGCACGACCGAGCCGTCGTTGACGTCGAACTGGCTGCCGTGGCACGGGCAGTTGATGACGCCCTGCTCGACCTTCTTGACCAGGCAGCCCTGGTGCGGGCACCGCGCGTCGAACGCCTTGTAGACGCCCTTCGCCGGCTGCGTGACCACGACCCGTGAGTCCTCGAAGACCTTACCGGCGCCCACCGAGATGTCCGGGACCTTGCCGATGGTCACCGGGCCCTGCTCGCCCGCGCGCGGGCTGTCCGCCCGCGCCCCCGAGTTCTCGGTCGTGCAGGCGGCGAGCGGTACGCCCACGGCTCCCACCGCACCGGCGACGGCCACGCCGCGCAGCACGGTCCGGCGGTCCGGTGCGGACTCCGGGAAGTTGGGGGTCGTAGCACTCATGCCGCCACCTCGCTGCGCTCGGCGGCCGCATTCGCGAAACGCATCCCCCAATTGATTCGCTCGCTGCGCTCACTCATGTCTGTGTCTCCGTCTGGGGTCGGTTCCCTGGCCGACCCCATGATCCCATCGGGTGGTCGGAGCCCGGACAAGGCACCGGCCCCAGGGGCCGGTGCCTTTGGAGCGTGCCCGCTCGGGCCGGTCAGGGCCGGTCAGAGCCGGTCGGCGAGGATCTCGCGGAGGAACTTGCCGGTGTGGCTCTCCGCGACGTCCGCGACCTCCTCGGGGCTGCCCTCGGCGATGACCATGCCGCCGCCGCTGCCGCCCTCGGGTCCGAGGTCGACCACCCAGTCCGCCGTCTTGATGACGTCGAGGTTGTGCTCGATCACCAGCACCGTGTTGCCCTTGTCCACCAGCGAGGTCAGCACGCCGAGCAGCCGGCGGATGTCCTCGAAGTGCAGGCCCGTGGTGGGCTCGTCGAGCACGTAGACGGTACGCCCGGTCGAGCGGCGCTGGAGCTCGGAGGCGAGCTTGACGCGCTGCGCCTCGCCGCCGGAGAGCGTGGTGGCGGGCTGGCCGAGCCGGACGTACCCGAGCCCGACGTCGTTCAGCGTCCTGAGGTGCCGCGCGATCGCGGGGACCGCCTCGAAGAACTCGCCGGCCTCCTCGATCGGCATGTCCAGCACCTCGGCGATGTTCTTGCCCTTGAAGTGCACTTCGAGCGTCTCGCGGTTGTAGCGCGCGCCGTGGCACACCTCGCACGGGACGTAGACGTCCGGCAGGAAGTTCATCTCGATCTTGATGGTGCCGTCGCCCGCGCAGTTCTCGCAGCGGCCGCCCTTGACGTTGAAGGAGAAGCGGCCCGGCAGGTAGCCGCGCACCTTCGCCTCCTGCGTCTCGGCGAACAGTTTGCGCACGTGGTCGAACACACCGGTGTACGTCGCCGGGTTCGACCGCGGCGTGCGGCCGATCGGCCCCTGGTCGACGTGGACGACCTTGTCCACCAGGTCCGTTCCGGTGATGCGCGTGTGCCGGCCCGGCACCGAGCGGGCGCCGTTCAGCTCGCGCGCGAGGTGCGTGTAGAGGATGTCGTTGACCAGCGTCGACTTGCCGGAGCCCGAGACACCCGTGATCGCGGTGAAGGTGCCCAGCGGGAACCCGACCGTGACGTCGCGCAGGTTGTGCTCGCGCGCGCCGTGCACGACGAGGCGCCGCTTCTTGTCCGGTACGCGCCGCTCGGTCGGCGTCGCGATCTCCTTGCGCCGCGACAGGTACGCGCCGGTCTGCGACTCCTTGTTCTTCAGCAGGTCCTTGTACGGCCCCGAGTGCACGACCCGGCCGCCGTGCTCGCCCGCGCCGGGGCCGATGTCGACGACCCAGTCCGCGACCCGGATGGTGTCCTCGTCGTGCTCGACGACGATGAGCGTGTTGCCCATGTCGCGCAGCCGGACCAGGGTCTCGATGAGCCGGTGGTTGTCGCGCTGGTGCAGCCCGATGGACGGCTCGTCCAGCACGTACAGCACGCCGACCAGGCCGGAGCCGATCTGGGTGGCGAGCCGGATGCGCTGCGCCTCGCCGCCGGACAGGGTGCCCGCGGCGCGGTTGAGCGACAGGTAGTCGAGGCCGACGTCGACCAGGAAGCGCAGCCGCTCGTTGACCTCCTTGAGCACGCGCTCGGCGATCTTCTTCTCGCGGGCGGTCAGCCGGATCGCGCCGAGGAAGTCGGCGCAGTCGCTGATCGACATCGCGGCGACGTCGGCGATGGACTTCTCGGCGACGGTGACGGCCAGCACGATCGGCTTGAGGCGGGTGCCCTCGCAGGTCGGACACGGCACCTGCCGCATGTAGCCCTCGAAGCGCTCGCGGCTGCTGTCCGACTCGGCCTCGGAGTGGCGGCGCACGATGAACGGGATCGCGCCCTCGAAGGCGGTCGTGTACGCGCGCTCCCGGTTGTACCGGTTCTTGTAGCGCACCTCGATCTGCGTCTTGTGCCCGTTGAGCAGCGCGTTGCGCGCGCGCAGCGGGAGGCCGTTCCACGGCACGTCGGTGCGGAAGCTGAGGGCGTCGGCGAGGGCGTCGATCAGCCGTCCGAAGTACTCGCTCGCGTGGCCGCTGGACCACGGCGCGAGGGCCCCCTCGTCGAGGGTCTTCTCCGGGTCGGGGACGACGAGCTCCGGGTCGACCTCCATGCGGGTGCCGATGCCGGTGCAGTCGGGGCACGCGCCGAAAGGCGAGTTGAAGGAGAACGAGCGGGGCTCCAACTCCTCGAACGACAGGTCGTCGTACGGGCAGTAGAGGTGCTCCGAGTACATCCGCTCGCGGTTCTCGTCGTCCTCGGGCAGGTCGACGAAGTCGAGCACGACCATGCCGTTGCCGAGCCGCAGCGCGGTCTCCACCGAGTCGGTCAGGCGGCGCTTGGCCGACGACTTGACCGCGAGGCGGTCGACGACCACCTCGATGGTGTGCTTCTCCTGCTTCTTCAGCTTGGGCGGCTCGGTCAGCTGGACGACCTGGCCGTCGACGCGGGCGCGGCTGTAGCCCTGCGACTGGAGCTGCGCGAAGAGGTCGACGAACTCGCCCTTGCGCTCGCGCACGACCGGCGCGAGCACCTGGAAGCGGGTGCCCTCGTCGAGCTCCAGCACGCGGTCGACGACCTGCTGCGGGCTCTGCCGCGAGATCGGCCGGCCGCACTGCGGGCAGTGCGGGTGGCCGATGCGCGCGAAGAGCAGGCGCAGGTAGTCGTAGACCTCGGTGATGGTGCCGACCGTCGAGCGCGGGTTGCGGTTGGTGGACTTCTGGTCGATCGACACCGCGGGCGACAGGCCCTCGATGAAGTCGACGTCGGGCTTGTCCATCTGGCCGAGGAACTGGCGGGCGTACGACGACAGCGACTCGACGTAGCGGCGCTGGCCCTCGGCGAAGATCGTGTCGAAGGCCAGCGACGACTTGCCGGAACCGGAGAGCCCGGTGAAGACGATGAGCGCGTCGCGCGGGAGGTCGAGGGAGACATCCTTGAGGTTGTGCTCGCGCGCGCCACGGACGATGAGACGGTCGGCCACTGGAGACTCGAAACCCTTCAACAGCTCTTTGGCGGCTCACGGGGCGGTCGGCATGTGAGCGCATCGGACGTCCTGCCGGAGGCGCGGGTGAGCGCCCCAGGCTGGTTGCGGGCCCTTGGCAGGCATTACCCCGGACTCTGTCCCCCAGCCATCGTAAGCGGCCCGGGGCCCGCGTTTGTTCCCCTTCAGCGGGCGCCAGGCTATCGCACACGTATTCGATTACGGCTCGACCGTGGGGCGATTCACTCGATCGTGCGAGGTTTTCGCGCCGCGGCGGGCGGCGGCCCGGGTGGCGCGAAGCGCTCGCCCGGCGGCCTTCCCAGCCGATACGGTCGGGGCGTGCCGACAGCGCCAGGGGGCCGCGCACCGTCGGCGCAGACTCGGCCCAGAGCCGGTACTCCGGCTCCGCCGCAGGTTCTCGGGAGGGACGCTTGACCACGGACGGGTTCGACCCCGCCGCCCTGGTGGACGAGATCGGCGCCGCGACCGCGCAGGTCCTGGACACCGCGGAGCGGCTCGACGCGGCGCGCATGGCGGGGCCGTCGCTGCTCGCGGGATGGTCGCGGGCGCACGTTCTGAGCCACCTCGCCCGCAACGCCGACGCGCTGGGCAACCTCGCGCACTGGGCGGGCACCGGCGTGCCGACGCCGATGTACGGGCCGGGCAACGCCCGCGACGCGGCGATCGAGGCGGGTGCGCACCGCCCGCCCGAGGAGGTGCTCGCGGACCTGCGGACCGCGTCCGCGCGCCTGAACGACACGCTGGAGGCGATGTCGCCGGCCGCGTGGGGGGCGAAGGTCGCGGGACCCGACGGGCGCGAGTTCGCCGCCGTGCAGCTGCCGTACAAGCGCATCCGCGAGCTCTACATCCACCATGTGGACCTGAACGCGGGGTGGACCCCGGCGCACTGGCCCGGCGACTTCGCGACGCGCGAACTGCTGGACGCCGCGGCGTCGTTCCGGGGGCGGCCGGACACCGTGCCGCTGCTGCTGCACGACGAGGACTCCGGGCGCAGGCTGGCGATCGGGCCGGAGGACCACCAGCCCGTCGCGGTGGTCTCGGGGCGGCGGCGGACGCTGCTGGCGTGGCTGATCGGGCGTACCGGCGGCGACGGCCTGGTGATGGAGCCGGCGGGCGCGCTGCCGCCGCTGCCCGCCTGGCTGTGACCGGTCTGGAGCGGACCGGCGCCGAGCGGGAGGATGGAGCCATGACGACGTATCACGGCTCGGTCAAGGTCGGCGGCACTCCGGCGGTCCGCGAACTGCCCCATCTGATCATCACCAAGGTGGCGGTCGGCCCGTACGACAACGACTGCTACCTGCTGCGCTGCCGCGCGACCGGCGAGCAGCTGCTCATCGACGCGGCCAACGACCCGGAGACCCTCCTGACGCTGTTCTCGGACGGCCTCGGCCAGGTGCTGACCACCCACCGGCACGCCGACCACTGGCAGGCGCTCGACGCCGTCGTGGCGGCCACCGGCGCGACCACGCTGGCCGGGCGCTTCGACGCCGAGGAGATCCCGGTGCCGACCGACCGCCTGCTGGCGGACGGCGACACCGTCACCGTCGGCCGCGTGGAGCTGTCCGCGATCCACCTGGTCGGCCACACGCCGGGCAGCATCGCCCTGGTCTACGACGACCCGCAGGGCCACCCGCACCTGTTCACCGGCGACTGCCTGTTCCCGGGCGGCGTGGGCAACACGTTCGGCGACGACGCGGCGTTCCGCACGCTCATCGACGGGGTCGAGGAGAAGATCTTCGGGCGGCTGCCGGACGAGACCTGGGTGTACCCGGGCCACGGCAACGACACGACGCTCGGCGCCGAGCGCCCGAGCCTCGCGGAGTGGCGCGCCCGCGGCTGGTGACGCGGGCGGGGCCTCGGACCGGGAATACCGTCAGAACCGCAGCAATGCGGTTTCCATGGTGGTTCCGGGGCCCATCGCCATCATTATCGCGAATTCCCCCTTTTCGGCGATTCGCTCGGCGCGCAGCCGCTCCAGGGAGAAAAGGAACGAACCGCTCGATACGTTTCCGAAATCGCGCAGTATGCCCGTTGTGTTCCGCAGGTCGCCGTCCTTCAGGCCGAGACCTGTGCGCACTGCCTCGACGACCTTTTTGCCGCCCGAATGCACGCACCAGTGGGCGATGTCGTCGCGGGTGATGCCGTTGGCCGCGGTCAAGCGGTCGACCACCGATCCGGCGTACTCGGCCACCACGCGCGGCACGTCGCGTTCCAGGATGAAGCGGCGCTTGCCTTCGGAGGCGTCCCATTCGACGCGCATGGCCTCGATCGCGTCCGGCACCAGAAGACTCGCGAAGTCCAGCAGCCTCGGGCCTTCGGCGGCGGGTCGCCCCGGCTGGGTGTCGCCGCACAGGACCAGTGCCGCGGCCCCGTCGCCGAAGAGGCTGTTGACCACGGCCGCGCCGAGCGAGCCGTCGTGGACGAACGCGCCCGAGAAGGACTCGACGCACACGAGCGCGGCGGGGCGGCCGGGGTGCGCCTGCGCCCACGCGGCCAGCGGGCCAAGGGCGTTGAGCCCCGCGTTGCACCCCATGCCCACGACGTCGACGCGGCTCGCCGTCGGGTCCATGCCGAGCGAGGCCATGACGCGCGCGCTGAGCCCCGGGACCATGAAGCCGGTGCTGGTCACGACCGCGAGGTAGCCGAGGTCGGCGGGCGCGAGGCCGGCGTCGTCGGCCGCCGCGCGCAGTGCGCGCCCGGCGAGATCCAGGTGGCGGGTCTCCTTGTCGACGCTGCCTTCGGGGAGCGTCAGGTGGCGGCGCTCGATGCCGCCGTTGAGGAAGAAGCGGACCGCGCGCTCGTCGGTGACGCCGAAGAGGTCGACCAGTTCGTGCTGGGTGTACGAGGTCGGCGGGACCGCGGTTCCGACCCCGGCCACGACAGGGCCGGTCCGCGCGGTGGGCCGCAGGACGCCGGCCGCAAATGCCGCCTCGGGGGAATTCCGGGCGGACGGCAGCAGCGCAGAAACCGAAGTATCCGAATTATCCGGAGAACATGACACGGGCGTCAACGTAGCAGGTGGCGGAATTCCACCATCGGAATCCCGCCACCTCTTTGCGCTACCTCAGCCGGCTCGTCACTGCTTCTCGGCCGACTCCAGTTCCGGGTCCTCCTCCGGCGCGGCTGCGGCCTCGGCCTCGGCGTCCTTCTTGGACTTGCGGAGGCTGAGCACCGTGGTGACGGCGAGCGTCACGACGATGAAGCCCAGCGAGAGCGGGATGCCGATCTCCGGAACGTGCACGCCCTGGCCGTGCAGTGCCTCGAACACCAGCTTCACGCCGATGAAGCCGAGGATCACGGACAGGCCGTACGACAGGTAGACCAGCTTCTTGAGCAGCCCGCCGATGAGGAAGTACAGCTGCCGCAGACCCATCAGCGCGAACGCGTTGGCGGTGAAGACGATGTACGGCTCCTGCGTGAGGCCGAAGATGGCCGGGATCGAGTCCAGCGCGAAGAGCACGTCGGTGGTGCCGACCGCGATCATGACGATCAGCATCGGCGTCACGAAGCGCTTGCCGTGCTCCTTCACGAGGAGCTTCGTACCCCGGTACTCCTTCGTCGTCGGGGCGACCTTCTCGACCCAGCGGAGGACGGCGTTCTCCTCGAACTCCTCCTCCTCGTCGGACCTCGCCTCCTTGATCAGCTTCCACGCGGTCCAGATGAGGAACGCGCCGAAGATGAAGAAGACCCACGAGAACGCCGACACGACGGCGGCGCCGAGGCCGATGAAGATGCCGCGCAGGACGAGCGCGATGACGATGCCGATCAGCAGGACGCGCTGCTGGTACTGGGGCGGCACCGCGAACTTGCTCATGATCAGGACGAACACGAACAAATTGTCGACGCTGAGCGATTTCTCGGTGATGAAGCCCGCGAAGAACTCACCCGAGTACTGGGCGTCGGTGAAGAGCCAGATGCCGATGCCGAAGACGACGGCGAGGGCGACCCAGAAGATGCCCCACAGCGACGCCTCTTTGAGCGTCACCTCGTGGGGTTTGCGGTTGATGAGCAGGTCCACGCCCACGAGTGCGAGCAGGACCACGATGGTCACGATCCAGGTGGTCAGCGAAACATCCACAAATGCCTCCGGCAGACGTGGCAGGGTGCGTCGATGCCGGAGGTCTCTTCCGCCCGGACGCCATGGTGGGCCACCCGGACCGGCAGGCCGGACATATCGTTCTCGCTACGCCATAGGGACGCAGGCCGATATGTCGTACTGACGACTGTGCCGTGGGGGAATACTCCCCTCCGATGTGACCCAGCATGCCAGAAGGTAAAGTAAAGACCAAGTAAGCCTTTACCTTTTCGTGGCAATGTGTGGCGTGCTTCACCCGGCCGGGAGCCCGGATCCGGGCTCCCGGGGCTCAGGCCCGGCCCGCCTCCACCGGCTCGAAGCCGCGCCTCGGCCGCAGGCGCCCCCGGTACGCCGGGTACACGGGCACGTCGCACGGCCGCGCCCCCAGCACCAGCCCCGGCGCCCCCGCACTCGCCAGCAGCAGCGGCAGCAGCCGCGCCGTCACCCGCGCGTCCGCGAGCGCGGCGTGCGCGTCCGGGAACTCCAGGCCGAAGTGCGCGCAGCAGGTGCCGAGCTTGTGGTCCGCCAGGTCGAGGCCGACCGCCTTCGCCAGGCGCATCGTGCACAGCGCCGGAACGGTCGGCATGCCGATCCCCGACGCCGCGAACTCCGCCTCCAGGAACCGTTGTTCGAACGGGGCGTTGTGCGCCACCACGACCGCGCCGGCCAGCAGCGCCGCCAACTCCCCCGCGATGTCCGCGAATCGGGGCGCCCCCACGACGTCCTGCGCCGTGATGCGGTGGACCTGCGTGGCGCCGACACCGCGGCCCGGGTCGACCAGGGTCGTCCACTCGCGCAGCACCCGCCCGTCGCCGCCGACCCGCACGACGCCGATCTCGACGATGCGGTCCCCGCGCCCCGGCGAGAAGCCCGTGGTCTCCAGGTCCACCACCGCGAACTCCAGTTCCGCGACGTCGACCACCCCGCCCGGACCGTCCGCACTACGGGGCCCGGGCACGCCGGCATACGAGAACACGCTTTGCACTCCGAGGGGTTCGTCCGACAGCCAGGGCACCGCGGCGGCCCACGGCCTGGTGCGGTGACCACGCTCACCCTAGCGGCGCCGAGCCGCCCGGTCGGCGGCAACCGTGCCGAACCACCCGTAAGGGGCGGGGAGATGCCGCACACACGTGCGGCGGGGCGGGACCTGTCCGGTCCCGCCCCGCCGCATGTCCGATGCGAACCGCCGGTCTGTCAGCGGCCGCCCGCCGCGCTCGACGCGACCCATGTCAGCAGCGTCTGCGTGACGCCGGTGCCGTCCGAGGGCAGATCGGGCGTGTACGTCCACGCGTGGCCGACCCACGGGTCCGCGATGTGGTCCTCGGGGATCGGCGTCAGCCGCAGCATCGCCCGCCACAGCGGGTCGAGCAGCGGGCCGAACGACTGCGCGTCCGCCCGGCTCCCGACCACCATCACGTGCACGCCGACCCGCGGCCCCTCCTCGACCAGGTGCCGCAGCTGCGTCACCGTACGGTCGTCGAAGCCGTACGGGAAGCCGTGCACGACCAGCAGTTGGCGGCTGAAGTCGATGTGCTCCGGCAGCGAGTCCGTCGCGCCGCTCTCCAAAGCCATGCGCGCCAGCTCGACACGGTCCATCAGCCGCGACATCATCGCCGACACCTCGGGGGCGGTGGTCGCCGCGGGGCCGACGAGCAGCCCGCTGGCGGCCAGCGGCGCGAACGGGCCCGCCGCCGCACCCTTGCCCTCCGGGTCCACGACATGCAGCTTCAGGTCGCCGACCGGGAACGCCGACAGCATGCGCGCGGACAGCGTCACCGCGAGCTCGGTCGACCGGGCCCGCACCGCCTCGTCCGCGACCCCGGCCACGTCGCCGTCCACGCCGGACGCGCCGTTGTCGATCCACAGCCCGCGCTCCATCGGCAGCCGCAGCACCATGGGGATCCGCAGCTGCGGGTTCTCCGGCAGGTGCAGGTCGCCGAGGCGCATCGCCAGCGCGGTGTCCTCGGGCGCCCGCCACCCGGCCCACGCCGGGGAGTCCCAGCGCGCCATCTCCGGCGGCAGCTTCGGCTCCAACTGGGCGACCTCGGCCGCCAGTTGGGCGGAGTCCTTGTCCAGCCCGGCACGCGCGCGCTCGATCAGCTCACGGTGCTTCGCGCGCGCCGCGTCCTGCTGCGCCAGGCCGGCGGGCGAGGTACGCGCGGCCGGGTCGTTCAGCACGTCCTCCAGGTCCTTGTCGAGCCTGTTGTCGGCATAGCCGACCGACGAGCGGTACGACGCGGCGGACCGTGCGGCGTCCTCGAAGATCCCCCACACCTGCTCGTACAGGCGCTCGACCTGGCGGCGCGCCTCCAGCGCGGCCGCCTCCCGCTGCGCGTCGCTCAGGCCCGCGGTGGACGGCGCCGGCGACGGTGCGGACGGGAATCCGGCGAGCGGCGCGACCGGCTCCGCGTCGGGCCGCCCGGACGCCTGCCCGGACGACTGCGGGGCCGCGGGGCCGGGGGTGTTCGCGGCGCTGTGCGCGGGCGCACCCGGACCGGCGAGGAGCGTGCGTACGCGGTCCACGATCGGGGCGCGCATTTCGACGCCCACGTCGCGCAGCAGCGCATCGAGGCCGCCGTCGTACCCCTGGCCCACGGCGCGTACCTTCCACGCGCCCTGCCGACGGTACAGCTCGACGGTCTGGATCGCGCGCTCGCTACCCAGGTCGGTGATGGTGAACGCGGCGACCGGCGCGCCGCCGGACGCGACGCGCACGACGGGGGCGGCCACGGCACCGAAGCGGTCGACTCCGCCGCCTTCGACGGTCGCCGCGATGATCACCCGGTCGACCTCGGCGGGGAGTGCCGCCAGGTCCACGTCGACGCCCTGGGGGCGCACCGACACACCGGCCACCGCGCGGCCGTCGCGCTGGAGCACGTCGCCGTCGTCGCGGACCTTCAGGCTCTCGTCGAGCAGCACGGCGACGAGTTCGACCGGGCTGTGGGCGGTGATGTCGACGGCGGCCTGCGGCTGCGGCAGCGGCAGGTTCTGGCCGCGGACGAGTTCAGCACTCATGCCGCACCTCCCTGACGGTCGGCGCCGCTTGCGCGAAACGCACACCCCATCTGAATTCGCTCGCTTCGCTCACTCATCGTGCGCGCGTTCCCCTCCCCGCCCCCCGAGGGACGGAACCGCACGAGCCGGAGCCACTGTGTCGACCGTGGCCCCGGCCCGTTTCGGACTACCGGCTTCTCGCTTACAGGTGCGCGGCCAGGGCCGGCATGAGCTCGGTGAAGGTACGGCCGTTGGCCGGCTCACCGATGGCGGTCATCTTCCACCCGTCGCCGTGGCGGTACAGCTTCGCCATGATCTGGGCGTTGTTCGGGCCACCGCCGGAGAGGGTGTAACGGGCGAGCTCCTGCCCGTTGGTCTCGTCGACGATGCGGCAGAACGCGTTATCGACCTCCTGGAAGGTCTGTCCCTGGAACGAGTTCACCGTGAAGATGATCTGCGTCACGTGCACCGGGACGCGGGTCAGGTCGACGATGATCGACTCGTCGTCGCCGTCGCCGGCGCCGGTCAGGTTGTCGCCGGTGTGGCGGATCGAGCCGTCGTCGCTGACCAGGTGGCCGAAGTAGACGGCGTCGACCGGCTGCTGGTCCGCGAACAGGACGCAGGAGGCGTCCAGGTCGATGTCGCGCTCCCGGCTGCCGAACAGACCCTTCTTCTTGATCGCGTCCCAGCCCAGGCCCATCCGGACCAGGGTCAGCTGGCCGCCACCCTGCTTTTCGAGCGACAGGCGCTGACCCTTGACCATGTTGACGGACACTGTGATGTCTCCCCTCACAAAGCTTGTCCCGCGGCACGCGGCCTCGCGCCCGCAGCGTAGTCCCCTGCCGGACCTCCCGTCAGGGAAGTCGACCAGGGGGCCCATCCGGTGACGAACCTATCGTTCATGACGTTTCGATTCGACGGGTCGTTCCCTCTGTTGTGGACCAGTTCGCCTGGTAGACGGTTCCCGGTCCCCCGAAGCGGGCAATCTTCCTGACTCGGCCCGGGTACGCGGGCGGCGCACCCGTCAGGCGCCGCCGCGGCGCGTCCCGCGCCGCATCACGCCATTCCGGCGGCCTTCATGCCGCGCAGTTCCTTCTTCAGTTCACCCACCTCGTCGCGGAGCCGGGCGGCCAGTTCGAACTGCAACTCGGACGCCGCCGCGTGCATCTGCTCGGTCATCTGGGCGATCAGGTCCGTGAGGTCCGCGGCCGGCATGTTCTTGGCATCCGGCAGGTTGCGTCCCGCGGTGGGGACCGGGGCCTTGGCACGCCCCTTGCCGCCCGCCATCAGCTCCTGCGTGTCCGCGTCCTCGCGCGCGATCATGTCGAGGATGTCGACGATCTTCTTGCGCAGCGGCTGCGGGTCGATGCCGTGTGCCTCGTTGTAGGCGATCTGCTTGTCGCGGCGGCGGTTCGTCTCGTCGATCGCTTTTTCCATCGACGGAGTGATGCGGTCCGCGTACATGTGCACCTGTCCGGACACGTTGCGCGCCGCGCGGCCGATGGTCTGGATCAGCGACGTGCCGGAGCGCAGGAAGCCCTCCTTGTCGGCGTCCAGGATCGCCACGAGCGACACCTCGGGCAGGTCCAGGCCCTCGCGCAGCAGGTTGATGCCGACCAGCACGTCGAACTCGCCCAGCCGCAGCTCGCGCAGCAGCTCGATGCGGCGCAGCGTGTCGATGTCGCTGTGCAGGTAGCGCACCCGGATGCCCAGTTCGAGGAGGTAGTCGGTCAGGTCCTCGGACATCTTCTTGGTGAGCGTGGTCACCAGCACGCGCTCGTCGCGCTCGGCGCGCTTGCGGATCTCGTCGACGAGGTCGTCGATCTGGCCCTCGGTCGGCTTGACCACGACCTCCGGGTCGATCAGGCCGGTCGGGCGGATGACCTGCTCGACGACGCCGTTGCCGCGCGACAGCTCGTACGGCCCGGGCGTCGCGGACAGGTAGACCGTCTGCCCGACGCGCTCCAGGAACTCCTCCCACTTCAGCGGGCGGTTGTCGATCGCGGACGGCAGCCGGAAGCCGTGGTCGACCAGGTTCCGCTTGCGCGACGCGTCGCCCTCGTACATCGCGCCGATCTGCGGCACCGTCTGGTGCGACTCGTCGATGACCAGCAGGAAGTCCTCGGGGAAGTAGTCGAGCAGCGTGTTCGGCGCGCTGCCGGCCTCGCGGCCGTCGATGTGCCGCGAGTAGTTCTCGATGCCCGAGCAGGTGCCGATCTGCCGCATCATCTCGATGTCGTACGTCGTGCGCATGCGCAGCCGCTGGGCCTCCAGCAGCTTGCCCTGCTTCTCGAACCGCTCCAGCTGCCCGGCCAGCTCCTTCTCGATGCCGGAGATCGCGCGCTCCATGCGCTCGGCGCCGGCGACGTAGTGGGTGGCCGGGAAGACGTACAGCTGCTCGTCGTTGGTCACCACCTCGCCGGTCAGCGGGTGCAGCGTCATCAGCGACTCGATCTCGTCGCCGAACATCTCGATGCGGACCGCGAGCTGCTCGTAGACCGGGAAGATCTCGATCGTGTCGCCGCGGACCCGGAAGGTGCCGCGCGTGAACGCGACGTCGTTCCGCGCGTACTGGATGTCCACGAAGCGCCGCAGCAGCGCGTCGCGGTCGATCTCCTCGCCGACCTTGAGCGGCACCATGCGGTCGACGTACTCCTGCGGGGTGCCGAGGCCGTAGATGCAGGAGACGGACGCCACCACGACGACGTCGCGGCGGGTCAGCAGCGAGTTGGTGGTCGAGTGCCGCAGCCGCTCGACCTCCTCGTTGATGGAGGAGTCCTTCTCGATGTAGGTGTCCGTCTGCGCGATGTACGCCTCGGGCTGGTAGTAGTCGTAATACGAGACGAAGTACTCGACCGCGTTGTTCGGCAGGAGCTCGCGGAACTCGTTGGCGAGCTGCGCGGCCAGCGTCTTGTTGGGCGCCATGACCAGGGTCGGGCGCTGGAGCCGCTCGATCATCCACGCGGTCGTCGCCGACTTGCCCGTGCCGGTGGCACCGAGCAGCACGACGTCCTTCTCCGCGGCGCGGACGCGGCGCTCGAGGTCGTCGATGGCCGCCGGCTGGTCGCCGTTGGGCTGGAAGGGGCTGACGACCTCGAAAGGCGCCACTTTGCGTTCGAGGTCCGTGGTAGGTCGCACGCGTCAACCGTAAGGCTTCGGTCCGACAAGTGGTCCGAGAAGCGAAGCCGACGCCCGAGCGGCTACTGCTACCGGCTACTTCTTGGGCGGCGCCCAGACGGCCACGAAGGACCCGCACGAGAAGACCTCGCCCTGGAGCTCCCGCTTCACCTTGGCCTCGATGTTGCGCTGGGTCCAGTGCACGATGGGCTGGTTCGGCGGCACGTGCTTGGGGACGTACCCCGGCACCGCCACGAACCGCACGTCGATCGTCTGGAAGAGCACCAGGTAGTCGCCCGAGGCGTTCAGCTCCTTGGCGCGCTTGATCATCAACTTCTCGGCCTCCCGGTTGGTGACCTCCATGTAGTACAGCCAGTCCATCGGGAACGGGTTGTTCAGCTTGAACACCGGATACGCCACGGACGTGTCCGGCAGCACCGCGACCCACTTGGCCGGGCGCGCCTTGACGCAGTCGCGGACCTGGGTCATGTAGCGGCGGTCGCCGGGGCTCGTGCGGATGCCGCGCATCTCGGGCGACACCGTGCCCATGTCCTGGGTCAGGAAGGGCCGGCCGCCGTCGATGTAGCCGTAGCGGTCGCGGACGTCCAGCAGCTTGACCGCCCCGGCGCCGACGACGATCGCGCCCGCCGCGGCCAGCGCGAACGCGCGCAGGGCGGTGGCCCTGCGGGCCGGCGACGCGGCCGCCACCACCAGCGGTACGGGCGTGGCCGCACCGCGCCACAGCACGACCATCGTGGTCAGCGCGATGGACCCGCCGACCAGCGCCGGCACGTCGTAGCCGTACGACAGGCTCACCATCCAGCCCAGCGCCAGCACCGGCAGCGCCCCGGTCAGCACGCGCCGGCGCACCACGGCGTCGACGACGACGGCGCCGACCAGCATCCACCACAGGATGCAGGAGTACGTGACCTCGGCGAAGGCCAGCTTCGCCTGGATCAGCTCGGCGACGATCGCCCCCGTCGCCACCAGGCACGCGGCCGGGTCCGCCCAGCTCGCGACCCGCCGCACGGCGCCGTCCCCGGGGCGGCGGGCCAGCAGGCGGGCCGCCACGATCGCGGCCAGCGCGGCCGCGAAGAGCACGAGCCAGCGCTTCTCGTCCGGAGCCCCGCGCAGCATCTCCGGCATCATCGTCAGGACGCGTTCGCCCCAGATGCTGTCGGCGCCGAGGAGCTGGTTCGGCAGCTCGGCGGTACCGCCGCCGAGAACCACCCAGACGACGTACCCGAAGCCCGCCCCGCCCAGCGCCGCGAGGTCGCCCGCCACCCGGCGCGGCGTCAGGCGGCCGCGCCTGCGCGGGTGGAAGAACAGCATCGCGAGGGCGACCAGCAGGACGGGCGCGAAACTCTGCTTGCAGATGACCGCGTACCCGGCCAGGAAGAGGCCCCAGCGGCGCAGCGCGGCGCTGTCGCGGCGCAGCCCCCGGTCCAGGAGGCACCAGCCCAGCGAAGCGAAGAAGATGCCGTCGGTGGTGTGCCACGTCATCGCGGCCCACATGTGCAGGTTGATCATCGCGGCGGCGGCGGTCAGGCCGGCCAGCAGCGGACCGAAGCGCGTCCACGGGCGGCCGGTCACCAGCACCGTCAGCGCGATCGCCGACACCACGAACTGGAGCGTCGCGACCCACGCCTGCACCAGCATGAGCGGGCCGGGGATGACGAAGTCGACGATGTGGAACACCGCCGAGCCGGCCGGGCGCGGCGAGAAGAAGTCCGCGTGCGGCACCTGGCCGTCGAGGATCCGCCACGTCAGCGCCTGGGTGAAGCCCTGGTCCATGGGTGCGAAGCCGTAGCGGCCGACCGAGTACGTGAGCCACGTGGCCAGCATCAGCGGCCAGGCCACGTGGACGCCGATCCGGGCCGCCCGGCGGCGGTCCCAGGTGCGCGGCGCGGTCGGCACGAGCCTCCGGAGCCGGGTGCGCGTGCCGGTCGCCGCGGCGGCGGTCCCGGCCGCGCCGGAGTGCGCGTCGGCGTCCGCTCCGGGCTCGCTGCGGGTGCTCTGGTCCGTCATCGTGCGGGCGTCCTCGTCCCGGGGGTGGCCATCGTGTCCTCACTGGTGGCGCCCGCCGCGTGTGCGGGGACGGAAGGGCCGGGCACTCGGTGCGGTGTGCTTTCGATCATGCGGCGCCGGCGGGCGGCTCGCCCGTCAGGCGCTCCCACAGTGCGCGGAGCTGGGGCTCCAGGGCCTCGATCGGCCCGTCGTTGTCGATGACGACGTCGGCAATGGCGAGTCGGTCCGCACGATCCGCCTGGGCGGCCATGCGGTTGCGGGCGTCCTGCTCGGTCATGCCGCGCAGGCGTACCAGGCGGTCGAGTTGCGTCTCGGGGGACGCGTCGACGACCACGACCAGGTCGTACAGCTTCTCGAGCCGGTTCTCGGCGAGCAGCGGCACGTCGTTGACCAGCACCGCGTCCGCGGCCGCCGCGGCCCGCAACTCGTCGGCGCGGGCACCCACCAGGGGGTGCACGATCTTGTTGAGCGCCGCGAGGCGGTCCTTGTCGGCGAACACCAGCGAGCCGAGTCTCGGCCGGTCGAGGGTGCCGTCGGCGGCCAGGATGTCCGCCCCGAACTCGGCCACCAGCGCGGCCAGTCCCGGCGTGCCGGGCTCGACGACCTCGCGCGCGATCAGATCGGAGTCGACGACCACGGCGCCGTACGCCGCGAGCCGCCGCGACACCTCGCTCTTGCCCGAGCCGATGCCACCGGTAAGCCCCACATTGACCATGACAGGTCAGCGTAATGCGCCGGTGGCGCGTGCTTCCCCCGGGTCTCCGAGAAAGGGGGGTCACCGTTCCGAGGGGATTCCGCGGCGGTCCCGCAACCGCCGAGCCACCCCGCGCGTATCCAAGGCGACATGCCGGAGTTGTACCCACGAACCCTGCCGATCGAGGAGCCTATGCCCCGCATCCGCGCCGCGGCGCTGACGATCGCCCTGCTCCTCGGGCCCCTCGCGGCATGCGACGCGGACCCCGAGCCCCCCAGAGCCCAGCCGCGCCCGTCGGGCCCCGCGTCCCCGAACACCGCCGAACGCGTCATCCCGCCGGGCACCATGCCGGAGGACCGCACCACGGCGGCCTCGGCGCCCTGCGCGCGCCTGGCGCGACCCGGCGGCTGGGTGGCCGAGGAGAACAAGCAGACCGGCACCGGCGATTGGCGCGTCCCGGAGCGCTGGGGCGCGGAACTGATGGGCTTCCTCGACACCGACAGCGTCGCCTGCGGCGAGACCGTGAAACTGCGGCTCACCGGCCCCGGCCCGGCCCGGGTGACGGCGTACCGCATGGGCTGGTACGGCGGCACGGGCGGCCGCGAAGTGTGGTCCTCCGGCGAAGTCGCCAGCACCGCACGCCCGAAGCCGACCGCCGCCGCACCCACCTACACCGTCGAAGCAGACTGGCCGGTGTCGCTGGAGTTCACCGTCGACCAACACTGGCCGCCCGGCTACTACATGCTCGTGCTGCGCAACCGGTCCGGCAGCGCCTACGGCATCCACCTCACCGTCCGCAACGACGCCGGCACCGCACCACTGCTGTTCCAGGCCGCCAACCTGACGGCACAGGCGTACAACACCTACGGCGGCTACGGGCTCTACAGCGGCCCCCACGACACCTCCGGCGCCCGCACCGACCGCGCCCGCGTGGCCAGCTTCGAACGCCCCTACACCGGCAGCGGCTACCTCGTGCCCTACTGGTACGACGTCCCGATGGTGCAGGCCCTCGAACGCACCGGAATCGACGTCGACTACGCCACCGACATCGACATCGACCGCCGCCCCTCGCAACTGCTGCGCCACAAGGGCCTGATCATCGGCGGACACAACGAGTACTGGACGCGCCGCATGTACGACGGCGTCGAAGCCGCCCGCGACCGCGGCGTCAACATCGCCTTCTTCGGCGCCAACACCGTCTACTGGCACACGCGCCTGGAATCCTCACCCGCGGGCTCCGACCGCCGCATCGCGGTCTACCGCAAGGCGGCCGAGGACCCCCTGGCCGCCGACGACCCCCACCAGGCCACCGTCACATGGCGCGAAGCACCGCTCAACCGGGGCGAGCACAGCCTCGTCGGCGCCACCTGGGGCGGCCTCGGCGTCATCGGCTCGTTCCGCGTCCTGGACGCCGACTCCTGGATCTTCGCGGGCACCGGCGTACGCGACGGCCAAGTACTTCCCACCTCCCTGGGCGGCGAATACGACATGGCCCTCCCCAACGACCCGGCGACACCCCCGAACCTCTCCGTCATCGCCGCCGCCCCGCTCCGCATCGGCCCCCGCGCCACCATGGGCACGATCACCTACTACACCGCCCCCTCCGGAGCAGGCGTCTTCTCCGCGGGCACCACCTATTGGCCCTGCCAACTCCGCGGCGCCTGCCACGAGATGCCCGTGGACCCCACCAGCCGCGCCGTCCTGGAACGCATGACCGACAACATCGCCCGAGCCTTCGCCAAAGGCCCCGCCGCCACCCACCACCCCTCCACCCCGCAACCACCCCCCTCCCCCGAAAACCTGCTGGCCACAGCTGCCCGCCCAGAAGACGTAGGCGTCCGCCCCTGAGCACAGAGACGCCACCGGAAAACGCCGTGTGGCGGCCACCCCGCCAGGGGTAACCGCCACACGCCGACTCGCCAATGCTGGTGATCCGTCCGGGTCTGGTGACCCGAACGAATCTGGTGACCCGTCCCTCAGATCGGCAGCTTCCGGAAAATCGGCCGCGGAACGTGCCGCAGCACCGAGAACACGTACCGCAACTGCCCCGGCACCCACACAGTCGTGGACCCCTTGCGCAGCCCCTTGATGATCCCGTCCGCGACGACATCCGGCGTCGTCGCCATGGGCCCGTCAGGCATGCCCTCGGTCATGCGCGTCTTCACGAAGCCCGGGCGCACCACCATCACGTGGATACCCGTGCCGTGCACCTTGTCCGCCAAGCCCTGCGCGAACGCGTCGAGGCCGGCCTTCGAGGAGCCGTAGATGAAGTTGGCCTTGCGCGCCCGCTCCGCGGCGACCGAGGAGATCACCGCGAGCGAGCCGTGGCCCTGGCGGCGCAGCGCCTTGACCGACGCGAGGCCGGCCGACACCCCGCCGACATAGTTCACCTGCGCGACCTTCGCAGCCGCGACCGGGTCCTGCTCGTCGGACTCCTGGTCGCCCAGGACCCCGAACGCGAGCAGCACGACATCGATGTCGCCGTCCGCGAACACCCCGTCGATGATCTTCTCGTGGGTGTCCGGCTCGGCCGCGTCGAACGCGGCGATCTCGACCTCCGCACCACGCCCGCGCAGGTCGGCGGCGGCCGCGTCGAGGGCGTCCGACGGACGCCCGGCCAGCACCACGCGGCGTACGCGCTCGGCGACCATCTTGCGCGCGGTGTGGAGCGCGATCTCGGACGTGCCGCCGAGGATGAGGAGAGACTGCGGTGCGCCCAAAGCGTCTTTCACCGTGTTTCCTTGATTCCTTCTGAGTGGATGGCTGTCCGGTCCCGCCGTTCGCGGTGCCCCGGTCGGTTTCCGGGGCCGCCGGTCAGGCGAGGCCGAGGCGGCGGGCCTGGTCGGAGACGAAGACGCCGTCCGGGTCCACCTTGGCACGGACCGTGCGGAACTCTTCCAGGCGCGGGTACATCCGGGCCATGTCCGCGGGGTCCATCCGCGAGTCCTTCGCCAGGTACATGCGGCCGTCGTTGGACAGCACCAGCTCGTCGAGCTCGTGCAGCAGACGGGACAGCCCCGGCGTGTTGGTCGGGAAGTCCAGCGTCAGCGTCCAGCCCGGCTTCGGGAACGACAGGTACCCGCGGTTGCCCGGGCCGAAGCGCTTGAGCACGGTCAGCGAGGACGGCGCACCGGCCGCGCTGATCTTCTCGACCACCTGGCGCAGCGCGGCCTCGCGCTCGAACGGCACCACGAACTGGTACTGCAGGAACCCGGTCTTGCCGTACGCCCGGTTCCACTCCTGGACCGCGTCCAGCGGGTGGAAGAACGCCGAGATGCTCTGCAGCTGCCCGACCTTGTGCTGCGGCGCCTTGCGGTACCACATCTCGTTGAACAGGCCCATGGTGAACTTGTTCGGCAGCCGCCCCGGCACCAAGTCCGGCACCGTCACGAGCGACCCGCTCTTGAACCGCAGCGGGTTCGCGCGCTTCTTGGCCGGCAGGTCCTCCAGCCGGGCGAACTCGCCGCAGGTGAGCACCGACCGGCCGAGGTTGCGGCCCTTGGCAAGGCAGTCGAGCCACGCGACGGTGTACGCGTACTTCTCGTCCGTCTCGGCCATCAGCGCCATGATCTCGTCGAGGTCGCGCGTGCGGTCGGTGTCGACCGACACCAGCGACGTCTCGATCGGCGTCATGCGGACGACCGCCGACAGCACGATGCCGGTCAGGCCCATGCCTCCCGCGGTGGCCCAGAACAGCTCCGGGTCGCCCTCGGGCGTCACGGTGCGCACGGTGCCGTCGGCCAGCAGCAGGTCCATCGACAGCACGTGGTCGCAGAAGCTGCCGTGCGCGTGGTGGTTCTTGCCGTGCACGTCCGCACCGATGGCGCCGCCGACGGTCACCTGCCGGGTGCCGGGGGTCACCGGCACGAAGAACCCGAACGGCACGAACAGTTCGATGAGCCGGTCGAGGCTCGCGCCCGCCTCGACGGTGACCACGCCGTTCTCGAGGTCGGCGTCCAGCACGCGGTTCATCGACGTCATGTCGAGGACGAGCCCGCCGCCGTTCTGCGCGGGGTCGCCGTAACTGCGCCCGAGGCCGCGGGCGATGACGCCGCGGTCGGTGCGCCTGCGCAGCGCGTCCGCGACCTGCTCGCGCGTCATCGGCGTGACGACGTCGGCGGTCGTGGGGGCGGTGCGGCCCCAGCCGTTCAGCGACTTGCGCTGCGCGGCGGGGAAGTAATCGGCCACGGGGCCGTCAGACATGGAAAACTCCCAGGACGAACATGAGCAGCCACGCGAACCCGAGTCCGACGATGACCTTGTCCTTGAGGACAACGTCCTCGGGCGCACCCGCGGTTCCCGCGTCGACGTAGACGGCGTACCGCAGCAGCACGAAGCCGAACGGCACCAGGGACAGCTGCTGCCACGCCAGCGTCGCGTCGCCCTGCGGGATGTCGAACGCCCAGAGGCTGTACGTCAGAACGGTGACGGCCACGGACATCTGCCACACGAAGCGCAGGTACGTGATCGAGTAGTTCGCCAGCGAGGCACGGGTCTTGGCCGCCTCCTCGCCCATCAGCACCATCTCCGAGTACCGCTTGCCCGCGACCATGAACAGCGAGCCGAAGCCCGCGGTCAGCAGGAACCAGCGGGACAGCGGGATGTCGGCCGCGACACCGCCGACCATCGCCCGGAAGAGGAAGCCGGAGGCGACCATCATCAGGTCGAGGACCTGCACGTGCTTGAACGCGAAGCTGTAGAGCATGTGCATCGCGATGTACAGGCCGACGATCAGCGCGGTGCCCCGGTTGCACAGGACGACCGACAGCACGATCGAAGCCACGGCCAGGATCGGCCCGAGCACCCACGCGAGCTTGACCGGCACGACGCCCGAGGCGATGGGCCGGTACTTCTTCTTCGGGTGCTGGCGGTCCGACTCCACGTCGAACGCGTCGTTGACGTAGTAGATCGACGACGCCGCGATGCAGAAGATCGCGAAGATGTAGAGGCACTGGCGCATCACGTCCCACTCGTCGATGCGGCCCGCCGCCAGCGGCGCCGCGAAGACGAGGACGTTCTTGACCCACTGCTTGGGTCGCGCGAGCTTGATGAGCCCGCCCAGGAGTCCCCCCCTGGGAGGCCGCGGCGGCTCCGCCGATTCGGCCACGGCCTGCGGCGACGCTTCGATCTCGGACGTGCTCACGTCTTCAGATCCCCTTCGGTACGGAACTGGCGCGCTGGGACCAGGACCGACCCAGATGCGCGGCTGCGGCACCCATGGCCGCGCCGCCGATCACATCGGTCGGGTAGTGGACGCCAACGACTAGCCGCGAGAAGCCCATCGCGACCGCGGTCGGCACGGTGACCCGGGCGGGCACCAGGCCGCGGAACGCAACGACGGACGCGGCGGCGGACACGGAATGGGAGGACGGGAAGCTGTGCCGTCCCGCGGTGCGGACGATCGGCAGCATGTCCTCGAACGCGGGCCGCGGGCGCCGCACGACGCGCTTGAGCGCCATGCTGGCCGCGTGCGCGGTGGCGATGGTGGCGGTGGCACGCAGCCACTGCGCCCGCCGGTCCTTGTCGACGGCGGCGCCGACCAGGCCGGTCGCCAGGAACAGGCCGCCGTGCTCGCCGGCGAAGGAAAGGGCCTTGCTCGCCCGCTGGATCACCGGATGACCGGTCCGCCCGCGTACTCCTCGGTACAGGGCCACGTCGGTTCCCGTGACGATGCTGAATACCTGCCCGGTGGCCGGAAACCCACCAGAGGCCATACGAACCCTCATTCCCACACGTCGTGTCGGCGCCGGAATCCACGCCCCCGAACGCGTCATCCGTCGGTCGTCGTTCCCGGCCCGGGCACCGCATGCGCGATTTCTCTGCCCGGAGCGGGAGGGAAACACGGCAGCAGGCGCCAAAGGCCTTAGCGTACGCGAAGGGCCGCCGTCGGCTCCTCCCGAGGGCGCGCGGCACACTCGCGCCGCGGAACACGCAGCGACCCCCCGGCGAGTGTTGTCTTCGCAGGTCAGAGCCTGTCCGAACACGGCCGGGACAGGTGATCACTCTGTGCTTTCGTGACAGAACTGTGGCATTACCCGGCCGAAAGACGATCCACTGTTCACCCGTCCTTTTACGTTCGCGGACCGTCACGGAGTTGTACGCCTCTCCGCGGGCGCTCAGCCCAGCGGAACCGGGGAGAACGCGCCCGCCACCAAGCGCACCGGCGCACCGCTCCCGTCCGCCGGGACCGACCACACGTCCGACGCGGAACCCGTCCCGGCCGGCAGGTCGTACGCCACCGTGCGGTCGTCCAGCCAGACCGCCTGGTCGTCCACGCTGCGGGCCTCGGCGAGTTCCGTCTCGGCGCCGGTGGCCAGGTCCAGGACGTACAGCCGCCACGGCCTGCGGGCGTCGTCGGACACCTTCTTCTTGAACACCAGCCGCGTGCCGTCCGGGGACAGCGACGGGCACTCCACGTTCTCCCGCACCACGGTCATCGTCCGCGCCCGGAAGTCGCCCCGGACCAGGTACGTGCGGGCCGGGCTGAAGGTCGACATCGTCGCGTAGAAGACGTTGTCGTCGGCCGTGAACGTGACGCCCCAGAAGTTCCGGTCGGGGGTGCGCACGTCCTTGCCGTCGCGCGTGACCGCGAAGTCCTCCAGCGACTCCACGACCGCGCCGGTGTGCGTGTCGAGGACCGAGGTGCGGGTCGAGAAGGACGAGCCCGCGTACGAGTCGCCGTACACGAACACCGTCCACGACGCCATGCGCCCGGACGCCGACAGGCGCGCCCGGTTCGGCGTGCCCGACAACTCCACGCGGCGCGTCTCGCGGAGCTGGTCGTCGAGGACCAGGGCGTAGTTCCGGGAGATGACCCCGCGGTCGACGATCAGGCACAGCGCGGTGCCGGCCGCGGCGTGGACGCGCTCGCACGTGCGGTCGCCCACCAGGCGCGGGCCGCCGGGGTCGGCGGCGGGGACGGTCGCCAAATGGCCGTACCCCGGGCCGGATTCGGTGCTGCGGAACAGCAGGCGCGGCGGGCCGGAGAGCACTATCGGCGTGGCACCGGGGGCGGTGCCGGAGCCGCCGTACCTCTTGTCGTCCTCGCGCTCGACGGCGTGCAGCGTGTACGCGACCCCCACCCCGGCGAGCACCACCAGCGCCAGCACGAAGGCCAGCACCCGGCGGCGCGTGAAGACGGCACCCACCGGCCCCTCGTACTCGGCCGCGGCCTCCCGGTCAGGTGCCCCGCCCTGCTCGCGATCCCGTTCCTGATCCTGTTCCTGTTCAACGTCCACGTACGCGCGCCCCTCCCAGCACCACCGCACTGACCCCCAGCGCGACGGCCAGCGCCGCGCCCGACCACACCACCGCCCGCTCGGGCCCCCACTGCGTCCACGTCCACCCGAACGCCACCGACGACACGAAGCGCCCCGCCGCCTGCCCGGTCTGCAGCACCGCGAGCCCGCTCGTGCGCAGTTCGGCCGGCAGGCCGGCCCCGGCGGCGGCCATCAGGATGCCGTCGGTCATCGCGTAGAACACCCCGTGCAGCGCCAGCGTGCCGACCAGCAGCCCCACCCCGCCGAACGGCCCGGCCAGCAGTACGTACACCACGCCCAGCGCGAGGTGCCCCGCGAGGAACACGCGGCGCCGCCCCACCCGGTCGGCGAGCCGCCCGACGGGGATCGCGAGCAGCAGGTACACCCCGGCGGTGCCGAGCGGCAGCAGCGGGAACCAATGGGCCTTGATGTCCAGTTCGCGCTGCAACACGAGGTAGATGAACGCGTCGCTCACCGTCGCCACGCCGAGCAGCGCCGCGCACAGGCACAGCCGCCGGAACGGCACGTCGCGCAGGAGCCCCACCCCTGACCGCCACGACGCCGCGCGCGGCTTGCCGGTTCCGGCGGGCGGCCCGGGGCGGTCGCGGACGAAGAGCAGCAGCATCAGCAGGCCGACCATGCCGATGCAGAAGCTCACGACGAACACCGCGTCGTAGGCGGTCGCCACCAGGGAAAGGATCATGAACGCGAGGAGCGGCCCGAGGAACGCCCCCGCGGTGTCCAGCGCCCGGTGCACCCCGAACGCCCGCCCCTGCGCCTCGGGTGTGCTGGACAGTGAGATCAGCGCGTCGCGCGGTGCGGTACGCAGGCCCTTGCCCGCCCGGTCCACCGCCAGCAGCGTCCCGATGCCCGGCACCGAGGCGCCGACCGCCGGGAAGCCGAGCTTGCTGACCGCGGACAGCCCGTAGCCCGCCGCGGCGACCTTCTTGCGCGCCGAGAACCGGTCCGCGATGTGCCCGCCGACCAGCCGCAGGAAGACCGTGACGCCGGAGTAGAGGCCGTCCAGGAACCCGAACTGCAGTATGGACAGCCCGAGTCCGGCGACCAGATAGACGGGCATGACCGCCGTGACCATCTCCGACGATATGTCGGTGACAAGGCTGACCATGCCGAGTGCCACGACATTCGCCGTGACCGCGCCGCGCGCCACCCGGGAGCGACCGCCCCCCACCCCGGTGACGGTGTCCTGGCTGCGGCTGGAAGACAGGTACACGCCGCAGGGCCCCTCTCACCCGGCCGTGTTCCGGCCCGAAGCCCGAACCTCAGCAAACCCTAGCCGCGGCAGGCCCCTTCCCGAGCAAAACCGCCCGTTCCCCACCCGAGCGGACCACCGACCCGTCGCCCGATCCTCCGACCGACCCGCCTGTCGCCCCTCCGGCCAACCCGCGGCCCGCGTTTCGGCACCTCCGCCACCCGCCTTGATAGCTCGAACGGGTGGCAACAGCGCGCATTTGGTGTAGCGGCCGTGTCCCACGGGGCACAACCCCTGCGGGGAACAGCAGAAGGCCCCGCCTCGGGGGCGGGGCCTTCTGGTTGCCGCTGGTGTTACAGCGTCACATGCTGCGCTGCGTCAGAGCCTCAGCTCTGGCCGCCCGCCAGCTTCTCGCGGAGCGCGGCGAGCGCCTCGTCCGAGGCAAGCGCGCCGCCGCCGGCCGGAGCCTCGGCCGGAGCCGACGAGTACGAACCGCCGCCACCGCCGCCACCGGTGGTGCCACCGGTCTCGACAGCCGCCTCGGCCTCGGCCTCGCGGGCCTTGACGACCTGCTGCTGGTGCGACTCGAAGCGCGTCTGGGCCTCGGCGTACTGCCGCTCCCACTCCTCGCGCTGCTTGTCGTAGCCCTCGAGCCAGTCGTTGGTCTCCGGGTCGAAGCCCTCGGGGTAGATGTAGTTGCCCGCGTCGTCGTAGGTCGCGGCCATGCCGTAGAGCGTCGGGTCGAACTCGGCCTCGGCCGGGTCCGCACCGAAGGCCTCGTTGGCCTGCTTCAGCGAGAGGCTGATGCGGCGGCGCTCCAGGTCGATGTCGATGACCTTGACGAAGATCTCGTCGCCGACCTGGACGACCTGCTCCGGGATCTCCACGTGGCGCTCGGCCAGCTCGGAGATGTGGACCAGGCCCTCGATGCCCTCGTCGACGCGCACGAACGCACCGAACGGAACGAGCTTGGTGACCTTGCCCGGAACGACCTGGCCGATCTGGTGGGTGCGGGCGAACTGCTGCCACGGGTCTTCCTGGGTCGCCTTCAGCGACAGGGAGACGCGCTCGCGGTCCATGTCGACGTCCAGGACCTCGACCGTGACCTCCTGGCCGACCTCGACAACCTCGGACGGGTGGTCGATGTGCTTCCAGGACAGTTCGGACACGTGCACCAGGCCGTCGACGCCGCCGAGGTCCACGAACGCACCGAAGTTGACGATCGAGGAGACGACGCCGGTGCGGACCTGGCCCTTCTGCAGGGTCGTGAGGAACGTCTGGCGAACCTCGGACTGGGTCTGCTCCAGCCAGGCACGGCGGGACAGGACCACGTTGTTGCGGTTCTTGTCCAGCTCGATGATCTTCGCCTCGAGCTCCTTGCCGACGTACGGCTGGAGGTCGCGGACCCGCCGCATCTCGACGAGCGAAGCAGGAAGGAAGCCGCGGAGGCCGATGTCGAGGATGAGACCACCCTTGACGACCTCGATGACGGTACCGGTGACGATGCCGTCCTCTTCCTTGATCTTCTCGATCGTGCCCCAAGCGCGCTCGTACTGCGCACGCTTCTTCGAGAGAATCAGGCGGCCTTCCTTGTCCTCCTTCTGGAGGACGAGGGCCTCGATGTTGTCGCCGACCGCGACGACCTCGTGCGGGTCCACGTCGTGCTTGATGGACAGTTCGCGGGAGGGGATGACGCCTTCGGTCTTGTAACCGATGTCGAGCAGGACCTCGTCCCGGTCGACCTTGACGATCACGCCATCCACGATGTCGCCGTCGTTGAAGTACTTGATCGTCTCATCGATCGCGGCGAGGAATTCTTCCTCGGAACCGATGTCGTTGACCGCCACCTGCGGGGTGGTTCGAGTGGCCTCGGTGCTGCTCGTCATGTGGGAAAGGGCTCCGGTACGGACAGAAGTCGTCGGTAAAACCACGCTCCAGGACCCGGTTTCGCCCTGTCGGACTCTGGCAGCCAATGAAGATGACCGAACTGGAACGACAAAGGTGAGCGCGACCTGCTCCGTCTGAGTTCACGCAGGCCCGCGGCGCAACTTGCAGCATACGGGGCCGTTCAGGCGCGGTCAACGCGCAGGGGTCACGGGCGGGCAGGCGCCACCACGCGCCCGTACGGCGCCCCGGTGTGCACCGTGACTCATTCCCGCACGCGCGCACGATAACGTACGCCGATCCCGAACAACAGCGCGTGAGGCAAGTCATATGAACGTTGCCGGGGAGCACCCCACGGCGCAACAGGCGGACCAGTCCGTCGAGTCCTACCCGCCGGGCGTCGGACGACGCGACGTCGGCTCCGCGGAGAGTGTGCGCGCGGGCCGGTCGTGGTGGGACGCCAATGCCGACGAGTACCAGGCCGAGCACGGCGACTTCCTGGGCGACTCCCGGTTCGTCTGGGGGCCCGAGGGGCTCGACGAGGAAGAGGCGGGCCTGCTGGGCGACGTCGCCGGGAAGACCGTGCTGGAGATCGGCTCGGGGGCGGGGCAGTGCGCCCGCAGCCTCCTGGCGCGCGGGGCCCGCCCGGTCGCGCTGGACCTGTCGTACCGCCAACTCCAGCACTCGCGGCGGATCGACGCGGCACACGGCGTGCACGTGCCGGTCGTGCAGGCGGACGCCGCCGCCCTGCCGTTCGCGGACGGCGCCTTCGACCTGGCGTTCACGGCGTACGGCGCACTCGCCTTCAGCCCCGACGGCGGCGCCATCATGCGCGAGGTCCACCGCGTCCTGAAGCCGGGAGGGAGGTGGGTGTTCTCCCTGACGCATCCGATCCGCTGGGCCTTCCCCGACGATCCCGGGCAGGAGGGGCTGACGGTCACGCACTCCTATTTCGACACGACGCCCTATGTCGAGCAGGACGAGGAGGGCCGGGCCACGTACGTCGAACACCATCGGACCCTCGGCATGCGCGTACGCGAGGTCGCCGCCGCGGGGTTCCGCATCGTCGACCTGGTCGAGCCCGAGTGGCCGGAGGACCTGGTGCAGGTGTGGGGCGGCTGGAGCCCGACGCGGGGCCGCCGCATCCCCGGCACCGCGATCTTCGTCTGCGACCGCGACTGACGCCGCCGCCGACCGGGCGAACCGCGGGCGGACCGGGGGGCGGACCTGGGGCGGACCTGGGTCAGCCCGCCGGGGGCGGCGCCGACGGCCGCTCCGGGTACGCGGACGCGGGCGTCTTGCCGTTGCTCGCCGGCACCGGCGCCTCGGCCGCGAACTCGGCCGATCCGGACACCGGGATCCGCGGCAGGACGGCCGTCGCCGCCGCCACCGGGGCCGCGGCAACCTGCGCGGGTGGTGCGGGCGGCGCGGCCGGCGCCGGCGACTCGACCGTCCCCTTCGGCGCCGCGGTTCCGCCCGGACCGTCGGCCGGCCCGGCGCCGCGGCGCCTGGTCCCGGACGGGGTCCTCGGCTCGCGGTTGCCCAGGTACTGCAACAGCAGCGAGGCGAGCAGCAGCAGGATGCCGACGATCACCAGACCGAGCGGGATGCGGTCGTGGATCAGCAGCATCTGCGAACGCTGCTCCTTGGCGTCCGCGATCAGCTTGTTCGACCACTCGGCCTTCATCTTCACGTGGCCGTCGAAGACGACGATCTTGCTCGGGTTGGCCGGGTCGTCGGGGTTCGGCGTGCGCATCTCCTCTTTGTGGATCTCCTCCGCGTACACCGGCGCCCCGGTGACCGGCTCGACCCAGAACTTGCGCACGGTGGTGTACCACCGCTCCATCCCGGCCGCCTCGATGTCCTTCGGGTTCATGCCGCCGGGCAGCTGGCTGGGGATCGGCACCTTGGACCACGGCACGGTCTGCTCGAAGAGGTAGACGTCGAGGCCGTTGAAGTTCTCGGTGCGCTTGTAGTCGATCGTCGCGGCCGTCTGCGCCTGCGCGTCGTAGTAGTTGTAGCCGCGCTTCTCGGTGAAGAAGGGCCACTTGTACGCGATGCCGGTGTGCGCGACGGGCTTGTTGTCGATGTGCTCGCCGCAGCAGTTCTGCGGCGTCTGGTCGACCGCGTCGAAGGCGTAGCGCTCCGGGATCTGGGTGACGACCTTGCCCTCGCTGTCGACCATGGCGAGGTTCATGTCCCAGACGACCGTCTGCCCGTCGGACTCGTCCGGGTTCGGCCGGACCGTCTGGATGATCGTGGCCGTCGCCTTGCCCTCGCCTTTCGGGTCGCCGAAGAGCGTCGCGTTCTGGGCCTCCAGGACCATCACCTTGTACGCCTTGTCGCTCTTCAGCGCCTTCGCGACCAGACGCGGGAAGGCGTACTCGCGGAGCAGCGGGGCGAGTGCCACGCAAAACACCGCCAGTGCCAGAAGGACCAGGCTGGACCTACGACGCATCGAGAATGTCCCCTTGCCGATGGAGCGAGATACAGATTGCGTTCATGCGGGATGTGCGGGGCGTACTGGGCCTGCATGTGGGGCCGTGTGCCGGGCAACTCCCGGGCGTGACAGTCCTTAGGGCTTCGCGGGGA
The DNA here is from genome assembly GCA_045039925.1 of Streptomycetaceae bacterium NBC_01309. Lineage (GTDB taxonomy): Bacteria > Actinomycetota > Actinomycetes > Streptomycetales > Streptomycetaceae > Yinghuangia. Next base: position 3,046,699 of record CP108400.1, read on the forward strand.
CCTGGGTCACCTGGAGCGGCTTGTCGATGGCCTTGGGCTCCGGGACCGCGAAGGCGGCCAGCGAGTAGGCCGCTCCCACGGCGAGCAGCAGGCCGATGACGACCGCGGCGAAGGCACGCATCAAAAACTCTCCTTTGCGCTCACGGAGACCGCACGCTAGCAAGGAAGAACGAGAATGAGAACACGTTTCAGATTTCTCGCGAACATTTGCTGTTGCGACCGCACGTTTGGCACTTCATGCCGTCACCATCTGCGCATTTGCCGATACCGAAACTCCCCCTCCGCGACGTGCGCGGAGGGGGAGTAACGAGAACACGTTTCTGTTATTGCCGTCCTGCGGGGTTCAGCGGCTCGGTGCGCCGGACGTCTTCGGCGCCGCCTTCGTGGTCGTGGCGGGCGCCTTGGAGGTCGACTTGGACGACGAGGGCGACGTCGAGGCGGACGGCGCCGGCGGCTTCGAACTGGTCGCGGGCGCAGGCGGTGGCGGCGTCACGGCGACGGGCCGGACGCCCTGCTTGTAGAAGACCGTCCACGCCTTGACCGAACGGACGTACTCGGGCGACCGGTTGTAGCTGAAGATCGCCTTGTCCAGCCCCGCCTCCGTCGACAGGTCCCGGTCCCCCGCGCACAGGTAGCGCGAGGCGGTGAGGGTCGCGTCGTACACGTTCTGCGGGTCCTTCTTGCCGTCCTTGTTGCCGTCCATCGCGTACGCCTTCCACGACGTCGGGATGAACTGCATCGGCCCGACCGCGCGGTCGAACTCGGTGTCGAAGTCCAACGCGCCCTTGTCGGTGTCGCGGATCGCCATGGTCGACCGCGTGCCGTCCAGGCGCGGGCCCAGGATCGGCGTCAGGGCGGTGCCGGTGGTGCTCACCTGGCCGCCGTTCGCGTGCCCGGACTCCACCCGGCCGACCGCCGCCAGGAGTTCCCACGGGAGCCGGCACTTGGGGTCGGCCTTCGCGGTGTACTCGGCGGCCTGCCGGTACGCCGACAACACCAGCTGCGGAATCCCGTTCGAGCCGGTGACCGTCGACGCGGGCGTCTGGGTCTGCAGCGGCGGCAGCGTGAACGGCTGCCCCGACGGCGCCGGCCCGGACGGCGACTGGGACGGCAGCACGCTCGCCCCGGGCGCGGCCGCCGGGAGCAGCGGCGGCAGTTCGAGGTTCAGGGGCACCCCGCCGTTCACCGGCCCGCTGTCCTGGTCCGGCTCGGGGTCGGACATGCGGGCGACGTCCGAGACCGGGACGCGTTCCGCGGTGGCCATGGTGAACGGGTTGTCCACGGCCGCCGCGCCGGCGAGCAGCAGCGCGACCACAGCGGCGCCGCCGAGCCAGGGGTTGATGAACCGGCGGCGCGCCGGGACGGTCTCCTTGGCCGCGTCGTCCGCGTCCGCCGCCTCGGCCGGTGCCTCGGTGGAGGCGGCGGCGGGCTTGTCCGCCAGTTCCTTGGGCCGCGCGCCGAGTGAAGCCACCCACGAGTCGAGGTCCGCACCCTTCGCCCCGGACTGCCCGACAGGCGTGAGAAGGGCCGTGTCGGGCCCTCCCGCGGGCTCGACGGGGCTCAGCAGGGCGGTGTCGGGGTCCGTGGCCGCGGGGCCGCCCTCGGGGCCACCGGAGCCTTCGGGAGCGACCTCCCCGTCGGCCTCCGGGGCGACCTCGGCGAGCACCCCGGCGACGTCCGCCGGAGCCGCGGATTCGTCAACATCCTTTTCAAGGACGTCACTTGGCGATTCCACGGCGGGCTCAACGGCGGGCTCGACGACGGGAGCCTCCACCGGGCTCTCGGCAGGGGCATCGTACGAGGCCTCAAGCGCGGGCCCGTCGGAAGCCTCGTCCGACGTCTCGCCGGAAGCCTCCGCGGAAGTCCCCTCGGCAGTCTCGGTGTCCGACTCGGCGTCCGAATCGGTGTCCGAGGAAGCCACCCACGCCGCCACCAACGACTTCAGCCGCGCGTCCGACGCGTCGTCGGCCGCCGGCACGGACGGCGCCTCGGCGTCCCCCGCGCCCGTACCTGGAATACCTGTACCCGCGGAATCGTCGCCCCGGCGCCGAGGCAGCACGAGCGGCACCTCGGCAGCGGGCTCGGCGTCGGCCGCGGGCCCGTGGTCCGCGTCTTCCGAATCCTCGGCCGCCGCCGGCGCTTCCGGAACCACCGGAACCGCCGAAGCCTCCGGAGGTTCCGCCTCCGCCACGGGTTCCGGCGCCGCGGCCAACTCCGACTCCGGTACCGACTCCGGCTCCGGCCGCGGCTTGCGCGCCACGACCGCGATCGTCGTCAGACTGCGGGTCCAGTCCCCGTCGGACGGCGCCGTCGTCGGCGCGTCACTCATGACCTCTGGCTCTTGCGGTATCTCCGGATCCCGCGGACCGGGCCCCTGTTCGGCCTCGTCCACGAACCGCCCCCTTCGCCTGGCTGCATGTCGGCGCTCCGGCCCCCGTGCACCGGGTCGGGCCGAACCGGCGGGGCGACGAGCGGACATGAACCTACGTCAGGTTCCGTCGCCGCTCTACCCCCTCGGCGGCATATGTCACGGTTCCATCCGTTTATCAGTGCACGGCGACGGCGCCGACACGTGTCACCACTCCGGTACGCCGAAGGGCGGGCGCCGCACCCGGCTCCCGCCCCTCACCACCCGCGCCGCGCACGGGCGGAACACACGCCAACCGGCTAGTGGCCCGCGTCCTCCCACGTCGCGCCGAAGCCGACCGACACGTCGAGCGGCGCGCGCAGCGGGTACGCGCCCGCCATCTCCCGTCGGACCAGTTCCTCGACCGCGGCCCGCTCCCCCGGAGCGATCTCCATCACCAGCTCGTCGTGCACCTGGAGCAGTATCCGCGACGCGAACTCCCCGTCCCGCAGCGCCTTGTCGACACCCAGCATCGCCACCTTGACGATGTCCGCCGCCGACCCCTGGATCGGCGCGTTCAACGCCATGCGCTCCGCCATCTCGCGGCGCTGCCGGTTGTCGCTCGTCAGGTCCGGCAGGTAGCGGCGGCGTCCGAACACCGTCTCGGTGTAGCCGGTCTGCCGCGCCTCGTCGACGACCGCACGCAGGTAGTCCCGCACTCCGCCGAAGCGCTCGAAGTACGTCGCCATCAGCTTGCGGGCCTCCTCCGGCGTGATGTCGAGCTGCTGCGACAGCCCGAACGCCGAGAGCCCGTACGCCAGTCCGTACGACATCGCCTTGATCTTGCGGCGCATCTCCGCGTCGACCCCGCTGGTCGGCACCGCGAACACCGCCGACGCCACGGTGTTGTGCAGGTCCTCGCCGGACGTGAACGCCTCGATCAGCGCCTCGTCGCCCGACAGGTGCGCCATGATGCGCAGCTCGATCTGGCTGTAGTCGGCCGTCAGCAGCCCCTCGAACCCGTCGCCGACCACGAACGACCGTCGGATCAGGCGCCCTTCGTCGGTGCGGATCGGGATGTTCTGCAGGTTCGGGTCCGACGACGACAGGCGTCCCGTCGCCGCGACCGTCTGGTGGAACGTCGTGTGGATGCGCCCGTCGTCCGTGACCGTCTTGACCAGACCCTCGACGGTCACCTTCAGCTTGGTCTGGTCCCGGTGCCGCAGCAGCGCGGTCAGCAGGTCCTGCGCGGGCGCCGGGATGCCGGGCTGGGTGGCGAGCCACACCAGCGCGTCCGCGTCCGTCGTGTAGCCCGTCTTGATCTTCTTCGTCTTCGGGAGGTTCATCTCCCCGAACAGGATCTCCTGGAGCTGCTTGGGCGACCCGAGGTTGAACTCGCGCCCCACCGCCTCGTGGGCGAGTTCGGTGGCCTGCTTGACCGCCGCCCCGAACTGCGCCTCCAGCTTGTCCAGGTACTCCCGGTCCGCCGCGATGCCCACCCGCTCCATGCGCGCCAGCACCGTCATCAGCGGAAGCTCCATGTCGCGCAGCAGCTTGAGCGCGCCCCGGCTCTCCAACTGCTCGTCCAGCGCGTCCGCGACCTCGACCACCGCGTGCGCGGCGAGCATCAGCGCCTCGCCCTTCGCGGTGTCCTCCTCGTCCTCACCCGACATGTCGAGCGCCAACTGCCCGTTGTCGGCGGCCTCGTCGACCTTCAGCTCACGGCCGAGGAACCGGTGCGTCAGCGTCTCCAGCGCGAACGACCGCTGCCCGGGCAGCACGAGGTACGCACCGAGCGCCGTGTCCGAGGTGACCCCCGCCAGCTCCCAGCCCTGCGCCCGCAGCGCCAGCATCGGCCCCTTGGCGTCGTGCACCGCCTTCGTCCGGTCCGGGTCCGCGAGCCAGGCCGCCAGCGCCGCGTCGTCCGCCTCGTCCAGCGCGAGCGGGTCGAGGTACGCCGCCGCGCCGTCCGCGCCCGCGAGCGCCAGGCCCGTCACCGCGCCGGTCCCGCGCCCCCACGTACCCTCCACGGCCAGACCCGTGCGGCCGGCCCCCGAGGCGTGCTCCGCAAGCCAGTCCGCGACCGCGCCCGTCTCCAGGACCGTGGTGTCCAGCGTGAAGCCGTCCTCCGGGACGACGTCCTCGTCGCCACCCGCGGCCGCCGCGCCCGGGTCGATCGCCCACAGCCGGTCGCGGAAGTTGTCGTTGCGGAACTCCAGGGCGTCCAGCACCCGTTCCACCGCCGGCCGGTCGAACGCCTTGCGCTCCAGGTCACCCGGCTCGACATCGAGAGGCACATCGCGTACCAGCTCGGTCAGTTCGCGGTTGAGCCGCACCGACTCCAGGTGGTCGCGCAGGTTCTGCCCGGCCTTGCCCTTGACCTCGTCGGCGCGCTCCACCAGCTCCTGGAAGGAGCCGAACTCGCGGATCCACTTCGCCGCCGTCTTCTCGCCGACGCCGGGGATGCCCGGCAGGTTGTCGGACGGGTCGCCGCGCAGCGCCGCGAAGTCCGGGTACTGCTGCGGCGTCAGCTGGTACTTCTCCTCCACCGCGCCCGGCGTGAACCGGTGCAGCTTGCTGACGCCCATCATCGGATACAGCACCGTGATGTCCGGCGTCACCAACTGCAGCGAGTCGCGGTCCCCGGTGAGGATCAGCACCTCGTAGCCCTCTTCGGCGGCGCGCGTCGACACCGTCGCGATGACGTCGTCCGCCTCGTAGCCCTCCACCCGCATGGTGCGGGTGCCCATGGCCTCCAGGACCTCGACGATCAGCTCGACCTGCCCCTTGAACTCGTCGGGCGTGGCCGAGCGGTTCGCCTTGTAATCCGGGAAACGCTCGGTCCGGAACGACTGGCGCGACACGTCGAACGCCACACCGAGGTGCGTGGGCGCCTCGTCGCGCAGCACGTTCGCCAGCATCGACGTGAACCCGTACACCGCCTGCGTCGGCTGGCCGGTGGCCGTCGACATCGCGGCCTCCTTGAGCGCGTAGAACGCACGGTAGGCCAACGAGTGCCCGTCGAGCAGCAGCAGCCGCGGCCGGGAGGCGGAGGCGGAACGGACAGAAGCCTGGGGTGCGTCGGTGGAAGCCACGAACAGATCCTAGGCTGGGACGCCGACACATCCGGCCATGTCACTCCACCCGCGTGGCCGAACCGTGGCCGCACGACCGCCCCACCCGCCCCACCAGGAGCAGCACATGACCTCCACCCCCGGCCCCGCGCACGCCACGGGACCCGACCGCGGCCACGACGCCCCCGACCTCTCCTTCCCGATGCCCGTCGACGACCTCACGAAGGTCTTCGGGAACCCGAAGGCGACCGAGACGCTCGGCGGCCGGATGGGCATCGTGATCCACGAGGCGTCCGCGCAACGGCTGGTCGGGACGATGCCGGTCGAGGGCAACATGCAGCCGTACGGCCTGCTGCACGGCGGCGCCTCGTGCGTCCTCGCCGAGACGCTCGGCTCCATCGGCGCGGCGATCCACGCCGGTCCCGACGCGATCACCGTCGGTATCGAGATCAACGCCACGCACCACCGCTCCACGACGTCCGGCGTCGTGACCGGCGTCGCCACGCCGCTGCACCTCGGCCGCACCCTCGCGACGTACGAGATCGTCCTCACCGACGAGAACGACAAGCGCGTGTGCACCGCCCGCCTGAGCTGCATGATCCGCCGCGAGCGCTGACCCCCGCGAACGCGCTGACACCGGCGCGCGCGGCCCGTAGCGTACTGCCGACGCACCCGGCCGACGGTGTGCGCACGGGGAGGTGTCGCATGGGCGAGGAGACCGACGGCACAAGAGGCGGCACAGCAGGCGTCACAAGACGTGGCACGAATGGCGACGCCGCGCCGGCCCCGCCGCGGCGCCCGCGCCGCCGCCTGCTCGCCGCCACGGCCGCGCTCGGCCTCCTCGCCGGGGCGGGCACCGCGGCCGGCATCGCGGCCGCGACCTGGCCGGACGACAAGTCCGAGGTGCCGTACGTATACGAGGGCGACGCCGTCGTCGACTCCGCCCCCGTGCGCAGCGACTTCCTCGAAGTGCGCGTCACCGCGTACCACTGCGGCATGGCGTTCACCACCGGCACACACGCGGAGTACTACGCGCGCGGCCAGATCTGCCGGATCGGCGTACGCTTCGACAACCAGCAGCTCGTGACCGCGAACATCGACAGCCGCATCCAGAAGATCGTGCTCGACGACGGCTCCGAAGCCGTACCCGACGACGTCGTCATGCAGATCAAGCGGCAGCAGCAGGTGCAGCAGATGGGCGCCCGCAACATCGTCGTGCTCAGCTACTGGTTCGACATCCCCCGCGAACGCCGGCCGGTCGCGATCCGGGTGCGCGCGACTCCCGAATCCCTCCCCGCCGAGGTCGCGTTGCCCGCGCACACGTGGGAGCGGCAGTAGCGGAGCGCCCACGGCAAAGGGTGCCCCGGAGGCGAACTCCGAGGCACCCCAGGCTGTTTCGCCAAGCGCCAAGCGCCAAGCACCGAGTACCAAGCGCCGACCGTCAGCCGGCACCCTCGCCGAGGTACGCCTCGCGCACCCGCGGGTCCGCGAGCAGATCCTGCGCCGGACCGCCCAGCAGGACGCTCCCGGTCTCCAGGACGTACGCCCGGTCCGACAGCGCCAACGCCTGCGCCGCGTTCTGCTCCACCAGCAGCACCGTGGTGCCCTGCGCGTTGATCTCCTGGATGATCGCGAAGATCTGCGCGACGATCAGCGGCGCGAGACCCATCGACGGCTCGTCCAGCAGCAGCAGCCGCGGACGCCCCATCAGCGCACGGCCGATCGCGAGCATCTGCTGCTCGCCGCCCGACAGCGTGCCCGCGAACTGCGAACGCCGCTCCTGCAGGCGGGGGAACAGGTCGAAGACCCGCTCCATGTCCTCCTTGGGCACCGACTTGAAGCGGTACGCGCCCATCTCCAGGTTCTCCACGACCGTCATGGACGGGAAAACCCGGCGCCCTTCCGGCGATTGCCCGATGCCCAGACCCACCACGTGGTGCGCCGGGACGCCGTCGATGCGCTCGCCCTCAAAGCGGATCTCGCCGGCCTTCGGCTTGAGCAGACCCGAAATCGTGCGCAGCGTCGTCGTCTTGCCCGCGCCGTTGGCGCCCAGCAGGGTGACGATCTCGCCCTCGCGCACCATCACGTCGATGCCCTTGATCGCCTTGATGGCGCCGTAGGACACCTCCAGACCGCGCAGTTCGAGCAGCGCCGCGGTCTCCTGGCCCTTCGCCAGAATCGGTTTCCCGGTCACGTCGGGAGCCTCTGTCGTGCTCATCGCTCCTCCTCGCCGCCGCCGACCGCGCCGGCCGCCTTTCCCTCGCCCGCGCCGCCCGCGGCAGCCGCGGACTCCGCGTCGGCGTCGGACGGATCCCCGTCCAGCACCTCGGCGGCCATTTCGGCCCCCAGGTACGCCTCCACGACGGCGCGGTTCCGCTGCACCTCGGAAGGCGTACCGGAAGCGATGACCTTGCCGAAGTTGAGCACCGTGACGCGGTCCGCCACCGACATCACCAGCCGCATGTCGTGCTCGATCAGCAGCACGCTGATGCCCAGCTCGCGGTTGATGTGCTTGATCAGGTCGGCGAGTTCGATCTTCTCGGTCGGGTTGGTGCCGGCCGCCGGCTCGTCCAGCAGCAGCACCTGCGGGTCGGTCGCCAGCGCACGCGCGATCTCCAGCCTGCGCTGGTCGCCGTAACTCAGCGACGAGGCAAGCTCGTTGATCTTGTCGCCGAGGCCGACGAACTCCATGAGCTCGTGCGCGCGCCGGTCGCTCTCGCGCTCGTCGCGGCGGGCGTGCGGCAGGCCCAGCATGATGCCGACCGGACCCGACTTCTGCCGTGTCTCCGCCGCGATCTTGACGTTCTCCAGTGCGGTGAGCGCCGCGAACAGCCGGATGTTCTGGAACGTCCGGGCCAGGCCCAGCCGGTTGACCACGTGGGTCTTCCGGCCCAGCAGCGAATGCGTGCTGCCGTCACCGGAGTTCAGCCGGACCTCGCCCTCCTGCGGGACGTACACGCCGGTCAGCGAGTTGAACAGCGACGTCTTGCCGGCCCCGTTCGGGCCGATCACCGCGAGGATCTCCCCGCGGCGCAGCGTCAGTTCGACCTCGGAGAGGCAGACCAGGCCGCCGAAGCGGAGAGTCAGCCCCCTGACCGAGATCACCGCGTCCGACACCGCCCCGCCGACGGCCGCCGTCTTCGTCACGGTGGTGCTCATCCCATCCTCCCGCCGACCGGTTCGGTCATCGCGTCCGCGTCCCCGATGCCCTGCTTGGCCAGTGTCAGCTCACGCTTGCGGCGCCGGGAAGGGATGAGGCCCTGCGGACGGTAGATCATCATGACCACCAGCAGCGCGCCCAGGTACATGTAGCGGTCCTTGGGGTCCACGTAGTCCTTGAGGTACTGCGGGAGCCAGGCCAGGAACGCGGTGCCGAGGATGACACCCCACAGCGAGCCCATCCCGCCGAAGATCACGTACGCGATCACCAGCACCGAGCTGAGCAGGATGAACGACTCCGGCGAGATGAACTGCTGCTTCGAGGCGTACACGACACCGGCGATACCGGACGTCGAGGCGCCGATCGCGAACGCCATCAGCTTGAACTTGACGGTGTTGACGCCGTTCGCCGCCGCGGCGACCTCGTCCTCGCGGATCGCCGTCCACGCGCGGCCGACCCGCGAGTGCTCCAGACGCCGGAAGACGAACACCAGTACCGCGGCGAACGCGAGGATCAGCCACCAGTACTGCTTGGGGTCGAGGCCCCAGTGGTAGTCCCAGAAGCCCAGGTTCAGTTCGAAGCCCGGGATGCCGGTCGCACCGCGCGGACCGTTGGTGATGTCCTCTTTGTTCTTCGCGATCAGGTAGATGATCTCGTGGAAGCCGAGGGTCACGATCGCGAGGTAGTCGCCGCGCAGCCGCAGCGTCGGCGCGCCGAGCAGCAGACCCGCGATCAGACACGTGGCCACCGCGACCGGGATCACCAGGAACGGCGTGAGCTCGAACGGCGGTGCCACCGGCAGCGCGCCGGTCCAGTACGCCGCGCTGTACGCGCCGATGGCGAAGAACGCGATGAAGCCGAGGTCCAGCAGACCGGCCCAGCCGACCACCACGTTGAGGCCGATCGCGAGGAGGACGTAGACCGCCACCTCGCCGACCATGACCTGGTTCCAGTACGTGCTGAGCAGCTCCGGCAGCGCGACCAGCAGCACCGCGATCGCGATGCCGAGCGGCCACTTGACCCGCCGGTCGTCCGCGATCTGGCGCCAACCCGAAGTCGCCCCGGTCACCGCGGACTTGCCGGTCTCGAAGTACGACCTCGCGTACGGCCAGCCGAACTCGGCGAAGGCCCAGAAGCCCACCATGATCGCGATCCACACGATCAGCGACGCGGGCTCCTTGTAGACCGCCTCCAGCGCGAAGAACACGTCGCTGGTACTGCCCTGCGGGCCGGCCATGACGTCGAGCACCACGGCCGCGAACACCAGGCCCATCAGCCTGGCCCAGCGCTGCTGCTGGTACCACTTGCCCTTGCGCAGCGCGGCGATCCGCCGTGCGGTCTCGGTGACCGGCTGCCGGTCGAGAGTCTTGACGGCACTCATGCCGACCTCCCCAGACGTTCACCCATGATGCCCGTCGGACGGAACATGAGCACCAGGATCAGCACCGCGAATGCGCTGACGTAGCGCCATTCCTCCCCGAACCACCAGCCGGAGAAGTTCTCCACGATGCCCAGCAGCATGCCGCCGAGCATGGCGCCGCGGATGTTGCCGACGCCGCCCACGACCGCGGCGGCGAACGCCGTGATGCCGGGCAGGAAGCCCATCGTGAACGACACCTGCGAGTTGAGCCCGAACAGGAAGCCCGCCGCGCCGCCCATGAGGCCGCCGACGAGGAACGTGCGCGAGATGACCTTGTCGATGTCGACGCCCATGAGGCTGGCCGTCTCCGCGTCCTGGGCGACGGCGCGGATGCCGGCCCCCATCTTGGTGCGGTTCACCAGCAGGTCGAGGCCGACCATCATGGCGATCGCGGAGCCCAGGATCAGCAGTTGGAGCACGGTGACCTGGGTGCCGAAGATCGAGAAGACCTTCTTGTTGGTGAAGATCTCGGGAATCGCCTTCGGGTCGCGCCCGAAGAGCTTTCCGGCGAGGTTCTGCAGGAAGAACGACGCACCGATCGCACTGATGAGGAACGCGAGACGAGGTGCGTTGCGCTTTCTCAACGGCCGGTAGGCCGCTTTCTCGAGGGCGAACGCGGTTCCGGCGCCGGCGAGTCCTGCGGCAAGCAGGCCGACGGCGACGAGGATGACGGACATCATGGCCGTCGGGTCGGACGCGTCGATGCCGGTGAGCACCAACAGCGCCGCGAACCCGCCCATCATGAAGACTTCGCTGTGGGCGAAGTTGATGAGCTGGAGCACGCCGTACACCAGCGTGTATCCGATCGCGATCACGGCGTACAGCGCGCCGAGCGCGATCCCCGGGATGAGGTAGTCCCAGAACTCGTTGAGGTTCATTGGCAAGGCTTCCTGAGGCGAGTGAGAGCGCAGGCAGGGGGCGTTGTCGCACGGCTCACCGCATGGGCGCGGGGTCCGGGTCGAAGGATCGGACCCGGACCCCGCGGACCATCACGGTGCGTCGGCGTTGCCGCGCCTCGTCAGCTCTTGGCCAGCTCTTCGATGTTGCCGAGGTAGCCGATCTTCCCGGCCTTGACCTCGTACAGGTAGATGCCCTTGCCCGCGAACTCGCCCTTCTCGTCGAAGCTGAAGGTCTTCGTCAGGCCCTTGTACGACGCCTTCTTCAGGTTGGTCAGCATCAGCTCACGGGTGATCTTGGTACCCGCCTCGTCGAGCTTCTTGATCTCCTGGATGACCATGTTCGTCAGGTCGAAGGACTCGGCCGAGTAGGTGCTCGGCGCGGTCTTGAACTGCGCGGTGTACGCGGCGGTGAAGTCCTTGGTGGCCGGCTCGACCTTGGCGTCGGTGCACGGGCACGTCAGGTACCAGTTGTCGGCCGCGTCGCCGGCCAGCTCGATGAACTTCGGGTCGTTGGTGCCGTCACCGGAGATCATCGGGATCTTGACGCCCTGCTCCTTCAGCTTCTTCGCGAAGGGCGCGGCGTCCTGGTAGTAGCCGGCGTAGATCATGCCGTCCGCACCGGAGTTCTTCACCGTGGTCGCCGCGGAGGTGTAGTCCGGGGTGCCCTTCGGCACCGACTCGGTGACGACCTCGACGCCGGCCTTGGTCAGCTCGGTCTTCGCGACGTCGGAGAGGCCCACGCCGTACTCCGACTTGTCGTCGACGACCAGGACCTTCTTGAGCTTCAGCTTCTGCGCGTAGTACGTCGCCATGCCGCTGCCCTGCGCGAAGTCGTTGGGCACGCCGCGGAGCAGCGAGGTGAAACCGTTGCTCGGGTCGGTCAGCGTCGGGTTGGTCGCCGACGGCGAGACCGTGGCGAGCTTGGCCGCCGCGTACAGCTTGCCGGACGCCTTGGTGGGACCGGAGAAGGCGGGGCCGATGACGGCGACGACCTTGCCGTCGTCGATCAGCTTCTGCGCCGCCGAGGCCGCCTTCGTCTCGGAGGCCTCGTCGTCCGACTTGGTCAGCTTGATCTTGAACGGCACGTTCGGCGTGTTGTTCCACTGCAGGACCGCGAGGTCCGCGCCGTTGGCCTCGTTGATGCCCAGCTGCGCGTTCTCGCCGGAGAGTCCGGCCTGGAACCCGATGGTGTAGGTCTTGCCGCCGTCACCCGAGTCGTCGTCACTGCCGCAGGCGCTCAGCACCAGTGCCGATGCCGCCACTGGCAGCGCGATTTTGATCATGCTTCGCTTCAGCACAGCCCAACCCCTTGAGTGTTCTGACGGGAACCGAAATAACCCGAAACGATCGGGCGACCGCGGCGTTTGTGCGCGGTGCGCCGAAATGTAGCTCCCGGAAAGCCGGGCGCGGGAGTCCACGGGATGAGATGTGATGCGGCCGTAATCAAACGTCATCACAGGGAAACCGGAACCTCAGGGGAAGCTCAGATGCTCGCCAAACCGGTCCCGCTTCTGCTAAAGAAGAACAAAGCCGCCCCAATCAGTACAGATCGGGGCGACTTTTAGGGTCTACGCGCGAAAAACGGGGCCTACTCCCCCACTTCGCCTCCGGACACCACGACCTCCGCGACGGCGCGCATCGAGAGCCTCCGGTCCATCGAGGTCTTCTGGATCCAGCGGAAGGCCTCAGGTTCGGACAGGCCGTACCGCTCCTGGAGCACCGACTTCGCCCGATCGACGAGTTTGCGGGTCTCCAGACGCTGCGTCAGGTCTTCGACCTCGCGTTCCAGGGCGGAGAGTTCGGTAAACCTCGAAACCGCCATCTCGATTGCCGGAACAAGGTCGCCCTTGGTGAACGGCTTCACGAGGTACGCCATCGCGCCGGCGTCACGCGCCCGTTCGACGAGCTCGCGCTGCGAGAACGCGGTCAGCATCAGCACCGGCGCCATCCGCGCCGCGGCGATCTGCTCGGCCGCGGAGATGCCGTCCAGGATCGGCATCTTGACGTCCAGGATCACCAGGTCCGGCCGGTGCTCCTCGACCAGCCGCACCGCCGCGGCCCCGTCCCCGGCCTCGCCGACGACGCGGTAGCCCTCCTCCTCCAACATCTCCTTGAGATCCAGGCGGATGAGCGCCTCGTCCTCGGCGATGACCACACGGATGACGGAGTCGCCGGTCTTCGGTTCCTGCTGGCTGGCGGCTGACGTCACGGCACTCCTCGGTTGGGGCGATACCTGCAGGCAGAAGGGTACCGAGAGGCGGTAGGCTGAGCACGGCGGAGGGTTGCCTCCACCCAGCACAAAAGGAAAAACCGGACATATCCTAAAATAGGCCCCGATATCCCAATTGGCAGAGGACGATGGCTCAAACCCGTCGTGTTGTCGGTTCGAGTCCGACTCGGGGTACCTGAGACAGAGGGTCACTCGGCCATTCGGGTGACCCTCTCGCATTTCCCGGACACGCGTTCGACGACGATTCACGCTTGAACGCATGTACGACACCGCAATGCGCCAACGCGCGTTCAGCCTCCTCGCCCAGGGCCGCACCATGGCCTCCGTCAGCCGCGAACTCGGCGTCGCCCACGCCACGATCCGCTACTGGCGCGCTCATCCCGAACCGAAGAAGCCCAGCACCTGCATCCGCTGCACCGGCATTCCGCAGCCGCCGGCTCCACCCGACCAATACGCTTACCTGCTCGGCCTCTACCTCGGCGACGGCTGTATCAGCAGCTACCGCAAGGGCGTTTACGGCTTGCGCATCGCCTGCTGCAACGGCTGGCCGGGCCTCATGGACGAATGCGAGGCCGCCATTCTCGCGCTGCGTCCCGGCACCAAAGTCCACCGTGTTCCGTGCACGGGGTACCGCATGATCACATCGCTGTGGAAGCACTGGCCTTGCCTCTTCCCGCAGCACGGCCCCGGGCCCAAGCACAAGCGGACGATCGAACTCGTCGACTGGCAAAGGGAGATCGTCAACGCATACCCCTGGCCGTTGGCCCGCGGGCTGATCCATTCGGACGGCTCGCGCTTCACGAACTGGACGACCCGCATGGTCGGCGGCCAGCCGAAGCGCTACGAGTACCCGCGCTACATGTTCACCAACATGTCCGCCGACATCATGCGGCTGATGACCGACACGCTTGACTTGCTCGGTGTCGCCTGGAAGCGAACCAACCACAAGAACATCTCCGTTGCGCGCCGCGACTCGGTCGCGCTGATGGATCTCCATGTCGGGCCGAAATACTGATACGGCCGGTGGCCGGGACTGGTCGGTCCCGGCCACCGGCCGTACTGCGTATGGGAGTTCCCCGCCTACTTGGCGAGCATTTCTCCTATGTGGTGCACGCGGATCATGTTGGTCGACCCCGGCACGCCCGGCGGCGAGCCGGCCGTGATGATCACGACGTCACCCGGCTTGCAGCGCCCGATGTTCAGCAGCGCCGCGTCCACCTGCCGCACCATCTCGTCAGTGTGCTCGCACAGTTCGCCCAGGAAGGTCTCGACGCCCCAGGTCAGCGACAGCTGGCTGCGGACCCCGGGCTCGGGGGTGAAGGCCAGCGTCGGGATCATCGGCCGGTAGCGCGACAGGCGCCGCGCCGTGTCGCCGCTCTGGGTGAACGCGACGAGGTACTTCGCCCCCAGGCGCTCCCCGATCTCCGCGCACGCCGAGGCGATGACGCCGCCCTGCGTCCGCGGGTCCGGCAGGCTGCGCAGTTCCTCCTGGAGGGCGGAGGACTCCTCCGCGGCGCAGATGATGCGGGCCATCGTCTTGACGGTCTCGATCGGGTACTTGCCGACCGAGGTCTCGCCGGAGAGCATGACCGCGTCCGTGCCGTCCAGAACCGCGTTGGCGACGTCGGAGGCCTCGGCGCGGGTGGGGCGCGAGGCGCTGATCATGGAGTCCAGCATCTGCGTCGCGACGATGACCGGCTTGGCGTTCGCCCGCGCGAGCGTGATGCAGCGCTTCTGGACCAGCGGCACCTGCTCGAGCGGCATCTCGACGCCGAGGTCGCCGCGGGCCACCATGACCGCGTCGAAGGCCTCGACGATCTCCTCCAGGTTGGCGACCGCCTGGGGCTTCTCGATCTTGGCGATGACCGGGACGCGGTAGCCGGCCTCGTCCATGATGCGGTGGACCTCTTCGATGTCCTTCGCGTTGCGCACGAAGGAGAGGGCGATGAGGTCGCAGCGCATGCGCAGCGCCCAGCGCAGGTCCTCGATGTCCTTCTCGGACAGCGCGGGGACGCTCACCGCGACGCCGGGGAGGTTGAGGCCCTTGTGGTCGGAGACCATGCCGCCTTCGATGACCATCGTGTGGACGCGGGGGCCCTCCACGTCGGTCACCTCGAGCGTCACGCGGCCGTCGTCGACGAGGATGCGCTCGCCCTTGCCGACGTCGCCGGGCAGGCCCTTGTAGGTCGTGGAGACCTCGTGGCGGTCGCCCGGCACCTCGTCGGTGGTGATGGTGAACTCGTCCCCGCGTTCGAGCAGGACGGGGCCCTCGGCGAAGTTGCCGAGGCGGATCTTCGGGCCCTGCAGGTCCATGAGGATGCCGACGCTGCGGCCGGACTCGTCGGACGCCTTGCGCACGCGGTGGTAGCGCTCCTCATGCTCGGCGTAGGTGCCGTGGCTGAGGTTGAAGCGGGCTACGTCCATGCCTGCGTCCACGAGCGTGCGGATCTGCTCGTAGCTGTTGGTGGCTGGGCCCAGGGTGCAGACAATCTTCGCTCGACGCATGAATCAACCCTAGTTCCTACCGTGAAGTAGTGAGTGAGCGGTGTCCGGTTTGCCGGTTAACAACGCTCAACATTTTGTTGTTTCGGAACCCGGCCGCCGCATCGGACGGCGGCCGCCACGAAGAAGCCCCCGTGTCGTCTACAACAACGACACGGGGGCCCTGGACGGTTCTGCCGGACGGCAACCTGCCAACCGGAAATTGTGCGATGTGAAACCGCCGGACGTGGTGGAGCCGTGCCGTCAGACGAGGAGCTGGCGGTCGGTCGGCTTGATGGGCCGCGGCAGGTTGGTGCCGCCGGTGAGCCACTGGTCGACCTCGGCCGCGCAGGAGCGGCCCTCGGCGATGGCCCAGACGATGAGGGACTGGCCGCGCCCGGCGTCGCCGGCCACGTAGACGCCGTCGACGTTGGTCGCGTACGCCCCGTCGCGCGCGATGTTGCCGCGCTCGTCCATCTCCAGGCCCATCTGCTCGATCAGGCCGTTGGCCCGGTCGGTGCCGGTGAAGCCCATCGCCAGGAACACGAAGTCCGCGGGGATCTCGCGCTCGGTGCCCTCGACCGGCTGGAACCGGCCGTCGACCATGGTCACCTCGACCAGCCGCAGCGCCTTGACCCGGCCGTCCTCGCCGCCCACGAACTCCTGGGTGTTGACGGCGTAGACGCGCTCGCCGCCCTCCTCGTGGGCGCTCGCGACGCGGTAGGTCATCGGGTACGTCGGCCACGGCTGCCCGGCCGGGCGCTCCTCCGACGGACGCGGCATGATCTCCAGCTGGGTGACCGAGGCCGCCCCCTGGCGGTGCGCGGTGCCGAGGCAGTCCGCACCGGTGTCGCCGCCGCCGATGATGACGACGTGCTTGCCGGCCACGTCGATGGGCGAGGCGACGAGGTCGCCCTCCTGCACCTTGTTGGCGTACGGGAGGTACTCCATCGCCTGGTGGATGCCGCCCAGCTCCCGTCCGGGGGCGGGCAGTTCGCGCCATGCGGTGGCCCCGGCGGCGATCACGACCGCGTCGTACCGGCGGCGCAGCTTGCCCGCGTCGACGTCGGTGCCGATCTGCATGCCGGTGTAGAACTTGGTGCCCTCCGCGCGCATCTGCTCGATGCGGCGGTTGATGTGGCGCTTCTCCATCTTGAACTCGGGGATGCCGTAGCGCAGCAGGCCGCCGATGCGGTCGGCGCGTTCGTAGACCGCGACGGTGTGGCCGGCCCGGGTGAGCTGCTGGGCGGCGGCCAGGCCGGCGGGGCCGGAGCCGATGACGGCGACGGTCTTCCCGGAGAGGCGCTCGGGCGGCTGGGCGGCGACGTTGCCGTCGTCCCAGGCCCGGTCGATGATCGACACCTCGACGTTCTTGATGGTGACGGCGGGCTGGTTGATGCCGAGCACGCACGCGGCTTCGCACGGTGCCGGGCACAGGCGCCCGGTGAACTCGGGGAAGTTGTTGGTGGCGTGCAGGCGCTCGGCGGCGCCCTCCCAGTCCTCGCGCCAGACCAGGTCGTTCCACTCGGGGATGAGGTTCCCGAGGGGGCAGCCGTTGTGGCAGAAGGGGATGCCGCAGTCCATGCAGCGTCCGGCCTGCTTGGTGATGATGGGGAGCAGGGTGCGCTCCTCGTACACCTCCTTCCAGTCACGGATGCGCACGTCGACGGGGCGGCGTGTGCCGTGCTGCTGGGGGGTGGTGAGGAATCCCTTCGGGTCAGCCATGTGCCGCCTCCATCATCTTCTGGACGGTCTCGGACTCCGTGAGTCCGGCCTGCTCGGCGGCGTCCTTGGCGGCGAGCACTGCCTTGTAGTCCCTCGGCATGATCTTGCCGAAGCGCCGGGACGCGGTGTCCCAGTCGGCGAGGAGGGATCCGGCCACGACGGACCCCGTCTCCTCGAAGTGGCGCCGCACAACGCCGTGCAGCTCCAGGAGGTCGGCCTCGGAGGGGGTCTCGATGCCGGCCAGCTCGGTGTTGACGTTGGCCGGGTCGAGGTCGAGGAGGTACGCGACGCCGCCGGACATGCCGGCCGCGAAGTTGCGTCCGGTGGGGCCGAGCACCACGGCGCGGCCGCCGGTCATGTACTCGCAGCCGTGGTCGCCCACGCCTTCCGCGACGACGGTGGCGCCGGAGTTGCGGACGCAGAAGCGCTCGCCGACCCGGCCGCGCAGCAGGATCTCGCCGCCGGTGGCGCCGTAGGCGATGGTGTTGCCGGCGATGACGTTGTCCTCGGCGGCGAACGGCGCGGTGCGGGCGGGGCGCACGATGACGCGTCCGCCGGACAGGCCCTTGCCGACGTAGTCGTTGCCGTCGCCTTCGAGGCGCAGCGTGATGCCGCGCGGGACGAAGGCGCCGAACGACTGGCCGGCGGAGCCGGTCAGGGTGATGTCGATGGTGTCGTCGGGCAGGCCGTCGCCGCGGTACCGCTTGGTGACCTCGTGGCCGAGCATCGTGCCGACGGTGCGGTTGATGTTCTGCACGGGGAGCTGGATGCGGACCGGCTCGGCCTTCTCCAGGGCGTCGGCGGCCAGCTCGATGAGCTGGTTGTCGAGTGCCTTGGTGAGGCCGTGGTCCTGCACGGTGGTGCAGGTGAGTGCGGCGCCCTCGGGCAGGGCGGGCACGTGGAAGAGCGGGGCCAGGTCGAGGCCGGCGGCCTTCCAGTGGTCGACGGCGGCGGTGGTGTCGAGGAGTTCGGCGTGGCCGATCGCCTCGTCCAGGCTGCGGAAGCCCAGGGCGGCGAGGTGTTCGCGTACTTCCTCGGCGATGAACTCGAAGAAGTTGACGACGTATTCGGCCTTGCCGGAGAACCGGGAGCGCAGCTCGGGGTTCTGGGTGGCGACGCCGACCGGGCAGGTGTCGAGGTGGCAGACGCGCATCATGATGCAGCCCGACACGACGAGCGGTGCGGTGGCGAAGCCGTACTCCTCGGCGCCCAGGAGGGCGGCGATGACGACGTCGCGGCCGGTCTTGAGCTGCCCGTCGGTCTGCACGACGATGCGGTCGCGCAGGCCGTTGAGGAGCAGGGTCTGCTGGGTCTCGGCGAGGCCGAGCTCCCAGGGGCCGCCGGCGTGCTTGAGGGAGGTCAGCGGCGAGGCGCCGGTGCCGCCGTCGTGGCCGGAGATGAGGACGACGTCCGCGTGGGCCTTGCTGACGCCGGCCGCGACCGTTCCGACGCCGACCTCGGCGACGAGCTTCACGTGGATGCGCGCCTGCGGGTTGGCGTTCTTGAGGTCGTGGATGAGCTGGGCGAGGTCCTCGATGGAGTAGATGTCGTGGTGCGGCGGGGGCGAGATGAGGCCGACGCCGGGGGTGGAGTGCCGGGTCTTGGCGACCCACGGGTAGACCTTGTGGCCGGGCAGCTGGCCGCCCTCGCCGGGCTTGGCGCCCTGGGCCATCTTGATCTGGATGTCGTCGGCGTTGACGAGGTACTCGGAGGTGACGCCGAAGCGGCCGGAGGCGACCTGCTTGATCGCCGAGCGGCGCTCGGGGTCGTACAGGCGCTCGGGGTCCTCGCCGCCTTCGCCGGTGTTGGACTTGCCGCCGAGGCGGTTCATCGCGATGGCGAGGGTCTGGTGGGCCTCCATGGAGATGGAGCCGTACGACATGGCGCCGGTGGAGAACCGCCGGACGATCTCGGAGACGGGCTCGACCTCGTCGATCGGGACCGGGGCGCGGCTGCCGTCCTTGAACCGGAACAGGCCGCGCAGCGTCATGAGGCGCTCGGACTGCTCGTCGACGCGGGAGGTGTACTTCTTGAAGATGTCGTACCGGCGCTCGCGCGTGGAGTGCTGGAGGCGGAAGACGGTCTCCGGGTCGAACAGGTGGGGCTCGCCCTCGCGGCGCCACTGGTACTCGCCGCCGATCTCCAGGCGGCGGTGCGAGGGGGCGATGCCGCTGGGCGGGTACGCCTTGGCGTGCCGCTCGGCGACCTCGCGGGCGAGCACGTCGACGTCCACGCCGCCGAGCTTGCTGGTGGTACCGGTGAAGTACTCGGCGACCACGCCGTCGGCGAGGCCGATGGCCTCGAAGACCTGGGCGCCGCGGTACGACGACACGGTGGAGATGCCCATCTTGGACATCACCTTCAGGACGCCCTTGCCGAGTGCCTTGATGAGGTTGCGGATCGCCTTCTCGGGCTCGATGTCCTTGAGGAACACGCCTTCGCGGACGAGGTCCTCGACGGACTCCATGGCGAGGTACGGGTTGACCGCGGCGGCGCCGTAGCCGATGAGCAGGGCGACGTGGTGCACCTCGCGCACGTCGCCGGCCTCGACGATGAGGCCGACCTGGGTGCGGGTCTTGGTGCGGATGAGGTGGTGGTGGACGGCGCTGGTGAGCAGCAGCGAGGGGATGGGCGCGTTCTCGGCGTCCGAGTGCCGGTCGGACAGCACGATGATGCGGGCGCCGTCCGCTATGGCGGTGGTCGCCTCGGTGCGGATCTCCTCCAGGCGGCGGCGCAGGGCCTCGCCGCCTCCGTCGACCTGGTAGAGGCCGGAGATGGTGGCGGCCTTGAGGCCGGGCATGTCGCCGTCGGCGTTGATGTGGATGAGCTTGGCGAGCTCGTCGTTGTCGATGACCGGGAACGGCAGCACGACGTTGCGGCAGGCGGCCGGGGTGGGGTCGAGAAGGTTGGCCTCGGGGCCGACGAAGCTGCCGAGGGAGGTGACCAGTTCCTCGCGGATGGCGTCCAGCGGCGGGTTGGTGACCTGGGCGAACAGCTGCACGAAGTAGTCGAACAGCAGGCGCGGCTTGTCGGACAGCGCGGCGATGGGGCTGTCGGTGCCCATCGAGCCGAGCGGTTCGCCGGCGGTGCGGGCCATCGGGGTGAGGATGACGCGGAGTTCTTCCTCGGTGTAGCCGAAGGTCTGCTGGCGGCGCGAGACGGAGGCGTGCGTGTGCACGACGTGCTCGCGCTCGGGCAGGTCCTCGAGGTTGACGAGGCCGGCGTGCAGCCAGTCGGCGTACGGGTGTTCGGCGGCCAGCGCGGTCTTGATCTCGTCGTCCTCGACGATGCGGTGCGTGGCGGTGTCGACGAGGAACATGCGGCCGGGCTGGAGGCGGCCCTTGCGGACCACCTTGGCGGGGTCGATGTCGAGGACGCCGACCTCGGAGGACAGCACGACGAGGCCGTCGTCGGTGACCCAGTACCGGGACGGGCGCAGGCCGTTGCGGTCCAGCACGGCGCCGATCTGGGTGCCGTCGGTGAAGGTGACGCACGCCGGGCCGTCCCAGGGCTCCATGACGGTGCCGTGGAAGCGGTAGAAGGCGCGGCGGGCCTCGTCCATGGAGGTGTGGTTCTCCCACGCCTCCGGGATCATCATGAGGACCGCGTGCGGCAGCGTGCGGCCGCCGAGGTGCAGCAGTTCGAGGACCTCGTCGAAGGACGCCGAGTCGGAGGCGCCCGGGGTGCAGATCGGGTAGAGCCGCGACAGGTCGCCGGGGATGAGGTCGGTCTCGAGCATGGACTCGCGGGCGGCCATCCAGTTGCGGTTGCCCATGACCGTGTTGATCTCGCCGTTGTGGGCGATGAAGCGGTACGGGTGCGCGAGCGGCCACGCCGGGAAGGTGTTGGTGGAGAACCGCGAGTGGATCAGGCCGACGGCGGAGGTGAAGCGCCGGTCGGAGAGGTCCGGGAAGAACGGCTCCAGCTGACCGGTCGTCAGCATGCCCTTGTAGATGAGGGTGCGCGCGGAGAGTGAGGCGAAGTAGACCTCGACTTCGCGTTCGGCCCGCTTGCGCAGGCAGAAGGCGAGGCGGTCGAGGGCGACGCCGTCGCGCTCGCCGGTGGCGTCCGCGACGAAGATCTGCGCGAAGCGCGGCATGGTGGCGCGGGCGGTGGCGCCGACCAGCTCGGGGGTGGTCGGCACGTCGCGCCAGCCGAGGACCTTGAGGCCTTCCTCGGCGGCGATGCGCTCGATGGAGGACTTGGCCCGGCCCGCGTGCACGTCGTCGTCGGGGAGGAACGCCATGCCCGCGGCGTAGGCGCCGGCGGCGGGGAGGTCGAAGCCGACCACGGAGCGGAAGAACTCGTCCGGGACCTGGGTGAGGATGCCCGCGCCGTCGCCGGTGTCCGGCTCGGCGCCGGTGGCGCCGCGGTGCTCCATGTTGCGCAGCACGGTGAGGGCCTGCTGGACGATGTCGTGGCTCGGCTCACCGGTGAGCGTGGCGACGAAACCGACACCGCAGGCGTCGTGCTCGTTGCGGGGGTCGTACAGGCCTTGGGCAGCGGGAACCGCGGAAAAAAGGGGGCCCTGAGTGGATGCAGCAGGAGGCATCGGCGCTCCCGTCGTCGTCGTGGCGTGTGGTGCGCAACAGGGACGACGTTGGCCCTCTGCGATTTCGTGCAGGTTACACGATCAGTTGTGGCATCCGGAACACAAGACACCTTTGTCTCGTCATTCGGACACTGCCGGAAAAACCGGTGGCTGTGTCCGGTCCGTCGCCACTGCCGCCTCCGCGCGCTGGGCTCATTCCCGGCCACCATGTCACCGAAACGGTCGAACAGACGTACGCAAGGTGATCATTTTGTGCATCCCTTGTGCGCACGCATTTTGATGTCCTGTGCGTTTCGGATCTCTCACACAGCGTCAGCCGATTGTCAGCCGATGCCGTGGCCGATTGCCATCCCCAGGAGGTACGTCAGTCCGCCGGCGGCGCCGCCGAGCAGCAGCTGGCGGGATCCGCCGAACCACCACGGGCGTGCTGTGACGCGGGAGACGACCGCACCCGCGAGGAAGAGGCCGGCCATGGTGAGAAGAAGCGCGGGCCACAGCGCGGTGGCGCCCAGCAGGTACGGCAGCAGCGGCAGCACCGCGCCGATCGCGAAGGCCAGGAACGACGATCCGGCGGCCAGCCACGGCGACGGCAGGTCGTGCGGGTCGACGCCGAGCTCCTCGCGCGCGTGCACCTCCAGGGCCTGGTCCGGGTCGCGGGAGAGTTGGGTGGCCACCTCGTACGCGAGCTCCTCGTCGAGTCCGCGGGCGATGTAGAGCTCGGCCAGTTCGCGCAATTCGGCCTCCGGCGCGCGTACCAGCTCGCGCCGTTCGACCTCGACCTCGGCCTGCGCGAGCTCGGACTGCGACGCGACGGAGGTGTACTCCCCCGCCGCCATGGAGAAGGCGCCGCCCGCCAGGCCGGCGAGGCCGGTGATGGCGATGGTCCTGGCGGACGCGTTGCTGCCCGCCACACCGGCGATCAGCGCGAAGTTGGAGACCAGTCCGTCCATCGCGCCGAAGACGGCGGGGCGCAGCCAGCCGCCCGCGATGTCGCGGTGGCTGTGGTCGATCTCCGGCTCGTCGGCCGCCTTGGCGGTGCCCGGCATCCGCGGCGCGGACGCCTTCACGGGGTCCGCCGGGGCGTCGGCCCTGGTGGCGTGCGCCTTCGGGGTAGGAGCGGTCGCCTCGACCTCGCCTATCTCGCCGATGCTGCTCACGTCAGGCCCTCCTCAGGGGTTCGTCCCCTCGAAGCTACCGCGTGGCGCACGGGCCCCACCAGCAAGGCAAGGCTGACCAAACCCGCAGGTCAGGGGGTTGAACGGGAGGCTCAAGAACTCTTTGAGCCGTCCTTGGAACGCTTCCCCGAGGCGGCTTCTTCCCCGGTTCCGGGGGTGTCTTCCGCGGATGTGCCGGAGGTCTCGTCGGCGGGGTCGGAGGAGTCGTCCCCGGCCGTCTCGGAAGGGTCGTCGTCCTGGGAGGAGTCGTCCTCGGCGTCGGCGGCCTTGGAGACATCGACCTTCGAGTCGGCTGCCTTGGAGTCGGCTGCCTTCGAGTCGGCGCTCTTGGAACCGGCGGTCTTGGACAAGTCGGCCTTCGAGGAGTCGCCCTCGGGCTCGGCGGCCTCGGAGTCGCTGTCGTCGTCGCCGAAGGGCCGGGTGCCCTTGAGGGTCGCGGGGTCCTCGCGGCCGGGGTGCTTGCGGGCCGAGACGACGATGTACGCGACGGCGCCCGCGAAGACGAGGATCGACGTCCAGTTGTTGAGGCGCATGCCGAGGACGCGCTCCGCCTCGTCGATGCGCATGTACTCGATCCAGAACCGGCCGACCGTGTAGCCGGCGACGTACAGCGCGAACGCGCGGCCGTGGCCCAGTTTGAAGCGGCGGTCCGCCCACAGCACGAGCACGGCGACGCCGATGCACCACAGGAACTCGTACAGGAACGTCGGGTGGTACGTGCCCGCGACGCCGTCCGGGCTGTGCTCGGCGTCGATCTTCAGCGCCCACGGGACGTCGGTGGCCTTGCCGTACAGCTCCTGGTTGAACCAGTTGCCCCAGCGGCCGACCGCCTGCGCGAGCACGATGCCGGGGGCGAGCGCGTCGGCCAGTGCCGGCAGCGGGATGCCCCGGCGGCGGCACCCGATCCACGCGCCGACGCCGCCGAAGAAGATGGCGCCCCAGATGCCCAGGCCGCCCTTCCAGATGGCGAACGCCTGCATGGGGTCGCCGTCCGCACCGAAGTACGGGCCCGGCGTGGTGATCACGTGGTAGATGCGGCCGCCGATGAGGCCGAACGGCACCATCCAGACCGCGATGTCCATCACGGTCCCGGGCCGGCCGCCGCGGGCGATCCAGCGGCGTTCACCGAGCCAGATGGCCAGGATCACGCCGAGGATGATGCAGAGCGCGTACCCGCGCAGCGGCAGCGGGCCGAGGTCGACGACGCCCTTGGACGGGCTGGGAATGTATGCGAGATCCATGGCAGGGATGACGCTACCCTGCCGCCCGCGCCGCGGCTGCACCTGTGTCCTCGTGACACCGCTGCAAGGGCCGCCGCGCGGGCGGTCGGGGGCGTGGCTCCGGGGTCCGCTACTTCGGCATCGTGGCGATGATCTGCTCGATCTGCGCCTTGAACGCCTCCGGGCTCATGATCTGGTTGCCCTCGGTGTACTTCAGCTTCTGGTTGTTCATGGCGAGCGTGGGCGTGCCGGTGACCTGCTCGTCCCCGACCTTGGCGGTGTTGAAGTCCTCCTGGGACTGCTTCACCCACGGCGCGTACGCGAGGTCGTTGACGCACTGGTCGAACGCCGGGCTGCGCAGGCCGTCCACCTTGCTCGCGAGGTCGAGCAGGTAGGAGTTCTTGCCGAACTTGTCGCTGCTCTCGTCGGGCTGGTTCGCGTACAGGACGTCGTGGTACGCCTTGAACTTGCCGGCGTCCTGCGCGCACGCGGCGGCGTTGGCCGCGTACTTCGACCCGTTGCCGCCGAGGTTGCGGTCCAGGAACGACGCGATGTGGAACTCGAGGCGGATGGTCCCGGCGTCGGCGAGCTGCTGGATGGTCCCGCCGAGCTTCGTCTCGACCTGCTCGCAGATCGGGCAGCGGAAGTCCTCGTAGATCGTGAGGACCGGGGCGTTGGGGTTGCTGCCGTACGGCACGACCGTGCCGGTGACCCCGGCGGGCTGCTTGAGCGGCTGGTCCGCGACCGAGGCCCAGTTGGACTCGTTCTTGTCCGACTTGTTGTTGCCGACGATGATCCCGATGCCGGCCGCGACGGCGAGGACCGCGACGACCGACCCGCCGATGATGAGGGCGCGCTTGCGCTTGTCCGCCTGTTGCTGGCGGGCTCGCTCCGCCTGCATGCGCTCACGGGCGGTGCGCTTGCCGTCGTCGTTCTTCTTGCTCATGTCCTCAGGTCACCGTCTATCTGTCGGTCGGATCGTCGGTCGGATCTCGGTCTTAGGCATGAAATGTCGGGCGGAGGATGGGCCGGCGGGTCCGTTGTCCAGATGGTCGGACGCGGATGCCGGGGAGTTCCCGCGGATTCGGAGGCGGGGCGGGTACGGGTGTTGCGGGTGCGGGTGTTGCAGGTGCCCGTATTGCGGGTGCGGGTGCGGTGCCTCCGGCGGTCCGCCGCGCGCGGTCAGTCCTCGTCGGTGTCGTCCTCGTCGGCCGGGTCGTCTATGGCCAGCCACGAGTCCGCCGACAGGTGCGTGCGCGGGAACACCAGGAGCCAGACGGCCGGGACCATGAAGGCCAGGTCGCGCAGGATCTCCTGGAGGTACTTGGTCTGGTCGGGCGCGATCGGTCCGCCGCCGCCGAAGCAGCCGCAGTCGATGGCCAGGCCGCGGGCCCACGCCTGGGCGATGCCGGCGATGAACACCAGCAGCAGGACGGCGGAGATGCCCGCGACGATGCGGGTGCCGAGGCCGATGACCAGGAGGGCCGCGAGGCCCAGTTCCAGGTAGGGCAGGGCGTACCCGATCGGCTCCACCAGGCTCTCGGGAAGCACGTCGAACGCCCGGACCGCCTGGGCGGCTTGGGCGGGGTTGACGGCCTTCTCCCAGCCGGCCCACGCCCACACGACGGCGAGGCCGAGGCGGGCGGCGACGCCGATCCACGGGAAGGCTCGCCTGAAGCTTGAGGGACCGCGTGTGGGGCGGTCCACGGCGACGGCCGCGTTCATCGGTCTGACCTCCATCACGGATGGGTGGGGTGCCCTTGTTTAACCGTTTTGGAGGGCCCGAGGTTCCTCGTTCGGAGTAACTCGTTGAGGTCAAACGGCGACGGGCGGCCACAACTCGAAAGCAGCAGCCGCCCGCCATGATGCCATCTAGATGGCTATGTCCAAATTTCTGCGTCCCGGATTTCGGATCCGCGGGCTCCGGTCACCGCCCGGCGCGCACGCCTTCCGCCAGGTCGGCGGCAAGCGCGCGGACCGCGTCCATCCCGGCCTCGGGGGTGGGGGCGTCCAGGAGGGCCCGGACGAACGCGGAGCCGACGATGACGCCGTCCGCGTACGCCGCGATCTCGGCGGCCTGGGTTGCGTTCGAGACGCCGAGGCCGACGCAGATCGGCAGTTCGGTGACCTTGCGGGTGCGGGCGACCAGTTCGGCGGCGCGGTTGCCGACGCTCGTACGGGTGCCGGTGATGCCCATCGTGGACGCCGCGTAGACGAAGCCGCCGCACGCGTCGGTGGTGAGCTTCAGGCGCGCGTCGGTGGACGACGGGGCGACCAGGAAGATCCGGTCGAGCCCGTGCTTGTCGGTGGCCGCGATCCAGTCGGCGGCCTCGTCGGGGATGAGGTCGGGGGTGATGACCCCGGCCCCGCCGGCCGCGGCCAGTTCCTCGGCGAAGCGGTCGACGCCGTACCGCTCGACGGGGTTCCAGTACGTCATGACCAGTGCCGCGGCCCCGGTCTCCGCGACGGCGCGCGCGTTGTCGATGACGTGGTGCGTGTTGACGCCGTTCGCGAGCGCGTGCTCGACGGCGCGCTGGATGACCGGGCCGTCCATCTGGGGGTCGCTGTAGGGAAGGCCGATCTCGATGACGTCGCAGCCGCCCTCGACCATCGCGCGGGCGGCCTCGGCCGACCCTTCGGCGGTCGGGTATCCGGCGGGCAGGTAGCCGACGAGCGCGGCGCGGTTCTCAGCCCGGGCCGCGGCCAGGACTTCGGTAAGACGAGTCACTGCTGGTCCTCCTCGCGGACATCGGCGTCGAACAGGTCGAAGTAGCGCGCGGCGGTGTGCATGTCCTTGTCGCCGCGCCCGGAGAGGCTGACCAGGATGGTCGCGTCCGGGCCGAGCTCCTTGCCGATCTCCATGGCGCCGGCGAGCGCGTGGGCCGACTCGATCGCCGGGATGATGCCCTCGGTGCGGCACAGCAGGCGGAAGGCCTCCATGGCCGCGTCGTCGTTGACGGGGCGGTACTCGGCGCGGCCGGTGTCGTGCAGCCAGGCGTGCTCGGGGCCGACGGCGGGGTAGTCGAGGCCGGCGGAGATGGAGTGGCTCTCGACGGTCTGGCCGTACTCGTCCTGGAGCAGGTACGTGCGGGCGCCGTGCAGCACGCCGACGGCGCCGCCGGTGATGGACGCGGCGTGGCGGCCGGTCTCGACGCCGTCGCCGCCCGCCTCGAAGCCGTACAGCCGCACTCCCTCGTCGGGGAGGAAGGCGTGGAAGATGCCGATGGCGTTGGAGCCGCCGCCCACGCACGCGGCCACCGCGTCGGGGAGCTTCCCGGTGAGGTCGAGGACCTGCTGCCGGGCCTCGACGCCGACGATGCGCGCGAAGTCCCGGACCATCGCGGGGAACGGGTGCGCGCCGGCGGCGGTGCCGAGCAGGTAGTGGGTGGTGTCGACGTTGGTGACCCAGTCGCGGAGCGCCTCGTTGATGGCGTCCTTGAGGGTGCGCGAGCCGATCGACACGGGGATGACCTCGGCGCCGAGCACGCGCATGCGGGCCACGTTGAGGGCCTGCCGCTTGGTGTCGGCCTCGCCCATGTAGACGACGCATTCGAGGCCGAGGAGCGCGCACGCGGTGGCGGTGGCGACGCCGTGCTGGCCGGCGCCGGTCTCGGCGATGACGCGCGTCTTGCCCATGCGCTGGGTGAGCAGGGCCTGCCCCAGCACGTTGTTGATCTTGTGGGAGCCGGTGTGGTTGAGGTCCTCGCGCTTGAGGATGATGCGGGCGCCGCCGGCGTGCTCGGCGAAGCGCGGGGCCTCGGTGATGATGCTCGGGCGGCCCGCGTAGTCCTTGAGGAGGCCGGTGAACTCGGCCTGGAACTCGGGGTCGGTCTTGGCCTTCTCGTACGCGGCGGTGAGCTCGTCGAGTGCGGCGATCAGCGCCTCGGGCAGGAAGCGCCCGCCGAACACGCCGAAGTGGCCGGACGGATCCGGCTGTGCGGTCTCGTGGGACTTCTCGGTAGACATGGTGGTGATCCTCTTGGGGAGAGGTGGCTCGGAAGCCGTCCGACACTCGGCGCACGCGGGTGGCGTGCGGCGTGTGGTCGGCGGCGGGGGCGGTCACCGGTGACAGCGGGTGACAGCCGCGGTGGACGGCACTGCTGACGTGGTCAGCGGTGGCGCCATCGCCTCCCCTGGATCTGACCGGGCTCGCAGCCGATCACGAACCGGACCCGCCGGCCGAGCACGCGGCGCGCGGGCGCGCGGCACCCGCGCGGCTTGGCGCCGCGGGCGAAGCGCCCGACGAGGTCACGGCAGTTCATGGTGTACGCGTCCCCCGGCTCAGCCGCGGCCGTGGCGCAGCGCGGGGTGCGCCCCGGCGGCGACGAGGTCGGCGACGCTGCTACGCGGGTCGCGGCCGGTGACCAGGGACTCGCCGACCAGGACCGCGTCGGCGCCGGAGTTGGCGTACGCGATCAGGTCGTGCGGGCCGCGGACGCCGGACTCGGCGATGCGCACGACGGTGTCCGGGATCATCGGGGCGATCCGCGCGAAGTTGGCGCGGTCGACCTCGAGGGTCTTGAGGTTGCGCGCGTTGACGCCGATGATCTGGGCGCCGGCCTCCAGCGCGCGCTCGGTCTCCTCCTCGTCGTGCACCTCGACCAGCGGCGTGAGGCCGATGGACTTGGCGCGCTCGATGAGGGACACGAGGGCGTTCTGGTCGAGCGCGGCGACGATCAGCAGCGCCAGGTCGGCGCCGTGCGCGCGGGCCTCCCAGAGCTGGTAGCTCGTGACGATGAAGTCCTTGCGGAGCACCGGGATGTCGACGCGGGCGCGGACCGCGTCGAGGTCGTCGAGCGAGCCGCCGAAGCGGCGCTGCTCGGTCAGCACGCTGATGACGGCCGCGCCGCCCGCCTCGTAGTCGGCGGCGAGGCCGGCCGGGTCGGCGATGGCGGCGAGTGCGCCCTTGGACGGGCTGGACCGCTTGACCTCCGCGACGACCGCGACGCCTCCGGCGCGCAGGGCGCCGAGCGCGTCCTTGGCGGGGGGTGCCGCCGCCGCCAAGTCCTTGATTTCATCAAGGGATACGCGGGCCTGTCGCTCGGCGAGGTCGGCGCTCACACCGTCGATGATCTCGTCGAGCACGCTCACGCTTTGCTTCCCCTCGTCACAGGTGACGGACTGGAGTGGTCCGACCGGGTCGCCCCGGGCCGGGCGGCGGACAACGTTTGGCGGTGTCCGATCGTTCCCGGCCCTTCGATGGTATCGGCCTGCCGAGGGACTCGGCTTCCCGCGTACCGTCGAAGAGGTGGGGGCAGCATACGGCGTCGCACGGAGGCGGCGTCCCACAGGTCCACAAGGCGGGCAATCCGGAGCAGATACGCGGCGCGGATGCGGGCTTCCGGGGGCGTACGGGAGCCGTGCGCCGGGTGGGGCTCAGGGGGCGAGCGCGGTGCCGAACGGCAGATTGCGCACGACGGTGAAGAGCACGATGGCCGCGACGAGCAGGCGTACGAGCCGGGGGTCCGCCGCCGACATGCGCACCCGGCCGCGCACCGAACGGGCCGTCCAGCGCAGCCAGATGAAGGCCAGCAGCGGGACCATCGCGACGGCGAAGGCGTTGTACGCGAGCGCCGCCGGCACGTCGAGCCGGGCCAGCGCGTTGGCGCAGCGCAGGCCGCCGCAGCCGGGGCAGTAGGCCCCGGTGAACTTCAGGAACGGGCAGACCGGGTAGTGGCCCGGCTCGTTGGGGTCGACGACCGAGAGGTAGACCGCGGCGGCGGCCGCTCCGGCGGCCACCGCGACCGGCCCGGCCATGCGCCGGACGAGCCCGCGCGGCGGCGGGGGCGGCGCGGGGTAGGTGCCCCATCCGGGGGCGGCGTCGGGCGGGGGTGCGGCGGTCACGCCCTCATCCTGCACCGGCCGACTGCCGGGCGGGCAGAGGACGGCTCACAGGTCGCCCAGCGTGTCCTTCCAGCCGAGCACGAAGACGCCGACCATCCAGGTCGTCCAGAAGACCATGCCGAGCAGCACCGCGCCGATGGTCCAGTTGCGGGCCCGCAGCGACGCCTCGCGCGCACCGGCCTGGTCGCCGCGCATCCAGCGCTCGTTGACCGACGTCGCGGCCAGCAGCGCGGGGATCCCGGCCAGGAAGCAGCAGAACACGGTGGCGACGACCGCCCAGGCCAGGTAGTTGTCCGGCGGCGGCGTCGGGACAGGGCCCTGCGGCGGCAGGCCGAAACCGGGCGGCTGCGCGGGGCCCGGGTAGCCGTACGGCGTGGTGGGCGGCGGCGCGGGGTGGCCGAACGGCGGCGGCGCCCCCCAACCGGGAGGCTGCCCGCCGGGAGGCGGCGGGGGCGGATAGCCCTGACTCATGTGCGTGCGATCCCCTTCGCGCCCGCCCGGCCGCCGAGCGGCGGACGCCCCCGGCGCGGATGTGTCGTCGGCCCGGCTCCCCCGTTCGGGGTGCCGACCGGCAGGCCCACAGTATCGACCACATCAACCCCGCGCGGGGCTCCCGGCCACCGCGAAAAACCGCCCCGCCTCCCCGGCGGCACCGGGAAGGCGGGGTGCAACGCCCGAAGCCGGTTCAGCGACGCGCGGTCGCCGTGCCCATTCCGGCCATCCGCATGGCCTGGCCCGCGATGCAGCCGACGGCGACGACGGCGAGGCCGACCCAGAACAGGACAGGGCTGGCGGCGATCAGCGCGACACCCGAGATGGTCGACCCGATCAGCGCGAGGATCGTGAGGGTCCAGGCGGCGGGGGTGTTCCCGTGGTCAACGCCCTGCGACATCGTTGCTCCTTGATCTGTGGTGACGGGCGGCGGGCCCGTGGCTCCATTGTCCCCATAACACCGGCCCTTCCGTGACGCGGGGTCGGGCACGACGTGCAACGAGCCCACCCACCCCCAGATGCGCCCCGCCTCCGCGGCCCACCCGGGACGCACCGAGCACCGAGGCACACGACCGCCGCCCGTCCACACACCCGCACCGCGGCGACGCCGCACGGCCCGACCACGGCGGACCAAGCCGGTAGCCGTTCCGCGCGGACTTCACGCGCGATCTGTTGGGCGCCGGGCACTGCGGGGGACCGGGTGGGTGGTGGTTCTGCGCGGGGAGGCTTGTGGGGACCGGGGTGGAGCGGGGTCCAGGACCTGGGGGTTAGTGGGTGGGGTCTTCGCCTCGGTCCAGGGCGTTCCACATTTCGGCGGATGTGGTGGGGCGCTTGGGGGTGCGGGGGCCTGGGGTTTCGTAGCGGCTGCCCATGCCGGGCCACGTGCGGCCTCGGGCGATGACGGCGAGGCCGGCGAGGAGGATCAGGAGGCCGCCGACGAGGGTCACCCAGGGCCACACGGTGTGCGAGACGTCGACGGCTTGCACGCCCTCGATCGCGGCCTTGGAGGCGGCCTTCGAGTCGAGGGCGGAGCGGTCGCCCGCGCCGGAGGCGGCTGCCGCGGCGATGCCCGCGCCGGCGAGGGTCAGGAGCGCGCCGACGACGACGCGCCAGGCGCCGCGGGTGGCCATGACGGCGACGGCGGCGGCGAGGGCCAGGAGGGCGAGGGCGGTGGGGAGTTTGGTGACGGCGGAGCCGGTCGCTTCGAGGGGAAAGCGGGTGCCGTGCGCGACGGCGGTGCCTTCCGCCCAGACCCGGCCGGAGAGCGACAGGACGAGGGCGGCGCCCGCGGCGACGAGCAGGAGGGCGGTGCCCAGTTCGCGGCGGGCCGCCTTGCGTACGGGGTCGGCCGCGGTCTCGGCGACCTCGGGGGCGGGGGCCGTCTGGGCGGGGGGCATGGCGCGCTCCTCGGGAGCAGGGTCGGTCATCGGGCGGGGGCCAGGGTCGCGGCCGTGGCGACGGCGCGCAGGACGGCGGCCGCCTTGTTGCGGCACTCGGTGTCCTCGCCGACCGGGTCGGAGTCGGCGACGACGCCCGCGCCCGCCTGGACGTACGCGACGCCGTCCCGGATCAGGGCGGTGCGGATCGCGATCGCGGTGTCGAGGTCGCCCGCGAAGTCGACGTAGCCGACGCAACCGCCGTACAGGCCGCGGCGGGTGGGCTCGAACTCCTCGATGATCTCCATCGCCCGCGGCTTGGGGGCGCCGGAGAGGGTGCCCGCGGGGAAGCACGCGGTGAGGACGTCGAGCGCGGTGCGGCCCTCGTCGAGTTCGCCGACGACCGTCGAGACGATGTGCATGACGTGGCTGTAGCGCTCGATGGACATGAAGTCGACGACCTCGACGCTGCCCGGCGCGCACACGCGGCCGAGGTCGTTGCGGCCGAGGTCGACGAGCATCAGGTGCTCGGCGCGTTCCTTGGGGTCGGCGAGGAGTTCCGCGGCGAGTTCGGCGTCCTCCTCGGGGCCCGCGCCGCGCGGGCGGGTGCCGGCGATCGGGTGCACCATCGCGCGTCCGGAGGTGACCTTCACCAGGGCCTCGGGGCTGGAGCCGACGATGTCGAAGCCGCCCTCGGCGGCGCCGTCGGGGCCGGGCAGGCGGAACAGGTACATGTACGGGCTGGGGTTGCTGGTCCGCAGCACCCGGTAGATGTCGAGCGCGCTCGCCGCGGTGGGCATCTCGAACCGCTGCGACAGCACGATCTGGAAGGCCTCGCCCGCGCGGATCTCCTCCTTGGCGGCGTCCACCGCCTTGCGGTACTCGGGGCCGCCCCAGGGGCTGGTCCACCTCGGGTCCACGCCGCCCTGGACGTACGACGCGGTCCCCTCCGCCGGCCGGGCGAGGTCGGCGGTCATCGCGTCGAGCCGTGCGACCGCGTCGCGGTACGCCTCGTCGACACCCGACTCCAGGCCGTTCCAGTTGATCGCGTTGGCGATCAGCAGCACCGTGCCGTCCGCGTGGTCGAGCACCGCGAGGTCGGTGGCCAGCATCATCATCAGCTCGGGTACGCGCAGGTCGTCGCGCGTCAGCGAGGGCAGCCGCTCCAGGCGCCGCACGATGTCGTAGCCGAGGTAGCCGACCATGCCGCCGTGCAGCGGTGGCAGGTCCGGCAGGCCGGGGATGTCGTGCGGCGTGTGCAGCGCCTCGACGGTCGCACGCAGCACGTGCAGCGGGTCCCCCTCGCGCGGGATCCCGACCGGCGGCTCGCCGAGCCAGCGGGCCGTGCCGCCGGATTCGGTGAGCGTCGCGGCGCTGCGCACCCCGACGAACGAATACCGCGACCAGGTACGCCCGTTCTCCGCGGATTCGAGGAGGAATGTCCCGGGTCGTTCCGCGGCGAGCTTGCGGTACAGCCCCACCGGGGTGTCGCCGTCCGCGAGGAAGCGCCGCGTGACGGGGACGACCCGGAGCTCGCGCGCGAGGTCGCGGAAGGCGTCGAGGTCGGGGGTGACGGTGCCGGTGGTCATGGTGCGGGCTCTCCCGGGACGCAGGTGGCGCTCGTACGTGCGGCGGCTGGTGCGGTGCAAATCCGGTGCTGGGGCAATCCGGTGCGGTGGGATCCGGTGCGGTGGGATCCGGACCCGGAGTCCGGCCCGGACACCCGGGCCGGTCGGTCGCGCCGGATCCGACGGTTGCTAAGCGGGGCCTGCGACCGTCAGCGCGCCCGCGTCGAAGCAGGTGCGGTCGCCGGTGTGGCACGCCGCGCCCGTCTGGTCGACCTTGACCAGGACCACGTCGCCGTCGCAGTCCAGCGCCGCGGACACGACCCGCTGGGTGTGGCCCGACGTGTCGCCCTTGACCCAGTACTCCTTGCGGCTGCGGCTCCAGTAGGTGCAGCGGCCGGTGGTCAGCGTGCGGTGCAGTGCCTCGTCGTCCATCCAGCCGACCATGAGCACCTCGCCGGTGTCGTACTGCTGCGCGACCGCGGCAACAAGGCCGTTCTGGTCGCGCTTGAGCCGGGCCGCGACCGCGGGGTCGAGGTCCGAGGGACGCGCCTGGAACCCGGGCGAGGAGGATCCGGACGGTTCGGAGGGCGTGGAGGCACCGGTCATCCCCGCATTCTCGCAGACCTGCCCGACCGCTCCCGAGCCGCTACCCGCCCTGCCGCGCTGCCGCGGCCCGGCCGCGGCAAGGCCTGCGCGCGCCCGCCGCGGGACGTACGGCGGCGTCCGACGGTCTCGGAAAGGTGTGCATTGAGGTACCGGCTCGTCACGGGGCTATCACGGCAGCGCGATTAAGGGAACCACCCGTGCGGGAGGTTCACCCGATCAGGCAAGCTTTGCCCATGACGATGCCGCCGCCGCCGGGACAGGGAGGCTTCCCGCCCGGCTATGGACAACAACCCGATCCGGGTTACCAGAACAATCCCTCCTACCCGGACAGCTACTCCGGAGGCTCTTACCCGGGAGGCCCGCAGTACCCGAGCGGTCCGCCCACGGGCGGCCCGCAGTACCCGGGAGGTCCGACGTACCCCGGGGGCGGGTACGGCGGCCCCGGTGGCCCCGGTGGGGGCTACCCCGGCCCGCCCGGCCCGCCGCCCGGAGGCGGTCGCGGACCGCTGATCCTGACCGTCGTCGGCGCCCTCGTGGTCGTCGGCGGCGTGATCGCCGCACTCGTGTTCCTGCTGGGCGGCGACGACAAGAAGAACAAGGCGACCGACCCCACGTCGTCGCCGCCCGCGCCGTCGACGTCGCAGAGCACCTCGAAGTCGCCGACGCCGACGGAGACCGAGACGAAGACGACGCGGCCGCCCACGCCGACGAACACCCGTACCAGCAGCCGTCCGACGTCGAGCCCGACGAGCACCGACGGCGGGACCGTCGAGGACGTGCCGCTGAACGTCGGCGAGTGCATCAACGTCGACATCGGCGGCTCCGGGGACATCGACAAGGTGTCCTGCACGACGCCGCACGACATGCAGGTGCTCAAGAACTTCGACCTCACCGGCAGCACGTACCCGACCGACGCGGAGCTCCAGCGCCAGGTCTCCACGGCCTGCGAGTCGGCGTTCGACACGGTGGTTTCGAAGGAGCCGAACCCGAGCAAGTACACGCTCCAGTACAGCTATCCGCTGGAGGAGAGCTGGGACCGCGGCGACCGCGAGGTCACCTGCCTGGTGCAGGACGTGAACGAGGCCAAGATCTCCAAGAAGCTGGGCTGACCCCGCACGGCGGCCGAGCCACGACTGGACGAAGCGAGGTGGGGGCGTGAGCACTCCGCAAGACCCCGGTTACGGGTGGCCCCCGGGGCCGCCGCAGGGCGGAGGTTACGGCGGAGCGCCGTACGGCGGGGGCGGTCAGGGCGGACCGTACGGGAGCGGAGGCCCGTACGGCGGGGGCTATCCGGGCGGACCGAGCGGCGGCTACCCGGGCGGCCCGCCCGTGCCCGGCGGTCCCGCCGGCCCCTCCGGACCGGGCGGCTTCGGCGGCCCGCCCGGATACCCGCCGGGTCCACCGGGCGGCAACGGGAGCAACGGGAGCAACAGCGGCAGGATCGTCGCCTGGATCGTGGCGGGTGCGGTCGTGGTGGCTGGCATCGTCATCGGCCTTGTGCTCAGCCTGGGCGGGGACGACAAGGACGACACGGCGGGCGGGGCGTCCACCTCCCCGTCGAAGTCGTCCTCGGGGTCTTCCTCGGCTTCCGCGTCGAAGAGTCCGTCCGGCGACGCATCCGACGACGCGTCCGACGACCCGTCGACCGAGACGCCGAGCAGGACGCCCACGACCCGCACGACGTCCGCCCGGCCGACGACTTCGTCGCCCGCGCCGACCACCTCGGACGACGACAACTCGGTCGACAAGATCACGCTGGTGCCGGGCGACTGCGTCACGTTCCCGCCGGGGACGGGCGAGGTCAGGAAGGTCGGCTGCACCAGTCCGCACGACGCCGAGCACGTCCGCAACGTGTTCATGCAGGACGGCCCGTGGCCGGGCGACGACGAGGCCGAGCGCGAGGCGGGCGAGCTGTGCGACACGGCCGTCGCCGGCGTCGTGGCGAAGCAGTCGAACGCGTCCAGTCTCGAGACGGACTTCATCTTCCCGTCCGAGGCGAGTTGGGCGCAGGGCGACCGCGAGGTGCAGTGCATGGTGCAAATGCGCGGCAGCGGACAGCTGACCGCACCGCTCACGAAGTGACCGCCGGGGGCCGCCCCCAAGGGAGCCCCCGAAACCGCGAGCAGTAACGGTTGTGCGGACACCCGTGTGCGGAGACACCGTGTGCGGGCACCTTGCGCGACCACTCGGGTGGACACCCGACACCGGCAAAACCTGTGGGGCCCGGCCGACTTCTGCCGGGCCCCACGCATGTTCCGGGCTCCGGGCGGACGCGCTCCGCCCGGCCGCCGCAGTAGCCGCGGTGCTTCAGGACCCGGCAGGCCGCTGCTGCGCCGTCCACGAGGCGTACAGGCGGCTGTACGCCCCGCCCGCGCCCGCCAGTTCGCCGTGCCTGCCCCGTTCGACCAGCACACCCTGGTCGAACACCAGGACCTCGTCGGCCGATTCGGCGGTCGACATGCGGTGCGCGATGAACACCGCGGTACGCCCGCGCGTGAGGCCGTCCAGCGCCCGCTGGATCCGCACCTCGGTCGCCGGGTCCACCGCCGACGTCGCCTCGTCCAGCACCAGCAGGTCCGGATCGGCGACGTACGCCCGGGCCAGCGCCACCAGTTGCCGCTCCCCCGCCGACAGCGACTCGCCGCGCTGCCCCACCGGTGTGTCCAGGCCGAGCGGCAGCCCGCCCAGCCAGTCGCCGAGGCCGAGGTCGCCGAACGCGCCGAGCACCGCCGCGTCGTCGGCGTCCGGCCGCCCGTAGCGCACGTTGTCGCGGATGGTCGCGTCGAAGAGGAACCCGTCCTGCGGCACCATGACCACGCGGGCCCGCAGCGACGCGAAGCGCACGTCCCGCAGCGGGATCCCGTCCAGGAGCACGCGCCCTTCGTCGGGGTCGACGATGCGGGTCAGCAGCTTGGCGAAAGTGGTCTTGCCGGAGCCGGTCTCGCCGACGACGGCGACGCGGGTGCGCGGCGCGAGGCGCACGTCGACGTCGTGCAGCACGGGCGGGCCGCCCGGGTACGCGTACCCGACGTGCTCGAACCGCACCTCGACCGGTCCGCGCGGCAGGTCGGCCCCGCGGGCGCCCGGGTCGGCGATGTCCGGTTCGGCGTCCAGGATCTCCAGCACGCGGCGCCACCCCGCGAGGGCGTTCTGCGCCTCGTTGAGCACCTCGACGCCGAACTGCACGGGCATCACGAACAACGTCACCAGGAACAGGAAGGCGACCAGCTCACCGAGCGTCAACTGCCCGTCCACGCCCAGGAGTACGCCCACCACGACCACCACCGCGTTGGCCAGGCCCACCGCGACCTCGCCCATCGGGAAGGTCAGCGCGACCAGCGTCTGCGCCCGCGTCTGGGCGGCGCGGTGGCCGTCGATTGCCTCGTCGATGCGCGCGCCCGTGCGGTCCTCGATGCCGTGCGCGCGCACCACCGCGGCACCGACGACCGGCTCGGAGATCGCGCCGAGCATGCGCCCCGCATGCACGCGCACCGAGTCCGCCGCCGCGGCGACGCGCTTCTGGAACGACTTGAGCAGGAAGAACAGCGGCGCGAAGCACACCCACACCAGCAGCGTGAGCTGCCACGAGTAGGCCAGCATCAGCGCCGTCACGACCACGATCTGGCCGATGCTGATGACGACCAGCAGGCCGCCCTGCTGGATGAAGCGGCTGATGGTGTCGACGTCGCCGGTCACCCGGGAGACGAGCGAGCCGCGCCGCTCGGTCTGCTGGTGCAGGGTCGAGAGGTCGTGCACGTGCCGGAAGGCGCGGACGCGCAGCGTGGCGAGTCCGCGCTCGCTGGCGTGGTAGACGCGCACGTTCATGGCGTACGAGCACACCGCCGTCACGATCACCGCGACCGCCGCCCCGGCGACCATCCAGCGCACGACGCCGAGGTCCGCGCCGCCGTCCGCGCGCAGCCCGTTGTCGATCGTCTGCTGCACCGCGAGCGGCACGACGATGCGGCCCGCGGTCGCGATCGCCGCGAGGACGAGCGTGACCGCGATGCCCTGCCTGAACTCGGGCGACAGCGCGAGGCCGCGCCGCAGCACCGCCCAGCCCGACTCGCGCGGCCCGCCGGCGCCGACGCCCTTGGATTCCAGGGCAGTTGCCGTGCTCACGCGGACACCTCCTCGTCCTCGGCGGCGAGCGCCGCGGCGGCCGCGGCCTGCTCGCGGTCGCGTGTGGCGCGCTCGTACGCGTTGACCAGCCGGCGGTAGCCCACCGACGAGTCGATGAGCTCGGCGTGCGGGCCGCGCCCCGCGACCTTGCCGTCCTCGATGTAGACCACTTCGTCGGCGAGCGCGATCGTCGCCTTGCGGTACGCCACCACCACGACCGTCGACGGCCCCGTCCCGCCGTCGCGCAGCCCGGCGAGGATGGCGGCCTCCACGCGCGGGTCCACCGCCGACGTGGCGTCGTCCATGACCAGCAGGCGCGGCCTGCGCACGAGTGCGCGGGCGAGGGCGATGCGCTGGCGCTGGCCGCCGGACAGCGACGTGCCGCGCTCGCCGACCGTGGTGTCCAGGCCGTTCGCGAGGCGGTCGACGAAGCCGTCGGCCTGCGCGATGCGCAGCGCGGCGCGTACGTCGTCGTCCGAGACGTCGAGGCCGAGCGTGATGTTGTCGCGGATCGTGTCGTCGAACAGGAACGCCTGCTGCGGCACCAGCGCCGCCGCCGCGGCCAGCCCGCCGCGCCGGAAGTCGCGCAGGTCGGTGCCGTCGAGCAGGACCTCGCCGCTCGCCGGGTCCACGAGGCGGACCAGGAGCGAGACGAGCGTGGACTTGCCCGATCCGGTGGGGCCGACGACCGCGACCGTACGGCCGGGCTCGACGTCGAAGGTGACGTCGGACAGGACGTCGGCGCCGTCGAGGTACCCGAACCGCACGGCGCGGGCCTGGAGGCCGGCGGGGCCGGTCTTGTCGGCGGCGGTGTCGCCGTACACCGACTCGCCCTCGGCGTCGAGCACGTGCCGCACGCGGTCGTAGCCGACGATCGCGCGGGGCATGTCGCCGAGCAGCCAGCCGATCGCCCGCACGGGAAAGGCGAGGAGGGTGAACAGGTAGGCGATCTGCACGAGTTCGCCGGGGTCGAGGTCGCCGTGCGAGATGCGCACGCTGCCGGCGAGCAGGACCATGAGCACGCCGAGGCTCGGCAGCGCCTCCAGGAGCGGGTCGAACACCGCGCGCACGCGGCCCACGGCGATGTTGGCGTCGGCGAGTTCGCGCGAGGTGGCCTCGAAGCGCGCGGCCTCCTCGTCCTCGCGGCCGAGCGTCTTGACGACGAGCGCGCCGTCGAACGACTCGTGCGCGATGGCGCTCACGTCGGCGCGCAGCTCCTGGGCGCGCATCGCGAGGGGGCCTTGGCGGCGCTGGAACATCACGTTGAGGATGAAGATCGCCGGGAAGATCACGAAGCCGACCAGGGCCAGCGCCCAGTCCGTGATCAGCATGGAGACGGCCGCGACCACCAGCATGACGACGACGCCGGTGGCCATCGGCAGCGGGGCGATCGGGTACCAGGCGGCCTCGACGTCGGCGTTGGCGTTCGAGAGCAGCGCGCCGGTCGGGTGGCGGTGGTGCCAGGCGAGCGGCAGGCGCAGGTACTGGCGGGTCACGCGGCGGCGGTACGTGGCCTGGAGCCGGTACTGCATGATCCCGGCCCACAGGCGGCGGCCGACGATGCCGACGGCCTTGAGGAGGGCGATTCCGAGCACCACGAGGAAGGTCGCGGTCAGCGCGCCGGCGGTGGTGTCGCCGTCGCGGAAGGCGGGGACCACGACGCGGTCGGTGACCTGGCCGAGGATGAGTGCGGAGGCGACCGTGGTGGCGCCGTACAGCGCGCTCGCCCCGACGGCGGCCGCGAACACGCGCGGTTCCTCGCGTATGGCGACGCCGAGGACCCGCATGCCCCGTCTCAGGACGTCCTTCTCGTCTGTCTCTTCGCTCGCGCGGTCCGTCACGCGTTCTCTCTTTCGGCGCGGGGGCGATGCGCCCGGTGGCCCGCTTGGCCCTCGCATGGCGGTGGCCGGCGTCGCGCGACGCCGGCCGCGGAGGAGCGGGATGTCTGCTCATCGGTTAATTCATCTGCTGTTCACAAGTGTGGCGGGCCTGCGGGCATTCCCCGTGAGGGGGGCGCTCGGACGCACGCGGGGGCGCACCCGCGTGGGCGCGGGGCGGTCGGGGCGGGGGCGGCCGCGGGGTCGGGTGCCGGGGTCGGTGTCGGGGCCGGGTGCCGGGCCGGCGGGGGGCGCCGCGGGGCCGGCCGCCAGGGTCGGGTGCCTGGGTCGGCGCCGGGCGCGCCTTGACCTCGGCACGTCGCGCCGGAACGATGCGGCGCATGGCCTCCTACGCCCGTACGGAACGCGCGGCACTCGCCGACTTGCTGTCCCAGGTCGGCCCCGACGCCCCCACACTCTGCGCCGGTTGGACCACGCGCGACCTCGCCGCCCACCTCGTGGTGCGGGAACGCCGCCCGGACTCCTCCCCCGGCATCCTGTTCAAGCCGCTCGCCGGGTACACCGACAAGGTGCGTCTGAAGAAGGCGGCGCTGCCGTACGAGGAACTGATCCACCTTGTGCGCACCGGTCCCCCGCGTCTGTCGATGTTCGGCATCCCGGGCGTGGACGCGGCGGCCAACACCATGGAGTACTTCGTCCACCTCGAGGACGTGCGCCGCGCGCAACCCGACTTCAAGCCGCGCGATCTGGAGCCAGGGCTGACCGAGTTCCTGTGGAAGCGGGTGCGGACGGGCGCGAAGCTGATGCTCCGGAAGGTGCCGGTCGGGGTCGAGCTGCGGCGTACCGACACGGCCGAGGAGGCGCAGCCGGTACGGGTCCGCAAGGGCGAGCCGCTGGTGACGCTGGCCGGGCCACCCGCCGAACTGCTGCTCTACGTGTACGGCCGCAAGGGCCAGGCGCTCGTCACCGCCGAGGGCGACGCGGACGCGGTCCGGCGGTTGGAGGAGACTCCGACGGGGTTGTGACGGACGCGCGAGGGGGCCTGCGTACCCGTCAGTCCCCCGCGCCGTCCGCGGCGCTGTCCCCTCCGCTGTCACCGATGCTGTCGCCGGCGCCGGGCCGGGGCAGTTCGAAGCGGCGCAGCGGCCGGCAGGTCACCGCGACGACGAGGCCCACGGTGGACACCGCGGCCCCGGCGACGAACACGGACGCGGGCCCGGCCGCGCCGGAGAGCAGGCCGGCGAGCGGGTACGTCATCGGGGCCAGGCCGATCGCGCCGAGCATCTGCACCGAGACGACGCGGCCGAGCATGGGGCGTACCGCGGTGGTCTGGATGAGTGCGCCGCACAGGCCGCCCCACAGGCCGGAGCCCAGGCCGAGCACCGCGGCACCCGCGGCGGCCAGGGCGAGGCTCGGGGCGACGCCTGTCGCGACGATGCCGA
Source organism: Streptomycetaceae bacterium NBC_01309 (assembly GCA_045039925.1). Lineage (GTDB taxonomy): Bacteria > Actinomycetota > Actinomycetes > Streptomycetales > Streptomycetaceae > Yinghuangia. Next base: position 3,088,270 of record CP108400.1, read on the forward strand.
CGGTGGACAGGACGAGGCCGAGCACCATGACGCGTCCGGCGCGCGGTACGTGTCCGCGTACGGACAGGATCAGGCCGGTCGCGACGGCTCCCACCCCCCAGGCGCCGATCAGCAGGCCGAGGCCGCCGGGTCCCCAGCCGCGGTCGGCGGCCAGCAGCACGACGCCGATGTTCATCGGGGCGCTGAAGCCGAGTTCGGCGATGATCGCGACGATGAGGGTGTACTTGAGGAGCGGGACAGACCAGGCGTAGCGGAGTCCGGCGCGTACGCCGCTGTCCTCCGCGTGCTCGGTCGCGTCGGTCGAGCCAGTTGCTTCAGTTGGTCTTTCAGTGGCTTCTTCAGTTGCTCTTTCAGTGGCTTCTTCGGTTGCTTCGGTTGCTTCGGCGCGCTCGCGCGTGCCGCCGCCCGGCGCATTCGCCGCGTCCGGCACCTTTGCCGAGTCGACGACCAGACGTGCTGCCGGGCGCAGTTGCCACAGCAGCACCAGCGAGACCGCGAAGAGCACGGCACTTGCCGCGAACGCGCCCGCGACGCCGCCGTGCGCGAGGGCGAGGCCGCTCACCGGTCCGCCGGCCACTGCCGCGCAGCGGTTCGCGAGGCTGCGCAGGCCCTGCACGCGGGCGTACTGGTCGGGCGTGGTCAGCGTCGCGGGCATCGCGCCGACCGCGGGCATGAACAGCGCGTCGACGGCGCCGAAGAGCAGCGCCACGACGGCGAGCAGGGCGATGCCGGGCGCGGTGAGCGCGACCGTCACGGCGGCGGCCACCATGACGAGGCAGCGGACCAGGTCGCTGGCGATGACGACGCGGCGGGCGCCGAAGCGGTCGGCTATGGATCCGCCGGGCAGCATGAGGATGGCCCGGGGCACGGTGCCGAGGGTGACGACGATGCCGGCCGCGGCGGGTCCGGAGGCCTCGACGGCCTGCCAGGAGAGGGCCATGAACCACAACTGGTCGCCGACGAGCGAGGCGCCGAAGGCGGCGAGCCAGCGGTAGACGGCGGATCCGGGTCCGGTGCGCCGCGGTGCTCCCGGCCCCGCACCCGCGCCCGCGCCGTCGCGGGCCTCGGTGCCGGTGAGCGGGGTCGCGGGGGCGGTGGCTCGGGCGGTGGCACGGGCGGTGTGCTTGGTGCGCGAAGGGCGGTTCACGGTCACCTCGCGGTACTGATCGGCGGGACGTTCAGGGCGCGTACGGAAACCCGAGCAGTTCGAGCTGGACGCGCTCGCGGCGGCCGCCGTCGGCGTCGGTGTCCTCGGCGCGCCCCCGGTAGCGGTCCACGACGGTGAACAACTCCTCGTAGAGCGCCAGGAGTTCGGCGGCCGAGAGGCGGAGCGCGGGGGCCGCGGAGAAGGACGCGTTCTGCCAGTCGAGCCCCATGCCCTTGACGTGCCGCAGCGACTTCTCGAACAGGTCGGCGACGTCGGCGTGCGCGGTCAGGACCACGGCGTCCGCGATCTCCACCGCGACCTCGTCCCCGGTGAAGTCCGCGGTGCTGAACCGCAGATCGTTGAGCGCGATCCAGCGCCGCTCGCGGCCGTCGCTCGAAGCCTCGGGGTCCTCGGCGATGAAGCCGTGCTTGGCCATCGCCCGCAGGTGATAGCTGATCAACGACGGTGTGGTGCCGAGCACCCGGGCGAGGCCGGACGCGGTGGCCGGCCCCTCCGAGCGCAGCAGGCGCAGCACCCGCAGGCGCAGCGGGTGGGTGAAGACCTTGAGGGCCTCTATGTCACGTGTGTTCCGTACGTCCCGTGCGCTGCTGTCGGCCGGGTCGGACGGCGGTTTCTCGGGCATGCCTCCACGGTAGAACCGAAAGAAGTCTTTCGCAATATTTCTTTCGCAGTTTCTCTTTCGGAACCCGGCACGCGGTCACCCGGATAGCCGTACGTTGACCCGGAGTCCTTGTCCTGTTCACCTCGCGGTGCAAGGATCCGCACGCCAATTGATCACCCCCTGAGGAGACTTCGTTCGTGAGTTCGGACATCAGCGTCATGGACGCGGTCATCCTGGGCGTCGTCGAAGGGCTCACGGAGTTCCTGCCGGTCTCGTCGACCGGACACCTGAAAATCACCGAGGGCCTGCTGGGGATCGACGTCGACGACAAGTCGGTGGTCGGCTTCACCGCGGTGATCCAGGTCGGCGCGATCGCCGCCGTGATCGTCTACTTCCTCAAGGACATCGTGCGCATCGTGTCCGCCTGGGGCCGGGGCATCGCGCACAAGGAGCAACGGCACGACCGCGACTACAAGTTCGCGTGGTGGGTGATCTACGCGACGATCCCGATCGTGATCGTCGGCATCGCGATGAAGCCGCTCATCCACGGCCCCCTCGCCTCGTTGTGGGTGGTCGCGGGCTCGCTCATCGTGGGCAGCGGCGTGATGTGGTACGCCGAATCGGTCGGCGGCAAGCGCGCCCGCCGCCGCGGCGAAGCGGAGGTCACCCTCAAGGACGCGATGCTGGTGGGCAGTTCGCAGATCCTCGCGCTGCTCTTCCCGGGCTTCTCGCGGTCCGGCGCGACCATCTCCACCGCACTCATCCTCGGCCTCGACCGCGTCGCCGCGACGCGCCTGTCCTTCTTCCTGTCGATCCCCGCCCTCACCGGCGCCGGCATCTACGAGCTCAAGGACGCCACCGAGGGCCACACCAGCGGCCTCGCCCTCGCGGTCGGCACCGGCGTGTCGTTCATCGTCGCGTACGCCTCCGTCGCCTGGCTGCTGAAGTTCGTCTCCAAGCACACGATCAACGGCTTCGCCGTGTACCGCGTGATCGTCGGCATCGCCCTGATCGGCATGCTGGCCTCCGGCTTCCTCGACGCGTAACGCCCGGGCGCGTGCACCGCGCGGGCACCGAGCGCCGCGCAGGCAGCGAGCGCACCGCCCGGACGCGGCACGTCAGGCGCGGTCACCCGACCCTGCTGATCACCACACCCGTGCCATAGGCGCAGATCTCGGTGCCGTTGCCCGCCTCGGTGACGTCGTAGCGCATCGCCAGGACCGCGTTGGCGCCGCGCGCCCGGGCCTGTTCGATCAGCCGGTGCATCGCCTCGCTGCGGCTTTCCACCAGCGTCTTGGTCAGGCCGCGCAGTTCGCCGCCGACCATGGACTTGAGGCCCGCCCCGATCTGGCTGCCCAGGTGCCGGGACCGCACGGTGAGCCCGAAGATCTCCCCGATCACCGAGTCGACCCGGTAGCCCGGCACGTCGTTGGTCGTCACGACGAGTACGCCGTAGCTGTTGTCCAGGCCGCCGCCGTACGCGCTCAGGTCGGCACTCATCCGGTCCACCTCCGGTGATCGCGGCGGTCCGCCGTACCGGACCGCGCTCCGCACGCCACACCTGCCAGCCTGGCCCCGCCGCCGGTCGCGTGCACGCGGGGTGGGCCGTGCGGCTGGTCGGCCGGGGCGGGGGCGCATGCGTGAGGGGCGGTCCCCGGCGGGGCCGCCCCTCACGTGCGTACTCGGCGCCGCGCGCCGGACCGCCCTCAGCGCACCAGTTGCCCGGCGGCCTTCAGGGCGTCCTTGACCTGCGGGATGCGCAGGTCGCCGAAGTGGAAGACGCTCGCCGCCAGGACCGCGTCCGCGCCGGCCTCGACGGCCGGGGCGAAGTCGTCGAGCGCGCCCGCGCCGCCGGAGGCGATGACCGGGACGGTCACCTCGGCGCGGACCAGGCGGATCATCTCCAGGTCGTAGCCGTCCTTGGTGCCGTCGGCGTCCATCGAGTTGAGCAGGATCTCGCCCGCACCCAACTCCGCGGCGCGCGCGGCCCATTCCACGGCGTCGATCCCGGTGCCCTTGCGGCCGCCGTGCGTGGTGACCTCGAAACCGGAGCCGGTGCGCACGCCCTCCGGGCAGCGGCGGGCGTCCACCGACAGGACCAGCACCTGGGCGCCGAAGCGGTCCGCGATCTCGGCGATCAGCTCGGGGCGGGCGATGGCGGCCGTGTTGACCCCCACCTTGTCCGCACCCGCGCGCAGCAGCTTGTCGACGTCCTGCACGGCGCGCACGCCGCCGCCGACGGTGAGCGGGATGAAGACCTGCTCGGCGGTGCGGCGCACCACGTCGTACGTCGTCTCGCGGCTGCCCGAGGACGCCGTGATGTCGAGGAAGGTCAGCTCGTCGGCGCCTTCCGCGTCGTACACCCGGGCCATCTCGACCGGGTCCCCCGCGTCGCGCAGGTTCTGGAAGTTGACGCCCTTGACCACCCGGCCGGCGTCGACGTCCAGGCAGGGGATCACCCGTACGGCAAGGCTCACTTCGCCCCCCTGTAGGCCTCGACCTCGACCTCGACCAGCATGCGCGAGTCGATCAGCCCGGCCACCACGACCATCGTCGCCGCGGGCCGTGCGGCGTCGAACATCTCCTTGTGCGCGCGGCCGACCGCCTCCGAGTCGCGCGCGTGGGTGATGTACATGCGGGTCCGGATGACGTCGTCGCGCGTCAGCCCGATCTGCTGGAGGGCCTTCTCGGCCACCTGGAAGGCGGTCAGCGTCTGTTCGTAGGGGTCGCCCTCGCCGACGAAGATTCCGTCGACGATGCTGGTGCAGCCGGACACCAGCACGAGGTCGCCGACGGCGACGGCGCGCGAGTAGCCGATGACGTCCTCGTACGGGCCTCCCGAGGAGATCCGCTGCACTCCGTCACGCGCTTCGGTCATCGCGACACCGCCTCCAAGGCCTCTTCGAGAGTGAACGCCTGCGCGTACAGGGCCTTGCCCACGATGGCGCCCTCCACACCGACCGGGACCAGTCCGGCGATCGCCCGCAGGTCGTCGAGCGACGAGACGCCGCCGCTGGCCACCACGGGGCGGTCGGTCGCGGCGCACACGTCGCGCAGCAGTTGCAGGTTGGGGCCGGTCAGCGTGCCGTCCTTGTTGACGTCGGTGACGACGTAGCGGGCGCAGCCGTCGGCGTCGAGGCGCGCGAGGACGTCGTAGAGTTCGCCGCCCTCGCGCGTCCAGCCCCGTCCGGCGAGCGTGGTGCCGCGTACGTCGAGGCCGACCGCGATCTTGTCGCCGTGCCGGGCGATCGCCGAGCGGACCCAGTCGGGCGACTCCAGCGCGGCGGTGCCCAGGTTGACACGGCGGCAGCCGGTCGCGAGGGCGGCCTCCAGCGACGCGTCGTCGCGGATGCCGCCGGACAGCTCGACCTTGATGTCCAGCTTGCCGGTGACCTCGGCGAGCAGGTCGCGGTTGGAGCCGCGGCCGAAGGCGGCGTCGAGGTCCACCAGGTGGATCCACTCGGCGCCGGCGTTCTGCCAGGCCATCGCCGCGGCCAGCGGGTCACCGTACGACGTCTCGGAGCCGGCCTCGCCCTGCACGAGCCGGACGGCCTGGCCGTCGGCGACGTCCACGGCGGGGAGCAGTTCCAGGCGACGGGTCTCGCTCATGTTCTCAACGGTCCTTACGAGGGCTCGGGGCCAAGTTGGATGCCAAGTCGGGTGCCACGCGGGGTACCAAGTGGGGTGCCATGTGGGGTGTCAGAGGGTGGCAAGCCAGTTGCGGAGCACGGCGGCCCCGGCGTCGCCGGACTTCTCGGGGTGGAACTGGGTGGCCGAAAGGTACCCGTTCTCGACGGCGGCGACGAAAGGCGTGCCGTGCGTCGACCAGGTGACCAGCGGCGGAGCCAGGTGCTCGGAGGGCGGCAGCTCCCACTTGCGTACGCCGTAGGAGTGCACGAAGTAGAACCGCGTGTCGGCGTCGAGGCCCGCGAACAGCACGGTGTCCTCGGGCGCGTCCACGGTGTTCCACCCCATGTGCGGCACGATCGGCGCCTCCAGGCGCTCGACCGTCCCGGGCCACTCGTCGCAGCCCGGCGTCTCCACACCGTGCTCGACGCCGCGCTCGAACAGGATCTGCATGCCCACGCAGATCCCGAGCACGGGCTGCCCGCCGGCGATGCGGCGGTCGACGATGCGGTCCCCGCGCACCGCCTTGAGCCCTTCCATGCACGCGGCGAACGCGCCGACGCCGGGCACGATCAGCCCGTCGGCGTTGAGCGCGGTGCCGTAGTCCGCGGTGACCTCCACCTCGACCCCGAGCCGCGCCACCGCGCGCTCGGCCGAGCGGAGGTTCCCCGACCCGTAGTCGAGGATGACGACCTTCTTCATGACGTGATCCCCTGCTAGACGCGCAGCAGCCCGGCGGCGAGCGACATCGCGCCGCACAGCCCGAGCAGGACGATGACACCCTTCGGCATGCCCTGCTTGGCGAACGAGATGACCCCGCCGATCAGGAACAGCCCAAGAGCAATAAGAACAACCGCGATGCCGCTCACTACAGCGCGCCCTTGGTGGAGGGGATCACGCCGGCGCGGCGGGGGTCGAGGACACAGGCGTCGGAGAGCGCGCGGGCGAGGGCCTTGAACTGGGCCTCGACGATGTGGTGCGCGTTGCGGCCGTACGGGACGTGCACGTGCAGGCAGATGTGTGCCTGGGCCACGAACGATTCGAGGATGTGGCGCGTGAGCGTGGTGTCGTAGGCCGGGCCGATCATCGGCGCCATGCCCTCCGGCTCGCTGTGCACGAGGTACGGGCGGCCGGACAGGTCGACGGTGACCTGGGCCAGGGCCTCGTCCAGGGGCACCGAGGCGTTGGCGAAGCGGCGGATGCCGGCCTTGTCGCCGAGGGCCTGGCGGAACGCCGCGCCGAGGGCGAGGGCGGTGTCCTCGATGGTGTGGTGCGAGTCGATGTGCAGGTCGCCGTCGGTCTTGACGGTCAGGTCGAACAGGCCGTGCTTGCCGAGCTGGTCGAGCATGTGGTCGAAGAAGCCGACGCCGGTGGCGACCTCGACCTGGCCGGTCCCGTCGAGGTTCACCTCGACGAGGACGGACGTCTCCTTGGTGGCGCGTTCGACGCGGCCGATCCGGGCCATCAGTTGATCTCCTTCAGTACGGCGCGCATCGCGTCGAGGAACGCCGTGTTCTCCTCGTCGGTGCCGGCGGTCACCCGCAGCATGCCCGGCACCCCGTTGTCGCGGACCAGGACGCCGTGGTCGAGGATCGCCCGCCAGACGGCGCGAGTGTCCTCGAAGCGGCCGAACTGCACGAAGTTCGCGTCGGAGGCGGTGACTTCGCAGCCCATGCCGGTGAGCTCGGCGACGATGCGGTCGCGCTGGCGCTTGAGCTCGGCGACGTAGCCGAGCAGGGTGCCGGTGTGCTCCAGGCAGGCCAGCGCGGTCGCCTGGGTGACGGCGGACAGGTGGTACGGCAGGCGTACGAGCTGCACCGCGTCGACCACCGCCGGGTCCGCGGCCAGGTAGCCGAGCCGCAGCCCGGCGGCGCCGAACGCCTTGGACATCGTGCGCGACACGACCAGGTTGGGCCGGCCGTCGAGCAGCGTGAGCAGCGAGGCGTGGTGCGAGAACTCGACGTACGCCTCGTCGACGATCACGAGGGACGGCCGGGCCGCCTGGGCCGCGTCGTACACGGCCTCGACCAAGGAGCCGTCGAGCGCGGTGCCGGTCGGGTTGTTGGGCGAGCACAGGAACACCACGTTGGGGCGGTGCTCGGCGATCGCCGCGAGCGCGTCGTCGAGGCCGATGGAGTAGTCGTCGCGGCGCGCGCCGGAGATCCAGTCGGTGCCGGTGCCGCGCGCGATGAGCGCGTGCATCGAGTACGACGGGTCGAACCCGAGCGCGCTGCGCCCGGGCCCGCCGAACGCCTGGAGGAGTTGCTGGAGCACCTCGTTGGAGCCGTTGGCCGCCCACACGTGGCCGGTGGTGAGGCGGACGCCGCCGGTGTCGGACAGGTACTCCGCGAGGCGCGTGCGCAACTCGACCGCGTCGCGGTCCGGGTAGCGGTTGAGGTGCCGGGCGGCCTCGGCGACGCGCTCGGCGATGCGGTCCACCAGCTCGTCGGGCAGCGGGTATGGGTTCTCGTTGGTGTTGAGCAGGACGGGAACCTGCAACTGCGGTGCGCCGTACGGCGATTGGCCGCGCAGCTCGTCGCGGATGGGCAGGTCGTCGATACGGACCGCGGGGTCGGTCATTCCGGCACCGCCCATCCGAAGCGCGCCTTGACGGCCGCGCCGTGGCCGGGCAGGTCCTCGGCCTCGGCGAGGGTCACGACGTGGTGGGCGACCTCGGCGAGCGCGCTCTCGCTGTAGTCGATGACGTGGATGCCGCGCAGGAACGACTGCACGGACAGGCCCGAGCTGTGGCACGCGCAGCCGCCGGTGGGCAGCACGTGGTTGGAGCCCGCGCAGTAGTCGCCGAGCGAGACGGGCGCCCAGGGGCCGACGAAGATCGCGCCCGCGTTGCGCACCCGGGCCGCGACGGCGGAGGCGTCGGCGGTCTGGATCTCCAGGTGCTCGGCGGCGTACGCGTCGACCACCTTCAGGCCGTCGTCGACCGAGTCGACCAGCACGATGCCGGACTGGCGGCCGCCGAGGGCGGTGGACACCCGCTCGACGTGCTTGGTGGCGGCGACCTGGGTCTTGAGCTCGGCCTCGACCGCGTCGGCGAGCTCGGCCGAGTCCGTGACCAGCACCGACGCGGCGAGCGTGTCGTGCTCGGCCTGGCTGATCAGGTCGGACGCGACGTGCACGGGGTCGGCGGTCGAGTCGGCGAGCACCGCGATCTCGGTGGGACCGGCCTCGGAGTCGATGCCGATGCGGCCCTTGAGCAGGCGCTTCGCGGACGCGACGTAGATGTTGCCGGGGCCGGTGACCAGGTTGACGGGGTCGCAGGAGCCGGCGCCGTACGCGAACATCGCGATCGCCTGCGCGCCGCCGACCGCGTACACCTCGTCGACGCCGAGCAGCGCGCACGCGGCGAGGATCGTCGGGTGCGGCAGGCCGTCGAATTCACTCTGCGGGGGCGAGGACACCGCGAGCGAGGCGACGCCGGCCTCCTGGGCGGGGACGACGTTCATGACGACGGAGGACGGGTACACGGCCAGGCCGCCGGGGACGTACAGCCCCACGCGCTCGACCGGCAGCCACCGCTCGGTGACGGTGCCGCCGGGGGCGACCTGGGTGGTCACGTCGGTACGCCGCTGGTCGCGGTGCACGATGCGGGCGCGGCGGATCGTCTCCTCCAGTGCGGCGCGCACCTTCGGGTCGAGCTCGGCGAGGGCCGTGGTGATCGCCTCGGCCGGGACGCGGATGTCCGTCAGCCGTACTCCGTCGAAGCGCTCGGTGATCTCGACCAGCGCCTCGACCCCGCGATGGCGTACGTCGTCGCAGATGGGACGGACCTTCTCCAGGGCCGCCTCGACGTCGAACTCGGCACGGGGCATCACGTCGCGCAGGGCCGCGGGGCTGTCCAGGACAGCCCGGCCGGCGGCGCCGCGCAGATCGATACGGGAGATCACCTGTCCCAGTGTAGGGAGGCCGCCGAGGACGGGTCCGCGTGTGTCGGTTCGTGAGACGCGGATTTCGGCGAGGTACGCCGGGAGGTGAGCGGGGTCACTCCCCCGGCTGCGGCACCGGCCGGGGCGCGGGCCAGGGGAGCCGGACCCAGAGGGTCTTGCCGTCGGGGTGGCGTTCGACCTCGGTGGTCCCGCCGGCCTCGGCGGCGAGCGTACGGACGATCAGGCGGCCGCGGCCGGACGTGTCGTCGGCGCAGGGGTCGTCGGAGTTGTCACGCGGTTCGGGGAGAAAGGGGTGGCCGTCGCGTACGCCGAAGGAGAGGGTGCCGTCGACAAGTTGGAGCGTGATGGTGAGGTGGGGGGCGGAGTCGGCCGCGTGCTCGATGACGTTGGCGATCAGCTCGGTGGCGACGAGGCGGAGGTCGTACGCAAGTTCGTGCCCGCGCGGGAGGCCCCAGGCCAGGAGGAGGTCGCCGAGCAGTCCGCGGACTTGGGGGACGACAACCGGTGCGCATACCAGCGTCAATTGGTGGCTGCGCTTTCTGGATGCGGCTGCTGACGCGGGCTGCGGTCTTGCGGACGACATGAGGACACCCCCGGCCGAAGGTTTGGCGTGTCGCCGAGATCGCCGAGAGTCAATCGTGATCGAAAGTAATCATCCCCACACCCAGCGTTATTGCGACCCATAAAATCAACCCATAGAAATTCGCACCTTGCAAGTCTCTACGCCAGAAAGCGAAGGTACCGATGACCGGTGTCCCGAGCCCCACCCTGCGTCTGCGGCGCCTCGGCCTCGAACTCAAGCGGCTGCGTGAACTCGCCGGGCTCACCGCCGACGAGGCGGCCACGGCGCTCGACTGCCACGGTTCGAAGATCAGCAGGATGGAGAACGGCCGTTCCGCGGTCCGGCCGCGCGACGTCCGCGACCTGCTCGCGCGCTACGGCGTCGTGGACCGGCCGACCTTCGCCCGGCTGGAGGGGCTCGCCAGGCACGGACGCGATCGCGGCTGGTGGCAGGACTTCGGCGACGCGGTCGCCCCGGACTACGCGGACTACGTCAGCCTCGAAGCCGGCGCCGTCGGGCTCGACACGTTCGAGGCCATGCTGGTGCCGGGCCTACTGCAGAGCCCCGCGTACATGCGCGCGGTCTTCGCGGCGCACCCGGCCACCCTCGACGACGCGCAGGTCGACGCGCGGATGCACGTCCGAGCCCTGCGGCAACAGGCACTGGACCGCGACGAATCCCCGCTCGCCTTATGGGCGGTGGTGCACGAGGCCGCCTTGCGCACGCCGGTCGGCGGCAGGCGGGAGATGCGCAGGCAACTCGGCATCCTGCGTGATCGGGCGGCGCAGCGGAACATCACCGTCCAGGCGCTGCCGCTGGATTCGGGCGCCCACGCCGGCATGCACGGCTCGTTCGGCATCCTCCGCTACCCGGAGGCGGCTGACCTGGACGTCGTCTTCACCGAACACCTCACGGGCGCGTTCTACATCGAGGAGCCCGCGCAAGTCACGCGCTACCTGGAGACGTTCGACCGACTTCGCGCCAATGCGATGTCGCCGCGCGCGACTCTGGCCTTCATCGAACAATGCGGAGAAGATTTGTGAGACAGGGTTCGCGTGAAGAGGGCGAGAATGCAACGGCAAGTGACCGTATGGCGCAAGAGTTCGTACAGCGGCGTCGAGCACAACTGCGTCGAGGTCGGGGCGGAAGGGGCCGGGGCGGTGCGCGTCGGCGCGTGGCTCAAGAGTTCGCACAGCGGCGCGAACGGCGACTGCGTCGAGGTAGGGCACGCCGACCCCTCCGTCGCCTCCGTCGCCTTCGTCCGCGACTCCAAGCGGCCGGCAGGGCCGAACCTCCGCTTCACCGCCGAGTCCTGGGCGGCATTCCTCGCCCGACGGCCCTCCGACGCCACGTGACGGGCACTCCGGGGGATCTCAACGACGCCGAACGGCGTGTCTGGGAGGCGTACCGCAACGGCGTGCCCTGCGTTTTCGGGACAGCCCCGGGCCCCGCCTCCTCCGACTGGACGCTGGCCTCGCCGCAGTTGGGCGACGACTGGGGGCCTGAACGCACCGTACGCGCCGAGGTGTTGGCGCGGCTGCTGCTCGGCGAGGCGGAGCCGGTACCGGGGCGCACCCCCGCGCTCGAACTGACCGGCGCGCGCATCACCGGGACGCTCAATCTGCGCGGTGCCCGCATCGACGCGTACGTCGACATCCGCGGCTGTGTGTTCGAGGGCCGCGTGCTCCTCAACGACGCCGCCACCAACACCGTGCGGATCATCGGCTCCCGGGTGGAGGCCGTCCGCGGCCGCCGCGTGCGCGTCGACGGCGACCTGTGCCTGACCACATGCCGCATCCGCCAGGGCGTCGTCCTGACCGACGCACAGATAGGCACCGACCTGGTGCTGCACGGCTCGCACCTGACCGCGATGGGCGACGGGCGTTCCCTCAGCGCGGACGGCGTCAACGTGAGCGGCGACCTGAGCGCCCACGGCCCCTTCCACGCCTTCGGCACCGTGAGCCTGCGCAGCGCGCGCATCGGCGGGCGGGCGACGTTCTACCGCGCGCACATCGACGCCGAACCCGGGACGAACGCCCGCGGCCAACGCCACTTCGCCTTCGACGGCGCCGGGTTGGTCGTCGAGCAGACGCTCCACTTCAGCGACAACTTCACCGCCACCGGGTCGATCCGCATCAACGACTCCCGCTTCGGCGACGCACTCGTCATCGACGAGGCCGCCATCCTGCGCGACCCGGACGAGGAGCTGGTCCTGTGGCGGGTGACCGCCCGGACGCTGTCCCTCGTCCTCACCGCCGAGCCCGCGGGCGAAATCAGGCTGAGCGGCGGGCAGTTCGGAGCCCTCACCGATATCCCGACCACCTGGCCGGGCGCCGGGCGCTTCTCGATCGGCGGCATGACGTACACCGTGCTCCGGTCGACCAGCCCCATGTCCCTCCCCCAGCGCCTCCGCTGGCTCGCCCACGCGACCCCCAATTACGAGCCGCAGCCGTACGAGCAACTCGCCACCGCGTACCGGGCCTCCGGCCAGGACGAGGAAGCCCGCAGCGTCCTGCTCGCCAAACAGCGCCGCAACCGCGAAACCCTCCGCCTCCCCGGCCGCATCTGGGGCCACATCCAGGACGCCGCCATCGGCTACGGCTACCGCCCCGCCCGAGCCCTCGCCTGGCTCGCCGCCCTCATCGCCGTCGGCACCGTCGCCTTCGCCATCGACCGCCCCACCCCCGTCAAGGCCGACGAAGCCCCCCACTGGAACGCCTTCTTCTACACCGTCGACCTGCTCATCCCCGTGGTCACCGTCGGCCAGGAATCAGCCTGGAACCCCGCCGGCTGGGCCCAATGGGTCGCCTACACCCTCGTCCTCCTCGGCTGGGCCCTAGCCGGCGCCGCAGCCGCCGGCGCCACGAGAGTCCTCAACCGCCAGTGACCCGGTCCCCAACCCGACGGAACAACGCGATGTCCATGCGGGTGCTCCCCCGTGCAATCGCTTTGGGGTCGATGTCCAAGCGCATCGCAAGTTCAGAGGTCGGTTCGGGGCAGGGGAACGGGTGCCGGAGCGGGGGTGCGGCGTCCGTTCTTTTGGGGGTGGGTCTGTCAGGTGGTGGGGGCCGGGGCGAGGGTTAGGTGAGGGCTTAGGACTGCTTCGCGGAGTTGGGGTTGGGTTAGGGGGAGGTTGGTGAGGGGGGCTTCGGTGGTGGTGTTGTTGGGCTCGCGTTCGTAGGTGCCGGTGCCCAGGGAGACGGTTACGGCGGTGCCGTCTGCTCGGGTGTGGGTGGCGGTGATGGCGGTGCTTTTGGAGTCGGAGCCCTTGCCGAGGCGGAGGGTGGTGCCGTCGGGGAGGGTTTCGGTGGTGCATTCGGTCCAGCGGAAGGAGTCGTCTTCTACGCGGGCCGGGAGTTCGCCGCATTGGGGCTGGACGGCGGCGAGCCTTTCGGGGGAGCCGCCGTCGTGGTGGCCGACCGGGATGCCGGGGGCGTAGAAGCCGACGGAGAGGCTGCCTGTGCCGCCGTCCTGCTGCCAGTTCGCACGGAAGACGTAGTACTCGTACGTCGTGGGCCCGGCGGCTCGTTTGAAGCCTTGGAACCTGATGTGCGAGCGCTGCGGGTCGAGCGTTTCGGCGAGGTACGTCAGGGCCGGGTTGGCGCGGACGGCCATGACGCGGTCGGTCTCGCGGCTCTGGGCGTCGAACGAATTGCTCGGCGCGCCCGTGGGTGCCGGCTGGTTCGACGGGGGCCAGACGGGTGCGTGGGTGGGTGGCGGAGCGGTGGTGGCGGGCGGGGCGGTGGTGGCGGGTGGTTGTGAGGGCGTCCCGCGGGTGAGGGGTGGCGGTGAGGTGGGGGCGGTGGTGGTTGCGGAGCCGGTGCCGGCGTCTGCGCCGCCCAGTTGGGAGAGTGCGACGGTTGTGCCGCCGCCGGCGATCGCGACGGCCGTGGCGCCCGCGACGAGGGTGAGGGTACGGCGGCGCCGGCGCGCCGCGCGGGCCGCGGCGAACAGTCCGGCCATGTCGGGGCCCGTGCCCGGCGTCGGGTGCTCGGGCCCGGCGGCGAGCTCCAGGATGTCGCGCACTTCGTCCTCGCTCATGCCGAAACCCCTTTCTTTTCAGGCGTGTTCATGTCGTCCGGCCGACCGTCGCGGCCAGTCCGCGCAGCCGTGATTCGTACCGGCCCTGCGCGAGCAGGGCCCTGTGCAGGGCGTCGAGTCCGCGGGACGTCTGGCTCTTGACGGTGCCGGGGCTGCAATTGAGCAGTCGGGCGGTCTGGGCCACGTCGAGGTCGTCGTAGAACCGCAGGACCAGGACGGCGCGCTGGCGCGGCGGCACTTCGGCGAGTGCCCTGAGTACGGCGAGCCGGTCGTCGACCCGGGCGGAGGCGTCGTCCGGCACGCGGTCCGTGTCGGGCGGGGCGGCCACCGGGTTCTCGCGCCGCCAGGGACGCTTCGCGTCGTCGAGCAGGGCGGAGACGACGGCCTTGCGGGCGTACGCCTCCATCGCCTCGATGTGGCCCAGCCGGGACCACGAGACATAGAGGCGGACGAGTCCGGACTGCACGGCGTCCTCGGCGCGCTGCCGGTCGCCGCACATGAGCAACGCCATACGCAGGAGGCGGTGCCAGGTGGCGCTGACAAATGCTGCGTACGCTGCGTCGTCGTCCCGTCGTGGTGCGCGCCGTTTTCGTGAGATGTCCACGGTTCCCCCTTGTCTTCGCCGCCCCTTGAACGAGGTTGGACGCATTGGGGGTTGCACGGGCGCGGGAAGAAGTCGGGGCAGGGCCGGCGGGACAAGGAGACGGCCCCCCGCGAGGGCTGCCGGGGCGATGCGCGGGGCGTTGATACGGGAAACCCGGTCGGGGGTCCGGGGGCGAGACCCTAGTCTTGGTTCCCGTGACCGACCGGCTCCCGCTCTTCCCGCTCAACTCGGTGCTCTATCCGGGTCTCGTGCTGCCCCTGAACATCTTCGAGGAGCGCTACCGGCGCCTGGTGCGGGATCTGCTGGCCCGCCCCGAGGGCGAGCGGCGGTTCGGGGTGGTGGCGCTGCGCTCCGGGCGCGAGGTGGGCGACCTGCCGCTGGACCCGGTCGAGGCGCTGTTCCCGGTGGGCTGCGTCGCCGAGGTCGCGACGATCCGTCCGCACGCGGACGGGCGGTTCGACGTCGTGGCGACCGGTGCGACGCGCTTCCGGCTGCTGTCCGTGGACAGCTCGGGGCCGTACCTCGTCGGCGAGGTCGAGCGGATGGACGAGCCGAGGGGCGACGACGCCGAGGTGCTGGCGCTCGCGGTGTCGCAGGCCTTCGCGGAGTACCAGCGCAGGCTCCTGGGCGCGCAGGGGCGCGGGCCGGTCGAACTGCCGGAGCTTCCGGACGACGCGGTGGTCTTGTCGTACCTGGTCGCGGCTGCCATGGTGCTGGACCTGACGGACAAGCAGACCCTGCTCGTCGCCGAGGACGGCACGGTACGCCTGCGCACGGAACTGTCCCTCCTGCGCCGCGAGAACGTACTGCTCGAACACATCCGCGCGCTCCCGGCCGTCGAACTGGTCCGCCAGGGCACCGAGCCGAACTGACCCGGGTTCAGCGAAGCGGACTGCCGCGAACTGACGCGACTGAAGCGAATCGATCCGAAGCGATCTGAAGCGATCCGACCGGGCCGCACCGACAAGCGACGTACGAACCGTACGAACACAGCAAGGGGAACGCACGGTGGCGAAGGCCAAGTCCGGCACGAAGGGCAAAGCGTCGCAAGGCGGCGGCACCCCCGCGACCGTCGCCCTGACGCGCGAAGGTGTCGCCTTCACCCTGCACGCGTACACGCACGACCCGGACGCCCCGTCGTACGGCGAGGAGGCCGCCACCGCCCTCGGCGTGACCGCCGACCGGGTGTTCAAGACCCTGGTCGCGGACGTCGACGGCGCGCTGACCGTCGGCGTCGTCCCGGTCGCGGGCAAGCTCGACCTCAAGGCCCTGGCCGCGGCGGTCGGCGGCAAGCGCGCCGCGATGGCCGACCCGGCCGCCGCCGAGCGCGCGACCGGCTACGTCGTCGGCGGCATCTCGCCGCTGGGCCAGAAGAAGCGCCTCGCCGCGGTCGTCGACGCCAGTGCGCAGGGCCACGAGACGGTCTTCGTCTCCGCCGGGAAGCGCGGCCTGGAGATCGAGATCGCCCCGGCGGACCTGGTCCGCATCACCGGCGCCAAGTCGGCCGACGTGGCCCGCACGTCATGAGTGGCATGCCGGCGCGGCACATGATCCAGGTGTCCGACGGAACGTTGCAGCGGCTGCGGCGTCTGGCGGACGCCCTCGGGTCCGAGAGCCTGGACGAGGCGCTGGCGACCTGCTTGGACATGGCCGAAGAAGTGGCCGCAGCGCAGGTGCAACGCGACACCGCGGGCAGGACGGATGCCGTTGCCGACCCGCAGGTGTGGGAAGGCGCCGTCTGGGACTCGGCCGCAGACTCGTAGCGCCTCAGACTGCCGGCTCCTCGGAGACCTGGCCCCGAAGACGCCTGGCGCCTCAGTCCGGGCGCTTGGTGAGGTCGGGGCTCTGCGCGGGCGGCGCGTCAGGTGCGGCCTGCGGCGGCGCGTACGGGTCCGTCGACGGCGCGGACTGCGCCGCCCCGGTGCCCGGCGGCGGCGGGGCGTACGGCATCTGCGGCTGCGGGGCCCACGGCATCCCCTTCGGCGTACGGTCGCGCGCGCCGAAGCCCGCCGTCAGGCACAGGTACAGGATCACCGACGCCATCGGCCACAGGTACAGCACGCCCTTGGCCTGCACCCGCAGCGGCTCCTCGAACTCGATGCGGCCGTCGCGCTCGAGCAGTTGCCCCCCGAAGGTGTCCGGCCCCAGTGCCCCGCCGACCTTGTACGCGAGGTACGAGCCCAGCAGCCCGCCCACCCCCAGCCCGACCGCGACGCCGATGCTGTACTTGCGGCCCTTCCAGAACGCCAGGATCGCCAGCACGAGGCCGACGACCGAACCGATCAGCGCGAACCATCCGTCGCGCGCGATCTCGGCCTCCGGCGGCGCGCTCGGCCGCAGGTACTCGACGTGGTCCACGATGATCTTGGGGATGTCCGGCGCGATCGCGTACCAGACCGCCCCGGCGGCCGCGCCGACCAGAAGGCAGATGCCGAGGACGACGCCGCCCGCGACGACGTCGCCGCGCGCGGCGTCCCACCCCGACTTCTTGAGGTCGTTCGCGGCGTGTCCGGGGCCCTGCGGGTAGCCGGGCAGGGCGGCGGACGGGGCGGAGGCAGCGTTCTGGTCGAACTGCCAGGGCGACGTCATGCGGTCAGAATCCCATGCTCGTGGTCGGAGTGCCGGTCGGCGGGCGCGGTGTCCGGCCGGTTCAGCCGGGTGCCGTACGCACCGCTCATCCCCTCGATGTGCGCCGGAACGCCCACGTCGCGAAGGTGAGCATCGCCACGCCCACGCCCGCGCACACCGCGAGGTTCGCGGCGAAGGCCGCCCAGTCCGGGGTGCCGTACGTGGCGATGAACGCGTCCACGCCGTACGACGACGGCAGCAGGTCGCGGCCGAACTCGATCACCGGCGGCATGCGGTCGGCCGGGATGACGCCCAGCAGCAGCGCCGCCGACATCCCCAGCTGACCGAGCAGAGTGGCCAGTTCCTGCCGCGGCGCGAGCAGCCCGAAGACCGCCCCGACGCCCGCGAGGGCGGCACCCGACAGCGGTACGACGAGCAGCAGCGCCCACAGGTTCGCCAGGGGCAGCTGGAACATCAGCGCGCCGGTGACGGCCGTCGCGATGGTGCCGGGGAGAGTGAACGACGCGTACGCCGCCGCCATGCCCAGCACGACGGCCGCCGGGCGCACCGGCAGCGTCATATAGTAGTCCAGCGAGTTCGCGGCCCGCAGCGCGCCGAAGTGCTGGGCCAGCAGGTTGAGCGCCACGAACGCGACGACCAGCACGCTCGATCCCGCGACGACCGCCTCGCGCGCGCTGTCGGAGCCGGTGTCGACGACGCCGCGCATGAGGATCATGATGCCGACGGACTGGAACACCGCGACGAAGAGGAGCGGTACGCGCGAGACCCGCGTACGCGACAGTTGGGCGCGGTAGACGGCGACGAGGCCGGCCCACAGCGGCGTCGTGGGGGCGAGCTCCACCTGCGGCACGCCGCGCTCGGACGCGAAGTCCGGTACCGCGCGACCCGCCTCCCCCGGCGCGGACCTCGGTGTGCCGACCGTCGTCATCCCTTGACCAGCCCCTCGTGGCGCCCGCCCAGGGCGAGGTACGCGTCTTCCAGACTCGGCGTCGACAGCGTGAAGTCGTCCAGTACGGCGAACGCCGGCCCCGCCGTGACGGCCGCCAGCAGCTCGCGCGCGGTGGCCGGGTCCATCCGGGTCGTCCAGCGCCGCCCGATCCGCACCGCGTCGCGCGCGAGGCGCGCCACCGCCGGGTCGTCGAGCGGCGGGTCGCCGCGCCAGACCAGTTCGAGCCGGACCTCGTCCCCGACCGTCGCCTTGAGGCCGCCCGGGGTGTCGCACGCGATGACGCGACCCTCGTCGAGCACCGCGACGCGGTCGAGGACCGTCTCGGCCTCGATGACGTTGTGGGTGACCAGGACGACCGTGGTGCCGCTCTCCGCCCGGCGGCGGTCGACCGCGGCCCACACCGCGCGCCGCGCGACCGGGTCCATGCCGGCGGTCGGCTCGTCCAGCACGAGGACCGGCCGGTCGCCGACCAGCGCGGTGGCGACACACGCGAGGCGGCGCTGCCCGCCGGACAGCTTCTTGATCGGACGCTCCGCGATGTCGCGCAGCCCCAGCTCCTCCACGACCTCGGCACGCGCGCAACGGGCCGCTTCGGCGCTCAGCGCACGCAGCCGCGCGGTGGTCTCGATCGCCAGAGTGACGGTCAACTCGTCGAGCGCGCCGGACTCCTGGCCGAGGTACGCCACCAGCCGGGCCGCCGCCTCCGGTCTGCGCACCACGTCGTAGCCGAGCAGGTCGATCGACCCGGCGTCGGGCCGCAGCAGCCCGGTGAGCTGGCGGACCAGGGTGGACTTGCCGGCGCCGTTGGGGCCGAGCAGGCCGAAGATCTCGCCGCGCCGGATGTCCAGGTCGATGTCGGTGTTGGCGTGCACGGTGGTGGAGGCGAGCCGGCGGCCGGTGCGGTACTTCTTGGTCAGCCCGGCGACCCGGTAGCAGGCCGCGTCGGAGCCGCGCGGGGGGTCGGGGTCCGGGGTCGAGGCGTGCCCCTCCCCCCGGTACTCCCCTGTGAACGCTGCGCCGAGAATGGCCACGTCGTGCCTCTCCTGCCCGTGCTGCCGCCGCGGCGCGCCGGGGTGTCGTCTGTCGCTTGCGGATGCTGTCGGTGTGGCAGGGACGGAATCCGTGCCACAAAACTCTACGTGGCGGAGGAGGCTCCCCGTGCCGCACCCCTGGCCAGGGCCTGCCGTGCGCGGCTCCACTGGTCGCGCGGAAGCACCGCGCCGCGCCACTGGATGTCGCGGAGTGCGCGCTCCTGGTCGGCGGGCAGGCGGCGCGCCGTGAAGGCGGCACCGAGCTTGAGCAGGGTCCACGGCTTCGTGGGGAGGCCGACCCGGACCAGTTCGCGCTTGAGGTTGGGCCACCACACGGTGGTGGCGTCCATGAGCGCGTCCTCGGCCCCGGCCAGCCGCTTGAAGCCGGCCAGCTTCCCGACCGTGCGGGAGATGAGCCACTGCGCGAGGACGGCCAGCGCGAAAAGGACGAGGAGCACGATTCCGAGAGGGATCGTGACGCCGCCGAAGAGCAGCAGGATGCCGAGGGCGAGCAGGGCGTACTTGAGCAGGAAGAGCATCTCCAGGCGGCCGAGGACGAGCCGGCCCGCGATGTAGCGGATCAGGAGCACGGCCTGGGCGGTGGTCAGCTTGGTGTCGACGTCCGGCGGCCCGTCGGCCGCGGGGTCCTTGGCGTACGCCGCCTGGTACCCGCCCGCCGCGTCGTGCCGCTCCGCGTCCCGTGCGGCCTGCTGCAACTTTCGGCCGCCCTTGGCGGCTGCGAGCCCGGCCCTGCCGAGCCTCGACCAACCGGCCATGGACGGGTCCTCCCTCGGGTCGCGCGGTCGTGCCGACGGGTGGGTGTCCGGTGTCCCCCGCGGACATTCCCCCATCGTGCCACGGCCGCGCGCCCGTGATACGGACCCGAAGGCCCGTCTACGCCTCCGGCAGCCGTTCTTGTGCGCCTCCGCAAGACGTCCTTGTCAACCGTTGTCGTACGCCTCGGTCAGCCCTTGTCGTACGCCTCGGTCAGCCGTTCTTGCCGGGCCGTGGATCCGGCCGCTCGGTGCGCAGGTCGGGCTGCGGGGCGGGCTGCTGATCGGAGGGGTGGGTGTGCTGTCGGCCGTTGGTCATTTCGGCGTCCCCGTTCCCCCCGGACCTCCCGGTCCGGGGTCTCCGTGGCCGCACCCGGCCGTGCCGCCACATAGGAGACAACGACTCTACGTGCACAAGAGTTCACACAAGAGGCATTTGGCAGTATCGATATGTGCAACTTGCGGCGGTGTAAGGCATCTTGGTGATCAACCGGGCCGTTGCCCTGCGTGATTTCACGCCACGTCCCGCCGCATTGCCGCTCCTTCGACGAACCCCCTCGCGACCGGGCTAGAGTGAAGGCTTCCTCGGCCCGGGTGTCCCCTCGGACGGGGTGTTCGCCGTACCTCGCAAGCACCTGCACGTACATCGAAAACAGTGACGGAGGGCTCGTGTCCACTGACAGCTTCGTCCACCTGCACGTACACACCGAGTATTCGATGCTCGACGGTGCGGCGAAGAACGGCAAGATGTTCGCCGAAGTGGAACGGCTCGGCATGCCGGCGGTCGCGATGTCCGACCACGGCAACATGTTCGGGGCCTTCGAGTTCTTCCAGACCTCCAAGAAGTCGCCGGTGAAGCCGATCATCGGCATCGAGGCGTACGTCGCGCCGAGTTCGCGGCACAACCGCAAGCCCGAGTTCTGGGCGACCGCGGGCGCGCGCAACACCGACGACGCGAGCGGCGAGGGCGGCAAGGACGTCTCCGGCGGCGGCCGCTACACGCACATGACGATGTGGGCCGAGAACGCGCAGGGGCTGCGCAACCTGTTCCGCCTGTCGTCGCTGGCGTCCATCGAGGGCTACTACATGAAGCCCCGCATGGACCGCGAGATCATCTCGCAGTTCTCCGAGGGCATCATCGCGACGACCGGCTGCCCGTCCGGCGAGGTGCAGACGCGGCTGCGGCTCGGGCAGTACGACGAGGCGATCGCGGCGGCGTCGGCGTACCAGGACATCTTCGGGAAGGAGAACTACTTCCTGGAGCTGATGGACCACGGGCTCGACATCGAGCGCACGGTGCGCGAGGACCTGCTGCGCATCGCCAAGCAGCTGGACATCCCGCTGCTGGCCACGAACGACTCGCACTACGTGACCGAGGACCAGGCGGACGCGCACGACAACCTGCTGTGCGTCGGCGTGGGCAAGAACAAGGACGACCCGAACCGCTTCAGGTTCAACGGCTCCGGCTACTACATCAAGTCGTCGGAGGAGATGCGCTCGCTGTTCGGCGAGCTGCGCTCGGCATGCGACAACACGCTGCTGATCGCCGAGCGCATCCAGCCGTACGACGAGGTCTTCACGTACGTCGACCAGATGCCGCAGTTCGACGTGCCCGAGGGCGAGACGCAGGCGACGTGGCTGCGCAAGGAGTGCGAGCGCGGCCTCGCCATGCGCTTCGGCTCCGACCCGAGCCAGGAGGTCCTGGACCGCCTGGAGATGGAGCTGTCGGTCATCTCGCCGCTCGGCTTCGACTCCTACTTCCTCGTGGTCGCGGACATCTGCAAGTACGCCCGCGACAACGGCATCGCGGTCGGCCCGGGGCGCGGCTCGGCGGCGGGGTCGCTGGTCGCGTACCTGACCCGCATCACCGAGCTGGACCCGCTGGAGCACGGCCTGCTGTTCGAGCGCTTCCTCAACCCGGAGCGCGTCAGCCCGCCCGACGTCGACATCGACTTCGACGACCGCCAGCGCGACCAGATGGTCCGCTACGTGTCCGACAAGTACGGCGCCGAGTACACCGCGCAGGTCAACACGTTCGGCACGATCAAGGCGAAGGCGGCGGTCAAGGACGCGTCCCGCATCCTCGGCTTCCCGTTCTCGACCGGCGACCGCATCACCAAGGCGATGCCGCCGGACGTCATGGGCAAGGGCGTCCCGCTCGCGGACCTCTTCAACCCCGATCACCCGCGCTACAACGAGGGCATGGAGATCCGGGCGCTCTACGAGAGCGACCCCGAGGTCAAGAAGGTCGTCGACACCGGCATGGGGATCGAGGGCCTGATCCGCGGCACCGGCGTGCACGCCGCCGCGGTCATCCTGTCGCGCACGCCGCTGCTCGACCTGATCCCGCTGCACCGCCGTGACAAGGACGGCGTGATCATCACCGGCTTCTCGTACCCGCAGTGCGAGGACATGGGCCTGATCAAGATGGACTTCCTGGGGCTGCGGAACCTGGGCATCATCGACCACTGCATCAAGATCATCAAGGAGAACCGCGGGGTCGACGTCAGGACCGAGGAGATGCCCCTCGACGACCCCAAGACGTACGACCTCCTCGCCCGCGGCGACACTCTGGGCGTCTTCCAGCTCGACGGCGGCCCCATGCGCGCGCTGCTGAAGCTGATGAAGCCCACCGAGTTCGCCGACCTCTCGGCCGTGAGCGCGCTGTACCGCCCCGGCCCGATGGGCATGAACTCGCACATCAACTACGCGCTGCGCAAGAACAACCAGCAGCCGATCGAGCCGATCCACCCGGAGCTGGAGGAGCCGCTCAACGAGGTCCTCGGCCCGACGTACGGCCTCATCGTGTACCAGGAGCAGGTGCAGCTGGCCGCGCGGGTGCTGGCCGGCTACACGCTCGGCGGCGCGGACCTGCTGCGCCGCGCGATGGGCAAGAAGAAGAAGGAGGTCCTGGACAAGGAGTTCATCCCCTTCCAGGACGGCATGCGCAAGAACGGCTACTCGGACGAGGCCATCAAGGCCGTGTGGGACGTGCTGGTGCCGTTCGCCGGGTACGCGTTCAACAAGTCGCACTCGGCGGCGTACGGCCTGGTCTCGTACCACACCGCCTACCTCAAGGCGAACTACCCCGCGGAGTACATGGCCGCGCTGCTGACGTCCGTCGGCGACGACAAGGACAAGATGGGCGTCTATCTGTCCGAGACGCGCCGCATGGGCATCAAGGTGCTCTCCCCCGACGTCAACGAGTCCGCGGTCGAGTTCACCGCCGTCGGCGACGACGTGCGGTTCGGCCTGACCGCGGTGCGCAACGTGGGTGCGAACGTCGTCGAGTCGCTGATGAAGACCCGCAAGGCGAAGGGCAAGTACACGTCCTTCCAGGACTTCCTGTCGAAGGTCGAGATCACGGTGTGCAACAAGCGCACCATCGACTCGCTGATCAAGGCGGGCGCCTTCGACTCCCTCGGGCACAGCCGCAAGTCGCTCTGCGCGGTGCACGAGAACGCGGTCGACGCGGTGATCGGGCTCAAGCGGCAGGAGGCGAACGGGCAGTTCGACCTGTTCGGCGGCGGCTCCGACGAGCCGGACGACAAGCCCGCCGTCGGCCTGGACTTCAAGCTGTCCGACGACGAGTGGCCGCGGAAGCAACTGCTGTCCACCGAGCGGGAGATGCTGGGCCTCTACATCTCCAGCCACCCGCTGGACGGCGCCGAGCACATCCTCGCGCGCAACCGCGACATGTCCGTCGCGGATCTGGTCGGCTCGGGCCAGACCGAGGGCTTCGTGAAGCTCGCGGGCCTGATCACCGGGGTCGACCGGCGCATCAACAAGGGCGGCAACCCCTGGGCGATCGTGACGCTGTCCGACCACGACGCGTCGATCGAGGTGCTCTACTTCCCGAAGAACTACCTGCTGTTCTCGCAGGAGTTCATCGAGGACAACGCGGTCGCGATCCGCGGCCGCATCAACGAGCGCGACGGCGCGCTGTCGGTCTTCGGCGAGGAGCTCGTGCCGCTGGACATCTCCGCCGCCGAGCACGGCGGCAAGCCGCCGGTGATCCTCAAGGTGCACGAGCGCCGCGTCACGCCGGAGCTGGTGGGCCGCCTCAAGTCGGCGATCCTGGCGCACCCCGGCGACACCGAGGTCCGCCTGCGCATGGAGAACCGCCTCGGCGGCACCACACTGCTGCGGCTGAATCCGACCGTGGAGAACAACAACGCGTTCGCCTCGGAGATCAAGGTCCTGCTCGGACCCGATTCGTGGGTGGTATGACACCGCCTGGCAGGACACCGCCCGGTACGACACCGCCCGACGAATCAGGTGATGCGGACGCGGTTCCGCTGCACGGCTTCGGCGGGACGAACGACCCCTACCTCGACACCGAGGCGCACCGCATGCACGGCGTCGACATCGCGCTCCAGCCGGACGCGCCGCTGTGCCTGCGCTGCGAAGGGCCCGGGATCCTGGAGGCCCGGGTCCCGCACGTGTGGGACAACGGGTTCGGCGAGCCGCTGCCGTGCGTACGCGTGCTGGTCCTGTGCCCCGCCTGCGACCACGCCGACCCGGACGCCGCCGACCTGCTGGCGCTGTTCCGGGTGGACGACCGCGTCGACGGCGGCAACGCGGCGCTCTTCGCCGAACTCGCGGGCGACTGGGTGACCGCGGTCGCGGCCCGCCCGGCCGATCCGGCGACGCTCGTCGAGGCGGACTGACCCCCGTCCCGGACGGACCGCAGGCGCCGACCGATTTGTGTGTCGCCGCACGCGCCCCGGGCAACGCAAGTTGGACGTCACTCGAACGGGTGGCTAGCGTGACAAGTTCGTGATGCCGCGTCCACCGACGCGTTCGGCCGAACCGTTCACCGCAACCGAGTCTCAGGGAGAACAGCAACCGTGGACGTCTGGGAGATTCTTCGCCCACTGATCGTTCTGGTCGCGGTCCTCGTCCTCACCGGGGTCGTGACGTGGCTGCTCGCCAGGGTCGCCCGCGAGGTGCAGACCAGAAGGCCCAGCTCCGGACCGCTGTGGCCGATGCTGCGCAGATCCCGCGCGTCGTGCGTCGTGACGCTCGCCACGGTCCTCGCGCTGATCGCCGAGCCGGCCGCGGACCTCCCCGACGGCTCCCGCGGCACGGTCCGGCACGTGCTGGTCCTGTGCGTCATCGGCTCGTGCGCCTGGCTCACCATCCACGCCGCGAACGTGCTGGTCAACACCTCGTTCGAGAAGTACGCGGCGGTCGCCACCGATGCCGGCAAGGTACGCCGCGTCCGCACCCAGATCGACCTGATCCGGCGCGTCGGCTCGGCCATCGTCGGGGTGATCGCCATCGCCTCGATGATCATGACGTTCGACGGCATGAAGACGATCGGCACCAGCCTGCTCGCCTCCGCGGGCCTCATCGGCGTCGTCGCCGGCCTCGCCGCGCAGAGCACGCTCGCCAACCTGTTCGCCGGACTCCAGATCGCCTTCAGCGACATGGTCCGCATCGGCGACTCGGTCGTGGTCAACAACGAGATGGGCACCGTCGAGGAGATCACGCTGACGTACCTCGTGGTCAACACGTGGGACCAGCGCCGCATCGTGATGCCCGTGTCGTACTTCACCGGGCGCCCGTTCGAGAACTGGTCGCGCACCGACACGCGGATGACCGGCACCGTCTTCCTGCACCTCGACCACTCGGCGCCGGTCCCCGAACTGCGCGACGAACTGCACCGCATGCTGAAGGACTCCGGCCTGTGGGACGGGCAGGGCTGGAGCCTCTACGTCACCGACACGACGCCCACCACGATCGTGGTGCGCGCGGTGGTGACCGCCCGCGACGCCGACGACGTGTGGACGCTGCGCTGCGAGGTGCGCGAGAAGCTGCTCGACTACGTGCGCCGCAAGCACCCGTACGCGCTGCCGCGCGTGGCGACCGCTCCGGCGCCGGCCGGGCCGGCGTACGGGGACGACGCGTGGGGCCACGGGCAGAACGCGGCGATCCCCGCGCAGGCCGGGGCGAAACGGTTCGTCGAGCTCGCGAAGCGGCCGAAGGTCGATCTGGGCAAGCCCGGAGCGGACACCACCGGCCCGCGCACGGCCGCCCCGGGCCGGACCGGCTCCGGGATGAGCGAGCGCGAGGAGACCGGCAGCGACGCCGCGGGGATGGCCCAGGCCGACCACGGGGCGCCCGACCCGGGCAAGTGAGCGCGCCCGGGAGGGCCGGTCAGAGCGGCGCCAGGCCCGGCCAGCCCTCGGGGTTCGACCCGGTCTCGTAGTCGAAGGGCTCCTCGTGCCGCCACGGCTTCCCGGTCAGCTCCTCCCACGCGTCCTCCGCGACGTAGAGGAGGGCTTCCCCGTCGAACTCGGCGGCCGTGTAGCGGCAGAACTCGGTCGGCTCGGCGAGCACGTGGGCGTACGCCTCCCGCCCGGCCGCGACGACACCGCACCGGGCGTACAGGAATCCGTCGGCGGACATCGGCACGGGCACGCCCTGACGATCCGTCACGTCGATGTAGGGCAGCGCCGCGAGGTCGGCGCGGTCCAGGCGGTACAGCGCCTCCGCGAGCAGGTCGGCGAACCCGACGATCGCCGACTTGGAGCGGGTGGCGAGCACCTCGGTCAACCGCTCACAGGCGTCGTCGTCCGCACGACCGCCGAGCAGGTCGATGAGCTCCCAGAATTCGTCCCATCCCAACACCCGTAAATCGTCACATGCCGACGGGCAACCTGCCTGCTACGCCGCGTTTGCATCCATCTCTTCGAGGAACGCCAGTGCCGCCGCCCACGCCCGGTCGGCCGCCTCGGCGTCGAAGTCGGGCAGGTCGGGGTCGGTGAAGATGTGTCCGGCGCCCCGGTAGCGGTACACCTCGACGTCGGCGCCCGCGGCGACCATCCGCAGGTACCAGGCGTTGAGCCAGTCCTCGGTCTCGAACGGGTCCGGGTCGGCGACGTGCAGTTGTACGGCGGCCTCGGTCTCCGCCTCGTCGCGCAGGTCGGACGTGCCGTGGAACATCAGCAGGCCGCCCGCGTACTCGTCGGCGAGCGCCAGGTTCTGGGCGAGCGAGGCGCCCATCGAGAAGCCGGAGTAGACGACGCCCTTGCCGAGCCCGGCGGCGGCCGCGACGGCGCGGCGCAGCAGTTCCTCGACGCCGATCTCGTCCTTGATCTCCATGCCCTCCTCGACGGTGTCGACGACGCGGTCGTCGTAGAGGTCGGGGACGGTGACCTCGTGGCCCGCGGCGCGCAGCCGATCGGCGGCGGCGTGCACGGCCGGGCGCAGTCCGTACGCGGAGTGGAACAGGATGATGCGGGCCACAGGGGTCCTCGTCTCTCGGTGCGTGGGGTCGTGCCGGGTGCGCGGGGGTGCGGCCGGACGGGTCGAGGGGGCCGCACGTGTGCGTGCCGGACCCCATGATCCCCGGCGCGTGCCGGACGGCCAACACGGGCTCACACGATCCCGCGCAGGTCGATGCGGCGCATGATGCGGTCGACGGCGACCGGGTCCTGGCCGGGCTCGGTGCGCGCCCGCTTGAGCTCCTCGCGCGACGCCTCGGTGAGTTCGGCCTCGACGCGGCGGAGCTCCCTTTTGCGGCGGCGGCCCTCGGCGAGGGCCTTGCGGGCGTCCTCCTCGTAGGCGTCGGGGCGTACCTGCGCGATGATCGCCTGCTGGCGGGCCCGCATGGTCGCGATGAGCTCCTCCGGAAGCTCCTCGTTCGCCTCCATTTCCCGCAGCCGGGCCAGCGCGGCCTTGGCGCAGCGCACGCGCAGGGCCTCCTCGGCGGCTCCGGCCACGTCCTCCGACTCGCGGACGCCGAGTCGCTTGACCAGCCAGGGCAGCGTCAGCCCCTGGAAGACGAGCGTCACCATGACCACCGCGAACGCGATCACGATGAGGCGGTCGCGGCCGGGGAACGGGTCGCCCGCGTCGGTCGTGCGCGGCAGCGCGAGCACCAGCGCGACCGTCGCCACCCCGCGCATGCCCGCCCACCACAGCACCGCCGTCTCGCGCGGCCCGACCGGGGCCAGCTCCTTGACGTCGGGGTCGTCCTCGTCGGCCGCCCGGCGGTTGCGGCGACGGGCGAGGACCGCGGTCGGGAAGAGCCAGATGCCGCGTACCACGATGACGGTGGCGACCACGGCCGCCGCCTCGGCGAGCACCTCGGCGGTGTCGTCACCGAGGGCCTCCAGGACGACCCTCAGCTCCAGGCCGATGATGCCGAAGGTCAGTCCGGTGACCATGAGTTCCACGACCGCCCAGAAGACGCCGCCGGAGACGCGGCCGAGCGGCTCGTCGGCCTCGACGTTCTTCGCCCGCATGATGAGCACGTTGACGATGACCGCGAGCACGCCCGAGCCGCCGAGTTCGTCGGAGCCGATGTAGGCGACGAACGGCACCATGAACGAGCCCATCACGCGCAGCCGCTCGTCGTTCAGGTAGCGGAAGCCCCACCGGGCCACGATCGAGACGCCCCAGCCGACCGCGCAGGCGACCGCCGCCGACAGGAACAGCTTGCCGACCGCCTCGCCGGCCGAGAAGGAGCCGGTGACCGCCGCCGCCACCGCGACCTGGTAGAGCACGATGGCGGTGACGTCGTTGAAAAGGCCCTCGCTCTCCAGGATCGAGACGAGGCGGCGCGGCAGGCGCAGCGTCGACGCGACGGCCGACGCCGCCACCGGGTCGGGCGGGGCGACGAGTGCGCCGAGGGCCACCGCGGCGGCGACCGGGAGGCCTGGGACGACCCGGTGGGCGACGAACGCGACCGCCGCCGTCGTGACGAACACCAGGGCGACCGCGAGCAGCAGGATCGCCTTGGCGTTGGCCAGGAACTCCCGCCAGCTGGTCCGCCATCCGGCGGTGTGCAGGAGCGGCGGCAGGAGGAGCGGCAGCAGCAGGTCGGGGTTGACGCGCAGTTCGGGGAGGCCGGGCACGACGGCGAGCAGCAGCCCGCCGATCGTGATGACGACGGGGTACGGCATCCGGATCCACGTCGCCGCCGGGACCGCGACGAGCGTGACCAGGAACAGCAGGAAGAGGACGGTCAGCTGGTCCACGGGACTCCCACACGCGCCGCCGGAACACGGGTGGGGTCACGTTACGCCGGACTTGTCCGATTTTATGGGAGGCGCCCCGCGGGGGGCTCGGAGCGGCGTCGTCCGTGCGGGCGGCCGGCCCCGGCGTCCGGACCGGCGGCGGCCGGGCTACTGGCCGTCGGCGACGCGCTCCAGCGCCTGGGCCAGGTCGTCCGGGTACGTGCTGTCGAACTCCACCCAGTCGCCGCTGCCCGGGTGCTCGAAGCCGAGGTGCACGGCGTGCAGCCACTGCCGCTCCACGCCGAGGCGCTTGGCGAGGGTCGGGTCGGCGCCGTACATCATGTCGCCGACGCACGGGTGGCGCAGCGACGACATGTGCACGCGGATCTGGTGGGTGCGCCCGGTCTCCAGCTTGACGGACAGCAGGCTCGCGGCGCGGAACGCCTCGACGGTGTCGTAGTGCGTGACGCTCGCCTTGCCGCTCGCCACGACCGCCCACTTCCAGTCGTGCTTGGGGTGCCGGTCGATCGGCGCGTCGACGGTGCCGGAGAGCGGGTCGAGATGGCCCTGCACCAGCGCGTGGTAGCGCTTGTCCACGGTGCGGTCGCGGAACTGCTGCTTGAGCAGGGTGTACGCGCGCTCCGACTTGGCCACCACCATCAGCCCGCTGGTCCCGGCGTCGAGCCGGTGCACGACGCCCTGGCGCTCGGCGGCACCGGAGGTGGAGATGCGGTAGCCGGCCGCGGCGAGGCCGCCGACGACGGTGGTGCCCTGCCAGCCGGGGCTGGGGTGGGCGGCCACGCCGAGGGGCTTGTCGACGACGACGATGTGCTCGTCGTCGTACACGACGGCCATGCCGGGCACCGGCTCGGCGATGATCTGCACCGGCGCTGGGGGCTCGGGCATCTCGACCTCCAGCCAGGCACCCCCGACCACGCGGTCGGACTTGCCCGCCGGCTTGCCGTCGACCAGCACCTTCCCGGCCGCGGCCAGTTCGGCGGCCCGGGTGCGGGAGAACCCGAACATCCGGGCGAGCGCGGCGTCGAGGCGCTCGCCTTCGAGGCCGTCGGGTACGGGCAGCGTGCGGATTTCGGGCGAGCCGGTGGAGGAGGTCACCCGTCGAGTATGCCGGGTGCGGGGATCAGTCCGTCTTCTCGCCCTTGCCGCGGGCCTCGCCGTCGGTGCGGCCGTCCTCGGTCCCGCCGACGGTTTCGGTCTCGTCCGCGGTGTCGCCGGCAGTCTCGTCCGCGTCCTCGGCCTCAGGTTCTCCGTCCTCGGGTGCCTCGCCCTCGGGTGCCTCGCCCTCGCGCGTCCCGTCGGGCTGGAGGCCCAGGAAAGACAGCAGCACGATGAGGCAGCCGCCGACCACGATCGCCGAGTCGGCGAGGTTGAAGACGGCGAAGTGCTTGGGAGCGATGAAGTCGACGACGTGCCCGCGCAGGAACCCGGGCGAGCGCAGCAGCCGGTCGGTCAGGTTGCCGAGCGCGCCGCCGAGCAGCAGGCCGAGCGCGATCCCCCACGGGAGGCTGTAGAGCTTGCGGGCGAGCCGCAGGATCACCACGATGACCGACGCCGCGATCAGCGTGAAGACGATCGTGTACGCCTGGCCCATCCCGAAGGCCGCACCCGCGTTGCGGGTGCCGCGGAACTGCAGCCAGTCGCCGATCACGTCGATCGGCGCCTCGCCCTCCAGCTTCGCCACCACGACGAGCTTGGTGACCAGGTCGAGGGCGTAGGCAACCGCGGCGACGCCGAGCAGGACGGCCATCCGGGGACGGCGTACGCGGTCCGACGGCGCGGCGGAGGACTCCGCCGCGCCGTCGTCGGAGTCGGCCGGACGACCGTCCCCCGAGCCGGCGGGGCGGTCGTCGGCCGGCCCGGAGGTCGCTCCCGTACCGCTGTCCGTGGTGCCGTCCTTCACGATGTCCTGCGCGATGTCCTGCGAGGTGTCCTGCCGGGTGCCCGTACGGGCGGCCCCGTCCTGACCCGCGTCATGGGCGGCGAGGGGCGTGCTGCCGTCCCGCCGTTCCGCTCCGGTGCCGATGGCTCGCTCCGCTCCTAGGTCCAGCGCGGAGCACCGTCCGGGGCGGCCCGGTCGTTATCGGCGTTCCTCGCGCTCTTTGCAGGTGACACACAGGGTCGCACGCGGGAAGACCTGGAGTCGCGCCTTCCCGATGGCCGATCCGCACGACTCGCAGGCACCGTATGTGCCGTCGGCGAGCCTGCGCAGGGCCCGCTCCGACTGGCTCAGCATGCCACGGGTCTGGTTGGTCAGGGCCATCTCGTGCTCGCGCTCGAAGTTCTTGGTCCCGGCGTCCGCCTGGTCGTCGCCCGCACCGTCGCCGGAGTCGCGCAGCATGTCGGCGATCTCGTGCTCGGCGTACTGGATCTCGCTGTTGAGCCGGGCCACCTCGTCGATGAGGCCGTCGCGCAGTTCGCGCAGTTCGTCCTCGGTCCACGGGTCCTCACCCGGACGGACCGGATACGTCGCCGCTTCGTGGATGCCACCCGGCGGCGGGGCGACGGCCGTGGCCGTCGCGGTCCGTACCGGAGCGGTGGTGGCCCCGGCACCTGGGCCGGTCTTGGCCCCCGACGTGCCCGCACGCGCCGTCGTGGAGCGGGTGCTCCTGGTCGGCCCGCCGGACGCTGCGGCGCTTCCCGCGGTCTTGGTGGACCTGGCCGTCGTTGTGCCGCGGGCCCGTCCTCCGGCCGCCTTGCCGCTTTCCGCCATGGTCACGGCCCCCTCGTTCCGTAGGGTCTTTTCGGACATACTCCACAAAATTCACAAAACAGCTCGGGAAGCTTACGCCCACCCCATGCCCCCGACAACAGGGCGCGCTGCCGGGTCCGGGGCTTCGGCTGCCCCGGCGACCGGCAACGTAAGTCGGTTGTGCCCAGAACCGGGCGTGACTATCCCTAGTTGTGCGTGTCCGCTTCGTTACCGGATGCCGGTCGGATCGTTAGGCACTGTTGAACGGAGCGCTACCGCGCGGTAACTCGGCGGAGCACCGCCACGCGGCTTCCCGGGCACCGCCCGGGCCGCCCGAGCGCGGCATCGGCGCGACCCGACCCGCGGCCTAACCGCGCAGGAGGCCGGCGAGCGTCGCGTCGAGATCGGCCGGCGGATCGTCGACCTCGACCACTTTGTCGCGGCTCGTCGCACCGGTCACGAGCACGATCCGGCGCCTCCGTACGCCGAGCGCCTCCGCGAGCGCCTTCAGTGCCGCCTCGGTGGCCTTGCCGTCGACCGCCCGCGCGTTCACCGCCACCACCAGCGCGTCACCGTGCGTCCCTCCGACGGCGGTACGCGACGCCCCGGGCTTGACGCGGATGGCGATACGCCGCGGCGCCGGGGCGGGGGCGGGACTCATGCCGACCATCATGCCCGCGCCGCCGGGCACGGCAGCGGGCCCGGACAGCACCGATCCGCAAAGCCTGCGAAACCCGGGGGCGGGCGGGTCGCGCGTGCCCGTAGAATTCCGGGAAGCGAGACGGTGTCGATGGGGACGAGTACGTCCGTACGCAGCCTTGAGCGATCCGGGGACGGTGGGAGCCCGGAGGCGAGCGCGGTCCGAAGATCACCCCGGAGCCGCCGGAAGAGCGGTCCCCCGTGGACCGGGTAGACCCGGCGCTCGCTGACCTCGAGAGGGTCGTGCCGCATCACCGGCACGGCCAAGAAGGGTGGTACCGCGGGGCGTTCGCCGCCTCGTCCCTTCAGCCGGCAGCTTTCAAGAGCCCGCGGAAGGAAGGCACGTATGTACCGCCCGGTACCGGCGCAGGTCGATCTGCCCGCCATGGAACACGACGTTCTCGCGTTCTGGCAGGAGCACGACATTTTCGACCGCACCCTGGAGCGCACCGCCGAGGGACCGCGCTGGGTCTTCTACGAGGGCCCGCCCACCGCCAACGGCATGCCGGGCGCGCACCACATCGAGGCCCGCGTCTTCAAGGACGTGTTCCCGCGCTTCAAGACGATGAAGGGCCACCACGTCCGGCGCAAGGCCGGCTGGGACTGCCACGGCCTTCCGGTCGAGCTCGCCGTCGAGAAGGAGCTGGGCTTCTCCGGCAAGCAGGACATCGAGGCGTACGGCATCGCGGAGTTCAACGCGAAGTGCCGCGAGTCGGTGCTGCGCCACGTGGACGCGTTCGAGGAACTGACCACCCGCATGGGCTACTGGGTCGACATGTCCCAGGCCTACCGCACGATGGACCCCGAGTACGTCGAGTCGGTGTGGTGGTCGCTCAAGGAGATCTTCGACAAGGGCCTGCTGGTGCAGGACTACCGCGTCGCCCCGTGGTGCCCGCGCTGCGGCACCGGCCTGTCCGACCACGAGCTCGCGCAGGGCTACGAGACGGTCGTCGACCCGTCGGTGTACGTGCGCTTCCCGCTCACCTCCGGCCCGCTCGCCGACCGCGCCGACCTGCTGGTGTGGACGACCACGCCGTGGACGCTGGTCTCCAACACCGCCGCCGTCGTGCACCCCGACGTCACCTACGTCATGGCCGCCAAGGACGGCGAGCGCCCGGTCGTGGTCGCCGAGCCCCTGGTCGAGAAGGCGCTCGGCGAGGGCTGGGCGGCGACCGGCGAGCGGTTCACCGGGCGGGAGTTGGAGCGCTGGGCGTACCGCCGCCCGTTCGACCTGGTCGAGCTGGAGGGCGCCAACTTCGTGGTGCTCGCCGAGTACGTCACCACCGAGGACGGCACCGGCATCGTGCACGCGGCACCCGCGTTCGGTGCCGAGGACCTCGCGGCGGTGCGGCCGTACGACCTGCCGGTCGTCAACCCGGTGCGCACCGACGGCACCTTCGAGGAGGGCCTGCCGCTCGTCGGCGGCGTCTTCTTCAAGAAGGCCGACGAGGCGCTGGTGGCCGACCTCCAGGCGCGCGGACTGCTGTTCCGGCACATGGAGTACGAGCACACGTACCCGCACTGCTGGCGCTGCCACACCGCGCTCATCTACTACGCGCAGCCGTCCTGGTACATCCGCACCACCGCGGTCAAGGACGCCCTGCTGCGCGAGAACGAGCGCACCAACTGGTACCCGGACACCGTCAAGCACGGCCGCTACGGCGACTGGCTGAACAACAACATCGACTGGGCGCTGTCGCGCAACCGCTACTGGGGCACGCCGCTGCCCATCTGGCGCTGCGCCGAGGGCCACCTGACGTGCGCGGGGTCGCTCGCCGAGCTGTCCGAGCTGACCGGGCGCGACCTGTCGGGGCTCGACCCGCACCGGCCGTACATCGACGAGGTGGTCTTCGGGTGCCCGGCGAAGTCGGGCGACGCGGCGTGCGGCGCCGAGGCCGTGCGCGTGCCGGAGGTGATCGACGCCTGGTACGACTCGGGCGCGATGCCGTTCGCGCAGTGGGGGTACCCGTACCGCAACCGGGAGATCTTCGAGCAGGCGTACCCCGCCCAGTTCATCAGCGAGGCCATCGACCAGACGCGCGGGTGGTTCTACACGCTGATGGCGGTCGGCACGATCGTCTTCGACCGGAACTCGTACGAGAACGTCGTCTGCCTCGGCCACATCCTGGCCGAGGACGGCCGCAAGATGTCCAAGCACCTGGGCAACATCCTCCAGCCGATCCCGCTGATGGACCAGCACGGCGCCGACGCCGTGCGCTGGTTCATGGCGGCCGGCGGCTCGCCGTGGGCGGCGCGGCGCGTGGGCCACGGCACGATCCAGGAGGTCGTGCGCAAGACGCTGCTGACGTACTGGAACAGCGTCAGCTTCCAGGCGCTGTACGCCCGGACGAGCGGCTGGACGCCTTCCGCCGACGACCCGGCGCCCGCCGACCGCCCGCTGCTCGACAAGTGGCTGCTGTCCGAGCTGCACCAGCTCGTCGCCGACGTCGACGCGGCCATGGAGGCGTTCGACACCCAGCGCGCGGGCAAGGCGCTGTCGGCGTTCGTCGACGACCTGTCGAACTGGTACGTCCGCCGCTCCCGCCGCCGCTTCTGGAACGGCGACGCCGCGGCGCTCGCGACGCTGCACGCCGCACTGGAGACGGTGACGCGCCTGATGGCGCCGCTCGTGCCGTTCATCACCGAGCGCGTGTGGCAGGACATCGTGCGCCCGGTCGACGCCGCCGCCCCCGAGTCGGTCCACCTCGCCGCCTGGCCGGTGTCGGACAGCGCGCTCGTCGACAAGGAACTGTCCGCGCAGATGCGGCTGGTGCGCCGCCTGGTCGAGCTGGGCCGGGCGACGCGCGCCGACTCCGGGGTCAAGATCCGGCAGCCGCTCGGCCGCGCGCTCATCGGCGCGCAGGGCTGGGACGCGCTGTCCGACGAACTGCGCGCGCAGATCGCCGAGGAGCTGAACGTCGTCTCGCTGGCGTCCCTGTCGGACGCGGGCGGCGACCTCGTGGAGTTCTCCGCCAAGGGCAACTTCCGGGCGCTGGGCAAGCGGTTCGCGAAGGAGACCCCGAAGGTCGCGGGCGCCATCGCGGCGGCCGACGCCGCGGAGCTGTCGGCCGCGCTCAAGACGTCCGGCACCGCGACGGTGCTGCTGGACGGCGCACCGGTCGAGGTGTCCGCCGACGAGGTGATCATCACCGAGACGCCGCGCGAGGGCTGGGCGGTCGCGAGCGAGTCGGGTGCGACCGTCGCGCTGGACCTGCACCTGACCGACGAGCTGCGGCTCGCGGGCACCGCGCGCGAGGCGATCCGCCTCATCCAGGAGGCCCGCAAGAACTCGGGCTTCGACGTCGCGGACCGCATCGCGGTGTGGTGGAGCGCGGACGAGAGCGAGCACACCCAGTCGGCGCTGCTGGCCCACGGCCCGCAGATCGCCGAGGAGGTGCTGGCGCTCCAGTTCGCCGAGGGCGCCCCGGAGGACGAGGAGCTGCCGCTGCACGGCGACGAGGGCCTGGGCCTGCGGTTCTGGCTGCGCCGGATCGCCTGACCGGGAGCACCTGCCCCGGAGGCCCCACCGTGCGGTGGGGTACGGCGAAGCCCCGTACCCCACCGCACGGTTGTCCGAGAACCCTGGTATTTCGGACCTTTACTCCATTTCTCCGGCGAAGTGCTTATGCTGGCCGGTTATGACCGCTATACCGCCTCAGAGCCGGAGCTCGGCACGCGTGGAGATCGCACGCCTGTGCGACTCCGGGCTGACCGGAGACCGGCTGCTCGCGGAGGTCGCCACCCGGCTTCGCGAGGTCGTGCCGTTCGACGGCTGCTTCATATCCTCGACGGACCCGGACACGCTGATGTGCACGCATCACGCGCTGGCCGACGGCCTGCCACCCTGGGTGTGCGGCCCGTTCTTCCACAACGAGTTCCTCGACAGCGACTTCAACAAGTTCGCCGACCTCGCCCGCATGCCGGCGGGCGTGCGTACGCTCGGCGAGGCCACCGGCGGACACCTCGAGCGCAGCGCGCGGTACGTCGACATCAACGCGACGCTCGGTTTCGGCCACGAGGCGCGCATCGCCTTCACGGTCGGCGACCGCACCTGGGCCATCGGCAACCTGCTCCGCGAGAAGGGCAGCAGCGACTTCACCGAGGCGGAGCGGCAGTTCCTCGCCGTGGTCTCCGAGGACATCGCGCGCGGCATGCGCACCGCGGTGCTGGGCGAGCGCGAGCCCGAGGCCGTGGACCCCGACGGACTCCCCTCCGGACCCGGCGTCGTCGTCTTCGACGCCGAGGGCCGCCTGATCAGCGCGACCGACGAGGCGGCGGCGTGCCTGCGGAGCATCGACCCGCGCACCCCGACCGCCGGTGCCGCGACGCCCTTCGGGTTCCCGCTGCCGCTCGCGGCGTCCATGCTCGTGGCCCGGGCCCGCGCGCACGCGGTGGGGCGCGGCGCACCCCCGGCGAGCGTGCGGCTCCGTACCCGCAACGGTGCGGGGCTGCGGCTCCAGGCGGCGTGCACCCGCACCCCCGACGGCACCCCGGGCGGAACGGCGCTGACCATCGCGCCCGCCGCCGCGGCGGAACTCGCGCCGACGGTCGTGGGGACGTACGACCTGTCGCGGCGCGAGCAGGCCGTCACCGCGTACCTGACCCGGGGTTTCGCGCCCGCCGACATAGCGGCCAGGCTGGGCCTCGCCGCGGACGCGGTCGACCTGGACATGCGGAGCGTGCTGCACAAGACGGGCTCGGCCAACCGCGGCCAGCTCACGTCGCGCATCTTCACCGACCACTACTACCCGGCGCACAACGCGGGCTGCCGTCCGTTCGTGGCGGCGTAGGCAGCCCGCGCGGTCGCGTCGCCCGACCGGAGTCGCCGCCGGCGCTCCCGGTCCGGCGGGCGGTCACGGGGTCGTGATCGCGAAGTCCTCGTCGAAGGTGTCGAGGTAGTCCATGAACCGCTGGAGCGGTTCGATGGTGCCGCTGGCGGGCTTGATCAGCCCCGAGGTGTACAGCTGCTCGACCGTGGCCGCACCGGTCACCAGGCTGTTGAACGCCTCGCGGCCGAGCATGTAGACGGCGTCCGCGGTCGCGGGGGCCGGCTGCGGCGTGTACACCAGGACGTTGTTGCGCAACTGCATGGTGACGTCGGCGGGGTCCTTCGTCAGCGGGTCGGAGAAGTTGAAGCCCAGGGTCATCGGCTGCTGCCGCACCTTCGGGCCGTCGAGGCGGATGCCCAGGTAGTCGAAGACCATGTCGACCGGCATCGCGGCGACGATGCCGGCGTTGAGGTGCGCGGGCACCGGCGGCGGGTCCACCGGCCGGTCGCGCAGCTCCTGCGCGGCGGACAGGTAGAAGTTGCGCCAGGGGGCGCTCTCCGCCTGGTAGCCGAGCTGTTCGAGGATGTCGGCCTGCAACTGCCGGGCCTCGGTGTTCTCCGGGTCGGAGAAGACGACGTGGGTGAGGAGTTCCGCGGCCCAGCGGTAGTCGACCGGCGTCTCGGCCTCCGTGAACGCCGTCCGGGCCTGGGCGATGACGTTGGCCGCGCCGCCCATCGCGGCGACGTACCGCTCGCCGGCCTCCTCGGGCGGCAGGTTGTGCAGATGGGCCGCGTTGCCGTCGAACCAGCCCAGGTAGCGCTGGTAGACGGCCTTGATGTTGTGGTTCGTCGTGCCGTAGTAACCGTGGTTGTACCACTGGTCCTTGAGGTTGGACGGGATGTCGTCGTCCAGGCGCTCGGCGATCTCGGTGATGGTGTAGCCCTGGTTGGCCAGCCGCAGCGTCTGGTCGTGCAGGTACCGGTACAGGTCGGCCTGGTGCGTCCAGAAGTCCACGATCTCGGTGCCGTCGGGCAGCGAGCGCCAGCGCGGCCAGAAGTGGCTGGCGAACATCACGTCGGTGCGGTCGCCGAAGGTCGCGACGGTGTCGTTGAGGTACTGCGACCACGCCTTCGCGTCCCGCACCTGGGCACCGCGCAGGCTGTAGATGTTGTGCAGCGTCGGGGTGGCGTTCTCCGCCATGCACATCGTGCGGATGTCCGGGAGGTAGAAGTTCATCTCGGACGGGGCCTCGGTGTCCGGGGTGAGCTGGAAGACCACCTTCAGCGGGCCGACCTTGTCCACCGTGCCGGGCGGCGTGGACTCACGGATCGTGCGGTTCGGCTGGACCAGGCCGATCGTGCCGGTCGAGGTGCCCTTGCCGAGGCCCGCGTCGACCTGGCGCCTGGCGTCCTTGAACAGCTCGGTGCCGTACATGAAGAGGGCGCGGCGGGCCATGGCGTTGCCCGCGTACACGTTCTCGCTCACCGCGTGGTTCAGGAAGCCGTCCGGTGCGACGATCTCCACGCCGGCCGGGATCCCGTTCGGGAACAGGCCCAGCACGCCGCCGTAGTGGTCGACGTGGGAGTGCGAGAAGATCACCGCGGCGATGTCCCCGGCCTTCGTCCGGTACCCGCGGTAGATCGCGAGCGCGGCGGCCGCGGTCTCGGCGCTGACGAGCGGGTCGAGTACGACGATCTTGTTCGAGCCGCCGGTCTTGTCCTCCAGGAAGCTGATGTTGGACAGGTCCAGGCCGCGGACCTGGTAGACGGCGTCCTCGACGACCTCGAACAACCCCACGTGCATGTTGAGGTTGGCGTTGCGCCACAGGCTCGGGTTCACGGTCGGGGGCGCGGGCTGGCCCTTCAGGAACTCCGAGTACGCCGTCAGGCTCCACACCGGGACCTCCGTGCCCGGCTTGTCGACGTGGTAGTCGGGCGGCAGGTGCACCTTCCAGCCCTGTGCGGCCAGCGGCAGTTCGGGGTCGTCGTCCGGCGTCGGCACCTGGACCCGGGCGTTCCAGTCCTCGGTGAGCTGCGTGGCCGGCTTCGGCTCCCCCGCCGCGGAACCGCCGGGCTTGCCGGGCTTGTGCGGCTTCCCGGGCTTGTGCGGCTTGCCGCGCCTGCCGGTGGTCCGGTCGGCGTCGTCGTCGTGCGAATCGGATCGGCGTCCGGGCATGCGCATGTCCAGCTCCCCCAAATTCGTCGGGTGCGCCGCTCTCCCCAGCGGCGCGTGGAGCGGACGCTACGCGCGGTTCTTCACACCGGACAAGACGTGCGGGAGTGATCCTTTCCGGTAATTTCCACCCGGAAGGGATGCGGCCAACCACCGGTCCGAAAGCGTCGGTTGGCGGCCGAAGCCGGACCGCAAAGCACTCCGAACGCACAGCTGGTCGCACACGTCGGGGCCGCGCAGTCGTGGGGCCCGCAGACCCCAGGGGCGGCCTGGCGGCAGGCACTCGGGGACCATGCGCCGGGCACTGCGCGGCGCACACAAGGGCCGAAGTGCGGTGCTTGGTGGGGATCTTGCCGGGTTTGTTCCTGACGATGCGGAGCCGCAGGGCAGGATTCACCCGATCGAAGGCGTCAATTTGTTGCTAATTGCGGCGAGGCCCGCCCCCTTGGTGGGGCGGGCCTCGTCGTGTCTGCGGATGTCGACCGAAGGTCGGGCGGAGTACGCCGTTCCTCAGGACCGCGTCAGTTGTCGCCGTCCTCGTCGATGAGGAAGCCGCGCATCGGCGTGGCCTGCTGCATCGGCTGCGGCTGCGGCGCCTGCGGACGAACCGGCGCCATCTGCTGGGTCATCGGCTGGCTCATGGCGGGCGCCATCTGCTGGCCGATCGACGGCGTCATGGCCGGCGTCATCGACGACGGAACCGGCGACGACGACATCGCGGGCGGCAGCGACGCGGTGGCCGGAGTACGTGGCGGGGCGAGCGAGTCGTCCGCCTGCGACTCCAACTGCCGCAGCTGGCTGTCCAGGTACGACTTGAGACGCGTGCGGTACTCACGCTCGAACGCACGAAGGTCGTCGACCTTGCGCTCGAGGGTGGCACGCGCGCTCTCCAGCGAACCCATCGCGACGCGGTGCTTCTCCTGCGCGTCCCGCTCCAACGCGTCGGCCTTCGAGCGCGCGTCGCGCTCCATGCCCTCGGCGCGGGTACGTGCCTCGCCGACGATCTTGTTGGCCTCGGAACGCGCCTCGGCGATCGCCTGGTCCGCGGTCTGCTGCGCGAGCGCGAGCACGCGGGCCGCACTGTCGCCGCCGGGGCTCTGCATCTGGCCGCCGCCGAGCTGCGGCGGGCCACCGAGCTGCGGCGGACCGCCGAGCTGGCCCTGCTGCTGCATCTGGTGCTGCTGCGGCTGGAGCTGCCCGCCCATGTGCTGGCCCTGCATCTGCTGCTGGCCCGGCATCTGCTGGCCCTGCATCTGCTGGCCCTGCATCTGCTGCTGGCCGGGGAACTGCCCGCCCTGCAACTGGTGCTGCTGTCCCTGCATCCCGCCCGGGCCCAGCTGCGGCTGTCCCTGCATCCCGCCGGGGCCAAGCTGGGGCTGGCCCTGCATCGGGTGCTGCTGGGGACCGCCGTGCATCTGCTGCGGGCCGCCCATCTGCTGTTGCTGCTGCGGGGGCGGCGGAACCGGGGTGGGCCCGGATATGGCAGCCGGAACAGGGGCGTCGGGGCGTTCACGCTCCTTTCGCTGCTGCGCCTGCTGCTGACTCTGCGCGGCAGCGCGCGTCGCGGCTGCGAGTTTGGCGCGCAGGTCTTCGTTCTCGCGAAGGAGGCGGGTCAGCTCCGCCTCGACCTCGTCGAGGAACGCATCGACCTCGTCCTCGTCATAGCCCTCGCGGAGACGGACGGTCGTGAACTGCTTGTTACGCACGTCCTCGGGGGTCAACGGCATTTCTTCACCTCAACGTGATCGTCGGCATCCGGACAGACCGTACCGCTTACAGCCTGCCCACGACGGAGATCAGGATGTAGACGATGATGATCAGTACGAAGAAGGACAGGTCGAGCGCTACGCCCCCGAGGCGCAGGGGAGGAATGAACCTGCGCAGCAGCTTGAGCGGTGGATCCGTGACGGAGTAGGTCGCCTCCAAGATGACGACCATGGCCCCTCGGGGTTCGTAGGACCGTGCGAACTGAAACACGTAGTCCATCACCAAGCGGAAGATCAGCAGGAACAGAAAGCAGTACAGGACGATGGTCAATACCTCGCCCGCGACGCTCATGCCTCTGCCCCCTCATACGCGTTCCCGGGAGACCCGGTTCCTCTCCTCAGTTCTCGCACCCCTCTGACATCAACCAGGGTTTCAGCTCTGGTTGAAGAACCCGCCCTCAGCGATGCGGGCCTTGTCCTCTGCTGTCACGTCGACGTTAGCAGGCGACAGCAGGAAGACTTTCTGGGTCACCCGCTCGATGCTGCCGTGAAGACCGAAGACGAGGCCCGCAGCGAAGTCGACGAGTCGCTTCGCGTCGGTGTCCTCCATCTCCGTGAGGTTCATGATGACCGGCGTGCCTTCACGGAAGTGCTCACCGATCGTACGGGCTTCGTTGTAGGTGCGGGGGTGCAGCGTCGTGATGCGGTAAGGCTCACGTTCGCTGACGACTTTGTGTACGGTCACCGGTGCACTGCTCTCGGGGCGGCGGTCGGGGATGGTCGACACGGTTGCCCGGTGCTCGTCGAGGCCGCGCTCGACGTGCAGTGCGGGCACGGGCCGGGGGAGCTCTTCACGGCGTTCGCGCGGCTCGCGGGTTTCGCGAGGTGGTTCGCGGAGTTCCTCCCGCCGCTCCTCGCGGCGCTCCGGACGCGGCTGCTCGGAGCCCCGTTCGGCGCGGCCGTCCGGGCCGATGTCGTCCTCATCGTAGTCGTCGTACTCGTAGACATCGTCCTCCACGAGGCCGAGGTAGACCGCCATCTTGCGCATCGCGCCGGCCATAGTCAGGGTCCTCCATGGTGGATCGGCTGTGGGTCACCGTGGGTCGTGCGATCCACTTCATGGCGACGCTACCGGAGCAAGCGTCTGACGCCGAGCACCGCAGTACCGACGCGTACATGTGTCGCTCCGGCCCCGACGGCCTGCTCGAGGTCGTTGCTCATCCCCGCCGAAACCATGGTTGCAGCCGGATGCGCTTCGCGCAGGCGGGTTGACATTTCCGCCAATGCCTCGAAGGCGCGGGCGGGTTCGGCACCGAGCGGGGCGACCGCCATGAGCCCGCCGAGCCGCAGGTGCGGGGCCTCGGCGACGGCGTCCGCCAGGGCCGGCACGTCGGCGGCGAGCGCTCCCCCGCGGACCACGTCGCCGTCCAGGCTCACCTGGATCAGGCAGGTCAACTCCCGTTCGTGGCGGGCCGCGCCGGCGGACAGCGCCCCGACCAGGCGGGCCCGGTCGACCGAGTGCACGACGTCGGCGTACGCGGCCACCGAACGCGCCTTGTTGGTCTGGAGTTGCCCGATGTAGTGCCAGGTCAGATCCAGGTCCGCGGAGGCCTCCGCCTTGGGCGCGGCCTCCTGGTCGCGGTTCTCCCCCACGTCGCGCACCCCGAGTTCGGCGAGCAGCCGTACGTCGGACGCGGGGTAGGTCTTGGTCACGACGATCAGGTCCACCGCGTCGTGCGCGCGGCCCGCCGCGTCGCATGCCGCGTCGATGCGCGCCCGCACCTCGCGGAGGTTGCCCGCGAGTTCCTCGCGGCGGGCGGCAAGTGCCGCGGGGCCGGGGCCGTCTGTGGGTTCCGAACTCATGTGCCCATCGTCCCCGAGGGTGGTCAGGCCGTCGGTGCCGGGGTTGTGGCCAGCCACACATATCCGGCGAGGCGCCCGGTCTTGCCGTCGCGGCGGTAGGAGAAGTGGTCCGCGGACTCACGCGTACACGTGTGCGATTTCTCACCGACGGGCACGCCTGCGTCCGCGAGTTGCGCCCATACGCCGGCCACGATGTCGAGGGACGACGTGCCCTCCCTCGTCCGCGAGCGGGCGG
Source organism: Streptomycetaceae bacterium NBC_01309 (assembly GCA_045039925.1). Taxonomy (GTDB): domain Bacteria; phylum Actinomycetota; class Actinomycetes; order Streptomycetales; family Streptomycetaceae; genus Yinghuangia. Next base: position 3,131,243 of record CP108400.1, read on the forward strand.
CCGGCACCCGCGCCGCCACCTCGTCGCACATCGCGTCGGGGACTTCGTAGCAAGGGCCGCAGACCGCCGGGCCGGTCTTGGCCACGATGCGTTCGGGTCGGGCGCCGAGTGCCGTCATCGCGTCGATGGTGGCCGGGATCACCCCGGCGTACAGGCCGGGACGGCCCGCATGGGCGGCGGCGACGACGCCGGCGACCGGGTCGGCGAACAGTGCGGGCGTGCAGTCGGCGACCAGAACGGCCAGGGCGAGGCCCTCGGTTCGGGTGACCACGGCGTCCACCTCGGGGGCCGCGCCGGGCCAGGGGCCGTCGACGGTGGCGACGTCGCGGCCGTGCACCTGGTTCATCCAGACGACGCGCCCGGAGTCGAGCCCCAGCGCCTCCGCGACGCGGGCCCGATTGCCGTGCACGACGCGGGAGTCGTCGCCGACGTGGCCGCCGAGGTTGAGGCTGTCGTACGGCGCCGCGCCCGCCCCGCCGTGCCGGTCGGTGAACGCGAAGCCGACGCCGCGTTCCACGGTCCGCAAGGTGAACAAGGCGACTCCCACGGGACGAAGGGACACGGCACAGATGTTGCCAAGCGCTGCCGGGGGCGCCGGACACGGCCGGGGACTGCCGGACACGGCGCGGCCTCCGGCGGCCGGACGGCGCAACGGGCCCCTACCCCGAGGGGTAAGGGCCCGTGACGGCCGACTACTTCATGAACGGCGGGACGTCCAGGTCGATGTCCTCGCGGACCGGCTCGGGGACGAGCGGGGTGCGCGGCGGCGGCGGGTACTGGCTGCCGGGCGGCGGGCTGTCCACCGGGCCGAGGACGCTCTGCCCGCCGGGGGCCGGGGTACGCGGCGGCTCGGGGGCGCGCTGCGGCTCGGCCGGTCGGCTGACCTTGCCCAACTCGCTCTTCGACGGCGGCTGTCCGCCGTCGAACCCGGCCGCGATGACGGTGACGCGGACCTCGTCGCCGAGCGCGTCGTCGATCACCGCACCGAAGATGATGTTGGCCTCGGGGTGGGCCGCCTCGCTGACCAGCTGCGCGGCCTCGTTGATCTCGAACAGGCCGAGGTCCGAGCCGCCGGAGATGGAGAGCAGCACGCCGCGGGCGCCGTCGATGGACGCCTCCAGCAGCGGGCTGGAGATCGCCATCTCCGCCGCCGCCACCGCACGGTCGTCGCCGCGCGCCGAGCCGATGCCCATGAGCGCCGAACCGGCCTCCGACATGACGGACTTGACGTCGGCGAAGTCGAGGTTGATGAGACCCGGCGTGGTGATGAGATCGGTGATGCCCTGGACACCGGACAGCAGGACCTGGTCGGCGGAACGGAAGGCGTCGAGAACGCTGACCTGGCGGTCGGAGATCGAGAGCAGCCGGTCGTTCGGGATGACGATGAGGGTGTCGACCTGCTCGCGCAGTTCCGCGATGCCGTCCTCGGCCTGGTTCGCGCGGCGCCGTCCCTCGAAGGTGAACGGGCGGGTGACGACGCCGATGGTGAGAGCGCCGAGGTCGCGCGCGATGTTCGCGACGACCGGGGCACCGCCGGTGCCGGTGCCGCCGCCCTCGCCCGCGGTCACGAAGACCATGTCGGCCCCCTTGAGGACCTCCTCGATCTCCTCGCGGTGGTCCTCGGCGGCCTTGCGGCCCACCTCGGGATTGGCCCCCGCGCCGAGGCCGCGCGTGAGTTCGCGGCCGACGTCGAGCTTGACGTCGGCGTCGCTCATGAGCAGCGCCTGCGCATCGGTGTTGATCGCGATGAACTCGACGCCCTTGAGACCGACCTCGATCATGCGGTTGATGGCGTTGACGCCGCCTCCGCCGATGCCTACGACTTTGATGACTGCGAGGTAGTTCTGGGGTGCTGCCACGCCGAAGGCCTCTCGCCTCGAGTTCCGGTCGCCACGCCGTGGTGCGGCGTGCCGACATTGCCGACCAGGGGAAGTCTCGGGACTCGGCTCGCGATGAGCCCCCGAACCCTCACCCTCAGGTATAGAGTTAGGGCCTGCGCCATACGAAAACCGCGTCAACCTGGGGCTACGCAGGACACTAGGTGCCGGAAGGGCCCGGTTCAACGAACACGCCGAGCCATCCCCCCTTCTTTTTGCCGTGGTGTTTTTATCGCATCGCCGCGCCCCCGGCTCACGGCGACCCCGTACCGGGCCCACGACAGGCCCCCCACGGACCCGCCGCCGACCCCCGAACGGGCCCTTACAGCGGGGTGTTCCGAGTCGCCGGCGCCTCGGGGACGCTGACGTCGTACACCTTGACCTTCGACTTGAGCGCCATCAGGGCGACCAGCACCTCGGCCTTGCGCGGGGATTCCCCCGCGCCGCCCCACATCACCAACACCCCGTCGTCCAGGGTCATGACGATGTCGTCCCTGGTACGCGCACTGATGTCGCGGACCCGGGGGGCGACGGTGGGCGGCAGCGCGCCGATGACCTCCACGACCCCGCGCAGTGTCCTGTCGTCCACGGTGGCGGGATCCGCCTTGATCACCGGTACCCCTTGCGGCACCGCATCCACCGTACCGAACCGTACGCCGGTTTTGTCGATCTCCGCGAAACGCCCGGAATCCGGCATCACCGCGGCGACTTGACGTTCCGTCACCCGGATCTTGACAGTGTGCGGCCAGTCGCGCGTGACGCTCACCGAGGCGACGCGCGGGAGCGCCGCGATCCGCCGCTCGATCGCGCCGAGGTCGACGCGCGCGAGCGGCTTGCCGACCGGCACCTTTGCCGCGTCGGTGATCTGCTCCGGGGTGAGCACCGCCGTGCCGCGCACCGACACCTTCTCGGTGTCGAACAACGGCGAGTACATAACGGTGCCCCACACACCGCCCGCGAGGACGAGCACGGCGAGGATGACGATCGCCGGCCTGAGGTTCGTCCAGCGGCGCCCCGCCCGGGACTTGCCGGGCCTGCCGGACCCGCCCGGCCGCCCGGCCCGGCCGCCCGGGCGCAGGCTGCGGATCCGGGCCCGCCACGAGGGCTTCCGCGACGCGCCGGACCCGGCGGGCCGAGGCGGCCCGGCGGTCCCGGCCGCCCGCTGCCGCCCCGGTCGGTCCACCGTGGCCTGACGGTCCCTCACGTCCTGCGTGTCTCCTCGGACTCTGTCTGGTCGGACGGCGTGGGAAGGTCAGGTGCGCGCCGCCGCGATCGCCTCGTGCACCATGCGCACCAGCGTCTCGTCGGCGTCCCGGCGCCCGAACTCGGCCGCCGCGCGCCCCATGGCGTACAGGCGTCCGGGGTCGGTGAGCACCGGCAGCACGTTCGCGGTGATCCACTCCGGGGTCAGGTCGGCGTCGTCGACCAGGAGGCCGCCGCCCGCCTTGACCACCGGCTGGGCGTTCAGCCGCTGTTCGCCGTTGCCGATCGGCAGCGGGACATACGCGGCGGGCAGCCCGACGGCCGACAGCTCGGCGCAGGTCATCGCGCCCGCGCGGCACAACACCATGTCGGCCGCGGCGTACGCGAGGTCCATCCTCTCCAGGTACGGCAGCACGACGTACGGAGGCGCGCCGGGCGGCGGTGTGATCGTCAGCTCGTTGTTCGGCCCCGCCGCGTGCAGCACCTGGACGCCGGACGCGAGCAACCGCTCGGCGGTCGCGGACAGCGTCTCGTTGAGCCGCCGCGCCCCCTGTGAGCCGCCGAACACCAGCAGCGTCGGCCGCATCGGGTCGAGCCCGAACGCGGCCCGCGCCTTCTCGCGCTCGGCCTCGCGGTCGAGCGTGGAGATCGCGCGGCGCAGCGGGATGCCGATGTAGCGGGCGTTGCGCAGCTTGCTGTCCGGGGTGCTGACGGCGACGAACTGCGTGTAGCGCGCTCCGATCTTGTTGGCCAGGCCGGGTCGCGCGTTGGCCTCGTGCACGACGATCGGGATGCCCTGGCGCTTGGCGGCGAGGTATCCCGGCAGCGCGACGTAGCCGCCGAAGCCGACCACGACGGACGCGTTGGTGCGTTCCAGCACCGCGGCGGCCTCGCGGATCGTCCCGCGCAGCCGACCGGGGACGGTCATCAGCTCGGGGGTCGGTTTGCGCGGCAACGGGACCGCCGGGATCAGCGCGAGCTCGTAGCCGCGGGCCGGGACGAGCTTCGTCTCCAGGCCTTTGGACGTGCCCAGCGCGGTGATGCCCACATCGGGGTTCTCCCGCCGCAACGCATCAGCGAGGGCGAGGGCCGGCTCGATGTGCCCGGCGGTTCCACCGCCGGCGAGGACGACATGCACCTGTTTCACCGCTCCCTGCGCGGCAGGATCCGCGCGAACGCACGGCGGACCGCCCCTGGACCCTGGGCCGCGAGCTGCTTCTGTGCTCCCGGTTCGGTACGGGCGAACGAGAGCAGCATTCCCACGGCAAACATGGTCGGAAGCAAGGCGGAGCCTCCGTAGGACACCAACGGCAAGGGCACACCGGCGATCGGCAGGAGACCGAGCACCGCACCGATGTTGATCGTGGCCTGAGCCGTGATCCACGCGGTGGCGCCCCCCGCGACAAGCCGTACGAAGGGGTCCTTCGTGCGGCCGGCGACGCGGATACCCGCATAGCCTAGGGCCGCGAAGAGGGTGAGTACCGACAGCGTCCCCACCAGTCCCAGTTCCTCGCCGATGACGGCGAAGATGAAGTCGGTGTGGGCTTCGGGCAGGGTGCCCCATTTCTCATAGCTCGTTCCGATTCCGCTGCCGAACAACCCGCCCGTCGAGAGCGCGTAGATACCGTGCGCGGCCTGGAGGGTTTCACCCTGGGGATCGGAGAACGGGTCGAGGAATGAGCCGAATCGCGCCGCCCGGTGCGGCTTCATGAGCACGAAGACGGTCGTCAGGAGCGCCGCGGCCCCCAGCGCGAGGACGAACAGCCGGCCGGGCGCCCCGGCCACCCACAGCAGCGCCAGCACCACGACTGTGATGATCATCGCGGTGCCCATGTCGCCGCCCATCATCACCAGGCCGAGCACCAGCAGCGCGCCGGGGAACAGCGGGATGAACAGGTGCCGCCACTGGCCGAGCAGCCGCTGCTTGCGGGCGAGCAGGTCGGCCCCCCACAGCACCAGGCCGAGCTTGGCGAACTCGGACGGCTGGATCTGGAACACCCCGCCGAGGGCGATCCAGTTGCGGTTGCCGTTGACCTCCATGCCGATGCCCGGCACGAGCACCAGGCACAACGCGCCGACCGCACCGAGCAGCAGCGGGTAGGCGAGCATGCGGTACGCCCGCACGGGCAGCCGCGCGCCGAGCCACATCAGCGGCAGCCCGATGCCGATCGCGATCGCCTGCTTGAGGAAGACCGCGCTGAAATCGCCGTACGTGACCCGCGAGAAGATCTGCGACGCGGACAGCACCATGACCAGGCCGAGCACGGACAGCAGCAGCCCGGCGCCGAGCAGCAGGTAGTACGAGGCGAGCGGCCGGTCGAGGGCCTGCCGGATGTCGCGCATCCGCGACCGCTCCGGCCGACGGGCACCGGAACCGCGGGCGGCCGGCACGGCGGCGTCGGCGCGCGCCCTCCCCCACCACGCGGCGGGCCTCTGCGCGCTCTTGCGTGCCTCCTTCGTCGCCCCGGGCATGGGTGGGCCGCCCCGTCAGGAATCGTCGCCGGAGAGCCTGTGCACCGCCTCGGCGAACGCGTCGCCGCGCGCACCGTAGTTGCTGAACATGTCCATCGAGGCACACGCCGGGGCGAGGAGCACGGTGTCCCCCGGACGGGCCAGTTCCGCCGCCTTGCGCACCACGAGATCCATGGCCCCAGTGTCGGTCGCGTCGACCTCGGAGACCGGGACATCGGGGGCGTGTCGCGCCAGTGCGTCGCGGATCACAGCGCGGTCGGCGCCCAGCAGCACGACACCGCGCAGGTGGTCGCGGGCGCCCGCGACGAGGTCGTCGAACGACGCGCCCTTGGCGAGTCCGCCCGCGATCCACACCGTCGACGGGTACGCCGCGAGCGACGCGGCCGCCGCATGCCCGTTGGTGGCCTTCGAGTCGTCGACGTACGTGACACCGTCGACGGTCGCGACGTGGGCGATGCGGTGCGCGTCGGGGCGGAAGGCACGCAGGCCCTCGCGTACCGCCTCTGGTCCGACGCCGTACGCGCGGGCGAGCGCGGCGGCGGCCAGGGCGTTGGCGACGTTGTGCGGCGCGGCCGGGACGACGTCGGCGACCTGGGCCAGTTCGGCGGCCTCCGCGCGGGTGTCGGCCACGAACGCCCGGTCGACCAGCAGGTCTTCCACGACGCCGAAGCCGCTCGGGCCAGGCGCGCCGAGGCCGAAGGCGATCGCCCGGCAGCCTTCGGTGACGTCGGCCTCGCGGACCAGTTCCTCGGTGGCGGGGTCGGCGAGGTTGTAGACGCACGCGACCTCGGCGCCGGCGAAGATCCGGCCCTTGTCGGCGGCGTAGGCCTCCGGGGAGCCGTGCCAGTCCAGATGGTCCGGGGCGATGTTGAGCACGGCCGCGGCGCGCATGCGCGGGGCGTCCGAGCCTTCCCGCCACGGGCTGAGCCAGTGGAGCTGGAAGCTCGAGAGTTCGAGGGCGAGGACGTCGTACGCCTGGCCGCCCCGCTCGTCGCGGGCCAGCACGGCGTCCAGCACCGGTGTCCCGACGTTGCCGACCGCCTCGGCACGCAGCCCGGCCGCGCCCAGGATGCTCGCGAGCATGCGCACGGTGGTGGTCTTGCCGTTGGTGCCGGTGATGGCGAGCCAGGGGGCGGCGCCTTCGCGGGGGCGTACCCGCCAGGCGAGTTCGACGTCGCCCCACACCGGGACCCCGGCCTTCGCGGCGGCGGCGAACAGCGGCGCGTCCGGGCGCATACCGGGCGACGTCACGATCACGTCGACGCCGTCGGGCAGTGTGGCGTCGTCGCCGAGGCGCACGGTCGCGCCGGTCGCCTCCAGGTCGGCGGCCCGGGAACGCGCGCGCTCGTCGTCGGCGCCGTCCACCACGACGACGCGGGCGCCCAGTTCGCGCAGCGCGCGGGCGGCCGAGGCGCCGGAGATGCCGGCGCCCACGACGCACGCGGACAGTTCGCCCCACGGTGCGTCGAGGTGGTTGAACGCGCCGAGGTCGAGCGCCGCCGCGCGGTGGCCCGGCACGGGGCGTTCGTCTGTCATCTGGCGGTCACCCGTCACTTGGCCGTCACCCAGCCCGCGTAGAAGATGCCGATGCCGAGGATCACGCAGAGGCCCGCGATGATCCAGAAGCGAACGACGATGAGTACTTCGGGCCAGCCTTTCAGCTCGAAGTGGTGTTGCAGCGGAGCCATGCGGAAGACACGCTTGCCGGTCATCTTGAAGAAGCCGACCTGGATGATGACGGACAGCGAGATGATCAGGAACAGGCCGCCCAGCAGCGCGGACAGCAGCTCGGTCTGGGTGCAGATCGCCAGGCCCGCGAGCGCGCCGCCGAGGGCGAGGGAGCCGGTGTCGCCCATGAAGATCTTGGCGGGCGAGGTGTTCCACCACAGGAAGCCGAAACAGGAGCCCATCATCGCGGCGGCCACGATCGCGAGGTCGAGCGGGTCGCGTACGTCGTAGCACGCGGGGCCGGCCGACGCCTCGAAGGCGCAGCTCTGGCCGTGCTGCCACACGCCGATGAAGGTGTACGCGCCGAACACGATCACCGAGGCGCCGGTGGCGAGGCCGTCGAGGCCGTCGGTGAGGTTGACGCCGTTCGAGTGGCCGGCGATCAGGATGTACGCCCAGATCACGAAGAACACGGGCGTCAGGTTGAGTGCGGTGTCCGTGACGAACGACAGATGCGTCGAGGCGGGCTCGACACCGCGGCTGTTCGGGAACTGCAGGGCCAGGATCGCGAACGAGATGCCCACGAACGACTGGCCCGCGAGCTTCGCCTTCGCGCGCAGGCCCAGGCTGCGCTGCTTGACGATCTTGATGAAGTCGTCGACGAAGCCGACGAGTCCGAGGCCGGCCATCAGGTAGAGCACCAGGATGGCCGACGCGGTCGGCCGCTCCAGGGTGATGGCCTTGGCGCCCGCGTACCCCAGGAGCGCGGCCAGGATGATGACCGCGCCGCCCATGGTCGGGGTGCCGCGCTTGCTGTGGTGGCCCTGCGGGCCGTCGTCCCGGATCAGCTGGCCGTAGCCGCGCTTGACCAGGATGCGAATCGCGAGCGGTGTGCCGATGAGCGACAGCACCAGGGCGATTCCACCGGAGAGCAGAACCGCCCTCACCGGCGCACCTCCCCGGCGGCCGCCGCGTCGTGGGCGCCGCCCGCGCCGCCTGCCCCGCCCGCGCCGTCCGCTCCGTCGTCCAGCAGGGCGAGGGCGACGCGCTCCAGCGCCGCACCGCGCGACGCCTTCACCAGCACGACGTCGCCCGCGCGCAGCTCGGACCGCAGCAGGTCGACGGCCGCCTGCGTGTCGGGTACCAACACCGACTCCTCACCCCAAGAACCCTCGTTCTTCGCCGCAATGTCCATCCACGCGGCCTCCCTGCCCCCTACCGCCACCAGGCGGCCGATGTTCAGCCGCACCGCGAGGCGGCCGATCGCGTCGTGCTCGGCCAGCGAGGCGTCCCCCAGTTCGCGCATCTCCCCGAGCACCGCCCACGTACGGCGGCCGCCGGCCATCGCCGCGAGCGCCTTGAGCGCGGCACGCATCGAGTCGGGATTGGCGTTGTACGCGTCGTTGACCACCGTCACGCCGTCGGCGCGCTCGGTCACTTCCATGCGCCAGCGCGACACGGATCCGGCCTCGCCGAGCGCGGTCGCGATTTCGCCGACGCCCATGCCCAACTCGCGTGCCACCGCCGCGCAGGCGAGGGCGTTGGCCACGTGGTGCTCACCGTACAGGCGCAAGATCACCGGTGCATCGCCGTCCGGTGTGCGGAGTGTGAAGGAGGGGCGTCCGGCGGCGTCGAGTCGTACGTCTTGGGCGCGGATGTCCGCACTCGCCCCTTCGCCGAAGAACACCACGCGGGCGCGCGTGCGTTCGGCCATCGCGCGCACCAGCGGGTCGTCGGCATTGAGCACGGCGACGCCGTCGGCCGGCAGCGCCTCGACAAGCTCGCCCTTGGCCTTGGCGATCGTCGCCCGGTCGCCGAACTCGCCCAGGTGGGCGGTCCCGACGTTGAGCACGACGCCGACGCGCGGCGGTACGACGCCGCACAGGTACGCGATGTGGCCCACGCCGCGCGCGCCCATCTCCAGCACGAGGTGACGGGTCGTCAGTTCGGCGGACAGCGCGGTGAGCGGCAGCCCGATCTCGTTGTTGAAGGAGCCGGGCGGCGCGATGGTCTCGCCGGCGTGCGCGAGCACCTGGGCGATCAGGTCCTTGGTGCTGGTCTTGCCGGACGAGCCGGTGATGCCGACCACGGCGGTCCGCGGCAGGCGGTCGGTGACGTGGCGGGCGAGGCGGCCCAGCGCCTCGACGACCGCGCCGGTCCCGTCGGCGGCCGCGTCGCCCGCGGTCTCGTCCACGACGATCGAGGGCACGCCGGTCTCGCGGGTCGCGAGCACCGCGACGGCGCCGTCGCGTACCGCGGCCTCGGCGAAGTCGTGGCCGTCGGCGTGCTCGCCGACCACCGCCGCGAACAACGAACCGGGGGTCACCCGGCGCGAGTCGACGACCACCTCCGCGGTGATCAGTGCCTCGGGGTCCGCGCCCCCGGCAAGCCGCCCGCCGACGGCCGCGGCGGCGTCGGCGAGTTTCGTGGCAATCACTGTTCGGTCTCCTCAAGCGGCGACTCGGACGGCGCCACGGCGCGGTCGCCCGCGGCGGCGTGCGCCGCGCGATCGGTGGTCGGGGCGGAATCGGTGCGCGCGGTGCGGCCGGCGGTCGGAGCCGGGTCGGTGGTCGGAGCGGCGTCGGTGGTCGGGGCGGCCGCGGCGGACGGGGCGGCCTCGGTGGGCAGGGCGGCGTCGATCCTCCCACCGGCTCCCGGTACGGGATCGGGCGCCCCGGAGGCGGCGCTTCCGGACGCCCTGCCGGCAGGGTCGGCAGGGCCGGTGGAGGACCGGGCAGGGTCGGTGCCGGGGCGGGCTCCCCCGCCGAACCCCGGGTCGCGGTCGAGACGGCGGCGCAGTGCGGCACGCAGTTCGACGCGGTCGTCGAACGGGCGCACTTCGTCGCCGATCTTCTGGCCCTGCTCGTGGCCCTTGCCCGCGACCACCAGCACGTCGCCGGGACCGGCTTGCTCCACGGCCCACGCGATCGCGGCGGCGCGGTCCGGCTCGACCACGAGTCCGCCGTGCGGCTCCGGGACGGCCGAGGCGCCCTCGGTCATCTCGCCGAGGATCGCCAGCGGGTCCTCCGAGCGCGGGTTGTCGCTGGTCAGGACCGCGACGTCGGCGAGGCGTACGGCGGCCGCCCCCATCAGCGGGCGTTTGCCGCGGTCCCGGTCGCCGCCGCAGCCGAGCACCACGAACAGCCGGTTCGCGGTGACCTCGCGCAGCGCGCCGAGCAGCGTCTCGACCGCGTCCGGGGTGTGCGCGAAGTCGACGACCGCGGTGAACGGGGCGCCCTCGTCGACGCGTTCCATGCGTCCGGGCACGCCGGGCACCGCGGCCACACCGGCGGCCGCGGCGTCCAACGGGATCCCGGCGGTGACGAGGGCGACGATCGCCAGGGCGGCGTTCGCGACGTTGAACGGGCCCGGCAGGCGTACGGACGCGTCCGCCTTCACGCCGTCGGGGCCGACCAGGCGGAAGCGGCTGCCGTCGGGGCCGAGCTCGGCGTCCTCGACGCGCCAGTCGGCGGCGTGGGCTCCGGAGGGGGACACCGTCGCGATCGGGATCGCGGACGCCTCCGCGATGCGGCGGCCGTACGCGTCGTCGACGTCGACCACGCCCGCCTTCGCCCGCCGGGGCGTGAACAGGTCGGCCTTGGCCCGGAAGTACTCCTCCATCGTGCCGTGGAAGTCCAGGTGGTCCTGCGTCAGGTTGGTGAACAGCACGACGTCGAACACCGTGCCGTCCACGCGGCCCATCGCGAGCGCGTGGCTGGAGACCTCCATCGACGCGGCGGTCACGCCGTTCTCCGCCATGGCTCCGAACAGCGCCTGGAGGTCGGGGGCCTCGGGCGTCGTCATGGAGCTGGTCACCACCACGTCGCCGATCCGGGTCTCGACCGTGCCGATCAGGCCCGTGACGTGGCCGGCGGCGCGCAGGCCCCCGTCGAGCAGGTACGCGGTGGTGGTCTTGCCGTTGGTGCCGGTGACCCCGAAGAGGGCCAGCGCGCCACCCGGATGGTCGTAGACCCATGCCGCCACCTCGCCCAGGCGGGCGCGCGGGTCGTCGACGACGAGCACCGGCAGGCCGGTGGCGGCGGCCCGGTCGGCGCCGTCCGGGTCGGTCAGCACCGCCGCGGCGCCGAGGCCCGCGGCCTGCGGCGCGAAGTCGGCGCCGTGCGCGCGGGCACCGGGCAGCGCCGCGTACAGGTCGCCCGGACGTACGGCACGGGAGTCGTGCGTCACACCGGTGAGCACGGTCTCCGCGGCGGCGTCCGCGGTCGTCCCCACCGGGCCGGCGGCCGTCCCGAGGAGGTCGTACAGGCCGGACAGCGGTCGGGGGCGCACACGGGCGGGACGGCGGAGAACTCGATCGGGCACGGCGGTGAGGCTACCTGCTTTTGCGGGCTGTCGAAGCACGCCGGGCGCGGTCCCGGAAGCGCTGCCGGGAGCCGTCACGGCTTCCACTCCACGGGGATCTCGGGCGACTTCGTGCCGGCGGGCGGAATCTTGCGGGACTGGAGCGCGAACGACATGACGTCCTTGAAGACGGGCGCGCACAGGGTGCCGCCCCACTTGCCGTTGACCGGTGCCTGGATGGTCACCGACACCACGATCTGCGGGTTCTCGGCGGGTGCGAAGCCGATGAACGACGAGGTGTAGCCGTTGTAGCCGCCGACCTTCGGGTCCACCCGGTTGGCCGTGCCGGTCTTGCCGGCGACACGGTAGCCGGGAATCTGCGCCTTGTTGCCGGTGCCCTCGTCGTCGGCGACGACGGACTCCATCATGTCGGCCACTATCCGCGCGGTCTCGGGACTGACGACCTCGGTGCGCCCCGGCGCCGGGGCGGGCCTCACCTTGCCGTCGGGGCCGGTGGTGCCCTTCACCAGGGTCGGGTTTATGCGTACGCCGCCGTTGGCGATCGTCTGGAACACACTCGTGGCCTGCAACGAGTTGAGCGAGAGGCCCTGGCCGAACGGGATCGTGTACTGCTGCGCGCCGTCCCACTTCTGCGGCGCCGGCAGCAGGCCCGCGGTCTCGCCGGGGAAGCCGATCCCGCTCTTCGAGCCCATCCCGAACTTGCGCAGGTACTCGTCGAGTTTCACGTTGGCGGCCGCCTGGTTCGCCCCGAGCTTCTCGGCGGCGAGGATCGTGCCGATGTTGCTCGACTTGGCCAGCACGCCGTTGAGCGTCAGGTACCAGGTGCCGTGGTCGACGTCGTCGTGGAAGACGCGGTCCGCGCGCGGCAGGGTGCCGGGGACGACGACCTGCGTCTCCGGGCCGGCCTTGCCCTCCTGGATGACCGCGGCCATGGTCATGACCTTGCTCGTGCTGCCGGGCTCGTACGCCTCCTGCATCGGGCGGTTGCCCATGTCGGCGGGGTTGGCGGCGCCGAGTCTGTTCGGGTCGAATCCGGGGGCGGTGGCCATCGCGAGGACTTCGCCCGACTTCACGTCCTGGACGACGACGGTGCCGCTCTCGGCACCGGCTTCGGCGACCTTTTGGGCGATCATCTGCTCGGCGTACCACTGGATGTTGCGGTCTATCGTCAGCTGCACGGTGTCGCCGGCGACGGCGTCCTCGCCTTTCTTCCCGGCGGTGGGAATCTGGCGGCCGAGCGAGTTCTCGTACGTCACGCTGCCGTCGCGTCCCGCGAGCTGCTTGTCGAGGGCGAGTTCGAGGCCGCCGGCGCCCTTGTCGGAGGCGTTGACGAATCCGACGAGATTCGCGGCGACCGAACCCGCGGGGTAAATGCGCTTGCTGTGCGGGCTCGCGTAAATGCCGACGAGGTCGTCGCGCTTCTCGTCGGACAGTTTCTTCTGCGCCTCCTTGACCTTGGTCCACACGGCGGGGTCGACCTGCTTGGCGAGGACCACGTAGCGGGATTTCGGGGTGCGCAGTTGTTCTTCGATCTTGACGGGGTCGCCGCCCAGAATCGACGCGATCGCAACGGCCGTCGCCGTGGGGTTGTACTGCTGGACCTGCGTCGGGTCGGCGGTGATGTCGTACGCGTCGACCGACGTCGCGAGGGTCACGCCATTCGCGTCCACAATGGTTCCGCGATCGGCTGGCAACCGAACGGTTTGCATACGCAGGCTATTTGCGTCGGCGGCGTATGCGGAGGCATCGAGCGCCTGCAACTGCACAATGCGGCCCACGAACAACGTGAGCACGATGCCGAGCCCGACAAGGCCGAAGCGCAGCCGCCGTTTCGGGTCGCCGAGGCGCAGCGTGCGCACGCGGACGGGCCCGCGACGCACTTCGCGCGGTACGTCGCGGCGGACTTCGCGGCGAACCGGGGGGCGGCTGTCGGCGGCCGCCGGAGGGACGCTGCGCAGTTTCGGGGGCCGGCGGCGGTCGTCGCCGACCGGCGAGCCGTCACCACGCACGACGCGCCTGTGCGCGGCACCTTCGGCGCGCGAGGGACTGCCGGGCGAACCGGGAAGGTCCCGGTCGTCACGGCGACGTTCATCGCGGGCCCGGTGCTCACGAGCCCGAGCCTCACGAGAACGGTCGTCACGGGCACCGGAACGCCCCTCGCCCCGCGCACGATCGGACGGATACCCGCGGCGCTCTCCCCCTTCGCCCCGCGACGGACCGGCGGCCGGACGGGGAGCGTCCCGGCCGTCGGGGGAACGGTCCGCACGAGGCCGATCGTCGCGACGACGTTCATCGCGGGCACGGTGTTCACGAGCCCGGTCCTCACGGGAACGATCGTCACGGACACCGGGCTCCGGGCGCCGTACGCGGAACGGCCCCCCGTCCCGCGGCCGCAACGGCCTCGCGGCACCGGGCTCACGACCTTCGCCGCCCTCCCCCTCGGCACGCGCGGCGCCCGAAGTGTCCGCACGCCGGGGATCGTCGGAACGGCGCACCCGAGCACGGTCGTCGCGGGCGCCGGAACGCCCCTCGCGGCCCCGGTCGTCACGGGCGCCGGGCGCCGGGCGCCGGGCGCGGAACGGTCCGCCGTCCTGCGGTCGGGGCGGCCTCGCGGCACCGGGCTCCAGGCCTTCGCCGCCCTGCCCGTCCGCACCTGCTCCGCGCCGCTCGCCCCCTTCCGCGCGACCGCCGGACCGCCCGTCGCTCACGAACCGGCGTCCGCGCGGGTCGCCCGCGGGCCGCTCCGGCAGGTCCGCCGAATCCCCGTTACCGCCGGGTCCGTTCCCCCCACGGGCGCCGTCCGCGCCGCCGCGGTCGGCATCGCCGGACCTCGGCAGGCGCCGGGGATCGCCGGGGCGGCGGAGGCGGTCTCCCCGGACATCGGATCGACCCTCGCGGCCACGACGCGCGTCGCCGTCGCGCTCGCGGTCCGCCGAAGGTCCGCGCGGATCACGCTCGTCGGCGGCGTCGCGCGGGCGCGGTCGTGCGCTGCGGCGGGCTTCGCGGCCGCGCGCGTCCCGTTCTCCGTCCGGGTCCCCGCCCAGCAAGCGGCGGGCCCACGCGCCCATCGCACCGGAGCCGGCCGGGCCGGGGCGGGCGGGCCGGCGCGGCGGGCCGTCCGGTCGGCGCTCCGCGTCCCGCGCGTCATCGCGCGACTCGTCGTCCCCGTCGCGCCCACGCCCGTCTTGCATCTCGCCTCTCCCGACCTCACCGGCAGTCCGCCACGCACCAACAAACGCCCCCGAGCCGGGCGTCCGCCACCCGACGCGCCGTCGCCCGCGCACATCTCACGTACGCCGCACGTCCGACGACGCGCGGTTGCCGCGGCGTGCCGCGCCGTCGAGGACGGTCACGAGCCGCGCCCCGACGTCGGTTCCGGACGGACCGCAAAGGGCTCCGATCGGAGCCGTACCGGCCCCGCCCCGAGCACGGGGCCGGCGGGCTCCTTCGCCGCCGCAACCCGGGGGCCGCGGCGCGTATTTGGGGGCGGCCGCGCGCGTCCCGGGACACGGTCCGAGCGCGGCCTGCGGGCGCTAACGAGGCGGTGGGGCCTGTCCGGTGGCGGTGGCGGGCGCCTGGCCGGTCGGCTGCGGCGCCACGGGGGTCTGCTGCGCCGGGGCCGCCGGCGGCACGGTCCCGGTGGCGGTCGGAGCCCCCGGCACCGTGGCCGGCGGCGCCGGGGTCGCGCCCGGAAGCACGGCCGGCTGCGGCACGGCGGTCGGAGTCGGCCGCGGCGACGCCGGCTTGGGCGACCCGAGCACCTGCCCGGTCACCGGGTCGAGGAAGACCGGCGTGGTGCCCGGCACCATGCCCAGCTCCTCCGCCTTGCGGGCCAGTTCGCCGGGCGCGGACACCGCGTCCAGTTCGCGGCGCAGCGCCTGTTCCTCGTCGCTGAGGCGGGCGTTCTGCTTCTTGAGCCGCGACTGCTCGAACGACCCCTGGTTCAACGCGGTGTTGAGCAGCAGCAGGCCGAGCAGGCCGCCGCCGAGCAGCAGCACTATGAGCAGCACGAAGGGCGTGCGCGACGTGGCCGCCCGGGAGGAGCCCCGGGCGGGCGCGCCGTCCGACCGGTCGCTCGTCAAGAATCCTCCCGTACGCGCTCGGCGGCCCGCAGTCGCGCCGACGCCGCGCGCGGGTTCTGCCGGACCTCCTCCTCGGTCGCGCCTTCCGAGGCGCGGGTGAGGAGCTTCAGGGTGGGCTTCAGTTCCTCGGGCACGATCGGCAGGTCCGGCGGCGCCTTGCTGGTCGCGCCGACGGCCAGGGCCCGCTTGGTCATGCGGTCCTCGAGCGAGTGGTACGACAGCACCACGATCCGCCCGCCCACGGCCAGCGCCGCGATCGCGGCGGGCAGCGCGCGTTCCAGGACCGGCAGTTCCTCGTTGACCTCGATGCGCAGTGCCTGGAACGTGCGCTTGGCCGGGTTGCCGCCGGTGCGCCGGGTGGCCGCCGGGATGGCGTTGCGCACCAGGTCGACCAGGCGGGCGCTGTCCGTGAACGGCTCGCGCTCGCGCTCGCGTACGAGGGTGTCGGCAATCCTGCGGGCGAACCGCTCCTCGCCGTAGACCTTGAGGATCCGCGCGAGGTCCGCGGCGGGGTAGGTGTTGAGCACCTCGGCCGCGGTGATGCCCCGGGTCGGGTCCATGCGCATGTCGAGCGGCGCGTCCTGGGCGTACGCGAAACCCCGCTCCGCCTCGTCCAGTTGCAGCGACGAGACGCCGAGGTCGAAGAGGATGCCGTGGATGCGCGGTACGCCGAGCCGGGACAGCACCGCCGGAAGCTCGTCGTACACCGCGTGCACAGGGGTGAAGCGCTCGCCGAACGGCGCGAGGCGGCGGCCGGCCCGGGCCAGCGCCTCGGGGTCGCGGTCGAGGCCGATCAGCCGCGCCTCGGGGAAGCGCGTGAGCAGGGCCTCGCTGTGGCCGCCCATGCCGAGGGTGGCGTCGACGACGACCGCGCCTGGCCGGTCGGCCAGCGCCGGGGCGAGCAGGTTGACGCAGCGGTCGAGGAGGACCGGGACGTGTGCGTGGCCGCCCTGGTCGGGCGCTCCCGCAGCTCCCTCAGTTCCCGAAGCGCCCGCTCCCGAGGCTCCCGAAGGGGACGAGGTACCGCCGCGCGCTGCGGAAGGCTTGGCGGTCGCGTTCATCTCGACCCTTTCGGTGGTGCTGCCGCGGTCGGGGCGGCGGGCTCGGGTGGCCGCCGGGCCCGGCGGCGCGCGGTCGGAGTGCCGCGGGGCAAGACTGCCACGGATGGGGCACGGCGCCGGGGACGTCCGGACCGTACGTGCCGCCAGGTCCCCGCCCGCTCGTCTGGGGAAGTGACGTTCTGGCACCGGGGAAGGAGTGCCAGAAAGCTCGGAGCGGGTGGAGACCTCACGGCACGTCCGTCAGGACAGCACCTCCTCGGAGAGCTCGGCGAACGAGTCCTCCTGCTCTTCCAGGTAGACGCGCCACGCCTCGGCGTCCCAGATCTCGACCCGGGCGCCCGCTCCGATCACGACGCACTCGCGTCCGAGGCCCGCGTACGCACGAAGCGCCGGGGGGACCAGGACGCGGCCCTGCTTGTCCGGGACCTCGTCGGAGGCGCCCGCGAAGAACACCCGCATGTAGTCCCGGTGGGCTTTGGAGGCCAGCGGGGCTTCGCGCAGCTGCTCGGTGATGCGCTCGAACTCGGGGAGGGGCCACACATAGAGGCAGCGCTCCTGCCCCTTGGTGATCACTAGGCCCTCCGCCAATTCGTCACGGAACTTCGCCGGAAGGATCAGCCGACCCTTCTCGTCCAACCGGGGCTCGTAGGTACCCAAGAACACAGGGCACCTCCGCACCGTTCGAGTTCTTGCTTTCTCACGGCCCCATTTCCCGCCACTCTACTCCACCAAACCCCACGGTCAACCCTCAGCGGACCCGTCACACGCCCCCCATCAGCCACAAAACCGCAGGTCGGAGGGGGTGGGGCGAAGTGGAGGGCGCGTACGACCGGCCCACACGCGCCCCCCGCGTCCGGCGGTCGTCCACCCGTCCGCGCCACCCGTCCGGAGCACCCGCCGCGGCACCCGTCGCGGCAACCGGCACGGCAACCGGCACGGCGGCTGGCACGGCGGCTGGCACGGTGTCCGTCACGACGCACGTCCGCGTCCCGGCGCGGCGGCTGTCCCGCAAGCGAAGTTCACCTCGCGGAATCGCGAACGCGCGCGCCCGGTGAGCTGCCGGAAACACGGTCTCGCTAGCTTCGTGACCATGACCGACACAGACACCCCGCCCATGAACGCCGACAGCAAGCGGCGATTCAACGAGGTCGTCGACGGCCTGGTGGCCAAGAACGCCCGTTATGCCGCCCAATACCGTGATCCCGGAATGTCCGCCCGGCCCGTGCAGCGGGTGGCCGTCGTCACCTGCATGGACGCCCGCCTGGACATCCACGAGCTGCTCGGCCTCGAACTCGGCGACATCCACATCATCCGCAACGCGGGCGGCGTGGTCACCGACGACGTGATCCGCTCCCTCACCATCAGCCAGCGCCACCTCGGCACCCAGGCCGTCGTGCTCATCCACCACACCGGTTGCGGCATGCTCACCGTCACCGAGGACTTCCGCCTCGAACTGGAGGCCGACACCGGCATACGCCCCTCGTGGGCGGTGGAGGCCTTCGCGGACCTGGACGGCGACGTTCGTCAGTCCATGAACCGGGTACGTACTTCAGCGTTCCTTCTGTGCGCCGACAACGTGCGCGGCTTCGTGTACGACGTGCACACCGGTCTGCTGCGTGAGGTCCCCGCCGTCGCGGAAGCTCCCGACCCCGCCGCGGCGACGCCGATCGTGGCCGGGAATCCTCCCGACCTGGTGTCCGGTGCCCCGAAGGTGCAACCGAACCGACCGGGATCCGACTCCTAAGCCCCGAGGCTGATTGCGCGCACTGGCCGGCCATCTGGAACCGATCACTCGACCGAGTGACACGAATGGCTGTTCACCTGTGACAATCGGCCTGTGGTCCCGTCTCGTCGGCGGGGCGTCATGGGGCAGGGAGGGCACGGGTGTCGACGTTCAACGATCAGGCCGGTCTCAAGGAGCTGGCGGCCACCGCCGCGCGCATCCGGGGGGCCATGGAGAGCGTGATCGAAGGCAAGCCCGAGGTGGTGAGGCTGGCACTGACCGTGCTGCTCGCCGAGGGCCACCTGCTGGTCGAGGACGTACCGGGTGTCGGTAAGACGATGCTCGCGAAGTCCCTGGCCCGCTCGGTCGACTGCACGGTCCGGCGCGTGCAGTTCACGCCGGACCTGCTGCCTTCGGACATCACGGGCGTCAGCGTCTACGACCAGGAACGGCGCGAGTTCGAGTTCAAGCCGGGCGCGATCTTCGCGAACATCGTGATCGGCGACGAGATCAACCGGGCCTCGCCGAAGACCCAGTCCGCGCTGCTGGAGTCGATGGCGGAGCACCAGGTGACCGTCGACGGCACCACGTACGAGCTCCAGGCCCCCTTCATGGTCATCGCCACCCAGAACCCGGTGGAGATGGAGGGGACGTACCCGCTGCCCGAGGCGCAGCGGGACCGCTTCATGGCGCGCGTGTCGATGGGCTACCCGTCGCCCGAGGCCGAGCTCGAGATGCTCGGCGTGCACGGTGGCGGCTCGCCGCTCGGCGCGCTCGACCCGGTCGCCGACGCGCGGGACATCGTGAAGCTGATCGAGGCGGTACGCGAGGTGCACGTCTCCCCCGGCGTCGCGCGCTACTCGGTGGACCTGGTCAACGCCACGCGCAACTCCCCCGAGCTGCGCCTGGGCGCGTCGCCGCGCGCGACCCTGCACCTGGTGCGGGCCGCCAAGGCCGCCGCGGCCCTGGACAACCGAGGGTACGTGCTGCCGGACGACCTCCAGGCCCTCGCGGTGCCCGTGCTGGCGCACCGCCTCCTGCCGACCGCCGAGGCGCAGATGTCGCGCCGCTCGCCCGAGCAGGTGGTCCGCGACATCGTGCGGTCGGTCCCGGTCCCGGGGGCTCCCGGCCAGCCGGCGCCCGCCGCCTCGGCCGCGCCGCAGCACCACAACCAGTACCAGCCGCAGGCCCAGGGGCAGGGGCAGCACGCCCAGCAGCCCTACGGCCCCCCGCCGAGCGCCTACGCGACCCGGCAGCAGCAGTCCTACCCGGGGTCCGCCCCGCAGGGCGGCCCGTACGGCGCGCCCGGCGGCCCGTTCTACGGCAACGGCCACGGCCCGGCGCGCTGACATGCGTACCGCCCTGTCCGGGCTGACCACCCGGGGACGCTCCTTCCTCGCGGCGGGCATCGCCGCGGCGGTCTGCGCGGTGGTCCTCGGCCAGCGCGACCTGCTCCGCGTGGGCTTCCTGCTGGCCGCGCTGCCGCTGGTCGCGGTGCTGGTGGTGGCGCGCACGCGCCATCTCGTCACCAGCACGCGCGGCCTCGAACCGGTCCGCGTCGCGGCGGGCCACGAGTCCCAGGTGCGGCTGCGCGTCGACAACGTGTCGCGCATCCCGACCGGGCTGCTGATGCTCGAGGACCACGTGCCGTACGTGCTGGGCTCGCGCCCCCGGTTCGTGCTCGACCGCATCGAGCCGCACGGCTACCGGCAGGTCGCCTACCGCGTCCGGTCCGACCTGCGCGGCAAGTTCACGGTCGGCCCGCTGCGGCTGCGGCTGGCCGACCCGTTCGGCATGTGCGAGCTGACGCGCTCGTTCGCGGCCCGGGACACCCTCGTGGTGACGCCGGTCGTGCAGCAGCTTCCGGCCGTCGACCTGGGCGGCGAGTGGACCGGGTACGGCGACGGCAACTCCCGCAGCCTGGCCTCGGCCGGCGAGGAGGATGTCGTCCCGCGCGAGTACCGGCACGGCGACGACGTGCGCCGCGTGCACTGGCGCTCCACCGCGCGCCGCGGCGAGCTGATGGTCCGCCGCGAGGAGCAGTCGTGGCAGAACCAGGCCACCCTGCTGCTCGACACCAGGCTCTCGGTGCACCGGGGCGAAGGCCCGTCCTCGTCGTTCGAGTGGGCGGTCTCCACCGCCGCGTCGATCGGCGTGCACCTGTGCCGCCGCGGCTACACCACCCACCTGATCGCCGCCGACGGCCGCCAGCTCGCCGGGCCGCCCGAGGGCCTGCGCACCGCTCCCGCCGAGACGGAGAGCTTCCTGCTGGACGCGCTCGCCGTGGTCGACGCCAAGCACACCGAGTCGCTCGACGGCGCCGAGATGACGCTGCGTCAGCCCGGCGGCGAGGGCATGGCGGTCGCCGTCCTGGCCAACCTGACCGAGGACGACACCCGCCGCCTCGCGCGGGCCCGCAGCACCGCCGGGCGCGGCCTGGCCATCGTCCTGGACACCACCGCGTGGGAGGCCGTCCCGACGCCGGGCGCGCTGCCGCACGAGGTGGCGGTGGGCATGCTGCGCCAGGCCGGCTGGCGCGTCCTGCCCGCCTCCGCGGCGACGCGCCTGCCGGATCTGTGGCGCGGCGCGGGCCGCTCGTCCGATTCGCCCGTACGCGGCGCCTCGTTCGGCGCCTCCTACGGCTCCTCCCTGTCCGGATCGGAGTACCGCGCATGACCGGCCGCCTGCGGATGGCCGTCGCCGCCGCACTCGCCACCGCGCTCACCGCGTCGTCGCTGCTGCCCCTGGTCAAGAAGGGCGAGTGGATCGGCCAGTCGATCGGCGCGATCGTCATGGTCGCGGTGACCGGTGAAGTGGTCCGGCGCCTGTCGGTGCCCCGCCCGTTCATCGGCGTGATCCAGCTGGTCATGCTGATCCCGTACCTGCTGGTGGTGCTGGTCCCCGACGTCGCGGGCCCGCTGCCGACGCCCGACGCGCTGCGCGCGTACGGCGACCTGCTCGCGACCGGCGGCGACGACATACAGAGCTTCGCGCCACCGGTGCCCGCCAGCGACGGCATCAGCGCGATCCTGGTGACGGTGGTCGCGGGCGTCGCGGTCATGGTCGACACGATCGCGGTGACGTTCGCGCAGGCCGCCCCGGCCGGGCTCCCGCTGCTCGCGCTCTACAGCGTGCCCGCCGCACTGGCCGAATCCGGCCTCGGCTGGACGGTGTTCCTGCTGTCCGGCCTCGCGTACATCATCCTGCTCCTCGCCGAAGGCCGGGAACGCCTGCTTCGCTGGGGGCGGCCCCTGGTGCCACCGGGCATGCGCGGTCCCGAGTCCGGGCCGCCACGGCCCTGGGCGCGCGGCGGCGGACGCATCGGCCTGGCGACCCTGGCCGTCGCCGTCGCGGTGCCGGCGATCGTGCCGATGACCGCGAACCGGCTCGCGGACCGCGACGCGAACGGCGGCAGCGACCGGCTCACGACGATCAACCCGATCGTGGACCTGCAGAACGAGCTCAACCGGCCGGACAACGTCGACGTCCTGAGCTACACGACGAACTCGGCCAACCCCAGGGGCTTCTACCTGCGGCTGGCGGCGCTCGACCTGTTCGACGGAAACGCCTGGAAGCCGACCGAGCAGACGCTCACCGACGTGCCGCGCGGGCCGTTCCCGACCCCGCAGGGCCTCAGCGACGCGATCAAGGCCGACACGGTCACCACGACCGTGAAGGTCGAGAAGAACTTCCGCCAGACCTCGCTGCCGATGCCGTACGCGGCCTCCTCGGTCGACGTCAAGGGCAAGTGGCGCTACGAGCACGAGGGCCGGCTGCTCTACGGCGACGACGGCCAGACCGTGTCGAACCTGAAGTACCAGGTCGTCAGCCTCGACATCAAGCCGACCGACGAGCAGCTGCGCAACGCGGGCGGGGCGCCGCCCTCGATGAACCGCTACCGCGACGTGCCGAACGAGCTGGAGGACTCGCTGGGCCCGATCGCCACGCGGGTCGCCGGCCACGGGCGGAGCGCGTTCGACAAGGCCGTCCTGCTGGAGAAGTGGTTCACGGAGTCCGGCCAGTTCACGTACAACACCAAGGTCCCCGGGGGGACCGGCAAGTACGCGCTCGACAACTTCATGGAGAGCAAGGAGGGCTACTGCGAGCAGTTCGCGTCGGCGATGGCCGTCATGGCACGCATCCTCGGCATCCCGGCGCGCGTCGCGGTGGGCTTCGTCCCCGGCAACTTCGTCGGCGACAACACGTACCGGGTCGGCAGCCACGACGCGCACGCATGGCCCGAGCTGTACTTCCAGGGTGCGGGCTGGGTGCGGTTCGAGCCGACGCCGGCGCGCGGCACCACGCCCGACTACTCGCGCGTGCAGCCGGCCCCGAGCGCGAGCACGCTGGTCCCCACGACCCCGCCGACCGAGAGCAGTTCCGCACCCGCGCCCGAGCAGTCGGAGCAGTGCCGGATGGGCGACTGCCCGAGTGAGTCGTCCAGCGCGGCTCCGGCGGCCGGGAAGGGCGACGACAACACGTGGTTGTCGGGGCTGCTGATCGGCACGGGCATCGCCGTCGTCGTGCTGCTGGTGCTGGCCGCACCGATGCTGCTGCGACAACGCGTGCGCAGGCGGAGGCTCACCGCGCTGAGCCGGGACGCGGCCGCCGACGGGGTGGCCAGAGAACCCGGGGACGCGGTGCTCGGGGCCTGGCACGAAGTGCTGGACACCGCACGGGACCTGGGCATCCGTACCGAGGACCACGAGACGCCGCGGCAGCTGACGGTCCGGCTGCTGGAGGCGATTCCCGAGGACGCGACCCAGGCACGCGAGGGGCTGCCGCGCATCGCGCTCGCCGCCGAGCAGGTCCTGTACGCGCCGGACGCACCGCAGCGCACCGTCGGCCTTGCCGAGGACGTGCGCGTGGTCCGGGCGACGCTGCTCGCCTCCGCGACCCGCGGCACCCGGTTCCGGGCGGCGGTCCTCCCGGCGTCGGCGTTCCGCCGTCCGGATGCCGGTCCGCTGGACCGGTTGCGCAGCGGGCGGGACGCGGAACCGGAGCCGGGCCCGGCTCCGGGGTGACCGGCGCCGGCTGACGGCAGGCGACGACCGACGAAGGCGGTGCGACCGGGTTTCCCGTCCCGGCGCACCGCCACGACGCCGGTCTTCCGAGACAGGTCCGACAAACAGGTCCTGGGTACAGCTTCGAGGTACGGTCCGGATTGTCCGTGCCTGCTCCGTGCCTAGTCCGTGCCTGGTCCGTGTCTTTCACGTGCCTTCCGGATGTCTTCCAGGTGGCCGTTTCGGCGCCTTTTCGCCGCCGTGACCGTGCCCCATACACACATATTGCGGGCATCTAGGGGTGAATTTCGGCGCCAAGTCGGGCTCTTCGCGCACCCGGCGCATGTTTCGCGTTTGGGGGAAGTCACTCACTGCTCGGGCAGTATCCCCGTACGGTGACCATGAAGGCGTAACGAAGGCGGAATCACCAGCCTCACACCGGGGGGATGCCTCGTGGCCCGCGTCTACCAGGCCGTACTCCACGGATCCGGCGTGCACTTGGGCCGGGCGCTGCGCCGCAGCTTCGCGGCGGCATCGGGCGTACCGGACGACGGCTCCACTGCTCTGCGGCACGTCGCCGACGGCGAGTCCGTCGTCCTGCACGAAGGACCCACCTGCGGCCGGTACACGGTCGGCGGACTGTCGGCGTTATGGGGCCCGTCGTCGCCCACCGCGTCGGCGCCGTCCCCGCCCATGGCATGGGCCGTCATATCCGTGGACGCGTCGGCCGTCGAGGCCGCGGACCTGTCGCGGGCGGTCGCGACCGTGTCCGGACTCCTCGACGCGGAACGGGCGTTCGACGGGGCGATCCCGCTGGAGACGTCGCCGCTGGACGTGGACACCGACCACGTCACCGAACTGCTCGGCCGCCTGCTCAACCCGCGGCGCCGCGTGCCGATCGTCGTGCTCAGCACGGACGAGCACCAGGCGTCGCTGCCCGCGAGCCACGCCGCCTACCTCGCCCGGCGTCTGGCGGGTACCGCGGTGGTGGCCCGGCTCTGCGACAAGGCGGCGCAGGACCGCCTGAACGCCGCGCTGGGGCCCGGCTTCGGTGTCTACGGGGGCGCACTGCGCACCTATCTGGCCGAGTTCGACCCGGCGACCGAGGACTACCCGCAGCGGCATCCGGTCCGCAGCGGCTCCGCACTCCGCGACTTCGGCAGGCGCGCGCTCGACGTCGTGGTCACCGGGGTCACGGGGGACGGCGTACGCAGGCCGCTGCCGCCGGACGCGCGCCGCGGCATGCGCCTGGTCCCGCAGATCCTCGACCGCGGGCTCGACTGGCCCGACGTGGTGGTGCACCCCGGGACACCTCCGGGGCGGACGGGTGCCGCGGCGGCGTCCACCGCACCGGCATCCACCGCGGCTGCTGCCACCGCTGCCGCTGCCACCGCGTCGGCCCGCACCGCGGCGCCGCCCACCCTGGCACCACGCCCCGTCGAGCCGCCCGCGGGTCCCGGTTCCGGTTCCGACCCGGGTCCTGGCGACGAGCCGCATACGGCCGGCACCGCGCACCCCGCCGACGCGGGCCACCCGACGCCGACTCCGATCCCGACCGGCGCGGCACAGGTGGCGACGGACGTCGCGCGCTCCCGGCACGCGGGCCACCCGGGGCGTCCCCCGATCCCCGCCCCGACGGCCACCATGAACGGCAGTTCCGCCGCGCACCCGGGCACCGGCCCCGCCGCCACCCACCGCGACGGCCACCGCCCGGTCCCCTGCGCACCGCCTTCCGGATCCCCAGGCCCCTCAGTCTCCTCGGGATCCCGGGGAGCCCCGGCCGCTGCGCCCCGCGCGCCCTGGCCACCCGGCTCGGCCGTCCCGGCGCCGCCCGCGGCATGGGTCGCCGAGGTGGCCCGGCAGGTGGTCGGCGAACTGGCCCAGGCCACCGAGGCCCGGAAGGCCCTGGCCGAACTCGCCGAACTGGTCCGCGACCTGCGGGGGGTCGCCGACTCGCTGGGCGTGCCCCGGCGCGACGCGGCGGAGTCCGAGGCGCTGGCGGCCGAGTTGGCGCGGCTCCGGTACGACTACGACCTCCTCGTCCTGCAATACGAGGAACTGGCCGAGGAGTCGCGGCGCTCCGACGACCGCATCCGCCGTCTCGACGGCCTGCTCGCGGAACGCCCCCTCGACGCGGCGCCCGCCAACGACATGTGGATCCCGGAGTGCCTGGCCGACGTCCTGCTCCGAGCCCGGGCCGAACTGCCGAACGTATGCCTCCCGCACGCGCTCGATGCGGGTGCCTCGGCCCTCGACAAGGGAGAGCCGGGACACACCCGCGTGTGGGCGGGCGCGGCGTGGGACGCCCTGCGCGCGCTCAACGCGTACGCCGCCGCCCGTTCGGCCAACACCTTCCGCGGCGGCTTCCGCGACTGGTGCCGCAACCCGCCGCACGGCGCGTACGCGCTCTCCCCCAAGAAGTTCGCGATGAAGGAGTCCGACGCGGTGGCGGGCCGCGCCAAGTTCCGCCGCGCCCGGACGTTCCCGGTGCCTCCCGAGGTCGCCCCCGAGCAGGCGGTCTTCATGGAGGCGCACGTCAAGCTCCGGGGCATCGGCAATCCGGCGCCGCGCATGCACTTCCACGACGACGCGGCCGGCGTCACCGGCCGGATCCACATCGGCTACCTCGGCCATCACCTGGACAACACGCGTACGAACTGACCGTCCGGCCGGCGGCCGGTTCAGCCCGCCACGACGCTGTCCGTGCCGGCAGTGGCGTCGGTGGCGTTGCGCGCGTAGTGCTCGGCGATCTCGTCGCTCGTCGTCAGCCACACGCCCTCGTGGTTCGCCACGTACTCCAGCGCCTCGTCCAGGTACTTGTGCCGGAACGCCTGTCCGATGACGAACGGGTGCAGCGCCAGGGCCATCACGCGTCCGCTGTCGGCCGAGTCCTCGTACAGCTGGTCCAGTTGGTCCTTGACGATCCGCACGAAGTCCGGGCCGCTCGTGCTCTTGCCCACGAACAGGCTGATGTCGTTGAGTTCCACCGAGTACGGCACGCTCAGCATCCCGGGCACGTTCAGCCGGTAGGGCTGGTCGTCGTTCGTCCAGTCCAGGACGTAGTCCAGCCCCAGTTCGGCGAGCAGTTCCGGGGTGTTGAACGTCTCGGTCAGCGCCGGCCCCATCCAGCCGCGGGGCCGCCGCCCGGTGGCCTTCTCGATGGTGCCGACCACGTCCGCGAGGTAGGCGCGTTCCTCCTCGCGCGTCATGTCCGCCTGGAAGACCGAGTTGTTCTTGCCGTGCGCGAGCCACGCCCAGTCCCGGTCGCGCCCGGCCTCGACGATGCGCGGATAGCGCTCCGCGACATCGGAGTTGAGCAGCACGCTCGCGCGGATCCCGTGCCGGTCGAGGCTCTGGGCCACCCGCCAGATGCCCACCCGGGGCCCGTAGTCCCGCCAGCCGTAGTTCAGCGGGTCCGGGGTCAGCCCGGCGGTCCCGGCGAACGTGCTGGTCGACGGGCGGTCGATCCGGTAGTGCTCGACGTTGAGCCCGACATAGAAGGCGACCCGGGCACCGCCCGGCCACCGGATCGGCGCCCGATCGACGATCGCGCTGTAGTCGTAGAGCCGGTTGTCCATCGGAGCGCTCCTCGCATAGGCAATGCGCCCGCCTGCCGTATGTCGGTCCGACGCGGCCTGCGGTGCTGTTGCCTATACGCTCGAACCCTCACATCTATGTGATGGTCAAACGAGGGTGAATGTGAGGTGGGTCACATGCGGATCGGAGAGCTGTCGGATCGCACGGGCGCGTCACGCCGGCTGCTGCGCTACTACGAGGAGCAGGGGCTCATCGTCGCCGACCGCTCCCCCAACGGCTACCGCGACTACGACGACCGCTACGTGGACCGGGTCGTCCAGATCAGGGGCCTGCTCGACGCCGGGCTGCCGACCCGGATCATCAAGCAGATCCTGCCCTGCCTCGACAAGCCGCGGGCCATCTACTTCCCGGACGCCACCCCGGAGATGCTGGCCACCTTGGAACACGAACTGGACCGCATGACCGAGCGCATCCGCTGCCTGTCCCGCAACCGCGACGCCGTGGCCGAGTACCTGGACGCGGTCCGCGCGTACGACCCCGCCGATCCCGCCGATCCCGCCGACACCGACGCGGCCGTAGGAGCCGGGACCGGGTGAACGGGAGGGCGCGGCGGCGGAGTTGCCCGCGCCGGGACGTACCGGCCCACCTCGGGCACCACCAAGCCGGGCCTCCGTCCAGCGGAGATCCCGGCTTCGTGGTGGTACGTATGAGCCTGTCAGGACGGCACGTCGGACGTGCGCCCGGTGCGCGTCAGGCTTGTTCGTCGCGGCGGCGCTTCCAGCGCTCCTCGATGCGGTTCATCATCTTGGCGCGGCGCGGGCGCGGTGCCCGTCCCGCGCTCCCCGAGCCGCCTTCCGCCTGCGCCTGCCCCGGGGAACGGCGCCAGCCCGTGACGGCGAGCGCGGCACCCGTGAGCATCAGCAGGAAGCCGACGACACTGATCCAGATTGCCGGCAGCATGACGCCGGTCATGAGCAGAACGAGGCCGACGACGAAACCGGCGATCGCCCAGCCCGTCCGACGCCGGGTATGCGTGCGCATGCCGGCACCCTCGAGCGCTGTCGCGAACTTGGGGTCTTCGGCGTACAGCGCTCGCTCCATCTGCTCGAGCAAGCGCTGCTCGTGCTCTGAGAGCGGCACGGCGTCCTCCTTCGTCGGCCGCGAGGCGACCGGTGCGGCCCTTTCAGGATAGGCAGGTAACCGCCATCGTGAAAGCCACCCGCGAAAGACGACTCGGCCACATCTGCCGCCATGTCGACTTGCGTTCGCGGGTGGCGTCACCGTCGACGACGGGTTCCCCACCTTCCCCATGCATTCCCTGTCCGGTGCGCGGTCATGTCATATCGATCCGACCGAGCGGCGGGAGCTGAACAGGGGTGCGGCGACCGGCGTACGGACACCGGCCGCTTCCAGGATGATATGCGTCCCCGCCCATTCCCACACCGCTGACGATTGCGATCAGTCCTGGGTTCCCGGCGGGCGACCTGACGATCCGCCGAGCAGGCTCGCGGGGGCCAGCGCCTGGCCGCCGAAACGGTCCCGCACGGCGTCGGCGGCGCGTTCGATCTCCGCCCAGCCCCGGGCCCGTTCACCGAGCACCATCTGGCGGGGGCGGTCGCCGTCGACCAGGTGTTCCATGCGTACCCCGACCAGGCGCAGGCGGGCCC
The DNA here is from genome assembly GCA_045039925.1 of Streptomycetaceae bacterium NBC_01309. GTDB lineage: Bacteria > Actinomycetota > Actinomycetes > Streptomycetales > Streptomycetaceae > Yinghuangia. The sequence goes on from CP108400.1 coordinate 3,159,859, forward strand.
GTTCGAGGCCGAGTCCGGCGTGCAGGGCGCATGCGGTCGTGTAGATCTCGCGGCCCACGTCGGTCGCCTCGCGGAGGGTTTTCGACCTGGTCAGCGTGGTGAAGTCGGAGAAACGCACCTTGATGGAGACGGTGCGGCCGGCCAACCCGGCGGCGCGCAGGCGGGCTCCGGTGCGGGTGGCGAGGCGGAGCAGCGCGCGGCGTACCACCTCGGGGTCGTCGACGTCCGCGGGGAAGGTCTCCTCGTGGCCCATGCTGCGCTCGGGCTCGGACGGCACCACCGGACGCTCGTCGCGCCCCCAGGCCAGCGCGTGCAGAGTGCGGCCCGCGGCCTGGCCCAGGGCCCGGCAGAGCGTCGCGCGGGGGGTGTGGGCGATATCACCCACGGTGTGCAGTCCCAGGCGGGTCAGGACGGCTTCGGTGCGTTCTCCGACCCCCCACAGCCGGGAGACCGGGAGGGGGTGCAGGAAGGCGACGGCCTCGTGGTCGCGGACCACGCGGAGGCCGTCCGGTTTGACGGTGGCGCCCGCGAGTTTGGCGACGAACTTCGTGCTCGCTACACCGACCGAACAGGTGATGCCCTGCTCGTCGGCGATGCGGGCGCGGATCATCTCGCCGATGCGCACGGGGTCGCCGCCGAGGCGGCGCAGCGAGCCGCCGAGGTCGAGGAACGCCTCGTCGAGGGAGAGCGGTTCGACGGTCGGGGTGAGCGAGCGCAGCATCGCCATGACGTTGTCGGATACGCGCGCGTATTCGTCGTGGTCGGGCGGGAGGTAGACGGCCTGCGGGCAGAGGCGCCGGGCACGGCCGACCGGCTGGCCCGCGTACACGCCGTACGCGCGGACGTCGTGCGTCGCGGACAGCACGACCCCGCGCGCGCCCAGCGCCCCGACGACCACGGGACGCCCGACCAGTTCGGGCCGGCGGCGGATCTCGACGGACGCGTAGAAGGCGTCCATGTCGACGTGCATGACGGTGGGCAGGGGGGTGGGGTCGGAGGTCATGGGCTCACCGCCCGGGGCGCACGAACTGTCCAGACACATCGGCGCCGACCGAGGTGGCCGGGACGACCTGGGCGACTCGGGCTGCCCAACTGACCGATCCGACGGACCTGCAAGGGCCAATCGACCCAATCGACCCGACCGACCCGACCGACCTGGCCGACCTGGCCGACCTGGCCGACCTGGCCGACCTGGCCGACCTGGCCGACCTGGCCGACCTGGCCGACCTGGCCGACCTGGCCGACCTGGCCGACAGCCCAGGCTCGATCCCGGGCGATGTGATTGTCGGACCGGTTGCGCGGGCCCCCACCTTGGGGGTTTAGCGGAAGAGGTCGAGCGAGCGCGCACGAGTGTCCACAGGGGCGGTGCGATTGTCCGACCGCATAGGGGCGACTTGCCCCGCGGGCAGTCGTCCCGTCGGTCGACCTCGTACCGGTCGTCCTCGCGTCGGTCCGCGGGGCGGCGGGTCCGGCCGTTCCGGTCGCGCTACTTGTCGGCGAGCAGGTGGATCTGGGTCGCCAGCGACCGGTACTCGGGCAGTTCCGCCGCGGCCCGCTCCAGATCGAGCAGCGCGTCGAACGACGCGGGGTCGTCGACGAGCACGCCCGGCACCAGGTCCGCGAAGACCCGGACCGCGTGCACCGGTCCCGGCCGCAGGCCGACCTTGGTGAGCAGCACGGTGAGTTCGTCGACGGAGAACCGGCGCGGCAGCGCCGCGGGGTCGGCGAGAGCCGCCGCGGCCTGGGCGAAGTGCCCGGCCAGCGCCCGCGCCAGCACGGCCCCGGTGCGGTTCGCGGCGAGCAGGCTGAGTGTGCCGCCGTCGCGCAGCGCCGCGGCGACGGTGCCCAGCGCCTCGGCGGGCTCGTCGACGACCTCCAGGACGCCGTGGCACAGCACGACGTCCGCGGCCTCGCGCTCGACCACGTCGAACAGGTTCTGGGTGTCGCCCTGGTACGCCTTGACCAGATCGGTGACACCGGTCTCGGCCGCCCGCCGCTCCAGTGCGGCCAGCGCGTCGGGGCTGGGGTCGACGACGGTGACCCGGTGTCCGAGCCGGGCCAGCGGTACGGCGAAGTTGCCGGTCCCGCCCCCGGTGTCGAGGACGTCGAGCACATCCCGCCCCGCGGCCCGCGCACGGCGGTCCAGCGCGTCGCGCAACACCTGCCACACCACAGCGGTACGCATCGAGCTGCGGCGTCGCATCTGGTCGGACACGGGAGGCCTCCTGTCGTCTGCCGGGAGCTCCACCCTAGTGCCGGATTGACGCGGTTTCGCCCGGCCGCGGACTCCGCGGACAACACCGACGGCGCTGCGGAAAGCAGCGCGGGCAGCCCGTTGGGCGGCACGTCGGACGGCGTGTTGGGCAGCCCGTCGGGCGGCACGCCAGGAGATGTCATCCCGAACTCCCCGGACTCGCGTGCCACAGTTTGCGCGGCGCGTCCTTGGTGGGGGTGCCCGGCGGGCGCAGGTCGGCGTACGGCGACACCTTGAACCCGCTCGCATGCACCAGCACACGGTGCATCACCGGCCGGGTCGAACGGCTCGCCGCGGCGCCCTCGACGGCCTCCTCGGTGGCCGCGCCCCCGGCCCCCGTCTTTGCGCCCGCTCCCGCCATGAGCGCGTGGACGGCTTCGGTGCCGCCCTCGCTCCAGGCCTCGTACAGCGCGCCCATCTCCCAGCAGCCGGTCGCGCGCAGCGACACCCCGCGCGGGCCCGTACGCCGGAGCACGCCGCGCACGACCAGGAGCCAGGAGTGGAACAGCGTGGCGGCGTACGGTCCTTGCGCGTCCTCGAAGAACGTCGCGTCGACCGGCCCCGTCGCGTCGTCGAGGGTCAGGAACACGACGCGGCGGCCGGACCGCACCGGCGGGGTCTGGGTGGCCACCTTGACGCCCGCGACCAGGATCTCGCTGCGCGACCGCCGGGTGAGCAGGTCGCGCGAGCGCGTCACACCGATCGCGGCGAGGAAGTCGTCGTAGAAGCCGACCACATGCCGGTCGGCGTCCATGCCCAGGATCTCCAGTTCGGCGCGAACCCGTTCGGCAGGGGTCATCTCGGGCAGGCCGGTCACGGCGGGCGCCTCGTTGTCGGCGAGTCCGAAGGCGAGTTGGGTCGTGAACGCCCCGGAAGGCCGCGCCCCGCCTCCGTCCCCGTCCCGGGTTCCGCTTCCGTTCCGGGTTCCGCTTCCGTTCCGGGGTCCGTCTCCGTTTCCGGCCGCAGCCCCGGCTCCGGCAGCGCCGGTTCGGCCTCCACCCCTGCCCCCGACTCCGGTTCCCGCCGCGCGGCGCCGTCCCCTGGCCGGCGCGACCTCGCGGCCGTACCGGTCCAGGTCGGTCAGTTGCAGCAGCAGGTCGCGCCGCGTCGGACCGCCGCCGCCCGTCCCGATGGCGTGCACCGCGTCGAACGCGCCGACCAGGATCAGGCGTTCGACCACCGGCCGGGACACCCCCGTGCGGTGCCAGAAGTCGGCCAGGGAGGTGAACGGGCGTACCCCGACGATGCGTTCGACCTCGGCCTCGCTTATACCCTTCACCTCGGACAGCGCGATGCGGATGCCTTCCTGCCCGTCGACCTCCTCGACGCGGTAGACAGCGTCCGAGACGTTGACGTCCACGCCCAGCACCGGGACGCCGAACTGCCTTGCGTCGTCCAGGATCAGGCGCTTCGGGTACATCCCCGGGTCGTGGGTCAGGACACCCGCGGCGAATGCCGCCGTGTGGTGCGCCTTGAGCCACGCGGACTGGTACGTCGGCACCGCGAACGCCGCCGCGTGCGCCTTGCAGAACCCGAACGACGCGAACGCCTTGAGGACTTCCCACACCCGTTCGACGGTGGCCCGGTCGTATCCGCGCAGGTCCGCCTCGACGCAGAACCAGTCGCGGATCGCGACCTGCCCGTCGACCGTGCCCAGGGCGCGCCGGGCGACGTCCGCCCGGGCGAAGTCGCAGCCCGTCATGGTCGCGACCATGCGGATCACCTGCTCGTGGAACACCACGACGCCCTCGGTCTCGGCGAGCGCGGGCCACAGGCTGGGATGGATGACGTCGGGCGTGGACCAGCCCTGACGGGCGTTCAGGAACGGGGTGACCATGTCGCTCTTGACCGGCCCCGGCCGGAACAGCGAGATGTCGACGATCAGGTCCTCGAACGTCTCGGGGGCGAACTTGCCCACCAGTTCCCGCTGTCCGGGCGACTCGATCTGGAAGCAGCCGAGGGTGCGCGTCGACCGGATCAGCTCGAAGGTGTCCGGGTCGTCGAACGGCACGGCGTCCAGGTCGATCCGCCCGCCGCCGGTGCGCTCGACCTCGTCGAGGGTGTGCGCCATCGCGGACTGCATGCGTACGCCCAGCACATCCAGCTTGAGCAGTCCCAGGTCCTCGACGTCGTCCTTGCCGAACTGGCTCATCGGGAAGTCCTGCGCGCTGGTCTCCACGGGTGTGCGGTCGAGCAGGCTGACGTCGGACAGCAGCACGCCGCACGGGTGCAGCGCCAGGTGGCGCGGCAGCCGGTCGAGGCGTTCGGCGAGCGTGAGCAGCGTGCCGAAGTTGCCCTCCGTGATGCCGGAGGCGCGCAGTTCGGGCAGGTCGCGCAGCGCGGCCCGGACGTCGCGGGCGCGGATGTGCGGGAACGCCTTTGCCACCGCGTCGATTTCGCCGGGTGGCAGGCCGAGGGCGGCGCCGACGTCGCGGATCGCGTGGCGCGCCTTGTACGTCTCGGTCATCGACACCATCGCGCAGCGCTCGGCGCCGAACTTCTCCAGGATGCGCTCGTACACGTCGGTGCGGCGGGCCGATTCGACGTCGACGTCGATGTCCGGCAGTGCGGAGCGGCGGTCGGAGACGAAACGCTCCATGATCAGGCCGTACCGCATCGGGTCCACACCGGAGATGCCGATCAGGTGGTTGACCAGGCTGCCCGCCCCCGAGCCGCGCGCCGCGCAGCGCACCCCCATCTCGCGGATGAGGTCGACGACTCCCGCGACGGTCAGGAAGTACGACGGCAGTCCGAGCCGTCCGATCAGATCGAGTTCGTCGTCAAGGCGCTTGCGTACCCGCGCAGTTGGGGCCATTCCGCGCAGGCCGAGCCCCGCCTCGCAGCGGCGGCGCAGTTCGGCGGCGGCCTCTTCGGACGGTACGCCGACGACCTCCGGTTCGGGGTAGAACACCTTGCCCATGCCGAGGTCCTCGCGAGGATCGAGGACGAGCGACTCGGCCAGGTCGCGGGTACGGGCCAGCAGCGCACCCGCGGTTCCCCGGTCGGCGTGCAGCGCGATCTCGGCGGCGACGCGGAGCATGTCGAGGGGCGACTTCAAGTAGCCCTCGCTGCCCACCCGGTCGAGGTGGCGGTGGCCGAGCGGGACCAGGCGGCGGGCGGCGTCGAGGACGTCGGCGACCGGCCCGTCGCCGCGCTCGGCGTACCGAACGGCGTTGGTCAGCACGGCCGGGACGCCGAGGTCGTCGGCCGCGACCAGCATGCGTGCGGCGAGGGCGACGGACATCGGGCCGCCGGACGGGCCGAGGTGGCTGACCAGTTCGACGTGCAGCGCGCCGGGCGGCAGCGCGTCGCGGTACGCGGTGAGCAGGCGCGCCGCATGGGCGTCGCGCCGTGCCGCCACCGCACGGCCGAACTCCGAGTCGGGCCCGATGAGCACCACCAGGTCGCCGCGCGCGGCGTGTTCGGCGAGCGACGCGCGGGTGCACGCGGGGACGGGGCGAGCGGCCGCGTCGTGGGCCTGCGTCTCGCGGCCCCGGCGGTGGGCGTCGCTGACGAGGCGGCAGAGGGCGGCCCAACCGGTACGGCCGCGGGCGAGGACGGTGGCGCGGGGGTGGCGGGGATCGACGTACGCTCCGCCGCGCGCGGGGGTCTTGCGGGTCTTGCCGTTCCCGCGTGCGCCGGCTGAATCGGCTCTGTCGGCTCCGTCGGCTTCCGGGAGCAGGGCCAGATCCGCCCCGATGATCGGGCGGATCCCCGCCTTGACGCAGGCCTTCACGAACGCGACGGCGCCGTAGACACCGTCGCGGTCGGTGAGGGCGAGCGCGTCCATGCCCTCTTCGGCGGCGCACTCGACGAGGGTGTGCGGATGGGACACGCCGTACCGCATCGAATACCCCGAGGCGACGTGCAGGTGAGTGAACGGAGGGGTCATGGGGTGCTCGATGGGGTCGGGTGCGGTGGTACTGCGGCGGCGGCTGCTCCGTCAGCCGATCGGAACGGGTAGGCGTGCTCCCCCGAGCAATCGGATCCGCGGCGGTCGGTCCCCCTGGTCGGTCCTCCTTGGTCGGTCCCCTGCTCAGTCCTCCTGCGGCGGCACCACGGTCAGTGCCGGCAGACCGAGCAGCCGGACGACGAGGCGGATGAACACCCCTACGTCCCGGACGAGATCGTCGGCCTCGCGCGCGGTGACGGCGTTCGGCAGTCCCGCCTCGGCCGCCGCGCGCTTACGCGCACCGCTCGCGAAGTATCCGGCCCACTCGGTCAGTTCGGGGGCCACCTGAGGCAGCAGCTGCCACGCGCTGCGGGGCGCGCGGCGGCGTCCCGGCTTCTCCTCCTCGGGGCGGGCCCGCGCGGCCAATACTGCGGCGGTCGTACGCAGCGCCGCGAGATGCGCGGCGGCGTAGCGCTCGTTGGGCGCGGTTGCCTCGGCTGCCTCCGCGAGTGCGCGGCGGGCGTGGGCGAGGAGGTCGAGAGCGCCGGGCGGCGCACTGGTCCAGCGCACGGGTGCGCGGGGTATCGACGGGAGGTGGGGTATGTCCCGGTTGTCGCGGGTACGGTCGCCCGTCTCCCCCGGTCGGCGTCGTGCCGCTGCGGATTCGGTGGCCATGGTCGTCATCGCCGCCTTCAGTCAGTCCAGGGTCCGGGCGAGGGTCCAGGAGCCTTGCGAGTCGAGCCTCAGGTCGAACACGCCGAGTGGTGCGCTGCGGCCGGCCGCGGCCTCGACGCGCCAGACCTCACGCTCGATGGCCAGGAGAGCCGTCCCCGTGCCGCCCACCGGAACGTCCGCGGTCACCACGCCGCTCGTACGGGCCCCCGCACGGGCGCCCACATGCACTCCCGCGCGATTGGTGTGACCGGCGTGCCACCACTCCTCGTTCTCCACCCAGTGGTCGAGGACGTCCCTCACCACGTACAGCTTGTCGTGCCACAGGAACCGGGCCGGTTCCCCTCCGCTGCGTACTACCTCCACCGGGTCGATGTGACGACGTGCCATGGCCTCTCCTTCACTGCGGTGACCCGGCCGGAGATGCGCTTCCCCTCGCACCCCCGGCCGGGGTCGGTTTCCGCCGGACGAACCCGAGCCCCTGTCGATTCCGCGAAGCCGGCCCCTTCGAGGCGGCCATCTCGAAAATCGAACTCAAGTTCGAACCTGTGGCTTCAGTAAACCCCGCGGCTTCCACGACGTCAACGTCATAAGGCGCGAGTCGCCAGCCTTGCCGCGCTCCTGCTGTTTTCGATCTTTGTTCGATTTTTCGGCGGTCGGGATCCACCGTCGCACGAGCCACTGACACACGTCCCGCCCCGCGGCCCCGCCCATCCGGCTCGCCCGCCCCACCTGCCTCACATGCCCACCCGGCCCCACCAGACGCCCGGCCGCCCCGCCAGAACTGCCGTCGGCGCCGCCGCGCCACCGCCCCTCCCCACCGCTCTATCTATGCTGCGGCCATGGAGATCTGGCATAACCCGCGTTGTTCCAAGAGCCGTGCGGCGACCGCGTTCCTCGACGAGGCCGGCGTCGACTACGCCGAACGCCGCTACCTGGAGGACCCGCCGAGCGCCGACGAGATCCGCGACGTACTGAAGCGCCTGGGCCTGGACCCCTGGGACATCACCCGGACCGGCGACCAGGCCGCCAAGGACCTCGGCGTCACGGCGTGGCCCAAGACCGCCGAGGAGCGCGAGCGGTGGATCACGGCGCTCGCCGAACACCCCGCCCTGATCCAGCGGCCGATCGTGATCCTCGACGACGGCCGCGCCGTAGTCGCCCGCACCGACCAGGCCCTGCAGTCCCTCCTCTGAACCGCCCCACCCCTCAGCGCCCCGCCGAAAAACAGGACAGCGGGCTGTGCCTCCCCCGTGGAGGCACAGCCCGCTTCGTCGTCGGCCACCACCCCCGTGACGGCAGTGACGACGGCACCTGAACCGCCGCCCCGTGTCGGCGGTGCAGATGCGACCCCCGCGTCCCGTACGAACGCGTTTCCCGCAAGGTCCCCCGGGCCGCCGCACCCCCGTGCACGACAGCCCGGGGAACCCGGTCCCCGTTTCCCCCCGCAATCCCCCCCGCGAGATCCCCCCGTGAGATCCCCCCGTGAGATCCCCCGTTATCCCCCACCCGCTTCCCGTACGCCCCCCGACGTCCGGACCGCGGCCCTGCACTTCCCCGTTGGCGACAACTCTGCCGGGGCGGCGGCTCCCGGGTATCCGTACAGGTACTCAGATCGCAACCCGAGTAGAGAGGTCCGAACCGCTGAGTGCGCCTGAGTATGCGACCCCTCGACCTGCGGGTTAACGTCAAGATCACTACAACTGCCGCAAACCTCACTCAGGGGGCGCGCATGGACATCGCCCCCATGGTCGTCACGAGCGGCTGGGCGAGCGGCACCAACGCGTACGCGACCGTCCTCATCCTCGGGGGCATGGGCCGCCTGGGCATCGACGACGGCACCCCGCCGATGCTCGAACGCACGGACGTCCTCATCGTCGCCGGGATCCTCTTCGTCATCGAGTTCGTCGCCGACAAGATCCCCTACCTCGACTCCGCCTGGGACGCCGTCCACACCGTCGTACGCCCCCTCATCGGCGCCTGGATCGGCGCCCTCTACGCGGGCGTCGGGGACGCCGACACCGCCCAGCAACTCGCCGCCGCCCTCGGCGGAGGCGGCATGGCCTTCGGCAGCCACAGCGTCAAAGCCGGCTTCCGCATGGCCGTCAACTCGTCCCCGGAACCCTTCAGCAACGCCGCGACCTCACTCGGCGAAGACGGCGCCGTCCTCGTCGTCCTCGCCCTGGCCGTCGACCACCCGTGGCTCGCCGCCGGAATCGCCCTTTTCCTCCTGGTTCTCGGCGCCGCCCTGGTCCTCTTCCTCGCCACCCGCATCCGCCGCTTCCTCCGCCGCCGCAGAAATCCCAGAAAAGATTCCAACCCGCACAACCCTCCCGGGGGTCCATGAGTCAAACACTGCGACGACCCACTGGGGGGTGGGCCCGTGCAGCCGTGGGGAGCGGGCACGGGAAGGCGGGGCCCGAGACCGGGGGGCGGTCTCGGGCCCCGAGCCTTTTTTGGTGGCGGAGACCTGAATCCCAGCCTCCCACCTGCGGTTTCGTCTCCTCAACCGATCTACGCGCCAGGATCGCCCACGTGGCCGAGGCCGGAGTTGTCTCACTTCATCCTGACCTGAACCGCAGGTCGTTCAGTGTTCGTTGGGCATTTGTCGGGCGGCGTTGAGCAGCTCACACCCCGTCCCGCCTGCCCAAACCCGCCGCGACGGGCTGGGCGGGCGGGTGGTGGGGTTCGGGTCGGGTGGGGGGTGGAAGTGGTGGTGTGGGGGCCTTGTGGGTCGGTCGGGGTTAGTGGACGGGACGTTTCTTGCAGGTCGCGTATGTCAGTGAGGCCCCGGCGGGTGGGGTCAACGAGGACTTTGTGATTGCGGGGGAACGGTTCGTCGTCGTGCTGGACGGGGTGTCGCAGCGCGGTGAGTCGGGTTGTGTCCACGATGTGCCGTGGCTGGTCGGGCAGCTCGGCGTCCGGTTGGCCGCCGGCATCGTGGCGGATGGTGTCGGGTCGCTGGCCGAGATCCTTGCGGGTGCGATTGAAGGCGTCTGCGGGATGCATGCGGACACTTGCGATCTGTCGCATCCGAGCAGCCCGTCCAGCACGGTTGCTCTGCTGCGGCGGCGCGCGGACGTCGTGGACTATCTGGTCCTCTGCGACTCGCCGATCGTGATCGAGACCGCGGACGGCAATGTGCAGGCCGTTGTCGACGACGCGGTGTCCCACCTGACTGGCTATACGCAGGAGGACGTGCAGCGTGTCCGCAACCGGCCGGGGGGCTTCTGGGTGGCCGGCGCGACGTCCGAAGCGGCCGAACACGCCATCGTGGGTTCTGTGCCGGCCGCCGACGTTAGGCGCATCGCGCTGATGACTGATGGCGTGTCCCGACTGGTCGAACGTTATGGGTGGTCATGGGCCCGTGTCATGGATGTTGTCGAGGCTGAAGGGCCTGCTGCTGTGGTTCGGGCTGTTCGGGCCGCGGAGCATGCGACGGCGCCGGGCGCCTTTCGCGGCAAGCGGCACGATGACGCCACGATCGTCCTGTGTCGGCTGTCCGGCGGCCGGGCGCAGGCTTGACAGGGTTCGACATGCGGCATGCAATATATTGCATGCCGGTTCCCCAAGCCCGTGGGCTCGTGACCAAATCCCTGCTCCGGGACAACGCCTACCGCGCGATCCGCGACGCGATCGTCGACGGCACGCTCGCCCCCGGCGAGCGGCTCAACGACATCGACCTGGCCGCGTGGCTGGGTGTCAGCCGTACGCCGGTACGCGAGGCGCTGGCACGCCTGGAGCAGGCCGGGCTGGTGCAGAGCAAGCCGGGCAGCCACACGCGGGTCAGCCCTCTCGACGTACGTGCCGCGCGTTCCGCGCAGTCGGTGACGGCCGCAATGCACGAACTGGCCGTACGGGAAGCGCTCCCCAACCTCTCCGCCGCCGAACTCGACGCCATGCGCCAGGCCAACGCGCGCTTCGCCGACGCCCTGCGCCGCAACGACGTCGACGCGGCGATCGCCGCCGACGACGACTTCCACGGTGTCGCGGTCGCGGCCTGCGCCAACCACGCCGTACGCACTGTGCTGGAGCAGTTCACGCCCGTACTGCGGCGCCTCGAACGGCTGCGCTTCGGGTCGCTCGGCGGCCGGAGTTCGGTCGGCCAGCACGCGCGCATCATCGCGCTGTGCGAGGCCGGGGACGTCGACGGAGCCGCGGCCGCCACGCGCGCGAACTGGCAGACCCTGGCGCCCCTGCTGGACACCGGACTTCCGGATGCGGAGCCGGAGCCGCACTCGGAGCCGCAGTCGGAGCCGGAGCCGGGTGGCGGTCCTCGGAGTCGGTAGCCGTCTCCGGTCGGTTCGCACCGCCGCAGCCGTTTTCCCCTTACCGGCCGCTCACCACCTCACGGAGTCCCCATGCGCCTCGACGAGTTCCCGCGGTATCCCCTGCTCTTCGGCCCAAGTCCCGTGCACCCGCTCGACCGGCTGAGCAAGCATCTCGGCGGGGCCCGCATCTGGGCCAAGCGCGAGGACTGCAACAGCGGGCTCGCCTTCGGCGGCAACAAGACGCGCAAGCTGGAGTATCTGCTCGCCGACGCGCTGGCCCAGGGAGCGGACACGCTGGTCAGCATCGGAGGCATCCAGTCCAACCACACCCGCCAGGTCGCCGCCGTGGCCGCGCACGCTGGGATGAAGGCCGTTCTCGTTCAGGAGAGTTGGGTCGACTGGCCCGATCCGGTCAACGACAAGGTCGGCAACATCCTGCTCTCCCGCATCCTGGGCGCCGATGTACGTCTCGTCCAGGCCGGATTCGGCATCGGGTTCAAGGAGAGCTGGCACCAAGCGCTGGACGACGTCCGCGCGGCCGGCGGCACGCCGTACGCCATCCCCGCCGGAGCGTCCGACCACCCGCTCGGCGGCCTCGGCTTCGCCCGATGGGCGTACGAAGTCCAGGAACAGGAAAGCAAGTTGGGTGTCTTCTTCGACACCGTCGTGGTGTGCAGCGTCACCGGCAGCACCCAGGCCGGCATGATCGCGGGCTTCGCCGGCCAGGACCGGCCGCGCCGCGTCCTGGGCATCGACGCCTCGGCGAAGATCGACGAAACCCGTTCCCAGGTCGCCAAGATCGCCCGTGCCACCGCGGAAACCGTCGGGCTGGGACGGGACTTGCGCGACGACGAGATCACCGTCCTGGAGGGGTGGGCCGGCGACCTCTACGGCGTCCCGGTGCAGTCCACGTTGGACGCCATCCGCCTCACCGGCAGCCTGGAAGGCGTGATCATCGACCCGGTCTACGAGGGCAAGTCCATGGCCGCGCTCGTCGACCTCGTGCGCGACGGGCAGATCGCCGAGGACTCCAACGTCCTGTACGCCCACCTCGGCGGCCAACCCGCACTCAACGCCTACAGCGGCGTGTTCTCCTGACGGACCCCGGAAGGGGCATCAGCCGGTCGGCCGCGGGGACGGTCCGCCGGCGGCGTTGATGATGCCGTCGACGACGAGGCCGATGCGGCAGGCGGCGTCCTCCGGGTCCGGCTGCCCGGCGTCGAGCCAGGCGATGACGGCTTCGGTCGTGACGGCGGCGACGACCGCCGCGGCCCAGGTGAGCCAGGGGCCGGGGGCGATGACGCGGGCGAGGTTGCGCCGCGCGACTTCGGTGGAGGCCGCCTCGAGTTCGTCGAGCAGATCACGGAACTCCGGTTCGCGGGCGGCGTGTCGGAACAGCAGGCGGAAGCCGTCGGGGTCGGCGGAGGCCGCGCCGAGCAGCGCGCCCAGGGCCTCCGGTTGCAGGTCCTCGTCGCCGAGGACTGTCGTCACGCGGGTGCACGCGCGGTCGAGGACCGAGCGGTAGAGGTCGGCCTTTGAATCGAAGTGCCGATAGAGGAGTACGCGCGTGATGCCGGCCTCCGCCGCGACGTCGTCGAGGCTGGTGGCCGTGAAGCCCGAGCGGGCGAACGCGCGCGTGGCGGCGTCGAGGATCTGCTCGCGGCGCTCGGCGCGCGGAAGCCGGCGTACGGGGGACGCGGATGCAGTGGAAGCCGAGGAGTCAGAAGAAACAGGGGAAGCAGGGGAGGCAGCGGAAGCAGAGGAAGCAGAGGAAGCAGGAGAAGCCGGCGCCGGGGAAATCGGGGCGCCCGGTGCCGCGGGCGCCGCCCGCTCGTCGGGGACCGTCTGCCGTGCCGTCATCGCGCCCACTCCCTGTGCCTGCTTTGCCTGCCGCGCGGAACCCGGCTGCCGCCGGGCTCATCTTGTGTACTTCAGAGTATACAAGTAGATTTGTTTAATCGAGCGTATACAACTGCGAACGGGGAGACGCCGTGACCGCTCAACTGCCCTTCCATGCGCCGGAACCGCTGCGCACGCCGCCTGCCCTGCGCGAACTGCGCGACAGAGGCGCCGTCCACAAGGTCCGCACCCGGGTCGGCGACGACGCCTGGCTGGTGACGGGGTACGAGGAAGTCCGCGCACTGCTCGACGACCAGCGCCTCGGACGCTCCCACCCCCACCCCGAACAGGCGGCCCGGACCGGGGAATCGGCCCTCCTCGGCTCCCCCGTCGGCAACCACGAGACCGAGCATGTCGACCACGCGCGAATGCGGCGCATCCTCCAACCGCTTTTCTCGCCACGCCGCATGCGGGCGCTGCGGCCCCGCATCGCCCAGCTCACCGCCGAACTCCTGGACGACATGGAGAAGAGCGGCAGTCCGGCCGACCTCAACGCGTCGCTCGCGCTGCCCCTGCCGATCCTGGTCATCTGCGAGCTTCTGGGGGTGCCGTACGCGGACCGCGACCGCTTCCGCGCCTGGTCCGTCGCCGCCGGCGACGTCGTCGACGCGGCCCGCTCCGCCGACGGTCTGGGGCAACTCTACGTCTATGGCCGGGAGTTGGTGGATCTCAAGCGCCGCGACCCGGGCGACGACATCATCTCGGACCTGTGCGCGACGGAGGGGCTCGGCGACGCGGAGATCGCTTCGCTGTCGATGCTGCTGCTGTTCGCGGGCCACGAGACGACCGTGGTGCAGATCGGGTACGGCGCGCTCTTCATGCTCACCACGCCGGGCGAATGGCAAGCCCTCGTCACGGATCCGGCCCGGGTGGGTCCGGTCGTCGAGGAGATCATGCGGGCGCCGATCGTCGGCACCGGCGGCATGCCGCGCTGGGCCAGGACCGACCTGGACATCGCCGGAGTGACGGTACGCGCAGGCGAGCTGGTCCTGCTCGACACCTTCACGGCCAACCACGACCCGGAGGTCTTCGCGGACCCGGAGCGCTTCGACCCCGACCGGACGAGCACGCAGCACCTCGGCTTCGGCCACGGCGCCCGCTACTGCGTCGGGGCACCGCTGGCACGCATCGAACTCGCGGAGGTATTCGGGCAGTTGACCGCCAGATTCCCGGACCTGCGCCTCGCTGTGCCGACCGTCGACATCCGGTTCACACAGGATCAGTTGACCACGGCGGTGGTCGAACTCCCGGTCTCATGGTGACAGTTCGACGGCTCCCCAGGTGACGTTTCGCCGGGTCTCACGATGACGGTTCGACGGCCCCAGGACCGCGTGCGGTCCGAGCGCGCCCGACGACTCAGCGTCCGAACACGGCGCCCATGATGTCGGCCGCAAAGCGGTTCATCGGCAGCAGCACGCGCCGGTAGGTCCACCGGAACGGCGGTACGACCACCGCCGTCCAGACCACCGCCAGTCCGACGAGCACCGGCTTGAGCACGAAGCGGTAGACGTACCGGCTCGGGACGACCACGACCGCCCCGACGATCACGGTCGCCACGCGCCAACCGAACGTCAGGACCTGGCGGAAGGCCCGCCACAAGGGCCGCAGGACCCATTTCCAGAGCGCGGTCAGCGGCTGGATCACCAGGTGGTAGAGGAGCCGCCACGCGAGCCAGAGGAGTCCCCGGGCGGTCGGGCGCAGCACGTGCCGCCACGCCAGCAGCCCGAACGGCTTGAGTACGCGCCGCCACAGGTAGCGCTCGATCGCACGCTGAAGCGGCTTGAGGACCTGGTCGAGCAGGAACGCGAGGACCGGCGTGAGGATGATCCCCCACAGCACGGTCCGCAGCAGCCAGCCCCACAGGAAGTCCCGGAAGAACGCCCAGCCCGGAACGAGGATCCAGCGGTGCACGAGCTTCGCTCCGGGCACCAGCAGCCTGCGCCAGCTGAACACAAGAGCGACGAGGAGCAACCGGCCTGTCAGCTTGAGGAGTTCCCAGAGGAGGCGGAACGGGACGAGGAGGACGACCGCGACGCCGCGCGCCAACCAGTGGCCCGCGGTCGCCGCCGCTCCGCGCCGCGGCACCGGATCCGGACGGCGGGGCGGTCGGCCGTCGTCCCGGCTCCGGTCGCCCGCGCCCTCCTCCACCGTGCTTCCGTCGTCGCGGACAACCCCCGACATCGCGTCTCCCCACGCTCGTCCCCCGGTTCGAAACCGTAGTTGAGCGCGCATCCGGAAGACAGCGTTCAGATACTCAGATCCACCCGCGAACCGTGGTGAGCTTGTCCGGATTGCGCATGACGTCCAGCGCGGTGATCCGCTGCCGGTCCACGGTGAGCGCCATGACCGAGAGCGTGCCGTCCGCTTCCCGCACCAGCAGGCCGGACGTGCCGTTGACGATGACCGTCCGGATGTCGAACGGCGCGTCGCCCGCATACGCCAGCAGCAGCCGCGCGATGCGCTCGCCGCCGCGCACCACCGTCGGCAGCGCGGGCACCTTGCCTCCGCCGTCGCCGCGGCAGACCGCGTCGGGGTCGAGCATCGCGACGAGCGCCTCGAGGTCGCCGCCCTGACAGGCGTCCGCGAACGCGGCGACCAGGCGGCGCTGTTCGTCCGCGGTCGGCGGGAACCTCGGGCGTCCGTCCTCGACTTCGCGGCGGGCGCGCGAGGCGAGTTGCCGCACCGC
The DNA here is from genome assembly GCA_045039925.1 of Streptomycetaceae bacterium NBC_01309. Classification (GTDB taxonomy): domain Bacteria; phylum Actinomycetota; class Actinomycetes; order Streptomycetales; family Streptomycetaceae; genus Yinghuangia. Next base: position 3,175,533 of record CP108400.1, read on the forward strand.
CGACGGCGTGCGCCCCACGACCTCCGCCACCTCGCCGAACGTCATGCCGAAGACGTCGTGCAGCAGGAACGCGGTGCGTTGCGCGGGCGACAAGGACTCCAGGACCACCAGCAGCGCCATGCTCACCGACTCGTCGAGGGTGACGCGCTCGGCGGGGTCGGTGGCGGTCACCGGTTCCACGAGGGGTTCGGGCAGCCACGTCCCGACGTACCGCTCGCGGCGCGAGCGGGCGCTGCGCAGCGCGTCGAGGGCAAGGCGTCCGACCGCGGTGGTGAGCCAGGCCCGCAGGTCGCGGACCTCGGCCGGGTCGTCGAGCCGGCGCAGGCGCAGCCACGCCTCCTGGACGCAGTCCTCGGCCTCGGCCGCCGAGCCGGTCGTGACGTACGCGACCTTGAGGAGATACGGCCGCTCCGCCTCGAACGCACGCGCGAGCGCATCCTCGTCGACCCCTCCCGGCTCGATCCCGGTCGCCTCGGACCCGCCCGAGCCGGACGGGTCCAAGCCGAACCGGTCCGAGTCGAACCCGTCCGAGCCGAATCCGTCCGAGCCGAACCCGTCCGAGCCGGTCTCCGTACCGGTCCCGTTCCCCTCTCCACCCGGGATTCCGCCGGTCATCGCGCACCTCCGTCTGATCATCCCCACACTGGCACGTCGGAAGGACGGGGCAGCGCGCGGATGTGTGACATTCGCGGGTGCTGCGGTGGCGTACCCTCCTTCGACGTGGCTCGAATCGTTGTCGTCGGTGCAGGTATGGGTGGACTCGCAGTCGCGGCCAGGCTCGCGGTCAGGCGCCATGACGTGACGCTGTGCGAGCGGTCCGACGGCGTCGGGGGCATGCTCGGGTCGATCGACCACGACGGCTTCGCGTTCACATCCGGCGCGTCGGTGCTGACTCTCCCCGCCGTCTACCGCGACCTCTTCCTCAAGACCGGTGCGGCGCTCGAAGAGTGCGTCGACCTGATCGGCGTCGACCCGACGGCCCGGTGCTCGTTCGAGCGCGGCGCGACGGTCGTCGACGTCCCCAACGCGACGCGCGCGGGTGCCGCCGCGGCCTTCGACGCCGCGCTCGGCACCGGCGCGGGGGCCGACTGGAACCGGCTGCTCGACCGGGGCGCGGCCATGTGGGGCGTCATGCGCACCGGCTTCTTCGAGGTGGCGTCGGAGGCGGACCGGCCGCGGCGCGCGTCGGGAGGGTTCCGCGACTTCCGGACCACCACACCGTGGCGGCGCCTGCGGCCGCTGGTCCGGTCCACGGTGCGCGACCCGAGGCTGCGTGCGCACGCCGAGCGCTTCGCGCTGGACGCGGGGCTCGACCCGAGGCGGGCCCCGGCGACGCTCGCGGTCCTCCCGTACCTCGAGCAGACGTTCGGCCTGTGGACCGTACGCGGCGGCCTGCACAAGATCGCCGAGGCGCTGCACGCCCGGTGCCTGGACCGCGGGGTGAAGTTCCGCACCGGCACGGACGTGGCGGACGTGTCACTGGCCGGCGGGCGCGCCGACGGCGTCCTGCTCGCGGACGGCGGACGCATCGACGCCGACATCGTCGTCTGGGCCGGTCCGCCGCGGCGCCCGACGCAAGCGAAAGCCGACCCGGGCGCGGCCACCGGGATGGCCGAGATGCACCTCGCGCTCCGCGGCACCACACCCGGCAGGCCGTACCGCACCTACCTCTTCCCGGACTCCCCCGCCGACGAGGCCGAGGCGTTGTACGCCTCCGACGCCCGTCCCCCGGCGGATCCCACGCTGTGCGTGCTGGCCCCGGAGGGCGGCGCACCGGACGGCGACGAGGCGTGGACGGTCCAGGTACGGGTGCCCGCGCACGGGCGCGGCAAGGGCCTGGTGGACTGGGAACAGCCGGGCGTACGCGACGAGTTCGCGCAACACGTACTCCACCTCATGACACGGCGCGGCCTGCCGGTCGCGGACCGTCTGCGCTGGTACGAGATGCGCACACCCGCCGACCTGGAGCGCGCCACCGGCACGCCCGGCGGCGGCGTGCCCGCGTGCCCGGTCGCCGGCGGTCAGCCGAACCGCTCGTCGGTCCCCGGCCTGTTCGCGGTGGGCGCCTCGGCCCATCCGGGCGGCGGGCTCATCGGTGCGGGGATGGGCGCGGCGGCGGTGTCGGAGCTCATCGGGAAGGGCTGAGGGGGGAACTCGCCGTAGGCGTCCGGGTGGTGGTTCGGCTCCGCGCCGTACGCCCCGGGTCCGGCGCCCGCCTGCGGCCCGTACCCGTCGGTCCCGTACCCGTCGGGCCCGTAGCCGTCCGGCCGGTACCCCTCCGGACCGGGTGCGACCTGGGCGGCGTAGGCGCCGCTGCCCGCGTACGTGTCGTCCTGCACGTACATCTGCTGCGTATGCGGGCCCGACGCGTATGCGTCCTCGGAGGGGCCGTATCCCCCAACTGTGTTCGGCGCATATGCGGGCGGGGCCGGCGGCTGGGGCGGTGCGGCCGCGTCGCCCGTGTCGCCGTACAGGTAGCGGTCCGATTCGCCGGTGTCGTACGCCGCGGACGGGAAGTCGTTCTGCTCGTACCCGCCGTATCCGACGTAGTCCGCGGGGTCCGGAGAGCCGAACGCGTCGAACTGCTGCGTCCCGGCATCCGTCGGGACGTCGGCCTGCGTCGGTCGGCCGTGCCGGGCGCGCCGCGCCCGCTTGCGGCCGAAGCGCACGGTCCACCCGTGGTAGTAGCCCCGGCGCACCTGCCGCGTGACCAGCAACTGCCCGATGACGAAGCACACTCCGCCGGCGCCGGAAACGATCGCGTTGCCCATCGCGACACCCGCGACGACGCCTACGAAACCGAGGAGGGCGAGCACGCGGTAGCGGAACGGCGCGCCGTGCTGCCACATCGCCTCGGTGAGGAGCCACAGGCCGACCGGGACGAAAAGCGCATACAGCACGATCATGCCAAGGCTCACCGGCACGCCCTTCTGTCGAACGGGTGAAGGCCACTCACCCTAACGGGGCAGAGGGCGGTTTCCCCAGCGTCCGGAAACGACTGCCGGCGCGCGGTCCCGGCGCACGGCTTCGAGCGAAGCGGCGCGTGGCCTGTGGCTGGTGGGGGTGCCGCGTCAGACGTCGCGGTCGCGGAGGCCGAGGTTCTCGTAGATGCGCAACGTGGCCGTCGACCGGTTGAGGGTGATGAAGTGCAGCCCCGGGGCGCCCTCGGCGAGCAGGCGCTCGCTCATCTCGGTGCCGTACTCGATGCCGACCGCCTGGACCGCCGCCGGGTCGTCGGCGACCGCGCGCACCCGGTCCGCGAGGGCGGCCGGGAAGTCGGCGTTGCTGAGCTGGGCGAACCGCTCGATCTGGCCGACGTTGGTGACCGGCATGATCTCCGGGATGATCGGCACGTCGCAGCCCGCCGCCGCGACCCGGTCGCGCAGCCGCAGGTAGTCGTCGACGTGGAAGAACATCTGCGTGATGGCGTAGTCGGCGCCGGCCCGGCACTTGCGCACGAAGTGCCGGATGTCCTCGTCCCAGCTCGTCGACCGCGGGTGCATCTCGGGGAACGCCGCGACGCCCACGCAGAAGTCGCCCGACTCGCGGAGCAGGCGGACCAGTTCCTCGGCGTACGTGAAGCCCTGCGGGTGCGCGATCCACTCGCCCTGCGGGTCGCCGGGCGGGTCGCCGCGCAGCGCCAGGACGTTGCGCACGCCCGCGTCCGCGTACTGCCCGATGATGTTGCGGAGCTCGCTGACCGAGTGCCCGACCGCGGTGAAGTGGCCGACCGGGGTCAGCGTCGTCTCGGTGGCGATGCGCTCGGTGATGTTGACCGTGCGGTCGCGGCTGGAGCCGCCCGCGCCGTACGTCACCGACACGAAGGAGGGGCCCAGCGCCTCGACGCGGCGCAGCGCGTCCCAGAGGTGCCGCTCGCCCGCGTCGGTCTTGGGCGGGAAGAACTCGAAGGAGAAGGTCCGCTTGCCGCTCACGAGGAGATCGCGGATGGCGGTGGCGCGCGACGAACCGGGGTCAGGCTTGCGCGGCGAGGCGACTCCGACAGACATACTGGGCAGATTAACGGGACCGACGGTTGGTGAGGAGTGTCTGTCCGCCCCGCGAGACGGCTTTCCGCGCGGCCCGGGGTCGGTGGTAGGCGCGGCGCCCGGTTACGCTGCTCGGGCCCGGCTCTCGACGGAAGACGACCCGTGACCTCCTCCCAGCCCCACATGTCCGGCGCAGTGCACCCGCTCGACCGGGACGGCCTGCGCGAACGGGTCAATTCCGCGCTTGCGGCGTTCATGGACCGGCAGGCGGCGGTGCTCGCCGAGGTCGGGGAGGGCATGGCGCCGGTCACCGCCGCGCTGCGCGACTTCCTGCTCGACGGCGGCAAGCGCCTGCGGCCCGGCTTCTGCTACTGGGGCTGGCGCGGTGCGGGCGGGACCGACGAGGGCGCGGCCGGTGCGGCGGCGGTACGCGCGGCCACGTCGCTCGAACTGCTCCAGGCCAGCGCGCTGATCCACGACGACCTCATGGACCGCAGCGACACGCGTCGCGGCAAGCCGGCGGTGCACAAGCGCTTCGAGGGCCTGCACGAGGCGTCGGACTGGCGCGGCAGCGGGGAGGGCTTCGGGTCGGCGGCCGCGCTGCTGCTCGGCGACCTGTGCCTGACGTGGTCGGACGAGATGTTCTCCGGCAGCGGGGTGGAGCCGTCGGCGCTCGCCGCCGCGAAGCCGCTGTTCGACGTGATGCGCACCGAAGTGATGGCCGGGCAGTACCTCGACGTGCTGGAGCAGGCGATGGGCGGCGGCTCGGTGGAGCGCTCGCGCCGCGTGATCCGCTTCAAGTCCGCCAAGTACACGATCGAGAGGCCGCTGCACGTCGGGGCCGCCTTGGCCGGGGCGGGCGAGGACCTACTCGCCGCCTACTCGGCGTACGGGCTCCCCCTCGGCGAGGCCTTCCAGCTCCGCGACGACGTGCTCGGGGTCTTCGGCGACCCGGCCGAGACCGGCAAGCCCGCCGGGGACGACCTGCGCGAGGGCAAGCGGACGGTGCTGCTCGCGCTCGCCGCCGAGCGCAGTTCCGGGGCGCAGGCCCGGTTGCTCGACGAGTTGGTCGGGGACCCGGACCTCGACGACGCCGGGGTCAAGGAGCTCCGGGCGGTGATCCAGGGCACCGGTGCCCTGGCCGAGGTCGAGGCGATGATCGACGCGCTCACCGGCCGGGCCCTCGCCGCGCTCGACGCGGCCCCGGTCGCCGAGGACGCCCGCGCGGTGCTGCGCGGCCTCGTCGGCGCCGCGACCGTGCGCACGGTCTGAGCGGACGGGGGCCGCGGCCACCGCGCCGCGCGTCCCGGAGCCGCCCGTTCCGGTTCCGCCGGACTCGTCGGCCCGGCCGCGCTCTTCGGCGCCGTACGACGGCCCGGACATCTCGGGTCCCGCGGTCGCGGGCCGGTCCGCGGTGGCGGGCGGGATCTCCGCGGGTGACGCGGGCAGCGAGCCTTCGGCGCCGGTCCCGGTCCCGGTCTCGGCCTCCGTCGGGGCGGGCACCGCGTCCTTCCGTACGCCGCCCGCCGCCAGTTCGGCACGCCGTGCCCCCGGCAGCACGCGGTCGCCGGGCCCGGGGGCCTGCGGCACGCCTGCGGGGAGCGGCTTGAGGATCTCCGGCGGATAGCGCCCGATGAGCAGCAGCGCCGTCAGGAACAGGCCGAGGACGACCAGCGGCCCGAACAGGCCGGAGGGTTCGTCCCCGGAGGTGTCGCCCGCGGGTGCGGTTGCGGGCGCGGGAGCGGGCGACACGCCGGGGCTGGCGCCGGGGCCGCGCGGTTCCGGTCCTGTTGCCGCTCCCGGCTGCCCGGGCGGGGGGCGGCGGACGAGTTCGACCGTGCCGATGCGTACGCGGTCCGCGACCGCCGGGTGCCCGCGTGGCGGCGGTACCGCCGGGGGCGGGGCTGCGGCACCGGGGGTGTCGTCCGATCCGCCCTCCGCGTCGTCGTCCGCGGCGGGTCCGGTGCCGGAGTGCTCTTCGGCCGCCTGCTGCACCGGGCGCGGGCCGGGCACCATCGGATCCGTGCGGACCGCCCTCGGTTCCGTGGAGGCGAGCAACACACTGTCGTAGACGGCGCCGGCCGGGCGGCGCTCGACGGAGCTGTTCATGATTCGCAGTCTGGCCAGTTGGCCGCCGCGACCGGCCCGCTCTGCGCCGCGTCGCGAACCAATCACACCGGTGACCACTCGGATGGCGGACATTTTCGGCCGCACCCGGGTCCATCCCGAACAGAACCGGACCGGAAACCGGACCTGGAGCCAGCTCTGGAGCCGGGACCCGGAGCCCGACCCGCAACCGGTCCGCGGATCAGATCCGGACCAGGGCCACCAGCGGGCTCTCGGTGTCGCGCCAGCGGTCGGCGGCCTCGCGCAGCAGATTGCGGGCCGTGGTCCAGTCCCCCGGCGCACGTTCCGCGAACCGCCGCCAGCGGTCGACCACGATCAGGCGGCGCCCCTCGGAAGGCAGCAGCGTGGCGTCGGTGAGGCAGTCCCACAGCGCGTCCCAGTTGCGGCCGAAGTACCCGGGCAGCCGCAGGTCGCGCGCACACGCCGCGAAGAACGAGGCCTTGTCGGCCGCTTCGCCGAGGTCCAGGCGAGCACCCCACCAGCCGTGCGCGTCCGCCGAGGCCAACAGCCGCCGCGCCGCCGCCGCATGCGGAACGTCGACCAGGTCGCCGGGCAGCAGCGCCGACGTCCACGGCGTCGCGTTGCGCACCTCGTGCCAAGTCCTCACGGAACGATCACCCTGAACGTCGCATAGTGGTCGGACGTGTAGTACCGCTCCCCGGGCGCTCCCGTGATGATGCGCCGTGCGCCCCTGTCGTCGGAGCCGGGTGTGTCGACGGTGTACTCCCGGTAGTACCCGTTCTTCTGCTTCGGCAGGCGCCCTTCGCGGTTGCCGAACACTGTGCCGTCCTTGGCGTACGGGAACGGCCCGCCCGCGTCGATGAGCCGCAGCGTCTCCCGCGCCTCGGCCGGGAGTTGCCCGACCCGGACGGTGGACATGCCGGGCGGCACACTCGGAGCGGCGGCCGTGGCGGCCGCCGCCGTGGTGTCGGCCGGGGTGGCCGCCGAGGCCGCCGCGGTGGCGGTGCGCGTCGCCACCCGGTCCGGGGATCCGCCGTCGCCCCCGTCGCCGCCGTCGCCACGCGTGACCAGGAGCGCCACGACGAACGCGGCCACGAGGGCGGCGAGCACGCCGCCGATGACCAGCCGGTTTCTTCTCGGCATTTCGGACATATCCGGGATGGTGGCACGCCCGCGCGCGCAGACCCGGCAATGACGGCCGACGGCATCGTCGGAGCTAGCGGGCCGCGCCCGCGGACTGCCGGGTCGAGTCTTCAAACTCCCGCCGGGCCTGCGGGCTGTCCGACGGGGCTTTGAAAACACTCCCTGGGGCCCACAATGGCCTGCCGGTTCTCGAGAACCGGTGAGCCTCTGTGGTCGCCGCGCTATGCCTTCAGGCGCCGGACGAACTCCGCGGTGGCCGCCGCCGGATCGTCGGCCTCGGTGATGGCCCGCACCACGACCACCCGGGTCGCCCCGGCCTCGATCACCTGGTCGAGGTTGCCCAGGTCGATGCCGCCGATCGCGAACCACGGCCGTGCGGGGCGGCGCTCCGCCGTGTACCGGACGAGGTCCAGGCCGGGCGCGTGGCGGCCCGGCTTGGTCGGCGTGGGCCAGACCGGGCCGGTGCAGAAGTAGTCGACGCCGGGCTCGGCGATCGCCGCGTCGACCTCCGCCTCGGCGTGCGTCGAGCGCCCGATGACGACGTCGTCGCCGATGACGCGGCGGGCGTACGGCACGGGCAGGTCGTCCTGGCCCAGGTGCAGCACCTCCGACCCCGCCGCGTGGGCGACGTCCGCCCGGTCGTTGACCGCGAGCAGCCGCCCGTGCCGCCGGGCGGCGTCCGCGAAGACGGCCAGGTGCTCCAGCTCCTGCCGGGCTTCGAGGCCCTTCTGCCGAAGCTGCACGATGTCGACGCCGGCCGCCAGCACCGCGTCCAGGAACTCCGGCAGGTCGCCCTGCGCCTCGCGCGCGTCGGTGCACAGGTAGACGCGGGCGTCCGCCAGCCTGGCGCGCGCCGGGGGCGTCCCGTCGGCCGCCTGCCCTATGGCGGTCATACGGCGAGGGCCTGGGCGCGGCGGCGGACCTCGGTCTTGCGGTTGCCGCGCAGCGCGTCGACGGGGGTGCCGGGCAGCGTGTCGTCGTCGGTGAAGAGCCACGCGAGCATCTCGTCGTCCGAGAAGCCCGCGTCGGTCAGCACCGTGATGGTGCCGGCCAGGCCCTTGACGGTCGCGTTGTCCTGGATGAACGCGGCGGGTACCTGGAGGCTGCGGTTCTCGCCGCGCCGGACCGCCAGGAACTGGCGCTCCTTGAGCAGTTGGCGGACCCGGGTCACCTCGACGCCGAACATCTCGGCGATCTCGGGGAGGGTCAGCCATTCGCCGACAAGCTTTTCGATGGTGGTCTCGGTCTCGCTCACGCGACCAAGGATAGGAGAACGGGCCGACCTCGACGGGTCGGCCCGTTCGGCCTGGGCGCGTCGGCGGGCCGCCGCCGGGGCGCCCGCCGACGTACCGCCGGAGCCGGGGCTACTTCGCCGCGTCCTTGAGGGCGACGCCGATGTCCGCGAACTTCGCCTTGTCCACCGGGACTCCGGTCTGCACGAGCTTGCGTCCCTGGGCGAGGTCGCGCGGCCGGGCCACACTCAGCAGCGCCACGAGCACGTCGCCCGCGAACCAGCCCGCGGTCCACTTGCCGTCCTCGCCGGGGCCGCGCACCACGAGTTCGCCGCCGACGGGGTGGTGGCCGACGTACTGGACCATGCGCCCGAACTGGTCGGACCAGAAGTACGGCACCGGGTCGTACGCGGCGTCGCCGCCCAGCAGGTTCGCCGCCGCGGTACGCGGGGCCTGGAGGGCGTTGTCCCAGTGCTCGACGTGCATCCGCGTGCCGTAGCGCGGGGACTGGAAGACCGTGCAGTCGCCCACCGCGTACACGCCCATCGCGGACGTGCGCAGGTGGTCGTCGACCACGACCGCGCCCCGCTCGTCGAGGTCCACGCCGGAGCCCGCGAGCCAGCCGGTCTCGGGGCGTACGCCGATGCCGACCACGATCACGTCGGCGGGCAGGCGCGTGCCGTCGGTCAGGTGCACCGCCCCCGGTTCGAGCCGGTCGACGCGCGCGTTGAGCAGCAGTTGCACACCCGCCTCCCCGTACCACGGCACGAAGCGCGCGCCGATCTCGTCGGGGAAGGCACCCGCGAGCGGTACGTGCAGCGCCTCGACGACGGTGGTGCGGCAGCCGAGCGCGGCCGCGGCGGTGGCGACCTCGGCACCGATCCAGCCCGCGCCCACGATCACCACGTGCGTGTCGGGGACGAGCGCGGCGCGCAGCGAGCGGGCGTCGTCGATCGTGCGCAGCACGTGCACGCCGGGCACCTCGTCGGCGCCGGGCAGGTTGACGACGCGCGAGCCGGTCGCGATCACGAGCCGGTCGAAGCCGACCGTCCCGGCGTCGGTGTCGACCTCGCCGCCCTCGGTGCCGTCGACTCCCTCGTGCAGCCGCAGCGCGGTGGCCGTGCGGCCGAGCAGGAGTTCGACGCCGAGGGCGTCCCACTCGGCGTCGAAGGAGGTGTCGTCGGTCTTCCCGGCGAGCACTTCCTTGGACAGCGGCGGCCGGTCGTACGGTTTGTGCTCCTCCGCGCCGAGCAGGGTGATCCGGCCGGTGTACCCCTGGTCGCGCAGCCCCACGACAGTCTGCAGGCCGGCCATGCCGGCACCCACGACAAGCACGTTCTCCATGGCGGGAACCTTAGGGCCCGACACGTGTCGTGCCACGGCCGAAGAGTTTGATTGAGGCAAGGATCACGCGGAGCGGCGCAGTGCCGCGGAGCGGGCATCCCGGGGACGGCCCCGGAGCCGTGCGGCGACCGGAGGTAGGGTTGACACCTCACGGGAGCCCGGTGGGACCGGGCTGAGAGGGGAGCTGTCAGCTCCCGACCGTCCGAACCTGATCCGGGTCATGCCGGCGTAAGGGAGTGTTCAGCAACCATGGCTTCCCCAGGCCCCGCGGCCGACGCCGTCGTCATAGGCGGCGGTGTCATCGGCCTCTCCATCGCGTGGCGCGCGGCGCTGCGCGGCCTCTCCGTCACGGTCCTCGACCCCGCGCCCGGGCGCGGGGCGTCGCACGCCGCCGCCGGGATGCTCACCCCGGTCTCCGAGCTCCAGTACGGCGAGGAGTCCCTGCTCCGCCTCAACATGGCCTCCGCCGACCGCTACGCGTCGTTCGCCGCGGAACTGGCCGACGCCTCGGGCCTGCCGTCCGGCTACCGGGCGTGCGGCACCCTCGCGGTCGCGCTGGACGCCGACGACCGCGCGGTCCTGAAGGACCTGCACGCGTTCCAGGAGCGCCTCGGCCTCGCCTCGACCTGGCTGACCAGCCGCGAGTGCCGGCGCCTCGAACCGATGTTGTCCCCGGCCGTCTCGGGCGGCCTGCACGTCGAGGCCGACCACCAGATCGACAACCGGCGCCTGGTCGCCGCGCTGCTCGCGGCCTGCGGGCGGGCGGGCGTCACGCTGGTCCGGGCGCGGGCCGCGGCGCTGCTCACCGACGCCGACCGCGCGACGGGCGTACGCCTGGACGACGGCACCGAACTCGCCGCCGGGCAGGTCGTGCTCGCCGCCGGGTGCTGGTCGAACGCGGTCGAGGGGCTGCCGCCCGGCACGCTGCCCCCCGTGCGGCCGGTGAAGGGCGAGATCCTGCGGCTGCGCGTCCCGGAGGTCTTCGCTCCGTTCCTGTCGCGCAACGTCCGCGGCGTCGTCAAGGGCGGCAGCATGTACCTGGTGCCGCGCGAAGACGGCGAGTTGGTGGTCGGCGCCACCGAACACGAGCTGGGCTACGACACCGAGGTGACCGCGGGCGGCGTGTACGAGCTGCTGCGCGACGCGCACGAACTGGTCCCGGGCATCACCGAACTCCCGCTCGTGGAGACCCACGCGGGCCTGCGCCCGGGGACACCCGACAACGCCCCCGTCATCGGCGCCGCCGAGCTGCCGGGCCTGGTGCTGGCGACCGGCCACTACCGCCACGGCGTGCTGCTGACCCCGGTCACCGCGGACGCGGTCGCCGAACTGCTGGCCGAGGGCACCGTGCCCGAGGTCGTGCGCCCCTGGGGCCCGGGCCGCTTCACCGCACCGCCGCAGGAAGTACGGGACCAGGAGGAACGGGACCAGGAATCCGCGTCCCGGCCGCGCACGCCGCGGGATCCGCGCCAGGAGCCGCACAAGGAGGTGTCGTTCGCATGACCGTTCAGCCGACCGAATCCGTCTCGGTGAACGGCGAGCCCCGCGCGCTCGCCCCCGGAACCACCGTGGCCGCCCTCGTCGCGAGCATGACCACCGCGGCCAAGGGCGTCGCGGTCGCGGTCAACGAGGACGTCGTGCCGCGCAGCGCGTGGCCCGTGACCGTGCTCGGCGCGGGCGACCGCGTCGAGGTGCTGACCGCAGTCCAGGGAGGATGACGACGTGGCCACGATCCCGACCGGGACCGACGACAAGCTCGAACTGGGCGGCGAGGTCTTCACGTCGCGGCTGATCACCGGCACCGGCGGCGCCCCGAGCCTGGACATCCTGGAGGCCGCGCTGGTCGCCTCCGGAACCGAGATGACCACCGTCGCGATGCGGCGCCTCAACCCCGCCACCTCCGGCTCGGTGCTCGACCTGCTGCGCCGGCTCGGCATCCGGCCGCTGCCGAACACCGCCGGGTGCCACACCTCCGGGGAGGCCGTGCTGACCGCGCGCCTGGCCCGCGAGGCGCTGGAGACGAACTGGGTCAAGGTCGAGGTGGTCGCGGACGAGCGCACGCTGCTGCCGGACACCGTCGAACTGCTCGACGCCGCGGAGCGGCTGGTCGACGACGGTTTCACGGTCCTGGCGTACACGAACGACGACCCGGTGGTGGCGCGCCGCCTGGAGCAGGTCGGCTGTGCCGCGGTCATGCCGCTGGGCTCGCCGATCGGCTCGGGCCTGGGCATCCGCAACCCGCACAACATCCGGCTGATCACCGAGCAGGCCAAGGTGCCGGTGATCCTGGACGCGGGCCTCGGCACCGCGTCGGACGCCGCGCTCGCGATGGAACTGGGGTGTGCGGCGGTCATGCTGGCCTCCGCGGTGACGCGGGCGCAGGAGCCCGCGCTGATGGCGGCGGCGATGCGGCACGCGGTGGACGCGGGGCGCCTGGCGTACCGGGCCGGCCGCATCCCGCGCCGGCACTATGCGGAGGCGTCCTCGCCCGCCGACGGACTCGCCGAGATCCCCGCCTTCTGAGGTCGTCCCCGCGGCTGTCACGGAACTCCCTGGAGAACCACGCGTAGCTTTCCCACCAGCGGGAACAGGGGGAAAGCAGAGTGCTGACAGCTCATCAGTTTCCGGAACCGACCGGTCGTGTGACCCGTCCCTGACAGGGTGACCGTAAAATCCCAACCGTGGACATGACTATGGACGACCCCCTCGTCGGGCGACTGCTCGACAGCCGTTACCGGGTGGAGTCCCGGATCGCGGCGGGCGGCATGGCCACCGTCTACCGGGCCCTGGACACCCGTCTGGACCGCACGGTCGCGGTGAAGGTGATGCACCCGGCGATGGCCGCGGACGCCTCCTTCACCGACCGCTTCATCCGTGAGGCCAAGTCGGCGGCCCGGCTCTCGCACCCGAATGTGGTCGGCGTGTTCGACCAGGGGCACGACGGCGACGTGGTGTTCCTGGCGATGGAGTACGTCGAGGGCCGCACGCTGCGCGAACTGCTCCAGGACCTCGGCACCCTGACGCCCCGTGAGGCGTTCGGCGTGCTGGAGCCGACGCTCGCCGCGCTCGGTGCCGCACACCGCGCCGGCTTCGTGCACCGCGACGTGAAGCCGGAGAACGTCCTGATCTCGGACGACGGCGGCATCAAGGTGGCCGACTTCGGACTCGCCCGGGCGACGGCGACAGCGGCCTCGGCGGCGACCGGCAAGGTGCTCGTCGGCACGGTGGCGTATCTGTCGCCCGAGCAGATCGAGCGCGGCGCGGCCTCCCCGATCTCGGACGTCTACGCGGCCGGGATCCTGCTGTACGAGATGCTGACCGGCCGTCAGCCCTACCAGGGCCGCTCCGCCGTCGAGATCATCTACAAGCACGTGCACGAGGACGTCCCGCCGCCGTCGGGCGTCGTGCCGGGGCTGTCCCCCGCGCTCGACCGCCTTGTCGCCCGGGCCACCACGCGCGACCCGGAGCGGCGGCCGGCCGACGCCGAGCAACTCCTGTCGCTGGTACGGCAGACCCGGCAGCACGAGATGTCCGACGCGGAGCTGGACTTCGGCGCGGCCGAGCGCGTGCTGCCGCCGCCGGCCCCGGCGTACGAGGAGTTCCCGGAGTACGCCCCGGAGTACGCGGGTGCCTCCGCGTACCCGCCGCCGCCCTACGGCAGCCTCGCCGACGACGGCGCGAACCTCACCCGCCAGGTCGAAGTGCCGCTCGACATCGGCCCGTTGGGGCTCGGCACCGAGTCGATCCTGGACGAGCACCCGCACGGCGCCTACGCGCACCAGCACCTCGGCCCCGGCAGTCCGGACGACCCGGACGGTCCGTACCCCGCCAAGGGTGCGGTCCGGCGCCGCCGCGGCCCCTCGCGCGGAGTGCTCGCGTTCATCGCGGTCGTCGTGGCGGCCGCGGTGATCGGTGTGGTGGCGTGGCGCCTGGGCGCCAACAGCTCCGCGAACGTCCCGGCCGTGCTGAACCTCGCGAAGGTCGACGCGGAGAAGCGCGTCAAGGACTCGGGCCTGGAAGTGCGGATCACCGAGGTGTTCAGCGAGACGGTCGCGCGCGACCTGGTCATCGCGACCGACCCCCTGCCGGGGCGCAGCGTCGACAAGGGCACGACCGTCATGCTCACGGTCTCGCTGGGTCCGGAGCGCCTCGCGGTCCCCGACCTCAAGGGGCAGACCACCGACCAGGCCAAACTGGCGCTGGAGGGGGTCGGCCTGGTGCTGGGCGACACGCGGCAGGAGGACAACGCGCTGGAGCCCGGCCAGATCGTCCGCACGGACCCGGCGACGGGCACGATGCTGTCCCGCGACACGCCGGTCGACATAGTGGTGAGCAAGGGCCAACCGGTGGAGGTGCCGAGCCTGGTCGGTCTGACCGAGGGCGCGGCGCGCGACGCGCTGGAGGAGCGCAAGCTCAACCTGGTGGTCGACCCGACGCCGATCTTCTCCAACGACGCACCCGCGGGCATGGTCGCCGCGCAGTCGCCGACCGGCGGCACTCTCTACCCGGGGTCGAGCGTGTTCGTGGCCATCTCGAAGGGCCCGGACCTGGTCGAGGTGCCGAAGGTCGACGGCAAGAGCGAGGGCGAGGCCAAGAGCATCCTGGAGGGCGCGGGCTTCAAGGTCGACGTGCAGAAGCTGTTCCCGATCGGACCGGGCAACGTGACGAGCATGAGCCCGGGCGGCGGCAACATGGCGCCGCGCGGGTCGAAGGTGACCATCAACGTGTTCTGACCGGATGCCGTTCCGACGGCCGGACGCTCCGACCGAGCGGGAAGCCGGGCCCCTCCCGCGGGCCCGGCTTCCGCCTTTCCGGGCCTTGCCTTTGCCGAGCACGGTTCCGGGCCGTACGCCCGCCGCGCCGCCGTCCCGCTACTGCAGGTCCGGGCCCTCGCCCTCGCGCTCCTGGTACGAGTAGCGCTGCTCCTGCCAGGGGTCGCCGATGTTGTGGTAGCCGCGTTCCTCCCAGAACCCGCGCTTGTCGGCGACCATGTACTCGATGCCGCGGACCCACTTGGGGCCCTTCCAGGCGTACAGGTGCGGCACGATCAGCCGGACCGGGAACCCGTGTTCGGCGGTGAGCGGCTCGCCGTCGTGGTGGGTCGCGAAGAGCGTGCGCTCGGTGGCGAAGTCCAGGATCCGCAGGTTGGAGCTGAAGCCGTACTCGGCCCACACCATCACATGGGTGACCTCGGGGGCCGGCGGCGCTATCGAGAGGATGGTCTCGGCCGACACGCCGCCCCACTCGTTGTTCAGCATGCTGAACTTCGTGACGCAGTGGAAGTCGGCGACGACCGTCGAGCGCGGCAGCGCCGAGAACTCCTCGTGGTTCCACGCGTGCTTGTCGCCCGACGCGGTGGCGCCGAAGACCCGGAAGTCCCAGGTGTCGGGCTTGAAGCGCGGCACCGGACCGTAGTGCAGGACCGGCCAACCGCGTTGCAGACGCTGCCCCGGGGGCAGTCGGGGGTCGAGACCGCCGGGGGCCGCCGCACCGGCCGCCCCACCCGCCGTCGCGGCCGTGCCGCCCGCCGGATCGCTTCCCCCCTGCCCCGCTCCGGTATGACCCATGCCCTCTATGGTCCCAGACCCCCGGGGCAGGTCACGACCGCCCCCGGCCCCGCGCGAGGCGGTCGACTGCCGCCGCAAATATGCGTCATTTACGGCAAATCCCAATTAATAGCCCTTGAAAGGCAAGGCTTCCCTTCGTGGAACTTAAGGCACATGAGGTGACAGCATTCACATAACCGTGATCACGTACATCCCTGGTACCTCACGGATCCCGCCGCCCACCGAGTCGGAAGGTGCATCGCGATGCACGGCGACCCCCAGATCCTCGAGCTCCTGAACGAACAGCTGACCGCCGAGCTCACGGCAATCAACCAGTACTTCCTGCACGCCAAGCTGCAGGAGCACTGGGGGTACACGAAGCTCGCGCATTGGACTCGCCACGAGTCCATCGACGAGATGAAGCACGCGGAGAAGCTGACCGACCGCATCCTCTTCCTGGAGGGCCTGCCCAACTACCAGCGCCTCAACGCGCTGCGGATCGGGCAGACGCTGGAGGAGATGTTCCGCGCGGACCTCGCCGTCGAAATGGAGGCGATCGAGCGCCTGCGCGGCGGAATCCTGCTGATGCGCGAAAAGGGCGACGCGACCTCGGCCAACATCTTCGAGGACATCCTCGCGGACGAGGAAGGGCACGTCGACTACCTGGAGACCCAGCTCGACCTGCTGAAGAAACTGGGCGAGCCGCTCTACGTAGCGCAGCTCATCGAGCAGCCGGAGAGCTGACCCGGACGTCCCCGCCACCGCACTGGACGCTCCGCCCGGCTCTGCCGGGGCCCGCGGGGCCCGACGGGTTCCCCCGGGCCCCCGCGGGGCCTTCGGAGGGGCGTCTTCCGGCCACGTGACGGAGGCCTCTCTTCACTTCCCACCAGGGGTGAGGTTACCCTTACCTTAGTGACTTCACCCTTGGGGGACGTTCCGTGTACGTGTGCATCTGCTTTGGCGTGACCGACACGCAGGTCACCGCCCAAATAGACGGCGGCGCGCGCAGCATGCGCGAGATCGCCGCGTCGTGCCGCGCCGGAACGGACTGCGGTCGTTGCGTCAAGACGATCTCCGCGATGATCCCCCGTGACGACACCCGCGCATGCGACGGATGCACGAAGCGCTGTGGCCGGATATGCCGGGCCGACCGCCCCGCCGCCGCCGAACCGGCCGCCGGATGCGGTGACCTCGTCGAGCTGGTCGACCGTGCCGACCGCGGCCCGGCGGTGCAGCCCGCCCCGATCCCGCTGGTCGCCGTGCCACTCGCCGTCGTGCGGGCGGACGCCGGCAGCCAGGTCGCCTGACAGGCCCGCCACCCCCGCACCGCGGAGCCCGCCTCACACCGCGGAGACCGCGACGACCTCCGCCGCCTTCGCGCACGCGGAGGCATCGACGTCCATGTGCGTGACCATGCGGATCAGCCGCGGTCCGAAGGCCGACACCAGCACCCCCGCCTCGCGGCACCGCGCCGCGACCGCCGCAGCGTCCGGGCGCGGCTCCGGCAGCAGCACCAGGACCACGTTCGTCTCCGGTGCCACCACCTCCAGCCCCGCCTCGGTCAGGCGGTCGGCGACCAGCGCCGCGTGCACGTGGTCCTCGGCCAAGCGGTCGATGTGCCGGTCGAGCGCGTACAGCCCGCCCGCCGCGATGATCCCGGCCTGTCGCATCGCCCCGCCCATGCGGTGCCGCATGCGCCGCGCCTCGGGCATCCGGTCGCCCGGCAGCAGCACCACCGAACCGGCAGGCGCGCCAAGGCCCTTCGAGAGGCAGACCGACAGCGTGTCGAACAGGGCGCCGTACGCCGCGAACGGGGTCCCGGTCGCCACGTGCGCATGCCAGATCCGCGCCCCGTCGCAATGCAGCACCACGTCGGCCGCCGACGTCAACTCCCGGATCGCGGCCAGCTGTTCCAGCGGGTAGACGGACCCGCCGCCGCGATTGTGGGTCTGCTCCACGGCCACCGCGCGCGTCCCGACCGTGTACGGATCGCCGCGCCGCAGCAGCCGCGCCACGTCCGCGGGCTCCAGCAGCCCGCGCGGGCTCAGCGCCGTCCGGGTCTGCACGCCGCCGTGCCAGGCCGCCGCGCCGTCCTCGTGCGCCACGATGTGCGCGTCCGCGTCGAGCACCAGTTCCTCGCCGGGCCCGACCGACAACCGGACCGCGATCTGGTTCGCCATCACGCCGGTGGGCGTGAAGAGGCCGGTGTGCCGCCCGCCGAACAGGTCCGCGACGCGCTCCTCGAGGGCACGTACGGTCGGGTCCTCGGCGTAGACGTCGTCGCCGACCTCGGCGTCGGCCATCGCCGCGCGCATGGCGGGGGTCGGACGGGTGACGGTGTCGCTGCGGAGATCAATCACGGTCCCAGCCTGCCATCCGGACATGGCGAAGGGGCGTACACGGTGCTGTGTACGCCCCTTCGCCGCCGATTCTCAGTGCCCCCGGTACATCTCCGCCACCAGGAACGCGAGGTCGAGCGACTGGCTGCGGTTGAGCCGCGGGTCGCACGCCGTCTCGTAGCGCTGGTGCAGGTCGTCGACGAAGATCTCGTCGCCGCCGCCGACGCACTCGGTGACGTCGTCGCCGGTCAGCTCGACGTGGATGCCGCCCGGGTGGGTGCCGAGCGCGCGGTGCACCTCGAAGAAGCCCTTGACCTCGTCGAGCACGTCGTCGAAGCGACGGGTCTTGTGCCCGCTGGACGCCTCGAACGTGTTGCCGTGCATCGGGTCGCACACCCACGCGACCTGCGCACCGGACGCGGTGACCTTCTCCACCAGGGTCGGCAGCGCGTCGCGCACCTTGCCCGCACCCATGCGGATGATGAAGGTCAGGCGGCCGGCCTCGCGGTTCGGGTCGAGCTTGTCGATCAGCGCGAGCGCGTCCTCGGGGGTGGTCGTCGGGCCGAGCTTGACGCCGATCGGGTTGCGGATGCGGGACGCGAACTCGACGTGCGCACCGTCCAGCTGACGGGTGCGCTCGCCGATCCACACCATGTGGCCCGACACGTCGTACAGCTCGCCGGTCCGCGAGTCGACGCGGGTCAGCGAGGACTCGTAGTCCAGGATCAGCGCCTCGTGCGACGCGAAGAACTCGACCGTGCGGAACTCCTCCGGGTCGACGCCGCACGCGTGCATGAAGCGCAGCGCGCCGTCGATCTCGGAGGCCAGGCGCTCGTAGCGCTCGCCCGAGGGCGAGAGGGCGACGAAGTCCTGGTTCCAGGCGTGCACCTGGCGCAGGTCCGCGTAGCCGCCCGTGGTGAACGCGCGGACCAGGTTGAGCGTCGCGGACGACGAGTGGTACATCCGCTTCAGGCGCTCGGGGTCGGGGATGCGCGCCTCGGGGGTGAAGGCGAGGTCGTTGACCGCGTCACCGCGGTACGTCGGCAGCGTCACGCCGTCGCGCGTCTCGATGCCCGAGGAGCGCGGCTTGGAGTACTGCCCGGCCATGCGGCCGACCTTGACGACCGGGACCGAGGCCGCGTACGTCAGCACCACGGCCATCTGGAGCAGCGTCTTGAGCTTGTTCTTGATCGCGTCGGCGGTGTTGCCGACGAAGGTCTCCGCGCAGTCGCCGCCCTGGAGCAGGAACGCCTCGCCCCGAGCCACCGAGGCCAGGCGGCCACGGAGCTGATCGCACTCGCCGGCGAAGACCAGCGGCGGATAGGACGCGAGGTCCGCGAGCACGTCGCGCAGGGCCTCGGAGTCCGGCCACTCGGGCTGCTGCGCCGCCGGGAGGGATCGCCAGGTGTCGATGTCGTTCGCTGTCACCCCCCAAGGTTAAACAATGCGGCAAGGCATTAAGAGGGATGACCGAGGAACGAGACGAGGGTCTCCCACTTGGGAGACCGCGGCTCCGGTTCCGGTCGCCCGGAGGGCCGGCCGGAACGCCACCCGCGAGGCCGTCCGCGAGGCCGCCCGCCGTTGGGTGGAAGACCGACCGGTCCGGGCCGTCGCGCCGCTGTCGCCGAGCGCCCGGCACCGGCTACAGTGGCCCGCATGATCGCGCGTTCCTGCACTGCGTACTCCTGGTGGTGGCCCCGCTCCGCGGCGGCCCCGCTACTTCGCGATCTCTAGACCTCTCCAGGACTCCTGATCCGACGGCCGCCCGGTGGGCGGCCGTTTCGCGTTCGGGTCGAGGACGCGGGACCGGGGCCCGTCGGGAGGTGCGTCCCGACCCGAATGGGACACCCCGTGACCGCGCAGACGACGGCCGACCTCCTCGTTCCCCTCTTCTCCCCCGCCCCGCCGCCCTTCGCGCTGATCCGCCGCGAGGGCTCCGACCACATGGACCTGCTCTTCGGCGAGGTCGTCGAGGTGCCGACCCTCGACGACGTGCCGCTGCCCGACCTGGACGGTCCGGGCTCGGGCACCGGCTCCGAAACCGGGGAGGGCACGCGGCACGACGTCCTGGCG
This sequence comes from Streptomycetaceae bacterium NBC_01309, assembly GCA_045039925.1. Lineage (GTDB taxonomy): Bacteria > Actinomycetota > Actinomycetes > Streptomycetales > Streptomycetaceae > Yinghuangia. Next base: position 3,195,284 of record CP108400.1, read on the forward strand.
CTGATCCCGTTCCGGCAGATCCGCGAGCGCGGGTTCGAGGCGTACGACGACGGCACGCCGCTGCTGTGCCTGCGCGTCGCCGCGCAGCACACGCTGCCGTTCGACGAGGTCGCGGCGGCGCTGCCGGACACCCCCGTGACGCCGGCGGGCGGCGGCTTCGACGTCGACGACGCGACGTACGCGGGGATCGTCGAGCGCGTGATCGCCGACGAGATCGGCCGCGGCGAGGGCGCGAACTTCGTGGTGCGCCGCGACTACCGCGACCGGCTCGCCGACTACACGCCGGAGACCGCGGGGACGCTGCTGCGGCGGCTGCTGACGCGCGAGAGCGGGGCGTACTGGACGTACCTGATCCACACCGGCGACCTGACCCTGGTCGGTGCGAGCCCCGAGCGGCATGTGAGTGCGATCGGCGGCGAGGTGGTGATGAACCCCATCAGCGGGACCTACCGCTATCCCGCGGGCGGGGCGGACCGCGAGGGGCTGCTGCGGTTCCTGCGCGACGGCAAGGAGGTCGACGAACTGTTCATGGTCGTCGACGAGGAACTGAAGATGATGAGCGAGGTGTGCGACCTGGGCGGGCAGGTTCTCGGCCCGTACCTCAAGGAGATGGGGCACCTCGCCCATACCGAGTACATGCTGCGCGGCGAGAGTTCGCTGGACGTGCGGGCGATCCTGCGGGGCACCATGTTCGCCCCGACCGTGACCGGGTCGCCGCTGGAGAACGCCTGCCGCGTCATCCGCCGCCACGAGCCGACCGGGCGCGGCTACTACTCGGGCGTCCTGGCGCTGATCGGCCGGGACGCGGAGAACCGGCGGACCCTCGACGCGCCGATCCTCATCCGCACCGCCTACATCTCCCCCGACGGCTCGCTGCGCGTCCCGGCGGGCGCGACGGTTGTCCGGCACTCCGACCCCGCGAGCGAGGTCGCCGAGACGCACGCCAAGGCGGCCGGCGTGCTGGCCGCGCTCGGCGTGGTGCCCGCCGCGGTACGTCCCGAGTCCGGCGTCCCCGCGCCGCTGGCCGGCGACCCCGAGGTGGCCGCGCTGCTGATGGCGCGCAACACCGACCTGGCCCCGTTCTGGATGACCGCGCGCGACGACGAGGCCTTGCGCGCGCCGGAGTTGGCGGGCCGTCAGGTGCTGGTCGTGGACGGCGAGGACACCTTCACGGCCATGCTGGCCCATCTGCTGCGCACGCTCGGCCTGCGCGTGACCGTGGCCGCGTACGACGACGTCTCGGCACGGCAGGTCACCGAGGCCGAACTCCTGCTCGTCGGGCCCGGTCCCGGCGACCCGCGGCACGTCCTCGACCGCAAGATCCGCACGATGGGTGCGGCGGTGCGGCGGCGCCTGGACTCGGGTGGGCCCATGCTCGGGGTCTGCCTCGGCCACCAGTTGATCGCGGCGGAACTGGGGATGGACCTGGTGCGCAAGGACAGCCCGTACCAGGGCAAGCAGGTCGACATCGACTTCTTCGGCCGCCCGGAGAAGGTCGGGTTCTACAACACCTTCGCCGCGCTGGCCCCGCAACGCCCGGTGCACGGCCTGGAGTTCAGCGTGAATGCGGACGGCGGCCAGATCCACGCGATGCACTCCAAGGGCGCACGCGTCGCGGGGCTCCAGTTCCATCCCGAGTCGGTGCTCACGAAGAACGGCCTGGCGATCGTGCGGGAGATGCTTGCGGCGTTGTAGCCGTCCGCAGCCGGTCGCGGCGTGGGGCGGCGTACGCGCACTATCCGGTCCACGCACCGAACGCGATCGCGCCATCGCGCGGTTCGGCTAGTTCGACGATCAGGGTGTGCGGCAGCATCGCGATTGTCGTGGGGTACGCGGCGGCAGTCGTCCTGCCGGACCGTACGACCGTCGGGCGCTGCTGTGCCCGCGCGGTGGGGCGGCGGCACTGGGGGCCGGTGTGGGACGTCGTGGCAGTGGGACTGTGGGCGGAGTGGCGGTCCCTCTTGTGGTCGCTGCCGTGGTCTGCCTGGCGGCGACCTCGTGGGCGTGGACGTTCGGCGGCGGCGACGCGAAGTCGTCGACGACGCCCTCGGTGTCGGTGGTAACGGGGGCGCCTGCCGCGGGCCCCGACACGTCCATTTCGGGCGCGTCAGGACCCTCGGTGCGGCTCTCCGCCGACCCGGCCGCCCTCGGCCCAGGCGCTGTGTCGCGGCCGAACGGCGCGGCTCCGAACCCGGCCCCCGGCGGCGCGGGGGCGCCCGCCGCACCGCAGGCCACCGCGAGCAGCATGCCGCCGCCCGCCGCGGGGGCCTAGGCGGACAGTCCGTTCAGGCGCTCCAGTTGCTCCCGGGTGAGCCGCACGTCTTCCGCGGCCACGTTCTCCTCCAGGTGCCCGATCCGCGCGGTGCCCGGGATCGGGAGCATCACCGGCGAACGGCCGAGCAGCCAGGCCAGCGCGACCTGCGTGGGCGTCGCGCCGACCTCGGCCGCCACGGCGGCGACTGCGTCGTTCGCACCGGACTTGCCCCAGGCGACAGGACGCCAGGGCAGGAACGCAATTCCCGCCGCCTCGCAGGCCGCGAGCACCGGCTCGTGCTCGCGGTCGAGCAGGTTGTAGCGGTTCTGCACACTGGCGATCTCGACGATGCCCCGCGCCTCGTCGAGTTCGGCGACCGTGACCTCGGACAGCCCGATGCGGCCGATCTTGCCCTCGGCCCGGAGGTCCCGCAGCGTGCCGACCTGGTCGGCGAGCGGCGTCTCGGGGTCGACGCGGTGCAACTGGAGCAACTCGATCCGCTCGACGCGCAGCCGCCGCAGCGCCTCGTCGACCTGTCCGCGGAGAACGGCCGGCCGGCCGTCGAGCGCCCATTCAGCGGAAGGACCGGAGCGGGCCACGCCGACCTTGGTGGTGACGAGGAGGTCGTCCGGGTACGGGTGCAGGGCTTCGGCGAGGAGTTCCTCGTTGGCGCCGCCGCCGTACATGTACGCGGTGTCGATCAGCGTGACGCCCAGCTCGACCGCCCGCCGGGCGACCGCCAGGGAGTTGTCGCGGACCGCCCCCGACTCGGTGGGCAGGTGCATCGCCCCGAACCCGAGCCGCCGGACTTCCAGGTCTCCGCCGATGCGAAACACGGTTGATGCCACGCGCTGCCCTCTCCCCTTCGGACCGAAGGCAACGCTAACAGCGCGGTCGACAGCCGTGGTTCCTCAGGAGAGGTCCGCCCGCCGTGCGGACAGTTCGGGGTGGGCCAGCACCATGTCGGCGAGCGCGGCCGGGCCTGCCACCAGGGTTGCGGTGTCGTCGACGTCGACGGCCACCAGCCAGATCGCGTCGTGCGGCCACCACAAGTTCGCGGTCTGGTGCACGACATCGTCGAACGACTCGGTCGCGGCTTCGAGCGGGCCGGTCAGCAGCAGGTAGTCGCGACCCGGGCGGCGCAGGCGCACGTCCGTCTCGGTCCGCAGCCCGGCCAGCGCCGCCCAGCCCTCCCACACCGCGAACCGGCACGGCGACTGCGTCCCGGTGAACGGCCGCAGCACGCCGACCAACGCCCGTGCCACGGCCGGCGGCACGGTGCCTTCCGCGGGCACCTCCCCGCCCGGATGGGCGATGCGCACGCGGGCGGGGAGCGCGCCGGGGTCCGGAGGGTCCACCCAGTCGGTACCCCGGGTGGACTCCTCGGTGACCAGCGTCATCGCGGTCAAACGGACCCCTGGTGCTCGGTGCTCGTGCTCGGTGCCGGGTGCTCGGTGTTCGGTGTTCGGGTGTGCGGCCGGCTCAGCCGAACAGCGTCTTCGCCTCGTCGTACAGCGACTCCGGCACCGTCTTCAGCTCGCGCGTCGCGTCCTGGAGCGGCACCGTGACGACGTCCGTCCCGCGCAGGGCGACCATCTTGCCCCAGTCGCCGTCGTGCACCGCGTCGATCGCGTGGAAGCCGAACCGCGTCGCGAGCCAGCGGTCGAACGCCGTGGGCGTGCCGCCGCGCTGCACGTGGCCGAGCACCGTGGTGCGCGCCTCGTGGCCCGTCCGGCGCTCGATCTCCGCGGCGAGCCAGTCGCCGATGCCGGACAGCTTCACGTGCCCGAACGCGTCGAGGGTCTGGTCCTTCGTGACCATCTGCCCCTCCTTCGGGATCGCACCCTCGGCGACCACGACGATGGGGGCGTAGTTGGTGCGGAAGCGGCTCTCGACCCAGGCGCACACCTGCTCGATGTCGAACTTCTGCTCCGGGATGAGGATGACGTTCGCGCCGCCGGCCATGCCGGAGTGGATCGCGATCCAGCCCGCGTGGCGGCCCATGACCTCGACGATCAGGACACGCCGGTGCGACTCGGCGGTGGTGTGCAGGCGGTCGATCGCCTCGGTCGCGATGTTGACCGCGGTGTCGAAGCCGAACGTGTAGTCGGTCGCGCCGAGGTCGTTGTCGATCGTCTTCGGTACCCCGACGACCTGCACGCCGTGCTCGTGCAGGCGGGTGGCGACGCCGAGGGTGTCCTCGCCGCCGATCGCCACCAGGGCGTCGACCTCCAGCTTGGCGAGGTTCTCGCGGATGCGCTCCACGCCGCCGTCGATCTTCATCGGGTTGGTCCGCGACGACCCGAGGATGGTCCCGCCGCGCGGCAGGATCCCGCGTACCGCCGGGACGTCGAGGGGCTGGGTGTCGGCTTCGAGCGGCCCGCGCCACCCGTCGCGGAAACCGACGAAGTCGTACCCGTACTCCGCGACGCCCTTGCGGACCACGGCCCGGATCACCGCATTGAGGCCGGGGCAGTCGCCCCCACCGGTCAGGACTCCGACGCGCATCGAGCTTCCCCTTCGCCTGCCGTGGACGGGATCAGTACGTATGGATCTTTGTCCGGTACGCCCGCACGCCACGCTACCGCGTGGCGCACACCACACCGTGTGTCCGCGCAACCCGTTCGGGCGACCCCGAAAGGGTGGTCGGAAAACGCCCGGCGGCGGCGGTCCGTTCCCGACGCGCGCAGCGGCCCTCCCCCGCGCGGAACGGATACCGCGTCGCCGCGTGCGCGCGAGTGTTCGGCCAGATCGCGCCGCTGCCGCCAACGGCGGCACGAGCGCTGGGACCGTGGCGTCTTGACGCCGCTCCAGGCCGGTCGTCGTGGCGAAAAGGCGCGGACTCCCGTTCGTGAAAGGACGAAGATGCCCAGAGGTACAGGACGGCCCTTGCCGGGGCGCAGGCTCGGTGTCGCGGCAATATCGGGCCTTCTCCTGGTCGGTTCGGCCGGGGTCTCCGACGCCGCGACGGACGTCGGCGCCGCGGCGAACCTGCCCCGGGCCGCCGCGGACGTCAACGCCGACAGCGCCCTCACCATCGAGAAGGGGAAGCCGAAGACCAAGAAGGGCAAGGTCTACGCGACGCTGACCTACAAGTTCAGCAACAAGGGCCCGACGGCCACGGCCGAAGGCGACCTCAAGACCTCCGCCTTGGAAGGCGTCACGTTCGACAAGGTCCCGAAGGGCTGCAAGAAGGAGTCGAACGCCGCTTTCTGCACCTTCAAGCCCGTCAAGAAGGGCTCGACGAAGACGCTGAAGTTCACCGTGGTGCTGACCGGCACGCACCACAAGGTCGACGCCATCGGCCTCGGCGGCAACGACCCCAACATCAAGAACAACATGGTCGCTCTCGAATGGGACACCCCCAAGCCGGCCCCGAAGCCGAGTTCGAAGCCGCCAGGGTCGACCCCGTCCTCGAAGCCCAAGCCGCCCGACTGCCCCGCCACCAGGATCGAATGGTCGTCGGACGGCGGACGCACTTGGAAGCGCTCCGGGCTGCTCGGCGGGTTCCACCCGAAGCTGAACGTGCGACTGGCGGACAAGGTCGAGGCCAAGTGCCGGTATCAGGTGTCGTACGCCTCGTACAGCGCCGAGGGCCCGACCTGGAAGACCTCCGGCAAGCAGGGCTACCTCGGCAAGCACACGGTGACCCTCACCGGCAAGAAGCCGACGGCCGTGCTGGACATCTCCGCGTTCCTGCCGCGCTGCTACGGGCAGGTCGACCTCTACGGCGGCGGGGAGAAGTTCGACGGCAAGAGGCTGCCGCGGTACCCGGACAAGAAGTTCCCGACCCCGATGATCGCCGGATGGAACGGCGGCAAGGCGTGCGCGACTCCGCCTTCGTCGAGCCCTCCCCCGTCCAGCCCGTCCGCGTCGCCCTCCAAGTCGCCGTCCCCGTCCGCGAGTACGTCGACCCAGCCGTCGACCAAGCCGCCGACGACGACGCCCAGCACCACGCCGAGCACCACGCCCAGCACGACACCGAGCACGACGCCGAGCAGCACGGCTCCGGTGAGCACGCCGCCGCCCACCACGCCGACCCCGTCCACCACTCCTACACCCACCGAAACGCCGACCACGGCACCGCCGCCGGTCGACACGCCGGAACCGCCTGACGACCAGGCTCCGGTGCCGGACACCCCGGAGACCCCCCCGAGCGCCGACGACCAGCGGGACTTCACCGAGCCCCCGTACGTCGAGGGCGACCTCCCGCGCACGGGTGCCAGCCGCATCCCGTACCTGATCGCCCTCGCGGTGTTCTCCGTCATGCTGGGCGCACTGGCGATCGCCTGGTCGCGCTGGGGCCCCCGGGGTGCCTTCTCCCGGACGGCAGCACCCACTTCCGCTGCCACTCCGTGGATGGACCCGCCGCGCAACCCCCGGTCCCTGTAGCGGACACACCCGCCGCACCCGGCCGGTGTGAACCGGCCTGCCCACCCGTTCGCAGCACGCGCGGCCGCCCCTTCTCCGGGGCGGCCGCGCCTCGTTCGTACGCCTCGCCGCACCGCGTCGACGGCGGTATGGACACGTGCGGGCGACGAGCCCATATCGTTTCGTCGCATGAGTGTGCTTGCGATCGATGCCGGTACGACCGGAGTCACCGCACTGCTGGTAGCCCGCGACGGGAGCGTCCTGGCGCGCGGCTACCAGGAGTTCCAGCAGCACTTCCCGGAGCCGGGGCGCGTCGAGCACCAGCCGGAGGAGATCTGGCAGGCCGCGTTGCAGGCGTGCCGGGAGGCCCTGGACCGCGCGGCGGGCACGGACGACGCACCGACCGCGATCGGCATCACCAACCAGCGCGAGACCGCCGTGCTGTGGAACCGCCGTACGCTCTCGTCCCCGCGCCGCGCGATCGTGTGGCAGGACCGCCGCTCGGCGGACATCTGCACGCGCCTTGCCGACGACGGACACGAGCCGCGCGTCGCGGAGTTGACCGGCCTGCGCCTCGACCCGTACTTCACCGCGACGAAGCTCGCCTGGCTCGCGGAGCACGACAAGAGCGTGTGGCGCGACGTCGAGGCGGGGCGCGTCGCGCTCGGCACCGTCGACTCCTACCTCATCGCCCGCCTCACCGCGGGCCGCAACCACGTCACGGACGCCTCGAACGCCTCGCGCACCCTGCTGTTCGACATCGTGCGCGGCGAGTGGTCGGCGGAGCTGTGCGACCTGTTCGGCGTACCGATGGACGCGCTGCCGCAGGTGGTCGCGTCGTACGGCACCATCGCCCGCACCGACCCCGACGCGTTCCTCGGCCTCGACCTGCCGATCGCGGGCATCGCGGGGGATCAGCAGGCGGCACTGTTCGGCCAGGCGTGCCACGCGCCCGGTGATGTGAAGTGCACGTACGGCACCGGCTCGTTCGTGCTCATCAACACCGGCGCGGAGCCGGTGCGTTCGTCAGCCGGCCTGCTCACGACGGTCGCGTGGGGCGCTCCCGACGGGACGCTCACGTACGCGCTCGAAGGCTCGATCTTCGTCACCGGCGCCGCCGTCCAGTGGCTGCGCGACGGCCTTGGCATCATCGGCGCCGCCGCGGAGACCGAGCCGATCGCGCGCACGGTGCCGGACTCCGGCGGCGTCGTGTTCGTCCCCGCCCTCACCGGCCTCGGCGCCCCCGACTGGGACCCCACCGCCCGCGGCACGATCCTCGGCATCACGCGCGGCACCACCCGCGCGCACCTGGTGCGCGCGACCCTGGAGGCGATCGCCTACGAGGTACGGGACGTCGTCGACGTCATGACCTCGGACGCCTCACTCGGCCTGCTCGCCCTCAAGGTCGACGGCGGGGCCTCCGAGAACAACCTGCTGTGCACGATGCAGGCGAACCAGCTCGGCGTCTCGGTCGAACGCCCCAAGGTCAGCGAAACCACGGCCCTGGGCGCGGCGTTCCTCGCCGGCCTGGGCACCGGCGTGTGGTCGAGCCCCCAGGAAATCGCCGCCACCTGGCAGTTGGACGCCCGCTTCACCCCCGGCCGCCGCGACGACGCCGCCTACGCCCGCTGGCGCAAGGCAGTGGAACGCGCAAAGGGCTGGGCAGTGTGAACAGCCTTAGATCTGCTCAAGGTCGTCGAACAACTGGGGTACGTCCACCTCGACCGAGAACGCATCGCCCACTGGCACCTGCGAGGTCCCGGTGATCTTCGCAATCTCGCGGTAATGGTCCCCATCGAGAGCATGGACGACCAACTCGGGCTTGCCGTGCGACGGTTCAAGACGCCAATAGTGCGGCAACCCGAGCCTGGCGTAGGCGTTCGGCTTCCATACACGGTCCGCCGCCGTGTTCCCAGGCGACACGATCTCAACGATCAGCAGCACGGAATCCGCATCGACAACGACGGTCTCCATGGTCACCGCCGCCGCGTCGGCCACCACGATGTCCGGGATGAAGAGCTGGTCAGCCGACCGGACGTTGACCGCTGCGGCCACCCTGTACGGAGCCTTGGCGGCGCGGATCGCGGACTTGAGCTGGTACCACAGCTCAGAAGAAGCGGCCTGATGCGGCCATGACGGAGCAGGGGACACGACCAGGGAACCGCCGATCAGCTCGACCCGAGCGCGCGACGGATGCTCGTCCCTGGCAAGGAGTTCCTCGACGGTCCAGGGACCATCGTGCGCCTCAAGTGCCTCGTTGACGGCCATGACGCTCACCTTCACCCTCCGATCCGGACTTCCAGCATCGCATGCGCTTTTGACGACGCACACGATGTCGAAGACTCGGGGCAGGGGTGGCGTGTTCGCCAGGGGATCACCCGTTTGGAGCAGTGGGTGTAGTCCCGGTCAGTCGTCGAGGCCGCGTTCGATGGCGTAGCGGACCAGCTCGACGCGGTTGTGCAGTTGCAGTTTGTTGAGGGTGTTCTGCACGTGGTTCTGCACGGTGCGGTGGGACAGCACGAGCCGTTCGGCGATCTGCTTGTACGAGAGCCCCTTCGCCACCAGGCGCAGGACTTCGGTCTCGCGGTCGGTCAGGCGCGGGGCGGCCGGTTCGCGGGAGCCCGCGGCGGTCGGGTTGGTGGCGATGCGGCGGAACTCCCCCAGCACCAGGCCCGCGAGGCCCGGGGTGAAGACCGCGTCGCCCTTGGCCGTGCGCTCGACGGCGTCCAGGAGTTCGGCGGCGCTGGCGGACTTCACCAGGTAGCCGGTCGCGCCGGCCTTGACGGCTTCGAGGACGTCCTCCTGCTCGCCGCTCGCGGACAGGACGAGGATGCGTACGGTCGGGTCGTTCTTGACCAGTTCGCGCGCCACCTCGTCGCCGCTGAGCTTGGGGAGGTTGAGGTCCAGGACGACCACGTTGGGCGCGGTCGCCCTCGCGCGGCGGATCGCCTCCGGCCCGTCGCCCGCGGTCGCGACCACGTCGTATCCGGCGGCGGCGAGGTCCCGTGCCACGGAGTCGCGCCACATCGGGTGGTCGTCGACGACGAGCACGCGGATGGGGGGATTCGCCGGAGCACTTTCGGTCATCGCTGCCCACCTCATCTGCTGCTCGTCCGATGTGCCGTGTCGCCCGGCGCGTCGTGTGACGCGCCGTCGGGGCGTCACTCGGGACGCCGGGTCACGAACCTACCGGAGTCGCCCACCTGGGGTCCGGGCCGCCCGCCCGGCTCGCGCTGTCAGACCTGGCCGTTGAGCGCCGCGGTGCGGCGGGGCAGGCGCAGCTCGACCTCGGTACCCTGGCCCGGGACGGAGATGAGAAATGCGGTGCCGCCGACGTCGCGCAGCCGCCCCTCGATGGACTGGGAGACCCCCAACCGGCCTGCCGCGCGGGCCTCTTCGAGGCGTCCGGGGGCGATGCCGGGGCCGTCGTCGCGCACACTCACGATGATCTCGTCGGGCTCGTCCTCCAGCAGGATCCACGCGCGGGCGCCGTCGCCCGCGTGCCGCCAGACGTTGTCGAGCGCCGCCGAGGCCGCGGCGACGAGTTCGCGGGCCACGGGCGTGGGGAGCAGCACAGGGGTGCCCGGCGACGCGATGCTGACGCGGGCGCCCGCGAGGCGGCCGAGGAGCGCGCGTACGTCCTGCCGCGCCGGATCGTCGCCTATCCCCGAACCGGGCAGATCGGCGGCTTCGAAGTCGACGGGCGCATCGGACACGAGCTGGCGCAGCGCGACCTCCTGTTCGCCGGCCAGCCGTCCAAGTTCAGCAGCATCGCCGCCGATTTCCGCACCGCGCCGCTGCACGAGTGCGAGGACTTGCAGGACGCTGTCGTGGATGTCGCGCGCGAGACGCTCCCGTTCGCGGGTGGCCGCCTCCAGCTGGAGGGCGCGGGCGAGGGCGCGTTCGCTGGACCGGGCCAGTTCGACGACGTACCCGATCGCGGTGGCGGCCAGCATCATCAGCACGATGTTGTGCAGGTTGCTCTGCGCGATCTCGCCGCGCTCCACGATGTTGGCCGTGCCGGTGACGAGGGCGGCGATGGCGCCGGTGAGCCAGCCTCCCTTGATCGCCCACGCCAGGACCGGGGCCGAGGACCACACGGTCGGGAGGGTGAGGGCGCCGTCGGCGACGCGCGCGGGGTCGTCGAGCCAGCGGGTCGCGAGCACGCTGAGTACGGCGAGCGCCAGGTCCACGCTGAGCACCGGCCAGCCGCGCAGCTCGGGCTTCTCGAAGGCGTACATGGTGAGGAGCGTCCAGAGCGTGAGCACGCCCATGACCGCCCAACCGCCGTACGGATAGCGGTACTCGTCGGCCGCACTCAAGTACTGCATGATCGCGTAGCCGAGCGCGAGCAGCCGGAAGACCGCGAGCGCGCGCCACAGCGGTTGTTCGACGGACATCCGTTCCTCCCGGTACGCGGGCAACGCGAACTCACGCGCCACCCCGCGACGATGGTAGGGCCGGGCGGGCCGCCGGGGCACGGCTGTCCGGCCACGGACCGCGAGGAACGGCGTACGGAGCCGCGCGTTCGGCAGCCGGAGGTCGGGTCAGGCGGGTGCGCTGTTGGGCTTCTCGGTCTCGTCCGCGGCGGAGGTCGGCTCCGAGGTCTGCTCCGAGGTCTTCGCGGCAGGCTTGCCGGCCGGCTTCTCGGCGGGCGTCTCCGTGGACTCCGCGGACTGCCCGGCCTTCGCCTCCTTCGCCTCTTTCTCGGCCCGTTCCGCCTTCTCTGCCTCGGCCCTCTCCGCCTTGGCCGCCTTCTCAGCGGCCGCAACCTGCTTGCGCGCCTCGGCGATGGCCTTCTTGGCGTCGGCCGCGTACAGGTCGACGTACTCCTGCCCGGACAGCTCCATCAGCGCGTACATGATCTCGTCGGTGATCGAGCGCAGGATGAAGCGGTCGTCCTCCATGCCCTCGTACCGCGAGAAGTCGAGGGGCTCGCCGATCTTGATGCCCACCCGCATGATCTTGGGGATCACCTTGCCCGGCGGCTGGATCTTCTCGGTGTCGATCATGACGACCGGGACCACCGGCGCCCCCGACTCCAGCGCCATGCGCGCGATACCGGTCTTGCCGCGGTAGAGCCGCCCGTCCGGGGAGCGCGTGCCCTCGGGGTAGATGCCGAGGAGTTGGTCGTGGCCGAGGACCTTCAGGCCCGCCTGGAGTGCCGCCTCGCTCGCGCTGCCGCCGGTGCGGTCCACCGGAAGCTGCCCGGCCCCCCGGAAGAACGCCGCGGTCAGTCGCCCCTTGACGCCGCGCCCGGTGAAATAGTCCATTTTCGCCAGGAAGGTGACGCGTCGCGTGACCATCGCGGGCAGGAAGAAGGAGTCCGAGAAGGAAAGGTGGTTGCTGGCCAGGATCGCCGGCCCACGCTCCGGGATGTTCTCGCGCCCGACGACCTCGGGGCGGAAGAACAGCCGAAGAAGCGGGGCGATGATGAGCTTCATCAGCCGGTAGAACAACCCTGACCTCCTCATGAACCGACTCGAACCTTAAGGCATGGCCAGACGCGGGTCGCCTGGGCGGGCGTACGCGGCTGTACGGCGTGTGCGCGCCCATGGGAGCATTCCCCTGGGCTTCCCCTGGTACCGAGCCCCGAGGAGCCTCCGGTGAGCCCGCGCAGGCCCGCGAGCACGTGATTCGCGAGGAAGTGAGAGGAGCCGCCCGGTGTCGATCCTGCCTGGTGCCGAGCCGTACCACCACGACGGAGGCCCCGTCGGCTTCCTGCTGAGCCACGGCTTCACGGGCACTCCGCAGTCGATGCGCCCCTGGGCCGAACACCTGGCCGCGGGCGGTCTGACCGTGTCGCTGCCGCTGCTCCCGGGTCACGGTACGCGGTGGCAGGACATGCAGCTCACCACTTGGCAGGACTGGTACGCGGAGCTCGAGCGCGCCTTCGACTCGCTGCGCGGCCGCTGCGAGTCCGTCTTCGTGGGCGGCCTGTCGATGGGCGGCACCCTCGCCCTGCGCCTCGCCGAGCAGCGCGGCGACCAGGTCGCGGGCCTCGTGCTGGTCAACCCGTCGGTGCACGCGGACGACGCGCGGCTCAAGGCGCTGCCGGTCCTGAAGCACCTCGTACGCTCGCTGCCCGGCATCGGCTCGGACATTCGCAAGGAAGGCGCGTCCGAGCTGGCGTACTCGCGCATGCCCCTGAAGCCGCTGCACTCGCTCACGCGCCTGTGGCCGCAGGTGCAGGCCGACCTCCCGCAGGTCACCCAGCCCGTGCTGCTGTTCCGCTCGCCGCAGGACCACGTGGTGAATCCGGCGAACTCCGAGACCGTGCTCGCCCGGATATCGTCTACTGACGTGACCGCCGAACTGCTGCCGGACAGCTACCACGTGGCCACGCTGGACAACGATGCCGAGTATCTCTTCACCCAAAGCCTGGAATTCGTCCGCCGTCTGACCGCGTTTGACGGACAAGACGACGGCAAGGACGACGCGAAGGACTGAGAGTGCCAGGACGTGGCAACGGGCTCGATGCGGAGTCGTACAAGCCCCTCACCGACCTCGACCCCGAGTTCGCCGACGACATGCTCGTCGTGCTGCGCGCCGAGGGGGTCGCGGCCTATGTGACCCCGCTCGACGAGGAGCCGGACCTGCTGCGCCTGTGGGTGGACGCGGCGGCCACCTCGCTGGCCCGGGCGCTGCTGCGCCGCGAGCGCGAGGCCGCCGAGGAGCGGGAAAACGCCCCGGACCAGGCTGCGGACACGACTCCGGACAAGACTGCCGACAAAACCGCGGACAAGGCCGGGGACACCGGCGGCGCGGCGGCCGGGCAGGACGCCAAGAACGCCGGGGACGGCCCCGCCGACGCGCCCGCCGAAGGCGCATCCGACGTGCCCGAGGGCGCCAAGACCGCCGCATCCGACTCGTCGTCCGGTACGGCCGCCGCCGCGGCGGCCGGGACCGCGACGCCGGACGAGGACGAGCTGTGGGCCCAGATCGTCGCGGGCTTCGACACCGAGGTGGCCGACCCGGTGCCGCGCTGGCCGGTCGCCGAGGACGTCGACAACAGCGGCGGCGCGGGCAACCGCAAGGGAGGCAGCGTCACGCGTCCCGGCGACGGTTCGTTCCGCGTCGGCGTCGTGTCGCCGGGCCCGCGCGACTGGACGCCGTCCGACGAGCGCCCCGAGGACGCCGAGCCGGACGAACTCGACGAGGACCCCGAGGGGCACTTCGTCCCGCCGCCCCCTCCGCCGCTGCCGAAGACCGACCTCGCGACGAAGATGGCGTGGACCGCGCTGCTCGGCGGGCCGCTGTTCCTGCTGGCCGTGGTGCTGCTGGGCCGCCCGATCGGCGAGTGGACCACGTTCCTGGCGATCGCGGTGTGCGGCGGCGGCTTCGTCGCGCTGGTGTCGCGCCTGCGGCAGGACCACGACGAGGACGACCCGGACGACGGCGCGGTCGTCTGACGGTCCGGCCGGTCACCGTGTGAGCGTGTTCTCCGTGGTGCGCCCCGCGAGGAAGTCGTCCACGTTGCGCAGCGTCGTGGCGAGGATCGTGCCGATCGCCTCCTCGGTGAAGAACGCCTGGTGCGACGTGACCAGGACGTTCGGGTACGTCATCAGCCGGGCGAGCACGTCGTCGGTGACCACGCGGTTGGACAGGTCGCGGTAGAAGAAGTGCTCCTCCTCCTCGTACACGTCGAGGGCGACGCCGCCCAGCATGCCGCGGCGCAGCGCCGCGACCAGGGCGAACGTGTCGACGAGCCCGCCGCGGCTGGTGTTCACGAGCAGGGCGTCCTCGCGCATGGCATCGAGTGCGGCGGCGTCGATGAGGTGGTGGGTGTCCGGCGTGAGCGGCACGTGCAGGCTCACCAGGTCGGAGCGGGAGAGCAGGTCCGGGAGTTCGGCGTACTCCATGCCCAGTTCCCGGCACGCGGGGTTCTCCACGACGTCCCAGCCGACCAGCGGGCAGCCGTGCCCGTGGGCAATGCGGGCGAACGCCTCGCCGATCCGGCCGGTGCCGACGACTCCGACCGTGCGTCCGTGCATGTCCCGGCCGAGCAGGCCGTCGAGGCGGAAGTCGAAGTCGCGGGTACGCATGACCGCCCGCGGCAGGTGGCGGTTCACCGCCTGCACGAGCGCCCACGCGAACTCCGCGACGGAGTAAGGCGAGTAGTGCGACACCCGCATGACGGTGATGCCGTGGCGCGAGGCCGCGTCTAGGTCGATGTTGTTGAAGCCGGTGGCGCGCTGCGTGAGCAGCCGCGTGCCGCCGGCCGCGAGGCGCCGCAGCACCTCGGCGCCGGCCTTGGCGTTGACGTCGGTCGAGACGATCTCGTGCCCCTGCGCGAGGACGGCGGTGTCCTCGTCGAGGTTGACGTCCAGGCAGCGCAGGTCGTGGTGGCCGTCGAAGGCTCTGGTCAGCAGCGGGCGCTCGTAGCTCGCGACGCCGTACGCCAGGATCTCCATGCGATGCCTCACCGGTTCCGTGCGCCTGTGCGGGACAACTCAGACACTACGCACCAAAACCCTGAACCATTCGAACGCCCACCGGGACGCGCGCGCCGCGTCAGCCGATCGGAACGCGCAGCGTCGCGAGCACCGGGCGGTGGTCGGTCGCCGCCTCGTACTCGGCGTCGGTGAAGTCCTCGGGTACGCCGCAGCGCACGAACTCCACGCCCTCCGAGGCGAACACGCCGTCGATGCGCCGCCACGGGTTGCGGTGCGGCGAGGTGAACTCGCGGCCCCAGGGCGCGACCGCGTACCCGTCGTGCAGCTCGGTCGCGAGGTGGTCCCACCCGGGATGGCCCGGAAACTCGTTCATGTCGCCGGCCAGGATGCGGTGCTTCTCGCCCAGGTCCGCCAGGTGGGTCAGGACCAGGTCCGTCTGCCAGCGGCGCTCCTCGGCATCCAGGCTCAGATGCGTGCTGCCCACCGCGAAACGCGCGCCGCCGACCGCCAACCGGGCGAGCGCGATCCCCCGCTGATGGAAGCCCGGCGTACGCGGCAGCAGCACGTTCCGCGCCGCCACCACCTCGATGCCCGGCGCCACCATCACCATCGGTCCGGTGGCCGCCGCCCCGCCCGCCGCGACGGCGAACCCGCACGACCGCGCCAGCCACTCGGCCTGGGTCCTTGGGAACAGGAAGCGCGGGGCTTCCTGCACCAGCGCGATGTCCGCCTCGAAGTGCCGGATGATGCGCACGAGCAGTTGCCGGTCGTCCCGCAACGACCGCACGTTGTACGACAACACCCGCAGTTCCACGGCCGCGGACGTCCCGGCACCGGTCCCGGTCCCGTCGACAGCCTCAAGATCGGCAAGCCCCATCAGCCCATGCTCGCCCGCCCCCGCCCGATCCGCGCGCCGAGCGGTCGCCGCCCAGCCGTCGCCGCCGAAGTTACCGGCGGGCGAGGTCGGCGGCGCCGACGAGGCCGGCTTCGGGGCCGAGGGTGGCGACCACGACTTCCGCGGCCGGGCGGTGGCCGCGGGTGAGGACCCGGTGGTACGCGCTCAGCGTGGGGGCCAGCAGCAGTTCGCCCGCCTCGGAGACGCCGCCGCCCAGGACGAACGCGCCGGGGTCGAGGATCGCCGCGAGGTCGGCCATGCCCTGGCCCAGCCACTCGCCGATGTCGCGGAAGGCCGCGAGCGCGATCGGGTCGTCGAGGCGCGCGGCCTGGGTGACGTGCGGGCCGCGGATGCCCTCGGGGGTGCCGTCGCCGAAGGCGAGCAGCTTCTCGGCGGCCTGCGGTTCGCCCGCCGCGCGCTCGCGGGCGAAGCGGGTCAGGGCGTTGCCGCTCGCGTACTGCTCCCAGCAGCCGTAGTTGCCGCAGCCGCACAGCAGGCCGTCGGGGACGACGCGCATGTGACCGGGCTCGCCCGCGATGCCGTGGCGGCCGCGGACCAGGCGGCCCTCCTGCACGATCGCGCCGCCGATACCGGTGCCGATGGTCAGGCAGACGACGTCGTCATGGCCCGCACCCGCGCCGAAGCGCACCTCCGCCCATGCGGCGGCGTTGGCGTCGTTCTCGACCACGACCGGCAGGTCCACGAGTTCCTGGATGCGGTCGCGCAGCGGTTCGTCCACCCACGCGGTGACGTTCGCGGAGAACATGACGGTGGCGCGGTCCGCGGCGATGAACCCGGCGGCGCCGAGGCCGACGGCGTCGACCTCGCGGTCCTGCACGAGGTGGCGTACCGCGTCGCCGATCGCCTCCGCGACCGCGTCGGGCTCGGTCGGGGTCGGCACCTTCACGCGGTCCAGGACCACGCCCGCGGCGTCGACGACGCCTGCCAGGATCTTGGTGCCGCCGATGTCGACGCCGATCGTCAGTCCCATAACGTCTGTCGTCCTCGGTGTTTCGGGGGCGGATGATGCGGGTGCTGCCGGTGGCCGTACGGGGCCGCGCGCGTGCCGGGTGCGGGTCAGTCGCCTCGGGGCGGTTCCGCGTCGTCCCCGTCGAGCTCGATGCCCGCGTCGCGTTCGATGTCCGCGTCGAGCTCGATGTCGATGTCGACGCGCTGGGCGGGGGCCGCGCGCGACGCCCAGCGGCGTTCCTTGTCGGCCACGAACGACCGGTACGCGGCCAGCAGTTCGGCACCAGCAGCGCCCAGGTGCGCGGCGGCCTCGGGGTGCCGCCGGATCAGCGGCTCGACCACCTTCTCGCGGACCTCTTCGCGGACGCCGCCCAATTGCGCCGCAACCGCCTCGGCGAGCTTCCGGGCCTCCTCGGCGAGGCGGTCCGCGGGCTCCGGCCGCACGCTCTCGTCATCGCGGCCGCCGCCCGGGTTGTCGTCGCGGCCGTCGTCGGGTCCGTCGCCACCAGGGCCCGGGCGGGCGCCCGGCACCGGGTCCGCGACTCCGGCCCACGCGTCGTCGGGTCCGTCCGTCGTCTTCATCGAAGGCTCCACCCGCCGCATTCTCCCGTGTGCCCGGCCGTCGGGGCGAACACCGAGGCCCTTCCGCGTGCCTTGTGCCGCGTCATCGCCGCATCCACACGGCCGGATCCGGGACGAACCGGACCCGCAGCACACCGCCCCGCAGCCCGGCCCCTTCAATAGTGCATCGCCGCAGCGCGGAGGGCAGGGGCAACATGCGGCGGTACGCACCGACCGTCACGATCAGTTCGTCGCCGCGCCGCAGCAGGTCGAGTTCCCCGCGCTCGGCCCCGGGCAGCGGGACGACGAGCACGAGCCGGTCGCCGTCGGCCTCGACGTCGAAACCGTCGCCGGACGCGTCGCCGAACACCGGCGGGGCCGGGTCGGCGGGCACGGCCTCCCGGCCGTCCTCGTCCGGCGGAGCCGGGACGGGCGGCAGGGCCGTGAGGGGCGGCAGGATCTCGGCGAATCCGGCGAGCGCGTCGGCACCCAGCGGCTCGTCCCCGCCGCCGGCCACCGCGACCATCTCGGCGCCCGGGAACAGCCCGCGCAGCGCGGCGGTCCGGTCGCGGGCGAGGGCGCCGCCCTCCGCGAGGCCGTTGACCACGACGTCGCCGACGGTACGGCCGTACAGCGCGAGTGCCGACGCGGCCCGGCGGTCGGCCGCCGCCGCGACGGTCCCCGGCCGGGTGACGAAGCGTACGGTCGTCCGCGGCCCGTCGAGCACCGCCCGGATCGCGTCGAGTTCCGCGATGACCCGGCGGGCGGTCGCGTACAGCCACTCGTCGGGCATCGGCACCCCGGCCGCCACCGCGAGGATCGGCGCCAGGCCGCGGGCCGCTTGGCGCTCGACGGGCAGCAGTCGGTCGAGGTAGCGGGCCAGGGTCTCGGGGAGCGCAAGGGCGAGTACGGCCTGCTCGGCGGGCGGCAGGTCGACCACGACGAGGTCGAAGGCAGTCGGCCCGTCGGCAGGGGCAGGCCCGTCGGCAGTCACAGGCTCTCCGGCAGCAGCCCCGTCGGAGGACGCGGGCTCGGCACCGGCCGCGGAGTCGTCCGCGACACGCCCGTCGCCGCCCGCGAGCACGTACCTGGCCAGCACCCGCAGCGCGAGCGCGTCCACCGCCCCCGGCACCGCGGTGATCTCCTCGGGGTCCAGCGGATCGACCCCGAACAACGCCAGTATTCCGCCCAGTTGCTCCTGGACCAGCAGGAACTCCCGCTCGAACTCCTCCCGCACCGCGACGCGCGCCGCGTACAGCCGCGGTTCGGCCTCGACCGGATCGAGCCCCAGCTTCAGGCCGAGCACGGTGTCCGCGTCCGCGGTCCCGTCCGCCGCGAGGAAGAGGGTGCGACGCCCGGCTCGCGCCTCGGCCACGGCGGTTGCCGCGGCGACCGTCGTACGCCCGGCGCCGCCGAGACCGGTCACCAGCAGGACCCGGGTCACCGCGCGGCCCCCGGGGGCCGACCGCCGCCGGACCCGCTCGCGGGCCTGCGAACCGCCAATCTCTCAGCCGTTCTTCGCGAGGGTGTCCGGGCGCTGCTCGACGCGCTTCTTGAGCCCCGACAGCGCGCGGTCGATGATGACCTTCTCGGCCTTGCGCTTGATCATGCCGAGCATCGGGATCTTGACGTCGACGCGCAGTTCGTAGGTGACCTCGGTGCCCGACTCCAGCGGCTCGAGGGCGTAGGTCCCGTCGAGGGACTTGAGCATCTGGCTGGTGACGAGCGTCCAGCGCACCTCGCGGTCGCCGTCCCAGGTGTAGGCGAGGACGTGCTCGTCCTTGATCGCCGCGGCGTCCAGCACGAACCGCACGCGCGTGCCCCGGCCGATCTGCTCGTCCTTCTCCAGGACCTCGGCCTCCTTGACCTCGCCGGTCCAGTCCGGGTACTCGGAGAAACCGGCGATCACCGCCATGACCTCGGCCGGCGTGGCGTCGATCGTGATGCTCGATCTGGTCCGTTCCGCCATCGTCAGCAGCCCTCCGGGAAGCCTTCACCCCCGCGCGCCGCCCGGTCGGGGACGCTGCGGTTCCGTCGAAGGCTACCGCGCCGGGCGAGGCCTGTGGCGGTGGCCACCGGACAGCGGGCGGCGTGCCACGTTGTGGGGCCCGGACAGTTGGTGCCCGCGGGGAGGCCGCGGCCCGGCGGGACCGGACGTGAGCCGGGCGACGGGCGTGGCGGGGCTCACCAGCTCAGCACGTACGGCCGTCCGGTCGCCTGGAAGTGCCCCACATTGACGCACTCGGTCCGCCCGATGCGCATGCGCCGGGCGAGCGGCTGGTGCACGTGCCCGAACAGCGCGTACGCGGGCTGCGTGGCCCGGATGGCCTCCAACACGGCCTCGCTGCCACGCTCGAAGCGGCGGGCGACCACATCGTAGGTCAGCTCGGGGACGGCGGGCGGGATGTGGCAGCACAGCACGTCGACCTTGCCGAGCGCCGCCACCTTTGCGGCGTACTCCTCGTCGGAGATCTCGTACGGCGTATGCATCGGCGTCTTGAGGCCGCCGCCGACGAACCCGAACGTGCGTCCGCCTATCTCGACCGTGGCACCGTCCAGCACGGTGACCCCGTCGCGCGCGTAGTCCTGCCACAGCGCCGGGATGTCGACGTTGCCGTAGGTCAGGTACGTGGGGTCCGGGAACGCGGCGAACAGCGCGGCGTACTGCCGCCGCACCGCCTTCTCGATCGCCTCCTGCGGCGGTTCGGCGAGCGACGCCCACAAGGAGCGCGAGAAGTCGCGGGCCTCGTCGAAGCGCCTCGCGGTGCGCAAAGCAACCAGTCGCACCGCATTGTCGAGGCCGAACAACTCGGGGAAGATCCCCTGCGTGAGGTCGTGGTAGTCGATGAACAGGATGAGGTCGCCCAGGCAGACGAGCGCGTCGGCACCGTCACCCGCCCGGGCGAGCGCCTGCGCCTCGCCGTGTACGTCGCTCACCACGTGGACCCGCATTCCCGCAGCGTACCGGCGCCGCCACATATGGGGCCGAGTCGCATACCCTCGGGGTAGGACAGGCGAAACGAAACAGCAGCGGGCCTCCGGGCCCCGAGGTGACGAGAGGCACAGGATTGTCACGACCCCTGTCACTCGGACCTTACTTGCCAGTAACGTCTGCCCGACCACCGGCAACCGCCATCAAGGAGCAGTCCGTGCGCGAGTTCAGCGTCCCGGCCGTGGCCGAAGTGCCCGTCGAAGGCAACCTGACCGACATCATCAGGACGAACGCCGCCGAGGCACCGGACACCGCCGTCCTGTCCCGCAAGACCGGCGGACGCTGGGTCGACGTGACGTCGCGGCAGTTCAAGGCCGAGGTCTACGCCGCCGCGAAGGGTCTGATCGCGTCCGGCGTCAACCCCGGCGACCGCGTCGGCCTCATGTCGCGCACCCGCTACGAGTGGTGCCTGATGGACTTCGCCATCTGGTCGGCGGGCGCGATCACCGTGCCCATCTACGAGACGTCGTCCGCCGAACAGGTCGAGTGGATCCTGTCCGACTCCGGCGCCACCGCGGTCGTCGTCGAGTCGGCCGCGCACGAGCAGATGGTCGCCGAGATCCGCGGCAGCCTGCCCGCCCTCGCCAACATGTGGCGCATGGACGAGGGCGACACCCCCGCCGTCGAGGCCGCACTCGCCGAGGCGGGCGCGGAGCTGGACGACTCCGCGGTGGACGCGCGCTGCGCGGACCTGACCGGCGACTCGACCGCGACCCTCATCTACACCTCCGGCACCACCGGCCGCCCCAAGGGCTGCGTGCTGACGCACCGCAACTTCTACGGCGCGTCGACGAACCTGATCGAGCAGCTCCAGGAGCTGTTCCGGGTCGAGGACCCGTCCTGCCTGCTCTTCCTGCCGCTCGCCCACGTGCTCGGGCGCGAGCTGCACGTGATCTGCATGCAGGCGCGCGTACGCACCGGGCACTGCCCGGACATCCGCCAGCTCACCACCGAGCTGGCCGAGTTCAAGCCGACCTTCGTGCTCGCCGTGCCGCGCGTGTTCGAGAAGGTCTACAACACCGCCACCGCCAAGGCCGAGGCGGACGGCAAGGGCAAGATCTTCCGCAAGGCCGTCGACACCGCGATCGCCTACAGCGAGGCGCTCGACGGCAAGGGCCCCGGCTTCGGACTGCGCGTCAAGCACGCCACGTTCGACAAGCTGGTGTACGCCAAGCTCCGGGCCGCGCTCGGCGGCCGCTGCAAGTTCTCCGTCTCCGGCGGAGCCCCGCTCGGCACCCGGCTCGGCCACTTCTACCGCGGCATCGGCCTGACCATCCTGGAGGGCTACGGCCTCACCGAGTCGACCGCGGCCACCACGCTGAACCCGCCGGACGCGGTGCGCGTCGGCACCGTCGGCCGCCCGATCCCGGACTCCGCGGTGCGCATCGCCGAGGACGGCGAGATCCTGCTCAAGGGCGTCAACATCTTCCAGGGCTACTGGCACAACGACGCGGCCACCGCGGACGCCTTCGAGGACGGCTGGTTCCGCACCGGCGACCTCGGCGAACTGAGCGACGAGGGCTACCTGTCGGTCACCGGCCGCAAGAAGGAGATCCTGGTGACCGCGGGCGGCAAGAACGTCGCCCCCGCCGTCATAGAGGACCGCATCCGGGCGCACCCGCTGATCAGCGAGTGCATGGTCGTCGGCGACGCCCGCCCGTTCGTGGCCGCGCTCGTGACGATCGACCCGGAGACCTTCCCGCGCTGGAAGGAGACGCACGGCAAGCCGGCCGACGCGACCGTGGCCGACCTGGTCGACGACCCCGACCTGATCGCCGCGGTGCAGGAGGCGATCGACGAGGGCAACAAGGCCGTCTCGCGCGCCGAGGGCGTCAAGAAGTTCCGCATCCTCACCATCAACTTCACCGAGGAGAGCGGCCACCTGACCCCGTCCATGAAGCTCAAGCGCGGCCTGGTGATGAAAGACTTCGCGGCCGACGTCGAGAACATCTACGCCCCCGCGCAGGCCACCACCTGACCCTGCCGGGACGGCGTTTGCTCCCGAGGGGGCTGCCGGGCCGCTACTCGTAGCCCAGCAGCCCCCTCAGCCGTTCCGCGAGCAGGTCCCAGCGCCACGCCTCCTCGACCCACCGGCGCCCGCGCTCCCCCATCGCCTTCGCCTTCACCGGATCGAGCAGCAGCTCGGCCACCCGCGACGCCGTCTGGCCGGTCGACCGCCCGTCGACGACATAGCCCGTCTCGCCGTCGAGGACCGCGTCGGGCGCGCCGCCGGAGTCACCCGCCACGACCGGGCGCCCCACCGCCGACGCCTCCAGGTAGACGATGCCCAGGCCCTCCACGTCGAGCCCGCGGCGCCGGGTGCGGCACGGCATCGCGAACACGTCGCCCGCCTCGTGGTGGGCGGGCAGCTCGGACCACGGCACCGGTCCGGTGAACGTCACGGACGCACGTACGCCCACCTCGTCGACCAGCTTCTCCAGGTCGCCGCGGTACGGGCCGCCGCCGACCACCAGCAGCGCGGCGTCCGGCACCCGGCGCAGGATCTCCGGCATGGCCCGGATCAGCGTGTCCTGGCCCTTCCGCGGCACCAGGCGCGACACGCACACCACGACCGGGCGGTCGGTGAGCCCGTACCGCGCGCGCACGTCGGCGCCGCCCACGCCCGGCCGGAAGACGGTCTCGTCCACGCCGGGCGGCAACTGCACCATGCGCGCGGCCGCTTCGGGGCTCAGCTGGGGCGCGATCTTCGAGCGCGTGTACTCGCCCAGATAGGTGACCGTGTCCACGCTGTCGCCGATCCGGCGCAGCAGCCGCCTGGAGACCGGCAGTTGCGCCCAGCCCGCCTCGTGCCCGTGCGTCGTGGCGACGAGCCGTGACGCGCCCGCCTCGCGCAGCCCGACACCCATCAGGCCGAGCGGCGCGGCGGCCCCGAACCACACCGCGTCGCACTTCTCGGCGCGCGCGATGTCCTTTGCGCGGCGGAAGACCCACGGATTGGGCACCATCATCTTGGTGGCGTCACGGACCACGGGGAACGGCTGTTCGCGGTCGAACGCGCGTACTTCGGTGTTGTCCTTCCAGGACGACGTGTACACGACCACGCCGTCCCGGGGCAGCCGCAACGCCATCGAATGGACGAACGATTGGATACCGCCCGGCCGCGGCGGAAAATCGTTGGTGACGATCAGGGTCCTGCGCACGCTTGTCATCGGGTCGAGATGATTTCAGACGGTACGGTGGCGCGCACGCCCCCGACCCCGCCGAGGGAGAGCATGAGCCGGGAATCCCGCTGGAGCGCCACCGCCGCCTGGGTCCTGACGCGAACATGGCTGCTGCTCGTGACGCTGGGCGTGCTGTACAACCCGTACGCGATCGTCACCAGCGACGTCTCGGACATCTACGCGCCCTGGGCCGAGATCCTGCGTTCGGGCACGTTCCCGGTCGACGACGTGATGTGGCAGTACCCGCCCGGGGCGGCCGGGGTCCTGCTGCTGCCGATGCTGATGGTCCCGCTGTCGTACTCGCACGCGTTCTTCGTGCTGATGGTGATCGCGGACGGCGTCGCGTTCGCCTGCCTGCTGCGCGGGCGTTCGGTGCTCGGCCCCGCGATGTGGGTGGCCGCGGTACCGATGCTGGGGCCGATGATCCTGTCGCGCTACGACCTGTTCGTCACCGCGCTCGCGGTCGCGGCGCTCACGGCGGCCGCGCGCAGCCCGAAGGTGAGCGGCCTGCTCACCGGTGTCGCGGCGGCGGTCAAGGTGTGGCCCGTGCTGCTGCTGATCGGCGCGCCGCGCGGGCGACGGTTCGCCGAGACGCTGCTGTGGACGGTGATCGGCGCGGGGGCGCTGGCGCTGGGCTTCGCCGCCGCGCTGCCGGGGGCGTTCGGCTTCCTGACCGCGCAGCGGGACCGCGGCATCGAGATCGAGTCGGTGTTCTCGACGCCGTTCCACCTGGCCCGACCGCACGGGTGGTCGGGAGAGGTCAAGTTCAACTACGGCTCGATCGAGTTCCTGGGCCCGCATGTCGACCTGGTGGGACGCATCAGCCTCGCGGCCAGCGCGCTCGCGATGGTGTGGCTGCTCGTCTGGCGTGCGTGTGCCCGGCGGTGGACGCCGGCGACGCCCTTCGACGCCGCGCTCACGGCCGTGCTGCTCTTCGTGGTCACCAGCCGCGTGCTGAGCCCGCAGTACATGGTGTGGCTGATCGGGCTCGCGGCCGTCTGCCTCACCCGCCGCGAGACGACGCAGCGCCCGGTCGCCGCACTCATCCTGCTCGCCGTGCCGCTCACGACCTGGGAGTTCCCGGTGTGGTTCGGCTGGCTCATGGCCGGCGAGCCGCAGGCGGTCGCGGTCCTGCTGGCCCGCAACACCCTGCTGGTGTCGGCCGCGGTGTTGTCGGCCGTACGCCTGTGGCGGGCCGCCCGGCCGCCCTTCAGGGCCGAGGACTGGCCGGCTCCGGAACCCCTTGCAGCTTCGCCCAGTCCCGAGCCAGCGCGATCCGCTCCGCGGTCGATGGATGCGACCCGAACAGCACATGGAGCACCGGGTTCGGGGTGAGGTTCGAGCGGTTCGCGAGGGCGAGCCGCCGCTGCATCGCCACGAACGCGTCCGGGTCCCGGGTCAGGTCGAGCGCGTGGACGTCGGCGCGGGCCTCCAGGCGGCGGCTGATCAGCATCTGCGCGGGCCCGGAGAGCGTGGTGACCACCGCGACGACCGCGAGCAGCAGCGCCAGGGCACGCGGATCGCCCGCACTGTCCGCACCCGCCCGGTTCAGCAGCGGCCGCCAGGTCATCAGCAGGCCGATCACACAGACCCCGGCCGCCATGCCCGCGGCACCGATCAGCGTGCCGTGCAGGACGTCGTTGCGCTTGGCGTGGCCGAGTTCGTGGGCGGCGATGAGTTCGATCTCGCGCGGCGACGCGCTCGTCAGCGTCGTGTCGTAGACGACGATGCGGCGCGTCGAACCGAAGCCGGAGACATAGGCGTTGAGTGCGGTGGTACGCCGGGACGCGTCGGCGACGAGCACGTCGTCGACGGGTACGCCGTCCTTCGCGGCCAGTTCCAGCAGCGACGTGCGCAGCTGGCCCTCGGGCATCGAGTGGAACTTGTTGAAGGCCGGCTCCACCAGCAGGGGGTAGAGGAACGAGATCGCGACCACGAGCAGCGCACCCGCCCCGGCGGCGATCGGCCAGGCGGCGCGCGGCCAGTGGCGTACCAGGGCGAACAGCGCCAGCGCGATGCCGAGCACCAGCGCCGCGGACATCGCGAAGCCCTTGGCGGCGTCGAGCCACCAGCCGGACCAGGTCTGCACGGACAGCCCGTACCTGCGGCGCACCACCTCAAGGCGCGCGTCGAACGGCAGCGCCACCACGCGGCCGATCAGCAGCAGCACCAGCCCGCCGAGCAGGACCTGCCACACCCATCCGCCGCCGAGCGGACGGGCGACCGCGCCGACCAGCCGGGCGCCGAGCGGGGTCAGGCCGAGCAGCAGCGCGACGACGAGGCCCAGGGCCATGGACAGGTACGCGGGCGGCCGGGCGTGGTCGGCAAGCTCCCGCCCCCGGGCGATCTCCGCGGCGGTGAAGTCGCGGGCCGCGTCGGGCGCCGTGGCACCGCCGGGGATGTCGGGCAGCGGTCGCCACGGCGTCGTCAGCGCGACCGCAACCAGCAGCACGACGGCGGTCACCACGAGGCAGACCACCAGCACCTTCTGACCGGACATCGGCCGGCTTCCCTCCCCGTCCCGTTCCCCGTTGCTTCCCCGTCGCGTGGCTCGCCCCACCGCCCGCTACTTCACCTGCTCCTGCACGTACGCCACCCACTCCGTCGTGAACTCCGCCGGCGAAATCCGCAGGACCGACACGAACGCACTCGTGAGGCGGCTCTTCTGGTCCGGCTGCCCCGCACCGTCCGACGGCGCCTCGCCGACCGCGCGGTAGAACTCGACCAGTTTCTCCTCGCCCCAGCGCTCGGCGATCATCCGGCAGGCGAGCCAGCCCATCTCGTACGCCTGCGGCAGCGCCTCCTGCGTCGTCTCGAACTGCTCGTCCGTGGGCAGCGTCTGGGGCACGCGCCCCTCGCGGACGTCGCGCCGGAGCTCCGGGGCGGCGCTGCGGATGGTCTGGCCCGAGTTGAGGTACCCCACGTAGTCCGCGAAGCCCTCGGACAGCCACGTGGGGGTCCAATTGCGGGTGAACGCGCGGCTCGCCACGTGGGTGATCTCGTGGGTCATGACGACGCGCCGCTCGACCGCGCCGAGTTCGCGGAAGGCGTCCGGGTTGACGATGACCCGGTCGGCGGCGGCCGATTCGGTGTCGGCGCCGCGCTCGCCGGTGGTCACCGCCGCGATGCGCACGTACTTCTGCGGCTCGGCCCCGAGCAGCCGGGCCATCTGCTCCTGGTTCGCCGGGACGATCACGACGGCCTTCCCGGCCCACGCGCGCCCCCACACCTTGTGGACGTCGGGCACCGCTACGTCCATGTCCTTCTGGTAGGACCGCAGGTCGGTCTTGTCGCCGACGCCGAGCACGATGCCCGAGTCGCCGCGCAGCACCGAGACCGGCCCGAGGTCCCAGACCTGCACCGCGCCGCCCATGCCCTGGTCGGCACCGTCGGTGTCGGCGGCGATCAGCCAGGCGCCGTCGCGGAGCACGAACGTCAGGTACTGCGGGCTGCGCACGGGCGCGCTGTCGAAACCGTCGATGCGGTACGTCAGGTCGACCTGCGCGGTGAACACCGTGGTGCCCCCGAAAGTCGCGAGACGCTGCGCCGGAAGGGTGAACGCGTCGGCGGCGACCAGTTCGTAGTCCCACGACGCGAACGGGATCTGCGCCGCGTTGTCGAACGCCGCCGCCTGCACGTCGTGGAAGGCCTTGGCGCCCGGGTCGATCGTCGCCAGGTAGGCGGCGCGGTCGTGGGTCCGCATCGCCGTCGCACGGCGCTCCAGCAGCCGGGCGATCGCCTCGTTGCGCGGGTCGGTGTGCTTCTCCTGGCCCGCCGGCAGGTCGGCGGCCTGCACCGCCGGGGACGGGCTCGTGCCGGGAGCGGGCCCGCCGCTCGAACCGTCCGAGCCCAGCCCGATGACTCCCAGGGCGATTCCGGTGGATATCGCGGCGCAAATTGCCGCGAAAACCAGGAGCCACCGCGGGATCCGTCGCGCCCTAGGGCTCCGGTCGTCCACGGACCGATCGTACGAGACCGCGCTCCGGGCCACCCGCCGAGTGCCGCGCACGGGGGAACCTCCCGGCGTGGGGACCGGGAGGTTCGGCCTGCGTCCGGTGCTTCGTCCGGTGCGTCAGGAGGGGCGGACGACCTTGACGACCGTCATCGAGTGCAGCGGCGCGTAGCGCACGTTGGTACCGGGCTTGGGAGCGTGGATGATCTGCCCGCCGCCGGCGTAGATGCCGACGTGCGACATGCCGCTGTAGTAGATCACCAGGTCGCCGGGCTGGATCTGGTCGACCGGGACGCTGCGGCCCGCGCTCGCCTGCGACTGCGAGGTGCGCGGCAGCGAGACGCCGGCCTGCTTCCACGCCCAGCCGGTGAGGCCCGAGCAGTCGAAGGAGTTGGGGCCCGTCGCGCCGTACACGTACGGCTTGCCGACCTTGGACGCGGCGGCCGCGACGGCGGCGCCGGCCCGGCCGCTGACCGGGACGGTGACCTTGGGGGTCTCGACCGCGGGCTTGGTGGTGGTCGGAGAAGGCTTCGTGGTGGTCGGCGGCGTACGTGCCTCGTCGCGCGACGCGCGGTCGTCGGCCTCGATCGTGTCGCCGTGGCCTTCCTCGGCGAGGATCGCGGCGCGCTCGGCCTCGGTCAGCGTGTTCAGCAGGGCCTGGGCCTGCTGGAGCTTCTTCTCGACCTCGGCCTTCTTGGCCGAGAGGTTCTTGCGGGTGTCCTCGAGTTCCCCGAGCTTCGTGGAGGCCTCGGCGCGCTCCTGGTCGAGGGTGCGCTTCTTGGCCTGGATCTGCTCGATCGAGGCGGCCTGCTGCGCGGTGATCTGGTCCAGCGCGGCGGCCTTGCTCAGGTACTCGTCGGGCTTCTCCGACAGCATGAGCTGGAGCGTGGGGTCGACGCCGGCGTTGCGGTACTGCGCACTGGCGATCACCCCCATCGTGCTCTGCAGGGAAATGAGGTCCGACTGCTCCTGGGCGATCCGCTCCTGAATCTGCGAGACCTGGCCTTGCAGCAGCTCGGTCTTCTCCTGGAAGCCGTTGAGCTCCTCGGTCGCGACCTCGGCCTGGTGGGTCAGCTCATTGATCTGAGCCCTGACCTGGTCCTTGGAAGGCGCCGGGTCCGCCTGGGACATGCCCGGCGAGAGCGCCACCGCGGTGGCCGCAGCGGCGGTGAGCACGCCGACGCGCGTCTTGCTCGGCTTCTTTGGCCGTCGGTGGGACGCCACGCAGGGGTACTCCTTCTTCCTACGCCCGCCTACCGGGTGAGCTGACGGGTTCGGGCCGGAAGAGACGCCCTACGACACCGACTTCGTGTCGATTCACCCCACGGGGAATGGTTCCCCGGCTCCGACTCGGCCTCGCGGCTTCGCCGGACTCGGCGGGAGTCCCCGCCGCCGCCCTGGCTGGACGATCGACATTGCGGGTACTCAGCCCGAGACATTAGTGACCCGAGCTTGATCCGTTCAAATCAATCGCCGAAGTTTTACAAGAGTTCTCGTGATTAACGCTTACGGCTCCACCGAACGTGATCAGAGAGCGACCATCTGTTCATACTTTCGCGGTGGTTTCCGACGTTGTGCGGGCGGCTCGGCGGCCGCCGGACGCGGCTCCGGAGGAGTCGGCTTCGGCGGATCTTCGCGCAGGTCAGGGACGTATCGAAGGGGGCTGCACAGACCCGCTTCGGCGAGCAGGGCTATGCGGTCGACGGTTTCCGGGGAGAGCTCCAGGCACCCGGTAATTCCGGAATTCCGCCCTACGGGCGAATCACCCGTATCGGTGTCGTTACGGCGCTTTGTGGGATATCCCACATCCACTACGGTGTGTCGGCACACCGGAACCGACTCGTTGGATTCCGACGCCTCGGGCGAAAAGTCCGATTTATCGTCGAGAATTTGAGGGACCACACAATCAGCACACGCCGGACCTCGGGCACGGCACGTACGGCAGCAGACCCGCATGGTCGTCCACCTCTTCCGTTGCGTTCCGATGGAGCTGCGATGGAGCGGTTGCTCCTGGAACACACGGTAGGGACGGGCACTGACACAACGTCACATGTCAACCACGCCGGTCGAGATGGGGCGCATCGAGCATCGCGGCGCGGCGGTCAGCCGCGGGCGAGCCGGCGCAGCAGCATCGTCGACGGCACCGGGCGCGCACCCGCCCGCCTTACGCCGTCGGCGACTTCGCGGTCCGAGGAGACGACGATCACGGGACGGCCCGGCGGTTCGGCGCGCACGAGGCGGCGGATGAGCTCGTCCGCGGTCTCCCCCGCCTTGCTGAAGCGCACCCGCACACCGCGCGGCGGGGCGAGCAGCACCGGGGCGTCCAACTGCGCGCCGTCGAACACGCAGGTGACCTCGGCACCGGTCTGCGCGGCGATGACCGCAAGTCCCCCGAGCAGGCGTACGCGTTGCTCCGAAAGAGCGAGCGACGGGTAACCCGTCTTGGTGACGTTGTAGCCGTCGATGACCATGTGCGCCTGCGGCAGGCTCAGCAACTGGTCCAGGAGCGCGGGGTCGTCGCCTTCCAGTGCGCGCTTGGCGATGTCCTTGGGGCTCGCCCCCTCGGGCTCGACGGCGTCGACCGTGTCGGCGGGACGGATCCCGACCGGCGGCAGGGCCAGTTCGCGGCGCAGGCCCTGGGCGGCTTCGAGGACCGTGTCGAGGAGGAGGCGTACGCGCGTGTCCTCCATGCTGCGGCCCTCGCGCGCGGCCCGGCGGCTCGCCTCCAGCGCGGACTCCACCTCGGTGACTCTGCTGCGCAGGCGGCGTGTCTCCTTGTCCGCGGCGGCGATCGCGGCCTGCGCCTCGGTGCGCACGGTCTCCAACTCCGCCTGGGCGCGCTTCGCCTCCTTCTCGGCGTGCTTCGCGCCGCCCTGGAGGCCGCGGACCTGCCGGCGCAACTGCTCGGCCTCCTTGCGGGCCTCCTCCAGGTCGGCCCGCAGCTTCTCCTGCTCGACCCGGGCGGCGGAGCGCAGCGCGCCCAACTCCGACTCCAGCCGGTCGACCACGGCGGCGGCCTCGGCGCCCGCCCGGTCCTGGGCCGCTCGTTCGGCGGCCTGTCCCGCGGTGTCGAGCAGCGCGACCCACCCGGGCGGCCGCAGGAGGTACGCGGCGGC
Organism: Streptomycetaceae bacterium NBC_01309; assembly: GCA_045039925.1. Taxonomy (GTDB): domain Bacteria; phylum Actinomycetota; class Actinomycetes; order Streptomycetales; family Streptomycetaceae; genus Yinghuangia. The sequence goes on from CP108400.1 coordinate 3,225,972, forward strand.
GGCCACATCCAGCGGGTCGGCGGCGGCGGGCGGGCGTCCCGCGTCCAGGGCCGCCGCGAGGTCTGGCAGGCCGCGGCGCAGGCGCTCCGCTATCCGCTGCCGGAACACCGGGTCGTTCTCCAGCACGCCGGCGAGCGGCGTGGCCGCGAGCTTGGCCCGTCGCGACGGGGTGAATCGTGCGAACTGCCGCAGCGGGACCGGGATCTCATCGGCCGTCATGGCGCCGAGGCCGTCCGCGGCGAGGGCGATCACCCGCTGGCGCACCCCGTCGGGCAGCGGCCCGCGCGGGGCCGCGTCGCGGTCGGCATCGGCGTCGGCGTCGGCGTGCGTGTCGGCATCGGTGTCGGCATCGGTGTCAGCGTCGGTCTCGGATTCCGGCACGGACACGGCGTCGGACGCGGACTCGTTCGCGGCATCGGCGTTCGCGTCGGCCCCAGAACTCTCTTCGCCGTCCGAGTCGTCCCCGGCCTCGCCTGCGGACGCCGTGCGGTACGGCGAACTCCCGCCGTCCGCCGTGTCGGCGCCGTTCGCCGGAGCATGCCGCCCGCCGGACAGCGCCGCGCGCAGCAGCGGATCGTCGTCGTACGCGGAACCGCCGCTCCGCGGATCGCCCACAGGCGGCTGCTGCGCGCCCGCGCCGCCGCCCCGGGCGTCGTTCACCACGCCGGACGACGCCTCGCCGCCGACCGCAGAGCCTGCGTAGCCGTTGCCACCCGGCACATAGGGGTCGGCCGAACCGTCGGCACCCGAGGTCGTTTCGCCCGGAGTCTCACCCGGCGTGCGGCCGCCGCCGACGTCGGCCGCTTCGGCGGCACCGGGCCCGGCCGCGCCGTCCTCGTAGCCGTTCCCGCCGCTCCCGCCGTTCGGCGACGCGTCGCCGCGGCGTACCGGCACCGTGAAAGCGCTCCACATACCCTCGGGGCCGCCTGCTTCTCGCGCGCCCGGGCGGCCCGGAAAGGGGTGTTCGTGCGGGGCGCCGACGTGACCGGCGACGACCAGTTCGTCGCCCGCGGCGACCGCGACCGGGCCCGCGAGCCGGTCCGCTCCGGCAAGTTGGTCCGCACGCTCTCCGCTCAGGGGCCTCGGGATCTCGACCGGACCCGCGGGCGTCGCCGCGGCCTCGGGCCGTTCCTGGCTTTCACCCGCAGGGGTGGCGGCATCGCCTTCAGCCGGGGCGAGGGCGCTGCCGAGCGGACCGCGGAGGCGGTCCGTGCTCAGCGGGGCGGGGACGTCCGCGTGCTCCCAGGTCGGCTTGGCGGCCCCCGGATTCCCCGGAGTCCCGGACCGCTCCTCGGAAGCCCGTGCCCAGGAGTCGGAGGACTCGGGCGCGGACGTGCCGGAGCCGCAGGCAGCGTGCCCCGGTTCCGCGCGTGTGTCCGACTCGCCCACAGGTCCTCCGGTTCCGTATCGGCCCGGTCTCCCCGCCCCAGGCTGCTCGATTGTGCTCCTGATCATGGCCTGCCCACCCGGACAGCCGGACACGCCTCCCCGCGCCGATGCCGAACCGATGCACAATCCACGTGCGCGACCGTGTCCCGGTACGGGTCCGGCCCGCAAGCGTGCCGCGCGCCGGACAAACCCCGCCACCCCAAACTGCCACATCCGGCGAGCACACCGGAGCCGACGCGCAGTCAAGCGGCCCAGTCCGACATACCAACCCAGAGGTTGCGAGTGGAGGGCGGGGAGCGCGGACAGGGGTCAGAGGTCCGCGTACGCGAGCACGCCGTGCCTCCGCGCGGAAGCCGTCGGGCCTGCGGCATCGCGCGCGTTCGGCCGGATCCGCCCCGGCGGCGGGCCGGCACCCGCACCGCGTACACCCATACGGCCGTACGCGCCCACGCCGATGCTTCGCAGGACCCGCCGACTTGCGGTGGTCCCCCGGCGTGTTGGCGGCGGCCACCGGTGCAACGCCGGGCAGTGCCTTGCCCTTCCCCGGCCGCTCCGCGAAGTGGCCGCTCCCGCAACCGCGGTCCGGGTCAGCTCTCCGGCGTCTCGCCGTCCTCCGCGCCGGGGCGGGCCACGAGCTGCACCGAGTCGGTCGCGTTGCACCAGCGGCAGCGCACGGACTCGATGGTGTCCTCGAGGATCTCGCGCTCGTCGACACGCGGTTCACCGGCGAGGTCGAGGTGGACGAACTCCACCGCCCGGGTCGTTCGGGTCACGTCGAACCGCGTCAGGTTGCCGCACAGCGAGCAGCGCCAACGGGTCGTCTCGCTGGGGGCCGGGATCGACATGCGTGGTTCCTCTCCGAGGCTGTTCAGGGACGCGCACCACGCGCCCGCAGCCGTGCGGCGGACGGCTGTTCGGGAGGGGCGCCTGCGCCGGTGTCAGGGCGGATCCGTACCGTCCGTGGCATGAGCAGCCAGGTACCCGGCCCGTCAGCGCCACTCTCCGTGCCACAAACCGGGGCATGCGATGCGGCACCGCCGTGGTCCGGCGTGCCCGCGCGGGACAGTACCGAACCGGCGAGCGCGGTGCGAAACGCGTCCGGCCGCTGGGACCGCGGCACGCCGCTGGACCGGCAGGTCTTCGTGGTCGTCGACCTGGAGACGACCGGCCTCGACGCGGAGCGCGACCGCATCACGGAGATCGCCGCGGTGCGCCTGCGCGGCGGCGACGTGCTCGGCGAGTTCGCCACGCTGGTCGCCCCGGGCGTACCCGTCCCGGCGTTCATCACCGGGCTGACCGGTATATCGGACGCGATGCTCACGGACGCCCCGCCGCTGAACGTGGTCCTGCCCGCCTTCCACGAGTTCGCCCGGGACGCGGTGCTGGTCGCCCACAACGCGCCGTTCGACATCGGGTTCCTGCGTGCGGCGTGTGCGGCGTGCGGCGAGTCGTGGCCGCACCTGGTGGTGGTCGACACGCTGGAGCTCGCCCGCGCGCTGGTCTCGCGGGGAGAGGTCGCCAACTACAAACTGGCCACGCTCGCCGGTCTGTTCGAGTCGCCGGCGCCGTCGACGCACCGGGCCACCGCGGACGCCCGCGCCACCGCCCACATCCTGCGGGCGCTCATCGCGCGCCTGCGTCGCGCCGGAGTGCACGACCTGTCCGGTCTGCTCCGGTGCACCGGCCATCCGGGTGAACCTCAGGCGGTCTGACCGCCCCACTTGCCAGGCCAAGAACCGGTCATCACGTGACGATAGGGACATGCTGCTCCCCGTTCACGACGACAACGCCGCGCGCCGCACCCCGGTGGTCACCTACGCGTTGATCGTCCTCAACGTGGTGATCTTCCTCGTGAGCCCGCTCTCCGGGTTCGGGAGCGGCACCATGGACCCCGAGGCGCGCGTGTGCGCCGAGAACGGCTACTACTACGAGTACGGGGCGATCCCCAAGGAACTCGTGGGCGGCGGCGGGATCGTCGACCCGCCCGACCTCGTGGCCACCGAACGGGGCCCGGTGCGCTGCACGACCGCCGCCGATCCCGACAAGATCCCCGCGCTGTCCGTGCTGTTCGCGATGTTCATGCACGGCGGCTGGGTGCACCTCATCGGCAACATGCTCTACCTGTACGTCTTCGGCAACAACGTCGAGGACCGCATGGGCCGGGGCCATTTCACGCTGTTCTACCTGGCCGCCGGGTACCTGGCGACGTACGGCTTCGCGCTGCTCAACCCCGGCTCGGCGCAACCCCTGGTGGGCGCGTCGGGGGCGATCGCGGCGGTGCTCGGCGCGTACCTCTACCTGTATCCGAAGGCACGCGTCACCAGCCTCGTGCCGCTGCTGCTGTTCCTGCCGCTGCGCTTCCCCGCGTGGGCCGTGCTGGGCTTCTACTTCGTACTGCAATGGCTGTACTTCCAGGGTGTAGGCGTCAACGGCGATGCCGATGTCGCCTATTCGGCCCATCTGGTGGGCTTCGCGGCGGGGTTCGTCTACGCCTGGGCGCTCTATCACCGCCGGCGCGCCCCGCGTGCGCCTGTCGGCGTCTACGCGCCCGGCGTGCCCGGCGTGCCCGGTGCGCCCGGTGCGCCCGCGGCCGAACCGCTCGTCCACGCCCTGCCCACCGCACCCGCCATTCCGCCCCCGCCGACGTACCCTCCGCCGGGAACACCGTCGGGGCCGAACGGATGACCGGGGCCAGATAGGCTCGTACCCCCGCACCGACCGAGGAGAGGCCGCCGCTGTGATCACCGCGATCGTGCACGTCAAGGCAGCCGTCGACCGCATCCCCGAGATCGCCGAGGCGATCACCGCGATCGACGCCGTGAGCGAGGTGTACTCGGTGACGGGCGAGTTCGACCTGGTCGCCATGGTCCGGGTGCGCGAGCACGACCAACTGGCGGATGTGATCCCCGGGCGCCTCAACAAGGTGCCGGGCGTCCTGCACACCGCGACGCACATCGCGTTCCGGACCTACTCGAAGCACGACCTGGAGGCCGCCTTCGCGATCGGCCTCGACGACGGCTTCTAGAACGGACCGGTCAGGTCGGCCCGGTCGGGTCGGCCGGGTCGCCGCCGCGCGTCAGAGCACCGCCGGGCCGCGCGGGTCCGACTCGGGCACGCAGCGGCCGCCGTCGGTGCGGTACGTCCACTTCGCCCCGCGCCGCACCAACTCCCGTACGGCGTCCACGAAGCGGTCGACGTGCTCGTCCGGCGTCCCCGCCCCGAAGCTGACCCGGATCGCGTTGAGGTTCTGCTCGCCCGACGGCGCGTCGGGCGCACCGCACTCGGTCGGCGCGTCCTCACGGCCGCCGAGCAGACGGCGTACGAGCGGGTGCGCGCAGAACAGGCCGTCGCGCACGCCGATGCCGTACTCCGCGGACAGCGCCGCGGCGAACCGCGAGCTGTTCCAGCCCTCGACGACGAACGACAGCACCGAGACCCGGGCGGAGTCGGGGCCGAAGAGGTCCAGCGTGCGCACCTCGGGAATGTCCGCGAGCCCCGCCCGCAGCCGGGCGAGCAGCGCGTCCTCGCGGGCCGCGAGCGTGTCGAGGCCGGCGTCGGCCAGCGCCCGGCAGGCGGAGGCGATCGCGTACGCGCCGATCACGTTCGGCGATCCGGCCTCGTGCCGGGCCGGACCGGAGTTCCACTCGACGGCGTCCGCGGTGACCGAGCGGCTGGCGCCGCCCCCGGCGAGGTAGGGCTCGGCGTCCGCGAGCCAGTCGCCGCGCCCGGCGAGCACCCCAGCGCCGAACGGGGCGTACAGCTTGTGTCCGGAGAAGGCGACCCAGTCCACGTCGAGCGCGGCGAGCGAGACGGGGTGGTGCGGTGCCAGCTGCGCGGCGTCCAGCACGATCCGCGCGCCGTGCCGGTGGGCGACCTGGGCCAGTTCGCGCACCGGGAAGAGCTCCCCGGTGACGTTCGACGCGCCGGTCACGCACACCAGGCGCGGCCCGTCGCATCCGTCGGCGGCGAGGGCGGCGTCGAGGGCCGCGACCGCCTCGGCGTGGCTCGACGGGGCGGCCAGATGGGTGACGTCGGCGGTGCGCCGCCACGGCAGCAGCGCCGCGTGGTGCTCGGTCTCGAACACGAACACATGCGTGTCGGACGGCAGTACGGACGCCAGCAGGTTCAGCGAGTCGGTGGTCCCCCGGGTGAACAGGACGACGTCGTCGGCCCGCGCGCCCACGTACTCGGCGACCGTCGCGCGGCTGCGCTCGTACAGGTCGGTGGACAGCTGCGACAGGTAGCCGGCGCCGCGGTGCACGCTGCCGTAGTAGGGCAGGTAGGCACTGACGTCGTCCCACACGCGCTGGAGGCAGGGTGCGCTGGCGGCGTAGTCGAGTGCGGCGTACTCCGCTTCGCCGCCGGTCACCAGCGGCACCCGCACGTCGCGGCCCACGACCGGGAGCGGGGGAGGACAGGCCGAAGCGTCGATTTCGGCGGACGAAAGCGACGAAGCCGGGGCGAATGCGACAGCAGTCATGGCTGACTCTCCAGGGCTGGGGACCCCGGATGCCGTGGCTCGTGGAGGTCCGCGCTTGCCGGAGCACCTTTGTGTCCGGCCTGGTCATCACCCGGGGCACCCCACCGCGGAGGAGGGTTGCCGGACAGCAAGCCGGGGCCAAAACGCTGTCACTCGTGACCTGGAAGGAATTATTACCGCAGGATCGCCGGTCTCTCAACACGGATATGCGCCGTCTTGGCATACGAGACGGCACTCTGAAGGGGCGTGAGACGCCGGGCGTCCCGTCCGTGGGACGGGCAGCCCGGCAAGTGGTCCGCGGTTCAGCCGAACGAGCGCGTCGTCTCCACCCACCGCTCGAGGACCGCCTGCGCCTTGCCGGAGTCGATCGCGTCCGCCGCCCGCTCGATGCCCGACGCGAGCTGTTCGCTCAGCGGACCGTGCCCGGGACCGAGCGCCGCGAGCGCCGCCGCCGAGTTGAGCAGCACCGCGTCCCGCACCGGCCCGCGCTCCCCCGCCAGCAGCCGGCGCGCGACGTCCGCGTTGAACGCCGCGTCGCCGCCGCGCAGCGCCTCGATCGGCACCAGCTCGATACCGAAGTCCCGCGGGTCGACGCGGTCTTCGTGGACCTCGCCGTCGCGGACGACCCACACCTTGGAGGTCGTCGTGATGGTCAGCTCGTCGAGGCCGTCGTCACCCCGGAACACCAGCGCCGACGTCCCGCGCCGGGCCAGTACGCCCGCCATCAGAGGCGCCATGCGCGCGTCCGCGACGCCGATCGCGGTGTACGGCGCGCGGGCCGGATTCGTCAGCGGGCCAAGGATGTTGAACGTCGTCTGCACGCCGAGCTCGCGCCGGGCCTGGGCCGCGTGCCGCAGCGCCGGGTGGAAGCGCTGCGCGAAGCACAGCGTGACACCGGCCTCGACCGCAGTCTGCGCCACCTGCTCGGGGGTCAGGTCCAGGGACACCCCGAGGGCTTCGAGGACGTCGGCGGCGCCGCTCGCGGACGACGCCGAGCGGTTGCCGTGCTTGACCACGGTGGCACCCGCGCCCGCGACGACGATGGCCGACATCGTGGAGATGTTGACGGTACGGGCGCGGTCGCCGCCGGTGCCGACGACGTCGACGATGGGGCCGGGGACCTCGATGGTCACCGCGTGCGCGTACATCGCCTCGACGAAGCCGGTGACCTCGTCGACCGTCTCGCCCTTGGCGCGCAGCGCGACCACGAAGGCGGCGATCTGCACCGGCGTGGCCTCGCCGCTCATGATCTGGTCCATCGCCCAGGCCGTGGTGCCGGCGTCGAGGTCCTCGCGGCGCATCAGGACGGACAGGACGTCGGGCCAGGAACGAGCCTGCCCGGAGGTGGTGCTGTTCACCGCTACCGAGGCCGAGGCGCCCATGGTCCGCTCCCGCTGACGTGTCCGATCAGGTCGGACTCAGCGTAGCCGCGCACGGCAACGGAATTCCGGCCTGTCCGTATGACGACATCCGGCCACGGCCGCCGCCCGGTGTGTGTCCCCCGGACACGCCCTACACCGCGGCGCGTGCCGCCGCGCGGGTACGGAGCTGCTCGGCCGCCGACGCGGCCAGCGTCACCGGGTCGAGCGGGTGCGAAACGACCGCGTCGGCCCGGCACCAGGTGGCCAGCCAGGCGTCCTGCGGACGGCCGACCAGGACCAGCACGGGCGGGCAGCGGTAGATCTCGTCCTTGAGCTGGCGGCAGATGCCCATGCCTCCGGCGGGGGCCGCCTCGCCGTCGAGGATCACCAGGTCCACGCCGCCCTTGTCCATCTTGGCGATGACGGCCGGCTCGGTGGCGCACTCGAAGTACTCCACCCGGGGTGCGTCCGCGGCGGGCCGGCGTCCGAGCGCGAGCATGACCTTCTGACGCGTGTTGCGGTCATCGCTGTATACAAGGACGGTCATGGTGTCGCCGCTGTGCGCCATTGCCACCTGCCCTGGTCTCAAGACGGCCGATCACCCGGGTGTGATCCGCGTTACAACACCGCGGATGCTACTCCTCTTGATTCACCGGCTCCAAGCTCTTGATCAATCCGATAAGCGATCCGGCAGGGGATCCGGCGGGCGATCCGGCGTCGGCTCAGGGGCGTCCGAGCAGGATCCAGCCCTCCGCGTCACCGCCGAGCCGCTGCGCGAGCCCGGCCATGCGGGTGCGCTCGCGCGCGAGTTCGAGGGCCGTCACGCGCTGCGGGCGGTCCGCGTACGTGGACCCGTCCGGCCCCGCCGCCACCACCCACCCGTCCGGCGCGAGGATCCGCCCCGCCTCCGCGACCGCCGCGGCGTCCGGCAGTCGCAGGACATGACGCAGCATCAGTTGCCGTCCCTCGAGGACCGCCCCGGCCTCGGCGAGATCGGCGAGCACCGCGGAGTCCGCGCGCGCCGGGTCGAAGCTCTCCCCGACGACCACAAGAGTCCCGTCGTCGACGAGCGGCGGCTCCGGCTCCTCGCGCCTTCGCCGGAACAGCCTTCCGATCCCTGCCTTGGCCATGCCGCGAACGCTACCCGCATCCCCCGGCGTCGCTCGTTCGGCTTACTCGGCACGCCCGACCGAGAGATTCACCCTTGCCCTGATAGCACGTCAGAATCGGCCCCGATCTGCTCCCGCACAGCTCCTTACTAGGCGCTATTGGCCGAATGACAGGCCTCCGGGAACACCGCCCCGACTCAGACACGTTCACCGAAGGATGCCCCCCGAAGCGCGGCCCGATCCGGCGACCGCAATAATGGCGGCCGTGGCGACAGCAACAGCAGTAGAAACCGGGCACGCACATGGGGCGGTCGACCGTCCCAACTTGGTCAGCATCGGCACGATCGTCTGGTTGGCGTCGGAGCTGATGTTCTTCGCGGCCCTCTTCGCGATGTACTTCACGATCCGGTCGGTCCAGGGACCCGAGATCTGGGAACAGGGCACGGAGATGCTCAACATCCCGTTCTCGTCGGTGAACACCACGATCCTGGTGCTCTCCTCGCTGACCTGCCAGCTCGGCGTTTTCGCTGCGGAACGCGGCGACGTCAAGAAGCTGCGCATGTGGTTCGTGATCACATTCGTGATGGGCGCGATCTTCGTCGGCGGGCAGGTGATGGAGTACGCCGAGCTGGTCAAGGAGGGCCTGACACTTTCCTCGTCGGCCTACGGCTCGGTCTTCTACCTGACCACAGGCTTCCACGGCATGCACGTGACGGGCGGTCTGATCGCCTTCCTGTTTGTCCTCGGCCGCACGTACGCGGCCAAGCGGTTCACCCACGAGCAGGCCACCAGCGCGATCGTCGTCTCGTACTACTGGCACTTCGTCGACGTGGTGTGGATCGGGCTTTTCGCCACGATCTACCTCATCAAGTAGAGACGCCGCACCCGGTCCCACTCGACAAAAACGACGAAACCAACCGAGGTTTTTGGTGAAGAAGCTCTCCGCACGACGGCGCCATCCCCTGGCGGCGCTTGTCGTCCTACTCTTCGCGCTCGCGGCGACCGGGGGGCTGTACGCCGCGTTCGCGCCCGCCAAGAAGGCCCAGGCCGAGGATGCGCCGACCGCGCTGGCCAAGATCGAAGAGGGCAAGAAGCTCTACCTGAGCGGCTGTTCGAGCTGCCACGGCCTCAACGGCCAGGGCACGAGCGACGGTCCGTCCCTCGTCGGTGTGGGTCCCGCCGCGGTCGACTTCCAGGTCATGACCGGGCGCATGCCCATGCAGCAGCAGGGCCCGCAGGCGCCGCGCAAGCCGGTCGTCTACACGCAGGCGCAGGCCGACCTGCTGGGCCTGTTCATCGGGTCGCTCGGTGCGGGTCCGGCGGTGCCGCGCGAGGAGGAGTACGCCCTCGACGGCGACATCCAGGAGGGCGGCGAGCTCTTCCGCACGAACTGCTCGCAGTGCCACAACTTCTCGGGTGAGGGCGGCGCGCTCCCCGAGGGCCGCTTCGCCCCCTCGCTGAAGGACGTCGATCCGAAGCACATCTACGAGGCCATGCTGACCGGCCCGCAGAACATGCCTTCGTTCCCCGACTCGATCATGCCGCCGGAGCAGAAGAAGGCCATCGTCACCTACATCACCGGTGTGACGAAGGACGAGCCCAACCCGGGTGGCCTCGGTCTGGGCCGCCTCGGCCCGGTCTCCGAGGGTCTGTTCGTGTGGATCTTCGGGCTCGGCTTCCTGATCGCCGCCGCCATCTGGATCGCCGCTCGTACCCCCAAGGCCAGGACCAAGTGAGTAGCCACGAGGACATGTCAGAAGAGAAGCTGCCGGCGGCGCACGCCCCGGTCGGGGCTCTCGACCCGTTCGCCGACCCGGGTCTCCCGGAACACGAGCCGCGCCGCACCGACATCGACGAGAAGGCCGCCAAGCGCGCCGAACGCCAGGTGTCGCTGCTGTTCGTGATCTCGATGCTGGCGACGGTCGGCTTCATCGCCTCGTACGTCGCCATCGACAAAGACGAGATCGTCGACATCTTCTTCTTCGGGAAGATCGGCGCGCTCAACATGGCGCTGGGCTGCACGCTCGGTGTCGCGCTGTTCTGCATCGGCGCGGGCGCCATCCACTGGGCGCGCACGCTGATGACGGACGAGGAGATCGTCCAGGAGCGCCACGACCTGGTCTCCGACCCGGACGTCCGCGAAGCCGCCATCCGCGAGTTCCAGCAGGGCGCCGCGGACTCCGGCATCGGCCGCCGCCCGCTGATCCGCCGCACGATGATCGGCGCCATGGCGCTCGTCCCGCTGTCCGGCGTCGTGCTGCTGCGCGACCTCGGCCCGCTGCCCGGCACCAAGCTGCGCGAGACGTTCTGGGGCGAGAACAAGCGGCACGGCCTCAACGGCGGCAACACGCTGATCATCAACGAGAACACGCACGAGCCGCTGCGCCCCGAGCACATCATCAAGGGCTCGCTGACCATGGGTAAGCCGAAGGGTCTCGACCAGGAGATCGAGATCGACGGCCGGACCGTGATCAACGAGGAGTACCTGACGCAGATGGGCAAGGCGGCCATCCTGCTGGTGCGCCTGGAGCCGGACGAGATCAAGTCCCAGAAGCAGCTGGACTGGTCGCACGAGGGCATCGTGGCGTACTCCAAGATCTGCACCCACGTCGGCTGCCCGATCGGCCTGTACGAGCAGCAGACGCACCACCTGCTCTGCCCGTGCCACCAGTCGACGTTCGACCTCGCGGACGACGGCGCCGTGGTGTTCGGCCCGGCCGCCCGCTCGCTGCCGCAGCTGCAGATCAGGGTCAACCAAGACGGCTTCCTCGAGGCCATCGGCGACTTCCACGAGCCGGTCGGCCCGAGTTTCTGGGAGCGTGGCTGATGGCATCGACGCACGGCACCAAGGCGGCGGAAGGTCCGGTCCCGGACAACGCCGCGACCAAGACCGTCGACTACTTCGACGAGCGCCTGGGCCTCTACGGCGCCGCAAAGAAGAACCTGCGCAAGGTCTTCCCGGACCACTGGTCCTTCATGCTGGGTGAGATCGCGCTCTACAGCTTCATCATCATCCTGCTGACCGGTGTCTGGCTGACGCTGTTCTTCAAGCCGAGCATGACCGAGGTCGTCTACGACGGCTCGTACGTCCCGCTCCAGGGCATCCACATGTCCGAGGCCTACGCGTCGACGCTGGACATCAGCTTCGACATCCGCGGCGGTCTGGCGATAAGGCAGATCCACCACTGGGCCGCACTGATCTTCGTGGCCTCGCTGTTCGTGCACATGTTCCGGATCTTCTTCACCGGCGCGTTCCGCAAGCCGCGTGAGATGAACTGGCTGTTCGGGTTCCTCCTGCTGATCCTCGCGATGGTGAACGGCTTCACCGGCTACTCGCTCCCGGACGACCTGCTGTCCGGTACGGGTCTGCGCATCGCGGAAGGCGTGGTCCTGGCGATCCCGCTGGTCGGAACGTACCTGCAGTTCTTCCTGTTCGGCGGGGAGTTCCCGGGCCACGACATCGTGCCCAGGCTCTTCACGATCCACGTGCTGCTGGTCCCGGCGATCATGGTCGGTCTGCTGACCGTCCACCTGATCCTGGTCTTCTACCACAAGCACACGCAGTTCCCGGGTGCCGGGAAGACCGAGAAGAACGTGGTCGGCCTGCCGCTGCTGCCGGTCTACACCGCGAAGGCGGGCGGGTTCTTCTTCATCGTCTTCGGCATCACGGCGCTGCTGGGCGGCCTGGTGCAGATCAACCCGATCTGGTCGTACGGCCCGTACAACCCAGGGCAGATCACCGCCGGTTCCCAACCGGACTGGTACATCGGCTTCCTCGAAGGCTCCCTTCGCATCATGCCGAACTGGGAGACCAACCTCTGGGGCCACACGATCAGCTGGAACGTGATGGTTCCGTCGCTGATCCTGCCGGGTGTCATGTTCACCTTCATCGCCGCGTACCCGTGGCTGGAGGCGTGGGTCACCGGTGACAAGCGCGAGCACCACCTGCTCGACCGCCCGCGCAACGTGCCGGTCCGCACCGGCCTCGGTGCCGCGTGGATCGCGATGTACCTGGTGCTGTGGATCGGTGGCGGCAACGACATCATCGCCACGCACTTCCATCTGTCGATCAACGCGATCACGTGGACAATGCGCGTGCTGTTCTTCGTGGCACCGGTGCTCGCCTTCGTGGTGGCCCGCCGGATCGCGATGGCGCTCCAGCGCCGGGACCGCGACAAGGTCCTGCACGGCCGCGAGACCGGCATCATCAAGAAGCTGCCGCACGGCGAGTTCATCGAGGTGCACGAGCCGCTCGACCCCGAGAAGCGGTTCCTCCTCACCGCGCACGAGCAGCCGGCCGCGGCCGAACTGCCCCCCGCGGTCGACGAGAACGGCGTCGCGCGCAAGCTCAAGCCCGGCGAGAAGCTGCGGGTGCGCCTGTCGCAGTGGTACTTCGCCGAGCAGATCGAGAAGCCGACCGCCTCGGAGTACGAGGAGATCACGAGCGGCCACGGCCACCACTGATCCGACTGCTGACGCCACATCAGCGGGCCGAGGGCCCCACCGGAGTTCCGGTGGGGCCCTCGGCCTTTGTGTGCCCGCACGCGGCCCTGGACGGGCCCGGGAGCGCCTTTCCGGCCACCGCGTAACATCCGTGCTCCCTCCCGCGTGCATAGGACGTCAGCAGGCGCCAAGGGGACGGGTCACAGGATGCGGCAGGGTCGGCAGGGGATGAGGGACGACGACGCGGGGCGCGGTGCCGCGTCCGGCACCGGGCAGGAGCCGGACGCCGGGAACACCGACGACGCGGCCGGGGACGCCGCCGAGGCGACGGCCGTCGCGGCCACCGCCCGTGCGGAGTTCGACGCGTTCTACGCGGCGACGGCCCGGCGCATGGTCGCGGTGGTGTACGCCCTGACCGGCAACCTCGCCGACGCCGAGGACGCGGTCCAGGAGGCGTACGCCAGGGCGTGGGCCAAGTGGACCCGGCTCCAGGCCGACGGCGACCCCGCCGGCTGGGTCCGGGTGGTGGCGCAGCGCCTCGCGGTCAGTTCGTGGCGCAAGGCGCGGAACCGGTGGCGGGCGCACGTCCGGCACGGCTCCGCGGCCGCGGTCCCGGAGTTGGGGCCGGACCACGTGGCCCTGGTCGCGGCGCTCCAGAAGCTGCCGAAGGACCAGCGGCGCGTCATCGTCCTGTTCCACCTGTACGACCTGCCCGCCGAGACGGTCGCCCGCGAACTGGGGTGTTCGGCGGGGGCGGTGCGGACCCGGCTCTTCCGGGCCCGGCAGGCGCTCGCCGAACACCTGGGCGAAGAGACCGCCCCGGAAAGCGCCCCGGCCGCCTCCAGCGCCCGCTGACGTCCCGTCAAACACCCGCACGGACACGCGCACACGCACGCACCCAAGCACGCACACAGGGAGACACGACCATGACCGACGACCTCGACCGCCGCCTCCGCGGCCTGGTCGACGACATCGAGCCCGCGGTTCTCATCTCGCCGGCGAGCGACACCCGCGCCCGGGGCACCCGACGCAAGCTGCGCCAACGCACGGCGGCGGGCGTCGCCGCGGCGGCGGCCGTCGGGCTGATCGCGACCGGGTTCGTCGCACTGAGCGGCTCCGACGGCCAGACCACCGGGGACGTGGCGGCCACGCCCGGTTCCAAGGCGGGCGGCGCGTGCCATTGGCCGCAGCCGACGAACTCCCCTCCCGGAGTCGTACCGCCGGACGCCTCGCTGCCGCCTACGGGTTCGGCGACCGCGGCCGCGCCGCCCGGTGGCAGCGGCGTTCCCACCGACCGACTGCGCCTTTCGGACCTGGTCTGCGACCCCCCGGCCGGGACGGTCGGACCGTTGTCCCCGAAGGCGCTGCGTGCCGAGGACCTGCCGACCGCTCCGAGTGCCTGGAACCAGGAGCGCCTCGGGACCACCGGATCGTGGTCGGGAACCATCGAGGAGACCAGGCTCTCCCCCGGGGCCTTCTGCATCGGCCAATGGCCGGCCAGCGGCGACGCACCCGCCGCCAACTTGGTGGTCACCAGCTACCAGTTCGGCGACAACACGTCGCCGTCGGGGCAGGTCAACGAAATCATCGCGACGTTCGCCACCGAGGCGGAGGCACAGGCCGCCGAGGCGCGGTTCGCCCAGGATGCCGCGAGCTGCCAGTCCCGGTACCCGCAGGCGTCCCTGACCCAGCTGGGCGCCACCCAGGGCAAGATCTGGAAGTGGGACCACGCCCCCGACTCGTACCGCGGCTTCGAGGGCTACATCCGCTCCGGCAGGACGATCGTCGTGCTCGGTTACCTGCAAGGCGGACCCTTCGCCACCGAGTTCGGACCGCAGGTCCTCGAGACCGCGATCGACCGCGCCACGAGCTGATCCGCCCGATCCGCCCGCCGGCACGCGGTCGACCCCTGCGCCCACCACGGGCGCAGGGGTCGACCGCGTGCCGGATGCGGCCCGACGGACCGTCAGGCGGCCGTCGCGGCCTCCGCCGTTCCGGACTCCGCCGTCGCGGCCTCGGCCGTCGTCGAGCCCGCGGCGCTCTGCCCGAGCCACTGGTCGAACGACATGTTCCATTCGCCGTAGCCGTTGCCGGACAGCTCCATCGACTTGCTGCTGCCGGTGTTCACGACGTTGACCACGTCTCCGACACTGACCTCGCCGAAGAACCAGCGCGCGTTCTCGGTGCTCATCCCGACGCAGCCGTGGCTGACGTTGGCGCTGCCCTGCGAACCGACCGACCAGGGGGCCGCGTGCAGGTACTCGCCGCTCCAGGTCACCCGGGCGGCCCAGTAGACGTCGAGGCGGTAGCCCTCGGAACTGCCCGCCGCGATACCGACGGTGGTGCCGTCCATCAGGACGTGCTCCTCCTTGCCGAGGACCACCTTGGTCCCGGCGCGCGTGGTGAAGCCGGGTTTGCCGGTGGTCACCGGGACGGTACGCAGCACCTCGCCGTTCCGCGTCACGGTCATCTGGTGGGCACCCGAGTCGACCGTGGCGACGACCGCGTCGCCGATCGTGAAGTCCGTGACGGTGCCCGCCCCGCCGTACACGCCGTCGCCCATGGGCACGCCGTGCAGGTCGCTGGACACGGTCACCTTGGTGCCGGCCGGCCAGTAGGTCTTGGGGCGGAAGCGCACGGTCTCTTCGTCGACCCAGCCCCAGGCGCCTTCGACAGGCGTGCTGGCGGTGACGACGAGGCGCTTCTCGACCGCCGCCCGCACCGCGGGGTCCTCGATCTTCCGGTCGAACTCGATGCTGATCGGCATGCCGATGCCGACCGTGCTGCCCTTCTCCGGCAGCACCTCCTTGGCGGACACGATCGCCGTCGGGGTGGCCGTGGTGAAGGTGGAACTGCGGTTCGAGGTCAGGCCGTGGCCGTCGACGGCGGTGGCCTGCACGGTGTACGTCGTGCCGTACTGGAGGGGCTTCTCGCTGTGCCACGAGGCGCCGCCTGGGCTGATGCTGCCGGGAACGGCCGTACCGTCCGCGGCCGTCAGGCTGACGGCGGAGAGCACACCGCCGCCGGAGCCGACGGTGACCACGCTGTCGGGGGGCACCGCCGCACTGCCATCCTGCGGCGTCATGGTGAACCGGGCGGTGCTGACCGTGGGCTTGGGCGCCGGTTCGGCGTCCGTCCCGAATATCGCGCAGCCCCCGAGGGCCAACATCGCCGCCGTCGTCAGGGCTATCGGCCGCAGCAGGCGCTGGGGACCGAAGGGAACCGTGATGGCACGCACCCGGAACCTCCTGCGTCAGGGGGCACTGTCTGATCAAGTGTCACCTGAATTGACCAGAAGTGATCGGGGATGCACCCATTAGGGATCAAAAATCACACGAATGCGCGGGCGCGCCTCGTGGCCCGGAACGACGTCGGGGCCGCCTCCCCAGGAGGCGGCCCCGACGACTGCGAGGTGTGCGGCGGTTACGAGGAAGTGGAGCCCAGCGGCGTGACGGTGGCGCCCGGGTTGGCCACCGCGCTCGCCTTCAGCCAGGTGTCCCAGTCCGCGTTCCAGTCGCCCCAGCCGTTGCCGTACTTGACCTTCTTCTCGGTCCCGTTGATGACCTCGATGACGTCACCGGTGTTCACGGTGTTGAAGAACTTGCCGGCGTTGGCGGTGCTCATCCCGATGCAGCCGTGCGAGTCGTTCAGCTTGCCGAACTTGCCCTCGTTCCACGGCGCTGCGTGCGCGTAGGTGCCGGAGGCCGTCATGTGCACGGCGTACCGCACGTTCTGCATGTTGTACTCACCGGGCAGGCCGACCGTCTCGGAGTTCATGTCGATGCCGTCGACCTTGTCCATCACGACCATCGTGCCGGTCCAGGTCGCGTACGACGGACCGCCCGCGGAGATCGGCAGCGTGTGGATGACCTCGCCGTTCTTCTTGACGGTCATCTGCTTGGCCTTCAGGTCGGCGGTCGCCACGATCGAGTCGCCGATGGTGAAGGTGCCGCCGCGGTTCTGGGTGCCGTACGTGCCGTCCGCCGACTTCGCGCCCGCGAGGTTGGCCTTCCAGGTCACCTTCGTGCCGGGCTTCCAGTACTCCTTGGGGCGGTAGTCCACCCGCTCGTTGCCGTCGTGGTCCATGACCCAGGCCCACGAGCCCTCGGTGGCGGGCTCGGCGACGACGCTCAGATTGCGCTCGATCGCGGCCTTGTCCTTGACCGGCTTGTTGAACTTGACCGAGATGATCGTGCCCACGCCGAGCTTGTCGCCGGTGTCGGCGTCCGGCAGGTACGAGTACTCGAAGGTCTTGCCCGCCGCCACGGTGGTGAAGCTGCTGTTCGCGGTGACCTCGACGCCGTCGGCGTTCGCGGCCTTCGCGGCGACCGTGTACTTGGTGTTGTTGGCCAGCGGCGTCGCCGGGGTCCACTTGGCCCCGTCCGCCGACGTCTTGCCCTCGACGGCCTTGCCCTTGGCGTCGGCGACCGTCACCGAGGTGACCTTGCCGTTCGTCGCGTCGACCGTCAGCGCGCCGTCGGTCTCCACGGACTTCGCGCCGTCCGCCGGCGCGATGGCCAGGGCCGCGGGCGGTGCCGCGCCCTTGTTCTTGCCCCCGCCGCCGACCGGGTCGCCGGATATCGCGCCGCCGGTCTCCTTGGGGTCGGCCTTGCCGCCGTCCGACGAACACGCGGTCAGCAATGCCAGCGGTACGACGAGCAGTCCCGCGGCCAGCCTGGCGGCCCCCGTACGCGATGCTCCTGTGATGCGGGGCACGCGATCCCTCCCTTGTCGCTTGCGCAGACCTGCTGCGAACCGTATGCGCTGTTTTTGACGCCCCCTCAGCGCACGGGGTTCCGGATTCCGGAGACAGTCACACAACAGTGACAACTCCGGGAACCGAGGCCGCACCACCCCCGCAAGTGCGCGAGCCGGCACGGCTAATTCATCCTGGTACGACCGATTGCGACCAGGAATAACCCGAACGGACGAGGCCGGCCACCCGTGTGGGTGACCGGCCTCGCGCGTGCCTTCGTGATCCGAGGCCCGAGGCCCCTCAGCGGATCACTGGTTCTGGTTCTCTCCGCGGTAGTACTCGAAGACCCACGCGAACAGACCGATTCCGACGACCGGGGCACCGAAGTAGCAGAGCCACCAGCCGAAGATGACACCGAGGAACATCAGGCTGCTGCCGGTCGCCAGCAGCAGCGGGGCCCAGCTGTGCGGGCTGAAGAAGCCCAGTTCGCCCGCGTCGTCGGCGACATCGCCCTCTTCGTTGTCCGACGGGAGCAGCTCGCTGCGCCGCGCGGTGAACCAGAGGTAGTAGCCGATCATGATCGACAGACCGAAGGCCAGGGCCAGGGCCGTGGTTCCGGTCGGGTCTTCCGAGAGCACCCAGTAGATGATGGTGACCGGAAGAATGAAGAGCGCGACCAGCGTCATCAGCGCACCGGTGAACTTCACCGCTCACCCTCCTTGCCCGCCGTGACGGTCTGCCTGTCGTCGCCCAGGTAGTCCAGGGCGGCGATCTCCGGGTGGTGGAGGTCGAACGCCGGCGATTCCGACCGGATGCGCGGCATCGAGGTGAAGTTGTGCCGCGGCGGCGGGCAGGACGTCGCCCATTCGAGCGAACGGCCGTAGCCCCAGGGGTCGTCCACCGTGATCTTCTTGCCGTACTTGTGCGTCTTCCACACGTTGTAGAGGAACGGCAGGATCGACAGGCCCAGCAGGAACGAGCCGATCGTCGAGACCATGTTCAGTGACGTGTAGCCGTCCGAGTCGAGGTAGTCCGCGTAGCGCCGCGGCATGCCCTCCGCGCCGAGCCAGTGCTGCACGAGGAACGTGGTGTGGAAGCCGATGAACAGCGTCCAGAAGGTGATCTTGCCGAGGCGCTCGTCCAGCATCTTGCCGGTGAACTTCGGCCACCAGAAGTGGAAGCCGGCGAACATCGCGAACACGACGGTGCCGAACACCACGTAGTGGAAGTGCGCGACGACGAAGTACGTGTCGGACACCGCGAAGTCGAGCGGCGGCGAGGCGAGGATGACACCCGTCAGACCGCCGAACACGAACGTCACCAGGAAGCCGATCGTCCACAGCATCGGTGTCTCGAAGGACAGCGACCCCCTCCACATCGTGCCGATCCAGTTGAAGAACTTCACACCGGTGGGCACCGCGATGAGGAACGTCATGAACGAGAAGAACGGCAGCAGGACCGACCCGGTCACGAACATGTGGTGCGCCCACACGGTGACCGACAGGCCCGCGATCGCGATCGTCGCGCCGATCAGACCCTTGTAGCCGAACATCGGCTTGCGGGCGAAGACCGGGATGACCTCGGACACGATGCCGAAGAACGGCAACGCGATGATGTACACCTCCGGGTGACCGAAGAACCAGAAGAGGTGCTGCCACAGGATCGGTCCGCCGTTGGCCGGATCGAAGATGTGGGTGCCGAACTTGCGGTCGGCCTCCAGCGCGAAGAGCGCGGCGGCGAGGACCGGGAACGCCATCAGGACCAGGATCGAGGTCAGCAGGACGTTCCAGCAGAAGATCGACATGCGGAACATCGTCAGACCGGGCGCGCGCATCGCGATGATGGTCGTGATGAAGTTGACCGCACCGAGGATCGTGCCGAAGCCGGACATCGCCAGGCCCATGATCCACATGTCGGCGCCGATTCCGGGGGACCGGATCGAGTCCGACAGCGGCGCGTACGCGAACCAGCCGAAGTCCGCCGCACCCTGCGGGGTGAGGAAGCCGGCCACCGCGATGATCGAGCCGAACAGGTAGAGCCAGTAGGCGAACATGTTCAGCCGCGGGAACGCCACGTCGGGCGCGCCGATCTGCAGCGGCATGATCCAGTTCGTGAAACCGGCGAACAGCGGCGTCGCGAACATCAGCAGCATGATCGTGCCGTGCATCGTGAACGCCTGGTTGAACTGCTCGTTCGACATCACCTGCGTGCCCGGCCGGGCGAGCTCGGCGCGCATGAACAGCGCCAGCACACCGCCGATGCAGAAGAAGACGAACGACGTGATGAGGTACAGGCTGCCGATGGTCTTGTGGTCAGTGGTCGTCATCCACTTGACCACGGCGTTGCCGGGGGCCTTCTTGCGACGCACCCCCGACGCGCCCACCGCCACGCTCTGTGGCTCGTTGAGGATGGTCACTTTTCACTTCCCGAGGTGTGCTCAGCCTGGGCCGGCATGTTGATCTGGCTGCGAACGGCCCCGGTCTGACCCTGTTCCTTCAGCAGCGCCAGGTGACGCTGGTACTCCTCGGGGGTGACGATCTTCACCTTGAAGAGCATGCGGGAATGGTCGGCGCCACACAGCTCCGCGCACTTGCCGTCGTAGTCGCCCAAGACCTCGGGCGTGATCTCGAACTTGTTCGTCTTGCCGGGGATGACGTCCAACTTGTAGAGGAACGACGGCACGTAGAACGAGTGGATCACATCGGGCGAGTTCAGTTCGAACTGCACCTTCTGGCCCTGCGGCAGGTAGAGCGTGGGGATGTCCTTGGTCGACCCGGTGTCATAGACCGCACCGGTCCGGTTCATCGGGCCTTCCTTGTAGTTGAAGGCCCACTGCCACTGGAAAGCAGCCACCTCGATGACGTTGACCGACTGGAAAGCCGGGTCCGACCTCTTGGTGGTTTCCTGGATCTTGGTCTCGTCGCGCGCGGTGAAGTAGAAGAAGACCGCGATGATGATGCCGGGGATCACCGTGTACAGGACCTCGAGCGGGAGGTTGTACCGGGTCTGCGGCGGGATCTCCTGCTTCGTGCGACTGCGCCGGTGGAACACGATGCTCCACAGGATGAGCCCCCACACGACAACGCCGACGATGAGGGCTGCGATCCAGGAGCCCTGCCAGAGTGAGAGAACCCTGTGGCCCTGCTCGGTGGCCGGGTTCGGCAGACCGAGTCTGGGCAGATCCTTGGAGTCGACGGAGCAGCCGGTGGCGGTCGCGGTGACGAGGCCCAGAGCCAGCAGCTGCGGCACCCTGCGCCGCATCCAGCGCCGCGGCGAGCGGTCGGAGCCGTAGGGACTCACGTAGCGCCTTCCCGAATGTCTCGCCCATAACGGCGTGCTGACGGGGAACTTCATCCCCCGGCGGTCCGTCGCACGGGCAGGTTTGGATGTTTCTGCGGGGCAACCCTACTGGAGCGGTATTCGGGTCGCGCGCCGAGGTCCGGTGTGGCGGAAAAGAGGAATGCGAGGAGCCGTCCGATCGGGTGAAGTTCCCGGGTACGCCCCGCGAACCGGCGCTCGAACAGCCGGTTCACGCACCGGCCGGAAGGCGGACTACCGTCCCTCTATGGCGTACTTCGACGCGGCCTCCGCCGAACCCCTGAACCTCGCGGCGCGCTCGGCGTTCCTCAGCGCACTGGAGGAGGGCTGGGCGGATCCCGCGCGGCAGTACCACGACGGGCGGCGGGCCCGCATGCTGCTGGACGCGGCCCGCGAGACCGTCGCGACGATTCTCGGCGCGCGTCCGGACGAGGTGGTCTTCACCGGATCGGGCACCCAGGCAGCGCAGTTGGGGCTCCTCGGCACACTCGCCGGACGGCGCCGCGTCGGAGCGCACGCGGTCGTCAGCTCGGTCGAACACTCCTCGGTGCTGCACGCCGCCGAACTGCACGAGGCGGGCGGCGGGGAAATCACCCGGACGGTGGTGGACCGCACGGGGCGCGTGGACCTCAAGGCACTCGAAGCGGCCCTCCGCGACGACACCGCGGCCGTGGCGCTGCAGAGCGCGAACCACGAGGTGGGCACTCTCCAGCCGATCGCCGAGGCGGCCGAACTGTGCGCCGCACGCGGCATTCCGCTCGTGGTCGACGCCGCGCAGTCGGTCGGGCGTGTCGCGGTGCCGGAAGGCTGGTCGGTGCTCGCGGCGAGCGCGCACAAGTGGGGCGGGCCGGCCGGCGTCGGCGTCCTGGTGGTGCGCAAGGGCACGCGGTACGTCTCGCCGCTGCCGTACGACGAGCGCGAAGCCCGGCGCGTACCCGGGTTCGTGAACGTCCCGGCGATCGTGTCGGCGGCGGTCGCGCTCGGCGCGATGGCGACGGCGTCCGACGACGAGAACCGGCGGCTGTCGGTTCTCGTCGACAAGATCCGCGAACGCGTCCCGCGGACCGTCCCGGACACCGAGGTGGTCGGCGCCCCGGTCGCGCGGCTCCCCCATCTGGTGACGTTCTCGTGCCTGTACGTCGACGGCGAGGCGCTGCTCACCGCACTGGACCGCGCCGGGTTCGCGGTCTCGTCGGGCTCGTCGTGCACCTCGTCGACGCTGACGCCGAGTCATGTCCTGGAGGCCATGGGCGTGTTGTCGCAGGGCAACGTGCGCGTCTCGCTGCCGCAGGGCACCCCGGAGGCCGAGGTGGACCGCTTCCTCGCGGTGCTCCCGGGAATCGTGGCCGATCTGCGGGCGGTGACAAGTGCGGGCGGCGGGGTGCCGGTTCCGGCGTCCGCCCCGGCCGGCGTCCCGGGGCCGGCCGCGGACGAGCCCGGACCGGTGGACGACGGGCCCGCGCTGGTCCTGGACACTCTCGGCCGCCGCTGCCCGATCCCGGTCATCGAACTGGCCCGGCACATCGGCGAGGTGCCGCGGGGGTCGGTGGTGGCGGTGCTGTCCGACGACGAGGCGGCCCGGCTGGACGTCCCGGCGTGGTGCGACATGACCGGCAACGAGTACGTCGGCGAGCGGCCGGGCGAGACGGGCGGCACCGCCTATCTCGTCCGGCGCTCGTGAAAGACCGCATGAGCAAACGGCTGCTGGAACGAACAACCGCGTGAACAGCTGCCCGGGCCCCGGCGGTTCGGGCCCGGGCCGTGCGAACCGTGGTCAGACGGTGAGGTGGGCGGTCACGTCGGCGGCGGCCGCGTCGCCGTACGCCTGCGCGAACCGCTCCAGGAACGGCGCGCGGCGCAGCGAGTACTCCTGCGTGCCGACCGTCTCGATCACCAGCGTCGCCAGCATGCAGCCGACCTGCGCCGAACGCTCCAGATCGAGCCCCCAGGCGAGGCCCGCCAGGAAGCCGGCCCGGAAGGCGTCGCCGACACCGGTCGGGTCGGCCTTCCTGCGCTCCAGCGCGCACTCGACGCGGATGGTCGCCTCGCCGCGCCGGTCGATGCGCACGCCCTTCGGGCCGAGCGTGGTGACGCGGATGGCGACGCGGTCCAGGATCTCCTCGCTGGACCAGCCGGTCTTCTCCTCGATGAGGGCGGCCTCGTACTCGTTGGTGAACAGGTACGCGGCGCCGTCGATCAGGCTGCGGATGTCGTGCTTGCCCATGCGCGCGAGCTGCTGCGACGGGTCGGCGGCGAAGGTGTAGCCGCGCTCGCGGCACTCCTCGCTGTGCCGCAGCATCGCCTCGGGGTCGTTGGCGGCGATGACCACCAGGTCGAGCCCGCCGACGCGCTCGGCGATCGGCCGCAGTTCGATCTCCCGGGCCTCGCTCATCGCGCCGGTGTAGAAGGACGCGATCTGGTTGTGGTCCTCGTCCGTGGTGCAGAGGAAGCGCGCGGTGTGGTGGGTCTCGGAGATGTGCACCGAGCGGGTGTCCACGCGGTGCCGGTCGAGCCATGAGCGGTAGTCGGTGAAGTCCGCGCCCGCGGCGCCCACGAGGATCGGGTCGAGACCGAGGCAGCCCATGCCGAAGCAGATGTTCGGGGCGCACCCGCCCCGGCGTACGTCGAGGGTGTCCACGAGGAACGAGAGCGATACCCGGTGCAGCTCCTCGGGAAGGAGCTGGTCCGCGAAACGGCCGGGGAAGGTCATCAGGTGGTCGGTGGCGATCGACCCCGTCACGGCGATGCGCACGGGCTTGCTCCTGGGATGAGGGGCGGACGGCGCCGCGGGCACGTGGGCCCGGCCGCCGGAAGGCCCGTTCACGGTACCGGCCCCGGGAGGGTGTGCGGTACGCGCCGCGACGAGCCGGTTGCCGTCCGGTGGACGCGTGGTTACCGCTCGGGAGGAGCGACCCTCTGGCGACCGGGGCGGCCGGAGCGTGCGGCGGGGGCGGTGCGGCGGCCGGAAACTACCCATCGGTAGACGGTGCGGTCACTCATTGTGCGAAATAGGCTGAGGACGTCGCCGTGACTTTGCGGCGATTTACACCGGTTTCATCGCGAGGAGTGCTCAATGTCTGCTTTGTCCGGCCAGGTGCGCTCGTACCTCCCGCCGAAGGCCGAGGCCGAGTCGATGGCCGAGCTGCGCGGCGACTGCGCCCGGATCGACGTGTCGTGGACGACTCCGCACGTCGCCAAGCCCCTCCCGACGACGCCGTTCTCGCTGACCGCCCCGGCCGTCGAGGTCCCGGCGCGCGGTGCCGCGCTGGTCGCCGGCCTCGCGGAGTTCGGCGACTGACAGGCGGCTGACCAGCACCCCCAAAACAAACTGCGGCGGCAGTCCTCGGTGAGGACTGCCGCCGCAGGCGTGTTCGTGGTGCCCGCTCCCGGCGGCGTCACCGCCGCCCGGTGCCGACGATCAGCTGAACGAGTCGCCGCAGGCGCAAGAGCCGGCCGCGTTCGGGTTGTCGATCGTGAAGCCCTGCTTCTCGATGGTGTCGACGAAGTCGATGGTCGCGCCGCCGAGGTACGGAACGCTCATGCGGTCGGTGACGACGCGCACGCCGCCGAACTCCTGCACGGAGTCGCCGTCGAGCGAGCGCTCGTCGAAGTACAGCTGGTAGCGCATACCGGAGCAGCCGCCCGGCTGGACCTGCACGCGCAGCGCGAGGTCGTCGCGACCCTCCTGCTCGAGCAGGGCCTTGACCTTGGCCGCGGCCTCATCGGTGAGGATGACGCCACTGGTCGTGGTCTCGTCCTTGACCGTCATCTGGAAGCTCCCACGTGGTGGTTCGGTGCTGGATACGGCTATCACCGTCCGCAACGAACGGTGCCCTGGTTTCTATTCCAGGCCCGATCCGTTCATGGTCGCATACCGCCGCCCGTGGCGGGGCGGGCCCGGCATTGTGAGCCGCGTCGCGTGAATCGTGTAAGCAGTACCCGCTCTCGTCAATCCGACGAAATAGAGGTAGTATCCATTGCGTCAGTTAGACGAAAAGGATGGCACCGTGACCGCGACCAACGATCTGGACCTGCCGCCGGGCGTCGAGGCGACCCCGCTGGCGCTGCTGCTGCTCGGCCGCGGCGCCGACCCGTACAGCGAGCGCGGCGTCGAGTGCCCCGGCGACCTGCCGAACCCGGCCGACCCCACGCTGGTCGCACGCGCCCGCGCCGCGAAGGAGAAGCTCGGCGACTCCGTCTTCATCCTCGGCCACCACTACCAGCGCGACGAGGTCATCCAGTTCGCCGACGTGACCGGGGACTCGTTCAAGCTCGCGCGTGAGGCCGCCGCGCGTCCGGACGCGCCGTACATCGTCTTCTGCGGCGTGCACTTCATGGCCGAGAGCGCGGACATCCTCACCAACGACGGCCAGCAGGTGATCCTCCCGGACCTGGCCGCGGGCTGCTCGATGGCCGACATGGCGACGTACGACCAGGTCGAAGAGTGCTGGGACGTCCTGACCGACGCGGGCATAGCCGGCGTGACGGTGCCCGTCTCCTACATGAACTCCTCGGCCGACATCAAGGCGTTCACCGGCCGCCACAACGGCACGATCTGCACCTCCTCCAACGCCAAGCGCGCCCTGGAGTGGGCCTTCGAGCAGGGCGAGAAGGTCCTGTTCATGCCCGACCAGCACCTCGGCCGCAACACCGCCGTCCTGGACATGGGCTTCTCGCTCGACGACTGCGTGGTCTACAACCCGCACAAGCCGGGCGGCGGGGTCACCCCCGACCAGCTGCGCGCCGCCAAGATGATCCTGTGGCGCGGCCACTGCTCGGTGCACGGGCGCTTCGGCCTCGACTCGGTCGAGGACGTCCGCAACCGCATCCCGGGCGTGAACGTGCTCGTGCACCCCGAGTGCAAGCACGAGGTCGTCACCGCGGCCGACTACGTGGGCTCGACCGAATACATCATCAAGGCCCTCGACGCCGCCGCCCCCGGCAGCGCGTGGGCCATCGGCACCGAGCTCAACCTGGTCCGCCGGCTCGCCAACGCGCACCCCGACAAGCAGGTCGTCTTCCTCGACAAGACCGTCTGCTTCTGCTCGACGATGAACCGCATCGACCTCCCGCACCTGGTGTGGGCGCTGGAATCCCTGGTGGACGGCAAGGTCGTCAACCGCATCCAGGTCGACCCGGACACCCAGAAGTTCGCCAACCAGGCCCTCAACCAGATGCTCGCGCTTCCGTAGCCCCGGCACCCCCGGCTCCGGAACCACGCACCCCGAACGGCTCGGCCCGCACCCGCGGCGCCGGGCCGTTCGGGCGTCGTGGGGCGCATTGCGGGGAGGTCCGAAAAACTTCGGCGAAAAAAGTCCGCGAGGTGTGTCGAGAAGGGTCGGGCGGCTCCGACGTACCGGTCGAGAGCGCGCCGGGAAGGCGCGTCAGGACCGACGCAAAGGCAGGCCGATCACCATGGGCAAGCTCATCCACTTCGTGCACCAGTCGCTCGACGGCTTCATCGAGGGGCCGAACGGCGAGTTCGACTGGCCGTCGATGGGACCGGAGCTCTCCGCGTACTCGCACGAGCTGACCGGCGGCGACAAGGTCTTCCTGTACGGCCGGGTGGTGTACGAGCTGATGGCCTCGTACTGGCCCAACGCCGAGGAGCACTCGCAGCACCCGCACGACCTGGCCTTCGCGCCGGTCTGGCGCGCGGCCGACAAGGTCGTCGTGTCGCACACGCTGGAGAAGGCCGACTGGAACACGCGCGTCGTCAACGACAACGTGGTCGAGGAGCTGGCCGCGATCAAGGCAGCAGGACGGGACCTCGTGCTCTTCGGCGGCTCGGAACTGGCGTCGTACCTGACCGAGCACGGCGCGGTCGACGAGTACCGGATCTTCGTGCACCCCGTGGTGCTGGGCGGCGGACGCCCGGTGATGCGGAAGTCCGGTCTCCGCCAGAAGCTCGAACTCGTCGAGACCCGCACCTTCGACGGCACCGTCGCCATGCTCCGGCACCGCCGCGCGGAAGGCTGACCGACCTGGCCGGGCGGCGCACCGGGCCCGTAAGGGGCCCCGCCCGGACGGGCCGGACTCAGCCGCGGATCAACCCGCCTTCCTTGAGCAGTTCGCGGACGTAGTCCACGTGCGCGTCCGCGGCGGGGAGGATCAGCTGCGAAGGTTCGAGCACGTCGTCCGGCACGGGCACGCCCACCTCGCGCACCCGCGCCAGGAGGGCGACGAGCGCGGCGCGGAACGCCGCCTCGTCGTCCGCCTCGACGGCCGACTCGATCTCGTCGTCCAGCAGGTCCAGAGCGGCGATGTGCTCGTCCGCGACGTCCAGCTGCCCCTCCCCCATGATGCGGACGATCATGGCTACTCCCCTTGCTTCTCGAACCGAGGGTGGTACTCGGGGTCGGCCTGCTGCGGCGCGTGGGCACCCGGCGCGGCGGGCTGCCCCTGGCCGAGGGCCTGCGGCTGCCCCTGGTTCAGCGCCTGCGGTGCGGGCGCCGGGGCCTGGCCGAGCTCCTGCTTCATGCGCATGAGCTCCAGTTCGACATCCGACCCGCTGGACAGGCGCTCCAGCTCGGCGGTGATGTCGTCCTTGGTCATCCCGGTCGGGTCGTCGAGCGCACCGGAGGCCAGCAGTTCGTCGATCGCCCCGGCCCGCGCCTGCATCTGCGCGGTCTTGTCCTCGGCACGCTGCATCGCCAGGCCGACGTCGGCCATCTCCTCGGAGATACCGGCGATCGCGCCGCCGATGTTGGCCTGCGCCTCGGAGGCGGTGTACGTCGCCTTGATGGTCTCCTTGCGGATCCGGAACGCGTCCACGCGCGCCTGGAGCCGCTGCGAGGCCAGGGTGAGCTTCTCCTCCTCCGACTGCAGTTGCTGGTACTGGAGCTGGAGGTCGCCGATCTGCTGCTGGATGCCGCTCCGCCGGGTCAGGGCCTCGCGCGCCAGGTCCTCGCGTCCGAGCGACAGCGCCTTGCGGCCCTGGTCCTCGTGCTTGGCCGACTGCTGCTCCAACTGACGGAGCTGGAGTTCGAGGCGCTTGCGGGAGGTCGCGACGTCGGCCACACCACGGCGCACCTTCTGCAACAGCTCAAGTTGCTTCTGGTACGAGTAATCCAGCATTTCGCGAGGATCCTCGTACTTGTCGAGCGTTTTGTTCGCCTTTGCGCGGAAGATCATCGCCATCCGCTTCATAACGCCGGTCATGAGCCTCGCGCGCCCCCTTCGTAGGCAAGCTGTGCGCTGTACCAGCCTAAATGGCGAATGGACCTTCCGGCAGGAGGGCAGTCCATCAGCACGAGGCCGGCAGCCGATCGGCCCGGGAGCCGGACGGGGGTCCGGAGGGCTTGCAGGGACACGTACCCTGGTGGCGTGTTCAGACGTCGTTCCCAGGCAGAGTCCGAGGCCCCCGAGACGGTCACCGTCGAGTCGGAGGTCCGCGACCCCGAGGCCCCGAAGGGCCGCCCCACGCCCAAGCGCAGCGAGGCCCAGGCCAACCGCAAGACGCGCGTGACCCCGCCCAAGGACCGCAAGGAAGCCTCGAAAGTGGCACGCCAGCGGGCCCGCGAGGACCGCGAGGCGCAGCGGACCGCGCTCATCACGGGCGACGAGCGCGCGCTCCCGGCACGCGACAAGGGGCCGGTCCGGCGCTTCTGTCGCGACTTCGTCGACTCGCGCATCTCGGCGGCGGAGTTCTTCCTGCCGTCGGCCGTGCTCATCCTGATCATGAGCATCATGCCGAGCCCGACCCTCAAGAACATCTCGCTTCTCGCGTGGGCCTTCGCGATCGTCCTGATCATCCTGGACTCGTTCCGGCTCAACTTCACGATGAAGAAGCAGCTGCGCAAGCGTTTCCCGGACGAGAACCTCAAGGGCTGCACTCCGTACGCCATCATGAGGTCGCTCCAGATGCGTCGCCTGCGCCTGCCCAAGCCGCAGGTCAAGCGCGGCGAGAAGATCTGACGCGGAGCGGGCGCGGGCCGGGCGTACCCCACCCGCGCCACGGCGGTCCCGCGGCGGCGGGTGCTGTCGGCACCGGGGCGCGCTCCACCGGCGACACCGGCGAACTCGACCACGGCGAACTCAGTCCCCCACGACGGAGCACCATGACGACCGCCCTGCACGACGCGACCACCTGGCCCGCGGACCTGCACACAAGCGTCCAGCGCGAGATCGTGTCCCGGCAGCTCGCCGAACACCTGGTCCGCCTGCGCTCGCGCGGCCCGCTGACCGTTCTGGACGTCGGCTGCGGCCCGGCCACCCCCGCCCTGCTGCTCGCCCGTGCGGGCCACAGCGTGACCGCGGTGAGCACCGACACCCTGCTGCTGACCGCGCTGCACGACGGCATTGCCGACGAGCCGGAGGACGTACGCGCCCGGCTGCGCCTCGTCGAGGGCGACGGCAGCGAGGCCGGACGGCACTTCTCACCGGGCAGCTTCGACCTCGCGCTGTGCCACGACGTGCTCGGGGACCAGGCCGAGCCGGACGCGATGCTCGCCGCGCTCGCCCGCATCCTCAACCCCGGCGGCCTGCTCTCCGTCACCGCGGTCAACGGCGCCGCCGCCGCGATGCGCCCCGGCACCGCCGGCGAGTGGTCCGCCACCCGCAAGGCGCTGGCGTCGCGCGACATCGGCGGGGCCGACGCCGGGCGCACCGACTCCCCCGAGGGCCTGTCGACCGTCCTCGCCGACCTCGGCACGCCGGTGCTCGCGTGGTACGGCGTCGGCGTCTTCAGCGCGCTGCGTCCCGAGGAGCCCGCACCCCCGCGCGGCGGCAAGACCTGGCAGAACCTGGTCGCCGTCGAGGAGGAGGCGGGGCGGGGCGACCCGTACCGCGGCATCGCCGCCACGCTGCACCTGGTGGGTGAGAAGACCATCCGCTGAGGCCCGGCATAGGCTGGTCCCCATGGAGTTCCGACACCTCGGCCGCAGTGGTCTCGTCATCAGTGAGATCGCGTACGGCAACTGGCTGACGCACGGTTCCCAGGTCGAGGAGGAGGCCGCGCTCGCGTGTGTGCGCGCCGCCCTCGACGCCGGGATCACCACCTTCGACACCGCCGACGTGTACGCCGAGACGCGCGCCGAGTCCGTCATGGGCCGCGCGCTGCAAGGCGAGCGCCGCGAGGGCCTGGAGATCTTCACCAAGGTCTACTGGCCGACCGGCCCCGGCCGCAACGACCGCGGGCTGTCCCGCAAGCACATCATGGAGTCGATCGACGCGTCGCTGACACGCCTCGGCACCGACTACGTGGACCTGTACCAGGCGCACCGCTTCGACCACTCGACGCCGCTGGAAGAGACGATGCTGGCGTTCGCCGACGTCGTACGCTCCGGCAAGGCGCTCTACATCGGCGTCTCGGAGTGGAACGCCGAGCAGATCCGCGCCGGCGCCGACCTCGCGCGCGAGCTGCGCGTGCCGTTCATCTCGAACCAGCCGCAGTACTCGATGCTGTGGCGCGTCATCGAGACCGAGGTCGTGCCCACCAGCGAGGACCTGGGCCTCGGCCAGATCGTGTGGTCGCCGATCGCGCAGGGCGTGCTCACCGGCAAGTACCTGCCGGGTCAGCCGCCGCCGGCCGGCTCGCGCGCGACGGACGAGAAGGGCGGCCAGAGCTTCATCTCGCGGATGATGGCCGACGACGTGCTGACCGCGGTGCAGTCGCTGCGCCCGCTCGCCGACGCCGCCGGGCTCACGATGGCCCAGCTCGCGGTGGCGTGGGTGCTCCAGAACCCGAACGTGTCGGCGGCGATCATCGGGGCCTCGCGTCCCGAGCAGGTCACCGAGAACGTCAAGGCGGCGGGCGTGAAGCTGGAGGAGGAACTGCTGTCGAAGATCGACGTCATCCTCGAGCCCTTCGTGCAGCGCGACGCGTCGCTGACGCAGAGCCCGGCGACCCGGCCCTGACCCCGTGACCGCGTCGGGGGCGGTCCGGAGCGCCGGACCACCCCCGACGCCGCGTGCGCGCGGCGGTTGCCCGGTCGACCCGTCGACCGGCTATTCGGCCGCGCGCAGGCTCATCGCGGAGTAGACCACGTCGTCGCCTTCGAGCAGGCTGACCTGCTCGACCCCCGCGTCGAGCAGTCCGCGCCAGTTCTCACCGAGCCAGGACTCCGCGTCCGACTGGTTCGAGAACTCCTCGGACTTCGGGCCGGAGACCGGGGCGCCGTCCGCGTTCTCGTACCGCCACTGCCACATCATCGTGGACTCCTTCGGTCGGGTTCCGCCGGATTCCGTCCGAGTACCACGGTTTTCGGGCGGTTTCGGCGGCACCGGATCTCTTCGACATCAGCTCATGAACGGTCCGCACAGTAGCCGACCGGGACCCACCAGACATTCCGTAACGCCGTACCGCTCGGGAGTAGCGCAGAACCCATGGAGTTGACGTTCCTCGGCACGGCCGGACCGCGGGGCTGGCCGCAACCGTTCTGCACTTGTGCCTCCTGCCTCGGCTGCACCGGATCCGCGGTACGCGAACCCAGCTGCGTGCTGGTGGACGGCACGCTGCTGATCGACTGCGGGCCCGAGCCCGCGCATGCGGCGGCCCGGGCCGCGCGCCCGCTGACCGGCGTACGCCACCTCCTGCTCAGCGGCCCCGCCGAGAGCACGTCGCTCGGCTGGCTGCCGGCCGCGGGACTCGACGTGGTCGCCGCGCCGTCCGGTCCCCCGCCCGGCCTGCCCGCCCCGACCGCGGGCGGGCCGCCGTGGCAAACCGTCGGGCCGGGCGAGCAGTTCACGTTGGGCAGCCACCATGTGCGGGTGCTGCCGGGAGGCTCGCCGGGGCGTGTCGCGTACGCGGTGACCGGGCCCGGCGGCGCGCGCCTGCTCTACATACCCTCCTCGCTGCTCGCTCCCGAGGCCGACGCCGCTTCCGCCTGGGCGGACGGACGCCCTTACGACGCCGTCCTGTTGGACGTCGTGGCGTGGCCCGAGCGGCTGGCCGCGCTGCGGCGCGAGGGCGCGGTGACCGAGGAGACCGACGTACTCGCCGTACACCTGTCGCACGAGGCGCCCCCGGGCGAGGAGTTGCAGCGCAGGCTGGCGGCATGGGGGGCACGCGCGGTGTCGGACGGCGGCGTCGTACGCCTCGGCGCCGATCCGGACCGGCAGCCGGTACGCCCGCACCGCACGCTCATCCTCGGCGGTGCGCGCTCCGGCAAATCCGCCGAGGCCGAACGCCGCCTCGCCGTCGTTCCCGACGTCGTCTACGTCGCGACCGGCGGCACGCGCGACGGCGACGCCGAGTGGGCGACGCGGGTGGCCGCGCACCGCGACCGGCGTCCCGCGTCGTGGAAGACCGTGGAATCGACCGACCTGGCGGCGCTGATCGGGGAGGCGACCGGTCCGCTGCTGATCGACTGCCTGTCGCTGTGGCTCACCGCGGTGATGGACGAGTGCGGTGCGTGGGACGACGAGGCCTGGGACACCGGCGCGTGTGCCGCGGTCCGGGCCCGCGTCGACGAACTCGCCACCGCGTGGCGCGCCTGCCGGGCGCCGCTGGTCGCGGTCAGCAACGAGGTCGGGAGCGGTGTCGTGCCGCCCACGTCGTCGGGGCGGCGCTTCCGCGACGAGCTGGGCCGGCTCAACGCCGCGGTCGCCGACGAGTCCGACGAGGTGCTGCTGGTGGTGGCGGGTCTGTCCCTCACCCTGCGCGGGCTCCCCAGGAAGCCGCGGCACGCCCGCAGTTGATCCACTGGAATCGCCTGAAAGAGGGTGAAACTGGGGTCGCACACACGATGCCCGTGGAAGCGACCTGAGGAGCGAACGTGGCGGACGACAACGCATTCGTCATCGTGGGAGCCAGTCTCGCCGGCGCCAAGGCGGCCGAGACGCTGCGCGAGGAGGGCTTCACCGGGCGGATCGTGCTGCTCGGCGACGAGCGGGAGCGGCCGTACGAGCGGCCTCCGCTGTCCAAGGGCTACCTCTTGGGCAACAGCGGTCGCGAGGACGTCTTCGTGCACACGTCGGAGTGGTACCCGGAACACGACGTCGACCTGCGCCTCGGCCTCACCGCCACCGCCCTCGACACCGCCTCCCGCGAACTCGCCTGCGACGACGGGTCCCGGCTGCGGTACACCAAACTGCTGCTCGCGACCGGTTCCTCCCCGCGCCGTCTCCCGCTCCCCGGCGGGGATCTCGACGGCGTGCTGTACCTGCGGCGGCTGGCCGACAGCGACCGGCTCAAGGAGACCGTCGCCGCCGCCGACCGCATCGTGGTGATCGGCGCCGGGTGGATCGGCCTGGAGAGCGCGGCGGCCGCGCGTACCGCCGGGGTCGCCGTCACCGTGCTGGAGGCCGCCGAACTGCCGCTGCTGGGACCGCTCGGCCCCGAGGCCGCCCAGGTGTTCGCCGACCTGCACACGAGCCACGGCGTCGACCTGCGGTGCGGCGTCCAGGTCGCGGAGATCCTCGGCGACGGCGGCCGGGCGACGGGGGTGCGCCTCGCAGACGGCTCGACCGTCGACGCGGACGCCGTGGTCGTCGGCGTCGGCATCCGCCCGAACACGCAACTCGCCGAGGACGCCGGGCTGACCGTCGACAACGGTGTGCTCGTCGACGCCCAGTTGCGGACGTCCGACCCCGACGTCTTCGCGGCGGGCGACGTCGCCAACGCGTTCCACCCGCTCCTCGGCCGGCACATCCGCGTGGAGCACTGGGCGAACGCGCTCAACCAGCCGAAGACGGCGGCCAAGGCGATGCTGGGGCAGGACGTGCGGTACGACCGGGTGCCGTACTTCTACACCGACCAATACGACCTCGGCATGGAGTACACCGGCTATGTCGACCCCGGCTCGTACGACCAGGTCGTCTTCCGCGGCGACCGCGAGGCCCGGGAGTTCATCGCCTTCTGGCTCTCCGGCGGGCGCGTGCTGGCCGGCATGAACGTGAACGTCTGGGACGTCACCGACCCGATCCGCGACCTCGTCACGAGCGGCCGCCCGGTCGACGCGGAGCGCCTGGCGGACCCGGCGGTCCCGCTGGCGGAACTGATCGCGGGAGCATGACGCGGCCGCCTGCCCGCCGTACCGGACGCCCGCGCCTGCCGGCCGGGCCGCCGCTCCCCTCGTCGGGTCCCTCCTCGGTCCCTGCCTGAACCCCCACGCACTACGCTGACCCGCGATGACTATCGACCTCGACTCGCTCTCCGCCCTCGTCGAACGGCCCGACGACGAGGCGCGGGCGCGGCTGCGCGCGCAACTGCCGAAGCAGACCGGATCGGCCGGATCCCTGGGGCGCCTTGAGGACGTCGCGGTGTGGCTCGCGGGCGTACGCGGCGGCGACGCCGCGCGCCCGGTGACGACACCGCGCGTCGTCGTCTTCGCGGGCGACCACGGCATTGCCGGGAAGAACGTCTCGGCGTATCCGGCCGGGCACACCGCACGGGCGGTTCGCGAGGCGGCGGCCGGCGGCGGGGCCGTGGGGCTGCTCGCCGGGCTCTACGGCGCGGGCGTCCGCGTGGTCGACATGGCCGTCGACACCGATGCCGCCCTGCTGCCCGACGCGGTCGCCCGGTACCGCGTGCGCGCGGCCAGCGGCAGCATCGACCGGCACGACGCGCTCACCACCGCACAGGCCGAACAGGCGTTCCGCACCGGCATGGAGGTCGCCGACGCGGAGATCGACGGCGGCGCGGACCTGCTGGTGATCGGCGACATCGGGGTGGGCAGCACCACCGCCGCGGCCGTCCTCATCGGGGCGCTGACCGGAACCGACGCGGCGGCCGCGATCGGGCGCGGGTCGGGCATCGACGACACGACCTGGATCCGCAAGTGCGCCGCCATCCGCGACGCGCTGCGGCGCGCGCGGCCGGTGCTCGGCGATCCGCTGCGGCTGCTCGCGGTGTCCGGCGGGGCGGACTTCGCCGCCATGAGCGGGTTCCTGCTCCAGGCCGCGATCCGGCGTACCCCTGTGGTGCTGGACGGGGTGGCTTCGGCGGCTTCCGCGCTGGTGGTGCAGCGCATCGCGTACCGCGCGCCGGACTGGTGGCTGGCCGGCCACGTGACCCCCGAGCCGAGCCACGCGAAGGCCCTGGACCGGATGGCCCTCGAACCGCTGCTCGACTACAAGCTCCGGTACGGCGAGGCCACCGGCGCGCTGCTGGCGCTGCCGATCGTGCAGGCCGCGGCCCTCCTTGCCGCCGAACTCCCGGTCGACGCAAAGGAAGACGCCGCGGAAGGCGAGAAGGAAGCGGAGACCGCTGCCGCCGACGGCACTCCGGACGGCACACCCGACGATGCGTCCGACGACGAGTCGCCGGGCGACGGCAGCGCCGTCGAGGCAGGCCAGGACCCCAGCCCGGGAGCCTCCGCCGGCCCGACGCCCGGCGTCGGCCCGCGCTACATCGACCCCGACACCGGCCAGCCTTCGTTCCTCAAGCACACGCCGCCCACGACTCCGTGAGCGCTCCGCCCGACCCACCCGCCGGACCGGAACCGCCCGTACACCCCGAACCGGCCGCCGCGCGGACCGGTGACGGCCTGCGCCTCGCGTTCGGGACGCTGTCGGTGCTGCCGGTCCGCGTCCCGTACGTGGACCGGGCGGTCGCAGGGCGGGCGATGGCCGCGGCTCCGCTGGTGGGCCTGGTGCTCGGCGGGACCGCCGCCGGGATTCTCGCGGTGGCGTCGTACGCCGGCACCGGCCCGCTGCTCGCCGCCGTCCTCGCGCTCGGCTCGCTCGCGCTGCTGACCCGCGGCCTGCACCTCGACGGGCTCGCCGACGTCGCGGACGGGCTCGGGTCCGGCAAGCCGGCCGAGGACGCGCTGCGCATCATGAAGGCGTCCGACATCGGCCCGTTCGGCGTCCTCGCGCTGCTGTTCACCCTGCTCGCCCAGACCGCCGCGCTCACCCAGACGGCCGCGCGCCACGGCGCGGACGCGGCCGCCGTCGCGCTGGTCGTCGCGGTGGTGTGCGGGCGGGTCGCGATCGGGCTCGGATGCCTGCGCCGCGTACCCGCCGCACGGCCCGGCGGACTCGGTGCGATGGTGGCCGGAACTCTCCGCCCGGCGACGGTCGTCGTCCTCGCCGTCCTGCTCGCCGGAGCCGCGTCCGCAGTCGGTGCGGCAGGCGAACTCGGGCCGGTACGACCGCCGGTCGCCGTCGCCGCCGGAATGCTCGCGGCAACCGCCGTGCTGTGGCATACGGTTCGCCGGTTCGGCGGCATCACCGGTGACGTGCTCGGCGCGTTGACCGAAACGGCGGCCGCCACCGTATTGGTGGTCCTGTCCACAGGCTGACGCGTGCCGTGCACCGGCGTGTAATGCTGTGGGCATATGGCGGGACCGACCAAGTCCCCCGGCGGAACCCCGGCACCCCCGAGGGCACTCCGCGCTTCGACGGGCAATCGACGAGAAGAGAACAGGACACTCGTGACCACTCTGAGCCTGAGCACCAGCTCGGCGGCGACGCTCCGCGCCGACGCCATCGTCATCGGACTCGCCAAGGGCGGCGACGGTCCTTCCGTCGTCGCCGGCGGCGAGGCCGTGGAGACCGCTTTCGGTGGCGCGCTGGACTCGGTCCTCACCGCGCTGGGCGCGACCGGCGCGGAAGGCGAGATCACCCGCGTACCGGCTGCCGCGGGCGCGGGGTCGCTCAAGGCACCCGTCGTCATCGCGGTCGGCCTCGGTGCCGAGCCCGAGGACGGGTTCGGCGCCGACCAGCTGCGCAAGGCGGGCGGCAACGCGGCACGCGCCGCGGCCGGCCTGAAGAAGGCCGCCGTCGCGATCGCGCTGCGCGACGCGGCGTCGGTCGGCGCGTTCGCGCAGGGGGCGGTGCTCGGCGCGTACAGCTTCGACGCCTACCGCGAGAACTCCCTGGAGGGCCGCAAGCCGGCCGTCAAGGACATCGTGCTGGTGGGCGCGAAGGCACGCGACAAGGCCGTCAAGGCCGCGTTCGAGAACGCCCTCGTCATCGCGGAGAGCGTCAACAAGGCGCGCGACCTGGTCAACACGCCGCCCAACGACCTGAACCCGAAGACGTTCGCCGCCATCGCGGTCGACCTCGGCAAGAACTTCGGCTTCAAGGTCGAGGTGACGGACGAGAAGGCGCTCGCGAAGGGCGCGTACGGCGGCATCCTCGGCGTCGGCCAGGGCTCCGCGACCCCGCCCCGCCTGGTCCGCCTCGGCTACACGCACCCCAAGGCCAAGCGCACGATCGCGCTGGTCGGCAAGGGCATCACGTACGACTCGGGCGGCATCTCGCTCAAGCCCGCCGGCGCCAACGAGACCATGAAGATGGACATGGCCGGCGCCGCGGCGGTGCTCGGCGCGGTGACCGCGATCGCCCGCATCGGCCTCCAGGTCAACGTCACCGGCTGGCTGGCCCTCGCCGAGAACATGCCGTCCGGCTCCGCGACGCGTCCCGGCGACGTCCTGCGGATGTACGGCGGGCGCACGGTCGAGGTACTCAACACCGACGCCGAAGGCCGCCTGGTGCTCGCCGACGCCATCACGCGCGCGTGCGAGGAGAACCCCGAGAAGATCATCGACGTCGCGACGCTGACCGGCGCGATGATGGTCGCACTCGGCAACAAGACGTACGGCATCATCGCCAACGACGACGACTTCCGCAGCGCCGTGCACGACGCGGCCGAGCGCACCGGCGAGCCCTCGTGGCCGATGCCGACGCCGGTCGAGCTGCGCCGCACGATGGACTCGACGATCGCCGACATCAAGAACATCGGCGAGCGCATGGGCGGCGGCCTGTCGGCCGGCGTGTTCCTGCGCGAGTTCGTCGCCGAGGGCGTGGCGTGGGCGCACCTGGACATCGCGGGCCCGGCGTACAACGAGGGCGAGGTGTCCGGCTACACCGCCAAGGGCGGCACGGGTGTCGCGGTGCGCACCCTGGTGCAGGTGGCGGCCGACGTCGCCGACGGCACGATCTGATCCGCGTGCGGCGGGGCCGGGGCGGGAATCCCCGCGTCGGCCCCGCTGTTGCGGACCGGCGTGACCCGATGTCCCCGGCACCCGCGTATCGCTTCGACCTCTCCGCGGCGCGCGAGCACGCGGCGCGTCAGCCCGCGCCGCGGTTCTTCTGCGTCCACTCGCGCATGCGCTGCGGGTAGCCGACGATCCCGGCCTCGTAGAGCGGGATCCCCAGCTTGCGGGCCAGTGAGCGCCCCGCGTCGGGTCCGGCGATCCGCCGCCGCGTCCACTCGCCCGTGTCGGCCACCAGGACGATCGTCGTCCCGCTCACGGTGGTCGTGGGCTCCAGGTACGCCTCGACGCCGCGGCGGCTCTTGGCGAACTCTTTCAGGTGGTCGACAGCCGCGGAGGCCGCGTCGCGATCGGCGCGCCCGCGAGAGCCGCGTCGGAACAGTCCCACGTCCGGTTCCTTCCTCGGCCGATCCGGTCCCGTGGCCGCGTCCGGAACAGTCTGAGTGCCGTGGCAGATAGCTTGTGCGCTGGTGCTTGTTGTCGCGGCACCAGCTTGGCGCGGCCCTTGTGGCCCAGGCAACACACCAGGGGAACGTGCCGTACGCCCCCGAGGTGCCCGCCTCCCGACAACAAGTGGGAGGATGTTGTACCGGCACTTAGAGCCTTCCACAAGAAGGGGGTGCTACCCGGCGCCCAAGCCCGGGTGAGCACATCGCAATCCAGCAGGAGGACGTGACGTGGCGAACGACGCCGGAGCCGTTTTCGATGTAGTGATTCTCGGAGGCGGAAGCGGCGGGTACGCCTGCGCGCTGCGTGCCGCCGAACTGGGAATGCAGGTCGTGCTCATCGAGAAGGGCAAGCTCGGCGGCACCTGCCTCCACCAGGGCTGCATCCCGACGAAGGCGCTCCTGCACGCGGGGGAGGTCGCCGACCAGACCCGCGAGAGCGAGCAGTTCGGCGTCAAGTCGACCTTCGAGGGCATCGACATCGCGGCGGTGCACAAGTACAAGGACGGGGTCGTCTCCCGTCTCTTCAAGGGCCTCACCGGGCTCATCGCGAGCCGCAAGATCACCGTGGTGGAGGGCGAGGGCCGCCTGGTCTCCCCGACCGCGGTCGAGGTGGGCGGCACCCGCTACGAGGGCCGCCACGTCGTGCTGGCCACCGGCTCGGTGCCCAAGTCGCTGCCGGGCCTGGAGATCGACGGCAACCGGATCATCAACAGCGACCACGCGCTGGTCCTGGACCGGGTGCCCGCGTCCGCGGTGATCCTGGGCGGCGGCGTCATCGGCGTCGAGTTCGCGAGCGCCTGGAAGTCGTTCGGCGTCGACGTGACCGTCGTCGAGGCCCTGCCGCACCTGGTGCCGGTCGAGGACGAGAGCAGCAGCAAGCTGTTGGAGCGCGCGTTCCGCAAGCGCGGCATCAAGTTCGAACTCGGCTCGCGCTTCAGCGGCGTCGAGTACACCGACTCCGGCGTCCGCGTCTCGCTGGAGAACGGCAAGCAGGTCGAGGCCGAGCTGCT
The DNA here is from genome assembly GCA_045039925.1 of Streptomycetaceae bacterium NBC_01309. Lineage (GTDB taxonomy): Bacteria > Actinomycetota > Actinomycetes > Streptomycetales > Streptomycetaceae > Yinghuangia. The sequence continues at coordinate 3,265,110 of CP108400.1, forward strand.
GCTCGTCGCCGTCGGCCGCGGCCCGGTGTCGGCGGGGCTCGGGTACGAGGAGGCCGGGGTCGCGACCGACCGCGGCTACGTCCTGGTCGACGAGTACTGCCAGACCAACGTGCCGACCGTCTTCGCGGTCGGCGACCTGATCCCGACGCTGCAGCTCGCCCACGTGGGCTTCGGCGAGGGCATCCTCGTCGCCGAGCGCATCGCGGGCCTCGAGGTCGCGCCGATCGACTACGCGGGCGTGCCCCGGGTGACCTACTGCGACCCGGAGGTCGCCTCGGTCGGCCTCACGCAGGCGCAGGCGGTCGAGCGCTACGGCGCCGACAAGATCGCGATGCTCGACTACAACCTCGGCGGCAACGGGAAGAGCCAGATCCTCAAGACGGCCGGCTCGGTCAAGGTCGTCTCGGTCAAGGACGGCCCGGTCGTCGGCATCCACATGGTGGGCGCCCGGATGGGCGAACTCGTGGCCGAGGCCCAGCTGATCTACAACTGGGAGGCCCTGCCGTCCGAGGTCGCCCAGCTGATCCACCCGCACCCGTCCCAGTCCGAGGCGATCGGCGAGGCCCACCTGGCCCTTGCCGGCAAGCCGTTGCATGTGCACGACTGACGCGCCCCTGCTGACACTTTTGCCCGGAAGCGTACGAAGGAGTCACTGACCCCATGCCGGTCTCTGTAACACTGCCCGCGCTCGGCGAGAGCGTGCAGGAGGGCATCATCACCCGCTGGCTCAAGCGGGAGGGTGAGCGCGTCGAGATGGACGAGCCGCTCCTCGAGGTCTCGACGGACAAGGTCGACACCGAGATCCCCGCGCCGGTCTCCGGCATCCTCGTCTCGATCAAGGCCGCCGAGGACGACACCGTCGAGGTCGGCGCCGAACTCGCGATCATCGACGACGGTTCCGGTGCGGCGCCCGCCCCCGAGGCTCCCGCCCCGGCCGCCGAGGCCCCGCCCGCACCCGCGGCCGAGGCGCCGCCTGCTCCGGCGCCCGCCGCCGAGGCCCCCGCGCCGGCCGCCGCGCCCGCCGCCCCCGCGGGCGACACGGCCGAAGGCACCCCGGTCCTGCTGCCCGCGCTCGGCGAGAGCGTGCAGGAAGGAACGATCACGCGCTGGCTCAAGCAGGTGGGCGACAATGTCGCCGCCGACGAGCCGCTCCTCGAGGTCTCGACCGACAAGGTCGACACCGAGATCCCCGCGCCGGTCGGCGGCGTGCTCCTGGCGATCAACGTCGCCGAGGACGAGACCGTCGAGGTCGGCGCGCAGCTCGCGGTGATCGGTGCCCCGGGCGCGTCCGCCCCGGCCACCGCCCCCGCGCCGGCCGCTCCGGCGGCGGCTCCGGCCCCCGCTCCCGCCCCGGCGGCTCCCGCCCCGGCCGCGCCGGCTGCCGCTCCCGCGGCCCCGGCTCCCGCCCCTGCCCCGGCGCCGGCTCCGGCCGCCGCCCCGGTTGCGGCTCCGGCGGCCCCGGCCGCCGAGGGCGACGCGGAGTCGGCGTACGTCACGCCGCTGGTCCGCAAGCTGGCCGCCGAGCACAACGTGGACCTCGCCTCGGTGGAAGGCACCGGCATCGGCGGGCGGATCCGCAAGCAGGACGTCCTGGACGCCGCACGCAAGCAGGCTCCCGCCCCCGCACCGGCCGCCGCGGCCGCCGCGGCCCCGGCGGCCAAGCCCGCCGCGACCGTCGTCGAGCCGTCCGCGCTGCGCGGGCAGACCCTGCCGATGACGCGCATCCGCAAGGCCATCGCGAACCACATGGTCAACTCGCTGAAGGTCTCGGCGCAGCTGACCACGGTGGTCGAGGTCGACGTCACCAACATCATGCGGCTGCGCAACAAGGCGAAGAACGACTTCCTCGCGCGCGAGGGCGTCAAGCTGTCGCCGATGCCGTTCTTCATCAAGGCGGCGGCCGAGGCCCTCAAGGGCCACGCGGTCGTCAACGCCCGGGTGAACGAGGACGACACGATCACCTACCACGCGGTCGAGAACATCGGCATCGCGGTCGACACCGAGCGCGGCCTGATGGTCCCGGTCATCCACGACGCGGGTGACCTCAACATCGCGGGCATCGCGAAGAAGACCGCGGACCTCGCCGCGCGCACGCGCGACAACAAGGTCAAGCCGGACGAGTTGGCGGGCGGGACCTTCACGGTCACGAACACCGGTTCGCGCGGCGCACTGTTCGACACCCCGATCCTCAACCAGCCGCAGGTCGCGATGCTCGGCATCGGGGCGACCGTGCGGCGCCCGGTTGTGGTGAACCACCCCGACCTCGGCGAGACGATCGCGATCCGCGACATGGTGTACCTGGCCCTGTCGTACGACCACCGCATCGTCGACGGAGCCGACGCCGCGCGCTTCCTGACCTCGGTCAAGGCGCGTCTGGAAGAGGGCGCGTTCGAGGGCGACCTCGGCCTGTAAGTCGGCCTGAAGGTCGGCCGCAAGGGCGACTGGGGCAACACCGTCCGGGCAGGTCCGGACACACGCGGTCGGAGGCGATCCCGGGCAACCGGGATCGCCTCCGCCGTTTCGGGCAGTATGACGGCCATGCGCATCGCCGTGACGGGGTCGTCGGGTCTTATCGGTTCGCCTCTTGTGCGCTCTCTGCGCGCCGACGGGCACGAGTTGGTGCGGTTCGTCCGCCGCACCCCCAAAGCCGCGGACGAGGCACAGTGGGACCCCGTCGCGGGCACCCTCGACACCGACGCGCTGCTCGGCGTCGACGCCGTCGTGAGCCTCGCGGGGGCCGGGGTGGGCGACCACCGGTGGACCAAGGCGTACAAGCGCGAGCTGCGGGACTCGCGGGTGCTCGGCACCGCGATGCTGGCGCGCGCGATCGCGGCGATGGAGCGGCCGCCGTCGGTCTTCCTGTCCGGCTCCGCGGTGGGCTACTACGGCGACACCGGGGACCGCCTGGTGGACGAAACCGCCCCCGCGGGCAGCGGGTTCCTCGCCGAGCTGTGTGTGGAGTGGGAGGCCGCCACCGCGCCTGCCGAGGCGGCGGGTGTACGCGTCGCGCACATGCGCACCGGCCTCGTCGTCGCGAACAAGGGCGGTGCGTGGGGCCCGCTCTTCCGCGCGTTCCAGTTCGGGGTGGGCGGCCGCATGGGCAACGGCCGGCAGTACTGGAGCTTCATCTCCCTGCGCGACGAGATCAACGCGATTCGCTTCCTGCTCCAGACCGACGCCGTGCACGGGCCGGTCAACCTGACCGCACCCAACCCGGTGACCAACGCCGAGGCCACGAAGGCGATGTCGCGCCTGTTGCGCAGGCCCGGGCTGTTCACGGTGCCGCGCCCGGCGCTGCGGGCCGTCCTGGGCGAGTTCGCCGACAGCGTGCTGTCGAGCCAGCGGGTCGCCCCTCGGGTGCTGGAGAACAGCGGGTTCGTGTTCGCGCATCCGACGATCGACCTCGCGGTGGCCGTCGCCCGGCACGGCTGACGCGGCAGCGGGCGACGATCACTGACGTTGGGGCGTGTGCGCCCGGCCCTGATTCGGCCGCTTGGCAACAGCCTTCCCTGCTACGGCAATTCGTACGGCTTTACGCTTCCTGGGCACGACCTAAGCGCTTTCCGTGGTTTCCGCTGGGTATGACTCCATGGCGATGCGCGGCCGAACGCGCCGCGCCCGGGCAGCGGGAGGGGACACCGTGGCCGAGGCACACCGCACCGATGTCATCGTCGTAGGGGCAGGACTGGCCGGACTGAGCGCGGCGCACCGTCTCGTCGCCGCGGGAGTCGACGTCACCGTGCTGGAAGCGGGCCCCCGGCCCGGCGGCCGGGTGCGCACCGATTCCGTCGACGGTTTCCTGGTCGACAACGGCCTGCAACATCTGGCGACGGCATACCCGCAGGTCGCGGCCCGGCTCGACCTCGCCCGGCTGGACCTGCGCTCCTTCGCCCCGGGCGTGCAGGTGGCGGGCGACGGGTCGGCGGTCGGCGGCTGGCGCGGCGGCGGGCGGCGGGTCGGCGACGTGCGGCGGATGCGCGGGGCGATCGGGGCGTGGCGTACGCCCGGCAACGCCGACCGCGCCCGCCTGGCCGCCGCCCTCGGCCGGGCGTCGGCGCTGCCGGTCCGAGGCATCCTGGCCGCTCCCGACGTCGCGGTCGCGGAGGCCGGGTGGCCGCCGGCGCTGCGTCCGCTGCTCGCGGCGCTGCTGCACGACACCGAACTGGCCTCGTCCCGCCGGTTCGCGGACCTGGTACTGCGGTCCTATCTGCGCGGGCGCGCGACGGTACCGGCACTGGGCATGGCCGCGATACCGCAACAGCTGGCGGGCGGACTGCCGTCCGGCACGATCCGCTACGGCGTACGCGTCACGGCCATTGCGACAGACCGCGTCACCACCGATGTGGACGGCGAGATCCCGACGCGCGCGGTCATCGTGGCCACCGACCCGACGACCGCGGTGGACCTGCTCCCCGGCCTGCGGCGCCCGGCGTTCCGCCGGCTGACGACGCTGTGGCACGTCGCCCCGACGGCCCCGCCGGGCGAACCCGTCCTGATCGTCGACGCGGACGATCCGGGGCCGCTGACCCACACCGTCGTGATGTCCGAGGTCGCACCGAGCTACTCCCCCGACCGCCGCGCCCTGGTGTGCTCCACGGTCCTGAACCACGACGGCACCGACCCCGGGAAGCTCGAATCCGCGGTCAGGGAACGCATTTCGGCCGTCTACGGAGCCGCCACGCGCGACTGGTCGCACCTGACGACCCGGCACCTCCCCGAGGCCCTGCCCGTTGTCGAGCCGGGCCACAACTTCCGCCGCCCGGTGCGCGTCCTGGCCGGCCTGTACGTCTGCGGCGACCACCGCGACTCGTCCTCGATCCAGGGCGCGCTGGCCTCCGGCCGCCGGGCCGCCCGCTCGGCGCTGGCCGACCTCGGGGCACTCACCGCGTTCGCCGCCGGGGTCCGCTCGGGCGGCGGCAAGGCGCCCGCGGCGTAAGGCGGTTTGCCCACGAGGTGTGGGCGGCTTGCCCGCGAACTGCCCGAGGCGGCGCCGGGCCCGCATCCCCGATCGGGCCCGACGCGCCGTCTTCTGCCGAGCCGTGCGCGGCGACGTGTGGGGTCGCCGGGACGACTACGTGGCCGAGTGCAGGAACTCGTCCGTACGCACCATGAAGTCCTTCACCGCGGGCGTGTCCCGATAGGGCGTCAGACGCAGCGAGAACTCCCGTACGTAGTCCACCGCGCGCGCCGACCGCAGGCCGCCCGCCTCCTCGGTCGCCTCGGCCTCCAGGGCGCAGGCCTGGTCGAGTTCGCCCAGTCCCAGCAGGGCCGTGGCCAGGACGGTCCGACAGAACAACAGGCTGCGCGCATACTGCGTGTCCCGCAGCTTGAGCGAGCGCTCCGCGAACTCCCGTGCCCTGCGGTGGTCTTCAAGGTCGCGAAAGCAGTGCGCATGCTCGTCGGCGAGTTGCGCCTCGTCGACGTACCTGGCCCACTCCGGCTCCTCCGCGGCCGGACCGGCCTGGCCCAGCGCCTGCTCGGCACGCACCAGCGCCGCCATGCACGCGCGGCCGTCGCCCAGCAGCCCGTGCCCGCGCGCCTCGACGGCGTGCAGGAGTACGCGTACGCGCGGGGTCGCCACCGCAAGGGCCCCCTGCTGGGCGACACGGGCCAACTGGACGGCCTCGCGGCCGTGTCCGAGGTAGACGGCCTGCCTGCTCATCGTGGCGAGCACGTACGCCCCCAGCGCGCGGTCGCCCGACGCCTGCGCGAGCCGCAGGGCCTGCACGAAGTAGCGCTGGGCCATGCCGTGGACGCCCACGTCGTACGCCATCCACCCGACCAGCCGCGTCAACACCGCGGCGGCGGCGTACAGTTCGCGGCCAACGACACCGCCGTACGTGCCGCGCAGCATCGTGGCCACCTCGGTGTCGAGGTAGCGCACCAGCGCCTGCCGCGCGTGTCCGCCCCCGAACGAGTTGTCGAGGCGCCGGAACGCTTCGCCCACGGCGCGGACCGCGGCGACATCGCCGGTGCCCACGCGCGTCCCGTCGGAGCGCTGCGGCTCCTCGTCGGCGTCGCCGATCAGCCAGTCCCGGCTCGGCACGACGAGCGCGCCGGGCGTGAACGCGGCTTCGACAAGCGCGGGGCGGTGTGCCGAATCCGCCTGCCACATGCCGGAGACGATCTCGACCGCCTCCGCGGGCCCCGCGGCGTACTCAAGGCCGGCGTAGTCGGGCCGGCACCCTGCCATCCCCAAGTCCTCGGCACTCAACTTGCGCGACAGACGCTGTGTGAAGACCTCGGCCAGCAGTATGGGCACGATGCCGCGCGGGTGTTGGCCGCGTAACCAGCGGGCCACGGAGGTCTTGTCATAGCGGAGGTCGAGGCCCTGCTCGGCACCTAGCTGGTCGACGCGTCTGGCGAGGCCGGCATGCGAGAACCCGGCCTCCTCGACAAGCGTGGCAAGCCGGTGATTGGGACGCCGTTCGGCCCTGGTCGTCATTCCTGTGCACGCCTCCCGAGTTCGGGTCGGATCGCGCGAGAATTTAGCGACCCTGGAAGGTTGGGACTCCCAATGGCGCAGAGAATGACCCTTTCGGGTGATGCGGGATGTCCCGTACGCCAGGGCGTCGCCACCCGCGCCGCGCATGCGCCGGACTACCGCGCCGCCCCGCGCCGGACTACGGCCCGCGGCACCGGGTGTTCAGGTGAACGTTTGTTCTTGTCACGGCACCCGACCTCGGGCAACATGCCCCACACCGCCGAGCTGATCGTCCCGCCCGGTCGTCCGAACCGGTCGCTAGGCTGATCGCGCCGGAGGGGGCGAAACGGGAAACCGGCGGAACCGACACCATGAGGCGGGGTATTCGGGGTGGGTCGGCACGGGGACCACGCGGCGGACGAGAGAACGCGGCGCGGTGACAAGAAGGCGGGGGGTGTGGTCATACCCCTGGCAGCCGCGGTGCTCGTGTGCCTGCTGGCGACCTCGGGCGTGTGGCTGATGACCGCGGAGAAGGACGACTCCGAGCGGGACACCACCCCGATCGGACTGAACGTGCCCACGCAGGCCCCTGGGACGAACGCCACCGGCACGGACGGCCCGACGGCTGCCGGCAAGGGCATGCAGGGCGAGAAGCCGAACCCGTCGTCCGCGAGTCCGACCGCGTCGGCAACGGGGTCGAAGACCCCGACCCCCTCGAAGAGCACGACAAAACCGGCCACATCTGCCCCGCCGAGTTCGACCCCTCCGCCGTCGTCGTCGGCACCGCCTCCCCCGCCACCGACGACGAGCGCACCGCCGCAGCCGAAGGAGTACGCGGTATCGGGAGCGGCGGAGTGGAGACGCGGCTCTGGGACACGGCTGACCATCACAGTGAAGAACCCAAATGCAACCCCACTTGGCGCTTGGGTCCTCGAAATCGATGACGACGATCTGATCGGTGCCAATGTCCAGGACCCTCCCGCGTCGGTCCAGATCTCCGAAGACGGCACTTCCGCGACCAGCGGTGGGCTGAACGGGGGGACCAGCGTCACCATCACCTTCAGGCTGTACTTCTGGCAGCGTCCGAGCACCATCACCTACACCTTCGCAGGCACGAGCTACGAGGTCCCAGTCACGCGCGGGTGACCCCTGCGGACCACACAAAAGTGCCGCCGTACTCTGGATCCGTGGCTGACTTGCGCTTCGTACACGCCGGTATCGGTTCCCAGGCCGTCCCCTACGACCTCGCCTGGGACGAGCAGCGCCGCGTGCACGCCGCCGTCGTGGCGGGCGAGCAGCCCGACACCTGCCTGCTACTCGAACACCCCGCGGTCTACACCGCGGGCCGCCGCACCGAGGACTCCGAGCGGCCGGTCGACGGCACGCCGGTCATCGACGTGGACCGGGGCGGCAAGATCACCTGGCACGGTCCCGGACAGCTCGTGGGCTACCCCATCGTGCGGCTCACCGAGCCCGTCGACGTCGTCGCGCACGTACGCCGCCTCGAAGAGGCGCTGATCCGCACCTGCGCCGAATTCGGCCTGGAGACCACGCGCATCGAAGGCCGCAGCGGCGTCTGGGTGCTCGGCGAACCGGTGCCCGCGGCGGCCCCGCCCGGCCCCGCCGCCGACGGTCTCAGCCTGCGCCTGGACCCGCGCATCAGCGTCCCCGACCCGCGCGACCACCCCGAGTTCGACCCGCGGCTCGCGGGCCCCGAGTACGCCCCCTCCAACGCCGGGCAGCGCGGCGACGACCGCAAGTTGGCCGCCATCGGCGTGCGCGTCTCCCGCAAGGTGACGATGCACGGCTTCGCCGTCAACTGCGACCCGGACATGACGTGGTTCGACCGCATCGTGCCGTGCGGCATCCGCGACGCGGGCGTCTCGTCGCTGACCGAGGAGCTCGGCCGACCCGTCACCGTGGCCGACGTGATGCCCGTCGTCGAGCGGCATCTCGCGGAGGTCTTCGCCCCGATCGGCGTGTGACGCACGCCTGTTCCGGCCTGTTCCGGCCTGTCCGGGAATCACCCGTGCTGCCCGCACGTTGCCCATGCTGGAAGGGCCGAGCCGGGGGCGTACCCTGGTTTCACCGCCCTCGCACCGCCCGGTTACTCCACACCAAGGAGCTCGCGTGTCCGCTGTCGCACCCGACGGCCGCAAGATGCTTCGCCTCGAGGTCCGCAACGCCGAGACCCCCATCGAGCGCAAGCCTTCGTGGATCAAGACCCGAGCGAAGATGGGCCCGGAGTACACCGAGCTCAAGGGCCTGGTCCGCCGCGAGGGTCTGCACACGGTGTGCGAGGAGGCCGGGTGCCCCAACATCTACGAATGTTGGGAGGACCGTGAGGCGACCTTCCTCATCGGCGGCGACCAGTGCACGCGGCGCTGCGACTTCTGCCAGATCGACACCGGCAAGCCCGCCGAGCTGGACCGCGACGAGCCGCGCCGGGTCGCCGAGTCGGTGCAGGCGATGGGTCTCAAGTACGCGACCGTGACCGGTGTCGCCCGCGACGACCTGCCCGACGGCGGTGCCTGGCTGTACGCGGAGACGACCCGCCAGATCCACGCGCTCAACCCGGGCACCGGCGTCGAGCTCCTGATCCCCGACTTCACCGCGCAGCCCGACCAGCTCGCCGAGGTGTTCTCGTCGCGGCCCGAGGTGCTCGCGCACAACATCGAGACCGTGCCGCGCATCTTCAAGCGCATCCGCCCGGGCTTCCGCTACGAGCGCTCGCTCCAGGTCGTCACGGCCGCGCGCGAGGCGGGCCTGGTCACCAAGTCCAACCTGATCCTGGGCATGGGCGAGGAGCGGGACGAGATCAGCCAGGCCATGCAGGACCTGTACGACGCGGGCTGCGAGCTGCTCACCATCACGCAGTACCTGCGGCCGACCGTGCGCCACCACCCCGTGGAGCGCTGGGTCAAGCCGGAGGAGTTCGTCGGCCTCCAGGAGGAGGCCGAGGACATCGGCTTCGCCGGGGTCCTCTCCGGGCCGCTGGTGCGCTCGTCGTACCGCGCGGGCCGGCTCTACCGCCAGGCGCTTGAGCTGCGCGAATCGCGCGGCGCCACGCACGCCTGACGCCGGCGTCCCGGGGCGCCGGGCGTCGCCGCGTACGACACGACGCGTTTTTCACGATGGTTTGACCCTTACGTCATCCGCTGGTAACACAGGGTGGTGAGGGTGGAACACATCGCGGGCACGAGATCACCAAAAGTGCACGACGAGACATCGACATCGCGCCACTCACTCGCCTACCCGGGTCCGAGAGACGGATCCGGTGACAGGGGGACAAAAGACATGCAGGTCGGCAACGTTCCATTCGGCCGGATCGCGCTCGGCAACGCCGCGGCACTGCGCGGTGCGTTCGACCGGGGCGCGTCGGCCCACAAGGCCACTGTGGGCGTCATGCTGCGGACCATGGAGTCGCTGCTGCTGTTCCAGGGCGGCCAGCGTACGGCCCGCCGGAACGCGTGGGACTCGGTTTGCGCGGACCGCAGCAGGGCCCGGGCACGCGCGGAGGCCAGCGACATCCTGGAGCGGCTGTCGACGGCCGAGAAGCCGGTGCGCGTCGGCGGCTGACCCGCCTCGCGCGTTCGGCCGTCCGGCGCAACGCCGCCGTCTCCTTCGGGCGATCTTCGGCGGCGCCGTCGCCGACCGGCCGGCGGACCGCTGAAGGACCCGTCGAAGCACCGTTTGCGTCCCTTTTCCGAGCCCGGTCGAACTCATGACCCCGGCCCCCGGTACGACGCCGCCCGGGGTAGGTATTCTTTGCCCATGGCGAGCAAGGAATCACCCGAGAAGAGCGGCCGGCTCAAGCAGATCCGGCTCGCCTACAAAATGACCAAGAAGTCCGACAAGTGGGTCGGACTGGTTGTGGCGGCCTGGGGCCTGGGCGTCTTCGGGGTTTTCCTGGCGATCGGCTTCCTGATCGACCACTACATCATCCTCGGCATCATCGGCCTCCTCTTCGGCCTTGTGGCGGCGGCCTTCGTGTTCGGGCGGCGCGCCGAGAAGGCCGTGCTGGGCGACATGGCCGGCCAGCCGGGTGCCGCGGCGGCGGTGCTCCAGTCGCTGCGCCGGGGCTGGGTCGTGACCCCGGCGGTGGCCGTGACGCGCAACCAGGACGTCGTGCACCGCGCGGTCGGCCAGGCCGGCATCGTGCTCGTCGGCGAGGGCCAGCCGAGCCGCGTCGGCAACCTGCTGGCGGCCGAGAAGCGCAAGATGTCGAAGATCGCCGAAGGCGTCGTGGTCACGGACGTGATCGTCGGCGACGGCGAGGGCCAGGTGCCGCTGCGCAAGCTGCAGGGCCACCTCGTCAAGCTGCCGCGCACGATGTCGAAGGCGCAGGTCGGCCAGGTCAACGACCGGCTCCGTGCGCTCGGCAGCCTGATGGACAACATGCCGGTGCCGAAGGGCCCGATGCCGAAGAACGCGCGGATGCCGCGCGGTCCCCGTCGCTGACGGCGAACCGCGGACAGCGCCTCACACCGTTTCCCTCACCCACTTGGACCACCGGACGCGACCGATGTCCGGGTCCGCACAGCACAGATCCGCACAGCACAACGGCGGTGGTACGGCCCGGAAGGGCCGTACCACCGCCGTTTTCGTCGTGCCGCGGTCTCGCGCGGTGTGCGGGTACGCGCTGTGCGTCAGGCGCGGACGACGGCCGTGCCGACCGCCTTGTCGTGGAATCCGCGGCCGTCGCGGTCGTACACCGCGGCCGGGACCACCAGGCACAGCAGCAGCGTGCGTACGACGACCGCGAGCGGCGTCAGATGGTCCCGTGTCACCGACACGACGCGCAGGCCCATGATGCGCTTGCCGACCGTGTAGCCGAGGGTGCTGACGAGCAGCAGGTTCGCGGCCGCGAAGACGGCGAGGGTGCCCATGTTGGTGCCGGTGGCGTTGAGGTCGCCGCGGCCGATGAAGGCGTACGCGATGACGTAGCAGAGCAGCCAGTCGATCAACAGGGCGATCAGGCGCCTGCCGGTGGGCGCGAGCGAATTCGAGCCCTCCTCGGGCAGCCCGAGGCGCTTGCCCTGGTAGCCGAACGCGTCCTCTTCCTCCTGCGGGGCGGGTGCGGAGGCGGGCGCGGTACGCCGCTCCGCCTGCCTCGGGGGCCGCGCCGCGGCGCCCGGACCGCTGTCGGGGCCGCTCGCGCCGCCCTGCCGATTGCCGGTTCCGTTGCCGGTCCGCTTACCGGCCTGTTTCCTGGTCACGACACCACGGTAGATGAGTGATGTGGGCAACATCCCCACCGGGGCAATCGCGAAGGATGCGCCAAGATCGGCGGGCTCGCAACCACCCTGGCCCGATTGGGCGACCACGTAACTTGTGTGAAACATTCGGGACACCGGCGGGAAACCGCCCCGCCATACCTTCGGGACCAGTGGCCAGCGGGGAGAAGGGCCGCCCCCCGAACGAGAAGCTAACCCGAGCCCGGAGCCGGGTCGAGGAGGCATGGATGTTCAACAACGCCGACGAGGTGTCGCGGTACATCACCGACAACGACGTCAAGTTCGTCGATGTCCGGTTCTGCGACCTGCCTGGCGTCATGCAGCACTTCACGATCCCGGCCGAGATCTTCGAGCCGAACGAGACGCTGGCGTTCGACGGCTCGTCGATCCGTGGTTTCCAGGCGATCCACGAGTCCGACATGGCCCTTCGCCCGGACCTCTCGACGGCGCGTGTCGACGCGTTCCGCAAGGACAAGACGCTCAACATCAACTTCTTCATCCACGACCCGCTCACGGATGAGGAGTACAGCCGCGACCCGCGCAACATCGCGAAGAAGGCCGAGCGCTACCTCGCGGGCACCGGCATCGCCGACACCGTGTTCTTCGGCCCCGAGGCCGAGTTCTACGTGTTCGACGACGTCCGCTTCGAGACGAACGCGCACGAGTCGTACTACCACATCGACTCGGTGGCGGGTGCCTGGAACACCGGCCGCGTCGAAGAGGGCGGCAACCGCGGCTACAAGGTCCGCTACAAGGGCGGCTACTTCCCGGCCCCGCCGGTCGACCACTTCGCCGACCTGCGTGCCGAGATCTCCCTGGAGCTGGCCGCCGCCGGCCTCCAGGTCGAGCGCCAGCACCACGAGGTGGGCACCGCCGGCCAGGCCGAGATCAACTACAAGTTCAACACCCTGCTGGGTGCGGCCGACGACCTGATGCTCTTCAAGTACATCGTGAAGAACGTCGCGTGGCGCAACGGCAAGACCGCGACCTTCATGCCGAAGCCCATCTTCGGTGACAACGGCTCGGGCATGCACTGCCACCAGTCGCTGTGGAAGGAAGGCGTGCCGCTGTTCTACGACGAGGTCGGCTACGCGGGCCTGTCCGACACGGCCCGCTACTACATCGGCGGCCTGCTGAAGCACGCCCCGTCGCTGCTGGCCTTCACGAACCCGACGGTGAACTCGTACCACCGCCTGGTCCCGGGCTTCGAGGCGCCGGTCAACCTGGTCTACTCGCAGCGCAACCGCTCGGCGTGCATCCGCATCCCGATCACCGGTTCGAACCCGAAGGCCAAGCGCATCGAGTTCCGCGTGCCGGACCCGTCGTCGAACCCGTACCTGGCGTTCTCCGCGATGCTGATGGCCGGCCTCGACGGCATCAAGAACAAGATCGAGCCGCTGGAGCCGGTCGACAAGGACCTGTACGAGCTGGCGCCCGAGGAGCACTCGGCCGTCCCGCAGGTGCCGGGCTCGCTGCCCGAGGTCCTGAACGCGCTCGAGGCCGACCACGAGTACCTCCTCGAGGGCGGCGTGTTCACCCAGGACCTCATCGAGACCTGGGTCGACTACAAGCGCACCAACGAGGTCGACCCGATCCGCCTGCGCCCGCACCCGCACGAGTTCGAGATGTACTTCGACATCTAGGACGTCCGGGCACCGCCCGCGGTCCTCGTCGGGGCTCCCCGTGTGAGGCAGCCGCTCCGCAACTCGTAGGCCCCGCCATGACTCGCTCTGGCGGGGCCTTCGATGTGTCCGGAGCGGATCCCAGGGCGCTGCCCACGGCACCCGCCCACCGGTCGGGCGCCGTGGGCGGGCTGCCGGTCCGGGGCCGTCAGCGCACGCGGCCGCGCGGCTTGAGCGGGGTCGGCGGGAGTTCGGGGGCGTCCAGGCGCGGCGCGTGGTAGCCGTGCACGACGCCGAAGCGCTCCTCCGCCTGCCACTGGGTGCGCGCCTCGGCGATCTCCTCGGACGTGCGCCCGACGAAGTTCCACCACATGACGATCTTCTCCGCGAACGGCTCGCCGCCGACGAGGATCAGGTTCGACGCCGCCTCGGTGCGGATGTGCACGTCGCGGCGGCCGCATCCGAGGTAGAGCAGCGAGCCGATCGGGACCGGTACGCCGTCGACCACCGCACCGGGTTCGGTCGCGACGACCGCGTACTCGAAGTCCCGTTCCAGCGGCAGCCGTACGTCGACGTCGTCGGCCAGCGTCAGGTCCGCGCCGGCGATCGGCGAGTACGCCTGGCCCGGCGACCGCGCGCCGTCGATCTCGCCCATGATCACCGTGCCGGAGACTCCCGGGGCCTCGAACCGCGGCAGCTCGGGGTGCAGTTCGAAGTGCGGGTCCCCGTTGCGCGCGCCGTCGGGCAGGGCCACCCACAGCTGCACGCCGTGCAGGAACCGCTCGTGCGGCACCGGCGACTCCTCGGAGTGCGAGATGCCGCGCCCGGAGGTCATGAGCCCCAGGTGCCCGGGCAGGATCGTTGCGGTATGGCCCTCGCTGTCGCGGTGCAGCATCTCGCCGCGCCGCAGCCAACTCACCGTCTGGAGGCCCATGTGCGGGTGCGGGGCCACCTGCGCGCCGGGGGTGTCCGCGATGTCGTCGGGACCGTAGTGGTCCAGGAAGCACCACGGACCGACCATGCGGCGGCCGAGGGTGGGCAGCATGCGCCGCACCGGCCGGTCGTCGCCGATGCTGACCTCACGCCCGGGGGTGAGTTCGAGGACCGGCTCGGCCGGGACGTCGTCGCGCCCGCCGCACTCCTTGAGGGTGGGCTTCGTTTCCAGATCACTCATGGGGTCACCGTAACCGGGGAGGCGGAGGACGCGGCGGAGGCCGGGAGCGGTGCCGGGGACAGGCCGGGCAGGCCGCCGGTGACCGAGCGGAGGAGTTCGAGCTGCGCCGCGTACGGCGAGCCGTCGGGCGGTGTGAAGATCAGCAGTTGCTGGTCCTCGCTGGGCGTCAGGAGCCGTTCGCACATCAGGTCCACGGCGCCGATCACGGGGTGCACCACGCGCATGTGGCTGCTGGGGCGCGCCCCGACCTCGTGCAGCTCCCACAGGCGTACGAACTCCTCGCTCGCGCCCCGGAGCCTGCGGACCAGGCGCACGCTCGCCTGGTCGTACGAGCGCCGCGCGACGGCCGCGCGGAGGTCGGCGACGTGCAGGCGGCCGTGGCGCTCCCATTCCTCGACCGGGTACGCGCCGCGCACGACGGGATCCGTGAACCAGCGCCACACGATGTTGCGCCCGTGCTCCGAGACCGTGCAGACGCCGCCGAACAGTTCCTCGGCGAGGCGGTTCTGGGCCAGCACGTCGCCCAGGTCGCCGAGGATCTGCGCGGGGGTGTCGGCGAGGCGGTCCAGCAGGTGCCGCAGCGCGGGGCTGATGGTCTCGCCCGCGTGCCGGCCCGCGGGCGGGCGGTGTCCGGCGAGGAGGTGGAGGTGGTCGCGCTCGTCGTCGCCGAGTCCGAGGGCGCGGGCGAGCGCGGCGAGTATCTGCGGGGACGGCTGCGGCCCGCGCGCCTGTTCGAGGCGGATGTAGTAGTCGGCGGACATGCCGGTGAGGGTGGCGACCTCCTCGCGGCGGAGTCCGGGAGTACGGCGGCCCGGTCCGTCGGGCAGTCCGACGTCGGCCGGACGCAGCCGCTCGCGCGAGCGGCGCAGGAAGTCGGCCAGTTCGCGGCGGTCCATCCCGGTGGCCATGTGCGTGCCCTTCCCTGCCGGAGTTTCCAGGGGCCGCCGTTCCCAGGCCGGACGGTCCGCTCCCTGTCGAGTGCCAAGTCCGGAACGGTCGCGGATGTTCCCGGGCGGTGTCGACGCGGCGGTCAACTCACGGCACGCCCCCACAACCCACCCGACTTTGCCTTTTCATTACTCAAATATCTGTTACCAAGGGTAACTTCGCGGGGTTACCCTCCAGTCACTTAGTACGGGCTCACCGCACCACCCCACGATCCCCCCGTCGCAGAGGGAGCAGGCATGAGCTCAGGAAAGGTTCCGCGCGCCCGCAGCATCAGAGCGCGCCTGGCCGTCGTGCTGGCGGTACTCGCCGCACTTCTCGTCCCGGGCGTCGGCGCCGCGCCGACGGCCGCCGCGGCCGGGCCGTCGTTCCGCTTCGTCGACGTGCCCGTGGCACCCGGCGTCGTCCTCAAGGCCAACGTCTTCGTCCCCGCGGGCGCCGACACCGCCCACCGCGCCCCCGTCGTGGTGCTGCCGGCGAGTTGGTCGATGCCGCAGATCGAGTACGTCGCGCAGGCGAAGCAGCTTGCCGAGAACGGCTACATCGCACTGTCGTACACCGCGCGCGGATTCTGGCTGTCCGGCGGGGAGATCGGCGTCGCCGGACCGGACGACGTCGCCGACGTGTCGCGCATGATCGACTGGGCGCTGGCCAACACCCCCGCGGATCCGGCGCGCATCGGCACCGTGGGCGTCTCGTACGGCGCGGGCCTCGGCCTCCTCGCCGCGGGCCACGACCCGCGCATCAAGACCGTCGCCGCACTGAGCGGTTGGGCCGACCTGGTCGACTCGATCTACGCCGGCCAGACGCAGCACGTGCAGTCGGCCGCCGGACTCGCGATCGCGGGCTACGTGACCGGCCGCCCCAGCGACGAATTCGGGCAGTTCCTCACCGACTTCCTCACCACGGCCAACGTGCCCGAGCTGATCGCCTGGGCGAACGTCCGCTCGCCCGCGACGTACCTGGACCGCATCAACGCGAACGGCGCGGCGATCCTGCTGGCCAACGCGTGGGGCGACAGCATCTTCCCGCCCAACCAGCTCGCCGAGTTCTACGAGAAGCTGACCGTGCCCAAGCGCCTGGAGTTCCGGCCCGGCGACCACGCGACGCCGGAGATCCCGGGACTGGCCGGGCTGCCCAACGACACCTGGGCCAACACCCGCGCCTGGCTGGACCACCACCTCAAGGGCGTCGACAACGGCATCGACCGGCAGCCGCCCGTACAGATCAAGCCGCGCATCGAAGGCGGCTACGAGGGCTACGCCGACTGGGCGGATCTGACCGGGTCGCGGCTGAACCTGCGCCTGGGCGACAACGGTTGGTCGCGCACCGGCCCGCTCTCGCCGAATGCGGGCACCGGATGGACCACCCGGATCGGCACAAATATCGATTCAGGCGCCAATGGAGGCGTGATCTTCCTGACCAACCTGGTCGAGGAGTACCTGCGCATCCCGCCGATGGTGTCCGTGCCGCTGCTGCCGCGCGCCGTGTCGGCGGTGTGGCAGTCCGACCGCCTGGCCGCCGAGAGCCAGGTGCGCGGCACGACGACCCTGCACATGACCGTGAATCCGAGCGCGTCCGCGGGCACGTTCGTGGCCTACCTGTACGACGTGGACTCCCTCGGCATCGGCAAACTCGTGACCCACATGCCGTACACGTTCTTCGGCAAGCAGCCGGGGCGGCCCTTCGCGGCCGACGTGGATCTGCTGGCGACGGCGTACGACGTCCCGGCAGGCCACCGGCTCGCCCTCGTCGTCGACACCGTCGACCCGCTCTACATCGAGCAGAACCCGGCGTTCTCGACGCTCGCGTTCGGCTCCCCGAGCGCCGATCCCTCGTGGATCTCGGTGCCGCTGCGCTGACCCCGGGCACACTGCCGGGCACACCGCCCGGCCGGCCTTGCACCCGGCCGTGCGCGACCCCGGGTCCCGCCCGCACGAGGGACCCGGGGTCGTCCGCAGGGGGTAGGGGTGATCGTCCGAACCGTACCCGCGGGTGATCGGCGCGCCCCCTGCCTCTGGCAGACTGGGTCCTTATGGGGGAAACACAGACCCGGCAGACCCCGCCGCAATCGTCACCGGACGCATCGGCGGCGATGGGCTCCGCATCCGCGGCGGGCGAACCGACCCCGCTGGCCGTGCGCGTGCGCACGTACCTGCGGACACCGCGCCGGCCGCGCTTCGTCGTGGAGTTGGCGCTGGTGGCGCTCAGCTACTGGGTCTACTCGCTGATCCGCAACGCCGTGCCCAACCGCGAGTCCCTCGCCGTGGAACGCGCGTGGCAGCTCCTCGACTTCGAGAAGTCGCTGCACATCGACATCGAGTACGCCATCAACCACGCCGCCGACAAGGTGACCTGGCTGATCGTCGGGATGAACTACTACTACGCCACGCTGCACTTCGTCGTGACGATAGGCGTGCTGGTGTGGTTGTTCCGCTGGCACCCGGGCCGCTACCGGGCCGTGCGCACCGTCCTGTTCGTGACCACGGGGCTCGCGTTGTTCGGGTACTTCTTCTACGCGCTCGCGCCGCCGCGCCTGCTGCCCGGCGCCGGGTACATCGACACGGTCCTCGTGCACAACACCTGGGGCTCGATGGCCTCGGGCGACATGAAGAACGTGTCGAACCAGTTCGCCGCCATGCCGTCGATGCACATCGGCTGGTCGACCTGGTGTGCGCTGGCCATCTGGAAGTTCGCCAAGCCCATGTGGGTGCGCGTGCTCGGCCTGCTGTACCCGCTGATGACACTCATCGTCATCATGGCAACCGGCAACCACTTCATCCTCGACGCGGTGGGCGGCTGGATCACGCTGGCCGCCGGGTTCGCCGTCCAGCGGCTGGTGAACGGGCTTTCGGCCTACCGGTTCCCGCGCTACACCCCCGACGACCCGCGGTCCGAGGAGTACGGGGGCGGCGATCGGAGCGGCGGCGATCACGACGGGCACGGGAACGGCGGCCCACCGGGCCAGGACGATTCCCATGCAGCCGGGCGTTCTCCGGCACAACGTGCGAAATCCCCCGGCGAGCCGGACAATTCCTCCGGCAATCAGCGCAGACCCGCCGCCTCGTTCCCGTCCCCGTAGGTCTCGCCGTAGAAGACGCGGTCCACGACCGCCCTGGCGTGCCGCGTGATGCGGCGGTAGTCCTCGATCACGGTGCCCGCCCCCACCGGCCCCGTGCCGGTCGCGCGGTAGCCGAGCAGGCGTGCGACCCCGGCCAGTTCACGCACGTCGGAGGGGAACTGGTCGGACGGGCGGCCGCGTACGACCATCACCGCGTTGCGCACCCGCGTCGCCTCGAGCCACGCGTCGTCGAGCACCTTGGCGTCCTGCGCGTCCAGCAGCCCGGCCTCGGCCGCCGCGGCAAGGGCCTCGCGCGTCCCGGTGGTACGCAGCGCCGGCACCGCGTGCGCGTGCTTCATCTGCAGCAACTGCGCGACCCACTCGACGTCGGCCAGGCCGCCGCGGCCCAGCTTGGTGTGCGTGGTCGGGTCCGCGCCGCGCGGCAGCCGCTCGGACTCTATGCGGGCCTTCATGCGCCGGATCTCGCGCACCTCGTTGTCGGTCAGCCCGGCCTCCGGCCAGCGCAGCGGCGCGATGAGGTCGAGGAACCGGGCGCCGAGGTCGGCGTCGCCGGCGACCGGCGCGGCCCGCAGCAGGGCCTGGCTCTCCCACAGCTTCGACCAGCGCTCGTAGTAGGCGCGGTACGAGGCGAGGGTGCGCACCAGCGGGCCCTGCCGCCCCTCCGGCCGCAGGTCGGCGTCGACGACGAGCGGGGGGTCGGTGGCGGGCAGTTGCAGCAGGCGGCGCATCTCGTTCGCGATGGCGTGCGCCTGTTTGGCCGCAACCGGCTCCTCGACGCCCTGCTCGGGCTCGTGCACGAAGACGACGTCGGCATCGCTCGCATAGCCCTGCTCGTGCCCGCCGAAGCGGCCCATCGCGATCACCGCGAGGCGGGTGCCGATCGTCTTCCGGGTCTGCCGCGCGTACTCGTCGGCCGCCGCCCGCAGTGCGCCGGTGAGGGTCGCCGCGGTGACGTCCGACAACGCGCGGCCCACCGCGTCGACGTCGATCCTGCCGAGCACGTCGGCGGCGACGATGCGGAACAGTTCGCGGCGCCGCACGCTGCGGGCGATCTGCACGGCGACCTCGGCGCTGGGGGCGCGGCCGACCGCGGCGAGCACCTCCGACTCCAGGGCCACACGGGAGCGCGGTCGCAGGCCGTCCGGATCGCCGAGCAGCGCGACCGCCTCGGGGGCGCGTAGCAGCAGGTCGGGGGCCAGGCGCCCGGAGGCCAGCACGCGGGCCATGTTCTCGGCCGCCGCGCCGCCCGGGGACCCGGCCCCCGAGTCCCGCAGCAGGCGCAGGTACCAGTGCGTGTTGCCGAGCGCGTCGGAGATCTGGCGGAAGGCCAGAAGGCCCGCGTCGGGGTCGGCGGAGTCGGCGAACCAGCCGAGCATGACGGGCAGCAGCGTGCGCTGGATGGACGCGCGGCGGCTCACCCCGGAGGCGAGCGCCTCCAGGTGGCGCAGCGCGCCGACGGGGTCGGCGTACCCGAGCGCTTCCAGGCGCTGGGCGGCGGCCTCGGCGGTCAGCCGGGTCTCGCCGGGCTGGAGCCGGGCCACGGCGTCGAGCAGCGGGCGGTAGAACAACTTCTCGTGCAGGCGGCGCACCTCGTGCTGGGTGCGGCGCCAGGTGGCCTCCAGCTCGCCGACCGGGTTCGAGCGGAAGCCCAACGAGCGCCCGAGCCGGCGCAGGTCGGTGGAGTCCGTCGGGAGGAGGTGGGTGCGGCGCAGGCGGTGCAGTTGGATGCGGTGTTCGAGCAGGCGCAGGAAGCGGTACGCCTCGTCGAGCGAGGCCCCGTCGGCGCGCCCGACGTACCCCTCGGCGGACAGCGCGGCCAGGGCTTCCAGTGTGGATCCGCTGCGCAGCGACGAGTCGGCGCGGCCGTGCACGAGTTGCAGCAGCTGCACGGCGAACTCGATGTCGCGCAGGCCGCCGGGGCCCAGCTTGAGCTCGCGCTCCACCTCGGTGTGCGGGATCGACTCGACGACGCGGCGGCGCATGGCCTGCACGTCGGGGACGAAGTTCTCGCGCTGCGCGGCGGTCCACACGAGGGGCGCGATGTGCTCGACGTACCTGCGGCCGAGGGCCAGGTCGCCGGCCACCGGGCGGGCCTTGAGCAGCGCCTGGAACTCCCAGGTCTTGGCCCAGCGCTCGTAGTACGCCAGATGGCTGGCGAGGGTGCGGACCAGCGGCCCGTTGCGGCCCTCCGGCCGCAGGTTGGCGTCGACCGGCCAGATCGTGCCCTCGCGGGTGGTGTGCGAGCAGGCGCGCATCATGGCGGCGGCGATGCGGGAGGCGGCGGCGATCGCGGTGCCCTCGTCCACGCCGGGCGGGGCGTCGGCGACGAAGACCACGTCGACGTCGCTGACGTAGTTGAGCTCGCGGCCGCCGCACTTGCCCATGCCGATGACGGCGAGGCGGCACTGCCCGGCCTCGACCGGGAGTTCGCGGGCGGCGAGGTCGAGAGCCGCGTCGAGGGTGGCCCCGGCCAGGTCGGCGAGTTCGGCGGCGATCTGCGCGACGTCGGCGGTGCCGCACACGTCGCGGGCGGCGATGGAGAGGAGGCAGCGGCGGTACGCGACGCGCAGCGTGTCGAGGGCGTCCTCGCCGGTCAGCGTGCCGTTCGTGCGGTCGTCGAGGGCGGCGCCGAGGGTGCGGCGAAAGTATTCGGGGGTGGGATGGGCGTCCTGCACGTCGTACGTGACGAGGGTCCGCCAGTCCTCGGGATGCCGGGCCAGGTGGTCGCCGAGCGCGGCGCTGACGCCGAGCACGCCGAGCAGGCGGTCGCGCAGGGGCTTGGCCGAGGCGAGTGTGGAGAGGAGGACCGGGCGGTCGTCGGCGGCTTCGGCCAGGCGTACCAGGCCGAGGAGCGCGAGGTCGGGGTCGGCCGTCGCGGAGAGGCCTTCGAGGAGTTGCGAGTCGTCGCGTATGCCCGCGAGGACCGGGTCGGCGAGGCGCCGCGCGGCCGCGGCCGCGTCGGTGAAACCCAGCCTGACCAGGCGCGCTGTCGACACTCCCGCGGATACCGGATCCCATGTGGTCACCTGCCGAGCGTAGCCTCGCGGGGGTCCGCCCCCAACATCTGACCCACCGTCAGAGGAACCGGAGCCGCGGCGGGAGCCGCTGCGGGACCAGGGGCGGGACGCAACATGCGGCCGCCGGGAGGGAGCTCCCGACGGCCGCACGCCGTAGGCGCGTCCCGACCATCGAGTCCCCCGACCGCGATGACCGGTGCCGACGCGCTACCCGCCCGGTGGTTCCGGAGAACTGTCCCGTCAGGTCGTCCGTCCCACGGCCTGGGGGATCCTCCGTCTTGCCAGTTCTCCATACGCCACCGTACGGGAAGTCACCCTACGTTAGCGTGTGAGCCATGCGCAACGGTGTTCCCCCGGACAGTGTCCGAACAGACAGACCCGCACGGGCCGGCAGACGCACGCTGTCGCGGGACGATTGGGCACGCGCCGCTCTCGAGGCGATGCGCGAAAGCGGGCTCGGCGCGATCGCCGTCGAACCGCTCGCCGAGCGTCTCGGCACGACCAAGGGCAGCTTCTACTGGCATTTCAAGGACCGCGACGCGCTCATCCACGCGGCCCTCGAACTGTGGGTAGAGGAGTCCGACGCCATGATGGCGGCCGCCGCCCGCATCACCGATCCGGCCGAACGGGGGCGATGGCTCACCGAGTTCGCGTTCACCGGACCGCAGGGTGCGGATATCAGCACCACCCTGCTGGTGCACTCGACGCACCCGGTCGTCGGCCCCTTCCTGGAACGCGTCACCGAGCAGCGCATCGCGTGGGGCGCGGCCCTCAACGAGGAGCTGGGCCTCGCCCCGGAGGCCGCGCGGCAGCACGCGCTGGCCGCGTGGATGGTCGCGGTCGGCATCGCGCTGGTCCGCCGCGGCGCGCCGCAGCTGCTTCCGCAGGGCGACGAGTCCGACGCGTTCAAGCGCTACATCATCGAGCTGCTGCGCCCGAGGCCGTGACCGGCACGCCTGCCGAGGTGTCCCGGGGGGACGCGTCGGCAGGCGCGGCGGCCGTGTGGGCGTGTCGGGCGGATCCGGCGGATCGGGCAGGTCGGGCGGTTACAGGACCGGCAGGTACTTGTGCAGCTCGAACGGCGTCACCTGCTGCCGGTACTCCTCCCACTCGTGCCGCTTGTTGCGCAGGAAGAACTCGAAGACGTGCTCGCCCAGCACCTCGGGCAGCAGCTCGCTGCGCTCCATCAGGGCGATCGCCTCGGCCAGGTTCTGCGGCAGCGGCGCGATGCCCAGCGCGCGGCGCTCGGCGTCGGTGAGCGCCCATACGTCGTCCTCGGCACCGGCCGGCAGCTCGTAGCCCTCTTCGACGCCCTTGAGCCCTGCACCGAGCAGGACGGCGAAGGTCAGGTACGGGTTGCACGCGGAGTCGATCGACCGCACCTCGATGCGCGTCGACTGGCCCTTGGTGGGCTTGTACATCGGCACCCGCACGAGCGCCGAGCGGTTGTTGTGCCCCCAGCAGATGTACGACGGGGCCTCGCCGCCCATGCCCGCGGTACGCGCCGACGCGCCCCACAGCCGCTTGTACGAGTTCACCCACTGGTTGGTGATCGCCGCCATCTCGCCCGCGTGCCGCAGCAGGCCCGCGATGAACGAGCGCCCCACCTTGGAGAGCTGGTACTCCGCACCGGCCTCGTAGAAGGCGTTGCGGTCGCCCTCGAACAGCGACAGGTGGGTGTGCATGCCCGAGCCCGGGTACTGCGAGAACGGCTTCGGCATGAAGGACGCGTGCACGCCCTGCTCCAGCGCGACCTCCTTGACCACCAGGCGGAAGGTCATGATGTTGTCCGCCGTGCTGAGCGCGTCGGCGTACCGCAGGTCGATCTCCTGCTGGCCGGGGGCGCCCTCGTGGTGGCTGAACTCCACCGAGATCCCCATGTTCTCCAGCATGGTGATCGCCTGGCGGCGGAAGTCGTGGCTGACCATCTGCGGCGTGTGGTCGAAGTAGCCGCTGTGGTCGACCGGCGTGGGGGGCGTGCCGTCCAGCGGCATGTCCTTGAACAGGAAGAACTCGATCTCGGGGTGCGTGTAGAAGGTGAAGCCCCGGTCGGACGCGCGCTCCAGGGTGCGCTTCAGGACGTACCGCGGGTCCGCGAAGGACGGCGAGCCGTCCGGCATGAGAATGTCGCAGAACATGCGGGCGGTCCCGGGCGCCTCGGCGCGCCACGGCAGTATCTGGAAGGTCGCAGGGTCCGGCTTGGCCAACATGTCCGACTCGTGCACGCGCGCGAAGCCCTCGATCGCCGAGCCGTCGAAGCCGATTCCCTCGGCAAACGCCTGTTCAAGCTCGGCAGGGGCCACAGCGACCGACTTGAGAAAGCCGAGCACATCGGTGAACCACAGGCGCACGAACCGAATGTCGCGCTCCTCGAGCGTGCGAAGCACGAACTCCTGCTGCTTATCCATGGGTACATCTTGGCCTGTCCCGGTTGCGAACACATTACGGGCCCTCCAACAAAGAGGCGGTGGCGCAAATCAGCCACCCCCGAGCGTGACCGGCATCACACCTCGGACTCCGGGGGACTGTCACATCCGCGGGGGGCTGTCCCGTCGTTCTGTCGTCCGCCGCATCCGGGCGACGGGCGTGACGCACCGGAAGGACCACCGCAAATGCAGCAGCGCATGGACATCTCCCAGGCCGCACCGCAGGGCTACCAGGCCGTCATGGGCCTGGAGAAGTACGTCCGGACGAACGTCGACCCCACGCTCCTCCACCTGATCAAGCTGCGCGCGTCGGTCGTCAACGGCTGCGCCTTCTGCGTCGACATGCACAGCACCGACGCGCTGAAGGACGGCGAGCAGGGCCGTCGCCTCTTCGCGGTGAGCACGTGGCGCGAGTCGCCGTTCTTCTCCGAGGTCGAGCGGGCCGCCCTCGAGCTGACCGACGAGGTCACGGCGCTCGGCGAGCACGGCGTCTCGGACGAGGTCTGGGCGGCGGCGCAGGACGCGTTCTCCGACAAGGAGCTCGCGGACATCATCCTCGCGATCAGTACGATCAATGTGTGGAACCGGGTCGCAGTGAGCACACACCTCCAGCCCCCGGCCCTGTGACGGAGACGCTCACCGAGTCGACGGACGCCCGCACCGGGCGGCCGGCCTCCGCGAACGGCGCCGGGAGCGGGTACGACGAGGTCTTCGAGCGGCACCGCCAGGTGCTGCTCGGCCTCGCGTACCGCATGCTCGGCAGTTGGTGGGACGCCGAGGACACCGTCCAGGAGGCCTGGCTGCGCTGGCAGCGGGCGACCGCCGGCCCCGACGCCGCGCCGATCGACGACCCGCGCGGCTGGCTCGTCACCGCGACCACGCGGCTCGCGCTGGACCAGTTGCGCTCGGCGCGGCACCGGCGGGAGACGTACGTCGGGCCGTGGGTGCCCGAGCCGGTGCCCACCGGACGGCTCGCGCTCGACCCCGCCGAGACCGCGGCGCAGCGGTCCACGGTGTCGCTGGCCGCGCTGCGGCTGATGGAGCAGTTGTCGCCACCCGAACGGGCGGTCTTCCTGCTGCGCGAGGCGTTCGAGCTGCCCTACCAGGACATCGCCGACGCGCTGGGCATCGAGGCCGCCAACGCCCGGCAACTGCACCGCCGCGCGAGCGGGCGCCTGGACCGCGACCGCGACCGGTTCCGCGTCGACAGCAGCGAACACCACGCGCTGGTCGACCGGTTCGTGGCGGCCGCGGCGTCGGGCGACCGCAAGGGGCTCGAATCGCTGCTGGCGCGCGACGTGGTGTTGTGGAACGACGGCGGCGGCCGGGTCAGTGCCGCGCGCAACCCCATCCACGGGCCGGACCGGGTCGTACGTTTCCTGCTCGGCGTCATGGACCGCTGGCCGCTCACCCGCGCGCACCGCGTCGAGGTCAACGGCGGCCCGGCGCTGCTGCTGGACTTCGCCACCGTGCGGCTGCTGCTGAGCTTCGAGACGCGCGACGGCGCCATCGCCGGGGTCCAGGGAGTGGTGAACCCGGACAAACTCAGGAATGTCGTGACTCCCGACCGGGAACCGTATTTCGAGTTGGCGTCGGTTGCTTTTCGGCACTGAGTCATCGGCATCATCAGGGACACCCGGCGCGCGCGGCAGACCTTCACCCCACGGTGACGGCGGGGAAACAGCGCCGTAGGCCGGCGTACCTACCTTCCAGGCATGGACAGACGCAGCTTCCTCCGCGCCCTGGGCGCGACGACTCTCGCCGCCGGCCTCACCGCCGCCTGCGGAGGCGAGGACGAGACGACCGGCACCGGCGGGGGCCCGGACGGGTCAGGCCCCTCCGGGCCCAAGCGCAAGGTGAAGCTCGGATTCATCGCCCTGACCGACTGCGCCTCGATCGTCATGGCGCAGGAACTCGGCTTCTTCGCCAAACGCGGTCTGGACGTGTCGGTCGAGAAGCAGCAGTCGTGGGCGACGACGCGCGACGCGCTCCTCAACGGCCAGATAGACGGCGCGCACTGCCTGTTCGGCATGCCCTTCTCGGTCGCGAGCGGCATCGGCGGGGACGGCTCGACCGCCCTCAAGATCGCGATGGTGCTCAACCACAACGGCCAGGCCATCACCCTCAAGAAGGGGTTCGCCTCCGCCGGGTACGGCGACCTGGCCAAGGCCAAGGCCGCACTGGAGGCCAAGGAACACACCCTGGCCATGACGTTCCCGGGCGGCACGCACGACCTGTGGCTGCGCTACTGGCTGCGCGCCGCGAAGGTCGACCCCAAGGCACTGAAGATCATCACGATCCCGCCGCCGCAGATGGTCGCCAACATGAAGGTCGACGCCATGGACGGCTACTGCGTCGGTGAGCCGTGGAACGCCGTCGCGGTCCAGCAGGGCATCGGCTTCACCCACCTGACCACACAGGACCTGTGGCGCGGCCACCCCGAGAAGGCCCTGGTCGTGAACGAGGCGTTCGCGACCGGGAAACGCGACACGCTCAAGGACGTCATGGCGGCGATCCTGGAGGCGAGCCGCTGGCTCGACCAGCCGGTCAACCGCAAGAACGCCGCGACCACCATCGCCGCGAACCAGTACGTCAACGCCCCGGCCGCGGAGATCGAGGGGCGCCTGACCGGACGCTACGAACTGGGTGCAGGGCTGCCGGACAAGACGTACAGCACCGACATGATGCGGTTCTTCGACGACGGCCAGGTGAACACGCCGCTGAAGTCGCACGGCCTGTGGTTCCTCGCGCAATACCAGCGGCTCGGGATCGCCAAGGCGCCGCTCGGCGACCCGCAGAGGCTCGTCGACTCGATCATCCTGTCCGACCTCTACAAGGAGGTCGCGGACGCCGAGAAGGTCGGCGTCGCACCCGATATGCAGCCGTTCGACGTGCAGTTGGACGGGGCCAGGTTCGACCCGAACGACCTCGCCAAGGAGGTGGCCCGCGCATGACGACACCGAGTACCGAAGCCGTCCCCGCACAGAGCCTGCCGCAGGAGGCTTCGCCGGGCGGCAGTCCGACGGACGGGAGTCCGACAGGCGGAGGTTCGACAGGGGGAAGTTCGACAGGCGAGGCCGCCGGCCCCGGGGGACCACCCGACGTGCGGGCGGACGCAGTTGCGGTGGAGGCCGCCGCTCCCCCGCCGCCTCCCCGACGTACCGGCGGCCGGCTGGTCGCCGCCCTCTCCGCCGCCGCATGGTCGCTGGTCGGCGTTGCGGTGCTGGTCGCCCTGTGGCTGTGGGCCGCCGAGTCGACGCCGGAACTCCCCACGCCTGTCGACGTCCTGGGTACGCTGGGAGATCTGCTCGCGGACCCGTTCCACGACAACGGCCCGGGCGACAAGGGCATCGGCCTGCAACTCCTCACCTCGCTCCAGCGCGTCTTCACCGGCTTCGCGATGGCCGCGGCGGTGGGCATCCCGCTCGGCCTGCTCATGGGCGGCAGCAAGCGCGCGTGGCAGGCCGCGAACCCGGTCGTGCAGGTGCTGCGTCCGGTGTCGCCGCTGGCGTGGTTCCCGCTGGGCCTCGTGGTGCTCAAGGACAGCCCGCAGGCGTCGGTCTTCGTGATCTTCGTGACGGCGCTGTGGCCGACGGTCCTCAACACCGCCGCCGGTGCGGCCTCGGTACCCGACGACCAGCGCAACGTGGCACGGGTGTTCCGGTTCGGCCGCGTCGCGTACGTGCGGCATGTGATGGTGCCCCACTCCCTGCCGTCGATCGTGACCGGCCTGCGGTTGTCGATGGGTATCGCGTGGATGGTCATCGTGGCGGTCGAGATGCTGTCCGGGTCGACCGGCATCGGCTCGTTCGTGTGGAACTCCTACAACGGCGGTGACCTCGCCGAGGTCATCAGTGCCATCGTGCTGATCGGCGGCGTCGGATTCGCCCTGGACGTGTTCTTCCTGTGGCTGCTTCGCGTCGTCGGAGGAAAGGCGGCCACCCCGTGACCGAACTCGTCATCCAGGGACTGCACAAGTCGTTCGGAGGGCGGCGGGGCGTACCGCCGCAACACGTCCTACGGGGCATCGAACTCACGGTCGGACAAGGCGAGTTCGTCTCACTCATCGGGCACTCGGGGTGCGGCAAGTCGACGCTGCTGAGCATCGTCGCCGGCCTCCAGCGCCCGGACGCGGGGACGATCACGCTGGCCGGGAAGGAGATCACGACCCCGGGACCGGACCGCGCGATGGTGTTCCAGAACTACTCGTTGCTGCCGCGCCTGAGCCTGCTGGCCAACGTACGCGAGGCCGCGCGGGCCGCCCGGCCCGACCGCACCAAGGCCCTCCTGGACGAGGCGGTCGAGCGCTACCTGACCGCCGTGGGGCTGTGGGAGCAGCGCAACAAGCTGCCGCACCAGGTGTCCGGCGGCATGCAGCAACGCACGGCGGTGGCCCGGGCGTTCGCGGTCGGCCCGAAAGTGCTGCTGCTCGACGAGCCGTTCGGGGCGCTCGACGCGCTCACCCGTGCGCGGCTCCAGGAGCAGCTCCTGGAGCTCTGGACCAGCGAGTCGACGACCGAGACCGTGCTCATGGTCACGCACGGCATCGACGAGGCGATCCTGCTGGCCGACCGGATCGTGGTGATGGGCAATCCGCCGTCGCCGTCGATCGTCGACACGATCCCCGTGGACCTGCCCCGCCCCCGGGACCGCGTGACGGTGATCGACCAGCCGGCGTACCGGAGTGTGCAGGAACGGCTGCTCGGACTGCTGCGCGCGGACAGCGCGGCGGCGGCCTGAGCCTCGGGGTCGCCCCCCATATCGGTCCTGCCCCTGACCCGGCCCCGGGCAGGACCGAACGGCCCCTCGCGGGGGGCCGGCCCGGACCGCACGGCAGGCCCCGGCGACACGGCCCGAGATCCGCACCACTATTCGTCACTCTGACGTCAAGGTCGGCTAGACTGACGGCGTGCCTCAGCTTCGGATCGCCCTCAGCCAGCTCAACCCCACCGTCGGCGACCTGACCCGCAACGCGGACCTGGTCGTCTCCTGGACCAAGCGCGCCGTCGCCCAGGGCGCGCACCTGGTCGCCTTCCCCGAGATGGTGCTCACCGGCTACCCGGTCGAAGACCTCGCCCTGCGCCCGTCCTTTGTCGAGGCGTCGCGCCGCACCCTGGACGCGCTCGCGCTGCGGCTCGCCGAGGAGGGCCTGGGAGACACGCCCGTCGTCGTCGGCTACCTCGACCGCTGCGACACCTCCACGCCGCGGCTCGGCCTGCCCGCCGGGGCACCGCAGAACGCGGCGGCCGTCCTGCACGGTGGCCGGGTGGTCGTCCGCAGCGCGAAGCACCACCTGCCCAACTACGGCGTGTTCGACGAGGCCCGCTACTTCGTGCCGGGCGACACGCTCACGGTCGTGCGCGTGCACGGCATCGACGTCGCGCTCGCCATCTGCGAGGACCTGTGGCAGGACGGCGGCCCGGTCGCGGCCGTGCGGGCGGCCGGGGCGGGGCTGCTCGTGGTCGTGAACGGTTCGCCGTACGAGCTGGCCAAGGACGACGTACGCCTCGACCTCGCGCGGCGGCGGGCCTCCGAGGCGGGGTGCGCGCTGGCGTACGTCAACATGGTCGGCGGGCAGGACGAACTGGTTTTCGAGGGAGACTCCCTGGTTGTCGACGCCGACGGCCAACTGGTGGCCCGCGCACCGCAGTTCGAGGAGGCGCTGCTGATCACCGACCTGGAACTGCCGGCGGCGTCGACGGACGAGAGCGCGTACAACGCGGGCGACGTGGTCGCCGACGGGCTGACGATCGTGCAGGCGACGGTGTCCGAGACGCCTGTGCCGCCCTACGAGCCACTGGCGCCCACGATCGTCGACCACCTCTCCGACGACGCGGAGATCTACGCCGCAGCGGTCGTCGGCCTGCGCGACTACGTGGCCAAGAACGGCTTCAAGTCCGTGGTGCTGGGCCTGTCCGGCGGCATCGACTCCGCGCTCGTCGCGGCGATCGCGGCCGACGCCGTGGGCGCGGAGAACGTGTACGGCATCTCCATGCCGAGCAAGTACTCCTCCGACCACTCCAAGGACGACGCGGCCGACACCGCGGAGCGCATCGGCCTCAACTACCGGCAGGTGCCCATCGCGCCGATGGTCGACGCGTACCTCGACGCGGTGCACCTGACCGGCGTGGCCGAGGAGAACCTCCAGGCGCGCGTGCGCGGTACGACCCTGATGGGCGTCTCCAACCAGGACGGCCACCTCGTCCTCGCGACCGGCAACAAGAGCGAACTCGCCTGCGGCTACTCCACGTTGTACGGCGACGCGGTCGGCGGCTTCGCCCCGATCAAGGACCTCCCGAAGACCGTCGTGTGGCGCATCGCCCGCTGGCGCAACGAGGAGGCCCTGCGCCGCGGCACGGTGCCGCCCATCCCGGAGAACTCCATCACCAAGCCACCGAGCGCCGAACTGCGCCCGGACCAGAGGGACTCCGACTCGCTGCCGGACTACGAGATCCTCGACGACATCCTGGACGACTACGTCGAACTGGACATGGGCCGCGACGAGATCGTCGCCGCGGGCTTCGACGCCGACCTCGTCGACCGGGTCCTCAAGCTCGTCGACAGCGCCGAGTACAAGCGCCGCCAGTACCCGCCGGGCACCAAGATCTCCCTCAAGGCCTTCGGCCGCGACCGCCGCCTCCCCATCACCAACCGCTGGCGCGAGAGCTGACCCGGCTCGTCGGTGGGTCGTCGGTGGATCGTCAGTGGGGAGCCGGACAAGCGCACGAGTCGGGGTAGTCGGCTGCCATGGCGTCGAGGCGCTCCGCGTACGCCGCCCGGCCGAGGTCGCGGTAGGCCCTCGCCCACATCGGCCTGAGCTCTGCGAAACGGCAGGTGGGCGAGGTGGCGAACGCGTCCATGAGCACGAGGAGAGCAGTCGCCGGGTGCCCTGCGGCGAGGGCCCGGCGGGCCGCGGCCAACGTCTCCTTCAGCGACGGTTCGTCGCCGGGTGCGAAGGGCTCCCCGATGTCGAAGGCGGCGGCCGGCGCGAGCACACCGATGCCGTCGTACCCCGGGTCGTTGCGCCACCCGTGCGGAATATCGAACACAATGTCGAACTCGTCGTCGCTCATCACCGCGGAGTCGTGCCAGGACGATCCCGGATAGTTCCGGTCCGGGTCCGGCCGCACGCGCAGTTCCTCGGCCAGCCGACCGACAAGATCTCGCCCCTGCGCCGGGGGTGCGTCGCGCTCACGCAGCCGCCGCAGCGCCCACGACAGCATGAACTCCAGGCCGGAACGCGTGTCCGGGCCGATGAAGGTCACCCCGTGCTCGTGACCGCCGGCGAGCGCGACCGGATGGTCCGCCCGCCCCAACTCCGGTGCGGGCACCAGCCAGCCGACGTACGCACCGGTCCCCAAGGCCCCGAACGGCACGAACTCCGGTGTGGCGAAAAGCGGTACCGGCAGTCGCCGGTCGTCGTCCGGCGGCGGGTACTGCTCCCAGTCGTCGCACGGACGCGGGGCCGCGACCAGGTCGAACATGAAGTCGTAGTGGGACTCCACGAGGGTGCGGTCGTACTGCCCGGTCTCGAGGAGGGTGTCGTAGGCGTGCTGCCAGGCGCTGTCGATCAGCACGCGCAACGCCGGCGGGGTGGCGAACGGAAACAGGTCGTCGACCCACGGCGGCGCGATCGGACCGGTCACAGCGGCCGAGACTACAGCGACGCCTAGGATCGTCCGCATGTCGCCGAACTCCCCCGAAACAGCCCTGGTGCGTCTGGGACTTGCCGACGTGCGGCCGCCTGCGCCGATCGGCAACTTCTGCTTCGGCGTACGCGCGGGCGACCTGTTCTTCGTGTCCGGCACGTACGGCACCACCAAGGACGCCGACGGCAACGACCAGCTCCCGATCGCCGGCAAGCTCGGCCGCGAACTCACCGTCGAGGAAGGCCAGGCGTCGGCCCGCCTCGTGGCGATCAACCTCCTCGCGATGGCACGCACGGAACTGGGCAGCCTCGACAAGGTCCTGCGCGTGGTCCGCCTGGCCGGCTACGTCAACTGCGTCCCGGGCTTCGCCCAAGCCCCCGCCGTCCTGAACGGCGCCTCGGATTTCCTCATCGAGGTCTTCGGCCCCGAGCTCGGCAAACACGCCCGCATAGCCCTCTACCAACCGGACCTCCCCCGCGAGGCCCCCCTGACCGCCGAACTCACCCTCCAACTCCACCCCGGCACTTGACCCACCAAACCGCCGCCCAACCGTGGGCCTGCGACAGATGCGGTGCGGCCGCGCGGCGTCAGGTCAGCCAGTTCCTCGACGGCAACGCGTGCGCTGGGACACCGAGAGCTCGTGCGACCGCTGCGGCCACGCGATGTGCGCAAACGGAGGCTCCAGCGAAACCCCTGACGGCATCCGCGCCGCCATCCTCGCGGCCAACGGCCCGGCGAGACTCGTTCTACCTGCCCCGCCGACGTCCATCGTGCCGATCATGAAGATCCTGCGCGAAGGCGCACCGATGTCCCTGTCGACGGCCCGCGAACGCTGTGCGGACATCCTCAGCGGACGGTACGCAGGAACCCTCGTCGAGATCGAACTGCTCGCCCGCCGTCTCAAGGCCACGGGCGTCGATGCCGAAGTCGAACACCCAGCCCGTTGAACCAACTTGCGCCGGTCGCATGGCGTACGACCATCCCAATCCGTATGGCGCTATCCGCCCTCGGCCTGCCGCATCCGCTCTGGGGTCCAGTAGAGGTCGACGTCGCCCGGGTGGACGAAACGGGTACTGACGGGAGGTCCCACCGGCTCCTTGCGCTCCTCCGCGCGCGGGGTCGATGTCGCCCACACGGCCCCCGCCGCCACTGCTCCCACGACGACGATGCCGACAACCGCAAAGCCGCTTCCAGCGTTCGCCCCTATACGAGCCACCTTCATCAGAGTCTCCGGCTGTGGTCGATGAGAGCGAGCAACACCACGAAGTCCCTTTCCAGGTAAACCGACAGGCTAGTCGGTCCCCATCGAGCGCACGACATTGGTGAACCACACCCGACTCAGCACTTGGGGCATTCGCGGGGGCGGCATGCAACACAGCGACAGGGCGGGTAGGTCAGGGAGTTCATCGACGGCGGCGGGGCGACGGGCATCCACAAACCGTACTCGCGCCGCTCCTTGACCGTCGTTTCGACACCCGTCGACGGGTCGATCTCATAGACGCGGATGGACATTCTGGATGCCCCGCTGCGCTGTTCGCGTGCGGCCATTGCGGGTTCCTCCGGCATCGGCGGTGTGTGCCGTCCGACCGTAGGAACTGTGGTGCGCCGGGACCAGGGACGCAGTGAACCATCTTGTTGTGCGGGGTAGGACGTGCCGTCCTACTCGGCGTCGACCTGGAGTCGGTCGGCCAAGCCGAAGATCGGGGACGACCTGCGCGGGGCGCGCGCTTTCAGGTCGGACACGACGCGGCGCGACGTGGCGTGGTAGCGCATCCACTCCGGCGCGATGCGCTCGGCGTCCAGCATGGCCCGCGTCGCCTGGTCGTCGCTCTCCAGGTCTATGTGCGCCAGCGCCCGATCGACGCAGTACCGGGCCTGCCAAGTCGGCGGTAGGGCCGTGAGGCCGGTGACGCGCTTCGACGCGTCCAGTGCATGGCGGGGACGGTCCATCTCCACCAAGGCGTTGACCGTGGCGACTCCCGCATTGGTCGGTCCGAAGGGTGTTGCGTAGTCGACCCTGTCAGTTCCGATCCGCGCGGCCGCGGCGTTCGCCAGGCGCAGGAACTCGTCGGCGGTTTCCTTCCGGTCCGCCCGCACCGCGGCCGACGAGGCGCGCAGCAGGAGGATCCCCCAGAGGGCCACGTCGATCATCGGCGATTTGGTCCACGACGGCTCGATCTTCTCGGCAGTCGCCTGTGCCACGCGCTGGGCGTCGTCGATGCGTCCTTGCTTGCAGAAGATCCAGGACAGCGTCGACATCCCGATGACATCCAGGCGCGGGTCGTCGGACTGCCCGGCCGCGCTGCGCGCTCGTTCCATGGCCGTGTAGGCGGCGTCCTCCTTGCCCAAGGCGGCGAGCGTGGTGGCGGCGACCTGGTACGCCTCGGCCAGCACCGCGTACGCCGCCGCGCGTTCCCGCCCAGCGTGCTCGCGCGTTGTCGACCTTGCATCGGCGATGAGCCGGGGCAGGATCGCGGCGATCTCGGAGAGTCTGCCCTCGCGCCTGATGCACTCCGTGGAGTGCAGGGACGCGCGCAAGTCGGCGACGGAGGGGGCTGTCTCGTCCGCGACCGCCAGTTCGTCGGCGAGGAGTTCGGTCACCGGAGTGACGGCGCGGCGGAGCGCCAGCAGGCTCGGCAGCGGCTCGCGTTCGCCGGTGCTCTCGAAGGTCGTCGGCTGTCCGATCAGCATCGAGGTCTCGACGTCCAGTGCGCCGGCGAGCTTGTTGAGCGTCGAGAGGCGCGCGGTGTGGCGCTGGTTCTGTTCGAGTTTGCGGATCACGTCGACCGACACACCGGCCGTGGCGGCCAGCGACTCCTGCGTGAAGTCCCGCCGCAGCCTCAGCCGTGCGATGCGGTCCCCGATGCTGTCCTGCATGGCTGGACACCTCCGACCCTGGTGGCTCCGGTCAACGGTACGCGTCGAGGGGAACCGACCGGTTCGCATTCGGCGTTCGCGGAACAAGGAGTTGGTGCCGCTTCGGTGTGCGCGCAAATGTGTGGGCGCCTACTTTGACGTGGTAGCTCGAGCGTGGCGCGGGTCGGCACTGAACGGAGAGCGACCGTGGAGTTGATTCGGCTGACGCAGCGAGGGGACCTCGTCGAGAGGCTGACCCGCGAGGCGGCGGAGCGCGGGATACGGAACGGCGCGGTCGTGTCCGTGGTCGGTGCGGTGCGCGGCTTCACGTTGTCGACGATGAAGACGCGGAACCCGCGCGAGCAGGTGCTCACCTCGGGGAAGCTCGCCGAACTGTCCGGGAGCGGGGAGATCCTGGACGGTGTGCCCAACCTTCACGTGACGTGCGGCGTGGAGGGCGGGCAGGGGCCCTCGGGGCGCCTTCACGCGGCGGAGGTCGGCGGCCCGTACTTCGTCCATGTCTATGGGATCCCGCTGGCGATGTGAGTTCGCCCAGGGCACGTGGCCAGGGGCTCGTCTTTCCTTGTAAAGATTGCCCTGTTAGCTTGCGCGGGTGGAGGACGACGAGCTGGCCCTGCTTCGGGACACCGCTGCGCGCATCGCCGAATCGCTGCGGCCTGCGGATACGACGCGGCTGATGGCGGCGGACGACGCCCGCGCGGCGGCGGTTCTGGAGCGGGCCGGGCTGACGGGGATGCGGGCGGCGGGGGCGACCGCGGCTCAGGTGGCCGTGGTCGCGACCGAGTTGGCGCGTACGTTGGCACCGGTCGCGTACGTGGACGTCGCGGTGGACGGGGAATCGGGCGACCGCGCCGCGTTCACGCTGGCGTTGGTATGCGCGGATCTCGTGGGCGTGGCCCGCGGGGCGCTGGACGACGCGTTGCAGCACGCGCGTACGCGGACGCAGTTCGGGCGGGCGATCGGATCGTTCCAGGCTGTCGCGCATCTTGCGGCGGAGGCTGCCGTCGACCTCGCCGCGGCGGAGGCGTTCGCCGCGCACGCGGCATGGGCGGTGGACGCGTTGCCGGCCGACGAGGCCTTCGCGGTCGCGGCGGCGGCGCGGGAGGTGTGTGCGGAGGCGGCCGTCTCCGTGTGCGAGACGGCGATCCAGATCCTCGGCGGCATGGGGATGACGTGGGAGCACCTGGCGCACGTGCGGCTCCGGCGGGCCCACGCGGCCCGTCGGCGGAAGGTCGACAAGAGGGCCACGGTCGGGTTGCCGGATCTTCGGGGGCTGGATTCGTCGGCTGAGGCGGGTTTTCGGGCGGAACTGGTCGACTGGATCGGTGGGTTCGGAACCGTTGCGGCAACAGACGAAGGCCAGGGGCGGCCTCGGCTTGCGTGGCATCGGGCGCTCTACTCGGCCGGGTACGTGGGGGTGTCGTTCCCCGCGGCTTCGGGTGGACGGGGCATGCCCGCGGCGTACGAGGCCGTAGTCAACGACGAGTTGGGGTTCCGCGGCATGCCCCCGGCACCACCGATCGGCCATCTCGCCCATGCACTGCGGCGGTTCGGGAGTGATGCGCAGCGCGAGACGTACCTGGCGGACCTGTTGTCGGGGGCGGTCGCGTGGTGCCAGGGGTTCAGCGAGCCGGGCGCGGGCTCGGATCTCGCGGCGCTGACGACCAAGGCGCGTCGGGAGGGCGACGCGTACCGCGTGAACGGCACCAAGATCTGGACCAGTGACGCCGTGGACTCCGACCGGTGCCTGCTGCTCTGCCGGACCGGCGAGGCCGGGCACCGGGGTCTGTCGATGCTCATCGTGCCGATGGACGCACCCGGGGTGCGCGTCGACCCGATCGTCACCGCCTTCGAGACACGGGAGTTCGCACAGGTCTTCTTCGACGACGTGCGCGTGCCCGCCGTGGATCGGCTCGGCGCCGAGGGCGACGGCTGGGCCATCGCGATGGCGCTGCTGGCGTACGAGCGCGGCCCGGCCGACATCGGTTGGACGTCCCGCCTCGCCGCCGCCGTCGCGGACATGCGCGGCCGGGGAACCGGCGGCGATCCGGTGCTCGCGCACCGCCTCGACCATGCCGAGCGGTGGCTGTACGCGCTGCGCCTCCGCGTCCGGGCCCGGCTGCACGCCCGCGACACGGACGGCGCCGCGGCCGACCACGATCCCGGCCCCGAAGGGTCGATCGACAAGCTGCTGCTCACGCGCGTCGACAAGCTCATCGGGCGGCTGCGGCTCGACCTCCTGGGCGACGAGGCGATGACCGGCTACCTGTGGTCGCGCGCGGCGGGGATCTACGGCGGGACCGAGCAGATCCAGCGGGACATCGTGGCGCAGCGCGTGCTCGGCCTGCCTCGGGGGCGGTAGGGCAAGCAAGGGCTTACTTGCATCTGACGGGGCATCAGATTACGTTCGAGAAGTCCTCGGCTGATGACTTTCGGCCCCGTCGCCTCGGCCCCGGGAGGCCCTGTGAGCACGTCCGATTCCGGCGCCGTACGCGACTTCCTCGCCGCCGACGGCATCACGCCCTCGGACGGCGAACTGGAGGCCTTGGCCGCGGCGCGCGCCCAGGCGGACGCCGAGGCCCGCGCACTCCACGCCACGGCGCCGGCAGAGGGCGAGGACGCCGGAATCTCCGGCCACGCGCCGTCCTTCGCCGAGGGCACCGCCCCGGCCACCGCGCACACGGTCGACGACTCCCTTCTCAGGACCGCCGACGCGCTCGCGCTGGGCAAGGTGTCGAGCGTCGAACTGGTCACGGAGCTGCTCGGCCGCGCCGACGCGTCCGAACTCGGCGTCTACCTGGCCCGCTTCGACGAGCAGGCACTGGCCGCGGCACGCGACGCCGATGCCGCGCGGGCGCGAGGTGACGTACGCGGCCCCCTGCACGGCGTCCCCATCACGCTCAAAGACCTCATCGCCTCCCGCGAAGGGCCCACGACCGCGCACTCCGCGGTCCCGCCCCGGTACACCGGCGGCGAGGACGCACTCCTCACCACACGCCTGCGCGACGCCGGGGCGATCGTGCTCGGGAAGGTGTCGCTGTCGGAGTTCGGCTTCGGCGCGTCCGACGACCCCCGGCTTCCGGTGGCCCGCAATCCGTGGGACGCCGAGCGCTGGCCCGGCGGTTCGAGCTCGGGCAGCGCGGCGGGTGTCGCCGCCGGGCTGTTCCCCGCGTCCATCGGAACGGACACCGGCGGCAGCATCCGCATCCCGTCGGCGCTGTGCGGAGTGACCGGCTTCAAACCGACGTTCGGCGCGGTCCCGGTCGGCGGCGTCGTCGCGGGCGCGCCGACCGTGGACACCGTCGGGCCCATCTCCGCCGACGCGGCCGACTGCCTCGCGCTCTACCAGGTCATCGCCGGGTTGCCCGCCCGCGGACCGGGCGACCCCGGGATTCTGCGCGGACTGCGGGTCGCGGTGGACACGACAGGACTCGACCGCCCAGGTGCCGACCCCGCGGCGGGCCGCGCGGTGGCGGCCGCGGTACGCGTGCTGGCCGACGCGGGCGCCGTCATCCACGAGCGGGCCGTGCCGGGACTTGCGGACCTGGAGGCGGCGTGCCGGATCGTGCAGGGTGCGGAGACGTACGACACGCACCGGGAGCGGCTCGCGCGGCACTGGTCCGCGTACGGCTCGCTCACCCGCGTGTTCATGGCCGCCGGGGCCTTCTGGACCGCCCGCGACTACCTGCACGCCCAGCGCGTGCGGGCCCGCGGGCGGCGGCAAGTCGCCGAGTTCCTGGGCGAGTACGACGTGGTGCTGGGTGCCACGGTCGGCGTACCGGCACCGCGCCTGGACGCCGGACTGCTGGACCTGATCCCGCTCTTCCACACGTCGGTGTGGAACGCCACGGGCTTCCCGGCGGTCTCCCTGCCTGGTCAGCCCGCCGACTCGGGATTGCCGATCGGCCTCCAGTTGGCGGCCGCGCCCGGAGCGGACCACCGCCTGCTGACCGTTGCCCATGCGCTGCAACTGCACACGGACTGGCACCTGCGGCGGCCCGCGCCGCACGCCGGGACCTGACCGACGCGCCGGAGGACCCAGCCGTCGGAAGCAGCCGTGAGACGCAGTCGTCAGAAGCGGTCGTGAGAAGCGGTCGTCAGAACTTGAGGTCCGCGCTCACCGGCCGGTGGTCGCTCGACGTCTTGGGCAGCACCTTGGCGCTGACCGTGTCGACGCCGCGCACCATCACGTGGTCGATCGCGGCCATCGGCAGCGACGAGGGCCAGGTGAAGCCGAAACCACCGCCCGCGGCCTCCTGCGCGTCGGTCAGGCCGTCGGTGAGCGGCTCGAGGCCGCGGTCGTCGACGGTGCCGTTGAGGTCGCCCATCACCACGACGTTCTCGGCCTCGTCGCGGTCGACGGCGTCCGCCAGGCGCCTGACCGTGTCGTCGCGCGAGTCGACACCGAAGCCGCTCGGGCCGAAGCGGACGGAGGCGAGGTGGGCGACGTACACCGTGAGGTCGCCCTTGGGGGTCTTGATCTCGGCGCGGAGCGCGCGGGTCCAGCCCATGCCGACGTCGACCGGGCTGACGTTCTCGAGCGGGTAGCGGCTCCAGAGCGCGACGGTGCCTTCGGCGACGTGGTACCCGTACGCCTCGTCCAGCACGGCCCCGTACCTCCCGCTCTGGCCCGCGGGGATCTCCTGGAGCGCGACGACGTCCGCCTTCGAGGCGAGCAGCGACCGGGCGGTGCCCGCCGGGTCCGGGTTCTCGGCGTTGATGTTGTGGGTGACCACGCGCACGTCGTACGGCCCGCTCCCCGGCGTGGAGAACGCCGTGCCGCCGAACATCGCGAGCCAGACGGCCACCGGGAGCACGGTGGCCACGAGGGCGGTCCAGGACCGCCGTACGGCTGCCGCGACCAGCAGTGGCAGCACCAGCAGCCCCGTCCACGGCAGGAACGTCTCGACGAGCGAGCCGATCTGCCCCGGGGTGTTGGGGATGAAGGCGTGTCCGCCGATGAACAGCGCGACGGCCACGGCGCATCCGGCGACGATACGGCCGCGGCGCCACGGCGGCCGCTCCATGAGGGCCTTGAAGCCGGGCCACCGGGGCAGCCCGCGACGGATGCCCCGTCCGCCCGCCGTCGCCGGCGGCGCGTGGGTCTCCATCGTGGTGAGCCACGTCATTGCTGTCTCCCGGGGTAGCTCGGCGCGGAGGCCGTCCGCCCCGTGCGCCGAATGTCGCATACGTCCTCTCAGGACGCACACCGCACGCCGGGAGGTTCCCCGGCGACACCGCCGGGACGTTTCCGGGACACGACCGTCACAAACCACTCGTTCGGGGGGACGGCAACGCCGCAATCGGCTGTGGACAGCCGAACGCACGCCGGTCCCGAACTGTGCCAAAACCCCTGGAGCGCCTTACCCCAACTCGGCCTCGGGCTCCGTCCCGGCGATCCCGCGCAGGACCGCGTCCACCACCTGCCGCGGCAACTCCGCCGGCACCTCGGTCTCGTGCACGAGCTTGCGGATCAGCATGGGTGCCGCGAGCAGGTCCCGCATCAGCTCGACCGGCAGGTCGGCACGCAGCTCCCCGGTGGCGATCCCGCGGCGCAGGACAACCCGCATGGCCTCGCGGCGCCGCTCGATGACCACCTCGTGGTAGCGGCGGTACAGCTCCGGGTGCTGATGGACC
Source organism: Streptomycetaceae bacterium NBC_01309 (assembly GCA_045039925.1). Taxonomy (GTDB): domain Bacteria; phylum Actinomycetota; class Actinomycetes; order Streptomycetales; family Streptomycetaceae; genus Yinghuangia. Next base: position 3,305,200 of record CP108400.1, read on the forward strand.
TCGGTGAGCACCATCGCGACGAGCCCCTCGCCGCGCCGGCCGACCAGGTTGGCGCGCATGGCCTCCAGGAGGCGTACGAGGTCGTCGCGTACGTTCTCGCCGTCCAGCTCGGGGATCGGCTCCTCCGCGGCCTCGACGGCCGCGATCACCAGCGCCTCCTTGTTGGGCCAGCGCCGGTAGATGGTCGCCTTCCCGACCCCGGCCTGCTGCGCGACGGCCTCGATGGACAGCGCGCCCACGCTGCCCTGCTCGCCGATGAGCCGCAGCGTCGTGTCCAGGATCGCCCGCTCCACGGTCGCGCTCCGGGGCCGTCCCCGCGGTCGGGCGGACGGGACCTGCGGGGCGTCGCCCGCCGGACCGGGCGCGTCGTCCGCGGTACGCGGCGCGACCCCGCCGGGCTGCTGCTCGGCGGAGTCTGCCGCGTTGTCCTTCACCGGGTTCATCGGTCAGACCTTAGCGGTCTCGCGATGCTGTTCCGGCTGGTCCGGGGCGGTCTCGACCGACTTGCGAGGCATCCACTTGAACACCACGACCGCGCCGATAGCGCCGACGATCGCCGACCCCAGCGCGGAGTAGTGCATCGCCTGGACGAACGCGTCCTTGGCCGGGTCCACCCATCCGGCCCCGGTCGGCCCGGCGTGGGCGGCCGCGCCGAGGGTCGCCTCGATCGACTCGTCGGCCCCCTTCGGGACGCCCTTGCCGGCGATCTCGTCGCGGTAGACCGACGACAGGACCGAGCCGAGGACCGCGACGCCGAGCGCGCCGCCGACCTGCCGCACGGTGTTCGTCACCGCGGAGCCGGCGCCGGCCTTCTCGCGCGGCAGCGAGGCCATCACGGAGTTGGTCGCGGGCGGCATGACCAGGGACATCCCGATGCCCTGGAGGAAGAACACCACGCACAGGATCCACATCGGGGTGTCGCGGCCCATCAGCGTGAAGGACGACAGCGTCCCGGTGACGACCAGCATCCCGACGGTGGTGACCGCGCGTACGCCGAACTTGCGTACGAGCCCCGCGCTGCGCGGGGCGAACAGCAGCTGGCCGATCGCGAGCGGGAGCAGGAACAGACCGGTCTCCAGCGGCGTGTAGCCGCGCACGCTCTGCAGGTAGAACGCCATGAAGAAGGTCACGCCCATGAGCGCGAAGAACACCAGGCCTATGGCGGCCGACGCGGCGGAGAAGGACCGCTCGCGGAAGAAACGGATGTCGAGCGCCGGGTGGTCGCTGCGCTTCTCGTACCAGACGAAGGCGGCCAGGATCACCAGGCCGGCGGCGATGGTGGCGAGCACCTCGGGGTTCGTCCAGGAGTCCTCGCCGCCCTTGATGATGCCGTAGACGAGCGAGACGAGGCCCGCGATGGACAGCGCGACGCCGACGGGGTCGAGCTTGCCGGGGCGCGGGTCCTTGGAGTCCGGCACGATCAGGACCATGGCGGCGACGCCGATGACCACGATGGGCACGTTGATGAGGAAGACCGAGCCCCACCAGAAGTGTTCGAGCAGCACGCCGCCGGTGATCGGGCCTATCGCGATGGCCAGGCCCACCGCGCCGGACCAGATGCCGATGGCCTTGGCGCGCTCGTGCGGCTCGAAGACGTTGCTGATGATCGAGAGCGTCGCGGGCATGACGAACGCGGCGCCGAAGCCCATCACCGCGCGGGCGGCGATGAGTTGGGCCGGGCTCTGGGACATCGCGGAGAGCAGCGACGCGATGCCGAAGACGACCATGCCGAACAGCAGCAGCTTCTTGCGTCCGAAGCGGTCGCCGAGGATGCCCGCGGTGAACAGCAGTCCGGCGAAGACCAGCGTGTAGGAGTTGATCGCCCACTGCAGCTGGCTCTGCGACGCCCCCAGGCCCTCGTCGGGGTCGGCGATGACCTTGATGGCGACGTTGAGGATCGAGTTGTCGAGGACGACGACGAGCAGGCTCACCACCAGCACCGCGAGGATGTACCAGCGGCGCTTGTGCACGTGCGGGTCGACGGTTGTCGGCGGCGCGGCCGCCGGGGTGTCGGCTGTTGCCATGAGGTGTCCCCCCAGGTCCCGGCCCGTCCGGGCCTCGCGGTGGATTCGATACGAACGAGTCTCGTTTTACCGACTCGACGGTACTCCTTTTTACGAAACGGTTTAGTCTCGTATCGTAAATACTCGGCAAACTGCGGCATGCGTACGTGCGCCCCGGCGGCCCCCGGCCGAAGGGGGACCGGCGACCCTTTTGTCGTCGCGCGGCACGTGCCACCATGGCGTTAGTCCGGGGACGCCGACCGTGCGCCTCGAGATGAGGAGTCAGACATGTCCGAGCAGCTTCCGCAGCAGCCCGCCGTACAAACCTCCGCCGCTTCGCCCGCAGCAAAGCCCGCAGCAGACGCCCCGGCCGCACCCAAGGCGGCACCGGAAGGCCCCGGGCTCACCCTCTACGGCGGCAACGGCACCGGCCGGCGCGTGACCGTCCGCGACCTGGCCCGCGCGAAGCAGACCGGCGAGCGGTGGCCGATGCTCACGGCGTACGACGCGATGATCGGCTCGGTGTTCGACGACGCGGGCATACCCGTGCTGCTCGTCGGGGACTCGGCGGGCAACAACCACCTCGGCTACGAGAACACCATCCCCGTCACCGTGGACCAGCTGGTCATGCTCACCAGTGCGGTCGTACGCGGCACCAAGCGCGCGATGGTCGTGGCCGACCTGCCGTTCGGCTCCTACCAGGTCTCCCCCGCCCAGGCGCTGGAGACCGGCGCGCGCTTCATGAAGGAGGCCGGCGCCGGAGCCGTCAAGCTCGAAGGCGGCGTCGCCATGGCGCCGCAGGTCGAGGCGCTGGTCACGGCCGGCGTGCCGGTCATGGCGCACATCGGCCTCACCCCGCAGTCGGTCAACGTGCTCGGCGGCTACCGCGTGCAGGGCCGCGGCGACGAGGCGGCCGCGCAGCTCCTCGCCGACGCCAAGGCCATGCAGGCCGCCGGCGCCTTCGCCGTCGTCCTCGAACTCGTGCCCGAGGAACTGGCCGCCAAGGTCACCGCGCAACTCGACATCCCGACCGTCGGCATCGGCGCGGGCTCCGGCTGCGACGCCCAGGTCCTCGTCTGGACCGACATGGCCGGGCTCACCCCGGGCAAGCTCCCCAAGTTCGTCAAGCAGTACGCCGACCTGCGCGCGACCCTCGGCGACGCGGCGCGCGCGTTCGCGTCCGACGTGGTCGGCGGCGCGTACCCGGGTCCCGAGCACGCGTTCCACTGACGCCCCGGGAGCGGCCGGGGGCGCGGGGAGCGGGTGCGGTCCGCCCGCTGCCTCCCCCGGCCGCACTCCCACCCGCGTAGACCCCCTGGGATCCCTGATACGCCGTCCCCGCCTCCTGTGCCGTGACGGCGTACGGGGCATACTTTCGGGATGACCGACGCTTGGACCCGCCGCGGTTCACACCTGCGACACGTGCGGCCGTCGCCGCTTTTCCTCGCGCTGGTCGCCGTCTTCGGGCTCTCCGGCGCCGTGCTGTGGAACGGCAGCGGCGACCAGGAGATCGCGGTCTTCCTCTTCGTCATGACCGGCTGGCTGGTCTCGCTGTGCCTGCACGAGTTCATGCACGCCTTCACCGCGCTGCGGGCGGGCGACACGTCCGTGATCGACAAGGGCTACCTGACGCTCGACCCGCTCAAGTACAGTGATCCGCTCTTCACCTTCGCCATCCCGACGGTCTTCGTCCTCCTCGGCGGCATCCCGCTGACCGGCGGCGCGGTCTGGATCGAGCGCGGGCTCATCCGGGGCAAGGTGCAGCACAGCCTGGTGTCGGCCGCCGGACCGCTGGTCAACATCGTGTTCGCGGCTGTGGGCGTCGCCCTCATCAACTCGTCGGTCTTCGAGGGGTCGAGCTCGGCCTTCTACGCGGCGGTCGTGTTCTTCACCCAGCTCCAGATCATCGCGGCGATCATCAACCTGCTGCCGGTGCCGGGCCTCGACGGCTACGGGATCATCGAGCCGTGGCTGCCGTACGACTTCCGGCGCTCGATCGCACCGTTCGCGCCGTACGCTCCCCTGCTGCTCTTCGGCCTGCTGCTGACGCCGGAGATCAACCACTGGTTCTTCGACCAGGTGCACACCGTCACGAACGCGCTGGACGTCCCCGACGAATGGGCGTCGCTGGGGTATCGCCTCTTCCAGTTCTGGAAGTAGTCCGGGCGGCTAGCCGTCGTCGTCACCGCCGCGGTCGGGGCTGCCGCCGGCCGGGCGCCGCCGGCCCAGGCGCCTGCGCTTCGGGCGCTCCTGGTGCGGAGGCGCGAGCGGGTGCTCGGTGACCTCGTACCGGCGCACGTAGGTGCTGGAGAACGCCGTGGCGGTGGCCGTCGCCGGGATCGCGACGAGGGCACCCGTCGGCCCGAGCAGCGCGGCGCCCGCGATCACCGAGCCGAACGCGACCGCGGGGTGGATGTCGACCGTCATCGACGTGATGCGCGGGTGCAGCAGGTAGTTCTCGAACTGCTGGTACGCGGTGGCGAACACGATCACCCACAACGCGTCCGCCGGGCTCTCGGTCAGCGCCACGATCGCGGGCAGCGCGGCGGCCAGGTACGTGCCCACGGTCGGGATGAACTGGCTGATCAGGCCCACCCACATGGCCAGCGCGATCGCGTAGTCGAGGCCGATGGCGAGGAAGAAGATGTAGTGCGCGACGGCCGACACCACGGCCATCAGCGCCCGCGAGTAGAGGTAGCCGCCGGTCTTGTCGATGGCGATCTCCCAGGCCCGCAGCACCTCGGCCTGCCGGGTCGGGGGCAGCAGCGAGCAGACCGCACGGCGCAGGCGCGGGCCCTCGGCGGCGAAGTAGAACGTGAAGAGCCCGATGGTGAACAGCTCGAAGAGCCCGCCGACGATGGCGGCCCCGAGTCCGAGTGCGTTGTCGGCGATGGTCTCGGCGTAGCCCTGGACGGTGTTCGAGTCCTTGAACAGGCCGCCCTGGATCTTCTCCATCGTCAGGTCGGTGTCGAAGCGCTTGTTGATCCAGTCGAGCAGCGACTGGATGTGGTCCGGCAGGTCGCGCGCGAGCTCCACGACCTGGTCGACCAGGAGCGAGCCGATCGCCGCGATGATCCCGGCGAAGGCGATCAGGACGACGACGAAGACGATGCCGGTCGCGGCGCCGCGCCGCATACCGCGCCGGGCGAGCCGGTCGACGGCCGGTTCGATCGCGAGGGACAGGAAGAGCGCGATCAGCAGGTCGATGAGGAAGCCGCGTAAGTGGCCGAAGGCCCAGCGCAGCAGCAGGAAGCCGATGAACGTCGCGAACACCAGCAGCACGGCGCGCGGCAGCCACGGCGGCATGCGCTCGCCGAAGATCCCGGCACCGGGCGACGACGTCGGGCCGTCGCCACCGTCTCCCCCGTCTCCCCCGCCGCCCCCGGACGCCTCCCCGGCGTCGGGCGCGGGTGGATCCTCGGGTGGGGCAGGCGTCGCTGTCACGGAATGCACCCTATGACGGGCTCAGTCTGATTCACGCCATGTGCCGCGCGGCCGGACCCGGGGCTTGGGCGGGCACGGCCGGCCCCTGCTCAGCGGTGCGAGGCGGGTACGTCCATCGCGACGCAGACCGCGCGCCACACGTCCTTGGTCTCGAAACCGGCGTCCAGCGCCTGCACGACGGTGCGTCCGCCCAACTCGGTCATGACGTGGTCGTTGGCGAACGAGTCGGCGTACGTCTCGCCGAAGTGGGCGCGCATCCGCTCCCAGAAGTCGGTCAGTCGCATGGCTCGATTATCCCAGGCCGGACGGGCACCCGGCCCGGCAGTACGCCACGTCCCGCCGCGCGAAGCCGCGGTCCGACCGGCGTCGGGACCGCGTGTCCGGGCCTGCCGACCAGGCCGATTGTCAGTGGGACCCGGCACCATGGAATGGCCATGCATGACGACGCTGACGCGACACCCCCCGACGTCGACCCGCCCGAGGTCGACCCCGCCGAGGTCCTGGCCCGCTTCTCGCCCGCGACCCGGGACTGGTTCACGGGTGCCTTCCACCGGCCCACCGCCGCGCAGGCGGGGGCCTGGGAGGCGATCGCCGCGGACCGCGACGCCCTGGTCGTCGCCCCCACCGGTTCCGGCAAGACCCTCGCCGCGTTCCTGTCGGCGCTCGACCGGCTGGCCGCCGAGCCGCCGCCGGCCGACGCCCGGCGCCGCTGCCGCGTCCTCTACATCTCGCCGCTGAAAGCGCTCGCGGTCGACGTCGAGCGCAACCTGCGCGGCCCGCTGGCCGGGATCCGCCAGGCGTCGGTACGCCTCGGACTGCCCGAGCCGCAGGTCGAGGTCGGCGTACGCTCCGGCGACACCCCCGCCGCCGACCGCCGCCGCTTCGCCACGAAGCCGCCGGACATCCTCATCACGACCCCCGAGTCGTTGTTCCTCATCCTCACCTCGCAGGCGCGCGACGCGCTGCGCGGCGTCGACACCGTCATCGTCGACGAGGTCCACGCGGTCGCCGGCACCAAGCGCGGCGCCCACCTCGCACTGACCCTGGAACGCCTCGACCAGCTCCTCGACCGCCCGGCACGGCGCATCGGGCTGTCCGCGACCGTGCGGCCGGTCGACGAGGTGGCCCGGTTCCTGTGCGGCACGCGCGAGGTCACCGTCGTGCAGCCGCCCGCCGCCAAGATCTTCGACCTGTCCGTGGTCGTACCGGTCGAGGACCTGGGCGAACTGGCCCAGCGGCCCACCGAGTACGACGAACTCGGCCAGGTCCAGCGCGCTTCCGTGTGGCCGCACGTCGAGGAGCGCATCGTCGACCTCGTGCAGGCGCACCGGTCCACCATCGTCTTCGCCAACTCGCGGCGCCTCGCGGAGCGGCTGTGCGGGCGGCTGAACGAGATCGCGTACGAGCGCGCGACCGGCGAGGCGATGCCCGAATCGGGGCCGCCCGCCGAGCTGATGGCGCAGGCCGGGAGCGTCAAGGGCGCCCCGCCGGTGCTCGCCCGCGCGCACCACGGCTCGGTGTCCAAGGAGCAGCGCGCACTTGTCGAGGAGGACCTCAAGGCCGGTCGCCTACCGGCCGTGGTCGCGACCTCCAGCCTCGAACTGGGCATCGACATGGGCGCGGTCGACCTCGTCGTGCAGATCGAGTCGCCGCCGTCGGTCGCCTCCGGCCTCCAGCGCGTCGGGCGCGCGGGCCACCAGGTCGGCGCGGTGTCGCGCGGAGTCGTGTTCCCGAAGTTCCGCGGCGACCTCGTGCAGACCGCCGTGGTGACCGAGCGCATGCGTACGGGCGCGATCGAGGCCGTGCGGCCGCCGCGCAACCCGCTCGACGTCCTGGCCCAGCAGATCGTCTCGATGGTTTCCGTCGAGGACTGGGACGTCGAGGAGTTGCTGACGCTGGTACGCCGCGCGGCGCCGTTCGCGTCGCTGCCGGTGTCGGCGTACGAGGCCGTGCTCGACATGCTCGCCGGGCGCTACCCGAGCGACGCCTTCGCCGAGCTGCGCCCGCGCCTGGTGTGGGACCGCGTCGGGGGCACCCTGACCGCCCGCCCCGGGGCGCAGCGCCTCGCGGTGACGAGTGGCGGAACCATCCCCGACCGCGGGCTGTTCGGCGTCTTCCTCGCCGCGGGCGACGGCAAGACGAAGTCCCGCGTCGGGGAACTCGACGAGGAGATGGTGTACGAGTCGCGCGTCGGCGACGTCTTCACCCTCGGCACGTCCTCCTGGCGCATCGAGGACATCACCCACGACAAGGTCCTCGTCACCCCCGCCCCCGGCGTCCCCGGAAAGCTGCCGTTCTGGCACGGCGACGCGCTGGGGCGGCCGGTGGAACTGGGCCGGGCCCTCGGGGCGTTCCTGCGCGAGATCGGCGCGATGGACGCCGAGAAGGCACGCGAACGGGTCGCGGCGGCCGGGCTGGACGCGTGGGCGGTGGACAACCTCCTCGCCTACCTCGCCGAACAGCGCGAGGCGTGCGGGCACATCCCGGACGACCGGACCATCGTGGTCGAGCGGTTCCGCGACGAACTGGGCGACTGGCGCGTGGTGGTGCACTCGCCGTTCGGTGCGCAGGTGCATGCTCCGTGGGCGCTCGCGGTGGCGGCGCGGCTGCGCGAGCGCACCGGGCTCGACGTCCAGACCATGCACGGCGACGACGGCATCGTGCTGCGACTGCCCGATACCGGAGATCCCTTCGGAATGGACGGGAACGCCGACGTCGACGCCGAGTTCAGCCTGCCGCCCGACTTCGCGGTGTTCGACGCCGCGGAGGTCGAGCCGCTGGTGACCGCCGAGGTGGGCGGGTCCGCCCTGTTCGCGTCGCGGTTCCGGGAGTGCGCGGCCCGTGCGCTGCTGCTGCCGCGCCGGATGCCGGGCCGCCGTACGCCCTTGTGGCAGCAGCGGCAGCGTGCCGCGCAACTGCTGTCGGTGGCCAGCGAGTACGGCTCGTTCCCGATCGTGCTGGAGACGATGCGCGAGTGCCTCCAGGACGTCTTCGACGTGCCGGGGCTGGCCGGGCTCATGGCCGACATCGCGGCCCGCAAGGTGCGCATCGTCGAGGTGACCACCCCCGAGCCGTCGCCGTTCGCCCGTTCGCTGCTGTTCGGGTACGTCGCCCAGTTCATGTACGAGGGCGACTCGCCGCTCGCCGAGCGCCGCGCCGCCGCACTCGCCCTCGACTCGCGCCTGCTGTCCGAACTGCTCGGCCAGGCGGAGCTGCGCGAACTCCTCGACGCCGAGGTGGTCGCGCGCACCGAGGCCGAGCTGCAGCGGCTGACCGACGACCGGCGGGCACGCGATGTCGAGGGCGTCGCCGACCTGCTGCGCCTGCTCGGGCCGCTCGGCACCGACGAGGCGGCCGCGCGCAGCCTCGGCACGCCCGCCGACACCTCGCGGTGGCTGGTCGCGCTGGAGGAGGCACGCCGGGCGATCCGGGTGCGTATCGCGGGTGTCGAGCGCTGGGCGGCGATCGAGGACGCGGGGCGGCTGCGCGACGCCCTGGGGACGCCGCTGCCCGTGGGGGTACCCGAGGCGTTCACCGAGCCGGTCAAGGACCCGCTCGGCGACCTGCTGGCCCGGCATGCGCGCACGCGCGGGCCGTTCCACGCGGCCGAGGCCGCCGCCCGGTTCGGTCTGGGGGCGGCCGTGGTGACCGGGGCGTACCAGCGCCTCGCGGCGACCGGCCGCGTGGTGTCCGGCGAGTTCCGGCCCGGCGGCGCGGGCACCGAGTGGTGCGACGCCGAGGTGCTGCGGATGCTGCGGCGGCGTTCGCTGGCCGCGCTGCGCCACGAGGTCGAACCGGTGCCGCCGGTCGCGCTCTCCCGGTTCCTGCCGGTGTGGCAGGGAGCCGGCGGTGCCGCGGCGCGGGGGCTGCGCGGCGTGGACGGCCTGGTGCGTGCGGTGGAGCAGTTGCAGGGGGCGGCCGTTCCGGCGTCGGCGCTGGAGAAGCTGGTGCTGCCGGCGCGCGTGGCCGCGTACAACCCGGCGCTGCTCGACGAGTTGTGCGCGACGGGCGAGGTGGTGTGGGCGGGCCACGGCGGGCTGCCGGGGAATGACGGGTGGGTGTCGCTCTACCTCGCCGACGCCGCTCCGCTGCTGCTGCCGCCGCCCGCGCCGCTCGACCTCGGTGCGCTGCACCGGGCGGTCCTGACCGCGCTGGACGGCGGGTACGGCCTGTTCTTCCGGCAGATCGCCGACCGCGTCCCGCAGTTGCTGCCACCCGACGCCGCGGCGCCGAGCGATGCTGACGTCGTCACGGCGTTGTGGGACCTGGCGTGGGCGGGGCACGTCACGGGCGACACGCTCGCGCCGCTGCGGGCGCTGATGGGGTCCGGGCGTACCGCCGGATCGACGGCGCACCGGGCACGCCGGGCCGCGCCGCGCGGCCGGTACGGCGGGCTCAGCCGCGGCCGACCGGTCGCTCCCGCGCGCTCGGCGCCGCCGATCGCGGTGGGCCGGTGGTCGCTGGTGCCCGAGCGCGAGGAGGATCCGACGCGGCGGGCACACGCGTTGGCCGAGACGCTGTTGGACCGGCACGGTGTGGTGACGCGCGGTGCCGTGGTCGCGGAGGGGAGCCCGGGCGGGTTCTCGGCGGCGTACCGCGTGCTGTCGGCCTTCGAGGAGACCGGCCGGGTACGCCGCGGCTACTTCGTCGAGGGGCTCGGCGCCGCCCAGTTCGCGGCCGACGGAGCGGTGGACCGGCTGCGCGCGCTGCACCAGGCGGCGGAGCGGCGGGCCGAGTCGGCCGGGGGCCTCGCGCGCGACGACTCCGGGCCGCGTGCGCTGCTGCTCGCGGCGGCCGACCCCGCCAACCCGTACGGGGCCGCGCTGCCCTGGCCGGACCGTCCGGGCGAAGCCGCGGGCGGACATCGGGCAGGTCGCAAGGCCGGTGCCTTGGTGGTGCTCGTGGACGGCGAACTGGTGCTCTACGTCGAGCGGGGCGGTCGGTCGCTGCTCACCTGGACCGAGCAGCCGGAGCGGCTGCAGCCTGCCGTCGACGCGCTGGCCCTCGCGGTGCGCGAAGGGGCGCTCGGCAAGCTCACCGTCGAACGGGCGGACGGCGAAGGCATCCTGACGTCGTCGCTGGGCCGGGCCCTGGAGGCGGCCGGATTCCACGCGACGCCGCGCGGCCTGCGGCTTCGTGGGTGAGACCTTTTCGTTACGCCCCCGCCTGCCGTACGAAACACCCCGGTCACGTGGGTCGCGCAGTATCGAGTCACGGATGCAGCGCCATTCCGTACCTCCCCACCAGGAGGAACCTCGCCCGTGGCGACCCTGCACGCGTCACGGTAGGGGACGATCGCAACTGGTGTCGCGCACGTGTTCCTGGCCGCGCGGGTGCGACACCGGTTGTGATCATTTTTGCCCTGGGATCGGGCTCACGGGGTCGAGCCTCAGATGTCGAGCCCCAGGTGTCGGGCCCCGGTGTCGAGCCCCGGAAGCCGTGCCCGGTGAAGCGGTGCGCGTGCCCGTCGGCGACCCTCCCCGTACCTCCGCGACGCCTGCACGGACAATGGACACATGCCTGAAGGCGACACGGTGTTCCAGACCGCGACCCAGCTGCGCGGCGCGCTGGCCGGGCGGGTTCTCGCGCACACGGACTTCCGTGTACCGCGGTACGCGACGGTCGACTTCGCGGGCCGCCGGGTCCTCGCGGCCGAGTCCCGCGGCAAGCACCTGCTTGTGCGCTTCGAGGGCAACGTGACCCTGCACACGCACCTGCGGATGGACGGGGCGTGGCGCGTCCAGGCGGCGGGCGGACGTGTCGGGGGCAGCCCGCGGGACCAGGTGCGCGTGGTGCTGGCCAACGACGCGTACACCGCGATCGGGCTGCGCCTGCCGGTCGTGGACCTGGTGCGGACCGCCGAGGAGTCGCGGGTGGTCGGCCACTTGGGGCCCGACCTGCTGGGCGCCGGCTGGGATGCGGACGAGGCGGTGCGGCGGTTGGCCGCGCGGCCCGGGCGCCCGATCGGGGAAGCCCTTCTCGACCAGCGCAACCTCGCGGGCGTGGGCAACGTCTACCGCGCCGAACTGTGCTTCCTGCGCGGCGTATCCCCCTTCGTCCGCGTCGACGCGGCGGGCGACCTGCACGCGATGGTCGACCTGGCGAAGCGTGCGCTGGAGGCGAACCGCGAGCGCCACGGGCACGTCACCACGGGAGATCCGCGGCCCGGCCACCAGCACTGGGTGTACGGCCGCGCCGGCCGCCCGTGCCGCCGCTGCGGCACCCCGATCCGCAAGGCCGAGGCGGGCGAGCCGCCGCGCGTCGTGTTCTGGTGCCCGCGATGCCAGCTAGACGTCCGCGATGCCCGGAGTGACGCCTGGAGCGATGCCCGGGGCGCGCGCTGAAGACGGGATGAGGACGGGATGAAGACGGGATGATGGGCGCCATGAACGCTCCCCTCACCTGGACCGTCCGGCCCGAGACGCGGGCCGACATCCCCGTCATCCACGCGGTCACCGCGGCCGCCTTCGAGACCCCGATGGAGGCCGACCTCGTCGACGCGCTGCGGGCCGACCCGGCGTGGATCGACGGTCTTTCGGTCGTCGCCGAGACCGCGGACGGCACCGTCGCCGGGCACGCGCTGCTGACCCGCTGCCACATCGACGGCGCGCCCGCGCTGTGCCTGGCTCCGGTGTCGGTGCTGCCGGAGTTCCAGAAGACCGGTGCGGGCTCGGCGTGCATCCGTGCGCTTCTGGAGACGGCCCGCGAGCGCGGCGAGAACGCCGTGACGGTCCTCGGACACCCGGACTACTACCCGAAGTTCGGCTTCACGCGGGCCTCCGAGCACGGGATCCGGCCGCCGATGGAGGTGCCGGACGAGGCCATGATGGTGCTCGCGCTCGACCCGGGCCGCCCGCTGCCGCGGGGCACGATCGAGTACGCGGCACCGTTCGGGATCTGAGCCGGACGGGCCGGGGCGTCGACACCGGTCGGGTCATGGCGTCGGTTCCGCGCATCGCGGCAGACCACTCTTCGGGGGGACTTGGGGTGACCGCCGGGCTTCCGGGTCGTCCTACAGGGCGTCCGCGCGACCGCCTCGGAGGTTCCTGTGACCGCGTACCGGCTGTCCGTTCCCCGCCTGGGCGTCCTGCTCTGCCTGCCGCTGCTCGCGGGGTGTGTCTCCGGCGGGCCGCGCGCCGCGGGGGTGTTCGACGTGCCACCGCCCGCCGTGCCCGCGGTGGCCGCGCCGCCGGGCCCGGCGGCTTCCGACCCTGCGCTCTCGGGGCCCGCGGTGTCGGTCGGGCCGCCGATGGTGTCGTGGACGTCGCCGTCACCGGCTCCGTCGCCGGCTCCGTCACTCGCTCCGCCGAGCAGCGGGCAGGGGGTGCCTGGTGCGCAGGCACCCCAGCACGACGAGGTGTCCGTACCGCGACAGCCGCCGCGTCGGCCGGGGCCGACGCACGGGAGCGTCCCGCCGCGGCGTCCCGCTCCGGCGCCGTCTTCCGCGCCGTCGCCGACGCTGCCCGGCAACGCGTGCGACGGGCTTGCGCAGTACGGCGTGTTCCCGGTCGGCGGCACCGCGCACCAGTGGTGCCTCACTCAGCAGCAGGCGTACTGACTCCCGAAGGCTGACACGAGCGCGCCGAGATGGGCGAGCCGACACCGGCAGGCTGACCTGCGGCGGAGCGACGGGACCCACAGCGCACGTTTATTGACTGTTCGTCAGATCGAACCTACGGTCCCCCATGGGCCCGGTATCCCGGCCCCAGGTACTCCTTGGGAGGGGAACCCGTGTTGCGCACAGCCCTCGATCTGTCCGGCCGCGTGGCCGTCGTCACCGGTGCCGCGAGCGGAATCGGCCGCAGCAGCGCGCAGGTTCTGGCGGAGCTCGGCGCCGCGGTCGTCTGCGCCGACGTCAACCAGGCCGGGGCCGAGGCCACCGCGAAGCTGATCGCCGACGCGGGCGGCAGCGCGACCGGTACCGCCGTGGACGTATCGTCGGCCGCCTCGGTCGACGCCCTCGTGGCCGCGGCCGTCGCCGAGCACGGGCGCCTGGACGTCATGGCCAACATCGCCGGCATCATGCACACGAGCACGGTGATCGAGACCACCGACGAGGACCTGGAGCGGGTCCTCTCGATCAACTTCAAGGGCGTCTTCTACGGCTGCCGCGCGGCCGCGCGCGTCATGGTCGAGCAGGGCTCCGGCAGCATCGTCAACATGGCGTCGAGCGCCATCGACACCGCCAACGCGGGCCTGCTCTGCTACGGCGCCGCCAAGGCCGCGATGTACCAGCTGACCAAGACCCTCGCGACCGAGGTCGGGCCGCGGGGCGTGCGCGTCAACGCGGTGGCGCCCGGCTGGACCGTCACCGGCATGACCGGCCGCCACTGGACGGCCGAGGACGGCACCCAGGACGAGGACCGCAAGGCCGCCGTCGCCGCGCCGATGATGAAGATGTCGCCGCTCAAGCGCGTCGGCGAGCCTGAGGACATCGCGTACGCGGTGGCCTACCTCGCCTCCGACGCCGCCAAGTTCATGACCGGCCAGGTGCTGCGCCCCAACGGCGGCGTGACCATGCCCTGGTGACGCACCTCGCGTCGTACGGCGCGGGTCGTACACCGCACGCCACGTAGGCACGTCACATCGCGCGCGTCACATCGCGCGCGTCACAAGGCTCAGGGCCCGGGAGGCGTCGGCGGGGACCCGTCCCGGCCGACGCCTTCGCCGTGCGTACCGGGGAGCGCCGGGCCGTCCACGGCACTCTCGCCCGCCAGCTTCGGCACCCGGGCCGCGCGCCGGAACCGGCGGGCGCAGTGCACCGGCAGCAGCGTCAGGCTCCAGCCGCCGAGCAGCACGGCCGCGGAGCCGGGGCGCGGGGCGGTGGCCTCCACATGGAGTGCCCAGGCCATGCCCGCGAGCCAGGCCAGTGTAAGGACCGAGGCGAGCAGCCAGGTGGCCGCGTCGCGGTCGCGTACGTCTCCGTGCACAAGGTCGTGCACGAGGCCGCGCACGAGGGACCGCGGGGTGCGGTCCGGTCGGCCGCCCGGTGTGCGCCCGGGGATCCTGCCCGAGCCGCCGCCTGCGGTCCTGCCAAGGTGTTGCCCAACCTGGTTCATGGTCGGCCTCCTCGGTTCCCCTTTCGGGGGCATCCCCAGCCTCACCCCGGAACATCCGGTTGGGCCAGGTACCGGGTGGCCAATCACCCGATCGGCGCATGTCGCGGTCACCTTGCGTGACAATTTGTGTGATAACGGCTACCTGGCGCACCCGTGGGCGGGTCTCTCTCGGGCACGCGAGGGCGGGAACGCGCGAGGGCGGGAACGCGCGAGGGCGGGAACGCGCGAGGGCGGGAACGCGCGAGGGCGGGAACGCGCGAGGGCGGGAACGCGCGAGGGCGGGAACGCGCGAGGGCGGGAACGCGCGAGGGCGGGAACGCGCGAGGGCGGGAACGCGCGAGGGCGGGAACGCGCGAGGGCGGGAACGCGCGAGGGCGGGAACGCGCGAGGGCGGGAACGCGCGAGGGCGGGAACGCGCGAGGGCGGTGCCGGATCCCGGGGGATCCGCACCGCCCTCCACAAGTCCCCGGCCGGGGCACCGCCGTCGCGGGCCCGGCACCGCGGACTACGCCGCGACGACCACGTCCACCTGGCTCGTGGCCTTGACCGAACCGGACGAACCCGGCCCGGGTACGCGCTCCGACCCCGACGGTCCGACCGGTTCCAGCACCGGACGCGAGGTCAGTCCCTCGTTGTGCGCCAGCTCGGAAAGCGCCAGCTCGTCGCTGACCTCCCGAAGCACTATCGACATGCGTACGTCCAACGCCTCGCAGATGGCGGCGAGAAGCTCGGACGACGCTTCCTTCTGACCGCGCTCGACCTCCGAGAGGTACCCGAGGGACACCCGGGCCGCCGACGACACCTCGCGCAGGGTGCGGCCCTGGCGCTGGCGTTGCCGACGCAGCACGTCACCCAGCAGGCGACGGAGCAGAATCATCGGTCGCTCCCTCCTAGGACCGCGGCTGCAACGGACACAGCCCCACCGTACCCGGCATCCCTCAACTGCGTACCTGGTCTGCCGTCCTGTTCACTGAGGGCGTGGAGCCAACACGCCCTGGGTGACGGCTTGTCGCTTTCACACCGTTCAAAACCTTCGTTCCGCATCGGTCGCACAACCCCCCTCTCAGCCCGTGAATTCCCGGGCGGGCTCCTGCGGCAGCCCCAGGATCGTGCGCCGCAGCAGTTCCAAGGTCCGCACCACGGTCAGGGTCCGGATCCTGTCACGGTCTCCCGAAAGGCGCGGGGAGACGGTCACGGTGCCCTCGGGGCCCGCCACCGCGATGTGGACCTCGCCCACCGGACGCCCGTCCTGCGCTTCCGGGCCGGCCACGCCGGTCGTGGCCACACCGTAGGTACCCGACAGCAGCGCCCGCACACCCTCGGCCATCTCCCGTGCCACCTGCGGGTGCACGGCGCCTTCGGCGGCCAGCAGTGCCGTGCCGACGCCGAGCACCGAGGTCTTGACGTCGGTGGCGTACGCCGTCACCGAACCGCGGAACGCCGCGGACACCCCGGGCACGGTCACCACGGTCGCGGCCAGCAGCCCGCCGGTCAGCGATTCGGCGACCGCGAGGGTTGCGCCGCGTTCCACCAGCAAACGTGCAACGACTGCGACCAGCGGCTCGGTTCCCTCGGCGTACACGCAGTCGCCCAGGAGCTCGTACGCCCGCAGCGCGGCGGCGTCCACCTCGGCGCCGCCGCCGGGGCCCGCCGAGGTGAGCTTGACGCGGGTCTCGCCGGGTTCGGCGAGGTAGGCGACCTCGACCGCGCCGGACGCCGCGAGGTCCTTCTCCAGGGGTTCGAGGTGCTGCGCGACGACGCCCTCGCCGACGCCGACCGTGCGCAGCACGCGCTGGGCCCGCGGCGCGGGGGCGCCGGAGCGGCGCAGCAGGTCCGGCAGCACCTGGTCGCCGACCATCGCGGCCATCTCGTGCGGGACGCCCGGCGTCGCGTACACGACGGTGCCGCGGATCTCGATGGTCAGGCCGGGCGCGCTGCCCCGGTCGTTCGGGAGGATGCGCCCGCCCTCGGGCAGGTCGGCCTGCTGGAGTCCGAGGCCGGTCAGGGTGCGGTTGGTGTCCCGGTAGCGGTCGCGCAGCCACTGCTCGACCTCGGGATCGCGGCGCAGTTCGACGCCCGCCACCCGGGCCACGGCCTCGCGGGTGCGGTCGTCGGAGGTGGGGCCGAGGCCGCCGGTGACGACTACGGCGTCGGCGCGGTCGACCGCGATGCGCAGCACCTCGACCAGTTCGCCGAGGCCGTCGCCGACCGTGGACACTCCGGTCACGCGCAGGCCGGCGTCGGTGAGCATGCGTCCGAGGCGGCTCGCGTTGGTGTTGACGACGTCGCCGATGAGCAGTTCGTCGCCGACCGCGACAAGTTCGACCTTCACCTGGCGTGCCCCCTTGTCCGTTGTGGTCCTTGTGCTGTCCCTAGTCGGTACGTCCCAGCTCGGGATGCACCGGCTCGGTGCGCCCCCGGTCCGGGGCCGCCCCTACGCCGTTGCCTTCGGCCGTGCTCGCGGTACCGGCGGTGTCGCTCTCCCCCGAGGCGGCGTCCGCCGTGGTGCCCTCGGCCGCGTTGTTCTCCGTCGTGCCCTCAGTAGTGCCCTCGGTCGTGCCGTCCGCCTCGGGCGACTTGGCGTCACCGGCCGCGTCGCCGCCGCGCAGCGCCTTGACGACGTAGTCGACGCCCGTGACGACGGTGGCGATCACCGCGACGGCCATGACCCACGCGCGGAACGTCGCGAGCGGGCCGGTGATCACGAGGACGTACATGCCGATCGCGGTGCCCTGCAGCAGTGTCTTGAGCTTGCCCCCGCGGCTGGCCGGGATCACTCCCCGTTTGATCACCCAGAACCGCATGAGGGTGATGCCGACCTCGCGGAACAGCACCACGCCGGTGACCCACCAGGGCAGGTCGCCGAGTACCGAGAGGCCGATCAGCGCGGCGCCCATCAGGGCCTTGTCGGCGATGGGGTCGACGAGCTTGCCGAAGTCGGTCACCAGGCCGTGGCGGCGGGCGAGCATGCCGTCGAAGCGGTCGCTGATGCTGGCGACGGCGAACGCGGCCCACGCGTAGGCACGCCAGACGGGGTCGTGGCCGCCGTCCTGGACGAGCATGTACACGAAGAACGGCACGATGGCGATGCGCAGCATCGTGAGGCCGTTGGCGGCGTTCCACACGCTGACCGACGTCGTCGGGTCGCCGAGGCGGTCGGGCTTGGGCGGGTGGTTGGCCGCCGCGGTGCGGACCGCTTCCGCGGGGTGGGCGGCGGCCGCGCGGACCGCCTCGGCGCGCTGGTGGGCGGCGGCGCGCACGGCCTCCGCGCGGTGTGCCGCGGCGGCGCGCACGACTTCGGCCCGCTGGGCCGCCGCGGCTCGGGCGGCCTCGGACGGGCGGGGGCGGGACGACGGTGTCGTGGGTGTGGGGTCCTCGGTCACCGCACGGGTCCCGTTGGCACGTCGTCGGGTACGCCCGCCGCGGCCTTGTCGTCGGCGGCCGTGGCGGCATCGGTGGCGGCGGGGTCGGCAGGGTCGGTGTCGGAGGCTGCGTCCAGGTCGGCGTCGGCGTACAGGTCGACCCCCTCGCTGCCGACCACGAGGGCGCGTACGAACGTGCCGACCACCAGGTCGCGCCCGCGCAGCACGGTCAGGCCGTCGATCTCCGGCGCCTGGTGCGCCGCCCGGCCCTCGGCGGTGACGGTGCCGTCGTCGGCGAGGTCGACGATCTCCTCGACCAGGACCGTGACTTCGGTGCCGACGCGCTCCTCGGCCCGCTGCGCGGTCAGCTCCTCGGCGAGGCGTGTGACGCGCTCCAGCCGCTCGGCGACCACCTCGTCGGGCAGCTTGCCGTCGTATCCGGCGGCCTCGGTGCCCTCCTCGTCGGAGTAGCCGAACACGCCGATCGCGTCGAGGCGGGCCTCGGCGAGGAACCGCATCAGCTCCTCGACGTCCTCCTCGGTCTCGCCCGGGAAGCCGACGATGAAGTTCGAGCGGGCGCCCGCCTCGGGGGCCTTGGCCCGTGCCTGGTCGAGCAGGCCGGTGAACGCCTCGCGCGAGCCGAACCGGCGCATGCGGCGCAGCACCGGCTCGCTGGCGTGCTGGAACGACAGGTCGAAGTACGGGGTGACACCGTCGGTTCCGGTGAGCACGTCGACCAGGCCCGGGCGCATCTCGGCCGGCTGGAGGTAGTTGACCCGGACGCGCTCGATGCCTTCGACGGCGGCGAGCTCGGGGAGCAGGGTCTCCAGGAGGCGGATGTCACCCAGGTCCTTGCCGTACGAGGTGGAGTTCTCGCTCACCAGCACGATCTCGCGGACGCCCTCGGAGGCGAGCCAGCGGACCTCGTCGATCAGGTCGGTCGGACGGCGCGACAGGAACGAGCCCCGGAACGAGGGGATCGCGCAGAAGGAGCATCGGCGGTCGCAGCCGGACGCGAGCTTGACCGAGGCCACCGGTCCGTCGCCGAGGCGCCGGCGCAGGGTCCGCGGGCCGGACGCGGGGGCGACGCCCTCGGGAAGGTCCTCGGGGACGGCCGCCTCGGCGTTTCCGTGGCCGGGGACGGCCCCGGCGGCGTCCTGCCGCTCGGCGGGGCTCAGCGGCAGCAACTTGCGGCGGTCGCGCGGTACGTGCGACGTGTGCTTCTCGCCCGCGAGGATCGCGCGCAGCCGGCCCGCGATGTCCTCGTAGTCGTCGAAGCCGAGCACCGCGTCGGCCTCGGGCAGCGCGCCCGCGAGTTGGTCGCCGTAGCGCTCCGCCATGCAGCCCACCGCGACGACCGCCTGCGTGGGTCCGCCGTCCTTCTTCAGGTCGGCGGCTTCCAGGACGGTGTCGATGGAGTCCTTCTTGGCGGACTCGACGAAGCCGCAGGTGTTGACGAGGACGACCGAGGCGTCCGAGGCGTCCTCGGTCAGACGCCAGCCGTCCGCTTCGAGCCGCCCGGCCAACTCCTCGGAGTCGACCTCGTTGCGGGCGCAGCCGAGCGTGACCAACGCCACGGAGCGACCGCCGCCCGCGGTGGCGGCAACGGGGTCTGCGGCGTGGTCTGCGGGGCGTTCACCGGACGCGGTGCGGGGGGCGGGCATGCCGGAAAGCCTACGTCAGGACGGGACCCGGACCCGACGCGGGAAGCATTCCGGCGGCGGGTCGGGTCGTGGGAGCGGCCCGGGGCGCCGGATCAGCCCTGCTGGGGATCGCCGGGCTTGAAGGTGAAGCGTACGACGTGGTCCTTCGTGCTCGCCGGGCCGAGGTCCTTGCCGTTCACGTTGAGGCGGGCCGCCGGGCCGTTGCCGAGAACCACCTTGAGCTGCGTGGGGTCGGTGAACTCCTGGCCCTTGCCCTTGGCGATGACGCCGTCGAACACCTCTTTGCCGGCGCTGTTGGTGACGCTGGCCCAGGTCGAGCTGGTGACCGCGTCGATGCGGACCTTCACGTCGACGGGCGCCTGCGCGACGACCTCCTGCGCGGGCGGCGGAGGCGGCGGGGGCACCGGGGCGGCCTGGGTCGCCGGCGGGGGCGGGGTGGAAGTGGCGGTCGCCGTACTGCCCTTGTCGTCGTCCTTGCCGCTGAACACCTGGAACGCGACGAACCCGACCACGGCGACGACCGCGGCGGCCATCGCGGCGGTCCAGTTGGGGGCCATCCGGCGTTCGGGTTTGACCCGTTCGGGTTCGAAGATCACCGTGGGGCTCGGCACCGGCCCGCTGCCGAAGCGCGCGTCGTACTCGGCGAGCAGCGGCTCGGGGTCGGCGTCGATCGCCTTGGCGAACGAGCGGATGTGGCCGCGGGCGTAGAAGTCGCCGCCGCAGGCCGCGAAGTCGTCCCGTTCGATCGCCTCCACCAGGGGTTGCCTGATGCGCGTGACCTCACTCACCTGTTCGACGGTGAGTCCCGCTTTGGTGCGGGCGTCGGCGAGAGTCTGACCGATGGACACGAGCGCGCCTCCGAGCGTGCAACCACTGCGGCGAAAATCAGTCTAGGGCTGGGCGGAACGGTGGTTTCGCGGCTGAGCGGCTTCACGGGCGCCTTGTAGCCCAGCTGAAACACAGATGATCATTAGTGGACCAGTTTTGCTCATTCCCCGCGCAGCGTGCTCAACACCTGATCAAGTTCATCGGGCTTGACGAGCACGTCGCGGGCTTTCGAACCTTCACTCGGACCGACGATCCCGCGGGACTCCATCAGGTCCATCAGCCGGCCCGCTTTGGCGAACCCTACGCGCAATTTGCGCTGGAGCATCGAGGTGGAGCCGAACTGCGTCGAGACCACCAACTCCGCGGCCTGGCACAGCAGGTCGAGGTCGTCGCCGATCTCCTCGTCGATCTGCTTCCGCGGGCCTGCCTCGCCCGCGACGTCCTCACGGTACTCCGGCTGCAACTGCTCCTTGCAGTGCCGGACGACCGCCTCGACCTCGGTTTCGGTGACGTACGCGCCCTGCATGCGCACCGGCTTGTTGGCACCCATTGGGAGGAACAGTCCGTCACCCTTGCCGATCAGCTTCTCGGCACCGGGCTGGTCGAGGATGACCCGGCTGTCGGCGAGCGAGCTCGTCGCGAAGGCGAGGCGCGACGGCACGTTCGCCTTGATCAGGCCGGTCACGACGTCCACGCTGGGGCGCTGCGTCGCGAGCACCAGGTGGATGCCGGCCGCGCGGGCCAGCTGGGTGATGCGGACGATCGAGTCCTCCACGTCGCGCGGCGCCACCATCATCAGGTCGGCCAGCTCGTCGACGATCACCAACAGGTAGGGGTACGGCGCCAGTTCGCGCTCGCTGCCGGGCGGCGTGGTCAACTTGCCCGACCGCAGCGCCTTGTTGAAGTCGTCGACGTGCCGGAACCCGAAGTTCGCCAGGTCGTCGTACCGCATGTCCATCTCGCGGACGACCCACTGGAGCGCCTCCGCGGCGCGCTTCGGGTTGGTGATGATCGGGGTGATCAGGTGCGGGATGCCCTCGTACGCGGTCAGCTCCACGCGCTTGGGGTCGACCAGCACGAGGCGTACCTCGTCCGGCGTCGCGCGCATCATGATCGAGGTGATCAGGCCGTTGATGCAGGACGACTTGCCCGCGCCGGTGGCACCGGCGACCAGGAGGTGGGGCATCTTCGCGAGGTTCGCCACGACGAAGCCGCCCTCGACGTCCTTGCCGAGCGCGACCAGCATCGGGTGGTGGTCGGTGACCGCCTCGTCCGAGCGCAGCACGTCGCCGAGGTTGACCATCTCGCGGTCGGTGTTCGGGATCTCGATGCCGACGGCGGACTTGCCGGGGATCGGGCTGATGATGCGCACGTCCGCGCTGGCGACCGCGTACGCGATGTTCCTGGCGAGCGCGGTGATCCGCTCGACCTTGACCGCCGGCCCCAGCTCGACCACGTAGCGCGTCACCGTGGGCCCGCGCGTGAAGCCGGTCACCTGCGCGTCGACGTTGAACTGCTCGAACACCTGGGTCAGCGCGGCGACGACGTCGTCGTTGGCCTTGCTGCGCGCCTTGCCGGGCCCGCCGCGCGTCAGCAGGTCGCCGGCCGGCAGGTGGTACGTCACGTCTCCGGACAGCCGCAACTGCTCGCTGCGCGGCGGGGAGGGGCTGTGCGGGGGCGCGGTGCGCGTGTTGTCCGGGACGGTCTTGCGGCTGCGCGCCGACGGGACCGGAAGGGCCGCGGCGTCGAGTGCGGCGGCGGCCGCGGCGGCGACGTCGATGGGGTCGGGGCCCTTGCCCATGGTGCCCTGCCGGCGGCGGGGCCGGGCGCGGCGCGGGGCCTCCTCCTCGGCTGCAGGCGCCTGCTTCTCGAGCGCGTCCGCGGCCGGGGTGGAGCGTCTGCGCCCGCGGCGCGGCTCGTCCTCGACGTCTTCGGCCCGGTCGTCGTCCTCGTACTCGTCGTCGTACGGGTCGTACTCGTCGTACATGTCCTCGCCGCCCGGGAAGCCCAGGTAGCCCCGCAGCCGGTAGGGGACGGACGCGATCGGGGTCTTGGTGACCACCAGCAGGCCGAAGAAGATGACGAGGAGGAGCAGCGGTATGGCGGCCCACTTGGTGACGGACTCCACCAGCGGGGCGGAGAAGGCGTAGCCGACGAAGCCGCCTGCCGTGCGCATCGCGGTGGCGCCGTCGCCGGGCCGCGGGGTTCCGGACCCGATGTGGATCATGCCGAGGATGCCGGCCACCAGTGCGGTGCAGCCGATGACGATGCGGCCGGTCGCGTCGACCAGTTCCGGGTGGCGCATGACGCGGATCGCGAGCGCCGCCACCAGGAACGGCACGAGGACGTCGAGGCGTCCGACCAGCCCGGCGACCACGGCGTCGACCAGGTTGCCCACCGGGCCGTCGACGTTGCCCCACGCGCCGGCGGCGACCACGATCGCCAGGCCGAGGAGGGCCAGGCCGAGCCCGTCCCTGCGGTGTGCCGGGTCCAGCCCGCGTGCGCCCTGCCCGATGCCGCGGAACAAACCGCCGAGCGTGTGCGCGATACCGAGCCAGATGCCCTTGACCACGCGGAAGACCAGGTCCCCGATCTTCTCGAACACGCCCTTCTTGGGCGGCGGCGGAGGCGGCGCCGGCTTCTTGGCCGGTGCCTTCTTCTTCGCGGCGCCGCCGGTGCGGGCGCCGCCGCCGGACGTACGCGTGGCCATGAAAGCGAGGCTACCCCCCGGGCACGCGCGTCTCACGTGTCACAACGAACTCACCGGCGCGTGTCGCCCGCTCCAACCCGGTCCGCCCCATTCGTGCCCATGCCCCGCGGGGCACCGGGGCGGCGGCCGCCCGAGCCCGTCAGGGCGGGGCGGGGGCGGGGTCAGGAGTTCGCGTCGGGGGGACGGCGCGCCGCGGGCGGGGTGGACTGGCGCTGGTCCGCGGGCGGCGGTCCACCGTGGCCCGCGGGGGCCGGGACGAGGGCGTCGAGCGCGGCCCGGAGCCGGGCCACCCGGCTGAGAACCTGGTTCGCCGAGGCGTTCAGGGACGGGTCCTCGGAGAGCTCGACCTGCTTGGCCATGCCGTCGGCACTCTCCTCGAGGGCCGTGAGGCGCGTGAAGAGCTCGGCCAGCACGTCGCCGGTGCGGGTCTCCCCCGGCACCGCGTCCAGGCGTCCGCGCAGCAGCGCGGCCTGCTCGCGGAGCTGGCAGTTCTTCTTGTAGAGGTCGACGAACACGGCGACCTTGGCGCGCAGCACCCACGGGTCGAACGGCTTGGAGATGTAGTCGACCGCACCCGCCGCGTAACCGCGGAAGGTGTGGTGCGGCCCGTGGTTGATCGCGGTCAGGAAGATGATCGGGATGTCCCGGGTCTTCTCGCGCCGCTTGATGTGGGCGGCTGTCTCGAATCCGTCCATGCCGGGCATCTGCACGTCCAGCAGGATGACCGCGAACTCGTCCGTGAGCAGCGCCTTCAACGCCTCCTCGCCCGAGTGGGCGCGCACGAGGGTCTGATCCAGTGCGGACAGGATCGCCTCCAGTGCGAGGAGGTTCTCCTGACGGTCATCGACCAGGAGGATCTTGGCCTTCTCCGTCATGGCCCACCCTCTTCGATCCGGCGACCCGGGCATGCCCGCGTCCCGGTCGGCTCCGCTCGTCTCTGGCTCAGTGTTCTGCCGCTTCGTACACATACTGGTCGAGGTCTGTGGTCGTCCCGGTCATGGTAGTGCTCTCGGCCGGGCCGAGGCAGGCGGTTCCGGAAGCGACGACCGCACGGCGTAACCGAAAACCAACGTACGGTGTCGGAAAACCCCGCAGAACCCTCCCACGGATTCAACGCAGCCGACACCCCTGGGGTTCCCGGACGAGCCCGGCCCCCGGGCGCGGCAACGTACTTTTCGTCAGGGAACCGGACATGCCGGACAACGTCAACTCCCCTGGTCCGACTCAGTGTTCCAGCCAGGAACGGATGAGGCCGAGGAGGTGCGCGGTGTCCACGGGCTTGGCCACGTAGTCGGACGCACCGGACGCGATGCTCTTCTCCTGGTCGCCCTTCATCGCCTTCGCCGTCAGCGCAACAATCGGCAGCCCCGCGTACTGCGGCATACGCCGGATGGCCGCAGTCGTGGCGTACCCGTCCATCTCCGGCATCATGATGTCCATCAGGACGATGGCGATGTCCTCCTCCGCCTGGAGCTTCTCGATGCCTTCACGGCCGTTCTCCGCATAGGTGACCACCAGGCCGTACTGCTCCAGCACGCTTGTGAGAGCGAACACATTGCGGACGTCGTCGTCGACGATCAGCACCTTCTCGCCGTGGAAGGCCCCCTCGAACGGCTCCACGGCCGGCTTGGTCCGGGCCTCGGCGGGAGTGGGCCGCGCCACGTCCGCGACGAAATCGGCCAGCGCGTCCGGCGACGAGACCCGGTGCAGGGTGGCGATGCGGCGCCGGTAGCCGCGCAGGCGGGCCGCCTCGGAGCGGGTGGGGCGCCCGGGGATGTGCACCAGGACCGGGACGTCCTCCAGGTCCATGCGGTCGGTGAGGGCGTCCAGCAGCCGCCAGGCCCCCTCCTCGGCCAGCCTGAGGTCGACGACGATGCACGCGGGGCCGAACAACTCGACCGCCGCGGTGGCCTCGGAGGCGGTGGCCGCGGTCGCCACCTCCACCTGGTCGCCGAGCCCGGCGAGGGTCGTGACGATCGGGCCGCCGTCCGGGCGCGGCTCCTCGACCGCCAGGACCCGGCGGCGTGCGGGGGCGTTGGGGGCGCGGCGCGGCGCCTCGATCTCGCCCGCGGGCGCCTCGGCGGGCGCGGCGATCTGCCGGGTCTCGCCGACCCCGCCCTGGCGGGCGAGCGCCACCCCGACGGGAGTCGGGTCGTCCTCCGCGAGCACGTTGTCGAGCGGGATGTAGAGCGTGAACGTGCTGCCGCGGCTCGGCTCGCTCTCGGCGTGGATCTCGCCGCCGAGCAGCCAGGCGATCTCGCGGCTGATCGACAACCCGAGGCCGGTGCCGCCGTAGCGGCGGCTGGTCGTGCCGTCGGCCTGCTGGAACGCCTCGAAGATGACCTTGAGCTTGTCCTCCGCGATCCCGATGCCGGTGTCGACCACGGAGAACGCGATGGCCTGCTCGGCGTCCTCCAGGTCCCCGCCGCTGACCGGGATGTCGTCGGTGAGCCGGATCACCACCTCGACGGACCCGCTGTCGGTGAACTTGACCGCGTTCGACAGGAGGTTGCGCAGCACCTGCTGGAGGCGCTGCTCGTCCGTGTAGAGCGTGGCGGGGACCTCGGACGAGACGTGGACGGTGAAGTCCAGCCCCTTCTCGGAGGTCAGCGGGCGGATGGTGGCCTCGACGTAGTCCATGAGCTGGACCAGGGCGATCCGCGCCGGGCGTACGTCCATCTTCCCGGCCTGCACCTTGGACAGGTCGAGGATGTCGTTGATCAGCTGCAGCAGGTCCGAACCGGCCGCGTGGATGGTCTCGGAGAACTCCACCTGCTTGCGGGTGAGGTTGCCCTCGACGTTGTCGGCGAGCAGCTTGGCGAGGATCAGCAGGCTGTTGAGCGGGGTCCGCAGCTCGTGCGACATGTTCGCGAGGAACTCGGACTTGTAGCGCGACGACAGCGCAAGCTGCTCGGCGCGCTCCTCCAGCGCCTTGCGGGCCTGCTCGATCTCGCTGTTCTTGATCTCGATGTCGCGGTTCTGCCGGGCCAGCAGCTCGGCCTTGTCCTCGAGTTCGGCATTCGAGTTCCGCAACTCGCCCTGCTGGCGCTGGAGTTCTTCGGAACGCTCCTGGAGCTCCTCGGTCAGCCGCTGCGACTCGGCGAGCAGCATCTCGGTCCTCGAGTTCGCCATGATCGTGTTGACCGTGACGCCGATCTGCTCGTTGAGCTGCTCCAGGAAGTTGCGGTGCACCTGGGTGAACGCGCTGAACGACGCCAGTTCGAGCACGCCGAGCAGCTGGTCCTCGAACAGCACCGGGAGCACGACCACGTTGACCGGGGACGCCTCGCCGAGGCCCGAGGAGATCTTGATGTATCCGGGCGGCGCCTTCTCGACGAGGATCGAGCGCTTCTCCAGCGCGGCCTGGCCGACCAGCGACTGGCCGAGCCGGAAGCGCGTCGGGGCACCGCCGTTCTGGTAGCCGTAGCTGGCGATCAGGCGCAGCTCGATGCGGTCCTCGACGGTCGGCTCGGCGAGGAAGAACGCGCCGTGCTGGGCGGACACGACCGGGGTCAGCTCGCTCATGATGAGGGCGGCGACCGCCATGAGGTCGCGGCGGCCCTGCATCAGTCCGGAGATGCGCGCGAGGTTGGTCTTGAGCCAGTCCTGCTCGCGGTTCGCCCGGGTCGTCTCGCCGAGGTTGGCGATCATCTGGTTGATGTTGTCCTTGAGCTCCAGGATCTCGCCGCGCGCGTCGACGTCGATCTGGAGGGTCAGGTCGCCGCGGGTCACCGCGGTGGCGACCTCGGCGATGGCACGCACCTGGCGGGTCAGGTTCCCGGCCAGTTCGTTGACGTTCTCGGTCAGCTGCTTCCAGGTGCCCGAGACACCCTCGACCTCGGCCTGGCCGCCGAGGATTCCGTCGGTGCCCACCTCGCGGGCCACCCGGGTGACCTCGCCGGCGAACGCGGACAGCTGGTCGACCATCGTGTTGATGGTGGTCTTGAGCTCCAGGATCTCCCCGCGGGCGTCGACCGTGATCTTCTGCGACAGATCGCCGCGGGCGACCGCCGTGGTGACCTCGGCGATGCTCCGCACCTGGCCGGTGAGGTTGTCGGCCATCGAGTTGACGTTGTCGGTGAGGTCCTTCCAGGTCCCCGACACACCGGGCACGTGCGCCTGGCCGCCGAGGATGCCCTCCGTACCCACCTCGCGGGCCACCCGCGTCACTTCGTCGGCGAACGCGCGCAGGGTGTCGACCATCGTGTTGATGGTGTTCTTCAGTTCGAGGACCTCGCCGCGGGCGTCGACGGTGATCTTCTGCGACAGGTCGCCGTCGGCGACCGCGGTGGCGACCTGGGCGATGTTGCGGACCTGACTGGTCAGGTTGTTGCCCATCGAGTTGACGTTGTCGGTGAGGTCCTTCCAGGTGCCGGACACGCCGCGGACGCGCGCCTGGCCGCCGAGGATGCCCTCCGTACCCACCTCGCGGGCCACCCGCGTCACTTCGTCGGCGAACGCGGACAACTGGTCGACCATCGTGTTGATGGTGTCCTTGAGCTCCAGGATCTCGCCGCGGGCGTCGACCATGATCTTCTGGGTGAGGTCGCCGCGGGCGACCGCGGTGGTGACCTCGGCGATGCTGCGCACCTGGCCCGTCAGGTTGCTCGCCATGACGTTGACGGACTCGGTGAGGTCCTTCCAGGTGCCCGAGACGCCCTTGACGTCGGCCTGGCCGCCGAGGCGCCCTTCGGTGCCCACCTCGCGGGCGACGCGCGTGACCTCGCCCGCGAACGCGGACAGCTGGTCGACCATCGTGTTGATGGTGGTCTTGAGTTCGAGGATCTCGCCGCGGGCGTCGACGGTGATCTTCTGCGACAGGTCGCCCTGCACGACTGCGGTGGCCACCGAGGCGATGCTGCGCACCTGCCCGGTGAGGTTGCCCGCCATGAAGTTCACGGAGTAGGTCAGGTCGCGCCACACGCCGCCGAGACCGAGCACCTGGGCCTGGCCGCCCAGGATGCCCTCGGTGCCCACTTCGCGGGCCACACGGGTCACTTCGGAGGCGAAGGCCGACAGCTGGTCGACCATGGTGTTGACGGTGTTCTTGAGTTCGAGGATCTCGCCGCGGGCGTCGACGTCGATCTTCTTGGACAGGTCGCCGCGCGCGACGGCGGTGGTCACGTCGGCGATGTTGCGGACCTGGCCGGTGAGGTTCCCGGCCATGAAGTTCACCGAGTCGGTCAGGTCGAGCCAGACGCCGGCGACGCCTGGCACGACGCGCGCCTGGCCGCCGAGGATGCCGTCGCTGCCCACTTCGCGGGCGACGCGGGTCACTTCGGAGGCGAAGGCCGACAACTGGTCGACCATGGTGTTCACGGTGTTCTTCAGCTCCAGCATCTCGCCGGAGACATCCACCGTGATCTTCTGCGACAGATCGCCCCGGGCGACGGCCGTGGACACCTGGGCGATGTTGCGGACCTGGCCCGTGAGGTTGCCGGCCATGAAGTTGACGGAGTCGGTCAGGTCCTTCCACGTTCCGGCGACGCCGGGCACCTGGGCCTGGCCGCCGAGGATGCCGTCGCTGCCGACCTCGCGGGCGACGCGGGTCACTTCGGACGCGAAGGCCGACAACTGGTCGACCATCGTGTTGACGGTGTTCTTCAGCTCCAGCATCTCGCCGGAGACATCCACCGTGATCTTCTGCGACAGATCGCCCTGCGCGACCGCCGTGGTGACCTGCGCGATGTCGCGGACCTGCGCGGTCAGGTTGAAGAACGCCGTGTTGACGTTGTCGGTCAGGTCCTTCCAGATCCCGGCCGCGCCGGGCACCTGCGCCTGGACGCCGAGGCGGCCCTCGAAGCCGACCTCGCGGGCGACGCGGGTCACCTCGGACGCGAAGGTCCGCAGGGTCCCGGTCATCGAGTTGATCGTCTCGGCGAGCTGGGCCATCTCGCCGCGCGCCGACACGGTGATCCGCTGCGAGAGGTCGCCGTACGCGACGGCGGTGGTCACCTGGGCGATGTCGCGGACCTGCGCGGTCAGGTTGCCGGCCATGACGTTGACCGAGTCCGTCAGGTCCTTCCAGGTGCCCGAGACACCCTCCACGCGCGCTTGGCCGCCGAGGCGTCCCTCGGTGCCGACCTCCCGGGCCATGCGGGTGACCTCGTCGGCGAACCCGGAGAGCTGGTCGACCATCGTGTTGACGGTGATCTTGAGCTCCAGCATCTCGCCCGCGACCTCGACGGTCACCTTGCGCGAGAGGTCGCCCTTGGCCACCGCGGTGGTCACCAGCGCGATGTCGCGGACCTGCGCGGTCAGGCGGCTGGCCATCGTGTTGACCGAGTCGGTGAGGTCCTTCCAGCTGCCGGAGACGCCGCGGACCTGCGCCTGGCCGCCGAGCTTGCCCTCGGTGCCGACCTCGCGCGCCACCCGGGTGACCTCGTTGGTGAACGCGGAGAGCTGGTCCACCAGCCCGTTGACCGTACGGCCCATGCGGTTGAACTCGCCGCGCAGCGGCTGGTCCCCGATGCGCTGGTCCATGCGCTGCGACAGGTCGCCCTCGGCGACCGCGGCGAGCACCCTGCCGACCTCGACGGTGGGTCGGACCAGGTCCTCGACGAGCGCGTTCGCGGCGTCGAAGCTGGTCGCCCAGGCACCCTCCCCCGGGCCCGGGACGAATCGCTCGCTCAGCTTCCCTTCGCGGCCGACGACGCGGCGCACCCGGGCCAGTTCGTTGGCCAGGTGCTGGTTGCGGTCCACGACGTCGTTGAAGACCGCGGCGACCTCGCCCATGAGGCCGTCGCCGGACACGGACAGACGGCGCCGGAAATTGCCGTCGCGTACCGCGGTCAGCGCGTCGAGCAGCTGGCGCAGCTCGCGCTCGTCGTCACGCCGGGCGGTGGCGACACCACCGCCCGTGCCCGGAGCTTCGTCCTGCGGTACGCCCTTGCGCGAGTTCCCCGGTGCCTTGGCCGAGCTGCCGCCGGCAGCCTTGCCCGCACCCTTCGCCGCGCTTGTGGCGCGTCCGTCCCGCCTGGAAGCGTTCGCCATCTCGAGATTCCTCCACCCGGCCCCGGCGCCCGCCCGGTCCCTCGGCCCGGGTGGGGCGGTCGCCGCTGATAGCGGCAGTCTTCCACCATCCCACGGAGCGCAGGGCCGAGTCCCCAGGTCCGGCGGCCGTACACAGGGGTCAATGTTCGTCAAGGACCTGCGCCCGTGTCGCGACGACGCGGTAATGTGCGGAGCTGCCGCGTGACTACGTCGCGCCGGGTAGCCGAGCAGTGGCACAAAGAGACAGATCCGCAGAATGGTCGCGAACCAGGCATAACACCTGATCACGACAGTTCGCCACGAGACAGATCGGGAAGGGCAGCGAGGTCGCGCCACCGCAATCACCGACGTCGCAGGATGCACATGGATCCGGAAACCGACATGGTCGTCACCGCGAGAGTGAGCGCCACGTTCGCCCCTGAGGGCCGTTCGGTGGCCGCCGCGCGATCCTTCGTACGCCAGACCCTGACCGAGTGGGACGCGGCGGGCGTCGTGGACGACGCCGTCCTGCTCGTCAGCGAGCTTGTGACCAACGCCATCGTGCACGCCGGCACCGCCACCGAGGTGTCCTGCGTGCGGTACGACGCGGCCGTGCAGATCGAGGTCGTCGACCGCTACCCGACCCTGGAGCTGCCCGCTCCGGTGGGCGTCTTCGACACGGACGACGAAAGCGGGCGCGGACTCTTCCTGTCCGCGTCGATCGCCTCGGCGTGGGGTGTGGAGTACACCAAGTCCGTCAAGCAGGTGTGGTTCCGCCTCGACCTGCCGGACGGCGGGTCCGCCACCAGCCTGGCCGGACCGACCCTGCCCACGCACGTACTGCCCGGCGCGGACACACCCGTCCGCGTCGCGGTCGTGCACGCCGACGCGCACCAGCGCGTGACGCACTGGAACGTGGACGCCGCCGACCTGTTCGGCCGCTCGGCGCAGAACGCGGTGGGCATGCGCCTGTCCGAACTGGTCGACTGGCCGCACACCCCCGACAACTCCGACGCGGACCTGCCGTTCGCGGCGATGCTCGAACTGTCCCGCTGGCAGGGCATGTACGACATCCGGCACGGCGAAGGCCGCCCCGTGCGCGTCTTCGCCTCGCACGTGCGCCTGCGCGACGCGTCGGACAACCCCCAACTCGTCCTGCTGGCCGTCCCCGCCCGGGCCCGGGCGGTGCTGGAGAACCGTGCCGCGGCGGCCGCCGGCCGCACGCCGGTGCCGCCGCCCACCGACGCGGAATGGGACGGACTCGACGGCGCGAACCGCCCCGGACTCGACGACCTCCTCCAGCGCGCCATCGAGCGCGCCCGCGATCTCCTCGACGGCGACGCCGCGTTCGTGCTCATCGCCACCGACGACGAGAGCGAGATGGAGGTCCGCGCCACCACCGGCCTCGGGTCCGCGCAACAGCGGTTCGCCCGTGTACCGGTGGAGACCACGACGGGCCGCTTCGGCACCGCACGCATGCCCGCGGTCCACGACGACGCCGAGGCCGTCCGCGATGCGGTCCCGCTGCTCGCCGACACCGTCATGCGCTCCGCCGTCACCGCTCCGCTCAAGGTCGAAGGACGGCTGACCGGCACGCTCGGCGTCGCGTCGGAGTCGACGTCGCACTTCGACAACGACGCCGCAGCGCGCCTGCAACGTGCGGCCGACCGCATCTCGCTGTCCGTGGAGAGCGCGCGGCTGTCCGAGCTGGAACGGGTCCGCCGCGGCTCGCTGTCGTTCCTCGCCGAGGCCTCCGACCTGCTCGCGGGCACCCTGGACCCGGAGATGACGCTGGCGATGGTCGCGCAGATCGTCGTCCCCCGGCTGGCGACGTGGTGTGCGGTGCACACGATCGGCGACGGTCATGACCCGGTCCTCAGTTGTGTCTGGCACACCGACGAAATGCGCATCGACGACCTCCGGGAGTTGTTGGACAAGGCGGACCCGCCGCGCGCCCACCCCACGCCGGGCGCCCGCGCGTGGCCCGGGCTGCGGCGCCTGGGCCCCGAGGCCGCGGCGCAGCACGAGGATCTGGTGACCGGCGAGGTGGTGTCCCTTCCGCTGGTCGCCCGCGGCCGGGGCATCGGCATGCTGACCCTGGGCAACGCGACCGGCGAACGCTTCCGACGCGAGACCCTGGAGCTCGCCGAGGACCTCTCGCGCCGGGCCGCGCTCGCGATGGACAACGCCCGCCTGTACTCCGAGCGCAGCGCCACCAGCCAGGCGCTGCAGCGCAGCCTCCTGCCGCCCGACCTGCCGCGGGTGCCGGGCCTGGACATCGAGGTGGTCTACCAGGCGTCCGGCGAGAGCAACGAAGTCGGCGGCGACTTCTACGACTTGTTCACCATCACTCCCGAACTGTGGGGCTTCGCGATCGGCGACGTCTGCGGCACGGGCCCAGAGGCGGCGGCCGTCACCGGCCTCGCCAGGCAGGCCCTGCGCCTGCTGGCCCGCGAGGGCATGCCCGTCCCAGCGGTGCTGCAGCGCCTCAACACCGCGATCCTGGACGAGGGTCCGCGCAGCCGCTTCCTCACCCTCCTCCACGGGCACATCACCCATCGCGACGGCGGCGGCGTACGCCTCAACCTGGTGTCGGCCGGACACCCCCTCCCGCTCCGGCTGCGCCCCGACGGGCACGTCGAACAGGTGGCCACACCACAGCCGTTGCTCGGTGTGCTGGACGAACTGGACCTGGTCTCGGAGATCGTCGACCTCGACCCGGGCGACGTACTGCTGTGTGTCACCGACGGCGTCACCGAACGCCGCGAGGGCAGCCGCATGATGGGCGAAGACGGCCTCGCCGCGGTCCTGGCCGGATGCACCGGCCTCACCGCGGGTGCGGTCGCCGCACGCGTCCACCGGGCCGTCGAAGCCTTCGCCGCCGAACCCGCCCGCGACGACATGGCCATCGTCGTCCTGCGCGTCGCCGAGAACTGACCTGTTGCCGACGCTGCTCAGCCGATGGCGGGCGTCCTCCGGGTGACGGCTTCGCAGACGGACTCGACGGCCTTCGCGAGCCGCAGGACGTCGATGTCACGGCCTGGGCGACCGACTGTCTGAATCCTGTAGGCCATACCCTGCGCGTCGAACCCCGCCGGCACCGATGCCAACGGACACCGCAACGTCGCCGGCAACGCGGTGGATAGCATCGCCGCGACCGGGTCCGGCAGTTCGGACGTGCCGATGCGCCGCACCCACCGTTGGTGTTGGGCCGGAAGCCCGCACGGTAGCGAGGCGATTTCGGCCCGGCGGGCGCGCCCGAGGGGGCTGCTCGGGCGCGCCCTGGCCTGAAGGCGCTCCCCCGTCGCGGACACCTGGGGGGCAGGTGACGCCGGGGCGCGTTCAGGCCGCTTGTCGGGCAGGCTCGGAGCCTGCGGTGGAACGGGTCATCAGTTCGTGGCGCACGTGGGCGACCACGATGTCCCGGTTGGCGGTGACCTCGCCCGCGCCGCATTCCACGACGCGCCAGGTGACGCCGCCGATACTGCGGCTGCGGATCCGGATGGCGGGAAAGCCGTCCGGTGCCGACGGTGCAGTGCGCTCGCGAACGTCGGCCCGTGGTGCGGCAGATGGGCCACGGAGGGTCGGAGTCGCGGGGGATGCGGCGAGTACGGTCGGATTCCTCGGTGGTTCCACGTCCACGGCCAGTTGGAGGTCCGGCCAGCCCAGCGAGAAGCGGTGCAGCACGCGGCCGAAGGCGGACATGACCCGCCAGCCCGGTTCCCCGGGCGGCACCCCCGCTGCCGTGAGGAAGAGGCGTAGCCGGGTCTCCTCGGGTCCGGTGCTGCCGGCATCCGCCAGACGTACAGCCTCGATCAGGCGCCGCACTCCGGCGAACCCCGCGAACCGCCCTGCCACGGATTCAAGTTGGCGTTTGCTCACCTGTCGTTGATGCAGGAAGGCGTCCAGGATCACGACGGCCTCGGGGAGCGGTTCGGTGCGGGCGATGTCGGCGGCCGTACGCAGAGGTGTGGTCACCCGGACTCCCGCGACCGTTGTCACGTCTCCTTTCTCGAAGTTCCTGATCCGCCCCAGGCATCCGCTGCGGCGGGGCAGCGTGGCCCCGGACGGTACGGCGAACTCGGCCGGCAGGGGCTTGCCGGTGTCGTCGTGCGTACCGGCCGCACCGATGCCCCATATCCATGCCGCGGTCCGCCCGCAGATGACGGCGTCGGGCAGGAAGGCGGCGACCGCCTTTGCGCGGAGCGTGGGTGTGTCGGGCAGATGGCTGCCGACGTACACGCCCTGCACCACGCGCCGGATGTCCCCGTTGCGCAACCACCGCCTCAGCACCGACAGGCTGAAGCCGCGTTCCGCGGCCTGCGCGGCCGTGAAGGGTCTGGAGAGCAGGTCTGTGAGATCGATGTCGCCGGGCATGCCGTCAGTTTGGGCACCTGCGGACGGCGGCGCCGCGCGCCGTCCACAGGTGAGTCCCTGCGCCCCGCTCATCACACCGGGCGCTGGTCCCACGGCAGATCTCCACCGCCGATCTGGAACGGTGCGGCGGCGGCTGCGGGCTTGCCCGGCTTCGTCGGCTTGCCGGGCTTGGCGGGCGTGGTCGGCTTCCCGGGCTTGGTCGCTCCGGCGGGCTTGGCAGGCTTGGCAGGCTTGGTCGTGGTGGGCTTGGTGGGCTTGGTGGGCTTGGTGGTCGACGGCTTGGCGGGCTTCGTGGGCTTGGCCGGTGGCTTGGTGCTGGGCTTGGCGGGAGGCTTGGTGGCGGCGGAGGACTTCCCGCAGCCCTTCTTCGCCCGGTAGAGGACCTTCCAGGTCGCCGGATCCGTATAGCCGGTCTCGGTGACCTTGTTGCACTTCTGGACCCACAGCACGGCGCGCGTGGTCTCCGGGCCGTAGATCCCCGAAACGTCGAACTGCTTCGGGTAGGCCGACCGCGTGGTGATCAGGCACTGCACCTGGGCCACCGCTTCACCCTCGGAACTCTCGCCCAGCTCCGGACGGAAGTCCTGCGGGACGAAGTTGCACCGCGGCGCCGCGGAGGACGGCGCACCGACCGCGGCGGCGGACGCACCCGCGGTCGGGGCGACGATGCCGGCACCTGCCGCCACCGCGCCGGACAGCATGATCACCGCGGCGCGCGTACGGCTACGGCGGGCGGTGCGGGAGATGAAACGCATGGCTCCTCCTGAGCGTCGTGCCGCGGGTCGTTTCCCGGGGCACGGCTGACGCTACGGAGCTCCCGAAGGCGCACACAGAAGGCCGATCATCACACCATTGGGCGGCGATTCGCCGGAATTTGCAGGGTAGTTCGCGCCGAAATCCGCATGGCACGCCGAAGGTCCCGACCGTCTGCCGCAACTGCCCGGCGACGGGGTCGCACAACCGGTCGGCGACACGCCCACACGCCGAACCGGGATCGCATGATCGCGCTGAGGGGGCGGGAAGTGGAGCCGGGATGGGGGTTGGGGGCGAGGGGCTGTCGACGAGGCGCGGGCGTCACCAGGGGTGGGGGGCCGGATCCGGGGCCGACGATCCGCGATTGGGGATCGGAGATCGGGAGTCGAGGCCCGAGCCGGGATCAGGGACCGGGGACCGGGGACCGGGACCGGCCGGGTGCGGTGCGCGACCGCCACGCGGCCCAGGAACGCGAAGGGGGCCTGCGACGGCGTACCGTCGCGGGCCCCCTTTCAGGTCGTGCCCGGTGCGCAGCGAGCCTGCGGCCCGGCGCCCGGAGGCTTCCTACACCTCGACGACCACCGGCAGGATCATCGGCCGGCGCCGGAACGTGTCGCTGACCCACTTCCCGACGACGCGCCGCACCTGCTGCTGGAGTTGGTAGGGCTCGGCCACACCGTCCGCCGCCGCCTTCGTCAGCACTTCCTCGATACGCGGGATCACGTCGTCGAACTTGGCGTCGTCGATGCCGGAGCCGCGCGCGGTGATCTGCGGACCGCCGACGACCTTGCCGGTCGACGAGTCGACCACCAGGAACACCGACACGAATCCCTCGTCGCCGAGGATCCGGCGGTCCTTGAGCGAGGACTCGGTGACGTCCCCGACCGACAGGCCGTCGACGTACACGTACCCCGCCTGGACCTTGCCCGTGATCCGCGCGACGCCGTCGACCAGGTCGACCACGACGCCGTCCTCGGCGATGACGATGCGGTCCTTGTGCACACCGGTCTTGTGCGCCAGGTCGGCCGCCGCCCGCAGGTGGCGCCACTCGCCGTGCACCGGCATGAAGTTGCGGGGCTTGGCGATGTTGAAGAAGTACAGCAGTTCGCCTGCCGACGCGTGACCCGACACGTGCACCTTGGCATTGCCCTTGTGCACGACGTTGGCGCCCCAGCGCGTGAGCCCGTTGATGACCCGGAAGACCGCGGTCTCGTTGCCCGGGATCAGCGACGACGCGAGCACGACCGTGTCACCCTGCACGATGCGGATCTGCTGGTGGTCGCGGTTGGCCATGCGCGACAGCGCGGCCATCGGCTCGCCCTGCGAGCCCGTGCAGACCAGCACGACCTCGTCCGGGCGCAGGTCGTCGAGCGTCTTGACGTCGACGACGAGGCCCGCGGGCACCTTCAGATAGCCGAGGTCGCGGGCCACGCCCATGTTGCGGACCATCGAGCGGCCCACGAAGGCGACCTTGCGCTCGTACGCGTACGCAGTGTCGAGCACCTGCTGGATGCGGTGCACGTGGCTCGCGAAGCTCGCCACGATGATCCGCTGGTCGGCGTCCGCGAACACCCGGTCCAGCACCCCGGCGATGTCGCGCTCCGGCGGGATGAACCCGGGGACCTCGGCGTTCGTCGAGTCGGCGAGCAGCAGGTCGATGCCTTCTTCACCCAGACGGGCGAAAGCCGGCAGGTCGGTCAGGCGACCGTCGAGCGGCAACTGGTCCATCTTGAAGTCGCCGGTGTGCACGACCATGCCGGCCGGCGTGCGGATCGCGAGTGCCAGCGCGTCGGGGATCGAGTGGTTGACCGCGATGAACTCGCAGTCGAACGGGCCGAGCCGCTCGCGGTCGCCCTCGGACACCTCGAGCGTGTACGGGCGGATGCGGTGCTCGTTCAGCTTCGCCTCGATGAGCGCGAGCGTGAGCTTGGACCCGATGAGCGGGATGTCGCCCTTCTCGCGCAGCAGGTACGGCACGGCACCGATGTGGTCCTCGTGCGCGTGCGTGAGCACGATCGCCTCGATGTCGTCCAGCCGATCCCGGATGGCGGTGAAGTCCGGCAGGATCAGGTCGACACCGGGCTGCTCCTCTTCGGGGAAGAGCACCCCGCAGTCGACGATCAGCAGCCGCCCGGCGTACTCGAAGACGGTCATGTTCCGGCCGATCTCGCCGAGACCGCCGAGAGGGATGACACGCAGCCCGCCCTCGGGGAGTTCCGGGGGCGGTCCGAGTTCCGGATGCGGATGACTCAAGTTCTCTCCTCGCCACGCGGGCGCCCGTATTCGGACGTCCCGCGCAAGTGATGCGTTCAAGCCCGGACGGGTTGTGCTCCCGTCCGGGCACTTTCTAAAGCTGTACCCCGCCCGCCGCGAGATCCTGCCTCAGCTGGGCGATCTGCTCGTCGGAGGCCTCGATCAGCGGCAGCCGGAGCGTGCCGGTGACGAGGCCCTGCGCCGCGAGGGCGGCCTTGCTCAAAATCACACCCTGGGTGCGGAAGATCCCTGTGTAGACCGGCAGCAGGCTCTGGTGGATCTCGCGGGCCTTGGCGACGTCGCCGGCCGAATACGCGTCCACCAGGGCACGCAGCTCAGGTGTCACAACATGCCCCACAACGCTCACGAAGCCAACCGCGCCGACCGAAAGCAGCGGCAGGTTCAACATGTCGTCGCCGGAGTAGTACGCCAGGTCGGTGCGGGCCATGACCCACGACGCCGCGCCGAGGTCGGCCTTGGCGTCCTTGTTCGCCACGATGCGCGGGTGCTCCGCCAGGCGGACGATCGTCTCGGTCTCCAGCGCCACGGCGGTGCGTCCCGGGATGTCGTACAGCATCACCGGCAGCTCGGTCGCGTCCGCGACGCGCACCGTGTGGCGGTACAGCCCCTCCTGCGGCGGCTTGCTGTAGTACGGCGTCACCAGCAGCAGCCCGTGCGCCCCGGCCTTCGCGGCCGCGTGCGCCAGCTCGACACTGTGCGCCGTGTCGTTGCTCCCGGCCCCCGCGACCACGAACGCGCGGTCGCCCACGGCCTCCACGACGGCCCGTACCAGCAGCGCTTTTTCGGCGTCGGTGGTGGTCGGCGACTCGCCGGTGGTGCCGTTCAGAACCAGGCCGTCGTTGCCGGCGTCGACAAGATGCACGGCCAGACGCTGCGCGGCGTCCAGGTCGAGCGCGCCCTCGGCATCGAACGGCGTCACCATCGCGGTGAGAACCCTGCCGAAAGGGGTCTGGGGGGTGGAGGTCGGAGCCATGCCCCAAACGGTACCGGGCCGGGTACCAACACGGCTGTATCGGCCCACATTCCGGTCCTTACCAGCGCGCCTTTCGAACTTTCCGGGAAGTGCCGCGGCGCGGGCCGGGTCGGCGGACGCCCGGAAAGGCGCCTCGGAAAGGCGCCCCGGACAGCAAGGGACCCCGGCGCTGCCTGCTCGGGGGTTCAAGCAGCGCCGGGGTCTTCTTCAGTATCAGGCACATGCGGGAAAAATGCCGGGTAATGACGCGAAAAAAGTTGTACGTCACCCTTTGTGCCGATTTGAGCACGCGCGGCATCCGAAGCCGGGTTAACCTGCGCGCGGCCCGGCCCTTGCCGGCCTCCCCCACGCCTCGGCGCCGACAAGGCGCTTTCGCCGGCTGCGCGGGCGGGTGCCGGATCACCCGAAAACCTTCGGTCCGCCTGCCCTGGCAATCAACAAACTCGGAGAGCCGTGCGGCCATTCGCCTGAACGGCGATCGAACGCGTCGATCGCGGGTGTGTGCCGACGACACCGGATCTGCTTGCGCCACCCACGCCGCGAACGCCGCTTCCAGCGGCTCCTGGTAGGCACGGTACGCCTGCCGGGGCGCCTTGTGGGTGGATTCGCCCACGATCCTGCGTGTTCGGGCGCGCCGCCGACGGAGACGAATAAGTTGCCTCCGCCGTCACGCGACCCGAGCCGTATGGCGGCGGGGGTGGGCGTCAGCCGCGGGGATGACGAGGCGGGACACGGCTACCTCCCGCGACCGATCTTTGGGCGCCTGGGCAACTGGAGCACCCCATTTGGGCGTTTAGTGGATGGGCGTTTGCCCCCATTTAGCGCAACCTCGGAGCCCTCCATGCACACCACTCCCCCCACCGACGACAGATCCCGCCCGGGCGACCCGGTGGACCTCGACGAGCACAGCGGCCGGCGGCGCCGGGACACGGTGACGGCGATTCTGACGGTGGCGGTGGCGTGCGCGGTGGTCATAGCCGCGGTGCTCGTGGCCGGGCCGGCGTTGTCGAGTTGACGACGGATCGACGGGTCAAGGCTGTCCAGGCATCACGATGACCCCGGCCATACGAAAACCGCCGGACGCGACTCATAGTCGACGACCTCGACGGTGAAGGTCGACAGATCCTGAGGGTTCGCGTCGAAATAGCGGACCACAAGGGCGCGCCCACCCACCGGAATCGCATCGGGCCCCTGCGCCTCGCGCTTCCCGCACGCCTCCTCGACACAGCCGTTGAGGCGAATGTCGAGGCCATACGGCTTCAGGCTCCGACCGCTGTCGTTGCGCACTTCAAGCTCCACCCCGACGCGCACCAAGCCTGACTTGTCCGATGGCCCGGCGGAGAAGACGCGGTTCACCGTGACCTTCGTCTTGTCGGCGAACTGGAAGGGGGTATCGCCACCGATCACGTACTTCGGCGGCGGCGAGGTCGACGGAGTCGGAGCCGACGCGCCGGGCTGCTGCGGCGCCCCTGTGCCCCAAGTGCCGTTGGGGGGTGCTACACCCCCACCAGTTGTGGTTGGCGTGGGGAGGTCAGTCGCGCCCGCGGCGGGTTTTTTGGGGGTGTCTTTGATGGTGGGGCCGACCATGCATCCGGTGGCGGTGAGCAGTAGTGCCGCGCATGTGGTGGTTGTGCGCCACGTCCGGGCCCCCATCGTGCGTTCCTCTCGCCTGGCGGGATGCGTCGGGAACAGCGTGGCACGGGCGGTGGGGTCGCCGCCTCCCCCTGGGGCGTGTCGGGGGTGTTGCGTGTCGATCGGCAGACGTGGAGCGGGGATTCGCGGCACAATCCGCAGGGCGTACTTTGTGGTGAAGGAGTCGGCATGGCGGACGTAAGTGTGCGAACCGCGCGGGGAGCGGACGGACCCGCGCTGGGGGTCGTCCAGTCGACGGCGTGGCGGGCGGCGTACGAGGGCGTGTTGCCCGAGGTCGCGCTGGAGCCGTTCGACGCGGGGGTGTTGGGGGCGGGGTGGGGGCATGCGGCCACGCATCCGCCGTCGCGGCGGCACACGGTGCTGGTGGCGTGTGCCGGGCCGGAGCCGGTGGGGTTCGCCGCGGTGGTGCCCGCGCAGGATCCGGATCTGGACGAGACGGCCGCCGAGTTGAGCATTCTGGTGGTGGCTCCGGGCGAGCAGGGGCACGGGCACGGGTCGCGGCTGCTGACCGCGGCGGTGGAGTACGCGCGGGGCGGCGGCGCCGGGACGCTCGTGATGTGGGTGCTGGAACCGGACGTTCCGCTGCGGGAGTTTCTGGAGGCCGCGGGCTGGGCCGCGGACGGGGCGCACCGCGAGTTGGAGTTGGACGAGAGTGGTGCGCAGCGGATTCGGCAGTGGCGCTTGCACACGTCGTTGGCCGAGGTGGGGGACAGCTGACGCGCGTGCCAACAGTGGGGAAAGTCGCGGCGATCACGCATTGAAGTAGTAAGACATGCGTCTTAACGTGGGCGCGTGACGCCGACCTCGAATCGCGCCCTGACGCGGGAGCGCCTGCTCCTGACCGCCGAACGCCTTTTCGCCGTTCACGGGATCGACGCGGTGTCGCTGCGCCAGATCAGTGTGGAGGCCGGGCAGCGCAACAATTCGGCGGCGCAGTACCACTTCGGGACGAAAGAGGATCTGATCCGGGCGATCTTCGCGTTCCGGTTGGCGACCATCAACCGGCGGCGCGAGGAGATGGTGGACGTCCTGGTGCGCGAGGGGCGCACGGCGGATCTGCGGGCGCTGACGGAGGCCATGGTGCGTCCGCTGGCCGAGCAGATCGACGGGGGCGGCAGCTTCTATGTGCGGTTCCTGGCCCGTGTGCACCAGCATGCGGGGGCGTCGGTGTACGCACTGCCCGCGATGGGCGTGGAGGGGAGCTCCACGCGGATCGGCCGGATGATCGGTGCCGCGCTGGTGCACCTGCCTGCGCTGGTGCGGCGCAGCAGGTTGCAGTTGGGCGGGAGTCTGGCGGTGCATGCCACGGCCGATCGTGAGCAGCGGGTGCACGGGGGCATGCCCGAGGATGTGCTGCCGCCGCTGGTGTTCGTCGCGGACCTGGTGGACTCGGTTGTGGGCATCTTCTCGGCGCCGGTGTCGGAGGAGACGCTGGCGTCGATCACGAACACGGGGTGCCTCGCGGAGGAGGAGGGGTGGGACGCGAACCGGCGGCCCCCCGGGCGGGCGGAGCCCGACTCCGTGGCCGCTCCTCCGGCCCCGACCGCGTCACCGGAGGATTCGGCGGGCAGGTTCGCCACCGGATAGGCGTACGCGCCGGGGGCCCAGGTGAGGCCCGGGTCAGGCCCGTTCGGTCCGGTGCAGCTTGATGGCCTTGAGCATCGCCTTGCGTCCCCGCGCGTTGTCGCGGGCGTCGGAGTATGCGACCGCAAGCCGGTACCACGTACGCCAGTTGTCGGGGTCCGCCTCCGTCTCCGCCTTCCGCTTGGCGAAGATCTCGTCCGCGCTGGCGCGGTCGATGCGGCCCCCCGGCGTACGCTCCAGCTCGTCGGCAGGCAGCTCCCCCTCCGCCTCCAACTCGCGGGCCAGCTGCTGCATCGTGAAGCCGAAGCGCAGTTCGCGCCAGATGTACCAGACGCCGATGACCGGGATGATCAGCACCCCGACGCCGAGCGCCATCATGGTGAGCCGGCCGTCCTTGATCGCGAGGACGCCGCGGCTGCCGACGAGCAGCACGTAGAAGACGAGGACGCCGATCAGGACGAGGGCTGTGACGCGTTGCTTCACGGGCGGGTTGTCCTCACGTCCGCGGGTCCAGGTCGAGGAAGTGCTCGAGTCCGAGCGTGAGGCCCGGTACGCCGCCCACGCGGCGCACGCCGAGGACGACGCCGGGCATGAACGAGGTGCGCTCGAACGAGTCGTGGCGGATCGTCAGCATCTCGCCGGCGTCGCCGAGCAGCACCTCCTGGTGGGCGACCAGGCCGCGCAGCCGGACCGCGTGCACCGGGATGCCGTCGACGCGGGCGCCGCGGGCGCCGTCGGGGTCGTCGGTCGTCGCGTCCGGAGCCGGCGGGAGGTCGGCGGCGGCACGGGCCTCGGCGATCATCTCGGCGGTACGCCGCGCCGTGCCGCTCGGCGCGTCCACCTTGCCGGGGTGGTGCAGCTCGACGATCTCGACCGACTCGTAGTAGCGCGCCGCCTTCGCGGCGAACTGCATCATCAGGACCGCGCCGATGCCGAAGTTGGGGGCGATGAGCACGCCGACCGAGGGCGCGTCGCCGAGCCATCCGCGGATGGTGTCGAGGCGGTCCGGGGTGAAGCCGCTGGTGCCGACGACGGCGTGGATGCCGCTGCGCACGCAGAACTCCAGGTTGCCCATGACGACACCCGGATGGGTGAAGTCGACGACGACCTCGGTGCGGGCCTCGGTGAGCAGTTCGAGGGCGTCGTCCTGGTCGAAGCGCGCCACGAGCTCCAGCCCGTCGGCCGCCTCGACGGCGCGGCACGCCTCGGCACCCATGCGGCCCTTGGCCCCGATCACGGCGACCCGCAGCGCGGTCATGTCTCTTGCTCCTGTCTTGGCTGTCCGGCGCGCCCGCCGGTCGGGCGTCGCCGAGCGGTCAGGCCACCGCCCCGGCAAACGCGCCGGGATCGGGGAAGGGGCCGACCAGGGCCAGCGTAGGACGTGCTCCGAGGATGTCCCGCGCCACCTCCCGGACCTGCTCCGCGGTGACCGCACCGATGATGGCGAGCTGCTCGTCGACCGAGAGGTGGTCGCCGTGCACCAGCTCGCTCTTGCCGATGCGGCTCATGCGGGACCCGGAGTCCTCCAGGCCGAGGACGAGCGAGCCGTGCAACTGGCCGATGGCGCGCTGTAGTTCCTCGTCGGTGATGCCGTCGGCGGCGACCTTGGCCAGTTCCTCGCGGCAGATGCGCAGCACCTCGTGGACCTTGCCGGGGAGGCAGCCCGCATAGATGCCGAACATGCCCAGGTCGGCGAAGCCGGAGGTGTAGGAGTACACGGAGTACGCCAGCCCGCGCTTCTCCCGTACCTCCTGGAACAGGCGCGAGCTCATCCCGCCGCCCAGCGCCGCGTTGAGCACCGCCAGCGCGAAGCGCCGGTCGTCGGAGCGGGAGACACCGGGCATGCCCAGCACGAGGTGGGCCTGCTCGGTCGGGCGTTCGAGGATGCGTACGGTGCCGCCGCCGCGGATCGTCCGCGCGCCGCCCCGCGGTGCCGCGGGCAGCGCGTCCGCGTCGACCACGACGTCCGCGAACGCCTTCCTGACCAGCCGCACGACCTTGCCGTGGTCGACGTTGCCGGCCGCGGTGACCACCATGTTCGGCGGCCGGTAGCGGCGCCGGTAGTAGCCCGCGATCTGGGACCGGGTCAGGGAGTTGATCGAATCGACGGTGCCCAGGACCGGGCGGCCGAGCGGGGCGTCGCCGAGCAGGGCCTCGGAGAACAGCTCGTGCACCAGGTCGCCGGGGTCGTCCTCGTTCATGGCGATCTCTTCGAGGATGACGCCGCGCTCGCTGTCGACGTCCTCGGCGCGGATCAGCGACGCGGTGACCATGTCGGAGATCACGTCGATGGCCAGCGGCAGGTCGCTGTCGAGGACACGTGCGTAGTAGCACGTGTACTCCTTGGCGGTGAACGCGTTCATCTCGCCGCCGACCGCGTCGAGCGCCGCCGAGATCTCCAGGGCGTCGCGCTTGGCGGTGCCCTTGAAGAGCAGGTGCTCGAGGTAGTGCGTGGCGCCGGCGAGCGCGGGTGTCTCGTCGCGGGAGCCGATGCCGACCCAGATGCCGAAGGTCGCCGAGCGAACGCCCGGCATCGCCTCGGTGATCACGCGCAGCCCGCCGGGCAGGACGGTCCGCCGGACTATGCCGCCGTCCTCGCCCTTGAGCAGGGTCTTGGTAGAGCCCGGCCGCTGCGCGTACGCAGCGACCGGGCTCTTGACTACCGTCCTGGTCACTTGGCCGAGTCGTCCCCGGCCTTGTCACCGGCCGCGTCGGCGGCCTTGTCGTCGGCCGACTCCTCGCCCTCGACGACCGGCACCAGCGAGAGCTTGCCGCGCTGGTCGATCTCGGCGATCTCGACCT
Organism: Streptomycetaceae bacterium NBC_01309; assembly: GCA_045039925.1. GTDB lineage: Bacteria > Actinomycetota > Actinomycetes > Streptomycetales > Streptomycetaceae > Yinghuangia. Next base: position 3,349,658 of record CP108400.1, read on the forward strand.
GGACCTTGTCGCCGACCTTGACGACGTCCTCGACGTTCTCGACGCGCTTGCCGCCGGCCATCTTGCGCAGCTGCGAAACGTGCAGCAGGCCGTCCTTGCCCGGCATGAGCGACACGAACGCGCCGAACGTCGTGGTCTTGACGACCGTCCCCAGGTAGCGCTCGCCGACCTCGGGCATCGTCGGGTTCGCGATCTGGTTGATCACGTTCCGCGCGGCCTCGGCCGAGGTGCCGTTGACGGCGCCGATGTAGATCGTGCCGTCGTCCTCGATGGTGATGTCGGCGCCGGTGTCGTCCTGGATCTGGTTGATCATCTTGCCCTTCGGGCCGATGACCTCGCCGATCTTGTCCACCGGGATCTTGACGGTGATGATGCGAGGCGCGAACTCGGACATCTCGTCCGGGACGTCGATCGCCTCGTTCATCACGTCGAGGATGTGCAGGCGGGCGTCCTTGGCCTGCTTCAGCGCGGCGGCCAGCACCGAGGCCGGGATGCCGTCGAGCTTGGTGTCGAGCTGGAGCGCGGTGACGAACTCCTTGGTGCCGGCGACCTTGAAGTCCATGTCGCCGTACGCGTCCTCGGCACCGAGGATGTCGGTCAGCGTGACGTACTCGACCTTGCCGTCGACGTCGTCCGAGATCAGGCCCATCGCGATGCCCGCGACCGGCGCCTTGAGCGGCACACCGGCGTTGAGCAGCGACATCGTGGACGCGCAGACCGAGCCCATCGAGGTCGAGCCGTTGGAGCCGAGCGCCTCGGACACCTGGCGGATCGCGTACGGGAACTCCTCGCGCGTCGGCAGCACCGGCAGCAGCGCGCGCTCGGCGAGCGCGCCGTGGCCGATCTCGCGGCGCTTGGGCGAGCCCACGCGGCCGGTCTCGCCGACCGAGTACGGCGGGAAGTTGTAGTTGTGCATGTAGCGCTTGCGCGTCTCGGGGTTCAGCGTGTCGATCATCTGCTCCATGCGGAGCATGTTGAGCGTGGTGACACCCAGGATCTGGGTCTCGCCGCGCTCGAAGAGCGCCGAGCCGTGCACGCGCGGGATGACCTCGACCTCGGCCGCGAGGGTGCGGATGTCGGTCAGGCCGCGGCCGTCGATGCGGACCTTGTCGCGCAGGACGCGCTGGCGGACCAGCTTCTTGGTGAGCGAGCGGAACGCGCCGCCGATCTCCTTCTCGCGGCCCTCGAACTGCGGCAGCAGCTTCTCGGCGGCGAGGTCCTTGACGCGGTCGAGCTCGGTCTCGCGGGCCTGCTTGCCGGCGATGGTGAGCGCGGCGGACAGCTCGTCGGCGACGGCGGCCGACAGGGCCTCGAACACGTCGTCCTGGTACTCCAGGAACACCGGGTACTCGGCGGTCTCCTTGGCGGCCTTCTCGGCGACCTGGAGCTGCGCGGCGCACAGCGCCTTGATGAAGGGCTTGGACGCCTCCAGGCCCTCCGCGACGATCTCCTCGGTCGGCGCACCCGCGCCGCCCTTGACGAGCTCGATCGTGGAGGTGGTGGCCTCGGCCTCGACCATCATGATCGCGACGTCGCCGTCCGCCAGGACGCGGCCCGCGACGACCATGTCGAAGACCGCGCGCTCCAGCTCGGAGTGCGTCGGGAACGCCACCCACTGGCCCTCGATCAGCGCGACGCGGACGCCGCCGATCGGGCCGGAGAACGGCAGGCCGGCCAGCTGCGTCGACATGGAGGCCGCGTTGATCGCGACGACGTCGTACAGGTGGTCCGGGTTGAGCGCCATGATCGTCGCGACGATCTGGATCTCGTTGCGCAGGCCCTTCTTGAACGAGGGGCGCAGCGGGCGGTCGATCAGGCGGCACGTGAGGACGGCGTCCTCGGACGGGCGGCCCTCACGGCGGAAGAACGAGCCGGGGATCTTGCCCGCGGCGTACATGCGCTCCTCGACGTCCACCGTCAGGGGGAAGAAGTCGAGCTGGTCCTTCGGGCGCTTCGAGGCGGTGGTGGCCGACAGCACCATGGTGTCGTCGTCCAGATAGGCCACCGCCGAACCGGCGGCCTGGCGGGCCAGGCGTCCGGTCTCGAAGCGGATCGTACGGGTGCCGAAGCTGCCATTGTCGATGACAGCCTCGGCGAAGGTCACATCGGTACCCTCCACGGGGCACCCTCCTCGTCGCAATCAAGGGAGTGCGCGACGTACGCGACGGGTCAGGCTCGGCCGGGCCGGTCTTCGATCGAAGCCACCGGGTCGGGTCCGGCCTGCTAGCCGGGCCCCGGGGGCCACTACCGAGGACCGGCGCCTTGGGCCGACGCCTGCGCCGCGTGGGCGGCACTCCCGGTGGTGTTGAAACTGCTTCGCCGCGGTGCCGTGTCACACATGGCACCGCTGCGTCACAGCCTACAAAAACTGTGTCCTGATACGGCGAAGGAGCGGCTCGGAGAGCCGCTCCTTCACTGTGCGGTTTAGCGAACGCCCGTCGAGCCGGCGCGGATGCCCAGGCGGACGATCAGCGAGCGGTAGCGCTCGATGTCGACCTTGGCCAGGTACTTCAGCAGGCGACGGCGCTGACCGACGAGCAGAAGCAGGCCACGACGGCTGTGGTGGTCGTGCTTGTGCAGCTTCAGGTGCTCGGTCAGGTCGTTGATCCGGCGCGACAGCAGCGCGATCTGGACCTCGGGGGAGCCGGTGTCGCCGTCCTTGGTGGCGTACTCCGTCATGATCTGCTTCTTTGTTGCGGCGTCGAGCGACACTGCGTGCTCCATTCAGGTGAGAGTGTGAGTGCCCCCGGTCTGCTTCACGGGGGAACTTGGGTGACTCACTGCGCGCCGCCTGAACCGGGCCCACGAAGGCATCCGCGGGAAGATCCGGGCAGCACACACACCGGGCGCAAAGGTCCGGGTGACACCACACTAGCAGCCCACGGACGGATGTCTCAGCCCGTGATGTTGCGAAGCGTGCTGTACACGCCGAGGACGGCGAGGCAGATGGGCACCATCGCGGTCAGCAGCATGCCTTCGAGGATGTCCATGGCACGCCCCCAGAACGGGGACAGGCCGCGCGCCGGGACGGTGACCGCGATCAGGCCGAGCAGCGCGCCGAACGCCGCGACGGCCCCGTAAATCCAGTGCGGCCGCTCGGTGTCGAGGAACTCCGTGTGCAGGGTCAGCCCGGCCGTCAGGAAGACCAGGGACAGGGCGCCGGCCACCAGCAGCAGCGTGACCTGGGCGGTGTGCGAGAACAGCCGGGCGCGCGTCAGGAGCGCGATACCGACGGCGCCGGTGAGGACCTGGGCCCACAGAGAAGAGGAGTAGCCGAGGACGACCGCCGACCCGGCGACGACGGTCGCGCAGGCACCCACCAGGCCCGTGAGGATCTGATGGCCGGCCCGGGCGCGGGCGGCCAGGGCGCCGTGGTCCACCGGGTCGTCGGCGCTCGCCCGGGCGGCCGGGGGCGCGTCCGGGGGCAGGAAGCCGATGGGCAGCCGGGCCAGGCGCAGCGACCACGACGGCAGGAAGGCGACGGCGGCGAGGCCCGTGACGGCGGCGACCGCGGCCGCGTCGCCCGGCGAGGCGTCCGCGGTGATCAGGCCGAACGCGGTGATCATGCCCGCCGCGGCGCCGCCCGCGCCCGCGACGTACGCCGCGTTGCGCTGCGGGACCAGGACGGCGATCAGCGTCGACACCACCATGACCGACGCGCAGGCGGCGAGGAACTGCACGCGGCCGGGTCCCTCGCCGGTGGGCGGGTCGACGACGCCGAGGCCCGCGTAGAAGGCGTTGGGCAGCGCGCCGAGGCCGAGGACCGCCGCGGCGGCGGAGTCGTCGTACACCCGCGCCCGGACGCCCGCGACGACGGCGAGCAGCAGGGCGAGCGTGCCCGCGACGATCCCGGCGGCGGAGTGCGGGTCGGCGGTACGCCACAGCGCGACCGGCGCCAGGCACAGGAACGCCGCCGCGCCCGACAGCGCCGCGGTACGCAGCAGCTCGGGCGACCACAGGCGCTGGTCGGCGGTGACCGACGACGCCACCGCGTCGACCACGTCGTCGTAGACCGGCTCCGGCAGAGCGTCGGCGAGCGGTGTGAAGCGCAGCAGCGCGCCGTCGTGCACCGCCTGCGCGCCCAGCCCGCGGGTGCTGTCCAGGACGCCGCCGTCGACGCGCATGAGGTGGAACCCCGTTGGCGCGCCCGCGGCCTGGGTCTGTCCGGACAGCCGCAGGATCTCCGGGTAGAGGTCCGCGAGCGGGACCTCCTCCGGCAGCGCGACGTCCACGCGGCAGTCCGGTGCGACGATCGTGACCCGGACCAGTCCGGTCGAGATGGTGACGGCGGAAGGGGCCGCGGCGCCCGCTGTTCCGACCGTGCCGACTGCGGTACTCACCCGGCGGCTCCCCGTGGCTTCCGGTGTGGATGGTGTCGCCGGGGACGCGTACTGCCGGGCCCGGCTGACGACGCACTCTAACGGACCGTCGATCCGTGCGCGCCGTGCCGGCACCGGAAGTTGCCACGGCCTGCGAACCTGTGGCGTGGACGTGGCCAACCAGTAGTATCGGCCATCGCCCCGACGGAGTCGCCCAGTTCGACGCCGGTTCGACACCCGTCGGGGATTGGAGACGACCCTGACGGGGTGGGTTGGTCCCAGTCCATCCACCGTGTCCGGAAGCGGATCCGCGCACCCCGGCCTGCCCGGCGATGCGAACACCAGGTGGATGGGGGCTGATTCGAGTGACCGTGGTGATCGTCAAGAGACCGCCGAGGGTGTTCCCGCCGGCGGTGCCGTCCGACGAACTCGTCCTCGAGGCACCGCCGGAGCTCGATCGGCCGCAGGAACAGGGCTGGATGAACAGCCTCATGCCGATGATGACCATGCTCGGCTCGGCCGGCTTCCTCTTCATGCCGGGCGCGAACAAGATGATGTTCGTGATGGGCGGCATGATGATGGTCTCGTCGCTCGCCATGGTGGTGGCCAACATCGTGCGCGCCCGCCGCGGCAACACGCCCGAGATGCTCGACGCCCGCCGCGACTACCTGCGCTACCTCGACCAGCAGCGCACCAAGGTACGCCGCACCGCGCGCCGCCAGCGCGGCGCGCAGCTGTGGACGCACCCGGCGCCGGAACAGCTCTGGTCGGTCGTCGCCGGCGGCCGCCGCCTGTGGGAACGCCGGGCCGGGGACGCCGACTTCGCCCAGGTACGACTCGGCACCGGCCGCCAGCGCCTGGCAACTCCCCTGGTGGCGCCGCAGACCGCACCGCTCGACGACCTCGAACCGCTATGCGCCGAGGCGATGCGGCGCTTCCTGCTGACCCAGTCGATGCTCGACGACCTGCCGATGGCGGTGTCGCTGCGCTCCTTCTACCACCTGACGCTGTCGGGCGACGAGGAGACGGTGTACGGCGTGGCCCGCGCGATGCTCGGCCAACTCGCCACGCTGCACTCCCCCGACGACGTGGTGATCGCCGCGGCCGTGCACCGCTCGAAGCAGCGGCACTGGGACTGGATCAAGTGGCTTCCGCATGTCCAGCACACGCGGGAGTCGGACGGCGCGGGCGCGTTGCGCATGGTGGTGGACGACCTCGCCGAGGTCGAACGGCTGCTGGCCGACGAACTGGACAACCGCCCGCGCTTCGCGGCGACCGGCGCGCCGGTGCTCGACCAGCCGCATGTGGTCGTGGTGCTGGACGGCGGGACGGTCCCCTCCGGTTCGGTGCTGGCCGGTTCCGAGGGCCTTCAGGGCGTCACCGTGCTGGAGATCGTCGCGGGAGACCTCGACGAACTGCGCGGCGGCCTGGCGATCGTCGCCGAGCCGGACCGGCTCGTCCTGGAGGCCGCGACGGGGACGGCGTACGAGGGCCGCCCCGACGTCCTCACGGCTCCCGATGCCGAGGCGCTCGCCCGCGGCCTGGCGCCGCTGCGCCTGTCGGGCGCGGACGGCGACGAACCGCTGCTGGCCAACCTCGACTTCACGGAGCTCATGGGGGTCGGCGACGCGGCGTCGGTGGACGTGACGCGCACGTGGCGCCCGCGCGCGCCGCACGACCGCCTGCGCGTGCCCATCGGGCTGGGCGAGAGCGGCGAGCCGGTGCTGCTGGACCTCAAGGAATCGGCCATGGAGGGCATGGGGCCGCACGGCCTGTGCGTCGGGGCGACCGGTTCCGGCAAGTCGGAGTTGCTGCGCACCCTGGTGCTGGGGCTGGCGATGACGCACAGCTCGGAGATCCTCAACTTCGTGCTCGCGGACTTCAAGGGCGGCGCGACGTTCTCCGGGATGTCGGACATGCCGCACGTCGCGGCCGTCATCACCAACCTGGCCGACGACCTGACCCTGGTCGACCGCATGCGCGACTCGATCACGGGTGAGCTGACGCGGCGCCAGGAACTGCTGCGGGCCGCGGGCAACTACGCGAACATCCACGACTACGAGCGGGCGCGTACCGCGGGAGCGGCGTTGGAGCCGCTGTCCTCGCTCGTGATCATCATCGACGAGTTCAGTGAACTCCTGACCGCAAAGCCCGATTTCATCGACATGTTCATCCAGATCGGACGCATCGGCCGGTCGCTGGGCGTGCACCTGCTGCTGGCCTCGCAGCGGCTGGAGGAGGGGCGCCTGCGGGGACTGGACACGTACCTGTCGTACCGGATCGGCCTGCGCACGTTCTCGGCGGCGGAATCACGGGCGGTACTGGGGGTGCCGGACGCGTACCAGTTGCCTCCGGTGCCCGGTTCGGGACTGCTGAAGTTCGACACGGAGTCGATGTCGCGGTTCAAGGCGGCGTACGTCTCCGGGCCCTACCGCAGCACGCACCAGGGCGCGAGCCGCACGGGAGGTGCCCCGCAGCCCGTGCTCTTCACCAACGAGTGGACGCCCGAGGCCGCGTTCGTGCCCGCACACGCAACCGCGCCGCTGCCCGAGCCGGATCCCGACCTGGCCGACCCGGGCACGTCGTCCGCACTCGCCGACACGGTGCTCGACGTGATCGTGCGGCGCATGGCGGGCCAGGGTCCGCCCGCGCACCAGGTGTGGCTGCCCCCGCTGGGCGAATCCCCGGCACTGGACGCGCTGTTCACCTCCATGGCACCGCTCGCCGCGACGCCGGACCGCGGGCTCGCCGCGGCCGGATGGGCGGGCAACGGGCGGCTGACCGCGCCTCTCGGGGTCGTCGACAAGCCGTTCGAGCAGCGCCGCGACCTGATGTACATCGACCTGGCCGGTGCCGCCGGGCACGTGCTGATCGTGGGCGGCCCGCGCAGCGGCAAGAGCACGCTCGCGCGGACGCTCATCGCCTCGCTCGCGCTCACCCACACGCCGGCCGAAGCGCAGTTCTACTGCCTGGACTTCGGCGGCGGCGGCCTGTCGTCGCTCAACGAACTCCCGCACGTGGGCGGCGTGGCGGGCCGCCTGGACGCCGAAATGGTGCGCCGCATCGTCAGCGAGGTGGCCGGCATCGTCGACCGGCGCGAGCAGCTGTTCCGCGCCCAGGGCATCGACTCGATCGCCACCTACCGGCAGCGCCGCGCGCGGGGGCAGTTGCCGGGGGAGCTCTGGGGCGACGTGTTCCTCGTCGTCGACGGCTGGATGACCGTCAAGAACGAGTTCGACGCGCTCGAAGCCACCATCACCGAGATCGCCACGCGCGGCCTGGGCTACGGCGTGCACGTGGTGGTGACCGCGGGCCGGTGGCCCGAGGTGCGTCCCGCCCTCAAGGACCAGATCCAGACCCGCCTCGAACTGCGGCTCGGCGAGCCGATGGAGTCCGAGGTGGACCGGCGCATCGCGGTCAACGTGCCCACCGACGCGCCGGGGCGAGGTCTCACGCCCGAGGGCCTGCACTTCCTGGCCGCGCTGCCGCGCGTGGACGGTTCCGGCGACGCGTCCGACCTCGCCGACGGCGCGGCGGACCTCGTCGCCCGGGTCAAGGCGGCCTGGACCGGCGCGCCGGCGCCGCGCGTACGCATGCTGCCGCGCCTGCTGCCGTACGAGCAGCTGCCGACCCCCCACGCCCTCCCCGGCCGCCCCGTCCCGGTCGGCATCGACGAGACCGCGCTCGAACCGGTGTTCCTCGACTTCACCGCCGAGCCGAGCTTCGTGCTCTTCGGCGAGAGCGAGTCCGGCAAGAGCAGCTTCCTGCGTACGGTCGCCCGCGGCATCAGCGAGCGCTATACCCCCGAGGAAGCGCGCATCATCGCCGTCGACTACCGCCGCTCGCTGCTTGGCTCGGTGCCCGAGACACACCTGCTGCACTACGTCGCCGCGGGCCCGGCCCTCGGCCCCGCCGTCGCCCAGGTGTGCGACTCCCTCAGCCGCCGCATCCCCGGCCCCGAGGTCACCCAGGAGCAACTGCGCAACCGCAGCTGGTGGTCGGCCCCCGACGTCTTCTTCCTCATCGACGACTACGACCTGGTGGCTTCCTCCTCCGGCAACCCGCTCGCGCCGCTCCTGGAATACCTCCCGCTCGCCCGCGACGTCGGCCTGCACCTCGTCATCGCCCGCAGCTCGGGCGGCGCGAGCCGGGCACTCTACGAACCCGTCATGCAGAAGCTCCTCGACCTCGGCACCGGCGGCCTCCTGCTGTCCGGCAACCGCGACGAAGGCCCTCTGATCGGCGGCGTGCGCCCCACCCAACTCCCCCCGGGCCGAGGCCAATTGATCTCCCGCCGCCGAGGCACCCAAATGATCCAGGCCGCCTGGCTCGCCCACTGACCTCCACAGGAGCTTCGTGGCCACCGACCTTCGCGGCACGGTGGAGCAGCCCGCCGCACCGGGCGGCGTGGGCACAGTTTGCGGGGTCGACGGACTGGGCCTGGCACAGCGTCCGGGAGCGAGCTGGGCAGTGACGACGGCGCAGTCCCCGACGTGGTCCGAATGCATCGTACGCACTGCCCCGAACGGCGCCGTGGTCTTGAGGTACGTCCAACTGCGCGGAGTACTGGCGAACTTGCTGGAGCCGCCGCCGACGGAGCGGTTCAAGGCCGACGGCGGCTCGCGCGGGGACCAGACCTACATCGGCGCCACGCGGTGCGGCAGCGTCCCGGTGATCAACACCATGCGGCTGGGCACCGGCCTGCGGGCGGCCGACGGCCGTCCGCTGGAGATCGAGCGCGCCTTCGTCGCCGTGTCCGACGTCTTCGCCGGACGCGCGGGGTGTGCCGCGACGTAGCCGGTCAGTGCATGGCGGTGATGAGGTTGCGGTACCAGTGGGCGGAGGCTTTGGGGGTGCGCTTGCGGGTGGCGAAGTCGACGTGGACCAGGCCGAAGCGCTGGTGGTAGCCCTCGGCCCATTCGAAGTTGTCGAGGAGGGACCAGACCAGGTAGCCGCGTACGTCGACGCCCGCGGCGCGGGCCGCGGCGACGGCGCGGATGTGGCCGTCGAGGTAGGCGATGCGCTCGGGGTCCGGGACGGTGGTGTCGGAGGGCCCCGGGTCGGGGTCCGGGTAGGAGCAGCCGTTCTCGGTGATGTAGACGGGCGGCAGGTCGTAGCGGGTGTTGAGGTCGACCAGGAGGTCGGTCAGGCCCTCCGGTACGACGGGCCAGTCGAATCCGGTGCGCGGCACGCCGGTGATGCCGGCGTCCGTGAACGGGAGGGCGGCGTCGGGGCCTTCGGGGGCGGCGATGCGCGTGGGGTTGTAGTAGTTGACGCCGAAGCCGTCGAGCGGCGCGGAGATCAGGTCGAGGTCGCCGTCGGCGACTCCGGGGACCTCGGACACGCCGTATGCGGTCAGGTCGGGGTAGCGGCCCTGGAAGACGGGGTCGAGGAACAGCCGGTTGTGCAGGGCGTCGTAGGCGGCCGCGGCGGCGGTGTCGGCCGGGTCGGTGGACGCCGGGCGTACGGGTGTGTGGTTGTTCGTCAGCAGGACCTGGGGCGCTCCCGCGGCGCGGAGCGCGGCGGTGCCCAGGCCGTGCGCGAGCAGCAGGTGGTGTGCCGCCGGGAGGGCGTCCATCAGCAGGGCCTTGCCGGGGGCGTGCACTCCGAGCGCGTACCCGAACGCCATCTGCACGAAGGGCTCGTTGAGGGTCGTCCAGTGCGCGACGCGGTCGCCGAGGCGCGCGTGGACGATCTGGGTGTAGTCGGCGAAGCGGTACGCGGTGTCGCGCGCCAACCAGCCGCCCGCGTCCTCGAGTTCCTGCGGCAGGTCCCAGTGGTGCAGGGTGAGGAACGGCGTGATGCCGTGCGCGGCCAGTTCGTCGACCAGCCGGTCGTAGAAGTCCAGCCCCTTGGTGTTGGGCGCTCCGCTGCCGCCGGGCTGGACGCGGGACCATGAGACCGAGAACCGGTAGGCGTTCAGGCCGAGTTCGGCCATGATCGCGACGTCTTCGCGGTAGCGGTGGTAGTGGTCGCACGCCACCTCGCCGGTGTGGCCGTCGCGGACCCGCCCGGGTTCGGCGCAGAAGGTGTCCCAGGTGGAAGGGCCCCGGCCGTCCTCGTCGACCGCTCCCTCGATCTGGTACGCGGCGGTCGCCGTGCCCCACAGGAAGTCCGCGGGGAATCGCGGCATCGGCTCCATGTGCACCTCCGGTCGGTCGCCGACGCCGCCGGGCCCCGCGCGTGGCCGGAGACGTCGGCAAACCGGCCGGTACGGACGCTACTTAACCGTGTTCAGCTTGTCGATCTGCTTCACCACCAGGGCCGCGTCCGGCAGGCGGCCCGGTCCTCCGGAGGTGTCGGCGACGGCGAAGTCGGCGAGGGTGTCGCCGACGCGGGCGATGACGTACTGCGCGGTGACCTCCTGGCCGTCCGCCGTGGTGACCAGCTTCACCGCGAGGGATTCCTCGCCGTACGTCGGCGCGGGCACCGTCGCGGCGGTGTACGCGACCACCTCGCCGGCCTCGGTCTTGCCGGTGAACGCGGCGCAGTTGGGCAGCGCGGCGAGGCCCTGGCCGAGGAGTTGCGAGGCGTACCCGGCGGGGAACGAGGCGAGCAGGACGACGACGACCTCCGCGCCGCCCCCGGGTGTCTCGATCATGGCGCTCGCGGTGCCGACCGGCGTGTCCCCGGTCGCCTGCACGCTGAGGAGGTCCATCACCGGCCGGCACGCGGGATCGTCGGTGACGGCGGTCTCGCCGTCGGGTCGGACGGACGGTGTGACGGTGGTGCCGTCGGTGAAGTCCGCGGTGGTGACGAGCGCCGCCTGGAGCTGGTCGGAGGTCGGCGGGGCCGGTGGCCCGGGGCTGCCGGACGCGCCCGGCGAGTCGCCGTCGCATGCCGCCGCGCCCGTGACGAGCAGGACGAGGGCGGTCGCGAGTCCGAGGGCGGGGCCCGCCCGCCGCGCACGCCGCCAGGCACCCGGTCGGTCGGGTCGGCGGGACGGCTGCATGGCGGACTCCCCCGGGGTATGCGCGATTTCCGGCCTTCCCGCGGGTATCCCCCGGTGCCGCGCCGCTCAAGCGCGCCCGCGTCTCCTCGCGTCGCGCAGCACCACGGCACCGCTGACGAGCAGGAGGACACCGGCCAGGCCGACGGCCGCCACCACGGTTCCGGTCTGCCGGTCGCGCTCGGCCCGCGTGGGGCCGAAGGAGAGCGGTTCGACGTGCACGGGGGCGGCCTGCGGCGGCAGCATCCCGGTCTCGACCGGCTTCAGGCCTGGCTCCCCGTCGAAGGTGACGGCCTTGAGCGGGTCGACGACGCCCCACCCGCTGCCGTCCTTGCTGCCGGCCTGGCCGCGCTGCGCGGTCTGCTCGATGACCGTGATGACCTGGCGTGCCTTCCAGGTGGGGTGGAGGGAGCGCACGAGCGCGGCGACCGCGGACGCGTAGGGCGCGGCGTACGACGTGCCGCTGCCGGAGCAGTGTCCGCCCTTGGGGACGGTCGACCAGATGTCGACGCCCGGGGCGAGCACACCGACGTACGGCTTGTTCTGCGAGAACGCCGCGCGGTCGTTGTTGCGGTCGGACGCGCCGACGGCGAGCACGCCTTCGTACATGGCGGGGTACGTGTCGAGGTTGTCCTTGTCGCCGCGGTTTCCGGCGGCGGCGACCACGACGGCGTCCTTGACGTCGACGGCGTAGCGGATCGCCGCTTCCAGGCGCGGATCGGGTGCCGTTCCGTTCGGCCCGCTGGTCTCCTGGGAGATGTTGATGACCTTGGCGCCCTGGTCGGCGGCGTAGCGGATGGCGCTGATCAGCGTCTCGACGTTGCCCTTCTGGGCGTCGGTGCCGCCGTTCTGCCGGATCGGCAGGATCATGGCGTCGCGGGCGAGTCCGGTGAACCCGGTGTCGTCGCGGTGCCGCGCCGCGATGATGCCCGCCGCCATCGTGCCGTGGCTGTTCTCGTCGACCTTTCCGCCGGTGCCCGTCGCGAAGTCGTCCCGCCCCTTGTCGCTGAGGGCAGGCGCCAGTTGGGGGTTGCCCGCGTCGACGCCGGAGTCGATGACCGCGACCAGCACGCCTCGGCCGGTCGCCTTGGACCACAGCTGGTCGAGCATCACGCGTTGCAGGGCCCACGGCTTGCCCTTGAGAGGGGGCGCCGGGAAGGTGCATTCGCCTTCGGCGGACAGGCGTATCTGCGGGGGCGGCGGTGCGGGTTGCGCCGGGTCGGGCGCGGCCCCGAGAGCGGGCGCCGCACACAGGGCGCACAGCAGGGCGAACGCGGCCGACAGCGCACCGCCGCGGCGGCGCGGGACGGTGGGCACGGTGGGTGGAATCCTCCGGTGGGCGGCGGGGGGCGGTACGCGGCGGCGGTCCGGCGGACCGGTCAGCGCGCGCCCGCACGGCAGGAGGGAGGGACGGCGTTGCCGCCGTCCCTCCGGGTGGCCTTCACCTGCGCGGGCCGGCCGGGGCGGGCCGACGCCTCGGTCAGCCCCACATCTTCGCGTTCGCGGACTCCGTCTGCTGGTAGACATCCGCCGTCTGGGTCAGCGCGCCGGCGATCTGGTCGAGCAGCGCGCAGAGCGAGGTCTGCGCCTCGGTCCACTTGGCCTGCCGGATCATGTAGTCCGAGTGGGCCTGGCCTTCCCAGGTGGCGGCGACCGCGTCGACCTGGCGCTTGAGTTCGTCGAGCCGCGACTTGATGTCGCCGTTGATGGTGCGGATCTGGCCCGCGGCTTCCTGAATGGTGGCAAACGTTACGACAATGGGCGAACCCATGGTGACTCCCCGATTTTGTGAAGAACAAGAGGGCCTTGACGGCGAGGAGGCCGGGGCGGGCCCGGCCCGGGAGAGCCCGAGGAGGCGTACCGCGACTGCCGCGTCGGCACCGCCTCCGGGCCTGACCGGCTGATCAGCCGAGCGCGGACGTGATCTGGCTGATCTGCGCCTTGTTCGCTTCTTCGGTCTGTGCGTAGTTGATCGCACCCTTGCCCATCAGCACGCCGATGTCGTCCAGCTGCTGGTTGAGCTGCGTCAGAAGGACGTTCACGCGGTCCTGAAGCGTGTCGAACGCCCGGAAGGCGTCGCCCTGCCAGCCCGCCTGCACGAAGTCCACGATCCCGTTGAACCTGGTGATCTGGCCCTGGATCGCAGCCTGTTCGCTGTCGATCTTCTTCGCCAGCGCGTCAAGTTGCTCGGTAGTCGCCTTGAATGAACCCGCCATGATCCACCATCCCCCATGAGTGACCGTTGGTGCGCCGACTCTAACGGTTGTTCGCCGCGCCTCCCAAGCCACGCCATACCCCTGGTTACCCAAGCTTTACGTCGATCTTGCCCAACTCCCCTTGCGCAATGGGCAAGTCACGACTCGTGGAAATCCGACACCCAAGATCCCCGCACCATGAATCTGACGAACCGTCAATTCCGTTGCGGATCAAGGGGTTTGCGGATCACAGGGGTTTCGGATCAAGACGTTTGCTGATCAAGACGTCTGCGGATTCCGCGCGGCATCCACGCTGAGCGGCACGCTCACCGGCATCAGCCCCGTCCAGGACCTCGGCACCGGCGTCGGCTCAACTCCCTTGTACCCCAGGCGGATCTTGGCCTCGCTGTCCGCCCCCGGCGCCGGCGCCGCACCGCCTTCCTTCGGCGGATCGTTCACGATCTGGTGGCGCAGCCCGGCATCGGTGACCAGGAAGACGATGCCGGTCTTGTCGTCGGCTCGGCCCGTCAACTCACGGACCAGCGCGCCTGCTCCGGGCTCCACGTACACCCCGCCCATACCGTCCACCAGGCGCGCGGGCAGCGCGGTCCACGCGGACTGCTGCGTCTGCGCGACACCGCCGCTGTAGGTCCCGGTGTACGTGTTGCACACCGTCGTCCGCCCCTTGTCCACCGGCGCGTCGACGCGGTTCACCATCTGGGGCAGCTCGGTCGGCCAGCCCTTCTCGTCGCCGTACGGCGTCCCCTGGCTGATCGTCGCCCCCAACTCGCTCACCGCCACCGGGAACGCCGAGGGCAGCCGGTCCTTGTACACCTTCGCGCGCGCATCCGGCCGCAGCGTCATCAGCGCCGCCACCAGGCGGCTGACCGGCAGCACCGCGTCCTTGCCCACCACGTAGTACTGGTTGCCGCTCTCGGCCCTGAGCACCGTGCCGACCGTGCGGAACTGATCGGGAATCTCCACGGTCGCCGGCGTCCCGTAGTGCGGGATCGACGGGAAGTCGATGTCCTCGCCGGGCTCCAGGGTGTCCAGCCACTCCTTGCTCACCGTCTGGGGATTCACCCCGTCGAGTTCCAGCGCGGTGCGCACCTGCCTGCTCGCGATCTTGTACGTGCGCCCGTTCTGCACCAGGAACAACGGTGCCTTCAGCGCGTCCGCGGCGTTGTCCTCGTGCTGCTGCACGAAGAGCGCCTCGGCGCCCTGGAGGATTCCGAACTCCGGTGCGGCGCCGATGAACAGGCTCCGCTGCGGCTTCGCGCCGACGTCGTTCTTGTTGTCCGCGGTCACCACCGGACGCTCGCACACCGTCCAGGTCTTCGGCCGCCGCACTTCCTTCGCCGACGGGAGCCGGTCGGGCGCCTCGGGGATGCCGAGCGGCGCGCCGTGGTCGACGCTGTTGAGCGCCTTCTCCGGCACCAGGTTGACCTTGAACTTGCCGGGATCGAGCAGGAGCCGGCCCGAGGCGATGTTGAGAACCGGGTGCAACTTCCCTTCCAGATAGACGTATCGGCTCGCCGAGTCACGCCCCACTATCAGGCTGCCCTTGTTCTTCCACCCCGGCGGCACACCCGGCCTGATCAGCCCGTACACCCCGAACGCGGTGAGGATGAGGGCAGCCACGACGATCCCCGGAAGGATGGCACGGAAGGGCCGCGGGGCCTTCTCCTCCGAGCCGTTCGCCTGCACGGGTTGCAGGAACCCGGCCACCAGGCGGCGGCGCGCGAAGTTGTACGCATCCAGTTGTTCACGACGCGATGCCATCGTTCTCCCCGTTTCGACGATTGGCGTGCGGCAGCGTACTCAACCATGCGGTCGGCGCGCCACGCATGCTCGCGTGCTACCGCGCGGCGCGGCGCGGCCGTACCGTACGGTGTTCCGCACCGGACGCGTTGGTCCACCGCCGCGCCGTTGTACTCAGGGGGATGTACCAAGGTGGCTGTTTCCGCACCTCCGCAATCAGGCCGAAGGGCAGCGCCCGCACGGCGGTCCGCGCCGGTATCCGGCGGCAGGGGACCCACGCGGGGAACCGCGACCCCACATGTGCAAGCGCGCCCCGGACGTATGGGCGCGGTCCTCGTGCAACAACTGGTCGCCGTCGAACTCGCGGTGCTGCTGGTCGCGTTGCCGCTCGCGACCAACAAGGGCCTGGTGATTCCGGGCGGCATCGCGGCGGCACTGCTCCTCGCCGGAGTCCTGCCGCGCTACCGCGGCCGCAGACTCGCCTTGTGGCCGGGCATCCTGCTCGGCTTCCGCAACCGCCGCGCGAAGCGGACGAACTCCCGCCCACCGCAAGGCGCGCAGCAGAACGGCACCGAGCCGGACCTGTCACCCGTGCACGAGTGCCTGCCGGACCTGGCGTTCACCTCGGCCACCGACCGCACGCGGCGTCCGGTCGGCATGGCGGGCGACGGGACGTTCCTGACCGCCGTGATGCTCGTCGAGGCCCCGGACGAGCCGCTGCGCCCCCGCCGCGCGCGGCACCCGCTGCCGCTGGCGGCCGTGGCCGAGGCGCTTCGCATCGACGATGTCGCGCTCGCGTCCGCGCAGATCGTGCAGCACAGCCAGCCGGCGCCCGCCCCGCACCTGCCGCCGGAGGCGCTCGCGTCCCGTTCGTACGCCGAACTGCGCGACCGCGAGCACCTGGACGTGCCGGCGGTACGCCAGACCTGGATCGCCCTGCGCCTCGTACCCGAGCAGTGTGCGACCGCCGTGGCCGCGCGCGGCGGCGGACGCGAGGGCGCCCAGCGCACCCTGCTGCGCTCGGTCAACAAGTTGAGCGCGACGCTCGGGCAGTCGGGTCTCGAATGCCGCATCCTCGACGAACAGGCCCTGGTACAAGCCATGTTCGCCGCCTGCGGGGCCAATCCCGCGGTCCGGCGCACCGGGCGCGGCGGGACGCGGACCACCGAGACGCGCCATGCATGGCGCTGCGACGACCGGTGGCACACGACGTACTGGATCTCCCGGTGGCCGCGCCTGTCCCCCGGCAGTACGCCGGACCTCGTCGGCGCGCTCACCGGCACCCCCGGACTGGCCACGACCTTCTCCCTGACCGCCCAGCAGGGCGGCGGCGGTTCGGTGGGACTGACCGGCCATCTGCGCGTCACGGCCCGCTCCGCCGACGAACTGGGCCGTGCCTCGCAGCGCCTGGAGGCGCGCGCCCGCTCACTGCGCGTGGGTCTCGTCAGGCTCGACTGGGAGCAGCAGCCGGGCCTGGTCGCCACGCTTCCGCTGGGAGGACACCCGTGATCGGAGGACTGCGGGCAGCCGGACCCCGCCTGGAGCGCCACGCGCTGACGGTGGAGCAACTGGGTGCCCTCACGCTGCCGGTGAGCGACGACGGCATCGTGGTGGGCATCGACCAGGAGCGCACACCCGCTGTTCTCGGGCTGTTCCGCCCCGAACCATACGAAATCTCCTTTGTGGGCGGCGCGTACCTGATCCAGGTGATAGCCCTGCGCGCCGCCGCACTCGGCGCGCGCGTCGCCATCGAGTCCGGCCGCCCGCACCTGTGGTCGCCGATGGCACAGCAGGCCGGCGGCGGCCAGCAGTGCGTCACCGTCCATCCGGTGGGCCGGCTCGGCCCGCAGGGGCCCTCGGCGTCGAGTCCTGTTCTCGTCGTACGCGACTGCGGCGCCCGTCCGCCGCGCAACCGCCTTGCGGCGACGCCGTGGCAGACCACGCTCACGCTGCTGCCCTTCCTCGACCCCCGTCTCGCGGGCCGCCTCGCCGACGCCGACCTGGTCGGCCTGCAACGGGTGTCCCCGGTCGAGGCCGACGCGGCCGCCCGCGTACTCCAGCTCTCCGAACCGGACGGTGCGGCCCTGCCGTCCCTAGCCGACGAGTTGACGCTGTGGTGCACCCGGCGCACCCGGCGGTACGTCCTGCTCACCCCGACCCAGGCCGAGGTCTCGTTCCTGGGCCCGCCCAGGCGCCTCGACTGAGGGATCTCCCGCGCTCCGCGGCCGACCCGGGACGCCGCGCTCCGGGTTGAATAGTCTGGGGCTCCCCGCGACCGAAAACGGGGACATGGCCCGGAACGTCGGAGGCGGGACCTCGGGGCACGACCCCGGCATCCTCCGGAGGATCGGAAGGACCAGCGGTGAGCAGCGAGCAGGACGGCACGCACGTCGAGACGCCGGCGGACGAGGAAGAGGAATGGTCGGGGCCTGACTTCACCATGCCCTCGTGGTACGGGCAGTCCCCCGGGCGCGGTTCCGCCACAGGGATGCCCGCACCGAGCGGCGAGCCGTTGCAGGCACCGCCGCCGTACGTGAGCCCGGTCGCGCCCGACGAGGTGACGGAGCGCCAGGATTCGGCCACCGAGGGCCGCTTCGCGCACGACGCGTCCCCCGCGCCGCTCAGTTGGACCCCGCCGGAGGGCGCGTCTCCCGCGGGGGGAGCCGCACACGCCCCGGACCAAGGGCGCGCTGCGGAGCCGGGAAGCTCCTACGGGCAGCAGCCCCGGCCGGAACCCCGGCAGGCCGGGCAGCCCGAGCAGCCCGGACCGCACGCGCCCGCGGCGGGCGACTACGCGCCAGATCCCGCCCCTGGCGACTCCAGTCACCCCGGTGCCACCGATGACGCCGGCAACCTGGGCCCTACGCGCCTGCTTCCGCGCATAACGGACGACATGCCGCCTCCCCCCGGGTACCAGGGCGGACCGCTGCCGCCCGGGGTCCCGCCGCGCCCGACGACGCCGCCGAGCATTCCGCCGCAGCAGCCCGCGGTGCCTTCGTGGACGCCGCCGGGACAGGGCGGCGGGCAGGACCACTGGCAACACCATGGGTCGGCGCCTGCGCCCGCGCCCGCGCCGGACCCCGCTTACCAGCAGCCGCCGCAGGCCCCGCAGTACGAGTCGCCGTACGGCCGCCAGGACTGGCAGCAGCAAGCGCCGGGCGCGTACGCCCCGCAGCCGGCGCAGGAGGCCGCCGGGCAGCCGTACCCGTACGCGCAGCAGACGCAGTACGACCCGTACGGGACGCCGGCGACCGTGTACACCCCGCGCCCCGACCTGGCCGCGTTCCCGCCGCCGCAACCGCACGCCGCCGCGGCACCGCAGCCGCCGAACGACGTGCAGCCCCCTGCCGATTCGCCGTGGACCGACAACTGGACGGGCGACTCGGACGGACCGGCCGTCGCTCGCCAGGACGAATCGGAGGCACAGCCTTCGAGCGGTTCCGCGCCGGAGGCGCCCCCCGCCGACGAGGAGCCCGCCGCCCCGGCGCGAAGCGGCGGCGTGAGCCTGGACCGCAACGTCGCGCCCGAGGCGACGGATGTCGACCCGCGTGCGACGGTCGGGTCCGCGCCGGAGGACGCTCAGTCCGCCGAGAAATCGGATGCCGAGGCGGACACTTCGGAGGCTGCGGAAGCGGAAGCGGACAATCCGGGCGACGACGCACGCGACATCTTCGCTGCCGTCGCGGATCGGGACACCGACGCCGATTCCCCTGTCAACTTCGATCGCGATTCCGCGGTCGATGCCGAAGCCGATGCCGACGGCGATTCCGAGGCACAGGCGACGGCTGACGATTCCCCGGACGACGAGGCGGAGGCGTCCGCAGCGGCACACGACGTCGACACCGATGCTCCCGATGCCGAGGCCGAGGTCCGCGCGGAAGAGCCGCCGTCTGCCGACGCCGACAGTGCCGCGGAGCCCGCTTCTTCGCCTGGTTCATCGCCCGGATCGAGCCCCGGTGCGAGCCCTGGTGCGACGCCTTGGAGCCCGCCTGCGCCCGGCTCTGACCCCGGCAGCACACCCGGGCACCAGGTGCCCGGACCGCAGTTCACGCCCGGCGCTCCCGGTCCTGACGGCGGGGTTCCCGGCGGCTACCCGCAGCAGTACGCGCAACCGGCCGCCGCGGCAGGGCAGTTCGCGCCGCAGCCGGGCCCGTACGTCCCACCGCAGGGCCACGGCGGCTCGGCACCGGGCGCTCCGCACTACGGACAGCCTCCCTACCCCGCTCAGCCGACGCCGGGGCACGGCCCGCAGCCCGGCCCCTACGGCCCGCCTGCCCAGGCACCAGGCCCCGCACAGGGTCCGGCCCAAGGCCAGGCCCAGGCACCGGGTCCGGAAGGGTACGCCGCCGCGCAGGCTCCGGGGGCCACCCCGCCTGCCGGCTACGCGCAGCCGCCCGGGCAGCCAGGGCAGCCCCAGCAGCCCGCCTACCCGCAGAACCCCGGGCACCCGCAAGGCGCCTATCCCCAGAACGCGCCGTACCCGCAAGGCGTTCAGGGCGAGCCCCCGCGCGGACAGTCCGGGCCCGGCGGTGCGTGGCAGGCGCCCGGACCGGGCGCGCCCGGTGCTGCGCCGCCGCCCGGCGAGGGCTCGGGGCCCGGCGTGCCCCGGCAGGCGTACCCGACGCCGGAGGATGCCCCGCCGTACGGCCAGGCACCGCTCGCCCCGCCGCAGGGTGCCCCGCTGTTCCAGCAGCCCGGCCAGCCCGGTCAGCCCGGTCAGCCGGGTCAGCCGGGTCAGCCCACCGAGTCCGCTCAACAAGCCCAACAGGCCCCACAAGCCCAGCAGGCCCAATACCCCCAACCTGCCCCGCACGCCAACCCCACCTGGGGCGCCGACACTGCCTCGGGCCCGCAGCGCACCGTCGGCGGCGCCCCGCTCGGCTACACCGCCGCCGTGGAGCTGAGTTCCGACCGCCTGCTCCGCCGCCAGCCGCAGGCGAAGCGCACCGGGTCGCGGTTCCGGATCGGCGGTCGAGCCGCCGAGGCGGCGCGGGCGGAACGGCTCGCGCGCATCCGTACCCCCGTCCTGGACTGCTACCGCATCGCCGTCATCAGCCTCAAGGGCGGCGTCGGCAAGACCACGACCACCACGGCCCTCGGCGCGACCCTTGCCACCGAGCGCCAGGACCGCGTGATCGCCATCGACGCCAACCCGGACGCCGGCACACTCGGCCGCCGGGTGCGCCGCGAGACCGGCGCGACGATCCGCGACCTGGTGACCGCGCTGCCGCGCCTGCACAGCTACATGGACATACGCCGTTTCACGTCGCAGGCGACCAGCGGCCTCGAAATCCTGGCCAACGACGTCGACCCGGCGGTCTCCACGACGTTCGACGACGCCGACTACCGCGCGGTGATCGACGTACTGGGCAAGCAGTACCCGATCATCCTGACCGACTCCGGGACCGGCCTGCTCTACAGCGCGATGCGCGGAGTCCTCGACCTGGCCCACCAGTTGATCGTGATCAGCACCCCCAGCGTGGACGGCGCGACCAGCGCCAGCACCACCCTCGACTGGCTGGTGGCGCACGGCTACTCGGACCTTGTCGCGCGCAGCATCACCGTCATCTCCGGAGTGCGCGAGAGCGGCAGGGTGGTCAAGACCGAGGACATAGTCGCCCACTTCGAGACGCGCTGCCGTGCGGTCCTCGTCGTGCCCTTCGACGAACACCTCTCGGCGGGCGCGGAGTTGGACCTCGATCTGATGAGACCGAAGACGCGCGAGGCGTACTTCGAGCTCGCGGCCATTGTCGCCGAGGACTTCGGCCGCACCGCGCCGACCGACGAGCCGTGGCAGCAGAACGCCTGGGCGCCCGCGCAGCAGCAGTACGCCGCGCAGGGTCAGCCGTGGCCGCAACAGCCTTACCAGGCGGGCGACCAGCCGCCCGCACCGCAACAGCAGCAGCCGCAGTACCAGCAACAGCCCCCGCAGCAGCCGCAGCCGGGGCAACACCCGGGGCAGCAGCAATACGGGCAGCCGTACCCGTCCCAGCAGCAGCCCTACGCGGGCCAGCCCTGGCCGCAGCAGCAGGACGGCCCGCCGCAGTACCAGCAACAACCGCAACAGCAGCAGCCGCCGCAACAGCCACCGCACCAAGGCTGAGCAGGCGAACGTACGAAGGGCTCCCACCAAAACCGGTGGGAGCCCTTCGTCGTCATCCGTGCAAGCGTGCGTCCGTGCGTGCGGCAACACCCGCGGATCCGCGGACCGGGTGTCCGGTGCCGCCTCAGGCGGCCGCGGCGGCGTCGTAGGCGTCCACGAGGTCGCGGGCCCGCTTCACGTCGTGGGCCATGCGCTCGAGCAGCGCCTCGATCGAGTCGAACTTCTCCATGCCGCGCAGCCAGGCCAGGAACTCGACGCTGACGTGCACGCCGTACAGGTCGAGGTCGGTGCGGTCGAGCGCGTACGCCTCGACGCGGCGCTCGGTCCCGTCGAACGTCGGGTTGCTGCCGACCGAGATCGCCGCGGGCAGCCGCTCGTCGTCGACCACGAGCCACCCCGCGTACACCCCGTCGCCGGGGATCGCGGTGTAGGGCAGGGTCTCCAGATTGGCGGTGGGATAGCCGAGTTCGCGTCCTCGCTGGTCGCCGCGGACCACGACACCCTCGACGCGGTGCGGGCGGCCGAGGACCACCCGGGCTCCGTCCACGTCGCCGTCGGCGACGAGGCCGCGCACGACGGTCGAGGAGAACACCGTGTCGCCGTCGGTGAAGAGTTCGGGCTCGACGACGGTGAAGTCGTGCTGCTCCCCCAGCCGTTCGAGCAGCTGGACGTTTCCGGTGGCCTTGTGGCCGAAGCGGAAGTTGGCGCCCTCGACGACGACCTGGGCGTGCAGCGCGTCGACGAGCACCTGGCGCACGAAGTCGGCCGCGTCCAGGCGCGAGAACTCCAGCGTGAAGGGCAGGATCAGCACCGCGTCGACGCCGAGGTCCGCCATCAGCCGGGCACGCCGGTGGTGCGGCGTGAGCAGCGGCGGGTGGCTGCCGGGGCGGACCACCTCGCTCGGGTGCGGGTCGAAGGTGACGACGACCGAGGGGATTCCGCGCTCGCGGGCGATCTCCACGGCCTGGCCGATCACGCGCTGGTGCCCTCGGTGCACACCGTCGTAGGACCCGATGGTGACAACGGAACGCCCCCAATCGGATGGGACGTCCTCCAAGCCACGCCAGCGTTGCACCTGACCGCTCCTCGTTCCTGTGCCGGTTCCTGCGACCGTACCTGTGGCGGTTGCCCCGAGGTTGCGCCCGAGGATTCCGGTGAGGATTCCCGCGACACCGGGTACCGCCACAGGCCAAGCCTGCCATGCGCCGACCGCCGCGCTCGATCGGGCCCGGCCTCCCGCGGGTCGCCGGGCCCGGGCCCGGTTCAGCCGACGAACACCGCGATGGGCTTGGCCTGCCCCTGCGTCTCCTCCACGAGGGCCAGGAAGGCGCCGTCGGGGGCGAAGACGGCGATGGGTCCGCCGGCGGCTCCCTCGGCCTTCAGACGGCCGCCGTGGGCCACCAGGCGGGCTTCGTCGGCGGTCACGTCGCGGCGCGGGAAGGCCGCGGCCGCGGCGTCGGCGATGGGCAGCACGGAGAAGGACTCCTCCAACTGCTCCAGCGTGCGCGCGCCGTCGATCGTGTACGGGCCGACAGCGGTGCGCCGCAGCATCGTGAGGTGGCCGCCCACGCCCAGGTGCGTGCCGAGGTCGCGGGCCAGCGCGCGGATGTACGTGCCGGACGAGCACGTGACGGTGACGTCGAGGTCGACGACGTCCGCGCCGTGGCGTACGTCGTGCACGTCGAACCGGGACACGGTCACCGGCCGGGCGGCGAGCTCGACCTCCTCGCCCTCGCGGACGCGCGCGTACGACCGCTTGCCGTCCACCTTGATCGCCGAGACCTTCGACGGAACCTGCATGATGGCGCCGGTCAGCCCGGCGACGCCCGCGTCGACGGCCTCGCGGGTCACGTCGCCCGCGGGCGTGGTCTCGGTCACCTCGCCCTCGGCGTCGTCGGTGACGGTGGCCTGGCCGAGGCGGATCGTCGCCTCGTACGTCTTCTCGGTCAGCGCGAGGTGGCCGAGCAGGCGGGTGGCCTTCTCGATGCCGATGACCAGGACTCCGGTGGCCATCGGGTCGAGGGTGCCGGCGTGGCCGACCCGTCGCGTGCCGGCGATGCGGCGCATGCGGCCGACGACGTCGTGCGAGGTGAGCCCCGCGGGCTTGTCGACGACGACGAGGCCGTCGGGCGGCGGGGGTCCGGCGTTGCGGCGTGGCTTGCTCATGGTGGGTTTCCGGGCCGGCTTTCTGCGGGGCGTTCGGTCGGGCATTCGCGGCTCGGGAGGCCGCCGTTCGGGCGTTCGAAGGGCAAAGCTCGAAGGTCAGGGCTCGAAGGTCAAAGCGTGAAGGGCTGACGAGTCGAAAGCCGGGGTCGGGGCCGGGCGGATCCGGTCAGGACGACTCCTCGTCCCGGCGCCCCGCCTCGCCCACCGCCGACTCCAGTTGCGCACGGAAGCGCTCCATCACGGCATCGACAGACTCGTCGGCCGCGGTGTACCCGGCCGCGTACGCGTGCCCGCCGCCGCCCAGCGCCGCGCACACGCTGCCGAGGTCGACGCGGCCCTTGGAGCGCGCGGACGCCTGGAGGCGGCCCTTGTCGTCCTCCTTGAGCACCAGCGCGATCTCGGCCTCGGCGCTCTTGCGGACGACGTCGATGACGCCCTCGATCTCGTCGAGGCGTACGCCGTACTCGGCCCGGTCGGCGCGCGTGACCACGGTCCACACCAGGCCCAGGCCGTCGGCCGCGGCGGGTTCGAGGCGGGCCGCGTCGAGCGCGGCGGAGAGCACCTTGAGGTAGCCGAATCGGCACGTGTCCCAGATGGCGCGCGAGATGAGGTCGTGCGGGATGCCGGTGGCCAGGAGGCGCGCGGCCATCGCGTGGGTCTCGGGGGTGGTCGCGGCGTACTTGAACGAGCCGGTGTCGGTGACCAGGCCCGTGTAGAGCGCGGTGGCGACCTCGGCCGTCAGGGTGCCGCCGACGCGGCGCACCAGCTCCTCGGCGAGCACGGCCGTCGCGGGGGCCGTGACGTCGATCAGGTGGTGGGTGCCGAAGCGGGTGCTGGACGCGTGGTGGTCGACCACCACGAGGGCCCGTGCGGCCTTGGCCTTGGCCTCCAGCAGGCCTAGGCGGGCACTGGCCGCGGTGTCGAAGACGATCACCAGGTCGGGCCGGTCCGGCAGTTCGGCGGGCGGGACCAGCATGTCGAGGCCCGGCAGGAACGTGAGTGAGGCCGGGACGACGAGCGGGTCGTCGCCGTACGACACGTGCACGTCCCGGCCCTGCGCGCGCAGCGCGAGGCCGACCGCGAGGGCCGAGCCCAGGGCGTCGCCGTCGGGGCTGACGTGGGCGAGCAGGTCGATACGGGACGCGGTGGCCACCAGGGCGGCCACCTCGTCCCATTCCCGCTCGCCCGGCGGTGTCGGCGGCCCCGTGGGCAGGGCGGACGGGGGCGCCGAGGCGCCGCGCTGGTCCATCGCCTTCGTGGGGCCCGGGATTCCGGCCGCCGACACCGTGGGGTTCAACGCTGCTCGTCCTCCTTCGTGGAGTCCCCGCCGTCCTCGTCGAGGTCGTCGTCCTCGGCCGGGGTGCGGTACGGGTCCGCGTCGCCGGCATAGCTGGCACCCGCAGCGGTGAAGCGTACCGCCGCATCGGCCTCCTGCGCCCTGGCAAGCAGCTCGTCAATCTGGCGCGCGTTGTCCGGGACGGCGTCCGCGACGAACGCCAGGCTCGGCGTGTAGCGCACGCCGGTCTGCCGTCCGACCTCGCTGCGGAGGATGCCCTTGGCACTCTCCAGCGCCGCGGCGCTGGCCTCCCGCTCGGTCTCGTCGCCGAAAACCGTGTAGAACACCGTGGCTTCCCGCAGGTCGCCGGTCACCCGGGCGTCGGTGATGGTGACGAAGCCCAGGCGGGGGTCCTTGATCCGCCGGTCCAGCATCTCGGCGACCACGACCTTGATGCGGTCCGCCAGTTTGCGCGCCCGCGCGGTGTCGGTCACTGATCCTCCAACTTGGGTGGGCCGTTGGGCCCGCCTATCAATCGTCCTCGCTGAACACCCGGCGGCGGGCGGACAGCAATTGCAGCTCAGGTCGCCCGGCGACCTGCCGCTCGCACTCGTCCAGCACTTCGGCGCAGCGCTCCACGGTCGCGGAGACCACCGCGAGGCCGATCCGACTGCGCCGATGTAGATCCTGATAGTCAACCTCGGCCGCGGCAACGGCATTCTTGCGCTGGAGGTCCGCCAGGATCGGGCGGAGCAGCGAGCGCTTCTCCTTGAGGGAGTGCACCTCGCCGAACAGCAGGTCGAGAGTGATCGTTCCTACGAACACGGGCATCACGGGCCAGGCGCCCGGGGGCCATGAGGGTGTGCCGCTCATATCTTGAACGGCTCGTCGTGCAGTTGTGTTCCTTGCGTGTTTTCCCTGTGTGTCTTCGTGTGCCATCGCACATCTTGTGTCTCCCGGTGCCCCGCGGCGCCGGTCCGCATGTACGACGGGCCGGGCGCCGCGTGTCGGGGCGCGGGAGCGACGCAACGGAGAGCCCTCCGCGCCGACGGTGTCGGAGCGGAGGGCACCCGTTGCGGTACTGCCGAAGCCTCAGCCTCGGGGCTTCTCGCGGATCTCGAACGTCTCGATGCGGTCGTCCACCTTGATGTCGTTGTACGACCCGAGGTTGATACCGCACTCGAAGCCCTCGCGGACCTCGGTGACGTCGTCCTTCTCGCGGCGCAGGCCCTCGATGGTGAGGTTGTCGGCGACAACCGCACCGTCGCGGATGAGGCGGGCCTTGCCGTTGCGGCGCATCTGGCCGGAGGTGACCATGCAGCCCGCGATGCTGCCGAGCTTGGACGAGCGGAAGACCGCGCGGATCTCCGCCGTGCCGAGCTGGACCTCTTCGTACTCGGGCTTGAGCATGCCCTTGAGCGCGGCCTCGATCTCCTCGATGGCCTGGTAGATGACCGAGTAGTACCGGACATCCACGCCTTCGCGCTCGGCCATCGTCCGCGCCCGGCCTTCCGGCCGGACGTTGAAGCCGATGATGATCGCGTCCGAGGCCACCGCCAGGGTGACGTTGGACTCGGTGATCGCACCGACGCCGCGGTCGATGATCCGCAGCTCGACGTCCTCGCCGACCTCCAGGTTGAGCAGCGCGTCCTCGAGGGCCTCGACCGAACCGGACACGTCGCCCTTGAGGATGAGGTTGAGCTGCTGGATCTGGCCTTCCTTGAGGGCCCGGTCCAGGTCCTCCAGGGAGACCCGCTTGTTGCGGCGGGCGAGCAGCGCGTTGCGGTTGGCCGCGGCGCGCTTCTCGGCCACCTGGCGGGCGGTGCGCTCTTCCTCGACCACGAGGAAGTTGTCACCGGCGCCGGGCACCGTGGTGAGGCCGAGCACCAGGACCGGACGGGCCGGGCCCGCCTCGGTGACGTTGTTGCCGTTCTCGTCCAGCATCGCGCGGACGCGGCCGTACGACTCGCCGACCACGATCGCGTCGCCGACCCGCAGCGTGCCGCGCTGCACCAGGACGGTCGCGACGGAGCCGCGGCCCTTGTCCAGGTGCGCCTCGATCGCGATGCCCTGGGCCTCCTGGTCGGGGTTGGCCTTGAGCTCGAGCGCCGCGTCGGCGGTCAGGATGACCGCCTCGAGCAGCTCGTCGATGCCCATCCCCTGCTTGGCGGAGATGTCGACGAACATGGTCTCGCCGCCGTACTCCTCCGCCACCAGGCCGTACTCGGTCAGCTGGCCGCGGACCTTGGTCGGGTCCGCGCCTTCCTTGTCGATCTTGTTGACCGCGACCACGATCGGCACGTCCGCCGCCTGCGCGTGGTTCAGGGCCTCGATCGTCTGCGGCTTCACGCCGTCGTCCGCCGCGACCACGAGGATCGCGATGTCCGTCGACTTGGCACCACGGGCACGCATGGCGGTGAACGCCTCGTGGCCCGGGGTGTCGATGAGCGTGATCTTGCGCTCGTCGCCGTTGACCTCGGTGGCGACCTGGTACGCACCGATGTGCTGCGTGATGCCGCCCGCCTCGCCCGCGACCACGTTGGTCTTGCGGATCGCGTCGAGCAGTCGGGTCTTGCCGTGGTCGACGTGGCCCATGACGGTCACGACCGGCGGACGCGGACGAAGGTCTTCCTCGTCGCCCTCGTCCTCGCCCCATTCGAGGTCGAAGGACTCGAGCAGCTCGCGGTCCTCCTCCTCGGGGCTGACGATCTGCACGTCCCAGTCCAGCTCCACACCGAGGTCCTTCAGGTCCTCGTCGGAACAGGACTGCGTCGCGGTCAGCATCTTGCCCAGGTGGAACATGATCTGGACGAGCGAGCCGGGGATCGCGCCGATCTTGTCCGCGAAGTCGGTCAGCGAGGCGCCGCGCGACAGGCGGAGAACGCCGCCGTTGCCACGGGGAGCCTGCACGCCGCCGATCGCGGGAGCCGACATGTTGTCGAACTCTTGGCGACGCTGGCGCTTCGACTTGCGGGCACGGCCGGGACGACCGCCGGGACGACCGAAGGCGCCCTGCGTACCGCCGCGACCGCCGGGGCCGCCGCGGCCGCCGCCGGGACGACCGGCGAAACCGCCGCCGCCACCCGGACGACCGGCACCGCCGCCGCCACCGGGACCGCCGGGACGACCGGCACCGCCGCCGCCCGGACCGGCCGGACGACCGGCGAAGCCGCCGCCACCCGGACGACCGGCACCGCCGCCGCCGCCACCGGGACGACCGCCGGGGCCGCCGCCGGGACGACCCGGACCGCCACCCGGGCGCGGGCCCGGAGCCGGACGGTTGGGCATCATGCCGGGGTTGGGACGGGGACCGCCGGGGCCGCCGCCCGAGCCGCCGGGACGGGGACCGCCCGGACCGCCGGAACCGCCCGGACGGGGACCGCCCGGACCGCCGCCCGGCGCCGCCGGACGGGGACCGCCGGGACCGCCGCCGGGACCCGGGCGCTGACCGCCCGGAGACTGCGGACGGGGCATGCCCGTGCTGCCCGAGGTGAAGGGGTTGTTGCCCGGACGCGGACCCGCGGGACGCGGGGCGGCCGGACGCGCACCGGGGCCACTGGGGGCACCGCTGCGGCCACCACCGGGACCGGACTGGCCGCCCGGACGCGGGCCGGACTGGCCCGGACGCGCCGGTGCGCCGGAGCCCTGGCCACCCGGGCGCGAGCCCGGACGGGCCGCGGGGGCACCAGGGGACGCAGCGGCCGGACGCGGCGCGCTCGGCGTCTGCGGAGCGCCGGCAGCCGGAGCGGCGGCGGGACGCGGGCCCGGACGGGCACCCGGAGCGGGCGCACCGCCGGTGCGCTGCGCGGGACCCGGCTGGGCCGGAGCCGGCTGGCCGGGCCCGGTCTGCGTACCGGGACGCGGAGCTCCGCCGGGCGTACGCCCGGCGGGTGCGGGTGCCGGGGCGTCGCCGCCCGGGCGCGGGCCCGCGGCGGGCCGCGGGCCGGGAGTGGGGGCTCCGCCGGCCGGGCGCGGGCCCGGGCGTACGGAGGAGGAGGGGGCCGCGGCGGCAGCCGGACCCTGCGCGGAAGCCGGGGCCGCGGGGGCCGAGGGCTTGCGCGCGCCAGGACGTGCGGAGGGTCCGCCGTCCTTCTTGAATGCGTCAGTCAACTTGCGTACGACCGGTGCCTCGATTGTCGAGGATGCCGACCGAACGAACTCACCGAGTTCTTGGAGCTTGGCCATGACGACCTTGCTCTCGACTCCGAACTCTTTGGCGAGCTCGTATACCCGGACCTTTGCCACGTCGCTCCTTCTGGTCCGGGGTGGTCGTCCGCCGGACCGTCGCTACCGCATGTACGTACTCATCGCGTACTCATCGAGTGCTCATCGCAATCTCGACCTACTTCCAACTCGCGAGGTACTGCTGTTCCGTTCCGAACCTTGCCCCGCACCATCCGGGGCGACCATGGCGTGCAATCGGGCCAGTTCCAAAGGCCCGCTCACGCGCAACGCCCGCGGGAACGCCTTCCGGCGCTCCGCGAGGGCAAGACACTCCGGGTCGGGGTGCAAGTGCGCACCACGCCCGGGCAAGGTGCCGCGCGGGTCGGGGACGCATGCGCCCTCGACCGCCACGACTCGCACCAGGTCGGTCTTGGCGGCACGGGCCCTGCATCCCACACACGTACGCACCGGTCCCGCCGCTTCCGGCAGGGCCTGTCCCTTACGTGTAGGTGGGCATGCGTTAACCCGTGTCCGACCAGACATCAAGTAAGTCTACCGCTCCCCGCCCCGACGCGGCTCGGGCGTTCCGCCGCCCGGCCGCGCATCGCCGCTGTCGCCGCCACCCGCCTCGGTGTCGGGGCGGATGTCGATGCGCCAGCCGGTCAGCCGCGCGGCGAGCCGGGCGTTCTGCCCTTCCTTGCCGATCGCCAGCGACAGCTGGTAGTCGGGGACCGTCACGCGCGCCGAGCGCGCCGCCAGGTCGACGATCTCGACGTGGCTCACCCGTGCGGGCGACAGGGCGTTCGCCACCATCGCGGCCGGGTCGTCCGACCAGTCGACGATGTCGATCTTCTCGCCGTGCAGCTCGGCCATCACGGCGCGCACCCGGGCGCCCATCGGACCGATGCACGCGCCCTTGGCGTTGAGGCCCTGCCGGGTCGAGTAGACGGCCATCTTGGTGCGGTGGCCGGCCTCGCGGGCGATCGCGGCGATCTCCACCGAGCCGTCCGCGATCTCCGGGACCTCCAGCGCGAACAGCTTGCGCACCAGGTTGGGGTGGGTGCGCGACAGGCCGATCGAGGGGCCCTTGGGGCCTCGGCGCACGGTGACGACGTACGCGCGCAGGCGCAGGCCGTGCTCGTAACGCTCGCCCGGCACCTGCTCGGCGTGCGGCAGGATCGCCTCGACCTTGCCGAGGTCGACCATGACGTTGCGCGGGTCCTTGCCCTGCTGGACCACGCCGGAGACGATGTCGCCCTCGCGGCCCGCGTACTCGCCGAAGGTCACTTCCTCCTCGGCGTCGCGCAGGCGCTGGAGAATCACCTGTTTGGCGGTGGTCGCCGCGATGCGGCCGAAGTCGTGCGGGGTGTCGTCGTACTCCCGCACGGTCGCGCCCGAGTCGTCGGTCTCGGCGGCCCACACGGTCACGTGGCCGGTGGCCTTGTCCAGCTCCACACGCGCCCGCGGCTGGCTGCCCGGGGTGTGGTGGTACGCCGTGAGCAGCGCCGACTCGATCGCCTCGACCAGGCGATCGAACTTGATCTCCTTCTCGCGCTCGAGCCCGCGCAGGGCGCTCATGTCGATGTCCACGTCCTACGCCTCCTCGTCCATGTCGTTCGTGTCGTCGTCGGCCTCGTCGCCGACGTCGCCGTCCGTGTCTGCGTCTGTGTCTGTGTCTGTGTCTGTGTCACTGTCTGTGTCGCTGTCCGCGTCGTCCGCGGCCTTGCGGTTGAACTCGATCTGCACCGCGGCCTTGGCGACGTCCGCGTAGGCGATGCGCCGCGCGGCGCCGTCCACGTCCAGGTCCACGCCGTCCGCGTCCGCGGCCGTGACACGGCCGGTCACCTTGCCGCCCTCGGCGAGCTGCACCTCCACGAGGCGCCCGGCGGAGCGGCGCCAGTGGCGCTCGGCGGTCAGCGGCCTGTCGACGCCGGGGGTGGTGACCTCGAGGACGTACGGCTGGCTGCCCATCACGTCGGAGGCGTCCAGAGCCTCCGACGACTTGCGGCTGACGGTCGCCACCGCGTCCAGGTCCACACCGCCGTCGGCGTCCACCACGATGCGCAGCACACGCCGCTTGCCCGCCGGGCTGACCGAGACGTCCTCCAGGTCGACACCGGCCCCCGCGGCGACGGGTTCCAGCAGCTCCCGCAGCCGGTCCCTCTGGGTGGTGCTCATCCGGACGACTCCTCGGCTGCGTGTGCTGTTGTCGCGATCTGCGGGCGGGTCGGCCGCTCGGGCCGACCGCTGAGGTAGACAACAGTATCCGGTCCGCAACAGTTCGCGTGCACGCACGGTCAGCCGCCCGGCCGCACGGTGACCGATGCGATAGCGTCCGACTGGACCCGCGCCGTGCGCGGGAAAACGGGTGCACACGATCAGCGGGAGTCGAAGCAATGCGCGACGCTGGGCCGACGCGCAGGACCGTTCTGACCGGCCTGGGCGCGCTCGCCGCCGTCGGGCTCGGTGCGACGGCCTGTACCTCGGACGACAGTTCCGGTCCGACCCCCGCACAGCGCAAGGCGGACGACGAGATCCGCGAGCGGGCGAGGCAGGCGTCGGCCTCCCTCCTGGACCACTACGACGCGGTCCTCGCGGCGCATCCGGCCCTCGTCGGCCGTCTGCGGCCGTACGCCGACGAAGTGGGCCTCCACCTCACCGCCTTCGGCGGAACCCGCACTCCGCCGCCCGCGGCCACTCCCCCGGGTGAATCCGTGCCCGCCGACGCAAACGGGGCACTCGCCGACCTGGCGTCGCGCGAACAGCGCGGCGCGGACGGCCGCCTGGTCGACCTGCCGACCGCGACCCCCGAGCTGGCGCGCGTCCTCGCGTCGGTCTCCGCCTGCCAGTTCGTCCACGCGCAGAACCTCGGGAGCGCCGCATGACGACCCCCTCGCCCTCGGGCAAGGAGAGCCCACTGGTCCAGGCGCTCCAGTCGCTGCTCGACGCCGAGCACGCGGCCGTCTACGGCTACGGCGTCGTGGGCGCGAAGTCGGAGGGGGCCGCCAAGGCGCAGGCACGCACCGCGTACGACGCCCACCGCGCGCGGCGCGACGAGGTCGAGCGGCTGATCACCGCGCAGGGCGGGCGGCCGCGCGCCGCCGCACCCGCGTACACGCTCCCGTTCGCGGTCGACACCGCCGCCGACGCCTCGCGGCTCGCCGTGTATCTGGAGGACGGTGTGGCCGCGCACCTGGGCGACCTGGTCGCCGCGTCGGGCGGCGACCAGCGCATCTCGGCGGCGAAGTGGCTTCAGCAGACTGCCGTCGACGGCGCGCGGTGGCGGGGCGCGAGCATCGCGTTCCCCGGCCTGCCCGAGCGCGCCGCGCCGGGCGGGGCCGCGGCCGGTGCCGCTGCCTCGTCGGCCGCGCCCTCCGGCTCCGCCGCCGAATCGGGTGCCTCGCGCGCCGCTTCGGGGCAGCCCTCGTGACCTCGCCGGTGGAAGTGCCCGAGCGGCTTGTGCGCACCGCGCTGCGCTGGTGCGGCGAGGAGGCGGCCCGGCCTTGGCTGGACGGCCTGCCGGACTCCGCCGCGGAGTTCCTGGGCCGGTGGCACCTGACCGCCGAGCGGCCCGTACTGCCGGGCGGCGCGCTCAGCCTGACGCTGCTGGTGCGGCGCGAGGACGGCACCCCGGCGACGCTCAAGCTCGGGTTCGTCGACCGCTACACCGCGCACGAGGCGGACGCGCTGGCGATATGGGCGGGCCGCGGCGCGGTACGCCTCCTGGACGCCGACGCCGCGCGCGGGGCGCTGCTCCTCGAACGCCTCCAGCCCGACGTCTCGTTGCGCTCGCTCCCCGAGGACCGGGCGATGCTGGAAGCCGTCGAGGTCCTGCGCCACCTGTGGGTCGCGGCGCCCGGGGACTCCACGATCGACCTGGTCTCCGACCGCGTGGGGCACTGGGTCGAGTCGATGCCGCGGCGGTTCGCCGAACTCGGCGGCCCCTGCCCCAAGCCCCTGCTGGACGAGGCCGTCTCGCTGTGCGCCGAACTGGCGGCGTCGCAGCCGAGCGTGGTCGTCCTGCACACCGACTGCCACCACGGCAACGTGCTCGCCGCCGAGCGCGCCAAGTGGCTGGCGATCGACCCGCGGCCGATGCTCGGCGAGCCGGCGTTCGACCTGGGCCCGCTGGTCCGCGACCGGCTGGCCACCGTGGTCGCCGAGACCCGCCCGCAGGCAGTGGTCCGGCGGCGCGTGACGTGGCTGGCGAACTCCCTTGAGCTCGACGTCGAACGCGTGCGCGGCTGGGCGCTGGTGCAGGCGCTCGCCCTCGGACTCTGGTGCGTCTCGGTCGGCGACCCGGCGGGCGAGGACCTGCTGTCGGTCGCCGAATGGCTCTCCTGACGCTGCGGTCCGCGGCACGCGTTCACTCCACGAGCAGCGGCAGTTCCGCACCCATCACGCAGTAGGGCCGGACGTTGCCGGGGAACAGCACCGGCACGGCCAGGTCGACGAACCCCACGCCGTAGTACAGCCGTCGGGCCGGCGTGTCCTCGTCGACGGCCGACAGCAGGATGCGTGTACGGTCCTGCCCCTGGCACAGCAGGCTGAGCAGCGTGCGCCCCACCCCGTGGCCCTGCCACCCCGGGAGCACGTGCAACTCCCCCACGACGAAGGCGTCGTCGAGCCAGTCCGCGTGCCCCGTCCGGGCGAGGTACGGCTCGATGACCATGCTCCACCACTGGTCCTTGACGTTCGGGTAGCCGTAGCCGAACCCGACCAGATGCCCTTCGGGAGAGAACGCGCCGAGCGCGCGTACTCCGGCGAACTGGGCGTGCCGCTGCACTATGCGGCGCCGCACCGACATCTCGTCGTCGGTGAGGCCGAACGCCAGCGCCTGCACTTCGACCGTCTCGACGGTGTACGCGGCGAGGTCGATCAGCCGACACGTCCATTCCATGGCGGGGACGCTATCGCAGCGGCAGCTCAGAACAGCACGCTCATGAACGCGCCGGTCTCGGCGAAGCCGACGCGGCGGTACGCGGCACGGGCCGGCACGTTGTAGCTGTTGACGTACAGGCTCGCGATCGGGGCCACCTCGCGCAGCGCGAAGTCGAGCACCGCCGCCATGCCGGTCTCCGACAGCCCCTCGCCGCGCCGTTCGGGGGCGACCCACACGCCCTGGATCTGGCAGGCCCGCGGGGTCACCGCGCCGATCTCCGCCTTGAAGACCACGCGGCCGTTCTCGATACGGGCGAACGCCCGGCCGGAGTTGACCAGTTCGGCCACCCGGGCGCGGTAGAGCGCGCCGCCGTCGCCGACGAGGGGGCTGACGCCGACCTCCTCGGTGAACATGGCGACGCACGCGGGCATCACGATGTCGATCTCCTCGCGGCGCACCCGGCGCACCCCGGGGTCCGGCGCGACCTCCGCGGAGGGGTGGGCGGCGACCATGAGGGGCTGCACCGGGCGTACTTCGCGCGCGGGCCCCCAGGCGGGCTCCAGCAGTCCCCACAGGTTCGCGGCGGCGTCGGCGGGGCCGACGATGGACGAGCACCGCCGTCCCTGCCGGCGTGCCCGGTCGGCGAAGGACCTTATGGCCTCGGGCCCGGCCTCGACCGGGACGAGGTTGGCGCCGGCGTAGCACAGCGACGCCAGCCGCCCGCTCTCGTAGTAGCCCCACAGCTCGCCGCCCAGCCGCCACGGGTCCGCACCGGCGAGGTGCACGCGCGACGCGACGAAGACGTTGGTCACCGGGTCGCGGTCCAGCAGGTCGAGGACCGCGGGCAGGTCGGTGCCGTCGAGGACTTTGGTGGAAACCGAGCTCAGCACGTGGCTCACCCTGCCATCCAGCGGATCACCCCACCAGAGTACGGAGTCCGGGCAACGGGTGCGCGGCGCCCCTCGCATGCCGGATACCGCCCTCGCGCGGAGCGGTCCCCTGGCGGCGAGTTGGGGTGACCTGAGGGGGCTACGGCACCGCGGGGTGGGTCCGCATGCCGCCGGGTGCGGCCCTGGTCTCGGGGGTGGGTGCGGCCAGTGCCGGGCAGCTCCAGTCGCGCGCGGGCAGTTCGCCCCGGGCGAGGTACGCGGCACCGGCGTCGTCGACGCACCTGCCGCCCCCGACGAACTGCCCGTGATTGCCGCTGCCCTCGACGGTCAGCAGCCGCGACGACGGCAGCGCGCCGCGCATCCGCACGGCTCCCGTGTACGGGGTCGCGGGGTCGCGCGAGCCCTGCACCAGCAGGATCCCGGGGAGCCCGGCGCCGTCGACGGCGACCGGGGGCACGGTGTTGCTCTGGAGGTACAGGCACGCGCCCGCGGCGCCGACGGTCGCGCCGAGGTAGCCGTACTCGGCCTTGAGGCGCGCCGTGTCGGCGGCGAACACCGCCGGGTCGGCGGGCGCGGGCGCGTCCGCACACGTCACCGCCTGGAAGACCGACTCGAAGTTCTCGTCGTCGCCGGTCACCGGGCCCTTGAGGTCGCGCACGGGCGCCGCGTCGCCGCGCACCCGGTACGCCGACACCGCGGCCGCCAGCCGCGGCCACTGCCGGTCCGAGTACAGGTTCGCGATGGTCGTCAGGTCGAACTCGGTGCCGCCGAAGACTCCGTCGGCGGGCTTCGCGGCCAACGCCTCGCGGGCGCGGTCCCAGTGCGCGAGGACGGCGGACTGCGTCTTTCCCAGTTTGTACGTCGCCTCGTGGCGCGCGACCCATTCGGCCCAGTCGCGCTGGCGCTCGCGGAAGGCGCGCGCCTGGGCGAAGCCGGTCTCGTACCAGACCTTGGTCGGGTCGACGACGCTGTCCAGAAGCATGCGGCGCACGCGGTCGGGATGCAGTTGGCCGTAGACGGCGCCGAGGTAGCTGCCGTACGAGTAGCCGAGGTAGTTGACCTTCTTCTCGCCGAACGCCTCACGCACCGCGTCGAGGTCCCCCGCGATCTGGCGGGTCGTCAGGTACGGCAGCATCTCCGGCGAGTCGGCCCGGCATCCCTCGGCGAACACCCGGGCCGCCTCGGTGACCGCCTTCTGCCCCGCCGGGGTGGTGAGCGCGGTGTCCGGCTTGGGCGCCTGGGCGAAGGTCGCCAGGTCGAGGCAGTCCAGGCGGCTGCTGGTGGCGCGCCCGCGCAGGTCGAAGCCGACGATGTCGTACGCCCGCCGGACCGGCTCGGGCAGCGAGCGCGCCAGCGACCCCGCCGATCCGACGCCGGCCGCGCCCGGGCCGCCGTAGTTGAAGACGAGGATGCCCTGGCGCTCCGCGGCACGGCCGGTCGCGGGGGACCGCGAGACGCCGATGCGCAGGGTTGCCGGGTCGTCCGGGCGGTCGTGGTCGCGCGGCACGCGGATGGTGCCGCAGCGTTCGGTCGCGGGGGTGCCGCCCGGGCAGGAACCCCACGTCACGCCGGGCGCCGGCGGTGCCTCGGGAGCGGCCTCGGGGGTGGCCTCCAGGCCGCTGCCGGGACCGGGCGGGGTGTCGGCCCGCCCCGACGGGGTCGCGGCGGTCAGCGCGCCGACGAGCAGCAGCGCGGCGGACGCGACGGCGGCCCGCCGCACCGGGCGCCGCGGCAATCCGGTGCTGATCCGCCTCATCCCCCGCTCCTGGCGTCCGGATTCGGTTCGGCGCCCGCCGCGCACGTGCGGTCGCTCGCGGGCAGCGTGCCGTCGCGCAGATAGGCGTGCGCGATGTCGGCGACGCACTTGTTCGGGTTGAAGACGAAGACGCCGTGGTTGCCGTCGCCGACCACGGTGACCAGGCGCGAGGTCGGCAGCGCGCGGTGCATTGCGACGCCGCCGACCATCGGGGTGGCGGCGTCGCGGTCGGCCTGCACGAGCAGCACCCCGGGGAGCCCGGCGCCGTCCAGCCGCACGGGTTCGCGCGGGGCCACCGGCCAGAACTGGCAGGGCGCGTTGAGCCAGGTGTTCGGCCACGTGAGGATCGGGTTGGTGCGGTGCAGCGCGTCGGCGTCGCGGTTCCAGACGGCCCAGTCGCGCGGCCACGGGCCGTCGGCGCACTCGACTGCCGTGTAGATGGCGGTGCCGTTGGCCTTGTCGGCGCCGGGCGGTTCGTACAACTTCCTGATCGGGCCGTGGTCGGCCTCGAGGTAGGCGCCGAGCGCGCGGGCGAGCGGGGGCCAGCCGTCGTCGTCGTACATCGCGCTCGAGAGCATGTCGTACACCTCGGCCGGTCCGACGGGCCCGGCCGGAGCCGCGCGTACGCCGGCCAGCACCCGGGCCAGCGAGGCCTCCACGCCCTCCGGGGTGGTGCCGAGGCGGAGCTTGGCGTCGTGGCGGGCGGCCCATCGGGTGAAGTCGCGCCAGCGGGCCTGGAAGGCGATGTCCTGGCCGAGGTTGACGCCGTACCAGATGCCCTCGGGGCTCGGGTCCACGATGCTGTCGAGGATCATGCGGTCGACGCGCCGCGGGTAGAGGTGGCCGTAGACGGCGCCGAGGTAGGTGCCGTACGACCAGCCGATGTAGCCGATCCGCTCCTCGCCCAGCGCGGCGCGCACCGCGTCGAGGTCGTGCGCGTTCGCCTCGGTGCTCAAGTGCGGGAGCATCCCGCCGGCGCGGGCCTCGCAGCCCTCGGCGTAGGCCCGTGCCCGGGCGAGCAGCGCCTGTTTGTCGGCGTCGGAACGCGGCACGGGGTCGGGCTTGGGGGCCTTGTCGAACACCGCGGTGTCCACGCACTGGATGGGCGAGCTGTGCCCGTTGCCGCGCGGGTCGACGCCGACGATGTCGTACGCCGCGCGCAGGTCGGCGGGCAGCGCCCGCTGCACGGCCGCGGCGAGCCACATGCCCTTGCCGCCGGGGCCGCCCGGGTTGACCAGAATCGTGCCCACCTTGGTCCCGGTGGCCTGCGCGAGCGAGACGCCGAGTGTGGTGGTCGGCCCGTCGGGGCGCGTGTGGTCGAGCGGGACGTCGAGGGTGCCGCAGCGCAGTGCGCGGGAGAGGTCGGGCGGGCACGGCCCCCACGTGAGGCCGGGCGAGACCCGCGGCGGCGCCTCGGGGAGCGCGGTGGCGGGCCCGGCGGTGGCGAGCGCGGCGAGTGTGCCGAGCATCGCGGCTCCCGCGGCGAGTCCCCGGATGACCATGCGTCGCACCGCAGCGCCCCCTCCCGCCGACGCCGTGTGCGCCGTATCTACGGCCGATGATCAGCAACGATCACCGGGAGCGGAAGGCCTATAACGCTCTGTCACTCCGACGGGCGAGGAAAACCCCCGATCGGGTGGAGGCGTACGCCACGGTCGAACACGAAGTCACGCGAACGATCACGCGGACGATCGCGCGAAAGGGGGAACGAAAGCGGTCGAGCGTACGGCGCGAGACCTCCGTCACGGACTCGCCAGCCCGCGCGCGACGTGCGACGGCCCCGCACCGGATGACCGGTGCGGGGCCGTACCCGGACGTCCGGGGGTCGCGTCGTTCCCGTCGTTCAGCTCACGTCGACGATCGGGTCGCCGGAGATGATGCCGTCCTTCTGCATCTGCTCGGCGAGGATCAGGGCCTCCTCGATGAGCGTCTCGACGATCTGGGATTCCTTGACGGTCTTGATGACCTCGCCCTTGACGAAGATCTGGCCCTTGCCGTTGCCGGACGCGACGCCGAGGTCCGCCTCGCGGGCCTCGCCGGGGCCGTTGACGACGCAGCCCATGACCGCGACGCGCAGGGGCACCTTCAGCCCGTCCAGGCCCGCGGTGACCTGCTCGGCGAGCTTGTAGACGTCGACCTGGGCGCGCCCGCAGGACGGGCACGACACGATCTCCAGGCCGCGCTGCCGCAGGCCCAGCGACTCCAGGATCTGGTTGCCGACCTTGATCTCCTCGACCGGCGGCGCGGACAGCGAGACCCGGATGGTGTCGCCGATGCCCTGGCTCAGCAGCGCGCCGAACGCGACGGACGACTTGATGGTGCCCTGGAACGCCGGACCCGCCTCGGTCACGCCGAGGTGCAGCGGATAGTCGCAGCGCTCCGCGAGCAGCCGGTACGCCTCGATCATGACGACCGGGTCGTTGTGCTTCACGGAGATCTTGATGTCCCGGAAGTCGTGCTCCTCGAACAGCGAGCACTCCCACAGCGCGGACTCGACCAGCGCCTCGGGCGTGGCCTTGCCGTGCTTCTGGAGCAGCCGCTTGTCGAGCGATCCGGCGTTCACGCCGATGCGGATCGGCACCCCGGCCGCGGACGCGGCCTTGGCGATCTCGCCGACCTTGTCGTCGAACGCCTTGATGTTGCCCGGGTTGACGCGGACCGCCGCACACCCGGCGTCGATCGCCGCGAAGACGTACTTGGGCTGGAAGTGGATGTCCGCGATCACCGGGATCTTGGACTTGCGCGCGATGTCCGGCAGCGCGTCCGCGTCGTCCTGACTCGGCACCGCCACCCGTACGATCTGGCAGCCGGACGCCGTCAGCTCGGCGATCTGCTGCAGCGTCGCGTTCACATCAGAGGTCAACGTGGTGGTCATCGACTGCACCGACACCGGGGCGTCGCCGCCCACCGGCACGCTGCCGACCATGATCTGCCGCGACTTGCGGCGCGCAGCGATCGGCCGGGCCGGTACGGAAGGCATTCCCAGGGTGATCGCGGTCATAGCTGATTCAGTCCCGTGTAGGTCGGACGAAGATGCTCGGCCTCCCCGCCGGGTGGCGCACAGGTGGCGGGAGAGGCCGATCACCAAGCTACGCCACGTACCGGGTTGCCGGGTAAACGCGCCCGCTACCGAGCGAATCTGTTGCAGGACCGGCACAGAGCGTTTCGACAACCACCCGGTCGCCTCTGGAAACGATCACGTTGGTTGTCCGGATTCGATCGCCGGGGCGGCGGCCGCGCTCAGGTCACCTTGACCGGGTTGACGACGTCGGCGATCAGGACCAGGACGGTGAAGCCGATGAAGACCACCGCGACCGCGTACGCCACCGGCATCAGCTTGGCCACGTCGAACGGCCCCGGGTCCGGGCGCCTGAAGACCCGCGCGAGGCGGCGGCGCACCGACTCCCAGATGGCACCCACCATGTGGCCGCCGTCGAGCGGCAGCAGCGGCAGCATGTTGAACAGGAACAGACCGATGTTCACCATGGCCAAGAGCTGCACGAAGATGATCAGCCGGGACTCGGCGGGCACGTCGGCTGCCATGACCTCGCCGCCGATGCGCGCGGCGCCGACCATGCCGACCGGCGAGTCCTTGTCCCGCTCGTCGCCCTGGAAGGCCGCGCCGAACAGCGCGGGGACCTTCTCCGGGATCCGCATGAGGCCCTCGACGGACTTCTCCATGTAGAACCCGAGCTCGTCCACGACGCCGCCCACGCCGAGCGTGTGGCGCTCGTTGAGCGGGCTGAAGCCGAGGAAGCCGGTGCGGACGAACTGGCCCTCGACCGGCTGGCCGTCGCCGTCCAGCTTGGCCATCTCGTTCTGCTCGAGGGTCGGGGTGAGCGTCAGCAGCTGGCCGCCGCGGTCGACCACCACGGTGACCTGGCCGCTGCTCTCCCGGATCAGCGGGCGCAGGTCGTCGTACGACTTCACCGGCACGCCGTTGAACTGCACGATGCGGTCGCCGACCGCCAGGCCCGCGGCCTTGCCGGGGGCGGCCTTGTCGTCGGCCTTGCATTCGCGGCTGGCGTCGCTGGCCGGCACCACGCAGTCGGTGACCACGGCCACCTTGGTGCCGGGCTCCATGACGCCGTACGTCATCCACACGCCGGCCAGGATCGCCACGCCCAGCACCAGGTTCATGGCCGGGCCGGCGAACATGATCAGGAACTTCTGCCACGGCTTGCGGGTGTAGAACAGGCGGGTCTCGTCGCCGGGACCGACCTCCTCGTACGACGCCTCGCGCGCCTCCTCGATCATGCTGCGCCACGGCGACGTGCTCTTGGCCTTGAGCTTGCCGTCCTTGTCCGGCGGGAACATGCCGATGAGCCGGCAGTAGCCGCCCGCCGGGACCGCCTTGAGGCCGTACTCCGTCTCGCCGATCTTCTTCGACCAGAGGGTCTTGCCGAAGCCGACCATGTACTGCGGGACGCGCACCCCGAAGACCTTGCCCATGGCGAGGTGCCCGGCCTCGTGCCAGGCGATCGAGAACAGCAGGCCGACCACGAACACGACGATGCCCAGCACGGTCATGAACAACGTCATCGGGCTACTCCCAGCACGTCGGCGACAAGTTCGCGGGCACGGTGGCGGGCCCACAGTTCGGCGTCGAGGACATCTTCCAGTGTGAGGGCCTGTCCCCCGGTGCCGCGGACATCATGCTCGCCCAGCACCTGGGCCACTGTGTCGACGATTCCGAGGAAGGAGAGGTTCCCGGCGACGAAGGCGTCCACGCACTCCTCGTTCGCGGCGTTGAAGACCGCGGGCGCGGTGCCGCCGGTCGCGCCGGCCGCACAGGCCAGCTCCACGGCCGGGAACGCCTCGTTGTCCAGCGGCGCGAACTCCCAGCTCTGCGCCTTGGTCCAGTCCATCCCCGGGGCGACGTCCGGCACCCGGTCGGGCCAGCCGAGGGCCAGTGCGATCGGCAGGCGCATGTCGGGCGGACTGGCCTGGGCGAGGGTGGAGCCGTCGATGAACTCGACCATCGAGTGCACGATCGACTGCGGGTGGACCACGACGTCGATGCGGTCGAACGGGATGTCGTAGAGCAAGTGCGCCTCGATCACCTCGAGGCCCTTGTTGACCAGCGTCGCCGAGTTGATCGTGATGACCGGGCCCATGTCCCACGTCGGGTGGGCCATCGCCTGCTCCGGCGTGACGTCGGCGAGGTCGGCGCGGCCCCGGCCGCGGAACGGGCCGCCGCTGGCGGTCACCACGAGGCGCCGGACCTGGTCGTACCGCCCGCCGCGCAGCGCCTGGAACAGCGCCGAGTGCTCGGAGTCCACCGGCACGATCTGGCCGGGGCGCGCGGCCGCCTTCACCAGCGGCCCGCCGACGATCAGCGACTCCTTGTTGGCCAGCGCGAGCATCGTGCCGGCCTTGAGCGCGGCGAGCGTCGGCGCCAGGCCGATCGAGCCGGTGATGCCGTTGACCACGACGTCGCACGGGTGCGCGGCCAGTTCGGTCGCCGCGTCGGGCCCGGCCAGGATGCGCGGCACCTTGTAGGCGCCGGTCGCGTAGCCCCGGCGCTTCGCCTCGGCGTAGAACGCGAGCTGGAGGTCCTGCGCGGCGGTCGCGCGCGACACGGCCACGACGTCCACCCCGAGTTCCAGCGCCTGGGCGGCCAGCAGGTCGACGCGCCCGCCGCCGGCCGACAGGCCCACCACGCGGAAAAGGTCGGGGCTGGCCTTGACCACGTCGATCGTCTGCGTCCCGATCGAACCGGTGGAACCGAGCAGCACGACATCGCGCCGCGCGGACGGCTGCGCCGGGTCGGAGAAGGGGACGTACGGATCTGCCAGGGAGTCCATCGCACCATTGTGACGGTCCCCCGGGGCCTGCCGTCGTACGGCCCTGGGAGAATTCCGCGTGCTCTCGATCTCGCCCGCGGCGCCGGGCGACGCCGACGTCCTGGCGATGTGCGCCGAACTGACGGCGTGGACCTCGCGGATCTATCCGGACGACGAGGCGGACGCGAGCCCCCACCTCCCGCCGCGGGCCGACGTGCACTTCGTCGTCGCGCGACGGGACGACGAGGCCGTCGCGTGCTGCGGGGTGCAGGAATACGGGCCGGGCGTGCACGAACTGAAGCGCATGTTCGTCCGTCCGGAGGCACGCGGGCACGGCACAGCCCGCGCGATCCTGGCCGCGGCCGAGGAACTGGCCCGGGCCCGGGGCGCGCACACGCTGCTCCTGGAGACGGGCGAGCGGCTGACCGCGGCAGTGGGGCTGTACACGTCGGCGGGGTTCGTGCGCGTGCCGAACTACCCGCCGTACGAGGACGCTCCCCTCTCGCTCTGCTTCGCCAAACCGCTCGCCTGACTCCTGCGCGTCCCGGTGTCCCGATATCCGGGTGTCCTGATATCCCGGTATCCGGTGTCCCGGTGGCCGCCCCGGCGGGCGGTCAGTCGATCGTGCGGTGCGCGTTGTCGGTCTTGGCCGGGCCGGGGTCGGCCGCCGCGATCCACGCGCCCGGGGTCGACGGATCGACCACGCCGTCCTCCAGCCACCGGTGCCGGCCGGCCATGACCTGCTCGGTCACCTTGACGTCGTACGCGTCCGTGTTGGTCCACAGGCGTCCGAACAACTCCTCGCAACGCACCCGCGCCTGGCGGCAGAACAGGTCGGCCAGCGCGTACGCCGAACCGCCCTGCTCGGCATCGCGCCGCCGCAGCTGCTCCGCGCGCACGCAGCACGCGCTCATCGCGAACAATTCGGCCCCGATGTCGACGATGCGGCCGAGGAAGCCCTGCTTGCGCTCCATGCGCCCCTGCCAGCGGGCCATGCCGTAGAAGGTCGAGCGGGCGAGCTTGCGCGAGGCGCGCTCGACGTACCGCAGGTGCCCGGCCAGCTCCCCGAACTCCTTGTAGGACGTCGGGACTTGCCCGGGACCGGCGACCAGCTTGGGCAGCCACTTGGCGTAGAAGCCGCCCGCGTCGACGGCTGCCTTGCCCTTTGCCTTGAGCGTCGCCTCGGGGTCGATGATGTCGCCCGCGACCGCGAGGTGGGCGTCGACCGCCTCACGGGCGATCAGCAGGTGCATGATCTCGGTCGAGCCCTCGAAGATGCGGTTGATGCGCGAGTCGCGCAGCATCTGCTCGGCGGGGATCCCGCGTTCGCCGCGCGCGGCGAGCGACGCGGCGGTCTCGTAGCCGCGGCCGCCCCGGATCTGCACGAGTTCGTCGGCGACCAGCCAGCCCATCTCCGAGCCGTACAACTTGGCGAGTGCGGCCTCGATGCGGATGTCGTGCCGGTTCTCGTCGGCCATCAGGCCGGTCAGGTCGAGCACCGCCTCCAGTGCGAAGGCGGTCGCCGCGATGAACGCGATCTTGCCCGCGACCGCCTCGTGCCCCGAGATCGGACGCCCCCACTGCTCGCGCTCGGCGGACCACTCGCGCGCCACGCGCAGCGACCATTTGGCCCCGCCCGCACACATCGCGGGCAGCGAGAGGCGCCCGGTGTTCAGCGTGGTCAGTGCGATCTTCAGGCCCGCGCCCTCGGGGCCGATGCGGTTGGCCGCGGGCACCCGTACCTGGTGGAAGCGCGTGACGCCGTTCTCGATGCCGCGCAGGCCCATGAAGGCGTTGCGGTTCTCGACGGTGATGCCGGGCGAGTCCGCCTCGACGACAAACGCGGTGATGCCGCCCTTGCGCTCGCCGGTCTTCGGTACCCGGGCCATGACGATGACGAGGTCCGCCACGACGCCGTTGGTGGTCCACAGCTTCACGCCGTCGAGCAGGTACGCCTCGCCGTCCTCGGTCGGCACCGCCGTCGTGGCCAGCCGCGCCGGGTCGCTCCCGACATCGGGCTCGGTCAGCAGGAACGCGGTGATGCCGCGCGCCGACCGCGGCAGGAACGCGCGCTTCTGCTCCTCGGTCCCGAAGAGTTTCACCGGCTGCGGTACGCCGATCGACTGATGCGCGGACAGCAGCGCGCCCAGCGCCGGGTTGACCGAGCCGACCAGCACGAGGGCCTTGTTGTAGTGGTACTGGCTGAGCCCGAGCCCGCCGTACTCCGGGTCGACCTTCATCCCGAGCGCACCGATCTCGCGCAGTCCGCGAACCACCTCGTCGGGGATGCGGGCGTCGCGCTCGATGACCGTCGGGTCGACCTCCTGCTCCAGGAAGCGCCGCAGCTTGGCGAGGAACTCCTCGCCGCGGACGACCTGTTCGGGGTCGGGCTCGGGGTGGGGGTGGATCAGGTCGAGCCGGAACCGGCCGAGGAAGAGCTCCTTCGCGAAGCTGGGCTTACGCCACTCGCTCTCGCGCGCCTCCTCGGCAACCTTGCGGGCCTCGCGCTCCGTGACAGGGGGCATATCGGTGGGCCTCCTCGCGTGCGGGTTCCCCTCACGTACCCGGCCCGCCCCGGAGGATTCCGCCCGTTACCGGCCGGTGTTACCGCGACGTACCTACCCGAAGCACACCAAGGTCACCCGCCCGGCGGGCCCCGAACGGCGGAACCACGCGGTTTCGCGCCGCCGTTCGT
Organism: Streptomycetaceae bacterium NBC_01309; assembly: GCA_045039925.1. Classification (GTDB taxonomy): domain Bacteria; phylum Actinomycetota; class Actinomycetes; order Streptomycetales; family Streptomycetaceae; genus Yinghuangia. The sequence goes on from CP108400.1 coordinate 3,394,600, forward strand.
GCGGCTCGGTCGGGCTCCGCGGCGGCCGTCGGGGTCTGCGGCGGGCTCGTGCGGGCCCGGGAAAACGCGGTCCGGACGGGTCGCGGAGACGCGAACGGGCCCGGCGCAACCCACCCCAGGTCGCCGGGCCCGTCGTGTGCGGGGTCTCGCCCCTATTTCCCAGGGATTGCCTAGAGGTCGAGACCGGTGAGGACCATCACGCGCTCGTACGTGAAGTCGTCCATGGCGTACTTGACGCCCTCGCGGCCGACGCCGGACTCCTTGGCGCCGCCGTACGGCATCTGGTCGGCGCGGTAGGACGGCGCGTCGCCGATGACGACGCCGCCGACCTCCAGCGCCTTCTGCGCCCGGAAAGCGGTCTGCAGATTGTGCGTGAAGACGCCCGCCTGGAGGCCGAAGCGCGAGTCGTTGACGGCGGCGAAGGCCGCCTCGTCGCCGTCCACCTTGGTGACGGTGAGGACCGGCCCGAAGACCTCCTCGCACGCGATCGTCACGTTGCCGGGGACCTCGGTGAGCACGGTCGGGGCGTACGTCGCGCCGTCGCGCGTACCGCCCGCGAGCAGCTTGGCGCCGCCCGCCACCGCCTCGTCGACCCACGCCTCGACGCGCTTGGCGGCGTCCTCGCTGACCAGCGGGCCCACGTCCACGGCGTCGTCGCTCGGGTCGCCGGTGACCTGCGTGCCCACCTTCTCGACGATCTTCTCGACCAGGCGGTCGTAGACCGACGCGTCGGCGATGACGCGCTGCACCGAGATGCAGGACTGGCCGCCCTGGTAGTTCGAGAACGTCGCGATGCGGGACGCGGCCCACTCGATGTCCTCGTCCGAGGACCAGTCGGCGAGCACCGCGGCCGCGGCGTTGCCGCCCAGTTCGAGGGTCACGTGCTTGCGCGGCACCGAGTCCATGATCGACCAGCCCACCGGACCGGAGCCGGTGAACGAGATGACCGGCAGGCGCTCGTCGCGCACCAGGGCCGGCATCTTGTCGTTCGGCACCGGCAGCACGCTCCAGGCGCCGGCCGGGAGGTCCGTCTCGGCCAGGATCTCGCCGAGCACGAGTGCGGTGATCGGGGTGGCCGGGGCGGGCTTGAGGATGATCGGCGCGCCAACGGCGATGGCCGGGGCGACCTTGTGGGCGACCAGGTTCAGCGGGAAGTTGAACGGCGCGATGCCGAGCACGACGCCGCGTGAGAAGCGGCGTACCAGCGCGTAGCGGCCCGTGCCGCCCGCGTCGGTGTCGAGGCGCATGCCCTCGCCGTTGAAGCGGCGGGCCTCCTCGGCGGCCCAGCGGAACACCGAGACCGCGCGGCCGACCTCGCCGCGCGCCCACTTGACGGGCTTGCCGTTCTCGGCGGTGATGAGGCGTGCGATCTCCTCGGCGCGCTCGCCGAGCCGCTTCGCGACGTGGTCGAGGGCCGCGGCGCGGCGGTGCGCGGGCAGGCCGGAGAACTCGTCGCGGACCGCGTACGCCGCCGCGACGGCCTCCTCGACCTGCGCGTCCGTCGGCACGCTGACGCGGCCCACCAGGCTGTTGTCGTAGGAGTGGGTGACGTCGAAGGCGGCCTCGCCGGTCGCCTGCCGACCGGCCAGCCAGAACGCGTGGGTCGTGGTCACTGGAACTCCATGGATCGCGTGCGGACGGACGCGGCTCTACGCCGCTCTTCCACGGTAGGCGCGCCGGGAAGCGGGCGACCTTGTACGCGGCGTCCAAATGAGTGAGGACGTTTGCGCCTCGACGGCAGGGCGCGGGGCTATCCGCCGTCCCGCTCGGTCAGCCGCAGCGCGAGCCACAGCTCGGCGCGTACGTCGGGATCGTCGAAGCGCCGCCCGAGGATCTCCTCGGCCCGGCGGATCCGGTACCGCAGAGTATGCCGGTGCACCCCGAGGTCGCCGGCGGCCGCGTCCCACTGCCCGTGCCGGGCGAGCCAGGCCCGTACGGACGCCACCAGGTCCCCGCGCGCACCGGCGTCGTGGGCGGTCAGCGGGGCGAGGAGCTCCTCCGCCCAGCCGCGCACCGTGGGGTCGCCGAGCAGGGGCAGCAGGGACGCGCCCGCGTGGCCGTAGACGGTCAGCAGCCGCCCGGCGCGCGAGCCGACGCCGTACGCCTGCCGCGCCTGCCGGAACGCCTCGGCGCCCGCCCCGGGCTCCACCGCCCCCGACACACCCACCGCGAGCCCGCCCGCCCCGGCCCGGGCGGCCCGGTCCAGGGCGGTGGCGTCGTCGGCAAGCAGCGACGCGGGGGCGACGAGCACCGTGGCGTCGTCGAACTCGGCGGCGAAGACGTCCTTCGCGGCGCCCGCGACCCGCTCGGCGAACGCGCTCCGCGCGGCCTCCGGCCCGTGCGCGACGGCGACGAGCAGCACGCCGTCGGGCAACGGGGACCCCATGTCGCGCGCGACGGCCCGGACGAGTGTGTCCGCCGAGCCCGCGGGACCGCCCCAGGCCGCCGGACCGGGCGACAGGGTCCGGGCGGGCTGGGTGGCGGGCTCGTCGACGGCCTCGGCAGCGTCGGCGGCACCTGGAGCATCTACAGCGGGCGATGTTGCCTCGGCCGACGCCTCGGCGGCCGGTGCCGTCAAGGGCGCGCCGAGCCACAGGCGCAGCAGGGCCGTCCGCATACGGCCTTCGGCGGCGCCGAGCGCGCGGGACTGCTCCAGCGCAAGCGTCAGCAGCGACGTGGCCGACCCGATGATCTGCCGGTCGGCCGGATTGGCGGCGCGGCGGGTGCCGACCGCGAGGAACCCCCGGATGCGGCGGTCCGCGCCCAGGGATTGCAGGACCACGCGCTCCCCGTGCGGGCCTGCCCCCTGGAGCGACGCGGACGCGGGCGCGGACATCCCGCGCAGCCGGGTCACGTCGGCGGCCAGCGCGGCGGCCTGGGCGCGGGCGGGGGCGGGGCTGACGTGCACGGGTGTGCCTGACTGGTCGTACAGCGCCGCCCAGCCGTCGAGGCGCACCGCGAGGCGGCGGATCAGCGCGGCGGAGCCCTCGCGGCCGAGGACGGCCCGGGTCAGCTCCTGCTGTGCGGCGAAGCCGGTGGTGACAGCCTCGTACTGGTCGGCGGCGATGGCCGACGAGACCATCTTGCTGATCGCGATGAACGGGGTCGGTCGCGGTACGGCGAACACCGGCAGCCCGCGCTCCTCGGCCGCCTCGACCACCGCGGGGGGCACCTTGGCGTGCGTCAGCCCGGTCCCGATCCCGAGCCCGACCACACCCGCGTCGGCGAGCCGTTCGACGTACGCCCGGCGCTCGGCCGCCGACCGCCCGAGCTTCATGCCGGTCGTGAGGACCAGCTCGCCGCCCTCGAGATAGGGCGTGGGATCGGCCAGCTCGCTGGTGTGCACCCAGCGGATCTCACGCTCGAGATTCCGCTCCCCGGCCAGCACGACCAGGTCGAGCGAGGGCGCTCGGACGAGCTGTTCGAGGGTGGGGGGCATGAGGGGGGTCCCGACGAGCTGGGCGGCGAATGCGCCGAAGTGGAGTGGACGTGTCCTCCCATTCTGCCTTCCCGGCCGCCCCCGCAGGGCCACCCGAGGAGTGCCTCCCAGGCGCCTCGGGACAGTGCCGGCACAGCTGAGGCTCAGCCGTGGGTCGGCCCCGCAATCGGGGGCCTGCACCAGGCGTGTGCGACCGCAGGCCAGAGGCCGCGGCTTGCGGGTGAAAGCAGCGGAGGCTGCCAGGCCCGAGCCCGCGGCCGCGGGTCGAGCGACCGGGCCCGGGCTATGTCGGCGCTTCGGAGCGTGAGAGAGATCCGCTCAGACTCTGCTCAGGCGCCCGCCTGCGACTCCAGTTCCACCAGGACCGGGGCCGTGCGGTCGCCCTCCCTGGTGGTCAGGCTGCACAGCACGTGCCGGGTCTTGAGTTCCCCGGTGATCTCCGAAGGAGTCCACCGGTAGCGCTCGACCTTGCGGACGGTGACGCTCTCCGAGCCACCCGCCGCCTTCTCCCCGAACAGCGCGCCCATGACCGCGAAACGGGCCTTGCGCAGCAGGCCGCCCTCGGGCGACCCGTGCGTGACGGACCGCTCCTCGACCAGCTTCTTGCCCCAGTACTCGGCGAACGCCTCCGCGTCCCGGGCCGCCGCGCCCGGCAGGACGGCCTTGCACCCGACCGCCCCGAAGACGGCGGCACGCAGGCGCGGCGCGAAGTCGTCCATCGAGCGGACGGCCAGCACCAGCCCGGCGTTGCGGGCGCGCGTCCAGGCGAGGCCGTTGGCCACGTAGTCGTCGACGTACGGTCCGGCCCCGTCGGCGACGAGGCACGCGAACACGCCGTCGTCCGCCTGCTCGGGGTCGCGTGCCGCGATGGCCTGCATGAACTGGCCGACCACCAGGCGTCCGACGATGCGCGCGGCATCCGGGTACGCGGCCTCGTTCAGGGCGATGCGCACCCGCACCGGCCGGTCCACGTGCCGCATCGCGAAGCGTTCGCGCCCCGGGTCGAACAGCGCGGCCATGCCGGGTCGTTCGAGGACCGAGAGCCGCTGGACGAGGAGGCGCGCCGCCTCGTCCGCACGGGCCAGCGTGCGCAGCGCCCGCTCGAACTCCGCCTCCCGACCCGCTCGCGCCAGTTCCGCCCGCAGCGCGTCGATCGCGTCGGTGTGGCCGTCGAGCAGGTCGAGGAGCACCGCGATGGCGGGGTGGTGGCCGTACCCCGCGACGTACGCGGAAATGGCCTGTTGGAGTGCGGCCCGTGCGCCGTCGCGGTGGCGCGCGTCGTCGTCGCCGCCGGTGAGGACCGCGGCCGCGAGCCGGTCCGCGGCCTCCTCGGCGCCGCTGGCGGCGCCGTACGGGTCGAGCCCCCAGGGCGACTCGGGGTCGCCGAGCACGATCTCGATGTCGTAGGCACCCGGACGCGCGAAGGCGCCGCCCTTGGCGTCGAGGACGACGACCGAGGTGGCGCCCGCGAGCGCGGACAGGCTGAGCGACTCGACGACGGGGCGCAGCAGGGCCTCGGACTCGCCCGATCCCGACGGGCCGACGACGACCATCGACGTGCCGAGCACGTCCGGGTCGAGGGCGACGTCGACGGACTTGAGCGGGGCGGTGTTGCGGTCGCTGTCGGTCGCGCGGCCGATCCTGACCTGACCGGTCATGAGGTCGTGGACCGCGCGCCGGGGGCGCACGTCGCGGGAGCCCGAGCCGTGCGTACACGCTCCGGCGCCCCGTTCGGCGACCTCGTGCGCGACGTCGACCAGGAAGTCCTGGTCGCCTTGCCCGGCTTCGAGGACGCGGCGCAGGCGGAGGTAGTCGACGTCGCCGACGCGGCCGAGCCCGACCTCCTCGTCGAGCCGGTCCGCGGCACCGCCGAGTCCGGCGTCGCGCAGTTCGGGCCACAGGTCGTCGTCGACGGGGGCGTCTTCCGCGTCGACCGGCTGGTCCGCCGTTTCGCGCGGGGCGGTGGCATACGGGCGGATCACGTCGCCCCAGCGCCCCCAGTAGGCCGCCGCCGCGACGAACGCGAGGTTGTAGACGATGCGGATAAGCGGCTGCAGTTGGTGCAGCAGATGGCGGCTGTCGGGGAAGGCTTCCAAGAGGAGCCACACGAAGGGCCGTTGGAGCATGGTCCAGCCGAACACGCCCGCGAGCAGGCTAACCGCCGCACGGCGCCATTGCTCCTGCGACGGGCGGCCGTTGGCGTCCGCCCGCCGGTCGAGGCGTTTGAAGGCGGGTGCGAGGTAGTGCCAGATGATCTCGTGCCAACGCCCGAGGTAGCCGAAGAACCCGACGTAGGCGAACCAGAACATCGATGCGAACAGCGGCCACAGCCAGTCGGGGATGACGTTGACGACCAGCCACGAGTAGGCCAGCACGAACCAGCGGAATCCGACCATGGCCAGGATCAGCCACAGCAAGGCTCGCCGGATCAGCGCCGTCTCCGGGCGCCGCTTGGCCCGCTCCTCCAGTGCCCGCAGCCGCAGCTCGGCCTTGTCGCGGCCGTACGCGAAGATCCCCGGCGCGTCGCTGAACCGCGGCGCGAACACCCACGACCTCAGGTCGAAGCCGGTCCTCGGGGCGGACGCCGGCTTGGCCGGGTGCGGCACGCCGCCCGGCGCCGGGGTCCCGAAGACGGGCTCCTCCAGCTCCGGATCGTGCCACCACTGCTGCCCCGCGGTATCGGTCGTCGCCGCGGCCTGGTTCCGGCCGTTCGCGCCCCGTCTGCGTTCCACGTCCATCCCGTCACCGCCGTGTCGATTCCCGCCGCAGGGAACGCACTCAATGTAGTGGAACGCTGCTCACGCGTGATGATCATTCCGTATCCCGACACGACCTGTCCGCAAGCCGACTTGTCCGACGTGGACATGTGCGGGGGAGTGACTTCTCCGGTGTGGCGCATGCAGGGACCCGCCCCGTGAACCTAGCCTGCGAAACACCCGACCCCCGGCGGTCAGCCGTCAGCCATCAGCCTTAAGGAGACCTCGATGGGCGCTACGCAGCCCGGCGGGCCGTCGCTCCCCCAGGAGCGCCGTCTCGTCACCGCCATCCCCGGCCCCAAGTCCGTCGAGCTGATGGAGCGCCGCAACAAGGCCGTGGCGCGCGGGGTCAGCACGACCCTCCCGGTCTTCGTGACGCGTGCCGGCGGCGGTGTGGTGGAGGACGTCGACGGCAACTCGCTGATCGACTTCGGCTCCGGCATCGCGGTGACCAGCGTCGGCAACAGCGCCGAGGCCGTCGTGCGCCGCGCGACCGAGCAGCTCCAGCGGTTCACGCACACCTGTTTCATGGTCACGCCGTACGACTCGTACGTGGCCGTCGCCGAGCAGCTCAACGAGCTGACCCCGGGCGACCACGACAAGCGCACCGCGCTGTTCAACTCCGGCGCGGAGGCGGTGGAGAACGCGGTCAAGATCGCCCGTGCGTACACCAAGCGCAGCGCGGTCGTCGTGTTCGACCACGGCTACCACGGCCGCACCAACCTGACGATGGCGCTGACCGCGAAGAACATGCCCTACAAGGAGTCCTTCGGGCCGTTCGCGCCCGAGGTCTACCGGGTCCCGGTCGCGTACCCGTACCGCTGGCTGACCGGCGCCGAGAACTGCGCCGAGGAGGCCGCCGCCGCGGCCATCGACGCGATCACCAAGCAGATCGGCGCGCACAACGTGGCCGCCGTGGTGATCGAGCCGATCCTGGGCGAGGGCGGCTTCATCGAGCCGGCCAAGGGCTTCCTGCCGCGCATCGTGGAGTTCTGCCGCGAGAACGGCATCGTGTTCGTGGCCGACGAGATCCAGACCGGCTTCTGCCGGACCGGCCAGTGGTTCGCGTGTGAGGACGAGGGCATCGTCCCCGACCTCATCACGACCGCCAAGGGCATCGCGGGCGGCCTTCCGCTGGCCGCCGTCACCGGCCGTGCCGAGATCATGGACGCCGCGCACGCGGGCGGCCTGGGCGGCACCTACGGCGGCAACCCCGTCGCGTGCGCCGCGGCGCTCGGCGCGCTCGAGACGATGCGCGCACACGACCTCAACGGCGCCGCGACGCGCATCGGCGAGGTCATGAAGGCCCGCCTGGGCGCGATGGCGGAGAAGCACCCGGCGATCGGCGAGGTCCGCGGGCGCGGCGCGATGATCGCGATCGAGCTGGTCAAGCCGGGCACCAAGGAGGCCGCCCCGGAGACCGCCGCGGCGATCGCGAAGGCGTGCCACGCCGAGGGCCTGCTGGTCCTGACCGCGGGCACGTACGGCAACGTGCTGCGCTTCCTGCCGCCGCTGGTGATGCCGGAGCACCTGGTGGTCGAGGGTCTCGACATCCTCGAGAAGGTCGTCGGCCAGGTCGCCTGATCCCGGCCTGTCCGAGCAGAACCCCGGCTGCGTCCCCCGTCCTTGGGGGGACGCAGCCGGGGTTCTCCCCTTCGCGGGCACGGAGTGGCATTCAAGGTGTGCGGGCAGGGCCGAGCCGCGGGCGGCGGGTTCACGCGCGGGTGTCGCGGTACGTGCTCCTCAGCCGGGCCCCGGCGCTCCGATCCGCAGCCCGGCCGCCGTGTCCCAGCCGCACAGCCGCAGGATGCGCAGCAGTTGGCGGGACGCCCCGACCAGCACGAGGTGTCCCCCGTGCTCGGCCAGCTCGTGAGCGCTCTCGACGACGACGCGGAGCCCCGCGACGTCGATGAAGCCGAGCCGTGTGACATCCACGGTCACCTCCGCCCCCTCGCGCGCGACGGCGCGCAGCGAGTGGCGGACGATCTCGACGTTGGCCAGGTCGACTTCGCCGTCCAGACGGATGCCGCGCGGGCGTGCCGTGCGGACGACGCGGAGCTGGCGGTCGCTGGTGATGACGACGCCGATGCCGGTACCGCTCTGCGCTCGTTCGCGCGGCGGCATCCTGGTGTCGGCGATCGCGGTGGTGAACCGGCGGACACGCGCCGGTGCGGCCGGTGCCGGAATCGACGGCACTCGGTGGGACGGGTAGCCGGACTCTTCAACCACCTTGGGAACCCTACCTTTGCGGACCGACGGCGGGCGGGGTCGGACGATCGTGTGCTGACGTCACGTCACACAACCTCAGGCGGTTCATCGCCTGACCTGCCCCTCGTCGGTCCGGTTCCCGTCTTCGGGGACGCCGGATCACCCGTTCTGTGACGCCGCTCACATCCGGGGCTGACACCGTACATCGCCCACGTCGGACAATCCAGAGTGAGGCGGACTCCGAACAGGGACTCGGTTGGCTGCGCGCGTCAATCCCCCGGCGTCGGAGCGGCGTGGAGAAGCTGTGCAGGCTTTGTGTCGACCATGTCGGCGGGGAACAAGTTGGGATGCTTCCACGTATCTTCGAGTGAGATGCACGCGAGGACCCCAGATGCCGGACCCGGTACGCCCCCCCGTCCGGGCCCCGGCGGACCCCATGCCGGCCTTGAGCAAGCCGGCGGCCGCCCCGGGACAACGCCCCCCGTCCCGGGGCGGTGGTCCGCGTACGGCCGGTCCGTCCTCGCCTCGATCCTCTTCCCCGCCCTTCTGGCCGCCTTCCTGGTCTTCCTGACCGTGCAGGTCGTGGTCGACGCCGGCCCGCTGATCCCGCTCGACGAGGCGGTCCGCGACGGCATGCGCGACCTGGCCGCCGCGTCGGGGCTCGGGTGGCTGGACGGACCGATGCACCTGCTCGCCGACCTCGGCGGCCCGGTGCCGGGCGGGGTCGCCCTGGTCGCGGCCTACGCGTACGCCTGCCTCCGCACTCCGGACCGCGCAACCCGCCTGCGCCTGGCCGCCGTCGCCGCGGCCTCGGTCGCGGTGGTCTCCGCGGTCGTGATCGCGGGCAAGAACGCGATCGACCGCGCGGGGCCGTCCGGCGGCGAGATCACCGGCGGCGAATGGGGCTTCTTCCCGTCGGGGCACACCGCGACCTCGGCCGTCTGCTTCGGCACCGCGGCCCTGCTGCTCGGCACGGTCCTGTCCCCGGCCGCGCGGCGGCGCACTTATGCCGGAACGTCTCTGCTGTGCGCGCTGATCGGCGTGGCGCTGCTGTGGTGCGACTACCACTGGCTGGGCGACGTGCTCGCGAGTTGGGCGCTGTGCGGAATCGTGCTGTGGACGGCCGCCCGCGTCCGCCCGGGCGGCGGCCCTCAGTCGGCCAGTTCGGCCGCCCGGCCGTAGGCCTCGTCGAGGCTCTTGCGGAAGCCGCGCATGGTCTCCTCGACGATCTCGGCGACCGGGCGCACCGCGTCGACCAGCCCGACCGACTGGCCCGCGGAGGCGAGCGACAGCTCCATCTCGCCCTCGAAGTACAGCCGCTGCACCGCCGCCAGCGAACTCGCGGCGGGGCCGCCGGCCGCGGCCATCCCGGCCGAGAAGCCGGTGCGCAGCACGCGCATCGTGGGGCTGCCCGACCGGTTGACCACCACCGTGCCGGTCTCGTCGGCGTCCACGATCGCCTGCTTGAAGTTGCCGTGGACCGGGCTCTCCGCGCTCGACAGGAACCGGGTGCCCATCTGGACGCCCTCCGCGCCTAGGGCGAAGGCGGCGGCCATGCCGCGGCCGTCCGCGATACCGCCGGCGGCGACGAGCGGGAGGTCGGTGATCGCGCGCACCGCCTGGAGCAGGACGAGCAGCGAGACCTCGTCGGGGTTCTTGAAGCCGCCGCCCTCGGCGCCCTCTACCACCAGTCCGTCCACGCCCGCGTCGACCGCCTTGCGCGCGGCGCGCACCGACGGAACCACGTGGTAGACGGTCAGGCCGTGCTCCTTGAGGAGCGGCAGGTGGCGGGCCGGGCTGCCGGCCGAGGTGGTCACGAACCGTACGCCCGCCTCGGCGACGTACCGCACGAGCGTGTCGTCGCGCAGGAACATCAGCGGCAGGTTGACCCCGAACGGCAGACCGGTGGCGACCATGGCGTCGATCTCGGCCTTGCAGTTGTCGATCTCGCCGGACGAGGTCTCGATCATGCCGAGGCCGCCGGCCGCGGACACCGCGGCGGCCAGTCGGGAGCGGGCTATCCAGCCCATCGGGGCCTGGATGATCGGGTGCCGGGCACCGGTGTGCGCGAGGACGCGGTTGCTCATGGGGCGGAACGTACCGCGCGCCGTCGTACGCCTGAAGTGAGCTCCGAAGGAGGCGGCCGTCACACCGCCGCGGCACCCCGGCCGCGGCACACGTCCGCCGGGCAAATTTTTGCCTGCGCCAAGTTGCGGATCCCGTTGCGGGAAACTCCCGCAAGTATTGGAATCTGACGTCAGATCAGCTTTTGACCTTCGGATTCGGTTGTTAACGGCATCTTGACGCTCGAACAAACGGCGGATTACATAACGCAGCACCTTGCAGGCGAACCGTGCGTCCGACGCCGCACCCACGGCCGCCCTGCTCCGTCACCGGAGGCGATACCTCGCACCCCCTGTTGAATCAGGAACGCGCCCATGGCTGAAGCAATACTCCCCAAGGTCGACGCGGGAACGCCACCACCACCCCCGAACTCGACCACCCCGCTCCACGCCGGAGCCCCGAAGCCGCTCAAGCGGTCCATCGGCGTCGTCGGCGGCACACTGCTCACGTTGTCCTGTCTGACCCCCGCGTCCTCCCTCTTCGTGATCGTGCCCGGCATGTTCGCGACGCAGGGCACGGGAACCGCACTCACCCTGGTCATCGCGGCCGTCATGTGCGTCCTGGTCGCGTTCTGCTACTCCGAGCTGGGCACGATGGTCCCCAGCGCGGGCGGCGAGTACGCGATGGTCGGCACCTTCATGGGCCGCTTCGCGGCGTGGGTCGCCTTCATCGTCGCGGGCATCGTCGTGATGGTGGTGCCGCCGATCATCGCGCTCGGCACCGGCGAGTACATAACGTCGATCGTCAGTCTCGACGCGACAGGGATGAAGTGGGCCGGCGCCCTGGTCATGCTCGGCGCCACCGTCATGGGCCTTCTCGACCTGCGCGCCAACGCGTGGGTGACGGGAGTCTTCCTGGCCCTCGAGGTCGTCGCCGCCGCGCTGGTCGCGTTCCTCGGCTTCGGTCACACCGAACGCGGCGCCTCGACGCTGGTCAAGCCCGAGGTGCTGACCGAGGCGGGCGGCATGAGCCCGCTGACCCTGGGCGTGCTGGTCTCCGGCCTCGCGGTCGCGCTGTTCGCCCTCCAGGGCTTCTCGACGGCCGTCTACCTGGCCGAGGAGATGGACCAGCCGCGCCGCACCGTCTCGCGCACGGTCCTGTGGACGCTCGGCCTCGGCGCGGTCATCCTGATCCTCCCCACGATCGCCATCACGCTCGGCGCGGCCGACATGGAGACGCTGACCGAGGGCGACCTGCCGACCATGATCGAGGGCTGGAGCAGCCACGGCATGGCGACGTTCATCAGCCTGTGCATCGCACTCGCGATCATCAACGCGGCGATCGTCATGGTCATCCAGAACTCCCGTGTCCTGTACGCCTCCGCCCGCGACCGCGCCTGGCCGACCCCGGTCAACAAGGCGTTCGGCACGGTCAACCGCTTCGGCGCCCCGTGGGTCGCGACGCTGGCCGTCGGCGTCCCCGGCGCGATCCTGTGCTTCGTCGACCTGACCCTGCTCGGCTCCGTGACCAGTGTCGCGGTCACCCTGCTGTACCTGGTCGTCGCCGTCGGCGCACTGGCCTCGCGGCGTGGCGTGCACAAGCACACCCCCGCCTGGCGCATGCCGCTGTGGCCCGCCGTCCCGGTCGTGCTGATCGCCGGACTCCTGTACGTCATGTACGAGTTGGCCAAGTCCGAGCCCAAGGCCATGTACGTGACCTTCGGCATCATCGCGGCGGCCGCCGTCTACTGGGCCGCGTACCTGCTCCCCCGCAAGGACACCCGCTGGGTCATCACGCTCGCCGACGAAGGCGACAAGGACTGACCCCGGTCACCCGCTCCGTGCCCTGAAGTACCGGTGAGGGCCCCGCACTTCGCGGGGCCCTCACCGGCATGCGCGGGTGTCGTACGCGTCCGCGCGTCGGAGGGAGCGTCAGGGGGAGGTCTGCGGCTCGGCCTCGTAGGCACGGCGCAAGGTGTCGACGAAGTCGGGCGCCGCCGGGATCGCCACCGCCCCGATGCGGTGCACGGGCACCGCGGGGGTCCACGAGTTCATCACGACCGCGCCGGCCAGGTCCGGCAGTTGGGCGACCGTGAGTTCCCTGACGCGCTGCGGCACGCCGATGCGGTCGAGCTGGCGGCGGAGGATGCCCATCGTCGTCCCGGCCAGCATCTCGGCTTCGGGCCACACCACGGCCTCGCCGTCCCAGAAGGCCAGGTTCCAGATGGACGCCTCGCTCAGCCGCCCCTTGCGGTCGGCGAACGCGGCGTCGTCGAAGCCCTCGGCGACCGCCCGGCGCAGGTAGTACGTCTTCGCGATCTCGCCGACGTGCTTGATGCCCGGGGCGACGCGCTCGTACTCGACGACCGCCAGGTCCAGCGGCCCGGCCGGCCCGTTCGAGGGCGGCCCGGTGCGCACCAGCACGCGCAGGCCCGCGCCTTCGCCGCCGGACGCGGTGAACTCCCCTTCCTGCGAGTACACCGTGGCGGTCAGCGACGTGTCGGGCGGGCTCTGCCCAACGGCCGCACGCAGGTACGCCGTGATCCGGGCGTCCGGCAAGGCCGCGCCGAACAGTTCGAGCGAGGCCGCCCGCAGTCGCGCGAGGTGCAGGTCGAGACCGCGGACGCGGCCCCCGCGTACCTGCATGGCGGTGAAGTGCGCATACCCCGCGAACGCCAGGGGGCCGAGCTCGGCGGCGGTCGCGTCGCGGCCGTCCAGGTGGACGGCGAAGGCGTCGGGGGAAATCGGGTTCGCGGACATGGCCACCACACTCCTGGTATCGGTACGCACGGATCCTCGGCAGCCGCCCGCCGGTCGGGCGGCTGCTTCGGAACGTACGGCTTGAGACCGGTGTGAAGGTCAAACCGGGCCGGGGCGCACACCTCGCGCGCCCCGGGCAGCTCAGTCCTCGACGATCAGTTCCCGCAGCCGCCGCTGCTTCTCCGGGCCGAAGCCGAGGCCCTCCGCCAGGTACCCCTCGAAGGAGCCCCAGTTGGCGTCCATCGTCGCGAGGGCACCTTCCAGGTACTCCGCCCGCACTTCGAGGAACGGGGCGAACAGCTCCATGAGTTCGGGGCGCATCGCGAGCTTGTCGCTGTTCGGGCTGTAGCGGCGCTCCGGGTCGTTGCTCTCCAGGTAGTTGCCGAGGATCACCTCGTCCGGCACCCCGGCGATGCGCTGCACGAGTGCCGCGGCGATCCCCGCGCGGTCCTTGCCCGCGGAGCAGTGCACGACGACCGGAAGGCCGTCGGCCTCGACCAGGGAGTTGAGCAGCACCGCGTGGTTGGCCGTGCGCGAGACGACCTGGTCGCGGTAGTCGAACGCGATGGCCTTCTCCGCCTTGCCGTCGCCGAGGCGCTCGCGCAGCACCGCCATGTCGCCCTTCTTCATGTCGGACCAGAAGTCCGAGTGGCGGGCGGGGTCGGTCATCGGCAGGTTGATCCACCGGGCGCCGTCGGGCACGTGGTCCGCGCCGTCGAGCTCGATGTCGGCCGGGCTGCGCAGGTCGACGATCAGCCGGATGCCGAGCGACGCGAGGTTCTTGCGGTCGGCCTCGGTCGGCTTGGCCAGGTGGCCGCTGCGGAAGTAGCGGCCGGAACGGACGCGGCGCCCGTCGGCGGTCGGCAGCCCGCCGATGTCCCGGAAGTTGCGGACGCCTTCAAGGGCGACGGTGCCGCCCTCGGCATCCGCGTGCTGGTGCCCCACACGTGCTCCTCTCACACGTACTGAGGGCCCCACCTGGATTGGCGGGACCCGTCACAAATCTCACGTCCGCGGCGACGCGGGGGTTCAGGCGCCCCTCGTCGGCCGCGGTTCGCCGAAGCGCTCCTCGAACTCCGTGTCGGTCAGCGCCCTCATCTCCTCGAGAGTGACGCGTCCCATCATGAGGTCGGTCAGGAACTTCGGCGCGGACTTGGCGCGCATCGTGTCGGTGATGGCCCCCGGGACGGTGCGGGCCTCCGACTCGACGCGCCCGTCCGCGTGCAGCGTGTACACGCGGTAGCTGGGCCCGTCGAACACCCGTCCGGCATAGTCGATGCTGTACGTGGTGGACGGGCAGACGTACACGGGCCTGCCCTCGAACTCGCCTCGCAGGTCGCCGTGCAGGTGGCCGGCACCGAGAGCCCTGATCTGCGGGAAGTCGCGTACGAGCCGGGCCAGTTCGGTGTCGCCCTGGGCATCGGGCGCGACGTCGGGCAGCGGCGGGTGGTGCAGCCAGACGAAGACGTGTTCGGCGCTCGACGCCTCGAGCAGGGCGCGGGCCCGTGCCGCGTCGCCGGGCGTGAGGCCGGGCTGCTCGGCGGCCGTCATGCGGTCGTCGAGGTCGCGGTAGACGCCGTCGCGCACCTCTTCGCGGCCGTACGCGTTGCTGTCCAGGAACAGCATGAGCCACGGGCCGACGCGCACCGCCTGCTCCAGGTGCACGTTCGGGCGCGGCAGGCACGCCTGGTAGGCGTCGTTCTTGTCGTGGTTGCCGGACACGCAGTAGACGGGGGTCGGCAGGCCGTCGAGGACCCCGCCGAGGCGCTCGTACGCCCCGGGCTCGCCCAGGTCCGCGAGGTCGCCGGTGGCGACCACCAGCGCGGCACCGGCGATCTCGGCGGCCGCGTCGCCGAGCACGGCCGCGAGCCCCGCGTCGGGGTCGTGCTGCACGAAACCGCGCACGCCGACCGCGTCGGGGAAGTGCACATCGGATATCTGGACGACGCTGATGGCGTCCGCAACCTGGCTCATGCGCCTCTTCGATCGATCATCTGACGAGTCGTCACGCATGCTGCCATCAGCCGCCGCGCACCGGAATCCCCGAATCGAAAAACATTGGACGTATTCCCGTTAGCTATGGCCAATGCGTTACATACGCATGAGTATGGTGGGTCCGTCGGGGGATACGACGGAGCCCCCGCCCGACACGCGGCACGTGTCGGGCGGGGGCTCGTAGTACGACCGGCACCTCGCGGGAGACCCGGCTGCCGGCCGGCTGCCACTCGGCTGCCGGCCGGGACGCCCGAGGGTCAGCTGTTGGTCGGGAAGCCCAGGTTGATGCCGCCGTGGCTCGGGTCCAGCCACCGCTGCGTCACGACCTTGCCGCGCGTGAAGAAGTGCACGCCCTCGGCGCCGTACGCGTGGGTGTCGCCGAACAGCGAGTTCTTCCAGCCGCCGAACGAGTAGTAGGCCACCGGCACCGGGATCGGCACGTTGATGCCGACCATGCCGACCTCGACCTCGTTCTGGAACTTGCGGGCCGCGCCGCCGTCGTTGGTGAAGATCGCGGTGCCGTTGCCGTACGGGTTGCCGTTGATGAGCGCCAGGCCCTCGTCGTACGACTCGACGCGCACGACCGACAGCACCGGGCCGAAGATCTCGTCGGTGTAGACCGACATCTCCGGGGTGACCTTGTCGAAGAGCGTCGGGCCCAGCCAGAAGCCGTCCGCCGTGTCGTCGCCGTCGATCGGGTGCTGGCGGCCGTCCACGACCAGCTCGGCACCCTCCTTGACGCCCGCCTCGACGTACGAGATCACCTTGTCCGCGTGCTGGCGCGTGACCAGCGGGCCCATCTCGGACGTGGCGTTGCAGCCGGCGCCGACGCGCAGGCCCGCGATGCGCTCCTTGATCTTGATGATCAGCTCGTCGGCGATCGGCTCGACCGCGACCAGGGCGGAGATCGCCATGCAGCGCTCGCCGGCCGCACCGAAGCCCGCGTTGACCGCGGCGTCGGCGACCAGGTCCAGGTCGGCGTCCGGCAGCACCAGCATGTGGTTCTTGGCCCCGCCGAGCGCCTGCACGCGCTTGCCGTAGCGGGTGCCGTTCTCGTAGACGTACTTGGCGATCGGGGTCGAGCCCACGAACGACACGGACCGGACGTCCGGGTGCTCCAGCAGGCGGTCGACCGAGACCTTGTCGCCGTGCACGACGTTGAACACGCCGTCGGGCAGGCCCGCTTCCTTCCACAGCTCGGCCAGGAACTGGGCGGCCGACGGGTCCTTCTCGGACGGCTTGAGGACCACGGTGTTGCCGGTCGCGATGGCGAGCGGGAAGAACCACATCGGGACCATCGCCGGGAAGTTGAACGGCGAGATGATCGCGACCGGGCCGAGCGGCTGGCGCATCGAGTAGACGTCGATGCCGGTGGACGCCTGCTCCGAGAAGCCGCCCTTCTGCAGCTGCGGCACGCCGCACGCGAACTCCACGACCTCCTGGCCGCGGGCGATCTCGCCGAGCGCGTCGGAGTGCACCTTGCCGTGCTCCTCGACGATGATCGCGGCCAGCTTGTCCTTGTTCGCGTCCAGCAGCTCGCGGAACTTGAACAGCACCTGCGAACGCTTGGCGAGCGACGCGTTGCGCCACGAGGCGAACGCCTCGACGGCGGCGCTGACCGCCTGGTCCACCTCGGCAACCGACGCGAAGTCGACCGTGCCGGTCACCTTGCCGGTGGCGGGGTTGTAGATGTCGCCGCGGCGCTCGGAGGTGCCGGTCCAGGCGGCGCCGCCGATCCAGTGGGTGATGTGCTTGCTCAAGAGAGGGCCTCCGGTGACGGCGCCGAACAGAAAGGCGTCGGCGGCGAAGATGTCGTACGCAGGGGCTTTCGGACACCCGATCGGGTACCCGAGGGTCACACCCCTGCATACGCCAGTCTCTTCGCCGCCGACGCCGCGCTCAACCTTCACCGTGTCGGCCGTTCGGGGTTTCGCCTTACAGGTCGTCTCCCCGGCACCCGGCCGTCTCAGCTGTCGAAGCCCATACCCGCCTTGTCGAGCGCCTTGAGCCACAGGTTGCGCTTGCCCTGGTTGGCGTCCGCCCGGGTCAGCGCGCGCTGCGTCAGCTCGATGCCGACCCAGCGCACCGGCTCCGGCGGGAACGGGATCGGCTTGGTCCGCACCATCTTCAGCTCGGTGCGCTCGGTCGGCCGGCCGTCCAGCTTGTCGAGCATGACCTCGGCACCGAACCGCGTGGCGCCGACGCCCAGGCCGGTGTACCCCATGGCGTACGCCACCTTGCCCTTGTGCGCGGTGCCGAAGAACGCCGAGAACCGGCTGCACGTGTCGATCGCGCCGCCCCACGTGTGGGTGAAGCGCAGGCCCTCCAGCTGCGGGAAGGTCTCGAAGAAGTGCCCGGCCAGCTTCGCGAACGTCGCGGGGCGCTGGTCGTGTTCGGCCGACACCTTCTGGTTGAAGTCGTAGACCGCGTCGTAGCCGCCCCACAGGATCCGGTTGTCCTCGGACAGCCGGTAGTAGTGGAAGTGGTTGGCGCTGTCGCCGATGCCCTGGCGGTTCTGCCAGCCGATCGAGGCCAGCTGCTCGTCGCTCAGCGGCTCGGTCATCATCGCGTAGTCGTAGACCGGGACCACGTACGAGCGCAGGCGGCGGACGAGGTTCGGGAACACGTTCGTGCCGAGCGCGACGCGGCCGGCGTACAGGCGTCCGTACCCCGTGGTGAGCACCGTGCCCGCACCGTGTGCGGCCAGCTTCGTGGCCTGGGTGTTCTCGTAGATGCGCACGCCCAGGCTCAGGCACGCCGCCTTGAGCCCCCACGCCAGCTTGGCCGGGTTGACCATCGCGCAGCCGTTCTTGTCCCACAGCCCCGCGTGGTACGTCGGCGACTTCACCTCGGCCTGGATCTCGTCGCGGTCCATGAACACCGCGTCGCCGCCGTACTCGTCGCGCAGCAGCTCGGCACCCTCGCGCAGCTCGTCCGCCTGGTAGGGCGCGGTGGCGACGGCCAGTTCGCCGGTGCGCTCGTACGCGCAGTCGATGCCGTAGCGCTTGACCGCCGCCTCGATCTCGTCGAGGTTGCGCTCTCCCATCGCCTCCAGCGTGCGGATCTCGTCGGGCCAGCGCTCCAGGCCGTTCCAGAAGCCGTGGGTGAGGCTCGCCGCGCAGAAGCCGCCGTTGCGCCCGGAGGCGGCCCAGCCGATCTCCTGGCCCTCGATCAGCACGACGTCGCGCGAGGGGTTGCGCTCCTTCGCGATCAGCGCGGTCCACAGGCCCGAGTAGCCGCCGCCGACCACCGCGAGGTCGCAGTGCTCCTCGCCGATCAGCGCGGGGAGCGCCGCGGGGCGGGCGGGGTCGTCGAGCCAGAACGGGACCGGCGTCGCGTCCGCGAGGGACCGGGTGGGATCCAGGGAGTGCACGGGATCCATCGGTTTCCACAACCTCTCTCGTGAAGCGTCGTCGCTTCTTGTACCGCTTCGGTGTGCCACCTCGGCGGCCGCCCGCGGCTCAGGCGGCCTTCTGCTTCGCCCTGCGGTTCGTCCGCATCTGGCCGACGACCACGATCGCGATGGCGATGAAGAACATCGCCGAGCCGATCACGTTGATCTGCGGCGGGGTACCCCGCTGCGCCGCGCCCCACACGAACATCGGGAAGGTGACGGTGTCGCCCGAGTTGAAGTTCGTGATGACGAAGTCGTCGAAGGAGAGCGAGAAGGCGAGCAGCGCGCCCGCGCCGATGCCGGGGGCGGCGATCGGCAGGGTGACCCGGAGGAAGGTCTGCGTCGGCGACGCGTACAGGTCCCGCGCCGCCTCCTCCAGCTTGGGGTCCATGCCCAGCACGCGTGCCTTGACGGCGACGACGACGAAGCTGAGGCAGAACATGACGTGCGCGATCAGGATCGTCCAGAAGCCGAACGAGATGCGCATGTTGAGGAACAGCGTGCCGAGCGAGGCGCCCATGACGACCTCGGGCATCGACATCGGCAGGAACAGCAGCGTGTTGGTCAGAGCGCGCCCGCGGAACCGGTAGCGGCCGAGCGCGAACGCCACCGCGGTGCCCAGCACGGTCGCGCCGACGGTCGACAGGACCGCGATCTCCAGGCTGGTGATCAGCGAGTCCTTGATGCCCGCGACGCCGAACGGGTCCTTCCACGCGTCGAGGGTGAAGCCGTTCCAGGTGTAGTTGAACTTGCCGTTCGGGTCGTTGAACGAGAACAGCAGCACGACGAGGTTCGGCAGCGTCATGTACGCGAGCGCCAGGACGCCGAACAGCGTGACGACGTTGTTGCGCAGCCAGCGCGTGAAGGTGCCCATCAGACGAGTTCCTCCGTGCCGGCCTTGCGGATGTACGCCGACACCATCAGGACGATCAGCAGCATCAGGATGAACGACAGCGCGGCCGCCGTCGGGTAGTCCAGGACGCGCAGGAACTGCGTCTGGATGACGTTGCCGGCCATGCCGGTGTCCGGCGAGCCGAGCCACGCGGCGTTGACGTAGTCGCCGGACGCCGGGATGAAGGTCAGCAGCGTGCCGGACACGACGCCGGGCAGCGACAGCGGGAACGTCACGCGGCGGAAGGTGGTCTTCGGGTCCGCGTACAGGTCGTTGGCCGCCTCGTGCAGGCGCGGGTCGATGCGCTCCAGCGAGGCGTACAGCGGCAGGACCATGAACGGCAGGAAGTTGTACGTCAGGCCGCAGATCACCGCGAGCGGCGTGGCCAGCACGCGGTCGCCCTCGGTCAGGCCCAGCAGCGCGGTCACGTCGGTGAAGTGCAGCGTGTTGAGCACGTCGACGACGATGCCGTTGTCCGCGAGGATCGTCTTCCAGGCCAGCGTGCGGACCAGGAAGCTGGTGAAGAACGGCGCGATCACCAGGACCAGCCACAGCCCGCGCCACCTGCCGGCCTTGAAGGCGATGGCGTACGCGAGCGGGTAGCCGATCACCAGGCACATCACCGTGGCCGCCGCGGCGTAGCCGAACGACCGCAGGAACTGCGGGTAGTACTGCTCCAGCGCGTCCCAGTACGTCGACCAGTGCCAGGTGAAGTCGTAGCCCTTCTCCAGGCCGCCGGTCTGGAGCGAGGTGCCGCCCTGCACCAGCATCGGGATCAGGAAGAAGACGACCAGCCAGATGATGCCGGGGGCGAGCAGGGCGTACGGCACCCAGCGCCCGCGCTTCGGCGGGTCCTTGAGGTCGTCACCCCCGCCGCCACCGCCGCCGGTGTGGGCCAGTGCACTCATGCCTTGACCCCCGGCTCCGGCGCGAGGCCGAAGCCGTGGTCGGGGTTCCAGTGCAGGACGACCGGCGCGCCGGGCACGAGGCGGGCGTCGCGCTCCATGTTCTGCTCGAAGACGGTGAGTTCCTGCGCCCACGGCATGCGCACCGTGTACTGCGTCGAGACGCCGATGAAACTGGAGTCCACGATGACGCCGCCGTCGATCCGGTTGCGGTTGCCGTCGGAGTCGGCGGTCGACGCGTGCTGGATCGAGATCTTCTCCGGGCGTATGCCCATGACCACCTGGTCGCCCTGCGCCGCGGTGCGGTCGACGGGAAGCGCCATGCGCGTGCCGTACACGTCCATGAGCAGGTAGCCGTTGCTGGTGCCGCTGATGCGGGTCTCCAGCAGGTTGGACTGGCCGAGGAAGTTCGCCACGAACTTCGTGCGCGGGGACTCGTACAGCTCGGCGGGGCTGCCGAGTTGCTCGATGACGCCGCCGTTCATGACGGCGATGGTGTCGGCCATGGTCATGGCCTCTTCCTGGTCGTGCGTGACGTGCACGAAGGTGATGCCGACCTCGGTCTGGATGCGCTTGAGCTCCAGCTGCATCTGGCGGCGCAGCTTCAGGTCCAGCGCCCCCAGCGGCTCGTCCAGGAGCAGCACCTGCGGGTGGTTGATCAGCGCCCGCGCCACCGCCACCCGCTGCTGCTGCCCACCGGACAACTGCGCCGGCTTGCGGCCCGCGAGGTTTCCGAGCTGGACCAGTTCCAGCATGTCCTTGACCGGCCGGTCGACGTCCTTGCGGCCCTTGCGGCGCAGGCCGAACGCCACGTTCTCGGCGACCGAGAGGTGCGGGAACAGCGCGTAGCTCTGGAACACCGTGTTGACCGGCCGCTTGTACGGCGGAAGTGCGGTCACGTCCTGGCCGCCGATGACCACCTGGCCGGAGCTGGGCTCCTCGAGGCCCGCGATCATCCGCAGCGTCGTCGTCTTGCCGCACCCGGACGCGCCGAGGACCGCGAAGAACGACCCCGCCGGGATCGTCAGATCCGTGGGCCGGACGACCATGTTGCCGCCGAAGCGCTTGCTCAGACCCACCAGATTGACGTCGCCGGTCGCGCCGGCGCGCTGCTGCTCGCTCATGTTCCCTCTGGCCGCACTAGTGCGTTGGTACAGGCCGAAGTACGCGGTACGGCGGTGGGAGCCGCCGTACCGCGTCCGTCTCGGCTATGGGGTGGTTACCGGTCTCCGAAGATCGTGCGGTGCCAGTCCTTCTTGGCGACCGCCGTGATGTCGTACATCACGTGCTTGACGTTCGTGTATTCGTCGAACGAGTACTGCGACATGTCCTTGCCGAAACCGGAGGCCTTGTAGCCGCCGTGCGGCATGTCGCTGATGATCGGGATGTGGTCGTTGACCCACACGCAGCCCGCCTGGATCTCGCGGGTCGCGCGGCCCGCCCGGTACACGTCGCGCGTCCAGGCCGACGCGGCCAGGCCGTACGGGGTGTCGTTGGCGAGGCGGATGCCCTCTTCGTCGCTGTCGAACGGCAGCACGACCAGGACCGGGCCGAAGATCTCGTCCTGCACGATCTCGGAGTCCTGGGAAACGCCGGTGACCAGGGTCGGGCGGTAGAACGCGCCGTTCGCGAGGTCGCCGCCGGGTGCCTCGCCGCCCACGACGATCTTGGCGCCGTAGCCGCGCGCGCGGTCGATGAAGCCGGCGACCGACTCCTGCTGGCGGCGCGAGACGAGCGGGCCGTTGTCGGTGGCCGGGTCCATGGTGTCGCCGTGCCGGACCGCGGCGTACAGCTCGGCGACGCCCTCGACGAACGCGTCGAAGAGCGGGCGCTGGACGTACGCGCGTGTCGCCGCGGTGCAGTCCTGGCCGGTGTTGATGAGCGACGCGGCCACCGCGCCGTGCACGGCGGCGTCGAGGTCGGCGTCGTCGAAGACCACGAACGGGGCCTTGCCGCCGAGTTCGAGGTGCATGCGCTTGACGGTCTGGATGGCGACCTCGGCGACGCGCTTGCCGACCCCGGTGGAGCCGGTGAACGAGATCATCGACACGTCGCGGTGGGCCATCAGGTACTCGCCGACCGAGCGGCCCTTGCCGGTGACGACATTGACGACGCCGTCGGGGAGGCCGGCGTCGGTGCAGGCCTGCGCGAACATCAGCGACGTCAGCGGCGTGATCTCGGCGGGCTTGAGCACGATCGTGTTGCCCGAGGCGATCGCCGGGAGGATCTTCCAGGCGGCCATCTGCAGCGGGTAGTTCCACGGCGCGATCGAGCCCACGACGCCGATCGGCTCACGGCGGATCGACGAGGTGTGGTCGCCGGTGTACTCGGCGGACGCCTTGCCTTCGAGGTTGCGCGCGGCACCCGCGAAGTAGGAGACGTTGTCGATCGTGCCGGGCACGTCGAACTCGCGCGTCAGCTTGATCGGCTTGCCGGCCTGGGCGGTCTCGGCGCGCGCGAAGTCCTCGGCGCGCTCCTCCAGCACCGCGGCGAGCCGGTTGAGTGCCGCGGCCCGGTCGGCCGGGGTGGCGCGGGACCACTCGGGGAAGGCGGCACTCGCGGCGGCGACGGCGCTGTCGACGTCGGTCGTGTCGGCGAGCGTGACGGTCTCGACGACCTGCCCGTCCGCCGGGTTGGTGACATCGAAGGTCTCACCGGACGATCCGGGCCGCAGGCGGCCCCCGATGAACTGGTGACCTTCGGCGAAGTCCTGCATTCGGCCCTCCACTGGCGCTCCCTGCTCGATTCCGGCGGACTGCGCTGAGCGGCAGTCCCGACGTGCGTCTTCCCTCAATGGTGCGGGGTCCCGGTCGTGCCTGCGGGCTGCCGCGCGGCTCGCCGTTGAGCTTCGCGGTTGGCCACCCGGACGGATGGTCTCCACAGATTTGACCGTTATTTGCGATGGAATCCGTGGTCGGGTGCCATTCTGGCTGATGTATCCATCGGATCGGCGCGTGTACCGCGTCAGCGTAGGACGATGCCGCTCCGACACCCGGTGCCGCAACTGCCACGGCGACAGGCCGAGGCCCGGAGGCTTTACACATCGGCAAGGTCCGGTGTCCGGTTTCGGACTCGGGCGTACGTTCGGGGGGAGCGTCGTGTTCGGCGCGAAACCTGTCACGATGGCAGTGGTGCGCTGCTGCGCATTTACAGGTTGTGGAGGTTGGTCAGGTGTTTCCCACGGTCGCCGACGTAGTGGCCCTCGACGCCGTACGCCGCGGAATGCCCCAGGTCGTCGCGGGCGAGCGGGGCCTGTCCCGGCCCGTCCGGTGGGTGCACATCAGCGAGATCCCGGACGCCGCCCGGCTGCTGCGCGGCGGCGAGCTCGTCCTCGCGACCGGCATCGCCCTGCCCGAGGAGCGCGAGGGGCTGCAGCGCTACGTCCGCGACCTGGTCGACGTGGACGCCGCCGGCCTCGTCATCGAACTGGGCCGCCGCTACGCCGACACACTCCCGCGGGCCCTGGTCGCCGCCGCCGAGCAGGCGGGGCTGCCGGTCATCACGCTGCGCCACGAGACCCACTTCGTCGGCATCACGGAGGCGGTGCACGGCCTGATCATCGACGCGCAGCTCGCCGAGTTGCAGGCGTCCGAGGCGGTGCACCAGGCGTTCAACGAGCTGGCCGTCGAGGGCGCGGAGCCCGGCGACGTGGTGCGGCAGGCGTCGCGGATGTCGGGCCGGCCGGTGGTGCTGGAGAACCTGGCGCACCAGGTGCTCGCGTACGACGCGGCCGGAGTGCGCGCGGAATCGCTGCTGGACCACTGGGAGGACCGCTCGCGGCAGGTACGCCTCGGCGCGCGCACCGGCTTCGACGAGCGCGCCGGATGGCTGGTCACGATGGTGGGTGCCCGCGGCCACGACTGGGGCCGCCTGATCCTGGTCGGCGACGGCAACTCTCCCCCGCCGCAGCAGACCATGCTGCTGGAGCGCGCGGCGTCCACGCTCGCCCTCAACCGGCTCGTGGTGCGCGACCGCGAGACGCTTGAGCGGCAGACGCACCGCACGCTGCTCTCCGGCATCCTGACGCACTCCTACACGGTCGCCGAAGTCACGTTGCGCGCCCGGGCCTTGGGGGTGCAGCTGGAAGGGCGCCGGCTGGTCGGCGTGGTGCTGCGCCTGCGGCGCGGGGTGACCCCGGCCGCACTCGAATCCCAGGCGCGGCTGCGGGACTTCACCGAGACCGCGGCGGCGGCCGTACGCGAGCGCCGGCTCGCCGCCCTCGTCGGCGGACTGGACGACGACAGCGTCGGCCTCCTCGTGGCCCTTGGCGCGCAGGACACCGAGGACGCCGCGCTGGAAGGTTTCTCCGTCACGCTGCGCAAGCTCGCGCCGGACCTGGCGGCGGACATCGTCATCGCGGTCGGCTCGTCCGTCGGTGCGGTGCGCGACGCGCGGCGTTCGCTGCTGGAGGCCACGCAGGTCGCGGACGCCGCGGTGCACCAGGGCGGCGGCGCGGCCTTCTACCGGCTGCCGGACGTGCGGCTGCGCGGGCTGCTGCACCTGCTGCGCGACGACGCGCGGCTGCAGACGTACGTGGAACGGGAGTTGGGGCCGCTCCTCGCGTACGACGCGCAGCACGGCACGCAGTTGGTGCAGATGCTCGGCGTCTACCTGGAGCACGGCCGCAACAAGTCCGCCGCCGCCGACGCGGCGCACTTGTCACGGCCGTCCTTCTACGAGCGGCTGCACCGGATCGAGCGCGTCCTGTCGGTGGACCTCGACCAGGTGGAGAGCTGCCTTTCCCTGCATGTGGCGCTGCTGGGGCTGGAGGCTCTGCGGCGGTAGGGAAGCGGGGGCCGTCGGGATAATCGGGGCGGTATTCCGCGGGTGCGGTTCGGCGGGTCGGGTTCGGCGGACGGGGCGGCGGGGTTCGGCGGTCGGGAATCCGCGCCGGGGTTATGCGGGGCCGGTCAGGCCCCCGCGGTGGCAAGTCGGATGTTCAGCAGCGCCCACTGGAACAGCGCGTGGTCCTGCTCCCATGCGGCCGGATTGCTGAACACGTCGACCTCGACATAGAGGCCGTTCTCCAGGAACGCGGCGAGGACGGCGTGGCGTTCGACTCCCGCCTCGGTCCACGTGTACTCCCATACGACGCCGGGATTTCCGCGGATCGTGCGCTGCTCGAAAAGAATCCGTTGGTAGCCCGCGAGCACCGCCGGGGCCTTGCTCTCCTCTTCGCGCCACGCGCCCAACAAATCGTCGGTCTGCTTGAACGCGGTGCGGGCGGCCAGTACGGAATTGCGGCCGGGCGCGACGTAGCTGACCGTCTGGTCCCGCTCGGCGCGCGACCACGCCCCGGGGACCGGCCAGGTGAAGCGCTTCTCGTCGGCCGTCTCCAGGGCGACGCCGGACGGCGCGGCCGTCGGAACGACCGGCGGGTAGGCGGCGACGGCAGGCCGCGGCGGTTCGGGAGTTCCGCCGGACTGGCCGGCGCCAGGGCCGGGATTCGCGGTCGCGCCGAGGCCGCCGCCGGGCAACGTGCTCTCGACGGTCGGGCCGCCCTTGCCGACGCTGCCGCTCTGGTCGGGGTCCTTGCCGCCCTGCGTGGCGAGGGCGATACCGACCACCGCCGCCACGACGACCGTCGCCGCCAGCGGTACGACCACGACCCGGCGGCGCCACCAGGCACGGCGGGCCGGCCCGGACGGCGGTCCGCCGGGCAGCGGGGTCAGGGTGGGGACGAACGCTCCGCCGGAGGAGGGCACTTCGGTGACGGGCGGCGGAGCGGGGACGCGCGGCAGGGCCCCGGTCGGCCCTCCGGCCGGCTGCACGGAGGTGTGCAGGTCGTGCGGTGCGGCCGGGTGGCGGGCGGGAGTTCCGCGTACCGCAGGCATGACCAGTGACGCGGTCGCGTCGTCGACTGGTGCCGCAGATGCGGCGGAAGCCGCGTACGAGGCTCCGGACGCGACCGGTGCGACCGGTGCGACCGGTGCCGCGGATGCGGAGAAGGCCGCGGATGCGGCGTCGTCAGCGGTGGGCGACTCGCGCGGGTTCGCGAAGCGCTTGAGGCGCATCCGCCAGGTCGGCGCGTCGGCGGGGAGCGCGGTGACCGCGCGGGTCGTATCGTCCGTGTGCTGCCGGGCTTCGTCGACGAGGACGCCTTCGAGCATCGCCATGACCTCGCCGGCGGTCGGACGCTTGTCCGGTTCACGGGCGAAGAGCGCACCGATCAGCGGCGCCAATGGGCCTATCCCTTCCGGGACTTCGGGCTCCGCGATGACGATGGCGGCGAGCGTGGCGACCGGAGTCGCGCGCCGGAACGGCGACTTCCCGGTCACCGCGGCGCACAGGGTCACCCCCAGCGACCACAGATCGGACGCCGGTCCCGGGCTCTCGCTCTCGATGCGCTCGGGAGCCATGAACTCGGGAGAACCGACGATGGCACCCGTACCGGTCAACCCACTGGTGCCCTCCAGCGCGGCGATGCCGAAGTCGGTGAGCACCGCGTGTCCGTCGGGCTCGATCAGCACGTTGCCCGGCTTGACGTCGCGGTGCAGCACACCGTGGTCGTGCACGGTACGCAGCGCGCGGGCGATCTGCACCCCGACCGCGGCCGCGTCCCGCGGCGTCATCGGGCCGTCCTCGTCCAGGACGGCGTCGAGCGAACGCGCGGCGACCAACTCCATGACGATCCATAAGCGATCGTCGTCCTCCACATAGTCGTACACACGAACGACATTCGGATGATTGATGCGCGCCGTGGCGCGCGCCTCGCGCAATGATCGCTCGCGCCGATTCTGGTCCTCGGAATCCTGGCCGAAAACAATATTGAGTACCTTGGCGGCGACCGGCCGATCCAACAACTGGTCGTGTGCGCGCCAAACCGTACCCATGCCACCACTGCCGATGATGCCGACCAGCCGATACCGGCCCCCGACTACTTGGCCGCCCTCGGCGTACCCCTGTCCGCGCGGCATCCCGCCCCCACTTCCCGCCGTACCGCAATCCCTCTTTCGGGTGAAACCTACGCCGGTAAGTCCATCAGAATTCCCGGCGGTTCATGGTAAAACAAAGCAACACGGCCAATGGATATCGGGTGGGAAAAGCAAGATCCATTTGCGGCCAATTTCTACGAGGGGGCTGACGCGTGGCCATCCCACGCACGTTTCGATCAGAAGGAGTCCGGAAGGCGTCGATTGTGGTCGCCTTCCCGGTCGGTCTGGCCCTGACACTGCAAGCGGGGCTGGCTCTCGCCGACTCCGGTGCCCAGGGTGGTTACCCCGGGCACGGCCACCACAGTCGGACCACGAGCGTCCCGCCGGGCGAACCGTCGATCCGCACGGTCTCCCCCGGTACGACCGACGAGACGACCCGGCCGACGACGAAACCGACAACGACACCGCCGACGCGCACGACCACCAAGCCGACCACCGGCACCACCGCGCCGACCACGACACGGAGCACCACACCACCCACGACACCACCCACGACCAAGACGACGCCGCCCACCAAGCCCACGACCTCCGCACCGCCCACGAAGACCACCGGCCCGGCGACCACCACCCTGGGGCCCACCGCGCGGTCCTACGGCGTGGGCATCACGCGGCAGATCAGCATCGACGCCGCGACCGGGCTCGGCTCGATCAGCTTCACCGTCGGCAACAGCACCGACAAGGTCCAACCCGCGCGTGACGTCTACGCGTTCAGCACGAACCAGCTCGAAATCCTCGCGGTCCCGGGCTGCGCCGCCGCGCCCCCGATCGGCACAGGCTGGCGCGACAGCTTCCGCTGCACGCTGCCCTCCCTGAAGCCGGGCGAGTCCCGCACCTGGACGGCCGACATCCGCTACCTGCCCGCCACGCGCCCCGGCGGCGCGCAGGCAGGCCGCGCGGCACCGATCGCGGCCCCGCTCGTCGACGAGTCAGACATCTCGACGATCACCGTCGTCGTGGTCCCGCAGGGCGCCACCAACCTGCGCGTCGTACTCGGCCAGGACGGCCCGCTCCGCCTCTCGTTCGGCAGCAACGACCCCAACGTCATCGGCTTCACCGTGCGCCCGGGCGAAGGCTCCGGCACCACCGCCGCCGTCAACCAGAGGACCGGAGGAGGCGGCGCCGCGGGCGGCAACGGAGCCGACAGCGGGGCCAACGGAGCCGACGGCGGCAACGCGGGCAACAGCAACGGCGGCAACACCCCCAACTCGCCGACCGCCCTCCCCAAGACCGGATTGGTCCCCTGGAGCCTGTCCATGGCGGGCGGCGCGGTGGGCCTGCTGATCCTCGGCACCGCCCTGGTCCAACTGGCACGCCTGCGCGCCCGTTCCAGCTCGACCGTCCAATAACGGACAGCAGACGGTCGACCCGTGCGGGTCGCCGGCCCACCCGGCGACCCGCACGAACCCGTCTCAGCCGACCCGGCGCAACGCGTCGGCGGCCAACGTACGCACCATCCGATCCGCCACGAGCCCCCGCCACCCCGCAGCGCCCCCGAACCCCCGCCCAGATTCGGCCAGTTCCCGCAACACCGGCACCCCTGCCCGCGCCTCCGCCCCGAACTCACCAAGAGCGCGCAGAACCTCGGCGCCGTCTCCGGAAACCCTGCGACCACGCACCAAGTCCGCGCAGGCCCCGATCAGGCAGCCAAGTCCCTCCGCATCACCGGCAATCCGCCACAACGCGATCGACGCTGCGACCCTCTCGCGCTCCGAATCCGACGACCGCAGGATCCCCCGCACCACGTCGGCCAGTTCCCCCGCCAGCGGCCCCAACGCACCCACGTCGAAGATGCGCCGCCGCACATCCGCAGCCGTCCCCTCCCGCCAGACCCCCACCGCAGGCCCGGCCTCCCGGGTGATCCGCGACAGGGCAAGGGCAGCCCCATGCGCGTCCTGAGTGCACGCGGGATCGCCGTGTCCGACAGGTCCGCGAGCGCGTGACCGGGTGCACCGACCTCGACACGCTGGGCCGGTGGCTGGAGCGCGCGGTGCTCGTGGAGCGGGCCGACCAGCTCTTCGTCGACGAGGCGTAGTCCGCCGGAATCGCGCAGGAGACCCCCACCCGTCGGGCCGCGTCAGCGGGCCAGGCGGGTGAGGGTTTTCTTGACGAGAGCCCGCTCGACGTACGCCGCCAGGGTCTTGCGGCCCTGGACGATGGCCTGGAAGGCGGTCCAGGCCTTGGGGATCGTGGTCACCGCGCCGTGGAAGACGGACGGGCGGCGGGTGAAGGCGGCGAGCATGAGGCGGCCGGCGCGCATCTCGCCGCCGAGGGTGGTGTCGATGCGGGTGCGATAGGCCTCGGTGGCCTCCTTGACGTCCGCGTCGTCGTGGGCGGCGGCGACGAGGGCGGCGGTCTCGCCCGCCGCGCGGCCGGAGCGGAGGGCGAAGGAGATGCCCTCGCGGGTCCACGGTTCGAGGAGTCCCGCGGCGTCGCCTGCGACGACGACGCGCCCGCGGGAGAGCGGGGATTCGTCGGTGCGGCAGCGGGTGAGGTGGCCCGAGGTGATCGACGGGCGGAATCCGGAGAGGGCCTGGCTCGCGATGAAGTCGCGGAGGTAGGCGCGGGTGGCCTCGCCGTTGCCGCGGGCGCAGATGACGCCGACGGTGAGGACGTCGTCCTTGGGGAAGACCCAGGCGTACGACCCGGGGATCGGCCCCCAGTCGATGAGCACCGTGCCGCGCCAGTGGTCGGCGACCTCCGGCGGGACCGGGATCTCGGACTCCAGGCCGAGGTCCACCTGTTCGAAGGCGACGCCCACGTACGCGCTGGTACGCCCCGCGCTGCCGTCCGCCCCGACCAGCGCGCGGGCGCGGACCGACGAGCCGTCGGCGAGGGCCAGGACGACCGAGCGGTCGTCCTGGTCGATGCGCTGTACGGTCGCCCCCTCGCGGACGGCCGCACCCGCCGCGCGGGACGCGTCGACGAGCGCGGCGTCGAATTCGGGGCGGTTGACCAGCGAGAACATCGCCTTCCCCGACCGTGCGCGGCGGGTGCGGCGCCAGCGTCCCCGGATCGTGAACGCGACGGAGTGCACGTACTCCTTGGCCGGTAGCTCGAACCCGTCCGGGAGGGCGCCGGCCGACGGGCCGATGATGCCGCCGCCGCACGTCTTGTAGCGGGGCAGCGCCGCCTTTTCGAGCAGGAGGACCGTACGGCCCGCCTCGGCCGCCGCAAGTGCCGCCGAGGCGCCTGCGGGACCCGCCCCGACGACCACGACGTCCCACGTCCGCTCGTCGCCGACGTGGTTGTCGACGCCGTCGTGCGAAGGGTCCTGCGAGGGCATGGCGGGGGTGCTGGTCATAGGCCCTGAGCTTATCGAGCCGGAGGCGGTGCCCCGTGCGCCGCACGCGCCGCGCGGCTGCGATGAAATGTCCTGTTCGTTACATATGATCGCCAACCGGCCCACGACGGGAGGTTGCATGGAGGGCACCAAGGGCCTGGTCGTGGTGATCCTGATGGTGGCGCTGGCGCCCATCGCGACAGCCGGTGCCTCCCGGTGGGTACGTGTGCCGACGGTGGTCGTCGAGATCCTGCTCGGGGTGCTGGCCGGCCCCGACGTCCTGGCGTGGATCGACGAGGACGGCCCGGTCGTGGGCGGGCTCTCCGAGTTCGGGCTCGTGATGCTGATGTTCCTGGCGGGCTACGAGATCGACGTACCGCGCATCAAGGGCCGCCCACTGCGCGGCGCGGCCGGCGGCTGGGCGGTGTCCCTGGTGCTCGGCCTCGGTGCGGGCCTGCTGATGTCGCTGGTCGTCGACGGGGCGACGATGACCGGGGTGGCCATCGGCCTCACCCTCACGACGACGGCGCTCGGCACCTTCCTGCCGATCATCCGCGACGCGGGGCTGCTGCCGACGCCGTTGGGCGCGCAGATCATGGCGATCGGCACGGTCGGCGAGTTCGCCCCGATCGTGGCTATCGCGCTGCTGCTGAGCGGGCGGCACCCGGGAGCGACGATTGCCTCGCTCGCCATTTTCGCGGTGCTGGCCGCCGCGACGGTGCTGCTCGCGGTCCGGCCGAACCCCGAATGGCTGGACCTCGTCGTGGCCCGCACGCTGCACTCCAGCGGCCAGCTCGCGGTCCGGCTCGCGATGCTGCTGATGGTGGTCCTGGTGTGGTTCGCCGACGAACTCGAACTGGACAACCTGCTCGGCGCGTTCACCGCCGGCGTCGCGCTGCGCCTGTCGCTGGCGCACACGCCCGGCGCCCTGGTGGAGGTGATCTCGGCGAAGCTGGACGGCATCGGCTTCGGCTTCTTCGTGCCGATCTTCTTCGTCATGAGCGGCGTGCGGTTCGACCTCGACGCGCTGCTCGACGACCCGAAGCTGATCGCGCTGATCCCGGTCATGCTGCTGCTGTTCCTGGTGGTGCGCGGCCTGCCGACGTACGTGCTGGCCGGACGCGGGGACCTGGCCGACCGCCGCCGCGAACTGGCGCTGTTCGCCTCGACCGCGCTGCCGCTCATCGTGGTGATCACGAACATCGCGATCGAGAACGAGTACATGACGGGCGGCACCGCCGCGGCGCTGGTCGGCGCCGGCATGCTCTCCGTCCTCCTCTTCCCCCAGCTCGCGCTGCGCACCGCGGGCGGCGACGCGGCGGGCCGACGCCCCGAAGGCTTCGACGACCCCGGGGAACCGCCGGGCGACGACGAGGAAGAGGTGCTGCGCGACCGTTGACCGGCCCGCCGCGGACGACCCCGAGCCGCGCCCGGACGGCTCAGAGGCCGATGATGCCGCCCCAGGCCTTCTCCCACCCGCGCGACTCGTCGACGCCGACCTCGCGCATGGTGTGCAGCCGCGCCTGCGTCTCCTCGCTCGGGAACATCAGCTCGTTGTCGGCGAGGACGGAGATCTCCTCGTCCTCGTTAGCCGCGATGATCTCGCGGGCGGCCGGCACCGGGCAGATGTACTGCACGTACGCCGCCAGCTCGGCCGCGACCTCGGGCTGGTAGTACCAGTCCATCAGGGCCTCGGCGTTGGCCTTGTGCGAGGCCTTGTTGGGGACCATCAGGTTCTCCGACCACAGTTCGGCGCCCTCCTCGGGCACCACGAACTCGATGTCGGGGTTGTCGAGTTGCAGTTGGAGCACGTCGCCGGAGTACGCCATGCAGGCCACCACGTCGCCGGACGCGAGGCCCGACGTGTAGTCGTTGCCGGTGAAGCTGCGGATGTGCTTGCGGTCGACGAGCTTCTGCACGCGCTCCATGACCGTGTCCACGTCCTTCTCGGTGAACGCGGTGACGTCCGCCCCCTCGCCGATCATCAGGAGCGTCACGGCCTCCATGAAGCCGGAGAACAGCGTCACACGGCCCGCGAGATCCTTGGCCCACAGGTCCTCGACGTGCCGGATCTCGCGTCCGAGCGCCTTCCGGTTGTACGCGATACCGGTGATCCCGCTCGCCCACGGCACGGTGTGCTTGCGCTCCGGGTCGTAGCCCGGGCTGCGCAGCGAAGGCGCCAGGTTGGCCTGCACGTTCGGCAGGTTCGCCTTGTCGAGCTCCTGCACCCAGCCGAGTCCGACGAAGCGCGTGCACATCCAGTCGGAGATGACGATCAGGTCGCGGCCCGGCTCCTTGCCCGCCTGGATCGCGGGGTGGATCTTGCCGAAGAACTCGTCGTTGTCGTTGATCTCCTCGGTGTACTTCACCGAGATGCCGGTCTCCTCGGTGAACGCGTCGAGGGTCGGGTGCGCGTTCTCGTCCTCGTCGTCGACGTCGATGTAGAGGGCCCAGTTCGAGAAGCGCACGCGCTTGTCCTGCTCGCTCTTGTCGACGCCGGTGCGCTTGTGCTCGGGGACGTACGCGGACGGTACGCCGCACGCCGCCAGCGTCCCGGCCGCCGCCAGCGCACCGCCGCCGCGCAGCAGCGTGCGCCGGTCGAAGCCCCGCCCGATCCGCGAAGAAGGCACGGCGACGCGGTTGCGGATCATGCGGGAGCTCCTCGTTCGATGGTGGACCTCGTGCATCCTGCCGCCGCCCGCTGACCAGGGACAACACACACCGTGTCAGCTCTGCGGCGGACACCTTGACAGGCTGGTTCCGGCTCCGCGGCGGACCGCCCCGAACGCACGGCGCCGCCCCGGCCGTGCGGCCGGGGCGGCGCCGAAGGTGCCCGCAGATGTCTCGCCGAACGCCTGGGAAGGCGTCAGTCCTCGATGTACGACATCACGTGCTTGATGCGCGTGTAGTCCTCGAAGCCGTACGCCGACAGGTCCTTGCCGTAGCCCGAGTGCTTGAAGCCGCCGTGCGGCATCTCGGCGACCAGCGGGATGTGGGTGTTGATCCACACGCAGCCGAAGTCGAGCTTCTTCGCGAGGCGCATCGCCCGCGAGTGGTCCTTGGTCCACACCGACGAGGCCAGCGCGTACTCGACGCCGTTGGCGTTCTCCAGCGCCTCGGCCTCGTCCGCGAACTTCTGCACGGTGATGACCGGGCCGAAGACCTCGTTCTGGATGATCTCGTCGTCCTGGCGCAGCCCGGAGACGACGGTCGCGGCGTAGAAGAAGCCGGTGTCGCCGACCCGATGGCCGCCCGCCTCGACCTTGGCGTGCTCGGGCAGGCGCTCGATGAAGCCGGTCACCTGCGCGAGCTGGTTGACGTTGTTGACCGGGCCGAAGTCGGCGTCCTCGACGTCGGGGCCGGCGGTCTTGAGGTTGGACGCGGCCTCCGCGAGCTTGGCCACGAACTCGTCGTGGACGCTCTCGTGGACCAGCACGCGCGTGGCGGCGGTGCAGTCCTGGCCGGCGTTGAAGTAGCCGGCGCCCGCGATGCCCTCGACGGCGCCGGGGATGTCGGCGTCCTCGAACACCAGGACGGGGGCCTTGCCGCCGAGCTCCAGGTGCACGCGCTTGACGTCGCGCGACGCGGTCTCGGCGACCGCCATGCCGGCGCGTACCGAACCGGTGATGGAGGCCATCGCCGGGGTCTTGTGCTCGACCATGAGGCGGCCGGTGTCGCGGTCGCCGCAGATCACGTTGAACACGCCGGGGGGCAGGACCTCGCCCATGATCTCGGCGAGCAGCACGGTGGACTCCGGGGTGGTGTCCGACGGCTTGAGGACGACGGTGTTGCCCGCGGCGATGGCCGGGGCGAACTTCCACACGGCCATCATCATCGGGTAGTTCCAGGGCGCGACCTGGGCGCATACGCCGACCGGCTCACGCCGCACGAAGGAGGTGTGGCCCGCCATGTACTCGCCGGCGGACTTGCCCTCCAGCAGGCGCGCGGCACCCGCGAAGAAGCGGATCTGGTCCACCATCGGCGGGATCTCCTCGGAGGCGGTCAGGCCCCGGGGCTTGCCGGTGTTGCGACACTCCGCGGCGACCAGGTCGTCCGCGCGCTTCTCGACCGCATCGGCGATCTTGAGAAGGGCGAGCTGGCGCTCG
This sequence comes from Streptomycetaceae bacterium NBC_01309, assembly GCA_045039925.1. GTDB lineage: Bacteria > Actinomycetota > Actinomycetes > Streptomycetales > Streptomycetaceae > Yinghuangia. The sequence goes on from CP108400.1 coordinate 3,429,333, forward strand.
GAGGGCGTCGTCTCGCTCCACGATTCGAAGGCGTTGGCCGCGGCCTGCATGGCCGCGTCGATGTCGGCCTCACGCGAGAGCGGCGAGGTCGCGTACACCTCTCCGGTCGCGGGGTCGACGACGTTCAGGGTCCGGCCGTCGGCCGCGTCGACGAACTTGCCGTCGATGAAATTACGCAGGGTCCGCAGATCGCTCATGTCCCCAGTCTCCTCTGACTTTCGCCGAAGTGGTCGTACGCCGGTCCTGACCGCGCGGGAGGATGCCGTCACCCTGCGGTATCCGGGTGAAACTCCCGCGGGCACGCGGGGACCCCGCCAGTACCGTGCCAAGAGTAACCCCATACCTGCCGGGATCATCAGCTTGAACCCGGTACAACAACTGAATCAGTTGTCAGCATGACAAAAGTCAACGGAATCCCTTGCGCAAAACCCGACAGATAAGGCAGAGTGACGCCGTGGCCAGTCGAGACAGGAACCCGGGCGGATCGCTGGACTCCGTGTCCATGGCGATCATCGAGCAGCTCCAGGAGGACGGACGCCGCTCGTACGCCGCGATCGGAAAGGCCGTCGGCCTGTCCGAAGCAGCGGTGCGCCAGCGCGTGCAGCGCCTTCTCGACCAGGGCGTCATGCAGATCGTCGCGGTCACCGACCCCCTGACGGTGGGCTTCCACCGCCAGGCGATGGTCGGCATGCGCGTCGAAGGCGATATCGAGCCGGTCGCGGACATCCTTGCGACCATGGACGAGGTGGACTACGTCGTCATCACGGCCGGTTCCTTCGATCTGATCGCGGAACTCGTCTGCGAGGACGACGACCACCTGCTCGAGATCATCAACAAGAGGATCCGAGCGATCCCCGGAGTACGGAGCACCGAGAGCTTCGTCTACCTCAAGCTCCGGAAGCAGACCTACACATGGGGTACTCGATGACAGACCAGCTCGACACCGCCGCTATGTCGAAGAAGGCGTACGACCACCTGTGGATGCACTTCACCCGCATGTCGTCGTACGAGAACGCGCCCGTTCCGACGATCGTCCGCGGTGAGGGCGTCCATATCTGGGACTCCAACGGCCGCAAGTACATCGACGGCCTCGCGGGCCTGTTCGTCGTCCAGGCCGGCCACGGCCGCGCCGAGCTGGCCGAGGTGGCCCGCAAGCAGGCCGAGGAGCTGGCCTTCTTCCCGGTGTGGAGCTACGCCCACCCGAAGGCGATCGAGCTGGCCGAGCGCCTGGCGAACTACGCGCCCGGCGACCTGAACAAGGTCTTCTTCACCACCGGCGGCGGCGAGGCCGTCGAGTCGGCGTGGAAGCTCGCCAAGCACTACTTCAAGCTCAAGGGCATGCCGACCAAGCACAAGGTGCTGTCGCGCACGACCGCGTACCACGGCACGCCGCAGGGCGCCCTGTCGATCACCGGCCTGCCGGGTCTGAAGGCCCCGTACGAGCCCCTGGTGCCGTCGACGTTCCGCGTGCCGAACACCAACATCTACCGCGCGCCGGAGTTCCTGGCCGACTCCTCGCCCGAGGCCTTCGGCCGCTGGGCCGCCGACCAGATCGAGGTCCAGATCCTCAACGAGGGCCCCGAGACCGTCGCCGCGGTGTTCGTGGAGCCGGTGCAGAACGCGGGCGGCTGCTTCCCGCCCCCGCCCGGATACTTCCAGCGGGTCCGCGAGATCTGCGACAAGTACGACGTCCTGTTGGTCTCCGACGAGGTCATCTGCGCGTTCGGCCGCCTGGGCACCATGTTCGGCTGCGAGAAGTTCGGCTACGTCCCGGACATCATCACGTGTGCCAAGGGCATGACCTCGGGCTACTCCCCGATCGGCGCGATGATCGTCTCCGACAGGCTCGCCGAGCCCTTCTACAAGGGCGAGGAGATGTTCCTGCACGGCTACACCTTCGGCGGCCACCCGGTCTCGTCGGCGGTGGCGCTCGCCAACCTCGACATCTTCGACAACGAGGGCCTCAACAAGCACGTCCTCGACAACGAGGGCGCCTTCCTGGCCACCCTGCAGAAGCTGCTCGACCTGCCGATCGTCGGCGACGTGCGCGGCAACGGGTACTTCTACGGCATCGAGCTCGTCAAGGACAAGGCCTCCAAGGAGACCTTCAACGACGACGAGATCGAGCGCGTCCTGTACGGCTTCCTGTCGAAGGCGCTCTTCGACGCCGGCCTGTACTGCCGCGCCGACGACCGCGGCGACCCGGTCATCCAGCTCTCCCCGCCACTGATCTCGGACCAGGGCACCTTCGACGAGATCGAGCAGATCCTGCGCTCGGTGCTCACCGAGGCGTGGACCAAGCTCTGATCCACCGAGTTCCCGCCCCGGCGCAGGCCGCCGGGCGACTCCCCGAGCAACACTGACAACCCTCGCGACTGTGCCGTCGGCGCGCCTCTGGCACGCCGACGGCACAGTCGTATCCGATAGCCCACATAACCCACATAGCCCACGCACCCGACGCCCACTGTCCTACGCGAGAGAAGGCCCGCGACCTTGGCCACGGCACCACCCGCCCCGGGAAGCACCGACCGCACGCGCATACGACGGCTTGCCGAGAAGGCCGTCACCGACCGCGCGGCCCTGCACGCCGTCCTCGACGCCGGGCTCGTGGCGCACGTCGCGGTGTCCGACGAGCAGGGCAGGCCGTACGTCCTGCCCGTCGCGTACGCCCGCGACGGCGACCGCGTGCTCATCCACGGCTCGACCGGCAGCCGCCTGTTCCGCACCCTCGCCGCGGGCGCGCCGACCTGCCTGACCGTGACCCTGCTCGACGGCCTGGTCGTCGCCCGCTCGGCGTTCGAGTCGTCCATGAACTACCGCTGCGCGATGGTCCTGGGCACCTGCGAGGTCGTCGACGGGGACGCCAAGGCGGCCGCGCTCGACCTGCTCACCGACCACCTGATGCCGGGTCGCCGCGCCGAACTGCGCGCGCACAAGAGCAAGGAGCTGGCGGCCACGCTCGTCCTGGCGCTGCCGCTCGACGAGGCGTCGGTCAAGATCTCCGCGGGCGACCCGGACGACGACGAGGACGATCTCGACACGCCGGTCTGGGCGGGCACCGTTCCGCTCGGCGAGACGTTCTACGATCCGACCCCCGCCCCGGACCTGCGCCACGAGTTGCCGGTTCCCGAATATGTGAGGACGTGGCGCCGGTGAGCGGCTACCGCGATCTGTCCCTGTGGTTCGACACGCTGGACGAGGACGTCAAGCCGCGTCCCGCGCTGTCCGGCGACCTGGACGTCGACGTCGCGATCGTGGGTGCGGGCTACACCGGCCTGTGGACCGCGTACTACCTGGCCGAGGCCGACCCGTCCCTGCGCATCGCGGTCCTGGAGCGCGAGATCGCCGGCTTCGGCGCGTCCGGCCGCAACGGCGGCTGGTGTTCGGCGCTCTTCCCGGCGAGCCTGGCCAAGGTCGCCCGCACCAGCACGCGCGAGCGCGCCGTCGCGCAGCAGCGCGCGATGAACGCGACCGTCGACGAGGTCGGGCGCGTGGTCGCCGCCGAGGGCATCGACTGCGGCTTCGCCAAGGGCGGCACCGTCGTCGCGGCGCGCAGCCACGTGCAGATGCGCCGTGCACACGCCATGGTCGAGGACGAACGCTCGTGGGGCTTCGGCAAGGACGACGTGCAGCTGCTGCTCGCCGACGAGGCCCGGGCGCGGTTCAACGCGACCGACGTCCTCGGCGCCGTCTACACCCCGCACTGCGCCGCGATCCAGCCGGCGAAGCTCGCGCGCGGGCTCGCCGAGGCGGTCGAGCGGCGCGGCGTCACGATCTACGAGGGCACGCCGGTCACGCTGATCGACGGCGGCGCCGCGGTCACGCCGAACGGCACCGTGCGCGCCGAGATGGTGGTCCGGGCGACCGAGGGCTACACCCCCGAACTTCCGGGGTTCCGGCGCGACTTGGTGCCGGTGTACTCCCTGATGATCGCCACCGAGCCGCTGCCGGACAGCTTCTGGGACGAGGTCGGGCTCGCCGAGCGCGAGACGTTCAGCGACCTGCGGCACCTGATCATCTACGGGCAGCGCACGGCGGACGGCCGGCTGGCCTTCGGCGGACGCGGCGCGCCGTACCACTTCGGCTCCTCGATCCGCCCCGAATTCGACCGCGACGAAAAGGTGTTCGCGGAGCTGCACAAGGTGCTGCGCGAGCTGTTCCCGGCGCTGGGCGACGCGAAGATCACCCACAAGTGGGGCGGCGCGCTGGGCGTGTCCCGTGACTGGTACGCCAGTTGCGGCATGGACCGGGCGCGCAAGCTGGCGTGGGCGGGCGGCTACGTCGGCGACGGCGTCGGCACCGCCAACCTCGCCGGGCGTACGCTCGCCGACCTGATCCGCGACCAGTACTCCGACCTGACGCGCCTGCCGTGGGTGCAGCACCGTTCGCCGCGCTGGGAGCCCGAACCGCTGCGCTGGCTGGGCACGAACGTCGGCCTGCGCGTCATGTCGGCGGCCGACGGCGAGGAGCAGCGCACCAACCGCGAGTCGCGCCTCGCCGCGGCGTTCGGGCGGTTCGTCGGCCACTGAGCAGAGGCTGACTGTGGAGGCGGGCGGTTGCCCGCCTCCACACGCGTTCCCGGCCGATCTCGGCCAGGCGTCGGTCGGGCGTCGGTCAGGCGTCGACGAAGCGCGCGCGCCAGCGCTCGACCCACACCGGCTCGGCACCGGCCTTGAGGAAGAACTCCGCGGCGGTGCCGTAGCGTTCGCCGACCGCGTCGAGGAACGCCTCCATCGACTCCGGCGCCGCGTCGCGCAGGGCCGCGGCCGCGGGCGTACCGGGCTGCAAGCGCGGCTGCGACGGGATGCTGTCGATCCGCCGGAACATCTCACGCAGGTGGATGCGCGTTGCCGAGTAGTCGTCGACGATCGCCTGCCGCTCCACGCCGACCAGCGACAGCAGCAGCGCGACGAGCACGCCGGTACGGTCCTTGCCGGCCGTGCAGTGCACGAGCGTCGGCCCGGCGTCGTCGCCGGTCAGCAGCCGCAGGGCCTGGGCGAACGCGTCCTTGCCGCGTTCGGCCATGCCCATATAGAGCCGTCCCGCGCCGTGCACGTCGACGGTCGCGAGGTCGAGGTCGGTGTCGTCGCCGAGGACGTCGACCTGGCCGGCCGATATGTCGCCCACGCCGCGGGCCTCGTCGGCGTCGTGGGCGGCACCCGCGCGCCGCCCCAGCAGCGGCATGCTGTGCCGGACGATCCCGGGCCACGGCACGACCGGCAGGCCCTCGCCCACGGACCTCAGGTCGAACACGTGGCGCACGCCGTACGCCGAGGACAGCCGTGCCACCGCCTCGTCGGTCAGCAGGTCCGGCGTCTCGCAGCGCATCAGGACGCCCGCCCGCGTACGCCCGCCGCCCGTGAGCGGCAGCCCGCCGACGTCCCGCGCGTTGAGCTGGTTCGGCAGGTCCAGCCAGCCGATCTCGTGCATCGAAAGTCCCCGCTCTGCCCGCACCCCGGCCCGCTCGGGCCCTGACGGCCCATCATCGCCGTCCCGGGTGACGGTGACCAGGGCACTTGCCCGGCGTACGGCGGACGGGCCGCCGAAGAAACGGTGCACGGCTTGGGCCGGGCAGCCGAACAACCGGTGTGAAAATCGTTCCGCGACCGCCGCCTGCCACACCTGTTCGACCCCTTTCGGGGCACCGGGCGCACCCGCCTGGAGCAGCGGTTCACCCACCCGTGCCCTCTCATCGGCGCGGCTCGTTGCACTGGGCGGGACGGGGGCGGACAGTCCTGTCCCGGAGGTATCGATATGGCCCTTTCACCCCGGTCGGCCCTTTCGCCCCGTACGGCGCGGTCGACCCGGTCGGCGGTCAGCCAGGTGTCCGAGGAGCCCGTGCCGCACAGCCCGGGCACCGGTTTCGCGATCGCCGAAGACGGCACCCGCAACCCGGACAACGACGTCCTGCGCACCCAGGACGTCACGGTCACACGTGGCCCGGCGACCATCCTGCGCCGCTTGTCGGTCAGCATCCGGGCCGACGAGACCTTCGCGGTCACCGGCCCTCCCGGGTCGGGCAAGTCCGCGCTGCTCGCGGTGCTGTCCGGCGTGCTGGCACCGGACGCCGGGCAGGTGTGGTTCAACAGCCGTCCCCTGCACACGCTCGGGGAGCGCGCCCGTGCGCAACTGCGCCGCACCCACTTCGGGATGATGGACGGCCGCGCCCGGCTCATGCCGGAACTCACGGTGCTGGAGAACGTCGCGCTGCCGCTGCTGCTCGAACCCTCCGCCCGCGACACGGCGTTCGCCGCCGGCCGGCACTGGATGGGCCGCCTCGACGTCCTCGACCAGGCCGAACGCAGGCCGCACGAGCTTCCGACCGCCCTGCTGCGCCGCGCGGCCGTCGCCCGCGCCCTCGTCGCCCGCCCCGACGTCGTCTTCGCCGACGAACCGGCGCTGGGCCTCGAAGCGGCCGAACTCGACCATCTGATGCGCATTCTGGTCACCGCGTCGCGCTCGCACGGGATCGCCCTCGTGCTGGCGACCGACGACCCCAAGGTCGCGGTGCACGCCGACCGGCACCTCGAACTCCGCGACGGACGCCCCGCCCCGGCGCGCGCCGACGCCTGACGACGGCCGGAGGGCCTTGTGATCCGGATCGTGCTCGGCAATCTGCGCGAAAGTACGCGCGCGGACCACCTCCGGCTCTTCGGCACCGCGTGTGTCGCTGCGGTCGGGACCGTGCTGCTGCTGTGCGTCATCGCATATGCGGCGGCGGGACGCGGCGACCACGTGGCGCGGCCGTTGTTCGCCGGGCTGCTCGTCCTCGCGGTGACCGCGCAGTTGACCGCCGTCGCGTCGCGGCTCACCGCGTCCGCACGCGCGGAGCGTACGGAACTCCTGGTCGGCCCCGCCTCGATGCCCGAGCAGGTACGCGAACTCGCGGCCACCGAGGCGGCGTTGGCCGCCGCGTTCGGGGCGGTGGCCGGCGTGCAGGCGCACCTCGTCGCACGTGCGGTGTTCGAGACCGGGGTGCCGGGCAGCGGGCTGATCCACGACGTACTCGCCGTCGGCACGGAAATGCCGTTCCTCGGGCTGGTGTTCGTCCTCGGCGTGGTGCCGCTCGTGACCGTTCTCGCGACGACGTCGGCGCTGCGCGACACCGTCCCCGAGCCGCGCGCCACCCCGGCGGCACGCACGATCGGCGTCGCCGGACCCACGATGATCGGCGTCGGCATGCTCGCCGAGGTGCTGCCGCACGCGATCGCGCCGCCGGTGCCGCTGCCGGGCGGGCTCGGCATGGTGCACCCGCTGGCGGCCGTCGGCTTCGCGCTCATCGTCGTCGGTGCGGCGCTCTCGGTGCCGTGGCTGGTGCACTGGGCCGCGGAGACCGTCGTGGCGCACACGCGGCTCCCGGCGCTGCTGTGTGCCGCGCGGCGGATGGAAGCGGACACCGCGGCGCTGGCCGTACCGCTCGGGCTGCTCGCGGGGACCACGACGCTGCTGGTGACCTCGCGCACCCTGCACATGCGGGGGCCCGGCAACGCACCCGGCGACCTGCCGCTTCTGGCGCTCGTGACGGCCGCGACGGTCTGCGCCGCGGCCGGGCTGCTGGCGGTGCTCGTCGAGAACGCCCACACGCGCCAGGACTCGGCACGCAATCTGCACATGCTCGGCGCGGCGCCCTGGGTCGACCGGGTCACGCTGGCGCTCACGGTGCTGCTGCCGGTCGCGGTGGCCTGGGGCGGGGCGGCGGTTCTCGGTGTCGTCGCGACGTGGCCGCTGGAGATCGGCGGGCACGAGCCTTCGGTCCCGGTGTCCGAGCAGGCGGTGACGGCGGGTGTCACGTTCGGGATGCTCTTGGCGGCGGGGGTCGCCATCGCCGTGGCGGTGGTGACGCGGCGGCTGTCGCGCGGCGGCGTCACCGGGTGGGGGCGGCCCGCGGCGGCCGTCGCGCCGCGGAGCGCGTGAACGCTGCGGTGCATGTGAACGCCGCGGCTCGTGTGAAAGCTGCGGCGCCGCGCCGGACAAACGCCAAAGCCCGGCCGCTTTCGGCGGACCGGGCTTCGTCAACACATCCGGACCGTCGCGGCGTCCCCTTCCGCGACGGCCCGGGCGTGTTTATCGCCTCCGGGGGCCACGCACTGCCCCGGGACGCTTGCGCCGGGCCGGCCCGCCTCCTGCGGGGCGGGCGGCCTGGTCGTACCGCCGCGTGTTCCGTACGGGGGTTCCGGAACCTCTGCGGCGGTACTGACTCCACTGTCGCGCACGGGACCTAAGAGGGCGATAAGCGTCCGGGCGGTTGGCCGACCGATTTCCCACGTGGTTTTGCGAGGGTGCCCGAGCCGGCCCCGAGCGCGCCGCGACGGACGCTCAGGGCTTACAGGGCTCGTTGGGCGCGGGTCAGCCGACGTCGGCGGCGGCCAGCTGGCCGCAGGCTCCGTCGATGTCACGGCCTCGAGTGTCGCGCACCGTGACGGGGACGCCGTGCGCCGCGATCAGCCGCACGAACTCGTCCTGGCGCTCCTGCGTCGACGCCGTCCACTTCGATCCGGGCGTCGGGTTGAGCGGGATCAGGTTGACGTGCGCGTTGTGGTGCCGCAGGCGCTTGCCGAGCAGGTCGGCCCGCCATGCGTGGTCGTTGATGTCCTTGATCAGCGCGTACTCGATCGACACGCGGCGCCCGGTCCGGTCCTCGTAGCGCCAGGCGGCGTCCAGGACCTCGCGCACCGGCCAGCGGGTGTTCACCGGCACCAGGGTGTCGCGCAGTTCGTCGTCGGGCGCGTGCAGGGACAGCGCGAGCGTGCAGCTCAGGCCCTCGTCGGCGAGCTTCTCCATGGCCGGCACCAGGCCGACCGTCGAGATCGTCACCGAGCGCTGCGAGATGCCCAGGCCGTCGGGCGACGGGTCGGTGATGCGGCGTACCGCACCCAGGACCGCGTTGTAGTTGGCCAACGGCTCGCCCATGCCCATGAAGACGATGTTGCTGACGCGGCCGGGGCCGCCGGGGATCTCGCCGCGCTGCAACGCGCGGGCGCCCGCGACGACCTGCTCGACGATCTCCGCCGTCGAGAGGTTCCGGGTGAGCCCCGCCTGCCCGGTCGCGCAGAACGGGCAGTTCATGCCGCAGCCGGCCTGCGACGACACGCACATGGTGGCGCGGTCGGGGTAGCGCATCAGGACCGACTCGACGAGCGTGCCGTCGAACAGCTTCCACACCGACTTGCGGGTCGCCCCGTCGTCGCAGGCGATGTCCCGCACCGAGGTCATCAGCTCGGGCATCAGCTCGCCCGCGAGCCGCTCGCGCAACGCGGCCGGCATGTCGGTCCACTGCGCGGGATCGTCGGCGAGGCGGGTGAAGTAGTGGCGCGACAACTGCCCGGCCCGGAACGGCTTCTCACCGAGCGCGGCGACCGCCTCGCGGCGCTCGGCGGGCGACAGGTCGGCGAGGTGGCGCGGCGGCTTGGCGCGGCGCGGGGCGGCAAAAGTGAGCTCTCCAGGCTTGGGCATGATCTGTCCAGTGTCTCAGGTCCGACGGGGTGCCTCGTACGCCCGAGACGGGGGTTGTTGGCGGGCCGAGGCGGAGGCTGTTGCCGGGCCGGCATGCGTCGAGCCCGGCGGGCCGTTGGCCTGCCGGGCTCGACGCGTACTGCGCGGTCTTCCGTTGTGCGGGAGTGCGGGACTCCGGGGGCCTACAGGTACAGCTCCAGCAGCAGCCACACCACCGGGGCCGAGGCCAGCAGCGAGTCCAGGCGGTCCATCAGACCGCCGTGGCCCGGCAGCAGGTTGCCCATGTCCTTGACGCCCAGGTCGCGCTTGATCATCGACTCGACGAGGTCGCCGAGCGCCGCGGTGGCGGCGACCGCCGCACCGAGCAGCGCGCCCTGCCACCACTGGCCGTCGAGCAGCAGCGTCAGGCACAGCGCGCCGCCGACCGCACACGTGGCGACCGCGCCCGCGAAGCCTTCCCACGTCTTACCGGGACTGATCGTCGGGGCCATCTTGTGCTTGCCGAACGAGACTCCGGCCGCGTAGGCGCCGGTGTCGCTGCACACCACGACGATCATGAACGTCATGGCGCGCATGGCGCCGTCGTCCGCGGCCAGCATCAGCACCGCGAATCCGGCCAGGAACGGCAGGTAGAACGCGGCGAAGACGCCGGTGGACATGTCCCGCAGGTAGTCCTCGGGGCCCTCGGTCATCCGCCACACCATGACGGCGAGCGCGGTGAGCGCCAGGGCGATGCCCAGGCCTTCGGGCCCGCGCTGGTAGGCGGCGATCTGCATCGCCACGGCGCCGGCGGCCAGCGGGACGAGCGGCAGGCGTACGGAGACGCCCTGGTCGCCCTTGCCCTCTTGGGCTCGGCCGAGCGCGCCGGAGAACTCCCACAGGCCGATGAGGACCGCGGCGAGCACGATGCCGACGAAGACCACCGGCACGGTCAGCAGGGACCCGACGATCGCGCCGCCCAGCAGCAGGGCGACACCGATCGCGGCCGGGAGGTTGCGGCCGGCCCGGCTCTTCTTGGGCGCGCCGGGCGTCTCGCCCCCGGTCACCGGCGGCTCCGCGGCTTCGCGGGGCGTTCGTACGCCCGGGTCGACGACCGGCAGATGGGCGGTGCGCCCCCCGTCGTCGTCGGGCGGACCGTCGCCGTGGTACGAGGCGGTGCCGTCATGGATCCCACCGGAAGCGTGTACCCCCTCGACGGTGTCCGGGTGCTGCTGCGCCCGGGTGGATCCCGAGCCGTACTCACCGGGCCACGCGTCGGGGGTCCCGTCCGCCGCGGCCGTGCCCGCCATGTCGACGGGCGCCGCCGGTATCACCTGGGTGCGCAGCGCGTCCGCTTCGTGGGCCGGGTGCGGGCCCGGCGCCTGCACGGCCTGGCCCGCCCACGGGTCGTACGGTTGGAACGGGCCGTGCCCGGAACGCCCTTCGGGGTCCGGTGCGCCGTCCCAGGTGGAGTTGTTCATCAGACCTCGAGCAGCTCGGCTTCCTTGTGCTTCAGCAGCTCGTCCACCTGCACGACGTAGCGGTGGGTGATGTCGTCGAGCTCCTTCTCCGCGCGGCGCACGTCGTCCTCGCCCGACTCGCCGTCCTTGACGAGCTTGTCGAGCGTCTCCTTGGCCTTGCGGCGCACGCTGCGGATGGAGATGCGGGAGTCCTCGGCCTTGCTGCGGGCCACCTTGATGAACTCCTTGCGGCGCTCCTCGGTGAGCTGCGGGAACACGACGCGGATGACCTTGCCGTCATCGGTCGGGTTCACGCCGAGGTCCGAGTCGCGGATCGCCTTGATCACCGCGTTGGTCGAACTCTTGTCGAACGGCGTGATCAGCACCATGCGGGGCTCGGGCACGGTGAACGAGGCGAGCTGGTTCACCGGGGTCATCGTGCCGTAGTAGTCGACGACGATCTTGTTGAACATCGCCGGGGTGGCACGCCCCGTACGGATCGCCGAGAAGTCGTCCTTGGCGACCGATACGGCCTTCTCCATCTTCTCCTCGGCCTCGAGGAGGGTTTCATCGATCACGTCTCGGCTCCTGTCCCGGTCCGGTGTCGCCGTGGATCAGCCGTTGGTACGGCTGATCAGGGTGCCGATCTTCTCACCCCGCACGGCCCGGGCGATGTTGCCCTCGACCAGCAGGTTGAACACGACGATCGGCAGTCGGTTGTCCATGCAGAGGCTGATGGCCGTCGCGTCGGCGACCTTCAGCTCGCGGGCGAGCACTTCGGCGTGGTCCAGGCTGTCGAACAGGACCGCGTCGGGGTTGGTCTTGGGGTCGGAGTCGTACACGCCGTCCACGCCCTTGGCCATCAGAATGGCCGACGCATCGATCTCCAGGGCCCGCTGTGCGGCGGTGGTGTCGGTCGAGAAGTACGGCATGCCCATACCCGCACCGAAGATCACCACGCGGCCCTTCTCCAGGTGCCTGATGGCGCGGCGCGGAATGTACGGCTCCGCGACCTGCCCCATGGTGATCGCGGTCTGCACGCGCGTGTCGATGCCCAGCTTCTCCAGGAAGTCCTGGAGGGCAAGGCAGTTCATGACGGTGCCGAGCATGCCCATGTAGTCGGAGCGCGCCCGGTCCATGCCGCGTACCTGGAGCTCGGCGCCGCGGAAGAAGTTGCCGCCGCCGATGACCACGGCGACCTCGGTGCCGAGGCGCACCACCTCGGCGATCTGGCGGGCGATGCCCTGGACCACGTCGGGGTCGACCCCGAGGCCGCCGCCGCCCGCGAACGCCTCGCCCGAGAGCTTGAGCAGGACGCGCCGGCGGTACGCCTTCGGGTCGACCCCGTCGGAAGACGACGAGGCCGCCCCCGTTTCGGTTTCCTGCACGGGTCCCTCCACGGAAGTGGCCTCCTCGTCTTTCCCGGCGTCCGGGACTCGGTGCTCCGGTCCCGGACGCCTGTTCACCGCTGGTGTTGCCGGTACTTCTGGCGTATCAGGCGTATCTGGCGTGTCCTGCGTCAGGGGCCTGGTCAGACGCCGACGCGGAAGCGGGCGAAGCGCTTGAGCGAGACGCCGGCCTCCTCCAGGACCTTCTGCACCGACTTCTTGCTGTCCTTGGCGAACGCCTGCTCCAGGACGACGTTCTCCTTGTAGAAGCCCGTCACCCGGCCCTCGACGATCCTGGTGAGGGCGGCCTCCGGCTTGCCCTCCTCGCGGGCGGTGGCCTCGGCGACCTTGCGCTCGTTCTCGACGATCTCCGCCGGGACGTCCTCGCGGGTCAGGTAGGTCGGGGAGAAGGCCGCGATGTGCTGCGCGACGTCCTTGGCGACCTCGGCGTTCGCAGCGGAGAGCTCGACGAGCACGCCGACCTGCGGGGGCAGGTCCGGGCTGGTCTTGTGCAGGTACGCGGCCACGTAGCCGTCGGCGAACTGCGCGAAGCGGTCCAGGACGATCTTCTCGCCGAGCGTCGCGTTGGCCTCGTCGACGAACGCCTGCACGGTCTTGCCGGGCTCGATTTCACTGGCGAGCAGCGCGTCGAGGTCGGCGGGCGAGGACTTGGCGACGTGCCCGGCGATCTCGTTGGCGACGGCGATGAAGCGGTCGCCCTTGGCGACGAAGTCCGTCTCGCACTTCAGCTCGAGCAGGACGCCGGCGGCGGTGCCGTCCAGGACGGCGACGACGGCACCGTTGGAGGCCGAGCGGCCCTCGCGCTTGGTGACGCCCTTCTGGCCCTTGACGCGCAGGATCTCGACGGCCTTGTCCAGGTCGCCGTTCGCCTCTTCGAGGGCCTTCTTGCAGTCCATCATCCCGGCGGCGGTGAGCTCGCGGAGCTTCTTGACGTCCTGGGCGGTGAAGTTCGCCATGTCAGATCTCTTCTTCTCGCGTGTCGTCTCGCGGTGGTCTTCTGGGGTTCCGTGCGGACGCGGCCGTGACCGGGTCGCGGGCGCTGCCCGCACGAACGCGAGGGGTACGCGCGGCTTCCCGGCGTACCCCCCGCATTACGGCGTCAGGACTGCTCGGCCTCGACGGCCTTCTCGGTCTCGGCCGACTCCTGCACCTCGGCCTCGGCGGCCGGGGTCTCGGCGGCGGCCTCGGCCGGGGCCTCGACAGCAGCCTCGGCCGGAGCGTCGGCCTCGACAGCGGCCTCGGCCGGGGTCTCCGCAGCGGGCTCGGCCGGGGCCTCGGCGGCGGGCTCGTCGGCCTTCTTCTCGCCCTGGAGCTGCTCGAGCTCCCACTCGGCCAGCGGCTCGCCGGCGGCGACCTCGGGGGCCTTCGTGTCGGCCTGCGACGCACCGGCGCGGGCCATCAGGCCCTCCGCCACGGCGTCGGCGATCACGCGGGTGAGCAGCGTGACGGAGCGGATCGCGTCGTCGTTGCCCGGGATCTTGTAGTCGACCTCGTCCGGGTCGCAGTTGGTGTCGAGGATCGCGACGACCGGGATGTGGAGCTTCCGCGCCTCACCGACGCCGATGTGCTCCTTCTTGGTGTCGACGATCCACACCGCGGACGGCACGCGCTGCATGTCGCGGATGCCGCCGAGGGTCTTGTCGAGCTTGTCCTTCTCGCGCTTGAGGACGAGGAGTTCCTTCTTCGTCATGCCCGAGCCGGCCACGTCGTCGAAGTCGAGCTCCTCGAGCTCCTTCAGGCGCTGGAGGCGCTTGTGGACGGTCGAGAAGTTGGTGAGCATGCCGCCCAGCCAGCGCTGGTTGACATAGGGCATGCCCACGCGGGTCGCCTGCTCGGCGATGGCCTCCTGGGCCTGCTTCTTCGTGCCCACGAAGAGGACGGTGCCGCCGTGCGCGACCGTCTCCTTCACGAACTCGTACGCCCGGTCGATGTATCCCAGCGACTGGATGAGGTCGATGATGTAGATGCCGTTGCGCTCCGTGAAGATGAAGCGCTTCATCTTCGGGTTCCAACGGCGGGTCTGGTGCCCGAAGTGGACGCCGCTCTCAAGCAGCTCCCGCATCGTGACGACGGCCATGGCCGTACTCCTCGTGGTACGCCCCGCGAAACGTGCACGGGGCCTGCTCGGTTGTCCGCGCCGACGGGTGTCCGCGCGCCTGACGCCCGTGACACCGCGCCGGGGGCCAGGCCCCCGGACCGAGAGGTGTCCCACCGAACCCGGCATCGACTTCCGCTGGTCACGAGGTGACCGGTGGAGAGCCGGAGGGCCCGAAGGTGGGCGTGCGAAGTCGACCCGGAGAGCCGGGCCGCTGTCCGAAGTGTACGGGACCCGACGACCACGGGGCCAACCACCGAACCAGGGCCACCGAACGGGCCCCGCGGAGACCTCCGTCGAGGCGCCGAACGGACCGCCGGGCGACCGTCGGACCACGCCGGTCGGTCACCGGGATCCGTCGCCCCGGCCGCCCACTTCGAGCCGGTCACCGCTCAGAGGCCGAGGCGGTTCGATCGCCCCAGGCCCGTCCAACGGACGTATCCCCGGAGCGCTGATCTGCGAATGCGGTCCTTGGGAGCCGCCCCGTCACGGTCACCGATGATCGCGGGTTCGGCTCGCGGCAGGGCTGGTTTGTCCACCGGCCGCGGACCGCTTCTGCGGTCTTCCACAGATCTTGGTCGCGTGGTCGGCGGGGTCCGCGAGAACGCGCACGCTCGATCCATGACGCCTCACAGCTCCGCCGCAGCCCGTCGTCCCGCGCACGGTTCCGTTCATGGCATGGCACAGGGTTCTGCCCCGGGTTCCGTCCCGGGTTCCGTCCCGGGTCCTGTCCCGGGTCCTGTCCCGACTTCCGCCCACGGGTCCGCCCCGGGGACCGTCCGCGGTTCCGCGCACGGCCGCGTGCGCCGTCGCGCCGGCCACCGCCGTCCTCCCGGGCGCCCGCTGCGGCGGATGTTCCGGCGGGCCGTCGTGCGGCCGGCCGGGCGCGGCACCGATCCGGCGTTCCGGCGCCGAGCCCACCGTGCGCACCGTGCGCCGAGGGCCCGAGCGGCTGTCCGGCCGCCCGCGCGTGCGGGGCTCGCCGCGCTCGCGGTCTGCGTCGTCGCGACGGCCGGGATCGGGCTGCCCGCGCTGGCGGCCTCCCGGGCGGTTCCGCCGCCGCTCGTGCCACCGCGTCCGGCCGCGACGTGGGTGTGGCCGCTCGACCCCCGCCCGGTCGTCGTGCACCTGTTCGCCCCGCCGGACCGCGACTGGCTTCCCGGCCATCGCGGTGTCGACCTCGCGGGCACGGCCGGGCAGCCGGTGCGCGCCGCCGGCGCGGGCATCGTCGAGTTCGCCGGCGTCATCGCGGGGAAGGGCGTCGTGACCGTGCGGCACGACCGGCGGCTCACGACGTACGAGCCGGTCGCGGCGTCCGTGGCCCCGGGCACCGCGGTCGGCACGGGCTCCGTGCTCGGCACGCTGTCGGCGGGGCCGTCGCACTGTGCCGCAGTTGCGTGCCTGCACTGGGGGCTCGTCGACGGCCCGTCCGGCGCCGCCGCGCAGGGTGCGCCCGACTACCGGGATCCGCTCAAGCTGCTGCGGGGTACCGGCGTGCGCCTGTATCCGCCGCACGGTCCGCTGCCCACTCCGCCGCGGCCGACCGGTGCGACGAGCGTGCGGGCGCGCGGATCGGCGGGGCGTCGTCCATCGCCGCACCGCACATCACCACGACGCCGTCCGGCACCGCGGCGCGGTACGTCAGGCGCCCGCCCGCAGCGGGGCGCCGTCGGCACTGCCGTCAAGCCCGGCATCCGGTCCGGCGTCCGGTCCGAGCTCGCCGAGGGTGTCGGCGGGGGCGTCCTCGGCGGGCTCCGCCCGCACCGGCAGGCGGACCTCCGCCACGCCGCCCAGCACGAGGCCGAGCGTCGCGGCGGTGACCTCAACGCCGTCGGCGCCGCACTCGATGCGGCGTACCGCGGAGTCGACCATGCCCTGCACGAGCGAGGCGACCAGCATCGGGTCGGGGTGGCCCAGGTCGGCGAGCGCGCTCACGACCAGTTCGACGATCCGGCCGTGCGCGGCACGTATGCGCTCGCGGGCGTTGGCGTCCAGTTCGCCGGTGGAGATGGCGACGACCACACGGTGCGTGCGGTCGCCGACCAACTCCAGCTGGCGGTTGACGTAGGCGGCGATCTTCCCGGCCGGGTCCTCGACCGCGGCCATGGCGTCCTCGACCTCGGCCACCCAGGCCGGGAGGTCCACGGCGCACAGCTCTTCGACGACCGCGGCCCGCGATCGGAAGTACTCGTACACGGAGGAGCGGGCAAGGCCGGTGCGTTCCGCGAGGGCGGGGAAGGTCAGTGCGGCGAACCCGCCCTCGTCCAGAAGCGCACGGGCGGCATCGAGCAGCGCGGCATGTTGCATGGCGCGGTGCTCGGCGACGGATGCAGCACGTATCTTCGGCACGAGATCACTGTAGAGCGTCCTCGCGGCCCGGTTTCAAGAGTGGCCGCAACACCTGCGTATTGCGGCCAACTCCACCAAAACCGACCGACCGCCAGGTCAGCGCGTGTCTCCTCCGGCCTTCCCGCCGTCCTGGGCGACCGCGGCGCGACCGGCCTCCAGGCGGGCCACGGGCAGGCGGAACGGCGAGCACGAGACGTAGTCGAGCCCCACGTCGTGGAAGATCCGCACCGACTCCGGATCGCCGCCGTGCTCGCCGCACACGCCGAGCGCGAGGTCCGGGCGCGTGGCACGGCCCTCCGACACCGCGAGGGCGACGAGTCGGCCCACCCCGTCCCGGTCCAGCGTCTCGAACGGGGAGACCCCGAAGATGCCGGCGTCCAGGTAGGCGGTGAAGAACGACGCCTCGACGTCGTCGCGGGAGAACCCCCAGGTCGTCTGGGTGAGGTCGTTGGTGCCGAAGGAGAAGAACTCGGCGGCCTCCGCGATCTGCCCTGCGGTCAGCGCCGCCCGCGGCAGCTCGATCATCGTGCCCACCGGGAACGACACCTCGGCCCCGGTCTCCTCGGCCACCGCGGCGAAGACCGCGTGCGCCTCGTCGCGGATGATCTCCAGCTCCTGGACGCCGCCGACGAGCGGGACCATGATCTCGGCGTGCGGTGTGCCGCCCTCGCGGACCCGCTCGGCGGCCGCCTCGGCGATCGCCCGGATCTGCATCGCGAACAGCCCGGGGATCACCAGTCCGAGCCGCACGCCGCGCAGGCCGAGCATCGGGTTCTGCTCGTGCAGCCTGCGCACGGCGTCCAGCAGGGCCCGGTCGTCGGCGTCCTCCGCACCGCGGGCCTCGGCGAGGGCGACGCGCACCGAGAGGTCGGTCAGGTCCGGCAGGAACTCGTGCAGCGGCGGGTCGAGGAGGCGGATCGTCACCGGGAGTCCGTCCATCGCGGCGAGCACCGCCGCGAAGTCCCGGCGTTGGAGCGGCAGCAGCGCCTCCAGCGCGGCGGTCCGGCCGTCGTCGGTGTCGGCCAGCACCAGGCGCTCGACGTGCTTGCGCCGTTCCCCGAGGAACATGTGCTCGGTGCGCAGCAGACCGATGCCCTCGGCCCCGAACCGCAGTGCGCGTTCGGCGTCTTCACCGGTGTCGGCGTTGGCGCGCACCCGCAGGCGCCTGCGCGCGTCGGCGTGCGCCATGATCCGGTGCACGGCAGGCACCAGCGCGTCGGCCTCGCCGTCGGACGGGGCCGTCCGGCCCTCGAAGTAGTCGACGACCGCGGAGGGGACGACGGGTGCCTCCCCGAGGTAGACGCAGCCGCTCGTGCCGTCGACGGAGATCACGTCCCCTTCGGTGACCTCGACCCCGCCGGGAGCGGTGAACCGGCGTCGTCCGAGGTCGACGGCGAGCGATTCGGCCCCGCACACGCAGGTCTTGCCCATACCGCGCGCGACCACCGCGGCGTGCGAGGTCTTGCCGCCGCGGCTGGTGAGGATCCCTTCGGCGGCGACCATCCCGGCGAGGTCGTCCGGGGTCGTTTCGCGGCGCACCAGGATCACCCGGTCGCCGTTGCTCGCCCATTCCACGGCGGTGTCCTGGTCGAAGACCGCGCGTCCCACGGCCGCGCCGGGCGAGGCCGCGATGCCCCGCGCGATCGGCCGGAAATCCCCGTCGTCGTCGCCGGATCCGTCGGCCCGCTCGGCGAACCGGGGGAACATCAGCTGGGCGAGCTGCGCCCCCGTGACGCGGCGCAGCGCCTCGTCCTCGTCGATGAGCCCCTGGTCGACGAGTTGCGCGGCGATGCGGAACGCGGCCTCGGCGGTGCGCTTGCCGACGCGGGTCTGGAGCATCCAGAGCGTGCCGCGCTCGATGGTGAACTCGATGTCGCACAGGTCCCGGTAGTGGTCCTCCAGGGTGCCCATGATGGCGAGGAGTTGGTCGTACGAGGCCTTGTCGAGGCGTTCCAGGTCGGCGAGCGACACGGTGTTGCGGATGCCCGCGACGACGTCCTCCCCCTGCGCGTTGGCGAGGTAGTCGCCGTACACCCCCTGTTTGCCGGTCGCCGGATCGCGGGTGAAGGCGACCCCGGTGCCGGAGTCGGCGCCCAGGTTGCCGAACACCATCGCGACGATGTTGACCGCGGTGCCCAGGTCGTCCGGGATGCGCTCCTGCCTGCGGTACAGCCGCGCCCGCTCGCCGTTCCAGGACGAGAAGACCGCGCGGACGGCCAGGTCGAGCTGGGTCCTCGGGTCCTGCGGGAAGTCCTGGCCGGCTTCCTTGGCGACGAGTTCCTTGTACGCGGCGACGAGGGACCGCAGGTCCGCCGCGTCCAGGTCCAGGTCGGACGCGGCGCCCTTGGCGTGCTTGGCCGACTCCAGCCGCTCCTCGAAAAGCTCGCCGTCCACACCCAGGACGGTCTTCCCGAACATCTGGATGAGGCGCCGGTAGGAGTCCCACGCGAAGCGCTCGTCGCCGGCCTGGGCGGCCAGTCCGTCGACGGACGCGTCCGACAGGCCGATGTTGAGGACGGTGTCCATCATGCCCGGCATCGAGAACGCGGCACCGGACCGCACGGACACCAGCAGCGGGTCGTCCGGCTGCCCGAGCCTGCGGCCCATGCGCTCCTCGAGCGCGGCCAGGTGGCCTTCGACCTCGCCGCGCAGGCCGACCGGCTCCTCGCCCTCGGCGAGGTAGGCGCGGCAGGCCTCGGTCGTGATCGTGAACCCGGGCGGCACGGGCAGCCCGAGGTTGCTCATCTCCGCCAGATTGGCGCCCTTGCCGCCGAGCAGGTCCTTGAGGTCCTTGTTGCCCTCGGCGAAGGCGTAGACGTATTTCGGGGTGTTCGGCACGGGTATCCCCCTCGCGCACGACGGAGAGCCGCGTGACCGCCGCCGCGGAGCCGAGGGAGGCTCCGCGCAAGAACCGGCGGTACCCGCGCGGCCCAATTGCCCTGATGGCCGGGAGCGTACCCGCCCGCGTCGGTCGGGCATGCCCTCACACCAGGATCACGCCACGTGAGCACCCCGGCACGTCGGCGCATCCAAACCTGCCGACGGCGGCAGGGGGGTCTGGCGCCTACCATCGCGTGAATGTCCGATCCGCAGATGTCCGAGTCCCCCGGTCCCCGGCAGCCGCACCCGCAGTCGCCGTACCCGGAGCAGCCCCAGCACGGGCAGCCCCAGCAGCAACAGCCCGGACAGTTCCAGCACGGGCAGCCGTACCCGCAGTCGTACGGCGGCCAGCCGAACGTTCAGCCGCCCTATGGCCAGGCGCCCTATGGCCAAGCGCCGTACGGTCAGGCGCCCTACGGGTACGGGCCCTACGGGCACCAGCCGTACCCTCCGCACGTCGGGCCTGGCTTCGGGCAGCCGCTGCCGTACCCGGTCGAGATGCCGAAGTCGGTGCGGACCGCGCGCACCATGGTCTACATCCTGTTCGGCCTCACCTTCGCCGTGGCCGTCGTCGCCGGTGCCGCCGACCAATCGGCCCGCACCGCCGGGTTCGTGCTCGGGGCGTCCATCACCAATATCGTCGCGTTCGTGCTGGCGCTGCGGTTCGGGACAGGGCGCCGGGGTGTGCAGATCGGGGCCATCGTCTGTGCGAGCCTCGGCATCCTGGTCGCGCTCAGCCGTGCGGCACAAGGTCAGCCGCAGCTGCTGGTCGGGGCCGTCGTCCAGGGCGTGCTCATCGCGCGGTTGGCCACCGCCGAGGCGAAGGCCTGGTTCACGCGTCCGCGCACCCGGTAGCGGGTCGGCGGCGGTCGGGAACCGCGCGTCCGTCCACGTCCGGTCAGCCGCCGGAGTGGTCGAGTTCGGCGTCGGACGGCGGCGTCGCGCACTCGGGGTCGTCGAGCCAGCCCTCGGGGAGCACGACCTTCTTGCCCCCGGCGGTGCGGCCCCGGGGGCCGTCGGCGCCGGCCGGCCACGGCTGGTCCAGGTGCAGGCCGCCGAGGAGTTCGTCGAGTTCGGCGAGGTTGCCGACCATCGCGAGGCCGCGGCGCATCTCCGAGCCCACCGAGAACCCCTTGGTGTACCAGGCGACGTGCTTGCGGAAGTCGGTGACGCCGCGCTCCTCGCCCATCCAGGCGCCGAGCAGTTCGGCGTGCCTGCGCATCACCGCGGCGACTTCGCGCAGGGCGGGGCGCGCCCGCTCGTCGCTGTCCTCGAAGACCGACACCAGGTCCCGGAAGAGCCAGGGCCGGCCGAGGCAGCCGCGGCCGACGACCACGCCGTCGCAGCCGGTCTCGCGCAGCATGCGCAGCGCGTCGTCGGCGTCCCAGATGTCGCCGTTCCCCAGGACCGGGATGTCGACGGACTCCTTGAGGCGGGCGATCGAGGACCAGTCGGCGGTGCCCCCGTAGTGCTGCTGCGCGGTGCGGCCGTGCAGCGCGACCCAGGTGATGCCCTCGTCCTGGGCGATGCGGCCGGCGTCGAGGTACGTCAGGTGCTCGTCGTCGATGCCCTTGCGCATCTTCATGGTGACGGGCAGGTGCCGGGCGTTCTTGACCGCCGAACGCAGGATGTCGCGCAGCAGGTTGCGCTTGTACGGCAGCGCCGAGCCGCCGCCCTTGCGGGTGACCTTGGGCACCGGGCAGCCGAAGTTGAGGTCGATGTGGTCGGCGAGGTCCTCGTCGACGATCATCGCGGCGGCGCGGCCGACGACGTCCGGGTCGACGCCGTACAGCTGGATGCTGCGCGGGCGCTCGGTCTCGGCGAAGCGGATGAGCCGCATGGTCTTGTCGTCGCGTTCGACCAGCGCGCGCGTGGTGATCATCTCGCTGACGTACAGGCCTGCCGGGCGTGCCTCGGTCGCGCGCTCCGCCTGCTCCTGGCACAGCGTGCGGAACGGGGCGTTGGTGATGCCCGCCATCGGCGCGAGCACGACCGGCGGCCACACCTCGACAGGTCCGAGCCGCAGCGGCGCGAACTCGGTCGCCGCCGGACGGGTCTCGGCGGTGGGGATCCCGGTCGGGGTCATGGCGGATCGCTCCTGGTCGGCTACGACGGATCCACCCATTGTCGCCCACCCGGTCCACTGCATTCCCGTCCCCGTTTCAGTCCGCGTCTCAGTCCGCGTTTCAGGCTGCGTCTCAGTCCCCGTTTCAGGCTGCGTCTCAGGCTGCGTCTCAGGCCGTGTTCCGGTCGCCCTGCCATCTTGTTGTTCTCATAGCGAGAAAAACCGGTGGCCCGTGGTCGGCGCGGGCTGCCACGATGGCTCGGTCGGCGTGGCAGCGACCATCGCGAACGTCGCGAACATTCGGAGGCGGGGAGAAATGAACGCGCAATCACAGCCCGAATCGGCTCACGCGGCAGCCCACGAGGAAGCTCACGACGCGGTGCCGGACACGGACGCGATCCCGGAACCGCGCGACGTGGCGAGCCTGAAGGCGCTCGTCGCGACGGGTCGGCGCGTACGCTTCCTGCACTTCTGGGGCCACCAGCCGCAGGCCGACGGTTCGTTGGGGGCCGGGTGTCTCAGCCAGTGGTGGCCCTCGCCGTTCACGGTCGACGGCGTGACGTACGCGACCGCCGAGCACTGGATGATGGCCGGGAAGGCCCGCATGTTCGGTGACGCCGAGGCGGAGAAGCGTGCGGTCGCGGCCAAGCACCCGAAGACGGCGAAAGCCGTGGGCCGCCAGGTGCGCGACTTCGACGAAGCCACGTGGCTCGCGGGCCGGTTCGAGTTGGTCGTCGCGGGCAACGTCGCCAAGTTCGGGCAGGACCCGGCGCTGCGCGCGTACCTGCTCGGCACCAACACGCGGGTGCTGGTGGAGGCCAGCCCTCGGGACCGTATCTGGGGCATCGGCCTGTCGGCCAAGGAGGCGTACGCCGACGAGCCGGAGCACTGGCAGGGCCTCAACCTCCTGGGCTTCGCCCTGATGGAGGCCCGCGCGCGCCTGCGGGCGCAGGACGCCGCCTCCTGACCGCAATCCGGCCCGGTGGCACTCGCCGCCGGGCCGGAGAGGGCCGCGTACGCACGGTTATCCGGCCGACCAGGCCCGCAGCTTCAGCGACGCGCACGTCTCGCCGTGGAAGGCGGGAATCCCGGACACGTACCCGTCGACCACGCACACGAGGATCGGCGGAACCGGCAGATTGCTTTCCGGATCACCCTCCCGGAGATGGACCCCGGGAGCGAGCGAGCCGTTCCGCCACATCGACGAGCAGATGTCGAGGAGTTGCGTCCCCGGGTGGGCCGTCGCGTTCCCGCTGCGGCCGTAACTGACATGCGTGCCGTGGAACTCGTCCCCGCGGCTGAGGTCGGTGTCCGAGTAGCACCGCATCGAGTTCTTGTGCTCGGGCCGGGCAGCCCAGTCGTCCCACCCGACGGCCACTCCCCCGGCTCCGGCGAACACCGCCACCACACCGGCCAACGCCCATCGGACGCGCCACGAGAACCGCCGCACGCGGCGCGCTCGGGCCGGGCCCGCCTCGGCGTCGAAGGACAGCGCCGGGACCGGGGCGCGCAGCAACTCCGCGTACTCGGGCGCTCCGGCGGGGTCGATGCCGCCGAGCAGCGCACGGATCGCGGCCTCGTCACCGCCGCCGTCCCGCGTCATACGCCTCTCCCCGCCGCACTCGGGGCGGGCGCATCGCCGTTGGCGTCCGCGTCCGCCAGGCCGCGCTCAAGATTCTTGCGCGCCCGGTGTATCCGGGAATGCGCGGCGTCGACAGTACGCAGTCCGAGTACCTTGGCGACATCGCGGGCGGCCAGTCCCTCCCAGGCGATCAGCGCCAGCACCTCGCGGTCGCCGGGCGACAGCGCGGCGTACGCACGCGCGGCCCCGGCCCGGGCGAGGACCTCCTGGGCCGTCTCGTCCTCGTCGGCCCGGGGCGCGGGGGCGGTCAGCGGATCGCGCTGCGCGCGCTGGAAGAGCCTGGTGAGCCGCGACTGCGTGCGGTTGGCGTTCCGCACGGTCAGATGGGCCGTGCGGTAGAGGTACATCAGCTGCTCGGTCTCGACGAGCCCGAGCCACGTGTCCCGGCGGCGCCACGCGGCGGCGAACACCTCGGCCACGACGTCCTGCGCACTCTCGGGGTCGTCGGTCCTGCGCAGCACGTACCTGAGCACGGCGGCGTAGTGCGTCCGGTACGCCTTGGTAAAGGGCACGTCTGCCACGTTCTGGATGAACCTCCCCCGTTGGTCGCCGCCTGCTTTCCGACATGTCGGGAAGGCGGGCGGCGGCATCGTCCCGGCCGCGAAATCCCGAGTGGGGCAATGGGATTCGCGGCCGGGCGAGGAGGCTACCAGCGGGTTGACAGCACTGGGGAATCGCGCGGACGCGCTTGACACGGCACCGCACTCACCTCCCTGCCGCGACCGGATCCGCGACCCAGATCCGGGCCGGACGGCCCGTCGCCAGGTCGCGCCCCGACATCACCTGGACGCGGAACGGGTCGAAGCGGAGGAGGTGGTAGCCGGGGTCGTCGGGTCCCTGCCGCCAGTACGCGCGTGGGTCGTACCCCACGCCGCGCGGACTGCCTTTCCGGTACAGGTCCCAGACCGCCCGCTTGACCTCCGGGTCCTCGGTCCAGGACGTGACGGCGTCCGCCGATGCCGTGTTCTGCGACGGGGCCCAGTACGACAGGGTCGAGTGCGGGTTCGCCGCGAGATGGGCCTTCTTGATCCGCGTCGGGTAGCTCGCGAGCCAGCCGACCGGCCTGCCGTCGACGATCTCCCAGATCGGCAGCAGTACGCGCGCCCGCGGGCGTCCCAGGCTGTCGACGGTGGTCATCGTGGCGTACTTGATCTCGGAGACCGTACGCAGGAAATCGTCGGCGACGGCGGAGAAGTCGTGGGTCGTGGTGGCCATGACGGCTGCCTCCTCGTGGCACGGGACCCGGTTCCTGATGGGCCCCTCAGTTCCTTTTGGTGCCTATTGGCACCTGGGAACATCGTGCGCCCCGCGCGGGCCGCGCGGAAGTAGGCACTTCAAAGTGACCGAGGCACCCGCCGCACACCGGGCGCACCCGGCGCACCGGGCACGGCAGCCGCCCGGGTACGCCGAAGGCCCCGGGCTCCGTGCCGCCGTCGAGTGGCGGCGCGGAACCCGGGGCCCGGGTACGGCGGAGCGGGCGCTCAGCAGCCCAGCAGGCGCGGCGCCAGGTACTCGCGCACGCGGTCGAGCGAGACGCGCTCCTGGCCCATGGTGTCGCGGTCCCGGATGGTGACCGCGTTGTCCTCGAGCGTGTCGAAGTCGACGGTGATGCAGAACGGCGTGCCGATCTCGTCCTGGCGGCGGTACCGGCGGCCGATGGCGCCCGCGTCGTCGAAGTCGACGTTCCAGAACTGCCGCAGGTCGGCGGCGAGGCCGCGCGCCTTGGGCGACAGGTCGGTGTTGCGCGAGAGCGGCAGCACGGCGGCCTTCACCGGCGACAGGCGCGGGTCGAGGCGCATGACGACGCGCTTCTCCATGACGCCCTTGGCGTTGGGCGCCTCGTCCTCGTTGTACGCGTCGAGCATGAACGCGAGCATCGCCCGGTTCACCCCGGCCGCCGGCTCGATGACGTACGGCATCCAGCGCTCCTTCGTCTCCTGGTCGAAGTAGGAGAGGTCGGTGCCGGAGTGCTTGGAGTGCGTCGACAGGTCGAAGTCGGTGCGGTTCGCGACGCCTTCGAGCTCACCGAACTCGCTGCCGCCGAACTGGAAGCGGTACTCGATGTCGGCGGTCCGCTTCGAGTAGTGCGACAGCTTCTCCTTCGGGTGCTCGAAGAAGCGCATGTTCTCCTCGCGCAGCCCGAGGCCCGTGTACCAGTTCCAGCGCTCCTGGAGCCAGTACTCGTGCCACTGCTCGTCCTCGCCCGGCTTGACGAAGAACTCCATCTCCATCTGCTCGAACTCGCGCGTGCGGAAGATGAAGTTGCCCGGCGTGATCTCGTTGCGGAAGCTCTTGCCGACCTGCGCGATGCCGAACGGCGGCTTCTTGCGGGCGCTCTCCTGCACGAGCTTGTAGTTCACGAAGATGCCCTGCGCGGTCTCCGGGCGCAGGAACGCGCGGCCCGACTCGTCCTGCACCGGGCCGAGGTACGTCTGGAGCAGCCCGTTGAACAGCTTCGGCTCGGTGAACGCGCCCTTGGTGCCGCAGTTCGGACAGTTGACGTCGGCGAGGCCGTTGGCCGGCGGGCGGCCGTGCTTGGCCTCGTACGCCTCCTCGAGGTGGTCGGCGCGGTAGCGCTTGTGACACGAGGTGCACTCGGTCAGCGGGTCGACGAACGCCTCGACGTGGCCCGACGCCTCCCACACCTCGCGCGCGAGGATGACCGACGAGTCCAGTCCGACGATGTCGTCGCGCGAGGTGACCATCGAGCGCCACCACTGGCGCTTGATGTTCTCCTTGAGCTCCACGCCGAGCGGTCCGTAGTCCCACGCGGCCCGCTGGCCGCCGTAGATCTCACTGCACGGGTAGACGAACCCGCGACGCTTGCTCAGCTGGACGATGGTGTCGATCTTGTCGGCGGCCACAATGCTCTCTTCGGTGCGACGATGCGGTCAGTGACGGTGTTCGCACAGGGTACCGGCGCGCGGAGTACCGAGGCCACGTCGTAATCACCCGCAATGGCGCAGGCCCACGCGCCCGCACGGCATCGCCCCGGGCGTCCGCACGGCTTCGCCGCAGTCGTCCGCAATTGACAATCATTGTCATCTAAGTTGAGAATGATTGTCATGAACATACGCCGCGCCGTCCCCGTGTCCCTGCTTGCCGCGACCACCGCGTCCGCGCTGCTGCTCACCGCGTGCGGCACGGACGACAAGGCCGAGGCGACCGGCAGCGGTTCCGTGGACGTCGTCGCGTCGTTCTACCCCCTCAAGTTCGTCGCCCAGCAGGTCGGCGGCCCCGAGGTCAGGATCACCAACCTGACCAAGGCCGGTGTCGAGCCCCACGACCTCGAACTGACCGCCAAGCAGGTGGCGAGCGTCTCGGACGCCGACGTCGTCCTGTACCTCAAGGGCTTCCAGCCCGCGGTCGACAAGGCCGTCGACCAGAACAAGCCCAAGCACACCGTCGACGCGAGCGCGCTCAGCCCGCTGGAGGAGCACGGCACCGAGGTCGACGGTTCCGAGCACGCCGGCGAGGAAGGCCACGCGGAGGAGGAGCACAGCGCGGACGACGGCCACGACCACGCCGTCGACGACGGCGGCGACCCGCACCTGTGGCTCGACCCGACCCGCCTGGCCACCGTCGCGAACGGCGTCGCCGAGACGCTCGCCCAGGCCGACCCCGCGCACGCGCAGGACTACCGCAACCGCGCCGCCGACCTGAAGGGCAAGCTCGACGCCCTCGACAACGAGTACAAGACCGGCCTGGCGACCTGTCAGCGCAAGGAGTTCGTGACCAGCCACGCCGCCTTCGGCTACATCGCCGAGCGCTACGGACTGCACGAGATCGCCGTCAACGGCGTCAACCCCAAGTCCGAGCCGGCCCCCGCCCGCATCGCCGAGCTCCAGAAGCTGGTGAAGGAGAAGGGCGTCACCACGATCTTCTTCGAGACGCTGGCGAGCCCGAAGACCGCCGAGACGCTGGCCCGCGACACCGGCGTCGCGACCGGCGTCCTGGACCCGATCGAGGGAATCAAGGACGAGGGCAAGGGCGATTACTTCTCCGTCATGCGCGCCAACCTCGACGCCCTGCGGAAGGCCCTCTCATGCTCGTGAGCCCACCTCGGAAGCAAGGACAGAAGCAGGGACAGATCCCCGCGCAGCCCGGCGGTCCGGGGCAGCGCGCCGATGCGGGTGACCCGACCCCGTGCCAGGGTGGTGCCACGATGACCGACACCGGCATAGCCGCCCCCACCACGCCCCCCGCCGTACGCCTGACCGGCGGCACCGCCGCCCTCGGCGGCCGGACCGTGCTGCGCGGCGTCGACCTCAAGGTGGACCGCGGCGAGGTGGTCGCCCTGCTGGGCGCCAACGGCTCCGGCAAGTCCACGGTGGTCCGCACCCTCGTCGGCCTGGTGCCGCTCACCGGCGGACACATCGAACTGTTCGGGACGCCGTACGCGAAGTTCCGCGACTGGTCGCGCGTCGGCTACGTCCCGCAGCGCACCACCGCCGCGGCCGGGGTACCCGCGAGCGTGCGCGAGGTCGTCGCGTCCGGACGCCTGACCCGGCGCCGGATGTTCCGCCTCGGCGGGGACGACCGCACCGCCGTCGACGAGGCACTCGCCGCGGTCGGCATGCTCGACCGCGCCCGCGACGGCATCGACGCGCTGTCGGGCGGCCAGCAGCAGCGCGTGCTCATCGCGCGCGCCCTCGCCCGACGCCCCGACCTGCTGATCATGGACGAGCCGATGGCCGGTGTGGACCTCGCCAGCCAGGAAGTCCTCGCCGAGACGCTGCGCCGCCAGCAGGAGGAAGGCCGCTCGGTGCTGCTGGTGCTGCACGAACTCGGCCCGCTCGAACCGCTGATCGACCGGGCCGTGGTGCTGCGCGAGGGCTGCGTGTGCCACGACGGCGCACCGCCCCCCGCGACCGGCCAGCACGCGCTGCCCGGCCACGACCACGTGCACCCGCACGCCGACGACCACCACTCCGCCAGGCCCGGGCTGCTCTCATGACCAGCCGTCCCACGGCCCTGCTCTCCCCGATCACCGCCACACACCCAGGACTGCCGACGTGAGCCTGCTCCAGTACGAGTTCATGCAGCGCGCGCTGCTCGCCGCGCTGCTCGTCGGCATGACCGCACCCGCCGTCGGCGTCTACCTCGTGCAGCGCCGCCAGGCGTTCATGGGCGACGGCATCGGCCACGTGGCACTCACCGGCGTCGGACTCGGCCTGCTGCTCAACGGGTCCCCCGTGCTCTTCGCGGTGATCACCGCGGCCGCCGGTGCGGTGGCGATCGAGCTGATCCGCGAACGCAGCAAGGTCAGCGGCGACGTCGCGCTGTCCGTCCTGTTCTACGGCGGCATCGCGGGCGGTGTGATGCTCGCGAGCCAGTCCGACTCGGGGGCGAACCTCGACGCGTACCTCTTCGGCCAGCTCACCTCCGTGTCCGAGGACGACCTCCGGGTGATCGTCATCCTCGCGATCGCGGTGCTCGCGGTGACCATCGGCCTGCGGCGGCCCCTCTTCACGGTGTGCCAGGACGAGGAGTTCGCCCGCGTCACGGGCCTGCCCGTCCGTACGCTCAACCTCCTGATCGCGGTGACCGCCGCGGTGACCGTCACCGTCGCCATGCGCGTCGTCGGCCTGCTGCTGGTCAGCGCCCTGATGGTGGTGCCGGTCGCGATCGCGCAGCAGCTCACCCGCAACTTCGCCCTCACCGCGGCGGCCTCGATCGGCATCGGCGTGGTCGTGTCCGTCTCCGGCACCACGCTCACCTACTACGTCGAGGCACCGCCGGGGGCGACGATCGTGCTCCTCGCCATCGGCCTGTTCGTCGTGGTCGGCGTGGTCGCGGCGCCGCTCAACCACCGCCGTGCGCGACGCGCCGCACTCGCCGCCGACTCCATCGCCGAGCGCGACGCCCTCGGCGGCGTCCCGCAGGACGACCTCCACGTCGGCGCCGCCCCGCGGCCCGACGGCGACACCGCCGCTTCCGGCACAATGTCGGGGACGCGCCGCGCCCCGGACGCCGTCGAGAAGCCGCACGTCGAGGAGGAGCCCCGGTGACCACCGCGAACAGCCCGGCCCGTGGCAGGTCGACGCGGCAGCGCACGGCCGTGTCCAGCCTGCTGGACGAGGTGGAGGACTTCCGCAGCGCACAGGACCTGCACGACCTGCTCAAGCAGCGCGGCGAATCCGTCGGCCTGACGACGGTCTACCGCACGCTCCAGTCCCTCGCCGACGCCGGCGAGGTCGACGTGCTGCGCACCCAGGACGGCGAGGCGGTCTACCGCCGGTGCAGCCAGGGGCACCACCACCACCTGGTCTGCCGCGTCTGCGGCCGCACCGTCGAGGTCGAGGGCCCGGCCGTCGAGCGCTGGGCGGGCCGCATCGCCGCCGAACACGGATTCACGGACGTCTCGCACGAACTGGAGATCTTCGGCACCTGCGGCCCCTGCACCCTGGCCGCCCGCGGCTGACAGCGCACGACGCACCGCACTGCCCGCAGACCTGCCCGCCGCCGTCCCGCGGTGCCGCCACGCCCGGCAGCCCGGGAGCTACCGGAGCTACCGGAGCTACCGGAGATCGAACGGGTCCGTCAGGTCCGCCAACGCCACCCGCCACGCCGGACGGCCCGGCACCGTGATCACGACCTCCGCACCGGGGTCGACCACGATGTGCCCCGACACCGCCACCTCGGCCTGCCCGTCGCCGCCCGTGCGTACCGCGGCCTGGGGTGCCCCGCCGCCACGCACCTCCACCACTGCGCCGCTCGCACCGGGCGTCACGACGTGGACCGCACCGTCGACGCCCTCTGCGGTCCGCTGGACGTCCGCCCACGCGAACACCCCCTCGACGGCCCCCCGTCGCACCGGTGCCAAGCCCAACTGCCGGTGGACGCCGCCCTCGCTGTCGGAGGACTCGGTCACCGCCGCGACAAATCCGGCGCCGCCGGGCAGCCCGAGCCGCAGCACCAGCCGCCGTGCGGGACGCCCCTCACCGGCAGCCTCGCCGCGCCACACGAACGCGGCCGTCACCGTACGCGGGTCCGCCCCGACGAGAGCGGCCACCTGCCCCACCGCCCAATCCGCGCCCATGCGCTCCCGCTCGTCCAGACCCGCCACGGGAGGCAGGGACGCGGGCGGCGGCGTCTCCAAGACCCGCGACATCTCGGTGACGTCGAAACTGTCCTCGACAACAGGAGTGTCCACGACGGTGGCACCGCCCGAGGCCAGCAGCAGGCGGGCCGTCGGTACCGGCCCAGGCGCCTTCTCCAACACGACACCCTCATGGGCGGCCAGTGGCTCCCACACGCGCGGCTCCGGTCCCTGCGCGCCGAACTTCGCCGACCACGACACCTGTGCGGAGTCGACACTCGGCGCGGTCACCACCAGCAGCCACGAACCGCGATCGGAGGTCAGCAGGCGGCTGACCGACGGACCCACCGGCTCCATCACGGGCCCGGACGCGGCTAGTTCGCCGACCGGCGCTCGCGGCGGCCCCACCCAGACCACGACCTCGCTGCGATCCGCGTACGGATGCCCCACCCCGGTGACCGCCTCTGGAACCGGGCTGATCCCGGCGACCACGATGCGGCCGGCCGCGGTGTCGTCCGCGAACCACACCGCCGTACGGACCGGCACGCCGGATATCTCCAGCTCCATGGCCAACCGCGTCTCGCTCGTCATGCGCCGTGCGATCGCGTCGCGGAACGCGGCGTCGGCACTCAGCGCGCCGCGCGGCGTCCACTGCCATGGGGAGGACAGCGGCACCCCCGGAGGCGCGGGGGCCGTGGGGGCAGGCAGCACGCGGGGTTCGCGGTCGTCGCGCGGCCACACACCGACCGCGACCGACGCGGCCAGGACGATGCCGGCCGCCGCGAGACCGAACGCCCGTCGACGCCGTACCGGCTTGCGGCGGCCCACCGCCGTGGCCGCGTCGAGTTCGCCCGCATCCCGCCTGGGCTCCGCCATGGACTCCCCCGTTCGTGCGCCTGGTTGTATACAGGCCCCGAACCCGGCAAAGGTTCAGACGTCGCGGTCAATTGGCGGCGTTGCGTCGCAACGGGAACCGGCGCAGCACCGTGAACGACTCCGCGGTCGTCTCCGTGAACACCACCTCGGTGACGTCGACCTCGACATCCAACCGCCGACTGCCGAGGCTTCGGAAGCACTCCGGCCCGCGGTCGGAGGTACGCGGGTGCACGATCGTCGCGTGCGGCCCGACGCCGGGATACCGCGTCATCGGCGGGCGCAGCAGGTCGAGGCGCAGCGCTTGCCACGCCCCGTCCACGTCGTCCACCGCGACGAACACGCCGCCCCGGCCCGCCTCTTCGGCCACAACGCCGCGCAGGCCCAACCGGAAGGGCGCGGTACGCGCGCAAGCTGCCTGCGCTCGCACCAGCAGCAGGTCCTCGTCCGCGGTCTCCTCGGGATAGACGAGCGTGACGTGCGGCGGCGCGACGGCCGCCATCACGGGATCCCATTCCCGCCGCCAGGCCGCCAGTTGCTCCACCGCCGGACCAGCCGACAAGACGGCGAGATGCCGACGCGCCACGCCCTTCCCCCTTTCCACTTCCCCCTTCCCCTACGACGGCGATCTGGCTACTCGTACGGCTCCTTGGGCGCCGGGACCGTTTCCACTGTGGTCGCGGTGAGGGCGGGCGTGGCGGATTCGGACGCCGCCTCGCCGGTCTTGAGCCAGGTGCCCACCACGGTCACCCAGGTGTCCGTCGGCGGCGCGGGGACGCCGTGGATCTGGACCTTGCGGGCCACCGCGTCGGCGGCACAGCAGCTGATGACCAGGCGGTTGATGTACCAGGTGCCGTCCTTGCCCGGGGTGGCGAAGCCGGTGAGCCGGATGTTGCGGCCGGTGAGTGTCTCGGCCGGGTCCCAGACCGCGCGTACGCCGAAGTCGCCGAGCGTCATGTCGTACGGGTCGCCGGGCGGCAGCGCCGGGAAGCCCGCGTCGACCGTCTTGGCGGCCGGCTTCGCGATCGTGGTGTCGGAGCGCTCCGCGGTGTACGAGCCGAGCGCCGGGGGCGCGATCAGGAACAGCGCCAGCACGGGGAGGCAGAGCAGCCACGCGACATGCGGCCCCTTGCTGTGGTCGTGACCGTCGCCGTCGTCGTCGTGCGCATCGTGGTCGTGGTCGTCGTGCCCGGGTACGTGCGCCTCCGTGCGCTCGTGCTTGCGCAGGATGCCGTCCCGGACCACCCCCGCCGCGCCCAGCGCCAGGAGGATCGCCCCGGAGGCGATCAGCGCCGGCCGCAGGCCCTCCTTGACGTACCTCAGGTACATCGCGTCGTCGAGCGAGATGCGCAGCAGCGCCGCACCGATGAGGACCAGAACGATCGACTGGACGTCGCGCTTCACAGCAGCCACCACCCCACCGCGATGCTGGTCAGCACCGCGACGACGAACGTCACACTGGAGAACCGGGCCGCGAAGCCCTTGCCGAAGGTGCCCGATTGCAGGGCGATCAGCTTCACGTCGACCATCGGGCCGACGACCATGAACGCGAGCTTGGCGGTGGGCGAGAAGCCCGTCAGGCTGGCCGCCACGAAGGCGTCGGCCTCCGAGCACACGGCGAGAATGACGGCCAGGAACGCCAGGGCGATGATGCCGATCCACCAGTTGTCCGACACTGCGTCGATGACGTCCTTGGGCACGGTGACGTTGAGCGTCGCGGCCGTGACGGCACCGACCACCAGGAAGCCTCCGGCGTGCAGGAAGTCGTGCTGCATGCCGGTCCGGAAGTCCTCCCACTTCGACCCGGAACCCGACTCGGTGAAGCGCTTGGGGATACGCAGCCACTCCGCCTTGCCGAACCGCACCCACAGCCAGCCCATGAAGACGGCCGTGGCGAGCGAGGCCGCGAAGCGCGCGAACACCATCTCGGGTCGGCCGGGGAAGGCAACAGCCGTTGCCGTCATGACAATTGGGTTGATGGCCGGAGCGGAGAGCAGGAAGGCCAGCGCGGCGGCCGGCGCCACGCCGCGGGCCATCAGGCCGCCGGCGACCGGCACCGACGCGCACTCGCAGCCGGGAAGCACGGCACCCGCCGCACCCGCGACCGGCACCGCGAGGGCCGGGTTGCGCGGCAGTGCCTTGGTGAACACCGACGGCGGGACGAACGCGGTGATCGCCGCCGAGATGACCGTGCCGAGCACCAGGAACGGCAGCGCCTGCACGGCGATCGCGACGAAGACCGTGCTCCATGTCTGGATCGCACGCGTGTCGAGCCGGTCGACGATCCACGACTGGCCGACGAGGAGCACCAGCAAGCCGACGACGAACAGTTCGAGTTGGCCGGGGCGCCACGGACGGGCCGCCGCGGCGGGGGCTCCCGAGCCGCCGCGCACCTGCCCCGGGACGCCCGCGCCCGCCCCCGCGGCGGGTGCGGAGGCAGGCGTACGCGCGGACGCGTCGGCCGTCGCGGCCTCGGAGTCCGCAACCGCGGAGGTCGTGGCTTCGGAGGACATGGCCTCGGCGTGCGCGGCCTCGGGGTTCGCGGCCGGGGCGCCGTGGGGCGGCGGTGGTCCGTGGGCGGGCACGGTCTGCTCGGACATGCCGTTCATGCTGGCATCCGGGCGGCCGTCCGGCGCGCAAATGTCACCCGGTTCCGCGACCGTTTTGCTACGGGTTTACCGGGGGTTCGGATCCGCGGACGACGCCGGGTCGGCGGCGACGGTGTTCGGCAGCGCGCCGCCGTAGCGGCGGTCGCGGGAGACGTACGACTCGACGGCCTTCCACATGTGTGTGCGGTCGAAATCCGGCCAGAGGACGTCGTCGAACACCATCTCGGCGTACGCCGACTGCCACAGCAGGAAGTTCGAGGTGCGCTGCTCCCCCGACGATCGGATGAACAGGTCGACGTCCGGCATGTCCGGTTCGTCGAGGTAGCTCGCGAAGAGCTGCTCGTCGATCTTCTTCGGATCCACCTTGCCGGCGCGCACGTCCTCGGCCAGCGCCGCCGCCGCGTCCACGATCTCGGCGCGGCCGCCGTAGTTGATGCACATCGCCAGCGTGAGGCGCGTGTTGTGCTTGGTGCGCTCCTCGGCGATCTCCAGTTCGCGGATCACGCTCTGCCAGAGCCGCGGCCGCCGCCCGCACCAGCGGATGCGTACGCCCAGGTCGTCCATCTCGTCGATGCGCCGGTGGATGGTCTCGATGTTGAAGCCCATCAGGAAGCGCACCTCCTCGGGCGAGCGCTTCCAGTTCTCGGTGGAGAAGGCGTAGGCCGAGACGTACTCGACACCGATCTGCGCCGCCCCCTCGACCACGTCGAACAGCGACGCCTCGCCGGCCGTGTGCCCGTCGGTGCGGGCCAGCCCGCGCTCCTTGGCCCAGCGGCCGTTCCCGTCCATGACCAGCGCCACGTGCCGGGGCACCAGGTCGCGCGGGAAGTCCGGCGGCTGCGCACCGCCGGCGTGCGGCTTGGGTTCGCGGTATTCGTGCGGCTGCCGGACCTCGGTCCGCGCCGCCGACCGCCGCGGCCTCCTCAGGAAGGAGAGCAGGCCCCATCGGCCGCGTGCCTCACTCACGATGATCGCTCCACCAGTCTCAACGAGCGGATTCCCCGCTCCAAGTGCCATTGCAGATACGCGGCCACCAGGCCGCTGCCCTCGCGCCGGTACCGCGGCTCGCTCGCGTCGGCACCGGCCCAGTCCCCGGTCAGCAGTGCGCCGAGCAGGTCGAGGCTCTCGGGAGAGGGTACGACGGATCCGGCCGGGCGGCAGTCCCCGCAGACCACGCCGCCTCCCGCGACGGAGAAGAACCGGTGCGGCCCGGGGAGCCCGCAGCGCGCGCAGTCGGCGAAACTCGGCGCGTACCCGGCAACCGCGAGCGAGCGCAGCAGGAAGGCGTCGAGCACCAGGGCGGGCTCGTGGGTCTTCGCCGCGAGGGTGCGCAGCGCCCCGATGAGCAGCAGGTACTGCTGGAGGGCCGGCTCACCCTCGTGGTCGGTCAGCCGCTCGGCGGTCTCCAGTATCGCGGTCCCCGCGGTGTACGCCGGGTAGTCCGAGACCAGCCCGCCGCCGTACGCCCCCAGCGTCTCCACCTGCGTGATCGCCGGCAGCCCGCGCCCGGGGAAGTCGCTGCCCTTGACGAAGAACTGCGCGTCGACGTGCGCGAACGGCTCGACGCGCGCACCGAACTTCGACTTCGTGCGCCGTACCCCCCGCGCCACGGCCCTTATCCGGCCGTGGGCGCGCGTCAGCAGGGTGATGATGCGGTCCGCCTCACCCAACTTCTGGGTGCGCAGCACAACACCCTCGTCGCGGTAGAGACCCATGCCCCCATTATTGACTCCCGGGACCGACAGGTGGTCCGCCGAGGCCCCCGAAGTGCAGGTTCAGAGCGGCATGTGCCCTGCGGCCTCATCGAGCACCCGGTCCACCTCGGCCCGCGTGAGTCCGAGCCGCGCACCGGCCGACAGCAGCATGTCCAGCTCCAGCGTGCGGTACGGCCCGTCGGCCAGAGCCACGCGCGCACCCACCGCCACCAACCGCGCGCGGCCCTCGGGCGCCAGGTGGTCCGCCAGCGCGGCCAGGGCCTCGGCCGCGTCGTCGTCGCCTATGTGCGCGTACAGGTCCGCGCCGAGCAGTTCGTCCGTGTACGCCAGCACGCCCACCTCGCGCACCGCCGCAATTGCCGCCGCCCGCGCGGCCGGTGACGATTCGCCGCCCGCGACCAGCGCGCCGACCGCGAGCGCGCGGGTCACGTCCCGGAGCAGCACGGTGAGCCTTCGCCCGGTGGGTACTTCGAGCACCGTGCGGTCGAACGCCATGCGGCAGACCGCGCATTCGACAGTTCCCGCCGAGCGGGACAGAGGCAGCACGGATATGCCGAACACGACCAGGCAGCGCCGTCCCACGCCATATTGGTATCGCCGGTCGCCACCGCACCCGGGGCAGAAGAACTCACCGTCGTCGAGCACTGTCCGCAGTGTCCGGACCCCCACGATGACCACCATGGCGTGGCTCCCCTGCACCCCTCGGCCGCGACGCGCCAACGCGTTCCCGCGTTCGATACTCGCACAGTTTTCACGGCACGTCATCAGTTAGGCACACAGAGCTACAGTTCGACTCGTATGACCGCTACTCGCGTGCCACAGGGGGCACTTGGGGCACCTGATACCTGGGGTACCTGAGGTGCCTGGGGGTACCGGATATCCCGAACGCCGAAGCGGCGGCCCCGGAAACCGGGGCCGCCGCCTCACACCGTCTCACCGTCCAGGCCGCGCGCGCCGTCCGCGCGCACCCGGCCCGGGATCGCCTCAACCGGCCTGGCGCGCCGAGCGGTTGACCGCACTCACGACCGCCTTCAGCGAGGCGCGCACGATGTTCTCGTCGACGCCCACGCCCCACAGCACCTGGCCGTCGACGGCGCACTCGACGTACGCCACCGCCCGCGCGTCCTCGCCGCCGCTCATCGCGTGCTCGGTGTAGTCCAGCACGCGCACGTCGAAGCCGATGCCGCCCAGCGCCCGCACGAACGCGTCGATCGGGCCGTTGCCGACGCCGTCCAGCGTCGCCGCGGCGCCGTCCACGGTCATGTCGACCGAGAGGGCGTCCTTGTCGTTGTCGACCGAGGAGGTCTGGTGCGAGGACAGCCCCAGACGGCCCCACGGCGCGTCCGGCGTCGGCAGGTACTCGTCCTGGAACACCGACCAGATCTGCGCCGGGGTGACCTCGCCGCCCTCGCTGTCGGTCTTGCCCTGGATGATGCGCGAGAACTCGATCTGCAGGCGACGCGGCAGGTCCATCTTGTGGTCGGCCTTCATCACGTACGCCACGCCGCCCTTGCCGGACTGGCTGTTGACCCGGATGACCGCCTCGTACGTGCGGCCGACGTCCTTCGGGTCGATCGGCAGGTACGGGACGCCCCACATGATCTCGTCGACCGTCTTGCCCGCCTCGGCGGCGTCGCGCTCCAGGGCCTCGAAGCCCTTCTTGATCGCGTCCTGGTGCGATCCGGAGAACGCCGTGTAGACCAGGTCGCCGGCGTACGGGTGCCGCGGGTGCACCGGCAGCTGCGTGCAGTACTCGACGGTGCGGCGGATCTCGTCGATCTCCGAGAAGTCGATCATCGGGTCGATGCCCTGGCTGAACAGGTTCATGCCCAGCGTCACCAGGTCGACGTTGCCGGTGCGCTCGCCGTGCCCGAACAGACAGCCCTCGACGCGGTCCGCACCGGCCATGACGGCCAGTTCGGAGGCCGCCACCGCGGCGCCCCGGTCGTTGTGCGGGTGCACGGAGATGGCGATGTGCTCGCGGCGGGTCAGGTTGCGGCTCATCCACTCGATCTGGTCCGCGTACACGTTCGGCGTCGAACGCTCGATCGTCGCGGGCAGGTTCAGGATGATCTCGCGGCCCGCCTCGGGCTGCCAGACGTCCATGACCGACTCGCAGACCTCCAGCGCGAAGTCCATTTCGGTGTCGATGAAGATCTCGGGCGAGTACTCGTAGCCGAAGACCGTCTCGGCGCCCAGGTGCTTCTCCGCGAAGCGCATGACGTGCTCGGTGCCCTCGACGGCGATCGCCTTGCACTGGTCGCGGTCGACGTTGAAGACCACCCGGCGGAAGATCGGCGCGGTGGCGTTGTACAGGTGCACGGTCGCGCGCGGCGACCCGACCAGGGACTCGACGGTCCGCTCGATCAGTTCCTCGCGGGCCTGGGTCAGCACCGAGATGGTGACGTCCTCGGGGACCGCGCCGTCCTCGATGATGCTGCGGATGAAATCGAAGTCGGTCTGCGACGCGGCCGGGAAGCCGACCTCGATCTCCTTGTAGCCCATGCGTACCAGCAGGTCGAACATGGTCCGCTTGCGCGCCGGGCTCATCGGGTCGATCAGCGCCTGGTTGCCGTCCCGCAGGTCGGTGGACAGCCAGCGCGGCGCCGCGGTGATGGTCTTCGTCGGCCACGTGCGGTCCGGCAGGTCCACACCCTGGAACGGGGCGTACTTGTGGATCGGCATCCCCGACGGCTTCTGGGTGACGCTGTCGGCCGTGATGGGGGTGGCACGGTTGATGGAGGACATGCGGCAGGCTCCTCGGAAAAGGCTGGTGCGCTGCGGCTGCGCAACGCGTCGGCTGGCGTGATCGTGGGACTCGATAGGCCGGCGCGAATCCGTAACAGGCAATGCCTCAACCCCGCGGCGAGGGAGGCCGGCCCGTTGTGTTCAGCTGGGCGAGCCCTCGCCGCGGCGGCTAAGAAGAAGCTGCCACTGACGCATGATGCCCGACACCCTACCCGACCCCCGTCCCCGATTGCACATCCGGCACCGCCGTCGAGGCCCGGACGGCCCCTCGGGGTGTGGATTGCGCCACCCTCACGTGCCCTTTACACGTATCCGGGTGAGAATGTTCGTGGAGAGACACGGCGCCGCCTTCACCTCCCCTTTGGAGGGCGGCGCCTTTCCCTGTCCTGAGTCAGATGAGTCAGCTGAGTCAGAGGGCCCTGTCCTGGGTCAGAAGCCGAGTCGGCGCAACTGCTTCGGGTCGCGCTGCCAGTCCTTCGCCACCTTCACGTGCAGGTCCAGGTAGACCGGCGTGCCGAGAAGGGCCTCGATCTGCTTGCGCGCCCGCGTGCCGACG
Source organism: Streptomycetaceae bacterium NBC_01309 (assembly GCA_045039925.1). Lineage (GTDB taxonomy): Bacteria > Actinomycetota > Actinomycetes > Streptomycetales > Streptomycetaceae > Yinghuangia. The sequence continues at coordinate 3,468,208 of CP108400.1, forward strand.
TCCTTCAGCCGCGCGCCCTTGGCACCGATGACGATCGCCTTCTGGCTGGGGCGTTCGACGTACAGGTAGGCGTGGACGTCCAGCAGCGGCTTGTCGGCCGGGCGGTCCTCGCGCGGGATCATCTCCTCGATGACCACGGCGAGCGAGTGCGGAAGCTCGTCGCGTACGCCCTCCAGGGCCGCCTCGCGGATCAGCTCGGCCGCCATGATCTGCTCGGGCTCGTCGGTCAGTTCGCCGTCCGGGTACAGCGCCGGCCCCTCCGGGAGCAGCCCCGCGAGGAGGTCCGCGACCAGCCCCACCTGCTCGCCCGACACCGCCGACACCGGGATGATCTCGGCCCACTCGAAGCCCAGGTCGACGGCCGTCTGCTGGACCGCGACCAGTTGCTCGGCAAGCGTCTTCTTGTCCACCAGGTCGGTCTTGGTGACCACCGCGACCTTCGGCGTCTTGCGGATCTCGGCGAGCTCCTTGGCGATGAAGCGGTCGCCGGGCCCCACCTTCTGGTCCGCGGGCAGGCAGAAGCCGATGATGTCGACCTCGGCCCACGTCGTGCGCACGAGGTCGTTGAGGCGCTGGCCGAGGAGCGTGCGGGGCTTGTGCAGACCCGGGGTGTCGACCAGGACGAGCTGGGCGTCCGGACGGTGCACGATGCCGCGCACCGTGTGCCGGGTGGTCTGCGGACGCCCCGAGGTGATCGCCACCTTCGTGCCGACCAGCGCGTTCGTCAGCGTGGACTTGCCCGCGTTGGGGCGGCCGACGAAGCATGCGAAGCCACTGCGGTGGACCGCGCCGCGCGCGGCGCCGGAGGGGTTGGGGCGATCACTCATGGGTCTCATTGTCCCTTAGCCCCGGCCATGTCCCGACCGCTCGTCTGACGCGGCACCTGCGACGCACGCTTCGCGTTCGCCAGCGCCCTTGCCTTCTCGTGCTTTCCGGCGCGCGCCCACAGGCGGCGGCCGACGACCATCCACAGCACCCACATCGACGCGGCGAGGCCGGCGGCACCGAGCGTGCTGCGCAGCAGAAGCTCGCCGATCGGCGGGTACTTGGCGTGCACCTTCTCGACCCAGTACGGCCCGCCCCAGCTGAGGTCGAGCGGGGCCTTGTCGACGAACCGGGACCAGAAGAACCAGGCGAATATCCGGCAGGCGCCGTACAGGAAGTACGCCCGGTACAGCGCCAGCATCAGCACTTCGGACATCTTCAGGCGGCGCTTGAACCACGGCCACACCGGGTCGTCGGCGACGACCTTGGTGAAGAAGTAGTTGCGGGTCAGCACCTTCCAGCTGAGCAGCACCATGCCGAGCCAGAAGAGGTCCCAGACGCCGCCGAGGCTGGAGTAGTACGCGGACGCGTCGCCGTAGCGGCCTTGTTGGGCGGCGTACGCCCACATGCCGATGGAGTAGTTCTGCGTGCTGAACGGGAAGAACAGCATGACGCCGACGCTGTCGCAGATGTCGGTGAAGACGTGCGCCCAGTGGCCGATGAGCAGGCCGAGCGCCCACGCGCGGCTCTTGAAGACCCACAGCACGATCAGCGAGATGACCACGCCGTACAGCAGCGAGTGCGTGAACCCGACACCCGGCCAACCCCGGTGGTACAGGTCCGGGTTCTCGGGGTGGAAGCTGAACCCGAAGGCGTCGAAGCCGTAGACCGTGCCCTTGGAGATCATGTCCGGCCAGAAGCAGCCGAGCAGGATGGCCAGGAACGACACCTTGGTCTTGATGTGCTTCTGGAGGACGTAGCTCTCCAGTTCGTGCGCCGCCCAGCTCACCGGGCACCCCCCACCTTTTCGCGCCGGGCCTGGACGCGGCGGCCCACCCAGTGGACCGCCATGATGATGACGACGACCGTGAACGGCCCGCGCGTCCAGGTCAGGACGTCGCGCTGGGTGAAGTAGCCGAGCAGGATGAGCCCCAAGGCGCCGACGGCGTACGCGACGAGGTCGACGACACCCTCGCGGACGTCCTCGGGGCGGATCTCCTCGTCGTCGGAACGGTCGGATTCCTCGGAGGCCTCGGAGACATCGGGGGCGGGGGCGTCGTCGGGCGTGCCGGAGGCGTCGGACGCGTCGGCCTCACCGGTCAGGGCGTCCGGAGCATCCGCATTGCTCGCTTTGTCCGCATCGGCCGTCGCAGGCGATGAGTCGGGTGTGGACAACACGCCCGACTCGTCGGCCTGTTCCGATTCGGCAGCCATTCCGTCCCCAATTCTGACGTTTCGTCAGCCCAGGTTCCGCGCGCGCACGCGCATCCTGCGGCGGCGTGATCCTACTGGTCGGCCGAATCTGATGCGGCGACTGCCCGTGGCGCGCGTCACACCTCGACGGTGACGGCGACCTTTCCGTCCGGCCCCGCGAGGTGAACGGGCGTGCCGGCGCCGCCGAGATCGCGGACGGCCTCCCGGTCCGCCTCCGCGACCGCGTCCGCCTTGCCGACGACCGCCGCCGCCTCCAGCCCGCGCGCACCGCCCGCCACCGCCATGGCGACGGCGGTCTGCAGCGCGGTGAGGCGCAGCGAGGGCAGGTCGACGGTCGAGGCGACGTACGTCCGCCCGGTCTCGTCGCGCACCGCGGCCCCCTCGGGTGCGCCGTTGCGCGCCCGGGCCGAGCGCGCCAGCGTGACGATCTTGGCGTCCTCGGGGTCGACGGTCGTCCCGCTCATCATTCCTCCTGCTCACCGGGATGGATCCCCGGCACAGTACCGCCCCGGGGCAACACGGACGTTGCCCCGGGGCGGTGTGCCGCCGAACCTCGCGGAACCGGGCCGGGCGGCGGGCCGTTCGGCCGCACGGTCAGCCCATTTCCTCGACCTTCTGGATCTGGCCGGTGACGAACTGGCTGGGCGGGTCCGGCTCCGTGTACGTCGAGTGCGCGGCGACCGTGACCCCGACGGCGCCGTGGCGTGACGCCATGACGTACCCGTAGCTGCGCGTCTGGCCCTCGGACGAGACCTTCAGGCGGTAGCTGACGCTGTCGTCGCCGTGCGTGCCGAGGCGCACCTCGGTGATCTCGTACTCCCACGAGTCGTTGCCGTTCGTCTCGCTGAACGACGAACAGGCCTTGAGGGCCGAGGTGTACTCGTCGAAGTCCTTCTGCAGCTCGTCCGGAGCGTCGCTGATCAGGGTGACGATGACGCCCTCCTGGTCGTCGGCGTCGAGCGTCTCCTTCATGAACTCGCGCTCCGCCTTGGCGGTCGAGCCCGCGCTGCCGGTCAGCAGCGTCGTGCAGCGCGGGTCCGACACGACCGAATCGGCGTCGAGCGAACCGTCGTCCATGTCCGTGTCGGCCTCGCCCGCGGTGTAGCCCGCGGGCACTTCCTGCGCGTTGAGCAGCGCGTCGACGAGTTCGTCGCTGGACGGGGCGCCGGCCGCGGGCTTGGTGTCCTTGCCCGTCGGCTTTCCGGTCGGCTTGCCGGACGCCTTCGAGTCGTCCTTGCCGCTCGCCTTGTCCGTCGGCTCGTCGGTTGCCTTGCCGGTCGCCTTGTCGCCGCCCGAGGCGGATGCCGTCGGCTTGGTCGCGTCGGCCTTGTCGTCCGAGCCGAACTCGCAGGCGGTGAGCCCCGAGAGGCCGAGCGCCACCAGCGGAACGGCGATCGCGAGCTTGACGGACTTGCGCGTGGTACGGGACGTGCGTGTACGCACCGTGAACCCCCCAGTTCGGTGTCGTGTGCGACGCGATACCGCGGCCCGTACCCCCCTGGTCCGGACCGCCGCGTCGTCGGTATGCGGAAGAAGTTACCGCCCGGGAGCGAAATTTCCAGCGCCTGTTACCGACCCGACACAGCGCCGTGACGGCCGCCTCCGACCTGTTGCGCCGCAGGTCGCGGTCAACGTCCCAGCAGAGCCCGGGCCTTCTGCACCTGGCCGGTGATCACCGCCGCGTACGGTGCGGCGTCGGGCGGCGCGTCGCCCGGGTACACGAATTGCGCCGTCGTGGCCCCGAACCGTACGAGCACCACAGTCTCGACGCGCGTCCCCGCCCCGCTCCGCACGGTCACCCGGTAGGCCGCCGTCTCGTCCCCCGCCAACGGCGCGCCGTCGACCGGAGCCACCGACCACTGCTCCGGGGCCGATGCCCCGGCGTGCACCGCGAAGCCCGCCGCGCACCCGGCCATCGCCCGGTCCAGGTCGGGCAACAGGGCCGCGCCGCGGTCGTCGCGGTGGCTGGACAGCGTGACGCCCAGGCGCACCGCGCCGGGCTTCGCGGAGTCCACGTACTCGCGGTGCGCCCACGCCTCCGGAGCGCCCCCGTCGAACGCCGACACCTGCGCGAACACCGCGCACTCGGGCCGGTCCGCGGCCGGAACCGCCGGGCTCGCGCCTCCGCCCTTGGCCCGGTCGGGCCCGTCGACGCGCAGTCCGCTCTCGGCCAGTTCCGCCTGCGCCAGCAAGGCTGCTGTCAGCTGGGGCACCGTCGCCGGGCCGGGCGGCGGGGCGGGCGGCTTGCCGGGGGCCGAACTACCCCTGCCCTCGCCGGCCTTGCCTGTCACGACCGGCCTGACCGGTGTCGGCTCGCTCTTCGGCGGCGCCGGGGTGCCGGCCTCGGGATCGACGGTCGGCCCCGGTACGCCCGACTGCTGCCCCGCAGCGGCCGCGCCGCCCCCGCCTCCCCCGCTGTCGCTGTCACAGGCGCTCACGCCCAAAAGAACGACGCCGAGCAGCACAACGCCCGGGCCGGGCACGGCAAATCGGGACAGCCTGATCGTGCGCACGGTGAACCCCCCGGTCCGTCGGCGAATGCGTACCCCCGCGAACGAAGGTACGGGGTCCGCGGAGCCGCCGTACGTCAGTTCCGCCCTAGATGAATGAGTCCAAGGGTTCGCCTGCGGGCATGAAGCGAGGGCGTCCAATGTCAGTGTGTGAAGACAGACGTGGACACCCTCGCAACTGCACTCTATGTCAAGGTCGATGACGCCTTGAAGGCTTCGCCGGATCTGGCGCCGCGGCGTCCGAAGGTCGGGATCGCCCCCACGCTCGGCGACGCTGAACTGGTCACCCTCGCGGTGATGTCGGCGCTGCTCGGCTACACCTCCGAGCGGCGCTGGCTGCGCCGCGTCGACCGCGACTTCCGCCACCTGTTCCCCTACGTGCCCGGGCAGTCCGGTTACGGCAAGCGCCTGCGCGCCGCGTCCGCCCTGCTCACCGCCGTGATCCGGTCGCTGGCGACGGACACGACGCTGTGGAGCGACGACGTGTGGCTGGTCGACTCCACCCCGGTCGGGTGCGGCTGCTCCCGCGAGACCGCCAAGCGCTCGGACCTGGCCGGCTGGGCCCAGTACGGCTACTGCGCGTCGCACTCGCGGTACTTCTGGGGCCTGCGCCTGCACCTGGTCTGCACCCTCGGCGGGCTGCCGGTCCTGTTCGCGCTCACCGGCGCCAAGGCCGACGAACGCGAGACCCTGCGCGACATGCTCGACACCGCACCCGACGTCCTCGCCTCCCACCCCGGCCAGACGATCATCGCCGACAAGAACTACTACGGCCGCGAGTTCGAGCACGACCTCACCGAGCGTGACCTGGTCCTCTTGCGACCGGCCCGCAAGGGGGAGCCCGAGCGGGCCGGAGCACACCTGTTCAAACCACTGCGGCAGGTCATCGAGTCGATCAACCAGACCTTCAAAGGCCAGCTCGACCTGGAACGACACGGCGGCAAGAGCCCCGCCGGGGTGGCCGTTCGGGTGCTCACCAGGATCCTGGCCCTCACCGCAGCGATCTGGCACAACGACAAGACCGGACAACCGATCAAACGATCACTGACCGCCTACGATCACTGACCGCAACAACACCCCTTGGACTCATTCATCTAGGTGAGTCCGGCGTACGTCAGCCGTACGTCAGTCCGTTTCGGGGCGCTCGTCGTCCCCGTCGCCGCCGTCCGGGCGCGGCGCCCGCTCGACGACGATCGTGCCGACCTGGTTCCGGCGCCCCGACGGCCGGTCGGCGGTCAGCCGCAGCCCCTCGACCTCGGCCGTCGCCCCCGGGATCGGCACCCGGCCGAGCTGCTTGGCCAGCAGCCCGGCGACCGTCTCGACGTCCTCGTCGTCCAGTTCCAGGCCGAACAGGTCGCCCAGTTCGTCGACCGGCAGGCGCGCGGTCACCCGGAAGCGGCCGTCGCCCAGCTCCTCGACCGGGTGCGTCTCGCGGTCGTACTCGTCGGTGATCTCGCCGACGATCTCCTCGAGGATGTCCTCGATCGTGACCAGCCCTGCCGTACCGCCGTACTCGTCGACGACGATCACCATGTGGGTGCGGCTCGCCTGCATCTCGCGCAGCAGGTCGTCGGCCGGCTTGCTGTCCGGCACGAACGTCGCCTGCCGCATGAGCGACCCGACCTGCTCGTGCGCCCACCGGTCGTCGGCACCGCCGACCGCGTGCTCGGCCAGGTCCTTGAGGTACACGATGCCGACGACGTCGTCCTCGTTCTCGCCGATCACCGGGATGCGCGAATAGCCGCTGCGCAACGCGAGGCGCAGCGCCTGCCGCACCGTCTTGTGCCGCTCGATGAACACCATGTCCGGGCGCGGCACCATGACCTCGCGCACGATGGTGTCGCCGAGTTCGAGCACGGAGTGCAGCAGTTTGCGCTCCTCGTCCTCGATCAGCGACTCCTTCTCGGCGAGGTCCACGAACGCGCGCAGCTCCGCCTCGGACGCGAACGGCCCCTCGCGGTAGCCCTTTCCGGGCGTGACCGCGTTGCCGATCAGGATCAGCAGCGGCGGCAGCGGGCCCAGGATGCGGGCCAGCACGATCAGCACGGGCGCGCCCGCGATGCCGACCGCGATGGGGTGCTGGCGGCCGATGGTGCGCGGCGAGACGCCGACGACGACGTACGACACCACCACCATGACGCCGATGGACGCCAGCACCGCCTGCCACGTCGCGTCGAACCCGTCGTAGAAGACGACCGACACCAGCACGGCCGCGGAGACCTCGCAGGCGACCCGGATCAGCAGGGCCAGGTTGAGGTAGCGCGCGGGGTCGCGGACGACCGTGAGCAGGCGCTCGGCGCCGCGCCGGCCGGTGCGTACCAGCTCCTCCACCCGCGGGCGCGAGATGCGCGCGAGGGCCGCCTCCAGGCACGCGAACAGCCCGGCCACGACGACGAGGACGACTGCCCCGACGACGAGCCGGAAGACCTCGTCAGAGGACACCGCGTGCCCCGTCCTTCCGTCCGACCATCTGTCTCCGACCGGGCATCAGGACGCCGCGCCGCGCCGATCACGCCACGCGTCGAGGATCTCGCGCTGGAGACCGAACATCTCGCGCTCCTCGTCGGGCTCGGCGTGGTCGTAGCCGAGCAGGTGCAGCACCCCGTGCACGGTGAGCAGCTGCAACTCGTCGTCCGTCGTGTGCCCGGCGGCCTTGGCCTGGCGGGCCGCGACCTCCGGGCACAGGACCACGTCGCCGAGCAGCCCCTGCGGCGGGTCCTCGTTGTCCTTGCCGGGACGCAGTTCGTCCATCGGGAACGACATGACGTCCGTCGGCCCCGGCAGGTCCATCCACGTGATGTGCAGCTGCTCCATGGCGGCCTCGTCGACGATGACGACGGACAGCTCGGCGAGCGGGTGGATGCGCATCCGGTCCAGGGTGAAGCGGGCCACGTCCACGATGCCGTGCTCGTCGAGCTCGTACCCGGACTCGTTGGCGATGTCGATGGACATGGCCGTCAGTTCACATCCCGTTCTGCGTTGCTCGTGCTGGTGGTGCTGTGGATCTGTGCGCGTCGCCCGCGCGACCGCGGGACGTCGTCCCGCTGCCGTTCGGCGTCGAACCTGCCGTACGCGTCGACGATGCGCCCGACGAGCTGGTGCCGCACGACATCCTGGCTGCTCAGCATGCAGAACTCGATGTCGTCCACGCCGTCCAGGATCCGCCGCACCACGCGCAGCCCGCTCTCCGTGCCGTTCGGCAGGTCGACCTGCGTCACGTCACCGGTGACCACGATCTTCGACCCGAACCCGAGCCGCGTCAGGAACATCTTCATCTGCTCGGCCGACGTGTTCTGCGCCTCGTCCAAAATGATGAACGCGTCGTTGAGCGTGTTGTGCGTCAGCAGGTAGTCCTGGGTGACGTACAGCGAGTCCTCGGCGGCGACCTGGATGCAGACCGACTCCTCGCGGCCCGCCGGTTCGATGCTGTCGATGAACCGCATCGGACGCCCGCCCCCGCCGGCCGCGTGGTACGCGTCGCGCTTGCGCGTAAGCCGGAACGGCTCGATGCCTTCGGGAAGGCGGATGTCGACGATGTGGGCGTCACGCCGGTGTACAACCGGACGCCCGTTCGCCTGCCCCGGCTTACGACCCAGCGCATGCCTGCGGCGCGTGTACGCGACGCCGCCGAGCGACTGGACAAGACCGACGACGTCGTCACGCAGCATGATCGACGTGGTCGTGTATTGGATACGGCAGGTGCGATCCCGCTGGGTGACCGGCCCCCCGTCAGAGTCCAGGAGTCCTTGGAGGACCGCCAGCCGCACGTCAGCCGAGTTGTTCAGGTAGACGTCCGGGACGAACTTCGAGTGCGAGCGCGCGCCGAACAGGTCGAGAGCGCGCAGCATCCCCGTCACCGGGTTCTCCAGCGTTACGACATCACCGGAGGACTTGACCCGGTTGAGCGTGTAGTCAACTCCCTTCTTGTGGCGAACTGTCACCCCCGGCAGAGCGGCCTGAAGTGCATCCGCCAGCTCTTGGTCCGCGGTCGCGAACGCAGGAGTGGTGGCCCCGGTCAGGCAGCCGTCGCCGAGCAGTAGACCCAGCGCGTACGGGTCCATCGGGACCGTCTGCTCGGGCATCGACACCGGGGCCGTCAGCATCGGCAGCTCGTAGCGCCGTGCGTGCGCGGCGCGGAGGTTGCCGATCATGTCCTTGGTCTCAAGTACGCGCCACGGCTTGCCGCGTCGGCGGTCCGCCGCGGTCCTTACCGTCCACAGGTGCTCACCGCAGCAGAGGGTCCAGGAACCGTCCTGCGCAGTGAGGCGGTAGATGTCCTTCTCGCCCTGCGGGTACACGCCGAGGACCGGCGTCGGCTCGCCGTTGGAGCCGATGACCAGGTCACCGACCTGCAGGTCCCCGATGGGGCGCCAGCCAGCCGGCGTCAGGACGTTGGTGAACGTCGGCATCGCCCTACCGCGCATGTAGGCGAGGGGGGCGACCTCGATGGTTCCGGCGGCCATGAGGCGCGGGATGGAGTCGGGGTCGATCATGTCGTGCAGCGCGTCGTAGAGCGGGCGCAGGTACGGGTCGATCTTCTCGTACAGGGTCCCGGGCAGGAACCCGAGGCGCTCGCCGGCCTCGACCGCGGGGCGCGTCAGGATGATGCGGTTGACCTGCTTCATCTGGAGCGCCTGCACGGCCTTGGCCATCGCCAGGTACGTCTTGCCGGTACCGGCCGGGCCGATGCCGAAGACGATGGTGTGGCGGTCGATGGAGTCGACGTACCGCTTCTGGTTGAGGGACTTGGGGCGGATGGTGCGCCCGCGGTTCGACAGGATGTTGAGGGTGAGCACCTCGGCGGGCGCCGCGTCGCCGCCGGAGCGGAGCATCGCGATGGAGCGCTCGACGGCTTCGGTGCTGAGCGGCTGGCCGGTGCGCAGGACGAGCATCATCTCGTCGAACAGGCGCTTGACGAGGTCGATGTCGTCGGCGGGCCCGGAGGTGTTCACCTCATTGCCGCGCACGTGGATGTCGACGTCGGGGAACGCGTCCTCGATCACCCGGAGCAGGGAGTCGCCGGAGCCGAGCAGCGCGACCATCGGGTGCTTCGCCGGGATCACGATCTTTGCCTGGGCCTGTTCCGGGCCCTGCTCCTCGGGCTGTGCGGCGCCGGTGGGCTCGTTGCCGTTGCGCCCGGTACCGCGAGCGTGTCGTGTGGAAGCCATGGGCGGCCTGACGGCCTGATCACGCCTACTTTCCGTTGCTCGGGGTGACAGTTGTGTCCTGGGGCAATGGTAGCTCTTTGCCCTTGACGCGCTCTTGAGGTTTTCGCCCCGATGATCATGCTTTCCCGGCCGTCCGCCTCGGTACGCCGGGGCGGGGTCGGCGGGGGTCGGCGGGGGTCGGCGGGGGTCAGTGGCGCTTGGGGACGGGGATGCGGTCAAGATCGGCGGCCACCGCGATGTCGCCGTCGAAGTGGCGGCGGGCGTCGGCGAGGAACGCGGCGGGGTCGGTGTAGCGCTGCGAGAAGTGGGTCAGGACCAACAGGCGCGCACCCGCTTCGCGGGCGGTGGCGGCGGCCTCGCCCGCGGTCATGTGGCCGTGCGCCCGGGCGAGGTCGGCGTCCTCGTCGAGGAACGTGGACTCGCAGACCAGCATGTCGGCGTCCTGGGCGAGCTCGGCCACGGCGTCGCAGCGGCGGGTGTCCATGACGAACGCGAACTTCTGGCCGCGGCGGACCTCGCTCACCTCGTCGAGGGTCACGACGCGGCCGCCGGCCTCGACGGCGCCTTCGCGTTGCAGGCGGCCGACGTCGGGGCCTGCGATGCCGAGTTCTCGCAGGCGTTCGGGGAGCATGCGGCGGCCGTCGGGTTCCACGAGGCGGAAGCCGTACGACTCGACGGGGTGCGAGAGCCGCCGCGCCTCCAGCGTGAGGCCCGACAGGGGTGCGGTGGCCGCCTCGCCGTCCAGCGGGTGTTCGCGCAGTGTGGCGGCCTCGTGGAAGGCGCTGGCGTGGTGCAGCCGGTCGAAGAAGTGCTGTCCGGACGCCGGGAAGTACGCGGTGACCTCGTGCGCCACCCGGTCCAGGTTGATGCGCTGGATGACCCCCGGCAGGCCGAGGCAGTGGTCGCCGTGGAAGTGCGTGACGCAGATGCGGGTGATGTCGGTGGCCGCGACCCCGGCGTACAGCATCTGGCGCTGGGTGCCCTCGCCCGGGTCGAACAGGATGCCTTCGCGGTCCCAGCGCAGCAGGTAGCCGTTGTGGTTGCGGTGCCGGGTGGGTGCCTGGCTGGCGGTGCCGAGGACGACGAGTTCGCGTACGGACATGCGCCCATTCTCCGACGCTCGGTAAGGTCGCGGCATGCCCGGCGCCCGCGTGGACTCGATCGTCGTCTACACGACGCGCGTGGAGGCGTGCCGCGAGTTCTATGCGGGCCTGGGCCTGGAGTTCACGCGCGAGCGGCACGGCAAGGGCCATGAGCACTACGCCGCGGTCCTGGACGGGGGCGGGGTGTTCGAGATCTACCCGGCCACCCCGGCGCGGGTCACCGGCGCGCTGCGGATCGGCTTGGTCGTCGAGGGCACCGGGCTGCCGCCGGGCCGGCGGACGTTGCGCGACCCGGACGGCAGGACGGTCGTCGTCGGCCCGCCGGAGGCGGTTGCCCCGGAGGGAGTTGCCCCGGAGGTAGTTGCCCCGGAGGGGGTTACCCCGGAGGCCAGGTGAGGCCGCGGCCGCCCATCACGTGGGCGTGTACGTGGAACACCGTCTGCCCCGCACCCGCGCCCGTGTTGAAGACGACGCGGTAGCCGGTCTCGTCGATGCCCTCGCCGGCCGCCACCGCGGCCGCCTCGGCCAGCAGCGTGCCGGCCAACTCCGGCTCGGCCGCGCCCAGTTCGCCGGCGTTCGCGTAGTGCGCGCGCGGGATGACGAGGATGTGCGTGGGCGCCTGCGGGTTGATGTCGCGGAAGGCGACGAAGTCCTTCGTCTCGCGGACCACCGTGGCGGGCACGTCGCCGGCCACGATCTTGCAGAACAGGCAGTCCGCCTGGGCTTCCCCGGCCGCCATGCGTACCTCCATCTGAATGCTGGTTGGGCGCGATCGTATCGGCTGCGTCGTGCCGCGGCCGGGCGGTTCCGGGGGCAGGCGGTGCGAGCAGTTGGGCGCGGGAGGGCCGCGCCGCGCGGGCGGCTTCGGCCGGGCGTCGGCCGGCGTCAGGCGGGCGGCTCACGCCCAGCGACCCGACGCGGCCATCAGTACGGAGGCCGCCGACACGCCCGCTGTGGACGTGCGCAGTACGGTCGGCCCGAGGCGGTACGCCCCGGCGCCCGCCTCCGCGAAGACCGCAAGCTCGTCCGCGGCGACACCGCCCTCCGGCCCCACGACGAGCACGATGTCGCCGTCCGCCGGCACCGTGATCGCCGCAAGCGGCTCCGCCGCGGCCTCGTGCAGCACTCCTGCGAACGCCGCGTCCCGCAGCATCCCCGCGACCTGACGGGTCGTCATGAGCTCGGTCACCTCCGGCAGATGCACGCGCCGCGCCTGCTTGCCCGCCTCGCGGCCGGTGGACCGCCACTTGGCGAGCGACTTGGCACCGCGTTCGCCCTTCCACTGGGTGATGCACCGGGAGGCCGCCCACGGCACGATCACGTCGACGCCGACCTCGGTCATGGTCTCCACGGCCAGTTCGCCGCGGTCTCCCTTGGGCAGCGCCTGGACGACGACGATGCGGGGCGCGGGCGGCGGCTCTTCGGTGCGCTCGCCGACGTCGACGTGCAGCGTGTCCTTGCCCTCGACGGCGGCGACGGTGCCGCGTACCGCGACGCCGCGCCCGTCCGTGAGGACGACCTCCTCCCCGACCGCGATGCGCCGCACGGTGACGGCGTGCCGGCCTTCCGCCCCGTCGAGAACCACCCGGCGGGCGGTGCGGAGGGCGGGGTCGTCGGTGAGGAAGACGGGGGCGCTCATCAGATCGGCTCCGGGGATGGGCGGGGCTGGGCGGGTGACGTTTGGGGGCGGCGGCTGTCGGGCGGGAGGCTGTCAGGTTGGTGACGGCCGGGTGGCTGCCACCGGGGTGGTGGAAGTCTGGGTGGGACCGGGCAGGCGGGGGCGGGGCGGCAGGGAACGGGTCGGGCCGGGGAGGTTCGGGGAGGCAGCGCGTCAACGGCCCTGTGCGGCGGCGAGTTCGTCGGCGAGGCGCTTGACCACGGTTGCCGCGGGCTCCTCGCGGGCGAGGCGCCATCCCTGCCCGGCCCACAGCGCCATTGTCTCCGGGTCCCCCGCCTCCGCCGAGGCGCGCCGCAACGGGGCCGTGGCGTAGTGCACTTCGGGGTAGGCGGCCGGGGCGTGCGCGGTGTGCCGGGCGAGGAATCCGTTGACAAGCCCGCGCGCGAGGCGGCCGGAGAAGGCGCGGGTGAGGCGTGTGCGGTCGTACCGCGTGTCCGCAAGGGCGGCTTTGTAGGCGGCGGGCGCACCGCTCTCGGGGCAGCGCAGGAACGCGGTGCCGAGTTGCGCGGCGACGGCTCCAGCCGCGAGTACGGCGGCGATCTGGCCGCCGGTCATGATCCCGCCGGCCACGACGCAGGGGACGTCGGTGACCGCGCGCACGAGTCCGAGCAGCGCGAGAAGGCCGTACGGCTCGGCGTCGCCGTTGTCCCACCGTCCCTGGTGGGCGCCTGCCTCGCCGCCCTGCACGACCAGCAGGTCCGGCCCGGCCGCGGCGGCGCGTTCCGCCTCCTCCGGGGTGGTCACCGTGACGGCCGTGGCGGTGCCGCGGGCGCGGAAGTCCGCGAGAAGGCCGCGGTCGGGGCAGCCGAACGTGAACGACACCACCGGGACGGGGTCGGCCAGCAGCGCGGCGACCTTGGCGTCCCAGTCGTCGTCGAGCCCGTGCGGCGGCACGTCGCCGAGTTCCACGCCGAGTCGCGCGGCCTCCGGTGCCAGGCGGTCGCGGTACGCCCCGACCTGCGCGGCGACGACGCCCGCGGCCGCCTCCCCCGGCACGAACAGGTTGACGCCGAACGGCAGTCCCGTGGCCGCGCGCAGTTCGGTGATCTCGGCGGTCATCGCCGCCGCGGTCTTGTAGCCCGCCGCCAGGAACCCCAGCGCGCCCGCCTCGCACAGCGCCGCCGCGAGCGGGGGGCCGGAGGCGCCACCCGCCATGGGTGCCTGGACGAGTGGCATTCGCACGGGCAAGACGAAGTCGCCGTTCGCAACCATCTACTGCGCCTCCTGCGATGGGGCGGGCACGCCTGTCACGACGACGACCGTACGCCTGGGTGTGCGCGGGGGGCGACAACGCGCGCAATCTGGGGGCGGTCGGCGGGCGTGTGTCGAACATGGTCCGACGGGTGACGGGTGGCCCCCCTGTGGCCAGTCAACCAGCGGCTGGGGAAATTGGTGCCCGAGTGGTGCCCAGGTGGCTCCTGGGTGGCGCTGGGGGCAGGGAGCACCCAGAGAACGCCTGTTCGGGGCTGGACGGTCGTAGGGGCGGGTCCGTTGGGACCCGCCCCTACCGCTTGCTGTTGTGGCCGTTGTGTCCGGGCGCGGACTCAGCGGCCGTTGAAGGCGTCCTTCAGGCGGGAGAACAGCCCCTGCTGCCCCGGGGAGAACTGGCCCTGGGGCCGTTCCTCCGCCCGCAACTTCGCGAGCCTGCGCAGGAGTTCCTCCTGCTCCGGGTCGAGCTTCGACGGCGTCTGCACTTCGACGTGCACCAGGAGGTCGCCCCGGCCGCCGCCCCGCAGGTGCGTGATGCCGCGGCCGTGCAGCGGGATGGACTGGCCGGACTGGGTGCCCGGCCGGATGTCGATCTCGGCGACGCCGTCCAGCGTCTCCAGCGGCACCTTCGTGCCGAGGGCCGCGGCCGTCATCGGGATGGTGACAGTGCAGTGCAGGTCGTCGCCCCGGCGCTGGAACGTCGTGTGCGGGACCTCGGCGATCTCCACGTACAGGTCGCCCGCCGGACCGCCGCCCGGGCCGACCTCGCCCTCGCCCGCGAGCTGGATGCGGGTGCCGGAGTCGACGCCCGCCGGGATCTTGACGGTGAGCGTGCGGCGCGCCCGTACGCGTCCGTCGCCCGCGCACTCGGGGCACGGGCTCGGCACGACGGTGCCGAACCCCTGGCACTGCGGGCACGGACGGGACGTCATGACCTGGCCGAGGAACGACCGCGTGACCTGGCTGACCTCGCCGCGGCCCCGGCACATGTCACACGTCTGCGCGGTGGTGCCCGGTGCGGCGCCCTCGCCGTTGCAGGTGTTGCAGGTGACCGCGGTGTCGACCTGGATCTCCCGGGTCGTGCCGAACGCCGCCTCCTCCAGCTGCACCTCGATGCGGATCATGGCGTCCTGGCCCCGGCGGGTGCGCGAGCGCGGACCGCGCTGGCTGGCCTGGCCGAAGAAGGCGTCCATGATGTCGCTGAAGCCGAAGCCCGCGCCGAAGCCGCCACCGGGCCCGGCGCCCGCGCCGCCGAGCGGGTCGCCGCCGAGGTCGTACATCTGCCGCTTCTGAGGGTCCGAGAGGACCTCGTACGCGGCGTTGATCTCCTTGAAGCGCTCTTGCGTCTTGGGGTCCGGATTCACATCCGGGTGGAGTTCGCGGGCGAGGCGGCGGAAGGCCTTCTTGATCTCCTCGGGCGTGGCATCGCGCCGAACACCCAGGACCTCGTAGTAATCAGTGGTCAACTACGACTCCGCGAGAATCTGTCCGACGTACCGTGCCACGGCGCGTACCGCTCCCATCGTTCCGGGGTAGTCCATCCTGGTCGGCCCGAGCACGCCGAGTTTGGCGAGGGCCTCGTCCCCGCTGCCGTACCCGACGGACACCACCGAGGTGGCGGCCAGTCCCTCGTGCATGTTCTCGTGGCCGATGCGCACCACCATGGC
This sequence comes from Streptomycetaceae bacterium NBC_01309, assembly GCA_045039925.1. Lineage (GTDB taxonomy): Bacteria > Actinomycetota > Actinomycetes > Streptomycetales > Streptomycetaceae > Yinghuangia. Next base: position 3,483,742 of record CP108400.1, read on the forward strand.
AGGCTCGGTGGCCTCCCCGAGCAGGCGCAGGAGCACGACGTGCTCCTCCAGGGCTTCGAGTACCGGGCGGATCGTCATCGGGAAGTCGGTGCCGAACCGGGTGAGGTTCGCGGTTCCCGCGAGGACGACCCGCTCTTCCTGCTGCTCCACGAGGGTGTCGAGCAGGGCGGCGAGGACTGTGGTGACGATCGGCCGCTCCTCGGCCGTGAAGGACTCGCCGAGGTCCTGCACCAGCAGGGCGACGTCGGCGAAGCGCTTGCCGACGACGACGCCGTTGATCCGGCCCCGCAGGTCGGCGAGCAGGGTGTCGCCGATCGGGCCGGGCGCGTCCAGCACGCGCTGTTCGACCCGCCCGGTGTTGGTGATGAGCACCAGCATGATCCGGGTCGGTGCCAGGGTCAGCAGCTCGACGTGCCGGATGGTCGACCGGGTGAGGGACGGGTACTGCACCACCGCGACCTGGTGGGTCAGCTGGGCGAGCAGGCGCACGGTGCGGCCGACGACGTCGTCGAGGTCCACGGCGCCGTCGAGGAAGAGCTGGATCGCCCGGCGTTCGGGCGTGGAGAGCGGTTTGATGCCCGCGAGCCGGTCGACGAAGAGGCGGTAGCCCTTGTCGGTGGGTACGCGGCCCGCGCTGGTGTGGGGCTGGGTGATGTACCCCTCCTCCTCCAGCGCGGCCATGTCGTTGCGGATGGTCGCCGGGGAGACCCCGAGGTTGTGCCGTTCCGCGAGAGCCTTGGATCCGACGGGCTCGTGCGTCGCCACGTAGTCCTGCACGATGGCGCGCAGCACGTCGAGCTTGCGGTCGTCGAGCACCGTGCGCACCTCCCTGACCTGCCTGGCACTCCGCTTACTGGAGTGCCAGTGTACGGCGACGCCGATGCGTCCGTACCCTGCCGTCTGTGGAAGGGTCGCAGGATGGTACACGCGGAACATGACGAATGGACTCGTTGGGGGCCTGTCGCACCCGGGGTGTTCGTCGCGCGGCTGCCCGAACTGGACCTGAACGTCGTCGCGGTGGCGGGGGCCGACGGCTTCGCGCTCGTCGACACCGGCTCCTACGAGCGCGAGACGCGGGGGCTCCTCGCGGGCCTTGAGCGCATGCTCTCGGAGCACGGTCTCCCCTATCGCGCGCTGGCAGTGGTGAACACCCACGGTCACTTCGACCACTGCTATGGCAACGCAGAAGTCCTGCGGCAGTTCCCGGACGCCGAGGTCGTCGGCCACGCGGCACTCGCGGCCTACCTCGCCGAGTGGGGCGAGCAGGGCCGTGCGGACGCGGTGCGCCACGGCATGCCCGCGGAGGACATGGCGGCGGTACGCATTGTGCCGCCCACGCACCCGGTGCCCGGCGCCGGTGAGGTCTACCACCTCGGCGGCGATCGCCGGCTGGTTCTCGAACCGATTCCCGAAGGCGCGCACACCGCCGCCGACCTGGCCGTATATGTGCCGCACTGCGGCCTGCTGCTGACCGGCGACCTGGTGGAGCAGTCCGGCCCGCCGTCCTGCGGCCCCGACTCGTTCCCCTTCACCTGGCCGGACGCGATCCGGCGTGCGCTCGACATCGCCCTGTCCCCGGAGGACCAGGACGTCGGCGGGGACGTCGGCGAGGTGCTGCGTGTGGTCCCCGGGCACGGCGACCTGGTCACCGCGCGTTTCGCCGCGGACCAGCAGCGGGAGATCGCCGGCGTCGTCGCCGAGTTGCGCCGCTGGCACCGGCGGCGCGTCCCGGCCGCCGAGGCGGTGGCCCGCGGCGAATGGCCGTGGGACGAAGCCGCCGTCGGGCGCTTCGCGGCGCGCGGCTACCGGCTGCTGGACCTCGCCGAACGGCGCGCCTGAACGGGTGACGGCGGCCGGGCCGCTAGCGTCGGGCGCTATGCGCAGCAGGAGTTACGGGCCCGATCTGACGCCGCCGTGGAAGAAGCCCAAGGCGGTTCCCGAGGTGGAGGCCGACCGGGACCTGGTGGTCGAGGAGGTCGAGACCGGGTTCTGCGGTGCGGTCGTGCGGGTGGAGAAGACCCCGGAGGGGTTCACCGTCACGCTGGAGGACCGGCACGGCAAGCTGCGCGTGTTCCCGATGGAGCCGCGCGGGTTCATGGTGGACGGCGCCGTCGTCACGCTGGTGCGGCCGCGGGGGGCGCAGACGGCGCCGGTGCGGCCTACGCGTACGGCCTCCGGCTCGGTCGCGGTGCACGGCGCGAAGGCGCGGGTGGCGCGCGCCGGGCGCATCTACGTCGAGGGGCGGCACGACGCGGAGTTGGTCGAGCGCGTGTGGGGCGACGACCTGCGCATCGAGGGCGTGGTCGTGGAGTTCCTCGAGGGCGTCGACGATCTCCCGGCGGTGGTACGCGGGTTCCGGCCCGGCCCGGGCCGCCGGCTCGGCGTGCTGGTCGACCACCTGGTGGCGGGCTCGAAGGAGAGCCGGATCGCCGCCGAGGTGGCCGCGGGGCCGTACGGGGCCGATGTGCTGGTCACCGGGCACCCGTTCATCGACATCTGGCAGGCCGTCAAGCCGTCGGTGCTGGGCATCGGCAGGTGGCCCGAGGTGCCGCGCGGGGTGGTGTGGAAGGACGGCGTGAACGCGGCGCTGGGGCGTACCACGTCCACCGGCGAGACGTGGCGCTGGATCCTGTCGCACGTCGACTCGTACCAGGACCTGGAGCCCGCGCTGCTCGGCCGCGTGGAGGAGCTGATCGATTTCGTCACCGCTCCGGAATGACGGAATGGCGGAATCCACGAACTCCCGGGCCGCAACAAATTGTTAACAAGTGTCCACGTGGCAAGACGGCACGCCGCGATTGTTGACCCGATAAACCGGTTCCTGACACAGTCGACGACGTGAGTTCGGACCGTCGGCCCCGGGGGGCCTCCCAAGCCCTCGTCTCGCGCCGCCACATCGACTTCTGTCGAGTCGCGGGCGCCATCTGTGCCGTTCGCTGACGCTTTCCCGCCGCAGCGCGGCTGACTCCTTCCTCTTCCTGACCCGGCGCTTTTCCACGCCGTAGTCCCCTTTTCCTTCGGCCTTTTCGGCTTTCGGCTCTTCGGCTTTCCCGGCTTCCGCCTGCGGTGGTTTCCCCGCAGGCGCGTCCGCCGCTGCCCCGAAATGCCTCCACCGCTCAGAGGAGCTTCGCCATGTCCGTTTCCTCCCTTGCCACCAGCCGCCGGACCCTGTTGCGCGCCGCGGGGGCCGGTGCCGTCCTGCTGGGTCTGGCCGGGTGCAAGTCCGCGGTCGACGAGGGCAATTCGTCGCCGGCGGGGGCGAGCGGCGCCCCGCGGAAGGGCGGCACGCTGCAGATAGGCAGTCTGTTCGACTTCACTCCCGCGCTGCTCTACACGCAGAGTTCCTTCTCCGTGCTGGCGCGGCTGGTGTTCAACACGCTGACCGCCTACGACAAGAACCTCAATCCGCAGCCGCAGCTGGCGAAGTCGTGGCAGGTGGCGGCGGACGGCACGAGCGTGACCTTCCAATTGCGCGAGGGTGTGAAGTTCCATTCCGGGCGGCCTTTCACCGCCGAGGACGTGGTCTTCGCGGTGAACAACCTCAAGGATCCCAAGCGCAGCGCGCAGTTGCGGGCGACCGCCGCGGTCGTCTCCGACATCACGGTCGTCAGCCCGACCGAACTGACGCTCAAGCTCGCGCACCCGGTGAGCAACCTCTTCGACCTCTTCGAGTTCATGTTGATCACCGACCGTGAGACGGTCGAGGACGCGGTGCTCGGCAAGAAGCTGATCGGCACCGGGCCTTTCGTCTTCAAGAACTGGACGCCGGGCGCGTCGATATCGTTCGCGAAGAACCCCGAATACTTCGTGCCCGAGCGCCCGTACTTCGACAACGTCGAGGTCCGCATCATCCCGCAGCCGGACTCGCTGATCGCCGCGCTGCGCGGCAAGCAGATCCAACTGGCCGTCGGCGCGAGCGGGCGGGACCTGGCCTCGGTCAAGTCCGACAGCCAGTTCGCGATCCAGGAGTTCGACACCGGCGGCGGCGCGTTCTACGTCGGTGCCAACGTGTCGGTGAAGCCGCTCGACGACAAGCGTGTGCGCCAGGCGATCTCGTACGCGATCGACCGCGACCGCATCGTGCAGCAGGGCCTCGCCGGCTACGGCCTGGCGTCGTCGGCCCCGTGGCCGAAGTCCTCGCCCGCGTATTCGGACGCCACCGCGCGCCGGTACGCACACGACCCGGCGCGTGCGAAGGCGCTGCTGGCAGAGGCGGGCCAGCCGAGCCTCGACCTGCCGCTGGCGTTCCTCAGCACCTCGTCCGCGGTCGCGCAGATGATCCAGTTCGACCTCCAGCAGGTCGGCATCAAGACCACGCTGGAACCCCTGGACCCGGCCAAGTTCCAGGCCCAGCTGATCAGTCAGACGATGCCCGCGCTGTGGGCGGGCATCCACGGGTTCGCCCAGCTCCACCCCTCGACCCTGGCGGTCAGCGCCTACCCGTTCAACGAGGCCAAGAACTCCTCGAAGTTCTCCGACCCGCGCTACACGGAGATCGTGCAGCGGGCGTGGCGGCAGGCGGACCCGGCGAGCGCGCAGGCGAAGGCCGCGTACCAGGACCTGAGCGAAGTGCTGCTCGACCAGCAGTTCGTCATCGACCTCGTGGTGCTGGCGAATCTGCACGCCACGACGGCCGACCTCCAGGGCGTCGGGCAGAACGAGTTCTCCGCGCTGAATCTCGACGACGCCTATCTGGCGTGACGGGAGACCTGCGACCATGACCGGCTATCTCCTGCGGCGGCTGCCCTCGGCACTCGGGGTGCTGCTGCTCGCGTCCTTCACCATCTTCCTCATCCTGCGGGCGGTGCCCGGCGACCCGGCCGTCACGCTCGCCGGATCCGACCCCTCACCCGAAGCCGTGGCGGCGATCCGCCAGGACCTCGGGCTCGACCGCCCGCTGCTGACCCAGTACGGCGCGTGGATCGCCGACGTGCTCCGCGGCGACCTCGGCCGCTCGTACATCATCGGCGGCTCGGTCGGCGACCTGCTCGGCCAGCGGCTCGGCAACACCGTCGAACTCACCGCGGGCGCCCTGGTGTTCACCGTCGTCCTGGGACTGCTGTTCGGTGTGCTCGGGGTGACCGTCAGGAACCGGTTCGGGCAGGCGCTGCTGTCGGCGGTCAACTCCGTGTCGCTGATCGTGCCCGCGTACGTGAGCGGCTTCCTGCTGGTGTTCCTGTTCGCGATCACGTGGCCGGTCCTGCCGCCCGGCGGTCACGTGTCGATCCTCTCCGACCCCCAGATCGGCTTCCAGTACCTGCTGATGCCCGCCCTCGTGCTCGCGCTGCCCGCGTCGGCGGTCCTGGCCCGGTACGTCAAGGACGGCCTGCAGCAGTCGCTCGGCGAGGACTACACGCGGACCGCCAAGTCGCTCGGCATCCCCGCCCGGCGGATCCTGTGGCGGCACGCGCTGCCCAACGCGCTGCCGCCGGTGCTGACCGTGCTCGGCATGCAGGTCGGCGTGCTGCTCGGCGGCGCGGTGATCATCGAGGCGGTGTTCGCCTGGCCGGGCCTCGGCACGCTCGCCGAACAGGCGGTCACGCGCCGGGACTACCCGGTGATCCAGGCCGTCCTGCTGTTCCTCGTGGCGGTGTACGTGGTGGTGCAGCTGCTCACGGACCTCGCGTACGCCCTCCTCGATCCGCGCGTCCGGCTGGGGTGACCGCCATGGCGACCGAAGTACTCGTATCCGCCCCGGCGACGGCGAAGCCGCGCCGGATCCGCAACCGCTACCTGCGCGGGCTCCTCACCCCGCGCGGCATCACCGGGCTCGCGCTGGTCGGCCTGATCTTCGCGGCGGGCCTCGCGGCTCCGCTGCTCACCTCGCACGACCCCACGTTCCAGACCGCCGCCTCGCTCCAGGGGCCGGGCACCGGCGACCACGTGTGGGGCACCGACGAGATCGGCCGCGACCTGCTGAGCCGGCTCCTGTACGGCATCCGCACCGACCTCCTGATCGTGGCCGCCGCGGTCCCGCTGGGCCTGGTCATCGGCTGCTCGCTCGCGCTGGCCGCCACCGCGCACCGCGCCGCCGATGTCGCGGTGCAGCGGCTGTTCGACCTGCTGCTGTCGTTCCCCGGGCTCATCCTGGGCCTCACCGTCACCGCGATCCTGGGGCCCGGCAAGGCCACCATCGTCACGGTGATCACGATCATCGAGATCCCGGCCTTCGGACGCATGCTGCGCGGCGCGATCCTCGTGCACCGCGACCGCGAGTACGCGACCGCCGCCCGGGTCGGCGGGGCCGGCCCGCTGCGCCTGCTGACCCGGCACGTGCTGCCGAACGCGGCGGACCCCGTGGTGGTGCAGATCGCCGTGTCGATGTCGATCGCGGTGATCCTCGAAGGCGCCATGAGCTTCATCGGCATCGGTGTCCGGCCGCCCGACCCGTCCCTCGGCGGCATCCTCGCCGAGGCGCGGCCGTACCTGGAGGACCACCCCACGTACGCCCTCGGCCCCCTCGTGGTGATCACCGCGCTGGTGGTGGGGCTCAACCTGATCGCCGAAGCACTCAACCGGGGAGCGCGCCGATGACCATCTCGATCGAGAAGCCGGCGGCGCCCGCCTCGGCGGCGGCCGAAAGTCCCGGACGCGGACCGCTGTTGCGGGTGCGCGACCTGCACGTGACGTTCGACTCCGACCGCGGCCCGGTGCACGCCGTGCGCGGCGTCGACTTCGACCTGGCACGCGGTGAGACGCTGGCCATCGTCGGGGAGTCGGGGTCGGGCAAGTCGACGACCGCGCTCGCGCTGACCCGGATGCTGCCGGCCGCCGGGCGCGTCAGCGCGGGCGCGGTGCTGCTGGACGGCCCCGGCGAGTCGGGGCCGCTCGATCTGGCGGCGGCGTCCGAGGCCGAGTTGCGCCGCGTCCGGGGCGCCCGCATCGGGATGGTCTTCCAGGACCCGATGACGTCCCTGAACCCGCTGCTGACCGTGGGCCGCCATCTCGACGAGGCGATGCGCGCCCACGGCCTCGGCGACCGCCGGGCCCGTGCCGCCCGCGCGGTCGAACTCCTCGACGTGGTCGGCATCCCGGACGCCGCACGGCGCATGCGCGACCATCCGCACCAGTTCTCCGGCGGCATGCGGCAGCGCGTCATGATCGCGCTCGCGCTGGCCAACGAGCCGGACGTCCTGCTCGCGGACGAGCCCACCACCGCCCTCGACCCGACCGTGCAGGCGCAGATCCTCGACCTGCTGGACCAGTTGGCGCGCGACCTGGGCACGGCGACGGTGCTGATCACCCACAACATGGGCGTGGTGGCGCGGTCCTCGGCGCGGGTCATGGTGATGTACGGCGGCCGGGTGGTCGAACAAGGGCGCACCGCCGACGTCCTGACGGCGCCCCGCCACCCGTACACGGCGGGTCTGCTGCGGGCCGTGCCCCGGCTGGACGCACCGTACGGTCAGCGCCTGGAAGGAATTCCGGGGACGCCGCCGGACCTTGCGACGCCGCCGGCGGGCTGCGCGTTCGCCGACCGGTGCCCGCTGGCCGTCGACCGGTGCCGCACCGAGCAGCCGCCGTTGCGCGTCGTGGCGGACGGGCGCACGGTGGCGTGCTGGGTGTCGGACGTCCCGCCGCCCGGGCCGGTGCCCGTCGCGCCGCCGACCGCGCGCCCGCGGACGACCGTGGAGACCGTGGACACCGCCGAGCCGATTCTCTCCGTCCGCTCGCTCGGCAAGGTCTTCCACTCGCGCCGCAACCGCGTCGTCGCCCTCGAGGACGTCTCCCTCGACCTCGGCCGGGGCGAAACCCTGGGCGTGGTCGGGGAATCGGGGTCGGGCAAGTCGACGCTGGTCCGCACCGTCGTCGGGGTGCATCCGGCCACCTCGGGCCGCGTCCTGTTCGAGGGCCGCGACATCACGCGCCCGGGACGCGCCGAACTGCGTGCCCTGCGGCGGGGCGTCCAGATGGTGTTCCAGGACCCGTACGCGTCGCTCAACCCGCGGATGACGGTCGGCGCGATCATCGCCGACCCGCTGGTGTCGCAGGGCATCGGCACCCCGGCCGAACACCGCCGCCGCGTCGGCGAACTCCTGGAGCGCGTCGGCCTCGACGCCTCGTTCGCGGACCGCTACCCGCGCGACTTCTCGGGCGGTCAACGGCAGCGCGTCGGCATCGCGCGCGCCCTGGCCCCTGAACCGAGCGTGCTGATCTGCGACGAACCGGTGTCGGCGCTGGACGTGTCGGTGCAGGCGCAGGTGGTCAACCTGCTCGCCGACCTCCAGGCCGACCTGGGCCTGTCCATGGTCTTCATCGCCCACGACCTGGCCGTGGTGCGGCAGATCTCGCACCGGATCACCGTCATGCGGGCGGGACGCGTCGTCGAGACGGGTCCCGCCGAGCAGGTCTGCTCGGACCCGCAACACCCGTACACGCAGGCGCTGTTGGCCGCGGTGCCCAGTCCCGTGCCGGGCGCCGCCACCAAAACGGCCGCAACGACGGCCGACGCCACCGCCTCGGCCACGTCCGCGGCCGACGCCGCCGCCGCCGCTTAAGGAGCACCACCGTGACCTCTGACATCCCCGCCGACGGCGCAGCCACCAGCACAGCCACCGGCCCAGCCGGCGGTTCCGGTCCCGCGGACCCGCGCCGCCGCGACCCGTACGCCGGATTCGCCGGCCGCGCCGGGCGTACCTTCGCCGACTCCGAACCCGCGTGGGAGCCGCGCGGCAGGGCCCGGCCGGGCGCGCCCAACATCGTCGTCGTGCTGATCGACGACATGGGCTACAGCGACGTCGGCCCGTTCGGGTCGGAGATCCCGACGCCGACGCTGGACGCGCTCGCGGAGCGCGGCGTACGGCTGACCAACTACCACACGATGCCGCTCTGCTCCCCGGCCCGCGCCGCCCTGCTGACCGGCCTCAACCCGCACCGGGTGGGCTACTCGTTCGTGGCCAACGCCGACCCCGGATTCCCCGGGTACGCGATGGAGGTCGCCGACGACATCCCGACGCTGCCGCAGATCCTGCACGGCGCCGGGTACGCCACGTTCGCCGTCGGCAAGTGGCACTTGGTCCGCGACTCGGCGTCGAACGCCGCCGACGACCGGCGCAACTGGCCGCTCCAGAAGGGCTTCGACCGCTACTACGGCGTGCTGGAGGGCCTGACGAGCCTCTTCCACCCGCACCAACTCGTGCGCGACAACAGCCCGTTGGACATCGACGAGCTTCCCGAGGGCTACTACTACACCGACGACATCACCGACGAGGCCATCGGGATGATCAAGTCGCTGCGCGCCCACGACGCCGACAAACCCTTCTTCCTCTACGTCGCGCACAACGCCGTGCACGGCCCGCTCCAGGCCAAGCCGTCCGACATCGACCGGCAGCGCGGCCGCTACGACGAAGGCTGGGACGCGCTGCGCGACACCCGCTTCGCGAAGCAGATCGCCGACGGCCTGTTCCCGCCCGGCACCCGCCTGCCCCGGCGCAACTTCGAGCAGGGCCACGAGGTCGGCCCGTGGGATGAAGTCCCGTCCGAGACACGTGAGTTGTACGCGCGCTACATGGAGGTCTACGCGGCGATGGTCGACAACATCGACCAGAACCTCGGCCGCCTCACGCGCACGCTGGAGGAACTCGGCGAGCTGGACAACACGATCATCGTGTTCACGTCCGACAACGGCGGCACCGGAGAGGGCGGCGCGGAGGGCACGCGCGCCTACTTCAAGCGATTCGTGCACCACCCCGGCCTGCCGGAGGAGTGGAACGGCGACGTCGACCGCGAACTCGACCTGGTGGGCGGCCCGCGCAGCCTGATCCACTACCCGCGCGGGTGGGGCATGGCGTCCAACACGCCGTTCCGGCTCTACAAGGGCCAGACGTACGCGGGCGGCGTGCGCGTGCCGTTCGTCCTCTCCTGGCCCGCCGGACTGCCGCGCCAGGCGGAGGACGAGGGCGGCGTACGCCCGCAGTACCAGTACGTCACCGACGTCCTGCCGACACTCCTCGAACTCGCGGGCGTAGCACGGCCGGAGGAGCGCGGCGGGGCGCCGACGCAGGAGCTGGACGGCGCCTCGTTCACACCAGTGCTCGCCTCGGCGTCCGGGGCGTCCACCCACCTGGAGCAGTACAGCGAGATGACGGGAAACCGGAGCTACTACCGGCATCCGTACAAGCTGGTCACGCAACATCAGTTCGGCGCGCCGTACGACGACGGGGAGTGGGCGCTCTACGACATCACGGCCGACCCCACCGAGATCGACGACCTGTCCGCCGAACACCCGGGCATCGTGAAGGAGTTGTCCGAGGCGTGGGAGGCCGCGGCGTGGCGCAACGGGGTGTTCCCGCTGGCCGACGCGAGCGGCGGCCTGGTGTTCCGGAACCCGGACGAGGAGGAACTGCGCAGGCCGGTCCGCATCCTGGCCGGCACTCCCGAACTGGAGCGCTACCGCTCGGCGAAGCTCGTCTCGTTCCGCGACTTCGAGGCCGAGATCGAGATCCCGCACCACGGTGCGGACGAAGCCGGCGTGCTGGTGTCGCACGGGGACCAGGGCGGCGGCTACAGCGTGTACGTCGAGGACGGGCACCTGCGCTTCGCCTACAACGAATACGGCGTGCTCCACGAGGTGGACGCCGGCCCGCTCACCCCAGGACCGCACACGGTCCTGCTGCGCGCCCACACCCGCCCGCGCTTCCGCTGGGACTTCACGCTCTCGGTCGACGGCGAGGAGACCGCGTGGCTGGAGGGTGTGCACCTGCTGATCGGCATGGCGCCACTGCAAGGCATCAGTGTCGGGGTGGACCGCAAGTCGCCGGTGTCGTGGCCGGTCCACGAACGCCACGGCGCGTTCCGCTACACGGGCGGGCTGCGGGCCGTCACCTACACCCCGGGCGCGCCCGCCGCGTACGACCCGGAGACCGTCATCCGCACCTTGCGCGAGGCGGCGGCGACGTACGAGTGAGCCGCCGGGCGCGGCCTACTGCCATGCGCCCACGACGTCTTGCGGGCCCCACGTGAGGGCCAGCGCGGACATGTCCGCGTCCGGGGTCGCACCGGAGAGGGTCGCGGCCACCAACGCCGTGGCGCCGAGCCGGAATCCGGGGACCTCGGGCGCGGCCGCGGCGAGCGCGGCCAGATCGCGGGCGTCGAAGGGACTGGCCAGCCACTTGACGGAGCCGACGAAGGGGATACGGGTCGCCGCCGGCGCGCGGTCGGCGGCGACGAGGTCGACCTCGGGGTCGAACCGGCGGTTCCACCAGCCCCCGACGTGCTGGACGTCATCCCACGGCAACTGGCCCGCAAGAGCCGCGAGTTCGAGGGACTCGCGGACCAGCGGCTCGACGGCGCGACCGCGCCACGAGGACCAGCGGCGCTCGATGACGGCGTACGCGGCACCGGGGCGGCCCCTGCGCGCCTGCTCGTGCGCGGAGCGCAGTATCGCCAGGTAGAGCCGGAGGCTGTTGTCGGCGATGCGGTACAGCGCGGGCTTGCCGGGCTGGGTGGAGAGCGGCTCGTCCTGGGCGAGCACGCGCTTCTCGTCGACGAGGCGCCGCAGGATCGGCGACAGGGCGCCCGACGGCAACGCGCCCTCGCGACTGCCCGCCGTCGCCGCGATGTTCGCGTGCGTGCGGTCGCCGCCGCCGACCGCCTCCAGCACCCGGCGCATGCGGTCGGGCACCGGGAACTCGGCCATGAGGGAGGTCTCGGGGACGCCGAAGACCGGCGACGCCGGGTCCTCGCACTCGACGCGCAGGAAGTCCAGTGCGGGCGTGGCGTGTTGCCACGCCCGGAGGATGCCCGGCAGCCCGCCCGACACCAGGTGCGCGTCGATCGCGTCCGACGCCGCGAGTCCGAGTGCCTCACCCGTCTCGGCGGGGTTGAGCGGGCCGAGGTCGAGGTTGTCGGCGCGGCCGTAGAAGGGCCTGTCGTACGCGGTGAGGCGTTCCATCATGTGCAGATCGCTGCCGAGCAGGAGGAGGAAGACCGGCCGCTTGGCGAGCAGCCGGTCCCAGGCCGTCTGGAGGGCCCCGTCGAAGACGTCGTCCTGCTCGGCGAGCCACGGCATTTCGTCGAGGACGACGACCGCCGGACGGTCGGGCAGCACGGACGCGAGCGTGCGGAACGCGTCCGGCCAACTGCCCGCACTGCTGTCCGGGACGACTTCCGCGTCGTCCGGGAGGGAGGAGTCCGCGAGGGTGCGCAGGAAGTCGCCGACCGCCTCGACCGGTGAGGCGCCCTTCGTGGCGGTGTAGAAGACGTACGGCACCCCCGCCCGGTCGCAGAACTCCTGGACCAGCCGGGACTTCCCCACCTGCCGCCGCCCGCGGATCGCGAGCGCCGCGCCCGCGCCGGACTCGGTGACGCGGGCCAGGCGTTTGCCGAGCAGCGCAAGCTCGCTGCGGCGCCCGACGAAGGACGGCACGGCCATCGGATGCCCCCAGAGGTAGATCAAGTTTACGTAAAACTATTTTACGTAAACTCAGGATACCCGGGGAGACGGGCTCAGCGCGAGGCAGCCCGCACCGCCGGTCGCGGGGACGGGGTCCGGAGCGACCACCCCAGCGCGACGATCGCGGCGCCCGCCGCCGCCTGGGCGATCGCACCCGGGACGTCCGGGAGCAGGGAGGCGAAGCCCGAGGGGGCCGCGGTCAGCGTGTAGAGCCACGACGCCCGAGGAGCGTGGCCCGCGCGGATCAGGGCCGCCCCGAAGAGGACCGCCCCGAGGACGAAGACGGTGCCCGCGGTGATGAAGGCGGGCTTGGTCGGACCGCTCTCCAGGAGCGCGTCCACGGCGTCGTCGTCCATGGCGGCGAAGACGTAGGTGCGGGCGAAGTCGACGCCCGCGACCAGGGTCAGGCCGACCAGGTTGAGCGCGAAACCCCAGTCGAGCAGGCGCGTGGGCGCGGTGGCGCGCACCGCCGCGAACAGGCCGACGATCAGGAACGTGCCGAACACCGGGACGAGGACGCCCAGGGTGTTGGGCCCCGAGGACTCGGTGCCGAAGAGGTCCACGGCGAGCGAGTCGAGGACAAGGCAGACACCGCCGGCGATGCCGAGCACACCGGCGAGCGGGAGAAGGGCTGGAGCGGGACCGGGCATGGCGACCTCCAGTGCACACGACAAGGCACTATATCGCTAGCCAGTATATCGCCTAACGGTATAATGGGCGCCGAGTCGCGCCTACGGATGCCGAAAGTCGGACGCCGGAGGTGGTCGGGGTCGGACGAGGTCGAGGTCGACTTCGAGAGCGAGGCCGACGCGTCAGACGTGGTTGAGCCTCCGGATCGACCGGTGCGCGACGAGCCACGCGACCAGCACCCCCGAGGCCATCAGGAACCACCGCGCCAGCAGCAGCATCCGCTCCTCGTCGCCGGGCGTCGCGAACGCCCGGGCGAAGGCCGCGAGATCCCCGGCGACCAGCCGCGAGAACCACAGCACCAGGGCGGCCGCGGCCCAGCGGGGGTCGTGGCGGCCGACCGCGAGGAGGAACACCGGGCCGACGAGCGTGAGGGCGGAAGCGCAGGCGTCGGCGGTGACTCCGGCGCCCAGGACGAGCGCGGCGGGATAGGCGGCCACCGGAACGGCGGCTGCCGCGAGGGCGACGGAGACGCGCGTACGGCTGCCGCCGACGCCGAAGCGGGCGTGTGCGCAGAGCGCCAGGGCGAGCGCCGACGAGAGCCCCGCCGCCGTGCCCACCGCGGGCCAGGCGGTGTCGGGCGCGGCGGCCCGGGCCCACCACCGCGCGGCCCACGCACAGAGCAGCAACAGCCCTCCGAGAAACAGGCCCTGACGCCAGGTCACGTCCACCCGCCCCGCCGTTCGGTGCCGCCAACGGAGCCGCAGTGCGAGCCCGGCCAGCGACGCGACTTCCGCGGCCCTGCCCCAGCGGTTCAGGTCGGCCGCCAACTCATGTGTGGTCGCGGCGACTTCGGCGCGGTACGCATCGTCGACCCCGACGAAGCCGCGCGTGACCCACCCGATAGCCCGGCCGTGGAGGCTCATGCCGGCCGAACACCCAGGCGCGTGAAGGCGAGTTGGGCGTTGGCGGCCAGGCGTTCGGCCTCGCGCCGGAGCAACGCCCGTCCGTCGTCGGTCAGTTTGTAGTACCGGCGCACGGGTCCGCCCTCGGAGCGCTCGCCGTCGAAGGCCACGTAGCCCTGGGATTCGAGGCGTTCGAGGGCGCCGTAGAGCGTGCCGGCGCGAAGGCGGACCCGGCCGTCGGACATCGTCTCGACCGCCTTGATGATCCCGTACCCGTGCAGCGAACCGGGCCCGAGGGCCGCCAGCATCAGGAACGTCGGCTCGCGCAGCGTCGTGTCGTCACCCATGCGCCCACAATACCGGCAGCCGATATACCGGACACCGAGCTTGTGGACGCGCCGCTCGGGTGGCGTCGGACGCGCGAGCGCGCGGGTACGCACGTGCGCGGGTCAGGACACCGCCACGGACAGGCGCGCGATCGATTCGTCGTCGCAGGTGGCCCAGAAGGCACCGACGATGTCCTCGAGGTGGTCCATGGACTCGGCCCGGAACAGCACGTCCTGGTAGTGGGTGATGTCGTACGCCGTGGTGCCCATGGCGGCCAGGTCGAGCGGGCGGATGTCCATGCCGCGGAACTCGCGGATCTCGCCGTAGGAGGACAGGATCCCCGCGCCGTACGCCTTCAGCTCGCCGTTCTCCGCCATCACGCCGAATTCGAGGGTGAACCAGAAGACCTTGGAGACGAACTCCAGGGCCTCGCGGTTCTCGACGCGCCGGGCCGCCTCGCCGGCCAGCCGGTACAGCGCCGCGAACCGGTCGCTCGCGAGGGCGTTCGCGTGGCCGATGACCTCGTGGACGACGTCCGGCTCCGGCGTGTAGAGCGGCACGCTGTGGTGCCGGATGTACTGCGTCGAGTGGAAGTACGAGTCGGCGAGCGTGCCGTAGAACTCGCGGAGCTCGACGAGGCCGGCGGCGGGCAGGTAGCGGAACCCGGTCAGCGGCTCCAGCATCTCGCTGACCTCCTGGAGCTGCGGGATGCGGTCCTTCGGGAGGTCGAGGCGCTCGCAGCCGTGCAGGTACTCGGCGACCGCCAGTTCCCGGTGGGCGACGGCCAGCTCGGCGGACACGATCCGCCAGACGTCGTGCTCCTCCGGGGTGTACGCGACCTCGGGGATCGGCTCGCCGGGAGTGTGCCGCAGCGCAAGTTCCGCGATGCGGTTGCGCCGTTCGCGGTACACCTGGTCGGCGAAGCCGGGGTGGCTCCGGGACAGCTCGACCTCGATGCTGCCGTCGGCCTTCCGGGTGACCGGGGCCAGGTACTGCGCTTCCTCGAACATCGCCGCCTCCTCGTGGGGCCGGACGTGACCGGTGGATCGGCCGGTGGGCCGCCGGGTCTCGTTTCGTCGTGTCGCTCGGTGAGGAGAAACCGCACGACGGCCGCGCGCGGGCGCGGCGACGGTGGTCGCTTGACCCACTATGTCCAGTATGGGCCGACCAGCCGCGGGTGACGGCTCGTGCGGCCCGGCCGGGACCGGAGCGGTACGTCTGCGAGGGATCGCCTCGACCCGCCCATCGCATACCCCGTTCGGGCTCCGAGGCAAGATCCACCGCAAGAAAGGTGGCCCGGGTCGCCGGGACAGGGCCTCGACCGACGGACCCGACGGACCGACGGGCCCGACCGCCCGGCTACTGCGGCTTCGGCCCGGTCTTCGCCAACTGGGCCTTGGCCAGCTTGTCCACCTGGGCACGCAGCAGTGCCTCGGGCACCGGGTCGGCACCGGCGCCCGGGTCGTTGAGCGTCGACGTGAGGACCAGCGCGGAGCCCTTGCGGACGACGGTGTACGGGATGCTCAGCTCGCCCGCGTCCGTCGTCATCGTGAGCCGGAAGAACAGCGTCCCGTCGCCGAGCCACGGGGACTCGCCGACGGCGGTCGCGGCCGGGGCCACGCTGTCGCCCCCGGCCTGCACGACGCCGAAGCCGGCGCAGGTCGGCAGGGCCGCGCGGGCGGCGTCGAGAAGCTGCGCGGCCTCGCCGTCGCGGTACTGGTTGACGCCCATGTGGGCGGCGCCGCCCAGCCCGTCCGGGCCCAGCAGGCCCGCGTCGGCCTGCCCGGTCGGGGCGATGTCGGCGGACCGTCCGGAAACCAGGTCCATCACGGGCTGGCATGCCGCGCGGTCCGCCTCGGCGATCTCGTCGTCGCCGACCGCCGCGCCGCCGCCGGTGAGCTCCCAGCCCTGCAACAGCTCCTGCTGGGCGAGCAGGACCGCCCGGAGTTCGTCGCCGCTCAGCGCGTCGGGGGCCTTCTTGCCGTCGCCGCCTCCCCCGCAGGCCGTCGCGGCCGCCAGGAACAGGGGTACGGCGACGACACCGGCGATGCGGCGGACAGGCAAACGCATGGACTTCCTCGGGCCGAGCGGTGGGGACGCCGTGAACGGCCACCCTATGCGGCACCGGAATCCGCCGCTGGGGCCCGGGGGCAGCCCTTCAGCACGGCAGGACGGGGCGGCCCGGTCGGGCCGTCCCGTCCTGGATGTCCGTGGTGCGCGGGGTCGGTTCCCCGGCGCCGTCAGCCCTTCTGGGCCTTCACGAGCTTGTCGTACTGCGCACGCATCATTTCCTCGGGCATCACCGGGTCGGCGGGCGCCGTGTCCTCCAGGTCGAAGCTGATCGCCGTCCCCTGGGCGATCACCGGGCCGCTGCGCACGAACGACAGGGTCCAGGGCTCGCCGTCCATGCCGTACGTGATGGTCAGCGAATCGTCGCCGTAGCCGAGCTTCTTGCTGTCCTGGATCGTGTACTCGGTCTTGGTGCCTTCCTCGTCCGTGCCGACGAACTGCGACGTGCACTTGGTCAAGGAGTCCTGCACCTCCGAGATGAGCTTCTCGGCCTTGTCACCGTCGAACTGGCCCAGCGCAAGCCAGTACGTCGTCTTGCTGCTGTTGTCCGCCTTGGTGGCACCGGCCGAGGCACTCTCGTTCGGCATGTGCTCCTTGTCCGCGGCGATCAACTGGAGCAGCGGCTGGCACTCCGGCTTGTCCGAGGTCTCCACCCCGGTGCCGTCGTCCTCCGGCGAGCCGGTGGCGACCTCGTAGCCGGGCAGTTCCGCGGACGTCACGAGCGCGGCCTTCAGTTGCTCCGCGGTGAGGCGCTTGGCGTCGGACGCGGCGGCGCTGGAGGGCGCCGGCGAATTCGCCGCGGGCGACTGCGCCGCGTTGCCCGCCTTGTCGCCCTTGTCGTCGTCCGAGCTGCACGCTGTCCCCAGCGCGACCAGCGGGACAAAGACGAACGCGGCAAGACGTTTGCCGTAAAAGCCCATGCAGAAAGCTTCCTTCGGGGATCGGCGGCCGACTGCTCCGGGGAGGGCGGGCCGACTGGGTCTGACAACGCGTCAGGTTCTCGTGGGGACGGCTTTCCTGTCCATCGAGATAGCCCGGCGGCGCCCGCGGACCGCGGCGTTCCCCTTCCACCCCGGCACTGTCCCGGTGCACGTTGACGCGGCTGTCCGAGCCCCGCCAGACTGGCCCCACTCTGGGGGGAGCCATGCACGTGGGTATGACTCATGGGCCGGGCGTGAACCGGTCCGAAGTCGCGCGGGAGCAGCGCCGCGACACAATCGAAGCCTTGACCGAGGTGTCCGACCACCTCGAATTCGCGAAGGGCCTGGTACGCCGCACCGTCGCCGACCGCGACCGGCTCGGCGGCCTGACCGCGCGCATCCGCGCGGTCGAGGAACGGCTCCGCGACGACCGCTACTACCTCGCGGTCATCGGCGAATTCTCGGCGGGCAAGAGCACCTTCATCAACGCCCTCCTCGGCCAGGACCTCCTGCCCACCTCCGCCCTGCGCACCACCGCGGCCGCGACCCGCATCACGCACGGCCCGGAGTTCGCGCTCCAGGTCAGGTTCCGCAACGACGGCATCCGCTACATGTATCCGCACGGGCGCACCGAGGGGGCCGAGAGCCCGCTCGGGCGCATGCTCCTGCACCTCGCGCCGTACCTGCGCGTCCCCCGGAACACGGCCGGCATCCTGGCCCTGCTGACCGCCGACGAGCGCATCGCGCCGCACCTGGAGTACCTGGAGGTACGCCACCCCGCGACCCCGCTCCGCGACGGCCTCGTCATCATCGACACGCCCGGCACCAACGCCGAGGTCGGCCACACCGACATCACCAGCGACGTCATGCGCTCCGAGGCCGACCTCGCCGCCGTCCTCACCCCGTCGGCCGCCCCCGCCTCGTCGTCGCTCGCCGACTTCCTCACCGAGGCGCTCGACCCCGGACTGCTGCGCCGCTGCATCTTCCTCGTGACGAAGATGGACCACGTCGAGGACGACGAGCACGACGACCTGCTCAACCACGTGCGGCGGCGGTTCGCGAGGCTCCTGGACCTGGACGACGTCGTCGTGGAGGGGGTCGCCGCCGACGCCGTCCTGCGGCGCGCGACCGGCCGGCCGCTGCTCGGGCCGGAACAGGAGTACTGGGCCGACCTCTTCCCCGGCACCCTCGCCGCGTTGCGCGACCAGATGCAGCGGCAGCGCATCATCGCGGTGTCCGACCACCTGCTCCGCCTCCTCGAGGACGTGCTCGGCGAACTGGGCACCGAACTGGAGCAGGCCCAGGGGCGGTTGGCGCAGGAAGAGGAGGAACTCGGGCAGGCGCGCATCCCCGACCTCGCGGCCTTCGCGCAGCGCCACACGGTACGCGCGGACCTGCTGGTCGAGTCCGGCGCCGAGAACGCCCGCCGCGCCGTCGGGGCGATGGCCGCGCAATGGCAGCAGTACACGCGGCGTTCCATCGACACGGCGATCGACGCCGCAGCCACCCCCGACGACATGCGCCGGGTCATCCGGACCGACGTACCCGACCTGATCCGCCGCGACCTGCCGCGCATCGGCGACGTCGTGCAGAGCGCCGTGACGGCCGCCCTGGCGGCGGGTGCGCGCGAGGCGGAGGCGGCGGTGGAGGCGGCGTTCGAGGCCGAGTACGCGAAGCTCGACCAGGCCGCCGTCCGCGTCGTCCGGCCCAACGTCACCGTGGTGAGCGGCACCCAGCTCGCCAACAACGCGCTGCTGGCGTACGAGTCCAACGTCTCCGGTGTCACACAACAGCTACGGGCGGTTCGCCAACAAGCAACAAGATCAGGTCCCATCGGCTCCGGCGTGGACCAGTGGTTCGCCTCGATGCCCCCGCCGAGGGGCCCCCTGCGCGGCACCGTGCCACCCAACATGCCGCCCCCGGCGCCTCGGCATTCCGGGCAATACGGGGCGTCGATTCCGGACAGAAACCCGGTAAACCCGCCCCAAGCGCTTCCCGTCGTGCCGCCGCCCCCGGGGCTCCAACCTCGCGGTGGGCTGGGCGGCTTCGCGGCCCGGATCGCCGACTCGATGGCGACCACGGACATGCCCGCCCTGCGGAACCACGCACGGGCGGAAATGCATCAGACACTCCAGACGGTCGCAACCGGCCTCGCCCTCCAGATCGGCGAGGCGATCGAGGCGGCGACCGACCACTACGCGGGGACCGTTCGGGACCACGTGGAGCAGTACCGGGCCACGTACGAGCGGACGGTGGCCGAGATGGTCACCGAGCACCACCGCCGCGAGGCCATCCTCGCGGCGCGCAAGACCCTGCTGCAGGACGCGAGCAGGCAGACGGAACGGCGACGCGCGACGGTCAACTCCCAACGCGAACGCCTCTCAACTCGGGGGGGAACCCGAATATGACCGAGAACTACGGCGAGGACCTGTACGAGGCTCCGGCCGACCTCGAAGACACGTCGTACGACACCACCCTCGCGGAGGACGGCGCGGGCAGCGACCTGCTGTGGGAGACCGAGTCCGCCGACGGCCAGACGCTGGACGCGGTGACCGACGAGACCGGCACCGACCCGCTGACCGACGTCGCGCCGGCCCCCGAACTCCCGGACTACACCGACCCGCTGGAGGTCCCGCAGGGCGGCGACGTGCCGGTGCCCGAGGGCTACGTGGACCCGCTGGAGGTCCCCCAGGGCGGCGACGTTCCGGTCCCCGACGACTACGTCGACCCGTCGACGCCGGTCGACCCGACCGACGGCAGCGACCCGTACGCCGACGCGGGCACCGAGACCCCGGTCGAGGACCCCTACGCGGGCACCGAGGACCCGTACGGCGACACCGGCACCGCGACCGAGGACCCCTACGGGGACACCGGCGCCGAGGACCCGTACGCCGAGGGCGGCGTCGACCCGAACGACCCGAACGTGGGCCTGGACCCGTCGGACCCGAGCTACGACCACTACTACGCCGAGCACGGCTACCCGTACGAGGGCCCGAGCGACGTCGCGGACGTCCCGGTCGAGGACGACAACAGCGAGGCGCCCAGCGACCCGCTGCCGACCGACATCCCGAGCGACTACTCGGACTACGACCCCGACGCGTACGTGCCCACCGAGTACCCGTACGAGAGCCCGTACGAGTACCCGGGCTACGACGAGGGCTACGACCCGTACGCCGAGCCGGGCTACGACCCGTACGCCGAGGGCGCCCCGTACGGCGGCGACTACGACGTGGTCTACGACCCCTGCTGGGGCGACTACGGCTACGACCCGTACAACGACATCTTCGTCGAGGTCAACGTCACGGTCGAAGGCGACGTGTACGTCGAGGGCGACCAGAGCGCGGACGTGTACGTGGTCAACGAGGGCGACACCTACGTCGACAACTCCACGACCTACGTGGACAACTCGACCACCGTCGAGGACAACTCGACGAACATCGACTACACCGAGACCACGGTGGTCCAGGAAGAGGTCGTCTACTACGAGGGCTACGACGCCGACGTCGTGCCGCCCTACGAGTCCTACGGCCCGATGGAGATCGCGCACTACACCCCGGACTGGAGCGTCTCGGACTTCGACGGCGTGGGCGAACCGCTGGCCGACGCCGCGTACTTCCACGAGGTGGAGAACCCGGTCAACGCGCCGCTCGCCACCGAGGGCGCGATCATCGAGAAGCTGACCGGCGAGCCGTACAACGAGGCCGCGCTGGTCCAGCAGGCGGAGAACGCCGGCTTCTTCGACCCCGAGCTGGGCATGACGAACACCGACGTCGGCAGCCTCCTGGAGCTGCACGGCATCGAGACCGAGACGGTCTACGACGCCGACGTCAACACCCTCATCGACGCGCTGGAGACCGGCGACCCGGTCATGGCCGTGGTGGACCTCAACGAGACCGGCATCCCGATGCGCGACGTCGTCACCGGCGAGCCCATCGAGCAGAACCCGTCGGTCATGGGGTCGGTGTGGGTCACCGGCATGGACGTGCAGCCCGACGGCTCCGTCTACGTCATCGTCAACGACCCGACGTGGCCCGAGGGCCAGACCCAGGCCATCGCCCTGGAGGACTTCACGAACGCGTGGTACGACGGCGGCAACCAGGCGGTCATCGCGCACCAGCCGGTGTGACGCAGCCAATTGTTGCCCGCGGTACGCCGGGGCCCGCACCTCTGACGTGCGGTGCGGCCCCGGCGCACCCGGTGCATCCGGCGCTCCATCGGCTCAACCTGCCTTCCTACCACCAGACTTCCCTGAGAGGAAACCTCAGTGACCATCGACCGTGAGGCCGTCAACGCCCGCGTCGCGCAGGCTCCGCAGACCCGCCGCCAGAGCGGCGTCGCCGCCCTCCTCGGGGGCATCCACCGCAGTGCCGAGCTCAAGGGCTGGCTCAAGGGCGGCTCGCTCGCCCTGCCGCCCGTCGCCGAGCGCGCGGACGGCACCTGGACGCTGACCGCGGTGGTGGCCGTCGGCCGCCGCGAGCCGCAGGCGCCCGTCATCACCGTCGCCCCCGCGTGGGGCGCCGTGCAGTGGGAGTGGCCTTCGCAGAAGGTGCTCCAGCACATCACCCTGGCCGAGCACGCCGAGGCCGCCGAGATGCTCGCGAAGGCCAAGTCCGCCGGGAGCGAAGGCGGTTGGAACCTGTCGATGCAGGCCGAGGCGCTGGCGGCGCGGGCCCGCTTCTTCCAGACGCTGACCCGCTTCGTGTCGGAGCCGGGCGAGCGCGACCTGAAGCTGCTCACGCGCGCCTACGCCCAGGTGCTGCCGCGCGCCGCGTACCCCGTGTACCACGCGCTCGTGCCGAGCACCCGGGCGTGGCTCCAGGTCTCGCCGGCCGCTTCCGGCCAGGCGTCGGCCGGCCGTGAGGCCCGCTCGCGCTCGGCGTCGGGCGGTTCCGCCGAGGCCGGCGTCGCCGGTCTACCCGGCCCGCCGAGGACCGCGGCGCAGCCTCCGGCTGCTCCGAAGACGGCCCCGGCCGGTGGCGTGGCGCGGGGTGCGGGGGCCCCGGCGCGCGGAACCGGCACGTCCTCGGCGGGCGTTCCTCCCCAGCGGGCCGTCACCCGGCCGGGTGCGGGCGCTCCCGCGGTGGCCGGGCGTACCGAGGGCTCCGGCCCGAGCCTGGTCAAGTCCGCGGGGGCCGCGCTCAGCGACCCCATCACCCGGGCCCGGGAGTTGGCCGAGCGGTTCGGCCTGGAGCAGATCTGCACCGAGGTCGACCGCCTGCGGGCACGCATGCGCCGGCCCGGCTTCCGGATCGCGGTGGTGGGCGAGTTCGGCCGCGGCAAGTCGACGCTGGTGAACCGGCTCCTCGGGGCGAAGGTGGTCCCCGAGGGCCGGCACACCCGCGTACCGGTGGTGATCGCGCCGGGCCCGGAGGCGCGCATCGAACTGCAGTACGCCGACGGGCGGTCCGAGGTCCGCCCCGCGGTGGCGGCGTCCTGGGACGGCGTCGACGAGGCCGCGTCCGCGACCGGCGACGACGCGCTGGTCGGCGTCCGCGTGCTCGTCGAGGACCCCGAACTCGCCCGGCTCGACGTCGAGATCGTGGACACCCCGGGAGTCAACGCCGGGCATGGCGACGGCGTCGACGACGACCGGGCGCAGGACCTCGTACGGCGCACGGTCGCGGCGAGCGACGCGGTGTTCATGGTCGTGTCGGCGAGCCAGCCGCTCGGCATCTCGGAGACGTCGTTCCTGGAGGAGGAGGTGATCGCCCGTCATGTCCCGCGCATCACGGTGGTCGTCTCCAAGCTCGACACGGTCGACGACGACGAGCGCGAGGACATCGTCGACTACCTCGGCGGCCGGGTGCGCCGCATCGCACCGGTGCTCGAAGTACTCGCCGGGCCGCACCGCGAGGACGCCGCCCCGCTCGCGGGGGTGCGCGGGCGCCTGGAGGAGTACGCCGCCTCGGGTGGCCGCCGGGCCATGCGCGCCCGCCAGACCGCCGGCCAACTCCTCGGCCTGCTGGAGGAGATGACGGAACTCGCCCGGCAGGGTGTGGCGAACAGCGTGCTGAGCGTGGAGGACCGGCGGCGCGCGGCGGATGCCGCCGAGGTCGAGATCGACAACATGACCGCCGAATGGGGCAAGGTCCGCGTCGAGTTGCAGCGCAGGCGCGGGGAGACGGCCGAGAAGTTCCGCGAGCACCTGACCCAGTCCCGCGACGACCTGCTGGGCACGCTGCGGTACGAGATGGAGCGCACGCCCGACCCGAAGACGTGGTGGGAGCGCGACCTGCCGTTCCGGCTGCGCCGCGAACTCACCGCGCTGGCCAAGAAGTACGAGGGGCAGTTGCACTCCAGCGTGCAGGCCGACCTCCAGTGGCTGGACGCCCAGATGAAGCGGCACTTCGGCGCGGGCACCACGCACAAGGTCGACAAGGCCGAGCAGTTGTCGACCGAGTTCGAGCTGAACGAGGCCGAGGAACTGGGCCTGAAGGACCTCAAGAGCCGCAAGCTGGCGTGGCGCATCGGGCCCAGCGGCGTCGCGGTGCTCGGCATGCTCGTCATCCCGCTGACCGGCGGCCTCGCGGCCATTCCGATGGGTGCGGGCATGGCCGCGTCGGTCGGCGGCATGGTGCTCGGCGAGGTGAAGTCCGGTTCGCTGACCGAGGGGCAGCGGGTCCAGGCGGCGAAGGGCCTGGAGCCCGCGGTCGAGGAGGTGCTGTCGGGCTTCTCGCAGCAGGTGTCGGACCGGCTGCACACGCTGTACGCGGGCGTCATGGACGAGGCCGTGCGCGGGCAGAAGGCGTGGCGCACCGACCGGCTGGCCGCCCTGACCGCGCAGGGCACCGGCGGACCCGACTGGCAGGAACTGTTCACCCGAACCCAGGAATTGATCACCGGTGTCGACGCCTTGATCGACGGTGGGAGTGCCGGCGCCTGACAGCCGCAGACTGGTGGCAGACCGATGAACGTATGATCCGTGGTTCGGCACGGACGT
This sequence comes from Streptomycetaceae bacterium NBC_01309, assembly GCA_045039925.1. Taxonomy (GTDB): domain Bacteria; phylum Actinomycetota; class Actinomycetes; order Streptomycetales; family Streptomycetaceae; genus Yinghuangia. The sequence goes on from CP108400.1 coordinate 3,507,925, forward strand.
CGGGCGGGGCGGGCCGACGCGCCGTAGGGAGGGAGAACAGTGGAGCAGCACCGGGCCCAGGGAGGAGCGGGCGGGTACAGCGCGTGGCGCGCCCGCCAGGAGACCCTGGTCGAGCTCATCGACCGGCTGACGCCGATCATCTCCGGCCTGTCGATCGGCAGCGGCGTCAAGAAGCTGGCGTCGGTGCGCACCCGGGCCGCGTCCGAGGCGTTCAAGGTGATGATCGTCGGCGAGTTCAAGCGCGGCAAGAGCACGGTCATCAACGCGATGCTGGGCGACAAGGTCCTGCCGTCGTTCGCGCGGCCGTGCACCGCGATCATCAACGAGGTCATGTGGGCGGACCAGCGCTCGGCGCTGATCTACCCGCTGGAGGCGGACGGCAGCGCGGGTGACCCGATCCCGGTCGGGGTCGAGGAGATCGTCGACTACGTCACCATCGGGGCGGACGACGACAACACGCCCAACCCGTACCAGCGCGCGGTGGTGCGGTGGCCGCTCGAACTGTGCCGCAACGGCGTGGTGGTGGTGGACTCCCCCGGCCTCAACGAGGCGCCGGAGCGCGAGCGCGTGACGCTGGCGTACCTCGAACAGGCCGACGTGCTGGTGTTCGTGGTCGACTGCCAGGCCGCGATGTCGCGCAGCGAGCAGTTGTTCCTGGACGTGCACGTCAAGGCGCGCGGCCACGAGGACGTCTTCTACGTCGGCAACAAGATCAACCTGGTCGAGGAGGAGGAGCGCGAGGACGTCAAGCGCGAGATCCGCAAGCGCCTCGGCCCGTACGTCTCCCGCCCCGACCGGGTGTTCTTCGTCAACGCGCGGGCCGCGCTGAACGGCCGCCGCAAGGACGACCCCGCGCTGGTCGGCGAGTCCGGCATGGTGGAACTGGAGCGGGCGCTCGAGGAGTTCCTGACGCGCGAGCGCGGCCGGGCGAAGATCCTCTCGCCGGCCCGCGAGCTGAAGTACCTGCTGATCGAGGCCCGGGAGCAGATCGACCGCAAGGAGGCGCTGCTCACGCAGAGCGTCGACGACCTGCGGGCGACGTACGAGCGCGTGCAGGTGCCGCTGACCCGCCTGGAGCAGAACCGCCGCGTCATCGTCGCCCAGATGGAAGGCCACCTGCGCGAGACGCGCGGCGAAGTCGAGGACGCCGGGCGCCGGTTCATGAACCGGGTGGTCAGCCAGGTGCCGGGCTGGGCCCGCGACTACGACCCCAGCAACACGCTCGGCGCCAACCCGTTCAAGGCGCGCGAGAAGATGGAGGCGGCGGTCCGGGAGATCTCCGACCACCTGTCGGGGCGCATCCAGGTCGCCTTCGCCGAGTGGCAGGAGAAGGAGCTCAAGCCGCTGCTGGCGCGGCGGGTCGAGGACCTGGAGCGGTCCATCGACGACGACGTGAAGCAGTTCGTGACGCGCATCGACGAGATCCGCGCGTCGCTGACGCGCGACGACGCCGAGACGCAGGTGCTGAAGGTCCCGGACAAGACCCAGGCGCCGCTGGAACGCCTGCTCGCGGACGCGGTGTCCTTCGTGCTGGACCCGCGCACCGCGTTGAGCGGCGGCCGGTTCAGCCTGCGCACGATGCTGACGACGCTGCTGCCGCAGATCGCGGTCGGGGCGATCGCGGTGTTCGTGGGGCTCGGCCCGGTAGCGATCTTCGCGATGCTGCTGGGCGGCAACCTGTTCCGCGGCGCGCTCCAGCTCAACAAGGCGAACCAGCGCATGAAGGAGCAGGTCGCCGAGCAGCTGGTGGAGGAACTGCGCGGCCGCGCGGACGCGGACGTGCAGAACCTCGGGGACGAGATCACCAAGCAGTTGCGCACCATGCGCGACGCCATCGCCCAGGGGCTGGACGCGGAGATCAAGAGCATCCGCGACGAGGTCGGCGAGGCGCTGAAGACCAAGGAGCAGGGCGAGTCCGACGCCAAGAGGACCGGGGCGGACCTGCGGCGCTATGCGGGTGAGCTGAACCGCATCGACGAGCAGCTCGCGGACCTGATCATGGACGTCGCACTGTAGCGGGACGCCGGGACGGGAGTGCGGCTCCCCGGACGAGTGGGAGTACGCGTGCGGGGCGGGGACGGGGACACTGTTCCGGTGGGGCGACTCGTACCCGGAAAGCGCCGATCCGTTGCATGGCTGCCGCTGGCGAGCGCGTACCGGCTCACGCCACAGCCCGAACCGCGGGAGGAGTACGTCGCCGAGGCGAAGGTGCGCCCGGTGGTCGAACTCCTGCCCTGACGCCCTCAGTCGACGAGGTCGCGCACCACGGCGTCGGCCAGGAGCCGGCCCTTCAGGGTGAGTACGGCGTGCCGGTCGGCGAACTTCGCGGGGTCCAACAGGCCCTCGGTGACCGCCTGTTCGGCGGCGGCCATGCCCTTCTCGCGCAGCAGGGACAGCGGGCAGCCGTCCTTGAGGCGGAGTTCGAGCAGGATGCGTTCGACGCGGCGGTCCTCGTCGGTGAGCAGTTCGCGGCCCTGGGCGGGTGACTCGCCGACGGCGACGCGCTCGGCGTACGCCTTGGGGTGCTTCGCGTTCCACCACCGCACGCCGCCGACGTGGCTGTGCGCGCCGGGACCGGCGCCCCACCAGTCCGCACCGGTCCAGTACAGCTCGTTGTGGTGGCAGCGCGCGGCGCCGGAGGTGGCCCAGTTGCTGACCTCGTACCAGCCGAGCCCGCCCGCGGTGAGGGCCTCCTCGGCCATCAGGTAGCGGTCGGCGAGCACGTCGTCGTCGGGCAGCGGCAGTTCCCCGCGCCGGATGCGGCCGGCGATGCGCGTGCCGTCCTCGATGATCAGCGCGTACGCCGACACGTGGTCGGGCTCCGCGGCGAGGACCGCGTCGAGGGACGCCTGCCAGTCCTCGTCGGTCTCCCCCGGCGTTCCGTAGATCAGGTCGAGGTTGACGTGCTCGAACCCCGCGGCACGGGCCTCGGCGACGCACTCCTGCGCGCGGCCGGGCGTGTGGTGGCGGTCGAGCACCTGGAGCACGTGCGCGCGGGCGCTCTGCATGCCGAAGGAGAGCCGGGTGAACCCCGCCTCGCGCAGGTGGGCGAGGTACGCGGGGTCGACCGACTCCGGGTTGGCCTCGGTGGTCACCTCGACCGCGTCGGCGAGGCCGAACTCGTCGCGGATCGCGCCCAGGATGCGCGACAGTTCGGCGGCCGGGAGGAGGGTGGGGGTGCCGCCGCCGAAGAAGACGGTCTCGACGGGGCGGTCCGCGGCGCCGAGGACGCGGCGGGCGAGGCGGATCTCGGCGATCGCGTCGTCGGCGTACCCGGCCTGGGAGGCGCCGCCGCCCAGTTCCGCGGCGGTGTAGGTGTTGAAGTCGCAGTAGCCGCACCGGGACGCACAGTAGGGGACGTGCACGTAGAACCCGAACGGGCGCGGCCGGTCGTCGGTCCCGGCCAGGGCGGACGCGGGCAGGGAGCCGTCGAGGGGCGCGGGCAGGCCGTCGGGGAGTGCGGAGGGCATCCGCCCAGTCTCCACGACGGGGCGTCCGGACCCCAAACGGCGTCGCACCCGGGACGCCGGGGGCGGCTGGGGCGGCTGGTGTGCCCGGTGCATCCGGTGTGTCCGGCGGTTGGGGGCGTCGGGCCATCAGCGTTCCGCATAGCCCCCATAAGCAATGAACAGGAGTAATTCGGACCCTCGTGGCAATCCTCATGCCCGGCCGGGACGTCCCTCCCGGCGGGCCCATGGCCGGTTACGGCAGCCCGCCTCGTCCCCGGCCAGGGCTCCACGCACACGCGGAAGGGCGGTCTCCCGGCAAGCCGGGGACCGCCCTTCCATATGGCACGGACGACGGCGGCAGTCTTCGGGCGCCGCCGCGTCGCGCGCCGCTACTTCTTCTTGTCGGCGCCGTCCGACTCGGTCGACAGCGCGGCGATGAACGCCTCCTGCGGCACCTCGACGCGGCCGACCATCTTCATGCGCTTCTTGCCTTCCTTCTGCTTCTCGAGCAGCTTCCGCTTGCGGGAGATGTCACCGCCGTAGCACTTGGCAAGCACGTCCTTGCGGATGGCGCGGATGTTCTCGCGCGCGATCACGCGCGCGCCGACCGCAGCCTGGATCGGCACCTCGAACTGCTGACGCGGGATCAACTCGCGCAGCTTCTTGGTCATTTCGACGCCGTAGTTGTACGCCTTGTCCTTGTGCACGATCGCGCTGAACGCGTCGACCGCCTCGCCCTGCAGCAGGATGTCGACCTTGACCAGCTCCGACATCTGCTCGCCGGTGGGCTCGTAGTCGAGCGACGCGTACCCGCGCGTCTTCGACTTGAGCTGGTCGAAGAAGTCGAACACGATCTCCGCGAGCGGCAGCGTGTAGCGCAGCTCCACGCGGTCCTCGGACAGGTAGTCCATGCCGAGCAGGTTGCCGCGCCGGGACTGGCACAGCTCCATGATCGCGCCGACGTACTCGCTCGGCGCGAGGACCGTCGAGCGTACGACCGGCTCGTGCACCTCGGCGATCTTGCCGCCCGGGAACTCACTCGGGTTGGTCACCGTGTGCTCGGTGCCGTCCTCCATGACCACCCGGTACACCACGCTCGGCGCGGTCGAGATCAGGTCGAGCCCGAACTCCCGCTCCAGGCGCTCGCGGATGATCTCCAGGTGCAGCAGCCCCAGGAAGCCGCAGCGGAAGCCGAAGCCGAGTGCCGCCGAGGTCTCCGGCTCCCAGACCAGCGCGGCATCGTTGAGCTGGAGCTTCTCCAGGGCGTCGCGCAGCTCGGGGTAGTCCGAGCCGTCCAGCGGATACAGGCCCGAGAACACCATCGGACGCGGGTCCTTGTAGCCGCCGAGCGCCTCGGTCGCGCCCTTGTGCTGCGAGGTGATGGTGTCACCGACACGGGACTGCCGGACGTCCTTCACACCCGTGATGATGTAGCCGACCTCGCCGACGCCCAGGCCGTCCGCGGCCTTCGGCTCCGGCGAGATGACGCCGATCTCCAGCAGTTCGTGGGTCGCGCCGGTCGACATCATCTGGATGCGCTCGCGCTTGGTGAGCCCGCCGTCGATGACACGGACGTACGTCACGACGCCGCGGTACGAGTCGTACACCGAGTCGAAGATCATCGCGCGGGCCGGGGCGTCCTTCACGCCGACCGGCGGCGGGACGAGGCGCACGCACTCGTTGAGCAGTTCGGCGACGCCCTCGCCGGTCTTGCCGCTGACCCGCAGGACGTCGTCGGCCTCGCAGCCGATGATGTGCGCGAGTTCCTCGGCGTACTTCTCGGGCTGCGCGGCAGGCAGGTCGATCTTGTTGAGCACCGGAATGATCGCGAGGTCGTTCTCCAGCGCCAGGTAGAGGTTGGCGAGGGTCTGCGCCTCGATGCCCTGGGCGGCGTCCACCAGCAGGACCGCGCCTTCGCACGCGGCGAGCGAGCGCGAGACCTCGTACGTGAAGTCCACGTGGCCCGGGGTGTCGATCATGTTCAGGATGTGCACGCGCCCGTCTTCGGCGGTCCACGGGAGGCGCACCGCCTGCGACTTGATGGTGATGCCGCGCTCGCGCTCGATGTCCATGCGGTCGAGGTACTGCGCGCGCATCTGCCGCGCGTCGACCACACCGGTGATCTGGAGCATCCGGTCGGCGAGCGTGGACTTGCCGTGGTCGATGTGGGCGATGATGCAGAAATTGCGGATCAGCGCCGGGTCGGTACGGCTGGGCTCCGGCACGTTCACGGGGGTCGCGGGCACGCAGGCTTCCAGGTTCTCGGGCTCGGTGGGCAGGGACTGGGGCAGTGGTACTGCGGGTGCTGCTCGCAATACAGGCACTGCTCGTTGCAAGAACTACTCGTTACCGGTACTGCTCGTTACAGGTGCTGCTCGTCGTGACAGGTACTGCTCGACACAAGTACTACTCGTTACAGGTACTACTGGGACGAAACGGCCGCGCGGTCGACTTGCGGAAGGCCGGGCCGTCGCACACGTGACGCGGGCATACCCCATCATCGTCCCATGCGCGTGGACTACTGGTCTCTCCCGGCCGACCTCCACGCCGCCTTGACCCTGCGCCTCGGTGCCGCGCCGACCTCGGCCGCCACCCAGCCCGGCGGATTCAGCGGCGGCCTGGCCGCCCGGCTCACGCTGTCCGACGGCCGGGCGGTGTTCGTGAAGGGCTGCCCCGAGCGGCACCCGATCATCGCCCAGTACGAGGTCGAGGGCTGGTTCGGCCGCAAGGCGCGCGAGTGGTGGGCTCGCGGCACCGACGTCACGGCACCCGGCGGGACGTCCCCCGAGCCGTTCCCGGCACCGGCACTGTGGGGCGAGCTGGACGCGGCCGGCTGGTACGTCCTGGTCTTCGAGGACGTCGCGGGCCATGACGCCGTCTTGTCGGACCCGGTGGACCTCGGCGCGTGCCTGGCGCTGTTCGAGCGGCTGGGCGCGGCGTCCTATCCCGAGGCCGCGCGCCCGCGCGTCCCGCCGGTCGCCGTGTCGCTCGGGCACCTGGCGGCGGGGTGGCGGCAGATAGCGGAGGAGCCGCCCGCGTACCTCGATCCCTGGGCGCGCGCCAACCTGGGCGAGCTGGTCGAGCTGGAGGCGGGATGGGCCGCCGCCTCGCACGGCGACGTGCCCGTGCACACCGACTTGCATCCGGGGAACGTGCTGGTCAAAGCCACTTCCGAGGCCGCCTCCGCACCGTTCGCGGGATTGGGCGGGAACGGTGGCGTGGCGGCGGTAGCCGTGGACTGGACACGTCCCTCGGCCGGTGCCGCGTGGGTGGACCCGCTGCTGTTCTGCCTGCGCGACCCGGCGGTCCCCGACCTGCCGCCGTGGTTCACCGAGCGGTACGCCCTGCCGACGCCCGTCCTGCGGGCCTTCCTCGCCGGGGCCGCCGGGCACTGGACCGACGCGGCCCGGCTGCCGGCCCCTTCCTATGCGCCGGGGCTGCGCGCGTACGAGGCCGCCCGCGCCGCGAAATCGCTCGCTTGGCTGCGCCGGGTCGGCGAGGATGACCGGCCATGACCGCCACGACCCTTGAGCACGCGCTCCTCGATGTCCGGCCCGGACAGGAGGACGCCTTCCTGGCCGCCTTCGCGGAGGCCCGTCCGTTGATCGAGGGCCAGAAGGGCTTCGTCGAACTGCGCCTCGAACGCTGCGTCGAGCACCCGTCGCGGTTCCTGCTGCTCGTAGAGTGGGACCGGCTGGAGGACCACACCGAGGGCTTCCGGGGCTCCCCCGAGTACGTGCGCTGGCGCGAGCTGCTGCACCATTTCTACGACCCGTTCCCCGAGGTCACGCACTTCGCGCGGGTGGTCTGACCGGCGGCCCCGCGGGCGCCCGGGGATGCCTCGGGGGATGCCGTGAGGGATGTCCGGGCATGCCCCGGCCTCGGTTTGGGATCGCCCGATCAGCCCTGGTAGCCTGTCCAACTGCGTGTGCCACTTGTCTCAGCCACGCAAGTCAACGTTCCACGAGGGCCCTCTCCCCTACGGGAACAAATCGCGTCCACATGACGAGGCTTTAAACGTGGCTAACATCAAGTCCCAGATCAAGCGGATCAAGACGAACGAGAAGGCTCGCCAGCGCAACAAGGCGGTCAAGTCGTCGCTCAAGACCGCGGTGCGCAAGGCGCGCGAGGCCGTCGAGGCCGGCGACGCCGCGAAGGCCGCCGAGCTGAGCCGCGAGGCCGGCCGCAAGCTCGACAAGGCCGTCTCCAAGGGCGTCATCCACAAGAACCAGGCCGCCAACAAGAAGTCGGCGCTGGCCAAGCAGGTTGCCTCGCTCCAGGGCTGAGGCACCCGGCCGGCGATACGTCGGTTCTGTGGTGAGGCGGAGGCGCCGTCCCCTCGGGGGCGGCGCCTCCGTCGTTCCCGGGCTTGGGATTGGGATTGGACGGAGCTTTGGGCGGGGCTTTGGGCGGTTGGGCGAGGCTTTGAGCGAGGGCTTGGCGCCGACCTTCCGGTCACCTTCAGGCCCCGCGGAGCCATTTCGGTCCCCGGAGTCCTTCAGGCTCAGCTGTCGCTTCAGGTCCCCCGGACGCGCGCCACGGTCACGACGGCCTTCTCCAGCGCGTAGGCCGGGTCCGTGCCGCCGCCCTTGACCGCGGCGTCGGCCTCGGCCACCGCCTGCAAGGCGAGCACTATGCCGTCGGGGGTCCAGCCGCGCATCTGCTGGCGCACCCGGTCGATCTTCCACGGCGGCATGCCGAGTTCGCGGGCGAGGTCCCCCGGGCGCGCGCCGCGCGGTGCGCCGCCGAGCCGGGCGATGTGGCGTACTCCCTGCGCGAGAGCGCTGGTGACCAGAACCGGCGCGACACCCACCGACAGCGCCCAGCGGAGCTGCTCCAGTGCCTCGGCCGTACGCCCCTCGACGGCCTTGTCGGCGACGTCGAAGCTCGACGCCTCCGCGCGTCCCGTGTAGTAGCGCGCGACGATCTCCTCGTCGACAACGCCCTCGGTGTCGGCCGCCAACTGGCTGCACGCTGCGGCCAGTTCGCGCAGGTCGTTGCCGACCGCCTCGACCAGGGCGCGTGCCGCTTCCTCGGTCACGGACCGGCCCGCGGTGCGGAACTCCGCCTTCACCAGGGCCAGGCGCTCGGTCGCCTTGGAGACCTTCGGGCACGCGATCTCGCGTACCCCCGCCTTGCGGGCGGCGTCCAGCAGCGCCTTGCCCTTCGGCCCGCCGAGGTGGGTCAGCACCAGCACCACGTCGTCGGCGGGCGCACCCAGGTACGCCTTGACCTCGTTGACGAGGTCCGTCCCGAGATCCTGCGCGGCGCGGAGGACGATCACCTTGCGCTCGCCGAAGAGCGAGGGGCTGGCCAGCTCGAGCAGCATGCCGGGCTGGAGGGCGCCAGGGGCGATGTCGCGGATGTCGGCGTCCGGGTCCACCGCGCGTGCCGCACGCGTGATGGTGGACACCGCGCGGTCCACGAGCAGTTCCTCCGGTCCGACCACGAGGGTCACCGGCGAGAGCGGGTCGTCTGCAACTTTCCTGGCCATCGCGAACAGCATCGCACGCCCTGCGGACAACCCGGGCCGCGCCTGGCGCGGTACGGCAGTGCCGTCGGAGCCCGCAGCGCTGTCAGGGCTCTCAGCGCCGTCAGGGCCCTCAGCGCCGTCAGCGTCGGGTGAACGTCAGGTGGGTGACGCCGCTCGGCGTGCTCACGGACTCGATCCGGAAGCGCTCCTCCAGCCCCTCGGTGCCGTCCCAGAGGCGCTCGCCGCGGCCGAGGACGATCGGGACGACGGCGACGTGCATGAAGTCGATCAGGTCCTCGGCGAGGAAGTCGCGAACGACCGTGGGGCCGCCGCCGATGCGCACGTCGAGACCGCCGGCCGCCTCGCGGGCCCGGCGCAGCACCTCCTTCGGCGGCGCGTCGACGAAGTGGAACGTCGTGCCGCCCTCCATCTCGACGGACGGGCGGGCATGGTGCGTCAGCACGAACACCGGGGTGTGGAAGGGCGGATTGCTGCCCCACCAGCCCTTCCACTCGTGGTCCTGCCACGGGCCGCGCTGCGGGCCGAACTTGTTGCGCCCCATGATCTCGGCGCCGACGCCGGGGCCCCAGCCGACGGCCATCGCGTTGTCCACGCCCTGACCACCGCCCTCCTCGCCCAGTACTTCGCGAAACATGCGGGTCGCGACGTACCACTCGTGGAGGCGTTCGCCCGCGTGACCGAACGGCTCCTCCGCGCTTTGGCCTTCGCCCGTTCCGAAGCCGTCGAGGGACACCGAGAAGTTGTGGACTCGTACCAGGGACATGACGCGGCCTCCCGCACTCCAAGCCAGTGATTGCAATCTGCAATCACTTCGATGCCTTCAGGCTGGACTTAGTGATTGCGAAATGCAATCACTTGGAGGCGACATGCGTGCAGGACCGCGCTCCGGCTGCCCGATCAACGCGGCGGTGGAGGCTCTCGGGGACCGGTGGAGCCTCATCGTGCTGCGCGACATCATGTTCGGCGGCCTGCGGCACTTCCGCGAACTGCTGGCCAACTCCGAGGAGGGCATCGCCTCGAACTTCCTCAGCAGCCGTCTCAAGGCCCTGGTCGCGGGCGGGCTGCTCACCCAGGAGGACGCCGGGCGGGGCCGCAGGGCGACGTACAGCCTGACCGAGGCGGGCATCGGCACCGTGCCGGTCATGGCCGCACTCGGCTCGTGGGGCCTGCGGCACCGCGAGACCACCCCCGAACTGCGGGTCCGCGCCCAGCTCATGGAGGACGGCGGCGCGGTCCTGTGGGCCGACTTCACGGACGAACTCCGGGAGATACACCTGGGGATCCCCCGTCCGCACCCGGACCGCCCACGCGCCTCCGACCTCCTGCACGAGGCGTACGAACACGCGGTCGCCGCGGGCGGCGCGGCCGGCGCGGGAGACAGGATCACCGCGGGCGGTGCGGGCGCCGCGCCCTGACCGGGCGGCGAACCGCGGAGTCCCCAGACGAGCCCGCACGACACGCGAGCAGCAAAAGGCCCGTCCGGCTGCGGCGATCCGCGGCCGGACGGGCCTGTCGGTTCAGCGCGAGCCCGGCATCCCGCCGTGGCCCGCGTACCGGATCACTTCGTCAAGGCGATCTGGTCCATCACCAGGGCACCGTCGTTGACCACCTTCAGGCCGGTCACCTGCGGCCGGTGGATGACCGAGGTGGTGGCCTCCTGCCAGACGAACAGCGGGACGTCCTGCGCGGTGAGCTTGACCAGTTCGATGTACGCGGCCCGCCGCCCCTCCGGCGTCGTGGCGGCCCGCGCCTGGTCGAGCGCGGCGTCCGCCGCCGGGTTGGAGTAGCCCGAGTAGTTGGTCGGGGAGCCGGTGCGGAACAGGCTGTCGATGCCCGGGTCCGGGTCGGCCAGCCACATACCGAAGTTCTGGGCCTGGAAGTCGCGGTTGACCAGGCCCTTGGTGATGTACGCCGTGACCTCGAGGGCCTCGATCTCCATCTTGACGTTCTTGTACTGGGCCAGCCGGCTCTGCATGTACTCGGCGGTCTTGCGCGAGTTGGCGTTCTGCTGCGTGAGGTACGCGAAGTTGACCGGCTTGCCTTCGGCGGCGAGCTCGTCGAACAGCTTCTGCGCCTCGGCCTGGTTGTACGCGGGCTGCGCCGACAGCGACGGGTCCATGAGCGGAGAGCTGTCGGGGAAGAGTCCGTCCGCGGTCTTGATGTCGCCCTGGTAGAGCGTCTCCATCATGGCCGCGCCGTCGAGGGCCATCGCCATCGCGCGGCGGGCGCGCGGGTCGTCGAAGGGCGCGCGGCGCATGTTCATCAGGAAGTACTGGCCGCCGTAGACCTGGGTGGTGATCGCCTTGAGGTTCTTGGTCGCGGCGATCTCCTCGGCCTCCCCGTTGGAGGTGACGGTGATGTCGGCCTGGTTGTTCCCGAGGGTGTTGAGGAGCTGCATGCTGTCGGGCATGACCGTGAAGGTGACCTGGTCGAGCATGGGCAGCCCGGCCTGCCAGTAGGTGGGGTTGCGCACCATGACCTGGCGGCTGCCGCGCACCCACTCCTTGAGCAGGAACGGCCCGGCGCCGACCGGCTTGCTCGTGAACGCCTTGGGGTCGGCCTTGAACGCGGTGGGCGAGGCGATGTGCGCGAGGCCGTTGGCCACCGTGCGGTCGAAGTTCAGGTTGGGCTTCGCGAGCGTGACGCGCAGCTCCAGCGGACCCGCGACCTCACTGGTCACACCGGCCATGTTGGCGCGGTGGATGGAGTTCATCGCCGGGTCGAGGTTGGCGTCCCAGTTCGCCTTGACCGCGGCGGCGTCGTACGGCGTGCCGTCGCTGAAGTTCACGTTCGGCTTGATCTTCAGCGTCCAGACCGCACCGGCGGCGTCGGGGGTGAGGCTCTCCGCGACGCGCGGTTTGACCTTGCCGTCGGCCGGGTCCAGGTAGACCAGGAAGTCGTACAGCGCGGCCATGCGGCTGGAGTCGGCCGAGCCGGTGTAGGACGCGGTGAACGGGTCGAGCCCGCGCGATTCGACGGGCAGCGGGATCGTGACGGAGCCGCCCCGCTGCGCGGTGCTGCCGCCGGAACCGCCGCCGTCCGAGCCACCCCCGCACGCGGTGACCGACAGTGCGAAGGCGGCGGCAGCCGCGACCACCCCGAGCCTTCGGCGCCGGTCGCGCGAGGCGGAGCGGCGGGGCGGCATGGTTCTCGGAAACATCGGCGACTCCTCGGCGCTGAGGGCCCGTTCCCCCGCCGGAACGGCTCGGTGCGCCGTGATCCTCGGAACCCTGCCTGTGGTGACACGTGCCTGTGCTTGTAACCCCTCCGACTTACTTGACGGACTCAAGCAACCACAGAGCGCCGTGCGATTCAAGGCAATCTTCTGTGCAGCGCGGCCGTGGTCGTGGCGGAGCGGCGGGCCGCCCCGGCCGACGACGCGGGACCGGGGGCGGCCGGTGACGCGCAGGTCCCGGGCCGTACCGGACACGGCGATTGCGCCCTGGAGGTCCGTACGGGCGGTGTGCGCGCCCGCCGCGGTGAGGAGCGACAGCGTCGCCCGGCTCGGATGGCCGTAGGAGTTCCCCGCGCCGACCGAGACGAGTGCCAGCCGAGGGCGGAGGCCCAGGAACAAGGCCGGATCCTGGCGGGCCGAGCCGTGGTGCGGAACCTTGAGGACGTCCACCCGGACGCCGGACAGGTCGGTGCGCAGCGCCCGTTGGGCCTCCGGCTCGACATCGCCGGTGAGGAGGATCCGGATGCCGGACGCCTCGGCGAGGACCACCGTGCTGGCGTTGTTCGGCGCCGAGCCGCCCAGCCGGCGGGCGGCCTGCGGGTCGCGCGGGCCGATCACCCGCCAGCGCAACGCACCGTCGGCGGTGGCGCGTTGCTCGCCGTGCCGGGCGGTCAGCACCGGGACGCGGGCCGCCTCCGCCCAGCGGTGCACGCGGGCCACCTCGCCGGGCGGTTCGCGCAGACCGGAGGTCTCGACGGCGCCGACCGCCCGGCCGTTCAGCACCCCGGGCAGGCCCTCGACGTGGTCGGCGTGGAAGTGGCTGAGCACGACCAGCGGGACGCGGTCGATGCCGAGGTCGCGCAGGCACCGGTCGACGGCGCCCGGATCGGGGCCCGCATCCACCACGACGCCTTGGCCGTGCCCGGCGTTGAGGACGAACGCATCGCCCTGGCCGACGTCGCAGGCCACCAAGTGCCAGCCGGGCGGCGGCCATCCGGTGAGGGGCCGGATGAGCGGCTGGGGACGCACCAGCGCGACGAGGACGACTGCCGCGAGCACGGTGACGGCGACGGGCCGCCGCACGAGGCTGCGCGTGAGGGGGACCGCGGCGACCGTGACGACGGCGAGGGCGAGACCGCCCGGAAGGCCGCCGGGCCAGCCGAAGGTGGCCCCGGGGAACGCCGCCCCGGTGCGGGCGACCAGGGCGATCCATGCGACGGGCACCGCCGCGAGGTGCGCGACGCAGGCGGCGGCCGGGATGTGGAGCGGCGCCACGAGCAGCACGACGAACCCCAGGACGGTCGCCGGTGCCACGGCGAACTCCGCCAGCAGGTTGCAGGGGACGGCCACCACACTGACGCGTTCCGTGAACGTGACGACGACGGGTGCGCAGACGGCCTGTGCGGCGCACGGGACGGCCACGACGACGGCAACCGGGGTGGGCCAGCCCCGGCGTACCAGCGCGGCGGCCCAGCGCGGGGCGATCAGGAGCAGGGCACCGGTGGCCAGCACGGACAGGATGAACCCGAAACTGCGCGCCAGAGCCGGGTCCAGCAGGACCAGGAACAGTGCCGCGGCGGCCAGGGCGGACGGGCCGTGGCGGCGCCATCCGCCGAACAGGGCGGCGAGCGCCACCAGCCCCATGACCGCGGCCCGGAGCACGCTGGGTTCGGGCCGGGCGAGAACGACGAACCCCACCACGGCACCGACCCCGAGCACGGGCAACGCGCGGCCCCTGACTCCCGCATATCGGAACGTCAGGAGCGCGGCGCCGAGCAGGATCGTGATGTTGGTGCCGCTCACCGCCATCAGGTGGGTGAGCTCGGTGGTCTTGAAGTCCTCGGCGAGATCGGGCGGAACAGCCGAGGTGTCGCCGATCACGAGACCGGGGAGCAGCCCGCGCGGCGCGGAGGACAGCCCCGCGCAGGCGCTGCGCAAGCGGTCCCGGATGCGGCCGGCCAGGCGCTGGTGACCGGACGGCGGGCCGGTCACCCGGGGCGCGGATTCGACGATGAGCAGGGCGGCCACCGGGCTGTTCGGCCGACCGGCGGCAACCAGCCTGCCGGTCACGGTGATGCGCGTGCTGGGCAGGAGCCGGGGCCAGGGGTCCTGTCCGGCGGCCAGGATCATCACGGGAGTTCGCAGGCGCACGGACGGGCCCGACGGAGCGGTGAGCCGGTCGACGCGGGCCGGGACACGGACCTTCGCGGTGCCGAGGGTTGTGCCGCGGACCTTGGGGACGACCGCTGTCGGGTCGCCGGTGAGGGTGAGGTGCGCGGTGACCGTGGCACCCCGGTCGGCGAGGGCGCGGACGGGCCCGGCACGGTGCGCGGTGGTCTGCAGGGTCGCGGCCGCTCCCCCGGCGGCGCAGCAGACGAGGGCGACGGCCGCCGTGGTGCGGAACGCGCTTCCCCGGTGCAGGGCCGCGAGTGCGGCGGCGCCGACCATGCAGCCGCCGACGAACGTCCAGGCCACAGCGGGGCGTACGGCCGGGACGCACCACGCCGCACCCCACGCCGCGACGGCTCCCGGCACGAGCCTGAGGTCGACCGCGGCGGCGCGGGTGGCCGCGACGGCGTCCGGGCCGCCCCGACCGAAGTTCGGGAGGCGATCCCCGGGCGGCGTGCTCATACCCGCACCCTCGGGCGGAGTTCCTCGAAGCGGCGTTCTCCGATGCCGCGGATCTCGCGGAGTTGCTCGACCGAGGTGAAGCGGCCGTGCCGTCCCCGCCATTCGAGGATGCTCGCGGCCATGACCGGGCCGATCCCGGGCAGGCCTTCGAGTTGTTCGGCGGTGGCGGTGTTCAAATCGACGACGGCCGTCCCCGCGCCCTTCCCGGTCGCAGCCGCAGCGGGCGCACCCGCCGGAGCCGGAACGGCGGTTGCCCCCGGCACGCCGACCGGCACCTGCTCGCCGTCGGACAGAACGCGCGCCAGGTTGAGAGCGGCGAGATCCGTGCCCGGTAGCGCCCCGCCGGCCGCCTTCAGGGCATCGTCGACTCGGGAGCCCGCGGGGAGGGCGAACAGGCCGGGCTGGGCGACGCGTCCGACGACGTGGACGGACACGGGCACGGAGCCGGGCCCCGGCCCGGTGGTGGCTGAGGGGTTGGCCGGAGCCGACAGAGCGGCCGAGGCGGAAAGGGCGAGCGGATCCGGCCGGGCGGTTCCCGAGCCGAGCGGTCCCGCGGTGGCTCCCGACACCGCGGAGCCGGTGCCGGAACCGGTGCCCGAACCGGATGCCGCAACGGCCGACGGCACCGCCACCGATTGCGGGCGCGACCGCCACCAGCCCACGCCGGCAATGACGATCGCGAGGAGTGCTAGGGCGGCCACGGCCGCGACCACGCGCCCGTCCACCGCGATGCGGAACGCCTTCAGACCGGGCGGGATGCGGTCAGAGACCGTCGCGGCGAAGCGGGTTGCGGCGGGCAGCGGCTCGGCGGCACGTCGCTCGGGCGCGGCGGCGGCGGCACCCCGCCCCGCGCCGCCGACAGGCTCCGGTACGCCCGCCCAAGGGTCCGGGTCAGGTGGCGGGACACCCGGCGGCGGAGTCTCGGACGCCGCCGCGGCGTGGCGCGTGGCCGCGGCATCGGAGCCGTGCGGCCCGAACTCGGCATCGGCGGCGTGCCGTCCGGGCATGGCGTCGGCCGGGAACAACGCGGCGAGCCGGGAGGCGGTCTGAGGGTTCGGCGATTTCGACATGCCTCGACGCTAGGCGCCGAAGTCGGGCTCCCCGCCACGGTGATCAAAATCTGTGGACAACCCCTGAGCCTGTGGACGACGAGCTGGACGCCGTCCCCCCAAGTGAGGTAATTGCCAACCGCTCATGGCGCCAGGACAACCCCTGCGCGGAGGGAAGGGCGGCAGACGAGGCAGTGGGTCAAAGGGAGCCGACAGAGACACCAAGCGCCATGCCGGCGCCGCGCGGCACTCAGGTCGCTGCCCGCTGCTTCGGCCGCTGCCGCGCCGGCCGAGACCTCGTGGGCCGCAAACGATCGTGCGGCGGGGGCATGCAGCGCCACCGGTGCCGACCCCGCCGACTTCGCCGACCTCGCCGACCCCGCCCGCTACTTCGGGGAGACCACCACGGCAAGCAGACCCGGTCCGGCGTGGGCGCCGATCACGGCACCGACCTCGGAGACGTACAACTCCCCCAGTTGCGGCAGACGTTCGCGCAGCCGCTCGGCCAGCGCCTCGGCCCGGTCCGGGCTGGCCAGGTGGTGCACCGCCACATCGACGCTGCCCTCGCCCGCCGCCTCCAAGGCGATCTCCTCCAGCCGGCTGATCGCCCGTGCCGACGTGCGGACCTTCTCCAACGGGGCCACCCGGCCGTCCGAGACGTGCAGCAGCGGCTTGACCGCGAGCGCGGCCCCCATGAGCGCGGCGGCGGCGCCGATGCGCCCGCCTCGCCGCAGATACTCCAGTGTGTCCACGTAGAAGAAGCCCGAGGTCGCCCCCGCGCGCTTCTCCGCCGCCGTCGCCGCGTCCTCCGCCGACGCGCCGTCCGCCGCCGCCTCGGCCGCGGTCAGGACCGGGAAGCCCATGGCCATGGCCAGCGTCCGGGAATCGACCACCCGGACCGGCACCGGGGACTCGCGGGCGGCCAGGAGCGCCGCCTCGTACGTGCCCGACAGCTCCGCCGACAAGTGCACCGACACGATCTCGCGCGCGCCGCCCTCCGCGAGTCGCCGGTACGTCTCCGCGAACGTCTCCGGCGACGGACGCGACGTCGTCACCACGCGCTTTTGCCGCAGCGCCTCCGCAAGGCCCGCCGGTGTCGCCTCCGTGCCCTCGTCGAGCGGCCGGCCGCGCAGCACGACCTTGAGCGGCACGACGACGATGCCGTGCTGCTCGACGACCGCGTCGGGCAAGTACGCCGTGGAATCGGTAACGATCGCGACTTCGGTCGTCATGGGGCTGAAGCTACCCGTCGGCGAAGGGACAAGGGACGAGGAAACGTTCACCGCAACCGGGCGGTCGGACACTGGTCGCACGTCGGCCGCACATCCTCCGTTCCGCACGACCCGCCCGGCAACGCGTCGCGCGAGTGTCAGGGGCCGAGCGCGTCCTTGGCCGCCTGCGTCGTCTCGCGCAACGCCGTGACCTCCTGCTCGACCTCGCGCCCGAGCCGGTCGAGGTCGTCGTGCGCGAGCACCTGCTCGCGGTCCTGCGCCGCCCAGCGCAGCGACCCGGCGGCGTGCTGGACCCGCTCGGCCCGCTCGCGCAGCGCGGGCAGTTCGCGCTCCATCCGGACCGGGTCCGGCTCGCGCTCCAGCATCCGCAAGTCGGTGTCCAGGCCCTCGGCGAAGCGTTCGAGGCGGGCGAGGAGTTGCCGGGCCTCGGCGAGCTGCGCGTCGCGCGCGTATCCGGCGTCGAGGACCCTGCGGGTGTGTTCGAGGGACTTGCGTACCGAGGACCGCAGTCGCGCCGCCTCGCCCGCACCACCCGGGCGGGTGTACGCGCGGGCCCGCGACGCAGCATCGTCCACCAGACCACGCAGGCGGGGGGCATGCCGGTCGATCCTGCGCCGCACCGCACGCCGCACCATCACCCCGATGATCACCACCACACCGATCAGCACCATCAGCGCGGCGACCCCTGCGCCCAGGAAGAGCGCGACGGCTTGCGCACCGTCCGAGGCGAGTGACACGGCTGGTCTCCTCCCAGGTCGCCACCTGCGAATGCCCCAACAGTAGCGCCGCGGAGGCACCAGGCGTCCGCGCCGGACGAAAACACCGCGATCCAGGGCGATCGTCACAGCCCGGAAATGCACCGGACACGGTAGGGAAACGACCGTGCACGAATCGCCCCTGAACAGGACAGGCGCGGACGGCAAAGGCCGTCCGCGCCTGTCAGGACGCGACCCGGGGCCGCGTCCGTGCCCGGCTCACGCCGGAACGATGTTCACCAGCTTGGGTGGCCGCACGACCACCATGCGCACCTCGGCGCCGCCCAGTGCGGACCGGACCGCGGCATCGGTCAGCGCCAGTTCGCGCAGGTCGTCCTCGCCGATCCCCGGCGGCACCTCCAGACGCGCCTTGACCTTGCCCTTGATCTGCACGACGCAGG
This sequence comes from Streptomycetaceae bacterium NBC_01309, assembly GCA_045039925.1. Taxonomy (GTDB): domain Bacteria; phylum Actinomycetota; class Actinomycetes; order Streptomycetales; family Streptomycetaceae; genus Yinghuangia. Next base: position 3,526,111 of record CP108400.1, read on the forward strand.
TCACCGTGTCGTCCACGACGTACGCGGGGTCCGCCTCCGGGAAGTCGTGGTGCGCCAGCGAGCCCTCGTGGCCCAGGCGCGCCCACAGCTCCTCCGCGATGTGCGGCACCAGCGGCGCCACCATCAGCACCAGCTTGTCCGCGACCGGGCGCGGCACCGCGTCCAGCTTGGTCAGGTGGTTGTTCAGCTCGATGGCCTTGGCGATGGCGGTGTTGAACCGCATGCCCTCCAGGTCGTGGCGCATGCCGTCGATGGCCTTGTGCATCGCGCGCAGCGTCGCCTCGTCGGGCTCGGTGTCGGCGACCCGCACCGCACCGGTCGACTCGTCGATGATGTTGCGCCACAGGCGCTGCAGGAAGCGGTACGAGCCGACGATCGCGCGCGTGTCCCACGGGCGCGAGGCCTCCAGCGGGCCCATCGACATCTCGTACAGGCGCAGCGTGTCCGCGCCGTACTCCTCGCAGATCTGGTCCGGGGTCACCGAGTTCTTCAGCGACTTGCCCATCTTGCCGTACTCGCGCCTGACCTCTTCGACCCCGAAGAAGAACTTGCCGTCCTCCTCGGTGACTTCCTCGGCCGGCACATACACGCCGCGTTCGTCGGTGTAGGCGAACGCCTGGATGTAGCCCTGGTTGAACAGCTTGTGGAAGGGCTCGAACGACGACACGTGGCCCAGGTCGAACAGCACCTTGTGCCAGAAACGCGCGTACAGCAGGTGCAGCACGGCGTGTTCGGCACCGCCGACGTACAGGTCCACACCGCCGGACGCGCCCGCGGTGCGCGGACCCATCCAGTACTTCTCGTTCTCGGGGTCGACCAGTTGGTCGGCGTTGGTCGGGTCGACGTAGCGCAGCTCGTACCAGCACGAACCCGCCCAGTTGGGCATCGTGTTGGTCTCGCGGCGGTACGTGCGCGGCCCGTCGCCCAGGTCCAGTTCGACCGTCACCCAGTCCTCGCGGCGCGACAGCGGCGTCTCGGGCTGCGAGTCGGCGTCGTCCGGGTCGAAGGTGCGCGGGCTGTAGTCGTCGATCTCCGGCAGTTCGACCGGCAGCATGGAGTCCGGCAGTTCGTGCGCGATCCCGTCCTCGTCGTAGACGATCGGAAAGGGCTCGCCCCAGTACCGCTGGCGGCTGAACAGCCAGTCGCGCAGCCGGTACGTCACCGTCGGCGCGCCGACGCCCTCGGCCGCCAGATGCGCGTCCATGGCCCGCTTCGCCTCGGTCACGTCCAGGCCGTCCAGGCTGAAGCCGGCGGTGGACGAGTTGACGATCCTGGCGGTCTTGGAGATGAACGCGTCGTCCCACGTCGCCGGGTCGGTCGAGCGGCCGTCGTCGGGCTCGACGACGCAGATCATCGGCAGCTCGAACTTGCGGGCGAACTCGAAGTCGCGGTGGTCGTGGGCGGGCACCGCCATGATGGCGCCGGTCCCATAGCCGGCCAGCACGTAGTCGGCGATGAACACGGGGATCGCCGTGCCACCGGCCGGGTTGACCGCGTACGCGCCGGTGAAGACGCCGGTCTTGTCCCGGCCTTCGGTCTGCCGCTCGACCTCGGACTTGGACGCGGCCTCCGCACGGTACGCCGCGACCGCCTCCGCCGGGGTGGCCGCCCCGCCCGTCCACGCCTCCGGCGTACCCGCCGGCCACGCGTCGGGGACGACGGCCCCGACCAGCTCGTGCTCGGGCGCCAGGACCATGTAGGTCGCGCCGAACAGGGTGTCCTGACGGGTCGTGAACACGCGGACGGACACGTCCTCGTGGCCCGCGAAGGCGAAGTCGATGTGCGCGCCCTCGGACCGGCCGATCCAGTTGCGCTGCATCAGCTTGATGGGCTCGGGCCAGTCCAGCGTGTCCAGGTCGTCGATCAGCCGGTCGGAGTACGCGGTGATCCGCATCATCCACTGCTTCAGGCTGCGCTTGAACACGGGGAAGTTGCCGCGCTCGCTGCGCCCGTCGGAGGTGACCTCCTCGTTCGCCAGCACGGTGCCCAGGCCCGGGCACCAGTTGACCGGCGCCTCGGACAGGTAGGCCAGGCGGAAGCCGTCGATGACCTTCGCCTGTTCGGCGCGGCTCAGGTCGGCCCACACGCCGCCGCCCGGGACGGCCCGGCTGCCCTTCTCGAACTGCTCCACCAGGTCCGCGATCGGCCGCGCGCGGCCCTTGCCGCCGTCAGCCTCGGTGTCGTACCAGGAGGTGCGCAGTTGCAGGAAGATCCACTGCGTCCAGCGGTAGTAGTCCGGGTCGATCGTCGAGATCGAGCGGCGCGGGTCGTGGCCCAGGCCCAGGCGCCGCAGCTGGCGGCGCATGGTGGCGATGTTCGCCTCGGTGGTGATGCGCGGGTGTGTGCCGGTCTGCACCGCGTACTGCTCGGCGGGCAGGCCGAACGCGTCGTATCCCAGGGTGTGCAGCACGTTGAACCCGGTCATGCGCTTGAACCGGGAGAACACGTCGGTGGCGATGTAGCCCAGGGGGTGCCCGACATGCAGGCCCACACCCGACGGGTACGGGAACATGTCCATCACGAACATCTTCTCGCGGCCCGCGACCTTGTCGGGCTCGGCCAGCGGACCCACCGGGTTCGGGGCCTCGAACGTGCCGTCCCCTTCCCAACGGTCCTGCCAGCGCACCTCGATCTCGCCGGCCATGGCGGCCGTGTAGCGGTAGGGCTCGGTCGGCTCGGCGGCCTGCGTCGTCTCGGTCATCGTCCTCAGGGCTCCCGGGTGCACACGTGTGCGTGTCGTATTGGCCGTCGTGGTGGCGCAGTCTTGCCGGAAATGGAAAAACCCCTCGCACAGGAGGGGTCGCCGCGCCGAGGTGGGCGACAGACCTCATACAAGGTGGTCGCCCGTCCTGCTCAGCGCGGCCCGGTAAGCAGCAGTACGGCACGCATAGCGACAGGGTACCGGATGGGGCTCCGCCGACCTCGCGATATCCCGGGTTCCGGCATCAGACGAGGGACAGGACCAGGAGCATCTGCGCGAGGTGGTACGACACCGCGATGCTGATGCGGGCGTACGGCGTCTCCTCCCGGAAGCGGTTCCATCCGGCGAGCGCGTCCGCGCAGTAGAACAGGAACGCCCCCGCGACCGCGGTCGGCTGGCCCGTCGCGGACGCCGCCACCACCATGACCGACAGCACGCCTATGTAGAGCACGACGGGCAGCGTCAGCATCGGGCGGGACGCGCGGACGCCGAGGACGAGCCGGACGGCGTACCCGAGGGTCGCGACCAGGACGACCACGATGCCGGCCGCGGCCCACAGCCACGACCAGCCGACCTGCTGGAACCCGACGACATAGGCGGCGTGCGCCGCGAGGGACGCCGCGACCGCGGCCACGAAATGCCGCTCGCCCCCGAGCGTGAGCACGTCGCGTGTCAGCGACAGACCGAGGGCGATGAGGAAGGCGACGCGCTGGCTCTCGCTGGAGGGGTCGAGGGCGGCCGCCACGGCTATGAGCGCCACGATGACGGCCGGCTTGGCCCGGCTCTCGAGCCTCAGGTCCTCGCGTTGGACGGCGGCCCAGTCGATGACCGCCAATATGGCGGCCACCGCGAACAGGGTCCACGCGAGGGGGGTCATGACCGGCGACCATACTGATTGGTAACCGGAGAATTCGCCTATCGGGGCAGTACGTCACGCAACCGTGATGCGCCTGAGTCCGGCCCGCGTTGTGGTGCGCGCCTCCGGTCCTTGACATCCACCGGCGTGCGCGCGGGGGCGCACCGCGAAACGCGGGCGCCTCCGGCGTGACGGGGGTCAGACCGAGATCGCCGCCGATGCCGCGCGCGCCTCGGCGGCGGCGACGAGTCCCGTGAACGGCGACAGGTCGTCGTCCACCTCGGGATGCCACTGCACCGCGACGGCGAAGGGGTGGCCCGGCACCTCCAGCGCCTCGACGGTGCCGTCCGGGGCCCGCCCGGTCACCACAAGGCCCGCGCCGAGCGTATCCACGGCCTGGTGGTGGGACGTCGCGACGTCCAGCTCGGTCCGCCCGTACAGCTGCGCGGTGCGGCTCCCCGGCACCAGGGCGACCTGGTGCCGCCCGTACTGCCCGGGAGCGGGCGCGTGGCGCTGGTCGCCGAGCCGGTCCGGCAGATGCTGGATCAGCGTGCCGCCGCGCAGGACGTTGATGACCTGGAGACCGCGGCAGATGCCCAGCACCGGGATCCGGGCCTCGAACGCGCGCTCGGCGAGCGCGAACTCGGCCGTGTCCCGCGCCGGGCGCACGAATCCGGTGTTCGCGTGCGCCTCGCTCCGGTACCTGGCCGGGTCGACGTCGCCGCCCCCGGCGATCACCAGCGCGTCGACGCGGTCGATCGCCTCGGCGGCATCGGGTACGGACGGCAGGAGCACAGGCAGTCCGCCGGCGGCCGCGATCCGGTCGATGTACGCCTGGGGAAGGAGTGTCGCCTGAACGTCCCACGCGGCCCATTTGGCCTGTTCGCTGTACGCGGTGACGCCGATGACGGGGCGGGGCATGAGAGGTACCACCTGTCTCGCTGACGATGCCGTGGTTCTTGCGGGCCGGCCTAGAGGGGCGTCACGTAGGCACCCGAAATCCCGCCGTCGACGAGGAACTCGGCGGCGGTGACGAAAGACGCGTCGTCGGAGGCGAGGAACGCGACCGCCGCGGCGATCTCCTCGGCCTCCGCGAAGCGCCCGGTGGGGATGTGGACAAGTCGTCGTGCCGCGCGCTCCGGGTCCTTGGCGAACAGCTCTTGCAGCAGCGGAGTATTCACCGGCCCCGGGCACAGGGCGTTGACGCGGATACCCTCCCGCGCGAATTGCACGCCAAGTTCGCGCGACATGGCCAGTACCCCGCCCTTCGACGCGGTATATGAGATCTGCGACGTGGCCGCGCCCATGCGGGCCACGAAGCTCGCGGTGTTGACGATCGACCCCTTGCCCTGACGCTGCATGTACGGGATGACGTACTTGCAGCACAGGTAGACCGACGTCAGGTTGACCTCCTGCACACGGCGCCACGCGTCGAGGCCGGTGGTCAGGATCGAGTCGTCGTCGGGCGGAGAGATGCCGGCGTTGTTGAACGCGACGTCGATGCGGCCGTAGGCGTCGAACGCGGCCTGGTACATGGCCTCGACGTCGGCCTCGGCGGTGACGTCCGCCTTGACGAACAGGCCGCCGACCGCCTCGGCCGCGGTCTTGCCGGCGGTCTCGTCGATGTCGACGCAGACCACGTCGGCGCCCTCGGACGCGAGGCGCTTCGCGGTGGCCAGGCCGATGCCGCTGCCGGCGCCGGTGATGACGGCCGTACGGCCCTCGAAACGCTTCACTGTTCCTCCGAACTGATGCTGGGCTTGCTGGGCTTGTCGGTCATCGGTCACTCCGTTCCGATGAACACGTTCTTGGTGTCCGTGAAAGCCGCCAGTGCGTCCGGACCGAGTTCGCGGCCGAGGCCGGACTGCTTGAAGCCCCCGAAGGGCGTCCAGTAGCGCACCGAAGAGTGTGAGTTGACGGACAGATTGCCTGCCTCGACGCCGCGGCTGACGCGCAGCGCGCGGCCGATGTCGCGCGTCCAGATCGAGCCGGCCAGGCCGTACGCGGTGGCGTTGGCGATGCGCACCGCGTCGTCCTCGTCCTCGAACGGGATCACCGCGGTCACCGGGCCGAAGATCTCCTCGATGACGGTTCGGTCGAGCGGATCGGCGGGCGTCAGGACGGTGGCCGGGTACCAGAAGCCCTTCCCGGACGGCACCGAGCCGCGGATCGCGACGGGCGCGTCGTCGGGCACGTACCCGCGCACGCGGTCGAGTTGCGCGGCCGAGACCAGCGGGCCCATCTCTGTCGCCGGGTCGTCGGGGTCGCCCGCGCGCACCGCGAGGATGTGCGGTTCGAGGAGTTCGAGGAACCTGTCGTACGCGCCGCGCTGCACCAGGATGCGGCTGCGTGCGCAGCAGTCCTGGCCGGTGTTGTCGCAGAACGACATCGGCGCCGCCGCCGCGGCCTTCTCCAGGTCGGCATCCGCGAACACGATGTTGGCGCTCTTGCCGCCGAGTTCGAGTGTCACGCGCTTCACGCCGCCCGCGGCGCGCGCCATGACCTCCTTGCCGACCGCCGTCGAGCCGGTGAACACGATCTTGCGGACGAGTTCGTGGTCCACCAGCGCGCGGCCCGCCTCGGTGCCGCGACCGGGCAGCACCTGGAACACGCCCTCCGGCAGGCCCGCCTCCAGCGCCAGTTCGGCGACCCTGAGGGCGGTCAGCGGCGTCAGTTCGGCGGGCTTGGCGACGACCGTGTTCCCGGCCGCGAGCGCGGGCGCCAGGCCCCATCCGAGGATGGGCAGCGGGAAGTTCCAGGGCACGATGAGGCCGACGACGCCCAGCGGCTCCTGGAAGGTGACGTCGACGCCGCCCGGCACCGGGATCTGACGCCCGGTCAGGCGCTCGGGAGCACCTGCGTAATAGTGCAGGACGTCGCGGAGGTTGCCGACCTCCCAGCGCGCGTTGGCGACCGGGTGCCCGGCCTCGGCCACTTCGAGGGCGGCCAGTTCGTCGGTGTGGGCGCCGACGACCTCGGCGAAGCGGCGCAGCAGGCGGGCCCGGTCGCCGGGCGCGACCGCGCGCCAGGCGGGGTACGCGGCGGCGGCGCGGCGTACCGCGGCGTCCACCTCGGCGGCACTCGCCATCGGCACGGAGGCGACCGTTTCCTCGGTCGCCGGATTGATCACGTCGAAGATGTCGTCGGCCATCGCGGCCCTTTCTCGGTCTCTCTTGCCAGGTCTTGCGGCGTGTGCGTGCGGCTTTCGCCCGGCACAGACGCCCTACATGCGTTCGAAGCCGCGGAACAACTCCCAGTCGGTGACCGCCGCTTCGTACGCCGCCAACTCGACGCGCGCGGCGTTGGCATAGTGGGCGTGCACCTCGTCGCCGAACACCTCGCGCGCGAGCTCGCTCTTCTCCCACAGGTCCAGCGCCTCGCGCAGCGTGGTCGGCACGGTCTCGGCACCGGAGGTGTACGCGTTGCCCGTCTGCGGCTCGGGCAGCGGCAGTTCGTTGTCGATGCCGTACTGGCCCGCGGCGATCATGCCCGCGACGGCGAGGTACGGGTTCACGTCACCGCCGGGCACGCGGTTCTCGACACGCAGCGACTGGCCGTGCCCGACCAGGCGCAGCGCGCACGTCCGGTTGTCGACCCCCCACTGCACGGCCGTGGGCGCGAAGGTGCCGGGCTGGAAGCGCTTGTAGGAGTTGATGTTCGGCGCGTACAGCAGGGTGAACTCGCGCAGGGTGGCGAGCTGCCCGGCGAGGAAGTGCGCGCCGGCGCGGGAGAGTCCGTACGGTCCGTCGCCGCTCAGCACCGGCCCGTCCTCGCCACGCAGCGACAGATGGATGTGGCACGAATTGCCCTCGCGCTGATTGGGCTTGGCCATGAACGTCAGGCTCATGCCCTCCTGCGCGGCGATCTCCTTGGCACCGTTCTTGTAGATGCTGTGGTGGTCGCAGGTGCGCACCGCCTCGGTGTAGCGGAAGGCGATCTCATGCTGCCCGAGGTTGCACTCGCCCTTGGCGGACTCGACGTACATGCCCGCGGCGGTCATCTCGTTGCGGATGCGCCGCAGCAGTGGCTCGATCCGCGCGGTGCCCAGCACGCTGTAGTCGACGTTGTACTGGTTCGCGGGCGTGAGGTCGCGGTAACCGCGGTTCCACGCCTGCTCGTACGTGTCGCGGTAGACGACGAACTCCAGCTCGGTGCCCACCATCGCGCGCTGCCCCAGGCCCGCGAGCCGGTCGGTCTGCGCCTTGAGGATCTGCCGCGGCGAGGCGACCACGGGGCGTCCGTCGGGCCAGGCCAGGTCGGCGAGCACCATTGCGGTGCCCTCGTTCCACGGCACTTCGCGCAGCGTCGCCAGGTCGGACACGAGGACGAAGTCGCCGTACCCGGTCTCCCACGAGCTCATGGCGTAGCCGTCGACGGTGTTCATGTCGATGTCGACGGCCAAGAGGTAGTTGCAGCCCTCGGTGTGGTGCGCGACCACCTCTTCGAGGAAGTAGCGCGCGGACAGGCGCTTGCCCTGGAGCCGGCCCTGCATGTCGGTGAAGGCGACGAGGACGGTGTCGATCTCCCCCTCGGCGATCCGGGCCCGGAGCCGGTCCACGTCGTACGGCTGGTCCCCTGCCACGGCGGCCCTCCCCTGCGTCACACCGCTCTCCCGTCGTCTCGTCCGGCGGTCGTTCGGGGCTATCCAATCTCATTGGTCTAACATCAGTCCATTGATTGGATGAAAGAATCCGCGCGTCGAGGGGGTGGTGCGGTGCCGACCGACGCCGACGCGCGCGCGTCAGAGACCCGGGCGTGGGGCGACCCGACCGCCGACGCGGTGCTGCGGCCCGTCCGGGCCGGGAACGCGTTCGAGGAGACCGTCGAGCGCCTGATGGCGGCGGTCAAGCTCGGCGTCGTACCGCCCGGCGCCCGCTTCCCCGCCGAACGCGACCTGGCCGCCCGCCTGGGCGTCAGCCGCATCACCCTGCGCGAGGCGCTCCGCGCGCTGCAACAGGCCGGTCATGTCGAGGTACGCCGGGGCCGCTTCGGCGGCACGTTCGTCACCGGCCCTCCCCCGGCCCCCGAACCGGGCGAGGCCCGCCGCCGCGCCGAGGACATGGGACCGGCGCTGGACGACGCCCTCACGTTCCGCGAGGTGCTCGAAGTCGGCGCCGTCCAGACCCTCGCCGCGCGGGGCCTGGACGCGGCTCAGCGCGCCCTCCTGCTGGCCCGCCTCGAAGCCGTCGACACCGCGGCACCCGAGGACTACCGCCGCCTCGACACGGCGTTCCACCTCACGCTCGCCGAACTGACCGGGTCGTCCAGCCTCACCGCGGCCGCGGCGGACGTCCGCATGCGCCTCAACGACCTGCTGAACGCGATCCCGGTCCTCGAGCGCAACATCGAGCACAGCGCCGTGCAACACGCCGCGATAGTCAGGGCCGTCCTCGACTGCGACCCCGAGGCGGCCCGACAGGCGACAACCGAACACCTGGACGGCACGGCCGCATTGCTGCGCGGGTTCCTCGGCTGAACGACGCCCGGGCGCACCGCCGGCGCCTCCCCGGAACGGTCGGCCGGTACGTTGGCGGCGTCCGGATGCCGAGCAAGGGGTGGGCATGGCGCGCGGGGACGACGGGGCGGCGGATCTGCGGCCAACTGTGCTGCTCGCAGACGACGACGTCGCCATCACCGAGCAACTCGGGCCGCTGTTGGAGCGATCCGGATTCGTCGTACGGACCGTGCACGACGGACAGGCCGCGTTGCAGGCGGCGACCACCGGTTCGACACCCGACCTGATCGTGCTCGACGTCCTGATGCCGCACCTCGACGGTCGCGAAGTCCTGCGGCGGGTACGCCGATCCGGTGCGTGGATCCCGGTCATCCTGCTCACCCAGGTCGGCGAGTCGACCGAGCGCGCGATGGCCCTGGAGGAAGGCGCCGACGACTACCTCAACAAGCCCTTCGACCCGTACGAACTCATCGCCCGCATGCGCGCGTTGCTACGGCGCTCGGGGCGCGGGCTGCCGCCGCTGGCGAGTTCGCGCGTCCTGCGGGCGGGCGACCTGCGGGTGGACCGGACCGCGCGGCGTGCCTGGCTGGCCGGCCGGGAGTTGGTGCTGACCCCGAAAGCCGGGGCACTGCTCGACTATCTCGTCACGCATCCCGACGAACTGCTGACGCGCGAACGGCTCATGGAAGTGCTGTGGGGCTGGGAGTCGGCGAGCACGACCCGCGCCGTCGACAACCGTGTCGCGGAACTGCGACGCGCGCTCGGCGACGACTCGGGCGCGCCGAAGTGGATCGAGACCGTCACCGGCGAGGGCTACCGCTTCGTCCCGCGCGTGGAGGCCGAAGGATGACGACAGCGGTGACGGCCGCGGGAACCCCGCGCAACGCATCTCAGGTCCGCCCGAGATGGTTCGGAGCGGCCGCAGCGATCATGTGGGCGGCGGCAATCGTGGCCACCACCCTGTTCGCCGACCACCTTCGCGTGTACGTGCGCTTCGCGCCCGCCCTGGGCATCGCCGCCCTCGGCCTGCTCGCCGCCGCCGTCGTCGTGGCCGTGGTCCTCGTCCGGAGCCGCATCGACCGCGTCCGCGCCGAGACACGGGCCGAAGCCGCCGCCGAACACCACCGGTTCCTGCGCCGCCTCGACCACGAGCTGAAGAACCCCCTGACCGCGATGCGCCTGGGCCTGGCCAACGTCGCCGCCGAGGACCTGCCACCGGCCGCCGCATCGAGCGTACGCAGCGTCGGAGAGCAGGTCGCACGGCTCGCCCGGATAACCGGCGACCTGCGCAAGCTCGCCGACATCGAGGCACGCCCGCTCGAACACGGGCCCGTCGACGTCGCCGCGTTGCTGGCGGACGCCGGCGAGACCGCACGCGAACTGTCCGGCAGCAGCGAGCGCGACGTGAACGTGTCGGTCCCGAAGGTCCCGTGGCCGCTCCCGCTCCTGGCCGGGGATCCGGACCTGCTGGAACTCGCGCTGGAGAACCTGGTCGGCAACGCCGTCAAGTACAGCAGTCCGGGGAGCCCGATCGAACTGCGCGCGTTCGAGGAGGACGGCTACGTCGTCGTCGAGGTCGCGGACGCGGGACAGGGCATTCCCCCCGAAGAACTCCCGTACGTCTGGCGCGAGTTGGTACGCGGCAATGACGCGCGCGGAACCCCCGGCAGCGGGCTCGGCCTGGCCCTCGTGCACGCGGTGGTCAAACGCCACGGCGGGCGCTGCGACATCCGCAGCCTGCGCGCGTCGGGGACCGTCGTACGCCTGCGCCTACCGGCCCCCCGCACTCCCACCCGGGCTGTCGCGACCGTGTCGCAAACCCGGTAGACCGCCGCCACATCGGTGCGACAACGGCTCTCTAGCGTTGTTGCCACGAGGCCGAAGGGGCCTCGTCTCATGGGGGAAATTCCAGGGGGAGCGACATGCGTTTCCATACGTTTCTGCCGGCCGCGACACTGATCGCCGCCACAGCCCTCGGCGCGACGGCGTGCGATGCGGGCATCGAGGACAAGGACAACGCGTCCGGCACCAAACCCCCCGCGACAAGCGGGCAGCCGACCACCACGGGCCCCGGAACGCCACAGGGGACACCCACCACCACCCCGGCCACCGGCGGCCCTCAGACGCCCCCACAGCCGTCCGGCACCCCGGGGAAGCCGACGGCCGTCTCCGCGACCGGAGGCACCACCTCACCCGCGAACCCGGGCGGCACCCAGCCGATCGTGGTGTCCGCGAGCGGCGACGAGACACCCGTGGACTGCACCGGCCGCGACGTCAGGGTCGAAGCCAGCGACCTGACCATGACCTTCACCGGCACCTGCGGCACGCTGATCGTCTCCGGCGACGACAACAGCCTGGAGACCGGCTGGTTCGACCGGATCGACGTCACCGGCTCGAACAACCTCGTCCTCTACGGCCTCAAGCCGGACAACACCGCACCGACAATCAACAACACCGGCACCAGCAACCGCATCCTCAAGAAATAGCGGCCTCAACCGACGTTGAGGGTGTACTCGACCGACACCTTGAGGTCGTCGCTGACGCCGCTGATGGTGAGCTTGTGGGCGCCGGGGGCGAGCGGGGCCAGGGTGAACCACAGGCCGCAGCCCTGCGCGGATACCTCACCCGCGCTCTTCGTCACGGGGTTGCCGGCAACACCCGTGAACCTGATCGCCTCGGGACCGACCTTCTTCACATCGACCGGGCTGCCGTCGAGCACCACTTCGCCGTCGGACGCGCCGATGAACGCGTCGCACTGCTCGACGGTGTCCGCGGTCCGGTTCAGCAGCGGCCCGGCCAGCGGCCGACCGGCCGGAACCGTGCAGGTGCGCTTCGCTTCCGTGCCGAACGTACCGGCCACGAACCACACATCGTCGGGCTGCCCCTGCGCGCACTGCTGACCGGTCGGGTCGCTCACGGGGTTGGTCGCCTCCGGCTGCGACGCCGCCCAGCCCCACCAGCGCGCCTGGAGGTCCGCGACCTCGTCCCCGCCCGGGGCCGCGGGAATCGGCGTATCGGAGAACTCGGCTCCCGACGAGGACGCGGCGGAGGGCTTCTTGTCGTCCGAACTGCACGCGGAAAGCGTCATCGCGGCACAAAGCACAAGAGCAAAGGAGGCAAGGGAACTACGGCGGCGGGTCACGGCGATCATCGTAGAGCCGCCCCCGCCCCGCCACGCGGAAACGTCGCGCCGATCCCGAACCCACGTGTGCAGACGATGCCCACGACCACCCCGCGCCACGAGCCGGGTGGTCGGAACAGAGCCTTGTGACCGGGGATTGCCCGGTGAATGGCTGGGCTGGGCGCTAGTTCGGCGGTGCGCACGGCCTTCGGGTGCGGCGTTGAACTGTGGGCAGGATCTGGCCGCGTGCGGGCAGCGGGGACGCACCGGCTGAGGTCCCCCGCAGGGAGCCGACGGCGGGCGCACATGTCAGGCGCAACACGAAGCCGCAGTTGGTGCCCATAGTCGACGTGACGTGACGTGGCTGGGCACACAGGCCACAAGCACACGCGGTGGCGTGGTGACCGCATTTCGGGTCGCAGAGCCGTGGGGTGCCCTACATCGGGGACCGCAGGTGCCGACATCAGGGCGTGCCGGTGGCCTGGTTGCGCGTGTCGGGTCCCAAAGCCGTGGGGTGAGTGCGTCGGGGACCGCAGGTGCCAGCAGAAAGCACAGCCGGCCCCACGGCCCGCAATCACGACCACGATCACACCCCCCCCGGCCCGACCAGGGGGTGCGGGTGGCGAAGCCCCCGCCGCGGCGAAGCCGCCAAAAAAGCAAAGTCGCCCCCCGCCCGCGCTTTCTGCGGGCAGGGGGCGTCCAAAGACTTTGTGGAGCTAAGGAGACTTGAACTCCTGACCCCCTGCATGCCATGCAGGTGCTCTACCAGCTGAGCTATAGCCCCGGGCGGCCACCTGAGGCGGCCGATTCAATTATGCGTCATACGTGAGTGGAGCTAAGGAGACTTGAACTCCTGACCCCCTGCATGCCATGCAGGTGCTCTACCAGCTGAGCTATAGCCCCTCACCCGGCCACCGGTCACCCGCTGGCCAGGGATTACTTTACATGCTCGCCGTGCCAAGTTCCTAACCGATATGCCCGACGGCAAAAGCGCAGGTCAGTACCGTCCTGGCGGGGGTACGGCGCCTGCTGTCATGCCGCCGTCGACGACGAGCTCGGCGCCGGTCATGTAGGAGGAAGCGTCCGAGGCGAGGAAGGCCACGGTCTCGGCGACCTCCTCGGGAACGGCGACGCGGCGCAGCGGTACGGCCGGGAACTTGCCCGGGCCGCGCTCGACGCCGACCTTGGCGATCATCGGGGTGTCGATGACGCCGGGGTACACCGAGTTGACGCGTACGCCGTGCTCGCCGACCTCCAGCGACACCGTCTTCGACAGCCCGCGTACCGCCCACTTGGTGGCGCCGTAGGCGGCGTGCGACGGCAGGCCTTCGAGGCCGGACTGCGACGAGATGTTGACGATGGAGCCGGAGCGCTGCGCCTTCATCGTCGGGAGCACGGCCTGCATGCCGAGGAACACGCCCTGGAAGTTGACCTTGAAGATCCGGTCGAGCCCGTCGACGGTCTCGTGCTCGAAGGGCTTGGTCCAGTAGATCGCCGCGTTGTTGACCAGGACGTCGACCCGGCCGAAGTTCTCCAGCGCGGTGGCCACGACCTTCGCCCAGTCCTCCTGCGACGAGACGTCGTGCCGCACGAAGAGGGCGGCGTCGCCGAGTTCGGCGGCGACCTTCTCGCCCTCCTCCTCCAGGAGGTCGGTGAGCACCACGCGCGCGCCCCGGGCGACGAACAGGCGTGCCTCGGCCTCGCCTTGGCCGCGCGCGGCGCCGGTGATGATTGCGACCTTGCCGTCGAGCTGGTCGGCGAGTTGGGGTGCCATGGGTGCTCACCTTCTCTTGTGGAACGGAGGATGAAACGGCGGATGAAACGGCGCGTCAAACGCCGTATGGGACAGCGGTGTTCGGTGGTCGAGCGGCGAACGGGGGCGGCACCTGTCGGCGCCACCCCCGTTCGGCAATTCGGTCCTTCGGTCCGGCTACGCCAGCGCCTTGCGCAGCGCCTCGGTCGCGTCGGTGAACGCGGTCGCGGCGGTCGGCACCAGCGCGCCCATGCTGATGGCGCCGTGGAACATGCCCTCGTAGACGCCGTACGACGCGACCACGCCGGCCTCGGCGAGCCGCCGCGCGTACGCGACGCCCTCGTCCCGCAGCGGGTCGAGCGCGGGCGCGACCACGAACGCCGGGGCCAGGCCGCTGAGATCGTCGGCCGTGCCGGGCGAGGCGTACGGGTGCGACGCGTCGCCGTCCGGCCCGATGTACTGCTCCCAGAACCACGCCAGTTGCGGGGCGGTCAGGAAGAACCCTTCGGCGTTCTCGCGGTACGACTCCGTCGCCCGCCGGTGGTCGAGCACCGGGTAGAGCAGGAGTTGGAAGGTCGGCTGCGCGGCACCGCGGTCGCGGGCCATGAGTGCCACGGCCGCCGCGAGGTTGCCGCCCGCGGAGTCGCCGGCCACCGCGACGCGCGCCGGGTCGCCGCCGACCTCGGCCGCGTTCGCCCGCGCCCAGACATAGGCGGCGTACGCGTCCTCCGCCGCGCCCGGGAACCGCGTCTCGGGCGCGAGCCGGTAGTCGACCGAGACGAACACCGCGCCGGTCGCGTTGGCGAGCGCGCGGACCGAGGAGTCGTAGGTGTCGACGCTGCACAGCACCCAGCCGCCGCCGTGGCAGAACACGACGACCGGCAGGACGTCGGCGGCCGCGCTGCCGTCGGGGCGGTACACGCGGACCGGTATGTCGCCGCCGGGACCGGGTATCGCGAGGTCCCGCACCTCCGCCACGGGTATCTCCGGCGCGGGCGACCTGGGCGCCGCGGCCAGGATCGTGCGCGCCTGCACGGCGTCGTCGATCTCCGTGCCGACCTGCGGGAAAACCGAGGTCATCGCGTCTATGAGGCCGCGGACCGCGGGCTCGGGGGCCTGTGCCGGCATCTGTTTCGCCTCAGCCTTCCACGACGTTGCTGACGGTGGGTCCGGCGGTCCAGCCGCCGTCGACGGCGAGCTCGGCGCCGGTGACGTACGACGCGGCGTCGGACAGCAGGTACGCGACGGCCGAGCCGACCTCGTCCGCGTCGCCCGCGCGGCCCATCGGGGCCTTGGGGTAGCCGCCCTCGCCCGGCTTGACGCCCACGACGGCGGTCATCGGGGTGTAGATCATGCCGGGGTGCACGGAGTTGACGCGGATCTTGTCGCCGGCCAGTTCGATGGCGGCGGTCTTGCCGATGCCGCGTACGGCCCACTTGGCCGCCGAGTAGGAGCCGGTGTACGGCAGGCCCATCAGGCCCGCGGCCGAGGAGATGTTGACGATCGAGCCGCCGCCGGCCTCCTTCATCGCGGGGATGACGGCCTGCATGCCGATCCACACGCCGGTCAGGTTGACCTTGATGACGCGCTCGAAGTTCTCCAGCGTCTCCTGCGTGAACGGGCCGCCCGCGGTGACGCCCGCGTTGTTGACCAGGCCGTCGATCCGGCCGAACTCGGCGAGGGTGAAGTCGACGACGGTCCGCCACTGTTCGGGGTCGGTGACGTTGTGCGCGTGGAAGCGGGCGTTCTCCCCCAGGTCGGCGGCCGTCTTGGCGCCGAGTTCCGCCTGCAGGTCGGTGATGACGACCTTGCCGCCGCCCGCGACGACCTGGCGGGCCGCGGCCGCGCCGAGCCCGCCGGCCGCGCCGGTGATGATGACGACCTTGCCCGCGAGGTTCGGGCCCTGGAGTTCCGCCATGGTGATCGCTTCCTTCGTCGTACGTCGCCCGCGCGGCCGGCGCGGGCTATACATGCAGAGTACAACTAAAAGTCATATAGCAGAAAGGGACACTCCGAAGCAGCCGCGATCCGCCACGACCGGCCCCGCCCTGCCC
This sequence comes from Streptomycetaceae bacterium NBC_01309, assembly GCA_045039925.1. Lineage (GTDB taxonomy): Bacteria > Actinomycetota > Actinomycetes > Streptomycetales > Streptomycetaceae > Yinghuangia. The sequence goes on from CP108400.1 coordinate 3,542,051, forward strand.
TGCCCCTGCAGCGGTCAGCCGCGCATCGGCGGCACGATCCCCGCCGTCGAGCCGCCGTCGATGACGAACTCGGTCCCGGTGATCCACGACGACGCGTCCGACGCCAGGAAGACGACCAGCTCGCCGATGTCCTCCGGCTCGCCCACGCGCCGCAGCGGTACGGCGGGGTAGCCGCCCCGCCCCCGGGTGACCTCGCGCCCGAGCATCGCCGTGTCGACGCCGCCGGGGTGCACCGAGTTGACCCGGATGCCGTCCTCGCCGAGCTCCAGCGCCGCCGTCTTGGTCAGGCCGCGCACCGCCCACTTGGAGGCGCCGTACGCCCCGTGCTTGGGGATGCCCTGGAGCCCCGCGAGCGACGAGATGTTGACGATCGAGCCGCCGCCGCGCCCGACCATCGACGGGACGACCGCCTGGATGCCGTGGAAAGCGCCGAACAGGTTGACCTTGAGGATGCGGTCGAGGTTCTCCGCCGTCTCCTCCATCACGAGCGCGTGCCGCAGCAGGCCCGCGTTGTTGACCAGGACGTCGACGCCGCCGAACGTCTCGGTCGCGACGCCGACCACCCGAGCCCAGTCCTCGGCGGACGACACGTCGTGGCGTACGAACACGGCCGCGTCGCCGATCTTCTCGGCGGCGGCCCGGCCCTCGTCCTCGAGGATGTCGGTCATGACGACCTTCGCGCCGCGCTCCGCGAACAGGCGGGCCTCGGCCTCGCCCATGCCGCGCGCGGCGCCCGTGATGATCGCGACCTTCCCGGTCAGGTCGGCCCCGCTCGTCCCGGCCGCGCTCGTCCCGGTTCCGCTCGTCATGTCGTCGTACCCCTCGCCTCGGCGCTTCACGTCGGTCCCGCCGCCGGCCGGACGCGGGGCGCCGACGCGTGGTCGGCACGGGCGGGGCGGCCGTGCGGGATCCCGTACGGATTACACATGGGTCGGGTCGCCCGTTCCAGTCCTCCGCACCGGAACGGGCGACCCGGTCTGATGCGGCGTCAGGCGCCGAAGCTCTCGCCGTACTTCTTGCGGAAGTGCGGGATGACCTCTTCGCCCCAGATCCGGATGGTCTCCATGCACGCCTCCTGCGGCACGGTGCCCATCTGGATGAGGCACATGATCTCGTCGGCGCCCGCGTCGATCAGCTTCTGCACGTAGCCGATCGCGTCCTCGGCGGTGCCGTACGCGTGGTTGATGTTGTACGTCGCGGTCGCGTTGACGGTGACCGGGATCTTCGCCTCGTGCAGCATGGCGACCTGCTGCTCGGCGGCGTCCTGGATCTCCTTGACGTGGTCGACGCCGTCGACCACGGCCTCGTCCGGGATGCCGGACTTGCCGCCGGAGAACCAGTGCGCGATGGACTGCGCGAAGAAGCGCTGGCCGCGGGCGCCGATCTGGCGGGCCTGCTGGCCGTCCTCGGCCACGATCGTCGGGCACAGCGCCACGAGGTGGTTGTTCTGCACGGTCGAGACGAACTGGCTGCCGTCGCGGGCGTCGATCGCGTCGCGGTAGATCTTGTTGAGGTTCGCGACCTCCTCCGGGCCCGCGAAGCCGAGCACGAGCGCGCCGACGCCCATGTTGGCGGCCTCGACCAGGCTCGGCTGCTTGCTGCACGCGAGGAACAGCGGCGGGTGCGGGGTCTGCACGGGGCGCGGCAGGATCGGGTGGGGCGAGATCTTCATGAGCTCGCCGTCGTACTCGAGCTCGTCCTTCTGCCACGCGGCGCCGATGATGCGCAGCGCCTCCTCGACCTCCGCCTTGGTGCGCTCGATGTCGGCGCCGACCAGGCTGGTCTCCTGGAGCGTGCCGCCGCGGGCCGCGCCCACGTCGAGGCGGCCGCCGGACAGGGTGTCGAGCATGCCTATGCGCTCCGCGACGCGCGCCGGGTGGTTGAAGTTGAACGGCATGCACACGGCGCCGTGCGCGATGCGGATCTTCGACGTACGCGCGGCGACCCAGGTCAGGAAAATCTCCGGGGCGCTCATGTGCGAGTACCACTTGGTCGAGTGGTGCTCGACGGCCCAGATGCGGTCGAAGCCCATTTCCTCGGCGTAGACGGCCTGCTCGACCGAGTCAAGGATGACCTGCCGCTCGTGCTCGGCGGTCGGATTGGCCATCTGGGCCTCGAAGATCATCGAGAACTGCATGCCGTACTCCTGGGGTCTGGCGCGGAATACTCCAATTAGATGTATGACTGACTGCGACGTCAAGAGGTGAGCTGACGTAGAATCAGTTGCACGAGAGGGAGGGGCACCGATGAGTGAGCCGTCGGCACCGTTGCCGAAGCTGCCGAACACCGCGTGGGCGGTGTTGGGGTTGTTGTCCTTCCCCGGCGAGCGCTCCGGGTACGACCTGAAGAAGTGGGCGGACTCCTCGCTGCGCTTCTTCTACTGGAGCCCGGCGCTGAGCCAGATCTACACCGAGCTCAAGCGCCTGGAGCAGCTCGGGTTCGCGGTGTCGCGCATCGCGTCGCAGGACGAACTGCGCAACAAGCGCCTGTACTCCATCACCGAGGCCGGGCAACAGGCTCTCGCGACCTGGGCGCGCGACACGCCGGCCGGACCGCCCGTGCTCAAGCACGGCGTCGCGCTGCGCGTGTGGATGGGGCACCTGTCCGAGCCGGAGGAACTGCGCAAGACGCTTGTGGAGCACCGGGATTGGGCGGACCGTACGCTCGCCGAGGTGCTGGCCTCCGAGGACACCGCACAGGACCGCTGGCCCTTCCCGGCACTCGTCCTCAAGTGGAGCGAGCGCTACTACCAGGCCGAACGCGACCTGGCCGAGGGCATGTTGGCCGACCTCGACGACCTCTTCGCGCACGGCGACGTGCACGTGGCCGAACGGCCGCCCGTGCAGAAGCGGCAATAGCGCCGCAGTGACGCCGCGGGGGCGGCGCCGACCGGCACCGCCCCCGCACCGCACGAATAACCGCTACGCGGTCAGACCTCGTCGCCGAGCACCGGCTCGGGCAGCGTGCCCGCGTTGTGCTCCAGCAGCCGCCAGCCGCGCGCGCCCGGCCCCAGGACCGACCAGCAGCAGTTGGACAGCGCGCCGAGCGATCCCCACGTGTCATCGGGCAGACCGATCATGCGGCCGATCGCGCACCGGATCGTGCCGCCGTGCGACACCACGACGAGCGTGCCGCCCTCGGGAAGCTTCTCGACCGCACGGTCGATCGCGGGCACCGCGCGGTCGGCGACCTCGGTCTCCAGCTCGCCGTCGCCGCGGCGCACCGGTTCACCGCGCCGCCACGCCGCGAACTGCTCGGGGAAGCGCTCCTCGATCTCGCCGTTGGTCAGCCCCTGCCAGTGGCCCGCGTACGTCTCCCGCAGCCCCTCGTCGAGGGTCACCGAGAGCCCCGTGAGCTGCGCGAGCTCGGCCGCCGTGTGCGCGGTGCGGGTCAGGTCGGACGACAGGATCGCGTCCGGCCGCAGCGCCGCGAGCAGCCGCGCGGCCCGGGTGGCCTGCGCGAGCCCCGCCTCGGTGAGCGGGATGTCCGTCTGCCCCTGGAAGCGCCGCTCGACGTTCCACGTCGTCTGCCCGTGCCGCCACAGCAGGACGCGGCGGCCGCCCTGCCCGCTCAGCTTGCGTCCTCGATCGCGGCACCGGCCTTGGCACGCTCGGCGTTGACGCGCTGCACGGACTCGGGCAGGTCGATCTTGGGACAGTCCTTCCAGAGTCCTTCGAGCCGGTAGTAGGCGCGCTCCTCGGCGTGCTGCACGTGCACGACGATGTCGATGAAGTCGAGCAGCACCCAGCGGGCCTCGCGGTCTCCCTCACGGCGGACCGGCTTGGCGCCCAGCGCCCGCAGCCGCTCTTCGACCTCGTCGACGATCGCCTTCACCTGGCGGTCGTTGGGTGCGGAGGCGAGGACATATGCGTCGGTGATGCCGACGACCTCGCTGACGTCATACGCGACGGTCTCCGTCGCGAGCTTTTCCGCGCACGCCTCGGCGGCGGCGTTGACGAGCTCGATGGCGTGGGTAGTGGCGGTCACGATCTGCTTTTCTTCAGGCGACGAGGGACATCTTCCAGGTTCTCACACCGTGCGGGGTGGCCGCCGCCGAGTAACCGCGCGGCCACCCCCGTACACCTGAGCGGCGGTCCGGTGCTGCGACCGGAAAGGTTCACCGGTGAGCCGCAGCACCAAGCCGTGTCCTTCGGGACACGGCCTAAGGCTTGAAGTCCTGACCGAGCGTGACCACCACGTCGGCCAGCATCTCGCCCTCGATCTTCTGCACGGCCGCCTCCGTCAGGCCGATCGTGAGCGCCGTCTGCACCGCCGCCTCGCGGCGCGCGTCGTCGGAGTACTGCACGGTCGACGCCGGGCGCGCCTTGGGCTCGACGGCCCCGCCGGGCACGTACGAGTAGCCGGCGTTCACGACCTTGATCCGCGCGGCCTCCTGCGCGCCGGCCTTGCCGCTGGCGTCGGTGATCATGACGCGCGCGGGCCCGTCGGCCTTGGCCACCTGCACACTGCCGCCCAGCAGGTCCTTGACGACCGGTCCGGCCGCCGCGACGTCGAGGATCCCGTCGGGACGCACCGGCAGGTCGGCGGACTTGAACTTCTGCGCCTGCACCGCCTTGGCCATCGAGGTCAGCACCTGGGCGAGCCGGTTGTCGGGCAGCGAGGGGTCGGCGATGTTGGCCAGGTTGCGCAGGACGTCGGCGACGTAGGCCGGGTCGTCGGGCAGCACCTTGAGCACACCTTGGAGAACGCGGCCGAAGCGCTCGGCACCGCGTGCCGGCGGCTCGCCGTTGATGCGCAGGGCGGCGTACGCGCGGGCCGCGGCGCCCCGGACGTTGGCGGACGGCCCGGCCGGCAGCAGCACCGCGCCGTCGGCCCCCTTGACCTCGGCGTCGGCGTTCAGCTCGATGCCGCCGACCATGTCGACCAGCCCTTGCAGGACCGGCTCGCTCACCACCCACGAGCCGTTCAGCTTCACGCCCATGAGTTGCGCGAGCGCGTCACGCGAGGCCCCCGCGCCGTCGTTGACCATCACGTCGGCGATCGGCATGGGCCCGGCGCCCGCGGTGTTGACGATCGTCACCGAGGCCACGGTCATCATCGACGCGGTGCCGCGCGCCGGGTCGTCGGCAAGCACCGCACTGGCGGTGGTCGTTCCGTCGGCACCGCGCAGCTGTATGAGCACCGCTCCGCCGGTGGCCTGCGCCGCCTGCTTGGAGTCGCTGCCCCACCACTTGTCGTACGCGAAGTAGCCGCCCACGCCCGCCGCCACCACCGCGAGCCCGGCCACCAGGGCGACCGCCCGCTTCCGCAGCTGGCGGCGGCGCTCGTCGCGGCGCTCCGACCGGGTCTCGGCGAACTTCAGCCAGTCGATGACGTCTTCGGACTCTTCGGCGTCGTCGTCGACGAAGTCGAACTCGTCGGCCGCGTAGCCGACGCGCTCGCGGTTGGGACCGGGCCGCCCGCCCGCGGGCCCGCCCTGGGTTCCCGGTCGCTGGGGTCCGGGGCGTCGGGGTCCCGGTTGCCGGGGTCCCGGCTGTGCCGTGCCGGCCCGCTGTGCGCCCGGACGCTGCCCGCTCGCGCCGCCGTCGGAGGAGGCCGGGCCCTGCTGGCCCGGGATCGGCGAGCCCTCGGGGGCCTGGGGGGCGGGGCTCCCAGCGGGGCGGGTGGGCCGCGCGGGCATCTCGGCGGGCTGCGCCGGCGTGGGGACCTGGACGCGGAACGAACCCGTGGTGCTCGTCGCCCCGGTCGGGCTCGTCGATCCGGTACGCCGGACCCGGGGTTCGGCGTCGGCCCCGGCCGCACCGCCCGCGGCGCCCGCGGCGCGCTCGGGTGCGGACTGCGGGTAGGCCTGGCCGTCGTAGGCGGCGTATGCGCCGGAGTCGTAGTCGGCCGACGGGGCGCGGGCGGGCGGCGGGACGGCGCCGTACGAGCCGGAGCCGCCGTACCCGCTGTCGGATCGGCCGCCCGGGTCGTAGCCGTAGGCGGACTGCTCGTAGCCCACGGCCTCGTAGCCGCCGGAGCCGTAGCCGCCGGAGTCCTGGCTGCCGGTCTCGTAGCCGCCGGACTCGTAGCCGGACGCGCCGTACTGCGGCGAGCCGTAGCCCGGGGTCTCGGGGGACGGCGCGCCGTACGCGGGCGTCTCGTACGCGCCCGGATAGCCCGGCTGGGCCTGCTCCTGCCCGAACTGGCCGCCGTACTGGCCGCCTTGGGGCACTCCCGGTTGGCCGCCCTGCTGCGCGCCGTACTCGCCGCCTTGCTGCCGCGGGTCGTAGCCGTAGGCCGGATCGGGTGCGTAGCCCTGGCCGTAGCCCGGGTCCTGCCCCGGGTCGTAAGTGCCGTACGGGCCCGCGGGGTAGGCCTCCGGGTCGTACCCCGGGTCGCCGTCCCGATGGCCCTCGTACGGCCGTCCGTCACGCCGTTCGCCCGATCCGGTCACGTCGCCCCTCGGTACAGCCCTCGCTTGCTGATGTATTGCACGACCCCGTCCGGCACCAGGTACCACACCGGTTCGCCGTCCTCCCGACGGCGCCGGATGTCGGTCGACGAGATGGCCAGTGCGGGCACCTCGACCAAGCTGACGCCGCCGTCCGGGAATCCGGGGTCGGACAACGTGTGGCCGGGCCGGGTGCAACCGATGAAGTGCGCGAGTTCGAACAGCTCGCCGGCGTTGCGCCAGGAGAAGATCTGCGCGAGGGCGTCGGCACCGGTGATGAAGAACAGCTCCGTGCCCTCGCCCGACGCACGGCGCAGGTCCTTGAGCGTGTCGACGGTGTACGTCTGGCCCGGCCGGTCGATGTCGACGCGGCTGACCGAGAAGCGCGGGTTGGACGCGGTGGCGATGACCGTCATGAGGTAGCGGTCCTCGGCGGGGGACACTTCGCGCCCGCTCTTCTGCCACGGCTCGCCGGTGGGCACGAAGACGACCTCGTCGAGCTCGAACAAGCCCGCGACCTCACTCGCGGCCACAAGGTGGCCGTGGTGGATGGGGTCGAAAGTGCCGCCCATGACGCCCACGCGTCTGTTGCGCTGTGCCGTGCCATCGTCCATGGGCGGCCAATCTATAGGGCCGGGTTCCGGATGAACACGGAGCCGCGTCGTCGGGCCCGCTTCCGGCGCGCCGCGCCCGCGCACGGCAGTCCGCGAGGGCAGGTCAGAGGCTCGATCCCGAGCGCTGGTCCGGTACTCCGCCGAGCGGCAACTGCCCGGCCGCGGCCCGGCGGGCGAGCACCCGGCGCAGCACCACTTCGGCGACTTCCGCGACCTCTTCCGCCTCGGCCTCGGTCAGGTCGTCGAGCGCCGCCTGGAGTGCGCGGATGCGCGGGCTGGTGGCCGCGCGCACGTCCTCGGTCCAATAGCCGGCGTCGTCGCGCGCGGCCTCGATGAGGAGGTTCGGATGCACGCCCATGCCGGCCGCGAGGGCTTCCAGCGTTGCGCGTTCGACCATGCGCCGGGCCTGCTGGGTGCGGCTCAGCAGCGAGTAGACCGTCGTCCGGCTGACGCCTGCGGCGTCGGCGAGGCGACGGGCGTTGCGCCCCGGTTCCGCGTCGATCCAGCCCTCGACGAGCTGCTTGAGCCGGTCCATCGCTCCCGTTCCCCGATGCCGCGCCCCGATGTGCGCCACCTGCCGACACGCAGCGTACCCGTCCGGTACGACGACGCACGCCACACGGTACGCATTGCGTGGACAGGTTGTACGCAGACCGCTAACGTGGTGCCGCGATCGAACGAGTGTTCGATGCAGCGAGCGAGATCGAAGAGTGTCCGACATGAGCAATCCCCAGCCCGGCACAGAGTCCGTCAGGGAGTCCGACAGAACGGGTCGTACCGCCCCGCGGAACCGCGCACTCGACGCACTCAGGGAACTGGACGTCGAACTGGCCCGGTTGAGCCGCACCGCGCGCTCCGACGCCGAGCTGCGGGCCGCGCTCCACGGCCTCCTCGTATCGCTTCGTGCCACCACCGCCCACGCGGACGGCACCACGACCCTCGTCGTCGGGAGCGAGGCATGGACCCGTCTCCAGATGGCCGTGGGGCGCCGCGCCCGCGTGCGATGAGCAGGACGCAGGCACCCGACCGGCATGCGACCCGCCGCGACGAGCACGTGCCGAACACTCTCCGACCGCACTTCCCCTCCCCCGCCCGCACCCGCGTCAGGAGGACCCCGTGACCCGTACCGCCGATCCGCGAAATCCGCGCAACCCGCGACGCCGCGCACCACGCCGCGACGGCTTCGCCGAGCGCGCCCGCCGAGCCATCGACTCGCTGCTGCGCCAATTCCCGGAGCTGAGGGAGGAGATGGCGGCGGGCGGCGGATTCGGCAAGCCGGCGTACGCCGCCCCGGTCGCGCCCGCCGCCACCGCCTCCCCGGCCGCACCGCCCTCGCGCGGTACCGCCGAGCGCCGCGACGCCGAGGCGGCCGAGGACCGCGCCGCGGCCGTGTGGAACGCACAGCGCGGGCTCGTCCCGAGCGGGCCGGGCGGCGCCCCGCTGCGCCTGTCGGTCCTCGACACCGACATGGACATCACCGCGAGCCTCGCCGAGCTGGAGGAGGCCGTGCACGACCGTCTCGGCCTCCCCGCGCCGCGGCCGGCGGACGTCCCCACCCGGCTGGTCCGCATCCTGCGCCTGCTCGACCCGATCGGCCGGGACGCCGACCTCGCCGAGCACGCGCTGGCCGAACTGCGGCGCATGGCCCGCAGGTGCGCACGCGTCCTCGGGGACACCGAGCCGATCCGCCGCATCCGCCCACGCTGCCCGCTGTGCGACTCGGTGTCGCTGCGGGCGTTCACGTCGCGGCACATCGTGCTGTGCGTCAACCCGGGGTGCCGGTGCGAGGACGAGGGCTGCGCGTGCCACCACGTCCCGGGCGCGCGGCACCGCTGGGAGCGGGCGGAGTGGGCCGAGCTGGCCGTCCTGGTCGGGTGCACCGTGGACGACCTCGCGGAGGTGGCGGCGTGACCGGCTGGGACGGGGCGCAGGCGCCCGGCGTGCGCGCGGGTGCGGCAACTCCAGTTCTGCTGACGGCCGGTGAGGCTGCCCCGGAGGTTCAAGTGGTACCGGCGACGATCAGGAAGTGGGTGCAGTTGGGGCACCTGTCTCCGGCGGGCAGGCGGGGCCGGGAGAACCTCTTCCGCCTGGAGGACGTGTTCCGCGCGGAGCGCGCCGTGCACCACCGGCCGGAAGGCTCCGTTCGAGTGTCTTAATCGAACAAACTTGCGAATCGGACGAGGATCGATCACACTTGAGGCAGCGGCGAAGCTGTGCCCACCGAGGGGGCACCGACTTCGCCGTTTTGCTTTTCCCGCAAGGGAGTTGCCACCGGGGAGCCACCGCCCCGCGCCGACTCCCGAACGGCCCGTCGTCCCCCGTGGCGGCGGGCCGTTCCGCGTTCCGCACAGCCCTCCCCACCAGAAGGCGACAGACCCATGACCACGCCGTTCCGAGCCCTGTTCTGCGATCTGCGGACGGACGACATCATCGACTCCTTCCCCCTCGACCACGTGCGGTTCGACGACCGCATCGGCGGCGGGGGCACCCTGACCGGACGGTTCGCGCTGCCGGACACCGCGGCCGCGGGCCGCGCCGAGGCCGTCGTCCCCGCGCGCACCGCCGTGTGGGTGCAGCGCGGCGGCGACATCTGGTGGGGCGGCGTGGTCTGGCGTACGAGCAGGCACGGCGGACCCGCGGGCGACGCCCTGGAAATCGTCGCCGCCACCTGGGACAGCTACCTCGACCACCGGATCCTGTACGCCGGCAAGGAGAGCGACACCGCCATCGACCAACTCGTGCTGGCACGCGAGTTGGTCGAACAGGCCCAGGCCCAGCCGAACGGCCACATCGGCATCACCACCTCCGACACCGTCATGTCGGGCGTGCAACGACGCGCCTACCACGCCGACTTCGACCTCGTGCACATCGGCGAGGCACTGCGCCAACTGGCCGACCGCCGCGACGGGTTCGAGTGGCACATCGCCAGCACCCGCGAGCCGGTCACCGGATACCGCGGCAAGCGGCTCGACCTCGGATACCCGGTGCTCGCCTCCGAGTTGCCCGACCTCGTGCTCGACGGCCCGGGGGCGGTGCTCGGGTACGCGTACACGCACGACGGCACCCGCAAGGCGACGATGTGGCGCAGCCGGGGAGCCCGCACCGGCGGTGCGGGACACGCCATGTCACACGTCTGGGAGATCACCGACGTCCTGCACCCGGCGGATGCCGACCTGACCTGGCCGCGCCTCGACGGCACCTCGGAATTGCCGGACAACGGACGCCGGGAGGCGCTCGACGCCGAGGCCCAGGACGCCCTGCGCGCCGCCTGGCACGCACCCGCGTCGTTCGACGCGACCGTACGCCTCGACGCCCGCACCGCCCCCTCGCTGCTGGGCCGCCACGTCCGGCTGCGCCTCGACGAGCGGTGGCACGACGGCGGCCTGGACCGCCGCCTGCGGGTCGTCGGCGTCGCCGTCGGGACCCCGGCGCCCGGCGCCCCGGAAACCGTCCGGCTCACACTCGGCGCGGCGGCCCGGACACCGGTCGCGGCACCCGTCCCCACACCGGTTTCGTCCAGATGAACAGCCTTGGTTTCCAGGCGACTTCGAATGTGACGAGCCTTCCGACCGCCACGCGCGGTCGGCTCACCCACCCGAAAGGAGAGCGCCACCATGAGCATTCCCATGCAGCGCGACGCCCGGTACGCGGAGTCCGCCGGAGAGCCCACCGGAGAGCCTGGCCGGGCCGCCGCCCTGCCCACGACCACCGGCCGCGACGGATGGCGGCGTACCGCACGGACCGTGCTCCAGACGGCCGTCGCGCTCGCGGCGGCCCTGCCGTTCATCGTGTCCGCGTCGGGACTCCCGGAGGCGTTGCCGGGAGTCGGCGTCGCCCTCGCGGTGGCCGCGGGGATCACGCGCGTGATGGCGCTGGACGCGGTCGACGGACTGCTGCCGGCATGGTTGCGCCGCGCGGCCCCCGGGGGCCGCGCGGGGAAGGAAGCAGACGGATGATGACACGAAGTGCCGACACCATCGACCCGGCTTCGGTGGCACTGGAGTTGGCCGAACTGCGGCGCAGCGTCGACGTCGGCTTCGCGACGACGCGCGGCGACCTCGCGCTGCTGCTGCAACGGGCGGACCAGACGGACAAGGTGCTGGACGAACACGACGAGCGCATCCACGTGTTGGAGCGCGCACGCTGGCCGCTGCCGTCCGTCGCGGCGCTCACCGGCCTGAGCGGGCTGTGCGTTGCCGTGTGGCAGGCCACCGGGCGGTGACGCGGCGGACCGGCGACCGACGGACCCGGAGCACGGGGCGCGGCGGTGGGGCGTACGCGGGAGTTGCCCGCGTACGCCCCACCGCCCGCGCTGCCGGTCAGCCCCGCTCGGGGGTGAACGTCCAGTCGCCGTCCGCCTCGATCTCGATGAGGCAGGGGCCCGCCGGGATGATCGACTCGCCCTCGTAGGGGCCGATCGCGTTGGCGAGCGAGGCGAGGTACGGGTCCTCGACCTGGTCGAGCGATTCCGCGTACACGCGCACCATGAAGTTGCTCGCGCCGTTGTGCGTCATCGCCACGACGGTGCGCGGACCGGTCCAGCGCAGCACCTCGGCGCCGTCGCCGCTCACCGGACCGGTGAGCCACGGGGCCGCCGTGGGCGGCTGCACGGCGACGGTCCAGGGCCCGTTGCTCTCGATCTTCAGGCGCTCGGTGACGGTGCCGCGCTCGTCGAGCAGGACGCGGCCCTGGTACGCACCGATCTCGTTGACCAGCAGCTTGTCGTGCTCAAGGCTCGAATCGAGCGTCCAGACGGCGAAGTTGCCGGTGCCGGTGCCGGTGATCTCGGCGATCACCGGGCCGGAGGCCACCGGGCGCGAGATACGCAGTATTCGGTCGCCGTTGCCCTCGAAGGTGTGGATGCCGGGGACCGGCGCGGGCTCGTCCGCGTCCGCGGGCTCCCGCGCCGCCACGTCGGCGGGTGCCTCGGCGGGTACGTCGACCAGTGCGGCGGCCGGGACTTCGTCGGCCTCGGGGGCGGTCACGGGGTCGGCCACGGGCTCCGGCACGGCCTCGTCGGGCGCAGGTTCTGCCACGACCTCCGGCTCGGCCTGCACCGCGGGCTCCGCCTCGGGTTCCGGCTCGGGCTCAGGCTGCGGCTCGGGCTCGGGCACCGGTTCCGCTTCGGGCTCGGGCTCAACTTCGGCTTCGGCTTCGGCTTCGGCTTCGGCTTCGGCTTCGGCCACAGCCTCGGGCTCGGGCTCAGGTTCCGGCTCCGGCTCCGGCTCCGGCTCCGGCTCCGCGGCGACCTCCTCAGGCGACTCCGCGGCCGTTTCCGCCACTTCGGCCACGACCACAGCCTCGGCCTCCGCCTCGGCTTCTGCCTCGACTTCGGCCGCAGCCTCGGCCTCCGCTTCCGCCGCCGCGGCCGCCGCGGACAGCAGCACGACCCCGGGGTCCGCCCCGTAGTCGCGTACCAACTGCTCCAAGCCGTCGCGGTAGCCCTGCCCGACCGCCCCGAAGCGCCAGCCCTCACGCCGGTAGACCTCGCCGAGGATCAGGGCGCGCTGCCCCTTCATCTCGGACGGCTCCATGATGAACGCCGCGACCGCCTCGTCGTCGACCGTGAGCACCACGCTCCCGGCGTCCAGCGCGATGTCCGGTCCCACCGAGGCCAGGACGAAGAGCAGCCGGTGGACTTCCGGTGCCACCGCCTCCAGGTCCAGGTCGAAAACCGCCTCCGACGCCCCGCCCGACACCAGCGCGACCGCACTCGCCAGCGATGCCGGCCGCGCCGAACTCACCGGCGGCCGATCGGAGTCGATGTGCCCCTCCGCGTCGAGCGCGAAGCAGAACGCCGCGATGTCGGTGCCCGTCGCCGTGCCCGCGACCTCGACGCGCAGCGCGGTCGCCGCGGTCAGATCCGCAATTCTGGCCTTCTCGCCCATGGCGAACGTACGCATTCCGCCCTCCCCTGGTGCACTGTGCTCCCGCTCCACCCACGCGCCCGCCTGGAAGATTAACGCGCGGCGGGCGGGAAGACGCGGGAACCCCGCAGCAAGAGGGCGCCGGCCCGGGCAGCACAAAACCGGGGCAGCCGTTCGCGGCGGCCCCGGTCGCACCGGCAGGTCACTCCGACAGGCAGGTCACTCCGACGGGTCAGCGACGGGTCAGCGGTCCTTGTTGAAGGACATCGTGATGAGCAGCAGGACGATCAGCGCGATGAACGCGCCGACCCCGGCGCCGATCGGGCTGAGGTTCTCGTGGTTGCCACCGTGCTCGCCGCCCTCGCTCGCGAGACGGGTGAGAACGGTCATGGCCTGCTCGGTCATCGTGGTCAACCCTTAAGTGTCTGGTCGTCGGACGATGGCCGGGCACCCGAAGGACACACGGCCGCGCACGACATCGTACGGAAGGTCCCCTCGACACGCGCGCGCAGGATCGCCCTCGTGAGGGTTGTCCCCCAGTCGGGTGTGCCGCGAGCGCCTACGCTGGGAGACGGACGAGACGGGGGTCTGCCGCTTCGGCGTCCGCCGCCGACCGTGCACTCTGCCAGGAGGGGGATCGAGCCGTGCCCGACACGACCAAGCAGCCGGGGGCCGAGGGCGAGGGCGGGAACGTGCCCGCGAGGCAGCGCATCCGCTTCCCGGGGATCTCGTCCCGGGCGTACGAACACCCCGCGGACCGCAGCGCGCTCGTGGCGCTGCGCAAGTTGCAGGGCTTCGACGCGATCCTCAAGCAGCTGCACGGCATGCTCTCCGAGCGGTCGGTGCGCCTGGCGTTCCTCGCGGGCAGCGTGCGCACCAGCGACCAGCAGTTCCGGCGGCTTCACGACATGGGGCGCGAGGCCGCGTACATCCTGGACATGCCCCAGGTGCCCGAGGTCTACGTGACCATGGACCCGCAGCCGAACGCGATGGCCATCGGCATGGACAAGCCGTTCATCGTCGTGACGACCGGGCTCGTCGAGCTGCTGGACGACGACGAGATGCGCACGGTCATCGGGCACGAGATGGGCCACATCCTGTCCGGGCACGCGGTGTACCGGACGATGCTCCTGCTGCTGACGAACCTGTCGATCAGCCTGTCCGGGATCCCGCTGGGCACGCTGGCCATCCAGGCGGTCATCGCGGCCCTGCGCGAGTGGTTCCGCAAGTCCGAGCTGAGCTGCGACCGGGCGGGCCTGCTGGTCGGCCAGGACCCGGACGTGTCGATGCGCGCGCTGATGAAGATCGCGGGCGGCTCGCACCTGCACGAGATGAGCACGGACGAGTTCCTGGCCCAGGCGGCCGAGTACGACGCGGCGGGCGACATCCGCGACAGCGTGCTGAAGCTGATGAACGTCTTCGGGCGCTCGCACCCCTTCCCGGTGGTGCGCGTCGCCGAGCTCAAGCGCTGGGCGGACGGTCCGGAGTACCAGGCGATCCTGGCGGGCGACTACCCGCGCCGCGACGAGGACCCCAACGCCTCGGTGCGCGACGAGGCCAAGGCGTCGGCGGACGCGTACCGGGAGTCGGTACGCCAGAGCGCCGACCCGCTGTTGGGGCTGCTGCGCGACGTCGTGGGCGGCGCGGCCGACGCGGGCGGGCGGCTGCGCGACAGGTTCACCGGCCGTCCCGGCGGCGGTACGGGCACCACGACCGCGCCCCCGCCGCCGAAGACCGCGCCCGGCGACGTGCCCGGTCAGACCCGACGGACCGACCAGGCCGACACCAACGGCGAGACCGGGGACGGGACCGGCGACGGACCCGCCGGCACCGGCGACCCGGCACCCGGCAGCGGGAGTTGACGGTACGTCACACCGCGACGGCGAGCACTCCGCACGTCGTCGCCGTCGCGGTACCGAGGGCCAGCGGGTCGTAGGGCTCGACGGTCGCACCGGCGGGGGGCGACGTACCCGCCGCGGGCCCACCAGGAGTTGGCGCAGCCCCCGGTACTGCCCCTGGTACTGCCCCCGGCACGGCCGCCTGCGCGGTCGCGACCATCGGACGGAAGAACGCCGCCGTGTCGGCCGTACACGCCTGCGGCGCCGCGATCGTCACTATGCGCCGCACGCGCATCGTCCCGCTGCGCAGCCCGTGCCGGTCGACCTGGAACTCCCAGGAGCGGTGCACGACGAAGCGCGTCCAGGTGTCGCCGCCGATGGCCTTGACCGCGTACACGAAGACGCCGTCGACGGCCATGATCAGTTCCTCGTCGGCGGTTTCGGTGACGGTGGCCACCGCGGAGACGCGCACCTTCGTGTCGGCGACCGCGATCTGCTCGGGGTCGAAGCGCGTCGCCCAGCCGGTCGCGGAGTGCACGTCGTCGTCGACGGGATGGTCGTACGACGCGGTCAACTGCGCATGTTGGTCGGCCTCCAGCCGGAGCGCGGCGGACCACGGGCGCATGCCGCCCCAGACCTCCGGGTCGAGCTGCGTGCCGTACACGAAGTCCCGTACCTGCTCCAGCGCCTCGCGTACCTGCGCCGCGCTGTAGTGCGCGGTGTCCTCGTGCGGCGGCAGCACGATGCCGGCGCGCCCGTCGCTCCACCCCGCCGCGGCGCTGCCCGCGAAGGGGTCGGCTCCGGGGCCGGTGGCGGCGAGCGTCACGCCCTGTGCGGGCACCAGCGACACGCGGACCAGGACGGCGGGCCCGGAGGCCGCACGCGGCGCCGCGGGGCCACCGCTGCGCCGTGCGCCCAAGTAGAGGGCGCCCGCGAGGAGCAGGACGACAGAGAGCATCAGGACGCTGATCTGGAAGGCGGCGGCGGGCATGCCGAAGACCCGGCGCAGGTGCCGGGGACCCTTCCCGGTACGCATCCGCTCCTGCGCCGAAGGCTCGTGGAGCACCGCGGCACGGACGAACGACTCGTCGAAGACGGCCTGGAATTCGTCCTCGCCGTCGGGCCCACCCCCGCGGCTGCCTTCAGGGGGTTCGCCCCGACCGGACATGGCTCCATGGTAGGTCCCCGGAGCCCCGGCCGGAACTGCGGAAACGCAGCACCGTCACGGTTCCTGACGGTGTTTCAGACGGGGTTTCGGACAGTGTCCCGGACGACCCGTCGGAAACCCGCCACAACCCGCAGCACGCGGTCAGCCGAGCCCGCGGCTCGACGCCACCAGCAGGACCGTGGCAACTATCACGAACCACACCGCGACCTTGACGTTGGTCCGGTCCCGCGGTCCCGAGGTACGGCGCGGCCCGTCGCCGCCCCGCCGGGCGCGCGCACGCCACGGCATCTCCTTGTTGGCCGCCTCGCGGAAACCGGTGTTCCGCGGCGGCTCCTGCCGCCAGCGCTCGGCGAGCATCCTGGCGCGTGCCGACGGCTCGCTCTGCGACGCCCCCCGCACGAACTCCTCGTCGAGGACCAGGCCCTCGAACGGGTCGGCGCCTTGCTGCTGCTGACCCTCCGTCACCTCCGACTCGCCGTCGGATCCCCCGGGTCGCGCGGACCCGCCCCCGTCACGCTCGCGCTCAGACACGCGCGAAAACCTAGCGGATGGCGGCGACATCGGCACCCTGGTATGGGGCTCGGTAGCCAAATGGCAGGCAAGTTCCGGAGATTACGCGAGGTGTGTCCCGAAATCCGCCCGGTCGACAGCCGCTACGTCGACAGCTGCGACGTCGGCAGCCGCTGCGTCAGCAGCCGCTGCGCGTCGGCCCGCCGCAGGAACGCCCCACCGCGGCGGCCGGGCTCATACCCGAGCCGGTCGCGCCGGGCGTGCGTACCTCCGGGCGCGGCACCGGGCTCCCGACGGTGGGCTGCGGGGCGGGCGGGGTCTGGCCGCTGCGCCCCGGCGCGACCGCGGTGATCGCGATCGCCACCACGCCGATGCCCATCAGCAGCGCGAGCACCCAGGCCACCGACTGGCGCCACCACGACGTCCGGCCGCTGGTCGGCTCCTCGTTCGGCCCGTACACCACCGGGACGCCGGTGTCCGGCCGGAAGCCGGGGCTGGTGCGCGGCTCGACGAGCGGGAACGGGTCGTCCGGGCCGTTCGCGAAATCGGTCGGATCGCCGCCGTCGACCGACTCGGGGGCGTCCGCGGCCGGCGGTGT
Organism: Streptomycetaceae bacterium NBC_01309; assembly: GCA_045039925.1. Lineage (GTDB taxonomy): Bacteria > Actinomycetota > Actinomycetes > Streptomycetales > Streptomycetaceae > Yinghuangia. The sequence continues at coordinate 3,559,040 of CP108400.1, forward strand.
GGCGGCCAGCAGGCGCTCCAGCGCCGACGGCTCGTGGATCCGCGCGGCCCTGACGAATTGCTCGTCGAAGACCACGGAGGACAGTTCGTCCCCCGCGTGCTCGGGGTCCTCCCCGAACTCCGGCAGGCCGTCCGGTGGTTCCGGCCCTCGCGAATCGGGCACTCCATCACACTATTACCGCGACGCCCCCGGAGGGAACGAAATACACGAGTACGTGCGACAACGCCCTCCCGGCCGGGGCCGGAGCCGGGGCGGGAGGGCGTCGCGGAGTGCGAGTCGCAAACGGGTGTTCGGCGGTGTTCGGCAGGAGGTGACCCGGCCGGTACGCGTCAGCGCACGTGGCCGTCGCCGGTCACGACGTACTTGGTCGAGGTGAGCTCCGGCAGGCCCATGGGCCCGCGCGCGTGCAGCTTCTGGGTAGAGATGCCGATCTCGGCGCCGAAGCCGAACTGGCTGCCGTCCGTGAAGCGCGTCGAGGCGTTGACCATGACCGCGGTCGAGTCGACCAGCCGCACGAAGCGGCGCGCCTCGGCCTGCGAACGCGTCACGATGGCCTCGGTGTGGCCCGACGAGTGGCGGCGGATGTGCGCGACCGCGGCGTCCAGCGAGTCGACGACGGCCGCGGCGATGTCGTACGACAGGTACTCGACGTCCCAGTCCTCATCCGTCGCCGGGACCACGTCGGCGGAGTACTTCTGCACCGCGTCGTCGCCGTGCACGGTGACCCCGGAGTCCTTGAGCGCGGCCAGCGCGAGCGGCACGAAGCGGTCCGCGATGTCGGCGTGCACGAGCAGCGTCTCTGCGGAGTTGCAGACCGACACACGCTGCGCCTTGGAGTTGACCAGGATGTCGACCGCCATTTGCAGGTCGGCGTCGGCGTCCACGTAGACGTGGCAGTTGCCCACCCCGGTCTCGATGACCGGGACCGTCGACCCCTCGACGACCGTGCGGATCAGGGACGCCCCGCCGCGCGGGATCAGCACGTCCACCAGTCCGCGGGCGCGCATCAGCTCGGTGACGCTGTCGCGGGACTCCCCGGGCACGAGTTGCACGGCGTCGGCGGGGACGCCCGCGGACACGACCGCGTCGCGCAGCACCTCGACGAGCGCGGTGTTGGAGGCGTACGCCGAGGAGGAGCCGCGCAGCAGCACCGCGTTGCCCGACTTCAGGCACAGCGCGGCGGCGTCGACCGTGACGTTCGGCCGGGCCTCGTAGATGATGCCGACCACGCCGAGCGGCACACGCACCTGGCGCAGTTCGAGGCCGTTGGGCAGGGTCGAGCCGCGGACCACCTCGCCGACGGGGTCGGGCAGGCCGACCACGTCGCGTACGTCGGAGGCGATCGCGGCGACGCGCTCGTCGGTCAGGGTCAGCCGGTCGACGGTGGACTCGGGGGTGCCGTTCTCCCGGGCCCGCGCGACGTCCTCGGCGTTGGCCTTGACGATCTCGGCGGAGCGGGCCACCAGGGCGTCGGCGATCGCGAGCAGCGCCGCGTCCTTGACCCTGCGCTCCAGTGGCGCCAGCAGGGCGGCGGCCTCCCGGGCACGGCGGGCGGTGTCGAGGACGGCGGAGGATGCGCTGCTGGTCATGGGGCCAGCCTACCGAGCCGGTGCGGCTGCTCCCCGGGGTTTTCCGACAGACGAGACAGTTCTCGGCAGACACAATCCGGCGCAACGTGGCGCGTACGTCTTCCGCAGCAGTGTGCCGCGGACCACAATGTCACCCCGACCAGGACGAACGGAGTGCATTGTGACCTCGGAGAAGGCCATCACCCCTGCCGTACGCGCCCGGCGCCAGGGGCTCGCCGATCTGTTGGCGCGTTCGGCGGCGCGTACTCCGGACAAGACCGCGATCGTGTTCGGACAGTTGCGGCAGAGCTTCGCGGACCTGGACGCGCTGGTCTCGCGGACCGCGGCCGGGCTGGCCGAGCGCGGGGTGGCCAAGGGCGACCGGGTGGTGCTGCTGGCCCGGAACTCGCACGGGTTCGTAGTGGCGTACTTCGCGCTGGCCCGGATCGGGGCGGTGTCGGTCCCGGTGAACTTCATGCTGACACCGCCCGAGGTCGCCTACGTGCTGGAGCACTCCGGCGCGGTCGGGGTGATCGCCGGCGCCGACCTGACCGCCACCGCGGACGCGGCGCTGGCCGCGTCCACGCCGGACGCCGCCGCCCTGAAGGTCCGTGCGGTGATCGGCGGGGCCGACGGCGGGCAGACGGCCCCGGAGACGGGCCGGGAGACGGGCTGGGAGCCGTTCGCGGCACTGGGCGCCTCGGCGGCCCCGTGCCCGGACGTGGACCTGGACGACGACGACCCCGTGCAGATCATGTACACCTCCGGCACCGAGTCCCGCCCCAAGGGCGCCGTGATGACCGGCCGGAACCTCCTCGCCCAGTACACCACCGCCGTCGTCGACGGCGGCATGCGCGCGGACGACGTCGAGATCCACGCCCTCCCGCTCTACCACTGCGCGCAACTGCACTGCTTCCTGACCCCGGACGTCTACCTCGGCGCCACCTCGGTCCTGCTGCCCGGCCCCGACCCCGCCACGGTGCTGGAGGCGGTCGAACGCGAGCGGGTCACCAAGCTGTTCTGCCCGCCGACCGTGTGGATCGCCCTGCTGCGGCACCCCGACTTCGACACCCGCGACCTGGCCTCACTGCGCACGGGCTACTACGGCGCCGCCGCGATGCCCGTCGAGGTCCTCGCCGAACTGCGCCGCCGCCTCCCCCGGTTGGCGCTCTACAACTTCTACGGCCAGACCGAGATGTCCCCCGTCGCGACGATCCTCGGCCCCCACGACCAGGAACGCAAAGCCGGCTCGGCCGGCCGCGCGGGACTCAACGTCGAGACGCGCGTGGTCGACGACCACGACCAGCCGGTCGCCCCCGGGGTGGTCGGGGAGATCGTGCACCGCGGCCCGCACACCATGCTCGGCTACTGGAACGACCCCGAACGCACCGAAGAGGCGTTCCGCAACCAGTGGTTCCACAGCGGCGACCTCGGCGTCCTGGACGACGAGGGCTACCTCACCGTCGTCGACCGCAAGAAGGACATGGTCAAGACCGGCGGCGAGAACGTCGCCGGACGCGAGGTCGAGGAAGTCATCCACGCCCACCCCGCCGTCGCCGAGGCCGCGGTGTTCGGCATCACCCACCCCTACTGGATCGAAGCCGTCACCGCCGTCGTCGTCGCCAAACCCGGCGAGAAGATCGAAGCCGACGACGTCATCGCGCACTGCCGCCAACACCTCGCCGGCTTCAAGGTCCCCAAATACGTCGTGGTCACCGAAACCCTGCCGAAGAACCCCAGCGGCAAAATCCTCAAACGCGAACTCCGCGGCACATACGCGCACTTGGCGGAGAAGGACGACCGCGCCTAGTGCCCGGCGTCGGGGACGTGGCGCCTAGAACGGCTGCACGCCTCCCGGCACGACCGGGCCGCCGGACGGCGACTTGGCGCGCTGCTGCCACGTACCGCGGTCGACCACCTCAAGACCGATGATCTCCCAGGGCGGGAGGCCCGCCGAGCGGCGGTGTTCGCCCCACAGGCGCAGGGCGAGCGCCGCCGCGTCCTGGAGGTCGCGGGCCTCTTCCCAGTAGCGGATCTCGGCGTGGTCGGCGGCGTAGCGGCCGGCGAGCAGGAACGGGTGGTCGTGGGCGAGGCGTTCGAGTGCTCTGCGTATCTCGTCCGGTGGGACGCCGCCGCCCGCGACGGTCAGGGTGATGTGCCACATCCGGGTCTCCTCGACCCGGATCGGCTCGTCCCGGCCGAGGCCGCCCTCGGGCGTCGCGTTCGGGCGCACCGACGGCGCGGCCTCCCAGGGCAGTTCCCTGCCACGTCCCTGCACTGGTCCGCCTCCCGTCGATGACGTGGGGCGGCTCCCCGGCGGCGTGGTCCCTGCCGCCGGGGCCTGCACTCTGCCGCCCCCGCGTCGCGTGCGTCAGCGGCGCAACAGCACCAAGTCGTCGCGGTGCACGACCTCGCGCTCATACGCCGGCCCCATTTCCCGGGCCAGCTCGTGGGTGGAGCGGCCCAGGAGCCCGGGGAGTTCCTTAGCATCAAAGTTGACCAGCCCGCGGGCGATGATGTGGCCCTTTTCGTCGACAAGGTCCACCGGGTCGCCCGCGACGAACCCGCCCTCCACCGCGGTGATCCCGGCCGGCAGCAGCGACTTGTGGCGCTCGACGACCGCCCCGACCGCGCCGTCGTCCAGCACCAGGCGGCCGCGCGCGGTGGTCGCGTGGGCGAGCCAGAGCAGGCGGTCGGCACCGCGTACGCCCGTACGGTGGAAGAACGTTCCGGTCTGCTTGCCGGTCAGCGCCTCGGACGCGTGGCGCGCCGCGGTGAGCACGACGGGGATGCCCGCGGTGGTCGCGATGCGGGCGGCCTCGACCTTGGTGACCATGCCGCCGGTGCCCACGCCCGCGCGCCCGGCCTTGCCGATCTCGACGCCCTCCAGGTCGGCGGCGCCGCGGACTTCGGGGATGCGGGACGAGGTGTGCTTGACCGGGTCGCCGTCGTACAGGCCGTCGATGTCGGACAGCAGCACCAGCAGGTCGGCGCGCACGAGGTGGGCGACCAGCGCCGCGAGCCGGTCGTTGTCGCCGAACCGGATCTCCTCGGTGGCCACCGTGTCGTTCTCGTTGACGACGGGCAGCACGCCGAGGTTCAGCAGGCGGTCCAGGGTCCGGTACGCGTTGCGGTAGTGCGTACGCCGCGTCATGTCGTCGACGGTCAGCAGCACTTGGCCGACCCGCAGGCCGTACCGCGCGAAGGACGCGGTGTAGCGGGCCACCAGCAGGCCCTGGCCGACGCTCGCCGCCGCCTGCGCGGTGGCGAGGTCGCGCGGTCGGCGGTCGAGTCCCAGCGGCGCGAGGCCGGCCGCGATGGCGCCGGACGAGACGAGGACGACCTCGGCCCCCTCGGCGCGCTTCGCGGCGATCACGTCGACGAGCGCGTCGACGCGGTCCGCGTCGAGGCCGCCGGCGGCGGTGGTCAGGGAGGACGAGCCGACCTTGACCACGATGCGGCGTGCGGAGATGACGTCCTCACGCCGATCAGGGACTGACATGCGCGGTGCTCCACTCCCCCGGCCGTGGGCCGGGTCGGTCACTCGTTGCCGAAGGGGTCGAATTCCTCGTACTCGCCGCGGATGGACTCGCGCTCGCGGCGCCGGTGCACGGCCGGGCGCGGCTCGTCGAAGCGGTGGTCCTCGCCGCGGCGGCCCAGCATCTCGGCGCCGGTCGCGACCGTCGGCTCCCAGTCGAAGACGACGCCGGTCTCGTCGTCGCCGATGACGACCTCGGCGCCGGGGCGGGCGCCCGCGTCGAACAGGGCCTCCTCGACGCCGAGCCGGGCGAGCCGGTCCGCGAGGTAGCCGACCGCCTCGTCGTTGGCGAAGTCGGTCTGGCGCACCCAGCGCTCGGGCTTGGCGCCGCGCACGATGAAGGCGTCGCCGCGCCGGGTGACGGTGAAGCCGCTGTCGTCGACGGCGGCCGGGCGCAGCACGATGCGGGTCGCCTCCGGCGGCGGGGCGGCGTCGCGGGCCTGCTGGACCAGGCCGGCCATCGCGAAGGACAGCTCGCGCAGGCCCTTGTGGCTGACCGCGGAGACCTCGTACACCTTCAGGCCGCGGCCTTCGAGATCGGCGCGCACCAGGTCGGCGAGGTCGTGGCCGTCGGGGATGTCGGTCTTGTTGAGGGCGACGATGCGCGGCCGGTCGTCGAGGCCGCCGTACGCGGCGAGCTCCGCCTCGATGGTGTCGAGGTCGCTGACCGGGTCGCGGCCCGGCTCCAGCGTCGCGCAGTCGAGGACGTGCACGAGGGCCTTGCAGCGCTCGACGTGCCGCAGGAACTCCAGGCCGAGGCCCTTCCCCTGGCTCGCGCCCGGGATGAGGCCGGGCACGTCCGCGACGGTGTAGACGACGTCGCCCGCGGTCACCACGCCGAGGTTCGGCACGAGGGTGGTGAACGGGTAGTCGGCGATCTTGGGGCGGGCCGCGCTCAGCGCCGCGATCAGGCTCGACTTGCCCGCGCTCGGGTAGCCGACCAGCGCGATGTCCGCGACGGTCTTGAGTTCGAGGACGTAGTCGCCGCCCTCGCCGGGCTCGCCGAGCAGCGCGAAGCCGGGGGCCTTGCGGCGCGGCGACGCCAGCGCGGCGTTGCCGAGGCCGCCGCGGCCGCCCTGGGCCAGGACGAAGCGGGTGCCGTTGCCGACGAGGTCCTCGACGACCTCTTCCTTGCCGCCGGGCAGGAGGCGCTTGACCACGGTCCCGTCCGGGACGGGGAGCACCAGGTCGCTGCCGTCGGAGCCGCTGCGGTTGGCGCCGGCGCCGGGCTTGCCGGAGGTGGCCTTGCGGTGCGGCGAGTGGTGGTACTCGAGGAGGGTCGTGACGTTGGGGTCGACGACGAGGGACACATCGCCGCCGCGCCCGCCGTTGCCCCCGTCGGGGCCGCCGAGCGGCTTGAACTTCTCGCGATGGACGGAGGCACACCCGTGGCCCCCGTTACCCGCGGCTACGTGCAGAACCACGCGGTCGACGAAGGTGGTCACTTGGTACCTCCAGCAGTTTGCGGCAAAGACCGAAGGCGGACCGTGGATCCGGTCCGCCTTCGGGTCGAGCAAGGGGGTCCCTGGGGCGTCAGGCCGCCGGGACGATGTTCACGACGCGGCGACCGCGGCGGGTGCCGAACTCCACCGCACCGGCGGCGAGCGCGAACAGGGTGTCGTCGCCGCCACGGCCGACGTTGGCACCCGGGTGGAAGTGCGTGCCGCGCTGGCGGACGATGATCTCGCCCGCGTTGACGACCTGGCCGCCGAAGCGCTTCACGCCGAGCCGCTGGGCGTTGGAGTCACGGCCGTTACGAGTGGACGATGCGCCCTTTTTGTGTGCCATGTCCTCTACTTCTTCCCGGTCTCGATGCCGGTGACCTTCAGCTGGGTGTGCTGCTGGCGGTGACCCATGCGCTTGCGGTAGCCGGTCTTGTTCTTGTACTTCAGGATGTCGATCTTCTTGCCCTTGGTGTGGTCGACGACCTCGGCCGTCACCTTCACACCGGCGAGGACCCACGGGTCGCTCGTCACGGACTCACCGTCGACCAGGAGCAGCACGGGAAGCTCGACGGACTCGCCGGCCGCGCTCTGCACACGGTCGGCCTGGAAGACATCGCCGACGGCAACCTTGTGCTGCCTACCGCCGGCGCGAATGATCGCGTACACCGCGAACTCGCTCTCTGTTCGATCGGAGTCCCTGACGCCAGCCGATCCCGACCGATGCCGGGCGGCCTCCCCCGGGCGGGATACGCCGGGAGGTGGGTGCTCAGGAACTTGGCATAAACATGCCGAAGGCCAAGAGTACGGATCGCTTCCGCACCCGGTCAAACCGGGTCCCGACGGGGTCCGGGTCGGGGTCCGGTCGGCGGCGTCGCCAGGCGAGGTGGATCAGGACGGCCCCAGGGCCACCAGGCCCGCGCCCACGCCTGCCGGAGCCAAAGACCGGGGGTCCGCGTCGGAAGGCCCGGCGTGGCCGCTGGGCGTGCTTCGGGTGGCGCACACCGGAATGCGTCGGGGGCCGGGCGAGTGGCCCGGCCCCCGGCGTGGGGTCTCGCAGTGTGTCGCGAGGTATTCAGTTGCTGGTGCTGGTGCTGGTATTGCTTGCCGGTTGCTAGTTGCGGGTTGCCGCGGCCGAGACGGGCTCGGCCGGAGCGGCGTCGCCGGTGGTGCCGTCCTCGGTGGAGGCCCCCGAGGGGGCGCCCGCCGGGCGGGTGGCCCGGCGCGGTGCCTTGCGGGTGCGCTTCGCCGGAGCGGGCGCCTCGGCTGCCTCGGCGGTGCCCGACGCGGTCGCGGGCTCCGTGGCGGGCGCCTCCGCGGGGGCGGCGTCCGTCGCGTCGGCTTCGGCGTCGGCCGCGGCGGTCTTGCGGGTCGACTTCTTGGCGGCGGTCTTCTTGGCCGCCGTCTTCTTCGCCGCGGTCTTCTTTGCGGCCGTCTTGCGCGGTGCGCGCTTGGCGGCCTTCTTCGGGGCCTCTTCGGCGTCCGCCTCGGCCTCGGCCGCCTCCGCGGCTTCGTCCGCCGGCTCGGTCGAGGCGGCTTCCACCGACTCCACCGGTTCGACCGGCTCCGCGACCGCCGCTACGGCGACCTCCGCCTCGACGGGCTCCTCGGCGTCGGTGTCGGCCTCGGCACCCGCGCCCGTCTCGACGACCTCCAGGACCTCGACGGGCTCGTCGCCGTCGATACCGGTGTCGGTGTCGGTGTCGGTGTCGGTGAGGTCCACAACCTCGACGACGTCTTCCACGACCTCGACGGGCTCGTCGGCGACGGCCTCGATCTGCTCGTCGTGCGTGTGCTCGTGGGCACCGTTGCCGTTCCCGCTGCCCTTGCCCCGGCGGCGACGGCTGGAGCCGCCGGACTTCTGCTCGGGCGTGTCCATGCGTACGAGCACACCGCGCCCGTTGCACTTGTCGCAGGTCTCGGAGAAGGCCTCCAACAGCCCCTGGCCGACCCGCTTGCGGGTCATCTGGACCAGGCCGAGCGAGGTCACCTCGGCGACCTGGTGCTTCGTACGGTCGCGGCCCAGGCACTCCAGCAGGCGCCGCAGCACCAGGTCGCGGTTGCTCTCCAGCACCATGTCGATGAAGTCGATGACGATGATGCCGCCGAGGTCCCGCAGCCGGAGCTGGCGGACGATCTCCTCGGCCGCCTCCAGGTTGTTGCGGGTGACCGTCTCCTCGAGGTTGCCGCCCTGCCCGGTGAACTTGCCGGTGTTGACGTCGACCACGACCATCGCCTCGGTGCGGTCGATGACCAGCGAACCGCCGCTGGGCAGCCACACCTTGCGGTCGAGCGCCTTCATCAGCTGCTCGTCGACGCGGTACGTCGCGAAGACGTCCACCTCGCTGGTCCACTTCGACAGGCGCGGGGCCAGGTCGGGGGCCACGTGCGAGACGTAGTTGTGCACGGTGTCCCACGCCTCGTCGCCGGAGACGACGAGCTTGGTGAAGTCCTCGTTGAAGATGTCGCGGATGACCCGGACCGTCATGTCCGGCTCGCCGTACAGCAGCGCGGGCGCGTTGGCCGTCGCCGCCTTCTTCTTGATGTCCTCCCACTGCGCCTGGAGCCGGGTGACGTCGCGCGCCAGCTCCTCCTCGCTCGCGCCCTCGGCCGCGGTGCGCACGATCACGCCCGCGTCCTCGGGGACGATCTTCTTGAGGATGGTCTTGAGGCGCGCGCGCTCGGTGTCCGGCAGCTTGCGGCTGATGCCGGTCATCGTGCCCTCGGGCACGTACACGAGGTAGCGGCCCGGCAGCGAGACCTGGCTGGTCAGGCGGGCGCCCTTGTGGCCGATCGGGTCCTTGGTGACCTGCACCAGGACGGACTGGCCGCCCTTGAGGACCGCCTCGATACGGCGCGGGGAGCCCGCCTCGAAGTTGACCTCGCCGGCGTAGAGCACCGCGTTGCGGCCCTTGCCGATGTCGACGAAGGCGGCCTCCATCGACGGCAGCACGTTCTGGACCTTGCCCAGGTAGACGTTTCCGACGTACGACGTGGCCTGTTCCTTGTTGACGTAGTGCTCGACGAGCACGCCGTCCTCGAGGACGCCGATCTGCGTACGCTCGCCCGTCTGCCGCACCACCATGACCCGTTCGACCGCCTCGCGGCGGGCCAGGAACTCGGCCTCGGTGATGATCGGCACGCGGCGGCGGCCCTGCTCGCGGCCTTCGCGGCGGCGCTGCTTCTTGGCCTCCAGGCGCGTCGAGCCCTTGACGCTCTGTACGCCGTCGCCGACGTCCTCGCCCTCCGCGGGGCGGTCGGCCCGGCGGGCGGCGCGCGGCTCGCGCACCTTGACCACCGTGCGCTCGGGGTCGTCGGCGCCGGGCGACTCGCCGCCCTCGGCACCGTCGCGACGACGGCGGCGGCGCCGGCGACGGCTGGTGGTGCTGGCCGAGTCCTCGTCGTCGTCGGCGCCCTGGGCGTCGCCCTCGTGGGCGTCGGCGTCCTCGGACTCCTCGTCGGACTCGTCGCCCTCGTTGTCGCCCTCGGCGCGGTCGGCGTCGCGGCCCCGACGGCGGCGGCCACCACGGCGGCGGCGCCGGGTCGGGCGGTCGCCGGACTCGTCGCCCTCGGCGTCGTGGTCGGTGTCGGCCTCGCCCTCGGCGTCCTCGACGTCGGCGTCGGCTTCGTCCTCCGGCAGCTGGCGGCCGGCACCCGGACCGGCGACGTTCACGCCGGGGATGCTCGCGGCGGCCTCGGCGGCCGGGTTGCGGCGGGTACGGCGCCGACGGGTGCGCGGCTCGTCGGCCGGCTCCTCGGCGTCGTCGTGGTCGTCGTCCGCCACGGCCGACGGCGGCGTGACCGCGCGCGGCACCTGGGCCTCGGGGGCCTGGAAGAGGGGCTGGAAGACGGCAGGGGCGGCACGGCGCCGGCGGGCGGGGGCCGCCTCGGGCTCGGGCTCCGGCTCGGAGGCGACCTCAGGGGCACTCTCCGGCGCGGTCTCCGCCGTGGTCTCGGTCGCGGGCTGCTGCGCGGCGGCGGCCTCGGCGGTCGCCGGCTCGGGCTCGGCGGCCACGCGCTTGCGGGTACGCCGGGTCCGGCGCGGCGGCTCGGCCTCTTCGGCCGCGGCCTCCTCGACGGGTGCGGGCGCGTCGGCGGCGGGCTCGGGCTGCGACGCCTCGGGCTCGGTGGCGGCGGTCGCCGGCTCGGGCTCGGGCTCGGCGGCCACGCGCTTGCGGGTACGCCGGGCCCGGCGCGGCGCCGGCTCGGGCTCCGGCTCGGGGGCGGCTTCGGCGGCCTCGGCCGTCTCTTCCGCGGCCGCCTCTTCCTCCGCCTCGGGATCCTCGGCGGGCTCGGGGGCCGCGTCGGCGGCAGGGGCGTCCGCGGCCGCAGCTATGGCCGGTGCGGCGTCGGCGTCGGCTTGGCCGCCGGTCGCGGCAGCCGTGCCTGTCGTATCTGTCGTGTCGTCGGTCCCGGTGCTGGGCTTGGGCGGCCCGGCGGGACGGCTGGCGGCCCGGCGGCGGCGCCGCGCGGGAGCAGCCGGGGCTTCTGCCCCGGCGTCCGCCGAGGGCGTGCCCGCACCCGTGTCCGAGGTGGTTGTGGAGTCGTTGGATGTCGCGGTGTCGTGCGGCTGGGCGTCGTCGGACGCCGCACCGTTCGGCTCGTTCTCGAGCATGCGGGTCTGTCTCCCGTCACGCTTCCGGGCGCTCCAAGGAGGGCGCCGCACAGAAGCTCGTCTCTCGCTCGCCGACCCCGCACCGGGCGGGGCCGACGAAAGTCTGTCGGAATGCGCCCCTGGCACCCGGTAGTTCCGGGCCGAGGCGTCGACGGCGGTCCGTGGCTTCGGCTCCGCCCCGTGTCTACAGCTCCTCGTTCCCCGTCGAGGTCACCGCATGCTCGGGCGCGAGCGGATCGGTCACTGCACCGGTCGCGGTGTCGAGCGGCCCCTGCGCCAAGCGGGTCACCGCGGCGGGTACGGGCGGCGCGAGGTCGGCGACCAGGCGGAGACCGGACAGAACGTCGTCGGGTCGGACGGCGGGTGTGGTGTGCCGTACAACCAGTCGCAGTATCGCACAGGGTCGGTCGCCGCTCCCATCGACACCCTGGTGACCTGCGTCAATCTCATCATCGGACGCATCCGACGCACTGGACGCGGCGTCCGCGCTCAGCGCGGCCACGGCGGCCCGCGCGTCAAAGACCCGCATGCCGTTCTTGGTCATGCGTTCGACCTCGACCGACTCCGCGGCCAGGAACACCTCGACCGCCTTGCGCGCCGTCTCCGGCTCGACCTCGGGCAGCCGGATGTCCCACACCGAGGCCTGCAACCGCTCGGCGAGGTTGCCGGGCGCCGCCTCCACGACCTCCAGCACGTCCAGGCCGGGAGGCAGCGAGGAGTCGAGGAGCGCACGCAGCTCGTCGGGCTCGCAGCGCCGCGCGACCGAGACCTCCAAATACTCCGCCTCGCTCGCCACGCCGGTCGGCGCGGCACCCGCGTACGACACCTTGGGGTGCGGCGTGAAGCCGGCGGAGTAGGCCATCGGTACCTCGGCGCGGCGCAGCGCCCGCTCGAAAGCGCGCTGGAAGTCCCGGTGGCTGGTGAACCGCAGGCGACCGCGCTTGGCATAGCGCAGGCGCAGTTTCTGGACGGCCGGAGCGGGCGGCGGTCCTTCGGGCATTCGGCGTGCCAGGGCTACTCAGTCCTCAAGTAGTGCGATTTCGGGGATGAACTCTGGCTCCAGGGTACGGGGAGCACGGACCCGCCCGGACCCCGCCGTCACCGGCCGCCGCGCCGCATCGAGCGCGCCACGTCCTTGACGGTCCGCGCGACGCTCGTACGGGCCTCGCGGATGGCGGCACGTGTGTCGGCGGCGGCCCGGCGCGTCGCGCGTACCGCCGAACGCGCCGCGCGTCCGACCCCGCCGGCCGCCGACTTCGCGGCCCGGCCGATCGGGGCGAGCACCGCGCGATAGGCGGCGACGACAGGCCACACGAGCACGCGCCACACCTTGACCGCGGCGCGTCCGGCCCACCGGCCCGCTTCGCGGACCGCGCGGCCGACCGGGAGGACGACGTACTGCCATCCGGCGGCGAACGGCCACGCGACCACGCGCCACAACCAGCGCAGGACACGCATCGCACGGCTGCCCGCCCAGGTGAAGGCGCTCTTCAGGGCCCGGCCGAGGTGGCCGCCGCCCTTGCGCATGCCGCGCCCGACCCGGACGAAGGGCCACACGACTGCCACGGCGATCCAGCGCCCGAGCTGCGCGACGGAGCCGCCGGCCCAGACCAAGGGCGCGCGCACTCCGCGGCCCAGCCAACAGAGGCCGCGCCACAGTTGGCGGAACGGCCAGGCAAGGACGAGAGCCGACATACGGCCGGCCCACAGCAGGGCCGCGCCGATCGCGACAAAGAAGACGGCAATGCCGCGGCCGATCGCGGCGAGCGGGTGACGCAGCCACACCAAGCCCCGCCACAGTTGCGCGAACGGCCAGATCAGCCCGCGGCCCAACCAGGCGAGCGCGTGTCCGAGGCTCACGAATGCGCGGCCCAGCCAGTGCAATGCCGTACGCCCGACGATCCGCAGCCCGCGCCCGAGCACGCCGAGACCGCGCCACAACTGCCGGAACGGCCACGCCACGACGGCGCCGCAGGCCCGCAGTACCGACCGCATCCACGGCCCGAGTCGCCGCAGCCCTGCCCACAGCTTGACGAAAGGCCAGGCCAGCGCGCGGCCGAGCATCGCGATGCCGCGGCCGAGCCAGGGCCCGAGCCACCTCAGCCCGCGCCAGATCTGCGCGAACGGCCAGATCAGCCCTTTGCCCAGCAGCACCAGGCCGTGCCCGAGCCAACTGCCGAGCACCCGCAGACCGCGCCACAACTGCGCGGCCGGCCATACGAGCATGCGCCCGAGCCACCGCAGCCCCCGAACGAGCGCGCGGAGTCCCGCACCCAATTTGCGGGCCAACCACACGAGCCCGCGCCACAACTGCCGGAACGGCCAGGCCAATACCCGTCCGCACCAACGCAACGCCTGCCCCAGGTGTACGAAGGGCCAGGCGATCACGCGCCAGATCCCCGTCAGCGGCGCCAAGAGCACGCGTCCGAACGCCTTGATCCCGCCCCAGACGGCGAGCACCGCACCCCGTACCAACTGGAAGGGCACGACCACGACGAAGGCAATCACCCGAAGCGGCCACAACAACCACCCGGGTGCCTGGGGCGGGGCGTCCTCGACGACCGGCTCCTCGGTCGCGGACGCATGTGGCACGACGCCGTCCCGCTTGACGAGATCGACGTCCGGCGGCCGCCGCGCCCCGGGCACATCCGTGTCCGTCACCTCTCGGGGACGCTCGTCCTTGCCGAGCACAACCCGAGGTGGCCCGCTGCCTTCCGCCTGCCCGTCACCGACCGGTCCCGGACCGGAAGATCCCTGTGTCATACGCCCTCCCCCCGAAAGCCTTGACACCCCGTCAGGACGTGCCGGTCGGGCGCGCGGTTCCGCGCAACTCGCGGAACGGTACACGGCGGACGAATCGCTCCAAGCACTCAGCCGCGGCGGCGGGCGACGCGGTTCCACACCTGCCGCAGAGCGTCGTGGCCGATCACCACAATGCCCTCCCGCACCAGTTCCCGAGCCTGAGGCGACGTCAGGAACTCGAAGTCAGTCAGACGTACGCGCCACCCGCAGTCCCCCGCCCGCGCCTCCGCACTACCGAGCCCCGGATGCACCGCCCACGAACCGTGCCGGGCGGCACCTAGTCAAGGCCGCCCGGCTGTGCGAGCCATCGCGTCGGCTGCCCGGTGATGGACGCGATGGTCTCGAAGTCCCGGTCGTAGTGCAGCACGGTCAACTGGTTCGCCTCGGCGATCACCGACACCAGCGGATCCACCGCGCCCGCCGAGCGGCGCAGACCCTTCCCGCACAACTTCTCCTGAAGCCCCAGCACCAGGCGCCCGACGTCGTCCGGCTCGCCGACCCAGGTATAGAGGTCAGCCAATGTGCCCTTGACCTCCGCGTATTCGCGAGCAGACCGGGACGAGTACAGGATCTCGATCTCGGTGGGCCAGCTGATCCCGATGCGTCCCTGGAGGAGGACGTCGCGCCATGTGTCCAGCACGTCCGACTGCCGACTGAGCCTTTCGTGCGCAGACTTGTCGATCAGAAACCGCTCGGCCGATGCCATGTCAGCGCCAGACCTCTTCCTCGAAGCCCGGCTCGGCCATCTTGTCGAACGCGCCGTCCGACGCCAGCCGTTCCAACCGCTCCAACGCACGCTCGCGGCGGTGGCGCTCCCCCACAGCTGCAAGTGCCGCGTTGACGGTGTCCTTCTTCGTCGTCGTCCCAAGGGCCTCGGCAGCCAACGCCAGCGCCTCGTCGTCAACATCGATGAGCGTCTTCGACATATTCACCACCCTCACCAGTGGATATATTCCTCAAGCTCAATTGCATATACACCGCGAGCGCACGCGTCCCCCGAGCGACGGGAGGGCGGCACATACGTATCCGCCCTCCCGGACCACCCGCGGTGGCCGCCAGGTCAGTCGGCCGCGTGGTCGTACGCCTCCCGCGAGGCCGCCACGGCCGGCTCGTGCCGCTCGGCCCACGCGATGAGTCCCGACAGGTACTCGTACAACTCCCGGGCCATCTCGGTCGCCTCGTACTCCACTTTCGGCGGCACCGTCGGATACACCGTGCGCGTCAGCAGACCGTCGCGTTCCAGGCCGCGCAGCGTCAGGGTGAGCATCCGGCGGCTGACGCCGGGTATCGCCCGCTCCAACTGGGTGAAGCGCACAGGGCCCTGGCGGGCCTCCATGAGGATGCTGATGCTCCACTTGCCGCTCACCCGGTTGAGCACGTCGAGCACCCGGCAGGCCTGAGTCACCTCGGCCGGCTCCGTTACACAGATGTTCCGCCGTGACATGAAAGTGCCTCCTTCCGCCGGCCCCCATGGTCACCCAACATGGGGGCCGTAACAAGAAGTGCCCCAAGGGGCGCGGATCGCACCAGCGAAAGCGGGAGTACGTATGTCCACGACGCTCGACGAGTCGACGCGAAAGCTGCTCGACGGCAAGAACTTCGCCACCGTGTCGACCCTCAACGCCGACGGCGGCCCCCAGGCTTCGGTGGTCTGGTACCGGCGCGACGGCGACACGGTCGTGTTCTCCGCGACCGAGGGCCGGGCGAAGGTGCGCAACCTGCGTCGCGACCCCCGTGTCAGCATCACCGTCTTCGCCTTGGACAACCCGTACCACTCGGTCGAGCTCCGGGGCACCGCCGAGATCGTCCCGGACCCGGCGAAGGACCTCCCGCTCGCGCTCTCGCTCAGGTACCTCGGCGAGGCCCCGCCGCCGGAGCCCGACGAGATCGCCCGGGTGATCGTCCGGGTGACGCCGACCAGGGTGAACAGCTTCTCGGTCTGACCGGGCCCGCTCCCGCGCTACTTCACGACCGACAGCGGCAGCAGCTTCTTGCCCGTCGGGCCGATCTGGATCTCGGTGTCCATCTGGGGGCAGACGCCGCAGTCGAAGCACGGGGTCCAGCGGCAGTCGTCGACCTCGACCTCGTCGAGGGCGTCCTGCCAGTCCTCCCACAGCCAGTCCTTGTCGAGGCCGGAGTCGAGGTGGTCCCAGGGGAGCACCTCGTTCCAGTCGCGTTCGCGGGTGGTGTACCAGTCGACGTCGACGACGTCGTCCGCGAGGGCCTTCTCGGCGGAGCGCATCCAGCGCTCGTAGCTGAAGTGCTCGCTCCAGCCGTCGAAGCGGCCGCCGTCCTCCCAGACCGCGCGGATGACCTTGCCGACGCGGCGGTCGCCGCGCGAGAGGAGGCCCTCGACGATGCCCGGCTTGCCGTCGTGGTAGCGGAAGCCGATGGACTTGCCGTACTGGCGGTCGGCGCGGATCGCGTCGCGGAGCTTCTGGAGCCGTGCGTCGGTGGTCGCGTGGTCGAGCTGGGGCGCCCACTGGAAGGGCGTGTGCGGCTTGGGGACGAACCCGCCGATCGAGACCGTGCAGCGGATGTCGCGGTTGCCGGAGACCTCGCGGCCCTTGGCGATGACCTTCTTGGCCATCTCGGCGATCTGCAGCACGTCGTCGTCGGTCTCGGTGGGCAGGCCGCACATGAAGTACAGCTTCACCTGGCGCCAGCCGTTGCCGTACGCCGTGGCGACCGTCCGGATCAGATCCTCTTCGCTCACCATCTTGTTGATGACCTTGCGCAGGCGCTCGCTGCCGCCCTCGGGGGCGAACGTCAGACCGCTGCGGCGGCCGTTGCGGGTCAGCTCGTTGGCGAGGTCGATGTTGAACGCGTCCACGCGGGTGGACGGCAGCGACAGGCCGATCTTGTCCTCGGTGTACCGGTCCGCGAGGCCCTTGGCGACCTCCGCGATCTCGGTGTGGTCGGCGGACGACAGCGACAGCAGGCCGACCTCTTCGAAGCCGGTCGCCTTGAGGCCCTTCTCGACCATCTCGCCGATGCCGGTGATGCTCCGCTCGCGCACCGGACGGGTGATCATGCCCGCCTGGCAGAACCGGCAGCCGCGGGTGCAGCCGCGGAAGATCTCCACCGACATGCGCTCGTGCACGGTCTCGGCCAGCGGGACCAGCGGCTGCTTGGGGTACGGCCACTCGTCGAGGTCCATGACGGTGTGCTTGGACACGCGCCACGGCACGCCCGAGCGGTTCGGCGCGACGCGCTGGATGCGGCCGTCGTCCAGGTAGTCGACGTCGTAGAAGCGCGGGATGTACACGCCGCCGGTGACCGCCAGGCGGAACAGCAGCTCGTCGCGCCCGCCCGGCGACCCCTCGGCCTTCCAGGCCCGGATCACGTCGGTGATCTGGAGCACCGCCTGCTCGCCGTCGCCGACCACCGCGGCGTCGATGAAGTCCGCGATCGGCTCGGGGTTGAACGACGCGTGTCCGCCGATCAGGACGATCGGGTGGTCCTCGGTCCGGTCCTTCGCCTCCAGCGGGATGCCCGCCAGGTCGAGGGCGTTGAGGAGGTTCGTGTAGCCGAGCTCGGTCGAGAAGCTGATGCCGAAGACGTCGAACGCGCCGACCGGGCGGTGCGCGTCCACGGTGAACTGCGGGACGGAGTGCTCGCGCATGAGCTTCTCCATGTCCGGCCACACCGCGTACGTGCGCTCGGCGAGCGCGTCCGCGACCTCGTTGAGCACCTCGTAGAGGATCATGACGCCCTGGTTGGGCAGGCCGACCTCGTACGCGTCCGGGTACATGAGCGCCCAGCGCACCGAGGCGGCGTCCCAGTCCTTGACGGTCGAGTTCAGCTCCCCTCCGACGTACTGGATGGGCTTCTGCACACGGGGCAGCAGCGGCTCCAGGCGCGGGAACACCGACTCGACGGGCATGGCGCAGCCTCCGGCGGGGGCGGGGTGAGAGATGGGGAACGGCCTCCCAGCCTAACGCCTGCCCGAACCTTCCAGGACTTCCTCGCTCAAGGGCCGTCCCGCGGGCGGGACGATCGCGGCGCCCGACCCGGCGGACAGGGGCGGAAGGGCAGACGAGGCCGACGGGAACGGCGGGGCGGACAGGGCCGACGGGACGGCTGTGGTCCCGGCCAGGGGCTCGGGACGGAACTCGGCCGGGCGCTCGGCGCCGGCGCCCGGCTCCGGGCGCCGGAAGACCCACGTGCGGTACCCCCAGAACCGGAAGACTGTCGCGACGCCCATCCCGACGACGTTGCCGAAGACGTTGTCCGCCAGCAGGGACGTCATCCCCAGCACGTAGTGCGAGAAGGCCAGGAACGTCATCTGGATCAGGTTCCCGACCTGCGTCACCCCGACGAAGGCCAGCCCCTGCTTGGTGACCTGGAGCGCTCCCTCGTCGCCCGCCCGCTCCCGGTACGTCCAGTAGCGGTTGCCGACGAAGCCCACCACGATCGACGCGACCAGCGAGAGCGCCTTCGCGGTGAGGGGCCCGTACCCGGTCTGCGTCCGCAGGATGTTGAACAGGATCAGGTCGGTCAGATAGGCGAATCCTCCGATGACCGCGAATTTGGCCAGTTCGGGGAACATCGGATGTGCGGTGAGGCGCTGGAGGCGCTGGTTCTGCACGTCGGTCGGTGCCTATCGCTCGGGGCCGGGGCCGGGATCCTCCATGAGGTCAACGACGCGCGAGCCCGTACGGCACGCGCAGGCCCTCCGCCGCGGGCTCGCCGCCCGTTCCGACGCCGCCGCCCGACACCGTGCGGAAGCGCGTACGCGTGCACCACAAGTACGCGCACACCGCCACCGCCATCGCGACATGGACGGCGAACAAGCTGTTCCCGACCACGAATTGCCAGGCGTTCCAGCGGAACTCGCGGCCTGCCTCGTGCGGTCCGAGCCAGATGAGGCCGTACGGCTCCACCGGAAACGACGAGTCCCAATAGCCGTACCAGTCCAGCCGCATCGGCCAGCACGCGATGACCCCCGTGTACAACACCGCCGCCCAGGCGAGGACACGGTCGCGCCGCCGCCACGCCAGGTCCCCAACGAGCACCAGCACCGGAACCGCCCAAACCCAGTGGTGCTGCCACGAGATAGGGCTGATGAGCAGCGCGACCCCGGCGCACAGGACCACACCCAGGAGTTCGAGCCCGCGCGCCGACGCCGCTCGCGCGGCCGCCATGCCGACGGCGGCGATCACGGCCGCACCCGCGACCCACACCGCCTGCCCCGCCGCGCCTCCCTCGAACACCCGCATGGTGACGCCCTTGAGGGACTGGTTGATGGCATGCGCGAGAGTGATGACGTGGTTGATGCTGTCGCCGACCCACATGGAGTCGAACCAGTACTGCCGTGCCGCGCGCGGAACCACCGCCCAGCCGACCGCCATCGTGGCCGCGGTGACCGCCGACGCCGTGACCGCCGCCCGGAAGCGCCGCGTCAGCAGCAGATAGACGACGAACAGCCCGGGGGTGAGCTTGAGTCCGGTCGCCAGGCCGATCCCCGCCCCCTTGAGGCGGCTGCGGTCGGGCAGCGCGCAGTCGGCCAGGACGAGGACCATCAGGATCAGTCCGACCTGCCCGAACATCAGCGTCTTGTGCACCGGTTCGATCCACAGCACAGCAGCCGCCAACCCGAGCGTGGCCGCCGCGCGGCCGACCCCCCTCCGCCGGCCCAGCATCCCCAGCGCGATCCACACCGTGGCGAGCACCGCCGCGTGGCTCAGCACCGCCATCACGACCTTGAGGCCGGTCATGCCCAGCGGCAGCGCCGCGTAGAACGCCAGCACGGCGATGGGCGGATAGATGAACGGACCCGGGAACGGCCCGAACAGCTCGGTGTAGACGCGGTCCTGGCCGTCCCGCAGCGAAGCGGCGGCGTCGTGCATCGTCGCGAGGTCGAGCATCAGCCACTGGGTGTCCGGATGGGCGCGCACCAGCAACACCCACAATCCGAGCGACAGTGTGTACGCCGCCGCCCCCGCCCCCAGCGCGAGCCGCCCCGCCGAGGGACCCGAGGCAAAGGTGAACGCCCTCATGACCGTCCCACCGCCATCGGTCCGGCCGCCACGGCCGCGGGGGGCACCGGGAGCAGCGTGAACATCTGCAACAGTCCACCGGTCGGCGCGCCCGGCCGCGTGATGGGCATGTACGTCAGCCCCGTCTCCTCCGCGGTCCTGCGCACCGCGGATCCAATCGCACTGTGGGGCGTCGTGTAGAGGTAGTCCGCACCGAGCCGCTTCATGAGCACCGGCACACGCGACGGGGTCCGGCACTCCCCGAGGTCCACAAGCACGCGGTCGTAGCCACGCCCGATCAACACCAGAGGCAGCCAGTACTGCGGTGTGTCCTCCGCGCAGAAGGCGATACGTGTCCCCGGCGGCAGCAGGTCGACCTTGCGGTAGGTGCCCCAGACACCTTCCAGCGACCGCTGCCTCTCGGGCTGACCCAACACCTCGGCCAGCGCCCGGTAGTCGCGCTGCTTCGGGTCCTCCTCCGCCTGGAACGTCGTGTACCGCAGTTGGCCCACCAGGCTCGCGCACGTCACGGCCAGCACCAGCCCGGTGGCCACCGGGACCAGGAACGCGGTGCGCCGGGCGGGCAGTCGGCGCACCGCGGCCTGCATCAGCACCGCGAGGGCCAGCGCACCGGCCGCCATGAGCGGCATCGTGTACCGCGAGTACCACTGCCCGGGGGCCGCCAGCGTGCCGAGCGCGAGCGGCAGCACCACACCGAACGCCGCACGCGTGTGCCTCCGCCGCACGAGCGCGCCCACCACCAGCACGGCCGCCGCCGGGAGCAGCACCAGCAGCCACACGAGCCCGAGTTGGCCCGTCCACTGCACGTACCAGTGCTGGTCCCCCACGTGTCCGAGTGCCGCCCACCACGAGCGCAGCACCACAAGCGGCATCGGCTCGCCGCGCCACTCCTCGGGGCGGGCCTGCTCCAGCAGAGCGTGCATGGTCGCGGGCCCCTCGAACGGACCGACCGCGATCGGCCACGTCGGCGACCCCCAGCTCAGCCACGTGCGCAGGTACCAGAACGACCCGAGCAGCAATGCCGGTCCGAGCACCCAGGCCATGCCCGCCACCCGTCCCGGCCGCGTCGCGGGATCGCTCGCGCGCCGCAGCACCAGGCCGGCCACCAACACGGCGGGGATCAGGTAGCCGTTCGCCGCCTTGACCCCCATCCCGAGGGCCAGGAGCGCACCGGTCAACAGCAGGGCGGTGCGCGGCGCGAGCGCCTGCCCCCGGTCCGCCGCCTCGGGGTACGCCATCAGCAGCACATGCCACACCGCCACGGCCACGCCCGCCCGCGCGATGTCGTTGTACGCCATGTACGACTGGCTCACCACCGTCGGCGCCAGCACCACCGCCGCGGACGCACTCAAAGCCAGCCCGCGCGTCGCGCGGAAGCGGCGGCAGATGCCGTACGTCGCCACGAACAGCATTGCCAGGAAAGGGAATTGGGTCAGCCCGACGAGCGTCGTGTCGTGCGTGAACACCGAGAGCCACGCGCTGACGGTCTCGGTGTCGCGCGGATAGGTCTCCGCCGCGATCGTCCACCCCAGGTCGCCCGCCTTCGACGCGTTGTCGATCGCCGGGGCCATCTCACCGGTGCGGACCCACGCCGCGACCGCGACCAGGTGGTACCAGAGGCTGTCGATGTCGCGGGGCGGCAGGCGCAACGCGAGGACGAGCGACCGCGCGTACACGAGAACGGCCACCGCGAGGAGCGCGGCGGCCGTCAGGGTGAACGGGTCCCGGGCGCGAACCGGCCGCGCGGCCGGGCTCGTTCGGGGCCGCCACTGCCGAACCACGTCGTACGCGGCGAGGAGCCGCGCCCTCGCACCCGGCAGCGCGGCGCCGAGCGCCAGCGTGGCCGCCAGCACCGCGACCGCCCCCGCGAAGGCCCCGAACGGGCGGAACCAGCCCGCGAGCAGCAGCAGTTTGACCAGCCACGTCAGTTCCAGCAGGCCGAGCGAGAGCGTCACGGTGGCCCGGTCCGAGAACCGCCGCGCACCGAGTCCGACAGCTCCCAGCAGAGCCGCCGCGATCAGGCAGAACGTGGCCGGAGCGAACGCGAGTAATAACGGTGAGTACACGATTGACCCTCTTCGCGCCCCGAAGCGCGCGCCACACAACTCCGGGGCTGGAATGCAGTTCCCGGGCGCGCGCGGCGGATCACTGTCACCGGTGGCGCCGGGTGCGGATCACGTCCGCGCCCGGCGCCCGCCGAACACCTCTGCCGACTACCTCTTGACCGGTGCCGGTGCCGGAGCCGGTGCGGGCGCCGACGGAGGTGCCGGCGGCGGAATCACACCGCGCGTGCCGTACTTGTCCGCCAGCCAGACGATCTCGACCTTGCTGCCGGGCGTTTCGTCGACCGCCTTCTGGAGCCGCGTGGCCACATGCGGTTCGAACGTCACGATGCGGAGCTCGCGGTCGGTCTGCCGGATGTACGTCTCCAGGTTGTCCACCCAGCGCTGGGCGGCCGCCCAGTACGTGAAGACTTCCTTCTCGCCGCCCACCTTGGGCAGCTCCTCGCCGATCTTCATCGTCAGGCCGAGGTGGTGGTTGATCGCGCCCAGTTCCAGGTTGGCGATCACGTTGCCCCACGGCCACCCGACGATGACGAGCGTCGGCTTGCCGTCACCTATCAGCCCGGCGTTGTGCATGATGCGCAGTTCGCGCGCGATCGGCGTCTGGGTCTGCGGCTTCCCGGCCATCCAGACCGCGCCCCACGTGGTGTCGTACGCCGGTCGCCCGGCCACCATGACGGGCTTGTTCCAGGCGACCGCCCCGGTCGCCAGCACACCGGCGAGGGCCGCCGCGACGACGGTGACCCCGGCGACGGCGCGCTGCTGCCACCGGCCGAGCGTGAGCTTCACCCGCGGCACGTTGAGCAGGAGCGTCGCCGGGCCGACCGCGAGGCACGCGAACAGCACCCCGGCGTGCACGTACTTCTCGCTGTAGTACGAGTTCGCACCGGTCTTCATGTGCTGGTAGACGGTCACCACGACCATCGCGGAACCCACGGTGAACAGCTGCCACGCCATGGCGCGGTTGGAGATCGAGCGGCGCGCCTTGCCGAAGACGTACCCGATGATCAGCACGACGGCGACGGCCGCCAGCATGCGGCGCGAGGTCAGCTCGGCGAATCCGGGCACGAGCAGGTGCTCGGACGGGTTGAGGGTGCCGAAGAGGTAGGGCGCCAGCGCCGGGATCAGGGCCAGCGGAGACACCGCGGCCGCGACGATGAACGTCCACTTGTTCAACAGGCGGGCCCGGAACAGCCACAGGGCGCCGACCGCGCCCACGCCCATGACCGGCAGGAACAGCGGGTACGAGAACGCCACGCCGGCCATGGCCATCGTGAACAGCAGGACCTGCTCACGCGGGCGGTTGGGGTACCGGACCAGGACCGCGGTGCCCATGACGAGGAAGACCAGGCCGATCAGCTCCGAGTCGAAGCCCGACCAGATCAGCCAGATCATGATGCCGGAGCACATGAAGCCGCCGACCACGCCGAGCGTCAGGCCGCGCCGCCATCCGGCGACCGCCGGGCCCGCGATCCAGCGCGCGCCCCACACGACGACCAGCACGAGGATCGCGTAGCCGGTCGTGGCGTACCAGAAGTAGCGCTGGAACGCTCCGGTGTTCGTACCGCTGTCGACGTCGGAGCGCAGGAAGATGTCCAGGAACGAGTAGAGGTACGCGGCGCCGTTCGGGTAGTTCTCCGCGAAACCCGCGTCCAGGAACGGCTTGGCCTCGTCCGGGTTCATGAAGGTGAACCCGCCGATGCTGTGGATCGCGTCGAACATCGTGTAGTGGCGGATGCGGTCCCCGGTGGAGTTCATCGAGAAGTACGCCAGGTTCCACCGGAAACCCCTGCCGAGCGCCGGCCAGGCGACGACCAGCCAGGCCGCCGCCGCCGCGCCGACCACCATCAGGTCGGAGCCGCGCAGGCGCAGCGGCAGGCTCGGGGTGCGCTTGGTCGCGGCGCCGGCGATGACCAGTACCGACAGGATGAAGCCCGCGACCGGCACCGGCTCCAGGCCCCACGGCCACACCGAGAACAGCAGGCCGGACGACAGCATGATGCCGGCCAGCAGGCCCGCGCCGATCATGAGCCGGTCCAGCAGGGTCCCGCCGGCCCGCAGCAGCGACGAGGTGACCAGCAGCATCACCAGGAGCAGCAGGGCGTCCGCCTTGACCGCGTGGGTCGCCAGCGGCAGCAGCCACGCCAGGGCCAGCAGCTCCACGATCCGGACCGCGTACGGCTGCTTCAGCCAGATCCGACGTACCGCGCCCCACTGCTCCGCGGGGAAGCGTTTGCCGGCCGACATCAGCATCAACGTGCTCCTTGAAGTCTTTGCGGTGGTGGTCGGGGCGGTCGGCCGCCGGGCGGAGGTCGCGGGCGGTGTCCGCGGCGTCAGTCGCGCGCGGGCGGCTCGTTCGCCGTGGAGGACCCCGAGGACACGCCTGCCGCCGCCTTCGGCGCGACGCCGGCCTCCACCGATTCGGCGGCCGCCGCGGCGTCCCGCTCGGTGCGGCCGAGCGCGCGGCGTCCGAACAGCGCCGCGACACCGGCGGACACCAGGTCGGCGACGGTGAACATGAGCCGCGACACCAGCGCGAGGGCGACCGCCTCGCCGCGCGGCATCGTGGACGCCAGCGCGGCGACGATCGCCAGTTCGCGCACGCCCGCACCGGACGGCAGGATGAACGCCACCACGCCCAGCGTCAGGCCGACCGCGATCGCGCCCACGCACAGCATGAGCATCGGCAGGTCGGCGGACGACACGGACCGCGCGAGCAGCCACAGGTGCAGGCCGAGGAACGAGTACGACAGGACCGTCAGACCGGTCAGCTTGGCCACCAGCGGCCAGGTCAGGCGCAGCGTGACCGGCGGGCGGCGCAGCAGCTTGAGGACGAACTCGCCCGACTTGGCGAGCATCCTCGGGTGCAGCCACACCAGGCCTATCGGCACCAGCAGGAAGACCCACGCCGCCTGCGGCGTCTCGTCGAGCAGCAGCGGCAGTGCCATCAGGCCGAGGACCAGCGAGATGATCGACGACACCGCGACGTACATGAGCGTCGCGGTGAACAGCCGGGCGCGCGACACCTTGGCCTTGCGGCCGAGTTCGAGTTGCAGGACGTACGCCCACACGGATCCCGGCAGGTACTTGCCTAGCTGGCTGACCAGCATGATCCGCGCGCCCACCGCGTACCCCGTGGGGCGGCCCATGCTGTCGACGAGCGTCTGCCAGGTCAGCCAGCCGAACGTCATGCCCACCAGCAGCGAGATCCCGCTCGCCGCGACGCCGTACCACGGCATCTCGCTCAGCGTGTCGCTGACCTCGCCCCAGTGGCTGTACGCCATGTACGCGATGCCGCCGATGGCCAGCAGCAGCAGGAACGGGCGCATGATCGCGACAAGCCGCGCTGCTCTGCGCATCCACACCTTTGCTGTGGACTCCGGTGTCGCGACGGGCTCCGTCGCCGTGCTGGTCACCGCCGCGCCTGGGCGGGAGCGGTGCCGAGTGTGGTGATCCGGGTGAACTCGCGCGGCAGGTCGTAGCCGTCCCATATAGGGGCGAACGACAGCGCCGACCCGAAGGGCACGATGCGGTCGATGCCGCGGCCCGCGACGGCCGCGGCGAACTCGGCCAGTTCTTCGGCGGTGAAGCCGAAGTGGCTCAGCGTCTGGTCCTTCCGGCCGAGCATCGGGACGAGGTCCGTGAGCCGGGCGACGGTCGCCGTGGGGAACGCGCCGGCGCCCAGCCAGCCGCGCGGCACGTCCAGCGGGCGCGCGAGCTCCAGGACGGCGAGTGCGTCGCCGACCGCGAAGTCGAGCGAGGACGCGCGGCCCTCGGCCGCCTCGCCGTACGCCGCGACGCGCTTGTGCACCGCCATCGCCGGGTCGGGCAGTTCGCCGCGCGAGGCCAGCAGTGCCTCCAGGCGGGTGAACAGGTCGCGGCGCGCCTCGTCGGCGTCCGCCCCGGCCCCGACCCAGTACAGCGCGCGCGGCGAGGCGCACGCGGCCTGGTCGAACCAGTAGCTGTCGTTGTAGAGGTCCAGCACCGCCTTGTCGCGGTCCTGCGGGGTCGTCCGCAGCCACGCGGCGGACGACACCACCGCGAACGACGCGCGGTCGGGGAAGGTCAGGTCGCGGGCCGCGGGGGCCAGGGCGGCGCGGCGCACGGCGTGCACCGACTGGTCGCCGCCCCACACGACGCGCAGGTCGCAGGCCGCCGACAGCGCCTCGGTCATACGGTCGTCGCGGTCGTACGTGATCATCCGCTGGGTCGCCGCGACCGCCGGGTGGGCGTTCGCGAGGGCGGTGTCCAGGCGTTCCAGGATCACTTCGGCCGCGGCACCGGAACGCGGCGAGATGCGCACGATGTTGCGGTTGCCGGTGAGGGCGGCGAGCGCCCAGGCGTACACGAAGATCGTGTCGACGTTGGCCGGCGGGATGTGGAAGATCAGGCCGCGCGGGAAGCGCAGGACCTGCGTGTTCGCGCCGACGCCGACGCCCGGGTCGGTCAGCCGGGCGACTTGCGCGGCCAGTTCGCCGCGCCGCAGGAAGAAGCCCAGCGGCGCCAGTTCGGGGTGCCGGCGGACCAGTGCGGGGTCGAGGAGCGTGCGGCCGAACGCGGTGAGGAAGTCCACGATGCGCGGGTCCCCCACCACCAGCGGACCGCCCGGGACCTCTCCGCCGACCTCCTGGAGGAGGTCGGGGAGCGCACACGGCGGCCCCTGCGGGAAGCGCTGTCTGATCATCATGCGGCCTGCACCCCTTGCGGTTCCGGCACGTCCTGCGGCGCCGAGAACGTGTCGCTGCAGCCCCGCGCCTCGGCACGCGGCAGGCGTCCGAGTACGGAGAACCGCTTGCCCGGCCAGTGGCCGTCGTCGATGCCGTGCACGACGCCCAGGTCCTCGGTGAGCAGCACGTGTCCCGGGTACGAGCGGGGCAGCGAGCTGACGACCTCGATCACGCCGGGGGTGCCGATCGGCTGCTCGGCCCAGGTCTCCGGGTCGCGCACCACGATGTCGGCGAAGTCCGGGCAGTACAGGGCGTCGCCCTCCGGGCCCTCCACGAACACGGTGCCGATCTGCTCGACCATGCCGTAGTAGTTGTGGATGCGCGTGAGGCCGGTGTCGGCGGCGAACCGGGCCCGGAACGTCGCGTTGTCCACCGCGCGGTCGGCGAGCTTCTTCCAGCCGCCGGAGTGCACGAGGATGCCGTTCGACAGGTCGAAGCCGTGCTCGACGGAGACCTCGTACAGGTACTGCCACACCATGAAGGTGAAGCCGAAGATCAGGAACGGCTTGTCCCCGTACGCGGTCAGGAACTTCGCGATCGCGTCCGGGTCGGGCCGCTCCTCGGCGTCCAGCGCGTAGGCGTGGTTGCGGCCGAACCCGGCCATGCCCAGCACCCCCGCGCCGCGCGCGGAGAACGACAGCCGGTTCTTGACGAGGCCGGAGCTGTCGACCATGAGCATCGGCAGCCGCTGCTTGCCCAGCACCGCCTGCAAGGTGCGGCTCAGCGCGCGGACCTGGTTGCCGGCCGCTTCCTTGTCGAGGTAGATGCGCGACACCTCGGCGCCGGTGGTGCCCGACGACGTGAGGGTCTTGAAGATCTCCTCGGGCGGCACGCTGGCCAGGTCGTGGTGCTTGAACAGCCGGACCGGCAGCCAGGGCAGGTCGGCGATGCGGTCGGCGGCGCGGCCGGACGGCACGTCGAGTGCGGACAGGATGCGGTCGTACGGCTCGCAGTTGGCCCGGTGGTGCTCGGTCAGGGCCAGGAGCTCGGGCAACAGGACGCTCTCGCGCTCGGCCTGCGTGCGTCCGAAGACGAAGTCCGCTGCGCCGGTCATACTCCCGCCTCCAGTGCGCGGTAGTCGATTTTGCCGCTGGCCAGCAGCGGCAGCGCGGGCACGGTGCGCACGTCGAAGCCCGAGGAATGGACGCGCAGCCGCTCGGCGAGCGCGCGGCCGGCCGCCCGGCAGCCGTCCTTGTCGGCGCCTTCGAGCCACACGATGATGCGGTCGTCGCCGGGGACCGCGGCGGCGACTCCGTGCACGCGCAGCATGTCCTCGAGGTCGTCGAGGCTGACGCGCGTGCCGAAGACCTTGCCGATGCGCTTGAGGCGCCCGGTGATGGTCAGGAAGCCCTCGTCGTCGAGGCGGCCGATGTCGCCGGTGGCCAGCACGCCGCCGAGGTCGTCGCCCCGGGCGAGGTCGTCCTCGGACTCGGCGTAGCCCATCATGACGTTCGGCCCGGTGTAGACGACCTCGCCGACGCCCTCGGGGTCCTCGGGGCCGTCGTCGTCGAGCGGGCGGATGCCGAACTCGCCGCCGGGGATGGCCTGTCCGGCGGTGCCGAGCTTGTCGGCCAGGCGGTCGGGCGGCAGCACGGCCATGCGCGCGGTGGCCTCGGTCTGGCCGTACATCACCACGAGGCGGCCGCCGACCTCGTCCATGCGGGCCGCGAAGTCCTTGACGAGGGTGCCGCGCAGGCGTCCGCCCGCCTGGGTCAGGGTGCGCAGCGCGGGGTGCTCGGCGGGGGCGAAGCCGATGCGGCGCAGCATCTCGTAGTGGTACGGCACGCCGGCGAAGCTGGTGGCCTTGTGCTCGTCGACCGCTTCCCAGAAGGTGCGGGACAGAACGCCGTTCGCGTCGACGAGCAGGGTGGCCCCGACGACGAGGTGGCTGTTCAGCACGGACAGGCCGTAGCTGTAGTGCAGCGGCAGGCTGGTGGGGGCGACCTCGTCGGGGCCCAGCGCCAGCGCGGTGGCGATCGAGCGCGCGTTCGCCAGCACGGCGCCGCGCGAGAGGCGGACCAGCTTGGGGCTGCCGGTCGAGCCGCTGGTGGTCAGCAGCACCGCGAGGTCGGGGTGTACGCCCGCGCTGCCGGCGTCCTTGCGCACGAAGCCGGTTCCGGCGACCGCGCGGTAGCCGGCCGGGGTGGGCCCGTCGGCGCCGGTGACGGCGGCCGGGCGGAACCGGGCGATCAGCGCCTCGAGCGCGGTGCGGTCCAGGGCGGGGTCGAGCAGC
Organism: Streptomycetaceae bacterium NBC_01309; assembly: GCA_045039925.1. Lineage (GTDB taxonomy): Bacteria > Actinomycetota > Actinomycetes > Streptomycetales > Streptomycetaceae > Yinghuangia. The sequence continues at coordinate 3,588,030 of CP108400.1, forward strand.
AGGACGGCGCGCCCCGCGGAGAGCGCACCGAGGTAGCCGAGGATGCCGGGGACGTCCTGGCCGGTCAGCGCGAAGACGATGCCGTCCGGGAGGCCGGCGAGGCGCGCGGAGGCCTCGGTGACGCGCGCCCGGAGGTCCGCGCCGGCGAGGCGGCTGCCGTCGGTGCCGTCGATCAGGGTCACGCCCGGGTGGACGAGGAGGTCCGCGAGCGTGCCGCCGGACGCGGGGTCGGCGGCCCCCTCCGCGGGGCCTTGGGCGGAGTCGGAGGTGCCGGACGAGGCCGGCCCGGACGTGCTCGTCACAGGACCATGCCTCCGTCGACCCCCAGGATCTGTCCGGTGACGAATTCGGCGTCGGTACCGCACAGGAAGCGGATCGCGCGGGCGACGTCCTCGGGAGTGCCCACCCGGCCGAGCGCGGTGTCGGCGGTACGCCGTTCCACGACCTCGTCCGGGACGTGCGCGATCAGGTCGGTGCGGATCATGCCGGGGGCGACCGCGTTCACCCGGATGCCGTGGCGGCCGAGTTCCTTCGCGGTCGACTTGGTGAGGGCGGTGACGGCGCCCTTGGAGGCGGCGTAGACGCTCTGCCCGGCGCTGCCGCGCTCGCCGACGATGGAGGCCAGCAGCACGATCGAGCCGGTGCGCTTGCGCATCATGACGCGGGCCGCGGCCTGGAGGCACGTGATGGTGCCGACGACGTTGGTGTCGAGCATGCGTGCGATGTGCTCGTCGCGCATCATGCCGACCAGCGCGTCCTCCATCGCCCCTGCATTGGCGACGAGGCAGTCGACGGTGCCGTACTCGCGCGCCGTACCGGTGAAAAGTGCGCGGACCTGGGCCGAATCGGTGACGTCGAGGGCTTGTCCGACCACGACGGTGCCGTGCAGCGCGGCGAGTTCCGCGGCGCGCTCCTTGGCGACCGCCTCGTCGCGGCCGGTCAGCACGACGGTGGCGCCCTGCTCGGCGAACGCCGCGGCGGTGGCGTGGCCGATGCCCCGGGTGCCGCCCGTGACCACGCAGATCCGGCCTTCGAACGCCCGGTCGCGGGTCACGCTGTCAGTCACCCTGGCCCATCTCCCGGAGCATGTCGTACGCGACCTTGAAGGCGTTCATGTCGATCACCTGGTCGGTGTCGAGCTGCACGTCGAACTCGTCCTCGATCGCCGCGACCAGCACCATGTGGCCGAGGGAGTCCCACTTGTCGATCTCGCGGTAGCGGAGGTCCTCGATGCTGGTGGTCTCGGGGTCGAGGTCGAGCGCGGACGCGAAGACGCCCTTCAGCCGTTCCTTGGTGGACATGCGTCCCCTTCTCTTGCCTTCGGCGGTTCGATTAGGTCTGCTGCGCTCTGCCGGCCGCACACGCGCCCATGCCGTCACGCCGCGGGCGCGCTGCTCTCCCAGGCGGCGAGAAGCTCGGCGATGTCGTCGGGCAGACCGTCCGGGACCGGGGTGCGGCCCTTCACATACTCCCCCATGGCCGCGGCTGCCGCTCCGTCGACGCCCACTCGGCTGAGCCCGATCTCATTGATGCCGGTGGTGCGCGCCGGGTTGCCGACCGTGATCGAAAAGGGAGGCACTTCGCGTCGCACGGAAGCGCCCATTCCCACCATCGCACCGGGGCCGATCCGCCCAAACTGGTGGACCATAACGCCCATGCCGATATTAGCGTACGCACCGACCTGGGTATGACCGCCCAGTTGTGCGGCACTCGACAGCGTGACCCCGTTCCCCAGGGTCGAGTCGTGCCCCACATGGCTGTAGACCAGCAGGTAGCTGTCGTCGCCAATGCTGGTCCTGCGCTTGGTCCCCTGATGCACGGTGACGAACTCGCGAAGGTAATTCCGACTGCCGATCTCGATCCCGAAACCGTCCAGCTCCCCGTCCCAGGCCGCGGGATGCGGGCCGCCCCGGTATTCCGCAGGAGACCCAATCGACACATGGGGCCCGATCCAATTGCCGTCGCCGATGACGCACGGGCCGACAATGACGGTATACGGACCGATTACATTATCCTCGCCGATTTCGACCCCCGGCCCGATCACGGCCGTCGGATGAATGCGGTTACCCATGTTGTGGTTCCTGACGTATCAATGCCGGGCTTTCACCGGGAGGTCAACGACGTGGTCGGCTTGGCTCGGGCCAGCCTCTCGAAGGCCAGCAAGTGGTCTTCCACGACGCGATCGATGTTGAATCGGCCTCGCACCAGCTCCTGCTGGCGCTTCGCGATCTGACCGCGCTTCTCGGAGTCGATGAGCAACTCGACGATCATGGCGGCGAGGCCGCGGGCGTCGTCCGGACGGACGAGCAGGGTGTTGTGCCAGTTCTTGAGCGGGATGTCGAGGTACGTGTCCTCGGTGCCGGCGAAGATGGTCGCGGTGCCGCTGGCCATCGCCTCCAGGCTCGCGGTGCCGGCGCCCTGCCCGGACAGGTCGTGCACCTCGATGTCCGCGGCGACGAGGTACGAGTGCACGTCCGCCTGCGGCACGGTGCCCACGCAGATGAACGCGTCCGCGATGCCCAGTTCCTCGGCGCGCTTGAGGAACGCGTCGTAGTAGACGCGCCCGACCACGACCACCTTGGTGTCCGGGAACTTCGCGAGCACCTCGGGCATCGCCTCGACCAGCAGCAGCCGGTCGCGCAGCGGGATGACGTGGCCGACCGACCCGATGAACGGCGCGTCGCCGAGCCCGAGCTCGGCACGCACGTCGCGGGCCGGGGGCCCGCTGAATTTGGCGGGGTTGACCGGCACGACGGTCTTCACCATGTCCGCGATGTCGGCCTTGTAGCGCTCGACGCAGTAGTCGGCCTCGATCCGGTCCTGCACGGCGAGGGTCGGCTTGTACATCGCGAGGGTCGGGCGCACCAGGAGGCCGTCGAGCATGCGGAAGATCGCGTGGAAGAGCGGCTTGGGGCTCTTCAGCATCGTGTGGATCGACAGCAGCACCGGGATGCGGCGCTTGCGCGCGTACCAGCCGGAAAGCCAGGACAGGTCGAGGAATTGCCCGTGCTGGTGAATGACGTCAGGTTTGAAGTCGTCGAGGATCCGGAATACCTGCTTGAGGTTCCGTCGGCCCATCGTGAACGAGATGTCGAAGTCGATGGCCAGTCCGAGCTGCGGCAGGTAACGCGCCGGCAGGCGGTGGATCTCGACGCCGTCGACCACCTCGTGGCTGGGCGCGTCCCCGTACGTAGCGGTCAACACGACTACCTGGTGGCCCTGTTCCACGTACCCCCGTGCGAGCGAGGCCGAAAAGTGCGCGCTCCCCCCGAGCCGAGGCGGATAGAAATTGTTGACGACAGCGATACGCATGTTGGCTTCGGACATCCTCGACGTGGGAACGATACGCAGGCATGTGGTGAAGAGGGTTCGCGTCGGCGCTCAGCCCTAACGCGCGATCCTACCCCGCTCGACGTCACCCCTAACGCGCGATGCTACCCCGGGCGCATGCCAGGGTCTACCTGCGACTATGTGCACGGCTTTCGGGCTGAACACTCACCTTTCGGGATACATCCGGCGCCACTGGGGCGTTGCGCGTGCCGAGGGTAACCCGCCGTGCCGCAATCACCGCGACAGCCAGCGCGGCCAAACCGGTGAAAACGTAGGCGTTGCCGACAACGTAGCAGACAGAATATCGGCGTTCGTACCCGCTTGCCCCCCATTGGTTGACAAGGGCCCAGAACGGCTGCGGCGAGCTGAAGACCCGCAGCCTGTGGTCCGTGACCACGAACGGAAGTGGCAGGCACAGCAACACAACTGAGACCAAAGCGAGACGCGGCGCACGCCACCACCGCCAGGGCGTGCTGACCGCCGCGGCGGTCAGCGGAACAAGAGCGACAACAAGCCACACCCAGTGGTGTGTCCAGGCGATCGGCGACACCAGCAGCGACACCAGCGCCACGACCAGGACACCGGTCAAGTCCCGTCCGTGGCGGGCGAACACGCGTGCCGCGGCGAACCCCGCGACGAGCACGACGACCGACGCGATCATCCACAACGCGCGGGCGACCGAGACGTTTCCGACCAGACGCACCGCCGCGGCGAGCAGCGACTGGTTGTACGGGCTCGCCAGGTAGTCCGGGCCGAGCCGCGCTCCCGACAGCGAACCCTGCGTCCAGAAGCGCTCCGACGCCCCCGGCATCAGCAGCCATCCGGCACCGACCGTACCCGCGAACACCGCAACGGCGGTGCAGGCGGCGCGCACCCGACCGGTGATCAGCAGGTAGAGGACGAAGATGCCGGGTGTCAGCTTGATGCCGGCCGCGAGGCCGATCCCCACGCCGCGGGCCCAATGCCCGGCCGGCAGCGCGAAGTCCGTGATCACCAGCGTGACCAGCACCAGGTTGACCTGCCCGACGAACAGGTTGTGCTGGACCGGCTCCGTCCAGATCGCCATGGCGGCGACCGTCGCCGTCAGCGCGATCCGGCGGGTGCGTTTGCGGTGTCCGGCCAACCCGGCCGCGAGCCAGGCGATCACGCCGAGGCAGGCGATCGACAGCAGGGTCATGCCCCACGCGAGCACCTGCACGCCGCCGGCCGCCGCCCAACGGAACAGGTAGGCGGCGAACGGCGGGTACAGGAACGGCAGCTTGCGGCTGCCGAAGTCGCGTGTGTAGACCTGCGACGGCGCCTGCCGCAGTTTGACCCCGGCGTCGTGGTAGACGTCGAGGTCCACGAACCGCCACGGGATGCCCCGCTGGAAGTACGCGAGGTACGCGTACGCCACCAGCGACATCCCGAGTGCGAACACCGCGGCCGCGGCCTTGCGCCGGGCCGACCACGGCGGCGCCGGCCCCCGTTCCGGGACTCGCGGCCGCGGGACCGCCGCCTTCACCGCGTCGATGCCCGGCGACCGGTCCGGGACGACCGGGTCGGCAGGTATCCGCGGTGGAGCGGGCAGCCCGGACCGTGCTGAGTTCACGCCCTGACAACTTCGCAACGGCATCCACGGTTACGCACCCCTTTGTCGGTCACCGCCGCGGCTGGCAGTTTCCCTGCCGATCGACCGAAACCCGCCCGCGATTTCCCCGTTAAGCCAACGCAATGACGCATGCAGGCTCTTCGCGCTAAGGGGACTGGGCACGTGCCTCGGAGACCACTCGTTTCAGCCTGGTGGAGCTACCGCAATGCCGGCCCCACCACGCTCGCGTTCCTGGCGGCCCGCTGCGCGGTCGTGCCCTGGCGCGCGATCGCCGCGGCGACCGGCGATCTGAGCGGCGAGCTCATGTCGGTCGGTTGCGGCCACGGTCTCGTCGAGCGCTACGTGACCCGCAGGAACCCGCGCATCGCCGTCGTCGGCTACGAGTTGGACGAGCGCCGCGTCGCGATCGCCGCCGCGACCGCCGAGGGCGAGCGCGTGCGCATCGTGGCGGCGGACGTGCGCCGCCTGCCGGACACCGCGCTGTTCGACGCGATCCTGTGCTGCGACGTCCTGCACCACCTCGACGCCGAGGCCCAGCGCCTGCTGCTCAAGCACCTCGCCTCGCGGCTGCGGCCCGGCGGGCGGCTGATCGTCAAGGACATCGCCGCGACGCCCCGCTGGAAGTGCAGGTGGAACGAGATCCACGACCGCATCGTCTCGGGCGACCGGGTCACGTCGCGCGATCCCCACGAAGTGGCCGAGGACGTGGAGGGGTCGGGTCTGACGGTACGGCGCAACGAGCGGGTCGCGCGCTGGCAGCCGTACCCGCACTTCATCGTGGTGGCCGAACTCGTGCCGGCCGGACGGGTGCCGGTGCAGCCCTCCCCGGTGGAGCGCCTGCGCGCCGACGCCGGTGCGTGGCGCCGACCTGCGGTGAACCGCTGACGCAGGATGTGCGGGGGCGGCCGGATAGGCCGCCCCCGCACACGTGTGTCCTCAGGTCCGGGTGAGCGAGCGCGCCCCGCGCATGTGCACCGATTGCAGCAGGCCGATGGCGATCCAGATCGCGAACATCGAGGATCCGCCGTAGCTCACGAACGGCAGCGGCAGGCCGGCGACCGGCATGATGCCGATGTTCATGCCGACATTCTCGAACATCTGGAAGCCCAGCCACGCCACCACGCCCGCGGCGATGATCGTGCCGAACAGGTCGTCGGCGTTCGCCGCGATGCGGATGCCGCGCCACAGCACCACGCCGAAGAGGGTCAGTATGACGGAGCAGCCGACCAGGCCGAGCTCCTCGCCGGCCACCGAGAAGATGAAGTCGGTCTGCTGCTCGGGCACGAACTGCCCCTGCGTCTGGTTGCCTTGGAACAGCCCCTTGCCGAACAGGCCGCCCGAGCCGACCGCCAGGCGCGCCTGCGCGACGTTGTAGCCGACACCCGCGGGGTCGAGGTCCGGGTCGGCGAACGCCGAGAAGCGGTCGATCTGGTACTGGCTCAGTATCCCGAGCTTCCACACCGCCGCCGCCCCGGCCGCGCCGAGGAAGAGCAGTCCGCCGATCCACCGGGTCTGTGCCCCGGACGCCAGCAGGACGCCGAGGATGATGACCGCGATCACCATCGCGGAGCCCAGGTCGGGCATCAGCATGATGATGCCGATCGGCGTCAGCGCGAGCACGACGGACCAGAACACCGCGCGGTTGCCCGGACGTTCCACGTCGCCGGTGTCGACGCGCTCGGACAGCAGCATGGCCATGCCGAGGATCACGCCGATCTTGGCGAGTTCCGCGGGTTGCAGCGAGAAGCCTGCCGGGAGCAGGATCCACGCCTTCTGGCCGTTGATGGTCGCGCCGAGCGGGCTGAGCGCCGCGAAGAGGCCCAGTATGGCGAGGATGCCGATGAACGGGACCAGCACGCGCATCCGGCGGTGGCCCACGATCGCGATGATCACGAAGAGCACCAGGCCGATGACCAGGTTGAGCAGGTGCTTCTTGAGGAACGCCTGCGGGTCGCCGCCGGTCAGGTGGGTGCGCGGCCGGGTGGCGGACCACACCAGCAGCGAGCCGATGACCGACAGGGCGAGCGCCGCGGCGAACAGCATCCAGTCGAGACGGCGTACCGGAGCGTCGCGTTCGATCGCCCGCGCCGCGAAGGACCGGCGCTGCTGGGCGAATGCGGGCGACAACTTCTGCAGCGTGGGCGGGCCGCCGAGCCCGAAGGCCTTGGGCTTGCTCTGCCGCATCTTCACCCCGAGGTTCACACGTACCTCCCCCCGCGGTACGGGAGCCGCTCGGGCGGCAGCGCCCGCACCTGCTCCAGGGCGATCGCCGTGCGCGAGCCGTCGGACGGTGCCTGGCCGGGGAGTTCCAGGGTGTACGACGCGACCGGCGCGACCGTCCCGTCCGGGTTGATCTTCGGCAGCGTCGCCGGCGGGGCCGTCATCAGCGCCTTGGCCGGGTCGATGTTGCCCTTGTCGTCGACGCCGAACAGCGCGTCGTAGATCTTGCGGACGCTGGGGCCCGACGTCCCGGAGCCGGTGCCGCCCTGGCTGACCATCATGACGACCGCGTACTGCGCTCCATCGGCCGGTCCGCCGAAGGTCGCGAACCACGACGTCGACTGCTTGTTCTGCACGGAGCCGGTACCGGTCTTCGCCCCTATCGGCAGCTTGTCCATCGGCCACCCGGCGAACACGCCGCGCGCGGTGCCGTTGACGGACACGCCCTTGAGGGCGGTCTGCAGGTAGCTCATGGCCTGCGCGTCTATCGGGATCTTGCCGCTGACCTCGGGCTGGATCTCGCGGACCACCTGGCCGTCGGGGCTGACGACGGCCTTGCCGATCGTCGGCTCCCACAGCGTGCCGCCGTTGGCGATGGCCGCGTAGACGCGGGCCATCTGGAGCGGGGTCACCAGCGTCTCGCCCTGCCCGATCGCGAAGTTGACCGCGTCACCGGCGCGGAACTGCCAGCCGTCCAGGCAGTTCTCGTGGTAGACGATCTTCTCCTGGCCGGTGATCTTGGGGTCGTTGGACAGGCGGCACCAGGTGTCCTTGTTCTTCTCCCACTCCGCGCGCCGCACGCCCTGGTCGACGATGCGCCCGGCGACCTCGCCGGGGATGTCGATGCCGGTCGGCGAGCCGAGTCCGTACGCGCGGGCCATGTCGACCATCGGGTGGGTCTTGCCCTTGAGCCCGCCCATCTTGAGCCACATGTCGTACGACAGGCCGTAGTAGACGGTGTTGCACGAGACTTCGAGCGCGCGGGCGAGCGAGATGTCGCCGTAGCTGGCCGACTCCAGGTTGTTGAACGTGATGCCGCCGACCGTGATCCCGGACGGGCACGGGTAGTTGCTCTTGACCGAATACCCGTTCGCCGCCGCGGCGGAGGTCGAGACCACCTTGAAGATCGAGCCGGGCGCGAACTGGCCCTGTATGGCCCGCGGCATGAGCGGCACGCCGGCCTTGGGGCTGGTCAGTGCCTCGTAGTCCTTCTTGGTGATGCCGCCGACCCAGACGTTCGGGTCGTACGAGGGCGCACTCGCCATGGCGACGATACGCCCGGTCTTGACGTCCATCACGACCACCGCGCCGCTGTCACCCGCGAAGTTGCGCTTGGTGTTGCCGGCGTCGAAGGTGCCGCGGGCACGCAGCAGGGCTTCCTGCAACTGCTGTTCGGCGACCGCCTGGACGCGCGCGTCGATGCTGGTGACCAGGTGGTTGCCGGGCGCCGACGGGGTCTCGGAGACGGTGCCGGTGACGCGCCCGACGTTGTCGACGGCGAGGCCGGTGACACCCGCCTTGCCGCGCAGGTCGGCGTCGTACGTGCGCTCCAGCCCGCTGCGGCCCACCTGGTCGGAGCGCTGCAAGTCGGACTTGCCGGCCTCCTTCTGCTTGGCCAGCTCGTCGTCGGTGACCGGCGACAGGTAGCCGAGCGTGTGGGCGGCGTTGACCCCCTCGGGCGAGGGGTAGGCGCGGACCGCGGTGGGCTCTGCGGTGATGCCGGGGAAGTCCTCGCGGTGTTCCATTATTGCCAGGGCCTGCTCGGTCGAGGCCCCCTGCATGATCGGGATCGGCTGGTACGGCGAGCCGTTCCAGCACGGCTGCGGCACGTCGCGCTCGCACAGCCGCACCTTCATCTTGACCTCGTCGGCCGGGATGCCGAGGACCCCGGCGAGTCGCTCCAGGACCGCGTTGCCCTTGTCGGGCTGCTTCAGCAGCTCGGTGCGGCTCGCCGAGACCACCAGCGTGGTGCGGTTGGCGACCAGCGGACGGCCCTTGTCGTCGAGGATCGATCCGCGGACCGCCGGTGTGACGACCTGGCGCACGTTGTTGCTGGTGGCCGCCTTGGTGAACTCGTCGCCCTGGCGGATCTGGAGGTACCAGAGCCGGCCGAACAGGGTGACCACCAGGGACAGGACGAGGACCTGGAGGATGATCAGCCGGGCGCGGACGCCATGGGCACCGTCACCGCGCGAACGCCCCGCGTTCGACAGGCTGGGCATCATCGGCGTATCACTCCCACGGTCTGGCTTCGACTGGCGGTGCGGATCGGGTCGGGCACGTCGGGGGGCGCCCGGGAGGTGGGTCAGATGGGCAGCAGCGGCTGCGGGTCCGTACGGCGTGCGCCGGCCATCACCAGCGGCACCACGAACGGGGCGAGCAGCGCGTCGTAGATGACCGCGGTGATCATCAGGTGTCCGAGGCCGACGTCGCGGGCGGCGCTGTCGCCGACGAGTGCGCCGACTCCGGCGTACAACGCGGTGGTCAGCGCGGCCAGCAGGACGACGATGAGGATGGGCGTTATCACCGACTGGCGGTTGCGCGTCGCGAACAGGCCCGCGATGTAGCCGGCGACGCACAGCACGATCGCGTAGCGCCCGGCGGCGTGGTCGGCGGGCGGTGCCAGGTCCGCGCACAGGCCGGCGGCGAAGCCGATGACGCAGCCCGCGGTCGGGCCGTACGTCATCGCCATGCCGACCACGACCAGGAGCAGCAGGTCGGGCACCGCCCCCGGCAGCCCGAAGCGGGCCAGCACGCTGACCTGGAGCACCAGGCCGACGAAGATGAGGACGGCGGCGTACAGCACACGTGCGGCTCCCACCGGTCAGTCCCTCCCTGCCGCGTTCGGTGTCACGGGCTTCTTCGTGGGCCGCCCGTTGGCGGACGGCTTGCCGGTCGCGGGCGGTGTGGTGGCCGGCTGCGGTGCGGCGGCCGGTGCGACCGGCTGCGCGGGCGGCGGCGGGGCGGGCGGTGCGGGCAGCACCGCGTCGCGCGGGTCGGTGCGCGGCGGCTCGACGACGACGCCGACGGTGTCCAGGCTGGTGAACTTCACGAACGGCCTGACCTCGAGCGTCTTGGTCAACGTGCCGGGCGTGGAACGCACTTCGGTCACCTCGCCGACCGGGACACCGGGCACGAAGGGGCGCCCGCCCTGCGACCCGAAGGTCACCAGGCGGTCGCCGGACTTGACCGGCGCCTGCCCGTTGAGCAGTTGCAGCCGCATCGGGCGGTCGCCCTGCCCGGTGGTGATCCCTATTTCCTGCGACCCGGCCATGCGCGAACCGACCGAGAAGCCGGGGTCGGTGGCCAGCAGGACGGTCGCCGTCATCGGGCCGACGGACGTGACGCGGCCGACGAGGCCGTCGCCGTTGATCACCGTCATGTCGGCCTTGATGCCGTCGCCGGTGCCGGCGTCGATGGTGACCGTCCAGGAGAAGCCCTGCGCCGGACCCACCGCGACGACGCGCGCGGGCTTGACGCGGTACTGGCCCGCGGACGCGACCTTGAGCAGCTTGTCGAGTTCGGCGACGCGCGCCCGGTCCAGTGCGATGTTCTCCAACTGGTGGCGGAGTTTGGCGTTCTCCTCCTCCAGCTTCTTCTTCTCGTCCTCGTGGCTGCCCGCGTCGCGCACCGCGTCGATCGCGTCGGCGATCGGGTCCACGGCGTTGGCGGTACCGCGCTCGGCCGGGCCGAAGACCGCCGAGGCCCAGTCCCGCACGTGCGAGACCGGCGAATTCCGGCCGCCGCGGATGTCCACGGTGATCAAGGCGAAGGAGATCGCGAGCAGCAGCACGAGGACCGTGCGGCTGCGGCGGGAGTCCCTCACGATGCGCCCCGCCCCTTTCCTGGAATTCCTGGCATTCCTGGTGTTCCTGGCATGACCCGGTCACTGCGCGGCCGGTACGCCCGGCCGGTCGGACCGGGCGGACCGGTCCGGGCGCGCGGCGCTAGCGGCGCGGTTGTGCGTCGAGTACCTGTTGCAGGGCTTCGTACTCCTCGACGCACTTGCCTGCGCCGAGGGCGACGGAGTCCAGCGGGTTGTCGGCGATGTGGATCGGCATGCCGGTCTCCGCGCGCAGGCGCTCGTCGAGACCGCGCAGCAGCGCGCCGCCGCCGGTCAGCACGATGCCGCGGTCCATGACGTCGCCGGACAGCTCGGGCGGGCACTTGTCGAGGGTGGTCTTGACCGCGTCGATGATCGTGTTGACCGGCTCCTCGACGGCCTTGCGGACCTCCGCGGTGGAGATGACGATCGTCTTCGGCAGGCCGCTGACCAGGTCGCGGCCGCGGATCTCGCTGTGCGCGTCGTCGCCGAGGTCGTACGCCGAGCCGATGGACATCTTGATCTCCTCGGCGCTGCGTTCGCCGAGCAGCAGCGAGTACTCCTTCTTCACGAAGTTGATGATCGCCATGTCGAGTTCGTCGCCCGCGACGCGGATCGACTGCGCGGTCACGATGCCGCCCAGCGAGATGACCGCGACCTCGGTGGTGCCGCCGCCGATGTCCACCACCATGTTGCCGGTGGCCTCGTGGACCGGGAGCCCGGCGCCGATCGCGGCGGCCATCGGCTCCTCGATGATGTGCACGCTGCGCGCGCCGGCCTGGCTGGAGGCCTCGACCACGGCGCGGCGCTCGACCCCGGTGATGCCGCTCGGCACGCACACCACCACGCGCGGGCGCGCGAGGTAGCGGCGGCGGTGCACCTTGAGGATGAAGTAGCGCAGCATGCGCTCGGTGATCTCGAAGTCGGCGATGACGCCGTCCTTGAGCGGCCGGATCGCGACGATGTTGCCGGGGGTCCGGCCGATCATCTTCTTCGCCTCGGCGCCGACCGCGAGGATGCCGCCGGTACTGGTGTTCTTGGCGACGACGGAAGGCTCGTTCAGGACAATGCCGCGCCCTCTGACGTACACCAGCGTGTTGGCCGTGCCGAGGTCGACTGCCATGTCACGACCGATGAACGACATATTGTTCGCCATGAAGCAACCAGGGCCTTCCGGAGCTTTTTTCAGCCATGTGTTACAGCCGGGGGACGTGAACCGGCCTACTGCGCGCGGCTGGGACCGGTCTCAATCGTAGGCGTGCCACGCCGAGCGGAACACCTGCCAACAACGATGACGTGATCATCAGACAGAACGACACGTGCCACGCACGCCAATGGGGTCTTTTTTAGTTTTTCGTGCCTAACCCTCACTCAAACGGACCACGGTGGAACGGAATCCGGGCAGCACGAAGCGACAGAAGACCCCCGTCGTACGGTGACGCGCGTCAACCCGCGCGGCCGTGGCTCCAACCGGTCAGGCGAGGCCGGGGAAAAAGTTCTTGATCTCCCGTGCCGCCGACTCCGGGGAGTCGGATCCGTGCACGATGTTCTGCTGGGTGACCGTGGCGAGGTCGCCCCGGATCGTGCCGGGAGCGGCCTTGATCGGGTCGGTGGCCCCGGCGAGTGTACGGAACGACTCGATGGCGCGCTCGCCTTCGACCACCATCGCGACCGTCGGCGCCGCCGTCATGAACTCGACGAGGCTCGGGTAGAACGGCTTGCCGACGTGCTCCTCGTAGTGCCGCTCGATGGTCTCGCGGTCCATCACCCGCAGGTCCAGTGCGGCGAGGGTGAAGCCCTTGCGCTCGATGCGGCCGATGACCTCGCCGACGAGGCCACGCCGGACACCGTCCGGTTTGACGAGGACCAGTGTGCGCTCGGACAAAGGGGGACTCCTCAAGGGGGAATTGCTGACGCTCGATCAACTCAACGCCCCGAGCCTATCGGGGGTCACGGCGGCGTTGTCAGGAGTGCCGCCCGAAGCACGTCCGGGGCGGTGCGGTCGGGACCGGTACGGGCACCGCGGTCAGGAGTGCGCGGCCTTCGCGGCGTCGATGGTCCGGCCCACGCGTACACAGGCGTACCAGATCGCCGCGAAGATCACGCCGACGATGAACATCATCGGAACGACCAGGCCCGCGGCGATGAGGGCGACTTGCAGCGCCCAGCCGGCGGGCACCGCCCACGGCGCCGACAACTTGCCGCACAGCAGAATGCAGAGGACGGCCGCGGGACCGGCCACCGCCCACAGCGTCCCGGTGGAGATGTCGGTCAGCGACATCGCCACGAGCGCGGCCAGGCAGATCACGATCGCCTCGCCGATCAGATGGGTGGAACACAGGGCACGCACGGGTCATCCCCTCCCTTGCCGACCGCCGGTGAGCAGGACCCGTGCCTCGCCCACCGTCACCACCGAACCCGTGACCAGCACCGCGGCGCCGCCCAGGTCCCCTTCCTCCTCCGCGAGGCGCACCGCGGCGTCGATCGCGTCGTCGAGTCGCGGGACCACCTCGACCCGCTCGTCACCGAAGATCTCCACGGCCAGCGCCGCGAGTTCGTCGACGGGCATGGCGCGCCGCATGGAGTTCTGCGTCACCACGATCTCCGCGAAGATCGGCTCGAACGCCTCCAGGATGCCGCGCACGTCCTTGTCCGACATCGCGGACACGACGCCCACGAGGTGCGTGAAGTCGAAGGACTCCGCCACCGCTTCGGCCGCGGTGCGCGCACCCGCCGGGTTGTGGGCGGCGTCCAGGACGACCGTCGGGCCGCGCCGCACGATCTCCATCCGGCCGGGCGAGGTCACGCCGGCGAACGCCTCGCGGACCAGCTCGACGTCGAGCTTGCCGGTGTAGTCGAGGCCGACGCGCTGACCGGTGCCGACGCCGAAGAACGCCTCGACGGCGGCGAGCGCGACGGCGGCGTTGTGCGCCTGGTGGGCGCCGTGCAGCGGGAGGAAGATGCCGTCGTACTCCCCCGCCAGCCCGCGCAGGGTCACCATCTGGCCGCCGACCGCGAGGTCCCGGCGTACGACGCCGAACTCCATGCCCTCGCGCGCCACCGTGGCGCCGACCTCGACGCTGCGGCGCAGCAGCGTCTCGGCGGCCTGCAACGGCTGCTGGGCGAGGACCGCGAGGGCGCCCTGCTTGATGATGCCGGACTTCTCGACGGCGATCTCGGCGGGTGTGTCGCCCAGCTTCTCGCTGTGGTCGACGGCGATCGGGGTCACGACCGCGACCGTGCCGTCGGCGACGTTGGTCGCGTCCCACGCGCCGCCGAGGCCGACCTCGACCACCGCGACGTCGACGGGCGCGTCCGCGAACGCGGCGAACGCCATGCCGGTCAGCACCTCGAAGAAGGACAGCGGCAGCGGCTGGGAGCCGTCCACGAGGCCGAGGTACGGCACGATGTCGCGGTACGTCTCGACGAACCGCTCCGCGCTGATCGGCTCGCCGTCCAGGCTGATGCGCTCGGTCATCGACTCGACGTGCGGGCTCGTGAAGCGGCCGGTGCGCAGCGAGAACGCGCGGAGCAGCGCCTCGACCATGCGGGCCGTCGACGTCTTGCCGTTCGTCCCGGTGATGTGGATGACGGGGTACGAGCGTTGCGGCTCGCCGAGCACGTCCATCAGCGCGGCGATGCGCGCCGTGGACGGCTCCATCTTGGTCTCCGGCCAGCGGGCGACCAGCTCGGCCTCCACGGAGCGCAGGTCGGCGGCGGGGTCAGTCACTGGTGGTCACCGGTTCGTCGTGATCGGGTGGTTCGGATGCGTCGTCAGGCCGCGGGCAGCCGGTCGAGCTGCCCGGCGATGCGCAGGATGTCCGCCTCGGCGGTCTCCAGTTGGCCGCGCACCTTGGCGACGACCTCGGCCGACGCCTTGCTCAGGAAGCCCTCGTTGGCGAGCTTCTTCGTGCACTGCTCCTTGACCTTCTCGGCCGCCGCACGGTCTTTCTCCAGGCGGCGGCGCTCGGCGGGCACGTCGATCGCGCCGGACAGGTCCAGCTCGACCAGCGCGCCCGCGATCGGGAACGACGTGGTGGCGGAGAAGCCCTCGCCGTCCGGTTCGAGACGCGCGAGCGTGCGGATCGGCGCCTCGTGCGCGGCGAGCGCGGTGCCGCCGAGGGTGAGGCGCGCCGGGACCTTCTGGCCCGGCTTGAGCCCCTGGTCGCCGCGGAAGCGGCGGACCTCGGTGACGACCTGCTGAAGCGTCGTCACCTCGGCCTCGGCGGCCGGGTCGCGGCGGTCGGCGGGCTGCGGCCATTCGGCGACGACCAGCGACTCCCCGCCGGTCAGCGTCGTCCACAGCGCCTCGGTGACGAACGGGATGATCGGGTGGAGGAGCCGGAGCGTGACGTCCAGGACGTGTCCGAGGACGCGTCGCGTGGCCGCGGCCGCGGGGCCGCCCGCCTGGAGGGTGATCTTGGACAGCTCGACGTACCAGTCGAAGACCTCGTCCCACGCGAAGTGGAACAGCGCGTCGGTCAGCTTCGCGAACTGGTAGTCCTCGTACAGCGCGTCGACCTCGGCGACGGTCGCGTCCAGCCGCGAGAGGATCCACCGGTCGACGGTGGACAGCTCCTCGGCGGGCGGCAGCGGGCCCTCGACCGTGGCGCCGTTCATGAGGGCGAACCGGGTCGCGTTCCAGACCTTGTTGCAGAAGTTGCGCGAACCCTGGACCCAGTCCTCGCCGATCGGGACGTCGGTGCCCGGGTTGGCGCCGCGCGCGAGGGTGAAGCGCAGCGCGTCGGTGCCGTACGCGTCCATCCAGTCCAGCGGGTCGACCGCGTTGCCGAACGACTTCGACATCTTCTTGCCGAACTGGTCGCGGACCATGCCGTGCAGCGCGATGGTGTGGAACGGCGGCGTGCCGTCCATCGCGTACAGCCCGAACATCATCATCCGGGCCACCCAGAAGAACAGGATGTCGTAGCCGGTGACCAGGACCGACGTGGGGAAGAACTTCTCCAGGTCGGCGGTCTGCTCGGGCCAGCCGAGGGTGGAGAACGGCCACAGGCCGGACGAGAACCACGTGTCGAGGACGTCGTTGTCCTGGTGCCAGCCGTCCCCGGACGGCGCCTCGTCGTCCGGACCGACGCAGACGACCTCGCCGTTCGGGCCGTACCAGACCGGGATGCGGTGGCCCCACCACAACTGGCGCGAGATGCACCAGTCGTGCAGGTTGTCGACCCAGCCGAAGTAGCGGGCCTCCATCTCCTTGGGGTGGATCGCGACCCGGCCGTCCCGCACCGCGTCGCCGGCGGCCTGCGCGAGCGGGCCGACCTTGACCCACCACTGCATCGACTGGCGCGGCTCGATGGTGGTCTTGCAGCGCGAGCAGTGCCCGACGGAGTGCGTGTACGGGCGCTTCTCGGCGACGATGCGGCCCTCGGCGCGCAGCGCGGCGACGATCGCCGAGCGGGCCTCGAACCGGTCGAGCCCCTGGAACGGGCCGTGCGCGGTGATGACGGCGCGCTCGTCGAGGACCGTGATCGAGGGCAGGCCGTGGCGCCGGCCGATCTCGAAGTCGTTGGGGTCGTGGGCGGGCGTCACCTTGACCGCGCCGGTGCCGAACTCGGGGTCGACGTGCTCGTCCGCGACGATCGGGACGCGGCGGCCGGTGAGCGGCAGTTCGATCTCGGTGCCGACCAGGTGGCGGTACCGCTCGTCGTTCGGGTGGACCGCGACGGCGGTGTCGCCGAGCATCGTCTCGGCGCGGGTGGTCGCGACGACGATGGCGTCGGCACCGCTGCCGTAGCGGATCGAGACGAGCTCGCCGTCGTCGTCCTGGTACTCGACCTCGATGTCGGAGATCGCGGTCAGGCAGCGCGGACACCAGTTGATGATGCGCTCGGCGCGGTAGATCAGGCCGTCGTCGAACAGGTTCTTGAAGATCGTCTGGACGGCGCGCGACAGGCCCTCGTCCATCGTGAAGCGCTCGCGGCGCCAGTCGACGCCGTCGCCGAGGCGGCGCATCTGGCCGAGGATCTTGCCGCCCGACTCTTCCTTCCAGCGCCAGACGCGCTCGACGAACGCCTCGCGGCCGAGGTCGTGGCGGGACAGCCCCTCCTTGCCGAGCTCGCGCTCGACGACGTTCTGCGTCGCGATGCCGGCGTGGTCCATGCCCGGCTGCCACAGCGTCTCGTAGCCCTGCATGCGCTTGCGGCGCGTCAGGCTGTCGATCAGCGTGTGCTCGAAGGCGTGGCCCAGGTGCAGCGATCCGGTGACGTTGGGCGGCGGGATGACGATCGTGTAGGCCGGCTTCGCACTCTTCGCATCGGCTTCGAAGTAGCCCGCGGCTACCCAGCGCTCGTACAGCTTGGCCTCTACCTCGGCAGGGGCGTACTGGGACGAGAGGGTCTGCGCTTCGGCAGCGGCTGCGGAGGAAGAAGTCTCGGTCACAGCACCCAAGTCTACGGAAGCCGGACCCCCTCCTCGGCACCGCACGGACAGAGCGGGCACGGCGTCGGCGTCACCGCTTTGTCACCGTGCTGTCACCGGGTCGCCTCCGCACGGAAAACACCTGGTCGGAGCGCTAATGTTCGGAGCCTAGCCGGACAGGCGGCCGACCCTGGGGGGCCATGGGGAGGACGCCGCGCGGATCCGGCATCTCGACTCGTCCTTGGGGGGACCTGTGCGTACTCGAACTGCCACTCGCACGTCGGCTCGTATGTCGGCCCGTACGTCGGCTCGTATCTCCACCCGGGTGCTGGCCGCCGCGGTGCTGGGCTCGCTCGCGCTGACCGCGTGTGAGATGCCGGGCAAGGACAAGGCCGACGGCACGCCCACGGCCACGGTCTCGGCCGAGCCGTCCGGGTCCGCGCCCTCGGCCGACGCCTCGGACCCGGCCGCGTCGCCGGGCGGGACGGACGCGACTGGCGCGACGAGCAAGAAGCCCACCGGGACGAAGGCGCCGACCGGGGCCGCGTCCCCGAACCCCGCCGGTACGCCCGGCCCGCGCGTGCTGGTCTCCGCCGCACGCACCGGCGGGTACGAGCGGCTGGTCGGCGAGGGCGCGCCCACGGACGTGCCGGTCGACCCGGGCGACATGACCGACGAGAACAACGTCGTCGTGGTGGCGTACGGCAAGACCCCGAGCAGCGCGCGCGAGGTGCTTTTCGTCGGCGTCGACGGACTCACCACGACCGACGGCAAGCGCGTGGAGCACATGGTCCGCGGCATGATCGACTACGTGAACGCGGACGGCGGCAGCGTGCCGGAGGGCGTCACCATGAAGACGTACGCTCCCGGTCCGCTCGGCGGCACGGTCGAGTGCATGCCGGCGCAGGACGCCTACCCCGCGGCGATCTGCGCGTGGTCGGACAAGAACACGGTCGCGGTCGCGTACTTCGACAAGCTGTCCGCGGACGCGGCGGCGAAGAAGCTCGTGGAGATGCGCACGGACCTGGAGAAGTAGCCCGTTCGGGCGGAACCAGACGGACCCGGCGAACCCGCGAACCCGGCGGGCCGAATCGGTGCGGCTGCCTGCCGCCGCGAACTGCCGTACCAAGCCGTACCAAAGGCCATGTCGGACCGCTCCGCCGAACGCCTCCGCGCCCCCGCACGTTCGGGGGACACGGAGGCGTTCGCCGTCGCCCGCGCGGTACCGTGCAGCAGACCGCCTGTCCGGGTTTGCGTGTCTGCCAGAGGTGTTCGTGACGCACGAGGGCGCGGTACCGCCGACCGGCCGCGGCGCCGCCGGGATTTCGCCGCGCTCCGCCCTGCTCGCCGTCGCCGGACTGGCCGTGTCCGTCGCCGCGGTCATCGGGGCCGTCGCCCTCATCGGCGGGCTCACCGAGGGCGACGAACCGCCTCCGCCGAAGCTGCCCGCGGCCGCCGCGGGCCTGGCGCGCATGGACGAAGCGGTCGATCTCGCCACGGTGCGGGGGGCGTTGGAGGGCAGGGGCGAGGCGGGCGCGTACGGGCGCGTCGGCGCGGCGCGGGCGGACGTCATCGTGGTCGTTGCGGCGGACCGGCGTTCGGGCGGCGCGCAGGACAAGCTGGACCGGTTCTACGAGGAACTGCGGGCCTCCGACGCCCGCGTGGACTCCGCGGCCGTACACCGTCAGGACGCGGGGCCACTCGGCGGCCTTCTGCAGTGCCATCCGGTCGACTATCCGAGGCAGAATCTGACACTGGAAATGTGCGTGTGGGCCGACAACCACACGGTGGGCTCGGTCCTCGCGCTCGCGGGGGCGGACAACGTCGATTCGCCGGACGAACTCGCCCAGGCCACACGGGACATGCGCGCGGCGGTGACGGACGCGCGCTAGCGGGCAGGTATCGGGCAGACCTAGTGGGCAGAGCTGGTGGGCAGACCTACCTGGCAGACGTATCGGCAAGTGCATCGGGAAGCGCATCGGGCAAGCAGCCGCCGGAATCGGTGCGGCGTCCGCCGTCGCGAGAGGAGGTGCGGCGCGCAGCAGGTACAGCGCGCGCCGCGAGGACCATGAGCGCAGACCACGGGGGTTGGCCCGAGCGCCGCGAGGACGGCTCGCTGCCGCCCGAGTTCCACCCCGAAACGGGCGCGGACGAGCCGTCGCCGTTTCCCGCGAAGCCGCCCGCCGTGCCACCGCCCGCGTCCCCGGAGCCGCCGCCGGTGGCCCGGACCTGGGCCATGCCCCCGGAGCCGCCTGTGGGTCCGGCAGGGCCCGCTCCCGGGGCTCCGCCGCCTGCCGTGCCACCCGCGTTCGTCCCTGGGTTCGGGCCCGGGTTCAGCCCCGGCTTCGGGCCTGGGTTCAACCCCGTCGGCCCCGCGGTTCCGCCCGTGGGTGTGCCGCAGATGTCCGGGCAGCAGCCGTACGGCCCGCCCGGGTACCAGTTCCCGGTACCGCCGCGCCGCACGTCGGCCGCCCGGACCGCGCTCGTCGCCGGTATCGGCGGAGCCGTGGTGGTGGTCGCGGCCGCGGTGGTGATCCTGTTCGTCATGCTGGGAGGCGACGACGACAAGTCGGGTCGGGAGGCGGCCGCACCGTCCCGCTCCGCCCGGGCGACGGCCCCCGCCCCGGCTCCGGCGACCACCGGGGCGGCGCCCGGCACCTCGCGCCCCTCCGCGGTGGCGGAGCCGTTTGCGCTGCCCTCGTCGGTCGGCGGTGTGCCGGGCGTACCGGACGACGAAGCCTCGGCCTCCGTGCAGGACATCACCAGTGCGTTCGCCCGAGACTTCGACGGGGTGCGCACCGTGGTCTACCAGGAGAGCCGGAGTACGGAGGGGACGCTGTTCTCCACCGGGGTGCGGCGTGACGTCGTACCCACCGATTTCGTCCGGGACTTCGTGCCCGCGTCGGAGGCGGCCGTCGAGACCGACCTGCCCGCGGGCCTGTGGCGGCAGCCCGGCCTCATACGCTGCTGGGACGGGCCGCGTTCCGTCGTGTGCCTGTGGGGCGACGACACGCGCATGCTCTTCGGAAGCAGCACCGACACGGTGGGCGGCCTGGTCTCGCGGATGGAAGGCATCTACCTGAACGGCACGGCGTCCTGACCCTCAGCGGTCGGGACGCGTGATTCTGCGCGCCTGCCAGGCCAGGGCGTCGGCGATGGCGGCCGGCTCCCGGCCTTGGGCCTGTTGCGCCGTCAACTGGTCGGCGCCGAGCGGCGCGAGCAGTGCCTCGGCGAGCAACTCGGCCGTCGGCGGCGGGTGTCCCCCCGCAGTGAACAGCACCGTCAGATGGCGCCGCCAGAACTGGTACGCACCGATCCGGTAGCGGGCGCCCGGCGATGCGGTCTCGGAGGCGCGTACCAGTTCGAGGTTGGCGAACGCGTACACCAGGTACGCCCGGACAAACGCTTCCGCCCGGTCGGCCGGGTCCGGTTCGGCTCCCTCGTCCCCCGGCCCGAGCGGCGCCGGGCCGCGCAGGATGGCCTCCTGCAACACGGACTCGCGCTCGTCGAGCAGGGCCGCAGCGAGGCCCGAGCGGTCGCCGAATCGCCGGAACAGCGTGCCCTTCCCGACGCCGGAGGCCGCCGCGACGGCGTCCATGCTCACGTTCTCGACGCCGTGCCGCGTGAAAAGCGCGGCGGCGGCGTCCAGGATGACGCGGCGGTTGCGGGCGGCGTCCGCGCGCTCGCGCCGGGGTGGGCCGGACGCGACGGACAACTCGGCGGGCGCGGCGGCGGACGCCGCCGCGGCCGAGGGGCGGCGCGCCCCCGTTGACGAAGCGGACTGCGGTCCGTTACGTTCTTCAGACACAAGCGGACCATAGTCCACTTCACTGGGAGGCGTCCAGCCATGACCGCTTTGATCACCCGCGACGAACTCCGTTCGGCGATCGCCTCGGGCGAGGTGACCGTCGTCGACGCGCTCGGCGGCGAGTACCACGCCAAGCAGCACCTGCCGGGGGCGATAGCGCTGCGCCCCGACGAGGCCGCCGACCGGGCCGCCGAGCTGCTGCCCGACCGCACCCGGCCGATCGTCACCTACTGCAGCAACCCGGCGTGCCCCAACAGCGGACAGGTCGCCGACACGCTGACCCGACTCGGATACGCGAACGTCCGCAAGTACCGCGAAGGCATCGAGGACTGGGTCGCGGCGGGGCTGCCGACCGAGAGCGCCTAGCCCCCGACTCCCCCGCGGCACCAGCTCGGCCCGGACCGGCAGAAGGCCCCGCAACCCTCGCGATGCGCGAGGGTTGCGGGGCCTTCGTACGGAAGCGGGTCGCCGTTCAGGCGCTCTTGTCGCGCCGCTCGCGCTTGACGATCTCGCGCGGCACAAGCGTCGGGTTGACGTGCTTGAGGACGACGTCGTGGGTGATGACGACGCGGGCGATGTCCTTGCGGGACGGCACCTCGTACATCACCGACATCAGGACCTCTTCCATGATGGCGCGCAGGCCGCGGGCGCCGGTGCCCCGCAGGATCGCCTGGTCGGCGATGGCCTCCAGCGCCTCCATCTCGAAGTCGAGCTCGACGCCGTCCAGTTCGAACAGCCGCCGGTACTGCTTCACCAGCGCGTTCTTCGGCTCGGTGAGGATCGAGATGAGCGCCTCGCGGTCCAGGTTGTGCACCGAGGTCAGCACCGGGAGCCGGCCGATGAACTCGGGGATCATGCCGTACTTGAGGAGGTCCTCCGGCATGACCTCGCCGAACGCGTCGGCGATGTCGATGTCGCGCTTCGAGCGGATCTGGGCGCCGAAGCCGATGCCCTTCTTCCCGACCCGGCCCTCGATGATGCGCTCCAGACCGGCGAACGCGCCGCCCACGATGAACAGGACGTTCGTCGTGTCGATCTGGATGAACTCCTGGTGCGGGTGCTTGCGGCCGCCCTGCGGCGGGACGCTCGCGGTGGTGCCCTCCAGGATCTTGAGCAGTGCCTGCTGCACGCCCTCGCCGGAGACGTCGCGCGTGATCGACGGGTTCTCGCTCTTGCGGGCGATCTTGTCGACCTCGTCGATGTAGATGATCCCGGTCTCGGCCTTCTTGACGTCGTAGTCGGCGGCCTGGATCAGCTTGAGCAGGATGTTCTCGACGTCCTCGCCGACATAGCCGGCCTCGGTGAGGGCGGTCGCGTCGGCGATGGCGAAGGGCACGTTGAGCATGCGGGCCAGCGTCTGGGCCAGCAGCGTCTTGCCGCAGCCCGTGGGGCCGAGCAGCAGGATGTTGGACTTGGCCAGCTCCACACCGTCGTCCCGGCCGCCGCCCTTGGCGGTCTCACCGGCCTGGACCCGCTTGTAGTGGTTGTAGACCGCGACGGAGAGCGCCTTCTTGGCGATCTCCTGGCCCACTACGTACCCGTCCAGGAATTCGCAGATCTCCCGTGGCTTGGGGAGCTCCTCGAACTTCAGCTCGGAGGACTCGGAGAGTTCCTCCTCGATGATCTCGTTGCACAGGTCGATGCACTCGTCGCAGATGTACACACCCGGACCGGCAATGAGCTTCTTCACCTGCTTCTGGCTCTTACCGCAGAACGAGCACTTGAGCAGATCGCCACCGTCACCGATGCGTGCCACGAGGTGCATCTCCTTCGCCTGGGCCCCGGTAGGAACCGGACCTGGTGCCTGGTCTTTCGACGGTACCCCGCCGCAAACGCCCATCCCCTGGTTTTGGCCCGTCCGCGGTTATTTTGAGGGGTCGGTGCCCCCTCGAACCACGGACGCCCCCCTCGGGAGAGGGCCCATCGGCCGGTCGCGACACTCCCGACCGGCCGATGCCGCCGTCATCCGGTCGACCGGGGGGACTTCCGCGGGGAGGTGATCTCGTCGATGAGGCCGTACGCCAGCGCCTCTTCGGCGGTGAGGATCTTGTCCCGCTCGATGTCCTCGCGGACCTGGTCGATCGGTCGGTTGCTGTGCTTGGAAAGCATTTCCTCCAGCAGCGAACGCATGCGCATGATCTCGTTGGCCTGGATCTCCAGGTCCGACACCTGTGCGCGTCCAGTTTCACTGTACGGCTGGTGGATGAGGATGCGGGAGTTCGGCAGCGCCATTCGCTTGCCGGCCGTGCCGGCCGCGAGCAGCACCGCGGCGGCCGAGGCCGCCTGGCCCATGCACACCGTCTGGATGTCGGGGCGCACGAACTGCATCGTGTCGTAGATGGCGGTCAGCGCGGTGAACGAGCCGCCGGGCGAGTTGATGTAGATCGAGATGTCGCGGTCCGGGTCCATCGACTCCAGCGTCAGCAGCTGGGCCATCACGTCGTTGGCGGACGTGTCGTCGATCTGGACGCCGAGGAAGATGATGCGCTCTTCGAAGAGCTTGGCGTACGGGTCGTACCGCTTGATGCCCTGGGAGGTGCGCTCCTCGAACTGCGGGACGATGTAGCGGCCGTCGGGACGCCCGGCGAAAAGCGACTGGGCGTCTGGCCTCGAGTGGGGGAACGACAGGTCGGTCATGGGTTCAGATCCTCCGGACGGCAATGCTGGGTGACTAGGCGGCGGGGTGTCCCCGGCGGATCAGCTCGCGCTGCCGTTGGTCGGAACCTCGCGGGCGCTGGTGACCACGTGGTCCACCAGGCCGTACGCCTTGGCCTCGCCCGCGGTGAACCAGCGGTCGCGGTCCGAGTCGCGGTCGATCTCCTCGAAGGTGCGCCCGGAGTGCTCGGCGATCAGCTCGGCCATGCGCTTCTTCAGGCGCAGCAGCTGCGCGGCCTGGATGCGGATGTCCGATGCGGCACCGCCGAGTCCCGCGGAGGGCTGGTGCATGAGGATCTCGGTGTTGGCCAGCGCGATGCGCTTGCCCGGCGCACCGGCCGTCAGCAGGAACTGGCCCATGGAGGCGGCCAGTCCCATCGCGACGGTCGACACGTCGTTGCTGATGAACTGCATGGTGTCGTAGATCGCCATACCTGCCGTGACGGAGCCGCCCGGCGAGTTGATGTACAGCGAGATGTCCTTGTCCGGGTCTTCGGCGTTGAGCAGCAGCAGCTGCGCCGAGATCGCGTTCGCGATCTGGTCGTCGACCGGCGCGCCGAGGAAGATGATCCGCTCGCGCAGCAGCCGGTTGTAGACCTGGTCGTCGAGCCCCATACCGCCCTGGGGTGCGCGCATGGCGGGCACCGCGAGTCCCGGAGTCACGATCTGCGGATTCGTCACGTATCCACCTGCTCGTTTCCGACGGCAACCCGAGCCGTCCTGAAGTCGACCTTTGCGGGGGCACCGGTCCTGCCCGGTTCCGGCACGGACGCCTGGCGGTGTCCCCTCGTACAGCGACCCTAACGCGCTGATCCGCTGTGGCCATCCCCGACGCCGGGCTGTTCGCCCACAGCGCATCGGTCCGATTCCGGAACGGCAATACGTCAGGGCCCGGCCGCTGGGAAGCGGCCGGGCCCTGTGACGCTCAAGCGATCGGACGGTGCGTCAGATCAGCCGCGGGCGACCGCGGCTCCTCCGACGTCCACCCGAAGTCCTCGCGCGCTCAGTGGTCGTGGTGCTCGTGACCCTCGTCGCCCGCGTGCAGGTCCTTCGCCAGGTCGATCTCGTTGCCCGACGCGTCGGTGGCCTTGGCGGCCGCCGAGATGACGTCGAGCGCCTTGCCGCGCGCGACCTCGCCGACCAGCACCGGGACGTACCCGGCCTGCATGACCTGCTGCGCGAACTGGTCCGGGCTCATGCCGGACTGCTGCGCGCGGGCGATGAGGTGCTGGGTCAGCTCGTCCTGGTTGACGGAGATCTGCTCCTTCTTGACGATCTCGTCGAGGAGGAACTGGACGCGCATGCCCTTGGCGACGCTGTCCTGCAGCTCGGCGTCGTACGCCTCGGCGGTCTGGCCCTGGATCTCCAGCCACTTGTCGAGCGTGACGCCCATCATCGAGAGCTGCTGGTCCATCTGCTGCTTGCGCTGGTCGATCTCGTCGGCGACGACCTTCTCCGGCAGCGGCACCTCGACGATTTCGAGCAGCTTCTCGAGGACCTTGTCGCGGCCGTCGTTGATCTGGTCGTGCGCCTTGGTGTGCTCCAGGCGGCCCTTGATGTCGGCCTTGAGCTCGTCCAGCGTGTCGAACTCGCTCGCGAGCTGCGCGAAGTCGTCGTCCAGCTCCGGCAGTTCCTTGGTCTTGACGGAGGTGACCTTGACCGTGACGTCCGCGGTCTGGCCCTCGCCGCTGCCGCCCTTGAGCTCGGTCGAGAACGCCTTCTCCTCGCCGGCGGACAGGCCGGTCACGGCCTCGTCCAGACCGTCGATCATGGTGTCGCTGCCCACGACGTACGACATGCCGGACGCGACGCCGTCCTCCAGCACCTCGCCGTCGACCTTCGCCTCGAGGTCGATGACGACGGTGTCGTCCTTCTCGGCGGCGCGCTCGACGGCCTTCAGCGAGCCGAAGCGGTCGCGGAGCTGGTCGATCTGCTCGGCGATGTCCTCGTCGGTGACCGCGAGGTCGTCGACGGACACCTCGATGCCCTCGTACTCCGGCACCTCGATGGTCGGGCGGGTGTCCACCTCGGCGACGAACTTCAGGTCCGCGCCGTTGGACAGCTCGGTGACCTCGGTGACCTCGGTCACCTCGGGCTGGCCGAGCACGCGCAGGTCGTTCTCCTCGACGGCCTTGCCGTACGACGACGACAGAATGTCGTCGAACGCCTCGACGAAGACCGCCTCGCGGCCGAAGCGCTGGTCGATGATGCGCGAAGGGATCTTGCCCTTGCGGAAGCCCGGCACCGTGATCGACTGGCTGATCTTCTTGTACGCCGCATCGAGGCTGGGCTTGAGCTCCTCGGAGGGAACCTCGACGGTGAGCCGAACCCGAGTCGGGTTCAGAGTCTCCACGGCGCTCTTCACGGTTGGGTCTCCTTGTTGCGGGCGGCTGTACTTCCGGCCAGATGGAAATGGTCTGTAGCGGTGCGCTTGGGGGCTCCGCCACCAGGACGCATGGTCGGGGCGGGGAGACTCGAACTCCCGATCTCCTGCTCCCAAAGCAGGCGCGCTAGCCACTACGCTACGCCCCGTGGCGCTCGGAAGAGTCTAGAGGACGCCACGGTACAGTCTGCACTGCCCGGTGAACGCCTCGTCGCGTGCCTGCCCGCACGCGCCCCCGCCGATCCGGTACTCTAATGCCCGGACGCCCGGCTAAAAGCCGAGCGTCGCGGTACCTGCGGATGTAGCTCAATGGTAGAGCCTCAGTCTTCCAAACTGATTACGCGAGTTCGATTCTCGTCATCCGCTCCATACGCATCAGGCCCGGATCAGGGGTGTTTCCCCGGATCCGGGCCTTTTCGTTGTCGCTTCCGTTCTCGATGCCGTCGTCGGTTCCGCGGTCAGTTGCTCGGGGACATGTCGGCGCTGGGCTTGGGGGTCGCGGGCTCGGCGGCGGCGTGGGGGCGGGTGGTGGGGCGGCGGAGCCAGGGGCTGCCGGCCAGGGCCATGACGGCGCCGAGGGCGGCGGCAATCACGGGGACGGAGTAGCCGGCGGCCGAGCCGTGGGCGTCCACCACCACACCGCCGATGGAGGAGCCGGCCGCTACGCCGACGGCGAGGCCGGTGATGGTCCAGGACATGCCCTCGGTGAGCTGGCGGGCCGGGACGAAGTCGCCGACGAGGGACATCGTGGTGACCATGGTCGGCGCGACGGAGAGGCCGGCGAGGAAGAGGGCGGCGCCGACGAACCACAGGTTCGTGACGAAGAGCAGCGGGACCATGCTCGCGGACATCACGAGGACGCCGGTGAGGAAGCGCGCCGCGCCGGTGCCGCGCGGCTTCATGATGCCGAAGGCGATGCCGGCGACGCAGGAGCCGAGGGCGTAGACCGAGAGGGCGACGCTGGCGAGGGCCTTGTGGCCCTCGTCCTCGGCGTAGGCGACGGTGACGACGTCGATGGAGCCGAAGATGGCGCCGGTGGCTATGTAGGTGAGGACCAGGACGCGCAGCCCGGCGGAGCGGATCGCGGAGCCGTCCTTCGTGCCGTCGGAGGGGCGCACCGGCGGCTCGGTCTTCGTCTGCGCGCACAGGAGCACCGCGCCGACGGCCAGGAAGGTGCCGGAGACCAGCACGCCCGCCTCGGGGAAGACCGCGGTGGACAGGCCGACCGCGAGGATCGGGCCGAGGATGAAGCACATCTCGTCGACGACGGATTCGAACGAGTAGGCGGTGTGCAGCCGCTCCGGATCGCCGCGGTAGATGTGCGACCACCGCGCGCGGACCATCGAGCCGAAGGTGGGCATGCAGCCGACCGGGAGCGCGGTGGCGAACAGGGTCCAGTCCGGGGCTTCGAGCCGGGCGCAGAGCAGGAGCGCGGCGCCGCCGGTGAGCGTGACGGCGGTGGCGGGGAGGGCGATGCGGCGCTGGCCGTGGCGGTCGACGAGGCGCGAGATCTGGGGGCCGCAGATGGCGCCGGAGATCATGATCACGGCGGTGACGGCGCCGGCGAGGCCGTACGAGTCGCGCATCTGGGAGAGCATCGTGACGATCCCGATGCCGGTCATCGACAGCGGCATGCGTGAGACGAACCCGGCCGCGGAGAACGCGAGGCTTCCGGGCGCTTCGAATATTCGCCTGTAGGGGGACAGCACAGAGGCTCCACGTTGGTACGCGAGTGGTCAGGACCGCTCCCTTTGCGTGGGATGCCACGGAAAGGGAGCGGTCCCTCAGCTTACTCGTGTAAGGAGCAACGTTTTAGCTCTTTAGTCTTTGGGTTTGACGGGTTCCGCGAAGGGGCGGGCCACGCAGCCGGCGTACTGCACCGTTCCCCCCTCATGTGCCAGGCGGAAGCCCCCCGCGGTTGAAGTCGCTTGGGCGGTCGGGCGGACGGTGCGGCGAGCGTCACGCCGGGGTCCTCCTGGTTTCGGTGGCCGATCTCGGATATGACGAAGCGTCACGTCCTGAAGGAGGCCACTCGATGTTGTCCGGCGAAAAGATCCTGATCACCGGCCCGGCGGGGCAGATCGCGTTCCCGCTCACCGAGTACCTGGCCAAGGACAACGAGGTGTGGGGCATCGCCCGCTTCTCCAACCCGGACGACCGCGCGAAGGTGGACGCCCTCGGCGTCACGACGCGCGCGGTGGATCTCGGCACGGCGGACTACAGCGAGCTTCCCCAGGACTTCACCTATGTGCTGCACCTGGCGACGTTCCAGGCCCCGGGCCTGGACTACGACGAGGCGCTGCGGGTCAACGCCGAGGGCACCGGCCTGCTGCTCCAGCACTGCCGCAAGGCCAAGGCCGCGCTGGTGATGTCGACGGCGTCGGTGCTGCGCCCGCACGAGGACCCGATGCACGTGTACGCGGAGACCGCCGCGCTGGGCGACGCCAACGTCATGCACTCGCCGACATACTCCGTATCGAAGACCGGCGAGGAGGCGGTGGCCCGCTTCTGCGCCCGCGCCTTCGGCCTGCCGGTCACGATCGCCCGTATGAACGCGTCGTACGGCCCCAACGGCGGCCTGCCGACCCACCACCTGGCCGCGGTCCTGGAAGGCCGCCCGGTGGTCACCCGCTGGGACCCCTGCATGTACAGCCCGATCCACCAGGACGACATCAACGGCCAGACCGAGGCGCTGCTCGCCGCCGCGTCGACGCCCGCGACGGTCGTCAACTGGGGCGGGGACGAGCCGGTCAGCGTGCAGGAGTGGTCGGCGTACTTCGGCGAGCTGACCGGGAAGCCGGCCGAGGTCCGGGTCGTCGAGCAGCCGGGTTCGCTGCGCGGGCAGATCCAGGACACCGCCAAGCGGACCTCGATCACCGGGCCGTGCTCGGTTCCGTGGCGCGAGGGGTTCCGGCGTACGGTCGAGGCGTGGGGCGCCGCCGGGTGAACCCGGGGTGTCACCGCCGGCCCCGGGGCCTCTCCCGACGGCCTCCGGGTGACACCGTTGATCTCGGGGTGACAATGGAGCGCCCCCCGTTCGTCCGCCTCCGGACCAGGTCGCACGGACCTGACCGACCCGGGGAAACAAGGAAGGGAGAGCGGCTGTGAGCCTGCTCGACACGTCCATCGCCCGCCTCGACGGCACCTCCGGCACCCTCGGCGACCTGACCGGCGGCAAGACCGCGCTGGTCGTCAACGTCGCGTCCAAGTGCGGCCTGACGCCGCAGTACACGGGCCTGGAGGAGCTCCAGAAGGAGTACGCCGGGCGGGGCTTCACCGTCGTGGGCGTGCCCTGCAACCAGTTCATGGGGCAGGAGCCCGGCTCCGCGGAGGAGATCCAGGAGTTCTGCTCGACGACCTACGGCGTCTCGTTCCCGCTGACCGAGAAGATCGACGTCAACGGCGACGGCCGCCACCAGCTGTACGCCGCGCTGACCGAGACCGCCGACGCCGAGGGCGCGGCCGGCGATGTCCAGTGGAACTTCGAGAAGTTCCTCGTCGCCGCGGACGGCTCGGTGGTCGGCCGGTTCCGCCCGACGACCGACCCGCACGACCCGGCGCTGGTGGCCGCGATCGAGAGCCGGCTCGCCTGATCCCGGCGGCGTTCCGCCGCACGTGCCGAGGCCGGTTGCCGGACGACCCCGCAGGTCGTCCGGCAACCGGCCTCGGTGCTGTGTGCGCGGCTCGAACGCGCGGCTCAAGCGTGCGGCTCGACCGCGCGGCTCAGAGGTTGCCGTGCCGGCGGATGAGGACCACGGCCCGGTCGTCGGCGACGTTGCCGCTCGCCGAGTCGGCGATCCGCCGCGCGCCGTCCGCGAAGTCGTCGGCGACGAGTTTGTCCGCCTCGCCGAGCAGCCGGTCGATCCCGACGCTGATGTCCTGGCCCGGCACTTCGACCATGCCGTCGGTGAACAGCAGCAGGGCGTCGCCGGGGCCGAGCACGCCGGTGACGCCCTCGTACGTCGAGCCGGGGATGACGCCCAGCAGCGGCCCCTCGGCCTCGCGCACCTCCCAGATGCCGGACGCGGCGACCCAGTGCGCGCCGGGCGGGTGGCCCGCGGAGATCAGCTCGTACTCGCCGGTCTCCAGGTCGATGGCCACGTGCACGGCGGTCGCGAAGCCCTCGTCCCAACCCTGGCGCAGCAGATAGTCGTTGGCGGCGCGCAGGAACCCGCGCGGGGCCAGCGATCCGATGAGTCCGCCGAACGCGCCGGACAGCAGGAGCGCCCGGGTGCCGGCGTCGAGCCCCTTGCCCGACACGTCGACGAGGGCGATCTCCAGCGTGCGGCCGCCGCGCCGGCCGCGGGTCGCCACCACGAAGTCGCCGGAGAACGCCTGGCCTCCGGCCGGGCGCAGGACCACGTCGGTATGCCATTGCGGCGGCAGTTCGGGCACCAGGCCGTGCGCGCGCAGACGGTCGCGCAGGTCGAAGAGCATTGTCTCGCCGCGCGTGCCCTGGAGTCCGAGCCGGGTCCGCTTGCGCGCGACGAACACGACCATGAACGCCACCAGCGCGACGACCACGACGGCGCCGGGCCGTACGACACCGGTGCCGTGCACGCGCTCCAGCGCGACCAGGACGCCTGCCGTCGCCGCGTACAGCAGGAGCAGGCTCGCCATGCGCAGGACGAGGCCGCCGACGAACAGCGGGACGACGAGGGTCGTGACCGGAAACCACGCGTCGTCCACCGAGGGCAGCAGTCCGCAGAGGGTGACCAGGGCGAGCAGCGCGACCAGGAAGAAGCGGTCCGAGGGCAGCAGCGTGTGCCGGGCCCAGAATGCCAACTTCCTTCCCCGACGGGCGAATCGCCGGGGCCGCGACTCCCTCGTCTCCGCCATTGCGCGACCTTACCCAGCCCATCGCGTCACGTCGACGGAGCGTCGGACGGGCCGCCCAGGCACATCCGGACGTACCCGGAGAAAATCCGAGTCAAAGTCGATTTGTCTCCGGATAGTCAGCGACGCCGCCCGGTCGGCGGAGCCGAAACGTCAGCGCCGGCGGGCCGTCGCCGCCCCCGCCGGTCGCGGCGTCGCGGCCGCGGCGGCCGCCCCCGTCAGCGCGGTCGACGCGGCACGGCGGCGGGCCTTGGGCTGGCACTTGGGGCACCAGAAGAGGTTCCGCCCGGCCAGTTCCTCGATACGCACTTTGGTGTTGCAGACCAGGCAGGGCATGCCGGTGCGGCGGTAGACGTACACCTCGCCGCCGTGGTCGTCCTTGCGCGGCTCGCGGCCCATCGCCTCGGGGGTGTGCTCGGGGCGCACGGTGTCGATGCGGTTGACGCGCACGCCCTCGGCCATCAGGTCGACGAGGTCCGCCCAAATCGCGTCCCACGCGCGGCGCTTGACGAGGCGGCCCTCGCGGTGCGGGTCGAGGCGGGCGCGGAAGAGCGCCTCGGCCCGGTAGACGTTGCCGACTCCGGCCAGCACCCGTTGGTCCATGAGCAGTTCGGCGATCGACTTGCCGCTGCGCGAGATGCGCTGCCAGGCCTCGTCGGGGTCGGCGTCGGGGCGCAGCGGGTCGGGGCCGAGGCGGGCGTGCAGCGCGTTCTTCTGGGCGAGGGTCACGATCTCGCAGGTGTTGGGGCCGCGCAGGTCGGCCCAGCCGTCCTCGCCGACCATGCGCAGGCGCACGACGCCGACCACCGGACCGGGCTCCCCGCCCGCGGCGAACTCGCCGAAGCGGAACACCCCCGCTATGCCGAGGTGCACGTGGATCCAGCGCTCGCCGGGGAACTCCAGGAAGAGGTGTTTGCCGTGGGCCTCGGCACCGACGAGTTCGGAGCCGTCGAGCAGGGCGGCGGCGTCGGCGAACCGGCCCTGCGGGCTGGAGAGCGCGACCTCGCGGCCGGCGAAGCGCCGGGTGTGCTCCGCGGCGAGGCGGTGGATCGTGTGGCCCTCGGGCACGTGCTCCCCTTTCGGAAGCGGGCGGCGGCAGGTCGGCGGCGCGTCGGCCGCACGGGGCGGCCGGGCGGACCGTACCGGCAAAGTTAGCCGACCGGACCGACACCCCGGGCCGGCCTTCCGGCCCGTGCGCGCGGAGACGCCGACGGCCCGGCGCAGGTGCGGAACACCTGCGGTCGGGCCGTCAGTGAGGGTCGGTGCGGAGCGTGGGGGGACGTGTCGAGGCCGTCGGGCGAGGGTCGGCCCGCGGCGGACCGGCCGCTACGGCAGCGGCGGAAGCTCGCCGGTGGTCTCGTACGCGCTCATCTGGTCGATGCGCTTGATGTGCCGCGGCGCGTCGGAGAACGGGGTGTCCAGGAACACCTGCACGAACTTGGCCGCCTCGTCCTCGGTGTGCATGCGCGCACCCAGGCTGATGACGTTGGCGTTGTTGTGCTCGCGCGCGAGGGCGGCGATGTCCTCGCGCCACACGAGGGCGGCGCGGATGCCCTTGACCTTGTTGGCGGCGATCTGCTCGCCGTTGCCGGAGCCGCCGATCACGACGCCGAGCGAGCCGGGGTCCTTGGCGACGGCCTCGCCGGCGCGCAGGCAGAAGACGGGGTAGTCGTACGCCTCCGCCTGGACGGCCGGGCCGACGTCGACGGCCTCGTGGCCGTTGGCGTTCAGCCACTCGATGAGGTGCTTCTTGAGGTCGTAGCCGGCGTGGTCGGAGCCGAGGTAAACACGCATGGGGGCAGTCTCTCAGGCCGTCGGCCGGATCTCACATCGCGGGGTCGGGTCGGTGGGCCGGTGCGGCTCAGTAGCCGCGGTCGCTCGGCGGCGGGGGCTGGTAGGAGGGGAACGCGGAGCCGTACCCGGCGGGACCGCCGCCGGCGGTGGCGAACACGCAGGCCAGGCCGACGATCCAGCCCACCAGCAGGCCGTAGCCGCCGCCGAGCGCGAGGACCCCGAGGGTGCTCGACAACGTACGACCTTCGCTGTCGCCGGACAGTGCGTTGACACCCAGGCCGGTGCCGGAGATCAGGTAGTGCACCAGTCCGTAGACGGCGCCGCCGGCGACCAGCGAGAACCAGCCGGTCACGAACACCGGGAAACCCTCGCGGCGGGCCGAGGCGCTGATCACCAGGCCGACGGCGATGACGAGGCCGACGGCACCCAGCAGACCGCCGAAGACCTGCCGGTCCTCCATGCCTTCGAAGGCGCCGCCGGTGTCGACGACCCAGTGCGGCGTGCTGAGCCAAGCCAGGATGTGCCAGCCGGAGTTCGGGCCGGCGTCGTGGTGCTCGTTGATCTCTTCCCACAACCATTGGTTGCCGAATCCGGCAACGAGAAGGAAGGCCGTGATGGTGCCGGCCCAGACAGCGCGCCGTGCAATCCCGGTGTTCATGGCGCGGATCGTAGGCCCCGCGCTCCCGGCGCCGGAAGAGTCCGCGGCGTATTGCGCGGCCCACGGCAAAGGGCCCTTCCGCGGTGCGGCGGAAGGGCCCCTCGTGATCCTGCGGCGGTCCGGTCGGCCGCCGTCCCCGCGGTTCAGCCGCGGCGGCCGGCCAACCGCCACGCGGCGGGCAGCAGCCCCATCGCCAGGGCGATCTTGAGGCCGTCGCCGAGCAGGTACTTCTCCATGCCGATCTCGTACGCCTGCGACAGGCTGATGCCGAGGTCGTGGGCGAGGTACGACAGGCCCACCGCGTAGATGACCGCGTTCCCGGCCAGCATCACCGCCGCGGTGCCCAGCGGCCCGCGGTCGGCGCCGCGCCGGGCCAGCGCTCCCGCGAGACCGGCGGCGAGCACGAAGCCCATGACGTAGCCGAGGGTCGGCATGCCGGTGCCGGAGGAGCCCTCCGCGAACCACGGCATCCCCGCGGCGCCGGCCGCGAGGTACAGCGCCATCGCGGCCACGCCGCGCCACGCGCCGAGTGCGGTGCCGGCGAGGAGCACGGCGAAGGTCTGGCCGGTGACCGGCACGGGCGAGCCGGGGACGGGCACCGAGAGCTGGGCGGCGAGGCCGACGAATCCGGCGGCGCCGACGACGAGGGCGGCGTCGCGTACGGTCGCGCCGCGGAAGGCGCGGGCGGGGACGAGGTCGGCCAGTACCGGCAGGGACGTACCGGGCAGGGCAGTGCTCACGAGGACTCCACACTCAAGGTTCAGTTGCGGGACCAGGCGAACGTACCGAACGCGTTAACGACCGTTCATGCCGGTGCCCGACAACGTACCGGCGGGTTCGTTGTCGGGCACCGCACAACGGGTCTCGTGCGCCCCTCGGCGGGGCGTGCGGGTCAGAGCTGGATCGACTTGACCTCCAGGTACTCCTCCAGGCCGTACCTGCCGAGCTCGCGGCCGTTGCCCGACTGCTTGTAACCGCCGAACGGGGCAAGGGGGTTGAAGGCGCCGCCGTTCACGTCCACCTGGCCGGTGCGGATCCGGCGGGCGAAGGCCAGGCCCTCTTCCTGCGTCCCGGCCCACACCGCGCCGCCGAGGCCGTACGACGTGTCGTTCGCGATGCGCTCGGCGTCGGCCTCGTCGTCGTAGGGCAGGATCGACAGGACCGGTCCGAAGATCTCCTCGCGGGCGACGGCCATGTCGTTGGACACGTTGGCGAAGACCGTCGGACGCACGAAGTAGCCCGCGTCCACCCCGTCGGGACGCCCCGGTCCGCCGGCCGCGAGGACCGCGCCCTCGTCGACACCGCGCTCGATGTAGCCCTGCACGCGCTCGAACTGCAGGGACGACACGAGCGGGCCGAGCTTGCCGTCCAGCGCACGTGCGGCCGCGGCCGCCAACTCGACCGCGCGGTCGTGGTCGTCGCGGTGCACGAGCATGCGGGTCAGCGCGTTGCAGGCCTGCCCGGAGTTGAGGTACGCGCCGTTGACCCCGGCCTTGACCGCGGCCTCCAGGTCGGCCCCGGGCAGGATCACGTTCGCCGACTTGCCGCCCAGTTCCAGGGCCACGCGCTTGACGGTCGGTGCGGCGAGCGCAGCGACGCGAGTACCGGCCCGCGTCGAGCCGGTGAACGACACCATGTCGACGCCCGGGTGCGACGCGATCGCCTCGCCGACGACGGGCCCGGTGCCGGACACCAGGTTGACCACGCCCGCCGGGATGCCGGCCGCGTCGAGGATCTCCATGAAGACGTACGCCGCCGACGGCGCGACCTCGCTGGGCTTGAGCACCACCGTGCAGCCCGCCGCGAGCGCGGGGCCGAGCTTGTTGGTGATCTGGTGCAGCGGGAAGTTCCACGGCGTGATGGCGCCGACCACGCCGACGGGTTCGCGGACCACCAGCGAGTTCCCGATGCGCTCCTCCCACGCGAACTCCTCCGCGAGGCGCACGAACGTGCCGAGCACGCCGATGGGCAGGCCGACGTGCACGCGCTGCGCGAGCGGGCCGGGCGCGCCGATGTCGCGCGTGACCGCCTCGGCCATCTCGCCGGTGCGCTCGGCCAGCAGGTCGCGGACCTTGGCCAGGTGCGCGGCGCGCTCCGCGGGCGGTGTCGCGGCCCACCCGGGGAAGGCGCGGCGGGCCGCGGCGACCGCCCGGTCCACGTCCTCCGGGGTGCCTTCGGGGACGGTCGCGTGCACGGTCTCGGTGACCGGGTCGACCACCTCGATGACGCCGCTGCCGGTCGAGGGCACCCACGCGCCGCCGATGTGGATGGTGTCGTGCACCGTGACCGCCGTCCCCTGTGCGGACGTCGCGGCCCCCGTGGTCTCCGCCTGCTGTGTCATGCCGGGCAACCCTTCTCCACTGGCCCCACTGCCAGGTCTCTGTCATGTCGCTGCCGCGCTGCTGCTGCGTCGCTGCCGCGTCTTCGGGAACGCTACGTCCGGCGCGCCGCAAGGTCACCCCTCAGGAGCGGGAATAGGTTTCTTGCGTAGGATCTTCAGTTGCAAGTAACTTGCAATTGAAAACGTCTCGGAGGAACTGATGACCTACACCTTGCCCGAGCTCCCGTACGACTACGCGGCACTGGAGCCTGTCATCAGCGGCCAGATCATCGAGCTGCACCATGACAAGCACCACGC
The DNA here is from genome assembly GCA_045039925.1 of Streptomycetaceae bacterium NBC_01309. GTDB lineage: Bacteria > Actinomycetota > Actinomycetes > Streptomycetales > Streptomycetaceae > Yinghuangia. Next base: position 3,624,144 of record CP108400.1, read on the forward strand.
GGCGTACGTCAAGGGCGCGAACGACACGCTCGACCAGCTGGCCGAGGCGCGGGACAAGGACCAGCTCGGCGGCATCGTCGGCCTCGAGCGCACGCTCGCGTTCCACCTGGCCGGCCACGTGCTGCACTCGATCTACTGGACGAACATGTCCGGCGACGGGGGCGGTGAGCCCGGCAAGGACGGCGCCGAGGGCGAGCTCCGCGAAGCGATCGAGGAGAACCTCGGCGGCTTCGACAAGTTCAAGAACCAGCTCACCAAGGCCACGGCCACCACGCAGGGTTCGGGCTGGGGCGTGCTGGCCTGGGAGCCACTGGGTCAGCGCCTGATCGTCGAGCAGGTGTACGACCACCAGGGCAACATCGGCCAGGGCGCGGTCCCGCTGCTCGTGTTCGACGCCTGGGAGCACGCGTTCTACCTGCAGTACAAGAACGTCAAGCCGGACTTCGTCGACGCCATGTGGAAGATCGTCAACTGGCAGGACGTCGCCGCCCGCTTCACCAAGGCGAAGGCGGCCGGCGCGCTCGTCTGAGCAACTTGCCGGTCCGGGCAACTTGTCCGCCCGGGCAACTTGCCGGCCTGAGCAGCTTGCGAGTCCGGGCAACTGCGCAGTCCGCACCGCAGATTCCGGAGGGACGTGACCTCCGGGGCCTTTCGAACTGATCGTCTTCCCAACGTCAGCTTCAGTCAGGCCGGAAACGACCCCGCGCGCGCCAATCGCGCGGGGTCGTTTCGCTGCGCCCAACATTAGGGCGTGGGTGTGCGACGGAAACGTGGGCCGCACGCGCCCGCGCCGGCCCGCTCAGTCCGACGGCGACGTCCAGACGAGCGGCCTGCTGCGGCCGACCACGGAGTATTCGCGGGCCAGTCCGGCCTCGTGCAGGCGGGCCAGCGGGGTGAACGACAGGCCGTACTCGTCCTCGCCCTTGTCGAACCCCCAGTCCTTGTAGATCTCGACCTCGTAGACCACCCGGACCGCGGGACCGGCGCCGGCGGCCGTCGCGGCGTCCGCGGAGCGGTCGTCGGAGCCGTCGTAGTTCGCGGAGTCGCCGGAGTCGCCGGAGTTGTCAGCCGCGATGTCGAGGCGTCCGGTGATGCGGTACTGCAGACCGCGCAGCGCCAGCCACCAGTCCAGGTCGTCGCCCCGGCCGATCCGCACGCCGTGCCAGTTCGTCGTCACGTCGAACTCGCGTTCCGTGCCCCCGCTCTCGCGCCAGCGGGCCAGGGCCAGGCCGCGCCATTCCGCCAAGTGCCGGTCGGCGACCCGCCGAAAGGGCGCGGTGCCGAGCGGGCCCTCGGGGTCGACCGGGAAGTCGGTGCCGGTACGCCCGTAGTAGTGCCGCAGCGTGGCGGCGCTGTGCCGCAGGCCGACGACGCGCCAGAACACCGCCGTGGGACGCAGGGCCACGGAGAACACCCGGTCGCGGACACCCGGACGGCGCGATCCGAAGGGCGCGTTGCCGTTGGGCGTGCGCGGGTCCGGTCGGCCGCGGCGGGCCGTGCGTACCAGGGGTCTGGAGCGTTCAGGCGCGGTCATCTGTCCAGTTTATTGGCTTATGTCACGATCCGTGGTACAGGCGCTTCATGGTGTCGCCGGGTCCGAGCATGGCATGCATTCGCAGGCGTACGCAGAGGGCCGCGGGCGGACGATGCCCGCCTCGCGGCCCCTTTGCTCCGGTCTCGTGCCCGTCCGCGAGTCAGTCGAAGACAGGGCCCTCGGTGCGCGTGCGCTTGAGCTCGTAGAAGCCCGGCGTGCTCGCGACCAGTACGCAGCCGTCCCAGAGCCGGCCCGCGGCCTCGCCCTTGGGGGCCGGCGTCACGACCGGGCCGAAGAACGCCACGCCGTTGACCGACACGACCGGCGTACCGACGTCTTCACCCACAAGGGTGATGCCCTGCTTGTGCGACTCGCGCAGCGCCTGGTCGTAGTCGGTGGAGTCCGCGGCGTCCGCGAGGTCCTTGGGCAGCCCGGCCTCCTCGAGGGCCTCCTCGATCGTCGCGCGGTCGAAGTCCCGCCCGCCCGGGTGCCGGCGGTTGCCCATCGCGGTGTAGAGCGGCAGCAGCGCCTCGTTGCCGTACTTCTGCTCGGCGGCGATGCACACGCGCACCGGGCCCCAGCCGCGCTGGAGCATCTCCTTGTACTGCTCCGGAATGTCGTCCCGGTTCTCGTTGAGCACCGACAGGCTCATCACGTGCCAGGTGACGTCGACGGGACGCACCTTCTCGACCTCGAGGATCCAGCGCGAGGTCATCCAGGCCCACGGGCACAGCGGGTCGAACCAGAAATCCGCTTGGTCACGCTCAACGGTCGTCAAGTCCTCGTTCCTTCCACATCACGGCGGTGGCATACGCCTCCTCAACCCTGCAACCGCGCCCCCTTACGCGCCATTCCACATCGACGCCGCCGATCCGCGGCGCCGTGAAAGGATCAGGAGGCACAGCGGTGGCCGTCGCGAACACCAGCGGTGACGGACCCAGACACAGGCTGAGACACAAGGGAGCGTGACCCGTGCCCGGGAGGAACCTGACGCGCGACGAGGCCCGCGAGCGCGCCCGGCTGATCGACGTCGAGGCGTACGACATCGCCCTCGACCTGACGACCGGCCCGGCCACGTTCCGGTCCGAGACGGTCATCCGGTTCAACTGCGCCGAGCCGGGCGCCGCGACCTTCGCCGACCTGCTGGCCCCCGAGGTGCACGAGGTGACCCTCAACGGGCGGGCCCTCGACCCGGCCGAGGTCTTCGACGGCGTGCGCGTCGCGCTCGACGGGCTGGCCGCGGAGAACGAGCTGCGGGTCGTCGCGACGTGCGCGTACAGCCGGACCGGACAGGGCCTGCACCGCTTCGAGGACCCGGCGGACGGCGGCGTCTACACGTACACGCACTTCGAACCCGCCGATGCCCGGCGGCTGTACGCGGACTTCGAACAGCCGGACCTGAAGGCGTCGTTCACGTTTACGGTGGACGCCCCGGAGGAGTGGACCGTCGTGTCGAACGCCGCCGAGGCGTCCCGCGAGCCGGTCCGCGACGGGGTGGCCCGCTGGCGGTTCGTGCCGACCGAGCGCATCTCGACGTACATCACCGCGCTGGCGGCCGGCACCTACCACGTCGTGCGCGACGTCTACGAGGACGGCGGCGTGACCATCCCGCTGGGCCTGCTGTGCCGCGCCTCGCTCGCCGAACACCTCGACGCGGAGCGGCTGCTCGGGCAGACCAAGGCCGGGTTCGCGTTCTTCCACCGGGCGGACCGCTTCGCGCTGCCGTACCCCTTCGGCAAGTACGACCAGGTTTTCGTGCCGGAGTACAACATCGGCGCGATGGAGAACCCCGGCTGCGTCACCTTCCGCGACGAGTACGTCTTCCGCTCCAAGGTGACCGAGGCCGCGTACGAAGGCCGCGCCAACACCGTGCTGCACGAGATGGCCCACATGTGGTTCGGCGACCTGGTCACCATGACCTGGTGGGACGACCTGTGGCTCAAGGAGTCGTTCGCCGACTACATGGGCACCGCGGCCGTCGCCGAGGCCACCGAGTACGAGGACTCGTGGGTCTCCTTCGCCATCCGCCGCAAGGCGTGGGCCTACCGGCAGGACCAACTCCCCACCACGCACCCGATCGTCGCCGACATCCGCGACCTCGAGGACGCGATGCTGAACTTCGACGGCATCACGTACGCCAAGGGCGCCTCGGTCCTCAAGCAACTGGTCGCCTACGTCGGCAAGGACGCGTTCTACGCCGGCTCGCGGCAGTACTTCGCGCGGCACGCCTACGGCAACACCGGCCTGGAGGACCTGCTTTCGGCGCTGGAGGCGTCCAGCGGGCGCGACCTGTCGACGTGGTCCAAGGCATGGCTGGAGACCACCGGCATGAACCGCCTCGTGCCGGAGGTCGAGGTGGACGCGTCCGGCACCGTCACCTCCTTCGCGGTGCTCCAGGAGGGCGAGCCGCCGCGTCCGCACCGCATCGCCATCGGCTGCTTCGACGACGACGGTTCGGGGCGCCTGGCCCGGGTACGGCGCGTCGAGGTCGACGTCACCGGAGTGCGCACCGAGGTCCCGGAACTCGCCGGCCACCCCCGGTCCGCCCTGATCCTGCTCAACGACGACGACCTGACCTACTGCAAGATCGCCTTCGACGACGTGTCGGCCGCGACCGCGCTGGCCCGCCTCTCGGACGTCGACGACTCCCTCGCCCGTGCGCTCATCTGGTCGGCGATGTGGAACCTCACCCGCGACGCCGAGCTGCCCGCCCGGGAGTTCGTGGACCTGGTGCTGCGCCACGCGTCGGGCGAGTCGCGCATCGCGGTCGTGCAGATGGTGCTGGAGCAGGCCGAGTCGGCGCTGGAGCACTACGCCGACCCCGCGTGGCGTGCGGAGGGCCGCGCGCGGCTCGCCGCCGGGGCGCTGCGCGAACTGCGGGCGGCGCAGCCGGGCGGCGACCACCAGCTCGCCTGGGCGCGCTGCTTCGGGCGTACCGCGACCGGGGAGGACGGCCTGGCGTTCCTGCGGTCCCTGGTGGCGGGCGAGGACGAGGTCGAGGGGCTGGTCGTCGACAAGGAGCTGACCTGGCTCATCACCGAGACGCTCGCGGTCGAGGGCTTCGCCGACGTGACCGACATCGACTCGGTGCTGTCCGGCGACGACACCGCCGCGGGGCGCCAGCACGCCGCGGCGTGCCGTGCCGCCGTCGACTCGCCCGAGGCCAACGCGGAGGCGTGGCGCTCGGTCGTCGAGTCGGACGAGCTGCCGAACGCCATGGTCGACGCCGTCATCCGGGGCTTCAACCGCACCTCCGCGCCCGCGCACCTCGCGCCGTACACCGAGCCGTACTTCGCGGCGCTCGACCGCGTCTGGGCCGAGCGTTCGATCGAGATCGCCCGGCGCATCGTGGTCGGGCTCTACCCGATGTGGGACGTCTCGCCGGAGCTGCTGCGGCGTACCGACGACTGGCTCGCCGACGACCGGCGGGCCCCGGCCCTGCGCCGCCTGGTCATGGAGCGCCGCGACGACGCCGCCCGGGCGCTGCGGGCCCGGGCCAAGGACGCGTCCGCCGGGCGCTCCGCCTGACCGCCACCGATCCACCGACCGCAAAGGAGACGACCGGCGTGCCCGGTACCAACCTCACCCGTGAAGAGGCCCGCGAGCGGGCCCGGATCCTCACCGTCGACACCTACGACGTCGCCCTCGACCTGACCGGCACCGGGCCGACGTTCGCGTCCGAGACGACCGTGCGGTTCTCGTGCGCCGAGCCGGGCGCCTCGACGTTCATCGACCTGGTCGCGCCGTCGGTCGAGTCGGTGAGCCTCAACGGCACCGCACTCGACCCGGCGAAGGTCTTCGCGGACAGCCGCATCCGGTTGGACGGGCTCGCCGCGGAGAACGAACTGCGCGTCATCGCCTCGTGCGCGTACATGAACACCGGCGAGGGCCTGCACCGCTTCGTCGACCCGGTGGACTCGAAGACCTACCTCTACACGCAGTTCGAGGTCGCCGACGCGCGCCGCGTCTTCGCCAACTTCGAACAGCCGGACCTCAAGGCGTCGTTCGCCTTCAGCATCTCGGCGCCGGACGACTGGCAGGTCGTCAGCAACTCGCCGACGCCCGACCCGATCCCGGCGCTGGAGCGCAACGGCGCGGCAGTGTGGCGGTTCGCGCCGACGCCGCGGATCTCGACGTACATCACCGCCCTGGTCGCCGGGCACTACCACGCGGTGCACGACTCCTACACGGCCGCGGACGGCACGGTCGTCCCGCTCGGGGTCTTCTGCCGCGCGTCGCTCGCCGAGTTCCTGGACGCCGACAAGATCTTCGACGTCACGAAGCAGGGCTTCGACTACTTCCTCGAACAGTTCGACTTCCCCTACCCGTTCGCGAAGTACGACCAGCTCTTCGTGCCGGAGTACAACGCGGGCGCGATGGAGAACGCGGGCTGCGTGACGATCCTGGAGGACTACGTCTTCCGGTCGAAGGTGACCGACGCGTCGTACGAGGTGCGCGCGGAGACGATCCTGCACGAGCTCGCGCACATGTGGTTCGGCGACCTGGTCACCATGCAGTGGTGGGACGACCTTTGGCTCAACGAGTCGTTCGCCACCTACGCGTCGATCCGCTGCCAGGCGGAGGTCACGCGCTGGAAGCACGCGTGGGCGACGTTTGGCAACCGCATGAAGACGTGGGCCTACCGGCAGGACCAACTCCCTTCCACGCACCCGATCTTCGCGGACATCCGGGACCTGGAGGACGTCGAGGTCAACTTCGACGGCATCACCTACGCCAAGGGCGCCTCGGTCCTCAAGCAGCTCGTCGCGTACGTCGGCAGCGACCAGTTCATGGCCGGCGTGCGCACGTACTTCAAGCGGCACGCGTGGGGCAACACGACGCTCGGGGACCTCCTGACGGCCCTGGAGGAGACTTCGGGCCGCGACCTGTCCGCGTGGTCGGCCGAGTGGCTCCAGACGGCCGGCATCAACACCGTGCGGCCCGAGATCACCGTGGACGGGTCGGGCGCCATCACGTCCTTCGCGGTGCTCCAGGAGGCACCGGAGGCGTGGCCGACCATCCGCACGCACCGGATGGCGATCGGCTTCTACAACCGCACCTCGGAGGGGCTCGTACGCTCCCACCGGGTCGAGCTGGACGTCTCCGGGCCGCGCACCGAGGTCGCCGAACTCGTGGGCCGGGCACGGCCCGACGTCGTGCTGCTGAACGACGACGACCTGACGTACTGCAAGATCCGCCTCGACGCGCACTCGCTCGCAGTCGTGACGTCGGCGATCGGCGAGTTCGCCGACCCGCTCCCGCGCGCGCTGTGCTGGGCCGCTGCCTGGGACATGACGCGCGACGCGGAGATGGCGACGCGCGACTACCTGCCCCTGGTGCTGTCCGGCATCGGGCAGGAGAAGGACATCAACATCGTCGGCTCGCTGCACCGCCAGCTGATCAGCGCGCTGGAGCTGTACGCCGACCCGGCGTGGCGGCCCACCGGGCTCGCGCGCCTGGCCGAGGCGGCACTCGGCCACCTGCGTTCCTCGGCACCCGGCAGCGACCACCAGCTCGCCTGGGCGCGCTGCCTGGCCACGGTGGCGGTCACCGACGACCAGATCGCGCTGCTGAAGGGGCTGCTCGACGGCACCGAGACGGTGGACGGCCTCGCGGTCGACACCGACCTGCGCTGGTCGCTGCTCCAGCGCCTGGTGGCGGTCGGCGCGGCGGACGCCGCGGCGATCGAGGCCGAGCGCCTGCGCGACGACACGGCCGCGGGCGCGCGGAACGCGGCGGCCTGCCTGGCGGCGCGGCCGACGCGCGAGGCGAAGGACGAGGCGTGGGCCTCGGTCGTCGAGTCGGACGCGCTGCCGAACGCCACACAGGGTGCTGTCATCGGCGGCTTCGTGCAGCCGGACCAGCGCGACCTGCTCGCGGCGTACACGGACCGCTACTTCGACGCGATCGCCGGGATCTGGGAGGAGCGCACCAACGAGATCGCCCAGATGATCGTGATGGGCTTCTACCCGTCCGTCCAGGTCTCGCAGGCGACCCTCGACCGCACGGACGCCTGGCTCGACGCCGCGGACCGGGTGCCGGCGCTGCGCCGCCTCGTGGTCGAGAGCCGCGACGGCGTCGCCCGAGCGCTGCGCGCCCAGGAGAAGGACCGCGCCTCGGCGTAGGCCTGCGGCTGGAGTCGTGTCCTGCGGATCTCGCGGCGTGCGGTGCCGAGGCGCCGCGGGCGGTATTCGAAGGACACGGCCTAGTGCGGTCACCGCACTGGCGGCGCCCGCGCCCGTTCCGAGTGGCCCCAGGGTCACCCCGGAGCGGGTGCGGGCGCCGTGTTGTCCGCTAGCTGTCCGCGCGTTGTCCGCGAGTTGTCCACAGCCCCGAAACGAGCCCCCACTCCAGGGGGTTGTAGCACAGGTCCGGCTTGTCCTGCGTCGGACCGTCCACAGCCCGGGGCGGCACCGCTCGCGTCGCGTCCGGCGGCGGCCGGCGGCCGCCCGCGTCACTCTCGCGGCTCCCCCGGTGGGGCAGGCCGGGACACCGGCGAGTACGGTAGGACCGTGGTCAACAGGAATGCACTGCGTGCCGGCACGGTCGCGGCCGGCGTTACGCTCATGCTGCTCATCTCGTCCCCGGCGTTCGCCCTGACGCGGGACGACGGCGACGACCCGGGCCCCGGTCTGAGCATCGGCGAGACGCTCGGCTACTTCGTCGGGCTGCCGATCCTGCTCTTCGCGGTGATCGCGTTCCTGGTGTCGCTCCCCGACATCATGCGCAAGGGCGGCAACAAGAACCCGTAGCGGTTCCGGTAGTTCGCCGACAGCGGTTTTCGGAGTGCTGCGCGGCCGAGGTGTTCACAGGCCGCGCAGCACTCTGGCGAGCGAGGCCGCCCGCGCACTCGCGGTGAGGTCTTCGAGCAGCACCTTCCGGCCCGCCGAATCGGCGACCGGCAGGAGCCAGTTGGGGTACTCCCGCGACGTTCCCGGGAGGTTCTGCGGGCGGCGGTCCCCCACCGCGTCCGGCAGCCAGACCCCGAGCATCCGGCACGGCGCCCGCACCAGAAGGCGGTGCAGCGCCTCCACCGTCTCCCGCTCCCCCGCCCCCGGCCGCAGCAGCCCGCGGGAGCGCAGCAGGTCGAGCCACCCGTCGCGGTCCCGGTCCGCGTCCGCCCGGGCACTGTCGATGTCCGTGGCCAGCAACCCCAACTCCGCCCACAGGTCCACGTGTTCGCCGCCGAGGCGGGCGGCGGTGGGCGGCAGGTCGTGGGTGGTCACGGTGGCGAGGGACAGCGCACGCCAGTTCTCGGGAGGCATCGGGCCTTCGTCGTTCTGCTCGAACCACAGGACCGACGTGCCCAGGATGCCGCGCTCGCGCAGGTAGTCGCGCACCCACGGCTCGACGGTGCCCAGGTCCTCGCCGACGACGACGGCGCCCGCGCGGTGGGCCTCCAGAGCGAGGATGCCGACCATCGCCTCGTGGTCGTAGCGGACGTACGCGCCCCGGTCGGGGCGGTTGCCGCGCGGGATCCACCAGAAGCGGAACATGCCGAGGATGTGGTCGACGCGGACCGCACCCGCGTTGCGGAAGACGGCGCGCAGGAGTTCGCGGTAGGGGGCGTACCCCGCCTCGGCGAGCCGCACGGGGTGCCACGGCGGCTGGCTCCAGTCCTGGCCGAAGGCGTTCATGGCGTCCGGGGGTGCCCCGCCGGACGCGCCGAGGGCCAGCACCTCGCCGCCCCGGGCCGAGCCGAGGATCCACGCGTCCGAGCCGTCCGGGTGCACGCCGACCGCGAGGTCGTGGACGACGCCGAGCGGCATGCCCGAGTCGCGGGCGGTGCGCTGCGCGTCGGCGAGCTGGCCGTCGGCGATCCACTGGCACCAGCGGTGGAAGTCGACGGCGGCGGAGAGGCGGCGCCGGGCCTGGCGGACGCCGGGGCCGTCGGGGTCGTGCAGTTCCTCGGGCCAGTCGTGCCAGTTCGGGCCATACTCCTCGACCAGCGCGCACCACGTGGCGTGGTCGTCGAGCCAGCGCCCCTCGGTGGCGAGGAACGCGCGGTACGCCGCCTCGCGTCCGGGGCTGCGCGGCACCCGGTGAACCATGGCCAGGGCCTCGCGCTTCGCGGTGCGTACCCGGTCGCGGTCCAGGCGCTCGCCGGAGCCGCGGGCCCCGGTGTCGGCGATGTCCGCGGCGCCGGTGCCGGCGCCCACCGCGGTGGCGGTCGTCGTGCCGGTGGTGTTGTCGGTCGCGGCGTGCTCCAAGTCGCCGGTGCGCAGCCGCAGTTCCTCGGCGACGGCGTGTTCTACGGGGCTGAGGTACGCGTACTCCGGCACCGCTTCGACGCGCACGTACATCGGGTCGGTGAAGCGCCGGCTGACCGGGAGGTAGGGCGACGGTTCGACCGGGGCCACCGGCGACGCGGCGTGCAGCGGGTTGACGAGCACGAAGCCTGCCCCGTGGCGGCGGGCCGACCAGCCGGCCAGGTCCGCGAGGTCGACGAGGTCGCCGATGCCCCACGAGCGGCGCGACAGCAGCGAGTACAGCTGCACCATGAATCCCCAGGAGCGGCCCGAGGGCGGTTCCAGGCTCGCGGGGGTGACCGCGAGAGGGGCGCTGGTGTGGCGTTCGTCGGTGCGGGTGCCGGGGACGCCGCCGGAGCCGCGCGGCACGTCGTCGGCGGACAGGACGCGGGCGTGCAGGGTGTGCCAGCCGAGGGGGAGGTCGACGGGGAGGGCGTACGCCCGTTCCTGGACCACGTGGCCGTCCACCGCGGGCGGCAGGTGGCGGGAGCGCTCGGCGAGGTCGCGGCGGACGCCGCCGTCCTCCTGTTCGATCCACAGTTCGAGGCGGGCGCCCGGCTCGGTGTGCACCGAGAAGGTCTCGGCGCGGCCGGCGCGGGTCACGATGACGGGGGGAATCAGGCGCTGACGTCGCGTCAGCTCGTGGGCCGCGAGCGCGGCCTGTACGGCTTCGGGGGTCTCGGCGTCGACGCCGAGGGCGGCGAGGACCGCGCGGACGGTGGCTTCGTCGGCGTACACGACGTCGCCGCGCCAGCCGTGGTGCTCGGTCGCGACGCCGTACGCCCCCGCGAGTCTGGCCAGGTCACCGGTGACAGGCCCGGTTGCGGCCTTGTCCTCCGTGCTCGTGCGCTCCATCACGTGAGCATCGCACCTGAGAGGCCCGTGACGGGGCTGTTCCGTGCGCGCGTCGCCCGAAGGGGCGCGCCGGCTTGTGCGGAGCACCCCTTCGGAGACGGCGACGGCGGCGGACCTTCTGCCTCGTCCGGCAGGGCCCGCCGCCGTTATGCGCTTGCGGCTTGGTCGTAAGTTTCGTACTGGCCGTAATGCCCCTTGCGGGCACTATGGTCGAAATGCTGGTGCTGGTGCTGGTGGTCGGAGCGCCCGAACCCGTACTCCTCCGCCCCATATGGCGCGAGGTATGGCTCCCAGCGCGGATCACGGAACCCCGTTCCGATGATGCGCCAGGCGAGCCCGCTCGGCTGCGCCGGCTTGCGGTGCATCCGCCAGCCCAGCTCCGCGATGTAGCGGTCGCTCTTGACGTGGTTGCAGCGGCGGCACGCCGACACCACGTTCTCCCAGGTGTGCTGCCCGCCCCGGCTGCGCGGAATGACGTGGTCGACGCTGGTCGCGGCGCCCCCGCAATACACGCAACGACCACCGTCCCGCGCAAAGAGCGCACGACGGGTGAGCGGCACCTGGCCCCGAAAGGGGATTCGGACAAATCGGGTCAATCGAACAACGCTCGGTACCGGAATCTCTGTGGTGGCGCTGTGCAGAATGCTGCCGGATTCCTCCAGGCAGGTGGCCTTGTTGTTGAGCACGAGAATGAGTGCCCGCCGTACGGAAACCACGCACAAGGGCTCGTACGACGCGTTGAGGACCAGTGAATGCGGCACGTAATGCCTCCTTTTACGCCTGCGGCACGTGGCTCGCGCCGGGACGATCGGATCCCAGTGTCGCTGCCCGCCTACCCCTCGCGCTACAAGGAATCCCCAAGGCCACACGCCGTTCACCTGTGGGTAGGTCCCTCGGGGCGGGTTTAGGATCCCGGCATGACGCGCCCGGACTATCCCCCCGCCCCCCGGTCCGACACCGTCGATGTGCTTGCGGGACGCCCTGTCCCGGACCCTTTTCGGCCGCTTGAGGATCCCTCTTCCGAGGCCACCCGGGCATGGTCCCGGGCGCAGGCCGAGATTTTCGCCACAGTGGCTTCCGAACTGTCCGAAAGGGACCGGTTTCGCGACCGGGTGGCCGCTCTTCTGGCCACCGGGACCGTCGGAGCGCCCTTGTGGCGCGGGGACCGCTGCTTCTTCCGCAGGCGCCTGCCCGACCAGGAGCACGCGGTTCTCGTGACGGTCGGTCCGGACGGGGCCGAACGGGTGCTCGTCGACCCCGTCGCCCTGGACCCGGACGGGACGACGACGCTCGACGACTGGCGCCCCTCCCTCGAAGGGGACCTCCTCGCCTACCGCGTGTCCCGCGGCGGCACCGAGGAATCCGAGATGTACGTCATGGACATCGCCACCGGCGCGACCGTCGACGGCCCGGTCACCCGAACGCGTGAATCCCCGCTCGCCTGGCTCCCCGGCGGGCAGGCCATGTACCTCCAGCGCAATCTCCCGCCCGAACATGTGCCCGAGGACGAGCGGCAGTACCACCGCCGCGTCTACCTGCACCGGCTGGGCACGGACCCGGACACCGACGTCGAGGTGTTCGGGGCGGACCAGGACAAGACCTCGTTCTTCCGCATGTCGGTCTCGCACGACGGCCGCCACCTGGTCGTCAGCGCTTCGGAGGGCACCGCGCCGCGCAACGACCTGTGGATCGCCGACCTGGCGGCGGGACCGCCGGAGGCACCCGTACTGCGGCCCGTGCAGGTCGGCGTCGACGCGCGGACCGGCGCGCATCCCGGGCGCGACGGGCGCCTCTACCTCTTCACCGACCTCGACGCCCCGCGGGGCCGGATCTGCCTCGTGGATCCGGCCGCCGCCGATCTCGGCCCGGCGGCGTGGACGACCCTGGTCCCCGAGGACCCGGAGGCGGTCCTGGAGGACTACGCGATCCTCGACGGGCCCGAGCTGGGCGACGCCCCGGTGCTGCTGGCCGCCTGGACGCGGCACGCGGTGGGCGAGATGTCGCGGCACGACCTGCGTACCGGCGCCCGTACCGGCACCGTCCCGCTCGGCACGGACGGGTCCGCGACGGCGCTGGGCTCGACAGGGGCGCTCGTCGAACGGCCGGAGGGCGGCTGCGAGGCGTGGTTCGGCTGGTCCGACTACCGCACGCCGTCGGCGGTGCACCGCTACGACGCGCGGAACGGGGAGGTCTCGGTGTGGGCGACCGCGCCGGGCACCGTCGACGTGCCCGAGGTGCACGTGAGCGTCGAGGAGTACACCTCCAAGGACGGCACGGCCGTACGCATGTTCGTCGTCTCCCCCACGGCGGCCCCCGACATCCCGCGCCCGACCGTCCTGTACGGCTACGGCGGCTTCGCGATCCCCATGACCCCCGGCTACTCGGCGGGCGTCCTGACCTGGGTCGAGTCCGGCGGCGTGTACGCCATCGCCTGCCTGCGCGGCGGCAGCGAGGAGGGCGAGGACTGGCACCGCGCGGGTATGCGCGGGCACAAGCAGCGCGTCTTCGACGACTTCCACGCCGCCGCCGAACACCTCCTCGCCCGCGGCTGGGCGGCACCCGGCGGCCTGGGCATTTCCGGCGGCTCCAACGGCGGCCTGCTGGTCGGCGCCGCACTGACCCAGCGGCCCGAGCTGTACGCGGCGGTGGTCTGCTCGGCGCCGCTGCTCGACATGGCGCGCTACGAGTTGTCCGGCCTGGGCCGCCTGTGGACCGACGAGTACGGCACGGTCGCGGTGCCCGAGGAACTGGACTGGCTGCTGGGCTACTCCCCGTACCACCGCGTCACCGAGGGCGTGGAGTACCCGGCCGTCCTCTTCACGGTGTTCGAGGGGGACACGCGCGTCGACCCCCTGCACGCCCGCAAGATGTGCGCGGCGCTGCAGACCTTCGGAGCCGGCAGCCGGCCGGTGCTGCTGCGCGCGGAGTCCGACGTGGGCCACGCGGAGCGGTCCGTCACCCGCTCGGTCGAACTGTCGGCCGACACTCTGGCCTTCCTCGCCCGGTGGACGGGGCTGTGACCCGGGCGCGCCCGGGCTGCCGTTACCGTGGTAGGGCCCGCCCACGCTCTTGACTCCGACGGTCACCCGTCGGTCGGCCGTCGGTCCGCAAGCCCGGACCCGCACCAGCCGGCCGGTCAGCACCAAGCCAGCACCAGTCAGCACCAGAGAGGTCCGCACGTGTTCGCACCGGGACTCCCGGCCATGTTGCTCGCCGCCACCGACGACGAACAGCAGGACGGCAAGGTGTCGAGCTGGTTCGACCGGCACGGCGAAACCCTCGTGGTGACGCCGATCCGCATCCTGGTCATCATCATCGTCGCGCTCATCCTGCGGGCCATCACCCGCAAGATGATCACGCAGCTGATCGCGCGCATGGCCAACGACGGCGCCAACGGCAGCGGCCGCCCGGTGACCGGGTTCCTGCTGAACGCGGAGCGCCGCAGGCAGCGCGCCGAGACCGTGGGCTCGGTCATGCGCAGCATGGCCTCGTTCGTGATCCTCGGCATCGCGACGCTGCTGGTGCTGAGCGAGCTCAACGTCAACCTCGCCCCGCTGCTCGCGAGCGCCGGCATCGCGGGCGTCGCGATCGGCTTCGGTGCGCGCAACCTGGTGACGGACTTCCTGTCCGGCATGTTCATGATCCTCGAGGACCAGTACGGCGTCGGCGACCTGGTGGACGCGGGCCCGGCGTCCGGCACGGTGATCGAGGTCGGACTGCGCATCACCAAGCTGCGCGACATCGACGGCACGGTCTGGTACGTCCGCAACGGCGAGATCAAGCGCGTCGGCAACCACAGCCAGGGCTGGGGCACCGCCAAGATCGACGTCCAGGTGGGCTACCGCGAGGACGTCGACAAGGTCCGCGACCTGATCGTCACCGCGACCGAGCAGCTCGCCGACGACGAGCAGTGGAGCGAGACCGTGTGGGGGCCGGGCGAGGTGATCGGCATGGAGGCGGTCACCGCGGAGTCGGTCGTCCTCCAGGTGCAGGTCAAGACGATGCCGGGTCAGGAGCTGCCGGTGGCACGCGAGTTGCGGGCGCGGCTCAAGCGCGCGTTCGACGAGGCCGGCGTACGCCTGTCCGAGCCCGTGGTCACCGCCGTCGGCCCCGACGGCGCGCCCGCCGCGGCCCCCGCCGCCGCCGACCCCGCGGCGGCCCCGCCCGCCGCACCCCCGGCAGCTCCCCCGCCCACCCCGTAGCGCACGGCCCAGCACCCGCCGCACCGACGGCCACCCGCCGCCCACGGGACGGGAGCGGTTCCCTGTGGTTGCCGTTCCCTCGGTGTCCGTTCCCTCGGTGTCCGTTCCGCTCGGTGTCCGTTCCGCTCCGCGGTGTTCCGTGCGACCCCTCCGCTGTGCGGGGCCCATCTGCGAGGATGGAGCGGTGAGCGAATCGACGGCGGATCAGTCCCCCTCCTTCTACGACGCGGTGGGCGGCGAGGAGACCTTCGTCAAGCTGGTGCACCGCTTCTACGAGGGCGTACGCGCCGACCCGCTGCTGCGGCCGATGTATCCCGAAGAGGACCTGGCCGGCGCGGAGGAGCGCCTGCGGCTGTTCCTGATGCAGTACTGGGGCGGCCCCCGCACGTACAGCGACTCGCGCGGCCACCCCCGACTCCGCATGCGGCACGCGCCGTTCGCGGTGACGCCGGCCGCGCGTGACGCCTGGCTGCGGCACATGCGCGCCGCCGTCGACGAACTCGCGCTGGCCGAGCCCCACCGCACGCAGTTGTGGGACTACCTCGTGTACGCCGCGGAGTCGATGGTGAACCAGGCGGAGTAGACCGGGGAGCGGACTGCGGAGCAGACCGGGGAGCGGACCGGACAGGCGAGACCGAGTGGACCAGCCGGAGTGACGGAGTGACTCCGCGTTCGGGGAGTCTGCGGAGGTGGTGACCGCACGTGGATGTGACCGGGCAGCAGGACAATCGCCGGGACCACCGCCGGGACGGCGTCCGCACGTCGCGCGCTGCGGCGCGTGAATCGGCGCGTGAGCCGGTGTGGTGGCGGGACGCGGTCTTCTACCAGGTGTACCCGCGCAGCTTCGCGGACTCCGACGGCGACGGAGTGGGCGACCTGCCCGGCATCGTCGAACGCCTGCCGCACCTGCGCGACCTCGGCGTCGACGCCGTGTGGCTCAGCCCGTTCTACCCGTCGCCGATGGCGGACGCGGGGTACGACGTCGCCGATCCTCGCGGTGTGGACCCGCTGTTCGGCACCCTCGCCGACTTCGACCGGCTGGTCGACCGCGCCCACGCGCTGGGCCTGCGGGTCGTCATCGACATCGTCCCGAACCACACGTCCCACGAACACGCCTGGTTCCGGGCGGCACTTGCCTCCCGGCCCGGCTCGTGCGAGCGCTCCCGCTACCTGTTCCGCGACGGCCGCGGGCCGGACGGCGGCGAGCCTCCCAACGACTGGACCTCGCAGTTCGGCGGTCCCGCGTGGACGCGCATCCGCGAGACCGACGGCAGCCCCGGCCAGTGGTACCTGCACTTGTACGCGCCCGAGCAACCGGACCTGAACTGGCGCAACCTGGAAGTGCGTTCCGAATACCTGTCGATCCTGCGGCACTGGCTCGACCGGGGCGTGGACGGCTTCCGCATCGACGTCGCGCACGGGCTCCTGAAGGCGGTCGGCCTGCCGGACGCCGGGACCGTTCCGCAGGGTTGGGAGGGCCGCATGCACCACCGGCTGCCCTACTGGGACCAGCCCGAGGTGCACGACGTCTACCGCGGCTGGCGGCGCGTCCTCGACGAGTACGACGGAGAGCGGATCGCGGTCGCCGAGGCGTGGGTGCCGAATCCCGACCGGCTGGCCGCGTACACCCGTCCCGACGAACTGCACCAGGCGTTCAACTTCCCCTACCTGATGGCGGGTTGGGACGCCGAACGGATCCGCCTCGTGGTCGAGGCGTCGCTCGATTCGGCCCACAAGGTGGGTGCGCCGCCGACGTGGGTGCTGGCCAACCACGACGTACCGCGGGCGCCGACGCGCCTCGGCGGGCTGGACCGCGCGCTCGCGGCCCTGCTGTTCGAACTCGCGCTGCCCGGCTCGGTGTACCTCTACCAGGGCGAGGAGTTGGGGCTGGAGGAGGTCGTGGACCTTCCGGACGACCTGCGGCAGGATCCCGTGTTCCTGCGGTCCGGCGGGTCGCTTCGGGGGCGCGACGGGTGCCGCGTACCGCTGCCCTGGTCGGACGACGGCGCGTCGCTGGGGTTCTCGCCGAGCGGGCTGTCATGGCTGCCGCAGCCTGCCGGATGGCGGGCGCTGACCGTGGAAACGCAGGTGAACGATCCGGCGTCGACGCTGAGCATGTACCGGCGTGCGCTGCGCCTGCGCCGCGAACACCCGGCGCTGGGCGGCGACGGCATGCTGACGTGGCTCCGGTCCCCGCCGGGGACGCTGGCTTTCGAGCGCGCCCCCGGGTTCGTGTGCTTCGCCAACATGACGGACGGGCCGGTCACGCTGCCGCCGATCGGCGCGCTGCTGGAATCCAGCGGCCCGGTCGACACCGCGCCGGACGGGGGCCACGCGCTCCCCGCACACACGACCGCCTGGTGGAGCGTCGGCGGCTAGGCCCTGTCCTTCGGATCCACAGCGGGTGTGAGGGCACATGCCAAGGGCGGTCTCCTGGGGGTGAGACCGCCCTTGCCGGGATGCTCCCCACATGCCGTCCCCCCCTCGGGTCGGCACGCGGGGTCCCGCGGTCCGCCGGACTTCCACGGGGTTGTCCGGCGGGCTGGAACCAGAGTGGCGACGGGTCCGGCGGCGTCGCTACGGGACGGGGACAGCGGTTACCGGTCCAGGACACAGGAGTTGCGTGCCGTGCACGTTCGTACATAACCGGTGACACGAATCGGCCCGACGGGGATGGGGAGTGTATGTCACGCAAAGGGGCGCGCGATAGACCAAGATTCACATCTCGGACGATCACGCGCCCCGTGCCGCACGGCCGCTGACACTGCGTCAGCGGCCGTGCGGTCTGTGCGGTTCGTGCGTTTAGTACAGTTCGTGCGTTCCGGCCGACGGCGTCTCCGCCGTCAGACCAGTGCCTTGTCGCGGTCGCGACCGGGGCCTTCGGTCCCGTCCGAGTCGGTGGACTCGGGGACCTCGGGCTCCTTGGCGAGCCGGCTCGGCCACCAGATCTTCTGCCCGATGTCGTGCGTCAGCGCGGTCACCAGGACCGAGCGGACGATGAACGTGTCGAGCAGGACGCCGAGCGCCACCGCGAAGCCCATCTCCACGAAGGTGACGAGCGGCATCGTGGTGAACACCGCGAACGTCGCGGCCAGCACCAGGCCGGCCGAGGTGATGACGCCGCCGGTCGCCTCCAGGCCCACGATCGCGCCCTTGCGGGTACCGCGCTTCAACGCCTCCTCACGCACTCGGTGCATGAGGAAGATGTTGTAGTCGATGCCCAGGGCGACCAGGAACACGAAGATGAACAGCGGCATGCCGACGTCCATGCCCGCGAACCCGAACACGTGGTTGAACACCAGCGAGCTGATGCCCAGGGCCGCCGCGAACGACAGGACCACGGTGGCGATGAGGATCACCGGCGCCAGGATCGAGCGGAGCAGGACGCACAGCACGATCAGCACGGCGAGCAGGATCAGCGGAATGATGACCTTGTCGTCGCGTTCGGACGCCTTCTCCATGTCCAGCGCCATCGCGGGTCCGCCGCCGACCTTGGCGTCGGCGCCCGGCAGCCCGTGCACGGCGTCGCGTACGCGTTCCACCGTCTTGCGGGCGGCCTCGGTGTCGGGGCCGTCCGACGTGGTCGCGTACAGCTCGACCTTGCCGTTCTTCGGCGGCCCGGCCGGGGCGACCCCGTCGGGCGCGATGCCCTGGGTGCCCTGGATGGCGTCGATCAGCTGGGCCTGCTGGCCCTCGCTGCCGATGACGACGATCGGGTCGCCGGAGCCGAGCGCGAAGGACTTCGCCGCGATCTCCATGCCCTTGATCGACTCGGGCTTGCTGGTGAACTGGTCCTTGAACTCGACGCCGGAGGCCTTGAGTCCCATGAGGCCCATCGAGAACGCCGCGAGGACGACCGCGGTGACCACCCACACCGAGCGCGAACGCTTCTCGATGAGCGCACCCACCCGCGTCCACACGCTGTTCTTGTGCGACTGCTCGGTGCCGACGTGCGGGATCTTGGGCCAGAACGCCCAGCGCCCGAAGATCACCAGCAGGGCCGGCAGCAGCGTGGTCATGACCAGCAGGCCGACCGCGATGCCGATGGCGCACACCGGGCCGAGGCCCTGCGTGGAGTTCATCTCGGCGGCCAGCAGGACCAGCATGCTCAGCGCCACCGTGGCGGCGCTCGCGATGATGGCGGGGCCCGCGCGGTGCAGCGCGTGTGCCATCGCCTCGTGGCGGTCCTCGTAGTTGCGCAGTTCCTCGCGGTAGCGCGCGATCAGGAGCAGGGCGTAGTCCGTCCCGGCTCCGAAGATCATGATGTTGAGTACCGCGTAGCTCTGGCCGTTGACGGTGACGCCGGCCTTGGTCGCGAGATAGACGACCGCCCACGCGGCGAACATCGCGAACACCGCGGAGATCAGCGGCACGAACCACAGGACCGGGGAGCGGTACGTCAGCAGCAGGATCACGATGACGACGGCCATCGTGATCATGAGCAGCGCGCCGTCGATCCCCTCGAACGCGGCGGCCTGGTCGGCACCGATGCCGGCCGGACCCGCGGTGTACGCCTCCAGGCCTGCGGGCGCACCCTCGTCCGCGATCTTGCGGATCTCCTTGACGGCGTCGTTCAGGTCTTCCCAGCCGCCGTCCTTGATGGCGATCGGGATCTCGATCTGTGCCGTGGTGTTGTCGGTGCTGTACTGCGTGGTCAAGTCCTCACTTGCCACGCCCTCGACGTTGAGGTACAGCGCCTCGTCGTCCGCGATCGCCGTCCGGTCGGCGTCGGTCAGACCGCCCGGCCGGTAGTAGATCTCATTGGCGTTCGCGATCGTGTCCTCGCGGAAGTCCTTCTGCTCGTGGACCACCTCGGTGGACTCGGCGCTGCCCGGCAGCCACGCGGACATCTCGTTGTCCTGCGCGCCGGACAGCTTCCCGGCCAACGGGAAGAGCGCGACGATGATCACGATCCACCCGATGAACACGACCCATTTACTTCGGCGTCCGCATGGCAGTGCGGATAGCGCCTTCCAACTCTTCATCTAGCCCCCACAAACGCGATATGTCGCGAGCCTTCTCACCGGACACGATGTATCGCGTCTGCGCAAGGTGTCAAGGAAACAATCAGCCGGTTGGCGAAGTGGTCGCTGTGCATGTTGAATAGCCCGCTATTGGTCCAGACCATGACGGGATCCGAACCGGGCACAATCGACAATCCAACAGGTCGCGGGCACGCTCGCGCCATCCGTTTTACGCGCCCCACGACGGTGGGGGTGTGATCACCGCAACGTACGGGAAGCCTCCGACACCGCGCCGCCCGGCTTGCCGGCCCTGCTCCTACGGCAGGCCTACGGGGCGCCGCGGCCGTAGTGCAGGGGGGACCATCCGGCGAGCCACACGAACCCGGCGGCGAACAAGGCCAGGACGACCACCAGCGTGCGGCCGCGCAGTCGGGTCGCCGCCGCGATGAACAGCGGGAACGCGGTCCACACGAAGCGCGGCTTGCTGCCCTGCGCGGAGGCCGTGAAGGACAGCAGCAGGATGCCGAGCGTGAACACGGTGATCGCGGGCGGGAACTTCTCGCGCAGCAGCCAGACCACGCCGATGACCGCGAGCACGAAGAAGACGGTGTGCATCAGGTTCTGCGCCGGTTCGGCGCGCACCGCCGGGTCGAGCCACAGCACACGCTTGACCGTGTTGACGCCCCAGTCGGTGTGCTGGTCCCAACCCTGCTCCTGGGTCTTGAACCAGAAGCGCGCGTCGTCGTACCTGAGAGTGCCCCACAAGAGGTACGCCGCCCCGCCGATCGGCGACAGCAGCGGCGCCCACAGCGCCTTCCATTCGCGGTCGCGGTGGATCGCGATCCCGGCCGCGACCGCGCAGGCGGCGCACAGCATGACCATGTTGGGCCGCACCGCGGTGCCGATCCCGGCCAACACCCCCGCGAGCACCCACTGCTTGCGCAGCAGCGCGAGCAGGCAGAACGCCGCGAGCAGGGCGGCCAGCGACTCGGCGTACAGGAAGCCGAAGACGAACGCGCCGGGGAAGAGGCAGTACAGCAGCACCGCGCGGTCCGCGACGCGGCGGCCGCGCAGGTGGTCGGCGAGCTTCCACACGGCGTACGCGCTGGCCGCGCCCAGTACGACGGAGACGATCAGCGCGGCGAGGACGTAGCGGCCGCCCAGCGGCACCGCGACCGCCTTGACGATCATCGGCAGCAGCGGGAAGAACGCCGTGTTGTTGGCCTTCACCGAGCCGTCGGCGTCGAGCGGCAGCTGGTCCGGGTAGCCGAAGCGGGCGATGTCGAGGTAGTTCGACGCGTCCTTGAAGATGAAGTGCAGTTCCCAGCCGTGGTACTTGCGGCGCTCGACCGAGGGCACGTACCGGACGTTGCGGTCGCCGAGCCACGCCCACACGCCGAGGGTGAGGATCCACGTGGAGGCGTACGCCAGTAGCGGGAACGCCCACGGGCGGGGCAGACGGTCGCTCAGCGGGCGGGGCTCCCCGCCGGTCGGCTCGGCCGTCTCTACGGTGGTGTGCGCGCTCATCCCCAGCCTTCGGCGGTCACTTGGCGATCACTTGGGCAGTCACTCGGACGGTCGGTCGTGCAGTCGTCCGGCGGTCGCGCCGCGGATGCGATCGCGCGGACGCCACACGACAGACGAGACGATAGAGGTTCCGGTTCGCTCCGCCGACACGCCCCCGATACTCCCCCGACGCGTCCCCGGCCGGTCCGGGTCAGCGCGGGCCTCAGGGCGGGTCAGCGCGGGACGAACAGGCTCGGGCCGCCGGATCTGCGCACCGACACCGAGCCGTACGGCGCGTCGAGCCGCAGCCAGCCGCCCACCGACAACACGGTCGCCTCGGCGCCCGCGTCGACCGAGCCGAGGAACCCCAGCGACGCCGCCGCGTGTGCCGCGCGCAGCGGGAGGTGGGTCCCGGGGACTCCGCTCAGCGCACGGCTCCACACGTCCTCGGCCATCCGGTCGAGGGCCGCGCGGGTCCGCTCCTCCGCGGCCAATGCCTCGGTGCGACCGCGGAACCGCCCGACCGCTTCCGCGACTTCGCGGACCAGCCCGGCGATCGGCAGCGACGCCAACTGCACCCACCCGGTTCGCGGCGGCAACATGGCCGTCCACGGCGGACCCGTCACCTCGGGCGGGGCCGCCACGACCGCGGTCTCTTTGGAGGCCTTGCCGTGCTCGTCCTCCACGGCCGCGAGCGCGTCCAGGAGACGGCCCGCGGACACTGTGGCGTCGAGGCGTACGGGATCGGCCAGTTCGGTCGTGCGCAGCGCGACCACGCCGGACGTGCCGCCGCCGAACGGGACACGGCCGAAGGTCCCGAGCACCGCGCCGTCGGCCCGCAGGTGGACGACGGCGGCCCGGTCGTATCGCAGCAGGCGTACGAGGTAGCCGGCGAGGTCCGCGACGGCGGACCCGTCGACGAGGTGCAGGGCGGTCATGGTGGTGGTCAGGCCTCCAGGAAGCCTTCGAGATAGCGCCGCTCGTCCGGGTTGAGCCGGCGCGGGCGCTGGTCGTCGAGCGCGTAGGGCACCAGAACGGACATGGCGCGGGCGTAGACGTGGTCGTCGTCGAGGATTTCGTACGCCAGTTGGAACTGCGCGGCCCGTATCGAGGTCACCCAGGTCTCGACCCGGATCGGCTCCGGCCGCCACACGAGCGGGTGCCGGTAGTCGATCTCGTGCCGGGCGATCACGACGCCCTCCGCGAGGGTCTTGGCCCCTTCGCGCTGGCCGAGCGTGAACATCATGTCCACGCGCGCCTCCTCCAGGTAGCGGAGGTACTGGACGTTGTTGACGTGCCGGTAGGCGTCCATGTCGGACCACCGCAGGGTCGCCTGGTACACGTGCCTGGCCACGATCGGCCCTTTCTGTGGTGGTGCCTTCGGTCGCACGGCGGAGCCCCCGCCCGAATGTTCGCGTATCCGGGACGGGGGCCGACCTGCCTGTCCGCGTCGGCGTCCGGATCAGCCGCGGGTGAGCTTCTTGTAGGTCGCGCGGTGCGGACGGGCCGCGTCCGCGCCGAGGCGCTCGACCTTGTTCTTCTCGTACGAGTCGAAGTTGCCCTCGAACCAGAACCACTTGGACTCGCCCTCGTAGGCGAGGATGTGGGTCGCCACGCGGTCCAGGAACCACCGGTCGTGGGAGACGACCACGGCGCAGCCCGGGAACTCCAGGAGCGCGTTCTCCAGCGACGACAGGGTCTCGACGTCGAGGTCGTTGGTCGGCTCGTCGAGGAGCAGCAGGTTGCCGCCCTGCTTGAGGGTGAGCGCGAGGTTGAGGCGGTTGCGCTCACCGCCGGACAGGATGCCGGCCGGCTTCTGCTGGTCCGGGCCCTTGAAGCCGAACGCCGACACGTAGGCGCGCGACGGCATTTCGACCTGGCCGACGTTGATGTAGTCGAGGCCGTCGGAGACGACCTCCCACAGCGTCTTCTTGGGGTCGATGTTGGAGCGGCCCTGGTCGACGTACGAGATCTTGACGGTGTCGCCGACCTTGATGTTGCCCGAGTCCGGCGTCTCGTCGTCGATCAGCATCTTGAACAGCGTGGTCTTGCCGGCGCCGTTGGGGCCGATGATGCCGACGATGCCGTTGCGCGGCAGGGTGAACGACAGGTCGTCGATCAGCACCTTCTCGCCGAACGCCTTGTTGAGCTGGTCGACCTCGATGACCACGCTGCCCAGGCGCGGGCCCGGCGGGATCTGGATCTCCTCGAAGTCCAGCTTCCGCATCTTGTCGGCCTCGGCCGCCATCTCCTCGTAACGGGCCAGGCGCGCCTTGCTCTTGGCCTGCCGGCCCTTCGCGTTGGAGCGGACCCACTCGAGCTCTTCCTTGAGGCGCTTGGCGCGCTTGGCGTCCTTCTGGCCCTCGACCTTGAGACGGGTCTGCTTGGTCTCGAGGTACGTGGAGTAGTTGCCCTCGTACGGGAACGCGCGGCCCCGGTCGAGCTCCAGGATCCACTGCGCGACGTTGTCGAGGAAGTACCGGTCGTGGGTGACCGCGACGACGGTGCCGGCGTACTTCTCCAGGTGCTGCTCCAGCCACTGCACCGACTCGGCGTCGAGGTGGTTGGTGGGCTCGTCGAGCAGCAGCAGGTCGGGCGCCTCCAGCAGCAGCTTGCACAGCGCCACCCGGCGGCGCTCGCCGCCGGAGAGGTTCGTGACCGCCCAGTCGCCGGGCGGGCAGCCCAGCGCGTCCATCGCCTGCTCGAGCTGCGCGTCGATGTCCCACGCGTTGGCGTGGTCCAGCTCCTCCTGGAGCTTGCCCATCTCGTCCATCAGCGCGTCGGAGTAGTCGGTCGCCATGAGCTCGGCGATCTCGTTGAAGCGGTTGAGCCTGCCGAGCGTCTCCGCGGCGCCCTCCTGGACGTTCTCCAGGACCGTCTTCTCCTCGTTCAGCGGAGGCTCTTGGAGGAGCATGCCGACGCTGTAGCCCGGCGACAGGAACGCGTCGCCGTTGGAGGGCTGCTCGAGACCCGCCATGATCTTGAGCACGGTCGACTTGCCCGCACCGTTGGGACCCACGACGCCGATCTTCGCGCCGGGCAGGAAGGACAAGGTCACATCATCGAGGATCACCTTGTCCCCGTGTGCCTTGCGGGTCTTCCTCATCGTGTAAATGAACTCCGCCATGCTCCCGATCCTAGGGTCTGTCGATATCCGCTCCGGACGAGTGTCCTACGCGGCGCGGGGCGGGAGCGAACCCGACCGGACGCCGAAGGCCGCCGACGAACCCCGCAAGAAGTCCGCGAGTCCCGGGCAGGGGTTCGGAAATGCCGTGCGGCTCGACGGCCGCTGGTTCATCGTGCTGCCCGGGTGGCGGGCGATCCCCGCTCCCGGCCGCTCAGGCCCCCCAGCCTGGTCCGCGCCGATCCGTGCCTCGCCCATGAGTGTCCTACGCCGCATGCGCCCGAGGCGAATCGGATTCGGTACGTCCCCGGGGGATGTGACCCGCGTCGCTCTCCCGGCGTGGGGCGCGGGTGAAGTGCGAGGTCCCCCGTGCCAGGTCGTGGCCGAGTGAATACGCCTCGACCTCGGCGCAGGTGTACCACCGCTCGTCCCGCTGCCACTCGCGGACGCTGAGTCTGCCGGCGACCACGAGCGGATCCCCTTTCTCCACCGAACTCATGGTGTGCTCGGCCAGCCGCCGCCACGCGACCACGGTGTAGTAGCTGGATTCGCGGCTGGTCCACTGGTTCGCCTCGCGGTCGAACCTGCGCGGCGAGACACCGAGCCGGAACCGTGCCATGGGCACGCCGGTGCCCGTGATCGACGTGCGTACCTCGGTGACGACGTTGCCGATGAGCGTGACGTAGGTGTCGTTCACGTCGGGCCTCCGGGTGGGTGCGGTTCGTCGGGTCGGCGTCGCGTTGCCGTGCCTCAACGATCCACGAACCCGGGCGGCCGGACCGGCCTCCGGCGTGAATCTGTGGAAAACGATCGGTCGCTCGGCTCGCGGTCGAACGAACCGGCGAGGAAATCCGCGGGTCGTGCGGTGGAGTGCGTTCGAATCGCGCGGCACCATCCCTCGGAAGGGTGGCCTTTTGTCCACAGATCCCGAAAGCGGCTTGCTGTCGGCCGTCAGTGGACGTGCAGCGGCTCGCGGGCGGCGACGAACAGCGCGTGCGCCTCGCGGTAGCGCTCGAGTTCGCCGTTGGCGGGCTCCACCAGGTACTCGTCCACCACGTCGGCGACCCGGTCGGCGAGCTGCCGTTCGGCCGCCGCCCGCCACTCCTTCGCGGCGTCGGCACGCCACAACTGCTCGGCGTAGGTCGCCCACACCGCCGCCACGACGCCGACGAGCAGCGGCAGCAGCGCCGCGTACCAGCCGTTCCAGGAGTCCACCGGCTCCACGCCGGCCATGGCGAGGACGACGCCGGCGATCCCGAGGCATGCCAGTCCCACACCCGCCCAGCGGACCACGGCAGCCGCACGCACCTTGGCGGGGAGGCCGGGCACGCCGGTCGGAGCCGTCGACAACTCGGCCTCCAATGCGGCCGGAACACGCCGCGCGCCGCGGCCGAGCGCGCGGCGTACCTCGGCCGCCCACGGCTCGGGCAGCCCCCGCGTCAGTTCGGCGGCGGCACCGCGTACGGCCAGGTCCACCCGGTGCGTCTGCACCGGAACCCGCCGGGACGGCCTACCGCCCGGGCGGCCCGCGGCCTTCCCGGACGCGGAGCCGAGTGAGGCGACGGAGGCGGTCGCGACCGCGCCGAGGCCCGCCGCCGCGCCGAGACCGTCGAGCAGGTCGGCACGGACGTGCCCCGACACAGGTTCGGCCCCCGGCACCACTCCGGTGAACTCGGGGTCGAAGCCTTCGGTGATGCGGTCGAGATCCGCCGAGAGGCGCAGAATGGCGGCGCGGCGGCCCGCGGCGACGGCCGTGACGATGTCGCGTAGTTCGCGCACCCCGTCGCCGGTGGCCGCGGACGTCGCGACGAGCCGCACGTCCGGCAACCCGTCGGCGGCCAGCAGGCGCCGCAGGTCGGCGAGGCAGTCGTCCGCGGCTCCCTCCGGCAGCCGGTCGATCTGGTTCAGCACGACGGTCATGACGTCGCCGTGCCGGGCGAGCGGCCGGAAGTAGCGTTCGTGGACGGCGGCGTCCGCGTACTTCTGCGGGTCGAGCACCCAGATCAGGTGGTCGGCCGCGGCGACGAAGCGGTCGACCTCGTCGCGGTGCCCGGTCTCGACGGAGTCGTGGTCGGGCAGGTCGACGACGATGAGCCGGGACAACACGGGGTCTTGCAGAGGGCCGGTGTCGTCGAGTGCGCCGTGCCGCGGGATCTGCCGCGCGCCGGGTACGCCCAGCAGGTCGAGCAGCGGACGGGCGCTCTCGGGGTCCCATGCGCAGGCGAGCGCCGTGGCCGTCGTCGGCCGTCGTGCGCCGGTCTGCGACAGGTCGAGACCGACCAGCGCGTTGAACAACGAGGACTTGCCCGACCCGGTGCCGCCCGCGAGGGCGACGACGGCGTGTTGCGGTGCCGTACGCAGGCGCGCGTCCGCGCGGTCGAGCAACGCGCGTGCCTCGGCGAGGTGGTCCGCGGGCAGGCGGCCGTCGGCCGCACCGGTCATGCGGTCGAGTGCGGACAGGCGTGCGAGCAGGCGCGAAGGCTCCTCCGCGGTCCCGTAGTCGTGACCGGGGTACGGCCCCGACACGAAGCGCTCGGCCGTCCCGCTCACCCGGCCCTCCTCGTCGCGTCCATCGCGTCGCGCAGGCGGTCGCCGGGCACGGTGCGCAGTGCCCGGACGGCGCGCATGTGCAGATCCCGCTGGGCGTCGAGCAGTTCGGCGGCCCGGCCGCGCACCGACGCGCGCAGGGGCTCCACCTCGGCGGCAAGGGCGGCCGGGAGCGCCGTACGCGCCTGCGTGCCGGCCTCGTCCGCGCGCAGCGCGCCGCCCGCGTCATAGGTACTGGCCTTGTCATCGCCGAGCGCCGCGGCCATCAGAAGTACGCCTGCCCTCCCCTGTCCTGACATCCCGTCAGGTACGCGCGCCACCGCTTCCGCCCGCCACCCGGCCGCCGCACGGGCGGCAGCCGCGCCCACGTCCGCCGCCGTATCGGCCTTGGTCTCGCCAATTGCCGTGTCCCCCGACCACAGTGCACCGCGAGGCCCGTCGTCGACCAAGGCGAGCCCGCCCGGTCTGCCGCGCCAGCACGTCGACGTGAGCCCGGCGGCACGCTCGGCGACGTCGCGGAAGAGGCTCTCGACACCGTCGACCAGCACCGCTTCGACTTCCGCCTCCCCGGACCCGGGCAGGCCCGCCGACACCCAGGAGCGCCAGTGCGCGAGCACGTCCCCGGTGAGCACCGAGCCGCCGCACAGGGCACCGTCGACGTAGCGGCGGGCGGCCGCGTACGCGCGGTCCACGCACACCGCCAGCGCTCCCGCCGCCTCGTGCTGCCGTCCCGCGGCACGGCCCAGCACACGGGCGCGGTCGGGCAGGCTGTCCAGGACGCCGCCGAGCGTCCGCCGTATGGCCGCCTCGCGCGTCTCGGCGTCCGTCGCGAGGTCGTACAGCCAGGTGCGGACGGATGCGATCTGATCCCGCGTCAGCATGCCCCTGACCAGAGTCGTCTCCGGGAGCGCGAACAACGGCACGCCGCCGAGCCCCGCATCGGCGAGCAACGCCTCGAAGTGCGGGCGGACCTCGTCGAGGTCGCCGTCGGGCACGCGGTTGAGCACGATCGCGATCTCGGCGGTGCGCTCCCGTGCGGTCCGCAGCAAATGCCACGGCGCGGCGTCCGCGTAGCGCGCGGCCGTCGTGACGAACAGCCAGATGTCCGCGGCGCCGAGCAGACGTACCGCGAGCGCGCGGTTGGTGCCGTCCACCGAGTCGATGTCCGGGATGTCGAGGACCGCCAGCCCCTCGGGCACGCGGTCGTCGACCTGGAGCACCAGCGCCGGACTCTCGCCGGCCGCCCGCGTCGGGCGGGCGGCGCGGCGCAGACCGGGGAGCACGCGCGTGCCGGAGAACCAGTGCCGGTCGGCCGCCCGGCACACGAGGACCGGTACGCGCGTTGTGGGCCGCAGTACGCCCGCGGGGCTGACCTCGCGGCCCACCAGGGAGTTCACCAACGTCGAGCGGCCTGCTCCGGTCGAGCCCCCGACAACCGCGAGCAGCGGCGCCTCGGGGTGGCGCAGACGCGGCAGGACGTAGTCGTCGATCTGCGAGATCAGTTCGGTCCGTGTACGCCGGGCCTCGCCGGCGCCCGGCAGCTCCAGCGGCAGAGGCAGCTCGTCCGCCTCGTCCCGCAGGCGGGCCACCGCCGCGGACAGTCCTTCGCTCGCGGATCTCACCACGTCATCACCACGACTGCACAATCCCCAGTTATCCGGGAAAATCACCCAGCCGTTTCGGTGACGCGTTGTGCAGGCGTCACTCGCGCGGCAGCGACACGACGACCCCGTCGCGCGACGACTGCCGAGCCGCCTCGATGACCTCCAGGACCGCGATCGACTCGGCCAGCGGCACCGGAGACGGGGCAGCACCGCGAAGCGTCGCCGCGACCGCGCGGTAGAACTCCTGGTAGGCGCCGGGCATGGTGCGCAGCAGGCGGGCGTCGTCCGGTGTGCCGACCTTGCCCCACGCCTCGGCCGCCTCCTCGCCCCAGTCCGGCGCGTCGGGCACAGCACCCGCGCGCAGGGCGGCCTCTTGCACGTCCATGCCGTACTTCACGTACGCCGCCTTGCTGCCGAGCACCCGGAAGCGGGGGCCGATGTCGGCCGCGGTTGCGCTCATCCACAGATGTGAGCGCACGCCGCCCGCGTGGGTCAGCGCCACGAAGGAGTCGTCGTCGACGGCGACGCCCGGGCGGCTGAGGTCGAGTTCGGCGTAGACGCGCTCGGGGCGTCCGAACAGCGCGACGGCCTGGTCGACGAGGTGGCTGCCGAGGTCGAACAGGATGCCGCCGAGCGCGGCGGGGTCGGCGTCTTCCTTCCAGCCGCCCAGCGCGGGCTGCGGCCGCCACCGCTCGAAACGGGATTCAAAGCGCAGGACGTCGCCCAGTTCCCCCGCGTCCACCAAGTGGCGCACGGTACGGAAGTCGCCGTCCCAACGCCGGTTCTGGAACACGCACAGCGTCCGCCCGCGCGCCTCCGCCAACGCGGCCAACTCCCGTCCCTCGGCGGCACTTCCGGCGAACGGCTTGTCCACCACGACGTCGAGCCCGGCCTCCAGCGCCTCGCGCGCGAAGGGGGCGTGGAACCGGTTCGGCACCGTCACCACGGCGAGGTCGAACTCGTCCGAGCGGTCGAAGAGCTCGGTGGCAGCGGCGACGATCTCGACGCCGTCGCCGTACCGCTCGCGCACCGCCGAGGCCCGCTCGGGGTTGCCGGTGACGACCGCGGCCAGCTCGAATTCCGGCAGCGCGGCCAGGAACGGCGCGTGGAATGCGGCGCCGCCCAGCCCGTACCCGATGAGCGCCGCGCGCAGCGGCTTGGTGCCGTTCATTTTGTGTACGTCCTCGCAGGTGGTTGGCCATGACCGGACGGAAACCGGTCCGTCCGGAACCGGCGGTCGCGCGTCCCGCGACCGACCGTGTCCGTTTTGCCAGGAACCGGAACCCGCCTGATCACATTCTGGCCGCCAACTGCGTCTGATCAGGTAACGGTCGCGGCGGCGCGGGCAGTACCAACGGCAAGCGGCTCTATTGTGTTGTGCCGCGGCCGGATCCCGTGCATGATCCTCAATCGCCCCAGCCCCCGTAGCTCAGCGGACAGAGCAGGCGCCTTCTAAGCGCTTGGTCGCAGGTTCGATTCCTGCCGGGGGCACATCACGTACACAAGACCAGGGTTCTCCCTGGTCAGCATAGATCTACGGAGCGTAAAGGCCCGGTAAGCGCCGCGCTGCGGGGACTACCGGGAAGTCGTGCACCAAGCGCTTCCGCACTCCTTTCTCCTCGCGAAATCACGACAGTTGTTCGCACTGCCGGGCGAACTCATCGGGACGCTCGCCCGGGCGTCGCAATCGGCGCCGAATACCCCCGCACCGGCGTTCCGGCTCCGCATCGGACGGGCGTTCGCACTTGGGGCGCGCACGCCAGTGCGCCACTGTGCATTTGGCAACCGCGCACGCCGGGAACGTGTTCGACGCCTTCACTCTCTCGGGTACAAATGGCGTCGGCCGACCCCATCCAGTCGGGCCGCGCCGCCTTCCGATCCCTTGTCGGCGCGACTACCCGCCGGCCAGCGCACGCCGCAGCGCCTCGACGACCACGTCGTCCGGGTGCCGCACCCGCGCCGCGGTCTCCACCCGGCCCAGAACCGCCGGGAATTCGTCGGGGGACGCGCTGTTCAGGTGGTCCGCCATCCAGCCCCCGAGTGCGTCGGCGTCGGCAGGCACTGCGTCGACCAATCCCCGTGGGACCTCAGGCTGTTCGGGAGGCTGCGCGGACGACTTTTCGGAGGGTCGCCCCGCCCCGCGCCGCATACGGTCGCGTCGCACGTGAGGCCGCCACCGCCGGAGCGCTTCGGGGACGTGCGCCACCGCGGCGGGCCGGACGTCGGCCGCGGCAGGGTCCTCGTCCCCCTCGGCCCGGGGCTCGGCCCAGCCCGCATCGTCCGGCGCGATGCCCTCGGAGCCGTAGCGCCCCACCGGCAGCCCGACGTCGTACGGATGCACGCACACGCCGACCCCGGTCACCGCGTCGAGCCGCAGCCCCCGGTCCGGATTCCAGGGCCAGCGCTGCGGGTCGGGCCTCGCCGCGACGTCGAACTCACCCAGCCCGAACAGCCGCGACGGGCAGAACGTGCACACCTCGTCGAGGATCCACGGAGGCGTGGCACGCGGCGCCGGCATGCCGACGAGCCTAACCGGGCCCATTTCACCGGGCCCATTTCACCGCGCCCACGCCGCTCGTGCGGCTCGCAAGCGGCTCGAATCCCGCCCGGATCCCCGCTCTCACGCCGCTGCCGGCAGGAAGTATGCGGCTCCAACCTGCGACCTTGCATATTCATACGGGATCGTGCATAGTCTTGCCATGTCCAAGGTCCTCACCTCCCTTCCCGTCGGAGAACGCGTAGGCATCGCCTTCTCGGGCGGGCTCGACACCTCGGTCGCCGTCGCCTGGATGCGCGCCAAGGGCGCCATCCCCTGCACGTACACCGCCGACATCGGGCAGTACGACGAGCCCGACATCACGTCCGTGCCCGGCCGCGCCTCCACCTACGGCGCCGAGATCGCGCGACTCGTCGACTGCCGCGCCGCGCTGGTCGAGGAGGGCCTCGCGGCGCTCGCGTGCGGCGCGTTCCACATCAGGTCGGGCGGGCGCCCGTACTTCAACACCACGCCGCTGGGCCGTGCCGTGACCGGCACGCTGCTGGTGCGCGCCATGCTCGAGGACCGGGTGCAGATCTGGGGCGACGGCTCCACCTTCAAGGGCAACGACATCGAGCGGTTCTACCGCTACGGGCTGCTCGCCAACCCGCACCTGCGCATCTACAAGCCTTGGCTGGACGCGGACTTCGTGTCGGAGCTCGGCGGCCGCAAGGAGATGTCCGAGTGGCTGCTCGAACACGGGCTGCCGTACCGGGACTCGACGGAGAAGGCGTACTCGACCGACGCCAACATCTGGGGCGCCACACACGAGGCCAAGATCCTCGAGCACCTCGACACCGGCATCGAGACCGTCGAGCCGATCATGGGCGTGCGGTTCTGGGACCCGTCCGTGGCGATCGCCGCGGAGGACGTGACCGTCGGCTTCGCCCAGGGCCGCCCGGTCAGCATCAACGGCAAGGAGTTCGCCTCCGCGGTCGACCTGGTCATGGAGGCCAACGCGATCGGCGGCCGGCACGGCCTCGGCATGTCCGACCAGATCGAGAACCGGGTGATCGAGGCCAAGAGCCGCGGCATCTACGAGGCGCCGGGCATGGCGCTGCTGCACATCGTCTACGAGCGGCTGCTCAACGCGACCCACAACGAGGACACGGTCGCGGCGTACCACAACGAGGGCCGCCGGCTCGGCCGCCTGCTGTACGAGGGCCGCTGGCTGGACCCGCAGGCGCTCATGGTGCGGGAGTCGCTGCAGCGGTGGGTCGGCACGGCGATCACCGGCGAGGTGACCCTGCGGCTGCGGCGCGGCGAGGACTACTCGGTGCTCGACACCCGGGGTCCCGCGCTCAGCTACCACCCGGACAAGCTCTCCATGGAGCGGACCGAGGACTCGGCGTTCGGCCCGGTGGACCGTATCGGCCAGCTCACCATGCGGAACCTGGACATCGCCGACTCCCGTGCGCGGCTCGAGCAGTACGCGGGCCTGGGCCTGGTCGGCACCGACCATCCGACGCCGATCGGTGCGGCGCAGGCGGCCTCGACCGGCCTGATCGGCGCCATGGACAAGGGCGACGCGCAGGCGATCGCGTCGCGCGGCGAGGTCTCGGACGAAGAGGCGCTGCTGGACCGCGCCGCGATGGAGTCCGGCACGGACTGAGGTCGACGCGACAACCGCCGCGCGCACCGCGGCACGGAGCAACAGTGACGGGCCCGCCGGAGCAGCACCCGGCGGGCCCGTCGCCGTCCACGCCAACTAGGGCGTGTCCTTCGGGTCTTGGTGCCGCTCACGGTGCCTGGTGCCATGCATCGCAAGGCGCAGGGCCGAATCTCGTCCTCGGTCGTACTCGCGAGGTCCTGCAACGCAGCCTTGGGAGGGCGAAGGAGGGCCGTCTAGGCCCGGCGTAGGCCCGGCGTGCGGTGCCAGGGCGCGCGAGCGGTATCAAGATCCGAAGGACACGGCCTAGCGCCGTCAGGACGCGTGGTGGCGGCCGATCGGGATGACCAGCGGCGTACCGCTGACCGGGTCGGTGGTCACCTGGCAGCGCAGGCCGAAGACCTCGTCGACCGCGGACTCGGTGATGACCTCCTCCGGCGTCCCCTGCGCGACGATGCGGCCCGCCTTCATGGCGATCACGTGGTCGGCGTAGCGGCAGGCCTGGTTGAGGTCGTGGAGCACCATCACGACCGTCCGGCGGTCGCGGCGGTTCAGGTCCACGACCAGGTCCAGGACGTCGATCTGGTGCGTCAGGTCGAGGTACGTGGTCGGTTCGTCGAGCAGCAGCACGCGCGTGTCCTGGGCGACGGCCATCGCGATCCAGGCGCGTTGCCGCTGCCCGCCCGAGAGTTCGTCCACCGGGCGGTCGGCGTGCTCCGTCATGCCCGTCGCAGCGAGTGCGCCCTCCACGGCCCGTTCGTCCTCCTTGGACCACTGGCGCCACCAGGACTGGTACGGCGAACGCCCGCGGCTCACCAGGTCGATGACGGTCAGGCCCTCAGGAGCGACCGGCCCCTGCGGAAGGATGCCCAGCAGCCGCGCGAGTTCGCGCGTCGGGATCGAGGCGAGCGCGCGGCCGTCGAGCCGGACCGCGCCCGCGCGCGGCGCGAGGAGCCGCGCGAGCGCCCGCAACAACGTCGATTTGCCGCACGCGTTGGCGCCGACGATGACGCTGATCCGGCCGGGCGGGACCACGAGGTCCAGGCCGTCGACGACCACGCGGCCGTCGTACGCGAGCCGCAACCCCTCGGCCCGCAGCTCGGGATCGGGCGACCCGGAACCGGCCGCCCCGGCAACGGACTTCGCAGGGTCCGCAGGGTTCTCCGGGTTCTCCGGGTTCTCCAGGTGCTCCGGAACCTCCGGGTCCGCGGAGCGCGAGGCGTCGAGGGACATGGGTCAGGCTCCTGAATCGGCGCGGTTCGTACGGATGAGCAGCCAGCACAGGATCGGCGCACCCAGCACGCCGGTCACCACACCCACCGGGATCTCCATGTCCGGGAGGATCCGCCGGGCGATGAGGTCCGAGGTCAGCACCAGCAGCGCGCCGGTCAGCCCCGACGCCACCAGGGGCGGCCATGCCGTGCGGGCGAGGCGCTGCGCGATCTGCGGGGCGGCGAGCGCGACGAAGACGACGGGTCCGGCGGCAGCCGTCCCGAAGGCGACCAGGCCGACGCCGGTGAGCAGCAGCGCAAGACGGGCCGGCTGCACCGGGGTGCCCAGTCCGCGCGCGACGTCGTCGCCGAGTTGCAGCGTGCGCATCCAGCGGCCGAGCAGCAGTGCGGTCGGGGCCAGGATCCCGACGGCGACGGCCAAGGGGTCGACCTGCTCCCAGCCCCGCCCGTTCAGGTTGCCGGTGAGCCAGCCCAGCGACGCGTGCGCCTGGAAGCTCCCGGCCTTGGCGATCAGGAAGTCGGTGGCGCTCGTGCAGATCCACGAGATGCCGATGCCGATGAGGATGATGCGGTAGCCGGTGGTGCCGCGCTTCCACGACAGGGCGAAGATCAGCAGTGCGGTGGCGAGTCCGCCGAACAGCGCCAGGGTCCGGCTGTCCAGACCGGAGTCGGGGAACAGCACGATGCCCGCCACGACGGCCGTGCCCGCGCCCTGGGTGATGCCGATCATGTCGGGGCTGGCCAGCGGGTTCCGGGTCATCGTCTGGAAGATCGCGCCGGACATGCCGAAAGCGATGCCCACGAGCAGTCCGACGAGCGCGCGCGGCAGGCGCAACTCGCGGACCACGAAGAGGGTTCCGGAGTCGCCGGTGCCGAACAGCGCGGAGACCACATCGGGGAGCGGGATGCCGTAGTCGCCGTCCGCGATGCCGACGCAGAACATGAGGAACGTCGCGGCGGCGAGCAGCAGGCAGACGGCGATCAGCCGCGGGCGCAGGACACCGGAGACCGGCGGCGCGGCAAGTCGGAACGGCAGGCGCGAGATTCGTTCCACCTCAGAGCTCCGCAAGTCGTCGGCGCCGCACCAGGACGATGAAGAACGGTCCGCCGATGAACGCGACGAGGATGCCCGCCTGGATCTCCGACGGCCGGACGACGACCCGCCCCACGACGTCCGCGACGAGCAGCAGGCACGGCGCGAGCATGGCCGACAGCGGGAGCAGCAGCCGCTGGTCGGGGCCGATTCCGGCGGCCTGCGCGAGCATCCGGGCGAGGTGCGGCACGACCAGGCCGAGGAACACGACCGGTCCGATCACCGCGACCGCCCCGCCGGTCAGCAGCGTCACCGCCAACACGCCCCGCAGGCGTACGAGTCCGACCCGCCGGCCCAGCGAGGCCGCGACGTCGTCGCCGAGCGCGAGGCTGTTGAGCGCGGGCGCGCACGCGAACGCGAGGACCGCGCCGGCCACCAGGAACGGCAGGACCTGGAGCAGGACCTTCTCGGTCTGTCCGCCCAGCGCGCCCGCCGACCAGAACCGGTAGCGGTTCAGCGCCTCCGGCTCGGCGAGCACGATCGCACTGGTCACCGAGGTCAGCATCGACGTCACCGCGACGCCCGCGAGCGCCAACTTGACCGGCGTCATCCCGGATCTGCCGAGGCCGCCGAGCAGGTAGACGACGACGCTCGCGACGAGGGCCCCGGCGAACGAGAACCAGACGTACCCGAAGAGCGATCCGATGCCGAACACCCCGGCCGCCAGCACGATCGCGAACGCCGCGCCCGCGCTCACGCCGAGCATGCCGGGGTCCGCGAGCGGGTTGCGGGTGAGCGCCTGCATGAGCGCGCCGGACAACCCGAGCGCGGCGCCGGCCGCGATCCCGAGTGCGGTGCGCGGTATGCGGACGGACCACACGACGTTGTCGACGCGGCTGTTCGGCGCGTCGCCGAACAGCGTGCGGAACACGTCGCCGAGCGGGACGTTGAGGGTTCCGATCGCGATCGACAGCGTGCACACGGCGAGGAGGAGCGCACCGACCGCCAGGAGCAGCAGTACGGTGCGCGTCCGCCGTGTCGAACCCGCGCGTGGCGCCCGGTCCGTCGTCTTGACGAGCGTCGTCACGTCGCCGGCTTGACCTCGGTCGCGGGGTCGCCGTCGACGGCCGCCACGAGTTGGGGGACGAGCCGGTCGAGGACGTACGGCAGGCTCAGCGGCGACACGAACGCCGTCGCGCTGCCGTAGTCGCTGGTCTCCAGGATGTAGACCTCGCGGCCCTGCTTGACCACGTTCTGGTCGCTGTAGAGCTTGTTGGCGTGCAGCGAGCCGCGGTCCGCGTCGACGTTCGCGACCGTCCAGACCATGACGTCGCGGTCGAGCAGGTCGGCGCGCTCCGGGCTGATGTTGGCGCCGAACTGGTCGCCGATGACGCTGTCGAGGTCCGGCGGCAGCTTGAAGCCGAGCGAGGTGAGGATGCGCGAGCGCGGGTCCTGGCTGCCGAAGACGAACTGCCCCTCGTAGACCGTCGCCATGAGCGCCGTGCGGTCCTTGAACTCGGGGTGCGCGGCGGCGGCCTGCGCGAACTTGTCCTCGACGCCCTTGACCAGCGCGTCGGCCTCGGCGCTCTTGCCAAGGACCTTGCCGACCGACTTGGTCAGCTCCTGCCACGGGATGCCGAAGTCGTTGTACCCCTTGGGCTGCGCGACGGTCGGGGCGATCTTCGACAGCGTCTTGTACTGGTCCTCGGTCAGGCCCGAGTAGAGGCCGAGGATGAGGTCCGGCTGGAGCTTGGCGATGTTCTCGAAGTCCGGGCCGGTGCCGGGGTCCTTGAGGACCTTCGGCAGCTCCTTGGACCCCACCTTGTCCTTGGCCCAGGGACCGACGTTGCCGGGGAAGCCCTCGATCCACTCGGTCGTGCCGACCGGGACGACGCCGAGGGCGAGCAGCGCATCCTGGTCGGTCAGGCCGACGGTGACGACGCGCTTGGGCTCGCCCTTGACCGTGGTCGAGCCGTACTTGTGGTCCAGGGTCACCGGGTACGCGGGTGCGGCCGCCGGGTTCCCGTTCGCGCCCTGCGACGCGGCGGAGGCGCCACCCGGCGCGGCGCCCGCGGCGTTGTCCGCGTCCGAGTCGGAGTCGGAGCCGCACGCCGCGGTCGCAAGCACCAGGACGGCGGACGCCAGCACGCCCGCGAAGCGCGTCTTGCGGCGGAGCGGCGCGCCGCGCAACGGCACGGACGAGGTGGGACGGCTCATCGGTGGTCCTTCGCGTCGGGGATGCGGAAGCGAAGTAAGGTTTGCCTAACCTAACCAAAACGTCAAGGCGCGTCGGACCGCGCCCCCGTGGAATCCCCCTGCGACCCGCCCCCGGCGGCCTTCCGGCTGCCCGACCAGGCCTGCCACAGCGCGGCGTACTGCCCGTCGGCCGCCCGGAGTTCGTCGTGCGTGCCGGTCTCGACCACGCGGCCGGCGTCCAGCACCACGATGCGGTCGGCGGACGCCGCCTGGGTCAGCCGGTGCGCCACGACCAGCGCGGTACGCCCCTCCAGCGCGCGCGAAGCCGCCGCCTCCAGGGCCCGCGCGCCGCTGCTGCCCGCCTCCGCCGTCGCCTCGTCGAGGATCGCGACCGGCGGATCGGCGAGGACGAGGCGGGCAAGCGCGAGTTGCTGCGCCTGAGCACCCGTCAGAGTGTGTCCCCCGGTACCCACGACCGTCTCCAGGCTCTCGGGCAGCGCCTCGGCCCAGGCCAACGCCCCCACCCGGTCCAGCGCCGCGCGCAGTTCGCCGTCGGCCGCGTCGGGCCGGGCGAGCCGCAGGTCGTCGGCGAGCGGCCCGGAGAAGACGTGCACCTCCTGTGTGACCAGCGCGACGGTACGCCGCGTCAGTTCCGGCCCCAGGTCGGCCAGCACCGCGCCGCCCACCGACACGGTCCCGCCGGACGGCACGTGCACGCCCGCGATCAGCTTCGCCAGCGTCGTCTTCCCGGCGCCGCTCGCACCCACCACCGCGACGTGCTCGCCGGGCGCCAGGGCCAGGTCCACATCGGCCAACACCTCGGGGCCGTCCACGCCGTACGCGTGCCGCAGCCCGCGCACCTCCACCGAGGCGCCTGACGCCTCCGCACGGTGCCCCTCGTCGGGCGCCGGCTGATCGGCCACGCCGACGAGGCGGGCCAGTCCGGCCGTCGCCGACTGGGCGTCGTCGAGCAGCACGAGCGCGTTGTTCATCGGCCCGAACAGCGCGTGGAAGTACAGCGCCGCGGCGGTGGCCGTGCCGATCGACGCCGACCCGTCCCGCACCAGCAGGAAGCCCGCCCCCAACACGGCGGTGAGGCCCACGAATTCGGCGATGTGCAGGCGGCAGTAGAAGCGCAGCACCAGCCGTATGCCGCGCATCGTGAGGTCCATCGCCTCCGCCGAACGCCGCTCCGCACGGGCGCGGTGCTCGGTCCCGAGGCGGAACGCGCGTACGGTGGCCGCTCCCCCGATGCTGTCCAGCAACTGCTGCTGCCGGGCGCCCGCCGCGACCCGGCCCGCGGCGTACAGCGGGACGGCACGGCCGACGTACCAGCGGGCGGTGTGCAGCTGCACCGGGACCGCGAGCAGCGCGGCCAGCAGGAAGCGCCAGTCGAGAACGGCCAGCGCCCCGAGGGTCAGCACGATCGTGAGGACCGACCGCACCAGCACCGGCAGCGCCTTGCGCACGGCCTCGGCGACCAGCGACACGTCCGCCGTGACCCGCGACGTCAGGTCGCCCGAACCGGCCTTCTCCACCTGCTCCAAGGGCATGCCGAGGGCCCGCTCGACGACGCGCTCGCGCAGTGTCGCGAGCACCGTCTCGCCGAGCCGCGCGACCAGCGAGACGCCGTACGCCACCGCCACGCCCTGCGCGACGGCGACGAGCACCAGCCCGACGACCGGCCAGGTCAGGGCGTCGGCGGACTTCCCGTCCGCGACGAGGTCGACGATGTGCCCGAGCAGCGGGGCCGTCATCAGCTCGATGACGGTGGCGACGACCATGACCACGAGCGCGGACCACGCCAGAGCGCGGTGCGGGCGGACGAGTCCGGCGATCACCGCACGGGTGCGCGCGGGCGTCGCGATCGGCAGCAACTCGCGTTCCGGGTCCGGCTGTCCGCCGGCTATTCGGGTGCCGAGGAGGTCTCCCGGCGCGTCCCCGCCGGGCTCCTGGCCCGGGTCGTGCGCGCGCTCCTGTCCCACGCCGGTCGTCACGCCAGCACCGCCGTCCGGTAGTCCTCGTGCCGCAGTACCAGGTCGGCGTGCGGTGCTGTGTCGACGACGCGCCCCTCGGCGAGGAACACGACGCGGTCCGCGACCGCGAGCAGCGCCGGGCTCGTCGTCACCACGATCGTGGTGGCGGAGCGCCGCAGCTCCCGTACGCCGGTCGCGATCCGCGCCTCGGTCACCGCGTCCACCGCCGTCGTCGGATCGTGCAGCACCAGGACGGCCGGATCGGCCGCCAGCGCCCGGGCCAGGGCGACACGCTGCCGCTGCCCGCCGGACAGCGAACTGCCGCCCTCGGCGAGGACCGTCGCGGTGCCCTTCGGCAGGGCGTCGGCCACGTCGTCGGCACCGGACGCGGCGAGCGCGCGCCCGACTCCGGCCCCGTCGGCGCAGACCGCGGCGACGTTCCATTCCAGCGAGCCCTCGAAGAGCTCGGCGTCGTGCGCCGCCACCAGCACGGCGGACCGCAGTTCGTCGGGAGCCAGCAGCGGGAGCGCCATGCCGTCCAGTTCGACCGCGCCCGCATCCGGGTCGGCGTCGCGGGCCAGGCAGCGCAGCAGCGCGGCGGCCTCCGCGGGATCGACCGCGACCACCGCGACGAACTCGCCCGGCGCGGCGTCGAAGCCGACCGCATGCAGGGGTCCGTGCGCGAGGTCCCGTACGACGAGGCGCCCGCCGACCGGCTTGGCGGGCCGCGCGTCGCCGGGCGGCACCGAAGGCGGCGCCCCCAGCACCTCGGCGATGCGGGCCGCCGACGCCCGCGCCTGGGCGAACTCGGCGTTGATGTAGGAGAACATCGACAGCGGCCCGAGCAGGAACTGCGCAAGGCCCACGGCGGCCACGAGTTCGCCCAGGCTGATGCTGCCGTCGGCGGCCAGCCGTCCGCCGACCAGCGCCACCAGGGCGATGAACACCCCCGCGAGCGCGAGGACGACGCCGCCCTGCCACGCCTGCGCCCGGGCGGCCCGCAGCGTCGCGGTCAGCGAGTCGCGGCTGGTGGTCCGGTAGCGCGCGACCGCCGCGGACTCGCCGCCGATGCCCTTGAGCACCCGCAGCCCCGAGACCAGGTCCGCCGCGACACCCGACGCATGGGCGGCCCGCTCCTGCTCCGCCGAACTCCTGCGCTCCAGCGGCTTGCTCACCATGTGCCCGAGCCACAGCAGCGGCGGTGCGCCGAGCAGCACCAACAGCCCCAGCGGCAGCGAAATACGCAGCAGCGCGACCGCGCCCACCGCAAGACCGGTCAGTGCGCCGATGCCGAGCACGACGCCCATGTTGACGCCGCCGACGCGCCTGGCGTCCTCGGTCGCGACATTGACGAGCGCTCCCGGCAGCCGCCCGCGGTCGGCGCCGCCGACGGGGTCGAGCACCCGGTCGACGATGCGCAGGCGCAGGTCGTGCGCGGCGTTCTCGGCCGCCCGCTCCCCGGCGCGCGCGCCGAAGCGGAAGCCGAACGACAACACGAGGTACACGACGCCGAGGACCGCGATCCAGAGCGCGAACGCGCCCGCGTCGTCGCGGGCCACCGCGCGGTCGATGACGACGCCGATGAGGACCGGCACCACCGCCTCGCCCGCCTGGTGCCCGGCGCCGAGGACGGAGGCCACGGCCACCCGCCGCGACTGCCCGCGTACCGTCTGCTGCAATACCGCGCGCCCTGTCAGCGCGTCACTCATCGACACCCCGCCCGCCCGTCACCGAATCCTCCGGAATACGCCCGGCTCCGGGCATCGTGAACCTAGGTGAGGCTAGCCTAAGAGTGCGTCAACGGACAGACCTGATCACACCCGGTCCCAAGCGCTCGCAACCGTTCCGGCACCGGGCCGGCCGGGCCGAGTGGCGGGGCCTCCGGGGGTCTGTTGTGATCGAAGCGTCCGACCGTTTGACGAAAGGACAGGCCCCGCCATGGACACGACCA
Organism: Streptomycetaceae bacterium NBC_01309; assembly: GCA_045039925.1. Lineage (GTDB taxonomy): Bacteria > Actinomycetota > Actinomycetes > Streptomycetales > Streptomycetaceae > Yinghuangia. The sequence goes on from CP108400.1 coordinate 3,665,262, forward strand.
TGATGAAAGCCCGTGACGTGATGCACTCCGGCGCCAAGTGCGTGCCCGAGGAGGCGTCGCTCATGGAGGCCGCGAAGATGATGAAGGACATGGACGTCGGCTGCGTGCCGATCTGCGGCACCGACGACCGGCTCAAGGGCATGGTGACCGACCGCGACATCGTGCTCTACTGCTGCGCCGAGGGGCGCGACCCCGCCAAGGTCCGCTCCGGCGAGCTCGCCGGGAACCTCCACTGGTGCGACGCCGACACGACGCTCGACGACGTGCTGAACATGATGGAGACGCACCAGATCCGGCGCCTGCCGGTCATCGACACGAAGAACGGCCACCGGCTCATCGGCATGATCAGCGAAGCCGACCTCGCGCGGAACGTCACCGACCACCAGATCGCCGAGTTCGTGGAGAAGGTGTACGCCGCCTCCTGACACCCGCCGGTCCCCGGTCCCGCACCGCCGCCCGAGCGCCGGCCGCCGCCCCGAGGACGCGGCCCCCGCACACGGTGGCCAGCATCAGCGCGACCGTGCCCACCACCAGCAGCACCGGCGACACCGAGTCCAAGGCCGTGGGCACGCGCCCGTCCGGCAGCCGCGCGAAGGCCCCGGGCCAGGTGCGGCCGACCAGTACGGCCGCGATCCCGGCCCCGGCCAGCGCCGAGACCGCCCACCCCGGAACCGCCCGCCCCGGAACCGCGCGACGCGCGGCCGCCGGGGCGGGCGTCCGTCCGGTCACCGCGCCACCGCGGTCACAAAAACACCGGCTCGTTCTCCGCCCGTTCGCGGATCGCCCGGAGCCACACCCGCCGGATCAGACCGCTCGGCGGGCGGATCACCGTCCAGTACGCCCGGAAGATCCGCCGCGTCCGCTCGTCCGTCGCCCACACGCGCGTCTCCGTCGTGACCGTCGATCCGCGCCGCAGGAAGTTGAAGACGATCTTGAGGCGACCCGGCTCGTCGAACGCCCGCATCGCGTCGGCGGGCAGCTCGCCGGCCAGCGGCACGCGCTGCCCCGTCCGCGTCGACAGGATGCCGATCACCAGCTCGTTGTCCGAGCGGTCCAGGACCGTGAAGCCGTCCTTCGTCATCGACGCCAGGACGCGCGGGTCCCCCGCGGGGTCGCGGCCGACGAAGCGCAGCGCCATCAGCGTCCGGAAGACCGGGACCTCACGCCACGTCAGCTCCTCGATCGCCCGGAACACCGTGTCCGCGTAGGCGTCGATCTCGATCGTGTGGCGTTCGCGGAAGTGCCATTCGGGGAGAACGTCGTCCAGGCGCATGGCGGGCGTACCCTTCTTGCGGCGGAGGATCGCCCGATCGGTGCGATCGCGTACGGCGATCATCGCGCCCGCACGCGCGCGGGGCGTCGCCCGCCGGAACGGTCGCGCAGTGACCCGCGAGCTGTAGCCGCCCCCCGCACTACTGCGGGGGGACTACCCCTCCGGGACTACGCCCCTCGGCCGCACGAGGCCCGACTCGTAGGCCGCCACCACCAGTTGCGCGCGGTCGCGCAGCCCGAGCTTCGCGAGCACGCGGCTGATGTGGGTCTTCACGGTGTTGGGGCTCATCGCCAGCCGCAGGGCGATCTCGTCGTTCGTCAGCCCTGCCGCGATCTCGCACAACACCTCGCGTTCGCGCTCGGTCAGCGCGTCGAGCAGCTTCTCCCCCGCGCCGGCGTCGCGCGGAGTGCGCACCAGCGAGCGCGTGAACATGTCGATGACCTGCCGCGTGATGCCCGGCGACAGCAGCGCGTCGCCGCGCGCGACGACCCGGATGGCCTGCACCAGTTCCTCGGCCTCGGCGTCCTTGACCAGGAACCCGCTCGCCCCCGCACGCAGCGCGGCGTACACGTTGGCGTCCTCGGCGTACGTCGTCAGGATCACCACCCGCACACCGGCCAGTTCCGGATCCCCGGCGATGCGCCGCGTCGCGGTCAGGCCGTCGACGTCGGGCATCCGGATGTCCATGAGCAGGACGTCGGGCCGCTGTTCGCGGGCGAGCGCCACCGCCGCACCGCCGTCGGCCGCCTCGCCGACCACCTCGAAGTCCGGCTCGGTGCCCAGGAGCGCGCGGAAGCCCGTGCGCACCAGCGCCTGGTCGTCGGCAAGGCCGATCCGGATCATCCCGCCTCCCCTCGTCGCACCACCAGCGGCAGGCGTGCCGCCACCCGGAACCCGGCGCACGGTCCGTCCTCCCCCGAGGTGACCGCCCCGGCGACGAGTGTGCCGCCGACCGACTCGGCGCGCTCGCGCATCCCGGGCAGCCCGTGCCCGCTGCCCTGCCCCTCGGTCAGGCCGTGGCCGTCGTCGACGACTTCCAGGACCAGCTCGCTGTCACCGTACGCCACCCGCACCCGGGCCGACGCGCCGTGCCCGGCGTGCCGCAGCACGTTCGTGAGCGACTCCTGCACGATGCGGTACGCCGCGTGCCCCGTGTCCGCGGGCAGCGGCACCGCCGCCCCCGAGCGCTGCAACTCGACCGGCACACCGGCGTTGCGCACCGCCGCCAACAGCGTGTCCAGCCGCTCCAGACCGTCGTTGTCCGGCAGCCCGGTCTCGCGCAACATGCCTACTGTGGAACGGAGTTCGCGCAAGGCCTCGCGGCTCGCGGTGCGGATGGCGATCAGTGAGTCGCGTACCTCCGGATCGGGATCGCCCAGCAGCCGCAGCGTCGCGGCCGACTGCACCGCGATGCCGGCCATGCTGTGCGCCACCACGTCGTGCAGCTCGCGCGCGATGCGCAGCCGCTCCTCCGCGACGCGCTTCTCGGCGTCGCGGACGGCCTGCGCAAGGCGGGCCTCCGCCGCCTCCCGGCGCACCCGCACGACCTCGCCGACGAGCACCGGCCCGCCGAACGTCGCGAGGACCACGGCGTAGAAGAGCGTCACCGAGCCCATGAACGTCGCCGCGCTGTCCAGCGTGCGGGCCATTCTCGGCACCCAGAGGCTGCACATGGCGACGATGAACACGAGCGCCGCGACCGCGGTCCTGCGCCGCCGCCCGGCGGCCGCCGTCGCGTACAGGCACAACATCACCGGCAGCACGATGGGCCCGACGGGATAGCCGCGCATCATGAACGCCGCGAGCACCCCGCTCCCCGCGACAAGCGTCACGCGCGGCCACCGTGTCCGGGCGACCAGCAGCAACGACGCGGCCACCAGCAGGACCCACGCGAGCCAGTCGACGTCGTTGCTCTCGAGGCGGCTCGGCTCGCCGCCGCCGGTGTCGAGGACGTAGACCGGCACCGAGACGATGAACACGCCGATGATCTGCACCGGCAGCATCGCGACGGCCAGCGCGACATCCACCGCGGGCAGCCCGAACACCCGTCCCGGAAAGCGCTCCGGCAGCCCCGCCAACCCACGTATCGGACGCACGAGCCCACCCTACGGACGCCCACCGGCTACGCCGATGGGCGAGGCGGGCAAGCCGGCCGGTTGCCGCGTCGGTGCGCGTGCCCGCGGCGGGGTTACCGGGTCGACCGGTCCTGCACGAGAGGGGCGAGAGGGACGAGAGGGGTCGATGGGGTGAGCGGCCGTCGCGTCATCGGGCGTCCCATGCGGCAAGCAGGGCCTGTTCCTTCTCGGGGGCGATGCCCTGGGTGCCCGCGTGGCCTCGGTAACTGGGCAGGGTCTCCGGTACGCCCTCGGACTTCAGCCAGGCCCAGGTGTCGGCGACGGTCTCCCGCACCGGGCGGATCGTGAGGCCCGCGGCGGCGGCCTTGGCCGGGTCGGGCAGCCACACTCCCGCCATCTCCTCGGTGGGCGGGGTCCAGAGCGGGAGTTCGGTCCACGGCGCGACCTCGCGTGCCAGGAGGAAGTCGTCGTCGACCCAGACCAGTTCCGCGTCCGAGCCGGTCGCGGCCACGCAGTCGCCCAGCCAGGCACCCATGGTGGTGTTGGCCGGCGCACCGCTCGCGAGGTAGCGCCCCTCGGTGCCGGCCTCGACGTGGTCGAGGATGAACGCGGCGAGGTCGCGCGCGTCGACGACCTGCATCGGGCGGTCCGGGTCACCCGGGGCCAGCACCCGGCCGCCGGCGGCGATCCGGCGCAGCCACCACGGCAGGCGGCCGACGTTCTCGTACGGGCCGAGGATCAGGCCCGGCTGCACGACCAGCACGCGCCCGTCGAAGCCGCTCTCGACCGCGCGCTCGCAGCCCGCCTTGAGTATCCCGTAGTCGCCGTCCGCCTCGTCGGCGTCGGGGGCGCACGCGAAGCGGGGCGACTGCTCGTCGACGCGCTTCGCCGGCCAGTCCTCGTACGCCGAGATGCTGGACACGAACGCGTACGTCTCCGCACGGCCGTTCAGCGCACGCACCGCGTCGCCGACGACACGCGGTGTGAACCCGCAGACGTCGACGACCGCGTCCCATCGCGCCGAGGACGCCAGCCGCTCCAGGTCCGCCTTGTCCTCGCGGTCGCCGCGCACGGTCGTGGCGCCCGGCACGTCCGTGCCGGTGCGCCCCCTATTGAAGGTCGTGACCGCGTGTCCCCGTGCCAGCGCCGCCTCGACGACGGTCCGCCCGAGGAACACCGATCCGCCGATCACCAGAATGTCCATGTGCCGAGACTTCCCCGGTCGACGTCACGATGTGTACGGATTCGCCTCTCGGCGAACGGATTACGCGGTCGGGTGAACGGACCGGCCACGACCGCACGGGTCAGTGGTCGTCCCAGTGCCCGTCGTGCCGGGCGTGGCGGTGGCCGTCGTGGATGTAGTCCACGTGGTCGTCGTGCGGCACCGCGACATGCCCGCAGCCGTCGCCGTGCTCGTGGTGGTGCCCGTCGTGCACCTGGTGCGCGCTCGGCGAGCACTCGTCGACGTGCCCGTCGTGCACACGGTGGATGTGTCCGTCGTGCACGTAGTCGATGTGGTCGCCGTGCGGCACCGCGACATGGCCGCAGCCCTCGCCGTGCGTGTGCGTGTGGTGGTTCTTGTGCTCCTGGTGGTCGACCGCCGTGCCCATCGCCTGATCAGCCCCAATCCCGATCCGCCGACTCCTGGTGGCCGGCGTTGTCCGGGCAACGATTCATCCAGGTACGGGACACGGGATCAACGCGCCACACCGTCACCCGGGCGAGCGGTGTGCGGCGGGGCGGTGCGCGAGACTTGCCGCCATGGAGATCACGCTGGACCCGCAGTCGCAGCAGCCGCCGTTCGAGCAGGTGCGCGAGCAGATCGCCGAGCAGGCCCGCACCGGCGTGCTGCCGGCCGGTACCAAGCTGCCGACCGTACGCGCCCTCGCGGCCGATCTGGGCCTCGCGGTCAACACCGTCGCCCGCGCGTACCGCGAGCTGGAGGCCGACTCGGTCGTCGAGACGCGGGGCCGCAACGGCACGTTCGTCGCGGCGGTCGGCGACACCGCGCGGCGCGAGGCGGCCGCCGCCGCGGGCGAGTACGCGCGCCGGGCGGTACGCCTCGGCCTCGGCCACGACGACGCCCTCGCCGCCGCGGTGGTCGCGCTCGACGCGGCGTACAACGCTCGCTGACACAGCGTCAACTGTGCTGACCGGTAAGCGAACACGGGTGCGACCCCGGGCCCTCCGGCGGCCGGAAGGCGTCCGGGTTGGGCAAAACCGCTGTACGCACGCCCCGGCGGCACGGATGATCGAGGCATGTCCATGCCCCGTCAGATACCGGCCCGGATCCACGGGGTGGAGGCTGCCGAGACCGGCGGCGGCGACGTGTCGCCGCCCCTCGACCCCTCCCAAACCCTGCCCTACTCCCTCGGACTCGACGATTCGGACACCCCGTACGACGTGATCGACGCCCTCACGCTGGCCGAGTTCGTCTCGGGCCGCCAGCCGTGGGCGAGCACCACCCGGCTCGACCGCATCCGCCCGGGCGCCAAGCTGGTGCCGCGCGGTGCGAAAGTGCTGCGCACCGTGGAGGAGGACGACCGGCAGTCGACCCTCGCGGCGGGCGAGGGCTGGACCCTGCGCGCGGTGGTGTGGCGCAGCGGCGGCGGAGAGGTGACCGTCACCGCGGACAACCCCAAGACCGGCCGAGCGGTGATGAAGAAGGCGGTCAAGAACGCGAAGGCGGAACCTCTGCCGCAGGACGAGTCGGTGGCGATGGGGTTCTGGTACCACTCGGCGCGGCGCGGCCCGTACCGCACGACCCGTTCGATCACCGCGGCGCCGTGGACGCAGATCCGCCGCAACTACAACGGGGCCAGCGCGGCGGCTTTCGACAAGCTGATGGCCGTGGGCCGCGAGGACGTCGCGGGCCGCCTGATCCTGCTGCACGGGCCGCCCGGCACCGGGAAGACGACGGTGCTGCGCTCGCTCGCGCGCGAATGGCGCGACTGGTGCCGGATGGACTGCGTGCTCGACCCCGAGGCGCTGTTCGGCGACACCGGCTATTTGATGGACGTCGCGATCGGCCGTACCGGCGAGGAGGACGACTCGGAGCACACCCGGTGGCGGCTGCTCGTCCTGGAGGACTGCGACGAGCTGATCCGCGGCGAGGCCAAGCGCTCCACCGGGCAGGCGCTGTCGCGCCTGCTGAACCTGACCGACGGACTGCTCGGCCAGGGCCGCAACGTGCTCGTCGCGATCACCACCAACGAGTCGCTCGGGCAGTTGCATCCGGCGGTCGTGCGCCCGGGGCGGTGCCTCGCGCAGATCGAGGTGGGCCCGCTGGACTTCCAGGAGGCGACGGCGTGGCTGGGCACGTCGAACGGCGTCGGCTCGGCGTCGACGCTGGCGGAGCTGTACGCCCTCAAGAACGGCGCGGCCCCCGTGGAGGCGTCGCGTCCGCCCATCGGTGACGGGATGTACCTGTAGCGGTTCGGTCGCCGGGATCCGCGTGTCCGCCCGAAGCCCTCCGGCTCCGGGCGGGCGTACGGACATACGGACCTGTCAGAGGTCCAGGTCGACGACCACGGGCGCGTGGTCCGACGTGCCCTTGCCGCGCCGGGCCTCGCGGTCCACGTAGGAGTCCTTGACCGCCGCGTCGAAGGCCGGGTTGCCCATCACGAGGTCGATGCGCATGCCCTTGTTCTTCTGGAAGCCGAGGTTGCGGTAGTCCCAGAAGGTGAACGGCACGTCGTACTTGAGCGCGCGCGGCATGACCTCTTCGAGGCCGGCCTTGCCCAGCTCGACCAGGGCGGTGCGCTCGGCCTCGCTGACGTGGGTCGCGCCGTCGAAGAGCGTGATGTCCCACACGTCCTTGTCGGCGGGGGCCACGTTGAAGTCGCCCAGTACCGCGAACGGGCGCTCACCCGCCGCGTCGAACGCGACCGCCGTCTTGAGCGCCTTCAGCCACTCCAGCTTGTACGCGTAGTGCGCGTGCGCGAGTTCGCGGCCGTTGGGCACGTAGACCGACCACACACGCACGGGTCCGCAGGTCGCGCTGATCGCGCGCGTCTCCTGCACGCCCTCGTAGTCCGGGCCGCCCTCAAGCCCGCGCACGACGTCCTCGAGTCCGACCTTGGACAGGATCGCGACGCCGTTCCAGCGGCCGTCACCGTGCGCGGCGGTCTGGTAGCCCAGCGCCTCGACGGCCTCGTACGGGAAGGCGTCAGCCGTGCACTTGAGCTCCTGGAGGCACAGGACGTCGGGGGCGGCGCCCTCCAGCCATTCGAGCATGCGCGGCAGCCTGGCCCCGACCGAGTTGATGTTCCAGGTGGCGACCCTCATGCGACCGTGACCGACCTTTCCTCTTCGCTGCTGTGCCCTGTTCGGGTACGGCTGATACGCGGGCATGTCCGACCGGCCCATTGTCCCCCGTGGCACCGACACGTCGACGTGGCGGCACACTGGTCCGCATGACTTCTCCCCAGCCGGACGTCATCGCCGAGCTTTCCGCCGCCATCCGCGCCTTCGGGGCCGAACGCCACTGGGAGCGGTTCCACACCCCGAAGAACCTCGTGATGGCGCTCAGTGTCGAAGCGTCCGAACTGGTCGAGATCTTCCAGTGGCTCACCCCCGAGCAGGCGGAGCGCGTGATGGAGGACCCGGAGGTGGGCGAACACGTCCGGGAAGAAGTCGCGGACGTGTTCGCCTACCTGCTGGGTGTGTGCACCGTTCTCGACATCGACATCGCCCAGGCCCTGCGCGACAAGATGGTCAAGAACGCGCTCAAGCACCCGGCTCCTCAGCCACCCCCCGGTGCCTGAGGAGCCCCCGAGCCCCCCTTGTCCTCCCTAGGCGTGCGCCGCATCACGTTTCCCCAGGAAGGACGCCAGGAGCGAGTCCCGGTCGCCCAGTTCGTCCGCGGTGCCGGACAGGGCGAGCCTGCCCGCGGCCAGGACGTAGCCGCGCCCGCACAGGCGCAGCGCCTCGACGGTGTTCTGCTCGACGACGAGGACCGGCACGTCGGCGGCGATGCGCGCGAGGGCGTCGTACACCGCGCGCACGACGACGGGTGCGAGGCCGAGCGACGGCTCGTCGAGCAGGAGCATGCGCGGTGCGGAGACCAGCGCGCGGCCGATGGCGACCATCTGCTGCTCGCCGCCGGACAGCGCGTAGCCCGCGCGGTCGCGCAGCGGGACGAGGGCGGGCAGCAGCGCGTACACGTCGTCCTCGGTCCATCCGCGCCGCCCCGCCGCCGCGATGCGGCCCATGCGCAGGTTCTCGTGCACGCTCAGGGTGGGGAAGACACGGCGGCCCTCCGGTACGTGCACCAGTCCGCGCCGGGCGATCTCGGACGGCGAGTGCCCGGTGATGTCCGCCCCGTCGAACAGCACGGTGCCGCGCGCCGGGACGAGCCCCGAGACCGCGTGCAGCGTCGAGGTCTTGCCGGCCCCGTTCGGTCCCAGCAGCGCGACCGCTTCGCCCGCGCCGACACTCAGGTGGAGGTCGCGCACCGCCTGGGTGGTGCCGTAGTCGACGCGGAGTCCGGTCAGTTCAAGCATCGTGGGCCGTCCCCAGGTAGGCGTCCATGACCCGCTGGTCGCGCCAGACCTGGGCGGGGCTGCCCTCGGCGACGATCCGGCCGGTCTCCAGCACGGTGATGCGGTCGCACAGCGCGTCGATGAAGTCGATCTTGTGGTCGATCACCAGCAGCGCGACGCCGTCGGCGGCCACCGCCCGCAGCAGCACCAGCAGTTGGGCGGTCTCGTGGTCGTTGAGGCCCGCACTGGGTTCGTCCAGCATGAGCACGCGGGGGCGGGCGGAGATGCCGCGCGCGATGTCCAGGAGCCGCTGCTCGCCGTACGTCAGCACCGCCGCCGGCACACGCGCCTTGTCCGCGAGCCCGACGCGCTCCAGCGCCGCGAACGCCGCGGCCCAGCGCGCCCGTTCGACCCGGAGCATGTACGGCCGCGCCAGCCACGCCGCGCCGAGCCCGCTCGCCCGCCGGTCCGGTGTCGCGACGAGGACGTTCTCCAGGCACGTCAGGTGGCGGTACGGCTGCGGCTGCTGGAACATCCGCACGAGCCCGGCCCGCCGCGACCGCTCGGGCCCGCCCAGCCGCACCCGGTGTCCGTCGACGACCAGCGAGCCGGACGCCGGGACCACCCCGGACAGCGCGTTCAGCAGCGTCGTCTTGCCGCTCCCGTTCGGCCCGATGACGCCGACGACCTGGCCCTCCGCGACCGCGACGCCGACCTCGTCCACGGCGCGCACGCCGCCGAACGACACCCGGATCCCGGTGGCCTCCAACACGGCGTCAGCCATGCGCACCGCCCTTCCTGACGCGGCGGAGCAACGCCCGTGCCCGGCCCGCGAGTCCGATGAGCCCCTCGGGCGCCACCATGATCATGACGAGCAGCAGGGTGCCGTAGGCGACGCCTTGGTACTCCTTGAAGTCGGACAGCAGTTTCGGCGCCCACACGTAGAAGCCGGCGCCGAGCACCGGCCCCCAGATCGACCCGGCCCCGCCGAGGATCACCATGAGGAAGATCCCGATGCCGAGGTCGAGGCCGAACTGGTCGACACCGACGAAGCCCTGCCAGTTGGCGAGCAGCGCGCCGGACAGGCCGCCGGCCAACGAGCCGAGGACGTACAGCATCAGGTGCACGCGGCGCACCGGGATGCCGGCGGTGCGCGCGACCATCTCCCCGTCGCGGGCGGCGACCGCCTCGCGGCCGATCGGCGAGCGCTCCAGGAACACGCCCAGCAGGAGCGCGATCCCGAGCACCCCGAGGAAGAGCCAGAAGGCGCTGCGGTCCGAGTCGAAGGTGTGGCCGAACAGCGAGGCGTACGGCAGTCCGGTCACCTGCCCGTTGACCCCGGTGAACTCGCTGGTGCGACTGAACACCACCATGCCGATCTGGGACACCGCCAACGTGCCGATGGCGAAGGCGAAGTGCTGGGCGCGGGCGAGCGCGAGGCCGACGACCGCGGCGACGGCACCGGCCGCGGCGGCGCCGAGGAGCGCGCCGAGCCAGAACGGCTGGCCCCGCTCGATCGCGTAGGCGCTCGCGTACGCGCCGACGGCCATCATCGTGGTCTGGCAGAACGCGAACCGGCCGCCGAGGCCGAAGATCCAGTAGAAGCCGATCCCCGCGAGCGAGTAGATCAGCCACAGGTCCAGCAGGTTGCTCCCCTCGGCCGAGGTGACCAGGTTGGGCGCCGCGACGGCGGTGACGGCGACGAACGCGAGGACGCCGAGGTACTGGTGTCGGCCGTAGACCGGCGGCTTCACGGTGCCGCGCGGGCTCGCGCCGATGCGGGCGCGCAGGGCGTCGAGCTGCGCGGAGACGGCGTCCAGACCGGGTACGCCGGTCCGCTCGGCCGAGCCGTCGGGTGCGCGCGGCCCGGCTGTCGCGGTTGCGGAGTCCGCGGGGGCCGCACCCGCGGGCGTGCCGTCCGGTGGTGCGGCGGGGTTGTGTGTCTCGGTCATGGGCCGGCTTCCTCGGGGTTCTCTCGGCGTTCTCTCGGGTTCGGTGGCGTGGCGACCGGCGGGCGGCACACGCCGGTTCGGGCTCAGAGCCGGGCCGCGTGGGTCTTGAAGAGCCCCTGCGGCCGGACGGCGATCACCAGGAACAGGGCGACGTACGGCAGCGCGCCCGCGTAGTCGCGCAGCACGTATCCGCCGAGCAGTTGCTGGATGAGCCCGACGCCGAGGCAGCCGAGCACCGCGCCGCCCAGGTTGCCGAAGCCCCCGGCGACGGCGGCGGCCATGCCGCCCAGCATGATCGCGAACCCGAAGTTGAGGTCCAGGACGGTCAGCGGGGCGACGAGGATTCCGGCGAGCGCCGCGAGCGCGCCGGACAGCGCCCACGCGGTCATCGAGACGCGCCGGACGCGCACGCCGCACAGTTGCGCCGCGTCCGGGTCCGCGGCGAGTGCGCGCACTTGGCGGCCGAACGACGTGCGGCGGAAGACGTACACGAGTACGCCGACCACCACGGCGGTGACGCAGATGATGAGCACCCGCTGCCACGCGATGGCCGCGCCGGCGATGTGCCACGCGCCGTCGCCCAGCGGGCCGGGCAGGCGGCGCGGTTCGCTGCCCTGCCAGATCCCGATCGACGCGCGGATGACCAGTGCCGCCGCGAGGGTCGCGACGATGACGGTCATCTGCGGGCGTTTGCGCAGCGGGGCGTACGCGACGCGTTCGAGCACGACGCCGACGACGGCCAGCAGCGCGATCGCCAGCAGCGAGCCGGGCACGACCGGCCAGCCGAGGTCGTCGATCGCCCACCAGGCGAGGAAGCCGCCGAGGGTGAGCAGGTCGCCGTGCGCGAAGTTGACCACGCCGGTGGCCTTGTAGAGCAGCAGGAAGCCGACGGCGGCCAGGGTGAGGACCGCGGCGTACGCGAGTGCGCCGGCGAAGAGGGCGATGAATGTCGCCATGGGAACTCCTGGGAAGGTTGCCGGGGGTGGCGGCGCATCCGCGGTACGAGGGCCGTGAGGGGCGTCGGCCCCGGATGCGCCGCCACGTTCGCGGGTCGGCTCAGCTCGCGCCCTTCGCCAACTCCGGGATCTTGTACGTGTCCACGACCGTCGGCTTGCCCGTCGCGTCATAGTCGATCGCGATCTGCTGGTGGGCCAGGATGTGCGACGGGTCGGCCTTGTACTCGGGCTGGCACGCGCCCTCGGTCCAGGTCAGCTGTTCGAGCGCGGTCTTGATCTTGCCGTGGTCGGTGGTGGTCCCGGCCTTCTTCATCGCCTCGGCCTGCATCCACACCGCGTCGTGCGCCGCGGCGGCGAGCGGCGGGGCGTCCGTGCCGAACTTGGCCTTGTACGCGTCGTTGAACGCCTTGGTCGCCGGCCGCGGGTCGATCGCCGGGAGGCACGCCAGGACCGCGTTGAGGTTCTCGATCTCCTTGCCCTTGGCGAGGCCGTAGTTGACCACGACCGGGGTCGAACCACCGCCCACCACCGGGGTGTTGATGTTGTTCTGGGTCATCTGCTTGAGCTGCGCGGCGAGCGTGTTCGGGTAGGTCCACGAGAAGACGACGTCGTTGCCCTTGAGGGCGAGCACCGCCTCGGTCAGGTCGGTGGCGGTGACCGGCACCAGGCGCTTGTCGCCGACGGCGGTGGTCGTGCCCTTGACCGCCTCCTCGGTACGCGCGGTTCCGTCACGGCCGTAGCCGAGCTCGTTGCCCAGGATGCCGATCTTCGCCCAGTTGTTCTTCACCGCGAGGGCGACCATGTTGCGGGCGGTCGCGCCGTCGTACGGATTGGTGGTGAACATCCACTCGCTGCCGTTCTTGGCGCCGTACAGCAGCGTGATGTCGTTGTTGACGTTGATGATCGGGATGCCGGCCGCGTCGATGTCGCGTTGCAGCCCCTGCGCCTCGGTGCCGCCCGGGAAGCCCACCATGCCGCTCGGCTTCTTGTCCTTGGCCTGGAGGAACGCGGTCCGGGCCACCGTCGGGTTGAGGCCGCTGGGCACCCGCTCGAACTCCAGCGGCTTGCCGAGCACGCCGCCCTTGGCGTTGATCTCGTCGACCGCGATCAGTGCGCCGTTCTGGTAGTCGTCGATCGCGTTCGGGTCCTCGCCCTTGACCTGCCACAGGCCGACGATCTTGGCCGCCGGCATGCCGGCGTTCTGCGCCGAACTGCCGCCCGGTGCCTGGGAATCGGCGTCCTTCTTGTCGTCCCCTCCGCACGCGGTGGCGACCAGGGCGAGTGCGACGGCCGCCGCGCCCGCGGCGATCCTGCGGGTCCCGCGGCGCGGCGCGACACGCGGTCTGGAAGAGGTGTTCCTGCGGTTCATGAGGGAGCAACGCCTTTCGCGTCCGCTCCCCGGAGAGCCATCCCCCACGGATGGTGCCGGTCAACGTAGAGCAGGACCCGGTGCCGCACAAGCCTTGACAGGCGGTCGGTGCCCGGCGTAAAAGTTCTCCCGTACCTAACAAATGTTAGATAGCCAACTAACGCTCGTTAGATTACCTGTCCAGGCCGGAATCCAGTACTCCCCGGCAGCTCTCCCCCCACGGACACCGACTCAAGACGCTTTGCACGCTTGGCATTTGCGTGCGGCGCACCGGGACGGAAGGCGGTGCGCACGAGCAGCGGAACCAAGTCCTCCGGAAAACCCCCGTCCTGCGGTTAGGCTGCGCAGAACCACCGGCCGGAGCAGGAAGACACGAACTGATGGCACGCAGGAAGACGGCGCCCGAGGCGCCCGCTCGACGGGAACTCATCCTCGCGGAGGCGGCGTCGCTGTTCGCCCGCAAGGGCGTCGCCGCGACGACCGTCCGGGAGATCGCCGACGCGGTCGACATCCAGGCCGGCAGCCTCTACCACTGGTTCGAGTCGAAGGAGGAGATGGTCGACGAGCTCCTGACCGGGGCGATGGACGACCTCTCCGGCTGGTACCAGGAAGCGGTCGACGAGCACGCCGAACCGCTGCCCCGGCTCCGCGGCCTGGTGCACGCGGCCTTCCGGGTCATCGCGGCCCACCCGGACGCGTGCACCGTGTACCTGCGGGACTACGCGTACCTCGCGACCCTGCCGCGGTTCGCGCACCTGAACGACGCGAGCCTGCGGGTCCGCGCGCTGTGGATCGACACGCTGGAGGCCGGGATGGCGGCCGGGGACTTCCGCGCCGACCTGGCCCCCGACCTGGTCTACCGGTACCTCACGTATCCGCTGTGGCTGTCGGTGGGTTGGCACCGGGCCAGCGGACACACGCTCGACGAACTCGAAGACCAGTTCCTCGGCCTCGTGCTCGACGGCGTGACCCCGCGTCCCGGACGGCGTACCCCGTCCGGGACCTCCGCGGGGGCGAAGCGCACCACCGCACCGCGATCGGGCGGGAGCCGCCGCAAGGCGTCGGGCGGCCCCGTGGCCTGACCCGCGCCGCCGCGGGTCACCGCGGCTCCCCCCGATCGGCGGGCGCGCACAGCACCGGCGGGCCCGGCCCGGAAGAACTCCGGCCGGGCCCGCGACCGACCGATCGAACAGGGAGCCGTCCGTGGAAGACTTGACCGTGCAGGGGTTCACCGCGCCGGAATTCGACGCGGTGGCCCGGGAGTTCCGGGCGAACTTCGCCGAACGCGGCGAGGTGGGTGCGGCACTCGCGGTCCAGGTGCGCGGCCGGCCGGCCGTCGACCTGTGGGGCGGCCTCGCCGACCCGGCCGCCGGACGCCCCTGGGAGCACGACACGCTCCAGGTCGTCTGGTCGGCCACCAAGGGCCTGGTCGCCACATGCCTGGCGATGCTCGTGGACCGCGGCAGGCTGGACTACGCGAGCCCCGTGTGCCGGTACTGGCCGGAGTTCGCGGCGGCCGGGAAGCAGCGCGTCACGGTGGGGCAACTCCTGTCCCACCAGGCCGGGTTGCCGTACCTGGACGCCCCGATCGCACTGGCCGACGTGGCGGTGCCCGACGCGTTGTCCGACCTGCTCGCCGCCCAGCGGCCGCACTGGGAACCCGGGACCGCGCACGGGTACCACGCGGTCACGTGGGGCTTCTACGCCGGTGAACTGCTGCGCCGGATCGACGGGCGCAGCGTGGGGACCTTCCTGTCCGACGAGGTCGCGGGACCGCTGGGGGTGCCGGCGTACATCGGCACGCCGCGCGAAGTCGCCGCCGGGGTCGCCACGATCGTGCCTTTGGCCGCCCCCGAGGCGGTGGGTGCCCACGTCGGCGCGGCCGGCGAAACGGGCGCCGGGTCCGCGCCGCCGGCCGCCGCGTGGGACCCCGATTCCGACCTGGTGCGCGCGATGTTCGCACTCCCGGAACTCGCCGCGCCGGGCGCCGCCCACGACCCGGACGTGCTCGCACTGGAGATCCCGTCGGGCTGCGGCGTCACCAACGCCCGTGCCCTGGCCCGGGTGTACGCAGCCCTCGCCGAGGGCGGGACGCTCGACGGCGTCCGCCTGCTGTCCCCCGACACCGTCAAGACCGCCACCACGGCGGCGGTGGAGGGGCAGGACCGCATCCTGGGCGAACTCACGTCGTTCGCCCAGGGGTTCATGAAACCCGCCACCTCGTTCTTCCAGTTCTCCCGCGACCCGCAGGCGTTCGGCCACCCGGGCGCCGGCGGGACGCTGGCCTTCGCCGACCCCGCGGCGGGGCTCTCGTTCGCGTACGTCACCAACAGCCAGTCGGCCTCCCACACCGACTGGCGGGCCATGTCCCTGGTCGAAGCGGCCTACCGCGCGCTGGAGGCATAGCCCGACCCCCTGATCTGGTCCCGTCCTCCGACCGTTCCTGGTCCGGAGGCCGGGACCGGCTTCCGGCCGTCGAAACGGAACCCGGTGATTCAGTTCCTTTCGGAAGGAAAGCCGCCGATTCCGCCCGCGGCCGAGGTACGTCCCACCCCCCGATGTCCCCCCGGACATCCCCTCAGAAGGGTGACGCACCATGACCCATCCCCCCGACAGACCGCACCGCCGCCGACCCCGGCGCACGGTCGGCCTGCTGCTGAGCGCGATCCTCGCGGCGCTCTCCCTCCTGTTCGGCGCGATCCCGGCCAACGCGCTCACCCCGGTGCCGCCGACGCAGCCGGGCACGTACAAGGTCGGCACCTACGAGTTCCTGTACTGGACCGGCGGACCCGGGTTCCAGAACGCGCGCGTCTCGTACCCGGCCACCTCGAACGGCTGGCTCAAGCCGGCCGACAAGACCGAGGGCAAGTACCCGATCGTGGCGCTCGCCCCGGCGTCCTGGGTCGGGTTCGACTACTTCGACTGGGCCATCAGCTACCTGACCTCGCACGGCTACATCGTGCTCAGCTACTACCCGCCGAACCTGCTGTCGACGGACCCGTACATGCACACCAAGAACATCAAGGCGGCGATCACCAAGCTCATCTCGGAGAACGGCGCCTGGGGCAGCCCGGTCAGGGGCATCGTGGACACCGGGAAGATCGCGGCGGCGGGCGTCTCGCTCGGCGGCGCGGGCGCGCTCACGGCTGCTGCGCAGGACAGCCGGATCGACGCCGTGGTGGCGATGACCCCCGGGTACGACCCGGCCGACCCCGACACGTACAACCGTGTCGAGGCCGACGTGCGCAACATCCGGGTGCCGACGCTGATCGAGAGCGGCCAGAACGACTGCATCTCGCCCGGAGCCGGCAAGCGCTACTACAACGACATCTCCGGCACGTACAAGCAGTACGTCGAGATCGGCGGCGCGAACCACGTGCAGTTCCTCGACGACCAGGGGGTGAGCGTCCCGATCCCGGGCGTCCCCCAGGACTGCACCCCGGGTGTGTCGTACGACTCGCAGCACTACACCGCCAACGTCTACGCGACCGCGTTCCTGGAGTACTTCCTCAAGGGGCGCACGCAGTTCGGCACGTACCTGAACGGTGCGTACGCCCAGGCCGACCGCGCGTCCGGCGTGCTGTCCGACCTGCTGTTCCAGCCGTAGCGGCAAACTCGGCCCGCTACGCGGCGCCAGGGTCCGGGGGCGTGCGGCGGCACGCCCCCGGATCCACAAAGACAGACTCCCTTACCTTGTGCCTGCGGCCCGCGCGCCGCACAATGGCCCCGGATACTTAACCGAGGCAAGCGATCTACGAGGTGGGCGCATGAGTTTCGTCTTCGACGCCGACAACCACTACTACGAGGCGATCGACGCGTTCACCCGCCACCTCGACCCGCGCCTCGGCGGCAGCGTCATCCAGTGGTGCGAGATCAACGGGCGCAAGTACCACGTGATCGGCGGCAAGGTGAACCACGCGGTGGTGAACCCGACGTTCGACCCGATCGCCAAGGCCGGGGCCATGTCCGAGTACTTCCGGGGCAATCCGGAGGGCCGCAACCCGCTGGAGTTCCTGCGCGAGCGCGAGCCGATCCGCCCCGAGTACCGCGACCCGGCGGCGCGCGTGCGCGTCATGGACGAGCAAGGGCTCGACAAGGTCTGGCTGTTCCCGACCCTCGGCATGATCTACGAGGACGCCCTCAAGCACGACCCGAAGGCCGTCGGCCAGCTCTTCCGGGCGTTCAACCGCTGGCTGGAGGAGGACTGGGGCTGGAACCACGCGGACCGCGTCTTCGCCGCGCCGTACATCGCCCTCGCCGACCTCGACACCGCGATGGCCGACCTGGACCGCGCGCTGGAGAACGGTGCCCGCGTCGTGTGCATGCGCCCGGCCGCACCCACCACGGCGGACGGGCCGTTCACCCCGGGCGACCCGGTCTTCGACCCGTTCTGGGCACGTGTCAACGAGGCGGGCGTGCCGGTGGTCGTGCACGCCGGCGACAGCGGCTACTCGTCCAACGGCTACAGCCGCAAGCAGGGGCTCTCCACGGACTTCAAGGGGCACGGCAAGCCGTCGGTCACCATGCTGTGGACGATGGAGCGCCCGATCTACGACTTCCTCGCGTCGCTGGTCCTCGACCGCGTCTTCCACCGCTTCCCGAACGTGCGCGTCGTCTCCGTCGAGAACGGCTCGGAGTTCCTCGGCGACCTGTTCCGCAAGCTGCGCTCGGTCAACCGGAAGGTCCCGGGCCTGTTCCCGGAGGACCCGGTGGAGACGTTCCGCCGGCACATCTGGATCAACCCGTTCTGGGAGGACGACGTGCACGAGACCGTCGAACTCATGGGCGCGGACCGGGTGGTCTTCGGCTCCGACTGGCCGCACATCGAGGCGCTGCCCAACCCCCGGGACTACGAGGCCGAGGTCAAGGACTTCGACGAGGAGACCCGCGCGAAGATCATGGGGCTGAACGCCGAGGAGCTGAACACGCCCAGGCCGGCCTGAGCACGGCCGCCGGACCGGACCCGCGGGCATCGGCATCAGACCAGGCCCGCGAGCTTGTAGAGGACGAGGGACCCGGCCACGGCCACGTTGAGCGTCGTGCCGGTCCCCACCATCGGGATCTCCACCACCTCGTCGAGGAAGTCGAGCGCCTCGGGCGGGATGCCGTGGCGCTCGTGGCCGAGGACGGCGATCGTGGTGCCGCGCGCGGGGCGGAGGTCGGCGAGGCGTACGGCGTTCTCCGCCAATTCCACGCCGATCACCCGCGCGCCGCGCTCGCGCTGCCGGGCCAGCCACGTGAGCTGGTCGCCGCTCCAGTGCACGCACGTCGGGCGCCGCAGGGTGTTCCCGCGCGCCGGGGCCTCCGGCACCCAGGGAAAGCGGGGCACCGTCAGGCAGGCGCCGACCGCATCGCAAGTGCGCAGCATGGTGCCGAGGTTGGCGTGGTGCATCGGCCACAGGGCCGCGGCGTAGAGGTGGTCCCAGCACGCGTGGGCGCGGGGGCGCCGGGAGCGCCTCAGGTCGGCGCGGGTGCTCGTACGGATCGCGGGGGCGCTGCCCCGCCCGCTTCCCATCACGCGGACGAGGAGGCGGGCCTCCTCGCGTCGACGGTGCGGCCGTGACCGCACACGAGGGCTGACAAGCCGTCACTTCTTCTCATGCAGAGGGCACTTCGCGGTGTGCCCGGACCTTCGCCGAGGGGTAACCGGACGTCCAGGATAGGCGATTGCGGACGCCGTGCGATCAGGCTTTGTGCCGCTCGTGGTAGCGCGCGACCCGGGCGCGGTTGCCGCAGCCGGCCGAACACCAGCCCCGGCGCGGGTGGTTCTTGACGTAGAAGAGCACGCAGCCGGGGCCGTCGCAGGAGCGCAGCAGCTCGCGGTCGCCGCCGCCGAAGAGGGCGATCGCGGACGCCGCGAGCGTGGACAGTGCGGCGAGCGGGTGCGGGTTGGCGACGTCGACGGCGACCAGCCCGCCGTCGCCGCCCAGGGTCAGGCGGGGTACGCGCGGGGCCGCGGCGGCCGACGCGTTGATGGCCGCGATCGCCGCCTCGTCGGGCGCTTCGCCGTCGACGAGGGCGCGCGAGACCGTGCGGATCGCGTCGCGCAGCGCGGCGAACCGGGGGGCGTCGGCGGGACGCAGCCCGGCGAGGGCGGC
Organism: Streptomycetaceae bacterium NBC_01309; assembly: GCA_045039925.1. Classification (GTDB taxonomy): domain Bacteria; phylum Actinomycetota; class Actinomycetes; order Streptomycetales; family Streptomycetaceae; genus Yinghuangia. The sequence goes on from CP108400.1 coordinate 3,684,468, forward strand.
CTCCGCGACGCCGTCCGGGAACGCGTCGGCGTGCTCGGTGAGCCAGGCCGCCAGCGACTCGGGGATGGTGAGGGCGTCGTGGACCCCGCCGCGCGTCCCGCGCACCGCGAAGCGCGTGTTGCCGAACTCGACCGCCAGCGGCTCGCCCAGTGCGGGCGCCCCGCTGCCCTCGGCCTTCGGAATGATCATCTGGTCCACCCCCTAATGCTAGTCGCCGCTTGCATCCATGTGTGATTACTGCCAGAGTACCTAATGGCAAGGGCCTATAGAAAGCATTAGAAGATCGCGGAGGACCACTATGTCGACGACCACCACCGCTCTCACCGGACTGAAGACCGGCCACATCGGCCTCAACGTCACCGACCTCGAACGGTCCGCGGCCTTCTACGCGAAGGTCTTCGGCTTCGAGGTCGTCGGCCGCGACGACGACCAGGGCTGGGTGTTCCTCGGGACCGAGGGCCGGCTGGTGCTCACCCTGTGGCGGCAGAGCGAGGGCGCGTTCCGCGGCGACGCCCCCGGGCTGCACCACCTGTCGTTCCAGGTGGACGACATCGCGGCGGTACGCGCCGCCGAGGCCGTCCTCAAGGAACTCGGCGCGGTGTTCGCCCACGACGGCGTCGTCCCGCACGGCGAGGGGACCGCGTCCGGCGGCATCTTCTTCGCCGACCCGGACGGCATCCGCCTGGAGATCTACGCCCCGACCGGCGCCGAGGGCACGCCCGCCCCCTCGGGCGACGCACCGACCTGCGGCTTCTTCTAGACCGCCGACAGACCGCCGAGCCCCGGCCGAGTCGCCGCCGCAGCCGGGTCCGGGACACCCCCCGGGCCCGGGCCACCTCCGGGAGGACCGATGGACCGCAGATACCACCGCGGCGAGATCGCCGTACAGGAGCGCGCGGGGGTCACCGACCGCGCGGCCCACGCCGAGCGCGCGATCGGGACGACCGTCCCGGCCGTCGCGGCCGCCTTCCTCGCCGCCCAGCCGATGGTCGTGGTGGGTGCGGCGGACGGCGCCGGGCGCGTGTGGGCGACCGTGCTCACCGGCGAGCCCGGTTTCCTCCGGGCCGTCGGCGACACGGAGGTGACCGTGGCCGCCCGGCCCCGGCCCGCCGACCCGCTTGCCGCCGTACTCGCCGACGCGTCCGGCACGGGAGCGCGCGTCGGCATGATCGCCATCGAACCCGGGACGCGGCGGCGAATGCGCATGAACGGCACGGCCCACTCGACCGACGGCGGGCTGCGCGTCGACCTCGACCAGGTCTACGCGAACTGCCCGAAGTACATCAGCAAGCGCACGCCGGCGGCGGCCGCCGGGGACGGAGGCGGCGGCGGTGCGGCGGCCGTACGCGGGACCGAACTCACCGCCCCGCAGCGGGCGGCCGTCACGTCCGCCGACACGTTCTTCGTCGCGACCGCCGACGCGGAGGGCAACACCGACGCCTCGCACCGGGGCGGGAACCCCGGCTTCGTGCACGTGCCCGCGCCCGATCGGATCGTCTGGCCGGACTACGCGGGCAACTCCATGTTCATGACGGCGGGGAACCTCGCGGTCAACCCGGCGGCGGGGCTGGTGTTCCCGGACTGGCGCACGGGCGGCCTGCTGCACGTCACCGGGACCGCCCGCACGATCTGGGACGCGGACCGGACCGCCGCGTACCCGGGGGCGCAGCGGCTGATGGAGCTCACGGTGACGGAGGTGGTCGAAGTGGCGGGCGCGACCGGGCTGGTCTGGTCGGTGCCGGAGTACTCCCGGCACAGCCCCGAACTGTCCTGACCCGAGCGCGCGGACGACCCCTCCCGGCGGACCGTCCCGGCACATCGCGGCACGTCCCCGGCACCGCCCGTCGCAAATTCCGCCAACTGCACGGCCTGACGGCCGGTCACCGCCATGGTGGCCGGCTGGCAGGCCGTGCTCTCGCGGTTGTCCGCCGGGCCGCCGCTCCTCCGCCAGGACGAGACCCGCCTTCGCGAATAGTCCATGCGCGGGATGCCCCAACCGCCCCGCATCTGCCACTCTTGGGATGTGCTGCGGCGCGGCCCCGACGGTCCGCGACTGCCCGGGGGGAGATCCATCGTGATCGTTGCTTTTGTACGCCGTGGGACCGGCGCCGCCACGAAACCTGTGGGCGCGCGATCCGAGGGTTGGCGGGAACCATCCCCCACGCGCGATACGTTGTGGGGGATACGGGGGAGAACCGAAACCTTCACGACTGCCAATACCGTGGTCCATCGCCGCAACGCGACTTGACCACGCCTCGCGCCCCGGGCGCACCGCACGCCTAACTCCCCCCTTGGCGTGCCGAGTGCCTGGCCGATACGCCCTTCGCGGGCAGTACCGGGTCCCGGGCGGCGGCCACCCCCCCTGCCGCCGCCCGGGATGTGCATTTCTCGCGCTTGGTGGCGCATGGCAGACCGTGCCGTCCCGTGGGACCGGCGCCGCCGTCAGTCGGCCGGTGCCAGGGGCACAACCTTGACGTTGAACTCGTGTGTGCCCAGCGCGCCCGCGATGCCGAGGAAGAGCAGCGCGAAGTGCTCCTGACCGCGCGCGGTCGCGATGCCGCCGAGGTCGAGCACGCTCTCGCGCGGCCAGCCCAGGTCGGCGAGGAGCCCCGTGACCTCGGCCTTCGCCGCGGCGTCGTCGCCGGACACGAAGATGGTGCCGGGCTCGCTCAGCCGGCCGGGATCGTCCATGACCGACGACGTGATGGTGGCCAGCGACTTGACGACGGAGACCCCGGGGAACGCGCGCTGGATCTCCTCGCCCAGCGACTCGCGGGGGTGGGACAGCCCCTCGGCGGTGAAGCCCACCGCGATGTCGAGAATCGTCTTGCCGGTGAACGCCTCGGCACCGACGCCGGTGAGCAGCGCGACGGACTCCGTACCCGGTGTCGCGTTGACCACGACGCGGCCGTGCACGACCGCTTCTGCGACGCTCACCACGGGCGCGGGCAGCCCGACCCGGCCCTCCGGTACCCGCGAGCCCAGCACCACGTTGTGCCCCGCGGCGACCCAGCCCCGGGCGACGGCCTGCGCGACGTTCCCGGTTCCTACGATTCCGATGTCCATGATCAAGTCAACCGCATCCCGCGCGGGAACATTTCGCCGGGCGCGTGCGCCTGTCCGGATAGCGCGGTCTAGGTGGTCCGGTCTCGACGCGGTGGTCCGGGCTGCGGGGTCTCGGCGGTGCGGTCGCGATGAGCGGCCTCAGCCGGCTTGGTGCCGCTCCGCCTCACCCGGCTCGCGTACGCCGAGGCCGAAGTGCTCGGCCAGTTCGTCCGCGAGATCGTCGAGCCGGCGCGTGCCGTCCGTGACGATCGTGCGCAGCCCGAGCCGCGCCGCCTGGCGGCGCACCTTGCGGTCCCACAGCGCGTCCCGCATCAGGCGCTTGGCCAGCACCTCGGGGCACCCCGTCTCCGCATGCCGCTCGAACATCACCTGGGCGCGGAACTCCGGTGTGGGCAGCAGGAAGACCGCCTGCCGGGGCGAGGTGAGCAGGGGCGCCAGATGCCCGGGCAGGATGCCGAAGTAGTCGACCAGCAGCGGGCCTTCGCCCGGCAGGGCGAGCAGGTCCTCGGTCAGGTGCGCGAGCGTCTCGCCGTGCGCGCTCGGCGTGGCCTTGAACGCCTGCCTGGGGGTCCGGCCCGCCCAGAAGCTGCCCGGCGGCAGGCGGGACAGCGCGAACAGGTTCGGGTGGCCGGGGCCCGAGCGGGCTATCCAGCCGAGTTCGGCGTCGTCTCCGTGGCAGACCGGGAGGCCGTACCGCGCCCCCAACAGGCGTGCCAGCGTGCTCTTTCCCGCTCCGGTGCCGCCCGCGATCCAGCGGATGCGGGACAGGCGGGCGGCGACCGTGGTGACCGGTGCGGCGGGGAGGGGCTCCCGGGGCAAAGGCTCAAGGCGTTCCGGCGTCAGCGTCATAGCGGGGATTTTCCCGCTATGTCATGCCCTGTACCTCGGCCCTTCCCTCAGCGTTGGTCAATTCATCGCGAGTTCAGCGAGAGCAGGAACTCCTCGGTGCGGGCCAGCGATTCGGCGCGGTCCGGCCCGAGGCCGAGCGGGGCCGCCATGAGGTCGGTGCCGCCCGCGTCGGCGTACGCGCGCACGCGCTCCGCGACCGACTTCTCGTCGCCGATGAGCGCCACGGCGGCCGGCGCCCCGGCGTCGCCGAGCGCCAACACCCGCTGGTACGCCGGGATTCCCTGGTACATCGCGAACATCCGGGCGGCCTTCTCGCGCGCCGCGTCGACGTCGTCCACGATCGCGACGGGCAGCCCCACGATCACGCGCGGCGCCGCACGACCCGCCGCCTCCGCCGCCGCGTTGATGCGCGGGGCGATGTGCTCGCCGACCGCGCGCTCGTCGGCCCAGTAGGTGATCGTGCCGTCGCCGACCTCGCCGGCGAGCTTCAGCATCAGCGGGGCGAGCGCCGCGACCAGCACCGGATACGGCGAGCCGTCGGGCACGTCGAGCAGCGCGTCCACGCGGTACATCTCGCCCTCGTACGCTATGCGGTCCATGCCGCCCGCCTGGGCCGCCTTCAGCACCTCCACGTACTCGCGGACGTGGCGCGCGGGCCGGTCGTAGGACAGGCCGTGCATCCCCTCGATCACCCCGGGGTGCGACGGCCCGATGCCCAGGGCCAGGCGTCCCCCGGTCGCGGCCTGCGTCGACATGGCCTGCTGGGCCATCGCCAGCGGGTGCCTCGGGTACGTCGGCACGACCGCGGTGCCCAACTCGATCCGCGACGTGACCGTGCCGGCCAGCGCGAGCCCGGTCAGCGCGTCCAGGCTCCACGGCATGTGCGGCAGCCACGCGGACGCGAAGCCCGCCTCCTCCGCCCGGCGGGCCCGTTCCAGCACTCCGTCGATACTTGTCCGCCCGCCGCTGACGTCGCCGATGAAAACGCCGATGCGCATGCCCGCCTCCGATGTGCGACCGCTGCCGCGGTGCGAAAACCTGTTCCGTACGTGGTACCAGTGCTGCTTTGATCGCGCCATGGCGAAGCGATTGCTCGACCGGATCCTGGTGGTGGACGTCGAGGCCACATGCTGGGACGGAACCGTCCCGCCCGGCGAGACGAACGACATCGTCGAGATCGGCGTGACCGAGCTGGACGTGGCCACCGCCGAGCGTTCCGGCAGGCGCGGCATCCTGGTGCGCCCCGAGCGCTCGACCGTCGGCGCGTTCTGCACCGAGCTGACCACCCTCACCCAGGCCGACGTCGACGGCGGCACCACGTTCGCGGAGGCGTGCGCGCTCCTGCGCACGGAGTACCGCTCGCACGAACGGGTGTGGGCCAGTTGGGGCGAGTACGACCGGCAGCAGTTCGAGCGCCAGTGCGGCGACCTCGGTGTGCCGTACCCCTTCGGAACCCGGCACGTGAACGTCAAGACGCTGTTCTCCCTCGTGCACGCGCTGCCCCGGGAACTCGGCATGGCCGCCGCCCTGGCCCACCTCGGGCGGCCCCTGGAGGGCACCCACCACCGGGGCGTCGACGACGCCTGGAACATCGCCGGAATGCTGGCGGACCTCCTCGGTGCCGGACGGAGCCGCGCCGAAAGGTGACCGGGTAGCCGCGGTTCGGCGCGGTTCGGCCCGCTTCAGTGATCCACCCCCTGGGTATCGGGCGGAGGTGAGCACCGTCGCACCCGATCCCGGACGCCCCGCCGACCACGACGCCGACCTGCTCTTCCTCGGCCGGGCCGTGACGATGGACCACGAGAGACCGCGTGCCGAGGCGGTCGCGGTGCGGGACGGCCGCATCACGGACGTCGGCACCCGCGAGGAGGCCCGGGACTGGGCGGGTCCGGACACCCGCGTCGTCGAACTGGGCCGAGGCTGCCTGCTGCCGGGCTTCGTCGAGGCGCACGGGCACGCGATCGCGGAGGCAAGGCTCTTCGGGACGGATCTGGTCGACATCCGGCCCATGACCGTGGCGACGCCGGACGAGGTCGTCGCCACGATCCGCGAGACGATGGCCGGGCGCGGCGCCGAGGGGGCGTCGTTCATCGGCTGGGACCCGATCGGGCACGGCCCCGGGCTTCCCGATCCGACCCTCGCGTGGCTCGACGAAATCGCCCCGGACGCACCGCTGGTCATCCTCACCCAGTCGGCGCACCTCGGGTTCTTCAACAGCCGGGCGGCCGAGCGCGCGGGTGTCGACGACGGCGTGTCCGACCCGCCCGGCGCGCGCTTCGGGCGGGACGCACGGGGGCGGTTGACCGGTGCCGCGTACGAAGCCGCGGCGATCCGCCGCCTCTTCCCCGACCAGCCCAACCCGCGCGTGCAGCTCACCCGCGCACTCGCACGCGAGGTGCGGCGCCTCAACCGGGTGGGCGTCACCACCATCAGCGAGATGGCGTGCCTGCCCGAGTGGCGCCGGGCGCTCCTGGACCCCGAGCGCGACCTCGACAAGCTGACCGTGCGGCTGCGCCTGTACGCGCCGGTCGAGGACGCCCCGCCGCCCGGGCTCAAGCCCGGCACGGGCGACGACATGGTCCGCGAGATCGGCATCAAGATCTGGGTGGACGGCTCGCCGTGGGTCGGCAACATCGCGGTGTCGTTCCCCTACCTGGACACGGAGTTGACGCGCAGCCTGGGCCTGGGAAGCCGCCCGCGGGCCAGCACGAACTACTCGTGGGACGCCCTCACCGCGCTGGTGGAGGCGTACTTCCCGCTGGGCTGGCAGGTCGCCTGCCACGCGCACGGCGACCTCGCGATCGACATGGTGCTCGACGCGTACGAAAGCGTCCTGTCGCGCTACCCGAGCCGCGACCACCGGCTGCGCCTGGAACACGTCGGGGCGATGCGCCAGGACCAGTTCGTCCGGGCGGCCGGACTCGGCGTCACGGCAAGCGTGTTCATCGACCACGTCTACTACTGGGGCGAGGTGCTGACGGACCAGCTGTTCGGCGAGAGGTACGGCGCGCGCTGGGCCGCGGCCCGCTCCGCGGTCGACGCCGGGCTGCGCATCTCGCTGCACAACGACCCGCCCGCGACACCCGAGAACCCGCTGCACAACATCACGGTGGCGACCACGCGGCGGTCGCGCGAGGGACGCGTGCTGGCGCCGGAGGAGTGCCTGACGGTCGATCAGGCGCTGCGCGCGGAGACCATCGACGCGGCGTACCAGCTGTTCTGCGACGACATCGCCGGGTCGATCACCCCGGGGAAGTACGCCGACCTGGTCGTGCTCGCCGCCGACCCGCACGACGTCGCGCCCGAGGACATCAGGGACATCGACGTGGTGGCGACGTACCTCGCGGGCCGCCGGGTGCACGGCTGACCGCCTGCCCGACCCTCGTCAGGACGCCCCGAGCGGGGCGCCGCGGGGTGCGGCGGGGTGCCTTGGGGGTCAGGACTTCGGCAACAGCGCGTCCCCGCAACCGTCTTGGGCCGCGAGCGCGGCGCCGACGATGCCCGCGTCGTTGTGCAGCGCCGCGGGCACGATCTCCGCGCGCACGTGCTTGATGTGCGGCAGGAACCTGTCGGCCTTCTTGCTGACCCCGCCGCCGATGATGAACAGCGACGGCGAGAAGAGCATCTCCAGGTGCCGCAGGTACTGCTGCACGCGGTGCGCCCAGTGCTCCCAGCTCAGGTCGTGCTCCTCGCGCACGTTGCCCGCCGCGTGGTGCTCCGCCTCGTGGCCGTTCAGTTCGAGGTGGCCGAACTCGGTGTTGGGGACCAGCACTCCGTCGTGGAAGAGCGCGCTGCCGATGCCGGTGCCGAACGTCAGCACCAGGACGGTCCCCCGGCGGCCCTGCCCGGCCCCGAAGCGCATCTCGGCGATCCCCGCCGCGTCCGCGTCGTTGACCACCGTCACCGGCAGGCGCAGCGCCTCGGCGAAGACCTTGCGGGCGTCGAGGTCGACCCAGCCCTTGTCGACGTTGGCGGCGGTACGCGTCGTCCCGTCGACGACGACACCGGGGAACGTGATACCGACCGGTCCGCGCCACGAGAACCGGGTGACGACGTCCCGCACGACCTCCACCACGGGGTCCGGTGCGGACGGCTGCGGCGTCAGGATCCGGACGCGCTCGTGCAGCAGGCGTCCGGCCGCGGTGTCCACGGGCGCGCCCTTGATCCCCGTGCCGCCGATATCGATACCCAGACAGGTGTCCACGTTGCCCATCTTCACCTGTTGTCCATCTCCGGGCCACGTACGCCACGATGTCGCGACCGGTTGGCCGTCGTGCCGTGGCCATACGGCCCAACCCGCCACCCGGGCGGCGTACCGGCGGACCGGACGGGGCCGTCAGCCGGGCAGGTCCGGCAGGTCGGCGGCGTGCAGGGTGCGCAGGTCCTCCATGCCCGCCTCGGGCATGCGGGCGAGGCGGGACGCGTGGTTCTCGATCATCGTCTCGAAGGTCCGGCGCGCCTCGCGCGCGTTGCCGAAGCCGCTGCCGCGCGGCAGCCTGCGGAAGTACGTCAGCAGCGAGCCGCGGGCCGCGTCGGTGAGCACGTACTCGTGCTCGGCCACCTGCTTGCCGGTGATCTCGACCAGGTCCTCCGCGGCGTAGTCCTGGAAGGTGATGGTGCGTGAGAAGCGGGACCCGAAGCCGGGGTTGGAGGAGAGGAAGCGATCCATCTCGTCGGTGTAGCCCGCGACGATCACCACCACGTCGTCGCGGTGGTCCTCCATGAGCTTGACGAGCGTGTCGATCGCCTCGCGGCCGAAGTCGCGGGACGGGTCGGGCGGCGCGAGGCTGTACGCCTCGTCGATGAACAGCACGCCGCCCCTGGCCTGGTCGAAGACCTCCTTGGTCCGCGGGGCCGTCGAGCCGATGTGCTCGCCCACCAGGTCGACGCGCGAGACCTCGACGAGGTGGCCGCGGCGCAACACCCCCAGTGCGGCCGCGATTTCGCCGTACAGCCGGGCAACCGTCGTCTTCCCGGTGCCCGGTGAGCCGGTGAAGACCAGGTGGCGCCGGAGGGTGGGCGCCTTGAGCCCCGCCTCCTCGCGGCGGCGGCCGACCGAGATCAGGTCGATGAGGTTGCGCACCTCGCGCTTGACGGACTCCAGGCCCACCAACGCGTCGAGTTCGCCGAGCAGTTCCTCGGTGCTGCGGGACCCGGCGGCCGCCGCGGCGTCGTCGCCTCCCGGGCTGCCGCCCTCGCGGGCGCCGGGCACCGTCAGCCGCTCGGTGAGCGTCGCGACGCCCGCCTGCTTCGACTCGGGCCGCAGCGTCGCCGGCACCGCGCCGCCGTCCCCGCCGCCGGAACCCGGGCCGTCGCCCTGCGACGTGCACTCGGCGGCGATCGGGCCGGAGTCGGCGAACTCGAAGCCGCCCTTGGCGTTTCCGCGCGTACGGCAGCGGGTGAACGACGGCTGGCAGCCCTCGCGCACGTGGATCGCGTAGCCGCGCCCGTTGGCGACCTCGCAGTCCTCGAAGTCGCCGCGGCCGCCGCCGGAGACCCGGATGCCCTCGCCGGACGCCCGGTCGACGGTGACCCGGCGTACCGTCGGCCCGGCGGCGCCGGTGACCGAGACGCCGTCGGTGACGTCCTCGATCACGCAGTCGGCGACGATGCCGCCGCAGTCCGCCTCGGTGAACCACACCCCCGTGGTGCCCTTGCGGATGCGGCAGCCGTTGACCGACACGATCGCGCCCTGGCCGACCGCGACCGCGGTCTCCTCGACGTCGTGGATCTCGCAGCCCTGCATGGACAGTCCGGTGCCCACGCCGCCGACCTTGACGGCGTCGAGCACGTCGTGGATGCGGCAGTCGCCGAGGGCGGCGTCGGCGCCGTCGCCGACCCACACCGCCGGGTGCCCGCCGGTCGAGTCGTGGAACTCGCAGTCGATGACGGACGCTCGGGCGCCGTGGTCCGCGATGGACAGGCCGTTGCGCCCGAAACTGCGCAACGTGCAGTTGGTGAGCGTGACTTCGCTGTGCCCGTGGACGTCGACCCCGCTGCGGCCGGTGTCCCGCAGGTGGCAGCCGACGAGCGTCGCGGTGGCGCCGCGGTCGACGGCCACGCCGTTGGCCTCGGCGTCCCGGATCCGGCAGTCCTCCAGCGTGAACGCCGCGAGGTCGTCGACCTGCACACCGGTGCCCTTGACCGCGGTGATCTCGGTGCGGACGGCGGTGCCGCCGCTGGACTGCCCGCCGACCGAGATGCCGGCCCACCCGACGCGTTCGATCCGGCATTCGGTGACGGTCGGCGCGGCACCGCCCGCGACGCACACTCCCCCGCCGCCGACATCGTGGATGTGGCACGCGATCAGTTCGGGCGTCGCCTGGTCGCCCGCGAAGACCGCCGGCTCGGTGTCGGAGCCGTCGTGGATCTCGCAGTTGGAAACCGTGCCTCCGGTTCCGGGGCCACTGAAGCGCAGGCCGTGTCCGGAGATGTCGCGCAGCCGGCAGTCGACCACCTCGGGCCGCGCGCCGTCGCGTACGTCCATGCCCTCGCGGCCGGTGCCGGCGATCTCGCAGTCCTCGAACCGGCCCCGGGCGAGGCCGGTCACGCCGACGCCTATCCCCTGCGGGTTGCCGATGCGGCAGCGCCGCAGCACGGGGTCGGCGCCGCCGCGGACCTCCACGGCGGTGACCGACACGGCGCGTACGGTCAGTTCCTCCAGTATCGGCGCGCACGCGTCCACGACGATCGCGGGCGACAGCACCCCGGCCCCGCCGGTGATCGTGAGGCCGTGCACGGCGGCGTCGGCGAGCACGGTGAGGGCGACGCCGTCCTCGGCCTCCAGGAACACGGTGCCGGGGCCGTCCGCGCACGTGACGGTCACCGGGACGCCGATGACGACGTCCTCCTGATAGGTCCCGGAGGCGACGGTCACCGAGTCACCCGGTGCCGCGGCCGCGAGCGCCTGGCCGATCGAGGAGTACTCACCCGAACGGCGCCGCCAGCGGGTGCCCTGCACGACCTGAAGAACCCGACCCGCCATGGCGCGCCTGCCACCAACCCCTCGGTATCCCGTAGTTCGCCCGGTGAATCACCGTTGCCAGGCCCGGCGCACACACAGCGCGGGACATGGTCACCTGCACCGTACAGTCCAACGACGGGGGGTCACGCCGAGGTCACGGGTAAGCGCCCACGAAACGCCACATAGTGCTAGCGAGATTTTCCGCCCCGCCCGGCCCGTCCGGAAAGCGCAGGTCGGCGCGGCTACGGGTGGTTGGTCGTGAGGGCTCCGGGGCTGGTCGCGGAGCCGGTCCCGGTGCCGGTACCGGCGTTCGTCCCGGCGCCGTCGGGTACGACCGCCGCGGACTCGTCGCGCAGACGGGCGAACTGCACGTCGGCCTCGGGGCGTACCAGGGCGAGCCGGTTCGGGTCGGGCGCGTACGTGGTGATGGGCACGGTCTCGAACTTCACCGCGTTCTGCGGGATGTTCTTGAGGCTGTTCAGCAGGTCGTACAGGTCCTTGAGGGAGCCGAGCCCGGGGTCGGTCGTGATGGCCTTCGTGGCGGCGTCGAGGATGCTGTAGAGGCGCGTCGGGCTGGTCAGCAGGCTCTCGTTCTTGACCTTGGCGACCATCGCGGTCAGGAACAGCTGCTGCCGCTCGATGCGCTGGATGTCGCTGCCGTCGCCGATGCTCTTGCGGGCGCGCACGAAGCCGAGCGCCTGCTCGCCGTCGAGCGTCACGTCGCCCGCCGGAAGCTGGAGCTTGGCGTCCTTGTCGTCGATGGGCTGGTCGAGGTGGATCGGGACGCCGCCCATCGCGTCGATGAGCTTCTTGAAGCCGGTGAAGTCCACGGTGATCTGGTGGTCGACACGGACCCCGGTCAACTGTTCGACCGCCTTGATGGTGCAGGCGGTACCGCCCACCTCCATCGCGCTGTTGAACATGCCGAAGTACGCGCGCGACATGGTGCCGTCGCTCTTCTGGCACGCCGGGACGTTGACCATGAGGTCGCGCGGGAAGCTCACGCCCAGCGCGCTCTTACGGCCCTCCGGAACGTGCAGGAGGATCGTGGTGTCGGACCGCTGCGTGTCGCCGGGGTCGCTGCCGTACTGCGCGTTTTCGCCCGCGCGGGTGTCCGTGCCGACGAGCAGGATGTTGAGCGCGTTGGTGGCGACCGGCCGGTTCTTGTCGTCGCCAAGCTTGGCGGCGAAGTCCTCGGTCTTGATGTTGCCGTTGAGGCGCTCGTACGCCCACCACGCGACGCCGCCCGCGGCGAGCAGCAGCACAGCCAGTCCCGCGGCTATTCCGACCAGGATGCGCTTGCGGCGCCTGCGGCGGCGGCCCGTGCGCCGCCGCGCGACCCGGCCGCTCTGCTCCGGGTCGGGACCGTTGCCCGTGCCTTCGGCCGCAGCCGGGGGCTGATGCTCTTCCTGCACAGATGTCGCTTTCTACTGGCCCCCGGACTGCCGAACCGCCAGGTCTCGCGCATCGTGCGCTCGGCGCACACGGAAACACGTCGGACCACGCACCCCGAAGCGACGGAGTGGCGGCCCCCCGTGGTTCCGGTTTTGTACAACTGTGCCATCTGTCACATAAGCCTGCGATATAGGTACTAATCGTCAGAGAAGCTTAAAGCACCCGAATGGCCAGCACTCCCCCGAGGCGCCCGATCGGGTCGCCGGTCAGGTCGGCTGGGGGGTGCGGGTGGGGCGCGGGGCGGCTCGGCTGCCGAGGACTCCGAGGACCACGTCGACCAGGCGGCCCAGGCGCTCCAGTTCGCTGCGGTGGAAGGCCGGGCCGTCGGTGCGGACCACGAAGAGCGTCAGCCAGGAGAGCCCGATGGGGGCGGCGGCGCCGTACACGCCGGGGCCGTGCAGGTCCTTGTCGAACTCCAGTGCGAGCGGGCGCAGCGGCGAGACGGACGGGAGTTGCGGGACGGCGGGTGCCTGCCAGCTGGAGTGCACGACGGAGCGGGACTTGTTGCCGCGCGTGGCCACCGCCCAGCCGGCGTGGAAGAGCGCGGGCGAGGCGTCGACGAGTGTGGCGACGGCGCGGCCGGGATCGCGGGCGACCTGGCCGAGGACGTCGAGCTCGGGGGACGCGCCCGGTACCTCGCCGGCGGCCCAGCAGCCGTCGACGCGTACCCCGGCCAGGCTCTCCAGGCTCTCGACCAGGCGTCCGATCGGCCGCTCGCCGGGCCAGGAGACGGTGAACTCGTCGACCGCGCGGCCGGTTTCCCGTTCCAGGACGCTCATCTGCAGCACGTCGGCGCCGGCGGTGCCGAACGTGTGGGTGACCCGGGCGAGCGAGCCGGGCCGGTCGGGCAGAGAGACACGCAGGCGGAACAGCATGCGGAGACCGCCTCCTTCGGCTGGGCGCATCCGCGTGGCGCGGACGGCGGTTCGGTGCCCCGGGTGCCGCGCGCGGGCCGGGTCGCGGCCGTCCGGTCGGCCTTGCCCCGATACCCGATTTCGGCACCCCTGGGATGACGAGTATGGGGCTGTTCCGATCATCTGTTCAGTCCATTTCGCGCATGTTGCGTAGTGGTGACACGCGTGTGCCCGTCCCTCCCGGACCGGAACGGCGTTTACTGCCATGAGCTTTTGACAACCCCCCGGAAACCATTGCGCCATTTGGGCGCAACAGCACTCCCGCAGGATCCATCGCGATCGCTAGGAGGTCGCATGGAAGTTCCCCTGAACGCCGAAACGTCACGGCGCAGTCTGCTGCGCAACATCGGAATCGCCGGCGGAGCCGGAGTCCTGTACTCGACGATGGGGGCGATGGGCCTCGCCCCCGTCCCGACGGCCGAGGCCGCCGCGCCCTACAAGCCGCCGTCGCAGTCCGACTTCACCCTCACCGGTCGCGGGCGCAAGAAGGTCGTCGTCCTCGGGGCCGGCATCGCGGGGCTCGCCGCCGCGTACGAGCTCGGCAAGGCCGGGTACGACTGCCGCATCCTCGAGGCCAAGAACCGCTCCGGCGGCCGCAACTGGACGGCCCGCGGCGGCACCTCCGAGACCGACCTCGACGGCCGCACCCAGCGGGCGCGGTTCAGCGAGGGCCAGTACATGAACTGCGGCCCCGGCCGCCTCCCGCAGTCGCACGTCACGCTGGACTACTGCCGCGAACTCGGCGTCGAACTCGAGGCGTTCGTGAACGCCAACGCCGACGCGTACATCTACCACGACGCCGCCCCGGCGCTCGGCGGGAAGCCGATGCGCTGGCGTACCGCCAAGTCGGACGTCTACGGCTACATATCCGAGCTGCTCGCCAAGGCCACCGACCAGGGCGCCCTGGACGCCGCCCTGTCGCAGGCCGACAAGGACCGGCTGATCACGTTCCTGCAGAGCTTCGGCGCGATCAAGGGCAAGGCGGACGGCTTCAAGTACACCGGTTCGAGCCGCCGGGGCTACTCGGTCGAGCCCGGCGCGGCGCACGAGCGCGGCACCGTCCTCGGCCCGGTCCCGTCCCTGTCGGACGTGCTCGCGAGCGGCGTCGGGCAGCGGTTCTCCTTCGAGTTCGGCTACGACCAGGCGATGATGATGTTCCAGCCGGTCGGCGGCATGGACGCCATCCCGAAGGCGCTGGAGCGCGCGGTGGGCCGCCACCGCATCACGTACGAGGCATGGGCCACCGGCGTCGCCAACGTGCCCGGCGGCGTCGAGGTGTCGTGGAAGGACAAGCACGGCCGTGAGCGCGTGGAGCGCGCCGACTACTGCGTCGTCGCCACGCCGCCGCACATCGCCGCCCGGCTGCGCCACAACCTCGGGGCGAACGTCACCACCGCGCTCAAGACCCCGACCCCGCTCGCGGTCGGCAAGATCGGGCTGGAGTACCGGCGCCGCTGGTGGGAGGCGGACGACCACATGTACGGCGGCGTGGTGCCGACCGACCTGGACCTCGCCACGCTGTGGTTCCCGTCGACCGGCTACCAGGGCCGGCGCGGCACCGTCATCGGCTACTACAACTTCGGGGCCCAGGCCGACGCGTACGGCAAGCTCACGCCCGAGGAGCGCACCAAGCGGGCCGTCGACCAGGGCGTCAAGATCTTCGGCGAGCGCTACCGCAAGGAGCTGGACACGTCGTTCAGCGTCGCGTGGCACCGCACGGCCGGCTTCGAGGGCGGCTGGGTCGGCTGGCCCAACCAGGACGGCCCCGAGTACAAGCTGCTCAACGAGCCGCAGGGCAACGTCTACTTCTCCGGCGACTGGCTGAGCCACACCATCGCGTGGCAGCACGGCGCCTTCACCTCGGCGCGCAAAGTCGTGACCGAGATCCACCAGCGGGTGATGGCGGCATGAGCGAGGGGGGCTTTGTGGAGAACACTGCTGCGCGGTCGGTGTCGGACGCGGGGACGACAGAGGTTGCGGAGGGCGCGTCCGCGGGCGGCGGAACCGGAATGTCGCGTCGCAAAAAGGCCGTCATCGCGGTCGGTTCGGCGATCGCGCTGTTCGGCGGCGGTGTCGCGGTGGCCGAGGCGCACAACAACCGCATCGGCGACAAGGAAGTCCGGGTCATGCTGCCCACGGGGCAGAGCAACCCGGCCATCGCGCAGGGCGTCGGCACCGGGCACGAGGTCGCGATCTACACCAGCAGCGGACTCGGGCCGGGTGCGCTGAACCCGAGCGCGCCCGCAGGCAGCCCGGAGCGCTTCACCGACCCGGCGATGACCGCCGGCGCGGAGGGGGTCACCGTCACCGAGGCGCAGGCGCTGGTCGTGCTCAAGGCGATCCAGGACAACCTCAAGGCGGCCGGCCTCACGCCCGCGGACGTCATCACGATGAAGTGCTACCTGATGAAGCCGCCGGGCGCGGCGCAGGCCGACTACGCGGGCTGGAACCGGGCGTACCGGCAGTTCTTCGCGAACATCGACCTCCAGACCCGCAAGCCGGTGCCGGTGCCGATGGGCACGTCGCCCGCGAAGGCGCCCATCCTGGCGAACAACGCGCGGCCCGCCCGCGCCACCATGGAGGTCGTGACGCTCGCGGTGCCGGGGTGGCTGGTCGAGGTCGAGGTGACCGCGGCGTACCCGAAGAGCCGCCGGTAGCGGCACCGCCGTTCGGGTGACCGGTCGGCCACCCGAACGCGCGGAGCCGTGAGGCCGTGAGGCGGCAAGGCAGTGAGGCTGTGAGGCGGTAAGGCAGTGGGCTTACCCGTGGACTTACCAGTGGACTTGGCAGCACAAGCGGCGAGAGGCGGGCCCCCAGGGTCCGCCTCTCGTTGCGTCCGGCGCGTGTGCCGCGGCGGCGTCATGCCGCCTGCGGCTTGGCCTCCGCCTTCGGCCCCCACGTCCACCAGTCCAGCGCGCGGCGGGTGTTCTCGGTGTCGGGGTGCTCGTCGCCGAGGATGCGCGTGCAGTCGGCCGCCAGCGATTCGAGCAGCGCGCGGGAGGTTCCCGGGTCGCCGGCCTCGCCGGTCCAGTGCGCGAGGTTGTGGCGCATCACGAGCGTGTCGGGGTGCCCGGCGCCGAGGGCGCGCACCCCGTCGGTCACCAGCGATCTCAGCAGGTCGCGCGCCCGGACCGGGTCGCCCGCCTCGCCCGTCCACACCGCCTGGTCGTGCCGGGCCAGCAACGTGTCGCGGGCCTCCGCGCCGAGGACCTGCTCGCGTTCGCCCGCGATGTCGGTCATCAGGCGGGCGGCCTCGGCGGCGTCGCCCGAACGGCCGATCCAGTGTGCGTGCTGGTGGCGGTTGGTCAGCGTGTCGGCGTGGACCGGGCCGAGCACGTCGGTGCAGCTGTCGACGACCGGGCGCAGTATGCGCGCGGCGGCCCCGGCGTCGCCGCCCTCGCCGATCCAGCGCGCCCACGCGGCCCGCGCGTTGAGCGTCTCAGGGTCGTCCTCGCCGAGCAGTTGCACGTAGTCGGCGGCGACGTTGCGGGCCAGCGCCTCGGCGGTGACCGCGTTGCCGGACACACCGAGGCAGAAAGCCTGGTTGTGCCGCGCGAGCAGAGCATCGGGGTGCTGCGCGCCCAGCAACCGCGCGTACTCGTCCACCAGCTCGCCGAAGGCCGTGGCGGCCTCGGCGGCACGCCCTTCCTCGCCGAGCGCCCGCGCCCATTCGGCGCGCGCGTCCAGCGTGCCGGGGTGGTCCGGCCCAAGCTCCTTCAAGGCGGCCTCCGCTTTCTCGTGCAGCCCCTTTATTCGGCTCACGTCCT
This sequence comes from Streptomycetaceae bacterium NBC_01309, assembly GCA_045039925.1. Taxonomy (GTDB): domain Bacteria; phylum Actinomycetota; class Actinomycetes; order Streptomycetales; family Streptomycetaceae; genus Yinghuangia. Next base: position 3,701,483 of record CP108400.1, read on the forward strand.
GCGCAGCACCTGCTGCGTCGAGACCCGCGACCCTCGCGCTCTGCGTCGCGTCGTTGTCGACACCCATCGCCGTACGCCCTCCCTCAGCCTTCTCCACACCTCTCTCCCCGGTCCGATTCTGCGCGAGATCGGACCCCGAAGCGTGTATATGACGACGGTACGCGCCACAGCCGCCGGCCGATGCGGGGCTATCCCTAGTTGTGGCCAGGCTGGTGAAGACACGGCCCTAGAGCTGGATGGCCGGTTTCATACGGGCCATCGTCCAGAGCCGCCGTCTGGACAGGACGAGGGCCGACACGGCCAGGGCAACCAGGAGATAGGCCCCGAGCACCAGGACCGACCGGGTGAGGATCCATCCCTCGCCGCCGGAGATCGTCACTCTCAAGCCCTCCACCAGGTACGTCATGGGCAGCACCTGGTGCAGCCACTGGAACGGCGCCGGGGTCGTCTCGATCGGGTAGAGGCCGCCGCACGAGGTGAGCTGGAGCATCAGCAGCACGAGCGACAACGCGTCGCCGACGGCTCCGAATGCGACGTTCAGCAGATGGTCGATGGCGACGAATGCCGCCGCCGCGAGGGCGAGGAGCCCGAGGGTCTGCCCGACCTGGCGGGGGTCGAGGCCGAGTCCGAGGTCGACCACGGCGTACAGGACGTACGCGCCGACCACGCCGAGGAAGGCCGCGGGCAGCCACCCGGCCAGGGTGACCGTGAGCGCGCCGGAGCGGCCCGCGAGCGCGCGTGCGTTGAACGGCTTGAGCACGAGGTACGCGGTCAGGCCGAACACCCACAGGGCGATGCTGAAGAAGAACGGCGCCATGCCGCGCCCGTACAGCTTCGCGGGGTGCAGGTTGTCGACGTCGATCACCACGGGCGCGGTGAGCACGCCCGCGGTGCCCTGGGCCTGCTGCGGTCCGGCCGGGGCGGGGACCGACGCCGCGGCCCGGTCGAGGCCGGCCGCGAGGTCGCCCGCGCCCTGCTGGAGCTGCGGGGCCGGGGCCGTGCCGATGCCGGCCTGCAACTGGCGGGCGTCGGCGGCCGCCTGTCCGAGCTGCTGCCTGAGGTCGCCGAGCTGGGTGAACGCCTGTTGCGCGTACGTCTGCTGCACGGCCTGCGTGATGGCGCTCTGCAGGGTGGCCTTGGCGCTCTCGGCGGCGGTGCCGATGATGAAGCCGTTGGCGTCGTTCAGCGTCATCGTCAGGCGGGCCTGCTGCGGCTGCGCCGTCGGGCCGCTCGCGAGCTTGGCGCTGAAGTCCGGCGGGATGGTGACGGTGAAGTAGTAGTCGCCGTCCCTGAGTCCGTCGGAGGCCTTCGCGGCATCCACCTGGTGCCACTCGAAGTCGTTCCGCTCGACGACGGTTTCGGTCAGTTGCGCGCCGGCGGCGAGGGTCTGCCCCGCCGCGGAGACGGGCCGGTCCTGGTTGACGACGGCGACGGGGACCTCGTCGAAATGCCCGTACGGGTCCCAGTTGGACCACAGGTAGAGCGATCCGTACAGCAGCGGCACAAGGGCGATCGCGACGGGCACGACCATCAGCGGGCCGCGGAAGCGGCGGAGTTCGAGCCATGCGAGGCGCAGGACGTTCACCGGCGGCCCCCGCCGCGGGCCCGCAGGTGCGTCTGGTGGCCCGGGAGCGCCACCACCAGGTCGGCCGCGGCGGCGCCCGACGGCGGCGGCGCGGTCGCGGTGGCCACGACGGTCGGCCCGGAGTGCGCGAGGGCGCGTACGGCGTGCCAGGCGCGGTCCAGGTCGGTGCCGGCGATGCCGGAGTCGACGTCGTCGACGAGTACGCCGCCGGGCTGCTCGGCGGCGGCCAGCGCGAGGAGCAGCAGGAGTTGCTCGACGCGGGAGAGGTCGCCCGCGAGGGTGTGCGGGGTGAACGGCAGGTCCATCAGGTCGAACGCGTCCGCGAGGGATTCGTCGGAGACGTGCGGGCCGCCGATCGCGCGGCGTTCGGCGGCCAGTTCGCCGACCGTCAGGCGTTCCTCCAGGTCCACGACGGGGGCCGCGCGGGCGACGGTGATGCGGCGCCGGGCGTGCGCGGCGCCGCGCGGCAGTCGGGTGCCGTCGACCGCGATGGTGCCGCGGGAGGTCCGGAAGCGGGCGCCGAGCGCGAGGAGCAGGGCCGTGCGGCCCGAGCCTCCCGGGCCCACGAGCACGCTCACGGATCCGGGGCGCGCGTCGAGGGCGACGTCCTGCACGACGATCCCCGCGGGCCCTCGGACGGCGATGCCGTCGGCGACGATCTCCACTCCACGCGCTGACATGCGCCTCCTCGGACATTTGCTATGCCGAAGGAGATAACCGGGTGGAACCCATCCAAACAGGTGAAATGGGTGAAAAGGCGCGAGTGGTCGTCACGCCGCGGGGCAGGAGGATGGGTCGGCGCGACCCGGGCGGCACCCGGGTCGGGCGGCACGCGTCGGGCGCCGGGGCCGGTCGCGGACCGGGGGCAGGACAGGCCCGGGTCCTACGGCCGCCGGACCCACTCGTCCCCACAGTTGCGGACAAGCCCGCGCGGACGAGCCGTCAGGCGGTCGACCAGGAGGTCAGGCCGACTCCTCCGCGGGCTGCGCGAGGCGTTCGAGGTCGAACTCGCCGTCCTTGACGCCCAGCACGAACGCGTCCCACTCGCCCTTGGTGAACCGCAGGATCGGCCCCTCGGGGTGCACCGAGTTGCGCATCGCCACCGCGCCGCCGCCGATCTCGGCGGTCTGCACGACGCCTTCGCCGGTGGTGTCCTCGCCGTAGCTGATCCACTCGGCGCCGCTGATGTCGCGCGCGTACAGCTCGGCCTTCTCGGCCTCCATCTCCGCCTGCGTCGCCATCGCGAGTTCCCTTCTCGTGTGCGGCCGTTCGCGGCACCCCGCGGCTGCCGGGGTGCCCGAGGTCAACGTACGGCACAACGCGACGGCGCGGACACCGTACGTGCGAAACGTCCCGCGAACGCATCGCGCGCGGACGGGTCCGTCCGCGCGCGAAGGTGCGTGCGGCGGGACGGGGCCACCGGTAAGTGCCGTCCCGCCGCACGTTGTTGCCCTCGGTCAGAGGGTGTTCGGAGGGGTCGTCAGAGGACGACCTCGACGCTCCCGCGCAGGTCGCCCGCGTTGCGGCCGACGCCGATGCGGTAGGCGCCGGGGGCGACGGCCCAGGCGCCCGCCGCGGTGTCCCAGCGCGCGAGCGCGGCCGGTTCGACGGTGATGCGCGCGGTGACCGTGCTTCCGGCGGGTGCGTCGACCGGGGTGAAGCCGACCAGGCGCAGCGGCTCGGCGGTGCCGCCCGCGGTGCCGTCGGCCGGTTCCAGGTACGCCTGCACGATCTCGCGGCCCGCCCTGGCCCCGGTGTTGGTCAGGGTGACCTCGACGGTCAGCCCCTGCGCGGCGTCGCCGGTGGCGGCGACGTGGTCGTACGACCATGCCGTGTACCCGAGGCCGTACCCGAACGGGTAAGCGGGCTTGGTGCCGCGCTGCGCCCACAGGCGGTAGCCGATGGTGCCGGACTCGGCGTACTCGATGCGGCCGTCGACGACCGCGGTCGACAGCACCGGGGTGTCGGCCTCGGCCGCGGGGTGCGTGGTGGGCAGGCGCCCGCCCGGCTCGACGGCGCCGGTGAGCACGTCGGCGAGTGCGGCGCCGCCCGCCTGGCCGGGCAGCCAGGCCCACAGCAGCGCGGCCACCTGGTGGCGCCAGGGGGTCAGCACCGGGGAGCCGGCGTTGACGACCACGATGGTGTTCGGGTTGGCGGCGGCGACGCGCGCGACCAGTTCGTCGGTGCGGCCGGGCAGGGCGAGGTCGGTGCGGTCGAAGCCCTCGGACTCGATGTCGTCGGTGGTGCCGACGACCACGACGGCCACGTCCGCGGCGGCGGCATCGGCGACCGCGGCGGCGAGTTCGTCGTCCTCCGGCGCCCGCGGGCCCTCCCAGCCCAACCCCATCGCGGCGAACCCGATCGTGGGGTCGATCGTGTAGTGCGCCTCGACCTCGACCGGGACGTCGGTCTTCGCCGGTACGTCGACCCGCGTGAGCGGCGGCCTGAGCAGCGCCTCGATGATGTCGCCGCTGTCCGAGTCGAGTTGGAACGTCCGGCGCTCGCCGTCCACGGTCAGGACGAAGGCGCCGGCGCCGCGCACGTCGAGCAGGTGGGTGCCGTCGACCTCCGGTGTGAGGCGTACGCGCGCGGCGATCGCGGCGGTGCCGGCCGGGAGCGTGCCCGGCCAGAAGACCAGGTTCGAGCCGATGCGGTGGTCGGTGCCCAGCGAGTTGCCGTCCGCGTCGAAGAACTCGAGGCCGAGGCCCGCCTCGCCGGTGGCGGGGTCGACGGCCGCGTCCAGCGACAGGTCGGCGAGCGCGCGGTGGGTGAACGCGCCCTGGCGTAGCGTGAGTTCGACGGCCGGGCCGAGTGCGGCGCGCAGGCCTTCGGGGACGCTCACGACGTGGTCGGGGTTCACGTGCGCGGAACCGCCGCCCTGCGAGGACAGGCGTACCGCGTTGGGGCCGATCAGCGCGACGCGGCGCAGTGCGGACGGGTCGAGCGGGAGCGCGGCGTCCTTGTTCTCCAGCAGGACCATCACCTTGGCGGCGATCTCCCGCACCTGCGCGTCGGCGTCGGCCGGAGTGGTCACGTCGCCGCGCGGCGCGGTGTCGCCCAGCACGCCGACGCGGGCGGCGAGGCGCAGGATGCGCAGCACCTTGTCGTCCAGGACGGCCTGGTCGACGCGGCCCTCACGGACGGCCTCCACCAGCGGCTCGCCCCACTGCTCGACGGGGCCGGGCATCGCGATGTCGGTGCCGCCGAGGGCGGCCGCCTCGGTCGAACGCACCGCGCCCCAGTCGGAGATGACGACGCCGTCGAAGCCCCACTCGTCCTTGAGGACGTCGTTCTGGAGGTGGGAGTTCTCCGTCATGGTCGGGCCGTTGACCGCGTTGTACGCCGACATCACCAGCCAAACGCGGGCCTCGCGCACGGCGGCCTCGAACGGCGCGAGGTAGACCTCGCGCAGCGCGCGCTCGTCCACCCGCGAGTCGTACGTCATGCGCTCGTTCTCGGAGTCGTTCGCCACGAAGTGCTTGATCGTCGCGCCCACCCCGGCCGACTGCACGCCCTGGACGAAGCCCACCGCGACGCGCGAGGTCAGCAGCGGGTCCTCCGAGTAGCACTCGAAGTGGCGTCCGCCCAAAGGCGTCCGGTGCATGTTCACCGTCGGCGCCAGCAGCACGTGGATGTCCTTGTCGCGTGCCTGAGCCCCCATCAGGAAGCCCACCCGGCGGGCGACTTCGGGGTCCCAGGCGGCGGCCTGCGCGGACGGGCTCGGGAAGAGCAGCGAGGTGTCGCGCTCGTCCCACCGGACGCCGCGTACGCCCACGGGGCCGTCGGACACGCGCAGCTTGCGCAGTCCGATCTGCGGCAGCTCCGGCAGGGACCAGAAGTCCTCGCCGACGATCAGTCGCACCTTGTCCTCGAGGGAGAGGCGGTCCACCAGACCGCGCAGTTCGTCCTCGCCGATCCCCGGGTCCGTCGCAGGGGTGGTCGCAGGGGTGTTCGTCGTCATCGCTGGCCTACCGTCGCTTCCTGTCCGCAGAGGGAACGTGCGCGCCCGCACCGACCGGGTCCCGCCCCGCCGCGGTGCGGCCGGAGCGCCGGGGCGGCCGTGGCCCGGGTTCCACCCGAACGGTAGCGCCAAAAACCTTTCGCTCGGTAGTTTTGTTACTCCTACGTGATGTTCCCCATGTCCGGGCGAAACCGCCGCACGGCAGGATGGGTCCATGGACGCATCAGGGACGGCCTCATCCGAGACGGCGAAGCAGGCCCCGGGCAGCGCCGGGCCGGAGGCCGCGGCCCCGGCGCGGGGGCGGGGCCGACGGCAGGGGTACGCGACCGGCGACGCGCGGCGCGCGCGCATCCTCAACATCGCGCTCCAGGAGTTCGGCGAGAACGGCTACCGGGGCACATCGCTCGCCCGCATCGCGGAGCGCGCCGAACTCACCCAGGCCGGCCTGCTGCACCACTTCCGCAGCAAGCAGGAACTGCTGACCGCGGTGCTCGACCTGCGCGACAGCATGGACGCCGAGCGCCTCGACCTCTCCAACCTGCCCGACGGCGGCGAGCCCACGCTGCGCGCCCTGGTCGCCCTCGTCGAACACAACGCCCGCAAGCCGGGCATCGTGCAGTTGTTCACGGTCCTGACCGGCGAAGCGGTGACCACCGACCACCCGGCGCACGCGTGGGCCCGGGAGCGCTACCGGCTCCTGTCCACGTCGATCACCACGGCGCTGCGGCACGGCACCGAGTCCGGGGAACTGCGGGCGGACCTCGATCCGGACGCCTGCGGGCGGCAGGTCATCGCGATGATGGACGGGCTGCAACTGCAGTGGCTGCTCGACCCGGACCAGATGGACATGGCGGCGGTGTTCCGCGCGTACGTCGAAGGGCTGCTCGGGCAGATCCGCGCCTGACCCCGCGCCGACCGCCACCCCGGCCGGCCGTGCCCGCGGTGACCTGGTCGGCAGCCCCGCTACTCGGCCGCCTCGTCGGTGCCCGGCTCGGCCGCCGTCAGCTCGGTCAGCACGCCCGCGAGGTCCCAGCCGGACAGACTGGCTATCGCCTCGCGGAAGGTGGTGAGCGCGAACAGGTCGCCGCGCGCGGTCATCCGGCCGTCGACGAGCGCCTTGCGCGGCAGCGAGCGGTCGTTGTCGAGCAGCAGGCTCCGGGCCGTCGGGTAGTCCATGTGGATCATGAGGTCCGGCCCCGGCAGCAGCCCCGGGCGGACCAGCACGCGCCCGTGGAAGACGTCCAGGTGCAGTTCGGCCGGATCGTCGCGGCCGGGTACGTCGCTGACCACGATGTCGACGACCGCCGGGTGCGGCGTGCGCTTCTCGGGGTCCGGGGTGATCAGGCGGCTCAGGCGCGAGACCGCGGCGATCCACTCGTCCGACATGAAGGGGTAGCGCTCCAGCGCGGGCGCGGCGGGCTCCTCGGCCGCCTGCGCGGCCGGCTCACTGCTCTCCGCCTCCAGCACCCTGCCCAGCGTCTCGCCGAGCTGACGGGTCGCCAGACGCCGCATGGCGCGGGCGAGTTCGCTGTCGACGGCGCGCTGCGCGAGCGGGCGCAGCCGCCGGATCAGCTCGGCCATCTCCGGCGCTTCCTCCTCAAGGGACGAGTCCTTGAGGTAGTGCTGCCACAGATATGTCTCGGTCAGCTGCATGAACGAGCCCGCCACCCGCTCCATGTCGGCGCGGAGCGCGCGCAGGTGGTCGAGCACCGCGTGCACGGGGACGCCTGCGGCGTGCAGTTCGGCGCACACCGCCAGTTCGCGCGGACTAGGCACGCGGAACAGCGTCAGCGAGTCGTCCTCGGGTTCGAGCAGCCCGAACTGCACGGCGCCCGCGATGACCACCGGGTCGGACAGGCCGCCGAACATGCCGGTCAACTCGGCACGTGTCATCCTGCCGGGTTCCTCGTCGCTCCACGGCCCGGTGACCTCCGCGACCAGGCCGAGCACGCCGCCCAGGCTGCGCCCGTTGTCCCACGCGTCGAGCAGCTCCTTGATGCTGACCAGGCTGTAGCCGCGCTCCAGGAGTTGGCCGATCAGACGGAGGCGTGCCAGGTGGCCGCCGTCGTACAGCGACACCCGGCCGGCTCGGCGCGGCCGGGGCAGCAGCCCGCGGTCCTGGTACGCACGTACGTTGCGCACGGTCGTACCGCCCTCGCGGGCGAGGTCTTCGATCCGATACTCCGCCAACCTCGTGCCTCGCGATCCTTGTGTGTCACCCTCACCCGGCCACGCGCCCCCCGCCACGGCACCGGGCCGCACCCGGTTCCGGTCCGGACCGGCCGGCGCGTCGACTCCGGGAACGGTTCCGGGATCCCGCTCCGGCAATCGACGTCGCCCGTCGGGTTTCCGTATCGACGCCCCAAGTCGACCGGCCGCCCGACGGACCGCGGTTTCGTGGCTGGGCAGCAACGTAATGCAGGAGGGCTGGAACCTCGATCACGAGGAGGGGGAGACGCCGGGGATTAATCCGGGCAGAACACGACATACGCTGAACTAATTCCGGCTTTGTGTCCGGTGCGGCCGGCGAATCGGCGGATCGACCCGTCGGGTCGATCGGTCCGGGCGCCGGTCGGTGCGCCCGACCGGGCACTCGTCGGAGCACTCGTCAGGGGATGACGACGACGGGCCGCTTCGCGTGCTTCACGAGGCGGCACGACACCGAGCCGAACAGGCGGCTCACAAAGCCCGAGGACCCGCCGACGACGATCGCGTCCGCGGCGAACTCCTTGGCGACGTCCTCGATCTCGTGGCAGATGTCGCCACCGCGTTCGACGAGGATCCAGGGCACATCGCTCAAATGGTCGGCACAGGCGAGTTCGAGGCCGAGCGCCTCGGAACGGTTGTCGGGCACGTCGATGAACACCGGGGGCTCGCAACCGGCCCACACGGTGGCCGGAATGCGGTTCGCGACGTGCACGATGACGAGCCCGCCGCCGAGACGGCGGGCCATGCCGGCCGCGTACGCCAGTGCGCGTTCGCTCGCCCCTGAGCCGTCGAAACCGACGACGACCGGGTGCTGGAACGCGGGGTCGCGGGGGCGCTGGGATTCGGGACGGAGCAACGGGGTGCCGTCCGGCAGGTCACTGAAGTCGAAAGCAGCCATGGCAATCGGGCGTCTTTGCTGAGGAGGAGCGCTGCGCGGCCCCTCAAAGATCAAATAAAGAGCCTATGCATACAGATTACGTCTTGCGGTCGGAATCGGACAGGCCGTGCGGTGGTCGAGCACGCACGATATCCGCCCGCGCCGCCGTACGGGAGCCCCCGGCACCCGCGAAACCTCCATCCGGGTGAAGTCATCGCCGAACGACACCCCAACAGGCCCGGAACCGCCCGGATTCGCGCCCTCTGCGGCCGCCGCGCGAGGCCCGCGCCGACCGCGCCGCGGACAGCGCGAACCTCCCCGAACCGCCCGGCGGGCGTGGCCGGATCGCCGCCGGTGGCGACAACGCCACGGCGCACGGGAGCGGAGGCGGGCGCGGGGTCGCCCGCGGGGGTGGCCGGGGCGTGGACACGGGCGGCTCCGGGCCCGTGGGGTCGGCGTGCGGGGCGGGGGCGTCGTGGGTGGGGCGTCGTGGGGCCCGGGCGGGTGGCGAATGGGGGCCGAAGGCCTGGCGAAGGGTCGCGTGGGGGCGGGAAACCCCCGGGGGCCGTTACCCGCGGGGCCGGGTCGGCGTTGCACACGACGACACCGCGTGTCCGGGCGGCCCACGTCGGCCGGGGCGGCGATCCCGAGTGCGCGGCACCGTCGCGGACGCCGACCCCGGGCCGACGGGGCCCAGCCCGAGGGCGGTCCGCCGACGGCCCGGCGAGCGGCCGGATCCATGCCCCGGAACCGCCGGTCCGCGCGATCCGTCCGCACGAACCGAGGAACGGCATTGCCCCCGCGAGCGACACCCCGCGGCACCGCACGGCCCGTGCGGCCGCGTACGGCCTCCGAACGGGCACCCGGACGCCGCGCCCGCACCGCCGCCCCGGAGGCCCGGCAGACGCCCGCCCAGGCGCCCTCCCCGGGCCGCGGGGGCGCCGGCCAACCCACCGATCGGTCGCCCGTCGGGTTGGACGAAATCACGCCTTGGTACGCCGCGGGGGCGGTCTTCGCCGTTCTGGGCCTCCTGGCCGGCGGCGTCGACCTGCTGCCGGCGCTCGCCACGGGAGCCGGTGTTCTGGCCGTGGGTGCCGCCGCGTGGCTGGTGATCTTCCGAAATTCGTAACACACCGTGAGCAAGCAGACATAGATTTCATTCACGAAATTCGCTTTGCAACCCGGGCATTGCTCATCGAAGAGTCGCGACGGGTGGTGTGACCGCCATCACAAACAGGCATATCTACATAACGTCACGTGGAGAACACCATGCATAGACAAGCCCAGAAAGAGTAAGTTCCGATCTTGGGTGACTTGAGTGGCGTGTGTGAACTACTGAGACTCGCCATCAACGACCCCTCCCGCCTCGCCGGTGCTCGACCGGAGGGGGTCGCGGAGGGCTGAAGGGGGCGATCGGAGCCATGAGCAGGACCGACGGTCGACAGGCGGGTCGGCGCGAGTCCACGGCCGCGGAGGACACCGCGGCCACGCCGGCGTCCGCGGATTTGTCGATACCCGCGGCGCGTACCGGCGAACGACAGGCTCCGGTCCCCGCGCCGAGAACCGCATACGGCGCGAACGGGGGCCTGGGGGAAGCAGATTCGGACACCCCGCCGGACGCCTCGCCGGACACTTCGGCGGACGCCCTGGCGGACGGCGACATGGTCGGCTTCGACCCCGGAGTCGGCGCCGCACCGGACGACGACAACGGGGAGAGCGACGTGGCGGTCGCGGGGACCGACGCGGAACCGGGCCGTACGGCGAGCTCGGTCGACGGCCTGCCGGACGACGAAGGCGCGGACGAGGCCGGGACGTACACGGAGTGGCCGGCGCGGCTGATCGGCCGGCGCCGGGCCGAGACGATCGCGGTGCTGCTGTTCTCGAACTCGCCGATCCTGGAGAGCTCGATCCCCATCTCGGTCTTCGGGGTGGACCGCAGGGACGCCGGGGTCCCGAACTACCGATTACTGGTATGTGCCGCCGAGCCCGGGCCGCTGCGCACCACCGGCGGCGTCGAACTCATCGCGCCGCACGGCCTCGACGGCCTGCACCGCGCGGGCACGGTGATCGTTCCGGCGTGGCATTCGCCGTCGCGTACGCCGCCCGCCCCGGTCCTCGACGCACTGCGTCGCGCGCACCGCGAGGGCGCGCGCGTGGTCGGCCTGTGCGGCGGGGCGTTCGTGCTCGCGGCGGCCGGACTGCTCGACGACCGGCCGGCGACGACGCACTGGATGTACGCGCCGGCGCTCGCCAAGTCGTTCCCGAAGGTCCGGGTCGACCCGCGCGAGCTGTACGTGGACGACGGCGACGTGCTGACCAGTGCCGGCACCGCGGCGGGCATCGACCTGTGCCTCCACCTGGTGCGCATCGACCACGGCTCCGACGCGGCGAACGCGCTGGCGCGGCGGCTGGTGGTGCCGGCGCACCGGATCGGCGGGCAGGCCGCGTACATGGACCTGTCGCTCCCGGAGGAGATCAGCGGCGATCCGCTCGCCACGGTGATCTCGTGGGCCCTGGAGAACCTGTCCGAGAAGTTCGACATAGAGGTGCTGGCGACGCGGGCGTACATGAGCCGCCGTACGTTCGACCGCCGCTTCCGGTCGCTGACCGGCAGTGCCCCGTTGCAGTGGCTCCTGACCCAGCGCGTCCTCCAGGCGCAGCGGATGTTGGAGACCACCGAACTGCAGGTGGAGGAGATAGCCAGGCGCTGCGGCTTCCGGTCCCCGGTGGCCCTGCGCGGGCACTTCCGCAAGCAGCTCGGGATCCCGCCCGCCGCGTACCGGGACGCCTTCCGGACCCGGGAGCCGGAGGGGGTGGCGGTGGAAGTGGAGGCGGGCCGGCCATAAGCCGCGAAGTCGCAGCCGTAGGCCCTGGTGCGCTCGCAGGGCCTAGGCTGATCCACTATGAATGACCGCTTGGTCTGGATCGACTGCGAGATGACCGGACTCGACCTCAGCCGGGACGCCCTTGTCGAGGTGGCCGCACTCGTCACCGACTCGGAGCTCAACATCCTCGGCGACGGGGTCGACGTCGTGATCCGCCCGCCCGCCGAGGCGCTGGCCGGCATGCCCGACGTGGTGCGCTCCATGCACACCGCGTCGGGTCTGCTCGACGTCCTCGACGACGGGGTGACGCTGGCCGAGGCGGAGGCGATGGTCCTCGCGTACGTCCGCGAACACGTCAGCGAGGGGCGCAAGGCCCCCCTGTGCGGCAACTCCGTCGCCACCGACCGCGGCTTCCTGGCCCGCGACATGGCCGCGCTGGAGGGTTACCTCCACTACCGCATCGTGGACGTCTCCTCCATCAAGGAGCTGGCCCGCCGCTGGTACCCGCGCGTCTATTTCCAGTCACCGCCGAAGACCGGCAACCACCGCGCGCTGGCCGACATCAAGGACAGCATCACCGAACTGAAGTACTACCGGGACGCGGTCTTCGTGCCGCAGCCGGGCCCGGACACCGACACCGCCAAGCAGATCGCCGCCCGCTACACAGCCCCGCAGGTCCCCCTCAGCTGACCTCAGCACCTCCCCGCAACAACCTGGGAGCGAGCACCCCTCGATCCCCTGTACACTCTTTCTCGCTGCTCCGGTCGTAAGGCCGGAGGACGCGTGGTGGGTGTAGCTCAGTTGGTAGAGCACCTGGTTGTGGTCCAGGACGTCGCGGGTTCGAGTCCCGTCACTCACCCCACTTGGTCAAGGCCCCGATCTGCCCCGGCAGATCGGGGCCTTGGCCGTTTCCGGCTCATGGCCCCGGAGCAGATCGAGGCCTGCCGGCTTCACGCTTTCGGGTGGTGGGTGGGGCGGGTGGGGGATTGCGGCGGGGTGGGCGCGGGGGGCGCGCCTAGCCTGGGGGGATGGGTGGTGGTGGCGTCCTCCGGATCGGTACGCGGTCCTCGCCGATGGCGATGGCGCAGGCGGAGCATGTGGCCGGGCTGATGCGGGCGCAGTGGGTGGTGCGCGAGGTCGAGATCGTGCCGTACAAGACGTCCGGCGACCGGTGGACCGGGAGCCTGGCGGAGTTGGGCGGCAAGGGGGTCTTCGTCAAGGAGATCGACCGTGCGCAACTCGCGGGCGAGGTGGATGTGGTCGTGCACTGCCTCAAGGACATGCCGGGCGACGAGCCGGTCCCGGAGGGGCTGGAGATCACCGCGTACCTGCCGCGCGACGATGTGCACGACGCGGTGGTGACCGCGGACGGGGCGAAGCTGCGGGACCTGCCGGCCGGGGCGCGGGTCGGTACGAGCTCGGTCCGCCGTGCCGCGCAACTGAAGGCGCTGCGCCGGGATCTGACGGTGGTTCCGGTACGCGGCAACGCGAACTCGCGGCTGGCCAAGCTGGACGCGGGCGAGTACGACGCCCTGCTGCTCGCCGTCGCGGGCCTGCGCCGCATCGGGCTGCACGAGCGGATCACCGAGGCGCTGCCCACGACGTCGATGATCCCGGCGGTGGGCGCGGGCGTGCTCGCGTTGCAGTGCCGGACCGGGGACGCCGAGTCGGTCGAGGCGGTGGCCGGGCTCGACCACGCGCTGACGCGCGCGTGCGCGACGGCGGAGCGGACCATGCTGCGGATTCTGCGCGGGCACTGCGCGAGTCCGATCGCGGGCTACTGCGCGCCGAAGGAGGACGGCCTCGCGCTGCACGCCGCGGTGTTCAGTCCGGTCGGCGACGTGGTGATCGAGGCGTTCGAGAACGGCCTCATGCACACCCCGGACTGGGTCGGCGAAGCGGCCGCCAACACGCTGCTCGACCAGGGGGCACGGGCGTTGATCGACGCCATCCCGCACCCCTGACCACGAGCGGCCGCGCCGCGGCGCCCCTACAGTCGGGCACGTGCGTCAGGTGTGGGAGTCGTGGGGCGGGGTCCTGCTGGTGTGGGGTGCGGGCATCCCGCTCGTCGTCGGTGCCTGCGTGCTGGGCGTCCGGCTGAGGGTCCGTCATGGGCGGGATCCCGGCGAGGCGTTGCGGTTCACGCTGGCGGAAGCCGGGATCGTCGCGGGCACGTTGCCGTGGGTGTGGATGATCCTGACCCCGGCGTACGGCGAACGCGCGGTGAGTGCCGTGCCGTTACGCGATCTCGCGGCGACGCTGACGTCGACGCCGATGGACGCGCTCGTGCAAGTCGGCGCGAATCTGGTGGTGTTCGTGCCGCTCGGCTTCCTGCTGCCGCTGCGGTGGCCCGGGTTCGCGGGGGTGCCGCGCATGGCACTCGTCGGCGCGGTGGTCTCGGGGCTGCTGGAGGCCGCGCAGTACGCCCTCGACATGGGCCGCGTCTCGTCGGTCGACGACGTGCTGATGAACACCGCCGGCGCGGCCGTCGGTGCGTTTCTCGCGCGGGTGCACGTGGCGCGGCGCGAATCCGCTCGTTCGTACGGCGACCGGATCGCGGCGCGGCTACTTCTTCGGCTTGGAGTCGTCGGCTGAGGGACCGGCCCCGTCGGTCCCGCCGCCCTTGCGGAGTCTGCGCAGGTATTCGCGCGTCCAGCCGGTTGTCTTGACCACTTCGGACTGTTTGACGCCTGCCTTGACCGCGGCGACCGCGGCCTCCTTGAGGGCCTGGCGGGCCTCCTCGTGCGCCTTCTCGGTACGCCGGTACGTCTTGGCCGCCTTGGTCAGGTCTTCGGCGGCTTCGCTCTGATCCACAACGTCAGGATGTCACATTGATCGGCCCAGCGAGTAGGCCAACCGAGTTGACATCATCGCGCCGAACATGGAGTATGGCAGTCGACATAAAGGTGAACATCAGGTTAACGAAACCTGGCCGGTGCGGAACTCCACCAGTTTCCGACGAACCGGACGAAGCACACCCGGAGGGGGCAACGCCATGAAGAAGACGCACTCGACCCGTACTGTTCCCGCGCAGTGCCGACTGTGCGGAGAGCCGTTTCTCGCGGCACTGCACCCGCGCACACTCGTCGAGGTCCCGGCGGGCGGCGACCCGATGGGCGGCCGCCTGACGGTGTTCGACGGCGTGACCTACATGGTCGAACGCCACACCCCGTGCAGCGCCGCGTACCGCGACGGCCTGCCTTACTGACCCGCGCCTACTGACCCGCACTCACAGCCCCGCGCCGATTTCCGGCGCCGCCCGGTCGCCCGAGTCCGCCAGGACCCGGGCGACCATTCCGAGGGTGGTCCAGTCGACGCCGTCGGAGCCGAGGAGTTCGCCGTACGTCGTGACCTCGACGTACGTGCGCTCCTCCCCGCCCGCCCCGTGCGCCGTCGTCGTGTCGGCGCCCAGCAACTCCAGCTCCCGGTCCGTCAGTTCGGCCGAGTAGAGCCACGCGCGGTGGGCGGACGACGAAGCCGCGACCTGCCGCACCCCGTGCCCGCGCAGGCGTTCGGCGGCCAGCGCCAGCCCGGTCTCCTCGCGCACCTCCGCCAGCGCGCGTTCGTCCGGTGCGACGGCGTCCGGCGCGGAACCGCCCGGCAGTTCGCGCACGTAGCCGTCGCGCGCCAGGCCGGGCGCACGGAACTCGCGTACCAGCACCAGCCGGGTGTCCAGCACGTTCGGCGCACGCCGGTAGAGCAGCACCGCACTGATGTCGGGCCGCGCGACCACCACTTCATTGGCCTTCACCCGCCCGCCCTCCGCCGCGACCGCCACGGAGACGTGCACGGCCGAGTAGATGACGGTGCGGCCCTCGTCGGCCCGGAAAGTCCATACCAGCCGGGCGCCCAGCAGGGTGTTGCCCGCCTCGCGCAGGCCCGCGTACCAGGCCCGGAACACCGGCGTCGTCCACACCAGCAGCGGCACGTCCCGCTCCCCCGCGACCCGGTGCTCGCCCGCCCCGATCCGCTCCAGCGCGACGCGCAGCGTCTCCGCCAGGCTGTCGGCCGCCGGCACGCCGGCGTCGCGCGCGTACTCGCGCTGGTAGCGGACCCGCGCCGCGTCGGGCGGCGAGCCGAACACCGCGCGGCCGCCGTCCTTGGTCCAGCCCCACTCGTCGTTCGTGGTGAGCCCGGGCAGCGTCGCGAGGTCGCGCGGCACCCAGAAGACCACCTGGTCCGCGACCCGCAGCCACCGCAGCTCCCACAGGCGCTGGTCGTCGTAGTCGGCCCACGGCCGTCTGTCGGCGGGCTCGGGGACGAAGACCACCAGCTCGCCGGGCCCGGCCCACTGACGGCGGATCAGCTCGACCGCGGCGGGCCGCCAGGAGGCGACGTCGGCACTGCGCGGCGTCGGTCCGGCGAGGAACACGCTCGCGTCCCACGACGCGGGCGGCTCGTCGCTCGCGTGGACGACGGTGACGGGACCGGGCAAGGCGACCTCCACGTCCGCGGACGCCGACGGACCATCGGCGGAAGGGCCGTGGCGGCGTCATCGCGCCGATCATCGCATCCGGACACCCGCGAGCGCCTGGTCGTACAGCTTGCAGGCCGTCTCCACGTCCATGCGCACGCCGTTGAGCAGCGCGGACCCCTCGGTGGTGACGTGCTCGGCGCCCCCTGACTCCTCGTCAACTCGCCTGCCCGGCAAGGCTTCCACCGGACGCCCCAGGCCAACTGCCCGCGCGAAGGCGTCGATCCGGTCCGCGACGGCGTCCACGGCTCCCTGGTCCGGCACCGGGGCGCCGCCGTCGACGTACGCCGACGATGCGGCGATCGAATCGGTCATGTGCTCCACCGCGACCAGCACCGGCCAGAAGGCCGCCGCCCGGCGCGATGTCGGCGGCGGCTCCGCCAAGGCCTGCTGGAACACGGTGCGCGCACCCGTGAGCGTGTTGTACGCCCGCCGCCTCGCCCGCGACCGCACCGCCCGGCCTCCCTCCGCCTCCGCGAGGAGCAACCGCAGGTAGGCGCCGTTCGCCTCCGCCGCCCCCGCCACCATCTCCCGCAACCGGGTCCGCCGGCCGTCCGGCCACAAGAGGTAGCCGAACACCAGCACGATCGCGCAGCCCAGCAAGGTGTCGAGCATGCGCGCCGGCACCAGGTCGCCGACGCCGTCGTGCCCGAGTTGGTCGGTGAACAGCAGCATCAGCGGGGTGATCGCCGCCGTCTGCATCCCGTAGCTGCGCGAGGTCGCGATCGGCAGCAGGAACCCGAGCACCGCGACGACCGGGACGTCCGGCCAGCCGCGCGGGACGTACGTCAGCAGCGCGGCCGCCACCGCGACACCGACGAGCGTCCCGGCCGCGCGCAGCACGCCGCGTACGAACACCGAGCCGAAGTCGGGCTTCAGCACGAAGGTGATGGTCAGCGCCACCCAGTACGAGCGCGGCAGGTCGGCGACCTGGACGAGCACCGACGCGATCCCGATGCACAGCGCCAGGCGCGCGCCGTATCTCCAGGCGGGCCGACTGGCCACGACCGTCGCCATGTTCCGCAGGCCCGCGCGCGGCCCCCACGCCATGGACGGCACACCCAGCGCGTCGGGGTCGCGCGCGAACACCCCCGTCGCGTCCGGGGGCGGCGGGGCCAGGCGCCCGGCCGCGTGCCGGAGCGCGGCCCGCATCGCGGTCTCGGCGGGCGTCTTCGGCACGAACCCCGGCTCCACCGCGACGTCCCGTCCTGTCGCGACGGCATCGCCGAGACGGGTGATGGCCTCCGCGAACTTCGGGTCCACCGGCGTCTCGCGCACCAGCGCGGCGATCGCCTCCAGAATCGGGTTGACCGCGTTGAGCTGGATCATCAGGTGCTGCGTCGCCGGATCGCGGCCGGGTGAGCCGGCCCGGTGGCGCACCAGGACGTCGTACGCCTGATCGATCGCCGCCCCGATGTCGCGCCCTCCGCTCGGCAGCAGCGGCCCGAGGCGCCCGGCCGCGCGCAGGCGGTCGGCGGCCGCGTAGTACACCTCGGCGACCGCCGCGCGCTCCGGTCGCCCGCGGCGCCACGGCCACGCCACCAGGGCGAGCAGCAGCACCCCGGCGCCGCCGGCGATCAGCAGCACCGGCGGCAGCCACCACGGGTCCGGCATCGGCACACCCGTGCCGACGACCGTCATGAGCAGCAACATGAGCCCGCACGACGACGCGATGCCGCCGATCGGGCTGACGACACCGGAGGCGAACGCGGTAGCGACCAGCACGAGCACCGTCGTCCAGCCCCGGTCCGCCGCCTGATGCCCCATCACGATGCCGAGCGCTCCGGCCAGTTGCGGGGGAACCATGCGGATGATCCGGAGCCGGTATGCCTCGTCGCGGTCCAGCACGACCATGTTGAGGGCACCGAGCGACGCGAGGACGCCGTACGCCACCTCGCCGGAGGCCACCCCGATCGCCAGCGGCCCGGCGAGCGCGAGGGCCGCGCGCCCGGCCGCCGCCCAGGGGACCGGGGCCCGGCCCGGGGCGAGCGCGCGCAGGAACCAGTGGGCGTCGGCTGCCGCTTGGCCCACCGGGTGCCTCCGTACCGTGGTGCGGGTCGATCCACGATCACCCTATATCCGATCAAAATGCGCGCATCGCGTGCACTCTGCATAACGTTTGGGAATTCACTCGCACTGTCCGCCCGGTGTCCCCCCGCTGTCCTCCCCCCACGCCTCTCGCTGCGGGACAATCACCACGGGAACCAACTGACGGGGAGGCGTGCTGCGCGTGGGTGAGTGGTGGCTCGCCGGCCGGTACCGGCTGATCGAGGAGCTCGGCTCCGGCGGCATGGCTGTGGTCTGGCGCGCCCGCGATACCCATATGCATCGGTATGTCGCGGTCAAGCTGCTGCGCGACATGTACGGCATCCCCGGCGCGGCCGACCGCTTCGCCCGCGAGGCGCGTACCGCCGGCACACTGTCGAGCCCGCACATCGTCACCGTGTACGACTTCGGCACCGGGCTGTTGCAAGCCGCCGACCCCGACGACCCGCACACGCCGCCGACCGCCCCCGCACGCCCGCTTTCGCGGCACGCGCCCGCCACCCCCGACGAGCCGGTGCGCGAGGCCGTGTACGTCACGATGGAACTGGTCCCCGGCCGCTCCCTCGCCAAGGTCGTCGCCGACGAGGCACCGCTGCCACTGCAACGTGTGCTCGACCTGGCGCGCCAGTTGTGCGACGCGCTGGAGGTCGCCCACGACGCGGAGGTGCTGCACCGCGACATCAAGCCCGCGAACATCATGGCCAGCGACAAGGGCGTGCTGAAGGTCCTCGACTTCGGCATAGCCCGCTCCATGAAGGCGCTGGCCGCCGGCGCCACGCTCACGCGGCCGGGCGCGGTGCTCGGCACCGCGGCGTACATGTCGCCGGAGCAGGCCAACGGGCACCCGGCCGACCCGCGCTCCGACCTCTACTCGACCGGCTGCCTGCTGTACGAACTCCTCACCGGACTACCGCCGTTCGGCTTCGGCGACGTGCCGAGCCTGCTCTTCCGGCACGTGCACGTCGCCGCCGAGTCCCCCGCCCGGGTGCGCGACGACCTCCCGGACGAGGTCTGCGACATGGTGCTCGCGCTGCTCGCCAAGAACCCCGACGACCGGCCGCAGGACGCCACCGAGGTACGCCGCCTGATCGACGCCGTGCCGCCGCAACCGCCGGTCCCCGTACCGTCCGTGCCCGTGCAGGCGGAGGAACTCGCGCGCCGCATGGCCGAGGTCCCCGGCCTCGCGCCGCGCGAGGCCGTCACCCTGCTGCGCGAGCTGCTGCCCGAGCACAACCGGGTGTTCGGCCACGACCACCCGCGCACGCTCGGCGTCCGCGACGACCTCGCGTACCACCTGGGGCGCTCCGGCGAGCACAACACCGCGGTGAAGGTGCTGCGGCAACTGGTTGCGGACTACACGCGGGTACGCGGGCGCGAGCACCCCGACACCCTCGGCGTACGCCGGAACCTCGCGCACTGGACCGCCAAGGCCGGCGACCCCGCCGCCGCTGCGGTGCTGCTGCGCGACCTCGTGCCCGCCTACGTGCGCGTCCACGGGCCCACCGACGTCGACACGTTCAAGGTGCGGCGCGAACTGGCCCTGCGCACCGGGCGGTCGGGCGACGCCGACCAGGCGGTCCAACTGCTCCAGGAACTGATCCTGGACATGACCGAGGCCCTCGACGGCGAACACCGCTACGTCATCGAGGCGCTCGAGGAACTGGCCTTCTGGGAGCGCCGCATGACGCACACGCAGCGGACCGGCTGAACCGGCCCGCCGCGCCGCCCCGCGGCGGCCTCCTGAGGCGCGGTTGCGCCGCGCCGTCCTGAGGCCCCGCGGCGGATCACAGCGTGAGCATCTCCCGCAACTCGCGCTTCAGCACCTTCCCCACCGCGTTGCGCGGCAGCGGCCGGTCGCTGAACCGCACGATCGTCGGGACCTTGAACGCGGCGAGCCGCAGCGCGACGTGCCCGCGCAACTCCGCCGCCGACACCACCGCACCCGGCTGCGTCTCGACGACCGCCGCGACCTCCTCGCCCAGTTCGCGGTGCGGTACGCCCACCACCGCGACGTCCGCGACCGCCGGGTGCTCGAACAGCACCGCCTCGACCTCCGCCGAGTAGACGTTCTCGCCGCCCCGGATGATGACGTCCTTGAGCCGGTCGACGACGTACACCAGGCCGTCGGCGTCGACGTACCCGACGTCGCCGGTGCGGAACCAGCCACCCGGGAAGCAACTCGCCGTGTCCTCGGGACGGTTCCAGTAGCCGCGGGCGATGTGCGGGCCCCGGAAGCGGAGTTCCCCCGTCTCTCCCGTCGCCACCTCGCGCCCGGTCGCCGGGTCGACGACGGCGACGTCGACCACCGGGACGGGGCGGCCCACGCTGTCGGGGTGCTCGTAGTACTCCTCACCGGAGTTCGCCACCACGGCGCTGGTGGTCTCGGTCGTGCCGTAGCCGTTGAGCGGCGAGACGGCACGGCCCGACATGCGGCCCACGCCGTCCACCAGGTCCGGCGGCACCGGCGCACCGCCTGCCCCCAGGCTGAGCAGCGACGACAGGTCGTACTTGCCGCGAACCGGTGACTCCAGCAGGCGGCGCAGCAGGGTGGGGACCATCGTCGCGCTGGTGATGCGCTCCGATTCGATGAGCTGGAGGGCGCGTTCGGTGTCCCAGCGGCGCATGAGCGAGAGCTTCGCGCCCTGCCCGGCGGCGGCGTACAGGCTCACGAGTCCGGCGATGTGGAAGAACGGGTAGACCTGGAGCGCGCTCGGCCGGGGCATGTCGGGCGCCGCGGCGTAGAAGGCGGGCATGCCCTTGGCCAGCATCTCGGTCGGCACGCCCGCGCGCGCCAACTGCACGGCTTGGAGCAGTTGGATCGTGTGCAGGTTGGTGGTGTGGTTGCGCTGCGTTCCGACGGCGCCCTTGGAACGGCCCGTCGTGCCCGACGTGTAGAGGATCGTCGCGTCGTCGTCCGGCGAGATCTCCACCTCCGGCAGCGGGCAGGACCCGGACCAACTGCCCAGTGCCGCCGAGAGGTCGGTCATGCCGGGACGGATCGATCCCTCCGGGTGTGCGACGAGGACGGCCCGCACGCTCGCGGGTGTCGCTTCTTCCCCGGCCGCCGCGAGCAGGTCGGCGCGCTCGCCGTCGGCGATCAGTACACACGTGCCGGAGTCGGCCAGCGCGTACCCGAGTTCGTCGGCGGTCCACCACGCGTTCAGGGGCACGCTGATGGCACCGAGGACCTGCGTGGCCCAGAACGCGAGGACCCACTCGGGGTGGTTGCGCATCGCGATGGCGACCCGGTCGCCCTTGCGCACCCCGAGTTCCTCGGCGAGGTGGCGCGCCAAATGGCCGACCAGCCGGAGCTGTTCGTCGTAGCTGATGCGGCCCGCCTCGTGGACGAGCGCATCGGAGGTCCCGTAGGCGGCCGTCGCCTCCAGGACCGCGCGGAGCGTCGCGGGCGCGGCGGCGAACTCCCGCCACCGAACGTCGTCGCGCTCGGTGTGGGCGATGGCGAACACCGAGTCCGGGGCGGTCAATTCCGCCAATGCCTGTGTGCGGTCGAGCATTCGCCTGCACCTCCTGGCCATACGCCATGCCTGTTCACGCGTTGCGGGGACCCGGGGCGGAGCGGCACCACAGTAGTCCGGCAGGCCGCGTACCAGAACAGTTTCCCGGCAACCGCCCGTTTCGCCCGAAGGTCTGGTGTGTCGCGACGGGACACGGCAGGGTGTTGAACGAGCGTTCGTCAGGTCGCCCGCGTCGGAGGAGCCGCCCCATGGAGTACGAGCAGATCGCCACGGAAGCCAAGGACGGCATTCTCACCGTTCGGCTGGACCGTCCGGACCGGATGAACGCCTACACGTTCCGGATGCGCGCGGAGATCTCCGACGCCCTGGACCGGGCGGACGCCGACGACGACATCCGCGTGGTGGTCTTCACCGGCAGCGGCCGGGCGTACTGCGCGGGTGCCGACCTCGAACAGGGCGGGCAGACGTTCGACGCCGCCGCGCACGCCGCCGTGACGGGCGAACCCGAGCCCGCCCCCGAGGACTTCCGCGACGACGGCGGCAAGCTCGTGATGCGGCTGTTCCGTTCCACCAAGCCGCTCATCGCCGCCGTCAACGGCCCGGCGGTGGGCGTCGGCGCGACCATGACGCTCCCGATGGACGTCCGGATCGCGTCCTCCGACGCGCGCTTCGGCTTTGTGTTCGCCCGCCGGGGCATCACCCCGGACGGCTGCTCGACGTGGTTCCTCCCCAAGGTCGTGGGCATCGACCGCGCGCTCGAATGGTGTTTCACGGGACGGGTGTTCGACGCCGCCGAGGCCCACGAGGCCCGGCTCGTACGCGAGGTCGTCGCCCCGGAGGACCTGCTCGACCGGGCGTACGAGATCGCCCGCGGCATCGCCGAGCGCACCCCCGCGGTGGCCGTCGCGGTCACCCGCGCGCTGCTGTGGGGCGTGCAGTCCGAGCCCGACCCGTGGGCCGCGCACCGCCTCGAATCGCGCGCACTGCACTGGGCCGGCCAGTCCGAGGACGCCCGCGAAGGCGTCCTGGCCTTCCTGGAGAAGCGTCCCCCGAACTTCACCCTCACCGTGAGCCGCGACCTCCCCGCCCACCTCCGCAGCTGGCCCACGGAGTAACCGGCGGGAAAGGGCCGCACCGGCAGACCTGGCACCGCAGCCCGCATCCGCTCGCTTGCCCGTCGGCTTCACCCGTCCGCGAAGGCGCCGGCCCCGTCCTGACGCACGCATCTCGTCCGCGCCCTATCGTCCGCGCCTCACCGGCCGCGACGGGGCCGGAATCGGCCCCGGACGGGGCTGTGCCTTATGTTCATTCACACGTTCGACCTTCGCAGTTGTGTTCAGCAACCGTTGTAAGGCACGCTGTGTGCGGCAGCGTTGTCGGTGGTGAGGGTGTCGGCGTGGGCGAGCAAGTGCAGGCGGCCGTGAGAGACAGTGCGGGGCGTCGCGTGGTGCGTGAGGTCGGTGCCGCCACGCGGCTGCTGCGCGGGCTGATGGCTCCCCCGCTGCACGCGGCGGGCATCACCCAGGCGGAGTTCCACCTGCTGGTGATCCTCGAGGAGCGCGGGACGTCGACCGGCAAGGAGCTGTCCTGCAAGCTCAGCCTCGACAAGACGACGGTCAGCCGGCAGTTGACCGCGCTCGAGGAGGCCGGTGCCATCGCCCGGACGACGGACCCGGCCAACCGCCGCTCGCACCTGATCACCCTCACCGACGAGGGCCGCGACCGCCTCGCCGACGCACGCCGACGTACCATCGCCGTCCTGGAGGACCGTTTCTCCACCTGGCCGCCCGAGGAATTGGACGTCCTCGCCGACCACCTCGCGCGCTTCAACGACCAGCTGCGCGGCGTCGGCGTCACGGAGGCGCCGGGTCCCTGAAGGCCCCTGCCTGCACCGCTGCCCAGACTTCTCGGTCCAGACTTCTGACTTCTCTGTCCAGACTTCTCTGTCGAGACTTCTCTGCCTAGACCTCGCCCGGGGACTCCGCGACCCTCGGGTGGATCCTCGGCCGCGCGCGGTAGACGTCGTACACACCCTGCACGCGCCGCAGCGCCTTCAGCAGGCGCGGGAGGCTGGCCAGGTCCGCCAGGCGGATCGTGTACGTCTGCCGCACCCGCATCTGCTGCGGCGGCGCGATCGACGCCGACGTGATGTCCGCCCCCGCCGCGTCGATCGCGGCGGTGACGTCGGCGAGGAGCCTCGGCCGGTCGAGCGCTTCGAGCTGGACCGTGACGCGATAGCCCCGCTCGGCCTGGTGCGGCAGCCACGCCGCCGTCACGATGTCGCGCCCCGCCCGGATCATCTGCTGCACATTTGCGCAGTCGCGCTGGTGGACGGCCACCGTGCCGCCCCGGATCACGAAGCCCGCGAGGTCGTCGGGCGGTACCGGGGTGCAGCAGCGCGCGAGCCGGACCGGCGCGCCCGGCGAGCCGGGGACCGAGACCAGGGTCTCGCCCGCGTCCTGCTCGACGAGGGCCGCCGGAGCCGCCTCGCTCGACGCGGCCAGGTTGCCGAAGGACTGGTCGGTAGGCGCCTCGTGGCGTCCCGGCATCCCCGGGAGCATCCCCGCGGGCGTCCCCGGCGGCATCGCCGCGGGAGCCGCGTCCGGCGCCGGGTCGGGGTGCTCGGCGAGCCAGCCCTGGATGGCCACCCGCGCGAGCGGGCTCCGTACGAAACCGAGCCACTCACGAGAAGGGCCCGCGCCGGAAGGCGGGGCCGTGATGATCGATACCGTCTCGCCGTCCGCGAGCACCGAGGAGAGTGCTACCAGGCGGCCGTTGACCTGTGCGCCGATACAGCGGTGCCCGGTCTGCTCGCCGATCGCATACGCGGCGTCGACACACGTCGACCCGGCGGGCAGCGTGAGCGGTCGGCCTCCGGGCGTGAACACAAGCAGTTCGCGGTCGGCCGACAGGTCGGCGGTGAGCTGCGACCAGAAGGCCGTGGCATCGGGGATGCCGCCCTGCCAGGTCAACAACCGGTGCAGCCACTCCAGTTGGCCCCGGCCGTCGGAACCGTCGGTGTCCCCCGTATGGGCGACCACGCCGAACTCGGCGAGGCGGTGCATGCGGCGCGTACGGATCAGGACCTCGACGACCTCGCCGCCGGGCAGCGAGATGGCGGTGTGCAGCGACTGGTACAGGTTGAACTTGGGGGTCGCGATGAAGTCCTTGAACTCCCCCGCGAGCGGTGTCCAGCAGGTGTGCAGCACGCCGAGCGCGCCGTAGCAGTCGGTGTCCGGGTCGACGACGACCATGAGGCGCGACAGGTCGAACGGTCCGAGCGGCGTCTCGCCCCGGCGCACCTGCACGCGGCGGGCCGAGACGTGGTGCCGGGAGCGCGGGGTGACCTGGGCGTCGATGCCGGCGTCGCGCAGCGCGCGGCGTACCGATCCGGCGAGGGCCGCGGCGGCCTCGTCGCGCTCGGCGGCCTGCTCGGCCAGCACCCGCACGATGCCGGCGTGCTCCTCGGGTTTCAGCGTCGCGAAGACGATGTCTTCCAGCTCGGTCTTGACGACGTGGATGCCCAGGCGCTCGGCGAGCGGGATGAAGACGTCGCGGGTGACCTCGGCGATGCGGATCTGGCTGGCCCGGCGCATGTGCCGGATGGTCCGCATGTTGTGCAGCCGGTCGGCGAGTTTGATGACCGTCACGCGCAGGTCGCGGCCGGTGGCCACGAGGATCTTGCGCATGGTCTCGGCCTCGGCCTCCTGCCGGTTGTTGAAGTCGACCTTCTCCAGCTTCGTGACGCCGTCGACGAGATGCGCGACGTCGTCGCCGAAGGACTCGCGGACGGTGTCGAGCGTCAGGTCGGTGTCTTCGACGGTGTCGTGCAGGAGGGCGGCGACCAGCGTCGTGGTGTCGGCACCGAGCTCGGCGAGGATGGTCGCGACGGCGAGCGGGTGCGTGATGTACGCCTCGCCGCTCTTGCGCATCTGGCCGCGGTGCGACAACTCCGCGACCACGAAGGCGCGTTGCAGCAGTGCGAGGTCGGCCTTGGGGTGGTGCGAGCGGTGCACCTGGACGAGCGGGATCAGCGTCTCGAGGGCTTCGGGGCTGCGCCTGCGGTTGCCGCCGATGAGGAACGTCGCGGCGGCAAGGCTCAGCCGCTGCACGGGGCGGCGGGCGGCGCGGCTCGCCCGGTCGGGACTCGTGGCCGAGGCGTCCCCGCGCTTGTCGGGCCGCGCATCGACCGGACGGGGCGTCACATCTCGCGCGCCCGCGCCTACGGGCGGGTCGATCCCCCCGATCGTCATGGCGCACCTCCGGCAGTGGAACACCGGAGCATCGCCCCGGTGGTTCATGCTACCGGCAAGTCAGGGGGGCGTGTCCGGCGGATGTCGCCGATCACACACCATCACCCGTGCGGGTGAACTTCCCAGAGCCGCAAGAGCGGAGGCGGCCCGCGCGCGTCGGACCGAAGCCCGATCGGACGCGCGAGGGCCGCCTGATCAGCACGGATTCCCCGCCGGACCACAGGCGGACTGCCTGACGGAGTCCGCGGCAGGCGGGTGCCGGGCTACATGAACGACGTATCCGCGGTCAGGCCGAGCGACGCGTCCGCACCCGTGATGATCGGCTGGCAGTTGCCCCACCCGACGCCGCCGCCGACCGGATCGGTGACGCGGATCACCGTGTCGCGGATCTGGTGCAGCCGCCGCGCCTGCTCCGGCGTCGAGCAGTCCGCGACCCGGTCGCCCTCGACGTGCAGCTCGCCGCGCCACTCGCCGTGGTGGTGCCCGTCGAGGCCGAAGTACAGCCCGCCGCCGAGGTGGAAGCCGGTGTCGGAGAGCACCTCGATCTGGAGCGGGCGGGCCGAGCCATCGGCCATGGTGGCGTGCACCTTGCCGCCCTGGAGCCGCCGGTTGACCAGGTCGTACGACAGCTCGGGCACCAGGTCGGCCCACTCCTCCACGCGCCCGTCCGGGTGCTCGACCCCGCCGGTGACGCGCTTCTGGGAGAACCCGGGTGCGGTGGTGATCTGGTAGTGCAGGAACAGCGCGTACCTGCTGCCGTCCGGGCGCTCCATCAGCACCGGGGACCAGATCATGCGGAACGACGCGGCGGCGGGCATGCCGGCCGGCTCCAGGTCGGAGGCGGGCGTACCGACGTCGTAGCGGGTGCCCCACGAGTGGTCGCGCGTGGAGACCCAGGTGTCCGGCGTGATCTCGGTGCGCTCGCCGTCGACCTCGACCCATCCGTGCGCCACACCGGTCTGGTGGTAGCGCACCAGGTCGGCGGTGACGCGGTAGGCGCGCCGGTTGTGGGTGCGCTCCTCGCACACCGGCGGCACCACGGCCTCGAAGGTCCAGTCGAACGCGATCGGCTGCGCGTCGTTCGGCTCCAGCACGAAGCGGACGACCTTGAGCGGTTCGAGGACCTCGTACTTGACCGGGCCGATCTCGGTACGGGTCGGCTCGGGCGACAGGCGGCGGGAGGCGCGTACGGTCACCTGCTCGACGCCGCGCGACACGCCCGCGTAGCCGTCCATGACGTTGCGGTTCGTGTACTTGCCCAGGCCGAACCCGAGTTGGAGGCTGCCGTCGCGCGCCGCCGCCATCGCGCAGACCTTCTCGGTCCACGAGGGGTCGGTGGTGCCGACCGAGCCGAAGGTCTCGGTGATCTGGTGGGTGAAGCCCTCGTCCGCGGCGATCAACTGGCCTATCGGGTTCACTTGGCGGCCTCCGCGGTGCCGGTGGTGTCGGTGGTGCCCGCGGTGCCGGCGTCGGCGGTCCCGGTGTCGGCGGTCCCGGTGTCGACGGAGAGCGAGTCCCAGTACGTGCCTTCGAGCATCTTCTCGATGAGCGCCCGGTGCAGGACGGTCTCGTCCAGGTCCTCCGGCATGACGCGCTCGCCGAAGAACGCCTGGCGGTGCGCGATGCGGGCCATGACGACGCCGTGCCGGACCGCCGAGTACACCTCGAAGTAGTGCGTGTTGACGGGGGTGTGGCCGGTGAGCCGCTCGTACTGGGCGTAGACGTCCTCGCGCCGCAGCAGGTCGGGGATGCCCGGCAGGCCGCCGTACCGCGTGGCGATGTCCTGGAAGAAGTCGTGGATGAACACCATCCACGCGAGGTCGAGTTCGCGCGGGCCGACCGCGGCCATCTCCCAGTCGAGGACGGCGGTGGGGGCGAAGTCGACGTACAGGATGTTGCCGATGCGTGCGTCGCCCCAGCTGATGACGTCGGCGCCCGGGTCCTCCGGGAAGTTGTCGTCCAGCCAGCCGAACGCCCGGTCCAGCAGCGGTACGCGGCGCCCCTCGATGCCCCACTCGTAGAACGCCTTGAGGTCGTTCAGGTGGCGGCGCAGCGCGGAGTCGCCGGGCTGCTCCAGCTGGAGGAACTCGATCTCATCGGGCGTCGCAGCGATGCCGTGGATGTCCGCGACGATCGCGACGGACGCCTCTTGCAGGCGGCGGCGGTCGGCCGGGTCCGCCTTCAGCAGCCAGCTGTCGATCGTGTACGGCATGACGTCCGGCGGCGCGGCGCCCTCCGCCCGCCCCATCACGAAGAACGGGGCGCCGAGCGGCGCCTCGTCCGGCTCGTTCCAGAGCAGCTTGGGCACCGGGATGCCGCAGCGCTCGCCCACCAGGGTCATGATCCGGTACTGCTTGTCGAGGTCGTACGTCGGGAAGACGGGCTTGGCCTCGAGCGCGGGGCGCATGCGGACCACGCAGCGCTCGGACCGGGCCTCGCCCCCCTCGGTCCAGGTCGCGTCGAACAGCAGCGTCTCGCTGGACATGCCGTTGGTCGCGGGGATGCTCAGCTCCGAGACCTGCGGGTCGGCCCCGTCCGGCAGGCGTCCCGCGAGCCACGAGACAAGCCGGTCGTGCACCTCGTTCAGGTCGCGGTTGCTGACCTGCGGGCGGGCGACCTCTTCGGAGTCGGCCACGACAACCTCCGGTATCCGTGCCGCGTTTGCGACGGGTGCTTCGGGTTTGCCCGGGGCCCGGTACGGTCCGTGAGGGCCCGGGAGCGAGCCCCAAAAGTGAAACCGGTTCTATCACGTGCGACACGTGTCATCAATGGTCGGCGAAGCGGCGGGCCGAAGATCCGGGCGGCAGCCGGACCCACCCCGAGGGTAGAGCGCTCCGGCGTACGAGGCCCCGAACTCCCCCGGCGCGCGGGCGCGCGCCATACCCCTTCCGCCACGTGCCCCCCAACCGGACGCACGGTTACCCGGTCCCCTACGGCCCGTACCGCGATACCGTCTGGGTGGTCCCGCGCCACCCGGGTCGCCCGAGTCACCCGAGTCGCGTCCGTCAAAGGGGCCGGAGACGGGAGCAGGAGCAGTCGCATGAGGATCAACGCGGTGGTGTTCGACGTGGGCGAAACCCTGGTCGACGAGAGCCGTGAGTACGGCACCTGGGCCGATTGGCTCGGCGTGCCCAGACACACCTTCTCCGCGGTCTTCGGCATGGTGCTGGCCCAGGGCCTCGACTACCGCGAGACCTTCCAACGGTTTCGACCCGGCTTCGACCTGGAGTCCGCACGCGCCGCACGCGCCGACGCGGGGCGCCCGGAGTGGTTCAGCGAGGACGACCTCTACCAGGACACCCGGCCGTGCCTCAAAGCCCTCCAGGGCATGGGCCTGTGGCTGGGCGTCGCGGGGAACCAGACGGTCAATGCCGGATCGATACTGCGCGGCCTCGAACTGGGCGTCGACCTCATCGCGACCTCCGACGACTGGGGCGTGGTCAAGCCCGAGGCGGGGTTCTTCGCGCGGCTGGTCGAGGAGTGCCCCTACCCGGCCGACGAGATCCTGTACGTCGGTGACCGCCTGGACAACGACGTACGCCCGGCGCACCGCGCGGGCCTGCGTACCGCGCACATCAAGCGCGGGCCGTGGGGCATGCTCGTCGCGGCGGACCCGGAACTGCGCGAGGTGGCCGACGTCCTTCTCACCTCGCTCGACGAACTCCCGGGCGAGGTGAGCCGTTTGAACGGCAACGGCAACGGCACCGGCGCGAAGGCCGCGAACGGCGGCAAGGGCGTGAACGGCAGCAAGGACATGTCGGCGGCGGTGCGCAAGTAGCGCGGTGGCATGTGCAAGGCGGCCGGTCCGGGGATCGGGGGCCCGGGCCGGCGGCGACGGCGGATCGTGGGGAGGCAGTGTGCCGTGTCCGCCACGCGAGAGGCCCGCCGCGAAGGCGTCCGGGCCCATGGGAGGAGGCGATGTCGAGGGTGCGGCGCCGCCTTCCCGGTGCGCGCCGCGGAACGGCCGTCAGGCGGCCGGATCGGGGAGGTCGGAAGCCGGGAGGCCACGGACGGGATCAGGGGCCGGACCAGGGACCGGGTCAGGAACCGGGCGGCCGGAGACCGGTTCAGGGACCGGGTCCAGTACCGGATCAGGTACCGGGAGATCCTGGACCGGCTCCGGGCGGGGACGCCGACGGGCCTCGGTGTGGCCTGCCGCCAGGCGGTCGTCGAGTTCTGCCACGAAGCGCTCGCCCGCCCACGGGGAGAGGGCGGCGCGTACCGTCCGCACCCGGTCCACGGCGGTCGCATAGCCCTGACGTTCCACGAGGTCCAGGACGCGGTGCAGAAGCCCGCACGCGTCCTCGGGCTCCCGGGCCGCCGCGGCCGCCGCGGCCAGGTCCGCCAGCGTGACCGCGCGCTGCTTGTCCGCGTCGGGGGCGA
Organism: Streptomycetaceae bacterium NBC_01309; assembly: GCA_045039925.1. Taxonomy (GTDB): domain Bacteria; phylum Actinomycetota; class Actinomycetes; order Streptomycetales; family Streptomycetaceae; genus Yinghuangia. Next base: position 3,731,571 of record CP108400.1, read on the forward strand.
GCCCCGCGAGTGTGCGGTGCAGCGTGGCCTTCGCATGGTCGGTACGCCCGGCCGCGAGCTCCGCGGCGCCCCGGAATCCGTCGAGGCGCGGCCCCGAGAACCAGTCCAGCCACGCGGGAGGCCCCGACGCGGACCACGAACCGGTCGCGGCCCGGGCCGGGTGCAGTACGTCCGCGGCCCGGTCGAGCAGCGGGAACGCGCCGCCCGTATTGCCGAGGCGTACCTCCGCCTCGGACGCGACGGCGTCGAGCCAGGCGTGGATGACCGGCCCTGCGCCACCGCGCGACGCGCACTCGCGGGCGGCGTCGAGGCGACCGCGCGCCTCGCCCCCGCGCCCCGACCAGGCCGGGGCGAAGGCCATGTGGCCCAGGACGGCGGCGCCCAGCGCCCCGTCGCCGGCCGTGTCGGCCGCCGCCAGGGCGAGGTCCTGCCAGGACTCGACCTGCTTGGCGCCCAGTTGCAGGTCGAAGAAGGCTATGCGCGAGACCAGCAGCGCCGATTCGGCCACCGCGGCGGCGAGCCGCGGGTCCGGTCGGCCGGCCATGAGCCCGGCGCCGGTGCGGGCGTGCCGCGCGACCTTGGGCAGCAGGTGGGCCGGCTCCTGGGTCCAGTACTCCTCGCGCAGGCGGGCGGTGGTCCGGGCGTACGCCGTGGGATCGGCGGCCCCGGAACCGTGGACGGATTTGCGGCCGGGATCGCGGGTGCCGGCCTCGGCGCGGCCCTGCGTGCTCGCGCTTACTCCTGCGGCCACGCCGGCGGCACCGGCAAGAAAGCTACGTCGTTGCACCGCGTCCTCCACGCGCATCGTGATGAAGGGCATGCCCGCACCGCACCGGTCACCGCGACGTCGCCGTCGCCGGGACCGGACTGCGGAAGGAGAAGGAGGGGGAGGGCTGCTGGTTCACGATCCTGGACGCCCGAGGTCCGGTGCCGCCATCGGTTGAGGCCCCTTAGGGGCCAAGAGTCCTCCACGAGTCCTCCAGAAGTCCCCGGCGGCGACCTCGTCACACACGGTGCCGACCTGGTTGCATCAATGTCAGGACGACGGGAGGACACACAACAGGACGTCCTGACAGAACATCAGGCCCGGCACCGGACGCGGCACATCCGCACCGACCACGGACCGGACCTCGGACCGGACACCGGACCAAGTCCCGGACCAGACCCCGGAAGCGATCGCACCGCAGTACGCGAACTGCCCGAACCATTCGGCAAGTTCGGCCGGTTCGACCGGAGCGGACCCACCGGCTCCGACCCGCACCACATCCACGGCTCAGACCACGGCCCACGCACCGACGAGAGAGGACGCCTCCGTTGAACGCCGACGTCAACCGCAGCAGGACGGCCGTGGTGCCGCAGGACATGATCCGGAATCCGCACGCCCCGCGCCTTGTCGCAGCCGGCGAGACCTTCGACGTCATCGAGGTCGAGGACCGGCTCGGATTCGAGGCCCTGGGAGCCCTGTACGCCCACCGCGTCGCGGTGGGACCGGTGATCTCCGACCGGCGCTACCGCCGCATCGGGTTCCTGGTCCCCCCGGCGACCGCCGCCCCCGCGGCCCGGCAGCGCGCGGTCGGTCCGCGCCACCACGGCCGCGGGGCATGGATCACCGTGCCCCCCGCAGACTGCGAGGACGGGCCGCTGGTGTGGCTGGTCCCGCCCAGCCCCGAAGGACGGCTCACCGCGCTGCACCATGTGCGGGCCGCCATAGCGGAGGCGGCGAGAACGCTCGCCGACTCCCGACCCCGGGTCTCCTGAGAGACCCCCCATTCGTACCGGCCGAGGTTCCTGACTGAGCGGCTCCCCCTTGTCCGACTCGCCTCGGCCGGTACTGCACCACACGCAACCACCCGCACCACAGCACGACCGAACGTTTGAACGCGGCGGAACCCGGCCGCAGTTGCTCCGATCCAGTTGCCGGGTTCCAGTTCTCAAGTTCCAGTTGTCCGGTTCCAGTTGTCTGGTTCCAGTTGTCCGGTTGTCCATTTGCAAGTCTGACGCACTCGCTTCACTTGTTCGATTCGCCCGACTTGCGCCACCCGCAGAACTTCCCTGGGGCTTCCCGGCGCCGCCACGCCACACGCCCCGCTCCCCGCGGCATCCCTGTGCCGGTCCCACCCCCCAGTGGTCGGCAGCCGCGATCCGGGAAGCGCGACCTCCGTAGCGCGGCCCCCGGAGACAGGACCCGGCCCCGTCAGGCCGGGCTCTGTCACGTCGCGAGCATGTCGCGGCCCTGGCGCGGCCATATCGCGGCCGCGTCGCCACGTACACGACAGCCCGAGCCGGTTCCCCGACCACCACTGGTGGTCGGGGAACCGTCGTGTTTGTGCCGCTCGTGGCAACCGATCACCGCAAGCGGTGATTTGCCCCTCTCATGCATGATTGACATGAGCGTTCGGGGCGTACGGCCACCGCAAGATCGCGGTTACCGGTCGGTCGTGTGCGTAGTCGCAACGCCAGTGGGCATGCCCACATCGTTGTCACGGGGTCCGCGACCACGCAGGAGGAGTACGTCATGCCGCCAGAGCCGTCGAAGCCACGCATTCGTCCCGCGCGGCTGTTGTTCGAACCCGCCGTGTTCGAGCGCGAGGAAGAGCGGTTCTTCGACCTGGACGACCTCACCGACCCCGAGGTCATGCTCGACCGCGCCACGCAGCTCACGGAGGCCTTCCGGGCCGCCGCGGACCGCGCGGTCGACTACCAGGCGATAGCTGTGGCACGGCTCGCCGACCGCAGGCGTTTCGACCGCCTCGAACCGGCGCAGATCGCGGCACGCACGGGGTGGAGCGAGGGCTACGCGGTCAAGATGATCGAGTACGGGGAGCGGCTGATCGCCAAGCGCGGCGACTGACTTCCGACTTCGCGTCGGGTCGCGGCGGATCGGTCGGGTCGGGTGGGGGGTTCAGAGTTCCACGCGATTGTCCGCGAGCGTGCCCAGGACCGCCTGGTTCGCCTCCCAGCCGTCCGGGAACGACACCGGCAGGCCGAGGTGCACCGGCTCGGACGACGGGTGGGCGTCCAGCAGTTCGGGGATTCCGGCGCGGGCGACCACGAGGCACGCGTGGCGGTGCCGCGACGCGAGCACGCACAGGCGTCCGGTCTCCAGGTGGAACGCGGTGGCGTCGCGCCGCCCGGACAACGGGTGGAGGAACACCGTGACGTCGAACTCCCTTCCCTGGAGCCGGTTTGCGGTGTCGACCACGATGCTGCGCGCACCGGGGACCTCCGGCTCCAGCCGGACCAGCGCCGCCTCGACGCGCGACCGCTGCTCGCGGTGACTGACGCCGACCGCGATCCGGCCCGCGTCCAAAGGGTTTTCGCCGCGTTCCGACACGGCGGTGCCACGGCGGGCGAGGACCCGGGCGGCGAGCGTCGCCACGGTGCGCACGGTCTCGTCGTCCGACGGGAGGGTGAATCCGGGCGGCAGTTCCAGCAGGCCCCAGCCGGAGTCCGCCGCGATGTCGACGACTTCGTCGTACGCGTCCTTGCGGTGGCCGGCCTCGAAGTGCAGCCCGCGGTCCCCGCGTTCGGTACCGGAGCGGAAGGGCGTGAACGGGTAGAACGCCTCCGACACGAGCGGCGCGGCGGTCGCCGGCAGGCGCCACGACACGGGCAGTCGGTGCACCGGGAGGTCGGGGTTGTGGCGGCGGAGGACGGCGACGGCGCTCTGCGAGGGGTCGTACGTCAACCCGTGCCACTGCCCCGCGTCGACGGTCGCGAACGGGTCCAACTGGCCCGGGTCGCCCACGAACAACGCCTTGTCGAACAACCGCGCGACGAGCAGCAGCGCGTCGGACCGCATCTGGTACGCCTCGTCCACGATCGCCCAGGCCCACCGCCGGTCGTCGACCAACGCCCACTTGGCGGCGGTCGACACCACGATCTCGCAGCCGTCGAGGTCGCCGGCCTTGCCCTCGATCTGCACCGAGGTGGCCGCGAGATCCTCGCCGGGGCGGTAGTCGGCGGCCGAAAGGCGGCCCAGCACGAGGTGCGGATGCTCCTCGACCAGGCGCAGCAGCAGGTCGTCGACCTGGTTGTTGGTCTGCGCGACGATCATGAGCCGGTCTCCGCGCCCGGCGATCTCCGCCGCGGCCCGGACCACCAGCGTGGATTTCCCGGCGCCGGGCGGGGAGTCCACGACGACGCCGCGGTGGCGGCCGGACGCGAGGTCGGCCAGCACCGCCGCGGTGACGCGGCCCGCGGCCTTGCCGGGGTCCAGGGAGATGTCGTTCACGCCGCCGCCTCGCTCGTTCTGTCCGCTCCGGCTGCCTTGTCCGCCACACGTCGGGCGGCGGCTGCCGCCGCGGTCGTTCGGCGGCTCCGTGCGCTCCGTGCGGTCATACCCATTCCTCCTGGGCTGCGGCCAGTTCCTCCTCGTCCGGTTCCCTCGGCGCGCCTTCCTCGGCGGGCTCGGGACGCGGCTCCGGCGGACCGCCGTGCGTCCACGGAGTCTCCTCCGGCGACGGCCACTTGGGGCCTCCGCGGAAGCCGGACGCGGCCAACGTCCAGCACAACAGCTCGCCGGGCTCGGGGACGCTTCCCTCTTCGGGCGTCTTGCCGCGCCCCATGCCGCCCGTCAGTTCGACGCGCACCTCGCGCGTGTCCCCCGGGCCTTCCGCGACGGCGATCAACTTCGCCTTGGCCTTGGGGCGTTCGACGCACTCCAGATCGGTGTCCAGCGGCAGGAGGGGCTCGTCCGACGTCCGCACCACCATGAGCGGTCGCGGCCGGGCCTGCTTCTTCCCGGGCTCGGTCACCATGCGGTCGGCCTCGACCGAGACGATCCGGCCGCGGAAGGCCTGGCCGACCAGGCGCGCCTCCGCCATCAACAGCGGGTCGTCGCGCAGTTGTTCGGACTCCAGGCGGGCCTGTGCCTGCTCGCGCCGGTGGAGTTGCTGCGCGGCGGCGACCGCACCGGGCACGCGCGGCTGAGGGCGCGAGTCCGGGCTATCCAGGTCCGCCGCGAACAGGCTGTACGACATGCGGTCCGTCTCCCAGCGCCCCGGCACCGAGGCGCCGACCGGGAGTTCGCGCAGCAGTTCCAGGCCGCGCCACACGCGCCGCCAGGTCGGCATGAGTTCGGCGCCGAGCGCGTCGCGGATGCGCTCCTCCGCGCGCGCCGACACGTGCGGGTCCTCGGCGCGCTCGGCCGCGTCGTACGTGGCGATCAGCGGCGCGAGCTTCTGGTCGAACTCCGGTGCGGACGCCGGTCCGGCGGGCGGCGCGCCCTCCGCGTCGCGGGCCGCCTCGGCGCCGGTACGGCCCGGGTCGGGGTCGATCCAGCCCATCAGCGCCGCCAGTTCGCCGTTCTCCAGGTCGCTCTGGCCGGTCGCCCAGGTCTGGGTCAGCAGGTCGGTGAGGGCGAGGAGCACGCAGGAGCCCGGCGTACGGGCGCGGTCGGCCAGCCAGGTGGACCAGCGGCCGAGGAGCGGGACGTCGGGGTGCACCGCGTACTCGCCCTCGCTGCGCCGGAAGCGCGTCGAACGCCCGAGGAGGCGCATGTACTCGATGCCGCCGCTCGACGGGACGATGATCTGCGGGGCGTCGAGCGCGCGTTCGTACGCGTCGTCGTTGCGGCGCTCGACGGTTTCCATCTTGGCGATGTACTCGGTGAGGTAGGGCAGCAGCACCGTCGCGAGACCGGCGACGTGCGCGAACCGGCGTCCGCGGTCGCGCGGTTGGGGGACCACGAGCAGGTGCGGGGCGGCGGGGTCGTCCCCGACCAGCGCCGCGAGGGGCGCGAACGCCTCGCCGGACATCGTGTACGGGACGAACACCACGGGCCGGTCCGACAGGTGGCGGTGGCGCACGGTGGCGGCCGGCTGCGCGTACCCGGTGGCGGCGGCCCGGAGGCGGCCGAGCGCCGAGACGGCGCTCACGAGACTCCTCCGGTCACTCCGGCGAACCCGCCCGCCTTTGCGGCACCGGTTGCCGCGGTTGCCGCAGTTGCGTCGGTTGCCGTGGTTGTTGCGGTTGCCGAGGTCGCGTCGGTTGTCGGGGTCGGCCCGGGCACCGTAGTGGCCCCGGTCGGCCCGGCCACGGCTGCTTCCGCCGCCGTGTTCGCCGACTTGTCCGCCGCCTTGTCCGCGGCCGGCCTCGGTGCCCTGGCCGCATCCGCCAGGACCTCGCGCCGCAGGGCCTCCGCGCGCCGGAGCAGACGCGCGATCTCCTCCTCGCCGCGCGCCGGCGCACACTTTCCGTCGGCGAGATCCAGTGCGCGCCCGACGTCCTCTATCCCGCCGAGCTCGCCGCGGATCCCGGTGCCGAGGGTGCCGACCAGCCCGCCGGATCCGTGGTCGCCCGCACACTCGCGGGCCTCGGACCGGCAGAAATGCGCGAGCTCGCAGGTCGAGAGGCAACCCGGGATGTACTCCGCGCGGACCGCCCCGACCGCCCGTGCCACGGCGGCCTGTCCCGCCGTGTCGTCCAAGTCGAACGTCAGTCCGAGCGGCAGCGTGTCGAGCAGGTCGTCCACCCGGGCGAGGCGGGCCAGTCGGCGGCGTGTGACCGCAAGCTCCTTGCGGATGTCGAGCAGCGCCGCCGTCGGCTGGTTCGAGAAGTCCCGGGGGCAGACGAGGACGACGTCGGTGGACACGACCTCGGGCGCGTGGCCGAGAGCGGCCGCAGTCTGCTGGAGGGCCAGCACGTACACCGCCGCCTGCCGCGCGGCCGACGCGAGCTTGGCCGGGTCCGCGGCGCCGTCGATCACCGAGAAGGACTTGATCTCGACGACGTGCAGCCGTCCGGCCACCAGGCACGCCATGGCGTCGGGCTCCAGGTACGCGCGGGTCCCGGCGACGTCCAGGGGCAGCAGCGGGTGGTCCAGGATTGCGCACAGCCCGGGGCGCGCGTCCTCCAGCGCACGCCGGAGTGCGGTCCGGGTGCGCGCCACCCGCTCTTCGCGCCCGGGGCGCTTGGCTCCATCGGGGGCGTCCTCGGGCGGCTCGCCGCCCAGCTCGGCGTAGTCGCCCTCGACGACGTCCTCCGGCGTGACGCCGAGGACCTCGTGGAGCAGCGCGCGCAGACCGGCGCCCGCGTCCTCCTTCACCAGTGCCTCGAACGAGTGTCCGCGCACGATGGCGAAGGGGGACTGGCCGTACGCCACCGGGAACCCCAGGCGGGTGGCCAGCACGGTCTTGTCTATCCCGGCGGCGTCCATCACACCGCGTCGCGCACAGCCGGGGTTGGCGGCGAGTGCCGCCACCGTGCGCGCATTGTGGTTGCGCGTCGGCAACGACCCCCGCAGCAGGTCGAGTCGTGAGTCGGTGGTGCCCATGGCGTGGTATGCGGCTCCGTACCGTCGTGGGGCTGATGCGGTCCCGCCACAGTGTGTCCCATGTGGGCGACAACGCAGGCCATTCGGGGTGGAGTCCGCGTGCCGCAACCGCCGATCCCGCAGAATCCCTCAGAGCAGGTGCGGCGGGTGCCCATCCTCCTCCACCACCTCGAGAGCGGGCTGTCCGTTCTGCCAAGCGACGAGCTCCTGGTCGAGACGCCGGATGCAGTGCGCGTTCTTGAACGGCTCGAGTTCGCGCCGGACTTCCCATACACGGTCCATCGCGAGCGAGTACCACTGCCTGGTCAGCGCGTCGAGCGCCCGCGACAACATGCCGCTCGCCTCGTCGACATCGCCGCTGGCGGCGGCGACGCGGGCGAGGTCGGCGCACGTCACGGCCTGCTGCTTGGCCGAGTTGGCCGGGAGGTCGCCGAGGGCATCGGTCAGCGCGTCGCGCGCGGCGTCGTACCGCCCCGCGGCAAGCTCCGCCCCGCCCCGGAAGCCCCACAGGCGCGAGGAGTCGAAGAAGTCCAGCCACGCCGGGACTTCGTGCTCGTCGGGATGACAGAGCAGGTCCTCGGCCCGGTCCATCAGGCGCAGTGCGAGGTCCTTGTCGCCGATGACCGACTCGATCTCGGCGTTCACCGAGCACAACCACGAACGCATCAGCGCGGGCGCGCCCGCATCCGCAAGCGCACCGGGGTTGTTCGCCCGCGCGATCATCGCCCTCGCCTCGGCCCCGCGTCCCGCGAAGGCCGGCATGAACGCCTGGTGCGCGAACACCGCCTGGCGCAACAGCGGTTCCTGCGCCTCGTACGCGGCCTGATCGGCCAACTGGTAGAACCGGCGCGCTATCGGCTCGCTGCCCAGATCGAAGAAGGCGATACGCCCCGCCAGCATCGCCGTCTCGGACACCGACGCCGCCAGCACACGCCGCGGCCGCGCGGGCCCCGGCGCCTTCAACAACTTGTCGCCCAGCAACACATGGCTCACCACGGGGTCGTACGTCATCAACGCGGGGGCGACCCAGTACATCTGCCGGTACGACGCGGTCAGCCGCGCGTACTGGTCCGCCACCGGCGACCCCAGCCGCCCGGCCCGCCCGGGCCCCGGCACCGACTCCGTGAGGTCCGGCAGCCCGCCCACCCGCTCGACACGGTCGACGGCCCGCAACAGCGCCGGCGTGGCCGCCCGCAGCCGATCCGGCCGCGCGGGCCTCGGTGGCGGGTGCTCTCCCGGTCCACCGTGGGGCCCGATCTGCCCAGGCAGAATCAGCCCCGACGAACGGCGGTTACCAGCAGGCGAGTTGAAGTCCGCCTTGGGCTCGACATGATGCGCCGGCTCCGGCATGAGCCCGGGTGCGGGCGGTATCCCGCCCGGCGGCGCCGCCCGCGGTAAGACCCGCGGACCCGGCGGCTCCCGCCCGTCCTCGCCCATCCGCTGCGCCCGCGGCGTGAACCGGTACCCACCCACCCGCGGAGGCGGTCTCGGCGTATCCGCCGACCCGTTCACCGGCCCCGAGACGTACCCGCGCGGATGCTGCGGCGGCGACCCCGCCCCGGGCGCCGGCCCCGCCGCGTCAAGATCGGCCTGCCACGGCGGCGTGAACCCCAGATCCGCCAACTGGCAACCGAACAGCTCCTGCAAGACCTTCTGGTAGTCCGGCGTCGGCCACGGCGGATCCGCACTCTCCCACCGCCGCACCTGGCGCACACTCACGGCGAGCCGCAGCCCGCACTCCAGCGCCTTCTTCTCGAAGGCGTCCGCAAGCTGCTGCTGGGACACCCACCCCTTGGCGTGGCGCAGCGCCTTGAGACGCACGTTCCCCGGCATCGAGGAGCCGCCACCCTGCCGCATGGCCATCGGCGTCCTCCCCAGAGATGCGCGGCCCACGGTTTCGGACCGTCAACCTACAACGAAGCAAAGTGTGGCGGCCCGTGATCCTGACGGTACCCGTCGTGAGCTACACGCGGGGACCACTTTGCACATGTCCGGAAAGAGGCGTCCTCCCCACGTCCTCCAAAGAGTCCTCCCCAAGACCTAGCCCCAACCGCCACCGACCCCCTCACCCCCACCTCCTCCCCCCACCCACCTCCCCCTCGCCCGATTTTTTGATCACCCCATCCGCCTGCTAATGTCTACCCATCGCAACACGCGCCGCTAGCTCAGTTGGTTAGAGCAGCTGACTCTTAATCAGCGGGTCCGGGGTTCGAGTCCCTGGCGGCGCACCAAAGGCTCTGGGCGACTCATGTCCGCGGAAAGCGCGGACCGGGTCGCCTTTGGTCATTTTTGCGCGACTTCGTCGCGCTCTTGTGGGGGCTCCGCCACCCACACCCCCGGCGCATCAGTTGATCTTGGATTAGGACCGTCGGCATCTCACCAACCGGCTCCGCCATGGCATTCGGTGGGCGCAATAGTTGATCTTGGGTTGGGAACGTCGGCGTCTCACCAGCCGGCTCCGCCATGGCATTCGCTGGCGCATTAGTTGATCTTGGGTTGGGTACGTCGGCGTCTCGCGTACGGGGCTCCGCCACCCAAACCCCCTTTGCCGCACCGGGGATGGTCCGTGCCGCGGGCGCGTTGGCGTGGTGGGAGCCAGTGTTCGATCACAGTCGTTTCGCTTGATCGAATGTCCCGGACCATCGCCCCTCGGCCCTGGGACGTGGGCCGTCATGCCGGGCGCAGCGACCGGACGTTGTCCGGGACCGGTACAGCCCTGCACCGTTCGCGCCGACGGTGACCTCCGTACCGCGCCGTGTCGCGCGCCAGCCGAGGAACGGCGCAGGCGCAGTCACGCGGCCCAGGTCGCATTCACCGGGAGGGCGCGGCCCCCAGCGGGAGTCCGCTCGGTCAGTATCAGAGCCACCCGATGTGCTTCAAAGTGGGCACGACATGCGTCACGACGTACAGCGCGATGGGAGCACAGTCCTGTGTCGGCTCCAGCACCGCGCACAGCCGGTTCTTGTGCGCGGGGTTGTCGTCACGAAGTAGCGCCTCCCTCGTGTCGATACGAATCACCCCAAGGCGGAAGCACTCGTCGACCAGTTCGAGGCCACACGCGTCGCGCAGTTCGTCGAGCCCGCAGTGACGCTTCCTGGGCCAGCCCTTGTCGTCAGGGCCAACCAGGTACACCGCCATACGCAGGCGGGGTCCGCCGTCGTGCGCTTCAATGCCCGAGCGCCGCCTCGCCAGGAGATTGGACAGTTCCTTGGGCATCGGTGGCAGTTCGGCCGGCCGCGCCAGTACGACGTCACGCTCACCGTTCGTCCATCGTGTGTCGTGGATCGACAGTGTCGGCCGGCCGGCGATACTCAGGCGCCAGGCTGTTCGAAGCCCGGTGCTCACCTCTTTTGAGCAGGTTTCCCCATCGGTCTTCTTCTGCTCGATCAGCGTTGTCAGCTGCATTGACGGACCGAGTGTGTAATTCATGCGCCCCCCAGTTCACCTCGAAGTTCGGCGGCGTACGGGCGGCTCCTTCCAGCAACGCCGCCATGACGACTGCGTCAAATGCCTGGGAAGCCCGGGGCCCAGGTCACTGTTGAGGCCGACCGCGACACGGCGACAGCAGGTGCGCCGGGCACCACGAGAACACTGCGGTACGTCTCACCGCGAGACGTGGGGCGAGCGACGCGCGGGCCGATGTCGCGCAGTGCGCGGTCTACTCGTTCCGGTTCGGTGGGCCCGTCACCGAGTACCCATGCGCCGTACACGACGTTGTCTCGGACCCATCCCAGATCGAATTGCGGCCCTCTGCGGTTGGGTTCGCGGGGGTCCATGCCCTGGCGCCGCACGTGGGCTTCCAGGTCTCCGATCAGTTCTGAATGCGCGCGGGTTCCGCGGCCGAGGACGTCACGGGCCCATCCGGAGGCCGTGCGGGTTCGGAGCGCAAGGCGTTCGAAGGGTCCACCGAGCGCTCCGTCCCCGGGATACGGGTCCACCAACACGCCCCCCGACTCCGCTCGCAGGACACGGCAGCGTGCGACACCACCGAACAACAGGTCGGAGAAGCCGGCTGCGTCGACGACATGCACGTGGTGGCCATTGCGCCTCATGTCCAGGATCTTCAAGAGCTTCTGGCTCAATCCGCGGTCGGGATCCTTGACGTTCCCGGCAAGCTCGCCGTGCACGAGCAAAGTGATCTGGCGGCTGACGTTCACGAGCGCTGCAGCCCCCTTCGTCGTGATCCGTTTGCGGCAGTCCGCGCGCACCATCCACTCCCCGTCCACGAGGGTCTTTCCGGTGAACAGGACCTTCTCCCCCCGAAGGCTGGGTATCCATCCGTTGCAGCGGACTGTCATCTCTGCTTCCCCCATCAGGAGCACCCCGCGAGGCTGTCCGTGTGTGAGCTGATGGTGCCCGAACTACCAAGACTGCGCAGCTGTTTCGTCGCGCTCAACCGCAGCTGTGCGTGCGATCGCGGGAGCGGCGCCTGCCCCGGACAAGGAGTCGGACGTGTCAGCGCCAACTACTATGTCGTCCCGGTCGATCAAGCGGAGGGCACGTCATGGGGGACCTCGAAAGGCCTGAACTGCTGCCGAACTGCGAGGTGCCGGCTCGGCGCAGGCAGCCCGATGACGCGACCGTCCAGTGGCTGATCAAAATCGCGGACGAAACTCTCGACGAGGCCGTGCGGGTGGACAGTCTGACGGCTTGTGCCGCCCGCGGCGGCGCGGCGTTGGCAGCCGCGTCGTTCATCGTTCGAACCGAAGGCCCGCAGGCTGAGGCTCTACAGCGCGTTGCGGCGCTGGCCGGCGTCGATCCCCTTCGCCCCAGCTACTCCGCGGGCGAGTTCACCGTCGGTCTTTGCTATGTCGTCGGGGCCAAGGGATTGCCACACGGATTGCGACACCGTGCCACCGACGCGCTCGTGCACCGCGCACTTGACGCCGGCTACGCGGAAGCCCGACACCTGCTGCCCAGGAGCGACTGGCAGTGGTTGGCGGACGCGGTACGCGACGGGTGGGCTCGACTTACCGCCCTGTCCTTCATGGACGACACCACACCTCCCATTGCGCTGCGTATGCGAGTTGCGCGGGCGTTCGCGGAACATGGGGAGCAGTCCGCCGGGCACGTACCGGACTGCCTGACCCGACTCGTGAAGAACCAGGATGCCGCGAGTTCGGATCGCCTGGCAGTCGCAATGGCCGTGGCCCAGCGCGGTCCCGAGGCGGGAGTGGAACTGCTGTCCCTTCTGGCCGCGGACCCGCTCGTCCAACGCAAGCACCGGATGCAGGCCATTGAGCTGCTGGACACGGCGGAGCCGGGGAAAGCCCTGGAGTTGCGTGCGCGGCAAACAAGGCTTCCCTCTTCGCGGTCCGCGCGTGAGCAGTACCGGCTTGCGGAAGACCAGGCCAAGCAGCAGGCGAGGGAACAAGGGCACCGGCAATCGGCGAAAGCGGTGACGCGTCGGCTGGACACCGAGATCGAGGCGATCGTCGAAGGTCTGCGCGAGCGCGGTTCGGCCGAAGACCTGGCCGACGAGTTGGACGACCACATCGCCGAGCACGACTGGGCGGGTGTGTCGTCAGACGTCGCCGGCATCTGCGACTTGGTCCTCGACAAGCAGGTCGAGGTCTCTCTGCAGATCCTGAAGGTGTTGCACCGAGTCAGGTATGGGGAAGCCGCGAGTTCGACCTCACGCGACGCCGCGCCGAACCAGCCGGTCAAGGAAGACTTCCCACGGCTGACTCGTGAGGACCTGGTCGCGTACGCCCGGAGGGAGGCGGAACTGTCCTGGTGCCGTTGGAAGACGGTGGTGGAGAAGCACGGCTGGGCCAACGACCGCCTCCGCGAAGTGGATGACCAGGCCGAACAAGCCGCCCGGGAGGTTGCGGAATCGGTCGAGGAGAAGACCGGCGATCACCTGCGCGAGGTTTGCAACCACTTGGTCTTCGAATCCTGGCCGGCTCTCGTCGATGCGGCCGAGGAGGGCGACCACGCGGCTGCCAAAAGCCTGTTGGCGACCACACGCGCTCTCGCACACGAACTGGTCAGTGCCGACAAGCTCTGGCGCGCGAGCATCGCGGAGGAAGTCACGTTCGATCCCTTGACGCTGTCCTGGCCCCATGACTTCTGGGTGACACTTGACGAGTGGCGGCGCGCTGAGCGACGCAGCGCATGAGATCGTGACGTCCGGACACGACCTCAACGGAGGCAGTGTCCTGGAACGCCGACGTGTCTGTCTGTCGCTCCGACGGGCGGCCGGCCGGTGCCACGGTCCGGATCAGCGAACAGCCGCCCAGGGGCCCTGGGGTGTGTCGGGGGCGCCGGTGTAGCGGGCGTAGTGGAGTCGGCCGTCGACTCCCAGGAGGGCCGCCACGAGCCGCCCTTCGGCATCGCGTGCCAGTGCCGGGGAGTGCAGCAACGCAGGTCCTCCGTGGCCCCATTCGGGCGCGCCGGTGTCCTCGGCGTTGTGTCGAGCCACGCTCACATTGCCCGCGTCGTTGCGGTGTGCCAGTGCGGTGCCGCCCCCGGGCATCGGGACCGCGGCGACCGGTCCGAAGCCGCCGTGCCCCCCGAGGTGGCGCGGTTGCAGGTCCCAGCCGTCGCGGGCGGCGATTTGGGTGTAGACGAGGACCCATGCCGACTGCGGCTGCCGGACCACCAGACGCAGTCGGTCGTCGTCGCCGCGGAGCACGACGGGCGGGCCTGCGGGCGCGGCGATGTGCAGGGTTCCGAACGCGAACGGTCCGCCCGGCGACCCCTGGTACCAGCGCGCGACGCTCTGGGCGGTACTGCCGAAGACCTCGACCCGCCCGTCGGCCGTGACCGCCGCGGTCAAGCCGTCCTGGATTCCGCCGCCGCCGTGGTCGCGCCACGGGCCCCAATCGCCGGCGGCGCCCAGACGGCGGCTGCTCAGGCCGGTTCCGGCGTTGCGGGCGAAGACCTCGACGCCGTCCCGCCCCACGACCGCGACCGGCATGCCGATTCCGCGGGCGCGCTCGGGTCCGGCACTCGTCCCGTCCGCGGGGTTGCCCAGGTCCGTCCACGCCGCGAACGGGCCCCCGGGGGTCGTCTGGGACGCGTACACGAGGCTTCGCCGCTGCTCGGCGGTGCTGCGGCCGAGGGTCATGCGCACACCGAAGACGTGGAAGCGCCCGTCGGGGGTGGAGGTGGCGGTCAGGTGCGGAAGCAGGGGCCCGCCGCCGAGCGGGACGGATTCCACGAATCGCCCGTTGGCGCCGGTGCCCCACATCACCGCCTGGCCACCGCGTACGGCGAAGGCCGCGAGTCTGCCGTCCGGTGCCGCACACAGCCACGACGTGTTGCCCGGGTAGCGGTGCGTCGTGCTCTGCCCCCAGCCGGTGAACGGGGCATCCGCGGCCACCCTCAAATCCCCGCAGCCGTCCGGCTCGCCGCAATCCCCGCCGTCCGCCCAGCCGTACACGTCCAGCAGGCGGATCTTCTCCCGGAAGGCGGTGCCGCTCAGGTTGTACGGCCACCGTTCGTTGACGTAGCCCCGGTAGCTCTCGACCACCGCACCGCCGCCGCGCTGGTTGACGGTCTGGACCGCCGCCCAGGAGAACAGGGCCACCGCGGTGTGGTCCTGGTGGTCGGCGAAGTCACCGGAGTCGGCGTGCTGCCGTGTGCGTTCGCTGCCTTCCGCGTGCTTGAGGTACTCGGGGTCCGGGTCCATGGTGCGGATGACCGTGGGCTTGAAGCGCTCGATGAGGGCCACCAGGGCCTCGACGAGCGTGTCGCGGGTGTAGGCGTACGGCCGCGTCGCGGGCCCGGTACGGAACGCCATCGTCGGGATGGACCGGACCCGCCCCTCCCACAGGTCCTTGGGCCGCCCGCTGGCGGCGTCGCCGCTGCGCGCGCCGTCCTGCCACAGGTTCAGGAAGACCAGCCGTACATGCGGGGCCGCGTCGAGCGTGGCCATGTCGGCCATCGCGCCGCCCGGCATCGGCAAGGCCTCGCGCGTCCACCGGCTCTTCCGGTCGCCCACCGCCATTTCGGCGTAGGCGGCCCGCAGACCGGTCTGCCGGGCCGCGCTGTATCCGGGGAAGTCCACCGGGACCTTGGCCGGGTCGGCGCCCGGGCGGAAGTTGCGGCCGTCGGTCTCGCCACAGGTGACGCAGACGGCGATGACATCCTGCCCGCCGCGAATGGCCTGCTGGACGTCCGGGTTGAGGAAATACAGGTCGTCATCCGGGTGCGCCACGATGTTGAGGTGCGCGGCGGTCAACTTGTCGGGCATTGCCGTCCCCGGCTCGGCCGTCGAATCGACGGAATCCTCGTCCGCTATCCAAATTGCGCAGGGTACGCCTACCGCCACGGCGCCGCCGGCAGCCGTCAGGCCTATGAACCCCCGTCGAGACATCGATGGCACGGCGACGCCCTTCCTTGCGGAACTCTCAATGCCATGGCCAGGCATGGCGCAATACAGAACCCCGGAAACTGCTGGTGAAGGCTGCGGACGGCAATGGGCACGACGGGCAGCCGTCATACTGTACGTGCTGGTCACGCGTGGGATGCAATCACCTGCCGGTGGACCGGCAAGGGCGTACGCGGATCGACAACCGGGAGTTTACGAGTGTCGTTTGGAGAAGCAGGCTCGGACTCGGCGCCGAAGGACCGCGGCAGTGGCGCGGCCAAGCAGGGCGTGGTGGTGCGCAGTAACTCCGAGCGTTCCCGTGCCGTCCATCTGTATCGCCGGTTCGTTCCGGATGCGGTGCGCTCCAAGGTTGCCGATTCCGTTTCCCCCCGGACCCGTACACGGATCGTGACCGGCGTCGGTACGGCGGTGCCGCGGGCCGCGTCCAAGGTGCGCCAGCACACATTCAAACTCCGGCACGCCCGGCACATATCCGCACCCGACCGGATTCTGCTGGCCAACGGCGCCGCGGTCCGCGTTGCCGAGGTCGTGCCCGCGCTGTCCCCCTTGGCAGCCCAGCGCCGCAATTTGGAACGTGTGCGGGAAGCTTTGGACATTGCCCGGATCCCGTACTTCTGTGTGCGCGGCAAAGCCCCGAATACCTCCGTCGTGGCGGTGCGCGAGTCGCGCCGCAACGACGTTCTGAAGGCCGTGCGCCCCGCGTGCGGGCAACCGCCCGGATACGTGGCCGTCCTGGGTTCCAACGCGAAGACGTTCGCCGCTGCGGTCCCCGGCTTCGAGGCCGGCGTCTGGAACGCCGCCGGACGGGCCGGAGCGGTACGGGTCTTCTGGTTGCAGGCCTCGGACCCCGCGGGCCGCCTGGTGCTCGGCGAGGACTTCGGCTGCGAGATCGAGTTCTGGCGCGAGGAGGACGGCATGCTCGTCGCGCCACGCCCGAACCGCGTCGCGGACGAACTGCCCTCCGACACGGGCGTCGCGGACATCGTGGTCGGTGAAGAATTCCTCACGAACCCCTGGGCTCCGCACGGCGCCGCGGGACGCCCGCGACCGATACCCGCGGCGTTCGACATCCCCTTGCCGGACGACATCACATTCCCCGTCGACGCCGTCTACACCTGGGTCGACGGCGGGGACGCGGCCTGGCAGGCCCGCCGGGACAAGGCCATGGCCGACGCCGGCGGCCCCGCACTGCTCAGCGAGCAGGCGGCGAACGACGCCCGCTACCTGAACCGTGACGAGTTGCGGTACTCGCTGCGGTCGATCGACATGTACGCGCCCTGGATCCGCACGATCTACCTGGTCACCGACCGCCAGACCCCGGCCTGGCTGGACACCGACCACCCCCGCGTCGAAGTCGTCGACCACCGCGACATCTTCACCGACCCCGACGCCCTGCCCACCTTCAACTCCCACGCCATCGAATCCCAGCTCCACCACATCGACGGCCTCGCCGAACACTTCCTCTACTTCAACGACGACGTCTTCCTCGGCCGACCCGTCACCCCCGCCACCTTCTTCCACGCCAACGGACTCGCCAAGCACTTCACCTCACCGTCCCAGGTGAAGCTCGGTCCCTCCGGACGTGACGACGCCCCTGTCGTGGCCGCGGGCAAGAACAACCGGGCGCTGATCTCGGCGGCGTTCGCCCGCGTCCCCGTGCAGAAGTTCAAGCACGCCCCTCACGCGCTGCTGCGCTCCGTCCTCACGGAGATCGAGGAGCGCTTCGGAGCGGAGCACGCGGCCACCGCCGGGCACCGGTTCCGCGATCCGGCCGACATCTCGGTGACGTCGTCGCTGCACCACAACTACGCGTTCCTCAGCGGCCGTTCGGTGCCGTCCGACATCTCCTTCGCGTACGCCGACCTGGCGGCCAGGCACACCCCCCGGCGCCTCAACCGGTTCCTGGAGGAGCGTGCTCTGGACGCGTTCTGCCTCAACGACACCGAGTCGGAACTCGTCTCGATGAACGAGCAGGTCTCGCTCCTCCGGTGGTTCCTGGACGCCTACTTCCCGGTCCCGGCCGACTGGGAGCGCTGACCGGGCCCCGTTTCCGGAGCGCTGACCGGCCCCGTTTCCGGAACACTCCCGACACCCGATTCCCGAAACGCGCAGAGGCGTCGCGGGCGTGCTGTCCGCGCCCCCGCGACGCCTCCCCGCGCAGGAGTCCTACGCCGTCCCGGGCACGGCGCGTGCCGTACGGTTCCTGACCGTTCCCGTCTCGAACTGGCTGGGGACGGGGAAGTACTCGGTCAGGAACGCGTGGATCACCCGCGCCTGTTCGTCCGCCGGGACATCGCCGTCGTGGTAGTCGTTGAGGCAGAAGACGTCGTGCGGTCGGGCGGAGAGAAGGCGTGTGAGGCGCTTCTGCTGCTCGCGCAGACCGACGTTGACGAAGCCGCACGAGATCGCCCCGGGCACGCTCCGGCCCGTCAGGAACGCGTAGTAGTGGTGCAGCGACGAGGCGACGGAGACATCGCCGTGGCTGCGCAGCGGCGATCCCGCGGTCCGCTGGAGGATCTCCGCGAACTCGGTTTCCATTTCGGCGAGGACGCTGCGCCGCAGGGGGTGCGGCGTGTGCAGGAACGCGCTCACGAGCGTCTTGCCGAAACGGTCTGCGATGAGCGCCCGGTTGTTCTTCGCCGCGCTCATGTTGAACTCGTCGTCGTCGGCGATCGCCGTCATCGGGACCGTCGTCGGTGAGGTGAAGTGCTTGGCGAGTCCGTTGGCGTGGAAGAAGGTGGCGGGGGTGACGGGTCGGCCGAGGAAGACGTCGTCGTTGAAGTAGAGGAAGTGTTCGGCGAGGCCGTCGATGTGGTGGAGCTGGGATTCGATGGCGTGGGAGTTGAAGGTGGGCAGGGCGTCGGGGTCGGTGAAGATGTCGCGGTGGTCGACGACTTCGACGCGGGGGTGGTCGGTGTCCAGCCAGGCCGGGGTCTGGCGGTCGGTGACCAGGTAGATCGTGCGGATCCAGGGCGCGTACATGTCGATCGACCGCAGCGAGTACCGCAACTCGTCACGGTCGCGGTACCGGGCGTCGCCGCTCGCGCCCGCGACGGGCTGGAAACCCCGGGCGACCAGGGCCTCGTTGCGCCGCTCCGTCCAGGCGGGGTCGTTGCCGTCGACCCACGTGTACACGGCGTCGACGGGGAAGTCGACGGCACTGACGAGAGTCCTGGTGAACGGTTCGATGGTGGTCACGTCACGGCCGGCCACCTCCAGGAGGGCCGGGACGAGGGACTCCTTCGGCAGGACACGGCCCAGCGTGGTCGCGGCAGGCGTCTCGACGTCCCGGCCGTCCTCGGAATCGGCCCAGAAGGACACGGTGGTGCCGTACACGCCGGAGAACCGCACCGTGCCGCTGTGCGACACGATCGGCTGGAAGACCCGGACCCCGGACGGCGCCTTCACCAGGTGCCATGCCGCAAGCGTCCCGGCCATCGCGGTCTTCATGACACCGCCGCCCGCGTTCAGGGCCGCGACGTAGACGGCCTCGTCCGCGTACGTCTCGGACAGGGCGTCGAGCAGGCCCTGGCGGTGCTCCTCCGCGACGCCCAACTGGTGCCGCAGGTTGCCGTCGTTGAGGTAGACGTACGGAATCCCGTACTTGTCGAGGACGTCCAGGACGAGGTGCAGGTTGCGGTCGATGACATCGCCGGTGGTGAGGTCGTCTGCGACCAGGCACACCTGTCCCGCGTGGCGGCGCAGGTTCTGGTGCAGGGCCTCGATGCGCACCTGGTGCGCCTTGTAGCTGAAGTTGGCGATCCGGCGGGTGCCGTGCGCGGGAGGGGCCGCGAGCACGGCGTTGCCTCCGGAGCTGTGCGCCAGGTGCCGTGCGAACCTGTCGCTCCTGGCGTCCGCGGCACCCGGCTCGGCCGCCGCCGCGAGGACGTCCTCGAAGAGCGACTCCCAGGCCGCGCCGACGCGTTCCGGGGCCAGTTCGTCGATACCGTCGAGCGCGGCGGTCCCGAATCGGTCGCGGAGCGCCTGGTCGCCCATGAGCCGGCCGAGCGCGGTCGCGAGTCCGTCGACGTCGTCCAGGGCCACGAGGTACCCGTCGACGCCGTCGCGGATCAACTCGCCGGGGCCGTTCGGGCAGTCGTAGGCGACACAGGGCAGGCCGGCGGCCTTGGCCTCGGTCAGGACGAGGGGAAACGCCTCGACACGGGACGTCAGCAGGCAGATGGACGCCCGTGCCCATTCCTCCTCCATGCGCGGCGCGTTGCCGAACAGGTGGACGTTGTCGTTGAGTTCGAACTCGTCGATCATGTTGCGGAGTTCGGAGAGCTTGGGCCCCTCGCCGTAGACGCGGAGCGTCCATTCCGGGAACTCGTCCACCAGTTGCGCGAAGGCGCGTATCGCGTGGTGGATCTGCTTCTCCGGAACGAGCCGTCCCGCCATGGCCACCACCGGGTTCACGCGCGTGGATCCGGGCCGGAAGCCGTCGGGCACCGCGTTGGGGATCGTCGCGAGGCGTGGGGCCTGGGCCCCGAACGTCTCAGCGAACCACTCCTGGGTGGGCGTGGTCAGGGCCACGAGGGCGTCGAGCGCGGGGGCGTACCGGAGGAGCGGTTCGCCGCTGACGCCCCGCAGTTCGGAGACCCGGTGCTCCTGGTGCACCGTCTTCACCCGTGCCGGGACGAGTTGGACGGCCAGCGCCATCAGCGCGGGCGTGGGCGTCACCACGATGTCGGCGTCCGTCTCCCGGAGCAGGCGCTCCAGTTCCAGGTCGGAGAGGCGGTTGAACACGCCCTCCCACGAAGGTTCGACGTATTGGCTGGGCAGCGCCGCGAGGGCCACGCAGTCCTCCGCGCTGAGCGCGCGTTCGGCGACCGGCCGCGGGGCGGCCGGTTTCGTGGCGTCGACCAGGTGGCGCAGCCGCACGCCGTCCGGCACCGCGAAGAACTGCCGGGCGCGCGTGCGGAACACGCTCACCACCTCGACGTCGTGCCGCGGCGCCAGCAGCGAGGCCTGGGTCAGTACGGCACGCTCCGTGCCACCCATCGAGTCGGCGCTGGTCAGCAGGTACTGGATCTTCACGTGGAGGCTCCGGAGCGGGCGGGGGCGACGAGGGTGCAGCCGATGCGGAATTGGTGGCGGGCGCTGTAGTGGGGCCGGACTCGGACGAGTGCGCCGCCCTTGGTGGCGACCAGGAGTCTCCGCATCCGGAAGATGCGCCGTGGCATGCGTGCGATGTCGAGTTCCCGGCTCAGCACCACGCGTCGGCCGTCACGGAGCCGGACGTGCACCTGCCAGACACGCTCGTTCGCGCCGGCACCGTCCAGGAGCGCGTCGAACGGCACCGCGAGGCTGAAGAGTCCCGACCCCACGGGCTCCGGAACGGCCGTGTGGGTCGCGCGGTCGTGGGAGAACTCCACCGCCACCGCCCGCGCCCGCAGCGTCCCGACCTCGCGAAAGAGCAGGTGCGCGCCGGAATGCCGCAGTTCGAACCGGATGACCTCCGCATGGGCCTCGGGGGCGCCGACCGCGATGCGGAACAGCCCCAGAGGGCTGAGGCGTACGTGGTGGCGTCGGCCCGTCAGTCCGCTGGCCGGGGGTATCTGGGTGGGCCCGCCGGCGACGGTCGGGCCGAGCGGCCCTTCGAGGTCGAACGCCCGCAACCGCTTCTTGTCCGCCGTGACGAGTACCACGGCCCGCCACCGCCCGACCGACAGGTCGACCCCCGTGGGCCCCGGGCCGAGCAGGGCCGTCGTCGCGACCTGGACCTCGCGGGCATTGATCCGCCGCAGGCGCAGCGGTATCCGGTGGTGCTCGCGTCCGCGGAGCAGGAACAAGGATGCCGCGTCGGCCCCCGACGCCGCGTCGACCGGCAGCGCCGCCTCGAGGTTCAGCGTGTGCCCGTCGAGAAGGGAGGCGTGCAGCACCTGCCCTCGGCCGTCCCCGGCGACGGGGTGCACGAACTTGCGGACGACCGCCACTCTCGCCTGGGCCACCTTCGGCCGGACGCGCTTGTCCAGTACCTGCTGGGTCTTGACCGGCAGTACGTCCAAGGCGATACGGGCCGAGTCTCGCGTCACACGCAGCGCGTGGCGGGGTCTCACCGTGGTTGTCCTTCGGAGGTTCGTGCCGTTCGCGGGCGCTCGGCACCTGCAAACGGCGGCATGAAGCGCACCGCGGCGTCGCGGGGCCCATTGCACGGGGAAGCGGGCAGCGTCAACACCGACCCCCGGAAAGGCCCGGAACCGACCGGTGCCAGAGTAACCGGATCTTGGACGACGCTGGTTCTGGGGCAGCAGTGATAGTAAACAACAGACGTCGTGAACCGGAAGCCACGATGAAGGGGCGCGGTCGGGCCGCTGTCCTGCGGGTGTCCCCGGCGAAGTACCACAAGCATCGGCTTGATCGCGAAGAGTCACCTTGGCGTCCCCCTGCTGCCTCGCGCGGGCGGTATAGGAGGTATTGGCAGGGATCACCGAAACCCTGTGGTCGGCCGAGAGCCATCTCCTATTAACCTTGTCGAATGAGTTGGCTGGTCACCGGCGGCGCCGGCTACATCGGCGCGCACGTCGTACGGTCCCTGCGGTCCGACGGTTTCGAAGTCGTTGTCCTCGACGACCTGTCGACCGGTTCGCGCGCGCGTGTGCCGCAGGACGTGGCGCTGGTCGTCGGCTCGGTACTCGACCGCTCTCTCCTGAGCACCGTTTTCCGGGCGCACCGGTTCGACGGCGTCGTGCATGTCGCCGGCAAGAAGCGTGTCGACGAGTCGGTCGCCCGCCCGCTGTACTACTACGAGGAGAACGTCGAGGGTCTTCGCAGCCTTCTTGACGCCGTGGTGGCTGCCGATGTCCGGCGCTTCGTGTTCTCCTCCAGCGCCGCCGTCTACGGCATGCCGGACGTCGACCTGGTCGACGAGGACGTGGCCTGCCGGCCGATCAACCCGTACGGCGAGAGCAAGCTCGTCGGCGAGTGGCTGATCCGGGCCACCGCCGCGGCCCACGGCATCGCGTACGCCTCGCTGCGCTACTTCAACGTCGCCGGCGCGGGCGCCCCCGAACTGGCCGACACCGGCGTCTTCAACCTCGTCCCGATGGTGTTCGAGCGCCTGCACCGCGGAGAGCAGCCGCTGATCTTCGGCGACGACTACCCCACCCCGGACGGAACGTGTGTCCGCGACTTCGTCCACGTGCAGGACTTGGCCGACGCCCACGCCGCGGCCGCGCGCCGGCTCCTGGACGCGCCCGACGCCGCATTGACGCTCAACGTGGGCAAGGGCGAAGGCACCTCGGTCCGAGCCATGGTGGACCTCATCCTCACCGAGACGGCGTACCGGCACCTCACACCGCTGGTGCGTGCCCGGCGCAACGGCGACCCGGCGCGCGTCGTCGCCGCCGCCGACCGCATCGCCAAGGAACTCGGCTTCCACGCCCGACGCGACCTGCGTGACATGGTCTCCACTGCTTGGGCCGGCTGGACCGCGCAGCCGCGATAACCCGAAGCACGGCAACACCACAGACGGCCACCCGCACGATTGGCGTCCCCATGGCTTTGACCGTCTCCAGACGGAAGTTCAAACCTGCGCGCCCCGCCTCGGAATCCGACCGCATCTGGGTACTGGACGGCGTGCGCCTCGCCGCCGCGCTGATGGTCGTGGCCTACCACTACCTGGCGCGCGGCGGCGGCTGGGCCGAGTCGGTGCAGGACGTCTTCCCGGTGGCCTACAAGCCCGCCGCGTACGGGTGGCTCGGTGTCGAACTCTTCTTCATGATCAGCGGGTTCGTCATATGCATGAGCTGCTGGGGGCGCTCCCCCTCGGAGTTCTTCACCTCGCGTGTCGTCCGGTTGTTCCCCGCGTATTGGTTCGCGGTGATCGCGACCACCGCAGTGGTCACGCTCGTACCGGGTGGCATCGTCCGCCGCCGGTGGTCCGACGTACTGGTCAACCTCACGATGCTCCAGCAGCCGCTCGGCGTGCCCCACGTCGACGGTGTCTACTGGACGCTTGCGGCCGAACTCAACTTCTATCTCTTGTTCATGCTCGTCGTGTGGCGCGGCGTGACCTACCGCTCGGTCCTCGTCTTCAGCCTGGTCTGGGCAACCCTGAGCGCCCTCATGCTCAAGCTGAACGCTCCGGCCCTCACCAGGCTCCTGATGCCGGACTACAGCTGGTACTTCATCGCAGGCATGGCGTTCCATCTCATGTACCGCTTCCGTCCCACGGCACTTCTGTGGGCCATCGTCGGCACCTGCTTCCTGATCTCGCAGCATTTCGCAAACC
Organism: Streptomycetaceae bacterium NBC_01309; assembly: GCA_045039925.1. Classification (GTDB taxonomy): domain Bacteria; phylum Actinomycetota; class Actinomycetes; order Streptomycetales; family Streptomycetaceae; genus Yinghuangia. Next base: position 3,755,418 of record CP108400.1, read on the forward strand.
GCAAGGTCGTCGAAGCCGAGACCGCGATGGGCTTCCAGGTTCCCCACTGGCCCGTCACCGCGGTCCTCGCCGTGTTCTTCATGTTCTTCGCGTTGCTCGTGACCAAGCGCCTGCAATGGGTCAGGTGGAGGTGGCTGCCCACCGCCGGAGCTCTGACGTACCCGCTGTACCTGCTGCACGAGTACATCGGCTGGGAGATCATCGCCAAGCTCGAAGGCGACGTCGATCCGTGGGCGCTCGTCGGCGGGACGGTCGCGCTCATGTTGCCGGTCTCCTGGCTGGTGCACCGCCTGCTCGAGAAGCCGGTCTCCCGCCGTATGCGCGTCGCTCTCCGGAACGCCTTCGCCGAGGTGCGCGAACTGACTCCCGGACCAGCCATGGGGAAGCCGCCCGGGCCGCGCGAACCCGTGCACCCCGCGGGCTCCGCCCCGGAGAAGGTGCGTTGAACCCGCGGCGGTCGTCAGCCCGCTGCCACGGCGATTACCACGGCGATTACTGCTATCAGGGCGATCAGGACGAGTACCAGGGTGCGTGAGACGGGGGTCTGTCCGGGGGTGTCGGGCGCGGGTACCGGGATCGGGGGCGGCATGGGGCGGGGTGGGGGCGGGTTGAACGCGTCCTGGCCCGTCACCGCGGCGCGGGCGCACCACGGGCAGGTGGTGAGGTGGAAGCCGTAGGTGTGGCGCGGCCGTTCGCGGCACGTCTCGACGCGCGACCGCTCGCCGTCGAGTGCGCGCAACCAGTCCTCCGCCGAAGGCCGCGACTCCGGCTGGTGCACGCCCGGGCCGAACGCCTGCCGTGAGAGCGCCAGCAGCGAAGGCGGCAGCACGGTGGGCTCGATCATGTTGCGCGGCGTCGTCACGGCCTCGGGGTGCACGACGTACGAGCAACTCGCCGCGATGTTGTCCTTGATGGTGCTGTCGCTGCTGCTCCCGTGTGGCACCCCGCCGAAGGGGTGGTTGCCGACCGTCAGCAGCTGGTAGATGAGCACCGCCAGCGCGAAGTTGTCGGTGTGGCGCGACGCCGGTCCGCCCGCCTGGCGTTCGGGTGCGGAGTAGTCCGCGGTCTGCATGAGCGCCGGGAAGTGCTCGCCGCTGGCCGGGTCGGTGAACGCGATCGAGTCGCAGTCCAGCAGCGTCACGAAGCCGTTGCCGTCGACCACGATGTTGTTGCTGGAGAAGTCGCCGATGACCAGGCCCTCGTGGTGCATGCGCGCGGTCATGAACGCGAGGTTCCAGCAGACGCCGAGGAGGAACCGCCAGTCGGTCTGCGGCGGGAAGCAGCGCAGTCGCTGCGCCCGCGTGAACAGGCCGACGAGCGGCACGTGTTCGGGTTCCCCGAAGCGCCGCATCGCGTAGCCGAGGAACTCGCCCTCGGCGCCGCGCACCACGGCGGTGGGCCAGGCCAGTTCGGGTGGCTGCGAGGTGTTGGTCGGGCGCCCGCCGAGCGGTGTGAGGTTGAGCATGCGCTCGACGCGGCGCTCCTGGTCGGGCCCCTGCGGTTCGCGGTAGAGCTTCACGACAGTGCCGGGCCGGTCGGCGAGGGGGTACACCGCCGCCTGGCCGCCGCCCTTCGGGGCGTCCTGGCTGCTCAGCACCACTTCGTCGGTGCCCACGCGCAGGCGCCGTTCGGTCATGTGCGCACCGCCCGCAGGAGCGTCTTGTCGTCGGCGTTGAGCGCGGTCAGCCGGTCCGAACGCAGCAGCGTCGCGAGGGCCTCCTCGTCGGCACGGGGGTCGGGCCCCGGGTTGTCGAGGGAGCGGAACACCGCGGCCGCGAAGGACTTGTTCGGGTCGGTCGCGCGTCCCCCGAACCGGGAGATCGCGGCCTGCGCCAGGCCGTCCGTGGAGAGCAGCACACCGTCGGCCTCCGGGTCGAGCACGCACTCGGTGCGGATCCGGCGCGGCGCGTCACGCGACGTCAGGAACACGGTCTCGTTGCTGTATTCGCTCACCGCCTCCGGCTGCGGCAGCAGGTGGTAGAGCGGGGCGCCGCCGTCCGTCCCGGCGCGCAGGATGGCGAATCCGTCGCCCACGCTGGCGTATCCGATCCAGGTGGGTGCCAGGGCGACGACGGTGAGCGTAGTGGCGAAGTCGTCCGGCCGGCCGCCGTTGTCCCCGGTCCGGCTCAGGAACTCGTCGCGCACCTCCAGGAAGGTGTCGCCCAGCAGCGCGTGCGCGGCTTCCGCGTCCGTCGCCGCGGCACCGGAGTCGTTCGCGAACAACCGTGTGGCCCCGACGCGTTCGGTGAAGTACGCGGTGGCCAGACGCACCGCCAACCGGGAGCCCGCCTCGGACTGCGGACGGCTCCCGGCCCCGTCCGCCACCGCCAGCACCACCACGCGGGCGTGGTCGGGCCCCGTCGCACCCTCGGCCCACGCGTCCTGGCACGGCACGCCCTCGCGCCGGTGCCGGTATCCCTCGACGCTGATGCCGTGTGTACGCCACGAACCGTGCGGCCCCATCAGGGCTCCCACGCCGAGCGCTGCGTGCGGAACTGGTGGAAGATCTTCTCGAACACCTCGTCGCCCGCGCCCTTTTGCTCGGCGTTCGCGCTCGCCGACATCATCGCCAGCAGCTCGCGGAACGGGAAGCCCTGCAACTGCGCGTGGAACGCGGGTGCGAGCGCCCGCAGGACGTCCAGCCCCTGCGGGGTGATCCCGCCGACGCCGATCGCGTACAGCCGGAAGTGCCGCTTCTCCTGCTCGGAGGCCAGCACGGGCACCAACCGCTGCCAGGTGTCCGTCAGTTGCCCCTGGGTGTCGGTCGGCAGGCCGTCCGTCATGAGGCAGATCTGCGGCCGGTAGTACTGGAGTCCGGCCTGCCGTAGCTCCTGCTTGCGGGCCGCCACGATCTGCATGGCCAGTTCGACGGCCTCGGTGAGCAGTGTGACGCCGGACGCGACCAACTGCGGTGCCTGGAACTGGTGTGCGGGGACGAAGGGGGTGCCCGGCTGCCCGGGCGGGATCGCGTGCGGCCCGCGCCAGGCGGCCACCCCGGTGCCGCCGAACGTGATGACCGCGACCTCGACGCTCGCACTGAGGCTGACGTCGTCGTGCAGTTCGCGCGCCCACTGCCCGAGCGCCTCGTTGAGCGTCGCGATGGGCACGCCGCCCATGGAGCTCGACGTGTCCAGGCACAGCACGAGCGGCAGTCGCTGCGCGTTGTTCTCGAAGTCGATGTCGGCGTACGCGTCTTGCGGCGCCACCTGCTGTTGCTGTCGGGGCACGGTGGCGTCCTGCGGCACCGAGCGTCCCCAGCGATTGCCGGGCAAAGTACGACCCCCTCAGTTCTTTCCGCGTCGCGACGGCCGGACGGCCAGCAGCGGCCCGGACTCGACGGCGACGGTGTCGACGGTTTCTCCGACAGCCGGCGGCTCGCCGGTGTCCGCCCAGGTGACGCGGACGAGGCAGCGGTCGAGTTCGACGTACCCCTGCGGGTGGAGGCTGGTACGCACGGTCGCGGTACGCGTCGGACCGCCCGCCCGGGCCCGGCCTCCCGACGGCCGGCCGATCGGCGGTGAGGGGGCTCGGGGCGGCGGCGCCGGGCTCGCCGTCGCCGTACCGCCCGTGTACGCGTCCGGCTCGTTGCCGTAGGGGCGTTGGGCCGCGAGACGCCGCCGGAAGGGCAGCACCAGGACGACCACCACGGCCAGCGCGAGGACCGGCAGGACGAGCGTCCAGGGCGGCACCCCTTCGTCGCCGCCGCCGACGCCGCGCGTGGGCAGCATCAGCAGGCCGCCGTTCTCCTGCGCGTGCCGTTCGGCGATGAGGCGTTCACCCGGCACCCCGTCGGTCGGTGCCCTGCCCAGGATTTCGCACACCAAGGTGCAGTCGCCCGCTGACCTGAGCATCGCGACGGTGGCCGGGTCCAGGCGGGCCACCACGCTGTCGCGGGCGACCACCCGGCTCGACGGATCGGCGGCCAGGGTGAACAGCAGGCTCCCTCCGGTGCCGCTGTCCCCGCTCGGCAGCACGACGGCGAACCGGCCGTCGGCGAAAGCCTTTTGCGCCTCGCGGACGTCGGCGGCGTCCACGCCGACCAACCCCAGCGGACGCGTCAGCGTGACCACGACCGCGCCCGAACGCGAGGACCGCGCCGCCTCGGCGAGGCAGCGCAGCGCCTGCTTGTCGAGTTGCGCGGGGGCTCCCGCCGCGCATCCGGCGGGCAGCACGATGCCCGGCGGATCGGCGGTGGCGTTTGCGGTGGCCGGGCCGCCCATGGGCAGGCTCAGAAGAAGCACCGCACTCGCGACCGCGGCGGAACTCCGCACTCGCGTCCAGGTCATGCGCGCCCCCACCCCATGAGGAATGCCGCATTCTATCGGCGGCCGGTTCACAGCCGGAACAGTTCTTGGCAGCGCGTGAACATCACGCGCCCGTGCTCCACCCAGCGCGTCGCCAGGGCGTCGAAGTCCGGTTGGGTCAGGCGGCAGGTGAGCGGCACCGTGCAGGTTCCGGCGATGCAGGGGTGCGGTCCGCGTACGTCCCACACCGACAGCATCGGCACCAACTGCTCGGTGTTCCAGGCGTTCGCGGCCGCCGCGGCGGTGGCCAGCTGATCGTGCCGCAGCGTACGCCCGTTCGTCATGAACGCGACCAGCAGGCTGGACGTCGTCATGAACCGGACCGTCAGCAGGCGTTCGGTCGACGGGATGTCGAACTCCAGGGTCACCGAGACCGTGTCGGCGCTCGTCCGCAGTTGGTGCCGCACCGCCCAACGGTCCAGCAGCACACGCCAGTCCGAGCCCAGCATGTGCACCTGCGGTCGGCTGTGCTCAACGTCCGGCACGGGTCATCGCCTCGACGATCAGTTCACCGGTCAGACCGGCGTCCAGCAGGGCCTGCGCGTGCAGGGTGAGGCAGGAGGCGGTGGGGCCCGGCGTCCCGGCGTTGCCGGACGGCGGCGGCAGCTCGTGCACCCGCAGCGTCTCGGCGACCGCGGGGAACGGCCATCCCCCGGCCCGCAAGGCGTGTTCGGCACTCGACATCGGAGCCTGACCCTGACCCTGACCCTGAGCCGGATCCTGATCCGACGCGGAGGCGGAGCCGGATCCACCCGGCTCGGCGAGGAGTTCCGCGAGCAGGTCGTCCAGGTTCGGGCGGTCGCCGGGCTCCTTCGCGAGGCAGCGCCGGATCAGCTCGCGCAATCCGTCGGGAGCGCCGTCGAGTTCGGGCTCCCCGTGGACGAGCCGGTACAAGTGGCCTTCGCCTCCCGGGAAGGGCTGCCCGCCCGTGGCGGCGAACAACAGGACGCCGCCGAGCGAGAACAGGTCGCTCGACGGTCCGACCATCATGCCGGTGATCTGCTCCGGCGACATGAACGCCGGGGTGCCGAGCACGATCCCGCTCCGGGTGAGCCCGGCGGCACCGAGCATGCGCGATATCCCGAAGTCGATGACGCGCGGGCCGTCGGGGGCGAGCAGGACGTTCGAGGGCTTGAGGTCGCGGTGCACGACTCCTGCAGCGTGGATGGCCCGCAGCGCCTCCGCGAGCCCCGCCCCCAGCAGGCGCACCTGCGGCTCGGGGAGCGGGCCGTTCCGTGCGACCTCTTCGGCGAGCGACGGGCCCGGCACGTACACCGTGGCGAGCCACGGCGGGTCCCCCCGGGTGTCCGCGTCGACGACGGCCGCGGTGAAGAGCCCGCCGACCGCCCGCGCGGCGTCGACCTCCCGCTCGAAGCGGTCGCGGAACTCGGGCTCCATGGCCAGTTCGGGCCGCACCACCTTGACCGCCACCATGCGGCCGGTCGGCGAACGGCCCAGGTACACCCACCCCATGCCGCCCGAGCCCAGCCGTCCGACGATCCGGTACGGCCCCACCCGTTGCGGATCGCTCAAAGGCGTCCTCACGCTGTCCTCCCCTGCGGCCCGCCGACGCCGTACCCGCTCCGGGTGCACCGGCTGTCGGCGCCGGACGGCCGCAAGGTGATTGTCCCGGGAAACCGCGCCTCCCGGTATGCGAACCGCGAGACCGTACCCGCGACTCCGTTCCTCGGCTCGGCCGCTCCTCGGGTCAGCCCTTCCTCAGCCCTTCCACGGCGGAGTGAGCCCCCAGTCCCAGCGCGGCATCGGCGTCTGCGGCAGCGGCGGCGGGTTCGGGCCGGAGTAGATGATCGCCATGCGCGTCCCCCACTCCAGGTAGTACGCGAGAACGCCGCGGAACTCCGGGTCGTTCGGCAGCCCGACCTCGTCCGCGGTGTCGGTGAGCAGCGCGACCCAGCGCCGCCGCTGGGCCTCGGTGATGCCCTTGCCGAGGTGCTTGGAAGCCATGTGCGCGTGGCCGCCGAGATCGGTGCTGTAGACCGCGGGGCCGCCGAAGACCTCGCCGAGCCACGCCGCGACGTGCTGCGCGTGGTGCGAGTCCATGCCGGCGAACACGGGTGCCAGCACCTCGTCCTCGGCGACCCGCTGGTAGAAGCGGGTGAACAGGCGGTCGAAGGCCTCGGCGCCGCCGCCCCACTCGAACAGCGTGGGGTTGGACCCGCCGGTCCCGACGACGTCCGTCGCCTCGTAGTGGCGCATCTCCTGGATAGCCGAGAAGTACGGCTTGATCTCGGCGAAGAACGCCGGGAAGTGCTCGCCCTTGCGGAAGCCTTCGAGGTGGTCGGGTGCGGAGGTCCAGCGGATGCGCAGGACGTAGGAGCCGGGCTCCTCGGTACAGCGCGTCAGTTCGTAGTCCACGCACTGCGGGGCCGCCCGCAGCGAGGTGGCGGCCCGGGCGTACGCGGCCTCGAATGCGGCGGCGTCCGGCTCGGGGATGGTGTAGCGGATGTACTCGACGATCATGCTCGTGCCCCTGGGGTCGAGAACCGGATTTTCCCGGCCCAACGACACGGCGCCCGCGGAAGATTCCCGTCCGCGCGTACCGGACACACGGCTCGCACCCGTCGCGGCGGTCCGACCCGGCGAGATGTCCGTCACAACCGGCGGGAATTCGCCCCCACGACAACTTTCGGACAACAAAGCGGGCGTACGAGACCTCCCCGCGGTCCACCACACGCGGGCGTACGCCTCCCGCCCCACCCGTGTCCACGCAGCTCACGAAGCTGTCACCACGGTTGGGTCAACGACCCGCCAGCGGCCGTTCCGGCGCCCCTGCGCGCCGGTGGCGCACGGCCTCTCATGTCCGAGGTGCCCGATAAATCGTCACTTCACGGACTGTTTCCGGCCTCTGACTGCGCGTCATTGTTCTGACTAGGATGTTGGCGCCCTGCTGTCCCTCCCCACTCCGCGTGGCCGTTCCCGAGGATCCGATGACAGACAGCGTCCCGTCCGCGGTGTTCTGGTGCCTGGTCGCGGTGGCCCTTGTGCTGGCGGGAGCGGTGGTCCGGCTCCTGTGGACCCGGGCCGCGCAGAACCGTCGAATAGCCGAACTGACGGGCGGCGTGGAGGCGCGCGACACGTCGCTCCGCAACCTCGTCGAGGACCGGCTGCCGCTGCTGGAGAAGAACCACCGGCCGTTCGGCCCGGTGGTCCCCGACCCCAGGCTCGAAGGCACCTCGCACGCGCTGAGCGTGCACCTCATGGAGGAGATGTTCGGCGGCGCCGTGCGGCGGGCGCAGATCCGCGCCGACCAGTCCGCCAAGGCCGCCCTGAAGGGCGCGATGCGGGCGCTGCAAGGCCTCGCCAACGAACAGCAGCTCGCCATCTCGGACATGCAGGAGGACTACGACCACCCCGACATCCTCGGCAGCCTGCTGGAGATCGACCACACCAACGCGCAGTTCGGCCGCCGCGCCCAGGCCATCGCCGTGCTGTGCGGGTCGTGGCCGGGCCGCCAGCGCGAGGCGTCGACGCTGATGGACGTGGCCCGCGGTGCGAAGTCGCGCATCCGCGACTACCGCCGGGTGCAGGTCCACGAGCAGATCGAGGTCGCGGTCGTCAGCCGCGCGGTCGAGCCCGTGGTGCTCGCCATCGCCGAACTCCTCGACAACGCCACCCGGCACTCGCAGCCGAACACCACCGTCGAGGTCAACATCCAGGCCGCGCACAACGGTGCGTGCGTCGTCGTCGACGACGCGGGCGTGGGCATGAACGAGAAGGAAATAGAGGCCGCCGTCCGCTTCATCGGCGGCGACGAGTACATCGACATCACGCGGCTCGGCGACCCGCCGCAGTTCGGCTTCGCGGTCGTGGGCGTACTGGCGCAGCGGTACGGCTTCAGCGTCTCGGTCGACACCCGCTCGCCCTACGGTGGCGTCCGCGCCGTGCTGTTCCTGCCCAACGAACTGCTGACCCACCTCGAACCGGAGGACGTGCCGGGGCTCGTACGCGAGCTCCGCCCGCCCGTACCGGCCCAGGCCCTCCCCGCCGCCGCGCGGCCGGCCGCCCCCACCGCCCCGGCCGCACACGCCGTCCCGGCCGCCCAGAGCGCCGCGTCCGAAGCCCGTCCGGCCCGCGAAGTCGAACCGGTCCACGAGGCCCAACCGGTCCACGACGTCGACCAGGCCCACGAGCACGCCGGTCCGCCCCCCGAGCCCGTCCCCGTCGACGTCGTGGGCTCGACGGCGGCCGGACTGCCCAAGCGCAGGCGCCGCGACACCGCCGCACCCGCGGTGCGGGCCGCGCGTCCCACCGCCGCGACCGAGGCGGCCGCCGCCGCGGACGCCATCGCGACGGACACCGCGCGAGGCCGCTCCGTGCACGAAACAGCGGCACGCATGGGCGCGTTCGCCCGGGGCACCCGCTCCGGCCGGGAAGCCGTGCGCGACAGCGACGATCAGGACAAGGGGATCGCACACTCATGAACGACCACGGTCACAACGACCTGGGCTGGATGCTCGACGAGGCCCTGCGGGTCCCGGAGGCGCGGCACGCGATCCTGCTGTCCGCCGACGGGATGCTGCGCGCCCACTCGCGCGGCATCGACCGCGACGAGGCGGACCGCCAGGCCGCCGCACTCTCGGGACTCCAGTCGATCAGCCGCAGCACGTCCGCGTTCGCCGACCCGCGGGAGACCCGGTGGCGGCAGACCCTCGTCGAGTTCGACGGCGGCTACGTGTTCCTCGTCGCCGCCGGAGCCGGCGCGTACCTCGCGGTCTCGGCGTCCGAGCACGTCGACATGGAGTCCGTCACGTACGCGATGCAGAAACTGGTCGACCGACTCGGCAAGGAACTGACCAGTCCGCCCAGGCAAGGCCTCGGAGGCCGCCCATGAGGCGCCGCCGCCCGGGGCCGGCCGGGGACCCGCAGGCGCCGGGGCCCGACGGCGGAGCCCCGGGCGGCCGCGGCAAAGGGCTGGTCCGGCCGTACGTCGTGACGGACGGGCGCGCGCACCCGAGCCGCAACACGTTCGACCTGGTCACCCTGGTGATCGCGACGACCGACCGGCCGCTCGGCGGCCTCCCTCCGGAGAAGCGCCGCCTGGTCGAACTGTGCCGTCCCGGCGCGCTGTCCGTCGCCGAGGTCGCCGGACACCTCGGACTGCCGGTGAGCGTCACCAAGGTGCTGCTGGCCGATCTGGTCGACGCCGGCCACATCCTCACGCGCGCCCCCATCCCCGCGGCCGAGCTTCCCGAGGCCCAGCTGCTTCAGGAGGTGCTTGATGGACTCCGTGCTCGCCTCTGAGCGCGACGCCCGGTTCGGCCCGGGAAACGGACCCGGCAACGGACCCGGGAGCCCGGGGAACCGCCCCGCGGACACCGCCGGAGACGCTGCCGTCTACCTGCGCCCGACCGTGCGGACGTCGGTGAAGCTGCTGGTGGTCGGGCACTTCGCCGTCGGCAAGACGACGTTCGTCGGCACGCTCTCGGAGATCCGGCCCCTGCACACCGAAGAGCGCATGACCCAGGCGGGCGCGCTGGTCGACGACCTGAGCGGGGTGCCCGACAAGACCACCACGACGGTGGCCATGGACTTCGGCCGCCTGACCCTCAACGACCGGCTGGTGCTCTACCTGTTCGGAGCGCCCGGGCAGCACCGCTTCACCCGGCTGTGGCAGGATATGACGACCGGCGCGCTGGGCGCCCTGGTCCTCGCCGACACCCGCCGCCTGGAGCAGTCGTTCGAGGTGATGGGCCTGCTGGAGGACCACGGGCTGCCGTACGCGGTCGCCCTCAACCACTTCCCGGACTCGCCGCGCTACACCGACGACGAGATCCGCGAGGCGCTCGACCTGCTGCCCGAGACCCCGCTGGTCACCTGTGACGCCCGCGACCCGCGCTCGTCCACCGAGGCGCTGATCGCCCTTGTCCGCCACCTCCTCACCCTTTCCGGCCAGGAGCCCTCGTCTTGACCACCAATCCCGACAGCGGCGCCGCGGAGCCCGAATCCGCCGGTCCGCCGCCCGGTTGCCCTGCCCACGGTCTGACCGGAGTGCCGCTCTACGGCGCCGACTTCGCCGACGACCCGGCTTCCGTCTACGCCCGCTTGCGCCGCGACCACGGCCCGGTCGCACCCGTGCTGCTCGACGAGCACGTGGAGGCGTCGCTGGTGACGTCGTACGACGCGGCGCTGCAACTGCTGCGCAGCCCCGAGACGTTCTCCAAGGACCCGCGCCGCTGGAAGGCCGTCCAGGACGGCCGTATCGCGCCGGACAACCCGGTGCTGCCGATGATGGGCCACCGCCCCAACGCGCTGTTCACGGACGGTGCGGAGCACGCCCGCTACCGCTCGGCGATCACCGACAGCCTCGGCCGCATCGACCCGGTCGAGTTGCGCGAGTACGTCGAGCGGAGCTCGGACTCGCTGATCGACAGCTTCGGCCCGGACGGCAAGGCGGACCTGCGCCGCGAGTACGCGCTCGTGGTGCCGCTGCTGGTCTTCATGGAGATGTTCGGCTGCCCGCCCGGGACCGCCGAGAAGCTGGTGCGCGGCATGTCCGGCATCTTCGAGATGGTCGACGCCGAGAACGCCAACGCCCTGCTCTTCGAGGGCATGATCGAACTCGTGGCGCTCAAGCGCGCCGAGCCGGGTCCGGACGTCACGTCGTGGCTCATGGCGCATCCGTCCAACCTGACCGACGAGGAACTGATCCACCAGCTGACGCTGCTGATGGGTGCGGGCACCGAGCCGCAGCAGAACCTCATCTCGAACGGCCTGCGGCTGCTGCTGTCCGACGACCGTTTCGCGGGCAGCCTGTCCGGCGGCACCATGCCGGTCGACGACGCGCTCGACGAAGTCCTGTGGAGCGACCCGCCGATGGCGAACTACGGCGTGCACTTCCCGGTGCGCGACGTCGATCTCGCGGGGGTCCGCCTGCGCGAGGGCGAACCGGTCGTGGTGAGCTTCGCCGCGGCCAACACCGACCCGGCCCTGGCGTCGCACCGGCGCAGCGGCAACCGCGCGCACCTCGCGTGGAGTGCGGGGCCGCACGCGTGCCCCGCCAAGGAGAGCGCCCGGCTGATCGCGGCGGTCGCCATCGAGCGGCTGCTGGACCGGGTCCCCGACATCAAGTTGACCGTCCCTGCCGAGCAACTGCGCTGGCGCCCCGGTCCGTTCCACCGGGCGCTCGCGGAACTCCCGGTCGTGTTCCCGCCGGTGCAGCCGAAGGACGCGCCCGTGACCGGGGACGCGTACCCGGCGCCGGGCCTGTCCCCCGTCTCCCCCCGACCGCTTCCTCCGCATCCCGCTTCATCCGAACCACAGCCTGGAGGCAAAGAGTGGCCGAGCAGTCCGGCGCCTACGTCATCGACCCCTTCGGCAGCGACATCCACGGCGAGAACGACAAGCTCCGCGCCCGTGGTCCGGCGACGCTGGTGGCACTCCCTGGCGGTGTGGAGGCGTGGTCGGTCAACAACCAGGCCCTGATCAGGGACCTGCTGACCGACCCGCGCGTGTCCAAGGACACGCGGCAGCACTGGCCGGCGTGGATCAACGGCGAGATCCCGGCCGACTGGCCGCTGCAGATCTGGGTCTCGGTGCAGAACATGTTCACCGCGTACGGCGGCGACCACAAACGCTTGCGCACGCTGGTGTCCAAGGCGTTCACGGCACGGCGCACCGCGGCGATGCAGCCGCGCATCGAGGAGCTGACGCGCGGGCTGCTGGACCGGATCGCGGCCACGCCGGAGGGCGGCACCGCGGACCTGCGGCGGGACTTCGCGTACCCGCTGCCGATCAACGTGATCTGCGAGTTGTTCGGCGTACCGGAGAGCTCGCAGCCCGAGTTGCACGCCGCGGTGGACACCATCTTCCGGACCACGGCGACGCCCGAGGAGATGCAGGCCTGCCAGGTCAGCATCTACGGCATCCTCACCGCGCTGGTCGCCGACAAGCGCGAGAACCCCGGCGACGACATGACGTCGGGACTGATCGCGGCGCGTGACGACGAGGGCAACGGCGAAGCGGCGGTGCTCAGCGAGAGCGAGCTGATCGACACGCTGCTGCTGGTGCTGTCGGCCGGCCACGAGACCACGGTCAACCTGCTCGACAACGCGATCCACGCGCTGCTGACGCGGCCGGAGCAGCTCGCGCTGGTGCGGTCCGGCAAGGCCTCGTGGGACGACGTGATCGAGGAGACGCTGCGGGCCGAGGCGCCGGTGGCGAACCTGCCGCTGCGCTACGCCGTCGAGGACATCGAGATCGGCGGCGGCGTCACGATCCGCAAGGGCGACGCGATCCTGATGGCGTACGGCGCCGCGGGCCGCGACCCCGAGGTGCACGGCACCGACGCGGAGTTGTTCGACGTCACCCGGAAGGTCAAGGACCACCTGGCGTTCGGCTTCGGCGCGCACTTCTGCCTGGGTGCGCCGCTCGCCCGGATGGAGGCGCGCATCGCGCTGCCGGCGTTGTTCGAGCGCTTCCCCGACCTGGTCCTCGCGGTCCCGGAGGAGGAGTTGGAGCCGATGGAGTCGTTCATCTCCAACGGCCACAAGGCCCTGCCGGTACGCCTGGCCAGGTAGCTCGTTCCGCTTGCCGGTCAGTCGGTCAGTAGGGCGGTACGTCGTGGTGGCGGTCCGGCCCAGCGTGCCACCACGACGTACAGCCACCGGGGTTCCCGCCGCATCCTTCGGCGGGCCCCCGGCGCACTATGCGGCGCGGCCTGTCAGCGGACGGGCGCGCGCCGCCTCGGTGCCGGCCCGGCCCCGAAGGGCCGACGGACGCGGAGTCCCGGTCGGCGGACGGCCGACCGGTCGCACGGGAGAACCGGGGACATGGCCGCCGCCCATGACGGGCGTCGGCACAGGTGCTGCCGAGGGGGACATCTGACTCCTCAAAGCGGGGGACGCTCTGATGACGTACAGAGGTCGGCCGGCCCCCCGGACCGCTGTCCGGATGAGCCCGGGGGACGGCCGACCTCCGATGCGTGGTGACTCGCCAAGTGTCCAATTCGGGCCCCTGCAAGGCACACCCCTCGGGCGGGGGTTGCACCAGCGTTGCAAAACAGCGCCGCGTCCGCCTACGCCGACGCTGTCAGCGTGCGTACTTCGCGAGTGACTCGCGGATCTGCTCGGCGTACGGGCCTTCCGTCCACGGCAGGTGCCGGGCCAGGACGGGACGTCGGCCGCTGGCCTGCACGATCAGGCGGTCCTTGGGGAGACTCGAGAGGTCGGACGGGTGCAGGATGCTCTCGAGCCGTGACCCGTGGGTCACGCCGCCCGGCCCGAACATGTGCTTCCAAGAGCTGGTGCGGGACGCCGTCCGGGCTTCGAAGTCACCCGCCAGTTTGGCGGCGTCGTCCCAGAGGCCGGGCTCCGAGCCGCCTCCGCCGTACACGCGAATGGACGCGGCCCCCCAGATTTTGGCCATGCCCTCCTGTCCCCACACGCCGGCGCCCTGGGCCCATGACTGGAGCATCATCATCACGTTGATGCCCCGGGAGCCGTAGTGCGACAGACGGTCGGGCCAGGTGGGCAACTGGGCCGCGATCGCGGCGTCGTCGAGCACCACCAGGAAGGGACGGGGGAGCCGGCCGCCGGGGAACTTCGGGGACCCGGTCTCGCCGGCCACGATGGTGGCGGCGGTGAGACAGGCGATGAGCGGCGCGGCCATCCGGTCGTCGGGGTGCGCAAGGACGTACATGGTGTCGGTGGACTGCCGCGAGAAGCCGACGAAGTCGAACTCCTCGCGCCCGTCCCCCGGGGTCATCCACGGGAGCAGCCCCGGCACCGCGAGCCACCGCATGTAGTTCAGCGCCGCGCCGTACACACCCGCCCGTTGGGAGGGCGGCAGGATGACCAGTGCCTCGAAGGCGGCCGCGGCCAAGTCGTGATCCACGGCACGCAGGATCGCCGCGGGTGAATCGTCGGTCGGCCGCAGCATCCACTCGCGCACCTGGGTGATCGGCAGGTCTTCCGCGGCGGCGGCGAACATCAGCAGCGTGATGAGAGTCTGGGCGGCCGGGTCGAAATAGGCGTCGGTGCGCATGTGCGCCTGCCGCTGGGTGAACATGATGAGAGCCGCGAGGGAGCTGGCGTCCTTCATGCTCCCGCCGATCATCGAAAGCGGGTTCCAGTACCAGAGGGGCCTTTCTCCGGCGAGCCCCAGCGGGTCGAACACCCACGTCCTTCCGTGCTGTTCGCGCAATCCTCTGGTGGCGTCGACGATGTGGCGCTTGCAGGAGGTCACCAGCACCGGTCCCGGCGCGGCGACGATGTTGGGGATGCAGCGAGACTCGGTTTTGCCCGTGGCCGGGCCGGAGATGTCGACGTATATCTCCTCCCAGGTACCCCAGATGTCGTGGCCGCCGCGAACGGTCTTGCCGACGTAAATGCCGGGTACGCCGATATCCGGCAGTCCCAGCCGAGCGGCGGTCGCCAGCGCTCCGGCTGTCGTGGCGGTGCCCAACTCGCGTCGCCCGGCCAGCAGTCGGGCCGTCGAGTCGACGGAAGACCGATTGCGGCGTCGGGCGACGGCGAACACGGCGACGTCGATGGCCGCCATCGTCACGGCGAGCGGGATCCACCACAGGCTGCCCTTGCGGGTGACCAGCAGGAAGCAGATCCACGCCGCCAGGAGGTTGAGCATCACTACTGCGACCACAAGCTGTTCGAAGTCGGCTGCCGGACCGCGCCGACGGATCGTGCCGCTCATTTCGGCAGGCCCCTTCACGATTCGCGTGCAGGCACGGTCAGGAGTGCCCCCGCACAACTAAGCACGGTCCACCGTGCCTCGCGCCGCCCAATTCCGCGGTTGCGCTTTCGGGACGGTCCGGCCTGCGCTCCGTGGCTATCCGCACAGCGGATCGCGTGCGCGATTTGCCTAGCCGGGCAGGGCGCCGACTTTCTAAGCTGCGGCCTATGGGATCACGTGTGCTCGGTGCGGGGCGATCCGTCGTCGTGCCTGCCACCGCGTTGCTGGCCGGCGGTGCCCTGATGTGGACCGTGGCTCTGGTGTTCGCGCCCGTGGCGCACGGCGAAGTCCGGTACGCGCCGTCGTCCGGGCAGACCGCGGGCGACGACGGAACGGGCAGCACGCCCGGCGCGGCACAAGCGGCCGCAGACGGAGGCCGCGACGCGACCGACACCGCGCTCATCGCGACCGCGGCCGGTTCCGCTCTCCTGGCGGTCGGGTCGATGGGCATGCACGTACGCGCGCGCCGCGCGCTGGCGAACAAGACGCGGCCCCAAGGTCTTTCGCTCGTCTCCGCGCTGGTGGAGGCGCCTGCGCGGCCCGACTCCCCGTGGTCCCCGGCCCCCTGGCCGCCGTCCACGCCCGCCGCGGCGCCGGCGGAGCGCGTACCGGTGCCGCCGGTGACGGCTCCCCCGCCGCCCGCGCCGCGCGCCGCCACCGATACACCGCCGCCCAACCACAATGCCCTGGACTCGGTGTGGTCGATCAGCGCCGTCCTGGGTGAAGACCCTGTGGACAACACCACGGCGGGATTTCGCGCCGTGCCCGCCGAGCCCCGGGAGGCGACCGGGGCGGTCGGTCCCCCGGGCCCGGACGCGGCACCGGGCTCCCCGGCCCCTCCTCCCTCGTGGCGTCCGCCGCCGGGCTCCTGACCGCTCGTCATCAGGCGGGAAGCCCCTTCTGAGCCCGCCATGTCCCAAAGCCGAGCGATACCGCGCGTACGCCGGATAGCACGTGGCGCATGGCGGGATCAGGCTGGTCCCCGACGCCCGGCCGGGAATTCGCGGGCCGGTGGGCTTGAGAAGGGGCTCGGCTGATGAAGCTTCGCCAGGGGCCACAGCACTCTGGGCTGAAAATGCGACTTCGCCACGCGTTCCGCCCTGCACAAGGCCGAAAGACGACCGCCGCGGCGCTCGGCGCAGCGGGGGCGCTGATCGCGGGCATCGTCGTGTCGGGAATGGGCGCCGCGGGCGCGAATCCCGACCTCTCCGACATCGGTGCGTGGCTCACCAGCGACTCGAAGAGCACGGCCGTGCACGTCAACGGCCTCACCGGTCAGGTCGACGGGCGCGTGCGGCTCCCCACCGGGGACACGCGGGACCTCCAGGTCAGCGAGGACGGCAAGTCCGTGCTGGTGCTGGACAGCACCACCGGCACGGTGAGCCGCATCGACCCCGCCCAACTGACGGTGCCGCAGGTTTCCGAGCCCCGCACAGCCGGCCTCCAACTCGCCTCCGGCGGGGGCAAGGCGTGGCTCGCCGATGCCGCGAACGGCACCGTGCAGGCCATCGACCCGGTCACCCTGGCCTCGCTCGGCGCGCCGATGGACATGGGCGGCAAGCCGCTCGGCCAGGTGCTCGCCGACCCGAACGGCACGCTGTGGGTCCCGATCGCGTCGCTCGGCCACCTGGTGCCGGTCAACGGCGAGCAGGTCGGTTCGGCGATCAAGGTCGCCGAGCCCGGCGGCATGCTGCTGCTGACCCTCGCGTCGGGCCGCCCGGTCGTCACCGACGTGACGGGCGGACGGGTTCTCGTGGTGTCCGCGACCGGTATCGAGCGGACCGTCGAGCTGCCCACCGCGATGACGAGCGGCAAGCCGGAGAAGCTGCTGGCACCGGGGCTCAGCGAGGGCCCGGTGGTGCCGCTGCTCGCGTCCGACACCGGCACGCTCACGCTCGTCGACATCGACAGCGGCTCGGTGAAGGCCGTGCCGCTGACCGTGCCGCAGCACCAGTACGGCCCGCCGCAGGTACTCGGCGCCAAGGTCTACATCCCGGACCGCGACGCGGGAACGCTGCTCGTCTACAACACGGTCCAGGGGGCCTTCGAGGAGGCGAAGAAGGTGACCGGGGTGCCCGGTAACCTGGAGACCTTCGTCCGGGAGGGCCTGCTCTGGGTCAACGACGCGGAGAACGCCACTGCCGCGGTCGTCAACGTACAGGGCCAGATGCAGTTGATCGGCAAGTACGACGTGCCGCAGCCGAGCGGCGCGGCCTCGGGGACGTCGACGCCGACGCCCGCGAAGAGCGTGCCGGAAGGCGGCGTCACGACGTCCGCGGAGGCCGGTTCGTCCACTCCGGTGCCGTCCGGGCAGGAGACGAGCGGCACCCCCACGGGCGAGGGGACCCCGGGCACGAGCCCGCCCCCCACCTCCGGCGCTCCGGTCCCTCCTCAGCCCGAGCAGCCCCCGGGTGGTTCCGGGGACTCCACCGGTCCCATCGGTGGCGACGACGGTCGGCCCCCCACCCGTGAACCGGATCCCCGGCCCACTCAGCCGGAGAAGCCGGATCCGACCCGGGAGAACCCGAAGCCGCCGGTGACCAAGACCGCCGACCCGCCGTCGCCCCCCGTGACGCCGCCGCCCGTGACACCTCCGCCCGTGACGCCTCCGCCGGTGACTCCCCCGCCGGTCACACCCCCTCCGGTGACCCCCCCGCCGGTCACGCCTCCGCCGGTGACCACGCCGCCGGTGACGACGCCGCCGGCACCGACCACCACGCCGCCGTCCCCCACCACCACGTCGCCCAAGCCGACCACGACCTCGCCGAAGCCGACCACGACGCCGCCGATGAAGCCCCCGGGCACACCGGTCGCGCAGTCCGGCCCCGGCAAGATCACGCTGATGTTCACGCCGTCGTCGTCCCCGCCCGTCCGGTACCGCCTCGGTGGCGCGGGCGCGGGCCTGGGCGTCACGCCGTTGAACGTCGGCCCGAAGGGGCCGTTCATGTTCACGGTCAGCGGCGGTTCGTGCGACAAGGAGTACAGCTTCTACATCATCGCCGAGTACTCCACGGGCGTCATCAACTCCAAGTCCTCGACGCCGATTCGGCCGTGCGTCCCGCCGGGGAAGCCGACCGGACTCAACGCGACCACCGCGGCCGGCGGCAAGGCCCAGGTCACCTGGAAGCCGCCGACCAACACCGCGGGTGAGACGATCACCTACCGCGGTTCCTGGAGCGTCAAGCCCGCGGCCAAGCCCGCGGCGGGCAACGCCGCCGCCGACGGCCAGGGTCCCGGAACGCTGACCCCGGTCGGGTACGGCGCCCTGATCGCCGACGCTCCCGCCGAGAACCATCCGACGGTCGCCGACGGCACCGACGTCGCCGCGGCCGCGGCACCGACCAAGGGCAGTTGGGTGACGACCAGCAAGTCGGTGACGCTCTCGGTCCAAGGCGTCAGCGGCCAGTACACGTTCTCGATCACCGCCGAGAGCAAGGCCGGGAAAACCCGTTCCGCGCCGGCCGTTCTGACCATCACGCTGACGTACGGCAAGATCACCGCGGTGTCGATCGAGGCCCCGCCGGAGGCGCCGGGCACCGCGCCCTACCCCCCGACCCCGTCCCCCTCCGGCCCGGGGGACGGCCCGCTCGGTGCGGTTGCTATCGCCGCAGTCACCGCACCGACCCGCCGGGCGGCTCCGGTCCTCCTCGGATGACCGGACAACCGACCGCGCGGGGCCCGTACGGGCGGTGTTTCCTGCCTGGGCACCGCCCGTACGGGGCGCGACGACGGGTGGCACGGATGCCGCAAGGCCCGAAAACGACGGACAACCCGACGGACAGATCGACGGACCATCCAGGAGAACCGTGAGCACGATTTCCGGCCCCGCGCCGTCCGCGGGCACGCCCAGGCCGCCTTCCGTCGCCTACCACGCCCCTGACGCGCTGCGCCTCTTCCGCGAGTGCTTCCACGCCCTCGGCGACAACGTCGAGCGCGTGGTCATGGGCAAGCGCGACGTCGTCGAGCTCGCGCTGACCTGCCTGTTCGCCGAAGGGCACCTCCTCGTCGAGGACGTACCGGGAACGGGCAAGACCACCTTGGCCCGCGCGATGGCCGCCTCGCTCGACGCGTCCTGGCAACGCGTCCAGTTCACCCCCGACCTCCTGCCGTCCGACATCACCGGCGTCTCGATGTTCCGGCAGACCACCAACACCTTCGAGTTCCTGCCCGGACCGATCTTCGCCAACGTCGTCATCGGCGACGAGATCAACCGGGCCTCCCCCAAGACGCAGTCCGCGATGCTCGAGGTCATGGAGGAGGGGCAGGTCACCGTCGACGGCGTGGCGCACCCGGTGCCGCGGCCGTTCATGGTCGTCGCCACCCAGAACCCCGTGGACATGTCGGGCACTTACCCGCTGCCCGAAGCCCAGCTCGACCGGTTCCTCATGCGCGTCACCGTCGGCTACCCCGACACCCGCTCGGAGGTCTCGGTCGCCGGCGGCCAGGCGGGCGCGATCACCGTCGACAAGCTCCCGGCGATCGCCGCGGCCCACCACATCGGCGAGTTCATCGAGGTGGTCCGGCAGCGTGTCTCCGCCGCCGACGCGGTGGTGGAGTACGCGGTGCGCATCGCGCAGGCCACGCGCACGTCGCCGTACACGCGCCTGGGCGCCGGCCCGCGCGGCAGCGTGGCGTTGGTGCGCGCGGCCAAGGTGCGGGCCGCCGCCGAGGAGCGGGCGCACCTGCTGCCCGAGGACATCAAGGCGCTCGCCGCTCCCGTTCTGACGCACCGTCTGCTGCTCTCCCCGGACGCCGAACTCGCGGGCTGGACCGCGGAATCGGTGCTCGGCGAGATCCTCGCGAACGTTCCCGCCCCGGCACCCGGCGGCATGGCGAAGGCACGCGTGTGACCGGCGGAGCGGGCGAAGGGTGGTCGCCGCGCTCCGGACCAGGCGGAACGGAGCCGCACGCGGCAGCGGACTTCTCGTACGGTGCCGACGCGCCCACGCTGTACTCGACCCGGCAGAGGACGCAGGCCGCGGCGGTTCCGGCGGGACCCACTCCCGCTCCGCCGTCCGTGCGGCCGGTCGAGGCCGCGTCCGCCGCGGGCCCGTCACACGCGGGACCCCGGTCGGTGTCCGCGGTGGTGGGCCCCGAGACGGCCTCCGGCCAGGACCGACCGCGCGAGGCCGCGCCGAACGGAGCGGCGGACGAGGTTTCCCAGGGCGTCGCCGCCGCGAAGACCACCCGCCCGGTTTCGACCTCACGCCTGACACCCGCGGGACGCGCCGTCCTGATCGCGGGAGTGTCGCTGAACGCGGTCGGGTGGGGTCTCGGGTACATCGAAGCCGTGGCGCTGGGCCTCGCGGCGCTCGCCGCGGTGGTGGTCGCGCTGGTGTGGACGCACTCCGTACCGTCGTTGGAGGCCCGTCGCGAGATCGCGCCCGCCAGGGTCGCCCGCGGGGAGGTCGCGCAAGGCGTCGTGGTCCTCGCGAACCGCGGCTCGCGGACGCTGCGCGGGCTCCGCGCCGAAGACCGGGTGGCCGGAAAGGCGGTCCATCCCGTCGACCTTCCGCCGGTTCCGCCTGGCGCCGAGATCCGCGCGCGCTACCTCCTGCCCACCGACCAGCGCGGCGCCGTCGAGGTCGGTCCCATGGTCCTGGTGCGCAGCGACCCGTTCGGACTGGCCCGCAGGGTTCGCGAATGCGGCTCCGTGGTGACCCTCTTCGTCCGCCCCAAAACCGTGCCCCTGCCGGTCCTCCCGGCCGGCCGGACGCACCACTTGGAGGGCCCGACGTCCGACACCGCGGACGACGGCACGCTCACCTTCCATTCCCTGCGCGAGTACGTCCTCGGGGACGACCTGCGCCGGGTGCACTGGCGTTCGACGGCGCGCAGCGGGCGCCTCATGGTCCGCCGCATGATCGACGTGAGCCTGCCGACCACCACCGTGGTCCTCGACACGTCGCGTGACTCCTATCGCGACCCCGAGGCGTTCGAGACCGCCGTCGACGTCGCGGCCTCCGTCGCCGGGGCCGCCGTGCTCAACCATTTCCCGATCCGCATCCTCACCAGCGCCGGGCTGCTCCCCCTGGCGGGCGGCCATGAGCAGGGAGCCGAGCACATTCTCGACCGCCTCACCTTGGTGACCCCCGAACACGCCCACTCCCTGTCGAGCGCGCTCGACGTCCTGGAGCGGCTCCGCGACGGCGACACGCTGGTCGTCGTGAGCGGCGGAGAACGCCCCCTTCCTGTCGAGCGGTTGGTCCGGCTCGGCAGGCGTTTCGACCGCATGCTCGTGGTCACCGCGGGGGGCGGCCACGCCGCCGGGGCCGCCATGGGTCTGCCGCGCATCGCGGTGGAGCAGGTGAACGACCTCGACACGGCATGGCGCCGGGAGGCGATGCGATGAGCGACGTGAGCACAACCGGTCCGGCGCGGCTGCGTACCGGACGGACGGGCGTCCCTGTCGTCACACCGTCACCGTTGTCCGGACCCGTCACCGAGCCGCGGAGCACTCGTGGGAGCGGCAGCGGCGCGGGCCGGGACGGCAAGAAGCGTCCGCTGTCCCGCTCGGGCGCCGCGGAGCTGCGTCAACTCCGGCGGAGGCAATGGTCCGTGGTGCCGGTCGCCGGCCTCGCGCTTGCGACGGGTCTGGCGTACCAGCGCGTTTTCGGACTGCGCGAGGTGCTGCCCGTCGCCGCGATCGCCGCGACCGCACCGGCGGCCCTGGCCTTCCTGTGGTCCGGAACCGGGCGCGCCGGGCGGCCGGGAAGGCGCCCGCGCCCGCTTCTCCTCTCGCTTCTGCTCAGCCTGGCCGCGTGGCTCGTCGCGGTGTCCTCGACGCTGTACCGGGACGCCGCGGTACTGCACGCGCTGCCGAATTCCGGGCTGCTGCGCAGAATCGGGGGCGACATGATCGACGCCCCGCGCGGGATCCTCACCACCGTCCTGCCCGCCGACGGCGACGCGCGTCTGCTCGTGCTGGTGTCCGCGGGCACGTGGATCGCGGCGTTCGCGGGAACCGAACTCGCCCTGCGCACGGGCACGGTGGTGCTGCCGGCACTCCCCGGACTCCTGGTGCTGGCCGTTCCCGTGGCACTCTCGACGGGCGCACCCGGCGATAACGTCCGCACGATCGCGGGCGCCGTCGGCGCCACCGCGCTCCTGGCGGCCTGCCGTGCCCCCGGCCGACGTTCGCCACTGCGGGCACTGGCTGTGGGGCTGCCGCTGACCCTGAGCCTGGCTGTACTCACCGCCTTTGCGGCACCGCAGGTTCCCGGGGTCGGTTCTCCCCCGGACCTGCGCGACCAGGTCAGCCTCGCACCGCCGGTGCGGCTGGTCGGCGTGAACCCGCTGGACCGGGTGTCCGCCTGGCTGCTGACGCCGGATCAGCCCTTCTTCACGGTCCAGGGCGCGGCGGAGGCCGACCGTTACTGGCGCATGGTCGTTTGCGACCAATACGACGGCGTCTCGTGGGAGCCGAGCGGTGGACTCCGGCCGACCGGCGGCCGCGTCCCCGAGGGCCCGGACCTCGAGACCGCCCAGAGCCGCAGCGAAATGCGGGTGACACTCGACAAGTTGGACGGGGTCTGGCTGCCCGCGGCCGACCGGCCCGAGCAGGTGTCCGTGCCCGCGGACGTGGACCTCGCGGTCGACCCGGGCAGCGGAATCCTGGCGACCGAGGGCGGCCTGCGTCCCGGGCTCCAGTACAAGGTCCTCTCCCGCATTCCCGAGTACGACCCGGACAAGCTGCAGGACATGGTGCTTGCCAACGCGCCTCGGTACACGGCGTTGCCCGAGCGCGACGCGACGGGCGCGCCCATCCCGGACATCGACGAGTTCCGGCGTTTGGCGATAGAGGCCACCGCGGGCGCTTCCTTCCCGTACCAGCAGGCCCTGCGGCTCGCGGACTGGCTGCGCAAGAATCACGAGTACGACGTCACCGCGGTGCCCGGCCATTCCCTCCGCAACCTGCGGTTCTTCCTGGAGTCGAGCAAAGAGGGCACGTCCGAGCAGTTCGCCGCGGCGTTCGCGGTGCTCGCCCGGTCGATCGGCCTGCCCACCCGCGTCGTCGTCGGCTTCTCGCGCGGCACCTCGGTCGGGCCGGACACGTGGCGGGTCGACAGCGGCGACGTGATCGCCTGGCCCGAGGTCGAGTTCGCCGGTGCCGGCTGGGTGCCGTTCTTCCCCACCCCCGGCGAGGCCGGCCACAGCGGGGCGCCGAAGAACGACCCCGGCAACCCCTCGGCGGTCACGCCGCAGCCCACCCCGGTCGAGCCCGCACCCGTCGAGCCCGGGCGGGCCGAGAAGGACGAGGCCATCCTCGAACAGGACCGGCAGACCGCAGCCGGTCCGGTACCGGGCTCCGACGGCGACGCCCGGTTCGCCGTGTGGTGGTGGGCCGTTCCCGCCGCGCTCGTGCTCCTGCTCGCCGCCGCGCAGGTCGGTCTGGCCGCGGCGACGCCAGGGGTGGTACGCCGTCGCCGACGACGCGGCCCCCCGAACCAGCAGGTGTTCGGTGCGTGGCGGCAGGTCCGCGACCGCCTCGCGGAGATCGGCATGCCGTCCCACGGGGCACTGACCGCTCGCGAAGTCGCGGCGTACGGCGAGGAGCACCTGCCCGAGCCGGTCGGCCCGCGGCTGCGTCGCCTGGCGGCGCTCGTGAACGACGTGGCGTTCGCCGGGCGGACCGCCGCGTCGCCCGACGCCGACGAAGCGTGGCAGACATGTGCGGCTGTCGAGGAAGCCGTTCGGGGGTCCGCGGAACGCCCACGCCGCCGAACGCGGCTGAGGCAGCGCTTGTCACCCGTACGTATCGTCGCCGCGCTGCGGCGGGACCGCGTGGAATGACCTTCTCCCCGGCAAGGCGGAGCCGGGGGTCTGCACCGCGGACCCCCGGTACCCGTGGCACGGCGGGGTCGGACACGGCAAAAACCACTAGGGGTTGAGGACATGACGGTGTATTCCGGGCGGACCGCAGCGGTCGTGGCCGGTCTTACTGCCGATGACGCGGAAAGTACCCCGGCGGCCCTGTACACGCCCGCGTGGTGGCCGGGCGCCGAGGGCGCCGCCGCCAAGGTCGCGACCGCGACGGCTCCGCCTCCGACCGAGGCCTCCGTGGTCACGCCGACCTGGTCCGGAGCTCCGGCGGCGCCGATCCCGGCCGCTCCTCCGGTGCCCGACGGGCTTGCGGAGCCCACGTCTTTGGCTCCGCCCGTTTGGGCGCCCGACTGGAGCTCGCCGCCCGCCGCGCAGGCATCGCCGCGTCCGCTGCCGATGCCTGCGCCGACGCCGGTGCCGGTGCCGGTGCCGGTGCGCGCCGAACCGGTGACCGAAGTCCCGAGTATCGCCGCGCCGGTTGTCCTGGACCTGTGGGACGACGGGCTCGCCGCCGACGACGGGTCTGTGGCCGACGACGGCTTCGCGTCCGAGTCCGACGTCGCGACGGACCCCGGCGGCACGTTCGGATGGGACTCCGACACGTCGGCACCGGAGAACACCTGGATCTACGGCAAGCAACTGCCGCCCTGGTGGAAGCGCAAGAGCGTGCTCCTCGGTGCCTCGGTCGTCGCGCTGGCGGGCGCCGCCGCCTACATATTCCTGGGCAACGAGCCCCCGCCGAAGGCCGTGCCCCCTCCGCCGCCCCCGCCGCCGCCCGCCACCGCGACGGCGATCGCGCCGGAGCAACTGGCCGCGAACCAACCGCAGCAGACCTTCATCGTGCCCAGCGGTGGCCTGGTCCAGGTGGGTTGGAAGGCTCCGGAGGCCGGCGAGACCGCGGTCGTCGGATACATGGTCGTCGCGCAGACGCCCGAGGGGAAGCTCCTGGAGCCCGCGAAGCTCGTCGGCACCGCCGAGAAGGTCGCGGTGTTCAGCGGCGCTTCGGCGGCACCGGGGTCGTGCTACGTGGTGACCACCGTGATCAGCGGTCAGCCGTCCGTCGCGCTGGCGACTGGCCGGCCTGTCTGCCTTCCGGGCACCCGACCGGCGGGAGGCGATCCCTCCGCGGAGTCGTCGCCGGCCCCGTCCCAGGACGACGAGCAGGCTCCGGCGGAAGGGGCGCCCGTCGCCCCGGCGGATCCGGACGAGTAGTCGTCGCGGTGCATCCGGACGAGCAGTCGTCCCGGTGGGATTCGACCCGCCCGGCTACTTGGCGGACGGCGGTGCCACGCTCCCGGGCGGGGCCACCAGGATCAGCCGCCTCTTGTCACCACTGGTCGGGGTCGGGACGTGGAAGACTCCCACACCCGTCGCGCTGACCGCCTCGGGTACCAAGTTGCCGGGCGGCAGGGCTTCGTTCTGCACGAACGGGCTGTGCACCACCACCGACTCCTGCTGCCGCCCGTTGTTGGTCCTGGCATCCGGGTCGATCAGATTCCCGTACGCGGTGCCCTTGTTGTCGACCGTCGTGAACAACACGCCGCGCGTGGTCGAATCGATGCCCCGGCACTTGGCGACACCCCCCGACAGGTCCACGACGAGTGGCCCGGCGACGAGATAGCGTCCGTTCGGCGACGTGTGGGCGACCTCGGCGATCCCCCGCGTCCCCGACGTGTCCTCGGCGCCCCAGCGCAGCGCGCCGCTGTCGGTCTTCGCCGCCGGCGGGCAGTCCGCGGTCGCGATCACCGCTCCGGTCGCCAGGTCGTGGACCAGGTACAGCGGTGGATCGTCTTTCCCGGCCCGCCAGGCGACGACGATCGCCGTGGGCGACACCGCCATCACCGTGCCGTTCGGCTTGTCCTTCGGCGCCACCTTCTCACTGGCCCAACGGTCTCCCACGGCGAACCGGTTCTCGAGACGTTCGGGAAACTCGATGGCGAGCATCCCGAAGGCGGTCGGCAGCGTCGCGACATACTGCAGGCGGCAGGTGTTGGACCCGCCGCAGTCGGTGATCTCCCGGGCCACGCCGGGCGGCGCGGGAGTGACCTGCCCGGTGAGAGGTTCGAACAACGCCCCCGGGCCGATGCCTCCGCGACCGTCGACCCGCCCCTTGACGAGCACCCCGCCGTCTCCGATGGCGACGTCCTCGTCGTCCAGCAGTTCCTCCACCGGGATCTCGGCGTGTGTCATGGGCACGACGTCCGAGCCGGCGGAGACCACCGGGAACACGTCGACGACCACGCGTCGTTGCAGGCGGTCCATGCCCAGCGCGGGAATGATCCCGACCCGGACCACGACCACGTGTGCCCCTCGCGGAGTGTCGATGACGCGCAATCGGGCACGCTTCTGGTCCGTCAACCCCTTGAGCGGGGCGGAGGTCCACACCACGGACCCGTCGGTGATCGAACGGCCCACCACCACCGAGCCGTTGGCCGGGTCCCCGGCGGACGGCGAGCTGCTCGGTTCGGCCGACGACGTCTTCGACGGGCTGCGCGAGGCACCCGGAGTCGAGGTCTCCTTGGCCTTGATGGCTTCCTTCTCGGTCTCACCGAGCGCGTACACGTCGACGAACAGCCCCGCGGCTGCCGCGATGTCGTACGCCCGGTCACCCTCTTCCGCACGCCACGCCTTGGCGTTGTCGAACCCCGGCGCGAGGGTGGCCTGGACGTCCTTGCCCGCGGAGGCGGAGCTGGTGGGATTCTTCGCGGGGCCCTTGGAGGACCCCTGGGCGAAGCATCCTGAGAGCATCAGCATCGCGGCACCGATGCCCACCGGTTTGACGCACGCACGCATGGTGCGCACGAAGCGGCTTGGTGTCGTCTTCATGGGCCGGGATTCCTTCGGTCGTACCGGGGGCCGCCGGGTCCAGTTGTCACTGGACGTCCCATTCGGCGACCTGCCAGGGCAGCGTCACGTTCGCGCGCGACAACGTGAGATACACCACGAACTCGTCAGGGGGGCCGCGCCAGCCGTCGGTGCCGAAGGCCTGGACCTGGACGGACCATCCGTACTGGGCCGAGGTCGTGGTGTCCGCCGGCCGGCCGGAGTCGATCACCGGGGTCGCCGTCACCACGGTGTAGGCGCGGTGTTCACGCCATGTCTCCCAGAGAACGGCGTCGCCTCGCCCGGGCGGGTCGGCGCGGAACTTCGCGTACAGGGAGGGGCTGAAGAACCCGGAGGCCCGGACCACTCCGTCGCGCATGGAGGTGTCCTTCGCCGTGTCGATGCTCCACATCGTGACCACGGTGGCCAACCCGAGGGTGCTTGGGTCCCGCGCGTCCACCTTGGCGGGCTCGGGGACGGACTGGGTCGGGAGCGGCGGCGGCGCTTCCGTACCCGGAGGTTCCTCCATGGGGTGGTTGTCGTCGTGCCCGCCCTCGTCGTGCGACTCCGTCGGGGGCGGGGTGTCCGCTCCGTCCGAAGTCCCGGACGGACCAGGCGGTGCCGACGGCGCGACGGACGAGCCGGACGGAACGGGGACGCTCCCGCCGGTCGCGGTCACCGTCGCGCTCGGCACCCGTGCGTCGTCCGACGGAGAGTCGGACGACGAGCACGCGCCGACGAGGAACGACGCGGCGAGCCAAGCCGCGGTCGCAGCCGAAAGTTTCCGCGCTTTCCGGGCGGACGACGTGCGCAAGGGGGTACTCATACTTTCAGCCCCTTCGCTCTGAGCCACGCCGCGGGATCTACGTCGGTGTTCCATTTGGGGGACGTCCGAACCTCGAAGTGCAAGTGCGGTCCCGACGAGTTGCCGGTGGAGCCGACCACCCCGATCTGCTGTCCGGCGCTGACTCTCTGACCATCCGTCACCTTGAGCGAACTCATGTGCCCGTACTGCGTGTAGAGATTGTCCGCATGCCTGATGATGACCTCGTTGCCGAAAGCCCCGGCCTTGCCGGCGGATTCCACCGTGCCTTCGCCGACCGCGTAGACCGCCTCACCGTTGATGCCGGCGGCCCCGAAGTCGATGCCCGTGTGGCCGTTCACCCATCGGCTTCCGCCCGACTTGTACTTCGTCGTGATCGTGTTGAACTTCGGCGGCAGCGGGTAGGTCCACGTGGTCTTCGGTCGCGCGATGAACGGCGTGAACTGCCCGTAGTGTCCGGTGAACGCATCGGAGATCTTCACGCCGTCCCGGGGGTTCGAGGCGTGCACCATCTGCGTGGTGCTGATCATGATGCCGATGTGGTCGATCCGGTCCGGGTTGTTCGGGGTTTTCGTGTCGAAGCCTATGAGGTCACCGATTTGCACGTCCTTGCGGTCGATCGCCGTCACATATTGCGACTGGGTGATCTGGTCGACCGCGACCCTGGGGAGGTTGACCCCCAGCTTCTGATACACGTAGTGCACGAGACCGGAGCAGTCGAACGCACCGTACGGGTATTTCTTGTTGCCGTCCTCCGGCCCGATCTCGGCCCCCCAGAGGTACTCGGCGGTCAGGAGACTCTTCGCGATCTCCGCGGCCAGGAGGCCCTTTTCCGTCGCGTTCTTTCCGCCGCCGTCGACCCCGCCCTTGGGGTCCAGGAACTCCGCCATCAGCTTGATGATCTTCTCGACGTAGACCTCGGTCTCGCCGTTGTGCGGCACCCGCTTGATCAGTCTGATCAACGGCGGTCCCGCGTTGTAGCCCGCAAGCATCAGCCGTCGGGTGTCCCCGCCCAGGTCCCCGACGTACTGGTAGACGATGTGGCAGTCGTAGACACCCATGGCCCGTATCGCGGCCTGGGCGTTCCAAACGCTCGGGTTCTCCGGAAACTTGTACCCGGAGGCGAACTGGTAGTGGGGCGCCCGGCCTTCCCGTTGCGCGGCCTTCTTGTCGTTCGGGATGATGTCGTCGAACACCTCCCGCCACGTGCCGGGGATGAACTGGGCGATGCCCTGCGCGTTCGCATGGCTCGTGACGTTGGGATTCCATCCCGACTCGGAGAATATCTGCGCCGCTATCAGGTGCGGCGGGGCCTCCGGGCAGATGTTTCCGGCGTCGAGGACAGCCTGCACGTACTGGGCCGGAACCTTGGTGACGTTGAGCCCGATGCCCACGGCCTTGTTCCTACCGTCCCACCAAGGATCCTCTTGGTCCTCCTCGTCCTCGCCCGTCCAAATGCCGCAGCCTGCCAGCATCGCCGAGGCCAACACGATGACCAGGATTCGCGCCAACCGCCCCATCCCGCTGCCCACCGCCGTTCGCGCTACAGTTGAATGTTGTTTTCCAACTCGATGTCCCGCCTCAGCACGGCTTGATTGATCGCTTGGATCGCCCGGTCCCGATCGTCAGGCTGCAAAAACGTCCGCGTCGCGAGTTCGTCGAGCGACTTCATGGTGCTCAGTCCCAAGCCGGCAACGTTGTTCGCCAAGGTGAACGCCTGGCCGACGAACGGCATCAGCAGATCGTCCTGCAGGGTCATGACGTCATCCCCTCACTGCTGATTCCGAGGATCCGTGGCCCTCTTCGCCGCCGTTCTCCGCGTCGGTTTCGTCCGCGTCGCGATTCTCCGCGTCGGTGTTCTCTCCGTCGTCCGGCTCCGGGGGCTGCACCGTGAACACCGGATTGGACCAGAAGCCCGGCGGCGCCAACTCCACCGGCAGCGGCGGGAGATTTCGGTCGGAATGGCCCTCGCGCGCGTCGCACAGCACGAAGGGCCCCAGATCGGGGTGCATCAGGGCCCGGATGTGCGGATCCGCGTGATGGATCCACCACGTGGACAATCCGATCGCCGCATCGAGCTTGAGGTATTCGAACGCCCGCCACAGCACGGAGAACCGGGCCACGGCTTCGGGGTGCATCCACCATGACGGGCACCACATCGCCGTGGACCGGTTGATGCGGCGCTGGATCACCGGGGCGATGTACCCGCTGACGAAGTCCTCGAGCGACTGGAAGGTGAAGCCGGAGTCGACCGGGTGCTCCGGTGTCCCCGCCGTGGTGGGTTCGCTCACTTCTTCACCTTTTTCGCGCCGGGATCGTATCTGGCGATCGACTCTTTGATCGCCTTCGCGTGTGGACCGCGCCACCACGGAACGGTCTTGATCAGCACCGGAGGCGTGCCGCTGAACTGCACGAACGCACGGCCTCGCGGCATGGCGCTCAGATCGGCCTCGTTCAGCACCGGCTCCGGGCGCGAACCGCGGCTGATACCCCGCTTGTCGCCGAACTTGTACGTCATCGAGACGGTCCGCGGCTCGAACAGCCCGGACGCCTTGGACAGGTCGCCGAGGAACTTCGTGTCGACGACGCCTCCGCCGTAGACCCGGACGTTGGCGGCACCCCACAACTTCTGCATCCCGATGTCCCCCCAGGCCTTCGCCCCCTGGGCCCACGACTGGAGGATGGTCATCATCACGATGCCGCGCGAACCGAAGTGCGAGTACTTGTCCGGCAGTGCCGTCCACGGGCACACGTTCGCGGCCTCGTCCAGCACGAAGAGAAGCGGGACCGGCAGGCGTCCGCCCGGATTCTTGATCGCCTCGTTCTCCGCCGCCTCGGCCAGCGCGGCGGTCAGGGCCAGGATCAGGGGCGCCGCGGCCTTGTTCGTCTCCTCGGACAGCAGGTAGATCGTGTCCGTGCCGCGCACGAATTCGAGGTAGTCGAACGTCGGCCGGCCGGGGTTCTTCCCCGGTGTGACCCATTCCGTCACCGCGGGCGCGATCAGGAACGACATGATTTGCGTCGCGGTGCCGTAGACACCGGCACGCTGCCGGTCGGGGCTGGTGATGATGGACTCGACGGCCTCCGCGCTCGGGATGTGCCCGGCGGCCCGCAGGATGCGCTCGGGGGTGTCGTCGTTCGGCCTGGTCAACCAGGTGTAGACCTGGGTGATGGGATGGCCGCCGATCGAGGCCGCCAGCAGCAGGTTCGCGATCAGGTCCTCGGCCGCGGGCTCGAAGTAGGCGTCGCTGCGGGCGTGTGCGGGGCGGTTGACCGACGAGAACCGCCCGGTGATCTTCATGGCGCGGACGATGCTCTCGCCGATGTACGTCATCGGGTCCCAGTACCAGGAAGGGTCCTCGTTGGCCTGCCCTTGGGGGTCGAAGACCCAGACCTTGCCCTTGGTTTCCCGGATACCGCGGGTGGCGTCGACGACGTCGCGCTTGTTGGACGTGACGACGACGGCACCGGGCGCCGCCACGATGTTCGGGATGGCCCGCGTGGCCGTCTTACCGGTTCGCGGCCCCCAGATGTCGACGTGCATGTCCTCCCAGGAGCCCCACAGGTCGTCTTCGTACCGCACCGCCTTGCCCAGATAGACACCCGGCGGCGCTTCCACGCCGAGCCCGAGCCGACCCGCGATCCCCCGGACCCCCTCGGTCGTCATGGACTTCAGGTCCTTGCGCTTGGCCATGAACCGGGCGGCCCGGTCGATCGGAATGCGCTCACGCCTCATGTACTTCACCGCGACGAACGAGGCGAGCAGCAGTGCCACCACGGTGATGGAGATCGCGGTGTAAGTCGTTCCGCGCCCAGGCCACTTGTATTGGCCGTTGATGAGTTCGTCGACCATCGCCCAGGGCGTGCGGGCCGGTTCCTCCGCTTCGCCGAACATGGCGGACAAGTGCGCCGCCACCCAGGCCACGGCGACGGCGAAGAGCATCAGGCTCAGGCCGACGAAGCCCAGCATCCATTCGACGTACGGATTGGGGCCCCGCTGGCGGGACCGCGTGGCACTCACTTCAGTGCCAGCCAGACGACCGAGGGTCCGCCGACGGCGGCGACGGCGACGATCATTCGGATCCACAGCCCTTCGAACACGCCGGCGAGCGCGTCACCGTCCCGGTAGCGGCGGATCCCGACGACGCAGGCGACGACGCAGCCGAACGCGCAGCACACGAGGACGACCGTCATCTCGGTGCCGACGAACTCCTTGTACGGTGCCTCGGCCTTCACCGGGTACCGGAAGCCGTCCTGGCCGGTGACGATGATCGGCTGGCAGTCCTCGTCGTCGGCGCGCTCGGGCTTCTCGCACTCCAGCTTTTGCGGGCCTTGCTTCTCCGGGTCCCACGTGAACCACGGATGGGCTTTGTGGCAGCCCTCCCGACCGTCTTTGGTCGCATCATTGTCGGGGAACGTGAGCGCTTCGCACGGATTCGCCTTGTCCCCCGTCGGATCCATGCACAAGGGCTCCTCTTTGAGGCCCTTCAGCGCCTTGCAGGGGTTCTCGATGTCGGTCAGCAGGCGGATGTTCCCGCCGCCGTCCTTGTTGATGAGCCCCGGCTGGTTCCCCTGGCCGGACATCCAGGCCCCGATGCCCGTCCACTTGTACTTTTCGAGGCAGGAGTCCTTCGAGTCCGAGTCCTCGCACGGCTGCTGCTTGCCGGCCGACAGGTTCACATACTCGCTCGCCGTCCGGTTGTAGAAGATGTCGCTGTTCCAGTCCTCGTGGAACGGGTTCTTGTTGTCGCCCTTCCCCGGGCAGTAGTACGAGAAGGCGTAGCCTTCCAAGTCCTCCGGCATGTACCGGCATTCGGGCTGGAGGCGGTTCTTCTCGTCGGCGGCCGTCGCCTGACTTGCGCCGATGCACACGAGGAACAGCGCCGCGACGAGCGCCGCGAACTTCCGGATCACCGCGCCCACCTCCGGTTGGTGTCGTTGACGTGGCGCTCCGCCTCCGTCAGTTCGACGTGCACCGGGATCCCCGGGCGGCCGCCGACCTTCACCATGAAGTTGCCGAGGCCCGGCGGAGGCGCTTCCTCGCCGGTGACCCCGTCCCACGCCGGCGGCGTCGACCAGTCCTCGATCATGCGCATCTCGGCCTCGGTCATGTGCACGACACCGGTGAGCATGGGCATTTCGGCCGAGGGCAGCCCACCGCAGATGACCATGCCCGCCCGCTCGACGAAGCCCTTGGCCTTCATCCGGTCTTCCTCGCTCGGAAGCGCCATGAGGTCGGACATGGTGTGCGTGATCATGGCCATGCCGACACCGCGCTGACGGTTCAGCCGGGTGAGCGCGTCGACGCGGTCGACGAGCCCCTGACCGGCACGCAGCACACGCCACAGCTCGTCGAGGATGACGAAGTAGTGGCGTTGCGGCTCCAGTCCCGCGTCCGCCAGCGCCTGGGCGGCGGAGACCGCGCCGAACCCGTAGCTCCAGCACGCCAGCAGCGCCGCGGCCTGGAGCTGGGTCTCCGCGTCGTCGATGCTGCTGACGTCGAAGCACACCGGACGGTCCCGCTTCATGGGCTCGGTCGTGGGCTTGGAGAACATGTCGCCCAGCCGGCCGTCGGTCAGCAGGCTCAGCAGCGCCGACTCGAGATTCTCGGTGACATCGCGGTACCGCTCGATGTCACCCCGGTCCAGTGCCACCGACCGGAGGGGTTCCGGTGCCTCCCGGATCAGCCTCAGCAGGTCCCCCAGCACCGGGACTTCGGTCATCCTCTGGTCCAGCAGCCCGAGTGCGGTGCTGAGAATGCTCTCCTCGCGGACCGTCACAGGTGCGTTCCGCACGATGGTGATGAGCGATCCGACCGCGTTGAGGCGGCGGCCGTGCATGTCGGCCACGAGCGCCCGCCGCGCCTCGCCGGTGAGGCGGTTGGCGGCATCGATCGACTCGCCGGGGTCGAGGACGTTGAGGGAGCCCCGGCCGCGGCCCAGGGTGATGACCTGGCCGCCCAGGGCATGGATCAGATCGACATAGTCGGGCTTGAGGTCCCCGAAGACCAGGGGGTGCACCCCGTACCCGGCGAGACCGAGCGCCTGACGGCGCACGATGGTGGACTTCCCGAGGCCGGGTTTGCCGAGGACGAACTCACTGGGGTTGAGGATCAGTTTGGCCCGCTGGAACCAGCTGACGGGATCGCAGCACAAGGTGGCCCCGGTCGTCAGCGTGCGGCCGAGCGGCACGCCCGTGACCGGTGTGCCCGAACCCGCTCCGAACGGCCAGAGGCCGCAGACCTGGACCGTGGTCCCGCGCCATTCCGGCACGGCCTCGACGTAGGACACCGCGCCACCGCCACGGCCGAACCAGCCGCGGGGGCCCAACCGGACACCGCGCAGGGGAGGGTACCCCGGTACGCCGCGACTCATCTGAACCGGCTGGCGCTCGCTCTGGCGATCGCTGGTGCGGGTCCTCCTCCGTCGGGGGGTCACATCGTCTCCCGGATCTGCTGCGGTACGCGCAGGTGGTGCGGCAGCACGAGTCCGAGCGGCAGCGCGGCGGCGAACGCCGACGCCTGCGACCCGTACACGGGCCGGAGCAGCACGCGTGAGCTGGCCGCGAGGTTGTCCACGGCGGCCTCGGCCAGTTCGAGGTCTTCGTAGTCGAACACGGTGGCGGTCACCAGCAGTCCGAAGCGGACCAGCCCCGCCCCGGTGGCCTCTTCGCGGGCCGACTGCTCGGCGGCGTCCACCGCGGCCGAGTCACGCGCCTGGATCATCTTGTTCTGCTGCGCCTTGAACAGGGCGTCCTTGCGGTCGCGTTCCACGAGCCGGGCGGAGGCGCCCACATCGTGCGGGCGGTAGAGGAGTGTCACGCGCTTGCGCGCGATGTCCGGGTGCGGGGACACCAGGCGGGAGAGGACGTTGGCGTACACCTCGCCGCGCGGGGCTTCCGACATGGACCAGGTGACCGAGAAGGCACCGTCGTGGCGGTAGAAGTCCCAGTGCTCCTGGGCGGCTATCGGACCCGCGTCGTCCCAGCTGAGGTTGCTGCCGCCGGCCGCCCGCGCCTGGTCGACGAGTTGCGCCACCGTGGGGTCGTACGCGACGCGGACGGCCTCGGCCAACTCCTCGGCCGACATCGCCCGCGCCGGCCCGGCACCGGTCATCTGCAGCGCGGCGGCCAAGTTGGGTATGCGCATGCCCAGTTCGACGGCCATGTCGTCGGCGGTCCGGCGACCGCCCGCGAAGTTGGCGGCCCCCGAGTAGGTCAGGGCAATGCGTGTGGTGAGCTGGGCGGAGCCCACGGGGTAGGTCTCGACCACTTCGTTGAGGACTTCGAGGGACAGCTTGGGCGCGTCCTCGTTGATGTTCTCCTCGACTTCGCGACGCAGCCGTGTGCCGGAGTCCGGTGCCGCTTCGACCGAGACGGACGCGGCCACCAGGCGGGGTTCGTGCGAAAGCTGCGACAGCCAGTTGCCCCAGTACGCGACCCAGGTGTCGACCTGCTCCTCGTCGACCAGGGAGGCGCCGTCGGCACTGGTCGTGAGGACGACCGTGTGGTGGTTGGTCGAGGGAATGGTGATCAGCCCGAAGCCCCGCCCGTACGCGTCCTTCGCCTCGTGCAGCTTCGACGCGGCCGCGAGACCGGGCAGCTTGCAGGTCCCCATGGGCACCCGGCCCAAGGGCCCCGAGCGGTAGTGCTGCTGGCCCTTGGAGGTGTTGTGCGACCAGGCCGCCCGAGCCGCCATCCCCTGGAGGCCGGTGCGGCCGTGCCGGTCGCGCATCACCATCGGGACCAACACGGCACCGAGCACCAGGAAGGCGAAACCGGCGACCACCCACGACACGTACATGAGGAGCGTGACCGCGATGAGACCGCCGATGAGCAGGGCCGTGCCGCCCAGGCCGAGCGGGCCGATGCCCGGCGACGTGGGCTTCCGCCAGTTCCCGTAAGTACGGGTTTCCGTCTGTGACATGGTTGCCTTCTCAGTCCTGCATCTGGGGAATCAGCAAAGAGACGGTGGGAGTTCGTCCCCAACCCGTGCGGTCGGCGAGGCGACCCGGGCACCGGAGTACCGAGAGGCTCGTCATGGGGTACCACCACCACTTCCCGAGGCGCCCGAGCCCGAGCCCTGGTTCTGCCCGCTCCTGCGGTTTTGTCGGCGCTGCAGGCGATCCTCGCGACGGCCCAGGCGATCCTCGCGACGGCCCCGGCGATCCTCGCGGCTGCTCCGGCGAGTCTCTCGGCGGTCCCGGCGGCTCGGCCCCCGTCCTCCGCTTCCACTGGGGCGACGGACCCGTTCCCGTCCGCGCGCCGCGCCGGCCGGCCCGGCCCCGGCGGCGGTTGCCGCGTGGAACGCGGTACCGACGACGCGCGCGCCGAGGGGCCCCGCTCCGTTGGCGAGCTGGCTCGCCAGCCCGGCCCCGCCGGAAACAGCCTGTGCGACGGGCACCATCAGCCGAATGAAGGCCGGCATGACGAAAGCTGTGGCGCCGATGATGATGGCCGCCAGGAAGCCGCTCTGGATCCCCTCTTGCGCGTTGTTCGCGTCAAGGAGCCGCAGCGGGATGACCATGCAGGTCGAGATGATCGAGTCGAGCAGGCACAGCGGGATCAGCCAGGTGAAGACGATCTTGCGGAAGGCGTCCCGGCCCGCCGCGGTCCCCGACATGGCCGCGCTCACCGGCAGCATGCTGACCAGCAGGATGACGGCGATCAGGCGGAAGTACATCTCCACGAAGAGCGCCAGGCAGCCGATGATGACGAGACAGAAGAACAGGACGGCCAACAGGAATTTGTCGTCCTTGAAGTTGGCCACGTAGATGCGGATGGCATCGTTGAGTCTGCGTTGCGAGTTCCGTTCGTTCGGGTTTCCTGGCAAGCCCTCCACCAGGATGTAGTCCGAGAAGGCGGAGCTCATCCGGACGAGCGCGTTCACCATCGGTACGGCCAGGCCGCCGGAGATGATGACGACGAAGAACGCCCGCAACTGGTTCTTGCCGGCCTGCGGATCACCCGAAAGACCGATGATCATCAGGGTGAAACCACCGGTGGTGATGATGAGCACCCATACGACGATGCCGTAGTGGCCCTTGGTCCAGTCGACGGTCTCCTGGCTGCCGGGGTACGTGCCGATGACGGGGTCGGGTGCGGTGATCCACCAGGTGAAGACCTCCTGGGCGGCCACGTTGAGCTGGTACTTGGTCCAACCGGCGGGGTTGGTCAGGATGCTCGGCGCCCCGTCCATCCGCTCGTACCAGCCGTTGCAGTAGTCCTGGGCCTTGTCCTCCAGGTGCTGGCAGTCGAAGCTCCAGTCCGTCTTCGCGACGGGCGCCATGGCCGGCGCCGCCGGCTTGTCGCTTCCGCCGTCTCCCGCGAACGAAGCCCCGAGCACCAGGCATACGCAGATGAACAGGGTTGCCAGGGCGACGGGTTGGCCGAGCAGTCGCCGGCCGAAGCGCCGCCCGCGGCCGGAGCCGTCCGGCGTTGCGGGCGGCGGCGTCGCGACAGGCATCCGGGAACCGCGTGACTTCCACGGCATGTTCGCCATCCGGGTCAGCTTCACGATCCCACCGCTCCCACACCCCAGGGTGTGTATCCCACGATCGAGGTCAGTCGTTCGTCGGCAGTCGACGCGTTGCCGTTCGGCTGCGGGTTGACGCGCCAGTCCCCGTCGACCCAGGTGAGCGAGTAGAGCGTTCCGGTCGGGCTGCCCGACTGCCGGATGTCCATGGCCACCCACACCATGGCCGCGTCGGGAGTGAAGCTCACGATGCGGTAGCCCGCGACCTGGCGAACGGCGTCCGGGTCCGGATCGGCGGTACGCGGGCTGCTCGTCGCCTCGTCCTCGGCCCTGACCCGCACCGCCGCGTCCCGGTCGGCGCCGGGTACGAACTGGTGCTCCGCCACGGCCCGCCAGTCGGGTGCGACGAAGTAGCGCGCACTGATCTGCACGGCCGCCATGACGGCTCCGGCCTTCGTCCTCGCAAAGCAGTGGGCGAGCTCCCCGTCCGTCGCCGCCGGGCCGGCGGTCGCGGACGAAGGCAGGAAAATGCCCCGGTAGTTGGCCCAGCCGACATCGTCCGGCATACCGTCGCGCGTCGCCGGGTCCGCCGTGGGCAGGGCGGGGCAGGGCGTGACGCCGTTCAGCGGCACCGACGCCCGGTACGGAGCCCCGGACTGCGTTCCGTCACCGCGGGCGGATGAGCTGTCGTCACTGAAGAAGACGGTGACGAGCGCGAAGACCAGGAGGAAGCCGAGCAACGCGCCCGAGACTATGAAGCCTCGTTCGGTGAAGGGGTTCCCGTCTGTTCCGGAGCTCGCCCTGGGCCCTCGCTCGCTACGTCCTCGGACCATGGGATGACCGAGGCCGCTCAGGCGACCAGGAAGACGACACTGCTGATGCCGCCTGCCACGAGCGCGAGACAGACGAGGATCACGATGATCGACGCGAACGGCACGGCGCTGCCGTCCTTGTAGGAACCGATCGCGTCGACCACGGCCCGCACGAGTTGGAAGAGCGCGTACGCCGTGACGAGCGAGACCAGGAGCCCCAGAACCACGCCGAGCTTCTGGTTGACCCCGTCCGGAAGGGGGGTGGGGGTCGACTCGATCGGATCGTCTTGGCGAGGACGGATCGCGGCGACGTGAGCGTGGTGTGCGACAGCTGCAAGGCGAGTCATCACGGCTGGTTCTCCGGGATTCTGCTCATGGAGTGGGACAGTTCGGCAATAAACTTCTGCACCGATTTCGGGGTGTTCACGGCATTCGGCTGTTCGCCCAAACGCCATGCCTCGACCCAGGGAACGGACCACAGCCGCGGGGCCGCTCCGGTGACAAGCCTCATGAGGTTCAGCAAGGGCTTCGGCAGCCGCCCGGGGGCGTCCGCGCCGATCACCAGCCCCGCGACCTGGACTCCGGGGACCGTTCCCGAGGCCCACTGCCGCAGCGCGGTCTGCGCGAAGGCCAGGCCGGAATGGTGTGAACGGCAGACCAGGACGACCCTCGTCGGCCCCGGTCCGGGCGACAGCGGCCACTCACCGGTGACTCCGGCGCTTCCGGGCGCACACGCCTGCAACGTGCTCACGCCGGCTCCCCCGTGGCAGCCCACCCACCACCACACCGGCTGCGGTTCACCCTCGGGGCGGCGGCGCAACGGCATGCCGCCCTCGGGTGGCGGTGCGACGCCCCCTGCCGGCAGCCGGCGCACGGCGGCCGGCTTCTGCACCGGCTCGACTTTCGGGGTCGACTCTGCAACGGTTTTCGGGGTAATCCATGGGTTCGCCAAGGCCGCTCTCACCTCGATTCCACGGACGGCCACGCCCGAAACACCGGGTCGAACGCAGTTTTTCGCCTCCGCGTCCGTGCAGCTATCCAGATAGCGAGCACCTTGAACGTCCTTGGCGGGCAGGCGGTTCCACTGTGCAAGGCGAAACGGCCGAACGGTTTTCCTTTGCACAGCACAGGGTTCTCGCGAGGCAGTCCGAATTACGCGGAGCCATCGATGACTTCATTTCTCCGCAGTACATTGGCGGCGTCCGCGCACCCTCCGCCCGCCCCCCGCGGCCGCTGCGCATTCGTGGGCGGCCCGACCATGCTGTAAGCGCCTTCCCCTGAGGAGCTCCCGTTGACCGATCACGTCGACGTGCCCGGCTGGCCCGTGGTGACGATTCAACTGAACGACGACACCGACGTGCAGGTCGACGGTGTGCCGGTGGTGGTCGGCCCAGGCGTCAACGCCCGTCAGGCGGCGATCGAATCCGTCGTGGGCACGGCGCAGGTGCTGGGCCGACCGGTTCGCGCCGAGGCGATCGAGCCCGACGGGACGCTGTACCCGCTGATCGTCGAACCGGACGGCACGGTCCGCTCGGCGGGGCCCGAGATTCCGGTGAACGGCGGACGAAAGGGCCGCGGGCGCCGCAAGTCCGGGGCGACGGGCGAGACTTCGACACCCCGCGTCGCGGCACGCCCCGAGGCGTCGGTACCGCCTCCGACACGGGCGACAGCCCCTCCCGCCCAGGATCCGCGGCCTCTGGTGACACCGGTCGCCGCGGCCGAGGTGGCGCCGGTCGCGGCAGCCGAGGTGGCGCCGGTCGCGGCGAGCGAGCCCGACTACGGCCCCCCGGCGGAACCGGCCGTGACCGGGCTCAACTGGGCGCCGCCCCCGACCGAAACCGAGGCCCCGGCCCCGCCTCCGCCTCCCGTCGAGGCGTCACCCAGCCCGGAGCCGCCGCCCCCTCCGGCGGTCGTGCCGGTTCCGCGGGCGACGCCCGCCCCGCAGCCGGCGAACACGCCGCCGCCCCAACCGACTCGCGCGCCGGATCCGGTGTCGACCGAACCTCGGCGTCCGGTGCTCGAAAAGCCCTCGGTCACCGAGGAGATGCCGGCGCACCCGGCCGCCGCGCCCACGCCGGACACGGAGGCCGCGACCGGCCAAGAGCTCATCCCCAAGCCGAACGCTTTGCAGAAGGACGCACTCCGCCGCATCAACGCGGCAATCGCCGCTGGAGACAACGTGAATGCTCTTGCCATTGCCGGCCAGCTCGACGCGGACAGCGAGCACGAGGGTGATGCCGCGGCGGCCCTGGCCGCCCGGGAGATTCACGCTTACGTCGCGATACGGGCGGGCCAAGCCCAGGTTGCGGTAAAGCTGTTCGCCGAGGCGGCGGTCGCACGCGCGACGCACGACAAGCGTATTGGGGCCGGCAGCGCGACAACACCGGACCGCTGGTCGTGGCGCCTCGCGCAGAATGCGCACTATTGCTGGTTGCAGATCAAAGACCCCGAAGATGCCTATGGTCTGAGTCCGGCCGTCCTGGGCGCGTATTCGGCAATCGGCGCCTCGGACGCCCCGGCGGCCGAGGCCGCACGCGGCTACGCGGAGCAGATGCGTCGCATTCTCGTCCTGAGCTGAGTCCCGCGGTCACCGCGGCGCCGCTCGATGGTTCGCCCGCCACGAGCGGCAGGCGGCCGTGTACGGGGC
Source organism: Streptomycetaceae bacterium NBC_01309 (assembly GCA_045039925.1). Classification (GTDB taxonomy): domain Bacteria; phylum Actinomycetota; class Actinomycetes; order Streptomycetales; family Streptomycetaceae; genus Yinghuangia. Next base: position 3,795,829 of record CP108400.1, read on the forward strand.
GAGGTGCATCTCGAACTCCACGGCGGACCAGTCCTCGTCGAGGGCGACGGCGTCGGTCGGCGCGATGTAGGTCCAGGCGTGGCCGCCGCCCACCAGCGGCAGGCGGACCAGGTCGTACAAGTCGTCCTCGTAGGCGTCCAGGATGCGCCAGTCGCGCTCCGAGACGCCGCTCAGCAACACCCCGTCCGTCCGGGAGTCGGACGGGACGAGCGCAGGGTAGACCCGCCCCGGCAACGCGGCGGCGCGCCAGGATTCGACCGTCGCGGGGGTGCGGTCGGGGACACGTCCGAGGAGGACCCGGAGGACCTCAGGGAACATCAGGCTCCCGTAGGCGAACAGGCGGTCCCGGTCCGCCGACAGGCGGTCCGTCCGGCCAGAGCCCCCGGAGTCCCTCGGGTGTGAGGGGGTCCCGATAAGCGGCATGCAGCACCTCCGTGATCACCGTGCCGTCCGCCTCGGCCAGGCGGACGAACCAGTCGAAACCGGCCGGATAGGCCCACAGGTACGAACGCAGGCGGGGGTCGGCGCCCCGGTCGGCGAGGAGGTCCGCGATATGGCGATCGGCCCAGAACGGCACGCGGGTGCGGGCGTGTGCCGCGCACGCGGCGACGGACGCGCCGGAGTTGACCGCGAGGTGGAGCTCGGAGCGTACGAGTTGCAGGTAGTGGTCGAGCCGCACACGCGCGGCCAGCACGTCGTCCTCGGGCACGATGAACAGCGGGAGGGCCTGCGCGAGTCCTTCGAGCAGCACCTGCGTGGGGCCGTGCACCGACAACAGGCGCACCCACGGCACGTCCTCGGCGGCGCAGCGGTGCGCGAACGCGGCGCACTGCAGGCCGTGGCCGAGGACTTCGTGCAGCGCGAACTGGCGTACGCCCACGCGCGTGAAGCGGGCGTTGCGCGGGTTGAGCCGGAGCCGCACGCGGCTCCCGGCGCCGTCCAGCCAGTAGGACCAGTACTCGTCGACGTCGACGCTCTCGACGGCGAGTTCGTACGGGGCGTCGGTGCCGACGGCTTTGCGGACGCGCGGTTCCAGATCGACCGCCGCCGAGCGGATCAGGCGCGACGCGTCGGCCGCGTCCAGGGGCTCTTCGAGCGCGTGCAGCGCGTCGGCGGTGCCGGGCCCCCAGCCGATGCCCAGCCGGTCCAGTTCCCCGCGCGCCAACTCGCCGCGTGCGGACACGTATTCGGCGGGCCAGCCGGTCGCCGGGCAGCCCTGGGTGGCGCGCACGTAGTCGTCGAGCGCGGGGCGCTCGCCCAGGCGGTGGGCCAGGAACGCGCGGTCGGCGCGCAGGCGGGCGGTGAGGTACGGCTCGCCTGCCGCCTCGACGTCGGGGTCGAGCGCGGTGAGGCGCTCGTACACCTCCAGCCGGTCGGCCGCCGCCGGGACCGGCGGGAGTCCGGGCGGCGGCGGGGCGCAGTCGAACTCGATCAGCCCGGCTCCGCCGCGGTCGACCTCGAGCCGGTGCCAGGAGCGGATGACCGACTCCAGCGCGTCACGCGCCTTCACGGACGACCTCCCAGTGCAGGGTGACGAATTGATTGGGCCGCAGCTCCTCGCGCGCCAGGCTGATGTGCGCCTCGGAGCCCTCGTGGGAGAAGCGCACGTGTTCGTCGATCACCTGCTTCGCCCCGTCGGGATGTTCCTCGACGGCGCTGCAGTCCACAAGTCTTGCGACGCCGCTCTGCCGTACGCCGATGTGCAGCCGGAGGGTGTAGCGCGTGATGGCCTGACGCCAGTAGTGCGCCTCGGTGAACCGGCCGCCGCGGCACCGGTAGGCGATTTTGGCGGTACCCATCGGGGGTACCGGCGGCGACACCCGGCACGCGAACTTGGCCAGCGTTCCCGCGTCGTGGATGCGTTCCACGGTGACGTGCTGCTTGCCGCCCGGCACGGTGACTATCTCCAGCGGCCCTTCGCCGTGTTCGAACCACAGCTCGCGCGAGAAGCGGGTGAGCGGGCGGTCCGTGAGATTGAGCACATGGTGGTGGTAGGTCAGGAAGACCCAGCCCTCCTTGTCGACTTCGATGTCGATGCCCAGGTCGAGTTCGACGACGCTGTCCGCGAGTCGGGCGCGCAGTCCGGGGGCGACCGGCAGGCCGTCGGGTCCGGGTTCCGCCGCGGTGTCGGCGTCCGCCTCCCACGGGCGCGGTGCGAGGCCGAGCATCTCGCCGGGGATGCGCAGACCGTCCGCGACGCGTTCGACGACGTGCTGCTGGCGTACGCGTGCCCGGCCCTTGATGTACTCGCCGACGCGGCTCGGGGTCATCTCGCACAGCCGCGCGAGACGGCTCAGGCTCATGCCGGCGTGGTCGCGCGCGAGCGCGAAGATCGCGCCGACATCGCGCTCGGCGCACGCGTCGCGCATCGGCGGACTGGTCAGGAGAGCATCCGGAAGGGGGCTGTCCCGGCCCGTTTGCGGCATGTGTCAAAACCCCCCAAGCACCGTACTTCGCACCACACAGAGCATGAAGTTACCGGTGAGTTTACCCGGTTCGGATAACCGTCTCGACCTTATAAGCGAGCGTGCAGCTTCGGATACTGCTCAACCGTACGGAGGCTGCCCGCCGTTACCCAGTCTGCGGGACCCTCAGCAACTCCATCACGCGCCCCACGGGTTTCCCCTCAGAATCTGCGGTCCTTTCCTGTAGGCGCGTGGCAACGACAGGAGAGACGGTGATCACCGGCAGCACCGGCGGCGCCAGAAGGCGCCGGCCTCGGCGCTCGGACCGGCCGACGGGAGACGACATGGGACACGTGGGACGCCTGGACAATGTGCTCGATCAGGCATCCGCCGTGTTCCCCGGCTCCGCGGCGGGACCCGGCGGCGATGCCGCCTCGCCCGTGGACCTCGCCGACTGGGCCGCCCGGCGGTACGCCGAAGCGGTACGCCTGGTCGACGACGCCGAACGGCGCCAGCGGCGCGCGGTATGGGGGCTGCTCTGCGGCGAACAGCCCCTGGCCGCGGCGACGATGGCCGACGCACTCGACTGCCCCCTGCCCCGGACCGCACGCGTCATGGCCGTTGCGTGCGACCGGAACCAGGGGGACGACGTCGCGGAACTCCTGCGGCGCACCGCACCCGAGGGCACCTGGATCGTCCGTGACACCGGCGAAGCGTCGCCGATCGCAGTTCTGCTTCCGGCCGGGGAGCGGGACGGCGACGACGACGTTGCGCGGCGTGTCGCACGCGAGTTGATCCGGGTGTACCCGCACTGCCGGGTCGGGGCCTCCTCGGCCGTCGACCTGGCGTCCGTGCCGACCGCCTTCGAGCAGGCCCGGCACGCCCTCACCGCCGCCCGGTTGGCGGCCGGTGGCTATGCCGGGTTCCACGCGTGGCTCGCCCCCGAGCTGCTGATGGCCGGTCAGGCCGACGCGTGGGCACGGGAGCAGCTCGCACCACTCGCGGCACACCGGGCTCGCCGACGTGGCGACCCGGAGGCCGGCGAACTGCTCGAGACCCTCGGTGCCTGGCTGGCGGACCGGCGCGGCGCCGGAACGCGGCTCGGCATCCACCGCAACACCCTCAGCGGTCGGCTGCGCCTCATCGAGGCACTGCTCGACCGGGATCTGCGCCGGATCGGCGATCGTGCGCAGCTCTCGCTCGCCCTTCGCGTCGTGGCACTGCCTCGGGACGGCCGTCCCGAGACGGGGCCCGCCGCACCGGTGGTCCCGGGAGCACGTCTCCCGCTGGACCATCCGGCGCTGGACGGCTGGGCATTCGCCGGACTGCGCCCGCTGGCCGGCGGGCTGTCCGGATCCGACGCGGGCACGTTGCGCGTCTGGTTGGCGCACGACACGCGGCTGTCGACGACGGCAGACGCGCTGTGCCTCACCGTGCCGGGCGCCCGCAAGCGCCTGACCAGGATCGGGAATGTGCTCGGCCTCGACCTGTTGCACGGTCCACACGCCGAGGCGGATCTGTGGCTCGCGCTACAGGTGGCCGACCGCGCTCGGGAACCGCACGCACTCACCGACCGCCGCAGGGCGTCGTGAGCCGCACCTTCCCATCACCACCGTCACCACCGTCACCACCACCGCCGCACCGGCACCACAGCACCGAAAGCACCGCATAGCTCCACCTTTTGGGCCCGCCCCCGACCTGCGCCCAAGCCCCAGGAACCAGTACGACGTGATCTCCAGGCAGGAGTCCCCCATGCCCGCCACGGCTTACCCCCGCCCCATGCTCGTCGCCGCGACGCCCGGGTCGTCGCAACCACTACAGGGTCGGCGCACCGGAGTCGCCACCGACCGCCCGGCCCCGCTCGGCGACGCCGCGCCGCGGGCCGGCGCCCGTGCCGCCGCCGTACCGCCGGGTGCCCTCGGCGGACGCCGGCCGACCGCCCCGGTTCCCGCGCCGCGCAGTTCGGCGCCGGTCCCCGGCCGCCGCACCCCGCAGCCCGCCGCCGCACCCGCCTCCGGCCTCCCGCCGCGCGGGCGCGTCCTCTACCAGGGCACCGAGCCGCGCCTCATGCACCACGCGGTCGGCTCGCACGTCATCCCGCACCGCCTGCGGGTCCCCGGCACCGGCGCGGTGCGCGCGAAGCTGCGCGTGCTGCACCGCGGCGAGATCGCCCTCTACCAGATCGGCTACGGCGCGCACGCCGAACTGCGCTTCGACGCCCAGGCCCCGGTCTACCTCGTGCACCTGCTGCACTGCGGCGGCGGCCAGTTGATCGTGGACGGCCGCGAGATGCCGCTCTCCCCGGTCGTCACCGGTCCGGGCCAGGAGGTCATCGCGCGCTGGGCGCCGGACACCACGGCGCTGGTCCTGCGGATACCGCGCCGCGTCGTGGACGCGGCGATCCGGCCGTACGCCGACGACCCGGCCGAGAACGCGCCGCTGCGCTTCGACCCCCTGCTGGACAGCGCCAACGACGAGGTGCGGCAGTGGCTTTCACTGGCGCACAGCTTCGGGTCGATGGTCGACTCCGGGCTGCTGACCCGCTCCCCCGACGCCGCCGCGCACTTCGAGCAGATGCTGGTGCACGGGCTGCTGGCCTGCCAGCCGCACACGCTCAGCGGCGGCACGCTGCGCGGCGGTCCGGTCGGTGCTCCGGTGGCGCTGCGCCGCGCGCTGGCGTTCTGCGAGGAGCACGCGTCCGAGCCCATCTCGGTCGCGGACATCGCGGCGGCGTCGCACATGAGCGTGCGCACGCTCCAGGAGAAGTTCCGCACCCACCTCGGCGTCACACCGCTCGCCCACCTGCGGCACGTCCGGCTCGCCGGGGCGCACGCCGACCTGCTCGCGGTGGCCGAGGGCCGCAGCGACGACACGGTGACCGGCATCGCGCTGCGCTGGGGCTTCAGCCACCTGGGCCGCTTCGGCTCGCTGTACCGGGCGGCGTACGGGCGGCTCCCGTCCCAGACCACCCGCTCGGGCGACGCGGACGTCTACGCCTTCCAGCCGCGCGCGGCGGGATGAGCCGCGGGTAGTGCGGCCTGGCTTACCGCAATCGGGTGGTCCGCCCCGGTGACACGGCATGTCACCGGGCGCGGGCCGCCCGGCTCGGTCAGCCTCGTCGGCATGCGCCCGACCCGCCGCGACCGCCGCGCCACCAGCCGCCGTGCCCGCCGCCGTACCGCTCCGGCCGTCGCGGCGTGGGCCGCACTGCTGCTGCTCCTGCCGCACGCCGCCGCCGAGGCCGAGGCCGGCGCCAAGGGTGGCACGCCGGGGAGCGCGGGCCTCGGCGATCCGCTGTTCCCGCTGAGCGGCAACGGCGGTTACACCGTCCAGCGCACGACACTGGACCTCCAATGGCAGGCGCCGCGCACCGGCTTCCCGGCGGTGGCGACGATCGACATCGCCGCCGACAAGGCACTGTCGCGCTTCAACCTCGACTTCGCCGGCAACACCCTCGGCCGCGTCCTGATCGACGACCGGCCCGTCGACGCGGTGCGCGAGGGCGACGAGTTGGTGGTCACCCCGTCCGGCACGCTGGAGCGCGGCCGGGTGTTCCGGGTCCGCGTCGAGTACACCGCCGACCCGACGCTCATGCGGCACCGCGAGGACGCGATCGAGGACTACGGCTGGATCCCCACCCCCGACGGCACCGTGGTCTACCCGCAGCCGAACGGCACCCAACTGCTGTTCCCCGCCAACGACCACCCCAGCGTGCGCTCCCCGATGACCGTCAGGATCACCGCGCCGGACGACGTGCAGGCGGTCGCGGCGGGCACGCTGACCGAGCGGGTGCCGGACGGGCCGGGCCGCACGCGGTGGACGTACGACTCCCCGACCCCCGTCGCCGGCCAGCTCGTGCAGTTCGCGGTGGGCCGCTACGACATCGTGGAGTCGGCCGGGCCCGGCGGGGTCAGGCTGCGCGACGCGGTGCCGCCCGGCCTCGTCGACGCGACGGCGGCGAACCGGGCGCTCACGCCGGGGCACTTGGACTGGCTGACGGAGCGGCTGGGCGCGTACCCGTTCGACACCTACGGCCTGCTGGTCGCGGACACCGACCTCGCGGTCGCGCTGGAGACGCAGACGCTGTCGCTGGTGCCGGGCGCCGAACTGACCGGCGACCGGGTGGCGGCGGAGCGGACCATGGTGCACGAACTGGCGCACCACTGGTTCGGGAACGACGTGGGCATCGCGACGTGGTCCGACCTGTGGCTGAGCGAGGGTCACGCGCGGTTCTACGAGCGGCTGTACTCCGAGGAGCACGGCGGCGACCGGTTCGAGGACCGGATGCGCGACGCCTACCGCCAACACGACATCTGGCGCCGCGACTTCGGCGCGCCCGCCGCACCGACGGAGCCCGCGCTGTTCAAGCGCATGCGCTACGACGGCTCGGCGCTGGTGCTGTACGCGCTGCGCGAGGAGGTCGGCGAGGCCGTCTTCGGCGACATCGAGCGCACGTTCCTGTCGTGGTTCCGGGGGCGCGGCGCGAGCACCCTGGACTTCGTCGACATCGCCTCGATCGTCGCGGGCCGCGACATGGCCCCGTTCCTGGAGGCGTGGCTGTACGGGACCGCCACGCCTCCGATGCCCAACCACCCGGACTGGACCACCGACCCGCTACCCCCGGTCGGCACGGCCGCCGCGCCGCTCGCCGGAGACCCGGCGGGAGCCTGACGGCTTGTAGACGGACAGGAACGTCGCGACCACGAGTGCGGTGATCTGCACGCCCACGCCGCCGAGTTGCAGCCATTGGAAGGTGGCGAGGCCGGACGCGTCCGCCCCCGGCGCGCTCTTGTCCTCCAGCGTGCGGATCCACTGCGAGACGGCGCCCGCGCCGATCCCGATGACCAGGAACAGCAGCACGATCTTCACCTGGATCCACAGGTGCTTCCACAGCCCCCACGGGGTGCGCAGGCACAGGATCACGCCGGACACGAGGGCGAGGACGGCGAGCGGGATCCCGGCGGCGTAGACGAGGCCGCGCATCGTCTCGTACGTCATGTGCCGCACCGCGTCGTCGCCGGTGTTCCGGGCCATCAGCCCGAGCATGATCATGACCAGTTCGACGCCGACCAGTCCGACCGCGGTGACGACGTGCGCGGAGTTGACCGCGCGGCGCACGCCGCGTGAGAAGTGCCGCGGGTTGCGCCGGGCGGCCGGCGCCCCGGCGGTGGTTCCGGTCCCGGTCGTGGCGGTTCCGGTCCCGGTGGTTCCGGTCGCGCGGGACCGCTTGCCGGCCTCGGGGGCCGGGGGCCGCGCCGAGCGCTGCGTTGCCGAGGGTGTCGAAACCGTGCTCACGATGCCTCCTGGGGACGTGTCCTGCCGACGTCCTCAAGGCTTCCGCTCCGGGGCCGGCGAAACGTCCGGCACCGGAAGGCACTCGTCCTGCTCTCACCGCAGGCGGGGCGGTCGTCGCGGTACGCGCGACTACTCCCCCGGGAGTAGGTGCGCCGACACGGCCTCCCGGCCGGATCCGCGCCCCGGCCCGCGGTTCACCGCGCCGCGTCCGGCCGCCATCCCGGGTCGCGGCCGGACAGGGCCAGCGCACGGTCGAGCGCGGAGGCGTCGGCGGGCACCTCGACGGGGTCGGCGAAGCCCTTGTACTCGCGGTACGACTCGGCGTACTCCTCGACCACCGCAAGAACGGCCTCGGCCGTCTCCGGAGCGCACCCGATCTCCTGGCCGGTCGCCTTGGCCACGTCCCAGCCGTGCACCACGAGTTCCTTGAGGATCATCCTGGCTATCTCCGGTGCGGGCATCACGAAGCCCTCGCCGAGCGGTATCTCGCCCTCCCAGACGGCGGGGTCGGACCAGGCGGCGACCGCGCGGTCCAGCTGCGCGGCGTACGCCTCGGCCCAGTCGGGCTCGGCGGTGAAGTCGCGTTCGAGCCACTCCGCCGGAAGGGGCTCGCGCAGCGCACGCTTCTCGAGGCCGTACGCCGTGTAGAGGATCCAGTGGTTCAGCAGGGCGCGGGTGTCCATGTCCGCGCAGGGGGTGGGGCCGTCGAGTCGGCCGGGGGCGGCGCCGCGGGCCACGCGGGCCGCCTCCGCGGCGCTTGCGGAGAGGTGTTTGTGCAGGTCCATGGCCTCAGCGTAGGAAAACCGCGGACGCCGGATCTTGAAGAAACGCGACAGCTACCCTGTCGGCATGACCGAGGGGACGAAGCCGGAGGATATGGGGCGCGGAGTCCTGTACCCCGAGCTCATGGCGACCAAGATCCGGCTCGACCGGCACGAGCCGAGCGCGGCGGTGGCCCGCTTCGTCGAGTACTACTGGGTGGTCGCGTGGGACCTGCGCGGCAAGGCCTCGCACGAGTCCAAGACCCTCTCCCACCCCAACGTGCACCTGGTCTTCGAGGAGCCGCACCCGTCGGTCTACGGCATCGTGCGCGGGCCGTTCCTGCGCCGCATCAGCGGACGCGGCCACGTGCTCGGCGCCCGCTTCCGCCCGGGCGCCTTCCGCCCGCTGCTGGACCGGCCCGTCGCGGACCTCGTGGACCGCGTCGTCCCCGCGACCGACCTGTTCGACGCGGGTGTCCTCGACACCCAGCGGGCGGTGCTGTCCACCGACGACGACGCCGAAATGGTGGCCGCCGCCGAAGAGTTCCTGCTCGCCCGGCTGCCCGGGCCGGACCCGGTCGCGGACACCGTCGCGGACATGGTCGCGCGCATCACGGCCGAGCCGTCGCTGGTCCGCGTGGACGAGGTGGCCGACCTGCTCGGCGTCCCGGTACGCCGGCTCCAGCGCCTCTTCGCGGAGTACGTCGGTGCGTCCCCCAAATGGGTGCTGCGCCGGGCCCGGCTGCACGAGGCGGCCGAACGCGCCCGGCAGGGCAGCCGCGTCGACTGGGCGGCCCTGGCCGTGGATCTCGGGTACTCCGACCAGTCGCACCTGACCCGGGACTTCACCGCGGCCGTCGGCGAGCCCCCGGCCGCGTACGCGAAGTCCTGAGCGGTCCCGAGGAGGCCGGACGCCGCCGTACCGGCGGTTCAGCCCTGGTGGCCCCTGGCGTGCGGGCGGGACGGGTCGGCGGTGTCGGCACCGGCACCGGCACCGGCACCGGCACCGGGCAGCACGGTCTTCGCGCCCCACGTGAGCAGCCAGTCGGTGAGCGCGGCGCCGAACTCCGGGTCCATGTGCGCGCGGGCGGCCAGGACCTGGGACAGCGCCTCGGCCCTCGCGGGGTCGTGCGGCGAGCCCTCCAACGCGGTCAGGGCGGCGTCCCCCGCGGTACCGGAGCGGCGGGAGGTCCGGCGTACCAGCGTCCGCAGGGCGACCCACGCGTCCGGGGCGTCCTCGCCCCCGGCACCCGTGGCGACGGCGCCGAGCAAAGCCGCCGGTATCGGTTCCACCTCGTACCCCCTGCACTCGTCGGTCGCACCCGGGTCGACAGGTCCCACGCTACGGTGCGGCCACCCCCGGCGGAGGTGTGTTCCGGCCACTCACCGACGTGGAGCGGGCCGACACCGGCGGTGTCCCGCCCTGTCCGGGGTCCACCCGCCGCGGATTCCGGGTCGCTCACAACGACCGGATATGGCCCAGGTGTTCGTGCATCGCGGAGGCGACGCGCGCGGTGTCGCCCGCGATGATCAGGTCGAGGATGCCCTCGTGCTCCAGCGCCGACGCGACCAGCGCGCCGCGGGCGGCGAGGCTGTCGAGGCCGTGCAGCCGGGAGCGCTTGCGCAGGTCGCCCACGACGTCGACGAGGCGCCGGTTGCCCGCCAGGCTCAGCAGCCCCAGGTGGAACTGCCCGTCGGCCTCCAGGTAGCCGATGAGGTCGCGGGCCTCGGCGGCCCGGACGATCGCGGCGGCCACCGGGCGCAGGGCCTCCAGCGCCGCGCGGTCGGGGCTCCCGGCCAGCCGTACCGCCACCGGGACCTCGATCAGCGCCCGGATCTCGGTGTACTCGTCCAGGTCGCGCCGGGACAGGGCGGTGACCCGGAACCCCTTGTTGCGGACGACCTCGATCAGGCCCTCCTTGGCGAGATCGAGCATGGCCTCGCGCACCGGCGTCGCCGAGACGCGGAACTGCGCCGCGAGGGTCGGCGCCGAGTAGATGACGTCGGGCCGCAGTTCACCCGCGATGAGCGCGGCACGCAGCGCGTGGGTCACCTGGTCGCGGAGGCTGCGGTGCTCCTGGACCGTGGGCAGGTTCAGCGACCCGGTTCCGGCTGCGGGGGCGAATCCGCCGATGCGGTCGACACTCGCGGGCTGTTCCTCCATCCGGGCAGGCTACTGCCCGCGCCGCCGCCCCGCCGGACCGCACTTCGGGCGCGAGTGGCGGGAACGCATCCGCTTCGCGGTCGTCCTCGCCGCCCACGCCCTGTCGGTGGTATGCCACTTCCGGGCCCCGTCCGGCAAGGCGGTAGCGTGACGGCTACCGCCTGATTGCCCGGAATATGCCGCATCCCGCAGCCGCCCCGCGGTTGCCCGGCAGTGACCCGGCCGCCCGTGCCCCGCCGCCGACCCGGGGGGCACGCCACCACCGACTGGAGGAACCTGTGACCCAGGACCCGTCCCGGCCCGCCGACCCCGCGGCAGCCGCCCCCGCACCGGCCGACCGCTTCCACACCGGCAGCCACGACCTGCCGGTCTCGGACGCGCTCGCGGCGTTCATGAGCGGCGGCTGGGCGCCCAGCCCGCTGCCGGACCTCGCCCTGGCCGAGATCGCGCCGTGGACCGCCAAGCGGCGGGCCCGGCTGTCCTCGCGGTTCCCGGGCGAGCGCCTGGTGGTCCCGTCCGGTGTGCTGAAGGTGCGCAGCAACGACGACGACTACCGGTTCCGCCCGCACACGGCGTACGCGTACCTGACCGGTGAGCAGGAGCCGGGCGGCGTGCTGGTGATGGAGCCGGTCGGCGGCACCCACGAGGCGCGGCTCTACCTGCGTCCGCGCTCGCCGCGCGACTCCGGGGAGTTCTTCCGGGACCGCCGGTACGGCGAGTTCTGGGTCGGCCGCCGCCCGACCCTCGACGAGGCGTCCGCCCTGCTCGGCATCGAGACCGTGCACCTGGACCGGCTCCCCGACCTGTTCCGCGGCCCGAACGTCGCCACGCGCGTGCTGTCCGGCGAGGACCCCGCGGTCGACGCGGTCGTGCCGGTGCGCGGGGACACCGAGCAGAACCTCGAACTGGCCTCGTACCTCTCGCAGATGCGTCTTATCAAGGACGAATGGGAGGTCGCGCAGCTCCAGTTGGCCGTCGACCACACCACGTCGGGCTTCGAGGACGTCGTACGCGCGCTGCCGCGGGCCCTGCGCCATCCGCGCGGCGAGCGCTGGATCGAGGGCGTGTTCCGGCTGCGCGCCCGCGCCGAGGGCAACGGCACCGGCTACGAGACGATCGCGGCGTCCGGAGCCCACGCCTGCGTGCTGCACTGGATCCGCAACGACGGCGCGCTCGACCCCGACAAGCTCCTGCTGCTGGACGCGGGCGTAGAGACCGACTCGCTCTACACCGCCGACATCACCCGCACGCTGCCGCTGTCCGGACGCTTCAGCAGCGCGCAACGCGACGTCTACCAGCTGGTGTTGGACGCCCAGCAGGCGGGCATCGACGCGCTGCGGCCGGGTGCCAGCTTCCGCGACTTCCACCAGGCGGCGATGCGGGTGATCGCGACCGGGCTGCACGAGTGGGGCGTCCTGCCGGTGGGTGCGGAGGAGTCGCTGCGCCCGGAGAGCGGGCTGCACCGCCGCTACACGCTGTGCAGCAGCGGCCACATGCTCGGCATGGACGTGCACGACTGCGCCAAGGCGCGCGCCGAGACGTACCTCGACGGCAAGTTGGAGGTGGGCCACGTGCTGACCGTCGAGCCGGGCCTCTACCTCCAGCCCGACGACGAGACGCTGCCGCCCGAGCTGCGCGGCATCGGCATCCGGATCGAGGACGACCTGGTGGTCACCGAGGACGGCGCCCGCCTGATGTCCGCCGCGCTGCCGCGCGATCCGGACGCCATCGAGGAATGGATGGGCGGCCTGATGGGCTGAACCCCCAATCCCTGTGCACAGGGTTGTGGGCATACGTGCGGGGTTGTGCATCATCCGCAACGCGCAGCCAAGTCCGCGTGCGCGAGACGATGGAATATGGAATCTGGCTCCTCAGCTATGTTCCGTCTCAGGCTCGCGAGCTTGAATTGAGTCAGGAAAGAGCACGGACCACCACACGGACCATCGAGCTGAGGAGCCCGAAATGACGAACACCATCCTGGTTCTGGGCGGCAACGGCAAGACCGGGCGCCGCGTCGCCGAGCGCCTCGCGGCCCGCGGCACCGACATCCGGATCGGCTCGCGCAACGCCGCGATCCCGTTCGACTGGAACGACCCGTCGACGTGGAAGGCGGCGGTCGCCGACGTCTCCGCCGTCTACATCACGTACGTGCCGGACCTCGCGGTCCCGGGCGCCCCCGACGCGGTCGCCGCGTTCGCCGAGACCGCGGTCGGCTCCGGCGTACGCCGCCTGGTGCTGCTCTCCGGCCGCGGCGAGGTCGAGGCGCAGGACGCCGAGGAGCGCCTGCGGGTCGTGGCCGAGGCGGCCGGGGCCGAGTGGACCGTCGTGCGGGCCTCGTGGTTCGCCCAGAACTTCAACGAGAACTTCCTGGTCGAGCCGATCCTCGCCGGCGAGGTCGCGCTGCCGGTCGGCGACGTCAAGGAGCCCTTCATCGACGTCGAGGACATCGCGGACGTCGCGGTGGCCGCGCTCACCGAGGACGGCCACAGCGGCGAGGTCTACGAGGTCACCGGGCCGCGGCTGATCAGCTTCGCCGAGGCGGTGGCCGAGATCGGTGCGGCGGCCGGGCGCGAGATCGCGTACGTGACGGTCCCGATGGACGCCTACGCGGCGGTGCTGACCGAGGAGGCCGGCCTGGACGCGGAGACGGTCGGGTTCCTGACCTACCTGTTCACCGAGGTCCTGGACGGACGCAACGCGCACCTGTCGGACGGCGTGCAGCGTGCGCTCGGCCGCGAGCCGCGCGACTTCGCCGACTTCGCCCGGGACGCCGCGGCCACCGGCGCCTGGACCGCCTGACCGGCAACCCCGACCGACCGACGGCCGACAACCGCCGACCGCCGAAACCGCGACCGAATGCCCGGAGGGCAGCACCATGGACGGAACCCTGTTCGCACTGACGCTGGCCACCGCGCTCGGCAGCCTCGCCATGGGCGGCGTCTTCTACGGATTCTCGGTACTCGTGATGCCGGGCCTGGCCCAGGTCCCCGCCAAGGACGCGACGGGGGTGATGCAGGGCATCAACCGCTCCGCGATCAGCTTCCGGTTCCTGTCCGTGTTCATGGGCACCACCGTGGCGTCGCTGGGGCTCGGGATCTGGGCGCTGGTCGACTGGAACGGCGACTACTCCGGCTTCCTGGTCGCGGGGGCGGCGACGTACCTGGTCGCGGGCTTCATGCTCACGGTCGGCTACCACGTGCCGCGCAACGAGGCGCTGGACAAGGTGACGGCCGGCACCCCCGAGGCGGACCGCATGTGGGCCGCGTACCTGGTCGACTGGACGCGCATGAACCACGTGCGCGGCCTGGCCGGAATCGTCGCGGGCGGCCTGCTGGTCGCCGGGATCGCGGCGGGCTGACCCGGGGCCGGCCTGGGGTTAACCTGATCCGGCACGTCGTTCACGAGGGGCCCGGACGCCAGTGGCGTCCGGGCCCCTCGTGGCACTCCGGGCAGTCCCCGCACATCCGCCCGGAAAGCTCTTCCGATTTTCTCCCCGCCGGCAGGCAACCCGCACCGCCCGGCCCGTACTCGTGCTGCATGAAGGAGGTGCCGATTGAGCCCGGACGAGGCAGCACGGTTCCACGAGTTCGTCCAGGCACGCTGGGCGCGGCTCGTGCGCACGGCGTACCTGCTGACCGGCGACCACGGCGAGGCCGAGGACCTGGCGCAGAACACCCTGGTGAGGGTGTACGGCGCCTGGCACCGCGTGCAGTCCGCGGACAGCCCCGACGCGTACCTGCGCCGCATGCTCGTCAACGCGAACGCCGCGAGGTTCCGCAAGAAGCGCATCACCCAGCTCCTGGGAGCGGAGGCCCCGGAGCGGGGCGAGGCGGACTCGGCGGAGCGCATCGGGCAGCGGGACGCGCTGATGCGGGCGCTGGCACAGCTGCCGCCGAAACAGCGCGCGGCCGTCGTCCTGCGCTACTGGGACGACCTGCCGGAAACGGAGGTGGCCGAGATCCTCGGCTGCTCGGTGGGCACGGTCAAGAGCCAGGCGTCGAAGGGGCTCGCGAAGCTGCGCGCGAACCCCGCGCTCGACGGGCCGCAATGGCACTCCAGCCCGCACGAGACCTCGGAGGAGCTGGTCCATGACCGGTCGTGACGAAGGACAGTGGATGCGCGAGCGGTTCGAGCTCGGCATCGGGGACCTGCCGGACATCCCGGCACCGCACGAGACGATCGTGCGCCGCGGGCGCGCGCGTCGGCGTACCCGCAACGCGGTGGCGGGCTCGGTCGCGTCGGTCCTGGTGGTGGCCGGTCTCGTGGCCGGGTTCACGCTGCCGGGCGGCGGCGGGGAGTCGACCGCGACCGACCCGATCCCACCACCGCCCCCGACCAGCACGGCACCGCCGCAGCCGTCGACCACGCCGCCCAATCCTCTGGACCTGGGCCGGGTGAAGCTCACCGACGGACAACTGGAGGGGCACGGCTGGGAGCTGGTCCGGGTGCGGACGGAGGGCGAGTACCAGGAGGAGAGCTACGTCCTGCCGGGGGGACGGCCCACGGGCGCACCGGAGACACGCCAGGGGTACTGCGAGACGTTCGAGATCGTGGTCGACGGCACGAAGATCGGCAACAGCGGGCCCAGCTGCGGCTCCACTCCCAACTGGGCCACCGCGGAGGTCGTGCCGGGCCAGGTCAACTTCCTGACCCTGGAAGTCGACGACAAGCCGGACCACACGGCCCTCAGCCTTGGCACCTTGGGCGCCGTCACGTGGGGCTTCCTTTCCCCGAACGTCGACCACGTACGCGTGACGTTCAAGGACACCGGCAAGACCGAGAAGCTGGAGCCCCAGCACGTCCCTGGTGTGTCCGAGCCGTTCTACGTGCTCGTCGTGCCGCACAAGACCGGCACCGAACGGAATGTGGACCTGGTGGCGTACGACGCCGCCGGCAAGCCGGTGGCCCAGACCCTGAACCGGCAGGTCAGCGCGGACTAGCCCGGAAGCGGCCCCGGTGTCGGCACCGCCGCGCCGCACGGCGGTGCCGGCACCGCGGTCGCACCCGGCGGTGGGAACCGCCTCGGACTCCGCTCCGTCACACCGGAGCCGGTCACGGTTTCCGGTTCTGCCGAAGGAGTGGGCGAATTGCGCTGGGCCACAGGGCTTTCCATGCGATCGGGTGTGCTGGCGGCAGGGCTTGCCTTCGCGGTGGGCTGCGGGTCGTCCTCGTCGTCCGGCGGAGCGCGGCAGTGCACGATGATCGGGACGCGCATCGGTGTCGGGGTGGAGATCGCGGCCGCGTACGCGGAGCGGACCACCACCGCACACATGCGCGCCTGTGCCGGGGACGTGTGCCGCGAGTCCGAGGTGCGGTTGTCGCCGTCCACGGTCTCCGTCCCGGGGCCGTGCACCGGCGAGGTGTGCATGGCGCAGGCCACCCCCACCGGGGCGAAGAACGGGTTCCTCGACATGCCCGGCCTGACCGGCGCGCCGCTGCGGGTGTCGCTGACGCTGAGCGACGCGGCCGGTGCCGAGGTGCTGGTCCGGGAGGCCGACGTGACGCCGGCCGAGTCGTACCCGAACGGGCCGGACTGCGGTTCGGGCGGCTTCCAGGCGGGTGTCGCGGTGGCGGCGGACGGGTCGTTCGCCGCCCGCTGACGCCGCCCCGCGCGCAATTCACTTGACTTGAACCGAACTTCAAGTTGCATCGTGGGGGTGCGCGCGGTGCGTACGGCGACCGCGCCCGGATCCGACGGGATGTGGCTCATGCACGCTGTGTTGCTCACCGAATTCGGCACGCCCGACGTGCTGCGGCTCACGGAGGTACCCACCCCCGGGCCGGGACCGGGCACCGTCCGGATCCTGGTGCGTGCCGCCGGCGTGCAGCCCGCGGACACGATGCTGCGCCGCGGCTTCGGGCCGCCGTCGATGGCGGCCGAACTCCCGCTCGTGCCGGGCAACGAATTCGCGGGCGTGGTCGACGCGGTCGGCGAAGGGGTCACCGAATTCTCCGCCGGGGACGAGGTGTTGGGCTGGTCGATGCTGGGTTCGTACGCCGAGGCCGTGGTCGTGCCCGTCGACCAGGTGGTCCGCAAGCCCGCCTCGATGCCCTGGGAGGTCGCGGGGGTGATGTCGGCGTCCGGCCAGACCGCGCACCGTGCGCTGCGCGAACTGCGGGTGGGCCCCGGCGACACGGTCCTGGTGCACGCCGCCGCGGGCGGGGTCGGTACGGCGGCGGTGCAACTCGCCGTCGCCTGGGGCGCCGTGGCCGTGGGCACCGCGAGCGAGGCGAACCACGACTACGTGCGGGCGCTCGGTGCGACCCCGGTGGCGTACGGCGACGGCCTGGTCGCGCGGGTGCGGGCCGCGGCCCCGCAGGGTGTGGACGCCGTGCTCGACGCCGCCGGGCGCGGGGCGCTGGACGCGTCCGTCGAACTGGTCTCCGACCGTTCGCGCATCGGCACGATCATCGACTTCGAGGGTGCCGAGCGGCTCGGTGTCGTCGGTCTGCGCGGCGGGCCCGGCGCCCG
Source organism: Streptomycetaceae bacterium NBC_01309 (assembly GCA_045039925.1). Lineage (GTDB taxonomy): Bacteria > Actinomycetota > Actinomycetes > Streptomycetales > Streptomycetaceae > Yinghuangia. The sequence goes on from CP108400.1 coordinate 3,812,926, forward strand.
GACGACGGCCCGGCTCGGCGAGTTGGTCGACCTGTACGAGAAGGGGACGCTCGCGGTCCACGTACGGCAGCGCCTGCCGCTCGCCGAGGCCGCGGAGGCGCATCGGATCGTCGAAGCGGGGCATGGCCGCGGAAAGATCGTGCTCATCCCCTGAGCGAGAGACCGTCGGCCGTGTGCCGCGCCCGCTTCCTGTCTTCCCACGGGCACGGCGCACGGCCGACTCGACGACGGCTCGTCTCACGCCGTCACACGCATCCAACGCGTCACAGGAACGGCGAGAACGGCTCACCCCCGAGACGCAGGTCGCCGACCGCCTCCAACATGCGGTCCTGCACGGCGATGTGCTGCGCCGCCGTGACGATGTCCCGCAACTGCCGGTCCAGGGGCGTGCGGTCGGTGTAGACGGCGTTCGACCCCGCCAGGTCGTACAGCGTCTGGACGGCCTCCCGGCAGGCGCGGAAGGCGTACCGGCGCGCGAGCGCTCCCGGTCCGCGCTCGGGTGTGCCGCCCGCGGCCAGGGTCGCCCAGCTGTCCTCCAGCGTGGTGCGCACGTACGCCCGGGCCGCGCCGACCAGGGTCTCCGCCTGCGCGAAGCCGGCCTGCACCCGCGGGTTGCGGCCCACCTTCTGACGGGTCATCGAATCGGTCTTGTCGAGGAGCAGGGCGCGGGTGGCGTCGAGCGCCGCCCGCCCGATGCCGAGTGCGACTCCCGCCATCTTCGCGACGAGGTGGTCCGCCGTCGCGTACAACGGCTCGGTGCGGATCGGCGGATCGGTGAACACGAAGGTGTTCTCGCGGGCCACGAACGCGTCGTGCACCTCGAAGTCGTGCGACCCCGTGCCGCGGAGCCCGGTGGTGTTCCACGTCTCCAACACCCGTGCCGCCGACGTGTCGAGCAGCGCGACACGCCACGAGGGCGTGTCGTCCTCGGCGAGGATGCCGCAAAGGACGTGGTCGGCGGCCTGGATGCCGCTCGCCATCGCCCAGCGGCCCGACACGCGGTATCCGCCGGCGACCCGGCGGCCCCGGCCGAGCGGTGGCAGCACGGCGGCGAGCAGGCGGTCGGGCGAGGGGAAGGCCGCCCGTACCTGCTCGTCGTCCCAGTGCATCGCACACAGCCCGGCGTCGATGCCGATCGCGGCGCACCAGGCGACCGAGGCGTCGGCGTACGCCAACTCCTCGATCGCGGTCACGATCTGATACGGCGTCATTCCGGGGCCGCCGAGGTGGGTGGGGAACAGCGCGCCGAGGAGTCCGGTGGCGCGCAGACCGGCGACTATGTCGTCGGGCACGCGGCCTGTCGCTTCCACCTCGGCCGCGCGCGGTGCGAGCGTCGCGGCGAACTCCCGTACCGCCACGAGGACGTCGTTCGCGCTTGCGGACAAGTCCTGGACCAGGCCGGGCGGGTCGGCGGGGGATGCCGACTCCACCGGCGGCGCGGCGACCGCGGCGGGTCCCGTCCCCCCCGCCGCCGGCGACGAAGGAGCCGCTTCGCGCGCCGATTCGGCTTCGCGTGCCGATTCCGCCGGGGCGCCGGAACGCGTGGCCGTCGAGCCGGGGTCGTCGAGGCCGACCGCCTGCCACACCAGGGCCGCGACGTCCCGCGGTTCGCCCGCGACGAGGACGGTGGCGAAGCCGAGTTCGGCGGCGGCCGCGATGTTGGCGGGCGAATCGTCGACGAAGAGGGTCTCGGCGGCCGCGGTCCCGAGGCCTTCGAGCACGGCGTGGTACATCCGCGGATCAGGCTTGCGGGCGCCGAGTTCGTACGAGCGCACGATGACCGGGAACAGCTCCGACCACGGGTGGAGGTCCCACCAGAGCGGTTCCAGCTCGCGTACCGCGTTGGTGCACAGGGCGAGCGGCACGCCTGCCGCGGCCAGGTCGCGGGCGAGGCCGAGGTACGCGTCGTCGAGCGTGAACGGGGGCGGCAGCGGCATACCCGGCGGCAGGGGTGCCCCGGGCGGGGGCAACGGCGGCATCCCGGGCGGGAGTCCGCCCGGCGGGCCGCCCGGAAATCCACCGGACGCGCCTCCCGGAAGCCCGCCGGGGAAGCCGCCGGGAAACCCGCCCGGCCCGCCCGGCCCGCCGGCCCCCGGCGGGGGCATCGGGGGCATGGGCATGCCCGGCGGCATGGGAGGCAGCGGCATGCCGCCCGGCACCTCGCCGGACATCGCGGCCCGGAACAGGTCGGTGAGGGTGATCTCGCCGCGTTCGAGGCGGTGCCACGGGTGGTCGCTGTCGGCGTCGGACGGACCGAAGAAGTCCTTGGGCGGTGCCATCGGCCCGCCGGGCGGGTGCGCGAGCACGCCGCCGACGTCGAAGACAACGGCCTTCACCGCGCCGGGCGTCGGGTCCTCTGCCATCAGGCGACCTCGGGGTAGTCGCGCTGCCGCCGCGAGTCGAGCATGCGGTTGTAGCGGATGAAGATGGACGTGGCGATGCCCTCGATGGCGGCGCGCGCCGCATCGACCGTCTCCGGCGAGGCGGCCCACGTGTCGAACCGGACGGCGTCGGCCTGCGGGTCGGGCTCCATGGCCGGCTCGTGCGGGGTGCGCTTGAGCGTCAGGTACGGCAGCGGCAGGCCGGTCTTCTCCTCGACGCGGCGGGCGAGCGACCCGACCGCGTCGGCGTACGTCGCGGTCATCTTCTTCAGCGCGACGACCGTCCAGTAGCGCAGCAGCGGGTCGGTGGTGACGTCGATGTGGTGGGTGACGACGGCACGCAGGTCGCGGTGCGTCTCGGTGGCGCGGTCGAGGTAGATGAACTCCAGGGTGCGGCTCACCGGCCAGTCGAGGCGGTCGTCGAGGCCGAGCGAGTGCCAGTCGACGTACAGCATCTTGGAGCGCGAACCGAAGCGTGCGGCAAGGCGGTTGACGGCGCGTTCGGCGGGAGTGGCCGGGAACGCGTACGGGACCATGTGCCGGTACACGGTCGGGGTACCGGTGGTGTCGGTCGCCATGAACAGCAGCGCGAGCCGCAGGCGGGCCTCGCCCTCGTCGAGGTCGTCGACGCGGAAGAAGTCGAGGACGCCGGAGTCCGCGACCTTGTCGGTCTCGTTCCGCAGCGCGGCGACGAGCGGCTGCTGCGTGGGATGCGGGTCGGTGGGCCAGAAGTTGAACGAGTAGCCCTCCGGCCACAGGGCGTCGGCCTGGTAGTCGCCTTCGCGCTCGATGGCCTCGACGGCCGTGGGCGGACTGGCCTGCGTGCGGCGGCGGAACGCGAACCCGCCCTGCGACAGGGTCTCCTGGGCCAGTTGCAGCATGTGGCTGTTCTGCTCGTCGATGAGTTCGAAGGCGCGCACCGCGAGCCGGATCGCGTCGTCGCGCTGCTCCTGGGTGAGCTCCATGTCGGCGAACACGGCCTCGTGCTCGTCCTCGACGGCGTGCCCGGTCTCGCGTTCGAGGTGGTACTGGCCCCAGTAGACGAGTTCGCGGCCGGTCTTGGCGGTGTAGCGGTCGGCGAGTTGCGAGGTGTGCCGGAACAGGGCGTTGCCGCAGGCCTCGATCGCCTCGACGACGGCGTAGCGCACGGCGGGGTCCTGCGCCTCGATGTAGAGCTTGGTGATCGCGGTGGTGCGGCGGCGCAGTTGCTCGTTGACCTCGCTGCTGAAGAGCCAGTGGAAGACCTCCGACGGCCGCCACTCCAACAGGTCGTCCCAGCCGAGGGTCTTGAAGTCCGCCATGAACAGCCGCGAGTGGGTCATGTCTTCGTCGGCGTGGCCGGTCAGCGCGGCACGCGGGGCGTCCAGCGCGGGCGGCGGCGAGCCGCCGCCTCCCGCGGTGCCGCCTGCGGTGCCGACGCCTGCGCCGACGGCAGTGCCGATCGCGGTGCCGATCGCGGTGCCGACCGCGGTGCCGCCTGACCCGCCGAGCGTCGTCGAGTCGTAGGCGATGTGGTAGATGTTCAGTTCGCGGAAATACATGATGAAGTTCGTGAAGTACAGCGAGAACCAGAGTTTCTTTTCCGGCTCCGCGTCCTCTTCCTCGACCAGCCACTGGTGCAGTGGATGGTCCTCGATCCGGTTACGCCAGTCATCGATGATCTTCCTTACCTGCTCCATGGCGGGCTTTCTAACAGCGCCTGCCACGGCCCTTGAAGAGAAAGTTTGACTCGCACACACAATCTCGACAAGCGGCGTCCGCAATTCCGTTTGTTTACGCGAATTTAAACGGCCGACTGGCCTCCGTCGACTGCGAGAATCTGCCCGGTGATGTATGAGGCGGCCGGCGAGGCGAGGAACACCGCGACGGCGGCGACCTCTTCGGGCTGCCCCCAGCGGCGCATCGGCACGATGGCGGCGGTCTGCTCGCGGGCGGCCGGGTGCTCCCAGAAGGGGCGGTTGAGGTCGGTGCAGACGGGGCCGGGGCAGATCGCGTTGACGCGTACGCCGACCGCCGCCCACTCGGCGGCCAGGCTCCGGGTGAGGGCGACGACGCCGCCCTTGGACGTCCCGTACGCGGCCAGGAACGGCACGCCGAGCATGCCCGCGACCGAGGTCATGTTGATCACCGAGGCGTCGTTCCGGGAGAGCAACTCCGTTGCCAGGGAACGGCATACGTTGACCGCGGAGTCGACGTTGAGACGCCACGTGGCGTCCCAGACGGCCGGGTCGAGGCCGGCCGCCGGCCCCGCGGCCGGGACACCTCCCGCGTTGTTCACTACGGTGTCGATGCGGCCGAGCCCGTCGACCGCGGCGCGCGCCGCGGCGGCCACCGCGTCGGCGTCGGTGACGTCGCAGGGCAGCACGAGCGCACGCCGGCCGAGCGCCTTGACCTCGTCGGCGACCGCGTCGAGGGCGTCGGCCGAGCGCGCCACGAGCGCGACGTCGGCCCCGGCGGCGGCCAGCGCGAGCGCGGTCGCCTTGCCGATGCCGCGCGACGCACCGGTGACGAATGCCGAGCGTCCGTCAAGATCGAACATTCCCATGGGTGTTCCCCCTGATTCAGGTTTTCGGCCATGATTCCGTGCGGTACGGCATCGGGACGGAGAATCCGCCGATGCGGATCCGCGGTCCACCACATTTCGGCCACCCGGAGGGGCGATGAAATTCGGACTCACGATGTTCGCGACCGATCTGACAATTCCCGTCACCGAGATCGCGGTCGCGGCCGAGGAACGCGGCTTCACCTCGCTGTTCGTTTCCGAGCACACGCATCTGCCGACCAGCAGGCGCAGCAACCTGCCCATGTTCGACGAACTCCCGGTCGAATACGGCCACACGCTCGACCCGCTGATCGCGCTCACCGCCGCGGCGGGCGCGACGCGCACCCTGCGGCTCGGCACCGGGGTGTGCCTGCTCGCGCAGCGCGAGCCGATCGTGACGGCGAAGGCGGTGGCGTCGCTGGACCTGCTGTCGGGGGGGCGGTTCGAGTTCGGGGTGGGGTTCGGGTGGAACGAGGAGGAGGCGGAGGACCACGGCGTGGTGTGGTCGCGCCGACGCGGCGCGGTCCGCGAACGGGTCCTCGCCATGCGGGAGTTGTGGCGCGAGGAGGTGGCGTCGTACGACGGCCGGCACGTCCGGTTCTCGCCCAGCTGGTGTTGGCCGAAACCCCTCCAGGAGGGCGGGCCTCCGGTACTGCTCGGCGGCTTCGGCGGCCCGGTGCTGGCCGGGCACGTGGCGGAGTACGGGGACGGGTGGCTGCCGGTGGGGAGCATGAGCGTCGAGCACGGCCTGCCGCAGATACGCGCGGCGTGCGAGCGGATCGGCCGGAACCCGGCGGAACTGCGCATCATCCCGTGCGGCGGCTTCCCGCCCACCCCCGCGGAACTGGAGCGCTACCGCGAGCTCGGCGTGATCGAGGAGGTGGTCCTGACCGTCCCGCACGCACCGAGACACGAGGTCCTCACCACGCTCGACCACTACGCGAAGACGCTCCTGACCGAGTGAGGATCACCCCAGGTCCACCCACAGCCCACCGCGCACCACGCGATGCCGCGCCGCGGATGCCGCGCCACGCGATGCCGCACCGCGCACCAACCGCGCTGCGCAGTACTGGAACTCCGCCCTCTCCCCACACGTCATTCGGAATGGGGGCCACTCGCCGCCGATTTCTCCACTCGTGATCACCACCGCCGTGCCGCACTGGGGTCTGTAAATCGAACGGTGTAACGGGGTTGGTGTAGGGGTTAGTTGCGCGTGGCGGACAGGCGTCCGTCGAAGGCGATGTCGAACGCGTTGAGTGCGGCTTTCCAGCGCATGGTCCAGCGTTTGCGGCCGGTGCCGGTGGGGTCGAGGGACATGATCGCCATGTAGACGCACTTGAGGGCGGCCTGCTCATTGGGGAAGTGCCCGCGGGCCTTGACCGCTCGGCGGATCCGCGCGTTGACCGACTCGATCGCGTTGGTCGAGCAGATCACCGTGCGGATCTCGGCGTCGAAGGCGAGGAACGGGACGAACTCGGCCCAGGCGCTCTCCCAGAGCCGGACGATCGCCGGATACTTCTTCCCCCACGCGTCGGTGAACTCGACGAACCGCTCCAGCGCGGCCTCCTCGGTGGGCGCCTGATAGACCGGCCGCAGGGCCTTGGCGATCTTGTCCCAGTCCTGACGGCCGGCATAGCGGAAGCTGTTCCTCAGCAGGTGGACCACACACGTCTGCACGACGGTCTTCGGCCAGACCGCCTCGACGCTGTCGGGCAGGCCCTTCAGGCCGTCGCAGACCAGCATCAGCACGTCCTCGACGCCGCGGTTCTTGATCTCGGTGAGCACGTGCAGCCAGAACTTCGCGCCCTCGGCGCCGTCCCCGGCCCACAGCCCGAGGATGTCCCGGTGCCCCTCGGCGGTGACCGCGAGCGCGACATAGATCGGCCGGTTGGCGACCTTCCCGTCACGGACCTTCACGTTGATGCAGTCCACGAACACCACCGGATAGACCCGGTCCAGCGGCCGGTTCTGCCACTCGGCCATCCCGTCGAGGACCCTGTCGGTGATCGTCGAGATGGTCTGCCGCGACACCTCCGCGCCATAGACCTCCGCGAGGTGAGCCTGGACCTCGCCGGTGGTCAGGCCCTTCGCGGACAGCGAGATCACCATCTCGTCCACCCCGGACAGCCGCCGCTGCCGCTTGCGGACGATCCGCGGCTCGAACGACCCGTCTCGATCCCGCGGCACCGCTATCTCCACCGGGCCGACATCAGTCAGCACGGTCTTCGCCCGGGTGCCGTTCCGCGAGTTCCCGGTGTCCCTGCCCGCCGCATCGTGCTTCTCATAGCCGAGGTGATCGGTGATCTCACCCTCGAGGGCGGACTCCAGGATCCGCTTCGTCAGCTGCTGCAGCAGCCCGCCCTCACCCACCAGATCCAGGCCCTGAGCACGGGCCCGACCCACCAGCTCGTCAATCAACCGGCCATCGACCGCGTCCTCGGAGACCACCTCAACCGGACCGTTCTGCACAGGCTCTGACATCACGTCAGTCATCTCTCGGTGTCACTTCCATGATCAAGTTCCACCGTTATTTTTACAGTCCCCCGCACTGCTCGCAGGCCCCCCGCGCGGCGTGGGCGAGTTGCGCGGTCAGGTCGGGTCCCATGCCGCGTGGTGTGCGGGGTGCGCGGGTTGGGGGCCGGGGCAGCTGCCCGAACGGGCTGGGGCCCGGTCGATCGGTCACGGTCGTGTAGAGGCGTGTGCCGGATCGCATCGAACGGTGCCGTGCGCCGAGCAGCGCCGTGCCGGACTGCCATGCGTCACCGTGCCGCGCCCTACTGCACCGGGCCGTGCGGGAACTTCGCCCTCTTCTCACCCGTCATTCGGGATGGGGGACACTCTCTGCCGATTTTCCCCGCTCGTGATCACCGGCCTCCCCCACCCGCCCCGTCCGGACCGTCTGTCCGTAAAGTGGGCAAGAGCGGCGTTTTGGGGCGGGGTGCCTCGGCGTCCCCGCAAGGATGGAGCCGGCCGCCTGCGGCGATAGTCGGGAGTACTTCAGACCGTGTTGCGAGTCCTGCTCTTCTTGTGGCGCACGCTCGCCAACGAGTTCAGGTCGATCATCGTCGCGCCGTTCCGCGAACTGATCGTCAACCGCCGCTGGGGCGGCCTCAACCTCGCGGTGATCGCCTGCGTCGGCGTGATCGTGCTGCACGCGATCCACCTCACCGGCTGGGGCCACGACTTCGTGCGCATCATCGGCGGCGTGCAGGCGAGCCTGCCGCTCCCGATCGCCCTGCTCCGCACCCCCGTGTCGCTCTACGTGCCCGCCCTCAACCTCCCGGTCTGGGCCGGCCTCGCGCAGCTCTTCATCGCGTTTGCCCTGGCCCAGCTCACCCTCGGCTGGAAGCGCACGCTGGTGGTGTCGTACGTCGCGACCCTCGCCGGCACGATGTCCGCCCGCTTCATGATCTGGCTCGGCCCCGACCACCCCCTCGGCATCGGGCGGCACGAGGCGTACGTCCTCGACACTGGTCCGTCCGCGGCCGTCGTCGGCGTGTTCTCCTACATCGCGGTGGTCAAGCGCGCGCCGGTGCTGTTCTCGCTCACCAGCCTGTCGATGATCATCGAGTCGATCGCCGTCCCGAACCTCGCGGGCCGTGAGCACCTGGTCGCGATCGGGGCCGCGATGATCATGGGGTTCGTGCGGCTCTACCGCGAGTCGAAGGGCATCGAGGAGGGCGCCTTCGCGCGCGGGATCCGCAAGACCGCGGTCCGCGGGTACGAGCGCGTACGTCCCAGTGCCCCGCAGCCGCCCCCCGGTGCCCGCGGCGTCCCCACACCGCACAAGCCCCCGGCCGACACGCCCGAACCGGCGCCGAACAGCCCTCCGTCCGGGTGAAGCCGCGTCGCACCGACCCGCCGGTCGGCTCGCCGGGCTACGGTGGGAGGCAGTGGACGACAGCCCTCCGGACCAGCCGGAGAACTCTCCGGAGCCGCCGCCCGGGTTCCCCGAGGACCTGACGGTGGTCTGCATGACGTGTGACGGCGACGGCTGGCGCTACGTCGGCCGAGCCGCGCAGATCGGCGGACGCATCGCGGCGGTGGGCAAGCAGGAGGCGTGCCTGGTGTGCGAGGCCATGGGCCGGCACAGCTGGGACGCCGGCCCAGGCGCGTGGGTCAAGCGCCACGAGCGCCGCCCGATCCCCGGCTACTGACCGTCCCCGGACCGCGCGCACCCGCCCGGCGTCCCACCGCCTGATCCCGCCCCCGTCCAGGCCGTGGACGGCCTATTGACGACATATGGACGCCGCGCGAATAATCCGAACTGGCGAAGCCGGGGAGGGGGACGACGATGCGCGGCACACGCGGTACGGACTTCCCCCGACCACTCCCCCTCGTCTCCGGGCGCTTTCTGAGGCGCCGTCACATCGATCTCCTCCGGGTCTGCAGCGCGGCCTAGCCTTTTGTCGCGCGCCGGCGCGTCAGCGCGTGAGTGCGTCCCCTGACTGCCGGGGCCTGCCTGTCGGCCCGCGCGGCAAGACCCCGCGCGGGCGGGCTGCGCCCGGACCGGGATCCGCGTCGGGCACGCAGCCGGCGCCCGCGCTCCGCGTCCGTCCGCCCACCGACCCTGTGTCCGCGTACCCGTGCGCCGCGGCCCACCCGTGCCCGCGCCGCACACACCGCAGTTCCCTGCCCGACTCGGCCTCCAGGGAGTCCGCATGCATGCCCAGCCCCCCGTACGCCTGCCCAGGTCCGCCGGTCCCGTCGACTTCCGCGTCCACGGACGCCACCGGACGCTCGGCCGTCCGGCCCCGCGCTTCGGCGGCCGCATCGGCCGCACCCCGGGCAGCGGGTTCACCGCCGACCCGCACCGGTACCACCTGTACCTCTGTCTGGCCTGTCCGCGCTCGCTGCGCGCCGCGATCACCCGCAGCCTGTGCGGCCTCGAGGACCGCGTGTCCATGTCCGTCGTCGACCCGGTCCGCGACGGACGCGGCTGGGCCTTCCGCCCCGGCGACGGGCACGACCTGGACACGGTCGCGGGGTTCGCGCTGCTGCGGGAGGCCTACGAGGCCACCGAGTACCACTACGACGGCCCCGTGTCCGTTCCCGTCCTGTGGGACCGCTGGAGCGGACGGATCGTCAGCAACCAGACGCCGCACATCCTGTACGACCTGGCCACCGCGTTCTCCGACCCCACCCCCGGGTTCCCCGCGGTGCGGCCGGCTGCCGGCCCGTACCCCGTGCTCCACCCCACCGGAGCCGCCGGCGGCATCGCCCGCCTCGGCGCGCTGTTCGACGACGACGTGTGGGAGGGCGCGCAGCAGGCGGGGCGCGCCCGTGCGGGTGCCCGGTACGAGGAGGCGATGCGCACCGTCCTGGACGCCCTCGGCCGGCTCGAACACCACCTGTCGGAGCACACGTTCCTGCTGGGCGACAACCTGACCGCCGCCGACGTGCACCTGTGGACGACGCTGCTGCACGTGGACGCGGTCCACCGGCTGCACCTGCGCGCCGAGGACGTGCACCGCATCGCCGTCCACCCGGCCCTGTGGGACTACTTCGAGCGCCTGCACGCGGACCCGTCCTTCCGGGACAACGTGCGCCTCGACCACATCGCCCGGCACCACACGAGCAGTTGCCGGGGGCCTGCCGCGAGCGGCAGCGCCGTACCGATCGTCGACTGGCCGCGGCTGACCGGGATGCCCGGCCTCCCGGCCGTCGGCGCGCGGGGTTCGTGCGGCTGACCACGACGCATGCGGGACCGTCGGCAGCCTCGACGGTCCCGCGACGGCTTCCCCGACGGCCGCCGCGACGGTTGCGAAGCGCGCCGCCGCATGCCCCATTGACAGCCTTCGCCCGGCCTTCGTAGCGTCTGTCGCCACTTGCACCAGCCGTTCCGTCGCCCCCACCGAGGTCCTGTTGGCCGACGCCCCACGTGCCCGAGCTCCGCTGTCCCTCGCCGTGATCGGCTGTGGTCCCGGCGGTACGTCACTGCTCGAACGCCTGTGTGCGAACGCGCCCGCGCTGCTCGCGGACCGGCAACTGCACGTCCACGTCGTCGACCCGCATCCGCCGGGCGCCGGGCGCATATGGCGGCGCGAGCAGTCGTCGCTGCTGTGGACCAATTCCTTCGCGTCGGACATCACGGTGTTCACCGACGAGACCAGCACGTGTGCGGGTCCCGTCCGTCCCGGGCCGACGCTGTGGGAGTGGGGACGCGACCGTGCGGCCGAGGCCCGGGAGGGGCAGTTGACCCCCGAACTCGCGCCGTTCGCCGAGGAACTGGCCCAGCTCACGCCGCGGTGGTTCGCCAGCCGCCCGCTGTTGTCCGCGTACCTGGCCTGGGCGTTCCGCCGGACGGTCGCCGGGGCGCCGCCGAACGTCCGCGTGGTGGTCCACCGCACCCGCGCCGTGGACGTGGTCGACCTGCCCGGGAACGGGCACCGCCAGCGCGTCGAACTGGCGGACGGCACCCAGGTCGCGGTGGACGCGGTGGTGCTGACCCAAGGCCACGTCGACGTCGGTCCGGAGCCGGAGGAGCGGCGGTTGTCGGCCCATGCCGCCGCGCACGACCTGGCGTTCGTGCCGTGCGGCAACGAGCAGGACACCTCGGCCCTGCGGCCCGGCGAACCGGTCGTCGCCCGCGGCATGGGCCTCGCGTTCGTCGACCTGCTGGTGCGGGTGACCTCGGGGCGGGGCGGCCGGTTCGTCCGCGACCCCGACGGCGTGCTGCACTACCGCGCTTCGGGACGCGAGCCGGTCCTGCTGGCCGCTTCGCGCCGCGGGGTGCCGTACCGGTCGAAGATCGGCTACCGGTTCGCCGACGGCCACCCCGCCGCGGCGCCGCGCTTCCTGACCGCCGAGACCCTGCGGCGCCTGCCGAGACGTTCCGGCGCGGGGTGGGAACTGGAGCGCGACATCCGGCCGCTCGTGGACCTCGACATGGCCTGGGCGCACTACCACCGGCTGTTCACCGCGCACCGCGACCGCACCACCGCGGACTGGGACGCCTTCGCCGACGAATTCGCCCGAGCAGCCGCGGACTTCATCGGATGCTCCACCGGTCCGTGCGTCCTGCCGCCGATCCGCGCGGCGTCGTCACTGGTCGCGCGCACCGTGCCCGACCCGGCGGACCGCTTCGATCCCGCCCTGCTGGACCGCCCGCTGGCGGGCCGCCGATTCGCGGACTCCGCGGCACTCGACGACGCGGTACGCGCGCACGTCGCGGCCGACATCGCGCGCCGCGCGGACGCGCGCTTCAGCCCGGACCTCGCGGCGCAGCAGGCGCTCGGTGCGGCGTACGGCACGATCGGTCGGCTGGCCGCCGCGGGAGAGCTCTCGGAGCGCTCACGGCGCGAGGAAATGCCGGGCTTCCACGGCTTCTTCAGCTACCTGTCCAGCGGTCCGCCCCGGCTGCGGCTCGAGGAGTTGCTGGCGCTCTCCCGGGCCGGGCTGGTCCGCTTCCTCGGTGAGGACGTGGTGGTCACCGCCGACGAGGACGGCTTCAGCGCGCAAGGCCCGTCCGCCGCGACGCCGGTGCGCACGCGCGCGCTCATCGAGTCGCGCCTGCCCCTACCGTCTCCGGCGCGGGCGCACGATCCGCTGCTGCGCGCGCTGTACGCCCGCGGCGAGGTCGCGGACGAACTGCTGGCCGGGCGCCCGTCCGGCCGCCTGCGCACGCTGCCCGGCGAACAGCGCCTGGTCGCCGCGGACGGCGCGGCGCACCCGTCGCGCTTCGCCGTGGGCCCCGGCGTGGCGGGCGGCGTCACGGTGCACGGGTTCGCGAAGCCGCGCAGTGACGCACAGGCGTTCCTCGTCCACGACGCGCTGGCGCGTACGGTCCTCGCCTCCCTCGCGCGGCGCGGCGAAGCGAGCACGGACTCCGTACGCGTGGCGGTCTGACCCGACCGCGCCCGTCCGCGCCGCACGCCCTCACGCGACCGCGTCCCCCGCCGCGCGCAGCGACTCTATGGCGAAGCGCAGCCCCGTCTCCAGGTACTTCGGGTTCTCGGGCGCGTGCACGAGGAAGTGGAACATCATGCCGTCGATGAACGCGAGCAGCACTTCGCCGTCGTTGGCCGCGTCCTGTGACCCGGTGGCCAGGGCCACCAACTCGGTCAGCTTCCAGAACTCACGTGCCGAACGGTTCATCGCCTCCTGGATCGCCGGCTCGCGCGTACCGGCCAACTGCATTTCGTAGCGCGCCAGTTGACGATCCCGACTGGTGGACCACCACTCATGGGTGAGTTCGGCGATGCGCGGGTAGTCCGGCCGGAACGGGTGGACCGCCATCGTGCGCAGCAGTTCGTCGGCGACCTCGCCGGCCTGCCGCCGCTCCAACTCGGTCATACGGTCGATGACGCCGTACACCAGTTGGTCGCGCGTCTTGAAGTAGTACGTCACCGAGCCGTGCGGCAGCCCGGCCTCCTGCTGGACGGCGCGATGGGTGAGGCCGCGCAGGCCGTGGGCCGCGAGGACCCGGATCGCTGCGTCGAGCAGTTGTACGCGGCGGCTCGGCGGCCCGCCCGGCGCCCGCTCGTGAGCGACATCTTCCTTGGCTGACATCCATCCATTATGCGCACGACTTGACGTGCGTAGAAGATATCCCTACAAACGTAGAAGTCAGTTCTACGAATGTAGGAGGGGTCCATGTCGACCCACGGCACCGCTGCCGCCGCACGCACCAAGTCCGTCGATCCCAGATTTGTGCTCCTGCTCGTCTGCACCGCCCAGTTCGTCCTGCTCATCGACGACACGATCGTCAACGTGGCGCTGCCGACCATCGGGTCCGACCTGGAGTTCTCCGAGAACTCGCTGTCGTGGGTCACCAACGCGTACTTCCTGACCTTCGGCGGGTTCCTGCTGATCGGCGGCGGGCTGGCCGACCTGCTCGGACGCCGCCGCCTGTTCGCCTGGAGCCTCGCCGCCTTCGTCGTGGCCTCGGCCGCGTGCGGCCTGGCCCCCAACGCCGGGACGCTGATCGCCGCCCGCGCCGCGCAGGGCATAGCGGGTGCGCTGCTGTCCCCCGCGGCGCTGTCGATCCTGCTCGTGACCTTCCGGGAGCGCGGCGAACGCGCCCGGGCGCTCGGCATCTGGGCGGCCCTCACCGGCCTCGGCGCCGCGACCGGCCTGCTGATCGGCGGCGCCCTCGTCGAATGGACCCATTGGCGCTGGATCTTCCTGATCAACCTGCCGGTCGGCGCCGTCGCGCTGTTCCTGATGCCGCGCGTGATCCCGGCCGACGACCGCACCGCGCCGGTCCGGGCACCGGACTTCGCGGGGGCCGCGCTGGGCACCCTGGCCGTCCTCCTGCTGGTCTACACGGTCGTCGAGACCGACACCCACCCGTGGGGCTCGGGCCGGACGATCGCCGGACTCGCGGGCGCCGCGGTCCTGGCACTGGGCTTCGCGCTGCGCCAGCGCTCGGCCGCCGAACCCCTCATCCCGCGCAGCCTGCTCAAGATCCGCCAGGCGGTGCTGGCCCAGGTCATGGTGCTGGTCGCGGCGGGCGGGCTGTTCGCGATGTTCTTCTTCCTCACCCTCTACATGCAGAACGTGCAGGACTGGTCCCCGCTGCGCACCGGCCTGTCGTACCTGCCGTTCAGCGTCGGCATGGGTGTCGCGAGCGCCGTCACCGCGAAGCTCCTGGCCTCCCGCGGACCGGCCGTTCCGCTGGCGCTGGGCCCCGCGATCGCCGCGGGCGGCATGTACGCGCTGAGCCGCCTGGACGCCGAAAGCTCGTTCACGGCCCACCTCATGCCCGCACTCGTGGTCGCCGGGCTCGGCCTGGGCATGGCCTTCGTCGCGGTCATCCAGGTCGCCACGGGCGGGGCGGGCGAGTCGGACGGCGGCGTGGCCTCCGCGATGGTCACCACCTGCCAGCAGATCGGCGCCGCCATCGGCATCGCCGTCATCGTCACGATCGCCACGAACTACCGCGAGGAGCGGCGCGCCGAGGGCGCCCACCCCCTCGACGCCGCGGTCGACAGCTTCAGCCGGGCCTTCGAGATCCAGTCGATCCTGATGGGCGCCGCGGCCGTCCTCGGACTCCTGGTCGGCTGGGCCGCACATCGCGCGGGCCCGTCCGCCACCGCGGGCCTCGGGTCCGCGGACAAGTCCGGCCCCGACGCCCGCCGCCACGCGCAACCCACGTCGGTGGGCTGAACCAGCACCACCGACCACCGCGCAACCCGCCGCACCGTGCGGCCTGTGCGGCCCCGGACACCTGCCGACCCCGGCACCCGGGCCGCACCGCCGCGCCTCCGTCACCGGCCACAGCACTAGGTCGTGTCCGGGGGATCTTGATACCGCTCACGGTGTGAAGGAGGGCCGTCCAGGCCCGGCGTGCGTGCGATCGCAAGGCGCGGGCCCGAAGCTCGTACTCGGTCGTACTCGCACGCCGGGCCTGGCGGCCCTCCTTCGCCCGCAACGCCGCGAGCGTGCGTGCCAGGCGCCGTGAGCGGTATCAAGATCCCCCGGCCACGCCCTAGCGGCGCGTGACCAGTCCCGCGTCGTACGCGACGATCCCCGCCTGCGTGCGGTTGTCGCAGTCCAGCTTGTCGAGCAGGCGGGAGACGTACCCCTTCACCGTCGCCTCGCTCAGGCACAGCCTCTCGGCGATGTTGGCGTTGGCAAGCCCCTCGCCCAGGCACGCGAGCACGTCGCGTTCGCGCTCGGTCAGTTCGCCGATCCGCGACAGCGCGCGGCGGCGTACCGCGTCGTGGTCCGCCGACGCGCTGACCAGACCGCGCGTCGCCGCCGGGGACAACACCGTGTGCCCCTCGTGGGCCACGCGCACCAGGCCGATCAGCTCCTCGGGAGGCGTGTCCTTGAGGAGGAAGCCGGCCGCACCCGCGTGGAGCGCGCGCAGCACGTACTGGTCGGGGTCGATGGTCGTGAGCACGACCACGCGCGGCGGGTCCGGCATGCGCGCGATGCGTCCGATCGCGGTGATGCCGTCGACACCGGGCATGTGCAGGTCCATGAACACCACGTCGGGGCTGAGGCGGACGACCGACTCCACCGCCTCGGCCCCGTCGTACGCCTCGCCGACCACGTCGATGTCGTCCGCACTGCCGAGGATCGCCCGCAGCATGCGGCACACCATGCGCTCGTCGTCGACGACCAGGACCTTGATCATTTCGCTCCCGCGGATGCCGCACCCGATGCGGCCTCCCCGGCGGGGAGGCCGAGCGGGAGATCGGCGGCGACCTCGAAGCCCCCGTCGCCGGTCGGACCGGCGCGCAGTGCGCCGTCGACCATCTCGACGCGCTGACGCAGCCCGGTCAGGCCGGTGCCCTCCCCCGCGAAGCTGATCTCGTACGGGCCGGTCGGCGCGGTGTTCACCACGGTGACCCGCAGCCACCCGTCGGCGTGGCGCACCCGCACGTCCACCTGCGCGCCCGGCGCGTGCTTGTGCACGTTGGTCAGCGACTCCTGGACGATCCGGTACGCGGTCCGCACCACCACCGGCGAGGCCAGCGGCGGCCCGCCCTCGACGTCGAGGTCCACCGCGACACCGGCCGCGCGCGACTCCGCGACGAGCCGCGACAGGTCCAGTTCCGTCGGCTCGGCGGTGCGCGCCGAGCCGAAGCGGTCCTCGGTACGCAGGATCGTGACCAGGTTGCGCAGTTCCTCCAGGGCCTGGCAGCCGACCAGGCGCAGGTCCTCCAGGCCCTCCCGGGTCTCGCCGTCGGACGTGCGCGTACGCAGCGCGCCCGCCTGCAACACCATCAGGCTGACCCGGTGCGTCACCACGTCGTGCATCTCGCCGGCGAGCCGGGCGCGTTCCTCGGAGCGGGCCTGCTCGGCGCGCAACTCCTGCTCGCGCTCGGCGCGTTCGGCCCGCTCCGCCAGGGCCGCGATGAGGCGCCGCCGGGACGCGGTGTACAGGCCGTACAGCGCGGGCGCCAGGGCGAGCAGCGCGGTGGCGATCATGTCGCCGGTGGTGGTGAAATCCCACGGGCGCGCCCACACGATGCTGATCGGCACCACGATCGCGAAGACCCGGCGCCGGTCCTCCACGAACAACGCCACCGCGTAGGTCGCGAAGGGCAGTGCGACGACCTGCTCGGGGATCGACAGCAGGGTGCAGAACACCGCCACCGAGACCGCGTGCCGTCGGCGGAACCACAGCGACAGGCAGGCCACCAGCTGGGCCACGCCCTTGAGGTACTCGGTCGCGGCGATGCCCTCGTGGCGGTCGTTCCACCCCGCGACGCCGAGCGCCACGCCCAGCAGGACCGTGAGGCCGATCGCGAGCAGGCGGTCGAACGCCTCGGGGCTCATCCGCGTGAGGGAACGGCTGGTCACGCTCTCCACGGTACCCACCGTCCCTTCTCCGTCCCTTCTCCGTCACTGCCCTGTCGCCGCGCCGCGCCCCGCGCCACTCTCGCGCCGTTCCTCCGCCGCACTGTCCTCCACCGCGCTGTCCTCAGCACCGAGCACTCATTCCGTACGGATGGCCCCGAGTACCTCCATCCGCGCGGCCCGCCGGGCCGGCCAAGCGGCCGCCAGCACGCCCACGAGGCCCGCGAGGATCAGGAACAGTCCCATGCGCTCCCAGGGCACCACGGGCGTCATCTCGCTCGTGCCCTTGGCGGCGTTGACGCCGAGCACTCCGATCAGCAGGCCGAGTGCCATCCCGAGCACCGCACCGAACACCGAGATCATGACCGATTCCAGCCGGATCATCGAGCGGATCCGCCGGCGGTCCATACCGATCGCGCGCAGCATCCCGATCTCCCGGGTGCGCTCGAACACCGACATCGCGAGGGTGTTGACGATGCCGATCACCGCGATGACGATCGACATGCCGAGCAATCCGTACAGCAGGTTGAGCAGCAGGTCCACGATCCCGCCGAGCTCCTTGCGGTAGTCGTCGCGCGACATGATCTTGACGGCCGGGTTGTCGCCGAGCGCCTTCTCCAGGTTGCCGCGCAGCTCGCGCGCCGCGCCCGGGGCGGCGCGCACCAGGATGTCGGTGTCGACCACGCGGTCCAGGTGCGGGGTGAGGGTTTCGTTGGACATCACCGCGTCACCCAGCAGGCCGTCGTCCTCGTATATCCCGCTCAGCACGAGCGTCGTGCGCTGCCCGTCCGGGAACGTCACGGGTACGCGCGAACCGACCTCGTAGCCACCGTCCTTGGCCTTCTTCTCGCCGAGCAGCAGGCCGTCCGCGAAGCCCTCGGGACCGCCCTTGACGAAGTCCGCGCGCAGCAGCCCGAGTCCGGTCCGCGCGTCCATCGACACGACCTCGGTCCCGTCACCGGACCCGCCGGACCCGCCAAACCCGTCGTCGGCCGCCGCGCCGATCCTGACGTTGGCGCTACGCAGTTGGCTGATCTCCGTGACGCCCGGGGTCCTCGCGACGGCCTCCGCCATCGCCGGGTCCATCGGGATCTCGCCGATCAGCGACACCCCGTAGTCGGCGGTGATCCCGCGCAGCGCGACGCGGTCGAGCTCCTGCTTGAGCGACGCCCCGAACACCGACAACGTGCTGACCAGGATGAGCCCGATCATCAGCGCGGACGCGGTGGCCGCGGTACGCCGGGGATTGCGCACCGCGTTCTCGCGGGCGAGCCGGCCCGATATGCCAAAGGCCGCGGACATCGGCCGCCCGGCGAACCGGATGGCCGGCGTGGACAGCAGCGGTACGAGCATGATGACGCTGACGAGCGCGACGAAGCCGCCGCCCATGATCATGAAGACGTCGCCCGTGGACTTGTCCTTGGTACGCCCGACGCCGTAGCAGATCACGATGCCGATCGCGAGCAGGAACGCACCGATGCCGTTCCGCACCCGCAGGCTCTTGGCGGTGGGCGGCAGGTCGCTGCGCAGCGCCGCGACGGGCGGGATCGACGCCGCCCGGTGGGCCGGCAGCCAGGCGGCCACCACGGTGACGACCACCGCCACGGACAGTGCCGCGACGACCGCGCCGGGGGCGATGACCACGGGTCCGGGCGGGAGTTCGGCGTCCATCGAGTTGAACAGCGAGCGCAGCGCCTCGGACAGGCCTATGCCGAGCACGAATCCGATCGCCCCGGACACCAGGCCGAGGACCGTCGCCTCGACGAGTACCGCGCGGGTGATCTGCCTGCGGGTCGCGCCGATGGCTCGGAGCAGCGCGAACTCCCGGGTGCGCTGGGCGACCAGCATGGTGAAGGTGTTGGCGATGATGAACGTGCCGACGAACAGCGCGATGCCGGCGAACACCAGGAGCGCCTGCGTGAGTTCCTTGGTGCCGCTCTCGATGTCGGCCGCCTGGTCGGCGCGCAGCTTGGCACCGGTGACGGCCTCGGCGCCGGACGGCACCAGCGGACGCACCGAGGCCAACACGGCCTCCTCGGTGGTGCCGGGCGCGGCCCGGACGGCGATGTCGTCGTACCGGCCCGGTTCGCTGAACAGCTCCTGGGCAGTGGCCCGGTCGAACAGCGTGATGGTGCCGCCGACCTGGTAGCGGGCGTCGTCGGTCGTGAACACGCCGACCAGCACCGAGGTGAGGACCGGTCCGTTCGCGACGACGCGCACCTGGTCCCCGACCCGGAATCCGGCGTCCTTCGCCGCGCGCTCGTCCACGGCTATCTCGCCGGCGGCCCGCGGCCCGTGCCCGGAGGTGAAGCGGTACTTGGGGTCCTGGCCGTCGGGGCCGGGCGCGAACGTCGTGCCGTTGGTGTTGCTGCGCCCGCCGAGGCGGTCGCCGTCGCGGTCGACGATCGCGGTGTAGCCGGTGTTGGTGGCCCGCACCGACGCGACGCCGGGCAACCCGCGCAGCGTGCCGAGGAGTCCGTCGTCCAGTGCCGGGACCTGCCGGTCGCGCTCGGCGTCCTCGGTGGGCCGCACGTCGACGGAGACGTCCTTGTAGTCGGTGGCCGAGGCCTTCTTGAACGCCTCGGACAGTGTGTTGCTCAGCGTCAGCACACCGGACACGAAGGCGACGCCGAAGATGATCGCGGCGGCGGTCAGGGCGAGCCTGAGCCGGTGCGCCAGGAGGTTGCGCAGCGTGGTTTTCAGCATGGTGAGTCCTCGACGGCGAATCGCGGGGTGAAAGGAAAAAAGCCAACAAATCTCAAGGAAACGGAAGTTCGTACGCGCCCGTCCGGGCAGGCGGCATCGCCCCGGCGACCAACCGCCGAAGGGCGGGATCGACAGGCAGACCAACAGCTAGTGCGGTGACCACGCTGAGTGCGGCGACCGCACTCTGGCGCCGGACAGGGGCGACCGAAGGGATCAACCGAAGGGACCGGCGGGCGGGCTCATTGCCCATCACGACACCGCCGCGCACGACACCGCCGCGCACTACGCCGCAGCACCCGTTGTCACACCGGGACCACCGACTGCCGCACCTGACGAGGCGTCAGGACGTGCGTATCGCGTCGAAGCGCTTCATGCGCTCCAGCACCCGGTCCGGCGTCGGTGCGTCCATCTCGTCGACTATGCGGCCGTCCGCAAGAAAGACCACCTGGTGCGCATAGGACGCCGCGGTCGGGTCATGGGTGACCATCACCACGGTCTGCCCCAGCACATCGACGCTGCGCCGGAGAAACGTGAGCACCTCGGCACCCGACCGGGAGTCGAGGTTGCCGGTCGGCTCGTCCGCGAAGATGATGTCGGGCCGCCCGGCCAGTGCCCGCGCGCACGCGACGCGCTGCTGCTGCCCGCCGGACAACTCCGCCGGCCGGTGCGTCAGCCGGTCCTGCAGACCCACCGCGGTCACGACCTGCTCGACCCACTCCGGGTCGGCCTTGCGGCCGGCGATGTCCATGGGCAACGTGATGTTCTCCTTCGCCGACAGCGTCGGCAGCAGGTTGAACGCCTGGAACACGAACCCGATCTTGTCGCGCCGGAGCTTGGTCAGGTCCTTGTCCTTGAGCTGCGTGATCTCGGTCCCGGCGATCCACACCCGGCCGCGGGTGACCGAGTCGAGCCCGGCCAGGCAGTGCATCAAGGTGGACTTGCCGGAGCCCGACGGGCCCATGATCGCGGTCATGCGTCCGCGCGGGATGTCGATGTCGACCGCATCCAGCGCGACGACCTGGGTCTGGCCCTCGCCGTACGCCTTGGTCAACTGGGCGGCCCGGGCGGCCACTCCGGGACGCGTCGACGGCTCCGGCACGGCCCCCGATTCCCTGGACCCCTTGGCCCCCGAACCATGGGACGCCGGACCGGTGTGCGGCGTGTCGTCTCGACGGTGTTCCACGGGTGCCTCCCAGGTTGCCGACGGCGGGTGACCGACGGGCGGCGATCCGGACCGGCGTGGTCCGACACCGTCAAGACTCCTCCGCGACCCCCGCCCCCCGGTAGACCGGATCGGCGGAACCCTCACCTACGAAAGCAGAGCCCCCACCTACGAAAGTCGTGCGCCGTAGTCCTCGGGGAGGAGCACTCCCCTCGTCCGCCGCCGCCCGCACCCCCCGCGGAACCGCAGCTCATACCCGGTGGCACGGCGCCGGTCAACCGCCTGCGGGGGGCCTCCGCCCACACCCGCCGACGCATAAGGCAGGGTGAGCCCCTAGGGGCAGACGTACATCACCCACCCCCTACTCCTCCTTGCGTAGGAGCGGCCGTTCCGTTCCTGACGACGATTCATCGGGCACCCCTGGCCCAATACGGTGATCGTGTTCACTCGAACCAGTTCGCCCGCAACGGCGGAGACGCCGATCGCGGCGCCACTTCGTCGCGCACCGGTGGCAGTGCCCTGCCCGGCGCCGCCCCAGTGCAACAGCCACGCACACAACCGCAGGAGAGACTCGTGACCACGGCCACGGCAGCCACGAAGGACGCGGATCCCCGGGGGACCGGCATCGCCGCCCGCGCCGCCCAGCTCACCAAGGCGTACGGAGAAGGCGAGACCCGCGTCGTCGCACTGAACGCCGTCGACGTCGAGATCGCCCGCGGTCAGTTCACCGCGATCATGGGCCCCTCCGGGTCCGGCAAGTCCACGCTCATGCACTGCCTCGCGGGTCTGGACACCGTCTCCTCGGGCCGGAGCTGGATCGGCGACACGGAGATCACGCAGCTCAAGGACAAGGAGCTGACCAAGCTCCGCCGCGACAACATCGGCTTCATCTTCCAGGCGTTCAACCTGCTCCCCACGCTCACCGCGCTGGAGAACATCACGCTCCCCATGGACATCGCCGGGCGCAAGCCCGACCAGGCGTGGCTCCAGAACGTGATCGACACCGTCGGTCTGCGCGACCGGCTGACGCACCGTCCGGCGGAACTCTCCGGCGGCCAGCAGCAGCGTGTGGCCTGCGCCCGCGCGCTGGCCAGCCGCCCGGAGATCATCTTCGGCGACGAGCCCACCGGAAACCTCGACTCGCGCTCGGGCGCCGAGGTGCTGGGCTTCCTCCAGCGCAGTGTGCGCGAGCTGGGCCAGACCATCGTGATGGTCACCCACGACCCGAGCGCCGCGTCGTACGCCGACCGCGTGCTGTTCCTCGCGGACGGCCGCATCGTCGACGAGATGCACCGGCCGACGTCCGAGGCGGTCCTGGAGCGTATGAAGCGCTTCGACGCCGCCCGCACGAGCTGAGGCGGAGCCGACCACATGTTGAAGGCGAGCTTCAGAAGCTTCCTGTCCCACAAAGGGCGAATGGCACTCTCCGCCATCGCCATCCTGCTGTCGGTGGCGTTCGTCTCCGGCACCCTGATCTTCACCGACACGATCACCAAAACCTTCGACGACCTGTTCAAGTCGACGTCGGCCGACGTGACCGTCTCGCAGGAGTCCGACAAGGACACCGGCGACCTCGCCGCGACCGGCCGGGTGCTCTCGATCCCCGAGACGACCGTCGAGCGGGTCGCGACCGTCCAGGGCGTCGCCAAGGCGCACGCCGCGGTGAGCGTCGAGAACATCACCGTCGCCGACAAGAACAACAAGGCGATCGGATCGTCCAGCGGTGCGCCGACCATCGGCGTCAACTGGTACGACAGCGACCGTTCGTCGGTCAAGATGACCAGCGGGCGCGTGCCGCAGGCACCCGGCGAGGCGGTCGTCGACGCCGACACCGCCGACCGCAAGAAGATCAAGATCGGCGACCCGCTGCGCATCATCGCGCCGGCGGGCGGCTCGTCCGCCGTGACGGTCGTCGGCATCGCGACGTTCACCACCACCAACCCGGGCGCCACGCTGGTCTTCCTGGAGACCGAGTTCGCGCAGAAGGCCCTGCTCGGGTCCACCGACAAGATCTCGTCGGTGGAACTCGACGCCGCGCCCGGGGTCACGAACGACCAGCTCAAGGCCAACGTCCAGAAGGAACTGGGCGCCGGCTTCGACGTGAAGACCAAGGCCGAGGCCGCCAAGAAGGCCGCGGACGACATCGGCCAGTTCATCGACTTCATCAAGTACGCGATGCTCGGCTTCGCCGGAATCGCGGTCCTGGTCGGCATCTTCCTGATCTTCAACACCTTCCAGATGCTGGTCGCCCAGCGCACGCGCGAGCTCGGGCTCATGCGCGCGATCGGAGCGAGCGGCAAGCAGGTGCGCCGGTCCGTCCTCCTCGAGGCGATCCTGCTGGGCGTGGTCGGCTCCACGATCGGCCTCGCGGCCGGCTTCGGCCTGGCGGTCGGGCTCAAGGCGCTGATCGGTCTCGCGGGCATGAACCTCAAGGGCACGTCCCTGGTGTTCAAGCCGTGGACGCCGGTCGTGGCGTACCTCGTGGGCACCGTCGTCACGGTCGTGGCGGCGTACATCCCGGCGCGCCGCGCGAGCCGCGTGTCGCCGATGGCCGCCCTGCGTGAGGCGAGCGCCCCGGCGCAGAAGTCGCTCAAGGTCCGCACGATCATCGGCCTGGTCCTCACCGTGGTCGGTGTGCTGGCCCTGGCCGGCGGCGCGTCCGCCGACAGCGGCGCCACCGGCGGCGGTCTGCTCGGCCTGGGCGTCGTCCTGACGCTCGTGGCGTTCGTGGTGCTCGGCCCGGTGCTGGCACGTACGGTCATCCCGGCGCTGGCCGCGGGCTACCCGAAGTTCTTCGGGTCGATGGGCAAGCTGAGCCGCGAGAACGCCATGCGCAACCCGCGCCGCACCGGCGCGACGGCCGCGGCGCTCATGATCGGTGTCGCACTCGTCGCGGCGCTGTCGGTGGTCGCCGCGTCGATGAACGACTCGATCTCGAAGCAGATCGACGAGTCGTTCGGCGCCGACTTCACGGTGCAGAGCCAAGGCACCGCGTTCCCGACCGAGATCGCCGACAAGATCCAGGCGACCGACGGCGTCGGCACCGTGGTCCGGGTCCGGGTCCTCGCCGAGGACGACGTCGAGGTCAGGTACCCGGACGGCAAGACGACCGACAACGCGATCGGCGCGGAGCAGGGCTTCGACACCGTGTGGAAGCGCGCGGTGGTCGCGGGCAGCGGCGGCGACATCGGCGCCGACGGCAAGGTCGCGGTGAGCGAGAAGGTCGCCAAGGACCACAACCTGAAGGTCGGCAGCCCGATCGAGGTCGTGTTCAAGGAGAAGAACCAGACCGTCAAGGCCGAGGTCGGGGCGATCCAGGAGAACGAGGACCCCGGGGTCGGCTTCGGCGAGGCCGTGGTGCTGCCGCTCGCCATGGTCAAGCAGAACCTGCCGGAGGTCCAGGACTTCATCGTCTTCGCCAACTCCAAGGCGGGCGCGGACAAGACGCAGGTCAGCGACGCGGTCAAGCGCACCATCGACCCGTACCCGCAGGTCAAGGCACGTGACCAGGCCGACTACAAGAAGCTCGTGCAGGAGCAGATCAACATCCTGCTCTACATGATCTACGGCCTGCTCGGCCTCGCGATCATCATCGCCATCCTCGGTGTCATCAACACGCTGGCGCTGTCGGTGGTCGAGCGCACCCGGGAGATCGGCCTCATGCGGGCGATCGGGGCCTCGCGAAGGCAGATCCGCCGGATGATCCGCCTGGAATCGATGGTGATCGCCGTCTTCGGCGCTCTCATCGGCCTGGCTCTGGGCCTCGCCTGGGGCATCGTCGCCCAGCGGCTGCTCGCCTCCGAGGGGCTCGACGTCCTGACGATCCCCTGGAGCACGGTGATCACCGTGGTGGTCCTGTCGGCGGTGGTCGGCCTGCTGGCCGCGCTGCTGCCGGCACTGCGGGCCTCGCGGATGAACGTGCTGAACGCGATCGCCACCGAGTAGGCGAGCCGCGGTACGCGAAGGGCGCCCGTCCCCGGCCATCCGGGGGCGGGCGCCCTTGCCGTGTACGGAAGTTCGGCGACCGCGCCGACGGGCCCGGCGGTCCCGGGCGCCTACCCCGTCGTACGCGCCGCCGCGGCGAGGGCCGCGCGGCACGCGCTGTCCGCCTGCCGGGTCGTCTCCGGCAGCCGGAACCGCGGGCTGAGCGCCAGCACGTGGCGGCACGCCTCGGCCAGGTCGAGGCCGTGTCCCACGGACACGAACACCGGCTTGACGTCGCGCTGCGTCCGCAGCACGGCGCCCACCACTTCGCCCTCCAGCACGAGGTCGGACGACGCGCCCCGGGCCGGGCCGGGCGCGTCGAACGTCCCGACGAAAGCGGTCTTGCCGACGCCGATGCTCGGGATCCCGGTGTGCACGCCGAGGTGGCACGCGAGGCCGAACCGTCGCGGGTGGGCGAGCCCTTGCCCGTCGCACACCAGCAGGTCCGGCGCGGTCCCGAGGCCGTCCAGCGCCTCGACCAGCGAGGGCAGCTCGCGGAACGCGAACAGCCCCGGCACGTACGGGAACCGGGCCTGCCCGAGGACGACGGACCGCTCCAGGACGGTGAGGGTCTCGGCGTCCAGGACCACCACGGCCGCGGCCAGGCGGTCGGAGTCCTCCGCGTACGCGACGTCGAGGCCCGCGACGCGGCGTACCGCGCGCGGCCCCGGTCCGGTCGTGTCGACGAGCGGACGCAGCCGGTCCTGGAGGGCCAGGGCCTCCTCGACGGTCTCGGGCCAGGCTTCGGGCCGGGGTTCGGGGTTCACTGGGTTCGGCACACGATCCACAGTAGGCCGGACGCGCCGCCGCACCTACCGCATATCCCGGGCGCCAGGCTCCGGACGCCGGGTCCCGGGCGCCGCGTCCCAACCGTCAGGCGTCAGGCCTCACTCGGCGGACCGCGTGTGCGCCACCGGGCAGCCGCCCGTCAGCTTGCCGAGGAACGAGTTGGGGTCGTAGAAGTGCTCGACGTCGAGCAGGCGCAAGTCGTCGCTGACCTTCGCGACGCTCACCCCGAACATCTCCACCCGCTCGTTGGTCGGCTCGAAGCCGTGGTACTCGCCTTCGAACGTGCCCCAGTGGCGCCACTTGAACGTCACCACCGGCGGCGGGGACAGCACCTCCAGCACCTCCCAGTAGAACCCGTCCGGGAAGGCGCCGTGGAAGATGTCGTGCGACGAGTCGAAGCTCTCCTTGCCGGTCCGGTAGAAGATGCTGTCGCCGATGAGGATGTTGTAGCTGCCCTGCTCCGCGATGTCGGCGGCGTTCGCCCACGGGCCGCCGTTGACGCGGGTGCGGAACCGGTCGGTGACCATGGACACCCACGTGGCGGGGTCCTTCTTGTGCGAGACCTCCATCTCGAAGACCTGCACGATGGTCTCGACGATGGCCTCCAGCGAGCCGGCCTCGAAATTGTGGGTGCGCTGCCCGGGCATCACCGTGTGGGACAGGTGGTAGTCGGGGGCTTCCTCACGCCAGTCGCCGGGGGCGGCGGCGGCCACCACCGCGTCACGGCCCTGGAGCCACAGGGGAGTCTCAGGGGCCTCAGTGCTCTCGGAAGTCGTCATGCGGGCGATCCTGACCTCTGGCGCGCGCCATGGCAACCCTCCGGATGGCAACTCTCCGTATATCTCCGTGAGTTACCGCAATGCGCGGTTGACTCGCGTTGCGAGGGAAGGCTCCACGTTCGCCCCGGTGCCCAACTCCCGTGTACATCAAGGGTTTTGCAAAGAGATGCGGAATTCAGAATACCGGTTCAGGCGGCGGAGGCGCGCACCGGGCCGCACCACGGCAGGGGCAGGCGCGCGTGCACTCCGTGTCCGGACCGGTGGATCCGGAAGTCCGTGGCGTCGAGCCGCGCCCGGGCCGCCGCACGCGGTACGCCGTACCTGCCCAGCAGCAGTTCCAGCGCCTGCGACTGACACTGCGTCAAGGCCCGGTCCACGTCGGTGTCCAGGCCGAGGGGCATCAGGTGGTCCGACGTGGTGACGTACGGCCTGCGCCCGGCCCCCGACCAATGGCGCACCTCGGCCTGCGGGATCACGTCCAGCCGCACCGTCGCGCGCAGCGGCCCGTGCCACACGAGGCCGGGCACGCCGCGCCGTGTCCCGTACCGCGGACCGCCCAGGTGGAACAGCGCGCCCGGCACCTGGACGGGCAGGTGCAGCGTTGCCCCGACGGTGAGTTCGGGCAGGTCAAGGTTGCCGCCGAACGATCCGGCACGTGTCGAGTGGCGGCGCAGGCCGTCGGAAGTGGCCACCCCCATCACGCACAACGAGGGGCGGAATTCGAGGGGCGGGCCGTCGCTCACTGCGCCGGTACTCGCCACCGGGTCCAGGACGCACAGGCGCTCCGGCCCCCGCCCGCCGCGCGGCGCGGCGACCCCGTACGGCGTGCGCGGCGCCAAGTCCTCGATGCGCACCGCGAGTACGTCCCCGGGCCGGGCGCCGCGCACCTCGATCGGTCCGGTGACGACGTGCGGCCCGTCGACGGCCGGCTCGTGGGCCGGCCCCGACTCGGCGAGCGCGCGCAGGTCCGGCGGAACGTCCCGCGGCTCGACCCCGAAGGCCCCGAAGTACGCGACCGGGTCGCGTCCCTGATCTCCCGTCAGCCCTTGGTGGGAAACGGTGTCCACGAGTACGGTGTCGCCCGTCCCGACGCTCATGACCGGTCGGTCGACGGCACCGGGCAACCACCCCCACAACACGGTGCCGGGTCGCGCCGCCAGCAGATCTCGGGACATGTCCGAGGTTGTACGCCCGGCCCGTAACCGGCTCGGGTCGGCGCGGTTACGTGCCGGTTTCGTGGCGGATCGTCGGGGCCGTAACCCCGAGGTAACCCGACGGCAACAGCCCGCCCCCACAGTGGTCGCACAACACTGTTCACACGCACCGGAAACGTCCACGCTCCCCGGCGCATGAGGAGATGCCGTGACCGACACGACCACCTTGACCGGCGTGACGCTGCCCGACGGTCGCGTCCGCAACGTCGTCCTCCGGCACGGGAGCGTCAGCCACATACGTCCGGTCGGCATACCCGATATCGGGCAGTCAGCCATCGACCTGACCGGCTACCTGCTGCTCCCCGCGCCCGTCGAACCACATCTGCACCTGGACCGCGCGCTCACCTGGGAACCGGTCGGCAGCGACCCGGACGGGCGTGACGGGGCGGTGCGTTCGTGGCGTTCGTCGCCCTCCCGGTACGGCACGGCCGACCTGCGCCGACGCGCCCACAGCGCGCTCCAGACGATGTCCGCGAACGGTGTCACGGCGGTACGCACGCACGTCGACATCGGCGTGGGCGCGGGCGCTCCGCTGCGGGCCGTCGAGGTACTGCGCGAACTGCGCGAGGACCTGCACCGCGTGCTCGACCTCCAGATCGTCGCGGTCCCCTCCCCCGACCTGTCGGACCGGTCCGCGATGGAGGCCTTCGCCGCGGGTGCGGGCCTGCTGGGCGGTCGGCCGCACCGCGCACCCGACCCGCGCGCGGAGACGCGGCGGCTGCTGCGCCTCGCCGACCGCGCCGAGGTGGACCTCGACCTGCACCTCGACTACCAGCCCGACAGCCGCGTACTCGCGGTCGCGGATCTCGCCCGCCTGCTGCGCAAATCGGGCTTCGGGCGGCAGGTGACGGCGAGCCACTGCGCGACGCTGGGCCTGCTGCGGCCGCCCGCGCTGGCGAAGGTCGTGGAAGCTATCGCGGCATCGCGCATGGCGGTGATCGGCCTGCCGTCGACACCGCGCGGCGACGCGCGGGCGATGCCACCGTGCGGAGGGCCGGGCCCGCTGCACGCACTGCTGGAGGCGGGGGTTCCGCTCGCGGCGGGCGGGGACCACGTGCGCGACGCGCTGCACCCGATGGGCCGCGCGGACGCCCTGGAGACCGCCTCGCTGCTGATGACGACCGGTCAGATGAGCGCGGAGCAGGCGTACGCCGCGGTCAGCACCTCGGCACGCGCGATCATGGGGCTGCCGGCCGCCGGCACCGAACCCGGGGCCGTGGCCGACCTCCTGGCGGTACGCGCGAGCAGCCTCGCCGAGGCGGTGCTCACCACGCCCGCCGAGCGCGTCGTGCTGCGGCGCGGACGCGTCGTCAGCCGCACCTCCGGGCGGCGCACCCCGGCGCTCCAGGGCCGGTCGGACAGCGCCTACGGGCGCCGCCGCGGCCGCGTCCCGGCCGGAGCGCGCTGACCGCCGTCCGGCGGCTCGGCGTCGGGATCACGGGGGCTCGCGACAACCCGTGACTCGCCGAGTCACTGCCGAGCATTCGGAGTTCTGCCCCAAAACATCCCTATTTCACCCTCTTCTGCCGCTCATAGTGAGCATGATCATCCGCCCGAATCGCTATGGCCATCGCTCGGTGCTCATCGCATGATGACTCGCGGGCCCCTCCCGGCCCACCGGTCGAAGGCAAGGAGCGCGGCATGGGCACAGCGGAACTTTTGGACGGGCACGACGCGGTAGGCCTCGCCGAGCTGGTACGCACCGACCAGGTCAAGCCCGCGGAACTCCTCGACGCCGTCGTGGCACGGCTGGAGGAGCGCAACCCGGTCCTGAACGCGGTGGTGTCCACGCGCATCGAGGATGCGTACCGCGAGATCGAGGCCGGGCTGCCGGACGGCCCGCTGCGCGGCGTCCCGTTCGCGGTGAAGGACCTCGGGTGCGACGTCGCGGGGCTCGCGTCGACGAACGGCTCGCGGCTGTTCGCGGGCAATGTCGTCGAGCGCGACGGGGTCCTCGCGAGCCGCTACCGCGCGGCCGGACTCGTGATCGTCGGCAAGACCAACACCCCGGAGTTCGGCAAGAACGCGAGCACCGAGCCGCAGTTGTTCGGCCCGACCCGCAACCCGTGGAACACCGGTCACACGACCGGGGGTTCGAGCGGCGGCTCGGCGGCCGCAGTGGCGGCCGGGATGCTGCCCGCGGCTCACGCCAACGACGGCGGGGGCTCGATTCGCATCCCCGCGGCGTGCTGCGGCCTGTTCGGCCTGAAGCCGTCGCGCGGGCGGGTCCCGAGCGACACGGGCAGCGCGGCGTTCGCGTACCCGCTCTCCATCGCCAACGCGGTCACGCGCACGGTACGCGACAACGCCGCACTCCTCGACGCGGTCGCCGGCCCGGTGCTCGGCGACGCCACCCTCGACCCGGCGCCGCCCGGCTCCTTCCTCGCCGCACTCGCCGAGAAGCCGGGCCGGCTGCGCATCGGCTTCGCGACGGCCGCCGCGGACGGTACGCCGGTGGCCCCGGCCGGTGCCGAGGCGGTCCGGCGCACCGCCGCGCTGCTCGCCGAACTCGGGCACGACGTCGAGGAGTCCGCCCCGCGGTGGGAGATGTCCGAGGTCGTGTCGGTGCTGAGCCAGGTGATGGGTGCCGCGACCGGCGCGCAGATCGAGGACCACCTCGCCGCGCTGGGACGCGGACTCGCCGACGACGACCTCGAACTCGCCACACGCTGGCAGTACGACCGCCTCGCCGAGGCGTCCGTCACCGAGCTGAGCCGCTCGCTCCAACTCGCCGAGACGCTCGGTCGCCAAATCGCCCCGTGGTTCGCCGAGTTCGACGTCTGGCTGACCCCGACGCTGGGCCTGGACGTGCCGGAACTGGGGTGGATGGACACGATGCGCCTGGCGACCATGGCCAACGCGGGCAAGATGACGTGGTTCACGTCCGTCTTCAACGTGACGGGCCTCCCCGCCGCATCCGTTCCCGCCGGTTTCGACGGCCGGGGCCTGCCGGTCGCCGTGCAACTCGCGGGCCGTATGGGCTCCGAGGCGACGCTGCTGCGCGTCGCGGCGCAGCTGGAGGAAGCCGCGCCTTGGCCGTGGCAGGCCCCCTGGAACGCCGACGCCTGACGCGGTGCGGGCCCGGGTGCCCGCGGCGCGGAAGCTCGCCGCGGGCACCGGACCCTTCCAAGTCAGGCCGCCGCGGCCGGAGTCGGCTGGATGGGCCGGCTGGCGCGCCCGTCGACGCCGACCGGGATGTCGCCGTCGACCGTGGTGCGGTGCAGGACGCGGGTGACCTTGCCGAAGTCCGAGACCGCCCGGTGCTGCGTCGCCCGGTTGTCCCAGATCGCGACGTCGCCCGCCTGCCACGACCAGCGCACGGTGTTCTCGATGCGCGTGACGTGGCCCTGGAGCAGGTCGATCAGCAGCTTGGAGTCCTCGCGCGAGTAGCCCTGGATGCGCTGCACGAACCCGCCGAGGAGCAGGGTGCGTTCGCCCGTCACCGGGTGCACGCGGACCACCGGGTGCTCCGTCTCGTACTTCGTCGACGCGAACACCTCCTGGTACTTCTTGAAGGCCTCGGGGTCCTTGTCGGGCGAGAAGCCCGCGTAGTCGTACACGTTGGTGTGCACCGCGCGCAGGGCGTTCGCCAACTCCTTGAGCTCGGACGAGAGTTCGTCGTACGCGGTGGCGGTGTTGGCCCACACGGTGTCGCCGCCGGCCTCCGGGATCTGGATGCCGCGCAGGATCGAGGCGAGCGGGTACGCCGGCACGAACGTCACGTCGGTGTGCCACTGGTCGGCGGCGCCGCCGTACTCGCTCGTGATGGGCAGGACGTACTCGCCCTCCAGGTTCACCGTGGGGTGGCCGATCGGGTCGCCGAGCAGGCGGGTGAACGCCAACTGCGTCTCGTCGGTCAGGTGCTGCTGGCCGCGGAAGAAGATGACCTTGTGGGCGTGCAACGCGTCGCGGATGGCCTGCACGGTGGCCTCGTCGAGGTCGCCGGACAGGCGTACGCCGCCGATGATGGCGCCGATGCGTCCGGCGACCTTCGTGACGGTGACGCCGCCCTCTTCGGTCGTCGCGGTAGCGGCGGCGGTGGCGGAGTCGGCGGTGGTGGTGGCGGTGGCGGTGGTGTCGAGCGTGGTGGCGGTCACGGGGTTTCCCTCCAACGGGTCACGGCATGGGTGAAACGGCATGGGCGAGACGGAAACCGGCGTCCACGAACGGCGTACGGAGTGGCGTACGGGACCGGGACACACGGCAGCGCGCGACCGCCGCGCCACAAGCGCGGGAAGGCGTACGGGAGGGGCGGCGCGCGTCGGTCAGCGACAGTGCGCGCCGGGAGGCACAGGCAGGTGGGAGATGCGGTGGCGGATCAGCGCGCGCATCGTTGCTCCCCTCGGGCCCGGCGAAAAGCACGGGCATGGGGCCCGCGTCACGTCGATTGTGGGCGAGATAGGTGCACCGGTCAACTATTAACGGATAGACATACCGCGACACACCCGTTTGAGTGTTGATATTTGTTAAGGACCATGACATCTGCGTCTTACTGTGAGGGTCCATCAGATTTCTGACCCTCCGGACGAGGTGAGTCGTGCGCTCCGCTCGTGGTGCAGCCCTGCTCGTCGTCGTCGCGGTCCTGGCCGCCGTGGGATTCGTGTTCCTGGCCAAGGACGGCGACGACAAGAGCACGAAGAACAACAGTTCCAAGGCCCAGGCCCCGGCCGCGGGCCAGGACGACAAGTCCGTGCAGGCCGCGCCGCCGCCCGCCGGCGCCGTGACCCTGCTCGGCGACGGCTCGACGTCGACCACCGGCGTGCAGCCGAACCGCATGCCGATCGAGAGGCTCAAGCCCGGCGAGACTCCCCCGCAGTTCGTGGTCTTCTCGTGGGACGGCGTGGGCGAGGACAACCAGAAGCTCTTCTCGCACTTCCGCAAGGTCGCCCAGGAGTCCGACGCGACGATGACGCTGTTCCTCAGCGGCATCTACGTGCTCCCGGCCAGCCAGCGGGCGCAGTACCAGGGCCCGAACAAGGCCGTCGGGCAGAGCGACATCGGCTTCCTCGACGCCAACGAGGTGCGCGACACGATCGAGCAGCTCGGCCTCGCCTGGAAGGACGGGCACGAGGTCGGCACGCACTTCAACGGCCACTTCTGCGGCCCCACGGGCGGCAGTTCGTGGTCGGCGGCCGACTGGGTCAAGGAGACCGAGCAGGCGCTCAAGTTCGTCCAGACCTGGCGCACCACGACCGGCATCACCGACCTCCCCGCGCTGCCCTTCGACTACAAGAAGGAGTTGGTCGGCGGGCGGGCTCCGTGCCTGGAGGGCCAGAAGGCGCTGCTGGAGGCCGCCCCGCAGATGGGCTTCCGGTACGACTCCAGCGGCCCGGGCGGACGCCAGATCTGGCCCGTGAAGGCGAACGGCATCTGGGACATGCCGCTGCAGTCGATCCCGTTCCCCGGACACAAGTTCGAGGTTCTGTCGATGGACTACAACGTCATGATGAACCAGTCGCGGACGGTCAAGGGCGACCCGTCGAACCACGCGGCGTGGGAGAAGCAGGCGTACGAGAGCTTCATGGGCGGCTTCAACCGCGCGTACTCCTCGAACCGGGCGCCGCTGATCATCGGCAACCACTTCGAGAGCTGGAACGGCGGCATCTACATGAAGGCCGTCGAGCGGACGATGCGCGACGCGTGTGCCAAGGAAGGCGTCCGCTGCGTGTCGTTCAAACAGCTCGCGGACTGGCTCGACGCGCAGGACCCGGCGGTCCTCGCCAAGCTCCAGAAGCTCAACGTGGCGGAGAAGGCCGACTGGGCGACCTTCCTCTCGCCGGCCGCGCCGCCCGCGGTCCCCGCGCAGCAGGCGCCGGGCGTGCCCCCGGCGGTCAAGCCCGCGACCTGAGCGTTCATCAGTAGGGCCCGCACCTTCGGGCCTTCACCCGTACGAGGGGTGCCCCGGCGTCGACCACCGCCGGGACACCCCTCGTCCGCGTTTGCGGACGCCGCCGCGCGTGCCTGCGACCGAGGCGGCCGGAGTCGGCGATCAGGCCCGGTAGTACGAGAGTTCGTCGAACGAGTCGGTGGGCACGGCCACGCCGTCGGTGTCCATGACCGTCTCGAAGCCGTCGAGGAGCGCACGCATGGGGGCGGCCTTCGCCGCCTCGTCACCGCCCGCGCGCAGGCCCGGAGTGACGCCGAGCACGACGCGCGCCACGCGCCCGGCCCCGACCGTGAACAACTCCCCGGTGCACGGCGCGAGTTCATGGGACAGCAGGCCGACACACGCCGCCGTGTACTCCGGCTTGAACGCGTCGCGGAACGGCGCCGCGCCCTCGGGGCCGAACTTGACGTCGTAGATCTGCTCGAAGCCGGACGCCGTCATCCGCGTCCACGCCACCGGCATGACGGCGTTGACCTTGATGCCGTCGGGCGCGCCCTCGACGCCGAGCACCCGGGTCATGCCGATGATGCCGGACTTGGCGGTCGCGTACGGCAGCACGAACGGCATGCCGAACACCGAGCCCGAGCACGTGTTGACCACCCGCCCGTAGCTCGCCGCCCGCATGTGCCGCCAGGCGGGCCCGGTGACGTGGAACGCGCCGTCGAGGTGTGTCCCGAGAACCCTGCGGTACTCCTCCTCGCCGAGCGTGTCGAGGCCCGCCCCGCTCGGCGCGACGCCCGCGTTGTTGACGACGATGTCGACGCGCCCCCACGTGTCGACCGCCGTCGCGACGATCGCCTCGCCGCCCTCCCGGGTCGCGACCGTGTCGGTGTTGGCGACCGCGTCGCCGCCCGCGGCGACGATCTCCGCGACCACGTCGTGCGCGGGCGAGGCCGACGCGCCCTCGCCCCGGATGTCGCCGCCGACGTCGTTCACGACGACGCGGGCACCGTGCCGGGCGAGGTGCAGCGCGTACGCCCTCCCGAGCCCGCCGCCCGCCCCCGTCACCACCGCAACGCGCCCGTCGAACCCCAGCTCGTCCACCGTGCCACTCCCTCCGACTCGGGCCACCGTCTCCGGGTGCCTGACCAAGGACCCGACCGAATACCTGACCAAGTTCCTGACCAGGCACCTGACCAGGCACGTGACCAGACACCTGACCAAGTTCCTGACCAGGCACCTGACCGAATACCTGACCAAATACTTGACCAAAGCAGGTACCTGGACACCGCAAGGGGCCGCACCTAGCATCGACCGTCATGACCAACCCGGCCGCCCCCGGCGCCGACCTCATCACCGACGGCGGGTCCCGGGTACGCGCCGCCGCTCCGAAGCCGGCCGGCGGATCCCGCGACGGCACGGCCGACAACCTCCGCGGAGCCGCCACATGACCGCCCCCGCCGCACCGCTCCTCGACCCCGCCCGCCTGGGCACCTGGCTCGACGGCCTCGGCCTGGCCCAGGGCGAACCGATCGACCACACCCCGCTGTCCGGCGGCAAGTCCAACGCGATGTTCACGATCCGGCGCGGCGAGCACGCGTGGGTCCTGCGCCGCCCCGCGGGCGTCGCCATCGCCCGTGCGGAGGACGGCCTGCGGCGCGAGTTCCGCATCCTGACCGCCCTCGCGGACACCCCGGTCCCGCACCCCCGGGCGGTCGCCTTCTGCGAGGACCGGGACGTCCTCGGCAGCGCGTTCTACCTGATGGCCCGCGTAGAGGGCTTCGCCCCGTTCCCCGAAGCCATCCCGGCCAATTTCGGCGCCGCTGACGCACCCTCGGACGCGCCCTCGGACGCCCCCTCCGACTCAGCCCCCGGCTCACCTCCCGAATCGGCTCCTGGCCGCGAGATCGGCCTCGCGATGGCCGACACCCTCGCCGACCTCCACGCGCTCGACCCCCAGACCATCGGCCTCGGCGACCTCGGCCGCCCCGACGGCTTCCACGAACGCCAGGTGAGCCGCTGGATGAAGCAGTTGTCCGGCTACCCCGAGAGCGGCACGCTCCCCGGCGTCGAGGTCGTCACCGCCTGGCTGGAGAAGAACCTCCCGCCCGCGTTCACCCCCGTACTCATGCACGGCGACTACCACTTCGGCAACGTCCTGCTCGCCCCCGAACCCCCGCCGCGCGTCACCGCGATCGTCGACTGGGAAACCGCGACCATCGGCGACCCGCTCCTCGACCTCGCCGGATTCCTGCGCATCTGGTTCGAGACCGGCCCCAGCGAAGGCAGCTCCTGGGACGAGATGGCCACCCGCTACGCCACCCGAGCCGGCCTCCCCGAACTGCCGGACCTCACCTACTACATCACCCTGTCGCGCTTCCGCCTCGCGGTCCTCCTCGAAGGCATCCACCAACGCGCGAAGTCCGACCCCACCCGCGACCCCCAGCCGGGAATCGGCACCTACGCCCGCCGCCTCATCACCGACGCGGTGGAATCACTCCGCTGAAAACGCGGACTCCGGCTCGTAGTCGAGGTGGTCAGGCGGCCAGTCCTCGGGCAGGAAGCCCATCCCGGCCCCGCCCTTGAGCAGCTTCTCGAGCCATTCGGTGAAGGGCATCGGAAACTCGATCCACTGCGGGTCCTCGTTCCGAGCCGCGACGCCTACCGACCATGCGTCCGGATCGGGCCCCGTGAGGATGAAGTAGATGATGTCCCCGTGTTCGGTGCGGCTCACCGGAAGGACATTCCCCGGAGCCGTTCCGACCGCGTACGGAATGTCCTCGTTCGGTGCCTCCTGTGAGAACTCGATCCATTCCCGCGTGAACTCGCCGAGGTTGAAGATCTCGCCGGCCGGGTGCAGGACGTCGAGGTACTCGGCGAGAGAGCAGGGGCCGTACCCGTCGGTGAACTCCTTGAAGTCGCCGGGCAGCACCAACCCCAACTCGCGTTCCAGCACCGACCAGTGCTCGGCGGACGCGTGAGTGCGCGGAGGAGCACCCAAGAGGACTTCCAAGCGCTCGACGTAACTCATCAGGTCCCTCCGTCGGCTGGTTGTGCGGGCACCGGCTTCGTCACACAGTTCGGCGCCGGGGCGTTCCGGCTGTTCTCCACGATGCACATCCGTATCGAGTTGTCCCGGATATCCGCGTAGAACATCTTGTCAGGTATGCCGCGGTCCGACCCGTAGCTGTCCCCGTAGATGGGGACCACGACGAGCTTCAGGGTGTCCGTGGACCCGGCCGTCTTCCATGCCTGCAACTGATCACGAGTCGGCTTCTCGATGGTGTTGTTGAGCCATCCGCTGTTCGTCTTGGTCGTCTGCGGCACATAGTTTCGCGGGTCACTTCGGGGACCACCCAGCATTTTCGCCAGCAGATGGCCGCGAGCGGCGCTCCCCTCCAGGGTCTTCAAGCGCCCGAACCCGGGAGGCCTGAACCCCGCGGATTTGCCGGTTCCGTAGTCATCACCACTCAACTCGGCGTAGATGCCCGTCGCCCGGCAATCACCCTCGGTCTCCCTGGTCCCCATCTTCTGCCGAGGCATGTAGATCCGGTTGTTGCTCTTTCCGTCCTTGCTGGGCGCCGAGTCGCACCAACTGTCGTCGTCCTCTTCCAGGTCGTCGGGTTTCCAGGGGGCGTCCATCATCGTCTGGAGTGCCGCTTCGACTTCCGGCGTCGTGAACTCGTCGTCGATGAGGTCCTGCAGCGTCTGGTCGACATCGGTCTCTGTCGGCGGCGTATAGGTGGTGCTGGACCCCAACACGTCACCGAGGGTTTGCAGGACCGGTCCCACCCTCATGCCCGCGCGGATCATCGCCGCCACTGCCGCCGCCTGGTTGACCACCGGAGTGGCCGGGGTGGGTTGGCGGTTGGTGGGGGCGGTGGGGCGGTGCGGGGGCTTCGGCTGGACCGGGGGCTTCGGCTTGGTCGGGGGGCGGCCGCCGGGGTTCTTCGGGGTGTTGGACGGGCCGCGCGGACCGGGCGGGGCCTTCGGCGATGCCGGGGAACCGGGCACGCCGGGACCGGACGGACCCGGGTATCCCGCGGTGGGGGCCGGGTTCGGCGTCGGGAAGACGCACCAGTAGCAGCCGTTCGCTGCGCTGGCCGCATAGGCCATGTCCGCGTCGCCGGTGTACTGCGGGGATTCTCCGCCGCCGCTGGAGCCGCCGTCGTCGCAGACGTACTCGATGACGATCTCGGTCAGGACGGCAGCGGCCAGGCCCCAGAGCCCGGAGCGGAACTTGGCGACCTTGGTGACCTTCTTGACCTTCTTGACCTTCTTGGCAGTCTTCTTGGCGCAGTGACCGGACGGGTCGGCCGACCCCATCGGCTGCCCGCTGACGTACGTGTAGCGGTTGGCCTGGATGGATGGGTCGGGGGTGAGGAGCCAGTCGTCGCGGCTCGCGAAGTTGCCGGTGCTGGGGGTGTACCAGCGGGCGTGCATGTTGAGTTCGCCCGTCTCCGGGTCGGTCCACGCGCCTTGGTAGCCGAGGGTGGAGTTCTGGCCCTGTTGCGCGGTGGGCTTGCCGAAGGGGTCGTAGGCCCGCGAGCCTGCGATGGTCTTGCCGTCGGCGCCGAGGAGGGCGACGAGGTCGCCGTGCTCGTCGGTCCAGGCCAGGTGGTTCTGCCCGGCCTGACGGAGACCGAGGAGGCTGCCGTCGGGGAGGCGGCTGAACTGTCCGCTGCCGTCCGAGACCAGGTCGTTGCTCATGCCGTCGTATGCGAACCCGCCGGTTCCGCGTGCGGCGACGCGGTCGAAGGCGTCGTAGGAGTACGTCACGCCGGTGTCGCCCGCAAGCCGGTCAAAGGCGTCGAACTGCAGTTGGCGGACGGTCCCGGCGATGTTGCTGCTCGCGAGGGTGCCGCGGGCGGTGTAGCTGTAGGTGTCGGGCCCGTCGGTCAGCAGGCGGTTGCGTTCGTCGTAGGTGGCGGTGCGGTCGCCGTTGAGGGTGCGGTTGCCGGAGGCGTCCCAGGCGTAGGCGGTGGTCTTGGTTCCGTCGTTCCACGACGTCATGCGGTCGGCCAGGTCGTAGCCGTAGGTGTTGACCGCGGCTCCCGCGGTGCCGGTGGTGGTCTTCTTCGCGACGAGGTGGTCGGGGGTGTATTCGTACTGGATCGACGCCAGGGGGCTGTTGTTGGCGGTCTGGTTGATCGCGCTGAGCCGGCCTTGGTTGTCGTAGGAGTAGCGGCGTGCGTCGCCCGGGCTGCCGTTGTATGTCTCGTAGTCGGGGCGCCCGGCGGCGTCGTAGCCGTAGGCGACGGTCAGCCCGGTGATGGGGTCGACGGCCTGGGTGAGCTGTGAGGCCTGGTTGTAGCCGAAGGTGGCGGTGCCGGCGGCGTCGGTGCGCCCGGTGAGGCGTCCTTCGGCGTCATAGGCGTAGGTGGCGTTCCCTGCGGGGCCCGCCTGCGATGTCATCAGGCCGCGGTCGTTCCAGCCGTAGGTGTTGGCTGGGCCGCCCGGGGAGGATGCGGTGGCGATGCGGCCCGCGAGGTCGTACGTGAATGCCTTGGGTTCGGTGGTGGTACCGCCTCCGGTGCCGGTCTCCTGGAGGAGTTCGCCGAGCGGCGTGTAGGTGCGGTCCCGGACCACGCCGTCCGGTGCGGTCATGCGGACCGTGTTGCTGGCGGCGTCGTAGGTGTTGGTCCACGTGCGGTCCGCCGCGTTGGGGTGAGCGGTGGTGGCCGGTTCGATCGTG
The DNA here is from genome assembly GCA_045039925.1 of Streptomycetaceae bacterium NBC_01309. Lineage (GTDB taxonomy): Bacteria > Actinomycetota > Actinomycetes > Streptomycetales > Streptomycetaceae > Yinghuangia. The sequence continues at coordinate 3,852,260 of CP108400.1, forward strand.
GACTCGGGCAGGCCCCACGTGTTGTAGGTGTAGTTGGTCGCGTTGCCGCGGCCGTCGCGCAGGTAGGTGCGTTGGCCGGTCGCGTTGTAACCGAACCGTGTGGTGATCTGCTCGGTCGCGGAGACCTTCTCGGTCAGTTGCGTCGGCAGGCCGAGCGCGTCGTAGGCGTAGGTGCTGCTTCCCCCGCGTGCGTCGGTGCGGGTGGTGAGGTTGCCGTCCGGGTCGTAGGTGAATCCGGTGGTTGCCTTGAGTGCGCCCGCGGTGTCGTATTCGCCGATCGCGACGGTCTGTCCGAGGCGGTCGTAGGTGTAGCCGGTGGCGACACCGGACGGGTCGACGGTGCGCGTGACCTGGCCGAATGCGTCGTAGTCCGCGCGCTGGGTGCGGCCCAGCGGGTCGGTCTGGGTGAGGGGTTCGCCTGCGGCGTTGTAGGTGGAGTGCCAGGTCCCGCCGCCGGGTGTGGTGGAGGCGACGAGGTTGCCTGCGTCGTCGTAGCTGTGGCGGGTGGTGAACTGCTGCGGTGTCGGGTACCGCTCGACCTCTGTTTGGGTGACGGGGCGGCCGAGTTCGTCGTAGGTCGCCTCGGTGCGGGCGCCGGACGGGTCCACGGTGGCCAGCAGGTCGCCTGCGGGCGAGTAGAACCAGCGTTCCGTGGTGGCGCCTTGGCCGGGGCGGGCCGGGTTGTGGCGCTCGGTCAGCTGGTCGAGCTTGTCGTAGGTGAAGGAGGTGACCTTGCCGAGCGGGTCGGTCTGGGTGAAGACGCGTCCGAGGTCGTCGTACGCGGCGTGGGCGACAGGCACGATCGGCGTGGTCGCGCCGGGTGGGGTGTAGGCCGGAAGTTCGGTCTCGACCGGTCGGCCGAGCTTGTCGGTGCGCACCTTGGAGGTGCGGCCGGCGGCGTCCGTCGACTCGCTGTTCTCCCCGAAGGCGTTGTATCCGAGGGTCGAGGTGGGTCGGCTGACGGACGACTGCTCGGAGTTCGCGGAGATCGTGACGGGTGGGGCGACGACGGCGACGACGCGGCCGAGGGCGTCGTAGCGGTAGGAGGTGGTGAACGCTGCCGGGTCGGCGCCGGTGGCGTTGCCGCGGGGGGTGGTGCTGTGGAGTACCAGGCCGCGCTGGTCGCGTTGCGTGGTGGAGACGATGTCGCCGGTGTCGGCTTTGACGGTTTCCCGCACGGTGCGGCCGAGCGCGTCGTAGCCGAGTTCGGTCACCTGCGTGGTGGTGGTGCCGGGTCCGCGCGAGGTCGCCGTCTTCAGCCAGCCGTTGGCGTCGTACGCAAGGTCGGTGCGGCGTCCCAGGCCGCCCGGGTCAAGCGTCTCGGAGGTGACCAGGCCGCGGGGGTCGACGATGCGTTCGACCGTGTTGGTGCCGCCGGTGACTTGGCGGACCAGGTTCCCCGCGCCGTCGTAGGTGTTGTGTTGCAGCACGATGTCGCGGGGATTGCCCAGGACGTCCCGTACGCCGAGTTGTTTGACCTCGGCGGTCAGGCCGTCGTCGTAGTAGCGCACCGCGGTGGTGCGGCCCATCGCGTCGGTGGTCGACGCCAAGCGCCCGGCTGGGTCGTACGCGCGTGATTCGAGGACCAGGTCGCGCGGCGGGCTGGCGGGGTCGTCCTTCCAGGCCCCCAGTTTGGTCTCGGCGAGTTGCCCGCGGGGGGTGTAGCTGAACAGTGTTGACGTGCCCAGGGCGTTGATCTGCTGCACGGGTCGTCCGAAGGCGTCGTACAGGATTTTGGTGATGCCGCCTTCGGCGTCGGTGATCGTCCAGGGGCGGCCCTGCGGGTCGTGCTCCACGGTCGTGGTGCGGGGCGCGGATCCGCCGGTGAGGTCCTCGACGGTCTGCGTCAGTGTTCGGCCGTCGCCGTCGTAGGTGCGGCGGTCGCGGGTGGTGTGGGTCGTCCCGGTGACCTCGTTCTTCACACCCGGGCCGGTGCGCGAGACGATCCGCGACAGGCCGTCGTACACCGTGGTCGTCGTGACCCGGCGCTCGGATCCGGCGGGCAGTGCCTCGCCCGGGGTGCCCGCGGCGACCGTGGAGACCTGCGTCTCGGAGGTGATCCGCCCGATGCCGTCGTACTGGTACTCGGTGCGCAGGCCTGCCGCGTCCCGCATCGCGACGAGGTCGCCGTTGGCGAAGTAGGTGTAGGCGGTGACGCCGCCGCCGGGGGCGGTCACCGATTTCAGGAGACCTGCCGGGGTGGTCCCGCCGCCGACGGCGGGTTCGGTGCCGTCGGTGTAGGCGCGGGTGGTGGTGAACCCGCCGGGGGCGGTGACGGCGAGGGGGTGCCCGGACGGGGTGTAGGTGTAGGTGGTCTTGTAGGTGTTGTCCGTCGGGGAGGCCGAGCGGGCGTCGCGTTCGGCTGTGGGTTGGCCGTTGCGGGGGTCGAGGTCGTTGGCGGGGTTGCGGTAGTACTCGGTGTAGGAGGTCCAGCACGAGTCCTGGTCGCGGCAGGTGGTGCGGGAGACCGTGTTGCCGTACCGGTCGTGTCCGGTGATGGTCGCGTGGCCGTTGGGGTCGGTGACGGTGTGGACCAGTCCTGCGGTGTCGTAGCCGAAGGTGGTGCGGCCGCCCGCGACGTCCTGGAGGGCGGTCAGGCGCATGCCGTTGAGGACGTCGTAGGTGCGCTCCTCGACGCGCCCTGCGGGGTCGGTGACCTGGACGGTCGCACCGAGCGCGGATGCGGTCGGCTCGGTCTTGGCGGCGTAGTGCGCCGCAACGGCCTCCGGGTTCAGGGCTTGGCCGTAGAGTGCGACTTCGTCGATCGATCCGGTGAAATGCCCGCGGATGTTTGTGGGCTTCTCGGGCCAGGCGAGGTTGTTCACGGGGCCGGCGCCGACGGTGAGGTGGGGGTCCATGTAGAAGACCTGGGCGCTGCGCTCGCCGACGAGTTCGCTGTCGAGGTAGAGGCGCTGTTTGTTGCCGGGGCTGTCGACGGTGAGCACGACGTGGTGCCAGCGGCCGTCAAGGACGACGGTGGGTGCGGTGATGGCGTCGGTCGTGCCGTTCATGACCATGCCGCGCAGCCGGCCGTCGCGGCCGACGTAGAGCATGGGTGTGGCAGGCGTGTCCGCTGCGGTGAACTCGAGTTCTGCGGCGGAGTACCCCATCAGGACGCCGGGGCCGTCGGCTTTGAACCACAGTTCGGCGGAGAACTGCTGCCGCCCGGTGAGTTGGTCCTTGGGGAGCTTGATGTAGGAGTTGGTGCCGTTGAATCGTTTGGCGGTGTCGTCGCCGGGTCCGAAGGCTCCAGGGGCGTTGTGCGTGGTGTTCCAAGCGGCGCCCTCATCGGTGGTGGTCGGCGGGACGAGGCTGCGGGCGACACCGTCGGCGAGCTTGTCCAGCGGCCAGTGGCCGACGGGGCCGGCGGCGCGGATCAGGGTGCGGTAGTCGGCGGGGGCCGCGGTGCGGGCGGCGGCGTGGGCGCTGACGGTGGCCGCGTCGATGGCGTGCCGGTAGACGGCGACTTCGTCGATCTGGCCGGTGAAGTAGCCCTTGCCAGGCGGGGCCTGTGCCCACGATCCGGTGGTGCCCGCGCCGACGTAGTTGCGCAGGGCGCGCTCGTGGTACACGGGGCCTTGCGCCGTCCCGACGGCGTTGCCGTCGAGGTACATCGTGTGTGTCTGCCCGTCGGTGGTCAGGGCGACGTGGTGCCACTGGTTGTCGGTGACCTGGCCGGGGGTGATGATCTGCGGCATGCCGACGCTGGTGTAGAACTTGCCGCGCAGCTTGCCGTCCAAGTCCACGTAGAGCGCGGGTATCCAGTCTTGTTGGGTGGTGTCCTCGAGGGCGTGTGACTGGTAGGCGTACAGCACGCCGGGCTGGGTGGTTTTGAACCACATCTCGACAGACGACTGCGAGGACCCGTGGATGAGGTCCTGGGGCAGTTCGACGTAGGCGTTGCCGTTGAACTTGGCGCCGTTCTCGCCGGGGAGGGCACCGGTGGCAACGGTCTCGACGTTGCGGGTGGTGCCGTCGCCGTTGCCGACCCGCACGGCCTGCTGGGAGCGCACCTGGTTGCCCGTGGCCTCGTTGAGGCGCCAGTAGGACTGCGGTCCGTGTGCTGCCACTGCCGCGCGGTACCCGGCGCCGACCCCGGCGGACGGGCGTGTGCCGGCGGTGAAGTGCTCGGTGACGGTCGCCTCGTCGAGCGGGCGGTGGTAGACCGCGACCTCGTCGATGACGGCTACTACGGTGGTGGGATAGCCGGGGCCGGCGCTGGGATGCAAGACTCCCGGCTCCTTGCGGGCAGGCCAGTCGGTGCTCATGACGCCGGTTCCGACGGTGGTGTACCGGTCCGGGATGGCCATGGGGGCGGGCCCGGTGCCGATGCGGCGGCCGTCGAGGTAGAGGGTTTGGCCGCTGGGGTCTCCGGTGAGTACGGCGTGGTGCCAGTTGCCGTCGAGGACGGAGAAGCCGGTCGTGATGGGGTTGACGCTGCCGTGCCACAGTTCGCCGCGCAGTTTCCCGTCGGTGCCGACGTAGAGCATCGGGGTGCCGGGGCTGTTCACACCGGACCCGGCGAGCGGGACCGGCGCCATGCCGATCAGGACGCCCGGACCGTCGGCGTTGAACCACAGTTCGACGGAGAACTCGGTCTTGTTGTTCAGCAGGTTGTCGGGCAGGTGGACCCACGAGCTCCACCCGTTGAATTTCGCGGCGGTGTCGTCGCCGGGGGCGAACGCGCCTTCCGCGCCGAGGGTGGCCTTCACCTGCTGGGCGCGTTCGGTCGTGTTCACGGCGTTGGGCAGCCACTCGCCGGTCTTCTCCCCCAAGCGCCAGTAGCCGCGTGGTGAAGTGCCGATCACCGACTGGGTGTAGGCCGTCGAGGCGCCCGTGAACGAGGGCGCGGACACCTTCCACACTCCGCCGTCGGCGTCGATGACCTGCGAGACGCGGCCTTGGGCGGTGTCGTAGTCGACTTGGGAGTGGACCCGCCCGGTCGGCAGGGTCACTTTGCTCAGCAACGACGCGGTCTGCCCCGCGCGCCAGTGCTGGCCCACGGTGCCGGACGAGAGCGCTCGGGCGTACAGCGCGGCGTCGTCGATGTCGCCTTCGAAGTAGCCCTTGGGGTCGTTCTCCCAGCGTGAGGGCCATGCGGCGTTGGCGCCGCCTGCGCCGATGGTGTTGACGGGGTCGACGTTGATGACCGCGCCGCTGCGGGACCCGATCTCCGAGGAGTCGAGGTAAAGCCTCTGGTTGTCGCCGCTCGCGGTCAGGACCACGTGGTGCCACGCGCCGTCGTTGACGGCGTTGTTGGTGGTGATGGGGTCGAGGGTGCCGTTCCAGAATTGGCCGCGCAGCTTGCCGTCCGCGCCCACGTACAGGACGGGTACGCCGGCGGTGCCGCCGTCCTGCAGCTCCAGCGGTTTTTGGCTGTAGCTGAACAGGGTGCCGCCCTTGGTGGTGCGGAACCACAGTTCGACCGTGAAGTACGGGTTGGAGCGCACCAGGTCGTTCGGTAGCTGGACCGAGGAGTCGGTGCCGTTGAACGAGGCCGCACCGTCGGTGGCTCCGCCGGGCCCCGAGCCGGTGGCGGCTGCGACGTTCCAGGCGGTGGCGGTGTCGCCGCCGACACGGTCGGCCGCGTCGCTGCGCGCGGTGCCGGTGGCGGCGTCGCCCAGCCGCCAGTACGACAGCGGGTTCGTGGTCCAGGACCACGCTGCGGTACTGCGAGGAACTCTGGTACTCGTACCGGCTGCACGCGGTCTGCGGACCGACGCCCTCCGGCGGCGGGCAGGCCGCCGCGAGCCGGTCTCCCTCGTAGGTGTACGTCCAGACCAGACCGGACCCACCGTCGACCGGGTTGGTCGTCACGGCGACCACGTGCCCCCGGACCAGGTGAAGTCGAGGTAGCGGCCCGACATGGCGTCGGTCGCCCGGGCCAGGCGTCCCGTCCCGTCGTAGGTCAGCGCCTGGGCGCGGCCGCTCGCGTCCTGAATGCCCGTCAGGCGTCCCACTGCGTCGACGACATGCCGCGTACCGGACTTGTCGGCGAGCACCCAGCCCCCGCCTTGGGCGGTGGTGAACGTGGCGAATCCTCCGGACGGCGCGGCGTAGCTGCCGTCGAAGTTGCGCCCGAAGCGCACCTGCCGCCCGTCCGCCAGCACCACCACGACGTTGCCCGAGCCGTCACTGTCGGGAATGGCCCGCATGTCCCAGCGGGACGACCAGCCCTCGCCGAAGGCGCTGTCGGGGCGCGGGTCCATCGAGTTGTACGTGCGCCGAACCGTCAGCTCCGGCCCGACCGCGCCCACCGACGCGTCCGCGGCCGAGGTCGTGTAGTTGCCGACCTGGACGTTGAACTCCTTGCCGTCGGTACCGGACGCGAGATGCGACGTCACCGCGGGCTGCGGCACCTGCGTGGTGAAGAACATCGGCCGCGCGATGGAGGCCGCGCCCCCGCCCCAGTCCCCCACCGACGCGTACCAGGCGTACGACTTTGCCCAGCGGAGCCCCCAACTCTCGGGGACGGTCCAGGTGTTGGGGTGGGCCCATTCTGAGATCCGGCAGTTCCTGCGGTGGTCACCGCCCTCGGACTCGCAGACCTCGAACCGGTACCCGACCCCCTGGTTCGGCCACGCGTCGGTGTCACGGCCGGACAGGTGCAGCATCGGCGTGAGCGTGGAGAAGGTGTACCCGTTGGGCGGCCACGCCGCGTCGATCACCGGGTCGCGATTGGGGATGGTGAAAACGGCCGGGTTCGGGCGGGCGTTGCTGTTGGCCCCGTCGCCGATGTAGCCGTACCACGCGTAGGTCTTGCCCTTGGTCAGCCCCCAGCCCACGGGGACCGTGAAGGACGGCGACGTCTGCCACGCCGGTCCGGAACTGCGGCAATTGGCCCGGTAGTCGGTGCCGACGACCTCGCACACCTCGAACAGGTAGTCCTGGTAGGTCCAGGGGTAGTTGTCCGGGTCGTAGCCGGCGACCGTGAGCGTCGGGGTCGTGGTGGCGGACTCGTGCCCGTTGCCCGGCTGCATCGACGTCAGGACGGGCCATTGGTTGGCCGTCGCCAGGTTCATGCACAGCCAGGGGACGCCGAGCTGGGAGAACTTGGGGCCGTTGTTGGCGTCCATGTCCCAGCACAGCGTGTAGTTGCCGGGCGTCAGCTTGGCTATTCGGGCATCGAGCGTCGCCGAGCCGCCCGGACCCACGTTGTACGGCAGTCCGGTCCACGCCACGTTGGGCACCGTCTGGCCCGCCGAGTTGAACAGCGTGTAGTGCAGGCTGTGGACGTTGGTGTACCACGTGGCCGCGCCGGTGTTGGTGACGGTGATCCGGGCGACCCCGTCCTGGCTCGCGGTGACGGGCGTGACCAGGGCGTCGAAGCGGTAGGCGGCGCGGTACGGGGTGTAGTCGATGTCGAGCTTCACGCCGTTGTTCGGCGCGGTGTCGAACTTCTTCCAGGTCCTGGGGTCGTTGAGCGCGGTGCGCACGGTGAGCCCATGGTTGGCCTGTCCGTTGACCCAGCCCTGGATCGTGTTCGCCCCGGCGGTGCCCAGGTCGACGACGCCCCAGCCGTCACCGCACCCGTCGCTCTCGTTGCCGCGGCCGAAGGTCGCGGAACCGAGGGCGCCGCCGTAGGAGGGCCCCGGGTAGCGCACCGTACTCGGGTTCCACGCGGCCGTGTTCGCGTGCACGGTGACGGCGCGCGGAGCCTGGCAGTCGTACGTGTGCACGTTCCACAGGTTCAGGCGGGTCCCGGTGATCAGGTGGTCCTTCAGCGTCGTGGAGACCGAGCCCGTGTTGAGCAGGATCGCCGCGTTGTTGCAGACCCCGCCGTCGCAGTTGTAGCCGAGGCGGTAGACGTCCGTCTGGAAGTAGTTGCGGCCCTGGACGATGCTCACCGAGTTGGCCGCGGGGGTGACCTGAATCGTCGGGTCGACCTTGACCGGGTACACGCGACTGGGGTCGTCCAGCCACGCGCGGTCGAGCGTGACCTTGAGGGCCCACGCCCCGGGGGCGCGCTCGATCAGGGCGTACGTGACACCGCCCGAGGTGACGCCGTCCCCGGTCCCGGGGTTGACCGCCGAGTCCATCATCCAGCCCGCCGGAATGACGGCCCGGACCTCGCCGGCGGCGTCCTTGAGGGCGACGTTGCCCGCCTCGTCGAGGCTCGGCACCAACCCTTCCAATGCGAGCGGGAACGTCCACGTGTCGGGCGATTGGCGGGACTGGAGGTGGATCGTTTCCTTGAGGCTTCCTTCGTCCGCCTGGAGGGTCAGGTCGGCCTTGTCCCGCACACTGGAGAACGTCACGGTGTCCCGGTCCGCGCGGCCGGTCGCGGGAGCGGCTCCGTCGAGGCCGAACCCGGCGGACTGCCCGTTCCCGATCTGCATCGTCGCCAGCGTCGGCGAGTTCGCCGCGCCGGCGATCGCGACCGGATAGGCGCCGGCCTTCGTCTGCCAGCCGCCCTGGACGCCGCCCTGGTCGGCCGAGGCGACGCCGACGCGTGCCGACGACGCGGGAGCGGTCACGAGTGTCGTGTCGATCGGCTCCCAGCGGCCTTCCTGCGTACGGAAGTTGACCGGCTCCTCGGACACGCGCAGGGTGCGCGACCCGTCGGCGTTGTCGAAGACCTGCGTGCGTTCCCCGCGTTCCGCGACCACCTCGGCGCTGGTGGCGGGGTCGTACGACGAGGACGCGGAGGTCTTGGGTGTCTGCGGCGGCGCGGACGACGGGGTCATGCCGACCGCCGGCCCCTGTTGCGGGGGAGCCACGGACTGGACGATCGGGGCCGATTGCGAGGGCTCCGGGGAGTGGCCCTTGGACTCGACGGGGACCGGCAGCAACGATTCCTCGGGAGGAAGCTCGTTCGGCGCGGGGGCGCCGGATCCGCCGGCCGCGGGCTCGTCGAACCGCGTTTGGTCGGTGCCCACTTCGTGGGGTCTGCCGGCGGCCGATCCGGTCTGCTGGGTGGGACGCGGCTTGTCGGGACGCTCCACGTCGGGCGCGTCCGTCGCGGCGGCCGCCGAGACTCCTCCGAGCGACAGCCCGGCCACCAATGCCAACACCACCGACACCGCGGCAAAACGGCGTGCGGGCGTGCGCGGTCCAGCCGACATGCGGAGTCCCCCCAAGGAAGCCCACCTAGGTTCGGCAGATCCAAGCGCAGCTTGATCAAGGAAATCAAGGTGTCTACAGAGTTATGTCGACATTCATGTCAACTGACTGGTGCTCTGCGGCATTTGCCGGGAGATGTCGCGAAGTCGCAGTGTTGGGGAGGCTCGTGGGGATCGCTCCGGATCCCCCACGACCCGCGGTGGCTGGATAGCGGCAGGTGGGCGGGGTCAGGAGGATTGGGCCGGGCGTTCGGAGCGAAGGATCGGGAGCGTTCGGGCTCGGTTCAGGGGCTCGGTTCAGGAGCTCGGTTCAAGGGCTCGGTTCAAGGGGTCCGTTCAGGGGCGGGTCCAGGAAGTCGGGTCTGGGGGCCGCATGCTGCGGGACGACGGAGGTCGGGAGCAGCGCCTTGGCCTTGGGTTCGCGGTTGCCGCGCAGTTGATCTGGGGTGTGCAGCCGCTGTTCTGGCCGCTGTTGGGCGGCATGACGACTGCGGAGATGCTGGCGCACCGCGTGTTGTGGTCGTGGGCCGTGGCGATGGCGGTAGTCGCGGCTCAACCCCGAACCCGCAAGGGTTTGAGGGTACTTGCCCGCGACCGGCGTGCGGTGTGGACGCTGGCTGCCACCGGGTCGCTCATGGGCTGTGCGTGGGGTCTCTACATCTACGGCGTGGTGACCGGCCGGGTCGTGGAGACTTCGCTTTCGCTGTTCGTCGGGCCCCTCGTGACAGCCGTGCTGGGGGTGGCGGTGCTGCGCGAACGGCTGCGCGCGTACCAGTGGTTCGCGGTGGCGGTGTCGGCGGTTGGCGTCCTGGTGCTGGGCTGGGGGTACGGCGGGGTCCCGTGGGTCGCGCTGCTGATCGCGGGCACGGTCGCGCTGTACGGGCTGATCAAGAAGCGGCTCGCGGTGCCTGCCGTCGAGGGCATGGCGGTCGAGACGGTCTTCCTGACCCCGTTCGCGGTCGGCTGCCTGGTGTGGCTCGGCGCCACCGACCGTCTCGTGTTCCCCGGCACGTGGCACGTCGCGCCGCTCGTACCGCTCGCCGGGGTTGTCAGTACGCTGCCGCTCCTCTTCTTCGCGGCGGCCGTGAACCGTGTCCCGCTGTCGACGTTCGGGCTGCTCATGTACCTGAACCCGGTGATCCAGTTCGCCATCGGGGCCTGGGTGCTCGGGGAATCCGTCACGCCCGCACGGTGGTTCGGGTTCGGTCTGTTGTGGGTCGCCCTCGCGGTCTTCGCCGTGGGCGCGTTGCGGGCCGCGCGCCGGACCTCGGGGTACGAGGTGGAGCCGCCCGAGGAGTCGGCGGGTGCCGGTCAGTTGTCTTCGCGGAGGGCCTGGGGCAGGTAGAGCGCGCCGGAGCCGAAGCGGGCGGCGGTGTCGTCGGGGTTGGAGATGGCGCAGCGCTGGAGGGACAGGCACCCGCAGCCGATGCAGGAGTCGAGGCCGTCGCGCAGGGTGGTGAGGGCGGCGATCTCGGCGTCGAGGCGGGAGCGCCAGCCGCGGGAGATGCGGGCCCAGTCGGCCTTGGTGGGGGTGCGGGACTCGGGGAGGGTCGCGAGGGCGTCGCGGATCTCGTCGAGGGAGAGGCCGACGTGCCGGGCGGCGCGGATGAAGGCTAGGCGGCGCAGGACGTGGCGCTCGTAGCGGCGCTGGCCGCCGCCCGTGCGGTGCGCGGCGAGCAGCCCCTCCCGCTCGTAGAACCGCAGCGCGGAGGCCGCGAAGCCGCTGCGCTTGGCGACCTCGGCGACGGTCAGCTGGTCGGTGTCCTTCATGGCCGCGAACCTCTTCCCTGGGAAAGCTTGACCTGAAGTCAACTTTAACTTGCAGCATGGGGAGCGGAAAAGGCCACTGACGAACCATCACAGGAAATGGGGATGATCCTCATGCCCGTCGCCCTCATCACCGGCGCCTCCCGCGGACTCGGTCTCTCGCTCGCGCACGGGCTCGCCGAGCGCGGCTGGACCCTCGTCGTCACGGCGCGCGGCGGCGACGAGCTCGCCTGGGCCGCCGCCGACCTGCGCACCGAGACCTCGGTCGTGACCGTCACCGGAGACGTGTCCGACGCGGGCCACCGCCGCGAGCTCGCCCGTACCGTCGCCGGCCTCGGCGGCCTGGACCTGCTGGTCAACAACGCCGGGACGCTCGGCGTCAGCCCCCTCCCCCCGATCGCCGAGTACCCGGCGGCCGACCTGGAGGCGGTCTTCCGCACCAACACGGTCGCCCCGCTCGCGCTGATCCAGGCGCTCCTGCCGCAGCTCGCCGCCGCGGACGGCACCGTCGTCAACATCACGTCGGACGCCTCGGTCGAGGCGTACCCGGGCTGGGGCGGGTACGGCGCCTCGAAGGCCGCGCTCGACCACATCACGGGGACGCTCGCCGCCGAGAACCCCGGTATCCGGTTCTACGCCGTCGACCCAGGCGACATGCGCACGGTGATGCACCAGGACGCGTTCCCGGGCGAGGACATCTCGGATCGTCCGGAGCCGGGCACGGTCGTCCCGGCGCTGCTCGCCCTGCTCGACCGGCGTCCGGAGAGCGGACGCCATCGCGCCTCCGCCTTCGCCGTCCCGGCTGACGCGGGTGCCGCCGACTCCCCGATTGCCGACTCCCCTGCCGTTCCTGTCCCGACGTCCGTCGAGGAGCTGTCGTAATGAGCGTGATCGACTTGGCCACCGCCCGTACCCGGTTCACCCTGCCCGACGAACTCCACGCCTCCGAACCGCCCGAGGCCCGCGGTCTGTCCCGCGACGAAGTGCGCCTGCTGGTCAGCGACGGCAGGTCCGGCCGCGAGGGCCGCGGCGGCCGCGGCGGTCCCGCCCCCCGAAAGGGCGGAGGCGACGTGCGGCACGCACGGTTTCGGGACCTCGGCAGCCATCTGCGCGCCGGCGACCTCCTGGTCGTCAACACGTCCGCCACCATCCCGGCCGCCGTCGACGCGCAACGCTCCGACGGACGCGGCGTGATCGTGCACTTCTCCACCGAACTGGACGACGGGCGCTGGCTCGTCGAGATGCGCCCGCCGGAGAACGGCGGCGGCCCGGTCCCGGACGGCCGGGCCGGCGAAGTGGTCACGTTGCCCGCGGACATCGAGATGACGGTCGAGGAGGCGTACCCGGACCCGAGCGTCACCACCGGCAGCCGCCTGTGGAAGGTACGGGTCGGAGCCTCGGTCCCGGCCTACCTCAACGAGCACGGACGCCCCATCACGTACGGCTACCTGCGCGGACGCTGGCCTCTCCCGCACTACCAGACCGTCTTCTCGCGCGAACCGGGCAGCGCCGAAATGCCGAGCGCGGCACGTCCGTTCACCAACGATCTGGTGCTGGACCTGATCGCGGCCGGCGTCGTGGTCGCCCCGGTCACGCTGCACACCGGCATCTCGTCGCTGGAGGCCGGGGAGCCGCCACTGCCGGAGCGCTACCGCGTCCCCGAGCAGACCGCCCGGCTCGTCGAGTTGACGAAGCGCAACGGGGGCCGGGTCATCGCGGTCGGTACGACGGCGACACGCGCTCTGGAGAGCGCGGCACTTCCGGACGGCACCGTTCTGCCGAGCGAGGGATGGACGGAACTCGTCCTGGGTCCGGAGCGGCCGGCGTACGCCGTCGACGGCCTGATCAGCGGACTGCACGCCCCCGACGCCTCGCACCTGCTCCTCCTGGAGGCCGTCGCCGGGCCCGACGTCGTCGGCCGTGCGTACGAGGCGGCCTTGGAAAAGCGCTACCTGTGGCACGAGTTCGGGGATTCGAGTCTGCTGCTCCGATAGACGACCACGCATCCTCCGCCGCCCCGCACCCGCCTCCGGGTGCGGGGCGGCGGCGTGCGCCCGCGGGCACGCCTGCCGTCGCCGGAAAAAGAATTTGCGGAGCGTTGAACCCTGCGCGGCCCGCGGGCCGTACGGCGGGACACAGACCACACGAGGTCCCGGGAGCCCCCGAAGCCCTCACCTCGTAGGTGGCAGATGTTTCCGGCCAGGGATTCAGGAGAACTCGTCATGTCCGCACGCAGGTTCCGGCTGCCCGCATTCGCTCTTGTGACCACGCTCGCGTTCGCCGCGGTGGGGTGTTCCTCGTCGGACGACGGGGCCGGGAAGACACAGTCCGGAGCCGATCAACCGGCCGCATCCCAGGGGCAGCCGCCAGGGTCACCGCCCGCGGGAGACGGCACCGCCGCCGGAGCCGACCCCGCTGCCGGACACGGCGACTCCCACGGTGCGGCACCGGCGTCCGACCAGACGAGCACGGGTGCCGCGGAGCCGGCGACCGGTGACGAGACCTTCTTCGCGGCAAGCCTGAACGGCGCCAACGAGGTTCCCGGTACGGACGGCAAGGCCGTGGGCGACAAGGACGGCAAGGCCACCGCACTCGTCCGCATCATGGGCGACCAGGTCTCCTTCGGCATCCGGTGGGAGGGCATTGCCCCGCCGTCCGCCGCACATCTGCACCTCGGCGCCAAGGGCGCGAACGGCCCGGTCAAGGTGCCGTTCTTCGCGGCCCCGCTGCCGGACTCCGCACTTGCCACCACCGGCAGCGTCAAGGTCGCCGACGCCGCGCTGCTGGAGCAGATCCGCAACGAGCCGGGCGGCATCTACTTCAACCTGCACACCGGCGAGTTCCCGGGCGGCGCCGTACGCGGACAGCTCGTGAAGCTGGCAAAGCCCGTCGACATCAAGAGCGTTCTGAAGAACGGCACGCTGCCGGCCGAGGCGGACGCCAAGCAGGAGGTCCAGAACGCCGAGGGCAAGAAGACCGGCGACGCGGACGGCAAGGCGACGACCTCCGTACGCCCGTGGGGCAACTGCATCGACTACTCGTTCAGTTGGACCGGGGTCGCCCCGCCGACGCTCGGCCACCTGCACAAGGCCCCGCCCGGGTCGAACGGCGACGTCGTCGCGACGCTCTTCGACGGCAAGGCCGGGCTGCCGCAGTCCATCACGGGCCTGGCCGGCAGCGCCGAGGGCATCGACCCGGCGATCGTGGACCGCATCAACGCCAACCCCGGGAACTACTACACCAATCTGCACACCGGCGAGTTCCCGGGCGGCGCCGTACGCGGGCAGCTCTCGCCGCCGGTCGTCCCCAAGTCCCCGGCCCTGAACCTGGCCGTCGTGACGGGCAATCAGATCTACCAGTGCACTTCGAAGGACGGCGTGTTCGCCTTCACGCAGCTCGACGTCAAGGCCCGCATCGAGGGCGACATCGACCACACCTTCGTGAACAAGACCGCGGGCCCGCCCCAGTGGGTCGCGCCGGACGGAAGTGCGGTGACGGGCGCGGTGGCCACCAAGACCCCCAACGGTGACGCCAACATCCCGGAACTGGTCCTGAACGCCACGCAGACCGGCAAGCCGTCGGGCCTGTTCGCGAGCACGACGCAGATTCTCCGGCTCAACACGCAGGGCGGCGTCGCCCCGGCCGGCACCTGCGACCCGGCGGCCCAGCCGACCGTCCAGGTTCCGTACAAGGCCGACTACGTCTTCATCGGCTGACGCAGCGATACGCAGCAGGACACACAAGGACGCAACGCAACACACCCACAGACGCTCCACCGTGCGGACCCAGACGAGGGGGTCCGCGCGGTGGAGCTCCCTTCATTTCACGGGTTCGCCTTCGGGGCGGTCGGTGAGTTGCGCGGGTCGCGAAGCTCGCGTACATCCCGTAGATCGCGCGCGAAGCGCAGGCCGGGACGTCCGTCGACGTCCTCCTCGCCGACCGCCTCGAACCCGGTGCGGGCCAGCACGGCCAGGGACGCGGGGTTGTCGAGCGTGGTGACGGCCCGGAGCGACGTCAGTCCGTATGCCGCGCCCGCACGTACGCAGACCGTGCGCACCGCGGCCGTGGCCAGCCCGCGGCCCGTCGCGTGTTTGGCGACGCGGTAGCCCAACTCCGCGGTGCCGTCCGCCACATCGATGAGGTTCACGCGTCCGACGACCTCGCCTTCCGGCGCGACGAGGACATGGAAATAGTGCATGCCGGCGTCCTGTTCGGCGAGCAGCACACTGTGGCGCACGTCGAAATCCTTGAAGTACGCGTCGCCGCGATCCGGGACCGAGGCGGCGAAGTACTCCCGGTTGGCCAGCTCGAATGCCCGTACCGCCGAGCCGTGTTCCGCGCGCATGAGCAGGAGCCGAGTCATGTCCACGACTCTAGAACGTCATTCGCCCGGCAGCAGGCAACCCGTCGGTCCTAACCTTGGGGCGAGGGTTGTCGTCGCACGTGGGGGGCGCACCAACATGTATGGGCATCGGGCGCTCGTCGTCGGCGTGGTGGGCCCCAGGCCCGCACTGGCGGATCCGGACGCCGCTTCCGCGCGCCCGCAACTCACCTACGCGCCGGACGTGGCCACAGAACTCCGCGAAGAGCTGGCCTTCCACGCGTACGACCCCTGCGCGGTCGCCACGGAGCCGACCGCCGCCGACCTCGTCACGGCGATCGAGGACGCGGTCGACGGGCCGGGCGTCGCGGTCGTCCACGTCCTCACCCACGGCGAAGTGCACGACCGCACGCAAGGGCTGCACCTCGTCGGCGGTGACGGCGAGCGTACGCACCTCGACATCGAGGACCTGCTCAAGCTCGTGGAACGGACGAAGGACGACAGGCGTCCCCTGGTGCTGTTCATCCTGGACGTCTGCCATGCTGGCGGCGCCGTCTGGCTGGGCTGGCAGCAGTTGCTCAACGCCGAGTTCCGGAGCACCTGGGTCATCGCCGGATCGGCGGCCGACCAACTCGCCTACGACGGGCGGCTCACCCGCGCCGTCACCGCCGTGCTCCGCGATTTCCGCGAGGGACGCCTGCGCGTCGACCCGTCGGTGCGGTTCATCCCCCTGCGCAATATCTGCTGGCAAGTCCACCAGCGGGTCAGGGGGTTTGGTGCACCGAAGCAGGAGATCCAGACGACGCGCGTCTGGATGCACGACAACGTCGACGACGTCGGCTTCTTCGCCAACCCCGCCTACAGACAGCACCTCCGCCCCGCTCAGTTGATCGAACCGGCCGCCGCGGCCCTACTCGACGAGGCTCTGGACGTAAGGCACTTCATCGGTCGCGCGAGTGGTGCAGAGGTCGTCTACGGCCCCGACACCGGACGCGGCTTCTTCTGGGGACGCGACCGCGAGGTCGCCGCCGTGTCGAACTGGCTGGCCGCCGGGGGTGCCGCTCCCCGACTCCAAGTCGTCACGGGGAAGCCGGGAGTCGGCAAGTCCGCGCTGCTGGGTGTACTGGTCTGTGCGGCACATCCCAAGTTGCGGGATCGTATGCATGCGTTGTGGTCGAGGCTGTCCACCCATCCGCCGTTGGTCCCGAACCTGGCCGTTGTCCACGCGCGGCAGCGGACTCTGGACGACATCACGGCTTCGCTCGGCCGGCAGTGGTTCCCGTTCGGGGCCAGGTACGGACCCGGGATCGGGACCTGGACGGTGGACCGGCTCATCGACGGCCTCGCCAGGCTTTCGTCGAACGACCCGCCGACCGCGATCGTGGACGCGCTCGACGAGGCCGAGCGTCCGGAGGAAGTGGCGTCCGCGCTGCTGGGCCGACTGGCCACCGGCACGAACGCGGCGGGCGGACCGCTGTGCAAGCTGTTGATCGGGACGCGGCCCGAGCGGCGGTTCGCGCCGCTGCTGGATCTGGCGCAGGAAGGGGGCGGCCTGCTGGACCTGGGCGCGACGCCGCGTGCCGAGCTGACCAGGCATCTGGAGGCGTACGCCGCGCAGTTGCTGACGCACAGCCCGACGTACCGCTTCGGCGCGACCTACCAGGCGACCGGCCCCCTGGCGGCCGGCATGGCGGAGACGTTGACCGCACGCGCCGGAGACTCGTCGGCGGGCGACATAAACGACCACGACTGGGGCGAGTTCCTGATGTGCGCGCTGTACGTCCGCCACGTCATCGACCGCCCGGGCGAGACCGACGCCAATCGCGCGCGAGCGCTGGGGCGGGCGATTCCGCGCGAACTTCGGGACATCGTGGAGCTGGATCTCGTACGGCGGCGCGACCTCCCCTGGCTGGGGCCGGTGTTGTCGGTACTCGCGCACGCCAAGGGCACGGGACTGCCGGAAGAGATCGTCGCCCAGTCGGCGGGGGCGTTCGCGCCCGACGGCGTCGAGCCGACACTGGCGGATGTCCAAGCCGCCCTGGACGGCGCCCGGTTCTACCTGCGCCGCGATGTGGACCCGGAGTTCGGCAGCACGCTGTACCGGCTCTTCCACCAAGGGCTCGCGGACCAGATCAAGGCGAGACCGTGCGAGTACCACGCCGAACGCAGGCGGCGCGGATGACCCGGATCGTGGCGGTGCACGGTGTCGGCAACCATGTCCCCGGCTACGCCGCCGCGGAGGTGTCCGCCGAACGGTCGGTGCGCTGGGCGGCGGATCTGGCGACCGGGCTTCAACTCGCCGACCCGGGAGCACTCGACGTCGCGTACGCCTACTACGCCCCGCACCTCCACGCAGGCGTGCCCGTCGCGCAGAGCGATCCCCTCGCCGAGGACGCGCTCGACCATCTCGACGCCGACGCGGCGCAGTTGGCCGCGCAGTGGCTGGAGGCGGTCGACCTCCCCGACGTCACCCCGCAAGGCCGCCTCGCCGTGCCGCTCCGCGCGGCCGTCGAGTTGCTGGCCGAGCGGTACTCGCTCGACGGCCGGCTCACCCGGGCCTTCGTGGCCGTCGCGTTCCCGGAAGTGGCACGGTACGTCCGTACGCCCGACTCCCCCGCCCGGCTGGCCGCCCGCGACGAGGTCGCCCGCACCATTGCCGGCCACCGGCCCCGCGTCGTCGTCGCGCACTCGCTCGGCACGGTGGTGACGTACGAGGCCCTGCACGCGCACCCTGAACTGTCCGTCGACCTCCTGATCACCCTCGGCTCGCCGCTCGCCCTGCCCAACGGCGTGTTCCACCGGCTGAACCCGGCACCCGGCGCATACACCGGCCGCGGCATCCGCCCGCCCGGGGTGGCCCGTTGGGTGAACATCGCCGACCGGGGCGACCCGGTGGCCGTACTGCGGCCGCTCGGCGACTACTTCACCAACGTGGACAGCGATCTCCCGGACAGCATCGCCCCGTTCGACTTCCACATGGCAACCAACTACCTCCGCTGCCCCGCCACCGCCAACGCGCTCCGCGCCTACCTGGGACCGCACCAGTGACCGCCGATCCGACACCGCCATCCGACACCGACTCCGCGCAAATCCCCGTACTCCGCCAGAGCACCGGTCCGCACGAGATGCCCCCGGCACTGACCCGGCAACTGGTCGACTGCTGGATGCGGGTGGCGAACGCCGGCGGAGCGGTCGGCTTCGCCTTCCCGCCCGTCGGCTTTCCCGAGGTCGCCGCCGCCGCCGAACCGCTCGTTGCTGGGCTCTCCCCCGAGTACAGCAGGCTCCTGCTGGCCCTTGTCGACGGCCGCCTCGTGGGATGGCTGCACATCAGCCGCCACGCCGATCCCCTCGTCCCGCACTGGGGCACGGTCCAGCGCGTACAGACCCACCCGCAGTTCCGTGGTCGGGGCATCGCCACCGCGTTGATGCGCCGCGTCCGGCAAATGGCGCGGGACGACATGGGACTTGAGCAACTGCGCCTGGACGCACGCGGAGGCGCAGGCCTGGAGGAGTTCTACGGCCGACTCGGCTGGAAGGAGATCGGCCGCTGGCCCGGCGCCCTGCGCTTCGGCCCCGACGACGACCGCGACGAAATCCTCATGCTCCTGTCCCCGTTGTGACGCCGCCCCCTTCGGCGCTGGTGGACGCCGGTGGGCTTTCGCCCTGGCGTAGTCGTCGGGTTCGGCGTGTGTCAGCAGCAGCGGCAGATGGGGGTCTCCTCCTGTTTCCGGCGGCGCCATGCCTCGTATTCACGGCGGGTGGGGGCCGGGCGGTCAGGGTGGTCGCGGCGGTGGCGGTCTCGGTGCCGGTGGTAGGCGGCGTCGCCGGAGATCTCGCGCAGGTACCAGCGCACGGCTGCCAGCAGGCGGCGCGGATGCGGAAGCCCTCGCGCCGTCATGTGCGGTCCCTGTCGCCGACGGACACGGTGGTCGGCTTTCGGGCGGCCGGGATGGGCGCGGGAAGGCGTGATTCGACGTACGGGGTCTCCGTCGTGGGAAGCGAACCCGCACGGATCGCGCGTACGCAGACGACCGCCGCGTTGAGGATGACGACGGCCACCAGGGCGAGGAACACCGCGATCAGCACGCCGTCGACGGTGCTGTTGAGGACGACGGTGTGCATCTGGTCCATGTTCTTGGCCGGGCCGAGCACCTTGCCCTCGTCGATCGCGTCCGCGTAGCGGTCGCGTTGCGCGAAGAATCCGACGCGAGGGTCGTCGGAGAAGATCTTCTGCCATCCCGCGGTGTAGGTGACCGCCACGTCCCAGAGCAGCGGTACGCCCGTGACCCACGCCCAGCGCAGCTTGCCGCGCTTGATCAGGATGGTCGTGGCCACGGTGAGCGCGATGGCGGCGAGGAGCTGGTTGGCGATGCCGAACAGCGGGAAGAGCTGGTTGATGCCGCCGAGCGGGTCGGTGGCGCCGGCGTACAGGAAGTAGCCCCAGCCCGACACGACCAGTCCGCTGGTGATCCAGATGCCGGGCTTCCAGTTGACCCGTCCCATCGGCTTCCAGACGTTGCCCAGCATGTCCTGGAGCATGAAACGGCCCACGCGCGTACCGGCGTCGACGGTGGTGAGGATGAACAGCGCCTCGAACATGATCGCGAAGTGGTACCAGAACGCGCGCAGGCTGTCGCCGCCGAAGACTTCCGAGAAGATGTCCGACATCCCGACCGCGAGTGTGGGTGCTCCGCCGGTGCGCGCGATCAGGCTGGATTCCTCCACCGCCTGTGCGGCGGTGCGCAGTTGCTCCGGTGTGATGGTGAAGCCGAGGTTGGCGACCGCCTGGGACGCACTCTCCGCCGTCGAACCCAGCACGCCTGCGGGCGCGTTCATCGCGTAGTACAGGCCCGGGTCGATGACGCACGCGGCGACGAGAGCCATGACCGCCACGAACGACTCCATCAGCATGGCGCCGTAGCCGATCATCCGGACCTGGGATTCCTTCTCGATCAGTTTCGGCGTGGTGCCGGAGGCGACCAGCGCGTGGAATCCGGACAGCGCACCGCAGGCGATGGTGATGAACAGGAAGGGGAACAACGTGCCCGCGAACACCGGTCCTTCGCCCGAGCCCGCGAACTTGCTGACGGCGTCGGCCTGCAGCGTCGGCGCCGACACCACCACCCCGACCGCGAGCAGCACGATGGTGCCCACCTTCATGAAGGTGGACAGGTAGTCGCGCGGCGCGAGCAACAGCCACACCGGCAGCACGGAGGCCACGAAGCCGTACGCGACCAGGCAGAACACCAGCGTCTTCGGACTCCAGGTGAACGCGTCCGCGAGCCCGGAGTTCTCCACCCATCCGCCGGCCACGATCGCGAGCATCAGCAGGGCGACGCCGATCACCGTGGTCTCGACAACCTGCCCGGGCCGGAGGAACCGCAGGTACACGCCCATGAACAGGGCGATGTGGATGGTCATCGCCACCGAGAAGGTGCCCCACGGGGAATCGGCCAGCGCGTTCACCACCACGAGGGCCAGCACCGCAAGCAGGATGATCATGATGGCGAACACCGCGATCAACGCCGCGGCGCCGCCGACCTTGCCGATCTCGTCGCGCGCCATCTGGCCCAGGCTCTTGCCGTCCCGGCGCATGGACAGGAACAGGACCACCATGTCCTGCACCGCCCCCGCGAAGATCACCCCGACGACGATCCAGATGGTCCCGGGCAGATACCCCATCTGCGCCGCGAGCACGGGCCCGACCAGCGGCCCGGCTCCGGCAATGGCGGCGAAGTGGTGGCCCAGCAGCACCCGCCGGTCCGTGGGCTGGAAGTCCACGCCGTCGTCCAGGCGTTCGGCCGGTGTCGCACGCGTGTCGTCCGGTTCGAGGGCACGCCGGGCGATGACGCGCGAGTAGAACCGGTAAGCGATGGCGTACGACGCCAGCGCCGCGACGATCAGCCAGACCGCCGACACCTCCTCCCCCCGGGCAAGCGCCAACACCCCCCAGGCGACGGCGCCCACCACCGACACGGCGGTCCACACCAACACCGTCCGCGGCGCCACGGCACGACGCCGGATGCCGGTCTCTGACATACGAACTCCTCGGGGATCAGAACGGGGATCAGCACCAGGATCGGAACGGGGACGAGGACCGGGTTCAGGCCGCAAAGGGGGCGTGCGCACAGCGCTGTGCCCGGGAAGCGCGAGGCGAATCGCACGACAGCCGCGCAGCCGGGCCCCTCAGGAGCACGGGGCAGGAGGCGTCCTCCGGCGGCGTCCTACAGCGCGTCGGTCCGACGAAGACCCGGGACGCGGCACCGCGCGTACGACGCCGCGGCGGCAGCACGGCACGCCGATATGCAGGCTCGCACGCGTACCTCCTCCGCCCGTCCCACCGGGTCGACCCGCCCGTCCCGGACGGCGGGCACGTCACGGACCACCGCCGCCCGGCCCCGGATCACCGGGCGTTCTCCCACTATTCCCGACTCGCTGCGGTAGCCACAAAAACGCGCCGAAAGTGGATCAACCGCCGCCGCAGGTGTCGGTCGGCGGGCATGCTTTCCCTGCCGATCGGCCCACCTCGGAAGGCGGACCATGCGTAGGAAGCACTTCTTGACCACGTCCCTGTACGCCGTCGTCCTCGGCGTCTCCGTGACTGCCTGCGGGTCCGGGGGCAAAGCCTCTGACGCGCAAGGGGGCACGGCGAGTTCGGCGAGACCGACGGCGTCCGCGACAGTTGGTGGCACGGACGCTCCCAGCAAGACCGAAGCCGCGGGCGACGGAACGAACACGACGACGCTCGCGGGCAAGGTCGCAGCCGTACGTACCAAGGCCGGCAAGCAACAGACGTACAAGAGCGTGACCGTGATGGAGTACGACGGCGAACTCTCCTCGAAGACAGTGAGCCAGGTGCGGTCCTCCGACCTTGCCCAGCGAACGCTGATGACCATGTATCCGGCCGCGTACGTGGCCACAGGGCTCCCTGGCCTCGCCCGGGAGTCGACAAGCGAGAGTCTGATCGTCGGAATGGCCATCTACTCGAAACTCGACCCTGGCTCATACGGGTACGACGCCGAGAAGCCCTGGAGTAAGTCCACACTGACCGAGCCGATCGTTCCCACCCCGGAAAGCAACTCCGGCACAGCCACGGAGCAATCCAACAGCCCTCTGGCGAATCTCGACAAGCTCATCGACTCCGGGGAGATACGCGTGGTGGGGCAAGAGGTCGTCGACGGCCTACAGACCACCCACTACGCCGGCACGATCTCCGTGCTGCGCATCCTGGAGGACGCGAAGCTGACCAGCGAGGCACGCGAACAGACACGGCAGATCTACGAGTTGATGGGCATGGACAACATGGCTCTCGACCTGTGGGTCGGGCCGGACGACCTGCCGGTCAAGCAGGTCTCCGTCATGCCGGTCAAGTTGGCCAAGCCGGTGGTGGCGAAGACCACCGTCACCTACTCCGACTGGGGCAAGCCCATAGACCTCACACCGCCGCCCGCGAGCCAGGTCGAAGACCTCGGGGTCCTGCCGCCGCTCGGCCCCAAGCCCACGGGGTCGGCAGCCGCCCTGCCGAGCAACTCCCCCTCCGCCGTGCCCACCACAAGGCGCTGAACCGGCGGAGCGACCGGCCCCGGGTCACCCGGTGACGGGCGGGGTCTTGTCGGGGACGCGGTCCAGCACGATGCCGAAGTGCTCGCGGTACGCGGCGAGGATCGCGGCGTCGTCCGGCAGTTCCTCCTGGCGGCGGCCGTCGGGGCCGGTGGAGATGAGCATCCGGCCCGCGAGGGTGATGCGGCCGCCGTCGGGCGTCGGGCGCGTGCACACGGGTCCGCGGGTGAAGTGGGACAGCGGGGAGGTCTGGTGCCACCACGCTCCGGCGATGAAGTCGGCCAGTTCGCGCGGCCGGGTCTCCACGCGGAACTCCGGGCCGTCGCCGCCGTGCACGTCGAGGTCACCGTCCGGGCCGTCGGCGATGCGGAACACGCCGTCGGGGTCCCGTTGTTCGTCCCGTACGTCGAACCGCAGCGGCTCGCGGGCGAAGCGGCCGAACCCGACGTCGACCAGCCACGGTTCGTCGAGCCGCACCAGCAAGGTCATGTGGTCGTACGGGATCCCGACCGACGGCCCGCCGTCCACGAAGGTGCGGGCCGCGAGCAACGACACGTCGTAGCCGAGTGCCCGGAGCAAGGCGCCGAAGGCGCCGTTGAGTTCGTAGCAGAACCCGCCGCGGCGGCGGTCGACGACCTTGCCCACCAGCTCGTCCTCGACCAGGTCGATCGGCCGGCCGAGGTGGATGTCCAGGTTCTCGAAGGGGACGGTGGCCAGGTGGCGCCGCTGGAGTTCGGCGAGCAGTGCGCCGTCCGGCGCGCTCCGGGGACGCTCGACGCCCAGCAGGGCCAGATAGCCGTCCAGGTGTTCTTGCTGCACTCCGTGCTCCGTCGTCCCTGATGGTCGGGTGGTCTCGCCGAGAACAATACGCACGGGTGCCTGCTCCTGAGCGTCACCGGGCCCGGGTCCGGTGCGCGAGGCGGGTTGCCGCCTGCCGGGTGTTGGCGGGTTCAGACGAGGTAGTCGCGGAGCAGGGACGCCCGCGACTCCAGGCGGAGCTTGGCCATCGCCTTCACCTCGATCTGGCGGACCCGCTCACGGGTCACGCCGAAGTGGCGGCCTATCTCCTCGAACGTCTTCGGCTCGCCGTCGCCGACCAGGCCGAAGCGCAGCGCGACGATCTCGGCCTCACGTTGCGTCAGGTCGGCGAGCACGCGGTCGAGTTCGGCGCGCAGCCCGGACATGGCGACCTGGTCCTCGACGGGCGTGGAGACCTTGTCCTCGATGACGTCGCCGAGTTCGCCCTCGCCTTCGGAACCGATGGGCATGTGCAGCGAGACGGGGCGCCGGTCGTACGCCTGAACCTGCGTCACCTTCTCCGCGGTCAGGTCGAGTTCGGCGCCGATCTCGGCCGCTGTCGGCACGCGGCCGAGATCGCGCTCGAGGCGGCGGCCCGTACGGTCGACCTTGTTGATCAGCTCGGCCATGTGCGACGGCACCCGGATCGTGCGCGACGTCTCGTCCACGGCACGCTGCACCGCCTGCTTGATCCACCACATCGCGTACGTCGAGAACTTGAATCCCCGTTCGTGGTCGAACTTCTCGACCGCCCGGATCAGCCCGCAGTTGCCCTCCTGGATCAGGTCGGGAAGCGGCACGCCCGTGGCGGCGTAGCGCTTTGCGACGGAGACGACGAGGCGCAGGTTGGCCTCGATCATGTGCTGCTTGGCCATGCGCCCGGCTGCCGCCAGCCATTCGAGGTCGGCGCGCGCGACGGCGGTGAGGGCATGGTCCGTGTCCAGGCGCTCCTGCGCGTACAACCCCGCCTCGATCTGCCGCGCCAGCGCGACCTCGCGTTCGGCGTCGAGCAGCGGCGTGCGGCCGATGCGCTTGAGGTAGTCGGCGACGGAGTCGCTGCTCGCGGCGGCGGCCGGCGGTACTGCGCTACGGAAGGTCATGCGGCCCCTCGGCTCATTCAGTAGAACGGACCTAAAATTAGGCTGGGCAAGTCCACCTGTCAAGCATAAAAATAGTCTCAGCCCAAAAAAGTGTTGAACCCATGAGAGGATGCCGCCATGACCACGACCTCGACCTCGGCCTCGACGTCGGCCTCGACGTCGGCCTCGACAGAACCGGTCGGCCTGCGCGCACAGAAGAAGCAGGAGACGCGGCAGGCGATCTCCGACCACGCGACGCGCCTGTTCATCGAGCGCGGCTTCGACGCGACGACGATCGCGGACATCGCGGGCGCCGCGCGCGTGGCCAAGATGACGGTGACGAACTACTTCCCGCGCAAGGAGGACCTTGCGCTCGACCACGCGGACGCGTTCGTCGCGAGCCTGGCGGAGACCGTCGCGGCCCGCGCGCCGGGGCAGTCGGCCGTCGCCGCGCTGCACCGCGCGTTCCGCGAGGCGCTCGCGACGCGCAACCCCGTCCTGGGGTTCAGCGGACAGCCGTTTGCGCGGATGGTGGCGGACAGCCCGGTACTGGTCGCGCGGCTGCGCGAGCTGCACGAGAAGAGGGAAGAGGCGCTGGCGGAGCTGCTGGCGGCCGAGGCGCGCGAGGCGGGAGCCAGCCGCCGTTCGGGTGCGGGCCGAACGGGCGAAGCGGCGTCGGCCGACGATCTCACGCCGTACCTGGCGGCCGCGCAGATCGGCGGCGTACACCGCGCGCTCTTCCAGGAACTCCAGCGCCGCAGCGTCGCGGGCGAATCCGAGGAGGCCATCGCGGAGGCGGTCGCCCCGGCGGCCGAGGCGGCCTTCGCACAGCTCACCCGTGCGCTGGACGACTACGCGGTACGGCCGCCCGCCTCCGACGAGGCCGACGGCTCCTGACCGCAGATGCCACGAGAGCTGCGGATCGGCCCCCGAAGTGGGATGATCCGCAGCTCTCGGCGCGGGTGGTCAGGTAGTCGGCGTGAGCGGCCGAGGCCGGCGGCCGGGGTAAGTAGGGGTACCGGCGGGCTCAGACGCCGTAGCCGCCGTCGACGTCGAGCTTCTGGCCGCTGATGAATCCCGCGCGGTCGGACGCCAGGAAGCAGACCGCCTCGGCGATGTCCGCCGCGATGCCGAAGCGGCGCAGCGGGATGTTGTTGCGGGCGACGTCGAGTGCGCGCTCGTCGAGGTCCCCGTTGCCGATGAGCTCGGCGGCCATCCCCTCGGTGAGCATGCCGGGGCCGACGCAGTTGACCCGTACGCCGAACCGGCCCTCCTCCGCCGCCAGCGCCCACGCGACCTGCTCGACGGCGCCCTTGGGCGCGGACGACAGGCCGTCCCGGATCGGGTAGCGCTTGGTGGCCGCGGTCGTGACCGCGACGATGCTGCCCTTGCCGGCGCGCAGGTGCGGCAGCGCCGGGTGCACGAGGTTGAAGAAGGCGACCGCGTCGTTGTCGATCTGGCTGCGGAACTGCTCCGGCGAGACGCGGCTGAGGTGGATCATCGGGACGTGCGGGCCGGAGGCGTACACGACGGTGTGGATGCCGCCGAACTCCGCGGCCGCCTCGTCGAGCACCGCGGCCACACCCGGCGCGTCGGTGAGGTCCGCGCGGTACGTCTTGGCCCGCCGCCCGTGCTTGGCCTGCGCCTCGTCGGCGATCTCCGCGGCCGCGCCCGCGTTGCTGCGGTACGTCAGGACCAGGTCGCTGCCCCGCTCCGCGAGCATGCGGGCGATCGACGCGCCGAGTCCGCCGCTGGCGCCGACCACGACCGCCGCACCGGCCTTCGCCGCGAAATCCTCAGCCAAGCCGGTCATCGGCGCACTCCTCACCTGGATCCACCTATATCTGATTACCCGTCAGATCTACGCGGGCGAGCTCGCGTTGTCAATCGTCGACGAGCGGGTGGCCGGGCAGACAGCCGAACAGGGGCTTGGGGCCGGTCACCCGGCTGGAGCAGCCGACGGCGGCACGCGTTTATCCGGTGTCGAGCACGCTCCGAGATCGGGTACTATTTTTCACGCAGCAAGCGCCGCTAGCTCAGTTGGTTAGAGCAGCTGACTCTTAATCAGCGGGTCCGGGGTTCGAGTCCCTGGCGGCGCACCAAAGGCTCTGGGCGACTCATGTCCGCAGAAAGCGCGGACCGGGTCGCCTTTGGTCTTTTTTGCGCGACTTCGTCGCGCTGTTGTGGGGGCTCCGCCACCCACACCCCCGGCGCACTAGTTGATCTTGGGCTGAGAACGTCGGCGTCTCACCAACGGGCTCCGCCCCGGCAGTCCCGGCGCATGGCTGAACTCGGGCCGGCGACATCGGCGGCGAGCGTACGCGGACCGGGTCGCCTTGCGGGAGCGCCGCCACCCACACCCCTGGGCGCATCGGTTGATCTCGGACTGGGGACGTCGGCGTCTCACCAACGGGCTCCGCCCCGGCAGTCCCGGCGCATGGCTGAACTCGGGCCGGCGACATCGGCGGCGAGCGTGCGCGGACCGGGTCGCCTTGCGGGAGCGCCGCCACCCACACCCCTGGGCGCATCGGTTGATCTCGGACTGGGGACGTCGGCGTCTCACCAACGGGCTCCGCCCCGGCAGTCCCGGCGCATGGCTGAACTCGGGCCGGCGACATCGGCGGCGAGCGTGCGCGGACCGGGTCGCCTTGCGGGAGCTCCGCCACCCACACCCCTGGGCGCATCGGCTGGTCTCGGACTGGGGACGTCGGCGTCTCACCAACGGGCTCCGCCCTGGCAGTCCCGGCGCATGGCTGAACTCGGGCCGGCGACATCGGCGGCGAGAGTCGGGCCCACCGGCCGATCACTCGTGGTTCGTGGGGGCTTGCTGCCGTTGGCGGGATCGCCGCCGGGCGGTGTGCGCCCTGAAGGCGGCCCCTCGTCGTCCCTCGTTGCCCTCCGGGGCGTACCGCATACCACAGTTAAGATGATTTGGTCCCTTCTGCGGCATTTGCGGTGTTTCAAAATGCATTGCCGTAAAAGTCTGCTGATGATGAGTGAGGTCCCACGGGGTCCAGTGCGGTCACTGACGACCGCAACCGCCGTGGCAGCCGAAAGGAATCCTTGTCATGCGTCGTGCCTGCACTTACGTCCTTGGCGCTTCCTCCGCGATAGCCCTGCTCGCCATCGCCCCCACTGCCGCCCACGCCCAGGGTGCCGAGGTGTTCCCCGGCTCCGGGACGCCCGGCACCTCGATCACCGTCAACGACGGAAACCTCTGCGCCGGGACGTCGGCCAGCGCCACGTCCGAAGCCTTCGGGACCATCACCCTGTCCCAGGGCACCGAGACCATGGTCGGCACCGGCACCGTGGCGAACGTCGCCGCCGGCTCGTACGCCGTGCGGCTCACCTGCGGCAACGGCCGGACCGCGTCCGGCACCTTCACGGTGACCGGCGGCACCGCGACCCCGACCGCGACCACGACCGCCAAGCCGATCGGCGGCGTCAGTGCCGGTGGCGGCGGTGCCCAGAGCGGCATCAGCGCCGCGGGCCTGGCCGGCGGCGGTGCGCTGCTGGCCGCCGGCGGTGCGCTCGGCGTGTACGCGATGCGCCGCCGCGGCACGGGCCGTCACACCGCCTGACGACAGCAGCTTCCCGCCCCGTACGACGTCGCCGTCGTACGGGGCGGGACTCTGCCACGCAACACCACGCCACCCGACACCGCTCGACCTGATACGAGCCGATCCAGGAGGACCTGGTGGCCAACAGCACGCCACGGAACGGACGTTCACCCGGACAGCCGTCCCGTCTCCTCGTGTTCGCCGCCGTCCTGGCCTTCGTGGCATTCCTGGTGGGCGGGACCCTCGTCCTCCGGGCGTTCTCCGAGGACGACGGCGGCCCGCCGGTCCCGCCCGCGTCGGCCGCCCGGCCGTACCCGGATCCGGCGGGCGGCAGCGGCGGCGGAACTTCGGCCGTACAACCGGCAGTCCGCCTCGAGGCGGACCAGCCGCCGGGAGCGCGCGCACCGCAACAGGCGGCACCACAGCCGCTGCCGGTCGTACCGCTGCCGCCGTCCCCGCCGGCCCGTGTCGTGATCCCCGAGATCGCGGTCGACGCCCCCTTCGTCGGGCTCGGCCTCGAACCGTCGGGCGAACTGGCCGTCCCCGACCCGGCCGACCGCAACCTGGCGGGCTGGTACAAGGACGCCGCCACCCCCGGCTCGGTGGGGACGGCGATCGTCGTCGCGCACGTGGACACCAAGTCCGGCCCCGCCGCCTTCTACGGCCTCGGCGCGCTCCGCCCCGGCGACACCGCGGACATTGTGCGATCCGACGGAATGATCGCGACCTTCCGCATCGAGTCGGTCGAGGTGTTCGACAAGAAGAGCTTCCCGAACGATCGCGTGTACGCCGACACGCCCGACGCACAACTGCGCCTCATCACCTGCGGGGGCACGTACAAGAAGGATGCGAGCGGCGGCTACGAGGCGAACGTCGTGGCGTTCGCGAAGCTGGTCTCGACGCGGAAGGCGTAGCGGCGCGGGTCGGCGGCGACGCTCAGTCGTCGGACGTGTCGCCGTACGCCGCCGCCGTCTCGATCTGGTCCTCCATCGCGTCCAGCGTCGCCTGCGGCAGCCGGGTGTACGACAGCAGCCGCCCGCCCGCCTCGCGGATCCGCACCGCGACCTCGCGCGCCCACACGTTCTCCACGAACACGACGACGACCAGCGAGTCCGGCGGCATGATCAGCCCGATCTGCTCGGCGTCGCTCTCCCCCGCGAGCCCGAGCATGCGGCGTGCCGCGACCTCGGCGGCCATGTCACGCAGGTCGTCGTACTCGCTGATCTCGTGGTGCGTGATCTCGCCGTGCACATCCTTGACCACGATGAGCATGTCGATGACCCGGACGTCGCCGCGCGCCTCGACCTCGTCGACGGCGTCCAGGACGGAGCGGGTCAGCCGCTGGCCCGGGAATCCCAGCACGATCGCGTCGACCGGACCAAGCTCGCCCATCTCCATGCCTCCTCCTACACCGACACCGGCACGTGTGTTTTCGCGGCCCGCCGCGCGGGCGCCTCTCCCACGCTAAGCGGGTACGTGCGGGGGCGCATGTGGATCCCGGATTCGCCGCACCAGCGCGCAGTCTGCATCCACGCGTTCGCAGTAGTGCCTGAACCCCGCGGCCGGACCCTGGCACGGAACCGGCACAGCTCCGGCTCGGAAGCGGCACGGCCCCCGCCCTGGAACCGAGGTGGAACCCCGGTGGAACCGGCCGGGGAGACGATCACCGGGGTGCGCAGCCCGTGCTGATCGCCGAGAGCCACAGAAAGACCCGAAGAAAGAGGACTCCCGTGCCCCGCTCCAAGATTGCCAAGACCCTGGGCGCGATCGGCGCCGCCATCGCCCTCACCGCCTTTGTGCAGAGCCCGGCAAGCGCGGCCCCGGTTCCGAAGAACTGGACGACGACGTATCCGACCTGGGGCAACGCAAAATGCTCGGCCCCGGTACAGCTGACCGACAGCCGGCACGTGATCATCGCGTGTATGGAGTACGGCAACGGCTATGTGCAGCCGTACGCCATCGTCATGAACTCCAACGCGGACGCGCGGTACGTGCCCGCGACCCTGCTCTCCTCCTTCTCGGACGCGAAGTGCGCCGTGACGTCCATGCCCAAGAACAGCACCCGCATCTGCAACGGCAACATCGAGCAGGCCCCCGCGGGGTGCAACGACGTCGGCGGCCTCATGAACTACTTCTGGTACGAGGACCACTGGATGTGGCTGCCGGTCGTCCACGTCTGCCGCTGACCGACTCACGCGTCGGCGGCACCCGGCGAAGGGCTACCCGCAGCGGCAGCCCTTCGCCGGGTGCTCGCCGCGCAGGATGCGCTGATGCGCGCGCCGCGCCTCGGGCCCGGGCTCGACACCCAGGCCGTCGACCAGCAGCGTGCGCAGCCGCTGGTACGTGTACAGCGCGTCGGCCCGCCGCCCGGCCCCGTCCAGCGCGAGCATCAGCCGGGGCCACCACGGCTCGTGCCAGGGGTTGCCGGCCACCAGGCCGGACAGCTCGTCGACGACCTCGCGGTGCCGCTCCAACGCGAGGTCCGCGTCGATGCGCGACTCCAGCGCCGTGACGCGCAGCCGGGTGAGGTGCGCGCCATGGCACGCAACCGGACCCGCCGGATCCGCGCATTCGACGCCGTCGTACGGCTCCCCGCGCCACATCCCCAGCGCCCGCCCCAGCAGTGCCGACGCCGACGCCGCGTCGCCGCACGCCAGGCGGGCGCGGCCGCGCTCGACCAGCAGCCCGGCGACGATCGCGTCGATCTCCATGTCCGGGACCCGCAGTTCGTAGCCCTGCGGCCGGGTGGCGATCAAGACCGCGTGCCGGTCACCGAGCAGGCGACGCAGCCGGTGCACCACCTGGGCGACGGCCTTGGCGCGCATCGCGGGCGGTTCGTCGGGCCACACGTCGGACAGCAGCCGCTCGGTCAACACCACGCGGCCGGACGCCGCGACCAAGCGGGCCAGGAGCGAGCGCGGGCGTGTGCCGGGGACGGGGCGCCAGCCGCCGGACTGGGCGGGACGTACCTCCACCGGTCCCAGCACGCCGATTCCCGCGGTGCACCGAAGGGGACCGGCCGCGGCTCCCAACTCCGACGCCGCATCCGACGCCGCAGCGGCGGTACGCGCCATACGACACCTCCCCCGGGCTGCCTCGGCTTGCCTTGGCAGGCTAGGCAGTCGACACGTGCCGACACGCAGGCCTATCCCGAAAGCGCGGCATGGGAGCGGGAGTTCGCCCCGGATGCGCTACGCGCGCGCAGCCTCCCCCGCCCCCCTCACGCCGAGGCGGACAGCCCGGGACGACCCGCCGGAACGCGTGCCTACCAGTGGTTCCAGTGCAGGACGTGTTCGCGGGGTATGCGCTTGGCCGGCTTGAAGTCCGTCCCGATCGTGTAGGCGAGCGGGATGAACGCGGCGAGCATGACGTCGTCGTACGGGACGCCGAGCACCCGGGCCAGTTCGCGTTCGAGCGGGGCCTGGGCGGTCGTCCACACGGTGCCGAGGCCGCGGGCGCGGGCGGCGAGCATGAAGCTCCACACCGCCGGGAGTATCGATCCCCAGGTCCCGGCCTGCGCGGGGACCGGGGCGTGGTCGGTGCGGCCTTCCACCGCCGGGATCACGAATGCGGGAACCCGGTGGATGTTGTCGGCGAGGTGGCGCAGCCCGTCGAACACCCGTTGCGTCGATTTGGGGTGGTGGTTCATGCGCCACCGGTCCAGGTCGGTGAGCGGCTGTCCGCCGCCTTGCACGAGGGAGCGCCGGAAGATGTCCGCCACCGCGCGGCGCTGCGCGGGCTCGGTGACCACGAGGAAGTGCCAGCGCTGCCGGTTGCGGCCGGTGGGGGCCTGGACGGCCAGGTCCACGCACTCCTCGATCAGCTCGCGCGGTACGGGCCGGTCGAAGTCGAGGCGCCTGCGCACCGCGCGGGTGGTGGAAAGGAGTTCGTCGGGGGTGAGTTCCAGGGTCACGCGTTGCCTCCGGACGCCGATGAGCCGTGGCCGATGCGCAAAACCGTATGTGTGCCAATCATCTTTCGTCAAACGATTGGCGCACAGATTGAATTGCTAGAGTGGCGGCGCGACGCGACGCGAAGGGACGCCATGCCGACCAGGACACCGAAAACGGCAAAGACGGCGAAGAAGACCGGGGCCACCGGAACGACGGCCGCGGCCGATGGACCCGCGCGACCGCGCTA
Organism: Streptomycetaceae bacterium NBC_01309; assembly: GCA_045039925.1. Lineage (GTDB taxonomy): Bacteria > Actinomycetota > Actinomycetes > Streptomycetales > Streptomycetaceae > Yinghuangia. Next base: position 3,884,547 of record CP108400.1, read on the forward strand.
CTTCCCGCAACTCATCGCCGAGCGCCCCGACATCGCACTGTGCCGGGCCTCGACCGCGGTCGCGCGGGCCGCCGAGGTCCACGCGGGCGCGCAGGGCCTCGGGGTCGGGCAACACCTCGTGCTCAAGATGCTGGCCGCCGTCGGCCCCTGCTCCCAGCAGTCGCTCAGCGAGGAACTGCGCATCGACCGCAGCGTCATGGTCGGCATCTGCGACGACCTGGAGCAGAGCGGGTTCGTGCGGCGCGAACGCAACCCGCGGGACCGGCGCTCGTACGCCGTGACCCTCACCGACTCCGGCCGGACCGCGCTGGCCGACGCCGAGACGAGCGTCCCCGACTACCTCGACGCCGTTCTCCTGCCGCTCGACCAGGACGAGCGCCGCCAACTCGCCGGGCTGCTCCGCAAGCTGCTGGCCGGGGCCGGGGCCGGGGCCTGACGGCCGCGACTTTCCCGGCGTGTGAGGGAAATCCCGCTGGATCCCAGGGGTCCGCTGCGGGACGATGAAGGGCTCTCACGGCCCCGGAATGTCCCAGGAGTGTCCCAGGTCGACAAATGTCCACCAAGCGCGCGCGTCGCACGGCCCAACGGGGCGGGTGCTGGCATACAGTGCGGTCGAGTGGAGGACAAAGAGATAGCCCGGACGGGGCCGGGACGAGCGGAGAGGGAGGTGCCCATGGGCGCATTGCGCAAGGCCGGCTCCTGGCTCGGGCTCGGTTCGGGGGACGAGGACGACGACATGTACCGCACCGGTAGGGGCGCGTACGACACAGGCTCGTACGACGAGGACGACGACGTGGACGCAGGCTGGGTCTACGACGACGAGCCGGAGGACCGCTCCCGCCCATTGGAGGGCAGCGTAGTGCCGGCCTCGGAGATCTTCGCCGCCCGTGCGGCGGCAGCAGCCGAACTCACCAAACCGACCTCGCGGATCTCGGTCGTACACCCGAAGAGCTACCACGAGGCCCGCGCGATAGGCGAGTACTTCCGCCAGGACATCCCGGTCATCATCGATCTGACCGCGATGGACGAGTCGGACGCCAAACGTGTGGTCGACTTCGCCTCCGGCCTGACCTTTGGCCGCCGGGGCACGATAGAGCGTCTCGCCAAGCGGGTGTTCCTCCTGCTGCCCGGCGATGTGGCGCTGCTGACCGGCGATCCGGGCAGCAACAACCACGACGGGTTCTTCAACCAGGCGTAGACCGGCGGCACGGGCAGGGATCGGGATCCGGTGCCGGTCGCGGCACCAGGTTCCGGAACAGGCTTGCACGCGAAGGGCGGGGCGACGGACCGAGGTTCGTCGCCCCGCCCCTCGGCATGGGCGAGTCCGGCCGGCGCCCGCGCCGGAGGCGGCTCTCACCGCAGGCGCAGCGCCAGGAAGAAGTCGACCTTGTCCTCCAGCCGCGACAGGTCCCGCTGCGTCAACTCCTCGATGCGCCCGATGCGGTAGCGCAGCGTGTTGACGTGCACGTGCAGCCGCGCCGCGCAGCGCGTCCACGATCCGTCGCAGTCGAGGAACGCCTCCAACGTGGTGACCAGGTCCGCCTGGTGCCGCGCGTCGTACGCGCTCAGCGGGCTCAGCAGCCGGTCCCGGAACCCGCGCCGCACGCCCTCCGGCGCCGCCGCCAACACCAGGACGTGCGACGCCAGTTCGCCGTGCCCGACCACCTCGAACGAACCCGGCCGCCCCTCCGCGATGCGCGCGGCGTGCCAGGCCTCCTCCAGTGCCCCGCGCAGCGCGTCCGCCCGCGACACCGGGGCGCTGACGCCGAGGCTGAGGCGGATCCCGTCGCCCGCCGCGCCCTCCAACCCGGCCAGGCGCGCGCGCAGTTCGGCGGCCACGTCGTCCGAGGTCCCGGGGCCCTCCGCCGACCCCGGGACCAGGGCCACCGCGCCGTAGCCGATCGCCGCCACCAGTGCCTCGGTCGGCAGATCCGCCAAGGCCTCCTCCAAGAGCGTGCGGGCCATGCGACCGGCAGTGTTCGCCCCGGACGAGGTGTGCACGGGCGCGGCGGCGGCCGCCTCCGTACCTGCCGTACGCGGCGCCCGGGCCGGCGGCGGACTCCCCGGCGCCGCGGACTGCGGGTCCGCCGGGGCGCCCGGTACGGTGACCGCCGCCGCGACGAGCTGCCAGGTCACCGGCGCCGAGGTGTCCGGCTCCGCGACCCGCAGCCGGGCCGCGATCTCGCCGGGATCGGCTCCCGAGTTCAGCAGGGCGAGGACGTCCTCGGCGAGGCGGCGGCCGAGGCGCCGGTTGTCCTCGACACGGTCGGCCTCGACCGCGACGAGCCGGGCCAGCTCGTCCAGCAGGCCGCGGCGCTGCTCGGGCCAGTCGGCGACGTCCTCCTCCACCACGAGCGACCACTCGCTCCACACGCCCTGCTCGGCGGCCAGCGAGCCGTCGTCGCGGTCGACCGGGAGCATCGAGAAGACCCGCCCGGCGGTGCGCTCGCGGTACGGGGGCCGCGCCCGCCGGGCCCGGGCCGCCAGGTGGGCGCGCGCCAGCGCGGTCCGCAGGTCCGCGTCCAGCGGGTCCGCCCCGGCCGCGACCTGTCGCCCGGTGAGCGACAGCACCCAGCAGCGGATGTCGATGTCGGCGGCGACCAGGCCGAGGATGCCGTCCAGGCCCGCGCCGCCGGTGGCCGCCTGCACGAGGCGGCGGTGCCGGTCGACGACCGCCGTAAGGTCGCTCGCGCGCTCGGTGGAGACGCGGCGGACCACGAACTCGGTGAGCCGGGCGAAGGACATCTCCTCGTCGACCATGAACAGCGGCAGCCGGTGCCGCTCGCACGCCTCGACCAGGTCGTCCGGGACCGGGCCGACCTCGGTGATCCCGGCCGCCAGCCCGGCGGCGCCCGCCGCCACGAGGACGCGTACGAAATTCTCGGAGTCCGCGGGGCCGGACCGCCACAACATGCCCGTCAGGACCAGTTCGCCCCCGGAGAGGTACCGGCTCGGGTCGTTGAGGTCCGTCGTCATCACCCCGCGCACCCCGCGGTCGAGCTCGTCCTCGCCCGTGAGCAGCCGGATCCCCGGAACCCCGGCGTCGAGCAGTGCCCGCAACCGCACGTCCTCGCCTCCCAGCACTTCTTTCCCGACCATGATCTCCTACGTCCACGCGTCCGGGTCTGCGTGTCCTGTCATACCGGGGGCGGCCGTGGGTCAACGATTAGATGAACCTACGAGAACATGCGGGCATCCGAGGCCGACGCTTCATGGTTTCCGTGGCTACTGCGAAGGTGTCGGGGCTGTGTGTACTGGGTCACACCCCGCAGGTCCGGAGCAGCGCACGGCAAGGCGCCCCCTCCCGCGAACGAGCAGCACCCCCGGCACGACAGGAGGAGAACCCCGTTATGGAGTTCCTGCGCCCCGCGACATGGGACGAGGCGCTCGCTGCGAAAGCCGAGCACCCGACCGCGGTACCCATCGCCGGCGGCACTGACGTCATGGTCGAGCTGAACTTCGACCGGCAGCGTCCGGACGCGCTGATCGACCTGAACCGCATCCCCGAGCTGCACACGTGGGAGATCGGCGCCGACGAGGTCGTCCACCTGGGGGCCTCCGTGCCGTACACGCGGATCATCGACCACCTGACCGACCGCCTGCCGGGCCTGTCCCTGGCCGCGCACACGGTCGGCTCGCCGCAGATCCGCAACCGCGGCAGCGTGGGCGGCAACCTGGGGGCCGCGTCGCCCGCCGGCGACTCGCACCCGGCGCTGCTCGCGTCCGACTGCCAGGTGGAGGTCGCCTCCGCCGCCCGCGGATCGCGCCTGATCCCGATCGACGAGTTCTACCTCGGCGTCAAGCGCAACGCGCTCCGGCCGGACGAGCTGATCCTCGCCGTCCACATCCCGTCCGCGACCGCCCCGCAGCAGTTCTCCAAGATCGGCACGCGCAACGCGATGGTGATCGCGGTGTGCTCCTTCGGCATCGCGCTGCACCCCGAGGCCGGGACGGTACGCACCGGCATCGGCTCCGCCGCCCCCACCCCCCGCCGGGCGACCGCCGCCGAGGAGTTCATCGCCGCCGAGCTGGCCGACTCCGGGCTGTGGGCGTCCCGCGCCGAGCTGGCCGCGGCGACCGCCAAGCGGTTCGGCGAGCTGGCGGCCGAGGCCGCGTCGCCGATCGACGACGTGCGCGGCTCGGCCGCGTACCGCCGCCACGCGCTGTCGGTGATGGCGCGCCGCACACTCACCTGGACCTGGAACGACTACCGCGCAGCCGGGAGGGCAGCCGCATGAAGGTCACTTTCACCGTGAACGGCCGCCAGGCCGAGGCCGAGGACGTCTGGGAAGGCGAGAGCCTGCTCTACGTGCTGCGTGAGCGCGTCGGCCTGCCGGGCTCGAAAAACGCCTGTGAGCAGGGCGAATGCGGCAGCTGTACGGTCTACCTCGACGGCGACCCGGTGTGCGCCTGCCTGGTCGCGGCCGGCCAGGTGCAGGGCCGCGAGGTCCGTACCGTCGAAGGCCTCGCCGACGGCGACACGCTCGACCCGGTCCAGCAGGCCTTCGTCGACGCGGGCGCCGTGCAGTGCGGCTTCTGCACGCCCGGGCTGCTCGTCCAGACCCATGACCTGCTGGAACGGCAGGCACAGCCGAGCGACGCGGAGATCCGCGAGGCGCTGTCCGGCAACCTGTGCCGCTGCACCGGCTACGAGAAGATCATGGACGCGGTACGCCTCGCCGCGGCCCGCAAGGCGGAAGCCCCGGGAGCGGCCGGCGGAGCGGGTGCCTGACATGGCCGCCACCGCACGGGCCACGCCGCAGAACCTCCGGGACACCCATGCCCCCGGCACGGACGGCATCGGCGCGTCGACACCGCGCCCGGACGGCGTCCTCAAGGTCAAGGGCGACTTCGCGTACTCCTCGGACCTGTGGCACGAGGACATGCTGTGGGGCATGGCGCTGCGCAGCCCGCACCCGCGCGCGCGGATCCTGTCGCTGGACATCGCGGAGGCCGTCGCCCAGCCGGGCGTGTACGCGGTGCTCACGCACGACGACATCCCCGGCTCGAAGTTCTACGGCCTGGAGGTCGTCGACCAGCCGGTGCTGGCGATCGACCAGGTGCGGTTCCACGGCGAGCCGGTCGCGCTGGTCGCGGCCGACCACCCGGAGACCGCGCGCCGCGCGATCGCCAAGATCAAGGTCGAGTACGAGGTCCTGGCGCCGATCACCGACGCGGCCGAGGCGCTCGACACCGAGGCCAACGGTTATGTGCACGCTCCGGACGCCGCTGCGAAATACAAGAACGGGGCACACGCCCGCGGCAACGTCGTGCACCGCCAGCGCATCGTGTCCGGCCTCGGCGTGACCGACGAGGTCCGCGCGGCGGCCGACGTGGTGGTCCGGCACGACTACGAAGTGGGCATGCAGGACCAGGCGTTCCTGGGCCCCGAGTCGGGCCTCGCGGTGCCGGCCGAGGACGGCGGCGTCGACCTCTACATCGCGACGCAGTGGCTGCACGTCGACCGGGACCAGATGTGCCCGGTGCTCGGGCTGCCGCCGGAGAAGGTGCGGCTGACGCTCGCGGGCGTCGGCGGCGCGTTCGGCGGGCGCGAGGACATATCGATGCAGGTGCACGCGTGCCTGCTGGCGCTGCGCACCGGCAAGCCGGTCAAGATCGTGTACTCGCGCGAGGAGTCGTTCTTCGGGCACGTGCACCGCCACCCGGCGGTGATGAGGTACGAGCACGGCGCCACGCGCGACGGCAGGCTCGTGTACGTCGACGCGACCATCAGCCTGGACGGCGGCGCCTACGCGTCGGCCTCCCCCGCGGTCGTCGGCAACGCGTCGTCGCTCGGCATCGGCCCGTACGTCGTGCCGAACGTCGAGATGAACGCGGTCGCGCTCTACACCAACAACCCGCCCTGCGGCGCGATGCGCGGCTTCGGCGCGGTGCAGGCGTGCTTCGCGTACGAGACCCAGATGGACCGCCTCGCCGCCGAACTGGGCATGGACCCGGTGGAGCTGCGGCAGCTCAACGCGGTCGAGGAGGGTTCGGCGATGCCGACCGGGCAGGTCATCGACTCGCCCGCGCCGGTCGCGGAACTGCTCCAGCGGGTCAAGGACATGCCGCTGCCGCCTGCCGCGGTGCGGGGCACCGACGTGCGCGAGCTGCCCGGCGGGCTGTCGAACACCACACACGGCGAGGGCGTCGTCCGCGGCGTCGGCTACGCCGTCGGTATCAAGAACGTGGGCTTCTCCGAGGGCTTCGACGACTACTCGACGGCGCGCGTGCGCCTGGAGGTCGTCGGCGGCGCCCCGGTCGCCATGGTGCACACGGCCGCCGCCGAGGTGGGCCAGGGCGGCATCACGGTCCACGCACAGATCGTGCGCACCGAACTGGGTGTCGAGCAGGTGACGATCCACCCGGCGGACACCCAGGTCGGTTCGGCCGGTTCCACGTCGGCCTCGCGGCAGACGTACATGACCGGTGGCGCGGTGAAGCTGGCCGCCGAGGCGGTGCGTGCCTCGGTGTTCGCGCTGGGCCGCGAGCGGTACGCCTGGCCGGCGGAGCTGGTCGCGGACCTCGGGCTGGAGGCCGGAAAGGTCGTCACCGGGCAGGGCGAGGTGGTCGCCGACCTTGTCGACCTGCTCGGGGTCGGCGCGGTCGAGGAGACCCGCGAGCACCACCACCGGCCCACCCAGGCGTTCGACAAGGAGACCGGGCAGGGCTTCGGCCACGTCCAGTACACCTTCTGCGCACACCGCGCGGTCGTCGACGTGGACGTGGACCTCGGCCTGGTCAAGGTGGTGGAGCTGTCCGCCGCCCAGGACGTGGGCGTGATGCTCAACCCGCTGTCGGTGCTCGGCCAGATCCAGGGCGGCTCGGCGCAGGGACTGGGCCTCGCGGTCATGGAGGAGATCGTCGTCGAGGGCGGCAAGGTCAGGAACCCGTCGTTCACGGACTACCTGATCCCCACCATCCTGGACACCCCGCCGATGCGGATCGACGTCCTCGAACGGGCCGACCCGCACGCACCGTACGGTCTGCGCGGCATCGGCGAGGCCCCCACGCTGTCCTCGACACCGGCCGTCGTGTCGGCGATCAGGGCGGCGACGGGACTCGCGCTCAATCGTGTTCCGGTACGCCCGGAACACCTCACCGGGACCTGAGGCCGACCGCTTCCGCCCGTCACGCAGGACCACGTGCACGACTACACGTGGCTGAAACGCGCCCCCGAACGCACACCCCCGCCTCGCGCGCGCATGCACCGGCTTTGGCATGCTCGCGCGGGGCCGGATTCCAGCACCACCCCAACAACACCTCAGACACTTGGGAGTGGTCCATGACGCAGATTTCTGTGCACTCGGACTCAGAGCAGGGCCCCAGAGAACCCGGTACCGACGGAAACCGGTCGGGACCGCCGACCGGGAACGGCACGTTCCTGGACTCGTATTTCAAGATCAGTGCACGTGGCAGCAGCATCGGGCGGGAGTTCCGCGGCGGTGTGACCACGTTCATGGCCATGGCGTACATCCTGCTGCTCAACCCGATCATGTTGAGCGGCGCGGACGTCCTGGACAACAAGCTCAACCCCGGCCAGGTCACCGCGGTGACCGCACTGGCCGCACTGATCACCACGGTGCTCATGGGCGTCGTCGGCAACGCGCCGCTGGCCCTCGCCGCCGGCCTCAGCGTCTCCGGCGTCGTCGGAACCGCGGTCATCGCCGAGATGACCTGGCCGCAGGCGATGGGCCTGTGCGTCATCTACGGCGTGATCATCATGATCATGGTCTTCTCGGGGCTCCGAGAGACGATCATGAACGCCATCCCGATGTCGGTGAAACACGCCATCACCATCGGCATCGGCCTGTTCGTCGCGATGATCGGCATGGTGAACGCGGGCTTCGTGCAGGAGAACGCGGCACCGGGCGGCGGCCCGGTCATGCTCGGCCCGTCCGGCGAGCTCAAGGGCTGGCCGGTGGTCGTCTTCGCGGTGACGCTGCTGTCGATCTTCATGCTGATGGCCCGCAAGATCCGCGGGGCGATCCTCATCGGCCTGGTCATCGGCACCGTGGTCGCGATGGTCGTCAACGCGGTCGTGGACGTACCGGCGAAGGCGTGGGGGCTCGGCGTGCCGGAGTTCCCGGACAGCGTCGTCGAGACTCCCGACTTCTCGCTGATAGGCGACGTCAGTGTGTTCGGCGGCTTCAGCGAGGCGGGTGCCATCACCGCGTCCGTGCTGGTGTTCACGCTGGTGTTCGCGGGCTTCTTCGACGCGATGGCCACGATCATCGGCATCGGCTCGGAGGCCAAGCTGGTCGACGAGAAGGGCCGCATGCCGGGCCTCAACAAGGCCCTTGCCGTGGACGGCGCCGGCGGCGTCATCGGCGGCGTGACGGGCTCGTCCGGCCAGACGGTGTTCGTCGAGTCCGCTACGGGCGTCGGCGACGGCGCGCGGACCGGTCTGTCCAGCGTGGTGGTCGGCGGGCTGTTCGGCCTGATGCTGTTCTTCACGCCGATCGCGGGCATGGTGCCCAGCCAGGTCGCGGCCGCGGCGCTCGTGGTCATCGGGTCGATGATGATCACGCAGGTGCGGCACATCGACTGGGAGGACCTGTCGTCGTCGGTCCCGGCCTTCCTGACGATCGTGATCATGCCGTTCACGTACTCGATCACGGCGGGCGTGGCGGCGGGCGTCATCTCGTACACGCTGATCAAGACCGCGCAGGGCAAGTGGAAGGATCCGGGAGTACTGATGTGGATCCTCAGCGTGGCCTTCGTGGCGTGGTTCGCGCTGCACCCGATCAAGGAATGGCTGGGGGTCAGCTGACGCGCCCCCGGGGCGCGTCGGCGCGGCCCGCGGACCGGGTGGTTGATCCGCCGCCCGATCCGAGTAACTGTAAGGAGATGACGATGTTCGACATCGTGTCCGAGCTCACCGCTTGGCGCGCCCAGGGGACGCGCTTCGCGCTGGCCACGGTCGTCGACGTCTCCGGCAGCGCGCCCCGGCTCCCCGGGGCGGCGCTCGCCGTCAGCGCGGACGGCGAGGCCGTCGGCAGCATCTCCGGCGGATGTGTGGAAGGCGCCGTGTACGAGCTGTGCCGCGAGGCGCTGGAGTCCGGGACACCGGTGCTCCAGCGCTTCGGGTACAGCGACGAGGACGCCTTCGCGGTGGGCCTGACCTGCGGCGGCATCATCGACGTCTTCGTCCACCCGGACCCGGACGTCGACGAGGCCGTCGCGGTCATGTCCGCGCGGACGCCGGTGGCGGTGGCCCGGGTCGTCGCCGGTCCCGGCCACCGGTTGGGCGCGACGCTGATCCACCACACGGGGGCCTCGTCCGGTTCGCTGGGAGGTACGTCGGCCTTCGAGGCGGCGGTACGGGCCGAGGTCGCGGCGATGCTGGACACCGGGCGCGGCGGGATGCTGACGTACGGGTCGGACGGTCGCCTGTGCGCGGCCGGGCCGGACACCGCCACCGTTTTCGTCGAGGCGTACACCCCGCCCCCGCGCATGATCGTCTTCGGCGCGATCGACTTCGCGGCGGCGGTGGTGAAGGTCGGCAAGTTCCTGGGTTATGAGGTCGTCGTGTGCGACGCCCGCGAGGTCTTCGCGACCCGCCGCCGCTTCCCCGACGCGGATGAGGTCGTGGTCGACTGGCCGCACCGGTATTTGGACTCGATCGAGGTGGACGGTCGCACGGTGTTGTGCGTTCTCACTCACGACGCCAAGTTCGACATCCCCCTGCTGGAACGGGCGCTGCGGCTACCGGTGGCGTACGTCGGGGCGATGGGCTCGCGCCGCACCCACGAGACGCGTCTTGAGAAGCTGCGCGCACTCGGCCTGACAGAGGTGGAGTTGTCCCGCCTCCGCTCCCCCATCGGCCTCGACCTCGGCGCACGTACGCCGGAGGAGACCGCCATCGCGGTCGCCGCGGAGATCATCGCCCACCGCCGCGGCGGATCAGGCAGCCCGCTGTCGGGGACACAAGGCCCGATCCATCACGATGGCATGGGCTCGATCCAGCCGGTCATCACCCCGGCCCCCGGCCACCACGCGGCCTGACCGAAGACGCCTCCGCCCGCACACGAAGGGCCCGGTGAAAAAGGAATGGCCGACTCGCCGAACTGCTAGCCTCGGCCAACCGAACAAGCGGTGTTCGGTGTTCGGGTAGGGGACGGGGGCCCTCATGCCGAAAGGCCAATTCCGCGTCGACCCAAGCCACCCGCGGTGCGCATCTGCAACGGCGGGACATCGAAACTCATGACCGAGAAGCTGATCATCTTGGCCGTGATCCTCGGGGCGACGACGCTCTCCTCGTGTGTCATGTGGGCACACCACCGACGCATCGCACCGGCCAACGTCACCGACGAACTGCGTGAGCAGCGCAAGTTGGCGCAGAAGCTCGGATCGTCGCCGACGGCGCGTGTGACCGTGAACCCGCGTCTGTTGGGGCATCAGGATGTCGTCGACTTGGCGGCAGCGCACGGCTACGCGACAACGCGGTGGTACCCGGCGGAATCCGGAGAACTGGTCTACGACTTCGAGTGCCGCGTCCTGTTCCCGCCCCCATGCGCGATGGCGTCGACGAGCCACTGGGGCCGCGGGTGAATCATCGCGACGGGTGGTCCTTCGTCCTCGCCGCATTGGTCTTGGCGCCCATCTGGCTCTGGGGAATGCGCCTGGTTTTGCGGCGCAACCGTATGACGCCGGACGAGGCCCGGGCGGCGGTCCACCGGCGCCTGGACGGTGCCGAATGCGTGCACATCGGCCCAGCGGACTATCCGATACCGCCGCTTGAGGTCATCCGCATCGCGACACTGGAGCGGGCATATGTCTATGCGGGCACCTCTCGGAGCGGTATGGCCTTCCGGCGGGGCGACATCGCACTGGCGCAGCTTGCCGCCCATGCACGCGAGCCCGGGCGGCACGTGCCGATCGGTCCGGTGCGGGGTGGCCGACGCTACGCCCGTGGGGCCTTCGGCAACCTGAAGCAACACGGGTGGTGGCCGTACAACCGCCGACGCCGTACGGACCACAACGCGGCCTGAAGCTACTTGAGCGAACCGGCAAACGAGATCCACGCGCGGGCCGGGACGGTGATGAACCCGCGTGCGACGTCTTTGGAGTCACGCACGGGGACAAGTGCCGCAGACGAGGTCGCGACTTCCACGCACTCGCCGCCACTGCCACCGCTGTAGGACGACTTGCGCCAGCCAACGGGATCGGTCGTCTGCCCGAGGATCATTGTTCGATCTCCTCCGCCAAGTGCTCGATGAATGCCAGCGATTCACGCGGTGACATCGCTGCCGCCCTCACAAGATCGTAGGCGGTTCGGCACTTGCCGACCACAGCCGGATCATCAAGCAAACTGCCCGTCATGACCCCTTCCGCGTATGCCAATGCCGGCGCATCCGCGAACGTCATCATGTAGAGCTGACCTTCCATCAGTGCGTGCGCACCGGCAGTGGCCGGCAACACCTGAACCAGCGCACGCCGCGAACGCGCAACACTCGCGATGTGGTCGAGCTGTTCACGCAACACGGCCTCACTACCGACCGGCAGCCGGAGAGCGAACTCGTGCAGGATCACCCATAGCAGCGGTCGTGTTTCGCTTTCGAGCAGTCGGGCCCGATCCATGCGTGCACTCACACGTTTGTTCACCTCGTACTCCGATGCCCACGGCAGATACGCCTCGAACACTGCCCGGGCGTAGGCCTCGGTCTGCAACAGTCCCGGTACCAGTGTCGGAGCGAACACGCTGATGGTTTCAGCCAGTTGCTCCAACTCCGCCACATCCGCGAAGTGCTCCGCATGCTTCGACCGGTTGGCCAGTTTGCAGAGCCGCGTCAGCAGCCCGTCCGACCCCAGCACCGCGTCCAGCCGCTGCGACATGTCCAACTGCGGCTTCCGTACCGCGGACTCGATCTGGCTGATATACGCCCCCGAGCAGAAGACCTTCTCCCCGAGTTTCTCCTGCGACAGGCCCGTCGGCTCCCTCAGCCTCCGCAACTCCGAGCCGTAGAAGGCCCTCGGAGACTCCGATGGATCCAAGTCCTTGGGATGAGCAGCCATAGCCGTCGCCTCCCCTTGGCAGAACGGTTGTTTGTTTTCGGCCACTGCCAACCGTAGCTGCGGAGCGCAACGCTGAAGGCACTTTCCGTAGCAGTCGAAAGGCGTTCAGCCCATGCGCGACGACGAGCCCGTCACCCGTTCGTACCTGCTCCCCGACCATCCCGAGTCCGCCGGGCTGGCCCGGACGCATGTGCGTGCGCTCCTCCGCGCGTACGACCGCACCGAACTCGTCGACGACGCGACCCTCCTCGTCAGCGAACTCGTCACCAACGCCCTGCGGCACGCCGCCGGAAAGCCCGAGCTCCGCCTCGACCTCGCCGCGAAGCGGCTCCGCATCGAGGTGGTGGACGCCGGTTGCGGCGTCCCGTCCCCGTCCACCGACTCCCATCCGGACCGTACGTCCGGACGGGGCCTGTGGCTGGTCGAACGCGTCGCGTCCCGCTGGGGGTTCGTCCGCACTCCCGGCGCCAAGTCCGTCTGGTGCGAACTCCCCGCGTGAGGCCGGTCAGGATCCGGAGCCGATGACCCGGTAACAGTCGACGGTGCCCGGTGTCGGTATGAAGTTGAGGACGATCCTGTTCGGCGCGAAGGGGAACGACACGACGTTCGCGCGTTCCAGGACAAAAAAGTCGTAGGCCATGGGCTGCGCGTTGTGGATCCCGGTGATGGCCGATCCGACCGCGAACTCGATCCGGGCAGAGATCGCTCCCACCGGGTAGTCCGCGGGGAGCGGCCCCTCCCCGATCATCACGAGGTGGTTCATGCCGTCGACCGTGAATTCGACGTACATCTCCGACCAGTAGGGCGTCCCGTCGGCGAGCTCACAGTCGTAAAGGGCCCAAGGGGTGTTGGCGGCGGCCGGCGGCGCGACGGTGAACATGCCGGCGGTGAGGGCGGCGGCGCAGCCGAGAGCGGCGAGGGCACGTCTGGGCTTGGTCACGGGCGGTCTCCTCCTTCGATGCCGAGTTCTCAACTGCACTGCGATGGATGGCCGTCGTCAACACCTCATGCCGGCTGGCTGCGCTGACACGTGTCGCAATTCCCGCTCCTACCAGGTCTTTTACACCAACCAACCAGCTTAGCTTGTCTCCATTCTGACTGTGTGTCAGCCTGCTGGCCGCACCACAGCGTCTCCTGAGTACCACCTGCCCCACGCAACAGCGCACGGCGGTGCTCAGGCCATGGGCACCGGGTCTGTTCATGCGAGAGGACGCAGATGCGAATACGCAGACGTACGCGAACCGCCGTCGCGGCAAGCGGTATTGCCGCCCTTCTCATCCTTCCGAACCAGCCCGCGGGTGCCGAGGATTCGCCTTCGGCACCCGCGGCTTCTGTGGACGTGCAGGAACTGGGCGTCCAGTCCGAGGTGTTGCCCGGCGACCAGCCACGGACCACCCCCGACTCGACCGTCACCCTCATCACCGGCGACAAGGTGACCGTGCGGAGGGAGGACGGCAAGCCGTCCGTCAGCGTGCGACCCGCGGACGGCCGCGACGGCATTCCCATGCACGTGGTCGACGACGCGGAGGGAATCGCGGTCGTACCGCACGACGCTGTGCCGGCGATCCGGGCCGGGAAGGTCGACCCGCGCCTGTTCAACGTCACGCAGTTGGTCGAGTGGGGCTACGACGACGCGCGGTCGCCGTCCCTGCCGCTGCTCGGCAAGCGCCCGGTGGGAGTCGACGCCAAGGCGGCTCCGCCGAAAGGCGCCGAGAAGGTACGTACCTTCAACGGCCCCGACAACACCCGCTTCGAGAGCCTGAAGGCCGACAAGGCCTCGACGAAGGACCTGTGGAACGAGCTCGTCGGCAAGGTCCCGCAGGCCCGCACCAAGGACCGGAGCCTGCCGCTGGGCGGCGGCAAGGTCGACAAGATCTGGATCGACGCGAAGTCCAAGGTGTCCCTGGACGCGAGCCGGTCCCAGGTGAACGCCGCGGCCGCCTGGCAACAGGGCTACACCGGCACCGGTGTCACCGTGGCCGTGCTCGACACGGGCTACGACGCCACGCACCCCGACCTCCAGGGCGTGGTGACGGCCGCACAGGACTTCACCGCGTCGGCAACCGGGACCGCAGACCACTTCGGACACGGTACGCACGTCGCGTCGATCATCGCGGGGACGGGAGCCGCGTCCAACGGCCGGTACAAGGGCGTCGCGCCCGGCGCCAAGCTCGTCGTCGCCAAGGTCTGCGACGACAACGGCGATTGCCCGGACTCGGCGGTCATGGCCGGAATCGAGTGGGCGGCAAACCAGAACGCCAAGGTCATGAACCTCAGCCTCGGACGCCCCGCGGCCCCGGGCACCGACCCGCTGACCGACACCGTCAGCACGTACGCGATCTGGTACGCCCGCGTCATGGTGGTGGCCGCCGGCAACAGCGGTTCCACGTCGCGGACCGTCGAAGCCCCGGGAATCGCCCCGGCGGCGCTGACGGTCGGGGCTACTTGGTCCGGCGACCGGGTGGCCGGATTCTCCAGCCGCGGGCCGGCGATCGACAACAACGTGAAGCCGGACCTCGTCGCACCTGGAGCCGGCGTGGTCGCGGCCCGCGCGGCCGGGACCAACATCGGCTACCCCGTCGACGCGAACTACATTGGCCTGGACGGCACTTCGATGGCCACGCCGATGGCCGCCGGTGCGGCGGCGATCCTCGCCCAGCAGCATCCGTCCTGGTACGGCTGGCACATCAAGGGCGCTCTGACGGAGTCCGCCCGCAAGCTGCCGACCGCGAACGCGTTCCAGCAGGGCGCCGGCCTGCTCGACATCGGTGCCGCGGTCTCGCGTACGGTCGTGCCGCACTACGTGGCCCCCATCGCGCTCCCGCTGCCGCACCCGGCAGGGCAGAACGGCTCGGCCGCGGCGTGGTTCCTCAACGACCGGGCGCAGGCGGTCACGCTCAACTTCACCGTCGAGGCGTTCACCGAACTCGGCGCCCCCGCACCCGCCGGGCTCGCGACCGTTCCCGCGGCTCCGACGACCATAGCCGCGGGGCAACTGGGGAGCGTGTCGGTGACCGCGCACGCGGACGCGGCACCGCCGGGCTCGTACTACGCGCTGCTGACCGGCCGCGACGCGAACGGGGTCGTGGTCACATCGGTGTACGTCGGCATCGACATCGAAGTCCCCAAGCCCACGCTGACGGTCAGCGCACTGGACCGCACCGGCGCGCCCACCGACGGCGTTCTGCAGGTCTACGGCCACGACCGCGGCGAGACACGGCTCTTCGACGTCGTGAACGGTGCGCTCAGCTGCCCCGGGGGCCCCTGCACGGTCCCCGCGGGCCAGTACTCCATGCTGGCGCTGCTGGACGAACCCCAGGCCGGCGGTACGGCAACCGTCGGATACAACGTCGCGTTCCGAAAGCTGAACGTCGCGTCGAACACCGCGCTCACCTTCGACGCGCGGCAAATGGTGTCCCCCGGCGGCTCCGTGGACACCGCGGGCGCCGTGCGGACCAGCACGAGACTGGCCACCCTCACGGGCAGCGATGCCCTCCCGCACCTCAGCATGGTGATCAACCGGGGCGGCGGCACGGTCCCGGCGATCGACAACCTCCGCGTGCAGCCGGTCAGCACGCCTGGGATGACCTACCTCAACCTCTCGACCTGGTCGGACAACACCACCACGAGTCCGTACCGCTACCAGGTCCTGGAGGCCCGCGAGAACGGCGTCCCGGCCAACCCGGGTCTGGCCGCGACCAAGGCGACCATGGCCCACCTCGACACCATCTACAAGGCGCAGGGTGTGGCCGCGAACGGCGCCGTGGCGCACGCCGCGAAGTACAAGGGGATCGAGATCGGCAGCGGGTTCTACGACAACATCGCGGTGCCGCGCCGCGTCAACGAGTACCTGACGTCGAATCAGGACACCGCGTGGAAGACCTACTACGACATGAGCGCCCCGGGCGCATACACCCACAGCATGCACGACAAGACGTACAGCGCGTACCCGGTCGGCACGTCGGGGGTGATCCGCGGCGGCGCGGTCGTCGGGCCGACGCTGCCCACCACCGTCGGCACGCGGCAGGGTGACATCGTCAACTTCGGGCACACCAACCTGCCGTCCCTGCTGGGCGACGGGTGGACCGGGGGCCTCGGCATGGCCATTCCCGACCCGGGCGCCGAGATGGCGCTCAGCAGCGGCGGCCAGGTACTCGCCTCCGCACACCCCTATTCCGGTGCGTACAACATGGCCCTCCAGGTCCCGGTCTCGCCGTCGGCCACGACCTACACACTGTCCGCCTCGATGTCCCGCACCGTGCCGTATTCCCTGCTGTCGACCAGGGTTCGTGCGGACTGGACGTTCAATTCCGCGCATACCAACGCGGCGACGGAGACCCCGCTGCCGCTGTTCGGGGCCAGGCCCATCTGCGGCTCCCAGTTGGACGACTACAACCGGATCGCCGCGGGGAACAACCTGTTCTGCTGGCTGGCGTTCGAGTACCAGCCCGGAGTCGGTTCGACCTACGCGTCGATCACGTCCGGGACCGCGCAGTACTCCACCAACGACGGGCAGACCTGGACGAGCCTGCCGGCCCTCTCGACCACCAGCGGGCTCACCGCCCTGACCATCCCCAACCCGACACCCGGATTCGTGTCGCTGCGCATCTCCGGCACCGACGCCTCCGGCAACTCGGTCACCTCCACGGTGATCCGCGCGTACCAGGTCATCTGACCGGGAACGGCCCCACGCGCACAGCCCGCCGCCGGGCACCCGGAGCAGTACTCCGGGTGCCCGGCGGCGGCAGTTCGGTCAGATGAGTGTCAGGGTGAGGGTTCCGGTGTACGCCCCCGCAGCGGCGAACTGTGGTGTGGTGAGCTTGATTTCGGCGTCGGCGGTGAACTTTCCGCCGGTGGTCGAGCCGTCCGCGGCGACGCTGCACAGCGGGCTCGAGGCCGAACTCAGCGGGCCTGCCGTTCCGCTTGCCACCTCGTCCAAGCTGCCCGGCGTCGCCGCGCAGGACGGGGTCCAGGCGAGATTCCCGGCCGGGATCTTGTCGGTGCCGTTCGCGGCAACAAGGTCGGTCATCGTGCCGGTGAGCGACCAACCCACAGTGCCGCCACGGGCGTCCGTGACCGTCACCTGGTTGAGGCTCGCGGTCAGCGTCTGCGCCTCACCGTTCAGCGTCGCGGTGCCGAAGTCGATCCCGGTCCCCGCCTGTGACATCGACAGGGTCCCGGGAGCCAGGGCGATCTCCGCCGTCTGTGTCGCGTTCGCACCCGACATGATGGTGAACGGGACGATGACCCGGTTCGTCGACGACGTGCCCTCGCGGATCCGGATGTGCGTGAGCGTGGGCTCGGTGACGGTGTACTCGGCACTGAACTTGCCGTCGGCCGTAGTCACCAGGTTCACGACCGGCAGGAGTGGAGCGCCTTCCGCGTTCAGTCCCATGATGTTGGTGGCGCGGTTCGGGGTCCAGTTCTCGCCGGTGATGCGGACAGTCGTGCCCAGCGGTCCGCTGCTGACGTCCGCGACGGCCGTGCGCGGCCCGGACGGTACGAAGGCCTTGACGGTGAGGTTGTCCCGTGCCTCGCCCACGCCGTCGGTCACGCGGACCTGGTACGTCCCGTCGGGCAGCCCTGTTGTGGCCACCCTGGCGGTTCCAGAGAGGTCGCCGGTGCCGTTGACGGCCAGGGTGTTCGCCGTGAACCGGTTGGCCAGGCAGTTGCCGCCGTCCGATTCGCACAGGCTCAGTTGCGGCGTGGCGTTCGGGGTGAACTTGGTGCCGCCGAGCGTGATCGTGTCGCCTGGCTTCACCGGGGTGTCCGGGGCGTCCAAGGTACGCGGATCGGCTTGCCCGCCCTCGACGGTGATCGAGGTCGAGATCCCGGGTGTCGTGAGCGGAAGGCACTCGGTCTCCGCGTCGAAGGTGCCGACCTGGGTGAACGTCGAGTGCTGCTTGGGTGCGAAGTTGAGCGTGCCGGTCGCGGTCAGCGAGAGCGTTGCCGTCATGTCCGTGATGACCAGCGGCTGGCCTCTGGGAGTGCGCTCGTTCTTGCGCTCCCCCTCGACCGACAGCACGCTCGACTGCGAGCCGGACAGGTTGATCTTCCCCACCGGCTTGGTGGTGTCGGCCTCGACCGCCTCCAGTGGGCTGCTCTGCGGGACGTTGCTGTACGAGCCCCACTTCCACTTCACCGTGATCAGGTCACCCACGGCGTAGGTGTCCTTCACCGGACTGATCTGGATGTCCACCTTCGTCTCCGAGGGCGGGATCTCCAGACCGGGAGCAAGCAGGTTCTTGCACTGCGACGTGTACGTGACTTCCTGCGCCTGCGCGGCGGGGGCGGCCGTCATCAGGCCTCCGGCCATCGCGAGCACTCCGGCCGCTACGACGGCTCTTCGAGGCATCAGTCTGCGCATCGGCATCGCACTCCCTTGCTTGCGGCCCCCACTCGGTCCGAGTGGGGGCCGCACGAGGTCAGATGAGGGTGAGGGTGAGCGTTCCGGTGTACGCGCCGGCGGCTGCGAACTGTGGTGTGGTGAGGGTGATTTCGGCGTCGGCGGTGAACTTGCCGCCGGTGGTGGTACCGGTCGCCGAGACGCTGCACAGCGTCGAGGCGGCCGAACTCAGCGCACCCGGGGTGCCGTTCGCAACGGTGCTCAGACTTCCGGGGAGTGCCGCGCAGGACGGCGTCCAGGCGAGGTTGCCCGCCGGGATCTTGTCGGTGCCGTTCGCCGCGACCAGGTCGGTCATCGTGCCGGTCAGCGACCACCCGAGGTTGCCGCCACGGGCGTCCAGAACAGTCACCTGATTGAGAGCGGATTTGACCGTCTGTGCCTCGCCGTTGAGCGTGACCGTCCCGAAGTCGATGCCGGTGCCCGCCTGCGACATGCTCAGCGAACCGGGTGCCAGGGTCGCGGACACGTCCTGCGGGAGCGGCGGAGTCGTGCGTACGGTGATCGGCGCGAAGACCCGCTTCGTCGCGGAAAGGCCCTCGCGGATCCGGATCTGCGTGGTGGTGGGATCCTCGATGAGGACCTGCGCGGTGAACTTGCCGAAGGGGTCGATCGATGCGGTGACGACGGTGCCTACGAGACTCCCGTCTGCCGACTGCGGGACGATGTTGACGTTGCCGACGGCCGTCCAGCCGCTGCCGGTCACCGTCACGGTGTCCCCCACCGCGGCCACATCCGGGGTCGCGGTCGCCGTACGCGGATCCGGCGACACATATCGGGTGACCGCCATCGGGGACAAGGCGGCTTTGCTGCCGTCCGACACCCTGACGACGTACTCCCCGTCCGGAACCAGGAAGGGCGACGGCGCGATGGTCGCCTTGCCGGTCAGCTTGCCCTGACCGTCGATGGCGAGGGTGTTCGACGCGAAGCGCTCCGGCAGGCAGTTGCTCCCGTCGCCGTTGCAGAGCGAGAGTTGCGGCGTGGTGTTCGGCGCGAAGTTGCTGCCGTTCAGGTCGATTTCCCAGCCCGTGTGGGCCTCGGCGGGAGAGCTGAGCACCGGGTCGGGCGTCGACGCGCCCTCGACCGTCAGCGTCGCGACCGCCCCGGGAGCCTGGCCGGCGACCGGGCCGCAGGCCGTGGCGGACTTGATGGTGCCGAGCGTGGTGACCGTCTTGTAGCCCTTCGGCGTCAGCGTCAGGGTGCCCGGGCCGGTCAGCGTGAAGGTCCCGGTCATGTCCGGAACCATCAACGCCTCACCTCGGTTCGCAGCGGGGTGTTCCTGCGGGCCGGACACCTGCACGGTGTCCGCCTGCGCTCCGGAGAGCGCGATGTCGCCGAACGGCTGGGTCGAGTTCTCCGGCAGCGTCTCCAGCGGACTCCGGTCCGGGACCTTCGGGTACGTGATCCACTTCCAGTCGATCTTCACCTGCTCGCCGACCGCGTACTTGTCCTTGACCGGCGACACGGTGACGTCGTACTTGCTCGGCACCTCGCCGACCGAGCCGATGAAGTCGTTGACGCACTCGGACGTGTACTCGACCACCGTGGCCTGCGCGGCGGGTGCGGTCAGCACCACCGCGCCGGTGATGGCCAAGGTTCCGGTGGCGACGACGACAACGGCCCGACGGGGAAACATTCTTCGCAACACCAGGACGTATCTCCTTCGCATGACCCAGCCCCCGGTGTGGGGACAAGGGAAGCGGCGGCCCGCACCGACCAGCGTCGGAGCGGGCTGCCCTCGCCACGAGTTCCTGGGACGAGGGCACCCCAATGGCGCCGCCGAATCAGAGCTGCCGGCCGTCGGCAGGACTCGTCGGACGATGTCGGGCCCGGATGGGCGACATCAGATCAGAGTCAGGGTGAGCGTTCCGGTGTAGGCGCCCGCGGCAGCAAACTGTGGTGTGGTGAGGGTGATTTCGGCGTCGGCGGTGAACTTGCCGCCGGTGGTGGTACCGGTCGCCGAGACGCTGCACAGCGTCGAGGCGGCCGAACTCAGGTCACCCGGCGTGCCGTTCGCAACGGTGCTCAGACTTCCGGGGAGCGCCGCGCAGGACGGCGTCCAGGCGAGATTGCCCGCCGGGATCTTGTCGGTGCCGTTCGCCGCGACCAGGTCGGTCATCGTGCCGGTCAGCGACCACCCCAGGTTCCCGCCACGGGCGTCCACAACGGTCACCTGGTTGAGGTTGGACCTGACCGTCTGCGCCTCGCCGTTGAGCGTGACCGTCCCGAAGTCGATGCCGTTTCCGGCCTGCGACATCGACAGCGAACCCGGAGCCAGTGTCACCGTGGCGCCCTGGGTGCCCTGCGCCGTGGCGATGCGGAAGGGCATGATCACCGCCTGGTCGTCGAACGTGCTGACCCGTACCCGGATGAACGCCGTCCACGGGTCCGTGACCGTGAACTCCGTCGGAGTGATGGTCCCGTCCGGCAGGCTGGTCAGGTTGACGAAGCCCTCGAGGTCGAACTGGTCGGCGTCGAGAGCGCTGATGTTGACGTTCCGGTTCGGCGGCAGGTTCTCGGCGGTGACGGTGACCACCGTGCCGAGCGGTCCGCTGTTCACGCTCAGGGACGCCCGCGGCGGACCGTCGGGCACGAAGTTCTTGAGCGTGACGGTCGCCTTGCCGGCCCCGATGCCGTCGGTGACCTGGACGACGTGTGCGCCCTCGGTGGCGGAGGGGGAAACCGTGGCGGTGCCGGTCAGCTTGCCCGAGCCGTCGATCGACAGGGTGTTGGCCGTGAAGCCGTTCGTCTGGCAGCTGTTGCCGTCCGCGTCGCACAGGGTCAACTGCGGTACCGCGTTGGGCGCGTAGTTGGTGCCCGACAGGTCGATGGTGGCACCGGGACGCACGTCACCCGACGGTGCGGTCAGCGACGGCCCGCTCGATTGCCCGTCCTGCACGGTGAACGTGGCCGCGGTCCCGGGTACGGCGCCCAAGGGCTCGCACCGCGTCTCGGCATCCAGATTGAACGCTTCGATGAACGTGAAGGTGCGGTGGTTCTTCGGCGCCAGGTTGACAGTGCCGGCCGCGTTCAGGGTGAACGTGCCGGTCATGTCGCTGAGGATGAGGTCGGTGCCGACGGGAGCTTCGGGGTTCACCCGGGGCCCTTCGATCGTCACCGTGCCGGTCTGCGCCCCCGTCAGTTCGAGGTTCCCGACGGGCTTCGTCGAGTCCTTCGGAATGGAAGGCAGGCCGGCGTTGGGGACCTTGCTGTACGACTTCCACGCCCAGTTCACGGTGACGAGGTCACCGACGTTGTAGACCTCCTTGACCGGCGAGACCGTGATGTCGACCTTGGTCTCGGACGGGGGAATGTCCAACCCGGTGGCGACCTGGTTCACGCACTTCGAAGTCCAGGTCACCTCCTGCGCGTTCGCGGCAGGCGCCGTGAAGACGAAGGCCCCCGCAAGGGCGAGGACCCCCGTCGCCACGACGGCCGCGGCTCTTCGGGGGATCAGTTGTCGCGACACTGTTCTCCTTCGTCCCACGAGGCCCCGATCCGCGGTGCGCGGGTACGCACCGAGCCGGACCTCGCCGCCGACGCCCCCACCACGAGCGGTCCTTCGCTACCGGCCGAACGGGTGTTGGCGGTGAGCGGGGTTCCGTCAATTCCACGGAATGTGCTCGATCAAGGAGACGAAGTCAATATCTGATGACACCCCGAACTATTCGACACGTGTAACCAAGATCGACTCTTTTCACGAGGAAATCAGCACACGTCACGTCGCAGTTTGTACACGTTCGGATTCCACGAGTAAGCGGACGGGACCAGGCTGAAGCCCCCACACTTCGGCCGACCACGCAGTCTTCCCGATCGCCTCGAAGTACCCTTGTCACACTCCGAGTTCGCGACCTGACGCACTGGTACGCGAGAGCACCGGAGCGGCGCTCGCGGCCGACGAACGCACCAGGCGGAGCGCGGATGTCCCGCGACCACGAACCGGAGACACCGACGGAATACGCGTCCCCGGAATTGTCCGCGGCGCTGCGCCGTGCTGCCCTTCGACCCGAATCCCTTCCTCGCCGCGGGCGGCATTCCATTCGGACCGCGACAGCAATTGCGCGCTGCCACAACGTGACGACCGGCGCCCTCGGCCCGGTCCCGCGACGGCAGCCCGGCCCGGCCTCGGGGGACCGGTCTCGGGGGGCTCATGTCTGCCGCAAATGCCGTGCGGCACGCCCGAGTTGCCGGACGTGCCGCACGGTCGGGCTCAACTATCGGTCACTGCCACCGGTCACGGGGTGTACGTGAAAGGCGCCGAGGCCTTGACGCTGGAGTTGAAGGTCTCCTCCGCGACGATCCGGACGGTGGTCGGGTCGTTCAGGTACATCCAGGTGATCCAGTTGCCGGCGCCGTCGGCGGCGGCGTAGTTGTAGTCACCGGTCTTCTGGCCGGCCGCGTTGACGCCGTACAGCTTGATCCACGCCCAGTCCGCGAAGTCGTCACCCGTGATCCACGTCTTCGTGCCCAGCGGACCGCTGCTCGGCGACAGCGAGATCGAGTGCTTCTGGACGGTCAGCGGGGTGGTGGCCGAGAGGCCGCTCGCGGTGACCTTCACCGTGTAGTTCGCAGGTGTGACGCTGCCCGCGACCTTGACCGTGCCGCTCAGCGCGCCGGCCGGGGAGATCGCCAGCGTCGAGTTGGTCAGCGAGGCCGCGTTGCAGTTGTTGCCGGCCGTGTCGCAGAGCGCCGCGGTGGGCGTCGCACCCGCGGGCCAGTTCGAGCCCGTCAGCGTCACCATGCCATTGCGGTTCGACACCTGCGGCGAAGCAGCCAGAGTCGGAGCCGCCACCGTAACGGTGTAGGGCAGGAAGACCGTGGGGCTGGAGGACGGCACGCCCTCACGGATCCGGATCTGAGTCACGTTCGCGTTGTTGATGGTGTAGCTCGCCGACAGGTTGCCGTCGGGGTCGGTCCGCAGGACCGCCGTGCCCGGCCCAGCAGTACCGGTGGCGTCCGCTCCGACGGCGAACAGCGCGGTGTTCGCCTTCCAGTTCGAACCGGTGATGTTCACCACCGTGCCGACCGGACCGGAGGTCGGTGTCATGCTCGCGACTCGCGGCCCGGACTGGACGAACGCCTGGACGGTGATGGGCGACGAGGCTTCCTTGTCGACAGCGGCCACCTTGACAAGATAGGCACCATCAGGAATCGCCGTAGTGAGGACGGCGGTTCCGGTCAGGACGCCGGCCGCCGAGATGTTCACGCCGCTCGACGAGAACGGGTTGAGCACGCAGGCACCGCCCGCCGCCGGACACACCGACAGGGTCGCCGTCGCACTCGCCGGGAAGCCCGCACCCGAGAAGTTGAGGGTGTAGCCCGGACGCACCATGCCGGTCGGCGAGGTCAGGGTCGGCTGCTGCGAGCCCGGGCCCTGGACATTCACCGTACCGATGCTGCCGCCACCGGAGACGACGTCACACGGGGTGGTGTAAGTGCCGCCGAACACAACGGTCTTGGTGACCGTACGCAGGGGCGCGAAGCTCACCACACCCGATGCGGTGTTGGGGACGACGAAGTCGCCCTCATAGGTGGGAATCAGGACCGGCTGGCCACTGACCGTGTCGAGGTTGACGGTCGGACCGGTCACGGTCACCGTTCCCGTCGCGCCGCCGCTCATCGCCAACTCGATCGACGGGGTGGTCGGCACGTCGTTCAGGGACACGGTGCTGTTCGCCGGGCCGGTGCCCAGCGTCACCACCGCGTGCACCAGCGATCCCGGTGCAGCGTTGGCCGGGGTCAGGGTGACGTCCATGGACTGCGGACCCGTGGCCTCGCCCTGACCAGCCGGCAGGACGCAGTGCACGGTCGGGTTGACCACACCCGCCTGGGCCGCCGGGGCCAGCACGGTCAAGCCCGCCCCACCCATCAGCAATGCCGCGCCGGCGAAAGCCGCACCGGCACGTCTCTTCAAAAAGCTTGCTCGGGACACGTCGCTCCTCGGATCGCGATGGACAAATGGAACAGTCGGAGTCATCGGCGGCATGGCCCTCTGGGAGTTCAACTCCCTTGCCACAAACGCCTGTTGCCATAGGTCAAGACATGAAGGGCCCCCAGCGCAGCGCATCGGATCCTGCTGGACTCGTACGGTGCGCCGGGGGCCCGGCCGCGCATTCCCCGAAGGGGTTGATGGGACGTCAGATCAGGGTCAGCGTGAGCGTCCCGGTGTAGGTGCCAGCCGCAGCGAACTGCGGAGTGGTCAGAGCCAGTTCGGCGTCAGCGGTGAACTTGCCACCCGTCGCCTTGGCCGGGTCGGCCGTCTGGCTGCACAGCGTCGACGCGGCAGTGCCGAGCGGCCCCGTGGAACCGGAGGTGACCGTCGACAGGCTGCCCGGCAGAGCCGCACAAGACGGCGTCCAACTGATGTTGCCCGCCGGGATCTTGTCCGTGCCGTTCGCCGCGACCAGGTCGGTCATGGCGCCCGTCAGAGTCCAGCCGTTGTTGCCGCCACGGGCGTCGACCACGGTGACCTGGTTCAGCGGCGCGGTGAGCCGCTGGGCCTGGCCGTTCAGGGTCGCCGAACCGAAGTTGATCCCGGTTCCCGCCTGGGTCATCGACAGGTCGCCCGCGGCCAGCGTGACCGTGGGCTCCTGCGTCTGCGGTGCAGGGCCCGTGGTCACCGTGAACGGCACGAAGACCGTGGGGCTCGAGGCCGGCACGCCCTCCCTGACACGGAACTGCGTGACGTTCTCGGTCGCCACTGTGGGCGTGACCGAGAACGTACCGTCCGGCTTCACCGTCGCGGTCTTGACGCCCGGGCCGGCGGTGCCGGACGCGTCAGCGCCGACCACGAAGACGAACTTGCCGGGTGTCCAGCCGGTGCCCGTGACCGTGACCGTCATGCCGACCGGTCCGCTGGACGGACTGACCTGGGCCTTGCGCTCGGCAGCGGCTTGGGCCGTCAGCGTTGCGGTGGCCGACTTGGTGCCGTCGCTCACCTTGATCTGGTAGCTGCCGGGTGTCAGCGAGGCCGCGAGCGTCGCCGTGCCCGACAACTTGCCGGCCGCGTCGATCGCCAAGGTGTTCGCTGAGATGCGCTCGGCCAGGCAGTTCGTGCCGTTCGAGTCGCAGAGCGACACCAACGGGGTCGCGTTCGGGGCGAACCCGGTACCCGACAACGTCGCTGCCGTGCCCACGGTCACGGGTGCCGCCGGGCCGGTGAGCACCGGATCGGCCGGCTCTCCACCGGAAACGGTGACCTCAGCCAACGTCTGCTCACTACCGGCGCCGGCGGTGCAGACCGTCGGGAAGGCCGGGTCCTGACCGGGGGCGAAACGTGCATCGGTCACCATCTCCAGGACGGTGAACTCGATCTTCCCCCCAGGCGTGGCATTGGCCGGAACCGTGAACGAGCCCGTGTACGGCGGCAGCGGCGGCGACTTGCCCGCCTCGACGACCATCATGACCTCAGGGCCGGTGATGGTCACCTCGCCTGTTGCGGCCCCGCGCATGCTGAGCTTCATCCGCGGGGTTCCGTAGATCGTCATGTTGACCGTGCTGACCGCCGGGCTCGGACCGAGGGTCACGGTACCGTTGATCGAACCGTTGGGATCGACGGTGGACTTGTCCAGCGTCAACGTGATCTCTTGTGGTCCGGTGAACGTGCCCTGGCCAGCCGGCAGCACACACGTCACCGTCGACGTGATGGTCCCGGCGCTCGCGGACGGCGCCGTCAGCACCACGGCACCGGTCAGCGCCAGCACCCCCGTGGCCACCACGGCCACGGATCGCCGCGGGACCAATCTTCGCAGCTGCAAGTTGTGCTCCTTCGTGAACGGACCCCCGGGCGCCGGAGACGCATCGGGGATCTCGGCCGCAGCCACCCCTCACCGGGAGTGATCTCCGACCGACGTGCACCGGAGAGTGGGGCGGTGTGCGGAGGTCCAATGGTCCACCGGGAATGTGTCTGTAAAGGCCCGCAAAATCAATACCGAGACGCCACCAATTCGCTCGACACGTGTCACCAATCAGGGCACCGTTCGGGACGGAGCCAACTGGATCATCGGTGAGCCTTGAATGTCGATCCATGAAGAAATCGGGTATTGACGGAAGTCTCGCCAAGGGGTGAAATGAGCAACGTGACCCATGCCGTCACCTTCTTGGTTGGCACTCGGGTCCCACCGCAACACGGAGCGGCGTCGGAAAGCCTGCTCCGCGCACCGCGTACCGCCCACCGCATCAGTCCTGCCGCGGGTCTCGCGTGAAGCTTGCGGGTCTCGCGTTCCGGACGACCGACGTAGGGAAAGGAACGCACCACACATGTCCAAGATCAGGTCTGCGGCCACTGCGGCCGCCTGTGCAATCGGCATTACGGCCGGCGCGATCGCGATGGCCAGCCCGGCCGCCGCCCTCGGCAGCGGCGACGCCCTCTACGACTGCTGGCTCGGCACGCCTTCCGGCAGCCCCACCTACAACGACAACTACGTGGCGTTCGACCGGAGCGGGGGCCACCTCACGCTCGTCACAGGCATCACGTCGCCGGACCCGACCGTCACCATCGCGGCCAGCACGTACTCGTCGGTCGGCCCGGACGTGCTGATCGAGTCGGGCATCAACAGCACGAGCCTCAACCCGGTCGTGCTCGAGAAGTCCGGCTCCACGGCGACCTACGCCGACGCGCCGGACAAGATCGTCCTGAACATCTCCAACGGTGCCGTGGTCAACTGCCTCCAGCTCGGCCAGACGCAGAGCGGCTTCCCGCTCTGATCGACCCACCGAAGACCGGCCTGCACAAGTGACGTCGGGCCTGGCCTCGGGCGCTCGCGAAGCGTCCTGTCCGTAGTAGAAGTACGGGCAGAACGGCGAGCGCCCTCGGCCCAGGCACACCCACCGAAGCACCGCCTGACAGAGACGGGCGGAGCGTGCGGGGGTCCGAACGTACAACACCCCCTGTAGGCCGGACAACCACACAGCGCCACCCGAGCCCCCGTCCCGTGGACGGGGGCTCGGTGCGTTTCACGGAGTCCGCTCCGGGACGCGCCGTGGGGGCGGACACAGCTTGCGGGAGGTCCGGCGCTCGCAGTGCCTGTGCGCACCCGACCCGCAGCCGCACAGCACACGCACGGCGTACGCGATGCGTGCGTCCCGACGGCAAGCGGGCAGCCGGCGGCAATTCGGGGACGAGGAGTCGGGACGAATATCGCATGCCGGCGATCCGCCCCCGCGCAATTCACAACCCGGCATGCCGGAGAATTCCTTCCGGAAATTCATGGGCGTCACATCCCCCCGGATTTGTCGACGCAATTCGACTGGGGTGAGGTGGACGGTGCGTGTGGCTTCCCGGTTCGCCGCCGGCCACGGGGTGCCTGCATATCGAGATCAGTTCTGGACGGCGGAATCCGAAATTCATGCCCGCGGCCTTTCCGGGTCCGATTACGGAGAGCTACGAGCCCCCGGGGGGCGCTCCTCTGCCGAACCGAATGGGTGGCGGCAAGCCGAGCCCTGCCCACGGAAGACGCCTTGCGCCGAGCTGCGGGCGACGCCCCGAACCGGGCCGGAGCCTGGCCTGAGTCGGGTCTTCAGGCCGGGTACGTGTTGCCGTCGCGGATCTTGCCCACGAAGACAGCGAGTTGGCAGTGCGGCGCCCGCCTGGCGCAGCCACACGGCCGCCTCCCGGGGCATCCGCCGCAAAACCACGGGCGCCGTCGGCCCCGCGCCAAGGAAGCGCCTGAGCTGTCGTCAATGACTGTATCCCTGGTGAATGGCGAGGTCCGTGGGGAGCCATGGGCGCCCGGGTGCCCTCTGCGCGCCGTACGCACGCCCTCCGGCCGCCCCTCCGCGCGCCCCTGAAGGCTCGGCACCGCGGACTCCTCGAAGCACACGCGCGCCACGGCCGGTCCGCCCATCGCACGCCCCGACGCCGCACGACTCCACCTCGCGCTGCCCTCCTCGGAGCATCCGCGGAGGCGGCTCGTTCGCCCGGCCCGGCGGAGCCCGGACGGGTGCCCTCGGCATGGGCGTCGGCCTGGCGGCGCCCCGCTCGGCGAGCCGGGACCCGCCCGACGTCACTGCGGCGGAATCAGAACGCGAATACATGTGAGGACCAAGAAATGTCCGAGACACTTTGCGGCGACTCCGCAGCCGAGGCGCGATCAAACGCTTGATCCATTCTCGCGGAAATAGCCGTTCCGAAGTTGAGCGGAACGCTCCGCTCCGTGCGCTTCGGAGGAGCATTCGTGATTTCCGGAGACGCCTCCCCGGAATCCACCGCGCAATCGACGGACCAGCCCGTTTTCGTCGGCCCGGTTTCGTCGGCCGCACAACTTCGCCCGTGCCATATCTGATGCTCCCTCAAATCCCGTCGGCGGCCGGCGCCCCCGCGAGGCCGACGGATACGCGTGCGTGCCGGAGGGGCCCCGCACACGGACGCGCAGCGGCAGCCGTACCTGGAGACGGTCGGTGTCGGTCTCGCAAACGGGCCGACCGTCAGGACACGGCAGCTCGCGCACCGAACCCGAGGCGAGCCTGGCGTCCGCGACGCACGGTCACCAGGCTCGTCCGTCGCAGCCCACCGTCCTGCGGCGGCTGACCACTGCACGCAGCCCGGCAGCGGCGGGGCCAGGACCCGCCTGCTTCCGCGGCCCGAAGGCCTGTCGTGTGCGGGGCCGCCCTTCCGGGGCGACGGCCGAACCCGTGTCAGGTCTCGCGCCCTCGCCGAGGGGGCGAGGTCGGCTTCGGCGCCGTACCGGCTGCCTCGGAGCCCGGGCGTACCCCCGGTCGCCGTCGAAGGGCCGACACGCCCGCCCGCCGCTGCGACGCTTCGATAATTGTCGGACGTGAGCGAATCCGACCGGTGACACGTGCCGACTTTCCGACCACCGATCGCACGCGCCGAACCTCAAAAGAATCTTGGTCAGCCACCGTTGACATCGGCGGATGAGGAGTCTTTAATCGGATCCTCGGATCTGCTGCCCGGAGACCCCGGATCTTCCTCCGCGGGGGCGTCCGAGAATCCGCTCCAGGACGACCGGAGCGGTCCCGCGTATCGCACTTTACGCATTCCTCGCTATGTTTGTTCGGCGTCCCTTCGGCGTGCCCGTAAACGCCGCCGACCTCGCCCTCCGAAGATTGCCGGCGGGTTTCCCCGATCATCCGGCACCGTCGACTCCCACCCCTCACGCGCCCGGGCCGAGCCACTGCGGAACGCCCTGACGGGAATCGGAAAGAACAGCCTGAGGTCGGGATCTGACGGAGCGTCACATCCATCATGTTGGTTAAAGCACTTTGCTTACGGCGAATCATCGAGACACGTGTCACCCGCGCCCCGCTATTCAGCAGCAGTTGACATCGTGCGCGCGGCGGCGAAGTGCTCGCACCAACCAGCGGTGGCACGGGCGTTGGGAGCTCGCCCGTTCTTTGGGCGGGAATCCGGTCAGACGTCGAGAGGTACGTCGAGGGGTACGTCGAGAAGCTGCCGGAGGCGGCGGGAGAACTCCTGGGCCTCGGCGCCGTCCAGGCCGCCGAGAGGCGCCACGAGTCGGTCGAGGAGGTCGTGGACGATCGCGATCGCGGCAGCGGTCTTCTCGTTGCCCTGGCCGGTGAGGGCGAGGCGGACGGCTCGGGTGTCCTTGGGGTCGCGGGTGCGCTCGATGAGGCCGTCGGCTTCGAGCGTGCGGGCGAGCTTGGAGACGTACAGGGCCTCCAGGCCGGCGTGGTCGGCGAGTTCGCGTTGGGTGGGGCTCGTGCCGGACCGGGTCATGCCGAACAGCGAGGCGAGCAGCGCGTATTGCGCGTGCGTGAGGCCGAGTGGCGCAAGGGCGCGGTCGACGGCGACCCGCCACTTCATGGAGAGCCGCCAGACCAGGAAGCCGGGGGTAGGTCCGAGGGGCTTGTCCGTCGGCTGGTCGTCGTCCGTCATGCAGATACTATACATGGCTACTAAATTGCGTGCAGGTGACACGCTTGAAAGGGCGTCCGACAAGGTGCGGGCGGCGCCCCTCGGCGGAGTACACCGCCCGCGCGCTGCGGTCACAGCGCCAAGTCGCGGCCTGTCGTGCTGTCGACGTGGTCGGGGATGTCGCCCTCGTGTCGATCACCGGTGGTGGCGGTGCCGGAGGGCTCGAACATGAGGATCGACCCGCCGGGCGAAGTCGGCTTGTGCTCCGTGCCCTTGGGGACGACGAAAGTGTCCCCCTTGGTCAGGACGACCGTCCGCTCGCCGCCGTCGGCGTCGCGCATCGCGATGTCGAAGCGGCCGTCGAGGACGAGGAAGAACTCGTCCGTGTCCTCGTGTACGTGCCAGACGTGGTCGCCGAGCGTGTGCGCGATGCGTACGTCGTAGTCGTTCATACGGGCGACGATGCGCGGGCTGTAGACGTCGTCGAACGAGGCGAGCGCGGCGGTGAGGTTCACGGGTTCCATGGCCCGATCCTCACCGATCGGGCGGCTCGCGGCACGGATTATTCGTACGGGTGGCTCACACTGTGGCTCACACCTCGAGCGGAACGGGGTAGACGTCGTCCGCCGGGTGGCCGGCCATCGCGTGGACGCGGCGTATCGCGTCCGCGTCCGGCCCCTCGGCCAGGCAGAACACCATCCCGGACGCCGGGTCGGCCCAGGCGTGCTTGAACTCCACGTGCTCCATGTCCTGGAGCGCCAGGTCCTGCCTGTGGGCCGCTTGGAGGTCCTCGGCGCTGATCCCCCGCATGTTGCGGTGCACGTCCATGAAGACAGGCATGGTCTTGCTCCTCACCGTCAGGCGGCAGGGCGTCGGAGAAGTCGACCCTTCAAGTCAAGCACCTATATAGGAACAGATCCATAGATACCGCCCACATCGGGTGCTGCCCGCTTCGGCTACTCGGTCCCCCAGGTGAACCGGGGCGCGCGGCGTTCGGTGAACGCCGCCAGACCCTCGCGTACGTCGGCCGACGCGCGCGAGCGCTGCTCCCACGCGTGCACGCGCTCGGGGTCCGGCGTCGCGGTGGCGAGGAAGTCCTTGGCCGCACGTACCGTGAGCTGGGAGCGCGAGGCGATCGTGCGGGCGAAGGCGTACACGCGTTCCTCCGCCTCCTCCGGTGCGAAGACGTCCTCGACGAGGCCGACCCGCAGCGCCCGCTGGCTGTCCATCAACTCGCCTGAGAACAACAGGTACTTGGCGGTCGCGACACCCACGAGGCGGGCCAGTCGGGCCGTCGATCCCGCGTCGTACACGATCCCGAGTTTGGCCGGGGTCACACCGAAGCGCGCGGTCGCGTCGGCGAACCGAAGGTCGCACGCGACGGCGAGCTGGCATCCTCCGCCCACGCAGGCGCCCCGCACGAAAGCGATGGCCGGCTTCGGGAACGCGGCCAGCGCCTGCTCCGCCGCCGCGTTCAGCGCGTGGTAGGGGTCGGCGGGCTCGGGGGACGCGTAACGGCCTTGGAGTTCGCGGATGTCCGCGCCCGCCGAGAAGACGCCGTCGGTGCCGGTGAGCACGAGCACGCGGACCTCGCGGTCGGCTTCGAGAACAGCCAGGATGCCCGGGATCGCGGCCCACATCGCCGCGGTCAGCGCGCCGCGTGCCTCGGGGCGGTCGATGCGCAGCGTGGCGACACTGTCCTCGACGCCGAGGGCCAGTCCGGTCACCCCGGTGTCGATCTGTCGTGCGCCCATGTCCCGTGCCCCGCCTTCCGTCCGCCGTACCGGCCTGGTGGAGGTCCGGTCCCGTCGCGGAACACGGTACGGGGCCTGCTCGGTGCTACTCGGCCAGGGGTTCGAGCACCAACACCGGGATCGTGCGCGCGGTGGCGCTCTCGTAGTCGCCGAAGGACGGCACGAGCGCCTTGTGCGCGACCCACAGGCGGTCGCGTTCGGCGGGATCGACGATCTCGGTGGCGCGTACCACGAGCGTGCGGCCCCCGGCCTCGACGAGCGCGGCCGGGTCGGCGAGCAGGTTGCGGTACCACTCGGGGTGCCGGTCCGAGCCGCGGTTCGAGGCGGTGACGACGTAGCGGCGGTCCTCCCCCGAGTAGGCGAGCGGCGACGTACGCGGCACGCCGCTGTGCCGGCCGGTCGTCGTCAGGAGCAGCATCTGCCGCCCTTCGAACGCCCCGCCGAGCCGACCGCCATTGGCCCTGAACTCGGCGATCAGCGCGTCGTTGAAGCGCCTCATGTCCTGCGGGCTCATCGGGGTCCGTTCCTCCTACCTGCGGGTACGTGGTCTCTCGCACGTTAGGCGACGGCCTCCCGGTACCCGCAACGAAACCGGGCACCGACACGCCGCCGACACGCCCACCGGTGGCCGATACCCGATGGGCATTCGCCGTCTATCCACTACAAACGGACTAGACGCCTCCAAAGCTAAGAAAGAACCCAATATGCGTAATCACCTCGTAGTTCCTCCACTCGTCGCCGCCGCGGCGGCCGCCGGGCTCGCCTCCGCCGCCCCGGCCCAGGCGGCCGAACCGCTGCTCAAGGACCTCGCGTTCCGGTCCGACTGCGGCGAGAGCGGCCACGACCTCGGCAAGGCGTTCCACCTCGGCGGACCGCTGCCCATCGAGCACGCCGGCTGCGCGAGCACCGACCACCAGACGCTCCGCCTGAACCCGGGCGGGCTGACCGGCCTCTGAACCGCCGTCGACCGCACCTTCGACCCTGCCCCCGACCGAGCCGTCGACCGAGCCGAAAACCCCACGCGCAACTGTGGGAGGCGCTGTTCGCCGGTGCCGACGTCGCCGACCTGTTCGACCGCATGCCGGACGAGTTCCGCGCCTGGATCCTCGACACGGCGGCCCGCCTGCGCGGTGCCCACGCGCGGCACATGGCCGCGACACGGGCGGCGTACGCGGAGATCGGCTCCGCGCCGGACCGCCGCACCTTCGCCGAGCGCGTCCGGGATCCGCGCCACGCGGCGTACAAGGGCGGGCTGTTCCTGCTCCTCGACGACCGGCCGATCGACCGGTGGGCCTGGCTCGCGGTCAAGCCGCCGACCGGACCGCCGTTCCGTCCCGCCGAAATCGGCTGACCCGCGACAGCCGGGGGTCCGGCCTCAAGCCGCAGGCCTACGCCTTGCCACTCGCGGCTGGAGGCGCCGGAGGCGCCGCCGAGACATTGCCCTCCAGCGGCGGCGCCCCCACCGCGCAATTGGTCTTGCAGGCGGGCTCCGCACGCGGTCCGGAGTCCGCGGTGACCTCCAGCGCATCGGAACTCACGGTGAACCAGGCGAGCACCGCCCCCAGCACGAGCAGCCCGGCGCAGATCCACATCGCCTTGTCGAAGCCCGAATTCACGGTCGACGGGACGCGGTAGCCGTCGCCCGTCATTCCGACGATCGCCGGGAGGCCCGCCACCGCCAGCAGGCCGGCCGCGCGGGCGGCGGCGTTGTTGACCCCGGAGGCGATCCCCGCCCGGGCGACGTCCACCGACGCCAGCACCGTCGCGGTCAGCGGGGCCACCGTCACCGACAGGCCGAGGCCGAGCAGCGCGACACCGGGCAGCACCTCGCTGACGTACGGCGCGTCCGGCCCGATCCGCAGCATCAGGAGCAGGCCTCCCGCACACAGCAGCGGCCCGATCGTCATCGGCAGCCGCGGCCCCACCCGCTTGGCCAACTCGCCCGCCCTCGCGGACAGCAGCAGCATGAGGACGGTGATCGGCAGCGTCGCGAGTCCGGAGTTCTGCGGCGAGTAGCCGGAGACCGTCTGGAGTTGCAGCACCAGGAAGAAGAGCACGGCGCTGAGCGCGGCGTACACGCACAGGGTCACGATGTTGACGGCGGTGAACTGCCGGGACGAGAACACGTCCAGCGGCAGCATGGGCTCGCGGATGCGCCGCTCGACCACCACGAACGCGATGCCCGCCGCGATGCCCGCGAGACCGGCGATCACCGCGGTCGGCAGCGAGTCGGGGGCGGAGATGAGCGCCCAGGTCACGCCCGCGAGGGCGAGGGCCGCGAGGGCGGCGCCGCCGATGTCGAAGCGGCCGGACTGCCGGGGGTCGAACGTCTCGGGCACGTGCTTGAGCGCCACCACGATGGTGACCGCCGCGAGCGGCAGGTTGATCAGGAAGATCCACCGCCAGTTGACCGAGTCGACCAGCCAGCCGCCCAGGAACGGCCCGATAGCGGTGGCCACGCCGCCGAGCCCGGACCACGCGCCGACCGCGCGCGGCCGGTCGTCGGCGTGGAAGGTCGCCTGGATGATCGCCAGCGACCCGGGGGTGAGCAGCGCGCCGCCGATGCCTTGGAGGGCACGGGCGAGGATCAGCATCTCGGCGTTGGGTGCGATGCCGCACAACAGGGAGGCGGCGGCGAACCACGCGACGCCGATGACGAAGACCTTCCGGCGGCCGTAGCGGTCCCCGAGCGCGCCGCCGAGCAGGATCAGGCCCGCGAGCGTGAGGGTGTACGCGTTGACGATCCACTGGAGCGAGGAGACCGATGTGTTCAGGTCCCGGCCGATGGTCGGCAGGGCCACGTTGACGACCGTGCCGTCCAGCATGACGATGCCGGATCCGAGGACCGTGGTGAGCAGGATCCACCGTCCGGTGGCCGAGCCGTACCTGATCTCGCCCACCCGCGCCGCGTCAGCCATACCCCGATGATGGTGGGTCCGGGGACCGGACGCGCGCCGAAAGAGCCCGTACGGGCAAGGCTCGCACGGGCTCGGCGGTGGATCGGAGGGGCCTCCGGCGTCAGCGCACCGGGACGCGTGGCGAGGGGATTATCCGGACCAGCTTCGCGTGCGGCGAGCGGTCGGGGAACGGCACGATCACCATCGCGATGGCCAGCAGGAGGGTCGCGACGAAGGCATCCAGCCAGTAGTGGTTGGCGGTCACGACGATGACGAGCAGCGTTATCGCGGGGTGGAACCAGATGAGCTTGCTGCCGGCCCGGCGGAGCGGGTCGCGGTTGCACCAGACGGCCATGACGCCGATGGCGACGACGACGGCCCAGCCGAAGTGCAGCGAGGGCATGGCGGCGTACTGGTTCGCGATCTTGGCGCCGGCGCCGGAGTAGGGCGACGTTCCGTCGACCATGCCGGTGTCTTCGAACCCGGGCATCATCCGCGGCGGGGCCAGCGGCACCAGGATGTGGATGACCAGCGCGACGCCGGTCATTATCGCCAGCAGGTTCCGTATCCACTTGTAGTGGTCGCGGTGCCGGACCCACAGCCAGATCAGGAATCCCACCGTGATCGGGAAGTGCACGTACGCGTAGTACTGGTTGGCGAAGGAGCGCATCCACTCGGACTGGATCCACCAGCTCTGGACCACGGACTCGTCCGGAAGCCGCAGCGTGTTCTGGATGCTCAGGACTTCCTTGGCGTTGTCGAACGCCTTGCTGTCCGTCCCGGACGCGAGGCCGCGCCCGAACTTGTAGACCAGGAACAGCGCGGCCACGAGCAGCAGCTCGCGGAAGGCGTCACGCGCGTACTTGCGGCGCTTGGCGCGCTGCGCGGCGACGGGGTCGACGGGCTCGGGCTCCACCTCGACGGTGGCGACGGCAGTCGCGGAGAGGTCCGGCTGCCCGGTGGCCCTCGCCTTGAGTCTGCTGATCACCGCTCCCCCATCTCCGTCCTGACGCCCTGTCAGATGCGCCGTCTTCGTAACCACTTCATCGCCCACGGTCACCAAGTGGTGAATTTGGGCCGCAGGCCAGCCTAAGCCCGCAGTCAACCTGCAACACAATCAGCGGCCTTCGGCCCGCAACCTCTCAGACACCAAGAGGTGGCATTCGGTTGCCGGGAACCCCGAAACTCCCCGATTGAGGGAACTCCCCCGAGGCTAGGGCGACGGGGTACGGGCACGCATCCGCCTGAGGACGGAGCCTGCCCCCTAAGGTCTCAACCTGTGTACGGAGACCCGTGTTCCCTCCGTACGCTGCGATCCATGACCGACCACAACGCGCCCGCGTCCTCGTCGTCGTCCATGTCGCCCAGGTCGTCCGTGCCGTCCGCCTCGCCCGCGTCGTCCGTCCCGCAGCCCCGCCCGGCGTCGGCCGGGCCCGCCGCGACGCACGCCGCCTCGGTGGCCGGTCCGGGCGAGCAGCGGCTCGTCCTGGTGGTCGAGGACGAGCCGACCATCGCCGAGGCGGTCGCCGCGCGGCTGCGCGCCGAGGGGTTCACGACCGCCGTGGCGATGGACGGTCCCGCGGCGGTCGCACTCGCCGAGCAGACGCGTCCCGACATGGTCGTGCTCGACGTCATGCTGCCGGGGCTGGACGGCCTGGAGGTGTGCCGGCGCATCCATGCCGCGCACCCGGCCGTACCGGTCCTGATGCTGACCGCGCGCGACGACGAGACGGACCTTCTCGTCGGGCTCGCCGTCGGCGCGGACGACTACATGACCAAGCCCTTCTCGATGCGCGAGCTGGTCGCGCGCGTGCACGTCCTGTTGCGGCGCATGGAACGGGCCCAGGCGGCCGCGCGGCAGGCGGCGCCCGAGACGCTGCGGCTGAGCGCGCTGCGGGTGGACCGCACGCAGCGCCGCGTCCATCTGGACAGCGCCGAGGTGCACCTCACCCCGACCGAGTTCGACCTGCTGGTGTGCCTGGCGTCGCGTCCGCGCGCGGTGCTGTCGCGCGAGCAGCTGCTGGCGGAGGTGTGGGACTGGGTGGACGCGTCGGGCACGCGTACGGTCGACAGCCACATCAAGGCCCTGCGCCGCAAGCTGGGTGCCGAGTGGATCCGGACCGTGCACGGGGTCGGGTACGCGCTGGAGACGCCCGGGACCCCTGGCGCGCCCGGTACTCCCGGCACATCGGGCGGCACAGCAGGCGGCGTACCGGGTCCGGCCGACCCACTCGGCGGGTGACGGCGGTGCCCCGGCCCGCGTGGTTGCACGCCCGGCCGCTCGACCCCCTGCGCTCGATCAAGACGAAGCTCGGGGTGCTGGTCGTCACCTCGGTGTTCGTCTCGACGCTGCTGATGATCCTCGGCCTGCGGGCCGAGGTGCAGTTCCGCTACATGTTCGTCGTCACCTCGCTCGCCTGCCTGTCCGTCACGCTGCTGCTCGCCCACGGCATGACGTCGCCGCTGCGCGAGATGACCGCCGCCGCGCGGGCGATGGCTCGCGGCGACTACTCGCGGCGGGTGCGCGACACCTCGCGCGACGAGGTCGGGCAGTTGGCCAGCGCGTTCAACCGCATGGCGTCGGACCTCGAACAGGTCGACCGGCACCGGCGCGAGCTGGTCGCGAACGTCTCGCACGAGCTGCGCACGCCCATCGCGGGACTCCAGGCGCTGCTGGAGAACATGGTCGACGGCGTGCAGGAGCCCGACAAGGAGCACCTGGGCCAGGCGCTCACCCAGACCGAGCGGCTGGGCCGCCTGGTCGCCGACCTGCTGGACCTGTCGCGCCTGGACGCCGGCGTCGTGCCGCTGCGGCCGCGCGAGTTCGCGGTACGCCCGTTCCTGGAGTCCGTGCTGCGCGAGGCCGAGGCGCTCGGCCACGACGTCGTCTTCGTCGTGGACGTCGAGCCGGCCGCGCTCCACGCCGTCGCCGACCCCGAGCGCCTGCACCAGGTGGTCACCAACCTGCTGGCGAACGCCTGCCGCCACTCGCCGCCGGGTGGCCGCGTCAGCCTGCACGCGCACCAGGACGAGGGGCCGGGCAGCCTGCGCCTGGAGGTGCAGGACCAGGGCCCCGGCATTCCGCGCGAGGAGCGTACGCGCGTCTTCGAGCGCTTCATCCGGGGCGGGGACCGCTCGGCGATCGGCGGCGAGGGTGCGGCGGTGCCGTACCGGGGCGCGGGCGGCCGGCGGGAGGGCGGCGGGACCGGCCTCGGGCTGGCGATCGCACGCTGGGCGGTGGACCTGCACGGCGGCGAGATCGCGGTGGCGGAGTCGCTCTACGGGTGCCGGATCAGGGTCGTGCTCCCGGCCGACGCGGGCCGTGCGCGGCAGGACGCGGGCTGACTCCGCGCCTGGAAGCATGGACGTCCGATTGATGACGTTCCGTGACGTCGACAAATCCTCACAAGGCGACTTCTCGCACAGTTGTACTGGCCAAGCACAGGTGGACGCGTGTTCAGCGCGGAGCGGCAACGGAATGTGGATAGGCACCGACGTTCCGGTTATGACGTTCCGTCACCTAGAATCCCCTATAAAGGGACAAATCTCCGCCACTCGGTCATCTCTCTGTGATCTACGCGACGCGTAGGACGTAGGGCCTGCGCACCATGGCCGAAAGGGCGTAGCCTTGTTTCCCGCTGTCCACCACCCCAGGAAGCGGAAGAGGGCGGTTGCCGCCGTGTCGTCACAGTCCCCTAGCAACCCGATGGCCAGCTTCGGCCCCAACGAGTGGCTTGTCGACGAGATCTACCAGCAGTACCTACAGGACCCGAATTCTGTGGACCGTGCATGGTGGGATTTCTTCGCCGACTACAAGCCCAGCGGAGACGCGGTAGCCGCACCCGCCGCAGACTCGTCGAACCGGAGCGGTCCCATCACCACCAGCACTCCGAGTGCGCCCGGCGCCGCCGGCACCGCGCCCGCACCGAGCCAGGCCGCAGCCGCGGCAGCCCCCGCCACCGTTCCCGCGGCTCCGGCAGCCGCCGGTGCGGCGGCGACGACACCGGCACCGGCGTCCAGCCACCCGATGGTCACCAGCGGCGTCTCGACCAACGCCGCCGCGACCGCCGGCAGCCCGGCTCCCAAGCCGACGCCGGCCGACCCGCCGCCCGCCAAGCCGAAGTCGGCCGCCCCAGCGCCGGCCCCGGCAGGCGTCGGCCCCGAGACCGTGGCCCTGAAGGGTCCGGCCGCCCGCGTCGTGAGCAACATGGACGCGAGCCTCACGATCCCGACCGCGACCAGCGTGCGCGCCGTTCCGGCGAAGCTGCTGATCGACAACCGCATCGTGGTGAACAACCACCTCAAGCGGGCGCGCGGCGGGAAGGTCTCGTTCACGCACTTCATCGGGTACGCGCTGGTCCAGGCGCTGAAGACGATGCCGGCGATGAACCACGGCTACCAGGAGAAGGACGGCAAGCCCTTCCTGGTCAAGCCCGAGCACATCAACCTCGGCCTCGCGATCGACCTGACCAAGGCCAACGGCGACCGGCAGCTGGTCGTGGCGGCCATCAAGAAGGCCGAAGAGATGGACTTCTTCGGCTTCTGGCAGGCGTACGAGGACATCGTGCGCCGCGCCCGCGCCAACAAGCTGACGGTGGACGACTTCCAGGGCGTCACGGTCTCGCTGACCAACCCGGGCGGCATCGGCACGGTGCACTCCGTCCCGCGCCTCATGCCCGGCCAGGGCACGATCGTCGGCGTCGGCGCGATGGAGTACCCGGCCGAGTTCCAGGGCGCGTCCTCGGACACGATGGCCCGCCTCGCGGTCAGCAAGATCCTCACCCTGACCAGCACCTACGACCACCGGATCATCCAGGGTGCGCAGTCGGGCGAGTTCCTGCGTCGCATGCACCAGCTCCTCCTTGGCGAGGGCGGGTTCTACGACGAGATCTTCGCCTCCCTGCGCATTCCGTACGAGCCGGTGCGCTGGGTGCAGGACATCTCGGCGAGCCACGAGGACGACGTCAACAAGACGGCGCGCGTGCAGGAGCTGATCCACTCGTACCGCGTGCGCGGCCACCTCATGGCCGACACCGA
The DNA here is from genome assembly GCA_045039925.1 of Streptomycetaceae bacterium NBC_01309. Classification (GTDB taxonomy): domain Bacteria; phylum Actinomycetota; class Actinomycetes; order Streptomycetales; family Streptomycetaceae; genus Yinghuangia. The sequence goes on from CP108400.1 coordinate 3,924,492, forward strand.
CCCGCTCGAGTACAAGCAGCGCCGCCACCCGGACCTCGACGTCGTCGAGCACGGCCTGACGCTGTGGGACCTGGAGCGCGAGTTCGCGGTCGGCGGGTTCGGCGGGCAGTCGATGATGACGCTGCGCGAGGTGCTCGGCGTGCTGCGCGACTCGTACTGCCGCACGGTCGGCGTCGAGTACATGCACATCCAGGACCCGCAGCAGCGCAGCTGGATCCAGCACCGCATCGAGCTCCCGCACACCAAGCCGGACCGTGACGACCAGCTCCGGGTGCTGCGCAAGCTCAACGCGGCCGAGGCGTTCGAGACCTTCCTGGCCACCAAGTACGTCGGCCAGAAGCGCTTCTCGCTGGAAGGTGGCGAGTCGACCATCCCGCTGCTCGACGCGATCCTGTCGTCGGCCGCCGAGGCGGGCCTCGACGAGGTCTCGATCGGCATGGCCCACCGCGGCCGCCTCAACATCCTGACCAACATCGTCGGCAAGAGCTACGCGCAGGTCTTCCGCGAGTTCGAGGGCAACATCGACCCCAAGTCGATGCACGGCTCGGGCGACGTGAAGTACCACCTGGGCGCGGAGGGCACGTTCACCTCCGAGGACGGCGCGCAGGTCAAGGTGTCGCTGGTGGCGAACCCGTCGCACCTGGAGGCCGTCAACCCGGTCCTCGAGGGCGTCGTGCGCGCCAAGCAGGACATCATCGACATGGCCGGCGCCGGCTTCACCGTGCTGCCGCTGCTGCTGCACGGCGACGCGGCCTTCGCGGGCCAGGGCGTGGTCGCCGAGACCCTGAACATGTCGCAGCTGCGCGGCTACCGCACCGGCGGCACCGTGCACGTGGTGATCAACAACCAGGTCGGCTTCACCGCCGCCCCGGCCGCGTCGCGCTCGTCGATGTACGCCACCGACGTGGCGCGCATGGTCGAGGCGCCGATCTTCCACGTCAACGGCGACGACCCCGAGGCGTGCGTGCGCGTCGCGCAACTGGCGTTCGAGTACCGGCAGGCGTTCCACAAGGACGTCGTGATCGACCTCATCTGCTACCGCCGCCGCGGCCACAACGAGGCCGACAACCCCTCGTTCACGCAGCCGCTCATGTACGACCTGATCGACAAGAAGCGCTCGGTCCGCAAGCTCTACACCGAGGCGCTCATCGGCCGCGGCGACATCACCGTCGAAGAGGCCGAGCAGGCGCTGAAGGACTACCAGGACCAGCTGGAGAAGGTGTTCGCGGAGGTCCGCGAGGCCACCACCGCGCAGCCCCTGGCGCACGCCGCGCCGCAGGCGCTGCCGGAGTTCCCGGCGTCCGCGCAGACCGCGATCGCGTCCGAGACGGTCAAGCGCATCGTCGAGTCGCAGATCTCGCTGCCCGACGGCTTCACCGTGCACCCGCGCCTGCAACCGCAGTTGCAGCGCCGTGCGGCGATGGTCGAGGACGGCACGATCGACTGGGCGATGGGCGAGACGCTGGCGTTCGGCTCGCTGCTGATGGAGGGCCACCCGGTCCGCCTGGTCGGCCAGGACTCGCGCCGCGGCACGTTCGGCCAGCGCCACGCGGTGCTGGTGGACCGCGACTCGGGCGGCGAGTGGACGCCGCTGGCGAACCTCACGCCCGAGCAGGCGAAGTACACCGTCTACGACTCGCTGCTCAGCGAGTTCGCGGCGATGGGCTTCGAGTACGGCTACTCGCTGGCGCGTCCCAACGCGCTGGTGCTGTGGGAGGCGCAGTTCGGCGACTTCGCCAACGGCGCGCAGACCATCATGGACGAGTTCATCTCGTCGGCCGAGCAGAAGTGGAACCAGCACTCCGGTGTGGTCCTGCTGCTGCCGCACGGCTTCGAGGGCCAGGGCCCGGACCACAGCTCGGCGCGCATCGAGCGCTACCTCCAGCTGTGCGCCCAGAACAACATGACGGTCGCCTCGCCCACGCTGCCGAGCAACTACTTCCACCTGCTGCGCTGGCAGGCCCACAACCCGCACCACAAGCCGCTCGTGGTGTTCACCCCGAAGTCGATGCTGCGCCTCAAGGCCGCGGCGTCGAAGATCGAGGAGTTCACCTCCGGCGAGTTCCGCCCCGTCATCGGCGACACCACGGTGGACCCGGCGAAGGTGCGCCGCGTGGTCATGACGTCCGGCAAGTTCTACTACGACCTGGAGTCCGCGCGGGCCAAGGCGGGTGTCGACGACGTCGCCATCGTGCGCGTCGAGCGGCTCTACCCGCTGCCGGTCGAGGAGATGCGCGCCGAGCTGACCCGGTACGGCATGGACCGGTACGGCAACGGCCTGGAGCTCGTGTGGGCCCAGGAGGAACCGGCCAACCAGGGCCCGTGGCCGTTCATCGCGCTCAACCTGGTCGAGGCGGGGCTCCCGACCCCGCGCCGCATCGCCCGCCCGGCGGCCTCGTCGCCCGCGGTCGGCTCGGCCAAGCGCCACGAGGCCGAGCAGCAGGAGCTGGTCGCCGAGGCGTTCAAGTAGCAGCACCCGGACCGCGGGAGGTCCGACGCGACACCGCAGTACCGGAGAGAATTTCCGACGGGTCCGCCCCGGCGCCTACGATGCGCCGGGGCGGACCCGTCCGTTCATGTCGTCTGTGGTCATCCAGCGGTCATCTATCGGCATCTATCGGGAGAGCACGTGTACTTCACCGACCGGGGCATCGAGGAACTGGAGAGCCGGCGCGGCGAGGAGGAGGTCACCTTCGCCTGGCTGGCCGAGCAGCTGCGCACCTTCGTCGACCTCAACCCCGAGTTCGAGACCCCCGTGGAACGCCTCGCCACCTGGCTCGCCCGCCTCGACGACGAGGACGAGTAGACCCGGTCGGGATCCGGTCGGTACCTGGTCGGTACGTGTTCGGCGGCTGCCGCGTCAGGCGGCCGCCCCGGTCCCCCGGTCGCTCCGGGCCGCCCGCCACAGCAGCCAGGCGCTGCCGTAGACGAGGAGCGCGAAGGCGGTCCAGCGGCCGAAGCCGGTGGCGAGGTAGAAGCCGAAGACGTCGAAGGGCTGCTCGACGTGGGAGTGGGACGCTCGTACGGCGCCGACCGCACCGGCCAGGACCAGCGCGCCGGCCACCGCGGCGCGGGCTGCCACGGGGATGCGCATCGCGGGGCGCGGCGGGTTGGCGGGAAGGGCGGCGTACCGGCGCAGGCCCCACCAGGTGAGGGCGATCAGGCCGACGAACGTGCTCGTGTACTGGAGCACGCTGAACCAGGGGCGGCCGTCGGGCAGGAAGCTCGGTTCGCGCAGCCACGGGGCCACGTCGGCGACGCCGGGGTCGCCGTGGTGCGTCCAGGCGTCCCAGAAGACGTGGGTCATCGCGCCGATCCAGGCGGACAGGGCGAACCAGCCCGCGGCGCCGAGGAGTTCACCGGTGATCGGGCGCCCTTCGCGGCGGGCCGCGCGCAGTTCGGCGGGGAGGCGGGGCAGCAGGGGTGCCTCGAGGCGCGCGCGTACCGACTCGGGGAGCAGGGCGAGCAGCGGGCGCAGGAGCAGCAGGTGCCAGACGGCGACCGCGACGACGGTGAGTATGAGGTTGTACATCAGGACGCCGGGGACCACCGCGTGGGTGTCCTGCCGGGTGAACGAGAACGGCAGGAAGCCGAAGTCGAAGAAGAGCACCGCGTCGGGGACCATCGTGGCGAAGGCCATCGCGGACGCGACGAGCGGCCCGCGCCGCGCTCCGGTGCCGGTGCGCGTCCCCGACTGCATGGGCAGCACGGCGGCGATGTGGCTCACGGTGAACGGCATTCACGTTCCTGTGCGTCGGGGGCGTGGTCGCGGGGGCGGCGGCGGCCCTCGGACGTGTCGTCGGGACTCTCCGCCCCACGCTGCCCCGGCCGCCATCTCCCCGGTTGTAGGACTCGCGGGAACAGCCGGTGGTTCCCGGCCTCTTGACGCCTCGTCAACGCGATATATCGTGGATGACAGGAGCACGCGATATATCGCGTATCGCGGCCACCGGACCATCCACAAGGCCATGGTGCGCCCTGCCGCGCACGGCCCGGAAGGGGAGGGGGGATTCATGTCCCAGTGGACCGTCGCCGAACCGCAGGTGCTCGACTTCGATCCCGTGCGCGTCGTACGCGTGCGCGCTGTCGCCGGAATCGTCGACGTCGTGGGCACGGACGGCCCGGCGCGGCTGGAGGTCTCGGCGGTGGAGGGGCCGCCGCTCGACGTCCGCCACGAGGACCCGTCCGCCGAACTCGTGGTGGGCTACGACGACCTCACCTGGAAGAACCCGAAGACCTGGCTCGACCGCCAGGTCCACGGGCGCAGTTGCACGGTCTCGCTGGCGGTGCCGTGGGACTGCACGATCGACCTCGCGGTCATGTCGTCGCACGCCACGGTCTCCGGGATGCACGGCGGTGTGACGGTGCGCAGCGTCGCGGGCGGCATCACGCTGGTCGGCCTGACCGGTTCGGTCGACGCCGCGACCGTGGCCGGCAGCGTCGAGGCGGAGTCGCTGGCGGGCGACTTCCAGGTGGCCACCGTGTCGGGCGACCTGACGCTCGTCGAGGGCACCGGCGGGCGCGTCCGGGCGCACTCGGTGTCCGGGGCGATGGTGATGGACCTCGACGCGTTCGGCCGCAACGACGTGCACCTGTCCACGATTTCGGGGGCGCTGACCGTACGCCTGCCGCACGACGGCGACATGGACGTCGACGTGCGCTCGTCGGGCGGTACGGTCGGCTCGGCGTTCGAGGGGCTCACGGCCCGCACCGCGTTCGGAACCTCGCGCCTGGTGGGCACGTTGGGCGGGGGGACGGGCCGTCTGAGGATCAACTCGGTGTCCGGTGACGTCGCTCTGCTGCGGCGTCCCGCGCCGGAAGGAAAGGTAAGCGTATGACCCCGGTCTTCGGCCACGGACGCCTTCGGCTGTACCTCCTCAAACTGCTGGACGAGAGCCCGCGGCACGGGTACGAGATCATCCGGCTGCTCCAGGACCGCTTCCTCGGGCTGTACGCGCCCTCCGCCGGCACCGTGTACCCGCGCCTCGCGAAGCTGGAGCAGGAGGGCCTGGTCACGCACTCGGTCGAGGGCGGCCGCAAGGTGTACCGCATCACCGACGCCGGCCGCGCCGAACTGAGCGAGCGGCAGGCGGAACTGGACGCCCTGGAAACCGAGATCCGCGAGTCGGTGTACGAGCGCGCGCGGGAGATCCGCGACGAGGTCCGCACCTCGGCGCGCAACCTGCGCGACGAACTGCGCCAGGCGGCGCGCGACGTACGCGACGACTCGCACCGCCCGGGCGGCTCCGGCGGCCGCCCGGCCACTCCCCCGTGGCGCGTACCCGGCGGGAGCGGCAAGGACGACCCGATGTCGGCGTGGGCCAAGAGCCTCGGCCCCGCGCTGTCGCAGAAGATGGTCGACCTCGCCGAAGGTCTGGCCCAAGGACTTGCCGGCCTCACCGAGCAGAGGGCGCACCTGCTCGAGGAGGAGATCCGCAGGCGCTTCGGCCCGGACCTCGAGACCGACGAACGCTCCGACCCCTGGCGGTCCGAGACCGACCCCACCGGCGCGTCCGGCGGCGCCCCCGCCACGTCCGGGTACACCGAGACCACGGGCACGGGCCAGGGCTCCGGCGGGGACGGGCCCAGGCCGGGCACCTCCGGCCCCGGGTCGGGGTCCGATTCCGATTCGGAGTCCGGCCCCAAGTCCGACCCGAGGCCCGGCGCCAAGGCGGGCGGCAAGTCCGGCGCCCGGGGCGGGGGCAAGCACTCCGTCCCCGACCTCGACCACCACGTCCAGCGCCTCTTCGACCGCTTCCGCACCGAGATCGACACCGCCGCGGGACACGCCGGCCTGACCCCGAGCCAGGTCGACCGAGCCCGCGACGTCCTCGTCCAGGCCTGCTCCGACCTGAAGAACATCTTCAACGAGGACTGAGCCCGCCGAACCGCGTCGCGCCGAACGCCCGGTGGTCCCCCGATTCCGGGGGAGCACCGGGCGTTCGCGCGTACCCGTCGTTCGCGCGTGCACGGCCCCAACCACTCGCCGGGCCCCCGATGTTCGGGGACCCGGCGAGTGTGGTGTGCGGGGGGCGGTTCGGAGGCGGTCAGGGGTCAGGGGTCCGGGGTCCGGGGTCAGCCGAAGGCGACCGAGGAGACGTTGTTGTCGAGGCCGATGGTGCCGAGGTCGGCCACGTCGCCGTCGACGACCTTGGAGGTGCCCTTGCAGTTCTTGTCGGACCACAGCTTCACGGTGCCGTTGGCGGACATGGAGGACGCGACGTTGTCCCGGAAGACGTTCTGGCAGCCGGGGCCGGCCAGGCCCTGCGCACCGTTGTCGGCGAAGTCCTTGTCGTCGAAGAGCACGACGCTGCTCGCGGGCGTGCCCTGGCCGTTGCCGGTCGACGGGGCCGGGGCCGGAGTCGCGGTCTGGCCGCCGCCGTTCGCGGGGGCGCCGGCCTTGCCGCCGTCGGGGCGTACGCCGAACCAGGTGCCGCCCACGCCCTGGCCGTTGGTGTCGCCGGCCTTGAGGTCCTTGGAGAACCGGTAGACCGGCCAACCGCCGATCGTCACCTGATGGGTGCCGTCGTCGCGCTTGACGACGCCCACCTTGGACTTGGGCACGCCCTCCACGAAGATCTTGCTGCCCGGGGCGACGAGCACCGGCGGCCAGGTGGTCGCGCACTCGCCGTTGCAGTTGGACTTCGACGGCTTGGCGGTGTCCTTGTCGAACCGGTAGAGGGTGAAGCCCGATCCGTTGACGACGACCGGGTTCAGCTGGCCGGCGCGGCTCGCGGTGAGCTGTACCCACTTGCGCGACTCGGGGGAAGTCGCGGGCTTTCCGGGCTCGTTCGCCCAGTCCCCCGTCTTGGGCGTGGCGTTGTTGTCCTTCGCGGAGCCGGTCTTGAAGAGGAGTTCGCCGACCCCGGCACCGGCGGCGTCGGCCGGGGCGCCGGCCGCGTCCGGCGTGGTCGCACCCGACACGGCACCCGGCGCGGCACCGGACGCGGCGCTCTTGTCGTCGCTGTCGGAGCCACAGGCGGTCAGCAGCAGAGCACCGGCGACGGTCGAGGCGGCCAGCATCGCGACGCGGTTGCGGATCATGGTTTTCTCCTCGGGTTCTGCGGCACCGGACTGTCCGGTGCGTTGTCGCCCCGAGGTACGCGGCACCTCCCGCGAATCGTTCAGCGCGTTACAGGCCCATGACAGAACGCAGACATGCCCGACGAGTTGTCACCGCGCGGTCAGTCCCTGAACTGGTCCGGAGCGCAGCGCTGTTGCACGCGCAGCCGGATCTCCGGCGGAATTCCCCGCGGGACGCCCGGCGGGCACGTACGGCGTGTCCGGGCGTTCGACCGGGCCCGCGGTTGAAGTAGGCTTCGGACTGCACACAGTCATCTGACGCAACGTCAAAAAGTTCGGGGGGACCGGGTGTCCGACGATCCGACCAGCGGCTGGGCTCCAACCGGGATCGATGTCTCGGTGCCCAGCGTGGCCCGCATGTACGACTACTACCTCGGCGGCAAGGACAACTTCGCCGTCGACAGGGAAGCCTCCGACCAACTGTCGCTGGCCGCACCCGGCACCCAGGCACTCGCCGTCAACAACCGCCGGTACCTCCAGCGCGCCGTGCGGGTCCTCGCCGAGCAGTACGGCGTACGCCAATTCCTGGACCACGGCTCCGGCTTGCCGACCCAGGACAACGTCCACCAGATCGCCCAGCAGGTCCACCCGGCGTCCCGCGTCGTCTACATCGACAACGACCCGATCGTCCTCGCGCACGGCCGTGCCCTGCTCGCCGACAACGCGACGACCACGGTGATCACCGCGGACATGCGCGACACCGACGCGGTCATGTCGCACCCCGACGTCGAGAAGCTCGTCGACTTCGACGAGCCGGTGGCCGCGCTGTTCGTGTCCGTGCTGCACTGCGTACCGGACAGCGACGACCCCGGGGCGCTGGTACGCCGCGTCATGGACCGCCTAGCCCCCGGCAGCTTCATCGTCGTGTCGCACCTGGTCTCCGACGACGACCCGGTGCGCGAGCGCCTCACCGACTTCATGCTCACCGCGACCCAGGGCAACTGGGGCCGGGTACGCCGGACCGAGGAGGTCACGGCGTTCTTCGACGGCCTGGACCTGCTGGACCCCGGCCTCGGCGAGATCTCCGCCTGGCGCCCGGACGGCCGTCCGGCCCCGGTCCAGGAATCCACCGAGTGGATCGAGTTCGGCGGAGTAGCCCGCAAGTCCTGAGTCACGTCCCCCTGTTGCGACAGGGCGCGGTGGCGCGAGCGACTGGGGCGAGGGCCGGCGGGCGAGGTTTTCGGCTGCCGGCCCTCGCTGTTTGTGTGTCAGGCTCCTGGCGCTGCGCACACGCGTCCGGGGCGGGGCATCCACACGGCACATGTCACGTGCCTCGCTGCCGGACGGGTCGGACGCCGGGGGCCGTTCGGGGTACGAGCCACCCCGCTCACCGGCCGGACGGCCCCCGGTCGTGGGGGGCGTCCGCCCGGGGCGCGGAGGAACGCTCCCCGGGCGGACGCCTGCTGAGGGGTGGTCAGGAGGCCTCGCGGATGGCGCGGACGGCGTCCTCCAGGCGGCGGCCGTAGTCCGGGTCCGCGGCGTGGAAGTGCGGCAGCACCCGCTCCACGATGTCGTCGCGCTGGACCTGGCCGATGAAGCCCGCGAGGTTGGCGATCAGGCGGGACTTCTCGTCCGCGGACATGAGCCGGTACAGCTCGCCCGCCTGGAAGAAGTCGTCGTCCTTGGTGTGGGACGGGGCTTCGTGGGTGCCGGTGAAGCCGACCACCGCGGAGGGAGCGTGCAGCGGCTGCCCGGTCTCGTACGGTCCGCCGAAGCTGTTCGGCTCGTAGTTCTTCGCCCGGCCGCCCGGGTTGGTGGCCATCGCGCCGTCGCGGCCGTGGTTGTTCGCGGTGGTCGCGTGCGGGGCGTTGACGGCCAGCTGGGTGTGGTTGACGCCGAGGCGGTAGCGGTGCGCGTCGGCGTACGCGAACAGCCGGCCCTGGAGCATCTTGTCCGGCGAAGGACCGATGCCCGGCACGAAGTTGTTCGGCGAGAAGGCCGACTGCTCGACCTCGGCGAAGACGTTCTCGGGGTTGCGGTTGAGCACGAGGCGCCCGACCTTGATGAGCGGGTAGTCCGCGTGCGGCCACACCTTGGTGAGGTCGAACGGGTTGAAGCGGTACGTCGCCGCCTCCGCCACCGGCATCACCTGCACGTGCAGCGTCCACGACGGGAACACCCCGCGCTCGATGGCCTGGTGCAGGTCGCGCTGGTGCGAGTCCGCGTCGCCGCCCGCAAGTTCGGCGCCCTGCTCGTTGGTGAGCGAACGCACGCCCTGGTTCGTCTTGAAGTGGTACTTCACCCAGAAGGCCTCGCCGGCCTCGTTGACCCACTGGTACGTGTGCGAGCCGAAGCCGTTCATATGCCGGTACGACGCCGGGATGCCGCGGTCGCCGAACAGCCACGTGATCTGGTGCGTCGCCTCGGGCGAGTGCGACCAGAAGTCCCAGACGTTCTCGGCCTCGGTGATGCCGGTGAACGGGTCGCGCTTCTGCGAGTGGATGAAGTCCGGGAACTTCAGCGGGTCCTTGATGAAGAACACCGGCGTGTTGTTGCCGACCAGGTCGTAATTGCCCTGCTCGGTGTAGAACTTCAGAGCGAAGCCGCGCGGGTCGCGCACCGCGTCGGACGCGCCGAGGTTGCCCGCGACGGTCGAGAAGCGCAGGAACGTCTCGGTCTTGCGGCCGACCTCGCCGAGGAAGTGCGCCTTGGTGTAGCGCGAGACGTCGTCGGTGACCTCGAAGAAGCCGTACGCGCCCGAGCCGCGCGCGTGCACGACGCGCTCCGGGATGCGCTCGCGGTTGAAGCGGGCCAGCTTCTCCAGCAGGTACTGGTCCTGGATCAGGACCGGTCCGCCGACGCCCGCCTGCGCGGAGTTCTGGTTGTCCGCGACCGGGGCGCCGGACTCGGTCGTCAATATCTGGTCGGTCATGGGGTGCTGACTCCCTATCAGGTCACGCGACATCAGGTCATGCGACATCAGGTCACGTGACGTCAGGTCACGCGACACTTCTTCGGTTCGCGGTGTTCTAGGCGGACAACTGCGCAGCGCGGCGCCGCAGTTCGGCGAGGCCTTCCTCGGTCACGCGTCCGAGCAGGCGCAGTCGGGCCACGCCGCCGTCCGGGTACACCTCGATGCGCACGTGGCGGGCGGCCCGTTCGGGGGCCACCCGGAACCGGTGCCGGGTGTCCGGCTGTACGCGTGTCCGCGGCAGCAGCTCCCACCAGCCGGACTCGTCGGCCGGGTCGCCGTCGGTCGCCACGAGGCGGATCCACCCCGGGGCGTTGCCCTTGTAGTGGTCGGTGTCGATCTCGACGGCCGCGAGCAGCGCCGGGCCCGCGAGGCGCAGGCGCACCCAGTCGTGCCCGTCGTCGCGGCGGCGGCGGGTCTCCCAGCCCTCGCCCATCACGCGGGAGCGCCCGGGGGCGTTCATGTTGTGCGGCGAGGAGAAGTAGCGGTCGCTGGCCGCCTCGGCGACGCCGCCGAACTCGGCGGCGAGCAGGTCGAGGGTGAGGCCGTCGAGGTAGTCGGCGTCGGGGACGACCTCGCCGTGCACGCGCAGCCGGGCGACGCCGCCGTCCGGGAAGATGTTGAGGCGTACGTGCGAGAAGCGCCGCTCCGCCGCGACGTCGAACCGGTGCGCGGTGTCGCCCTTGAGCGGGCTGCGCGGCACGATCTCGGTCCACTCGACGTCGGCGGCCAGCACCTCCTCCGACGACGGGTGGCCGGGCACGTACGCGGCCTCCACGGACGCGAACGGCGGGTAGTTGCCGGTGAAGTGCGCGGTGTCGACGACGACGCCGCTGATGACGCCGGCCGCGCCGAGGCGTACCACCGCCCAGTCGTGGTCGTCGGGGTGGACGTGCGGCTCCTCGGCGCTGACGCCGCGGCGCCGGCGGGTCTCCCAGCCGTCCATGATCTGGCCCTTGGGGCCGAACGTGTGCGGCTGGAAGACGGGCGCCTCGGCGAGGAGCAGGTTCTCCTTGTCGGCGAACCACTCGTCGTTGGCGGCGATCACCCCGGCGCCCAGCGGGCGTCCGGCGAGGTTCACCAGATCGGCGAAGTCCGAGGTCGCGTCCACGGACAGGGCAGGCTTGGACTCTTCGGGCATGCGGAACTCCGGTCTCGTGCGGGGGCGCTGACGAAGATTCAGAAACCGGGGGGCACGGGCGGTGCGTGGCCGCGAAGGCGGCGCTGGGCGGGGCCGATCATGAGCCGTCCCGCTCCAGCAGTTCGCCGGACGGCGGCCCGTCGAGGTCCACCGGTACGCCGCGCAGCCACGTGGTGCGTACCGCGCCGGTGAGTTCGCGGCCCGAGTACGGCGTCACCGGGTTGCGGTGGTGCAGCGTGTTCGCGTCGACGACGAACGCCGCGTCGGGGTCGAACGCGACCAGGTCCGCGTCGCGGCCCGGTGCGATGACGCCCTTGCGCCGCAGCCCCGCGAACCGTGCGGGGCCGGTCGACATCCAGCCCACCACGTCGGCGAGGCTGTGCCCGCGGCGCCGTGCCTCGGTCCAGATCGCCGGAAGTCCCAGTTGCAGCGAGGCGATTCCGCCCCAGGCGAGGGCGAAGTCGCCCTCCTCCAGGCGCTTGAGGTCGACGGTGCACGGCGAGTGGTCGGAGACCACGGCGACGAAGTCACCGCCGCGCAGCCCCTCCCACAGCAGGTCGCGGTTGGATTCGGAGCGGATCGGCGGGCAGCACTTGAACGCGGTGTCGCCCTCGGGCACCTGCTCGGCGGCGAGCGTGAGGTAGTGCGGGCAGGTCTCGGCGCTCGCCCGGATCCCGTCGGCGCGGGCCTTGGCCAGCAGCGGCAGCACCTCGGCGGAGGACACGTGCAGTACGTGGACGCGCGCCCCGGTCTCCCGTGCGGCGTCCAGCAGTTCGGTGACCGCGACGGCCTCGGCGGCGTCCGGACGCGAGGCGAGGAAGTCGGCGTACGCCCGCCCGGACCGCTGCGGTGCCGCGTCCAGGACCGCGGGCGCCTCCGCGTGGATGATCGCGAGTGCGTCGAGGCGGGCCAGTTCGGCGAGGGACTCGTCCAACTGGTCGCGCGTCAGGTGCGGGAACTCGTCGACGCCCGACGGCGACAGGAAGCTCTTGAAGCCGAACACGCCCGCGCGGTGCAGTGGTTCGAGGTCGTTGAGGTTGCCGGGCACCGCGCCGCCCCAGAAGCCGACGTCGACGTACACCCGGCCGCGGGCCGAGTCCTGCTTGGCGTGCAGGGCGTTCACCGTCGTCGTGGGCGGGATGGAGTTGAGCGGCATGTCGATGAGCGTGGTGACGCCGCCCGCCGCGGCGGCGCGAGTCGCGCTCGGGAAGCCCTCCCATGCGGTGCGCCCCGGCTCGTTGATGTGCACGTGGGTGTCCACCAGGCCGGGCAGCAGCGCGAGTTCGCCCAGGTCCTCGACGCCGGCCCCGGTCGCCGAGCCGTACGGGGCCACATCGGTGATGCGCCCGCCCGCGACGACCACATCGGCGGCGAGCTCGCCCGTCGGGGTGACGACGCGCCGGGAGCGCAGCACGCGCGCGGCGCTCCGCGTAGAGGAAGTGGGGGTCACCGGGCGGCCTCCTTGTGCACGACTGCCGTGAGTTCTTTTGCCAGCAGGGCGCCCGCCTCTTCGGCGTAGCGCCCGGCTTCGGCGAGGGCGTTGCCGCCACTGCCGGGACCTCCCGAAGCGAGGTCTTCGAGCGCGTACGCCCGGACGATCCCGGCCGTCTGGAGCTGAGTCGGCGTCAGCTCCAGACGGCCGCACACCGCCACGACCGGGACCCCGGCCCGGGTGGCGGCCGCGGCGACACCCGCGGGCGCTTTCCCGTGCAGGGTCTGCGGATCGAGGCGGCCTTCCCCGGTGACGACGAGCGCGGCCCCGCTGAGGACCGTGTCGAAGCCGAGGAGTTCGAGGAGCAGTTCGATGCCCGGGCGCAGCGTCGCGCCGAGGAAGGCCAGCGCGCCGAAGCCCACCCCGCCGGCCGCACCCGCGCCGGGCACGTCGGCGACCGGACGGACCGGGGCCGGACCCGGGAGGTCGCGGCGGACGACCTCGGCCCAGCGGGCGAGGCCGGTTTCGAGGACCCGCACGTCGTCGGGGTCCGCGCCCTTCTGCGGTCCGTAGACGGCCGCGGCGCCCTTGGGGCCGAGCAGCGGGTTGTCCACGTCGGACGCGATGACGATCTCCGTCCCCGACACCGGGTCCGCGTACCGGCGCAGCAGGTCGGCGGCGTCCACCCGGTCGAGGGAGCGCAGCGCGGCCCCGCCGGGCGGCAGCTCGACGCCGTGCGCGTCGAGCAGCCGCCCGCCGAGTGCCTGCACCATGCCGGCCCCGCCATCGGTGCAAGCGCTTCCGCCCAAGCCGAGGACGATGCGACGCGCCCCCACGCGCACCGCCTCGGCGATCAATTGGCCGACGCCGTAGCTGCTCGCGGTCAGCGGCGCCGGCTTTCCGGCGGGGAGCAGGACGAGGCCGGACGCCTCGGCGAGTTCGACCACGGCGGTGGTGCCGCGCACCGCGAAGGAGGCGTCCACCGCGTGCCCCGTGGGTCCCGCGACGCGGGTCCGCACGCGGCGGAACCCGGCGGCGACCGCGGCGTCGACGGTGCCGTCGCCGCCGTCGGCCACCGGGAGGCGGCGTACGTCGGCGTCCGGCAGGACCCGCAGGATCCCGTCGGCGATGTGTCCGGCGGCCTCGGCCGCGGTGAGCGTGCCCTTGAACTTGTCGGGGGCGACGACGATCGTCGGGGCTGCCACGGCTTGCTCCTTTCCGGATGTCGCTGACGGTATGCGGGTCGGCGGCCGCGGGAAATCGTGTGATCACACGACCTCACGGGACGGCGGGTCGGACCTGGACGGACCTTTTCGGGTTTGTTCGGGTCTCGTCGGGTCGCGGCGGGCCTGGTCGGGCCGGTTCAGGCCTGTTCGAAGTCTGGTACCACGACATTCGGGACACTAGGCCACGAAGGGTTGTTCCACCCGGCGGCACGGCCGCGACACCGGATCGTGTGCCGCCGGGTGGGGTCTGAGGGGTGAGGCGTGGGGGTCCGAGTGGGCGAGGTGCCGCCCGGTCCCGGTCGGTGGGACCGGGCGGCACCTCGGAGACGGGGCCCTGTGGGAAGACGGTCCAGGGTCGGCACCGGGCCCCGCCGGTCTCGTCAGCCCTGCGGCACCGGCTCGAACTCGCGGACCGCGTCGATGGCCGGGCCGTGCGGCGTGTTCGCCTCGCGCTCGATCATGATCTCCACGAGCACCGGGCGGGAGGTGGCCTGCGCCTCCTTGCGGGCCCACTCCAGCGACTCGCGGATCTCGCCGGGCTCGAAGACGCGGCGGCCGGAGCAGCCGTACGCCTCCATGATCTTGACGTTGTCGGTGCCGTAGTCGTCGTAGTGGATGTCCACCTGGTAGTTCATCTCGTACGGCAGCGACGCCTGGCGGATCAGGCCCAGGTACTCGTTGTTGAGCATGATGATGACGAACGGCACGTTGTACTGCGCCGCCACCGCCAGCTCCTCGACGAGGTACTGGAAGCCGTAGTCGCCGACGATGCCGACGACCTCGGCGTTCGGGTCGCTGTTCTTGAGCGCCTTCTTGACCCCGATCGCCGCCGGGATCTCCCAGCCGAGCGGGCCCGCCTGGCCGCAGATCTGGTAGCGGCGCGGCAGGTACGCCTTCTGGTGCTGGCCGCCCCAGATCTGGTAGAGCCCGATCGCGGTCACGAAGTACGTGTTCGCGTCGAAGACCTCGTTGATCTCCTTGTACGCGCGCGGCGCCTTCACCGGCACGCTGTCGAAGTCCTCGCGGCGCGTCAGCGTCGAGCGCAGCTCCTGGATCCGCGACACCCACGCGCCCGCCTCGCCGCGCAGGCCGCGGTCCTTGGCGGCCTGGAGGATCGCCTGGAGGAACAGCCGGGTGTCCGACACGATGCCCAGGTCGGGCTGGAAGACCTTGCCGATCTGGGTCGGCTCGATGTCGACGTGGATGAACTTGCGGTCGCCGCGGTACACGTCCAGCGACCCGGTGTGCCGGTCGCCGAAGCGCGCGCCGAGCGCGAGCACGAGGTCGGACTCCAGGAACGACGCGTTGCCGTAGCGCTGCGAGGTCTGGATGCCGGTCATGCCGCTGTAGAGCGCGTGGTTCTCGTCGATCGAGCCCTTGCCCATCAGCGTGACCTGCACGGGGATCTGCAACAGCTCGGCCAGCTCGACCAGTTCCTCGTGCGCCTCGCCGATGATGACGCCGCCGCCGGAGAGCAGCAGCGGGCGTTCGGCGGCGAGCAGCATGTCGAGGGCGGCCTCGACGCGCGGCGCGTGGGGGTGCACCTCGGCCACCGGGAGCGGCGCGTCCAGCTCGGGGTCCCACATGATCTTCTGCTGCTGGACGTCCAGCGGCAGGTCGATCAGGACCGGGCCGGGACGGCCGGAGCGGGCGATGCGGAACGCCTCGCGGAAGATCCACGGGGCCTGCGCGGCCTCCTTGACCTGCACGGACCACTTGGTGACCGGCTTGGAGATCTCCACGATGTCGACCGCCTGGAACGCCTCCTGGTGCAGCTTCGAGGAGACGGCCTGGCCGGTGATGCACACGATCGGGATCGAGTCGGCGATAGCGGTGTAGAGGCCGGTGATCATGTTGGTGCCGGCCGGGCCGGACGTGCCGATCGCGACGCCGACGTTGCCGTTCGTACGCGCCCAGCCGTCGGCCATGTGCGTCGCGCCCTCTTCGTGGCGGACGATCAGGTGCTCGATCGTGCCGTCGTCCTCAAGGGCCTTGTACAGCGGCAGGATCGCGGCGCCCGGACATCCGAACGCGGTGTCCACTCCCTCCGACTTGAGGACGTGGACGACGGCGTCCATCACGGGCATCAGACGAGGAGCCATCAGTTGTCGCCCCTTCCCTTGTCGGAGGTTCCCTTGTCGGAGGTTCCGGTGCTCGAACCGCCCTGGTCGGCAAGGCCGTTGAGGCGTTCGAGACCCAGCAGCAGGCCGCTGTGGTCGAGGTCGCCGCCGCCCTGCGCACGCAGCGCGGCGACCAGCGTGGTGGCGAGCGCACCGAAGGGCAGCACCAGGCCCAGCTCGCGGGCGGCCTCCGAGACGATGCCCATGTCCTTGTGGTGCAGGTCGATGCGGAAGCCCGGCTTGAACTGGCGGGCGCGCATCGAGTCGCCCTTGCGGGCCATGACGGTGCTGCCGGCCAGGCCGCCGCCGAGCACGGTGAGCCCGGCCTCGGTGTCGACGCCCGCGCGCTCCAGGAACAGCAGCGCCTCGGCGACGAGTTGGATGTTGCCGGCCACGATGAGCTGATTGGCGGCCTTGACCGTCTGGCCGGCGCCGTACGGGCCGACGTGCACGATCGTCTTGCCGAGCGCCTCGAACAGCGGCAGCGCCGCCGCGAAGTCCGCCGCCTCGCCGCCGACCATGATGGACAGGACGGCCTCGACCGCCCCCGCCTCGCCGCCGGAGACCGGCGCGTCGAGGACCCGGAGTCCCTGCGCGCTCCCGGCCTTTCCGACCGCGATGGACGTGCTGGGCTTGATCGAGCTCATGTCGATCACGAGGGTGCCGGGGCGCACGTTGTCGAGGACGCCGCCCTCGCCGAACATGACCTCTTCGACCTGCGGGTCGGCCGGGACCATCGTGATGACGGCGTCGGCGTCCCGTACCGCGTCGGCGATCGACGCGGCGCCCTTGCCGCCGGCCTCGACGAGCTTGTCGATCGGCGGCTGGGTGAGGTTGAAGCCGGTGACGTCGTACCCGGCCTTGACCAGGTTGGCCGCCATCGGCGAGCCCATGATGCCGAGGCCGATGAAGGCGACCTTGTTGATCTTCGGTGTGCTCATGCGTTTCCCCTCCCGGAGCGGTTCTCGCGCGGCAGCCAGCCGAAGCTGTCGGCGCTGGGGCCGCCCACGGGCTTGTATTCGAGGCCGATGCGGCCGTCGTAGCCGGCCGCGGCGAGGCGGCCGAACAGGTCGTCGAAGTCGAGTCCGCCGGTGCCGGGCTGTCCGCGCCCCGGGCTGTCGGCGATCTGCACGTGGCCGACGCGGTCCGCGTACGCGGCGATCACGGCCGGCAGGTCCTCGCCCATCGTGGCGAGGTGGTAGAGGTCGAGCAGGAAGCGCGTGTTGCCGAGGCCGGTCGCGGCGTTGACCGCGTCGACCACCTCGACGGCGGCCTTCGCCGAGTCGAGCTGGTAGAGCGGGTTCTCCACGGTGTTGACCGCCTCCACCAGCACGACCGCGCCCTCGCGGTGCGCCGCGCGGGCGGCCAGGGCCAGGTTCTCCAGCGCGAGTTCGGCCTGGACGGCGGGGTCGAGGCCGTCCACGCGGTTGCCGTACAGCGCGTTCAGCGCGCGGCAGCCGACGCGGGCCGCGAAGCCCACCGCGACGTCGATGTTGGCGCGGAACCGGTCGGAGTCGGCGGGCCGCGACAGCAGCCCGCGGTCGCCGCCGGGCATGTGGCCGGCGTCGAAGTTGAGGCCCACCAGCGAGACGCCCGCATCGGCGAGCGCGCGCTCCAGCGCGTCGAGCTCCGCATCGGCCGGAGTCGGCCCGTCGAACGGCCACCACAGCTCGACCTCGGTGAAGCCGGCCTCGGCTGCGGCCCTCGGCCGCTCCAGCAGGGGCAGCTCGGTGAACAGGATCGAAAGGTTGACATCGAAGCGCGGCACTGCGCTCACGGTCATCACCTCTTCCACGGATCGAACGGTGAATTCCACGATGCGGAAGCAGGATTCTGCTTAACGGAATGATGGCACGGTCCTTCAACAGTTTGTCAATCCCGCGCCGCGAGGAATCCTGGATTAGTCGATAGAGCCTGACTAGGGTTCAGGCCGTGCGATTGAAGATGGAGTTCACCACCGAACCGTTCGAAATGCCGGACTTCCCGCCGCATGCCGTCGCGGCGCGGCGCATCGTCGACGAGGCGGGCCTGGAGGTCGAGGTCGGACCGTTCGGGACCAGCGCCGTGGGCGACGCGGAGACCGTGCTCGCGGTCGTCGACCGGCTCTTCCGGGACACCTTCGCGGTCGGTGCCACGCGCATCTCCGTGCAGGTCACAGCAGTGCCGGACGGCACCGCGCAGCAGGCGGAGGACACCCGATGAGCGAGCCGGCACACCCCCTCGTCGACGCGGTCAAGCCGCTCGTCGACGCGCTCGGCGCGGACTTCGTGGCGACCGGGGAGGCCCGGGCGGAGGACGTCGTCCTGCACTGGGAGGGCGATCCGGTGGTCGCCGTACGCCTGCCGCACCTGGGCGCCGCACTCGACCGCCTGCTGGCCGAAATGGTGCGCCAGTTCGGCGGACCGCTCGCCGAACTCGGCCGCGAGGACAAGCAGCGCGTGGTCCGGGTGCTGGAGGAGCGCGGCGCGTTCACCATCCGGCACGGCGTCGAGTCGGTCGCGGCGGCGCTCGGCGTCAGCCGCTTCACGGTCTACAACTACCTGAACCGCGAACAGTCCCAGTAGGACCGGGGTGGGACCGGGGCAGGACCGGGTCGCACCCGCGGCCGGTTGTCGACTGTACGAACCTCCAAGACCGGGTGTTCGCCCACCCGACTGATCCACTTCAACAAACTGTTGACGGCACGTCACGTGCCGACCTACGGTTCACGCTGAGCGCGGTTCCGACGATCCGGACGCGATGACTCCGTTCCCCTGCCAGGAGGTCCGGCGTGGCCGATCTACCGGAAACCCCCCTTGACCAGCACCTTCACCATCCCGAACCGGCCGGGGCCGGGCTCGCGCGGCTCAACGCCGCCGGGCCCGGCGACGCGCTGAAGCTCCTCGGCGAGGTGTGCGCCAGCCGCGCGTGGATCGACACGGTCGCGGCGCGGCGCCCGTACCGCGACATCGACGAACTGTTCGCGGCGTCCGACCTCGCGATGGCGGGCCTCACCGCCGCCGACCTCGACGAGGCGATGGCCGGACACGCGGTCATCGGCAAACCCCGTGCGGGCGACTCCACTTCCGAGCGCGAGCAGGCCGGCGTACGTGGTGCGGGCGACGACCTGCTCACCGAACTCGCGGACGCCAACCGGGAGTACTTCGAACGGTTCGGCCACGTGTTCCTGATCTGCGCCACCGGCAAGGGCGCCGCCGAGATGCTCGCCGCCCTGCGCGGGCGCCTCGGCAACGACGCGGCCACCGAGCGGGAGATCGCCCGCGAGGAACTGCGCAAGATCAACCGCATTCGTCTGGAAAAGCTGGTGTTGACATGACCGCCGTCTCGACCCACATCCTCGACACCAGCGCCGGGGACCCGGCACCGGACGTCCCGGTGGAACTCGCCGTCCTCGCGGAGGACGGCGCCTGGCGGGTGCTCGGCACGTCGCGGACCAACGCCGACGGCCGGTGCCCCGACCTTCCCCAGGTGTCCCCCGACGACCCCGCGGCCTCCGCCACGGTCCGGCTGCGCTTCGACGTCGCCGCGTACCGTGCCGCCCGCGGCGAGGACGCCTTCTTCCCCGAGGTCCAGGTGGTGTTCACCACCGACCCGGCGCGCCCCCACTACCACGTACCCCTGCTGCTGAACCCGTTCGGGTACTCCGTTTACCGAGGGAGCTAGACCCATGCCGATGGTGCTTGGCCAGAACCAGTACGGAAAGGCGGAGAACCGGATCGTCCGGGTTCGCCGCGACGGCACTCGGCACGAGGTCAAGGACCTCAACGTGAGCGTCGCCCTGTCCGGGGACCTCGCGGACACGCACCTGACCGGCGGCAACGCCGCGGTGCTGCCGACCGACACCACCAAGAACACCGTCTACGCCTTCGCGCAGGAGCACGGCATCACGTCCGCGGAGGACTTCGCGGTGCTGCTCGCCCGGCACTTCGTGGACTCGCAGCCGACCATCCACCGCGCGCGCATCCGCGTCGAGGAGTACGGCTGGAACCGCATCACCACCGCGGACTCGCGCAACCGCTTCATCGGCGCCGACGAGGTACGGCACTCCTTCGTGCGCGACGGCGGCGAGGTACGCACCACCGAAGTCGTCTACGACGGCGAGCAGTTCCAGATCATCTCCGGGCTGAGCGGGCTGGTGGTCATGAACACCACCGCCTCCGAGTTCTGGGGCTACATCAAGGACCGCTACACCACCCTCAAAGAGGCGTACGACCGCATCCTCGCCACCGAGGTGAACGCGCGCTGGCGCTTCTCGTGGAGCGGCGACGAGCTCGCCCCGGTCAACTTCGAGCGCTCGTACGCGCAGGTCAAGCGGCACCTGCTGGAGTCCTTCGCGGAGACCTACTCCTACTCGCTCCAGCAGACGCTGTTCGCGATGGGCAACCGGGTGCTCAACCACCGCCCCGAGATCGACGAGGTCCGGCTGTCGCTGCCCAACAAGCACCACTTCCTGGTGGACCTGGAGCCGTTCGGGCAGAAGAACGACAACGAGGTCTACTTCGCCGCGGACCGGCCCTACGGCCTGATCGAGGGCACCGTGCACCGCGAAGGCGTCGTACCGGTCATCCCCGTCGACTGAGAGGCTGACGTGTCGTGAGCACCGAACCCGCGCAGCGCACGATCATCGAGAACGCCGTCATCGCGACCGTCGACGCCGCGGACACCGAGTACACCTCGGGCCACATCGTCGTCGCCGGCAACCGCATCGAGTCGGTCGGCGAGGGCGCCGCCCCCGAAGTCGCCGGTGCGGTACGCCGCGTCGACGCCTCCGGCCACCTGGTCACCCCCGGACTGGTCAACACGCACCACCACTTCTACCAGTGGATCACCCGGGGCCTGGCCCAGAACTCGATCCTGTTCGACTGGCTCGTCGAGCTGTACCCGACATGGGCGAAGATCGACGACGAGCTGTGCCACGCCGCCGCACAGGGGTCGGCGGCCGCGCTGCTCAAGTCGGGCTGCACGACCGCGATGGACCACGCGTACGTCTTCCCGCGCGACGCGGGCGACATCCTCGGCGCCGAGATCGCCGCGGTCGCCGAGCTGGGCATGCGCTTCCAGCCCACGCGCGGGTCGATGGACCGCAGCCGCAAGGACGGCGGACTGCCGCCGGACAACGCGGTCGAGGACACCGACGACGCGCTCGCCGCCACCGAGGCGGCGATCGACCGGTGGCACGACCCGTCGTTCGACTCGATGCTGCGCATCACCGCGGCACCCTGCTCGCCGTTCTCGGTGTCGACCGAACTCATGCGCGAGGCCGCGGTGTTGGCCCGTCGCAAGGGCGTGCGGCTGCACACCCACGGCTCGGAGACGGTCGAGGAGGAGAAGTTCTGCCACGAGTTGTTCGGCATGGGCCCGACCGACTACTTCGAGTCGGTCGGATGGCTCGGCGACGACGTGTGGATGGCCCACTCGGTGCACATGAACGACTCCGACGTGGCCAAGTTCGCCGAGACCGGCACGGGCGTCGCGACCTGCCCCTCGTCGAACGCCCGCCTGGCGGCCGGGGTCGCCCGCGTACCCGACCTGCTGCGCGCCGGCGTCCCGGTCGGGCTCGGGGTGGACGGCACGGCCTCCAACGAGTCCGGCGAACTCGGCACCGAGCTGCGGAACTTGCTGCTGCTCAACCGCGTCAAGTGGGGCGCGGACGCGCTGACCGCACGGCAGGCCCTGCGGGTCGGCACGATCGGCGGCGCGCGCGTGCTCGGCCGCGAGGCGGAGATCGGCAGCATCGAACCCGGCAAACTGGCCGACCTCGCGCTGTGGAAGATGGACGGCGTCCTGCACGCCGGCATCGCCGACAAGGTCGCGGCACTGGTCCTGGGCGCCGCCGCCCCGCTGTCGCTGCTGCTGGTCAACGGCGTCCCGGTGGTCGAGCACGGCCGCCTCACGCGGGTCGACGAGGACATCATCGCCCGCAACGTCGAGGCCGCCTCCGCAACCCTGGCCCGCCGCGCGGGACTGGCCTGAAACCGACGGACCCGACGGGGGACGGTGGATCCGACGGATCCACCGTCCCCCGTCAAGTCCGTTGCGCTGCCCCGTCGTTCCCGACCCCGGCCTGCGGTGCCGTGCCCGGCGGGCCGTAGTAGACCTGCGACATGCGCACCTGGAGCACGCTGGTGCCCCGAGGCCGGACGGAATCGTCGAGGAGCGTGGCGTCGACCGTGACAGGCGGACTGCGATCCGCCTGGACCGGACAGGCCACCGATCCGCCCGGCAGACGCCTGCTGTCGACCGTGGAACCGAACGTTTCGTGGACGTGGACGGTGACGCCGATATCGCGTCCGACAGTCCCGGCCGCCGTGCAGGACGCGGACGGCGTCGCCGGGCACAACGCGGTGACCTGGCTGGTCGCGTCGAAGCCGAGGTACGTCATGACCTCCTGCCAGCCGTCCTTCTGCAGCGCCTCCGCCGCGGGCCGCGGGGCGTCCAGCCTGTCGCCCGAAGCGACGTAGTAGCGGACGACGTTGCGCTCGCACACGACCGGTTTGTAGCGACGCTCTCCTTCGGCCCGACCGGTGCCGCACGTATCTCTCACGTGGTCGCCCGGAGCCCGGGTGCCGTCGAGGTTCCACCCGAACCTGTCCAGGGCCGCCTCCAGGTTCCGGCCCGCGGACTCCCGCGCCTGGACGACTTCCGCCGAATCGGCCAACTCCTCGATGTCCGGCGGTCCTTGCACCTTCGGCCCCGCGGTGCACGACGTCGCCGCGAGCACCAAGGCCGTGCATGTCGGCAGCAGCCATCGGGCCGGCGCGCCGGTTCTTCGTCCCCGTGTGTCCATCGTCCGATGATGACGCGGCAACTGCCTTGATGCGCTCGACTGGCCGCCGCATGCGCACGGCGCACCAGGGAATCTGAGTACGCGCACTCATGTACAGCGCGCACACGGTCGAAAACATGGCGCTACGCAGACGTTCGTCGCCGGACACGCAAGAGGGTTCTCCCTCCGAACTCCCCAGCGGAGCAAGAGGACCGGTGTGCGGCGAAATCCGCCCGGATGCTCGCGCCCCTTTTCCCGTGCCGTGAGAGGAGTGCCCGAAGCGATGGTGCCTTCCGAGTCCCCGCCGCGCTTCCGCGACGACCTGTCCACGATCTACGACTTCATGGACGAGATCCTGATCCGCTGCCCCAAGTGCGAGTCCCTGGCGCGTGTGGTGGCGTACCCGCGCCGCGAGGTGTTGTCGCCGTTCCAGTCGCGCCGCCTGGTCTGCGCCGACTGCGGCCACACCCGCGACAAAGACTCCGGCGTCTACTCGATGCCGAACTCGCAGGCCACGCACATGTACGACCCGTACTTCTATCTGCCGCTGTGGCTCCAGACCGCCACCCGGCACGGCCTGCTCTGGGCCTACAACCTCAACCACCTGGCGCTGATCCGGCGGTACGTCGCCGCCGAACTGCGCGAGGACGCGTGGACCGAGGAGGGCATCCGGATGACGCTCGTGTCCCGGCTGCCCGCCTGGATCACCGCGTCGGCCAACCGTGCCGAGGTGCTGCGGCTGATCGCCCGCCTGGAGAAGACCGTCGCCGGCGGCTGACAAGCGCCGCGGCCGTCCTCCACCAACCCGGCTGCGGACGGCAAAACGCCGGTGTCCCGCACTCCTCCCCGAGTGCGGGACACCGGTGTTCGTGTTTGCGGGTGTTCGTGTTTGCGGGTGTTCGTGTTTGCGGGTGTTCGTACGCGCCTGCGCTCAGCTCTCGCGGCCGAGGGTCTTGAGGTAGTTGCGCCAGCCGCCGAACTCGGTGATCTCCCGGTGCTTCCCGGTCTCCAGCTCGCCGACGCGCAGGACCATCGAGAACGACGCCGAGCCGTCCTCCAGCTTGATGATGCCGAACTCCAGCTCCGCCGGCTCGGTGGGCAGGAGTTCGTCGCGCAGGACCTCCATCGGGACCTCGTAGACCTCGCCCTCGATCTGGGTGTCCACGCCGGGGTCGGGGAGCAGGCCGGGGCAGCGGTCGCCGATCGAGAAGAAGCGGTGACCGGGGGCGGTGCGGGTCTTCATGACCAGCGGCGCGCCCTTGAGGTGGTGGTGGAAGGGACCGCCTTCCATCGCCTGGCCGTTGAGGAACATGCGAGCCATGCGGACTCCTGAATTCTGGTGCGAAGGGTTCGGGACGGGTTCGGCAAGGGTGTGGGAAAGGTGTGGGAAGCGCGTGAGAAGGGTGCGGAACGGCCGGGGGCGTCTCGACGGGACGCGCCCCCGCGACCGTCGGGCCACCGCCCGGCCGTTCCGCGTTCTAGGTGCCCGGCGCGCTCAGTCGAGGAGCGCGTAGCCGGGCAGGGTGAGGAAGTCCGGGAAGTCGTCGGCGAGGGCGACCTGGAGGAACAGGTCCCGGGCCGCCGTCCAGCGGCCGGCCTCGAAGGCGGTGTCGCCCAAGTCCTCGCGCAGGTGCCCCAGTTCCTCGGTGAGGTGGCGGCGCACCAGTTCGGCGGTGACCTTCTCGCCGGTGTCGGCGAGCACCACGCCGTTGTTGACCCACTGCCACACCTGCGAGCGGGAGATCTCGGCGGTGGCGACGTCCTCCATGAGGCCGAACACCCCGACCGCGCCGTGGCCGCGCAGCCACGCCTCCAGGTAGCGCAGGCCGACGCCGACCGCGCTGTGCAGGCCGACCGAGGTGGTCTGGCCGCCCGCCGAGGCGACGTCGAGGAGCTGGTCCGCGGTCACCTCGACCTCGTCGCGCAGCCGGTCGAGCTGGGCCTCGTTGTCGCCGAGCACCGCGTCGAACGCCTCGCGGCAGACCCGGACCAGGTCCGGGTGCGCCACCCACGACCCGTCGAAGCCGTCGCCGGCCTCGCGGTCCTTGTCGTCGCGGACCTTCGCCAGCGCCGCCTCGTTCGCGGCCTTGTCGCGCCGCGACGGGATGACGGCCGACATGCCGCCTATGGCGTACGCGCCGCGCCGGTGGCAGGTCTTGACGAGCAGTTCGGTGTACGCCCGCATGAACGGCGCCGTCATCGTCACCGAGTTGCGGTCGGGCAGGATGAACGCCTCGCCCGCGTCCCGGAAGTTCTTCACGATGGAGAACAGGTAGTCCCAGCGCCCCGCGTTCAACCCCGAGGCGTGGTCGCGCAGTTCGTACAGGATCTCGTCCATCTCGAACGCCGCGGTGATGGTCTCGATGAGCACCGTCGCGCGGATCGTGCCGCGCGGGATGCCGAGCACGTCCTGCGCGTGGTTGAACACGTCGTTCCACAGCCGCGCCTCGAGGTGGCTCTCGGTCTTCGGCAGGTAGAAGTACGGGCCCGAGCCGCGCGCGAGCAGGCGTACCGCGTTGTGGAAGAAGTACAGACCGAAGTCGAACAGCCCGCCCGCGACCGGGGTTCCGTCGACCAGCACGTGGCGCTCGTCGAGGTGCCAGCCGCGCGGGCGCATGACCACGGTGGCCAGTTCGTCGTCCGGCCTGAGGGTGTACGACTTGCCCTCGGCGGTGGTGAAGTCCACCCGGCGCTCGTACGCGTCGACCAGGTTGCGCTGGTGGGCGACGACGTTGTGCCAGGTCGGCGCGGAGGCGTCCTCGAAGTCCGCAAGCCACACCTTGGCCCCGGAGTTGAGGGCGTTGATGGTCATCTTGCGGTCGGCGGGGCCGGTGATCTCCACCCGCCGGTCGCGCAGCTTGGGCGGCGCGGCGGCCACCCGCCACTCGGACTCGCGGATGGCGCGCGTCTCGGGCAGGAAGTCCAGGCGGCCGGTGCGGGCGATCTCGGCGCGCTTCTCCTGCCGCTTGGCGAGGAGTTCGGCGCGGCGGCCGCCGAAGCGGCGCTGGAGGTCCGCGACGAAGCGCAGCGCCTCGGTGGTCAGGATCTCCTCGCCGCGCGGCACGGGGCCGCCGGTCACGGTGACGACCGGTGCGGTCATGTGGCACTCCTCTGTTTTCCCCTGGGCGTGTTTTCCACTGGGCGGAAAGGACGATGGTGACCCGGATCGCGGCTCAGACACAGGCGGCGCGCACGGCGGCGGCCACCGCACCCGCCACTTCGGGATCGAACACGCTCGGCACGATGAAACCCGCGTTGAGCTGATCGGGTGCCACCCGGTCGGCGATCGCGCCGGCCGCGGCGCGCAGCATGTCGTCGGTGATGGCCGAGGCCCCGGCGTCCAGCAGGCCGCGGAAGATGCCCGGGAAGGCCAGCACGTTGTTGATCTGGTTGGGCAGGTCGCTGCGCCCGGTGGCGACCACCGCGGCGTGCCGGGCGGCGGCCGCCGGGTCGACCTCGGGGTCGGGGTTGGACAGCGCGAAGACGATCGCCCGTCCGGCCATCGCGGCGATGTCGGAGCCGGTGAGGAGGTTGGGGGCGGAGACGCCGATGAACACGTCGGCCCCGACGACGGCCTGCGCGAGGGTGCCGTAGAAGCCCTCGGCGTTGGTGTTGTCGGCGACCCACCGGCGGTCCGCGTCCAGGCCCTCCTGGGCGCGGTGCACGGCGCCGTTCCGGCCGCACGCGACGATCTCCTTGGGCGCCAGCGGCAGCAGGAGCCGGATGATCGCGTTGCCGGCCGCGCCGACGCCGGACAGGACGACGCGGCAGTCGCGGATGTCCTTGCCGACGACCTTGAGCGCGTTGTGGAGCGCGGCGAGGACGACGACGGCGGTGCCGTGCTGGTCGTCGTGGAAGACCGGGATGTCGAGGCGTTCGCGCAGGCGCCGCTCGATCTCGAAGCAGCGCGGTGCGGAGATGTCCTCCAGGTTGACCCCGCCGTAGACCGGGGCCAGCAGCTCGACGGTGCGGACGATCTCGTCGACGTCCTGGCTGTCGATGCACACCGGCCACGCGTCGACGCCCGCGAACTGCTTGAAGAGGGCGGCCTTGCCCTCCATCACCGGCAGTGCGGCGGCCGGGCCGATGTCGCCGAGGCCGAGCACCGCCGAGCCGTCGGTCACCACGGCGACGGTGTTGCGCTTGACCGTCAGGCGGCGCGCTTCCTCCGGGTTCTCGGCGATCGCGGTGCACACCCGGGCGACGCCGGGGGTGTACGCACGGGACAGGTCGTCGCGGTGCCGCAGCGGCACCTTGGGGACGACCTCCAGCTTGCCGCCGAGGTGCATCAGGAAGGTGCGGTCGCTGACCTCGTGCACGGTGACGCCGGCGATGTCGCCGAGCGTCTTGGCGACCGCCTCGGCGTGCGGGCCGTCGACGGTGTCGCAGGTCAGGTCCACCATGAGGCGGTCGGGCCCCGAGTCGACCACGTCGAGGGCGGTCAGCACCGCGCCCGCCTCGCCGACACGTGTCGTGAGGAGGCCCGCGGCGCCGATCGAGACGGGCGCCTCGACGCGCAGAGTGATGGAGCAGCCAGGGCTTGGGGCCGACATCGGTGTCCTCGTTCCTCGTTCCCGGTCGCGGCGAGTTCTGTAGAGTGGACATTAGTTTCTGACATACGGAATTTCAACAAGTTGTTGAGAAGTCCTCGGACGCGTGCGGACGGGGACCCGGCACCGGCATGCGGAGGAGTCAGGATGGCCGAGCGGGCAACCGGGGGCGTGCAGTCCCTGGAACGGGCCTTCGACCTGCTCGAGGTCCTCGCCGACGCGGGCGGCGTGCTGGGCCTGAGCGACCTCGCGGCCCGGTCCGGCCTGCCGATGCCGACCATCCACCGCCTCGTGCAGACGCTCGTGCGCATGGGCTACCTGCGGCAGGACGCGTCCCGCCGCTACACCCTCGGGCCGCGGCTGATCCGGCTCGGCGAGACCGCCGGGCGCCTGCTCGGCTCGTGGGCCCGGCCGTACCTCGCCGAGCTGATGGAGTCGACCGGCGAGACCGCGAACCTCGCGGTCCTGGAGTCCGGCGAGGTCGTGTACGTCGGGCAGGTGCCGTCACGCCACTCGATGCGCATGTTCACCGAGGTCGGGCGCCGCGTGCAGCCGCACTGCACGGCCGTCGGCAAGGCCCTGCTCGCGCAACTCCCCGAGGAACAGGCCGCCCGCACGCTCGGCACCGGGCCGCTCACCGCGCACACCTCCTACACCGTCACCGAACCGGCGGATCTGCTGAGGCAGTTCGCCGCGATCCGGGAGCGCGGCTACGCCGTCGACGACCAGGAGCAGGAACTCGGCGTGCGCTGCATCGCCGTCGTCGTCCCCGGCGCCCCGACCGCCACCGCACTGTCCGTCTCCGGGCCCGAAGGCCGCATCCGGGCCATCGACGAGAAGGAACTCGTGGCCACCGCACAGGAGATCGCCGCCCGCCTGGGTGCCGCCCTCGGGGGCGCACCGGACGCGGCCGACGAGGCCTGACCCGCAGTCTCAGCCGAGGCGGCCGAGGTCGTCCGGGGTGTCGATGTCGTACGCCTCCGCGACGTCCCCGCACTCCACCAGCCGCAGGTCCGCCGCATGCGCGGCCAGGAAGCCCCGCGCCCCGGCGTCGCCGCGCGCAACCGCGGCCACGGCGTCCCACCACCGCGACGCGAAGAGCACCGGGTGGCCGCGCCGGCCATAGTACGCCGCGGCCGCCAACTCCGCCCCCCGCACGCGGTGTTCCCCGATCAACCGAGCCACCGCCGCGGCCCCCGCACCGGGCATGTCCACCAGCGTGACGACCACCGCCGACGCGTCCCGCGGCAGCGCGGCCAGCCCCGCCCGCAACGACGAGCCCATCCCCGTCCCCCACTCCGCGTTGCGGACCACCTGGGCACCGGTCAGATCCGCGTCCGCGAGTACATCGTCGGCCGCCGCACCGAGCACCACCGAGACGTGCGCGCAGCCGCCCTCGCGCAGCACCCGCACGCCGTGCTCCACGAGGGGTCGCCCGCGGAACGGCAGCAGGGCCTTCGGCCGCCCGCCCAGACGGGACCCGCCTCCGGCGGCCAGCAGCAGGCCGGCGACGGGTCCGGAACCAGCGGTCATGACGCGCGACACCTCCAGGGAGCACTTCCGAGGACCTTCCCGGGAACCGGCCGGAGAGCAGTTCCAAATGGACACTAACCCGCCGGAAAACCAGATGACCGTTTTGGGCGACCGACGTACGGTCGGGGATCATGGCCGACCCCACGTCCACGACGCCGACTGAGCCCACAAGGCCGAAACGGTCGACCGTCGCCAGTCTCCTGCGGCTACGTCCGTACATCCGTCCGGTGCGCGGTCGCCTGATCGGCAGTGCCTTGGCGGCACTCCTGTCCACCTCCACCGGCCTGGTGATCCCCCTGGTCGTCGCCGGGATCGTGGACGGTCCGGTCGCCGACGGCGACACCGGCGCGCTGTGGCCCTGGGCCCTGCTCCTGCTCGCCCTCGGCGTCATGGAGGCGGTCTTCTACTGGATCCGCCGGATGCTCACGCACCGCTCGCTCCCCCGCGTCGAGGAGTCGATGCGGAACGCCCTGTACGAGCACCTCCAGACCCGCCCGGTCTCCTTCCACGACAAGTGGCAGTCCGGCCAACTCCTTTCGCGCGCCTCGCGCGACCTCGGCCAGCTCCGCCAGTTCCTGTCGTTCGTGCTCATCTTCCTCTTCGTGAACGCGGCGACCTTCGCCGTCGGGTCCGTCCTGCTGTTCACCCTGAACCCGGTCCTCGCGCTGATCGTGACCCTGGTGGCCGTCCCCGTCATGGTCCTCAGCCACCTCTTCGAGAAGCGGTACGCCGTCGTCACCCGCCGCGCGCAGGACCAGGCCGGCGACGTCGCGACCGTCATGGAGGAGTCGGTCCTCGGCATCCGCGTCCTCAAGGCGTTCGGCCGCAACCGGGCGATGGAGCGCAAGTTCGCCGCCCTCACCCGCGACCTGCGCCGGACCGAGACGCACAAGGCACGGCTGGTCGGCATCATCTGGGCAGTCCTCGTGGCCGTCCCCGAACTCATGGTCGCCGCGGCCCTCGCGGTCGGCGTCCTCCAGGTCGCGGACGGCGCCGCGACGACCGGCGAACTGGTCGCCTTCTTCGCGATCGTGATGAACCTGCGCTGGCCCGTCGAGTCCTTCGGATGGCTGCTAGCGGCCACCACCGACGCGGCGGCGGCCGCCGACCGCTACTTCGAGGTCATGGACGCGGACGGCGAGATCCCCGAGCGCGAACGCCCGATCGACCCGGTCCGGGTGGCCGGGGCACTCGCGTTCGAGGGCGTGCGCTTCCGCTTCCCCGACAGTCCGCCCGGCGCACCGGAGTTGCTGCACGGCGTCGACCTCGCGGTCCGCCCCGGCGAGACCATCGCCCTGGTCGGCCCCACCGGCTGCGGCAAGTCCACCCTCACCGCCCTCGTGCCGCGCCTGTACGACGTCACCGGCGGACGCATCACCCTCGACGGCGTCGACCTGCGCGACCTTCCGCTCGAACGCCTGCGCCGCATCGTGTCGGTCGCCTTCGAGGAGCCCGTCCTGTTCTCGATGAGCGTGCGCGAGAACGTGCTCCTCGGGTTCCCGGAAGGCACCGACGAGGACGTCGAACGCGCCCTGCGCGTCGCCCAGGCCGAGTTCGCGCGCGACCTGCCGTGGGGCCTCGACACCCGCATCGGCGAGGAGGGCCTCGACCTGTCCGGCGGACAGCGCCAACGGCTGGCACTGGCCCGGGCGGTGGTGTCGCGACCGGCCGTGCTGGTCCTCGACGACCCGCTCTCGGCACTCGACGTGCACACCGAGGCGCAGGTCGAACAGGCACTGCGCAGCGTCCTGTCCACCACCACCGCCCTGGTCGTCGCCCACCGCCCCAGCACCGTGCAACTCGCCGACCGCGTCGCGGTCCTGGACTCCGGACGCATCACCGTCGTGGGGACACACGACCAACTGCTCCAGCGCAGCCCCGCGTACCGGCACCTGATGGCGGCGGACACCTCGCGGTTCCGCACCACCGACCGGGAGCGGACGCACCGCGCACCGGCCGAGGAGGCAGTGTGACCACCGACTCCGCGCAGCCGCGCCGCCCCGACAAACGCCGGCGGCCTGCCTCCGGACCCGAGGACGACCACGCCGGCATCATGTCGTGGCGCGGCATCAACTCCCGTCCGTCCGACGGCGAGGCCGACGCCGAGGACGGCGGGACGCCCCACGCCGACCTGGGCAGGCCCCGCACCGGCGACGCACGCCGACTGCTGGTCTCCCTGCTGGCCCCGTACCGCGGCACGCTGGTCGCCGCGGCACTCGTCAGCCTGCTGGCCCAGGCCGCGATGCTCGCCGGGCCTCTGCTGATCGGCCTCGCGATCGACCGCGCGGTCCCGGACGCCCTCGCGGGCGACCACAGCACGCTGATCTGGATCGCCGTCGCCTACGCGGCGTGCGGACTCGTCACCGCCGGCGCCCAGTTCGCCTTCCAGGTCATCGCCGCCCGGGCGGGCCAGGGCGTGTTGCTCGACCTGCGCACCCGCATCTTCGACCACGCGCAACGCCTCAGCCTGGACTTCCACGAGCGCTACACCTCGGGGCGCATCGTGTCGCGCGCCACCAGCGACGTCGACGCCGTGCAGGAGCTGGTCGACGACGGACTGGACGGACTGACCACCGCGCTGCTGACGTTCTGGGTGTCGCTGGGCTTCCTGTTCGTGCTGGACGTGCCCTTGGCTTTGCTCGTCCTGGCCGGCCTCGTCCCCCTGTCGGTGGCGACGGTCTGGTACACGCGGCGCTCCGCACGGGCGTACCGGGCCACACGCACCACCAGCGCGGCCATGACCACGCAGTACATCGAGACCCTGAACGGCATCCGCGCCGTGCAGGCGTTCCGGCGCGAGCCCCGCAACGCGGGGATCTTCCGCGTCCTCAACCGCCGCTACACCGAGGTCAACACCGAAACCCTGGTGCTGTTCGCGTGGTTCGCCCCGACGCTCCTGCTCATCGGCAACCTGACCCTGGTCGGGGCACTGGTCGTGGGCGCCTTCCGGGTCGCCGAGGGCAGCCTGGACCTCGGTGTCCTCGCCGCCGTCGCGCTCTACGTCCGACGCATGTACGAGCCCCTGGACGACCTCGCGCTGTCGCTCAACACCTACCAGACGGCCGCGGCCGGCCTGGAGAAGATCGCCGGGCTGCTCGCCCACCGGCCGGGCGTCGCCGAACCGGCCGAACCCGGGACGCTGCCCGGGCGTTCCGGCAAGGGGCGCACGGTGGCCTTCGAGGACGTCCGGTTCGGCTACCAGGACGGGGTGACCGTGCTGCCGCGGCTCGACCTGACGATCCCGGGCGGACAGACCGTCGCCCTGGTGGGCGAGACGGGCGCGGGCAAGTCGACGGTGGCCAAGCTGCTCGCCCGGTTCTACGACCCCACCGCGGGCGCCGTGCGGCTGGACGGCGTCGACGTACGCGAGTTGACGACGCCTCAGCTGCGCGGCGAGCTGACGATGATCACCCAGGAGTCGTTCCTGTTCAGCGGGTCGGTGGCGGACAACATCGCCATCGGACGGCCGGACGCCACGCGCGAGGAGGTCGAGGAGGTGGCGCGGGCGCTCGGAGCATACGACTTCATCGCGGCGCTGCCGGAGGGCTTCGACACCGACGTGCGCAAGCGCGGCGCGCGGCTGTCCGCGGGGCAGCGCCAACTCGTGGCTTTCGCACGGGCGTTGCTCGCCGACCCCGCGGTGCTGATCCTGGACGAGGCGACCTCGTCGCTCGACATCCCGGGCGAACGGGCGGTGCAGAGCGCACTCGCGACCGTTCTGGAGGGGCGGACCGCGGTGATCATCGCGCACCGCCTGTCGACCGTCGAGATCGCCGACCGCGTGCTCGTCGTCCACGACGGCCGGATCGTCGAGGACGGCACGCCGGAAGACCTCGTGGCGGGCACGGGGAAGGCCTCGGGAACGGGCGCGACCGGCGGCGAGGGGCGCTTCGGCGCCCTCCACCGGGCCTGGCGCGAGTCGCTCGTCTGAACCGGCTGCCCGAGCCCGTCCGAGCCCGCCCGAGCCCGGTCAGCCGTCCGCCGGCCCGCCCGGGCGCCCGTCCGAGCCCGGGGCCCGTCACACGCCGGGCAGACCCCACTCGCGGGCGATGATCTCGTACGACGCGAGGCGCGCCGCGTGCCCGTGCACATTGCTGATCACCATCAGCTCGTCGACCGCGGTCCGCTCGACGAGGTCGTGCAGCCCGCGCCGCACCGCGTCGGCGTCGCCGATCACGTGCTGGCGCTGGTACGAGTCCACGAAGTCGCGCTCTGCGGGCGACCACGGGTACTCCTCCGCCTCCTCCGGACTCGGCTGGAGGCCCGGCCGCCCGCTGCGCAGCCGCAACATGCCCAGCGCCTGCGCGCGGCCGAGCCGCTCCGCCTCCTCCGCGGTGCCGGCCGCGATCACGCCGGCGGCGATCATCGCGTACGGCTCCTTGAGGTCCTCCGACGGCTGGAAGTGCTCCCGGTACAGCGCCAGCGCCGGCAGCGTGTGCTCGCCGCTGAAGTGGTGCGCGAACGCGAACGGCATGCCCAGGATGCCCGCCAGCTGCGCGCTGTAGCCGCTCGACCCGAGCAGCCAGATCGGCGCCCGCGACGCGTCCCGCTCGCCGCCCGGCTCGATGCCGGACGCCGGCCCGGGCACCGCGTGGATGCGCGAGTACGGGTGGTCCTCGCGGAACGACCCGGTCAGGAACCCGATCAGCTCCCCGAGCTGCTGCGGGAAGTCGTCCACCGACAACGCCTCCGCGGTACGCCGCAGCGCCCTCGCGGTGTGCTGGTCGGTGCCCGGCGCCCGCCCGAGGCCGATGTCGATGCGCCCGGGGTGCAGGGCCTGGAGCGTGCCGAACTGCTCCGCGACGACCAGCGGCGCGTGGTTGGGCAGCATGACGCCGCCCGAACCGAGCCGCAGCGTCGTGGTGTGCGCGGCCAGATGAGCGAGCAGGACCGGCGGCGAGGAACTGGCGATGCCCGGCATGTTGTGGTGCTCGGCCACCCAGAACCGGTGGTAGCCCCACTGCTCGGCACGCCGCGCGAGCTCGGTCGTGGTGCGGAGCGCCTCGGTCGCGGTGTAGCCGGTTCCGACCGGGGCGACGTCCAGCACGGACAGCGGTATCGACGGAGTCGAGGCATGAGAAGGCACGTCAAGGGGCAACGTGACCAGCATGCGTGTTGTTCCGGCGAGCCCGTCCGCGAGCCCGTTCGGACCTTCCGGAACTGCTCCAACCTGGTGATTCGCCGCAAATTTGGCGCCAGCACATTCTGATCATGCGCGTTCTCTTGAACTAGTCCAGAATGTTCCTATATTGGAAGTCATGGCCGGGACGTCCCGCGAGGACATACCCCATCAGCTGCGCAAGGCGGGGCTGAGGGTCACCGCCGCGCGTGCCACGATCCTGGACCTGATCCGGAGTCGGCCGCACAGCGACGCGGAGTCGTTGGCGCGCGCCGCGCGAAGCCGGCTCGGCAGCGTCTCGACGCAGGCGGTGTACGACACACTCCACGCGCTCGTCCGCGCGGGTCTCGCCCGGCGGATCGTCCCCGCCGACCATCCGGCCCGTTTCGAAGCGCGCACGGGGGACAACCATCACCACATCGTGTGCCGGGGATGCGGCGCCGTCGAGGACGTGGACTGCGTCGTCGGTGCGGCGCCGTGCCTGACCCCCGACGACGCGCACGGTTACGACCTGGACGAAGCCGAGGTCACTTTCTGGGGCCGCTGCCCGGACTGCCGCGCTTCGGCCGCCGGTCCAGGGTCTCCCACCCAGAAAGAGTGAAAGTGATGACCGATCGGCCCACGACCACCACCGACGCCGGCATCGCCGCCCCGAGCGACGAATTCTCCCAGTCGGTGGGCAGCAACGGCCCGCTTCTGATGCAGGACCACTATGTGATCCAGAAGATGGCGCAGTTCAACCGGGAACGGGTGCCTGAGCGCGTCGTCCACGCCAAAGGCGGCGGCGCCCACGGCATCCTGAAGATCAACGAGGACGTCAGCCAGTACACCAAGGCCGACCTCTTCCAGCCCGGCCGCGAGACCCCGCTGTTCCTGCGCTTCTCCACGGTCGCCGGCGAACTCGGGTTCCCCGACACCGTGCGCGACCCGCGCGGATTCGCGATCAAGTTCTACACCCAAGAGGGCAACTACGACCTCGTCGGCAACAACACGCCGATCTTCTTCATCCGCGACCCCAGCCAGTTCTCGGACTTCATCCACTCGCAGAAGCGCCGCCAGGACACCCACCTGCACGACCACAACATGCAGTGGGACTTCTGGACCGGTACGCCCGCCTCGGCCCACCAGGTCACGTTCTTGATGTCGGACCGCGGTACGCCCCGGACCTGGCGCAACATGCACGGCTTCGGCTCGCACACCTTCATGTGGATCAACGCGGGCGGCGAGAAGTTCTGGATCAAGTACCACTTCAAGACGAACCAGGGCATCGAGAACTTCACCGACGCCGAGGCCGCCGCCATGGCCGGCGAGGACCGCGACTTCCACATCCGCGACCTGCACACCGCGATCAAGTCCGGCGACCACCCGTCCTGGACGCTCCAGGTGCAGGTCATGCCGTTCGAGGCGGCCGCGGACTACCGGTTCAACCCGTTCGACCTCACCAAGGTGTGGCCGCACGGCGACTTCGCGCCGATCGACATCGGCACGATGACGCTGAACCGCAACCCGGAGAACTACTTCGCCGAGGTCGAGCAGGCCGCGTTCGAGCCCGCCAACCTGGTCCCGGGCATCGCGGCGAGCCCCGACAAGATGCTGCAGGGACGTCTGTTCAGTTACCCGGACACCCACCGGTACCGGATCGGCCCGAACTACCTGCAACTGCCGGTCAACCGGCCCAAGGTGCCCGTCCACTCGTACAACAAGGACGGCGCCATGCGGTACGAGAACTACGGCGACCCGGTGTACGCGCCGAACTCGTACGGCGGACCCGTCGCGGCCCCCGAGCAGTTCGCGCACGAGGGGTACGAGGTGACCGGCGAGATCATCCGCTCCGCGTACCGCCTGCACGCCGAGGACGACGACTTCGGCCAGCCCGGCGCGCTCTACCGCAACGTCATGTCCGAGACCGACCGCGAGCACCTGGCCTCGAACATCGTCGGCCACATGAAGAGCGACGGCCCGGTCACCCCGGAGATCCTCCCCAAGGTGATCGAGTACTGGACGAACGTCGACGCGGACCTCGGTGCGCGCGTCTCGAAGCTCTACAACGGCGGCTGATCCGGAAAACCGCGGACGCAACCGACGCGACGGACGCGACCCGGGCGACCGACGCGGCACCAGGCCCCGGCCGTGCCGCGTCGGTCAGCCCGCCTGCGTGAACGTCCAGACCGCGCCGCTCGCGGCGGGCACCAGGCGCAGCCCCTGCTGCCCCCGGACCTGGTCGCCGATGCCCAGCGCCTGACCGCCCCGGTTCACCAGCACGAACCCCTTGCCGCGCGGCTGCACCTGCCATTGCTGGCGCTCCTGGCCGCACTTGTCCTGCACCGCGTGGCCGCCCCCGATGTCGAGGCACTTGTTGCTCACGCGCGAGACCAGGTACACGTACCCGTCGCCCGCGTCGTGCACGGTCCACTGCTGGTTCGCCTTGTCGGGGTTCGACGCGAAGACGATGACGGGCGTGTTGTCGGACTTGTCGCCCCCGTACACGTCCATCGCCCGGCCGCCGACCGTCACGACGTACGTCGTCCCGGGCTTGAGCGCCGGCGGCTTGGACGTCGTGGGCGACTTGCTCGGGCTCGCACTGGTGGACGGCGCACCCGAGGACGGCGGGGCACTCGACGGTGCCACGGCGAGCGGGGACGGGCCGGGTGGCGTGGACGTCGGCGACACCGCCGCGGCGGGCGACTTGTCGTCGTCCCCACCGCCCAGCACTCCGAAAACCGCGCCGAAGAGCAGGCCCACCAGCGCGGTGGCCGCCAACGCGACGACCACTATTCGGCGAGGCACCATGTCCGCTCGACTCCCCTCCCGGGCCGCCCGTCGACGGCCCCTCAGGGCGGCCATCCTGGCAGAAACGCGCCCCGCCGGTCAGTGGCGGGGCGCGTTGCGTGGGAAGGGGCGGCGGGAAGCGGCGTCAGTGGCCCGCGCCACCGGTGAACTTCAGGCCGACGATCGCGACGACCATCAGGCTGAGGAAGAACAGCCTTGCGGCCGTTGCGGGTTCATTGAGAATGACGATGCCCAGCAGGCCGGAGCCCACCGCACCGATGCCGACCCATACGCCGTACGCCGTGCCGATCGGCAGCGTCTTGGCGGCCATCGACAGCAGCACCATGCTCCCGGCGATGCCGAGCCCGGTCAGGACACTGGGGACGAGCTTCGTGAAGCCCTCGGTGTACTTCAGGCCGATCGCCCAGCCGACCTCGAGAACGCCGGCGATACCGAGCAGGACCCACGCCATGACAACGCACCTCACACGCGTCGTCGTCGTGGCCCGGTACGTCGCACCTCGTCGGGGGCGGGACCATGAACCGGTCCGGCCGCCTCCAGCCTCTCAAACGGCCGCCGGGAGGCAAAACCGGACCGCGGTGAGGTTCGTCACCGCACGGCGCCGACCACGGGCCCGGAGGACTCGGAGGCTGGGAGTTGCGGGCTGAGACGTACCGGCTCAGAGGTACAGGCCGGTCGCCTCGCCGGAGGCCTCCACCCGCTCGGCCGCCACCGCGTGCAGGTCGCGCTCGCGCAGCAGCACGTACGCCACTCCGCGCACCTCGACCTCGGCACGCTCCTCGGGGTCGTACAGCACCCGGTCGCCCGGCTCGACGGTGCGCACGTTCTGGCCCACCGCGATCACCTCGGCCCACGCAAGCCGCTTGCCCACCTGCGCGGTCGCCGGGATCAGAATGCCGCCGCTGGAACGGCGGTCCCCCTCACCGGCGTCCTGGCGGACCAGGACGCGGTCGTGCAGCATGCGGATGGGCAGCTTCTCACCGAGGCCGGCGGTGCTGTCCTGGGAACGGGAAGCGGAAGTCTGGGACGCGTCGGAACTCACGCATGAAAAGTACCCGCCCGAGCGCCCGAGTGTGACACCAGGGCGGGATCGGATCCGGACAGCCGCCCGGATCCGCCCTCGCGTACCGGCTACTTCGTCTTGTACTTCTTCTTGTCGCCGCCGCGGCGCTTGAGCAGCGCCACCAGCACGACCAGCCCGACCACGCCCCCCGCGATCGGCGCGATGCGCTCCATGCGCGGGGCACCGGTGTCGGTGTCGACGAACTGCGCCCGGACCTTGTCCGAGGTACGCCGCGCGACGTTCGCCGGCTTGACCCGGTCCACCAACTCGTCCAGCGTCGCCGCGAGGTTCGTCCGCGCGCGCTCGATGTCCGCCTCGATCTCCTGCGGGGTACGCGGCGCGGCGTTCACCTCCGCCCCGGCCGAACCGTTGACCGGCTCCACCCGGGTCTTCTCCGCCTGGACCGTCACCTGGCGCCCCAGAGCCGCCCGGCCGGCCCGCTCCAAGTCCGCCGCAGAACGCTCCGGCCCGCCGTGCCCGTTCTCGCCCACAGCCCGTCCTCTCGCTTCCGCTGCCGCACCACCGATCACGCCGTCTTCCGCGTGTGCCCCCAAGTCAAGCAGGTATCCGGACCTGGACGCGGCATCCGGGTGGTTCTCAGCCGTGTTCGACCTCGCAGGTGGGCCCGGGTCCGGGGCGGCCCCACGGACCCGGGCGGGCGTCGCGCGGCGCGCAGTGGTCGCAGTCCGGGCGGGCGTACCCGTACGGCAGCTCCAACCGGTGGGCGTCCATCAGCTCGCGGTCCGCGAGCAGTTCGCGCGTGGGCCCGTCGGCCGCGATGACACCACCCGAGAGGACGAGCGCGCGGGGGCACAGCTCCAGCGCGTAGGGCAGGTCGTGGGTGACCATGAGCACGGTCACGTCCAGCCCGTCCAGGATCTCCGCCAGCTCGCGGCGGCTCGCCGGGTCCAGGTTGGACGACGGCTCGTCCAGCACCAGGATCTCCGGCCGCATCGCGAGCACCGTCGCCACCGCCACACGGCGGCGCTGCCCGAAGCTCAGGTGGTGCGGGGGCCGGTCGGCGTACCGCTCCATGCCCACCCGGCCGAGCGCCTCGGCCACCCGCTCGTCCAGCTCCGCGCCGCGCAGCCCGAGGTTGGCCGGACCGAAGGCGACGTCCTCGCGCACGGACGGCATGAACAACTGGTCGTCCGGGTCCTGGAAGACGATGCCGACCCGGCGGCGGATCTCCCGCAGGTTCGGCTTCGCCACCTCCAGGCCCGCGACGCGAACGGTGCCGCGCCCGTTCCCGGTCGCCGCCGAGAGGATGCCGTTCAGGTGCAGGACAAGGGTGGTCTTGCCCGCGCCGTTGGGCCCGAGCAGCGCGACGCGCTCGCCGCGCTCGACCCGCATGTCGACGCCGAAGAGCGCCTGATGCCCGTCGGGGTACGCGAAGGCCAGGCCCTCGACCTCCAGCGACGCGGGGACGCCGGGGACCGCCGAACCGCTCTCTGTGCCCGTCGTGCCGCCCGGCTGTGCGCGTTCCTGTGCATGTTGCTGTGCGTGTTCCTGTGCCGGTACGCGTGCCCGCGCGGCTGCTTCCGCCTCGGTCCCCGTCGTCTCACCCATGGCGCCCATCCTCACCCACCGCCCAGCCACGCCGCCGCGCAGGCCAGCGCGGCAGCCAGCGGCAGCGCCGCCGCGGCGGCCCACTGCCGCCCGGACGCCTCGACCTCCACGATGCGCGGCATCGTGCCCTCGTAGCCCCGGCTGAGCATCGCGAGGTGCACGCGCTCACCGCGCTCGTAGGAGCGGATGAACAGCGCCCCGGCCGACTTGGCGACCACCGGCAACTGCCGTACGTCGCGCGCCACGAAGCCGCGCGACTCGCGGGCGACCCGCATCCGGCCCATCTCGCCGCTGATGACGTCCATGTACCGCAGCATGAACTGCATGATCTGCACGAGGAGTTGCGGCATGCGCAGGCGCTCCATGCCGAGCAGCAGATCGCGCAGCGGCGTGGTCGCCGCGAGCAGGATCGACGCGACGACGCCCAGCGTGCCCTTCGCGAGGATGTTCCACGCGCCGTACAGCCCGCTGTGGCTCACCGTCAGCCCCAGGAACTCCGTCTTGGGGCCGGTCGCCAGGAACGGCAGCGCGAGCGCGAACGCCACGAAGGGCACCTCGACCACGACGCGGCGCAGCACGTACCCCAGCGGGACGCGGCCGACCGCGGCGACGGCGGCGAGCAGCAGCGCGTACACGCCGAACGCCCAGAACCGCTCGCGCGGCGTCGCCACGACCGCGAACACGAACAGCACCACCGCCACCAACTTGCAGTGCGGCGGCAGCCGGTGCAGCGGCGAGTCGCCCGCCCGGTACAGGTTGTGCGCGTGCCCGGCGCCCATCAGCGCGCCGCCCCCGGCCGACCGGCCCGGGTCACGGCCCCTCGGCGGCCGCGCCGACCCGCGCCTCGCCCGCTGCCGCGCCCGATCCGTCGCCCGAACCGCCACCCGAGCCGCCACCCGAGCCGCGGCGCTTGACGACCCAGAAGATGCCGCTGCCCACGACGAGCGTCCCGGCCACGCCGAGGACGCCCGCCAGGCCGCCCGACAGGCGCTCGTTGTCCACGCCCTCGACCCCGTAGTCCGCAAACGGGGCGTCGGCGAGCGCGTGCTCCTCGACCTTGGTGTCCATGCCCTTGTCACCCGCGACCTTCTCCAGGCCGTCCGGGTGCGCACTCGCGTAGAAGCTCACGATGCCCGCGAGGACGAGCGCGACGATCGCGCCGGCTATGAGCAGCGTGCGCGTACGAATCTTCGCCATATCCCTGACCTCTTCCCGGACCGGTCTCAAGCCTGCTGCGCGGCGGGGGCGGACTCCTGCGCACCCGTGCGGAGTTCGAGCGGGCGGACGAGGCCGCGCGCGCCGTACACGAGGTCGGGGCGCACCGCGAGCACGCTGGAAATCGTCGCGGCCGTGATGAGCGCCTCGCCGATGCCGATCAGCACGTGCACGCCGACCATCGCGCCGGCCACCTTCGAGATGGGTACGTCGGTCGTGCCGCCGATCGCGTACACCAGCGTGAACACCGCGGCGCACACCGGCACCGAGACGAGCGCGGAGACGAACGACGCGGCCCCCAGCGACCGCCGCGTACGCGGCAGCAGCCCGGCCAGCAGCCGGAACAGGCCGTAGCCGACCACGGCCGTCGTGATGCCCATGACCGTGATGTTCACGCCCAGCGCGCTGAGCCCGCCGTCCGCGAAGAACACCGCCTGCATCAGCAGCACCACCGACATGCACAGCACACCGGTGTACGGCCCGACCAGAATCGCCGCGAGAGCACCGCCGAGCAGGTGCCCGCTGGTCCCGGACGCGACCGGGAAGTTCAGCATCTGCACCGCGAAGATGAACGCCGCGACCAGCCCGGCCAGCGGCGCGGTCCGCTCGTCCAGCTCACGCCGCGCGCCGCGGAGCGACACCGCGACACCGGCGGCGGCGACCACCCCCGCAGCCACCGACACAGGGGCGTTGATGAACCCATCGGGTACGTGCACTGGGACCTCCTCCGAACGAACACATGGCCTCTGGCCGACCGCCGAGCCGTCCGATTTTATGAGGACCGGTCGCACCTGCAACAGATGCGCAATTGGCGACGCTCGGCACATCGTGTTTGCCGTGATTCGGAGCCGGACCTAGCGTGGCCGGGTCAGGCCCCCGCGCCTTCCGAGAACCCCCGGCCGGGAACCCCGGCCGAGAACCAGAGACCAGAGAGAGGCCCCCGGTGAGCGTACGACTCCAGCCCGGCGACACCGCCCCCGCCTTCACCCTCAAAAACGCCGAGGGCGACGACGTCTCCCTGTCCGCCCACCAGGGCCGCAAGGTGATCGTCTACTTCTACCCGGCCGCCCTCACCCCCGGCTGCACCAAGCAGGCCTGCGACTTCACCGACAACCTCGCCCTCCTCGCCGACGCGGGCTACGACGTCCTGGGCATCTCCCCCGACAAGCCCGAAAAGCTCGGCAAGTTCCGGGACAAGGAGTCGCTGAAGGTCACCCTGCTCTCCGACCCGGACAAGTCGACCCTGGAGGCCTACGGCGCCTTCGGCGAGAAGACCATGTACGGCAAGAAGGTCACCGGCGTCATCCGCTCGACCT
Source organism: Streptomycetaceae bacterium NBC_01309 (assembly GCA_045039925.1). Lineage (GTDB taxonomy): Bacteria > Actinomycetota > Actinomycetes > Streptomycetales > Streptomycetaceae > Yinghuangia. The sequence continues at coordinate 3,966,326 of CP108400.1, forward strand.
TCGTCGTCGACGAAAACGGCAAGATCGAGCAAGCCTGGTACAACGTCCGAGCCACCGGCCACGTCGCCAAGCTCCTCAAGGACCTGAAAATCGCCGCGTAACCCCTCCGGGGGTCTCGGGCCGGGGTCGTGCCGACCCCGGCCCGTGACATGCAGTCAGAAAATAGTTCGATCACAAACCGAAACCCGCACACCTGTTCGTCGTTGGCCATCCCGAGGGGCACCCGTCACCACGCCTCTACGGGGAGGACGCACCACGATGGCCAGGTTCTACAAGTACCCGCCCGAACGGCTGGCCGAGCTCGCCGCCGAGTCCCGCAGCGTCAGCGAGGTACTGCGCAAGCTGGGCCTGCCGATCCTCGGCGGCCACCACACTCACATCAGCCGCCAGCTCAAGCAATTCGGGATCGACACAAGCCACTTCACCCGCTGCGGACAGCACCACAAGCCACCTGCATACACACGGGACGAACTCACCGAAGCGGCTGCGACTAGCCACAGTTTCCGGGAGATGCTGCGGTCTCTCGGCGCGGAGCCCTCCCCCAGCAGCTACGGCCGCATCAGGGCACAGTGCTCGGAATTCGCGATCGACACAAGCCACTTCCGGGCACTCACCACCCGACGTCGGCTCGATCCCGACCGCCTCAGGGAAGCAGTTGCTGAGTCCCAGTCCATCGCGGGAGTTGTCCGGGCTCTCGAGCTGCCGCACGGGTCGGCTGGTTACCGCCTGGTCCGACGTTGGGCGGACGATTACTCGATCGACCTCACCAACCTGCCGGGCCAGGCGCACAACCGGGGCAAGACGGCGCCGCGGCTCAGCAGTGTCGAAATCCTGCGGCACGAACCCGATCGCAGCAAACGCCAGCGGGTCCACCTGCTTCGGCGTGCTCTTACCGAAATCGGCCGCGCACCTCAGTGTGCGAAGTGCGGCATCGTCGACTCGCACGGCGCGCCGATCATTCTCGAGGTCGACCACATCAACGGCGACTGGCGAGACAACCGGTCGGAGAACCTGCGGTACCTGTGCCCGAACTGCCATAGCCAGACCGACACCTTCTGCGGACGGAATGCCTCACGCACTTCAGGTGGCATCCCGGCGGCTCCACTACGATGAGCCGTACGTGATCCCCGGCTACCGCCGGGGATTTACGAGACGCGGCCGTGGCGCAAAGGCGACGCAGCGGGGTTAGGTCCCGTGACCTGCGGGTTTGTGGGTTCGAATCCCACCGGCCGCACACTTTGGAAGGGCGGCCACCCAATGGGTGGCCGCCCTTTTGCGTGTCAGGTGACGGTCAGGGAGAGGGTGTGCCAGCCGGTGGCGCCGTCGGGGGCTACGCCTGCCTCTTTCTCGGTCTGGACCTCGCCGGTTTTGTCGGTGGCGCGGACGCGGATGCGGTGGGGGCCGGGGCGCGGGACGTCCCAGTACCAGACGAACTGGCGCCAGGTGTCGAGGGAGTCCTCGGCGGCGAGTTCGGCCGTCTGCCACGGCTCGTCGTCGATCTGGACCTCGACCGCGGCGATGCCCTTGTGCTGGGCCCAGGCGACGCCCGCGACGGGGATGCGGCCGCGGGGGACCTTGGACATGTTCTTGGGGGTGTCGATGCGGGACTGCGTCTTGACGGGGCCTTGCGCCGCCCATCCGCGGGGGACCCAGTACGCGTCGTAGTCGGCGAACCGGGTGGCTTCTATCTCGACGATCCACTTGCAGGCGGAGACGTAGCCGTACAGGCCCGGGACGACCATGCGGACCGGGAACCCGTGCTTTATCGGGAGGGGTTCGCCGTTCATGCCGATGGCGAGCATCGCGTCCCGGCCGTCCATGACGACGGCGGTCGGGGTGCCGATCGTCATGCCGTCCGAGGAGCGGCTGATCAGCTGGTCGGCGTCCGGACGTACGCCCGCCTCGCGAAGCAGGTCGGCCAGCGGTACGCCGAGCCACTTGGCGGTGCCGATGTACGGGCCGCCCACGTCGTTGGAGACGCAGCACAGCGTGATGTGGCGCTCGATGGTGGGCCGCGCGGACAGCGTCGCGAAGTCGATCTCGATCTCCCGGTCGACCATCCCGTGGATGCGCAACTTCCAGTCCTCGGCGCGGATTTCCGGGACGACGAGGGCCGTGTCGACGCGGTAGAAGTCCTTGGTGGGGGTCATGTGCGGGCTCAGGCCGGGGATGCCGAGTTCGGTGCCGAGGGGCTGCGCGGGGGCGGGGGCGGCCGGGGCCGGGAGGACCACCGCGTCGCGGGAGCCGCTGACGTCGAAGCGGATGTCCTGGAGCCAGCGTCCGATGCCGGCGAGCAGCGCGGCGGCGCCGGCCGTGCCGAGGACGAGGGTGCGGCGGGAGGGTTCGGCGAGGTCGGCCGGGTGTGCTGTGGCCGTGGCGGTGGCGGGCGCTTCGGCGGGGCCCGGCGTTGCCGCGGCAGCCGTGGCGCCGGAGGCGCCGAGACGGGTGACCAAGTCGTCGTACGCCTCAGGCGGTTCGCCCCGCACCAGTTCCGGTCTGGTGAGGACGGTGAGGGTCGCCGCGCCGACTGCCGCCGCCACGAGGGCGGGGATGATGTCGGTGCCCTTGTCGGCCGGGCGCGACACCGCGGCGGCGACTATCAGGACGCCGAGCAGGCCGACGCCGGCCAGGCCCGCCCACAGCCATCGGCGGGCGACGACGCCGAGCAGGGCGGAGAAGAGCAGCAGGAGCACGCCGACGGAGAGTTGCAGCACCAGCTTGTCGTTGGTGCCGAACTCGCGGATCGCGTATTCCTTGAGCCCGCGCGGCGTGCGGTCGATGACGGACTGGCCGACCGTGACGAGGGGTGCGGATTCGCGGCGTACGAAGGCCGCCGCGAACTCCGACGCGGCGACCGCGGCCGCGCCCGCGAGCACGCCGCAGAAAGCGGCGGGGCCGTGCACGGTCAGCACGCGCCGGACGGCCGGTGAGAGGGGCACGGCGACTACTCCTCACAGTCGTGGTGCCCACATCATCGCCCCGCGCGGCGCGGAAAGCCCGTGCTCAGGCCTTACCGATTCGTGAACGCCCGCCTCACGACCGGGCGGTGACCAGCTCGGTGACGATGGGGACCAGCGCACGGAACGCCTTGCCGCGGTGGCTGACGGCGTTCTTCTCGTCGGGGGTCAGCTCGGCGGTGGTGCGGCTGTCGCCGTCGACCTGGAGGATCGGGTCGTAGCCGAAGCCGCCGCTGCCGCGCGGCGCGAAGGTGAGGGTGCCGTTGAGGCGGCCCTCGACGACGCGCTCGGTGCCGTCGGGCAGGGCGAGGGCGGCGGCACAGGCGAAGTACGCGGCGCGGTGCTCGACGGCGATGTCGGAGACCTGCGCGAGCAGGAGTTCGAGGTTGGCGCGGTCGTCGCCGTGGGTGCCGGACCAGCGGGCGGAGAAGATGCCCGGCATGCCGTTGAGCGCCTCGACGCACAGGCCGGAGTCGTCGGCGACGGCCGGGAGGCCGGTGGCGCGGGCCACGGCGTGTGCCTTGAGCAGGGCGTTCGCGGCGAACGTCAGGCCTGTCTCGGGGACGTCGGGGACGTCCGGGAACGCGTCGACGCCGACGAGTTCCACGTCGAGTCCGGCGTCCTTGAGGATCTGCTGGAGCTCGGTGACCTTGTGGGTGTTGCGGGTGGCGAGAACAAGACGGCTCATGGACCGCAAGCCTACGCAAATCCGCCGGGCACCTCCGCCGGATTTCCGGTAGGGCCCCGCCCGGGCAAACCGAGGACAGGCCGAGGACAAGCCGGAACCGGACCGGGAACAGGCCGGGGACAAGCCGAGGGCCGGTACGCGGCGCCGTGAGGCGCCCCGTACCGGCCCGGGTACCGGCCTGGCTGCCGGGTCCGCGGCCGACCCGCGAACGCGGGTCGGACCGGGTCAGCTCGGATCAGCTGGTGCAGGCGTCGCCGATGGTCTTGGCGCTGGTCTTCAGGACCGAGACCGCGTCGATCGACGGCGTCTCCTTGTTGGCGATCTGCTGGCTCAGCTGGGTGACCTGGGCGGTCATCTCGGTGATGGCGTCCTTGACGTCCTGCGAGTCGACGTCGCCGGCCGCCTTGTTGAGGGTCTTGGTGATGTTCTCGAGCGATTCGGCGGCGGCGTCGGGGTCGTTGATGACGCTCTGGAGGTTCGACACGTCGTTGGCCAGCTGCGTGCCGAGCTGGATGCAGTCGATCGCCTTCTGCGCCTCAGAGCACGCAGTCGCCGTGAACAGGGCGGCGGCGAGGGCGACAGCGGCGACGCTCGTACGCACGGCGCGGTGGGCACGGAACATGATGCTCCTCATATGCGGGAAGATATGCCTGACTGGTGATCAGAAGGTAGCGGAGTCCGGCGTTCTGCGTCCGCGCCGGTGGCCGTTTCACACCCTCCCGGTTGCAGCCTCGTGACACTGGCAACCGGGGCGTTATCCGCGGGCCCGGTCGAGCCGGTCAAGTACGGACAAACCCGGTCAGGCGGCGGTCAGTCCGCGGTCTCCTCGAGCGCGATCTGCTGGAGCAGGGCGAGTTCGGCGCAGCCGGCGGCCCCCAGGTCCAGCAGCCGATTGAGCAAGTCCCGGTCGAAGGGCTCCCCTTCGGCGGTGCCCTGCACCTCGACGAAGCGTCCGTCGCCGGTGCAGACGATGTTCATGTCGGTCTCGGCGCGCACGTCCTCCTCGTACGGGAGGTCGAGCATCGGGACGCCGTCGATGATGCCGACGCTGACCGCGGCGACGGTGCCGGTCAGGGGCTCGGCCTTGGCCTTCACGAGCTTGTTGCGCTGGGCCCACGTGATCGCGTCGGCGAGAGCGACGTACGCGCCGGTGATGGCGGCGGTACGCGTGCCGCCGTCCGCCTGGAGCACGTCGCAGTCGAGCTGGATCGTGGTCTCGCCGAGCGCCTTGTAGTCGATGACCGCGCGCAGCGAGCGGCCGATCAGCCGGGAGATCTCGTGGGTCCGGCCGCCGATACGGCCCTTGACCGACTCGCGGTCGCTGCGCGAGTGGGTCGCGCGCGGCAGCATCGAGTATTCGGCGGTGACCCAGCCGAGCCCGCTGCCCTTGCGCCAGCGCGGTACGCCTTCGGTGACGGATGCGGCGACCAGCACGCGGGTGCGGCCGAATTCGACGAGGACGGAGCCCTCGGCGTGGTCGAGCCATCCGCGGTGGAAGGCGATCGGGCGAAGCTGCTCGGGGGTACGGCCGTCTGCTCGTGACATGCCCTCAGCCTAGGCGTTGGCCCGCGGCGGTCCGGCCCGGCGCTGCGGTCCGCGGGTTCGCCGTCCCCGGGTCCGGCCCCGGGTCCGGCGCCCGCGGGCGGCAACGGCGGCGTCACACCTCGTAGACCGCTCCCGGCCGGGCCAGGTCGGCGGTGCCGGAGTACGCCTTGCGCGCGTCGGCGAGGTTGCGCTCGCCGTCCGTCCACTCCGGGATGTGCGTGAGCACCAGCCGTCGGGCGCCCGCCCGTTCCGCGTGCTCGCCGGCCTCGCGGCCGTTCAGGTGCACGTCGGGGTAGGTGTCGCGGCCGTCGACGAACGAGGCCTCGCACAGCAGCAGTTCGGTGTCGCGGGCGAGTTCGACGAGGGTGTCGCTGTCGCCCGTGTCGCCGGAGTAGACGAGGTTGGTGCCGCCGGCCTCGATGCGGTACGCGAACGACTCGACGGGGTGGTTGACGTGCCCGGCGGTGAACCGGAACGGCCCGATCTCGAAGACGCCGGGGTGGACGTCGTGGAACGAGAACGCCTCGGTGAGGCTGGGCTCCCCGGCTATGTCGTACGCGCGCGAGAGCCGGGCCGCGGTGCCCTCCGGCCCCCAGACCGGCAGCAGCGGCAGGCGGCCCTCGGGGTGGTAGTTGCGGTACACGAAGTAGCCGCACAGGTCGAGGCAGTGGTCCGCGTGCAGGTGGGACAGCACGACGGCGTCGATCGCGCCGAGATCGGTGTGGTGCTGGAGGCTGCCGAGGGCGCCGTTGCCGAGGTCGAGGAGCACGCGTACGCCGTCGGCCTCGACGAGGTAGCACGAGCACGGCGAGTCGGGGGCCGGATAACTGCCCGAGCATCCGACGACGGTGAGTTTCATACGGTCGCCCCCAGGGCGTCTACGTGGGTGAGTTCCGGGCCCAGGAACCGTCGGCCGATCTCCCGGAACTGGGCGGGGTTGCCGGTGGTCAGGAAGCGGTGCTCGGGCTCGGGGAGGGTGGGGTCGCGCATGAGCTTGTGCGCGGCCAGGACCTTGTAGACGTCCTTGGCCGTTTCCTCGCTGCTGGTGATCAGGGTGACGTTCTCGCCCATGACATAGCTGATGACACCGGTGAGCAGCGGGTAGTGCGTGCAGCCGAGGATGAGGGTGTCGACCTCGGCCTCGGTGAGCGGGTCCAGGTACTCGTGGGCGGCCTTGAGCAGTTCGTCGCCGCCGGTGGTGCCGGCCTCCACGAACTCGACGAAGCGCGGGCACGCCTGGGAGGTGACGGTGATGTGCGGGGCGGCGGCGAAGGCGTCCTCGTACGCCATCGACTGCTTGGTCGCCGCGGTGCTGATGACGCCGACCCGGCCGTTGCGGGTCGCGGCCGCGGCGCGGCGGGTGGCCGGGTGGATCACCTCGATGACCGGCAGTTGGTAGCGCTCGCGGGCGTCGCGCAGCATGGCGGCGCTGGCGCTGTTGCAGGCGATGACGAGGGCCTTGACGCCCTGGTCGACGAGCTGGTCGAGGCATTCGAGGGCGTACGCCCGGACTTCCGCGATGGGCCGCGGGCCGTAGGGCTGCCGGGCGGTGTCGCCGAGGTAGCGGATCGGCTCGTGGGGCAGCTGGTCGAGCACCGCGCGCGCGACGGTCAGGCCCCCGAAGGAGCTGTCGAAAATGCCGATGGGTGCGTCGCTCAGTTCTGCCACATACAGGAGGGTACGTTCCGGTCGGCCCGTTCCCCGGAGGGCTCACCCCCGCTGTGTCGGGAATCACCCAAGGCCCGTACGCGGACGGCGTACGGGCCTGGTGCGTGCCTGGCGGATCCTCCGCGGGGGCGGGCGCCCTCGGCCCCGGCTCCGACCCCGGCCCCGCTCAGGCCCAGAGCTGGCCGTGCAGGCGCTCGATGGCCTCTTCGGTGGACGCGGCGGTGTAGATGCCGGTCGACAGGTACTTCCACCCGCCGTCGGCGATGACGAAGGCGATGTCGGCGCGTTCGCCGGCCTTGACCGCCTTGCGGGCCACGCCGAGTGCGGCGTGCAGCGCGGCGCCGGTGGAGACGCCCGCGAAGATGCCCTCGTGTTCGAGGAGTTCGCGGGTGCGCCGGACGGCGTCCGTGGAGCCGACCGAGAAGCGGGTGGTGAGCACCTCGGCGTCGTACAGCTCGGGGATGAAGCCCTCGTCGAGGTTGCGCAGGCCGTAGACGACGTCGTCGTAGCGCGGCTCGGCGGCGACGATCTGCACGCCGGGGACCTTCTCGCGCAGGTAGCGGCCGACGCCCATGAGGGTGCCGGTGGTGCCGAGGCCCGCCACGAAGTGCGTGATGGTGGGCAGGTCCTCCAGCAGCTCGGGGCCGGTGGTGGTGTAGTGCGCGTCCGGGTTCGCGGGGTTGCCGTACTGGTAGAGCATGACCCAGTCGGGGTGCTCGGCGGCCAGCTCCTTGGCGACGCGCACGGCGGTGTTGGAGCCGCCGGCGGCGGGCGAGGAGATGATCTCGGCGCCCCACATGCGCAGCAGTTCGCGGCGTTCGTCGGAGGTGTTCTCCGGCATCACGCAGACGATCTTGTAGCCCTTGAGGCGGGCGGCCATCGCCAGCGAGATGCCGGTGTTGCCGCTGGTGGGCTCCAGGATGGTGCAGCCCGGGGTGAGGAGGCCGTCGCGTTCGGCGGCCTCGATCATGTGCAGCGCCGGGCGGTCCTTGACCGAGCCGGTGGGGTTGCGGTCCTCCAGCTTGGCCCAGATGCGGACCTCGGGCGACGGCGACAGACGCGGCAGGCCGACCAGCGGGGTGCGGCCGACCGCGTCGATCAGCGAGTCGTAGCGCATGTCAGGCGCCGCCGGCCACGGCCGGGAGGATCGTGACGGTGTCGCCGTCGTCGAGCGCCGAGGAGATGCCGTCGATGAAGCGGATGTCCTCGTCGTTCAGGTAGACGTTGACGAAGCGCCGCAGGGACCCGTCCTCCTCGACGAGGCGGTTCCGGATGCCGGCGTGGCGCGACTCCAGGTCGTTGATCAGCTCGTCGATGGACTTGCCGGATCCCTCGACGGCCTTCGCTCCGCCGGTGTAGTCGCGGAGGATGGTCGGGATGCGGACCTCGATGGCCATGGGGCGCTCCAAGAATGCGGGTACGTGAGTGCAGGCAAGGGGTCGCTCCGGCACGGCCGGATGCGCGACGGGCTGGGGCTGCCGGTGCGGGGCCGGACGCGGGTTCCGCGGGCGGCGGCCTGGGTCAGCCCTGAGGCAGGGCGCGACAGAGTGCGCTGGACAGTCGACCGAGGTCGACGTGCAGGCGCGCGACCAAGAGCGCGCCGGGGGCGGTGCCCGGGCCCGTGGTCGTCATGTCCATGCCTGCGTAACGCATATCGTCATGCTAGCCATTCCGCTCCGGCCGTTCCGAGGGCCTCTCGCATGTTGGAACGCGGTATTTCGTATGCCGAGACGATACGCGGCACCAGGTGATGACAAAGGCACCGAAAGCCATGAATCGGGTGCTGGTCGGGTGCTCCGTCGGATGCTCAGTCGGGCGCTCAGTACGCGTCGACGAACCTGACCTCTTCCTCGGTGATCTCGCCGTCCACGATCCGGAAGGACCGGAACTCGTACGGCCCCTCGTGGTTGCCCGTCTCGCGCGTGGACACCAGCACGTAGTGCGCGAACGGCTCCGAGGCGTACGAGACGTCCGTCCGCGACGGGTACGCCTCGGTCGCGGTGTGCGAGTGGTAGATGACCACCGGCACCTCGTCGCGGTCGTCCATCTCGCGGTACAGCGCCAGCAGGTCGCCCGAGTCGAACTCGTAGAACGTGGGCGAGCGGGCCGCGTTGAGCATCGGGATGAAGCGCTCCGGGCGGTCGCCGCCCTCGGGGCCGGCGACGACGCCGCACGCCTCGTCGGGGTGGTCGGCACGGGCGTGCGCGACGATCTGGTCGCGCAGTTCGGTGGTGATCGTCAGCATGCGTCGAGGGTACGCACGCGAGGGCGTCACGGCGTCAGCGACTCCACCAGCGACTCCTGGAGCATGCCGAGCCAGTGGTAGACCGCGAGCATCGCGAGCCGGGGGTCGTCCGGCTCCAGGCTCTCGGCGAAGGTGTCCAGGTCCTCGGTCACCCCGAGGTTGGTGCCGAGGGCGAGGCGCAGGTCGTTGAGCGCGCCGAGCCACGCCTGCGTGTGCCGCTCGTCGAGGACGATGTGCCCTTCGGCCCCGGACGCGGCGATGTCGGCGCGCACGGTGCGGGCGTTGTCGCACTTGCGCAGCCGCAGGTCGTTCTCGGTGTAGCGGCGGAACTCCGAAGCTGCGTCCGGGTCGTCGCGGTACGCGTCGGGCAGCAGCCGGGCCAGCACCGGGTCGTCGGGGGCGGTGCGCGGCGCGGCCTTCGCGTCGCCGTCGTCCAGGCCGCTCCAGTCGAGGCCGTCGAGCCCCAGTTCGCGCGCGAGCTGGTCGCCCTCGGACTCGCCGGGACCCGGCTTGGGCTCGACCAGCTCGATCACCTGGCGGCAGAGGTCGGCCAGCAGTTGGCCGTGCAGCTCGTCGAGGACGATCTCGGGTCGGCCCGTGCGCCCGCGTACGAAATGGCCGTTCACTGCTCAGCTTCTCCCGGTGCTCACTTGTCGTGCTGGACGGTGGCCCAAAGGCCGTACCCGTGCATGGCGTTGACGTCGCGCTCCATCTCCTCGCGGGTGCCCGAGGAGACGACGGCCCGGCCCTTGTTGTGCACGTCGAGCATGAGCTTCTCGGCCTTCTTCTTCGAGTAGCCGAAGTAGCTCCGGAAGACGTACGTCACGTAGGACATGAGGTTGATCGGGTCGTTCCACACAATGCAGACCCACGGTGTGTCGGGAAGGATCTTTTCGTCCGAATCCGGCTTCTCGACCTCGACGGGCGCGACACTCATGGGCTCCATGCTCCCATCAGCGGTTGGCCCAGGCGAACGTGCCCCGCGGGAGCCTCCCGGCAAAACGCCGCCGACTAATCGTCACTCTGACGAGTAGTGGTGCTATGCTCGCTCCTATGAACGCGATGGGGACTGCCGCGACAACTGCGGGGACAACTGCGGGCACCGCCCGGGCCGCCGGCGCCACGAACGCCACCGGCACCGACGCCGCCGGGACCGCCCTGCTCACCGACCACTACGAGCTGACGATGGTCGAGGCCGCGCTGCGCAGCGGCGCGGCGCACCGGCGCTCGGTGTTCGAGGTCTTCGCCCGGCGCCTGCCCGAGGGCCGCCGCTACGGGGTGGTGGCCGGGATCGGCCGCCTGCTCGACGCCGTCGAGGCGTTCCGGTTCGACGACGCGACGCTCGCCTTCCTCGCCGAGAACCGCGTGGTGGGGCAGGCGACCCTCGACTGGCTGGGCGACTACCGCTTCCGCGGCAACCTGTACGGCTACCCGGAGGGCGAGTGCTGGTTCCCCGGCTCGCCGATCCTCGTCGTCGAGGGCACCTTCGCCGAGGCGGTGCTGCTGGAGACGCTGATCCTGTCGGTGCTCAACCACGACTGCGCGGTGGCCGCGGCGGCGTCCCGCATGACCTCCGCCTCCGCCGGCCGGCCGTGCATCGAGATGGGGTCCCGGCGCACGCACGAGCAGGCCGCGGTGGCCGCGGCGCGGGCGGCGTACATCGCCGGGTTCGCCAGCACCTCCAACCTGCGGGCGGGGCAGGCGTACGGGATCCCGACCGTGGGCACGAGCGCGCACTCCTTCACGCTGCTGCACGACGGCGAGCGCGACGCCTTCGCGGCGCAGATCGCCGCGCTGGGCAAGGACACCACGCTGCTGGTGGACACGTACGACGTGGCGGAGGCGGTCCGCACCGCGGTCGAGCTGGCCGGCCCCGAACTGGGCGCGGTACGGCTCGACTCCGGCGACCTGCTGCTGCTCGCCCACCGGGTGCGCCGCCAGCTGGACGAACTCGGCGCCGCCAAGACGCGCATCGTGGTCACCAGCGACCTCGACGAGTACGCGATCGCCGCGCTGCGGGCGGCGCCGGTGGATGCGTACGGCGTCGGCACGCAGTTGGTGACCGGCAGCGGCCACCCGACCGCGTCCCTCGTGTACAAGCTGGTGGCCCGTGCCGCCTCCGACGAACCGGACGCGCCGCTGGTGCCGGTGGCCAAGAAGTCCCCGGGCAAGCCGAGCCACGGCGGGCGGAAGACGGCGCTGCGCGCGTACGACGCGGACGGCGTCGCGGAGGCGGAGGTGCTGCGCACCGGCGAAACCGGCCCGGTCGGCCCGGAGTTGCGCGAGCTGCTGGTGCCGCTGGTGCTCGGCGGCGAGACCGTTGGCCGCGAGCCGCTGGCCGCGGCCCGCGGGCGGCACGAGCGCTCCCGCGCGGAACTGCCGCTGTCCGCGACGCAGTTGTCCCGCGGCGAGCCGGTGCTGCCGACCATCTACGAGTGAGCTGACGAGTGATCTCCCGAGAGGAGCCCGCACCATGACCCGCGCTTTGATCGTCGTCGACGTGCAGAACGACTTCTGCGAAGGCGGCAGCCTGGCCGTCGGCGGCGGCGCCGGGGTCGCCGCGGCGATCCGCGACCACGTGGCGCACAACGCCGCCGAGCGGCCGCCGGACCCGGCGCACGTGCCGGGCGGCGCGACCGCGTACGCGCACGTCGTGGCGACCCGGGACCACCACGTCGACCCCGGCGCGCACTTCTCGGACTCCCCCGACTACGCGGGCAGTTGGCCGGTGCACTGCGTCGCGGGCACGCCGGGCGCCGCGTTCCACCCGGCGTTCGCGCCGGCCGTCGAGCGCGGCGAGGTCGAGGAGGTGTTCTCCAAGGGGGCGCACGCGGCGGCGTACAGCGGCTTCGAGGGCGCGGCCGACGACGGCTCGACGCTCGCGGACTGGCTGCGTGCGCACGGGGTCACCGACGTCGACGTCGTCGGCATCGCGACCGACCACTGCGTGCGCGCGACCGCCCTGGACGCCGCCCGCGAGGGCTTCGGAACGCGCGTGCTGCTGTCGATGACAGCAGGCGTCGCCGCCCCGACAACGCAGCGGGCCGTAGACGAAATGCGCAACGCCGGCATCGAGTTGGTAGGCCGCCCGATCGTCGCATGACCGGGCGGCGGCTGCGGCTCCCGTAGGTGCGTCAGCTCGGTTTGACGGTGATGCGGACCGCGTCGCCCGTGCGGGCCTTGCCTTCGATCTCGATGCGCACGCCGACGGCCGGCACCTTGACGCCGGCCAACGGCGCGCGTGAGGACCAGTAGGCCGTGGAGCGGTCGTCGAAGGCGGGCGTGCCGGGGCGGGCGCCGAGGGTCGTGCGGCGGCCGGACGAGCCGGTCTGGATGGGGTCCGTCGGCTCCTCGGCCGCCGTGAAGGGCGCGTCGAAGGTGGCCAGGCGTCCGCGGGCGGGCGTGCCGCCGTCGACCATCAGCGGGTCGGGGTGGGCGTCGATCGGCAGGATCAGGCCCTGCCCGGGGTGGTCGGCGACGTCGTTGTCGCCGTACGAGGCGTCCCAGAGCCACACCATGACGCCGGAGCCGTACGGGAAGTGGGAGGAGCCCTCCGTCGCGGCCTGGCCGTCGTAGGGGCCGGTGCGCAGGACCGCGTCGGTGCCGGAGTACTGCCGGTTCTCGACGACGTACCAGCGCGGTTTCGTGCTGCCCTTGCGGGCGGGCAGCGGGACCAGGACCGCCTGCGGGTCGCCGGTGGACTGGAGCGGCGCCAGCATCGTCGTGGTGGCGGTCTTGGGGTCGGCGATCATCCAGTCGAGCCAGCCCAGTTGCAGGCGGTCCCAGGCGGACAGCGAGCCGGGCGAGTTGCCGACGCCGCCCTTGCCGCCGTCGCCCAGGTAGCCTCCGAGGGCCATGAGGGACCAGAACGCGACCGGTGAACCGCTCATCGCGTCGCGCCGGTCGTAGAGGTCCGGGAGGCCGAGGTCGTGGCCGAACTCGTGGGCGATGACGCCGAGTCCGCCGTTCTCGGCCTGGAGCGTGTAGTCGCCGGCCCAGATGCCGGTGCCGCCGACCCGGGTGCCGCCCGCGAGGTTCCCGGGCGGGCCGGTGCGTCCGGCCTGGTCGCCGTACGCGTACCAGCGGTGCGACCACAGGGCGTTCGTGCCCTGGGCGCCGCCTCCGGCGGCCTCGTCCTCGCCGGCCTTCACGATCTCCAGGTGGTCGACGTAGCCGTCCGGTTCGTCGAACCGGCCGTCGCGGTCGTGGTCGTCGCGGTCCCAGAGGTCGTACGGCGCGAGGGCGTCGGAGATCTGACGGGGGGACAGGCCGCCGGCGGAGAGGTCGGCGTACCACTCGTTCATGGCGTCGCGGACCAGGTCCCAGGCGTTCGTGCAGACCTGCGCGCCGCAGCTGTTGCTGCCGTAGCGGGCCTCGTTCCACGGCACGCGCACCCAGTCGGTGATGTTGCCGTCGATCTCCATGCGGCCCGAGGACTGGGCGCGGTAGTGCGTGGCGAGGGACGGTCCGTGCGAGCCGTCGCCGAAGAAGACCTCGTGGAAGTACGCGCGGTCGAACGTCGGATGCCACACGGTCGAGGTGTCGACGCTGCGGTCCGGCTCCGGGATCATGGCATGGCGCGGTCCGGGGACGCCGCCGTAATTCGGCTCGGTGGCGGGCCCGTCGGGGATTCCGGAGCTACCGGCAGCCCCGGCGGTCTCGTCGGTCCCGTTCGTCCCGTCGGTCCTGTCGGTCCTGTCGGTCCCGGCGGTCCCGTCGGTCCCGGCGGTCCCGGCGGTCCCGTCAACGCCGGCGGTCCCCGGGGTCCCGGCGGCTCCGCCGCCCTCCTCGGCGGCCCGGCCGACGCGGTCGCCGAACTCGACGAGGATCACGAACACCCTGGCGTGCGAAGGCGGTCGGAGCTGGACCTTCGGGCCCTGCGGAAGCTGGACGAAGTCCGGCGCGCTGTGCGGCCCCCTGCCGAGGCCCTCTGACGCGGTCACGACGGAGGACACCGCCGCATCGCGCTGCGCGCGGCGGGACTCGGTGAAGGGGCCGGGCAGGTCGTCGCCGACCGCGGGTGCCGGGGCCGGGGCGGGGCCCGGGGCCTGGCTGCGAACCGGGGCCTGAGCAGGCACGGGAACGGGAGCGGGGCTCTCCGCCGAGCCGGCCGCCGTGGCACCGCCGGGGCCCTGTCCGGTCCCCGCGAGCAGGCAGCAGGCCAGGCCCGCGACCACCAGCGCGGCGGCCGGGCGCACCCCGCGGTGCGTCCTCCCGTTCCCCGAGAGGTTCCTCAAGTCGCCCATGACTGCTCCGTGTTCGCGGTGTTCGCCGACAGCCTCCGGTAGGAACGCCTACGGGGGACGGAGTACCGTGGCCCGAGGAACCGGGCCAAGAGGACCCGGCCAAGGCGGGGAGGTGGGCCGGCCGTGAACCGACTCGACATCACCCATCTGTCGTTTGGAACGCTGGTCGCAGTCACCGCGACCGCGTTGTTCCTCGTGCTCTCCGGAACCCGGTCTCCGGGCGGCGCCGCGGTCGCGGCACTGCTCGGGGTCGTGCTCGGGACGGCGACCGTGCTGCATCTGACCCGGACTCCGGTCCGGTCCAAGGCAGTCCGCCGCCGGAGCCTCGGGGCGGGATCGGGCCGTACGCCGTCGGACCGCCGGCGTTAGGGCTCTGTCGCGTCCCCCGGGGGCCGAAGCCGCCCGAGGGAGCCACAAGGGAAGGGTGCGGTGCCGGGCCACATTGGGAGTGGCCCGGCACACCCGTGTTCGGACCCGCACGTCAGACGCGGATCACTGTGGTCTTCGCGGCCTTGTCGTGCAGGCACTGCTGCCACGGCTGGTCCCACAGGTGCCACAGGCAGTTGACGATGAAGAACAGGATGCCCGCGCACGGCACGACGAGCGGCAGCGCGAACACGCCCGCGCGCGTCCACGCCGGGGCCCCCTGCACGGGACCGCCGTCGGCGACCCGGACCACGCGGATCTTGGTCGCCATCTTGCCGAGCGTCTGGCCGTTGTTGTTGAGCATGAGGCCCTCGTACAGGAAGTACAGGACCGTGGCCACCGCGCCCGCTCCGGCCTGCTTGCCGAAGTCGACGTCGTCCGTGTCGGTGCCGACGAACGCGAGGCCGATCGCGCAGCTGAAGGCGAGGTAGACCAGCAGGTCGACCAGGCGCGCGAGGAAGCGGCGCCCGCTGCCCGCGAGGACGGGGCCGGCGTTGAATCCGGCGTCGTAGCCGCCCGGAGGGGGCGGCATCTGGCCGTACGGCTGCTGACCGTACGCGCCGCCCGGGGGCTGGTCGCCCGGCGGCTGACCGTACGGCGGCTCCTGCCCCGGAGGTTGCTGCCCGGGCGGCTCCTCCCCGTACGGCGGCTGCCCCGGCTGGTCCTGGCCCGAGCCCTGCCCGGAGGAGTCCTGCCCGGAAGGGTCCTGGCCGGAGGGGTCCTTCCGGAAGGGGTCCGGAGGTCCCGGGGGTTCGCTGGTGGTCATGCCGACCAGTAAAAGTGATAGTTAGTACGTTTTTCCGTAAATAGTCCATTAGAGGGCATGGCGCGTCGTCACCGGCGCGCCCGACGCCGCCCGCCCGTGACGGGGGCGTTCGCCGCGCGGCCGTTCCCCGCGTCGGCGCCCGTCGCGCCGCCGACTGCCGTACCGCCCCTCGACGTACCGCCCCTCGGCGTGCCGCCCTTCGCCCTGCGGCTTCGCGGCGCGGCGTCGTTCCCGGCACCGCCGCTCGCACCGCCGTTCGGGCCGCCCGCCGCGCCGACCACGCGCCGCTCGCTCTCCCCGCCCACGAACGTCCGCGCCGCCTGGTCGTGCCACATCCGCCGCACCGGTGCGGCGAGCGCGCCGCGCACCAGGCCGACCACGCCCACCAGAAGCAGCCCGGGCACCACGAACACCAGCCAGCGCACCGCGGACTGACGGAACGTCGGCGGGCCGTGCGTACCCACGTCCGCGACCCGCAGCCCGAACACGCGCTTGCCGAACGAGCGGCCCCAGCGCCAGGTGGGGAGCACCTCGTACAGGAACATGGCGGCCAGCACGGCCCCCAGGACCCCGAGCGCGGCGGCTGTGGTGGTGCCGTCGACCAGCGACACCGTCTCGGTGCGGCCCTCGTAGCGGATCCGGTCCATCTTGTCGCGTATGTGCTGGACGGCCGGCGGGACGACGGCCGCCGCGACCCCGGCGCCGACCCCGAGGGGCACGACCAGGTCCAGCAGCCGTGCCAGGAAGCGGCGGGACAGGGCGGCGGGGCGCCAGCGGGGCTGCGGGAACAACTCCTGCCGGGGCGGGGGTATGAAGGGCGCGTCGCCGAGGCCCGAGCCGCCGTGCGACCCGCCGGCCGGACGCGCGGCCTCCTCGGGTGCCAGGTGGTCGAACGGCACCGACTCGGCCGCGATGACCTCGCCCTGGATTATTCGACCGTGCGCCTGCTCGAACTCCGCGCTCGGACGGCTCGAATCCGGATCCCAGGCCGCACCGTCCCAATAGCGCACGTATCCGTCGTGCTCGGGATCGGGATACCAGCCCGCGACCGGTATCGAGGAGTGAGGCGTCGCCATGGCCCAGCATCTTGCCGCACGCCCGCTCCCCCGCGCACGGCGACGGCACCGGAGGAGCGCTCAGTCGGCCAGAAACAGCACGGCAAGACGGGGCAGCCGACGGCGCATCTCGTCGGCGTCGTCGAAGCGGAAGTACTCGCCCATGGAGTCGTCGCCCACATCGATGCCGGCCCCGACATCGGCTCCCACGTCGGCTCCGACATCGGCCCCGGCGGCGACCACCCCGGCGCCCATCTCCTCCTCGTGGCGTTCCAGCGCGGCGTGGAAGCCGTCCGGGTCGCCGGTGACCCGTTCGTACGCCCTGACCGCCGCGTAGCCGACCTCCTCCTGGGCGAACACCTCTTCGAGGAGTGCGCCCGACTGCTCGGCCGCGTCGGGGTGCCCCGCGAGGGAGTCCGGGTCGGCGGCGGCCTGTTCGTACCAGGTGCGGCCCGCGGCGACGAGACCCGCGCGGAAGTCGATGAAGCCGTCGTCGGAGCAGCCGCCGAACACCAGGTACGCCGCGGCCCACATGTCCCAGCGGTAGACCGCGTCGTGGGCCTCGTCGTAGCGCACCTCGTACTCCAGGATCTCGCGTACCGGGAGCTCCGAGAGCCGGTCCACGAGCGCCTCGTCCACGGGCACACCGCTCTCACTCGCCGCCTCGCGGGCGTCCTCGACGATGGCCCAAAACCGATCGATGTCCATGACCGCGCACTGTGCCAGGCGCCTCCGACGCCCGCGGCGGTGGCCCTCGGCAGGTGACGAGCCGTCAGGAAGCGATGACCTTGCCGGGGTTGAGGATGCCCAGGGGGTCGAACGCGGCCTTGACGGCCTGGTGGACCCTGACCCCCACCGGGCCGAGTTCGCGGGCCAGCCAGTCGCGCTTCAGCGACCCGACGCCGTGTTCGCCGGTGATGGTCCCGCCCAGCGACAGGCCGAGGCCCATGATCGCGCCGAAGGCGGCCGAGGCCCGCTCGGCGGCGGCCGGGTCCGCGGCGTCGAAGATCACGATGGGGTGGGTGTTGCCGTCGCCCGCGTGCGCGCAGACGCCGATGACCGTGTCGTGCTCCTCGGCGATCCGCGCGACGCCGTCCAACATGTCGGCCAGGCGCGAACGCGGCACCGCGACGTCGTCGATCATGCTGGTGCCGAGCCGTTCCAGCGCCGGGAGGGCCAGGCGGCGGGCGGCCAGGAACATCGCCGACTGCTCGGCGTCGTCGGCGGCCAGCACCTCGAAGGCGCCCGCCTCCTCGCACAGCCGCCCGATCGCGGCGAGTTCCGGCCTGGGGTCGGGCGTGTCCACGGCGACCATCAGCAGTGCGGCGGTCTGCGCGGGCAGGCCCATGTTGGCCAGGTCGTTGACGGCCCGCACGGTGGTCGCGTCCATCAGCTCCATGAGCGACGGGACGTGCCCCGCGGCGGTGATCGCGGCCACCGCGCGGCCCACCGCGGCGGTGGTGTCGAACTGCGCGACGAGGGCGAGCGCGGGCGGCGGGGTCGGGCGGAGTGCGAGGGTCGCGCGTACGACCACCCCGAGGGTGCCCTCGGCGCCCACGAACAGGCGCGTCAGGTCGTACCCGGCCACGCCCTTCGCGGTACGCCGCCCCGTGCGCAGCAGCTCGCCGTCGGCGAGCACGACGTCGAGGCCGAGGACGTACTCGGCGGTCACGCCGTACTTGACGCAGCACAGGCCGCCCGCGCCCGTGCCGATGTTCCCGCCGATCGTGCAGGTCTCCCAGCTCGACGGGTCGGGCGGGTACGTCAGCCCGAACTCCCCCGCGGCCTTCGACAGATCCGCGTTGACGACACCGGGCTCGACGACCGCGACGCGGTCCACCGGGTCGATCTCCAGGATGCGGTCCATGCGGACCAGGGACAGCAGGATGCAGCCGTCGACCGCGTTGGCCCCGCCCGACAGGCCGGTGCGGGCGCCCTGCGGCACGACGGGTACGCGCAGCCGCGTAGCCACCCGCATGACGTGCTGGACCTGCTCGACGGTCTCGGCCAGGACGACTGCGGCCGGGCGCCCCGCGGCGCACAGGTTCGCCATGTCGTGCGCGTACGAGCCGGCCACGTCGGGATCGGTGACCAGCACCCCGTCCGGCAACCCGGCCCGCAGCGCGGCGATCGTGTCCTCGGGACTGCCCATGTCCGCCACCTCCGCCATAACCGCAGGGTAGCGCCGGGGCGCGCTAAGTGTTCGGAGCGCCCAGGTGGCGAAGGAGCCATTCGTCGGTGGGCGGGACGAGGACCCGGATGTCGGGAGCCGCGCCGCGGGCGAAGGTCACCAGATCGGCCACGAACTGCCGACGGCTCGCCTCGTCGGCGCCGGGGTCGGTCAAGAGGGCCAGTTGTCCGGCCAGCAGCACGTACCCGGGGTGGACGGGGTACGTGTCCGGCCAGTCCGCCGCCTCCTCGGGCGTACGCAGCTTCCCGTACAGGTTGCTCCCGTTGAACGCGACCTCGGCGAGACGCCCCCACGCCATCGACGCGGGCGTCGGCTGGTCCAGGTGGACGCCGACGGCATCCATGCGCCAGCCACCGAGCGCCTTGCCTTTGGCACCCTGGCGCACGGTCTGCACACCCGTCGACGGTACGTACCCCTCCGGGGCCGGGAACTGGCGATCGGCCTCCGGAGCGTCGTGGTCGGGGAGCGGCACCGGCATGGTGTTCGCCAACCCGGCCGCCATCGCGCGCCGGTCGCGGTCGACCTCGTCCGCAGGGGTGTACGGCAGCTTCCCGAGAGGGAGAGCGATCTTGAAGCGCCGCAGATCCTTCGTCGCAACGACGCCGCCCGCCCGGAGATCCCCCACGAACAGGAGTTGCCCGTCGTCCCGTTCGGTCGTGCGCTCAAGCACTCCTTTGCGCCACGGCGAGTTGATCGGCAGACGTCCTTGCGCACCGCGCAGCACCGTATGCGCAGTCAGCGCCGACGGAAGGCGCCGCTTCTCCCAAGTGACCGGCTCCACGTCATACGCAGCCAGGATGCGGCGCGAGAACCGTGCCGCGTACCACGAGATCAGCGTTCGGTAGAGAGTCGCGAACGCGCCCCAGATCCAGAGGGACAAAACGACGACCACCAGCACATTGGCAATCCATGAGTCCAGGTCCAGACCTGCCTGGTCCGGAACGAAGACAATCACCGCCCCCAGGGCAAGAGCCCCCAGCGCCTCACCAATCTGACGTCGGCGGAACCGGCGGTACGCCACCGAGAGACTTTCGCGGTCGGTCGACAGTTGCGTATCCACTGGGAACCCCCTTAGCCCAGCACGGACCGGAAGTCCGGCCCCGCGCCGCTCGGTTCCGGCTCCTCGCGGAAGTACGGCGACTCCCCGTCGAACCAGATCGTGGCCGCCATGACGTCGACCATCGCCTGGTACGAGTCGACTTCGCCGGCATCCGTCGTGCTGCACTGAAGCACCGCGATCCGCCGTCCATCAGGGTGCACCACCGCGACGTGCATCTGGTGCACCTCCGGAAGTTCCGGCGGCGGGGCGGCCCCGGGTGCCGCGTCCAGGCCTATCCGCACCACGTCCGACCACGCGACCGCGGGACCAGCAGGTACGTCGACCGGCTTCGGATCGCAGCCCCACTTGGCCTCGACGATCCCGGCGAGGGCGAGTTGCGTCGCCCCGCCCTCGGGCAGTTCGGTTTCGATCACGCTCAACGCCAGGTTGGCCGTGGAGTAGCCGCCGTCGTCCTTGCCGAACAGGCCCGTCGCCAGGTAGCAAACGCCGTTGGCGAACAGGCTGTTCACCATGGCGATCACGGAGTTGACGCCGTCGATCGCCGCGTTCTGCGACTCGCCCTCCCCGACCTCCCGGACGTATTCCTCGCAACGGCCGCGGAGTTCGTCGAGGCGGCCGGAAATGGCCACCTGATGGAACCCGGGCAGCGGGATGAACCAGACCGACGAGCCCGGCAGCGTCTGCTGTGTCTGCGCTTCGACTTCCGACACCGCTTCCCCTTCAGAACGAGAGACCGAGCGACACGGCGTCGAGGAAGCTGGTGTCGACCTCGACGCCGCCGATCTTGAAGGCCGCAACCGTGGCGCCGATCGTGGCGCCCGAGACCCCGATCACCTTCTGGAGCGGCCCGACCAGCTGGTCCGCGGCGCCCACCGGGGCCATCACCCCGTTCTTCAGGGCCTGGAACGCCGCAATCGTCTGCGCCGCGGCTTGCACGGACGCGGGAGCCCCGGCAGCCGTGGCGGCGGTCCCGGCAACCACCGACTTCGCCGCCGTCACGCCGGGAATCACACCGATGACGTCCAGGGCGAACGGGACGAACGTATCCATGCCGGGGTTCTTGATGAACTCGGACCCGTGGCCGACGGCGGCGAGCGCGCTCAGCACCCCGGCCGTGATCAGGAGCAAGGGGCCCAACGGCGACGCCAAGCCCACGATCAACGCCGCCAACGCGAGGACGCCGGCCGCGGCCGAGATGTAGTCCGCCGCCTTTTCCAGCGCGTTGACGGCGCCCTTGACGGCGCCCTTGACCTTGTCCCACGCGCTCTTCTTGGGCTTGTGGGGCGCGATGTCGTCCGCGTCGTCGAGTCGCGACGAGACGCCCTTGGCGTCCTGCTCGTGGACGTCCTGGAGCTGCTCGGCGCGGCGTTCGATGTCCTTGAGCGCCTGCCGGGCCGCGTTGGCGTCCGCCTTGGCCTGGTTGAGCGCCCCCATCGCGCTGTCGTAGCGCGTCTGGAGGTTGCGCAACTCGATGTCGTCGGCGGCCTGTCGGCCCGCGAGCTTGAGGTCGGGATGGGCGCCCGCCTGCTGCTCCACGCCCTCCGCCGCGGCGATCTTCTGCTTCGCCGCGCCCGCTTCCGTGTCCAGGCGCTGGGCGTTGTCCTTGTGGGCGGTCAACATGCCGCGCCACGCCAGCAGTTCGGTGGAGGCGCGGCTGAAGGACTGACTCGCCTTGTCGAGCCGTACGGGCAGTTTCTCGCGCAGGTCCTTGCGGAAGCCGTCGGCGGCTTCGCCCTTCCATATCTCGCTCTGCGCGTTGGCCACCGCCGTCGTGGCCGTGCGGGCGTCGTCGAGCGCGGTCCTGGCCTTGTTCAGGGCGTCTATGAGCCCCTGCACCGCGTCCACGGATCCGGGCGCCGGGTTGATCTTCAGGTTCAGGTACGGGTTCGGCGCCTTCTTGCTCACGAGGCACCGCCTGCGGCGTCGCACCGACCCACGTACGGCGGCTGCGTCACGTACGGCATCCGCGTCACGTACGGCGTTTGCACTGCTGCGTGCACTTCTAGGCCTCCCCCGTGTGGCGGGGTGCCGTGCGCGGCGGCCCTGCCGAATGCCTGTTGGTCGCTTGCGTATTCAGTTGCTTGTCCCGGTACGCCCCGGTCCGGAGATCACCAAACGAACGGCCGTCCGGGGCGCAACATGGTACCCGGCATCACGGGCCGGGCAAGGGCGGCGCATGGTGTCGGTGCAGGGTGGCGATACCCAGCGACGGCAGACGCGAAGAGACCGGCCGCTCGGGCGAACGGCCGGTCTCCTGAAGGGAATGGACGGCGAACGGTCAGAGGTTGCCGCGCTTCTCCTGCTCGCGCTCGATGGCCTCGAACAGCGCCTTGAAGTTGCCGAGCCCGAAGCCCTGCGAGCCGTGCCGCTCGATGATCTCGAAGAACACCGTCGGGCGGTCCTGGACCGGCTTGGTGAAGATCTGGAGGAGGTAGCCGTCCTCGTCGCGGTCCGCGAGGATCTTCAGGTCGCGCAGCGTGTCGACGGGCACGTGGGTCTCGCCGACCCACTCGCCGAGGGTGTCGTAGTACGAGTCGGGCGTCGCCAGGAACTCCACGCCCGCTTCGCGCATCGCGCTCACGGTGGCCACGATGTCCTCGGTGGCCAGCGCGATGTGCTGGACACCGGGCCCGCCGTAGAACTCCAGGTACTCGTCGATCTGCGACTTCTTCTTCGCGACCGCGGGCTCGTTGATCGGGAACTTGACCTTGCGCGTGCCGTCGGCGACGACCTTCGACATGAGCGCGGAGTACTCGGTGGCGATGTCGTCGCCGACGAACTCGCGCATGTTCGTGAAGCCCATGACGCGGTGGTAGAACTCCACCCACTCGTTCATCCGGCCGAGTTCGACGTTGCCCACGCAGTGGTCGATGCCGGTGATCCACGGCTTCTCCGGGGCGGGCGCCAGCGGTCCGCGCTCGGCATAGCCGGGCAGGTACGGGCCGGCGTAGTCGTGGCGGTCGACCAGCGAGTGCCGCGTGACACCGTACGTCGCGATCGCCGACCGCACCACCGTGCCGTTGTCGTCCCGGAGTTCGACCGGCTCCTCGACGCCGGTCGCGCCGTGGCCGGTGGCGAAGGTGTACGCGGCGCGCGCGTCCGGCACCGCGATCGCGAGGTCCACGACGCCGTCGCCGTGCTCGGCGACATGCCGGGCCAGGTCGGTGTCCGGGTGCAGTGGCGCGGTGACGACGAAGCGCGCGTCGCCGGACTCCAGGACGTACGAGACGCTGTCGCGGTTGCCGGTCTCCGGTCCGGAGTAGGCCACGCAGCGGAACCCGAAGGCCGTCGAGTACCAGTGGGCCGCCTGGCGCGCGTTGCCGACGGCGAAGACGACCGCGTCCATCCCGAGTACGGGGAAGGGGTCCTGAGCGGTGTTCCCGGCCTCGGCGCGGTGCAGCATCTCGGTCATGACGACTCCCGGGTCGATCGGGTGAACAGGTTCGGTCGGACGGGTGCGGGCACGTGCGGGCGGGCACATGCCTGCGGAGAGACGGAGTAGCCTCTCCTTGCAGCGTCTCCCCACCCGGCAAGTTGCGCAACAGGTGACGATTTCTCTGGGCAATATGTACAGTCATGCTCGGCACTCAGCCGGTTTCCTGTACACCCTGACCAGACGGGAGAGGCCTGTGGCCATCGACGCACTCGACGCCGCGCTGATCCGGCTGCTCGACGAGGAGCCGCGCATCGGCGTCCTGGAGTGCTCGCGGCGGCTCGGCGTCGCGCGCGGCACCGTGCAGGCGCGCCTCGACCGGCTGCACGCCCGGGGTGTGGTGCGCGGCTTCGGCCCGCATCTGGACCCGGCCGCGCTGGGGTACGCCGTGACGGCGTTCGCGACGCTGGAGATCCGGCAGGGCCGGGGGCCGGACGTCCGGGCGCACCTCGCGTCGATTCCCGAGGTGCTGGAACTCCACACGATCACCGGGCGCGGCGACATGCTGTGCCGGCTGGTCGCCCGGTCGAACGCCGATCTGCAACGGGTCATCGACCACGTGGTGGAGTTCGAGGGGATCCTGCGCGCGTCGACGGCGATCGCGCTGGAGAACCCGGTGCCCTACCGCGTACTGCCGCTGGTCGAGGTCGCGGTCACGGAGAACTGAGAGCGAGGGCGAGGGCGAGGGCGAGGGCGTGGGTGCGAGCGTGGGTGCGGGCGCGCGGGCGGGACGCGATCCGCCGCGCCGCGACGGATCCGCTCAGCAGGACGGGACCTTGCCGCCCGTCTGGAACGCCGTCAAGGCGTCGATCGCCCCGCCCAGGGTCTCGACCGGGATGAGCCGGAGGCCGCCGGGGGCGACGTCCTTGGCCTTGTCGCACTCCTGCTTCGGCAGCAGGAACGCGACCGCGCCGTCGCGCTTCGCGGCCTTCGTCTTCATCTCGACGCCGCCGATGGGCCCGACCTTGCCGGCGTCGTCGATGGTGCCGGTGCCCGCGATGATCTTGCCGCCGGTGAGGTTCTGGGTGCCCAGCTGGTCGACGATGCCGAGCGAGAACATCAGGCCCGCGCTCGGTCCGCCCACGTCCGCCAGGTTGAGCGTCACCTTCACCTGGTTCGGGTCGAGGCCCAGATGGTTCAGCGCCGCGATCGCGGCGTGGTCCTGGGACTCGACCATGTCCTGGGTGTTGTCGGCGACGATCTCCTTCTTCGACTTGCCCTCGGGGTAGACCGACTTCTTGGGCACCACGGCCTCGTCGCCGTCGAACCACGCGTCGAACAGGTCGGAGAGGTACAGCTTCTGGTCCGGGTCGGTGGCCCGGATGGTCACCACCAGCAGCTTGCCGTCCGTCGGCTGCGGCGTCGCGCCCTCGATCCGGATCACCGGTACGCCGTTGTCGGTACCGAGCGTGTCCGCCGTCTCGCCGGGGATGATCAGCGCGTAGGGCAGGGGCACCACGAAGCTGAACACGCCGAGGATCACGACGAGCAGGACCGACAGGACGAGGTTGCGCTTGGAACGGGCCACCCGGAGATTAAATCAGCGCGCTCTGGTCCGGCACCGCCTCCTCCTCCCGCGGGGCGGGGACCTTGGGTCCGCCGCCCAGCGTCTCGGCCAGTTCGACGGCCGCCTCGGCGACCCGCGGGCCGAACCGCTCGCTGTCCAACTCGCTGAACGACAGCACGCCGACACTCGCCTCGACACCGGCCAGCGCGGGCACCGCCGCGGCGATGCCGGGGGCGGACCGGTGGCCGTCGCCGGGCACGTGCACGTACGGCACGGCCGGGTCGAGTCCGGCGCGCACCCGGCGCGCGGTCAGGATCGCCAGGCCGGCCGCGCCCTGTTCGAGCGGGTGGCGCGAGCCCACGCGGTACGCCACGTGGTAGTCGGTCCAGGTCGGCTCCGCGACCGCGACCGCCAGTGCGTCGAGGCCGTCCACGATGGTCAGGTGTGCGGTCGCGCCGGTCTCCTCGGCGAGGCGGCGCAGGCACGGCACGGCGGCGTCGCGCACCAACGGGTGTGCGCGCCGCGCGAGTTGCAGTGCCCCGAGGCCAAGTCGCGTACGCCCCCCGGCGTCGCGGCGTATCAGGCCGTGCTGTTCGAGCGTCGCGAGTATGCGGTACACGACGGTACGGTTGACACCGAGCGCCGCCGAGATCTCGGGCACGGTGAGCCCTTCGGGGGCGTCGGCCAGTTGTGCGAGGACCTTGAGTCCCCGGTCCAGGGTCTGTGATGTCTCCGCGGCCACGAGAAGCCTCCCTTGCACGCGTGCTCTGCATTCCCGGGATTACCAAATCCCCGGTCCCCACCGGCGCGACTCCGGGCGCGGCCTGGTGGCGGACGCCGGGGTCACGATGCTGTTGCGCGGCGCCAGGTCGTGGTTACGCGGACAACTCGTCTACCGCCCTCGGCCAGGGCAGGTTCGGGCGGTATGGCGGCTGCCTGGGGCTCTTGTCCCTGGCGCGGCCGTCGTCAATCACGGTAAGTCGGGGTCAGCCCCCAGGTAAGCGAGTTTCCGGAATGTGGACGGATTCTCAGCGAGCTCTCATTGCCAAAGACGCTTAAAGCTGGGCAAAAGTCTCAGTTTCCCACGAGGTGACACGTGCGACACGAGAAGTTGATCTCATGATGTGGACGATGGAACGTCCGGATGGCGTGCGTACCGTCCGGTAGGCGGAGCCATGACACCGATTCAACGCGCGTGGACTGGGCGAAGCGTCCCGCGTTTCAAGATCGTTTGCAAGATTGCGCGTGTGAACCCCTCATTACGAAACGATCTTTCGCAAACTCGTGGAAAGTCGCGAAGGAAGCCTGCAAAGGCGGCGTTCCACGCGTCGTGCGGAATCCGTCGGAGGCGTGCGCACGGCGTCCGGGAGGTACCCGCGCCCGATCTGCGGCATGCCACGCGTGTCGCACCACGTGTCGGCACAACATGTCAGCAAGCAATGTCAGCGCGCAATGGCAGCGCCGTTTGCCGTCGGCACAACAGGTCGGTTCGAGTGTCGGAGCGACTTGGCCGAGCGACGTGGCGGTGCGACATAGCGGCGGGCTTGGCGGAGCGACGTGGCGGCGGGGCTTGGCGGTACGGCTTGGCGGCGCTGCTTGGCGGCGACCGGGCAGGGCGACCGGGTGGTGCAACCTACCCGCGAGTGCGACGCGTCACCGCGACGACGTGGCCCACTGCTGGATCTTCGAGATCCGGTCCTGCAACTGCCCCGCCGACGCCTGCGCGGTCGGCGGTCCCCCGCACACCCGGCGCAGCTCGTTGTGGATGACGCCGTGCGGCTGCCCGCTCCGGTGGTGCCAGGCGGCGACGAGCGTGTTCAGCTCCTTGCGGAGGCCCGACAGCTGACGGTGCGTCACGACAGGGCGCTGCGCGGCCGGCTTCTCGGAGAGGTCGGCCTCCTCGTCCGGCTTCTTCCGGCTGCGCGCGAGCTGCCGCGCCTGCCGGTTCTGGAGCAGCATCTGCACCTGGTCCGGCTCCAGCAGGCCCGGGATCCCGAGGTACTCCTCTTCCTCCTGGCTGCCCGTGTGCGCCTGGAGCCCGAACTCGTTGCCGTCGTACAGCACCCGGTCGAACCGGGCCTCGCTCTCCAGCGCCTCGAACGAGAACTGCTCCTGCTCGCCGGGCGTGTCCTTCTCCTGGTTCGCCTCCGCCAGCAGCGCGTCCTCGGCGTCGTAGAGGCCTTCCTCGGCCTTCTTCTGCCGGTCGAGCACGTGGTCCCGCTCGACCTCCATCTCGTTCGCGTGCTGGAGCAGCGTCGGGACGGACGGCAGGAATACGGACGCCACCTCGCCGCGGCGCCGCGCACGCACGAAGCGGCCGACCGCCTGCGCGAAGAACAGCGGCGTGGAGATGGTGGTCGCGAAGACGCCGACCGCGAGGCGCGGTACGTCGACGCCCTCGGAGACCATGCGCACCGCGACCATCCAGCGCGAGTCGTCCGCGCTGAAGTCCTCGATCTTCTGCGAGGCGCCGGTGTCGTCGGACAGCACGACGGTCGCCCCGCTGCCGGTGATCTCGCGGATCATCTTCGCGTACGCCCGGGCCGACTCGTGGTCGGTCGCGATGACGAGCGCGCCCGCGTCCGGCAGGGCCTTGCGCACCTCGGTCAGCCGCTTGTCGGCGGCCCGCAGCACCTGCGGCATCCACGACCCCTGCGGGTCGAGCGCGGTACGCCAGGCCTGGCTGATGGCGTCCTTCGTCATCGGCTCGCCGAGGCTCGCGGCCACCTCGTCGCCGGACTTCGTACGCCAGCGCATGTCGCCCGAGTAGGACATGAAGATGACCGGACGCACGACGTGGTCCGCGAGGGCGTGGCCGTAGCCGTAGGTGTAGTCCGCGGCGCTGCGCCGGATGCCGTCCGAGCCCTCGACGTACGTGACGAACGGGATCGGGTTGGTGTCCGAGCGGAACGGCGTGCCGGTCAGCGAGAGACGCCGCGTCGCCGGCTCGAACGCCTCGAACACCGCCTCGCCCCACGACTTGCTGTCGCCCGCGTGGTGGATCTCGTCGAGGATCACCAGCGTCTTGCGGTTCTCCACGCGGCGGCGGTGCAGCATCGGGTGGACGCCGACACCGGCGTACGTCACGGCGACGCCGTGGAACTCGCGGTTCGCGGGCCCGGAGCTGCCGGAGTAGTTCGGATCGATCCGGATCCCTATGCGGGCCGCCGCCTCCGCCCACTGCTTCTTCAGGTGCTCGGTCGGCGCGACGATCGTGATCTGTTGGACTATGTGGCGGTCCAGCAGCTCGGAGGCGATCCGCAGCGCGAACGTCGTCTTGCCGGCGCCGGGCGTCGCCACCGCGAGGAAGTCGCGGGGCTGCCGCTCCAGGTAGGTGTCCAACGCCCCTTGCTGCCAGGCGCGCAGCTTGCCGGCGGTGCCCCAGGGAGCACGCGCGGGAAAGGCCGGGGACAGATGCGACGCGGCTGAAGTACTCACTGCGGGAGATGCGCTCCGGGCATGCGTGGGCCGCGCTCCGAATGGCGTCCGGAGGCGTCCCGGGGGGACGGGCGGGAACGGCTCAGGCTACCCGAGCGCATGAGCCGTCCGAGGCAGCGACGCGGTTGGCAATAGGGGTAATTAGTCAGCTTTTAGGGTGGTTTGGAATGGGCGGATCAGGGGTCGACCGACCGGCAGCGCGGGCATCGGCAGGGTTCCCCGCGCATGAATTCGGACATTCCCGCAACTCCTCAATGTGTTCGTTCTGCTACTGAGCGAACGCGTTTCGTCGTAGCGTGAGCAAGGGGTATGGGGCAGCGATCGGCCGGTCGGCGCGGAGCCGTCCGGCTTGGCACTCCTGTTGGGGGATGTCTTGACACGACGAGACCGAGAACCGCCGAACCAGTCCTGGCTGGTTTCGTACTTCGGCAGCGAACTGCGGGCGCTGCGCGAGGAAGCGGGGATGACGCAGACGGAGTTGGGACGGTTGGCGCTGCAATCGCCCAAGACCATCGGCGACTACGAGTCGGGAAAGCTGGTGCCGCGGCGGGAGTTCGTGGAACTGGCGGACGCGGCGCTCGGAGCCAAGGGCATGCTTATGCGGCTCTGGCAGGCGATGACGGACGGCACGTACCCGACCTGGTTCTACTGGTACGCGCAGTTGGAGGAACCCGCCCGGGAGGTCAAGCACTTCGAACCGACGATGGTGCCCGGGCTGCTCCAGACCGAGGAATACGTCCAGGCGATGTTCCGAATCAACCAACCGCCCGCGACCGAGGACGAGTTCCAGAATTTGGTCGCAGCGCGGCTCAAGCGCCAGCAGATCCTGTTCCGCGAGGACCCGCCGGAGTACTGGGCGATCCTTGACGAGGCCGTGCTGCGCCGGTGGCCCAGGGATCGCAGCCTCATCAGGCCGCAGATCGAGCACCTCGTGGAGATGGGTCGACTGCCGCACGTGCACTTGCACGTCATCCCGTTCTCGCATGGCTTCCACGCGTGTCTGGGCGGGTTCATG
This sequence comes from Streptomycetaceae bacterium NBC_01309, assembly GCA_045039925.1. Lineage (GTDB taxonomy): Bacteria > Actinomycetota > Actinomycetes > Streptomycetales > Streptomycetaceae > Yinghuangia. The sequence continues at coordinate 3,995,566 of CP108400.1, forward strand.
GCGCTGCTGACACTCGAACGCCACGACGACTGCGTCTACGTCGAACCGCCGGGCGGGGGCCTCCTGCGCACAGACGCGAAATCGGTTGCCACGGCGAGGCATCGATACGATGTCCTCTTGTCCGAAGCACTGTCCGCGCACGACTCCGAGCAGCTGATCCTTGATGTGAGGGAGAGCCTGTGAATCACACCGAGTCGGACTGGCGCAAGTCGTCCTACAGCACCGGCGAGGGCGGCGCGTGCGTCGAAACCTCGTGGCGCAAGTCGACCTACAGCAGCAACGAGGGCGGCGCTTGCGTCGAAACGTCCTCCCACCTCCTCCACAACATCGCGGTTCGCGACTCCAAGGACACCTCCGTACCGCACCTCGAATTCCCGTACGCTGCTTGGGCGTCGCTGACCACGGACCTCAAGCGCGCACACTGAACCGAACCGAGGGCCCGCCTGGGAGCCGCGTCCGCGCCTCCGCCCGGGCGGGCTCTCGCGTACCGCACCCACATCACGCCGCGACGGAGGCGCTCCATGACCGAGACAACGCGTTGGGTGTTCGTCTGGGACGGCTACTTCTGGTACCCGCAGCGCATCCCCCGCGCCGATCACAACCTCGTGCAGGCCGTGGACACGATCCTGACCCCGGCCTGTGACGTGTCGCGGGCCGACATGCTGGTGGACGCGTGGGCCGAGGGCGAGGCCGACGGGACGTTCCCGTACCGGATCGGTACCGAGGGCGGCATCGCCGAGCGGGTGTCCGTACGCGAGGTCCGTCTGCACGACCTCTGGAACCAGTTCGAGGACACCGTGATCGCCGCCGACGAGTTCACGGAGATGCTGGACGCGTACGCGAACGCGCTGCGGACCACGCCGGTCTGGACGTTCACGCGCCGGGACGACCAGCCCGTCGGGTACCGGGTGCCCGAGACGCCGGCCTGCCTGCGTACCGTCGCCGAGATGTTCCTGACGCCGCTCACCGCCTCCGAGGAGGTCGAGGCGCTGCTCGACGACTGGCGTGAGCAGCCGGTGAACGAGGCGGACCCGTACGCGACCGAGCGCGGCGGGGTTGTCGCGCGGCGGCTCGACGACGCCCGGATCACGCTGACGGACCTGAGCAAGAAGTTCGATCCGGTGTGGGTGTCGAACTCGGAGTTCGAGCACATCCTCGACACCTACGCCAAGGCGCTGCGGACCTGAGTCCGGCGAGCGCGTTCCCGCCCGCTCGGCCGCCTTCCTCCTGACCCCGTACCGGGGCACCCTCTGCACCTCGACGGACCAGCCGCCAAATTGGGGTTGAACCTGATCGCGTCGACGCTGCTCTTAGTGGGGTGACGGAGGAAGGAAGGGACCGCATGCCCCACTCGGCAGGGCGCGACTTCGAAGAGTACGCACGGGCGCGGCAGCAGCAGCTGCACCGGACCGCGTACCTGCTGTGCGGTGACACCCACCGCGCGCAGGACCTTGCGCAGACCACGCTCGCCAAGCTCTTCCAGCACTGGCGTTCGGCGAAGGCGGCCGACGACATCGACGCGTACGCCAAGACCGTCCTGACCCGCACCTATCTCGCCGAGCAGAGGTCGTGGCGGCGCGAACGCTCGCTGCACACGCCCATCGAGCCCGCGCGCGGGACCGGCGACCCGGAACTGCGCCTGACGCTGCTTCAGGCGCTCGCGGAGATACCGCCGAAGCCCCGGGCGATGGTGGTGCTGCGCTACTGGGAGGACATGAGCGTCGAGCAGGTCGCCGCGCTCCTGCGCTGTAGCCCCGGGACCGTCAAGAGCCAGTGCTCACGATCGCTCGACAAGCTCCGGCGGCACCTGGCCCCGGCGCTGATGTGCCTCTCCGACGCCTGACCGCCCGAACTTGTCGGAACTGCCGGAACTCGCGAAACAGTCGGAACTCTCGAAGGAGACACCTGTGAAAGCCCCGGAAGACATCCGGCACTGGATGGAACTGGCGGTCGACGAACTACCGCCTCCCGTGGACCTCGTGCCCGGGGCGGTGCGGGTCGGAAAACGGCGCCGCCTGCACAGGAGGCTGGCCGTCGCCGGCGGCTCGCTGTCCGTACTGGCTTTGGCGGCCGGGCTGTTCAGCACGCTGCCCGGCGGGGTCGCCGACGACTCCGGGCGGGTGGCGCAGCAGTCCGGCCCCGCAAGCGTGGCGAGCGTGCCGTTCAGTGCGGGGAACAACGTGCCGTCCGGGTCCGACGCTTCGTCCGACGCGAAGCCGTCCGACCCGAAGTCGGTCTTCCCGCCCCGGCCTTGGGCCGGCACTCCGGAGAACGAGGCGGCGATCTTCACGGCGCTGCAAGCCGCTCTGCCGACTGCCCTGCCGGGCGAAGCCGCCAAGATCGAGCGTGATCCGGGCTCGATAGGCTCGTACATTCTGACGCGGGCGGACGGGCGGACGTCGGGGCTGTACGCCGTCTTCCGGGAGAAGCACAGCTTGCACACGCAGGTGTGGGAGGGGTGCCTTCCGATGCCCGTCGGCAAGCCGCTCCCGGTCACCGACTGCCGCAGGCAGACGCTCGGCGACGGTACGGAGTACGTCCTCGGCAAGCTCGACGTCCAGCAGCGACGGAGCGTGCAATTGCTGCTCCCCCTGTCCTGGGGCCCGCTCGTGGGGTTCGACTCGTCGAACCAGACCGCGTACGGGAAGACCACCACGGGCGACCCGCTCACCTACGAGCAGTTGACCGCCCTCATCTCCAACCCGCAGGTCTTGCAGGCGCTGCGCAGCTGACCCCGCCCTTGCCGGCACGTCCCGCGCGGCGCGTAGTCCCCGTGCGCGGACCCGAGGTGCCCGCAGGAGGTGTGGCGGTGCCGCCGATTATGTTCGTGACGGCGCCGCAGGCGGCCGGTATCACGCCGCGCTGATTTCCCTCGCTCTCCTCCGCCGCACTCCTCTCCCGCAGTCCTCCCGGCCTGCCTTGCCATGCCCGGAAACCGGGTGGACGAAGCATGAAAAAGGCGCACGTAAGCGGATGTCCATAGGTGAAGCTCTCCAGTGAACACGTCAACAAGCACCGTTGCGCTTGCCGTGGCGCTCGCCGCAACCGCCCTCGGAACGTGGCAGGTTGCGTGTGCCCTCGGCCTGCGCCGACCGATCGACACGGCAACTGCCTGGCTCCTGCTGGGGATCGCGCAGTTGTCGGGACTGGCGCTGCTGGTCGGCGGTGCGCTGCGGCAGTTGAACGCGTGGGGCCTGTTCGTCGGCTCGGTCGTCGTCGCGATCACCGAAGTGGCGGTCGTGCGGCGCTGGTTCGCCGAACGCGCTCGCGCCGCACGGCCGTCGGTGCGGGGCGGCCTCGCCGGGATGTGGCGGCATCCGGTCGTCACGCTGCTCGGCGGGATCGTCCTCGCCCAGTACGCGTGGCGTGCCGCGATCGGCACCTTCCTCGGACCGCTGGACTGGGACGGCCTGTGGTACCACGTCACCGGCCCGGACCTGTGGCTGCGTACCGGCCACATCGGGCACACCGCCGACGTCCTGTGGGCCGATGTCTACCCGCAGGGCCAGGAGTTGCTGACCGCCTGGAGCGGGGCGTTCCTGGGGACGACGCGGTACGCCTGGGCCTCCGGCGTCCCGTTCCTGCTCCTCGGCCTGACGGCGGTCGCCGGGTTGGCCCGGAGCGCCGGGGCGTCCCGCGCGTACGCGCTGCTCGGGGCCCTCGGGTTCCTGGCCGTGCCCGCGGTGTTCCTCCAGGCGTCCACCAGTTACGTCGACGTCGGTGCGGCGACGACCGCATTGGCCGCGTTCCAACTGGTCGTAGCCTCGCGCGAGGCCGCTTCGCACGCGGCGGCGCAGGGCAGCGTGTCCGCACGTCGCGAGCTGTACCGGTACTTCGCCGTCGTGGGCATCGCGCTCGGCCTGGCCATCGGGGTCAAGTCCTCGAACCTCCCCGTCGCGGCCCTGGTCGTGACGGTCGCGGCGGTCCAGGCCTGGCGGGTCACCCGCGCGTTGCGCATGGCCGTACCGGGCGTGCTGCTCATGGGCGTGCCGATGATGCTGCTGGGCTCGTACTGGTACCTGCGGACGTGGATCCGCTACTCCAACCCCTTCCATCCGTTCTCGATGCTGGGCTTCGAGGGGCGCGGGACCGTCCGCGAACTCATCGTCGAGACGACCACCCCGAAGCCGTGGCTCGACCGGGGGTGGGTGCAACAGACCGAGGATTCCTGGCGGTTCGACCTCGACCGGCATCCGTACATGTACGACCAGGTCCCCGGCGGCCTGGGTGCGCAGTGGCTCTACGCGGTGCTGCCGGCGATCCTGACCGGGACGCTCCTCTTCCTGGCCACGCGCCGGTACGACCTGGTGTACGGGCTCGTCGTGCCCGCCGTGGTGTGCTCGCTGGCCTCACCCGCGCCGTGGTGGGCGCGGTACCAACTCCTCCTGCCGGCGCTGGGCGGGGTGTGCCTGGCGGCGCTGCTCAGCTTCGTGGCGGGACATGGGGCGGCGCGGTCACGACGCCACCGCTCCTCCCCCGCCGGGGCGTCCGCTGCCCGGCTGTCCTCCGCGCGGCTGTCCATCAGGCGGCTGTCCGTCGGGCGGCGTGCGCTCGCGGCGGCGCTGGCCTTGGCGTTCGTCGCGTTGACCGCCCGCTCGATGTGGTGGGCCACCGCGCCGACACACGTGTGGACCGGCGCCGGCCGGGAATGGCACCGCGCGAGCATCGGCGAACTCGTCGACCTGATGCGCGATCCGGACCGCGACTCCAAGATGCAGCCGACCCAGGCGTACGCCCCGATCCGGCGCAACGTGCCTCCCGGTGAAACGGTCGCGTTCACCGAGAACACCGCTGCGACGTTCGCGCACCTGATCATCGGCGACACGGGCGCGCGGGACATCGACAACCTCGGATCGCCCGCCGATGCCGCCGAACTCGCGCGCAAGCTCCGCGAGTCCGGGGCGCGCTACCTGCTGCTGTCGGAGCACGGCAAGGACGGTGAACTGCTCCGACAGGTCAGGAACGACCCGCGGCACTACCGAACGGTGGTGGGCGGCGGTCGGATCGGATGGTTCTGGATACCGGGCGGCACCCCGGGGCCGGGCTCGGACCTGTTCGAGGTCGGCGAGTTCGCCGTGCCCCCGTGACCCGGCCCGTGCCACCACTCACTCCCCCCGCAGCCGAAAGGTGCCCGAATCTGTGCCTGCCCCACAGCCGTTCGAACGGCTCACCGCGCACCCGATGTTCCCCGAGCTGGCGAAGTTCGCGGTCGTCGGCGGCACCGCGTACGCGTCCGACCTCGTCCTGTTCAACATCCTGAGAGCCGGCTCCGACCTCGGTCCGCTGACGGCCAAGGCCCTGTCGCTCACGCTGGCGATCGTGGTCGGTTTCGTCGGGAACCGGTACTGGACGTACCGCGAGCGCGTCGGCGGCGAGAGCGCGGGCGAAGTCTCCGCCCAGGGCCTCGCCTTCGTCGTCATCACCGTCGTCGGCATGGCCGTCCAGATGGCGTTCCTCGGCCTCTCGCACTACGTGCTGGGCATGACCTCCCTGCTCGCCGACAACATCTCCGGCAACGTCGTCGGCATGGGCGTCGCCACGGTCTTCCGGTTCTGGGGCTACCGGACGTGGGTCTTCCGACACTCCTCGGCGCCTCCGCCGGCCCACGTCCACGACAGCGCGGGCCGGTGACCCCGGTCGGTGCGGTGTCGGCAGTGGCCGGTACGTTCCGCGCAGTTCCACCGCGTTCCGCGACGGACAAGACCTCCCCGGGAAGGACGGCGACGCGCATGTCCATGTGGTTGACCCTCGCCAAGATCGATCCCGCGCTCCTCCCGGACGTGCGGTCGAATCCGGACCTCCTCGACGACCTTCTGAACGGCGACCACCCGGAGGACGAGACGCACGGCGAGGACTACCGCACGATCGACCACATCGCCGAGGGCCGCGCCGAGGTCGAGGAGGGCGCGGCGGACTGGCGCGAGGCGTACCCCTGGCTGGGCAGGGCGACCGGCCACGGATCCGAGGAGATCGAAGGCGACGACTTCGGCTACGGCCCCGCGTTCGTCCTCACCCCCGACGAGGTCAGGCAGGTCGCGGAAGGCCTCGTCGGCGAAGGCTGGTCCCGCTTCCTGGAGTTGGCCCCGTTCCTCACAAGAGCGGCCGCCGAGGGCAAGGCCGTAGTCGGCGCCGTGATCTGACGGTTTCCCCTCGGTGCGGGCGCCAGGCCCGCCGTACCGTCAGGACATGAGCCAAGGCCGCGGCCACGAGCCGCTTTTTGTGCACAGCCGTTGGGGCATGGGATTTCGCGTCTTCAACCACCGCAACCCGATCGGGCTGGCGCTCCTCATCGTCGTCCCGACCATCGCCACCCTCGGCCTGATCCTGATGTCCGGCGGAAGCTGAGGCCCACTCCGGCAGATCAGTGCTGCTGACTGCGGGGTTGGCGGACTCGGGGGGCTATGAGGGAGCCCAGTAGGGCTATGGCGAGCATCACGAGGAAGATCAGGGTGAAGACGTCGGCGTCGCGGCCCTTGGTGTCGTGGAGGGCGGCGAACAGCGCGCCGCCTAGGGACAGCAGGGTCACGGTGCCGAGTGAGTCGGAGACTTGCAGGGCCGCGGAGTTGCCGCCGGCTTCCTCGGGTGCGGACAGTTCCAGGGTGAGGGTGCTCATGGCGGACATTGCCATGCCCATGCCGGTGCCGCCGAGGAACCATGCGGGGAGCACCGCGTACGCCGTCACCCCCGGCACGAGCGCCAGCGCGGCCCCGCCGATCGCGCAGGCGACAAGCACGAAGCCGAGCGCCACGAGGTACGGTCGCCGCCGCGCCGACGTACGGCCCTGGAGCCAGGAGCCCAGCGCCCAGGACAACGCGCCTGTGGTGAGCGTGAGTCCGGCCTTCGTCGGGGAGAAGCCGTGTTCGCTCACGAGCATGAGCGGGACGAAGGACTCGACGGTGAAGAACGTCCCCGCGATGATGCCGCGCGACAGGATCACGGTCGGCAGCCCGCGTCGAGCGCGCAGTGTGCCCTTGGGCAGGAGTCGGGGCACCGTCGGCACCATGCACGCGAAGCCCGCGAGCAGCACGATCACGCCTGCCACGGTGAGGTGTTGCCCGCCGTACTGCACGAGGCCGGTGCCTAGCGCCGCGCCCGCCGCCGCGCCGATCAGCCGGCGGTCGATGCGCGCGCTGCCGTTGCCGGAGGCTATGTCGGCCGCGATCTCCGCCTGGACGCGGCGCAGTTGCGGCACGATCGCCATCATCGGGAGCACGACGAGGGCGGGGATCGCGAGGAACACCCAGCGCCAGTGCAGGTGGTCGGTCACCGCGCCCGCCACGGGCGGGCCGACGATCGACGGCAGCACCCACGCCGAGGCGAACGCGGAGAACACCTTGGGGCGGAGCGAGTCGGGGTACGCGCGGCCCACGACGACGTAGAGCGCGACGATCACCAGGCCGCCGCCGAGCCCCTGCACCGCCCGTCCGAGGACGAACGTCCCCATCGACTGGGCGGCGCCCGACAGCGCGAGCCCGATCGCGAACGCCGTGATCCCGCCGAGCAGCGGCACCCGCGGCCCGCGCGCGTCGCACCACTGGCCGGAGAAGACCATCGCCAGCAGGCTGGTCGTGTAGAACGCGGAGAAGGCCAGGCCGTAGAGCGCGGTGCCGTCGAGGTCGTCAACCGCGACCGGCATGGCCGTACCCACCGCCATCGCCTCGAACGCGATGAGCAGGATCACCGAGACGATGCCCAGGGTCAGCGCCCGGTACGGCCGCCGCATCACCGAAGCGGGCGCCTCGGGATCGCCGGTGGTTCCGGCGGTGCCTTCGGCGGTGGTTTCGGTGGTGTCCGGGGATATCTCCCCCTTGTCCAGGCTCGTCACCGGGACAGCCTAAGTGGCACCGCCGACCCCTCCGTACCGCGTTTTCGGGCGGATGGCCCGGCGGCCGGGGCCGGAGCGAGGTACGCCAGGGGTTGCCGCCAACTACGGTTGATCCGCATGACGCACGACGGGATCGAGATGACAGCGGAGTTGGTCCGGGATCTGCTGCGCGACCAGCACCCGGATCTGGCCGAGTACCCCGTGAAGCCGGGTGCGCGTGGTTGGGACAACCAGCTGTGGCGGCTCGGCGACGACCTCGCCGTCCGGCTGCCCTGGGCGACGGAGTCCGCGGACGCGCTGCTGCGCAAGGAGCACGCCTGGGTGCCGGGCCTCGCCGGGCAGCTTCCGCTGCCGGTCCCCGTTCCGCAGCGCCTCGGCAAGCCGTCCTCGCTGTTTCCGCGGCCCTGGATCGTCACCACGTGGGTGCCGGGCGAGCCCGCCGACCGCGCGCCGGCCACGCTCGCTGCGGAGTCGGCCGACTCCTTGGCCGCCTTTCTGACGGCCCTTCACCGACCCGCCCCCGCCGGAGCGCCCGCGGGTCGCGACCGCGGTGGACCACTGGCCGAACACACCGCGGGGTTCACCGGCGTGCTCGACGCGATCGCCGGACTGGGCCTGATCCCCGACCCGGACGCCGTCCGCGCGGTCTGGGAGGACGCCCTTGCCGCACCCGACTGGACGGGCCCGGCCGTATGGCTCCACGCCGACCTGCACCCGGCCAACGTCCTTACTGCGAACGGCCTTTTCTGCGGCGTGGTCGACTTCGGCGACCTTTGCGCGGGAGATCCGGCCTGGGACCTCGCCTCTGCCTGGGTCCTGCTGCCGGACGGCGCCGTCGACCGCTTCCACGCGGCGTACCAACCGGCCCTGGACGCCGCGACGTTGCGTCGCGCGCGCGGCTGCGCGGTGCTGAAGTCCTTTGCCTGCCTCCTCATCGGCGACGCCGGGGTCAACGGCCGCCCCGGCGGCAAGGCCACCTGGGGCCCGCCGGCCCAGGTGGCACTGCGACGCCTGGTCGCCACCGCCGACCGCTGACCGCCGACCGAGCGCGGGCGGGAAACGACCGAGGGACCGCGCCGCAGCCGGGGTCGGCGGGGCGCGGTCCCTCGTGGGGGGGTGGGGGCCAGCGGGTGGAGGTCAGAGGCTGCGGGCGGTGATGTCGCCCTGCATGGTGGTGGCGCGGATGTCGAGCTCCGAAGTTCCGTCGTTCTTCAGGCTGTTGTCGACCCGGCCGTACGGCGTGCCCGCGTCGAGCGAACCCGAGACGCCCGCGGCGGCGCTGACGCTGATGTCGCCGGACTGGGTGTTGAGGACAAACGTGCCGCGGACGGCCTCGGCGATGGTGATGTCGCCGCGGGTGGTGCTGACGTCGGCGTCGCCGGTCAGCCGGCCGATCTCCACGTTGCCGTCGACGGCCGCGAGACGGACGCCCGCGGCCTCGTCGATCTTGATCTGCTGGTAGGCGCCTTCGAAGGCGATCTCGCCCAGGCGGCCGACGGCCCGCAGTTCGGTGGCCGCCGCCTTCGCCTCGACGCGGGACCCGGCGGGCAGTTGCACGGTCACCTCGATCGCCCCCGACGGACCCACGTACCGGTTCTTGGCGGGGACCTCGATCCGCAGGACGCCGTCGGCGTACTCGACGGTGGTCAGCTCCGCGGCCTTGGCGTCACGGCTCTTCGAGGCGTCGAACGGCCGGACCTCGACGGTGGTGTCGGCACGGTCGGCGGCGATGACCTGCACGCGCCCGGCGGGGACGTTCAGGACGGCGGCGATCGGGGCGGGGGTGGCGAAGGTGTTCATCGTGGGCTCCTTGTCGGCGGTGTCCGTCTCGTTGTTTCTGACAAGGGAAAAGCTACGTTGCGTTCGAGACTCAGGCAACATAAGAATTGCAAGAAGCATGCATATGTGCAGGTCAAAGCCTGAAGATCGTTGCATCGGTCCTGAATCGAATGCAACAACCACTCCTCTATTCGTTGCAATGACTGAGGCTGAACGCTATCCTGCGGGCAACGGAGAGCACCGAGGAGGCCGTGATGCCGGGAGGCAGACTCACCCAGCCGGAACGCCGGCAGATCGCGCAGGGCCTGGCCGACGGCCTCGCGTACGCGGAGATCGCCAGGGGGCTGGAGCGTCCGACCTCGACCGTCACGCGCGAAGTGATGCGCAACGGCGGCCCCACCGGCTACCGGGCGGACCTGGCCCACCGCGCCACCGAGCGCCGTGCCCACCGCCGAAAGCCCGCGGCGGCGCCGGGGCGGGAGCAGGCGCCCCAGCCGTACGGGCGCGACCCGGAGGCGGTGCGCGACTACGAGGAGCGGTTCACCACCGTGATGATGCAGTCGGGCCTGCCCGGGACGATGGCCCGCGTACTGGCCTGCCTGGTCACCGCCGACACCGGCAGCCTGACCGCGGCCGAGCTCGTGCAGCGCCTCCAGGTCAGCCCCGCGACCGTCTCGAAGTCGATCGCCTTCCTGGAGAGCCAGACCCTGGTACGCCGGGAGCGCGACGAAGGCCGCCGCGAACGCTACGTCGTCGACGACGACCTCTGGTACCAGTCGATGATCGCCAGCGTGCGGTCGCTGACCCAGCAGGTCGAGATCGCCAAGGAGGGCGCCGGCGTCCTCGGCCCCGCCACCCCGGCCGGGGCCCGCCTGGAGAACATCGCCCGCTTCCTCGACTTCGTCGGCGAAAGCCTCGCCCGCGCCGCCGATCAGGCCCGCGAGGTCCTCTACAGCAAGCCCGCTCCCCAGCCCCGCGAACCCGAGGACAAGTAGCCGACGCTCAGGCGACCGAGTGCCCGCCGATTGATGGGTCTGGCGGTTCAACGGGCCGGCCGGGCCGGTCCGGGTTTCGACGCCGGACATGCGTGCCGCCAGTTGGTAGGGCTCGTGGTTCGGCGGGCGCCGAGGTCAGCGGGTGGCGGGGGCTGCGGGTTGGAGGGGGGTGGTGGGCTGGGGGCCGGGGGTTGGGTGGTGGACAGGGGGTGCCACCACGGGGTTGTGGGGAGATTGTTGGTGGTGGGTTCGTAGGGCTCGCCGGGGCGGGGAACTGCCACGCGGGCGCCGGACTTTGCGGCGGCCTCGACGGTGCCTTCGGCGGGCTCCGCCCAGGGGTGCATCGCGAGGTTGAAGGTGCCCCAGTGGATCGGCATCATCACGCCGTCCGGCCGGCCGCCTTGCAGGTCGAGGTGTGCCTGCATGCCCTCGGCGGGGGTCATGTGGATGTCGGGCCAGTACTCGCTGTACGCCCCCACCTGGATCATCGTGGCGTCGAACGGCCCGTGCCGCTCCCCGATCCCGCGGAACCCCGGGAAGTACCCGGTGTCGCCGCTGTGGTAGATCCGGTGCTCGGGGCCGGCCACCGCCCACGACGCCCACAACGTGTGCTGCTTGTTGCGCAGGCCGCGGCCGCAGAAGTGCCGTGCGGGGGTGGCGGTGAGCTTGACACCGGCGACCGTGGCCGACTCGTTCCAGTCGAGTTCGCGCAGCCGGTCCGGGGCCACGCCCCAGCGTTCGAGATGCGCCCCGATGCCGAGCGGCACCGCGAACACCGTGTCGGTACGCGCCAGTCGCCGGATCGTCGGCAGGTCGAGGTGGTCGTAGTGGTCGTGCGAGATGACGACGACGTCGACCGGGCCGAGCTCGTCGAGCGGCAGCGGCACGGGGTGCAGCCGCTTGGGTCCGACGAACGACGACGGCGCGACGCGTTTGCCCCACACCGGGTCGAACAGCACCCGGCTGCCGTCGATCTCGGCCAGCACGCTGGAGTGCCCCATCCACGTCAGCCGCAGCCCGGTGGACGGCGGGCTCTGGAGCGCGGCGAGGGTGTCGGGGCGGACGGGGATGTCCCCGGCCGGCCTCCGCCGTACGCGCTGCTCTCTGTCGAGGTACGTCTTCACGAACCCCGGCATCCCCTCGCGGGACGGTCCGATCCGCGCGCCGACCGGGTTCTGGAACCTGCCGTCGGCGAAGTTCGGGGAGCGGTGGATGCGGTCCATGCGCTCGCCCGACGGGTCGGCGCCGAAGACGGGCAGCCGCAGGGCGCGGAGCGGGGAGCGGGGAGCGGCGGTACCCGTGGGGCTGGTCATGAGGGCTCCTGTGGGCCGGGGTGTGCGACGGGTGTGCGGGCGGGCGTACGGAAGGCCGGTGCCGAGGCGATCCGGCCTTCGACGTGCGGGAGTTCGTGCGGGCGGAACGCGGCGGTCGCGCTCTGGCGAGCGGGCAAGCGAGCGGGCAAGCCGGCGGGCGGGCGTCGTCAGGCGGCGTACTCGGCGAGGCGTACGCCGGTCAGCTCCTCCGCCGCCGCCCACAGCCGCTCGTTGACCGTGCCGTCGAGCGCCCGCCTGGTCACCTTGCTCGGGCCCGTGGGGCCGACGAGGCCGAAGCGCTTGCTCGGGCCGTAGTAGCCGCCGGGGTCCGCGGCCGGGTCCACCGCCGCGAACAGCAGCGGCTCCGCGCCCTGTTCGGCCTCCTGCGACGGCAGGAGGCCCGCCATCCGGCCGCTGAAGGCGCCACTGGCCTTCTCGCGCCCCAGGCCCGGGCCGCTGGTCTGGAGGTTGGTCCGGGTGAAGCCGGGGTGCGCGCCGGTGCTCACGAGGTTCCACCCTCGCTCGGCGGCGATCGCGGCGAGCTGCCGGGTGAGGATCAGGTCGGCGAGCTTGGACTGCCCGTACGCGCGCATGGGGCGGTAGTTGCGCTCGGACTGGAGGTCGGCGAAGTCGATGCGGCCGAAGTTGGCCACTCCGCTGCTCATCGTCGCGACCCGCGGGGCGGGGGCGGCGAGCAGCGCCGGGAGCAGGCGCACGGTGAGCGCGAACGGGCCGAGGAAGTTGCTGCCGAACTGGAGCTCGAAGCCGTCGGCGGTGGTGTTGCGGTCGGGCGGGGCCATCACCCCGGCGTTGTTGACGAGCACGTCCAGCGGGGTGCCCTCGGCGAGGATGCCGTCCGCGAACTCGCGGACCGAGTCCAGGTCGGCCAGGTCGACCCGGCGGACCTCCAGCCGCGCCTCCGGGTGCCGGGCCAGGATCTCGGCGCGGGCGGCCTCGCCCTTCGCCGGGGTGCGCACGGCCATCGCGACCCGCGCCCCGGCGGCGGCCAGGCGGCGGGCCGCCTCCTTGCCGGTACCGCTGTTGGCGCCGGTGACGATGACGAACTTGCCGGTCTGGTCGGGGACCTCGTACATGGCGGACACCTTCCGGTGAGTTGGGAGACCGATTTAAGAGACTGTCGGTCTGTTGAATTCGAAGGTATCAGACCTCTGGTCTCTTAACAACAGACCGGGGGTCTGTAGAATCTCCGCATGACCACGTTCCAACGCGCGCGCAGCGACGAGCAGCGCGAGATCCGCCGCCGGGCGATCCTCGACACCGCGAGCGCGATGCTCGCGGAGATGCCGGTCGCGCAGGTGAGCCTCAACGAACTCAGCCGCCGGGTGGGCCTCGCGAAGTCGAACGTGCTGCGGTACTTCGAATCGCGCGAGGCCGTGCTGCTGGAACTGCTCGACGTCGCCCTGCGCGAGTGGCTGGAGCGGTACGAGGCCGAGCTGGCGGACGCGGTGACCGCCGACGCCCCGCCGGCCCGGCGCGCGCAGGAGATCGCCGCGGTCACCGCGGAATCCCTCGCGGCCCGTCCGGTGCTGTGCGACCTGATCAGCGCGCAGGCGGCGGTCCTGGAGCGCAACGTGTCCCCGGAGATCGCCGCCGCGTACAAGCACAGCGCGATCGCGAACATCGGGGTCCTGGTCCGGGTCATGCGGACGCATCTGCCCGAACTCGGCGAGCAGGACACGATGCAATTCGGCGCTCTCACGGTGCTGGTGGCCGGCGCCGTGTGGACGCACGCACAGCCGTCCGGGGCGATGCTCGCCGCCTACGAGGCGGACCCCGGACTCGCGGCCATGCGCCTCGACTTCACCGAGACTCTGCGGAACGCGCTCGAAGTGTTCCTGCGCGGACTGCTGGCCCGAGCCGCGGACTGACGCCCGCGGCCGGGCTCATCGCCCCGCGACGGCCTTCGGGACCAGCGGCAGGCTGGGGAGTTCGAGGCCGGTGGCATCGCGGACGGCCGCCGCCAGCGCGGCCGGGACCGGGACCACCGCCGCGTCGGCAAGGCCCTTGGCCCCCAAGGGGATTCCCGGCTGCGGCTCCTCGTGCCACGCCGCCACCGTCACCGGCGGAATGTCCAGCGGGCCGGGGAGCGCCCACGCGACGGGCCCGTGGAGGCGGGCCGCGGCGATGTCCTCGGTGAGGGCCAGTCCGATCCCGAGGGCGACCGCGCCCTCGATCCGGGACAGCGCCTGGACGCGGTCGAGGACGCGGCCCGCGTCGTACGCCCCGGTGACGTCCACGACCTGCACGGCACCCGTCTCGGGGTCGACGTCGGCGACGATCCGGCACGCGGCGAAGGCCACCGCCGGGTACGCGTCGCCCTGCCCCGCGTCGTCCAGCGGCTCGGTGTGCCGCGCGCGCGTGGCCCCCGCCGTCGCGGCGACCTCGCGGCCCTCGGTCATGACGGACGCGGGCAGGTCGACCAGGCCGTCGTAGGACACGATCCGCCCGCCGCGAATGTCGAGGAGCGCCGCCGTCATGCCGTACTGCGCGGCGATCGGGCCCAGCAGCCCCGCACGGATCTCGCGGGCGGCCTGGTCCACCGCGCCGGCGGTGAGCATCGTGTGCCGGCCGAGGCCCGCCGGCCCGGCGCTGGGCAGGGCGGTGCCGGCCGGGAGGACGATCGCGTCCGGGATGCCGAGGACGTCCTCGACGATCTGCCGGACCAGGTACGTGAAGCCCTGCCCGACCTCGACGGCCGCGCAGGTGACGGTGACGACGCCGTGGTCCAGGCGGACCGTCGCCGTCGACGACTCGTCGGCGCCTTCGATGCCCAGCAGCGGGACCAGGCCCACGGCGTGCCCGACGCCGCGCCGCAGACCGGGTGCGGGCTCCGCCGACGGCTGCGGCGCGAGCGCGACGGCGCGCAGCAACTCCCCTGCCGGGGCCGGTCCGTCGAGAATCTGACCGGTCGTCAGCATGGTGCCTTCGCTGAGCGCGTTGCGCAGCCGCAACTCGACCGGGTCCATGCCGAGCGCGTGCGCGAGGCGGTCCATCTGCGCCTCGTACGCGAAGCACACCTGGGTCGCCCCCGGGCCGCGCATGGTCCCGGCGGGCGGGTTGTTCGTGCGTACCGCCCACACGTCGACGGCGGCGTGCGGCACCATGTACGGCCCCGTCGCGCACCCCGCGAGGCGGCCGACGACCTCGGGGGAAGTCGTCGCGTACGCCCCGCCGTCCAGCAGGATCTGCGCCTCGACGGACAGCAACCGCCCTGTGCGGTCCGCCCGGTGCGTGTACTTCAGGCGCGCGGCGTGCCGATGGCCCCCGCCGGTGAGCGCATCCGCGCGCTCCACAACGGACTTGACGGGGCGTCCGGTACGGGCGGCGAACCAGGCGACGACCGCGAGCAGCCCGATGTCCTCGCGTGTACCGGCCGAACCGCCCACACCCGTCGGCATCAGCCGCAGCGTGCCCGGCGCGAACCCGATGCACTGGGCCACTTGGTCGCGGTCCCCGTGCGGCCACTGCGTGGCGACGTGGAGTTCGATGCCGCCGTCGGCGCACGGCAGTGCGAGCGCGGCGTCGGTGGCGGGGTTGGCCTGGTCCTGCGCGCCGATGTCGTACAGGCCCTCGACGACGACCTCGTCGACGGGCGAGCCGTCGGGCCGCCGCTGCACGGGGCGGCCGTGGCGCAGCGGGATGTGCCGGAAGACGTTGCCGTCCGGGTGCAGCGGTGCGCTGGCGAACGCGTGCTCGGGGTCCAGGCGGGCGTCGAGCGGGTCGTACTCGACGTGCACGGCCTCGGCGGCGAGCTTCGCGGCGTGCGGCGTCTCGGCGGCGACCGCGGCGACCGCCTCGCCCGCGAACCGCACGACGTCGGACGCCAGCACCGGGCGGTCCGCGACGACCGGCCCGTGGTACGCCTCGGGCGGCAGGTCGGCGGCGGTCAGGACGGCGCGTACGCCGGGCACCGCGAAAGCGGCGGAGGTGTCGAGGCCGACGATGCGCGCGGACGGGTACGGCGACCGCACCAGCACGCACCACAGCATGCCCGGCGCCCACAGGTCGGCGGTGTAGGAGAACCGGCCCTGCGTCTTGGCGTTGGCGTCGGGCCGCTCGGCGGTGGCGGTCACGGCGTCACCCCGCGGCCGCGGGGGCCGACCCGGCGGCGGTGCCCGGCGGGATCGAAATGATCCCCATCGACATGGTGCCGTCGCCGCGGGACGGTCCGGTCCTGTCGGTCCCGGACCCGGCGGTCCCGGACCCGGCGCCTCCGGAACCCGTGGGCTCGAAGAGCGACGCGGGCGGTTCGGCCGGTTCGCCGGCGGCGACCGCGCAGACGGCCGCGACCATGCGGTTCGGGCCCGCGCAGCGGCAGGGGTGCCCGGCGAGAGCCCGGCGTACCGTCGCCTCGTCTGGCTGCGGGATCCGTGCCAGGAGGGCGTGCGCGCTGACCACGACGCCCGGCACGCAGAATCCGCACTGCACGGCTCCGTGGGCGATCAGCGCCTGCCGCACGGCAGTTGGCACGCCGAGGTCGGCCAGGCCTTCGATGGTGGTGACCTCGCGGTCCCCCATCGTCGCGGCCGGCAGCATGCAGGACACCGCGGGCGCGCCGTCGACGAGCACCGTGCACGTACCGCAAACCCCTTGCCCGCACCCGTCCTTGGCGCCGGGCAGGCCCAGGCGCTCGCGCAGTACGTGCAGCAGGCTCTCGCCGATCCACACCCCGTCCACCACGTGCATGGCGCCGTTGACGCGCACTGTGTAGGAGACGGTCGGCCCGCCCGGGGACCCGAACGCGTGGGGCCCGCCGAGCGGCGCGGTCGCGGACGCCTCCCCCGGCGCGGCGAACGCCGGGCCCGGATCGGAGGGGTAGCCAGGATGGCCACCGAGTGCGGCCGGGTTGAGGACGCCCGCCATGTGCAGCGGCTGCGCGGTGGGCGCCCCGGGCCGAGGCGCGGGGAAGCCGAACGCCGGGGAGGCCGCCGAGGACTCCGCGGTCGCACCGACAACGACGCCGTCACCGGGCGGCGGCACCAACGTGCCGGCCACGACGCCGCGGTCATCGGGATGCCCACCCGCGAGGCCGCCCGTGCCGTCGTGTGCGGCACCGCCGCCCGTGAAGGCACCCAGTACGGGGTCGGGAGGGGTGCCGGCGAAGTGAGCCGCCGCACCGTACGGCGCATGGCCCTGCGCGCCCGCACTCGGCGCGACCAGGCCTGTCGGGCCGACCGACGGCGGGCCGTCGACCGCGTGCGCGAAGGACGGGATGTCGGAGGGCGAGCCGCCGGGTGTCGGGATCCGGGTCATGCCGCCGCCTCCCCGTCGCCCAGGGCGGGCTCCGAGGCGCGCCGGTCCGGCCGTCCTTGCACGTCCATCAGGTCCCCTCCCCTGCCCTTGGCCTTGTCCTCGACCCTGCTCTGGACCTTGCCCTCGACCCCGCCCTCGCCGACGGAGCCGCCGACCACTCGTCTCACGCCGAGAACGCCCGCTCGGCCGCGCGCTTCGCCAGCGTCGCGACGACGCGCGCCTGGAACGCCCGGTTCGAGCGCGACCCCTCGCCGGGCGCCAACTCGTCGGCGACCAGCGCCCCGAAGCGGGTCGGCGCGGACGGATCGGTCAGGCGTCCGGTCCCGGGATCCACGCGCTCGGCAAGCCACTCCTCGGCGCGCGACACCCGCTCCGCGCCAGGGCGTATGCCGCCGACCGCGCAGCGTACGCTCCGCGCGCCCGGATCCGCGACCAGCGCCAGCGTCGTGTGGAAACCCTGCGCGGTACGGGCCTTGAGGAACTCCTGCGGCCCGTGCAGCACGGGTACGCGTACCCCGGTGATCAGCTCCCCCGGACGCAGCTGCGCCGCGGGCTCGCCCTCGCACACGAATTCCCGCACGCCGCCCGGCGACCGCACCACGACGGCCGCCTCCAGGGCGGCCAGCACCGGCACCGCGTCGGCCTCCCGCGAGCGGGACGCGAGGTTGCCGCCCAGCGTGCCCATCATGCGGATCTGCGGCGTGCCCACCTGGCGCGCGGCGGTGGCGAGGGCCGGGACCAGGGCGGCGAGGTCCGGGCCCGCGAGACGGGCCCACGTGACGCCCGCGCCGATGACGGAGCTGCGGCCCTCGTACTGCCACAGCCGCATCTCGGCGATGCCCGCCAGCCCGATGAGGGCATGCGGACGCATCAGGCCGGCGTTGACACGCGGCATCAGGTCGGTCCCACCGGCCACCGGCAAGGCGGAGGGCTCGCGGGCCATGGCGTCCACGGCCTCGTCGAGCGAGTGCGGGAGCATGATCGCTTCGTTCACGGCGGGACCACGCTACTGCGCCGAGCGGGTGACGCGCGGTCGACTTCGCTCAGCCCGCACCGGAAAGGCCCGGCAGCGCGGACAACGTGCAGGCGACACGCAGACAAGAAGCGCCGGGGCCGCACGGCACCGGCGCTCTCGAACGACTGCCGAGCGGCTACTTGTCGCCGCCGCCCTTGTCCCCGCCGCCGCTGCCCATGGTCTCGTAGATCTCCTTGCACATGGGGCACACGGGATACTTCTTCGGGTCGCGGCCCGGCACCCACACCTTCCCGCACAGCGCGATCACGGGAGTGCCGGAAACGGCGCTCTCCATGATCTTGTCCTTCTGGACGTAGTGCGCGAAGCGCTCGTGGTCGCCGTCGCCGTGCGAGACCTGGGGGGTCTCCTCGATGAGCGTCCCCGTGCCCGTTCCGCGCTCGGGCTCGGGATAGTCCTGCGGAGTGGTCATAGGTCCGATTCTAAGCGGGACCACACGTTCGGCCCTGCCCCGCCCGAGAGACGCCACGGCGGACGCCGCACGAGGCGCCACACGACACGCCGCACGACACGTCACGCGAGACGCCGCAGGAGACGTCTCGGCAGACGTCGCGAACCACGTCAGTTGAGCGACGGGTCCTCGGGATACGTGGCGACCATCGCAAGCTCGCCCCGCTGGCGCCGCAGCACCGCGCGCCACAGCCGCTCCGGGTCGGGGCTGAAGGCGTCCCCCGGCTCCGAGTCGACGACGTACCAGGCACCGTCGGTCAGCTCGGACTCCAACTGGCCGGGCCCCCATCCCGAGTAGCCGGCGAAGATCCGCATCGCGCCGAACTCGGTGGCGATCAGCTCCGGCGGCGCGTCCAGGTCGACCATGCCGAGGGCCCCGAAGACGCGCCGCCACCCGACGGGCTCGCCGCCGCCCGGGACCGAGGCGATGGCGAGGGCGGAGTCCATCGAGACTGGGCCGCCCTGGAAGACCACCGCGGGTGCGGTGACGGCCTTGGACCACCCCACCAGCACATCGTGCACGTCGACGGGTGTGGGGCGGTTGAGGACGACGCCGTGCGCGCCCTCGTCGTCGTGGTCGAGCACCAGCACCACGCACCGGTCGAAGTTCGGATCGGTCAGCGCGGGGGTCGCCACGAGCAGGCGTCCGGTGAGCGAGACCTCGGTCATGGGCTCATGATCCTGCATCCCGGCGACAGTGTCCGGGTCTCACCCGGATCGTGTGCGCCGAACGCGACATGCGCCCGATACGCGTCGCCGCGCCCGGCGTCCGCTGCCCCCGGCATCCGCATCGCGCCCCCTCGTTCCCGGCCCCGCCAAGATCCTGTGCCCGCCCGCGAGCCCGACAATGCACGTCGGAGCGCATCGAGCGCGTACCGTTGTTCGCTGTTGCCCGTGGCCCATCCGTCCAGGAACGCGGAGATTCATGCAAGACGACGTACTGCTCGTTCACGGTGGTTCCCCCCTAGAGGGCGAGGTCCGCGTCAAGGGCGCCAAGAATCTGGTGCCCAAGGCGATGGTCGCGGCGCTGCTCGGCGAGGAGCCCAGCCGCCTGCGCAATGTGCCGGGAATCCGCGACGTGCACATCGTGCGCGGCCTTCTGCAACTCCACGGTGTCGCGGTGTACGAGGGCGACGAGGCGGACGAACTGGTCATGGACCCGTCGTCGGTCGAGCTGGCCAACGTCGCCGACATCGACGCGCACGCGGGGTCGAGCCGCATCCCGATCCTGCTGTGCGGCCCGCTGCTGCACCGCATCGGCCGCGCGTTCATCCCCGACCTCGGCGGCTGCCGCATCGGCGACCGGCCGATCGACTTCCACCTCAACGTCCTGCGCGAGTTCGGCGCGACCGTCGACAAGCGGCCCGAGGGGCTGTACCTGGAGGCCCCGAACGGTCTGCACGGCGCGAAGATCGAGCTGCCCTACCCGAGCGTGGGCACCACCGAGCAGGTGCTGCTGACCGCCGTACGCTCCGAAGGCACCACCGAACTGCGCAACGCGGCCGTGGAGCCGGAGATCATAGACCTCATCTGCGTGCTCCAGAAGATGGGCGCGATCATCTCGGTGGCCACCGACCGGGTGATCAGGATCACCGGTGTCGAGCGCCTCGGCGGGTACACGCACCGCGCGCTGCCGGACCGCCTGGAGGGCGCCTCGTGGGCCTGCGCGGCCCTCGCCACGCAGGGCGACGTGTTCGTACGCGGCGCCCGGCAGCTGGACATGATGACGTTCCTGAACGTCTTCCGGCAGGTCGGCGGCGCGTTCCAGGTCGAGGACGACGGCATCCGCTTCTGGCACCCGGGCGGCCGACTGCGCGCGATCGCGCTGGAGACGGACGTGCACCCCGGCTTCCAGACCGATTGGCAGCAGCCGCTGGTGGTGGCGCTGACGCAGGCGAGCGGGCTGTCGATCGTGCACGAGACGGTGTACGAGAGCCGCCTCGGCTTCACCTCGGCGCTCAACCAAATGGGTGCCACGATCCAGCTCTACAGCGAGTGCCTGGGCGGTACGCCGTGCCGGTTCGGGCAGCGCAACTTCCAGCACTCGGCGGTCATCTCGGGTCCGTCGAAGCTGTACGGGGCCGACCTGGTGATCCCCGACCTGCGCGGCGGATTCTCGTACCTCATCGCGGCGCTGGCCGCCGAGGGCACCTCGCGCGTGCACGGCATCGACCTGATCAACCGCGGCTACGAGGGCTTCCACGCGAAGCTGGACGCGCTCGGCGCGCGGGTGGAACTCCCGCAGGGGGTACAGCAGGGCGTCGCGTAGCGGACCCGATTCACGTACGCCGAAGGGCGGTTCCCCGCGGGGAACCGCCCTTCGGCGTTCACTGCCGTGCACTTGGCACGTCGCGCTGTGTGCAGTGTGCCCTGCACTGTGCGCTCGGTGCCTCGCACTGTGCGCTCCGTGCGCCGCGCCGGTCCGGGGGACCTGTGCGCTCCCGTGCGGCCCGGACGACCGGGGCCGACTCGTACGAGCCGCACCCGGGCGTCCGGCGGTCCTCTGCGGACCGGCTCACGGGGTCCCCGTGCCGGACTGGCCCCACGGCCCGCCGCGGACCGTGCACGGCGCCCTACGGCCCCGTGCCGGACCCGCGGAGGGGTCACGTGCGGGTCACTTGCCCTTTGCGGCTTCCTTGAGCTTGGAGCCCGCGGAGACCTTGACGCTGTAGCCGGCCGGGATCTCGATCGGCTCGCCGGTCTGCGGGTTGCGCGCGGTGCGCGCCGAGCGGTGGGTCCGCTCGAAGCTCAGGAAGCCGGGGATCGTGATCTTCTCGTCGCCCTTGCTGACGATCTCACCGACCACCTCGGCGAAGGCGTTCAGCACGGCGTCCGCGTCCTTGCGCGTGACGTCGGCCCGCTCCGCGAGGGCGGCCACCAGCTCACTGCGGTTCATGTGTATCTCCCGTGGTCTTTCCAACTCGCTGTTCTTGCCCCGGGGACGAATCCTGCACGTATCCGGGCCCGGAACCTAATCAGGGACACGCCGAATCACGCGGAAAGCCCCGCGATTTGGCCGTTCGCGGCAGATTTCACGTCCGAAACGACCTCGAACGCACCTGCCACACCCCGACCATACGACCAGCATCACGTACGCTCGTCACACCTCCCCCGGCGCGGCGGGAGTGGATTCCGCGGCCGAACGGTCGGTTTCCACCGTACCGACAAGGTGGTTGGACTACTTCGCGGACTCCGCCGCGGACTCCGCCTGACGGTCCGCCACCACCGCGTCGCGCACCGCCGCGGCGACGACGTTCGACACCTCGGGGTGGAACACACTCGGCACGATGTAGCTCGCGTTGAGCTCGTCGTCCGTCACCACCGACGCGAGCGCACGCGCCGCGGCGATGAGCATGTCCGTCGTGATGTGCCGGCTCTGCGCGTCGACGAGGCCCCGGAACACGCCCGGGAAAACCAGAACGTTGTTGATCTGGTTGGGGAAGTCGCTGCGCCCGGACGCGACGACCGCCGCGTGCTCCTGCGCGACCGCCGGGTAGATCTCCGGCTCCGGGTTGGCGAGTGCGAACACGATCGCGTCGTCGGCCATCCGCGCGACGTCGCCGGCGTCGATGACGTTCGGCGCGGAGACGCCGACGAACACGTCCGCGCCGACCACCGCCTCCTTCAAAGTCCCGGTCAGGCCCTGGGAGTTGGTGTGCTCCGCGACCCAACGGAGGTCCTCGCCCAGGTCGTCGCGGCCGGTGTGCACGACGCCGTGCACGTCCGCCACGACGACGTGTGCGACGCCCGCCGCCATGAGCAGCTTGAGGATCGCGGTGCCGGCCGCGCCCGCACCCGACATCACCACGCGGACGTCGCCGATCTTCTTGCCCACCACGCGCAGCGCGTTGGTGAGCGCGGCGAGCACGACGATCGCGGTGCCGTGCTGGTCGTCGTGGAAGACCGGGATGTCGAGCGTCTCGCGCAGCCGCCGCTCGATCTCGAAGCAGCGCGGCGCGGAGATGTCCTCGAGGTTGATGCCGGCGAACCCGGGCGCCATCACCTGCACGGCGCGCACGATCTCGTCCGGGTCCTGCGTGTCGAGGCAGATCGGCCACGCGTCGATGCCGGCGAAGCGCTTGAACAGCGCCGCCTTGCCCTCCATGACCGGCAGCGCCGCCTTCGGGCCGATGTTGCCCAGGCCGAGCACCGCGGAGCCGTCGGTGACGACCGCCACGGTGTTGCGCTTGATGGTGAGGCGGCGCGCGTCCTCGGGGTTCTCCGCGATCGCGAGGCACACGCGGGCGACGCCCGGCGTGTAGATCATCGAGAGGTCGTCGCGGTTGCGGATCGGGTGCTTCGCCTGCATCTCGATCTTGCCGCCGAGGTGCATCAGGAAGGTACGGTCCGACACCTTGCCGAGGGTCACACCGTCGATCGCGCGCAGCGCCTCGACGAGCGCGTCCGCGTGGTCCGTCGAGGACGCGGCGATCGTCACGTCGACCCTGAGGCGGTCGTGGCCGGACGCCGTGACGTCCAGACCGGTCACCGAACCACCGGCGGACTCCACGGCGTTGGTGAGCTGGCTGACCGCCCGGCCGCCGGCCGGGACCTCGAGGCGGGCGGTGATCGAGTACGAAGCGCTCGGCGCTGCGGGCATGAAGGTGTCTCCTCAACGGGTGCGGTGCCATGGCACGGCACCGCAGACGATCGTCTCACTTCGCCGAGCGAGACGACGACCGGCCGGTTCGCCGCACCGAGAGTGGGCCGTACGTGCACCGTGTGTGCACCGCGCGTGCACCGGGAGGTGCGCTGAGGGTGCACTGGGATGCGCTGGGGTGTACCGGAATGCACTGTGCGTGCCCTCTATGGGTACGGCGCCGATCCCCCGACGGATCACTCGATCGCCCGCCGATTCGAACGCGCGCTCCCGCGGGTGGCCGGCGGAGGGTCGTCGGCGGGTCGTCGGCGGCCGGGCGGAGCACCCTTCGAACACCCTTTCCCGGCGGCGGAATATGCGCGGCTACCCCGCGTCCGGAGCCCCGCAAACTGTGATCCGCATCCTTCTTCCGCACGCCGCGAGGTCGGTTACTCTGTTCATGGCACCGGCTCGATCCAAGCCCCCGGGCCCAACCATTAGTCCCTACGAGGGACCACTTGCCGAGAGGCGAGCATTGGCGGGTCGGTGTCGTAAGCGTCGGAACCGGCGGCCCCCAGGGGCCGCCGGTTCGCATTTCCCGGCGCGTTACGTCCCTCTCCGACGGGGTGCCCGGTGGGACGATGGTGGCGATGAACGCCTCATACCACGCGTCACACGACGGGTCACGCGACGGCTCCTGGGCCGCCCTGCCCACGCACCGCGACTGGCTGGACACCGAGGCCGGGCGCCTGCTCCGCTTCGGGGCGGCCGCCCGCGATCCACGCGGCGGGTTCGCCTGGCTGGACTCCGACGGCGTTCCCGACCCGGCCCACGGCGTGCAGTTGTGGATCACCACGCGCATGGCACACGTGTTCGCTCTCGCCAACCTGCGCGGCGTACCGGGGGCGGGCCCGCTCGCCGACCACGGCCTCGCGGCCTTGAGCGGCCCGCTGCGCGACGCGGAGCACGGAGGGTGGTATTCGGCCATCCCCGGCGGCGACGGGCCGCAGGACGGCCGCAAGGAGGCGTACGGACACGCTTTCGTGCTCCTCGCCGCGTCGAGCCTCGCAGTCGCGGGCCGGCCGGGCGCCAAGGGGCTCCTCGCGGAGGCCGCGGCGGTCTTCGAGCGGCGGTTCTGGGACGACGAGCGGGGGTGGGTGCGCGAGTCGTTCGACCGGGAGTGGACCGAGCCGGAGGCGTACCTCGGGGCCAACGCGAACATGCACGCGGTCGAGGCGTTCCTCGCCGCGGCCGACGCGACCGGGAACGGCGTGTGGCGCACCCGGGCGCTGCGCATCGCGGAGTTCTTCGTGCACCAGGTCGCGCGGGCGCAGTGGTGGCGGGTGCCGGAGCACTTCGCGCCGAACGGGCGCATCCTGCCCGACTACAACGAGGACGCGAAGGACGATCCGTTCCGGCCGTACGGCACGACCCCCGGCCACTCGCTGGAATGGGCCCGCCTGCTGTTGAACCTGGAGGCGTCGCTGCCGGATCCGCCGGACTGGCTCGCGGACGCCGCGCGGTGGCTGTTCGTGGTGGCGGTCGGTGCCGCGTGGAACCGCGACGGGCGCCCGGGTTTCGTCTACACGATCGACGGCGAGGGGCGGCCGGTGGTGCGCGAACGCATGCACTGGGTGGTCGCGGAGGCGATCGCGGCCGCGGCGGCGCTGCACCGCCGGACCGGCGATCTGGTGTACGAGCACTGGTACCGCGTGTGGTGGGACTACGCCGCGGAGTTCGTCGCCGATACGCGGCACGGGAGTTGGCACCACGAGTTGGACGCTGAGAACCGGCCGTCGTCGACGGTGTGGTCCGGGAAGCCGGACATCTACCACGCGTACCAGGCCACGCTGCTCCCGCAGTTGGGGCTCGCGCCCACCGCCGCGGCGGCGCTGCACGCACGGCTGGACGGCGCCTCGTGAACGCGGACCCGGGAGCGGGCGCAAGTCCGGTCCCCGGCCCGGCCCCGGCCGCCCACCCGGCGACCGACCCGGCGACCGGACCGGCCACCCTCGCGATCGCCGGCGAGAACGTCGTCGACCTGGTTCCGATCGACGGAACCCCCGACTCCTACCGGGCACTTGCCGGCGGCAGCCCCGCCAACATCGCGATCGCCGCGGCCCGGCTGGGGACTTCGGCGGCGCTCATCGCGCGGATCGGCGCCGACGCGTTCGGCCGCCGCGTACGCGAGCGCCTGGCCGCCGGCGGAGTCTCGCCGCGCTACCTCGTCGACGCCACCGAACCGTCGAGCCTCGCGGTCGTGTCGTTCGACGAAAACCGGCGCGCGACCTACGACTTCTGGTTCACCGGCACGGCCGACGGGCAGTGGACGGGCGGGGAACTGCCCGACCCGCTCGGACCGGACGTCCGCGCGCTGCACGTCGGCTCGGTCGCCCTGCACCTCGACCCGGGCGGTGCGGCGCTGCTGCGGATGGTGCTGCGCGAGCACGCGCGCGGGGCGGTGACGCTGACCCTGGATCCGAACGTACGCCCGGACATCTCCGGCGACCTGGCCGCCGTACGCCGCCGCCTGGAGGCCCTCGTCCCGCTGTGCGACGTCGTCAAGGCGAGCGACGAGGACATGCTCCACCTCTACCCCGATCTCGACCCCGTCGAGGCCGCCCGCCTGTGGCGCGACTCGGGACCGGCCCTCGTCATCGTCACCCAGGGCGCGGACGGGGCCACGGCGGTGATGGAGCACCAGGCGATCGCGGTGGCCGCCCCCGAGGTCGACGTGGCCGACACCGTCGGCGCGGGCGACGCGTTCATGGGCGCGCTGCTGCACGCCTTGGACACGCGCGGCCTGCTCGGCGGGGAGCGCGTGGGGGCGCTGCGCACGGTCGCGCCCGACGATCTGCGGCGGATGACCGAGTACGCGGCGGCGGCCGCCGCGTACACCTGCACCCGGGAGGGCGCCGACCCGCCGACCGCCGCCGAACTGGACGCGTGGCGGGAAAGCCTGGCCTGACCGACGCTGGACCCATGCGCCGCGTCCGGGTCCGTTCGTCCAGCCTCGCGGCCGTCGGCTACGACGAGGCCGGGCGGCTCCTGGAGGTCGAGTTCACGAACGGGTCGGTGTACCGGTACTTCGCCGTTCCGCCGGCCGTCCATCTCGCGCTGATGACCGCGCCCAGCCTGGGGCGCCACATGAACGCGTACGTGAAGCCGGTGTTCCGCTGCCACCGGATCCGCCCGCCGTCCGCCTGAGCGGCGCGCGCGGTCCGCGGTCCGCGCCCCGTGCGCGGGAACGACGAAGGCCCGGCACACGTGGCGTGTGCCGGGCCTTCGTCGCAAAAGGGGTGGAGGTGGCGGGAATTGAACCCGCGTCCTGAAGTGCGAGACCAGAGCTTCTCCGAGCGCAGTCCGCTGTGCTTTTCTCGGCCCCGGCAATCACGCGGACAAGTTGCCGACGGGCCCAGTTACTGTTTGATTTTCCGCATTACCCCGTAACCGGGCAGTACGGTGGAGTCCCCTTGATTATGCCAGGATCCGGGGCGGGGACGCACCCGGTCTGACACCTTCGAAACTCGCTCAGGCGGCGAGGGCGAAGGAATCGCGCTTGTTATCGGCGATTATAGGTTTCGGCATATGGTTAACGAGATCATTGCCGCTTCCTCGGCTCGCTTCCTCTGCTCCGACATCTCCAGTCGAAACCGATCACCCCCTGTTGAGTTTTCAAGCGGCGATCAAGCTGTCGCTCGACGGTCGCACGGGCGTACTGCCTGAGCCCGGGCGGCCGGTGTCATCGTACGGAACAACCCCGGCGGCGGTCCACTTCATTCCCGCGCGGCGCGGCCCGGACGACAGGTCGCACGGCCGGACGTCCGACGGGCGGGACGACGGGCCGGACGACGGGTCACTGCGTCTGGCGGCGGATCGCGGCGCTCATGGCCCGCTGCGCCTCGCGCTCGCCCTGCTTCTCGATGAGCGTCTGGCGCTTGTCGTAGAGCTTCTTGCCGCGGGCGAGCGCCAGTTCGACCTTCACCCGGCCGTCCTCGTTGAAGTAGATGCTCAGCGGGACGAGAGTGGTGCCGGAGTCGTTGAGCTTGTTCTCCAGCTTGGCGATCTCGTCGCGGTGCAGCAGCAGCTTCCGCGGGCGCCGCGGCGCGGAATTGTTCCAGGTGGCCTCCAGGTATTCGGGAATGTGCGCGTTGCGCATCCAGACCTCGTGGTTGTCGACGGTCGCGAATCCGTCGACGAGCGAGGCGCGGCCCTGTCGCAGGGACTTCACCTCGGGCCCGGTCAGCACCACGCCGCACTCGATCGTGTCGTCGATGTGGTAGTCGTGCCGCGCCTTCTTGTTCTGCGCGATCATCTTGCGCTTGGGGGCCGCCTGCGCCTTCTTGGACTTGGTCGGCTTCCCAGGCATCTGAACGATGGTTGGTCTCTTCGCCATGATCTCCGCATTGTCGCCCATCGGACGGCCCGCGATCCACGGGGTTGCCCGGGCGGGGTCGCCCGGGCGGGTGGCGCGCGTCAGGTGGCGCGGGCCTCGGCGAGGTCGGCCAGGACGTCGCCGGCCCGGGCGTCGGCGGCCTCGGACGGCACCGGGATGTCGGGGGTGACCCCGCGGCCCTCGACGCTGCGGCCGTCCGGCGAGTACCAGCCGCCCACGGTCAGTTCGAGTACGCCGCCGTCGGCGAGGACGGTGGGGGCCTGCACCGAGCCCTTGCCGTACGTCGTCGAACCCACCACGACGGCGCGGCCGCGGTCGCGCAGCGCGGCGGCCACCACCTCGGCGGCGCTCGCGCTGCCGCCGTCCACGAGCACGACGACCGGGGTGGAGGTGTCGCCGGGCGGGGCGGACGCGCCCAGCTCACGGCGTACGCCCGAACCGTCGTCGTAGCCGACCACCGGCCCGGGGCGCAGGAACGCGGACGCGACGGCGGCGGCCTCGTCGATCAGGCCGCCGGGGTTGCCGCGCAGGTCGAGCAGCACACCGGCGGGCTTCGCGGCGAGGGCGGTGCGCACCTGGTCGGCGGTGCCGCGGCCGAACCCGGCGACGCGGATCCGGACCAGGCCCGCGGGGGTGGGGGCAGGGTCGGCCGCGGGGGTGGTGGCGGGGGTGCCCGTGGTGGCGAGCGGCTCGACGGTGACGTCCGCGCCGGTGAGCAGCTCGCGGGTCACCACGACGTCCCGGGGAGGTCCGCCGGAGGCGACGGTGAGTGCGACGGCGGTCCCGACCGGCCCGCGCAGCCGGGCGACCACTCCGGCGACGCCCAGCTCGGCGGCGGGCACGGAGTCGACCGCGGCGAGCGTGTCCCCCGCGACCAGCCCGGCGCGGTTCGCGGGTCCGCCCGGGGTGACGTAGGTGATGCGGACCGCGCCTTCGGCCTGACGGACGGTCAGCCCGACGCCGGGGAAGGTGCCGTCGACGCGCTCGCGGTGGTCCGCGGCGGTGCCGGGCGGGTAGTACGCGGCCCAGCGGTCGTCGAGTACGGCGAGGAGGCCTTGCGCGCGGTCGGCGTCGAGGTCCGCGCCGTCGAGCGAGCCGTCGAGCGAGCCGTCGAGCGCGCCGCCGCGCGGTGCCTCGTGCGGCGTCGGCGGTAATTGCTGCGGTACGCGGGGGCGCGCCTCGGCGGGCCGCGGGCCGGGAATGCCCACGCCGTCCCAGGCCCCCGTCGCGGCGCCGGTGGTGAGGGCAGCGCCGAAGGCCAGGGCGAGCGCGGCCCTGCGGCGTACCCGACCGGACGTCATGACGGGAGCATAAAGCAGCGCAAGACGGCGCAAGGTCAGCCTGTGGATATGTGGATGACGCCACACGTCGTCCGGTCGAACCGTGTGACAACCCCGTCGGCGTGCGTGTCACAACCACGTGAGCGGATCGGCGAACTCGCCGTCCACCAGCACCTCGAAGTGCAGGTGCGCGCCGGTCGAGTAGCCGGTGTTGCCGACCAGCCCGACCGTGCCGCCGCGGCGCAGGCGTTCGCCCTCGCCCACGTCGATGCGCGACAGGTGGTTGTAGGTCGTGGTCAGCGCGACGCCGCCGACCTGGCCGTGGGAGACCACGACGCGGTACCCGTACGCCGTGTTGTAGCCGGCCGCGATCACCGTGCCCTCGCGCGCCGCGCGTACCGGGGTGCCCTCCGCCGCGCCGAAGTCGGTGCCGCTGTGCAGCTTCACGTACTCGAGGATCGGGTGGAAGCGCATGCCGAAGCGGGACGTCACGTCGGCGTCGATCGGGTAGGACAGCGCGCCGCCCTGGCCGCGGCCGGTCCCGCCCTCGCCGCTGGTGCCGCCGTGCGTCGGGGCCGGGGCCGGGGCGGGGGCCGGCGCGTTGAAGCGGTTGACGAGTTCGGCGAGCCGGCGCTGTTCGACCACGAGCGCCTCGTACCGCTGTTGGTCCGCGGCCTTCTCGGCCTGGGCCGTGGCCAGCGCGCCGCGGCGCTGCTCGACGAGGCGTTCGACGGCGGCGCCGGCGGTCGCGGCCTCTTCTTCCCGCGCGGCCACCACGGTCAGTTGCACGGCGGCGGCGTCACGCTCGGTCTGGACCCGGTCGCGCGCGCGGCCGAGTTCCTTCTGCCGTCCGTCGGTCTCGCGGTGCACCTCGGTGAGCCGGGTGAGCGTCTCCTCGTCGGCGCGCAGCACCGAGCGGAAGCCTTCCAGCCGGGTGATGAGCTGCGCGGGCGTCTCGGCCTTCATGACCACCGACAGCTGCGTCAGCGACCCCTGCTGGTACGCGCGCCGCGCGACGCGACCGAGCGCGTCGCGCATCTCGGTCATCGCCGACTCGATGTCGCCCAACTGCGCCTGCGCGCGGGCCTCGTCCTCGATGGCGATCTCCAGGCGCCGCCGGGTGTCGGCGTCCTTCATGCGCGCGGCGTCGAGCTTGCGGCGGGCCTCTGCGAGGGCGGCCTGGGCGGCGGGCATGCGGGTGTTGGCGTCGGCGTACGCGGTCTCCGCCGCGGCCAGCCGGCTCGCCGACCCGTCGAGGTCGGCGCGGACGTCGCGTACCTGCGCGTCGACGCGCTTCTTGTCGTCGCGCGGATCGTCGTCGGCGTGCGCGGTGCCCCAGCCGATGGCCGCCGCGGTCGCGGCGATCAGGGCGAGGAGGCCGAGCCGCCGACTGTGCGTGGGGCGCATGGGCGTCGCCTCCTGCCTGCGGGACCGACGGCCGGTCGGACGACCGGCCGTTCAGACAACCTCAGTCCCACAGGTATCAGGCGTCACGGCCCACATACGCCATATAACCCACTTTTCACTTGATATGGCACTCGTACGGCCTACCGGGACGCCGCCGGACAGGACGCCACCAGAGGGGACGCCGCCGAAGCGAACGTCCGCAACGTGCGGCCGCCGTCAGACCTTCAGGTACTTCCGCAGCGTGAAGAACGACGCGACCGCCGACATGCCGACCCCGAGGATGAACAGCCACGGGAACACCGCGACCACCGCGTCGAAGCCGATGAGCTGCTGGCTGAGCAGTTCGATCGCGTCCGCCAGGCCCTTCTTGATGCCGAAGTAGTAGCCCAGCGTGAGGAGTCCGGACGCGACCAGCGCACCGGCCAGGCCCGCGACCGCCGACTCCAGGATGAAGGGGCCCTGGATGTAGAAGTTCGACGCACCGACCAGGCGCATGATGCCGGTCTCACGGCGGCGGCTGAACGCCGACACGCGCGCCGTGTTGACGATCAGCAGGATCGCCACGATCAGCATGAACGCCATGATCCCGTAGGCCGCGTACTGGGCACTGCGCAGCAGGTCGAAGAACGGCTTCAGCAGGCTCTTCTGGTCCTGCACGTCATGGACGCCGGCCCGGTTGCTGAACGCGCTGGAGATGATCTCGAACTTGGTCGGGTCGTGCAGCTTGACGCGGAAGGACTCCGGGAGCTGGTCGGGCGTGAGGGTGTCCCCCAGCGCCGAGTCCTTGTTCTGCTCCTTGAAGTGCTTGAACGCGTCCTGCTTGCTCTCGTAGTAGATCGTCTTGACCTCGGGCATCTTGTCGAGGTCGGCCTTGATGGCCTCGCGGTCGACGTTCGTGACCTCGCCGTTGGCGCAACCGTCCTTCTTGGGGTCGGACTTGTTGCACAGGAAGATCGAGACCTCGACCCGGTCGTACCAGTAGTCCTTCATCGAGTTCGCCTGGGAGCTCACCAGAAGGCCGGCCCCGAACAGCGTCAGGGACAGCGCGACACTGACGACGACCGCGATCGTCATGGTCAGGTTTCGGCGGAGACCGATGCCGATCTCTTTCAGCACGAACTGGGCGCGCATGATGTCCTAAGTCGTTCGGGGCGCCCGTCGCGCGGACGCCGGGTGCCGGGGTCGTGTACCGGGTCGTACACCGGGACGTGGACCGGGTCGTCCACCGGACCGAGTGCGCCGGGTCAGTGCTGGTAGCCGTAGACGCCGCGCGACTGGTCGCGGACGAGGTGGCCTTGCTCCAGCTCGATGACGCGCTTGCGCATCTGGTCGACGATCGCCTGGTCGTGGGTGGCCATCACGATCGTCGTGCCGGTCCGGTTGATCCGGTCGAGCAGCTTCATGATGCCGACGCTGTTCTGCGGGTCCAGGTTGCCGGTCGGCTCGTCCGCGATCAGGATCATCGGCCGGTTCACGAACGCGCGGGCGATCGCGACGCGCTGCTGCTCACCGCCGGACAGCTCGCCCGGCATGCGGTCCTCCTTGCCGGCGAGGCCGACCAGGTCGAGGACCTCCGGGACCACCTTGCGGATCGTGCCCTGCGGCTTGCCGATGACCTCCAGCGCGAACGCGACGTTCTCGCGGACGGTCTTGTTCGGCAGCAGCCGGAAGTCCTGGAACACCGTGCCCATCTGGCGGCGCAGTGCGGGCACCTTCCAGTTGGACAGCCTGCCGAGGTCCTTGCCGGCCACGAAGATGTTGCCCGTGGACGGCCGCTCCTCCTTGAGGATCAGGCGCAGGAAGGTCGACTTCCCGGAGCCGGACGAGCCGACCAGGAAGACGAACTCGCCCTTCTCGACCTCCAGCGATACGTCCTGCAACGCGGGCCGGGGCTGCTTGGAGTAGGTCTTGGTGACGTTGTCGAATCGGATCACGGTTGCATCACAGCGCGCCATCCTAGGGGGCAAGGGCGTCGTACGGGGGCAGAGCAGGTGAAGGGTGCTCCACCACGACCGGTCGTCACGCCCCGCGGTACGGATCGTGTCCGTGGCCCGGGTCGTGGCTCGTGCGTCCCAGGGACGGTACCGCCACCGCGGCCGGGCGCGAAGGCCAGGGGCGGTACGTCGCGGGGCATGGCCATCCCAGGAGTGTAAGCGGCACAGTGGAGGGCGGTGGGAACTTCCCAGGGCCTCGAAAGCGTTGTAGGAGACGACCAGGCCGGTCGGGCCCGTGGAGGGCCGAGGAGGACGTTATGACGTGGGAGCACCTCGTGTGCGCCAACTGCTCCGGCCCCGTGAGCGAGGGCCGGTGCTCGGTATGCCGCGCCTCCCGCCAACGCCTGGCCGAGGAGCGCGGCGACGGACGCGGCCTCCAGATCTCCCCGACCCTGCTGGCGGTGCTCGCGGGAGTCGTGATCGTGGCGGCACTGCTGCTGCAGCGCTTCGCCGGCTGAGCGGGACGCCCGGCCCGAGGCCGCGCGACCGCGGACCGCGACCGCAGATGACGTGACCGTGGGTGACGTGACCGCTGGCGAAGTCATCGCAGATGAGGTCACCACATTTGAGGTCACCGCAGATGACGTGACAGGTGAGGGCCCCGGGGCAGTCCCCGAGGCCCTCACCTTTTGTACTGTCACAGAATGTCCGGCCCGAGGACGGCTACGCCGTCGCGGCGCCGCCGCTGCGCCGGTTCAGCCGACCCGGCAGGACCGTGAAGGCGAATCCGCCCGCGGCCATCGCCGAACCGCCGACCACGACGAACATGAGGTTCGCGCCCTGGCCGGTGTCGGCCAGTTCGGTGCCCGCACCCGCGGTCGTACCGGTCGACCCCGCGGCCGCCGCGCCCGCGCTCGGCGTCGTACCGCCGCCGTAGTTGCGCTGCGGTCCGCCGCTGTCGCCGGAGGACCCCGACGGGCTCTTGGACTCGGTGCCGCAGTCGACGCCGCCGCGTGCGATGTCGCACTGCTGGCCGGGGCTCGAGGCAGGCGGGCTCGCGGGCGGCGTGGTCGCCGGGATCGCGGGCGGCGTGGTGGCCGACGGGCCCGAAGGCGGCGGCGTGCTGCCCGCGGGCGGCTGCGACGAGCCGGGGTCGGTCGCGGGCGGCGTGGTGGCCGGCGGCGAGGAGGACGTCTCGTCGTCCTTGCCGTTCCCGTTGTTGGTCTTGCCTTCCGTTTCCGTCGTCTCGGAGCCCGGCCCCGGCAGCAGCCCGGCGTCCGGCGACCCGCTCGCCGACGGCCCGATGCCCAGGTCGAGTTCACAACCCGAGGCGAAGGGGTTCGTCGCGCACTTGTCCGGTTCCTCCGCGGCCGCCATGCCCGCGACCGCGAGCGAAGCGCCCGCGACGAAGACAACTGCCGCGGCTATGCGAGCCGTTCGGGCGCGCATTGTGTTCGTCACTCCTGCAACCCCTCAGCTGTTCATTTTCCCGTCCGGCGCTCAAGCCTTGCCAGGAGGCTTGCCCAGCGTCAACGACGATCTGCGTGGGGTTGCAAGCGGATATCCCTTTTCACCTTAAGTTTCGCTCAAGAATTGAGGGAGTTGGCGAGGGAATCCGGTCGCGGCATGGGTATAGCGAATCGGGCGAATCACACAACTGCCGGGTAGGCGTGTGGTTGTGCTGCGTCGTGCGGGACGCGGCTTGGTGCGGTGCCGCCTTTACCCGACGGTGCGCCCGATTGCTTACGCGCTCGCCTGCTGCTGCTGCTTGCGCCAGCGGATGCCCGCCTCGATGAACCCGTCGATGTCCCCGTCCAGCACCGACTGCGGGTTGCCGACCTCGAACTCCGTCCGCAAGTCCTTGACCATCTGGTACGGGTGCAGCACGTACGACCGCATCTGGTTGCCCCAGGACGATCCGTCGCCCTTGAGCGCGTCCATCCTGGCGCGGTCCTCCTGGCGCTGCTTCTCCAGCAGCTTGGCCTGGAGGACGGCCATCGCGGTCGCCTTGTTCTGGATCTGCGAGCGCTCGTTCTGGCAGGAGACGACGATGCCGGTCGGCAGGTGGGTCAGGCGCACCGCGGAGTCGGTGGTGTTGACGCCCTGGCCGCCGGGGCCCGAGGAGCGGTACACGTCGACGCGCAGCTCCGACTCGTCGATGTCGACGTGGTCGGTCTGCTCGACGACCGGCAGCACCTCGACACCCGCGAACGAGGTCTGGCGGCGGCCCTGGTTGTCGAACGGCGAGATGCGCACGAGGCGGTGCGTGCCCTGCTCGACGGACAGCGTGCCGTACGCGTACGGCGACTTCACCGCGAAGGTGGCGGACTTGATGCCGGCCTCTTCCGCGTACGAGGTCTCGTAGACCTCGGTCGAGTAGTTGTGGCGCTCGGCCCAGCGCGTGTACATGCGCAGCAGCATCTCGGCGAAGTCCGCGGCGTCGACGCCGCCCGCCTCGGCGCGGATGGTCACCAGCGCCTCGCGGGCGTCGTACTCGCCGGAGAGCAGCGTGCGGACCTCGAGCTCGTCGACGGTCTTGCGGATCGCGGTGAGCTCGCCCTCGGCCTCGGTGCGCGTGTCCGCGTCGTCCTCGGCCTCGGCCAGCTCGAACAGCACCTGGACGTCGTCGATGCGGCGGCGGAGGTCCTCGACCTTCCGCAGCTCGCCCTGGAGGAACGACAGGCGGCTGGTGACCTTCTGCGCCTTCTCCGGGTCGTCCCACAGGTCGGGCGCCGCCGCCGCGTCGTTGAGCGCGGCGATGTCGGCCCGCATCTTGTCCAGGTCGAGGACCGCCTCGATCGACTCCATGGTGGATTCGACGGACTTCAGCTCTTCGGAAGGATCAATGGCAGCCACGCCCCTATCGTACTGGTCCGCGCGTGTCCGCTTCGTCGGCGGATAGTCGTGAGGCCCGGCTCAGGCGGGGACGGCGACCTGCACGCGTCCGTTCTGGGTGCGCACGTACACGTCGACCCGGTCCGGGGTCGCCGCAACCGCGGCGACGCCGTCGGGCGCGGTGGCGTCCAGGGACACCGGCCGCCACTCGTCGTCGAGGCTCACGGCGCCGACGAGGTGCCCGGCGCTGCCCGGCGTCGTCCCCGTCTGGCCCTGGCCGGGCCGGCCGCCCAGTTCGGGGACGACGACCGCCAGGCCGCCGGTCGGGGTCCACGCGGTGGCGGGGCGCCCGCCCGCGGCGAACGTGCCGACGCGCAGCGGCTCGCGCCAGTCGCCGGCCGCGAACGTCACGTGCAACAGCGCGTGGTCGCCCGCGCGTACGACGAACGCCTCCATCGTGCCGGGCACGGACGAGGTCAGTGCCGGGGCCTGCTCGATGATCCCGGCCTTGTGGACCTTGGTGAAGCCGGTCCAGTTCGCGCCGGCGAGCGTGCCGTACATGAGCGCGTCGCCGGAGCGTACGACCACTTCGAGGCGGTCCCCGTTGCCGGTCGCCGCGGGGGCGCCGGTGATCCTGGTCTTGGTGTCGACCCGCGTCCAGTCGCCCCAGCCGCCGTCCGCGAAGCTGCACCGGTAGAGCAGCCGGTCCGCGGCGCCGACCGCGAGCACGTCGACCCGCCCCGGGCCGGGCGCCGTCACGGCAAGGTCCTCGGCGGTCTTGAAGGCGGGGAGCTTCTGCCAGTCGCCGAACTTCGCGCCGTCGCCTGCCGAGTACCAGGGCTGGCCGGTGCCGTCGCGCTGCACGACGTACGTCTGCGCGTCCGCGGGACGGGCGGCGCCGGGGCCGCCGACGAGCAGCACGGGGGCGGCGGGCAGTTGCGTCCACTTGTCCCACACCGGTACGCGGGCCGCGCGGTCGCCGGAGTCCGACGACGCGGGCGGCGGCACGGCCGCAGGTGCGGCGGCGGGCCCGCCGGACGGCGAGACGGTCGAGCCGACCGGCTCCTGCTTCTTCGGGGACTCGTCGTCCTTGCCGAGCAGCCACCAGCCGGTGCCGCCCGCGACCACCAGGACGAGGACGGTGCCCACCACGGCGGCGGTGCGGTTGCGGCGCTTGCGGTGCGTGCTGCGGCGCCGCGACGGGGCGATCGGGGGTGCGGCGAAGGTCGGCCGGGCGAGGTTGGTGTGCGTGTCGCGCGTGGCGTCGGGCTCGGCGCCCGACACGAGCGGCACGACGCCCGCGGGCAGCGGAGGCGGCGTCTCGCCGCGGTCGGGGTGGCCGCCCCCGTCGGGTGCCGGTACGTCGAAGCGCGGCAGCCCCGCCAGCGCGGGCTGTGCGGCGCGCAGCCGTTCGCCGACCTCACGGGCCGTCAGACGGGCCGCGGGGGCCTTGGACAGGCAGGCGGCGAGGACTTCGGCGACCGGGGCGGGCAGGCCGGGGATGCCGGGGACGGGCTCGGTGACGTGGCGGCGCAGCACCGCCCCGGGGTGGCCGCCGCCGAACGGGGTCCAGCCGGTGAGCAGTTCGTACAGCACGGTGCCGAGCGCGTACACGTCGACGGCGGCGGTGGGCTGGAGGCCCTCGATGATCTCGGGCGCGAGGTAGTCCGGCGTGCCGATGATGCGGGTCGCCCGGGTGCGGCGCGGCGCGTCGACGAGGCGGGCGATGCCGAAGTCGGTGAGTTTGGCCCGGACTTGGCCGTGCGCGGTGTCGAGCAGGACGTTCTCGGGCTTCACGTCGCGGTGGATGACGCCCTCGGCGTGCGCGGCGGAGAGGCCTTCGGCGACGTCGGCGCACACGGCCGCGGCCATCGCGGGGGTGAGGACGCGCTCCTTCTCCAGCCGGGTCCGCAGGTCGGGGCCGTCGACCAGGTCCATGACGAGCGCGAGGTCGGAGCCGTCCACGACGAGGTCGTGGA
This sequence comes from Streptomycetaceae bacterium NBC_01309, assembly GCA_045039925.1. GTDB lineage: Bacteria > Actinomycetota > Actinomycetes > Streptomycetales > Streptomycetaceae > Yinghuangia. Next base: position 4,032,645 of record CP108400.1, read on the forward strand.
TGCCGACGATGCCGGGGTGGTCGAGGCTGACCAGGGCGGTCCGCTCCTGGACGAAGCGCGCGACGAGCACCTCGTCGGACGCGAGGTCTTCGCGCAGCAGCTTGATGGCGACGGGACCCTCGGGTCCCTCGCCTGCCCAGACGGTGCCGCTCGCGCCGCGCCCGAGCACTTTCAGGGCGACGTACCGGCTGCCGATCCTGCGTGCCACTGCTGCTCCGTGTCCTTGGCATGCCTCGACTTCGGACTTCCGTGCCCGAAGGCTACCTGGCGCACACCTCGAACCAACGTGGTGTGGCGGATCCGCAACCGGGTGTCGCGCCGTCACGGAAGAGCTTTGTCGATCTTTGGGCGCCGCGCGGGGCCCGTGTGCGGGTCGTGCGCGGGGCTGTGGACAGTCCGACGCACGGCGTGTGGTTGCTGTGCTACAACCCCCTGGAGTGGGGGCTCATTTCGGGCCTGTGGACAACTCGGCCGCGGAAAACCGCCGACAGCCGCCGGACGCCTCCGGATGCTGACGTCGCCGGTCGGCTCCCTACGGGTTGCCGCCCGTGTCGGTGCCTCCGGTGCTGCCGCCGTTGCCGCCGTCACCACCGCCGTTGAAGAAGTCCTTGGCCTTCTCGTACCAGCCCTTGACCTCGCCGAAGATGTCGATCGCGCTGTTGACCCAGTCGCGCAGCGGACTGAACCAGTAGATGGCGAAAAGGATCGCCGCCATGACGACCAGCCGCATGAGGCAGCCCAGCGTGCAGCCCACACCCGGAATGCGCGTGGGACGGAAGCCCCCTCTGCGGCGGGGCTCACGCGGTTCCCGCGGCTCGCGCCGGGGGCGGTGCGGGGGTTCGACCTCGGGCGGGCGCGGCGACTCGCGGCGCTGCGGGGGCGGAGGGGGTGGTTCGCGGCGCGGCGGCGGTTCGGGCGCGTGGTACGGCGCGGCCGGGGGCGGCGCGGCGGACGGGCCGCTGCCCTGGCGGGCGTACCCGGGCTCGTCGCGGTAGAGCGGCTGCTGCGGGTACCCGGGCGGCTGCGCGGACGGGCGGTAGGGCGGGGGCACTTCGTCCATCACACGCGTGCGGTCGGGCGCGGGCGGCTGCGGAGGACGTTGTGCGGGGGGCGGGGGCGGCGGAACCGACTGCGGGCCGGGGGCGCCGGGGCCCGACCGCGGCACCACGCGGGTGGGGTCGTCCGCGCCGGGGGCGCCGGGGGAACCTACCGAGCCGAAGCCGGCGGCACCGGCACCGGCCGCACCTGCCGCCGCGGCCGCTCCGCCGATTGCCGCGGCGTCCAGCATGCGGCGCAGCGACCCGTCGTCGGCCCGGGTGCCCTGGAGCACGTCGGCGGCGAGCCGGAGCGCGTTGCCGAGGCCCTGCGCGTCGGGACGCCGCTCCGGCTGCTTGGACAGGCAGCGCTCGACCACGAGCCAGTAGGCGTCGGGCATGTTCGCGGGCCGGGTCGGCGTGTCGGCGAGGTGCCGGTGCAGCAGCGCGATGGGGTTGGAGTCGGTGAAGGGCGGGTGGCCCGCGACCAACTCGTACAGCACGACGCCTGCGGCATATATGTCCACGGACGGCGTCAGCGGACGGCCCTCGGCGGACTCCGGCGCGACGTAGCTGGGGGTGCCCACCAGTTCGTGGGTACGCGTGAGCGCGGGCGACTCGGCGAGGCGCGCGATGCCGAAGTCGGTGAGCATCGGGTAGAGCGAGTCGCCGTTGCGGTTGAGCATGATGTTGGCGGGCTTGAGGTCGCGGTGGATCACGCCGTCCGCGTGTGTCACGTGCAGCGCGTCGCAGACCTGGGCCATCGTCAGCGCCGCGGCGACGGGCGGCAGCGGGCCGTTGTCGCGCAGGTACGTGCGCAGATCCGGTCCGTCGATGAGGTCCATGACGAGGGCGAGCAGCTCGCCCTCGACGACCAGGTCGCGTACGCGCACCAGGTTCGGGTGGCTGAGCCGCAGCAGGAGGGAGCGCTCGCGCAGGAAGCGCGTGACGACGTCGGGGTCGCCCGCGAGCTCCTCGCGCAGCACCTTGACCGCGACGACCTCGCCCGTGTCGCGGACACGCGCGCGCCACACGGTGCCGCTGGCGCCCCGCCCGAGCGTCTCCTCGAGCAGGTACTTGCTTCCGACCGGCCGGTCCACTGCGCTCCCCAGACTTACTGACAGCTGTTCGCACACCTTAGGGCGCACGCGGGGGCCGGCACAGCGCCCCTCGCGGGAGGGGACGCAGCCGACCCCGGAACCGGTTCATCACACACAGTCCCGCGTCCGCTCGCCCCCACCGGCCCGCTCCCCGCCGAGCCCGCCCCGGGCCCGCTCCGCACAAGCTGCTCCCCGCAGCGGTCCGCCGCCGTGCATCCGGCGCTGGCCGCTCGGACCCGCGCCCCGGGCACCGCGACTCCCGCTCGGGTCCGCCGGCCACGGGGTAGCGGCCATCGGCCACATTGCGCCTCGGGGGTGCGGTTTTGCGCGCGACTTGGCGAGCGAGCGCGAGCCGCACCCTGGCACCGCAGATCCGCTGCGCCTTCGGCGCGGCACTAGCGGGCAACTGCCCCCGCGTTCGGGCGCGTTTTCGCGCGCACGCCCTTGGCGTGCGCGCGAAACCAGTCGCAGTGGCCATGGGCGAACATGGTCCGAACGCTGGATCAAGTCCCCCCTGTGGCCGAATAACGTGTGGGGATGGGTCGGAGTGCCCGGGGTAGTGGCCTCTGGACCACTCGGTTCCGCAACGACTCGGGGCTCTGGTGCCTGGGCGCCCTGGTGCTGGTGGGCGGCCTGATGATCTCGCCTCGAAAAGATCTCCGCTGGAACGCGATGCGCTTCGCAAGATCATTCCCATCGGCGTTCGAGGGGTGCCATCCTCGTCGCGGATGCGAGGATGCGTACCGTGCACGTCGCATCACTCGTGCGGTTCACGCGCGTGGCACGCAGGCAACGCTGTGGCAGGGCGGACGGAGGAGCATGCAGATCCGGCTGACCGTGCTCGGGTCCCGTGGCGAGGGACCGGGGGCGGACGTGCTCGTCACCGCCCCCACCGGGACGACGTTCGGGGCCGTCGCGGGCGCGCTGCGGTCGACGTCGGGGACCGACGGGCAGCGGTTCTGGGTCGGCGACACGCGGCTGGCCGACAACACCCCGCTGGGCCGACCGCCGCTCGTGGACGGCGCGTTGGTGACCGTCGGCCGTCCGGGCCCCGCCTCGCCGGCCGTCGGATCGCCCGAACTGCGGGTCGTGGGCGGGCCGGACGCGGGCGGCGTGCATCTGCTGCGCCAGGGCACCGTACGCATCGGCCGGGCGCCCGAGGCGGAGATCCGGCTCGGCGACCCCGACCTGTCGCGCCTGCACGCGGAGCTGACGATAACTCCCGGCGCGCGCGGCCACGTCCGCGTCTCCGACCTCGGCTCGACGAACGGCACCACGCTGGACGGCATGCCGGTCGGCGCCGAGGCGATGCGCCTGGAGCCCGGCTCGCTGCTGCGGCTCGGCGAGACGACCCTGACCGCCGTCCTGCCGCTGCCCTACGACCCCGATCCGCACGCCGCCCCCGACGCCCCGCGTCCGGACGGCCTGGGCCACGTCGTACTCCCCCGCCTGCCCCGGCAGCCCTCGCCGCCCGTCGAGCCGGTGCGCATCGACCTGCCGGACGAACCCACCGGCCGCAGGCTCGGGTTCGCCGGCCGCCGCCGTGCGGTGGCCGCCGAGCGCGCCCAACTGGAGGACCAGGCCCGGCTCGCGGTCGTCGAGGAGGTCCGCCGGCGCCGCGCGCACAGCCCCGACCTCGCCGCGCTGCTCCTCGCCGCCCTCGACGCCGGCGCCGCGGAGAGCGGCAGACCCGCGGTTCCGGTCCGGATCTGGGAGCGGCACGGCGACCCCGCCGAACGCCTCGCGGTACGCCTCGGCACCGGCGACATCCCCTCCGAGGTCTCCGTCACCTCCAGCGAGGGCGTGCGCAGGCTGACCGCGTACGCCGCACCCGTGACCGTCTCGCTGCGCGATTCCGTGCTGGGGCTGGCCGGTCCGCGGCCGAGGCTGCTCGGTCTCGCCCGCTCCGTCGTCGCCCAACTCGCGGCGCTGCACGGCCCGCACGAGCTGGAACTCGTACTGCTGTGCGCGGATCCGGCGACCGCCGCCGACTGGGCCTGGCTGCGCTGGCTGCCCCAGCTCCGCCCCACCGACGGCCAGGACTGCCGGCTGCTGCTGGGCCTCAACCGCGATCAAGTCCTGGCCCGCACCGGTGAGTTGCTGGACCGGCTCGACCGCGACCGGGGCGGACGCGGACGCCGCCGCACCGTGGTCGTCATGGACGGCGCGGGCACGCTCACCGCCCGCCCCGAACTCGTGCGGCTGCTCGCCGAGGGGCCCGCGGCAGGCGTACACACGCTGTGCCTGGACGACCGTGCCGAGGAACTGCCCTTGCAGTGCTCGGTGATCGGCCGGGTCACCGGTGAGGTCGGCACGCGGCTCTCGCTGATCGGCCCGGGCACGACCCGGATAGAGGACATCGTCGCCGACGCGGTCTCCCCCGCCTGGGCCGACCGGTTCGCCCGCGCCCTGGCCCCCTTGCGCGAGGCCGCCGCGCGAACCGTCTCGCCGCTGCCGGAGACCGTACGCCTGCTCGACCTGCTCGGCTTCGACCTCATGACCCCGGCCAAGGTGCTCGGCTCGTGGCGCGAGGGCGGCCGCAGCCCGCGCGGCGTGCTCGGCGCGGACGTGCGGGGCGCGGTCACCGTCGACCTCGACGCCGACGGCCCGCACATGGTCATCGGGGGCACCGCGGGCTCCGGCAAGACCGAACTGCTCGCCGCACTCGTGACGTCCCTCGCGGTCGCCAACCGCCCCGACCAACTGGGCGTCGTCCTCGTACGCGGCACTCCGATCGACCCGCAGCAGGCCCCCGACGGCATCGCCGCGTGCGCGGAACTCCCGCACACGATCGGCTACCTCGACGAACCCGACGCCCCGCGCGCGGCCGACGCCATCTCCGCCGTTCTGCACGAACTCAGCCGCCGCGAACACCTGTTGCGCGGCGACCGGTTCGCCTCGTACCGCGACGAACACGGGTCCCCGCTGCCGCGCGTGCTCGTCGCGGTCGACGACATAGAGCGCCTCGCCGGACGCTTCCCCGGACTCGTCAAGGGCCTCGCCGACATCGTCCACCGCGGCGCCGCACTCGGCGTGCACCTCGCCGTCGCGACCGGACAGCCCGCACTGGCCGGCTCGATCGAGGCCACCGCCGAGGCCGAGCTGCGCGTCGCGCTGCGCACCGACGACGCGACCGCGTCGCACGCCCTGATCCACATCGACGACGCCGCGACGCTCGACGACGAGTACCCGGGCCGGGCGCTGATCCGCGGGTCCGACGGGGCGGTGCACCCGTTCCAGGCCGGACGCGTGACGGGGCGCATGCCGCGCACCGCGACGCTGCGCCCGACGGCCGTCCGCCAGGACTGGACCGACATGGGAGCCCCGCTGACGCGCCGCTCCGCCACCACCGCGCCGAGCGGCCGGCCGCTCATCGGACCGACCGATCTCGCGCTGCTCGTGGGCACGTTGCGCCGTGCGGCCGACCAGCTGGGAGCGGCGCCGCTGCCCCGGCTCTGGTGAGCCGGGGCAGCGGTCAAGGCGGGCGGCCCGGGCGGGCGGCCCGGGCGGGTGGCCCGGAACAGGCGGCCGTGGTAGCCCGGTCAGTCGACCGGCAGCCCCGGCGCCGGATAGGCCGCCATCAATTCCCGTACCTCGCCGCGCACTTGCTCTTCCACTTCGGTGCGCCCGGTGCGCACCGCGTCGACGACCCGGTCGATCCACTCGGCGACGCGGGGCATGTGCTCCTCGCCCAGCCCGCGCGACGTCAGCGCGGGCGTCCCGAGGCGGATGCCGGACGGGTCGAAGGGGCGGCGCGGGTCGTACGGGACGGCGTTGTGGTTGACCACGATTCCCGCCCGGTCCAGGGCCTTGGCGGCCGGCTTGCCCGGCACACCCCGCGACGTCAGGTCGATGAGCAGCAGGTGGGTGTCCGTGCCGCCGGAGACCAAGTCGAAGCCCCGGGCCGCCAGTTCCTCGCCGAGGCGGCGGGCGTTGGCGACCACGGCGCGCGCGTACGCGGCGAACTCGGGCGCGGCCGCCTCCCGCAGCGCGACCGCGATCGCCGCCGTCGTGTGGTTGTGCGGACCGCCTTGCAGGCCGGGGAAGACCGCCTTGTCGACGGCCTTCGCGTGCTCCGCGCCGCACAGGATCATCGCGCCGCGCGGGCCGCGCAGCGTCTTGTGCGTGGTCGTGGAGACCACGTCGGCGTGGCCGATCGGGGACGGGTGCACGCCGGCCGCCACCAGCCCGGCGATGTGCGCGATGTCCGCGACGAGGACCGCGCCGACCTCCCGGGCGATCTCCGCGAAGGCGGCGAAGTCGATGGCGCGCGGCACCGCCGTACCGCCGCAGAAGAGAAGCTTGGGGCGTTCGTGCAGGGCGATCGAGCGGACCTCGTCGAGGTCGATCCGGCCGGTGTCGCGGCGCACGCCGTACGAACTGGACCGGAACCACCGGCCCGTCGCCGACACGTCCCAGCCGTGCGTCAGGTGCCCGCCCATCGGCAGCGACATGCCGAGCACCGCGTCGCCGGGCTTCGCGAAGGCCAGGTAGAGGGCGAGGTTGGCGGGCGAACCGGAGTACGGCTGCACGTTGGCGTGCTCCGCGCGGAACAGTGCCCGGGCGCGGGCGCGGGCCAACTCCTCGATGGGGTCCACGTTCTGCTGGCCCTCGTAGTAGCGGCGGCCCGGATACCCCTCGGAGTACTTGTTGGTGAGCACCGAGCCGGTGGCCTCCAACACGGCCGCGGAGACGTAGTTCTCACTCGCGATCATCCGCAGCGTCTCGGCCTGGAGGCGTTCCTCGGCGCGGACGAGTGCGGCGATCTCGGGGTCGCCGTCGCGGAGTGCGGACTGACTTGCCACGGACTGACTGGTGGTCAGGGGTGTTTCGACGGATGCCACGGGCTTCCTCCCGGGTCGGCCTTCAGGTCGGGACCCGGGTGCCCAGGCGGACGGCACCGCGCGCAAATGCTCGCTGCCGCTTCCTCGTGGTCGGTTCCACGTCGACGCCAGTCGCGGCACGAAACACGCTAATCCACCGGGGCCGGACCCGGCCACCGACTTGGCCCAGGATCGTTACAGATCCGCCACCCAGGGGGGTCGCCGCGTCTGGCAAGGTCCATCAGGCGTAACGTGATTAACAAATAACACGGGGAATGTCCCAGTAAGACTGGTTGGAGAGGCTGCCTGGGACGAGTAGAAAAGCGGGGGGCACACATGAGGGGCAGCCGCCGAACAGCGCTGCTGCGTACGCTCTATGCCGTATTGGCGGTCGAGGGGACCGCGCTGCTTCTCGGCGCGGGGACGCTGGGCGTCATGGCCGCCGTCGTTCGCCAGGAGGACAGCGACAAGCTGTCCGGCCTCGAAGGGATGCTGACACTCACCGCGATTCTGGCCGCCGCGCTCGCCGCGCTGTGCGCCGGGAGCATATTCGCGGTCCGCAGTTCGCTCCGCCACGGGTACGGCGCGCTCGGCCGCGCCGCGACCCTCGGAATGTTCCACCTGTGGGCGGCCATGCTCGTCGTCACGCTCGAAGGCCCGCTGTGGCTGCTCGCACCGACCGGAGTGCCCGCCGCGTTCTACCTGACCGCGTGGTGGCTGCTGAAGGACCGCCGGCGCGACGACCTGCTCCTGCTGGAGACCGAGATCCCGGCACCGCGCCGACCGCAGGCCGAGCGCGCGTCACGCCCCTGACACACCAGACACGCTTCACACCTGACACTTCACACCTGACACCTGACACCTGACACCTGACAGCAAGTCATCACCTGTTTCCGCCAGGTGCGTTGGGTGCCACACACCACACATCGGTGCGCCCGTCCCGGTGCACCACCATCGGGTTCGTGGCACCGAGCACGACGGTGCAGGTCGTCGCGTCCGAAGCACCCTTGAAGACCTCGAGGACCGTGTACTTCGCGTCGCTGCTCGCGCAGTCCAGCGGCTTGACGTTGTTGCCGTCCAGTGCGGCGATGCAGCTGCCTTCGCGGACGCCCGCGGGCTCCCCGGCGTAGAACGTCCACCCCCAGTAGCCGAAGACGCCGAGGCAGGCGACCACCGCAACCACCAGCAGGATGCGCACCGGCCGTCCGAGGCGGACGCCGCCGCGCGCTTCGCGGCGCTCTCGGCGCGTCGGGACGAGGACGGGCTCGGCACTCCGCGGGACCAGCGCCGCCGACGGCTGCTCGTCGCCCGCGGGGCGGCGGGGGTAGAACTGCTGCCCCGACGGGGGATCCGCCGGGTTTCTCCCGGCCGGCTCGCCCGGTCGCGGCCGGTACTCCGGCGCTCCGCCGCCACCGCCGCCGCCACCGCCACCGCCACCGCCACCGCCGTAGAACGCGGCCTGGCCGTACTGGTCGCCGTCGCCCCGCATGCCGTCGCCCCGGACGCCGTGGGCGCCGTAGTCGTACGCCTCGTACCGGTCCAACTGCTGGTAGGGCGTCGGCTGCTCGTCGAAGTCCCCCGGCCCGTACTGCGGCGACCCGTAGTGCGCCTCGTACTGCGCGCCGTAGTGCGACCCGTGGTCCGACCCGTGGTCCGAGCCCCCGTACTCCGGACCACCGTAGGTCGGCCCGGCGTACGGGGGTTGGCCGTAGGCGGGCACCGCATGGTCCGGCCCGAGGTCCCGCTGGTGCTCAGGCCCGTACTCCTGCCCGAACTCCCGCCCGTGCCACGGCGTCCCGTCGAGCCAGGCGGGCAGATAAGGGGTCGGTTCGACCTCGTCCGGTTCCGGTCGGTCGTGCATCCAAGCCTCCGAAACACGAACGGCGACGTACGGACGTGCCCGCCAACCTTCGACTATTGACCCGCGTTCATCAAGAGATGACCAGCCGGAGACGACAGCAGGGCCGCAAGGAGAACACCTCCCTGCGGCCCCGCACAAGCCCAGCCCGCCCGAACCATGTGGTTCAGGCCGTACTTGACGCTACGTCAGTTCATGCTTCCGCTGCGCAGCAGCGTCCTGATGACGCGCATGGCGACCGAAAGCGTCGCCAGGTCGTACGTCTCCGCCTCCTGCAACTCCTCCAGCGTCGTGCGCGCCCGGTTGATCACCGACGCGTTCCGCTCCTCCCACGCCTTGAAGCGCAGCTCCGGCGTGTCCTCCGGCCCGCCCGACGACAGCACGTCGAAGGTGAGTCCGGCCTGCGCCGCGTACAGGTCCTCGCGCAGCGACGCCCGGGCCATCGACTTCCAGCGGTCGTCGCGCGGCAGCTCGATGATGCGGTCCAGCATCATCGCGATGGGCAGGCGGTCGACCAGGTCGAAGTACACCTCGGCGACCTCGATGACGCCGTGCCCCGAGTCGCGGGACACCTCGACGATGTCGAGCGCGGCGTACCCCGACGAGAACCCGGCCACCACCGTCGCCAGGTCGTGCGGCACCCCGGCGTCGGTGAACTCCTTGTACAGGCCGTCCATCCACTCCAGGTCGCTGCCGCGCAGCAGCTTGGGCAGGTGCGCCGCGACGTCCGCGACGCCCTCGGAGAAGAACGCGATCTGCGCCGCGACGTCGATCTCGCGCCGGTTGCTGAGCATCCAGCGCGTCGAGCGCTCGACCAGCCGCCGCAGGTGCAGCCGCATCCGGGTCTGCACCGACGCCGCGACCTGGTTGTCCAGCGCCTTGATGCGGTCCAGGACGTCGTCCGCCCCGAAGATCTGACGCGCCGCCAGGTGCGCGCGGGCCACCTCGTGCGCCGAGGCGCCCGACTCCTCGCGCATGCGGAACATGAACGAGATGCCGGCCAGGTTCACCAGGTCGTTGACCACACGCGTCGTGATGATCTCGCGGCGCAGCGCGTGTGCGTCGACCTGCGCCCCGAACCGCTCCTGCAAGGCGGTCGGGAAGTACCGGTGCAGCTCGCCGTTCAGGTACTCGTCGTCCGGCAGGGCGGAGGCCAGCAGGTCCTGGGCGAGCACGATCTTCGTGTACGCCAGCAGCACCGCCAGCTCCGGCTGCGTCAGCCCGAGGCCCACCTGCTGCCGGTCGCGCAGCTGGCGGTCGCTCGGCAGGAACTCGATGTCCCGGTCGAGCTGCCCGTCCCGCACCATCTTGCGCAGGTAGCGCATGTGCACGTGCAGCAGCGCCGGAGCCTGGGCCACCGCGTTGGACAGCGCGTAGTTCTGGTCGTAGTTGTTCTCCAGGACCAGGCGCCCGACCTCGTCGGTCATCTCGGCGAGCAGCGTGTTGCGCTGCTTGCCGGTCATGTCCCCGGCCGCGACGACCTGGTTCAGCAGGATCTTGATGTTGACCTCGTGGTCCGAGGTGTCCACACCCGCCGAGTTGTCGATCGCGTCCGTGTTGATCCGGCCGCCGGCCAGCGCGAACTCGACGCGCCCGAGCTGCGTGCAGCCCAGGTTGCCGCCCTCGCCGACCACCTTGACGCGCAGCGCGCCGCCGTCGACGCGGATCGCGTCGTTCGACTTGTCGCCCACGTCGGCGTTCGACTCCGACGACGCCTTGATGTACGTGCCGATGCCGCCGTTCCAGAACAGGTCGACGGGCGCCTGGAGGATCGCCTTCATCAGCTCGGCCGGCGCCAGGCGCGTCACCGAGTCCGCCAGTCCCAGGCGGGCCCGCACCTGCTTGGTGATCTGCACCGACTTGGCGGAACGCGGGAACACCCCGCCGCCCGCCGAGATCAGGTCCGGGTTGTAGTCCGCCCACGAGCTGCGGGGCAGGTCGAACAGGCGGCGGCGCTCGGCGTACGACACCGCCGCGTCCGGTTCGGGGTCCAGGAAGATGTGCCGGTGGTCGAACGCCGCGACCAGCCGGATGTGCTCCGACAGGAGCATGCCGTTGCCGAACACGTCGCCGGACATGTCACCGATGCCCACGACCGTGAAGTCCTGGGTCTGCGTGTCGTGGTCGAGCTCGCGGAAGTGCCGCTTGACCGACTCCCAGGCGCCGCGCGCGGTGATGCCCATGCCCTTGTGGTCGTACCCGGCCGAGCCGCCCGACGCGAACGCGTCGCCCAGCCAGAACCCGTACGCCCCGGCCACCTCGTTGGCGATGTCCGAGAACGTCGCGGTGCCCTTGTCGGCCGCGACCACCAGGTACGTGTCGTCGGCGTCGTGCCGCACCACGTCCTTCGGCGGCACGACCTCGCCGGCCACCAGGTTGTCGGTGATGTCCAGCAGGCCGGAGATGAAGGTCTTGTAGCAGGAGATGCCCTCGGCCAGCCACGCCTCGCGGTTGGCCTGCGGGTCGGGCAGGTGCTTGCACACGAACCCGCCCTTCGCGCCGACCGGCACGATGACCGTGTTCTTGACCATCTGCGCCTTGACCAGGCCCAGGACCTCGGTGCGGAAGTCCTCGCGCCGGTCGGACCAGCGCAGACCGCCGCGCGCGACCGCGCCGAAGCGCAGGTGCACGCCCTCGACCCGGGGCGAGTACACGAAGATCTCGAACTTCGGGCGCGGCGCCGGGAGATCGGGGATCCGCTGCGGGTCGAACTTGAGCGAGATGTACTCGTGCGCGTCGCCGTCGCTGCGGCGCTGGAAGAAGTTCGTGCGCAGAGTCGCGCCGACCATCGCCACGAAGGCCCGCAGGATGCGGTCCTCGTCCAGGCTCGCGACCTGGTCGAGGGCGCCTTCCAACTCCTCCACCATGCCGTCCACCAGCTCGGTGCCGGCCTGCTGGTGGCCGGGCGAGAAGCGGGCCTCGAAGAGGTTCACCAGGAGGCGCGCGATGTGCACGTTCCCGACGAGGGCGTCCTCGATGTAGTCCTGACTGAAGGTGGAGCCGGCCTGCCGCAGGTACTTGGCGTACGCGCGCAGCACCACGGCCTGCCGCCAGTTCAGCCCCGCCCGCAGCACCAGCGCGTTGAAGCCGTCGGACTCGGCCTTGCCGGTCCACACGGCCGCGAAGGCCTCCTGGAACAGCGCCTTGACCTCGTCGCCGGTGTCCAGCGACGCGTCGTGGCGCAGCCCGAAGTCGTAGACCCACGCGATGCGGCCGTCGCTGCGGCGCAGCTCGTACGGCCGCTCGTCGACGACCTCGATGCCCATGCGCTGGAGGATCGGCAGCACGTCGGACAACGACAGCGGGCCGCCGGTGCGGTAGATCTTGAAGCGCCGCTCGCCCGGCAGCGCTCCTATCGGCTGGTACAGGTTGAGGGTGAAGTCCGAGCCGCCCTCGGGGTCCAGCGCCTCGATGCGGCGCAGGTCGGCGACGGCGGTGCGCGGGGTGAAGTCGGCCTTGTAGCCCTCGGTGAAGGCGGTCGCGTACGCCCGCGACAGGTCGGCGGCCGGCTCCTCGCCGCACTCGGCGACCAGCGCCTCGGCGAAGTCGTCGGCCCACGAGCGGGTCGCCGCGGCGAGCAGCCGCTCGATGTGCTCGACGTCCGGGTCGCCCAGCGACGAGCCGCGCGGCACCCGGACCGTGAAGTGCAGCCGGGAGAGCACCGACTCGGTGTTGCGGACGGTGAAGTCGATGACCGACCCGCCGAGTTCGCGCAGCAGGATGTCCTGCATCTTGAGCCGGATCTCGGTGGTGAAGCGGTCGCGCGGCAGGTAGACGAGGGTGGAGTAGAAGCGGCCGTACTCGTCCTTGCGCAGGAACAGCCGCAGGCGGCGGCGCTCTTGCAGGTAGAGGACGGAGATGCCGATGTCGTACAGCTCCGGGACCTGGATCTGGAACAGGTCGTCGCGCGGGTACGTCTCCAGGATCTGGAGCAGGTCGCGGCCGTCGTGGCTGGCCGGCGGGAACCCGGCCATCTCCAACACCTGCTGCACCTTGCGGCGCACGACCGGGATGCGCGTGACGCTCTCGGTGTAGATGGACGACCCGAACAGGCCCAGGAAGCGGCGCTCGCCGACCACGTTGCCGTCCGCGTCGAACTTCTTGACGCCGATGTAGTCGAGGTACGACGGCCGGTGCACGGTGGACCGCGAGTTGGCCTTGGTCAGGATCAGCAGCTTCTTCTCCCGGGCCTTGGCCCGGGCCTCCGGCGAGAGGCGGCTGAACGCGTTCGACAGGTCCTGGTCGGGGCGCAGCAGGCCGAGGCCGGTGCCGGGGACCGCCCGCAGGCTGTCCTCGCCGTCCTCGACGACCAGGTCGTACTCGCGGTAGCCGAGGAAGGTGAAGTGGTCCTCGGCGAGCCAGCGCAGCAGCTCCCAGGCCTCGCCGATCTCCTCGCTGGGCAGCGCGGGGGGCTCGTCGGCGAGCTCGTCGGCGAGCCGCACCGCGGTCTCGCGCATCTTGGTCCAGTCCTCGACGGCCTCGCGGACGTCGTCCATGACGCGCTTGAGACCGGTCTCGATGACGTGGATGTCCTCCCGGTCGCTCTCCCGGTCGATCTCCACGTGCATCCACGACTCGACCACCGCGTCGTCGGGGACCGCGGCCGCGTCGGAGGTGTCCAGAATCTCCGTGAGGTTTCCGGTGATGTCGCGCCGGACCACCAGCTGCGGGTGGATCACGACGTGGATGGCGCGGTCCTGGCGGGACAGTTCGTTGGTGACCGAGTCCACGAGGAACGACATGTCGTCGGTGACGATCTCGATCACGGTGTGGCCGGACGCCCAGCCGTTCTCCTCGACCGTCGGGGTGTAGACCCGCACCTTCGCCGTGCCCTGCGGACGGGACGCCGCCAGTCGGCAGTGCGAGATGGCCGCCCCGTACACGTCGACAGGGTCCCGCTCGACCAGGTCGTCGGGGGCGGTGTGCCGGTAGTAGCGGCGAAGCAGGACGTCCAGGTCGATGTGACCGGCGCCTTCGCCGCCTCCGTGCTGTGACGATGCCTGCCGGGCTGCCTCCGCCGCCCGGGCCAGCAGATTCGCTTTCGCCTCGTCCAGCTTGCTCTGCATGATGCCGATGCTCCTGTCGCGCGCCGTTGCGTGACCGACTACTGCGTTGTCTCCTGATTTGCGAGTGTCCCCGAACGGCAGCGACGTAGCGCAGCGCCACGGCGGTTCCTTGCCGGCGTCTTTGCCGGCCCGGCTCCGGTTGCCGGGACACCCTTGTCCCGGCGGCGCGACCGCGGTGCGTACGTTGCGGGTCGAGGGCCACCCACGCCCGCCAGGCTACCTGCGCCCTGCCGCGACGGTACGGGGGCCCCGGGTCCCGCCTGGGGCACAAGCTGTCAGGAATCCGCCCGGCGCGACGACAGTGCGTCAAATGGACAACGCCGGGCGGAGCGGTCAGACCGTGACGATGCCGTTCTGACCGTCGTGTTCGGCCGATTCGTCGTCGAACCAGACGCCGTTCTCCGCGAGGTAGCGGAAGCGCACGGTCGCCCCCCGCTCCAGCGTCACGGCCACCGAGCGCGTGCCGTTGCTGCGCCGGACCAGGGTGTGCCGCCCCGGCTCCCAGTCGTTGAAGTCGCCCACGACGCTCACCGGCCCCGCCGGGTCGTCCACGGGTAGGCAGAAGGTGATCCGCGTCGAGCCGTTGTCCCTGGCGCGCTTGATCACGTCGTCCCCCTCACTCCGGCCGCTGGGGCCTGTCGTCGGTGGTCACCCGGGAATGCGCACAGCACAGCACACGCTCATGTCGTACTCGTGCCGAACGTATTGCAGGATTCCGCTCCCGTCACCCCCTGTCCGCAACCGGTAGCCCATTGCCGATTCGCGGACGGCGGGGCACCGTGGACAGACGCCACCAGATCGGGGCGTCGCTCGGGGAGGCGGTCGTCATGGCACGAAGGGTCCTGATCATCACCGGAGACGCGGCGGAGTCGCTCGAGGTGCTGTACCCGTACCAGCGGCTGCGCGAGGAGGGGTACGACGTCCACATCGCGGCGCCGTCGCGCAAGAAGCTCCAGTTCGTCGTGCACGATTTCGTGGACGGCTTCGACACGTTCACCGAGAAGCCCGGCTACACCTGGCCGGCCGACTTCGCCTTCGTCGAGGTGCGCCCGGAGAACTACGTCGCGCTCGTCGTCCCGGGCGGCCGGGCCCCCGAGTACATCCGCAACAACCCCGTCGTACAGCGCCTGGTGCGGCACTTCTTCGAGAACGACAAGCCGGTGGCGCACCTGTGCCACGGCCCGCTCATCGCCGCCGCCGCGGGCGTCCTCGAAGGCCGCCGCACCTCCGCCTACCCGGCGATCGCCCCCGACGTCCGCGCCGCCGGAGGCACCTTCGTGGACGGCGAGGCAGTCGTCGACGGCACCCTCGTCTCCGGCCGCACCTGGGTCGACCACCCGGGCTGGATGCGCGAGTTCATGCAGATCCTCCGCAGCAAGGCCCCCGCCGGCTGACCCGTGTCCGCGTGGTCAGCCGAGGCCTTTGAAGGCGTCCTTCATGTCGTTGGCGAACTGGGAGACCTGGCCCATCACGCCCTTCTCCATGTGGGGGTAGCGGTAGTCGGTGGGCGGGACGAAGGTCTCCTTGATGGTGCGGGTGCTGGTCCAGCGCATGAGGTTCTGCTTGGCGCCGGCCTTGTCGTTGGTGCCGGAGGCGCGGCTGCCGCCGAAGGGCTGCTGGCCGACGACGGCGCCGGTGGGCTTGTCGTTGAGGTAGAAGTTCCCGGCCGCGAACCGCAGAACGTCGGTGGCGTGGGCGAGGGCGGCGCGGTCCTGGGCGATGACGGCGCCGGTCAGGGCGTACGCGGCGACGGACTCCATCTGGGTGAGCATGGTGTGCCAGTCGGCGTCGTCGTAGACGTGGACCGCGAGGATCGGCCCGAAGTACTCGGTGGTGAACACCTCGTCGGCCGGGTCCTCGCAGACCAGCAGGGTCGGGCGGACGAAGTAGCCGACACTGTCGTCGTAGGTGCCGCCCGCGACCACCTCGATCCCCGGGGTGGCCTTGGCCCGGTCGATCGCCCGCCTGTTCCTCGCGAACGACCGCGCGTCGATCACCGCGCCCATGAAGTTCCCCAGGTCCGCCACATCACCCATCGTCAACGACTCGACGTCCGCCACCAGTTCGTCCCGCAACCCCGCCTCCCACAACGACCTCGGCACATACGCCCGCGACGCCGCCGAACACTTCTGCCCCTGGTACTCGAACGCCCCCCGCACCAACGCCGTCCGCACCACCCCCGGATCCGCGCTGGGGTGCGCCACGACGAAGTCCTTCCCGCCGGTCTCCCCCACGATCCGCGGATACGTCCGGTACCCGGAGATGTTCGCGCCGATCGTCGACCACAGCTTCTGGAACGTCGCCGTGGACCCGGTGAAGTGCAGGCCCGCGAAATCCCGGTCCGCCAGAACCACCTCGGACACGGCCACACCGTCACCCGGCAGCATGTTCACCACCCCGGGCGGCAGCCCCGCCTCCTCCAGGAGCCGCATCAGGTGCCACGCGGCGAGGGTCTGGGTGGGCGACGGCTTCCACACCACCGTGTTCCCCATCAGCACCGGCGCGGTCGGCAGGTTCCCCGCGATCGCGGAGAAGTTGAACGGCGTCACCGCGTACACGAACCCGTCCAACGGCCGATGGTCCAGCCGGTTCCACACCCCCGGCGAACTCACCGGCTGCTCCGCCAGAATCTCCCGCGCGAAATGCACGTTGAACCGCCAGAAGTCCACCAGCTCGCACGGACAGTCGATCTCCGCCTGCTGCACCGTCTTGGACTGCCCCAGCATCGTCGCCGCCGCCAGACGCTCCCGCCACGGCCCCGCCAACAACTCCGCCGCCTTCAACAACACCGCCGCACGATCGTCGAACGACAACCCCTGCCACCCCGGGGCGGCGGCCTTCGCCGCGGCGACCGCCGCACGGGCGTCGTCCTGCGTCGCCGACCCGAACGCCCCCAACACCGCGGCATGCCGATGCGGCTGCACCACCTCCACCCGCGGACCACCGCCCAACGACTGCACCCCGCCCACCGTCTGCGTCAACTCCACCGGCTCCGACGCCTGACGCTTCAACTCCCCCTCGACCCGAACCCGCTCCGCACTACCAGGGGCATACGTGTGAACCGGCTCATTGACCGGAGAAGGAACCTGAGTGACTGCATCCATGCGAAACGGGGTGCCCCGTTTCGCATGGTTTGACGCATTACTGCTCCGCGAGCGCGACCGCTTCCTCCAGCGTGTCGACCACGGGTACGCCGACCCGTTCCAGGCTGGCCCGGGCGTGCGAGCCGCCGCTGTAGAGGACCGCCGACGCACCCACCTCGCGCGCGGCGTGGGCGTCGTCCGCGGCGTCGCCGATGATCACGACGGTTGCCGGGTCTATCTCCAGTGCACTCAGGTGCCGGGCGAGGTGCTCCGCCTTGCCGCCCCCGGGCGGGCCGATGCGGCCGTCGACGCGCAGGAAGTGCCCGTCGATGCCGAACCTGCGGACGAACGGCATGAGGTCGTCGTGGGCCGTCAGCGACAGCAGGGACTGGGTACGCCCGGCGTTCCGCCACCCGTCGAGCAGCATGTCCACGCCGGGAGTGAGGGCGCAGGCGGCGACGTGCACGGCGTACGACTTCTGGAAGGTCGCGTCGAGCAGCGCCCACTCGTCGGGCTCGGGGATGCGGCCGGTGACCTTCTCGTAGAACTTCGGGACCGGGACGCAGTAGAGGTCGCGGTAGCGGTCCAGCGTGATCGGTGCCAGGCCGTACGCGGCGAAGGAGTCGTTGGTCGCCGCGACGACCGCGTCTATGTCGTGGAACAGCGTGCTGTTCCAGTCCCACACAATGTGGCGCGCAGGCAACGTGCTCATCAGGGCATTGTGCACGGTTCGTCCGACAGGCGCGTGGTCGGCTCAGTCGATGAGATCGCCGAGCTCCTGGGTCGCGTACCACATCAGCTCGTGCTCCTCGGCGGCCTCCACCAGGGCCTCGGCTGCCGCGTCGCCGTCCCGCGCGGCCGCGGCGGCGGTGCTCGCGGCCCGCACGTCGGGCTCGGCGTCCTCGGCGTCCATGTGGATCGCGGCGACGCGCTTGAGCGGGATGGTGCCGTCCACGAGCACCGCGCCCGGGCCGAGGTCGGGGACGGCGGAGACGATCGCGTCCGGGACCTCGGCGGCCAGGACCACGCGCCTCGGGCGACCGGCGTCCTCCCCGGCGAGGAGGGCCAGCGACATGCGCCCGGCCAGGACGGTGGCGGCGTACTCCAGCTCCTCGGCGTCCTCGGTGCCGCACCAGTCGCGTAGCTCGGCGGTCACCGCGTACGCGCTGACGGGGGCGGGCGCCACGGCGGCGTCCCGCCGCACCGCGGCGAGGGCGGTCGGCGTCGAGGGGACGTACACGCGCATCGGGGCTCCAGGGCGTGGCGGTTGACGGGGGGCGGCGCCCGTACGTATGAATCCGCACGGTCCGCAGCACTGCATCGTACGAGTCCGCCCGGCACCGAGCGATCCGGTTACCTCTCCCTCTTGCACCGAATCACCCGCTTTCATCCCCGGCGCACGCCCGCGCCCGCCCCTGGCCGCGTACGAGCGCCCTGCGGCAACCGCCTGTTTGACGGGCGGCCCGCGTGCCGGGTAGCAAATGGCCGGAAAGCGGCGCTGCGGGGGACAGCGCCCAGGCCCGTGCCGGCCGCCGCCGTCCTCCCCCAATGCACCACGGGACACGCTTCACGGGGAGGACCGCATGGTCCAGTACAGCAACACGTTCCAGGGCTCCGGGCCCGAGACCGCCGCACCGGCGCCGCACCGGGTCCCGCCGCCGACTCCACATCCGGAGGCGTTTCCGGAGGCTCTTTCGGAGGCTTTTCCGCAAGCGTGTCCGCAGGCGTTCCCGGAGCCGGTCCCGGCGTCGGCCACGCGCACGGGCCCGCCGCCGCCGCACACCGACCGGGCCCTCGGGCCGAGGCTCGAACTCGTACGCGCTCCCGCCGCCGGCCCGCCCGAACCCCTGGCGCCCGGCGGACCGCTGCCCCGCCTGCGGATCCTGCGGGCGCCGCTGTGCGAACCGGAGTACGACCCGCCGGGCGCCGTCGTGATCCCCTTCCCGCCCCGGCCCCCGGTCGTCGCCCGGCCGCAGCTGCGCCTCGTCGGCGCCGACGAGGGACCGCTGCCCGCCGAGCCGGATGCCGAGCAGGCGCGGTACCAGGTACGGCGCTTCGCGATCTTCCTGACCGAGACGCTGGCCGGACGCCGCCCGCTGCGGCAGTTGACCCCGTACACCACGTCCCGGGTCCGCACGGCGGTGGAGGAGTTGCAGCAGCACCTGAGCACGCGGCAGACAGGCGTGCCCAGCCTCGTCGCGTCCAACGCGACGGCACCGGCGGAGGACACCGCCGAGGGGTTCCTGCGCCTGCGGCTCGGGCCCGAGCGCTTCCAGGCGGTCGCGGTACGCCTCGACCGCCGCCCCCACCCGACACGGCACGACCAGCCCCCGAACTGGATCTGCACCGCCCTGCACTACCGCTGACCGACACCCCGGACGGCCTCGCGGGCCGGCCGCGCCCGGAGGCGTCTCGCAACAGCGGTCGGGGCGGGCGTTCGGGGCGGGAGGCGCCCGTCCGCACCAGACAAGTTACGAGCCTGCGCGGTCACCCGATCTGATGACCGCGGGGTCGCCGGATCGAGTGGTCGCGTGCCCGCGAGAGCGGGTGGTCGCGCACTTCGTCACGACAAGGAGGCACCCGGGCGCACCAGGGCGGCGGCGTGGCCGACAGAACTGTGCCCACAGGCGTATACCGGCCTCCTGAGCCCCCGCCTGCCCCTGTCTGGCTGGCCTGGCCCCGTCTGGCTTTGTCTGGCCTTGCGTGGCCTTGTGTGGCCTTGCCTGCCCCTGTCCGGCCCCGCCCGACCCGTCGGGGCCCCTGGCCTCACCTGCTCGCCGCCCAGAGACACCCAGCGGCGTACGGAGGCGTACCCGGGCCCCGCCGGAGGCGCGTCGGCCCGCCCCGGTCCCGGAAACGCCGTGGGGGCCGTCGTACCGGATCCGGTACGACGGCCCCCACGG
This sequence comes from Streptomycetaceae bacterium NBC_01309, assembly GCA_045039925.1. Lineage (GTDB taxonomy): Bacteria > Actinomycetota > Actinomycetes > Streptomycetales > Streptomycetaceae > Yinghuangia. The sequence continues at coordinate 4,052,512 of CP108400.1, forward strand.
GTTCGCTCAGCGCTTCTTCTTGCGGGACGCCCGCTGCGCGCGGCGGCGCTCGGCGCGCGTGCCGCCCTGCTCCGGGATCGCGTCCTCGCCGAGGTCCTCCTCGGTGGTGACCACGCCGCCCTCACCGTCGACGGTCGGCGCGCTGTAGGAGAGGTGCGTCGGCCGCTGCGGGGTCTCCAGGCCCTTGGCCTGGATCTGCGGCAGCGCCTGCGCCTTGTCGGTGGAGATGGTCGGCGCCTCCGGCACCTGCTCGATCTGCACCTCGACGTTGAAGAGGTAGCCGACCGACTCCTCCTTGATGCCCTCCATCATGGCGTTGAACATGTCGAAGCCCTCGCGCTGGTACTCGACCAGCGGGTCGCGCTGCGCCATCGCCCGGAGGCCGATGCCCTCCTGGAGGTAGTCCATCTCGTAGAGGTGCTCGCGCCAGCGGCGGTCCAGGACCGACAGGACGACGCGGCGCTCCAGCTCCCGCATGACCTCCGAGCCGAGCTTCTCCTCGCGCTCCTCGTAGCTCGCCTGCGCGTCCGCCTGGAGCTGCTCGGTCAGGATGTCGACGTCGAGGCCGGAGCGGTCGCCCGCCTCCTCCTCGACCTCCTCGATCGTGATGCTGACCGGGTAGAGCTGCTTCAGGTTGGTCCACAGCTTCTCGAGGTCCCACTCCTCCGCGAAGCCCTCGGTGGCGCCCGAGACGTACGCCCCGATCGTGTCGTCGATGAAGTGCCGCACCTGCTCGTGCAGGTCCGCACCGTCGAGGACCTTGCGGCGCTCGCCGTAGATGACCTCGCGCTGCCGGTTGAGGACCTCGTCGTACTTGAGGACGTTCTTGCGGATCTCGAAGTTCTGCTGCTCGACCTGGCTCTGCGCCGACTTGATCGCGTTCGAGACCATCTTCGACTCGATCGGCACGTCCTCGGGGATGCCCGCGCGGTTCAGCACCGCCTCGACGATGTTGGCCTTGAACAGGCGCATCAGGTCGTCGCCGAGGGACAGGTAGAAGCGCGACTCGCCGGGGTCGCCCTGACGGCCGGAACGGCCGCGGAGCTGGTTGTCGATGCGGCGCGACTCGTGGCGCTCGGTGCCCAGCACGTACAGGCCGCCGAGGTCGGTGACCTCCTCGTGCTCGGCCTTGACCGCCTTCTTGGCCTTCTCCAGCGCGTCCGGCCACGCCTGCTCGTACTCTTCCGGCGTCTCGGCCGGGTTGAGGCCGCGCTGCGCGAGCTCGGCGGACGCGAGGTGGTCGGGGTTGCCGCCGAGCATGATGTCGGTGCCGCGGCCGGCCATGTTGGTGGCGACCGTGACCGCGCCCTTGCGGCCGGCCTGCGCGACGATCTGCGCCTCGCGCTCGTGGTGCTTCGCGTTCAGCACCTCGTGCGGGACGCCGCGCTTGCGCAGCTGGTTCGACAGGTACTCGGACTTCTCGACGCTGGTGGTGCCGACCAGCACCGGCTGGCCCTTCTCGTGCTTCTCGGCGATGTCGTCGACGACCGCGGAGAACTTGGCCTCCTCGGTCTTGTACACGAGGTCGGCCTGGTCGAGGCGCTGCACGTTGCGGTGCGTCGGGATGGGCACCACGCCGAGCTTGTAGATCTGGTGGAACTCGGCCGCCTCGGTCATCGCCGTACCGGTCATGCCGCCGAGCTTGTCGTACAGGCGGAAGAAGTTCTGGAGGGTGATCGTGGCGAGCGTCTGGTTCTCGTCCTTGATCTCCACCCCCTCCTTCGCCTCGATCGCCTGGTGCATGCCCTCGTTGTAGCGGCGGCCCGCGAGGATGCGGCCGGTGTGCTCGTCGACGATCAGGACCTCGCCGTCGACGACGACGTACTCCTTGTCGCGCTTGTAGAGCTCCTTGGCCTTGATCGCGTTGTTGAGGTAGCCGACGAGGGGCGTGTTGACCGCCTCGTAGAGGTTGTCGATGCCGAGGTAGTCCTCGACGCGGCCGACACCGGCCTCCAGGATGCCGACCGTGCGCTTCTTCTCGTCGACCTCGTAGTCGCCGACCGGCGTCTCCAGCGGGTCCTTGGTCGGCTCGGCGCGCTTGAGGCGGGTGACCAGCTTGGCGAAGTCGGCGTACCACTTGGTCGCCTGGTCGGCCGGGCCGGAGATGATCAGCGGGGTACGCGCCTCGTCGATGAGGATCGAGTCGACCTCGTCGACCACCGCGAAGAAGTGGCCGCGCTGGACCAGTTCCTCCTGGCTCCAGGCCATGTTGTCGCGCAGGTAGTCGAAGCCGAACTCGTTGTTGGTGCCGTACGTGATGTCGCAGCCGTACGCCTTGCGCCGCTCGTGCGGCGGCATGTTCGCCAGGATGCAGCCGACCGTCAGCCCCAGGAACCGGTGCACGCGGCCCATCCACTCCGAGTCGCGCTCGGCGAGGTAGTCGTTGACCGTGACGACGTGCACGCCCTTGCCGGCGATCGCGTTGAGGTACGCCGGGAGCGTCGACACCAGCGTCTTGCCCTCACCGGTGCGCATCTCGGCGATGTTGCCCAGGTGCAGCGCGGCGCCGCCCATGAGCTGCACCTTGTAGTGGCGCTGGCCGAGAGTGCGGGTCGCGGCCTCGCGTACCGTCGCGAAGGCCTCGGGGAGCAGGTCGTCCAGGGTCTCGCCCTCCTGGTACCGCTCCTTGTACTCGTCGGTGAGCGCGCGCAGCTCGGCGTCCGAGAGGTTCGTGAAGTCCTCTTCGATCGACTCGACCTGATCCGCGATGCGGTTGAGCTTGCGCAGGATCTTGCCTTCGCCGGCGCGCAGGACCTTGTCGAAGATGGACACGCTGTGAGAGCTCCTTGCCGAGCGGCGCCCGTCCCGCTGACTGCGAAACGGCACGGCGGGGCCCGTCCCACCGATGGGGCCATGGTATGCGAGACCGCAAGCCTCGGGGAGGCACGCTCACCCCGGGGGCACAATGTCCGGCATGGAACGTGTCGAGATCGCCGCCGGCAAGTACCAGCTGCGCCCGTGGAACCTTCGGGACATCGAGCCCGCCCGGGTGGCGCTGGGCGATCCGGAGATCCAGCGCTGGCGCCTGCCGCGCCGCCCGGACGACGACTCCGGATGGCAGGACCCGAACGAGTGGCTCAAGAAGCGCGTCGCGTTCTGGGACGAGGGACGGCACGCCTGCTTCATAGTCATGGACGCCGTGACCGGGGATCCTCTCGGCGACGTGAGCGTCCAGCACATCGACCCGACCCTGCGCTCCGGCGAGATCGGCTACTGGCTGATGCCGCACGCGCGCGGGCGCGGCGTGGCCACCCACGCGGTCAACACCGCGACGCGCTGGGCCTTCGGGGCGCTCGGGATCCACCGCATGACGCTGGGCCACGCGGTCGGCAACCCCGCGTCGTGCGCGGTCGCGCGGCGCACCGGATATGCACTCGAAGGCGTGATGCGCGGCGCCTTCCCGCTGCCGGACGGGGGCTTCCACGACGAGCACCTGCACTCGCGGCTCGCCACCGATCCGCCGGTCCCGGTCGTGTGACGCATCGCCTGGAACCCCGGCGAATCCCCCCTCGTTGCGAACATTTGTTCTAGGGTGCTGTCCATGAGTACGCCCGCCCGCGCCACTCCCGAAACCGCCGCCGGCCTGGCCGGCTCCGCCGCCGACTCATCCGGTGACTCCCCCGCCGGCCCCGCGCCCGCCGTCACGCTCGGCGCCGACGAGGCCCGCCGCATCGTGCTGCGCGCCCAAGGCTTCCTCGGCGTCCTCGGCGCACCCGAGCGGCGGCTCGGCGTCGGCGGCGTGCTGCACCGCCTCGGCGCGGTGCAGCTGGACACGATCTCGACGCTCGCCCGGTCGCACGAACTGGTGCCGTACGCCCGCCTCGGCGTGGTCGGGCGGCCCGCCGTCGAGGACGCGTACTGGGCCGGCGACACGGCCTTCGAGTACTGGTCGCACGCGGCGTGCGTGCTGCCGCTGTCGTCGTGGCCCGACTTCGCGTTCCGGCGGCGGCACTTCCGCAGCCGCGGGAATTTGTGGGGGCACCAGGTGTCCGACGAGGCGTACAAGTCGGTGCTGGACCGGCTGCGCGCCGAGGGCCCGATGACCGCCACGGAACTGGGCGGGGCCAAGAACAAGGGCGAGTGGTGGGACTGGAGCGACACGAAGATCGCCGTCGAGCGGGCCCTCGCGTTCGGCGACGTGGTGTGCGTGCGGCGGCAGAGCTGGAAGCGCGTGTACGACCTCGCCGAACGGGCGGTGCCCGCCGCCCTCGGGGACCTCGACCGCTCCGACGCGGAGTGCCTGCGCAACCTCGTCACGGACGCGGGGCGCCAACTCGGCGTCGCCACCACGGCCGACCTGATGGACCAGTACCGGCTCACCCGCGAGCAGGTGCGGGGCGCGCTGCCCGAGACGCCGCTCGTGCCGGTCGCGGTCGAAGGCTGGGACACCGGCAACGGCCGTACGCGCAATGCGGGCGACGGCATGGCGTGGGTCCACCCCGAGGCGCTCGCGACCGCCCCGAAGGGCCGTCACCGCACCACGCTGCTCTCGCCGTTCGACTCCCTGGTGTGGGACCGGCCGCGCACCGCAAGGGTGTTCGGGTTCACCCACCGGCTTGAGGCGTACGTGCCGAAGGCCAAGCGCGAACACGGCTACTTCGTCATGCCGCTGCTCGCCGGCGGCCGCCTGATCGGACGCGTCGACCCGGCACGCGAGGGCCGCACCCTCGTGGCCCGCCAACTGTCGTTCGAGACAGGCCGGGTGGCGGAGAAGTCGCTCGACGCGATGGCCACCGCGCTGCGCGAGGCCGCGTCGTGGGTCGGCTGCGAAACGGTGCGCCTGGAACGCGTGACCCCCGAGACCGCCCGCGCCCCTTTGGCGGCCCTACTAACCTGACCGCCCGCACTCCGTTGGCGCTCCTACTGACCTGCCTGCGCGGCAGGCCTGACGACACTGGTCCTGACAACCCCGCAGTCCTGACGGCGCCGACGAGGCAACCCCTCCCGCCCGGCCACCCTTCCATCCCGGGAACGTCCGCCGCCGCCCCAAGGTGCCGACCACTGCCGCCACCCACCCGAACCGACGAAGACCCCGGCACGCCCGACCGCCTGTTCGACACGGCCGAGCGGATCGAGCGCGCGGAGGCCACGGAAAGGCGCTCCGCCACCCGGCGCAAGCCACCCGGCGCAAGCCGCAAGCCGTCAGTGGATCTCGAGGATCTTCTCGCGCACCGCGTACACCACCGCCTCCATCCGGGAGTGCAGTTGCAGCTTCTCCAGGATGTTGCGCACGTGGTTCTTCACGGTGTTCTCGCTGATGAACAGGATCTTGGCGATGTCGCGGTTGTTCTTGCCGGTCGCGACGAGGCGCAGCACCTCGATCTCGCGGTCGGTCAGGCGCGGCGCGGGGACCAGCCGCCGCTCGTCGTCGCGCTGGATCATCGACTTGAACTCGGTGAGGAGCTTGGCCGCCATGGACGGGCTGATCTGCGACTGCCCGTCGGCGACCGCGCGGATGGCGGTGGCCACCTCGTCGGTGGATATCTCCTTCAGCAGATAGCCCGTCGCGCCGGCCTTGATGGCCTCGTAGAGGTCGGCCTCGTCGTCGCTCATCGTCAGCATGATGATGCGCGCGCTCGGGGCCACCTCCTTGATCGCGGTGCACGCCTCGATGCCGCCGCGCCGCGGCATGCGGACGTCCAGCAGCACGATGTCGGGCAGTAGGTCCTGGGCCACCTCGACGGCCTCGGCGCCGTCGCCCGCCTCGCCGACCACCTCGATGTCCGGCTCCGCGGCCAGGACGATCTCCAGGCCGCGCCGGAACAGTGCGTGGTCGTCGACCACGAGGACCCGGATGGGCTCCTCGGTCGGGCCCTGCGGGCCGGGCTGAGCAGGGACGTGGCGTGCTCCCACCGTGTCCTCCCCGTCGGTAGGCCCAATGCCGGCGAGACCGCGCTCACGACTCATCGGCACGCTCCGTGTCCGATCCAGCATCCCACGTCATCGCCACGTTGGCCTGCCCCCTCGCCTCGTTTGCCCGCATCCGGTACGTAAACACGTGCGAAAACATCGGCCGGAAGCCCGGCCGGCGGTGCAACACACGGCCCGCCGCCTCGATCCGGGGTCGAGGTCGGCGGGCCGCACGGGGGCGTCACCCGCTCACGGGGTCACGCTTCGTCCATCTCCATGGCCGTGTCCGAGCCCTCGGGGCTCAGGTGGATGACGCCGTAGTTGTAGCCGCGGCGCCGGTAGACAACGCTCGGGAGAGCGGAGTCCTTGTCGATGAAGAGGAAGAAGTCGTGCCCCACGAGCTCCATCTCGTAGAGCGCCTGGTCCAGGGTCATCGGGTGACCCGCGTGGACCTTCTCCCGGACGACCAGGGGGCCGTCCCCGTCCACCTGGATCGACCCTTCCATGCGCTTGGCCGGCACGCTGTCGAGCGCGTCGATCTCCTCGGCGGTCGCCACCTGGGCACCGCCGAACCGCGCGTTTCCGTTGAGCTCTGCGGTGGCCGCCCCCACGGACATGGGGGCGTGGTGCCCCCGGTGGACGCGACGCCGGTCGGCTGCTTTACGCAACTGTGCCTCCAGCTTTGACATCGCGAGGTCGAGCGCGGCGTACGGATCCGTGGCGGCTGCCTCGGCCCGGACCACCGGCCCCTTGCTCCGCAGCGTGATCTCCACGCGGTCCGAACGGTCCGCCAGCCTGGGGTTGCGCTCCTTGGAAACCTCAAGGTCGACGCTGATCACCCGGTCGTCGAGTTTGCGGATCTTGCCCAGCTTCTCGACGCTGTGCTTGCGGAACCGTTCGGGCACCTCTGTCTTGCGGCCCTTGACGACAATGTCCACGCAGAACTCCATCCATTGCGCCATGCCGGTGGGGCTGTCCGCCCGTCCGGCCGAGCTGGTCGTCCACCTCGTACGCGACCGCCGTCGGGAATGGGGCCCGGTCGCCCGTACCCCGCCCAGAGCGCCGGGGGGTCGCGGCCACCACGGCCGCTCCGCTCACCCTTCCGTCCGCCGCGGCGACCGCACGGGCCGCCTCCGCCAGACTCGCTCCGGTGGTCACGAGATCGTCGACGATCACCACACTAATGCCCTCAAATAGGGGTGCCAACCTGCGGGAAACACCTAGTGCTCCGGTGAGGTTCGCCACCCGTTCAGATGCCGGCAGCCCCGATTGGTCACGAACCGTCCGGATATGCCGCAGACCGGGCAGAACCCGGGCATGGACACCGTGTTTCCGCAGGTCAGCGGCGGCGCGGAGGGCGAGGTTCCGGGTGGTGTCCCGGCCTCGCGCGCGTACCGCGCGGCGGGCCGACGGAACCGGGACCAGGACCGGAGGGCCGCCGGAATTTCCGCGTGTCGCCGCCCGGACCGCCGCCGCGAGGGCCGCACCGAGCGGGACGGAAGCCGCGTGGGCGCCGTACTCCTTGTGGGCGATCAGGATCGCCCGCACGGGATCCTCGTACGGCGCCGCCGCGAACACCGCCGGCAGCCCGGCGGGCGCCGGGTCGGGGCGGACCTCCCGCGGCGGGCGCCGCAGGTGTGCCCGGCAGGCGGGGCAGACGGTGGTCCCGGGACCGCCGCAGCCCGCACAGCGGGCGGGCAGCACGAGGTCGAGCCACGTCGTGGCGAGTCGGCGCAGCGGACGGGGCCGCGGTCGCCGCTCGGAGTGGATCCCGGAGCGGTCGCCCGGGGAGATCTCGTGCCGCATGGCTCCACGGTGCGGCACGGCATGCCGGTCTTCCGGCTTTTCCGCGATTCGCCACTCCGACACAAGCCGATCGGGTATAGGCGTAGCCCGGCTGTTCGACCGTCGGCGGCCGGCGCCCCGGCGATCCGACGGCCCGATGCCCCGGCGGCCCCGGCGCCGCGACGACCCCGGGGCGCAGGAGGGGCGCGGGTGGGGACGGCGCAGGTGCCCGTAAGGGCTCAGCCGGGGTAGACCGGTTCCTTTCCGGTGGTGCCGACCACGGCCCTCCAGCCGTCGGGTTCCAGGCGGTAGATCCGCTCGTCCGTCGAACTCGCGAGCAGCGGCTGGTCGCGGCCGTTCGGGGCGGCCATGCTGTCGACGCCGGAGGGCGGGTTGTTCACCTGCGCGACGTTGCCGCCGTCGATGTCGACGAACTGCGGGAAGACCGAGGCCTCCGACGTCTTGCCCAGCACGAGCAGCCGCGAAGCGCCCTGCCAGGACTGGGACTTGACGTCCTGGAGGTCCGGCACGACGAGGCGCAGGGCGTCGACGACCGGAAGCGGTTCCTGGCGGTCGGCGGGGTTGACGCCGCGGTTGACGCGGCCCATGACCATGCGGCCCCTGCCGCCCTGCTCGACGAACATCGAGATGCGCGTCCCGTCCGGGGACATGCGGATGTTCCTGATGGTCCCGCCGTTCAGGCCCTCCACCGCGACCGGGATCTTCGACTCCTTGGAGATCCAGTACAGGGTTCTGGGGCCCGCGTTTCCGACGGACTCCAGGACCCACAGGCCGCCGCGCCCGTCCCAGGTCGGGTGCTCGAAGACGTGGCCCGGCTCGGCGGTGGCCCACACCTCCGCCTTGGCGTCGGCGGTCATCTCGCCGACCCAGAGCTTGGCGTCGTTCAGCGAGGTCCCGGCGATGCGCTTCTCCTCGCGGTCGACCGCGATCTCGTTGAACTTGGGGGAGCCTTCGCCGAACTGCCCGGGCACCACCCGCGCGTCCGCCGACTGCACCAGGGAGACCGCGCCCGTGCCGGGCACCAGGAAGTAGCCCGTGGCGGTGGCGGAGGTCGCGGCGGGGTCGAATTCCGCGGCGTCCCGCGCCGTCACCGGCTCGCAGGCCTGGCCGTCGACGGTCAGGCGTACGGACTCGACCTTGGCGACCTGGCCGAGCGTGTAGAAGAGTTGGGCGGCCATCCGCTTGCAGTTGTCGGTGTCGAACGGCGTTCCGGTGCTCAGCGCGAGGTCCACGTAGCGGCGGTCGTCGATCGCGACCGTGTGGTCCAGCAGCCGGGTGTTCGCGGGGATGTCGGAGCGTACGACCGGCGCGATCCACTTGTTCGGGCCCTGCAGCAGCTTCCTGACCAGCGTGGTGGCGAGCGCGTTGCGGGAGCGCAGGTAGACCGGGTCGGGCACGAGCATCGGCGGTTCTTCGTCGCTGAACTCGTCGGCGGTGAACCAGTACATGTTCACCGGCCTGTACACGCGCTCGAAGTCGGCGCGCGACAGTATGACGCCGTCCGGCAGCTGGTCGATGCGCCACTGGCCGTCCGGAGTCTTGACCACCGTCATCTCGACCTTGTCCTCGGACGCGGGCGCAGGCTGCGGTTCGTAGGCGAACTGGTCGTCGACGCTGCCGACCTGCTTGCTCTTGACGTCCACGATGGCCGAGGTGTCCTCGGCGGTCGGACCGGGCCCGATGTACGCGCTGGGGGTCTTCTCCACGACCTTGATCCCGGCCCCGGGCTTCCAGGTCTTCTCGGCCTCGGCGGTCAGGTACTTCCGCGCGGTCTCGTAGTCCGGCTCGTCGCTGGTCAACGCCTCCAGGAAGCCGTCCACCAGGTCCACCGGGTCCTCGCCCGGCTGCGGCGGGACGCCGAAGACGCGCACCTGCTGCTCGTCGGCCTCCGTCCCGGACGCCTCGTCGTGGGTGACGTCCTTGACCCCGCCGCCGCTGGGCATCGACGCGCAGGCCGCGAGCAGGCCGAGCGTGCAGGCGACGGCTGCGGCGCGCAGCGCGGGTGCGAGGCGGGGCCCGCGGCGGGACGACCTGTGCCGCGCCGCCGCGCCGGCCGGGTCGGCCGGCTGCTCGCGGTCGGCTCGGGGCACGTGGTGACGTGTGCGGTTCACCGGCCACCGCCCTCCTTGGTCTTGTACGTCTTGTACGCGGTCGGCCCGGACGTGTCCGACGCCGCCCCCGGGCCGGTGCGCGGGCCGCCTTCCCGCCCCGGCCCTGTCCCGGTGCCCGTTGCCGTGCCCGGTCCGGCCGGGTCCGCCGGACCGCCGGGCCCGGGCGGGCGCGTGGCGCGGCGGTAGGGCGTACCGGCGAGGTGCAGGCCGCGGTTGGCGCGCGAGTCCGGCGGCTCCAGGGGCAGCGGCGAGCGTACGAGGTCGCCGCCGGCCACCCGGGGCAGGGTGAGCCGGAACTGCGACCCGCCGCCCGGCTCGCCCCACGCCTGGAGCCAGCCGCCGTGCAGGTGGGCGTCCTCCAGGGCGATCGACAGGCCGAGCCCGGTGCCGCCCGTGGTGCGGGCCCGCGCCGGGTCGGCGCGCCAGAAGCGGTTGAAGACGAGCGACGACTCGCCCGGCTTGAGGCCCACGCCGTAGTCCCGCACGGTCACCGCGACGGCGTCGTTGGCGGCCGCGACGGTGACCACCACGTCGCGTCCCTCGCCGTGCTCGACGGCGTTGACGACCAGGTTGCGCAGCACGCGGTCGATGCGCCGCGGGTCGACCTCGGCGACGCACGAGTCGCCGGGCTCGCTCACCACGATGCGCCCGCCGCGCCGTTCCGCGAGCGGCTCGGCGGCGTCGACCACGCGGCCGACGATGACCCGGACGTCGAAGGACTCGGCGTCGAGCACGGCGGCGCCCGCGTCGAAGCGGCTGATCTCCAGCAGGTCGGACAGCAGCGCCTCGAACCGGTCCAACTGCGTCTGGAGCAGTTCGGCGGAGCGCGAGACGGCGGGCTCGAAGCGGTCGCGCGCCTCGTGCAGGACGTCGGCGGCCATCCGCACGGTGGTCAGCGGGGTGCGCAGCTCGTGCGACACGTCGGAGACGAACCGCCGCTGCATGCGCGACAGTTCCTCGAGCTGGCGGATCTTGTTCTGGAGGTTCGAGGCCATCTTGTTGAACGACGAGCCCAGCCGTGCGAGGTCGTCCTCGCCGTTGAGGCGCATGCGCTCCTCGAGGCGCCCGGCGGCCAGGCGCTCGGCGATCCGCGCGGCCATCCGCACCGGCGTCACCACCTGCCGGGTGACCAGCGCGGCGATCGCGACGAGCAGCAGCACGAGGAAGACGCCGGCGGTCGCGAGCGTGCCGCGGACCAGGCCGAGGGTCTTCTCCTCGGGCGTGAACGGGAAGAAGTAGTAGAGCTGGTACTTGTCGCCGAGCGGGTCGGTCAGCTCCCGGCCGACGACGACGCCGCGCGTACTGGACCGGGCGCCGCCTTCGTCCGACTCCCGCACGATCTTGGTGAACTGGTACGACGCCCCGGACACCTGGTGGAGCCGCTGGCGCAGTTCGACGGACACGCTCTGGTCGGCGAGCACGTTGCCGGACGAACGCGGTCCGTAGCGCGCGCTGTCCGGCGGGCTGAGGACCGCCACGTCGTACTGGCCCTTGCCGCCGCTGGAGAGCTGGTCGACGAGCCCGGTCAGCCAGTCCTTGATGTCGAGGCCGCCCTTGGCGGGGTCGGTGCCGACCGGCGGGGTCGCGCGGGCACCTTCGTTGCCGGGCTCGGACGCCTGCGTCTCGGCCACCTGGAAGCCGCCCTCCGCCTGGGCGGTGGCGCCGGCCACCTTGGCGTGGAGCAGGCCGCCCTGGACCTGGCCCACCACCACGATGCCCAGCAGGACCATGACGGCCGCGGACAGGACGAGGGTGGTCGACACCACGCGGAACTGGATCGAGCGCCGCCAGACGGCCACCACGCGGCCTATGCCGCCTCTCGCACGGCGCAGCGCGAGGGTCCACAGCGACCAGCCCCGGCGTACCGGCGACAGGCCGCGGGCACCCCCGGGTACGGCACCCGGGGCCGTACCGGAGGCGGCACCGGACGGAGCACCCGGGGCGGGGCCGCCCGACCCGGCCGGGTCGGGCGCGCCGGAGGTACCCGGGTCGCCGTCCTCCGGTGTCCGGGCACGCTCGACGTCGGGCTCGCGCGCCGGGTTCCGCGCGGGTCTTCGGAAGGCGCCGAACCGGTCCGGGAACCGCCCCCCGGACCCCAGGCCCGGTTCGGGACGGCGGTCGTTCACCACGTCAGGCGGGGCCGGCCTTGTAGCCGACGCCGCGTACGGTCACCACGATCTCGGGTCGCTCGGGATCGCGTTCGATCTTCGAGCGCAACCGCTGCACATGCACGTTGACCAGCCGGGTGTCGGCGGCGTGCCGGTAGCCCCACACCTGCTCCAGCAGCACCTCGCGGGTGAAGACCTGCCAGGGCTTGCGGGCGAGGGCGACCAGCAGGTCGAACTCGAGCGGGGTGAGCGCGATGTTGCGCCCGTCCCGCTTGACCGAGTGCCCGGCCACGTCGATGACCAGGTCACCGATGACCAACTGCTCCGGCGTGGGCTCCTCGGCACGGCGCAGCCGCGCGCGGACCCGCGCCACCAGTTCCTTGGGCTTGAACGGTTTGATCACATAGTCGTCCGCGCCGGACTCCAGGCCGACGACCACGTCGACCGTGTCGCTCTTCGCGGTGAGCATGACGATCGGCACGCCTGACTCGGCGCGGATCTGACGGCAGACATCGATTCCGTCCCGTCCTGGCAGCATCAGGTCGAGCAGCACCAGATCCGGCTTGACCTCCCGGAACACCTGCAAAGCTTTGTCGCCGTCCGCTACGAACGACGGCTCGAACCCTTCGCCGCGCAGCACGATGCCAAGCATCTCGGACAGCGCGGTGTCGTCGTCGACGATGAGGACACGTCCCTTCATAGACATCATCGTCGCATTACCGGATCGTGACCTGCACTCATCCGAGCAATCGCGATCGCACTTACCGGCGACAAAACGCCAGATTCTGTGACAATCGCGGTGATCAGCGCGGGCGGCGTCACATCGAAAGCCGGGTTGTACGCGGGACTGCCGGGAGGCGTGAGCGGCATTCCGGACAACTCCGTGACCTCGCCGCCGTCGCGCTGCTCGACGACGATGCCGTCCCCGTCCGGGGTGTCGAGGTCCACCGTGCTCATCGGCGCGACCACGACGAACGGCACCCCGTGGTGCCTGGCCAGGACCGCCAGCGGGTACGTGCCCACCTTGTTGGCCGTCGCACCGTCCGCCGCGATGCGGTCCGCGCCGACGGCGACCAGGTCCACCTCCCCGGCCGCGAAGAGCGAGCCGGCCGCGTTGTCGGACAGGACGGAGTACGGCATGCCGGTCTGCGCCGCCTCGTACGCGGTCAGCCGCGCGCCCTGGAGCAGCGGGCGCGTCTCGTCCACCCACAGCCGGCCCAGGCGCCCCGCACGGTGCAGCTCACGCACCACGGCGAGTGCGGTGCCCTCGCCTCCCGAGACCAGGGCGCCGGTGTTGCAGTGCGTCAGGACGCGCAGCGGACGGTCGGCCACCAGTGCACCCGCGTATGCCGCCCCGTGTGCGGCCATCGCCGCACTCGCCCGCGCGTCCTCGTCGTGGACCACCCGCGCCTCGCGCAGCGCGGCGAGGGCGTCGCCGCCCGAGGCCTCCCACGCCGCGAACGCGCGGCGGGCGCCCCAGCCGAGGTTCACCGCGGTCGGGCGGGCCTGGGCGATGTCCTCCACGGCGGCCTTGACGTCGTCGCCGCGGGCGGCGGCGAGGGCGACTCCGTAGGCGCCGACGATGCCCAGCACGGGCGCGCCGCGTACGACGAGCCTGCGGACGGCGTCGACGAGGGTGGGGACGTCGCTGCAGACCAGCCGCACCTCCTCGTGCGGGAGGCGGGTCTGGTCGAGGAGGACCACCGCAGGTCCGTGGCCGTAGGCGGTCGGGACATCGTCGAGCCAGTACGCGGGCCGCGGCGACCATTCGTCGGCGGCGTGTGCGGGGGCATTGTCCATGCCACGAGTGTGCCCGTCCGGGACGCGCGCCGCGTCGGCGCGGTTGGGGCGGGTACGGCATATACCGACAACCCGTACCCGGCGTACCGGGAAAGCGGGAGTCGATCATCAAGTGCGGGCAAAAACATGCCACGATTGACCGCCACCCACCAGGAGCAAGGAGCGACTTCGATGACGGACTCTCCGGGCAGGGCCACACCGGATACACCGGGGCCCGACGACCCGCGTCGGTCCCCGCAGTCGCCCGCCCCCGCAGCGGACGCGGACGGCGGCGAGGACGCGCTCCCGGCCGTCGGCGCCGACGCCGCGGAAACGGGCGGCACCCCGAACGAAAGCGGCACCCCGGACTCGGGCAGCGCCTCGGACACGAGCGGCACCCCGGACACGAGCGCGGCCCCGGACGCGAGCGCGGCCCCGGACGCGAGCGGCACCCCGGACACCAGTGGCGCCCCCGACCTCGCCAAGCCCGCGCCGTCCGACGTCCCCCCGGGCTGGTCGGCGCAGCAGCCGCCCCCGGCCACCGGCGGCTGGGGCGTCCCCGGCGGCGGAACACCGTCCGCGGCACCGCCGCCCCCGCAGGCTCCCGACACCCCGCAGGGCTGGGCCCCGCAGCAGCCCCCGCCGACCGGCGGCTGGGGCGTGCCGGGCGGCGGTCAGCAGCCGATGCACGGCTGGGGCGCCCCCGGCGGACCCGGTCCCGGGTGGGGACCGCCGCAGGGGTGGCGCGGCCCGTACCTCCCCGCCGCCAAGCCCGGCATCATCCCGCTGCGCCCGCTGGGTGTCGGCGAACTGCTGGACGGCGCGGTGGCCGCCATGCGCACCCACTGGAAGGTGATGATCGGGCTGTCGCTCGTCATCGCCCTCATCACCCAGGCGATCGTCGTCCCCACGCAGTGGGCGATGCTCCGCAACGTCGACACGTCCGTGCTCGACGATTCCGACCCGGACACCGACGAACTCCTCGACGTCCTCGGCCCCGTGCTCGGGTCGAGCGCGGTCCTGATCGTCGTGATGCTGCTCGGGCAGCTCGTCATCACCGGCATCCTGACGCTCGTGGTCAGCCGCGCCGTCCTCGGCAAGGGCATGACGGTCGGTCAGGCGTGGTCCGGCACAAAGCCGTTGCTGATGCGGCTGCTCGGTGTGTCGGTGATGACGTTCCTGATCCCGATCGGCCTGCTGCTCGCCTGCATGGTCCCCGGCGTGCTCCTGGCCCTCGTGTCCGCGGACGCGGGCGGGGCGCTGATCGTCCTCGGCGCCCTGGGCGGCGCCGTCCTCGCCATCTACGCCTACGTCCTGCTCCAACTCTCCACCCCCGCCCTGATCCTGGAGAACCAGGCGGGACGCAAGGAGAAGCAGACGGTACGCAGGGCGCTCCGCCGCTCCCGCAAGCTGGTGACCGGGAGTTGGTGGCGGGTCCTGGGCATCACCCTGCTCATCTGGCTGCTCACCGCGATCATCGGCAGCATCGTGCAACTGCCGTTCACGTTCGCGGCCGGCTTCTCGTCGGTCTACGGCACCGCGGTACCCACGTCGTTCACCGACATGATGCTCCTGGGCGTCGGCACGGTCATCTCGTACGGCCTGACCTTCCCGTTCGGCGCCGCGGCCCTCGTCCTCCTCTACATCGACCAGCGCATGCGCCGCGAGGCCCTGGACCTCGAACTCGCCCGCGCGGCGGGCCTCGTGCCCGACGACGCCGCTCCGGCGGCCTCGTGACCGGAGGCCTCTTCCCGCCCCTGGCAGCCGCCGCGACACCCGAACCGGTCGACATCCCGCGCGACCCGGCCCGGGAGGCCGCGCGCGACGAACTGTCGAAGCCGATGTACCACCAGGACGACCCTTCGCTGTTCACCCGGGCCTTCAACTGGCTGATGGACCGGTTCCAGGAGCTGGTCGACCGCATGACGTCCGTCGCACCCGGCGGCGGCTTCGGCATCATCGTCGTGCTGCTCGTGGCGGTAGGCCTGATCATCGCCCTGCGCCTGCGACTCGGGCCGCTGCGCACGGCCCGCGGACGGCGCGAGGCGCTGTTCACCGCCGAAGGGCCGCGTACCGCAGCCGAATACCGCGCGCTCGCCGACCAAGCCGCCGCACGCGGCGCGTGGGACGACGCCGTGCAGAACCGGCTCCGGGCCGTGGTCCGGGCGTTGGAGGAACGCGCGATCCTCGACGAACGACCGGGCCGCACCGCCGACGAGGCCGCCGACGAGGCGGGGCGCCAACTCCCGGATCTCGCGGCCCCGCTCATGTCCGCCGCCCTCATGTTCGACGACGTCCGGTACGGCGGCCACCCGGGCACCGAGCAGATGGACCTCGCCCTGCGCGACCTCGACACCCGCTCCGCAGCCGCCCGTCCCGCACGCGAACCGGTCGCCGCCGGACCCGACCGGACACCCCGGTGAGCGTGGGCCGCGGCGCGGCGACGACCACCTCGGTCAGCCCGGACGCCGCCACCCTGTGGCGCGCCGCCCGGGGCCCGCTGCTGCTCGCCGCCCTCATCCTCTTCGTCGTCGGCGCGATCGTCCTGATCACCGGCGGCCGCGACCGCGGCGAACTCGACCCGCGCGCCGTCGACGCCGCCGGTTCGCGCGCGCTCGCCGAAGTCCTGCGCGACGAAGGCGTGGAGGTCACCCTCGTCACGTCGTCGGAGGCACTCCGCGCGGCCGTCGAGAACGCCCCGGCGGACACCACCGTGCTGGTCCCCTTCCCGAACCGCCTCACCGCCGAGCAGATCGAGGCCGCCGCGGTGCTGCGGCCCGCGCGTACCGCGCTCGTCGACCCGGACGACGGCAGCCTCGAAACCTTCGCACTCGACGCCCACGACGACGGCTCAGTCGACCGCGGCGCCCTCCAACCGCGCTGCGACCTCCCCGAGGCCATGCGCGCCGGGAACGCCGATGTCGGCGGCACCGGTTACGAGACCAGCGTGCGCGGTGCCGTGCGGTGCTACCCGGCCGACGGTTCGCCGAGCCTGGTCCTGCTGCCGCGCGACGGCGGCGACGCCGTCCTCCTCGGCAGCGGGAGCGCGCTGCGGAACGACCGCCTCGACGAGCACGGCAACGCCTCCCTGGCGATGCAACTCCTCGGTGCGCACCGGCAGTTGCTCTGGTACCTGCCGGAGGAGTCCGCCGACGGCGACGAGGGCCTGCTCAGCCTGCTGCCCGCGGGGTGGCGATTCGGCGCGATCCAACTCTCCGCCGCCGTCATCCTGTTCGCGCTGTACCGGGCACGCCGCCTCGGCCCCGTCGTCACCGAGCCGCTGCCGGTGGTGGTGCGCGCCGCCGAGACCGCGGAAGGCCGGGCGCGCCTGTACCGGCGGGGACGTACCGTCGACCGGGCGGCGGACCAGTTGCGCGCGGCGGCGCGTACGCGCATCGCCGCCCGCCTCGGCACCGGTTCCGGTCCGGCCGCGACCGACCCCGCCGTGCTGGTCGACGCCGTCGTGGCACGCACGCGCCGGGTGCCCGCGGACGTGTACCACCTCCTGTACGGTGCCGTGCCGGAGGACGAGAACGGCCTCGTCGCCCTGGCCGACCAACTCGACCTGCTGGAAGACCACGTCAAGACAGGGGTACGTCAGCCGTGAACGGACCGGTCCACCCTTCCTCCGACGCCGCGGAGGCGCGCAGCGACACGCGCACTGACGCGCGTACCGAAGCGCGTACCGACGCACCCGGGGGCACGCGCACAGACACCACGGTGACCGCCGACCAGGCGCGCGCGGCGATGGAGGCCCTGCGCGGCGAGGTCGCCAAGGTCGTCGTCGGCCAGGACCCCGTGGTCTCCGGCCTCGTCATCGCGCTGCTGTGCCGGGGCCATGTGCTCCTCGAAGGCGTGCCCGGGGTGGCAAAGACGCTGCTGGTACGTACCCTCGCCCGCGCCCTCGACCTCAAGTCCACGCGCGTGCAGTTCACCCCCGACCTCATGCCGGGCGACGTCACCGGCTCGATGGTCTACGACGCGCGTACCGCCGAGTTCTCGTTCCGCGAAGGACCGGTCTTCACGAACCTCATGCTCGCGGACGAGATCAACCGCACGCCCCCGAAGACCCAGGCGTCGCTGCTGGAGGCGATGGAGGAACGGCAGGTCTCCGTCGACGGCACACCGCGGCCCCTCCCCGACCCGTTCCTCGTCGCGGCGACCCAGAACCCCGTCGAGTACGAGGGCACGTACCCGCTGCCCGAGGCCCAACTCGACCGCTTCCTGCTGAAGTTGACCGTGCCGCTGCCGCAACGCGACGAGGAGATCGACGTCTTGCGCCGGCACGCCGCGGGCTTCGACCCGCGCGACCTCGACGCGGCCGGGGTGCGGCCGGCCGCCGGGCCGGCCGAACTCGCCGCCGGGCGGCGGGCGGTGGCCGGGCTGCGGGTGGACCCGGACGTGCTGGCGTACGTGGTCGACATCGTGCGGGCCACGCGTACGTCGCCCTCCCTGCAACTGGGCGTGTCACCGCGAGGCGCGACGGCGCTGCTGGGCGCCGCGCGGGCCTGGGCGTGGTTGTCGGGGCGCGACTACACGACCCCGGACGACGTGAAGGCACTGGCCAAGCCGACGCTGCGGCACCGGGTGCAGCTGCGCCCGGAGGCGGAGATGGAAGGGGTCACCGCCGACGCCGTCGTGGACGCGGTCCTCGCCTCGGTACCCGTGCCGCGATGAGCGAGGCGCGGATGAGGCGGGCGCGGATGCAGCGGGCACTGGTGGAGCGGGCGCGAAGGACAAGGGCGGGGAGCACAGGGGCGCGGCTGAAGTCGGCGCGCGTATGACGCTCACCGGCAGGACCGCACTCCTCGCGGCACTGGGAGCACTTGTCGTCGGCCTCCTCGTGCCGTCGTGGACAGGCGTGTTCGTGGTCGAGGGGCTTCTCGCCCTCGGCGTGATCGCCGACCTCGCACTGGCCGGCTCCGTGCGCGCCCTCACCTTCGAGCGCGCCGGGGACACGACCGTGCGCCTCGGCGAACCCGCGCGCGTCACCCTGACCGTGCGCAACCCGTCCGCCGACCGCACAGTGCGCGGACTCCTCCGCGATGCCTGGCCGCCCAGCGCAGGGGCCCACGAACAGCGCCACGCCCTGGACATCCCGCCCGGCGAACGCCGGCGCGTGGCCACCGCGCTCGTCCCCACCCGGCGCGGCGACCGCCGGGCGTACCGCGTGACCGTACGCGCCGTCGGCCCCCTCGGACTCGCCGCCCGCCAGGGCTCGCACCAAGTCCCGTGGACCGTACGGGTGCTCCCCGCCTTTCCCAGCCGCCGCCTGCTCCCCTCGAAGCTCGAGCGCCTGCGCGAACTCGACGGCCGCTCCGCCGTCCTGACGCGGGGTCGGGGAACCGAGTTCGACTCCCTGCGCGAGTACGTGCCCGGCGACGACGTCCGCTCGATCGACTGGCGGGCGACCGCGCGCAACCAGGGCGTCGTCGTACGCACGTGGCGCCCGGAACGCGACCGCCACATCCTCGTCGTGCTGGACACCGGCCGCACGTCCGCCGGGCGCATCGGCGACGCCCCGCGCCTGGACGCGGCCATGGACGCCGCCCTGCTGCTCACCGCGGTGGCCGCACGCGCCGGGGACCGCGTCGACCTGCTGGCCCACGACCGACGGGTGCGCGCCGACGTGCGGGGAGCCTCGCGGACCACGTTCCTCACGTCCTTCGTCCAGGCCATGGCCCCGCTCGAACCCGAACTCGTCGAGTCCGACGCGCCGCACCTCGTCGCCGAGATCATCCGCCGCACCAAGCGCCGCTCACTCGTCGTGCTGCTCACCGGCCTCGACGCCGAAGCCGTACGCGAGGGCCTGATGCCGGTCCTCCCCCAGCTCACCGACCGCCACGAAGTCGTCGTCGCCGCCGTCGCGGACCCGGCGCTCACCGAGATGGCGGCATCCCGCGGAACCGCCGAAGCCGTCTACAACGCGGCGGCGGCGGAACGCGAGCTCGCCGAACGCCGCGACACCTCCGCCGACCTGCGCCGCCACGGCGTCACCGTCGTCGACGCGGCACCGGGAGACCTCGCCTCGCAGCTGACCGACACGTACCTCGCCCTCAAGCTGGCCGGCCGCCTGTAGGCAGAGGTCTGCGGCGGACCCGCGGCGCGGGCGGCATGCGGGCCCGTCGACCCGTTGACCCGTTGACCCGTCGAAAAAATCTCCCGAAGGTTTTCCGGGATCGATGTCGAGATCCCGTGGCGGGCTCCGTCCCCGGTGTGAACGCGACGACAATGGGTCTCACCAGCACAGAGGAGTCCGACAATGGCGAAGTTCCTGCTGCTCAAGCACTACCGTGGCGCCCCGGCTTCGGCCAACGACATCCCGATGGACCAGTGGACGCCGGAGGAGATCACCGCCCACGTCCAGTACATGAACGACTTCGCGGCGCGGCTGGAGGAGACCGGCGAGTACGTCGACAGCCAGGCACTCGCCCCCGAGGGAACGTGGGTGCGCTACGACGGTGAGGGGCGGCCGCCGGTCACCGACGGACCGTTCGCCGAGACCAAGGACCTCATCGCCGGCTGGATGATCATCGACGTCGACAGCCACGAACGAGCCGTGGAACTGGCCGGGGAACTGTCGGCCGCCCCCGGGGCGGGCGGCAAGCCGATCCACGAGTGGCTGGAGCTGCGCCCGTTCTGGGGCCACCAGCCGACGATCACGGAATGACGGGGAACGACACCCCCTGCCGATGATGGACGAAGCCCTGCTCCGAAGCCTCACGCCGGGCGTACTCGGTGTCCTCTGCCGCCGCGGAGCCGACTTCGCGGCGGCCGAGGACGCCGTACAGGACGCGCTGGTCGAGGCGGTCCGCACCTGGCCGACCGAGACACCCCGCGACCCGAAGGGCTGGCTCATCACCGTCGCCTGGCGCCGGTTCCTCGACGCGACTCGGGCGGACGCGGCCCGGCGCCGCCGGGAGGACCTGGTCGACGAGGAGCCGGTTCCCGGGCCCACGCCGGACGCGGACGACACACTCCACCTGTACTTCCTCTGCGCACACCCGTCGCTGACACCGTCCTCCGCGGTCGCGCTCACCCTGCGCGCCGTCGGCGGACTGACCACCCGGCAGATCGCCCAGGCCTACCTGGTGCCGGAGGCGACGATGGGGCAGCGCATCAGCCGTGCCAAACGCACCGTCTCCGACGTGCGGTTCGACCAGCCGGGGGACGTGGCCACCGTGCTGCGTGTCCTCTACCTGGTCTTCAACGAGGGCTACTCGGGCGATGTCGACCTGGCCGCCGAGGCCATCCGGCTCACCCGGCAGCTCGCAGCCGCGATCGACCATCCCGAAGTCGCGGGGCTGCTCGCCCTGATGCTGCTCCACCACGCGCGGCGGGCGTCGCGGACGGCGGCGGACGGCAGCCTGGTGCCGCTCGCCGACCAGGACCGCAGCCGGTGGGACACCAGGTCGATCGCCGAAGGCGTGCAGATACTGCAAACCGCCCTCGCCCGCGACCGGCTCGGCGAGTTCCAGGCCCAGGCCGCCATCGCGGCACTGCACGCGGACGCGCAGGCGGCGGAGGACACCGACTGGGTCCAGATCGTCGAGTGGTACGACGAACTCGTACGCCTGAACGACAGCCCGGTCGTACGGCTCAACCGCGCGGTGGCGGTGGGCGAGGCCGACGGGCCGCAGGCCGGCCTCAAGGCACTTGCCGAATTGGACGACGGTGACGGCTCACTGCCCCGGTATACGGCCGCCGCGGCGTACCTGCACGAACGTGCCGGCGACGTGGAGACGGCGGCGGTGTTGTACGTCGAGGCCGCACAAAAGGCGTCCAATCTCGCCGAACACGCTCACCTGACACGCCAGGCCGCCCGACTCAACAATGCCCGCCGACGTCACTGACAACGGCACGAACGACACGAAAGACACGAACGAAAAGCCCCTGAAACGCATGAAGGCCCCCTCCGCAAGGAGGGGGCCTTCACACATACCTGCACACTTAATTCCGGCGGCGTCCTACTCTCCCACACCCCTTCGAGTGCAGTACCATCGGCGCTGAAGAGCTTAGCTTCCGGGTTCGGAATGGGACCGGGCGTTTCCTCTTCGCCAAGACCACCGGAAAACCATCGAACACACAAACAACCATCAGTGGTGTGTGTGCCGAGACTTCCCAGCCACAATCATTGACTGTATGAAATTCTCAACTGTGGTTCACACCGAAACCGGTTGCGGTCCGGGAACCACACAGTGGACGCGAGCATCTGAGGACAAGTCCTCGGCCTATTAGTACCGGTCAGCTCCACACATTACTGTGCTTCCACATCCGGCCTATCAACCCGGTCGTCTACCGGGGGCCTTACCAGGTCAACCCTGTGGGAGCCCTCATCTCGAAGCAGGCTTCCCGCTTAGATGCTTTCAGCGGTTATCCCTCCCGAACGTAGCCAACCAGCCGTGCCCTTGGCAGGACAACTGGCACACCAGAGGTTCGTCCATCCCGGTCCTCTCGTACTAGGGACAGCCCTTCTCAAGACTCCTACGCGCACAGCGGATAGGGACCGAACTGTCTCACGACGTTCTAAACCCAGCTCGCGTACCGCTTTAATGGGCGAACAGCCCAACCCTTGGGACCTACTCCAGCCCCAGGATGCGACGAGCCGACATCGAGGTGCCAAACCATCCCGTCGATATGGACTCTTGGGGAAGATCAGCCTGTTATCCCCGGGGTACCTTTTATCCGTTGAGCGACGGCGCTTCCACAAGCCACCGCCGGATCACTAGTCCCTGCTTTCGCACCTGCTCGACCCGTCGGTCTCACAGTCAAGCTCCCTTGTGCACTTACACTCGACACCTGATTGCCAACCAGGCTGAGGGAACCTTTGGGCGCCTCCGTTACCCTTTAGGAGGCAACCGCCCCAGTTAAACTACCCACCAGACACTGTCCCTGATCCGGATCACGGACCCAGGTTAGACATCCAGCACGACCAGAGTGGTATTTCAACGTCGCCTCCCCACATGACTGGCGTCACGGGATCACCGGCTCCCACCTATCCTACACAAGCCGAACCGAACACCAATATCAAGCTGTAGTAAAGGTCCCGGGGTCTTTCCGTCCTGCTGCGCGAAACGAGCATCTTTACTCGTAGTGCAATTTCACCGGGCCTGTGGTTGAGACAGTCGAGAAGTCGTTACGCCATTCGTGCAGGTCGGAACTTACCCGACAAGGAATTTCGCTACCTTAGGATGGTTATAGTTACCACCGCCGTTTACTGGCGCTTAAGTTCTCAGCTTCGCCCTTGCGGACTAACCGGTCCCCTTAACGTTCCAGCACCGGGCAGGCGTCAGTCCGTATACATCGTCTTACGACTTCGCACGGACCTGTGTTTTTAGTAAACAGTCGCTTCTCGCTGGTCTCTGCGGCCACCCCCAGCTTGGAGAGTAAATCCCCGCACCAGAGCTGGCCCCCCTTCTCCCGAAGTTACGGGGGCATTTTGCCGAGTTCCTTAACCACAGTTCACCCGAACGCCTTAGTATTCTCTACCTGACCACCTGAGTCGGTTTGGGGTACGGGCCGCCACGACACTCGCTAGAGGCTTTTCTCGGCAGCATAGGATCATCCACTTCCCCTCAATCGGGTCGGCATCAGGTCTCAGGCTATGTGCGGTGCGGATTTGCCTACACCACGCCCTACACCCTTACCCCGGGACAACCACCGCCCGGGCTGGACTACCTTCCTGCGTCACCCCATCGCTCACCTACTACCCGCTTGGGCCGGCGGCTCCACCGTCCGGTCTTGTCCGAAGACTCCACCAGGGGCTTCACGGCCTTAGCATCACGAGGTTCAGCGCTGGCGCATCGTAGCGGGTACGGGAATATCAACCCGTTGTCCATCGACTACGCCTGTCGGCCTCGCCTTAGGTCCCGACTTACCCTGGGCGGATTAGCCTGCCCCAGGAACCCTTGGTCATCCGGCGCACACGTTTCTCACGTGTGATTCGCTACTCATGCCTGCATTCTCACTCGTGCAGCGTCCACCACTGGTTTCCACCGCGGCTTCACTCGCTGCACGACGCTCCCCTACCCATCCGTGCGCCTGAACCACGAAGGCTTGGCTTGTGCACGAATGACACGACTTCGGCGGTGCGCTTGAGCCCCGCTACATTATCGGCGCGGAATCACTTGACCAGTGAGCTATTACGCACTCTTTCAAGGGTGGCTGCTTCTAAGCCAACCTCCTGGTTGTCTCTGCGACTCCACATCCTTTCCCACTTAGCGCACGCTTGGGGGCCTTAGTCGGTGCTCTGGGCTGTTTCCCTCTCGACCACGGAGCTTATCCCCCGCAGTCTCACTGCCGCGCTCTCACTTACCGGCATTCGGAGTTTGGCTGATCTCAGTAACCCGGTGAGGCCCATCAACCATCCAGTGCTCTACCTCCGGCAAGAAACACACGACGCTGCACCTAAATGCATTTCGGGGAGAACCAGCTATCACGGAGTTTGATTGGCCTTTCACCCCTAACCACAGGTCATCCCCCAGGTTTTCAACCCTGGTGGGTTCGGGCCTCCACGAAGTCTTACCTCCGCTTCACCCTGCCCATGGCTAGATCACTCCGCTTCGGGTCTTGGGCGCGCGACTATGTCGCCCTATTCGGACTCGCTTTCGCTACGGCTACCCCACACGGGTTAACCTCGCCACACACCGCAAACTCGCAGGCTCATTCTTCAAAAGGCACGCAGTCACGACCACCCGAGACAAAACCCGGATGGCGACGCTCCCACGGCTTGTAGGCACACGGTTTCAGGTACTATTTCACTCCCCTCCCGGGGTACTTTTCACCTTTCCCTCACGGTACTAGTCCGCTATCGGTCACCAGGGAATATTTAGGCTTAGCGGGTGGTCCCGCCAGATTCACACGGGATTTCTCGGGCCCCGTGCTACTTGGGAACAACACAAGCAAGCCGTACAGATTTCGTCTACGGGGGTCTTACCCTCTACGCCGGACCTTTCGCATGTCCTTCGACTACCCATACGGTTTCTGACTCGCCCAGCTGCCGGCAGACAACTGAAGTGCCGTCCCACGACCCCGAATAAGCAACCCCTGCCGGGTATCACACCTACTCGGTTTAGCCTCATCCGCTTTCGCTCGCCACTACTCGCGGAATCACGGTTGTTTTCTCTTCCTGCGGGTACTGAGATGTTTCACTTCCCCGCGTTCCCTCCACACACCCTATACATTCAGGTGCGGGTGACAGCCCATGACGACTGCCGGGTTTCCCCATTCGGACACCCCCGGATCACAGCTCGGTTGACAGCTCCCCGGGGCCTATCGCGGCCTCCCACGTCCTTCATCGGTTCCTGGTGCCTAGGCATCCACCGTGCGCCCTTACTAACTTGGCCACAGATGCTCGCGTCCACTGTGCAGTTCTCAAACAACAACCGGAAACAACAGCCTCACACCGCTGCCTACCAACCCCACAGGGCTGACGGTTCAAACGGCCGGCTGAAACCGGCGATCCAGAGGGGAGACGTACCAGGGCCCCCGCCGTCCACGACTGGACGGAAGGGGCCACCGGGTCCGTTCCCTCAGGACCCAACAACGTGCCCGACGACCCCCGCCTTGGTTCCGACCCGTTCCACGCTCCGAGGAGCAGTACTGGGGCCGGCCGCAGCAGCGACCGCCGAATAGTCAACGTTCCACCCTTGAGCTGCCACCCAGACCACATTCGGGTCTGGCATGGAACTGTGCTCCTTAGAAAGGAGGTGATCCAGCCGCACCTTCCGGTACGGCTACCTTGTTACGACTTCGTCCCAATCGCTGGTCCCACCTTCGACGGCTCCCCCCACAAGGGTTGGGCCACCGGCTTCGGGTGTTACCGACTTTCGTGACGTGACGGGCGGTGTGTACAAGGCCCGGGAACGTATTCACCGCAGCAATGCTGATCTGCGATTACTAGCGACTCCGACTTCATGGGGTCGAGTTGCAGACCCCAATCCGAACTGAGACCGGCTTTTTGGGATTCGCTCCACCTCGCGGTATCGCAGCCCATTGTACCGGCCATTGTAGCACGTGTGCAGCCCAAGACATAAGGGGCATGATGACTTGACGTCGTCCCCACCTTCCTCCGAGTTGACCCCGGCAGTCTCCTGTGAGTCCCCATCGCCCCGAAGGGCATGCTGGCAACACAGAACGAGGGTTGCGCTCGTTGCGGGACTTAACCCAACATCTCACGACACGAGCTGACGACAGCCATGCACCACCTGTCACCGGCCCAAAAGGACCCCGCATCTCTGCGAGTTTTCCGGCGATGTCAAGCCTTGGTAAGGTTCTTCGCGTTGCGTCGAATTAAGCCACATGCTCCGCCGCTTGTGCGGGCCCCCGTCAATTCCTTTGAGTTTTAGCCTTGCGGCCGTACTCCCCAGGCGGGGCACTTAATGCGTTAGCTGCGGCACGGACAACGTGGAATGTCGCCCACACCTAGTGCCCAACGTTTACGGCGTGGACTACCAGGGTATCTAATCCTGTTCGCTCCCCACGCTTTCGCTCCTCAGCGTCAGTATCGGCCCAGAGACCCGCCTTCGCCACCGGTGTTCCTCCTGATATCTGCGCATTTCACCGCTACACCAGGAATTCCAGTCTCCCCTGCCGAACTCTAGCCTGCCCGTATCGAATGCAGGCCCGGGGTTGAGCCCCGGGTTTTCACATCCGACGTGACAGGCCGCCTACGAGCTCTTTACGCCCAATAATTCCGGACAACGCTCGCACCCTACGTATTACCGCGGCTGCTGGCACGTAGTTAGCCGGTGCTTCTTCTGCAGGTACCGTCACTTTCGCTTCTTCCCTGCTGAAAGAGGTTTACAACCCGAAGGCCGTCATCCCTCACGCGGCGTCGCTGCGTCAGGCTTTCGCCCATTGCGCAATATTCCCCACTGCTGCCTCCCGTAGGAGTCTGGGCCGTGTCTCAGTCCCAGTGTGGCCGGTCGCCCTCTCAGGCCGGCTACCCGTCGTCGCCTTGGTAGGCCACTACCCCACCAACAAGCTGATAGGCCGCGGATTCATCCTGCACCGCCGGAACTTTCAACCCCCCACCATGCGGTAAGGAGTGTTATCCGGTATTAGACCCAGTTTCCCGGGCTTATCCCAGAGTGCAGGGCAGATTATCCACGTGTTACTCACCCGTTCGCCGCTGATCCACCCCGAAGGGCTTCACCGCTCGACTTGCATGTGTTAAGCACGCCGCCAGCGTTCGTCCTGAGCCAGGATCAAACTCTCCATAGATGTCTACCGGTAATCCGGTCAACACAAGGAGGAGCCGCGCTCCGTCGGAGGAATGATCCGACCGGCGCATGCGTCCTGTCTGTGACCCCCGGCGCTGACAGAGCCGGAGGATTTTGTACCAAAGGAATCCCTACGAACACCCCCGACCCACCGAATGATGGACCGGACAGTGAACGCCGGGGTTGTTATTTGGCGTTGACTTTTGGCACGCTGTTGAGTTCTCAAGGAACGGACGCTTCCTTTGAGACCCTTTCACCGGTCTCTCCGGGCGTTACGCTCTTCGGTGTTACTGTGTTTCGCTTTTCTTTCTGCGCTTCCAGCTTAGCACACCGTTTCCGGTCTGTTTCGCTTTCCGCTTTGCCTTCGGAATCGACCCTCGCGGGCTTTTCCCTTTCGGCTCTTCGAGCTTAGCAGCGGATTTCTCTGCTGCCAAACCCGTGTCGTGCGAGGAATTTTCGAATACGCCGACAGGGCACGCAAAAGAAAGCACGGCAGGCGTCGTGGAAGACCACGAGAACTATCGTGAGATCGGAATTGCTGCACTGTGGCGGATTCTGGATCCAGTTCCATCGAAGACTCGACAGGAACGGGACCGCCCGCTCGACCCGGTAGATACTACCAGGTTGTCGCGCGACTTGCCAGCGTTGCGACAACCCTTCGAACTTACGCGTCCCTGGCCGACTGTGTCAAGGTCACTCGATCAGCCGACCGCGGGAAGCTCGTCCGCGACATCCGAGGATGCCATATCCCCGGTCTCGCCGGCGGCAACGGCGCGCCGACCGAGGACGAAGACGTACGCGAGGAACGCCGCCTCCGCCGCGACCCCGATGCCGATCCGCGCCCACGTCGGCAGGCCGGAGGGAGTCACGTACGCCTCGATGACCCCGGAGACGACCAGGACCAGGGCCAGTCCGATGGCCATCCCGATCGCGATCCGGCCTTCCTCGGCCAGCGCGCGCCCGCGCGTACGGGGTCCCGGGTCGATGACCGTCCAGCCCAGGCGCAACCCCGTGCCGGCGGCCACGAAGACGGCCGTCAGTTCGAGGAGCCCGTGCGGCATGATCAGGCCGAGGAAGATGTCGAGGCGGTCCGCGTCGGCCATCAGCCCGCCCGAGACGCCGACGTTTGCCGCGTTCGTGAAGAGGATGAACAGGACCGGCAGCCCGAAAAGCACGCCCAGGGACAGGCTGCCCGCCGCGACCCAGGCGTTGTTCGTCGTCACCTGCGCGGCGAAGGACGAGGCCGGTGCGCTTTCGTAGTAGGACTCGAACTCGCCGCCCGGGCGCGTGAGTTCGCGGATCTGTTCGGGGGCTGCGATGGACGATTGGACCGACTCGTCGGAGGCGACCCACGCCCCGATCAGGGTCGAGACCACGATGAACACCAGCGCGGTCGCCACCCACCAGCGGCGGCTGCGGTACACGGCGGCGGGGAAACGTGCGGTGAGGAAGAGGAGCGCGTCGCGCCATCCCGTACCGCGCGGGGCCGTGACCGCGGAGCGCCCGCGCGCCACAAGGGAGGACAGGTGACCGACAAGGACGGGGTCCGGCGCGGCCGACTGCACGAGGGAGAGATGGGTGGCCGTACGCCGGTACAACGTCACCAGCTCGTCCACCTCGGCGCCGCTCAGCCGCCCGCGTCGGCGCGCGAGCTTGTCGAGCCGGTCCCATTCGTCTCGGTGCACCGAGACGAAGACATCCACGTCCATGCGGGCCATCCTCCAAGACGTGGGTGTGAGGTGACCATCAGAAGGACCATCACAAGTATGGGCAGCAGTATCTATCCATCGGGCCGATCCAAGAGGAGCGCCACGTGAGCGACCTGGTCACCGGCGAGGCCGTCGCGCTTGACCTGCGGCCGGCAAGGCTCGCGAGCCGGGCGCTGGCGTTCGGCCTCGATCTGCTGTTGCAGGCCCTGTGCCTGCTCGTGTTCGCCTGGGGACTCGGCAGTCTGCTGACCGGCGTCGACCCTGCCCTCGGCATGGCCGTGGGACTGGCCTTTCTCGTGATCTTCGTGCTCGGCTGGCCCGTCGGCTGGGAAACGGCGACGCGCGGTCGCTCCCCCGGAAAGATGGCGATGGGTCTGCGGGTCGTCAGGGACGACGGCGGGCCCGTGCGGTTCCGGCACGCTCTCGTACGCGGGCTCGTCGGCGTATTCGCGGACTTCTGGACGACGGGCGGCTGCGGCGCCGTCATCTCCTCGCTCGCGTCGACGCGCGGCAAGCGGCTCGGGGATCAGGCGGCGGGCACATTTGTCGTCCTGGAGCGCACGCCCGGCGCGCGGCAGGTCCCGGTCGCCATGCACCCGGCGGCCGCGGCGTGGGCGTCGGGGCTGGACCTTTCTCGGCTGACCGACGACCTTGCCCTCCAGGCCCGGCAGTACCTGGGACGCATCGCGCAGCTCGATCCGTCGGTCGCCGCGGCGCTCGGAACGCGACTCGCCGGCGAGGTCGCGGCTCGCATCGGCGTGGCGCCGCCGAGCGGGGTGCACCCGGCGGGGTTCCTGGCCGCGGTGTTGGCGGAGCGGCAGCGCCGGGCGTACGAGCGGGTGCAACCGGCAGGCGCGGCAGCGGCTCCCCCGCAGGCGAACTGGGGTGTCCCGGGGACGGGAGCGGGCTATCCGGGGGCGGCTCCTGTCCAGGTGCCGGCGTCCGGATCCGGATCCGCGGTCGGTCCCGCGCACGGATCGGCGTACGGCGCCGTCCCGGGCCCTCCCCCGGATCGGACCGCAGTGTCCGCCGAGCCGCGGGGCGAAGAAGCGCCGCCGGTGGCGCCCGTGGCGCCGACCGGGTTCAAGCCGCCTGCCTGACGGCCGAAGCCGGGCCCGTCACCCGTCCCCGTAACCCGCCCCCCGTCCATATGCCCAGCGCGAGCCGGGTGGTTCATGGCGCGTCGGGATCGCTCCCCAGCGGGCAGGACATGGCGTACGGGTGCCGCGCGCGGGCCTCGCGCAGCGCGCCTCCCCACCAGATGACGCGGTCGAGCAACGCCTCGGCCGCAGCATGGTGCCCCTCGTACAGCGCGCAGTCGTCGACGCCCGGGAACGCCACGGTGTCGGCGAGTGTGACCGCATGCAGGTCGGCGAAGACGAGGCGCAATTGGTCGACGGCACGGAGGCCGCTGGCGGAACCGCCGTACGCCACAAACCCCACGGGCTTGGCCTGCCATTCGTCACAGAACCAGTCGATCGCCGTCTTCATCGCACCCGGAAAGCTGTGGTTGTACTCGGGCGTGACCAGGATGAAGGCGTCGGCTGCGGCCAGCCAGTGGCCCAGGTCGCGGACCGCGGCGGGCAGCGTGGCCCGGTCGTGCGGCTGGTCCGGGAGCCATGCCTGGGCGAGGTCCAGGATGTCGACGTCCAACTCGGGGCGTTTGCGGGCCCGGGAGGCGAACCACTCGGCGACGACCGGACCCGACGTCCCGTCGCGCGCTCCCCCGACGATGACCGCGAGCCGCAGCGGGTTTGCCGGCCCGACACCGGACGCGCGCTCCGCCGCACTCGGCGTCGTGTGGGACGCCGCCTCTGACATCGGCACTGCCTCTGTGGACATGTCCTGCTCCCTCCGACCGAGTGTGGCGATGGGGGGAGACTGCCGGGGGACGCTTCGGAACGGCTTACGGTCGGCTTCGGGTGCCTGCGTCGACCGGCCGCAATTTGCGGCAAGGGGCGGCGGCGGTCAGCGCAGGGCGTCGCGTATGCGGTCCACCTGGGCGGAGACGATCCCGGGGTCCGGCATGCCCGACGTCTCGCTGGTCGGGTCCGACTGGGCGAACACCGCCAGGACGTCGTCGATCCGCACGATGACGTAGCCGGTCGGGGCGGGCTCGGCCGACGCCGTACCCGAACCCGAACCCGAACCCGAGCCCGCATTTGCATCCACGTCCTGGCCCGTCGTCGACGACGCGCCGAGTCGCAGGCCGACGCTGAGGTCGCCGGCCTTCGGCACCGGCACGCACTGCGGCTGGTGTTCGGTCCACCCGCCGTCGGTCGCCACCGCGGGCCGGGCCAAGGTGTAGCACCAGTCCAGCGCCCGCAGGCCTTCGTCCACGACCCGCTGGGCCCCGCTCTCCGTGAACGAGGCGATCACCACGGTCGTCCGCGCCGCCGATCCGGGCAGGGACCACGACGCCGCGGTGTACGCCTCGACGTCCGCGCTGCCGACTCCCCCGGAGAGCAGGCGCGCCAACGGGTCGCAGTCTTCGTCGCGCGCGTCCACGAACGCCGCCGCGGGCGCGTCCGCGGGCCCGGTCATGCCGCCGGGTACGTCCTCGCCCGCGAGCACGACGTCCCGCAGTTCCCCGTCGCCGAGCGAACCGGCGGGGTCGGCGGCCGAGTCCACGACCTGCCGCGCCACTCGGGCGTCCGCGCAGCCGGCCAAGACCGTCCCCATCGCGGCGACGGCCAGGAAGGCGGCGGGTGTGCGGCGCGCGGTCCTGCGCCGCCTCACCTTGCGGTGCGTCACAAGGCCTCCCGGAGTCTGGTGGCGGCGGGCCGTGGCGTGTGGCATCGGGGAACCGTCTCGGCGAGGAGGCGGGCGGAAGCCGGGGCGGGCAGCGTACGTGGTCGTGCGCCGGGCAGCGGCGCCGGGGTGCGACCCGAACTGCGACCCGAGGTACGACCGAACTGCGCCGGGGTGCGTGGCCCCGGACAGCCTCCGAGCAGTGTGCGGTCGCGCCGCCTCCCCCGCATAGGCTCCTGACCATGCCTTCCGGCGTCTACTCCTTTCACGACCCGGCCGACGGGACGCCGCTCGGCGGCGAGCGCTTCAGTTGCGCGCCCGGGCCCGTCGGCTGGCGCTACACCGCGACGTCGTCGGACGGCCGCGGCTCGGTCGACCTCACGTTGGACGCGCGCGGACGGCCGGTGCGGGTCGAAGTGGTCGCGGGCGACTGGCGCGTGCGCGGCGGGGCGACCGTGCTGGACGGCACCGCGGCGGTCGCGTGGGTGCGCGGCGCCGTGGATCCGTCGCTCGTCGGCACCGCGGTCGAGGGCGACGCGAAGACGCCCGCATTCACTGGGCGTTCGCCCGGCTTCCTGGTGGCGACCGCGCGGCTGCTGGGACTTGCTCCAGGCCAGTCGGTACGGGTCCGCCTCACCGCGTTCACCGACCCGGTCCTCTCACCGCACCCGCGCGAGGAGGCCTGGGCGCTCACCGGGATCGAGGAACACCCCACTCCCGGCGGCCCGTTGCCGGTGGCGCGCTACGAGGTGGCGGACCTGGCGACCGGTGTCCGAGGCGTGGTCCATCTTGCCGGGGACGTCGTCCTGGCCGCGCCCGGAGTCGAGTTGGAGGAGTTGCGGAGCCCGCCCAACTTCAGCTGACGAACTGCCCTACACGCACTGCTGCGACATCGCCGTCTTGTCCGCGTCGGTGACCGGCAGGTCGTACTTGATCGAGACCTGGGCGTAGCGCACGGCGTACGCGCACCGTATGGCCTTGTTCGGCGGCAGCCACGAGGCCGGCGTCGAGTCGCCCTTGCCGCTGTTGGTCGGCCCGTCGACGGCGAGCAGATTGAGCGGGTCGTTGGCGAACTGCACGCGCTTGTCCTCGGGCCAACGCGCGGCGCCCATCTGCCAGCTCGCGCTCAGGGCGACGACGTGGTCGATCTGCACCGCGGTCGCCTTGCTCTTCTCGAACGGGATGGACTTGCCGGTGTACGGGTCGGCCAGCGACATCGCGGTGACCACACACGTCGAGCCGGACTTGAACCGCACGGCTGTGCCGTCGCGTTTCAGGATGTCGTCGCGGGTGCCGCAGCCGTTGCGGCCGAGCGGTACGCCGTTCGCGGAGTCCGTCCACGCCGGGCCGTACATCTCGCGCTCGTAGCCCGTCTTGGCCCCGCGCCCGGCGGTTTGCACCTTGTCGATCAACCCGCGGGCCTCGGCGCGATCCGCATCCGCCGTCAGCGGCGCAAGTCCGGGGGCGGTCCCGTCGGCGTTGTCCAGCGGCAGCACCGCGGGGCCGGCGGGCCCGGCGGGCGCGCCCTCTCCGGCCGATGCGGGCGAACCGGCACCGCCCGGGCCAACGATGTCGCCGGGGTTCGAGCACCCGGTGAGTGCGATGGCCGCCGATGCGGCGAGTACGGCGGTACGCCGCCCCCATCCCCTGCCCATGTCCCCGAGTCCCCTTCGTCGGCCGACCGCCGATCGTGAGCTGCGCACCATGCGCCGCGCACTGTGCGCCACACATCAAGAGCCGCGCATCATGAGCTGCGCAAATTGCCGACCGCATGCGGTCGGCCGACGTGCCTGTCCGACGGACTACCCGCGTTCCGCTTCGGCAGTCGCGACCGGGCGCGAACGCCACTCGGCACAGTCGGGCCCCACCGATCCGCCCGGTCCACCCGAGCCGCCCGAGCCGCCCGCCCTCGGGGCGGATCGCCGGTCCCGGCGGGGGCCGGCCGCGCACGGGGGTGCGGTGTCCCAGTCGGCGGTGAGCGGAAGCGGTTGGAGGCATTCGGCGAACGCCACGCATGCCTCCAGCGAGGTACGGAACCGCATCGTCGGCCACGCCTTCCGCAAGCAGGGGACCCCGAGCCAGTGTGGTGATCACACTAGTCAAGCCCTAGCCAGATTTGACCGATTCACCCGGAAATACGGGAAGTGGGCGTGTCCTCCGCGAGAACACGCCCACTCCACATCCCGACCACTTGGCCGAAGCCCGGCAGCGCCCCGGCGCCCGGGTGCCGGATCACCCCGGATCAGGCATCACACGGCGCCACCGGCGTCACCTCAGTAGCGGTAGTGCTCCGCCTTGTACGGCCCGTCCACCGGCACGCCGATGTACGAGGCCTGCTGCTCGGTCAGCTTCGTCAGCTTCACCCCGAGCGCGTCCAGGTGCAGGCGCGCCACCTTCTCGTCGAGGTGCTTCGGCAGCACGTAGACGCCCACCGGGTACTCCGAGGTCTTCGTGAACAGCTCGATCTGCGCGATCGTCTGGTTCGCGAAGCTGTTGGACATCACGAAGCTCGGGTGGCCGGTCGCGTTGCCCAGGTTGAGGAGGCGGCCCTCCGACAGCACGATGAGGACCTTGCCGTCGGGGTACTTCCAGGTGTGGACCTGCGGCTTGACCTCGTCCTTCACGATGCCCGGGGTCTTCGCCAGCCCGGCCATGTCGATCTCGTTGTCGAAGTGGCCGATGTTGCCGACGATGGCCTGGTGCTTCATCTTCGCCATGTGCGACGCGAGGATGATGTCCTTGTTGCCGGTCGTGGTGATGAAGATGTCGGCGGTCTCGACGACGTCTTCCAGCGTGGCGACCTGGTAGCCGTCCATCGCGGCCTGCAGCGCGCAGATCGGGTCGATCTCGGTGACGATGACGCGCGCGCCCTGGCCGCGCAGCGACTCGGCGCAGCCCTTGCCGACGTCGCCGTAGCCGCAGACGACCGCGACCTTGCCGCCGATGAGCACGTCGGTGGCGCGGTTGATGCCGTCGATCAGCGAGTGGCGGCAGCCGTACTTGTTGTCGAACTTCGACTTGGTGACCGAGTCGTTGACGTTGATCGCGGGGAACAGCAGCGAGCCGGCCGCGAACATCTCGTACAGGCGGTGCACGCCGGTCGTGGTCTCCTCGGTGACGCCCTTGATGTGCGGGGCCATCGCGGTCCACTTGTTGGCGTTCTCGGCGAGGTTGCGGCGCAGCACGTCGAGGATGACCGCGTACTCCTCCGAGTCGTCGGCGGCGGTCGTGGGCACGGCGCCGGCCTTCTCGAACTCGACGCCCTTGTGCACCAGCAGGGTGGCGTCGCCGCCGTCGTCGAGGATCATGTTCGGGCCTTCGTGGCCCGGCCAGTTGAGCGCCTGCTCGGTGCACCACCAGTACTCCTCCAGCGTCTCGCCCTTCCAGGCGAACACCGGGACACCCTGGGGGTTGTCGACCGTGCCGTTCGGGCCGACCGCGATCGCGGCGGCGGCGTGGTCCTGGGTGGAGAAGATGTTGCAGGAGACCCAGCGGACCTCGGCGCCGAGGGCGACCAGGGTCTCGATGAGCACCGCGGTCTGCACGGTCATGTGCAGCGAGCCCATGACGCGCGCGCCCGCGAGCGGCTGCGCGGCCGCGTACTCCTCGCGGATCGACATCAGGCCGGGCATCTCGTGCTCGGCGAGCTGGATCTCCTTGCGGCCGAACGGCGCGAGGGAGAGGTCGGCGACCTTGAAGTCGGTGAAAGCCATAAGGGCGTTCCTCAGATGAGAGTCGGTACGGGGTCCGGGGACGCGTCGTCGCCAGGCAGGCGCATTCGCACCCGCCGTACTCCGACGCGATCCAGTCGGGAGCCCTCTGCCCTCATGCCGTACGCCCGGGACTGTGCCGGGGCGGACCGGTTCTGACTGCCGTCCGCAGCGACTGTGTTGCGCCTTGCTGCCAACGACGTTAGCACTTTCAGGCGGTGTGCTCGGGCGCGTGGTGGATGTCCGGCTCCAGGTAGATGACGCGCGCGATGGGCACCGCCGTGCGGATGCGCTCCTCCGCGCCGTTGATCGCCGCGGCGACCTCGGCCGCGGTGTCCCGGGCGTTGACCGCGATCTTCGCGGCGACCAGCAGTTCCTCGGGCCCGAGGTGCAGCGTGCGCATGTGGATGATGCTCTCGACGTCGTCGCCGTCGACCATCGCCTTCTCGATCGCGCGGATGGTGTCGAGGTCGGCGGCCTCGCCGAGGAGCAGGCTGCGGGTCTCCAGCGCGAGGACGACCGCGATGACCACCAGCAGGATGCCGATGCAGAGGGTGCCGACGCCGTCCCACACCGGCTCGTCGGTGATGACCGTCAGCCCGACGCCGAACAGCGCGAGGAACAGGCCGACGAGGGCGCCGAGATCCTCCAGCAGCACGATCGGCAGCTCGGGCGACTTGGCGCGGCGGACGAACTGCACCCAGGTCAGCTTGCCGCGCACCGCGTTGGACTCCTGGATCGCGGTCCGGAACGAGAACGTCTCCAGGATGATCGCGAACACCAGGACGCCGACCGCCCAGTACCAGCTCTTGAGCTCGTGCGGGTGGACGATCTTCTCGTAGCCCTCGTAGATCGCGAACATGCCGCCGACCGAGAACAGCACGATCGAGACGAGGAAGCCGTAGATGTAGCGCTCGCGGCCGAAGCCGAAGGGGTGCAAGGGCGTCGCCTCGCGCTGCGCGCGCTTGCCGCCGACGAGCAGCAGCACCTGGTTGCCCGAGTCGGCGAGCGAGTGCACCCCCTCGGCGAGCATCGACGACGAGCGGGTGAACGCGAAGGCCACGAACTTCGCCACCGCGATGCCGAGGTTCGCGATCAACGCCGCGACTACGGCCTTGGTACCGCCACCCGCACTCATGCCTTATACCGCCCTATGTCATGTCTTGCCGGATGGTCGGACTTTCCCGGGCCGTTAATCGCGCTTTGCCATTCCGCGGCGGTCATTGTGTCATCGCGGGAGGGCCTCGCGGCGGACATCACCAAGACGTGTCGGACGGGACGGCGGATCAGCCCCGGCCGGGGACCGTGGCGCGGAACACCGTGCCCGCACCGCCGAGCAGCAGGTCGGGGTCGTCGGCCGGCACGTACACGGACTGCCCTCGCAGCAGTTCGAGTTCGTCGCCGTGCGCGTCCGCCACGACCGCGGCGCCTTCGGTGCACAGCAGGATCTGCGGGGCCGGGGAGCGCAGCGTGTGCCGGGCGGTGCCGTCGAGTTCGTAGCGCGACAGGCGGAAGTCCGGCACGGGGGTCGGGTAGACCTGCTCGCCGTCGTCGCCCTCGATCGGGTCGAGGACGTCCACCGGGCCGGCGCGGAACTCCAGGACGCGCAGCAGTTCGGCGATGTCGATGTGCTTGTCGGTGAGCCCGCAGCGCAGCACGTTGTCGGAGTTCGCGAGGATCTCCACGAACACGCCGCGCAGGTACGAGTGCGGCAGCCCGGCCGCGAAGTACACCGCCTGGCCCTCGGTCAGCCGCACGTGGTTGAGCAGCAGCGCCGCGACCACGCCCGGGTCCGCCGGGTGCCGGCGCGCGAGGTCGGCGACCGCCGCGCTGGCGGCCGCGAAGGGCGACGGCGTCTCGGCCACCCGCAGGCAGGCCGCGGCGACTTCGCCCACCACGATGGCGCGGCGGTTGTCCGGCAGCGTCAGGGCGTACGTCGTGGCTATGCGCAGCCCCTCGGCCTCCGACTCCTTGCGCAGCGCGTCGATGCACGGCTGGAGCTCGGGAACCGCGAGCTGGTCGAGCAGCTTGACCGTCTCGGGCACCTCGCGGAAGCCGCACAGGGCTTCCAAGTCACCGAGCGCACAGGCGAGTTCCGGCTTGTGGCTGGCGTCGCAGTAGTTGCGGAACGGGGCGTCCAGCGGTACGCCGCGCGCCTGCTCCTCGGCGAACCCCGCGGCGGCCTGCGCCGGGTTGGGGTGCACCTGGAGCGACAGCGGCGCCTCCGCGGCCAGCACCTTGAGCAGGAACGGCAGCCTCGGCCCGAAGCGTTCCGCCGTCGCGGCGCCCAGCTCGCGCGCGGGGTCGGCGGCGATGACGTCGGCCAGCGACCGCGCGCCGAGCCCGTCGCGCCGGTCCACGCGCGACGGGTCGCCGGGGTGGGCGCCCATCCACAGTTCTGCCTGCGGTTCGCCGGTCGGCGGCACGCCGAGCAGTGCGGGGATCGCGGTCGTGGAGCCCCACGTGGAGTTCCGGACCCGGTTGACGAGGCGGTCCATTGCTATCGGGTCCCGTCCCCGTCCCCCGGCGCGAACGCGTCGAAGCAGCCCTCGGACCCGGTGTCGTGCCCGGTCGTCAACGCGAGGTAGGTGGCGGCGAAGTCGCCGAGCGCGACGAACTCGCCGAACTGCGCGAGTGCGTTCGGCCCTTCGGCGGTGATCTCGTTGAACGGCAGGCCGAGGTCCACCGCGAGGCGGCGGACGGCCTCGACCTGGCGGCGTACCGGGGCGGTGTCGGCGTCGACCAGCAGCACCGGGCGCAGGCGCATCGGCTCGGGCTCCTCGACCCGGTCGCGGAAGAAATCGTCGGAGTCGCCCGACGCGCGGCCGAGCGAGCCGTCGAAGAGGTTCCCGGACCCGGCGGCCGCCTCGGGCAGCGTGCCGGACAGCGAGGGCAGGCCGGCGACCGAGGTCAGGGACGCGGCGACGCGGGCGGCGGCGACCCCGGCGACGGGGCCGGTGCCCCACACCACGGGGATGGTCCCGGCGAGGTCGAGGGCGAGGGACTTCGCGGGGTTCTCGTACGTCCCGGCCGTGGGGCGGCAGCGCAGCCCGACCGCGTCGAGCCGGTCGGCGAGCGCGTCGAACGCGTCGCCGGGGCCGTACGTCCCCACCCCGAACGCCTGGCAGATCGCCAGCAGCCCGCTCAGCAGCGGCCAGAACGCGTCGCGGGCGGCGACCTTCTCGGGACCGCCCACGGCCGGCGCGAACACGCGCAGGCGGAAGCCGCGCGACTGCTCGGCGGCCGCGTCCAGCGCGGAGCCCTCCGGGGCGACGGCGGCGACCCCGCAGCCGCGCCGGTACGCCTGCTCGGCCAGGGCGAGGAGCTCGCGCTCGCCGCCCGTCGGCCCGCCGAGGACCAGCAGGTCGAGCGGACCGAGCCAGCCCGGCAGTATGTCGCCGCCGACCGCCACCACGGGGACCGCCGCGGTGGAGCCGGTGAGTGCGGTCAGCGCCGCGACGGCCGGGCCGCAGTTCGGCGGGACCGCGACGGCGATGGTGCGGGGCCGGTCGCCGGCCCCGCTGCGCAGGCCGGACTCGGCCACCGCCCACGAGGCGCGGCGTACCTGGGCCCCGGCACCCGCGAGGGTGAGGAGCGACTGCCCGGTGTCGGCGCGGCCGAGTCCTTCGGCGTCGTCGAGCAGGGCCTCGTCGACGGGGATCATGCCGAGCCGTTGCCGGAGCCGCCGGGGCGGCGCGCCTCGTCGGCGAGCAGCACGGGGATGTCGTCACGGACCGGGTAGGCCAGCCCGCAGGTCTCCGACGAGCAGACCAGCTCGCCCGCGTCGGCGTCGGCGCGCAACGGAGCGTGGCACACCGGGCACGCGAAGACCGCCAGGAGCGGGTTGTCGAGCTTCAAGGCTTTCTCCCACGGGGACGGCTGGGCGGAGGTCCGGCGGTGAGCCGGGGGTGGCGCTGTGACCGGAGGGTCAACGAAACACCCTACTGACAGGTTCCATGATCCGATACGCGGCACGGAGCCCGCACGGACGCGCGGTGCGCGCGGGGGCCGCAAGGCCGCCGCGCTCGGTCCCGCGCGGGCGGTCGTGCGGTCCGGCACGCCGTCGTGCACGCGGTCCCTACAGGCGTTCCTGCCCGTGTCCGCTGCCCGGCACGCGGCTTCCGATGCGTGCGCGACCTGCTTTGTCGGCTCAGCCGCGGATCAGGGCCAGGACCGCGTCGCGCAGGGCGGCCATGGTCGTGGCGTCCTTGGCCTCGACGTTCAGGCGCAGCAGCGGCTCGGTGTTCGACGGGCGCAGGTTGAACCACCAGTCGTCGCCGCCGATGGTCATGCCGTCCATGTCGTCGACGACGATGCCGGGCTGCCCGGCGTACGCGGCGCGCACCTTCTCGGCGGCCGCCGCCTGGTCCGCGACCTCGCTGTTGATCTCGCCCGATTGCACGTAGCGGTCGTAGTCGGCGACGAGGGCCGACAGCGGGCCGTCCTGGCCGCCGAGCGCCGCCAGGACGTGCATCGCGGCGAGCATGCCGGTGTCGGCACGCCAGAAGTCCCGGAAGTAGTAGTGCGCGGAGTGCTCGCCGCCGAAGACGGCGTCGGTCACGGCCATCTCCTGCTTGATGAACGAGTGGCCGACGCGCGTGCACACGGGCGTACCGCCGTGCTCGCGGACGATCTCGGGGACGGCCGACGAGGTGATCAGGTTGTGGATGACCGTGGCGCCCGGGTGCTTCTCCAGTTCGCGCACCGCGACGAGGGCGGTGATCGCGGACGGCGACACGGGGTCGCCCTTCTCGTCGACGACGAAGCACCGGTCCGCGTCGCCGTCGAACGCCAGGCCGAGGTCGGCGCCGGTCTCGCGGACCTTCGCCTGGAGGTCGACCAGGTTCTTCGGGTCGAGCGGGTTGGCCTCGTGGTTCGGGAAGGTGCCGTCCAGCTCGAAGTACATCGGGACGACGTCGAGCGGCAGGCCCTCCAGGACCGCGGGGACGGTGTGGCCGCCCATGCCGTTGCCGGCGTCCACGACGACCTTGAGCGGGCGGATCACGGTGAGGTCCACGAGGGAGCGCAGGTACGCGGCGTAGCCGGGCAGGACGTCCTGCTGCGTGATGGTGCCCTGCTTGCCGTCGAACGCCGGGACGCCCTCGTCCACCAGGGCGCGGATCTCCGCCAGCCCGGTGTCCTGGCCGACCGGCGAGGCCCCGGCGCGGCACATCTTGATGCCGTTGTACTGCGCGGGGTTGTGGCTCGCGGTGAACATCGCGCCGGGCAGGTCGAGGCTGCCGCTCGCGTAGTAGAGCTCGTCGGTGGACGCGAGGCCGATCTCGGTGACGTCGGCGCCCTGGCTCGCGGCGCCTTCGGCGAAGGCCCGCGACAGGCCGGGCGAGCTGGGACGCATGTCGCGGCCCACGACGATCGCCGTGGCACCGGTGACCCTCGCGAATGCGGCGCCCAGCGCGCGGGCGGTGTCCGCGTCCCACTGGTCGGGGACAACGCCCCGCACGTCGTACGCCTTCACGATCTGGGAGAGGTCGCGCACCGGGGCTCCGCTTCGTTGTCCGCTTGTCCTGGGAGGGCCGTCCAGGCCCGGGTCGGCTCGTCGGTCCCGATTGTGGCGTGGGGACCGGGAAAACCCTATCGCCGCAGGCGTCCCACCCGAACCTGACCGGCTGTCAGCTCTGTGCAGTCGCAATCGCCGTGGCCGTCGCGGCCGTGGTGGGTGCAGGGGGCGGCGTCGCGGGCGACGGGGGTATCGGGGGCGGCACGCGCGCTCAGGAGTCCGGCGAGCGCAGCACGCGCAGGTGGCCGCGGCGTCCGGCGTCGGAGTGCCCGCCGCGGTCGGCCGGTTCGGGCACGGTGGGCTGCTGCTGCGGCGGGCGGGCGGCCTCGCGCACGGCGTTGGCCAGCGCTTCGAGGTCGTCGGTGGTGGGCTTGCCGGCGGCGGGGTCCGGGGCCAGGCGTACGACGTCCCAGCCGCGCGGTGCGGTGAGGCGTTCGGAGTGCTCGGCGCACAGGTCGTAGCAGTGCGGTTCCGCGTAGGTCGCGAGGGGGCCGAGGACCGCCGTGGAGTCGGCATAGACGTACGTCAGCGTCGCGACCGCAGGGCGGCCGCATGCAGTCCGCGAACAGCGACGTACAGGGCTCACGGGGATGGACGGTACCGCACCGCGGGCACCCGCGGGTCGCATACGCCCCACGTCAGGCCCACGTGTCGCCGATCCGGGCCGGTTGCGGGGCCACGACGGGGACGCGACGGGAACACGGCGGGGCCGTCCCGGCGGGGCTCAGCGGCGTTCGACGGCGAGCCCCTATGCTCGAAAGCGTGCACAGTGAGCACTCCGCGGGCCCGTCCCGCAACGACCGCGCGCCGAGGCGGCGCCGCCGCGACCGGCACGGCCGGGGGATGCGCGGCCCGTTGGCGCCGCGACCGGTGCCGATCGCGCTCACCCGCGCGGAGAAGTTCGACGACCTGGCCTCCGACTCGGTGGAGCGCCTGACCAAGCGCTGGCCCGAGCTCGAACGGGTGCGCTTCGCGGTCCTCGACGTACCCGAGGCCGAGACGGAGCTGCTCGCCGACGAACCGGTGGCGCTGGGGCGCATGGTGCCCGCGACGGCCGACGAGACCGCCATGATCATCCTGTACCGGCGCCCGCTCGAACTGCGTGCCGAGAGCCGCAGCGAGCTGGAGATGCTGGTGCACGACATCCTGGTCGAGCAGGTCGCGGACCTGCTGGGCCTGGACCCGGACACGGTCGACCCGGACGACTGACGGATCCCGTGCCCCCGACGGGCCCCGGGTCCCCGGGTCCCTGGTCCTGGACGGCTGACGGCCCCCGGTCCCGGACGACCTGTCCCGGGGGTCCGCCGACCCGACCCGGCCTACTTCTTCGGGGACTCCGGCTTCTCCTCCGGGACCATGATCGACATGTCGCCGGACACGGTGGGCAGGGCGACCGTGTCGCGCGCGGCCGTGGCGCCCTGGATCGTGAACAGCGGGACCTTGCCGGCCTGTTCGGCGACCATGCGGGCGGCGTGCACCGGTCCGGAGCCAGCCACCGGCTCGACGGTCAGCGCGAACTGGGCCGCCCCCGCCGGAACCGGCGCCGGGACCCCGACCGTCGTGCCCGCCGGGATGTCGACCTCGGCGGTGGCCGGCTCGGCTCCCGCCGTGGAGGTGAGCTTGACCTTCCCGGCCCCCTGAGGCGCCGTCAGGTACACGATGCTGCCCAGGGTTCCGCCCGCGCGGTTGTCGGGCAGCACGGCGCGGCCGGACAGTTCGGGGGTCGCGGCCAGGTACGCCACGTCGGTGTCGGCGCCGGTGCCGCGGGTCACGCGTACGCCCACCAGGACGTCCGCGCGCGCGGCCGTCAGCTTGAGCGCCGAGGCCTCGCCCTTGGTGATCTCGCCGAGGTCGACCTCGGTCACCTTGCCGCGCTTGACCAGCGCGCTCTCGAATCCGGCGGGCTTGAACGTGCTGGCCTTGCCCACGACTTCGATGCTCACGTCGGTGTCGGTGTCGCTCGCGCCGAACAACGTCAGGCGCACGTTGGTCGCGTCCTCGGGCAGGCCCGGCACCACGAACGACCGTGCGCTGCCGGCGGCCTGCGGGAGCCAGTCGTTGCCCGCGGTGCCCTGCTGGTCGCGCACGGCCGCCGAGATGCGGCCGGAGCGGGCCAGGACGTGCACCGCGACGACCGGGACGTTCGGCGCGAGGGGCTTGAGCATGATGTTGTCCGACTCGCCCGGGGCGAACGTCAGTCCGCGCACACCCTCGGCGGCGATGGGCCCGTCGGGCCCGTACAGCTCGACGTCCACCTGGGCGGCGACGTTGGTGCTGTTGCTGAGGTAGAGGTACGCCTCGCGGGTGTCGGCGGTGGAGGTGCCGACGAACCACTGGTCGGTGCCCGGGGCTTGGCACTGCGCCCCGGCCAGGCCGCGGCCCGGGCCGTTGCCGAGGCGCGTGGTCGCCTGCGCCGAGAAGCCGGGCGCGAAGGCACCGTCCGTGGTCCAGCCGACCGCGGGCACCTCCTTGCCGTCGATGGCGACCGAGCCCGGCCGGCCCGGGGTGTCGAGCTTGCCGCGCTCGGCCTTGTCGCCGAGGTTGGCGAGCTTGGCCTCGCCGCCCGTGGCGGCCCCGTTGCCGGGGCTGTAGGCGGTGTAGAGCGTCGACGCCCCGTCCAGCGTGCGCACCTGCGGGCAGACCGCCTCGGCGCGCTCGACGGGGACCTGCTTCGGCGGTGCGGCGTCGGCGGCGCTGCTCGACGACGGGCGCGTGAGCGTCGCGA
This sequence comes from Streptomycetaceae bacterium NBC_01309, assembly GCA_045039925.1. Lineage (GTDB taxonomy): Bacteria > Actinomycetota > Actinomycetes > Streptomycetales > Streptomycetaceae > Yinghuangia. The sequence continues at coordinate 4,095,802 of CP108400.1, forward strand.
GGCCGACGATCACCGCGAGGACGGCTACCGCGGCGGCCAGGGAGATGGTCGTGCGCTTCACCGGGTGCCTCCGGGTCGGGGCGGCTGCTGCGGCGGCCACGGGTCGTCGTCACCGGGCGTGGCCTCCGGGGGCGAAGCCGGGTACGGGGGCGGCGTGTTCGGGTCGTACGGCGGACCGTAGCCGGGCTGCCCGTAGCCCTCCGGGACGTAGCCGTCCGGACCGTAGCCGCCCGCTTCCGGGCCCGGCTCCGGGTAGCCCTGCGGCGCCCCGGAGGGGTCGTAGCCCTGCTGGGGGTAGGCGCCCTGGCCGTAGCCGGACTGGTCGTAGCCGGACTGGCCGTAGCCGCCGTCCTGGTAGCCCTGCGCGGGGCCGGACTGCTCGTAGCCGGGGGCGTACGCGGGCTGCTCGTAGCCGTAGGCCCCCGTGTCGTGGTCGGCGCCGGGACCGGGGTGGCCGCCCTGCGCCGGCACCGCGGCGTCGGCGTAGCCGTCCACGCCGGGCAGGCCGCCTTCGCGGGGCTGGAAGCCCCGCGCGTAGCGGGCGAGGTCCCAGTCGTCGTCGGGCGCCACGGCGGGGTCGGGCTCGGTCGCCGTCGCCGTGCCCGGGGACGACGGCAGGAAGAGCGAGCCGGTGTCGGTGCCGGTCGGCGTCGGGTCGGGTGCTCCTGTGCCGTCGGCCTCGGCGGCCGCCCGGGCGCGGCGCGCACGGCGCCCGCCGCCGGGCAGCGTCGCGGACACCTCGGACACTCCGGCCTCGCCGGTCCCCTGGGCGGGGATGCCCGCGGCCCGGCGGCCCGTCCCGGTGCCGGTCTCGGGCAGGTCGTCGTCGGTGCCGCGCCGCCGGGCGGGCAGCGCGAGGATCACCACGACGAGGAGCAGTGCGCCCTGGGCCATGAGCCACACGTTGCGGCTGCCGCCTTCGTACGTGACGGCCAGTTGGCCGCCGGAAGCCGGGAGCTGGAAGGCCTGGCCCCACGTGCCGTCGCCGCGGGCCGCCGCGGGTGCGGGCTTGAGCGGGCGGCCGTCGAGGGTGGCGCGCCAGCCGGCGTCGGGGCGTTCGGCGAGGTTGAGGATGCGGCCGTCGGGGCCGGGGTCGATCCGGGTCGCGACGTCGTCGGTGCCGGAGGCGACCGGCACGGACGTGCCGTCCGGCTGCGTGATGCTGACCCGGGCGGTGACGCCTTCGACGCGCCACAGGGTGGTGCCGTTCTCCGCGGACTTGCGCAGCAGGCCCGGAGTGCCGTCGAGGGCGGTGATGACGGCCGGGTCGGAGGACGGCTGCACGAGGATGTAGCGGATCGCGAAGGCGGAGAGCCCGTGGGCGTCGGCACTGCCGGTCCCGGACAGGAAGGCCGCGACGTACTCGTCGAGCGCCTTGTGGTCGCCGGGTTCCGGGGCCACGTCGGCGTCGCCGAGGTAGATGCCGCTGCCGCGGACGAGCGTGGCGGTGACCGCGCCCGACGGGTCGGTGCGCAGGACCAGCGTGCGGGCCCGGTCGGAGTTGGTGTTGTCGGACGCGATGAAGGCCGGGACGTACGGTCCGCCCTGCCGGTCCAGCGGGCCGGAGGCGCCCTGCCAGAGCCACGCGCCCGCCGCGGCGAGCGGTGTGACGGCGGCGATGACGGCGACGGCGACCGCGGCGGGCTGGCGCCAGCCGAAGCTGATGGCGGTGACGCGGGCGCGGGCGTCCTCGGCGCCGACCATGGCGGCGGCGACGTACCCGAGTCCGACGACGACGGTGGCGACGCCGGGCCAGGCCGCGACGGCGCTGCCGTCCGCGGGGGCGGTGACCTCCATGCGGCTGACGACGACGGCGATGACCAGGCCGATCGCGGCCACGGCCCATCCGGTCAGCACGGCACGGCGGCGCGAGTCGCGCAGCAGTGCGGCGAACGCCGCGAGCAGCAGGCCGACCGCCACGAACATGGTGATGGTGCCGGGGCCGCCCGGGTCGAGCAGCATGAGGCCGACGGGGTGTGCGCCGCGCTCGGACAGGCCTTCGGGGGCGAGGCCCGGTTCGAGCAGGAGCCGGTCGCCGCTCAGGAGTTCGAGCGACCACGGGACGAGCAGGCCGATCGGGACCGCGAGCGCGATCAGTACGCGGGCGACCAGCCCCTTGCCGAGGGTCCCGGCGAAGTGCGCGGCGGGCAGCGCCGCGACGGCGAGCACGACCGCGATGACCCAGCTGAGCGGGACGAAGGCGGTGGCGATGGCGAGCGCGAGGCCGGTGCCCCAGGCGGCGCGCCACGACGCGGGGAGTCCGCCGAGCCCGGCGACCTGGACGGCGCCGCGCGCGACGACCGGCGCGACGACCAGGACGACGGCGGTGCCGATGCGGCCCTGGGCGATGGCGCCGGTGGCGACCGGGAGCAGCGCGTACACCGCGGCGCCCCAGGCGCGCACGAGGCTGCTCGCGACGAGCTTGCGGGCGCTGAGGTACGCGGTGATGCCGGCGAGCGGGACGCTTCCGATCAGCAGGACGCTGACGGCGGTTCCGGCGCTGCCGAACAGCACGACGCCGAGCGCGCCGACGATGGCGAGGTAGGGCGGCGCGGCGCTGTCGCTGCCGAGTCCGACGCCGTGCCAGGTCTCGGTGAAGCGCGAGATGAGGTCGCCCGCGGTGTCGGGGACGGGCAGCAGCGCGCCGCCCAGGAGCCGCCCGCCGGTGAGGATGTCGCGCGCCGCGACCAGGGTGACGAGCAGGAGCAGGACGGTGAGGGCGACGCCGGGCCGCTGCACGACGGCGCGCAGCCGGGCGAAGTTCTCGACCTGGAGGTCCTCGGCGTCCTCCGAGGTGGGCCCGCTCTCCAGGACGCTGTTCCGGGCGCGGGCGCCCTCCGGTTCGACGCGGCGGCTGATGCTGCCGACCAGCGCGTCGAACGCCTGCCGCACGCTTGCGCCGCGCGGCGGGAAGAGGTCGCGGAAGTCGGCGTCCTCGGCGACACGTGTCCGCGAGCGGGCGCGGCGGCCCGAGATGACGCGGTACGGGCGCAGGAGCACCGAGTAGACGCCGATGAACTCGTCGAGCGCCATGCGGGGCAGCTTGCCGACGAGGTAGCCGAGGACCCGGACGATGGTGCCGAAGAACAGCCGGAGCCAGGTCAGCGGGAGCGTCTTGCCGGGGCAGTTGGCCAGCAGCGTGTAGACGGCGCCGGCGCGGTCGACCCGGTGCGGGTGGTTGGGCGCGCAGTCGATGGGCCGCCGTTCGCGGGTGGCCGCCTCGGCGTGCAGGACGACGGCGTCGGGGACCACCACGACGCGGTGGCCGGCGGCGTTGGTCCGCCAGCAGAAGTCGGTGTCGTCGCGGCCGAAGGGCAACCGGGGGTCGAACCCGCCCAATTGCTCCCATACATCGCGACGTACGAGGAGTCCGGCACTGCCCACCGCGAGGACGCCGCGGACCGCGTCGTGCTGGCCCTGGTCCTGCTCGCGGCGCTCCAGACCGGTCCAGCGCCGCCCGCTCCGGGCGATGGTGGTGCCGACCTCCAGGAGGCGGCGCCGGTCGTACCAGCTGCGCACCTTGGGGCCGAGCACACCCGCGGAGGGGAGTTCGTCGGCGGCGCGGAGCAGCAGGTGGAGGGCGTCGGGCGCGGGCTCGCTGTCGTCGTGCAGGAGCCACAGCCACTCGACGAGTTCGTCGGACCGGCCGCCGGGGTAGGACTCGTCCGGACGTCCGAACGAGTCGGGGCCGTAGGGGTCGTTGGCGGCGACGTAGCCGTCGACGGCATAGGGGAGCGAGGCGGCGTCGGCGACCGGCACGGTGCGGACGGCGTCGGCGACCGCGGCGCCGAAGCTCGCGGTGCGGTCGGTCCGGATCACCGAGGTCGGCCCGAGGGCGTCCTCGAGGAGGCGGGGCGTGGCGTCGGTGCTGCCGGTGTCGACGGCGACGACGCGCTGCACGGGGCGCTCCTGGCCGAGGAGTCCGGTCAGGGTGCCGGGCAGCCAGCGTGCGCCGTCGTGGGCGACGACGATCGCGGTGACGACATGTCTCGGGTACGCCGGCGCGTGCGCATAGGCCGACTGTTGCGTGAAAAGTGGCATCAGGGTTGAGGACCCCGGGAGGCTCGGGAGCGACGGCGGAGATCATCCAGCACCCGGCTGGACGGCCCCACACTACGCGACCGCGGCCACAGCGCCGGGTCGGTCCGCGATGCCCGGCCCGGGATTGTCTGATGCTGCGTCAGATCGCGCGCTTCTTCAGGCGGCGGCGCTCGCGCTCCGACAGGCCGCCCCAGATGCCGAACCGCTCGTCGTTGGCGAGGGCGTACTCAAGGCATTCGTCACGGACCTCGCAGGAGAAGCAGACCTTCTTGGCTTCACGGGTCGAACCGCCCTTTTCCGGAAAGAAGGACTCGGGGTCCGTCTGCGCGCAGAGCGCCCGCTCCTGCCAGGTGAGTTCCTCCTCCCCTTCCATGACGCCGTCCTCGACCAGCAGCTGCAAGAGCTCGCCCATCGCGTGCCTCCTCGACCCTTTTTACGTCCCCGTTATTTATCCGTGACCAGCAATGGTCACAGCATGTGTGAAATTACAAGCGCGTCGTTACTGTCCCGTCAAGCCGAGCTCTGCTATTGGAGCCCGGATTCACCCCCCGGGACCACACCAGCCCGTGGGTTGGACGTATTCCACCAAACTCGGACATATCAATCAACCCGAGTTTGCTACTCCGACGCCTCATGCACTACCCCATGCATTGCTCCGGTCTCGTCGACGCCTTCCGGACCGACCCGTCCGATGCCGACTCGTAATGGACCTACGCGTCGCGCGCTCATCAGGGTTCCCCGCTTCGGGGGAAAATCTCACCGGAATGACCGACGTCACAGCGGACAACCGCGCCGGCAGACCAGCCAGGCGACATGTCAGGAAATCACTCCCCCACCGCCCTCTTTTTCAACCCTCGCAATACTGTCGCCTCCCCAACGTCACCCGATTCGGCGAAGACGACTGGTTGTCCTCACCCGCCCGGCGCACTCCGAGTTGACAGACACCCCGTGTTGCAGGTGTCCTTTTCGTCATGTCCGCACACCGCATGCCGCTCCGGAGTCGCCACGCCGACGTCCGTCGGATCGCCGCTGCGCTGTGTTGTCGCACCTTCTGTATGAGCTGAGGGCGACCTTCCCGGTACGCCCTCGCCGCGCAGGCGGTGCCCAGGACCAGGTACGTCCGGGACATCCCTCCGGTTCGAACCCGCGGTGATCTTCTGCGGCCGACGACGCCATCCGCGTCCGGCCGCGGGGCTCCCGCCGGCGCCTCGGCCGCCTGCCGGTTCCCGATCCCGGCCCCACGACTCCCCGACTCGCGGAACTCTCCGAGTCCAGGGGCGTGCGGCCCACAGGTCCGGGACCACCACGGATCCAGTCCGACCCGCACGGCGGCCTCCCCCGCCGCGCCACCGCTCCCGAGGACTTCCCGCGCATGTCCAGTGACATCACGGTCGCCGGCGACCCGCTCGCCGCACCCGCCCGCCTCGCCGTTCCGCCGGCGCCCGTCACCCGTCCGTCCGTCGCCCGGCTCTCCGGCCTCGCGACCCGCTACGCCGCCGAGGTCGCGGACGCGCTCGACACCGTCGAGTACGACCCGGTCTCCCGCTGGTACCGCCTGCTGCACGCCGCCGACGACCACGAGGTCTGGCTGCTGAGCTGGCTGCCCGGGCAGGGCACCGGCCTGCACGACCACGGCGGCTCGTCCGGCGTGTTCACCGTCGTCGCCGGCGAGCTCCACGAGCGCTCGCTGGTCGTCACGCCGCTGCGCCGCGCCGGCGCCCGCGAACGGGTGCTCGCCCCGGGGGCCACCCGGGTGTTCGGCCCGACGTACGTCCACGAGGTCACCAACGTCGGCACCGAGCCGGCCGTCAGCGTGCACGTCTACGCCCCGCGGCTCACCGCCATGACGATGTTCGAGGCGGACCACGAGGTCCTGTCGCGGCCCGGCAGCCAGCCGCTGCCGCGTCTGCGCGTCGAGCGTTCGGGGGAACACTGGTGACCTCTTCCCCGGCGACCCCGACACCACCGACGCCCTCGACGCCCCCGACCACCCCGACGTCCCCGGTGCCCGCGGCGTCCTCCACACCTCCGGTGCATCCCGACGCACCGCAATCCCGGCCGACGCGAGTGGACTCCCTCCTCGCCTCGGCCCGTTCGCGTTACACGCGCGTCTCGGCACGCGAGGCGTTCGAGGAGGCCGCGCGCGGCGCGGTGCTCGTCGACACCCGCAATGCCGGGCAGCGCGCCGCCGACGGCCTCATCCCCGGCGCGCTCGTCGTCGAGCGCAACCACCTGGAATGGCGCTTCGACCCGGAAGGCGACGCGCGCCTGCCGGAGGCGACCGGGTTCGACGCCCGCGTCATCGTGCTGTGCGACGAGGGCTACGCATCGAGCCTGGCCGCGGCGTCGCTGCTGGACCTCGGACTCGTGCGCGCCACCGACATGGTCGGCGGCTTCCAGGCCTGGCGGGCGGAGGGGCTGCCGGTCGAGGACTGATCCCGATCGGTGCGGCGGCGGTACGCGCGTACCGCCGCCGCACCGGCCACCACCAGGAACGCGGCGGCGTACGCCGTCTGGTGGACGAGGCGGATCCGCTCGGCCGGCACCCCCGTGAACCACGTGAAGTAGACCGCGTATCCGGCCAGGCCCACGGCCATCCACTCGGCCCGGCCGTCGAGCACCACGAGGGCGACCAGGAGCAGGGCGTACCACGGGTAGTTCGGGGTGAGCACGAGCAGCAGGGTGCCGGTCATCGTGAGCGCCGCACCCCAGGGGCGGTCCGGGTCGGCGCGGCGGCCGATCAGCACGGCGGCGGCGAGCAGCACGGCCAGGGCGGCGTACGGGGTCGCCGGCTCGGGCAGCACGAGGCCGAGCAGCCCGAAGCGGGCACCGTCGTCGTAGCGCTCCTCCCGCAGGTAGCCGGGCAGGTAGCCGACCACCGCGGAGCCGGACATCAGCAGGTACGGCACATAGGTCACGGCAACCGTGAGCACCGCGACTCCCCCGGTCAGCAGCGGCCTGCGCCGCGCGCTCCCGATCAGGGACGCGGCCGGGAACATCTTCACCGCGACGGCCGCCCCGGTCAGCAGGCCGCCGAGGACCGGCCGCCGGGCCGCCACCGCCGCGAGGCCGAGGACCATGAACAGCACCCCGAGACCGTCGACATGGCCGTTGTTGCCGGACTCCAGCACGACCATCGGGCACCACGCCCACAGGACCGCGTGCCGGGGATCGCGGCCGAAGCGCCGCAGCACGAGCAGCAGCGCCACCGTCACCGCCACGGCTACCAGTGCCGCCGCGGCCTGGACGGGCTCGCGGCCGCCGTCGGGGGTGACGGCGTGCACGCCGCGGTACCAGAACTGCGCGACGGGCGGGTAGATGGTGTGGACGGAAGGCCGGTTCATGAGCGTGCAGCTGCCGTCCGGCAGCGGGTGCCGGAACCAGCCGACGCAGTCTCCGGGCGGGAACAGCCAGTCGTCGCGCAGGTGTTCGAGTGCCGGGTCCTGCGGGCTGTACCGGTACGGCGAGATCCCGGCCGCCTGGACGCGCCCGTCCCAGGCGTAGCGGTACGCGTCGTCACTCGTCTGCGGCACCGCCGTCATGGCCACCGCCTGGAAGGCGACGGCCCCGAACAGGATCAGGGGGACGGCCGCACGGCGCGGCACTCGGCGTACGACGAGCCAGGCGGCGAGCGCGAACAGCACCCAGGTGACGCCGTAGACGGCGTGGATGGCCGGGGTGTCGGGGCGCGCGTACGGGCCGTGCACGGCGTAGGCGAGCGTGCCGCCCAGCGCGGCGGCCACCGCCGTGGCGGCCGCGGTCCAGCCGAAAGGGATCTTGCCTGCGGGCATGCCTCGACGATGGCAGCCCGGACGGCCGGATCACGGCCGCCGCGTGCAGACGTCAGCACTCCGTAAGCACCGCCGGCGGTACGCGGACGCCCCTCGGGGGATTGAGTGCAGGCATGAGGAGGACCCGCGTTCCCGGCGCACGCCGCCTGCCCGACGACATCCCGCTCCCGGCACCGCCCGAGGTACTGCGCAAAGGCCCGCTGCGCGAGGGCGCGTTCCGCACGGCGCTGCACGACCCGCGCACGGCGGTGGTGGTCGGACGCCTGTTGGGGACCGCGTTCGTCCTGTGCTTCCTGACCGGTGTGCTCAGCCATCTGATGCAGCATCAGCCCGGCTGGCTCGCGTTCCCGAGCCGCCCCGTCCGGGGCTACCAGGTGACCCAGGGGCTGCACGTGGCGGCCGGGATCGCGGCGGTTCCGCTGCTTCTGGTCAAGCTGTGGGTGGTCTACCCGCGGCTGTACGTGTGGCCTCCGGCCCGCTCGCTGCGCCACGCCCTGGAACGGCTCTCCATCGCCGTCCTGGTCGCCACCGCCCTCTTCGAACTGGCCACCGGACTGATCAACATCGTGCAGTGGTACCCGTGGGCGTTCCCGTTCGTACCGGTGCACTACTGGGTCGGCTGGGTGCTGACGGGCGCGCTGGTCCTGCACATCGGCGTACAGCTCCCGGTGATCACCGAGCACTGGCGGCGCGGCCCCGAAGCGGACCCGCCCCCGCCCGCGGGCGACGGCACCCCGTCGCGGCGCGGTCTGCTGGCGGCCCTCGGCGCGTCGGTCGGCGTGGTGACGCTCGCGACGATCGGCCAGACGGTGTCCCCTTTGGCGAAGGCGTCACCGCTGGCGCCGCGCCGCCCCGGCATCGGGCCGCAGCGGCTGCCCGTCAACCGGACCGCGGCACAGGCGGGCGTTCTGCAACCGATCCGTGACCCGGCCTGGCGGCTCACCATCGCCGGCGGCCCGGTCGAAGTCTCTTTGTCGCGGGAGGAGTTGCTGGCCATGCCGCAGCACTCGGTGTGGCTGCCGATCGCGTGCGTGGAGGGCTGGAGTGCGTCGGCGCAGTGGACGGGGGTGCGGGTCCGGGACCTCATGGACCGTGTCGGGGCTCCGAAGGGAGCGACGCTCCGGGTGTTCTCGCTGGAGCAGTTCAGCCCGTACTCGGTGATGGAGATGCGGCGCGAATACACCCGTGATCCGCTCACCTTGCTGGCGCTGGGCGTCAACGGGGAAGCGCTCGCGGAGGACCACGGCTACCCCGCGCGGATCATCGCGCCGAACCGGCCGGGGGTGCTGCAGACGAAGTGGGTCGACAGGATGGAGGTGTTGACGTGAGCGAACGCGTTCGCGGGACGGGTGAAGTCTCGGGGGCGGTACGCGTCTGGCGTCTGCTCCTCGGGGCGGCCGGGCTCGCCGGGATCGGCTACGGCATCGCCGGGTTGCTCGACCAGCCCGCGTACGTCGACAACTGGGCGGTACTGCGCTGGCTGGTCGGCGGCCTGCTGCTGCACGACATCGTGTTCGCAGGCCTCGTGTTCGGGGTCGGGTGGCTGGTGATGCGCACGTTTCCGGGCCGCGGGCCCGCGCCTTGGGTGCGGCGTACGCTGCTCGGCGGCCTCGCGGTCGGGGCGGCGGCCACGTTGATCGCGCTGCCCGCGCTGGTACGGCCGTGGCCGCCGCCGAATCCGTCGGTCCTGCCGCTGGACTACGGGCGGAACCTGGCGATGATCTGGGGTGCCGTGCTCGCGGTCACGGGGATGGTGATCGGCGTCCGCAAGTGGCTTGCGGGGCAGGCGCGCTGAGTTGGTGTCAGGTCAGGCTGAGTTGGTGTCGGGTCAGATCGAGCCGGACAGCGCGGCGAACTGCCGTCCGTCGGCGGTCCACGTCTCCCGCACCCTGAACCCGCAGGCCGGAGCCATCTCTTCGAGCACCCGCACGCCCAGGCGGGCCCACCGGAACGGCGCCCCGGTCCGGCCGTGGGCGTCCTCGACGCGCGCCGCGAAACGCTCGTGCGCGTACGGGTCTTCGGCTTCCGTCTCGACGATCAGGCGGCCGCGGTTGCGCAGCAGCGCGGCCGTCCGGGTGAGCAGCGCGGCGGGGTCGCCGCCGATGCCGATGTTGCCGTCGGCGAGCAGGGCCGTGCCCCACCGGCGTTCGCCGGGCAGCGGATCGAACACGGAGCGGCGCAGTGCGGCGCCGCCGGACGCGACGGTCAGGCGTACGGCGGCGGAGGCCAGGTCGATGCCGAGCGCCGGCACGCCGCGGCGGACGAGTTCGGCGACCAGTCGGCCCGGGCCGCATCCGATGTCGAGGGTCGGTCCCCAGCAGCGCGCGAGCATGGTGCGGTCGGCCGTGTCGGGGGTGGCCGTCCATCGGGCGATGTCGAGGGAGTGGCGGCGGCCGTCGGCGCGGCGGAGGTAGAGGGGGCCGCCGTTCCGGAGGGCGTGCTCGTACGGTTCGAGCGCGGAGGCGCCGGGTGTGGCGGTCTCGACTGTGGTGGTCCCGGCCGTGGTGGTGTCGACCCCGGTGGTCTCGACTGCGGTGGTCTCGACTGCGGTTGTCTCGACTGCGGTGGTCTCGACCGCGGCGGTCCTCACGCGGGGCCGCCGGCCCGGGCCGGGGCGTCGGCTCTCGTCGTCCGCACCGCATGGGCCGGCTGCCGGGTCGCGGGCGCGGTTCCCTGCGTCGTACGCGTGGCCAGGGCGTCGTACGCGTACGCCAGGCGCGCGGTCCGGGTGTGCGGAGCACTCCGTGCCACCTCGGCGAGGTCGTCCGCGGTGTCGATGTCGTTGAGGACGGGCAGGTGGCGCACGATCAGCCCGGCGGCGACAAGGCGGTCGTACTGTGCGCGCCCGGTGTGCGGGACGGACATCGGCACCCCGCGGAGCAGGTCGGGGTCGGGGTCGCGCAGGCCCAGCGCCCAGAACCCGCCGTCGGCGGCGGCGCCGAACCACGCGTCGGCGGCCGTCCAGTCGACCGCCAGCAGATCGGGGGTGACCTGCGGGGTGTCCATGCCGATCAGGAGCGCCGGGCCGGTGCACGCGGCGAAGGCGGCGGCCAGGCGCTCGTCGAGTCCGCCGCCGCACTGCGGGACGACGTCGATGTCGGCCGGGAACCAGGCGCGCGGTGGGCCGTCCAGGACGAGGACCCGGCGGCGGGCGGGTGCGAGGCGTACCGCGTCGAGTGTGTCGGCGAGCGCGGCCTCGGCGATGTCGGCGGCTTGTTCGGGAGTGAGCGGCGGGGTGAGGCGGGTCTTCACCCGTCCGGGGCTGGGCGACTTCGCGATGACGAGGAGTGTGGTGTCGGCGCCGATGTGGCCGCCGTCGGAGCCGCTGCGGGGCAGGTCAGACACGGGCCAGCACCGCGCTCATGTCGCGCACCGCAGTGATCGTTCCGCGCACGGTCCCGGTCACTTTCGACCGACCCGTCCTGGGCAGATAGCGCACGTCGGTCTCGCGGATCCGCCAGGAGGCCGATGCGGCTCGCACCACCATCTCCAGCGGGTAGCCGGACCTGCGGTCGGCGAGTCCCAGTCCGAGGAGGTCCGCACGGCGCGCGGCGCGCATCGGGCCGAGGTCGTGCAGGCGGGCCCCGGTGCGGGCACGGAGCCTGCGGGCGAGGACCTGGTTGGCGAACCGTGCGTGCGGGGGCCAGGCACGCCAGGTCGCGGGGCGTCGGCGGCCCAGCACGAGGTCGGCGTCGCCGTGCAGCACCGGGTTTGCGACGTACGGGAGTTCGCCCGGGTCGAGGGACGCGTCGCAGTCGCAGAAGCACACGACGGGCGCGGTGGCGGCGAGCAGGCCGGCGTGGCAGGCCGCGCCGAAGCCGCGTACCGGCTCCTCGACGACGTGGGCACCGAGTGCGCGGGCGAGGTCGGCGGAGCCGTCCGCCGAGCCGTTGTCGACGACGATCGGCCGGTAGCCGGGCGGCATGCGTCCGAGGACCCACGGGAGGGCCCCGGCCTCGTCGAGGCACGGCAGGACGACATCGACGCGGGCGGCGGGCGGGGTGGAGGCAACGTCCATGGCACTCACGCTAGGCAGCGCGGGCCGGGATTCCGGGGCACGGCGTGCTTACGAAATTCGTACGTCGGGATTCGTACGCCGGGCTCCGGCGCGGGCCGGTCCGCACGCTGTTCGAGCGCACCCGCCGCGGCCGGTCGAACACGCCTCGGCGAGGTCTTACGGAATCCGAACGGCGCATCGGCGGCTCCCCGGCGCGGCGTGCGCCGTCCCTACACTCGGCCGTATGACAGGCACCGTTCTCGTGGTGGACGACGACCCGACCGTGGCCGAGGTCGTCGTCGACTACCTGCGCCGGGCGGGCTTCACCACCGCACATGCACCGGACGGACCGACCGCCCTGGCGATGGCCGAGGAGACCCTGCCGGACCTGGTCGTGCTCGACCTGATGCTGCCCGGCATGGACGGCCTGGAGGTCTGCCGCAGGTTGCGGCGGCGTGCCCCCGTGCCGGTGGTCATGCTGACCGCGCTGGGCGAGGAGAGCGACCGCGTGCTCGGCCTGGAGATCGGCGCGGACGACTACGTCACCAAGCCGTTCAGCCCGCGCGAACTGGTACTGCGGGTGCGGTCGGTGCTGCGGCGGGTCGGGGCCGCGTCGTCGGCCTCGTCGGCCGCGTCCGACCTGCTGCGGCACGGTGGGATCGAAATCGACGTCGCCGCCCACCGCGCCACCCGGGCGGGCCGGGAACTGTCCTTGACCGCACGCGAGTTCGATTTGCTGTGCTTCCTGCTCCAGCATCCCGGACGGGTGTTCTCGCGCGAGGAGCTGATGCACGAGGTGTGGGGCTGGTCCTTCGGCGACCGCTCGACCGTGACCGTGCACGTCCGGCGGCTGCGCGAGAAGATCGAGGACGACCCGGCGGCACCGCGCATGCTGGTGACGGTGTGGGGCGTGGGGTACCGACTGGACCCGGGCACGGGTGACGTGGCGGAGGCCTCGCCTGACTCGCCTGCCGTGTCTGACTCGCTTGCCGTGTCTGACTCGCTTGCCGTCTCTGACTCGCCTGCCTCGCCCGATGGGCCTGCCAGGCCTGCCTCGCCTGACGGGCCGTGACGCCGCATGCCGCTCAAGGACTTTCTGCTCATCTGCCTGATCGCGGGCGCCTGCGGTCTGGCCGTGACCCTCTGCGGCATGGCCTTGTTGCGCATGACGCGCCACCGCCCGCTGTCGGTGGCGCTCGGCGCCGTCTCGGTCGTGACCGTCGCCGCGATGGCGGCCGGGACGGTCGGGGTCGCCCAGGCGATGTTCCTGTCGTCGCACGACCTGACGGTGATGATGGTGGTGTGCGGGGTGTCCGCCGTGCTCGCGGTCGCGGTCGCGGCGGTGCTCGGGCGGCCCGTGGTGGCGGACGTACGCGCGTTGCAGCGGGCCGCGCACGGCCTCGGGTCGGCGTCGTCCGACACCGACCCGGCGTACCACCCGCCGCGACCTTCGTCGATAGCGGAACTCGCCGATCTCAGCCGTGAGTTGGAGCGCGCGAGTGCGCGTCTCACCGAAGCGCGGGCGCGCGAGCGGGCGGTCGAGCAGTCGCGGCGCGAGCTGATCGCGTGGATCTCGCACGACCTGCGTACGCCGCTCGCCGGGCTGCGGGCGATGGCCGAATCGCTCGAGGACGGTGTCGCCGCCGATCCGCAGCGCTACCACCGGCGCATTCGGGTCGAGGTCGACCGGTTGAGCGGCATGGTCGACGATCTGTTCGAGCTGTCCCGGATCCAGGCAGGTGCGCTGCAACTGTCCCTGTCGCGTGTGTCGTTGTACGACCTGGTGGGCGACGCGATGGCGGGCACCGAGGTGTTGGCGCGGTCCCGGGCGGTGCGGCTGCACGGCGCTGAGGTCGAGCCCGTCCCGGTGCGCGTGGACAGCCGCGAGATGTCCAGGGCGCTGACGAACCTGCTGGTCAACGCCATCCGGCATACGCCGTCCGACGGGACCGTGGCGGTCGGGGTGCGCACCGAGCCGAACGGCGTGCTGCTGACCGTCACCGACGCGTGCGGCGGTATCCCGGAGGACGACCTGCCGCGGGTGTTCGACACCGGGTGGCGCGGGTCGCACGCGCGTACGCCCGGTCCGGACGGAGGCGCCGGCCTCGGCCTGGCGATCGTGCGGGGCATCGTGGAGGCGCACAAGGGGTCGGTCGGCGTCGTCAACATCAGCGGGGGCTGCCGCTTCGAGGTCCGACTGCCCGTCTAGCGCGGCTGCCTGGCCGCGCTGCTTGGCCCCTGCCGCCGGTCCGCGCTGTACGCGCGCATCGGCCTCACCGCAGGGCGGCGTTCGCGAACTCCCTCATCCCCGTCTCGAAGTCCACATCGGCCTGCCACCCGAGTTCGCGCGCGATGCGGGCCGGGGACGCCGTGATGTGCCGGACGTCGCCGAGCCGGAACCGGCCGGTCACGACCGGGTCCGGACCGCCCTGTGCGGCGGCCAGCGTGGTGGCCATCTGGCCCACGGTTCGGGGGCGGCCGGTGCCGACGTTGTAGGCGCGCATGCCGGCGTCCGCACGCCCGAGGGCCGCGACGTTCGCAGTGGCGACGTCGGCCACGTGGATGAAGTCCCGGCGCTGCCCGCCGTCTTCGTACACGCGCGGTGCGATGCCCGCTTCCAGCGCGGAGCGGAACACCGAGGCCACACCGGAGTACGGGGTGTCGCGCGGCATCCTCGGCCCGTACACGTTGTGGTAGCGCAGCGATGTCGCGGTTCCGCCCACAGTGCGGGCCCATGCGGCGGCCAGGTGCTCCTGCGCGAGCTTGGTCGCCGCGTACACGTTGCGCGGGTCGGGCGCGGCCTCTTCGGCGATCTGCCCCGGCGTCAGGTCGCCGCCGCAGCCGGGGCAGCGCGGTTCGTAGCGCCCGGCGGACAGATCGGCCTCGGGGCGCGGGCCGGGTACGACGACGCCGTGCTCCCCGCAGGTGTAGCGGCCCTCGCCGTACACGACCATCGAGCCCGCGAGCACGAGGCGGCCGACGTCCGCGCGGGCCATCTCGGCGAGCAGTACGGCCGTGCCGAGGTCGTTGCAGCCGACGTACGCCGGCGCGTCGTCCAGGTCCAGGCCGAGGCCGACCATCGCGGCCTGGTGGCTGACCGCGTCGACGCCGCGCAAGGCGGCCGCCACCGCCGCGGCGTCCCGTACGTCCCCTTCGCGGAACTCGACGCCGGCGGAGACCTCCGGTGCCGCCCGGTGGACCGCGGGCAGCAGCGCGTCGAGCACGCACACGTCGTGGCCCGCGGCGAGCAGGGCGTCCACGACGTGCGATCCGATGAAGCCGGCACCGCCGGTGACGAGGATCCTCATGTCCGCGACGCTAGGCCGCTCGGGCCGCGTCCCGGGCGCGACATGGCGGCCCGTCAGCCTTTCGTAAGAGATCGGCCGCGGCGACGGCCTTCCGCTCCGGGGGACCGTGCCTCGTCGTCGGCGGACACATCTCGAACGCACGTCCACACGTGTCGCGCCTTCACCCGCCCCGGCGGCTTCCCGCGGCGGCCGAGCCTGCAAGACTGGTCCGCATGCGCATCGTGGTACTGGCCGGCGGGATCGGCGGAGCACGCTTCCTGCGGGGCCTCAAGGCAGCGGAACCCCAGGCGGACATCACTGTCGTCGGCAACACCGGCGACGACATCCACCTGTTCGGACTCAAGGTGTGCCCGGACCTCGACACGGTGATGTACACCCTCGGCGAGGGCATCAACGAGGAGCAGGGCTGGGGGCGCCGCGAGGAGACGTGGAGCATCCGCGAGGAGATGGGCGCGTACGGCGTCGAACCGACGTGGTTCGGGCTCGGCGACCGCGACTACGCGACGCACATCGTGCGCACCCAGATGATGGGCGCCGGCTACCCGCTGAGCGCGGTGACCGAGGCGCTGTGCGCGCGGTGGAAGCCGGGCGTACGCCTGATCCCGATGTCGGACGACCGCGTCGAGACGCACGTCGTCGTCGACGACCCTGATCGTCCGGAGACCCGCAAGGCGATCCACTTCCAGGAGTACTGGGTCAAGCTGCGCGCCGCGCTGACCGCGCACGCGATCGTCGCGGTCGGCATCGAGGAGGCCAAGCCGGCCCCGGGTGTCCTCGCGGCGATCGCCGAGGCGGACGTGATCCTGTTCCCGCCGTCGAACCCGGTGGTCAGCATCGGCACGATCCTCGGCGTACCGGGCATTCGGGACGCGCTGGTCGAGGCCGAGGCGCCGGTCGTCGGGCTGTCGCCGATCGTGGGCGGCGCGCCGGTGCGCGGCATGGCCGACAAGGTGCTCGAAGCGGTCGGCGTCGAGACCTCGGCCGTCGCGGTCGCCAAGCACTACGGCCCGGGGCTGCTGGACGGCTGGCTGGTCGACTCCACCGACGCGGCCGCGGTGGCGGCGGTCGAGGAGGCCGGCATCCCGTGCCGCGCGATCCCGCTCATGATGACCGACGTGGAGGCGACCGCCGCCATGGCGCGCGCGGCCCTCGACATGGCGGCCGAGGTGCGGGCGGAGGGCGCCGTATGACCCCGCCGCGCGGTTATGAGGTCCTCGGCGTACCGGGCATTCCTGAGGTACGCGAGGGCGACGACCTCGCCGCGCTGATCGCCGCCGCGGCGGCCGACGGCCCCGGCCTGCTGGACGGCGACATCCTCGTGGTCACCTCGAAGATCGTCAGCAAGGCCGAAGGGCGCCTGCTGCGCGGGGTCGACCGCGACAAGGTCATCGATTCCGAGGCCGTACGCGTGGTCGCCAAGCGCGGCAACACCCGCATCGTCGAGACCCGGCACGGCTTCGTGATGGCCGCGGCGGGGGTCGACGCCTCGAACACCGAGCCGGGCACGCTGCTGCTGCTCCCCGAGGACTCCGACGCGTCGGCGCGCACCCTGCGCGTCGGCCTCGCCGCGCTCACCTCGCGCCGCCTCGGAGTCGTCGTGAGCGACACCTTCGGCCGCCCCTGGCGCACCGGACTCACCGACGTCGCGATCGGCGTCGCCGGCCTCGACGCGCTGGACGACCACCGCGGGCGTACCGACACGCACGGCAACGAACTGGCCGTCACCGTCACCGCCGTCGTCGACGAACTGGCCTCCGCCGCCGAGCTCGTCAAGGGCAAGGCGGGCGCGGTCCCGGTCGCGATCGTGCGCGGCCTGCCGCACCTGGTCACCGAGGCCGACGGCGAGGGCATCCGTACGGTGGTGCGCAGCTCGGCCGACGACATGTTCCGCCTGGGCACCGACGACGCGATGCGGGAGGGCGCCCGCAACGCCGTCACCGCCCGCCGCACGACCCGCGCCTTCACCGCCGCCCCGGTCGACCCCGCCGCCGTGCGCCGCGCGGTCGCCGCCGCGGTCACCGCGCCGGCCCCGCACCACACCGTCCCGTGGCGCTTCGTGCTCCTCGAATCCCCCGAGTCGCGCACGCAGTTGCTCGACGCGATGCGCGACGCATGGATCCGCGACCTGCGCGCCGACGGCCTCGCCGAGGACGCGGTCACCCGCCGCGTCGCCCGCGGCGACCTCCTGCGCAACGCCCCGTACCTCGCCGTCCCCTGCCTCGTCACCGACGGCGCGCACACCTACCCGGACCCCGCCCGCACCGCCGCCGAGCGCGAGATGTTCGTCGTCTCCGCCGGCGCCGCGGTCCAGAACTTCCTGGTCGCCCTCACCACCGAGGGCCTGGGCTCCGCGTGGGTCTCCTCCACGATGTTCTGCCGCGACACCGTCCGCACGACCCTGGACCTCCCCCTCAGCTGGGACCCCATGGGCGCCATCGCCGTAGGCCACCCCGCAGAACCCCCCCGCCCCCGCCCCACCCGCTCCCCCGAAGACGTCATCACCACCCGCTAACCGATTGGGCCCCCGGGCTGAACGGTAGGCCGACCACGTTCCCCAACAGCCGTGCGCTACGCAGCTCCTGCGGGTGACCGGACGCCCGACCCGCGGCTGCTCTCGGCGGTCAGATGCGGGTGTAGTTGCGGGGGGCGAAGCGGGGGGCTTTTCGGGGGACTCGGGCGTTGGGGGTCATGCGGATGAGGAGGGCGGCGCGGTGGCGGTGGCCCTGGTAGGGGGCGAGGAGTTCCAGCATGCGGGCGTCGTCGCCGGGGGTGCCGGTGAGGGCGTAGGTGACCTGTTTGCAGAGGTGGAGGTCGCCGACGGAGACGGCGTCGGGGTCGCCGTGGGAGCGCTGCATGGTTTCGGCGGTGGTCCAGACGCCGATGCCGGGGACGAGTTTGAGGAGGCGGGAGGCCTCGGAGTTGGCGAGGGGGGCGGTGCGTTCGAGGGCGGGGGCGACGCGCACGGCGGACATGATGGTGCGGGAGCGCTTGTGGTCGACGCCCGCGCGGTGCCAGTCCCAGGTGGGGATACGCGCCCAGGTGGCGGCGTCGGGGATCACGCGCAGGTCGGAGGGCGCAGGGCCGGGGGCCGGTTCGCCGTACCACTGGACCAGTAGGCGGAACGCCTTGCGCGCCTCGATCGTGGTGACCTTCTGCTCCAGGATCGAGGGGATGAGCGCGGCGAGGACCAGGCCGGTGCGCGGCATGCGCATCCCGCGGCGCAGGCGGAACGCGTCGTGCAGGAGCGGGTGGTGGTGCGACGGGAAGGCGGAGGGGTCGTCGCCGGAGCCGAGGAGGTCGGGGAGGCGGTCGAGCTGCCACTGCGCGCCGGGGCCCCACGCCTGGCCGGTGACCTCGCCGGTCGTGCGGGACGCGGTGATGCGCAGCGAGCACGGGCCGTCCGGGGTGCGCGCGCTGCGCCACACCGCGCCGTCGGGGGCCACCCGGTAGGTGGGGTCGCTGTGCCCGCGCTGCAACTGGCCCAGGGTCAGGCGCAGGTCGAGTTCGTACGGGGGCCGCCAAGTGCGCGTGCGTTCCATCCGCACGCACCCTCCCGAGTCGGTATGGCCGGCGGACGGTGCGTCCGGCCGGACCGGGGCCACTCCCCGGCTGATCAGGGCGTCACGGTAACACCGGCGCGCGGGGCGTCCGGCCGGAACCTCCCGACACCACCCCTCCGAACGAGAAGCGCCCCTACATCTGGTTTTCGGGCCGTCACGCTGCGCACAATCGGCATATGCGGGTCATGGTGTTCGGCACGTACGACACGACCGTGCACCCCCGGGTCGGGATCCTCGTCGAGGGACTGCAGCGCCAGGGGGTCGAGGTCGTCGTGTGCAACGCGGCGCTCGGGCAGGACGACGCGGGCCCCGCGAGACCGCCGCGCAATCGGCAGAGCGGCCGTACCAAGGCCCGCATGCGCCACGCCGCCAGACTCGGCCAACTGGCCGCCAGAGCCCGGAAGTTGCCCAAGCCGGACGCGGTGCTCTGCGGGTACCGGGGGCGGGTCGACATCCAGGTGGCACGGCGCCTGTTTCCGCAGGTGCCGCTGGTGCTCGACCACTTGGAGAGCGTCGACGACGTCGCGGACCGCACCGGCCGCGCGCCGCGGGCGGGGCTGCGGGTCGCGATGCGGGTCGAGGCGTCCGCGATCCGCGCCGCGGACCTGGTGCTCGTCGACACCGAGGAGCACGGCCGCATGCTGGCTCCGGCGGACCGGCAGCGGGCCGTGGTGGTGCCGATCGGTGCCGCGCCGCTGTGGTTCGACGCGGGCCGGGACGTCGGGGCGGACCTGAAGCCCGCCCCCGAACCGGCGCGTACCGAACACCCGTTGCGGATCGTCGCGTACGGCCTCTACTCCCCCGTGCAGGGCGCCCCCGTCATCGGTGCCGCGCTGCGCCAGCTCGACGGCTACCCCCTCGCGGTCACACTGGTCGGCCGCGGCCTCCAACTCCAGCGCACCCGCGACCTGGTGGGGCAGGACCCGCGGGTGCGCTGGCACGCCTGGGTGCCCGGCTCCGAACTCCCCCGGCTCGTGGCTCGCCACGATGTGTGCCTGGGGGTGTTCGGGACGGGCGCCAAGGCGCTGCGCGTCGTCCCCAACAAGGTGTTCCAGGGGGCGGCGGCCGGGTGTGCGGTCGTCACGTCGGACACCGCGCCGCAGCACCGACTCCTCGGCGGCGCGGCCCGGTTCGTGCCGGCAGGCAACCCGGACGCGCTGGCGGACACCCTGCGCCGGCTGGCCAGCCATCCGGCCGAGGTGGCCCGCCTGCGCGGCGCGGCGGTCGAGCTCGCGCGGGAGCGCTTCACGCCGCAGGCGGTCGTGGAGCCGCTGGTGGAGCGGCTGGAGTTGATGGTGGGCAAGGGGTCGTAGGGCAGCGCAGGGCACCGGGCGGGTGCCCGGCGGTGGGGTAGCGGGTACGGGGCTTCAGCGCATGAGGTGTGCGGCGCCGCGGCGCACCTTCGGCAGGGCCTCGTACAGCCGCTGTCCCGGGCATTCGGTGGTGAACCCGTCGCGGTGCCCCGAGATCACGTCGAACCGTACGTCGGTCCCGGCCGGGAACCGGCTCCCGCTGTCCCCCGACGTCAGCTGCGCCTTGCCGAGCGGGTCGGCGCCGTGCAGCCCGAGCTTCCACGCGATGACGCGCGACAGGGAGTTGAGCATTTCCGCGGGAGGCGCGGTGTCGGTGTACGTGCCCATCGCCGCGACCCCCGCGCTGTCGGTGTTGAACCCGAGCGTGTGCGCACCCTTGACCGGCTTGTCGACGCCGCCCGCGCGGCCCTCGAAGACGGTCCCGCAGCGGTCGACGAGGAAGTTGTAGCCGATGTCCGACCAGCCGTTGGTCTTCACGTGGTAGCGGTAGATCGAGCGCAGCACGGACGGCGAGTCCGCACAGGTGTACTCGTTGCTGTCCGCCGTGTGGTGCACGAACATCACCTTCACGGTGTCCGTGTAGTTGAAGTCGCCGTCGCGGAGCTTCTCGTCGGCACCCCACTCGGCGCGGCCGACGATCTCCGGACGCCCGGTGCCGCGGCCGGGTGCGGCGGAGCCGACGGCGGCCCGGCGCGCGACGCGGGCGTCGGCGGGAGACGTACCGGGGTCGACGAGGTCGAGCCGCAGACCGCCCGGCAGGGGGCCGGAGCGCCCCTCGACGCGGGCCTGCACGCCGTCCGAACGCCCCACCCACAGCGGCTCGGTGGCGCCGCGCGCCGCGGCCGGACTGGGCGCGTCGCCGTGCTGGCCCATCGCGTCACCGGTGTGCAGCTCCCGCCAGGGGCTCCACTTCCCCGCCGTCTTCGTACGCACGGCCACCGTCATGTCGGGTCGTGCGGCCGGGTCGTCCCAGGACACGCCGACCAGGGAGAAGGCGCGCGTCGCGCGGGCGGGGACCAGTGCGGCGGGCCGCCCCGGGCCCGGGATCCGCACCTCGGCTCCCGGAACGCCGGGCAGCGCGAGGGTGTGCGTCGCCCCGGACACCGGCACCGGCGCGGCGGCGTCCTCGCCGACCGCGTGGGCGGGCACGGACAGGGCCGGCGCCAGGACGGCGGCCGCCAGCAGCGCGGAAACCTTCAGGGCCGGGCTCACGGACTTGCGCGCGTACTGGGGTGTCACGGACGACCTCTTCGGGAACTTGCGGGCTGCTCTTGCCTCGTACGTGGTTCACAACTGTCTTCTGGTTCCTCCGGCGCCCCTATGTAGTGCTCTTGGCCCGAAGCCCACCCGGATGGCGCAGCAGCGGCCGGGGTCGCAACGGCCGTTTACAGTGGCCCCCATGTCCGACACACCCGTCAGCCTTCTCCGCGCCGCCCTCGCCACCGACGCCACGCGCCCGTTCACGACGTTCTACGACGACGCGACCGGCGAGCGCGTCGAGCTGTCCGTGGCCACGTTCGACAACTGGGTGGCCAAGACCGCGAACCTCCTCCAGGACGACCTCGCGGCCGAGCCGGGGCAACGCGTCGCGCTGCTGCTGCCGACGCACTGGCAGACGCAGGTGTGGCTGGCGGCGTGCTGGTCGGTCGGCCTCGTCGTGGTGCCCGGCGGGGCACCCGCGGACGCGGACCTGGTCGTCTCGGGGCCGGACACCCTCGACGAGGCCCGCGAGTGCGCCGGGGAGCGGGTCGCGCTCGCGCTGCGTCCGATGGGTGCGCGGTTCGCGGAGGCGCCCGAGGGCTTCCTCGACTATGCGGCGGAAGTGGCCGGGCACGGCGACCGGTTCGTCCCGTACGTCCCGCCGGCCGCGGACGCTCCCGCCCTCGACCTGGCGGGCCGCGTGCACTCCGCCGCCGAGCTCGCCGAGATCGGTGCGGAGGCCGCGAAGGGCTGGGGCCTGGCGTCGGGCGACCGCATCCTGTCGGCTCTTCCGTTCACTCGTGAGAGTGGACTGCGTGCGGGCCTGCTTGCACCGCTCGCGGCGTCCGTACCTGTGGTTTTGTGCCGGAACATCGAACGATTGGACGAATCCGCCCTGGAACGACGGATTTCGACCGAGCGAGTCACCCGTACGATCACTGACTCCGAAGGCTGAACCCCGGCCGGCCACGCGCCGCGGTCACACCGACGCGATCGCCTGCCCCCGGGGCAACCGCGTGCGGGGAGGTGACGACGGGGCATGGCCGACAAGCGCATTCCGTCCGGCAACGCAACCGAGGACGGCGGCACGAAGGACGGTTCCGGCGCGGGAGGGCGCGCGGCCCAGCGCCGCGCCCGCCGCAAGCGCAACCGCCGACGCAAGATCGTCATCCCGCTGGTGGTCGTCGGCTCGCTCCTGCTGCTGACCGGCGTCGCGGGGGCGTACGTCGCCTACCGCACCCTCAACGGCAACATCAAGACCGACTCGGTCGAGGGCAAGCTGAGCGCCGAACGCCCCGAGGTGGGCGGCAACGGCAAGGGCAAGCCGATGAACCTGGTGATCATCGGCTCCGACTCGCGCGCGGGGGCCAACAAGTCGCTCGGCGGCGGCAAGGACGAGGGCGAGCGCTCGGACACCACGCTGCTGCTGCACCTGTCCTCGGACCGCAAGCGCGCGGTCGTCATGAGCATCCCGCGCGACATCCTCGTGACGGTGCCCGCGTGCGTCCTGCGCGACGGTGCCAAGTCAGAGGAGCGCGACCGCCAGATGTTCAACTCGGCCTACGAGTTGGGCGGGGCGGCGTGCACGCGCAACACCCTCGAACGCATGACCGGTATGCGTATCGACCACCACATCATCGTCGACTTCTCCGGCTTCAAGGGCATGGTGGACGCGGTCGGCGGCGTCGAGATCTGCCTCCCGCAGGAGGTGCAGGACAAGACGGGCAGGATCTCGCTGGCCGCCGGGAAGCGCACGGTCGGCGGCAAGGAGGCGCTGGACTTCGTACGCCTGCGGCACGACGAGGCGATCGGCGGCAACGGCAGCGACCTCGGCCGCATCAAGCGCCAGCAGGCGTTCATCGCGTCGCTCGCGAAGCAGATCACCAGCAGCAAGGTGTTGCTCAACCCGGCCCGGGTGTTCAACCTGGCCGACGCGCTGACCAAGTCGATCCGGGCGGACGAGGGACTCGACTCGGTCAAGGCGCTGGTCGACCTCGCCCGGAGCGTGCAGGGCATCAAGACGTCGGACATGACGTTCGTGACGGTCCCGGTCTACGACTCCCCGACCGACAAGAACCGCCTGGAACTGGTCCAGCCGGACGCGCGCCGCCTCTTCCAGGCGATCAACGCCGACGAACCGCTCAACGGCCGCAAGCCCGGCGGCGGTTCGGCCGCGTCCCCGGTCCCCGCCCCGGCACCGGGCAAGGCCGGGGCGGCTCCCCCGGCCGCGGCGGCCGCCGCGCCGCCGCCCGCGGCGGTCCCGGCCTCGCAAGTGCACGTGAAGGTCTTGAACGGAAGCGGCCGCCCGGGCGCCGCTCGCGAGGTCAGCGACGCACTGGCCAAGCGCGGCTTCGTCGTCGACTCCACCGGCAATGCGACGACGTCGGCGGCCGGGACCACGATCGAACACGCTCCCGAACTCGCCGACCACGCCCACGCGCTCGCGGCCGCGGTCCCGGGGGCGGTACTCGAACCGCGCAAGTCCGCGGCGGACGCGGTCGTGCTGACAATCGGCTCGTCGTTCAAGGCGGTGGCACCGCCGGGCGGAGCACCGGCCGCCGCCCCGCCGGCGTCCTCCGCGCCGCCGCCCCTGAAGGTCGCGACACGGGACGGGGACCAGGACATCTGCAAGGCGACCTGACCGCGGGCCCGCGGCGTCGCAACCCCCCGCGTCACCACGGCCGAACGACGCAACGTATCGTGCCCGCATCCCGGCGCACAGCCTCATCGCACCGCGTCACAGCATCGTGATGTGACTTGGCTCACATGAGCCGTGCGAGATGCAACTCACCTGTCAGCCGGTACGTCTATCTGGACACCGGCCACCGGGAGTTCGCCGCTGCGCACGACCGGACGCGGGGGCCGATCCATATCGCGTGGCAGAGAGCGGAAACCTCGTGGGCAAAGGCGAACAGGACCAGAGCGCGTCGGGTCCGGTCCCCGATCCGGGGCCGGACGGGCCGACCGCTTCGCCGGTCCCGCCCGCGGCCGAGGACGCCGCCGCGGGTGACGCCGTGACGGATGACGCCGCCGCCGAGAGCGCCGACGCCGGTGCCGGTGCCGCCGACAGTGCCGAGGTTGCGGGCGAAGCCCCAGCCGACGCCGTCGAGCCCTCCGGAACCCCTGAAACTCCCGGAGCTCCTACGGAGCAGCCTGCGGAGGAGACGGCGGCGGACACGACGCCCGACCCGGCAGAGGCGACCTCCATCGACGCCGAACAGGCAAGCCCGGCAGCGGAAGCAGGAGAAGCAGAGAAAGCTGAAGCAGGGAAAGTAGAAGCAGAGGAAGCGACCCCGGCGGCGCCCGCAGCACCGGCCGGCCACCTCCCGCCCCCGCTCGCCGCAACGCCGCCCGTCACCCCGTTGCCCGCCCCCGAGCCCGCGCTGCTCGGCGAACTGCTGCCGCCCGCACCGCCCGTCACCCCCGCCCCCAAGCGCCGTCGGCGGCGGGTGCGGCGCGTGCTGGTCAGCATGGTGCTCACGATGGCGGTCCTGGCGGCCGGCGCCGTGACGTCCGCGTACGTCATGGTCCGGAAGTTCGACAGCCAGATCACGACCGAGGAAGTCGCCGAGAAAATCGGCCCCTACCGGCCGCCGGTGATGGAAGAGGCGTACGGCGCCGTCAACATCCTCCTGATGGGCTCCGACGACCGCAGCGGCGAGAACGTCAAGTACGGCAACATCTACGACACCACCAGGCGCTCCGACACGACGATCCTTCTCCACCTCTCCGCCGACCGGAAGAGCTCGGTCGCGGTCAGCATCCCGCGCGACCTGATGGTGGAGATCCCGTCCTGCGTCCGCGACGACGGCTCGGTGTCGGCGGCCTACAAGGACCAGTTCAACCACGCGTTCGAGATCGGCGGCTCGGCCTGCACGATCAAGACCGTCGAGCAGATGACGCGGGTGCAGATAGACCACCACATCGTCATCGACTTCACCGGCTTCAAGCGCATGGTCGACGCGGTCGACGGCGTCGAGGTCTGTCTCTCCGAGCCGCTCCGCGACTCCGACGCCAAGCTCGACCTCGCCGCCGGGCTCCAGAAGCTCAACGGCGAGCAGTCGCTGGCGTTCGTCCGCGCGCGCAAGGAACTCGGCGACGGCAGCGACACCCAGCGCATGGTGCGGCAGCAGCGCTTCCTCGCCTCGCTGATGAACAAGGTGAAGTCGGACGGCGTCCTGTTCAACCCGAAGAAGCTGTACGACCTGCTGGACGCCGGCACCAGCTCCATCGCCGCCGACCCCGGCCTCGACTCGCTGGACGAGCTGACCAAGCTCTCCAAGAGCGTGTCGAACATCCCGTCGGACCAGTCGGCGTTCCTGACCGTGCCCCGGCAGCAGTACCGCTACAACACGAACCGCGACGAGCTCGTCCAGCCGGACGCCGACGCGCTGTTCACCGCGATCCGGTACGACCGGGTCGCGGTCGGCAAGGCCGACCCGGGCAGGCTGGACGAGCCCGGCGGCAGCGTCCGCATCGACGCACCCGCGCCGGCCGACGGCCCCGCGGCCCAGGCCCCCGCCGCGCAGCCGGCGAAGCCGTCGTCCGGAACGACGCAACCGCCGGGGCGCCGCACGACGTCTCAGCCTTCGGGTACTTCGCCGCCGCAGTCTTCGCAGACCTTGGCCTTCCCGGACGCATCGGGCCTGCCGCCGGGGACATCGGTGCAGACGCAAGCACCGGTGGACGGCGACACCCCGCCAGGCACGAACCCGGCCGGAACCTTCCCGACCGGCACCATCCCGACCGGCGCTGTCCCGACCGGCGCTGTCCCGACCGGCACCGGCACCGCCGACGGCACGGGGCCGACCACCGGCACCGACTCCGGGACCGGCCCCGGGACGACGACGGCACCGCCGTCACCGTCCGCGACGAAGCCGGTTCCGGCCGGACCGATAGTCACCGTGACCGGGCGGACCGTGGACCAGGACTCCTGCTCATGAGGCCTGCCGACGTACACAAATCGAAAGGAAAGTTGGCATCGGCCGATCAGCAACGAGCAGGATTGGGCGATCTCGCAACATTTCGCCCCAATCTTGATATGGCAGGTTTGAGGACAGGCGCACAGCGGCGCGAACTTGCCCGCTAGGGTGGCTGTTTCGTACGCAGGCCGACAAGCAGCCGAGAACACGGTGCGACCATCAGACCGCGACCGGGGAGCTGCTCGGATCCAGCCGTGACGAACACCGTCGTCGCACACAGTCGTCGAGCACAGTCCGCTCGGGCAATCGGGAGGGGAAGCGGGTCGTGAGCACAGGCAACGGGCCCAGGCCGGGCGGGCACGGGGACAACCTCGACGCCTTGAACGACGCCGACGTGGCCGACCTGTGGGTGATGGACCCGGACACCGGCCATTACCGGCTCCGCACTCCCGACGAGCCGATGCCGGGCAACCGGGCGGCGGGCCACCCCGCACCGGGCGCCGGCGTACCCGGGCAGTCGGGTCGGCCCGGGCAGCCGGGCCAGGGCGCCGCCGACGGCGACCCGTTCGACGGCCTGTACCGCGACTCCGCCAACGCCGCGAACGCACCCGGCTCGCGCACGGTCGTGCCGCCGCGCACCGCGCCCGACGCCGAACCCGAGCCGCGGACCCAGCCCGCCTCGCCGCCGCGCCGTCCCAAGAGCAAGGCCAAGAAGCGCCTCAAGTGGACCGCGATAGGCCTGGCCGCCCTGCTCGTCGGGCTGGCGGCCGGGGCGTTCGGGTACTACCAGTACCTCAACAGCCGCATCAAGAAGACCGACCGCAGCGCTTCGGTCGAGGACATCCCGAAGTCGGTCCCGGACGAGTTCGGCCGCCGACCGCTGAACGTCCTGCTGATCGGCTCGGACACGCGGCTCGGCAAGGGCAACCAGATCGGCGGTGAAGCCGGCCACGCGGGCCTCGCCGACACCACGATCCTCATGCACCTGTCCGCGGACCGCTCCAACGCCACGATGGTGAGCATCCCCCGCGACACCATGGTCGACCGCCCCGCCTGCAAATACGACGACGGCAACAAGGTCCAGCCGGCGTCGAACGGCAAGGTGCAGTTCAACGGCACTCTCGCGGGCGAGCCCGGTGCGCCGTGCACGGTGGCCACCGTCGAGCGCATGCTCCGCGTCCAGGTCGACCACTACCTGATGATCGACTTCAACGGCGTCAAGGAGATGACCAAGGCCGTCGGCGGCGTGCCGATCAACCTCTGCGAGCCGATCAACGACCCGGTCCGGCCGAACCAGGGCGGCGGCACCGGCCTGGTCCTGCCCGCCGGCGAGCAGCGCCTGGCGGGCCACGACGCCCTCCAGTTCCTGCGCGCGCGCCACGCGTTCGGCGACGGCAGCGACCTGGCCCGCATCGAGGCGCAGAAGAGCTTCCTGATGGCGCTCGCGCGCGAGATCAAGAGCAACGCCAAGTGGAGCAACCCCAAGGCGGTCTTCGACATAGCCAACGCCGCGACCGGCAACCTCCAGGTCGACAGGGGCCTGGGCACCATCGACAAGCTCGCGGGACTCGGGAACGAGATCAAGAAGGTCCCCGAGAAGCGCATGGCCTTCACGACACTGCCCGTCGAGCCGTACCCGGGCAAGCCCGACGCATGGGTGCAGCCGCGCCAGCCCGACGCCGACCGGCTGTGGCGGGCGCTGGCGACGGACACCTCCGTCACCGCCGGCGCACCCGCCTCCTCCGCGCCCGTGGCCTCCGTCGCGGCGCCGCCGCCCGTGCCCGTGGTGACCGTGGACCCCGCGACCATCCGGGTCACGGTCCACAACACGACCAAGGCCTCGAAGGGCAAGGCCGTCGCCGACCAGTTGTCGGCGCTGAAGTACAAGGCGACCTCGGTCCCGACCGACGACAGCCGCCCGCGCGACAACAGCGTGGTGAAGTACCCGGCCGGCAAGATCGACGCCGCGAAGCAACTCGCCCGCGCCGTAGGCCTTTCCGAGATCGCCGTCGAGGAGAACACCACCTCCGGGAGCACCTTCGAGCTGATCATCGGCTCGGACTTCCCCGACCTCACCTCACCCACCGCGAAAATCCCGGCCGCTTCCTCGGGCAAGCCGGCGTCGCCGCCCGCCCCGGTGGTCGTGCCGCCGCCCGCGGAGATCAAGCTGAACACCGCCGACAACACGGCCTGTATCTCCACAGGCAAGAAGAGGTAGCGGCAGACACCCGCAACACAGCACCAGGCGGTCGTTACAGGCACGGCGCCGGGGAGGGGACGCACGGCATGGCTTCGAGGCACGGACACGCGCAGGACGAGCGCGGCGGCGAGCTCGGCGCGATGGACGACGCGGATGTCGCCGACCTGTGGATCCTGGACCCGGTGACCGGCGAGTTCCGGATGAAGACTCCGGAGGAGGTCGAAGCCGAGAACGTGGTCACGGTCGAGCCGACCGAGGCCCCGGTGCCCGGCGGGCCGACGCCGTCCCGGCGTTCCACGCGGCGGCAGCCGCCCCCCAAGAGCAAGGCGAAGCGCCGGCTCAAGGTGACCGCGATCAGCCTGGCCGTGCTGCTGGTGGTGCTCGCGGGCGCGGCGTACGGCTACTACGAGTACCTCAACAGCCGGATAAAGACCGACGACCTCAGCGGTTCGGTCGACAAGGTCCCGGAGGCGGTCAAGGACGAGTTCGGCCGGACTCCCATGAACATCCTGCTCATAGGCTCCGACTCCCGCGTCGGCGCGGGCAACACCGGCTACGGCGCGAACGGCAAGGAGGGCACCGCCGACACGACGCTGCTCCTGCACCTGTCGGCCGACCGCAGCAACGCGACCGTGGTGAGCATCCCGCGCGACACCCTCGTCTACCGCCCCGCGTGCAAGCTCGACGGCGGCAAGGTCCAGCCCGCCCAGGACAACTTCGCGTTCAACGCGACGCTGCTGAAGCCCGGCGGGCCACCGTGCACGGTGGCCACGGTCGAGCGCATGCTCGGCGTGCAGGTCGACCACTGGATGATGATCGACTTCAACGGCGTCAAGCAGATGACCAAGGCCGTCGGCGGCGTGCCGATCAACCTGTGCGACCGCCTGTACGACCCGAAGAAGGCCGGCCAGGGCACCGGCCTCGACCTCACCGCCGGCCCGCACACGCTGAAGGGCGAGCAGGCCCTCCAATTCCTGCGCGCACGCCACGGCTTCTACGGCGAGAGCGACCTGGCTCGCATCGAGGCGCAGAAGTCCTTCCTGATGGCGCTGGCGCGCGAGATCAAGACCAGCGCCACATGGAAGGACCCGGCCGCGCTGTTCTCGATCGCGCAGGCCGCGACCGGCAACATCACCGTCGACACCGGGCTCGACCGGATCGAGAAGCTGGTGGCACTCGGGGGCGAGATCAAGAAGGTCCCGGAGAAGCGCATGGCGTTCACCACGCTGCCGGTGATCGACGTGCCGAACGAGAACCCGAAGGTCCACGTCATGGCCAAGCAGCCGGCGGCCACCGAGCTGTGGACGTCGGTACGCAACGACGTCGCGGTCACCAAGGGCGACCCCGCTTCCGCCGGTTCGCCCCCGGCCGCCGCGCCGACCTCCAAGCCCCCGGCCCCGGCCGCGGTCGACCCGGCCACCATCAAGGTCTCGGTGCGCAACACCACCACGGTGGCGAAGAAGGCGCAGACCGTCGTGGACGACCTCGTCGCCAAGAAGTACGTCGCGACGGTCGACCGGACGAAGGGCACCGAGCAGCCCAACAGCTCGATCGTCTTCCCCAAGGGCAAGGCCGACGCCGCGAAGCAGTTGGCGGCCGCCGTGGGCCTGTCCGAGACCGCGATCGACGAGAGCCCGACGGCCAAGCAGTTCGAGATCGTCATAGGCCTCGACTTCCCCAACCTCGACGGCAAGACCGAGCCGACCGACAAGGCGCCGGCGTCCTCGTCGAAGGCCCCGGCGTCGTCCAAGCCGCCCGCCAAGGTGACACCGCCGTCGGACACCGACATGAAGCTGAACACCGCCGACAACACGTCGTGCATCAAGACGAAGTACTCGAAGGGCGGTTGAGCACTGGGCCGTGTCCTTCGGGACACGGCCCAGTGCTGTGACCGCGGCCCCGGCAACGCCGAAGAGGTCCGCAACCGGCCCGGAAACGGGCGCAGTTGCGGACCTCTGCGTTGCGGTCAGCGCTGGCGCGGGTCCTCGGCCGTCGTGCCCGAGTCGGCCTGCGCCTTCGGCGTCAGGTACGCGATCGTCCAGGCCAACTCCGGTGACACCGTGTGCTGGACGACGATGCGCTGCCCGCTCACCAGGATCCGGTCCACCGGCGCGGTCAGCGTGGTCGGCTGCGCGGTGCCGTCGGCGAGCCGCAGCACGCGGGGGCCGGTCGCACCGGGCAGGTAGAGCAGCGTCCCGTCGGTGCCGCCGTCGGCCAGCGTCTTCAGTTCCGGAACGGCACTGAACCACAAGGGCGTTCCGTCGGCGATCCGGTACGCGGCCACGCCGTCCGCACCGTCGCGCGTCTCGTGCAGCGCCAGGACACCTCCCGACACGACGGCGTCCTCCGGGTCGGAGCCGCGTACCGACCACACCTGGCGGCCGGCGGCCGCGTCGAACGCCGTGACGGCCCCCGGGCCGCCCCCTGCCGGACGCGTGGCGACCAGGACCCGGCCGTCGGCGACCGACCGGAAGGCGGCCTCACCGCCGGCCGGGACCTCGGCGCGCCAGACCGGCGCGGCCACGCCCGGCTTGTAGGCGGCGACCGCGCCCGGCGCGGCCACGTACACGAGCCTGCCGTCGGAGGCGACGTCGGTCCACGTGCCCTCGACGGTCCACTGGCGGGTCACCTTGCCGGTCACGACGTCCTGCGTCGCGATGACGGAGGCACCGGCCTTGGTGCCCTTCGCCTCGCCGACCATCATGACCGTGCGGCCGTTGCCGGTGGTCCCGGTGGCCCACCCGGTGTCCTGGTCCGGCTGGGCCACCGACGGCTTGAGCGCCACCTCGGAGCACCACTGGAGGTAGCCGGAGCGGGCGTCGGCGCCCATCACGCGCGTGGAGCCGTCCGACTGCGGGACGAAGGTGAGCGCCCGCAGGTTCTTCATGAAGAAGTCCGCCGGCTCGGCGGCCGAACGCATCCAGTGGCGCTTGCCGTTGCGCCCCTCGTACATCGCCAGGTCGCCGGGGTCGGCACCGCCGCGGGCGGCCAGCAGGCCGAGTTGGTCGGTGAACGTCGGGTTCGGCCCGGGCGTGGCGATGGTCCACACCGGGCCGCCGATGGCCTCGTCGCCCTTGAACGCCGCGGCGGCGTCGAACGCGGGGTCGGCGTTGGCGGCGCGCAGGGTCTTGTCGTCGTACGTGTCGACGAGCCGCACCGTGAACGCGTCCGGGAAGACGTCGTTGTCGGTCAGGGTGTCGAAGTCCTGCCAGCAGGACGAGACTTCCTCGGCCTGGACGGCCACGACGCCGAGCACCGCCAGCAGCGCGGCGGCGATACCGCCCGCGGCGACCTTGCCCGCGTTCACCTTCACGTGGCTACCCCGAACTCTCGTGGGTGGTTCAGCGACCGCCGCCGATGGTGCGGCGGGCGACCCCTGCCCACAGGTCCGGGTCGGTCACCCGGCGGCCGTCCACGAGGGCGCGTACGCCGGGGAACTGCTCGGCGGACAACGTGCGGTACACCGCGTGGTCGGTCTGCACGATGACCGCGTCGACCGCGTCGCCCGCGTGGTACGGCGCCAGCCCGAGCGCGGTGATCTCGTCGTCGGCGTACATCGGGTCGGCCACCAGCGCCTCGGCACCCG
This sequence comes from Streptomycetaceae bacterium NBC_01309, assembly GCA_045039925.1. Classification (GTDB taxonomy): domain Bacteria; phylum Actinomycetota; class Actinomycetes; order Streptomycetales; family Streptomycetaceae; genus Yinghuangia. The sequence continues at coordinate 4,127,720 of CP108400.1, forward strand.
CCGCGCGCAGCGCCTCGACGACCGGGAACACCCCGGAGAACGCGGTCTCCTTGACCGCACCCCGGTACGCGACCCCCAGCACCGCGACCCGCGCACCGCGCAGCCCCGCACCGCCGTCACCGGACAGCATCCCGTCCAGCAGGCCGACCGCGTAGCCCGGCATGCCGGCGTTGGTGGTCCGCGCCGCCTTGACGATCGTGGCGTCCGGGTCGTTGAAGGCGTAGAAGCGCGGGTAGACCGGGATGCAGTGCCCTCCGACCGCGACACCGGGGCGGTGGATGTGGCTGTAGGGCTGCGAGTTGGACGCCTCGATCACCGCGTAGATGTCGATGCCCACCGAGTCCGCGAAGCGCGCGAACTGGTTCGCCAGGCCGATGTTCACGTCGCGGTACGTCGTCTCCGCGAGCTTCGCGAGCTCCGCCGCCTCGGCACTGCCCATGTCCCACACGCCGTTGCCGCGCACGAGGTCGGGACGCTCGTCGAAGTCGAGCACCGCCTCGTAGAACTCCACGGCCTTCTTGGCGCTGACCTCGTCGACGCCGCCGACCAGCTTCGGGTAGCGGCGCAGGTCGGCGAAGATGCGGCCGGTCAGCACCCGTTCGGGGCTGTGGCACAGGAAGAAGTCGGTGCCGTTGGTCAGCCCGGACGCCGCCTCCAGCTGCGGCAGGAAGCGCTCGCGGGTGGTGTGCACCGGCAGCGTGGTCTCGTACGACACCAGCGTGCCCGGCTTGAGGCCCGCCGCGATCGCCGCCGTGGCGGCGTCCATGGCCCGGAAGTCGGGGCGTGCCTCGGCGTCCACGACGACCGGCACGACGACCACGACGTAGTCGCTCGCCGCGACCGCTGCGGTGGTGTCCGTGGTGGCGCTCAGCGCACCGGACTCGACGACGGCGCGCAGCCGCACGTCGAGCTCGGCCTCGCCGGGGAACGGCTCGACGCCCTTGTTGACCATCTCGACCGTGGCGGCGTTGACGTCGGCGCCGACCACTTCGTGGCCCTTGGCAGCGAACTGCACGGCAAGCGGGAGGCCGATCTTCCCGAGCGCGACGACACAGATCTTCACGATGCGCAAACCTTCGGTCGAGGTGGTCCAGACGGTGATCCGGTGCGGCCAGCGTACCGGCCGCATTTCCCCGGGGGCGAAGCCGCTGGTCGGGGCCGCGCGCGGAGTGCGCACCGGCGCGTGGACCGCACGGGCCGGGTCCCCGCGGAGGGTCGTGTCAGGTGCGGTCGGCCAGCGCGGCGACGACCTTCTCGGCGGCGTGGCCGTCGCCGTACGGGTGCCCGGTCACCGGCGTCGGGGTGTCCCGCAGCACGGTTTCGGCCAGCTCGGCGGGCTCCGGGCAGAGCCGGTTCCACCCCCCGTCCAGGGTCTCCGGCCATTCCGTCTCGGTACGCAGCGTGGTGCACGGGCGGCGCAGCAGGAAGACCTCCTTCTGCAACCCTCCCGAGTCCGTCACGACGCCGCGCGAGCCGAGCACGGCCCGGACCATCTGCGGGTACGGCAGCGGCCCGGTGACGCGCAGCGCCCCCTGCCGCAGCGGGATCCCGGCGGCCGCGGCCTTGTCGCGCAGCCGGGGGTGGGCGAGCAGGACGACCGGCAGCGGGAGGGCGGCGAGAGCCTCGACGACGGCACGCAGCCGGTCCGGGTCGTCGGTGTTGTCGGGGCGGTGGATCGTCGCCACGAGGTAGCCCCGGGTGCCGAGTTCGTCGGCGAGGTCGCCGTAGCGCCCCGGGCCCGCGGCGGACGTGGCGGCCGTGGCGCCGAACGGCTCGCCCTCACCCGTCAGCTCCAGCGGCTTCCCGTCGACCGCGTCGCGCACCCGCAGCAGGATGTCGGTCATCACGTCGCCGACCATCAGGGTGCGGTCGGCGAGGCCCTCGCCGGCGAGGTTGCGCACCGCGAGGTCCGTGGGGGCCAGGAGCAGGTCCGCGGCGTGGTCGGTGAGCACGCGGTTGTGCTCCTCGGGCATGCGGCGGTTGTGCGACCGCAGGCCCGCCTCCAGGTGCGCGAGCGGCAGGTGCAGCTTCACCGCGGACACCGCGGCGGCCAGGGTGGAGTTGGTGTCGCCGTAGACGAGCACCCAGTCCGGCCGGTCGCCGCCGAACAGCGTGTCGTCGACCAGGACGTCGTCCAGGGCCGCGAGCATCGCGCCGGTCTGCGCGCCGTGGCCGCCCGAGCCGATGCCGAGGTGCACGTCCGGCTTGGGGATGCGCAGGTCGGCGAAGAAGACGTCGGAGAGGTCGGCGTCGTAGTGCTGGCCGGTGTGCACGATGCGGTGCTCGTGGCCGGTGCCGCGGAACGCCTCGGCCACCGCGGCCAGCTTCACGAATTGGGGACGGGCGCCGACGACGCTGATGACCTTCACGGACTCAGCCTACGACGCGGGTGCGGCGGTCCCGGACCACGTCGGGACGTTGCTACGTTCCGCGGTCGGGGACATACGTACCGCGCACGGCGAAATGCGCCGGAACGCACCCGGCACCCGAAAAGCCGTCGGCGGCCGCGCTGCTGCGCGGCCGCCGACGTCAGGACTGCGGGACGGGGCTCAGGACTCCACGGAGACCGTGACGCCCTCGGCGGCGGAGTCGAGCATCGCCTGCGCGACGACGACGTTGACCAGGCCCTGCCGCATCGTGACGATGTCGGAGTCCTTGCCCAGGACCGCGTCGCGGAACGCCTCGTGCTCGGTCTGCAGCGGTTCGGGCTTGGAGATCGCGTAGCGGATCATGTCGCCCTCGGAGACGCCGCGGAAGTTCGACAGCGCCTCCCACTGCGTCATCATCTCGGCGTTGTTGTGGAACGTCAGGTCGACGTTCAGCGTGTCCGCGATCAGGCAGCCGCGCTCGCCGGTCACTATCGTGACCCGCTCCTTCATCGGCGACAGCCAGTTCACGAGGTGGTTGGTGACGGTGCCGTCGGCGAGCTGGCCGACGACGGCCACCAGGTCCTCGAAGTCGCGCCCGCTCTTGTACGCCGTACGCGCGGACACCGAGCGGTACGCCTGCCCGGTCACCCACGCGGTCAGGTCGATGTCGTGCGTCGCGAGGTCCTTGACCACGCCGACGTCCGAGATGCGGTTCGGGAACGGCCCCTGGCGGCGCGTGACGACCTGGTAGACGCTGCCGAGCTGGCCGTCCTCCAGGCGCGCCCGCAGCTGCTGGAGCGCGGGGTTGTAGCGCTCGATGTGGCCGACCGCGCCGACCAGGCCGGCGGCCTCGAAGGCCTCGGCGACCTTGCGCGACGACGCGACGTCCTGTGCGAGCGGCTTTTCGACCAGGGCGTGCACGCCCGCGGCCGCGAGGCTCAGGCCGAGCTTCTCGTGGAAGGCCGTCGGGGCGGCGACCACGCAGTAGTCGATGCCCATCTCGATCAGCTGCTCGACGGTGTCGACGCGCGGGATGCCCTGCGCGGCGCCGTGCGGGTCGCCCAGCGGGTCCGCGACACCGACGAGGTCGACACCCGCCAGGCGGCGCAGGACGCGGGCGTGGTGACGGCCCATCATGCCGAGCCCGATCAGGCCCGCGCGCAAAGGCGCCTGCTCCGGACTCACTTCGCCACCACCGCTTCGACGACGGTCTTGAGGTCCCCTTCGGACAGCGACGGGTGCACCGGCAGCGACAGCACCTCGCGGGCCGCCCGCTCGGTCTCCGGCAGGTCCAGCGTCAGGCCGAACGACGGGAGGCGGTGGATCGGCACGGGGTAGTAGACGCCGCTGCCGACGCCGCGCTCGGTGAGGCGCGCCGCGAAGGCGTCGCGCCCGCCGGGGAACGCCTCGTCGGACACCCGCACCGTGTACTGGTGGTAGACGTGCGTGGCACCGTCGGCGACCGCCGGGGTGACGATGCCCGACCCGGCGATGCCGGCGTCGAGGTACTCGGCGTTGGCGCGGCGCTGCGCGGTCCAGCCGGCGAGGCGGCCGAGCTGGACGCGGCCGATCGCCGCGTGCAGGTCGGTCATCCGCATGTTGAAGCCGACGACCTCGTTCTCGTACCGCTTCTCCATGCCCTGGTTGCGCAGCAGGCGCAGCTTGCGGGCGATCTCCGGGTCGTCGGTGACGACCATGCCGCCTTCGCCGGAGGTCATGTTCTTGGTCGGGTACAGGCTGAAGACCGCGGTCCTGCCGAAGGCCCCGACGGGGGTGCCGTGCAGTGCGGCGGCGTGCGCCTGGCAGGCGTCCTCGATGATCGCGACGCCGTGGCGCTCGGCGATCTCGCCGAGGCGGACCATGTCGGCCGGGTGGCCGTACAGGTGGACCGGCATGATCGCGGCGGTGCGCGGCGTGATCGCGGCCTCGACGGCGGCGGGGTCGATGCAGAAGTGGTCCGGCTCGACGTCCACGAAGACCGGGGTGGCTCCGACCAGCGCGACGACGTTCGCGGTCGCCGCAAAGCTGAAGGAGGGCACGACGACCTCGTCGCCCGGGCCGACGCCCATGGCGATCAGGGCCAGGTGCAGGCCGGAGGTACCGGAGTTGACCGCGACCGACGTACGCCCGGCGACGATCTGCGAGAACTCCTGCTCGAACGCCGCGACCTCGGGACCCTGGGCGACCATGCCGCTGCGCAGCACCCGGTCGACCGCCTCACGCTCCTCCGCGCCGAAGAACGGCGCCGCGGCGGGGATGGTTCCGGCCATCAGGGGGTTACCTCCGAAAGGGTTTCGTCGATCTCGATATAGCGTGCACCGGTTTCCGGGCACACCCAGCGCCGTGCGACCTGGGTTTGGCCGCCGCGGTGCTCCCCCGATTGCTGCTCGCCCTGCTGCTCGCCCTGCTGACCTGCCTCGGCCGGCTCCTCCTCCACGAGGGGGAGTCCGGCCTTGCCCACCCATTTCACGCGCTTCGCCGGAACCCCGGCGACCAGCGCGTAGTCCGGTACGTCGCGTGTCACCACGGCGCCCGCGGCGACCAGCGCCCAGCGGCCGACGGTGACTCCGGCGACGAGTACGGCGCGCGCCCCGATCGCGGCACCGGTGCGCACCGTGACGCCTTTCGCGTCCCAGTCGCCCCCGCGCTTGAGGGTCCCCTCGGGGTTGACCGAGCGAGGATACACGTCGTTGGTCAGCACGGCGGCGGGCCCGATGAAGACCCCGTCCTCCAGCCGTGCGGGCTCGTAGACGAGCGCGTAGTTCTGCAGCTTCACGTTGTCGCCGAGCTGCACGTCGGGACCGACGTACGCACCGCGGCCGATGATGCAGCCCGAGCCGAGCACGGCGCCCTCACGCACCTGCGCGAGGTGCCAGATGATCGTCCCGGCACCGATCTTGGCCCGGTCGTCGACATCGGCGCTCGGCATGACGCTTACAGCGGAAGGGTCGGTGCCCGTGGACTCCACTCAGCGCTCCTCAGTCTCGTCAGGGTCAGCGCTCGGCGGCACGGACAAGATCACTTATGGTGCGGGCGAGTTCGTCGGAGGGTGACACCCCGGCGAGGTGGTGAGCGGTCCACTCGAGTGCGGCCTCGCGCATCACGCGAAGCTCCTCGGGGTGGTCGGCCCAGTCGCGCAGGACCCGCCCCGCGTCCTCGGCGTCGCGGACAACCCGACCCGCCCCGGACTCGCCCACGATCCTAGCCATACGCGGGAGGGGGGTCGCCACCACGGCGAGTCCGCTTCCCAGGTATTCGTACAGCTTTGTCGGGACCGCCTCGCGGAATGCGGGTGTGTCGTCGAGCAGCGCGAATCCCGCCCACGCCCCCTTCGCGAACCGCCATGCCGCCTCCGGCGACAGCCGGCCGTGCAGCCTGACCCGCTTGGCCGCCGGCGAGGTCCGGCGCCACTCCTCCAGCCACACCTTGTCGGTCCCGGCGACCGGCCCGACTATGTCGAGCTCCCACGGGTCCGCGGCCTCGATCGCGGCGAGCATCGTGGCCAGCCCGCGCGAGCGGCGCACGTCGCCGATGTAGAGGGCGCGCGGGGTGGGGTCGAACTCCCCGGGCTCCGGCAGGTAGCCCATGTCGGGGAGGTTCTTGACGACCAGGCGGCTGCGCGCGGCGAGCGGCGGCACGTGGTCGTCGGCCACCACGGTGAGGTCGGCGCGGCCGGTGACGACCGTGCACAGGCGGACCAGGGACTCCCCGGCCCGCCCCTTCCAACTGCTGCCCCACGGGCGGTCGCGCAGCAGCTTCAGGTAGTCCTCGTGGACGTCGACCGCGAGCCGGCCGCGGCGCAGCAGCCGGGCGGCGGCGGCGGTCGGGACCAGGTCGGGGTCCAGTGTCATGACGACCTTGCCGCGTGCCCTGAACGGCACGGTCAGGTCGCGGCGGGCCCGGTCGATGGCGCCGCCGCGCGCACCGAGCGAGACGATCCGCGCGCCGCTCGGTCCGCCGGCCGGGTCGCCGAGCCCGATGACCTCGACGGTCAGGCCCGCCCGGATGAGTGCCGCTGCGGTCCGGTGCAGTCGCGCGTCGGCGACGTCGTGGCCCGAGCTGATGATGCTGACATCGATCGGGGTACGGTCACCCGGCGCGCGGCCGGCCGCACTGGTGGTCTCGCTGGTGGCGTCGGTCATGGCCTGTGGATCAGACGTCTTCCATCGCGAACGCCTCTTCGCCGACCTCGAGGAAGCGCATGTACTCCCCGATGATCGTCTCCGGGTCGCCCTGGTCCATCAACTTCCCCTTGTGCAGCCAGAGGCAGTGGTTCGCCATCTCGCGCACCGATGCCATGCCGTGGCTGACAAGGATGATCGTCCTTGCCGCCCGGCACAGTTCGTCCATCTTGGCGGCGGCCTTGCGCTTGAACCGCGCGTCGCCGGCCGAGAGCGCCTCGTCGACGAGCAGGATGTCCGGGTCCATGTGCACGCCGACGGAGAACGCGAGGCGCTGGTACATACCGGACGAGTAGGACTTCATGGGCATGTCCATGAACTCGCCGAGTTCCGCGAAGTCTGCGATCTCCTCGTACTTGGCCTGGACGTCCGCTTCTCTCTTGCCCTGCGCCAGGCCGCCGAGGATGACGTTCTCGCGCCCGGTGAGCTGGCTGTTGAAGCCGACGCCGAGGGCGAGCAGCGTGCTGACCCGGCCGTGCACCTCGATGCGGCCCCGGGTGGGCGGCAGGATGCCGGCGATGGCGCGCAGCATGGTCGACTTGCCGGCGCCGTTGGCGCCGACCACGCCGAGGACCGTGCCGTGGTTGATGCTCCACGACACGTCCTTGACCGCCTCGATCTCCTTGATCATCCGCTCGCGGCGGCCGACGCGCTTGATCGCGCTCTTGAGCGTCGGGACCTTCTCGACCGAGGTGCGGTAGGTGATCGCCAGGTTCTCGACCTTGACCGCGAGCGGCTGTTCGCGCGGGTCGGGGCGGGCGGGACCGGCGGCCTCGCCCGGAGCGGCGGCGTCGGACACGGCGGGCTCCAGGACCTCGGGGTCAGATGCGGTAGGCAAATTCACGCTCCCGGGACAGGAAGAACCAGGCTCCACCGAACAGGGCCACGACCGCCCAGGCCGTGCCGTACAACATGAGCATCCCGTCGGGCGCCCGGTTCTCCAGGATGACCTGGTTCCAGGAACCGATGATCGGGTACAGCGGATTGACCTTGAAGATCCACAGCAGCCATTCGTTGCCCGCGAGCTTCTCCCTGGCCTGCTCGACGGTGAACAGCACCGGCGACAGGTAGATCCAGATCCGCAGCGCGTACGGCAGGAGGCTCGCGGTGTCGCGGAAGTAGACCGCCATCGCCGCGAAGAAGAGACCGCAGCCGAAGCTGAAGACGGTCTGGATCACGAAGATGGGGATCAGCCAGACGAACGCGATGCCGACGGCACGCCCGGCGGCGAAGTGCGCGACGACGTACACCAGGAGCGTCGGCCAGTACATCATGAAGGACGAGAACAGCGAGGAAAGCGGTAGCAACGCTTTCGGAAACGCCATGTTCATGATCATCTTGCCGCCGCCGGTGATCGACGTCGACGCCAACTGCACGATGTTGCGCGTGTAGTAGTACGAGAACAGGCCGCAGAGGATGAGGGTGAACCCCTTCATCGCCCCGCCCTCGTGCGATCCGGCCAGGACCGTCACGAGCATGAAGTAGACGGCGGCGAGCAGCAGCGGGTTGATCACCAGCCACAACTGCCCGAACACCGTCTCGTAGTTGCGCCCCTTCAGGGTCGCGTGGGCCATGCGGTAGGCGAAGCGCCGCCGCTGACCCAGGTCGCGCATATACGTCTTGAGCGGAGGCAGGTGAGCGGTGTACGGCTCGTATACGTGCACTGGCACGCTCTCGGCCGCACGGCTCTTCTTCGCCACCTGCGCCTCGGCATCCATGACCGCCACTACCGGCTTCTCCTCGGCTGCGGGGTACACCCCTCGGAACTGACGACCGCGAACCGCTCCGTACGGGTGGATACCGACGATACCGGTGATACCGGTCGGGGGCTGTGGTCGGAGCACACACGGACGTCCCGACGTTCGGACGGCCGCGCGGCGGCGCCGCCGAGGTTACCGGATTCCTTGATCGCCCATCGATCTCGGACCACCCGGATCATGCACACTCCTCAGCGTCACAGTCGTCCCTGGCAGCTCACTTGGTTCCCGGATCACTCCGATTCGGCGAACGGACGGTGTCCCGGCAACGGCTCCGGAGCCCGGCCCGCCAGCGCGCCGTAGAGCGCCACGAGGACGCTCGCCTGGCCCTCCCAAGAGTTTTCGGCCAGAAGCGAGTCAGTGTACGCCGCGGCGTACCCCCGTGGGTCCGCCAGGACCTTGCCGGCCGCCTCCGCGAAGGCCTCCGCGTCCCGCTTCCGCAGTGCCGCGTCCGCGACTTCGTCGGTCGTCCGCACCGCGAACACCTCGCCGCAACCCAGTTCGACCGTCTTGTCCGCCATCGCCTCCACGTCGGAGACCACGATCGGCAGTTTCGCGTGCATGTACTCGTAGTACTTGGTGATCAGTGCGATCTCGTGGTTCACGGTGTGCAGGATCGGAATCACCCCGACGGTCGCCGACGAGAGGAACTCGGGGACCTGGTGCGGCGCGACGTACGGAACCGTGTGGATCCGGTCGCCCGCGCCAAGTTCACCCGCACGAGCGACGAGCGAACGGACATAGGGATCCTTCCTGTCCCCGCACACGACAGCCACGTGCACACCGTCCAGCAACGGCAGCGCCTCGACCATGATGTCGACGCCGCGCGCGGGCGAGATGGCCCCGCTGTAGACCAGCAGCGGCACGTCGTCGGACAGGCCGATCGTCTCCCGGATCCCGGTGACCTTGCCCTCCTCCGCGTCCGGCTCCAGGTCCACCATGGGCGCGTTGGCGACGACCGTCGGCCGGGTGCGCAGCGCGTACTTCTCCAGCAGCATGTCGGCCAGCGTCGGCGACACCGTCACGACGGCGTCCGCGCGGCGCACGAACTCCCGTTCCAGGCCCGTGTATGCCAGTTTCCGCTGGGTCGGCATGTGCACGCCCTCGACGTACTCGTGGGCGTCGTACACCACCTTGGGGCGTTTGCCCCCCTCCCGGGCGATGCGGTCGGCGATCCGCACGCCGATGCCCGGCGTGTGCATGTCGTGCGCGTGGATGACGTCCGGCCTGAAGTCCTCCACCACGGCGCTCCAGGCGTCCTCCAGGAGCAGCAGGTGACGTGCGGTACGCCGCCAGTCACCGTCGCGGATGTAGACCTTCCAGAGCGTCTCCTTGGCCTTGTCCTTGACCCCGGGACCGCCGGTGCCGGGCTCCTTGACGCTCTTCATCAGGCGGCGGCGCGCCTTGTAGTCCATGCGTGCCGCGAAGCTCGCCGCACGCAGCGCCCCCGACCGGGCCCGGTCGGCCGGCGCGGTGGCGTGCGCGTACTGCTCGGACTTCAGCTTGAAGCGGTTGGACAGCCCGGTCCGCACCACCTGCGCCGCACCGATGTGCGTCGTCCTGGCGGGCACCGCGGGCAGGTTCGCGTCGTAGCCGAGCAGCAGCACGTCGAAGCCCGCCTCGGCCGCCGAGTAGGCGACCTTCTGCACGCGGGAGTCCCGCGTGATGTCGTTGGCCACCAGCATGGCCACGCGAGGCCGTGTCACGGTGTGACCCCCAGGAACTCGGCGAGGACGCGCGCGCTGCGGGTGCCGTCGTGGTTGTCGCGGACATAAGCCGGTCCCCGCGCCGCCAGTTTCCCGGCCTCGTCGCGCTCCGCGAGGATGCGTTCCAGCTCGCTCCCCAGCGTATCCGGATCGGCGTTGACCATCGGGACGTCGTCGGGCAGGTGTTCGGTGACCGACTCGTGCAGGTAACAGACGGTGACGCGGCCGGCCGCCATCGCCTGCACGGACATGACGCCGTACGAGCCGAACACGAACTGGTCGAGCACGATGTCCGCGTCGGCGAGCAGCGCGGGCATCTCCGACGCCTGCACGCCCTTGATCCGGCGGTACTCGATCAGCCCCGCGTCGTGCATCTCCTCGACGACCGGTTCGATCAGCCCGGTGCCCTTGGTGAACGGGCTCGACGGGGCGTGCACCACCACGGGGCGCTCGCGCCGCAGCGGCTTGTTGTCGGCGGCCCACACCTCCGGGTCCACGACGACGGGCAGCCAGACCGCGTCCGGGACGTCGTGCAGCAGGTCGGGGGTCGACACGAACTTCGGTACGTCCATGGCCCGGACGACCGGCCCCAGCCGGTCCACCTTGCTCTGCAGCGCACGCGTGAGCTCGTGGTCGGGGTCGAACGGCGAGAACGGCACCCGGGCGCGCTGCGCGGCCGGGTCGCGGATCTCCGAGCCGTGGAACGCGAGCCCCACCGCCACTCCCGCGGCGGCCAGTTCGGCCAGGTCGAAGTTCGCCCAAGGACCGTTCAGCCTGCCGAACGGCGGCATCGCGCACTCCGCCAGCACGTGCGAGTAGGTGTCGAGGACGTACGCGAGCTGCCCCAACTGCCAGGCACGCGACAGCCAGTCGTCCGTCGAGATGGTGCGGTCCGCGGCGAACCCGAAGGTGTTGCCCGAGCTGAGGGTGAACGTCTCCGCACGCACCCCCGGCAGCCGCTGCTGCACGGCGCGCGACCACTCGTAGCCCTGCCCGGCCATGTTGGTGGGTCCGATGCCCAGCACCACGCCCTCGGGTGCGGTGCCCTTGGCGTCGACCGTCGCGGCCTGCCCGACGGGGGCCTGCGCGACCGGCGCGAACGACTCGGCGTACGGCCGGAACGCCGCCTCGCAGCGCTCTCCCCACCGCGCGTCCGCCGCGGCGGCCTGCCACACCCGGTCGCGCACCGCCGCGAGCTTGCGGCGGGCCAGCTTGCGGCGCAGCCCCGTCACCAGGCCCGAGCCCGCCAGCGCCGCGACGTTCGAGCGGGCCACCGAGATCTCGGCGGCCGCATCGGCATCCACCGGCACATTGAGCACACGCAGCACGCCCGTGTCGGACACGGTGGCCGTCGTCGACACCTCGGCGGCCTCGGCCGGCGCCGCGAGCAGCACGTAGTTGCCCGCGTCGGCGAGCGTGCGCGCGGCCGAGACCTCCGGCCCGGCCTTGCCCGCCGGGGCGTCCGCGGTCAGGACGACGCGCGGCAGCGCGCGCCGGGTGTTCTCCGGCACCGCCTCGCCCGCCTCGCCCGCGTCAGCCGCGCCCTCGGTCACGACGGATTCCGTTTCGGCCATCAGGTCTCTCCCTGGGATGGTGCATGCCTGGCGAGAAAGGAAGCGAGTGCCGCCGCGGACCGGCGGCCGTCATGATGCGCCGCCGCGAACGCGGGTCCGCGGTCCGCGAGTTCGCGGGCCGCGTCGCGCTCGTCGAGCAGCCCGGTCAGCACCGTGCGCAGCGTCTGCGGGGTCGCCTCGGCCTGCGGTACGCCGCCGGTGAAGCGCTCGCGGACGCGCGGTGCCGCGTGTCCGACGACGACGCGTCCGGCGGCCATCGCCTGGGCGGCGAGGACGCCGACGTTCCCGATCGCGAGCTGGTCGACCACGATGTCCGCGTCCGCCACGAGGGCGGGCATGTCGGCCGGGGGGACCCCTTCGACGCGGCGGTACTCGACGAGGCCGCGCGCGGCGAGGTCGCCGACGACGGCGTCCACGACCGGAGAGCTCTTCAGCGTGCCGCGCGAAGGAGCGTGCAGCACAACGGGCTTGTCGCGGCGCAGCGGCTCGTCCCCGGGGCGCCACGCGTCCAGGTCGACCACCACGGGCAGCCACACCGCGTGCGGCCACCGGTCGACGACGAAGTCGAGCAGGTCGGGGGTGGAGACGAAAACGGGTCCGTCCCAATCAGCCACATCGCGCATGCGCGCGTCGTAACGCGGCTGAAGGTCCTGCGACACCTGGCTGTTCGGGTCGGCGAACGGCGACTCGGCATAGAGTTCGCGGTGCCTGCGCGGGTCGCGTACGTCGGACCCGTGGAACACCAGTCCGACGGCGATCCCGGCGTCGAGCAGCACGTCGGCGTCCCCGGAGAAGCGCCCCGAACGCGCGGCCTTGCCGGTCAACGGCAGCCCCGATTCGAGCAGTACGTGCGTCGCCGTGCCGACGGCGTGCCGCCGCAGCGCGAGGTGCACGCCCACCGACTCCCAGCCGGCGGTGGTGAGGTACCGGTCGGCCGGGAACCGCAGCGGCCCCTCGCGGTGCAACGCGAACACTTCGGCCGAGATGCCGAGATGCCGCTCCGCGGCCTGCCCCCAGGCCCACCCCTGCCCGGCCATGTTGGCGGGGCCGATCATCAGCGAGGCCCCGGCGACCGGAGAGGCGGCCTGCGCCGCCGAGTTCGTGCCTGCGGACGCCGTGGCCGGCGAGGTGCCGCCGCCGACCGACGCACTGTCTCCCGACGGCGCCGGGGAACCCGTGGTCGGTGTCGGGGGCGTCGCGTGGACGTGGGTCGCCCTCGGGACGCAGAGGCGTTCGAGGCTGCGCAGGGCACGCCTCGCCTCCGGTGTCTCCGGCAGACCCGTCGGGTCGGCTCCGGGGCGGTGGTACTCGACGGCCAGCTTGCGCCCGGCCTTCTTCGCCCGGGCCGCCGCGTGCGAGGCGATCAGCAGCGCGACGGGGTCGCAGGCGTGCACCACTTCGGGGGCCAGCGCGTCGAGCACTGGAGCGAGCGCGACCTCGGCGTCGACGGCCTCGGGGAGTGCCGCGCGCCAGCCGACCGAGGGCAGGTCCGGCAACCGCTCGAACAGCGAACTGCTCGTGCGGCCCAGGAACTCCGCGTACGTGCGGGCCGCGCGGGCCACGGACTCGTCCGTCCCGCGCCTGCGGTCGCGGCCCGCCGCGACGGTCCGCGGCGCCGGGACGAGGAGCACCTGGGCGGCCTCGGGGGCCTGCGGCGGACGGCGGGTGCTGTCGCCCGGGCCGTCGGGGTCCGGGGCCAGGACGACGGTGTCCAGGCCCTCCGCGCGCGCCCGGTCGGCGAGGGCGGTGACCACGCCGCGGCGTACCCCGGTCGCGGACGCGACGAGCACCACGGCCCGTGCGGCCGGGGCCGGAACGCCCGCGGCGTCGGTGAGTTCGGCGGGCGGGCGCCCCGCGGCGACGGTCTCCGCGGGCGTCCCCTCGGCCGGCTGCCCGGGCCGCGGGGAGGCGGTGGCGCCCGTCGGCGCGTCCTCCGGTACGTCGTCGGCTGCCACGTCCGCGAATTCCACCGCGCCCGCCGCGAGTTCGGCCGCGAGCGTGCCCGTCGCGCGGGGTTCCGGCACCAGTCCGGTGAGACGCTCGTACAGCGCGGCGACGTGCTCGGTCTGGCGGTCCCAGGAGTGCTCCTCCAGGAGCCCGTCCGCGGCGTACGGCTTGACGTACCGCTCGCGGTCGGCGAGGACCTTGCGGACCGCGGCGGCGAGGCCTTCCGCGTCCCCCGCGTCGAACACCTCGCCGCAGCCCAGTTCGCGCGTGAAGGCCGCCATCGTCTTGACGTCGGAGACGACGATGGGCAGTCCGGCGTGCATGTACTCGTAGTACTTGGTGATCAGCGAGATCTCGTGGTTCGGCAGGTGCCGCAGCGGGATGATGCCGATCGTCGCGGAGGAGAGGTGGTCCACCACCTGCTCGGGGTCGACGTACGGCACGAAGTGGAAGCGGTCGCCCACCCCCAGTTCGGCGACGCGCGCCTCCAACTCGGCGAAGTAGGGGCGGCGGTCGCCCGCCACCACGACGACGTGCGCGTCCGGCAGGCGCACCAGCGCCTCGGCCAGGGTGTCGACGCCGCGCTCCGGGGCGAGCCAGCCGGAGTAGACGAGCACGGGGACGTCGTCGGGCAGGCCCGCCGCGCCGCGTACGCCTCGCCCGGTGCCGCCCGTGGGCCGGGTCAGGCGCGGCGCGTTGGTGGCGATGGTCGGCCGGTCCCGCAGGTGGTAGCGGTCCCGCAGCATGTCGGCGAGGGTGTCGGACACGGTGACGACGCCGTCGACGCGGGCGATCAGCTCGCGTTCGAGGCCGACGTACGCCGCCTTCTGCTCCGGGTCCGGGTAGCCGGCGCCCGCGATGAACTCCTGCGCGTCGTAGATCATCACGGCCTTGCGGCCGGTGCGGCGCGCGCGTTCGACCGCCCGCGCGCCGACGCCGAGCGCGGTGATGTCCTGGGCGTGCACGATGTCGGGCTGGAGCGCGTCGATCTCCGGGCCGAACGCCGCCTCGAAGTCCACGAGTTGCGGCTGGGTGGCACGCCAGCCGGAGCCCTCGGCGAGGTAGGAGTACGCCACCGCACGGGCCTTCGCGCCCGGCCGTGCGACGCGCGCCAGACGGGCCGCGTGGCGCCGGGTGGCCTCGCGGCGCACCATGTGGCGGGCCCGCGCGGCGGTCACCCCGGCGCCCTTGAGGGTGTGCCGCACGCGGTCGGCCGGTGTCTCGACGAACGCCTCTTCCGCGGCCTGTTCGCGCCGCAGGAAGTTGACCGCGACGCGGTCGGCGACCTCGTCCTCGCGGCTCAGGAAGCCGATGCGGCCCAGCACGCCGCGCAGGCGCCGCGACCGACGGTAGGGCGCGACCACCGCGGGGACCGGGACGCGGATGACGGTGGCCGCGCCGCGCTCCGGGTCGCCGAGCGTGGTCACCTCGCGGGCCGAGGTGCGCGACCGCCCGAGCACCACGACGTCCCAGCCGCGTTCCGCCATCCCGAGCGCGAGCTTCTGGATGCGCGAGTCGCCGGTGATCCAGTTCATCCGCAGCAGCACCAGGCGCGGCGGCGCGCCCGCCGCGCGGGGGGCGGTGACGGCGGTCGGGGCGGACCGTGCGGGAGCGGGCCGGGAGGCGGCCATCAGCCCGCCAACCGCTCGTACAGTCCCAGCAGTTCGGGCACCTGCGCCTCCCACGTGTTGCGGACGAGCAGGTCCCCTTCGTAGGGCTTCACGTACTTGTCGCGGTCCGCGAGCACCGCCCGCACCCCGGCCGCGAAGGCCTCGCTGTCGCCCGCCGGGAACACCTCGCCGATGCCCTGCTCGCGCGTGAACGCGCCGACCGTGCGCAGGTCGGACACCACCAGCGGCAGGCGCGCGTTGAGGTACTCGTAGTACTTGCTGGGCAGCGAGAGCTCGTAGTTCGGCGAGTGGAGCGACGTCACGATGCCGACGCTGCCGGCCGCGAGGTGGGCCACCACCTGGTGCGGCTTGACGTACGGCAGGATGTGCAGCCGGTCGGACACGCCGAGGTCGCGGGCCTGCCGCTCCAGCGCGTCGACGTACGGGTTGCGTGCGGTGACCATCGCGAGGTGCACGTCCGGCAGCGACGGCAGGGCCGCCACGGCGGTCTCCAGCGAGCGTTCGGGCGCGGTCATCCCGGCGTACACCATCAGCGGCACGTCGGGGCCGAGCCCGGCCGCGGCCCGCACGTCGGGCACCGCGTCCGCGTCGTCCCCCGAGGCCAGTTCGGCGACGGTCGGCGCGTTGCACACCACGGTCGGCCGCACGTCGAGCCCGTGGTCGGCGGTCAGCAGGTCGGCAATGGTGTCGGAGACGGTGATGACGCCGTCGGCGAGGCGGATGTACTTGCGCTCCTGGGCGGCCATCGCCGGGCGGAACGCCGGGTCGCCGGGCCGCTCCCAGCCCGCGATGTACTCGTGCGCGTCGTAGACGATCCGCACCGGGTGCCCCGTGCCGCGCAGCTTGAGCCCCGCGCGCACCACGAGCCCCACGGTGTCGAAGTCGTGGGCGTGCAGCAGGTCCGGTTCGAGCTCGGCGATCACCGGGGCGAAAGCGGTGTCGAAGTCGACCAGTTGGGGCTGCGTGAGCCACGCGCCGCCGTCCCGGCCGAGGCCGACGGCCAGGCGCGTGCGGCCGCCCGGCTGCTTGGCCTTGGCCGCGGACCGCTCGTAGAGCCTGCGGCGGGCCTCGATCCAGTAGCCGCGCGCCCGGTCGGCGGCGGTCAGCCCGGTCAGCCGCAGCTTGGCGGCGAGGTCGTCGTCGCCGAGTGCGGCGAGGCGGCGCTCGACCTCCAGGTCGGCGCGCAGGGCCCGGCGCGCGTCGACGCGCATGCGCGCCTGCTCGCCGGAGCGGTAGCCGAGCCGCCCCGCGACCCCGCGCGGCGGGTTGTCCTTGCGGTACGTCTGGGCCGTCATGCGCAGCGGTACGCGGATCACCCGCGCGTCGCCGATCGTGTACTCCTCGCGGGTGTTCCCGCGCGCCCGGCCGAGCAGCACGACGTCCCACCCGGCCTCGGCGACCGACCGCGCGGTCTTCTGCACGCGCGAGTCGCCGTCCACGAAGTTGCTGACGACCATGACCGCGAGCCGCGGCCGCTGCTCTGCTCCCTGCACTGCGGGTCACTCTCTCTCGACTGTGCGGTGGTCAAGGCCGGGTGCGTGGCCCGGATCACGCGGTCAGTTTGCCACGCCCGGCGTTTCCCCCCGGGGACAGCACGCGGGCGGCCGGTGCGGTCTTGGCGCGGTGTCGCCGGGATCACGACCGCTTGCGCAGTGCGCCCATTTTGACCAGCTTGACCCGGGCACGCTTGCGGGCGCCGTCCAGGCGCCGCACCAGCAGGTGCGCGCGGGGGTTGTCCTCGATGCGGTCGCGCACCGACCGCGGCGGCACCGTCGCGGCGCGGGCGCCCTGGCGGCCCAGCGCCTGGCGGAGCCGCGACAGCTCGGCCTCCAGGGCGGCGATGCGGCCCCGGCCTTCGACCACCGGCCAGTCGGGCCGGTCGGCGACGACCTTGACCGGGGGCTCGCGGTACGCGTCCAGCAACTGCCGTGCCACGGTGCCCAGATCGTGGCGCTTGTGCACCCATTCCACCGATTCGACGCGCAGCCGCGCGCGTTCGCCGGGATCGCCCGCGAGGCGGCGTACGACGTCCCCGAGGTCGGCGCCGACCGCCTCGACCACCGGGCAGCCGGGCACCCGGGCGCGGTTGCGCTCGTGCACGTGCGCGATGGCGATCGCGCCGCAGGCCATGCCCTCGACCGACACCATGCCGTGGTCGCCGATGGTCAGGCTGTCCACGATCATGTCGGCGCGCGCGAACTCGGCCTTGACCTGGTTGTGCGAGAGGCCGGACAGCGGCCGGTACTCGACGACGCCCTCCTCGTGCAGCGGCACCAGCGCGGCGTCCACCAGGTGCGAGCCCTTGGTGGCGCGCTTGGACGGCAGGTGCACGACCACCGGCACGCGCGGCTCCGGCCCGCGCTCGGTGCGCCACGCGTCGGCGTCGACGGCCAGCGGGACGAGCTCGGCGTCCGGCACGTAGTCGAGCAGGCCCGGCGTCGAGACGAACATGCGGTCGCTGTGCCGCCGGGCGATCTCGACCATGGCGTGGATGCGCACCTCGTCGACGACCGCGTCCTTGAGGTACGAGTCGGGCTCCCGCTCCATGTGCACGCTGCGCAGCCGCACGTCGGAGCCGTGCCAGTGCATGAAGACCTTCTTGCCGAGCGAGCGCAGCAGCGGCAGGTCCCACAGGGCGGGCAGCAGCGGCTCGTGGGCGTTGAGGAGCGAGCGTCCGTACTGGAAGTGGAAGACGTCGAAGTTGCGGACCGCGTGGTCGAGGACCTGCCAGCGGTAGTCGGGTTCGGCGAGCAGGCGGTCGGCGTCCCACACCCGGTCGGGCACGATGCCGAAGGCCGGCTCCCCGAAGCTCCACACCTCCGCGTGGACGCCGAGCGCGCGCAGTCCGCGTGCCCAGGTGCTGGGTTGTCCGGCGATGTCGCGGGGGGCGTAGAGAACCCGGAGTGACGTCATGGCGGCGTGTCTTCCTGCGTTCGCGGACGGGGTGTGCGGACGGGGGGTCAGGAGGCGCGGTCGGGCACGGGGAGGTCCGCGTACAGCCGGAGCAGCGTCTTGGCGTCGTGCTCCCAGGACAGCAGCGGTTCCGCGGCGCGCACGTTGGCCAGGAGCTCCGGGTAGCGGTCGCGGGCCTCGCGCACCGCCGCGGCCAGCGATGCGGCGTCGCCCGGCCGGTAGAGCGTGCCGAGGTCGTGCTGCCGTACCACGCGCGCGAGTTCGCGCACGTCGGTGGCGACGACCGGCACCCCGGCCCGGACCGCGTGGAACAGCTTGTTGGGCATCGCGAGCCGGTGGTTCTCCCAGCGGTCCGAGTGCGTCACGAGCGCGAGTCCGGTACGCCGCAGCAACGCGTCGACGTCGTCCACCGGCAGCGCGCCGCGGACCTGCACGGGCCCCCGGTCGAGTGCCGCGAGGTACGTGTCGTCGGACGGCCCGACCAGCGTGACCTCGAAGTCCGGCAGGTCGCGGGCGGCGGCGACGATCGCCTCGATCTCGCGGTACGGCGCGATCCGCCCCGCGTACACCGCGCCCTCGGGGGTCTCCGGCAGCGGCACCTCGGCGGCGGCCGTACCGCTCGGGAAGGTGTTGTGCACGACGGTGACGTGCGGCCAGCCGTAGCGGGCGCGCAGGGCGTCCGCGACGCCCTCGCCGACCGTGATCACCGCGGCGGCCTCGGCGCCCAGTTCGCCTTCGACCTTGGCCTCGCGCGCCGCGCGCACCGGTGTCGGACGGCCCACGCGCGGGCGGCCGGACCACAGTTCGTGCGTGTCGTAGACCAGCGGCACGTGGCGCTCGCGGGCGAGTTCGGCGCCCAGTTCGAGGGTGTTGAAGTCGTGGGCGTGCACGACGTCGAAGGTGCGGGCCAGCGCGTCGGTGCGGGCCGCGCGGGACCACGCGGCGAACGCGGACGCGCGGTGCTGCGGCAGCAGCGCCCAGCGTGCCGCCCGCATGTGCGGCGGCAGCCGGCGTCCGCCGCCGACGGGTGCCCCGGCCTTCTGGAAGACCGAGGCGCCGCCGACGGACGAGACGGTGACTCCGCGCGGCGGGGTCCAGTCCTCGGGCACGCCCCTGCCGATGACGTGCACGTGGTGCCCGGCGTCGGCCAGCGTCGTCGCCTCGCGCACCACGCGGGTGTCGGTGGCGACGGAGGTGATGACGAGCATCAGGATGTTCACCGCGGGTCGGTCTCCCCGGCCGTGCCGATGTCGGCGGCGGTGCCGGTGGCCACCTGCTCGGCGAGGCCGCGCGGGCTGCTCAGGAAGCCGACCGCCCACGAGCCGTGCATGGTGGCCATCGCGACCGGGAGCCGGACGAGCGCGGAGGGCTTGAGGCCGCGTCCCTCCCACACGGAACCGGCGAGGATCGCGGCGGCGTACCCGGCAGGCAGCACGAACGCGCGCCGGAACCCGGCCGCGCCCGCGACCGTCCCGCCGACGACCGCGACCAGCGCGACGGGCGCGGCCAGGTAGCGCGGGTTGACCGAGCCCTTGTGGTGCCGGGTCACGACGCGGCGCCACCGGCCGTAGTGGAAGTACTGCTTGGCGAGCGCCTTCACCGTGGGCCGCGGGCGGTACGACACCCGCAGGTCCGGCGAGAACCACACCAGGTGGCCGGCCTGCCGGATGCGGTAGTTCAGCTCCCAGTCCTGCGCCCGGATGAACTCCTCGTTGTAGCCGCCGAGGCGTTCCAGCACCTCGCGGCGGAACACGCCGAGGTACACCGTGTCCGACGGACCCGCGCCGCCGCCGGTGTGGAACCGCGCGTTGCCGACCCCGAGCTTGGACGTCATCGCCCCCGCGACGGCCTCCTCGAACGCCGTCGTGCCCTCCGCGTCCATGATGCCGCCGACGTTGGCGGCGCCGGTGTCGCTGAGCAGCGCCACGGCGGTCCGCACGTACTCGGGCGGCAGGATGCCGTGGCCGTCGACGCGCACGATGACCGGGTGCCGGGCGACCTTGATGGCCGCGTTGAGCGCGGCCGGCGTACGCCCGGTCGGGTTGGGCACCGTGCGCACGCGCGGGTCCGCCGCGGCGAGCCGGGCCGCGATCTCGTCCGTGTCGTCGGTCGACGGCCCGAGTGCGATCACGAGTTCCAGCTCGCCCTTGTAGTCCTGGGAGAGCGCGCGGCGCACCGCCTCTTCGAGGTGGCGCGACTCGTTGAGCACGGGCATGACGATCGACACCGGCGGCGTCGGCGGCAGCGGCGGCAGGTCGCCGGGGCGGTCATGGGCGTCGGGAGTACGCGGGATCGGGTTCATCGAGACCCGAGAGTACTGCGGAAGCAGAAACGTGTTGACACCCTCCGGCGGCCCACGGAGGGCCGTGGGGGCCTGATCATCTCCTCCGGACGCCCCGGCGTGCCTTCGGCGGACGTCCGCGGGGGCCGTCCTAAGGTGGTGACTCCGCGTCAGCCCCCGGGTGAACCGCGCGGAACGGGGCAGTGGTTGTGCGAGACCGCCGCCATCAGACCGCCGCCGTCAAGCGGTGCCCGAGGCAGACCGGACCGGGCGGAGGAGGGGAAGACCAGGCATGGCGACGCGCAATTCGACAGCCGGACGTACCCCGCCCGCCGCACGGCCGACGCGCCGCTGGGCGATGACCGTCACCGGGTTCCTGGCCGTACTGGTCCTGCTCACCAGCGGCATCGGCTGGGCCTGGGTCAAATACCTGGACGGCAAGATCAACCGGGTCGACCCGTTCGCGGGCCTGGGCAACCGTCCGGACACCGGGTCCGACGACGACCTCAACTTCCTGGTCGTCGGCACGGACAGCCGCGAAGGCGTCTCGCGCGCCCGGCTCAACGAGCTGCACGCGGGCGGCGAGAGCTGCGACTGCACGGACACGATGATGATCGTCCACCTCAACGCCAAGCGCGACAAGGCGACGGTCGTCAGCATCCCGCGCGACAGCTACGTCACCTTCCCGGCGCACACGAACAAGCACACCGGACAGCAGGTCGGCGAGTCCAAGGGCAAGATCAACGCGGCGTACACCATGGGCGGGCGCCCGCTGACCATCGCGACGGTCGAGCGGGCCACCAACATCCGGATCGACCACTGGATCGAGGTGAACTTCCTGTCCTTCGTCGATGTCGTCGACAAGCTCGGCGGCGTCGACATGTGCACGCCCGTGCCGCTCAAGGACCCCAAGTCGGGCCTCGACCTGCCGGCCGGCACCACCCACCTGGACGGCGTGGACGCGCTGAAGTACGTGCGTGCCCGCTACATCGCCAGCGACCCGACCGGCGACATCGGCCGCACGCAGCGGCAGCAGAAGTTCCTGTCGCAGATCCTGGCCCGTGCCACCAGCACCGGCACGCTGGCCAACCCGGTCAAGCTGAAGGGCGTGCTGGAGGCGGCACTCGGCTCCCTGACCGTGGACAAGGACCTCGGGATAAAGAGCCTGCTCGACCTCGGCACCAAGATGAAGGGCATGTCCAACTCGGGTGTGACGTACGCCCAGATCCCGCTCAAGACGATGGACCACCAGGTCAAGGACTGGGGGTCGACGGTCCTGTGGGACGACGCCGGCGCGCGCGTGCTGTTCGACGCCATCCGCGACGACCGCGACGTCCTGGAGCCGCCGAAGCCCACCCCGTCGGGCAAGGGCCAGTCCCCCTCGGCCCATGCCCCCGTGACCGTCGAGGTACCGCCGTCCGAGGTGTGGGTGCAGGTCTACAACGGCACCGACACACAGGGGCTGGGCGGCCGCGCGCACACCGACCTGTCGGCGGCCGGGTTCAGGATGAACGCCGCCGCGCGCGGCGGGCAGGCGATCGGGGTCACCGGGGTCACGCAGACCGTCGTCCGGTACGACCCGCGCTGGGACCGCTCGGTGCAGACGGTCGCCGCCGCGCTGCCCGGCGCGAAGCTGGAACCGGTCGAGGGGCTGGGCCGGACGATCGAGGTCGTCGTCGGGTCGCAGTACGCCGGGGTCACCCCGGTCGCCGCGGCCCTGTCCCCCGGCACGGGCAGTCCTGCCGCCCCGAGCACCGGCGGCTCGCCCTCCGGTCCGGCGCCCGCGATCACCGCGACCACGGGCGACAAGGTGGTGTGCAAGTGACGGCGGCGACGCGAATGCACGCGGCGGACACGGCGGACGTGGCCGACGCGTAGGTCGCGGGCCGCCCCGAAGCGCTGCGGAGACCGGCAGCGCGTGCGCCGGGCGGTGAACAAGCGGACACACACGTACCAACCGGGCCACAGATACGTCGTAGTCCGGTACGGGGTTTGCCGGGCACACGCGCACGATGGCAGGTTCGTACACATGAACTCAAGGTCGCCCGGATGGGCGGAGGACGACGGGCTTCGGGGAGGCCCGCGGCGCGACGGACGGGATCAGAACCCGCCGCCCGCCCGGCCCGCCGCGCCCGAATCCGAGCCGACCGCGGTGCTGCCGCGTGACCGCTACGGACGGCCGGTGCCGCCGCCGGGGACGATCCCGTCGCCCGGCAGCGCTCCCGCACGGCCGGAGGGCACGCTTCCCGCGCCCGGATCGCGGCCGCCCGGGCCGCCGCCGGCGCAGCCGTACGGGGCGCCGATATCCCCTGACGCGCAGCCGACCGAGGTGCTGCCGCCGTCCGCCCGCGGTCCCCAGCAGGGCTACCCGGCGCAGCCGTCCCCGCACGAGGCCGCGGCCCAGGCCGCGGCGGTCGAGCCGGCCGCCCCGCCCCGACCGCTCACCCGGCCGGGCGGGCCCGACGGCCCGGACGGACCGGACGGCCCCGGCGGACCGGGACGCGGCGACGGACCGTCGCGCCGGCGCCCCAAGGGCCCGCCGAACTGGAAGAAGCGCATCCTCATCGGGGTCACCGTCTTCCTGGTCGTCGTCCTGCTGTTCCTGACCGGCACCTACTTCTGGCTCGACTCCAAGATCCGGCACGAGGACGTCCTCAAGGGCTACGACGGACGCCCCGCGGCGACGGCCGGCACGACGTGGCTCATCGTGGGCTCCGACTCGCGCGAGGGCCTGACCGCCGAGGAGAAGAAGAAGCTCAAAACCGGCGACGCGGCCGGCAAGCGCACCGACTCGATGATGCTGCTGCACAAGGGCGCGGGCGGGACGACGCTGATCAGCCTGCCGCGCGACTCGTACGTGCAGATCCCGGCTTACAAGAACGGCAAGACCGAGGTCAAGGCGCAGAAGAACAAGCTCAACGCGGCGTACGCGCTCGGCGGCGCGCCGCTCCTCGCCCGGACCGTCGAGATGGCCACCGGCATGCGGCTGGACCACTATGCCGAGGTCGGCTTCGACGGGTTCGTGGGCATCGTCGACTCGCTCGACGGCGTGGACCTGTGCCTCGACAAGCCGATCAAGGACCAGAAGTCGGGTGCGAACCTCCCGGCCGGATGCCAGACGCTGAACGGCAGCGAGTCCCTGTCGTTCGTGCGCGCCCGCTACTTCGACCCGACCTCGGACCTCGGCCGCATGCAGCGCCAGCAGCAGTTCCTCGCGGCACTCGCCAAGAAGGCCAAGTCGCCGTCGGTGCTCCTGAACCCGTTCAAGGGCTTCCCGATGGCCGACGCGAGCCTGAGCGCGGTCATCGTCGACAACGAGTCCGGACTCTTCGACCTGTACGGCCTGTTCAAGGACATGGGCTCGCTCTCCGGCGGCAGCAAGAGCGGGACCATCACGGTGCCGATCAAGAACCCGGACTTCAATCCGGGCGGCGGCGTCGGATCGACCGTGCAATGGGACGACGCCAAGGCGAAGGCGCTCTTCGACGCGCTGCGCAACGGCAACGCGGTGCCGCGGTGACGCGACACGGGCCGGGACCGGCCCGGCGCTGACACGAGACGAACATTGCACCCGCGGCGGGCCGGTTTCGACTGGCCCGCCGTCGGCGTTCTCGGACATCATCGTCACCCATGGACCACGCTGCCGAAGCCGCCGACGCAAACAGCCGGTCGGCCGGGATACCGGCCCCCGTCAACGACCACACGTTCCAGGTGGATCTGCGCGGCCTCGTGGACCTCTTGTCCCACCACCTGTACTCCAGTCCCAAGGTGTACCTGCGCGAACTCCTGCAGAACGGCGTCGACGCGATCACCGCGCGACGCGGCACCGACCCCGGGGCGCCCGCGGCCGTGCGAATCACCGCGGACGGCACGACACTCCGGGTCGAGGACACCGGCGTCGGTCTCACCGAGGCGGACGTGCACCGCTTCCTCGCCACCATCGGCCGCAGCTCCAAGCGGGGCGACCTGGAGTCCGCCCGGCGCGACTACCTCGGCCAGTTCGGCATCGGCCTGCTCGCGTGCTTCGTCGTCGCGGACGAGATCACCGTCGTCACGCGCTCCGCGACCGACCCCGCGGCGCCGCCGGTCGAGTGGCGGGCGAGGGCGGACGGGCGGTACGGCGTACGGGTCCTCAAGGACGACGCGCGGGCCGAGCCCGGCACGACGGTGCTGCTGCGTGCCCGGCGTGGGTGCGAGGAGTGGTTCGAGACCGAGCGGGTCACCCAACTGGCCCGCGACTTCGGGGCGTTGCTGCCGTACGACATCTCCGTCGCGGGCGCCGACGGGCACGCCGTACCGATCAGCGACACCCCGGCGGTGTGGGACCGGACGTACGCGACGCCGACCGCGCGGCACCTCGCCCTCTCCCGCTACTGCGAGGACGTCCTCGGGTTCCCGCCGCTCGACGTGGTGGACCTCGACGTGCCGCTCGCGGGTGTGCGCGGCGCGGCCTTCGTCCTGCCGTCGGCGGTCAGTCCGGCGATGCGCGGCAGGCACCGCGTGCACCTCAAGGGCATGCTGCTCACCGAGGCCGCCGACGGACTGCTGCCCGAATGGGCGTTCTTCGTGCGCTGCGCGGTGGACGCCGAGGCGCTGCGGCCCACCGCGTCGCGGGAAAGCCTGTACGACGACGAGGCGTTGGCCGCCGTACGCGACGCCCTCGGCGCCACCCTGCGCGGGTGGCTGACCGGGCTCGCGGCAGGCGAGCCCGAACGGCTCGGCCGGTTCCTCGGCGTCCACCAGCTCGGCGTCAAGGCCATGGCGCAGCACGACGACGAGCTGTTCGAAGTCATGCTGCCCTGGCTGTTGTTCGAGACCACGGACGGCCGGGTCAGCCTCGACGAGTTCGCCGACCGCCACCCGGTCCTGCATCTCACCGACTCCGTCGACGAGTTCCGGCAGATCGCCCCGATCGCGGCGGCGGCCGGGCTGGGCGTCGTCAACGGCGGATACACCTACGACGCGGACCTGGTACGCCGGTTGGCGGTGCTGCGCCCCGGAGTCGTCGTCGACCGGCTCGACCCGGACACCGTCACCGCGCACCTCGACGCGGTCGAGCCGGCCGCGGAACTCGCCGCCGGCACCTTCCTCGCGCTGGCCCGGTCGGTGCTCGACCCGCTCGAATGCGAGGCGTCGCTGCGGGCGTTCCACCCGGTCACCGTCCCGGCGCTGCTGCTCGACGGGCGGGACGAGCGCAACGAACGCTCCCGCGCGCAGGCCGAGTCCGAGGCCGCGGACGCCGGGGACGACGTGTGGGCGGGGATCCTCGGCTCGCTGCGCGGCGACGCGCCCCGCGCCCGGCTCGTCCTGAACCACCTCAATCCGCTGGTCAGGCGCATCCTGACGGTGGACGACGCCGAACTGGCGCGTACCACGGTGGAAGGGCTGTACGGCCAGGCACTGCTGCTCAGTCGGCGCCCGGTGTCGGCGAAGGAGAGTGCGCTGCTCAACCGTTCGTTCCTGGGGCTGCTGGAGCGTGCGGTGCGGACGACGGCCACCGAGGACAAGTGACACCGAGGACCGTGCGGCCGACGATCGTGCGGCCGGGACAGGTGCGGCCGAGAACAAGCGAGGCCGAGGACAAGTGACGGGGAGCACGGGCATGTTCGACGACGTGATCGACGCGGGGACCTTCCACGCCGCCGCCGAGCGCGTGCGCGCGGAACCGTACGGGACCACGCGCTGCGCCCAGGCGGAGGCCCTGCTCGCGGCGGCCGAGCGGGTCGGTGACACGGCGCTGGTCGGGCACGCCCTGGTGGGGACGATCGTCGCGTACAACTACGGCGGCGAATCACCGAAGAGCGCGGTCTCGATGGGGCGTCTCCTCCGTCTGTTCGACACGCAGCCCGCCTCCTTCGACGAAGGGCTCACGCACTACGTCTTCTGGTACCTGAAGTGGGTCACGTCGTCGCTGCTCAGCGTTCCGGAGGTGCCGCTGGCGACCATCCGCCGCTTCCTCGACGACCTGGAGCGGCGCTACCGCACGGCGGGCCACAGCATGCGGCCGGTCCACAAGTGCCGCTTCTACCTGTACGACCACACCGGCGACAAGGCCGGTGCCGCCCGTGAGTTCGAGGCGTGGCTCGCGGCCGACCGGGACGCGCTGACGGACTGCGACGCGTGCGAGCGCCGCGAGCAGGGCCGCTGGCTGACCCAGCAGCGCGACGACGCACGGGCGTTGGAGATCTTCGGGCCCACGCTGTCCGGTGCGCGGTCGTGCGCCGAGGAACCGCAGATCACGCTGTCCGACTCGCTGATCCCGCTGGTGCGCCTGGACCGGCTCGACGAGGCGCGGGCCAACCACCTGCGCGGGTACCGCATGGTGCGCGGCCAGGCCGGCATGCACGACATCGTCGGGCGGCACATCGAGTTCTGCGCGCTCACCGGCAACGAGGGACGGGGCGTCGAGATCGTCGCGGACCACCGCTTGTGGCTCTCCGACGCCTCGGGTTCCGCGATGGACCGCCTCGAATTCCTCGGTGGTGTCGTGGTGTTGCTGCGTCGTCTCGTCGCCCTGGGCCGGGGGGACCTGCCGGTCACGCCGATGTCCGGGACGGACGGCACGGCGGCGGGCATCCTGGCCGTCCTGGAACGTGAACTGGCCGGCCTCGCAGCGCGCTTCGACGAACGCAACGGCTCCGACTTCGTCGGTGCGACGCTGCGCGAGCGGCTCGGCCGCGAGCCGCTGGCCGACTCGCTGCCGCTGGGCGTACGCTCCGCGCTGACCGCGGCGCCCGCCGCCCGCCCCGCGGCCGTACCTCCCCCGGCCGCGGTGCCGCTCGACGAACTCCTCGCGGACGCCCGCGCGCTCGACGCCGTCGCCCACCCGCGGGCACACCTGGTCTGGGAGCAGTACGCCCGGGCGGTCGAGGACCGCGGTGCCGAGCCGCCGGACCGGGCCGTCGGCGAACTGGCCCTGTCCCGGGGCCTGGTGCTCCTGGGTCGCGGGGAGGCAGGCGCCGCGATGACCGGATTCCGCGCCGCGGCCGAGGCGTTCGACCGCGCCGGTCTCCCGGGCAAGGCCGCGGTCGCGCGGTCCCGGGCGATCGTCGCGGCGCTGCACCCGGATGCGCCGCGGATCCCCGGTCCGGCCCCGGAGCCGGACCTCGACGCGGTCACCGACGACGTCACCGATTTGGTGGAAGCCGGCCGCGCCGACGACGAGGACTTGGCGGCCGTCCTGATGGCCCGCGCGACCGCCGCCCGCATGCGCATGCTCGCGGCGGGCGCGGCGGGTGACGCGCACGCCTTGCCGGATGGCCCGGACGACGGGGAGGAACTGGGCCACGGGGAGGACGGCAGGGTCGACGCGGGCGCATCCGCGGAGCACGAGGCGGACTACGACGCAGAGCACGAGGACGACGACCACGCGTACGACGGGCGCGGCGTGGACCACGAAGCCGCGCGGGACACCGCAGACATCGGGGCCGTCGCAACCACCGCTCAAGCCGTCCAGCCCGTCCAGCCCGTCCAGGCCGCCCGCGCGGCGGCCGAAGCCGAGGTCGACCGGCTGGCGGCCGTCGCCGAACGCCTCACCCTGCCCGCCCGCCAGGCCGACGTCGCCGAGGCCCGGGCGCACTTCGCGCTCCTGGACGGCGACCGCGAAGCCGCCGTACGGCACTTGCGTACCGTCGTCGACCTCTGCCACGCCGCGGGCCGCCCGTGGCAGGCGGTGCAGCCGGGCCGGGTGCTCGGCAGCCTCCTTCTCCACCAAGGGGACTGGGCGGGTGCGGAACTGGCGTACCTGGCGGTGCACGATGCCGCCCGCGACAGCATGGACACCGCCGAGGACTACGCGGAGGTCCTGGTCGGCCTGGCGAACTCGACCGCCCCCACCCGCCCGGACAGCGCCCGCGACTACGCGGTGCGCGCCGCACACGAGTTCGACCGCCTCGGGGACCGCCCGGGCGCCGCGTACGCCCGCCGCGGACTGGCCGAACTCCTCCAGAACGCCGGCCGGGCCGCGGACGCGGTCGCCGTACTGGAGGAAAGCCTGCCCGACATCGCGGAGTTCCTCGGTGAGGAGGCCGCCTGGCACGCCCGTCGCCGACTCGCCGCGGGCCTGGCCGCGCTCGGCGACGGTGCCGAGGCGGCGGACGTCCTGGCCGCGCTAGCTCGTGACACCGCGCACGGCGGCGACGCCGAGATGCACGCCGAGATCGCCGCGGAGGCCGCTCTCGCCCTCGCGCGGGCGGGCCGCCGCGAGGCCGCCGACCGGGCGTTCGGGGCCGCGATCGACGCCATGCGCCCCCTGGACCGCCCGGGCACGGTCATCCGCCTGCTGCGCGCGGCCGGGTGGAACCTCGTCGAGAACCGCGCCCCGGCACCGGCCCCCGGCACCGAGACCGCCGCCGTGGACCGGGGCATCGCGTACTTCGCCGAGGCCGCCGCGCTCCTCGACGCGGCGGCCGCCGACGGCCCCGACCTCGACCGCGCGCTGGAACGCGCGGACACCGAAGCCGAATGGACCGAGGCCCTGTGGACCGCCGACCGCAACGACGCCGCCCTCGCACTCGCCGACCGGGCCGCCGCCCGCCTGGAGATCACGCTCCCGCGCTTCCAGGACCGCTACACCGCGATCGTCACCATCGCCGCCCGCATCGAACACGCCGACCTGGACATGCCCGCCCTGGCCATCACCCGCATCGACGCCGCCCTCGCGATCTGCCGCATGACCAAGGCCGACACCGCCACCACCAAACTCACCCGAATCCGCAACCAACTCACCACCTGACCAGAGGCCTTGTTCGACGGCAACGACAACACACGCCCACGATCTCCGGCAGTGGACCACGGCAAGCGCGCGGCGACCTGCCCGCTCCCTACTTCGGCAGGTTCCTCGCCATCACGATGCGCTGGACCTGATTCGTGCCTTCGTAGATCTGCGTGATCTTCGCGTCGCGCATCATGCGTTCGACCGGGTAGTCGCGGGTGTAGCCGTAGCCGCCCAGGAGTTGGATGGCGTCGATGGTGATCTCCATCGCCGCGTCGGACGCGTAGCACTTGGCCGCGGCGCCGTGGAAGGTGAGGTCGGGGTCGTTGCGCTGCGACTTCGCCGCGGCCTGGTAGGTGAGCGCGCGGGCCGCCTCCAGCTTCATGGCCATGTCGGCCAGCATGAACTGGACACCCTGGAAGTCGGCGATGGCCTTGCCGAACTGCTTGCGCTCCTTGACGTAGCCCTTGGCGTAGTCGAGAGCGCCCTGCGCGATGCCCAACGCCTGCGCGGCGATGGTCACGCGCGTGTGGTCCAGGGTGGCCATCGCGGTCGCGAAGCCGGTGCCCTCGTCGCCGATCATGCGGGACGCGGGGATCCGCACGTTGTCGAGGTAGACCTCGCGGGTCGGGGAGCCCTTGATGCCGAGCTTCTTCTCCGGCGCGCCGAAGGAGACGCCCTCGTCGGACTTCTCGACCACGAACGCGGAGATGCCGCGCGAGCGCTGCGCGGGGTCGGTGACCGCCATGACGGTGTAGTACTCGGAGACGCCGGCGTTGGTGATCCACCGCTTGACGCCGTTGAGGACGTAGAAGTCGCCGTCGCGGACCGCGCGCGTCTTCATGCCGGCGGCGTCCGAGCCGGCCTCGGGCTCGGACAGGCAGTAGGAGAACATCGCGTCGCCGCGCGCGACAGGCGCGAGGTACTGCTTCTTCAGCTCCTCGGAGGCGGACAGGATCAGCGGCATGGTGCCGAGCTTGTTGACCGCGGGGATGAGCGAGGAGGACGCGCAGACGCGGGCCACCTCCTCGATCACGATCACCGTGGCGAGGGCGTCGGCGCCGCCGCCGCCGTACTCCTCCGGGATGTGCACCGCGTGCAGGTCGTTCGCGGTCAGCGCGTCCAGCGCCTCCTGCGGGAAGCGGCCCTGCTCGTCGACGTCGGCCGCGTACGGCGCGATCCTCGCCTCGGCCAGCGCCCGCACCGAGTCGCGGAGCATCTCGTGCTCCTCGCCGATGCGGAACAGATCGAAATCGCCTCGTCCTGCCACGTGCGGGCCTGCCTCTCTTGATGACGAGACTTTTGTTACTCGTCAGTAGCAATCGCTGAGGACGATTCTACGACGACCACGCGACAGGTGGGCGTACGCCGACGGCCGGTGCGGCGCGCGGCGGACGACTACGATCCGGGGGTAGGCACGACGGCGAAATCGACAACGTATGGAGGCGGTGTGGCATCCGCGCCCCGCATCACCGTGATCGGCACCGGCTACCTGGGCGCGACGCATGCCGCATGCATGGCCGAGCTGGGCTACGAGGTGATCGGTGTCGACGTCGACCCCGACAAGGTCGCCGACCTCCAGGCGGGCCGCGTCCCCTTCTACGAGCCCGGCCTCGAGGACCTGATCGCCCCGCACCTCGCGTCCGGCCGGCTGCGCTTCACGACGTCGGCGGAAGAGGCCGCCGCGTTCGGTGACGTGCACTTCGTCTGCGTCGGAACCCCGCAGCTCAAAGGCGAGTTCGCGGCCGACACGAGCTACCTCGACCGGGCGATCGACGCCCTCGCCCCGCACCTCGTCCGCCCCTGCCTGGTGGTCGGCAAGTCGACCGTCCCGGTGGGCACCGCGGCCCGGCTCGCCGACCGCCTGAGCGCGCTCGCCCCGGTTGGCGAGGCCGCCGAACTCGCGTGGAACCCCGAGTTCCTGCGCGAGGGGCACGCCATCAAGGACACGCTGCGCCCCGACCGCCTGGTGGTCGGCGTACGCTCCGAGGCCGCCGAGGCCCGCCTGCGCGAGGTGTACGCGCCGCTGCTCGACGCCGGTGTGCCGTTCCTGGCAACCGACTTCGCGACCAGCGAGCTGGTCAAGGTCTCCGCCAACGCCTTCCTGTCCACCAAGATCTCGTTCATCAACGCCATGGCGGAGGTGTGCGAGGCGGCCGGGGCGGACGTCACCCGGCTCTCCGAGGCGCTGTCGTACGACCCGCGCATCGGCGGCCTGTTCCTCAACGCCGGGCTCGGCTTCGGCGGCGGCTGCCTGCCCAAGGACATCCGCGCGTTCATGGCCCGGGCCGGCGAACTGGGCGTCGACCAGGCGCTGACGTTCCTGCGCGAGGTCGACGCGATCAACATGCGCCGCCGCTTCAAGATGGTCGACCTGGCCCGCGACGCGTGCGGCGGCGGCTTCCTGGGCCGCCGGGTCGCGGTGCTCGGCGCCGCGTTCAAGCCGGAGTCCGACGACATCCGCGACTCGCCCGCCCTCAACGTCGCCGCCCAAGTGCAGTTGCAGGGCGGCGAGGTGACCGTCTACGACCCGAAGGCGACCGACAACGCCCGCAAGATGTACCCGGGGCTGGCGTACGCCGACACCGCCTTCGACGCGGCCCGCGGCGCGCACGTCGTCCTGCACCTGACCGAGTGGCGGGAATTCCGCGACATCGACCCGGAGGAACTGGGCGCGATCGTTGCCGAGCGGCACATCATCGACGGCCGCAACGCCCTCGACGCGCCGCGCTGGCGGGCCGCGGGGTGGACTTTCCGGGCACTCGGACGGCCCTGACCGCGTGCCGTCCTGTGGTGGGACGGCGGTCCGCAGGGCACGATGGGCCGCATGGCATATGTCGCTGACGGGGTCATCACCGACGATCAGGCGATCAGGGATTTCCTGATCACCCACCGCACCTGGGCCGTGGTCGGCCTGAGCGGGAACATGGCCCGCCCCGCGTGGGGCGTCTCGGGATTCCTCAAGGGCCACGACAAGCGGATCGTGCCGGTCCATCCGAAGGCCGAGGCGGTCCACGGCGAGCAGGGCTACGCGTTGCTGGAGGAGATCCCCTTCCCGGTCGACGTCGTCGACGTGTTCGTCAACGCCGGCCTCGCCGAGGCGGTGACCGCGCAGGCCGCGGCCATCGGCGCAAAGGCCGTCTGGTACCAGCTCGACGTGATCAACGAAGACGCGATCAAGCTCGCCCTCGAAGAGGGCCTCCAGGTGGTCGTGGACCGCTGCCCGGCCATCGAGTGGCCCCGGCTGATCGGCGCCTGACCCGACTGTTTCGGGCCGGTAAAACCGCCGCGAATCCTGTGGTTCCGCCCTCGACCCGCAAGCCGACGAGGCGCACGATGGAGTGCGGACGAAGCGGCCGCACGATCCCCAACACGCACCGATCCCCAACACCGTGAGGGGCACAGCATGCCGTACGGCGACGACGCGACCATCCGGCGCATCCTCTCCCACCGCACCTGGGCCGTGGTCGGGCTCAGCACCAACTCCCACCGCGCGGCCTTCGGGGTGGCCGCCCACCTCCAGCAATGGGGCAAGCGCATCGTGCCCGTCCACCCCCGGGCGGAGACGGTGCACGGCGAGCGCGGCTACGCGTCGCTGGCCGACGTCCCGTTCCCGGTCGACGTGGTCGAGGTCTTCGTGAACTCGGAGACCGCCGGGGACATCGCCGACCAGGCCGTCAAGGTCGGCGCCAAGGCGGTGTGGTTCCAGCTCGACGTGGTGGACATGGCCGCATACGAGCGCACCACCGCCGCCGGACTCGACATGGTCATGGACCGCTGCGCGGCGGTCACCCTGCAGCGCATCGGCCTCACCAGCGCGGTGGTCTGATCACCCGGACGGGCTAACGCGCGGCTTCCTCGCGGAGCTTGCGGCCCTTCTCGGTGGCCTGGGCGTTCAGGTCCGCCTGGAACGCGGTCATGCGCTCCAGCAGCACCGGGTCGTGCGCGGCGAGCATGCGCACGGCCAGCAGCCCCGCGTTGCGGGCGCCCGCCACCGAGACGGTCGCGACCGGCACGCCCGCGGGCATCTGCACGATCGACAGCAGCGAGTCCATGCCGTCGAGGTACTTCAGCGGCACCGGCACGCCGATGACCGGCAGCGGGGTCACCGACGCGAGCATGCCCGGCAGGTGGGCGGCGCCGCCGGCACCCGCGATGATCGCCTTCAGGCCGCGCCCGGCGGCGTTCTCGCCGTACGCGATCATCTCGCGCGGCATGCGGTGCGCCGAGACGACGTCGGCCTCGTACGCGATCCCGAACTCGTCCATGACCTCGGCGGCGGCCTTCATCACCGGCCAGTCCGAGTCCGAGCCCATCACGATCCCGACTACCGGGGACGCGGTCCGTGCCGTCATTCGGTGATGCTCCCTCGCAGATAGGCCGCGGCGTGGTCGGCACGTGCGCGCACGTCGTCCAGGTCGTCGCCGCAGACGGTGACGTGGCCGACCTTGCGGCCCGGCTTGACGTCCTTGCCGTACATGTGGACCTTCACGCCCGGGTCGCGGGCCATGACGTGCAGGTACGCGTGGTACATGTCGGGGTAGTCGCCGCCGAGCACGTTGACCATGACCGTCCACTTGGCCCGCGCCCGGGGGTCGCCGAGCGGCAGGTCCAGGACGGCCCGCAGGTGGTTCTCGAACTGCGACGTCACGGCCCCGTCGATGGTCCAGTGGCCGGAATTGTGCGGCCGCATCGCCAACTCGTTGACCAGGATGCGGCCGTCGCGCGTCTCGAAGAGCTCGACCGCGAGGTGCCCGGTCACCCCCAGCTCCCCCGCGACGGTGAGTGCGATGCGCTGCGCCTCGACGGCACGGTCCTCGGACAGGTCCGGGGCCGGCGCGATGACCTCGTGGCAGATGCCGTCCACCTGGACCGACTCGACGACCGGGTACGCCACGGCCTGGCCGTGCGGCGAGCGTACGACGCAGGCCGCCAGTTCGCGGGCGAAGTCGACCTTCTCCTCGGCCAGCACCGGGACGCCGGCCCGGAAGGGCGCCGCGGCCGCGGCCTCGTCGCGGACCACCCACACGCCCTTGCCGTCGTAGCCGCCGCGCGTGGTCTTGAGCACGACGGGCCAGCCGCCGACCTCGTCCGCGAACGCGGCGACGTCCGCGGGATCGGCCACGATGCGGTTGCGCGGGCACGGCACGCCGATCGCGGCCAGGCGTTCGCGCATCACGCCCTTGTCCTGCGCGTGGACGAGCGCGTCGGGCCCGGGGCGCACGGCGATGTCCTCGGCCTCCAGGGCCCGCAGGAACTCGGTCGGCACCTGCTCGTGGTCGAACGTCACCACGTCGCACGAGCGGGCGAAGTCGCGCAGGTCGTCGAGGTCCGCCTCGTCCCCGAGGAACGCGTCGCCGACCACCTGGGCCGCGGAATCGTCGGGACCTGACGCGAGGACGCGGAAGCGGACGCCGAGGGGGATTGCGGCCTGTTGGGTCATGCGGGCGAGCTGGCCGCCGCCGACCATGCCGACGATCGGGTATGTCACGGGCACCAAGGGTATCCGGCCACCGGCAGTGGTCTGTCGGGCCACCCGACCTGGCCGCCCGACCGGTGACGCGCGGGGGCGCGTATCGGGGCGGAAAGGACGCAAGGGCAAGTCATGCCGAGGAACGTGTAAAGACTGTGCAACAGGTCGGTCCCCCGCTCAGGAAGGCACACCGGGACAGCGGCTACCCTCGTGAGGTGAGTCGTCCCTACAGCCACGTGTGCCCGAGGCGCAGTCAGGAGAGCCGGTGAGCGCCGCCCCCGCGGAATCGGAAGCCGAGCCGGGGCGCATCGCCCGCATCCGCACCGAGGTCACACAGTTCCTCATCGCGGGCGGTCTGGCCTACGCCGTGGACGTCGCGGTCTTCAACCTCTGCCTGTACCTGGGCCTCGACGCGGTCCTCTCCAAGGTGATCTCGTCGGTGCCGGCGACGATCGTCGCGTACGTGGGCAACCGCTACTGGACGTACCGCCACCGCGAGCGCACCGGCGTCACCCGCGAATACACGATGTTCTTCGTGCTCAGCGCCATTGCGGCGGGGATCCAGGCAAGTTGCGTCTTTGTCTCGAACAACCTGCTCGGCTACACCAGCACGCTGGCGGACAACATCTCGGGCAACATCGTAGGTATGGCCTTGGGGACACTCTTCCGGTTCTGGGCCTTCCGTACCTTCGTGTTCAAGCACAAGCGGTCGGAGGCCTCGGCCACGACGGAGCCCGCGATGTCCAATGCCGGCGGTAACTCATGATCAAGCGCTTGACCTCCGCCTACGGGCGTTTCCGCCACCTCGTGCACGAGCTCCTGAAGTTCGGCGCGGTCGGCGGCTTCGGTGTCGTCGTCAACGTCGTGGTGCTCAACATCTGCCTGAACCACCTCGACCTCGCCCCGGTGCGGTCGACGATCATCGCGACGGCCGCCGCGATCGCGGTCAACTACCTGGGCAACCGCTTCTGGGCGTACCGGCACCGCGGCTCCGAGGACCGGCGCCGCGAGCTGCTGCTCTTCCTGGTCTTCAGCGGCGTCGGCATGGGCCTGACCGCCGGTGTCGTGGCGATCTCGAACTACGCGCTCGGGTTCACGAGCGTGCTGGCGAACAACATCGCCAACTACGCGATCGGCCTGCCGATCGGCACGCTGTTCCGCTTCTGGTCGTACCGCACGTGGGTCTTCACCGGTACGCACACCTCCGCGGAGCTGGACCGCGAGGCGGCCCGCCTGGTCGAGGAGGAGTCGACGCCCACCGGGCGCTGACCCCCTCCGGCCGCCGCAAGGGCCCTCAGCCGCCCTTCCCGGCGCTTTCCGCGGGGTAGGCGGCCAGGAACACCGCGAAGACCGGCGGACGCAGTTGCAGCAGCTCCAGGCGCCCTCCGTCGGCTTCCGCGAGGTCGCGCGCCACCGCGAGCCCGAGACCCGTCGAGTTCCGCCCGCTCACTGCGCGCTCGAACACCCGTGCGCCCAGCACATCCGACACCCCCGCGCCCTCGTCCTCGACCTCCACCACGACCGAGGTGCCGGTACGCCGGGTCCGGATCGTCACCGTGCCGTCCCCGTGCATCAGCGCGTTCTCCAGCAGCGTCGCGAGCACCTGGGCCAGCGCCCCCGGCGTGGCGACCGCCACGAGCCCCGGCTCCCCCGAGACCCGGATCACCCGGTGCGCGCTCGCCACCGCCGGACGCCACTCGTCGACCTGCTGCCGTACGACGTCGTCGACGCGCACCGTCACCGCCGACGCGGTCCGCGGGTCCCGGCCGGCCGCCCCGCGCCGCGTGCTGGTCAGCAGCCGCTCGACGACGTCGGTGAGCCGCTCCACCTGCGACAGCGCGATCGCGGCCTCCTCCTTGACGGTCCCCGGGTCCTCCGTCGCGATGATCTCCTCCAACCGCATCGACAACGCGGTCAGCGGCGTGCGCAGCTGGTGGGACGCGTCGGCGGCCAGGCGGCGCTCCGCGGTCAGCATCCGGGCGATCCGCTCCGCGCTCTGGTCCAGCACCTCGGCCACCCGGTCCAGCTCCGGTACGTCGTAGCGGCGCTGCCGGGGCCGCGGGTCGCCCGAGCCGAGGCGCTCGGCGGTCTCCGCCAGGTCGGTCAGCGGGCGCGCGAGGCGCCGGGCCTGCCACACCGCCAGCGCGGCGGCCGCGGCCACCGCCAGCAGGGCCACGCCGAGGATCAGCAGCAGCGACTCGCGTACCTCGCGGGTGACCCGGGTCCGGGACTCGGAGACGGTCACCTGCTCGCCGAACGCCCCGCTCATCGTGACGTCGAAGGACTTGCCCTTGGGCTTGCTGCCGAAGGCCAGCGTGGGACGGCCCGGGATGGTGATGGTGGCGTACCGCGGCGACGTGACCTGGCGGGCCAGCAGCGCGGTGTCCGGCTCCTCGCCGGCCGCGAGCCGGAGTTCGACGGTCTCCAGGAGGCGGGACGCCTCGGCCTTGAGGTTGTCGCGCGCGGTGGTCTCGATCGCGTTGGTCTCGACGAAGGCGAGCGGGATGCCGAGCACGGCCACCACGACGAGCACGACGCCCAAAGTGGCGTTGATGAGCCTGCGACGCACAGATACGGCCGTTCCGAGTTCCTTCCCCCGCCGGCTAGCTCTTCTCGAAACGGAATCCGACGCCGCGCACGGTCGTGATGTAGCGCGGGTTGCCGGCGTCGTCGCCGAGCTTCTTGCGGAGCCACGAGATGTGCATGTCGAGGGTCTTCGTGGAGCTCCACCAGGTGGTGTCCCACACCTCGCGCATGAGCTGGTCGCGCGTCACGACCCGGCCGGCGTCCCGTACCAGGACGCGCAGCAGGTCGAACTCCTTGGCGGTGAGTTGGAGTTCCTCCTCGCCGATCCAGGCCCGGTGCGAGTCGACGTCGATCCGGACGCCGTGCACCCCCTGGCCCACCTCGGCGGCGCCGCGCCGCAGCAGCGCGCGGACGCGTGCCAGCAGCTCGGCGAGCCGGAACGGCTTGGTGACGTAGTCGTCGGCGCCGGCGTCGAGGCCGACGACCGTGTCGACCTCGTCGGCGCGTGCGGTGAGCACGAGCACCGGGAACCCGTGCCCTTCGGCGCGCAGTCGTCTGCAGACCTCCAGGCCGTCCATCCCGGGCAGCCCGAGGTCCAGCACGAGCAGGTCGACCCCGCTCTGTGCGGCACACTCCAGGGCCGTCGGTCCGTCCTCACGCACCTCGACGTCGTAGCCCTCGCGGCGCAGCGCGCGTGCCAGGGGCTCGGAAATTGAGGCGTCGTCCTCGGCGAGCAGTACGCGGGTCATGGCCCGATCGTAGAACCCAACGGCCCGCTGGTCCCGTACCTGTCCCGGAGAAGTGCGGTCGAAGCGGGTTACCGGGCGGTTTCGGACACGTGCTCCGGCAGGGCCGGGACGGCGTCTCGCGGGTGCGGACCCCCTCCCGGGGGTTCCGGCACCCGCGAGTGCGTGCGCGGCCGTCAGATGAGCGTCAGGGTGAGCTGTGCCGTGTACGTGCCGGACAGCTGCCAGGCCGGGACCGCCACGCGCAGGGCCGCGTCGCCGGTGAACTCGCCGCCCGAGACCGCTCCGGCCGGGTTCGCCCCCTGCCGGCACAGCAGCCCCAGGGCACCGCTCGACCCCGCGGCCACCCGGCTCGGGGATTCCGGGTTGGTGATGGCACAGGACGGCGTCCACGAGGCGGCGCCGGCGGGGACGGCGCCGCCGTGCTCCGGCGACACGAAGTCCGTGAGCTGCCCGGTCAGGTCCCAGCCGAGCGTGGTGCCCCGGAAGTCCTTGACGGAGATCTGGTTCAGCGCCCCGGCCATCTGCTGCGGCTTGCCGTCGAGCACAACCGGCGAGAGCCGAACACCCGTTCCCGACTGGGACATCACCAGCGTGCCGGGGTTGATCTCGCCGTCGACCGTGGAGGTGATCGGCCGTGGCGGGGTGGTTGCCGCACTCGGCCTGACGAGGAAGCGCTGGCTCCGGGCGCGGTAGTCCCAGGCGAGTCGGGCCTCGATGGTGTGGGCGCCCGGGGTCATGTGCGGTCCGACGGTGAAGAACGCCTGGTACGTCATCGACCCGTAGGTCACGCTGTCGGGAGTGATCGGCGTGCACGAACCTCCCGTGCACAAATCGAATCCCTCGAGGGCCTGAGCGGTACCGGCGCCGCTGGCGCGCAGTGTCTCGCCCCTGTCGACCACCCGGGGCGAGATGCCGATGTCCACGATCAACGGCATGTTGTCGACCGTGAGGAACTCGACCACGCCGCCGCCGGAGAAGGAACACCGGATGGGGGCGAAGTCGGAGCCCGGAACGTGCAGCTTCACGGTCGCCGCGATCGGGACGAAGACGTACGGCTGCATGGTGTCCACCCGCGGCACGGTGAACGTGGCGATGGCGGGCGGCGGGTCCAGGCGCCCGGGCGTGTCCGCCACCGGCGTCTCCTCGCCGGTCAGCACGAGCGTGCCCGCGGTGCTCCAGCCGGGTACGGCGTAGGCGAGCGTGAGGTCGACCGAAACCGTGGAGCCGGCCGGAAGCCCGGCCAGGGGTGTGGTGCCCAGGTCGACGTACGCCTTCGTCTGGACTCCGCCGATGGAACGGGTCTCCAGGAAGTCGACCCTGATCTGCTGCGGACCGGTGCGCGGCCCGAGGGGTGTGTCGCAGGTGCTGTCGACGGACGTCGTACCTGCGGACGCGGTCGGGGCCAGAGCCGTCAGACCGCCGAGGGCGAGCACCGCGGCTCCGAACGCGGCGGTGATTCTTCGCGGAAATGCGGACATCACAGAGTGCAACTCCCTTGCAGGCGCTGCTGCCGCCGCCGGGGAGCGGGGCAGTCGGACACGGCCCCGGGAGGATGCAGAAAAAGGGAAGGTTGCCGTCCGCCGAACAGGCTGGCGCCCCCGAGGCCGTCCTGTGCTGGGTGGAACGTGTTACCGAAAAATCGGTTGCCTAATTCAGCCAAGGACATCAGGGGAAGTCAAGACGAAATGCCAAAGGGAAAGCGGCACCGCGGAATTCGTGCCGCGTGCCGCTTTCCGAGTGTGCAAATGCCTTGACGCTGGGTGGTTTTGGGCCCGCGGGTCGTTCGCGGGCCGGCACCTTCGGCCGGTCGTCGGGTCAGTCGTCCTCGGTGTGCCGACGCCAGGACATGAGCATCGTGACGACGGCCATGAGGAGCACCAGGGCGCCGGCCGCGATGCCGAAGATCGCGGCACCGGACAGCCCGTCGTCCGACGAGGCCGCGGAGCCCTCGGCCTTGACGGTGGCACTGGACGGCTCGGGCTCCACGGGCGCGGTGGCGGTCGCCGTACCGAACGCCGGGAGGTCGCTCGGCGGGGCGGCCGGGACGACGCTCTGCGGCGCCTCCTGGCCGGTCGAGCCCGCCGGTCCCTGCGCGGGGCCGAGCGGCGGGTCCTGGGCGGTGATCTTGACGACCGTGGACACCTCGACCGGGGAAATCGGGGTGCAAGTCGTGGTCTGCACACCGAAGATCGCGGTGTTGGTGACCATCTTCCCCGGGGTCAGCGAGATGTCGCCGCGAGCCTCTATCGGGATCGTCAACTCGCCCTCGTAGGGCGGCACGACGATGAGGTTCGGGTGGCCGGGG
Source organism: Streptomycetaceae bacterium NBC_01309 (assembly GCA_045039925.1). Taxonomy (GTDB): domain Bacteria; phylum Actinomycetota; class Actinomycetes; order Streptomycetales; family Streptomycetaceae; genus Yinghuangia. Next base: position 4,167,845 of record CP108400.1, read on the forward strand.
ATGTCGACGAGCATCTGGGGGCCCAGCAGACGCACGGTGCCTGTCGCACCGCCGGTCATGGTGAGGTCGATCGACGGGGTGAGCGGGGTGCCGGGGAAGGCGATGGGGCTGGTCGCGATGTTGGGCCCGAGCGTCACCCGGATCTTGACCTTGGAACCGGGGCGCACCGCCTCGGCGGGTCCCTCCAGAGTCACCAACTGCTCACCGGTGGCGGAGGGTTGGTCGAGCGGAAGCTGGCAGTTGACCTGCATGCCGACCTGCCCGGCGAACGCGGGCGGGGCGAGGCCCACCACGGACGCGGCAAGGGTCGCGGACGTCAGTCCCAGGGCGAACCCGGCTCTGGCTATACGTCGAGCCATCGGATATCGCGGTCCCTTCATCGTTGTGCGCCTGACCACTTGCCGCTCTCGGGATCTTCCCGGGAGGCACAGTACGCGAAGGGTCCTCCTCCCGGGAGATCCCGGGAGGAGGACCCTTCCTAGCCTTTCGGCGTCATGCGGTGTCACTCATCTCCGCGGTCCGTCCGTCCCGTACGTCAGCTTCCGACGACGGTGCGGCGGCGGCGCGTGATGAGCAGCAGCACGCCGACCGACGCGAGCACCGTGGTGCCGGCGACGAGCGCGAACGCGCCGATGGTGGAACCGCCCGAGCCGGTCTTGGCCAGGTCGCCGCTGGCGGCGGCGCCGGAACTGCTGCCGCCCGTGGTGCTGGGCAGCTGGCCGCGCGCACCCTCGGCCTTGAGGGTGGCCGACGCGGCCGGATCGTTCTTGAGGGTGCAGACGGTGTGCGTCGGCGTGGGGATGCCCCCGGCCTGGGTGGTGATGCGCAGCTCGCCCGGGAAGAACGAGAACAGACCGCCACCGGGAATCTTGAACTTGCCCGTGAACGGACCGGCCTTCATCGGCTGTCCGGCCACCAGGGGGAACTCCGGCGGGCTGGCCGCGTTCAGCGTGATCTTGCCGGTGCCGCCCGCGTCGTCGGTCACCTTGACGTCGAGGCTCGGGGAGATCTTGAGCATGATGTTGGGAATCGGAATGTTCGGCATGTCGCCGACCACGTCGTCCTTGAACGACGCGCTCACGTCGACCTCTTCGTTCGGGTCGCCGGCCGACGGCAGGAGGATGGTGATCTCCCGCGTCGCCTCGAACGGGCCCACCGCGGAGGGCAGCGGGCTGTCCGCGGTCAGGCAGCTGTACTTGATCTGGACCGGCTTGCCGTTCGGGTCCTTGATGACCGGCGGGGTCGTGCTCGGGGACGGGGACGGGGACGGACTGGTCGTCGTGACCTTGAAGTTGGCGACCGCGGACTTGCCGTCGGCGGTGGCCTTGATCTTGGTCGTGTCCTTGTTCTTGACCGTCAGGTCGACGGTGAAGGTGCCGTCCTCCTTGACCGTGCCGGTCGCCGTGTCCTCGGTCGCGGTGTCGCCCTTGAGGCCGACCACCTCGACGGACTTGCCCGCGGGGAAGTCCTTGCCGGTGACCTTCACCTCGGTGTCGACCGGGCCCTCGACGGGGTCGAGCTCGATGCTCGGGGCCTTCACGGTGAACTCGTTGCTGAGCGCGCTGACACCGTCGGCGTACGCGACCTTGATCTTGTACTTGCCGCCCGCGGTGTCGGCCGGGATCGTCGGCGTGCCGGCGATCTTGTTGTCCGCCTCGGTGCGCGTGACGCCGGTGATGTCCTTGCAGGCACTCGACGCGTCGCAGAGCTGAACCTTGCCCAGGGCGGCCTTCCAGTTCTCACCGGAGACGGTGACCGTCGCGCCCGCCTCGACCGTCGTCTCGGCCACGGAGACGGTGCCGGCCGGGGTCGCGGGCTCGGTCACGGCAAGCGTGGCGACCACGCCGTCACCGGTCTTGGGCACATAGCCGCACGTCGTCTTGGTGACCACGGGGCTCCCCCCGAGCACCGCGTTGGTGTCCGTGACCATGGACTTGGGAGTCAGCTTCAGATCCCCCACGGCGGCATCCGCAGGCACCTCGAAGTCGACCGTGAAGGGCTTCGGGTCGATGGGCTGGCCGCCGACGATGTTGTCGGTCGACTCGGCGCTGACAAGTGCCAGCGTCCCCGTCTTGGCCCCGCTCATCTCCAGATTGAGCGTCGTCACGGACTTCGCGCCGGTGATCGACGCGGGGCTGTTGAACGGCATCTGGCCGAGGTCGATCGTGGCCTGGACCGTCGCTCCCTTGGCTGCCGTTGCCGGCTGCAGTGTGAGCTTGACCAGTTGATCGCCCGGTCCGGGGTTGAGCACCGTCGCGCCGCTCATGACCACTTCGCAGTCGCTGGTCATGGTGACCTCGCCCGCCAGCGCCGCAGGGGCCAGCGTCACCAGGCCCGCGCTCCCGGCTATTGTCACCGCCCCGAGGAATGCGGCGGCTCTTTTGTTGACTCTCATCATTAGGTGGTAGTCCCAATCTCCGAAGTTGGATGACGCTGCCTCGCGCATTCCTGAATGAGCGTCAGGTGAGTGGACGGCTCCTTCGGCGGTTCGAAAGGGCCAGGAGCACCGCGACGCTGCCGAGCACCAGCGAGGCGGCCACGAGCGCGAAGGCGAGCACCTTCGAGCCGCCCGAACCGGTCGGCGCAAGGCCGCCGGTCGAGCCCGGGGAAGTGGTGGTGGGTGCCGCGGTGGTCGGTGCCGCGGTGGTACGCGTGGCGGTCGGCGTCGCCGTCGAGGTCGCCGTCGTCGGCGTCCCGGTCGGCGGCTGGGACGTGGTCGGCGTCCCGCTCATGCCCGCGTTGACGCCCTGCGTCAGCGTGCCGCCGTTCGAGGGCGACTCGCCGGAGGACGCCGTCACACCGGGCCAGCGTCCCGCCGCGCCGGTGGCCGTGCACTCCAGCGTCAGTGCCTTGTCGCCGTCGCCCTTGTCGAGGAACGTCAGCTTCACGCTCTTCAGAGCGGCTGTGTACGAGCCGGCCTTGGGCAGGTCGAACCGCCCCGCCAGGGTCCCCACGGTCACGTTGCCGTCGGCGCCGACGGTGCCGCCGTCGCCGGAAGTGGCAAGCGTCACCGACGCGTTGGCCCCCTCGCCGCCCTCGACGTCCGCGGTGAGCGACGCGCCGGTGTAGGCGAGGTCGTGCGCCCGGGAACCGGCCGGGATCGTGAGCAGAGGGCCTGTCTTGGCCTTGGCCGTCAGGTCCGCCTTGGTGCCGATCCTCGCGGCGGACTCGCCTACGGACATGACCAGTTCGGGACTCGGCTTGAAGGCCGAGCCGTACGGCGTACCGCCTGTCGCGGTCTGCCAGGAGCAGTCGAGCACTACGATCGCGGTGCGCGCCGCCGGGGCGGCGCTCGCCGACGGTCCGAGGGCCAGAATCCCCCCGGCCGCACACGCCGCGCTCACCCCCGCGACGAGGCCGGCTCTTTTCATCCGCGTGGCCATCGGACTGCGTACTCCCTTCTCCGGGGCGGGACTTGCCCCCTTGCTTCGGTCACCCGACCGGTGCGCCGGTCAGGCCAAAGTCAGCAGCAAAGTCGCCGAGTAACTCCCGGATGTCGTCGATCCGGCGGGCACGGGGAGCCGGATGTCGGCTCCCACGTCGAACTGGCCTCCTGTGACCCCTGCCAGCGCGGGGGCCGAGCACAGGAGGGCGGTGCGGCCCGCCGACACCGGCGAACCGGGGACGGCGGTGCTGGGGTACGGCTCGCCGCCCGGATGGGCGCCGCACTTCGGCTCCCACGCGAGGTTGTCCGCGTCGAGCGTCCGGCCCCCCGGGACCGAGAAGTCCGACATGGTGGCGGTGAGCGTCCAACCGGAGTGCGAGCCCCGGAAGTCCTGGACGAGCAGCGGTTCCAGACGGCCCTTCGCCGTGCTGGTCGTGCGGTCGACCTTGAGGAAGCCCGACCCCGCGCTCGGCGGGGTGATGACACGCAGCGGGCCCGCGTGGATCATCGCGCTGACCCCCGACGGGTCGGCGGTCTGGGCCTCGGGGGCGGGCGGCATGTCGACCTGTGCGGAGAACTGCAGGTCGCCGTCGCCCGGCGACCCGACCGGAGCGGAGGGTGCGCCGGTGGGCAACTGCGGCCGTCCGCCGGTCGGTTGCCCGTCCGGTCCGGTTCCGCCGCCGTTGGGCGACGCGGAGGGCGACGGCGACACCTCGCCGACCGCGACGACGGTCGGCTCCGACGCGTCGCCGCAGCTCTCCCCGTTGCACCCGCTCCCCGGGAACAGGAAGAAGGACGCGAGGACGGCCGTGGTCACGGCGACGGCGAAGGCCGTCCCCAACAAGGCCGCGGTCCCCTGCCCGGGCCGGTACGTCATGACGACCCGCGCTCCTCTCCCGGCCCCCAGGCGAGTCCGCGCGCGATGTCCGTGGGACGCACCAGGCTCGGCGCACCCCCGGCGGCGGGCTCGGGGTCGGCATCGGGACGCGACGGCAGTACGCGGGTCTCCTCGGCGGGAGACTCCGGCGGAGCGCCGGCGGAGGCGTCCGCGGACACCGCCGCCGAAGCGGCGGAGAATGCGGACGTGCTTGGTGCGGACGGCAGTTCGGCGGCCGGGCCGGCGAACAGCGGCGCGCCGACGACCATCGTCTCCTCGACGCGGCGCAGCGGAGTGCCGCCGCCCGGGACCAGGACGGGTTCGCGCACCGGCTCCGGTGCGCGTTCCGGCACCGCCTCGGCGTCCGTCGCGGCCGCTTCCGCCTCGGTCCGCCGGATGATCGACTGGCCGGGGACGCCCACTTCGCGGTCGCGCTCGGCGGCGCGGTCCGAACGGTTCTCCTTGATCGCGCGCGCCAGCGCGGTGCCCAGCCGCCACACGGTCATCGGCACCACGATGAGCAGCAGTCCGCCGAACAGGTAGACGCCCCAAGGGCGTCCGACCTTGAGGCCGATCTCGTCGACCACCCGGCCGTCGTACATGACGCGGTAGCGGAACTCGCCGTGCTGGCGCGGCTTGAGCTCGACGGGGAGGCTGACCTTGACCCGCTGGCCCGGCAGGATGGTGCCGTTCCAGGTCTTGTCCTCCCAGGTCGGCGCGTACACGCCCTCGAACGTGCCGATCCGGAACACCGGGTTGAGGATGGGCGATTCGCCCATGTTGCCGACCTCGATCTCGAACCGGCGGCTGACCGGCGAGCCGAACCAGGTGAAGACGTTGTCCTTGCCGGTCATCTCGCTCTTGATGAACGTGAGCCGGCCGGGCGACTTGCCGCTGTTCTGCATGGCGGCGAAGGGCGCGCCCTCGATCTCCAACGGAATGCTGCGGTCCAGGGACCGTCCGCCGGTCACGGTGACCACGCGGACGACGCACGGGCACGGCACGGGCGGCGTCTCGACCCGGATGGACACGGAGAACTCGCCCGCCGTGGCGACGGGGACGTTCATCGACGTGGCGACCGCGCAAGTCCTGGTACCGGCGAGGCCGTTCTGGCCGCACACCGCGATGTTGACCATCGAGCCGGGCGCCCACGCGATGCCGGTGACCTTGACGATGCCGCCGGGCTTGGTCTTGGTGGTGCTGATCGCCGCCTGGCCGCCCTCCGGCGCGCCGGGCGTCGGGCTGGGCGGGGTGGCCGCGTACCCCGGGGCCGCGGCGGCCAGGAGCAGTACGACGAACGCGGACACGAGCAGGGCATACGCGAACGCCCCTCGGCGGGACCGGCGGTGCGCCGGTCCCGCGAGGGTGCGTCGAAGTGCGAGGTAGCTCAACGACCGACCCCCGCGGGGTCCGCCGCCCCGTCACCCGCGGAAGCGGGCGCGGTCTCCTTGGGCTTGTCCTTCTTCTCCCCCGGGCCCTCGGCGTTGTCGCCGCCGGTCGGGGCGGACTCGCCGCCGGAGGGGTCCTTCGGACCCTGGTTCTCGGCCTTGTCACCGCTGTTGCCGCCGCCGCTCTTGCGGTTGCGCAGCGCCTGCCACAGCACGCCGCCGCCGATCAGCAGGAGCGCGAGGACCAGGAGCGCGGGCCACGGCACGGCGGTGTACGCCGTCGAAGTCTTGTCGCTGAGACGCTGGTTCTCCTGCTCGGTGACCGCACTGACCTGGACGTTCACCCGGTCCAGCAGGGGTGCGTCGTTCCATGTCTGGACCAGTTCGACCTTCTCGCCCGGGAAGATCTCGATCTGGTTCGCCGGGTCGCTCTTCTTGGTCAGCAGTGTGCGGCCGAAGAGTCCGGTGACCTTGAGCTCGGTCTGCGGGCGGATGATGACGTTGCCCGTGTTGGTGATCGTGTAGTGGATGACGGCCTTGTCGGATCCGAAGAACTCACCGAAGCCGGCGGCGCGTTCGACGCGCACGTCGCGCACGTCCATCGCGGGCACGCTGGGACCGCGGACCTTGAGGTAGATGCGCGCACCCACCTGCATCTTGAGGTCGACGCGGAGCTGGCCTTCCTGCTGCTGGCCGATCGTCTCGTTGTTGAGCGCCATGATGCCGCCGACGTGGTCGCCGGAGCCGGCGTTGGCGGGTATCGCGATCTCGAAGGGGATCGCGACGCGCGTGCCGGGCTCGACCTCGATGGTGTCCTGGCCGTTGGCGACCTTGAGCCAGAGGCCGACACCCTTCATCGGGTCGCCGAGGCGGCGGACCGAGAAGGCGCCGTCGCGCGGCGTGTTGAACGCGTCCGCGCCGAAGACCTTGAAGGTCAGCTTGCGGCTGCTGGTGTTGGCCACGACGACCGTGTCGGCCACCGTCTCACCGGCCGCGGCCTCCAGGAAGAAGTAGCGGCGGTTGTTCTGGTCGGTGCCGGGCGGCACGAGGGGGTCGACGGACCAGTCGCCGTTGGTCGCCGCGTGCGCGGCGGGCACGGGCCCGACCAGGAACGTGGCGAGGACCGTGAACAGCGCGGCGAGCAGGGAGAGGGCGCGGGTGCGCCGGCCGGTGCCGCGTGGGCGGGCGGCTCTGTCCCTGCACTCTGTCGACGTGTCCGTCATGTCTGTCTCCTGCGGCTTCAACGGGGCTGGCGGATCGGCGGCCGGTACGGCCCGGGAGCGGAGACCTGGACCGTGGCCTGGGTGGTGCGGGTCCTGCGGGTGCTGTGGTGCGGATGCGGAGCCGAGCGGCGTGGGTGGAACGGGCCGGATTGCCCGTCCCACCCTCCGCTCTGCGCCGATCCGCAGCGGCCCGTCGTACCGGTGTCGGACTGCGGGTGGCTCCCGCTGTCCGGCACCGGTGCGACAAAGCCGTTCAGGGTCCCGGCCGGGCCGAGGCTCCGGCCGGGAGTCCTAGTCCACGCTCAGATCAGATGAGGGTGAGCGTGAGGGTGGCGGTGTAGGTGCCGGAGAGCTGCCACGCCGGGACCGCGAGCTTCGTCGCGGCGTCCGCCGTGAACTCACCGCCGGAGACCTGGCCGGGTGCGTTCGCGGTCTGCGAGCAGAGCGCGCCCACCGTGCCGGCCGAGCCGGTCACGACCTGGCTGGGCGAGTCCGGGTTGGTGACGGCGCACGCCGGGGTCCAGGTGAACCGGTCACCGGAGATCACGCCGCTCACCGCGGGAGAGGTGAAGTCGGTGATCTGGCCGGTCAGGTCCCAGCCCAGCGTGGTGCCGCGGAAGTCCTGCACCTTGACCTGGTTGAGCGAGCCGTTCATGGTCTGCGGCTTGCCGTTCAGGGTGATCGGCGTCAGCGTGATGCCGGTGCCGGCCTGCTGGAAGTTGAGCCCGCCGCCGATGACCTCACCCTCGATGGCCGTGGTGACCTGCTGGCCGACCTTGACGGTGTAGGCCGCCGTGGCGTTCTTGGTGCCGTTGGTGACGCCGATCTTGCGGGTGTTGGCGTCGTTGACCGTGTACGGCGTGGAGAAGGTGCCGTCCGCGGCGACGGGGACGGTCACCGGGGCGTCCGTCGTCGGGGTGTTGTCCTGCTTCAGGCCCTGGACGGTCACGTTGCCGGCCGGCCAGTTGGTGCCCGACACGGTGGTCGCGGCGCCCAGGTCACCCGAGGTCGGGTTGGTCGCGGCCGTCACCGGCGGAACTCCGGTGACCGTGAAGGTGTTGGTCGACGCGATCTGCCCCGAGTCACTGGTGATCTTCAGGGTGTAGGCACCCGGCGGAACCTGGTCCACGATCGTGAACCCACCGGTCAGCGCACCGCCGCTGCCCACCGCGATGGTGTTGACGGGGTACGGCTGGCAGGTGGCGCCGGCGCACAGGTCGACGCCGGAGATGGCGCCTTCCCAGCCGGTGCCGGTGACGGTTCCACCGGATCCCTGCTGGATGGTGGTGGGTGCGACGACCGCGGTCGCGGGGGCGGGAGGCGCCTTGACGGTGATGGTCTCGGCAGGGCCGTTGCCACCCGTCACGGTGCAGACCTGCTCCTGGTCGCCGAAGCCCGGAATCGTCACCTTGTTGATGAACTTGGTGACGGTCAGGGTGGCGCCGCCCGGCGTGGCGCCGGCCGGGATCGTCACCGGCGCGATGGCGGTGAAGGCCGGGATGTCCGGAGCGGGTCCCGCCGGAATGGAGATGGTCGTGGTCGGGCTGACCATGACTCCGGTGCCGGAAGCCGTGCCGCCCCAGGTGTATTCGACCCTGGTCGTGGAGACGACGTTGTCGAACGCGAGCGGGCTCGTCACCGGCGGAGCGCCGAGGTCGACGACCGCCTGGAGGTCGGCGCCCGCGGGGCTGTTGTCCGGCGTCAGTTCGACGCTCACGGAGATGGCCCCGGTGCTGGTGCCGAGGAGCGTCACGCACGAGAACGTCGGCGTCACCGTGCCCGCCGAGGCGGACGGCGCGATGGCCACGAGGCCCGCCGTACCCGCAATCACCGCGGCACCCACGCCTGCGGCGACCTTCCTACGAGGACTGAACATATGAGGTGCTACTCCCTTCCAGGGGCTGCTGCCGCCGCCGGGGGGCGGGGCAGTCGAACACCACACCGGAGTTGAGCCGAGAGCGCACTACCATGAACTCAGGCGCTCCGGTGCCGTCCTGGGACGGTCGCCTCGAATTTCCGTCGCACACGGCCGAGGCGGCCGTCTCGCGGTCCTTGCGCCCCCAAGGCTCTGGTAGAGGTGCGCGGGACCGACGTGCGGGTGGAACCTGTTTCAAAAACCAGGCGTGCCATTGATGCCTTTACGCGCCTCAGATGTCAAGGCTTTGGCTGCCTCGCGTTAACAGTTGCGTAATACACCAACAAGACCCGACAAGTCCGATCTTGAAAAACGGGTTCGCACAGGCGGAAACGGTGCCGCCGGCCCGGGAGTTCGGGCGCGGCGGCACGCGCATTTCCTTGAGGGATCATTCGGCCGTACTCGACGGGCCGACGACCTGGTGTTTGCGGGCGGCGGTCGAATCCGCCTTCGCCCCACCGCTGTCGGCGGCGCGGTGCACACCGCGCCGCCGAAGCGCTATGTCAGGCGGTGGTGTTGCGCGACGCGCGGACCTTGCGGGTCGCGACCAGCACCGCGCCGATGCCCAGGAGGCCGACGGTGCCGCCGACGAGACCCATCGACAGGGCGTCGTCGAGCGGACCGGTCTTGGGCAGGCTTCCGGTGCTGCTGCTGGTGGTGCCGGTCGAGCCGGTCGAGCCGGTCGAAGTGGACGAGCTCGACGACGAACTCGTGGACGTCGTCCCGCCCGTGGTGCCCGCCGCGGTGACGGTGATGCTGTGGACGACGCTGGTGCCGGTCGCCGTGCAGACCATCGGCAGCTTGAAGCCCATGGCGTCGACATCGAGGGTCAGCTTGGTCGGCGTCAGGTCCAGCTTGCCCGCGGTCGCGCCCGCCGGGATCTTGATCTTCAGCTTGAAGGCCGGCAGGTCGATGCCGCCCTTCTTCAGGTCCATCGTTATCTGCGCGGCCTTGGCGCTGATCGGCGCCGTCGACGCACCTGTGGTCTTGAACTCCACCGTCGGTGTCAGCTTCGCGCCCGGCACGTCGAGCGGCACCTCTGCGGGGCTCGCCCCGAGGTCGACGTCGAGCTCGACGTCGGCGCCGGCGGCGCCTGTCGCGGGACCGCTGACCGTGTAGGACTGGGGGCCGGTCAGGTTCGTCTTGCCGCCCATGATGGACTGGATGTTCGCGGGCACTGGGCAGTTGGCTTGGCCGCTGGTCGTACCCGCGTGCGCGGTGGGCGCGAACATCAGCGTCGCGCCGGTCGCGAGTGCGGCAGCCGCAATGCTGCCCGCCGCTCGACCCATCAGCTTGACCATAGGGGTGGTTCTCCCTTCGGGGACTTGCCTGTCGTCTTCCGACGGCCGACGCGGTCTGCGTCGCGTGCGCAGCCAGACCGCTCCGGCCTTCTCGTCCTGCACGGACCGTTCGCGCCTCCGAGGGACCGGAGTTCGCGATCGTCCCCCCGCCCGCACCGCGTTGCACGGTTCGGGCGGACTCGACGGCCCGCACCAGCGCACAGGCCCTGGGCACGCTGACCTGGGCTTCAGAAGATCGAAGTCCCCGTCCGCACCGCACCCCGAGAGACATCAAGACTGTGCCAGTCATTGATGTCATGTCAGATCATGGGGTGACGGTACGACAAGTCCCATGAGCGAACAACAGTCATCGACAGAAAAAACGGCGGTGTCGGAAAACAGTTCGGCATCATTCGGAACCCCGGAAATCTCTGTGTCGACAAGCCGCCCGAAAGGCGAAAGGCGGTGTGACGGGGATCGACACGTGTCACCAAGTCCGGTGGCGCCGGGGGAGGTACGGGTCGGCGCGTCCGACTTCGGACTTGTGCGTCGGCGGGCGTACCGCGGCGCGCCGGACCTCCAGACCGTTGGTTTGCCAAGAGGTGTCGGGAATTGTCCCTGGCTATCCGGAATGATCACCACCGCTCCGGTGCCGTGCGCCGCGGACCGCGGACCGGCGGCGCGTACGACGCCCGCCGGTTCCCGGGCGAGTTCCGGGTTCCGCCCACCGGGGGGCGACGGCGCGTGCGGGCCACAAGCCTTGACACACCATCAGGGAACCGGATGAATTGCTGTTCGACTCCGGGTCAGTAAGACCTCCCGGAACCGCAAGGAACGCAGATAGGGAGCGACCGCACCATGGCTTCACGGCGCACCGGACTTCTCCTGGCCCTCGGAGTCGTCGCCGCCGCCGCGGGATTCGGCACCGGCACCCCGCCCGCGCGGGCTGCCGCCGTCACCAACGCCGTCGAATGCGATCCGACGTTCGCGAACGGGTCCAAGTTCCTGTGGAATCCGCAAATCGAACTCACCGTCGCGCCGCAGAAGACGGCGTACGCCGTGGGCGACGAGGTGACCGTCACGTGGTCGTGGCGGACGCCGCCGCGCAACCCGTCCAGTTGGGTCCTGATCGCCGAGAACACGGCCCAGCCGAGCGGCGTGGTGAAGCTGTCCGGCGCGCAGTCCGGCGAGGTCAAGGTCGTCGGCCCCACGAAGAACCCGATGACGGGGGGCGGGCAGCCGCTGCCCGTCGAGGCCATGACCGGGAAGTTCACGGTTGCCCAGGAAGGCCGCATCGACCTGACGCCCGGCGCGTACGCGATCGACTCCTGGTTGTGGGGCCCACCCATCCCGTGCACACCGACCGGTGCCACCCCGGTCTCGACGAGCATCCAGTCCGGCACCACGTCGACGCCGGGACCGCAGCCGACCGGGCCGGGCACCCCCGGCGGGCCCGGCACCACGCCGCCCGCCACCGGTCAGCCCGGGACACCCGGAGCCACCGGAACTCCGGGCGTACCGGGCGCGACAGGCACCCCGGGGACGGACGGCGGCCCCACCGGGACGCCGGGGGCGACCGGCACTCCGGGCGCCTCGGGCAGCCCGACGGCAGGGGCGACCGGCGGCCGGTCCCCGGGGACGGACGGCGGCTCTCCCGCCGGTGCCCCGGGTCCCGGCGACCCGCCGCCCGCCGCGGGAGGCCCGCCGCCCGCCGGGCCGCTCTTCATCACGGTCGATCAACAAGCGGTGGTCATGGGCGACTTGCCGCCCGGCACCGGACCGCGCCAGGTCACCGGGCAGCTGCACCCGCTCCAGGTCGTGGACCAGCGCGGCAGCACCCTGGGCTGGACGCTGACCGGTCAGATCGGCGACTTCGTCGCCCCCGACGGCTCGCGGATCCCCGCCTCCGGGTTCGCGTGGACGCCCAACTGCCTGGCGACCGGGACCACGTCGAGCGCGGTCTCCAACGGGCTGCCCGGTGCCGCCGACGCGAGCCCCGAGCTGCTGTGCCGTCAGAATCCGAGCATGGGCGAGGTGACCGGCGGGGAGTTCCAGGTCGACGCCGCGCTGACTCTCGGCGTGACCGTGCCCACCGCCGAAGCGACGCCCTACACCGCGGAGTTGACGCTCAGTCTGATCTGAGCGCCGGGCCCGGGCGGCCCGGGACACCCGGCTCCGCACGCCGCGGTGCCGACCCCGGCGTCCACCCCGACCTGCGGAAACGGAATCGCGGGCGGCCGCCGTGCCGGTCTTGACTTCCCGACGATCTCGGCGCTGAATAGCAGGGCCCCAACTGGAACACGTTCCAGTCTGGGATCGGGAGACCGGCGTGTGGGGCGCCGGACGACCCGCGTCGACGGATCCACCCCTGCTCGGCCCGGCCTCGCGCCGGCCGAGCCATCCGCCGTCCACCGCACGGCACTTCCGGGCGTACGCGCGCACCTTCGCGGCCCCGGACGCCGGCACACGGACCGCTCACCCCGGGGCGGGACGGGCACGATCCCGAGGAGGGACAGCTCTCTATGCGCAAACCCGCGAAGGGCCTCGCGGCGGTGGTCGGCACCGCCGTCGCGGCCGTCGGGGTTGTGGTCACGGTGGGTTCCCCGGCGGCACACGCCGAGACCGTGACCTACAACGTTCACTGCACACCGCCCAGCGTCGGCGGCAGCCCGTTCGACTTCGCCGCCCAGGTCGACCTCGCCGTCAGCCCGAGCAAGCCGGCGTACGCGGTCGGCGACCAGGTCACCGTGACCTGGACCTGGAAGGCCGCCGCGAACAACCCGTCGGGCGTCACCGTCAACGCCGACTCGGTGCAGCCGTTCGGCACCGTCAACGTCTCCGGCGCGCAGGGCGGCACGGTCGCCGTGTCGGGGCCGAAGAAGAACGCCGCGACGCCGAGCGGCCGGCCGCTGTGGCTGTCGACCATGACCGGGACCCTGACCGTCACGAAGCCGGGTGCGGTCCAGTTGTCGCCCGGCAGCTACAAGAACGTCGCGAGCATGCTGGGCACGTGGGAGACCCCGTGCAACGCCACCGGCACGCCGGGGGTGTCCACCACACTCCAGGTGGACGGCTCGGTGCAGCCCGCGACGCTCGGTGTCACCCGTACCGAAGTGCGGCCCGGCAGCGCGCCGTTCCAGCTCGTCGGCGCGAACTGGCCGGCGGGCGGCGCGACTCCGGCCGTGGAGCTGTGCGCCGCGGACGGCACCGCGTGCGGCACCTCGCGGGTCACCGCCACCGGGGTCGGGGTCGACGCCGGCGGCAACCTCGCGGGCCGCGTTACCGTGCTGCCGACGACGGGCGAGGGCGACTACAAGGTCCGCGTCTCGTCCGGTACGACGGCCGTGGCGGTGCCGCTCAAGGTGCGCAACAACGCGCCCGCGTGGGCGGAGCCGGTCGCGTACGACGTCAGCTGCAAGCAGGCGACGAACGGCAGCGTCTTCCCGTGGAAGCCGCGCGTGGCGCTCGAACTGACGCCGGAGAAGCCGTACTACAGCGTCGGCGACGTGGTCGACGTGACGTGGCGGTGGAAGGACTACCCGCGCAATCCGCAGATGCCGGGCGTCATTCTGCTGAAGGACACGGTCACGCCGTCCGGCGTGGTCAAGCTGTCCGGCGCGCAGACCGGGAACGTCACGGTCAACGGCCCGAAGAAGAACCCGAGTGCGGGCGCGCCGCCCGCGGTCGTCCAGGTCTCCGACATGACGGGCACGTTCACGGTCACCGCGAACGGCGCGATCCACGTGAGCCCGGGCGACTACGCGCTCAAGCTCATCGCCCAGACGACACCGTGCACGGCGTCGGGTACGCCGGGCGTCTCCTCGACGGCCCAGGCCGGCCTCCCGGTCCCGCCGGCGCCGACGCTCGCGGCCGCCCCGAATCCGGTCAAGGCCGGTGACACGGTCGCGCTGTCGGGCGTCAACTGGCCCGCGGTGGGCGCCGGTACGGTCGGCGTGCAGCTCTGCGCGGCGGACGGCAGCGGGTGCGACGGTGCCGCGTTCAGCGCCAACACCCTGAGCGTGGGCCCCGACGGGGCACTCGGCGGCAACGCCACGCTGGCGCCGACCACGCCGCGGGGGGCGCGCCTGGTCAAGGTGACGATCGGATCGGGCCCCGGGGCGGGTACGGCCACCGCACCGCTGACCGTGGAGCCGCCGGCACCCAACCTGCGCAAGGTGGAACTGACGCCTGACCACGGGCCGCTGGGCACCGTGGTGACCGTACGCGGCAGCGGCTACACGCCGAACACGGCGATCTCGATCGCGGGCGTGGACAAGGACCTTCAGCCCACCTTCGACCTGGCGTTCCTCGACTCCGGGCCGGACGGCACCTTCGTGGGGCAGCTGACCGTCACCAAGGCGCAGACGGATCAGATCGCCGCCGCCGAGGGCGTGGACCAGAACAAGGCCGCCGCGGCCAAGTTCACCGTGGAGCCGGGCGGCAACACCGGGGGCGAAGTCCTGCCCGGGCACCTGGGGTTCAAGCGGACGGGGGCGTCGGACAAGGTCGTCGAACTGTCCCCCGTGACCATCGACGGCAAGCCGCAGACCATGAACGGCGCGCTGAACCAGGTCATCGTGCAGGACTTCCGGGGCGGCACCCTCGGCTGGGAACTGACGGGCCGTATGAGTGACTTCGTCTCCGACCAGCAGGGCACGCTGCCTGGCGCGGCGCTCTACTGGACGCCCAACTGCGCGGTGGTGAACCCGGATTCGCCCAGCCCGGTGCTCACCGGCGTACCGGGCGCGGTCGACGGGTCGCGGCTGTGCGGCATGCCGGCGCAGACGACGCCGGGACGGCCGAGCGGCGGGGAGTTCTCGGCGGACGCCGGGCTCGCGCTCCACGTACCCGGGTTCCAGCTCGCGGGGACGTACACGGCGACCCTGACGCTCACGCTGATCTGACGGCACGGCGGCACGGCGTCCACCGCCGGGCCGTCACAGCCCGGTCCTGCCGTGCCCGCCGATCCCTGGCGTGCACGGCAGGAGGCACCTCGGAGGGTGCCGCCGACATCCTGTGCGGGATGACGGCGGCACCCTCCGTGGTTTTCCGGACCCCGCGGACGGCTCCGAGCGCCGCCGTCGGCCGTCGCGATCGACACGTGTCACCGCAGGTCAGCGGCTTGCGAGGACGCGAAGTCCGGTGTTACCGGAAGTAATTGCGGTCTTGACTTCGGCGGTCTTTCACGGCTGAATGTCCCCGCCCCACTTCTGTAACACGTTCCAGTCGTGCGGCCGGTCGGCTCCCGAACAGGGGTCGGGAGCCCCGGCCGCACCCCGGCCGTACCCCCGGCATCTCGGCACGACGGCGCCCCGGTCGTCCCGTCCTTCACCGGCGACGCCCGCTGGTCGCCCGAACCGCCGTACGCGCCGCGCAACGCGGCACGCACGGCACCTTCAGAAGGGAGCTCCATCCCCATGACCTCACTCGGCAGGCGGCTCGCGGCCGGCCTGGGCGCCGGCGCAATCGCGGCGACCGGTCTGATCGCGCTGGCCCCGGCCTCTTCCGCGGGTACCGTCAACCCGACCGTGGACTGCTACGTCCAGGCGCTCGACAAGCACTTCATCGGCGCCCAGTCGATCGACCTCGGGGTGACGCCGAACCCGGCCGACCCGGGCGCGTCGGTCACCGCGAACGTCACGCTGGGCCCGAGCCCGGCCACCAGCCCGCTCGCGCTCAGCGGCGTGCAGGTGACGCCGTCGATCGAGCTCAAGCTCGGCGGCGGGGCGGAGGGCACGGTCACCGTGACCGGCCCGACCACGACGATGGACATCGCGCAGAACGCACCGATCACGCCGCCGCCGTACTCCGGCGCGCTGACCATCCCGGCCACCGCGGCCGGCGACGTCACCTTCACCCCGGTGAAGCTGGTGACGACGGTGTTCATCCCGGCGTACAACCTGACCCAGGTCACGCCGTGCGACATCACGACCGGCGGCGGCGTCGCCGAGACCATCACGGTCAAGGAGCCGCAGCCCGAGGTCCCGACGCTCAGCGCCGACCCGGGCACCGTCGAGCCGGGTGCCGCCACGACGCTCGCGGGCGTCAACTGGACGCCGGGCGGCACCGCGACGCCGGAGCTGTGCGACGCCGCCGGGGCGAACTGCAACCCGGCCGGCATCTCCGCCAACACCCTGGCGATCGGCGCCGACGGCCGCCTCGGCGGTACGGCGACCATCGCGGCGGGCACCGCGGACGGCTCCTACACGGTCAAGGTGACGAACGGCGCGAAGAGCGCCACCGCACCGATCGCCGTGAAGAAGAAGGAAGTTCCGGTCCCGCAGCGGACGATCACGCTGAGCAAGACGAACATCCGCCCGTGGACGTTCGTCAAGGTGACGGGGGAGAACTTCACCCCCAACACGCTGATCGCGATCATCGGCGTCAACGGCGCCACCCCGGTGGCGAACTTCTCGGCGGCCTTCGCCGGCAAGGACGGCAAGTTCACCACGTACATCCTGGTCACCAGCACCAAGGTGAACTCGATCACGGCGGCCGAGATCGACCTGACCTTCAAGTTCGACAAGGTCGCGATCGCCCCGATCACCGTCAAGTGGTGAACCGCCGGCGCCCGTCGGTGACCTGACCCGGGCGGCGTACGCCGCACCGGGCCGGGCTCCGGGAGGCACGGCAGGAGGTACGGGAGAAACACGGGACAGGGCGACGGCCCCGGTACGCGGTGCGTACCGGGGCCGTCGTTCGCGTCGGGGCCGTCCCCGCTCGGGCCCCGGCCCCGAGCGGGGGAACCCCGGCGCAGGCGGCCCGGCCGAGGCGTGTGCGCGCCTCGGCCGGGGCGAATGGCCGTGGAGGGTTCGCCGCGGCGGGAGTGCCCCCGAGTCGACGGTGTCGTCGGTGGCGACGATGTCGTCGGTCTCGCCGGTGTCGCAGCTGCTGCCGGTGTTGCTGTTTCTGCCGGTGCTGCCGGTGGACATCGGGGTGGCACTCCCTTCTCTGTTCCCTCTTCTCTGTTCGTTCCCTGGCCTGCGTTCGTTCCCTGGCCTGCTGCGGCCTGCCGCCGGGACGAGCGGTGAACCGGAGTGGACGCCGGGCGCCGCGGCGAGACCCATCCATGAGTGAATCCGCGGTTCCACATGAATGTCAACCCTGGATATCTCGATTAATTGCCGCCCCGGGAATCCGTGTATTGGCGGCGAACTAAAAGCCCCGGGCGGTGACACGTGTCGTAAAGATCAACATGTCATCAGGCATTGACTTTGTATTGGATAATCGGCTATAAAAGCATCGCACCCTCGCGGCCCGCGGTATGTCGTGTGTTTTGCCGTGCGGCGCGGGTCCGGCGAGTTCCTTTTCGGGCCCGCCGGCCGGCCCGACAGTCCGGTGCGAAGCGCCGTGAGGACCACCCGGCGCTGGTGACACGTGATACCAAGATCTCTTGTCATCGGGCATTGACATCGCTCCGGAATTCCGCATGGATACGGTGGCCGATTCCTCTTATCGCCCACTAGGAGCGCAGTGTTCGCGTCGTTCTCACGGCCAAGGCTGCACAGGGGGCGCCTGACGTCCGCGACGACCGCCGGGGTTCTGGTGGCGGCCGGTGCGGGGCTGGTGCTCGCCGCCCCGCCCGCGGGCGCGGTGCCCGTCCCGTACACGGCGAAGTGCGTCGACCAGGCGGCGCCGGCGAAGACCGTCCCGGACGGTCGCGTCGACGTCGACATCAGGGTCGGCCCGGCCAAGCCCGCGTACCGGGTCGGCGACGAGGTCACGGTGACGTGGGTGTGGAAGACGTACCCGAAGGTCCCGGAGGACGCTGCGCCGACCGCGACGCCGACCAGCCCGCCGACCGCGCCGACCGTGGTGGCGGCCGACTCGACCCTGCCCAAGGGGCAGATCGTGGTCGGCGGCGCGCAGAGCGGGGCGGTCCCGGTCGCGGGCGAGCGCAAGAACCCCGAGGCACCCGCCGGCTCCGAGCTCAAGATCGCCGACATGACCGGGAAGCTCAGGCTGACCACTGCCGGACAAGTGAGCCTCACACCCGGCGACTTCGCGCGCTTCACCAAGACGGGCTTGGTCGACGCCGAGACGCGCTGCACGCCGGCCTCGCCGGTGGCGGTGTCCACGACGCTCACCGTCGAGGACGACGCACCGGGCGACGCGCCGACCGGGCCCCCGCCCGCGGCGACGGCCGAACCGACGCTGACGGCCGACCTCGCCGCGGTCGCGGCGGGCGGACTGGTCACCCTCGACGGCGCCGACTGGCCGGCCGGGGCACCCGGGGTCTCGCTGTGCCAGGCGGACGGCGGCGGGTGCGACGCGGCCGGGATCGCCGCGAACACCGTCGCGGTCGCGGACGGCCGCCTCACCGGCACCGCCACGCTCAACCCGAACGCGGCGCCCGGGAGTTACACCGTCAAGGTCACGGTCGGCACCGTGCAGAAGACGGTGCCCGTGGCCGTGCAGGCAGTGCCCCGAACCCTCACCGCGGCGCCCCCCACCGGTCCGGTCGGAACCGTCGTCAAGCTGGCCGGCAGCGGCTTCACCCCGGGCCGGACGGTCCTCGTCCGGGCGCTGGCCGGGGACGGCCGCGAGGTCGGCGACGGCATCGAGGTGCCGGCCGGGGCCGACGGCACGTTCACCGCCGACTTCCCGGTCACCGACGCCGCGACGGCGGTGATCCGGGTGCGCGAGGGATCCGGCGACGGCGCCACGGCGTCAGCGGTGTTCACGGTCACCCCCGACCCGGGGCCGGGGCCGGGCACGCCCGCACCCGGGACCCTCTCCATGACCCAGGCCGGGTCCGGCATCGACTTCGGCGGCGCGACGCTCGACGGCAGCGCCAAGACCCTCGAGGCGCCGCTCAACCAGCTCACCGTGACCGACTCCCGCAGCGGCGGCATGGGGTGGTCGCTGACCGGCACCATGACCGACCTGGCGCACGCCGGCGGAGTGGCGGCGATCCCGGCCGGCAACGTCTCCTGGGCGCCGAACTGCGCGGCCCTGCCCGGGAGTCCGAGCCAGGTGACGTCCGGCGGCGCCGGGCCGCTCAGCAGCACGGCCGCCGCGGCGCTGTGCTCGCAGTCGCCGGGCGCCCCGGGCGGCGAATCCGGCGGCAGCTTCACCGCGGACGCCCTGCTCACGCTCACCACGCCGGAGTTCGCCGCGGCCGGCACGTACTCCGGAACCCTCACCCTCAGTTTGATCTGACCTCGGACGGCAGGCGTTCCCCGCATGGCCCGCGCCCACCGTCATCCCTCGGAGCCCGGCCCCGCGTCCCCACCGCGGAGGCCGGGCTCCGCCAGTTCCGCCCACACCGTCTTGCCGCGCGCCGCGCGTGCGCCACGGCCGCCGCGGCCGCCCGGGGCGGAGTGCACCGACACGCCCCATTCACGGGCGAGCCTGCGGACGATGTGCAGGCCGTGCCCGCCGGCGCGCGGGCCCTCGAACGGGCTGCGCGGTTCCGGGACGCGGTCGCTGCGGTCGTCGACCTCGACGCGGACCACGCCCTCCAGCCGCACCAGGCGCAGTTCGACCGGGCCGCCGCCGTGCAGGCAGGCGTTGGTGACCAGTTCCACGGCGACGAGCAGGATGTCGTCGGCGGCGAGCTCGGTGGCCTGGTCGGGTGCGGGGAGCCAGCCGTACGCCTGCATCGCGGTCCGCAGGAAGGTCCGCGAGCGCATCACCGCCCCGGACGCGGTCGTGAACGGCAGCCGCCGTACCTGCGGTCGGGGGCCCCGGTCGCGCGCGTCCCCGTCGCCGGAGGTACGCGACCGCATGGCGTTCATCAAGGGGTCCACTTCGCTCGGGGTGCTGCGGGGGGTGGTGCGGGGGATAGTGCCCGTTCCGTGGCGGCGGACACCACCGGGCAGGGCGGATCTGGGCCGTGCCCGCCCGGTCACCTGCCGGGGCCCCTGCGCGGTCCACCGACCGGTCCCCGCCCGGTCCACGGCCCGGTCCCCCGCACCGTACGGCGTTTCGACCGGGGCCCGCGGTTCTACCCGCGCAGAACGGATGCCGCAGGTCAGCGCATGGAGGCCGGTCGCGCGAACGCATTGCGGCATGATCTCCGCGCGCGCCATGCTAGGTGGCCCGGACCCACCCGAGCGCCGCGGCATCGGCTGGGATGCACGTCCGCACGCCCGAAAACCCCCGGCGGGACGGTCCCGCCCGACTTCCGACCGCCCGTTCGCCCGTCGTGCGAGGACCTTCATGACTGTCGACCAGCGGGCCCGGCACCGCACGGCCCGCCTCAGCGCGGCCCCCGCGGCCATTCCGCAGGCGCGCAGGCTCCTCACCGAGGCGCTTGCGGACTGGGGCGTGTCCCCGGGCACGGACCTGGCCTACGACCTGCGCCTGATCGTCTCCGAACTCGCCGCCAACTCGGTGCGGAACGCCGACCGGCTCTCGCCCGTCTTCACCCTCACGATGGTGCTCGGCGACGGGCACATCGGCGTCGGCGTGCACGACGCCGACCCCCGTCCGCCGGTACGCCCCGGCGACGGCCTCGGCGTCGTCCACGAGGTCATCACCGAGGCGCACGGGATCACCGAGGTGCAGTCGACCGAGGACGGCGGCAAGACGATGTGGGTCGTCCTCCCCCTGGACGGCCGCGGCACCTGCTGAATCCGCCCTCCGGCGAGCGGCGGCCGCCGGGGAACACGACGAGGCCCCGGCACGGCCCGCGGGTCGCGGGTGGTGCCGGGGCCTCGTCCGAACCGAATCCGAAACCGGGTCCGGGTCCGAACCGGGATCCGAAACCGGGTCCGGTTTCGGATCCGGACCCCGGGCCCGGACGCGGAGCGTCAGCCCTGCGGCGCCTCGAACTTGCTCGTCCGGTTCATGCCCGCGGCGCGGCCCTTGGCGGAGATGACGAGGGCCATCTTGCGGGAGGCCTCGTCGATCATCTCGTCGCCGAGCATCGCGGCGCCCTTGGCACCGCCGGCCTCCGAGGTGGACCACTCGTACGCGTCGAGGATGAGCTCGGCGTGGTCGTAGTCGGCCTGCGACGGCGCGTACACCTCGTTCGCGGCGTCGATCTGGCCGGGGTGCAGCACCCACTTGCCGTCGTAGCCCAGCGCCGCCGAGCGACCGGCCACGCGGCGGAAGCCGTCCGTGTCCTTGATCTGGAGGTACGGGCCGTCGATCGCCTGGAGGTCGTGCATGCGCGCGGCCATCAGGATCCGCATCAGGATGTAGTGGTACGCGTCGCCCGTGTCGTACCCGGGCGGCTGCTCGCCGACGACCAGCGACTTCATGTTGATGGACGCCATGAAGTCGGCCGGGCCGAAGATGATCGTCTCGATGCGCGGCGACGCGGCGGCGATCTCGTCGACGTTGACCAGCCCGCGGGCGTTCTCGATCTGCGCCTCGATACCGATCCGGCCGACCTCCAGGCCGACCGTCTTCTCGATCTGCGTCAGCAGCAGGTCGAGCGCCTTGACCTGCGCGGCGTCCTGCACCTTCGGCAGCATGATGCAGTCGAGGTTGGCGCCGGCGCCCTCCACGACGGTCACCACGTCGCGGTAGGTCCAGTGCGTGGTCCAGTCGTTGACCCGCACGACGCGGATCCGGTCCCCCCAGTCGCCGTTGTTCAGCGCGTCCACGATGGTGTGGCGCGCGCCCTCCTTGGCGAGGGGTGCGCAGGCGTCCTCCAGGTCCAGGAACACCTGGTCCACCGGCAGGCCCTGGGCCTTCTCGATGAAGCGCGGGTTGCTGCCCGGAACTGCCATACAGGAACGGCGGGAACGCAGGCTACGCGATGTGGCGGCCATTTATGGTCCTCCCATTGCATGCGGATCGTGCGGTCAGGTTACTGGCAGGTCACCTGGGGAGCTATGTGGGGTACGCCGCGTCCGGCATGTGGGAACCTGACGTCCATGAGTGAGCCCGGGACCCCCTCGCCGCCCATGACGCCGCCCACGGCCCCGGCCGCGCCGCCGTTCGACAGCGCGCTGCTGGAAGAGGCGGCGAAGAAGTCCGGCCTGCTGTGGATCGCCCCGGCCGGACACCCCGCACGGCCGGTGTGGCACACCTGGCACGACGGCGCGGTGCACATCCTCCAGGACCGTACGGCGGACGCGGTGGAGCAGCACGTCCCCGGCCTCGCCGAAGCGGCCACGGCCGAGGTGACCCTGCGCAGCAAGGACAAGGGCGGACGCCTGATCACCTGGACGGCGGACGTCACCGTGCTCACCCCCGACACCGAACCGTGGCCCCCCGCCGCGGCGGCCCTGCACGCCGACCGCCTCAACGCCCCCGACGGCGAGGACCAACCGTCACGCTGGGCCCGCGACTGCGTAATCGTGCGCCTCGACACCCCCCGCACCCTCACCCACGGCCCAGACCTCCCCCAGACCTCCCAATCCGCACCCCCGGCCCCGACCTCGGCCACCACCCGAGGCCCGTCCCCCAAAAACCTCTCCTTGGGCCGCAAACTCCGCCCCCGCTAGGCCCCGTTGGGGAGGCGGGGTGGACGCTGAGCGGTGGCTGGGGGGCGGGGAGTTGTGCGCGGCGCGGCTGTGGGGGGCGGGGCGCGGCGTGCAACGCCGGGTCTGGGGTGGGGAGTTGGGGGCGGTGTCGGGCCGGGGTGGTCTGGCCTTGGGCCGGGGTGGTCCTGGGGCTCCGAGGTTGGTCCGCTCTTGTTTCAGGTGTGGCGCTATTTATTAGTGCGGCCGAAGCACAAAATTGCGTGGCTCCGGTCGTTCCTCCCTGCGCCACGCAATTTCGCACTCCGGCCTTGGACTTTCCTGCACCTGCGTTCGCCGGCGCTCACTCCGGCGCAGGAAAGTCTGACTGGCGGCCTCCGGCCGCTCTCCTCGCTGCGCTCGTCGATCTCCAGCGGATGCTGAGAGCTCCCGGCGCCTCCGGCGCGACCGGTGCTTTGCACCGAGCCGGGGCGGGTCCGCACCGCAGGAGGTCACCGCCGCCCCCGCAAACTGCCGGGCCGCAGGCAACTCCAAGCGGCTCCACCAGTCGGCGGTCACCCCACAACGACACCCGACCCCAGCAACTGCCGCGTCACCACGTCGGCACCCTGCCCCACGAGACCCCGCGCCGCCACCAATTCCCCCGGCTCCGCGAACTCCCGTGCCACCAGCACCAACCCGCGACCCCAGAAGCCCCCGTACCACCACCAATGACACCCGGCCCCCTTAACTCCGGCGCCGCGGCGAGACGGCAACTGGCCCACGAACTCCGTGCCGCCAGGGCCCAATCGCGACCCCACGAGACCCCGTACCGCCAGCAATGACACCCGGCCCGACGAGCCGACGTACCTTCACCACACGCCGTTGGCCGAGGCCGACGCGCTGGGGGCTCGGGTCAGGTGCGGGTTGCGGTCGGGGACTTGGTGGTGCTGGGCGAGGCAGGGGTGGACCGTGTCGTCGGGGTGGAGGTGGGGCGCTTGGTGGTGGGCTTGGAGGAGCCGGTGGGGGGCGGGGACAGGTCCTTGTCCACGACCAGGTCCGGGTCCGGGGCGGTGATCACCGTGCGGTCGTTGTAGCCGATGAAGTCGATGGCGCCCTTGGTGCGTGCGTCGGCGGCGGCCTCGAAGCGCATCAGGTAGGGGGCGCCTTCGGTGGCGACCCAGATGGTGCCGCCGCCGGGGCCCTTGTCGACCAGGGCGATGGCGTTGCGGCCGTTGACCTCGCGGGTCTCGCCCTTTTCGAGGGGGCCCGGCTTGCCGAGGAGCTTGGTGACGAGGCGTTCGACGTACGTGTTCTCCACCAGCCCGGCGTACTTCTTGTCGCCGACAGGCACCTGCACGAACTTGCCCCGGTTGGCCGTCTCCGCCGCCGCGCTGCCGACCTCGGACCAGAAGCGCGCGTCGCCCTGGAACCACACCTGGTTCTGCACGCGGGTGACGCGCGCGGTGACGCCGTCCTCGACGATCGAGCCGTCGCTCCCGGAGGCGGTGAAGCGCATGTCGACGCTGAACGGCGTCGTCGCGCCCGGCTCGGTGACGGTGCCCTTGACGTGGACGAACGCCGCCGCCGCGGTGGCCGCTTGGGCGCGTTGCAGGATCGCCGCGGCGTCGAGGCCGCCGACCTGGTTGCCGAGCGGCAGGCCGACGGACGGTTCGTCGCCCGGGTCGGAGAAGGAGCGGTGCGCGGGCTTGCCCACACTGCATCCGGTTGCCAGGACCGCCGCCACGAGCGCCGCCGTCGCAACGAGGCCCGTCCGCGACCGGGCGCTTCGTCGAGTCACCGCCAGTTTCCTTACGTGTCAAGCCGGGTGGAGCCGGGTGCCGGTGCCAGTGCAAGTGCAAATGCCCAATGGGCGTAGGGCCGGGGCCACCGTATCCCGGTGCGGCCCCGGTTCAGGTCACGAAGAGCGCGTACTGGTGGGTTGGCCGCTCGGAGTCTTGGTTCCGGAGGGACGGGTCGAAGGAGTGGCCGTGGACGTCGGCGGGGGCGAGGCGTGGGCGTCGGTGCCGGGCGCCGGCGGTTGGGCGGGGTTGAGGCTGCCGTAGTCGACGACCTGGTCGCCGGGCGGGACCTCGACGGGGAAGTCGGTGTCGTACTCGTAGAAGTCGAGCCGGCCGGCGTTGGGGCCGGGGCTGTAGCGCATGGGGTAGGGCTTGCCGGCGAGCGAGACGTACAGTTCGCCGCCGCGGCCCTTGTTGGCGGCGAGGGCAAGTGTCTCGACGCCGCGCACGTTCTTGCGGCCGTCCTTCTTGACCTTGCCTTCGAGGCGGAACAGTTCGTCCAGCAGCGGGTGCAGCTGGGTGAAGCCGGAGAGCCGGGCGAACGCGGGGTCGTCCGGCGGCACCTTGATGAACTTGTCGCGCAGGACCTCCGCCGAGGCCACCGCCTCCGGGTCCTGCCGGCCGTCGCGCGGCTGGTAGAGGCTCTCGTCGCCGCGTACGAAGAGGTCGATGCCCACGCGCAGCAGCTGGATCCTGGTGCCGGTGCTGACGATCTCGCCGCTGGCGCCGTCTGCTTTGATGCGCATGTCGATCTGGTATTCGACCTTCTGGGTCACCCAGGTGCCGGTGATGTGCACCGCGGTCGCGTTCTTCGCGGTCGTACGGGTCTGCTCCAGGATCGTGTCGGTGGGCTCGCCGGCCAGTCCGGTCGGATCGTCGGCGGAGCACGCGGACACGAACATCCACAGCAGCAGGATCAGGACGACGGGCGCTCGCAAACGTCGGCGCAACGGTTCCCCTCGGGCATCGGCGGCGGGTGGCGGTGCGGGTTGTGGTCAGCACGCAGCGTACAAAGCGGCGGCGCGGGCATCACATCCGGCCGGTGCGGGCAGAGGCGAGAGGCGGAACCGGCAGGTGTGACCTCCCGAAGATCGGAAAGCACACCCGGCCAGTACTGTTCGGCATGAGCGAGCGGAGCGAGGTGACGGCATGAGTGGCACGCCGAGTCGCGTGTTCATCTCGCACCTCGCCAGCGCCGCCGTCTTCGACCCCGGCGGCGACCAGGTGGGCCGGGTGCGCGATGTGGTGATCGCGCTGCGCACGGGCAACCAGCCGCCGCGCGTGCTGGGCCTCGTCGTCGAGGTCACCACGCGCCGCCGCATCTTCGTGCCGATGACCCGGGTGACCAGCGTCGAGACCGGCGAGGCCATCACCACCGGCCTGGTCAACATGCGGCGCTTCGAGCAGCGGCCGACCGAGACGCTCGTGCTCGCCGAGATGCTGGACCGCCGGGTCACCCTGGTGGAGACCGGCGAGCAGGTGACCGTGCTCGACGTCGCGATGAGCGCGGGCCGCGGGCGCGACTGGTACGTCAGCAAGCTCTTCGTGCAGAAGGGCGGCGGCGGTTCCGCGCTGCGCCGCCGCCGCGGCGAGACGCTGACCGTGGACTGGAACGCGGTGACCGGCTTCGAGCGGCCCGAGGACCAGCAGGGCGCGGCCAACCTGCTCGCCACGTTCGAGCAGTTGCGCGCCGCCGACCTCGCCAACGTGCTGCACAACCTGTCCTCGAAGCGCCGCGTCGAGGTGGCCGCGGCGCTCGACGACGACCGGCTCGCGGACGTCCTGGAGGAGCTGCCGGAGGACGACCAGGTCGAGATCCTCGGCCAGTTGCGCGAGGAGCGCGCGGCCGACGTCCTGGAGGCCATGGACCCGGACGACGCGGCCGACCTGATCTCCGAGCTGCCCGAGGAGACCGCGGAGCGCCTGCTGGACCTCATGGAGCCGGACGAGGCGGAGGACGTACGCCGCCTGCTCACCTACTCCGACGACACCGCCGGCGGCATGATGACCACCGAGCCGATCGTCCTGGAGCCGGACGCCACCATCGCCGAGGCCCTGGCCCTGGTCCGCAACCCCGACCTGTCCCCCGCGCTGGCGAGCCAGGTGTACGTCTGCCGCCCGCCCACCGAGACCCCCACCGGCAAGTACCTCGGCACGGTGCACTTCCAGCGGCTGCTGCGCGACCCGCCGTTCACCCTCGTCGGCGCGGTCGTCGACACCGACCTGCGGCCGCTGCGCCCGGACACCCCGCTGGCCGACGTGACGAGCTTCCTGGCCGCGTACAACATGGTCGCCGCGCCCGTCGTGGACGAGGACGACCACCTGCTCGGCGCGGTGACCGTCGACGACGTCCTCGACCACCTGCTGCCCGAGGACTGGCGCGAGGGTGCGCTGCACGGCGAGGCGCGGCTGGTCAATCCGGCCGAGGTGAGGAGCCGCCTCAATGGCACGTGAGCCGCAGGGCGCACTGCCCGAGGACCGCCGGCGCCGCCCCCGCCTGGACCAGCCCAAGCTGCCGCAGCGGCGGCTGAGCCTGCTGCCGAAGTACGACCCGGAGTCGTTCGGCCGGTTCTCCGAGCGCATCGCGCGGTTCCTGGGCACCGGGCGGTTCCTCGTCTACATGACCGCGACGGTCGTGGTGTGGGTGCTGTGGAACGTCGCGGTGCCGGAGAAGCTGCGCTTCGACGAGTTCCCGTTCATCTTCCTCACGCTGGCGCTGTCGTTGCAGGCGTCGTACGCGGCGCCGCTCATCCTGCTGGCGCAGAACCGGCAGGACGACCGGGACCGCGTCAACCTGGAGCAGGACCGGGCGCGCAACGAGCGCAACATCGCCGACACCGAGTACCTGACGCGCGAGGTCGCGGCGCTGCGGATCGCGCTCGGCGAGGTCGCGACCCGCGACTTCCTGCGGTCCGAGCTCCAGTCGCTGATGAAGGAGCTGGACGAACGCCGCGAGGCCGGGCAGTGGCTCGCGTCACACCCCGAGGCGGCGGACAACGGCCGCGACGGGGGCGACAGTTCCGGCGGATCGGGCGGCCGGGACCGCGGCCGCGAAGGTGGGCGCGACAACGGCCGCGACACCGGCCGCGATCCCGGGCCCGAGGGCGGCCGCGACAACGGCCGGGACGGTGGGCGAGGTAGGCCACCTAGGCGCGGTGGAACCCCTCCGGGGACGTAAGCTCACTCGTATGGCAACCCTGGAATCTGGCGAGACCCGTACTTCTGTCCCGGAAGACGCCGTCCGGGACGCGCTGGCGACCGTCGACGACCCCGAGATCCACAAGCCGATCACCGAGCTCGGCATGGTCAAGTCCGTCGACATCGCCGCCGACGGGCGCGTCAAGGTCGCGGTGTACCTGACCGTGGCCGGGTGTCCGATGCGCGACACCATCACCTCGCGCGTGCGCGAGGCCGTCGGCAAGGTCGCGGGCGTCACCGCGGTCGAGGTCGAGCTCGACGTCATGAGCGACGAGCAGCGCAAGGAGCTCGCGTCGCAGCTGCGCGGCGGGCAGGCCGAGCGCGAGGTGCCGTTCGCGAAACCGGGCTCGCTGACGCGCGTGTACGCGGTGGCGTCCGGCAAGGGCGGCGTCGGCAAGTCGTCCGTGACCGTGAACCTCGCCGCCGCGATGGCCGCGCAGGGCCTGAAGGTCGGCGTCGTCGACGCGGACATCTACGGCCACTCGGTGCCGCGCATGCTGGGCACGGAAGGCCGCCCGACCCAGGTCGAGAACATGATCATGCCGCCCGAGGCGCGCGGCGTGAAGGTCATCTCGATCGGCATGTTCACGCCGGGCAACGCCCCCGTGGTGTGGCGCGGTCCGATGCTGCACCGGGCGCTCCAGCAGTTCCTCGCCGACGTGTACTGGGGCGACCTGGACGTCCTGCTGATGGACCTGCCGCCGGGCACCGGCGACATCGCGATCTCGGTCGCGCAACTGGTGCCGAACGCCGAGATCCTGGTCGTCACGACGCCGCAGCAGGCGGCCGCCGAGGTGGCCGAGCGGGCCGGGACGATCGCGGTCGAGACGCGGCAGACCATCGCGGGTGTGATCGAGAACATGTCGGGCCTGCCGTGCCCGCACTGCGACGACCACATCCTCGACGTGTTCGGCAGCGGCGGAGGCCAGCGGGTCGCGGACGGGCTGTCGCAGGCCACCGGCACCAAGGTCCCGCTGCTCGGGCAGATCCCGATCGACACCCGGCTGCGGGAGGGCGGCGACACCGGTGCGCCGGTCGTCGTCGACGCCCCCGAGTCGGCGTCCGCGGTCGCCCTGCGCGGCATCGCGGACCGGCTCGTCAGCCGCCAGCGCGGGCTCTCGGGCATGCAGTTGGGACTGACCCCGAAGCGGAAGTTCTGACCGCCTCGGCGGTGACCACGCGCCGACCGCGCTGTGCGGGGTGCCCGTCCGGGTGCCCCGCACAGCCGTGTCAGGCCTCGTACGCCTTCAGCTCCGACATCAGCGCGAGCCCGAGCGCGTACGCGCTGACCCCCCGCCCGTACACGCCCAGGTACACGCCCGCCGCCTGCCCGGCGAGCACCCAGCCGTACTCCGACTCGCGGTAGCGGAAGCGGTTCGGGACGCCGTTGACCGGCAGCGCCAGCCCCTTCCAGCCGTCGCCGTCCAGGTTGTCGGCCAGCTCCCACGCGAGGTGGGTCTGCTGGTCCATCCACTCCTGCCGCAGCTCGCGGTCGAGCTCCCAGGGCCAGCTGTCGGCCAGCAGCGCGACGCCCGCGACGGACGCGGCGCTGGCCATCGAGGTGGCCTCCAGGAGTCCGGCGCCGTCGCCGCTCGGGCGGCGTTCGCGCTGCGGGACCGTGACGACCGAGACGAACTTGCGCGGGGTGGGGTCGCCGGGCCGGCGGCTCGGGGCGTCGCCGTGGCCGAGGGTGCCGTACTCCAGCCCCTCGCGGCCCTGGCAGACCGACGCGAGCCAGCGCCGCCCGTCCCAGCCCTCGTCGAGGCCGTACCACGGGAAGTCGGCGGCGAGGTACTGGTCGAGCAGCGAGGGTTCCGTCTCCTCCTCGGCCGTGCCGTCCCCCGCCTGGTCCGCCCCCGACTGGTCGCCCAGCGCTCGGTCGGGTGCGCCTGCGTGGCTCATCGTGTCCATGCTTCGCCTTGTCTGCTCGCGACGCCCTGAGGCGCGCCGTCACCGGTCCCGCTCTGGCACGGTACGGCCTGTGCCCCGCCACCGGTGCGGCAATCGCGCACGACCCGCCGTTCCGGGGGTCCTCAGGGCGTTCTGCGGCCGTACGGGGCCGAGCGGAGGTAGGGAGAAACGAGGGGAAAGGCCCGCGGGCGGGCCTCAGGTGGCGTCGGCGTCGTACGGCGGGCGCTCCCCCGGCTGCACGCGCGTGCCGTTCTTCTTCTCCAGCATCGGGTGCGCGGACGGGCCCGTGGCGCTCGGGACGCCGTTGGCGTCGTCGTCGAAGCGCAGCTCGCGGGTCAGGTCCTCGCGCAGGTCGCCGAACTCCTTGATGCCGAGCTCGTCGTCGTCGCCCATCAGGTGCTTGCGGGCGAACGTCTTGGGGTTGAGGTCCTCGAACTTGATGTTCTCGAACTCCGGCCCGAGCTCTTTCTTCAGGTCCGAGCGCGCGTTGGTGGAGAACTCGCGGAACTTGCGTATCGTCCGGGCCGCCTCGCCGACCATCTTGGGCAGCTTGTCAGGCCCGAAGACGACGATCGCGATGACGATGAGCGCGACCATCTCCAGCGGACCGACGTCGAACACCTGGACTCCACGGGCTACGCGGCAATGGCCGATCGGCCGACCGGACCCCGACCACAGTAACCGCCGGGGCCCGGGAGCGGCACTGCCCCTCGCGAAGTCCCGACCGATATGCACCTTTTGACCATAGTTTGCCCCACAGATGTGATCGCCCGGTCATGTACGCGACATACCGGGGTCACCCGGCACGCGCTCGGCCGGGCTCCCCGCACCTCGGCCGGGCTCCCCCGCACGCGGCTCGCCGCTCAGCCGCTCTCGCCTTCGAGCGTTATGGGCAGCCGCAGTTCCGCGTCCCCGCGCTTGACGGTCAGCGTCACGGTGTCGCCCGGCGACTTGCTGCGCACCACCACGATCAGCTCGTTCGCCTCGGCGACCCGCTTGCCGTCGACCGCGGTGACGACGTCCCCGGCCTGCAGTCCGGCACGGGCGGCGGGCCCGCCGGGGCGTACCGGCGGCTGGCCGTTGAGGTCCTTGTCGGAGATCCGCGCGCCCTCGCCCTCGTACTGCATGTCGAGCGTGACGCCGATCACCGGGTGCACGGCCTTGCCGTTGTCGATCAGCTGCTGGGCCACGTGCTTGGCCTGGTTGATCGGGATCGCGAAGCCGAGGCCGATGCTGCCCGCCGCCACCTCGCCGCCGAACGGGTCGTCCTCCTCGCCCGCGGACCTGATCGCCGAGTTGACGCCGATCACCCGGCCGGCCGCGTCGATGAGCGGGCCACCGGAGTTGCCGGGGTTGATCGGCGCGTCCGTCTGCAACGCGCTGATGTACGACACGTCGTCGCCCGAGCCGCCCGCGCTGACCGCGCGGTCCTTCGCGCTGATGATGCCCGACGTGACCGTGCCCTCGAGGTTGTACGGCGCGCCGATCGCGATGACGGGGTCGCCCACCTGCACCGAGTCGGAGTTGCCGAGCGGCAGCGGCACCAGGCCCCGGACGTTCTCGACGCGGATCACCGCGAGGTCGTAGCCGGTGTCGCGGCCCACGATGCGCGCCTCGGCCTGCTCGCCGCCGTTGAAGACGACGCTGATCCGGCCGCCGTTCGCGGCCCCCGAGACGACGTGGTTGTTGGTCAGGATGTAGCCGTTGCCGTCCAGCACGAAGCCGGTGCCGGTCGCCTGCTCGCCGCCCCGCGACGCGTGGATGTAGACGACCCCGGGCAGCGTCGTCGCGGCGAGCCCGGCGACCGTGTCGCGCGGGCGCTCCGGGCCGGACGACGCCGGCTGGCGCAGCGTGACGCTCTTCTCGTCGCGGTCCGCGACCCAGACGCCGATGCCGCCGCCCAGGGCGCCGGCCGCGAGGGCGATGCAGGCGAGTCCCACCCCGATGCGCCACGTCCACTTGACGGGCTCGCGGGGCTCCTCGACCGGGAAGGTGTACATGGTGTTGGGCGGGTAGCCGGGGGGCACCGCGCCGAAGCCGCCCGCGTCGCCGTACGGCTGGCCGCCGGGCCCCGAGTCGGCGTCGTACGTCCAGCCGAACCCGAACGGCTGCCCGTGCCCGTGCGCCTGCCAGGGCGTGCCGCCGGGGGCCGCCGGGTGGGCGTACGGGGTCCCCGAGTTCGGCGGCAGCGTCGGCTGCCCCGCCGGATGCGGGAAGCCCCAGGCGGGCGCGGGCGGCGCCGGGGGTACGGGCGGCGGGGTCCCCGGAGCCGCGGGACCCGGGTCGGCGGGCGGCGCGCCGAAGGGCGCGGGCTCGTGGGCCGGGTCCCGGAACGTCTCGTGCACCTTGCGCGCGGGGCCCTCGTCGCCCGGCTCGTCGCTCATCCAGAACCCTCCGTGGCGGCTCTGCCGCGCCGTTCCTCGTGGGTCGCCGACGGCGGACCCGTTCACGGGCAAGTGTCCCCGGTGCGGCGGCGCCGCGCAGCGCGGGATCCACCGGAACGGCCCCACGGGCACAGGGCCGGATGCCGCAACCGCCCCGGTCGGGCGGACCGCACACACGGGTACGAGCGCTCGGCCGTCCGAGCGCTCAAAGGTACGCGTCCGACGTACGCGCGGGTCAGTCCCGCGTCGACGCCGCGGCCGGCGTGGTCACCGACACCGACAGCGGTCTGCCCGCCGCGGCCAGGGTCGCCGGCACCGCCGTCGTGGTGCCGCCCGTGGGGGCGACGCCCACGGTGCCGGCCTGCTCCACGAGATTGCGCTCGACGACGGGTGCGGCGGGACGCCCGGACGAGCCGCTTGCCGGCCCCTGGGCGATGACCGCGCTGCTCAGCGCCATGGCCATCATCGAGAACGCACCGGCGGCGGCGAAGGTGAGGCGGCGTCTCCCGACCGGCGGACGCACACGCGCGGGCGCGGAATTGGGGCGTCCGGACCGGGGGCCCGTACCGCCGCGCGGGCGCGCGGCACCGGGCTTGCGGCTCACTGGCTGAACCGACCCCCTGACACGAGGCGGCGGGATCAGCTCGTCCTCGGCGACGGGCCCCGCGGGGCCGCCGAAACCGCCCTCGCCCATGGCGAGGAGACGGGCCATCAGGTCCGCGGACGGTCCGGGCTCGGAGCTTTTCGCGAGCAGGGCTTTGACGCGCCGCTGCTCCTCCGCCTCGACGCGGCAGTCGGCGCATTGCGCCAGATGCGCCAGGACCTTCTCCCTGGCGTCATGCCCCAGCTCGCCGTCCACATAGGCCGCGAGCTTGTCCTCGGGGTGGTTCACCGGCCTGCTCCCGCAGCCGGACATGCCGCCCCGACGTTCGAACCAACGATCACGGTGCCCTCATCTCTGCACCGATGCACACCCCGGGATGTCCTCGCGGTCAGCGGGGGTCCGGGGGGCACGGTGCCGCAGCGCCGCCCGGAGCTGGGACCTGCCGCGATGGATGCGGCTTCGAACGGTCCCGAGTTTCACACCGAGCGTGGTGGCGATCTCCTCGTACGACAGGCCCTCGATATCGCACAGTACGACCGCGGCGCGGAACTCCGGGGCGAGCGCGTCGAGCGCCTGCTGGACGTCCGCGTCGAAGTGGGCGTCGTCATACGCCTGCGCCGGGGAGAGCTCGCGTCCGGGAAGCCGCTCGGCGGCGTCGTCGGCGAGACCCTCGAACCGGATGCGCTGGCGACGGCGCACCATGTCGAGGAACAGGTTCGTGGTGATCCGGTGCAACCAGCCCTCGAACGTGCCGGGCGTGTAGCTCGACAGCGAACGAAAGACCCGGACGAACACCTCTTGCGTGATGTCGTCCGCGTCGTGCGGGTTGCCGCTCAGGCGGTAGGCGAGTCGGTACACCCTCGCCGAGTGGGTGCGGACGATGTCCTCCCACGACGGCGGGGTCCACGCGTCGGCGCCGGGACGGGCGGTCGTGCCCTCCACGGACGCGGTCTGCGCGAAGTCCCCCGACGCCGCCGCGGTACCGGCGGGAGCGGGGGCATGATCGGTGGTTGCGTTTGCGGCTTCGGCCACGTGATTTGGCATCGGCGCGCCAGCGCGAGGAACGGTCTGATCCCCGCGGTGGTCGTCCACTGCCACACCTCCTCTTTCGAGTAGCGCAACCACCATAGACAACCTGCCTGTTAAGCCCGGATAAGTGCCTGTGGGCACCGCACCGGCACCGCGAACCTGCTGTGCAGCTGTTCTTGTTTGCCTGTTCCAAAGAGGCCAACGAGCCGGCCGCGCGCGGGGTTCCCGACACGCTGTCCCGAGCCCGGCACATTTCGCGGCCCCTGGGAACCGGACGGCCGCCGTGTCGCGTCTGTACTCCTCGCGTACCCGCCCCGACCTGCCACGACGCGTGGGCGTACCCCACGCTGGCGTACGGGGCACTCCATTACTCTTGCGCCAAAAGGCCGCCCCGTCCCCGGGCGGCCCGCGACGCGAGGAGGAAGCCATCTCCAGCAACCGCCAGGCCGGCCGGGATTTCGCGGAGGCGTACGCCGGCGAGGACACCGTCCTCGTGCAGGCCCGCCACCGCGCCCGGGAGGCCGGCGTCGTGCCCATCAGCCCCGGCGGCGGATCGGCGCTGTGCTTCCTCGCCGCCGCGACCGATGCCCGCGCGGTCGCGGAAATCGGAACCGGCACCGGCGTGTCGGGGGTGTATCTGCTGCGCGGAATGCGCCCCGACGGCGTGCTGACGACCGTCGACCTGGAGCCGGACAACCAGCGCATCGCCAAGGAGACGTACGGCGAGGCCGGCTTCTCCGGCGGCCGCGCACGCTTCATCCCCGGCCGCGCGCTGGAGGTGCTGCCGCGTCTCGCCGACCACGGCTACGACCTGGTGTTCTGCGACGGCGACAAGACGGAGTACCCCGACTACCTCGCCGAGGCGCTGCGTCTGCTGCGGCCCGGCGGCGTGGTGTGCTTCGACAACGCGCTGTGGCACGACCGCGTGCCGGACCCGGCGCACCGCGACCCCGAGACCACCGCGATCCGCGAGGTGCTGCGGACCGTACGCGAGCACGAGGCGCTGGTCCCCACGCTGCTCCCGGTCGGCGACGGCCTGCTCTGCGCGGTGCTCCGCGGCTGAGCGGCCCCTACCCGGTACGGCCCGGGGCGCTTCGGCGCGCCCGAACTCCCGGGTCCGGCCGGACGGTTCGACGGTATCCGGGCATGCGACGGCCCCGGCCGGTACGTTCTCACGGATTTGTCCCGATCCTTCGATCGGGACTCCCTGAACACATACCGGCCGGGGCCGCTGCTCACCGCGACTCGGTCGAGGGTGACAGGCACCGGGTGGGTCAGGACCTCCTCAGGAGGTCTTGGCACCCGTGGCGTTCGCCAGCGCTTCGCTGAGCGCGCCCGCCTCGTCGGGCGTCAGCTCGACAACAAGCCGCCCCCCGCCCTCGAGCGGAACGCGCATGACGATACCCCGCCCTTCCTTGGTCACCTCGAGCGGGCCGTCGCCCGTCCGCGGCTTCATGGCCGCCATGCTCGTTCCCCTTCCTGCATATCGACACACCGGTGCTCACCCGGCCACCGGTCTTCGAGCGCATTGATCAGGCCCCATTATCCCGCATTCGGCGGCGGGGTGAGCAACAACGGTCACGGACGGCCGCGTATGGGCCGATCCAGGGGCGATCCGGGGACGATCCGAGGCGGGATTCCCGGCCCGATCCGTCCGGTCCGCCACATGCGCCCCGACCTGCGCCGACGCGTACGCCGGGCGGGCCGGGCGGGTGGGGCCGCGACAGAACGGGAAAGGCCGTCCGGCATGCTGAGTCCGTTCGGAGGCGCGGACATCTGCCAGTGCCCTCACATCGACGGGAGACCCATCGTGGCCGACAACGTTCTCTACGACCTCGCCGACGGCGTCGCGACGATCACCCTCAACCGGGCGGACGCGATGAACGCGCTCGACACGGACACGAAGGTCGCCCTGCGCGACGCGGTCCTGCGCGCGGCGGACGACGACGCGGTCCGTGCGGTGGTCCTGACGGGCACCGGCCGGGCGTTCTGCGTCGGCCAGGACCTCAAGCAGCACATCGAACTGCTGGAGGTCAGCCCCGAGGTGACCTTCTCGACCGTCAAGGACCACTACAACCCGCTCGTCACGGCCATCGCGACGATGCGGAAGCCCGTCGTCGCGGCGGTCAACGGCGTCGCGGCGGGCGCGGGCGCGGCGATCGCGTTCGCCTGCGACTTCCGCATCGTGGCCGACACCGCAGGCTTCAACACGGCATTCGCGGGCGTCGCGCTGACGGCCGACTCGGGCGCGTCGTGGACGCTGCCGCGCCTGGTCGGCCACGCCCGGGCGACGGAGCTCCTGATGTTCCCCGAGATGATCAAGGCACCCCGGGCCCTCGAACTGGGCCTGGCCACCAAGGTCGTCCCGGCCGACGAGGTGGCCTCCGAGGCCGCCGCACTGGCCCTCCGGCTGGCCGAGGGCCCGACCGTCGCCTACGGCGCCATCAAGGAGTCCCTGGCCTACGCCGCCGACCACAACATCGTCGAGGCGCTGGCCAAGGAGGACGAACTCCAACTCAGGGCCGGCAGCTCCGCCGACCACCGCATCGCCGTGGACGCCTTCCTGGCAAAGCAGAAGCCGGAGTTCACAGGAAGGTGACCGCGGGTCGACGTCACCTGCACGGCGGGGTCGGGCCCGTTGCAGGTTGACCGCCGACTTGTGGAGCCGAGCGGCGGCGCCTGCGGCGGCAGTTCGTAGGGTCGGGGGCCGTTGCGGGGAACACCGGTTCGTGGACCCGGGTGGCGGCACCGGTGACACGGCAGACACTGAGGTCGGGTGCTGTTGCGGGGTGACCGCCGACTTGTGGGACCGAGCGGCGTCGCCAGCGGCGCGGCGGGTCGTGGGGCGGGTGAGCTTCTGCGGCTCGGTGCGCGGGCCGGGGTTGATCCGCTCTTGTTTCAGGTGTGGCGCTATTTATTGGTGCGGCCGAAGCACACATTTTCGTGACTGCGCTCGTTCCTCGCTCCGTCACGAAAATGTGCACTCCGGCCTTGGACTTTCCTGCACCTGCGGTCGCTGGCGCTCCCTCCGGCGCAGGAAAGTCTGACTGGCGGCCTCCGGCCGCTCTCCTCGCTGCGCTCGTCGATCTCCAGCAGATACAGAGAACTACCCGGGGGCGTGCGGCGGGTACTGAAACCACCCCGGCGGGCTCCGGCCGCTCTCCTCGCTGCGCTCGTCGATCTCCAGCAGGTTCAGAGGACTGCCCGGTGGCCCGTAGGGGGCCTCTACGGGCTTGAGCCTCAGGCGGGGAGGCGGCGGGCGTGGCAGGTCGCCAGGTGGTCATCCACGAGGCCGCAGGCTTGCATCAGGGCGTAGGCGGTTGTGGGGCCGACGAACTTGAAGCCCTTCTTGCGGAGATCCTTCGCGAGGGCCTCGGACTCCGGTGTGACGGCCGGGACGTCGGCGACGGTGCGCGGGGCCTTGCGGCGCGGCTTGGGGTTCGGGGTGTGCGACCAGATCAGCTTGTCCAGCCCGCCGGGCAGGTCCAAGGCCGTCTTGGCGTTGGCGATGCACGCGAGGATCTTCGCGCGGTTGCGGATGATGCCCGTGTCGGCGAGCAGCCGTTCCACGTCGGTGTCGTCGTACTCGGCGACCTCGGCGATCGCGAAGCCGTCGAACGCCGCACGGAACCCCTCGCGGCGGCGCAGGATCGTGATCCACGACAGGCCGGACTGGAACGCCTCCAGGCACAGCCGTTCGAAGAGCGCGTCGTCGCCGTGCACCGGTACACCCCACTCGGTGTCGTGGTACTCGACGTAGTCCTCCGTGCTGAGCCCCCACGGGCAGCGGGCGAGCCCGTCCGGGCCCACCACCACACCGCCCTCGGTCACGCCTGGTCCTCCCCGCCGTCACGGCGGTCGGCGGCGGGGGTCTCGTCATCGTGCGCTGCCTGGGCCTCCCCGGCCTCCCCCTGGGCGGCGTCCGCGTCGTCGGGGGACGACGCCTGCTTGGTCAGCGTCGGCGTCCCGGTACGCGCGCCCGTCGGGCCGCCCAGCGTGGCCGTGGCGGTCTGGGTCGGCGCGGCCACGCCGGGGGGCAGCACGCCC
Source organism: Streptomycetaceae bacterium NBC_01309 (assembly GCA_045039925.1). Lineage (GTDB taxonomy): Bacteria > Actinomycetota > Actinomycetes > Streptomycetales > Streptomycetaceae > Yinghuangia. Next base: position 4,205,247 of record CP108400.1, read on the forward strand.
GCGAGGCGGTACTCCAGGTCCATGATCCGCGCGTCGCGCGCCGACAGTTCCGCGCTGAGCCGGTCCAGGGTGTAGTCGACCTCGCTCATGCGGTATCCGCGCAGGACGACGGGGAAGCGCACGCGGTCGATGTCCTCGACGGTCAGCGGGCGGTCGGGCGTCCACGACAGGTCGGGCCGGTCCTGGTGGGCGTCCGGCAGCGAGCCCCCCGCACCCAGCACAACGGCGGCGACGACGAAGACCACTCCGGTCACGACGACCAGCTGGATCCAGAACACGGAAACTCTCTCCCCTTGTCGGCACCGCGCCCACGGCCCCCTGTCGGCCGCGCACGGGACGATCGTGCCACGATCTGACGTGGTGATGTCCGCCCGCCGGCACGAATGCCCGAACTGCCGGCGGGACCGAAGGCGGTAATCGCACGAACTGGAGGCGCCGGTGGCGACGCTGAAGCTGGGGGCACGCGAGTTCGGCGACGACGAACACGTGATCATGGCCATCGTCAACCGCACCCCCGACTCGTTCTTCGACAAGGGCGCGACCTTCGACGACCGCCCGGCTCTGGACGCCGTCGAGCGCGCCGTCGCGGAGGGCGCGGCGATCGTCGACATCGGCGGGGTCAAGGCGGGTCCGGGCGCGGAGGTGGACGCCGCCGAGGAGATGCGGCGCACGGTCTCGTTCGTCTCCGAGGTGCGCCGCCGCCACCCGGACGTCGTGATCAGCGTCGACACCTGGCGCCACGAGGTCGGCGAGGCCGTCTGCGCGGCCGGGGCCGACCTGCTGAACGACGCGTGGGGCGGGGTGGACCCCAAGCTCGCGGAGGTCGCCGCACGGCACGGTGTCGGCATCGTGTGCACGCACGCGGGGCGGGCCGCGCCGCGTACGCGTCCGCACCGCATCGGCTACGACGACGTCATGGCCGACATCCTGGACGTGACGGTCGGGCTCGCCGAACGGGCGCTCGAACTCGGGGTACGCCGCGACGCGATCATCATCGACCCGGGCCACGACTTCGGGAAGAACACCCGGCACTCGCTGGAGGCCACCCGCCGGCTGGGCGAAATGGCCGAGACCGGCTGGCCGGTGCTCGTCTCGCTGTCCAACAAGGACTTCGTGGGCGAGACCCTGGACGCGCCCGTCAACCAGCGGCTGCTGGGCACCCTCGCGACCACCGCCGTCTCCGCGTGGCTCGGCGCGCGCATCTACCGCGTGCATCAAGTGCACGAGACCCGGCAGATCCTCGACATGGTCGCCACGATCAAAGGCCTGCGCGAGCCGGCTGTCGCCCGGCGCGCGCTGGCCTGATCCGCTTGTCGCGAGTTCTCGCGTAGTGCCGCAAAACGCGGGCGGGTGCTGACGAGGTGTCAGCACCCGCCCGCGGCAGTGCTCAGATGTCGCGGTGGTACCGCCACGGGCCCTTGATCGCGTACATGATGCCCGGGGTCTGCACGTTCGCGAACAGGATCCGGCCGTCGAGCGAGAAGGTCGGGCCGGTGAACTCGCTGAACTCCGGGTCCTCGGGCGAACCGTTGTTGAGGTCGTTGCGGGCGATGGGGTACGAGCGGTTGCCGCTCGTGGCGCCGACCAGGTGCTGCACGCCGCTGCCGTCCTCGGCCAGGATGACGCCGCCGTACGGCGACACGCTGATGTTGTCCGGACCGTCGAACGCGCCGTCGACCGACGGGTCCGGGTTGACGCCGAAGCGCAGCTTCAGGATCAGGCGGCGGCGGTTCGGGTCGTAGAACCACACCTGGCCGTCGTGGGCGACGCCCGGGCTCTCGGTGCGCGCGAAGCTGGTCACGATGTACGCGCCGCCGTCGCCCCACCACGCGCCTTCGAGCTTGCGGCCGCGCGTGACCTCGGAGTTGGTGAACTGCTTGCGGATCGGCGTGGTCCGCGCGTCGCGGTCCGGCACCGTTATCCACTTGACCTCGTAGGTCGTGCCGATCTCGACGCCGCGCGAGAGGTCGTCGACGAACTTGCCGGACGCGTCGAAGGCCTGCATCGCGGCGAGCGTCCCGGCGGTGTCGGACAGGCCCTTGAGGCGCCCGCGGCCGCCGCGGTACTGCTTCGGCGGCTCCCAGCGGTAGAGCAGGCCGTTCGGGCCGCTCGCGTCCTCGGTCAGGTAGATGTGGCCGCGCCACGGGTCGACGGCGGCGGCCTCGTGCGCGAAGCGGCCCAGCGCCTTGATCGGCTTGGGGTCGCGGTTCGCGCGGCTGTCGTACGGGTCGACCTCGAACACGTAGCCGTGGTCCTTGGTCGCGCCGCCCTGGCCGGCCAGGAGCTCGGTCTCCTCGCAGGTCAGCCAGGTGTCCCACGGGGTCTTGCCGCCCGCGCAGTTGACCGCGGTGCCGGCGACGCCGACGTACTCGCGGGTGCGGCGGCCGTGGCGGTCGGTCTCGACGACCGTGCAGCCGCCGGCGAGCGCGGGGTCGTAGGTGTAGCGCGGCAGCGCCGGGACCGGCAGTTCGGTGCCCGCCATCGCGCCCAGCTCGTGGTTGACCACGAGCACGGTGCCCCCGCCGTGCCGGTGGTACGCGGCGGTGCCGTCGTGGTTGCTCGGCGTGTACTGGCCCGACTCCAGCTTGGTGACACCCGCGTGGGTGACGACCTGGTACGAGAACCCGGCCGGAAGGGCCAGCTTGCCCGCGGGGTCCGCGACGAGCGGCCCGTACCCGAACTCCGGGCGCTGCGGCCCGCCGTGCCGGTCCCCGTCCCCGTTCGCGGACGCGGCGGACGCGCCGGGGGCGAGCAGCATCTCGGTGCTGCCGACAAATGCGACACCGGCTCCGGCCACGGCGGAGCGGCCCAGGAAGCCTCTACGGGACAGCGACATCGGTTCTCCTGCTCAGAGTGGACGGATGCGCGTGACGGCCACGTGCACCTCCGGCACCGGCTGATCGCACCGGGCGGACACACGGTCCCGCGCGGCGGTGTCCGCCGGGTGAACGCGGCCGGTCGGACGGATGCCGCTCAGAAGTCCGTTCGTCCGCCTCTGGCAGGGGTTGTGACAGGTCGTCAGAGACCGCAGGAGCGGTCCTCCGGGCTACCGCCCGGCGCGCCGCTCGGCCTCCTCCTTGTCGCGGCGGGCCGCCGCCTCGGCCGCGTCCACCAGCATCTCGGCGTCGACGATGATGCGGACGGCCTCCTCGATGTCGTCGGTGACGTGGATGAGGTCGAGGTCCTTCGGCGAGGCCTTGCCGCCCGCCACGACGCTGTCCCGCAGCCAGTCGAGCAGGCCGGACCAGTAGTCGCGGCCGATCAGGACCAGCGGGAAGTGCGTCACCTTGCGCGTCTGCACGAGCGTGAGCGCCTCGAACAGCTCGTCGAGGGTGCCGATGCCGCCCGGCAGCACGACGAAGCCCTGCGCGTACTTCACGAACATCGTCTTGCGCACGAAGAAGTAGCGGAAGATGAGCTCGATGTCACAGTACGGGTTGAGGCCCTGCTCGAACGGCAGCTCGATGCCGAGCCCGACGGACGTGCCGCCGGCCTCCTGGGCGCCCTTGTTGGCCGCCTCCATGGCTCCCGGACCGCCGCCGGTGATGACCGCGTAGCCGGCCTCGACGAGGGCCTTGCCGACCTGCTCGCCGAGCGCGTACTCGGGGCTCGTCGGAGGTGTACGGGCCGACCCGAACACCGCCACGGCCTTGCCCAGTTCGGCGAGCGCGCCGAACCCCTCCACGAACTCGGACTGGATCCGCAGCACGCGCCAGGCCTCCGCGCCCAGGTGCCGCACCGCCGCGGGGTGGGATGCCGCGACCTCGGCGGGGGTGGCGAACTCGGGTGGTTCTGCGGGAGTGAAGCGCGTATCCATGCCGTCCACACTGGCACGCGCGACGATCAGATGTACGGATTTACCCAACCGGCACGATCAGATCATCCGATCGACGCCAACCGTCCCCGCGCAGGTCACGCAGCCTCACGCAGCCTCATGCGGTCAGCCATGCGAGCATCCGGCGCTCGGCCTCGCCGACGGCGGCGATCTCGACGTACTCGCCGCGGGTGTGCGCGAGGGCCGGGTCGCCGGGCCCGTAGTTGACCGCCGGAACACCCAGCGCGGAGAAGCGCGCGACGTCGGTCCACGCCACCTTGGCGCGCGGTTCGCCGCCCACCGCGGCGACGAAGGCCGCGGCCGACTCGCGGTCCAGGCCGGGCAGCGCGCCCGGGGCCGAGTCGGTGACCTCGATCGTCGCGCCGCGCGCGGCCGCGGGCGCGAAGACCTCGCGCAGGTGGGCCTCGGCCTGCTCCTCGGAGCGGTCCGGCGCGAAACGGAAGTTGATCAGGACCGAGCACGCGTCCGGGATGACGTTGCCCGCGACACCGCCCTCGATACCCACCGCGTTCAGGCCCTCGCGGTACTCCAGGCCGTCGATCACCGCGATGCGCGGCTGGTACGCCTCCAGCGCCGCGAGGAGCGGCGCCGCCTTGTGGATCGCGTTGTCGCCGAGCCACGACCGCGCGGAGTGCGCGCGGCGGCCCTCGGTGGTGACGCGGATCCGCATCGTGCCCTGGCACCCGCCCTCGACGACACCGCCGGTCGGCTCCAAGAGCACCGCGAAGTCGCCCGCCAGCCACTCCGGGTGGGTGCGGGCCAGGCGGCCGAGGCCGTTGCGGGCCGCCTCGACCTCCTCGTTGTCGTAGAAGACGTACGTGATGTCGCGGTTCGGCGCCGGCAGGTGCGCGGCCAGCCGCAGCTGCACCGCGCAGCCGGCCTTCATGTCGGACGTACCGCACCCGTACAGCAGCGGTCCCTCGACGCGCGACGGCAGATTGTCGGCGACGGGCACGGTGTCCAGGTGCCCCGCGAGCACCACGCGCTCGGCGCGGCCCAGGTTCGTCCGGGCCACGACGGCGTCGCCGTCGCGGTCGACCGTGAGGTGCGGGAGGCCGCGGAGCACCTGTTCCACCACGTCCGCCAGGACCTTCTCCGCGCCGCTCACCGACGGGATGTCGACGAGTTGGGCGGTCACATCGGCGGCGTCACGGGACAGGTCCAGAGCAGCAGGCATACCGGCCACCTTAGTCTTCTGGCTGTGGGCCAGAGAAAACGCAGTTCGGAGCGCTCGGAGCAGTCGGGCATAGTCGGCTGGGCAGTCGCCCTGCTCGTCGTCCTCGGGTTGTTCGCCGGAGTCGCCGTAGTCGTGGTCAAGATGCTGCCGGACGGCGATCCGGCGCATGACGAATGCACGGTGACCGCATCGGACGGCACCGCGGACTTCGATCCCGCGCAGGCGGCGAACGCGGCGACCATCGCCGCGGTCGCACAGGCGCGCGGACTCCCGGAGCGCGCGGTGACGATCGCCCTGGCGACGTCCATGCAGGAGTCGAAGCTGTTCAACATCGACTACGGCGACGCCGACTCGCTGGGCCTGTTCCAGCAGCGCCCGTCGCAGGGCTGGGGTACGCCCGAGCAGGTCCAGGACCCGGTGTACGCGGCCGGGAAGTTCTACGACGGACTGGTCGAGATCCCCGGCTACGAGACGATGCCGCTGACCGAGGCGGCCCAGGAAGTGCAGCGCAGCGCCTTCCCCGACGCGTACGCGAAGCACGAGCCGGAGGCCGCGGTGCTCGCCGCCGCCCTGACCGGCCGCACCCCGGGGACGCTGAGCTGCCGCCTCAAGGGCGAGCCCGCCCCGGCGACGGCGGCGCCGATACGCAGCGCGCTGGCCGAGGAGTTCGCCCCGGTGCTGCCCGCGCAGTCGGTCACCGAGGCCGCCCCCGGCACGCTCTCGGTACGCCCGGGGGCCGACCCCGGACGCGGCTGGGCGATCGCGTCGTGGACCGTCGCGCACGCGGCCGAGCTGCACGTCCGCGAGATCGCGTTCGACGGCAAGGTGTGGACGCGCGAGGACAGCGGCAAGGGCTGGCGGGTCGGCCCGGCCACCGGCGCCGCGGGTGCCACCGCGCCGGCCGCCGACCCGACCGTCGTCCGCATTCGCTACGTGGACTGACCTGCTTGGCCTGACCTACGTGGGCTGAGCTACATGGGCTGAGCTACATGGGCTGAGCTACATGGGCTGAACTCCGTGGACCGGGCCCCGGGGACCGGGCGCGTCGCCCGCGAGACCTGCGCAAACGACCGATCCCGCTGGTCAGGACGTCGCCGCGCGGCCGCGTGCGGCACGTTCCGATACCCGTTTCCGGGACCGCACCACCCTCGCGCCGCAAATTTTCAACCACCCGAATGGAGCAGTCCCCGGAACCAATCGCGCACTCCGGCAGATATACCCGGAGTCCGGCCCGCCCGGTCCGGACGCCGCAATTCGCCTGCCGAAAGATTGAGGAGCGCGATGTCGAGCACTCTCCCGCGCCGTGTGGCCCAGGCCGCGCTGCTGGTCGCCGCGGGTGCCGCACCCGTCGTGGGCGCGTCCACCGCCCACGCCGCCCCGCTGCCCCTGGGCGGGCTCTCCGGAGTCTCCCAGCCCGACGTGGCGGGCCTTCCGCTCGCCGCGCTGAGCGGGGCGGAAGGGCTCACTCCCGACACGGCGAACCTGCCCGTGCTCGGGGGTCAGGGTCTGGACGGCCTGACCGAATCCCCCCTCACCCAGTCCACCCTGCCGCAGACGGGTCTGACCGACCGCCTCCCGGCGTCCGGCCTGTTGGAGGCGCTTCCGCACGCGGGGCTCACCGACTCGCTGCCGCAGACCGCCCTCACCGAGGGGCTGTCGCAGGGCAACCTCACCGCACTCTCGCAGCAGGACCTCGGCTCGCTGACGCAGCCCGACGTCTCGGTCGCGCGCCCGGACGTGGCGAGCATGGCCCAGCCCGAGGTCGGCATGATCACGCAGCCGGCCGTCGGCAAGGTCAAGGGCCTCGCCGACCGCGTCGACCCGGACTTCACCCAGCTGGTCGACACCAACGCGCCCGTCCCGGCGGCCGCCATGTCCCTCCCGGCGGGTGCCACCGACCAGGTCGGGCAGCAGCTGGAGGACTCCATCCTGGGCCCGGCGATGATGGGCATCGGCCCGTCGCTGCCGGTGGCCGGGTACGCCGCCGACAAGTCGATCAACGCCGGCCTCCCCGCGGCCGACGCGGCTCTGACGCACGGCACGCAGCGCCACCTCATGACGAACTCCGCGGAGACGATGGACGGCGTGAGCACGCCGCTGCGCGAGGTTCCGTACCACCTCTGATCACCAGCCGGTCTGCACCGACCGAGACGGATCAGCGGCGGATCGCGGGGCCGGGCGTGCGGCGCCCGGCCCCGCCCGCGGAACCCCGGGTGTGCGGGGCGGTACCGAGCACCGCCCCGCACGCCTGTCCGACCTGTCAGGCGGTCTTGAGCCGTTCCACGGCCGACTCGACGCGCTCGTCCGTCGCGGTGAACGCGATCCGCACGTGCCGGCCGCCCGCCGCTCCGTAGAAGTCCCCCGGGGCCACCAGGACGCCGCGCTCCGCGAGCCACCCGACGGTGTCCCAGCACGGTTCGTCCCGCGTCGCCCAGAGGTACAGGCTCGCCTCGGAGTAGTCGATGCGGAACCCGGCGGACTCGAAGGCGCCGCGCAGTTGCGCGCGCCGCGCGCCGTACCGCGCCTTCTGCTCGGCCACATGCGCGTCGTCGCCGAACGCCACACGCATGGCCTCCTGCACGGGGCCCGGCATGATCAGCCCGGAGTGCTTGCGCACGGCGAGCAGTTCGCGTACGACCGCGGGATCGCCGGTGACGAACCCGGCGCGGTACCCGGCCAGGTTCGAGCGCTTGGACAGCGAGTGGATCGCGAGCAGGCCCTCGTGCGAACCGCCGCAGACGTCCGGGTGCAGGACCGAGACAGGCTCGGCCTCCCAGGCCAGTTCGATGTAGCACTCGTCCGACACCAGCAGCGCGCCGATCGAGCGCGCCCAGGCGACGACCTCGCGCAGTTCGCCGGCGCTGCGCACGGCACCGTGCGGGTTGGCCGGCGAGTTGATCCAGACCAGCCGCACGCCGTCGGCGTCCGGGAACTCGCCGTCGGCGACGGGCACCGGCTCGGCACCGGCGAGGCGCGCGCCCACGTCGTACGTCGGGTACGCGAGCGCCGGGTGCGCCACCTTGTCGCCCGGTCCGAGCCCCAATTGCGCGGGCAGCGACGCGACCAGTTCCTTGGTGCCGATGACCGGCAGCACCGCGGCCGGGTCGGCACCGGCCACGCCCAGCGTGCGGCGCAGCCATCCGGCGACCGCCTCGCGGAGCGCGGGGGTGCCGTAGGTCAGGGGGTAGCCGGGCGAGTCCGATGCGGCGGCGAGCGCGTCGCGGACCAGGCCGGGTGTCGGGTCCACCGGGGTGCCGACGGACAGGTCGACGATGCCCCCCGGGTGGGCGGCGGCGGTGGTTTTGAAGGATTCGAGCCGGTCCCACGGGAACTCGGGGAGGCGGCCGGACACACGCCGCGCCGCCCACCCCTGGGCGGGGGCGGGCGGCGCGGTGCGGTTGTGCGTTTCGGTCACGAGGCTCAGTCGCCCTCGGCCTGGGGCGGCAGGACGGCGATCACTTCGTGGTCCTTCTCGATCAGGCCCATCTTGGAAGCACCGCCGGGCGAACCGAGGTCGTCGAAGAACTCGACGTTCGCCTTGTAGTAGTCCTTCCACTGCTCCGGGACGTCGTCCTCGTAGAAGATCGCTTCAACGGGGCAGACAGGCTCACAGGCTCCGCAGTCCACGCACTCGTCCGGGTGGATGTAGAGGGCGCGCTGTCCCTCGTAGATGCAGTCGACGGGGCACTCCTCGATGCAAGCCTTGTCCTTCACGTCGACGCAGGGCTGCGCGATGACGTACGTCACGTGGGATTCCTCCTCATGGCGGGCTACGCCTTAGGTCGTTACGGGTGCGCGGGAGCGCGGCAACGTCGATGCCCGCCTCTAGTATCGCGGTGGTCCCGGGCTATCTCCTAGCGGGCCCATATCAGCAGAGATCACAGTCTCAGGTCAGCAAGGATCGGAGTGCTGGACAGGTGAACCGGATCACACCCGAAGACGTGGGCCGCCGCGTGTCGGTTCGCCGCAGACTCAACCCCGACGGGGCCCCGGCCGAGTTCGGCGACGTCGTGGGCGAATTGATCGCGTGGGACGGGGGCGTGCTCACCATCACCCGGAAGGACGGCAGCATCGCCCGAGTGGCGGAACGGACGGTGGCCGCGGCCAAGGTCGTGCCGCCCGTTCCGGTGCGCGGTCCCTCGGCGCTGCCGCCCGAGGTGCTGGCCGCGGCGTCCGACCGGGCGTGGCCCGCCGTCGAGCACGCGGACCTCGGGCACTGGCGGCTGCGCGCCGCGTCCGGCTTCACGCGCCGGGCGAATTCGGTGCTGCCGCTGGGCGACCCGGGCATGCCCGCGGCCGCCGCGGTGGCCGCGGTGCGGGCCTGGTACGCCGAGCGCGGCCTGCCGGTGTACTTCCAGACCGTCGTCGGCTCCGACGCCGATCTCTTCCTGGCCGGGGAAGGCTGGCCGGCCGAGGCGCCGACGATCGTGAGCACCGCCCGGCTCGCCGCGGTGCGGGACCGCGCGACGCCGCCCGGCGCCGGGCGGTCCGCGGCCGGGGACGTCGGCGGGGAAATCGCCGTGGAGGCCGCCGTCGAGATCTCGGAGGCACCCGACGCCGCCTGGATGGCCCGCTACAACCGGGCCGCGGCCTCCGGCCCGGCGGCTGAGGCGGCGTGGGCCGTGGTGGCCGGGACCGCGGCGGGCGAAGGTGCGGCAGAAGGCGCGGCGGGAGGATCCCCGGCAGGCGCCTCGGGAACCGTGCGGCACGCCTTCGCATCCGTCCACGCGGCGGGAGCCGGACCCGGCCGACGGCCGGGGCACGAAACGGGTGGTAAGCCTGGCCACGAGCACGAGCACGAGCACGAGCACGAGCACGAGCACGAGCACGAGCACGAGCACGAGCACGACGCGGCCGAGCGAACCGCGGGCGGCCCCGGTGCCGACGTCCCGATCGCCATCGGTCGGGTCAGCGTCGACCTCGGCGGCACGACAGGCCGCGGAGGCGCGGGACTGCGCGTCGCGAGCTTCACCGCCATAGAGACCGATCCGGCGTACCGTCGGCGCGGTCTGGCGCGTGCGGTGATGGCCGCGCTCACCGACCACGCGCTGCGGGCCGGGGCGACCACCGGGCTGCTCGGCGTGGAGGCCGACAACGAGCCCGCACTGCGCCTGTACGAGGGGCTGGGATTCACCGAACACCACCGCTACCACTACCGCAGGGAGCCGTGAGGGTGAACGACCCGAATGACGCGCTCGCCCGACGGGCGCGATTCGCCGAGGTGGTACGCGGCGATCCGGTCGACCTGGCCGAGGCGTGCCTGCTGATGGGGGCCGAGGTCGACGCATCGCTCGACCCGGGGCCGGGACTCACCGAACTCGACCGGCTCGCGGCGGCCGTCGCGGCGAAGCTGGCGGCGCCGGCCGGCGACGCCGATCCCACCCAGGCCGCCGCGGTCCTCGCGCTCGTGCTGGGCGCCCGGGCGGGCTTCGGCGGCGCCCAGGCGGACTACGCCGACCTGCGCTCGTCGCTGCTGCACGAGGTGCTGCGGCGACGGCGCGGCCTGCCGATCCTGCTGTCGGTGGTGTGGATCGAGGTGGGACGGCGCGTCGGCCTGCCGGTCCACGGCATCGCGCTGCCGGGCCACTTCGTCGTCGGCATCGGCGATCCCGACGGCGACTTCGTGCTCGCCGACCCGTTCCACGGCGGCCGCCTGCTGAGCGTCGACGACGCCCGCAAGATCGCCGCGGGTGCGGGCGGCACGCCGAACGACCCGCACCTGCTGACCCCCGCGCAGCCCACCGCGGTGCTGCTGCGGATCCTCAACAACATCCGCGCGTGGGCGCAGAACCCCGCCCAGGCTCCGGAGCGCGCGTGGACGCGCCTGTGGGCGGTCGAACTGTCGCTGCTGCTGCCGAGGCACCCCGCCGCGCTGCGGCGCGAGCGCGGTTCGGTGCTCGTGCAGACCGGGGATTTCCTGGGCGGCGCCGCCGAGTTGGAGGACTTCGCCAACCTGGTCGGGGCGATCGACCGCGAACTGTCGGCGACCGTGCGCCGCGAGGCCCGCGAGGCCCGGTCCCGGCTCAACTGAGACCGCGGGACGGCCGTACGGGCTTCCGGGACGGCGTCGGGGCCCCGCGGGCCGCGCAGAGCCACGCAGGGCCGCACAGAGCCGCGCAGGGCCGCATAAGGCCCTGTCAGGAGCCGCGTCGGGGCACCGGGCCGAGCACCCGCCCCCGGGCCCGCTCAGCCCGCGAAGGCCCGCATGAACGCGTTCGGGGTCTGCGGCACACCGCTGCACACCGGGTCGGCGGCCGTCGCCGCGTTGTCGGGACACGGCCGGTCGCGCCCCGCGGTCCACCACGACAGGCGGCCCAGGTGCTGCTGCGCCGCGAAGTCCGCGAGCATGGCGGCGTCCTCGACCGTGAACACCTCGCCCGGCACGTCGTCGACGCCGATCATCACCGTCACGGAGATCAGGCGCCACGCCTGATCCGACGTCAGGGCGGGCCAGACTCCGCGCAGTTGGCCGTGGACCGAGCGCGCGGTGTCCGTCGCGTACCGGCCCATCTGGCCGGTGGGCTCCTTGACGTTGGCCTGCCCGTAGTCCATCGCCAGGACGTTGACCGCGTCGACGTGCAGGTCCCGCGCGGCGGCGTCGGCCAGCAGCGCCACCGCCTCGGCGCCGAGGCCGGTCGTCGGCAGCGCCGGGAGCGTGTAGGTCAGTTCGAGCCTGCCGCCGGCCGACTCCAGTTGCCCGCGCAGCAGTTTCAGCGCCTCGTTGCGGCGCTCGACGATGTCCGGCCGTCCGAGCGAGCGCCCTTCGACCTCGATGTCGACGCGCTCGACGTCGTAGAGGTCCACGACCTTGCGGTACGCCGCGGCCAGCGCCTCCGGCGACTCGCACATCGCGGCGAGGTCGGACCCCGCCGTGCCGCCGAACGACACGGCCGAAACGGCGCCGAGCGACCGCAGTTCGCCGAAGCGCTGCAATATCGCCGGGTCGTCGAGGCGTGCCCCGCCTCCCCAACTCGGCTCGCAGCCGCCCGTGTCGACCACCGACGCCAGCGTCCAGTCCACGACTCCGGTGGTGCCGACGGCCTCGGCAAGGTCGAGCGGGGCGGGGGCGGCCAGGTCGATGTAGGGGCGGACCGGCGTGCGGGGCTGGGTCCCGGCGGCCGCGCCCTGCGGTGCGCCGGTCGTGGTCGGCGCGGCGCCCGTGGCGGTCGCAGAGCCCGACGGCGGGGCACCGGACGCCGTGCCGGTCCGCGTCGGGGACGGCGTCGTCGTGGTCGTGGCGCGCGGCGCGGGGCTGCGCGGCCCGGTGGGCACCCCGTCCCTCGGCACCGAGCGCAGTTCCTCGTCGCCGCCCTCGGCGGCCACCCCGCGCGCGCCCGCGCCGAGGCACGAACGGCCGTTGATGCTGCATTCGACTGGCTGTTGCTGCGGTGTCGCGGCCGTGTCGACGTGCCGGACCTCGAATCCGACGACGGCGGTCTGCCCGGGTCTCAGATCGTGGTTCCACTCACGGGCGCGCACGACGTAGCGCGCTCCGTCCTGGTCCATGCTGCCGTTCCAGAGGGTCGCGACCTCGCTGCCCGGTGCGAGGCGGAAGCGCAGCGTCCAGCCGTGCGTGGTGTCGCCGCCCGTGTTGCGGACGACGTATTGCGCACTGAAGCCGGTGTCCCAACTGCCGGTTCGCACATATTCGGCGGTGAGCCGGGTGTCCTTCCCGTCGCCTCCGAGCGCGATGACGAACACGGCGGGCAGCGCGGCGAGGACGGCCGCGGTGACGGCCCAACGGACGCGCCCGCGAAGGGCCGCGAGCGCACGCAAGGTCGGAGCCGGGCGTCCTCCCGGCGCATTCGCGCGGCGCAGCCCCATGGCCCTTGCCTCCGAAGTGCGGCACAAATCCGAGGGGTTGGTCCCGGAGCCACGGCCCGGCGAACCGTCGCTCGGCGAGCCGCCTCCGGTGGCGCCTGGACTCTACTCGGTCGATTCGCCGCACAGCGGGGAACGCCGCGCACGCCGGTGCCGGTTCTTCGTCACACCCCCCTTCGTCGTCTCACTATTCAAGAAATGAGTCTCAACTTCTGAACACGACCCTTATGCTGCAAGGCATGACCTGGAACGCGACGCAGTATGACAACAACTTCGCCTACGTCTCGGCATACGGTCGCGGAGTCGTGGAACTCCTGGCCCCGCGGGCCGGCGAGCGCGTGCTCGACCTGGGCTGCGGAACCGGCGACCTGGCCGTCGAGATCGCCGCGAGCGGGGCCCGCGTGCACGGCGTCGACGGCGACGCCGAGATGGTCCGCACGGCCCTCGCGAAGCACGGCCGGGGCGACGGCGTACCGACGTTCGCGGTCGCGGACGCCCATACGTTCCGGGTCGACGAGCCGTTCGACGCGGTCTTCTCCAACGCCGCGCTGCACTGGATGACGCGGCCCGACGACGTCATCGCCCGCGTGTACGCGGCGCTCCGGCCCGGCGGCCGGTTCGTCGCCGAATTCGGCGCGCACCGCAACGTCGCGGCGCTGATCGACGGGCTGCGGGCCGCCGCGGCCGAGGTGGCGCCGGGCGTACCGGTCGAACTGCCCTGGTACTTCCCGTCCACCGCGGAGTACGCGACGCGCCTGGAGAACGCCGGCTTCGAGGTGCACACGACGCACTGGTTCGCCCGTCCGACGCCGCTCAGCCCGGGCGACACCGCCGCCGACTGGTGGCGCATGTTCGGCGCTTCGGCACTGGCACCGTTCCCCGAGGAGAGCCGCGCTGCCCTGCTGGCCCGCACGGACGCGCTGCTGCGCGACCGCCTGGCCGACGCCGAGGGCCGGTGGTTCGCCGACTACGCCCGCCTGCGGTTCACCGCCGTCCGGCCGCAACCTGAAAGCGCCGCCGTGCGTTGATCCGGAGAGCGCCGCCCGCGAGCGGGAAGGCGTCTCCGCGGGAACGCACGGGTACGGTGCCCTCATGCTGCACCTGACCGACACCCCGACCGGCCACCCGCAGCCCGCCGCCCCACCCGGCACCAGGCGGCTGCGGGTGGCCTATTGCCCGGCCTCCCTGCGCGCCGCAATCGCCGCCGACGTGGTGCGGCGCGCGGGCGAACGCCACCACCTCGTCGTCGCGGTCCTCCGGCACGTGTGCGACCGCCCCGAACTGCCGGATCCGCTGCGGTTCAACATCCATCCGCCGAACGGCGACGAGCCCGACGCGCGCGTGGACGTGCACATCACGCCCGAGGGCCACGAGCAGTCCGGCGGCCGGCCCGCGAACGCGCCGCCGGAGCAAGCCGAGGACGGCCCGCGGATCCTGCGTACCGTCCCGGCCGACCCCGCCGCCGGGTCCCCCGAGGCGGCGGCTTGGGCCGCCGCCGACCCGCTCGCGCTGCGCCTCGCCCTGCTCGCCGGCCCCGCCGACGCGCCGCCGGGCGCGGACGCACTCGCGGACGCCGCCGCACGCCTGGCGCTCCTGCGGGCGGACGTGGCCCGCTTCGCCGAATCGCCGTCCGCCGCCCTGGCCGCCGCGCGCGTCGCGGAAGTCCACGCCGCCGTCGACGACGACCTCGACACCGCCCGCGCGCTGGCGCTGACCGACGCGCTCCGCACCGACCAGGACGTGCCGCCCGGCGCGCGCTTCGAGTCGCTGGTCCACCTCGACCGCGCCTTCGGCCTCGACCTCGCACAGGACATCGGCCGGCTCCCCTGACGGGGAGCCGGCCGATGCGGTGGGATCTACGGGCGGGGACGCGCTAGTCGCTCGTCCCGCCGCCCGCCGGGGGTGAGCCCGTCGCCGGGGTGCCGCCCGCGGGTGGGGCGGCCGGGCCGCAGATGATGTTGTCGGCCGCGTCGTACCGGGTGTGGAACTGCTCGCGGCGGACTTCCTTGCCGCCCTGGATGAACACCCGGGTCACGTCGATCTTGAAGCCCTGCGACGCGCCCTGCGCGACGCAGCCGGCACTCGTGTCGTTCACGGTCTTCGGCGCGACCAGGTCGTACTTGGCCGAGCTGACCGACTTGATCTGGTCGTACTTCTTGGTGCCCAGCAGCGTCACGGTGATCGTCGAGTCGGTGTACGACGTGTCGATGAAGATCGGCTTGCCGGAGTCGTTCTGCCACCGCAGGTCGAGCGACGGCCACGCGACGGTCGCCTCGCGGCCGGCCGGATAGCGGTCGATCCAGAAGCTGTGCGGCTTGTGCATGATGTCCTTCAGCCCGCCGAAGAACACCGCGTTGAACATCGTCGTCGCGACCTGCGAGACACCGCCGCCGAAGTCGGTCTGGAAGCGGCCGTTGTTGATGATCGTGCCCTTGGCGAAGCCGTTCTCCGCGGTGCGCTCGCCGACCGTGTCGTTGAGCGACCACTTGTCGCCGGGCATCACGACGCTGCCGTCGATGAGGTCCGCGGCACGGTGGATGTTGGTCAGGCGGTAGGCGGCGTACGGGTATTCCGTGGTGTACGTCGAGACCACCTCCTTGATCCCCAGCGCCTCCGCCTTCGCGGTGGTGAACTCGGCCTCCACCGGTCCGAGCGTCACCGGCGCGGTACGGCCCGTCGACTTGGTGAGCACGCCGAGCAGCGCCTGGGCGGCGGTCTCGCCGGACACCCCCTGCCCGGGCTTGGAGGGCACCACCGCGACCTTGCCGTTCTCGACCTTGAACGTCGCGCCGACCGGCTTCTGGCCGACGGCCGAGAAGGTGTTGCCCAGGGCGTCCTGGAGGCCGGCCGTGTCGATCTTCGGGGTGAGCCGCCCGTTGGCGTCCGGCGCCATCGAGAGGTACTTCGCGAGCGTCGCCGGGTCGAGCTGGAGCTTGACCTTGCCGGCCGTCAGCGTCACCGGGCCGGACATGGCCGGCACCGCGAACTCACGCATCGCCCGGTCCACTTCGGCCTGGGTCACCTTGGGCGTGGACAGCTTGGTCGGCAGGACGACGGGGTTCCCCTTCTCGCCGCCCTTGCCCGACAGGTAGGCGTCGCGCACGAGCGCGACCGCCGTCTGGACGTCCAGCACCTGCACCGCCTGCGGCGGGATCGCCGCCGCCTTGCCGCCCGCGAAGGACACACCGCCTTCGCGCTGCTCCTCGCCCGCCTCCAGCGCCATCTGCTCCAGCGCGGCGGCCAGCTTGGCCGGGTCCTCGATGGTGCGCGGCTTGACCTCGCGGCCGCCGCCGAACATCGCGGGGACCGACTTGAGCGGGTTCAGGGTGCGCTCGGCGGCCCGGTCGACCGTGCCGCGCGTGTCGAAGATCAGGCCCGCGCTGGGCGGATCGAGGGTCAACTCCTTGTCGCCCAGCTTGACCGCGAAGGGTCCGGAGGCGCGGTTGCCGAGGTGCTTCTCCAGGGTGCGCACCGCCTCCGACTTCGACTGGCCGCCGATGTCGATGCCGAGCACCGAGGTGCCGCGCGGGACACCGCCGCCCGCGTACGCGAGGGATCCGCCGTAGATGCCGCCGAGAAGGGCGAACACCGCCGCGATCGACACGATCGCGAGGCGGCGGCGCTTGCGCTTCGCGGCGACTGCGGGCGGCACCGGCGCGCGGCGGCCGGACTCCTGGCGGTTGCCGCGCGCGGCGGTCCGCTGGTCGGGTGCGGGGTCGACGCCGAACTCGTGGTCGTCGACGTCGTCCCAGCCGCGTTCGTCGAACTCCGGGTAGCCGTCCTCGGGCCTGCCGACGGGCGCCTGCCCGCGCAGCACGACCGGGGGGATGGGCCGGGACCCGGGGATCTTGATGCTGACGCGCGTCGTCATCGTCTGGTCGCCGGCCTCGGCTCCGGACGGCTCCTGGGTGAAGCCTTCGGAGGGCGTCGGCGTGTGCAACTCGGCGGGCGGGCCGAACGCGCCGATCAGGCTGCGGCGCCCGGCACGGGTGGGCAGTCCGGCGGCACCGCGGTCGCCGTCGGGGTCCTCGGCACCGGGGGCGCCGGGGGCGCCGGGGGTGCCAGGGGTTCCGGACGCACCGGGGACGCCTTGGGCGGGCATGCCGGGGACGCCCGGCGTGCCGGACTCGGCGCGCGGTCCGGCGTACCCCTCGGAGTACGACGGCGCCGCCGGATAGGTCGGCGTGTCCGGATACGACGGAGTGTCCGAGTAGGACGGCCCGGCCGGGTACGACGGAGTGTCGGGCGTACGCGCGGTCTCCGGGTAGGGCGAGTCCGGGTAGCGCGGGCCCGCGTACCCCCCGCCGGCACCGGGCTCGGGGAAGCCGGTGCCGTACGAGGGCTCCGCTCCGCCGTACGACGGCGCCTGCGGGGCAGGCGGCGCGGGCGGTCCCTGCGGCGGCACCTCGGCCGAAGGCCCCGGCGCCGGCACCGACGGGCGCACCGGCTCGTCGTCGAACCACGCGTCGAACGCGGCGGGGTCGCGCGGCGGCAGCCGGTCCTCGCCGTACGCGGGCGAGCCCGCCTGCGGCGGCGGCCCGGCAGGCGGCGGGAAGGGTGGCGGCGGGACGGGTGTCCCCTCGGGGGGCAGCGAGCGCGGCGGAGGCTCGATTCGCTCGGACGGTCGTCCGAAGAAGGGGTGCGGCTCCTCGCCGGGCACGCCGGAGGGCGTGGTGGGATGGTCGTTGCTCACGACGAACGAACTCTCCGTTGCGATCTTCGACCGCCCCGGGAGGCGGCCACCGACGACCGGTTGCGTCTGACGGCTCCCGCGACCGACCGAATGATGATCGTATGCGGCGCGCCGTACCGGGACGGAACCGCGTACCTTGACGGCACACGTGGGGCCAATGAACTGGAGTACTTGGCCGCTACAGGCGGAGCAACGAATGCGGCGCGCCGGAAGTTACGTTCGCACTCCGGGCGGCCGGGACGTGTCCGACTCTGCGGCCTCGCCCCACGGCCCCGCACAACGAGCATGCGGTGGCCGGGTGCCTTACTTGCCGCCTCCGGGCAGTCGTTCACCCGAAAGAAGTAGCGGGCGGCTTGTGCCGCCCCAGGGTTGCATGGCGATCATCGCACCGACGATGGAACCGCCGAGCAGGTAGAGGTAGGACGTGAATCCCCCGGTGAACACCCAGTCGCCCTCGGGTCGCGGCGCCGCCGCGACGTAGAAGACGGTGAGGAGCCATGCGGCCACTGGTACGGCCGCCCCCGCCTTGGTGTTCATCAGCAGTCCGCCGGCGACGAACAGGCCCCCCGCACCGGCCAGGCCGACGATCAGCCCGCCCGGCACGTAGGCCGCCTGGGCGAACGCACCGAGCACACCCGCCGCGCAGCCGAGTGCGAACAGGAGGACGTACGCCGCGATCCGGCCGACCTTGGAAATCACCGATGCACTGTAACCCGGCAGCCGCGCGCTCCGACGGTCACCCGCGCAGCCCGGCGAACAGATCGTCCTCCCGACCGTCCGGCCCGACCGGTCCGCGGTCGCCCCTGACCAGCCGGTAATGCTCGACCGACATGATCGACTGGCCGACGTTGTTGGAGAGCGCGAAGAACGCGTCGTCGGTGGAAACCTGCGTCGGATAGGCGCGCAGCGCCTCGACCTTGGCGTCGAAGAAGTCCGCCGCCGACACCGCCGTGGTGACGAGTGCGTCGTCGACCACGAAGGGCAGGTCGTCGATCTCGACGAACTCGAAGGGCAGTTCCCTGCCCTCCGCCTTCATCCGCTCGAAGCCCTCCTTGAGCACCGAGCGCGGCATCGCGTTCCAGTAGACCTTGTCGACCGCCCAGGCCTCGCCGTCGCCGTACGCCGGGTCGGCGGCCAGCTCCGCGGCGCGCATCGCGACGCGGTGGGCCTGGATGTGGTCGGGGTGGCCGTAGCCGCCGATCTCGTCGTACGTCACGAGCACCTGCGGCCGGACCTCGCGCACGACCGGCACGAGATGGCTCGCGGCCTCGTCGACGTCGGCCTGCCAGAACGAGTCGGGCCGTTCGTTCGGCGGCGTGCCCATCATTCCGGAGTCGCGGTACCGGCCCGGCCCGCCGAGGTAGCGCTGGTCGTCGACGCCGAGGGCCTTCATCGAGTCGGCCATCTCGGTCATGCGGTGGGCGCCGAGCCCGTCCTCGCGGTCCGCGGCCAGGTGGGCGAGTGCGGGCACGAGGATCTCGCCCTCCTCGCCGAGCGTGCAGGTCACGAGCGTGACGTGCACTCCCTCCGCGGCATAGCGGGCCATGCTCGCACCGTTGTTGATCACCTCGTCGTCCGGATGGGCGTGCACGAGGAGAAGGCTGAGCGGGGTCGCGGGCGGGGTCGCGGGCGCATCGGTCATGAACGCCAGCGTACGTGGCGCCCCCGACGTCCCCCGACGCCCGCGGACGCCGCGGACGCGCGCCACCGTGGCCGTGGCCGGAATCAGGGGCGGCGGTGCACGAACACGCCGTACCCGCCCGCCGGGTCCCAGGGCTCGCGGTCCCATCCGGCGAAGCGGTCGACGGGTTCGAGGCCGGCCGCCGCGCACGCCGCGTCGTACGCGGACACCTCGACGCGGGTGCCGCCCTCGGCGCCGTCGAGCGCGAAGCCGGCGACGACGAGGCCGCCGCCCGGCCGGACACAGGACGCCAGGGTCGCGACCGCGCGGGCCTCGGTGCCGGGGGTCAGGTAGACCATGACGTTCCCGGCCGCGACGGCGAGGTCGAAGGCGTCCGGTCCGTCCACAGCCTGTGGATCGAGCGTCGCCAGGTCGCCGAGCACCCAGGTCAGTCCGGGCGCCGCGGCCCGTGCCTCGCCGAGCATCGAGGCATCGATGTCGACCCCGACCGTCTTGTGGCCCAGCCGGGCCAGTTCGACGGCGATGCGGCCGGTGCCGCAGCCCGCGTCGAGCACCCGCCCGCCGCGCGGGATCAGGGCGTCGCAGAAGCGGGCCTCGCCGTGCAGGTCGCGACCCTGTGCCGCGAGCTCGCGGAAGCGGGCCGCGTACGCCGGACCGCGGGTGCCGCCGGTGACCTCCAGCCAGCGGTTGGCGGGACCGGTCGGGTGAGCGTCTGTGGACATGCCGCCACAGTACGGGCCCGCGATCGGGGACAGCCGGACGGCTGGGGACAGCTGTGGCTGAGGACAGCTACGGCTGTGGACGGCCGCGACGGCTGGGGACAGCCGCGGGCTCGAACGGGGCTAGAAGTGGATTCCGTTGACGATGCCCGCGAAGCTGGCACCCGCATCGTGGATGGACGGGGCCAGCGAGGTCCCCGCGAGGTAGAAGCCGAGCAGCACACACACGACGGCGTGCACCGGGCGGAGCCCGGCCTTGCGAAGCAGAAACACGACCGCGATGCCCAGAAGCATCACGACGGAGACCGAGACCGCCATGGTCACGCACCTCCCGGACGGTTGACGGACAAAGAACCCGTTACCAACGAATCAACCCCGGATACGGTGCGTAACGCAACGGGCACGGCTCGAAATCACCCGAATAGCCCGTCCGTCGCCGTACGGCCCGAACCGGTGTTCCCAGGGCGCCTCGCCCGTAGGGTTGGCGCATGAGCTCGGAGATCACCTTTCCCCGGCAATACGCCCGCACCCAGCGCTTCACGCTCGGGGTCCCGCGCGCCTTCACCATCACCGGAGGCGGCGCCACGGGTGCCACTGTCCTGTTCCTGCGCTCGCGGTCCGGCGAGGACCGCACGACGTGCCTGTGGGCGTACTCCCCCGGGTCCGGCGAGCGCATCGTCGCCGACCCCGCGGTCCTGCTCGGCGGGGCCGAGGAGCACCTCTCCACCGAGGAGCGCGCCCGGCGCGAACGCAGCCGCGAGGGTTCCGCCGGCATCGTCGGGTACGCCGTCGACAGCGCCGGCACCGTCGCCGCCTTCACGCTCTCCGGGCGGCTGTTCGTCGCCGACCTGGCGGCCGGGTCGGTCGTCGAACTCGACACGCCCGCACCGGTCATCGACCCGCGCCCGTCCCCCACCGGCCGCCAGGTGGCCTATCTCGCGGGCGGCGAACTGCGCGTCGCCGCCGTCGACGGCTCGGACGACCGCGCGCTCGCCACCCCGGAGAACGCCGAAGTCACCTACGGTGCCGCGGAGTTCATCGCGGCCGAGGAGATGCAGCGCAGCCGGGGCTTCTGGTGGTCGCCGGACGGGACCGCCCTGCTGGCGGCGCGCGTGGACAACTCCCCCGTCGACCGCTGGTGGATCGCCGACCCGGCCAACCCGGCGTCCGCGCCGCAGGAGGTCGCGTACCCGGCCGCGGGCACCCCCAACGCCGAGGTCACGCTGTTCGCGGTCGACGCGGCCACCGGGGAACGCACGGAAGTCACCTGGGACCGCAAGGAGTTCCCGTACCTCGCCAATGTGGCGTGGACCGCCTCGGGGCCGCCGCTGCTCGTCGTCCAGTCGCGCGACCAGCGCACGCAGCGGGTGCTGTCGGCCGACACCGCCACGGGTGCGACCGCGGAACTCCACACGCAGACCGACCCGGTGTGGATCGACATCGTCTCCGGTGCGCCGGCCTGGACCCCCAACGGGGAGCTGCTGCGCGTCGAGGACGCGGACGGCGCCCGCCGCCTGGTCGCCGACGCGCGCGTGCTCACCGACGCGACGCTGCACATCCGTTCGGTGGTCGACAGCAGTGCCGCGGACATCCTCGTCACCGCGTCGGCCGGGTACGAGGCCGCCGACCCGGAGACCGGCGAGATCCACGTCTACCGGGTCGGCCCCGGCGGGGCCGAGCGCGTCACCACCACTCCAGGCGTGCACGGCGCGGTGCGCTCGGGCGCCACCACGGTCCTGGTCTCGTCCTCGCTCGACCGCTTCGGCCCGAAGGTGACGGTCCTTCAGGACGGGTCCCCGGTCGGCGAGATCGCCTCCTACGCGGAGACTCCGGTGCTCACCGCGGAGGTCGAGCTGACCACCGCGGGCCCGACCCGCATCCCGTGCGCGATCCTGCTGCCGAGCGGCTTCGACGCCACGTCGGGCGAGAAACTGCCGGTGCTGATGGACCCGTACGGCGGCCCGCACGGGCAGCGCGTGGTCGCCGCCCGCAACCCGCACCTGACCTCGCAGTGGTTCGCCGAGCAGGGCTTCGCGGTGATCGTCGCGGACGGCCGGGGCACGCCGCACTACTCGCCCGAGTGGGAGAAGGCGATCGCCGGCGACTTCGCGGGCGCGACGCTCGACGACCAGGTGGCGGCGCTCCAGACGCTGGCCGTGGACCGCCCGTACCTCGACCTGGACCGGGTGGCGATCCGCGGCTGGTCGTACGGCGGTTACCTCGCGGCCCTCGCGGTGCTGCGCCGCCCGGACGTGTTCCACGCGGGCGTGTCCGGCGCGCCGGTGACCGACTGGCGGCTGTACGACACCCACTACACCGAGCGCTACCTGGGCAACCCGGACGAGGAGCGGGCCGTCTACGCGGTGAACTCCCTGGTCGAGGGCGGCGATCTGGGGCCGGTCGCGGACCGTGCGCGGCCGCTGATGATCATCCACGGGCTCGCGGACGACAACGTCGTGGCGGCGCACACGCTCCGGCTGTCGTCGGCACTGCTGTCGGCCGGCCGGCCGCACGAGGTGCTGCCGCTGTCGGGCGTCACGCACATGACGCCGCAGGAGCAGGTCGCGGAGAACCTGCTGCTGCTCCAGGTCGACTTCCTCCGGCGCTCGCTCGGCGCCTGACGACGGTTCACGCCGCCCGGCCCCACGCGCCGGGCGGCTTCGCCGAGTCCGCGAGCGTGATGTGGCACGGGTCGAACGTGATGGCGAACGCGGTCGGGCCTTCGTTGTTTCGGGTGGTCCGAGCTGACGATCGGCACCTTGGCGGGGCGGCAAGCGTTCCCGAGGTAGGAAGGGGCGGGCGGGAGCGGGGGGTGAAGTCAGGGGCATGTAATCGCGTTACGCGCCGGGTGTGGCACCGGCCTTGACGCCGATGCGGGTCCACACCGGAGTGCCGAAGTGGTCCGCCGCCAGGTTGGCGATGTACGGGGCGCAGGCCATCGCCTTGCCGTAGGACCACAGCGGCAGCGCGGGCATGTCGATCGCCAGCTGCGCCTGGGCGTCCGACCAGAACTGCGCGGCCTTCGCGGGATCGGCCGCCTTGCGGGCCTGGGTCACGGACTCGTCGAACAGCCGGTTCGCGTACCCGGAATCGTTGCTCTCGGAGTCGCCGCGGAACATCGGGTCCAGGAAGTTGCGCGGGCTCGGGTAGTCGGCGGTCCAGCCGCCCCGGAACATCCCGGTCGGCTCCTTCGCGTCGATCCTGCGCCGGAGCTCGCCGAGGTCCGCGACGGGCGCGGGCACGCACACCGCGGCACCGAGTGCGGTGTTGACGCTGTCGCAGACCGCCTTGAACACCTTCTCGCGCCCGCCGTCCCGCGCGTACGACAGCGTGACCGAGCCGCCGGGGATCCCGCCGCCCTCGGCGACCAACTGCCGGGCCCGCTCGGGGTCGTAGGCGCACAGCTCGCCGCACGCGTTGTCGCCGCCCGGGACACCCGCGGCCAGCCAGTCCGTCGCGGGCTGCCACGCGCCGCCCGGGTACATCGCCCGCAGGACTGCCTCGCGGTCGATCGCGAGGGACAGGCCCTGCCGCACCTTCGCGGCGGCGGGCGCCGACCACGCCGGGTCGTACATCGGGAAGTACAGCACCTCGGCGGTGGACATCACCTGGTGCGCCACCGTGCCGCCGGGCGCCGACACGGTGCGGCCGGGCTCGACCGCGGGCAGCAGGCTGATCACGTCGAGCGGGCCGCGCCGGGCGGCGTCGCCGCCGAACTCCAGCCGCACGCCCGCCGCCTGGGCCTTGTCGGAGCCCGCGTACGCGTCGTAGCGCCGCAGCGAGAGCGACACCCCCTGCCGCCAGCCGGCGTCCGGGTCGATCCGGAACGGGCCGTTGCCGACCGGCGCGCGGCCGAACCGGGCGGGGTCCTGGAAGAAGACCGAGGGCAGCGGCGAGAACGCGGCAAGGCCCAACTGGGCGGGGAACGACGAGTCCGCCTCGTCGAGCGTCACCAGCAGCGTGGTCTCGTCGACGGCCCTGACGGTGTCGACCTCGGCGAGGACCTCCGCACCGGCCGCGTCGTTGGCCGGATCCAGTGCCCAGGTCCAGGCGTCGGCGTACGACTTCGCGGTGACCTTCTCGCCGTTGTGGAAGCTCCAGCCCGGGGCGATCGAGATCGTGTAGCCGCGCGCGTCGGTGGTCGTGCACGCCGCCATCATCGCGGGCACCGGCTTTCCGGTCGCCGGGTCGTAGTCGACGAGGCCCCGGAAGAGCATGCCCACCGCGTGGTTCGTGTTCCGGTCGAACCCGGTGTTGCCGGGCAGCAGATCGGCCGGCTCCGTCGAGGACGCGCTGTACACCGCCTGGGGATCGACCGGGTCGCCCGGCGCGGGGGCCGCCGCACCCGCCGGGCGGCAGTCGTACGCCCGGTCCGGCGTCGGCGGGGCCTGCGACCCCGGCGGACTCCCCGCCGCGTCCTTGGCCGCCGAGGCCGCGCCCCCCTCGCTTCCTGTGCACCCCGTTGCGGCGATCGCCAGGGCGGCTGCCCCGGCGACCCAGGTGGAGACGGTCTTGCTGCGCACGCGTGGAACTCCCCAAAGCCGGACGACCCGTGGACCGAACGATTCCGGCCGCCGGTCAGAATACGTGCACACCACCACAAATACTGTGGGCCGGGCCACGTACGACGTGGCCCGGCCCGGCAGTTGACTGCGCCTCAGTGCGCGTGGCTCGGTGCGCGTGGCCTCAGTGCGCGTGCACTACGTCCTTCTCCTCGGCGAAGTGGCACGCGCTCGGGTGCACCGCGGACCCCTGGAGCCCCGTGCGGATCTGGAGCAACGGCTCTTCCTGCGAGCAGATGTCCTGCGCCTTCCAGCAGCGGGTGCGGAACCGGCAGCCCGAGGGCGGGTTCGCCGGCGACGGCACGTCACCGGTGAGGATGATCCGCTCGCGGTTGTCGCGGCCCGTCGGGTCCGGCACCGGGACGGCGGACAGCAGCGCCTGGGTGTACGGGTGGGTCGGGTGGTCGTAGATCTCGGTCTCGGAACCGATCTCCACGATCTTGCCCAGGTACATCACCGCCACGCGGTCGGAGATGTGCCGCACGATCGACAGGTCGTGCGCGATGAAGAGATAGGAGAGGTTGAACTCGTTCTGCAGCTTCTCCATCAGGTTGATCACCTGCGCCTGCACCGACACGTCCAGTGCCGAGACGGGCTCGTCGCAGATGATGATCTCCGGGTTCAGCGCGAGACCGCGGGCGATCCCGATGCGCTGCCGCTGCCCGCCGGAGAACTGGTGCGGATACCGGTTGATGTGCTCCGGGTTGAGGCCGACCAGCTCCAGAAGCTCCTGGACGCGCTTCTTGACCGCGCCGGTGCCGCCCTTGGGCGCCGCCTCGGGGTGGATCGCGTACGGCTCGCCGATGATGTCCGCGACCGTCATGCGCGGGTTCAGCGAGGTGTACGGGTCCTGGAACACCATCTGGATGTTGCGCCGCACGGTCTTGAGCGCCCGGCCCGACACCTTGGAGATGTCCTCGCCCTTGTAGAGCACCTGCCCCGCGGACGCCTTCTCCAGGTTCATCAGGAGCTTGGCGACCGTCGACTTGCCGCACCCCGACTCGCCGACCAGGCCCAGCGTCTCGCCGTGGAGCAGGTCGAACGAGACGCCGTCGACGGCCTTGACCGCGCCGACCTGCTTCTGGAAGACGATGCCCTGGGTCAGCGGGAAGTGCTTCACCAGGTCCTTCACCTGGAGGATGGGCTCACCGGTGGGTGCCATCACGAGCCTCCGTTGTTGTCGAGCACACGCTGCGCGAAGTGACAGGCGCTGTGGCGGCCGGGGGCGGCCTCGATCAGCGGCGGCACGTCCGTGCGGCAGATGTCCTCCGCGTACGGGCAGCGCGGGTTGAACGCGCAGCCGGGCGGAATGCGCATGAGGTTCGGCGGCAGGCCCTTGATCGCGTACAGGTCCTGGCCCTTGAGGTCGAGGCGCGGGATCGACGCGAGCAGGCCTTCGGTGTACGGGTGCGCGGGGTTGGCGTACAGGTCGTGGACCGCCGCCTCCTCGACGATGCGGCCCGCGTACATCACCGCGATCTTGTCCGCGACGTCCGCGACCACGCCGAGGTCGTGGGTGATCAGGATCAGGCCCATGTGCCGCTCGCGCTGGAGCTCCGCGAGCAGGTCCATGACCTGGGCCTGCACCGTCACGTCGAGGGCGGTGGTGGGCTCGTCCGCGATGATCAGCTCGGGGTCGAGCGCCATCGCCATCGCGATCATGATGCGCTGGCGCATGCCGCCGGAGAACTGGTGCGGGTAGTCGTTGACCCGCTCCTTGGCGGCCGGGATCTTCACCAGGTCCATCAGCTCGACGGCCTTGGCCTTGGCGTCCTTGCGCGACATGCCCCGGTGCACGCGGTACATCTCGGCGAGCTGGAAGCCCACCGAGTAGACCGGGTTGAGCGCGGAGAGCGCGTCCTGGAAGATCATCGCGATCTTCTGGCCGCGGATCTTCCGGCGCTCCTCCTTGTTCATCTTGAGCATGTCGCGGCCGTGGAAGCGGATCTCGCCGCCGGTGATCACGCCGGGCGGCATGTCGAGGATGCCCATGATCGTCTGGGCGGTCACCGACTTGCCGGAGCCCGACTCGCCGAGCACGGCCAGCGTCTCGCCGGCCGCGACCGAGTACGAGACGCCGTTGATCGCCTTCGCCACGCCGTCCCGCGTACGGAACTCGACGTGCAGGTCCTCGACCTCGAGCAGCGGCGCGCCGGGCGCGGTGTCCGTCGGCTCGGGCTTGGTGAGCTGGTTCGTCGTCACTTGTGTTGTCCCCTCCCCCGTCAGCGGAGCTTCGGGTCGAGGGCGTCGCGGACCGCGTCGCCGAGCAGGATGAAGCTGAGCACCGTCACGGACAGGAACAGCGACGGGAAGAACAGCTGGTACGGGGCGTCGCGCAGCACGTTGGTCGCGGTGCTGATGTCGGCACCCCACGAGACCTCGGTCAGCGGCAGGCCGATACCCAGGAAGGACAGCGTCGCCTCGGCCGAGATGAAGGTGCCGAGCGAGATCGTCGCGACGACGATCACCGGGGCGACGGCGTTGGGCAGCACGTGCCGCATCAGGATGCGCCCGGTTCCGGCGCCGAGTGCTCTCGCCGCCACGACGTAGTCCGACGATTTCACCGTGATCACCGACCCGCGCATGATGCGGGCGGTCTGCATCCAGCCGAAGATGCCGAGTGCGGCGACCACCGTCCAGACCGTGCGGTCCTGGAAGGAGCTCATGAACACCAGGGCCGCGAGCAGCAGCGGGATGCCGAAGAAGATGTCGGTGACGCGGGCGAGGATCGAGTCGATCCAGCCGCCGAAGTAACCGGACAGGGCACCGACGAGGCCGCCCACCACCACGATGACGGCGGTGGTCACGACGCCCACGATGATCGACGCGCGCGCCCCGTAGATGGTGCGCGAGTAGATGTCGCAGCCCTGCGTGTTGGTGCCGAACCAGTGGTCGCCCGACGGCTTGAGGTCGGTACGCGCGATCGGGCAGAACCGCGGGTCCTGGTCGGTGAACCAGCCCGGGAAGACCGCCATGACGATCAGGAGCAGGAGCAGGACCGCCGAGATGTAGAACCGCGGGCTGCGGCGCAGCTCGCGCCACGCCTCGGCCCACGCGCCCCGGGGCTTGTCGAGCTGGCCCGGGGTGTTGGGGCCGCCGTACGCGCCGCTCTTCTCCAGCGTCGTGCCGTCCGCGTCCGCGAGGAAGATCGTGGGCGCTTCCTGCGAGCCGAAGTGCGGCTGCTCCTGGCTGCTGGTGGGCAGCTGTTCACGCTGCTTGTCGTACTCAGACATACCGGATCCTCGGGTCCAGGACGGCGTACAGGAGGTCGACGATCAGGTTCATCACCAGGTACACGATCACCAGGGCGGCGACCGCGCCGACCACCGTGGCGCTCTCGTGCTTGGTGACGGCCAGGTAGATCAGTCGTCCCACCCCGTCGACGTTGAAGATGCCCTCGGTGACGATCGCCCCGGCCATCAGTGCGCCGAGGTCGGCCCCGAGGAAGGTCACCACCGGGATCAGGGAGTTGCGCAGCAGGTGCACGGTCACCACGCGACGGCGCGGAAGGCCCTTCGCGGTGGCGGTGCGGACGAAGTCCGCCCGCAGGTTCTCCGCGATGCTCGTCCGGGTCAGGCGGGCGACGAACGCGAGCGAGAGGCTGCCGAGCACGATGCCGGGCAGGATCAGGTCGCTCCACGTGGGGTCGCCCGGTGTCGCGGTGGCCGGGAAGAGGTTCCACTGCAGGCCGAGCCAGTACTGCAGCACGTAGCCGAGCACGAAGACCGGGATGGAGATCACGATCAGGGTCGTCACGAGGACGACGGAGTCGGCGAACTTGCCGCGGCGCAGACCTGCCAGCAGGCCGGCCCCGATGCCGATCACGAGCTCGATGGCGAACGCGATGAGCGCCAGCCGGATCGAGATCGGGAAGGCGCGCTTCAGCTCGTCGGCGACCGGGATGCCGCTGAAGCTGGTGCCGAAGTCCCCTTGCAGGAGGCCCGTGAGGTAGTACCAGTACTGAACGATCAGCGGATCGTTGAGGTGGAACTCCTCGCGCATCTGTCTCACGAACACCGGGTCGGCGGCCTTGTCGCCGAACATCGCGGCGATCGGGTCCCCACCGAGCTGGTAGACCATGAAGTAGATCAAGAAAGTGGTCCCGATGAACACCGGGATCATCTGGAGCAGCCGTCGGATGACGTAACGCCCCATGCCAGCCTCCTGCGGTCGAATTCGGCACGTCACCTGCCGCGTCTCAGCCGACGCCGTGGATCACGGCGCCGGCTGAGGCGGTCTTGCGAAGCCCTTGCGGGTGGCCCCGCCGCCGCGGCGGACGGGGCCGAACCCTCAGGTACGGATCACTTGTTGACGGTGATCTCGGTGAACTCCGGGTTGCCGAACACGTCGAACGACACGTTCGAGACCTTGGTCGAGGAACCGGCCTTGGTCACGTAGTACCAGAGCGGGATGGACGGAAGGTCCTGGACGAGCTGCTTCTCGGCGTCCTGCCAGAGCTTCAGCGCGTCGGTCTCCTCGGTCGCGCCCTGCGCCTGCCGCGCCAGGTTGTCGAAGTTGGCGTTCGAGTAGCCCGAGTCGTTGGACGCGGCGCCCGTGCGGTAGATGTCGTTCAGGAAGTTGTCCGGGAACGGGTAGTCGGCCTTCCAGCCGGTCCGGTACGCCCCGGTCATCTTCTTGTTGGTGATCTCCTCACGCGCGACGGAGAACTCCGCGTACAGCTTCGGCTCGCAGGCGGTGGAGCCCAGCGCCTGGTTGATGCTGTTGCAGACCGCGGTCACCCACTCCTTGTGGGGGCCGTCGGCGTTGGTGGCGATGGTGAACTTGCCACCGGGGATGCCGCCGCCCTCGGCGATGAGCTGCTTCGCCTTGGCCGGGTCGTACTTGCAGACCTCGCCGCAGATGTCGGTCTGGCCGGGGACGCCGGGGGCGAGCCAGTCGACGGCCGGCTGCTCCATGCCCTTGTACAGCGCCTTGGTGATGCCCTCGCGGTCGATCGCCATCGAGATGCCCTGGCGGACCTTGGCCGCGCCCGGGGTGCCCCACGCCGCGTCGTACAGCGGGAAGCCGATCTTCTGGATCGACAGCTGCGGCTGCACGATGGCGCGGTTGCCGAGGTCGCCCTGGAAGTTGCCGACCGCCGAGACCGGGATCTGGTCGATGACGTCGAGCTTGTTGTCCCGGAGCGCGGTGTACGCGGCGTCGTAGGTCGTGTAGAAGACCAGGCGCACGCCGTCGGACTTCGCCTTGTCGGTGCCCTGGTAGTTGTCGAACCGCTTCACGGTGATCGACTTCTTGCGCTCCCAGCCGCCGTTGCCGGTGTCCAGCTGGAACGGGCCGTTGCCGATGGGGGCCGCGCCGTACTTCTCGGGGTCCTTGTAGAACTCCTGCGGCAGCGGCATGAACGGCGTGTAGCCCATCTGCGCCTTGAACGACGAGATCGGGTGCGTCAGCTGGATCGTGAAGCTGGTGTCGTCGACGACCTTCAGACCCGACATCGTCTGCGCCGTCGGGTTGCCCTCGGCGGGGTGCACCTGGTCGTAGCCGACGATCGGCTGGAACCAGGTGGAGTTGAGCTGCTGGCTGGTGGAGAGCGCGCCCCAGTTCCAGGCGTCCACGAAGGACTTCGCGTTGACCGGCTCACCGTTGTGGAAGGTCCAGCCCGTCTTGAGCTTGACCGTCCAGTTGACGTTGTCCGGGGACTCCATCGACTCCGCCATGGCCGACACGGTCTCGCCGGTCTTGGCGTCGTACGTGTAGAGGCCGCGGAAGAGCATCGAGAGCGGGTAGAAACCGCCGGTCTCGTTGGCGTTCGCGGGCTGCAGAAGGTTCTGCGGCTCGGTGCTGCTGGCCGTGTAGTAGCCGGCCGGCGCACCCCCGCCGCCACCGCTGTCGCTGCCGCCACCACACGCCGTGGCTGCGAGCGCGAGCATGCCCACGCCGGCGATCCACTTCACGCGCGTCGTTCCGCGCATGGGTTGCCTCCTCAAGGGTCACTTCGGAAGTGAAGTACGACGGGCAACCCGTGGGTGTCCTCGCCGCGGCTGCCCGTTCAGTCGCGCCGCTGAGCGCATGACCGTGTTCCGAGCACAAGCGCATCTACTATCCGTCACCGATTCGCCCACTCCAACCCTTTGGAGTATTGCGGTTTGATCACGTGACCCTCCGGATCATCTCGACCTCTGGTCGAAACACTTCCCGGAGTTAGCGGAATCAATCGGACACGGTGTACCGCAGCCCGGAGCATACAGTCCGATGAACGAACAACCACACGCCGCCCCTACCTCCACCTCCGAGGCCGAAAACACTACGGAGAGTGGCGGCACCCGAAAGGCGGAGGGGTCTGGCGCGGCGTCAAGTGACGCGCGTAGCATGCCGGGCGCAAAAGAACAGGGTGCCACCTCCCTGAGGAGGCGGCACCCTGCGGGTCCGCGTGTCGTGCGATCTGACCGGATCAGTGGGTCCGGTCAGCGGTGCCGTCAGTGTGCCTGGACGACGTCCCGCACCTCGGCGAAATGGCACGCACTCGCGTGCACCGCCGGCCCTTTCAGCAGCGACTTGATCTGGAGCAACGGCTCTTCCTCGGCGCAGATGTCCTGCGCCTTCCAGCAGCGGGTGCGGAACCGGCAGCCCGAGGGCGGGTTCGCCGGCGACGGCACGTCACCGGTCAGGATGATCCGCTCCCGGCGCTCCCGGCCGTCCGGATCGGGCACCGGAACCGCCGACAACAGGGCCTGGGTGTACGGGTGGGTCGGGTGGTCGTAGATCTCGGTCTCGGAACCGATCTCCACGATCTTGCCCAGGTACATCACCGCCACGCGGTCGGAGATGTGCCGCACGATCGACAGGTCGTGCGCGATGAACACGTAGGAGAGGTTGAACTCGTTCTGCAGCTTCTCCATCAGGTTGATCACCTGCGCCTGCACCGACACGTCCAGCGCGGACACCGGCTCGTCGCAGATGATGATCTCCGGGTTCAGCGCGAGACCGCGCGCGATCCCGATGCGCTGCCGCTGCCCGCCGGAGAACTGGTGCGGATACCGGTTGATGTGCTCCGGGTTCAGGCCCACGACCTCCAGCAGGTCCTGCACCTTTTTCCGCCGGTCCGCCTTGGGGGCGACGTCGGGGTGGATCGCGAACGGCTCCCCGATGATGTCGCCGACCGTCATGCGCGGGTTCAGCGAGGTGTACGGGTCCTGGAACACCATCTGGATGTTGCGCCGCACCGCCTTCAGCGCCTTGCCCGACAGCCGGGAGATGTCCTGTCCCTTGTACAGGACTTGCCCGGAAGTCGGCCTCTCCAGGTTCATCAGCAGCTTGGCGACCGTCGACTTGCCGCACCCCGACTCCCCGACCAGGCCCAGCGTCTCGCCGCGGCGCAGTTCGAACGAGACGCCGTCGACCGCCTTGACCGCACCCACGTGGCGCTGGAACACGATGCCCTGGGTCAGCGGGAAGTACTTCACCAGGTCCTTCACCTGGAGGATCATCTCGCCGGTCGGCTCCGATTCGGGGGCGGGCCGGGCCGCGGGGACGGACGCCTCCTCCTTGGTGAGGTCCGGTCGGTCCACCGATGCGTCATCCACCGATGCGCCCATCGAGCGCCTCCTTCCAGAAGTGGCACGCGCTCCCGCGGTGCGGCGACACCTGCTCGCCGGTGACCGCGTGCAGCGGGGGCGTCTCGGCACGGCAGATGTCCTGCACGTACGGGCACCGCGGGTGGAACGCACAGCCCGACGGAATGCGCGTCAGGTTGGGCGGCAGCCCCTTGATCGCGGACAGGTCCTGGCCC
This sequence comes from Streptomycetaceae bacterium NBC_01309, assembly GCA_045039925.1. Taxonomy (GTDB): domain Bacteria; phylum Actinomycetota; class Actinomycetes; order Streptomycetales; family Streptomycetaceae; genus Yinghuangia. The sequence goes on from CP108400.1 coordinate 4,237,446, forward strand.
TTGAGGTCGAGCCGCGGGATCGACTCCAGCAGGCCCATCGTGTACGGGTGGGCCGGCGTCTTGTAGAGGGCGTGGACGGGTGCCCTCTCGACGATGCGGCCCGCGTACATGACCACGATGTTGTCCGCGACGTCCGCAACCACGCCGAGGTCGTGGGTGATCAGGATCAGGCCCATGTGGAACTCCCGTTGGAGGTCCGCGAGCAGCCCCATGACCTGCGCCTGCACCGTCACGTCGAGAGCGGTGGTCGGCTCGTCCGCGATGATCAGGTCCGGCTCCAGGGCCATCGCCATCGCGATCATGATGCGCTGGCGCATGCCGCCGGAGAACTGGTGCGGGTAGTCGTTCACCCGCGCCCTGGCCGCCGGGATCTTCACCAGGTCCATCAGCTCGATGGCCTTGGCCTTGGACGCCTTGCGCGACATCTTGCGGTGCACCCGGAACATCTCGGCGAGCTGGTAGCCGACGGAGAGCACCGGGTTCAGGGCGGACAGCGCGTCCTGGAAGATCATCGCGACCTGGCGGCCGCGCACCTTGCGGCGCTCCTCGGCGCCCATCTCCAGGAGGTCGCGCCCCTGGAAGCGGATGGCGCCCTGGGAGATGCGGGCCGGCGGCATGTCGAGGATGCCCATGATCGCCTGGGCGGTCACCGACTTGCCCGAACCGGACTCGCCGAGGACCGCCAGGGTCTCCCCGGCGTGGACCGCGAACGACACGCCGTTCACCGCCCGGGCCACCCCGTCGCGGGTGTGGAACTCCACGTGCAGGTCGTCGACTTCGAGCAGCGGGACATCGGGTTTCATCAGCACCGGATCCGTGATGTGGATCGTCACCTCGTCCCCCTCACCGGTTCTTCGGGTCGAGCGCGTCGCGTACCGCGTCGCCCATGAGGATGAAGCTGAGGACCGTGACGCTCAGGAACAGGGACGGGAACAGCAGCGGGTGCGAAGCCAGCAGGAACCGCTCCTGCGCGTCGCTGATCATGAGGCCCCACGAGATGCCCGGAGGCTGGATGCCGACTCCGAGGTACGACAGCGCCGCCTCGGCCGCGATGAACTCGCCGAGGCTGATGGTCACGTACACCAGCACCGGGGCGATGGCGTTGGGCATGATGTGCCGGACCGTGACGCGGAACGTGCCGCCGCCGAGGGCTCTCGCCGCGACCACGTAGTCGTTGTACTTGTTGGCGATCACCGCGCCGCGCATGAGTCTGAAGATTTTCGGCCACGCCAACGCGGCCATGATCAGGGCGACCGTGAAGGCGTCGCCGGTGTCGAAGACGGCGAGCGCCAGGATCGCGCCGAGCATCAGCGGGATCGCGAAGAAGATGTCGGCGAACCGGGACAGCAGGCCGTCGATCCAGCCGCCCGTGTAGCCCGCGATCAGTCCCAGGGCGCCGCCCACGACGGTCACCAGGATGACCGTCGAGAACCCGACCACGATCGAGTTGCGCGTCGACCAGATGACCTTGGTGTAGACGTCGCAGCCCTGCACGTCGTAGCCGAACCAGTGCGAACTGCTCGGGTCCTTCAGGGAGTTCTGCAACTGGCAGGCGCCCGCGTCGCGCGGGTTGTGGTCGGTGAACAGTTGGGGGAACGCCGAGAAGGCCAGCAGGACGACGATGATGAACGCCGAGCCGATGAACAGCTTGCGGCGGCGCAGGTCGTACCACGCGTCCGACCACAGGCTGCCGACCCGCTGGCCCATCCCGCCGATCTCGATGTCCGCCGCGCTGACCGCTTCGGTGGACTGCATCGGGTCGCTCTTCGCGATCTCACTCATACCGGATCCTCGGGTCGAGAACGGCGTACAGCATGTCTACGAGGAGGTTGGCGACGATGTAGATGAGCACGAGCGCCGTGACCATCCCCACCACCACCGGGCGTTCTCGCAGATACACCGACTGGGCCAACTGCCCGCCCACGCCCGGGATGTTGAAGATGCGCTCGGTGATGATCGCGCCGCCCATCAGCGCGCCGAGGTCGGCGCCGAGGAAGGTGATCACCGGGATGAGCGCGTTGCGCACCCCGTGCCGCAGGACCACGCGCTGCTGCGGCAGGCCCTTGGCCACCGCGGTGCGCACGTAGTCGGAGCGCATGGTCTCGACCAGGCTGGTGCGCATGAGTCTGGTGACGTACGCGAGCGACAGCGAGGCGAGGACGTAGCCCGGCAGGATGTACGCCTTGAAGCCGTCCTCCTCGTTGAACGACACCGGCAGGATCTTCCACTCGACACCGACGAGCAGCTGCAGGATGAAGCCGGTCACGAAGGTCGGGATGGAGATCATCATCAGCGTCGCGATGAGGACCAGGTTGTCGAAGAACTTCCCGCGGCGGAGCGCCGCCATGATGCCGGCGACGACGCCGACAACGGCCTCGATGACGATCGCGGTCAGCGCGAGGTTGACCGTCCAGGGGAACCGCTCGGACATGATCTCGCCGACGTCCCGGCCGCGGACGGTGGTTCCGAAGTCGCCCTGCACGATCCCCGTGATGTAGTGCCAGTACTGGACGAGGAACGGGTCGTCGAGGTGGTACTTCTCCCGCAGCATGTCGACCACGACCGGGTCGGAGCGGCGGTCCCCGGCCAGGGCCCTCGCGGGATCCCCTGGCAGCAGGTACACCATGAGGTAGATCAGCAGCGTCGTACCTATCAGGACGGGTATCGCCTGGAGGAGCCGGCGCGCGAGGTAGCGGTACATGAGCACTCCCGGTGGGGGCCTCGCCCGGACGCGGGGCATGGCCGCGCCCGGGTACGGCGGGGCGGAGCCGGGGGCCCCGCAAGGGACCCCCGGCCGCGTACCGCCGATGCGACGTCGGCTTGGGCTACGAAGTGGTGGACACCAGGTCGAGGCGCATGCGGTTCTGCGCGTCGATCTTCACGTTGGTGACCTTGTCGGTCCACGCGTTCGAGCCCTGGTAGAAGAACACCGGGATGTACGGGAGTTCCTTCAGCAGGATGTCGTCGGCGGCCTGGTAGGCGGCGATGCCCTCGGCGCCCTGCTTGACGTCGGCCGCGGCGAGCGCCGCCTCGAACTGCTCGTTGACGTAGCCGCCGTAGTTCGAGCCGTTCTCGATGGCGATCTTGCTGAAGATCGGGCGCAGGTAGTTCTCGATCGACGGGTAGTCCATCGACCACGCCATGCGGAAGCCGCCGCTGTACTGCTTGTCGCCGAGCGCGTCCAGGATGGCCGCGAACTTCTCGAACGGCCGCGGGGTGACCTCGATGCCCAGGTTCTGCTTGAGCATGTTGCCGACGGCCTCGATCCAGTCCTTGTGGCCGCCGTCCGCGTTGTAGCCGAGCTCGAGCTTGTTGCCGGGCAGTCCGCCGGCCGCGGTGTAGAGCTCCTTGGCCTTGGTCGGGTTGAACGTGCACGCCTCACCGCACGCGCCCTTGCGGTAGCCCGGGATGATCGGGCTGACGAAGTCGTCCGCCGGGGGACGCGTACCGCTGAAGATCGCCTTGTTGAGCGATTCGCGGTCGATGGCCATCGAAATGGCCTTGCGCAGGTCCGGGTTCGCGAACGCGGGGTTCGTGGCGATCGGGAAGCCGACGTAGCCGACCGCGGACTCGGGCTTGCTGGAGGTGCGGCCCGGGAAGTCCTTCTCGACGGTGCCCATCGCGGAGACCGGCAGCTTGTCGGTGATCTCGATGGAGCCGGCCCGCAGGTCGTTGTACGCGGTGTCCAGCTTCTCGTAGATCTTGAAGGTGACCGCGTCGAGCAGCGCGTCGCCGTCACGGTCCGGGAAGGCGTCGAATCGCTTCACCTTGATGTGCTGGTTGTGCTCCCACTTGCCGTCCATCATGAACGGCCCGTTGCCGATGGGCGCGTCGTCGAACGCCTTCGGGTCGGTGAAGAACGCCTTGGGCACCGGGTAGTACGCGTTGTACCCGAGCATCGTCGGGAACTGCGCGAACGGCACCTTCAGGGTGACCTTGAACGTCGTGTCGTCGACGACCTCAAGGCCCTTCATCTTGTCGGTCGTCGGCTCCTTGCCCTCGCCCGGGGCCAGGTCCTGCGAACCCTCGATCTTGTCGAAGAACGGCAGCGCCTCCTGCGCGTTCTTCTGGTTCGCCCCGTAGTTCCACGAGTCCACGAACGAACTGGCGGTCACCTTCTCGCCGTTGTGGAAGGTGTAGTCCGGATGGATCTTGATCGTCCAGACCTTGTTGTCGGTGCTCTCGATGGACTGGGCGACCCGGTTCTGCGGGACGTTGGTCTCGATGTCGTAGTCCACGAGCCCGGCGAAGAGCGCATTGAGGACCTCCGCACCCTCGCTCTCCGCGGTGTTCGTGGGTACGAGGCCGTGCTGCGGCTCGCCGAGCTGGACCGTGATCGACCCGCCCTTCTTGCCGCCGGCCGACTGGGACGCCCCCGGGCTGCCGGGCGGGGTCTCGGGGTCGCCGTCGTCGTCGGTGCTGCACGCCGTTGCCGCCAGGGCCAACGCGGCCACCGCAGCTCCGATTTTCACGCGCGTAGATCCACGCACGGTCTGCCTCCTCGAAGTTCTTCGGACAGGAAGGGGGGAGGGAGATTGCACAGTGCGGACCAGCAAGATCAATTCCCGGTGTGGGCAGGAAATGATCATGCTGACGCCCGAGCGTCGTACGGGGAACGGACAGCGAATTCGGACTCGGACGCAAGCGCAACTATCCGACGCCCAATGATCTACATCCAGGCTTGGACTGTTGCATTTCAGTTAAGCCTGCTCGCAATATTCCGGTGAAATGGATATCCATCGGGACGAAATGACTGCCAACCAAACAGAACGGTCTCCCGCTGAACGGTTCGCAGTGTTCGATCAGCGCGCTCTCGACTGATCAACTATGCGCGTGGACTGCGCAGTTCGCCGCGATTGCCCGATAAAACACCGATGGCCCACAGTCCAGACTGTGGGCCATCGGATGGTGCTTTTCGATCATCACGAATTCGATCTTGCGGTTTCCGCCGACCGTGCCGCGGTCCGCGAAAAGGCGGCCGTCACATGATCGTCATGCGGCCGTCACACGACCGGCGGGGCGCCCGGGGAATTCGATCAAGAACGCCGCACGGATTCGATCAAGAACGCTTGGCGCGGGAGGTGGCGCGGGCGCGCTCCTGCTGGTTGAGCACGACCTTGCGGATGCGCACGGTCTCCGGCGTCACCTCGACGCACTCGTCCTCGCGGCAGAACTCCAGGGCCTGCTCCAGCGAGAGCTTCCGCGGCGGGATCAGCTTCTCCGTCTCGTCCGCGGTGGACGAGCGCATGTTGGTGAGCTTCTTCTCCTTGGTGATGTTGACGTCCATGTCGTCGGAGCGGCTGTTCTCGCCGACGATCATGCCCTCGTAAACCTCGATGGTCGGCTCGATGAACAGCGTGCCGCGCTCCTGGAGGTTGGTCATCGCGAACGCCGTCACGACACCCGAACGGTCCGCCACCAGCGAGCCGTTGTTGCGGGTGCGCAGCTCGCCGACCCAGGGCTCGTAGCCCTCGTGGATGCTGTGCGCGATGCCGGTGCCGCGCGACTCGGTCAGGAACTCCGTACGGAAGCCGATGAGTCCGCGCGCGGGCACGACGAACTCCATGCGGATCCAACCGGTTCCGTGGTTGGTCATCGTCTCCATGCGGCCCTTGCGGGACGCCAGCAGCTGCGTGATCGCGCCCAGGTACTCCTCGGGCGAGTCGATGGTCAGGCGCTCGAACGGCTCGTGCACCTTGCCGTTGATCTCCTTGGTGACCACCTGCGGCTTGCCGACGGTCAGCTCGAAGCCCTCGCGGCGCATCTGCTCGACCAGGATCGCCAGCGCCAGCTCGCCGCGGCCCTGGACCTCCCAGGTGTCGGGCCGCTCGGTGGGCAGGACGCGCATCGAAACGTTGCCGACGAGCTCCTTCTCCAGGCGGTCCTTCACCAGGCGCGCGGTGACCTTGTGGCCCTTGCCGCCCTTGCCGACCAGCGGCGAGGTGTTGGTGCCGATCGTCATCGAGATCGCGGGCTCGTCGACCGTGATGAGCGGCAGCGGGCGCGGGTCCTCGGCGTCGGCGATGGTGTCGCCGATCATGATCTCCGGGATTCCGGCGATCGCGATGATGTCGCCGGGGCCGGCCTGCTCGGCGGGCTTGCGCTCCAGCGCGTCCGTCATCAGCAGCTCGGTGATGCGGACCTTCTCCATGGTGCCGTCGTGCCGGCACCACGTGGTGGTCTGGCCCTTGCGGATCGTGCCGTTGTGCACGCGGCACAGCGCGATACGGCCCAGGAAGTTCGACGCGTCGAGGTTGGTGACGTGCGCCTGGAGCGGGTGGCCCTCCACGTACGTCGGGGCCGGGATGGTGTCCAGGATGGTCTGGAAGAACGGCTGGAGGTTGTCGTTGTCCGGCGTGACGCCGTTCTCCGGCCGGTTCAGGGACGCCATGCCGTCACGGGCGCAGGCGTAGACGATCGGGAACTCGATCTGGTCCTCGGTCGCGTCGAGGTCCATGAACAGCTCGTACGTCTCGTCGACGACCTCGGAGATGCGCGAGTCGGGCCGGTCGACCTTGTTGATGCAGAGGATGACCGGCATCTTCGCGGACAGCGCCTTGCGCAGCACGAAGCGGGTCTGCGGCAGCGGGCCCTCGGAGGCGTCGACCAGCAGCACCACGCCGTCCACCATCGACAGGCCGCGCTCGACCTCGCCGCCGAAGTCGGCGTGGCCCGGGGTGTCGATGATGTTGATGGTGATGGGGTCCCCGCCGTCCTTGGGGTGGTATTTGACGGCGGTGTTCTTCGCGAGGATGGTGATGCCCTTCTCGCGCTCCAGGTCGTTGGAGTCCATGACCCGGTCGTCCACGTGCTGGTGCGCGCTGAACGCTCCGGCCTGCTTGAGCATGGCGTCGACGAGGGTGGTCTTGCCGTGGTCGACGTGGGCGACGATGGCGACGTTGCGGATGTCGTTGCGCGTGGGCATGCGGGTATGCGCTTCCGTTGGGCTCGGGACGTCGCATCCGGTCAGCATGTCTACGTCCGGTTCCGCCGGATATGCCGGGATGCAAGCCGGGCCGGTCCGCCGCGGCACCTCCCATGGTACGGGGCATCGGTGATCACGTCCGGTCACGTCCGGCCCGCGGACCCCTGTTCCGGGGCGCCGCGGGCACGCGGGTCGGCGGTCGGGGCCCGGGGCGAGGCACAATCGGCTGTGTGAGCGAATCCTTCAGCGAGCGGATGCGGCGGCGCTGGTCGGCGCGGCGCGGCGACAACGGCCAGGACCCGTGGGGGCCGGGCGGTGCCTTCGGCGCCGACTCCCTGGGCGCGGGCGGTACGGGCGGCGCGGGATCCGCCGGCCGCCCGGGACCCGGCGACCAGGGGCCCGACGCCGGCTTCGACTCCTCGGGCCTCGACTCCTCGGGCCTCGACGACGCGCCCGCGGCTCCGGCCGAGAGCGAGACGGCGGCCCGGGCGCGCATGATGCACGAGCGGCTGACGGAGGCGTACGGCGCCGGGGACGTCAAGACGGTGACGCAGATCGCCGACCTGATGCCGGAGGGCCCGGAGGCCGAGCCGTACCGCACGTACGCCCAGGTCCTGGCCGCCGAGGCGCAGGCCGACGACGCGCGCGCGGCGCAGCTCGCCCAGACGTACCTGAACCGCCTGCACTCCGGCCACCCCGACTGGGAGACCGCGCGCAGCCTGTTCGGCGAGGTCATGGTGCAGGCGCTGGTCATGGGCGCCGTCCCGATGGCCGGCAACCTCACCGCCGCCGAGCAGGCCCTCGCCGCGCCGACCGGCTACTACGTGCACCCGTCCGGCATGCTCCTGAAGTTCGCCGAGGAAGAGGAGACGCACCCGCTCCTCCTCGTCCTGCACGGCGAGGCACGGAAGGGCGTGCGCAGCGCGGAGCAGGTGGTCCGCGCCGAGAAGAAGGGCACCCCGGCCGGCCACGCGGACGCCCTCTGCATCCTCGCGCTCGCCCTCACCGCCGCGGGCGACATCACCACCGCCCGCCAGGCGCTCGCCGACGCCGAGCGCATCCTGCCGGGCCGCCCCCGCACCGCCGCCACCCGCAGCCGCATCGAGTCCAGCCCGGCCGCCACCCTCCGCGCCGAGTGACCGGCCGGCCGGGCGACCGAGGCGCCCGCGGTTCTGTGATCTTGAATTCCGGTCGGCATTTCATGATCGGAATTTCATGATCGCGAGTTCATGATCATGAGTTCATGATCACCGATTGACGATCCGTCGGGCGGCGAGTGCCCTTTCATCCCCCGTGCGGGGGAAATCAGCCGACACCCGGGAAAAAGATCGCCGTAGCACTTTCCATTCTTTCCCGGATCGCGCCACACTTCCGAGGTTCGCACCGCGTGCGGGGCCGACTGTGTGGTTGCGCTGCGCGTATGTGCGTCCCGCCTGCACGACAAGCACGTCCTGCACGCCCATGCACGCCTAGGCACGTCACGCACCAAGAGCACGTCCGCAACACCGACCAACCGGTCCCCCGACGGCGCGGGACCGGCGACCAGGGGGTGAGCGCGCGACATGACGACGACCGTGGACTACGACCTGACCCGCGCACAGCGCAAGCTCGACGAACTGGACCGCGTACTGCGGTCGGTGCGCGGACGGTTGGGGAACACGCTCGACATACGCCGGGTCTGCGGCGATGTCGAGCGGCTGCGCGATTCGCTCGCGCTGCTGTGCGAACACGCCCCGGACGACCGGCACACCGGGCCGCCGCGCCCGCGTGCCGAGCTCGAACCGCTGCCCGAAGTGCCCTACGACCCCTCGCTGTTCGCGGACGCGGACGACGAAGGGATCGGCGGCATGCGGCCGCAGCGGCCTTAGCCGTACGCCACGCGCACCACCCGTACCCAGGGCATCACCCGAATCAGGGTCATGCAGCCGAGAAGGGCACCCACGAATGGCCACCGGCACCGCCGCGCCCGGCAGGGCGCAGATCGAGGAACGGCATCTCCGCACGGACCGCTGGTGGCTGGGCTCGGCCGTCACGGTCACGATCCTGGTCGGGTTCATCATCTACTCGACCTGGCGCGCGTTCGCGAACGACGACTACTTCGCGGAACCGTACGTCTCGCCGTTCTACTCGCCCTGCCTCTCGACCAACTGCGAGAGCATGCCGCTGAGCGCGAACGCGCCGCTCTTCGGCGACTGGTGGTCGCTCTCCCCCGCGCTGATCATCCTGATCTTCCCGCTCGGCTTCCGGATGACCTGCTACTACTACCGCAAGGCGTACTACCGGGGCTTCTGGGCGTCGCCGTCGGCGTGCGCCGTCCCGGAGCCGCGGTCGAAGTACAGCGGTGAGACGAAGTTCCCGCTGATCATCCAGAACTCGCACCGGTACTTCCTGTACTTCGCGGTGATCGTGGCCGGCATCCTGACCTGGGACGTGATCATCGCCTTCCGCGACGAGCACGGGGCGTGGGGCCACATGGGCCTCGGGACGCTGGTGCTGCTGGCCAACGTGCTGCTGATCTGGGCGTACACGCTCTCCTGCCACTCGTGCCGGCACATCATCGGCGGACGGCTGAAGAACTTCTCCAAGCACCCGGTCCGCTACCGCTACTGGCAGATGGTGAGCAGGCTCAACACCAAGCACATGCAGCTCGCCTGGGCCTCGCTGTTCAGCGTCGCGCTCGCCGACCTGTACGTGTACTTCGTCGCCTCCGGCACGTTCGACGACCCGCGCTTCTTCTAGTCCCACGCTCTGGTCCCACGCTCAAGTCCTACGGTCAAGTCCCAGGAAAGGCACCGAGCTTCATGTCCGAAGTTGAACGGCACAGCTACGACGTCGTCGTCATCGGGGCGGGCGGCGCCGGGCTTCGCGCGGCCATCGAGGCGCGCGCGCGGGGAATGCGAACGGCCGTGGTGTGCAAGTCGCTGTTCGGCAAGGCCCACACGGTCATGGCCGAAGGCGGCATCGCCGCGTCGATGGGCAACGTGAACAGCAACGACAACTGGCAGGTGCACTACCGCGACACCATGCGCGGCGGGAAGTTCCTGAACCACTGGCGGATGGCCGAACTGCACGCGCGGGAGGCCCCGGACCGCGTGTGGGAACTGGAGACGTGGGGCGCGCTGTTCGACCGCACCAAGGACGGCCGCATCAGCCAGCGCAACTTCGGCGGCCACGAGTACCCCCGGCTCGCGCACGTCGGCGACCGCACCGGACTGGAGCTCATCCGCACCCTCCAGCAGAAGATCGTCGCGCTCCAGCAGGAGGACGAGGCGGAGTTCGGCGACCCGGAGGCCCGTCTCAAGGTCTTCCAAGAGGTCACCGTCACCCGGCTGCTGACCGTGCCGGACGCCGGTTCGGAGGAGGGCAACCGGGTCACCGGCGCGTTCGGCTACTGGCGCGAGTCCGGCCGGTTCGTGGTGTTCGACGCGCCCGCGATCGTGCTGGCCACCGGCGGCATCGGCAAGTCCTTCAAGGTGACCTCCAATTCGTGGGAGTACACCGGCGACGGCCAGGCGCTCGCGCTGCTGGCCGGGGCGTCCCTCATCAACATGGAGTTCGTGCAGTTCCACCCGACCGGTATGGTCTGGCCGCCCAGCGTCAAGGGCATCCTGGTCACCGAGTCGGTGCGCGGCGACGGCGGGGTGCTGCGCAACTCCGAGGGCAAGCGGTTCATGTTCGACTACATCCCGGACGTCTTCAAGGAGAAGTACGCGCAGTCCGAGGCCGAGGGCGACCGCTGGTACGACGACCCGGACAACAACCGCCGCCCACCCGAGCTGCTGCCGCGCGACGAGGTCGCCCGCGCCATCAACTCCGAGGTCAAGGCCGGCCGCGGTACGCCGCACGGCGGCGTTTTCCTGGACGTGTCCACCCGCCTCCCCGCCGACGAGATCCGCCGCCGACTGCCGTCCATGCACCACCAGTTCAAGGAGCTGGCGGACGTCGACATCACCGCCGAGCCGATGGAGGTGGGCCCGACCTGCCACTACGTCATGGGCGGGATCGAGGTCGAACCGGACACCGCCGCGACGCCGGGCGTACTCGGCCTGTACGCGGCGGGCGAGGTCGCCGGCGGCATGCACGGCAGCAACCGGCTCGGCGGCAACTCGCTGTCGGACCTGCTGGTCTTCGGACGCCGCGCCGGGCTGTACGCGGCCGAGTACGTCGCCGAACTCGGCGACGCGCGCCGCGACTTGGACCAGGAGCAGATCGACGCGGCCGCCGCGGAGGCGGTGGCGCCGTTCAACAACGAGGGTGCCGAGAACCCGTACTCGGTGCACCAGGAGCTCCAGCAGACCATGAACGACCTCGTCGGCATCATCCGGCGCGAGGGCGAGATGGCCGAGGCGCTGAGCCGCCTGGAGGAGTTGCGGGCGCGTGCCGAGAAGGCGGGCGTCGAGGGCCACCGGCAGTACAACCCCGGCTGGCACCTCGCCATCGACCTGCGCAACATGCTGCTGGTCTCCGAGTGCATCGCCAAGGCGGCGCTGGAGCGCCAGGAGAGCCGCGGCGGGCACACCCGCGAGGACCACCCCGCGATGTCCGCGGAATGGCGCAAGGTCGTCCTGGCCTGCACCCTCGCGGCCGACGGCGGCCACGTGGACCTGGTCCGCCGCACGCCCGAGCCGATGCGCGCCGACCTGCTCGCGCTGTTCGAGCTGGACGAGCTGAAGAAGTACCTGACCGACGCGGAACTGCCGGGCACGGACACGGAGACGGAACTGCCGGAGACGGAACAGCCGGAGACCGAAAAGCCGGAGACGGAACTGCCGGGCACGGACACGGCCGCGGACGAGGAGAAGGACTGATGTCGTACAAGGCCAACTTCCGCGTGTGGCGCGGTGACGTGGACAGCGGCGAGCTGCGCGACTACACGGTCGAGGTGAACGAGGGCGAGGTCGTCCTCGACATCATCCACCGCCTCCAGGCCACCCAGACCCCGGACCTCGCGGTGCGCTGGAACTGCAAGGCCGGCAAGTGCGGTTCGTGCAGCGCCGAGATCAACGGGCGGCCGCGCCTGCTGTGCATGACGCGCATGAGCACGTTCACGCCGGAAGAGACCATCACCGTGACGCCGATGCGCACCTTCCCGGTCGTCCGCGACCTGGTGACGGACGTGTCGTTCAACTACGCCAAGGCCCGGCAGATCCCGTCGTTCACCCCGCCGCCCGAGCTGAAGGCGGGCGAGTACCGCATGCAGCAGGTGGACGTCGAGCGCTCGCAGGAGTTCCGCAAGTGCATCGAGTGCTACCTGTGCCAGAACACCTGCCACGTGATCCGTGACTTCGAGGACAACAAGCCCGCGTTCTCCGGGCCGCGCTACCTCATGCGGATCGCCGAGCTGGACATGCACCCGCTGGACGTCGCGGACCGCCAGACGGCCGCGCAGGACGAGCACGGGCTCGGCTACTGCAACATCACCAAGTGCTGCACGGACGTCTGCCCCGAGCACATCAAGATCACCGACAACGCGCTGATCCCGATGAAGGAGCGCGTCGCGGACCGGAAGTACGACCCGCTGGTGTGGCTCGGCAACAAGATCCGCCGCCGCAGCAGCTGACCCGCGGCAGCCGACCCGCGGAGCCGACCCGCGGCAGCTACTCCCCGGTGGGGAGCTGGAGTTCGAACCACACGATCTTCCCGTGGCCCGCCCTCCGGCTCCCCCACCGCTCCGCCAGCGTGGTGACCAGCTGCATGCCGCGGCCGCCCTCGTCGGTGTCGCGGGCCTCGCGCAGCCGCGGCAGGCTCGGTACGGCGTCCGCGACCTCGCACAGCAGGTTCCGCCCGCGCAGCAGCCGCAGCCGGATCGGACCGGCGCCGTACCGCAGCGCGTTCGTCACCAACTCGCTGACCAGCAGCTCGGCGATGTCGACCAGGATCTCCAGGTCCCAGTCGTGCAGGGTCTTGCGGGTCAGCTCGCGGGCCCGGGCGACGACCGGCGGTTCGGCGGGCAGCCACCACGACGCCACGGCGTCCTCCGGCAGCGCGTCGAGGCGGGCCATGAGCAACGCCACGTCGTCGAAGCCCAGTTCCTTGTGCAGCGACGAGATGACCGCGTCCGACGCCTCCTCCAGCGGGCCCCGGTGCTCGGCGATCGCGTCGCAGAGCAGGCCGATGCCGGTGTCGAGGTCCCGCTCGCGCGTCTCGACCAGGCCGTCCGTGTAGAGCACCAGCAGGCTGCCCGGCTCGACCTGCAACTCCTTCTGCTCGAAGGGCACTCCGCCGACTCCCAGCACCGCACCCGAGGGCGGGTCGACCGGTACGGGGATCCCGCCGGGCGGCACCAGCACCGGCGGCAGATGCCCGGCGCTGGCGAACTCGCAGGTGCGGGCCACCGGGTCGTACACCACGTACACACAGGTGGCGTAGTGCAGTTCGCCGAGGCTCGCGACGATGTCGTCCAGATGGCCCATGACTTCGGAGGGCGGCAGGTCGAGGCCGGCGAGCGTGCGTACCGCGGTGCGCAACTGCCCCATCACGGCCGCCGCGTGCACGCCGTGGCCCATCACGTCGCCGACCACCAGCCCGATGCGGCCGCCGGAGAGCGGGAGTACGTCGAACCAGTCGCCGCCCACCTCGGTCACCAGGCTGCCCGGCAGGTAGCGGTGCGCGACCTCGATGCCGGGGATGTCGGGCAGGTCCTGCGGCAGCAGGCTGCGCTGCAGCATCACGGCGGTCTCGCGCTGCCGGTGGTAGAGGCGCGCGTTGTCGACCGACACCGCCGCGCGGGCGCCCAGCTCGGTGGCGAGCGTGAGGTCGTCGGGGTCGAAGGCGGGACGGCCCTCGCCGCGGCCCAGCAGCAGCGTGCCGAGCACGATGCCGCGGGCGCTGAGTGGCACCACCATCAGCGTGTGCAGGCCGAGCACCCGGGCGGACTCGGCGCGGCCGGTGTCGCGGATGAGCTCCTCGTACATCTCGTCCTGGATGTTCTGCACCAGGTAGGAGCCGCCGCTGCGCAGGCAGCGCCCGAAGGTCGAGTCGGCCGAGTAGACCAGCCTCGAGCCCTGTTCGAGGAGTTCGTCGGTGTACCGGCCGGGCCGGGCACCGCGCGAGGCGACGCGGTACATGACCGTGCTGTCGCCGTGTGCGCCGGGCGGGATCTCGTCGCCGACCATGACCGCTTCCAGCAGGTCGACGGCGGCCAGGTCGGCGAAGCCGGGCACCACCGACGCGGCCAGCTCCTCGGCGATGCGCGGGATGTCGAGGGTCGCGCCGATACGCGTGCCGGCCTCGTTGAGCAGCGCGAGACGCTTGCGGGCGGCGTCGACCTTGACCATGGCGTAGTGCCGCTCGGTGACGTCGATCAGCGAGCAGCTGATGCCCAGGATCTTGCCGCCCTGCGCCTGGAGGCGGTTGTACGACATCGACCAGACCGTGCGCGGGCCGCCGTCCAGCGGGATCGGCCCGAAGATCCGCGAGTCGACGACCGGCTCGCCGGTGTCGAGGACGCGCTGCTGGATGGTGCGCACCCGGGCGGTGTCGATGCCGGGCATGATGTCGTCGATCGTGCGGCCGATGTGGTCCGCGGCGGGCACGCCGTCCATGGCGGCCAGCGCCTCGTTCGCGGCGACGTACCGCAGGTCGGTGTCGAAGATGCCCACGCCGATCGGCGACTGGTCGAACAGCGCCTCGCGCATCGCGAGGTCGGCCTCGACGCGGTGCAGCGCGTCGGCCTCGACCGAGGTGATGAGGATCGAGCGGTTGCCGGCCGCGTCGGTGACGAAGGCCGAGCGCGACTCGAACTCGCCGACCGTCCCGTCGGCACGCCGCATGCGGTAGGTGCCGCCGACCAGCTCGACGTCGGCGATCTCCTGCTCGATGCGCTCGCGGTCCGCCTCGGTGAGCGGCGGCTCCAGGAGCTCGCCGGCCCAGCGGCCCAGGATGTCGTCGCGGCGGTAGCCGAACAGCTTCTCGGCGGACCGGCTCCACATGGTGACGAGGCCCTGCGAGTCGAGCACCCAGGTGGCGCTGGGGACGAGGTCGTACAGGGTTCCGGGCGCCACGGAGTTGGGGGTGGTGCCCCCCGGTGGCCGCCCGGCGCTCTGACCCTGCTCCATGGACCGCGGATCCTTCACGTCGCTGCTATTAGGTGCCGTTTCCCCGATTCACTACTTTTTCAAGCCTTTGCCCTATGTTCCCGACTGATTCCGAATGACCGAGATATCGCGGTCCCTGGGAATCGCCGGAACTTGTGAAGTTGTGAAGCTGTA
This sequence comes from Streptomycetaceae bacterium NBC_01309, assembly GCA_045039925.1. Lineage (GTDB taxonomy): Bacteria > Actinomycetota > Actinomycetes > Streptomycetales > Streptomycetaceae > Yinghuangia. The sequence goes on from CP108400.1 coordinate 4,252,581, forward strand.
CGGCCGCCCGGGGGCCGATCGGCCCGCCGGTCAGCCCGCCGGCGTGGCGGCCATCAGGCGCGCCACCACCGCGACGGCGTCCCGGTCCTGCGGCAGCCAGGCCACGTCCCCCAGTTCCCGGGGGGCGAGCCAGCGCAGTTCCGAGTGGTCCTCCAGGGGGCGGGGCTCGCCGTCGAGCAGGTCGGCGTGCCACAGGTGCAGGACGTACCCGGGGCTGAGGGGCCAGGCACCCGGCAGGCGCCGCACGGCGCGCACCGTGACGCCCAGCTCCTCGCGGCACTCCCGGACCAGCGCGTCGGCCTCGGCCTCGCCCGGCTCCAGTTTGCCGCCGGGGAACTCCCACCCGCCCGCGAGGTGCGGGGGCGCGGTACGCCGGGCGGCGAGCACGCGTCCGTCGTGCAGGATCGCCGCCCCGACGACGATGACGAGGTCGTCTTCGGGGTGCGGTGTCGCCTCCGGCCGGTCCATGGCGGACCACTTTACGGCTTTCGGGGGGTGGTACGGGCGTACGAGGGAACACGCCGACCGCTCGGCCGCACGCCCGTGTCGGCTCTTGACGCGCGCGGATGCGGGGAGCAGCCTCCGAAGCATGCCCCAAATCATGGACGAAGCCGCCGTACTCGCCGCCCTCGCGGGCCTGGACAACTGGACGGGGGACTTCAAGCAGATCCGCCGGACGCTCACCGCGCCGGACTTCCCGACCGCGATCCGGATCGTGGACGTCATCGCGATCGCGGCCGAGGACATGAACCACCACCCCGACATCGACATCCGGTGGCGCACCCTGCACATCGCGCTGAGCACGCACGACGCGGGCGGGGTCACGTCCCTGGACGTCGAGCTGGCGGCCAACATCGACGCGATCGCACAGCAGCACGGGGCGAAGTAGCGGCCCGGGATCGCCTCGGCGCGGCTCGGCGCGGCTCGGCGCGGCTCAAGGCGGGCTCAAGGCAGGCTCCGGGCGGGCCCCGGGGCGGCTCCGGCGCGTCGGCGGGCCGGGGCTCCCGCCGCCGTACATACTTTTCGGAGAATTCGGATAATCGCGACATAGCTCAGGTATCCGACTCACTCCGAGTGTGATGGAGAGACGCCGCCGTGCCGCACCCCCGCCGCTTCCGCCGCTCCCTCGCCGCCGTGCTCCTGGCCGCCCTCCCCCTCGCCCTGGCGGGCTGCGGGGCGGGCAAGAAGGCCGAGACGCTGCGGATCAAACCCGACACCCCGGCCACCTCGCTCGGGTCGCTGCTGATCCAGAACGTCGTGCTCCTGACCGGGCCGCTCGGCGGAGGCGGGCCGCTGGCGGTGACCGGTTCCATCTACAACGGCGGCGGAGCCCCCGACCAGATCCAGCGGATCTCGGTGAACGAACTGCCGCTCCCGGCCGAGATCGTCCCGGCGCCGAGCCACCCCGAGCTGCGCGTGCTGCCGATGCAGACCCTGCAACTCGGCGGGCCCGGCAACACCACGGCGGTGGTGCCGAACGTCGCGGACCTGGTCCGTTCGGGGGACACCCGGCGCGTCACCTTCACGTTCGCGCGCGAGGGCGAGGCGACCCTGTGGGTGCCGGTCCTCGCGGCGCGGAGCTACTACGCCGGGTACGGGCCGCTGGCTTCGTAGCGTCCCGTCGGTCAGCCGAACCGGGGGCCGGCGTCCGGGGCGAAGGCGTCCGGGGGGACCTTGGCGCCCGACTCCGGCGTCACGCCCTCCCACTCGGCCACCGCCTCCTCCGCCCACGCCGCCCAGCGGTGGGCCGCTTCCGCCTGCTCCAGGAACAGCCGCGTGACCAGGGCGATGACCGGAAGGCGCGCCGGGTGGGGGCCGCCCGTCCCGGCGTACTCGTCGGCCCGGGCGCGGCTCAGCGCGACCCGCTCAGCGGCGTCCGCGCGCATGCGGGCGAGGGTGCCCCGCAGGTCGGCCAGCTCGCCCTGGTCGGCCCAGGCGACGCGCAACAGGTCGCCTTCCCGGCGGTCGGGGGTCTCGCGCTCGTGTGCGAGCCAGGACCGCAGGACGGCCCGGCCCGCGTCGGTGATGCCGTACACGGTCCGCGGGCGCTTCCCGGTGAACTCCTTGCGGGCGTCCGCCAGCCCTTCGGCGACCAGGCGCTTGGGCTCCTCGTACACGACGCTCGCGGAGCGCGGCGAGAGCCACCGCATGCTGCGGTCCATCTGACCGGCCAGCTCGTACGGCGTCCACGGCCGGACGGCCAGCAGCGCGAGGATCGCGTAGGACGTCGTCGTCAGCGCACGCCCGGGGGGCTCGGGAGGCTTCGGGTCGGGCTGCGGACCAGGCTGCGGATCGGACTGCGGGTCGGGCTGCGGATCGGGCTGCGAAGCCGACTCCGGTCGCGGAGCCGACGCTGGTTGGGTGGGCACGCTGGCAACATACTCCGGCCCGGAGTATGTTGCCAGCGCCCGATACTCCGATCCGGAGTATCGGCATCCGCACACAGGGGGTTCCCATGCCCGGACACACCGGCTTCTCGCACGTTTCCCTGTCCGTCACCGACTGCGACGCCAGCGCCCGCTGGTACGCCGAGGTCCTCGACTTCACCGACCTCGCCGCGCTCAAGGGCGAGACGTTCGTCGAACGCCTCGTCATCCACCCGAGCGGGTTCGCCCTCGGCCTCCAGCAGCACGACGGCAACGACGGCAGCGGCTTCACGCCGGCGCGCACCGGCCTGGACCACCTGTCGTTCGCCGTCGCCGACCGCGCCGAACTCGAAGCCTGGACCGCCCGCCTCGCGGAGCACGGCGTCACGCAGTCACCCATAGCCGAGACCGACTTCGGCGCCGTGCTGTGCTTCCGCGACCCGGACGGCATCCAGCTCGAACTGTTCAGCCAGAACGGCTGACCCGCGTCACACCGGCGGGTACCACGTCTGCGCCGCCCCGCGTTCGCACGACTGGACGCGGGGCACCGACGGCCGGCCGGGCTCCGGGTCCCCGGCGGCAAGGCACTTGCCCGAGGCGGTGCTCACCAGCGAGTCGTCCGGTCCCGCCTGCCATTGCTGTGCGGCGACATTTGTGCATTTCGCCAGGTACACCGCGCCGTTGCGGCCGGCCTCCAGGCATCTGCCGTCCTGGACCAGCGTGTTGTTGTCGGACTTCGTCCACTCCTGCGCGGGTGACGCGTCGCACGTGGCGACTCCCGGGGTCCGGCCGTCCACCGGAGCCGCCAGGCACATGCCGGGCAGCCCCGACGTGACGGCGCCGCGCGGCAGGCCGACCGCGGCATCGAAGGAGAAGGACTGGGTTCCCAGCCCGACGCCGCCCTCCCAGACCTCGAAACCGGCCTGCACGGCGCACAGTTCGGAGTCCTTGGGGACGTACCCGCGCTGCACGGCGTCGAGTGCGAACGCGCGCAGGTCGAGGTCCCGGACCGACGACACGGGGTCGTCCAACAGGTACACGATCACCGTGTGGCTGCTCTTCTTGGGCAGTTGGTACACCGTGTACGACGCGCCGCCGATCCGCACGGGGTCGGCGGCCTTCGCCCCGGACGGCTTCTTGCCCTGGCTGTCGATCCAGATCATCAGCTCGGCGCTCGCCGTGAACGAGCACTCACCGTGCACGGGGCTGAACCACAGGTCGTACGACGCGTTCCAGACACCCGAGTCGATCGTCGCGGTGGTCCAACTGCTGACGGCGTACCGCAGGTTGTCGACGCGGATCGGCAGAACGCCGCCGTTCAGCGGGGTGGTGATGTGCGCGTACGCCCCCGGGCCGCGGTCCGGGTCGACCACCGTCCGCTCGTCCACCCCGCTCTGGCTGATCCGGAAGTCGGCGCCGCCGTCCGTGCGGATGCACAGCCCGCCTTCCGCGTTCCACTCGTTGGGGTTCACCTGGTAGCGCCCGCCGTCGACCTCGCGGGCCGGGTGCCGGTTCACTTCGTTCGAGCACAACTCGTCCGCCCCCGGCACGACTTGCGCGATGGGCGCGGGCGGACGCTCCTGTGCCCCGGCGGTCCGTTGCAGGTCGTCCATGAACCGCGGCGGCATGAGCATCCAGGCGCCGAGCAACGCGGCCACCACCAGCAGGGCCGCGCCCGCGGTGAGGACCGGGTGCCTGTGGGCCGTGGCGCGCAGTCGCGTGATCCCCCCCACCCTCATCAACACGACTCAGCCCGCCCCCGCCCGGGCGGTCCGGGTGGCTGTCGGCGTTCTGGAGCCCGCCGGTTTCGTGGTGGTCCTGGCCGGCGGCTTCGTGGTCGGGCGGGGCGGAGCCGTGCTCGTCGGCGCCCTCGTCGTCGCGGGCGGCGGGGTCGACGGCGGCGTGCCCGGCGGGTCGGCGGCCTTGTCCACGGCCTGCAGAGGAGTCGCCTTGAGCGTCCACTTGACGTCGTACCGCGCGTCCCCCATGCCCGTACGATAGGCGGCCGATGCGGCCGGAGACACGGCGATGCGCCAGTCCGCCTGGCGCTCCTTGCGTGCCTCGTACCAGATGACGCCGATGAGGTCCGGGTTCTCCGGCAGTTGCCGGAACATCTCGGAGATCCACTCCGCCTTGCGTCCGTCGAAGTCCACCGCACCGGTCTCGGTGATGACGATCGGCCGCTGGGTGAACCGGCGCAGCGTACGGACGGACGGCTGGAAGATCTCGTTGAAGGACTTGTACTCCTCGACGCCCTTGGTGCCGAAGTAGCCGGACAGCCCGACCCAGTCGACGTATTCGTCGCCCGGGTAGAGCGACTGCACCGGCGTCGACCCGTCGTAGTCGCGGTTCGGGCTCCACACCCAGGTCACGTCGTCCGCGCCGACCCGCGTGAAGATGTCGTGGACGTGGCGCCAGGCCTGGATGTACTGCTCCGAGGTGTTGCCGTTGGCCTGGGCGCCCCAGGGGTACCAGAAGCCGTTCATCTCGTGGGCGAAGCGGATCGCGACCGGGTAGCCGAGCTCCTTGACGCCTTCGGCCCACTTGGTGATGTAGTCGTCGAAGCGGCCCCCGATGATGTGGCGCAGCGCGTACTCGGGCTGGTTGCCGCGCTCCTCCTCGATCGGGCTCTCCTTGCGGAAGTCCCAGGGCTCCCAGGCCATCAGCGGCATCAGGCCCCGCTTGGCCACCTGGTCGAACAGCCGCCGGTCGAACGGGGAGTCGGCCCATCCCACGGAGAACTGGAGCACGGAGGGGTCCCGGCCGACGGCGCGGGAGAACTCGTCGAGCGGCGCGAGGTCGTACGAGCCGTGCGCGGTCATGATGCCGAGGAACTTCTTGCCCGCCGGGGGGAAGACCTCGGTCGGCGCCGCGACGGCGCGTTCCTTGACCCACGCGGGAGCCGGCTGGTGCTCGGGTATGGGCCCGCCCAGTCCGGGCGCTTCCGGCGCCGCCTGGGAGTCGACGAGGTTGGGCGCCCACGCGAACGTGTAGACGATCATCAGGGCCAGGACCAGGGCCCCCAGTACACGGGGGACAGTGATGCGCACTACCGTCACCCCACAGCCCGGCGGCCGGGCGCGCCCGCCGCCGTCTCGTCGTAGTACAGGCTGTCGAAGTCGGAGACCTCGTCGCCGAGTTCGTCGGGCACCGGACCGAGCGCGAGGTCCCGCTGCGTGCCGGACGCGGTCTCCGCGGCCGGTGCCGGGTCGGAGGCCGGGGCGGAGACCGACTCCGACGCCGGGTCGGAGGCCGGGTGGGACGCGCCGTTTCCGGTGGCCCTCGGCGTCGGGACATGGGCCTGCCCGCCCGCGTCCGCCCGCGACTTGGACTCCGCGCGGTCCCGTGCCGCCTGGACCTGCTCGGCGCGTGCGGCCGCGGCCTTGATCGCGTCACGAGCGGCACGGCGGCCGGTGAACAAGGACATCAGCGGCGGCATGAGGCCCGTGAACAGCGCCAGCCCCGCCCAGATCCGCAGCACCGTCTGGTCGTTGGACAGCATGATGCTCGCACCGATCAGCCCGCCCGCCAACGCCGCCCAGAACAGGTGGAGGCGGAACGTGCTCAGGGACTCGGCACTGCGCAACTCGCCCTTGGCGGTGACCGCGTACGCGAGGGGCCTGCGCAGGATGGCGGCGATCGCGGCGGAGACGTACACCGGTCCGGCGAACAAGGTGAGCGCTATGCCGGCGGCGCCGACCTCGCGGCGCTCGTGGGACGCGAGGTTGAAGCGGCGCAGCCACAGCCACAGGACGAACCAACTGCCCATGCTGGCGCCCCACAGGGCCAGCCAGTGGCCGCCGTTGACGCGCATGGCGCTGATGCCGCACAACAGGTAGGTGGCGGTCGCCACGATCCCGAGCAGGCTCGTGACCGCCACGCTCGGGTAGTAGAACTGCACGAAGCCGTACAGGATGCGCTGCCGCAGGCTCAGCCGGATCCCGGTGCGCATCTTGCGGTCCAGGAGTATCTCCCAGATGCCGTACGCCCAGCGCTTCTGCTGGTTGAAGTAGTCCGCCCAGGACGTCGGGCCCTCGCCGATCGCCAGCACGTCGGGCGTGTAGACGCCCTTCCAGCGGTTTCCGGTCTCCGGGTTGTCGGTGCCCTGGATCCGCATGCTGGTGAGGTGGTCCTCGATGATCGAGTCCTGGTAACCGCCGATCTGCTGCCAGGCCGTGGGCCGGTAGAGATGGTTGGTGCCGATCAGCAGGGGGGCGTCCATGCCGTTGCCGCCGCGTTCCACGACGCCGCTGAACATGAACTGCTGGACGCCCGCCCCGTGGGCGACCCAGTTGTCGTACATGTTGCCGTACACCTGCGGTGCCACGACGAACGCGACGTCGGGGTCGCGGAAGTAGCCGAGGGTGCGCTCCAGGAAGACGGGCAGCGGCACGTGGTCGGGGTCCATCTGCGCCACGACGTCGTACTTGTGCTCGTGCTCGGCACGCCACGAGTTGTGGTTGCCCGACTTGGTCTTGGCCCGGAACTCGCCTTCGAGCCGGTTGTATTCGGGCCGCCCCTTGCGGCTGAAGTGGTTGACGCCTATGCGTGCGGCCATGGCCTTCACGGCGGGGTCGTCGCCCTCGTCGAGTATCCAGACGTCCACCTCGCCGTCGTACTCGATCTCCTTCATCGCGACGAGCGTGCGCTCCACGATGTCGATCGGCTCCTTGGCCGGGACGATGGTGGTGAGGACGGCGACACGCAGCCCGCCCTCGGGTTCGACCGGCACCGGGTCCTTGGCGTGGGACGCGAAAATCCAAATCGAGACGGTCTGGACAAGCCGCGTGAGCTCCACGATGATCACGGCGCAGAACGCGATGCGCGCGACCGTGAGCTTCCATCCCTCGACCCAGGTGATGCCCGCTCCGGGGACGTGCTCGGGCAGCAGGAGCCAGCCCACGAAGGCAAGGCCCGCGACGGCGTTGACGAGCACCAGCACGTGCAGGGTGAACTTGGTCCAGGGGCGGGCGACCGCGCGGAAGGCGACCGTGTAGGGACCGTCCGGAGCAGGGGTCAGCGGGCCCGCGACGGTGGCGCACTCCAGATACGCGCGATGCGCTGTGCGGTTCCTGCGCTCACGCTTGTTGGCGCGGCGCACCCGTCCCTCGCGAGCCCTGCGACGGCCACGGCGGTCCCCCGTCAAAGACACGGACCGTGTCCCTCCTCTTGCCTCTTGCTGCTTCGGTTCAGGTGCCGGCGGTGCGGTTCACGGCCGCGGAGCGCGGGCTACTTCTTCAGCTGGATCGAGTTGGCGATCTCGTCCATCAGCGACACGGCAGGCGCCTCGGCGGTGCGGTCCAGGCACATCTGGAACACCGCGACCTCCTCCGTGGTGCCGATTCGCACCGCGAGCACGCCGCAGTAGCTGCTCGGCGCGGTCTTCCCGACCAGGTTCGGCAGGTCCCACATCGCGAGGTAGGCGTCGCTGCCCTGGAAGGTGAACGCGTTCTGCTTGAGCGGCGGCTTGGGCCCGGCGTCCGTGGTACCGCCCTGGACGGCGAGCAGTTCCCCGCCCATGCCCAGGGTCAGCGACTTGAGGTCGGACCAACCCCCGCTCAGCAGGCGGAGGTTGTGCACGACGGTGCCTTGCGTGCAGGTGTTGCCGGTCCTGCCGGTGCACTGGTACGGCGCGAGCACGAAGCGGTTCTCTTCGCTCGTCGCCTTGGGGTCGACCTGCGGCGTCCACCCGGCCGGGACGGAGAACGTCGCCGTCTCCTTGGGACCGGTGATCGGCTGCGCGCCGGGGATCGGCTTGCCGCCGGCCAGCGGAGTGCCGGCGAACCCTTCGGGGCTGGTGACATCGGTGGGCGGCGCGACCGTGGCCGACGCGGTCGGCGACGGCCCGGAGGTCTTGGTCGCCTTGTCGTCGTCGCCCTGGCCCAGGAAGTATCCGCCGACCCCGGTGGCGACCGCGAGGACCGCCGCCACGACGGCCATGACGACGAACCGCTTGCGGCGGTCCGGTTCGACGGCCTCGAACTGCACGGGTGTCGGCTGCGGGATGGGACGGTCGGCCCCGGGCCACGGCGGCGACGCGGACGCGGCCATCGTCGGCTGCGCCGCGGCCGCTTCGTCACGCACCGTGTACGGCGGCTGCGGCCCGGCGGGCGGCGCCTGGGCGGCGGAATTCTGCGCGTTCGCCTGCGCCTGGTCTCCCGCGTTCGAAGACTCAAGGAAGTCCGACTGGAGGCGGAAATCGTCCGTCCACGACGAACCGTTCCACCAACGCAGCGTGTTCGGCTGCCCCGAGGGATCCTTATACCAGCCGCTCGGCCGGTTCTCCGTCACCATGCGGCGAGATGCTAGCAGGATCGGATTTTCATCCGAGATGGACACCGATGACCCGTCGCGAAACAGTAATCCGCCATTCCGGATCACGAACTGCCGAGTTCACCAACCGCCGAGACCGCAAAACGTGGTGAACTACCGCCAACCGCCCCGATCCGGAACCGCCGTCAGACGTTCCGTCAGACGGCCCGTAAGACATTCCGTCAGACGTTGAAACGGAACTCGACGACGTCGCCGTCCTGCATGACGTAGTCCTTGCCCTCCATGCGGGCCTTGCCCTTGGCTCGGGCCTCGGTACGGGATCCGGTCTCGACGAGGTCGTCGAACGCGATCACCTCGGCCTTGATGAAGCCGCGCTGGAAATCGGTGTGGATGACGCCGGCGGCCTCGGGGGCGGTGGCGCCCTTCTTGATCGTCCAGGCGCGGGCCTCCTTGGGACCGGCCGTGAGGTAGGTCTGCAGGCCGAGGGTGGCGAAGCCGACGCGGGCGAGGAGGGACAGGCCGGACTCGTCCTGGCCGAGGCTCTGCAGGAGCTCCAGGGCCTCGTCGTCGGGGAGTTCGATCAGCTCGGACTCGATCTTGGCGTCCAGGAAGATGGCCTCGGCGGGCGCGACGAGGGCGCGCAGGTCGGCCTTGAGCTCCTCGTTGACCAGTTCCTCTTCGTCGACGTTGAAGACGTACAGGAACGGCTTCGCGGTCAGCAGGTGCAGTTCGCGCAGCGCGGCGGAGTCGAGGCCAGCGGCGAACACCGTCTGCCCGCGTTCGAGGACCTGCTGGGCCTCTTCGACAGCCTGTGCGGCAACCGCCGACTCTTTCTTCAGCCGCGACTCCTTCTGGAGGCGCGGCAGGACCTTCTCGATGGTCTGGAGGTCGGCGAGGATCAGCTCGGTGTTGATGGTCTCCATGTCGTCCTTCGGCGAGACCTTGCCGTCGACATGGACCACGTCCGGGTCGGTGAAGACCCGGATGACCTGGCAGATCGCGTCCGACTCGCGGATGTTGGCGAGGAACTTGTTGCCCAGGCCCTCACCCTCGGAGGCACCGCGCACGATGCCCGCGATGTCGACGAAGTCGACGGTGGCGGGGAGCACCTTCTGGGACCCGAAGATCTCGGCGAGCTTGCCCAGCCGCTCGTCGGGGACGCCCACCACACCCACGTTGGGCTCGATCGTCGCGAACGGGTAGTTCGCCGCGAGCACGTTGTTCTTGGTGAGGGCGTTGAACAGCGTGGACTTGCCGACGTTGGGCAGACCGACGATTCCGATGGTGAGCGACAACGTGGCTTCCCTGGTGTTGGTGGGGGTTTGTCTGGTGGGGCGGGTGCGGGGCCCTGCCGGGCGCGCCGGAACAAGGTACGCCGCCATCATTCTATCGGCGCCACGCACTCCCCCTACCGGGCAGCCTGCACCGGCACGACCGGGGAACTGCACATGCGGTACGTCGAGACGGAGTTGTTCCGCAGTCTCGCCGACGACCTCTTCACGCCGCGGCGGGATGGCGGCGGGCGGCGCATGACGGAGCGGGGGGTGTCGGCGTGCCGTGGCGGTCCGGATGGCGCTGAGCCGCAAGGATGAACATATGGACGTCACCGCCGTGTTGCCGCCGCCCATGGGCCTCGCGCACGGGCGGCTCGGCGGGTCGGGGCGTCCCCGGGGCACCGCGTCGACCGCGACCGGCCGCCGGAAACGGCCACCCGGGTGGCTCCGTTCGGATCAGCTGAGGATGCGCGTGTTCTTCACCCCTTTGTCCGTGGTTCACCACATACCGTGGCTTTGTGGAACAGCGCAGCCGAGCAGCCCGCCCGTCGGCGGCCGGACGACCCCCGCAGGGGCGGCGTCCCGTGCCGGCGCCCGGGCGGAGTGAGCCGGTGCGCCGCCGCCGACCGTCGCATGCAGAGCCGCCCGAGCCCGGAACGCCGCCGGGGTCGGGGGCGTCCCGTCCGTTGCCGCCCGGAGGGCCCGACCCCGCGGGCGCGCCGGGAACCGGTGCGGCCCAGCCGCCCCAGGCGGCGCAACCGGCGGAGCCCGGGTGGGGTGGTCCGGCGTCGGAGCCCTCCGCGCCTCCGCGCCCGCCCTCCGCGCCGTCGGTGACCGGCGGGACGGGTGCTCCGCGCGTACGGCAGAACCCCGGCGGCCCCGGTGGCAGGCCGGGCCAGGGGAACGGCCACGGGGCGGGAAACGGCAGCGGCAGGGGCGAGAGCCGCGGCGACGGCAGGGGCGAAGGCAGGGGTGTCGGCCCGAACGGCCGTCCCGCACAACGCCGCCGCCCGGCCGCCGCCAGGGGGCTGACCGCGCCCGGTGCCGTCGTCGTGGCGTCCGGCGCAACCCTGCTCGGCGGTGTGCTGAACCACATGCTCGCGGACACCCTGGGTGCGCCGTTCGGCATCGCCTTCCTGGCGACGTGTGTGCTGGTCGCGGCCAAGACGCGGATGCGCGACCTGCCCGCGGCGGTGATCGCGCCGCCGCTCGCGTTCGCGCTGACCATACTGGCGCTCGGCCTGTTCTTCCCGAGCGACAACGGCGAGGGCTTCCTGCGCCGGACCGTGCTGGACATGTTCACGGCGCTGACCTTCAAGGCCGGAGTGCTGTGGAGCGGGACGGCGCTCGCGGCCGCGGTCGCCCTCGTCCGGTTCCGGGCGGACCGCGAGGCGACCCGACGCCGGGCGGCGGTACGCGAAGGCCGAGAGGTCCGCGAGGGTCGCGAGAGTCGGGACAGCAGCGGCCGCGCCGACCGGCGTGAGCAGGGCCACCGCGAACCGGGCGCCCGGTAGCCGCAACCCGGACCGCGCAACGAACCGGCCCGCGCCATGGACAAGGCCTGGTCGCGAGCAAGGGCCGGTCACGCACAAGACCCGCGCGACCGCCGGCGCCGATTTCGGCGACGCCTGCGCTCACGCGGGCCTGTGAAGTCCGCCGGTTTCCTTGATTCCCCTGGTTCCCCGGCCGGTTGGCACACCGGCCGCAGAACCGTCAGGCCTGCTGTCCGGCCGCCTTCAGGTCGCGGCGGAGCTCCTGCGGCAGCGAGAACGCCAGGCTCTCCTCCATCGCGGTGTGCACGCGCACATCGTCGAAGCCCCGCCCGGCCAGCCACTCCAGGACGCCGTCGACCAGCACCTCCGGCACCGAGGCACCGCTCGTCACGCCGATCGTGCCGACCCCGTCCAGCCACGCCTCGTCGATCTCGTCGGCCCCGTCGACCAGGTACGACGCGCCCGCCCCGGCCTCCAGCGCGACCTCGACCAGCCGCACCGAGTTCGACGAGTTCTTCGAGCCGACGACGATGATCAGGTCCGCCTCGACGGCGATCTGCTTCACCACGATCTGGCGGTTCTGCGTCGCGTAGCAGATGTCGTCGCTGGGCGGGCTCTCCAGCAGCGGGAACTTCTCCTTCAGGGCGCCGACCGTGGCCATGGCCTCGTCCACCGACAGCGTGGTCTGCGAGAGCCACACCACCTTGGACGGGTCGCTCACCTCGATGTTCGCGACGTCCTTCGGGCCGTCGACGAGCGTGATGCTCTCGGGTGCCTCGCCCATGGTGCCGACGACTTCCTCGTGGCCCTCGTGCCCGATGAGGAGGATGTTGTAGCCGTCCTCGGCGTAGCGCACGGCCTCCTTGTGGACCTTGGTGACCAGCGGGCAGGTCGCGTCGATGGTCTTGAGGCTGCGCGCCGCGGCCTGCTCGTGCACGACCGGGGCCACGCCGTGGGCCGAGAAGATCACCGTGGCGCCCTCGGGCACCTCGTACGCCTCGTCGACGAAGACCGCGCCGCGCTTGCGGAGCGTGTCGACGACGTATTTGTTGTGCACGATCTCGTGGCGGACGTAGACAGGCGCCCCGTAGAGCTCCAGAGCCTTCTCGACGGTGACGATGGCCCGGTCCACGCCCGCGCAGTACCCACGGGGGGCGGCGAGCAGGACGCGGCGGGTTTGCGGAGCGACCTCAGTCATGCCGTCCATGGTACGGGGGTGCCTCCGCTGCGGTCGGCGACCGAGCGGGACCGTCCACCCAAAGTGTCGGTCCCGACCCGTAATGTGGCGGCATGGCGCTGACCACCTCTGCGGAATCCCCCATCCCCGTATCGGAGATCTCGCGCCTCATCGGGGGTTGGATCGACCGGCTCGGATCCGTCTGGGTCGAGGGTCAGATCACCCAGCTGAGCCGCCGTCCCGGAGCGGGTGTCGTGTTCCTCACGCTCCGCGATCCCTCGGCCGACGTGTCGGTCTCGGTCACCTGCTTCCGCCGCGTGTTCGACGCGGTGAGCGAGGTGGTGTCGGAGGGCGCGCGCGTGGTCGTGTACGCCAAACCCGAGTGGTACAAGGCACGCGGGACCCTGTCCCTGCGCGCCACCGAGATCCGTCCGGTCGGCATCGGCGAACTGCTCGCCCGTCTCGAACAGCTGAAGCGGGTGCTCACCGCCGAAGGCCTGTTCGACCCCCGCCACAAGAAGCCCCTGCCGTTCCTGCCGCACCGCATCGGACTGGTCTGCGGCCGGGCGAGCGCGGCCGAGCGCGACGTGCTGGAGAACGCGCGGCGGCGCTGGCCGGCCGTCCGCTTCACGGTGCGCAACGTCGCGGTCCAGGGGGTGCACGCCGTCCCGCAGGTCGTCGCGGCGGTGGAGGAGCTGGACGCGGACCCGGACGTCGACGTCATCGTCGTGGCACGCGGCGGCGGCAGCGTCGAGGACCTGCTGCCCTTCTCGGACGAGCAGCTGGTGCGCACGGTCTTCCGCTGCGCCACCCCGGTGGTCAGCGCGATCGGCCACGAGCCCGACACCCCGCTGCTCGACCTGGTCGCCGACCTGCGCGCGTCGACCCCGACCGACGCCGCGAAGAAGATCGTCCCGGACGTCGGCGAGGAGATGGCCCGCATCCATCAGCTCCGCGACCGCGCGCGGCACACCATCGCCATGCGCGTCGAGCGCGAGGAGCACGGCCTCGCGTCGGTGCGCAGCCGTCCGGTGCTCGCCGATCCGTACGGCATGGTCGAGGTGCGCGAGGAGGAGGTCGAGGCCCTGGTCGACCGCTCGCGCCGGACGCTGCGGCACCGCCTCGACCACGCGGCGACGGATCTGGAGCACACCCGGGCGCGGGTGGTCGCGCTGTCCCCGGCGGCGACGCTGGAGCGCGGGTACGCCGTACTGCAGAAGGAGAACGGCCAGGCGGTCCGCAGCCCGGGCGAGGTCGAGCCGGGCGAGAAGCTGACCGCCCGGCTCGCGTCGGGCCGCCTGAACGTCGTGGTCGCCGGGGACTGAACGGCCTACTCCTCGGACTCCACGCGGATGTACTCCGCGTACTCGGCCGCCGTCAGGAGGTCGTCCTCGTTCACCGCGCCGGAAGGCGTGAACTCGATGAGCCAGCCGTCGCCGTACGGGTCCTCGTTGAGCTGCTCCGGGCTGTCGGCCAGGGCTTCGTTCACGGCCGCGACGGTGCCGGCCAGCGGCATGTAGATCTCCGAGACCGCCTTGACGGACTCGACGGTGCCCAGCGGCTCGTTCGCGTCCAACTTGTCTCCCACGGACGGGAGTTCCACGTAGACGGCGTCGCCGAGCTGGCGCTGCGCGTAATCGGTGAGGCCGACGCGCCAGCGTCCCGCCTGGGATTCCTGCGCCCACTCGTGGTCCTTCGTGTACGAACGGTCTTCCGGGGTGTTCGGCAAGCCGGCCTCCAGGGCGCCTCGTCGTGGACGCCGGGCCCGACCCCTGGGGCGCATCGCCGCATTGGCGCGCGGGTCGAACACCGGCTTGAGGCCGAGCATGCGGCACCGGCAACGGCGTTGGGTAGCACGGAACAGGACACCCACCCGAACGGACGAATCCGCCCCATTTCCCGTCGCCACAAAGGGAGTTGCCGGATAATCGCACCGGTCCCGCGGTCCCCCGCCGGGGGTTGTGGCACGCCCGGCCGCTACCGGCCGTGGGCGGTTTCCCCAGGTCGAGCGAGTTTGTCGGACAACTTGTCGTCCGTTCGGGTGGATCGCGGACGGATTTTCGGCGCGGTGCCCCTGTCGGCCCCGGGGCGCGCTTACGTTCGGGCTCCGGACTCCGATCCATAGGGGCTGCCATGCGCCGTGCCGGGCTGTTCACCGTCCGCAGAGCCGTCGTACGCGTCGCGCTGCCGCTGATCGCGGTGGCCGCGGTCGCCGCCGCGGCCCCCGCTCCGCAGGGCGCCAGGGCGGCCGAGAGCCCGGCTGTCTGGCAGCCCTCGGCCGCGGACGACTACATCAACTACGTTGCCCCGCGCGACGATCTGCCGCCCGACTCGGGGTCCGAATCGGCAACCACGCGGACAACGCCGCCCGGCGGGCAGGCACCGGACAAGCACCACAGCCACACGTACGACGTGGACCGGAAGTTCGCCGACGGCAATCCGGTCGCCGCCCGCGTGCTCGCCGCCGCGGAGGCCGAGGCGACCGCGACCGGCCGCAGTCCGCGCGCGCTGCGCGCGGAGCGCGACCGCCTCGCGGGCCGCTCGTCGACCGAAGAGACGGTCAACGAGGCGCAGTTGCTCACCATCCTGGTCGAGTTCAACGACCGGGCGAACGACGACTTCTCCGGCTTCGCCCGGCCCAAGAGCGTGGCCGACCCCACCTGTGTGACCGAGCCGCCGGGCACCGTCAAGAACGGCCCGAAGCACAACCTGCTGGCCGACCCCGCCGGCACCCAGGACAACAACACCCTGTGGGTGCCGGACTTCTCGCCCGCGCACTACAACGCGATGCTGTACTCCGAGCGCGGTCTCACCGAGCGCGTACGCCCCGATCTGACCGGGCCCGACGGCCTCCCCGGCGTCGACCTGACCGGGCTGACGATGCGCAACATGTACCGCGAGATGTCGCAGGGCGCGTACAGCGTCGGCGGCGAGGCGGCGGGGTGGGTGACCGTGCCGCACTCCGAGGCCTGGTACGGCGCGGGCAAGTGCGGCGCGATCATGCAGGACAACAGCGGCCACCCCGACAACCCGCGCGGGGTACGCCAGTTCGTCATCGACGCGGTCGACGCCCTGGCGGCGTCGCGGCCCGACTTCCCGTGGGCCGACTACGACCGCGAGGACCTCGGCGACGCCGACCACGACGGCAACCTGCGCGAGCCCGACGGAGTCGTCGACCACCTCGTGCTGGTGCACGCGGGGCGCGACAAGTCGGCGGGCGGCGGGGCGGAGGGGACGTACGCGATCTGGGCGCACGCGAGCAACGTGCTGCGCGGACACCCGGTGCCGGGCACGGACCTCCGGGTGGCGAACTACATCGTGCAGCCGGAGGACTCCGGAGTCGGCGTCTTCGCCCACGAGTTCGGCCACGACCTCGGCCTTCCGGACCTGTACGACAACTTCAGCGGCGGCGAGACCGACGTCGACTTCTGGGACCTGATGTCGTCCGGCTCGCACTCCGGGCCCCTGTTCCAGGCGATGCCCGCCCATATGGGCGCGTGGTCGAAGTACGTGCTCGGGTGGACCGATCCCGAGGTCGTCCGCGTCGGCGATCCGCAGCGCTTCCTCGCCGTGGCCGCGGCGGCGAAGCCCCGTCGGGGCATGCACGATTCGGTACGCGTGGACCTGCCGCCGGAGACGGTCCGCATCGGGACACCGCACTCCGGCGCGAACATGTGGTACTCCGGGCGCGACCAGGAGTGGGCGGACACGTCCATCGTGCGCGAGTTGTCCGTCCCGGCGGGTGCCCGCGACGCGGCGCTGTGGATGTGGAACGACTACGCCATCGAGGAGGACTGGGACTACGGCTTCGTCGAGGCGTCGACGGACGGCGGCACCACCTGGACGCAGCTCGCGGTGCACAACGAGGCCGGCAACCTGGTCTCGACTCCGCCGGGATACCCCGACCCCAACCGCAACCTCGCCGAGTTCCGCAAGACGAGCGGCCTCACCGGCACCAGCGGCGGCTGGCGGCACGACCGCGTGGACCTGACGGCCTACGCGGGCCGGACCGTCCAGGTGCGGCTGTCCACGATGACGGACGCGGCCTTCACCGAACGCGGCTGGTTCGCCGACGACTTCGCCCTGGTGGTGGACGGCGCGACGACGTGGTCCGACGACGTCGAGAACGGCGACGCCGGCTGGCGCGCGGTGCTGGGCACCTCGACGATCACACGCGGGGCGGGCTGGTCGCGTACCTCGGGCTCGGTGGAGCGCGAGCAGTACTACCTGTTGGAATGGCGGGCGCCGGTCGGCTTCGACGAGGGGCTGAACTACGCGTACACGACGGTCAACAACGCGAGCGGGCTCGGCGGCGGGACCGGGGGGACGCGGATCGCACGCGTGCCCTACAACGTGCCGGGGCTGCTGGTGTGGCTGCGCGACGCCGAGTACCAGAACAACGGCGTGCGCTTCAATCTCGACGCCCCGCCGAGCCACGGGCCCAAGGGCCAGGTGCTGCTGGTGGACGCGCACGTGGACCCGCTGCGCTGGAGCGGCGAGGCGGGCGACAACTACTCGAGCGCGCGCAACCCGCTCAAGAACATCGAGAACCGCGCGCAGTCGTCCAACGCGGCCTTCTCCCCGGAGCCGACGAAGCCGTTCACGGCGTGCCACACGCAGGGCAAGTGGTGCCAGGACTTCCCGGCGCTGGACGGCCGTGCGGAGTTCAGCGACGCGCAAGGGTGGGCCGCGGGAGCGGAGTACCTGGACGGGCGCCCGGTGGACCGCTTCCGGGACGGCGGCACGGTGGTGCCCGCGCGCGAGCCCTACTCGACGCGGGTCGTGAAGCCGGACGGGTCGCCTGATCCGGAGCACTACGGGGTGCCGTTCGGCGGTTCGGTGCTGGGCACCGGGGACCCGGGGGCGGAGCGGGCGTACGGCGTGTCCGTCCGCGTCCTGCGCCCGTTCGAGGCGAACCGCGGCGCGCTGATCGGCGTCACCCCGGCGCGTCGGTGACGGCGCATAGGCTGCTGCCATGGCCAAGAAGAGTGTGGACGCCGCGGTCGACTCCGGCGAGGAGTCCCTCGGGTACGAGCAGGCCCGCGACGAACTGGTCGAGGTCGTCCGGCGGCTGGAGACCGGCGGCATCTCGCTGGAGGAGTCGCTCGCGCTGTGGGAGCGCGGCGAGAAGCTGGCGAACGTGTGCCAGCAGTGGCTCGACGGCGCCCGGGCCCGCCTCGACGCGGTCATGAAGGCACAGGCCGGGGACGAGGGCGAGGGCGAGGGCGAGGACTGAGCGGCGGTCTCCGGCTCAGCCGTGCAGTGCCACCACGATCGTCACGACCAGCATGACGAGGGCCGCCGCGCCGCCCAGGACGACCCAGCGCAGGCGCGGAAGCACCTCCCAGCCCTCGCCGGGGCGCGCGTCCACGGGCCGCCAGCGGCTCGCGCCACGGGCCCGTACCCGGGCGATCACAGGGCGACCCAGGCCGGGACGTACGGCCGTCCGTCGGCGCCCACGGCTTGCTGCTGCGCCGAATCCTGCGACGGCGTCGCACTGCGGGATTCGGGCTTGGGCGGCACCTGCTGGCCCGGCGTGAAGCACAGGTGCATGTGCGGTTCCCCGTCGACGACGGACCGGCCGCCCATGGCGGTGAAGCCGCGTTGCAGGAACCACGGCGCGACCCGGACGAACACGTCGGCGATGATCGGCCGGCCTTCGGCGAGGACGACGGCGTGCTCGATGAGGGTGGTGGCGCATCCCTTGCGGCGGTCGGTGGTCGCGGTGCACAGGCGGCCGAGCCGCAGGATGCCGTCCGGCTCCTCGGTCAGGCGGAGCGTCGCGACCGGCACGCCGTCGCGCTCGCCCCACACGTGCAGGGTCTCGGGCCTGATGTCGAGCCCGTCGGGTTCGTGGCGCGCACGCTGCCGGGCGACCACGAAGACCTGGCTGCGCAGCGCGAGCAGGCGGTAGAGCCGCTCGGCGCTCAGCTCGGCGAGTGTTCCGCAGAAGTACGAGACGTCCACCGGCGAAGGCTGACATCGCGATCAAGACATTCGGGCGACACCGTGATGAACTCTCGATGCCGGACCACCCAACCCTGACTGCCCGTCAGCGCACCGCCCCGGAGAGCGGCGTGGCAGGGCCGACCGGGACGTCTGAGCGGGACAGCGGGACAGTCGAGGCCGCGTCAGGACGCGACGGGCGCCTGGGCTCCGACCGCGCCGGCCGGACGCAGCGCGGCGGCGAGCTGCGCGAGGTCCTCGAACGTCGCGGTGCCGGTGACCATGGTCGTGACGCCGCCCTGCTCGTGCACGAGGGAGCGGTACTTGGGGCCGTCGTACGACTTCCACGGCACGCCCGCGACGTCGTGGACGCCGACCGGCTTGCCCTTCTTGCCCTTGTCCTGGACGAACGGTGCGGCCGGGCCGTTGACCTGCTCGACCGCGGCGTACTGCTCGTTCGGGTTGATGAACCCGATGTGCCAGGTGACCCGGGTGGGGTTGCGGCTGTCGTAGTCGGCGGACGTCGCCCGCCAGCGGTCGGGGAGCCCCTGCGGGGCGAGCAGCGGGTACGGGGCCACCTGGCTGGCCTGCTGAAACTTCAGCGAGTAGTCGATCGGCCGGACCGGGTCCCGCTCGCTGTGCCGTCCGAAAATCAGCAGGGCGACCACCACGATGCCGACGACTCCCAGGGAGAGCACCATGTCCCGGACGGTCTCGAGCCCGCGCTTCTTTGCCACGGCACCATGTTCCCCCATAACGCACGGTGCTCCGGCACCGACCCCTTGCCCATCGCAGATGCAAGGGAAAAAGCATTAAGTCCTTGCATATGCAAACCATGAATGGAGTAGTGTCCCGCTCATGCCCACCTACCGCATGGGCCGGGTCGCGCAGCTTCTCGGCGTGAGCCCGGACACCGCCCGCCGCTGGGCCGACTCGGGACGCCTGTCGACGTCCCGCGACGAGCACGGCCACCGGGTCGTCGAAGGCGCGGCACTCGCCGCGTTCGCGGTCGCCCTCGCCGAGGAGGCGTCCCCGGGCGCCAACGAGCACCCGCGCGCCTCTTCGGCCCGCAATTCCTTCCCCGGCATCGTCACCAAGGTCATCCTCGGCGACGTCGCGGCACAGGTGGAGATCCAGGCGGGACCGCACCGGGTGGTCTCCCTGCTGACCCGGGAAGCCGTCGAAGAGCTGGGGCTGGCACCCGGCGTGGAGGCGGTCGCCTCGGTCAAATCGACCAACGTGACCGTGGAGTTGACGACGTGAGAACCCTTCGCCGCGCATCCGCACCGATAGCCGCCGCGACGACAGCCGTGCTGCTGCTCGCGGGCTGCGGCAGCGACGACAAGGACGACGACAAGGCGAGCGGCGGTACGTCGGGCACGCCGCAGACGTCCGCCGGCACCGACGCCGCCAAGCAGCCGTCGAGCATCACGGTGCTCGCGGCCGCGTCGCTGACGGCCGCCTTCAACGAGGCGAAAGAGGCGTACACCAAGGCCAACAAGGACCAGGACGTCAAGTTCTCGTTCGCGGGTTCGCAGGAGCTCGCGGCCCAGGTGAAGCAGGGCGCGCCGGCGGATGTGATCGCGACCGCGGACACCAAGACCATGGACGGGCTCACCGACCAGGTGAACAGCCCGACGCTGTTCGCGAAGAACAAGCTGACGATCGTGGTCGCGCCGGGCAACCCGAAGAACATCAAGACGCTCGCCGACCTCGCGCGGACCGATCTGACCGTCGTCCTCGCGGGCCCGACCGTGCCGGTCGGCCGCTATGCGCGCGAGTCCCTGGGCAAGGCAGGCGTCACGGTCAAGCCGAAGTCGGAGGAGACCGACGTCAAGGCGGTCCTGACCCGGGTGCGGATGGGCGAGGCGGACGCCGGCATCGTCTACACCACGGACGCGAAGTCCGCGGGCGACGCCGTCGCGTCGGTCGACATCCCGGACGGGTTCAACGTCGTCGCGTCCTACCCTGTGGCCGTGATCAAGGACAGCAAGAAGCAGGACCCGGCCGCGGCGTTCACGCAGTGGCTCCTGACGCCGGCGGCCCAGGAGATCCTGAAGAAGTACGGTTTCGCGGCCCCGTGATCCGCATACGCCGGGACCCCGGGGGCGCGACGGGCAAATCCGCCGGGGTGCCGCGGACACCACGGACGCGCGTGCCCCTGCTCCTGTGGGTCCCGGCGGCCGCCGGCCTCGCGTTCGTGGTGCTGCCGCTGGTGGGCCTGCTCTGGCGCGCGCCGTGGCAGTCGGTCCCGGAGCGCCTCGGCGATCCCGCGGTACGCACGGCGCTGCGCCTGTCGTTGCAGTGCTCGTTCGGGGCGCTGGCGATCAGTTTGGTGCTCGGCGTACCCCTCGCCTGGTTGTTCGCGCGCGTCGACTTCCCCGGCAAGTCGCTGCTGCGGGCGCTGGTGCTGCTGCCGCTCGTGCTGCCGCCGGTCGTCGGCGGCGTCGCGCTGCTGCTGGCATTCGGACGCAAGGGCCTGCTCGGTCCCTGGCTCGAATCGATGGGCGTGCAGCTCACCTTCTCGATGACCGGGGCCATGCTCGCGGGCGCGTTCGTCGCGCTGCCGTTCCTGGTGCTGTCGGTCGAGGGGGCGATCGCCGGCCTCGACCGGCGGTACGAGGAGACCGCGGCCACCCTCGGGGCGGGACCGCTGCGCGTGTTCGCGACCGTGACCCTGCCGTTGATCGCCCCGGGGCTGGCCGCGGGCGCGGCCCTCGCATGGGCACGCGCGCTCGGCGAGTTCGGCGCGACGATCACCTTTGCGGGCAACCTCCCCGGCGAGACCCAGACGCTCCCGTTGGCCGTCTACCTGATGCTCCAGGACGACCCGGACACCGCGGTCGCGGTCAGCCTGCTGCTGCTCGTGGTGTCGGTCGTCGTCCTGGTCGCGCTGCGCGGCCGGTGGTTGTCGCCGACGCGACGGAACGGGGGCGCGCATGAATGACGCATCCGCGCTCAAGGCCCGCACGGAAGGCCTGATCACCGCCGAACTGACCGTCGCGGCAGGCGAGGTGGTGGCGGTCGTCGGCCCGAACGGCGCGGGCAAGTCCACCCTGCTGCGGGCGCTGGCCGGCCTGCCCGGCCCCGCGCGCGCCGCGGTCGCGATCGACGGCGCCGACGTGGGCGGGCTGCCCCCGCACCGGCGGCGGATCGGCTATGTGCCGCAGGACGGCGCGCTGTTCCCGCACCTGAGCGCGGCCCGGAACGTCGCGTACGGTCTGCGCGGGCGCGGCCTGAGCCACCATCAGATGCGCGACACCGCGCACGACTGGCTCGAACGCCTGGGCCTCGGCGACCTCGCGGCACGCCGGCCGGGCCAGATGTCCGGCGGACAACAGCAACGCGTCGCACTCGCCCGGGCGCTCGCCCCCGAACCGCGACTGCTGCTGCTCGACGAGCCGCTGGCCGCGCTGGACGTGGCGACAAGAGCGTCGGTACGCCACACCCTGCGGGGCCACCTCGGGCCGTACGACGGCGCGTGCCTGATCGTGACGCACGACCCCGTCGACGCGCTGAGCCTCGCCGACCGCATGCTCGTCGTGGAATCCGGCTCGGTGGTCCAGGACGCGGCCGCCGTGGAGGTGACCCGGGCCCCGCGGTCCGCGTGGGTCGCCCGCATGCTCGGGCTGAACGCGTACGAGGGGGAAGGCCGCTCCGACGGAGTTGCCCTCCCCGACGGTCACACACTCGTCGGCGCCGACCCGGTCCCGCCCGGACCGGTCCTGGTGACCGTGCACCCCGACCACGTGACCCTCTACCGCGACCCGCCGACCGGCAGCGCCCGCAACCGGTGGCACGGGGTGGTCGCCGAAGTCACCGGCACCGGGACGCGGTTGCGCGTGACCGTGCGCGGTACGAACGGCCCGGACGTGGTCGCGGAGGTGACCGCCAGGGCGGCGGCAGAGCTGGGCGTGGGCGAAGGCCTGTCGGTGTGGGTCGGGGTCAAGGCCACCGGCGTGGTGATGACTGCCCTGTGACGGGCGGCCGGAATCGGCGGCACCCAAATTGGCGGCACCGAGACGCCCAGGTCCGGCCTACCTGCACCGATGCGCGGCCGGGGCCGATAACATCGGGGCAATCCCGTTGGAATCCGTCCGGGCCCGGGGCCGCGTCGTCCTCGTTGCATCGCAGTTGCAGTGCAGCCCGCACCGAGGAGGACGAGCACGGCCACCGGGGATCAGGGCACCCCTCGTGGTCTCGGAACGAGATTCCCCGACAGGAAAGGCCCGCCAATATGACGGACCAGTCCGTACCGCCGCAGCTCGTGGTCGACCCGGAGGCTCCCGACCGGAACCTCGCACTCGAACTCGTCCGTGTCACCGAGGCCGCCGCGATGGCCGCCGGGCGCTGGGTGGGACGAGGTGACAAGAACGGCGCCGACGGTGCCGCGGTCAAGGCCATGCGCACGCTCATCGGCACGGTGTCGATGAACGGCGTCGTCGTGATCGGCGAAGGCGAGAAGGACGACGCGCCGATGCTCTTCAACGGGGAGCGGGTCGGCGACGGCTCCGGCCCCGAATGCGACGTCGCCGTCGACCCCGTCGACGGCACGACCCTCACCGCAAAGGGCATGAACAACGCGGTCGCCGTCATGGCGGTCGCCGAGCGCGGCTCGATGTACGACCCCTCCGCCGTCTTCTATATGGAGAAGCTCGTCACCGGCCCGGAGGCCGCGGACGTCGTCGACCTCACGGCTCCCGTCGGCGAGAACATCCGCCGCGTGGCCAAGGCCAAGAACTCGGCACCCGAGGACGTCACGGTCTGCATCCTCGACCGGCCGCGCCACGAGTCGATCGTCAAGGAGATCCGCGAGGCCGGCGCGCGCATCAAGTTCATCACCGACGGCGACGTGGCCGGCGCGATCATGGCCGCGAAGGACGGGACGGGCGTCGACCTGCTTCTCGGCATCGGCGGTACGCCCGAGGGCATCATCGCCGCCGCCGCCATAAAGTGCATGGGCGGCGTGATCCAGGGGCGCCTGTGGCCGAAGGACGACGCGGAGCGCCAGAAGGCACTCGACGCGGGCCACGACCTCAACCGCGTGCTGCTGACCGACGACCTGGTCTCCGGCGACAACGTCTTCTTCGTCGCCACCGGCATCACCGACGGCGAACTGCTGCGCGGCGTCCGGTACCGGTCGAGCACGGCGCTCACCTCCTCGCTCGTCATGCGGTCGAAGAGCGGAACGATCCGCAACATCGACAGCCAGCACCGCCTGGCGAAGCTGCGCGCGTACAGCGCCATCGACTTCGACCGCGCCCGGTAGACAGTCACCACGCACAAGGTCGGCCCGCCCCCGCAACCAGGGGGCGGGCCGACCTTTTTCGTGAAGCCCGCACCGTCACACCCGCAGCCCCACAGCGCCGCAGCCCCGCAGTCGCCGCGCAACCGCCCCCACCCCACCGCCCTCGCGAAGCGCCGCCGGCGGTCCCACCCGACCTTTAGGGCATCCGGGAAACGAATCATCCTGGATTCATCTGATTTTTTCGGCTTTCCGGGTATAGGTCTCCGGCAGCAACGCAAACCGCCCGCAATCCACCTGCATACCGCCTGCCGACCACCCAAGCCCACCACCTCCAGGAGCCGCCCATGAGCGCGCCCGCGAAGACTGCCGACGCCGCTCCCGCGTCCGCGCCGCAGGAGCAGAAGCTGTGGCTGATCTTCACCGGGCTCATGCTCGGCATGCTGGTGGCGGCGCTGGACCAGACGATCGTCTCCACGGCGCTGCCCACGATCGTCGGCGATCTGGGCGGGCTCGACCACCTCTCCTGGGTGGTGACCGCGTACCTGCTCGCGTCGACGGTGAGCACCCCGTTGTGGGGCAAACTCGGCGACCTGGTCGGGCGCAAGCGGCTGTTCCAGGCGTCGATCGTGATCTTCCTGATCGGGTCGGCGCTGTGCGGCATCGCGCAGAACATGACCGAGCTCATCGCGTTCCGCGGGCTTCAGGGCCTCGGGGGCGGCGGGCTCATGGTGCTGTCGCAGGCGATCATCGGCGATGTCGTGCCGCCGCGCGAACGCGGGCGGTACACCGGCTTGTTCGGCGCGGTGTTCGGGGTGACGAGCGTGGCCGGGCCGTTGCTCGGCGGGTTCTTCGTGGACAACCTGTCATGGCGCTGGGTCTTCTACATCAATCTGCCCATCGGCGCGATCGCCCTGGTGGTCGTCGCGTTTGCGCTGCACACACACGAGGTGCGCAAGCGGCCCACGATCGACTACTGGGGCATCGTGCTGCTGGCCGGGGCGACGACGTGTCTCGTGCTGCTCAGCACGTTCGGCGGCTCGATGTACCCGTGGGTGTCGGCGGAGATCTTCGGGCTCGGCGCGGCCGCCGTCGTGCTGCTGGGCGCGTTCATCATGGTGGAACGCAAGGCCTCCGAGCCGGTGTTGCCGCTGCACCTGTTCCGGCAGCCGATCTTCAGCACGACGTCGGCGATCGGCTTCGTGGTCGGGTTCGCCATGATGGGCGCGCTCAGCTTCCTGCCGCTGTTCATGCAGGTGGTCAACGGCGCGTCGGCGACCGAGTCGGGCCTGCGGCTGCTGCCCATGATGATCGGCCTGCTGATCACCTCGATCGGCAGCGGGCAGCTGATCACCCGGTGGGGGCACTACAAGATCTTCCCCATCGTGGGGACCGCCGTGATGGCCGTGGGCATGTTCCTGCTGTCGCGCATGGACGAGTACACGACAACCGCCGCGTCCAGCCTCTACATGCTGGTGTTCGGCCTGGGGCTCGGGCTGGTCATGCAGGTGATCGTGCTCGCGGTGCAGAACTCGGTGGACTACAAGGACCTCGGTGTCGCGACCTCGGGCGCGACGTTCTTCCGCTCGATCGGCGGGTCCTTCGGGGTGGCGATCTTCGGATCGGTCTTCAACTCCCGCCTCACCGACAACCTCGCCAATGCCTCAGAGCTCCAATTGCCACCGGGCGTGGATCCAAAGACGGTCGGGTCGAGCCCGGAGGCCCTCAAGGAGCTTCCCGAGGCCACGCGCCAGGGGTTCGTGCACGCGTACGCGAACGCGCTGCAGGACGTGTTCCTGATCGCCTCCATCGTGGTGATCCTGGCGTTCGTGCTGAGCCTGATGCTCAAGGAGATCCCGCTGCGCCGGACCACCGAGGGGTCCGACGCGCTCGACCCCTACCGGCCGACGGCGCGTACGTCGGTCGAGGAGGTCGAGCGCGCGATGACGCAGCTGGTGCACCGCGAGAACGGCTGGACGCGGTACGAGCGCATGATCGACCGGGCGGACGTGGACGTCTCCGTGCCGTGTGCGTTCGGCCTCATGCAGCTCGACCGCTTCGGGCCGGTGCTCGACACGGAACTGGCCAGGAAGATCCACGAACCGCTCGACTCGGTGCGCAAGTACGCCGCGGAGCTGATCGACGCGAAGCAGGCGCGTACCGACACCCAAGGACGCCTCGAACTCACCCCGGACGGTGCCGCGGTGGTCGAGCGGCTCGTGGACGCACGCCGCGCATTGCTCGGCGAGGTGATCGCGGACCTGTCCCCCGAGCAGAACGCGGAGCTGACCGAACTGTTGCAGCGGCTGGCCCGCCTGACGACGGACACCCCGCACGACCATCTGGTGGGCGAGGCGACGAAGCGGGAAGCCGCGCGTCGCGGCTGACGTTCGGTTGCCTCAGCCGCCGGCGGTCGGCAATCGAAGGTCAGCGCCCGGTCGCCCGCCGACCGCCCCTGCGGCGGCGACGGCGCGCGATCGCCCGGCGTTCCTCCAGGGTCAATCCGCCGCGCACCCCGGCGGGTTCGACATCTGTGGCGGCGAGTGCCTCGACGCGGCACTCGATGAGGACCGCGCAGCGGGCGCATATGCGCTTGGCGTCCTCTTCACGGGCGATCCGTGCGACGGCGGGCTCTTCGGGTATGTCGAGGAACAGTTGCAGCTCGGACCGGCAGGCACCGGTGGCCGGGGGGATCCAGGTGGACGAGCGCTCAGCCGGTTCGGCGACGTCCTGAGGGGCCTGGAGGGTCTGGAGGGGGGAGGGCAGATCGCTCAGATCGGGCACGTTTGATCTCCTCGCAGGGTAGGCGTGTCGTACGTCCCACCATGCGAGTACCCGTCCAAATCCCGGTACATGCCGCGCATCACGACAACTGACGGGAAAGCAACACCCTTGAAACGTCCATGAAATGGCGGGATTCCGTCCTCGGCCGTCGCCCTCGTGCCTCAGTCGTCGTCCTCGTGACGTTTCCAGTCAACCGCGCGCCGCTTGGCCTTCTTCGGCCGGACGTCGACACCGCCGAAGATCGCCGCGCCGCGCACGATGACGACGGGCGCGTCCGGGTCCTCGGCCACCTGCTGGTGCACCGAGAATCCGCCGAAGATGCCGACGCCGTGCCCGCGTACGGTGACGCCTTCCGGGACGCGTACGTCGATGCCGCCGAACACCGTCGCCACGTTGATCACCAGCACGGGCGTCTCGAACGTCGCGTCGGACAGGTCGATCTCCACGCCGCCGAAGACCGCCGCGGCCCGCAGGCGGGCCCCGATGCGTCCCGGCCCCCTGCGCTCGGCGCTGCCGAACACCGCGACCAGCGAAGGCGATTCCGCCGGCGCGGCACCGACGTGGGCGGGCCGGTAGGACACCGGCGCTCCCCCCGGGCGGGCCGGAGACGCCGACGGCTTGCTCAGGTTCGGACGCCCGGCACCGCTCGGCAGGTCGAACGTCAGCGGCTCCAACTCGCCCATCGTCTTGGCGCTGTAGAGGGCCTCGATGCGCTCGGAGTGCTCCTCGATCGTGAGGCGGCCCTCTTCGAAGGCGGTGCGCAGCACCTGCGCGACCCGGTCGCGGTCGGCGTCGGACGCGCGCATGTCGGCGGCCGAGACCGGTCCGGTGGGCAGCGACGAAGGAACCCTCGGCGCCGGGGGCGGGGGCTCCGCCGGCTGCGGGGGTACGGCGGGCGCGGCGGGCGCGGCATTCTCCGGAGGCTGATCCACGGCACGACCATAGTCGCGAGGACCGCGCCAGGCACGCCCCAGTCGCGCCCCGGTCCCGCGCGGTCAGTCGCCCGATGCCTCCCGGCAGGCGTCCGCAAGCCGGGACACCGCTTCGCGCAGCCGGTCCTCACCGACCGACGCGTACCCGAGGACCAGTGCGGGCGGCGCCTCCGGACCGGGTTCGCGCATCGGGCCGACCGGTTCGACGCGTACGCCGCGGGCCGCCGCGGCGGCGACCACGGCGTCCTCCCGGCAGCCGGGCGGCAGTTCGACGTACAGATGCAGGCCCGCCCGAATGCCGTTGACCTGCGCCTTCGGCAGGAACTCGGCGAACGCCTCGGCCACCGCGTCACGGCGGCCGCGGTAGCGCAGCCGCATCGCGCGCAGATGCCGGTCGTAGCCGCCGCCTTCCAGCAGGCGCACGAAGGCGAACTGGTTGATCACCGCGGAGCCGAGGTCGGCGTACTGCTTGAGTTCGCGCACCTGTTCCAGCCAGGTGTGCGGAACCACCGCCCAGCCGAGCCGCATGCCGGGGGCGAGGGCCTTGCTGGTCGAGCCCAGGTGCACGACGCGGTCCGGGTCGAGGCCCTGGAGGCAGCCGACCGGGTCGCGGTCGTAGCGGAACTCGGCGTCGTAGTCGTCCTCGACGATGAGGCCGTCGACGTCGCGTGCCCAGCCGGTGAGCTGCGCGCGGCGTTCCGGGGAGAGCACCACACCCGTCGGGTACTGGTGCGCGGGCGTGACCAGCACGGCTCGGGCGCCGGTGCGGGCGAGTGCCGCCACGTCGATGCCCTCGGCGTCCACGGGTACGCCGACGATGGGGAGGCCGTTGCTGCGCAGCAGGCCCCGCTGGGTCGCGCTGGACGGGTCCTCGACGGCGAGCAGCGTGTGGCCGCGGGCCGCGAGGGCCTGCACCATCAGCGCGATGCCCTGCGCGACCCCGCCGACGACGACGATGCGGTCCGGCGAGGCGTTGGCGGCGCGCACCCGCCCGAGGTACGCGGCGAGCGCGGTGCGCAGTTCGGGGACGCCGCCCGGGTCGCCGTACGACAGCCTGCTGTGCGGCACGGTCGCGAGCGCGTACCGGGTCGCGGCGAGCCAGGCCGCTCGCGGAAAGGCGGACATGTCCGAGGTTCCGGGCTTGAGGTCGTAGGGCAGCGCGGAGATGTCGTTGGCGTCGCGCGGCTCGTCGGGGCCGCCCGGCGCGCGGCTCTCGGGGATGTCGGCGACGCGCGTACCGGAGCCGTGACGGCTCGTCAGATATCCCTCGGCGACGAGTTGTTCGTAGGCCTCGACGACCATGCCGCGCGACACCCCGAGGTCGGTGGCGAGCGCCCGGCTCGACGGCAGCCGGTCGCCCGGGGCCAGGCGTCCGGTGCGCACCGCGTCGCGCAGGCCCGCGGTGATCTGCGCGCCGACGTTGCCCCGCGCCCGGTCGATCCCGACCAGCAGGTCTCCCATGAACGTGTCCCCTCTGCGTGGTCCTGCGTCGTCTCTACGTGGTCCTGCGTGGTCCTACGTGGTCCTGCGTGATGCCGAGTGGTCCTAAGTGGTCCCCTCCCGGGGCGCATGGGTGGTTCTGTCTTCCGATCCACCTGGTTCCTAACGTAACGGGTCATGAGGCCATCGGCTCAGGCGCCGTCCGTCGGCGCGACTTTCGCAGCGCTCTCCCAGATCCTCGTCGGCACGGCGGCAGGCGTCTCCGCCGCCCTGGTCGCCTATCCGGTCGGCGGCGGCCAGGGGCTGCGGTACGCCCTCGCCGCCGCCGCGATGTTCGCCGTCCTGCGGCTCCGCAAGCCGCCGCGCGTGCGCGTCGGAGCGCGTGCGTGGCTCCTCCTCTTCCTGCTCGCCCTGCTCGGCCAGACACTGTTCAACCAACTGCTCATCGGCTCTCTGGAGCACGCCGACCCCGCGACGGTCGGCAGCATCCTCGGCTGCTCCCCGATCGCCCTCGCGGTGATCGCGCCGCTCATGGCCCGGCGCCGGCCCGGTGCGCGCATCGTGGCCGGGTCGGTCCTCGTGGTCGCGGGCGCGGTCGCCGTCGAGGGCTTCGGCGACGCCTCGGCGACCGGACTGCTCATGGCGATCGGCGTACTGGTGTGCGAGATCGCCTTCTCGCTGCTCGCGGTTCCGCTGCTGCCCCGGCTCGGCGCGCTGCGGGTGGCGGCGTACTCGACCGCCCTGGCGGTGCCCCAGTCGTTCGCGATCGGCTGGTTCACCGACGGCACCGGAATCCTGCGCATGCCGACCCTCGCCGAGGCCGCCGCGCTGGTGTTCATCGGTCTGATCGCGACCGTCGCGGCGTTCCTGCTCTGGTACACCGCGCTCGGCATGCTCGGTGCCGAGCGGGCCGGATTGTTCTCCGGCCTGGTGCCGGTCTCGGCCGCGGTGTCGGCGCTCGCGCTCGGCACCGGCGAGGTACGCCCCGCGCAATTGGCGGGCAGTGCGCTGGTCGGCGCGGGCGTCGTGCTCGGCATGCGAATGACGCGCGAACAGCCTTCCACCGCAACGGAGATCGTCCCGGAAGCACGGCATGCGGCAGATGTCCCACCGCCGCTCAAAACCGGATCCGCCGCACCGTAGTACAGGTGTTCGCGTCCATGGCAAGCTGTCACGCCATGGACGGGGACACCCACCGCACAGCGGCCGAGAACCCGGCGTCCGACGCCGAACTTGCGCAGCGCGCCCGCGGCGGCGGGCCGGACGCGGACGCCGCGTTCGCGGTCCTGCACAACCGGCACCACGGTGCGGCGCTGCGCCACGCACGGCGGCTGGAACCGGATGCGGAGGCCGCCGAGGACCTGGTGTCCGACGCATTCGTCGAGGTGCTGGCGCAGTTACGGCGCGGCGGCGGGCCGCGCGAGTCCTTCCGGGCGTACCTGTGCACGACGATGCGCAACAGCCACGCCGACCGGGCCCAGGCCCGGCGCACGGTGGTGCCGACCGACGAGGTGATGCTCGACACCCTCGGCGGGTCCGCGCCGCAGACGGCGGATGCGCTCCCCGACCTGCTCATGGTCAAGCAGGCGTTCGGCTCGCTGCCGGACCGCTGGCAGGCGATCCTGTGGCACACCGAGGTCGAGGGCGAGAAGCCGCGGCACATAGCCCGGTTGCTCGGCATCACGCCCAACGCGGTCTCGCAGCTTGCGGTCCGGGCGCGCGAGGGGCTGTGCGAGGCGTTCCTGAAGGCGCACATAGGCCGCCTGCCGGAGCGCTGCCGGACCCATGGCGAACGTCTCGGCGGGTACGTGCGCGGAACCCTGCGCATACGCGACCGGCGCGCGGTCGACGACCACTTGGCCGGCTGCCCGATCTGCACGCGCCTGTGCGCGGAACTGGTCGCCACGAACGCGCACCTGCGGGTGCTGCTGCTTCCCGCGATCCTCGGCGGTACGGCGGCCACCGCGTTGACGGCGGAGGCACTTGCGGGCGGCGTCGCGGCCGCCGGCGCGGGATCGACCGGCACGGGAACTGCGGGTACAGGAACTGCCGGTACAGGAACCGCGGGCACCGGAACTGTCGGCACGGGAACGGCCACCACGGGACCGGCCGCCACAGGCCCAACGGGCGCGGGACCGACCGCGACCCCGTCCGCCGGCACCACCGCCGGCCCCGGCCCCGGAGCCGGCCCGGCACCCGCGGCTCCAGCGCCCGGCGGCGCCCCGGCCGGGTCGGGCCTGCCCAACGCGGTCGGCAAGGTCGGGCTGTCCGTGGCACGGAAGACGGTGGTCGGCAGCATGGTCGCCGCTGCCGCCGCCGCGGCGATCGCCCTCGCTACCGTGCTGCCCGGCGACGCAAGGCCCTCGAGCCATACCGAGAAGCGGGCGGACCTGATCGCCGAGCCGGCCGTACCGGTGCCGCCGCCCGGGCCCGCGCAGCCCGCGGCCGTGTCGCCGCCTCCGCCGGGGCCCACGAAGGCGCCGTCCACTCCCCCGGGTGCGCTGCCGACCACCCCGCCGAACACCCAGTCGCCCGGCCGCCCCGAGCCGAGTCCGACCGGCCCCGCCGCGTCCCCCGCCGTACCGCCCCCAAGCGATGCCGGCCCGTCCGCGGCACCGACCGCCGCCGAACCCGCGACCGGCGCTCCGGCGACCGGGTCGACCACCTCACCGCCCCCGACGACCGGCCCGCCGCCGAGCCCGGCCTCGACCGTCGGCCCGACCGCGACTCCTCGACCGACCGCCCAGCCGACCACGCCACCGACAACTCGGCCCACCACACAACCGACGACCCCGCCGGGACCGGTCGCGGCAATGGCCGTGGACGACAGCGCGACGGTCCGGGCGGGCGGCACCGTGTCGCTGAACCTGCTGGCCAACGACCGCGGCGACGGGCTGCGCATCGTCGGGTCGCGGGTTGCGTGGGGCCTGTACGGCTGGATCTCCTGCGACCGGCTCTCGGGAGCGTGCACGTACCGGGCGTGGACCCCGTTGTTCACCGGCACCGACGTCTTCCACTACACCGTGCGCGACAGCCGGGGGCAGTACGCGAGCGCCGTCATCCGCATCACCGTCGCGGCCGACCGCCCCTGACAGGCTCCGCCGAGGGCCGTGGGACCCGGTGCCGGCACCCGCGGCGGGGACAGTGAGCCTGCGCGGCAAGGACAGTGAGCCTTACCTCACATCCGTCGGCACCCCCGCGGCGTTCTACGCTGGAGGACGCCCCGACACCGCCGACCGAGGATGGCCATGCCCCCCGCCGACAGTAACGAGTACACGGACCTGCTCCCGTTGGGCGAGGACACCACGCCGTACCGGCTGGTGACCAGCGAGGGTGTCTCGACGTTCGAAGCCGGCGGGCGCCGCTTCCTCCAGGTCGAGCCGGAGGCGATGACCCTCCTCGCCCGGGAGGCCATGCGGGACATCGCGCACCTGCTGCGGCCGGGGCACCTGGCCCAGGTCGCCAAGATCCTCGACGACCCCGAGGCGTCCCCCAACGACCGCTTCGTGGCCCTCGACCTGCTCAAGAACGCCAACATCGCCGCGGGCGGCGTCCTGCCGATGTGCCAGGACACCGGCACCGCGATCGTGATGGGCAAGCGCGGCCAGCACGTACTGACGGACGGCCGCGACGAGGAGCACCTGTCGCTCGGCATCCGCAACGCGTACACCGAGCTCAACCTGCGCTACTCGCAGATGGCCCCGCTGACGATGTGGGACGAGAAGAACACCGGCAACAACCTGCCGGCGCAGGTCGAGCTGTACGCGACCGCGGGCGAGGCGTACAAGTTCCTGTTCATGGCCAAGGGCGGGGGCAGCGCCAACAAGTCGTACCTGTACCAGGAGACCAAGGCCATCCTGAACCCGGCCGCGATGCTGAAGTTCCTGGACGGCAAGATCCGCTCGCTGGGCACCGCGGCCTGCCCGCCGTACCACCTCGCCGTGGTCATCGGCGGCACCAGCGCCGAGTTCGCGCTCAAGACCGCGAAGTACGCGTCGGCCCGCTACCTCGACACCCTGCCCACGACCGGCTCCCCGCTCGGCAACGGCTTCCGCGACGTCGAGCTGGAGGCCGAGATCCTCAAGCTGACCCAGGACATGGGCATCGGAGCGCAGTTCGGCGGCAAGTACTTCTGCCACGACGTACGCGTCATCCGCCTGCCGCGCCACGGCGCGTCCCTGCCGGTCGCCATCGCCGTCTCGTGCAGCGCCGACCGCCAGGCGCTCGCCAAGATCACCGCCGAGGGCGTCTTCCTGGAGAAGCTGGAGACGGACCCGGCCAAGTACCTCCCGGAGACCACGCACGACGACCTCTCCGACGACGTGGTGCACATCGACCTCAACCGGCCGATGGGCGAGATCCGCGCCGAGCTGTCGAAGTACCCGGTCAAGACCCGGCTTTCGCTGTCCGGCCCGGTCGTCGTGGCCCGCGACATCGCGCACGCCAAGATCAAGGAGCGCCTGGACGCCGGCGAGCCGATGCCGCAGTACCTGCGCGACCACGCCGTCTACTACGCGGGCCCGGCGAAGACCCCCGAGGGCTACGCCTCCGGCTCCTTCGGCCCCACCACCGCGGGCCGCATGGACTCCTACGTCGAGCAGTTCCAGGCCGCGGGCGGCTCGTTCGTCATGCTCGCCAAGGGCAACCGCTCGCAGCAGGTCACCGACGCCTGCGGCAAGCACGGCGGCTTCTACCTCGGCTCCATCGGCGGCCCCGCCGCCCGCCTCGCCCAGGACTGCATCAAGTCCGTCGAGGTCCTCGAGTACCCCGAGCTGGGCATGGAAGCCGTCTGGAAGATCGAGGTCGAGGACTTCCCCGCCTTCATCGTCGTCGACGACAAGGGCAACGACTTCTTCAACCAACTGGAACCGCCCCAGACCCTCATCCGGGACATCCCCGTCCGCCAGTCCTGACAACACGTCAGTGAGACGCCCCGCCCTTCCGGGTGGGGCGTCTCACGTTCGGCGCGGCCGGGTGCCTCAGTAACGCTCCACCGGGGGTGGGGCGGGGACGGTGATTCGTGTCGGGTCGAGGTTCTTCGAGTAGGCCGAGCTCCAACTGCCGTCCTGGACCGCCTCTTCCAGGGCGTCGTTGACCGCCGCGCGCAGTGCGGCGTCGTCGTGGTCGAGGCCGATGCCGTATTTCTCGACGCCGACCGGGTTGCCGACGACCTTGAGTTCCGAAGGGCGCTGCGCCGCGTAGCCGCGCAGGATCGCGTCGTCGGTGACCACCGCGTCGACGCGGGAGGCCTGGAGGTCGTCGACGCACTGGGCGTAGCTCGGACGGCCGGTCGTCTGCGCCTGCGGGTGGTTCGACTGGAGGACCTGGAACGGGGTGGAGCCGGTCACCGTGCACACCGTGCGCCCGTCGAGGGTGTTGTCCAGCCCCTGGATCGTCGCCTCGCCGTCCCGGACCAGGGTGGTGAGACCGGCGGTGTAGTACGGCCCCGCGAAGCCCACGGTCTGCTTGCGGAGCGCGGTGATCGAGTACGTGCCGATGTAGAGGTCGATGTCGCCGCGCGTCAGCGCCGCTTCGCGTTCGGCCGAGCCGATGTCCCGGTACTCGGTGGCATCGGGGTCGAACCCGAGGTTGCTCGCGACCTCCTCCACGAGGTCGATCTCGAAACCGGTGTACTCCCCGGTGGCCGGGTCCTTGAACGACAGCCCGGGCGCATCCCCCTTCGTGCCCACGACCAGGTGCCCGCGCGCCTGCGCCGCGGCCAGCACCGGCGAGTCCTGGAACCCGCCGCTCGGCGAGGCGGTTCCGGTGGGGCGGCCGGACGCGGTGGAGGTGGCCGTGGAGGTCGCGGAGGGAGTGCGGGTGGGCGACGGGGTCGGAGACGCCGAGGCG
Organism: Streptomycetaceae bacterium NBC_01309; assembly: GCA_045039925.1. GTDB lineage: Bacteria > Actinomycetota > Actinomycetes > Streptomycetales > Streptomycetaceae > Yinghuangia. The sequence goes on from CP108400.1 coordinate 4,287,361, forward strand.
GAGTCGCCCGGTGTCGCCGACGGCGAGGCCGAGGCGTCGGCGGACGCGGAACTCGACGTGCTGCCCGACGAGTTCTCGTCGTCGTCGAGCAGGACGACGAAAGTCATCGCGATGACGATGACGAGTCCGAGAGCGGTTCCGAGGAAGAGCATGGCGTTGGAAGGACGACCGGACGGCGTGGGTTCGCCGAGGGGTTGCCCGGTCGGGACAAAGCCGGGTTTCGGCGGCGGGCCCGCGGACGGAGGCGGAGCGGCGGACCCGGGTTGTTCCGGGCCTTCGTGGTGCGGCGTATCGGACACGGGTCCCCCTGGACGAGTGCGACGGCGGAGCACCGCCCATCGTGCCAGCGGGCTCCCGCTCCGGTGGTCGCGCCGGAGCGGGAAGCCGCCTCGGATCAGTAGGCGTCGTACGGGATCGAGTTGTAGCCGAGCGGCACCGCCGCCCCCGCGTTCCACGTCTGCGCCGCCGAACCGTTCGCCGCCGCCTGCGTCACCGGCCCGTTGCCGCCGGTCGGCGCGGTGACCCGCAATCCCGAGACCCGGCTGACGAGTTGCCCGGACACGGAGTCGAAGCGCAGGTTGTCGCGGTACGCGCCGACGCCGTCCTTGCAGGACCAGATGCCGAGCCCGCCGCCCGCCGCGGTGGTCCCGCGGTTGTCCAGGCAGAAAGCCGGGTCCTTCAGGCTGTGGACCTGGCCGCTCGCCGGGTTGACGAACCACTTCTGGTTCGTGTTGCCCGTGCAGTCCCAGGCCAGCACGTTGCTCCCGTTGCTCATCGAACCGCCGTTGACGTCCAGGCACTTGCCGGTGTTGTCGGCCTTGAGTTCGGTGAACACCGCGGCCTGGTGCGGCTCGGAGGCGAACCGCTGCGCCGCCGATCCGTTGCACGCCGCGAGCACGAGCCGCGCCCCGAGGGTGGGGTCGCTCCCCGCCGGAGTGACGCACAGCGTCTGCGCGTTCGCCGGCCGCAGGGTCCCGCCGGTCTGCACGAAGCGCTGGTTCTCGCCGCCGTTGCAGTTCCACAGGACAACGGGCGTCCCGGTGGTCCGGGCGCCGCCCTCCGGGTCGAGGCAGCGGTCATGGCTCAGCTCGACGTGCACGGACTGGTACGCCGGGTCGTACCAGAAGCCCTGGTTCCGCCCTCCCTGACACGGCCACAGTTGCACCGGCGTGTGGTTGCGCGACGAATAGCCGTACGAGTCCGCGCACAACCCCGTGCCCTCGTTCCGCAACTGCCTGAAGTCCTTCACCCCCTCGGTGAGCACGGTGTTCCCGGTACTCGCCGGGTCCGCGCAACTCGCGGTCTGGTAACCGGAGTTGTAGAGCTGCGTCAGACACGAGGCGAACGCGATGTGCCCGCGCTCGTTGGGGTGGAAGGACTGCCGGGTGGTGTTCTCGTCGAACAGGTCGAGGTTCGCGAACCACAGCCCCCGCACCCAGGTGTTGTCGGTGCACACCTCATGGCCGTGGAACAGCCGGCTGTTGTCGAGGTAGATCGCCCCGGTGTTGGCGGCGGCCTGGCGCGACGCCTCGGCGAACATCGGCACGGCCTCGTTGCGGCCCCACGCCTGGTCGCGCAGGTAGCCGAGGCAGCCGCCGGCGTACCAGCCGGGGAAGTTCGGGTTGTCCTCGACGTCGGGGCTCATCGGCGACGGGTAGCCCATGACCACGAGCTTGTAGTCGGAACCGGCGTACCCCGCATCGGTCATGACGGTGCGCAGGTCGCGCACGTCCTGCTCGACCTTGGGCCGCAGCGCCTCCACACGCGCCTTCCACTGCGGCTGGTACGTGCCGTAGCACTCGCCCTGGAAGAACACCCGGCGCGTGACGCAGTCGGTCATCGTCGGACCGAACTGGAGGTCGTCGTTGCCCCCGACGACCAGCAGGACCAGCTTCAGCTTGGTGTTGCGCGCCTTGATCGCGAGGCTGTCGGACTGCACGAGTTCGTCCGCGTACTGCTTCGTGCCGCCGATGCGGATGTTCTCGCTCGACGCGCCCGAGCAGGCCACGTTGTACGTCACGTCCGCCGCGATCCCCGTGCGGTGGATGGCCGCCTGCGGCGAGCGGTGGCACCAGTTGGTCGGTCCGTCGGTGGGCGCCTCGTACGTCCCGACCCCCTCGCCGGAGATCTCGCTGTCGCCGATGGAGATCAAGGACGTCTTGCGCTGGTCGACCGGCCGGACGGCCGGGCTCCCGTACAACTGCTGCGCCTCGGCGGCCCGGATCGCCTCCAGGTCGGCGCGCAGCGGCGTCGGCGTGGGCGCCGCTGCGGCCGGGGCGCCGGTCAGGACGCCGAGCCCGCCGACCGCGACGACCATCGCGGTCACGGCGCCGACCACGGAACGCCCCGCGGACCTGGGCCTGTCGGACCCGACCCCGCCGGACCTTGCCCTGCCGGATCCGCGTCCGGAGTATCTGGACAAATACATGTTCCCTCGCCTTCGTCACACCTTGAGGGGAGCTACCAGGGGTAACAGGAACACGTGCGGAGGAAACCTACCTGCTGGTAGGCAAGATCTGAACAGGTCCGAACCAGGCGGAATTTCCACCGGAGAACGTCTGCGATTCCTAGGAAACGATGTCTTTGCGCTCGAAGTGGCGGAAAGCCAGCGCAATGAAGACCAAGGCGTACGCGACCGACACCGCCGACCCCTTGATCATCCCCTCCCACTCCACGTCCGCCTGGAGGGCATCAACCCACGCGAACTGCCAGTGCGTGGGCAGGACTTCGCGCCACGCACCGAGTGCGGTCACGGCGTCCACGATGTTCGAGACCACCACCAGGCCGACCGAACCGCCCACCGCCCCCAGCGGCGCGTCGGTGACCGTCGACAGCCAGAACGCGACAGCCGCGACCACGAGTTGCGACACCATGCCGTACGCCACGACCACCGCCATGCGCCGCATCGCCTCGCCACCGGAAAGCGAGCCGCCGATCGGGATCTCCAGCGGCCCCCACCCGAACGCCACCACACCGGCCAGCAGCGCCATCGCCGGCAGCAGCAGGAGCGCGAGCCCGCTGTACGCCAGCGACACCGCGAGCTTCACCCGCAGCAGCCGCGCCCTCGGCACCGGTGCCGCGAGCAGGTAGCGCAGCGACGACCAACTCGCCTCGCTCGCCACGGTGTCGCCGCAGAACAGCGCGACCGCGACCACCAGCAGGAAGCCCGTCGACACGAACAGCGCGAACGCCGTCAGGTTGAGCGCGCTGCGCGTCGCGACGTCGACCAGCGTCGGCACGGTGTCCCGCTCCGGATCGCCGCCTACCTTGAACGCGACGACCAGGATCCACGGCAGCAGCGCGAGCAGGCCGAGCATCACGAGCGTCCGCCGCCGCCGCAACTGCCGCAGCGCCTCGACCCGGAACGGCAGGGTGTGCCGGGGCCGGTAGCCGTGCGCCCGCGACGGCGCGGCGTCCTCGGGCGCCCGCGGGGCAGGACTGGTCTCGGCGGTCACTGCTGCTCTCCGATCAGCGTGAGGAACGCGTCCTCCAGGCGGCGTTTCGCGGTCACCCGGTCCACCGCGACCCCGGCGCCCACCAGTTCTGCGACGACCGCCGACGGCTCGGCGCCCGCGAGGTGCACGAGCACGCCCTCGCCCTCCGGCACCGCGGAAGCCACCCCGGACATGCCCGACAGCACCTCGACCGCACGGTCCGGTACGGGCGTCCCGATCGCGAGCGTGTTCCCGTCGCCCGTGATGTCCGAAACCGGCCCCGACGCGACGAGGCGGCCCCGGTGCATCACGACCACGTGCGTGCAGGTCTGCTCCACCTCGGCGAGCAGGTGGCTGGACACCACGACCGTACGGCCGTTCGCGGCGTACCTGATCAGCACGTCGCGCATCGCGCGGATCTGCGGCGGGTCGAGCCCGTTGGTCGGTTCGTCGAGCACCAGCAGGTCCGGCAGGCCGAGCATCGCCTGCGCGATGGCGAGGCGCTGCCGCATGCCCTGCGAGTACGTGCGCACCTTGCGGTCCAGCGCCTCCCCCAGCCCCGCGATCTCCAGGGCCTCCTCGAAGTGCGCGTCCGCCGCCGGGCGTCCGGTCGCCTTCCAGTAGAGCGACAGGTTGTCGCGGCCGGACAGGTGCGGCAGGAAGCCGGGCCCCTCCACGAACGACCCGAGCCGGGACAGCACCGGCGCACCCGGCGTCACGATGTGCCCGAAGATGCGGATCTCGCCGTCGTCCGGGTGGATCAGCCCCATGAGCATGCGCAGCGCCGTGGTCTTGCCCGCGCCGTTCGGCCCGAGCAACCCCAGCACCTGGCCGCGCTCGACGGTGCACGAGAGGTCGTCGACGGCGAGCTTGCCGCCCTTGTAACGCTTCGTCAGACCCTGGATCCGCAGCGGGACTTCGGCGAGCTCGACGATCGGCGCCCGGGCCTTGAGGCGGCGCTTCCCGGTCACCACCAGCACGACGGCGAGCACCGCGGCGATCGCCGGCAGGCCCCACGTCCACCACGGGTAGCCCGGCGGCGGGAGCTTGATGCCGGGCACCGAGGGCACGGTCATCGGGCCGACGACGGCGACGCGGTACGCCGCGGGCTCGGCCGGCGTCGCGTACCCGAGGTCGGTGGTGGTGAGCACCAGCCGCAGCCGGTGCCCCGCGTCGATCTCGCGGTCGATCTCCGGCAGCCGGATCTCCACCTCGCGCCCGTCCGCCGCCCCGACGACCCGCAGCGGCGCCGCGAGTTGGTACGGGAGCACCGCGCCGCCGCCCGGGTCCACGTCGTACAGCTTGGCGAACAGCACGATGTCGTCGGCACCCGAGACCCGCACCCGAACGGTCGAACCGCCGGTGATCCGCAGCGCACGGTCCAGCGGCTGCGTCATGAAGAACGCGCTCTGCCCCGGCATGTCGAGCGAGAGCTGTCCGAGCGCGGAGACGTCACCCGACTGGCCCAGCGCACCGAGAAGTCCGAGACCCGGCAGCGTCGACATCGACGGCGGCGATCCGCCGGGCGGGTTGACGACGGTCTGCTCCGGCCCCAACAGCGGCAGCGCCCGGCCGGTGCTGCCGTCGATACCGGGGTAGCGCGGGCCTTCGGCGACCCGGATGACCTGCTCGCGCGTCGAGGTGTCGACGCCGCCCAGCCGGGTGACCGAGAACGGCCCCGCCGGCACCGGCGCTCCCCCGCCCTGGCGCCGCGCCTCGGTGGCCCGGGCGCCCTCGTCGGAGGCCAGCCACTCGTCGAACCACGCCACCGTCTTGTCCCGGACCAGCGCGGTCTGCTGCGGCCCGCCGTCGTGGCCTCCGGCGGTCCACACGACCTCCACCGGGAACCCGTTGGCCGACACCGCCCGGGCCGTCTTGTCGGCCTCGGCCAGCGGGAAGAGCGAGTCGCTCTGGCCCTGGATCAGCAGCGTGGGCACCCGCAGGCGGTCCGCGACGCTCGCGGGGCTGGCCCGCCGCAGCAGTTCCACGGCCCGGTCGTTGGGGCGTCCGGTCCGCGCGACCTCCTCGTACACCGCGCACACCTCGGCGGTGAAGCGCCCGCACACCGAGGCCGCGTCGGCCCCCGGATCGGCCGGGCCTCCGGACGACTCCCCGGGCGGCACCGCGGGCCCGTCGGCCCCCGCCCCGACGGCCGCGGACGCGCCCGCGGAGAAGAAGACCCCGGCCCACATCTTCTTGAAGACACCGGTCGCGGGTCCCGTCCCGGTGGCGTTCGGGAGCAGCGACTCGCCCAGGTCGTTCCACGTCCACTGCGGCGCGACGGCGTCCACGCGCGGGTCGTAGGCCGCGAGCAGCAGCGCCAGCGCTCCCCCGTACGACACACCCGCCGCACCGACCCGCGGATCACCCGGTCGGTCGAGCAGCACCTCGGGGCGTCCCGCCAGCCAGTCGACCAGGGCCCGCGCGTCCGCCACCTCGTAGTCCGGCTGGTCGAGCGCGATGCGGCCGCCGGACGCCCCGAAGCCCCGCGCGGACCACGTCATGACCACGTACCCGCGCCGCGCCAGGCCCTCGGCCTCGGCGCGCACGGTCGACTTGTTGCCGCCGAACCCGTGGCCGAGCAGCACGGCCGGCGCGGGCGCGGCCGCGTCGGGGTAGTACACGGTCGTGTCCAGGCCGATGCGGTCCGGCGACCCGGGCGCCGCGGCGACCTCGATCCGTTGCTGGCCGCTGCGTACCGGCGAGGCCCCGCCGCCGCCCGACGTCGTCGCGATCGCCGCGAGCGCCAGGACGACGAGCACCAGCCCCACGGCGGTCAGGACCCGGGCCCGCCGGGTCGCGGGCATGCGGCTGGTGAGCGCCGTCCTCCACGTCATGGGCGCACCCTACGGCGTGGAACGGCGTCGAACGGACATCCGGTGACGACGACCGGTGAACGAGACCGGCGGCGACGACCGCGGGCGAGGCGCCGCGACCGCGCTTAGAGTCGATCGAGGAGGTGACTCGTGCGGATCGCCCTTTTCATCACCTGCGTCAACGACACGGCCTTTCCGGAGACCGGGAAGTCCGTGGTACGCCTGCTGCGCCGGCTCGGCCACGAGGTGGAGTTCCCGTACGCCCAGACGTGCTGCGGCCAGATGCACTTCAACTCCGGCTACCGCCGCGACGCCCGTTCGCTCGCGCGCTCGTTCGCCGAGACGTTCGAGCCGTACGACGCGGTGGTCACCCCGTCGGGGTCGTGCGCCGCGATGGTGCGCGACTACCACCCCGTGCTGGCGGAGGGCGCCCGCGGCAAGGACGCCGAGGCGTTCCGCGCCCGGGTGGCCGAGGTCGCCCCGCGCGTGTACGAGTTCACCGAGTTCCTGGTCGACGTGCTCGGAGTCGAGGACGTCGGCGCGTACTTCCCGCACAGCGTCACCTACCACCCGACCTGCCACTCGACGCGCATGATCGGCGTCGGCGACCGGCCGCTGCGGCTGCTGCGCAAGGTCCGCGGACTGCGCCTGACCGAACTGCCGCGCGCCGACGAATGCTGCGGCTTCGGCGGCACGTTCGCCCTGAAGAACGCCGAGACGTCCACGGCCATGGGCCGCGACAAGGTCACGGCGGTGATGGAGTCCGGGGCGCAGGTGCTGTGCGCGGGCGACAACTCGTGCCTCATGCACATCGGCGGGGTGATGTCGCGTCAGCACACCGGCGTGAAGGTGATGCACCTCGCGGACATCCTCGCGTCGACCGAGCCGCACCCGGACCTGGAGGCTTTCCCGTCGGGCGACTTGGCGTACCCGCCGCTGCCGTCCCTCGACCCGGTGCACCCGACCGGCAGCCTCTCGTCCGGCAGCCTCTTCGAGGCCGACGCACCCGCGGAAGGTGGCGCGCGATGACGACCGTACGCCCCGAACCGACGTTCCTGGGCATGCCGCCCTTCCCCGAGGCCGCGCACACCGCGCTCGCGAACCCCCAGTTGCGCGCCAACATGCGCAACGCCACGCACACCATCCGCGCGCGGCGCGCGGCCGTGGTCGGCGAGGTGCCCGACTGGGAGAAGCTGCGCCTGGCGGGTGCCGCCATCAAGGACGACGTACTGGCCCATCTGCCGCGCTACCTGGAGCAGTTGGAGGAGGCCGTCACCGCCGCGGGCGGCACCGTGCACTGGGCGCGCGACGCCGCCGAGGCGAACGCGATCGTCGTCGACATCGCGCGCGGCCACGGCACCGACGAGGTCGTGAAGATCAAGTCGATGGCGACCCAGGAGATCGGCCTCAACAACGCACTCGCGGCCGCCGGGATCCGCGCGTGGGAGACCGATCTCGCCGAGCTGATCGTGCAGTTGGGGCACGACCTGCCCTCGCACATCCTGGTCCCGGCGATCCACCGGAACCGCGGCGAGATCCGCGACATCTTCCGGGACGAGATGGGGAACGCGGGCCGGCCGGCCCCGGAGAACCTGTCCGACCGGCCCGCGGACCTCGCCGAGGCCTCGCGGCTGCACCTGCGCGAGAAGTTCCTGCGGGCGAAGGTCGCGGTCAGCGGCGCCAACTTCGCGGTGGCCGAGACGGGCACCGTGTGCGTGGTCGAGTCGGAGGGCAACGGCCGCATGTGCCTGACGCTGCCCGACGTGCTGGTGACCGTGATGGGCATCGAGAAGCTCCTGCCGACGTGGCAGGACATGGAGGTGTTCCTCCAACTGCTGCCGCGCTCGTCGACCGGCGAGCGCATGAACCCGTACACCTCGATGTGGACCGGCGTCACCGAGGGCGACGGGCCGCGCGTGTTCCACCTGATCCTGCTGGACAACGGGCGCACGGACGTCCTGGCCGACCCGGAGGGGCGGCAGGCGCTGCGCTGCATCCGGTGCTCCGCGTGCCTCAACGTGTGCCCGGTGTACGAGCGGGTGGGCGGGCACGCGTACGGCTCGGTCTACCCCGGCCCGATCGGCGCGATCCTCACCCCGCAGTTGCGCGGGATCAACCAGCACGAGGTGGACGAGCAGACCGCGTCGCTGCCGTACGCCTCGACGCTGTGCGGCGCGTGCTTCGAGGCGTGCCCGGTACGCATCGACATCCCGGCGATCCTGACCCGCCAGCGGGCGCAGCTCACCGACCTCGGACGCGGCCCCGCGCAGCTCGGCGAGAAGGCCGCGATGAAGGCGGCGGAGTGGACCTTCGCGGAGCCCTGGCGGCTCGGACTGGCCCAGCACGCGGCGTCGTTCAGCAGGCACTTCATCGGCCGCAAGGGGCACATCGGCAAGGTGCCCCGGCTGCTGGCCGGCCCGCTGGCCGGATGGACGGCGAGCCGCGACGCCCCGGCCGCGCCGCCCGAGTCGTTCCGTTCGTGGTTCAAGCGCACGGACGGCGGTCTGAGCGAGGGCGATCCGGCCGCGGCGGGACCGCCCGAGGCACTGCTGGAGGACCTGTGACGGCGCCGACCAATCCCGCACGGGGCACTGCCGCGCGGGACGCCGACGCGGCCGGGGAGAGCGCCGCAGCCGATGCCGCGGCGTACCCGTCGCACACCGGGCTCCAGCACGTGGACCTCACGGATCCGCCCGGGCTGCCGCGTACCGACCTGGCCCATCCGGGGCTGCCGCACACCTATCCCGGCCTGCCGTCCGAGGCGAAGGCCGAGATCCTTGCGCGGATCCGCGCATCGCTGTCCGGTGACGCGCGGCCGCCGCGCGTCACGGTGGACCGCACGTACCGCCGGACGCGCGACGCGGGCACCGACCTCGTCGGCCTGTTCGCCGAGCGCGCCGAGGAGTACGGGGCACACGTGGTGCGCGCGAACGCGCACACGCTGGTCGACGCCGCGGTGTCGCTGCTGCGCGAGGCGGGAGTGGGGCGGCTCGTGGTGCCGTCCGGCAAGCGGCTGGGCTGGCTCGCCGCGACCGGAGCGGAACTGGTCCTGGACGAGCCGCCCCTGACGACCGATCAGCTCGAAGCGGAGGCGGGCGTGGCCACCGGGTGTGCGCTGGCGATCGCCGAGACCGGCACGATCGTCCTGGACACCGGTCCCGACCAAGGCCGGCGCGTACTGTCGCTGCTGCCCGACTACCACCTGTGCGTGGTGCGCGCGGACCAGATCGTCGGGACGGTGCCCGAGGCGATCGCCCGGCTCGACCCGCATCGCCCGCAGACCTGGATCAGCGGCCCCTCGGCGACCAGCGACATCGAACTGGACCGCATCGAGGGCGTGCACGGCCCGCGCACGCTGCACGTGCTGCTCCTGGCCTGACCGGCCCGGATCCCCCGCCTGTGCGGGGCGGACGGGGCGTGCGGGAACAGCACCGCTCCGCCCGGGGTTGCCGCTGGTGGGAACCGGTGAACCGGTCGGCGGACCGAACACGGGACCGGACTTGGGAGGCACGACGATGAGCAACAGCCAGGGCGGCGAGCCCGGCGGCGGGCGTAGCAGCGGGTCCGGCGGCGACGAGGGCGACGGGTTCCGGGTCGAACACGACTCCATGGGCGAGGTCCGCGTACCCGCGCACGCCAAGTGGCGGGCCCAGACGCAGCGCGCGGTCGAGAACTTCCCGATCTCCGGCGGCACGCTCGAACACGCCCACGTCGCGGCGCTCGCCCGCATCAAGTCCGCCGCCGCCAAGGTGAACGCCGAACTCGGGGTGCTCGACAAGGACATCGCGGCGGCGATCGAAGAGGCCGCCGCCGAGGTCGTGGCGGGCCGGTGGAACGACCAGTTCCCGGTCGACGTGTTCCAGACCGGCTCGGGCACGTCGTCGAACATGAACATGAACGAGGTGCTCGCCACGCTCGCCTCCGAGCGCCTGGGCCTCGACGTGCACCCCAACGACCACGTGAACGCGTCGCAGTCGTCGAACGACACCTTCCCGTCGTCGATCCACGTCGCCGCCACCGCCGCCGTCACCCGCGACCTGATCCCCGCGCTGGTGCACCTGTCGGGCGCGCTGGGACGCAAGGCCGCCGAGTTCGCCGACGTCGTGAAGTCGGGCCGCACGCACCTGATGGACGCCACCCCGGTCACCCTGGGCCAGGAGTTCGGCGGGTACGCGGCGCAGGTCCGCTATGGCGTCGAGCGCCTGGAGTCGACCCTGCCCCGGGTGGCCGAACTCCCGCTCGGCGGAACGGCGGTGGGGACCGGCATCAACACGCCGCGCGGGTTCTCCGCACGGGTGATCCAGGTGCTCGCCTCGGACACCGGCCTGCCGTTCACCGAGGCCCGGGACCACTTCGAGGCGCAGGGGGCGCGCGACGCGCTGGTCGAACTGTCCGGGCAGCTGCGGACCATCGCGGTCGGGCTCAACAAGATCGTGAACGACCTGCGCTGGATGGGCTCCGGGCCGCGTACCGGACTCGCCGAGATCCGCCTGCCGGACCTCCAGCCCGGCAGCTCGATCATGCCCGGCAAGGTCAACCCCGTGGTGCCGGAGGCGGTCGGCCAGGTCGTCGCGCAGGTGGTGGGCAACGACGCCGCGGTGGCGTTCGGCGGTGCCGCGGGCAACTTCGAACTCAACGTCATGCTGCCGGTCATCGGCCGCAATGTGCTGGAGTCCGTCCGCCTGCTCGCGTCGGTCTCCCGGGTGCTCGCGGACCGCACGGTGGACGGCATCACGGCCGACGTCGAGCGCCTGCGCGAGTACGCGGAGAGCTCCCCGTCGGTGGTGACGCCGCTCAACAAGTACCTCGGGTACGAGGAGGCCGCGCGGATCGCGAAGCAGTCCCTCGCCGAGCGGAAGACGATCCGGCAGGTCGTCGTCGAGCGCGGACACGTCGCGGAGGGGCGGCTCACCGAGGAGCAGCTCGACGAGGCGCTGGACGTCCTGCGCATGACGCGGCCGTAGACGCGGCCGTAGCGTCAGCCGCCTGCCGACAGCAGGGCTTCGCAGACGGTCAGGGCGGCGGCGACCTCCGGCTTCGTGCGGTCGAGCGCGGCCGCTCCCCCGGCCGGGACCTCGGCCTGGTGGTCCTTCATGCAGCCGGCGAACGCCTGCGCGGCCGAATCGGACGCCTCCGCGGAGGCGTTCGGCGCGGCGGACGCACCCGGTTCGCCCGGACCGCCGGCGCCCGCGTTGCCCTCTCCGGGGGCGCGGCTCGGGCGCAGCGAGGCGCACGCCTGCTCGGCCTTCTGCCATGCGGGGTCTGTGGCGCGCGGGTTGGTCCCGTCGCCGGGCGCTCCGGAGGGACGCCCCGACGGCCTGTCGGTCGGCCTGTCCGTGGGCCTGTCGGTCGGCCGCGCGGTGGGGATGCCCGAGCGCGGCGCCTCGGTGCCGCGCCCGCCCTCGGGGGCACCTGAGGGCATCTGAACGCCGTTGGCCGCGAGGCAGTCGCGGTACGCGCCGGAATCGCCTCCGGCCCCAGCGGTGGCGCTGACCACGGCGTCGGGGGCCGCCTTGTCGGACGTACCGCCGCCTCCGCATGCGGTCAGCACGGCCATTGCCGCCACAACGGTCAAGACCGGCGCCGACATACGTGCGCGGTGGGCGTACCAAACCATCACAGGAGTCCTTCCGGGGCGTGGACGGGGCGCGCCCCACCCAAGCGCGCCCGCATGGCGGCAGACCCGCAACTACCTGGGGAACCGCTGGGAACCGCGGAGGCCGCGGGCGGGAAGAACGCACCTGCCGGACGGGTTCGTCCCGGTTCGCCGGAGGTGCCGCACGCCCGCGCTCCCAGGAAACCCCCAGGTTCCTCCCAGCAGCCCGACACCCGCACGGTTCAGGCTCTCGGGCCATGAAGGTTGTGCGACGACGCAAGACCGTGATGGTCAACGCGGCCCTGGTGGTGGCTCTGGCGGCGGGCGCCGGAGTCGCCTACGCCCAGTTCGACGACGGCGGAGGAGGGACCTCGAACTCCGCACGGACGCAGACGGCGAAGGTGGCCAAAGGCACCGTGATGGCCACGGTCTCGGCGTCCGGGTCCCTGAGTTCGCCCTCGGACACAGGTGTCTCCTTCACCTCCTCCGGCACGGTGACGAAGCTGAACGTCAAGGTGGGCGACAAGGTCACGGCAGGTCAGGTCCTGGCCGAGATCGACCCCACCGCGGCCCAGGAGGACGTCACCGAGGCCGAACTCGCCCTCGACGTCGCGGAACAGAACCTCGACAAGGCGGAGAAGGGCACGACCGTCACACTGAACTCCGGTGGCAACGCGGGCACCGGGAATTCCGGTACGGGCGGCTCCGGCACGGGAAGTACCGGCAACGCCGGTGCGGGCGACGCCGGTTCGAGCAGCTCGGGAACGGGTGGGTCGGACACCGGCGGCTCCGGAACCGCGGGGGCATCGGCCACTCCGCGCACGACCGGGACGCCCACGGCAACAGCAACCGCGACGGCCACCGCCACGGCCTCGTCCGCGCCCACCGTCGAGGCCAAGGCCCTGACCGCCGTCACCGCCACCCCGACACCGACTCCGACGCCGAGCACGACCACCACCGTCGATCCCGCGCAGGTCGCCCAGGCGCAGTCCGCCCTGGTGCAGGCGCAGAACAAACTCGCCGACACGCAGCGGGCGTTGGCCGGCTGCGTCCTCAAGGCGCCGACGGACGGCATCGTGGCTTCCGTCGGCGGCAAGGTCGGTGACAACGCCTCGGCGTCTGGCGCATCGTCCGCCGCTTCGAGCGGGTCGACAACCGGGGGCGGCACGTCCGCCGGCGGTACGGGGACATCGACCTCCACCGGCACCTCCGCGAGCGGGTTCGTCGTCCTGGCCAACCCGACCGGCATGCAGATCAAGGTGTCGTTCCCGGAGGCCGACGCCGCCAAGGTCAAGGCCGGACAGCCCGCGACCGTCGCCATGAACGTCGACACCACGGTCAAGCGCAACGCCAAGGTGCTGAGCGTCAACCCCCTGCCGGACAGCGGCTCGTCGTCCGGGTCCGTGAAGTACGGCGCCGTCGTCGCCCTCGAAGGAGACGTCAGCACGCTGAAGACCGGACAGACCGCCAACGTCCAGGTGGTCGTCGCCCAGGCCGACAACGCCCTCACCGTCCCGTCCGCCGCGGTCACCGGCACCGGCACGACCGCCTCGGTCACCGTGGTGTCCGGCGGGGCGCAGCAGCGCCGCACGGTCTCCGTCGGCGTGGTGGGAGACCAGACCACACAGATTCTGTCCGGCCTCGCCGAGGACGAGGAGATCGTCGTCGCGACGGTGACCGCCGGCACCGGCACGAGCGGCGGCACCACCCGTACCACCGGCGGCGCTTCGGGCGGCCAGACCGCGGGCGGGTTCGGCGGTACGGGCGGCGCGCCGAACGTACCCGGCGGCGTCCTCCCCGGCGGGGGCGCGGTGCCCGGCGGCGGGGCGGGCCGATGAGCGCTCCGGCACCGGTCATCGACGTCCGGCGGGCCACCAAGGTGTACGGGCGGGGCGACGCCGCGGTGCACGCCCTGCGCGGCGTCGACCTCCTCGTGGACCCGGGCGACTTCGTGGCGGTGATGGGCAGTTCGGGTTCCGGCAAGTCCACGCTGATGAACATCCTCGGCTGCCTGGACACCCCGAGCGGCGGCCGCTACCTGCTCGACGGGACGGACGTGGGCGGCTTGGACGAACACCAGCTGTCCCTGGTGCGCAACCGCCGGATCGGCTTCGTCTTCCAGTCGTTCAACCTCATCCCGCGCACCACCGCACTCGCGAACGTCGAACTCCCGCTCGCGTACGCGGGCGTCCGGACGCGCGAGCGCCGCCGCCGGGCGCTCGCCGCGCTGGCCCTGGTCGGCCTGGGCGAGCGCACGCACCACCATCCGAACGAACTGTCGGGCGGACAGCAGCAGCGGGTGGCCGTCGCCCGCGCTCTCGTCACCGCCCCCGCGCTGCTGCTGGCCGACGAGCCGACCGGGAACCTCGACAGCCGCAGCACCGAGGAAGTCCTCGACATCATCGCCCGGCTCAACGCGACCGGCCGGACGATCGTGCTCATCACCCACGAGGACGAGGTCGCGGCGCGGGCGAAACGGGTCGTCCGGCTCGTCGACGGGCTGGTCTCGGAGGACCGGCGGCAGGACGTACGTCCGGCGGTGAGCGTGTGAACCCGTGGGAGATCGGGCGGTTCGCCTTCCTCGGACTGCTCGCCAACAAGGTGCGCACCGGGCTGACCATGCTGGGCGTGCTCATCGGGGTCGGCGCGGTGATCCTGCTGGTGGCGGTCGGCAACGGCTCGTCCAAATCGGTGCAGGCGTCGATCGAGAGCCTGGGCACGAACCTGATCACCGTGAGCCACACCGCCGGGGGCGGGCGCTTCGGCGCCGCCGGGCGCGGTACCGAGCTCAAGGACCTGACATTGGAGGACGCCAAGGCGCTGGTGGATCCCGTACAGGCACCGCACGTGAAGTCCGCGGCGCCGGTGCAGAGCACGACGGGGTCCGTGGTGTACGCGGGGCAGACGACCACGGTCAACTCCGTCGTGGGCACCACGCCCGACTGGTTCTCCACCACGAACCACGAGGTCGTGCGCGGGGCTTCGCTGACCGCCGCGGATGTGGACAGCGCCCGCAAGGTCGTGGTCCTCGGGAGTACGACCGTCGAGAACGTCTTCGGCCCCGAGGACCCGGTCGGCAAGGACGTCCTGCTCTCCGGCATCCCGTTCCGCGTCGTCGGCGTGCTCGCCACCAAGGGCGGGGCCGGCCAGGACACCGACGACACGATCGTGCTGCCGGTCAGCACCTTGCGGGCGAGCCTCGCGGGCTACGGGTCGCTCAGCCAGATCACCGTCCAGGCCACCTCGTCCGGGTCCACCGACGAGGCCGAGGCGGAGATCACCGCGATCCTCAACGCCCGGCACAAGATCACCAGTTCGGCGCAGACCGACTACCGCATCGTGAACCAGGCGTCGCTGCTGAGCGCCAACGACGAGACCAACCGCACCTTCACGGTGCTGCTGGGCGCCGTCGCGGCGATCTCGCTGCTGGTCGGCGGCATCGGCATCACGAACATCATGCTGGTGACGGTCGCCGAGCGTACGCGTGAGATCGGCATCCGCAAGGCCATCGGCGCCCCGCGCGGCGCGATCCTCGGGCAGTTCCTGGCCGAGTCGACGCTCTTGTCGGTGCTCGGCGGCGCGCTCGGCGTGGCCGCGGGGCTGTTCTCGGCACGGTTCACCGTGGTCGGCATCGAGCCGGCCGTCGTGCCGTCGTCCGTGTTCGCGGCGTTCGGGGTGTCGGTGGCGCTGGGGCTCTTCTTCGGCGGCTACCCCGCGGCGCGAGCCGCTTCCCTGCGGCCGATCGAGGCCCTGCGGCACGAGTAAGGCCCTACGGCACGAGTGAGTCCCGGCGGCACGGGCAGGCCCCGGCCGCGACCGCCGGGAACCGAGGAGGTTGGAACCAGCATGGACAGCACACAAGAAGCACCGGCCGTCATCGCGCGCGGCGGGCACGAGGCGGGCCCCGACGACGGCCGGGCCGGGGCGTCCGCGGACGACACCCGCGAAATCCCCGCGGTCCGGACCGACGCCGAGGCCGTGCTCGCCGAGCCGATCGGGGCCCGCGACGTCGACGACGAGCTCAAGGCGCCGCCGCGGGCCAGGCTGCCGCTGCTGTCGTTGGGACTGGCCGGAGCGCTGCTGCTGACGGCCGGGTTCGCGGCGGGGGTCAAGGTCCAGCAGGGGCGGGAGGACGACCAGGGCGGTGCCGCGGCGGCCGGGCGTACCGGCGGAGCCGCCCCCGCGGGGGCGGCCGCCGGGGCCGCGGCGGGCGGACGCCAGGGGCAGCAGGCCCCTGGGGGCCAGCAGGCGCCGGGCGGGCAGCAGGCCCCCGGCGCACAGCAGGGCCAGGCGGGGCAGCAGGGCTCCGCGGCCGGCACCGTGAAACTGGTCGACGGCGAATTCATCTACCTCTCAGATTCGTCCGGCAAGGTCGTCAAGGTGAAGACCGACCAGACGACCTCCATCACGGTGAGCGACAAGGGCGCCGCGGCCGACCTGCACCCCGGCGACTCCGTCGTGGTCCGCGGCACGACCGGCGACGACGGGCTGTTGTCCGCCACCACGGTCGTCGAGGGCTCCGGGACAGCGGGCTCCGGGACAGCCGGTGCCGGAACCGCGGGTGCCGGGACCACGGGCTCCGGGACAGCGGGCTCCGGGGCGAGCGGGCGGGGCTGACGGTGCCCGGAACAGGCCCGGGCCCGGGCTCGGGCGCGTCCGCGGGCGGCCCGGCGGGCGCGGCGGGGCCGGTCGGCGCGTACCAGGAGCCCGCGCGCACCCACCTGCTGGTCGTCGACGACGAGCCCAACATCCGCGAACTGCTGGCCGAGAGCCTGCGGTTCGCGGGGTTCAGCGTGGACTCGGCGGCATGCGGCACGGAGGCGGTGGCCGCGGTCGCCGCACGCCGCCCCGACCTGGTGGTGCTCGACGTGATGCTGCCGGACATCGACGGGTTCGAGGTCGTACGCCGGCTCCGGTCCGGCAGCGCCCGCCCGCCGGTCCTGTTCCTGAGCGCTCGCGACGCGGTGGGTGACAAGGTGACCGGACTCAGCCTCGGCGGCGACGACTACGTCACCAAGCCGTTCAGCCTCACCGAACTCATCGCCCGCATCCAGGCCGTCCTCCGGCGCAGCGGCGCCGACGCCGGTCCCGCCGGCGGCCGGCTGGCCGTCGGCGACCTCGAACTCGATCCCGAAGGCCATGAAGTGCTGCGCGGCGGGCGGCCCGTGTCGCTGTCGCCGACCGAGTTCAAGCTGCTGCGCTACCTGATGGTCAACGCCGGGCGGGTCGTGTCCAAGGCGCAGATCCTCGATCATGTCTGGCGCTACGACTTCGGCGGCGACATGAGCATCGTCGAGTCGTACATCAGCTACCTGCGCCGCAAGATGGACGGCGCCGAGCCGCGGCTGATCCACACCGTGCGCGGGGTCGGGTACGTCCTGCGCAAGCCGCCCGCCGATCCGACACAAGGCTGAGGGGTGGCAACGGCGGCCGGTGGCACCGGTGTTCCGGACCCGGTCCGCACCGGCGGCACGTCGGGCGGACGACCCGTGGGCCTGGGGCGGCTGTCGCTGCGCGCCCGGGTCGTGGCGATCGCGATGATGCTGGTCGCGGTGGCGCTGGTGGTCACCCAGACGGTGCTGCTCGGCGTTCTCGACCGCTATCTGACGGACCAGGTGGACCGCCAACTCCAGCAGGCGGCACGGGTGCTGGCCGTGCGGCCGATGGAGCCGAACGCGACGGCGGCGCCGTCGCCGCAGGAGGTGCCGGAGCGGCGGCTGCGCACGCCCAACGGGCTGCCCAGCCGGATCGTGGCGACGTACCTCACCCTCGACGGCTCCGTCGTCCGGCACGCCCGGGCGCCCGGGGCGGAGGACGAGGCGGGGCCCCGGCTCCCCGTACTGGACCGGTCGGAGGTGGCCCGGCGCGACCGCCGGGCGTTCACCACGGGGGCCGCGGCGGGCGGTGACGGCCGGTACCGCGTGGTCGCCGTGGCGCTCGACGACGGCACGGGGACAGTGGTCGCGGCGCAGACGCTGCGCGACGTGGACGCCGCGGTGCAGCGCATGCGCAACGTCTGCCTGACGCTGGGCGCGGGCTGCCTCGTAGTCCTCGCGGCCGCCGGGTGGTTCGCGGTACGCGCCGGGCTGCGGCCCCTGCGGCGGATCGAGCAGACCGCGGCGGCCATTGCCGCGGGCGACCTGTCGCACCGCGTGCCGGAGGCCGCACGCGGCACCGAGATCGGACGCCTGTCCGCGGCGCTGAACGGCATGCTGGCGCAGATCGAGACCGCGTTCGAGGCCCGGGCCCGGTCGGAGGCCCGCATGCTGCGGTTCGTCGCCGACGCGGGCCACGAACTGCGCACCCCGCTGTCCAGCGTGCGCGGGTTCGCCGAACTGCACCGGCTCGGCGGCCTCCGCGAACCGGACGAAGTCGCCCGCATGATGCGCCGGATCGAGGACGAGGCGGCCCGCATGGGCGGCCTCGTCGAAGACCTCCTCCAGTTGGCGCGCCTCGACGAGCAGCGTCCGCTCCGCCGCGACCCGGTAGACCTGCGCATGCTCGCCGCCGACGCCCTCGACGACATCCGCACCCTGGCCCCGGACCGCCCCGTGTCGCTCGCCGGACCGGACGGACGCCCGGCCCGGCCGACCGAGGTCCCCGGCGACGAGCCGCGGCTGCGCCAGGTCGTCGCCAACCTCGTCGCCAACGCCCTGCGCCACACCCCCGACGGCACGGCTGTCGACCTCACCGTCGGCTTCCTGTCCGACGGGACGGCCCTGTTCGAGGTCCGCGACCACGGCGACGGCCTGTCGGAAGCCGACGCCAAGCGCGTCTTCGAACGCTTCTACCGCGTCGACTCGTCGCGCAGCCGGGGCAACGGCGGCGGCTCGGGGCTGGGCCTCGCCATCGTCGCCGCGCTCGTCCAGGCGCACGACGGCACCGTCACCGCGAGTTCCGGCACCGGTGCGGCCTTCCGCGTCCTGCTTCCGGCCCCACGCGCACACGCGGGTGAATTTTCCGCCCAGCAAACGCTCATAGCCGGGCAAAAACCAAAGTGAACGGTTGGCGGAACGCCTCCGTACCGCCCGAGTACGCCGTAACATCCGGGCATGACGGAGGCCGGCGACGCGCAAAACGGTCGGGCGTCGGAGGCGTGGGCCCCCGGCGACCAGATCCTTTGGCGCTATCTCAGGAACGGGCGGGTCCTCGACTGCCGCCCGGTGACAGTCGTACGCGACGACCCCGACCAGCTCGCGGTCTGGCTCGCCGGCGGCACCCGGCGCGTGAAGCCGGTGCTCCCGGACGGCTCGGACGTGCGTACCGCGCCGATCGGGAACCGCTTCCGCCTCGGCCTCGTCCCCGCCGTCCAGGAGTGGTTCGGCGGCGGCGTGCTCATGCTCGCCCGTCCCGGCGAGCCGTGGTCGGTCTGGTTGTTCTGGGGCCCGGACCGCCGCCTCAACGGCTGGTACGTCAACCTCGAACGCCCGCGCGAGCGCTGGTCCGGCGGGGTGGACACCGAGGACCTGGTCCTCGACGTGTGGGTGACGCCGGACCGCCGCTGGCACTACAAGGACGAGGACGAGTTGGCCGCGTCCCGCGAGGCCGGGCGGTTCACCGACGCCGACGTGGACGCCATCTACGCGAGCGGCCGCCGGGCCATCGACGTGGTCAAGGCCTGGGGCCCGCCGTTCTGCGACGGCTGGGAGGACTTCCGGCCGGATCCCGCGTGGCCGCTGCCCGACCTGCCGGACGGCTGGGACGTCCTGACGCGGACGGCCTGAGCGGAACCGCCCGACCGGGACGGTGCCGACCGGGCTTTGCGGCCCACCGGTCGCGACCCCGGCGGCCCGCGGCATGCAGACTATGGCTATGCACGACGATGTGGACATATCCGCGCTGAGGCGCCGCCGGACCGTCAAGTGGCGGGCCGTCGAGGACGACGTGCTGGCCGCCTGGGTGGCCGAGATGGACTTCGCGGTGGCCGCCCCGATCCGCGAGGCCCTGCTCGACGCGGTCGGCCGCGAGGACTTCGGCTATCCGGACGACGACGCCGGGACCGGGCTGCCGGAGGCGTTCGCGGCCTTCGCGGCCCGCATGTGGGGGTGGCACGTCGACCCCTCCCGCGTCGGCCTGGTGCCGGACGTCGTGCGCGGCATCGAACTGGCCCTGGAGGCGTTCTCGCCTCAGGGGACGGGCGTGGTGGTCCCGGTCCCGGCGTACCCGCCGTTCTTCGAGATCGTGGAGCGCTCCGGGCGGCCGCTCGTGCCGGTCCCACTGACCACCGCCGAGGTGCCGGGCGACCGGCCGATCCTGGACATCGACGCCATCGGGCGGGCGCTCGCGGGCGGGGCCCGCACGGTGCTGCTGTGCAACCCGTACAACCCGGTGGGCCGCGTGTTCACCCGTCCGGAGCTGCTGGAACTGGCCGGGATCGTGGACTTCCACGGGGCCCGGGTGATCTCCGACGAGATCCACGCCCCGCTGGTCATGCCGGGCGAGACGCACATCCCGTACGCCTCGATCCACCCCTCCGCCGCCGCCCACAGCGTCACCGTGACCTCGGCCTCGAAGGCGTGGAACCTTGCCGGGCTCAAGTGCGCGCAGGTGGTGCTCGGCGACGCGGGGACGGCCGCCACGTGGTGGGCCCTGCCGTTCATCGCGCGCAGCGGGGTGACGACGCTCGGCATCGCGGCGCAGATCGCGGCGTACGACCACGGCGGCCCGTGGCTCGCGGACACCATCGCCTACCTCGACGCCAACCGCCGCGCGCTGGCCGACGCGGTCGCGACGCGCATGCCGCAGCTCACCCACCGCACGCCGGAGGGCACGTACCTCGCGTGGCTGGACTGCCGTGCGCTCGGGTTGGCCGACCCCGCGTCGTTCTTCCTGGAAAAGGGCCGCGTCGCGCTGTACGACGGGCGGCGGTTCGGCGGGGTGGGCGAGGGATTCGTCCGTCTCAACATCGCGACGTCGCGCGGCATCCTCGACGAGATCACCGGCCGGATGGCGGGCGCGCTGGACGCCGCGAAGCGGCACTGACCCCCGTCGGTCCGGCCGACGGGCCGGCCTGAGGCCGACCGAGGCCGGCAGAGGCCAGCAGAGGCCGGCCGGACCGCGTGGCGCTGACTGCAACCTTCCCCCGACTTGTCGGCTCCTACCCGGGTGAGAGCAGACAGGGGGGACGAATGGACCGACAGCGGGACTTCACCGAGTACGTCCATGCACGACAGGACCGCCTCTTCCGCACCGCGTACCTGCTGTGCGGCGACCGCGACCGGGCCCAGGACCTCGCGCAGTCGACACTCGCCCGGTTGTTCCGGCACTGGCGGCACGCGCAGCGCGCCGACAGCGTCGACGCCTACGCCCGGGCCGTCATGGTCCGCATCCATCTGAACGAGCAACGCCGTTCCCGCCACGAGCGCGAACTGCACGAACGCATCGACCCGCCCGCGCCCCCGGACCGCCCGGAGGTGCGCCTCACCATCCTCGACGCACTGGCGCAACTCGCCCCGAAGGCCCGTGCCGTCGTGGTGCTGCGTTACTGGGAGGACCTCAGCATCGAGACGACGGCCGAGCTGCTCGGGTGCAGCGAAGGCAACGTCAAGAGCCAGTCGTCGCGCGCGCTCGCCCGGCTGCGCGAACTCCTCCCCGAGCACATGCTGGCGGCCACCGAGCCGTCCCCGCACGACTTCTGACCTTCCGTCACACCGGTTCCCGGGCACCGCCGTGCCCGGATGCGGAGGACCACCATGCAGCAGGACGAACAAATCCGACTTCTTCTCGCCGACGCCGCCGCCGACCTCGGCCCGGCCCCCGACCTCGCCCCCCGCGCACTCAAGGCCGGCAGGCGCTCCCTGGCCCTGGCGCGCGTGCGCATCGGGGCCGTCACGGTCGTCGCCGTCGCGGCCGTGCTCACGCCCGCCGTCGTGGTGGCGCCGTGGTGGAACGACCCGACGGGGGCGGCCGCGACGTACCAGGCGTCGATGCCCCTGCACCCGCGCGCCTGGCCCGCCGACTCGCCGCTGGAGGCGCCGACGACGGCGTTCCCCGTGGTGGCGGACGAGACCACCGGGAACGACCCGGACCTCGACGACGACCAGCGCCAGGTCCAGTACGCGTTCAAGCAGAAGGCCGCGGAGACCTTCGCGGCGCTGCTGCCCGACAGTTGGGGTGACATCGCGCTCACCGACAAGTCCCTGAACGGCTATGTGCTCACGACGCCGGAGGGCGTGCTCCGGCTGACCTTCATGGGTACGCCGATCCCGCCGGGCGTCGACCGGGAGTCGTCGTACCCGACGACGTGCCCGGAGCCGGACGGCGTCAAGCTGCGTGCGGGCGACTGTCTGGCGACGACGCTTCCCGACGGCACGGGTGTGCTCGTACGCAGGTCGGGCGGGTACGACGAGAACGGCGCGCCGACCGGGCCGTCGAACTTCTCGGCGCAGTTCGTCCGCGGCGACTTCGTGTTCACCCTCGACATCGCCCCGGACTACTGGCGGCCCGCCCCGACCGTGCCGACGGCCACCCAGGTGCTGGACATCGCGAAGGACGCCGGCGTGGTCCGGCTCGCCGACTTCTGGGCGAGGTACCCGGTGCTCATGGACGACGGCTACCCCGACACCGTCGTGCACATCACCGCCACCCCGGCCGACGTGTTCCGGAGCCCCGCCAACGGCGACACCACTGTGTACGTGACCAACTCGCCCGGTGTCTTCATCGGCGCCGACAAGCGCTAGGCCGTGTCCTTCACCGAACGGGCCGTTCCCTCCGGGGAGCGGCCCGTTCGCCGTGCCGCACGAGGACGTCCCGCGCCAGGACGTCCCGGCCTGCGCCTCACCGGATGACGCGAACCGGCAGCCGGTCCAGGGCCCGGCGCAGCGACTCCGCCAACTGCCCGAACTCCGCGGCCCGTCCGGTGCTCGCCCGCATCACCAGGCCGACGCGGCGGTACGGCACGGGCGCCGCGAAGTGCGCGACGGCCAACCGCGATCCAGGGCGCGTCTCCACGGTGATCGCCGTCTCCGGCAGCAGCGTCACGCCCAGCCCGCCCGCGACGAGTTGCACCAGCGTGGGAAGGCTCGCGGCGCGCGTCGCACCGGCCTCGGCGGCGCCGACCTCGCGGCATACGTCGAGCGCCTGGTCGCGCAGGCAGTGGCCTTCGTCGAGGAGCAGCATGTCCAGGTCGCGCAGCGCCGAGCGCGGCACGTCGGAGCGGCCCGCCAGCGCGTCGCCCTCGGGGAGGACGAGGGTGAAGTCCTCGTCGTACAGCGGGATCTCGTCGACGCCCGCGACCCCCGCGGGCAGCGCGAGCAGGAGCAGGTCCAGGCGCCCGGACGAGAGGCCGTCGAGGAGCGAGTGGGTCTGCTCCTCGTGCACGTACAGGTCGAGTTCGGGGTACTCCTCGCGCACCAGGCGCAGCAGCGTCGGCAGCAGGTACGGCGCCACCGTCGGGATCACGCCGAGGTGCAGCGGCCCGGTGAACGGACGCCGCGCGGACTCCGCCTCGTCGACCAGGTCGTCCAGCGCGTCGAGCACTCTCCGTGCATGCCGGGCGACCCGTTCTCCGGCCGGGGTCAGGAGGACACGCCGCGTGGTGCGTTCCACGAGCTGCGCCCCCAGCGTCTCCTCGAGAGCCGCCACCGCGCTGGAGAGTGCGGGCTGGCTGGTCCCGACCACCACCGCCGCATCGCGGAAGTGCAGGGTGTCGGCGACCGCCGCGAAGGCCCTGAGCTGGGCGACTGTGGGGCTGCGCGTACTGATGACTACTCCCGGTCAAATGATCGACAACAGCCCAGGATACGGCGGGCGCGTTGATCCCGGGATGCTCGCCGACTGGACACGGGGGGATTGGACCCGCATGCTTCTGAGCTGCCGCACGGGCCCGCGCGACCGGGCCACGCGAACGGGCTCGCCCACTGATAGATGCGACCTATCAATGATCTTGGTGTCGGCTATTTCCCTGATCAATGCCGCCTGTGGCACGGTGATCCGCGTACGTCCAACCGGGGCCCGCACGGCTGCCCCGGGCACCATCGCGGAGGAGACCCAGTGCTTACTGTCGGTAACCAGTTCCCCGAGTACGACCTGACGGGTGTCGTGTCCATCGACGCCGACAAGGCGTTCGAGCAGATCACCAACAAGTCGTACGACGGCAAGTGGCGGGTCGTCTTCTTCTGGCCGAAGGACTTCACCTTCGTCTGTCCGACCGAGATCGCCGCGTTCGGCCGCCTCAACGAGGACTTCGCGGACCGCGACGCGCAGCTCCTCGGCGTCTCCACCGACTCGGAGTTCGTGCACCTGGCCTGGCGCAAGGACCACCCGGACCTGACCGACCTGCCGTTCCCGATGCTGAGCGACCTCAAGCGCGAGCTGGCCGAGGCCTGCGGCGTGCTGAACGCCGACGGCGTCGCGGACCGCGCGGTCTTCATCGTCGACCCGAACAACGAGATCCAGTTCGTGATGGTCACCGCGGGTTCCGTGGGCCGCAACCCCGACGAGGTCCTGCGTGTCCTCGACGCGCTGCAGACCGACGAGCTGTGCCCCTGCAACTGGCAGAAGGGCGGCGAGACGCTGGACGCCGCCGCGCTGATGGCGGGCTGACCCATGGGTCTGGACGTCCTGAAGGCCGAACTGCCGGAGTTCGCCAAGGACCTGAAGCTCAACCTGGGCTCGGTCGTCGGCAACTCCAAGCTTCCCGAGCAGACGCTCTGGGGCACCGTGCTGGCCTGCGCGATCGCGTCGCGCAGCGGCAAGGTGCTGCGTGAGCTGGAGCCGGAGGCCAAGAGCCACCTCTCCGAGGAGGCGTTCAACGCCGCCAAGGCCGCCGCGGCGGTCATGGCGATGAACAACGTGTACTACCGGTCCATGCACCTCATCGGCGACCCCGAGTACGGCAACCTCCGTGCCGGCCTCCGCATGAACATCATGGCCAACCCGGGCGCGCCGAAGACCGACTTCGAGCTGTGGTCGCTCGCGGTCTCCGCGATCAACGGCTGCGGCCGGTGCCTGGAGTCGCACGAGCAGGTGCTCCGCAAGGAGGGCGTGCCGCGCGAGACCGTCCAGGAGGCGATCAAGATCGCCGCGGTGATCAACGCGGTGGGCGTCACCCTGGAGTCCGAGGCGCAGCTCGGCTGACCCTCGCGGCATCGCATGATGCATGACCGCCGACGGGCGGTACGCACGGCCGAACCGGCCCGCGCGTACCGCCCGTTCGCGCTGTCGCCCGCCGTCTGCGTGGTCGGGTGCCTGCGGCTCCTCAGGCGCGCCGCGCGCCGATGCCGCCGAGGGCGATCTCCTGGTAGAGCCCCGCGACGTCGTGCACCCCGAGTCCGCGGTACGCCCCGCTGCTCGTCGAGACCGCGGTGCGCACCACGCGCTGCACGAACGCCGGGTCGAGGTCCGCCCGGAACTCCCCCGAGCGCATGCCGTCCGCCAGCGCCCGCGTCCACACGCCCTCGACCGCGCCCAGCAGCCGGTACAGCTCCGACTGCGGCACGTCCTCGGTCGCGCGCTCGTTGAGCAGTATCACCGAGGCGACGCCGTGCCCGGCCAGGGCCTCGACGGTCCGGGCGATCAGCCCTTCCAGGCGCCGCGTCGGTGCCGGCCGGGCGGCGGCGTCCTTGTCGAACGAGGCGAGCAGCTCCTGGAAGAAGCCGGTGAGCATGTGCGCGAGCAGGCGTTCCTTGCTGCCGATGTGGTGCGCGAGGCTGCCCACCGGCACCCCGGCGAGCTCCGCGATCTGGCGCGTGGTGGTGACCGTGTAGCCCTGCTGCGCGAAGAGCAGTCCGGCCGCGTAGCCGATGCGCATGCGCGCGTCGGCGCCGTCCGGGAGCAGCCGGGCCAGCCGGGCGCGCGGCGTCTCGTAGCCGCCGGGGTCGATGCCGACGGCCGGGCGCGCGGGGCCGGCGGTGCCGAGGATCGGGCCGAGCGGGCGCGAACGGTAGGCGCCGGGCTTCGCGATGCCCCGGACGAAGAGGTCGACCAGCAGGCCGGACGCCTCGTCCGGGTCGTACCGCCCGCTGCCGCGGTACCACTGCGCCATCGCCCACACGCCGGTCTGCACGAGGTGTGCGGTGGTCTCCGGGCGCAGGTCCGGGCGCAGCACCCCGGTGCGTACGCCCTGCTCCATGACCGACCGCCACATCGCGCTGGTCTGCGCGGTGCGCTCGGACAGCCAGCGGAAGCGTTCCGTCTGGGCCAGCCGCCGGCACTCGCCGACCACCACGATCGACGCCTCGGGGTCCTCCGCGATGACCGTCAGGCTGCCGCGGATCAGACCACGCAGAGCGACGATCGGATCATCGGTCGCGGCCAGCGTCGCGCGGTGCCGCTTCAGCGCGTCGGCGAAGAACTCCTCCAATATGTCGAGCAGCATCGCCTCTTTGGACGGGAAGTGGTGGTACAGGCTTCCCGACAACAGCTGTGCGGCGTCCGCGATCTGACGGACCGTCGTGGCGCCGTACCCCTGACGGGCGAACAGCGAGCACGCGTGCCGGAGGATTTGCGAACGGCGGTCGGCGGGCCTGGCATGCGTCTGCGACCCCCCGCGAGCCCCGTCGTCGTTCACGCTACGAAGCGTAATCGCAGAGCGGACATACGCCACTCGTGACCCACGATCAGTTCCGTCAACACTGGTTATCACGTACCACACGAACACCAAGAGTTACATCCATGGGGCTTGTCCACACCGCTCTCTCGCCGTACCGTGAGCAGGCATATCCTTGACCAAGTCATAGAACACCACCGGTCACGGAACCGAAGACCTGGCGACAACGAGAACAAGGAGCGCAGCGTGGGCAACCCCGTCATCGTCGAGGCCGTACGCACCCCCATCGGCAAGCGCAACGGCCACCTTGCCGGGCTGCACCCGCTCCAGCTGCTGAGCAAGGCGCAGCTCGCGGTCGTCGAGCGGTCCGGCATCGACCCCAACCTCGTCGACCAGGCCATCGGCGGCTGCGTCACGCAGGCCGGCGAGCAGTCCGGCGACATCGTCCGCCACGCGTGGCTGTACGCGGGCCTCCCGCAGCGCACCGGCGGCACCACCATCGACTGCCAGTGCGGCTCGGCCCAGCAGTCGGTGCACCTCATTGCGGGCCTGATCGCGGCCGGCGCCATCGAGGTCGGTGTCGCGTGCGGCATCGAGTCGATGAGCCGCAACCCGCTCGGCCACACCCAGAAGCCCGGCCAGAAGTCCAAGCCCGACGACTGGTCGATCGACCTGCCCGACCAGTTCACCGCCGCCGAGCGCATCGCCAAGAACCGCGGCATCACCCGCGCCGACGTCGACGCCCTGGGCGCCCGCTCGCAGGCCAACGCCAAGCGCGCGTGGGACGAGGGCCGCTTCGACTCGCAGGTCGTCGCGGTCGACGCGCCGGTCCTCGACGAGGAGGGCAAGCCGACCGGCGAGACCCGCACCGTCACCACCGACCAGGGCCTGCGCGAGACCACCGTCGAGAAGCTCGCCAACCTCAAGCCCGTCGTGCCCGACGGCATCCACACCGCGGGCAACTCGTCGCAGATCTCCGACGGCGCCGCCGCGGTCATGCTGATGGACGAGGACAGGGCCCGCGAGCTGGGCCTGCGCCCGCGCGCCCGCATCGTGGCGCAGTGCCTGGTCGGCTCCGACCCGTACTTCCACCTCGACGGCCCGAACGACGCCACCGAGCGCCTGCTCAAGCGCTCCGGCATGAAGCTGTCCGACATCGACCTCTACGAGGTCAACGAGGCGTTCGCGTCCGTCGTCCTGTCGTGGGCGCAGGTGCAGGGCGCGGACCCGGACCGGCTCAACGTCAACGGCGGCGCCATCGCCCTCGGCCACCCGGTCGGCTCCACCGGCGCCCGCCTGCTGACCACCGCGCTGCACGAGCTGGAGCGCACCGGCGGCAGCACCGCGCTGGTGACGATGTGCGCGGGCGGCGCCAACGCGTCCGGCACGATCATCGAGCGCATCTGACCGACCCGCACACACCGGGCCCGTTCGCGGCGGGCGCGCTTCGGGCGGGCTTCGGGTGGTCGTTTCGGGGTCGCTTCGGGGTCGCGCCGGGTCCGGGTCAGGGGGGCATCCGGCGGGATCCGGTGGGATGCGCCTGGTTTGCTCCGTACCGGTCCGGGTATCAAGGCTTTCGTGCGCCTCGGGCTCCTTCCCCCGGTGCGCACGCCTCACCCGGTCCGGGCGGTGCGCTGGTCACCACCCCCGGTCCACCCGGCAAAACCCGAAGAGAGCAGATCTGCGGCGCTGCGAAGCGCCGAGGCGTACGTACGAGCGCGCTCAGGCGCGCCGACAAGCGCTCTCATGGATCCCAACGCGAACGAGCCCTGTCCGGGCCTCACAGAGGCGCGGACAGGGCTCGTCGTGGCTTCAGGGGGCTGCTGTCGGCCCCGTTCGGCTCAGTACCAGTGGTGCGACTGCCAGAACGACCAGGCGCCGCACGGGCTGCCGTAGCGGCTGTTCATGTAGTTCAGGCCCCACTTGATCTGCGTCGCGGGGTTGGTGCGCCAGTCGGCACCGGCCGTGGCCATCTTCGACGCCGGCAGCGCCTGCACCAGGCCGTACGCGCCGGAGGACGGGTTGGTCGCGGTGACGCGCCAGCCGCTCTCGCGCTCGACGATGTTGCTGAAGCACTGGAACTGGGTCGCGTTCATCATCGAGCGCGCGATCGCCTTGGGGTCACCCGTGGTGACCGGCGTGCGGGTCTCGGAACGGCTCGCGGCCTCCGCGGCGCGCTCTTCGGCGGCCTTCTTGTCGGCAGCTGCCTTCGCGGCGGCGGCCTTCTCCGCGGCAGCCTTCTCCGCGGCGGCCTTGTCGGCAGCAGCCTTGTCGGCGGCGGCCTTCTGCTCGGCCTGGATACGGGCGGCCTCGGCCGCCTGGAAGCGCTGGGCCTCGTCGTAGGCGGCGGTCTGCGCGTCCGCCTGCTGAAGGACACCGGTGCTGACCTGCTGCGTCTGGGCAGTGCCCGGCACATCGAGCAGCTTGGTCGTGCTGGTCGCGGTGTCGACCGTCGAGGCGTTGGAGGTGGACGCACCGGTACCCGTGATACCGACGACAGCGCCGACCGCCGTCACGGCCGTGGCAGAGGCCACGGCTATCCCCCGGACCGAAACCCGGCTCACACGTTTTCCTTCCGCAGTCGCCCGCAGCCTGACGGCGGCAGACGTGCCTCACCCCTTGTCGCCGACCTCCCCGTTCGAGCTGGTCACGGGAGGCGCTGGCCCCGGGTCCACCCGGTCAGGGGCGGCCCGTTTGTGTGGGCGGCGTACGGCGCCGAACTGTGCACTTGCGTGGAGCTTTGCGGCGAAATCTCGCCTGTGGGCCTTCCCTGTCGGGAGACTCACCCAGCCGTACGCGGGGTCCTACAAGTCAACGAGCCTGCCTCAGGGCGACGCACGAAGGCAATTTTCGTGCACGTGTCGAAAGTCACACCGGCCCGGACCGGGGCAACAAAACGGTTCCGCCGCAGGGGACTTCCGGCGCGGATTACGCTCACTTGTTTCTGCCCCCCGCAATGCGGCGCGGACCATCTCCCCCGCACGCGGATAAAAGCGCCGCCAACTCCCCATCGGGGCATACGTCATGGCGAACCGGGACTTTCGTCCCGTTCGCGGAAGGCCGAACGTCCAGGTCCGAGGACCCCGCCGACGGGGGTCCCCGGACCTGTGGACAAACGGGCGACGAACAGCCGGCAGCGGGGCCGGCGGCGCGCGGCGGCGCGCTACGCGGGCAGGTCCTCCAGCATCTCGGTGACCAACGCCGCGATCGGCGAGCGCTCGGAACGGCTCAGCGTCACATGCGCGAACAGCGGGTGCCCCTTGAGCTTCTCGACCACCGCGACCACGCCGTCGTGCCGCCCGACGCGCAGGTTGTCGCGCTGC
The DNA here is from genome assembly GCA_045039925.1 of Streptomycetaceae bacterium NBC_01309. Classification (GTDB taxonomy): domain Bacteria; phylum Actinomycetota; class Actinomycetes; order Streptomycetales; family Streptomycetaceae; genus Yinghuangia. The sequence continues at coordinate 4,317,018 of CP108400.1, forward strand.
GCCACGTCGTGCGTCAGCACCACGCGCGAGTTGCTGCCGACCCGCGACAGCACGGTCAGCAGCACGTTGCGCTCCAGCGACTGCGCCTCGTCGACGATGACGAAGGCGTCGTGCAGCGAACGTCCGCGGATGTGGGTGAGCGGCAGGACCTCCAACATGCCGCGGCCGACGACCTCCTCGATGACGTCGGCGGTCGTGACGGCGGACAGTGTGTCGAACACCGCCTGCGCCCAAGGGCTCATCTTCTCGTTCTCGGTGCCGGGCAGGTAGCCGAGCTCCTGGCCGCCGACCGCGTACAGCGGGCGGAAGACCATCACCTTGCGGTGCTGGCGGCGTTCGAGCACGGCTTCCAGCCCCGCGCACATGGCCAGGGCCGACTTGCCGGTGCCCGCGCGGCCGCCCAACGAGACGATGCCGATCTCCGGGTCGAGCAACAGGTCCAGGGCGATGCGCTGTTCGGCGCTGCGGCCGTGCAGGCCGAACACCTCGCGGTCGCCGCGCACCAGGCGCACCTGCTTGTCGGGGGTGACCCGCCCGAGCGCCTTGCCGCGCTCGCTGACCAGCACCAGGCCGGTGTGGCACGGCAGATCGGCCGCGGCTTCGATGTGCACGCGCTCGTGCTCGAACAGATCGTCGATGTCCTGGGCGGCGACCTGGAGTTCGGCCATGCCGGTCCACCCGGACGTGCTGACGAGCTCGGCGAGGTACTCCTCGGCGTTGAGACCCATCGCCGAGGCCTTCACCCGCATGGGCACGTCCTTGGACACGAGCGTGACGTCGTGGCCTTCCGCCTGGAGGTGCCGCGAGACGGCCAGAATCCGCGAGTCGTTGTCGCCCAGCCGGAATCCGGGCGGAAGGACGGTCGCGTCGATGTGATTCAACTCCACCCGCAGCGTTCCGCCGGCGTCCCCGATGGGGATCGGCGCGTCGAGGCGTCCGTGCCTCGTGCGCAGTTCATCCAGACTGCGCAATGCGTGACGGGCGAAATAACCGAGCTCCGGGTGATGCCTTTTGGCTTCCAGCTCGGTGATCACAATGACGGGCAGGACCACTTCGTGCTCGTCGAACCGCAGGAATGCGGCGGGGTCCGCAAGCAGCACGCTGGTGTCAAGGACGTACGTGCGGCGCTGCTGCTGAGCACGGCGTTGGTTCGTGGCCACGGAATGCCTCGCCCCCTTTCAGGGCGCGCGCACCGTACGCCCTGATCGCTCGGAGTCCAGGACCGGGCCCGAGGGCCGGGTGCCTGGCCCTCCTGTCGCCGTGGACAGTGGTGCAGTATCCGCACGGAAGGGCCTCCCTGGCAGGTGACGGGGGGTCACCTGTGTTGCGACACCCGGCGGGTGGCCACCAGGTCTGGCGAGGTTATTCCCTACCAGATGCACCGCAACACAATCTGGGCGATCATTTGCCGCGCGTTCATGTTCGCAACAGACGGGGTATCAGCCACCGAATTTGCTGCCGTAACGTTTGGCCGCGGAAACGTCAGGCCCCGTAACGGCGGTGGCGCGCCGCGTAGTCGCGCAGTGCGCGCAGGAAGTCGACCTTGCGGAAGTCCGGCCAGAACGCTTCGCAGAAGTAGAACTCCGAGTGTGCGCTCTGCCACAGCAGGAATCCGGACAGCCGTTGTTCACCCGATGTGCGGATCACCAGGTCGGGATCCGGCTGCCCGCGCGTGTACATGTGCTCCGAGATGTGCTCGACGTCCAGCACCTCGGCCAGTTCCGCGATCGAGGTGCCGCGCTCGGCGTGCTCCTGGAGCAGCGAGCGGACCGCGTCGGCGATCTCGCGGCGGCCGCCGTACCCGACCGCGACGTTGACGAGCACGCCCTTGATGTCGGACGTCGCCGCCTCGGACTCCTTGAGAACGGTCGCGGTGTGCTCGGGGAGCAGGTCGAGCGCGCCCACCGGGTGCACGCGCCAGCGGCGCGTCGCGGCGAGGTCGCGCACCGCGTTCTCGATGATCTCCATGAGGTCGGCGAGCTCGTCCGGCGGACGGTTGAGGTTGTCGGTCGACAGCAGCCACAGCGTGACGACCTCGACTCCGACCTCCTCGCACCAGCCGAGCAGCTCGTGGATCTTGTCGGCGCCCTTGCGGTGGCCCTCGGCCGGCTGCTCGCCGTACGCCTTGGCCCAGCGACGGTTGCCGTCCAGGATCACGCCCACGTGGCGCGGTACGTCGGTGGGGTCGAGCGAGGTCTCGATGCGCCGCCCGTAGGCGCCGTAGACGAGGTCCCGCAGGCTCATGTCCACCTGCCGCTCCTCCGTCCTGTGGATCACCCGCGCCGGAAACCCTACTCCCGCAACCGGACCAGCGGGAATCACCCGAACGCCGCGCGGCGTGAAGAGTCGGTGAAGACTCCGCGTGTCATGCAAGCGAAACGGCCCCGCCGGGTATTCCGGCGGGGCCGTCACGCACGTCCGGCCCCTCGCGCCCCCGGTTTCCCGGGGGTGCTCAGGCCGCGTACCTCGTCATGACGGGTACGTCACGCCTCCAGGCGGGAGACCAGCGCGTTGTACTCGTCCCACAGCTCCTGCGGCGTGTGCTCGCCGAACTTCTCCAGGTGCTCGGGGACCAGCGCGGCCTCCTGCTTCCAGATCTCGCGGTCGACGGTGAGCAGCAGCTCCAGCTCGGCGTCGGACAGCTCCAGGCCCTTGAGGTCCAGGGAGTCCTGGGTGGGCAGCACGCCGATCGGCGTCTCGACGCCGTCCGCGATGCCCTCGAGGCGCTCGACGATCCACTTGAGCACGCGGCTGTTCTCGCCGAAGCCCGGCCAGACGAACTTGCCGTCCGAGTCCTTGCGGAACCAGTTCACGTAGTAGATCTTCGGCAGCTTCGACGCGTCGGTCGCCTTGCCGATCTCCAGCCAGTGGGCCATGTAGTCGCCCATGTTGTAGCCGCAGAACGGCAGCATCGCGAACGGGTCGCGACGCAGCTCGCCGACGGTGCCCTCGGCCGCGGCGGTCTTCTCGGACGCCACGTTGGCGCCGAGGAAGACGCCGTGCTGCCAGTCGAAGGACTCGGTGACCAGCGGGACCGCGCTCGCGCGGCGGCCGCCGAACAGGATGGCCGAGATCGGCACACCCGCCGGGTCCTCCCACTCGGGGGCGATGGTCGGGCACTGCGACGCGGGGACGGTGAACCGGGCGTTCGGGTGCGCCGCGGGCGTCTCCGAGTCCGGCGTCCAGTCGTTGCCCTTCCAGTCGGTCAGGTGGGCGGGCGCCTCGTCGGTCATGCCCTCCCACCACACGTCGCCGTCGTCGGTGAGTGCGACGTTGGTGAAGACCGAGTTGCCCCACAGGGTCTTGATGGCGTTGGCGTTGGTCTCCTCGCCGGTGCCGGGTGCGACACCGAAGAAGCCGGCCTCGGGGTTGATCGCGTACAGGCGGCCGTCCGCGCCGAAGCGCATCCACGCGATGTCGTCGCCGATGGTCTCGACCTTCCAGCCCGGGACCGTGGGCTGGAGCATCGCCAGGTTGGTCTTGCCGCACGCGGACGGGAAGGCCGCGGCGACGTACTTCGGCTCGGCGCCGGAGGGCGGCGTGAGCTTGAGGATGAGCATGTGCTCGGCCATCCAGCCCTCGTCGCGGGCCATGACCGAGGCGATGCGGAGCGCGTAGCACTTCTTGCCGAGCAGCGCGTTGCCGCCGTAGCCGGAGCCGTAGGACCAGATCTCGCGGTCCTCGGGGAAGTGCGAGATGTACTTGGTCTCGTTGCACGGCCACGGGACGTCGGCCTGACCGGGCTCCAGCGGCGCACCGAGGGTGTGCACCGCCTTCACGAAGTCGCCGTCGGCGCCGAGGATGTCGAGCACCGGCTGACCCATGCGGGTCATGGTGCGCATGGAGACCGCGACGTAGGCCGAGTCGGTGATCTCGACGCCGTAGGCGGCGAGCGGCGACCCGAGGGGGCCCATGCAGAACGGCACGACGTACATCGTGCGGCCCTTCATGGAGCCCTTGAAGAGCCCGCCGAGCTTGGCGCGCATCTCGGCCGGGGCGACCCAGTTGTTCGTGGGGCCGGCGTCCTGCTCCTTCTCGGAGCAGATGTAGGTGCGGTCCTCCACGCGCGCTACGTCCCGAGGGTCGGACGCGGCGTAGTAGCTGTTGGGACGCTTCACATCGTCGAGCTTCTTGAACGTGCCCTTTTCGACGAGCAGGTCCGCGAGGCGCCGGTACTCCGCCTCGGAACCGTCGCACCATTCGATCCGGTCCGGCTGGGTGAGCTCGGCGATCTCGCGCACCCATTCGATCAGCTGACTGTGTTTCGTCGGGGCCTTGTCCAGGCCAAGGGCCTCGTACGCCACGATCGCTCCATTTCGCGCCGGGGACGGCGAGCCCCCGGCGTCGGGGTTGAGGGTTGCGGGGATTTTAACGCGGTCACCCACACGGGGGATCGGGCGGGAGGGGCCCTGCCGGGAAGTTGTGCCCCCAAAACGGGCGGATGACCCAAGGATCAGCGCGAGAACCCCGGTTCGGCGCGGATATTCCGTGATGAGTTTCACGTCCTACTCACAGGTAACCTACGTCCCCGTAAGTACACTTCCCGCATGAGTGTGGACGTACACGCCCTTGCGCCCGGCGGCCCCGCCCTGGTGCGCGTCAAACCCAAACTACGTGGTTGGCTTCATCTGGGAACCTTCCCGCTGGCCGTGGCCGGCGGGATCGTGCTGGTGAGCGTGGCGGACACCACGAAAGCCAGGCTCGCATGCGCGGTGTTCGCGCTGACCGCCGCGATGCTCTTCGGCACCTCGGGGATCTACCACCGGGGCAACTGGGGTCCGCGCGGCGAGGCGGTGCTGCGGCGCCTCGACCACGCCAACATCTTCCTGATCATCGCGGGCACCTACACGCCCTTCTCGATCCTGCTCTTCGGCGTCGACTCGCCGCTGCTGTTCGTGGTCTGGGGCGGGGCCCTCGCGGGCATCTGCTTCCGGGTCTTCTGGATCGGCGCGCCACGCTGGCTCTACACACCCGTGTACGTCGCACTCGGCTGGGCCGCCGTCTTCTACATCCCGGACTTCCTGCGCGAGGGCGGCGTCGCCGTCCTCGTCCTGGTGGTCGCGGGCGGACTGCTCTACAGCCTCGGCGCGGTGGTGTACGGACTCCAGCGCCCGGACCCGTCGCCGCACTGGTTCGGCTTCCACGAGGTGTTCCACGCGTTCACGCTCGCGGCGTTCACCAGCCACTACGTCGGCGTCTCGCTGGTCGCGTACACCCACTGACCGCACCGCCCGCACTGACCGCACCCCCACACGTCGGACGTCCTTCGGACACACTTCGGACCGAGGCCCGCATCCCCACGGATGCGGGCCTCGGTCTTTTGCACGCCCGCTTCCTGCGCACCCGATCCCGCCCCCGAGGGTCGGCGTGGCCGCCTTGCGAGAGCCACTCTCTCTTGACAGTCCAAACCTTTTGATAGCTACTGTCATTTAACAGCTACTGCCAAGGGGTGGACATGGACACGACGACGGCGGACCCCCGCCGGTGGTGGGCACTCGGCGCGCTGGTGATGGGCGTGCTGGTGCTCGGCTTCGACATGACGATCCTCAACGTCGCGCTGCCGACGATGGCGACGGAACTGGAGGCCGACACCGGCGACCTGCAGTGGATCGTGGACGCGTACACGATCGTCTTCGCGGCCCTCCTGCTGCCCGCCGGCCTGCTGGGCGACCGGTTCGGGCGCAAGAAGCTGATCCTGATCGGGCTGGCGATCTTCGGGGCGGCCTCGCTGCTGGGCACGTTCGCGGACTCGGTGGGCATGGTCGTCGCGGCGCGGGCGCTCATGGGGATCGGCGGGGCGCTGATCATGCCCCTGTCGATGTCGATCCTGCCGAGCCTGTTCCCGGCCGAGGAGCGCTCGCGGGCGATCTCGTTGTGGGCGGCGGGCATGGCCCTCGGCATGCCGCTCGGGCCGATCCTCGGCGGCCTGCTGCTCCAGCACTTCTGGTGGGGCTCGGTGTTCCTGCTCAACGTGCCGTTCGTGGTGCTCGCCGGCATCGCGTGCGCGCTTCTGCTGCCGGAGTCGCGCGACCCGCACGCCGGGCGCATCGACGCCCCCGCCTCGGTCTTCGGCGCGGTCGGGCTCGCGGCACTGGTCTTCGGCGTCATCGAGGCGCCGCGCCGCGGCTGGGGCGACCCCGTCGTCCTGGTGCTGGCGGCGTCCGGCGTCCTGCTGCTCGTCGCCCTGGTCCTGCGCGAGACGCGCGCCCGCACCCCGATGATCGACTTCGGGCTGTTCCGCGACCGGCACTTCCTGTGGGGCTCGATGGCCGCGGTCGTGCCGTCGTTCGTGATGGGCGGCGTGCTGTTCGTGCTGCCTCAGCGGTTCGCGGCCGTCGACGGGTTCGACGCGCTGGGCACCGGCGTACGCCTCGTGCCGATGATGGGCGGGCTGCTGGTGGCCGCGGTGCTCAGCGACCGGCTTGTCCCGCGCCTCGGGTTCCGGGTGGTCATCCCGACCGGTCTGGTGCTGCTCGGCGGGGCGGTGCTGCTGGGCGCGACCGGCAGCGTGTCCGACGGGTACGGCCGGATCGCGCTGTGGCTGACGCTGGCCGGCTTCGGCCTCGGACTGTCGCTGGTGCCGGCCACGGACGCGGTGATGGCGACCATCGCGCCGGAGCGGGCCGGGGTCGGGTCGGCCCTGTTGCAGAGCATGCGGCAGGTCGGCGGCGCGCTGGGTATCGCGCTGCTCGGCAGCCTGCTCGCCGCCGCGTACAGCGACCGCCTCGACGCGGGCGGTCCGGCCGACGACTCGGTGGCCGCCGCGGCGCAGGTCGCCTTGCGTACCGGCGACACCGCGCTGCTCGCGGACGCGCAGTCCGCGTTCGTGCACGGCATGGACCTGGTGCTGGTGGTGTGCGGCGTCGTGGCGCTCGCGGTCGCGCTGCTGGTCGCGGCGTTCCTGCCGGGGCGGGACGCCGCGACCGCGAAGCGGGCGGAGCCGCCCGCGGACCGGCCGGACGACGCGGCGGGAGACGCGGCGGATGACACGCCGGGTCACGCGCCCGGTGACGCGCCGGGCGGTGCGGCGGACCGGGCGCCGGTCGCGTCGGCATGACGAGGGAGGTGCGCCCCCGCTCCTGTTCCGGGCGGCGGGGGCGCTGCCCGACAATGGCGTCCATGACCTCGAAGGCCGGCCTGCCACAGCCCTCCGCGCTCCCGGAACCCCCGCTCGGCCTGCGCGAGCGCAAGAAGCGGCGGACCCGCGAGGCGATCCGGCGCGAGGCGTACCGGCTGTTCCGCGAGCAGGGGTACGACGCGACCACCGTCGACCAGATCGCCGACGCGGCCGAGGTGTCGCCCAGCACGTTCTTCCGGTACTTCCCCACCAAGGAAGACGTCGTGCTGACCGACGAGTACGACCCGGTGATCATGCAGGCGCTGCGCGACGTCCCGCTCGGCACCCCCATTGTCGAAACGGTTCGCCAGGCCGTGCTGGGGCCGCTGCGGGCGCTGATGGGCGAGGGCCGCGCGGAGATGAAGATGCGGATGCGGCTGACGGTCGCCGAACCGGCCGTCCAGGCCCGCTCGTACCACCAGCAGCGCGAGACGATGCGGATGATGGCCGAGGTGTTCGCGGCGCGTTCCGGACGGGACCCCGACGACCTGGAGCCGCGTTACGCGGCGGCCGCGGTCGTCGGGGTGCTCAACGAGTCGATGCTGCTGTGGGCCGAGAACGACTTCGTCCGCGACCCGGTCGACGTGGTCGACGAGGCGCTCCGCTTCCTCGCGTCGGGCCTGCACACGATGTAGCGGGCGGGATGCCGGGGTACGCGGCGGCGGGGCTCAGGGCACGGGGGTGCCGCCCACCGACGCGGCCGGCCGCCGTGGCGCGCTGACCGCGGCGACCGGCCGGGCCGCCCGCCGCGCCTGCCACGCGGCGAACGCCAGGAAGCCGAGACCGAACAGGATGTACCAGGCCGAGAGCGCGGTCTGCCACGGCGCGAAGTCCAGTTCCACGAACGCCACATGCGGCACCGCCCAGACCGCGAAGGTCCAGAAGATTGCGACGGCGGCAAGCGCCCGGCGGGCATCGGCCCACAGCAGCACGGCGATCGGCACGCACCAGACCCAGTGGTGGGTCCACGCGATGGGCGCCATGAGCAGGCCGGTCACGGCGCACACCGGCAGGCCCCACCGGTCCCCGAGCCGGCGATGGGCGAAGACCGCGCACGCCAGGCCGGCCGCCGCGACGATCGCGACCAGGAGGAACCAGGCCTTGTCCGGTTCGCGCGTGTGCGTGATGCGCACGATCAGGCCGCGGATCGATTGATTGGCGGCGTTCTCCAGGCGGCCGACGCGGTTGGCGTCCCAGACCAGTTCGCCCCAGAAGCGGCGGCTCGCCTCGGGCAGCGCCACTACGCCGACCAGGACCGTGACCGCGAACGTACCGGTGGCGACGGCGGCTTCGCGGAACCTGCGGGTCAGCAGCAGGTAGAGCACGAAGATGCCGGGGGTCACCTTGATCCCGGCCGCGATGCCGAGCGCGACGCCGCGCGTGCGGGCGGTGGCCGGGCGGGTGAAGTCGGCGAGGATCAGCGCGAGCAGGAGCAGGTTGATCTGGCCGTAGCGGAAGGTGGTGAACACCGGTTCGGCCCAGATGCCGACGGCGGTGACGACGACCGCGACGGTCGTGCGGCGGCGGCCGTCGACGCCGGCGAGGCGGCAGGAGAGCAGGGCCACCACGAACAGCAGCACGATGTTGAGGCCGATCACGGTGACCCGGAGCGCCTCGTAGGGCGGCAGGATCAGGACGGTGAACAGCATCGCGGCGAACGGCGGATAGGTCGCGGGCAGGTCGTGCGGGGTCGCCAGCGGCCCGTACAGGTCGATGCCGGCCGCGACCGCGGCGCCCTCCGCGCGGTAGACCACCAGGTCGACCATCGAGGGCTTGGTCAGGCCCCGCACCCCGAGGTACGCGACGACGGACAGGGCCAGGAAGAGCAACGCCCAACCGGGTGGCGCCCCCGTGCGAAGTTCCGACAACTTCCTTCGGAGCACAACAAATACACGCATAAGCCGACATCCCCCTGAGTTGGTTCTGCAAGGGAAGCATACTCAGTATGCATGCGAAGCACGATACTCAGTATGCATGTACGGCATGCGAATTCTGGCGCTACGTCACGAAACGATAGCGTTACCCGGCGTCACGACTGCCGACCTGGGCGGCGAGTTCCGCCGCGTCGCCGGTCGGCGCGCGGCACACGAAATGCCTGCACACGTAGGCGGCGGGGTGGCCGTCCTGGAGCGGACGGTCGCGCAGCAGCGCCACCGGGCCGCCGCCGTCCTCCGCGGGCTCACCCACCGCGACCACCGCCCCCGGGGCCGTCGCCATCAGGGCGACCCGGCGCAGTGCGCGCGTCGCCGCGTCGTCGAACGGGCCCACCACCGCGATCTCGCGCGGTCCGTCGAGCCACGCCTCGGCCACCGCGAGCCCCCAGCCGATCGCGCGCGGCGCCTGCCGGCCGAGCGGGCGCACCAGGCCGAGGGCCACACCGGCCGCGTCGCGGTGTTCGGCGGAGCCGGTGTACGCCGCGTACGACAGCAGCGCGCCCGCCACCGCGGTCCAGCCGGACGGCGTCGCATTGTCCGTCGGGTCCTGCGGGCGCCGGAACAGCTGCTCGGCGTCGTCCGCGGTGTCGAAGAACTCCCCGTTCTCGCCGGTGAAGTGGCCCAGGACCACGTCGAGCAGCACGCCCGCGAAGGTCAGCCACGCGTCGTCCGAGGTCACGGCGTACAGCGCGAGGAAGCCCTCGGCGGTGTCCGCGTAGTCCTCCAGGACACCGGCGTTCGGCCCGGCGGCGCCGTCGCGCGAGGTACGCGCCAGCCGGTCGCCCCAGTCCTGCCCGTGGTCGTCGCCGTGCTCCGCGTCGTCCGCGGCGTCCGCCGTGTGCGCGGGTGCGGCCCCGGCGGCTCCCAGGTGCACGCTGACCAGCAGGTCGCCCGCCGCGATGGCGGCCTCGACCAGGTCCGGCCGGTCGAACAGCGCGCCGGCCTCCGCCAGCGCGGCGATGGCCAGGCCGTTCCAGGCGGCGACCACTTTGTCGTCGCGCGCCGGCGGGGTGCGCTCGGCGCGGGCGCGGAACAACCGCTCGCGCACCGAGTCGTAGCGGGCCGGGTCGTCGGGGTCGGCGAGCAGCTGCAGGACCGACATGCCGTGCTCGAACGTGCCGGTCTCGGAGACCGCGAAGAGCCGTGCCGCCCAGGCCCCGTCGTCCGGCCCGAGCACGTCGGCGAGTTGGGCGGGCGTCCAGGCGTAGAACGCGCCCTCCACGGACTTGCCCGACGCGTCGAGGCTGTCGGCGTCCAGTGCGGAGGCGAACCCGCCCTCGGGCGTACGCAGTTCGCGGACCAGGAAGTCGGCGCTCTCCAGGGCGACGCGGCGGGCGAAGGCCGAGCCGGTGCTGCGCCACAGATGCGTGTAGACGCGGATCAGCAGCGCGTTGTCGTACAACATCTTCTCGAAGTGCGGAACGATCCATTCCGCATCGACCGAGTAGCGGGCGAAGCCGCCGCCGAGCTGGTCGTACATGCCGCCGCGCGCCATCGCCGCGCAGGAGTGCTCGACCATGTCCAGCGCCACCCGCACGCCCGTGCGCGCGTGGTGGCGCAGCAGGAACTCCAGCAGCATCGACGGCGGGAACTTCGGGGCACCGCCGAACCCGCCCCGCGCCTCGTCGTAGTCGCGGACGCACGCCTGCAACGCGGCGTCCAGGTCCTCGGCGTCGGGCGGCGGCGCACCCACCAGCCCGCCGCGCGGGGCGGCCAGTTCCTGCGCCACCTTGGCGCCGCTCGCCACCACGTCGTCCCGGCGGTCGCGCCACGCGTCCACGACGGCCTCCAGCAACTGCCGGAAACTCGGCATGCCGTGCCGGGGCGCGGGCGGGTAGTACGTCCCGCAGTAGAACGGCTCCCCGTCGGGCGTACAGAACACCGTCATCGGCCAGCCCCCCTGGCCGGTCATCCGGGTCGTGGCCTCCATGTAGACCGCGTCGACGTCCGGACGTTCCTCACGATCCACCTTGACGGCCACAAAGTGCCCGTTGAGGTACGCCGCGACCTCCGCGTCCTCGAACGATTCGTGCGCCATCACATGGCACCAGTGGCAAGCCGCGTATCCGACACTCAGCAGAATCGGCACATCCCGCCGCCGCGCCTCCGCGAACGCCGCCTCCCCCCAAGGCCACCAGTCGACGGGGTTGTCCGCGTGCTGCAGCAGATACGGCGAGGTGGATCCCGCAAGGCGGTTGCTCATGCCGCCATCCTCGCAGGACGACCCCCCGGCTACTTGGCGCCGTTGCCCTGTGTCTCGCGGTTCTCGGCGCCCTCGGCGGTCCCGTCGTCGGCGGCGGCGTCGCCGGCCGGCTCGGCGTCGGCGGCATCGGACGTGTCACCGCGCTGCACCGGCACCTCCCGCCGGACCGGGGCCTCTTCGAAGTTGACGCGCTTGATCTGCTTGTTCATGGAGCGGAGCAGCAGCCAGGTCGCTGCCGCGAGCACCGCGACGACGGTGAAACCCAACAGGCCGGGGGTGACCTTGTCCTCCTCCAGCGCGGCAAGCTGCAGGGCGAGGTCGGTCATGGGGTTCCTCCAGTCGACGGATGCGGCGGGCGCACACAAACGGCCGCCCCCCAAGGGTCGCATGCGCTTGTGCGCATGAGAAAAGAGGGGCGGCCGTCGGGTCGCTCATATGGGGGACGGCGCGGCGCCGCGGGTCGATCAGACGTTCGCGGCGGCCCGGATGCCGGCGAAGAGGTCGTCCTCGGGGAGGTCGGTGTCGACCAGCGAGCGGACGAGTTCGTAGTCCTCGGTGGGCCAGACCTCCTGCTGGACCTCCAGCGGCACCCGGAACCAGAAGCCGTCCGGGTCCACCTGGGTCGCGTGTGCGATCAGCGCCTGGTCGCGGAGCCCGAAGTAGTCGGCGCACGGCACGCGCGTGGTGATGTCGCGCTCGTCGCGGTCGCCCCAGCGCTCCAGCCATTCGCCGTACGGCGACTCCAGGCCGCGCGCCACCATCGCCTCGTGCAGCGCCTGCACGCGGACCCGCGAAATGCCTTGGTTGTAGTAGAGCTTGAGCGGCTGCCAGGGCTCGCCGGCCTCGCGGTACGCGTCCGGGTCGCCCGCGGCGTCGAACGCCGCGACGCTCACCTTGTGGGTCTGGATGTGGTCGGGGTGCGGGTAGCCGCCGTTCTCGTCGTACGTCGTCACGACATGCGGCCGGAACTCGCGCATCAGGCGCACCAGCGGCTCCGCGGCCTTCTCCACCGACTGGAGTGCGAAACAGCCGTCCGGCAGCGGCGGCAGCGGGTCGCCCTCGGGCAGCCCCGAGTCGACGAAGCCCAGCCACGCCTGCTCGACGCCGAGGATCTCGCGCGCCGCGTCCATCTCCTTGCGGCGGACCTCGTCGATGTTCGCCTCGATCTCCGGGTCGCCCTGGAGCTTGGGGTTGAGGACGGATCCGCGCTCGCCCCCGGTACAGGTGACGACGAGGACCTCCGCACCCTCGCGTACGTACCGCGCCATGGTGGCCGCGCCCTTGCTGGACTCGTCGTCGGGGTGCGCGTGCACCGCCATCAGCCTCAGCCGCTCACTCACGGGAAAAGTCGCTCCTCCTGATAGCGCCCCCGGGCTCTGCGGAGGCGGCCCCCTTGTGCTCCGGAGACCCGTCATATAGTGGCCGAAGCAGTGGGCCCGGGCGAAACCCGCCGGTCCGCGGACCGAGCCACGGGAGTGGACCAGTGACCCAGACCGCCGGTTCGGCCGGTTCAGATGGCGCGCTCTCCCGCGACCGCTACGGCCGCCGCGCCCCCGTGCGGGGCAAGGACCGCAAGCTGCGGATCGCCTTCGTCGTCTTCCTGGTGCTGCTGGTCTCCGGGACCGTATGGATCGGTCTCGACCAGGCCAACCGCGACGTGACGGCGAGTATTCCGAGCTACCGCGTGACGTCCGACCGTTCCGTCGAGGTGCAGGTCGAGGTCCGCAAGGACAAGGGCAAGGAGGCCGTCTGCGTGCTGCGTTCGCGCGGCGGGGACGGCGCCGAGGTGGGGCGCAAGGAGGTCCGCGTCCCGGCGGGTGTGTCGAACACGACGCTCACCGAGGTGCTCCAGACCACGGACCGGCCCAACACCGCGGAGCTGGACGGCTGCCGCATCGTCTGAGCGGCGGCGGGCGGCGTTCCCCTGCCGCTTCCATGACGGGCGCATGAGTGCCGGTCAGCCTGGGAAATTGTTAGTCTCGGGGTTTCGTCCCTTCATCGCCGGCGGCGCACATGGCCCCGGATGGTGAAGGGGCGCTGACTTATCCGGGGCGAGAACACGTTCCATGACCGACGAGGAGCATCCGTGACCCAGACCAGCGACAACGTCACCTGGTTCACCCAGGAGGCGTACGACCGGCTCACCGCCGAGCTGGAGCACCTGTCGGGTCCCGGCCGTACCGAGCTGGCCGCCAAGATCGAGGAAGCCCGTCAGGAGGGCGACCTCAAGGAGAACGCCGGCTACCACGCGGCCAAGGAGGAGCAGGGCAAGCAGGAGCTGCGCATCCGCCAGCTCAAGGGCCTCCTGGACAACGCGAAGGTCGGCGAGGCGCCCGCGGACAACGGTGTGGTGAGCCAGGGCATGATCGTGACGGTCGCGTTCGAGGGTGACAAGGACGACACCATGACGTTCCTGTTCGGCTCGCGCGAGGACGTCGGCAACGACGTCGAGGTCTACTCACCCGCCTCGCCGCTCGGCACCGCGATCAACGGCAAGAAGATCGGCGACAGCGGCAGCTACGAGCTGCCCAACGGCAAGTCGATGAACGTCGAGATCATCGAGGTCAAGCCCTACACCGGCTGACCACCCCCGCCCGGCAGGGCGAACCCGCAGAACACGGTGGAAGACCGCAGAGCACCGCAGAACGTGGAAGGGCCCCGGCCGAAGCCGGGGCCCTTCCACGTTGCCGCGCCGATCAGGCGGTCGCCGAGCGGTACTTGCGCACCGCGAGCGTCCGGAACAGCACGATGATCAGCAGCGACCACAGCAGCGACGCCCACACCGGGTGCTGCATCGGCCAGGCGTCCGACTCGGACACCCCGGGGTTGCCGAACAGCACGCGTCCGGCCTGCACGGTGGCACTGAACGGGTTCCAGTCCGCGATGTGCTGGAGCCACGTCGGCATCCCCGCCGTCGGCACGAACGCGTTGGACACGAACGTCAGCGGGAACAGCCAGATCAGGCCCGCCGACGTGGCCGCCTCCGGGGTCCGCACGGACAGGCCGATCAGCGCGCCGATCCAGGTGAACGAGTAACCCAGCAGCAGCATCAGCGCGATCGCGCCGAGCGCCTTCGGGATGCCCTCGTGGACCCGCCAGCCCACCAGCAGCGCCACCACGATCAGCACGACCATGGTCAGCGCCGTCTGCACGAGGTCGGCGATGGTCCGCCCGGTGAGCACCGCGCCGCGCGCCATCGGCAACGACCGGAAGCGGTCGATGAGCCCCTTGGTCATGTCCTCGGCGATACCGGCGCTCGAACCCGCGGTCGCGAACGTCACGGTCTGCGCGAAGATGCCGGCCATCAGGAACTCGCGGAACATCTTCGGGTCGGTCGACCCGTCGACGTTGATCGAGCCGCCGAAGACGTACGCGAACAGCAGCACGAACATGACCGGCTGGATCATGCCGAAGACGACGATCTCCGGGATCCGGGTCATGCGGATCAGGTTGCGCTTGGCGATGACGAGCGAGTCGTGGATCGACTGCACCAGCCCGCCGCGCGGGGTCGGCGCGAGGGAGGTGGGCGAAATGGAGCCCTTCGCCACGGCTTCGGTCGTCATCGGGCGGAGTCCTTCCGGGTGGTCGCGGCCGAGTCGGCGCCACGGCGTTCGGTGCCGCCGTCGTCGTCGCCGTTGTCGCCGTTCTCGTCGGCGCCTTCGGCGTGGTGGCCGGTGAGCGAGATGAACACGTCGTCGAGGGTCGGGCGGCGCAGCCCGATGTCGTCGATCTCGATGCCGCGCTGGTCGAGTTCGCGGATGACCTCGGCGAGCAGCTTCGCGCCGCCCTGCACCGGAACGGTCAGGCGGCGGGTGTGCTGGTCGACGGCCACGCCGTCGCGGCTGAAGGCGCGCAGCACCTCGGTCGCGGTGCCGATCAGCTCGCGGTCGTGCACGACCACCTCGACGCGCTCGCCGCCCACCTGGGCCTTGAGCTGGTCGGCGGTGCCGCGCGCGATCACCTTGCCGTGGTCGACCACCATGATGTCGTGCGCGAGGTGGTCGGCCTCCTCCAGATACTGCGTGGTCAGCAGCAGCGTGGTGCCGTCGGCGACGAGGTTCTGGATCACGTCCCACAGCGCGAGGCGGTTGCGCGGGTCGAGGCCCGTGGTCGGCTCGTCCATGAACATCACCGGCGGACGGACCACCAGGGCGGCGGCCAGGTCCAGGCGCCTGCGCATACCGCCGGAGTACGTCTTGGCCGGCCGGTCCGCGGCGTCCGCGAGGTTGAACCAGTCGAGCAGCTCCCCCGCACGGACCTTCGAGGCCTTCGCGCTCATCTGGTAGAGCTCGCCGACCATCTGGAGGTTCTCACGCCCCGTCAGATACTCGTCGACGGCGGCGAACTGCCCGGAGAGCCCGATCGAGCGACGGACCTGGTTGGGCTGTTTCACCACGTCGAAGCCGGCCACGGTCGCGTGGCCCGAGTCCGGGGTGAGCAGCGTGGTGAGCACGCGCACGGTCGTGGTCTTCCCCGCCCCGTTCGGCCCGAGCAGGCCGAGGACGGTCCCCGTCGGCACATTGAGATCGACGCCGTCGAGCGCCCGTACTTCGCCGAAAGTCTTGACCAGACCTTCGGCGACGATCGCATCCTGCATGTCGTTGGATCACTCCTCGGGCGGTGTTCCGCGTCGGTCGTGATTGGGGGCGCGCGGCCGGATCGGCGGCCGTCGCGACCGGACGCGTATCCGATCTTGTGCGTGTCGCTTTCCACCCTGCCGCGCCGCCCGAACCCGCGCGACCGGTTTTCCCCCGGCCACGGGTCGTCACCAGCCAAGCAAAGCGCACTGACACAGCGTGAGGGCAAGTACCGGCCACGCGTGTCGGCGCCCCCGGGACTCACGCCTCGGTGACCGGGTACCCCGCTTCGGTCATCGTCGCGATCACCTCACGGCAGTGCTCGACCCCCTTGGTCTCCAACTGGAGCTCGACCTCCACCTCGCCCAGTTGCAGCGACGCGTCGGTACGCACGTGCGTCACGTTCCCGACGTTGGCGTCCGTCGCGGCCAGTTCGGCGAGCAGCGTGGCCAGCGCGCCGGGACGGTCGGGGATGCGTACCCGCAGCGACAGGTACCGCCCGGCCGCCGCGAGGCCGTGCCGCAGCACGCGCAGCATCAGCAGCGGGTCGACGTTGCCGCCGGACAGGACCGCGACCACGGGCGGCTCGATGGTGACGTACGACTGCGACCCGCCCGCCTCCAGCAGTGCCGCGACGGACGCCGCCCCCGCCGGCTCGACGACCAGCTTGGCCCGTTCCATGCACAGCAGCAGCGCCTGCGACAGCGACTCCTCGCCCACCGTGCGCACCCCGTCGACCAGTTCGCGGATCAGCGCGAAGGGGACGTCGCCGGGGCAGCCCACCGCGATGCCGTCCGCCATCGTCGTCACCGACGGCAGCGCGACCGGGCGGCCCGCCGCGAGCGAGGGCGGGTACGCGGCCGCCGAGGCCGCCTGCACGCCGATCACCTTGATGTCCGGGCGCAGCGCCTTGACCGCGACCGCGACGCCCGCGAGCAGGCCGCCGCCGCCCGTGCCGACGAGGATCGTGCGCACCTCCGGGCACTGCTCCAGGATCTCCAGGCCGACCGTGCCCTGGCCCGCGACGATGTCCTCGTGGTCGAAGGGGTGGATGAACACCGCGCCGGTCGCCTCGGAGTAGGCCCTGGCGGCGACCAGGCAGTGCTCGACGTTGGTGCCCTCAAGCAGCACCTCGGCTCCGTAGCCGCGCGTCGCGGCGATCTTCGGCAGTGGCGCTCCGGCCGGCATGAAGACCGTGGACCGCACGCCGAGCAGTTGCGCGGCGAGCGCGACGCCCTGCGCGTGGTTGCCGGCGCTGGCCGCGACGACGCCGCGCGCCCGCTCGTCCTCGGTGAGGCCCGCGATGCGCACGTACGCGCCGCGGATCTTGAAGGAGCCGGTGCGCTGGAGGTTCTCGCACTTGAGGTGGACGGGACCGCCGATGCGCTCGGTCAGCGCGCGGCAGCCCGCGAGGGGCGTGACGCGGGCGACACCGTCCAGCAGTTTGTGCGCGACGCGGATGTCGTCCAGTGAGACCGACTGGGGTGAGAGCGAACTCATGCCCTCAGTGTGTCACCGGCCGATCTTCCCCTCGCGGAGGAAGGTCAGAACCGCCAGCACCCGCCGGTTCCCGTCCGCGCCCTGCGGGAGTTCGAGCTTTCCGAAGATGTTGCGCACGTGCGTCTCGACGGTCTTCGGGCTGAGGAAGAGTTCGGTGCAGATGGCCTGGTTGGAACGTCCCTGCGCCATCAGCGAGAGCACCTCCGTCTCGCGGTCCGACAGTCCCGCGAGTGCCCCGCCGGTGCGGCGGCGGCCGAGCATGCCGGCGACCACCTCCGGATCGACGACGACGCCGCCGTCCGCGACCGTGCGTATCGCGGCGGCGAACAGGTCGAGGTCGGTGACGCTCTCCTTGAGCAGGTAGCCGCGGCCCGGTGCGTCGCCGCCCAGCAGGCGTACCGCGTGGTGGCCCTCGACGTACTGGGACAGCACGAGCACGCCGATGCCGGGGCGCACGGAGTCGAGGATGACGGCGGCGTCCAGCCCCTCGGTCGTGTGCGTCGGCGGCATGCGGATGTCGACGATCGCGACGTCGGGGTGCTCGGTGCGGACCAGCGCGACCAGCCCGTCCGGATCGCCCGCCTGTCCGACCACGGTGAAGCCGGCCTCGGCCAGCAAGCGTGCGACGCCCTCGCGAAACAACAAGGCATCGTCCGCGATCACGACGCGCACGGCAGCTCCGCGAGGATCCGGGTGCCGTGGCCGTCGGGGCTGTGCACGGTCAGCACGCCGTCCAACGCCTCGACGCGGTCCGCGAGTCCGCGCAGGCCCGAGCCGCCGTACGGATCCGCGCCGCCCACTCCGTCGTCGGCTATCTCCACCGTCATCGTCCCTTCCCCTTGATGGACCGCGACCGTCACGCGGGCGGCGCCGGCGTGTTTCGCGGCGTTGGCCAGCGACTCGCTGACCACGAAGTACACCGCTTCCTCGATACCCGGCGGAAACCGGTCGTCGGGCACCGCGACCACCTCGGCGGGCACCGGCGACCGCTCGGCGAGCGACACGAGCGCGGCACCGAGCCCGGCCTCGGTCAGCACCGCCGGGTGGATGCCGCGGGCCAGTTCGCGCAGTTCGGCGATGGCGAGCTTGAGCTCCCCGGCGCATTCGTCGAGGCTCGCGGCGAGCGCGGGGTCGTCGCCCGGGATCTGGGTACGCGCCACCCGCAGCATCAGCGCCAGCGTCACCAGCCGCTGCTGCGCGCCGTCGTGCAGGTCGCGCTCGATCCGGCGGCGCGCGGCGAGGCCCGCCTCGACGATGCGCGTACGCGACGCGCGGACCTCGGCGAGCTGCGCCCGGACCTCGGCGTGCAGGCGCTCGTTCTCCATCAGCAGCCGCGCGGTGGCGGCCACCGCCCAGATGAGGTCCGGGGATTCGTCGAGTGCGGGGTCGTACGCGATGGCGCCGACGCCGGGGAGGGCGATGACCGCACGCCCTGGCCCGGGCTCCGGCAGCGGGCTCGGCCGGCCGTCGGGGTCGACGTGGTCGTCGTACGCGGGCCGGTAGTAGATCAACCGCAGGCTCGGGTCGCGCAGCGAGCGGGCCAGGGCACCTTGCAGGCGGCCGGGCGGCGGGGGCGAGTGGCCGAGTTCGGCGGCCAGGTCGGCGGCCACCGAGCGCCCCGCGCGGGCCCGGATCATGCCGGCCAGCAGGAACAGCGGCCATACGGCGAGGGAGACGCGGGCGGCGGCGATGCCGGTGCCGTAGGTCGAGCGCAGCGCGGGGACCATGACCATCAGGCCCGTGTAGACGTAGACGCCGGTCATGCCGATGTTGCCGAGCAGCACCGGGGTCCAGCCGCGGCGCAGCAGCCGGCTCGCGGTCCACCAGCGGACGCAGAAGAGGGTGAGCGCGACGACGTACACGATGGTCGGCAGCATCGAGAACACGATGTCGGCGCGGCGCGGCGAGATGGTGCCGACGTCGGTCTCGGCGAGCAGGTCGCGCGGCGGGACGTCCCAGCCGCCGCCGAGCCAGAACCACACGACCACGCAGGGGCCGGTGGTGACGTACGCGGCGGCCAGCAGCGCACGGCGCAGCCGCGGGTACGCGTCGCCGCGCGCGAAGTCGGTCATGACGTGGGCGATCACGCCCATGACCAGCCAGTCGGCGAAGAAGCCGACGAGGAACGTGACTTTGTGGTGCACCCCGCCGAACAGGATCAGCGTGCACATCGCGGCGGCGAGCAGCATCGGCCAGATCGTGTCGCCCGGGCGGCGGCGTTCCGCGGCGACGACGGCGCACCAGGTGAACGCCCATCCGGCGAGCAGCGGCAGCACGGTGCGGCTGATCGTCTCGGACCAGGTGAGGTGGTAGCCGCCGTAGCGGACCGCGGTGATCGCGAGGAGGGTCGCGGCGACCTGGCACGCGATGATGGCCCGGGTGACGCGCGTGCTGCGGTTCACCGGTCGTCCGCGGCGGGCAGGTCACCGGGGGTTTCGGGGGCCGGGCTTTCCGGGGCCGAGGCTTCCGGGGCCGAGGCTTCCGGGGCCGGGTGCTGCACGGTCGGCGGGCGCGGTGTCCCCGACGCGCGCAGGGTCGCGGCCAGGCTCTGCGGCGAGAGCTCTTCCTTCGAGATGTAGCCGTCCGCGTGCGCCCCCGCGATGCGGTCGCCGTAGTCGTCGCGCGCCCGCCCGGATATCAGCACGATCCCCACCCCCGCGTCGTCCGCCCGGATCCGGCCGGCCGCGGTGAAGCCGTCGTACCCCGGGAGCTGCACATCGAGCAGCACCAGGTCGGGACGCAGCCGCCGGGCCGCCTCGACACCGCCGGGGCCGTCGGCCGCCTCCCCCACGACCTGGTACCCCCACGAGGTCAGCAGCCGGGTCGCCAGCCTGCGGAACCCCTCGTGGTCGTCGACGAGGACGACCGTCAGCGGTGATCCGGTTGCAGCCACCGGGACATCCTCCTCCGCCGCTGGGCCGTCGAACCGCGGAACGCGGCAGAGCGGCTGTCGGCGGGCCGGGTGGGCCGATCGCCGCGGGGCCGCCGGCTCCGCGGTGCACCGGGTGTCCCCCTGGACGCCCTACGTACGGCCCGGGTCGATGCGGGCCGAACGTATCGGTGCGGAGCCCCGCGCGGTGAGACCTCCCCCCGGGGCCTCACCGCGCGGCGGTGGCGTTCGGCGTACAGGCGGGGTCCCGTACTTGGCGCCACCGGAACGCCGCGGCGATCGGTGGGTTCATGGTGGCCCGGACGGCTCGCGGGGCGCGTCGGGGACAACCCTGAATCGGCGGGGCCTTTGCGCGCGGCAGGCTTTGCGCGTGACGCGCTTTGTGCGCGGCGGAGCCTTGCGCGCCGCGGGGCTGACGAACCGTCAGTCGTGCCCGCTCAGTCCTCGGACGCGGCCTGTGCCTCGGCCGCCGTACGCGCCGCCTGGCGCCGCACCATCGCCTGGTTGAACCGGGTCAGCAGGTCGGTGAAGCGCTCGCGGTCCTCGGCCGCCCAGTCGCCGCACATCTCGGCCATCAGCTGGATGCGCGCCCGGCGGACCTGGTGCAGCCGGTCGAGGCCCATCTCGGACAGCCGCAGCAGGACCGCGCGGCCGTCGTCGGGGTTGGGCACGCGGTCGACGTACCCCTGCTCGACCAGCGGCGTCACCTGCCGCGTGACGGTCGACGAGTCGATCGACATGGCTTGGGCGAGCGCCTTCACGCCCATGGGGCCCTCGTCCTCGAGGCGGCCGAGAAGCAGGTACGCCGCGCGGTCCATGGTGTAGCGCAATTCGCCGGCCGCACCCAGGCGGGTCTGCTCGGCGCGCCGCGCGAACAGCGCGACCTCGTGCTGCATCCGGTCGTACAGCGCGTCGTCGGACGCCAGGTCGGGTGTCATTGCGGCTCACTCGTCGTGGGGATGTGGTGGCACGAAGGATAGGGCCCCTACCGGCACGGCGTACGGGATGTCCGCTCACCGCGTCCCGCGCATGTCGTCCGCGGAGGCGGGCATGCGGCAGGCGCAACCGGGCAGCGTGAAACGGACTTTCCGGGATCGACCCAGCGATCTTCGCGGTGAGGAAACCTCGGGAAACCGGTCCAGATATAGGTCTACGCGTGATATTCCGGTCAAGGGAATCTATTCGCTCCCCTGGTGGAACAAGTGCACACCACAAGCCGCATCGCCGGGAGGTGTCGTGCATCGCCGCGATCAACGTGAGTTCGACGCGTTCGTCCGCGCCGTGGGGGACCGGCTGCTGCATACCGCCGAACTCCTGACCGGCGATCCCGCGCGTGCGGAGCGACGGGTCAACAGGGCGCTGGCCCGCACCTATCTGAAGTGGCGCCACTCCGCGGAACCGGATCCGACGCGGATCGCGCACCGGGCGCTGGTGGCCGGATACCTGGACCCGTGGCGGCCGTTGCCGTGGCGTCCGCAGCCGGTGCGGCGACCGTACCGGGGCGGGCCCGGGGCGGCGGGCGGCTCGGCGGACGGCCCTGCGGGGGTGTGGGCCGGGGTCGCGCCCGCTGCCGGAGTCGGGGCCTCGGTCGGGGCGGGCGAACCGGGTTCGTGCACGGACGCCGAGGCGGCGCGGGCCCGCGACGAGGTGCTGCGGGGGCTGGACGGGCTGACGCGGTTGGAGCGGGCGGTCACGGTGCTGCGGGCGTACGCGCGGCTCGACGAGTTCGACACGGCCGAGGCGCTGGCGGTGCGCGAGGCGACGGTGCGCTCGGCGTACGAACGGGCCGCGGCCCGGCTGGCCGCCGCCGGGTCCGCGCCGGCGTTCCCCGGCTCCGCCGGGCAGACCGGCCCCGCGGATCGGCGGCGTTCGCGGGAGGCCGTCACGTGGACCGCGGGGGTCGGCGTCAGGCACGGGTCGGCTGCACCGGGTTCGGCGGAGGTGGGCTCCGCGCACCCGAGCGGCAGCCCGGAACCCCATGCGTAGCACGGGAGTTGGCGACCGCACCGCGGCGCGGCCGCGACTCGCCGCCTTGGTGTGCCGACTCGCCGCCCTGCCGAGTTCGTCGGGCGTTTCCCGACCCGTGCGCCGGGCATCGCGTAAGAAGTGGCCGACAAACTCCATACGGGGTCGGAAACGACGCCGACAGCCGTGTGTCTCCCGGCTGTCCGGTCCGAGGAGGGCCGATGAGCGAGCAGCGCTGCGACCGAGCGCATAAGGGGACGCCTTTCGCGGATGCGGCCGCCGGAAGATCCGTCACTGCACGATCCGCCGCCGGACGATCCGCCGCCGGACGATCCAGGGCGGGGGCGGTGGCATGAGCATCACCATCGAACCGTCCCCTGCCGCGACGCCGCCCGACTACCCGATGCGCCCGCTGCCGCCGGGCGGCTCGCGGCGCGCCCGGCGTACCGCCTTCCGGCTGCGGTTCGCCCGGTTGATCGCCGTCGTCGTGGTCGGCGCAGGGCTCGCCACGGCGGCCGTCGTCACCGTCCCGGCCCCGACGGAGCGCCACGCGGGGCCTTCGCCCAATCCGTCGCCGCCGGGCCCGGCGCCCACCGACCCGAGTCGGCCCATCCCGCGCACGTCCGTCGGCCTGGGCGCGAACGCATGGGTGCACGCCCAGGGTTGGTGCATCGGCGACCTGATGTCGGACGATTCCACCGGTGTCGTCAGCTCGTGCCGGTTCCTGCCGCGCCCGGGCGGGCTGGACGTGGCCGTCCTCAACCCCGGCGAGTACGCGCCCGCCGGATACTCGCTGGTCGTCGCCGTGGCGATCGGACCGACCGCGCCGCCCACGTCACTGCGCGGGCGCCTCACCGACGACGCCGGCACCGGCAACATGGCCACCGACCGGGTGCCGGGGCTGCCCGGGGTGATGTTCCTGTGGGGGTTCAGCCGCAGCGGAGCGGTGTCGGTGGACATCCTGAAGTCGGACGGCTCGGCGTTCGCGTCGTGCACCGACTGCATGGCGGCGGGGCGCATCGCGACCTGACCGGCCGAACTCCGCCCGCGGACGGGCCGGGACGCGCTCTTGCGGCGCGTCCCGGCCCCGCCGCGTGCCAATTGCGGGCGCCGGGCGTCAGCGCAGGGCCTGCTCCAGGTCGGCCAGCAGGTCGTCGGCGGATTCGATGCCGACGGACAGGCGTACCAGGTCCGCCGGGACCTCCAGCGCCGAACCGGCCGCCGACGCGTGCGTCATGCGCCCCGGGTGCTCGATCAGCGACTCGACGCCGCCCAGCGACTCGCCGAGCGTGAACAGCTGCGCGCGGTTGCAGACGTCGACGGCACGCTCCTCGCCGCCGGTCACCCGGAACGACACCATGCCGCCGAACGCCTTCATCTGCTTGACCGCGACGTCGTGGCCCGGGTGGCCCGGCAGGCCGGGGTACAGCACCTCGGCGACGGCCGAGTGGCCGCGCAGCAGTTCGACGACGCGCTCGGCGTTGGCGCAGTGCCGGTCCATGCGTACGCCGAGGGTCCGGATCCCGCGCAGCGTCAGCCACGCGTCGAACGGCCCGGCCACCGCGCCCATCGCGTTCTGGTGGTACGCCAGCCGCTCGCCGAGTTCCGCGTCGGCCGCGACGAGCGCCCCGCCGACGACGTCCGAGTGACCGCCCATGTACTTCGTGGTCGAGTGCACGACGACGTCCGCACCGAGCGTCAGCGGCTGCTGGAGGTACGGCGACGCGAAGGTGTTGTCGACCACCAGCAGCGCCCCCGACTCCAGGGCGATGTCCGCGAGTTGCGCGATGTCCGCCACGCCGAGGAGGGGGTTGCTGGGCGTCTCGCACCAGATGACCTTGGTGACGCCGGGGCGGATCGCCTTGCGCACCGCGTCCGCGTCGCCGGAGTGCGCCGGGGTCCAGTCCAGGCCCCAGCGGTCGAAGACCTTGGCGAACAGGCGGTACGTGCCGCCGTACGCGTCGTTCGGGATCACCACGTGGTCGCCCGGCTTGCACACCGTGCGCAGCAGGCAGTCCTCGGCGGCCAGTCCGGACGCGAACGCAAGTCCGCGCGCGCCCGCTTCCAGCGCCGCGACGCACTCCTCCAGCGCGGTCCGCGTCGGGTTGGCCGAGCGGCTGTACTCGTAGCCGCCGCGCAGGCCGCCGACGCCGTCCTGCTTGTACGTCGACACCTGGTAGATCGGCGGGACGACCG
Source organism: Streptomycetaceae bacterium NBC_01309 (assembly GCA_045039925.1). Classification (GTDB taxonomy): domain Bacteria; phylum Actinomycetota; class Actinomycetes; order Streptomycetales; family Streptomycetaceae; genus Yinghuangia. The sequence goes on from CP108400.1 coordinate 4,341,400, forward strand.
CGCCGGTCAGCGGGTCGGGCTCCTGGCCGGCGTGGATGGCCAGCGTCTCGAAGCCGTGTGCGGCATGGGGGGTGCCGGGGTTGCCGGCGGTGCCGGAGGTGGGCGGGGTGCCGGGATTGCCGGGGTTCGCAGCGCTCATGACGGCAACGCTAGCCGGTCCGCCCCGGCTTCCCGGCTTCGTCGCGCACCGCGAGTCCGGATCGCGCGGGAAGTCGCCGGCGCCGTCCCCGGACGACGTCACTCGCCCCGCTCACGCAACCGCTCCAGCATCAGCACGAGCGCGTCCGACACCCGTCCGCGCAGTTCCTCGTCCACCTTGCTGCCCGACACCGTGGTGGACTGCGCCGCGTCGTACGGCGCCTGCGCGCTCACGGTCACCACGATGCGGCCCTTGCGGGCGACGGCCTCGACGTACCGGCTGAGGTCCGTGTTCCCCGGCGACACCCGCTCGGAGCGGACGCCGTGCTCGGCGACCACGTCGTCGTAGCCTTCGCCGCCCGGCAGTTCGATGCGCTCGACTCCGTCGATCCGGAGGTCGTCGCCGATGTAGTAGATCCCGCAGCGGTCGGCGGCGTCGCGGGCGAACCCGAAGTCGACCCCGGCCGCCAGCGGGCCGTGGTGCACCGTGACGGCCGACGCGACGACGTAGCGGTACGGGTCGACAGAACCCTCGGTCGCGTCCTCGGCGGGGAGGGCGTACCAGCGGCCTATCGCCGCCGGGGTGCCTTCGGGCAGCGCCAGGTACTCCGCCTCGCACTCGTCGTCGAAGCGCAGGGTCTCCAAGGTGTCCGACTCGTCGCCGTCGTCGGGGTCCAGGTCGAGGTGCCAGTCCGCCGCCCGCAGGATGACGTCGCGGGCCAGGGCTGTTGCCTTCTTGTCGGCGGACACCGCCGGCTCGTCCCTGTCGGGGTCCAGCACCGGGAAGCGGCCGGCGTCGACGGCGTTCTTCGCGTACCCGTTGAACCCCTGCCCGGCCGCACAGCCGGTCACCGTCAGCAACAGCGCGGCCGCGCCCAGCCCGCAGCGCAGTGCCGTTGATCGCACCATGGAATCGCCCTTGTACTCAGAAAGCGGGGCGTACCGTTGCGACGCCGCGGAGCGACATCCAAACACAGAGCGTCGCGGGCCCCGACCCCGGGGCGGCCCGCTCAGTCGTACCGTCAGTCGTACCGGTAGACGATGCGCGCCAGCATCTCGGCGAGACCGTCCGAGGCGCGACGCCGAAGGTCCAGATCCACGGGGCTCCCCACCTCGCGAGCGGCGGCCTCCGAATCGACGGGCGTGTCGACGTACACCGAGACCACGATGTCGCCTTTGCGCGCGACGGCGCCCACGTGCCGGAAGACAACCGACGTGCCGTCGCCCTTGACATCGAACCAGCCATGGTCGGCAGCCACGTCGTCGAACCCGCCGGTCTTTTCGAGGGCGACGCCTTGGACGCCCGCATACGTGACGCCGTCGCCATACTGGCTGCCACACCGCTCGACCCCGTCCCGGAAGGCGTCGACCTCGATCGCCGCGGTCAGCGGCCCCTTGTGAACCGTGACGGACGAGTACGCGGAGACCTGGTAGGTCTCCCAGATCTCGTCCTCTTTGTTCCGCCGGCCCGTCAGGTGCTCGGGCCGCGGCAGGAGCGACCACACACCTGCCGCCGCCGGAGTGCCGGCCGGAAGCGCCGAATAGCCGATCCGGCACTGCTCGTCGAGCGGGGACGTCGCCCACAGGTCGAGGTCCGGCTGCTCGAAGGTCACGAAATCGGGTCCCCAGTCTTCGGACCGCAGCACGATCCCGAGCACCCGCTCGATCGCGGCCTCGTCGGCGGAGCGCGGCGGGTAGTCGTCCTCGCCGAGGACCCGGAAGGTGCCCGCCTCCACGACGTCGCCCGCATAGCTCTGGCCCCCCGGCACGCCTTGGCAACCCGTCACCGTCAGCAACAGCGCGGCGGCGCCCAGCCCCCACCGCAACGCCCCCCGGCGCGCCATGGAATCCCCTCCCTGTTCAGATTGTTGGGCGTACTGTGTCGACGCCGCGGGGCGACATCGAAGCACACCGCGCCACCGCGTATTCGCGACACCCCCAACCGCCGGTACACGACGACGGAGGACATCGTGCTCTTCAACCGCAGGGACTTCACCCCGCGCATGCCCGCCCCCGACGAAGTCCTGAAGGGCCGGGCGGAACGCCCCTTCTCCGTGCCCGACCGGCACACGGTGCTCGGCAACCCGCTGGAGGGGCCGTACCCCGAGGGCCTGGAGGTCGCCGACTTCGGCCTGGGCTGTTTCTGGGGCGCCGAGCGCAAGTTCTGGCAGACCCCCGGCGTGTGGACCACCGCCGTCGGCTACCAGGGCGGCACCACGCCGAACCCGACGTACGAAGAGGTCTGCGGCGGCCGCACCGGCCACACCGAGGCCGTCCGCGTGGTCTTCGACCCCGCCCAGGTCTCCTACGAGACCCTCCTCAAGGTCTTCTGGGAAGCCCACGACCCCACCCAGGGCTACCGCCAGGGCAACGACGAAGGCACCCAGTACCGCTCCGCGGTCTACACCCACTCCCCCGAGCAGGAAGTCGCCGCGAAGTCCTCGCGCGACGCCTACCAGCAGGTCCTCACCAAGGCCCTGCACGGCGACATCACCACCGAGATCCTCCCGGCGGACACCTTCTACTTCGCCGAGACGTACCACCAGCAGTACCTCGACAAAAACCCCAACGGCTACTGCGGCCTCGGCGGAACCGGCGTCTCCTGCCCCATCGGCGTAGCCAAGGCCGACAGCTGAAGCTGGGAGGCGTGACAACGTCGGCTCGGCTCCGCACTACCGGCGGACGAATAGCCGCACTGGTAGGAGCGGTGACGCTGGGCGGGACGCCCGGTGCGGGGCGTGCACTTATCCCCTGGATGTTGAGGAGGGAAGCTTCGGCCGTGGAGACGTGGGGCGTCGGCGCATACGACAACCAGTTCGCACAGTCGATCATCAGTCAGTTCCGAAACTTTGGTCAGGCTGCCCGGGTGGATGCAGTGCAGGTCCTCCTTGACGAGGTACTGGACGACCCGGAGTACGTCCTTGCCAGCACCGGCGCGCAGGCGGTGGCTGCTGCGGCGATGGTGGCGAGCCGCTGCGACGGTGGGGAGACGTACGTTCCGGAACTGCGTCCAGGACCTGCCGGATTGCCCAACTTTCCAGTAGAGGTGCATAGGCGAGCCCTCCAAGCCTTGGAGGTGGTCCTGGGGCCTGGATCAGATCTCGCTCAAGAGCAGGCACTCGCTGGGGATGGGGCCGCTTGGCGCAGTGAAATGGGCCGTCTTCGCAATGTGTTGAGGGGCAACCGCCCGAGCTAGGGTGAGTGCGCCTGGCACTCGGGGCGTGACCGACTCCCTCGTTGACGGGCAGTGCACCAGCCGCGTCCGACTGGGGGCGAAAACCCCAACGGCTACTGCGGCCTCGGCGCCGTAGGCGGGGCCATCGTCAAGCGTCGGTTGCGGGTGGCACGCTCGTGGGCATGACTTCGCCGACTGCGCTGGACTACGTCTGGTTCGACGAGCATTACCCCGATCTGGCGCAGGCCTACTGCCTCACGCTGGTCCGCGGGCTCACGCCCGAAGCCCTGCTGGGTCGGCTGGGGGCCGCCGAGCTGTGCCGAGTTTCCGGCGTCGGAGGTCTCTACGGACCCGCACGCGCGGCATGGGACGTCCATCACGGGGATCGCCTGTTCGCCGGTGTGACCGCCGTCGGTGAGTGGGCGCTCATGATCGAGCCCAATGGCTACCTCGGAAGCCTGGAATCGGTCATCCAGCCGCTCTCCCAAGGAACCACGGTCGTCTCGCACTTCCGCAACGTCAACGCGGTCGACCATTTCTACTGGTTCGAGGACGGCGAACTGCGGCTCCACTTCGAACCGCTTTTCTCCGACCAGCGCGAGGGCAGCGACGCGGACAGCCTGATGGACGAGATGCGCGCGGCGGGGTTCGACCTGGCCGAAGACGGCGACCTCGAACTGAACACGGAAGCGGCCTTCGCTCTCGCCGAACGCCTCACCGGGGTCCGCGTCACGCGCGAACTCTTCGACACAGCCGAGTTCACGGGTGGCACGGCAGAGCGCCCCCGGAAGAGTCAAACGTGACGACACCACATTCGGCGCTGCCTGCGGACGTATTGGCGACACTGGAAGCGCTGCTTGCCGGCACCGACCCGGTGGCCATCGCGTTGCGCGCTCAGATCCCCCACACGCGGATCACAGGCCGCTGCGGGTGCGGCTGCGCGACCGTCGACCTGGCGGTGGACACGAGCGCAGCCGCCCCAGCCCCGGACCACGCCAACCCGGCCGCAGACGCCTGGTACCGCTCACCAGACGACGCAGGAGTCATGATCTTCACCAGGGACGGCTACCTGTCCCTGCTGGAGATCTACTCGTCCGCAGACGAACCCGTCACCACCTGGCCAGAACCGTCTTTCCAGCGGCTCTGACGTGGGCAGTCGTCACGCCGGGCGCTCTGTCAGGCGTACGACTCGTAGCGCGGCTCGGGGCCCGGCCACGATCTGTCCATGAACGCGGGCCTGCCGACTCCCTCGAAGCAGCCCAGGATGAAGGCTGTGAACGGCCCGAAGCTCTCGTGCCACTCATCGCACTCGCTCCGCACGACAATCGCCCAGTCCGCAGGCTCCGGTTCGACCGGCCAGAAGTAGTAGGCGCTGCCGTGTTGGTCGTGACCCCATCCGATAAGTCCCTGCCGGTCAGGCCAGAAGCGGTACGGACGCGCCTCCGTGGCCCCCGGATCGGCGGACCCCCCGGTCCCGTTCGACCACAGGCGTTCCGCTTCGTCGTCCTCCCCGGTCAGGGGGCGATCCAGATCCAGGAACCCGCTGATCGAACCAGGCCCGTAGAGGTCCATGAACTCCTTGTAGTCAGGCGGCAGCGCGGTTCCCAGGTACCGCTCCGACGCCTCCCACAACCGCGGCCGGGCCCACCCCCAAACCTCCGGCTCCCCCAACCTGGCCCTCAAATTCCCCAACGCCGACGCCAACCCCGCCACCCCCAGCCGCGTGCCTGCTATCCCCTTGCGCCCCTGATGGAGCTGATGTCCCCTCGTCACCCGCATGCGGGTGACGAAAAGCGCCCTCCCGCGGAGCACCCGGCTACGAATCTGCACAGAATTCTGTACAGTCGTTTCATGACGATACTGCGAGACGCTCACGAGGTGAGCGTCACCGAGGCGGCGCGGCGTGGCGTCGCCGGGCTCGTTGCGGACGCCGAGAATGGCGCCGACCTGGTCGTCACACGACACCATCGCCCAGTCGCGGCCGTGGTGGGAATCGGGCGCCTGACCGAGTTGGAGGAGGCCGCGGCGGACCTTCGCGACCTCGCGCTCGTGCTGGCCCGTACGGCAACGGACACCGGCGGCCGAGCTTCGTTGGACGACGTACTCGCCGCATTCGGGCACACCCGCGAGTCCCTTGCCGACCTGCCGGATGACGACTGAAGCATGACGGAGGTCTGCTTCACCGACGATGCCGTCGACGACTTGCGCCGGATCGGACCGGACGCCGTCCCCAAGGTCCTGAAGAAGGTCCTGCTGCTCCTGGACGACCCCGCTGCCGGATATCCGCTCGGGGGCGAACTCACCGGGTATCGCAAGCTCGTCGTCGGCCGGAACACGTGGCGCGTCGTGTATCGGATCACCGACGACAAGTCGGTCGAGATCTGCGAAGTCTGGGCGGTCGGGGCACGTGCCGACGCGGAGATCTACGCCGAAGCGGTTGCGCGCGTCCGCGACGCAGCGACCGCGCGGCCGGAGCTCGTGGGGCTCGCCCAAGTCATCGAGAAGCTGGGGCGGCTGGCCGGTGGCATCGACGCACCCGCGCCAAAGCCCGCCGAGCCGGTGCCCGACTGGCTGGCCGAACGTCTGATCCACACGGTTGGACTCACCCGGGAGGCAGTCGCGTCACTCACCCTGGAGCAAGCGGTCGACCGCTGGGCCGCATTCATGGCCGCACCGCACCGGAGTTGACCTTTGGCGTGATTCGTCGCGGCGGCGGGTCAGTGGAAGGACTTGGTGGACTCGGGGGCGGTGAGGGCGGCGGTGGCTTCGGTGCCGGCGCCGTGTACGCCCCAGATGCCGCCCACGGCGCGGGCGGTGGTGGTGTGCGCCCGCTCGGTGGCAAGGCCCTCCACGGTCGCGGTGCGGCTCGGGCTGCGGCGGACGACCAGGATGGTCAGGGCGACGAGCGCCGCCGCCAGGGCGGTGGCGAACAGGGCGATGGTGACCATGGCTGCTCCGATCGGCGTACGTCTCGTGCTGATGCCCGGGAACGAGCGGGCCCAACCGGGCGGCTTGGTGTGGTCGGCGGGCTCAGCGGGCTCAGCTCGCTATTGCCGCGAGGCCCTTCTGCAGGTCTTCGAGGTTCATGACGGGCCGTATTGCGACCGACATGCCGTTGGCGAACAGGCGTTCGCCGATGGCCGGCATCTGGGAGGAGTCCTGCATGTCGAACACGAAGAAGCAGGTCCGCTGCCCGTTCGTGGTGGTGAAGTAGGCCGCCTCGGGGTTGATCTGCTCGACGAGGGACTGCAGCAGTTTCGGCATCGTGCCGTCCGCGATGGCCTGGTTGGCCGCGTCGTTGTCCATACGTCCGGTCAGCAGCATGCGCATGACGTTCACCCGGTTTCGGCGCGGACCGCGCACGGGCGTCGCGGGGGGCGGCGCTTCGGGGCGTACCCGGTCGCACGCACTTCCAGGGTCTCCCCGCCACGGCGCGCGGGGCAAGGGTGCGGCGTGGTGCTGCTGTGGGCGTCCGGGTGATCACCCGCGGATACTGGGAGTGCGGGACAACGCAGGTCCTCCGGGGGCGAGGAGGTGCCATGACCGGCGGAGACAGGCGGTACATGCTGAAGCCCGGGGAGGGCCTCGGCGGCGGGCGCACGTTCTTCGGGCAACCGCTGCGGATGCTGGCCACCGGGCAGGAGACGGGCGACGAGTTCACGTTGTTCGAACGGCGGGTCGCACATACGTTCCGAACGCCGTGGCACGTGCACCACATCGAGGACGAGGCGTTCTACGTGCTGTCCGGCGCGTTGGAGGTCGCGTGCGGCGACGCGCGCTGGCGGGCCGAGACGGGCGCGTTCGTGTTCCTGCCGCACAGCGTGCCGCACGCGTTCCGGGTGGTGTCGGAGGACGAGGCGGTCACGCTGCACCTGACGCAGCCGTCCGGATTCGAGGAGTTCGCCGCCGAGATGGCCGACGCGGAGTTGTCGGACGCGAACCTGCCGGCGATCGCGGAGGCCGCGCACCGGGCCGGGTACGAGGTGCTGGGTCCGTCGCCGTTCGCGGACTGACGGACGCGCCCGGGCGGACCACAAAACGGGGGTACGGCGGCCGCCCCTCTGCGACCGCCGTACCCCCGGCCTCCCGCCAGAAGAGGCCGTTCCTGGGATCCCGCGTACGGGCTGCTGCCGGGACTACTGCAACGACCGGCCCGACGCGCTGTCGTCGTCGCCCGTGTCGATGTAGATGTCGTCGACGGACAGGTTCACCTCGACGACCTCGAGGCCGGTCATGCGTTCGACCGCCTCGATGACGTTCTCCCGCACCGCATGCGCGACTTCGGCGATGGCGACGCCGTAGTCGACGATGATCGTCAGGTCCACCGCGCACTGCCGCTCGCCGACCTCGACGCTGACGCCCTGCGCGACGTTGGGCTTGCCGCCCGGCACGCGCTGGCGCACCGACGCGAACGCCCGCGACACGCCCTTGCCCAGCGCGTGCACGCCCGAGATCTCGCGCGCCGCGACGCCGGAGATCTTGGCGACCACCGAATCCGCGATCGCGGTGCGTCCCTTGTCGGACTCGAGCGCCGACACCTGGATCGAGTGGCCGGACGAGGCGCCGGACGGTACGTTTCCGGACTCGGCCGCCTTGATCTGGCGCTCTGCCATGGGAACCTCTTTCATCGTTCGCGGGTGGTGCGCGGTTCTGCGTAGCGCGGTTCTGCGCGGTTCTGCGTACAAGTCCCAGACATTCCCCGGTTTGGCTCCCGGCATTCCCCTGCAAATCACACCAATCACCCGCACGGGTGCAGCCGGGCCGCCCACCCGCCACTGGAACGTGTTTCAAATCGCCGACCGAAGCACTTGAACCGGCGGCGTGTTGCGCATCTGATGGGGTCAGACGACCCCGGGCAGCCGTCGGCCGCCCATGCGAGGAGGAAAGCAGTGGAGAGGTTCCAGGATCGGCGCATCATCGTCACGGGCGGCGGATCGGGCATCGGCCAGGCCACCGTCCTGCGTCTGCTGCGCGAGGCGGGCACCGTCCACGCGGTCGACGTCAACGCGGACGGGCTGGAGAAGACGCGCGCGATGGCCAAGGAGGCCGGGGTCGACGCGAAGCTGTCGACGGCGGTGCTCGACGTCTCGAACGAGGCGGCGGTTGCGGACGGCGTCGGCGAGACCGTGGCCCGCCTCGGCGGTCTGGACGTGCTCGTCAACGCCGCGGGCATCCTGCGCGCGGGCCACACCCACAACTTCTCGCTGGACGTGTGGAACCAGGTCATCAACATCAACCTGACCGGCACGTTCCTGATGACGCGCGCCGCGCTGCCGGCGCTGCTGGAGACCGGCGAGGGCGCGGTCATCGTCAACTTCAGCTCCACGTCGGCGGCGTTCGCGCACCCCTACATGGCCGCGTACGCCGCGTCCAAGGGCGGCATCGACGCGTTCACGCACGCCATCGCGCTCGAGTACAGCCGCCAGGGCCTGCGCGCGCTGTGCGTCGCGCCCGGCAGCATCTCCAGCGGCATCGTCGACGACACCCCCAACCAGGTGCCGGCCGACGCCGAGTGGGAGCTGTTCGGCAAGCTCATGCCGCTCATCGGCGAGGGCATGGCGCACCCGGACGTCATCGCGGGCATGATCGCCGCGCTGGCCTCCGAGGACGGCAAGTTCGTCACCGGCACGACGCTGCGCATCGACGGCGGTACGCACGCCTGACGCGTAGGCGTACGAGCACGGTCAAGACGACGGCGGGCGCCGGACAGGGACTGGTGGTCCCGTCCGGCGCCCGCCGTGCGTTGCGGCTTTCGCCGCGCCTGACGCCAGGTCAGCCGTAGTTCACGCAGGTGTTGCCGAACGCGGGGTTCAGCAGCCCGATGACGTTGATCGTGTTGCCGCACACGTTGACCGGAACGTGCACGGGCACCTGGATCTGGTTGCCCGAGGCGACGCCGGGCGAGCCCGTGGTCGCGCCGTCGGCGTCCGAGCTGGCGTAGGCGGCGCCCATGCCCGCGGCCAGGAGACCGCCGGCGGCGGCGGAAACGAAGACCGCCTTCTTGACCGTGTTCATTGATCCTCCATGTCACAGTGCCGCGCGAACCGGCGCGGCATCCGGGACAACGAAGGAGCTCGGGAGCGGGCAACGCCCCCGAGCGGGATTCACCCGTTGGGAGCCGACACCGTTACCCGGGGGACGTCGGCTCGTCGTGACGCGGCGCCGACCTTGTCGTACGGCGGCCGCACCCCGGTCGGGACGGGCCGCGCACGCGGTCGGAAGACGTGCGGAAAGCGATGGGAAAGGAACAGGGGGCGCAACCGAGGCCGGAACGGGCCCGGAAGGGGCCCAGAAGGGGTTCGGAAGGGGGTTCGGAACGGGGCCGGGACTTGTCAGGCCTCGTCCTCGTCGACCTCGTCCTCGTCGTCGGGCGCGTACTCGGCGCCCTCCGACTGCCAGCCCGCCTCGCTCAGTTCGGTGCCGGGCACGTCGGCGACCAGGCTGAACGGGTCGATCAGATACGAGACCGACTCGGCCAGGTCGGCGTCGATCGCCGCGATGGCGTCGGAGCGCTCCTCGGCGGTCAGGTCCTCGTCGCCCTTCACGGCCTCCAAGGCCGCGGCGCGCAGAGCCCCTTCATCGGTGACCTCGAGGACGATGTCCAGGCTCAGCCGGATGAACTGGGGGTTGTCGGATACAGGTGCGGTGTCCATGGCAGGAGCCTAGTGGCGCGGAGCGCGGGACCTTCCGGGTGACGCGCCGTCCGCTTTTCCGGTGCTGCGGCCGGGGGTTCCCGGGACGGGTTCCGGCACAGGCGGTGGCACCGGTTGCGACACAGTTTGCGGCACCGGTTCCGGGACGCCTGCCGGACGCACGCCCCGGCGCCGTGTGCCGCGTTCTGTCAGGCGCAGCGCCCCGGAAGCGCACTCGGCACGACCGGCACGCTGAGCCGCACGACCCCCTCCTCGAACGTGCGCTGCCCGGTCAGCCCCGCCCGGTCGAACACCCCGAGCATGCGGCGGTTCCCCGGCAGCACGTGGGCGCGGAGCTCGGCCATGCCGCGGGACTGGGCGAGCGAACCGAGGCGCCGCAGCAGGGCGGTGCCGAGTCCGCGGCCCTGCCAGGCGTCCTCGACCAGCAGGGCGAGTTCGCCGCTGCCGGGTTCGCGGGTGTGCAGGAGCGAGCCGACCGCGGCGATGCCGCCGTCGGGGCGTACCGCGACCAGCGTGACGCCGCCGCGCGGCACGAGGAGCCGCTCCAGTGCCTTGCGCGGCAGGTTCGGGATCGAGGTGAAGTAGCGCAGCCGGCGGCTCTCCGGCGAGCAGCGGTCGTGCATCAGCTGTACGCCCGCCACGTCGTCGGTCCGGGCCGGGCGCACCAGGACCTCGGTGCCGTCGGTGAGCAGCAGCCACGTCGCGGTCGACGCGGGCGGCGGCATGGGCGCCTCCGACGGAATGCGCGCGAGTGCGGCGGCGCGGGCCGCCTCGGTCATGGTGAAGGGCATGCCGGTACGCGTGACCCGCACCGCCCGCCCGTCCGGCACCGGGACGTACAGCACATCGGGATCGCCCGTGTAGACCCCGCCGAGGGACGCGTCCGGGTCGAGCCACACAGCGGCGGTGGCGCCGAGCAGTTCGGCGAGGGACTGCGGCAGCGCGTCGGGGTGGTCGCGCAAGTGTGCGGCCAGTACGAGGGCCTTGGTGGGCCCGTCGACCAGCTCGTGCGCGTCGGCGGGCACCACGACCACACCGCGCCCGCCGGCGGCGACCAGGCCGTCGTGCAGGTCGGAGGCGTCGACGTTGGCGGGGGTGTGCACGAAGAACTCGTCGACCGGACCGCCTTCGCAGGCCTGGACGTTGAGGGCCAGCACATTGGCGTCCTGGGCGGCGAGCACCGCCGTGAGTCGGGCCAGGCGTCCCGGATCGTCGTCGACCTGCGCGCGAACTCGCCACAGCGCCATGGTTGATCACCTCCGTGCGTGGGTGGGCACGTGATCAACCCTCGCCCGGCCGTGTTACGGGACGGCTACGTGGACATGACCAGGCGATTCGGACACGGCCAATCGTGTAAGAACCACGTCTCGGAGGGAGCCGGGGGCTGGAACCGGGCGATTGTGCGCGGACCCTGCGGAACACGAGATGGGAAAATCGGCGCTCAGTGGACCCCTACCCGCCAAACGTCCGGAGGAGTTGGGGAGTTCCGGGGCGAGCAGGGCAAACGGGCAGGACGGAACGACGCGGCCCACACGGAGCTGGGCTCACACGGGGCTGGGCGCCATGCGAAGGCGCTATGCGAGGCAGGGCGCTATGCGAGACGAGGCGCCATGCGAGACGAGGCGCCATGCGAGGCGAGGACTGATCCCCTGCCCGCACGACGCCCCGCGCCACGCTCACTTACTCCCCGCGAAGCACATCACCGCGCAGCTCACTCCCCGCGAGGCGCACGTCGCCGCGACGGCTCACGTTCCCGCGAGGTGGCCCAGGAGGTCCTGGCGGGTGACGACGCCCTGCGGCTTGCCGTCGACGAGTACGAGGGCGGCGTCCGCCGATTCGAGTACGGCGGCGAGCCGGGCGACCGACTCGCCGGAGCCCACCACCGGCATCGGCGACGACATGTGCTTCTCCAGCGGGTCCTCCGACCCCGCCCGGCCGGAGACCAGCGCGTCGAGCAGGTCGCGTTCGGCGATCTTGCCGACGACCTCGGCGGCCATCACGTCCGGGTGCCCCGCGCCCGGCTTCACCACCGGCATCTGGCTCACCCCGAACTCCCGCAGGATGCCGATCGCCTCGCCGACGCTCTCGTCCGGGTGCACGTGCACGAGGGCCGGGAGGCCGCCCTGCTTGCGCGACAGGACGTCGGAGACCTTGGCCTCGCCCGGCCCCGCCTCCAGGAAGCCGTGGTCGGCCATCCACTCGTCGTTGAAGATCTTCGACAGGTAGCCGCGCCCGGAGTCCGGCAGCAGGACCACGACGACGTCGTCCGGGCCGAGGCTCTCCGCCGCGCGCAGTGCCGCGACCACCGCCATGCCGCACGAGCCGCCGACCAACAGGCCCTCCTCGCGCGCGAGCCGACGGGTCATCAGGAACGAGTCGCGGTCCGACACCGCGATGATCTCGTCCGCGACGGTGCGGTCGTACGCCGTCGGCCAGAAGTCCTCGCCGACCCCCTCCACGAGGTACGGCCGGCCGCTGCCGCCCGAGTACACCGACCCCTCCGGGTCCGCCCCGATCACCTTCACCGCGCCGCCGGAGACCTCCTTGAGGAAGCGCCCGGTGCCGCTGATGGTGCCGCCGGTGCCCACGCCCGCGACGAACGCCGTGATGCGCCCCTCCGTCTGCTCCCAGATCTCCGGGCCGGTGGCCACGTAGTGCGACTCGGGGTTGTGCGGGTTGGAGTACTGGTCCGGCTTCCACGCACCCGGCGTCTCCCGCACCAGGCGGTCGGACACGTTGTAGTACGAGTCCGGGTGCGCCGGGTCGACGGCCGTCGGGCAGACCACGACGTCGGCGCCGTACGCCCGCAGCACGTTGATCTTGTCGGTGCTCACCTTGTCGGGGCACACGAAAATGCAGCGGTAGCCGCGCTGCTGCGCCACCATCGCGAGGCCCACGCCGGTGTTGCCGGACGTCGGCTCGACGATCACGCCGCCCGGCTGGAGTTGCCCGGACGCCTCGGCGGCGTCGATCATGCGCACCGCGATGCGGTCCTTCACCGAGCCACCGGGGTTGAGGTACTCGACCTTCGCCAGCACGGTCGCCTGCAGTCCTTGCGTGACGCTGTTGAGCCTGACCAGTGGGGTGTTGCCGATCAGGTCGAGCATCGAGTCGACGTAGCGCACAGGGCTCCTCTTCGCGTCCTTCCCTGGTCCGCCAGGGTGACCGGGGTGACCGGTCAACGGACACCTTAGGACGAAATATCCCGGGTGATACCCCGCGCGACACCGCGCGCGACACCCGGCGCGTTCTCGTCCACCGGCCTTGCGGGGAATGGCGCGTCGTGACCGTCGGTTAGGGTCGTCGCACGACTTGCCGAAGCGCGCGACGGGAGGAGTCCGGCTGATGAACACCCCGACCACTTCCGGACCGCCCCGATGATCCGGACCAGGACCGCGCGCCGGATCGCCGCGGCCGCCGCGTTCGGTGGCGGCGGCGTCGGCATCCTGACCGGTGCGATGGTCGCGGTGCTGTACGCGGAGGCCAAGATCGCCCGGCGCACCGTCGGCACGCCGGTCGGCCAACCGCCCACCGCGGACGGCGTCTACGGCGAGTTCCCGGAGTTCGACGGCCCGCCGATCCGCCTCGCGGTGCTGGGCGACTCCTCGGCGGCCGGCCTCGGCGTCGAGAACCCGCTGCACACCCCCGGCGCGCTGCTGGCGTGCGGGCTCGCGGCGGTCGCGGAGCGGCCCGTACAACTGCTCAACGTGGCGAAGTCCGGCGCCCAGTCGTCGGACCTGGAGCGCCAGGTCACGCTCGCGCTGGAGGCCGAGCCCGAGGTCGCGATGATCATGGTGGGCGCCAACGACGTGACCCACCAGGTACGCCCCGCCGACTCGGTACGCCGCCTGGAGCAGGCCACCCGCCGCCTTCTCGCGGCCGGCACCGAGGTCGTCGTCGGCACCTGCCCCGACCTGGGCACGATCGAGCCGATCGCGCAGCCGCTGCGCTACCTGGCCCGGCAGTGGAGCCGCAGCCTGGCCGCCGCGCAGACCATCGCGGTGGTCGAGGCGGGCGGCCGTACGGTGTCCATCGGCGCGCTGCTGGGGCCCGAGTTCGCGGCGCGTCCGGGCGACCTGTTCGGCCCGGACCGGTTCCACCCGTCGGCCGAGGGCTACTCGACGGCCGCGATGGCGATCCTGCCGTCCGTGTCCGCGGCCCTCGACCTGTGGCCGCTGGACGAGGAGCGCCCGGACAGCTTCCGCGGCGAGGGCGTGCTGCCGATCGCCGTCGCGGCGGTGGAGGCGGTCGAGGAGGGCGGCACCGAGGTCGCCGGCACCGAGGTGGCCGGCAACGAACGCGGTCCCCGGGGCCGCTGGGCCCTGCTGCGGCACCGCCGCCGGCGGCGCATTCCGGCACCCGCGGAGGCCGACGAGCAGGCCGACGGCCAGACAGCGGACCAGACCGAGGATCAGACGGAGGAGCAGGCGGACGCGGGCACCGGCGATCAGTCGGGCGCGCGGTCCGGGAAGGCGGCCGAGGGCAAGGCCAAGACAGCGAAAAAGGGCGCGGACGGTACCGAACCGGGTGGCGGGGACGCGACCGAAGGGACCGAGGCGCCGTCGAGTAGCCTGATCTGACTGGCCGTCAGGTGGGACGTGGGGCAGATCGCACGGCGAATGCGGTCCGGCCCCTCGCCTCCTCGACTACCAGGAAGTAGCTTCAGCTCCAGACGAGAGACCACCCCTGTCCTCGTACCGAGACGGCCAAGGAGTAGTCCCATGCCCGAAGCAGTCATTGTCGCCACCGCGCGTTCGCCGATCGGCCGCGCCTTCAAGGGCTCGCTCAAGGACGTGCGTCCCGACGACCTGACCGCGCTCATGGTCAAGGCCGTGCTCGACAAGGTCCCCTCGTTGGACCCGCGGGACATCGACGACCTGATGCTCGGCTGTGGCCTCCCCGGCGGCGAGCAGGGCTTCAACATGGGCCGCAACGTGGCCGTGATGCTCGGCTTCGACCACCTGCCCGGCACCACCATCACGCGCTACTGCTCGTCGTCGCTCCAGACGACCCGGATGGCGATGCACGCCATCAAGGCGGGCGAGGGCGACGTGTTCATCTCGGCCGGCGTCGAGATCGTCAGCTCGACCCGCACCAAGGGCTCCAGCGACTCGATCCCGGACACCAAGAACCCGCTGTTCGCGGAGGCCGCCGGGCGTACCGCCGCCGCCGTCGAGAACGGCACGACCTGGGCCGACCCGCGCGAGTCGGGCCTGCTGCCGGACGTCTACATCGGCATGGGCTACACCGCCGAGAACCTGGCGCAGGCCAAGGGCATCACCCGCGCCGACCAGGACGAGTTCGCGGTCCGCTCGCAGAACCTCACCGAGAAGGCCATCGCCGACGGCTTCTGGGCCAAGGACATCACCCCGGTCACGCTGCCCGACGGCACCGTGGTCACCGCGGACGACGGTCCGCGCGCGGGCACCACGCTGGAGGGCGTCTCGCAGCTCAAGCCGGTGTTCCGCCCCGACGGCACGGTCACGGCCGGCAACGCGTGCCCGCTCAACGACGGCGCCGCCGCGGTCGTGGTCATGTCCGACACCAAGGCGCGCGAGCTGGGCCTGACGCCGCTGGCCCGCATCGTGTCCACCGCGGTCACCGGCCTCTCGCCGGAGATCATGGGGTACGGCCCGGTCGAGGCCTCGCGCCTCGCGCTCTCGCGCGCCGGCCTGACCACCGCGGACATCGACCTGGTCGAGATCAACGAGGCGTTCGCGGCGCAGGTCATCCCGTCCTACCGCGACCTGGGCTTCGAGCTGGACCAGGTCAACGTCAACGGCGGCGCGATCGCGATCGGCCACCCGTTCGGCATGACCGGCGCGCGTATCACCAGCACGCTGATCAACTCGCTCCAGTGGCACGACAAGCAGTTCGGCCTGGAGACGATGTGCGTCGGCGGCGGCATGGGCATGGCGATGGTGCTGGAGCGCCTGAGCTGACCCGGAACCCCGTCTTCCGGGGCGGCCCGAAGGTCCCGAGACGGACATCTCACGTATAACCTGCGAAACCCACCTGACCTGCACGTTCTCAGGTGGGTTTCGCGGTTTCCGCGACCCGGCCCGCGCCTTCACCCGTTCGGCTGATGCCAAAGGTCCCCGCAGGTCAGGACGTCGCACCCTGCCGCCGACCCCCCGCCGCGAGCGAACCTGGATGCAGTCCCCCGGAGACCTGCACAACCCCCCGGAGGAACCACCCACACACGTTTGCGAAGGGTCCAGGTTCGCCATGTCGTCGTACGTTGTCCCCGCCCTCATCGCCGCTGCCTGCGCCGCCGGAGTCGCGTTCGCGGCACGCCACGCGCTGCGCTCCCGCGCCGAGCGCCGGGCGGACGAGCCCTGGGACGCGGAGTTCATGGCGGCCCTGTTCGACTCCGAGTCGGAGACCGCCGCCGAAGCCGTCCCCTCCGAGGTTCCCGCGCCCCGCATCCCGCGCCAGGACCCGGCGATGGCCGCACTCACCCCGCCGAGCACCACCCCCGTCACCCCCGTATCCCCCAACGCCCCCGCGGACGACGGCGCCGCCGGCATGCCGCCGCTGCGGTCCACCACCCCGCACCCGTCGCAGGCCCTGCCCCCGATGCTCCCGGCGCACCTGACCGGCGCGCACCTGCTCGGCGTCGCCGCACGCGGCACCGCCATCACGGGACTTCGCTCCGGAACCGCGGGCGGACTGGACGTCTTCGACTTCGCCGACGGCGGCTCGATCGTCGTCATGCCCGCCGACCGGGAGGTGGCCGAACTCGTCGGTGCCGCCCTCGCCGAGGACCAGGACGTCCGCCTGCTCGGCACCTCGGAGGTCGGCGGCGGCCGCTCGCTGACGTTCCGGATACACGAGTCGACGGCGTTCTTCCTCGCCGACCGCGTCTACGCCCGCCCCGCGGCCTGACGCACCCGCCGTCGGCGGATCACACGAGCGCGGCGACCGCGCGCACCTCGCGCAGCGCCGACCCCAACTTCGCCGCACACCTCGCGGCGGCCCGGTCGTCCGACCCGGCCGCCGCTTCGGCGCGGGCGCCGAGGTACGCCGCGAGGTCGAGGCCCGTCACCGCGATCTGGTCGCCGACCGCGAACACCCCCAGGTCCGGGACCTTGTGGCCGTCCGGGGCCTCGCCGAGGGCGGCCAGCGTACGGGCGAGCGCGAGGCCGGCCTCGGCACGCGTACGCCCCGGATCTGACGGATCGTCAGGGTTGCTGCGCGCCCGCAGCCGCGACTCGGAGAGATGGCGGTAGCGGTCGGCGAGTCTGCGCACCTCCCGGGCCAGCACCGCCGCGTCGGAAAGCGCCGAACCGGACCCGGCTTCGGACGGTTGCCGGGGCGTTTCAGCGGGGAGGGTGGACATATCCGGAGCGTACCGTTCGGCGATCGCACCGACTGATGCGCTTCGACCAGTTGCCAACCGTTCGCCCGTCATGCACGCTCGGGTCACGGAACGCTCACCGGAGGCGCTTATGTCCTTGCCGCACTTCTCCGAAGAGACGCACAGGAACCTTCTCGCCCGGGTTCCCTCCGTCACCGGCCGCGAACTCCCCGAATGGTTCAAGGAGATCGACGAGGGCCCCTGTTTCTCCCGCTTCGAGGACCGGGTCCACTGGCTCCAGGACGAACACAGCATTGCGCACGGCCACGCCACCGCGATCATGCGTGAACACGACCGGCGCCGCCTGTCGCGCGGCATGCGCTGACCGCCGATCCGGGAAACGCCCGCAAGGAATCCCGACCACCGAGACCTTCGTGGAGAAGTGCGTTAGCACCACCCCCCTGTAGTACCTGTAGAACACCTGTGGCGGTGACCCTGTGAAGGGCCACCGCCACTGTGGTTCGCCGCGCTGATTGCGGCGGAAGCTGTGCGTGCCGGGTCGGTGACCGCGGCCGGGCCGCCGCGTCCCGGGACGCGGCGACCCCATGCGCTAGTCGCGGAAGATCGCGAGCAGGCGCAGCAGCTCCAGGTAGATCCAGACGAGCGACAGGGTCAGGCCGAACGCGGCCCGCCACGCCTCGCGCTCCGGGGCGCCCGCCGCCACCAGCTGCTCCACCGTGTGGAAGTCCAGCGACAGGAAGAACGCACCGAGGGCGATGCCGATGAGGCCGAACACGATGCCCATCGCGCCGCCGCGCAGACCCGCGCTGCCGGCGAAGGCCATGAAGACCAGGTTCACCAGCATCAGCAGGACGAACGCGATGGCGATCGCAATACCGATGCGGGTGTAGCGCGCGGTGACGCGGATGCGTCCGGACTTGTAGGCCCAGAGCATCGCGACGAAGATCGCCGCCGTACCGAGCACCGCCTGCACCACGATGCCGCTGTACGCGTTCTCGAACGCGTGGCTCGCGGCGCCGAGGAAGACGCCCTCGAGCGCGGCGTACCCGATCACCAGGGCCGGGTGGATGGTGCGCCGGAAGGTGATGAACATGCCGAGGCCGAACGCCGCGAGCATGGACGCGAACGCCCACGCGTAGTTCTCGGCGGGCAGCAGGGCCCACGCGCCGGCGCCGAAGACGACGACGGTCAGCAGCGTCAGGGCGGTCTTGGCCACGACGTCGTCGATGGTCATGCGGCCCGTCTGGAGCGGGCCGGCCGACTGCTGCCGGTACATCTGGTTCAACTGGTCGGGCGTCATCGGCTGGCCGTACTGGGCCTGCTGCTGACCGTGCTGGGCGGCGTTCCCGCCGAACGGGTTGCCGGTGCCGGACGGCTGCTGCCCGTAGGGCGCGCCGTACTGCGGCGCCTGCTGCGGCCCGGCCTGCGGCGCTCCGAAGGCCCCCCGCCGCGAGAGGACCGGGTTGCTGCTCCTCATGTCAACTCCTCCATGCCCCAGCGTGTGTGCGGGGTCTGGCTCAAGAGTAATCGTTCAGTAAAGCCGTGGTGTTACCCGTGAGCAGGATCTTTACCCCATCCTGCGGATGGAGAACGCCTCTTCCCCATCCTGTGGATGAAGAACGCTCGGGCGATCGCGATTGTGCCCGATGTCGGCGCGGCGTGGTGAGGGACACCCGTCATTGACGCTCCGGGGCACCGGTATCAGGAGTTCTATGGAACGTTCCTGGACTCTGCCGCGCGTGACGGGTGCGGTACGGAGGGTTGAGGCGTCGCGCGGGGATCCCTCCCGCGCGGACTCGAACTCTCCCGGCCTGGTCCGACGTGGCGGCGTCGGTGGTGTTTCCCCAGGTCAGAGCCATTTTCATCCGGTGCCCGGAGCCGGACTCGAACCGCATCCGGCACCCCCTCTGACCTGCGGCTTTTCCGCGGCCTGGGAAAACGAGACCGATCCAAACCGTTCCGAGCCGGATCAGCGGCAACCGGCCGTGAGATGTGCGCCCGTGGGCGCACGCGTCGGGCGCACCCCCAAAACGCGGCGTGGGGGCCCAGCACGCTGACGTGCCAGACCCCCACTCCAGCGGGCCTACCAGAGCTTGCGGAGCACGGTCACACCCGCCAGCCCGCCACGCTTTTGAAGACGGGCGGACATCCCGGTCGCAGACTTGGCTGGATCAGGCTCCATGTCTACAACCAATGAGCACCGACAGGCCAGCCAGTTGGGGCCGCCCGTGTGCAACACCTTGGCTACAAGCTGGTACTTCCACCCCACCCTCTACCACCGGGAGCCGGACTGCGCGCCGAGTGCAAAGGCGGTCCGACGAAATGCCGTGCTAGACGCCTGGAACGCATGTCAGGCTGAAGGCATGGCCGGAAACGCCCTCCCTCCGCTTCCCCTCGATCTTCAGCACGACTACCAAGGGAAGTGCTGGTGGTGCGGCCAGCCTGCGGACTCGAAGGAGCACCGCTACAAGAAGACCGACGTCGTCAAGGCGTTCGGGGCAGGGCCCTGGGTGGAAAAGCCGCTTCGATTTGCGAACGGCAGCGCCCGCGGTCAGGAGATCCAGGGCCCCAAGTCGGACCGCTTAAAGTTCGCGGCCGTTCTGTGTAGCCCGTGCAACACCGCCAGAAGCCAAGACTTCGACCACGCGTATCGAACGTTCTCGGACTTCGCCGACGCGCATGCCGATGCCTTCGCAGCCCGAGCCATCGTCGACTTCGGCAAGGTCTATGGGTCTGACCGCAGGCACCAGCAACAGCTACTCGCCAAGTACTTCGTCAAGCACATTGGTTGCAGGATGGCGGAAGACAAGATCAAGGTGCCGCAGGCGGTCAAGGACTACCTGGATGGCAATCGCAAGCGTCTTCCCCACCTCTCTATCAGGCTCGGCGCGAACTTGGACATATACGCGATGGAGCGCCACTGCGAGACGGTGCACTCCATCCCGCCAGGCTCTCTGTGGTCGGGGGACCACACGTGCACCTACAGCAAGAGCCAGCGACGCTTAACGCCGCATGGAGTCACGTCGGCTACCGGTGGCTCTGGGCCGAGTACTCGTGCGACTTCCGCAGGGCGTACGGACGGACGAACTTCCAGCGGCGCCGCAGCAGGTTGGCGACTTTCCACAGTCCGACATTCACTGAACCGATGGAGGCGTACTGCCTCGAGTGCCATCCAGATCGGGAGCTGCAGCTCTGACGCGCGTAGGGGCCTGGAGACAAGGACGCTTCACGGCTCGCCCCGCTCGCACACGACAGAGCAACGCACGGCCAGCCCCGCGCCCGGAAGCTGTCCGAATCGCGGGGCCATGTCTACAGACACCAGCAGCATGGCGACCCAACTGATGGGACGTACTGCGGAAGCCTCGCAAAGGGCTGTGTCTACCGGGTCAGCTCCAGCCATTCGCGCACGACAGGCACGCTCCGGCGAGCGCTGAACTGGGTCCGCAGCTCGGCAAGCGTCGTCGTGCTCCGCGCCGACGAGACACCGCCCATGTGGTCTACAGCTCGGCGCGCCGCGTCGACCGCGCCATCGAGGTCGTCCAGATCGATCCGGGCGCCCGCCTCGCGCGCGAGGTAGATCGCCGCGCCGCGCGGGAACTCGTCCTCGTGGTACACCTCGTCCGAGCGGGCGGCCTGCGCCGCGGTGAACCGGACGAGGGCATCCGCCGGCCGTCCGAGATTCAGCGCCGACGACCCGGCCAGCATCTCCAGCTCGCCGGCGTTCACCCAATACACACAGTCGGGGTCCTCATCGCGGGGCGTGTCACGCGCCCGGTCGTAAGCATCTGTTGCGGCGTTCTGCGCGCGAGCCGAGGCGCGATGGTCGCCGGCCTGCGCGTGAGCGCGGGCGAGGCGGGCGTAGAGCATCGCCGTCATCCGCGGCGAACCGACACGGCGCGCGTGGGCCAACGCCTCGTTGATGAGACCGACGGCCCCGATCGGATCGCCACTCGAGTAGCGCAGGATCGCCCAGAACGCGAGCGTGTTCGCGGTGACGACCGGATCATCCGCGGTGCGCGCGGCGCGCAGGCCACCGAGGTAGTACTCCTCGGCGAGCGAGTGGTACCCGGAGTCGTAGGCCGTCCACGCACAGATACGCGACGCCTCCCCGGCTGCGGCGTAGAGCTGGCGGCTTGTCTCGTCGCTGTACGACTTCGTCTTGAGCGTCGTGACGACCAGGCGCAGTTGCGCGCGAGCCGACGAGTAGACGTTGCCGGAGCCGAGCTGGTCGTCCTGGCGCCGAAGGATGGCCAGCGCCTGATCGAACAGCGCCGGAGTCGCGCGGCCGATCTGCCGTCCGACGGTCTGGGCTTTGGCTGGTGCGGCATTTGCGGCAGCGGCGAGCAGCGGAGCCACCCCACTGACGACCAGGAATCCTCGACGATCCATCGACCCTCCTGCAGCGGCCACGCGGTCCAATAACTCGATCGTGGTCTCAGGATCCCATGGTGCGTCCAGGAGTTGACGTTCTCGGATACAGGCAAGAGTCAGCCATTCCGGCCATGGGCGCGCCGTGATCTCCTCGCGTGCGATCCCGTGCAACGCGGCCATCGCCCGCTGCGCGTCCATGTCCGGGGTGATCCCGCTGCGAATCCAGCGCGTGACCCGCTTGCGATCTCGGGTCGCGACCCCCCTCAATCCGAGCTTGCGTTGCTCGGCGTCCAACAAGGCCAGGTACTGCGTCGCCGACCAGCCGTTGTCATGGAGCAGATAGGCCAGAGGGTGCCCGTGAATCTCCACGCGGCCATCGTGCCCGTTGGCGCCCCCCAGCGGTATGGGTTCGACCGGGTCATCACTCACCATGGGTACACCTGGTAACACCATGGGTACACGTGGGCACACTCGACCCCTTTCTCGCCCCTCCTGAACGCCGCAAAAGTGGCGGGCAGGAGAAGAGAGGAGGGTCCATGCAGACCATCCCCGAGGTCGACCGCAGACCCGCGCACCCGGACTGGGCGGAGATCGGCAGCGTCCTGATCAAGGACGTCGTGGACGTGATGTTGGCGCGTGCAGTCGCCGACGAGGCCCACGAGCGGATCGACCTGGCGACCCCGTACGACCGAGACGAGGTCAGCTCTCGTCGCGACGGGAGCTTCGCCGGCCCCGTGCACTGCGCGTTCATCCCGGCCGGACCGGCGTTGCAGCAACTCGCGTTCAACAAGGACTTGTTGGCCGCCGTTCGCGAGGCCACGGGAATGCCGCGGCTCGTGCCGCGAGGTGGCTCGGTCGTGCGCTACGAGCGCGGCGACTTCCAGGGCCTGCACACCGACTCGGTCAAGGCCACGGTCACGTGCGGCATCGCACTCACGGACGCTCTGCCTCCGATGTGGTGGGGGCCGACCCTGCGCGACGCCTTCCCCAACGAGCTGGCCGAGCTTGTCGCCGAACGCGGAATCCTCCCGGAGTGCGCGGAGTTCACGCAGCTCGGGCACCCCCAGCCCGCGGATGGGACCGTGCGCGCCTGGGCGGGATACAGCATTCCGCACTGGCGCACGCCGCACCCGCGGGACGAGGTCGGCCTACTGGCCACCTGGTCCTACATGGACCTGTGAGGCAGCCCGCTATGACGCTGCGACAGACGTGGCTGGCCGAGGGGCGCGCGACGGTTCCGGCAGACGCCGTTGACCCGGGCCTGTGGGAGGAAGTTGCCGAGGAGGCCGAGCGCTGCGAAGAGATCTCGGTCGTCCGGCACAACAGCCGGCCGGGCCTGCTGATGATGCGGGACGGCTCGATCACCTCTCCGCAACGCTGCCGGGTGCACCCTGGCGGACCCGCGCTGAACGAACTCGCGCGCTCGAAGGCCCTCACGGACATTGCCCGCGAGGCCACGGGCCAGGTGCGCATGACGCCGATCCGCTTCGGATTCAAGTACTACGCACCCGGTGACTACATGCACGTCCACCGCGACGACGGCAAGTGTGACATCACCTTCTCGTGCGGGCTCACGCCGAACCTGGCCCCCATGCGGTGGCTTCCCCGGCTGCGGTACCTGTCCACGAACGACGTGTGCCGACGGCTCGCGGACACGCCGTACCCGTCCGGCGGCGAGGAGTTCCCCATCCTGAGCCGCCACCTCTCCGGATTCGACGGCCGTCGAATCCCCCACTGGCGCCCTCCGCTCGACAACCAGTCGCGCGAGGTGCTGATCACCATCTGCTACTCCGACCTCTCGGTTTAGCAGCGACCCATCGACCCTGAGGAGGGCACGATGACCATGCTCGACACGCGAGGCGTCACCACGGCGCCGATCGACGGAGTCTCCGTCGACCCGGCGGACTTCGTGACCGAGCTCCATGAGGAAGGCAACCTCCCGCAGAACGCCGGCGGCGACCCGTCGGTGCCGGACTCCGCCTTCCCCGAGCACCACGTGTACGCGCAGCCCGAGACCGTCTGACGGCCGCCCCCCCAAGCCCGGCCGCCGCTTCGTCCCCGCCGGGACGGCGGCGGCCGGGCGCCGCTTTTCCCGGCTCGCGAAGGGAGCAGCAGTGCTCAAGACGTACCTCGAAGGAACGCACCGCACCCAATCACCGGAAGACACCTGGTCGAAGATCCAGCCGCTGTTGCGGTCCTACGGCGTCACGCGCGTCGCCGACGTCACCGGCATGGACGACATCGGCATCTCCGTCACCGTGGCCGTACGCCCGCTCGGCCGGACTCTCTCCGTCGCCCAGGGCAAAGGCACGACCCTCGCCGCAGCACGTGTGTCCGGCGCCATGGAAGCGATCGAGGTCTGGCACGGCGAACACGCCGTCCCCAAAGCCGCGTTGCGCGGGCCTGCGGAGTCTGCGAACGCGCCATACCCGATCGCAGCGCTGGAGTCCCACCCCGGAAGCCTCGTCACGCCGCGAACAGTCCTCGACTGGATCACGGCGACCTCGCTGGCCGACGACACGCTCGTGCACGTTCCCAGAGCATCCGTGGTGCTCGGTCGCCATCGCCACTCGAAGTGGCGCCTGCACCTACCCAGTTCGTCAACGAACGGCTTGGCCAGCGGCAACACGCGGGCCGAGGCCATCTGCCACGGCCTGTGCGAGTTGATCGAGCGCGACGTGATCAGCGACCTCCGCACGCGCGGGCAAGCCTCAGACGCGGAGCGCATCGCCCCGGAGACCGTGACCGGCCCCGAGTGCGCCGCGCTGCTCGACAAGCTCACGCGGGCCCGCGTCTGGTTCGAGCTGTGGCACCTGCCGAACAGATTCGGGGTACCTGTGGCAGTCTGCTACCTGTGGCGTGAGGACCAACCGACCTTGCTCGTCTCGGGCTCCGGCGCCCACGTGGACCCGGCCGTCGCCCTCTCGCGCGCAATCACCGAAGCCGCCCAGACCCGGCTGACGCAAATCGTCGGCACCCGGGAGGACATCAACCCGCTCGCCTACCGGGCCGGGCCCTCCGCAAGGCCGAGGCACGACCCGGCGCCCGCCGTCTCCTGGGACGAGATCGCGCGCCGGTTCACCGCCTTCCACGCGACCGACGACGAAGAAGCCGCCTACCTCATCAAGCTCGTCACCGACCATGCAGGCCACTCCCCTCTGGCCGTCGAGCTGACGCGCGGTCGCCACGCCCGCCACGGGCTGCACGTCGTCAAGGTCCTCGCGCCGCACCTGCGCTACACAGCCCGCCACACCATTCCCCGTCCCAACCTGGAGGTGGCCGCATGACGCTCCATGTCTTCTGCGGTCCCAGCCTCAGCGCCGAACGCGTCCGCGAACTCGCTCCCGGGGCCGCGCTTCACCCCCCGGTGGCTCACGGCGATCTGCTCAGACTCGGCGCCGCACCGGGCGACCTGGTGTTGATCATCGACGGCTACTGGCACCACCGCGCGGCCGTACGCCACAAGGAGATCCTGATGCTCCTCGACGACGGCGTCACGGTCGCCGGGGCCGCGAGCATGGGTGCTCTCCGCGCAGCCGAACTGCACTGCTTCGGCATGATCGGGTTCGGCAAGGTCTGGGAGGGCTACAAGTCCGGCCAGCTCGACGCTGACGACGAAGTGGCGGTGCTCCACACCCTGGAGAACCAGATCGTCACCGAAGCGCTGGTGAACCTGCGCGCCGCGATCCGCGGTGCCGCGGCCGACGGACACATCAGCGACGACGAGGCGGTGAAGCTCGTCGAGGTCGCACGTAGCCTCCCGTTCACCCATCGCACCTGGGCGGACCTCCGCCATGAAGCCGCAGCGATCGGCTTGGCCGAACCCGCCGCTCACGTTGACGAGTGGCACCGGACGAATCACTACAACGTGAAGCAACGGGACGCCGAGAGCGCGCTCCGCTGGGCAGTCCGCCTAGTCGCGCGGGGCACGACCAGCCATGGCCGGGCATGCGGCAGCGACTCACACGAGACGAGCTACACCATGGTGTGGCGCGCCGTCTTCGCCCCGGCCGGGCATCCTGCCGCCCCTGCGGTTCCCCTCACCGCGCTGATGCACCACCAGCAGCTCTACGACCGGACGTTCCCCGGCCGATGGCGGGACCGGGTTCTGGCCGCCATCGCCCGAGCGGCCGGGTCCGACGCCCAGGACATCGACAAGGCCGCAGTGCTCGCCGCCGCCTCGCAGGGCCTCTACGCCGACGACCTCACGCCGGAACAGCGCGAGTTCTGGCTGACGGAGAAGGAGATGCGGACGCTCGGCAGCAACGAGATGCTGCGCCGGATCCTCGTGCGCTCCGCGACCTGGGACACCGCCTGGGACGTGTGGCCGAGGACCTTGAAGGACGCGGCCGGCCTCCTGGTCAACACCAGCGCCACCGCGGCCGCGGTCGGGACCGCGCTGGAGTGCAACGCCGCCGTCGCCGCCGTGAGGAGGGGGTACACAGTCGACAACCTCGCGCGTGGCCGGGTCGAGGAACACCTCATGGACCGGTGGGCGCTCCCCATGACGGTAAGCAGTCGCGAACGCGACGCCGCCGCGCGCGACCGCGGCTTCCGAGACTGGGCCAACGCCACCGCGTCAGCGCGCGTCTTCTACCTCGGCGAGAAGAACAGGGCGCGCAAGGCAGCCATCCTGGAGCCTCTGGTTCTGGCACACGGCACCCTGCCGGACCGGCGTCCGGTGGACTGCTGAAGGACACCACCATGGCCTGCGTCGTCGGCACTAGGGACCGACCCGGCCCGGCCGCTCAGCGCGAGGTCCAGCCCTGGGGTGAGGGGTGCATCGCTGGCTATGACGGACGGCTACCCGGGCGGACCTCCTTCGCCCGATCCGCCGACAGGCCCTTGGTCGTGCCTCATGGGACACTCCGGTCGCCGGGGCTACAGTGGCCGGCATGACAGACGCCGAGGCGGGTGCGCGGGCCGCGTTGGAGTTGCTGGACGCGCTGGATCCGTTCCTGACAGCGCGGTTGCGCGAGGCACACGACGCCGACCGCGGCCTGGAGTACCAACCGGTCGCCCGCGCCCTCCAGGCACTGCGCACAGTGGTCCTGCGCTCGCTGGCCACCGCCCGGCACCGGGCGGCGTCCGGCCAGGCAGCCGACGCCGCGCTGGACCTGCTCACGGCCCTCGCGCAGTCGTGGTCCGACCACCGGGACTTCCCGCGCACCGGCATCGACGCGTACGCGGCCGCGCGCGGGGCGGCGCGAGCGCCCGCGTAGAAGGACGGAGCGGGCGACGGCAGGAGTAACCCTGGGCTCCCTTCGTCCGGAGTCACGCGGAAGCGGCGGCGACCGCGGTGGCGTAGGCGGCCAGGCAGTCCGCGCAGTGCAGCGCGCGGGCGTCGGCGTCGCTGATCCCGTCGACGGCCTGCGGGTCGACGGGGTCGATCCTGATGCCGCACAGCGCGGCGCAGGTGCCCGGGGGTGTGATGTGCCAGGCGCGGGGGCGGCTGCCGCCGCCGGCGTCGAGACGTACCTCGTGCATCGGTGCCTCCCCTGGTCGGTGCGCGGGTAGCGGGTGCAGCCGCGCTGGGGGCGCTTCACCGGCAACGTACGTCGGTCGGGGTCCCTCGGCATCCGGGGCGGTCCAGTCGGGCTAGGCAACGGCGCGGGCGCAGGACCGCGCGATGTCTCGTGTGCCGTACCGCTCACGCGCGGCGCCTGGCTCGGCCGCATCACGGCGCGAGCGGTGGGCAGCCGTCCGGTGCTCACGCCCGCCCCTGGGCTTGCAGCCTTCACCGCATCAGTCCCGGGCGGTCGGCAGGTTCCGGCCAAGCAGGGCGGCCCCGTCCGTGACTACCAGCAGCGGCGGTGCCGAGACAGCACCGGGAACGCTGCGGTCGCCTGCGGACCACTCCGCGGCCAGCGCGTTGAAGATCGGCGTCTCCGGGTCACTGACGGCCAGACGGCGCCGAAGGGCGCGCTCCGTGCGCCGGTCACGCGGCGGAGGCAAAGTCATACCGGGCTCAACGACGCCATCCACTCCAAGACGCGGGACCGGGTGGTCCGTGTCGAGCAGATCGGTGCCAGGGTCGGTCAGGAAGCCGCGCGCGGTCACGGGGCTCGCCACCTGTTCCAGTGCGGCGACCCGGCCGAACTACCTGGCCGCGCAACAACATGTCCCCGCAACTGCGTTGCGACGACATCCCACACATCACCAGCGTCGACTCGACCGCGTCAGCGGCTACAACTGCCAGTACCTTGACGTCGGCGCCGCCGGGCCGCGCTGGCTGGACCAGCCAGTCGTACTCGGCCGCCTCGGCGTGCAGTTCTCCTAGGCCACGCTCGCAAGAGCGTCGCGCAGCTCTGCCTCGATCTCGTCCAGCACGGGCAGCATCAGGCCGGCTGCGCGGGCCCGCAGGTCCCAGAAGCGGGCGTAGATCTGGCGGCCGGGTAGCTGCGCGTTGCCGTAGAGCACGTCCACGCCGAACCAGGAGGTGAGGTTGTGGAGGCAGGCCATCCTCGCCACGTAAGGGAGTTCGTGGCGTGCCCCGGCCGGGGCCTCGTCCGCGTAGGCCAGGACGCCGGCGATCGCCGCCTCCCTCCAGTCGGACGACTCAGCCACGGTGAACGGCTCGTACAGCACTCGCCCCAGCTCCCACGTGGGGAAGGCGACCCGCGCCTGAAGATCAATGATCGCTGCGAGTTCGTCCTTGGCGTCCCACAGCAGGTTGGCGCCGGTGGCGTCGAAGTGCACGACCTGTTCACGCGGTGCCGCGGGTAGCCCGGCCTGTACGGCGGCCAGGCCGCCGAGTTGGCCGATGCGTTCGGCGATCTGCTCGCGGCGCAGCCGGTCGTCGTCCGACGGCTCCGGGACGGCGTCGACGAGGGCCAGGAGCTGCTGGCCGCGCGCGGCCAGCTCGGAAGGTGAAGCGCCCCACCAACGGTTCTTGTTCGGCTTGTACGCCGCGTTCGGGACCTCGGCGAGCGCCGTGTGCAGGCGGCCGAGGGCCATTCCGATCTGGCGGCCGTGCGCAGGGGTGTAGGGCGTCTCCAGGGACGCGGCGTCGACCCAGTCCCACACAGACAGCGAGACGTCGCCGAGGCGGCTGATGCGCGCTCCGTCGCGGTCCCGGTGAACCGCGGGGAAAGGACTGCCTGCCCGACGTCCCATCTCCATGAGCGTGATCCGGCCGTCCATCACCTCCAGGTCGGCCGCACGCGGGTACGCCTTGACGAACCGGCGGCCCTGTTCGGTGTCCGCGATCGCGTTGTCCGTCTCGGTGCCGAGCGGGATGATCTCAACCCGCGCGCCGGGGAGGTCGTAGCGCTCCGCAAGCAGGGTCGTAATCTGCTCGGCGGTGACCTCGCCGGGCGACGGAGAAGCAGACATGCAGGAAGCTCCCAAGCGGTGCGGCGGTCGGAAGGCTCGACAGCCTAGCCCGACCACGGCGCGTTGAAGACCGCTTCGGACGCGTGTCCGAACACGTTCTGTGGCGCGGCGGAACACTGTCCGGACAACACGGCGACAACCGATGACGACCGCCCGAACGGTGGGATGTCCGGACGATGTCCGCGCAGGTCACAGAGCCGCACGTCGTGTCCGGACATCGTGTCCGGACACGACGAGGAGCTTGTCCGGACACATGATTTCGGCGGAGCCCGACGGCGTCAGTCCCGCACAGCGCCCTCCGACCACAGCACACGGACCGGCACACCGCGGTCCGTCGCGTAGGCAACGACGTCGGCCGTGCCACCGTAGCCGCGCGCGGGTTGACCGTCCCAAACCGCGAGGAGTTCGTCGACCAGGCCGACCATGACCTCGGAACCGGCCATGTGCGCCTCTTCGGTCGACTCGTACATGCCGGTGCTGTGCACACGTGCCGCCGAGGCGAAAAGCGAGTCGTACTCCGGGTGATGCCACTCCGGCAAGGCATCGCGGTAGAGCACGGCGGGGATCACGACGTCCAACTCGCCACCGTGCTGGAGGACAGCCCGCGCGAACCACGCATCCGGGCCGTCGGCGATGCAGGACACGCCCACCAGACTCGACGGATCGTAGGCACGCACGGCCTCCTGGATCCGCTGACGGACGTCCTCTGCCACCTCGCCGGCCAGACCCCGGTGTCCCGTGATTCCTACGCGCATTCCTGGCTCCTCGCTCGTTTACAGGTAGACGCCGTGCAGCCGCGCGTCGAACTCGCGGACCAGGCGCGGAGCTGAGCCGCCCACGCGGTTGCGCACGGCGCGGGCGCGGTCGACGATCCGGCCCGAGCGCAACTCGACTCCCGTCTCGACCGCTTGGCCCGCGAGCATGAACGCGGCGTCCATCTGTCCCGCGTCCAGGTGCGCGTCCGCGACGTCGAGCATCAGCAGTGCTGACCGCTTGGCGTGGCTGGCCTGCCCGCCCTCGTTGGCGAGGGGCGCGGCATCGAACACCCACGCGGGGCGTTGGAGCTTCACCCCGCACGTGATGCGCGCCCGCGCAACCTTCGCCGACGTGAACGAGAACACCCACGGCCACGGCGGACTCATCTGGTGCGGGATCTGCTCCGTCGCCACCTCGCACCGGTCCAGCGCCTCCGCCGCCCCGCGCTCGTCGTTCAGCGCCGCGTACGCCTGTGCTTCCAGTGAGGCAAGCCAGGCGTCGGCGATCGCCGGTATCGGCTTTCCCAGCTTCTTCCGCGCCTTCGCGAGCAGCGACACAGCTTCCGGAACGCTGCCGGTATCGGCCTCCAACTGCGCCAGGCTGCCCGCCTGGTAGGCCCACAGCAGCGGATCGCCGGCCTGCTGTGCCGACGCCAGAGCGGTGCCGTACCAGACGCGGGCGGAGCCGCGGTCGGCCATGTCCCAGGACAGCCAGGCCGCGAAGCTCGCCAGCTCGCTTCCGGCCGCCGCAAGGCTGCGACGGGCGGCAGACCCGGCCGCCTTCTGCGCAAGTTCCTGCACCAGGCGCAGATGGGCGCGAACGGGTTCGACGAGCTGACGGGCAGGAACCGCGCCGTCCAACCGGCGGTAGGCCGCAGTGACAGCTCGGACCTCTGCGGCACGGGGGTCGCCTGGGTCGCCTACTGCCGGGTGTATGAGTGAAGTTGGTGCCGCCAGGGCTGCGGCACCGGCGAGAAAGCTTCGACGGTCCACGTCGCTGTCCTTCCGCGCCGCGTCGTTCACCGCCCCTTCCGCCAGCCCGAGCAGCGCGGGCGGTAAGCGCAGGGACGCCGCGGCCTGCGCGAGCGTTTGCATGTTGTAGGCGCGCACGCCGCGGTGTTCGAGACGAGACAGAGACGACTGCGTGAGCCCGCACGCTTCGGCAAGACTCTTCTGGGAGATCCGCAGCGTGGTCCGGACGAGCGCGATGACCCGCCCGTAGTCTCCGGCTCTGGACGCGGCGAGCACTGGTGCCGAACGCCAGATCTCTCCCGACATCTGCTCCCCCTCGACCGGCGCCGCCAGCGTAAGAGCCCGCAACGGCTCCTCCGTCCAAGGTTATGCGCGCAGCGGGTACCGATATGCGGGCATTGCATGACGGGTGGCCGCCGCATTCCAGCCACCGCTTACCTGGAGCTACTGGCGAAGTACTGGCCGCGAACTCCAGGGGGACTCATGGAGATCAGTAGTCCGGACCGCAGAGCACACCCCGAACCCGCGCCCGCTCCCGGCGTGATGTCACGGTCAGACCGCGCTCTCGCAGCCGCAGGGCTCGTCCCCACCCGCGTCACGACGGTGAGGCCCGCCTTGGTGGGCGAGGTTGTGCGTCGGCCCTACTTCCCCCCGAAGGGCTTCGCCATCGTCTGGGGCCGCACGCCGACACACGCCGCTGCGGCATTACTGCGGGCGCTCAGCACCTGTCGGGCCCGGAACATCAAACTCATCGGCCACATCGCCAGCTTCACACCCCGCATGAGCGACGGCGTCCTCGTCGACCGCGCCCGCCACTGCGCGTCCAAGCTGGTTCACGACATCGTCGACGGCGCCGGGTTCTGGGTCGTGTCGCACTCGGCGATCGACGAGGCCACCCGCGCGCGGGCTTACGCCGAGCTGGCCCAAATGTGGGCCGTCCACTCCGAACTCATCTCGGCGTTCGAGCGCGACTACGGTTTCTCACTCGACTGCGAAGGCGACGACGACTTCGCTCCTTGGTACCCGTTCCGGCCGACGAACAGCTCGCCAGGTCCCTCCGACGTCCGTTCAACGCGCGCCCGGACGACGGAGGTTGAGAGGGGAGGGGGGGCCAGGCGTACGCCGTCGCCTGCAGGCCGCCACACGTCGGCGGCCCCGCCCCTCCTCTCATCCACCCCAAGCAACGAATCGGACGGGTCGGGGAGCCTCCCGCCCTGCCCTCTCCCTTAGCGCACTTCCCGGTGCCCTACGTCGGCTGGACGCAGATGCGGCTGTCGCGTGGCACTTTTGGGCACACTCGTAGTGCCGACAACGGTTGTGTCGAAGCCGCTGCGCCGGCCCAACACCCGCGCGTATCGTCTTGCGTAGCCACCAGGGGGAGGCCGCAATGAGTGACGACGGTGCCACAGGATCTGTGGACTACACCATCATGCTCGCGCTCGCCATGGGAAAGTCGACTTGGCCCCAGACCCGCCAGAACCTCCTCAACGAGGCGACGCGCTTGGCCTTACACCCTGACTCGGTCGATCGGATGACGGTCGTGTTGGACCAAGGGGAGCGAGACCTAAGGCGCGCTTCGGTTCGAAGGCTGCGGCGACAATTCCATGAGGCGCGCGCATTCCAGCGCCTCCACGACGCCCTGACCACGCTCACAACGCTGGACTCCGGACTAGACGAGGCGCTAACCGGCATTCATCTTGCCGCTGCAGCTTCAGCCAGCGACGGCGTGCCGGGCCCGGTGGTCGTTCTAATAGCCGACGTGACGGGCTTCAGCACACACACCTCCAGGAAACACGCTGAGCTGAGACAACGTGCCCTGGTGCAGCTCGCGAACAGCATCACCAAAACCTTGGCGCGGGCGAACGTGCGGATCGAGGAAGGCGCGCTTTCGGTAGGTCATCAGGTGGTCGTGAGACTCCGACCGCCCCTGGATTTGGCCACACTGCTGCTCGCACTTCCCACCAGCGTCGACGATGCGGAAATCACGGATGACCGAGGGAAGTTGCTAGTCCGTGCCGTAGCGACGTTCGCAAGCGAAACGGACACGGGCGGAGCAGTCATCGAAGCCCAACGGCTTCTTGTGCACCCGGTTCTGCAGTCGTCAGCACTGGCGATCAATCCGCAGATGACTACGGCCTTCGCGGTCACTGACCGTCTCTTCGGCCTCGTCGAAGGCGCTGCGCACACACCTCCCTTCGGGTTAAATTTCCAACGTGTAGTGCTGAAGCAGTGGCGGAAACCTCTCATCATTTGGGTCCACACTCGGGCGGATCTAGAGGCCGCTGAACACCCTCTGGCGCTCGACCTCCTGGCACTGAGCGAGGACCCTGGCGCGCCTGCGGCTGTTGCCGCCATGGGCACTGCCTTCGAGCGCGTG
This sequence comes from Streptomycetaceae bacterium NBC_01309, assembly GCA_045039925.1. Lineage (GTDB taxonomy): Bacteria > Actinomycetota > Actinomycetes > Streptomycetales > Streptomycetaceae > Yinghuangia. The sequence goes on from CP108400.1 coordinate 4,374,497, forward strand.
ATGCAGGCTCTGGGGCCGCCCCCGGAAGGCTTGCTCATCGATACCGGCGGTATTGCGGGCGGCGGCACCGGGGGGAACACAAGATGACCCGCAACGCAGAGGAAGGTCGGCCGCAGCTCACCGGCCTGGAGATCGCTCTCCAGTGGAGCCAACTGCCACCAGAGCACCTGGAGATCCACCTCAAGGCGCTTGAACCAGTCCTGGCCCGCGAGCACGAGTTGGAGATGGAGAACGCCCGCCTCACAGCCGCGGATGCGAAGGATGCGCGAACTCACAAGCTGTACATGGGTGGACTGATCGCTGGCTTCGTACTGGCTGCTGGCATGCTCGCCGGTGCCGTAGTCGTCGGGCTCAACGATCAACCGTGGCTGGCTGCCATGCTGTCCGGCCCGAGCGTGCTGTCTCTCGCCGCGCTGTTCGTCCTACGGAAGGTTGACTCTGGGGCGACCCGACAAAGCGCCCTCGCCCATAACCGTGCCCTCGCTTCCAGCGCTTCGCCGCCGCCAGCGGACCCCGCAGCCGCCCAGGGAACGTCTGGGCAAGGCGCCGTGTAACGGTCTCCACGCATCGACCACGAGCCGGTGTGACGCGCTGGGGCCTTCCTGCTCGCATGCATCCACATGAACCTGACGTGGCTGCATTCGCCTTGGCAGCGCCTCCCGATGCTCCAGGGTGGGCCGCCACACCTTGGAAGTCACTGGCCGAGCAGGAACGAGATCACCGCGCCGGCCCCGGCACCTCCGAGCGTGCCGAGCACAACGCTGATGCCACCCACGCGGGAACGCCACTGCTCCAGCGCGTCCAGGCGGCCGTCGTACATCTCCAACGTCTGCTCGTGCGCGGCCAGCGTTCGGTCGAGCTGGTCAGACCTCTGGACGAGCAACGCGAGCGACCCTTTGATCTCGGCGAGGCCCGTGCTCAATTCGCCGCGCAAGCGCTCAAGTTCCAGCGCCGTGGAGTGGTCCGGAGGCGGAGTGGGTTGGGTCATCTGCTCTGTACCTCCGGTGTCGGCGGGCGCCCGCTCATCGGGTCACGGTGAAGCCGTGGCGCGCCCCCAATACGGTCAGGCTGGCCATGCCCGGGATGCCGTCGGCGGCGCGCCCCGTGTATCCGAGGGACTGCTGGAACTCGGCGTAGGCGTGCAACGTCGCGGTACCGAAGTGCGCATCGCCGTAGATCTTCGCGAGGAAGCCGCCGTCGATCAGCGCGGCTTCCACGATCCCCACGCCCGAGTACGAGACGGGCGTGCCGCGCTGGCCCGGGTCGAACTTGGCCGCAGCCACGAGCCGAGACAGCGACACCACCGGCCGCGACGGCGGGGGCGGGGGCGGCGGCGGGTTGTGGCCGAGCCGGGCGGCGATGCGCCCACGCATACCGTCCATCGTGAAACCCGCGGGGTCCGGCTTCCCCGGCTGCCACTCCTTGTGACCGATCACCGAGCGGGCGCTCCACCCGTGCGCCCGGCACAGCGCCGCCGAGGCCCGCTCGATGGCGAGGAGTTGGGCTTCCGGCCACGGGTCCGCGCCATCGCCCCAGTTCTCGCACTCGAAGCCGTAGAAGCTCCGGTTGCCGTCGACGGTGGCCTCGTTGTCGACCGGCAGCGCCCGCTCGGCGATGACCGCGGCCAAGACGTCCGGGTCCCCCAAGCCCGCGTGGTTCGTGCGGCCGTGGCCGATCATGTAGATCGTGCCGCTCTTCGCGATCATGCCCTGGCATAGAGGTCCGGGCAGGCCCTGGTAGCCGTCGCGGACGATGTCGACGGTGGCGGCCGTGCCACGGGTCACCGTGTGGTGAACCATCACGCCATGGACCGGCCCCCACGGGCCCTTTGCGTTCCGGTTTCTCGTGCGCCAGTCACCGACCTCCACGATGGTCAGTCCTTCGTCGCGCAACGCCTGCAGCAGACGGTCAGCAGTCAGCGGAGTCGCCATCAGGCGCACCTTCCTTCGGGGTTCGGGGGTGTCCTTCGTCCGGTCGCGCGGTGAGCGGCACCGGCTCACGGGGGATCAGCACCTGTTTGGCGCCGAGGCTGAGGTCGACGGTGAAGTAGCGGCCGTTGAGCATCGCGACGCCGATCGGGCGCGGCGGGGTCCCGCCGTCTGCGGCGACGGCCTGGCCGAGGGCGCGCTGCGCCGCGGTGGCGGCCCGCACGTTCTGCTGGGCTGCCCTCTGTCCGGGAACTCCGGGCATGCGTCCTCCTCAGGGGGTGGGTGGGGGCGGGTCGGTGCCGATCGGGACGAGCGAGATCGCGACGTGCTCGCCGCTGTCGCCCCACTCGACTTCGACGTCGGACAGGCGGTACGGGAGGGTCTGGGTGGCGCACATGCCCGTGGTCTCGACGTCGAGGCGGACGCCTGCCACGAGCTGGTGGATGCTGACGGGGGCGTCGGAGGTCAGCCGGGAGCCGCTGGGGATGCTCAGCACGTGCGGTACCGGGAAGCGGCCGATGTGGCTCGCCCATGCCAGTTGGAGCATGTCGTAGGGATCCATGAGCTCGGCCTGCGAGAGCACCAGGTGGTCGAGGCGGCCGTATTCGGTGTTGATGAAGCCGCCGATGCCGAAGGCCCCGTCTTCGAGCTGGTTCTCCTGCTGGTTCGTCGCCCACACCAGCGCGGCGCCGCTGGGGCCGTCCTTGATCAGCTCGACGTCGCCGGCGATGTGCTCCAGGGTCAGGCGCGCCTGCGGCCGGTCCGCGAGCGTCTGCGGACGCCCGAGCAGAAGCGACCTGCCGATGGTTGTGTACTCCAGGCCGCGGGGCACGAGTTCGTCATTGATGATCTTGAGGATGTAGACGAACCACGGCGACGAGTCCAGCGCGCCGTCCTTCTCCAGCTTCGTCAGGACCGGCGAGTCGTCGCGGACGATGTACGGCAGCATCCCGCACCAGTCCGGCGGCGTGGAGAACGTCGGATCGAGCAGGTTCGTCCTGATGATCGTCTCCGCGATCTCCTGCACCGGCCCCGCGTGAGTGAGTTCGAGCGGGTCCAGCGACACGAACCGCAGGACCAGCGCGTTCACGACCTTCCCGAGCCACGCCACCATGTCCTGCGCTTCGATCCGGAACGCGTCGCGGCCCTCGATCGACCGCACGATCGGCCCTTGCCAGACCAGGTCGCTGTCGCGGTAGAGCGACAGCTCGTGCACCCACGGCTCGACCCGCCCGAGAAGGCCGCAGCACTCCGGAACGTCGGCCTTGGAGATCGTCACCACACCCTCGGAGACGTCGTTGATCATGCGGTTCCAGCGGACGCTGGTAAGCGCGTCCACGCCCGGCGACGTGAACGGCCTTGCGCCGCCTCGCCAGTGGACGACTGCCCGGTACTCCTGCGCGCACCCCAACGTCTGCGGCACGTCTGGTCACCCCACATCCGCGCGGGCGACCAGCAGCACCCGTGCCCGCGCATCGGCCGCGGTCGTCGCGGCGGTCGTCAGAATCTCGATGCACAGCCCGGACGGGCAGTCGAGCACCGGCCACTCGAACGCCTGCCCTTGCTGCGCATAGATGACCGGGGCGCTCGTGGCCGCCCCGACCGCGCTGCACTGGACTTCGGCGCGCCTCACGCGGCCGTCAACCCGCAGCACCGACCCGGCGGGAAGGTACGGGATCTGGATGTCGGCGCAGATACCGCACGGGTCCGGGTCGTCGGAGCAGTCGCCGCCCAAGGGGTTCGGCCGCAGCCGCACGACCAGGCGGCGCAACTCGCCTCCCCCGGTCTCCAGTTCCAGGACCGGAACGACCTCCAGCCACTGGTACATGTCCTCGGGCGGAATCGAGATCACGGTACGGCGGAAGACGTCCGACCCGATCGGGTAGCAGTCGTCGACAGGGACCGGCGGTCTCACCGGCATCGGCGGCAGCGGGCAGGTCGGATCGTCCAGGCAATCGCCCGGGTCCGCACACAGGCCATAGATCTCATCAGGGTCCACGTCGACTTCGGCCCCGGTGACGAGCTGCTGCCAAGGCGTCGTCGACGAGACCGGCTCGCGGAAGATCCACGGCTTCGCCGCGGCCAGCGTGAACGTCACACGCGCCAAGAGCACGTCGTCCACGTAGTCCACCGATGTGACGGACGGTCCTTCCAACAGGCCGACGTCGTACAGGTACCGGCGTTCGCCGCTGCCGTCTCCGGTCGGGCAGCACGCGTACGTCGTCAACACCTCGCCGTCGCACGAAGTACCGCAGCCCGGCCCGTCGAGTGCCGCAGCCAGCCACCCCAGGCCGTACGACAGGGCGCACTCGTCCAGCGCGATCAGCAGAACCGTGTAGACGATCTGCCGGTGCGCACGCCGCGCGACCCCGAGAGCCGCGCCGTCGCCGACGAGTTGCACCGGGTCCCGAGCGATCGTCGACGTCCGGAAGCCGGAGACGTCCAGCCCCATGACCCCAAGGATGCCGGCGCTCTCGGGAATCGTCGGGTCGTACCAGGGCGCGTCGTCGGTCACCGGGTCCGTATAGGGCTCATGGCCCAGGACGTCAGGCAAGTCCGGACAGGCGTCACAGCCGACCGGCAGGCAGTACGCCTGGGCGTAGGCCGTGGCCCTGACGCTGTTGATCAGCTCGGAGCATCCCAGCTCGGCATAGTCGAAGATCATGGCCTCACACCCCCGCCGCGAGCGCGAGGCGCCCGTACAGGTGCTCGCTCAGAACCCTCGGGTCCGAGACCCGGCTGCTGATGTTCCACACGTGCGTCACCGGCCCGGCCGGTGCCCGGCTTGCCGCTGCGACGCGCCCGCCGCGGTTCTGCTGCGCGGCCAGGATCTTCAGCAGGCCCGACTTCTCGGCAAGTTCGGCGGCACGACGCGGACGGGTCAGCGGGATGATGACCTCTCGGCCGGCCTCGCCGACCAGACCGATCACCGGGCTGTCGACGATGCCGCCGTTCGCGAATGGCAGCACGGACCGGACCGCCGACGGCAGCCCTGCCTTGATCTTGCTGACGATCTTCGACCCGATGTCGCCGAGGGCCCCGACAATCCGGCCGGGCAACGTCGCGAAGAGGCCGACGATGCCGCTGATCAACGAGCTGACCGCGCTTCGCGCTGAGCCGCCAGCCGAGCTGAACGCCGAGGCCAGGCGCCCGCCGAGACTCGCCACAGCCCCGGCGATCTGGCCGGGAAGGCCGGAGAAGAACGACACCACCGAGGAACCGAACGAGCGGGCGGCGGACATCGCCGACGAGCCCGCTGATGAGAACGTGCTCGCGAATCGGCCCGGCAACGATGTCATGAGCCCGGCGAGTTGGCCGGGCAGCGCCGCGAAGAACCCGCGCACCTGCCCGCCGAAGGCGACGACGGCGGCGACCGTGACGGCGAACGCCGTCGCGAAGGCGTTCGCGATGGCGAAACCCAGCCCGACCAAGGCGTTCGCGATCCGCGTCGGCATCTGGAAGAAGATGAAGATCACCGCCGCGACGGCCGTGAGCAGGGCGATGCCGACGGCCGCCATCGCGTTCACGAAGAGGTCGACGAGCAGGCCGGGCAGGGCCACGAGTGCCGCGAGGATCATGCCCGGCAGGCCGAGGAAGAACGCGACGACGGCTTGGCCGCCGGTGACCAGGGCCGAGGTGATCAGCGCGAACAGCCCGGTGAAGAACGCGGCCACGACGGACGACAGCGCGGTCAGGGCGCTGACGATCATGCCCGGCAGGTCGACCACGAACTGGACAGCCGCGGCCAGTCCGGAGACCAGGCCGGCCACGACGGTCACCACGGCGCTGACCACGGGCACGACGGCGGAGATAGCGAGCCACGAGACGAACGCGGCCGCGATCTGGATCAGCGGCGTGACCAGTTGCACCGCCAGAACCGCCAACGGGGCCAATGCGACGACGAGTTGCGCCAGCGGCGGCAGGATCGGCAGCAGCGCCTGGACCACTGCGGAGAAGGCCGAGACGAGCTGCGGCAGGACCGGCAGCAGCGACGAAGTCAGCGAGCGTACGACCGGGACCAGGGCGGCCGAGACGCGGGCGAGGGCGCCGGCCACGCCGACCAGGAGCGGCGCCAGGGCGCGGACGAGCGCGGCCAGGGCCTGGCCGACGCCGGTGGCCAGCGGCGTCATGGCCGTAACCAACAGCGCGAAGGAGGAAGCCAGTTGCGGGAGAACCGGCATCAGCGCGTCGGCGAGGGCCGCGATAAGGGGGCCCAGGAGCACGGCCACCATCTGCAGGACAGGCGCCAGTCCCGTCCCGAGTGCCGCGGCGAGCTGCCCGGCCAGGGGCAGCAGGGGCGCGGCCGCGGTGACGACCGAGGCGAGCGCGGCTCCGAGAGGCCCCAGAGACGGGCCCACCGCGGCGAAGGCGCTGGCGAGCGCGCGCGCCACGACCTGAAGACTCGGCGCGAGGGCGGCAAGACCGGGGCCGACCGCGTTGATCAGCCCGACGATCGCGGGGCCCAGGGCGGTGAAGATCGGGGCCAGGGCCGGGGCGATGGCGCCGGCCTGGGTGACCAGGGCCGCGAGGATCGGTCCGAGCTGCGCCGCGATCGTCGCCAGCGTGCGGAAGAGGTTGCCGATCGCCGCCTGGCCCGCCGTCGAGTTGACGAACTCGGCCATGGTCCGGGCGATCGTCTGGAGGTTCCCGAGGAAACCCCCGCCCACCGCCCCCGCGGCCCGGAAGATGCCCGCGATGATCGAGCCGACGCTGCCCGCCAGATCACCGAGCCGGGCAAACGCCGTCAGCGCGGCATCGACCCAGGCGACCGCCCGCCCGGACTCGGCAGCTTGGGTCAGGAACTCGCCGAGACGGGTCATCGCCCCGGCGATGCCGGACCCCAGTTCGTGCCCGAACGCCTTGGCAACAGCGCCAGCGACGTCGGTGAAGCCCTGGACGAGCGCCGCGGTCCCGAACGCGATGCCGCTGACCGCGTCCCGCGTCCCGAACAGCAGGTCTCGCAGGGACGACAGCGCCCGCTGCGACGAGAGGAACTTCAGCCCCTCGCTCGCGGCCTTGCCGAACTCGGCCGCGATCCCCTCGAGTCCGCTGCGCAGCGGCAGCAGGTTCCTGACCGCCCCGCCGACCTGGGATGCGAACTGGGCGAAGAACGACTGCTGTACGCCCTGCTGGACCGCTTTTAGCTGCGGGGCGAGCGCGCGGACCGCCGAGACCGCCTCGCGGGCGGCGGGCGACAGCTTCTCCAGCGCCTTCTGGAAGCTCTCGGCGTCGCCGAACACCGCTGACAGCGCGTCCTCGACGCCGACCAGGGCCAGGCGCAGGGAGACGGCTGCGGCCTGGAACCCGAGGATGAGGGCCGGGTAGGCGGCCATGATCCCGGCGGTCGGCGCGAGCGCGGCGCCGAGACCGGCGACCGCGACGGCCGCGCCCGCCGCGGCGATGCCGACCGCGCCGATCCGCAGCAGACCGCCCAGAGCGCCGGCCACCCGCCCGGCGATATTGCCGAGCGACCCAAGGGCGCGGCCGACCCGGTTCGTGTCGACGTCGACGCCGACCTGAACGTCCGGGGGGCGGTGTGCGCGGATCTGCGCGTCGAACCCCGACAGGTCCGGCACCACGCGGACCTCGAACTCCTCGCCCGCGAGCGCGGTCCGGATGCGCTCGGCAAAGCCCGACAGGTCCGGAGTGATCGGGACGTTGAGCGCGGCGAAGCCCCGGAGGCCGCGCAGCAGCTCGGCGTCGAAACGGCTCAGATCCGGCGTGACCCGGACCCTGACCGCGTCGAGGGACCGCAGACCTGCCGCCAGGTCGGCCCGGAACCGCGTCAGGTCCGGCGTGACCCGGACCGCGACCGCATCGAGGCCGCGCAGTCCCCGTGCCAGCGCCGTACGGAAACCGGTGAAGTCCGGAGCGACACGGACCGGGACCGCATCCAAGCCCCGCAGCCCGCGCGCCAGCTCCTGCCGGAACCGGCTGACGTCTGGCGTGACCGGGACCGAGGCGGCGGTCAGGGCCCGGAGACCGGCCGCGAGTTCGGTCCGGAACCGCGTGAGGTCCGGTGCGACCATCACCGGGACTGCGGCCAAGCCGCGTAGTCCCCGGGAGAGCAGGCGGTCGAACCGACGAACATCCGGCTCGACCACGACGCTAACCGCTCCGGCCGCGCTCAGACCCGTCTGTACGTTCCGGCGGATCTGCGCGCCGACGCCCCGGGTCGCGCGGTCCAGCGCCCGCTCGATCCGCTGGCCTAGATCACGTGCGCCGCTCTCAGCCTCGCGGTCATCGAGGACGACCCGGATACGGGCCGACCCGTAGTCCTCCTCCTCGGCCATCGAGCAACCTCACGTACGTGACGGTTGCCCGGCCCAGAACCAGCGGCAGATCCAGACTAACTGCTGCGTCGTCCACCTAGCCGCGCATCCTCGGCGGCCACCTGCGCCATCAACGCCTGCGCCTGCGCACGGCTCATGCCCGCGGCAGGGGAACGGCGAGTCTGCCCCGCCCCCGCCCCGGCAGCGCGGTGGCCTGGCGGCGGCGCGTACAGCCGTGCACGGTTCCGCGCACGCTCGGCATCGTCCTCGGCGGACTGGTCGATCGTCGCCTCAGCAGCGCTGAGCATCACCCTCAGCGGCCACGCGTGGACGTCGACCCCCGCGAGGGCGAGGCTGCCCTCCCAGACGTCCCAGGCATCCGCGATTGAGGCACAGAGCCGCTGGACGACGAAGTAGGGCGGCTCCCACCCCCATACAACTCAACCGCCCACTCCAACAGCTCCACGAGAACGCGGTCCGGCAGCCGCATGCTACGGTCCGCCACCTTCGCATTCTTCCGCGACGCTGCGGCCTCGGCCGCGTCCTGGGAGCTGGAGTACGTGCCTACGACCTTCCCACCGACCTGGACTGTCCAGCACGCGAACCGTTCCGCGGACTCGGGAAGCATGAGCCGCGCGAGGAAGGTCCGCAGTGCGGTCGTGACAGCGCGGAGCTGGTCGACGTCGACGTTCGCCAGGTCGGACAGGTCGACGCCCAGCGTCTTCGTGGTGTCCTGCAAGCCCGAGTAGGCGTCAAGGAACTCGTCGCCCATCACCTCGGGCTGGAACAGCAGTTCTGTCTCACCGATCTCGGCGACGTGCGGCTGCGTGTTGAGCGTGAACGTCTTGCGTGCCATGTGCGTGCCCTCGTCTGTGCGCGCATCGCCCGGCCCACAACCAGCGGCGTGCGGCGACAGAGTAGCCGCCTCTCGCAAACGGGTGCGTGTTCGCGCGCAGAAGTCCAGTGTGAGGCGCCCGCTCCGCGCGAGAATGCGCGCATGGATGCAGGCGTAGCGGTGGTTGTGGCCGCAGCGGTGTCGGCGATACCCACGGTGTGGGCGATCGTGTCGAGGCGACAGCTCCGAGAAGCGCAGGCTCAATTGCGGGACCAACGGGCCTGGGATCAAACTGAGTCCGCGCGGCGCTGTTGCATGGAATTCGCAGATGCCGTCGCACGCTACCTCGGCTCTTGGGAAGAGTTCGACCTACAGATCGGATCAAACCCAGCCGATCATGGCGCCTGGGACGCCGCATTCCGGGGCCTCTACCCGCTGTGGCTCCAGGTGACGACGGCCCGAGACGCCGTATTCGGTCACCCCGGCGTTCCCGCGCAAACTAGGTCTTCGGCGGACCAGTTCAAAGACGCCGTCCATGCGATGGACAAAGCTGGGTCCGACTGGCAACGGGAGTTGCGCGCCGGGCATCCTCAGCGAGCGGCCAGCCACCACCGGGACTACATTCAGCGTTGGGACGCCATACCTGCAGCTCGCGAAGCCTTCCTCGAATCGATCCGGACGATCCGGGCGGACGGTATCCAGCTCTCAGCGCCCAGCGCGTAGGGCTCGCTGAAGGAACGCGTTGGCCCGGGTGCCGGGGTGTCGAACGAGCCGGGCGTACACGACTTCGCCCCGGACCTCGAAGCGCAGCGCCTTCGCACGATGGGGGCGAATCACGTGCGGCCGCGTCCCGTTGAGCACATAGTGAACCGCGGGATGATCGCAGGTGATGACGCCCTGAAGGCCATCGGGGCCGTCTTCGACCCTCCACGAGACGTATCGGCCCATGCGCCCGGGCGCCTCGCGTTCGGCGATCCTCGCGACCCGCTCCGTCCGCTGCGCCAACCTGCGCGCGGCAAGGCCGTTGCGTAGCCGGAGCATCCGTGTGATCGCGCCGGGGTCCAGTCGTACTTCGACGCTCATGAGGTGTCCTCGGGCGGGCAACCGCAGCCCGGCAGGGCGACGGTGAACCGCTGCTCCAGGCCGACGCAGCCGCCTTCCGGGCCAAGGGTCCGCTGCTGCCCGAGGACGAAGCGCCGCCCGCGCCGGGTCGGCTCGGTGCCAGGCAGGCAGCACAGCAGCGCATTCGCCACGGTCACCATGTCCACGTGCAGAACCCGGGCGGCCTCGGCGAGTTCGTCACACGTCGGCGGACAGCCGTCCGCGGTGAAACTGGGGGCGCAGCGCAGCAGCGTGACCAGCATCTCGACCGCGGTTACGGGCGGAGGTGTGCAGCCCCGGACGCCGAGCACGGTGCGCGTCTCTCCGGGAAAGGCATCCTGGCTGCTCGGGTACAGGCGGGCGACGGAGACCGAGAGCTGTCCTCCGGCGGCCACAGACGAGCAGGGATCATCGCACCCGTCAGCGGCCACCTGCCCTGGCACCACGCATGTTCGGCAGGAAGGACAGCCCGGCTGTCCCTCCACCTCGGTCGCGGTCTGGTCGAGCGCGGCGCACACGCAGCCGAGGACGGCTTCGGTGATGTCGTGAATGGCGAGTGGGAGTAGCGCCATCGTCAGCCTCCAGCAGGCGGTTCGCGCGTCACGGCCACGTCGTGGTTCGGGGTCGGCGGAAGTCGGGCGAGTACGCCCGGGACGGCGACGTGAGCCGGTACGGGTTGACGGTGTGCAGCCACAGGTCCACCAGCGGCAGTCCGGTCCGGCCCTCGGAGTACAGCAGGGTCGGATCGGGCGTCTCCAACTCGACCCCTTGGCGCACGAGGCGGGTGACGTTCCGGTTGGCGCGGCAGCCGCAACTTCCCGGCGAGCAGCCCTTCATGAGGTGGCACGTCAGCTCGGAGACTGCGGCGATGGCCGCGTCGTCCAGCGGCAGCCCCCACCGGTAGGTGACCGTGAACGTGCCGGGCGCTCCCTCCGGTTCGGCCATGTCCTGGCAGTCCGGCCAGCAGCCCCCTCCCACGCGAACGAGGAGGCCCGGCGCGTCGACCCGGTACGCCTCAGGCGGCAGCACCTCGCCGCCGACGTTGACCGAGACGATGTCGTAGACCGGGCCCGGCAGATACACCTCGCACAGCTCGCCGCACGAGCAATCGGACCGGCAGCCGCACACGGACGCGTTGCGCCACAGGCCGTCGGAACCCAGGTAGGGCACCCACGGACCGGCGGACGGCCCCGTCTGCCAGGTCACCGGCGCGGCGTCCAAGCAGGACCGGCGGCACGGCCGAACAGGCAGCGGGCACGACGGGCCGTAGCGGCGCCCGGACAAGGCCCACAGGATCTGCGAGGCCACGCGCTGCCACCGTGCGACGTCGTCGGCTCCCATGCCGTCCGGGACTTCGCAGCACAGCTCGACCGGCCAAGGGTCGCAGGTCGACACCTGAAGCGGCATCAGCGCCTCCTCGTCTCGTAGGGGCAGGGCCGGTAGAGCCGCCGACGGATGAACTGGCCAACAAGGCCAGCCGAGAAGGCGTCCGGCATGGTCGACAGGAAGACACTCTGCGACCCGAAGCCACGCGGCCCGCGGTGCAGGACCTTCACGTCCTCGCTCCGCTCGCCGCCCAGGCGCGCGAGGTTGCCGTACAAGCTCCGTTTGTGGACGACGTCCAGGTGCCGACCGAGGTCGAGCGCGGTCAGCATCCCTGCCTTGTCCACCGGCAGGGGGACGTGCAGCTCGTACGACAGCGGGTCGTCGTGGCCGAGCTGGACCAGCAAGTCGCGGGTCTCCCGCATGCCCCGGAGGTACTGCCGCGAGCCGCGGGCGGCGTAGTACGCCTCCACATCCCTCACCGGGCCGCGGTGCAGCACCGGCATCACGGGCACCGGCTTCATGACGAACATGTCGTCGTTCACGAGCAGGAACGCCTCGGACACGTCCGGGTGCTCGCACGCCGCGCGGACAGCAGTGGTCGTGTTCCGGTACTTCGTGTTGCCCGTCTGGCGGGTGGGGATGTGCTCGACGTTCTGCGCCCACCTCGGCCGGTGGCCGACGATCCACACCCGCCGGTGCGGGAGATGGGCCGTCCACGAGCGCAGCGCGTAGCGCAGTTGCTCGTTGGCGGCCCCCTCCCGCACCGGCACCACAAGGTCTGGCGCCGTCATGTCACGAGGCGAGGCAGAGGTCACCCGCCACGGGCGTGTAGGCGCAGATCGGCGGGGGCGGCGCCACGGTCGTCACGAAGGTCCGCCTGTGGCAGTTCGCGCCGAGCGGCGTCAGCAGCGGCCCGGCGGTGCCGGCCGCGTCGATCGGCATGACGTCGTACGGTCCGACTCCCCACCCGCCACCGGCCCGCGTCGCGCCGCTCAGGGTCAACGACGCCTGCTCGCTGCCCACTTCGAGGTCGCCGAGCATGCCGTTGGTCACCCACGGCATCAGGAAGTAGATCCAGGCGCCATCACCGCCGCCGGTGGTCGAGCACACGTCCTCGCCGAGGACTTCCGCCCAAAGCTCCAGCGCGAACCCGGAGTTGCAGCGGATCGAGCAGTCGTCGTAGCCGATCGGCTCCCCGTCCCAGCCGTACACCACGGGGTTGCCGGTGGCGATCTCGATCAGCTCGGGCGAGACGCTGAAGAAGTTCAGCTCGATGTCGTAGCCCTTGAAGCTCGGGCAGCCGCGCTTGAACCCGCAGATGCGGCCGTTCGCGGCCTTGTACTCGACGTCTTCGCCTTCGTCGACGTTGGCGTTCATGGCGAGGGTCGCGAAGCAGTCGAAGGTGAAGCCGTTGTCTTCGCCGCAGACGGGACGGCCGCAGCCGTCCACGCGCGTGACTCGGATGACGTCAGCGTTCGCGATCAACGGGCAGGGCATGGGGGCCTCCAACACGAGACGTGTTGGCCCGGCCCACAACCAGCGGCGTCCCCCCAGCATACGGGCGTCGCCTGCGGCTTGATGGCTCACCGTTGCCGACACCGTGGTGGCCTGCCAGGACTCAACGAAGTTACCTGTTGTTCTGTCGCGGCCTCGCGGCTACTGGCAACCTGACTTCATGTCGGCAGAACTGTTCGGGGTGATCGGGGCCGTCGTAGGGGCGATGATCGCGGGCTTCGCGGCCTATCTCGGACCAATTCGCGCACAGCGTCAGGTGCTCGAGGCGCAAGCGCGACGTGATCAGTTGACGTATTACGACACCAAGTTGCAGCACCTTGCTGCGCTGCGGACGGCTCCCCGCCATTGGTATGGACTCATCCAGAGGGCTGCCGACGACCTCTTGGCTGGCCGCCAGGTGGATCCCACCTGGTTTGACAGTGAGATAAGTGCCGCGAGGCGCGAGGTCGCCGAGGTGCAGGACGGCGCTTGGCGCTTTGGCCTGTTCCTCCGCCAAACCCCGCCCGGGACGAACCCGCGGGAGTTCCACCGGGTGGGCGCGGATCGACCCAATGTCACCGAAGCTTTGGAATCTGCTACATCGGTCGTCCGGCTCTGTATTGGTACAACACTCGACCAGGATTCCAGGCGACGGATCCAGGAAGCGCTGGACCATGCAGAAGAGAAGCGCGGAGCCCTGGCCCAACTCATCCTGGACCAGGTAACGCTCGCGATTGACGACCGGGCGCGGCTGAGCTCCACGCTCTGAGGCGCAAGTCGCCTGTGTGCTTGCCCGAACGGGCCGCAGGGCGTGGCTGCATCTCCGAAGGGCCGTGGATCCGGCTGGTTCAGGGGGTGCCGGTTGTGGTGTGGATCGCCCCATAGGTATTCCAGGAGTTGATCACGATCTGGCCTGCGGTGATGGCGGCAACGAGGTAGAAGACCACGGTCCGCGGCGCGTCCGCCGGTACACCGAACGCGGCATCGAACGCGGTTCCGTTGTGGCGTTCGCGGCCGGGAGCTCCTCGCGCGGCGAGGATCCCCCACGCCGGCGTCACGACGCCGGGCCCGCCGTCGACCGTCATGGCGTACCCGAGCTCGAACTCGGCGTCTTCGGTGAAGGAGACGTCGAACGTGCCGGTCACCGTCGCGAAATACGACCACGAGCGACACATGTTCCCGACGAAGTTCGCCGGCACGCCGAAGATGGTGTTGACGTTGGTGTCGAAGATGACCCAGCCCCCGCCGTTCGGGTCGAGGGTGGGCCCGCCGCCCGGGAAGTGCTCGACGTAAATGGCCTCGGCCGCCGAGAAGTGTTCGGGCGGCGTCCACAGCTCTCCGGAGTCCGGATCGCACTTCAGGGTTGATTCGGTAGCGACGTCGCACTCCCACGGCCACGCCTCCTCACCGGCCGCGGGGGCGACGGCGAGCGGCGTGCCGACGGACCCGTCTCCGGCGAGTCCGCACCCGAAGACGATCGGGATGGCGCTGACTTGGTAGGGCGTGCTCGGGGAGCCGTTTCCGACCACGGTGATGCCTGGCCCGGCAGTGACCGCACACGTGCACTGGGCCTCGCCACAGCACCTACGCATCTCAGGCTCCTCTATGAGGTAAGGCCGCCTGGTCCACCCTGCTGTGGACCAGCATCTACTTGGCGCTGGCGGGGTCGGTCTTGTCGGCGGCCAGGGCGGGTTGATGCTCGGCCCACCAGGCGGCCGCGAGTTCGGCCGCCCGCTCTCGGCGGGCGGTCTGCCACTGGTCGTAATCCCCGGCGCTCACCTCGGTCCAGCCTTCCGGGGGCGGCAGGAGGCCGTTGCAGACGAGGCCGGAGTTCTGGTCAGGGCTGATGTAGTGGCGCTTGGGCATCGCGAAGCTCCGTTCTGTCACGGGGTGTTCGTGGTTGTGTGGATCGTGGCGTCCGAGATCCAGCCGGAGAGCGTGAGGCTGCCCGCCTGCACGTAGACAGCGGGGTACATGACGACCAGGGCCCCCGAAGTGGCGGGCAAGCCCCAGAACGTGGCGTTCGCGCCGCCGTTCGCACGCTCTCGTCGCGGCGCGCCGAAGGCACTCAACGGCCCCCACATGGGCTTCACTTCAGGGGGTCCGCCGTCGACGACCAGGACGTAGCCGAACTCGAAGATCGCGTCGGCGGTGTAGCTGACGTCCCAGTTCCCGAGGGCGTTCACCTCGTAGCCCCACGGGCGGCACATGTTGCCGACGAAGTGCGGCGGCACGTCGAACTGGATGAAGGCGTTCGGGTCGATGATCGTCCAGCCGCCGACGGGGACGAGCGGGTCAGCCCACCCACCGGCGAAGTGGTCAATGTAGATGTGGTCCATCGCGCTGTAATGCTCGGGCGGCGTCCACAACCCCCCGGTGGTCGGGTCACACTTGAGCGTCGACTCCACCGCCACGTCGCAGGCCCATGGCCATGCTTCCTGGCCAGCCTCGGGGACCACGGTGATTGGTGCGCTGGTCGTTCCGTCGCCGGTGAGGCCGCAGCCGACCACCGGCAGGTCTGGAGTCGGGACGTACAGGCCGCCGTCGGCCCCGAAGATCACCGTGTTTCCGGCGTCGGTGGACAGCCGTGCCTCTACTTCGCCGGTGGTGGTGTTGTACGAGGCACCATCGCCGGCCGAGATGCAGTCCAGTACGCCTGCGCACTCGACGAACAGGCCATCGGGCCCGAGTTGGACCAGGTTGGCGCCGCCTCCGGGCGGGGTCGGGTCCAGGATGACTGCGCCCGAGACGCTGAAGGGATCGAGGGCAGTGCCCGTCCCGCTCAGCTCTAGATCAAGGCTGAGCGAGTCGGTGACTTCGAGCGCGGGCGGGGCGGGGCTCGGCGCGAATAGCCCGCCATCGCCGCCGATGCTGACCTGGTTCCCGGCGTCGGTCGAGACGCGTGCCGAGACCACGCCGGTCAGCGGGTCGTAGTCCGCGCCGTCTCCCGCACTGAAGCAGCCGCGTACCTGCGCGCATTCGACGAACAGGCCGTCGGGTCCCTCCTGGATGAGGTTGCTCCCGCCCCCCGGCGGGGTGCCGTCCAGTCGCACGGCTGCGGTGAGACCGTACGGATCGCCTGCGCCACCGCTGCCGGTCAGGCCCAGGTCGACGGAGGCGGAGTCTGCGACCGTGACCGCGGTGGACGCGGCTGGGGTGTAGATGCCGCCGTCCCCGCCAATGATCGTCGTGTTTCCCGCGTCCGTGGATACGCGGGCGCTGATCTCTCCGGTAGTGGGGTCGTACGCGGCGCCGTCTCCGGCGGACAGGCATCCGCGGACGTCGGCGCACTCGACGTACAGCCCGTCCGGCCCGCTGTGGACGAGGTTGCTCCCGCCGCCAGGGGGCACGGGGTCAAGCACGACGACCGCGCCGACCAAGTACGGACTCCCGGGCGCGCCTGTGCCGGACACAGTGACGTCGACGGTCGCGGAATCCGCAGGCTGGACAACGGTGGTGCCGCCAGCTCCGCTGACGACATAGGGGGCACCGGTTGAACCGTTGCCCTCCACGGAGATGCCGGGTCCAGCAACGACCTGGCAGTTGCAGCGTGGTGCTCCGCAGCACGCAGCCATGGGCAGGCTCCTTGTGGTGAAGGAGTCGCCCGGCCCACAACCAGCGGCGTCAACTCGAGTCTAGGTGTGCGCGACCGCCGCTACGGGGCAGCGGCGTGCGCGTGGACGGTAACTCCCGCCGCAGGTGTTCCGACGGCTAGGACGCCGATGCCGAGGAGCGTGACGCCCGCGCTGGTCTGCACGTTGACCGTGGTCGCTGTCGCGCTGTTCGCGGTGATCGTGTGCGAACGGAACGCAGTCGCGCCTTGGAGGCCAATGGTCACGATCGGCGGTGCGGAGAACGCCCCGGCTGGCCAGTTGAAGGTGGCGTTTCCGGCGGCGTTGGTGACGGCGATCGCCCGCTCCACTTTGTGGAAGGGCGTCTCGTAGTCGCCGGCGGTGCTCATGCGACCCGTTCGTATCTGACGAGGGTTCGCCACACGGCTACACCTCGCGTGTGGAGGAGACATAGAAGTCGGACGAGGCCACGCCGGTGAAGGCGTAGGCGTCCTGAAGGGTCTCGCCGTCGGGACCGCCCCGGTCCACCCCCCAGGTGAAGCTGGCACCCTGTGGAATCAACACGGCCGGGGCAACACCGATGGCTACAGACGCGGTTCCTGAAGCGACGACCACGGTGATCGAGCGGGCGCCGGCCGGGATGGTGACCGTTCCGGCGCCTTGCTGCCGCTGGATCGTGCCGATGATGGCCGGGTTCGCGGGACCCGCGGGCGCCACACAGCGCCGTACGGTCCCGATCACCACGTACGTGGTGGTCCCGTCGAGTTCGGTGTCCACGGGGACGACCGTGCCGTCTTCGGCGACGGTGTACCGACGCAGGAACTCTCCGACGTCGTCACAGAGAATCTCGAACTCGCGGTCTCGGGTGGCGGTTGAGGTGCTTCCGCCTGTGCCTGCCATGGCGCGTCCCTTCGGGCGGTCGGGCCGAGTCCGGCGGTGGCCGGGCGCGGCGAGGGTCAGCAGGCGCGTACGGTCCCGGTCGGGTTGTACGGCTCGCCGAGCGGGGTTGTGTCGCTGAGGAGGACATGCCCATCAGCCGTGTAGGTGACGTGCCGCAGGAAGGTGCCGAGGTCGTCGCACAGGACGACAGGGTGCGTCGTGACGCCGCAGGGCACGATCTGCCAGCCCTCGGGGACAAGTTCCTGTCGTTCGTCGTTCTCGTCGAGGTAGTACACCGTGTCGTCGCAGCAGATCATGCGGGTCCACGAGCGCTGTTCCGGACGGCCGACTTGGTACGTGACGATCAAGTGGACCATGAGCCCGGAGGCCCCGCCGACCGTCTCCTCAATGTCGAGGTAGAGGTAGTTGCGGCCTGCCTGGGCTCCAGGGATGGGCGCGGGCCCGAAGGTGTATGGCGTGCCGTTGTGCGTCGCCGTTGCTGGGATCGGCTGCCATGCCCCGTTGTTGAGGCGGAACTGCCTGGCGATCTGGTCGGCGTTGAGGACGGTCGCCTGAACCTGGATGCTGCCGGGGTCGGCGTTGGCCGGGAGGTCGAAGTACGCCCGTGCATACCAGTGCGTGTTGAGCAGCGACGGGCCCTCATTGGCCTGGGGCGGGTTGGACTGGGCGCTGTTGCCGTTCGGGTGGGCGGACACCCACCAGGCGGAGCGTGCGTTGTCTGTGTCGCGGACCGTCCACGCCGGGGCCCAAGAGTGCGCGCCGGAGTACATGTCGTACCAGGGTGGGTTGGCCGCGGCCAGGTTGGTGGTCCACTTCCACACCGGGTCGACGCTGTTGTCCTCGCGATGCGTCTCGTTGGAGATGAACTCCACGACCTGGGTCGGGGTTTGCTCGATGCAGACCGCGACCGGTTGACAGCAGTCGCAGTCCACCGTGGCGTTGGCTGGCAGGAGGAGCCGGGTCTCCTGGTCCACGACGGTGATCATGCCTTCGCAGTCGGCGAGCTTCACCGCGTGCCACGGCACCGTCTCGGCGATGACGCCGCAGAGCCGTTCGTTGTGCGGGGTTGGAGGGTCGGCGAAGGCCGTCGTGGTGACGGTCAGCCGGACCGGCTTGGAGAAGGCAATCCGAATGCGATCACCCGGATCTGTGAACAGCGCTGAGTTCGACTGCCGGGTCAGACCGTTGCCGACGAGGGCGGTCAGCGTGACGGTGATGCCGTTGAGCGTGGCCGTGCCCACATACGCGGAGGTGGTCTGGGTGGGGTTCGCTGGAATCGCCGGGGTGAAGGCGGTGAAGTCGACTGTCCCGCCCAGGTCCGGGCTGGTGAACCCGACAGCGGAGACCGTGCCAGTGCTCGACTGGTAGGTGCCTTCCCAGGACGTGACCCGGTTCCCGTACGTGTACGTCGGGTTCTGGGCTGTGCCAAGCCAGCAGTCGGAGAACGTCGCCTGGCTGACGTCGAACCCCGCGGGCGTGTCGGGCAGCCGGTAGACACATTCCGACAGCACGGTCTTGTCGCACGGTAGCGGGTCGGTGCACACGCCGACCGTGCCCGCCGCAACGTACGGCGTTGTCCCGTCGAGTTCGGTGTCCGTGACGGAGGTGACCGTTCCGTCGCAGTCGTGGCAGACCCTTCGCAGGAACTGCCCGCCAGGGGCCACCGTGATGGCGCCAGCCCAGTAGGTGAAGAAGATGCCACACGCGGCGACGCGGCTGCCGGGTGCTGGTGCTGTGGTGATCGACGTGACATCGCCGGTCGTGCGGAACCGCGCGCTCGTTTCGACCTGCGGGTTTGTCACGTACGTGCAAGGGTCGACCGGGCCGGCCGTGCGGGTGAGCACACCGGTTGCACCGTCGTAGAGGTACCCGGCTGGCAGGTGCACGACTTCCAGCCCGGCGGGGAGCTGGGCGTGGTTGATCGCCGAGTTCGTCGCGCTGTAGCGGAGGTAGATCGAGAACTCCACGATGGACGGCCGAGAGAACGTCCACTTGGTCGGCGCGTCAACGGCGTTGGGGAACGAGTGAAGTCCCCACCATGCCCCGTCGCTGGTGTTCCTGTTGGGCGGCATCGCCCTGTTCTGGCTGTTGGCGCTCGTCGCCGTCCACGAGACGCCGTTTGTCAGGGTTCCAGAGGCGGCGCTTCCGGTAATCGCTACCGGCGGCATGGTGCTGACGTCGCACAGCACCAGCGTCTCGCAGTTCTGGCAACCACCGCACGGCGGGCCGGGAACGAGCGTGATGAATCCGAAAGCTGGTGCGACACAGGCGAGGCCGCCACCGTCGTTCCGGTTGCCCATGGCGACCGCGGCGGGCGGGCCGCTGAAGTAGAAGTGCCCGGTGTTGTCGGATGCGAGGCTGTGCCACCTGGTGGGGGTCACGTTGGTGTGGCCGAGGGCGGACTCCACGCGGTCGGGAACCGGCCAGGTACCGCCGCTTGCCGGGCCGCCGGACGGGATGAACTTGTCCTCGAAGCCGTCCCAGTCGATCGCGTCGACGCGGAGCACGGTGGCGAGTTGCTGGACCGTGGCGTCCGGTTCGATGACGAAGGTGACACCGGCGTTCCACACAGGGGCTGTTGGTGAGGTGGTGCAGCCTCCGCCCGGGGGCTCGCTCGCGGTCATCTTGACCGTGCCGGTCTGAGTCGGGTCCTCGCTGTCGGAGACGGTGTAGATGAACGTGGCGCCGGTGGCGTCGGCAGGGTCGGCGGCGACGCTGACGGTGTTCCAGACCTGTTCCCGCAGGCTCGGCGGGCTGTCGCCGCAGTCGACGACCTCGACCGGCATGTACGGGGTGGAGCCGTCCATCTCGGTGTCGTAGAAGGTGGCGGAACCGTCGCAGTCGTAGGTGTAGTGCCGCAGGAACGGAGTCGCGCAGCGCAGACCGTCCGGGTTGGGCTCCGCCTCGGGGTTGAGATCGCACAGGCGGAACGTCTGGACGGCCGTGGCGCAAGTTTCGGGGACGACCCCGCAGTCCGCGGCCGTTCCCGTGGGCAGGTAGGCGTCCCCGCCGAGGGTGTAGTCGCTGTGCCCGGTTACGGCGCCGTTCTCGTCGCGCCGGTAGTCGCGCACGAAAGGCACGCTGGTGCCGTCCGCTTGGACGTCACACAACACGATCGCGTCTTGCTCGGGCTGGGCGGCGCCGGCCGGGCAGGTGGTGATCGTTCCGCTCGGCGTGTAGGTGGCGCCGGTGACCGCATCGACCAGGCGCACGCTGTCGATCGTGCCGTCGGCCGCATAGTTGTACTCGATGAGCACCAGCCCGACAACGGCACCGGTGCCGTCGACATCGCAGAACGTCCCGGCCACCTGTACGGACTGCGAGTCGCCGCACGCGCCTGTCCCGGCCGGGGCCGCTCCGGCGCTGTAGGCGCCCGTGGTGAGGTTGATCCAGCCCTCACCGGTGACGGCGCCGTCGCAGTCCCTGACGATCGTCACGGCGATCGGTGTGCCGTCCGCGAGGCACAGGCCGACCGTGGTGACCGGGGTCGTCAGCGAGGCACATTCCGGATTGGCCGCGCACAGTTGGATCGTGCCAACAGGCGCGTAGGTGGCACCGGTTGCCGGGTCCACGATGCGCGTTCCCACGCGTTCGCCGCTGATCGTGTCGTAGATCGGCTCGACGAGGACCGTGGCGGCCACGGTGCCGTCGGGAAGGACGTCGCACAGCAGCACGGCCTCGACGTCGACGCGTGGCGTTGCCGACGCGCCGCTGACGATGACCGGGCCCTGGCCGCAGCATCCACTCACAGGGTCACTCCCGAGGTCCAGGTGATGGTGACAGTGCCGAGGCCCGCCGCGATGGTCAGCGGCCCCGTGAGGAGGGCATCGATGTCTTTGGTGACGCTCCACGTCGCGGATTCACCGGTGTGGAGGGTGCTCGCGCCGTCCGCGGTGGTGATGGTGCCGGTGCCGCCATGGGCAATCGCCGTGACTGATTGGAGCGTCGGCCAGGCGGTGGCGTCCCACGCCTGTCCAGGTGCCAGTTCGACGCGGCGAGCCTGGACACCGATGGGCCGGGCCGCGCCCTCGTCGGAGTCGGCGCACTCGATCGGCGCGACCGGTGTGTATGGGCCGGACAGGTCGGCGGTGTACGTCCCGAGCGGGGTGAGGACGCCGTCGCAGTCGACGCCGATCAGCTCCGCATAGTCCGTGTCCGCGATGCCGTCCCCGTCGGTGTCGTCGCACCGGCACGTCTGGAGCACGTTCTGCACGTCGCACGGCGTTACCGCCGCGGCTGACCCGCCGTCAGCAGTGCAGTGGCCTGCCTCGCCCTGCACCTCATACGGCGTGGCGCCGTCCAGGCCGAGGTCCTGGGTAGAGGTGAGGCCGCCGTCGCAGTCGAAGGTGAAGCGCCGCAGGAACGGTGTGCTGGTGAGGGTCAGCGCCGTCGTTCGCACCTCGAACGGCATCAGGAACAGGTCCCGGTCGTTGATCGCGCCGCCGGTCGTCTGGTCGGTGAACCGGATCGTGACCGCGCCGGTTGCGGGGGCGATGAACGCCAGCGGCGGCAGGTCCTCGGACAGCACACCCCCCGGGAACACGTTCGACCCGTTGGAGACGTTCCGAGTCCTGTTGGCGAGCACCGTGGTGCCGTCGAGGACTTCCAGCAGGTAGATCGCGTTGTTGGTGGCCGGGGTGGGGGCTCCGGCGCCGATCCAGGCGGACGCGAACCGGAACTGATACATCACGGCCGGGAGCAGTCCGCCGACGGTCAGCTCAGCTACGCCGTTGGCCTCCTGGTTGGCCTGGGCAAACCACAGGGTTGTGCCCCCGTTGGCGGCCACCACGTTTCCGGTCAGGGCGAAGTTGCTCGCCGGAGTCGGAATCGGGGCCTGCGGGTCGTACGTCAGGTCACAGAGCTGCGCGAACTCGGTGTCTCCGCACGGCTCGACGACCGTGCTGCCGCTGCTGGCCGGGGCGCACTGGCCGACTTCGCCGGTCACCGTGTACGGGTCGCCGTCCAGCATGGTGTCCGTGATCGCGAGGACCGTTCCGGTCTCGCAGTCCACGGTTACGGTGCGGAAGAACTGGGTGGCGCAGCCAGCCTGGTCGTAGGTGACCGTGGCGGTGAACGCCGACAGTTCCCACGACGTTTCGCGAGGGCTGCCGGGACATGCCTGGGGGTTGTCGTCGAAGGTGTCGAGCGCCACCAGGACCACGATGTTCCCGGCGGCCAGGTCGGCGGCTGGCACATCAGCGTTCACCACGAGCGTTCCGGCCCAGCCGGCCGGGACGTCATTCGGCGGGAGGACGGTCGCGACCGGCGTCGTGCCGTTGAACAGACGCACCGCGCCCGTGATGGCGCAACCGGCATCGGGCCCCTGCTGCTCGACGCCGACCGACACGGTCACGCGAGCCGTTCCCGTGTCGCACACCGGGCGTGGAGCCTGAATCGCGGCGGCGAGAGTGCGCACGGTGCCGACGGTGCCCGGCTGCGGCGCCGCGCCCGGCGGGATGGTGAGCATGCCGCCGTCCCACACGGCCTGTGCCCCGGGCATCGGGGATCCGGTCGGGAACGGGTAGAACGGCCCAGGCGCGGTATCCGTGACCGTCGGGTCCGGCTCGCCATCCGCTGGCAGGTCGCACACCAGCAGCGTGCTGGAGTCCCGGCACGGCTCGAAGTCGCATGCGCCGACGGTGCCGGTCGGGGCGTAGGGGGCGCCGCTCAGGCCGTAGTCCGTGTGCCCAGTGATCAGGCCCGACGCGGCGTCGCGCCGGTAGTCCCGCAGGAACGCCACCGTGGTGCCGTCCGCCTGGACGTCGCACAGGATCACGAGGTCCTGGTCCGCCGCCGTTTCCGCCGCACCCGGAGGACATGTCGTCACTTCGCCTTGCGGCACGTAGGTGTTGCCGGTGACGGCGTCGACCAGGCGCACGTCGGCGATGCTGCCGTCGGCGGCGTACTGGTACTCGATGAGGACCAAGCCGAGGACGCCCCCCATCGGGTCGACGTCGCAGAACGTCCCGGATACCTGGATCGAGCGGGTGTCTCCGCACGCCACGGCCCCAACCGGGGGCGGTCCTGCGCTGTACATGCCAGTGGCGAGGGAGATCCACCCGTCCTGGGTCACCACTCCCGCGCAGTCGCGGGTGAGGACGACAGCGATCGGCGTACCGTCCGCGAGGCACAGGCCCAGGGTTGCAGTCGGTGTTGTCTGTTCGGCGCATGGCGTCCCGACGGCGTCATCTCCGGTGCACACCTCGACGGTGCCTGTGACGACGTGCGGGGTCTGACCGTCGAGAGCGACGTCCACGTACGACGCGGCCCCGTTCAGGAACGTGTATCTGCGCAAGAAGGGGCCGTTGGCGTCGCACAGGGTCACCGTTTCCGACTCGGGGCAGCCGTACGAGCAGTCGATCGGCGCGACGGGGACGTACGGCACGGACGGGTCGTCCTGGTAGGTCAGGACAAGCTCGGCCGAGCCGTCCGCCCGTACGCACCACAGCTCGGTGTACGTCGCATCGGGTGTGCCGTCGCCGTCGGTGTCGTCGCACCGCTGGCGGCACACGGTGTCGACGCACCCGCTGTCGCACGGCCCGGCATCTGCGGGCAGCGCACCGGGCGTGAACGTGCCAGTGGCGCTGTCGATCCAACCGATCGCGACCGGATCCGGCCCCGCCTGGCCGCACTCCACGCAGCCGGACCGGACGACGGCGAGGATCGTGGTGCCGTCCGCCCTGCAGAGTGCCGTCGACGCGATCGACGGCGCACAGCACGTCGTCACCTCGACAGGAGTTCCGCTGCCCGGGTCGCAGGGGATCGGCTCGACCGGCATGTCTCAGTCCTCCGGGTGCGCGCGGCGACGGTGGTTGTCCCGGCCGCGCTCGGACGGGAACGTCCGGTCGCACTGGCCGCACCCGAACTCGCTGGCAGTTTCCAGCTCCTCCGCGGTGGCGATGGGGCTACCGGCAACGGGCGCTGCCGTGTCTGCCTCGGCGCCCGGCAGGCCGAAGGACTCCCCCGACTCCTGCTCAGGCTCGGGTGAGATGTATGCGTGGTCGTTCACGCGGGCGCCGGTGAGCAGTTCCTCCGGCATGTGCGTGAACAGGTCCGCAGGCACGGCGAATACGGTCTGGGACACCGTCCGCACCTTCGGGGTTTGCGCGACGGCCCATCGCGCGAGGGCCACGCGTTGGTCGCGGGCGGGCTGGACGCGGATGACATCGTTCACGGGCAGGTCACCACCTGGATCGCGCAGACAGTGCAGGTCGTAGCCACGACGTACGTGCGCTCGACGAGCACTCTGCGGTCGTTGGTACGCGTGTTGACGGACGGCCCTGGGCGGTCGGGCACGGTCTCGGCAGGGCCGCGCCGGATGATGATCGGGCCCGTGATGTAGAGCCACGTCGTGCCGGGATCGGCCGGGATGTTGCCCGGCCCGGTGTTCACGGCCGAGTAGCCCGCGCCGATGATCACGCAGTTCCCAGCAAGGGTGCGGAGGTTGCCGGTGGCCGGGTCTTCGCGGACGAGGTTGCAGCATCCGAGGAGGGCGGCGGCGCCGGCCGGGACGTGCAGCACGCCGCGTCCGCCGTACGACTCGGCGAGGCAGCCTTCGAGGGCGGCCACGCCCTGGGCGACGTTCACCGGCCCGGCGGCCGGGGTGAGGTCCGTCGCGGTCATGGCGAGCCGGTCTTGCCAGAACCCCGCTTCCACGGCTTCCTGTTCGCCGAGGCGCAGCGACGCCTCGGCGTGGGCGCGGGCTTCCGCGTACGACCAGCCGAGCGTGGAGCACTCGGCTCCGGAGTACACCGTGAGCGGGTCAGCGTGCTCGGCGGCTGGGCGGCAGAACTCCTTCTGCGGCGGGTCGTTCGGTGGGCCGTCGTCGTCCAGGCATGGGTCTCGCCAGACGTTGACCGGGCAGCAGCCGAGCGCGAGCCATTCGATGCCGAGGAGTTCGTGGACGTCGTCGACGTCCTGGATGTCCGTGCAGGCCCCGAGGATTCCGTGGGGCAGCGGTTCGCCGGGGATGGGTTCGACGCGCCTGCGCATGCTTGCCATCGCTCGCCTCCGTCTTTCGGTGAGGGCGTGCCGGGCCCGCTCGGGTCGGGCCCGGCACGTCAGGCGGGGCGTGGTCAGGCGCCGGGGCAGGTCATCAGCGTCTGCGCGCCGGTCTCGCCCGAGGGGCAGACCGGGACGGTGACGACGCGGGTGTCAACCGAACGGTCAACTAGTGCGACGCATTCCTCGGCGAAGAGGGCCGTGTAGTCGTTGGTCCGGAACTTCGTACTGTCGTGGATCACCCCGAGGTTGACCTCCTCGCCGCGGCCGATCTGGAGCGACCCGGCCGGGTACATGAGGAACTGGATCTGCGAGGGCCAGTCGACCGCTGGCGTCGCGCCGCCGATGTCCGTCGGCACGCCCGGGGCCAAGCCGCGGGCCCACTGGATGCGCACACCGAGCGGCGAGAAGACGTCCTGAACATCGGCCGCGGTGACCTCGTCGATGCCGACGCCGTTACGGCGCGCCAGGTCGGCAAGGAAGAGGTTCCGGCTCCACCACGGGAACACCACTTCGAGGCTGATCGAGTCGCAGAAGCTGTGGCGCTCGATCATGTCCGCGGACTGGAGCGCGACGGCGGCGAAGATCGGGGCGAGCGCGCCGAACGTGGCGGCGATGGTGACCGGCGTCGCGGTGGCCACGGCCTGGGCGAACAGGACCTGCCTGAGCCTGATTTCGTGCGCCACCATCGAGTTGCGCAGGTACCAGGACACGAGCTCGGGGAAGTGCCGCTGAGTGAGGATGCCCGCTTCCAGGCAGACGCCGACCGCGTCGCAGCGCACTTCCTCGGGGTCGGGGCAGGGGATGCGGAAACAGGGCTTCGTCGCGCCGGAGATGTCGTCGGCCTCGGTATGGACCCACGTCATCGCGCCGACGTCGAGGGAAGGCGTCTTGTAGTAGCGCAGCCCGCCGCGCGCGAGCTGGATCTCCGGCGCGTCCCACAGCATTTCGGGACAGGCGACGTCGACGAGTTCGTACACGGTCTCGCTCGGGGAGCACCAGCCGCCGGACGCGACGAGGTTGCCTTCGGGCAACCGTCGCTGGCTCGCTGCGGTGAGCGCGACCGTCGTTCCCTCCGGTGCGGACGACGAGTCGGTGACGATCAGCTCCTGCGGGTACGGATGCCGGTACGAGATGACCTGCCCCACTCCCCCACCGGCCGTCTTGAGCGCATTCGCCCGGGAGATGATCCCGGCAGTGATTTGACCGAACTCCAGCGGCGAGCCGGGCGTGTAGCCGGGCACGTCAACGGCCGCGGTGATGCTGGTAGTCGGGGCTGGCGGGTCCGGCAGGACCCGCGGCTGCCGTGCGCGGACGGACGCCAGGTTGAGTGCGGGCCGACCGAGGGACGCGGCCACCGCGGGAGCCGACGGCGCGAGGTCCTGGTCAGGCTCGGGGTCTGCGGCGGCTGTCTCCTCGGCCGGCACGTCGTCGGCCGGCACGGCGGGCTCGTCGCCGCGAACCTGCGCCGCCAGGGCCTCGATCTCGGCCGCTGCGGCCTGCGCGGCCTGGATCCGTGCGCCCTGCTCCTCGCGGATCGCCTGCACCGTCGCAGAGAGCGCCCGCATCGTCGCAAGACTGTCGTCGGTGACGGTGGGCTCGGCGGAGAGGTCGGCGAAAGCCGCGCGGGCGCCATCCAGGGTCTCGGAGAGCTGGTCGTCGCTGAGTGCGGTGACGTCCTCAGGAATCTCGAACATGGGCGGGATCTCCAGCGATCGCACTTGGAGACCCGGCCCAGAACCAGCGGTCGTTCAGCCCAGAGTGTAGCTCCCTCAGGGGTAGGGGCCCTGGCGCCGCGAGCAGCCATCGGCCAGCAACTCCCCTCGTACGGGCTCGATTACACGGGTTACACATCGATCATGTAAAGCGGTGTAATGTGACCGTCGCGCTCGGAGGAGGGGGGAGCTATGACCGACAAGGCGCAGCCCGCGAACGCCGCCAGCTCGGCCGATCTGAACGGTGACCCCACCGAGTCCGTGATGGACCGCCGCCTCCGTGCACTACGAAACGACGTTGTACATGGTCGCCGACGAAGCGAAGATCCGGCGCTCGCAATGGCGTTGATGCTCCGCGTGCAGATCAACGACCTGCGGAGGACTGCCGCACAGCAGTTGGAACGTGCGGAGGAACTGCGGGCAGCAGCCCAGGACATGCTGACCCAGGCGGACAATCTCGCCTCTGTCCTGGACGAGCTCGACACGGCGGTCTCCGACGAGCCAGTCGGATGGGCCACCACGGGCCTCCTGCTCCAGTACTACGGGCATGCCGCGACTGATTCTGAAGCGAAGCCGCTCATCGGCGAGAGCACGCTTTCCCCTGAGGAACTCTTCTCCGAGTTCGGTTCCTCACGGTTGGTGGTCTTGTCCGCGTGCTCCACCGGGCAGGGTCCTTGGACTGCGCGAAAGGTACACAGCCTTCTGCTGGAGCGCGGGTGGACCTCGAAGAGCGACCGCCCCGAGAACGTGGTTGGGAACGTACTGAACAAGCTGACAAAGGACGGCACGTTCAAGCGCATCGGTCGCGGCGTCTACGAGATGACACCGAAAGGCATGAAGCTCGCGGCGCGTCTGAATTCCCCTCTCACGCTCACCCTCTCGAATGGCGCCGGCAAGACACTCGCCGCTGGCTATGTAGCCGCGGCTCTCGCCTCTCAACACGGGCCGGAGTCGCCTGCCCGTGACCTCACACCCGGCCTCGCGCCGGAGGAAGGAGCGACCGTTCGTGCTGAGGAGGTCTCCGCCACCTGAAAGAGAAAGGCCGCGACCTGAGGGACCCGACTCCAATCAGAACCCTCGTGACCGCGACCCTTCCCGCACCGTCGAGGCTAACACCACGCCTGAGTCGAGCATCAGATCTAACCTCGCATCTCGCACTGACCCGGCGATTGACAACGCGTACCGCGTGTACAAGATCGCTGTCGTCGCGCGAGGTGCTTGGACGGGCATCGTCTGGATCTGGGACCAGCTCTGAGGAGGGTGAGGTAAGCCGGGCCGGGCCCGCCCCATGGCGGTGCCCGGCCGCTCGACGTTCGGGTGCTCGGCAGGCGGCGCAGGTCATGTCGGCGATGCGTCACCCGTGGGGTTCGGGTCGGGCTTTCCTTTGTCGCGGACGATGCTGCCGGCGTATCGCTTACTGACCGCGTCGGCCGTCGGCTTGGAAGCGGAGGTGAAGACGACCTTCCCCGCCGGGGTCACCACCTCGTACTGCTGGCGGTTCTTGTCCTTGCAGGCGCAGCCCATCAGTGGGTTCCCTTCGGTGAAGCGGCAACCGGCGCGGGTGTGTTGTCCATGAGCGCGGCCAGCCGTTCAACCTCTGCGCGCCGCGCGGCCGGGCCAAGGCCCATGGGGCCATTGGGGGTGAGTTCGCCGACAACCAACCCGTCCAGCCCGGCAATCAGGATGGTGCTGGTGAGCATGTCCGGACGCTGTCCGGACATGTCCGCCGGACGTTGTCCGGGCAGGTCAGAGCCGGTGCCCGAGGAACGCGCGGAAACGGCTTGCGGGTTGTCCGGACACGGTCCGCCCGCGATGTCCGGACCGTGCCCGGACATGTCCGGGGCGGCCAACGAGGCGGCCGACGCCGCCAGTGCCAGGTTCGCGCGTTCCGCGACCGCGGTAGCCAGCAGCGGCGAGGAATGCCCCGGCACTGGGACCGACAGCACGGCGCGGAGCTGCCACCGCCCGTCTCGGGACTGCTTCATGTGGTAGCTCGGCTGGCACGCGCGGAAGACGCTGCGGTCCCATTCCGACAGCCAGGGCGCCGCCGCGCCGGAGAACCACATGCCGCCTGCGTTCATGCCGACCGTGACGATCCCGGCGACAGTGCGGGTGTCGTCGAACTGGCAGGCGCTGGTCTCGCACTCGGCGCCGTCGCGGTGGTGACCGACGTTCATCGTGAACGCGCCCGCCTTCACGAAGGTGCCGTCGTCCAGGACGAACCGCGCCCGGAGGAAGTGCGTCGTGTCGATCGCCCCCAGGCTCTCGATCGTCAGGGACCGTCCCGAGAATCCCGCGTGCGGTTCCCCGGCCTGGGCGACCCATCCGTAGATGCGGCCTGCCGCGTAGTGCACTCCGCCGGAACCGGGCGGCAGTTCCTCGGCTGTGGGCTCACGGAACCAGGCGGCGGGCATCGGGTCGGCGTCGCGCATCGCGCTCCAGGCCGACGCCTCCAGCGTTTCCAGGCCCGCCGAACTGTCGTCCGGGCTCGCGCCTTCGGGCAGGGTGGACGGGCCGACGTACTGGCCGGGGGCGATCCGCACCAGGCGCCCGGCCCGGCTCGCGCTGACGAGGTGGCTGCGGGCGGTCTCCATGGTGATGTCCAGTGCCTGGGCGACCTGCCGTGCGCCGACGGGGACCGGCGAGGAGCGCACGTACGTGATGATCTCCTGCTGGATGTCGCCGGCCGCCGCGAGTTGACCGCCCGACGCGGCGGCGTCCACCTCGAGGTCGACCGGGTCGAGGACGATGCGGGCGCGGTCGTAGGCGGGCATCGTCACGAGGGTGGCTCCGCGTACCCGGGCGCGGGTGATGCGCAACAGCAGGTCGCCGCTCTGCTGCGAATGCACGATCATGCCCTTGTTCGGGTCGTCCGGGTCCCCGGCGGCGGCTGTGACGAGGCCGGTACCGGCGAACGCCGCCCTCACTGCGGCAGCCGAGATGCGCCCGTCGGGGCCTGTGATGACCTGCACGTGCGTTCGCGTGCGCGACAGCGCCCCGCCGTCGGCGGTCATCCACTCCGCCGCGGTGGACGCGGACAACATGACCGCCCCGTCTTCCAGGCAGAGCACGCGTGCGTGCGCCAGGTGCCCGGACGCGAACAGCCATTCGTCGTCGGCGTCGATCGTTCGGTCGACGAATTCCACGTCGACGTCGTCCAGGTCCACGGACACGCCCAGCGGGGCGCCTTCGTCGAGGAGCATGGCGGCATCGGCGCCGGCCGGGCGCGTCAGGTAGAGCACGCCCGTGCCGGTGATGCGGTCGCCTTCCCGGCCGAGGGTTTCGATGGCCCCGGCGAGTTCGGCGCCTTCGTGGCCCATCAGCATCTCGTCGGCGTATTGGAGCGGCCACGGGCCTGCGCTGTCCCAACTCAGCGCGCCGGTCGAGAAGATCCGGCCGTCGCCGGTCTCGGTGTTCTCGAACGCCAGGGCGGCGTCGCCGGGTGTGCTCCATGAGCGGATGGTGCTGCCCGCCGCGGATTCGTCGGCCATGGGCTCCTCCTCCTCGGGGCTGAGCGGAATGTCTGTGACGTCACCGGCGAAGGCGACCCGGATGCGGTCGAAGGTCACCGGGCCGATGCGGGCGACCAGTTCGGCGAGCAGCGCCGGGTCGTCGCCGTAGGCGGCGCACACATGCGGCACCCACGGTGAGTGCTGGACGGGGACCCCAGGCCGGTCGTGGGTGTCTTCGAGCGTGTCGCCCGCGAGCGCGTGGAAATCGGCCAGGGTGGGCCAGTCGTAGGACCGTTCGCGGTCGTCGCCGACCGCCCACACCCACGACGGGCTATCGCTGGCGGGGTTCCAGTGGTTGACGCCGAACGCCAGCGCGGTGACAGGGCTCAGGTGGGCGGCGGCGAACCGAACGCGGATGCTCGCGATCAGCTCGTTCCGCTGTTCTTCGGTCCAGTCGGCGCCGTCGCCGAGGAAGTAGAGCGTCAGGTGAAGTTCCTCGGCGGGCTCGCCGTCGGCCACGGCCAGGCGCTCCGCGTCCTCCTGGGTGGGGATGAGGGCGATCATCGCGCCGTGCCGGTGCGCGCCGTCGGCGGCCGTCACCGTGTGGACGGGGTGCACGTCGTTCTCCTCTGAATCGAAGCCGTCGGGGCGCGGCATCGCCTTTGGTTCGATGGCCGCGGAACGGGATTCGGGCGCCAAGGCAAGGCGGCAGCGGCAGTTCACGGTCAGCGCGGGCGGCGCGGTGGGGTCTCCCGGGGCGGCCATGGGCACGCCGGCCACGTCGAAGGCGTCGCCGAGGAGGCGGACTTGCCCGTTGACGGCCGCGTGCGCGTCCCTGACGGCCTTGTCTCGTTGGGTGATCCACTGCTTGACGAGGGGCCGGTCCGGGCCGCTGAGGTCCCGGCCGGAAGCCAAGGTCGCCGCGTTCCACGCTCTGGTGGCCTCGGTACGCGCGATGCGTTCCTCACGGCTTGAGCCGAGCTGCGCGCCTTCGCGGGCGAACGCCGCCCGCAGGCGGGCGCGCAACGCGTCGATGTCGTCGCCCTTGTCCAGGCCCGCGGCGAGTTCAGCGACGGCGACCGCGGCCAGGCGGTCTCCTACCGCGCGAAGCAGGTGCTCGGTGTCGTCCACGTAGGAGCTGAGGGAGCGCGGCAGCGCCTCACCGTCGTCGTAGCGGCCAGGCAGGTCCTCCCAGTCGCCCGGCAGCTCCGCGTCGACCGATTCCGCAGCCGCGCGGGCAGCGTCCTCGGCCACGCCGAGCAGGCGGCGCACGATCCTCGGGAGCCGGTTCGCCCACATGCGCGCGATGCGGCCGACGGAGAACCGGGCTGCCACGATTTCGTCTGCACGGTCGAGCTCGGCGGCGAACTCCGCCGCGACTTCGTCGAGCACGGCCGCGACAGCGGCGGCCACCTGGTCCTCGGCTTCATCGAACGCGCTCAGGTCATCGGCCACGACGCGCCTCCTCGGGCGGTTGGTCGGCGGGGTCGTCGCAGATCTCGCACCAGGACCAGGCGCCGACGGTGGACACGCCCTCGGGCGAGAGCATCAGCACGTCGCCGGTGTGCCGGGTGTACGCCTTGCACGCCGCGCACCAGTCCTCCCGGCCGTCGCCGGTGACGACGGACACGGGCTGCGGGTCGACCACGGGGGTTCGTTCGGGCGTCCTGGTCACGCCGCCACGCACGAGGTGAGGACGCCGGGCACGACGTCGAACGAGTGCGGCACCCCGGCGGCGATCAGCTCACGGGCGTACGAGTCGAGGGCCGCGGTCAGGCACTCCGGGTCGACGTCGTACCGGCGGGCGATCTCCGGCACCCGGGACCAGGCGCCGTCGAGGAGCCTCCACTGGTCGACATGGGCGGCGTCGACCGGGAGCAGCGTGTGCAGCTCGGCGGCCTCGGCCTCGCGCGCCCGGCCGCGTTCGCTGCGCGGGCAAGCCGGGGTGCGCTCCAGCTTCCGGCCCGCGGTGGACAGCGCCGCCCAGATCAGGCCGTCGGCGGCGGCAAGAAGGCCGCTGTCGGCGCGAACTGCCGCCGCAGCCAGCGTGTCGGGCGGGGCCTCGGATTCGTCCACGGGCAGGTTGGGCGCGGATGGCACATCCGTCTCCTCCGGTGTGACTGCGGCTGGCCGCTTCTTGGTGCGCGGGACCGCGGGGGCGTCTGCCTCGTCGAAGCCGGTCTCGCGGCGCAACGCCGCGTCGGAGATCGCGCCGCGGTCGTGGACCTGAATCGCCGTCTCGCTGCGGTTGGTTCGTACGCGCAGCGGGGCGGTGTCGTACCAGACGAGCCAGCGGTGCCACTCCTCGACGTTCTCGGCTTCCAGGAGGGGGCGCAGCCATTGCTGCGTCAGTGCGTACGCCACGGTGGCCAGCCGCGGTTCGATGCCGAGGCGGATGGCCTCGCTGGTCAACGCCCAGGCGCCCCAGTGGTTGACGTCACCGAGCCCGAGCAGGATCTCGGCGGGGATCTCCAGGCCGGTGGCGAACCGCCGCACCGCCTCTTCACGGAGCTTGATCGCCAGGTCGTCGAAGTCGCTCTCGAACGTGATGCGCTTGAACTCGGGGATGCTCTCGGCCGGGACCTCAAGGATGATCGGCACGGTCGCCGCAGCCGATTCGGGGTCGCGGATCGCGGTCTCGGCGATCGTCATCAGGACGTCGATCAGGTCGTCCTCGGCGTCACCCTGCGCACCGGGCGTGCTGGGGAACCTCGTGCCTTTCGGGACGAGGAGGATGCCGCGTCCGGTGAGACGCGATCGGGCGATCGCCTTCACCGCGGCGTTGAGGAGTTGCAGTTCCTCCAGCAGGTCGAGGGACGAACGCACCGGCGAGTCCGCGTTGATCGCCCGTTCCGGGTCCGGCTCCCACACGCGGATGGCCACGGGGCTATCCGGGTCGACGTTGTCGGCGTCGCCCTCGGGGATGGCGACGTCGACACCGTCGATCTCGGCGGTGAGCTTGCCGGACTGCTGCCGTACCTCGCTGATCGACAGCACATTCCAGGTGTGGCCGTCCTCGGGCGAGTCCGGCGACAAGACTTCCGCGTTCGGCCGGACGACGATCCAGCCCTCGCCGGGAACGGTCAGATGCCTGCCGAACGCGCCGAGCAACGCGGCCTGGCCGTCCGGGCCGCCGGCGATCTGCGACACGATCTCCGAGGCCCGGTGCTCGGACGGGGCTGGCTCAACGGTGCCGTCGTCGGCGCGGCGGCCCGCGAACAGGCGCGCGCCGCTCATGGCGTTGCCGATCCATGAGGCGGCGAACCGTACTTCGGGGACGGCGTGGTACATCTGCCAGGCCCGGCTTTGCCAGGACTGGTCGGGCGGCTTCTGGCGGACCTTGCGCGCGATGTAGCGGGCTGCGGAGGCGCTGATGGTGCCCGGAGCGCGCGTTGCGGGCTCGCGGGTGCTCATGCGTCGGGCCTGGTGTCGTCCCAGCGGTTCAGGAGCACGGCGGCGCCCGCGACCGCGCCCCACTCGATGCCGTGCACCAGGAGCGGCGCGTCATCGAACCGGCCGGTGGCGAGCAGGTATGTGGCGAGGAGTCCGCCGGCGATCCACCAGCCCAGGCAGTACACGCACGAGATCAGGGTGATGACGGCGACGCGGGCCCGGGAGTCGGGGGCGTCGTCCCGCCAGTGGTGGACGCGGTCACGGACAGGGTCAAGGATCACGTCGTGAACGGCGAGCTGCGTCGCGCGGTACCCAGCGAACGCCAGGAGGGCGAGTTCTGCGGGACTGATCATGTACGTCCCCTGTGAAGATCATCCGGCCGAGGTCAGCGGGGGATGATAGGGCATCGCACAGGGACCGCTTCGACACGAACTCCGCAGCCCGGAACCGCTTTTCAGATCACAAACAGCGTCGGCGACGACTCGTCCAGCTCCTGGTTCGGCTCGTCGACCTCGAACACGAGCTGCGTCCCGCCAAGAGTCAGATCGACGATCTCCAAAGATCCTGCGCACGACACGAGCGCACCGTCCGCACCTCGTCGCACCTCGGGGGCGTCGTGCCGCCACACACGGCCTGCGCCCAAACGACCGATCATGGGCCAGGCAGCGACCTCTCGACCACAGCTTGGGCACGCCACCCGGGGCATCTTCATCACAATCGCCAGTGTGACGGGATGCGTCGACCGTCCGGGGGAATTCGGGTCGCGCACCTGTAGCGCGGTGCAACAATCGGGCCGCATGAGCTGGTTCGACTGGGCCGTGGACGTCTCCAAGATCGCTGGCGGGGTGGGTGTGGCTGCGGGCTTCCTCAAGGGTTTCAGCGCCTGGTGGACCACTGGTCCCGGTCGGCGGAAGCACTGGACCAAGGCGTACCGGAAGATCGCCTGCGGCGTACAGGCGGACTACGTTGACTCCCTCTTCGGTGTCCCTCCGTTCAAACTTCAAGGGAGCGACGGCCGCGTACGGCGCATCTGGGTCCTGGGCCGTGAGGGCTACCTGACCACCTTGACGCAGCTAGGCACGGTGATCAGCTACTCGCTCACGACTTCCAACCCGAAGTTCAACCCGCTGGTCGCGTTTGGCTCCCACGACGCGCACCGGGCAGAGCGCATGATCACCCTGGGCGTCACCTCGTTCGCAGCCGCCGCCCCTGACGCGCCCTGGAAGGACAGCATCAGCCTGTTCGCTGGCGCAAGGCGCGGCTACTACTGCGAGCTGCACTATGCGGGCAATCCCGGGGGCTATCTGTACTGGATGCTCGGTAACAGCGATGTGGGGACTCCGCCTGCCTACGCCTCACCGGACTTCTCGGACTTCCGCGACGAGTACAACGCCCACCGTCATCCAGCCCCTGACAGCCACGGGGACAACGGTTGGTCTGCCCTCAGTCAGAAGGACCACGCCGCCTACGCCCGCTTTCGACGGACAGCGGTGGTGAACACCATCACGGTGAGCTCCGACTGCAATTCCGCACCGGACATCGGCGCTGATGTCGACACAGTCCGGGTGCTCGCGCTGGCACCGACCTGGCGCGAACGATTCGGCAGCGGTACGAGGGTTCGCACGGGTCGGGCGCTGGCTTGGGTGAAACGCGGTGGCCGCAGGAAGAAGGAACCCACACCCCCGTCAGACGACAACGGCGCCCAGAACACATCCACATCTGCACCGCCCCACGAATAGGGGCCAGTCGACGGCGCCGCGCGGGGCGCGCAGAGGCACTCGCTCGTGCCCGGGCTGACGCAGAACGGACGATCACCCACTGAGCCGTCGGCCGTACGCGGCAGCCGCTCCACCCGGCTGCCGACGATCCCTTTCGGGGGCCTGGGGCAGCGGCGCGTGCACGATCGCGCCCTGGTTCGCGTCCGGGATGAGGCCGTACACCAGGACGCACGAGGCGTCGATGCGGCCGGGGCTGTCCGCATCGGTGGGCTGCCAAGTCGCCCATTCGTTCTCCAGGTCGGTGAACGCGCCGCGCAGTCGGACACGGTCCTGCACCATCTGTTGGGCGACGGGTTCGGCGCGCAGCAGCTTTCCCTGCTTGGCCCGTACCGGGTCAATCAGCGGCATCAGGTGCTTGGCGGGGATCACGCCGTCGCGCTGCAACGCCTCCCATGAGGTGCGGATCGCGAGCGTGCACATGTCGCGGCCGAAGTTCCACTCGACGTAGATCACGGCGGCGTTCGTCTCGTAGGCGAGCAGGCAGGCCGCGGTGGACCATTCGGCGGACGACATCGCGGCCGAGCGGTCGTGCGTGATCCAGACGCGGGAGTCGTCGCCTAGGAACCCGCCGATGACGCCGGCCACGTCCCGGCCGCCGCCGGAAGGGTCGACCGCCACGGCGATCTTCTGCGGCTCCACCGCGGGGCCGGGGTCGCGGAGCATGCGCAGCAGCTCGCGCGACACGAGCGCGCCCTCGGACGGCTGCGGGTCGCCCTGGGCCATCGCGTGCCAGTCCCTCACGGACGAGGTCTTCTTGACGTCCGCCCACCACGCCAGGAGCTTCCGGCGGTCCCTGGTGGGGATCTTCGGGTGCGGCAGCGGATCGCCGTCCTCGCGGCCAAGCGGATCTGGCCCGAACTTCGACGGGTTGGCGAGCGCCGGTAGGTGCACGACCTTCCACCGGCCGCCGTCCTCCAGACGGCCTTCCTCTTCCAGGCGCCGGCCCGCCCAGTCGTCCGGGTGCCAGCGGGTCTGAATGCCGACCACGGCATTGCGGTCCGGCTGCAAGCGCTTGAGCGCGGCCGACGACCACCAGTCGTGGACCTGTTCCCGCAGCCGCGCGGACTCGGCCTCGCCGCGGTCCTTATGCGGGTCGTCGACCACCAGCAGGTTCACGGGGAAGCCGGTCAGGCCCGAGCCGATCGACACGGAGCGGACGCCGCCGCCCCGGGTGGTGTCGTAGTCCTGCGCGGCCGACGAGCCAGCCAACAGCTCCACACCGAACTCGGCGCCGTGCTCGGCGATGTACCGGCGGATCGCCTTGCCGCGCCGCATCGCCAAGTCATCCGAGTACGAGGTGACAGCCACCCGGTCCTCGGGGTGCAGGCACAGCCACCAGAACGGGAACCACTCGGCCACCGTCGTGCTCTTGCCGACCTGCGCCGGGGTGAACACCATCAGCCGGTCGTACACGCCGCGTTCCAAGTCGACCAGGGCGTCACTGATGACCCGCAGATGGGACCGCATCCGATACGACGCGTCGAGGCCACGCGCAAGGGTGATCGGGTCGCGCAGCAGTTCCCGCCCGATCGCCTCCTGGGCAGCCTGGAGCCGCTGGTACACCTCGGCGTCGTCCAGGTGGCCCAGCTCGTCGGCCAGCGGGCGGCCCTTCACCCCTCGTGGTCGCCGTCGTCATCGTCGCCGTCGACCGCGTTGACCCGCCGGGTCACCGCCGCCGCAAGATCCGCGAGCCGTACGCGCCGCTGCTCCGGCGGCATCTGCGCAAACTCGGCGAGCTGGACCGCCAGCGGGTTGCCGCCATGACCGGTCACCGCGATCGTCTCGGTGGGATCACCGAACAAGACCCGCCGGTGCCTCATGGCCACGTCCATCAGGCGGATGAAGTCGCCGACGGACATCTCCTCGGCCCGCAGAGTGCCGAGTCGTTGCGCGAGCTTTCCGATCGCGGCGCCCAGGATCCGGGCGTCAGCTTCGGCGGCCTTCCGGCGCTCCTCCAGCCACTCGGCCTCGTAGATCTGATCGAGGTGTCGGTCCCACGATTCGGCTCGCTCCCGCCACCGGTACTCGGCCGCCAGGTTCTTCACGTGCCCATACGCGAGAGTCAGCCTCTCGGCAGTTTTGGTGAGGGTGCGGGCGCGGCCGAGGTCGCGGTAGGTGGCGAATTGGCCGTGCTTGCGAGGGGTCTCCCGAGGCTGGCGTTCCCATGGGTCGAGTGCCGTGTCGAGGGTGATGGGCGGGTGCGTGGTCATGGCTGCTCGCTGAGTGCGTGGTTGTCGCCCGACAGGTACTCCCCTGCGAGTCGTTCGAGGAGGCGCCAGCCGTGTCCAGGTTCGATCTCCTTGCGGCCTTCTGCGGCGGCGATGGCTTTGTTGATGGTGACGGCGGCGGTGGCGGGGAGGGTGCGGGCGCCGAGGACGGTTTCGAGGCCGACGTGTCCGGTGTGGCTGGCGTCGCCTTCGGGTGTCGTGTAGCCGGCCTGGAGGTCGGTGAGGTGGTTCTCGACGATCGCGAGGATGGCGTGTAGGGCTGTGGCGACGTTGCCGACCTTGTGGGCGGCGTGGGTGGACGCGAGCGTGTCCAAGGTTTGCTCGTAGTCGGCGCGGGCGGCGAGCCATGAGGCGTGTTGGCCGAGGCGGGCTTGGTCGAAGGCGGCGCGCGCGGCGTCGAGCTCCGGGGGGAGGAAGACGAGGCTGACGGTGGCGAAGTCCAGGTTTGCTTCGGACAGGCCCTCGGGCTGGACTTCGGCCAGGAGCTGGAGTTGTTCGTCGTCCAGGCCGGAGTAGGCGCGCCAGTCGACGTCCTCGATCTCGTCGTAGAGCTGCTTGAGCGTGGCCGGGTCGTCCTTCCCGGCGATGGCGTTGTGGGAGATCTGGCGGGCCACGAGCTGGTCTTTGTGTTGCTGGTCGTCGATCAGCATGACGTCGATCTCGTACACCTCGGCCTCGACTGCGGCGTCGCAGCGGTGGTTGCCGGAGAGGACGAGTTCGCGGCCTTCCTCGTATTCGCCGGCGCCGTAGACGAGCGGGACGCTGGTGAGACAACCGTCGGCGCGGACGTTCGCCACGAGCCGGTCGTACTCCTCCTTGGTCATGTAGCGGGCGTTGACCGGGAGGCGGGTCAGCAGCCGTGGGTCGCGGCGGACGAGTCGGGGCTTGATGGGGGCGCTGCCGGGGGTCATCGGGAGTCCTTTCCGTGCTTGACCTTCCACAGGGCCAGGGCTTCCGTCAGGTCGTACGCGCCGAGGGGGCCGCCGTATTGGAGCTGGTAGCGGTGGATGCCGTCGGCTCCGGGCTCGGTGCGTTTCTGCAGGCGGACGCCGGGGATGCCGCGGCCGTACTTCGCGCTGTTGGGCCGGTCGGTGAACGCGGTCGTGGACCAGCCGGTGATCCGTTTGGATAGCGAGCGCTGGACGAGGAGCTGCGCCTCCTTGGTGGAAGCGGCCATCACGATCAGCTTCGCGAGCCGCCGGTAGCGGGTCCATGAGACGGGGAAGTCGCTCATCAGGTAGGCGGTGTTGGGGTCGTACTTGGGCGGCAGGTACGCGAACGCGCCGATGATCTTTCCGTCGACCGCGACGCCGCAGGCGATCAGCGGGGTGCCGGGCTTGATGCTCTTCGACATGAACTGCGAGCGGATCGCGGCGAACTGGCCGCCGGTGAGGACGTGAAGCGTCATCGTGTCGCCCAGCTCTTCGTCCCTGCCGATCTTCGGCATGCGGATCGGTTCGATCGGTTGGCGCGGCCGGACGATGCGGCGGGGCCCGGCGGCGGCGTACACGTAGATCGGCAGGCCGCGGTTGGCTGTTTGGACGACGCCGGCGAGCCGGTGCCGGAGCTCGGGGCGTTCGACGTGCAGGCCGAGGACCCAGTTCGGGCGGTCCTGCACCTGCTCGATGATGCGTTCCTTGCCGTCCTCCGTGAGTTCGCCGAACGTGGGCGCGGGCCAGTCGAACGCGGCGTCGATGCTGGCGAACTGGCTCTGGTAGTCGGTCGCGTAGAACGGCGGGAACATCACCACGGGGGCGTCGGCGGGCACGGCCTCGTCGAGGTATGTGCGGACGTCCCCGGCGTAGAACGACCCCAGCTTGGTCTGAAGGCTCCGCAGCTTGGTCGCGGTCTTGTCGTGCATGCGCGGCCATTGGTCCCGGGTCGCGTCGAGCATGCGCCGGTAGTACACGCCGTCCTTGCCGACGTACTGGAGGAACCGGGTGCCGAGCATGAGGGTGGCGAGGGTGTCTGTGCGGTCCTCCAGGAAGGGCTTGAGCCAGCCGAGGACGTCCTCGTACTCCGGGCGCAGGGTGTAGGAGAGGGGTTCCCCGGCGAGGTACCAGCCGAGGGCGCAGGAGTACGCCTGGACGTCGTTGCCGTGCACCTGGCGGGTGTCACCGAAACGGGCGTGGAGAACGCGTTCGATCGTGAAGTTCCCGGAGCAGCCGACGTACACGTCTGTGCCCGGCCAGGTGCCTGCGTGCTCGTAGATGATCGACCGGAGGGGCGCGGGGATCGAGCCGTGGAACATGGGCGGCGGCTCCCTGGTCGGGGCTGTTTGGTCACCGTCCGCGCGCAGCTCCTGCTGCGCGCGGACGGGCCGGGGATGGTAGCCCAACGTTCGCGCCCGTCCCGGGCGTGCACAGACTGTCGGCCGGGAACGGCGAAGCCCCCGACGGCCGCTGGGCCGTCGGGGGCTTCGGGTAGAGCGCCAGCCCGGATTTGAACCAGGACCTCCCACCCGGAAGGTGGGCGTGCTGCTTTTGCACTACCGGCGCACAGCGTCGGACGTGGCGCTGCTCAGACATTCGGCCGACGAGGTTCGAGTGTAACTGACGCCTTGGTAACCATCCGTCACTTGCTGTGCTGCTCCAAGACGGGCTGCTGACCGACACTAGTCATTGCCGTACTCGGCCTCCTGGGCGATATCGTCGAGGTCTCCCTCGACTTCAAACTCGCCGTCCAAACCCGCCTGCGTAATCAAGTCATAGCTGGCCAACACCAGTTGACAGAAGCCGCAGGCGAAGTAGTCCGCGTAGACCGTCAGCGTCACCGCGACGTCATAAGGGTCGTAGTCGTCCGACTCGTCCTGCCCGTACCCCATGCTGTGTCCCAGGTACTGCACGTCCGTGTTCATGACCTCGTCACCTTCAAGCAGCCCAGCTTTCCCACACGCCGGACAGTTGACGGTCACACTGTGGGAGAGGTTGGCCGACAGGTACTGTGCCGTCTTCCACTCAGCAGCAACCTTCGCGGGAAGGTTTCCATCCAACCTCTGCTGCCGTCGCTGCCTAGCGCGTTCGATCAGGGCCTCAGTGCGGTGTTCGAGGTTCTTTGCGTTCTGCTCAAGGTGCTTTGTGACTGTGGGCTCGCGGTCGCTACCTACGAGCTCCTCCATGTCGCGATCCATTGCCGTAACCAGGATGGCGGCTTGCGCCCAATAGCGAGGCCACCAGGCGTGAGGCGGAACCGCCATGAACCCGGTACCGCTGCTGTGCAGGTACTCGTTCCGCCCATTGATGATCTTCATGGCTTCTGCCTGGTCAAAGGGCTTGAAAGCCTTGTGACACCTGGCCATTAGTGTCTTCGCCCGCACGGATGTGAACCTGGCTTCGCCTTTCACGAGGCCGCTCGCGATCAGCAGGTTTGTGCCTTCCTCGTTCGGTTCGGCAATCAACAGAGGGGAAACGCGCGCAAGTGCTGCCTTCGCCAACAATTCCAGGCCAAGGGCAGCCCAAAGTGCCTGTTCATCAAAGGACCTGAGGTCCTCGTCCATCGCGCGATTGAGGAAGAGCTTGGCTTTGGTCCAAAGGTCCTCGTGATCGAACGGCCCGCTCATGACACCTCGCCGTTCAACCGGAAGCTGATTCGTTTGATTTCCCGCTGCGGATCGTCTGCGGCGGAAGCCCTGGCATGGAGAACCCGGCGGTTGTTGATCAACAACACTTGCCCCGGTTCAGTCCACTGATGCTCGATCGCGTTGTCTGTCGCTTCCTTGAAGAACTCCACGAGCGCCCGGGCCCGTGCATCGCACGGTGTCATGCAACCTGGGTCAAACCGAAGACGCTGCTTGGCATAGGCCGTGGCGAAGAAGCTGTCATTTCCGCCGTTGACCAGAAAGACGCCGTGCTGAACGGCATCTGCCGCCCCCTTTACCCAAGGCCCATGAATCATTTCGTTCCAGAGGCGTGTCGGCGTCGTGCTGGTGGACTCACACGCGAGGATCACGACGTCTGGGGGGTGCACGAGATGGGCTCCGTCAGTGTGCAGCGGCTGAGGGCCCATGCCGTAACGAGCGCTCAGCGAATTCGGCTGCGCCTCTGCTGGTGACGTGGGGCGCAGCGTTGCAACTGCCGGGCCCCCGCGACGCGTTGGCACCATCGTCCAGTGCAGCACGGCAGCTTCCATCTGCACCTGCGCGAGCGTGCCGGCGGCTACCGCCCATCCCGTCCTCTTGCTTTCGTTGAGGAGGGTTTCCAACATCCGTGACATGCGCCAGCAGTATGTCTGGTGCGGCGTTCACCCGCGACGCCTTTGGCGTCTGCGCGTGTCGCGCACTTGGGCCCGCCTGCGGATAGATGGGTGGATAGGTCCCGCGCCTGAGCCGCACGGTTCGGCCTGTGACCGCCTCGTTCACGCCGCATGAGGGGTGGTGATGCGGGCCCGTGATCTGCCTAGAACAAGCTGTGGGGCCGCGACCGGTGTCCGGTCACGGCCCCACTGAGGGCGTTGCGCCTATGAGACGGATGGGAGAGCGACGGTGAGCACTCCGGGCGAGTGCTCGACTTCTTCCCAGGCCCAGTCGTCGTACAGGACCTCTACGCATCCGAAGAAGGTGAGGACGTCGGTGAGGTAGGCGCCCGTGTCCAGGTGGAAGGAGTGGTGCGGCTCGCCGTCGCTCTCGACCCACACCGTTTCGCTGCCGCGGTGCACAGCGGTGACGACGCGGTCCTCGTGGCGGACGGAGATGCCGGTGCTGTCGGGGAA
This sequence comes from Streptomycetaceae bacterium NBC_01309, assembly GCA_045039925.1. Taxonomy (GTDB): domain Bacteria; phylum Actinomycetota; class Actinomycetes; order Streptomycetales; family Streptomycetaceae; genus Yinghuangia. The sequence continues at coordinate 4,417,199 of CP108400.1, forward strand.
GTGCCGCCGGACCACACGGGCGAGCATGTCGAAGCCCGCCTTCATGATGGCTTCTCGGGCCTGCTGGGCATCCTGGTAGGCCCGCTCGAAGGCGTCGGTGATCGCGTCCGCGCGCACCTGCGCTTCGTGCTCAGCGGTGGTGTCGCGCCCGCCTTCGTCCCGGACTGGAACTTCCGCGTCATCGGGCTGCTCGTCGCCAGGGTCGGGGGCGCCAGGCGTCCTCGGGCACAGGGTCCAGACGCTCAGCGTTTCGCGGATGTACGCGAGGGCGTACGACTCGTGCTCGAACCTGGCCGCTTCCGCTGGGTCGCAGCCGCAACGGACGTGGAGCACTCCGGTCGTCAGGGGCCGCAGGGCCACGTTGTCGCCGGCTTCGATGGTGTAGGTGGCGACGGTGACGGGGTTGCACACGTGGTAGAGCGCCGGGCGTTCGCCCTCTGCGGGCTCGATGCGGATCAGGTGGGCGATCACCTCGGGCGCCAGGACGAGGGTCACGGCCTCGGTGACCTCGACCGCGAAGGGCGGCACGACCTCCAGGCCGCAGTCCTTCACGCGCTTCTCGGCGATGTCGGCCGCGCGGCGTCGGCGGCGCCGGGCGATCTCGGCAAGCGCCAGGCCGACCGCTTCGCGGCGGGTCGTGCCGGTGCCCCAGACCTTCCGGAGGCCGTTCACGTCCCGCACTTCCCAGTCCCGGCCGATCCGGTAGACGGCCATCTCCTGGCTGGTGACGTTCGTGTGGGCGGGCGTGTCCTCGGGGTAGTCGCCGGGGACGGTGAACAGGTAGCCGCGGTCGGAGAACAGCGAGGCATGGCGCGGGAACCGGTCGGGGCCGTACGGGATGAACTGGACCTGGTCGCGGGTGGTGCGCATGGCTGTGGTGCCCTTCGTGTGGGTTCCGGTGGCGTGGAAGGCGGACGCCGGGCGAGGCGGCATGAGCCTCGCCCGGCGTCCGCGTATCACCCGGCGTTCAGGCCGTCGGCCAGTTGACGCAGGTCGCGAGCGTGAAAGAGGGAGACGCAGCTCTTTCCCGCCGCCTCGCGGGCGTCCGGCTCTGGAATGACGATCTGCCGGTGCCCGGCCCGGTAGAGGGAGTCGACGGCGTTGATGACGCCGCGGCCGGGGCGAAGCCGGCCGTCGAGACCGAGGCTGCCGATCAGCGCGAGTTGGGTGAGGACGTCGGGCCGGATGTGTCCGGCCGCGCCGAGGACCGCGCAGGCGATCGCCAGATCGAGGTCGGGCATGCCACCTTCGGGCTCGCCCATCATGGTGCAGGGGGTGATCTGGACCTCGATGAAGTCGTGCGGCCAGTCGAAACCGGAGTTGATGACAGCGGCGCGCACGCGGTCCCGCATCTCGTTCATGTGCAGCACGGCCGCGCCCTGGACAGAGAAGTGCGGTGTGCCGGACGCGACTCGGGCGGCGATGTGGTGACCGGGCCCGTGCGTCACCGCCTGGTACCCGGAGAGGTGAGCCGTGTTGAGCATCCGGTCGTGGTGGCATCGTTCGGGCAGCACCTGCGGGAACGGCTCGGCGTCCAGGTTCTCCGTCCGGCTGTCGGCCGTGAGCCCGTAGTCGGCTCGGCGGTAGCTCCTACCGAGTTCGGCGAGCAGCTTGTTCAGGGCCTCGCGTGCCGTCCGGCCGGTCTTGGTCGTGACCCAGCCGAGGCTGTCCATCGCCTCCACGCCCAGCTCTTCGAGCGCGATGCTGCGCTTGGTGGGGTCGGTGGGCGCGGGGGCGATGTCCCACAGGGTGAAGCCGGCCTGGTCCTCTCGGCCGACGATGATGAACTCGCGGGCGGTGGTGGGGGTGTTGGCGCTCACGCGTTCCTCCGGTGATCTGAGTGAGGGGTACGGTGGGCTCACGCGCCTGGTCGGGTTGTGAGGCCCTTCGGTGCCGGGCGTTGCGGTCGGCGAGATTCCCACGCTTTTGCGCCTCGCCGACCGCTTTGCCTTTTTGGTGCATTTGGTACTACTCACATCATTTCCCAAATGGATTTGTCAAAACCAATTTGGGTAAATGGATCGCGGTGTTTTCGCAGGTCAGGCAGCCAGACTCATGCGCTCGGGGCTGTAGCGGTCGATGTCTTGGCCAGTGATGCACTCGACGAGAGCGCATAGCAGGACCTCGGCCGCCGGTGGCGTGACCGCGTTGCCGTACTGCCGAACTTGATCGCGCTTGGACCCCAGGACCTTGTAGTCGTCGGCGAAGGCCATCGCACGGCCGATCTCGTGGGGCTCCAGCATCCGGAACAGCAGCTGCGAGACGTCGTACTCGCCGTTGGCATCGAGCAGCGCGTATCGGTCGCGTGTCGGGAGCGCGCCGACGGGCTCACTCACCGGGCGCGCCTGGCCGTTGCCGTAGTACGGAATGAGCAACCCGGGGGCGGTCACGAGTCCGTGGTGGTTGCCGCCGGCCGAGACCGTGTGTACTGGTGCGCTGATGTGCCGCGCCTTCTCCTTGTCGCCGCCGCCACGCATGGGCACCACGAAGGGCGCGTAGGCGATAGCCGTTTCGTTCCGGGCCGTCTGGGTGCGCAGCGGGACGTCGATCCGCATCGCCTGCTTGCCGTCTCGGCCTTCGCACGGGATCAGCAGGGGCGGGACGATGAGGCCGTCGCTCTCGACTGTGGTGCGGGTCGGCATCGGCGCGTCCACGCGGATGGCGTTCTTGCGCCAGGTGCCGCCGGCTGGGACGAGGAGGGGAGAGACCTGCCCTGCCCCGTGGTCGTCGCCGAAAAGTGTGTCCTGACCGCCGCGTTCGATCCTTCCGCCGACCTGGGGCCAGAAGCGCGCAACCCCCGCACGTACGCGCGCCATGGTCGCGGGCGCCAGGCCCTCCGGGCAGTCCTCGGTCTTGGGACGACTCCCGATCGGCGTGCCCTTGATGCCCCAGTCGATGGCCACGGCGGCCGGGAGGACACCGGGTGTGACGATGGCGCGGCATGCCTTGCGGGGGCATCGGTAGTCGTAGCTGGAGTTGTAGCGGCCCATGTCGCGGCCGGGCCTTCGGAAGACCTGCAAGGCCGTCACAGGCTCGTCGCAACTGGCGCACCAGGCAACGGGGCGCAGCCACTTGTCCCAGTCCGGGCTACGGCCGAGGCTTCGGTGCCAGTAGGCGAGGTAAAGGCGGTCGCGGCTCTGCGGGGCGCGAAGGAGGCTGCGCGGGTCGGCGTGCATGCTGTTCAGAGCGATGACCCGGGTGTGGTAGCCGAGCTTGTGGAACTCCCGGAGCCAGCGGTCCCATTCGACCCAGGCGCGGACGTCGACCACGTTCTCGACGACTCCGGCCTTGACGAGGCCGCCTCGCTCGATCACCCCGCGGAGGTAGAGCGGGATCTCCTCCATGAGGGCCCGCGAGGCTTCCTCTTCCGCGGTGGGACCACTGTCCGCTGCGGGGTCCGTTTGGAACTTCTGCGCCTCCGAATCCGCGTAGAGGTCGAGGAGGTCACCCTGCATCGCCTTCGCGAACTCGCGCTTCCGGCCCTTGGCGATGGACCAATTCGTGCACTCTGGCGATCCCCAGTGAAGGTCAGTGACCGGCCACGACCAGACGGGTGCTTTGCGGATGTCCCCCATGTAGTGCGCCACATCGGGGAAGTTGGCGCGGTGGGACTGGATGGCTCGCTTGTCATGGTTTGCGGCGCGCGCGACGCGCAAGAAGGGGACCGCGTGGGCACCCTGGGAGCTGCCGCCGGCTCCGCAGAACCAATCCATGACGGCCAAGTCACCGCCATCGTGCCGGTAGGCCATGCCGGAACTCCTCGTGAGGCTTTCGGTGATCGGCCGGGTGAGCGGGGATTCCCGCCCTCGCTCACCCGGCCTCTAGTCTTAGTGGGTAGACACTATGTTCAGTGCCTGTCGGCCCGCGAAGTACCGGGACTGATCTAAGTTTTCATGGAAAGGCGCAGGTCAGGCCCCACGCTGACCGGGGAACGGCGGGCGCGCCGTGCGCCGCACCTGGGCGGGGATCCGCGGGTTCATGACCTCGTCGACCACGTACCAGCACCAGTCGAAGCCGCCGATCGCGTACAGCCCTTCCGCGTTCGGCCGTACGACCTCGACCGCGGCGTCGTGGCGTCCTCCGGCCAGGAAGATCCAGCAGATGGTCTGCACAATCGCCTGCTCCTCGCCGTCGACCTGGCCGACGGTGACGTGGGCCGTGCCCGCCGTCGACCCGTGGCCGACCCGGGCGGCCTCGGCCTGGGTGTCGTCCGCGATTCGGCGAACGGTTTCGAGGTTGAAGTAGGGCAGTACGAAGCCGTCGACGATGCGGCCAGGGTCGATGACTGCGGGGTAGTGGTCGGTGCCATTGCGCGTGACGAGGACGTTGATCATCGGTCTCTCCTGTGAGGGGTTTCGGTGGGGCCCGGGGCGGTCGGGGATTGTCGCCCGCCCCGGGCCGTGGCTGACGACGGAAGGTCAGTCGAGGGGCAGTGCGGCGGCCTTGGCCAGGTCGAACCGGTAGGCGGTGAAGCCGTTGCGGTCGGGCAGGTCGGTGACGAGGGTGAGCCAGACCGGCGAGGTCCGCTCGTCCAGGTGGTACGTCCACTCGTTGATGTCGTGCACGGCGATCTCGGGGTCGTCGACTCCGGGGGTCGCGGCAAACGTGCGCTCGGTGCCGTCGGCCGTCCAGTACCGGCCCTTGGTGAACAGCGAGCCGTCTGCGGCCTCCAGGAGTTCGATGTGCGTGGCGTCGAAGCCGGCACCCTCCGTGTAGCGGGTCAGGATGTCCCGGACGGCCGCGGCGGTGACCACGGCCATCACGCGTCCGAGCCGGTCGGCCGCCGCGCGCACGGCGTCAAGGGACTCGTGGGCCGCGGCGCTGATTTCGCGGGTCGGGGGCAGGGGGTAGGCGGGGGCTTGCTGGTTGGTCATGTGACGTCCTCGTTCGCTTCGGGTGGGGTGTTGGAGGGAAGCCGGGGCGGGCGGATGGGTGCCCCCGCCCCGGCGCCGCTGGGTGCGGCCTACTCGGCCGGAAAGATCAGGGCGTAGGTGCCGGGCACGTGTTCGGCCGTGACGGGCACCCAGCCGCAGGCCGTCAGGTCCTCGCGGGTCGGCCGATACACGAACATGTCCTGCATGCGCTCTCTGAGCTTGCGCGCCTGTTCGCCGGGGATAGTGCCTTCGCGGCGGGCTCCGGTTTCGGCGACGAAGGTGACGAACGGCTGATCGGCGTCCGGGTCGACGACCACGCCGATCGCGTCCGGGCGTGCTTCACGTACGTCCGCGGCGAGGTACGGGACCGTTTCCATGAGGAGCTTGCGCCGAGCGGCGGTCGCAGCATCGCGGGCTTCGTCGACCGGGGCATCGCCGGCAGGGTCTTTAGCCGCGGGGGCGAAGTGGATGCGGTGCAGTTCGGGCCGCCCGGAGTCGCGGGCGGGGCGCCAGCCGGCATCCTCCAAGCTCACCGGGTCGCGGCCGTGGTCGAGAGCCTTCTGCAGCACGTCGTCGGCTTCGCTCAGGGAGGCGGTGTCGAAGACATCCAGGCCGTCATCGTCGAAGGTCCGCCACGCCCCCACATCCTCGACGCGGACAATGCGCCCGAGACTCGGGTCGACCAGGCACGAAGTTGCGTGGGGTGCCCGGGTCCTCAGGATCTCGCCGATGCGTTGGCCGCTGCGGAGGAGGACCCGCCGCCACGCTTTGAAGGCGTCCTTCCGGGTGTAGAAGATCGGCCCGTCCTTGACCTCGTACCAGGTCCATTCGCAGCCGCCGATCCAGTACAGGCCGTCAGCGTCCGGGACGACGACGTTCACCGAGTCCTTGGGGCTCTCGGTGAAGTACTGCCACCGGACGAAGAGGACGACAGGCTGCGTTCCTTCGATGATGTGGACTTGGTCCACGCACTCGTGGCCGTACGCCTCGGCGTCCTCGTCGGTGTGGTCGGCGAGTTGGCGGACGGCGTCCAGGGTGAAGGCGGGTGAGACCCATCCGTTCCAGCAGTGGGATGGGTCGAGGCGGGCCGGATAGGCATGCCCGCCGGTCACGGACACCCAGGTGTCGATCATGCTCATGGCGCTGCTCCCTTGCGGGGTGAGGTGTTTTCGGTGGATTCCGGAACGGGCGGGGATTCCCGCCCGCCGCCCGTTCCGGAAGCGCTGGCTACTGCTCGACGCGGTACGGGATCTGGGGGTTCATCTCGCTGTCGAGCACGTACCAGCACCAGGGGAATCCGCCGATGGCGTACAGGCCGTGCTCGTCGGGCTCGACGATTTCGGTGGCCCGTTCGACGCCCTGGGTGGCGATGTCCATCCAGGTGATGACGACGACCAGGGCGCGGGGCTCGCCGTTCTCCGTGCCGCCGTCGATGACGTGGACGGTGTCGATCGAGCCGTGGCCGTGGCGCTCGGCGTCGTCCTGCGTGTTCTCGGCGATGTCGCGGACGGTGTCCAGGTCGAACCACGGCTTGACGAAGCCGTCGACCTGACCGTCATCGAGGTTGATCCGCGCCGAGTAGAAGTGGCGCTCGTTGTTGCTCACCATGACGTCGGTCACGGGCAGTCCCTTCGGTTGAGCCCTGTGGGCGTGGGTCGGGGCGGGCGCGCATTCCCGGCGCGCGCCCGCCCGTGACGGTCGGGTGGGTCAGGAGAGGTCGAAAAGGGTGGGAGGCGGGCTGGCCGGCGCGGTCGGCCGGCCACCGAGTTCGGGCACGGGGTCGCCGGTCTGTTCGGTCCACCACTTCGCGAAGTGCGTGCGGTGGCACCAGTTGCCGGGCTGAGTGAGCTTGTCGAAGCACAGGAGGACGACCGGACCGGGCGCTCCGAAGTACCGAGCGATGGCCGCCAGTTCCGCTCGGATCCTGTCGACGCCGAACGTGGCGAGCTGGCGCCTGTACTGGAACTCGTAAGCGTCCTCGGGCAGACCCGCGTGGGCTGCCTTGACGAGCTGCCGGTCCGGGGTCACCAGGACGGCGTGTCCGGCCAACTGGTATCCGAGGGCGAAGCGGGGGTGACCTGCCGTAGTCCGGGTCGGGGCACCCATTCCGGGCACGAACTCCTGGTACGTGCATGTGGCGATGCTCAGTCCGCTCATGGCTCGCGGTTCCCTTCTCTGTGCGTGTGGGTCGGCCATCTTGAACCCTTCTTGGGTGGATAGTGGGTAGACACTATGACTACCGCAGTGAACTCCGAACAAAACCAGGTGAGTTCGGGTGAATCTGCTGTTCAGGCGGCCTGTTCGGCGAACAGGTCGAGCTGCCTGGGCTGCCGCAGCAGCCAGTCGTGGGTCCGCAGCGGACCGCCCGCATACCCGGGCAGGTACAGGACGCACGTGCGGACCGACGTGCCGCAGACGGCGAACGCGTCGTCCGGCAAGGGCTCGATCTCCCCTCCGACCTCGTCAACCATCGCCCGGAACGCGACCGACGCCTTGTCGCTCCACCACATCAGGCCCTGACTCATGATCGAGACGAGGATGCCGTCGTCCTTCATGAACCCGATCGCGTGCTTGATGTGGTCGAGACCGCTGGAGAAGGGCGGGTTCATCACCACTCGATCAAATCCCTCCGCGTAGTCCAGCGGGTCGAGGGCCAGGAAGTCCCCGGCGATGACCGTGCGCGAGTCGCGTTGTTCGCGCAGCAGTTCGACCCGCCGGGAGTCGATCTCGACACTGTCGACCACCCCGCCGCGCCGGGCGATCTCGCTCGTCATGGCCCCGGATCCGGCGGAGGGCTCCAGCACTGTGTCCCCGGCGCGGATCCCCGCGAGGTCGCAGACCTGCATGACCAGGCTCGGCGGAGTGGGGAAGAAGCCTTGCTGGAACCGGCTCGGGTATTCGCCGGCCACCAGGCAGTGGCGCATGAACTCTTCGATGCGATACGGGAAGACATGCGCGCGGACGGCCTTCCGACCGTCCCACTTGCCGCCCATGTCCTTGAGAACCCGGTCCACAGCCTCGTAGCCGTCGCGCTCGAGCTCGAAGGGGAAGGAGACGCGGTCGTGGCGGATGACCGTGCGCCGGTCGGCGAGGACCGCGCGGACACTTTCGGGGAATCGCACAGGGGCTCCTTTCGGGAGGGGACGGCCGTCGCACGGGCCGCAGGGGGGCTTGTGGGGCGATGTGGCAGCCGCGTTGGCCGAGGCTGAGTGGGGGGAGGGCGCCCGCCCGAGATAGTGACTAGGCACTATCGTTCGGGCGGGCGAATGTCCGGTCAGGCGACCTGTGCCTCGGCGGTGGCCTCGGTCGCAGGGGCGGAGGTCGGCCCCTCGGCCAGAGCCTCCGGGTTGATCTGGATGCCGCTCCCCCGGACCGAAGCGATGGCCTGCGCCGATCGGAGCGTCTTCGCCGCGGCCAAGGCGACGTCCCGCAGGTGCTCGACGCGCATACGGTGCGCTCCGACACCACCGGGGGTACCGGCGAGCAGCAGAGCCAGCTCCTCCGGCTTCATGGCCGCCAGGTCGGCGAGGATCGCACCCGCGTCGCCCAAGCGCTCGATCTTCCGGACGACCTTTGCTCGTTCGACAACGATCCGCTCTCGCTCCTCGACGGGCATGTCGAGCGAGCCGGGGAGGACATCCTGCTTGGCCTTGCCGTCCGCCGCGGGGGTGTCCTCCGCGAGGACGAAGAAGGAGCCCTGTTCCTGCATGCGCCTCTCCTCGTCGCGGGCGGCCTGGGCGAAGGCTTCAGCGTCGCGGGTGCTCTTGAACTCGCCGCGCGCATGGCGGACGAGGAACCGCATCTGGTTGTCGGCGTTGAGCAGGGAAACGTACCAAGCCAGGCCCACCGGCAGATGTCCCTTGGCGAGCGCTTCGCGGGCCGAGTCGCACAGCTTGAGCAGGTCGATCCGCCAGCCGACGTAGGCGACGGACTTGCCGACGATTTCCGCCACTTCGTCGACCGTGTACTCCTTGTTGACCAGCCTCTGGAAAGCTTTCGCCTCCTCGATGGGAGTCATGTCCACTCGGCCGACGTTTTCCGCGACCGCCTTCGCGAGCGTTTCGCGCGACCCATCCGGAACGCCGTGGAGGACGAGGGCAGACATCCGGGCCAGGCCGATGGACTTGGCCGCGCGCCACCGCCGTTCGCCCATGACGAGGATGTACCGCTTCGTCTCCGGGACGTACCGAACGGTGATCGGTTGGAGCTGCCCCAGCTTCCTCATCGACTTGATCAGCCCGGCCATCCCGGCCTCGTCGAAGATCTCGCGCGGCTGGGCCGGGTCGCGGTCGATCCGGTCGGTCGGGACCATCCGCTGGACTGTCTTCTCGGCGTGGGCCGACGAGCGCTCTGCAGGCGGTTCGGCCGCCGCGGGCGCTTCGGTCGCCGCGGCGTCCGCCGGGGCGGCTGCCGCCGACTTCTTGGCCCGGGGCGCGCGCTTGGCCGGGGGCTTGTCGGCCTTCGGCGTCGGGGTGGCGGTCTTCGTTCCGCGCGGGGTGCGCTTGGCGGCCGACTTCTTGGTGGGCGCGGCCTTGTCGGGGGCCGGGGTGGTGTCCTCGGGGGTGGTGGCGGTCATGGCGCGCTCCTGTGCCTGTGAGGGGTTTAGTGGGTAGTCACTATGTCCAACGCGTGAACGATCACTGAGGTTCCGGGTGTTCTCGGAGAAATCGCAGGTGGGAGCCAGTTTTTCGGCGGCGTCCGGCGTCGCCGTCTCGTGGTCGACCGGAGCCTCGCACTCGTCCGCCTGCCCCTGACCGTCGACCTGACGGACAGCCGCCTTGGGCGTCGGCTGCTCTGCGGGCGCGTGAGGCGCGGCTTCCGGGAGGGGCGCGATGGCGCAGACGATGCCGCTCGCCGGGGAGCCGGTCCAGCTTCCCCGATAGGCGTAGCCGCGCTTGGCCAGCAGCGCGGACACTTGAGCCCGGAGCGATTCCGACCAGACGGACTCGGCGTACACCGTGCCGGGTTCGGCGGCGATGGCCACCGGGGGGTGTCCGGGGTGCGGCTGACCGCGCCCGTTGAGCCAGGTCAAGGTTGCCTCGGTGCCCTTCCATTGGCAGTCGACCCTGACGCGCTTGGGGATGCTCGGATCACTGCGTCGGCCGGACTTCGCGCGCCGCGCCTCGCGGAGTTCGGCGGCAGGGGCCGCCTCGGACGCTTCCCTGGCCGACTTGAGGCCGGGCACCTTCCCGTCTGCGAGGAAGGCGCGCATCGCGTCACCGGGGCAGCGTCCGCCCACTTGCGTGTAGTCGGCGAGGTGTGTCCCCGCCGACCCGTGGAACGTGGCGTCCGCCAGCGTGACCACCCGCTGCGGGGCGAGCCGCAGATTCCATGCCACAGACAGCGTTTGGGGGTTCACGCGGGCCACCTCGCGCCATGAGCCGAGGTAGTACACGAAGTCCCCGCCAGCGAAGTCTTCGGCGCTCCACATTTTCACGCCGTCGGCCTCGGCCTTCGCGACGATCTGCTCCCAGTAGGCGATCTGCTCGGTCAGGTCCTGGATTTCGCGGGCGTGCCGATCGACCGAACTCCAGCCCTCTTCAAGGGCCTTGACGTGGTACCGCTGCTGCTGCCTCAGCTCGGCGCCCAACCTCTTCAAGCGGCGACGGGTCCGCTGCGGGTCCTTCCGGTGTTCCTCATACGCCTCGGCCGCTCCGGCGCGATCGGTCCAGTACTTGGCGCGTCGGAGTTCCTCGACACCGGCGTGCATGTTCGCTTCGACGCGGGCCTGGTCCCTCCGTGCCCGGCGCTCACTGTGGTGACCGACGAGGATGGGCTGCCCGAAGGGCCTGGCTTGAGAAATCCGGTCCGCGGCCGCAAACCGGGCCTCCGATGCCCCGCTGGCTTTGTCGGCGCGTTCGCCGAAGCGACAGGCGCGGTCCTCGGCTCGAACCGTTCGGTCGGCTTCGGCGTCGGCGAAGGTCCGCCGGGTGTCCTCGTCGATCGTGACCGTCACCTCGTGGCCGGCCGCACGGAGGGCATCCGCCGCTCCGTCGATCAGCCATTTCTTGGCCTCCCGGTCGCGCGACTGCCGGATGTAGAGGCAGCCGAGTGTGCGGGAGGGCCGGAATCCGTGGTGCCGCACGATGTCGAAGACGCCGTCGCCCTTGCTGGAGCCGGTGAGGAGCGTGCCCTCGGCTCGGGTGTGGGTGATTTCGACTGTGGCCATTCGTCACACCTTTCGATGGGAGAGGAGGGCGGGCCCGTAGGGCCCCGCCCGGCAAGGTCAGTTGCCGCTGTGCGTGTCGTCGGGGTCGGTGGCGTCGATGGCGGCCAAGGCCGCCTCGACCGCCGAGGCGGCCATTCGAGCCTTGGCCGCCTTCTCGGCCGCGCTGGGCCTCAACTGCCACCACCCGCCGGGCCCGACGTGGCCGGAAGCGGACGGCAGCGGTACCAAGTAGGTCGGTTCGTCCGCCCACAAGATCGCGAGCAGGGCAGCGGTGTTGTTGTCGGGACGCATGCGGCTCCTTCGTTTGGCGGGTAGTCACGAGCGGGGCGGGCCGAACGGGCCCGCCCCGCTGGGGTCAGCGGCAGGCCCGGGACTTGGCGACCTTCGCGGCCTTCGCGGCCATGGCCTCCTTGGCGGCCTCGCGGATGGCGACCGTCTGAACATCCTCGGCGCTCACATGAAGGAACTCGGTGCCGCCGTAGCCCTCGCGGCCGTCGATCAGGGCCTGGTAGCCCGGGTAGAGCACAACGGACCAGGTGTAGCTGCCGGACTTCACCCAGGTGTGCAGGTTCTTGCTCACCCGCACCCAGTACGTGGACTTGCTGGCCGCGGCGAAGACCTCGGAGGCGGTTTCGGCGGAGATGGTGGCGCGCATGGTGACTCCTTCGAGCTTGGGTGATAGTGGGTAGACACTATGACTAACGCGGGGACCCCCGGGGGGTACCGGGTAATCGTGGCGATATCGAGAAAGATTGCAGGCCCGGGGGCCGAAGCGACGCTGGGGAGGCGGGCACCCCGCCTCCCCAGCGATTTCATGAAGACAAGACGGCCTCGCCGGCCCCGGTGAGCGTGACCGGGCGGCCCCAGAAGAGCGGGCGGGAGACGTCCTCCTGGGCCCAGCCCTGGTCGATGGCCCACTGCACCATGTCCTTCCGCGGCTTCTCACCGCACTCGACCGCCACCTTCATGCCTTCCCGGATCGACCCCTCACGGAGCCGCACACCGTTGTCTCGGATGGCCTCCAGGCACCGCCGCTGGCCAGGGGTGATCTTGCGGACGTCCACGGCCTCGGGGGCGGGCTCTTCGGCCGGCGCCGGGTCCTGGGCCGGAGCCACCTCCTCGTCGATCTCGATCGAGTCGATGATGGCGAGGAAGTTGCGCAGCCCGTCGTGCTCGACCAGTTCGGCCGCAGTGCGGACCGGGCACGAGCTGGTGCTCGGCCCGTAGCGGAGGAGCTTGTCGAGGGCGTCCTGGCGCTCCTTGGCGCGCGCTTCGCGGACGCCGATGCGCTCGATGCCCCTGAGGAGTCGCGACCACGGGCGAGCCTTGGCCGCGGTGGCCAGCTGGTGGCTCATCAGGTGCTGACACTCGGCGCCTTCGACGAGGAGCGCCGCACGCAGGTCTTCGCGCGCCTGGGCGTCCTCGGTGAAAGCGCGCTGCGCGGCCTTGTTGATGCAGTCGATGGCGGTGGTGACGTCCACGGCGGACTCCTTTGTCGTGTGCTTAGTGGTTGGACACTATGACTAACGCTGATACTCCCTGGGGGTACCGGGTGGGCGTGGAAATTTCGCGAGAAATCGCAGGTCAAGACCCTGATTACCGTCGCTGCTCCCGAAGAGTTGCGCACGCGCTTAGTGGGTACCCCCTACACTCTCGGCATGGATCAGACGCCGCTCCCCGAGCCGTTCGAGGCCCTGTCCGACTTGGTCGGGGAGCCGACCATCGCGCAGGCGCAAGCCCTGGGCCGTGCGCTCGCCTCGGTGCCCGATCTGCAGCAGTGGCTCCGTGAGAACCGCCAGCGCACGGTCCGCGCCCTCCTCGACAGCGGGTACGACAGGCACGAGCTGGCCCGGCGCCTGGGGATCGGTCCGCAGCGCGTGTCCGACATCGCCAGCGGCCACGGCCGCCCCGACTCGAAGCGCTCTAAACCACGCGGCGCGAAGGACTGAGACAGCGTTGGGCGTTCGCCCCGGGCGCACTACGACGTCCACTGGTAGTCGTGCCAGTCGTAACCGGACTCGTCGAAGGTGATGCGAGTCCGGGCGACGGTGCCTTCGGGGCAGGCGTCGTCGTAGATCTTCAAGTGCCCGGCGAGCTGATGTCCGGTGTCCTGGATCAGGTCGACGACGAGCGCGCAGGTATTTTCGAGCGCCCAGCGGCGGCCGTTGATGCTGATGCCGATGGCGCGTGCATGAGTCGGCTTGCCCTCGCTGTCGAGGGTGGCGGGGTCGGGGACGATCACGACGTCGCAATCGCTCTCGTAGCGCCCGACGTTGAACTTGTGGAGTTCGTCCCCGGCGAGATTGACGGGCGCGACCTTGGGGCAGCCGCGGTCGTACAACACGGTGAGCGGGATCGGCGGGATGATCTCGACGAGTTCGGTCCCGTCGTTGTCGTAATCGACACCCATGGCGGTGGTCTCCTTCGCGTTCGTGGATCAGACGTAGCGGCGTGCTACTGCAGGCAGTTCGAGGACTCGGTGCGCATGTCGAACAGCCCGAGCTGTTCGTCACTCGGTGCCGCCGGGAGCGGGGGCAGGTCCAGGGGGCGGAGTGGGGACATCCGGGGCAGCTCGGGCTTCGGCACCGCGCAGCCCGCCTCGGCGCGCAGTTCATCGACGGCTGCCGGGTCGAGGTTGTATTCGGCGATCTCCTCAGGGGTGGGCATCCAGCCCACCGGGCGTCTGCGCCCGAGGCGGTGGGTGATGCCCTGGACGGTCGCCCACACCTTCCAGAGGCGGTCGTCCCGCTCCTCCCAGGCGATCAGCTCATCCAAGGCGGCGTACATGACGTCGCGTTCGGCGTCCCGCTTCCGCTGCTCCTCGGCCGCAGCCCGCTTCCTCCGGCTCGCCTCCTCGCCGCCCAGGAGGGGGTGCAGTGGCGCCCGCTCCTCCTTGGCGTTTTTCGGAGTCGGGGTGGGCCGCCACCGGCGCCAGAGGAGAAGCGCGTGCCGTCCGTCTGCCGTCAATGCGACACGCTTGCTCCCGGGACCGTAGGGCTCGGTGATGACGAGGAAGCCGCCCTTCACAAGTGGGTCGATGCGGCCGTCGGCCACGGTTCGGCCCGCCCATCCGGGTCGGGGGTAGTGCCGGAGCACGCCGTCTCGGTTGAAGAGGAGTTGGATGGAGCCGGCCGCGCTCAGCAGTTCGGCCTGTCCGGCCGACCAGCGGAGTTCGTCCGCCTGCCGCTTCTGCCAGGCCCTCTCCCGAAACACTTCGAGGAACGAGCCTGCAGGGGAACCAGCTTCGGGGAGGTGTCGGCGAGGCGCCGGGCCGGCAGCCGCTTCGGCGGCCTGCCGGGCATCGGCAGAGACCTCAACAGGGGCGGGCGGGACTTCCCTGGTCCGGGGCCCGTAGTTGGCGATGTCGGCCATTGGGCGGCTGCCGTTCGGGTACTGCACGGAGACGCGGAACTCGAACGGACCTTCCTTGGAACGTTGTTCGATCTCGTCCGCGTACGCGGCGATCGTCAGGTCCGCGTGCTCAGTGAGCGCCAGGACGTGCGTCCCGATCCGCTCGCCGTTGCGGTAGGTGCCTGCCACGCGGAAGTCGCTGCCTTGGCCAAGGCCGAGCCCTCGCAGGATGCGGGCGATGGCCACGGTCGGGGTCCGCAGTGGCTGGGTGGTTCGCATGGCTCCCTCCCGAGTAGTCGTTGGTGGTCGAAGAAGTCGGGGTGGTGGTGGGGGTGTCCGGGTCTGACCGGGCTCAGCCCGACACGTGTCCGGACAGGTGTCCGGACACCGATCCGTTTGTCCGGACAGGTGTCCGCCAGTTCGGCGTTCTCGCTGGTCAACGTGTCCGGATGCCGTCCGGACGCCCGTCATTCGGCGACGTTGCAGGCGCACACAGTGCGGTCCCCCCACCGATTGATCTCGATCTCCCAGCCGCACTCGTCGCATAGCGCGTCGCGCCATTCCGGACCGCGTGAGTCGGGGACCGAGACGGTGGGTCCCCGGCCGCACATGCCGCACCTGCCGGTCACGGTCTGCTCTACCTCAGCGCGCAGTTCGACCAGGCGTCGGCGTTGGCGGCCGATGCCGAGTCCGGCGAGCGGGGCCGTCGCGTAAGGCCAGACCTGACGTGCTGCGGTGACATACGCCGCCCCTGCGAGCACGATGACGTCCCTGGCCCAAGCCACGCCGAGCTTGCGGGCCTGCACCTGCAGAGTTGAGTCACGTACTTCGCCGCGGTCACCCCAAGTCATGGCGTAGGGCGCCACGACCTGGCCAACGGGCATGAGTCCGTGCCGTGCCGACAGGATGAGGATCGTCCCGCCGTCCGCGATCAAGGCATCGGCGGTCGCCCGGCACGCGCGGTGGTAACTGCCGACGTACAACTCGCCGGCCGGGGCGGGCTCGGTTGCCTTCGCCACGGAGCAGGGGATAACCACGACGCGTTCCGAGGCAGGGACCAGCAGGGTGCGCTCATGGACGCTGCGGGCAAAGCTCATTCGGATCTTCCTTGGTGTTGGAGGGCGGGCCCGGCCGGGCCCGCCGGAGTGGGTGCTGTCGGTGTCAGGCCGTGATGGCGGTGGTGGTCGTGGTGCTGAGGCTGGCCACGAAGGCCGCGGTCATCTCGTGTCGGTGGGCGAGGGCGAGGCGGCGGGCCTCGTCGCGGTCGCCGCCGTGGGCGGAGAGCGCGCCGCACGTGCAGGTGGCCACGCTGGCGGACGAGCGGAGCACCCCGGCTCGACGACCGGGGCGGTTCAGGCCCGCGGTCAGGCTGTGCATGCCGATGTCGGAGGGTCGCGCCCAGCCCATGGGTTCGCTGGTACGGGTGCCGTGCGCGCGGGCGACGAGGCCGAGTCGCGCGCTGAGGGTGAGGCGCACGGTGTCGTGGTCGTCCGCGGTGATCAGGCGGCGGGCGCGCAGGAGCGCGGTGGCCATGGGGCTGATCTCGGTGAGCCCGGCCAGGATCATCCGGCGCCCGGCGTCGGACTCGACGTACCGGGCCGGGCGCGCGCTGGCGATCAGTCCCAGGTCTCGGACCACCGCGTCCGTCAGGGTGCCGACCGGCATCTCGGGGGTGAGGATGATCGACCGGTGCACGTGTCCGACTGGGTACACGGCACGGGTCCATGTGATGCGGGCGCCGCCTTCGCGGGTGGCCTCGATCGCGTAGCCGCGCCGGTGGGCGCGACGGAGCAGCATGAGGGCGTGCGCTTCGCTGGCGGTGCCTTTGGACGTGCCGCCCGCGTGGGTGACGGTCTCGTGAAACATGGGTGGTCCTCTCTGGGTCGGGTCAGGCGCAGGCGGGCTGGACGTCGACGATGAGCTGCCAGATCTCGCCGGAGGTGATGCCGTACGGCACCGCGAGCTCGGCGAGGAGTGAGCAGCCGTCGAACACGGTCAGGTGGCCGGGTACATGGATGGCCGTGCGACTGCCGCTGTGCGGCCGGTAGTTCGTGGGGCGCGCGTCGGCGCGGCCGTGGAGGGCGACGTGGGCGGCCAGGCGCTTGTGCTCCTCGTGGACGTCGACGAGGGCTGCGATCGCGGCGGCGAGCACTCGCTCTTCGCGGGAGTCGAGGTAGCCGCGGAGTTCGATCGCGCGGGCGCGGAGTTCGTTCTCTTGGCGCACGTGGGCGGGGTCGGCCGGCCGCAGCTCGGGCAGTTCGACCGACCACCCGGTGATGGGGGCCGAGACGTAGTCGAAGACGTCGCAGGGGATGTCGTCGGCGTGGGCCGCCGTGCGGGCGCGCCACATGGCGCGGTCGGCTGCCTCGGGCATGTGCCCGCTCTCCGAGGTCTCTTCGAGCACGCGAGCGGCTTGAATGAGGTTGCGGACGCACAGGCGTAGCGCGGCGGGCTCCAGGTGTCCCTTCATGCGGTCGCGGAGGACGTCGGCGAGGATCCGGGCGCGCGTGGCGGCCTTCTGGTTCTTGTTCATGGCGGGTCCTCTCAGGGTCAGGCGGCGGCGACGAGCTGGGCGGCGCAGGCGTGGTAGCAGAGCGAGGTGGCGCGGAGGCCGGCCGGGCAGTTGCACTGGCCGGTGGCCGCGGTGCGGTAGACCTCGCTGCCGTCGTCGCTGACTGCGAGGAAGATCCGGTTCGCGCGGAGCGGGATCAGGCCGCCCATCTCCAGGAGTTCGACGGCCTTGGCGACCTGGTACGGCTGGAACGCGGGCGGGGGGTTGAGCCGCGCGGCGCGGCGGACCTTGCGCCTGCACTTGGGGCCGTAGCCGTCCGGGGAGGTCTGCCGCAGGACGCGGCGGCACTTGAGGCATCGGGGCTGGTGGGCGGTGACGGCCGGTGCGCTCATGTCCGCTTCCTTTGCTCGCTTTGGGGTGGTTTGTGTTACATCCACATTCATTTCCCAAATCGATTTGGCAAACCCAATTTGGGCAAATGAGTTTGGCAAAGGGTTGGCAAATTGGACGGCGAGCATCCTGGGCAGCACGAAGCCCCGCCCTCCCAAGGGAGAGCGGGGCTTCGTGGAGTGGCGCGGCCTACGGCTGGAGGACGGACGGCCGGACGCAGCCGTCGTGTTGGTCGCAGTTGCAGCGACCGCAGCCGACGCACCTCTGGTCGACCTCAAGGCCGCAGCCGTCGCACTCGCCGGCCGCCTCGGCTTCCGCGCTTTCGAGTGCCGCCGTCAAATCGTGCAGGGCAGCGCGCTTGAAGCGCACGCCGGGGCGGCAAGTGCCGTCGCAGTACTGCGACTCGCCGAGCGCCGCATAGACGCTGTCGTGCCCGTCACAGTCGGACTCCTCGGCCAGCTCGATACGCACGCTGCACTGCTCGACTCGTAAGAGCCCGAAGTCGAAGAAGTCCGCCCGCCGCCTCGCGTTGGCGACTTCGGCAAGCATCTCGTCCCCGTCATCAGCAGCGATGGGGTTGCCCTGCGCCTGGGCCACGCCCCAGACCAGCGTGCGCAGTTCGGCCAGATCGGCGCAGATGTACCTCCGCTCCTCGATGGCGGGATGCTGAACGGCGACCTCGTACATTGGGTTCCTCCCTTGACGTACGTCGGGAACTGGCCGCCCAGCGGCGGCCGATCGACTGGGGGCTTCAGTGCGGCTGGGCGGGGACAGCGCGCTCGACGGTGACCAGGTCCTGGCTGGCGAGGTCGAGGGCGAGCCCCAGTGACCACGTGCCGCGGTACGTGGCCGCGCAGTCCGCTTCGGTGACGCCTTGGACGTCGGCGAACCACCGGTGTACGGAGCCGTCGACGTCGGTCTCGACGCCGGTGTCGACGACGGCGAGGCGCGCGCCGAAGGCGTGGATGATGTCGCCCGTGGCGATGTCCGTGCGCCGAATCTCGACCGTGACAACCTGCGCGGCGGAAAGCAGTTCGCGCGCCAGGGCGGGTGCGACGTCGGCCAGGTGCTGAAGGGCCCTGCCCATCGTGTCGAGTGCGATGGGCCAGCGTGTGTCGGACTGCGGCAGTTCGCGCACCTGCCTGGCCGTTCCGAGGACGATCCTGCGCATGTCCTCGGCGCGGTCAGCCCGGAGGCGGCGGCACCGCTCGGCCTTCCATCGTGGGCCTCCGGTGGAGACCCAGACTGTGCCGTCGCGGGTCACCGCGACGGCAGTGACGGTGCGCACGCGGCCGTCGGTGCAGCGGATGCGGTCTCCAGCGGTGAACGGCGGCGGCGTGTGCTCGGGCTTGGTCGCGGTGCCGATCTCGCGGGCCTCCTCGGCCGCGATGCGCGCGGACTCGACGTACCGGCCCTCGTCCAGCTCGGCGACGCCGGCGGGGCCGATCAGGGTGTGGAACTCGCCGTGCTCCGCGGTCAGGGCGACCGGCCAAGCTTCGTTCAGGAAGCCGACGACCTTCTCGGCCGCGATGACGAGCACGTCGCCGTCGCGGATGTCGGAATCGCACTGGGTCTGGTCGTAGGCGTCCGCGGTGCTCTCGAAGTAGTGCACGCGCACACCCGCGTTCGTCGCATCCTTCGGGGCGCCGGGGGCGGCCCCCTGTTCGATGTCGTGGCTGGCGATGTCATTCACGGCGCTGGCCTTTCGGTGAAGAGTGGTTCACCAATATTCATACCCAAATGCATTTTGACAAACCCATTTGCATTCATGTTTTTGCTGGTCCCCGGGTCCCCAGCCCGTTACGGCAAATGGGTTTGCCCAAGTCCGGTTGCGGAATACTGGGCTCATGCCAAGCCGACTGAGCGCCGCCAACACACCGCCGTACGAACCCAGCGCCGCCCTCAAGCAGGCGGAAGAGAAGTGGCTGGAGGCCGTCGAGGCGGAGGAAAAGGCGCGCCACGCCTACCGCAAGGCCATCGCCGACGAACTCCGGGCTTCGGGTGAGTCTCACGGGAGGGTCGCGGCAGCCACCCTCTATACCCCGGAAACCGTGCGCGGGATCGCCAAGGAGTACGGTGTGCCCGGGAAGCGCCAGCGGGCTGCATCCCCCTCCGAGGGCTGAGCCGAATCAGTGCGAGTTGAGACAGTGGTCGGCGATCGCCGCCTCGATGTGCGCGCGTTGCGCGAGGAAGCGTGCCTCCGCATTCAGGCTGATCATTTCGCCGAGTTCGCGCCCCTCGCCCTGCCAGGCCCCGGTCGGGTCGATGGCGACGATCAACCGGCTCGGCCCGGGATCCGTCGGCTCGTGATGTGACCAGCCGCACCGGCGCGGGCAAGGAAAGCGGGCGATGCCCGGCGACGACAAGTCCGGCATCGGGATGACGGTCGCCTGCGGCGGCTCGGGGTCCCGATGCCGCGCCGCATACGCCAAGAGGTCCGCCGTGGCCTGCTTGGCGATATCCGACTGCGCGATGCGCGCGTGAACGTCGGCCAGCCCATCGTCGGACATACGGCCGTTCCTCTCACTGGTTCGTCGCTCGCGCCGAAGGCCCCGCGAATCGCGGGGCCTTCGGTCGCACCCGACTGGGGGAAGCCGGGAGCTTAGAGGTGGCGGATCATAGCCAGCGCGACGATCGCCAGGATGAGCAGCGCTCCGGCGATCCACTGGGTGGCCGGGATGTCCGAGGGAGCGAACGGCCGCGGTTCGATAACGCGCTCGCCGTCCGGGATGTGCCCGCCGTGGAAGCGGTCGCGATGGCGGGTGCGCTCCTCGGCAAGTCGCGTGCGTGAGACGACCGATGGGGATGTGGTGCAGCACTGCCCACAGCGGTACCGATACATGCCTAGCTCCCTCCTGGCCGCACTTCATGATGACGGACCCAGGAGGGCGCCCGCTACGGAACGCACGCATTCGGCGACCTTGCGTCATGACTTTCGGTACTGGATTTTCCACGCCGAGGGGCCGCCATCGGGATCGGGAACCGAGCGGTAGCCGCGTTCCCATTCCTCGGCCGTCCACGCATCGGTGTCCAGTCGCGTCGCGTCGGCGTTGGGACCGTTGTTGGCGTTGGCGTTGGCTGTTGACCTGCGGGAACACCCGTCGCCATGGCGGGGGTCCGGGTCGAGGGGGAGCGCCGGGAAATCCTCGCGGTGCACCCCGGGCCCGTTGCCGCCCGCTGCGCGCACTCCCCCTCGGTAAGGGATTTCGGCCGCGTCGAGCAGCCTCTTGACGGCCTTGGTGTCGGCCAATCCGAGGTGCTTGGCGAGGGTCGTGTGGAGCACCCCTCGGCCGTGTTCGACGAGGTCGTGTAGAGCCCGGATCACGTCCTCCCGGGAGGGGCTGGCCGTGGGTTCGTCCCCGGGGACTTCGGAGGGCTGTTCCGCCCCTCGGCGGACGCCGTTCCCGCCTTCCCCGGCCGGCCCCACCGCCGTTGGGTGTTCAGAGCGGCGAAACACCCGAGACAGCCGTCTCCTTCGGGGAGCCGCGGGGACGGGATCACCCCCCGGGGCCACAGGCGGGCGCCCACTCGACGGGAGGTGCCCGAGGCCGCCCATGATCACGGCTACGGCCACGACGGCGACGAAGACCCATGACGCGTAGGGGTGCCGCCGCGACAGCGCGACGCCGCAGTAGGCGACGAATGCGGCGGCGGCGAAACGAGCGGGGATGCTCCCGCGATTGCCGACGTTCCCGGAGAGGTACCCCGCGAGCAGGGTCAAGAGGACGCCGGTCCCCCGCGCGACGACACGAAGGCCGGCCTTGATCGCGCGCAAGAGGGGCGGACCCCAGATGCGTCCAGCGTCGATCGCGAGCGGGCCGAGCTCGGCCAAGGGCCGCGGGTCGAGATAGGGCTGGAGGTCCGGCATCCAGCCGCGGTGGTCCTGCGGGGCGTCGTGCTGGTCGCCGTCGTCTTGATCCGCGGATTCCGCGCAACTCGGCCCGTCCCCGGCCGCGATGCTCGGCCTGGGTGCCTCGGCGCGCAGCTCTCCCTCGTCCGATTCGTCGGGGTCCGGGACGGCGCGAAGGTGGGCAGCGGTCACGTGGCGAGACTCTGCATGATGACCTGGATCTTCTCGGCGACGATCGACCACGCGCCGCCCGCGCCCGAGGCCACATACCAGAAGACGATGCCCAGTACCGACACCTGACGAGTGGTCAGTCTCTTGTATGCCAGGACGATCGCCAGCGTGAGCGCCAACGCGGCCATGGAGTAGCCAGGCAACACGTCGGTGAACAGGCCGATGCCGTCGTTCACGAGGTCGGACACGAGGTCGAAGGGCGTCCCGGCCGCCTTGTACGCGGCACCGGCGATCATCGACAGGACGAGGCAGGTGCCCCAGCCGAGAGGCTGCACCTTGCCGCCGGGCTTCGTTCCGAGGATGAGGAGGACCGTCAGGACACCGGCCAAGCCGACGGTCCCGAGGCTGCCCAGGATGCTGTCCATGTTGATTCCCGTTCGGTGGTCGTGGAGGGGTCAGGCCGGGTTGCCGTACAGCAGCAGTCCGACGATCAGCGACACCAAAGGCATTCGGGCCGCGAGGGCGAAGGGGGGCAGCCAATGACGGGTGCTGTAGTCGAACATCCAGACTCCGCTGACGACGAAGTAGCAGGCGACCACCCGGGCGTCGGTCCACGAGTCGCAGGCCGCGACGGTGGCGGCGGTCTGTTGAGTGACGAATTGCGGGACGCCGAGGTAGAGCCCGAGGCCGAGGGCGCTGCCGTTGTAGAGGCCATGTCGGGTGACCGGGCGCAGCCCTGCCCACGCCTCGATGAGGGACCGCCTCGGAGCGAAGTCGCCGCTGTAGTAGGACGGCCGCGCGTACATCCGCTTGCCGGTCCCATGCATCCCCCATCGGCGGCGCGGTGCGGTGGGAACGTCGTCCTCAGCGTCCGAGTCGTCTTCGTCGGCTTGCTCGGCGCCGTCGGCGGGCTCCTCCCCCGCGGATACGTCTTCTTCCTCGGGGAGCCACCAACGGTCTTCGTCCTCTCCCCCGCCGTCGGCCGGGTCGTCGAACCGCTTCTCGGCGTCCTCTTCGACCTGCCCGTCGGCCTCGGCCTGGTCGTCATCGGCGGCGAGGATCGGCTTGACTGGCTGCCACCACGCGGGCAACCGGCCGCCCCCGCGTACGGGCGGCGCTGAGGCTGCCTCGGGCGCGGGCTCGAAGTCGGCCGGGTACTCGTCATTTTCGAGCTGCCGCGTTTCCGGTCGGTGCTCGGGCTCGTCCGGCGTCGGCGTGAGGCGTCGGATGAGGTCACCGGGGCGCAGGTCCACGCGGAATCACTTCCTTCGGTACGCGGGGAAGAGGCGGGCGGCACGCTGGCCGGGGTGGGGCACTGTCGCGCGGTGACGACGCGCGGCGGTTCGGAGAGCGGGAACGGCACGTTCTGCGGCGACGATGCGGACGCCCTCGACCACCAGCTCGCCGCCCTCGAGGGACGGGCCGTCCATCGACACCATCGCCACAGCGCTGCACTCGAGTACCTGCGCGACGACGGTTGCCTCGTGGCGGACCCCGCGCAGACGCGGGGTGACATCGCAGGTGCCGTGGAGGAGCCGCCCGGCGCGGACGCGGAGCGGCCAACGTGCCGACCACTTCTTGCTGTCGAGGACGATCACGACGCCGGCCGGACTCACCAGCAGGTGATCTACGTTCGCGGCGCCGACGGGCAAAGCGCGGTCGTGAAGGACCGTCCAGCCTTCAAGGGCAAGCGGCGCCAGGCGGTCGGCGGTGGCCTTCTCCCCTGCGGCTCCGGCAGCCCACTGGGCGGCCCGTCGACCGCGCGCGGTCGTGATACCGAGTTGCTCGGCCAGGCGAACCAGGGGGCTGCGGAGGCTGCGGGCTCGTGCTGTGGCCGAGGCGCCGGCTCCGCCTTGGTGCCTCTGCCTGAGGTACCAGGCAGAGGCACCAAGCAAGACGACGGCCGCCAGCGTCTTCATGACGCCTTCCGGTCGGGATCGATGCGAAGTGCGGTACGGCGCACCGTGTCGGGCAAGCTGGAGCGGTCCGGATGGCCTTGGGCCTTGACCGCCTCCAGGAGCTCGTCGTCGGTAACGGCGCGGTTCGCTTCGATCGCGGCGCGGCAGATCGCTGCGATTGCAGGGCGCGTGATGTCGGTGACCGGCGGCGTGGGGGCCTCCTGTTCGCCACTGTCCGGTTCCGTCGGGTCCTGCTGCGGCTCGGGCTTCAGGTTCGCGGCGTGGACGGATGCCGGCACCGCCGCTTGCTCCGAAGGCTGTTCGACGACCTGGGGGCGCGCCTGGGTCCGGGCACTGCCGAGGATTGCGCCGGCGGCCTGGTACTCGGTACCGCCGACGGCCCGCTGGTAGGCGGCGTGCCGGTTGAGGCGTGCCAGACGGGCGGCGAGCATGGACCGGCTGGCGAGTGTCTGTTCTTGCTCGGTGACCCAATGCGCGACACCGGGATCCAACGGGACGGCGTGGTGCCAGATCAGCAGTGCCCACAGCCCCTTTGCGAGCAGGTCGATGCAGGCCCCGAAGGCTCCGGCCCAAGGCTGGCCCAGGGTGCGGCCGTAGGTGGCGACGGCGGCCATGCTGATGGCCAGTGCGACCCATCCGATGATCCGGGCTGGCCGGGCCCGCTGGGGGTTGACCCTGCTCACCCATTCCAGGCCGAGCGCCGCCATCCACGTGGCGGTGAACACGACGCCGGTGCCGTACGCGATGGGCGCGGCCACCATCTTGGACAGGAGGCCGCCGACGCTGGCGGTGGTCGCGACGACGGCGATCACTGTGGTGCCGATCGCGACTCCGGTGACGCCGCGCACGATGAGTTCGTCCCACTCGCGCGGTGGGACCGGCTCCCAATCGTCGTAGGGCACCCGGCGGGTGGAGGGGATGTCGTCGATGACGGTCGTCTCGATCCGGTGCCGGGTGACCTTGCGGTACTTCACGCCGGGGATGCGTGGGGTTTGCCCGGGTGCCTCGTCCATGAGTTGCCTCTCTGCGCGGGACAGGGGCGAAGCCGACCCGCCCCAGGGGGAGGGGCGGGTCGGTGGTCCGCCGGTGTTGGACCCGGCGGATCTGGTGCCGCCGCGCTGGTTGCGACGCGGCGGGCGTCGGCGACGCGGGGGGCGCGTCGCCGGGTCGGGTGCCGCTGGCTACGGCCGCTTCCCTCGCGGCGTGCTGGCGGCTTCCTGGGCGCGGATGCGGGCACGGTCGCGCTGGGCGCGGGCCTGGTTGGCGCGCTCCGCTCGTTCGGCGGGGGTGCCGTAGTCCCGCGCGGCCTGGGCGAGGAGTTCGGCGGCGGTCTCGCTGGGCATCAGCAGTCCGGCCCGGGGTTCGACCGCTGCTTCGGGAAGTCGGCCGTCACGCTGGGGATCACGGGCTCGTTGTCGGCCTCCGTCCACTCGTTCTGGGACGCGACGACCTTGCGGAGCCACAGCGCGTATTCGCCGCGCGTGACCGCCCTCGGGGGCTCGGGGACCACGGTCATCGCGGCCTGCGCCAAGGCGCGCGCGACGCCGTCGGTCCGGCGGTCGGTCTGCTTGTACGCCTCGGCTCCGACGCACACCAGCACGGTGTAGCTCTCCAGGGCGGCGGTCGGGTTCGTCTGGGTGAGGTGGGTGGCGACCCCGAGCAGAACGTCCTGCACCGTCGGTTCCGGGTCGAGCCATGTCGGATCAGTAGGGTTGACCACAGCGTCATTCCTGTCCGTAGCAGGTCTGGCGGGCCCCCGGTCGGCGTTTCTCAGGCCCCGACCGGGGGCCGACTTGTAGGCGCAACCTGGGTTGCTTGCCTGACTGTATGGGACTCCCATACAGTCAGGCAAGCGGCCACGACCGATTGGATCCGGATGGCCGAAGAGCAAGCCGTCGGTGGGGAGGTGGCGCAGCGCGTGTTCGACGCCTTGGAAGCCCTCAAGCGCATCGACGACGAGGCGGCGCGGGCCCGGGAGATCAGCGTGTTCCTTCGGGCCTACGGGCCGAAGATCAAGGAACTGTCGGACATCCGGCGGGACTACGTCCTGGACCAGCGGGGTCAGGACGTGTCGGTACGGAAGATCGCCGCGGAGATCGGTGTCTCGCCGTCGACGGTGCAGGACATCGAGCGGGGCTACTCCGGTTCAGGGAAGACCCGCCCTCGGAAGTCGGCGGGCACCGGCGATGCCGGCGCTGCCGACACCTGACTCTCTGGGCGCTCGCGCAAGAGCGGCCCCGCCTTGCCTAGGTGTGGCAAGCGGGGCCGCTCGTGGATTCCCGGCCCAAGGGCGCGGCTGAGGACGGATGTCTCGGCTGTCGCTGGGCGTGCCCTGTTCAGCGACGCGTCAACGGCGCTCGCCGCGAAGTTCAGAGCTTCTTGACGATGTCCTCCACGACAGCCTGGAGGGTCGCGGCGTAATTGCCGAGGTCACCGTCGGTGGGGTTGTGGCCGAGATCGTCAACGAGTTGCCCGCGGGTGACGACGATGCGGCCGTCGAGCACGTACGCGTCTACCCAGACATCGATCGAGGGCTTTCCGTCGTCGTCGACCGCGACGTATACGACGGGTTCGCCGCCGCTGGCGAGGAGTGTGCGGAGGTCCTGTGTCGTGACGGTCGGCATGCTGATGCTCCAAGCTGACTGGCTGGGTGAACGCGGTTCGGCGAAGTCCAGATTCTCGGGCACCGTCGAGGCCGGTGAGGACTTCGGCGTCTTGGTCGATCGGGCTGAGAAGGCCGCGTCGGGCTCGGCGTTGCGGACACGTTGCCCGGCGTCCGTCCGGACGTTGGCACCGCACGTCCGGACAATGTCCGCCCTGGTCAGGAGGGGGCCGCAACCCGTCGTCTCCCCCACAGCGGACAGCGTCCGGACAACACCGCCTCGGCCCGGTCCGCTGTCCGGACGCATGTCCGGACAGGGCATGGACTCGTCCGTCATACCGGCTGCCCGCAGGGTGCGTCGAAGGGACGGCTCGTGCCTCCCTGTGCGGCGGTCGGCGGATGCAGTGCCTCGTCCCAGGTGAAGTCGCATCGCTGGCACTGGCGTTCCAGCCTCTCGGGAAGAGGACCGCGCAGCTCGGCGCGGCCGTTGAACTCCGACAGTCTCTGGGGCTGCGCAGGTCGGTACGTCGTCAACGCTTCGGTGTGCGAACACTTCGCGCACACGGCGTCGTCCGCCGAAAACGCCGGAAGCCACACAGCCTGTCCCTCGGTGCCTTCACCGGAGGTCTGGCGGATGTCGGCCTCCGGCGCCGTGCTGCGCGAGCGCCGGTCACCGCGGGCCGCGCGGAGCCGGTCGACAGCCGCGTAGAGCATCGCTGCGGGCACGCCTCGCTCTCCGCCGCGGAAGAGGGTGCGCGTCAGAAGGTCCTGCTCCGTCAGCTCGACAGGTTCGGTGATGCGCGGGCCGGGAGACTCTTCCGCGACGCGGCCGTCGGCGACACGCCACTGGGCGACGACCGGCGCGCCGTCCTGGCCCTCGTCGGCGAGAAGCTGCGCGGTCAGGTCGAGGTAGGGGAACGCGTCGGCGATCAACTCCCAGTCTCGGAGGACAGTTTCGCGGGCTGGCCACTCGCCGATGTTGTAGTTCGCGCAGCCGATCGTTCCATCCCAGTTGCACCACCCGTGCGGGCCGCCGATCCATGTCGACGCGATGCGGGAGGTGTAGAGCAGGCGCAGCGGCAGCACGCCCAGGTCCTCGGCCGTGGCGCGGATGCTCTTGGTCGTCGCGTTCCCGTTCGGCGCGGGAGCCAGGCGCAGCGCTCCGTACACGGTCTGAGTCCATGCCTTGTCGTTGCCGTCGAGCAGGAGCAGGTTCGCCGTGCGGATCAGGATCTCTTCAGTCTGCTGTGGCGTCACCGAGGAGCCGGTGACGAGGAGGCGCGGCCACTTCGTGAGGTCGTCGGACATCGCGTTCCTTGTCGAT
Source organism: Streptomycetaceae bacterium NBC_01309 (assembly GCA_045039925.1). Lineage (GTDB taxonomy): Bacteria > Actinomycetota > Actinomycetes > Streptomycetales > Streptomycetaceae > Yinghuangia. Next base: position 4,444,361 of record CP108400.1, read on the forward strand.
CGGTGGTCGGCCGCCTCTTCGGCCGACCGGGGGTGGGCGTTGGGGCGGTCAGGGCAGGGATCGACCGGTTCGCAGGACGCGGATGATCTGCGCGGCGATCTGGTCCGGGTCGTCGGCCGGGGCGACCAGCGGGGCCAGGCACCCCCGGTGGGGGTGGCCGGGATGGGCGGTCCTCCACAACCATTCCGGCCGGGTGGCGCCCCACAGGATGTACAGGTGCTCGTCGCCGACCGCCGCGCCGGACAGTCCCGTGGCGCGGTCGTCCAACCTGACGGTGATGCTGCGGCTGCTGACGCGGACGCTCCCCCAGCCCTCGTGCGCGAGACACGCGAGGATCTTCGCCATCAGCTCCGGCGGCACGGCGTCCCACATCAGCCAGTCGCCGTACTGCAGGTAGCTCGCCATGGTCGCGGCGCATGAGGGATCGCGGCCGGGCACAGGGCCCGTGATGCTGTCGGTCGGGTTCACCGTGTGTCCTTCCGAGTCGGGACGGCAGGGTGCCGCTGGTCGTGCTCGCGGCCGACGTCGTGACAGCGGGCGTCGCAGTGGTGGTGTGCCTGCGCGGCGGCCTGGTCGTGGTGGTCGACGGCGTTGTCCGCGGTGGCGCGGCTGACCGTGTGCGCGGCGTGGCGGAATTCGCGGCGTATGCCGAGGAGCAGTACGAGCGATGTGCCGAACATCGCTGCTGCGGACGGGGTTTGGTCTCCCGTGAGCGCGGCTGTTCCGGCTCCGAAGGCGGCGCCGTAGGCCGTGACGTACACGGCAATCACTGCGGCGTGGGTCGCGGTCAGATGTCGCCTGTGTCGGGCGCGCATCAAGGGTCCTTTCTGCTGGTGCCGAGCGAGGTTGGCCGCGGGCGCGGCGTGCGGCTATGCGCGGGTGTACGTTTCCGGGGCGGCCCGCCCACTTCGTCTGGGCGGGCCGCTTTCGGGATGGGTCAGGCGAGACCGAGCGGGCGCCTGGCGTGGCAGCCACTGCACGTGGCCGTGAGGTGGTTGTCGGCCTTGCAGGGCTGGCAGCGCCACATGAACCGGGCCCGGAGCGCGGCGCGGGTCACGGCGTTCTTCTCCTGGCTCGTGGTGGCCTGGCTGAGCAGCAGGACCATGAGCGCGGTCCGGGTCTTCGCGTCGATGGTCATCGGGTCGACGGTCGTCATGAGGTGATCTCCAGTCCTGCGAGCGGCTGCCCGCTGTCGATGTGCTGGTTCAACTGGCGCAGTCGCGCCAGTGCCTTGGTGTCGTGCTTGGTGAGCGCGACGCGGGTGACGAGAGGCAGAAGCGACCAACAGGCCGGGCAGACGTAGCAGTTGGAGGGCTTCGGCCTGCGGCAGGAGGGACACGGACTCTGCCCGCGGTGCGCGGCTGGCCGGCCGGTCATTCGGTGACCCCGCTCGGGGCGGCCGTCGTCTCGACGAGCCAGTCCTCGAGGAGTCGGGCGTAGGTGGCCCGTGCCGCCGCCGCTGCTGCTTCGGCCGCGGTGAGCAGGTCCTGCACGGCGGCCAGCTCGGGCACGTGCGCGCAGACGGACTCCGTCAGGTCGTCCGGCATGATCGCGACGAGCTTGGCCACCGTCCGCTTCGGACCGCCCGGGGGGTCGAGGCAGAGATTGAGGAACGCCTTTAGCTCGCTAGGGGTTTCGTAGTCCATCAGTGGTCTCCTTCGTCGTGCGCGTCGGCGTGACCGGCGGGGCTGGGCGCGATGGGAGGGCGCTTGCCGAGCGCGTGGGCGCGGGTCACGGCCCGGGGGCCGAACGCGGCGAGCGCCGCCTCCTGGCCGTGCTGGTCGATGAACCGCAGGACGTCCCCCGGCGCCAGGTCTTCGCTCAGGGCGTCCGTACGGGGAGCCTGGCTTCGCGTCTCGTTAGCACAGCGGCGGCAGCCGTTCGGCTCGGTCGGGTCGAAGACGGAGCCGGGGTGCCGCGTGCACCTGCTGACGTTCAACTCGCCCAAGGCGGCACGGATCAGCGCGCGGCAGTGATCGAGCTCCTGCCCGATCTCCACCAGCGTCGAACCGCTGACGTCGAAGGACGCGGCGTACTCCCCGAGCTTCCGCAGGGACGCTCCCAGCGGCGGGAGGAGGGCGGGGTTCACGCGTTGCTCACCGCTTCCCTGCTCAACCGGTACTCCTCGGCGGCGACCACGCATCCGGGGCAGCGGTCCGAGTCGGACAAGCGGTGGCCTCGCCCGCAGCCGCACAGTCGCTCCGGCGCTGTCGGGTCCTCGGCGGGCCACTGAACGCGCTCACGGCGGCTGCCCGGGATGTTCTGGCCGCCTCCTGCCAGCGGGAGGAGGAACGTGCCTTGAACGGGCTTCTGGGCGTTCTGGGCGGCTTTGGCCTCGTCGTCCCGCAGACAGGCAACGCACCGGTCCCGGTGGGCCCGCACCAGGACCGTTCCGCAGCGGCAGCGGCGGGCCGTGTCTTCGCTCGATGCCGCCTCGGTGGGCGTCATCTCCTGCTGCCGAGACGGATTGCCGTCATCTCGCCGAGGCGCGCGCTTCTGTGGTTGAGAGATAAACCCAACCTGGTCTTGGTGTAGTTCCTGGGTACTTCCTGGGTTGTTCGGGCCACTGTGGCCCGAACCATTCGGGCCGCTGTGGCCCGAACCCATACGGGCCGCTGTGGCCCGAACCGTGTCGTCCTCAGTTCGGGCCACTGTGGCCCGAACTTCGTCTTCCGAGTTCGGGCCGCCGTGGCCCGAACTTGCTTCGTCCGAGTTCGGGCCACAGTGGCCCGACCTTTCGCCTTCCGCTTTGCGAGGCCGGGCCGTCGCCTTGACATGCTCGGCAGCGGCCTGCCAGTCGGGCCACGGGCTGAGCAAGAGCATGTAGAGCGTGGACTTGCCCCTCCGACGCTCCCCTACCGTCGCCACGACCCCGGCCAGAATCGCCGCGTCCAGGAAGCGCCGCACGTCCTTCTCGCGGCACCCCGCAGCCTTCGCGATGTCCTGGATCCGGATCGGCTTCCCGTCGCCGGAGAAACGGAGTTGCCCGCTGGCCGAGGCCATCGCGCGCATCGCGTACAGCGTGGTCAGGAACCCCTGCTTGAGGATCGTCGGCATCTCGCGCGACCACCGCCACGCGAGCGCGTTGCCGAACTCGTGCGGCGGGCAGCCGGACCGGCGTCCGGCCTCCTCCTGCTCGTTGCTCAAGGCGTCTCATCTCGGTCGTACAGAGCGGTGGGGCGGGCAACTGACCGCGCTGCCTGGCAAGGCGGTGACGGCGGGCCCGGGGCGGTTCGGCCCCGGGCCTCGGCCTGGCCGTGGTCAGTCACAGGGGCGGGCGGGGTCCCGCGGTCCGCGCGGGTTCACGGGGTCGGCTTGGGGCGTCGCGCACGGGAGCGCATGGTCACTCCGGCCTCCAGCAGGAGCGTCCGCGTCAGGCCGTAGGACAGGTCGTCGTGCGCGGCGCCGAGGGCGCGGATCGAGGCGCCGGCCCTGTAGCCGATCGCGAGGACCTGGCGGAGCTGTTCGCGTTCCTCGCCGCGCACGTCCCGCCGCCGCTTCACGTCGAGTTGGGCGCCGCGCCTCACCGGTGCAGTCATGGTCGGTTCCTTTCGTCGGTGTCCTTGGGTCGAGCGCCCAGGCCGGGCGCGGGATCGAGACGGGGTGGCGTGGGCGGCGCTACGCGGCCGATGCCGCGCGGGCACGTGTGCGCGCCCGGCGGCGCTGCCTCTCTGCCGCCTCGCGCTTGGCGCGCAGGACCTCGGCGCGCTCGTCTTCGTCGAGGCCGCCCCACACGCCGTGGTCCTCCCGGAAGTTGAGGGCGTGATCGAGGCAGGCCGAGCGCACGGGACAGGCCCGGCAGATCGACTTGGCGTACCGGATGTCCAGCAGGGCCAAGCCGGTTGTGCCGTTGGGGAAGAAGACGCTCGGGTCCTCGTCGGAGCAGTTGGCGTCGTCGGTCCAGTGCCAGGCACGGGGCAGGTTTTGGGGGGCATGGCGGCGTCGGCGTGGCATGGCCGTGCTCCTTGCTTCGTGTCTTGTCCAAGCCCGTCCGGACAGGCCACGTCGGTCCTGTCCGGACGGTGTCCGCCCAGGTCAGGGCGCTGGCGCGGCCTCCTGCGGCTGCTGGTCGGCCGGGTATCCGGACATGTCCGGGCGCCGCGTCCGGACACGCCGGTGACGGGGCCGCGGGGTCCGGCGCACGTTCCAGCCGACCGACGCGGCCGCGGTGGCCGCCGGCCAGCACTCGTCGGCAGAGACGTGGTCGACCGCCTGGCCGCAAAGGACGATGACGGTCATCCAGAACACGGGGCGGCTCCCCACTCGGCGTCGACCGCGCTGCGGCCCGCCTCTCGGCTGGCCGACGGATCCACCGTCCGCCTGCGCGACCTTCGCGCCCTCAGCGGCTGGGGGTTTCGGTCCAGCGACGAGACATGGCGCGTGACGACGAGGAGGGTCCGCGGGTCGTCGGGGTCCAGCTCAACGACCGAGTACGTCGCAGTGATCTGGGCGTCGTCGTCCCACGCGATGCCGTTCCCGGCGTCGCAGATGTGCTTGACCATGTTGTCCGCGTCGATGCGCTGCCTGTCCGGCCTGAAGAAGACGACACCGAGGGCGAGGTTGCCGCTCCACGGCTGGGGAAAGTTGCGACGCAGCCGCCAGGCGGTCGCCTGCTCGGCGGCGGCGTCCGCACGGTCCTTGTACGTCGCCCCGCCCTTCGCGAACCGGGGCCGCGCCTTCGAGGCGGGCGGGCCGGGCAGCGTCAGGACCTTCACGTCCGCCGCGCCCGGAGCCAACGCCTGCGCGAGCAGCCACGCCCGGTCCTGGTCCAGGGCTCTGCCGCCAGCGGGCAGGAGGCTGGCCGCCGGGGCCGCGGTCATGCCGTGCCGCCCGGCACAGCGGCAGGCACGCGGAACCGCGTGAGGACCTGGCGGTCGACGTCCGGCGCGTCGACGTTCGCGTCGGCTTCCAGGCATCGGCCCGACAGTTGCTCGGCGTTCATGCCGGTGTCGGAGCGCAGCAGATCCAGCAGCACCGGCACGGGCTCGTCGACCGGCCATCCGGTCACCTCGACCTGCGCGATGCGGTTCACGGTGTCGACGTCGACGACCTTCACCAGGACCCGGGTGCGGTCACCGTCTCGGGCCGCGAGGTACGCCGCACCGAACGCGGTGAGCACCGGCTTCCCCTGCACGAACCTGAGCAGTCCGCGCATCCTCAACGGCGTCTCCATGGAGCTGAAGTTCGCGCCGACCGTGCCGGAGGCGAGGTCGCGGAGCACCGCCTCCGCCTCCGGCGCGAGCGGCATCTCCGTGGCGAGCCGGGTCGCCCGGATGTGCGCGGCCCGCCACGACGCCGTGTGCTTCGTCGTTTCGGCCGAGCACGCGCAGTTGGCCACCGTGCCACGGAGATCGGTGGCGACGTGCCCAAGGCACTGCATCAGGCTGCTGCGGCCCTTCGCGCACAAGGCCGCAGAGCAGCAGTCGCAGTCGGGACAGTCAGCCTGCGGCGGCCGGACGTACTCCGGCCCGAACGACTCGTTCATGAACCCTCCTTGGTGGGGGTGGCGGTACAGCTCTGGCATCTGCGAAGGCCCGCGTCGGCGAGGTGCGGCGTCACGGCCAGCTCGGTCGGGCACCAGGTCCACAGCAGGCCGGTGCGGGGGCCGGCCGCGAGCGGGGCCGGGCGTCGGATCCGGCCGAGGACACCCGCAAGTCCGAAGCGCCGCGGGGGGCGTGGCTCGCCCGGGGCCCGGGGGCCCGTCACGGCCAGGCGGCCGTGACGGGACTCCCCGAGAAGGGATTCGGTCGATGTCACTGGCGCCGCGCCTTGGTGCGGCGCTCCCGACGCGTGGTGCGTTTGGGCTGCACGCGCGTCCGCGACGGCCTCAGGCGTTCCCCGCCGGGCGACCGCTCGGTGCTCGGCGGGTCCTGCGAGTCCTCGGCCCGCGCGTGCGCCTCCTCGGCCTCGGCGAGCAACGCGGCCCTGTCGCTGGGCGCGTGGATCACCTGGACCTGGCCCGCCTCGCCCGCGTCGTCGACCTTCTCCAGCGCGACGAGTTCCGCCGACATGGGGACCACCTTGTGCAGGCGGCGGAGACCTGATTTCTGCCACATGGCGTTGAAGTCCGTGTGCCAGAAGGAGTCGGCCGCGCCCGACGCCTCCGCACGCCGGTACGCGGCGCTGTACTCGTCGCGGATCTGCTCGGCGTCCTCGCGGTTCAGCAGCACGACCTGGGAGCGAGCGCCCGACGTCATCCAGCAGAACGCGTAGGCGAGGATCGGCTTCCCGCGTTCGGCCTTCGGCAGGGTCAGCGCGGGGCGGTGCGTGAAGTCGAGGGGTGCGGGAGCCGACGGCTCGTGCGTCCATTCGTCGCGCTCGTAGATCAGGCCCATGTGCACCGAACCGACCCGGCCCGAGCGGTACATCAGCTCGACATAGCCCTGGTACATGGGCACGAACACCGCGCGGTCGCCCTCGGCCTTGATCACGGCGTGACGGCCGTCCGGCAGGAGGCCGAACCGCGCGCACGTCAAGGTCGCCTGCACCAGGCTTGCGGGCGTGCAGTACGCCAGCGTGGGCAGGGACTCCCGCATCGCCGCCAGGAACGGCCCGGCGTCCACATGCGACGGCAGGGCCTGCGACAGCTCGCCCCGGTACCGCTCCAACCAGGCCATGACGATGTCGGCCGCCGCGCCGCCGTCCGTCTGCTGGCTGGCCTGGAGTTCGTCGACCGTCGCGCCCTCCACGACGGCGGCAGGTGGAGCGGTCGGTCGCGCGACGGGCTTCTCGGTTGCCGCGCGCACGCGGTCTTTCAGCGTCGTGTTCACGGTCAGACTCCCTTTGCGGGCACGCGCAGGACTCGCGCGCGGAAGGCGTCGTACTTCTCGGGGTGGTCGGCCTTCAGCCGGTCGATGTCGATGGCCGGGACCATGTGCGTGTACGCGGCGGCCAGTTCGGGCTCGGCCTCGGCGAACCTCTTCGAGGCGAACGTGCCGTTGCCCTTCCACGACCAGGCGGGCTGTCCCTCCGCGGTGGCGATGGCGCAGTCGCCGGCGAGCAGCCGCATCTCGTTCTCGACGGTGCGCAGCTCTTCCGCGACTTCTTCCTCGCGCTTCTTCAGCGCGGCGCGGCGGGCCCGCAGCTCCTTGGCCTTCGCGAGGTCGACCTCGGCCACGGTGTCGGCCTTCACCGACCAGAGCTTGGCGAGGAGTTCGGTGGTGGCCTCGTAGCCGTCGGCCAGGGGCGGGAAGCCTTCCACGACGTGGCGGCGGTACCACTGCCCGCAGTAGTCGACGAGGTAGCCGATCATCTCCTCGTCACGTTCCAACCGGTGCCACCGCAACTTGTTGCCGCCGACGAGCGCGGCCACGAAGCCGTGGTCCCAGCCACCTACGGCCATGTACCAGTGGCACTGGATCGCGGGGCCGTCGGGGACGCCGTCCTCCCAGTCGGAGGCCTGGTACTCGCTGCGGTTCTTGCACTCCAGGGGCGCCGCGACGTTCCCGCCGCTGTCGAGGGTGTAGCGGTCGACGTTGGCGAGCATCCACGAGTGCTCGACGTGCACGAGGGTTCCGGGCGGCGTGGCCAGCGCAATGCCGGTCCGCTTGGAGAAGAGACCCGCGATGAAGTCCTCGATCTCGGTTCCGATCTCGGCCGCTTCGGAGGTCACGGGGTCCGGGCGTCCGTGCTTGGCCTCGTAGACGTGCCGGGGGCTGGTGTACTTGCCGCCGCCGAGGCCGAGGATGGCGGCGACGTCCGAGCCGCCGATCCCGGCCCGGCGGGTGGCCTCCCACTCCTCGCGGGTCGCGGACGCGGGCAACAGCAGCCGGGCGGTGGGCGCGTCGGGCGCGTCGCCCGGGTTGGCGGCGAACTGCGGGGGCATCACGGTGGTCATGTCGCGTCCTTCGCGGTGGGCGTGGGGGGCGGTCGGGCGGGTGCGGACGTCAGGCATCGGCCACGTCCCGCGGACCGAACGCCTCGGGTGCCGCAGCCAGGCCCGCGAGGAACCACGCCGCGTTGCGGACGGACATGCGCCCGGAGCGTCGTGCCAGCTCCTCTTGGATGCGCAGGGCCGCCTCGTGGTGGGCGCGCATGTCGAGGCACAGGGCGCCCTGCCGCGCGTGCAGTCCGGGCGTCCCGGCTCCGAACGCCAGCAGCAGCCGCACGGCGTCCGCGTATTCGCCGAGTCGCGCCAAGTCGTGCTTGTCCACGCGGGCCTCGTACTGCCGCTCCGCCGCTTCGAGTTGGGCGACGAGCTTGCGGTACTCGGCCAGCACCGCCACGTATGAGTCCTGGTGTCCGCAGGCGTTGTCCCAGCGCGAGACGCCGTACCACGCCCCGTCCTCGGGGAACCAGTGCGAGCGGGCCTCGCCGCGCGGGCCGCCGCACCGGGGGCAGTCCGGCGAGACCACGACGGTCACGATCGACACGCCCACGTAGCCGCGGCCCGAACCGCGGTCACACACGCGGTAGGTCATGGACGTTGGGCGCGGTTCGACGGCGGGTGCGCCGACGGTGTAGCGGACCCAAACCGCGGTGCCGCCGTCCTCGTGCGGTGCGTGGTAAGCCTCGAAGGTTCCGGCCGGGGCGTACGACGGCAGCCATTTGGCATGGTGGATGCGGTCGACGACGCCCTGGGCGGTCGTCAGCGCCGGGTAGACCGCAACGGGCTTCCAGACGCCGGGGGCGGCCTTGGCGGCCGTGGCCACCGGACCGTGCTCGACTGTGATCTTGCGGGCGGTGCGCGCCGTCACGCCGCACCCCCGTGCTCGCGGGCGGGGCCCGCGCCGGAGGCGCGCGTCGCCTGCTGGGGCAGTGCGGCGAGGGCGCGCCGAATCCGGTATTTGGAGGGGTGACGCAGCGCGGCGCACATGCGGCAGGCGCTCGCGCGGTGGGGCACGGCACTACAGTTCGTGCTCATTGGTCCTCGGTTTCGTGAGTGATTGAGGGCCTGGCGGCGCCGGGGGCGGCGATCAAGGCCGGGCATGGCCCGTCGCTCCCGGTGGCGTCGCTAGGCGGTTCGTCGGCCTCGCGCCCTGGCGGGCTGGATCGTGGCGAGCGTCCGTGCGGCCTCGTTGATCTCCGGTTGGGGCTTGGCGTCGTTCTGGGAGAGCAGCGCCAGCACCGCGGGCGGCAGGACCGTGTTCATCGCCTGGATCAAGGCGAGTTCGCAGTCACAGAAGACCGGGCTGGAGCCGAACTTCTGGTGCGGGAGGCGCGAGATGTTGTCCTCCAGCCAGCTCCGTTTGCAGCCCAACTTCGCTGCGGCGCCCGCGTAGTCGTAGTTCTGGACGACCGTGCACCGGCAGTACGGGCGGCCGGTCACGCAGCCGCTCCGGAACGCTGCGCCGGAACTCCGGGCCGGTTCAGGCCGACCAGGTCATCGAGCGACATGTCGTACGCGACTGCGACCGCGCCCAAAGTCGGCAGGCTCGGCATGGTCAGCCCGGCGAAGAGTCGGGAGATGGTGGACTCCCGCACTCCGGCCCGCTGGGCGATGGCGTACATCGTGGTGTCGCCCTCTGCCCTCGCCTTCTCGGCGAGGGCATCCACGCGTACGTGGATGGTCATGACGCCCCCTTGCAGTCAAGGCTCATGCACACATGCAAGTCATGCGTGCATGATCGACACTAGAGGCGGCCATGCACTCGTGCAAGGCATGCGTGCATGAAGATCAAAAGTATGATTAGTTGTTGCGTTCCCGCAGGTCAGCGCATCGCAACCGCTCGCGCTACCCCAAATGCGCCGCAAACCCGCTCCTTCGCGTGCACGCAAGCCCTCCCGCGCGTGCATGCATGCGCGCTAGCCTCGCGATATGCGGAGTACGGATCACAAAAGCCCTGAAACAGACGAGGTAGACACTCGGACACCGGCCCAACGTCTGGGCGCCCTCGTCACCGAACTGGCCACGAAAGCGGGATACGACGTCACCAGCGGCTCCGGCGGACGGGCAGCCCTCGTTCGCGCCATCGGCAGCATGAGTCAGTCCGCTGTCAGCCGCATGCTCGAAGGCAAAACCCTCCCCATGCCGAATCAGCTCGAAGCGATCGCCCGCGCCGTGCACGGCGACGTGCGAGACCTTCTTGTCGCCTCAGGGGTGATTTCAGGACACAGTTGGCCGAAAAACGCAAATGGGGGGGTACTCTCCTCTAACTCACAGCCAACGCGGCTCACCCCCGAGGAAGCAGCTGACTTGTGGGGCATCACCGACGTCGGAGTAAGGGGGATGCTCGTTGAAAGCGTCAACACCGCCATCCGCCTCCAGAACGAGGCCGACAGCCGGGCCCGGGGGGACGCAGGACGGAGGTAGCGGATGCCACGAACGACCGCCGTCGCATCGGTGAGCGGCCTCATAGCCGGCATCGCAGCGACCATGGCGGTAATGGGCGATCCCGAAGAGCCCACAGCCGAATCCTTTGAGCCGATAGCCCGACTCGGCTTGCTCGTCTGCCTCTTCCTGATCGCCGGCAAGGCGTTTCGGGGGGTGCTCGACGACGCGATGACACGCACCCACCACGCAGTCGAAGCCGCTACAACGCGGGATCTTCATCGCCCCCCTGGGATCGCAGCCCGCCACGCCGAGGATGGCGGGACCGATCACTCACACCAACGACTCGACAAGCTGCTCGAAGCCCTCACCGAGGAGCGAGCCGCCCGCGCCAAGCTCCAGGCCGAATACGACGAACTCGCCAACGACTACAACCAGATCGTGATGGACGCATACAACGGATGCGTAGGCGTCTGCCACACGAGAACCCACTCAGACACGACCTTGCAACGGTGACCGCCGAACCCTCGTACGGCGCCCCGGCTTGGACGACGTAGCGGGTCCCCGCCCTGCGAAAACAAGGGGCGCTGGGTGGGGACTCATCGCTACACCACCGACATGGCTGAGTGGCCCGAACGGCAGCGGCCCGCCCGGAGTTCCCCGGGCGGGCCACTGCCGTGCGGCATCGGCGCTAGACCGCGTCACGCGTCCACGAGTCGAGCTCGGGATTGTCTCCGCACTTCTGCAGCGCGGAAGCCTTGGCCTCCGAGTAGCCGACGACCACGGCCTCGCGGTCTCTACCCCAGGCCGAGGCTTCGGTCGTACCGTTCGGGCGGTGCTCCGCACGCCGGACCACAGGCTGATCAGTGAACTGCGGCTCCCACTCCCACAGCCACATCGACCGCGGCACATGGTCGCCCTGGCGGACCAGTTGCTCCGTTCCGTCCGCCCTGTAGACGGCAGGCCCGACCTGCCAAATCTCCGCCCGCTCAGGCGGCCGTGCGTGCACCTTCTTGAGACCGCCGGGGACATTCCGCACCCACCAGTCCATCGACCACGCCTCGACCGCGACCGCGGTCCCGCCGTCGAGCCGCCACTGCTCGGCGACTGCCTCGGCGGTGTCCAAGTCCCAGAAGCCCTGCTCGGATTGCCCTCGCAACCGCAGCACGAACACCTTGCGGGCGTCATCCGACTCCGGCAGCACCAGGTCGTCGGGGTCCTCCCCGGACCTGAGCGCCTTCTCGATCGTCTCCATCGCGGCATCGTCGGCCTCGGGCAGCAAGTGCCCGTACTGGTCGGATGTCGTGGTGATGCTCTCGTGGCCCAGGCGCCGCTGCACGTACGTGAGGCTGTGTCCGGCAGAGATCAGCGCGGCGACATGGGAGTGCCGCAGGTCGTGCGGCGTCGGGTGCTTCTCCGACGGCAGAGTGCCCGCCTCGTGCGCGCGGGCGACTGCGGCTACCCACCAGTCGTAGAACGTCGAGTAGGGCAGCCTGCCGCCCTTGCCGTTGTGGTAGATCAAATCGTTCGGGCTGAGCGATGACAGGCCGGCGTCCACGTAGCCTTGCCACGTCGTCTCGGGGATACGGATGCGGCGCCGCGATGCCTTCGACTTGGGCTTGCCCAAGTAGTACCCGCCGCCCTCCTGTCTCTTCCAAGCCCGCGCGATGCGGACCTTGGGTTTGCCATCCGACACATCACGAAAGACATGGCGCTTCCCAAGTGCCGTGATCTCGCCCCACCGCGCTCCCGTGCTGTACAAGTCGCGCACGAGCCTCTTGCCCTGGGGCTGCGTGAACTCCGACGCGACCGCTTCCACTTCCTCCGGCAAGAGGAAGGTCATGTCCTCGTCGTCATCGTCCGCGCCGTCGTCGTCGACTCGCGGCAAGCGCGTCAGATCGCACGGGTTCCGGGCGCGCAACGGGGGTTCCTCTTGCACCGCCTCTTTCAGGATGCTCGACAGGAGACCGTGCAGGTTCTTCAACGTCTTCGGCGACATCAGCTTGTGCTGAGATCCGCGCCAGACCTTCGTCTTCGCCATGGTGTTGACCCAGGCCGAGACGGTGGCCTTGCTGAAGTGCTCGGTGGACCGGACGTCGCAGTTCCCGAAGGTCGGGAGGATGTACGTCTCCAGCTCCTTGCGGATCGCGTCTTTGTAGCGGTCCTCCACGCCGGTGCGGTTCTTCACCGACTCGCGGGCGTAGTTGTCGAACCGGTACCGCAGCTCGTCCTCGGTCGCCGCGGCCTGGTCGATGTAGCCGAGGCCCTTCACCCAGCCCGGCGGCCAGTTGTTGCCGTTGTCGTCGACGGCCTTCTTGAAGATCTCGGCCGCTATCTCGTCGTCGAAGCGCTCGGACTGAGGGTCGCCCTTCCGGCCGCCGCCAGTACGCCATTTGACCTGGTAGGAGGTGACTTCCCCGTGCCTGTTTCGTCGCGTAACGATCCACGCCATGCACGGATAGTAGCCGTGTGCGCCCAAGGTGCGCCCACGCAAAGTCTGGGCGCCAGCGGAAACGAGCCGTTTCCGCTGGTCAAGCCCAGGTTCTACCCCCGTGCCCGGAGCCGGACTCGAACCGGCACGGCCGTGCGGCCAGCGAGGTTTAAGCTCGCCGTGTCTGCGTTCCACCATCCGGGCGCGATGCCGAGCGTAGCGGCATCGAAGCACCCTGTTGACCAACCGGCCGTGACTCGGCCCGCAGACCCGCGTTCATCGGACACGCCTCGCGAGCGTGAGTTGCGATACGCCGAGGTATCCCGCTCGGAATCCGGCTTCGCAGTAGGCGAGGTAGAACTCCCACATGCGTCGGAACGTCGCGTCGAATCCGAGGCGCTCGACCTCCTCCGCGCGCGCCAGGAAGCCGTCGCGCCACAGGCGCAGCGTCTCCGCGTAGTGCGGTCCGAAGTCGCGGCGCTGCACGACGCGCAGCCGGGTGTGCTCGGCGAGCGCCTCGTCGATCGCCTCGGTCGAGGGGATCAGACCGCCGGGGAAGACGTACTTGTGCATCCACGTCCAGGTGTCGCGAGCCGCGCGCATGCGGTCGTCGGCCATGGTGATGGACTGCACGCACGCGCGGCCGCCGGGGGCGAGGGCCCGGTCGACGGCGGCGAAGAAGGCCGGCCAGTAGCGCTCGCCGACGGCCTCCAGCATCTCGACGCTGACCACCGCGTCGTATGTACCCGACACCTCGCGGTAGTCGCACAGCCGCACGTCGACGCGGTCGGCGACGCCGGCCTCCGCGAAGCGGCGCCGGGCGAGCGTGCGCTGCTCCTCGGACAACGTGATGGTGACGACTTCGGCGCCGCGGCCGGCGGCCCGCAGGGCGAGCTCGCCCCAGCCGGTGCCGATCTCCAGGACGCGCGTGCCCTCGCCGACCGCCGCCGCGTCGAGCACGGCGTCGATCTTCCGCCGCTGCGCGTCGGCCAGTTCGTCGCCCGGCTCGAACAGCGCCGACGAGTAGGTCATCGTCTCGTCGAGGAACAGCGCGAAGAGGTCGTTGGACAGGTCGTAGTGGCGGCTGATGTTGCCGCGGGCTCCGGAGGGGGTGTTCTCCTCGTCGGCCGGGCGCACCGCGACGGCCCAGCGGCGCAGCTTCTGCAGCGGCTTGGGGACGAGGCTGCCGAGGCGGCGGGCGAACACGGTGAGCACGCCGGTGGGGTCGTCGGCGTCCCACGCGCCGGTCATCCACGCCTCGCCGAAGCCGATCAGGCCGTCGGCGCCGATGCGGCGGTAGAACTCGTCGGGCCGCACGATGCGCATGACCGGGTCGCCGAAGCCGCCGCCGCCGACCACGCGCCCGCCGGGCAGGTGCACGCGGACCCGGAGTCCGCGCACGGCGCCCAGGAAGATGCGTCTGGCGGCAAGGGCCCGCGCGGGCACGTCCGGGACCTCGGCGAGACCGGGCCACCGCTCGGCGTCCGGGCCGCTCCCCCGCCGGGCCGCGGAACCGGCGGTTCCGAGCGTGGTTCGCAGGCGCGGTGCGGAACCGCTGCCCGGACCTGTGCTCGGCCTGCCGGTGCTCGTCGTACTCGTGCTCACTGCGCTCGCCTCACTCCCGCTGCATGTCGACTTTCCTACGTTTCCCAGCAGCGGCGTGAATGACGCTCGTTTTCGTCCGTTTGCCGGGCGTACGGAACCGGATCACACGGAACCGGTCGTACCCGGGCAACGCGTCAGGGCCCGTACCCCTTCCCGGGGTACGGGCCCTGACGGTCGATCAGGTGCGGTCCGCGCGTCGTGCGTGCGGCGGCCGCCGTGCGGTCAGGCGCTCTTGCTCGCCGCGGCCTCGGGGGCCGGGGCGGGCGGCAGCGCCGCCTCCGCGAACTCGTCGCGCGGGTGCTCCATGGAGCCGAGCGAGACGATCTCGCGGCGGAAGAACATCGCGAGCGTCCAGTCCGCGACGATGCGCGTCTTCCGGTTGAAGGTCGGCATCGCGTACATGTGGTACGTGCGGTGGAACAGCCACGCCGGCAGGCCCTTGAGCTTGAACCTGCCGAACATGATGGCGACGCCCTTGTGCAGGCCGAGGCCGGCGACCGCGCCCAGGTTCTTGTGCTTGTACTCGCCCGGCGGGAAGTCGCGCATCACGCTGATGACGTTGTCGCCGAGCTGCTTGGCCTGGCGTACCGCGTGCTGGGCGTTCGGCGGGCACCACGCGCCCTCGCCCGCGGCGAGGTCGGGCACCTGCGCGTTGTCACCGGCCGCGAACACGTGGTCCATGCCGGTGACCTGGAGCGTCGGGCGGGTGTCGACGTGGCCGCGCGGGCCGAGCGGCAGGCCGAAGTCGGCGAGCGCCGGATTGGGCTTGACGCCCGCGGTCCACACGATGGTGGACGCGTCGAACTCGGTGCCGTCCGACAGCACGCAGTGCTTGTCGACGCAGGACTGGAGGGACGTCTCGAGGTAGAACTCGATGCCGCGCTCCTTGAGCTTCTTCAAGGTCCACTTGCCGAGTTCGTCGCCGACCTCGGGGAGGATGCGGTGCATCGCCTCGACCATGATGAAGCGCATGTCGTCGCGGCTGATGTTCTTGTAGTACTTCACCGCGTCGCGGGCCATGTCCTCGATCTCCGCGAGGGCCTCGATGCCGGCGAAGCCGCCGCCGACGAACGCGAAGGTCAGCGCCTTGCGGCGGATCTCCGGGTCGGTGGTGGAGTCGGCGACGTCGAGCTGGCCGAGCACGTGGTTGCGGAGGGCGATGGCCTCTTCGATGGTCTTGAAGCCGATGCCGTTCTCCGCGAGACCGGGGATCGGGAACGTGCGGGATATCGAGCCGAGGGCGACGACCAGGTAGTCGAACTCGTGGTCGTACGCCTCGCCGACGATCGGGACGATGCGGGCGACCTTGCGGTCCTGGTCGATGACCGTGACCCGGCCGGTGACGACGTCGGCCTTGGGGAGGGCGCGACGCAGCGGGACGACGACGTGGCGCGGCGAGAGGCTGCCCGCGGCTGCCTCGGGCAGGAAGGGCTGGTACGTCATGTACGACCGCGGGTCCACGACCGTGACGGAGACCTCTCCGTACTTGGCCTTCTTGAGGATGCGCTGTGCGGCGTACAGGCCGACGTACCCGCCGCCGACGACGAGGATGCGGTGGCGACGGTCCTTGTTGCTGCTCATGTCAGGAAGTATCCCGGAGCTGAAGGGGGTTCGGTCGGGAGCCCGACGGCAACCGCCCCACACCCCCGTGATACCCTGCGCGGTTTTGTTTTCCGGGGTGCCCGCCTGCGGATGTCCGGGCCGCGACCCCCGAACGCCTTGGTATCCCAACCGGGGCCCCGGACCACGTCGATGACCTGCAACGATCCGCGCGGGCCGGGCTCTCCCGACGGCCGTGTGATCCCCGTCATGATCTTGGGAACGAGTCCATGACGGGGTCAACCAACCCGTGCGCCGGACGCCCCGACCCGCGAACGCCCCCACTTAGCCCCAAGGTGACGAAAAGAATCGGCGCCACCCATGTGAAGAGTTTCACAAACAAAGTCGCCAAATATCCCGAGGCGTGGGACGACCCCGCGATCAGGCGAGTACGGACCAGGCGATTCCATCCAGAATGTCGTGTTCCGAGACCACGACCTCGCGGGCCCCGACGCGCTCCATGATGGTCAGCAGGACGAGCGCCCCCGCCCCGATGACGTCGACGCGGCCCGGGTGCATGACCGGGATCGCGGCGCGCTCGTCGTGGGTGCTCGCGAGCAGGCGCTCGGTGATCTCGCGGACCCGGTCCACCCCGATGCGCGAGTGGTGGATGACCCGCGGGTCGTACTCGGGCAGGTCGAGCGCGATGCCGGCCACGGTGGCGACCGAACCGGCCAGGCCCACCACGGTCTTGGCGCGGTCCAGCGGCACCGCCTCGGCGGCCAGGTCGATCGCGGCCTCGATGTCCGCTTTCGCGGCGGCGATCTCGGCGGGGGTCGGCGGGTCGGAGCGCAGGTGGCGCTCGGTCATACGGACGCAGCCGACGTTCACCGACCGGGCCGCCTCGACGTGGTCGCCGCCGAGGACGAACTCGGTCGAGCCGCCGCCGATGTCCAGGACCAGGAACGGGCGTTCGAGGCCGGATGCGCCGGCGGCCGACGGGTCGGCCCCGGCGAGTTCGCGGGTGGCCCCCGTGAAGGACAGCGCGGCCTCCTCGTCGCCCGTGACGACCTCGGGCTCGACGCCCAGGATCTCGCGTACGCCGTTGCGGAAGTCCTCGCGGTTCTCGGCGTCCCGGCTCGCACTCGTCGCGACGAAGCGCAGCCGCTTGGCGCCCAGCGCGTCGATGGCCTCGCGGTAGTCGCGGCAGGCGGCGAACGTACGCTCCAGCGCCTCGGGGGCGAGCCGCCCCGTCGTGTCGACGCCCTGCCCGAGCCGCACGATGCGCATGCGGCGGTCGAGGTCCGTCAGGCTTCCGGTGTCCGGGTCGAGGTCGGCGACCAGGAGGCGGATCGAGTTGGTGCCGCAGTCGATCGCGGCCACGCGTTCGGTCGTCACGAGTCCCCTCGGTTCTTGGTACCGGTGCCGCCGCCCTGGGTGGCGGGGCCGGTGTCGGCGGCCGACTCGGAGGTCGAGCCGGAGTTCTCGTCGGAGTTCGCGTCGGCGTGGGGGTCGGGGTCGGTGCTGCCGTCGGGGGCCACGCACGGCCCCTTCCTCCACCACTCCGGGAGCGCGGCCAGCGCCTCGTCGCCCAGCGGGTTCACGCCCGGTCCCGCGGCGAGCGAGTGCGCGACGAGCACGTGCAGGCACTTGACCCGGTCGGGCATGCCGCCCGCGGACGGAAAGCCCTCCAGCACCTCGATCGCGTCACGCCGCCGGATGTAGTCCTCGTGCGCGGCGCGGTAGCGGGCCGCCAGGTCGGCGTCCGAGGCGAGGCGCTCGTTCATCTCGCGCATAAGCCCGTCGGACTCCAGGGTCCCGATGGCCGACGCGGCCCGCGGGCACGTCAGGTAGTACATCGTCGGGAAGGGGCTGCCGTCCTCCAGGCGCGGCGCGGTCTCGACCACGTCGGGCAGCGCGCACGGGCAACGGTGGGCGACCCCGCGCAGACCGCGCGGGGTGCGGCCGAGTTGGGCGGTGACGGAGGCGACGTCCTGCTGATCCATGCCGGTCAGTATTTCCGATTCGGTGGGGTGGTCCGGGCGCGCGGTGGCGGCGCGGCCGGCGGACGAGGGGCCGGGAGCGGGCGTACGAGAGGCCGGGAGCGGGCGTACGAGAGGCCGGGAGCGGGCGTACCGCGTCAGCGGCCGCCGCTCCGCGGGTCGGTGATCGTCTCGTCCGGCGGAGGCGGCGGCGCCTGGGGAGCCGTCGACGCCGTGGGCTCGGCGTCGGCCTCGCGCACGGTCGTCCACAGGCTGTCGGGCCACTCGCCCTGCGGCTTGGCCGCGCTGCCCGGGGAGGTGGTCGGCGCGGGCGGCGGGACGACCGAGTAGGGGGTGTCGCCCGGGTTGACGTAGTGGAGTTGCATGCGCGCCTGCTGGCGGACGTACGCCGGGTCCTTCCACCGCTCCAGTTCCTCGCGAAGGCGCTCGACCTCCGCGGTGTGGTCGCGCGTCTGCTCGCGCAGGTCGTCGCGTTCACGCTGCTGGCCGATGTACTGCCGGACCGGCACCACGAGGGCGATGGCCAGGACGCAGAGCACGAGCGCGAGCACACCCGCGCGGCCGGTGAGCCGGTTGGGGCGTCCCTTGGTGCCGCCCCAGGTGATGACGATGCGGCGGCGCTTGGCCGGCTTCGGCCCCGGACTGCCCGGCGCGGCCTGCCTGTTCGCGGTGGCCTTGCGGCCCGGGGCGGCCTTCGCGGGCCGGATCGGCCTCGCGGGTCGGGCCGGGTCGGCAGGTCCGGCGGGCCTGGGCGGCCTGGCCGCCCCTCCGCCCGGACGCCGGGCCGAGCCGCCCGAGCCGCTGCCCGAGCCGTTCCGCCCGCCCGTACCGCCGGCCACCGCTCCCCTGCCCGCCTTGCCCGGTTCGGTCCCCTTGCGTGCGTCCGCGTCGGACACGCGCCCTCCCTGTGCCGTCGGGCCGGCCGCACGGACACCCGCGCGGCCGGTCCGACGATGCGTCAGGCCTCGGCCGAGAACCGCGGGAACGCGCTGCGGCCGGCGTAGACCGCCGCGTCGTCGAGGATCTCCTCGATGCGCAGCAGCTGGTTGTACTTGGCCACGCGCTCGGAGCGCGCCGGGGCACCGGTCTTGATCTGGCCGCAGTCGGTCGCGACGGCCAGGTCGGCGATCGTGGTGTCCTCGGTCTCGCCCGAACGGTGACTCATCATGCACCGGTAACCGTTGCGGTGGGCGAGCGACACGGCGTCGAGGGTCTCGGTGAGCGTGCCGATCTGGTTGACCTTCACCAGCAGGGCGTTGGCCGTGGCGCTGTCGATGCCGCGCTGCAGCCGCTCGGGGTTGGTGACGAACAGGTCGTCGCCGACCAGCTGGACCTTGGCGCCGAGGGTGTCGGTGAGCTGCTTCCAGCCCTCCCAGTCCTCCTCGTTCATCGGGTCCTCGATCGACACGAGCGGGTACGCCGCGACCAGCTCCGCGTAGTACGCCGCCATGTCGGCCGCCGACTTCGCGGCGCCCTCGAAGGTGTACGCGCCGTCCTTGTAGAACTCGGTCGCGGCGACGTCGAGCGCGAGCGCGATGTCGCGGCCCGGCTGGAACCCGGCCTTGCCGATCGCCTCGATGATCAGGTCCAGCGCGTCGCGGTTGCTCGGCAGGTCGGGGGCGAAGCCGCCCTCGTCGCCGATGCTGGTGGCGAGGCCGCGCGCCTTCAGCACCGACTTGAGCGCGTGGTACACCTCGGTGCCCCAGCGCACCGCGTCGGCGAAGGTCTCCGCACCGATCGGCGCGATCATGAACTCCTGGATGTCGACGTTGGTGTCCGCGTGGGCACCGCCGTTGAGGATGTTCATCATCGGGACGGGCAGCACGTGCGCGTTCGGCCCGCCGAGGTAGCGGAACAGCGGCAGCTCGGCGGCCTCCGCGGCGGCGTGCGCGACGGCCAGCGAGACGCCCAGCATGGCGTTGGCGCCGAGGTTGGACTTGTCGGCGGTGGCGTCGAGGTCGATCATCGTCTGGTCGACGATGCGCTGCTCGTCCGCCTCGATGCCGACGATCTCGGGCTGGATCTGCTCGATGACGGCGAGGACGGCCTTCTCCACACCCTTGCCGCCGTAGCGCGACTTGTCGCCGTCGCGCAGTTCGATGGCCTCGAACGCTCCGGTGGAGGCGCCGGACGGGACCGCGGCGCGGCCCTGGCTGCCGTCGTCGAGGACCACCTCGACCTCGACCGTGGGGTTGCCGCGGGAGTCGAGAATCTCGCGAGCGTGGACGACGTCGATGGACGGCACAGCATCTCCTTGGTGTTACCGGGCACGAGGGTCTGCTCGGCCGAGCCTAGTGCCTGCCTCCGGCGGAGCGGAGCGGTCGGGCCGTCAGGCGTTGTCGGCGGCGTGGACGCGGGAGCCTTCGACGTACGTCAGCGCGGTACGCGCCTCGTGGATGTCCTCGGGCGCCCCGGCGAAGGGGTTGCGGTCGAGGACGGTGAGGTCGGCGAGCTTGCCGACCTCGATCGAGCCGGTCTCGTCGAAGTGGTTCACGTACGCCGAGCCCGCGGTGTACGCCGCGATGGCGGTGGCCAGGTCGAGGCGCTGCTCGGGCAGGAAGACCGGGCTGTCCGAGCCCGGGACGCGGCGGTTGACGGCCACGTGGATGCCGGCCATCGGGTCGGGGGTCGACACCGACCAGTCGCTGCCCGCCGCGAGGACCGCGCCCGCCTGCTGGAACGCGCGGAACGGATACTGCCACGCGCTGCGCTCCGCGCCGATGAACGGAATGCAGAGCTCGTCCATCTGCTTCTCGTGCGCGGCCCACAGCGGCTGCATGTTGACGGCGACGTCGAGTTCGCGGAAGCGCGGGATGTCGCCCGGCCCGACGATCTGCACGTGTGCGATGTGGTGCCGCAGGTCGTTGAAGCCGTTCGCCTGGCGGGCGGCGTCGACGGCGTCCAGCACCTCGGTGATCGCGCGGTCGCCGATCGCGTGGAAGTGCACCTGGAACCCGTGCGCGTCGAGCAGCGTGACGTATTCGCGCAGCAGTTCGGGGTCGACCATCGACAGGCCCTTGTTGCCGGTCTGGCAGCCGCAGGCGTCGAGGTACGACTCGCCGATCGCGGCGGTGAAGTTCTCGGGGATGCCGTCCTGCATCAGCTTGACGCTGCCCGCGTTGAAGCGGCCCACGGAGCCGCGCGCCCGGCGGTCCAGGAGGAAGTCCAGCTGCTCGGCGCCCTTTTCGCGGTCCCACCACAGTGCGCCGCGCACCCTGGCGGTGAGAAGCCCCGATTCGGCTGCTTCGGTGTAGACGTCGAACTGGTCGTTCCAGCCGCCGAATTCGCCGACGATGGCGTCCTGCCACGCGGTGATGCCGAGCGAGTGCAGGTACGCCTGCGCGTCGGCCAGGCCCTTGAGGTAGTCCTGGCGGGTCGGTTGCGGGGCGTACTGGCCGACCAGGCCCATGGCGCCCTCGTGGAGGATGCCGCTCGGGGTGCCGTCGGGCTCGCGTTCGATGCGGCCGTCGGCCGGGTCGGGCGAATGCTTGTCCAGGCCCGCGATCTCCAGCGCGCGGGTGTTGCACCATGCGCTGTGGCCGTCGCGTACGGGCAGGTAGACGGGACGGTCGGGGACGACCGCGTCGAGCATCTGACGGGTCGCCAGACCGCCGGGGAATGCCTCGAACGACCAGCCGCCGCCGAGGATCCACTCGACCTCGGGGTGGGCGTCGGCGTACTCGGCCACCGAGGCGACGCTGTCCTCCTGCGTCTCGGCGTCCGAGAGGTCGCAGCGGCTCATCGTGAGGCCCGCGAACACCGGGTGCACGTGGGCGTCCTGGAAGCCCGGCACCAGCAGGCGGCCGGCCAGGTCGACGGTTTCGGTGCGGGGGCCGACGAGTTCGCGGACCTCGTCGTGTCCGACGGCGACGATGCGGCCGCCGCGTACCGCGACCGCGGTGGCCCAGCGGCGGGCCGGATCGACGGTCAGGACAGGACCGTTGAACAGGACGAGGTCGGCGTGCGTCATGGGTGTCGGCGGCCTTTCGGAGTTCAGTGAGGGGCGGTTCAGGGGTGCGGTCAGGGGGTGTGGTTCAGGGGGTGTGGTTCAGGGGGGCGTGGTCGGGGTCGACCGAGCGCGGCAGCGTGAAGTAGTCCGGCCGGCGCACGAAGTGGTTCCAGGCCGCGATCGGGATGCCGAGCACGATGATGGCCAGGGGTACCGCGACCAGGAAGCGGCCGTTGGTCGCGTCGAAGGCGATGTGGTCGGACGCGGTCCAGTTGAGCTTGATCATGTAGCCGCCCAGCGCGATCAGCGCGATGCCGGAGATGCCCGGCAGGACCGCCATGGTCAGCATGTTCCTTACGGATTGCCGCAGTTCGCTGCGGAAGAGCAGCACGCAGGCGAGGCCGACGACGCCGTACGAGAACGACACCAAGATGCCGACCGCGTTGACCGTGGCCATGATGACGTCGCTGAGCTTGCCGAGTGCGACGCCGACCACCGCGAGGACGAGGCTGATGCCGACCGTGACGTACGTGCTGAACGCCGGTGTGCGGTACGTCGGGTGCAACTTCGCCCAGCGGTCCGACAGCACCCCGTTGCGGCCCATCGCCATGGTCAGCCGGGCACCGCCGATGACACTGGACTGGAGGCACGCGAGGGTCGACAGCAGCATCGCGAGATAGGCGACCAGGGCGCCCTGCCCGCCGAACATCTTGTCCGTGAGGTACGGCAGCGCGTTCGCACCGTGTTCGGCGAACTCCTCGGGGGTCAGCGAGCGCTGGAACGCGGCGGCGGCGAAGACGAACATCGCGGCGGCGAGTGCGATGGACAGCAGCCCCGCCTTGCCCGCGACGCGGCGGTCCACGTTCTCCTCGGAGACGCTGAACGCGGTCTCCCAGCCCCAGAAGGTGTACGCGGCCATCAGCACGCCGCCCGCCATCACCGACGTGCTGTCGAAGCCGAACGGGTTGAACCAGCCGGCGTCGAAGGACGCCGTCGCGCCGCCGTCGCCGAGTCCGAAGAAGGCCGCGATGCAGACGGCCGTGACCACGACGACCGCGAAGCCGAAGAGGATGCCCTGCACGCGGGCGGCAAGCTCCACGCCGCGCACCGCGGTCCAGGCAATTGCCGCGGTCCACACGATGCCGATGGCGGTGGCGGACTTCATGGAGTTCAGCGGATCGATGTCGGCCCCGAGCTCGGCGGCCACGCCCAGGCTGAACTGGCCGGCGAGCTGGGTGCCGTAGGCCAGGAAGAGGATCGCGGTCGCGACGCCGATCCAGCCGAGCAGGAAGCCCAGCCAGGGGCCGAGGGCACGGCGTACCCACATGTAGGTCGTGCCCGCGTTGGGGTCGCGTTCGGACAGGCGCGCATAGCCGACGGCGATGCCCAGGATCGGCAGGGCGGCGATGAGGTAGGTGGCCGGTATTCCGGTGCCGACTATTGCGCCGATCATGCCCAGGCCCAGGCCGATGCTGACCGTCGGACTCATGTTGGCGAGTGCCAGCACGACGCCCTGGCGTACGCCGAGGGACTTGACGAGGCCTTCGGACGGTTCCGGGGCGGGGGCGACCGGGGGGCGGTCGGTGTCAACGGACATATCGGCACTCCAGGGCAGGGCACGGTGGTACAGGCGGAGCTGGGGTAACGCCTCCTCGGGGGGACGCGGGTGGGCTTCATCGGCCGCCTCGACGTCCCGGGGTGTCAGGCAGACGTAAGGAAACACGGATGTCAACGGATAAGTCAATGGCGTTGACAAAAGTGTTCCCCTCGCCACCTGCGGGCCCTTTCCCGCACCGCGCACGGCAAGATGGGGCGCCAGGAAGAGACGGCAGGAAGAGGCGGGGTCCTCGGGAGTCGAAGACCCGGAGCAAGGAGGCGCACGTCGTGGCAGGCACCGGATCAGGGGCCGGGGTACGCGGCACCCGGCGGCGCACGGCGGCCGGCCGGGCGGGCGGGCGCCCCGGGCTGACCCCCGAGCGCATCGTCGACGGCTGCATCGCGCTGCTGGACGAGCAGGGGGCCGACGCCCTGACGTTCCGCCGCATCGGCGCGTTCCTCGGGGTGGACCCGACGGCGCTGTACCGGCATTTCCGCGACAAGGACGAACTGGTGCTGGCCGTCGCGGACCGGCTGCTGGCGCGCAGCATGGAGAACTTCGAGCCGTCCGACGACTGGCGCGGGACGCTGCGCGACATGCTCGTGCGCAGCCGCGAGGTGTACCTCGGACACCCCGAGGCGGCCGTGCTGTCGGTCGCGCGCACGACGCGGCGACCCGCGGAGATGGCCGCCGTCGAGATCATCCTCGGGGCGCTCGCGGACGCGGGCTTCCCGCCGGAGGAGGCGGTCCGGTACTACCGGGTGCTCGTGGACTTCGTCCTGTCGTGGAGCGGGCTTGAGGCGGCGTACCTGACGCTGGATCAGGAGGCCCGGTCGGGCGACGACGGCGCGTGGTCGCGCGAGTACGCGGGGGCGCCCGCGGACCGCTACCCGCGCATCGCCGCGGCGTCGGCGTACCTGCCGACGGTCGGGCCGCAGGAGAACTTCGAGCTTGCCCTGGACCTGCTGCTGGACGCGGTCGAGGTGCGGGCGAAGCGGTCCGGGGCGGTCGGCGGTCAGGCGAAGCAGCCGGGTCAGGCGAAGTAGTCAGGTCAGGCGAAGTAGCCGGGGCCGCCCGGGCCGCCGTCCAGGCCGAAGATCCGCCAGCGGGTCGGGGTGACGACGCCGAGACTCGTGCCTTCGCGCGAGAGCGCCCGGTGCTGCTGTGTCAGCCCTTCGTCGCCCAGGATGTGGCGCATCGCGAACTCCCAGCGCTCCTGCGCCCACGCGTCCTCGCGCAGTTCCACCTCGCCCCACACGATCACGTGGGCGATGTCGCCGTCCTCGGCGATCGAGATGCAGACCTTGGGGTTCTTCTCGAGGTTCGACTTCTTGGTGCGACCGGTCAGGCTCAGGTAGAGGTGGTCCTCGTCGTACGCCAGCATCACGGGGGTCACATGCGGCTCACCGGTCGGCGTCACGGTGCCGACGTGCACCCAGTGCTCGGGGTCACCGAGCATGTGGTCGAGCGCGCCCTTCAACTCCGGGTCGATCATCCTCGTCCGCCTCTCGTGTGCCGTCCCGCGAAGGTGCGGGTACGGTCCGACGGTTGTTCGACGCGGCCACGGTACCTCGCCTAGTGACGTGGGACACACGGCGGGGTCGGGAACACCGGTACGGGGACCCGGTCTCCGCGAGACGCACGCAGCAAGAGAGCCGCCGGCAAGGCGAGTTCGCCCGTCGCGAGGAGCGGCAGGGGTTGGGGACCGCGACGAGCGTGCAGACGTTCGCGAGAGCCGGCATCCCGCCGTGCGGCCGACCCACGCGCTCCGGCGGGTGTCGCCCATTCGGCCGTCCGCGGCCACGCCGGCCCACGCGCTTCGCGGCTCGCGTCCGCAGGGTCGGATATTGCGGCGCGCGCGGCGCCCCCGCCGCGCCACGCGCCCCCGGCCCGACAACGATCTTGCGGGCTTCCGGGCACGCGCGTCCCACCAAAGGGTGATTCCGGAGTGTCTGCCGTGACCTCGGTTCGTTGACCCGATACGTCGACTGTGCGTCGGCTGGGCTCAAGGTCCGGGCGCACGGTCCGGTCATCCGGTCATCGGCCGGTCATCACGGAAGGCGGTTGCGGTGCCCGAGGTCTCATTCGTCGTGCCCACACGCAATTCGGGGCGCACGTTGGAGGCGTGCCTGCGGAGTCTGCGCGCACAGGTCGGGGTCGCGGTCGAGGTGATCGTCGTCGACAACTCGTCGACCGACGCGACGCCGCAGATCGCCGCACGCTGGGCCGACCGCGTCCTGACCCACGGCCCCGAGCGCGGTGCGCAGCGGAACGCCGGGTGGCAGGCCGCCCGGGCCCGGGTCGTCGCCTTCCTCGACAGCGACATGGTCCTGGACACCGGAGCGGCGTCGGAGGCGTCGGCGGCCTTCTGCCAGGACCCCGGGCTCGGCGGCCTGATCGTTCCCGAATACGCGTTCGGCGCCGGGTTCTTCGCCCGCTGCCGGGCCCACGAGAAGCGCCTGTACGCGGGCGACCCCGCCACCGAGGGCGCCCGCTTCTTCCGCCGGGACGCGGTCGAGCTGGCCGGCGGCTACGACGAGTCGCACTACGCGGGCGAGGACTGGGAGTTCTCCGACCGGGTCGCGGCGGACGGCTGGACGATCGGCCGCCTGAAGTCCGCCGTCGGCCACGACGAGGGGCGCCTCTCGCTGGGCCGCGCGTTCGCGAAGAAGCGCTACTACGGCCGCAACTTCTACGACTACGCGATGCTCCCGCGTCCGCGGCGGCGTCCGTTCGTCCGCACGTCGCTCGTGGGCTCGCCGGGACGCCTCGCCAAAGCACCGGCCCTGACCGTCGGGCTCGTGCTGCTCAAGGCGGTGGAGGTCGGCGGCATGCTCTGCGGCATGGCCGAGGAACGCCGCGCCCGCCGCAGCTGAGCGGCCTTCCGGACGGGTCAGGCCACGCCCTGGGGTCTGAACTGGACGCTTATGCGCGGGCCCGTGGGGCGGGCGGTCTTGGGACGGCGTGCTCCCAGGTCCGCTGGCACGACCCGCCCATCACCAGCAGGTCGCCGTGGCCGAGCCGCCGTCGGACGGTCCCGCCGGCCCCGCCGCCCCGGGGCCGGAGCAGCAGGTCGCGCGGCGCGCCGAGGGAGACGATCGCGACCATCGTGTCCTCGGTGGCCCCGCGGCCGATCCGGTCGCCGTGCCAGGCGACGCTGTCGCGGCCGTCGCGGTAGAAGCACAGGCCGACGCTGCGGAAGGGCTCGCGAAGCTCGGGGGCGTAGTGCGCGGACAGCGCTTCGCGCGCCGTGGCCAGCGCGGAGTCCGGCAGGTCGTCGTCGGCGCCGTAGTACGCGAGCAGGCGCGGGACGTCCACGACGCGGTCGTACATCTGGCGCCGCTCCGCCCGCCACGGCACCTCCGCGGCGAGCCGGGCGAACAGCGCGTCGGCGCCGCCGAGCCAGCCCGGGAGCAGGTCGATCCAGGCCCCGTCGCCGAGCGCGGTACGGCGCATCCCCCGCGTCGGGCCGAGCCGGGCGTCGTCGCCCTGCCCGAAGAGCGACGCCTGGAGATAGACGGACATACAGGCAACAATAGCTCACCTGATCGAATGTCTGTTCGATAACCGCGCGTGCGGGCCACCCCCGCCCGGCACGGGCATGCCGGGCGAGGGGGCAAGGGCCCGGGCAGTGAGACGGCCTGCGGGGTCAACTGGCGTATTCGGGGTGGTCGGCGGTGTCGACCGGGGCCGGGACGGCCGACTCGCAGGCCGACCAGACGGCGTCGGCCACGTCGTCCCACGGGACGGCCCCGCCGCGCCAGCCCTCCGGGGACGGGGCCTCGGCCCAGGCCGGCAGGTGTTCCACGAGCCCGACCGCGAGCGAGCGCGGGTCGGGGCTGACCAGGACACCGCCCGCGGCGGGGACCGAGTCGAGCAGGCCCGGGTTGGCGTACCCGATGGTGGGGGTGCCCATCGCGGCCGCCTCGTCGACGGCGACTCCCCACCCCTCGCGGATCGAGGTGCACACCAAGGCGTGTGCGCGGGCGAGGAGTTGGTCGCGTACCGCACCCGGCACCCGGCCGTGGAAGTTGACGCCCTGCGGCGCGATCCGGCGCAGCCGCGCGTACTCCGGGCCGTCGCCGGCCAGCCACAGCCGGGCGGTCGGGATGTCGCGCCGCAGCAGCGTGAAGGCCTCGAACAGCTGGTCGACCTGCTTGACCGCCGACAGCCGTCCGACGTGGATCAGCGTGGGACGCGCCTCGCGCGGTACGGACGGCCGGGTGCGCGCGTCGATGCCCTGCGGCACCAACTCGATGCGCCGCAGCCCGTACGCGCGCAGCGCCCTGCGGCTGGAGGGCGAGACGGTCAGCACCGGAACATCCGCAAGTGCGCGCAGCCAACGCGGTTCGAGCACGTGACGGCCCACCATCGCGACAGGCCAAGGGAGTTCGCAGTTCCAGGTCTCCCGCGCGACCTGGTGGACGAGCGCGATCGTCGGCACTCCCCCGCTCCACCGCGCGCAGCCGAACGGCCGGGTGTTGACCTCGTCGATCAGCAGGTCGAAGCGCTCACCGCGTGCCCGCGCCTCGCGGTACCAGACGCGTGCGGCGCGGTGGACGCCGAGGCGCCCGCCCGCCCGGACGAGGCGTACCCCGTCGGCGTCGGTCTCCTCCGCCGCACGTCCGGGCACCGCCGAACTGAACCACGTGACCTCGTGCCCGCGCGCGGCCCACCGGCGCAGCACTTCGCGGGTGTAGACCTCGGCCCCGCCCGACGCGGGGTGGCCGGGGCCCTTCCAGTTGAACAGGCAGACGCGCACGGGCCCACATGTACCAGCGCGGCGTCGCAATGCGGCCGCGACGCGGTCCGGCGCGACCGGATGTTCCCCTGATCGAGCGACGAAGTGACCACCTGGTGCCCTGATTCGTTGACCTCGCGTTCCCCCGTTCGCCGCCCTGCCGCCCTACCCCGCATGTCCGCCCTGCGAAGGGTGTTCGACGCCGTCCCCCGAGGAGAGCCGTGGATCAGCCGACCGACCCTGCCACCTCCGTCGCGTCCGAGGGCGGTGGTGCGCCATCGGCGGCTCGGGTGCCGTCCCAGAGCACGACGCGCGACGCCCATGAGCGCGTACCGGAGACGCGCTACCGCCGCTACGCCACGAACCTGCGTCTGTGGCAGCGCAATCGGGCCTGGTGGGGCTCGGATCTGGCGACCGGCGTGAAGCTGCGGTACTACGGCGACATGGTCGCGTCGTACACCCGGTGCGCGCGCGGGCGGACGCGCACCGTCCGCTACCTCGACCAGGCGTTCGCGTTCGACGACATCGCGACGCCGCTCAACCTCCAGACGTACCCGCGCGAGGTCAGCCGCGACGTGCTCGGCAACATGCGGCCGGGCTTCCGGGTCCGCACCGCGCTCGATGTGGGCGGCAACCTCGGGCAGTTCGCGGTCACGCTCCGGCACTTCGTGCCCGAGGCCGAGGTCGACGTCTTCGAGCCGAACGGGCTGATCCTTCCGCAGTTGGAGGCGAACACCGCCGCGCTCAAGGGAGTTCGCATCTGGCCGTACGCGCTGTCGCCGCGCCCGGTCGACGAGATGTTCTTCGACCCCGGCCGCTCCGCGACCGGATCGATCCTCGCCGACCAGGTCGACTCCCTCGGAACACCGCGCAGCCTCGCGGTGCGCAGTGTGGGCGACCCCTCGACGGTGACCGGCAACCAGGAGTACGACCTCGTCAAGATCGACGTCGAGGGCTACGAACTCGAAGTGCTCAAGTGCCTCGGCGGCATGACCGTGCACTACCTGTACGTCGAGGTCTCCGGCGCGCGCGGCGTCTACCCGCACTCCGAACTGCTCATGCTGGTACGGCGGCAGTTCGGGGACTTCCGGGTGGTGTTCCAAGGCCCCTGCGACCGGCGTTCGGTGAACCACCCGCTGCTTCTGGAGTTCTCCGGCTGAAGCGGGCCGGCGTACGCGCGTGCGCCAGCAGGATCGCGGCGGCGGACGGCACCCGGGTGAGCAGGCGGTCCAACGGCCGCCCGGGGGCCGGCACCGCCTCGCACGCGGCGCCGGTGACCTGGATCGCCCGGAACCCCCGCGCGGTCAGGAACTCCACGAGCGCGCGCCGGGTGAACAACCGCGGGTGGCCCGCGACATCGTCGCCCGGCCGCCCGTGGACGCCGGACGGCGCGACCTCGGAGAAGGCCGGCTGCACGCCCGCGAGCAGCCGCAGGCGGTTGAACCATGCCGCCAGGTTGGGTGTGGACAGGAACAGGTGCCCGCCCGGCCGCAGCACGCGGTACGCCTCGGCCACCGCGGCGCCGGGGTCGACCAGGTGCTCGACGATCTCGCTCATGACGACGATGTCCGCCTCGCCGTCCGCGAACGGCAGCGGGCCCGTGTCAAGGGCCGCGCGCACGGTGCGCACGCCGCGTTCCCGGGCGCGTTCCAGGGCGGTCTCGGACCGGTCGACCCCGATCACCCGGTGGCCCCGATCCGCGGCCAGGCCCGGCAGCCGGGCGATGCGCGCGGTCGCGTACCCGTCGCCGCAGCCGAGGTCCAGCACGGTGAGCGGCTTGACCGCGTGTTCGACGACGGGCCGGATCAGCGCAAGCTGCCGCCGGATGCGGTCGGCACCGGAGCGGTACGGGGTGTCCTCGGCCTCGTGGAAGGCCGGCGGGCTCGCTTCGGACGCGTCGGACGAGTTGGACGCGGCTGCCTCGGCTGTGGCGGCACTGGGTGCGGCGGCGGCGCCGGGTGCGGTGACGCCTGGCTTCGTTGTCGCCGTCTGCGTCTGCGTCTTCTGCATCTGCGTCTTCTGCGCCTTCGACAACTGCGCCTTCAGGGTCTGCGGCGTCGGTGTCTGCGGCGTGATCGGCGTGATCGGCGTCTTCGGCGTCGTCATGCCGTGAAGAACGACGGCCCGGTCCGCCGAGTGACGGGAAAGGCCCGGCACTCGGCGGTTCGGCTCAGAGGCTGTCGGTCGTCCGCGCCGTGGAGCGGGCGGCCGACAGCCCCTGAGCCAGGCGTCCGGCGGCGCCTGCGCGGGATCGCTCAGAAGTCGTCCGGGTAGGGCGCCGCGAAGGCCGCGGCTCCCTCGGACGGTGCGGAAGCGTACCCGGGCAGCAGCTCCGTCAGCAGCTCCCGGACGGCCTCGTTGTCGTTGCCCGCGGCAGCGCCGTACAAGTCGGGCAGGCGCACCACCGCACCCAGGGCGTCCACCGGCGGCACCGTCGCGTAGACACGCGGGTGTTCGGTCGGCAGGCGTTCCTCGGCCAGGGAGAACAGCGCCTCGTGCAACTTCTCGCCGGGCCGCAGGCCGGTGAAGCGGATCTCCACCTGCGGCTGGTTCACCTGTTCGACGAACTTGTGGACGAGGTCGACGATCCGCACCGGATCGCCCATGTCGAGGACGAAGATCTCGCCGCCCTGCGCCATGCGCCCGGCCTCCAGGACCAGGCCGACCGCCTCCTCGATGGTCATGAAGAACCGGGTGACGTCCGGGTGCGTCACGGTGACCGGGCCGCCGCCGCGCACCTGTTCGGCGAGCACCGACAGGAGCGAGCCGCGGCTGCCCAGCACGTTGCCGAACCGCACGCCCGCGAAGACCCCGGGGGCCTGCGTGTTGGCCTGCACGATCAGTTCGGCGAGCCGCTTCGTCGCGCCGAGCACCGAGACCGGGTCGGCGGCCTTGTCGGTGGATATGAGGATGAACCTCTCCACCCCGATGTCCAGCGCCGCGCGCACCAGGTTCTCGGTGCCGAGCACGTTGGACTTGACCGCCTCGCACGGGTGCCGTTCGAGCAGCGGCAGGTGCTTGTGCGCGGCGGCGTGGAACACGACCTCGGGCTTGAGGTCGCGGAAGATCTGCTCGATGCGCGGACGGTCCCGGATGTCCGCGATCACGAGCGTGTCGTCGTCGAGCAGGGCCTCGCCCCACACGTCGAGTTGCAGCCGGTGCAGGTTCGACTCGTCGTGGTCCAGCATGTACATCTTGCTGGGGCCGAACCCGTATACCTGGCGGCAGAGTTCGCTGCCGATCGAGCCGCCGGCTCCGGTCACGAGGACGCGGCGGCCCGCGATGACCTCGCGTACCGACGCCGAGACGACGTGCAGCTCCTGACGGCCGATCAGCCGGTTGACGTCGAGCGTACGCATGTCCGAGCCGACCACGTCGCGCCGCAGCGCCACGAGGAAGGACGGCAGGTAGCGCACGCTCGCACCGACCGCCGACGCGTCGGCCGCGACCGTACGGAAGTCCTCGGGCGGCAGCCCGGGGATGGCGAGCACCACGACTTCGACACCGAATTCGAGGCTTACACCCACCAGTTCGTTCAGGCCGCCGAGCACCGGGAGGGTTTCCGGAAGACCCGGCTCCTCCCACGGCGGTCCGGCGACTCGGACCACTTTCTTGTGCGGATCGTCGTCGAGGAATCCCACCGGGCACAACCCGAACTCGGGTGTGCGCAGCAGGTCCCGCGCGAGCGCGCTACCGGCGGACCCGGCCCCCACGACCAGGGTGCGCAGGCCCGCGCGCAGCGCGTCTGCCGACGTGGTGTCCAACCCCATCAAGCCCCCCAAAGTCAGGGGCATCGTCACCGTCGGCAGAACGCTTCCGGTCACGTGCCGAGTCGACGCTGTTGGACCCGCAGGTGAAAATCCCCATCCGCACCCACCGGGCCCGCTCAGGCGTCGTCCCCGCGACTGCCCCTCCCGCCCCCACAACCCCGGCAGGCGCGGGAACGCCCACCGGTACCGCCGTTCAGACTACGGGTGCGATGCGGCGCCCGTGGGGAATTGGGGCGATTCTTTGGCGGAAGGGCAGGAAGCGGCCACGCCGGGCACACGACGAGGGGCTCGGCGGAACCGGAACGTGCTGCTCCGAGGGGTGCGGGGCGGCCGCAACGCCCTTTCGGCACACGAAGAAGGCGCGTCGCGGCCCGGGGCGAACCGGCAAGCGGAATCGGGGCGAAGCGACCGACCGACCGGATACTTGGCCGGGTTCCCCCGCGCCGGCCCGCCGACGCCGGCCCTTGGACACCGTGGCGGGAGGCTACTCCCCCGCCTCCTCTGCGAGTCCCAGCCAGCGGGACTCCAGGTCGTCGCGCTCGGCCGCGAGGTTGCGCAGCTCGGCGTCCAGTCCGGCGACCTTCTCGAAGTCGGTCGCGTGTTCGGCCATGGCGGCGTGCAGCTTCTCCTCGCGCTCGCCCAGCTTGGCCAACTGGCGGTCGATCTTCTGGAGTTCCTTCTTCGCGGCGCGGGTGTCGCCGGTGCGCTGCCGCACCGGGGCGGACGGCACCGCGGCCTCCACGGCGGCCCGGCGCCGCGCCAGGTACTCCTCGACACCGCCGGGCAGCATGCGGAGCGTACGGTCGCCGAGGAGGGCCCACACGGTGTCAGTGGTGCGTTCGACGAAGTACCGGTCGTGGCTCACCACGACCAGCGATCCGGGCCAGCCGTCCAGCAGGTCCTCGAGTTGGGTCAGTGTCTCGATGTCGAGGTCGTTGGTCGGCTCGTCCATGAACAGCACGTTCGGCTCGTCCATGAGCAGGCGCAGCAGTTGCAGTCGGCGGCGCTCGCCGCCGGACAGGTCGCTGACCGGCGTCCACTGCTTCTCGCCCGTGAAGCCGAACTGCTCGCACAGCTGGCCCGCGGTCAACTCGCGCCCCTGGCCGAGGTCGACGCGCTCGCGTACACGCTGCACCGCCTCCAGGACCCGCCACGTGGGGTCGAGCTCGGCGACCTCCTGGGACAGGTACGCCAGCCGCACCGTCTTGCCCACCACGACGCGTCCGGCCGCGGGCTCCTTGTCCTCGTACGCGGCGTCCGACATCGCCCGCATGAGCGACGTCTTGCCCGCGCCGTTGACGCCGACCAGGCCGATGCGGTCGCCGGGGCCGAGGTTCCACGTCAGGTGCTCGACCAGCGTCTTGGGGCCGGCCTGGACGGTGACGTCCTTGAGTTCGAACACCGTCTTGCCGAGCCGGGCGTTCGCGAACTTCATCAGCTCGGAGCGGTCGCGCGGCGGCGGCTCGTCGGCGATCAGCTCGTTGGCCGCCTCGATGCGGAACTTCGGCTTGCTGGTCCGCGCCGGGGCGCCGCGCCGCAGCCACGCCAGCTCCTTGCGGATCAGGTTCTGCCGCTTGACCTCCTCGGTCGCGGCGATCCGCTCGCGCTCGGCGCGCGCCAGGACGTACGCCGAGTAGCCGCCCTCGTAGTCGTGCACCCGTCCCGCCTGCACGTCCCACGTGCGCGTGCAGACCTCGTCGAGGAACCAGCGGTCGTGCGTCACCACGACCAGCGCCGAGCGCCGCGCCTTCAGGTGCCCGGCCAGCCACGAGATGCCCTCGATGTCGAGGTGGTTGGTCGGCTCGTCCAGGATGATCAGGTCGTGCTCGCCGATCAGCAGCTCGGCCAGCGCGATGCGGCGGCGCTCGCCGCCCGACAGCGGCCCGATCACGGTGTCCATGCCGAGCGGGAAGCCCGGCATGTCCAGCCCGCCGAACAGGCCCGTGATGACGTCGCGGATGCGTGCGTCGCCCGCCCAGTCGTGGTCCGGGCGGTCGCCGACGATCTCGTGCCGCACGGTCGCGGTGGGGTCCAGGTCGTCCTGCTGGCTCAGGAACCCGAGGCTCAGCCCGGTGATGTGGGTGACGCGCCCGGAGTCGACGGGCTCCTTCTGGGCCATCGCCTTGATCAGCGTCGTCTTGCCGTCGCCGTTGCGGCCGACCACGCCGATGCGGTCCCCCTCACCGACGCCGAGGGAGACGCCGTCGAGCAGCGTGCGCATGACGTACGCCTTGCTGACGGACTCGAGGTTGACCAGGTTCGCCACGGCACGACCTTCTGGGGGGACGGGAAACACCCGATTCTACGGGTCGGCTGACAGCGGTTCGGCGGGTGCGGTGCGGGGAGGGGCGTCGAGGAGAGGGGCGTGCTCACACCACGCCCGGTGCGCTCTCCGCATTGCGCAGGCGCGGCATGACGCGGGCGCCGCCCACGGGCCCGTACGCGACTCTCGTGGTGCGGCACGTGCCCGAGGCCTCCAGCGCGCGGGCCACCGCGCGGGCCCCCGCCTCGTCGGCCGCGAGGAACGCGCACGTGGGCCCGGAGCCGGAGACCAGCGCCCCCAGCGCCCCGGCCGCGGTGCCCGCCGCGAGCGTCCCGCGCAGCGCCGGACGCAGCGACAGGGCCGCCTCCTGGAGGTCGTTGGCCATGGTCGCGCCCAGCGCCGCCGCGTCGCCCGCGCGCAGCGCCGCGATCAACTCCTCGTGCGGGGCCGGATCCGGTACGTCGGCCCCCGCGACCTCGCGCAGCCGGTCGCACTCGCCGTAGACCGCCGGGGTCGACAGGCCGCCGTCGGCGAGCGCGAAGACCCAGTGGAAGCGGCCGACCGAGGCCACCGCGGCCAGGCGTTCGCCGCGGCCGGTGCCGATCGCCGTGCCGCCGAGGTCGCTGAACGGCACGTCGCTGCCCAGCTCGGCGCCGAGCCGGCGCAGCATCTCGCGGGGCGTGTTGCCGCGCCACAGGGTGTCGCAGGCCAGCAGCGTGGCCGCGGCGTCGGCGCTGCCGCCGGCCATGCCGCCCGCGACGGGGATGCCCTTGCGGATGTGCACGTGCAGGTCGGGGGACGTGCCGAGGCGGTCGGCGAGGAGTTCGACGGCGCGCGCGGCGAGGTTCGTCCGGTCCAGCGGGACCTCGTCGGTGCCCTCGCCCTCGGCCGTCACCGTGAGGGTGTCGGCGCGGGTGACGGTCACCTCGTCGAAGAGCGACACGGCGTGGAACACCGACACCAGTTCGTGGTACCCGTCCGGCCGGACCGCCCCCACGGCGAGCTGGAGGTTGACTTTGGCGGGAACCTGGACGGTCACGGAAGCCACGAGTGCGGGTGCCCCTCGTTCTCGGATGCGGGTCGCGTCGATCGTACGGCCCGTGAGGAGGTGGTTACGCGGGGGGTCGGGCGCCGGGCCGGGCCCGCGGCCCCGCCTCCGCGATGCGGGTGAACTGCCCGACGTCGAGCGCCTCGCCGCGTGCCTTGGGGTCGATCCCGGCGGCCACCAGCGCCTCTTCCGCCGCGGCCGGCGAGCCCGCCCAGCCCGCGAGTGCCGCGCGGAGGGTCTTGCGGCGCTGCGCGAACGCCGCGTCCACGACGGCGAATACCTCCTCGCGGGTGGCGGTGGTCGCGGGCGGTTCGCGGCGGACCAGCGAGACGAGGCCGGAGTCGACGTTGGGGGCGGGCCAGAAGACGTTGCGGCCGATCGCGCCCGCGCGCTTGACGTCGGCGTACCACGCGGCCTTGACGGACGGGACGCCGTACACCTTCCCGCCGGGGCCGGCCGCGAGGCGGTCGGCGACCTCGGACTGCACCATCACCAGCGTGCGTTCGATGCTCGGGAAGGTCTGGAGCATGTGCAGCAGGACCGGGACCGAGACGTTGTAGGGCAGGTTCGCCACGAGCGCGGTCGGGGGCGGTCCGGGCAGCTCGGTGACGGTCATCGCGTCGGCGTGCACCAGCGCGAACCGGTCGGCACGCTCGGGCATGCGCGCCTCGACCGTTGTCGGCAGGTGCCGGGCGAGGACGGGGTCGATCTCGACCGCGACGACGCGGTCCGCGGCTTCCAGCAACGCCAAGGTCAGCGAGCCGAGGCCCGGGCCGATCTCCACCACGACGTCGTCGGCGCGCACCTCGGCGGTGCGCACGATGCGCCGCACGGTGTTGGCGTCGATGACGAAGTTCTGGCCGAGCTGCTTGGTGGGTCGGACCCCCAGTGCCCCGGCCAGCTCGCGGATGTCCGCGGGACCGAGGAGACCGGGTCCCGCGGGACGATCACTCACGTATACAGCTTACGGCCGCAGATGGGCCACGGACTCGCGCCCCGCTTCACGAACAGCAGCTTGGCGCGGTACGTCTGCTCCGCCGCGGGCGCCGTGCTCGCTACTCCCGAGCCGCCCATCGACTGCCAGGTGCGCGCGTCGAACTGGTACAGCCCGTGGTAGGTCCCGGACGGGTCGACGGCCGTCGCACGGCCCCCGGCCTCGCACTTCGCGAGCGCGGTCCAGTTCAGGCCGTCGGCGCCGGCCACCGAGGTGGGCAGCGGCTTGGTGCCGACCTTGACGATCTGGTGCACGGGCGCCTTGACGATCTCCTCCGACACCTTCCGCGGGTTCTGCTTGACGCCGTCGACGGTCTCGTACGCCCACGTCACCTTCTTGATGCCGGCGGCGCCCTTGGTCTCGACCACCTCGTTGCCCTTGAACTGGGTCGGGTCGTCCTGCTTCTTCGTCTCGAAGGGGATGCGCTCGTCCTTCACGACCGTCGTGCCGGTGACGCGCAGGACCGACACCGTCATGCCCTCGGTGGGGTAGGTGTCGGTGGGAACGCTTATGCGGTCCTGCGGCCCTATGACGATCTGGGCCTGGTGCAGCACCTCGCCCAGGCTGGCCGCGTTCGTGCGCACGGGGAGCTGGCGGCCGTCGACCATGAACGTCACGCCGCGCTCGGTGCGCACGTCCACGGCAAGGCCCTCGCGGCCGATGGGTGCTTCGCGGGGCACCGACAGGTACGCGCCGTCGGTGCGCACCTTGAGCTGGTCCATCGCCTCGGCGACGGACATCGCGGTCACCCACACCTGCTGCGGGCTGCCGTCGAGGGTCAGGTTCAGCAGGCGGCCGTACCGGATCGCGACCTCGTCGCCGTCGTCGAGGTCGGCGTTGCGGCCGGGCGCGACGACGTCGTGCTCCCCTATGTCGATCTGCTCGCGGTCCAGGACCTCGCCGACGTTGGAGGCGAACGTATGGATGTTGCGCTTCTCGCCGTCCACGACGATCGTGACCGTCTTGTCGTACTGCACGAAGGCGGTGGTGCCGCCCACGAGCACGGCCACGACCAGCAGTTGGGGCACCAGCATGCGCGGCGAGAACCCGCGGCGGGGCGCTCTACCGCGCCGGCGCCCGCGCTCGGCGGAACGACTCAAAAGGGTGGCTCCCTCACCTGCCGGTCGGCCCACAGGCCGTCGTGCGGCCGGTGCAGGTCGACCGGTGCCAGTCGACCGAGCAGGGACTGTAACAGGTTGCCGATGCCCAACTGGCGTTCCACCGCGTACGGGTGAACCGGGGCCGACGGTCAGGCCGTTCCGAAAACCCGTTCGGCGTTGGCGGCGAGGGCGGTGCAGAGGGTGTCCTCGTCGACGCCCTTGACCTCGGCCATCGCGCGTACCGTCACCGGGACGAGGTACGGCGCGTTCGGGCGGCCCCGGTGCGGGGCCGGGGTGAGGAAGGGCGCGTCCGTCTCGACCAGCAGCAGGTCCAGCGGCGCCACGGCGACCGCGTCGCGCAGGGATTGCGCGCTGGGGTAGGTCATGTTGCCGGCGAAGGACATGACGTACCCGCGCTCGGCGCACGTCTTGGCCATCTCGGCGTCGCCCGAGAAGCAGTGGAACACCACGGTCTCGGGGGCGCCTTCCTCGACCAGGATGCGCAGGACGTCGTCGTGCGCCTCGCGGTCGTGGATGACCAGGGCCTTGCCGTGCCGCTTCGCGATCGCGATGTGGCGGCGGAACGACTCCTGCTGCACGCCGGTGCCCTCGGGGCCGGTCCGGAAGTAGTCGAGGCCGGTCTCGCCGACGCCGCGCACCTGGGGCAGCGCGGCCAGTTCGTCGATCTCGGCGATCGCCGCGTCGAGGGCCGCCATGCCGCCGGGCTCGCGGCGCTGCCCGGACCAGCCGTCCGGATCGCCGTGCACGAGCCGGGGCGCCTCGTTCGGGTGGAGTGCGACCGTCGCGTGCACGCGCGGGTTGTCGAGCGCGGCCTCGGCCGCCCACTTGGACGACGGCACGTCGATGCCCACCTGGACGAGCGTGGAGATCCCGACCGCGGCGGCCGCGGCGAGGGCCGAGCCGACGTCGCCCTCCTGGAGGTCCAGGTGCGTGTGCGCGTCCCAGACGGGCACACGCAGCGACGGGGGTGCGGGGGGCGGAGTGGTGTCCCTCGGCCCGCCGTCGCGGCGTGTGCGCTTGCCCATCGGGTCAGCTGTCCTTCTGCTCGTCGCGCTTCTCTTCCAGGCGCGGGAAGAGGATGTCGCCCTTGGTGACCGTCGCGCCGGCGGGCAGGAGGCCCCAGTTGCCCGCCTCGAGGAGCTTCTGCTCGGCCAGCGCGCCGAGGTGCGCCTCCGCGCCGAGCGAGACCCACAGCTTCTCGGCGGTCGCGGGCATGACCGGGTTGAGCAGGACGGCGAGCGCCCGGAGCGACTCGGCCGCCGAGTAGAGGATCGTCGCGAGGCGGGCCTGGCCCTCGGGCGAGGTGTCCTTGGCGACCTTCCAGGGCTCCTGCTCGGTCAGGTAGCCGTTGACCTGCTTGACGTACGCGAAGACGTCGTCGAGGGCACCCTGGAAGTCCAGCTGCTCGACCTTGGCGTCCGCGGTCTTCACCGTCTCCGCCAGCGCCTCGTGCAGCGCGCTCTCCGCCGCCCCGGCCGCGGTCGCCGCGGGCAGCGTGCCGCCGAAGTACTTGCCGACCATCGCGGCGACGCGCGACGCGAGGTTGCCGAAGTCGTTGGCGAGTTCGGAGGTGTACCGCGCGGAGAAGTCCTCCCACGAGAACGACCCGTCCTGGCCGAACGGGATCGCGCGCATGAAGTAGTAGCGGTACGCGTCGACGCCGAAGTGGTCGGTGAGCTGCTGCGGCGAGATGCCGGTCAGCTTCGACTTGCTCATCTTCTCGCCGCCGACCAGCAGCCAGCCGTGCGCGAACACCTTGTGCGGCAGCGGCAGCCCGGCCGCCATCAGCATCGCGGGCCAGATGACCGCGTGGAAGCGCAGGATGTCCTTGCCCACGATGTGCACGTCGGCGGGCCACGTCTCGCCGAACTTGGCCTGGTCGGTCCCATAGCCGACGGCGGAGGCGTAGTTGAGCAGGGCGTCGATCCAGACGTACAGGACGTGTCCGGAGTCCCACGGGATCGGGATGCCCCAGTCGAACGTCGAACGCGAGATCGACAGGTCCTGAAGGCCCTGCTGGACGAACTTCAGCACCTCGTTGCGTGCCGAGGCCGGCTGGATGAAGTCCGGGTTGGCCTCGTAGAACGCGAGCAGCTTGTCGGTGTACGCGGACATCCGGAAGAAGTAGTTGTCCTCCGACAGCATCTCCACCGGGCGGCCGTGGATCGGGCAGAGCTTCTGGCCCTCGAACTCGCCGGTGCCGTCGACGAGGTCGCCGGGGAGCTTGAACTCCTCGCAGCCGACGCAGTACGGGCCCTCGTACGAGCCCTTGTAGACCTCGCCGTTGTCGTACAGGTTCTGCCAGAACTCCTGCACGCGCTGCGCGTGCCGGGGCTCGGTCGTGCGGATGAAGTCGTCGTTGGCGATCTCGAGGTGCTTCCAGAGCGGCTTCCACGCCGTCTCGACGAGCCGGTCGCACCACTCCTGCGGCGTCACGCCGTTCGCCAGGGCGGTGCGCATGACCTTCTGGCCGTGCTCGTCGGTGCCGGTCAGGTACCACACCTTCTCGCCGCGCTGGCGGTGCCAGCGGGTGAGCACGTCGCCGGCGACGGTCGTGTAGGCGTGGCCGAGGTGCGGGGCGTCGTTCACGTAGTAGATCGGGGTGGTGACGTAGTACGCCTTGCCGCCCGCGTGTCCGCCCGGGGTCGTGGAGAGATCAGTGGATCCAGTGGCCGCCATGCCGGAAATCCTACGGCCCGCGGCGGGTGGGTCGCCCCCGAGTATCGGCGGGGCGGCCCACCCGGCTGTCACGGCCGGGCCGTCGGCAGGTCGTCGGCCCGGTCGTCGGCAGGTTGCCGGCGGTTCAGCGGCGGGTCAGGCGCGGCAGGCCCCAGTGGTGCGACCGCGGCTTGGGCGGCGGCGGCGCGGCGGACGCGACCCGGCCCGCGGGCAGGATGCGCAGGCGGGCGCCCTCGCAGTGCTCGCAGCGGGGGCGGCTGAACGGCGAAGGCACCCGATCGCCGTCGAAGTAGTAGTGGCAGACCTGCTTGCCGTGCAGGTCGGTGACGTGGTGGATCTCGTACGCGCGCTCCCAGCCCTGGCCGCAGCCAAGACACACGAACGAATACGCCTCGTGCACGATGGTCGATTGGTTCATGGCGACCTCCTCGCGCGGCCTTCCCACCGACGGTTCGGTGGTTCCTCGGCCCCGACTCCCAGGAAATGCCCCCGGCACGGCCCTGCGCATCACTGGATACGCGGCCTTGGCATCTTCTAGTGAGGAGAATGAAGAAGTTGGAGCCTCCTTGGGCCGAACACTCCCATTGTGCTACCGACGCGTTGCCCGCGCTTGACGCGCGCTCAGCTCAGCTCACCGCAGCTCAGCCTTTGCGCTTCGCCGCCACCACCGCGTCGAAGACGTCGCGCTTGGGCAGCCCCAGTTCCGCGGCGACCTCGGCGATCGCCTCTTTGCGGTGCTGGCCGGCGTCCTCGCGGCGGGCCACGAGAGCGGCCAGCTCGTCAGGTCCGAGATCGGACGGCTTTGCGGGCGGTGCGCCCTCCACGACGACGGTGATCTCGCCGCGTACGCCGTCGGCGGCCCAGGCGGCGAGTTCGGCGAGCGGGCCGCGGCGTACCTCTTCGTACGTCTTGGTCAGCTCGCGGCAGACGGCCGCGCGCCGCTCGCCGCCGAAGGCCTCGGCCATCGCCGCGAGGGCGTCGGCGACGCGGTGCGGCGCCTCGAAGAAGACCATCGTGCGCGGCTCGGCCGCCACGTCCCGCAGCCGGCCGGCCCGCTCCCCAGCCTTGCGCGGCAGGAAGCCCTCGAAGCAGAACCGGTCGACCGGGAGGCCGGACAGCGCCAGCGCGGTCAGCACCGCGGACGGGCCGGGGACGGCCGTCACCCGCACGCCCTCCGCCACGGCGGCCTCCACGAGGCGGTAGCCGGGGTCGGAGACCGACGGCATGCCGGCGTCCGTGACCAGCAGCACCCGCGCGCCGCCGAGCAGGTCGCGTACCAATTCGGCCGTACGCGCCGACTCGTTGCCCTCGAAGTACGAGACCACCCGACCGGGGACCTCGACCCCCAGCGCGTTCGTGAGCCTGCGCAGTCGCCGCGTGTCCTCGGCGGCGACGACATCGGCCGCGGCGAGCTCCGCGCACAGCCGGGGAGGCGCGTCGGCGACCTCACCGATCGGAGTACCGGCAAGCACGAGGACACCGCTGGGTTCATGTTCCACGGCACCATCCTCCCCCGTGGTGGGCACCGCACCGCCCCGCGGTCAATACGATGACCGCGTGACGAGCGACGTGGCGACCGACAACCCCACCCGCAAACGCACCCCTGAGGGGGGCGGCGGGGCCGCGCCCGCGCCGCCTGAGGCGGACGCGTGGTCGCGCACGCTGGCGCGTTTCTCGTTCCGCCCCCGACCCCGCGTCTCCCTGCGCGAACGCCTCGTCCCGAACTTCACCGACTCGACGCCCTATACGGGCGGCGGGTGGCTGCCCTGCATCCTCGTCACCCTGATGGCCGGATTCCTGCGCTTCTGGAAGCTCGGGCAACCCGACGCGGTGATATTCGACGAGACGTACTACGCCAAGGACGGCTGGTCGCTCATCCACTACGGGTACGAGGGCACCTGGCGGGACCTGAGCGAGCAGGACAAGGCCAACGACGCGTTCGTCAACGGCAACTACGGCGACTACCTCAGCCCCGACGGGTCGTACATCGTCCACCCGCCGATAGGGAAATGGACCATCGGGCTGGGCGAGTGGATGTTCGGCGTCGACCCGTTCGGCTGGCGGTTCATGGTCGCGCTGCTCGGCACCCTCTCGGTGCTGATGCTCTGCCGCATCGGGCGCCGCCTGTTCCGCTCCACCCTCCTGGGCTGCATCGCCGGCCTGCTGCTGGCCCTCGACGGCCTGCACTTCGTGATGAGCCGCACCGCGCTCCTCGACCTCGTCCTGATGTTCTGGGTACTGGCGGCCTTCGGAGCGCTGGTCGTCGACCGGGACGACACGCGTGCCGCGGTGGCACGCAAAATGCGCGAGGGCATCGACCCGCACCGCGCCGTGCGCTTGGGGCTGGGCCTACGCCCATGGCGCATCATCGCGGGCGTGTGCATGGGCCTGGCATGCGGCACCAAGTGGAGCGGCGTGCCGGTCGTGCTGCTGTTCATCGCCCTGACGCTGTTCTGGGACGCGGGGACGCGGCGGGCCGCGGGCGCGGTCGGCTGGCGCGTCTACGCGGCCGTGCTGCGCCGGGACCTGCCCTTCGCGCTCCTGTCCATCGTCGCGGTCGCCGTCGTGGTCTACGTGTGGTCCTGGTCCGGCTGGCTGCTCACCGACGGCGGCTACAACCGCCAGTGGGCCGACGGCCGCGACGGACTCTCCCCCGACACCTTCAAGTTCGGCCCCCTCAAGGTCTCCGGCATCCCCCAGTTCGACATGACCTGGGTCCCCGAAGCCTTCCGCAGCCTCTGGCACTACCACGGCGAAATGTGGAAATTCCACAACGGACTGGACGATCCACACGTCTACCAGTCGAACCCGTGGAGCTGGATGGTCCTCGGGCGGCCGGTGTCGTACTACTTCGAGAACAAGTCGCAGGGCCAGGCCGGGTGCGAGGTCGACAAGTGCGCCCAGGAAGTCCTCGGCATCGGTACGCCGTTCCTGTGGTGGGCGGGCTGTTTCGCGGCGGTCTACCTGCTCTTCCGCTGGGCCGCCCGACGCGACTGGCGCGCCGGCGCCATCCTGTGCGGCCTCGCCGCCGGACTCGGCCCCTGGATGTTCAAGCAGGACCGCACCATCTTCCTCTTCTACGCCGTCGTGTTCGTCCCCTACATCGCCCTCGCCGTCGCCATGATGATCGGCGCCATCCTCGGACCACCCGGCTCCAGCGACCGCCGCAAAGCCTGGGGCGCGGCCGGAGCGGTCGCCGTCATCGCCCTGATCGCCTGGAACTTCCTGTACTTCTATCCGATCTACACCGGCACCACGATCCCGTTGTCCGACTGGCAGGACCGGATGTGGTGGACGACATGGATCTGACCCGGGCCCGCGCGGGGGCGGGCACCCGGGAGAGCGACATCCGGCGGCGGGCGATCGAGGCGACGCGCGCGCTGGCCGCCGAGGGCGGCTACGACAGCGTGCAGATGCGCGACGTCGTACGCATGTCCGGGCTGTCCTCGGCGACGATCTACCGGCACTTCTCGTCCAAGGACCACCTGCTCGCGGCGACGCACCTGGACTGGATCGAGGCGCTGGAGCGCAGCCGCGCCGCCCGGCCGCGCGGTGACGACGCGGCGGCCCGGGTGGGGGCGATCCTGTCCAACACCTGCCGGGCGATGGGCCGCAACCCGCGGCTCGCCGGAGCGCTGATCCACGCACTCGGGTCGTCGGACCCGGGCGTACGCGACTGCCACCGCGAGACCAACCGGATCATGCACGACATGTTCCGGGCGGCGCTCCAGGACGAGGTGGAGAACGTCGACGAGTGCATCCGCCTGATCGGCATCGCGTGGGAAGGCGCACTGTTCAGCTGGGCGTTCGGCCGCATGACGATGGACGACGTCGAGCACCTGGTGACGCGCAGCGCGCGCCTGCTGATCGCAGGCGCGGCTGCGGAGCGGGACTCGGGAGACTAGTGCGGCGACCGGACTGGTGCGGTGACCGGGGCTGGTGCCGTGACCGGCCTGGTGCCGACCTAGAGCGGCATCAGGTCCGGGCGCTTGGGTTCCAGGCCGTCGCCCGACGACTGGCCGCGGAGACGGCGGCCGATCCACGGCACGAGGTGCTCGCGCGCCCACTGCACGTGCTCGCGGCGCGCATGTGCGGCACTCAACTGCTCGGCCTCCGGCGGCCACGCGGCCTCCGGGTCCTCCTCGACGGGCAGCCCGACCGTGCGTGCCGCGTTGAGGGCGACGCGCTCGTGGCCGCAGGGCGAGAGGTGCAGCCGGTCCTCGCTCCACGCGCGGCGGTCCTGCACGGCCTGCATCCCCCACAGGTCGACGATCGTGCAGTCGTAGCGCGCGGCGATGACCCGCAGGTGCTCGTTGTACGTCGCGACCTTGCCGCGCAGCAGCTTCAGCAGGCCGAGTTCACGCGTGTCGAAGCCGGTGAAGACCAGCACGTGGACACCCGCGGCGCGCAGGTCGGCCACGGCGCGCTCGTACTCCGCGGCGAGCTTGTCCGGGTCGCCGCCGGGGCGCAGGA
Source organism: Streptomycetaceae bacterium NBC_01309 (assembly GCA_045039925.1). Lineage (GTDB taxonomy): Bacteria > Actinomycetota > Actinomycetes > Streptomycetales > Streptomycetaceae > Yinghuangia. Next base: position 4,488,784 of record CP108400.1, read on the forward strand.
CGTCGTTGCCGCCCGCGCAGAAGCTGACCAGGTCGGGGCGGGCCGCGAGGGCCAGCGGGATCTGGCTGTCGATGATCTGGTGCAGGAGCTTGCCGCGTACCGCGAGGTTCGCGTACCGCAGGCCGGGGCTGGCTTCGGCGAGGCGGACCGCGAACCGGTCGGCCCAGCCGAGCAGGCTTCCGTCGGGCCCGGGGTCGCCGACGCCTTCGGTGAAGCTGTCGCCGACGGCGACGTACGAGCCGACGGCGTCGAGGCCGCGCGGGCCGGGAGGGACAAGGTGCAGAGGGGACAGGGGCGCGTCGAGTTTGCGTGCATCGTCGGCCATGTCACGCGATGTTGGCACGCGGTGACCGGGCTACGCGACCGTAGTCACCGAGCCGTCACGTGCGGTGTACACGTAAGGCGTCGCGCGGACGGCGGACGGATTGCGACGACGCAGCCGCAGCCATAGCCGAGGCCGAGGCGCAGCACGAACCGGGAGCCACGCGAGGCGCGTTCCGGATAGCGGCTGACAACACTCCGTTACAGCTCGGTACGTTTCCGCCGAACATCCGGCCCCACGAAAGGAATTCGTACATGGCACAGGACGAACGCCCAGCTCGCCCCAGGCGGATGTCTTGCCTGACTTCGTCTCCGTCGGCGTCGGCCCGGTAGCCGACGCCGTCAGCGCCGCCGCAGACATCGCCGTGATGGGAGCGTTCCTGGAGAGGCACATCCGTCCCGCGGAACAGGGGCGGCCGCGCAGGGCGTCCGCACAACGACCAGGGGCCTGATCCGATTTCTCGGATCAGGCCCCTGGCCAATTGTGGAGCTGTGGGGATTTGAACCCCAGACCCCCTCGATGCGAACGAGGTGCGCTACCAGACTGCGCCACAGCCCCAACGAGAAAGAAGATTACCACCTTCTGGAGGTGCCTCGCGCACGGGTTATTCGGGGGTCGCCACGGGGTGGGAGCCGCCGGGGCCGACGGCTGGTCCGGTGCCAAGCCCGGCGCGCCCGCGGGGCTTTCCGGCCGGTTGCGAAGGCATGGTGACGGACCTACTCGTTGCCGGCGCGGGGCCACTCTTGTTCGTACGGCGGGTACGGATGCGCGCGGCGCGGGTCCTCGGCGTACTGGTCGAAGAGCGGCGTCGGGTCGGCGGCCACCGGCTCTGGGGCGGCGGGCTCGGGGCGCTCCGGGAGGACCGGCTCGCCGCGGGGTACGACCGGCGCGGTGACGTACGTGGGCAGCGGCACCGGCACGGGGTCCCAGGCGTCGCGGTCGGTCGCGTCCTGGCCGCTGTCGGCCTGCAACGCGGCGATCCACTCCGCGTGGTCGCGCTCGTCGGCGGCGCCCCGGCGACCGGAGCGCGGGCGCGGCTCCTGGGACGCGGGCGGCGTTGCGCCGCGGCCCTGGCCGGTACGCGGCGGCGCGGGGGTCCCGTCTGCGGCACGGCGGCGCGCGGGCGGGTCCGGCTGCGGGGTCGCCCGGCGCGGCTCGCCCTCCGCCTTGCGTGCGGGCCTCGGCGGCGCGGGGCGCGCGGGCGGCGACGGACGCAGCTGGTTGCGGAGGTTGGTCTCGTAGCGCCGCCGCTCCTGCACGCGGAGGTAGGCGATGTAGCCGGTCAGCGCGATGCCGGGCAGGACCGGGAGCCAGATCCAGGCGAGGCCGAGCATGCCGGTGACGACCGCGCCGCCGGTGAAGAAGAGGAACAGGCAGACGACGACGCGGCGGCGGCGCGCGAGGAGCTTGGCGCGGCCGTCCGGGCCCTTGAGGGGCGCGGGCGGCTTGACCGCGACCGCCACCGGGGCGGCGGGCGGGGCCTCGACCGGGCCGCGGCGTCCCAGGCCGAAGCGCCGACGGGCCTCGGCGGCCGTCTCCTCCGGCTGGGCGGGCGGGGTGGTCTGCGGCGGGCGGGCGGTCGGTGCTCCGCCCCGGGAACGCTCGAAGGCCCCGGCGGACGGGCCGGGGCGGCCCGTCTCGTCGACGGGCGCGTGCACCTGGCGGGCTCGCGGGGCCTGGGCGGCGGGGACATCGCGGCGTCGCGGCCCGCTGTCGCCCTGCTCGGGAGGCGCCGCGGGTGGCGGCTTCTCACGCCCTGGATTCTCACGGGCCGGGTTCTCACGCGCCGGGTTCTCGCGGGCCTGGCCGGCCTCGGACGCCCGGTGCCGGTCGCGCGCGGGGGCCTCGACGGAGACCGCGGCGGTCGCGAGGCCGTCGTCGCCGGTGGCGATCATGCGGGCATAGCGGCGCTCCAGGGCGCCGCGACGGGACAGGATCCTGATCGCGGTGGTGAACCGCTCGGTGTGACGGGCCTCGTTGAGCTCGTCCTGCCGGCGGAGCCACATGGGCACCAGATAGGCAGCCCAGGCCCCCACGATCGCTGCGTAGATCAGGCCGCTGCTGCTCACATCGACACGCTAAGCCGGATGGCCGCCGCAATGTTGGAGCTTGCCCGGTGTGTCGCACGATCTTCTTTGATGCGTGTGTGACTACTGGGACAGAAGTGTCCCCTGTGGTCATACGAATACCCCCGGGCGGCGCAACGCCCGAGGTCAGCCGCCCAACAGCCCGTGGGACTCGCGGTACACCCGCCAGCGGGCCAACAGCCCTCCCGGCACCTCCTCGGCGTTCAGCGCGTACACGAGATGGTCGCGCCAGTCACCGTCGATGTGCAGGTAGCGCGGACGCAGCCCCTCCTCGCGGAACCCGAGCTTGACCACGACCCGGCGGCTCGGCATGTTCTCCGGCCGGATGCACACCTCGATCCGGTGCAGCCCGATGCGGAAGAAGCAGTGGTCGGCGGCCAGTGCGACGGCGGTCGGCATGACACCGCGCCCCGCGACGCCCTCGTCCACCCAGTAGCCGATGTGCGCCGAGCTCATCGAGCCCCACGTGATCCCCGCGACGGTCACCTGGCCCACCAACTGCCCGTCGTACAGCACCACGAACGGCAGCATGCGCCCCGCCGCCGCCTCCGCCCGCAGGTAGCGCGCCATCTGCCGGAAGGTGGGACGCCGCGCGGCGGGCGAACCGGGCGGCACGGTCGCCTCCCAGCGCCGCAGCCAATCGCGGTTCCGCGTGTGGACCTCCTGCCACACGTCGGCGTCCCGGCCGCGGATCGGCCGAAGGGCCACGCGCCCTTCGGCCAACTCCACCGGCCATCCGCGGATCAGGAGTTGCCCCACGGGGGCGCGGACGAGTAACCGCCGCCTCCGAAGCCTCCCCCGCCGAAGCCGCCGCCCTGCTGCGGCTGGCCGTACCCGCCCTGGTTGCCGTACCCGCCCTGGCCGGAGAACCCGCCCTGCTGCTGGCCTCCGTAGCCCCCGGCCGGGCCGCCGCCGAAGCCGGCCTGCCCGTGGTCGCCGCCCTGCAACTGCTGGACGGCGTGCACAAGGACCTTGCCCAGCACGGTCATTCCGTCGCGGGCGCCGCCGGCCGAGCCGGGCAGGTTGACGATGAGGCTGCGGTAGACCCACTGCGCGTCCTGCACCACCGCCACCCCGGCGACGCCGCGCGACAGCGCGGCAGTGGGCACCTTGTCGAAGTTGTACGCGCGGATCGCCTCGGCGATGCCCGGCACCTCGAACGTGATCACCCGGCGCGTCATCTCGGGCGTCTGGTCCATCGGCGTCAGCCCGGTGCCGCCGGTCGTGACGATCACCTCGAAGTGCTGCGACACCGCGTCGCGCAGCGCCTGCGCGACCGGTTCGCCGTCCGGCACGACGACCGGGCCGCGCACCTGGAATCCGAGCCGGGTCAGCTCCTGCTGGATGATCGGGCCGCTCTCGTCCCCGTACGTGCCCGCCGCGGCCCGCGTCGACGCGGTGATGACCATGGCTTTCATGAGTCCTGCCTTCCGTCCCCTGGGACCGGCGCGGGCGGGCTCTCCCCGGCCGCCACACCGGTCGTGTCCCCGTTGCCGGGCGTATTGCCGTGCTCGGTGGCCGTGTCCCTGCCGGTGCCGGTACCCGCGTCCGCGCGCGACCAGTCTCCGGACACACCGCCGGTCTTCTCCTCGACGCGCACGTCGGTGATGACCGCGCCCGGGTCCACGGCCTTGACCATGTCGACGACGGTCAGCGCGGCGACCGAGACCGCGGTCAGCGCCTCCATCTCGACCCCCGTGCGGTCGGCGGTACGCACCGTCGCGGTGATGGCCACCGCGTCGTCCTCCACCACCAGGTCCACCGCGACGCCGTGGATCGCGATCGGGTGGCACAGCGGCACGAGGTCGGGAGTGCGCTTGGCGGCCATGATGCCCGCGATGCGCGCGGTCGCGATGGCGTCGCCCTTGGGCACGCCCTCGCCCCGCAGCAGCTCGACCACGCGCGGCGACACGCGTACGCGCCCGCTCGCGCGCCCGGTCCGCACCGAGACCTGTTTGCCGGAGACGTCGACCATGCGGGCCGCGCCCGACTCGTCGACGTGCGTCAATGTCTCGCCGCGCACCGTTCTCCCTCTCGTGCCCGTGGTTCCGACGAGGGCAACGTTACTTGTGCGGGAGGCCGTGCCGGGGGAACCGGGTGAACCGGATAACCGACGGGCGGGGTGACGACGACACCCCGCGAACCGGTCAGAGGAGCATGACGTCCACGTCGGACCCGCGTTCCACCTCGGTGGCGTCCTCGGGCACGACGATCAGCGCGTTGGCCAGCGCCAGGCTTCCGATCAGGTGCGACCCGTGCCCGCCCACCGGCGCCACCGCACCCGGCTCCGCCGCCTCCGCGGCCGGGGTGTAGCGGGCCCGCACGAACTGCCGCTTGCCCTCCGGGGACCGGAAGCCGCTCTCGCAGCGGGCCCGGACGACCGTGCGGGCGAGATTCTCGGTGCCCTGCATGCGCAGCAGCGCCGGGCGCACGAAGACCTCGAACGACACGAACGCACTCACCGGGTTGCCCGGCAGCGTGAAGATCGGTGTGTCGTCCGGCCCGATCGTGCCGAAGCCCTGCGGCATGCCCGGCTGCATCGCGATCTTCTCGAACGTGACCGTGCCGAGGTCCGACAGCACTTCCTTGACGACGTCGTACGCCCCCGCGCTCACCCCGCCGGTCGTCACGACGACGTCCGCCCGGATGAGCTGGTCCTCGATCGTGTCGATGAGGGCCTTGGGGTCGTCGGCGACGTTCCCGACGCGGTAGGCGATCGCGCCCGCCTCGCGCGCCGCCGCGGTGAGCATGTAGCTGTTCGAGTCGCGGATCTGGCCGGCCGTCAACGGGCGTCCGGGCGGCACCAGTTCGCTGCCGGTGGACAGGATCACGACGCGCGGCTTGGGACGCACCCGGATGCGGTCGCGGCCGATCGCGGCGAGCAGCCCGACCTGCGCGGAGCCCAGTTCGGTGCCGCCGGGCAGCACGGTCTGGCCCGCCGCCACGTCGTCGCCGCGGCGCCGGATGTACTGGCCCTCTTCGGGCGAACGCGTGATGCGCACGGTCGGCATGCCCGCGTCGGTCCATTCGACCGGCACGATCGCCTCGGTGCCCTCGGGGATCGGCGCGCCGGTCATGATGCGCGCGCAAGTGCCGGGTTCGACGGGCACGTCCGAGGTGTTGCCGGCCGCGATGTCGGCGATGACGTCGAGGACCACCGGGTAGCGCTCACCGGCGTCGGCGACGTCGGCGAGCCGTACCGCGTACCCGTCCATCGACGAGTTGTCGAAGGGCGGGAGGTCGCCGGTCGCGGCGACTTCGTCGACGAGCAGGCTGCCGTGTGCGTCCAGGAGCTGGAGTTCGAGCGGCGACAGAGGTGCCACCCGTTCGAGGATTCCGGTCAGGTGCTCCTCGACGCTCTTCATCCCCGCAGCTCCTCGTCGACATACTTTTTCAGCCAGGTCCGGAATTCCGGCCCCAGGTCTTCACGCTCGCACGCAAGTCTGACGATAGCCCGCAGATAGTCCCCGCGATCGCCTGTGTCGTACCGGCGCCCGCTGAACAGTACGCCGTGCACCGGCCCGCCCGCGCCCGCATCGCGCATTGCCAGCTCGCGCAGTGCGTCGGTCAGCTGGATCTCGCCGCCGCGGCCCGGCGGAGTGGACTCCAGGACCGGGAACACCTCGGGGTCGAGCAGGTAGCGGCCGATGACCGCGAAGGTGCTCGGCGCGGAACCCGCGTCCGGCTTCTCGACGAGGTCGGTCACCCGGACGACGTCGGCGTGGTCGGTGGGCTTGACCGCGGCGCACCCGTACAGGTGGATCTGCGACGGGTCGACCTCGATGAGCGCCACGACGCTGCCGCCGAGTTCCTCGCGGACCTCCAGCATGCGGGTGAGCAGCGGGTCCCGCGGGTCGATCAGGTCGTCGCCGAGCAGCACCGCGAACGGCTCGTCGCCGACGTGCGGTTGCGCGCACAGCACGGCGTGGCCGAGGCCGCGCGGGTCGCCCTGCCGCACGTAGTGGATCGCGGCGAGCGTGCTCGACTCGCGTACGCGGCGCAGGCGCTCGGCGTCGCCCTTGGCGGCGAGTGCCTCCTCCAGCTCGTACGCGCGGTCGAAGTGGTCCTCGAGCGGCCGCTTGTTGCGGCCGGTCACCATGAGGATGTCGTGGAGCCCGGCCGCGACCGCCTCCTCGACCACGTACTGGATGGCCGGTTTGTCGACGACCGGCAGCATTTCCTTCGGAGTCGCCTTCGTCGCGGGCAGGAACCGGGTGCCCAGTCCGGCCGCGGGAACGACGGCTTTGGTGATGCCCCGCTTGGGTCGGGGTGCGGTCGCCGAGTTCATGGTCGAAGACTCTAATCGCGGCTTCTGAGCATCGCGTGAGAAGGGGCGCGATTGTCCGAAAGCTATGGTCCCGGCCCGTCGTCGGGTGGTCTCGGCGGCGTGTCGCGGGGGCGCCCGGGGGGTGAACTTCCGGGGCGGTCCGGCGGGGTCGGTCCGGCGTGGTCCGGCGGCGATCCGGCGGCGATCCGCGGGCTCGGGCGGCGATCTAGAGTCGGATCATGGCCGACGAACCCCTGCCCGGACCTGACGCGGATGCCGCGACGCCGGATGCCGCAGTGACGGATGCCGCGCTGCCGAGTGCCGTGACACCGGATGCCGCGAGGCCGGATGCCGCGGCGGCGGTGGTCGCGGCCAAAGGCGCGCTGCGGACGCGGTTGCTCGCCGCTCGGGCGCGCCGGGACGCGGCCGAACGGGCGTACGCGGCACGCACACTGGGTGCGGCGCTCGGCGCGCTGCCGGAGTTGGCCGAGGCGCGCACGGTCGCGGCGTACGTCCCGGTCGGTTCTGAGCCCGGCCCCGCCGACCTGGCAGCGGTGCTCGCGGGCTCGGGGCGCCGGGTGCTGCTGCCGGTGCTGATGGCGGACAACGACCTCGACTGGGCGGCGTACGACGGCCCCGAGTCGCTGGTCGCCGCCGCCCGCGGGCTGCGCGAACCGGTCGGCCGGCGGCTCGGCCCCGACGCGGTGGCGGACGCCGACCTGGTGGTGGTGCCGGGGCTCGCGGTCGACCGGCACGGCATGCGCCTGGGGCGGGGCGGGGGCTCGTACGACCGGGCGCTTGCGCGGCTGGCGCCCGGCGCGTTCACCGCCGTCCTGCTCTACGACGGCGAGTTTCTGGACGCCGTCCCGGCCGAGCCGCACGACCGGCCGGTGCGTGCGGCCCTGCTGCCGGGGCGGACCGTGCGGTTCGGTCCCGCCGCGCGGCCCGCGTCGGACTGACGCACGCGCCCGACCCCGGCCGACCCCTGCCGCCCCGGCAGTAGGCCCGGCAGCCCGGCAGCTACGGACTCGCGGGCGGCGCCCCCGAAGGCGCGCCGTCCGGTTCGAGCACCAGCGTGTGTTCGGCGGACGCCTCGACCGCGGGCCGGGTGAAGGCCCAGGGCAGCGATCTGCCCTGCTTCCACAACTCGGTCTGGTCCGTGTAGTTGTCGTGCCACACGTGGCCGGACGCGCCGGTGAGGTTGATCCAGCGCGACCCGTCGAGGTCGGAGAGGTCGACGACCATGCGCATCGACGGCACGGTGGTCACCTCGTACCCGCGCGCCGCGTTCCATCCGGTCGCGTCCACGAGGCCTTCGCCGCCGCCCAACTGGTACTCGCCGCGGTTGAGCATCCACTTCACCGCGCCGGGCCCTTCGGTGCCGAGCGTCTGGTTGCGGAGCTCCAGCGTGTGCAGGCGCCCCCAGTTCCACGTGTCGATGTCCTTGCCCATCTTGGCCGTCAGCTCCTTGCGGGCCGCCGTCATGGCCTTGAGCAGCAGGGCGTCGCGCGTGGTGATCTTCCCGGGGTCGTCGGAGATGTTCCACCAGGGGCTCTCGGCGTCCGGCAGCAGATTGCGGACCACCTCGAACCACCGGTCGCCGCCGTCGGGTTGCGCGGTCGCGTCATCGCGTTCGCCGCAGTGCGTCTTCCCGGTGGTGGTGTCCAACTGGCAGTCGCCGGTCGCGCGTACCGAGAACGGCATCTTGTCGCCGAAGGCCAGCAGCAGCATCTGGCGCCACACGCCGTTGAAGAACGCGGCGGCCTTCGAATCGGGCTGCTGACGGAAGTCCCAGCCCTTGAGCAGGTTCTGCGCCTCGCGGATCCACGGGTCCTTGACCTCGACGTCGAGGAGGTAGGGCACCAATGTCTCGGCGATCGGGTTGCGGTCGTCCAACTGCATGCGCGACATCGCCTGCGGGTCGACCTTCGGCTGCGCGTTGATCATGTCGATGATGCGCTGGCTGCGGGAGCCGTACCCCCAGTCGGTGGTGAGCGTGTACGGGTACGTCGGCGGCGTCACGGCGTTGTTGGCGGTGACGATGTAGCCCTCGGGCGGGTTGTAGCGGAAGGGCAGCGAGTCGAACGGGATCATGTTGTCCCACTCGTAGTCGGTGTCCCACCCGTACGCCGGCCAGCGGCCGTCGCCGCCGCGGCGGACCGGGATGCGGCCCGGGGCCTGGTAGCCGATGTTGCCGTCGACGTCCGCGTACACGACGTTCTGCGACGGCACGTCGAAGCCGCGCAGCGCCTCGCGGAAGGAGTTCCAGTCGGTCGCCCGGTTGAGCTGGAAGACGGACTCCATGGTCGTGCCGGGTTCGAGCGCGGTCCAGCGCAGGGCCACGGCGAAGCCGTCCTCGCGCTGCGGTCCGGGGTCGGGGATGGGCGCGTCCTTGCCGACATCCTCCAGTTCGTCGGATGCCTCGGACAGGATCGGGCCGTGCCGTGTGGAGCGCACCGTAATGGTGCGGTCCTCGCCGCCGGAGACCTTGATGACCTCGGTGCGCACGTCCTCGAACGGCAGGGTCTCGTTGTTGTAGAGGTAGCCCGTGTCGCTGACCTTCTCCAGGTACAGGTCGGTGACGTCGGCCCCGAGGTTGGTCAGCCCCCACGAGATCTTCTGGTTGTGGCCGATGACGACCCCGGGCATGCCCGCGAAGGTGAAGCCGGAGACGTCGTACGCACACGTCGGGCTGACCGTGCGGCAGTGCAGGCCCATCTGGTACCACGCCGACGGCAGCGAGGCCGACAGGTGCGGGTCGTTGGCCATCAGCGGCTTGCCGGTGGTGGTGCGGCTGCCCGCAATAACCCACGAGTTCGACCCGACGCCCGCCGTGCGGTCGGTGAAGATCGGCGGCAGCGACTCCAGCGTCTGGGACAGTTCGGTCAGCGCCCTGGATGCGCTCCGGGACGGTACGGGGGGCGCCGCGTCCGGCTTGAACTCCTCGGCCGCGGGGTCGTTGGGGTTCTTCACGACGGCGCCCGAGGGCACGATCGGCTGGTTGCGCTCGTAGGGGTACGGCGGGTACAGCTCGTCGATCTGGTTGACGGTCAACTTCTCCGACAACAGCGCGCGGTCGATCTCGTCCTGGAGGTTGGCGCGCAGGTCCCACGCCATCGCCTTGAGCCACGCGACGGAGTCGACGGCGGTCCACGGCTCGGGCTCGTAGTCGTCGCGGACGAAGCCGAGCAGGGCGTACTCGAAGGAGAGTTCGTCGGGGTCGCGCTTCTCGATGTAGGTGTTCACCCCGGCGGCGTACGCCTCGACGTACGCGCGGGCCTCGGGGGTCAGCTTGGTGAGCTCCTGCTCGGCGATGCGGTGCCAGCCGAGTGTGCGCAGGAAGATGTCGTTGTCGACCTGCGAGGAGCCGAACATCTCGGAGAGGCGCCCGGCGGTCATGTGGCGGCGTACGTCCATCTCCCAGAAGCGGTCCTGGGCCTGCACGTATCCCTGCGCGCGGAACAGGTCTTCGGGAGTGTCGGCGTAGATCTGCGGGATGCCGTTCTTGTCGCGCAGCACCTCGACGCTCGCGGACATGCCGGGGACCTTCACGGCGCCGTCGAGGTCGGGGAACGAGCGGCGGCTGAGGTCCCATCCGTACCAGCCGAGCGCGCCGGCCACGACGGCGAGCAGGACCACAAGGGCGATGGACGCGTTGCGCAGTCGGCGGATGCGGCGTCGCTTGGGACGCGGTGCGCGCCCGCGGGCGGGGCGCTCGGCTACGTGTTGTACGCCCGGCGGAGGCGTGGTTCCGGGGTCCGTCGCGGCCGCGGGCGCCGGGGCGGGGGCCTGGGCCGGGGCCTGGGCGGTCGCAGGGATCCGGTCGGTCGCGGGGACGGAGCCTGAAACGTCCGGAAGATCCGATACGGACGACTCGGGCGACTCCGGGCCGGGCGTGTTCGAGGCGGGCATCAAGATCCTTCACGATCGGTGCGGCAAGGGACACCTTAGAGCGGAGGGGCGCACGCCACCGACGCAGTGGTTCGCGAGGGCGCTCCGCGGGGTATAGGGCCGCCTCGGATCCGATCGTTCACTTTGGTAAAATATTCGCTAGGCGAAGGTAATGCCCCGTCAGTAGCCTTTCGCGGATTGTTCGGTGGGCATCCGGGTGGGTCCGGACGTACCCCGAGAATGCGCACCAAAGGCGTTGCCGTGCACGCATCTTGCGGCGCGCGGCTCGGGGGCGGCTGTGAGGCATGGGGGCGTATCCGGGGCGCATGTCAGGGGACACAGGTCCGCAGACACGGGTCCGGGCGCACACCGGGTACAGACTGGGGCCACGTCGGCGCCACACGAGGGCGCCCATGCGGGCGTGCGCGGCAAGAGCGGAACCAGGCAACGAGCAACACCTGAACCGAGCAACAAACCCGAATAGATGACGACGCGTCCGATCGTCGATGGTGGCCGGACCGACGACCGCCGGAGGTGCCGTTCGTGTCCGTGGACGAGCTGAACACTGTTCTCGCCCTCGGTGCACTGGTCATGCTGGTCGCCGTGGTCGCGGTGCGGCTCGCGACGCGCACGGGCATGCCGAGCCTCCTGATCTACCTCGGCATAGGGGTGTTGATCGGCGGCGACGTCCTCGGCCTGTCGTTCAACAACGCCGAACTCACCCAGACCCTGAGCTACGCCGCCCTCGTGCTGATCCTCACCGAGGGCGGGATCAGCACCAATTGGCAGCAGATCAAACCGGCCGTCCCCGCGGCCGCCGTACTGTCGACGGTCGGCGTCGGGGTGAGCGTCGGAATCGTGGCGTTCGCGGCGAAGTTCGTCCTGGACGTCGACTGGTCCACGGCCATCCTGATGGGCGCGATCGTGTCGTCCACGGACGCGGCGGCGGTCTTCTCGGTGCTGCGTACGCTCCCGCTGCCCAAGCGGCTCACCGGGCTCCTGGAGGCCGAATCCGGGTTCAACGACGCGCCGGTGGTCATCCTCGTGGTCACCTTCGCGCACTCCGGATCGCACCCGTGGTACGTGGTGGTCGGCGAGATCATCCTCGAACTGGCCATCGGTTTCGCGATCGGCATCGCGATCGGGAAGATCGGCGCATGGGGGCTGCGGCACATCGCGCTGCCGGCGTCCGGCCTGTACCCGATCGCGGTCATCGCCCTGTGCGTACTCGCGTACGCCGCGGGCGCGCTGGCCCACGGCAGCGGCTTCCTGGCGTGCTACCTCGCCGCGCTTGTGCTCGGCAACGCACCACTCCCCCACAAGGCGGCCACGCGCGGCTTCGCCGAAGGCGTCGGATGGATCGCGCAGATCGGCCTGTTCGTCCTGCTGGGACTGTTGGTGAACCCGCATGAACTCGGCGGCGCGATCGTGCCGGCCCTGGTGATCGGGACGGTCCTGCTGCTGGTCGCGCGGCCGGTGTCGGTGATCGCGTCGACGCTGCCGTTCCGGGTGCCGTGGCGCGAGCAGATCATCTTGTCGTGGGCCGGTCTGCGCGGAGCCGTGCCGATTGTGCTCGCGACGATCCCGATCGTCGAAGGCGTGACGGACGCGAGGCGGCTGTTCAACATCACCTTTGTGCTCGTGGTGGTGTTCACCATCGTGCAGGGACCGACGTTGCCGTGGATCGCGCGGCGGGTCGGCTTCGGCGGCAAGCCGCAGGCGGAGGATCTGGGCGTCGAATCGGCGCCGCTCGACAGGCTGCGCGGGCACCTGTTGTCCGTGCACGTGCCGCAGGGGTCGCGGATACACGGTGTGGAGATCAACGAGCTGCGGTTGCCGCGAGGGGCCGCGGTGACGCTGGTCGTCCGCGGCGAAGAGAGCTTCGTGCCGGGACCGACGACCGTGTTGCAGCGCGAGGACGAACTGCTCGTGGTGGCGACCGAGGAGGTCCGGGACGCGGCGGAGCGGCGGCTGCGGGCGGTCAGCCGCGGCGGCAAGCTCGCGGGGTGGTTCGGCGAGCACGGGCACTGACGGGGCGGGGGCGGGCGTGGCCCCGATCGGTTCGATCGGTTCGATCGGTTCGATCGGTTCGATCGGTTCGATCGGTTCGATCGGTTCGATCGGTTCGATCGGTTCGATCGGTTCGATCGGTTCGATCGGTTCGATCGGTTCGATCGGTTCGATCGGTTCGATCGGTTCGATCGGTCCATCCGAACGTTGTACTATTTAGCAGTAAATAGCAGTGAGATAGACCAACTCTGCCTGATGCAGGGCTGGCGTGACCGCTCGGCGGCCGTTGCCCCCATGACCTGGTTCTCGCAGGTCGGGGCCGGTATCTACCCCGGTCGACGCGTTGAGGACAGCTCTCGGCGCACCGGGGCCGGGCCCCTGTGCGCTACCAGGCGGCAGGAAGCAGAAGAACCGTGCCGATCAGTCGGCCCGTTCCGCGCGACGACCGGCCCTTCGGGGGGCGGTGCGCGTGATCTCCACGTACACGACGCTGCTGCGGACACCGTCCGCGTGGCGGTTCCTGACCCCCGGCCTTGTCGCGCGCCTGCCCTACGCGATGCTCGGCCTGGGCATTGTGCTGCTGGTCAAGGACACGACCGGCTCCTACGGCATCGCAGGTGCGGTGTCCGCGGCCATGGCGGTCGCCCTGTCGGTGGTCGGCCCGCAGACCGGACGGCTCGCGGACCGGTACGGCCAGGCCGCCGTACTCGTGCCCGGCGCGCTGCTGCACGGCATATCGGTCGCCGCGCTGGTCATCTGTGCCAAGACGGACGCCCCTACTTGGACGCTGTTCGCCACCGCAGTCGCGGCGGGCGCGTCCGTGCCGCAGATCGGCTCGATGGTCCGGGCCCGCTGGGTCGCCAAGCTGGAGGGCCAGCCGCTGCTGCCCACCGCATTCGCCTTCGAGTCGGTGACCGACGAGTTCACCTTCGTCGTCGGCCCGGTCGTCGCGACCTTCCTGGCCACGGGCATCGACCCCGGGTTCGGACTGGCCGTCGTGGCCGTGCTGACCGTCGTCGGCTCGCTGGCCTTCGCCGCGCAGCGCTCGACCGCGCCCGCGCGGCGTACTGCCACCGACACCCCGCACTCGTCCGCCATCCGCGTGGCGGGAGTAAAGGTGCTGGTCGGCGCGTTTGTCTCCATCGGGGCAGTGTTCGGGAGCATCCAGGTCTCGATCACCGCTTTCGCGGAGGAGTCGGGACGGGCCGGTCTCGCCGGCGCTCTGTACGCGGTGTTCGCGGGCGGCAGCCTGATCGCGGGTGCGGTGTACGGGGCCATGGCGTGGCGCGGGACGGCCGAGCGGCGCCTGACGGCCACGTTCGCGGCACTGGCCGTCGGTACGGCGCCGTTGTGGGTCGTACCGAACATCGCGGTGATGGTGCCTGTCGCGCTCATCTGCGGACTGGCCCTGGCACCGACGATCATCACCGGCTACACACTGGTGGAAGGCCTGGTCGCGGCGGACGCCAAGACCGAGGCGTTCACGTGGCTCACCGGGGCGATCGGCCTCGGACTGGCCTTCGGCTCGACGTTCGCGGGAATTGTGACGGACGAGTACGGGGCGAGCCCGGCCTTTGCGCTGACCTTCGGTTCCGCGGCCCTCGGGCTGCTCGTGGTGACGCTCGGAAGGCGCACTTTGGTGCCCGCGAAGCGGACCGTGGTGGACGTAACTCCGGTGGATGCTGCACCATTGGCACTCGGCAGGTGAGAGTGCCAGTACCTGTCTTGCGAAGGAGGACCTGACCGTGCCGACGTACCAATACCAGTGCACCGCTTGTGGCGAGGGCCTTGAGGCCGTCCAGAAGTTCACGGACGACGCGCTCACCGAGTGCCCCGCCTGCCAGGGGCGGTTGCGCAAGGTGTTCTCGGCCGTGGGCGTGGTGTTCAAGGGCTCCGGCTTCTACCGGACCGACAGCCGCAGCGGCTCGAGCTCGTCGACGGTTCCCGCGGCGAACGCGTCCACCGCCTCGGCGTCGTCCTCGTCCGAAGGCTCGTCGTCTTCGTCCTCGACTTCGGGGTCGTCCACGTCGGGGTCGGGGTCGGGGTCGGGGTCGGGGTCGGGATCCTCGTCTTCGTCCTCGTCTTCGGGGTCGTCGACGCCGTCCGCCGCCAGCGCCGCCTCCTGACGGGCGCGGTGACGACGTGACGACTGCCGCAACCCCGTCCCGGAGCGTGCTTCCCGAGGGTGTCGCCCCCGCCGAGATCGGCGTGATCGGCGGCTCCGGGTTCTACGCGTTCCTCGAGGACGTCACCGAGGTACGCATCGACACGCCGTACGGCGCGCCGAGCGACTCGCTGTTCTTCGGCGAGATCGGCGGCCGCCGCGTGGCGTTCCTGCCGCGCCACGGACGCGACCACGCGATCCCGCCGCACCGCATCAACTACCGGGCCAACCTGTGGGCGCTCCGCGCCGCCGGGGTGACCCAGGTGGTGGCGCCGTGTGCGACGGGCGGGCTCCGGGCCGAGCTGGGCCCCGGGACGCTGGTCGTGCCGGACCAACTGGTGGACCGGACGTCGGGGCGCGTGCAGACGTACTTCGACGGCCTCCCGGCGCCGGTGGTGCACACGTCCTTCGCCGACCCGTACTGCCCGGCCGGGCGCGAGGTCGCGGTGTCGACGGCGCGCGGCGCCGACTGGGAGCCCGTCGACGGCGGCACGCTCGTCGTCATCGAGGGCCCGCGCTTCTCGACCCGCGCCGAGTCGCGCTGGTACAGCGCGCAGGGCTGGTCGATCATCGGCATGACAGGCCACCCCGAAGCCGTCCTGGCCCGCGAGCTGGGGCTGTGCTTCACGGCGATCGCCCTGGTCACCGACCTGGACGCGGGCGTCGAGGCGGGCGAGGGCGTGACGCACGCGGAGGTCCTGGAGGTCTTCGCGAAGAACGTCGGACGCCTGCGCACACTGCTGTTCGACGTCGTGACCGCGATGCCGACGACGCGCACTTGCGCGTGCGGCGCGGACGACGTCCCGCGGCCGGAGTAGCGCTTCGCTGTTCGACGACCGCCTTTGACCTCTGACCTCTGACGCGGGCGCCGCGGCAACCGCACAGGCGAAGGCACAGACACACGCAGAGGCCCAAGCACAGGCACAGGCACACCTGAAAGGTCCCGGCCGGTCTCCACGACCGTCCGGGGCCTTTGCGCTTACACCCGCTTACGCCTGCTCATGCCTGGCTTCCGCCCGTTTGCGCGGGCACCCGCCGCACCCCGTTCCGGCCTGCCCCGCCGCGCTCCCACGCGCGCCCCGGTCCTGGTTACTCGACCCGCTCGACCCGGTTGTTCGAATTCACACCTTCGCTCTCCCCACCATCCCCCGCCCGAGGGAATTCACTTTCCACAGCCCCCGGGTTGTCCACAGATCGCTCCGAGCGGCCAAGCAGCCCGCCCCACCTCCCGCACCGTAGAAGCACGAGGCAGCGCACCGAAGCGCTCCCCGACCTTCCACCCCGGGAGTTCGCCGTGTTCCTCTCCGCCAAGCCGCCCCTGCCCTCGTCTTCGCCCGCTTCGCACGCCGCCGCCGGCCCGCAGAGCACGTCCCATCCCCACGGCCCGATGACCTCCGCGTCGTCGTTCGGCGCCGCATCCCCCCACGCACCGCCGCCGCGACGGCGCCTGCGCTCGTTCCGCGTGTTCATCGCACGCCGTCGACGGCCCCTCGCCGCGCTCGCCGCCGCACTCGCCGTCGCCGCCGGCGTGGCGGTGGCCCGTCCCCCGACCCCGCCGTCCGTTCCCGTGCTCGTCGCGGCGCGCGACCTCGACACCGGCGTCGTGCTCGGCCCACGCGACGTACGCACCGCACGTCTGGCGCCCGACGCCGTCCCCGACCACGCACTGCGCCGCCTCGCCGACACGCGGGGCCGGCCCCTCGCCGCCGCGGTCCGCCGCGGCGAGCCACTGACCGATGTGCGGCTTGTGGGCCCGCAGTTGCGCGGTTCTCCAGGCACCGTCGCGCTGCCCGTACGCTTCGCCGATCCCGACGCCGCGCGCCTGCTACGCCCCGGCGACCGCGTCGACGTCCTGGCCGCGCGTACGTCCGATGGACCGTCAGTTCCCTTGCCGGACACCGGCGGTCCCAACCCGCCGCGGGCCCGTGTCGTCGCGGGCGACGCGGCCGTGCTCGCCCGCCCGGACACCGGCGAGGACCGCACCGGCGGTCTCCTGATCCTGTCCGTCAGCCCCGAGGCCGCCGCCGCGATCGCAGGGGCCGCCGCAACGGGCCCCTTGACCTACACGATGCGTACCGCACAAGGTGGCGCGGTTGCGACAGGAAGCAACTAACGCCAGAATCCTTCGGGTTGTTACAGATGCGAAATTAGAACTGTTTGCTCCAATAGTCCGATTGGGCGAATGCCTGTCGGACCATCTCACGGCCGGGTCGCGGCCGAAGGAGCAGCGGTCCACATCACGACCCGATGGAGGGGACCCACCGATGGGTGGCTTCAAGAAGTTCCTGATGCGCGGCAACGTCATCGACCTGGCCGTCGCCGTGGTCATCGGCGCCGCGTTCACGACCGTCATCAACGCGTTCGTCCGGGGCGTCATCAACCCCTTGGTGGGCGCCATCGGCACCAAGGCACTCGACGACTACAAGACCTGCCTCAAGGGCCCCTGCACCACCGACGCCTCCGGCAACGTCACGGAGGGCGTCTACATCCTCTGGGGCCAGGTCCTCGGCGCGCTGCTGACCTTCGTGATCACGGCAGCGGTCGTCTACTTCTGCTTTGTCCTGCCGCTGAACCACTGGATGGACCGCCGGGCACGGGCACTCGGCCAGGCCAGGAAGGAAAAGCTCACCGACAACGAGCTGCTCACCGAGATCCGCGACCTCCTCGCCGCCCAGCGCACCGCCAACACCGGCACTGACGCCGACGGCGACTCCGACGGCAACACCCCCGGCAGCCCCAGCCCTCGAACCCCCTGACCCCAGGCTCCCCGGGGCCCTGGCCCCAGGCCCCGCCCTCCCGTCGCCGGACATGCAAAAGGGCCGCAGATCGCGCGATCTGCGGCCCGCATCAACCAATCCGCGTCAGAGGTGATGCGGAGGCTTTTCGTCCAGGAAGCGCCGCAGGTCCGCGGCCTCCGACCCACCGCCCGAGCCACGCTCGTCCCCCCAGCCGCCGTCTCGCTCGTCCGAGGTCGCTTCCGGCAGCAGATCGCCACCGTCAAGTCCAAAGAGATCCGCCCCGCGACGCCCCGCAGGCTTCCCCGACGAGGGCTCCTCACCCACGCCGGCACCCGCACGCTCGCCGTCACCTGCTACCCGCTCCGCCACAACCAGCCCGCCACCTTTCACCTCACGCCCCACCGCCGCACACCCCCGCGAGCCGCACACTCCACAACCACCCTACGTACCGCGACCCACCTCGGCCCGCCCCACTCGGCGCATGCCGCGACCCCAGGAGGCTTGGCCGCCGGTCCCGGGGTCGTGGGAAGAGACGACGACTTCGATCACCACGACCTCATCGCCGTCAGGCCGCAAGGCCCTGTTCTGTTGCCAGGTGCCGGAGTTCGACCAGCGCCTGCTTCTCGATCTGGCGGATGCGCTCACGCGTCAGGCCGAGCTGCTTGCCGACCTCGGTCAGCGTGTGCTGCTTGCCGTCGAGCATGCCGTACCGCGCCTTCATGATCGTCGCCGTACGCCCGTCCAGACGGCCCACGAGCTCGGCAATCTGACGCCTCTCCATCGCTTCCAGCGCGACATCCTCCGGGGTCACCGGGTCCGTCTCCTGGACCAGTTCGCCCAGCTCCGTCTCGCCGTCGTCGCCCACCGGGCTGTCGAGGCTGATTGGGTCGCGCGCCCAGCCCAGCACGTCCGCAACCCGCTCGGGCTTCGACCCCAGCGTCGCCGCGATCTCCGCGAAGTCCGGCTCGTGCCCGTTGTCACGCGCGAACTCACGCTGCACACGGCGGATCTTGCCGAGTTCCTCGACCAGGTGCACGGGCAGCCGCACCGTACGCGCCTGGTCCGCCATCGCCCGCGTGATCGCCTGGCGAATCCACCAGGTCGCGTACGTCGAGAACTTGAACCCCTTCAGGTAGTCGAACTTCTCGACCGCCCGCACGAGGCCCACGTTCCCCTCCTGCACCAGGTCCAGGAACGGCATCCCGCTCCGCGGGTAGCGCCGGGCCACGGACACCACGAGCCGGAGGTTCGCCCGGATGAACTCGTCCTTCGCCTTGTGCCCGTCCGCAATGAGCGCACGCAGCTCGTCCTCGGTGACACCCGCAGGGAACTCACCGTCCCGCAACAGCTGTTCGGCGAACAGCCCGGCCTCTATGGCCTGCGACAACTCCACCTCGCGTGCCGCATCGAGCAACTTCGTCCGGCTGATCTCGTCGAGATACACACCGACGGTGTCGCGCTCCGCATCCGCGGCCTTCCGCGTACGCGAGGCGGCGACTCGATCGGCTCCCTGACGGGCAACGCCCCGTGTCGTCGGCATTCCTGACCCTCGCTTTCATTCGCGTTCGTCGTAATTGCCCAACAAGCGGGGGTCCTGTGATATTCCGTCCACAGGTGTACTCTCGAAAGGTTGGCCCCCGGGCCACCGGATCAACGCCGCCGCCGCAGCCCCGGCCGCAACGGCCCCAGGCACCCCGGCGACCACCCGCCGCTTGCGGCGATCACTGCCCGAGTAACGGCCGAGAGCCCCGTGGTGTTCCGCACCGGCCGACCGCTCCCGCCCGGCGCGCCGACCACAAACGACACAGCGCCCACTCACCCTCGTCCGCTACCCTGTCCGCGGGGCCAGATTCGTCTTCCGCCCGGCCGCATTTCCCGGCACCACCCGCGCGCCCGGACCCCGAATCCACCCCCGCCGTGGGCACCCTGCCGCGAACCCCACCCCGGGTCCTCTGCAAGGATTCCCCACGCCCCGCCTCAGTAGCTCAGGGGATAGAGCACCGCTCTCCTAAAGCGGGTGTCGCAGGTTCGAATCCTGCCTGGGGCACAGCACCTCACCTGCAAAAAGGGCCGCCGGCCTGGGAGTTCACCCGGACCGGCGGCCCTTCGCATGCACCGTCCAACCGCTGTCGATCGCGCCGCGTTTTCCCACAGATTTCCCACAGATTCCCACCGTCGTGGCCCGGGGTTCGGGCAGGCAAGGCCTGCAAATGCGTCGTGTCCCCTCGCGCCCGTACCCAAGCGGAACGTTGGCCTTCGGCTACGATGCGTGATTGTTGATCGCCAAGTGACTAGGGCGCCTCTTGGGAACCGGGAACGGCAGCCCTACTCGTCGTCGGGATGCCGGATGATCCCCACGGCGCCCGCGATCACGAACGGGAGGATCAGGCACATCCAGAGGACCACGGCCAGGAGAGCCAGCGGGCCGACGATGTTCGCGTCCACGTAAGCCGCTGTGCCCACGCGGTACGCCCACCCGGCCGGGATACCCACGGCGGCGGCTCCGACCAGGATGCCCCACCACCGCACGTCGAACTTCCCGCGCACGGCGAGCACGGCGATCGCCACGGACGCGGCCGCGAGCAGGAACACGCCCAAGGCGCCCACGAGCGGCGCCCCGGCGCCGGTCACCCAGGGCTCGAACATCCGCTGCACTCGAAGCCCCGACCCCTCCGCCGTCGGATCGTCCATGTCATCCACCCACGCGACGGTCACCACCGGCACCGCGAGCACCCACGCGAGCACGGCCGACCCCGCACCCCTCCGGCCCAGCCATCCACCCGGCTCGGCCTGCGACCGATTCTTCGTCGTCTCCATGCCGGGCAGCGTGCGGCACCCCCGGCACCCCCCGCATGAGTCGACGTACTCAGATGCCGCTTTTCCGCGCGACCCGGCTGCCCGCTCGCGCTATCCGGCAGGCCCGACCTAGGTGTATTGACCTGCAACGTTGTTCACGCGGCTGATCGGTGGCCGGCCCCGAGCGCGGTGTGGCAGCAACGGGTCGATCTGCGCCCACTGGCCATCGGTGGGAGCACCGATGGCGAACGCGACCTTGTGATGCTGGAGCTGGTCCTCGGTGCGATCGCGCTCGGCGAACCGGCTCAGGAACTGCGGGCTTGGCTGGTGGAGTTCGCCCAGCGGAGGGCTGGCTCCGAAGTGAACGGCGGGCCCGTGCAGCCGTCGCGCAAGCGGGACGGTGGCGGAACGCGTCCTGGGTGATGCGCCGTTGCGGGATCCGGCGGACAGACGAGGGGCGCTCGAGGTCCGTTTCTTCCAAGCCGGGGGCAGGCGCGGATGCGTAGCGTCACCGGTCGCAGTGCCCGTCCCGTGCTGTCCCTGGAGGAACCAGTGAGAAAGACGCTCCTGGCGTCGCTTGCGATGGTCTGTTCGCTGGCGCTGGCCGCGCCGGCGCACGCCGATCCGCCGGCCGATCCCGGCTGGGGTCTGGACCGCATCGACCAGACGCACCTGCCGCTTGACGGCGGCTTCACGACGCAGTCGACCGGTGCCGGCGTCAACGTGTACGTGATCGACTCCACGGTCGACACCTCGGTCCCGGACTTCGGCGGCCGGGCGCAGATCGTCTACGACCCGTTCAACAACGGGCCCACGCTGTGTGCGATGGACGACATGGAGTCGCACGGTACGGCTGTCGCGGGCATCATCGCCGGTGCGAGGTACGGCGTGGCCAAGCAGGCGAACATTCTCGCCGTGAACGCCGTCGACTGCTCCGGAGCCACGGACAACGGAACGAACCTCCTCAACGCCATCAGGTGGGTCATCGAGGACCACAAGACCCGCCCGGGCCCGGCCGTCGCCAACATCTCCTGGAACAACATGGGCCAGGGGTACTTCTCGACGTTCCTTCCGCAGGCGATCGAAATCGCCCAGGCGGTGAACACTCTCGCGGCCTCCGGTGTCTTCGTGACCGTGTCGTCGGGCAACTTCGGGTCCAAGCACAACTTCTTCGAACGCATCGTCTACAGCCATGCGTGTAGCAATCCGCCGGCCAACGCGGGCGGTGCCCTGGTGGTCGCGGCGAGCAATCAGCAGGACGAGTACGTGTTCAACCAGCCGCTCTCGGACGGCAGCAACTGGACCGCCTCGTACGGCGAATGCGTCGACATCGTGGCACCGGGCCATCAGGTCATGAGCGACAGCGACGAGCTGGACGGCACGTTCAAGGCGGTCAACGGCACGTCGTTCGCCGCGCCGTACGCCGCCGGTGTCGCCGCGCTGTACAAGGCGACGCACGGCGAGACGCCCTCGGCCACCCTGAAGTCGTGGATCCTCGCGCACGCCACGCCCGGTGTCCTGACCAAGGTCCCGGCCGGCACCGCGAACCTGCTCCTCACCACCGGGGGGCTCTAGGAAGAGACGAGAAGAGACAGCCAGAAAGACACGACCGGGAAGACACGACCCGGAGCGGCGCAGGTGTGCGCAGGGCCCCCACGCGGGGAGGGGCTCTGCACACCCGGCGCTGCGGGACGTCCGGCGGCCGCTCGGCGGCAAGTGCCTGGAACGCGTACCGCCTTCGCACTAGACTCCGCCGCCGTGCCTGATCGCCTTCGTCCCGGTCGCGATTTCTCCGTGACCCGGGTCGGTGAGATGTGGCGGATCAGCCGCCCGCACCACCCCGGACTGGCGCAGTACCTCCACGAACGTGCCGGGTACGTCGGCGCCCCGGGGGTCGGGTACACGGTCCGGCTGGTGCCCGCCGGCCAGGTCACCGTGGTGGTCAACCTCGGTGCGCCGTACGCCCGGGTGGCCCGGCTCGGCGCCCCCAAGGCCGACACCGGCCCGATCGGCTCGCTGGTCAGCGGCCTGGACGACGGGCCCGGCGTCTGCGAGCACTCCGGCGGGCAAGAGGCCATACGCATGCAGCTCACGCCGCTGGGCGCGTACCGGCTGTTCGCGATGCCGCAGTCCGAATTGGCCAACACGTCGATCGAACTCCGCGACGTCCTCGGCGCCGAAGCCGACGAACTCGCCGAACGCGTTGCCTCCACAGCCAGTTGGTCCCGCCGCTTCGACCTCGTCGACGCCGCGCTGCTCGCCCGCATCCACGACGGGCCGGAGCCCGCCCCGGAGGTCGTCCACGCCTGGCGGTCCATCACCACCCGGCCCGGCGCCGTCCCCATCGCGCGGATTGCCGCGGAGGTCGGCTGGAGCCAACGGCACCTGCTGCGCCGCTTCACGCAGCAGGTCGGCCTGCCCCCCAAGACCGTGGCGCGCGTCGCGCGCTTCCAGCGGGCGGTGTCCATGCTCTCCCGCCCGGGCGCCGACCTCGCCGAGGTCTCGGCCGCCTGCGGCTTCTACGACCAGGCCCACCTGAGCCGCGACTTCCGCGACCTCGCCGGCGCGTCCCCCCGGTGGTGCGCCACGGCCCCCTGGGCCGTCGAGGACGCCATAGACCTCGGCTGACCACGCCTGTGCAGGTCGGGAAAGCGCAATGCAGGTCCGTTCGCCGAGGGCCGCGGCACACCGGTACGCACCGCCGACAGCGGGCGGGGTGCGCTCGGCGGAGTGCCGGGCGACCGTTCGGGGGAGGCGGGTCGCCCGTCTGGTCGCGCGTGGCGTGCCGTTGATCGGATGATGTCGCCCCGGTTGTTGCAATGAGGGCGGCACCGCGTCCCCGAGTTCCGGGGCTGCCGATTCCTCAGGAGTGACCGTGAAGCAATCCCTGCTGTCGCGTACGCGTATCGCCGTCGGCGCGTCCGTCCTGGTGTTGGGTCTGGGGGCGGCGGGCACCACGCCGGTGTCCGCCTCGACCTGCCGGGCGGGGTGTACGGCTCCGGTGGACGGCGGTGTGAAGGACGGCAATGTCGTCCAGACCACACACCTGACCGACGAGGCCGCCGTCACGGCCGCCCGGGCCGCGCTGGCCGCCGCCGACGCCGACGGCCAGCCCGTCAGCGTCGCCGTGGTCGACCGCAACGGCAACACGATCGTGGCCCTGCGCGGCGACGGCTCGGGCGCGCACACCTACGAGTCGGCGCAGCGCAAGGCCTACACCGCCGCGTCGTTCAACGCCCCGACCTCGGTGCTGGTCGGACGGCTGGAGCAGAACCCGACCCTGGCCGACATCCCCGGGACGCTCTTCCTCGCCGGCGGCCTGCCGATCCAGTACCACGGCACCCCGATCGCCGGCATCGGCGTCGCGGGCGCCCCGAGCGGCCTGACGGACGAGCGGTACGCGCAGGCCGGCATCGACGCGATCAGCAACTGACCGAGCCGGATCCAGCCGGGCCGAGTCGGGCCGAGGAGCCGAGCCGGGCCGCACGTCAGAACCTCAGATGGCCGGGCAAGGGCCGTCGCCCCGGGAGTCGTCCCGGGGCGACGGCCCTTCGCCTTGGTGGTTCAGGTGTGGCGCGCCGGAGTGATCGCGGGGGCGCCGGAGCGGGGGATGGGGACGGGGACGGGACGGGGATGGCGGCGAACTTCGGTGGGAGTTGCGTTGCTCCGATAACATGATCCGACTCAAGACGAACCCCTGAGCACCGTCCTTCGCTGGGACCAGTGCGGCCCAGCCCGAAGGTCGGTTCATTTCTGCTGGAATTTAGGAAAATCGGCCCGTTTCATTGAGACTCAGAATAGTGTCGGCCTCTCCGCGAATAGGCCGCAGACGTATGGTCGCCGTGCCCCAGGGGCTACGTGGACCGCGGGGGGCGCTGTGGGCCGCGGTGGCCGTGGCGACTCTGGGATTTCTCATCGCCATGGAAATTGCCGGACGCCACTACGGCGAGCAGGGGCCGATCACCTCGCAGGCGCGGGAGTTGGTCTTCGCACCCTCTTCCGGGCCGCGGCTGTACGCCGGACTGGCATTGACGCTGGTGGTGCTCACCTGGCGGCAGCGATTCATCGCGGTCGGCGCCGCGGTCGGAATCGACATCGCCTTCTGGCTGGTGCGGTGGGCGGTCGACGCCGAGATGAACTTCGGCAACGGCGCATTGCTGGTGATCCTGGGCTGCGCGGTATTCGCCGTCACCCGCCACACCGGGCGGGACCGCGTCCTGCTGTTGAAGGGCGCGGGGCTCGGACTGCTGCTGGTGGCTGGGCAGAAGACCGGTGACACCTGGCTGCTCATCACGTCGATGACCCGCCACACGGTGCTCGACCAGTACGTGGCGACCGCGGACCAGGCGCTGGGCAACCCGTCGTGGCTGGCCGGGCAACTGGTCGAGGCCACCGATCCGATCAGCTCCCATGTGCTCGGCGCCGTCTACGGCCAGTTGCCGCTGGCAGCGGCAATCGTCGCGCTTTACCAACTGCGCAACGTGGCGGTCGAACGCCGCTTTCCGGGGCACCACCTCGTACGGACGTTTCTGGTCATCGGCCTGGTCGGTCCGGCCTTCTACATGATCTTCCCGGTGGTCGGACCGGTCTTCGCCTTTGGTGCCGACGGCGGACAGTGGGCGGTGGGCCACCTGTGGCCGGATACGGCACCGGCGTTCAGCGCCCCGCAGCCCATGCGGTTCGACGAGATCACCCCCCGCAACTGCATGCCCAGTCTGCACACGGCGTGGGCGACCACGCTTTTCATCCATTCGCGTCAGGGCTCGCGGTTCATCCGATTCGCGGGAACCTTCTGGCTGATTGCCACACTCGCGGCCACTTTGGGATTCGGCTACCACTACGGTGTCGACCTCGTGGCCGGCGTGGTGTTCGCGCTCACCGTCGACGCGTCGATGCGCGCGTTCGACCGCGGCTGGGACCGGCACGCAATCCTGCTGCTCACCTACGGCACGACGGTTTTCACGGCGCTCTTGCTGGCGTACCGCTATCTGCCGATGCAAATGGCGAACCATCCTTGGCTGTTCGGGCCACTGCTCATTGCGGCGATGGCCTCGGTCATCTACTCCTACGTGTGGACGAACAAAGCGTGGGAGCCGAAGGCCGTGCCGGTGGAGAAGCCGGAAAGAGAACTCGTGCCCGTGTGACCGCGCGAAACGCCTGCCCTGGACGGGGACGCGGCCGTGCTCCGCAACGGTGCCGAACGTGCCATCTGCGCGACGGCTCCGCGTTCCCGGTCCGATTTTCGTTGGATTGGGCGGGGTGAGGGCTCCTACAGTGACCCGGGACAGCGCCCAGGGACAGCGACCTGGAACGCGGCGTGGCCACGGGGTCGTCGGGAGCACGAAGCGGGAAGCGGGAGCCGGGCATGCGGGTGCACTATCCACGCACGGCGCATCTTCCGTGGTCGCCCGGGGCCTCCGCGGACGACGTGCGGACCGGTGACGCCGCCGGGCTGCTCGGGCGCGAGGTCGTGGTCACGGAGAAGCTCGACGGCGAGAACACGACGCTCTACGCCGACGGGATGCACGCGCGCTCGCTGGACTCCGGGCACCACCCGTCGCGCGCGTGGATCAAGGGCCTGCAAGGGCGCGTCGGTCCGGGCATTCCGGACGGCTGGCGGGTGTGCGGGGAGAACCTGTACGCACGCCACTCCATCGCGTACGACGAACTCGACAGTTGGTTCTACGGGTTCTCGGTCTGGGCCGGCGACGAATGCCTGGGCTGGGACCGCACCGTACGCTTCCTCGCCCGCCTCGGCGTCCCGTCCCCACCCGTGCTCTGGCGCGGCGTCTTCGACGAACGGGCCCTGCGCGCCCTGCGGTTGGACCTGACGCGCCAGGAGGGGTACGTCGTCAGAACCGTGGACGGCTTCCCCCGTGACGAGTTCGGAGTCCGGGTCGCGAAGTGGGTACGGCCGCGGCACGTGCAGACCGACACGCACTGGATGTACGCGGCTGTCGTGGAGAACGGCCTGGGTCCCACCGCCGCGCTGTGGAACGTGCGTTCGGGAGGCCCCGCCGAAATCCCCGCGCTGCTCGCCGCGGTCGGGCTGCCCGCCGACACTCCGTACCCCGCCAAGGCGGGGCCGCCGCCCGCCGACATCGAGGACGTCGTCGCGGACGCCGCCGCGCGGCTCGATGTCCTGGGCCGAACCGGCAACGCGCGCCTGGCGGGTGTGCTCGCCGCGCTGCTCCACGACTCGCGGCGCGGTTGGCTGGCACCCCGCCTCGCCGGCCCGCTGGGCATGCCGCTCGCCCGCCGGATCGCCGACCTGGTCGGGCTGCACACAATGCCGCACCGGCCGTACCCGGACGAGCAGCGCCGCGCCGGACTCGTACGCCTGTCGCAAGCCGCCGACCTCGGCGTCCTGCACGCGGTCGCACACGCCGTCCTTGCCGGACGCCGCGACCCGGACGCCGCGGAAACCCGTGAGCAGGTCGACTGGTCCGCGCTGCACGCCGAGGATTCCGGGTTGACCGGCGAGGCGCCGCTGGACGGGCTCCGCACCGGATTGCGCGCCGCCCTCGCCACCGAGCTGCCGGACGCGGTCGCCGACCGCTGCTGGGCCGAGGCCCGCGAGCTGTACGCGAAGGGCCGCATCACCACCCCGGAGGAGGCCGTCGCGGCGACCTGGCGGTGGCGTACCGGCGCGTTCCCCCACCTGGTCCACATGGTCGGCCCGTCCGGCAGCGGCAAGAGCACCTTTGCCACCACCTATGCCGCGAGCCTGAAGGACGTATCCCTGATCTCCCTCGACGACTTGCGCGAGTCGCGGGGCGGACGCTCCGACCAACGCGACAACGGGGACGTCCTCCGCATCGGGCTCGACCGGCTCGACGCTGCGCTCGCGGGCGGCGGCACGGTGATCTGGGACGCCACGTCCCTCAACGCGCAACAGCGTTCGCTCGTCCAGGCGGTCGCCCAACGACGCGACGCGCTGACCACGCATGCTGTCGTGCTGGTCGACGAGGCGGAACTCGTACGCCGCAACGCCCGCCGCGAGCACCCCGTCCCGCCGGCCGTGCTCGACGGGCAGCGGCACCGGTTCGTACCGCCGTACCCCGGCCAGGCGCACCGCACTTGGTACATCGGCGACGACGGCACCCTCGGCGACGTCCACGGCTCCGCCGAGCCCGGACCCGCGGACGGCATCCTCGGTGGCGCGGCGCGGGAGGCGTGATGCGGACCAGCGAGCAGATCTACCACCAGGTGCGCTGGGACCAGCGGTTCGACCCGGCCCGCTTCGTCCTGGGCGTCAACCGCCGGGGCGCGCCGCCCAAGCGCATTCCGCTCGCCGACTTCGTACCGGGCGGCGAAATCCCCTGGCACCGCGTCATGTTCATCGAGGCCGACGGTGAAGTGGTGTGGGACCGCGCCGCGGGCACAGACCGACTCGACGCGTCCGGGGCGGGACGGGTACGCGAACAGCGCCTGCTCCGGGCACCGTTCTTCGCGGCCTTGACCCCGCATGCGTGGGATCCGGCGCAGGGGTGGGTCCCGGCCGGCACACCCGCCCCGGGCGCACGTACGTCCGATGCCGCGGACGGCGGCGGCCCGCCACCCGCCACACTCCGCGTCCTGACCTGGAACACCCTGTGGGACCGGTACGACAGCGACCGCATCTCCACCGCGCTGCGACGCCCTCTGCTCATCGCCGACTTGAAGACGAGCGGCGCCGACGTCATCGCCCTCCAAGAGGTCGAACCGACACTGCTGCACATGCTGGCCGACACGGACTGGGTACGTGCGCACTACACGCTGCACCTCGACCCGGCCGGCGACGACGTGGACGACAGCGGCCTGCTGGTGCTTTCGCGGCTGCCCGTACGCGAGTCCGCGCAGCACATGCTCGGCCCGCACAAGGCGGTGGCGGCCGTGGCCGTCGAGACGGCGGCGGGCCCGCTCGTCGTCGCGTCGACCCACCTCACAAGCGACCACACCCACAACGGGTCCGCCCGACGCGACAGCGAACTCACCCGCATCGCCGAGGGATTCGCCGGAGTGGACGCCGATCTCCTGCTGGTCGGCGACTTCAACGACGGCGGCGACACACCTGCCGTCGCACTTGGCATGCGCGACGCGTGGGTGGAAGTCAACGGATCCGACGACCACAGCCCCACCTTCGACCCGAAGACGAATCCGCTCGCCGCGGTGTCGTCGCTCAGCGGACGCGTCTCGCGCCTCGACCGCGTGCTCACCCGGGGCGGCCGCGCAAAGGCGGTCGACGCCGCGCTGCGCGGCAACGTTCCGACCGCCGAAGGCCTCTATATCTCGGACCACTTCGGTGTAGAGGTCGGATTCGACTTCGGCGAGCACAGCGGGCACGGAACCCACGAAGACCTGGACGTGGCGCCCACCGCACGCACCGCCCTCGCGTGGATCCCCCCGGCCGAGTTGTGGCCGCCGATCCAGGAGATCCGCCGGTCCCACGACCCGCAATTCGACCGCTGGCCGCCGCATGTGAACGTGCTGTTCGGCTTCGTCCCCGAATCCGACTTCGAACGCGCGGCCTCGCTGCTGGCCGAAGCGGCAGCCGAGTGCGCGCCGTTCGCGGTACGCCTGGACGGCGTGCACACCTTCGGCCACCGCGACGACGCGACCGTGTGGCTCGACCCCGCGCCCGGGGACCCTGCGCCCGAGGACTCTGCGCCATGGAACGCGCTGCGCGCCGCGCTCGAACGCCGCTTCCCGCGCTGCCGGGGCCGCGCCGACGGATACACACCGCACCTGACCCTCGGACGCGCGACCGACCCGCAACGCGTCGCCGCGGAATGCGCCGCCCGCCTGGAGACTGCGCATGCCCACGTCGGCGAACTCGTCCTGCTGTCCCGGCGAGGCGACGAACCGATGCGGCCGCGCGCGACGTTGGCCCTGGGAAGCGGCGAACTCCGCTGGCTGCCGGAGGACGCGCCGGACAACGAACGTTGGAACCCGCAGGACTCCAGCCGCGACACCCACGCCCGCACCGTCACGGAACTCCTGGCGTCACGGCTCGCCGAAACCGCGCCGGGGTCCGTGGTCCACGTCGTCGGGTCCCGCCGCATGGGCGGTCACCTGGGCGGCGCCGACCTCGACCTGATCGCGGCCGTCCCCGGCGAGGCCGCCGAGGCGGTGGCACGCGTACGCGAGGAAGTAGCGGCTCTCCCCGAGGTGTCGAGGCTGCGGCAAGTAACAGGTGCGCGTGTTCCAGGCCTGCGCTTCACCGCGACAGATCACAAATCCCGCCTTGATGTCGACCTCGTGATCGTCCCCACGGATACCCTCCCGCCGTCCGAAGCCTTGGTCAGGCGCGCGGAGTTGGGCGAGCCGGCGGCCCTCGCGCTGAGCGCCGTGAGCGACGCGGACGCCGTACTCACCGCGGTCGGTCCACACCGGACCGCCTTCGTCCGCCTGGTCCGCCCGGTGAAGGCGTGGGCCAAAGCACGCGGCCTCGACGCGGCCCCGTTCGGCGCACTGCCCGGCATCGCCTGGTCCGTCCTAGCGGCACGCACCGTGCGAGCCGCCCCCGCCGACATCGCATCGGCCGACGAAAAGACCCTGCTGCGACACTTCTTCGCCGACTGGGCGGCCTGGGACTGGCGCGAGCCGATCAGCCTCGATACCCCGCAGTTGCCCGCAACACCCGCCTCCCCTCTCACAGTTCTCACGCCCACCGACCCCGTACGCAATTGCGCCGAGCAAGTGACCACCGCAGGCCGCGACCTCCTCAGCCAAGAGCTCTACCGGGCCTGGGACCTCCTGGAGACCGCCCCCGATCCAACAGCCGAACTGCTCGCCACTCCCCCACTGCACCGCCGCCACGCCGCGTGGGCGGTCGTGACCGTACGTCCCGACCGCGCCGACGAGTTCGACGACCTGATGGGCCGCGTACGGGGACGCCTCCGCGCACTCCTCACCACCCTCGCCGACGCCGGCGCACCCGATACCCACGCCTGGCCACACCCCTTCGACACCGGCCCCGCCCACGCCCACCTGGCCATCGGCCTCGGCGCCGCACCCCCACCCCTGCCCGAACTGACCACCGCAACAAAGCCATGGACCCGCGGCCTGCCCGGCGTCGACGTCTCATTCACCACGAACGGCGGCCTACCGACACTCCCCTGACCGACGAACGGGAGTGAGCCGGTGGGGACAAGCATCCGTCCACGGGTCGGTGGTGCCCCCGGGTGCACCACCATTCGTTCACGGGTCGGTGGGGCCCGGGTGGTTCGGTTGCTCCCACGGTGCGGATCCGCCCCGGGTTGGTGGAGCCCCGGGTGGTTCCGTCGTTCCCGCGATGCGGATCCGCCCCGGGTCGGTGCAAAGCACAGGTCGCGCCGGAGGCGCCGGGAGGTCTCAGAACCTGCTGGAGATCGACGAGCGCAGCGAGGAGAGCGGCCGGAGGCCGCCAGTCAGACTTTCTTGCGCCGGAGGGAGCGCCAGCGACCGGAGGTGCAAGAAAGTCCAAGGCCGGAGTGCGAAATTGCGTGGCGCAGGGAGGAACGACCGGAGCCACGCAATTTTGTGCTCCGGCCGCACTAATAAATAGCGCCACACCTGAAACAAGAGCGGACCAGCCCCGGCGTGCCTCTGGTGAGGTGGGGACGGTAGGTGAGCGGGGGCGTGGCGGTGCGGGGCGTGGCGGTGCGGGGCAGCGCAGGGGCGCGGGCGGTGGACGGGCGTGGGCGGTGCAGGGGCGCGGGCGGCGCGGGGGCGTGGGCGGTGCAGGCGCGTGGGTGGTGCGGGGGCGTGGGCGGCGCGGGGGCGTGGCGGTGCACAGGCGTGGCGGTGCGGGGCGGCGCAGGGGCGCGGGCGGTGGACGGGCGTGGGCGGCGCACAGGCGTGGGCGGCGCAGGGGCGTGGGCGGTGCGGGGCGTGGCGGTGCAGGCGCGCGGTGGTGCAGGCGCGTGGGCGGTACGGGCGCGTTCAGCCCTTGGTACGGCGCATTCCGCTCTTGTTCCAGGTGTGGCGCTATTTATTAAGTGCGGCCGAAGCACACATTTTCGCGACTGCGCTCGTTCCTCGCTCCGTCACGAAAATGTGCACTCCGGCCTTGGACTTTCTTGCACCTCCGGTCGCTGGCGCTCCCTCCGGCGCAAGAAAGTCTGACTGGCGGCCTCCGGCCGCTCTCCTCGCTGCGCTCGTCGATCTCCAGCAGATGCTGAGACCTCCCGGCGCCTCCGGCGCGACCTGTGCATTGCACCGACCCGGGGCAGCACTCTGACGCGGGAGGAAAGGAACCACCCAGGACACCACCGACCCGGGGCGGATCCGCACCGTGAACGAGTAGTGCCCACCGGCGCGTTCCGGCTCGGAAGGGGGGCGGAGGCCGCTCTCCTCGCTGCGCTCGTCGATCTCCAGCCAATTCCGCAACCTCCCGGCGCCTCCGGCGCGACCTGTGCATTGCACCGAGACGTGCGGAACTGAGCCGCAGGAGAGAAGCAACCAGCACGGGCCCACCGAGCGGCACGAGGGAGGGGACCACCCCGGCCCCACCGACCCGGGGCGGATCCGCACCGCAGGAGCAACGGAACCACCCCGGGCACCACCACCGGGGCCGATCCCCATCGCAGGAACAACCGAACCACCCAGCCCCCACCGACCCGTGAACGAATGCCAGCCCCCGCAACCTCCCCGCGTACTCGCGCGCCCGCGTACCCGCGCGCCCGGCGCAACCGGTGCATGACACCGCAACCCGCCCAACCGTGCGGCGGTTGCTGACACCCCGCTCAGCCGCTCCCATCAACCCCGTCCGCAACTCACTCATCCAGCCGTCACCCTCGTTGAACCCTCTGGTCGTTCTCGTACGTGTGGAAGGCATGCGCAACCACCGGCTGGTGTGGTGTGCGCTCCTACTAGCCCCATGGGGGAACTGTGGACGCATTGAACTCGGACGTCGCGCGGCGGAGGATTCTCGCGGTCTCGGCCGCGGCGGTCGGTGGTGCGGCGTTGGTCGCCTGTGGCAGTGACGACGACAAGAGCGACGCGACGAACACCCCCAGCGGAGCGGGTGAGCAGACGACCGGGCAGTCCGGGCAGACCGGCAGTGGTTCGCAGCCGTCCGACGCCGCCTCGCAGAGCGCGACCGGCGGCGGCGCGGGCGGCACCGCTCTCGCCAAGACCTCGGACATCCCGGTGGGCGGCGGCAAGATCTTCGAGCAGCAGAAGGTCGTGGTCACGCAGCCGACGGCCGGGTCGTTCAAGGCGTTCAGCGCGGTCTGCACGCACCAGGGCTGCACCGTCAGCTCGGTCTCCAGCGGCACCATCAACTGCGCGTGTCACGGCAGCAAGTTCTCCGCGGCCGACGGCTCGGTGGAGTCCGGCCCCGCGACGAAGCCGCTCCCGGCGAAGCAGATTGCCACCTCCGGGGACCAGATCACCCTGCAGTAGGCAGTCCCGAGGCGGCCGTTCCGTAGTACCGGCCGATTCATCCGCCGATCGCGTCAGACGCGGATTAGACGCGGGTCGGATACGAGTCCAGCGCGGGTCAGGCGCGAGCAGGCGCAGGTCAGGCGCGCGTGGTGCTCGTTGCCGTCATGGCGATGATCGAACGTAGTGGCGTGCCGTTCATCCACAACCCCAACAGGTCCCGGTCCACGGGCGCGATGCGTTGCGTGTGGGCGAGGTCACGCGCGGGGCCGGTGAACCGACAACTCGCCACGAGGATCGCCACTTCCGCGTTGTGCACAGGACGCGCGGTACCCACGAAGCGCTGCATGTCCGGGCTTCCGACACTGCGGTCCGGGGCGTACCGCTTGCACTGGATGACCATGAACCGGCCGTCGGGGAGGCGGCCGGTCACATCCGCCCCCAGGTCCCCCGCGCCGCCGTTGACCTGCACCTGAAGGCACCCGTCGCGCTCGCACAGGGCGGCGACGTGGTGCTCGAAGGCCGTGCCGTCCATAGCGTCGACGGCGGCGAGGGACCGGGTGATGCGGCGCTGTCGCGCGGCGTCGCCGCGGGACCCGAAGCCGTCACGGAGGCCCTTGCGGATCCACCGCGTTCCGAGCACCAGGGCAACCAGGAAAACGGCACCCGCCACGATGCCGGCCAGCGCCTTCCACTCGCGCAGGTAGCCCGCCAGCGCTCCGGCGGCGCAGAACGCGACCGTCGTGTACGCGTAGAAGCGCGCCGCGACGCGTCGCCCCCGGGTGGGCCGCGGCGTACGGGGCGTACGGTTCGGCCTGCGGCGCTGCCTCGGTACGCGCGGGCTCCGCGCCGTACGGGACGGCCTGCCGCCGCTCCCGCTCCTGCCCCGTGCCGGCCGCCGTGCCGTACTCACCCGCCGCACCCCCGTGTTCGCCCCGATCCGCGTGCCGACCGCCGACCGCGAACGGCCGGCCGTCGGCCGGACCGCCGACGCTACCCCAGCGCTCCGCAGCCGGGGGAGGTACACGCCGCGGGATACCTGGTTGCGAACCATGGCCGACTTCGTCGTATCCTTGGTCCGGTTCGGGGCGATTAGCTCAGCGGGAGAGCACTTCGTTCACACCGAAGGGGTCACTGGTTCGATCCCAGTATCGCCCACCAGCACGAGGGCGACCCAGGTCCGCGGAAACGCGGGCGGGGTCGCCCTCGTCGTTTTGTGCGGCTTCCCTGCCGTCCCGTCGCGTCCTCGTGCGAACTGCTTGCCGATGTCTGGCATCCGCGGGCGATCCGTGCTTCGGTACGCCGCATGGACGCCACCGCAACCAGCAGCACGCGCCCCTCGCTCGACCTTCTGGACGGCGACTTCTACGCGCGCGACCCGTACCCCGTCTTCGCGTGGTTCCGCGACCACGAGCCGATCGCGTGGGACGCGGGCAACGAACTGTGGGGCATCTTCCGGTACGCGGACCTCAAGGAGATCGAGTCCCGCAGCGAGGACTTCATCAACTCGGACCGCAACAAGGGCGGTTACCGTCCCAACCTGCCCGCCGACTCGGCGATCATCGGCCTCGACAACCCGCTGCACAACCAGCGCCGCAAGCTCGTCAGCAAGTGGTTCACGCCGCGCGGCGTACGCGAGTGGGAGGCGCACGTACGCGCCGTCTGCGTCGAACTCCTCGACGCCGCCATGGCGAAGGGCACCGTCGAGGTGGTCTCGGACCTCGCCTCGGTGCTGCCCGCCAAGATGATCGGGCGCCTGCTCGGCTTCCCCGAGGACCAGTGGCCGCTGCTGCGCGACTGGTCGGAGCGGACCATCGCGCTGGGCGGCGGGCCGCGCTACTTCACCGACGACGGCAAGGCCGCCGCCGTCGAGTTCGCCACCGCGGGCCTGGCGCTCTACGAGGAGAAGAAGCGCTGCCCGGCCGACGACGTGATGACCACCTGGACCCAGGCGTCCGTCAACGGCGAGCCGGTGAGCGCGGCCGACGTGGTCAGCGACTGCCTGCTGCTCCTCGACGGGGGTGCGGAGACCACCCGTACGGTCATCGCCCGCACGTTCCTCAACCTGATCGAGCACGCCGACCAGTGGGACGCGCTCGAGAACGGCGCCGATCTGGCGGTGGCCACCGAGGAGTTCATCCGATACGTCACGCCGATCCACAACATGTGCCGGGTGGCCGTCGGCGACCAGCGGGTGGGCGACACGGTGATCCCGGACGGCAACCAGGTCGTGCTGATGTACGGCTCCGCCAACCGCGACCCGCGCATGTTCACCGATCCGGAGAAGTTCGACGTCACGCGCACGCCGAACGACCACATCACGTTCGGTTTCGGCACGCACTTCTGTCTCGGGGCGCCGCTGGCCCGCCTGGAGATCCGGATCTTCTTCGAGGAACTGCTGCGCCGCGTGCGGGCGATCCGGCTCACGCCGGGCGCCGAGGTCGTGGACATGCCGAACGCCTTCGTGCACGGCATCCGGGAGGCGTACATCGACCTGGTGCCGCGCTGAGCGGCACCGTCGGCAGGCACCCGCGTCGGCCGGGCGACAGGCCCGGCAACGCGCTGACAGGGGTGATCCGCGACGGCACCTGAAGCACGCCGCGGATCCCTGTCGGGTGGCCCCTGGAGGAGTCCCCTACGGCCAGGATCACGAGGGCGCGTGTCCTGGCCGTTATCTCAGCGTGAACGCCCTGTTACACGAAGCGGAGGGCGTCAGCCCGGTTTCGTGGGTCAGCCCAGTTTCATGAGCTCGACGCGCGTGCCGTCCGGGTCCGCGAGGAAGACCAGTTCGGCGCTGCTCACATCGGTCTTCATGCTGGTGCGCGTCTCGGGCAGCACCCTGCCGCCGAAACCGACCAGGCGTTCGGCCGCCACGTCGACGTCGTCGACGATGAAGCTCAAGTGGGTCAGGCCCAGCTGGTTGCGCTGCGCGGAGGGTACGCCGGTCGCGCCGGGCGACGCGTAGTGCAGCAGTTCGATCACCAGCGTGCCCTTGGCGATCATCTGCGACTTCAACCGCACCTCCCCGGGCACCTCCAGGGCCGCGGCCGCCTCGTTGCCGATCTCGTACGCGATGACCGGCGCGAAGCCCAGCCCCTCGCAGTAGAAGCGCAGCGCGCGGTCGAGGTCGGCGACGCACAGGCCGATGTGCGATACGGCGTACCCGTCGCCGTTCTCCGGTGCGGACGGCGTGGCGGTGGCGTCGGACATGCGTACTCCCTGGGCCGGACGTTCGGGCTGACGGTCCGTCAGCTATGCGCGCACGCTAACAACGGCGCCGCAAACCTTCGAGCCCCCCGCGCGGGGTTGGTGCTCACTCGAGATCAGGAGGACCATCGTATTTATCGGTGCAAACCACAAACAAAAGGACTGACCGCGTGGGGAGGAGCGCGGGGAGGAGTGTGTGATGAAGCTCCACGACGATTTGCCGGTGGATCACCGGCTCGCCCTGGTGTACCGGTTCGGAGCCGGCGCCGTGGGGGTGTTCCTGATGGTCTTCGGCGTCCTGGGACTCGTCGACCGGATCGACTTCTTCGGCGAGACCGGCGAGGACGTCGCCGGGCTGGCCACGAACGGCGCGCTGAGCGTGCTGTCGATCGCCATCGGCCTCGTCCTCATCGCGGGTGCCTACCGGGGCGGCAACTTCGCGTCCACGCTCAACATCGTCCTCGGCATCGGCTTCCTGCTGAGCGGCTTCGTCAACCTCGCCCTGATCGGCAAGGACGCCAACGTCCTCGGGTTCGGCATGTCGAACGTCATCTTCAGCTTCGTGGTCGGCCTGGTCCTCATGACCTTCGGCATGTACGGCCGCGTCGGCAGCGCGCTCCCGCACGACAACCCCTACTGGCGGTCGCGCAACACCCACCAGGCCGCCGTGGAGGACGCCGCGCGGCGCGCAAAGGCCCGCGGCCTGCCCGGTGGGAGGGCACCCGCCCACTGACGGCCGTTCCGGCGCGAGCGTGGAAGATGGGCCTCCGACACCGCCCGCTCCGCCGTCGGGCGGCGCGACCGCACGAGGAGGCCCCATGCCGCTGCTCCAGCCCCTGGCCGGGGTGACCGTCGTCGCCCTTGAGCAGGCGGTCGCGGCGCCCTTCGCCACGCGGCAGCTCGCCGACCTCGGCGCTCGCGTCGTCAAGGTGGAGCGCCCCGGCGAGGGCGACTTCGCGCGCGCGTACGACGGCGCGGTGCTCGGCCAGTCGAGCCACTTCGTCTGGCTCAACCGGGGCAAGGAGTCGATCGCGCTCGACCTGAAGGACGACCGGGAGGGCGGCGACCGCGCGGTGCTGGACCGGCTCCTGGAGCGGGCGGACGTCTTCGTGCAGAACCTCGCGCCGGGCGCCGCGGAACGGCTCGGTCTGGGGGCCGAAGAGCTGACGGCACGGCACGAGCGGCTGATCGTGTGCGGCATCTCCGGCTACGGGACGAGCGGGCCGTACCGCGACAAGAAGGCGTACGACCTCCTCGTGCAGTGCGAAGCGGGCCTCCCCTCGATCACCGGTGGGCCGGACGGCCCCGCGAAGGCCGGCATCGCCGTCGCGGACATCGCCGCCGGGATGTACGCGTTCACGGGCGTCCTGACCGCCCTCTACGAGCGCGAGCACACCGGTCGCGGCGGCCGGTTCGAGGTCTCGATGCTGGAGGCGCTGGGCGAGTGGATGGGCTTCCCGTACTACTGGACGCAGTACGGCGGCGGCGTTCCGCCGGTACGCAGCGGCGCCCGGCACGCGACGATCGCGCCGTACGGCCCGTTCACCGCCGGAGACGGCGGCAACGTCTTCCTCGCCGTGCAGAACCAGCGCGAGTGGGGCGCGCTGTGCCG
Organism: Streptomycetaceae bacterium NBC_01309; assembly: GCA_045039925.1. Classification (GTDB taxonomy): domain Bacteria; phylum Actinomycetota; class Actinomycetes; order Streptomycetales; family Streptomycetaceae; genus Yinghuangia. The sequence goes on from CP108400.1 coordinate 4,526,226, forward strand.
CGAAGTGCTCGACCGCCCCGACCTGGAGAAGGACGAGCGGTACGCCACCAACCCCGACCGTCTCACCCACCGCGCCGCGCTCGAGGACGAAATCACCGCCGCCTTCGGTGCGCTGACGGCCGATCAGGTGGTCGCCCGGCTGGACGGCGCGGGCATCGCCAACGCGCTGCTGCGCGACATGGCGGGGTTCGCCGAGCACCCCCAGCTCGCCGCCCGGGACCGCTGGCGCGAGGTCGGCTCCCCCGGCGGACCGCTGCGGGCGCTGCTGCCACCGGTGACGGTGCCGGGCCGTGAGGCCGTGATGGGTCCGATTCCCGCGGTCGACGAGCACGGGGCCGCGATCCGCGCCGAGTTGGGCCTCTGACCCGTTCAGTGTCCCGAACCGCCTTCCTCCCTGGCCTTCTTCGGCATCAGGAACGCCGCACACCAGGTCGCTGCCAGGACTCCGGCCATCACCAGCAGCGAGTTCGTGATGCCGTCGGTGAAGCCGTCCCGGACACTCGCCGCCGCGCCGCCGTCGGCGTAGTGGAAGAAGAGCGTGCCGAAGGCCGCGACGCCCACCGCGCCGCCGAGTTGCTGCACCGCGTTCAGCACACCCGACGCCGACCCGGTCTCCTCGAAGGACACCCCGGCGATCGCGATGTCGAAGAACGGCGCCATGATCAGGCCGAATCCGAGGCCGGTCAGCGCGAGCGCGGGCGTCAGGCCCCAGCCCGAGACGCCGGCCGGGTCGTGGTCGATCGTGTACCAGACGGCCAGCACGCCGAGGACCTGCACGACCAGCCCCGCGTGGATCACCCGGCGTCCGAACCTCGGGGCGAGCAGGCCGCCGGAGAGCCCCGCGCCGACGGTGCACGCGAGCGACCACGGGATGAGCGCGACCGCCGTGTCCGACGCACTCCAGCCGTGTCCGGCCTGCAAGTACACGGTGACGATCAGCATGAACGCGACCATCGTGCTGAAGAACAGCAGGCCGACCACGAGCGCGCTGGTGAAGGCGCGGTTGCGGAACAGGCTGAGCTCGACGAGCGTCGAGCCCCCTCCGGCGCGGCGACGCCGCTCGTGCCACACGAACAGCGCGAACACCGGGAGTGACGCGGCCATCGACACGAACGACCAGGTCGGCCAACCGGATTCGCGGCCCTGCACGAGCGGCAGGATGATCAGGACCATCGCGGCGCTGAGCAGCACCATGCCGGTCATGTCGAGGGTGACCGTACGCCGCGCGTCGACGCGGTCCCCGGGCAGCAGGCGCATCCCGGCCACGAAGGCGGCGATGCCGACCGGCACGTTGACGAAGAAGATCGCCCGCCAGTCGGTGCCGAACAGATCGGCGTCGACCAGGAATCCGCCGATGATCGGGCCGGCGACCGCGCCCAGGCCCATGACGGGGCCGAAGATGCCGAACGCGGCGGCCAGTTCGCCGGGCGGGAACATGTCGCGCAGGAGGCCGAGCCCCTGCGGCACCATCATCGCCGCCGCCACGCCCTGCACCGCGCGGTACGCGATCAGCGTCTCGGGTGAGGTCGCCAGCCCGCACAGGAGCGAGGTGACGGCGAAGGCCGCGGTGCCGATCAGGAACATCCGGCGCCGCCCGAACATGTCGCCGAGCCGCGCCCCGGTGATGAGCAGCATCGCGAACGCCAGCGTGTACGCCGCCGACATCCACTGAAGCTGGCTGTAGCTGCCGCCGAGGGCGGACTCGATCCGGGGCCCCGCGACGCTGGTGATGGTGCTGTCCAGCAGGTCCATCAGCTCGGCGCCGAGGATGACGAAGAGGGCGAGCCAGCGCCACTTGTAGGGAGTGGCGTGCGGCGGTGGCGCCTTGCCGTCGGCGGCGCCGTGCACCCGCGGGTCTGCGGCGGTCACGTCGGTAGCGGTCACGGGGATCCCCCAGAAGGATGCGGTTTTCGGGTGTCCTGTCGAACGACGTTCGTGTTACGAACACCGTTCGTTCCCTACGAACACTGTTATAGATACGAACACTGTTCGCGTCAAGTACAGTGTTCGCACCGAGTCCCGGAGGTGAGTGGTGCAGGACGTTCCCGAGGTGCCGACGCCCGCGTGGCGCGCGGCCCGCAAACCCGCCCGCGCACCGCGTAAGCCCCCGGTCACCGCGGAGGCGATCGTCGACGCGGCACTGGAGATCGTCGACACCGAGGGCCTCGAAGCGCTCTCCATGCGCGGGGTCGCGCAACGCCTCGACACCGGCGCCGCGACGCTCTACGCGCACGTGCAGAACAAAGACGAACTGCTCGAACTCGTCCTGGACCGGGTGAACGGCGAAGTACGGCTGCCGCCGCCCGACCCCGACCGCTGGCAGGAGCAACTGCGCGACGCCGCACGGCAGATCAGGGACATCTACGCCGCGCACAACGACCTCGCCAAGGCCAGCTTCGGCAAGGTCCCGACCCTGCCGAACAGCCTCACCGCCATCGAGGCCATGCTCGCCCTGCTCAAGGCCGGCAACCTGCCCGACAAGGTCGCCTCGTGGGCCGCGGACCTCCTCGCGCTCTACACGACCTCCGCCGCGTTCGAGCAGGGTCTTCTGAGCCTGGAGGAGAAGCGGAACCCCGGGGCCACGGCGGAGTACTTCCGCCAACTCGGGGAGTTCTTCCACGCCCTTCCGCCGGAACGATTCCCCACCCTCACCGGCATGCTCGCGTCGATGGTCGAGGGCGACGGCGACGAGCGGTTCGACTTCGGCGTCGACGTCATCACGCTCGGCCTGCGGGCGTACGCCGACCGTATGCTCGCCGCGGAGTCGGAATCGGAGTCGGAATCGGAGTCGGAGTCGGAATCGGAGACCGACACCGCGGACGGCTCCGCCACCTGACCGGCCGACGGCGCCGACACCGACGCCGTCGACACTGCACCGGCCACGACCACGACCACGACCGAACGGCTACCCCGGCGACCGCACCGGCTCCGCGGCGCCGCTCGCGGCCACCGCCGCCGCACGCTTCGGCTCCGCGCGTACCGGGGTCAGGGCCGCCGCCACGAGGGGGATGGCCGCGCAGATCCCGTACGCCGCCGCGTACCCCGGCCCGCCGATCACCGTCGCGAACGCCGGGGGCGCGACGGCCGCCGCCAGGTTCTGTGCGGTGTTCTGGATGCCGAGCGCACGGCCCGCCCAGGCGCTGCCCGCCAGTTCGGCGACCGACGTGAAGGCCACGCCGTTCCAGCACACCGTCGCCACCGAGGCGACCAGCAGTGCCACGATCGCGGGCCACGAGCTCAGCCAGGCGGCCAGCGCCAGTGCCGCGACGGCCGCGGCGTTGGCCAGCGACAGCCTGCGCATGGGTATCAGCCGGGACCCCATGCGGTCCGACCACGCCCCCACGATCAGCCGTGAGACCGCCGCGACGGCCTGCACCGCGGCCAGCAGGCGGCCGGCCGACGTCGCGGTCCAACCGTGCTCCTGCACCAGGTAGTCCGCGGCGTACGAGACCACCACGAACTGCGGTATCACCAGCAGCGCGCTCGCCGCGTGGATCCGGTACAGCACCGGAGTGCCGTACGGCGAGCCCGACTTCGCGGCGCCCTCGACCGCGGCGGCGCGCGGCGGGTCGACGACGAACAGCGCGATCGCGATCCCGGCCAGCACACAGAAGGCCAGGGGGAACAGCAGCGCCGCGCGGAAGCCGTACGCGGTGCCGATCGGCGGCAGCACCAGCGCCGCCGCGACCATGCCCAGCGGCTGCGCCATCTGCCGTACGCCCATGGCGACTCCGCGCTGCTCCGGGCCGAACCAGCCCAGGACGACGCGCCCGCTCGCCGCGTTGACCGAGGCGCTCGCCGCTCCCGCGACGGCGAGCCACGAGCCCATCCAGACGACTCCGTCGCCCGCGACCGCCAGCCCCATGGCCCCGCCCGCCAGCAGCAGGCCGGAGGCCATGACGACGCGCTCGCCGAACCGGTCGGCGGCGGCACCCCACAGGACCAGCGTGCACATCAGCCCGATCGTCGGGCACGTGACGAGGATGCCCGCGGTCGTCAGCGACAGGCCCTCTTCGGCGCGCAACACCGGGACGAGGTAGGCGAGTCCGTAGAGGAACACGCAGGACGCGCACTGCGCGGTCATGCCGATGCCGAGCATCAGCCACCGCCGGTTCGAACCCCCGCCTCCCGCAGTCATGGGCACCCCTCCCCCGCCGGACCACCCCGGCGGAACAGCATGCACACTACATGGAATCTCATGATTCGAGATACGTTTCTCACATAGTGGATCACGGTGCGGCGGGCCGGGCCCGGCGCGTCGGACGCGGAAACACCGGGCACGGTGTGATCGTCGAACCGACCGCCACCGCTCGCACCAGCCGCATCCGGCCCTCCCGGGCCGCCTGACAACCTAACGGAGGCCCACATGACCGAACCCGTCCCGACCCCGACGCCGCCGGTCGCCACCCCCACCCCGTACGCCCCGACTCCCGGGCCGCGCAACGCCCTTACCGATGTCGCCGGGCTGCGCGTCGGACACGCGTCCTACACCGGCGAGGGCGCCCTGACCGGGGTCACCGTCGTCCTCGCCCCGCCCGGCGGTGCGGTCGCCGCGGTGGACGTGCGCGGCGGCGGTCCCGGCACCCGTGAGACCGACGCCCTGGACCCGCGCAACCTCGTCCCCCGCATCGAGGCGATCGCCCTCACCGGCGGGAGCGCGTACGGACTCGACGCCGCGTCAGGCGTCGTCGCGTGGCTGGAGCAACAGGGCCGCGGGTTCCCCGTCGGCGAAGCTCCGCACGAGGTCGTCCCGGTGGTGCCCGCGGCCACCGTCTTCGACCTCGGCCGGGGCGGGGACTTCCGCCGCCGCCCGGACGCCGCGCTCGGGCGGACGGCCGCCGAACGCGCCGCGGACTCGCCGGAGGGCGCGGCGGTGGCGACGGGCTGCGTCGGCGCCGGCACGGGCGCGGTGGTCGGCGGCCTCAAGGGCGGTGTGGGCACCGCGAGTTGCGTCCTGGAGGGCGGGGTGACCGTGGCGGCCGTCGCGGTCGTCAACGCGGCCGGGTCGGCCGTCGACCCGGTCTGCGGGCTGCCGTACGGCGTCGGCCTGGGCCTGCCCGGCGAGTTCCCGCTGGCCGCTCCGGAGGACGGCGAACACGCGGCCGCTATCGCCTACTTCGCCGTCGAGGCCACCGGCGAGGGTGACGATGCCGACGACGCCGACAGCCCCGCAAGGCCCGCAGGACCCGCACGCGGCGCCGCCACCCGCCCCCCGCCTCTGAACACCACCATCGCCGTCGTGGCGACGGATGCCGCCCTCACGCGCGCGCAGGCCCACAAGATGGCGGGCACCGCACACGACGGACTGGCCCGGGCGCTGCGCCCCGTGCACACGCTCTACGACGGCGACACGGTCTTCGCGATGGCCACCGGCGCGAAGCCGCTGCCGGCCGTACCCGCCGACACCCCGTACGGAATCGATGCCGAAACGGCCGCGCTGGCCGCGATCCAGGCCGCGGCGGCGGATGTCCTGACCCGTGCCGTGGTCGACGGACTGCTTGCGGCGGAATCCACCGAAACCGCCGCCGGGACGGTGCCGTCATATCGCTCGCTGTATCCGAAAGCCGCCGCCCGTTACCGTCCGCGCAACTGAATTCCCCACCCATGGCCCATCATTCCGGAGGGAACGGACGAATTATCTCCGGTCCGGAATGCGCACCACCCGCACCAGCCTTCAAGATCAACAAAAAACACCCGGTTAGCGTGCAGTGCACACGCACTTGTCCAGCCCCTATCATCGGCCCGCAGCGATCGCATTTCCGGTTTCCTGCCGGGCGCTTCGGCGTCCGGCCGTCGGCCCGTGATCTGCGTGCGCGGGGGACGAAGGCACGCCAACGATCAAGGAGGCTCGGTGAAATGGGGACGATCGACCATTTCTCGTCAGGACCCATCACCCCCGCACTCGCATATGTGATGTCGTGCCTGGGCTCGGCGCTGGGCCTGCTGTGCACGTCCCGGGCCCGGGCCGCACAAGGCTGGGCACGCGGGCGGTGGCTGGTTCTCGCCTCCCTGTCGATCGGCGGAACCGGAATCTGGGTCATGCATTTCATTGCGATGCTCGGATTCTCGGTCGACGGAACTCCGATTCGCTACGAGGTGCGTCGCACGATCATCAGTCTGATCGTCGCGGTCGTGGTCGTCGGAATCGGCCTGACGATCGTCGGGTACGCGGGCAACCGCGTGGCGGCCCTGCTGGTCGGCGGCACGCTGACCGGCGGCGGCGTGGCCAGCATGCACTACCTCGGGATGTCCGCGATGTGGCTGCGCGCCTCGGTCGAGTACGACACCCTGATCGTCGCGGTGTCGGTGGGAATCGCGGTGGTCGCGGCCACCGCCGCATTGTGGATGGCATTCAACATCAGAGGCCCCGCGGCGACTTCGGGCGCGGCATTGATCATGGGCCTCGCGGTAAGCGGAATGCACTACACCGGAATGTCCTCGATGAGTGTCGACATGAGCGGTGCGAGCCGGGCCGCGCACGGCGCCGAGCCCGTACAGTTCCTGGCCCCGTTGATCACCGGAATCAGTCTCTTCACGTTTGTCACGCTCTTCATCGTGGCGCTCTCGCCCACCGAGGAGGAAATGCGCGAGGAGGCCGAACTCGGAGCCCGGCTCAACCGGTTGACGCAGGACCAGGTAATCCGTCGGCGCACCACCATCCGGGCCGCCCGGCCCACCCGCCATGCGGCCCGCCCCGCACCCCCGCCGCCCGGTCCGGACGACACCGTGGACGATTCCGTATGGGGCCGTCCCGGATTCACCGCGCCGAACGTGGCGCGGCCCGGTGCGAACGGAAACGGAATTCCGAATTCCACCCCGCCGCGCGGCGGTCGGGGGATGCCGCGGCGGCGCCCCGGGGAGTCCCGGCCGCCGGGCGAAGGACCCGAGACGCACGAGGACTTCTTCCGCAATCCGCGCCGATAGTGCGGTGACCCCGGCCGGATCGACAGCCCTGCCGACAGCCGTGCAGTAGGCCGTACCGACAGCCCCGCCGACAGCCCGCCGACAGCCGCGTCGACAGCCGTCCCGGTCCGCGTCGATCCGTAACGCCCCGGACACGCCTGGGTGACGCTCCCGCAACCCCTGCGTCGCAGGCTGTTCCGGGAACGGTCCGGGCGCGGCACACGCCGCGGCCGGCCCCGGACCGGAGGCCCGGAGGACCGGACCCGGAGCGGAGCCCACCAGGGGGAGGCAGGCGCATGCCCGAGCCGATGTCCGTCGTCGAGACGGCCCGTGTGCTGCGGGACGGCAGGACCACGTCCCTCGAACTCGTCGCGGCGGCGATCGAGCGCGCCGACCGGTTCGGCGGGCGTCTGGGCACGTTCGTCCAACGGCGCGACGACGAGGCGCTGTTCGAGGCGGAACGCGCCGACGCCGACCGCGAGGCCGGGCGCGTCCGGGGGCCGCTGCACGGCATCCCGCTCGGCGTGCGCGATCTGCTGGGCACCTCCACCGCCGTCGCCCGGCTGCGCGCCGCCGGAGCGATCGTGCTCGGCGCCACCACCGCAATGGAGTTCACCATCGGCCTGCCCGACCCCGGACGCCCCACCGCGGTACCGCGCAACCCGTGGAACCCCGCGACCTGGGCGGGCGGCGGCGGTTCGGGCACCGCGAACGGCGTGGCCGCCGGCATCTTCCCCGCCGGCGTCGGCGCGGACGGCGCGGCCGGCATCCGGATGCCGGCCGCGTTCTGCGGCGTGACCGGGCTGCGCCCGACGAGCGGGCGGGTGCCCAGTCCGGTGGACGCGGGCGACGGCAGGCCGCTCGACCACATCGGCCCGGTGGCCCGCACCGCCGAGGACTGCGCCCTCATGCTGTCCGTCATGGCGGGCTACGACGCGGCCGACCACCGCTGCGCGGACCGGGCCGTCCCCGACTACCCCGCTCTCCTCACCGGCCAACTGGACGGCGTACGCGTCGGCGTGGACCCGCTGCTGCGGATCGGCGGCGACCTCGCCGACCCCGCGCTGCCGCTGCGCTTCGGCTCCGCCCTCGACGTGCTGGCCGCCGCGGGAGCGGTGATCGTCGACGTGGAACTCCCGTTCGTGCGCGAGCTGTACGCCGCCGACATGCTCACCCTCGCCGCTGAGGCGCTGGCCCACCACGCGCCCGATCTCACCACCCGCTGGGAGGAGTTCGGCCAGGTGGGGCGCACGGCCTTCACCACCGGCGCGTTCTACACGGCGGCGGACTTCGTCCGGGCTCAGGGCGTGCGCCGTACCGGCCAGCGGGCCGTCAACACCCTGCTCGACAAGGTGGATCTGGTCGTGACGCCGACCGCGACCGTCGGGGCGCCGCGCGTGGACACCCTCGACACCCCGGGGTTCATGGCGGTGTTCCGTTCGGCGGTGCACACGCCGTACTGGAGTGCGGTCGGCAACCCGACGCTGTCGGTGCCGATCGGCTTCGGCGACGGCGGGCTGCCACTCGGGATGCAGATCTCCGGTCGGCCGTTCGACGAAGCCACCGTGCTGCGGGCCGGCGAGGCGTACCAGCGACGTGCCGAGTGGCACGGTGAAGTCCCGGACATGCGCGGGAAGTTGGCCAGGATCCCGGCCGCGGCCTGAGCCTTCCGGAGCGGTATGCGCCGTCCGCGCGCCCGCGTGCGCTCCCACGGGCCGGGCGAACTATACGCCCGCGCACGGACCATGCGGACGATTCCCGGCACTTTGCGGAAACGGCGCATCACGCGCGGTCACGCTGGTGGCCGAGAGGAGGGCCGCGGTCCCCGTGAACGAGCGGGTACGCCGCGGCGCGAACCACCATGGACCACTTCACGTACGGCCCGCTCACCCCTGGTCTCGCGTTCCTGATGTCGTGCACGGGGGCCTGCCTGGGCCTCCTGTGCAGCGCCCGGGCCCAGGCCACCGCCGGTGCGGTGCGTGCCCGTTGGCTCGCCCTGGCGGCCTTGTCGCTCGGCGGCACCGGTATATGGGTCATGCACTTCATCGCGATGCTCGGATTCAGCATCCCGGGCCGCGAGGTCAGGTACGACATCCCGCTCACCCTCGCGAGCATGCTGCTGTCCGTCCTGGTGGTCGGCATCGGGCTCGCCCTGGCGATCGGCGGCGGCAGCCGCCGTTCGACGCTGCTGGCCGGCGGCGCGATCACCGGCACGGGCGTGGGCGGCATGCACTACCTCGGGATGGCGGCGATGAAGACGTCGCAGCCGATCACGTACGACGCGCGCATCGTCGTGCTGTCGCTGGTCGTCGCCATCATCGCGGCAACCGCCGCGCTATGGGCGGCACTTCACGTGCGCGGCATCAAGGCGACCGTCGCCGCGGTCCCGGTGATGGGGCTCGCGGTGACCGGGATGCACTACACCGGCATGTACGCGATGCGGGCCGGCGAAAGCGCGCCGGGCAGCCGGACGCTCGACCACCTGCACGGTGCCGAGCCGACGCAGTTCCTTGCCCCGATGATCACCGGCATCAGCCTCGTCACGCTGATCATCCTGGTGATCGTGGCGATCTGGCCGGACGTCGAACAGATGGCCGACGACCGGGACTTCGACATCCGGGTCAACCGCCTCACCGGCTCGCACCACGGGGTGTAGGTGCACGGCCCCCGAACGCGCGGGCTGCGGCCGTACGCCCCACGGCCGCGGCACGCGGCGCGGGAGTGTCTTCGAACTCCCCAAAAATCGGCGGGAGTTCGAAGACACGACCGAGGGTGTGCCCGCCGCCACCACCAGCCCGGCGGGCACACCCTCTGACGCGTCTCGCCCCCGCGAGCGCGCCTCGACCACCCCGAAGCACCTGGTACTCCCGCGGAGCCCCTCAGCCCTCGGAAGCACTCAGTCCTCGGAAGCGTCCAGCCGTCGGAAGCGCTCAGTCGTCGGCGAGCAGCGCGTTCAGGCGCTCGGTCGCGTCGACCCATTCCTGCACCATCGTCAGCACGACCTCCTGGGTCGGCCGGACGCGGTCGATGGCGCCCACGATCTGGCCGACCGGCCAGCCGTTGAGCTCCTTGTTCTTCGTCCGCGTGAATCGGCGCGCGGCCTTGTTGTAGATGAGGCCCTGGAGCGGCATCGGCAGCGGGTCGGGGTTGTTCTCGTCCTCCCACGCCTCGGTCCACGCGGTGCGCAACTGGCGCGCCGGCTTCCCGGTCATCGAGCGCGAGCGCACGGTGTCCGTGGACTTGGCCTCCAGCAGGTTCTGCACGGAAGTCTCGTGGGTGTCCGCCTCGGTGACGGTCAGCCAGATGCTGCCGGTCCACACGCCCTGGGCACCCAGCGCGAGCGCGGCGGCCATCTGGCGGCCGCCGCCGATACCGCCCGCGGCGAGCACCGGGACGTCGGGGCCGACCACGTCGACCACCTGCGGGATCAGCACCATCGTGGAGATCTCGCCGCAGTGGCCGCCGGCTTCGGTGCCCTGTGCGACGACGACGTCGACGCCGGCCTCGACCTGCTTCTGCGCGTGGCGCGGGCTGCCGCACAGCGCGCCGACCAGCACACCCGCGTCGTGGCAGGCGTCGATGATGTCGGCGGGCGGCGGGCCCAGCGCGTTGACGAACATCTTGACGAGCGGGTGCTTGAGCGCGGTGTCGATCTGGGCGCGCGACTCCAGGTCGACGTTGAGCCCGGCGGCCTTGGCCGCCTTGCCCTCCAGCTCCGGGGGCAGCGGCGGGATGTCGTGCGCCGCGAGAAGTTCGTCGACGAACTTCCAGTGGGCTTCCGGGATCAGCTTCTCCAGGTTCCCCGGCGCGGCCGCGTCGCCGCCGCCCTTGCCGAGGTACTTCATCGGGATGGCGAGGTCCACGCCGTACGGGCGGCCGTCGACGTGCTCGTCGATCCAGGCGAGCTCGATCTCGAGCTGGTCCGGGCTGAACGCGAGGGCGCCGAGGACACCGAAGCCGCCCGCGCGGCTGACCGCGGCGACGACGTCCCGGCAGTGGGAGAACGCGAAGATCGGGAACTCGATCCCGAGCTTTTCGCAGATCGGTGGCTTCATGCGAGGAGCGTAGACAGGATGCTTGACCAATACAAGGTCAGGCAACCTTACAAATCCCCGGGTGCCGGGACAGCGGTCGGCACCGACACGTCACCGCAGGCAGACGGACGGGCCGGACCGCATCCCACGCGCGGTCCGGCCCGTCGTCGCCGTGCGGATCAGCTCGACGGGAGCTGCGAGCCGACCGCCCACATCGCGAAGTACTGCGCGGCGGCACCGTACGCCTGCGCGAGGGCCACCCGCGCGCCGTCCACCTGGTGCTCGCCCGCGGCTCCGCGGACCTGGAGCGCCGCCTCGAGGAAGCGGAGCATGCCGGACGCGCCGATCGGGTTCGACGACAGCACGCCGCCCGACGGGTTGACCGGGAACGAGCCGCCGAACGCGGTCTCACCGCGGTCGACCATCTTCCAGCCCTCGTTCACCGGCGCGATGTCGTGGCCTTCCAGCCACATCGGCTCGTACCACGAGAACGGCACGTACAACTCGGCGACGTCGATCTGGTTGCGCGGGTCGGTGATCCCGGCCTGCTTGTAGACGTCCCACGCGCAGTCGACCCCGGCCTGCGGGCGGATCGGGTCGCGGCCGTTGAACGACGACGGCTCCGAGCGCATCGACGTGCCCAGCACCCACGCGGGCGGGCGGCCGTCGGCCTCCGCCGCGAGCCCGCCGGCCTTGTCGGTCAGCACGATCGCGCCGGCGCCGTCCGACGACGGGCACGACTCCAGGAAGTGCAGCGGGTCCCACATCATGGGCGACTCGCGCACCTTGTCGATGGAGATGTCCTTCAGGTGCAGGTGCGCGTACGGGTTGCGCAGCGCGTTCTGCCGGTCCTTGACCGCGACCTGCCACCCGATGTGCTCGGGCGCCCCGGACTTCTGGATGTACGCCCGGATCCACGGCGCGAACGCCCCGCCCGCGCCGATCGACCCGGACTTGCCGCCGCCGAGGCCGAACTGCGCGTTGCCCTCGGACTGCTTCTCCCACGCCACCGCGAGCACGCGCTTGTGCACCCGCGAACTCACCAGGTGCGACGCCACGATGGCGGTCGAGCCGCCCACCGAACCGGCGGTGTGCACGCGGAAGACCGGCTTGCCCGCCCCGCCGAGCGCGTCGGCGAGGTAGAGCTCGGGCTTCATGACGCCCTCGAAGATGTCCGGCGCCTTGCCGATGACGACCGCGTCGATGTCCGACCACGTCATCTGGGCGTCGTCGAGGGCGCGTTGCGCGGCCTCGCGGACCAGGCCGGCCATCGACAGGTCGTCGCGGCGCTTCTTGTGCTTCGTCTGGCCGATGCCGACGACCGCGACAGGCTCGTGTCCCATCAGTTGTCACCTTCCAGAATGCACACCAGGTTCTGCTGGAGCAGCGGGCCCGAAGTGGCGTGCGCCAGCGTGCGGTTGCGGCCGTTGGAGATAATCTGCTCGGCCGCCTCGACGATGCGGGTCAGGCCCGTCGACATGAGCGGGTTCCCGGTCAGCGGGCCGCCCGACGGGTTGATCACGACGTCGTCGCCCAGCCCGAGGGCCTGCCGCAGGACGACCTCCTGCGAGGTGAACGGGGCCATCAGCTCCGCCACTTCCACCCCCGCGACGCCGCCGGCCCGTTCCGCGGCCAGGCGCGTCGACGGCGAGTCGGTCAGGTCGCGGAGCGCCGGGTTGTGCACCTCGCTGCGGTGGTCGAGGCCGGTGATCCAGGCCGGGCGCGCCACCAGTTCGCGGGCGCGCCTGGCGGTCGCCATCACCACGCAGGACGCACCGTCCGAGATGGGCGGCAGGTCGCTCTTGCGCAGCGGCGAGCGCAGGTACGGCTCGGCGAGCAGCTTCTCGACGTCGGTCTCCGCCGAACGCACCTGCTGCTTCGGGTTGTTCGCCGCGTCCCGACGCGACCGCACGGCGATCTCCGCGAGTTCGCGCTCGGTGGTCTTGCCCGACTCGATCAGCTGCCGGGCCTGGAGGGCCGCGAGCGACACCGGGTCCGGGCCGAGCGGGGCCAGGTAGTAGGGGTCGAGTTCGAGCGGGTAGATCTCCGCCGGGTCGCCGGTCGACGACTTGCCGGAGCCCAGCGCGACGGCGATCTCGACGTCGCCGTGCTGCATGCGGACCCACGCCTCGTACAGCGCCCAGGCGCCGTCCATCTCGACGTGCGACTCGTGGATCGGCGGCCACGCGCCCATCGCGTCGAGGTTCGGCACGAACGAGAAGGTGCCGCCCGAGATGTAGTCGCACGAACCCTGGCAGCTGAAGCCGATGTCCGAGCGCTTGAGCCCGACCTTGCCCAGGGCCTCGTCGACGACCGCGATGAGCATCTCCGTCTCGGAGATCTCATTGCGGCGGACGGAGGGGAGGTACGCGGTGGAGACCACCGCGATGTCTGTGTCGTTACGCACGATGCCTGTCTCCTGAGTGGCCACGGTCAGAACACCCGGTTGAGGAACTGCTCGGCGGGCAGGTCGGGTTCGCCGGTCGGCAGCCAGCCTTCGATGAAGCCGGCCACGGTGCCCCAGCCCTTGCTGGTGATCTCGGCGGCGTCGCGCTCGGCGGCGGGGAACCACTGCGCCTTGACGCGCATGCCGACCCGGATCTCGCTCGCCGGGATGCCGATGATCTGCTGCTGCGCGATGACCATCTCGTCGCCGTCCAGGACCACCGAGGCGCGCGCGAACGGCTCGGTCTCCTTCTGGCCCGGGTACGGGGTCGGCGTGACGATCGTGTAGTTCGACACGGTGCCGATGTCCGGCAGGGTCTCGTCGAGCTCGGGGCCGAGGGTGATGGCGTCCACCGAGCAGTAGCCGCGGCCGAGGAAGACGCGGTTGCACCGGGGGCAGCGCTGGCCGGTGAGGACGCCCGCGCGCATGCTGGCCGCGTACCGCTCCAGCGTCGGCGAGAGCACGTCGGTGTAGGTGATCGTGGAGAAGAAGTCCATCGTCTGGACGTCCTGCGCCTCGCCCGCGGCCGGCCCCTCGGGGGTCTCGCCGGGGATGAACGCCACGATGTCGTCGATACGGCCGACCGGCTCGTCGCGCCAGCGCGGCACCACACGCATGCCGGTCGACACCGCGTCCTCGCTGCCCGCGTCGAGCGCGTGCAGCATGTTGGTGTCGGCGCCGTCCAGCTTGATCAGCGCGTACGCGAACGGCCGGTCGAGCGGGTGGTGCTTGCCGGGCTCGGCGACCCAGGTCCAGGACACCACGGTCCCGGCCGGGCCGACCTCGACGAAGTCCGGCTCCAACTGGTTGCCGGTCTCCGGGTCGTACTCCATCGGCGGCACGATGACCCGCTCGCCGCTGCGGATCCCGACGATGCGCTGCGCGGTCAGCTCCGAGAAGAACCGGCTGATGACCGGTCCGAGCGTGCGCTTGTACGGGAACTGGATGGTGCTGCTTGTCTGTGTCGACACGCGGTCGTCCTCTCGGCGCTGGGCTGATCGGCGATGCTGCTGGTCTTCGGGGGGCTCGGGGGGCCTTGCGGCTCGGGGCTTTGCGGCTCGGGGGCCTGCGTTTCGGGGGCTCGGGGGCTCAGGAGGCCTGCGCCGCGACTCTGGACGCCCAGGCGTAGTCGGCCTTGCCGACGTTGGTCCGGCCGATCTCCTCGGTCAGGACGACCGCCCGGGGGACTTTGTAGCCGGCGAGCAACGAGCGGCAGTGCTCCGCGAGTTCGTCGTAGGACGGGGTGGTGCCCGCGCGCGGCGCGACGACCCCGACCACGCGCGCGCCCCAGCGCTCGTCGGGCACGCCCACCACGATGCAGTCGAACACGTCCGGGTGCGCCTTGAGCGCGGACTCGACCTCTTCGGGGTAGATCTTCTCGCCGCCGGAATTGATGCAGACCGAGCCGCGGCCCAGCATGACGATCGCGCCGTCCGCCTCGATCATCCCGAAGTCGCCCGGCACCACGTAGCGCACGCCGTCGACCACCGGGAAGGTCGCGGCGGTCTTGACCTCGTCCTTCCAGTAGCCGAGCGGGATGTGCCCGGACCGCGCGATCTTGCCGACCACGCCCGACCCGGGTTCGACCGGACGCAGGGACTCCAGGTCCAGCACGGTGACCTGAGGTCCCATCAGGAACCGCGGCGCGTTGCCGGCCGCGTCGTCCTTGTCCACGGACTCCTTCTTGACGCCGCTGCCGCCCGCGCCCAGCTCGGAGCTGCCGTAGCTGTCGTTGATCATCAGGTGCGGCACGACGGCCTTCAGCTCGTCCTTGACGGCCTCGGACAGCACCGCGCCGCCGGAGCCGATGACGTAGAGCTTGGAGAGGTCGTGGTCCCCGGCCTTCGCCGCGTCCGCGAGCGGGCGGCCCATGGCGTCGCCGACGATCTGGATCGACGACACCTGCTCGCGCTCCGCGATGGCCAGCAGCCCGTCGGCGTCGTACTTGCGCTCCGTGTAGAGCACGATGCGGTTGCCGGCCAGCAGCCCGCCGATCGCGAACCACTGCGCGGCACCGTGCATGAGCGGTGCGGCGGGCATGAAGGTCAGCCGGAAGTCGCGCTCGGCGTTGCGGGTGATGTCCGCGGGCGCGGCGATGGGCGTACCCGGCCAGCCGCCTCCGCCCATCGCCCCGAAGAAGATGTCCTCGTGGCGCCACATCGTGCCCTTGGGCATGCCGGTGGTGCCGCCGGTGTAGACGACGTAGCGGTCGTCGGCGCTCCGCGGCCCGAACCCGCGCTCCGGGGAGGCGGCGGCCAGGGCGGCCTCGTAGTCGACCGCGCCCGGGACGTCCTCGACGGCGCCCTGGTCGTCGGCGATCGACACGAACGTCTTCAGCGCCGGGAACTCCCCCGCCACCGCTGACAGCCGGTCCGCGTACCCGCGCTCGTAGACCATCGCCACCAGGTCGGCGTCGCCCAGCAGGTACTGGAGCTCCGCCTCGACGTAGCGGTAGTTGATGTTGACCGGGACCGCGCGGAGCTTCCACGCGGCGAGCAGCGTCTCCACGAACTCGGCCCGGTTGAAGCTGTAGACGCCGATGTGGTCGCCCGGTCCCACCCCCGCCGCCGCGAGGTGGTGGGCAAGTCTGTTCGCCCGCTCGTCGAGTCGGCGGTACGTGCGTCGCTGATCGCCTGCGACAAGCACCTCGGTGTCGCCGCCCGCGTCCGCGAGCAGCTCCCAGAGGTCGGCGAGATTGAAGTCGGCCACGGCCGCACGATAGGTAAGGTTCCTTGACGACGTCAATGGTTATGGAAAACACGTAGTCGTGACGATCCCCACCCGGTCGGCGCCACGTCCCGGGCCGGTCGGCGCCACGTCCCCGGCCGTCGCGGCGGCGGTCCGGCCGGACCGCCGCCGCGACCGCGGTCACTCGAAGGTGAGCGGGACGACCTCGAAGGAGGCGGCGTAGCGGGTGCCCAGGCGCGTGCCGGCGCCGCGGGCGAAGCCTTCCAGCCACTCGGACGCGTCGCCCATGTTCCCGGCCGAGCCGCCGAGGCCCGCGAGGTAGGCGGCATGGGCCTCCAGCGAGGCCACGCCGCGCCCGAAAGTGGCCGTCGTGTCGACGGCGTGCGCCGCGTCCGGGGAGCCGGCCGCCCAGATCTGCCGCACGCCGTTCCAGGGCTCCAGGCCCTCGGACTCGGCGAGCTCGCGGAAGATCCAGCGGTTGCCCGCGTCGCGGACGCCGTCCAGGACGGCCCGCCCGGTGGCGATGTGGTCTGCCTGGTTGGGGACCGTGCCGCCGTACGTCTCCCGCCAGTTGCCGGTGATGACGATGTCGGGCCGGTGCCGGCGGACCACGCGGGCGATCTCGCGGCGCAGCGGCAGCCCGTACTCCAGGACGCCGTCCGGGTGGCCGAGGAACTCCACGACGTCGACGCCGACGATCTGCGCCGAGGCGATCTGCTCGGCCTCGCGCAGCGGCTTGGCCTTGTCCGGGTGCATGCCGTCGATGCCGGCCTCGCCGCTGGTGACCATGACGTACACGACGGTCTTGCCCTGGTCGGTCCAGCGGGCGACGGCCGCGGCGGCGCCGTATTCCATGTCGTCCGGGTGCGCGACGATCGCGACGGCGGTCGACCAGTCCTCGCGGAGCGGCTCGAAGGGCGGCGGGGGCACGAGCTCGGTCATGAAGAACCCCTTGCGGTGGGAGCGGTGAGGGAGGTGCGGGCGGTGCGGAGCGAAGTCCGCGGAACGGTGTGCCTCTGGAGACTTTATGGGGGCCTCCGTTGTCGTGTCGGGTGTTTTGTCCGAGTGCCCCGCGCGCGGGGCAGGGATGCCTTCGGACCGGACACCAAAATGTGACGGGGAATTCCCTCATGAACGCTTTTCCGCCCCACGCGTCGCGTGTAGCGTCATCCGACCCACATCCCTGTCGTGCACTCCACGCTGTCATTGCGCGGGTACGAGGAGTAGTCCCATTAGCAGTCCCGTAATCAGCCACCGCCGTCCTCCCGTGCGTAGATCAATACGCCATCTGCTGACCGCTCTGGCGATCGTCCTGGCCGTCACCGCATCCGTACTCGGCTATTCCCTGGCCCAGAAGAGCGAGGCCGCCCAAACTCTGCCCGCCGGCTTCTCGATACGGGAAATGCCCACCGGCCAGGAGTCTTTGCCGACGGATATCGCGTACACCCCGGACGACGGCTATATATCTGCCGGAAAATCCGGACACCTTGCTTATGTCTCCCCCACCGGTGAAGTGACGCCGCTCGGCGACCTTCCGGTCCGCGACGACCAGGACCTCGGCCTGACCGGTATCGCGGTGGCCCCCGATTTCGCGACCTCGGGTTTCCTCTACGTCTCGCGTACGACCGACACCGGCGTGATGCGGCTCGGCCGCTTCACCGTGGAGTTCTCCGCGGGCGCCGCCCCGAAGCCGGTCGGCCTCGGCACCGAGAAGGTCCTCCTCGAAGCCCCCGCCCGCACCGCGGTGCACGGCATCAGCGGCGTGACGGCCGCGGCCGACGGCACGGTGTGGGTCAGCATCGGCGACTCCGCCGACTTCATCCGCGTCGACCCGCTGGCACTCGACGCGCAGAACCTGGAGAGCCCGTACGGCAAGCTCCTGCACATCACCAAGGACG
The DNA here is from genome assembly GCA_045039925.1 of Streptomycetaceae bacterium NBC_01309. Lineage (GTDB taxonomy): Bacteria > Actinomycetota > Actinomycetes > Streptomycetales > Streptomycetaceae > Yinghuangia. The sequence continues at coordinate 4,544,195 of CP108400.1, forward strand.
GCGCGGGCGTCCCCACGAACCCGTACTACCAGGCCGCCACGCCGAACTCGTGGAGCAGCAAGGTCTACGCGAAGGGCTTCCGCAGCCCGTTCCGCTTCACCCTCGACCCGGTCACCGGCGCGCCGATCGTGGGCGACGTGGGCTGGAACTGGTGGGAAGAGATCAACATGGTCAAGGCCGGGGACAACCTCGGCTGGCCGTGCTGGGAGGGCAACGACACCACCGGCGGCTACCGCGACCTGCCCGGCTGCTTCGGGGTTACCGCGACCAAGCCGCTGCACACGTACAGCCACGCCGGCAAGAACGCGAGCGTCACGGGCGGCATCGTCTACACCGGGACCTCGTACCCCGAGCAGTACCGCGGCACGTACTTCTTCGCGGACTACGCACTGCAGACCGTCAGCAACATGAAGCTGCGCGACGCGCAGGGCAAGCTGCTGCCGGCCCCCGTGCCGACGGTCTTCAGCAAGGAGACCGTGCCGATGCAGGAGGGCGGCGGCAACTGCATCGTGAAGTTCGCCGCGGCCCCCAACGGCGACCTCGTGATGGCCGACATCTGCGCGAACGTCCTCAAGCGCCTGGTGTACGAGGGCGGCAACCGCGCCCCGGTCGCCAAGGCCACGACGACGGTCGAACCGGCCACTCTCACCGTGCAGTTCGACGCCTCCGCGTCGACGGACCTGGACGGCGACGTCCTGACCTACGAATGGGACTTCGGGGACGGCCAGGAGGGCACCGGGGTCACCGCGAGCCACCAGTACGAGGAAGCCGGGGACTACACGGCGACCCTGACCGTCAAGGACCCCGGCGGGAAGGTCGGCACGTACAAGCTCAAGGTGGTGCCGGCCAACCACGCGCCCGCCATCGAATGGCTCGAGGCCCCGGCCGAGAACCACAAGTTCAAGGTGAACGAGGCGCTGGTCATCAAGGCGAACGCCACCGACGCCGACGAACTGGAGCTCGACGGCACGCCGAAGCAGCTCTCGGTCCGCTGGGAATCGGTGATGTTCCACTGCTACGGGGGCGGTTGCCACTCGCACCCGAGCAAGGCGTACACCGGGCCCGAGTACAGCGTGCCGTTCGAGGACCACGGCGACGACACGCACATGCAGATCACCGCGTTCGTGACGGACGCGAACGGCGTCACGACGCAGCGGTCCTACAAGGCGTGGCCGAAGCTGATGAACCTCACCGTCCGGTCGACCACCCCGGCCGCGGTGACCATCAACTCGCGGGACGCGCAGACCGTCCCGGTCACGGTCGGCTCGAAGCTGTCGCTGGTGGCGGCGGAGACCGCGATCGACGGCGTGGCGACGTTCAAGTCGTGGGGCGACGGCGGCGCGCGCGTGCACGACATGACGATGCCGGACCGCGACGTGGAGCTGGCCGTCACGTACGAGACGCCGATCGACAAGCGCCTCGCGACGGACAAGCCGGCGGCCACCAAGCTCGGCGCCCCGCTGGGCGCCGAGACCGGCAACGCCACCCTGCGCACCCGTGAGTTCCAGAACGGGCGGATGTACTGGACGCCGCAGTCCGGCGCGCACATCGTCGAGGGCGGCATCCTCACGAACTACCTTGCCAACGGCGGCCCGGGCTTCCTCGGCGCCCCGACCACCGACGAACTCACCACGGCGGACGGGGTCGGCCGCTACAACAACTTCGAGTACGGCGCCTCGACCTACTGGACGCCGCAGACCGGCGCCCACACGGTGCACGGCGCGATCTACACGAAGTGGGCCCAACTCGGCCTGGAACGCGGCCCGATGGGCTACCCGACCACCGACGAGCTGGGTACCAGCAAGCCCGGCGGCCGGTACAACAACTTCCAGAACGGGCCGATCACCTGGTCCGGCTGGACCGGGGCGCACGCCGTCTACGGCGCCATCCTGGGCAAGTACGGCGAGCTGAAGTGGGACTGGGGCGTCCTCGGGTTCCCGACGACCGACGAACTGCCCACCGGCCGCCCGGGCGGCCGCTTCAACGAGTTCGAGGGCGGCACCATCGTGTGGTCCCCGGGCACCGGCGCCCAGATGGTGATGGGCTCGATCCGCACCAAGTGGGGCGAGTACGGCTGGGACAACGGCCGCCTCGGCTTCCCCTCCAGCAGTGAGACCGCCACCCCGCGGGTGTACGGCCGCTTCAACACCTTCCAGTTCGGCCTCGTGTACTGGTCGCCGGCCTCCGGGTCGCACGCCGTCTACGGCGCGATCCAGACGCGCTACGGGCAGCTCGGGTGGGAGAACTCCTACCTCGGGTTCCCGACGACCGAGGAGTTCGGCGTGCCCAACGGACGGCGCCAGAACTTCCAGAAGGGCTACATCGTCTGGGACGCCAGGACCGGGGCGGTGGTGGACCGCAGGAACTGACGGAACCCGTACCGCCCTCCCGGGGCGGTAGGGGCGATGACCGGGCGGGCGGTACGGCGTGGGGTGATCCTCGTCGTACCGCCCGCCCGTCTTTGCTGGCAGCATCGGGCGCATGACGTCGATCGATCTGACGAATGACACGCTCTTCGACCCCACGGTGCCCGCGCCCCCGGTGGTCGACGTCGCGACCCACGGCTTCGAGGGGCGCCTCGACGCCCTGGCCGACGACTGGTCCGCGGACGCCCGCTATTGGGAGTACAGCAAGGCGGCGAACCCGATCGGCGCCGGGTTCACGACCGAGCTCCCGGCGGTGGTGTTCCCGGCCGCGCTGCACGGCGACGGGCCGTCGCGGGCGATCCCGCTCGACCTGGCCGAGCCGCTGCGCGTCGAGGGCGGTCCGGCGACCAGTCCCGCACTGCTGGCGAGCTTCGTCCGCGTCAACCGCGGCGACCGGCTGGCACTCGCGGCCAACGCGACCTCGCAGCTCTACTACGTCATGTACGGGCGCGGCACCTCGGTGGTCGGCGGCCGCGTCGCCCGGTGGGAGAAGGGCGACTTCATCGTCCTGCCCGCGGTGGGCGAGGTGGTGCACCACGCCGACGCGGACACGGTCATGTACTGGGTGCACGACGAGCCGCTGCTGCGCTACCTGGGAGTCCGGCCCGACGGCCCGAAGTTCCGCCCCACCAAGTTCTCGCGCGAGCGCGCGGTCGCCGAGTTGGACGCGATCGCCAACGCCCCCGGGGCGAACGCCAAGAACCGGGTGAGCGTGCTGCTCAACAACGCCGGGCAGGATCAGACGCTGACCGTCACGCACGTGTTGTGGGCGATGTTCGGCCTGCTGCCCGTCGGGCAGATCCAGCGCCCGCACCGGCACCAGTCGGTGGCGCTGGACCTGATCCTCGACTGCCGGCCGGGCTGCTTCTCGCTGCTGGGCGACCGGCTCGACGAGCGCGGCGAGATCGTCGACCCGGTGCGCGTGGACTGGGAGCCGGGCGGCGCGTTCGTCACGCCTCCGGGCAAGTGGCATGCGCACCACAACGAATCGGGTGCGCCCGCCCACCTGATCCCGATCCAGGACGCCGGCCTCCAGACGTACCTGCGCAGCCTGGACATCCGTTTCACGGACCGCAAGTAGCGGGCGGCGGACGGACGTACGCCGAACGCCACAGGCCCGTCGCGACCCCGGTACGAGGATCGCGACGGGCCTGTGGCGTACTCGGCGGCTCGCGGAAACAGGGGTGTCCGCGTTCCGCCGTCATCCCGCGTCCGGCCGTCCCCCGGCCGCGGGTGGTCCTGACAGGCCCCGAAGGGGGCCGTCCGGCAAGTCAGTTGCCAGGGCGAGCTGCCGGGGCGTCAGCCCGCGAGGGCGGCGTACGCCCCCTTGAAGAACAGCAAAGGTGCGGCGTCGCGCGGCACTTCGAGCGCGTTCACGCGGCCGATCACGATCTCGTGGTCGCCGCCGGGCAGGATGTGCTCGACATCCGCCTCGATCCAGGCGATGCTCCCGGCGAGCCGCGGCGCGCCGTTGCCGGCCTTGTCCCACACGACGTCGGAGAACTTGTCGCCGCCGCTGCGGCCCATCGCACGGCAGACGTCCTGCTGGTCCTCGGCGAGCACGTTGACGACGAAGGACCCGGCCTCACGGATGCGCGGCCACGTGGTCGAGGTCACCGCCGGGGCGAACGAGATGTACGCGGGCTCCAGCGACAGCGAGGTGAACGACTGGCACGCCATGCCCACCGGCGCACCCTCGTGCACGGCCGTGATGACCGTGACGCCGGTCGCGAAGTGCCCCATGACGTTGCGCATGCGCGCGGGGTCGATCGTGACGCTGGACATGGCGGCCCCAGAGCTCATGGTAGCGACTATGACTAATAGTCGTATGACTTTTCGTTGCGTCTATGACACGCGATTTCTGATCCCCCGTCAAGAGGGCGTAGGCAAGCTCACGTACGACACGCGGCACGGGAACTTCGAGACCCCTCCCCGCGTCCCCTTGATGGCAGTACCTTCGGTGCGGAAAACCGGACAATCGACCGGACAACGTCAAGATCCAGAACCTCGGAGGGATTCCCCCATGGCTGTGAGCCTCAGCAAGGGTGGCAACGTCTCGCTCACCAAGGAGGCCGCCGGCGGCACGCTGACCGCCGTCGTCGTCGGCCTGGGCTGGGACCTGCGTACGACGACGGGCGAGGACTTCGACCTCGACGCCAGCGCGATCGTCGTCAACACGTCGGGCCAGGTCGCGTCGGACCAGCACTTCGTGTTCTTCAACAACGCCTCGACCCCGGACGGCAGCGTCGTGCACACCGGCGACAACAAGACCGGCGAGGGCGAGGGCGACGACGAGCAGATCAAGGTCAACCTGGCCGCGCTGACCCCGGACATCGACAAGATCGTCTTCCCGGTGTCGGTGTACGACGCGGAGAACCGCAAGCAGTCCTTCGGCCAGGTCCGCAACGCGTTCATCCGCATCGTGAACGAGGCGGACAACACCGAGCTGGCCCGTTACGACCTCTCGGAGGACGCGTCCACCGAGACCGCGATGCTGTTCGGCGAGATCTACCGCAACGGCGCCGAGTGGAAGTTCCGTGCGCTGGGCCAGGGCTACGCCTCCGGCCTCTCGGGCATCGCCAAGGACTTCGGCGTCAACGTCTGAGCACCGCACCACCCGGCACCACCCCGGCATCACCGAAGGGCCCCGGCATCCGCCGGGGCCCTTCGGCCCGCCCGGCAACATCGGACTCCGCTAAATAGGGACGATTCCTGTCATCTGGGGCGCACGAAGCAGGCGCCTCCTCGGAAATAGCGCTGCCACGGGTCCCGATCGAGGGAATTCCCCTCCCTTCGCACTGCCCGGCCCGACACACTGGTTCCGCCGTGCATGGCGGGGGGCGCCGAGAGACGACGCTGCGGGACGCCCGCGCCATCAACCAGCAGTCGTTCCGGAGGCGTGGTCACATGGCGGTAGCGAGCAGCCGAGCGGACCGGTGGAAAAGGGCCACCCTGGTCGCCGCGGCCGCACTCGTCCTGGTGGTCTTCTGGGCACCCGCCGCGTCGGCCGCCCCGAAACGCACGGTCATCCTGGTGGTCGACACCTCGGACTCGATGAACGAGCCCACCGGCAACGGCCAGGACACCCGGCTCACCGAGGCCAAGGCCGCGCTGCGTACGACCATCGGCTCGCTGGACGACAGCGACAGGGTCGGCCTGCACGAGTTCTCCGGCGAGTGCGGCGACGGCGGCGACCTGCTGGTGGAACCCGGCACCGGCAACCGCGACACGCTGCGCGACGAGGTGGCCGCGCTCCAGACCGGCGGCCGGACGCCCACTCCCGACGCCATCCGCAAGGCGGCGGGCGAGTTCCCCGACGACTCCTCGGAGAAGGTCCTCATCCTCGTCTCGGACGGCGAGAGCTCGTGCGACGAGGACCCCTGCCAGGTGGTCGTGGAGGTCCAGCAGCAGACGGGCGTCAAGTTCGTCGCGCACACGGTCGGCTTCCGGACCGACGACCAGGCCAACAGCGAGCTGAGCTGCATCGCCGACACGACCGGCGGCCGGTACTTCTCGGCCGACGACCAGCAGGGCATCACCGACAGCCTGGAGCAGGTCCTGCTGCCCGTCGTCGGCGAGGACGTCTCGACGATCCTCAACGCCCTGCCGATGCCCAGCGACGTGCCCCTGGACCCCGAGAGCGTCGCCCAGACGGCCGGCCTCGCGGCGGGCCTCGTCCTGCTGATCGGCTTCCCCGCCGAGTTGTTCAACCGCACGTTCGAGGAGAACCAGCGGCGCATCTCGCGCTGGTGGCGGCGGCGCGGACTCGCGGGCGCGGGCGGACCGAACCCCGCGGGCGGCGGCGGGACCGGACCGTTCCCGCCCGGCGGCGGCGCGGGCACGGACCCGGGCGCCGGTGGTGCGGGTGCCGGTACGACCGGGCTGCGCGCCTCTGATTCGAGCGGTATGACCGGACTCCACGCGTCCGACCCCGGCGGCATGACCGGGCAACACGCGGGCGGCGGCGGAGCGTACGGCCCCGGCGGCTTCGCCGGACCGGACGCGGGCGCCGGCGGCGCGGGCTCGGGTGCCTACGGGCCGGGCGGGGCCGCGGGCATGGACCCGGGTGCGGGCGGCGCGGGAGCCGCGGGCGGTACCGGCGCATACGCCTCCGGCAGCGGCGCGTACGGCGCGTCGGGCGGCACCGGGGCGTACGGCGCCGCGGGCGGCTCGGGCACGTACGGAGCCGCCGGAACCGCCGGAACCGCCGGAGGCTCGGGTGCCTACGGCGCCGCGGCGGTCCCCGGGCGCTCGCTGTGGGCGTCGCCGTGGATCCTGCCGGTCTTCGTCGTCCTCAGCGCGCTCGCGTCGACCTTCGTGGACCCGGACTCCGGGTTCAACACGAAGTCCGCGATCCTGCTGCTGGGCTTCCTGGTCGCGGCACCGCTCGTGATCTTCGCCTACTCCTGGCCGAACGAGCGGAACGCGAAGCGGGCTTCCGGTGTCCCCGGGGTGCTGAGGACGGTGCCGGCCGCACTCGGACTGGCGATCTTCTGCACGGTGCTGTCGCGCATCGCGGACTTCGTCCCCGGCTACGTCTTCGGCCTCGTGCTCGGCTATGTGGCGCTGCGCGAACGGCGGTTGAGCCGTGCCCAGGAGGGCAAGGGCGTGCTGTTCGGCGCGATCGGCGCCCTGCTGGTGAGCGTCGCGGCATGGGTGGGCCTGGAGTTCGTGCACGACAAGGCGCTCGCCGTGGACGCCGACGCCGGCCTGGTGATCGCCGACACGATCCTGGCCACGACGTTCATCCTCGGTGTCGAGACCGTCCTGTTCGGCCTCATCCCCCTGCGGGTGCTGGACGGCAACAAGCTGCGCAAGTGGAACACCTGGGTCTGGGCAGGCACTTACGCCGTCGCGATCCTCCTCTTCGTGCACGTCCTGGTGCTCAACTCCGGCCGGGGCGGCTCGGACGACGACACGTCGCTGACCGCCGCGCTGGTGCTGTTCACCGGATTCGCGCTCGTGTCGGGCCTGTTCTGGGCGTACTTCAGGTACATCCCGGACCCGGCGCTGATGCCCGCGCCCGCGGGCGTGCCCACCGGCATGGTCCGCGCGGTGCCGCCGCGGGTTCCCCCGCAGGCTCCCCCGCAGATGTCTCCGCAGGCTCCCCCGCAGATGCCTCCGCAGATGTCCCCGCAGACGCCTCCGCCGCCCGCCGGACAGCCGTACGTACCGCCGCCCGGCAGGCCCCCGATGCCCCCGGTGCCGGCCACTCCGCCGCCGCCCACGATGCCCCCGCCGCCGATGCGTCCCGGCATGCCCCCGAGCATGCCCCCGACGATGCCCGGGCACGTGCCGCCGCCCGACGCGCCACCGCCGCCGGCCGGTCCACCGCCGGGAGCACACTGACCCGCGGCCGTCACACGCGTACCGGGATCCGGGGTCCTCTGCCAACATCCGTATGAGATAAGGAAAAACAGGGCAGAGGAGTCCTCGGAGAGGATTCGCTGTGACCACATTTCTGATCGTCATCGTGATCGTGGCCGTACTCGCGGGTGCCGCGCTCGTCGCCGGACGCCCGCTCCTGCGGAGGCAACGACTGCGTCGCCGTTTCGGTCCGGAATACGACCGTGCGCTGGGCCAGTTCGGCACCCGCAGAGACGCGGAGCGCAACCTCGCGGATCGAGAACGCATGTTCCGCGACCTCGACATCCGCGATCTGCCGGATGAGGAGAAGGTCAAGTACGAGAACGCCTGGAGCGCGCTCCAGGAGCGCTTCGTCGAGTCCCCGAGCGACGCGCTCGCGGAGGCCGACGCGCTCATCACCCGCGTGATGCACGACCGCGGATACCCCACCGGTGCGCGGGAGAAGCGCATGGAGATCCTGTCCGTCGAGTACGGGCACTCCATCGACCGCTACCGGCAGGCCCAGGAGATCGAGCGCCTTCGCGAGGCCGGGAAGGCGTCCACCGAGGATCTGCGCCAGGCGATGCTGCACCACCGCACGCTGTTCACCGACCTGCTCGGCCGTGCTCCGGCCCCGGTGGCCCGGGGGAAGTGAGGCTGCTTCATGACTTCTTCGACGTCGTCCACGAATTCGCCGACCAACAAGACCACCGATGACGCGCCGGTCGTCGAGCGCGACGACCGCGACCGGGCGAGCCGCCAGGCGCGCGTGACCGAGAAGACCGGCTCGGCGCTCAAGCCGCCCGCCACCATCCCGGCGCCGCCCGGGCCGGTCGCGGCGCCCGCGTCCGGCCGGGCCGCGACGCGGCAGCCCGCACACGCCGCACCGAGCAAGGCGTCCGAGGTGCTACCGCCCTTGCTGGGCAAGTCGGTTGCCGACGGCTTCCGCAGGCGCCTGCGGGAGACACTGGCCGGATTCGTCGACAGCCCGGACGACGCCGTCGCGGGCGCCGACGAGCTCTACGCCGCGGCGGTCGACCAGTTGATGGAGGCCCTGGTACGCCGCCGCGAGGAACTGGCGCGCCAGCGGCAGGGCAAGAGCGGGGACACGGAGGCGCTGCGCCAGGCACTCCTGCAGTACCGTGCCGCGCTCGACTCGGTCCTGTCGCTCTGATCTCCGGTGGCGCGGTCGGGGAAGGCGCGCCACCGGACCAGGCGGTAGTCGAACCGGCAGCTGAACAAGCGGGTGAACGGACGGGTGAGCCGCCCGACTTGCCCGACAACTGAAGCGCAACGCGGCAAGAGATGAGCGGAGGCCGCCGCCCGGATCCCGTGATCCGGGCGGCGGCCTCCGCATGTCGGCGGCTCCGCCGGTCGACGGCTTCGCTTGTCCACGGCCCCGGCGCGCCGCCGTGGGCCCACCGCGCTCAGGCGCCGCTGAGGAAGTCCACCAGGATCTCCGCCACTTCGTCGGCCTTCTCGACGATCACCAGGTGTGCGGCGTCGTTGACCAGGACGAGGCGCGCACCGGGAATCCCCGCGGCCACCTCCTCCGACAGCGCGACCGGGGTCGAGGGGTCGCGCTCGGCGGCGACGACGAGGGTCGGGGCCGTCACCGCGGCGAGGCGCGCGCGTACGTCGAACGTCGCGATCGCGTCGCACGCCGACGCGTAGCCCTCCGCGGGACAGGCCCGGAGCATCGCCAGCGTCTCGGCGGCCACGCCGGGTTCGCGGGCGGCGTACTCCGGGGTGAACCAGCGGCCGACCACGGTCTCGGCGACCGCCTGGACGCCGTCCCGCCGGACCAGCGCGGCGCGCTCGTGCCAGGCCGGGGGCTCGCCGAGCTTGGCGCCGCCGCAACACACCACGAGCCGGTCCAGCCGCTCGGGCGCGTCCAGGGCGAGGGTGAGGCCTAGCGCGCCGGCGAGGGAGATGCCGGCGTACGTGAACCTCTCGATGCCGTACCGGTCGGCCAACGCCACGACGTCCGCGGCGAGGTCGGACATCGTCGGGCTGCCGGGCGGTAGTTCGGAGCCGCCGTGGCCGCGCGTGTCGAAGCGCAGTACGCGGTGCGTCGCGGCGAGCGAGGGGGCGACCGCGTCCCAGACGCGGCCGTCGGCGCCGAGCGGCGAACCCAGCACGATGACGGGTGCGTTCTCGGGACCGTCGAACCGATGGTGGAGGGTGGCAGGCATGCGTCGCCTTTCGCGTGCGGATCCTTCCCGATGATCCTCGCAGCCATCGGCGGGGGACGCGCCCGCACGCTCCCGACACGTCGTGCATTGTGGGTCTGACGGGTCGTCAATAACCTGAGCGGTCCGTCCGTGATTCCGCCCCGCCGCCTTCGGAGGCCCCGGTGAAGTACACGCTCCGCGCCGAACCGATCGAGTTCGTGCAGACCGCGCCGCGCCGCCGCACGTGGACGGCGGACCTCGCCGCGCCGCCGAAGCAGGTGTTCGCGGCCCTGACCGACGATCCGGACACGTGGAAGACGTGGTTCCCCAACTTCCGGGGCGGGCGCTGGCTCGCGGAGGCGCCGGAAGGCGGCCACGGTGTCGGCGCGCGCCGCGAAGTGCGCCTGGTCAAACCGGTCGTGTTCCACGAGACGGTGATGGCGCACGAGGAGCCGACGCGCTGGGCGTACCGCATCGACGGCCTGACGGTGCCGATGTGCCACGCGCTGATCGAGGAGTGGCTGATCGAGGAACGCGGCACCGGATCGCGGGTGACCTGGACGTTCGCCGCCGACCCCATGCCGCTGATCGCCTTCACGCTGCGCTTCATGCCGTGGGCCATGAGCTCCACGTTCCACCGGGCCATGAAGCGCCTCGACCGCAAACTGGCCCCGGTCGCGGCCTGAGCCTCCTCGACAGCCCCCGCCTCCGGCGAGCAATAGGAGGCCGCCGCGGGGCTGCGTCTTGCGATCGCACACGAGGCAGAGTGCGGAATGGGGCCGCCACGGCCCGGGGCGGCTGTACGCTTCGCGCGGCTGGCGCGTGCGGCCGTGACCGGAGGGCGCGCCCTGCCGTTCCCGCTGCGCCCCGAGGCCTCACGTCTTCTCGGGCGAAATCATCCCTTTTGACACAGGATGAGAGCCAAGTGTGCCGACAAGGGAGAAGATCGCATGGGATCCGCGAACCTGGGGGGTCTTGGCAACCTCGGCAGCCTCGGCGGGCTGCTGGGCGGCCCGCCCGGGGGTTCGGGCGGCGGCCGGAACCAGTTGCTCAAGGCCGTGCTCGGCCTGTTGCAGGGCGGCGGACCGGGCGGCGGGCTCCGCGGGCTGCTCGCGCAGCTGGACGCGGGCGGCCTGGGCGAGCAGACGAAGTCCTGGGTCGACAGCGGCCGCAATCAGCCGGTCAGCGGGCGGGAGATCACCAACGCCCTCGGCGAGGAGCGGCTCAACCGGCTTGCGAGCGAGGTCGGCATGACGCGCGAGGAGACCGCGGCCGGGATCGCCGCCGCGCTGCCGCAGGTGGTCGACGCGGTGACGCCGGACGGCGAGGTGCCGCCCGCCTCGGACCTCAACCAGGCGCTGAGGCAGTTCCTGAGCGAGACCGGCCCCGCCCCCCAGGCCCCTGACTCGGGCCGTGGCTCGAATCCCGGCCCGAATCCCGGCTTGGCCGCCGAGCCTCCCGAGAGGTCCGCCGGCAGGGACGGACCGTCCGGCACGCGCTGACCGGCCCAAGACCGAGGCAGACACGACCGGGGTTCGGGATCCGCGGAACGGGGCGGCGCGGGCGCGCTCCGCGGATCTCGCGTCCGTCGGTCGGTGGCTCAGAAGAGGTAGCCGCCCGGCAGCCCGGGGGCGACCCAGTGGTGGGCCGGGGCCCCGGCCGGCGCCGGAGCGGTGTCCTCGCCGCACGCGACAGCGGCGGGGCCGAGCGTGGCGACGGCGGCGGTGGCCAGGATGAATGCGGCGAAGAAGCGTTGGACTGACATGCCATGACCAACGGCCCGGTGGGCCAGGGGCCACGCACGGTCACCCGGTCGGCCCAGCATCCCGCACCGGGTCGGCCGGGTCGGCCCGGCCCCGCGGCGACTCCGGTCAGCCGCCCGGCGCCGGCGTGAACGCGCACGGCATGTGCTTGATGCCGTTGATGAAGCTCGACCGCAGCCGCTGCGGCTCGCCCGCCATGTGGATGTCCGGCAGGCGGCCCAGGAGTTCGCGGAACATGATGGTGATCTCGCGCCGCGCGAGATGCGCGCCGAGGCAGAAGTGCGGGCCCGCGCCGCCGTACCCCACATGGGGGTTCGGGTCGCGCGTGATGTCGAAGCGCCGCGGCTCGGGGAATACGGCGCCGTCGCGGTTCGCCGACCAGTAGAACATCAGGAGCTTGTCGCCCTCGGAGACGGCCTGGTCGGCGAGGACCGTGTCGCGGGTGGCGGTGCGGCGCATCCACACCACCGGCGAGGCGACGCGTACGATCTCCTCCACCGCGGTGGGCGCGTACCGCTCGAAGTCGCCGAGCCACAAGGCGCGTTGCTCGGGGTGCTCGGTGAGCAGCCGCAGCCCGTGCGAAACGGCGTTGCGGGTGGTCTCGTTGCCGGCCACCACGAGGAGGATGAAGAACGAGGCGAGTTCGTCCGCGGTGAGGCGCTCGCCGTCGACGTTCCCGTTGACCAGGGCCGAGATGACGTCGTCCGCCGGGTTCTCCACCCGGTATGTCCCCAACTCGGTGAGCAGCGCCGCCAGTTCCGCCCCGGCGGTGAGCAGCACGGTGATGTGGTCGGCGTCCGCGGGCACGTACTCGGGGTCGGCCACCCCGATGATCGTGTTGGTGCGGTCGAGGATGAAGCCGTAGTCCTTTTCCGGCACGCCCATCATGTCGCAGATGACCTTGAGCGGCAGCCGGGCGGCGACCTCGGTGACGAAGTCGCAGGCGCCCAGGGCCGCGACGTCGTCGACGATGCCGGCCGCGGCGGTCTCGACGTCCTGCTCGAACTTCTTGATCATGCGCGGCGTGAACGCCCGCGACACGATGCGCCGCAGCCGGTGGTGCCGCGGGTCGTCCATCTCGATCATCGAGCCGAAGAACTCCGCGAACTCGGTCGGGAAGTCCGGGATGTGCGTCGAGCCGCGCCCCGAGCAGAAGTCCTCGGGGCGGCGGCTGACCTCCAGCAGGTCGGCGTGCCGCGTGACCGCCCAGTAGCCGGGGCCGTTGGGCAGCGGGCTCGGCGGTTCCGGGTAGTACGGCAGCGGCCATTCGGTACGCAGGCGCGCGAAGCCCTCCTCGCGTGCGCCGAACGGCCCTGCCCAGAAGTCCATGTCGGACAGGTCGACCCAGTCCGGTGCGGCTTTGGGGCGCGGCTGCCGCGGCGTGGACTCCCCGGCGCTCCCGCTGTCCTCGGTGACCGTCATGCGCGTTACCCCCGGTACGGTTCGCGTTTGAGGCACAGGGAACCACGAACTCCGGTGGCAAGTACAGGGGTCGTACACGGATTCGCCGGGGCGCGTGCCCCGGTCGGCCGAATCCGTGCGCGGCCCGCGTCAGGTGGTGGGCGCCCCGCCGTTGACCTGCCAGGTCTGCCCGGTGATCCACTCCGCCTCGCGGGAGGCGAGGAACACGCAGGTGGCGCCGATGTCCTCGGGCCTGCCGAGGCGTCCGACGGGAATCGTCTTGGCCATCGCGACGGTCGCCGAGGCCTGCCGGCCGCTGGTGGCCGGGTCGATGAGCCCGACCGCGATCGAATTGGCGGTGATGCCCTCGCGCGCGTGCTCGACGGCGAGGTGCCGGGTGAAGGCGATGGCGCCGCCCTTGGCCGCGCCGTAGAGCGAGACGCCGATGTTGAGGCCCTGGGTGCCCGCGCCGGACGCGATGGTGATCACGCGGCCGTGGCGCCGTGCGCACATGCCGTCGAGGACCGCGCGCGTGGCGTTCATGACGCCGAACAGGTTGACGTCGGCGAAGCGCTGCCAGTCGGCGGGGTCCGAGTCGCGGAAGCGGGTGGGCCGGAAGCCCTCCGCGCCGCCGTTGCCCGCGTTGTTGACCAGGATGTCGACCGGGGCGACCATGCGCTCGAACGCGCGTACCGCGGGGGCGACGGCGCCCTGGTCGGTGACGTCGAACGGGAGCGCGTACGCCGATCCGCCCGCCTCCCGGATGCGTGCCGCGACCGCCTCCGCGCGCTCGGCCACGATGTCGTTGACCGCGACGGCGGCCCCCTGACGGGCCATCAACTCGGCGATACCCGCCCCGACCCCCTGTCCCGCACCGGTCACCAGCGCGGTCCTGCCATGCAGTTCGAACATGCGCACCTCCGTCCCGCGCGGAGCAAACCACCGCCCGGCAGCAGAGTCAATGGTGGAGTCAATCAAGTGATTGGGCCCACGGCCGACCTGCGCGGACGTGACACGGGGCCGGTCCTCAGCCGTAGACTTCGCGGCACCGGACGGCTCCGTACGGACCCGGCCGACCAACCGACCGATCACCCCGCCCGCCCCGGCCCGGGTGGTCCCCGACCAGGACGCGGGAGTGAGCGTTCCCTTGCAGCCGGACGACCCCAAGCCGCCCGACGCCGAGACGCCGGGCATATCCGACACGCCTGACACCTCCGACGCACCGAAGACTTCCGAGATACCGGGGACACCCGGCACGTATGACACATCCGGTAGCACCGACGTACCCGATGGGGCCGACACAACCGAGGGACCCGACGGCCCCGACGCCGTGGCCGCCCAGCGGCAGGTCCAGGGAGCCGTGGAGCGGCTGCTCCGCCTCCAGCAGAGCCGCCGCGTCCACGGGGAGCTGATGAGCGCCGCCCGCGCGCAGGTGTCCCAGCCCGCCGTGATCCTGCTCTCCCGCCTCCAGGCCGACGGCGGGCTCACCATCGGCGAGTTGGCCCGGCGCACCCACATGGACATGTCGCTGGTCAGCCGCGAACTGCGCAAGCTCGAATCCGAGGCCATGGTGACGCGGGCCACCGACGCCCGCGACGGCCGCGTCACGCGCGTCGGCCTCACGCCCAAGGGACGCGGGATCGTCCGGCGGCTGCGCAACGTCCGCGACCGGCACATCTTCGAGGTGCTGTCGGCCTGGTCGGCGCAGGAACTGGTGGCGCTGGGCGACCTGATGACGCGCTTCGTCGACGACCTCCAGTCGGTGCGCTACCGCGACGCGGACCCCGACGGCAACGGAGGATCCGAGACGACCAAGGGGTGAGCGCGCGCGGCACGGACGCGCCACGGGGGAACGGACGCGCAACGGCGGGACAGGACGGAGCAGTGCGGAGCGCGCCGGGTCAGGCGGGCTCCCGCAACTGGACGGCCAGGCCGCCCACCGCCGCCGCCGCGTCCGTGCCCCGCCCGCGCACGGTGACGGGCGTACCGGCGCGCGCCCCGAGGCCCATGAGCTCCAGCACGCTCGACGCGCGCGCGACCCGGCCGCACGCGACCAGTTCGACGTCCGCGGCATAGCGGGCGGCCGTACGCACGACGGCGCCGGCCGGGCGCATGTGCAGATCGGCACCCAGCACGACGTCCTCCGCATACTCCGCGGCCGCCGCCTGGCCGGGCACCGACGCAGCCCCGCGCCCGGCCTCCGGTCCGGCCCCCGGTCCGGCCTCCCGCCCGTGTCCCCGCTCAGAACTTCCGGACATCCCGTGCCTCCTCCGCAGCCGCCGCCACGGCCTCCAGGTCCGCTCCCGTGCCCGCCGTGACCGCGGCCGCGACCGCCCCCTCGACGAACGGGGCGTCCACCAGCCGCACACCCGGCCAGGCCTCCTCCGCCAGCAGCGCCCGTACGGTCAGCACCGCACTCCCCAGGTCCGGCAGCACCACCACCCCCGCACCGCCGTCGGCCTCGCGCAGCGCCGCCGCGACACGCTCGGGCGACGTCCCGAGGCCGCCGTCGGGACCACCGCCCGCGACCGCGACGGGGACCTCGCCGCCGATCTGCACGACGAGCTCGCGCAACCCCTCGGCGAGAGTGCGGCTGTGCGATACCAGGACGAGACCTACGAGATTGCCCACGATCGGGCATGCTACGAGAACAGTCGCGCTCCGTCACTCGCGACGGCACACGGTGTACGCGTTCCGGCGAAGGCGAGGACCATGAAGAAGTTCCTGAACGACCCCGAGTCGGTGGTCGACGACGCACTGGCCGGGCTGGCCGCGTCACGACCGGATCTGAGCGTCGATCAGGTACTGCGCGTCGTCACCCGCGCGGGTGGACCGCAGCCCGGCAAGGTCGGCCTGGTCTCCGGCGGCGGCTCCGGCCACGAGCCGCTGCACAGCGGGTTCGTGGGCCCCGGCATGCTGGACGCCGCCTGCGCGGGCGAGATCTTCTCGTCCCCCACCCCGGACCGCGTGCTCGCGGCCACCCGCGCGGTCTCCGCGGGCGCCGGCGTGGTGCACATCGCCAAGAACTACACCGGCGACAACCTCAACTTCGACATGGCCGCCGAACTCGCCGCCGAGGAGGGCCTGGAGGTGGCGAAGGTGCTCGTCGACGACGACGTCGCCGTGCGGGACTCGACCTGGACCGCGGGCCGGCGCGGCACCGGGGCCACCCTCGTCGTGGAGAAGATCGCGGGCGCCCGGGCCGAGGAGGGCGCCGACCTCAAGGCGGTCGCGGAGGCCGGGCGGCGCGCCAACGAGGCCTCGCGCTCGTACGCCGTCGCCCTCTCACCCGGCACCGCGCCCGCGGCCGGCCGCCCCGGATTCGAGCTCGGCGACGACGAGATCGAGATGGGCGTCGGCATCCACGGCGAACCCGGTCGCCGCCGCGGACCGCTGCGCCCCGCGCGCGAACTGGTCGCCGACATGGTCGACGCGGTCCTCGCGGAACTGCCCGACCCGGGCGATCCTGTCATCGCGCTGGTCAACGGGCTGGGCGCGACGCCGCTCCTGGAGTTGTACGTGGTTTACGGACATGTCGCGGAGGAACTCGCCCGCAGGGGCGTCCCCATCGCCCGGAACCTGGTCGGCACCTATGTGACCAGCCTCGACATGGCCGGGGCGTCCCTCACCCTGTGCCGGGCGGACGCCGAGATGTTGCGCCTGTGGGACGCGCCGGTCGACACTCCGGCACTGCGCTGGGGCTGAACGGGCAGGGCCGAAGCGGCCGGGCCGAACGGGCAGGGGCCGACGACGCCGACCGCCGGACCACCGCCGGACAAGGGAGCACCGTGGGAGATCTGGACACCGCGACGACACTGTCCTGGATGCGCGCCGTCGCCGCGTCGATCGCGGAACACGAGGCGGAACTGACCGCGCTCGACGCCGCGATCGGCGACGGCGACCACGGCGCGAACCTGCGCCGCGGGTTCTCCGCGGCGGCCGTCGCCGCGGAACGGCTCGCCGCCGAGGACGCCGAGCCCGGCCCGTTCCTCGTCGAGGTGGGCGGCGCGCTGATCTCCAACGTGGGCGGCGCGGCCGGGCCGTTGTACGGCACCGCGCTGCGCACCACCGGCAAGGCCATCACCGGGCCCTCCGCCGACACCGCGACCCTGGCGGCGGCGCTGCGGACCGGGCTCGACGCGCTGTGCCGCCTGGGCGGCGCGGTCCCCGGCGACAAGACGATGGTCGACGCCTTCGACCCGGCGGTCGCGGCCCTCCAGGCCGCCTCGGACACCCCGCTCCCGATTGCCGCCCTCCTCGCCGCGGAGGCCGCGGAGGAAGGCATGCGGGCGACGGCACCGCTGCTCGCCCGCAAGGGCCGCGCGTCCTATCTCGGCGACCGCAGCATCGGCCACCAGGATCCGGGGGCGACGTCGACGGCCCTGATGTTCCGTGCCCTTGCCCGAGCCCTCACCCCCACCGCATGACGGGCGGGGCGCGGGACGGCCGACCGGTGCGGCGGAGCGACGCGGAGCCCCCGGACGCCGACGGCGGGGTGGTGCTGCGCGGGGTGCCGGGCTCCGGCGGGGTGGCGGTAGGGCGGGTGATGAGCGTCGACGAGGCCCCCGCCGGCGCCGGGCACGACAGCGTGGCCGGCGCGCTCGCCGCGGTCGCGGCGGAACTGGCCGGACTGGCCGACGCGTTGCGCGGCGAGGGACGCGTCGAGCAGGCCGACATCGTCGAGGTCGGCGCCCTCATCGCGGAGGACCCCGCATTGCGGGCGCTCGCCGGGGAGTTGGCGGGCGCGGGACTCACCGCCGTCGAGGCGGTCGTGGCGGCCACCAACCGGCACGCGGACGCGCTCACCGCACTCGGCGACCCCGTCTTCGCCGACCGTGCCACCGACATCCGGCAGATCGGCCGCCGCGCGGCGGCCTGGCTGCGCGGCACCGCCCGTCCCGCCCCGCGCGGCACCGACGTCGTCGTGGTCGGCGACGAACTCGCCGCCGCCGACGTCCTCATGCCGGGCCGCGGCCCGGTCGCCGCGGTCTCCGCGCGCGGCGGTCCGACGGGGCATCTGGCGGTGGTGGCAAGGGCGTTGGGCATCCCGCTGGTGCTCGGTGCGGACGTCCGCGCGCTGCACGGGACGGCGGATCGCCGCGTGCTGGTGGACGGCGACCGCGGCCTGGTCGTCGTCGATCCGAAGGTCGGCGACCTGGTGCCGGACTTCGCCCTGTCGGAGGCGTCGGAGTTGCCGGGGGCGCCCGACGGCGGAGCGGAGGCCGAGGTACGCCCGACCGCGACCCGGGACGGCCGCCGCATCCGCGTGCGGGCCAACGTGGGCAGCTACCGCGAGGCCGTCGCCGCGCGGGCGAACGCGGCCGAGGGCGTCGGCCTGCTGCGTACCGAACTGCCGTTCCTGACGGCCGACCACTGGCCGGACGCCGACGAGCACACGGCGTCGCTCGTACCGCTGCTGCGCGACGGGCCGGAAGGCACGGTCGTGGTCCGCACGCTCGACTTCGCGGGCGACAAGCGGCCGGTGTTCCTGACCGGCGGTCCCGGCGCGGAACGCTCGGACGCGATGCTGCGCACGCAGTTCCGCGGCATCCTGGCCGCCGCCGCGACCACCTCGCGCGCCGTGCGGATCCTGGTGCCGATGGTCGAGGACGCCGCCGACTTCGCGCGCTGCCGCCACCTGCTGGCGGACGTGTGCCGGATGTCCGGCGTCACGCGCCCGCCGCTCGGCGCGATGGTCGAACGGCCGGGCGCGGTCGACGAGGCGGAAGAGCTCGCCGCGGCGGCGGACTTCCTGGCGCTGGGCACGAACGACCTCACGGCGGCGCTGCTGGGCCTGGGGCGGCACGACCCGGGGCTGACCCCGGCGCGCACCGCCGATCCGGTCGTGCTCACGGCGGTGCGCCGTGTGGTCGGGTACGCGCGCGCGTTCGGCCGCCCGGTCTCGGTCTGCGGCGACGCGGCCGCCGATCCGCGCGTACTCCCCCTGCTCCTCGGGCTGGGCGTCGACGCGCTGTCCGTGGCGCCGCCGGCGTTGCAGGCGGTACGCGATCAGGTGCGTGCGCTCGACTCGACCCACTGCGCCGAGCTGGTGCGCGAACGGCTCGCGCACGCGGGCGACTGACGCCAGGTCAGGTGACGCTGCCCCATATGACGCAGGCTCAGGTGACCCCGGCTCAGGTGACGCAGGCTCAGGTGACGCAGGCTCAGCGGCTGGGGTCGAACAGCACCTTCAGGCATCCCTCGGTGCGGTCCGCGAAGACCTCGTAGCCGCGGGCGGCCTCGGTCAGCGGGAGGCGGTGGGTGAACACGTCCACCGGGGTGAGGCGCCCGTACCGGATCAGCGGGATGAGCTCGGCCCACGTGGCGGCCACGGGCGCGGTCGTGAAGCGGATCGTGATGTTGCGGATCAGCAGCAGCGGGGCCGCGATCGGGAAGGCGAAGTTGGCGTTGACGCCCACCACCGAGACGGTGTGCGAGGTGCGCACCGCGTTGAGCGCGGCGGTGAGCGTCACGTCGTGGCCGACGGCCTCGATGACGGAGTCGGCGCCGAGGCCCCCGGTCGCGGCGAGGACCTGCTGGGCGATGTCGCCCGCGGACGCGTCGATCGGCTCGGCGCCGAGTGCCTCGGCCAGCGCGAGGCGCTCCGGTACCCGGTCGGCCGCCAGCACCCGGCCCGCCCCCAGCACCTGCGCCGACTGGAGCGCGTACAGGCCGACCGGTCCGAGGCCGATGACCAGGACGGTGGATCCGGGCCGGATGTCCGCACGGCTGGCGGCCGTCCAGCCGGTGGGCAGCGCGTCCGTGAGGAGCACCGCGTTGTCGACGGAGATGTCCTCCGGGATCGGCAGCAAGGCCATGTCGGCGACCGGGATCTCGACCGCCTCGGCGTGTCCGCCGGGCAGGTCCGGGCCGCTGCCCAGCACGCGCAGGCCGCCGCCCGTGCAGTCGATGCCGTTTCCGGCCGCGCAGCCCGCGCACTTGCCGCAGCCGAACACGGGCGAGACGAGGACGCGGTCGCCGACGCGTACCCGGCCCACCGCGCTGCCGGTCTCCAGCACCGTGCCGACCACCTCGTGGCCGGGCCGCAGGCCGCTCACCGCGAAGTCGCCCTCGTAGAAGTGCAGGTCCGAGCCGCACAGCGCGCTCGCGGTGACCTGCACGATCGCCCCGTCGGGGCCGCTGAGCACCGGGTCGTCCACCTTCTCGACGGTGACGTCGCGGGTTCCGTTGATGACGACGGCGCGCATGGGCTGCTCCGGGGAGAGAGTCAGTAACAGTGTTACAGGCGCGAATCTAGCCGACGTGCCGTACGGATGGCAGAGCACCCGGCGGGCAACTCCCGCACGCCTCCGCCCGGACGGCGTGACCTTCGTCCCACCACCCGCCTCGCGCCGAGTCGATCTCGCTAGCGTGGTCGCCATGTCGATGGCTCAAGCCCTGCGCGCACACGGCCGCCGGGCCGTTTCGCGGACCCTGCACCGCGGCTGGGACGCGGTGCGCAAAGCCGGTGCGATCACCGCCGACCGGCCCGGTCTGCTGCGGTTCGGCGCGCTCGGCTCCGGGTCGAAGTTCGCGTTCCCGACCGGCACGATCTTCGGCGAACGCTGGATCCACGTCGGCGAGGAGACCGGGTTCGGCGACCACGTGAGCCTGTCCGCGGGCCTCGCACCCGGCCACGACCTCGGCAGCAGGCCCATCGTCACGATCGGCGACCGCTGCACGATCGGCCGCGGCAGCCACATCGTCGGCCACCACTCGATCGCGATCGGCGACGACGTGTGGACCGGGCCGTACGTCTACATCACCGACCAGAACCACAGCTACGCCGACCCCGACCAGCCGATCGGCAAGCAGTGGCCGATCAACGACACCGTCGTGATCGGGGACGGCAGTTGGCTCGGCGCCGGGGCGATCATCCTGCCCGGCGCGCGGCTGGGCCGGAACGTCGTGGTGGCGGCCGGCTCCGTGGTACGCGGGACGGTGCCCGACCACAGCGTGGTGGCCGGCGTACCGGCGAAGGTCGTGCGCCGGTACGACCCGGCCACCGGCTGGGACCCGCCCCTGCGGACGGTGCCCTCCGGCATCCCGGAGGGAGTCACGCACGAGCAGTTGGTGGCACTGATCGAACAGTGGGAGAACCACGCGGCGGACTGACACGGCCGGGGCGGTCGCGCGTCAGGGCCGCTCACGCGGCGGACGGACCGTGGGTCGGCGGCCGGCGCCAACCGGCCTGGGACGAGCGGGAGTCCGGCGGATCCGAGGGCCTGCCGGGGGCGGCACGTGTGCGATGCCGCCCCCGGCATTCCAGCACCGGTCCCCGGCACCGGTGGTCCTCGTCCCCCGCGCGGCCCCCCGCCTGCCCCTCGTCACTTCCGGTCCGTCCCCCGTGTGGTCCCGTGTGTTCCGTCAGCCCTGGTACGTCGGTCCGTTCCGCTACGCGGTCAGCCCGTTGAGCCGCAGCCGCAGGCTCAGGTTGTCGAGCACCGACACGACCTGGCCGAGCGCCCACGCGGGCGTCGTCCAGTCTCCGTCCAGCAGCGAGATGGAGACCTTGCCCTGGCCGATGGCGGTGGTGTCGGCGTTGCCGACCGGCTCCTCGGCGTTCGGGTTGACGCCCAGGTCCAGGCGGAAGCACGTGGCGCATTCCTCGGGCGCCGGAACGTACTCGGTGAAGATCGCCTCGGCCGAGCCGACGTTGGTGAGGGCCACCTTCCCGGTGGGCTTCACCGGGTAGTTGACGTTGAGCGTGGACTTGCCGGACAGCACCGGGCCGTTGCGCGGCGCCGTGGCGATCAGCTTCTCGACCAGCTTCACCGTGAAGCCGACGGCCTGCGGGATCTGCGGGAACGGGTTGGTCGGGTTGGCCACGTCGAACTCGGCGCTCACCGCGATGGACGGAACGCCCTTTTCGGCGGCCGTGATCGCGGCACCGACGGTGCCGGAGTGGTTCGTGGTGGCGCCCATGTTCTGGCCCGCGTTGATACCCGAGATGACCAGGTCGGGCTTCTTGTCCTTGTAGACGTGCTGGATGCCGAACGCGACCGAGTCTGCGGGCGTGCCCTCGACCGACCAGATGCCGGGCTCGACCTCGGCCGCCTTGAACACCGAGCCGCGCTTGGCGTTGATGCCGGTGCCCTTGCCGGACTGGTCGGTCGCCGGGGCGACGATCACGGCGTTGTGTCCCGCCGCCTTCAGCGCGCCCTGCACGGCGCGGATGAACGGGAACTGGTAGCCGTCGTCGTTGGACAGCAGGATGTTCAGCCGCTTGGGCGCGGGTGCGGGCGTGGCCGCCTCCGCGGCGGGCGCCGCCAGGCCGAACACCGATGCGCAGACCGCAAATGCGGCCACGAGTCTTGCGGGTCTATTGCCGAACCGAGCCATCTCTCGGGCCTCCGTGAACGAAGAGGTAATTGCCGATGACGTGCAGCGGCACCCGGTGGACGGTACGGGTAGCGCGAACGAGCGCAAACGATTCCCCCGCGGTGGACACGCGCGCGGCTCCCCTGCGCGTACTCGTGTCAACCAGCGGTTAGCGAAAATAGGCTCAACACGCGGACATTTCAATAGAGCAATTGCGGACGATCACCCGAGCGGGGAATGCGGGGGGCGGCGGCGCCCGCGAGAGGGACCGCGATGGGTGGTCCGGGGGTGGCCCGGCGCGGGTCCGGGGATGGCCCGGCGCCGGTCCGGGGCCGGGACCGACCGGTTGCGGGTCAGGTGGCCGGGTAGCGCTTCGCCCAGTGCGTGAGCGGTACGTCGGCGCCGTGCAGCGCGGCGGACTGCGTCATCTCCATCGAGAAGTCGTCGGCCAGCTGCAACAGCGTGCCCCGGCCCTCCAGTTCGGCGACCAGGTCGGCCGGCAGCGCGGTCTCGCCGTGCATGGCCCCCAGCAGGTTGCCGCAGATCGAGCCGGTCGAGTCGCTGTCCCCGGAGTGGTTGACCGCGAGCAGCAGCCCGCTCCGGACATCGGGCGCCACCAACGCGCAGTACAGCCCGATCGCCAGTGCCTCCTCGGCCGTCCAGCCCTGGCCCAGTTCCTCGACGCGGCCCGAATCGGGGGTCCCCGTCCGCACCATCGCGAGCGCCCCCTCGACCGCGGCCACCGTCTCCTCGTGCCCGTCGTGCGCGGAGGCCAGTTCGATCGCCTCGCGCACCCCGGCGTCGACGCTCGCGCCCTGCATGAGCGCGTGCACCACCACGGCGAACACCCCGGCGGACAGGTACCCGGTCGGATGACCGTGCGTCAGCACCGCGCACTCGACCGCGAGTTGGAAGACGAGGTCGGGGCTCCACCCGACGAGCAGGCCGAACGGCGCGGAGCGCATCACCGCGCCGCAGCCCTTGGAGTCGGCGTTCTTGGGCTTGTCGAGGGTGCCCATCACCTCGTCGTCGAGGCCGCGCAGGCACGCGTGGCCCGGCGCGCGCGAGCTGTAGAGCCACTCCTCGCGCACCAGCCAGCCCTCGTCGCGGCGCTCGTCCGGGCCCCACTCGCTCTGCGTGGCCTTCCAGCGCAGGTACGCGCGGTGCACGTCCGACGGCGGGTGCCACAGGCCGTCGTCGCGGCGCACGTGCGCGCGTATCAGCCCCTCGACGGTGAACAGCGTCATCTGCGTGTCGTCGGTGATGGCGCCGCGCCGGTGGTACGCCGTGACGTACCCGGTCACGCCGTCCGCCCCGTGCCGGGCGCGGATCTCGTCGAGCGACAGGAACTCGATCCCGGCGCCGAGCGCGTCGCCGACGGCGCCGCCCACCAGGCATCCCCTGACCCGGCTGCGGAAGTCCTGCTGCCGCTCTCTCGACCACAGTGCGGCCATGGATGTCCCTCCCCGAGGTCGGAGGGGTCGAGGGCCGCCGGCTCCCCTCCGGCCTGGCCCCGCCCCGCTGAGTTCACCTGCGTACCGTCACGTGTCGCGGCGGTGCCCGGTCGCACCCCGTGCGGAAGCGTACCGACACACGGGGGTCCCGGGCCGCTCATCTGACGATGCGTCAGATGAGTGCTCCGCCGCGCGGCCCCGGCCGGCCGCCGCGTGCGGCGCACCGGCCGACCGGGAGCCGGCGTACCGTCATCCCAGGATCGGCAGCATGATCTTCTCGACCTCGTCGTCGTGGCGCCGCGCGACCTCCTGCCGCTCCGCGCTCACCTCGCCGTACGTCGTCGTCCGCTGCCGGGCCCGACGCCCCAACGACGCGGCCATCGCCTCGAGTTCCGCGATCGACTTGCGCGAGCCGTTGTCGGCCCCCGCCATCCGCGAGATCGTCTCCTCCATCAGCGTGCCGCCCATGTCGTTGGCGCCGCCCTGGAGCATGAGGTTGGTGCCGTCGACCCCGAGCTTGACCCAACTGGTCTGGATGTTCGAGATCTTGCCGTGCAGCAGGATGCGCGCCATCGCGTGCACCGCGCGGTTGTCGCGCAGCGTCGGGCCCGGGCGGGCGATGCCGGCCAGGTAGACGGGCGCGTTGGTGTGCACGAACGGCAGCGTCACGAACTCCGTGAAGCCGCCCGTCCGGTCCTGGATGCGGCCCAGCAGGCGCAGGTGCGCGAGCCAGTGCGCGGGGGTGTCGACGTGGCCGTACATCATCGTCGACGAGCTGCGGATGCCGAGTTCGTGGGCGGTGCTCACGACCTCGACCCATGTGGCCGCCGGCAGCTTGCCCTTGGTGAGGATCCAGCGCACGTCGTCGTCGAGGATCTCGGCCGCGGTGCCCGGGATCGTGTCGAGCCCGGCCTCCTTGGCCGCCTGGAGCCAGTCGCGGATCGACATGCCGGTGCGGGTCGCGCCGTTCACGACCTCCATCGGCGAGAACGCGTGCACGTGCATCTCCGGCACGCGCTTCTTGACCTCGCGCGCGATGTCGAAGTACGCGGTGCCCGGCAGGTCGGGGTGGATGCCGCCCTGCATGCACACCTCGGTCGCGCCGACCGCCCACGCCTGCTCGGCGCGCTCGCCGACCTGCTCCAGCGAGAGCGTGTACGCGTCGGCGTCGGTACGCCGCTGCGCGAACGCGCAGAACCGGCAGCCGGTGTAGCAGACGTTGGTGAAGTTGATGTTGCGGTTGACGATGTAGGTGATCTCGTCGCCGGACGCCTCGCGCCGCAAGTCGTCCGCGATCCGCGCGAGTTCGTCCAGCGCCGGGCCGTCCGCGTGGAACAGCGCCAGCGCCTGCTCGTCGGTCAGCAGCGTCGGGTCGGCGCCGGCCTGCGCCAGCGCGGCCTTGACGTCGCCGTCGATCCGCACCGGCGCCACCTTGCCGTCGACCATGCTGTCGCGCCCGTACGTGGCCTGGCCGCGCAGTTCCTCCCAGTCGCCGTAGACGTCGTCGAAGTCGTCGCGGCGGTCGGACGTGCGGCCGGTGGTGTCGATCGTGACGTGCAGGTCGGTACGCCCCGACGCGGCCGCGAACAGGTCCTCGGGCTCCTGCCACGGCAGGCCCTCGGGGTTCTTCCCCTCGACCGCCATGCCGTCGGCGTCGCTCAGCGCCCGCACGTGCGGCAGCACCCGCGGGTCGATCCACGGCTCGCCGCGGCGGATGAACTCCGGGTAGATCGTCAGGCGTTCGCGCAGCGTGAAGCCGGACTCCGAGGTGCGCCCGGCGAGTTCGTCGATGTGCGGCCACGGGCGCTCGGGGTTGACGTGGTCGGGCGTCAGCGGCGACACGCCGCCCCAGTCGTCGATGCCCGCGCGGATCATCAGCGCGAACTCCTCGCCGACCAGGTTCGGCGGGGCCTGCACGCGCATCTTGGGGCCGAGCACGATGCGGGTCACCGCGATGGCGGCCGCGAGCTCCTGGAGGTCGGCGTCCGCGACGGAGCGCATCGCGGTGTCCGGCTTGGCGCGGAAGTTCTGCACGATGACTTCCTGGATGCCGCCGTACTGCCGGGCGGTCTTGCGCAGCGCGAACACCGACTCGGCGCGCTCGGCCATCGTCTCGCCGATGCCGATGAGGATGCCGGTGGTGAACGGCACATTGGAGCGGCCGGCGTCCTCCAGGACGCGCAGGCGTACCGCGGGCTCCTTGTCGGGTGAACCGTGGTGCGGGCCGCCGGGCTCGGACCACAGGCGCGTCGCGGTGGTCTCCAGCATCATGCCCATCGACGGGCTGACCGGCTTGAGGCGCTGGAGGTCGGTCCAGGACAGCACGCCGGGGTTCAGGTGCGGCAGGAGGCCGGTCTCCTCCAGGACGCGGATGGACATGGCGCGGACGTACGAGAGCGTGTCGTCGTAGCCGCGCGCGTCGAGCCATTCGCGGGCCTCGGGCCAGCGGTCCTCGGGGCGGTCGCCGAGGGTGAACAGGGCTTCCTTGCAGCCCATCGCGGCACCCTCGCGCGCGATCTTCAGGACCTCGTCGGGGCCGAGGAACATCGAGTGCCCCTCGCGCTTCAGCTTGCCGGGGACGGTCACAAAAGTGCAGTAGTGGCACTTGTCACGGCAGAGCCTGGTCAGCGGAATGAACACCTTGCGGGAGTAAGTGATCACACCCGGACGGCCCACCGCGTCCAGTCCCGCGTCGCGCACCCGGGCCGCCGACCCGCACAGGTCGTCGAGGTCGGCGCCCTTCGCGTGCAGCAGCACCTCGGCTTCGGAGACGTCCAGCATGACCCCGTCACGGGCGCGGCGCAGGGCGCGCCGCATCGCGTTCTCGGTCGGAGTCTGGGTCATGCGACACCCCTCGCTGTCGTGCTTATGGCCGGTCCGTACAGGGCTTTTGGGCCCGAACAGACCAACTGTAGGCGTGCCCCCGAAAAGGTACGTGGACTCGTGTCGCACATCACGCCGCTCCGCGCCCCGGCATCCGGAACACGCCGAAGGCCCGGCGCGCGAGTGCGGCCGGGCCTTCGTACGTGGCGTGCGATCAGGGCTTGCTCAGAAGCTGACCGAGTCGTTCGTGACGGTGTAGGTGTCCTGGCCGCTCCGCAGCACCTTGCCGTTGACGACGCCGGTCACCTGGCCGTCGCGGACGGTCTCGACGCCGTTGACGCGGACCGAGACGATGCCCTCCGACTCGGCGGTCAGGCGCGGGCTGTCGCCCGGCAGGTCGTGCAGCAGGCGCGCCGGGCCGGAGTTGACCTTCTCCGGGTCGAACAGCACCAGGTCGGCGTGGAAGCCCTCGGCGATCCGCCCGCGGTCCTTGAGGCCGAACAGCTTGGCCGGGTCGGTGGTGAGCATCTGCACCGCGCGCTCCAGCGAGACCAGCTTGCGGCCGCGCAGCGAGTCGCCCAGGAAGCGGGTCGTGTAGGTCGCGCCGCACATGCGGTCCAGGTGCGCGCCCGCGTCCGAGCCGCCCAGGATGACGTGCTTGCTCTCCCAGACCTCCTGGCGCAGGTCCCACGACGCCTGGTCGTTGTCGGTCGGCATCGGCCACAGCACGGTCTTCAGGTCGTCCGCGGCGCAGATCTCGACCAGCGCCTCGAAGTCCTCCTGGCCGCGCTCCTTGGCGATGTCCGCCACGACACGGCCGGACAGGCCCTCGTTGGCCTCGGAGTACGTGTCGCCGATGACGTACCGGCCGAAGTCCACGAGGCGGCGGAAGACGCCCGCCTCGGGGCTGTTGGCGCGGCGCAGCATCTCGGTGCGGGTCTCCGGGTCGCGCAGCTTCGCGATGCGCTCCGGGACGGGCAGGGACAGGATCTCGCCCCAGCCCGGCAGCAGGTTGAGCGCGCAGTAGGTGAGCAGCGACATGTTCATCGGCACCAGCACCGGGAGGGTGAGGATGACGATCTTGCCGCCGGCCGCCTCGGCCTTCTCCGACGCGTAGATCTGGCGCGGCACGCGGTCCGGGTCGGCCGAGTCGACGGTCAGCACGTTCCAGTTCATCGGACGGCCGGCGGTCACCGTCATCTGGGTGAGCAGCTCGATCTCGTCGTCGTCGAACTTGTCGAGGCAGCCCGCGACGATGACCTCCAGCTGGGTGCCCTCGTGCCGGCCGACCTCGGCGCACAGGGCCAGGACCTCTTCGGGGGTCGCGTGGCGCGACGGGACGGGGTTGCCGTCGCCGTCGGTGTGGTTCGAGCGGCCGGTGGAGAAGCCGAGCGCGCCCGCCTCCATGGCCTTCTTCAGCTCGACGACCATGGCCTCGACCTGCTCGGGCGTGGCCGCCTTGCCGAAGTCGGCGCCCATCACGTAGCGGCGGATCGCACAGTGGCCGGCCATGAACGCGGCGTTGACGCCGATCGTGCCGTCCAGCTTGTCGAGGTACTGGGCGAAGGTCTCCCAGCTCCAGTCGATGCCGTTCTCCAGGGCGGGGAGGGCCATGCCCTCGACCTTGGCCATCATGCGGCGGGTGTAGTCGGCGTCCTCGGCCTTGAGCGGGGCGAGGGTGAAGCCGCAGTTGCCGCCCACGATGGTGGTGACGCCGTGGTTGACCGAGGGGGTGGCGTACGCGTCCCAGTGGAGCTGCGCGTCGTAGTGCGTGTGCGGGTCGATGAAGCCGGGGGCGAGCACGAGGCCGGTGGCGTCCTCGGTGGCGGCGGCTTCCTCGGTGATGCTTCCGGTCGGGCCGACAGCGACGATGCGGCCGTCCCGGATCCCCACGTCACCTCGGTAGGAGGGTGTGCCCGTTCCGTCGACGACGGTGGCTCCGGTGATGAGGTGGTCGAGCATGACCCGGACTCCCTACTTCGATACAGAGGCGCCTGCGTGGTGCGGTGTTCCGACGGCCCTCCACGGCGCATGCCGAGGACCGACCGCGATTTCCTGATGGTACGTCAGATTTCACATTTGGCGAGGGACCCGGAGCCGTGAGTTCGGACTCACCTTAGGCTCGCCTAACTCGCCCCGGGCCCCTGCGACACGTGGTCGGCTACTTGTCGAGGAGGGGCGCCACCTGGGTCGAGAACGCCTCGATCTGGTCCAGCAGCTCCTGGAGCGTGCGGTTGCGGAAGCGGATCTGGATCTGGTTCGCACCCTGTTCGCCGTACCAACGCAGCGACTCGGCGATCTCTTCCGGGCTGCCGGAGAGGGTGTGCGCGCCGACCTCCCAGTCGGGCTTGCCGACGTACAGCATCTCGGTGATGGCGCCGATGTCCATGGCCTCGTCGCCGCGGCCGTACTCCTCGCGCAGGCGGCGCAGCTCGGCCACCTGGTCCGGGAACTTGTCGCGGGGGCTGCCCTGCGGGAGCCAGCCGTCGGCGTACTTCGCGACGCGCTTGAGGGCGGCGCCGGCCGAGCCGCCGATCCAGATCGGCGGGCGCGGGGTCTGCACGGGGCGCGGGCGGGAGCCCATGTCCTTCACCTGGAAGCGCTTGCCCTCGTACGTCACGAACTCCTCGCGCAGCGCGAGGTCGAGCAGCTCCAGGGACTCGTTGAGCGCCGGGCCGCGGTCCTTGAAGTCCAGGCCGAACATCTCGAACTCGGCCTCGACGTGGCCCGCGCCCGCACCGACGATGGCGCGGCCCTTGGAGATGACGTCCAGCGTCGCGAACGCCTTCGCGGTGATCATCGGGTGGCGGTACGCCAGCACCGCGACGTGGCTCACGAGGCGCACGTCCTTGGTGATGCCCGCGAGCCAGCCGAGCGTGGTCATGGTGTCCCACCACTCGGTGCCCATCATCGGGGCGTGGCTGCGCGGGATCGCGGTGTGGTCGCAGACCGCGATGTAGGCGAAGCCGCCGCGGTCGCACGCCTGTGCGATGGCGCCCAGCTCGTCGGGGCCCGCGGTCTCCTCCCACGCCTCCGCGTACAGCTTGCTCTGCGACTGGATCGGCAGCTGCATGCCGTAATGCAGGACACCGGGGGGAAGAATCGCGGCCATCGGGGACTCCCTTGTCTCACCTTGTGTCATCTGAAGACCGGTCACATACTCCGATCTAACGCACCGTCAGACAAGACCGATCGGGCGCATACCGAGGGGACAGGCACGTGATCAACACCACCGATCCGACCATCGAACCAGGCCAGGAGCGGATGCGCCTCCACGTGGAGGACGGTGTCGGGGTCGTCACGCTCTGCCGCCCCGAGAAGCTCAACGGTTGGAGCTGGGAGTCCAGCCGCCAGCTCGGCGTCATGGCGGACCGCATCCGCTTCGACCCGGAGATCCGGGTCGTCCTGCTGCGCGCCGAGGGCCGCGCCTTCTGCGCCGGGATCGACGTCACGGCCCCGGGCGGCAACATCACCGGCCGGTCCGGCGCCGAGCGCACCCGCAACTACTACGAGGGCCTGCGCTGGGTGCACGAGCGCTTCCGCGCCTTCGCCCGCCTCCCGCAGCCGGTGGTCGCCTCGGTCCAGGGCTACGCCCTCGGCTTCGGCTTCGAGCTCGCCCTCCTCGCCGACATCCGCGTCGCCGCCGCCGACGCGGTCTTCGCCCTCCCCGAGGCCCAGCTCGGCGTCGCCGTCGACGCGGGCGGCGACATGCGCATCGCGCGCGAGGCGGGTGCGGGCTGGGCCAAGTACCTCGCCCTCACCGGCCGCCGCATCGACGCCGCCACCGCCGAGCGCCTCAACCTCGTGCAGCTCGTCGTCCCGCGCGACGACCTCGACAAGACCGCCCGCGAGATCGCCGACCAGATCGCCGCGAACGCGCCTCTGGCGGTCCAGGGCATCAAGCGCTCGGTCGACTCCTACGCCGACGCCGCCCTCGACAACGCCCTCGCCCAGACGGCGATGACCGCCGCGATCACCCTCGCCTCCGAGGACATCACCGAGGGCTACGGCGCCAAGGCGGCGAAGCGGGCCCCGAACTTCGAGGGCAAGTAGAGGGCAAGTAGCCGCCGGCACGGGTGCATCCGGCAGGCCCGGGCTTCGCCGCGGGTGCGCACGGCCGAGTGCCGTGCGCACCCGCGGCCGCCCGGGGTCCGACTGGAGCCGGACCGGTTGGGCTCAGACCGGCTGCGGGACGGAGCCGACGAGGCCGCCGTCGATCACCAGGTCCTGGCCGGTGATGTACGAGGCGTCCTCGGAGGCGAGGAACGCCACCGCGGCGGCCACGTCCTCGGAGTGGCCGAGCGAACCCATGGGCACCTCCGCCGAGTTCGCGGCCTCGGCACCCGGGTCGGGGTTGACGTCGCGGTACATCTCGGTGTCGATGTAGCCGGGGCTGACGGAGTTGACGCGGATGCCGCGCGGTGCGAGGTCGGCGCCGAGCGTCCGGGCCAGGTTGTGCACGGCGGCTTTGGTGGCCGAGTAGACCGAGGCGACGGACAGGCCGCGGTGCACGGTCCACGACGCGTTGATCACCACCGCTCCCCCGTCCTTCAGCAGCGGCAGCGCCTTGAGCACGGTGAAGTAGACGCCCTTGAAGTTGACGTCCACCGTGTAGTCGAAGTCGGTCTCGGTGATCTCCGCGCTGGGCTTGAAGACGCCGACGCCGGCGTTCGCGAAGACCGCGTCGAGGGAGCCGCGCCAGGTGCGCACGCGGTCGACCAGGTCGTCGAGTTCGGACAGGACGGCGACGTCGGCGCGGACCGCGAGGACGCGGTCGCGCGACACCCCGGCTCCCGAGGTCAGGCCGTCCACTGCCTTGTCGAGGCGGGGCAGGTCGCGGCCGGTGATGACGACGTACGCGCCCTCGTCCAGGAGCCTGCGCGCGGTGGCGTACCCCATGCCGCTGGTTCCGCCGGTGATCAGGACTGTCTTGTTCGTGTAGCGGTTCATGTCCATGATCCTGCGGCCGATCCGGCGGGCCCGGCAGTGTCGGATGAGCCTGGGTCCGGCACCACCACCCTGGCGCTCAGAGGGCCGCCGCGAGCAGCTTCGCGAGCCGCGCCTCGGTGTCGGTCCCGGCCGCGGGCGTGTGCAGGATCATGCGGTGTCCGGGCAGGTCGGGCAGCGGGAGCGAGGTGTACTCGAACGTCAGCCGGCCCACGTCGGGGTTGACCAGCGTCTTGCTGCCCCGGGTCGCCGCGCCGACCGGGTGCCGGGCCCAGATCTCGGCGAACACCGGGCTGACCGCGCACATGTCGTCGGCGATGCGGCCGAACTCCGGATCGTCCGGATAGCGGGCCGCGTCGGCGCGGAACTGGCCGACGATCTCCAGGGCGACGGCCTCCCAGTCGTCCCATTCGCGGCGCTGGCGTGCGCTGGTGAAGAAGCTCACGAGGCAGTTGTGCGCCACTTCGTCGTAGTCGAACACCGGGCGGGCGGCGGCGTTGAGGGCGACGAAGTTCCAGTGGCGGTCCACCACGTACGCGGGCCTCGGCATCCACGCCTCGATCACCCTGCGCACCTCGTCGGGCACGGGTCGGTCCACGGGCGCCGCAGGCGGCGGGTTGAGGCCCGCCAGCAGGTACAGGTGGTCGCGTTCCGCCGTTTCGAGCCGCAGCACGCGGACGATCGCGTCGAGCACGTCCGCCGACACGTTGATCTCGCGGCCCTGTTCGAGCCACGTGTACCAGCTCACGCCCACCCCGGCGAGGACGGCGACCTCCTCGCGGCGCAGGCCCGGCGTACGGCGCCCGCCGCCGGCCGGCATGCCGACGTCCGCGGGCGTCAGCCGCGCCCGGCGCGACCTCAGGAACTCGCGGAGTTCGACCCGCCGCCGCTGCCGCGCCTCGGCCGGAAGCCGGGATATGTCCACCATGCCGCCAGGCTAATCGGCAGGGGTGGCGACCGTCGGCACCCGGGTACCCACCTTTTTGTGGGTACTTGTGGAGGCGGCGGGGCCGGGCGAGGGTTGTGGTCAGGAGGCGGGACGGTCCTCGGCGCGGATGTCGAGGAGGCGGTGGCCCCAGTCGGAGAGGGGTGCCAGTGCCTCGCACAGTTCACGGCCGAAATCGGTCAGGGTGTAGACCGTCTTCGGCGGCAGCACGTCGTGCACCTCACGGTGCACGAGGCCGTCCTCCCGCATTTCGCGCAGGGTGTCGGTCAGCACCTTCTCGGTGAGGCCCGGCAGTTGCCTGCGCATCTCGCCGGGGCGCTGCGGGCCCGACTCCAGCAGCCACAGCAGGACCGTCTTCCACTTGCCGTCGATCACGCCGATCGCGGCGGTGACGCCGCAGACGCCCGGTTCGACGGCTCTCCTGCGCGTCATTGACCATCCCTTTCATCATCATTGATCACGTTTCTTGCACTGGAGTCCTGCCATGTCTTCGAACACCGACCGGACCGTCTCATCTTCCGTCACCGTGCTCGGCCTGGGGCCGATGGGACGCGCCCTGGCCGGGGCCTTCCTGGACGCGGGACTGCGTACGGTCGTCTGGAACCGCACCCCCGGCCGTGACGACGAACTCGTCGGGCGCGGCGCGGAGCGCGCCATGACGGCCGAAGAGGCGGTCGCGGCAAGCGCGTTGACGGTGGTGTGCGTCGTCAACTACGACGCGGCGGACGCCGTTCTGCGGCGCGGGCCGGTCGCCGGGGCGCTGAAGGGGCGCACGGTGGTGAACCTGACCGCCGACACCCCGGACCGCGCCCGGGACGCCGCCGCGTGGGCGGCCGAGCACGGCGTCCGCTACCTCGACGGCGCGATCATGACGCCGACCACCACCATCGGCACGCCGCACAGCGTGTTCATCTACAGCGGGCCGCAGGACCTGTACGGGGAACACCGCGCGGTCCTCGACACGCTCGGCGGCACCCACACGCACCTGGGCGAGGACATCGGGCGGGCGGCCGCCTACGACGTCGCGCTGCTCGACATCTTCTGGACCGCCATGACCGGCTACATGCACGCCGTCGCGATCGCGAAGGCGGAGGGCGTCTCGGCGCAGGAGCTGCTGCCGTTCGCCCAGGGCATCGGGGCGATCCTCCCGCCGGTCTTCGCGGAGACGGCGCCGGAGATCGACAACAACACCCACTCCGGCGAGGGGAACCCCATCACCTCGGCCGCGTCGTCCATGGCCCACATCATCCACACGTCCGAGGCGCACGGCATCGACGCGGGCGTCATGCGCGCCGCCGAGGGCCTGGCCCGCCGCGCCATCGGCCTCGGATACGGCACCGACGGCCTGACCCGCGTCACCGAACTCCTCGGCCGCCGCTGACCGGTGCGGCGCGGCGGGCCGGGGCGCCGCCCGACCCGCCGCACTGCCCGACCCGCCTACCGGACTACTTGCGGGCGGCGTGTTCCTCGGCCGCCTGGGCGCGGAGCTCGAACTTCATGACCTTGCCGGTGGGGTTGCGGGGGAACTCGGTCACGATCTCGACGTAGCGCGGGACCTTGTAGTTCGCCATCTCCTTGCGGCAGAAGTCGACGACCTCGTCGGGCGTGACGGAGGCTCCCGCACGCAGGATGAGGTACGCCTTGCCCACCTCGCCCATCCGGGCGTCCGGGAC
This sequence comes from Streptomycetaceae bacterium NBC_01309, assembly GCA_045039925.1. Classification (GTDB taxonomy): domain Bacteria; phylum Actinomycetota; class Actinomycetes; order Streptomycetales; family Streptomycetaceae; genus Yinghuangia. The sequence goes on from CP108400.1 coordinate 4,578,469, forward strand.
ACCGATCACCGCGGCCTCGGAGACGGCCGGGTGGCCCGCGAGGACCGACTCGATCTCGGCGGGGTAGGCGTTGAAGCCGCCGACGATGTACATGTCCTTGATGCGGTCGGTGATGCGCAGGTTGCCCTGCTCGTCGAGGACGCCCACGTCGCCGGTGTGCAGCCAGCCGTCCGCGTCCACCGCCTTGGCGGTCTCCTCGGGGTCCTCGAAGTAGCCGCGCATCACGTTGTAGCCGCGCACCCAGACCTCGCCGGGCACGCCGGGTGCGGTGGGCTTGCCGTCGTCGTCGACGGTGACCAGTTCGACGCCGTCGATCGCGCGCCCCGAGGTGGAGGCGATGATCTCGGCGGGGTCGCCCTGGCGGCACATGCTGGCGGTGCCGCAGGACTCGGTCAGGCCGTACGCCGTCAGGACCGTGTCGAAGCCCAGGTCGTCAGCCATCCGCGTGACCAGGGAGAGCGGTACGGACGCGGCGCCGGTGACGGCGAGGCGCAGCGAGGAGAGGTCGTACTTGCCGCGCGAGCCGGAGTCGAGCAGCGACGTGTAGATGGTCGGCGCGCCCGGCAGGACGGTGACGTTCTCGGCCTGGATCACGGCGAGCGTGGCGTCCACGTCGAAGACCGCCTGCGGGACCATCGTGGCGCCCTTGATCAGGCTCGCGAGGATGCCGGCCTTGTACCCGAAGGTGTGGAAGAACGGGTTGACGATCAGGTAGCGGTCGCCCTCCGCCAGGCCCACGGTGCTCGCCCACGTCTCGAAGACGCGGAGCGACTGGCCGTGCGTCGTCATGACGCCCTTGGGGCGGCCGGTGGTGCCGGAGGTGAAGATGATGTCGCCGATGTCCTCGGAGGAGACCGAGGCGGCGCGCTCGTCGACGGTCGCGGCGGGCACGGACTCCCCGGCGGCCAGGAAGTCCGCCCAGGTCACGCAGGTGTCCGGGGCGCTGTCCGAGAAGACCACCGCGGTGGCGAGGTCGGGCAGCGCGGCGAACGGGCGTCCCGCGGTGCCCTCGCCGGCCGAGGAGCGCAGCATGGCGACGTACGACGCGCCGAGGAAGGTGCCGGAGACGAACAGCAGCTTGGCGCGGGTCTTCTCCAGGACGTACTGCGCCTCGGCGCCCTTGTAGCGCGTGTTCATCGGGACGATCGCGGCGCCGGCCGCGAGCGCGCCGAGGGCGGCGGTGATCCAGTCGCGGCCGTTCGGGGCCCACACCGCGACGCGGTCGCCCTTCTCGACGCCCGCGGCGACGGCTGCCGCGGCGGCGGCGCGCACGCGGTCGCGCAGCTCGGTGAAACTGATGCGTACGGTGCCGTCCACGACGGCCTCGCGGTCACCGAAGCGCTCGGCCGCGCTGTCGACAAGAGCGGGGATACTGCCCCACTCGAGATCACCCTGCATGATCGCTCCTGAGAGGTCCGACGGTGGCCGCCTGTGCCGTTGCTAGTCTGAGCTGACGGTACGTCAGATCAGGGCGGCGAGGGAAGCTGCCGACCGGGAGATCGAGACCACGCCGGATTCGCATCCAGGCCGACAACGCGGGCCGACCAGGAGGATGGGGCACATGCGCAAGTTCGAGACGCTCGGGTACGAACAGGCGGACGGCGTCGCGTGGGTGACGCTCAACCGGCCCGACCGGCACAACGCGTTCGACCTGGTCATGATCGAGGAGCTGCACACGCTGTGGCGTGAGCTGCGCCACGACGACGACGTGCGTGTGATCGTCGTCACCGGGGCCGGCGACAAGGCGTTCTGCACCGGCATCGACCGGTCTGTCGACGTCCCGCAGCCGTCCTCGCCGTACATGATGGACGACCCGATGCTGAAGACCGGGCCGAAGTACAGCGACCTGTGGAAGCCGGTCATCGTCGCGGTCAACGGCATGGCGTGCGGCGGCGCCTTCTACCTTCTGGGCGAGTGCGAGTTCATCATCGCGAGTGAAAACGCCACGTTCTTCGACCCGCACACGACGTACGGCATGGTCTCCGGCTTCGAGTCGATGCACCTGGTCCAGCGCATGCCGCTGGGCGAGGTCATGCGGCTGACGCTGCTGGGGAACGCGGAGCGGATGAGCGCGCAGCGGGCGTACGAGACGGGCCTCGTGTCGCAGGTCGTGCCGGCCGACGAGCTGCACGAGGCGGCGAAGTGGGCGGCCGAGGCCATCGCCGCGTACCCGCCGGGCGGCGTCGAGGGCTCGGTGCGGTCGATCTGGGCGGCCCGCGACATGACACGCGCGCAGGCGCTCACGATGGCGCCGCACATGATCACACTGGGCAACCTGGCGTGGTCGGAGCAGGCGGGGCTGTTCCAGCAGCGCAGCAAGGACTACCGCGTGCGCTGACGCGCACAAAGTACCGGGTGCGCCGACGCGCACATGGTGCGGTGACCCTTGCGGCCACCGCGCCGGCGTCCGGGTGGGCCCAGCCGGAACGCGGCGGGTGGGGCTAGCCCCACCCGCATTCGGGCGCGGGCACCATCCCCCCAAGGCCCCCGCGCCGGTTGACTCGTGGCATGCCAAGCCGCCGGTACGCCGATCTCGCGGGCAGCTTCACGACCCTCACCCTGGGGGTCGCGGTCGTCACCTCGATGCTGCTCACCCTCGCGTCCTCGGCGACCGCCGACGGGGTCGGCGACGACCACGACGCGCTCGTCACCACGAACGCGCTCACCGGGACGGCGGTCGGGACGGCCGTGTTCGCGACCGTGTTCGTCGTGGCGTCCACCTTCGCCTTCGCGGTCGCCCGGCGGCGCCGCGAACTGGCGCTGCTGCGCGGCATCGGGGCCACCCCCGGCCAGGTGCGCGGCATGGTCCTCCGCGAGGCCCTGCTGCTGTCGCTCCCGGCGGGCCTGCTCGGCTGCCTCCTCGGCCGCCTGGCCACCCCCGAGTTGATCCGGTGGCTCGGCGAACACGAGCTCGCCCCGGCGTGGCTGACGATGCGTCATGTCACCTGGCCGTACTACACCGCCTTCGCCACCGGCGTCGTGGTCGCGCTGGCCGGCGCGGCGGTCGCGGCCCGGCAGGCGGCGCGGGTACGCCCGGTCGAGGCACTGCGCACCGCCGCGGTCGACGGCACCGGGTCGCCCCGCACCCGGATCGTGGTCGGCGCGGTGCTGCTCACGAGCGCGGTGGCGTACCTCGGCTTCACGGCGGTGGTGACGCCCGACGAGGCGATCCACCGCAAGCACCGCACGCTGGCCCCGATGCTGGTCATTCCGGGCGTCGCGCTGCTCGCCCCCGCCCTGGTCGGGCCGCCGCTGCGCGCGCTGGGACGCATGACGCGCGGCCGCGAGCCGATCGCGCTGGAACTCGCGCGCTCCGGCGTACTCGCCTCACCGCGCCGCGCCGCGGCCACCGTCGCGCCGGTGCTCATGACCGTCGCCCTGTCGGTGTCCCTCCTGGGAGCCACGGACACCGTCGACGCGGCCAAGGTACGCGACGCCGAGCAGCGCATCACCGCCGAACTCGTGGTGGAAGGACCGGTGTCCGCGGACGAACTGCGCGCCGCCGCACCGGGGTCCACCGTGGTCGCGCCGGTTGCCACCACGGTGGCGCTCACCCCGGCCGATTCGATGTGGGTGGAACTCGACGCGCTCGCGGTCGACCCCGGCGCCATCAGGACCGTGATGGACCTCGAGGTCACCGCCGGTTCGCTCGCGGATCTGACGGACGACGCGATCGTCGTGCCCGACGGCTGGGCGCAGACCACCGTCGGAGCCGTGATCCCGGCACGGATGGCCGACGGGACCGAGCGGTCGCTGCGCATCGCAGCCGTCGTCGCAGAGCGCACGGGCGGCACCCCCGCCCTGCTGACGCTTCGTCATGCACCGCTCGGCGCGGCCCCGTCGACGCTGGTGAACCTGCCGGACGGGGACGCGGGCGCCGCGGCGGGTGCGGCCGTGCGAGCCGTCGCGGCGGGCAGCGGAGCCACGGTGCGCACCGACGCCGAGTGGGCCCGGGCGGACGTGCACGGAGACTCGGCGGAACGCAGGCGCCTGGCCGTCTACTTCGTGCTCGGCGTCGCGGTGCTGTACGCGGGCGTCGCGATCGCCAACACCACGGCCATGTCGACGGCCGACCAGGCGCCCGTGTGGCGGGCGTTGCGGATGGCCGGGGCGACCCGCGCGCAAGTGGCGCGCACGGCCGCGCTCGAAGCGGCACTGATGGTCGGACTCGGCGTCCTGCTGGGCGCGTTGGCCGCGGCGGCGACGCTCGTACCGCTGTGGACCGCCGTCACCTTGCTGATCGGCCCCGGGCCGGTGGCGCTCCCCTGGGGCTCGGCCGGCCTGGTCGTTGCGGCGTGTGCCGCGATCGCGGTCCCGGCGGCGCTGCTGTCGGTGTCCGCGGGCCGCGGCGTACGCGCGGAATTGTGAGCGGAGGGACGTGGAACTCATGGACGAGCTCGGCAACCTGATCGGCCAGGCCGGTGTGTGGCACGTCGTCGTGGTGCTGGTCGCGCTGTGGGCGCTGGAAATGCGCGCCTCGGTGTGCGCCGCACGCAAGCGGCAGCGTCTGCGGCCGCGCCACCTGTCGGCCTCGGAGTCCGCGCGCTTGGCCGCCGCCCCGGCACGCAAGGGCGCGGCGCGCGGTCACTGACCCTGCTCGCGCAGGTTCGCCGCGGCGTCCGGCCAGATGGCGCGGGGGTCGGCGTGGTCGACGGTCCAGGTGCCGATGCGCGTCGTACCCCGCTCCCGATAGCGGCGCATGATCGCCACGTGCTCGGGCAGGCCGACGAAGCCGCGCATGGCGTCCGCGTCCCGCCACACCGCGACGGAGCCCGCGCGGCGCCGCGACGGGATCGTCCACAGCCAGACCCCCACGGCCCCGTCCAGCGCCGGCCAGGCACGCCGCAGCCGGAACCCCGCCCTGGCGATGCCCGGAAGGTCCGTCGCCCGGTCTGCGGTGAAGTCGGTGACGCTGACCAGCAGCCCGCCCGCGGGTACGGCCTCCCCCGCGGCCGCCCCGGCGCACCATCCCGACTTCACGATCTTCATGCGTACGAGCCTACGTGCCGGTCGCGCAGGGCAACGGACGGCGGCGACTTGAGCAACAACTTGCGCGACGACTTGAGCGACGACTTGAGCGACGACTTATGGGTGACTGATTCGCGTCCGGTGCCGGCGCCCGTACGTTCCTTCGCGACGGCCGCCGACCGGCAGCCGGCCCGCCCGCACCTCACGGAGAGCAAACGCACATGGACCGGAACGACAACACGCCCGCGACAACCCACACCGTCGTCGACGAACTCCTGCGGCGCATAGGCGCGGGAGACCCCGAACAGATCGCCGCGCTGTACGCGGACGGCGCCGACTGGAAGCTCGACTGGCCGGCCGCCGAGCACGGGCGGCCCGCCACGCCGTGGATCCGGCACCGTTCCTCGCGCGCGGACGCCGCGGAGCACTTCCGCCAAATCGGCGAGCACCATGTGCCCGAGGAGGTGGCCACCGTGGTCGAACGCGTCCTCGTGGACGGCCCGCACGCCGTCGTCCTCGGCGAGATCCGGCAGACGGCGCGGCCGACGCGCCGGGCGTACCGCTCCCGCTTCGCGCTGCACGTGACGGTCGAGGACGGGCTGATCACCCGTCACCACGTCTACGAGGACAGCCTCGCGGTCGCCCAGGCCTTTGCGCCGGACGCCCCGGCCGCCTGAGCACCCGCGGCGTTCAGACCTAGGCCGTGTCCTTCGGAGGACACGACCTAGATCCGCGCCCGCACGGTGGCAAGTACGTGCGGGCCGAGGGAGTTCCAACCGGCCACCTTGACCTGCACCTCGTCGCCGCCGTCGCCGCCCACTTCGGTGACCTCGCCGTCGAGGGTCAGCGTGTCGCCGGTGTGGTTCGGCGCCAGGAGCTTGAGGTCGACCTCCAGGAGCCGGGTGGCGGGCCCGCCCCAGTCGGTGACGACGCCGCCGACGAGGCCGGTGGTGGCGAGGATGTTGGTGAAGATGCCCGGACGGCGCAGCGATTCGCGCGTCCAGTCCGCGTCGTGGTGCGCGGCGTAGAAGTCCTGCGTGGCGAAGGCGGTCGCGATCACGAACGTGGGGGTGATCGGGATGACGGTGGTGGGGAGGGTGTCCCCGACGCCGGGAACGGCCTTGAGCGGCAGGCAGGTACGGCCGGTCGCCGCGGCGGGCTCGTCGGCGGGCTCCGCGGCGGGTGCGGCGGACTCGGCAACGGGCTCCGCGGTGGGCGCGGCCGATGCGTCGGGGGCATCCGGCGTACGAAAGCACAGCACCGTCCAGTCGACCGTCGCGACGTCCGCGTCGTCCTGGTCGCGGAACGTCATGCGCGTGGTGACGAAGTACCCCGCGCCGATGGCCGTGTTCTTGCGCTCGGAGACCGTGGTCAGCACCGACTCGCACGAGAGGTGGTCGCCGACCTGCGCCTCCCGGTGGTACACCTGCCGGCACCGCGTCGCCGCGCGTGCGGTGTACCCGTGCGCGGTGAGGAGCCGGTGCACGGCCGCGGCCGGGTTGTCCCCCGTGTCGGCGGCCGCCTTGTCGGCTGCCGCGTCGGCCGCCGAACGGCCGCCCAGGTACGGCGCGTACCCGGGGACCTGGGGCAACGTGCCTGCCAGCGCTGACAGTTGGGGCATCGTCCAGGCCTGGATCATCGTGGGCGGGGCAATGATCCCGGGCCGCCCGGTCTCCGCCGCCGCCTCAGCTTCGCGGTAGACGGGGTTGGGGTCGCCGAGCGCGTCGGCCCAGATGTCGAGCATGGGCGCGTTGACCGCGTGCCGTGCGCGTACGACGGACCTGGTGCCCAGGGCGACGCAGTCCTGGAGCATTGCGTCCAGCTCAACGGTGTCGGTCGTCATGCCCGCCCCTCGCCTTCCTGACGATCACCGGAATTCGGTGGTCGGCTGCCGCCGCACACCCTACCCATTTGCTTGACAATGACAAGCTAAAGCCGTCGGGAATCCGCGTGCGCCACCCGCCTCGGGGTCCGCACGGCAAAGAGCGGCCCACAGGCCCGGGTGCGTGTCCGGGTCGGTGGGCCGCTCTTCGGGCCGTGGCGGGGCGCTGCCCTGATGGATCCCCGCTACGGAGTCGTGTGGTGACGGTACGTCAGCAACCGCCCGTCACCGTCGCTCAGAAGCCGGGCGTGAGCGGCGCCGGGGCCTCCGAGAGCAGGTCGGCCGCCACGCGTGCGCGGTGGTGGCCGGAGTCGCCCCACGCCGCACCCAGCGCCCAGGCGCGCTTCATGAAGAGCTGGAGGTCGTGCTCCTCCGTGTACCCGATCGCCCCGTGCACCTGGAGCGAGTTGCGGGCCGCGAGGTCGGCGGCCTCCGCCGCGTAGATCTTCGCCATCGACACGTCGCGGGCGGCCGACGGCAGGTCGCGGGCCAGCGAGTACGCGGCGCGCATCACCACGGGCCGGGCGAACTCGATCTTGATCAGGACGTTCGCCAGGTGGTGCTGCACCGACTGGTGCGTGCCGATCAGGACGCCGCGCTGCACGCGCTGCTTGGCGTACTCGACGCCCATGTCCAGCATCCGCTTCGCAAGTCCCAGCAGCAGTGCCGAGGCGCCCAGCGCGCCGCGGTCCGCGGCCCGGGCGAGCGCCGCCGCCGCGGCCGGACCGGAGGCCACGAGGCTTTCCGGCTCCGGCGCGAAGCCGACGCGGAACAGCTTGCGACTGCGGTCCACCGAGCGCTGCGCGACGAGGTCGTGGTCGGCGGGGTTCGCCACGTGGACCTCGGCGTCCCCGGACGCGTTGACGAGGCCCACCACCAGCACGTCCGCCGTCGCGGCCTCGATCGCGAACGGCTGTCCCGGCAGCAGCACCGACGCCGTCGCCTCGCCCGACGCGATCTTCTCCAGCCACCCGGCGCCGGGGGCGAACTCGGCCAGCAGTCCGGCGGCGACCGCGGATTCGAGCAGGGGCTCGGGCAGCGCCGCGTACCCCGCCTGCTCCAGGACCGCCGACAGTTCCTCGTCGGTCAGGCCCAGGCCGTCCTGCTCCTCGGGGACCACCAGGCCGGTCACGCCGATCTTCGCCAGCTCGGCCCAGCGCGCCGACACGGCGGTGTCCGCCGCCCACGCGGCGCGCAGGTGCTCGGTGGTGCAGCTCGCGGCCAGGAAGTCCCGCACGGTCTCCCGGAACAGCTGCTGGTCCTCAGTGAATGCCAGACGCATCGTCAGATTCCTTTGCTCGCTTGGCCCGGGACTGCCTACTTGGCCCGAGGGAGGCCGAGGATGCGTTCCGCGATCGTGTTGCGCTGGATCTCGTTGGTGCCCGCGTAGATCGGGCCGCCGAGGGCGAAGAGGAAGCCGTCCAGCCAGCGCGCGCCGTCGACGGCGTCGGGCGAGCCCTCGTCGAGTTCGCCGTACCCGCCGAGCAGACGCAGTGCGGTGGCGTGCAGCTCGACGTCCATCTGCGACCAGAAGACCTTGTTGATGGACGAGTCCGCGCCGATCTGGCCGCCGTCCAGCAGCTTGGTGACGGTGCCGAAGGTGAACAGGCGGTACGCCTCCGCGTCCATCCACGCCTGCACCGCCGCGTCGCGCAGCACCTGGTCGCCGGCGCCGCGCTCCTTGTACAGCTCCAGCAGGCGGTCCGCGGGGGCCAGGAAGCGGCCCGGGCTGCGCAGGTTGAGGCCGCGCTCGCTGCCGGTCGTGGCGATCATGATCTTCCAGCCCTCGCCCGCGCCGCCGAGGACGTCGGCGTCCGGGACGAAGACGTCGTCGAGGAAGACCTCGGCGAAGCCGGGCTCGCCGTCGAGCTGCGGGATCGGGCGTACGGTCACCCCGGGCGAGGCCAGGTCGACCGTGAAGTACGTCAGCCCGTGGTGCCGCCGCGACTCCGGGTCGGTGCGGAAGAGCCCGAAGAGGCGGTGCCCGTAGGTGCCGCGCGAGCTCCAGATCTTCTGCCCGTTCAGCACCCACCCGCCGCGCTCCTCGTCGCGGTCCGCGCGCGAGCGCACGTTGGCGAGGTCGGACCCGGCCTCCGGCTCGGACCAGCCCTGCACCCAGATCTCCTCGCCGGAGGCCATCTTGGGCAGGTAGCGGTCCTGCTGCTCCTTGGACCCGAACTCGAACACGGTCGGGGCGAAGAGGAAGATGCCGTTCTGGCTCACCCGGCCGGGCGCGCCCGCGCGGTAGTACTCCTCCTCGAAGATCAGCCACTCGGTGAGGCCGGCCTCGCGCCCGCCGTACGCCTTGGGCCACGAGACGACCGCCCAGCGGGCGTCGAAGAGCTTCTTCTCCCACTCCTGGTGGAGCCGGAAGCCCTCCTCCGTGTCCATGGAGGGCAGGGGGGCGGCCGGAACGTTGGCCTCCAGCCAGGAGCGGACCTCCTGCCGGAATTCCTGCTCCTTCGGTGAGAACTCGAGATCCACCGGGACACTCCTCACACTGCTCGCGTCTTCGGCGTTTCGCCGGGCGCGGGTAGCATATAACTGACGGACCGTCAGGTCAGTCGTTCAGGCGGTGTCCGTTACGTCACTCCGGTACATCACTCCTGTACATCACTCCGGGAGAGCTTGGGAGAGCCGATGCCCGAGGCATACATCGTCGAGGCGGTCCGTACGCCGGTCGGCCGCAAGAAGGGCTCCCTCGCGGGCGTCCACCCGGCGGACCTGGGGGCGCACACCCTCAAGGCCGTCGTGGAGCGCAGCGGCATCGACCCGGACACGGTCGAGGACGTCATGCTCGGCTGCGTCGACGCGATCGGCCCGCAGGCGGGCAACATAGCCCGCACCGCGTGGCTCGCGGCCGGCTTCTCCGAGGCCGTCCCGGGCGTCACGATCGACCGCCAGTGCGGGTCGTCGCAGCAGGCCGTCCACTTCGCCGCGCAGGCGGTCATGTCGGGCACGAACGACGTGGTCATCGCGGGCGGCGTGCAGAACATGAACCAGATCCCGATCTCGGCGGCCATGACCTCGGCCCGGCAGTTCGGCTTCACCGACCCGTTCTCCGGCTCGAAGGGCTGGGTCGACCGCTACGGCGACGAGCCGGTCGACCAGTTCTACGGCGCCGAGCTGATCGCCAAGCGCTGGGGCATCACGCGCCGCGAGATGGAGGAGTTCGCCCTCGCCTCGCACGAGCGCGCGCTGCACGCGATCGACAACGGCTTCTTCGCCAAGGAGATCGCCCCGATCGACGTCGACGGCACCTCCGTCGCCACCGACGAGCCGCCGCGCCGGGGCACCACCCTGGAGAAGATGGCCGAGCTCAAGGTGCTCATGGAGGACGGCAGCATGACCGCCGCCGTCGCCTCGCAGATCGCGGACGGCTCGGCCGCCCTGCTGATCGTCTCCGAGCGCGCCCTGGAGCGGTACAACCTCACCCCGCGCGCCCGCATCCACCACATCAGCGTCCGCGGCGGCTCCCCGATCGAGATGCTCTCCGCACCGATCCCGGCCACCGAGTACGCCTTCGCCAAGACCGGCCTGACCATCGACGACATCGACACCGTCGAGATCAACGAGGCGTTCGCCCCGGTCGTCCTGTCCTGGATGAAGGACATCAAGGCCGACCACGCCAAGGTCAACCCCGACGGCGGCGCGATCGCCCTCGGCCACCCCCTCGGCGCCACCGGCGCCCGCCTGATGACCACCCTCCTGCACCGCCTGGAACGCACCGGCGGCCGCTACGGCCTCCAGACCATGTGCGAAGGCGGCGGCCTAGCCAACGTCACCATAATCGAACGCCTCGGCTGACCCGCCCCGCGTCAGGGCGGCCGTTCCCACCCCGGAACGGCCGCCCTTCGCCGTCCCGCAGTCCGAGCCCTGCCGGTCACGACCGTCGGCACAGCCAGGAATGCGGCAACTGCATGTGTCTTGAAAGTCGTCCGTCCCTCCCCAGGTGTGTGCTCCCTCGCGCGTTCGATCAACTCACGGCACTAGGAAAGCTCTGAGGACTTCTCCAGGGATTTGGACGGCTCGGCCGTCGGGCCTGGTGGCAGTTCTGGAGGGTGGTGGGGCACCGGGCTGCTTCCGGGCGTCTGGTGTGGCTGCCCTGGCTGCCGGTCAGGGGACGCCGATCGGCTTGCGGCGAACAAGGGGTTCGCCGAGGTCTGCTCGGCGAACGCCCTCACGCCGTGCCAGGCGGGGCCCTTGTCGAGCCCCTTTGTCGCCATTGCCAACACGGCCTGGATCTCGGCGTCCTGCGCGGCGTCGGGTATCGGGTTGGTGATCCCGCCGGCTTCGGCGGCGAGCTTGGCGGCCTTGGTCGAGGACGATCGGTCGTGGCCCTTGTCGACGGGGAGGGCCGGCGGAACGACCACGTCGACGGGCCGCGCCCTGGTGAAAAAGCGCCGAATGCCCGCGGCCCGCGCACGCACGGTGGCCATGACCGTGCCGGTCTCGCGCAAGGCCGGGGTACGCGCCTCGTTGTGCGGGCGGACGTCGAGCATCGCCCGCTTGAAGTTCCATCGCCGAGCCCAGTCCTGGGCCAGGTTCTGTCGTCTGTCCTCCGCGGCCTGGCGCTGCGACTCCGCGAGTCCGTGCCACATCTCGCGTACGCGGTCGTCCCGTTCCGCCTCGGCGGTCTCGGCACGTCGGTCCTCCCAGCGCTCGGCCATGGTCCGGCGGCGTGGGGCCGGAGGCGCGACCTCGGTGGGCCGGAAGACCGTAAGCGACGCGGGTGGTTTGACGACGTGCTCGGTTTTGGCCCCGCGGACGGCCTCGCGGGCGAGCGCCTCACCCTGGGAGAGCGCCTGGGCGTTGCGGCGGAACGCCCGCCCCGCGAAGCGGGCACCCTTGAGCAAGGTGTCGACGGCCCAGTCCTTGACGGACCTGCGCGACCCCCCACTCTCGGCCATCGCTCCTCCGATGCATCCTTTTGCGCCACGTTACGGGCACGGATGATCAAGGTCACTGATCATCCGTTTCGCGTGGGTCCCGCACCTGGCCGCACCGCGGGTAGGTAGGCGGGAGGGCCGTAGCCGGAGGGCGCGACCTGCTCGCGTCGCCGCGTTCGGGGAATACGGCGTCGGCCGAAGAGGGTGTGGTCGCGCTGCTGCGACGGGCGGCGGCGCCGGGCCGCGCGGTCGTGGCGTCCCCGCGCTGCCGTACGTCGGCGAACCGGGCACTGTACCTCGGCGGGGGTGGGGGGCCGCTGGGTTATGGGGGAATTCACTCGTTCGCGCGGGGACTCTGCGTAGCGTCACGGCCACTGTTGTCACGCAGGAAGGGGAGCCCGGGCGTGCCAGGGATCGACGAATGCCTGCATGAGGCAATGGACTTGCCCGGTGCGCTCGGCGCCTCGGTGGTCGAGTGGGTCAGCGGGCTCGCACTGGGCGCGGTCGGCGAGTCGCCCAACGGGGACCACGAGGCCACCGCCGCCGAGACCGCCGAACTGGCGAGGCTGGCCGCGGAGTACGCGGCGTTCTCCGCGCCGGAGGCGCGCTACATCGCCGCCGAGACGCCGGTCGAGGACATCATCGTGACCACGCGTACCGGATTCCACCTGCTGCGCTTCGTCGAGACGCAGTTCGACAGCAGCGTGTTCGTGCACCTGTGGCTCGACCGGTCGACCGCGAACCTCGCGCTGTCGCGGCTGCGCCTCCAAGACCTCGCGGAACGGCTGGCCCTGTCATGACAATTGCGGTCGGCACGACACCCACGAGAGCAACCGGCAGCGCCGTCGGCAGCCGCGGCGGTTCGGCGACGCTGCCGCGCGAGAGCGCTCTCGCGTACCTGGCGGAGCAACACGCGACCGGCGTGCTCTTCGGCATCTCCGGCGCGCTCTATCTGCTGGACGGCGACGTCGTGCACGCGGAGAGCCCCGAGGCGCCGACCCTCGACGTGCTGCTCGCGGCCACCGGGCGCCTGTCCGAGGACGCCTGGCGGGACGCGATGGACCACGCCGGGAGCCACCACAGCGTCGGCCGCTACCTGGTCGACCAAGGGCGGCTCGCGGAAGGCGAGTTGGAGATCTGCCACCTCGGAGCGCTGTTCGACGCCGCGTACTTCGCCCTCGCGCCGGACTCGGGGCCGGTCCGCTTCCGGCACGGCGCGTCGCACTGGCTCGGCCCGATACGGCCGGTGCCCGCGCGCGTCGTGGAGCGGGAGTCGCGGCGGCGGCGCGAACTGCTCGACCACGTGTGCCCCGACCCGCGGCTGGACACCGCGCCGGTGACGCCGCATCAAACCGTCCGGCATGTGACGCGCCGTCAACAGGCGCTGCTTGACCTGGCCGACGGCGTACGCACGCCCTGCGCCATCGCCCGGCTGCTGGGTCGTCCGGCGTTCCACGTGCTGGTCGACGTACGCCGGCTGGCGGCGGCCGGACTCGTCGATCCGCCGCGTGCCGAGCCGTCCGCCGAGGCCTGCGTCCCGCCGTCCTGGCTCGACCACGCCACCGCCACCACCCGGGAACCGGACGTCGAGCTGCTGCGCAGGCTCCGCGACGCGCTGGAGGCCCGGCTGTGAGTGCGCGCGGCGAGCGGACCGACAGGGGGATGCGTTGCGCGAATGCGGCCGCCGAGCGAAACGAGGTGGCGGCATGAACGCCGTTCCCACCACACCGTCATGAGGCGCGCGCTGTGGCAGCGCGCCGGGAGGAGGAAGACCAGAGTGCCGGCGGCGGAAGCCGAAGTCCTCGAAGAGATCAGGCGGTTGCGCGCCCGACTGCCCCAGGTGACCGGGGCGGTCGCGGCCAGCACCGACGGGTTCGTCATCGCCCAGGACGCGGCGGGGCCCGAGGCGGAAGGCGTCGCCGCACTGACCGCGGCGTCGCTGGCGGTGGCGATCCGCATGGCCGACGCCACCGGTCGCGGCGCGTTCCGCGAACTGCTGGTGCGGGGCGAGGACGGCTACGTCGCGACGTACGCGGCGGGCCCGTCCGCGGTGCTGACCGTGCTGGCGGAGCCGCGCACCAACGTGGGCCGCCTGCACCTCGAATCCCGGATCTCCGGAGCCCGGATCGCCGAACTCGTCGCCGCGGCGCTCGCCGCCCGGGAACCCGGCGGATGACTCCCCCGCCGCGGCCCCGCCCGACACGGCGGTACCGGCAAGACCAGGAGCCACCACACATGACGACACCACGATCGACACCGTCCAGGAGAGGGAAGCCGAACACCATGGCTGCGAACGCGAACACCGAAAGCGCACTCAAGGAAGCGATGACCACGATCGAGGGCACCATCGGCGTCGCCCTCGTCGACTACAACAGCGGTATGGCGCTGGGCACGCTGGGCGGCGGCAAGGACCTCGATCTCTCGGTCGCCGCGGCCGGCAATACCGACGTCGTCCGGGCCAAGGCCAGGACGATGGAAATGCTGGGCCTGAAGGACGAGATCGAGGACATCCTGATCACCCTCGGCACCCAGTACCACCTGATCCGCCTGCTCAAGGGCCGCGGCAAGGTCGGGCTGTTCCTCTACCTCGCGCTCGACAAGAACCGCGCGAACCTCGCGATGGCCCGCCACCAACTCCGCAGCATCGAGGCCGACCTGGAGGTCTGACCCCGGTCAGGACGCGGACGGACCGGAGGACGAGAGCCGGGGGGACGGGGAGGGGGACGGGGGAACGCCGGGGCGGAAGCGGGCCGTACGAGGCCCCCCGCCCCGGCACGCCCAACTCCGCCGCTACCGCGGGTTGGGTCGCGCCGCGGGACATGGAGCGCGTTCAGCCGTCGATCGTGGCGAGCAGCCCCTTCGCGAGGATCGAGGCACCGCCCGCCAGGGCCAGTCCGAGGACCAGGCGCCGCAGTCCGGCATCCGAGGCCCTGCCCAGCAGGGTGCCCGCGACGATTCCCGCCACGACGGCGGCTCCGAAGAACGCCCACGAGGTTCCGGAGAGTTCGGGCACCCCCTTGGTCGCGACGGACAGGCCGTTGACGACGACGCCGTAGAACTGTGCGTTGGCGACGAACTCCGGTCCGTGCCAACCGGCGTTCACGGCGTAGAGCGTCAGCGGCGGACCGCCCACACCGGCGGCCGCGTTCATGACTCCGCTGGCCGCACCGGCCGCGACCGCGCCCCGGCGACCGCGCAATGCCCGTACGCGCACTCCGGCGATGATCAGCGACACGGCGGCCACCACGACTGATCCGATGCCGATCAGCAGCGCGCGCTCTTCGAGGCGGCCGACCATCCAGGCGCCCACCGGCACCGTCAGCATCGCCGCGACGACGAGCGGCAGCATGGCCGACAGCCGCACGCGCCGCCACGACGTGGCCAGGCCGACCGCGCTGATGCCGCCCGCCGCGAGGTTGGACAGGAGGACGCCGTGTCCGGGGCCGAGCAACAGGACGAGCCCCGGTCCGGCGACCAGTCCGAACCCGATCCCGGTGACCCGTTGCAGCGACGTCGCGACCAGGACGATCGCGCCGAGCAGCAAAGGGGTGGTCATGCAGTGATCGTCTCAGCAGCCCAGGTCGCGTGATGTCCCGGCGTCGCGCGTGGTGCTACGGGGTTGCCGGGGCGGGGAGGGCGAACCGAACGCCGGTCGACCGCTCCGAGAGCTCCCACAGCCGCCGTCCGGTCTCGGCGTCGGCGGCGTGGGCGGCCAGTTCCACGCGCTTCGGCGCGCCGCGCAGTTCGGCCATGCCGTCCGGCCCGATGAAGTCACCGCTCGCCACCCCCGGTTCGGTGGCCGCGTAAAGCTGCGGCAAGGCACCCGCATCGGGGCGCTGAGCCAGCAGCGGGTTGCCGATGCGGCCGAGCACCACACGCCACAGGCCGACGGCGCCGTTCGTCTGGAGGTTCGTGGCGGTGTAGCCGGGATGGGCGAGGACGCTCCGCACCGGGCTGCCGGCCGCGGCCAGCCGCAGGTGCAGCTCCCGTCCGAAGACGGCGTTGGCCAGCTTCGACTGGTTGTAGAACCCCATCGCCGAGTAGCGCCGCTCGCCCGCTATGTCGTCGAAGTAGAGCCGCGCCTTGCGGTGGTTGACCGAACTCACGCTCACCACACGGGAGTCGCGTGAGTCCGCCATCAGATCGAGCAGCAGCCCGGTCAGCGCGAAGTGCCCGAGATGGTTGGCGGCGAACTGAAGTTCGTGGCCCTGGGCGCTGAGCGTACGCGGCGGCGCCATGACACCCGCGTTGTTGAGGAGTACGTCGACCGTCCGGCCCTCGGCGCGGAGCCCGTCGGCGAAGGCGCGGACGGTGTCGAGGTCCGCAAGGTCGAGGCGGCGTACCTCAAGGGAAGCGTGCGGGTGTTCGGCGGCGATGTCGGCCGCCGCGGCGCGGCCCTTGGCTTCGTCCCGCACGGCGAGGATCACGTGCCCGCCCTTGCCGGCCAGCGCCCGGGCGCTCGCGAGCCCGAGGCCGCTGTTGGCCCCGGTGACGACGAATACCCGGCCGGTCTGGTCCGGGATGTGGTCGGAGGTCCAGCGTCGGTTCGACATACGGCACACCATGCCCTGAATGGCACTGAGTGTCAATGCGCCTCTGAGTGTCGCCCATGGCATTGCGATACCATGACGGGGTGAACTCCCGCCCCGAAGTGACCATGGCCGAACGCAAGCGCCGGCTCGTCTCCGACGAGTTGACCGAGGCCGCGCTGCAACTGCTGGCGGGCAAGGGGTTCGACGCGGTCACCGTCGACGAGATCGTGGCCGCCGCGGGCGTGTCGAAGCGGACGTTCTTCCGCTACTTCGCCTCCAAGGAGGACGTGGTCGTACGCTTTCTCGCCGACCTGGGCACCGGGATCCGCGAAGAGCTGGCGGCCCGCCCCGCCGACGAACCCCCGTCGGCCGCGTTGCGGCACGCGGTGCTGGTGCCGATCGCGGCCTGCGGCGAGCAGTCCGGCAGGGCGCTGGCCGTGGTGCAGTTGATCCTGCGTACGCCCGCCCTGCACGCCCGCTTCCTGGAGCGCGAGGCCCAGTGGCGCGAGGAACTGACCGGGGAACTCGCCCGCCGCCTCGGCCTGGACGCGGACACCGACCTCTACCCGCGCCTCGCCGCGGGGATGGCCGTCACCGCGTTCGACACCGTGCTGCACCGCTGGAGCGACAGCGACGGAGCCGACGACGCCCGGCAGTTGACCGACCGCGCGTTCGCCGTCATCGCCCCCGCGCTGGACGCACTGGACGCACTGGACGCGCCACAGTAGGGCGTGCCCGACACCACCCGAGCCGCCTGCGCTTGAAATCGATCTTGCCGGGCAAGTGCGCAGACAACGCCGGACGGCGGCGGGTCGGGTGCAGGGGGTGGGCATGAGCAACACACATCATGTGCGAGGCAGCTCGGTGTACTGGCGGCGCGGCGAACGTACGCGGCGATCGTCGCGGCCGAGTCCCCGGCTTGCGCGGCTGTACGGGCAACTCACCGTGGCTTTCCTCGTCGCCGCAAGCGCCGCCGCCCTCTTTCGGGAATGGCGTCTGCTCGCCGGAGTCGGTGCCCTCGCCGGTGCCACGATCGTGTTGGCGGTGGGCGCCTCGTCGATTCGGCGCACCCTACGCCGCGGCCTGCAATCCGAACCGGCGCTCCGGGCCGCCGTCGAACCGGCTCTGGAACCGGCTCCGGAACCCCTGGAACTGGCCCTCGCATCCCCCTCGTTGGTGGACGTGGATCTCATGGACGGCACCGAGTTCGAACGGCACGTCGGGGCGCTGTGCCTGCGCGACGGATGCAACGAGGTGCGTATCGACGGCGGAGCCGGTGACCTCGGCGCCGATGTCACGGCCTGTCTGCCCGATGGGCGGCTACTGGTGGTCCAGTGCAAGCGCCACGCCCCGGATCGCGGCGTAGGCAGCCCCGACATGCAGCGCTTCGTCGGCACCGCGCGTCCCGTCCACGCGGCGGACGTCGCCCTCTTCGCCACGACGAGCCACTTCACCGATCCGGCACTCGAACTCGCCGTCTCCCAGGCCATCGTGGTGATCGACCGCGTCCTGCTCGCACAGTGGATGGACGGGACGCCCGTGGACGCGATCATCGCCGCGGCCGAAGCGGACTTCGCCGCCGAGGGCCGGGCCCCGGCCTGAGCCGACACCTTGGCGGGGTCGGCGCGCGACGTACGTTCGGTCCGCCCGCTCCCGCGAACAGCGTTTGGCCCGTGGCGGTGCGGTGGGGCAGCCTGAGGCAATGCGCATCGGGATCATCGGTTTGCGGATGGGGCTCCACCTGGGCGAGTGGTGCCGAAGGCTCGGGATGGACGTGGCCGCGGCCTGCGACCGCGACCCGAAGGCCCTCGCGGCGGCGGCCGACGCGCTCCCGGCCGCGGCGCTGACCACCGACTGGCGCGACCTGCTCCGCCAAGGGCTCGACGGCGTGGTGCTGGCCGACGACTTCGACGCGCACGCCCCGCTCGCGATCGAGTTCCTCGCGCACGGCGTGCACGTGCTGTCCGAATCGGCCGCGTGTACCGGCGTCGAGGAGGCCAAGAGCCTCGTGGACGCGACCGAACGGTCGTCCGCCACTTACTCGTTCGCCGAGAACTACGTGCTGCATCCGCACGTCCGCCTGCTGCACGATACGGTCCGCTCGGGGCACCTCGGCCGCATCAGCCTCATCGAAGCCGACTACCTGCACGGCATGGCTCCGGACGACGTCAACGCGCTGATCGGCGACCCCGGGCACTGGCGCGGCCGGATCGCGCCGACGGCGTACTGCACCCACACCCTGTCGCCCGTCCTCGCGCTCACCGAGGCGTGGCCGGTCGAGGTGACCGCCTTCCACACGGACGAGGCGGACCCGCGCGCGGCCGTGGTGATGGCCGTACGCCTGTCCACCGGCGCCCTCGCGATCACCCGGCACGGCTTCCTGCAAGGCGAACCCGACAGCCACTGGAGCTGGGTGTCGGTACGCGGCACCCGCGCCCTTGCCGAGTCGGTCCGCGCCCGGGGCGACCGCGCCTGGTCGGTACGCGTGCGCAGGGAGGCCTGGGCCGCCCCCGACGCCGCCACCCACGACGCCGAACTCGTCCCGCCGCGCCTGCTGGTGGCCGGTGCCGAGATCGAGCGCAAGGCGGAGGGGACCGTACGCCTCCTCCAGGGCTTCCGCGCCACGGTCGAGGAGGGCGCGCCGCCGCTGATCCCGGTACGCCCGGCGGTCGCCGCGTCGCTGGTCGGCGTCGCGGGCGCCGAGTCCCTCGCGGCCGGGTCGCGGCCGGTGGCGGTGCCGGACTTCTCGGGGCAGGGCTGACCCCTCGGGACTGACTTCCTGGGGGTCCTGGGGGGTTCCCGGGGAGGTTTCCCGGGCCGACTCCTCGGGGCAGGACCGAGCGCGGTGCGCCCGGCCCTGCCGCGAGCCTCCGTCAGGTGCGGAACGGTCCCGTCACGCAGTAGGTGATGCCGCCGGTCGAGGAGCCGGAGGTGCCCCGCTGCGACGAGAAGTACAGCCGGTTGCCGGCCGGGGTGAACGCCGGGCCGGTGATCTCCGACGAACTCTGGCCGGTGACACGGAGGAAGACGGAGATCTTGTCGTCGGGCGTGATGAGGCAGATCTCCATGTTGCCGCCGTCCTCGGCGACGTACAGGTCGCCGAAGGTCGAGCCGGTGATGTTGTCGACGCCGGTCAGGGGCGCGGGTCCGGGGCTGACCAGGCCGTCGTCGTAGGCGAGTTCGTAGGTGCTCGCCGCGAGGTTCAGCTGCCAGACGCGGTTGTCGCCCTTGGTGGTGAACCACAGCGTGTCGTTCGCGTAGTGGCAGCCTTCGCCGCCGTTGAACTTCTTGGATCCGGACACCTGGTTGCGGGTGGCCGTCGGGGAGCCGTCCGGGTCCGGGACGTTGGCCCACGTGTAGCTGCCCGAAGTCGCGGTGCCGGCGACGAGCACCTGCAACTGGCCGCTCGCCAGGTTGCCCCACGTCGTCGGGACGAACCGGTAGAGGCAGCCGCTCGACTGATCCTCCGTCAGATAGATCACCTGGCGCACCGGGTCGGCGGCCGCGGCCTCGTGCTGGAAGCGTCCCATCGCGGGCCGCGCCACGGCGGTGCCGCCGAAGGGGTACGTCTCCCAGACCCGCCCCGTGGAGGTCTCCTCGCACGAGAGCCAGGTGTTCCACGGGGTCTTGCCGCCGGCGCAGTTCGTGTTCGTGCCGGAGAGGATGCGGGACGCACCGATGGCCGTCCCACTGGAGTTGAAGCGGATCATCGACGCACCGCCGCCGGTCGAGCTGCTGGTCTCGGCGTTGGAGACGTAGATCCAGCCCGTTCCGTCGGCGAAACAGGCACCGCCGTCGGGGGCGCGGTGCCAGGTGTACGACGTGCCGGGCACGACCTGCCCGGTCCGGGCCACGATCTGGCTCGTGAAGCCGGCCGGGAGTTGGATGCCGTTGGCGTTGGCGGCCTGGAGGGCGCCGTACGGGCCAGGGGCGTTCTGCGCGGGTGCGCCGGTCGCGGCGCTGTGCCAGATGCCACCGGAGAAGGCGAGGGCTCCCGCTCCGAGGATCGAACTGCGGAGGAAGGTGCGGCGTTCCATCGACGAGCTCCTTCGTAGGACGGCAGGACTCTCGTTGACGCGTCGCCGAAACGGTAGGCGGCCACCGACAAACTGTGCGGGCATGCGGAAGTGAACATGCGGTGACCTCAGGACGAGCGCTCCGCGTCAGCGGCGCCGACGACGGCGTCGACGACGGAGCTGGTGATGCAGCTACTGATGCAGCTACTGATGGAGCGATTAAGCAGGCGCGCACACGCCGCGCTGTCTCGCTGGTGGTTCGCCGGAAGCTGCCGTCGGGTGGAACCGGGCCGGTCAGTACGTCACTTCGTCTCGCACGGCAGGATGGCGCGGCAGGCGCAGGTGCACGGGCGGTACGGCGGTACTCGGCGACAATGCGGTCAACTCCGGGCCTGTGGCGTCGACTTCGTCGGCGTACGCCACGATTCCGGCCCAGGCCGGCGCGGAGGGCGCGCCGACACCCGCAGCTTCCCGCAGGCCCACCGGAATCGGCAACCCCCCTTCCGTTACTGGGCGGAGGGTCCCGTTACGGGGTCGGCCGCCGAGCGCGGCGGGCCATACCGGAGGCCGCCGTACCGCTGCTAGCTTGGTGACCCGGTGGCTTCGTGGCTTGGGCGCGCTGGTGGCACTGAATACCGACCTATTGTCATGGCGGCAGTATGGAGAATGCGTATTCCAGGGTGGCTCCAACACTCCCCTGGAGGTTCAGCACCCGCACCGTTGACGTGGATCAAGCGAGCGAACAGGGCGGTCAGACGTACTACCCGCTCCGCATGCATGTCCTCGGTCGCGCCCCGACGTTCATGATGTCGATCGACGCCATGCAACTCGGCCCCGTACTGCTGGGGGACTGCCGGTTTGACGCCGACATCAAGATGGAATTCGCCGAACTCCACAAGTTCTACCACTTCAACATTCCTCTGTCGGGCCACCTGAACTCCAGGCATCTGGGCAACGAGGTGACGGCGACACCGCAACACGCGGTGCTGTACGGACCGACCGGGGACGTCCAGCTGAGCCGGTGGAGCGCCGGAAGTCGCATCCTGTGCGTCAAGATCGGACGCCAGGCGCTTGAGGTCGAGCTGGAACGGCTGCTGCAAAGGCCGATCCGCACGCCGATCGACCTGGCACCCACGATGGATCTGACCCGCGGCTACGGACGGATCCTGCGGGACCTGGCGTGCCTGCTCGCCGGCCAGATCGGGCAGGACAAGCCCCTGGCAAGGCAGGACATCATCGGCGCGCCGCTGTGGCACAGCATGCTCGCCCACTTGCTGGCCGCGGCGGAACACAGGCACCGGGACGAGCTTCTCAGCCCGGGGATGCCCTGCCGCCCCACGGCCGTCAAGCGCGTCATCGAGGCGATGCGGGCATCACCCGAAACTCCGTTCACGGCGGCCGAACTCGCCGACCTGGCGGGCGTCAGCATCCGCACGCTCCAGGCGGCGTTCCGAACCCACGTCAACATGGCACCGATGGCCTACCTGCGGAGCCTCCGCCTGGAGCGGGTGCACGCGGAACTCCGCGCCGCGGAGCCCTCCCACTCCAGCGTGACGGAGGTGGCGCACCGCTGGGGGTTCACCCACCTGGGGAGGTTCGCCGTCGCGTACCAGGAGAAGTACGGCGTGCATCCCTCCACGACCCTGCGGTCGTAGCCCGCGAGCGCGCCCCGGAGAAGGCCGCGCCGGTCGGCGTCGAGGCCGTACTCCCAGTGGTGACCGTACGGTTCGATTCCCTGCGCAAACCGGCTATGCCTTGCGCAAGAGGGATCGCGGGTCGCATGTCCCCCGCTTTACCGTCGTCGCGAAAGGACCCGTGCCGCTCTTGTCACGGGATATCCGGGGGTCTTCCGGCCGCGATGCGCCTTCCCGTGTCGAGGCCGGGAGAGTCCAAGAATTCTCGTCTTGGGGGAGTAGTCGATGGGAATCCAGCTCCGCAGGCGCCGGCAGGATGCGAAACCTCCCGTTCCGGCACCACCGGCACCACCGTCACCGCCAACGCCTCCGCCACCCACGTCATCCAGGTTCACCACCACCACAACCGGAATCATGGTGGCCTTGACTCTTGCCGGCGTCGCCGCCGCCCTGTGGGCGGCCTGGGAGGCGCGTCGCAACAACGATATGACGCCGGAGCCGCCCAATTCGGTCGTCGTCACAAGTCCTCAAGCCGCCGACGGCTGCGCGCTCGTGGCAAAGGGCCAGACGCTCGAACTCAAGGGAACTGCCAAGCTGGCCACGGGCATGACGCTGTGGGAGGTCACCCAGGCGAGCGGCGACAACAAGCTGTGGCCAGGGCCGATCGCACAGATGGACGCCGACGGCCGTTCCTGGTCGATGACGGTCGCGTCCATCGGCGCGGACGGCGACAAGGACCGCCGGTTCAACCTCCTGCTGATCGCCGCCGACCCGAACGCCGCGCCCGAACTGCGTGCCGCCGCGTCCGCGACGGACTACGCGCCCCTCGCAAAGCTGCCCGAGGGCACCGACGTGCTGGGCGAGGTGTGCGTAAAGCGCAGCAGTTGACCGGCGTCAGCAGGGCTCGGCTTCGAAGGGGCTCTGCGTCATGGGGGCTCTGCGTCATGGGGGCTCTGCGTCAGGAGGGCTCGGAGCGCTCCAGGCCGGCGGGCTCCTCGTCCTCGGTGCGGCGCACGACCACCGCGACGGTCACGGCCATCACCGCCATGCCGCCCGCGCCGAGGCCCATCGCGGCACCGGGGTCGAGTGCCGCGACGGTGCCCAGGCTCGGGGCCACCCGGTTCGCGGGGTCGTGGACGGCGAGGAACCGCTCGCCGGGCGGCCCGGGGCAGGGCTCCGAGCCGCGAAGCTCCTCGCGGTCCCCGTCGGGGAGTTCGACCAGGCACGCGGTCCTGGGGTCGGCTCCGCGCGTGACTTCGTGCGTACGTTCCTCGACGACGGTCACCGTGCCGTCCTTGCCGAAGACGTACATGTAGAGGTCGTACGCCTGGAGCGCGGACGCCAGCAGCAGCACCCCGCCGAGCGCCCCCGGCACGAGGATGCGCCACGGGCGCGGATGCAGGTGCCGCAGGACGTAGTAGCGCAGGAGCGCGAGTTGGAACAGGAGCGGCGCGGCGACGAGGACGCCCTCGGCCATCCCGCCTTCGAGGAACGTGCTGTTGAGACCGTACGCCTGCACCGGCCAGCACAGCACGCACACGCCGAGGAAGACCACGGCGCGCCACGCGAGTGTGTGGTGGTCGACGGCGGGCAGCCGCCATCGAGGCAGGATTCGTGCGGTGAGGTGACGTACGGGGGCGGGCATGATCCACCGTCCATGGCCAACGCTGTGCGACCAACGTTCTACCGGCAAGCCTATGCCGCCGCATCGTAAGTGAGCGAGTAGCAGTTGTGGACAGGTTCAGGCCGAAGTTCACGCAAGCGTGTCATTGCGGCGCGGCCCTGCCGGGCCCCTATCGGGACAAGTGGGAGCCGCCGTCGACGGCGAGGGTGGCGCCGGTGATGTAGGAGGCGGCGTCGGAGGCGAGGAAGAGGACCGCGTCGGCGACTTCGTGGCGGGTGCCGGGCCGGCCGAGGGGGCTGTGGGTGCGGGTGCCGGTCACGGCGGTGACGCGGCTGTAGCCCTCGGTCCCGGTCATGCTGCCGGGGGCGACGACGTTGACGCGTACGCCGTCCTTGCCCCACTCGATGGCGCAGGTGCGGGAGAGGGCGTCGACACCGGCCTTGGCGGAGGCGACGTGGGCCTGCATCGCCATGCCCGTGTACTGGATGGTCGCGGATATGTTGACGATCGTGCCGCCGTGGGTGCCGAGCCAGGCGTCGTACGCCGCTCGGGAGACGTTGAAGGTGCCCAGCAGGTCGATGTCGACGACGGCTTTGAAGCCGTTCGGGCTGAGGCCGGTGAGCGGGGCGGGGAAGTTGCCCGCGGCGTTGTTGACGAGGATGTCGAGGCGGCCGTACGCGTCGAGCGTTTCGGCGAGGACGCGTTGGACCTGCGTCATGTCGCGGACGTCGCAGACGCCGTAGCGCGCGTCGATGCCCTGGGAGAGGAGCTCTTTGACGGCGGGGCGGAGGTTGTCCTCCTTGCGGGAGCAGATCGCGACCTTGGCGCCGTGCCGGCCGAGCGTACGGGCGATTTCGAGCCCCAGACCGGTGGCCCCGCCGGTGACGAGGGCCACGCGGTCGGCGAGGAGGTCTTCGCGGAAGAAGGTCGTCATCGGCTGCTCGCGGAGAGGAACACGGCCCAGTGGGCAGCCGGAAATTCGAGGTGCGGAGAGTTGTGGACCTTGCTGTCCCGGACATGGGTCTTTACGGCGGAGGCGACCTCAACGCAGTTCCCGCCATGGGCGTCGCTGTAGGACGATTTCTTCCACACTGAATCGGGCGCGATCACAGAGCCTCCATAGCCTGCCGAATGACCTTGGCCGACTGCTGCGGCGACAAGGCCACGGCGCGCAGCAGATCGAACTGGCGTGCACACCATGACACGATCGCAGGATCGGTGAAGGCATGGCCACCCGACATCCCCTCGATGTACGCGATGTCAGCACCCTCTTCGAACACCATCAGCTCGCCCCCGCCCCCAGCCAGTGCCGCGTGAGGCTCACTGGCCATTGCGAGAACCTGCACGACGATCCCGGGCCTGCTCCCCATGTCGAGGATGTGCGCCAGTTGCTCTCGCATCACCTCACGCCCGGCGAACGCGCGCAAGAGCACGCTCTCGTCGATGACGAACCACACCTTCGGAGCATTGCCGGCTGCGGTCAGCACCTGCTGCCGCTCCATCCGCGCCCGCACACGGACTTCGACCTCACCATCCGTGTCGTCGGGCAACCCCGCCCTCAATAGGCTGCGCGCGTAAGCCTCGGTTTGGAGCAAGCCGGGCACGACCATCGTCTCGAAGAAGCACAACTCCTTCGCCTCCCGTTCGAGACGGGCAACATCCTCGAAGTAGGCCGCGAACCCACTGCGGCGCACGAGCGGCAGAATTCGCGTCAACGCGCCACCGGTACCCAACGCGGCGTCCGCGAGTTGAGCGAACTCCTCACTTGGGCTTCTCATCCCGTGCTCGATGTACGCAACGAGCGAGGGTGAGCAGAAGACCCTTTCGGCCAACGCTTCCTGTGACATGCCGGCGCGTTCCCGCCAGAAGCGAAGCTCAGAGCCGAAGAAGGCCAGAGCCGAAACGGATCCGTCGAGTCGCTTTGGTGGCATCGCGGCCACCCCCTCCCACACTTGCCTCGTTGTCAAGGCTTCTCCCCTGCCCGAGCCTAGGTCCGCGACCCCAACCTTGGTAGCGATTCGGACACATTCAGTAATCGCCCCTCGGAGGCCCCGTCGTGCCAGACCCGCAGCCCACGCCGCCCGCGCTCAGTCGCCGGCACCTCCTCCCCGTGGCCGAATCCGTCCCCGCCGCACGAAAGTTCGTCGCACAGCAACTCGACGCCTGGGGCCTCCCCCACCTCACCGACGACGCCCGCCTCTGCGTCAGCGAACTCGTCACCAACGTGGTGACCCACGCGTACGCCGTCCTCATCAACGTCACCCTCACCCTCCGTGGGGACCGCCTCCGTATCGAGGTCACCGACGACGACCTCGCCAACCCGGCGCCCGACCACCTCCCCTCCCCCGGCCCCGACGACGAGGGCGGGCGCGGACTGCTGCTCATCGCCGCCCTCGGCGCGGCGTCCGGCTGGACCACCAGCCTGCGCGGCAAGACCGCCTGGGTCGAACTCCCCCTGGAGGAATCTCCGCCGGGCCCTTGACGGGCTAACGGCGTTAGCCTCATGCTTGCCATGTCGAGCTAACGCCGTTAGCCACCATCGGACAAGAGGGCCACGATGACCACCAACACCGCATTCATCACCCGTCGTTCGGACACGTTTCCGACCGTCGCCGCCGGCTACACCCACGCTGCGGCCTGGGCCGCCGCGCTGGCCGTCGGCTGGGGCAAGACCCCCGAACTGGGCGACGGCGACGCCGCGGTCGCCACCGCGTACGCCGACCACGGCACGGCCGCCGTCGTGCAGTACACCCTCACCCACGGCCTCGCCGCCGCCGCAATCGCTGTCGTCGCGTTCGTTCTGATCAGCCGTGGTCAGCGGCTCGCGGGCTGGGTCGCCGCAGTGGCCTCCGTGCTCGCGTTCGGCCAACTCGTCCTGGAGCAGGCCGCGATCGCGGCGAGCGATCCGGAGCGCGCGGGCGGCCTGTTCAACCTGTCGCTCCACATCGACGGCGTGAAGATGCTCGCGTTCGCGGCCGTTGCCGTGATCACCGCTCCGCTGCTGGCCGGGAAGTGGCAGCGCGGGGTCGCGTACGCCACCGCCGCCGCCATCACCGTCTCCGGCGTCGGCTACCTCCTGCTCGCGTCGTCGCTCGCCGGCGCCGCGATGCTCTCCCTGCCGCTGCTGCTCGTCTGGTTCGCCGTCCTCGCCGTCCGCCTGGGTCGAGGGACCTCCCTCTGACGCGCGGCACGACCCTTGGGATCCTGGCCACAGCAACAGAGAACTGTGCGGCAGGGACGACCGCAAGGGAGGGGCACGATGCCCTGGTGGACCGAGCAAATTCTCATCGGGACAGCGGTGTGGACGGCGGTCACGGCCGTCGCCGCGGCGGCACTGCTCCGCATGCGGGGCAAGCAGTACGCACGCGACTCCGCGACCGTCGACAGGGTGCTGGCCCGCAACATCTCGCTGTACCAGGCCACGGAGTTCACGCGTACGAACAGCACCGAGGTCGCGGTGTGGCTCCTCCTCGAAGCCGGCTACGTCGACGTCGCACGCGACGGACGCATCCGCGCGACGGTGGCTTCGATCACCCGGCCACGCCCGCCCCTTGACGATCCCGCGCAGGCTGCGGTCCTCGACTTCCTGCGGCGGCACCCGTCCGGCAGCAAGCTGCACGAGATCATGCAGGACCCCACTTACTCCGGCGTCCGCGAACTCCACCCGAATCTCGTGGTGTCGTTCCCGGAGCTGAGGACGCTAGCCCGCGGTGGCGCGCGCAACCGGGCGATGGCCGCCGCGTACCTGATCCCGCTCGGGGCGGCCGTCGGCGCCATTGTCCACGCAACCGCCACTGCCGCCGACTACCGGGCCGAGGCGATCTTCTACTGGACGGCGGCGACGATCGCCGGGCTCATCGCCCTGCCGGTCACCGCTTCGCGGTTGTTCCCCCGGTCCATGCAGCGCGGCATCCGCCGACGGCTCGACGAGCACTGCGAGCGTTTGCTCACAACCCGGTTCGCGGGGCTCGGGTACGAGGAGGAGCGCAGGTCGGCAGGCGTGTACCGGTCGAAGGCCCCGGCGTACTCCCCCAGCCGGTCGGGCAGTTCAAGCAGCTCAAGCACCTCCGTCGGCGTCGACTGCGCCGGCAGCTCCAGCTGCGGAAGCTCATGCAGCAGCAGTAGCTGCGGCGGCGGAAGCAGTTGCAGCTGACCCCAACGCCGACCCCGACCACACAGGACGCCGGCGCCCTGATCGTTCAAGGGCAACGTCCCAGCCAGTCGTCGCCGCCATGCTGATGGCCCCTGCCCATGGCCGATCCCCGAAGGGCATGTCGGCAAAGTCTGCGGTGTGCTTGCACTTCTCTAATCCGGATACCCAATATCCGGATTAAGGGCCCGTCGTGCAGTTGCTGACTAGGTCGACGCGGTGGCTGTGCGGCCCTTGAGACACCCCGGCAGCCCCGACGGACAGGAGCTCAGTTGAACTCCTTGGACTGCTCGAGACCCTGCGCATTCTTGTACTCGTGGACCTTGTAGACCTGTGGCGGGGCGGGGCTGCTCAGGATCTCGGGGCGGTTGACCGGATCCGACGAGGGCCCGCGCGGGACGGGGCTCTTCAGGGGTGCGGCGGAGTTGGGCACCGGGGCGACACCGGCGGAGGCTGCCACCGCGCCGCGGATCGCCGCCGACCGCGCCGCTTCGGCTCGGGTGATTTCCTCGTTCTGCCGGCGCAGCCGAGCAACGAGCTGGATGGCGTCTTCCCGCTGCGGGGGCGGCACCACCGGTTTCTCGTCCCACAGTTCGGCGATTCCGTGGGCATCGCGGGTGTGCGGCCGTCCGTGCCAGTCCTGCAGTTGCGCACCAGGGCCGGGCTCGAACTCGCTCACCGCGACCTGCAGTCGGTCGTAGACGCGATGGCTGAAGCTGTCCGCGTGAGGCCCGTTGACGATCGCGTCGGCAACCAGGATGGGGACGAATTCGTCAAGGTCGGTGGCCGCGTATTCCCCCCAGACGCTGACGACGTCGGCCCGAGTGACCTGGTCCGCGGGTTTGCCCAGGCGTCTGCCGACTTCGTCGATCGCCTCGTCGCGCAGTGACTGCGGATGGCCTGGGACCACGTCGGCTTCGCGCCATTCCGGGTGGGCCACAGCCTTGTCGACGGAATGGATGTATTCGTGCGCGCCCGCGGGCGTCGGCAGGCCGGCGCCCAGGCCCAGGAGCGTCCGTTTGCGCTCGGTCGTCTGGAGGCTGCTGTAGGTCTCCCGCTGTGTGTCCGGGTCCGTGGACAGGTAGGCGTCGGAGTCCACGCGGATCTCCGAGCGCGCGTACACGAAGGCCGGGGGAAGCTCTTTGTCGGGCTGGACCGTACCGAGACCCGACCACGAGGCGGCGGTCGCTTGCGAGGACTTGACGCCCGGCAGAGATCTACCGGCCAGCGATGTGGCTTCCACCAAAGCCACCGGAGCGTCGGGGAAGCGCTCGGCCGCCAGCAGCATGCCGTCGGCGAAATGCCGGGCCCCTTCGAGATCGACATCGTCCCCGAAAGTCACCTCGACGGTGTGGGGATACAGGCCCTTCAGCCCCGGCTGCGCAGCCTCAAGCCCTTGCGCCAGCGCCGACTCGACCTCGGTGATCCCGGACGCCGCGGCAAGCCACGGATTGCGCACCGGGAAGGGATCCACCGGCACGCCGGCGCGCCAGATGAGGTGGCGGAGAACTTGCTGGAAGCGGTCAAGGCCCCACGGCCAGGACGGCTCCGAATGCTCACGCCCCATCGCTGCTCCGAACCCGACGCTGCGAGACGGGGCTCCCCGGGTCGACTCCCGAACCGACGTGGTCCCAGAGCCCTACGGGCGCGACCCACACCACACCCTGCACTTGCACGTCGATCATTTGCTGATCCTGGGGGAAGAGCAGCCTGTCCGCCGCGTCGTCCGCGCTCTTCGCGTCAGACCCGCGGGAACCGGATGGAGACGGGCCGCGGCCGGATCACCCGCTCAGGGCTCGGTTGCCCTACGCAGCTTCCTGGGTGTCCCGGTGTTGACGTGGTGGGTGCGACGCAGCGGTGGTTCCTCGGACACGTGGCGGTGCGGGCGCGCTGCCCCGGAGGTGCGGTCCGCCCGCGGCACGACGGGCAACGCGTACAAATGCTCGGCGCCGGCTACGTAGACGTGCGCACCGTCCACAGCAACGTCCGGCCACCTGCTTTCCGGAGTGGCCTTCGGATCGGACCAGGTCCAGCGGCACTCGCCCGTCGTCCGGTCCAAGACCGCCACGTGGCCGCCGTGGGTCGCAACCACGACGACATCGCCGTGGACGCCGAGCCAAGAACTCCGGTACTTGATCTCAGGGAGGTCGCCGAAGGGCGGACTTGTCCACCGCACAGCACCGCTGGAGGGACTCAACGCACGGACGCGGCCCTCACGGTCGCTGACGTACACGGCTTCCTCGGTGGCGTGCGCGTCGGAGACGGCGCCGAAGCCGTTCGCGGTCCCGGAGTCGGAGTCGGAGTCGGAGTCGGAGTCGGCCAACCAGACCAACTCGCCGCTCCCGGCGTCGAACGCGACGGTGTCCCCGGACACCGTGAGATAGAGAAGGCCGTCGCCTTCACCGAAGAGACGGTCCGGCCATGCGCCCTCGGTCCGCAGTTCCACGGTCGGTTCGCCCGTATGCGGATCGATCAGCGTCCACGGTGGCCCTGTCGCGGGCCGCACGAGGATATGGCGGTCCGGCAGATGCTGGACGCCGATGTCCGGTCCGTGCCACAGCATCTGCCCGGTCTTCGGGTCCATGGCCACCGCGGAATTCCGTTTCCGAACCACCACGGGGCCGGCCTGGTCGATCGCGTACGCGTCCCCGCTCCACTCGTGGTGCCGCGCCCACAACCGCTCCCCCGTTTCAGCGTGATACGCCACCACGGCCTGGGTGAACGCGCAAACCAGTATCCCGTCGGCATGTTCGTACGCTCGCGACGGAGTCCCCAGATGCGTACGGCGCAACGGCAGGGAGATCCCGAAGCGCGCGAAGGGGCGCGGCGTGCGCATCCACCTGGGCCGGACCCGCTGCTGCCACACCTCGGCGCCCGTAGCCCGGTCGATCGCGGACACGGTCCCGTAGGAGCAGGCGTAGAGCAGGCGTTCGCCGGATATGGAGAGGATCTGGCGCGACGAATGTGTCCACAACGTGCGGCCCGTCGCGGCGTCGAACGCGGTCAGCCGGCCACCGCCCGCGTACACGACACCGTCCACGGCGTGCAGGGTCCGCGCCTTGACGAGGTACGCGGTCCAAGGTTTCGGCGCCGCACGCCGACGGTCATCCGCCACCGGGCCAGCGTGGCACCCCGGGACCGCCCCTGTCCCAGGGAAGTACCGCAGACCCACACCCACGGAACTACGACAACGTCGGGCGCAGTTGCAGCTGACCCGTACGCCAGACCCGACCCCACAGCCCACGCCGTCGCGTGACGCAAACACCAGGTTCGCGGAGCCACAGGGATCAATTGCAGTGCGCGGGCCTGCACGTTGTTGATGGATATCCGTCAACTTGGTTCGCCCGATACCCCGGTGCGGCTTGCTTGTGCCACGCTCTCGAACCCTGGGCTGAAACGATCGAGAAGGGGGCTGGAATGGGGGACAGGCACTTACGCAGGTGGACTTGGCTCGTCGTCTGGCTGCTCGTGCCCGCGCTTCTGGTGGGCTGCAACCGCAGGGGCGGCGGCACCCACCACAACGGATCCTCCGGCAACTCCGGCAACTCAGGTTCCTCGGACCGCTCCAGCGACGCCGACGGACCCGGCATCGGGGACCTGCCCGTGCCCGACCTCGGCACCATCGACGACTCCGCTGACGACGACTCCGGCGACCGATCGGACCAGGGAAGTACCTCCGGCGGAACCGGGGAGACCGAGCCCGAACCGGAGCCCGAACCTGAGCCCGAGCCCACCGACCCGACCGAGGACGCCTTCCGGGCCGTCGCGCAGGGGACGTGCCTTCCGGTGTGGCGGGACGGTAGGAACTGGGTGGCCCCCGCGCCGCCGGCCGCGGTGTCCTGCCAGACCCAGCGCGGCGAACTCTTCTTCGTCACGAACGTCGCCAACCGCAGCATGACCTGCCCGTCAGGCCCCGGCAAGGACAGCTGGAGCTACTCCTCGTCCGCCACCGGGAACACCACGACGCTGTGCCTCAACCGGATCTGGGTGAAGAACTACTGCGTCCTCGCGGAGCGTTCCGGGGACAACGTCTCCATCGGCACCACCACCGCCGTCGACTGCGACGCCGCCCGGGTGCCCGTGCCCTACAACGAGGTCCTCCTCGTCGCGGGCGCGTACCAGGTGCCCGCCTCGGGGGCCAACACCTCGAACTGCCCTACGGGTCCAGGGGACAACCTGCGCTACTGGTCCGTGTACGCCGACGACGGACGCACCCTCGTGTGCTTCACCGTCCCCGCCTGACACTTGGCCGACGGCGCACGAGGCAAGACCCACCCCGGAAGCCTCGGCCATACCGCCGGCAAGTGCCCATCGCTCTGGAACGCCCCGAAGCTCGTGCGTCGCTGCGACGGCCTTGTCGGCCGTACCTCCGATGTTCCGCAGGTGCAGGCAGGTGCAGGGCTTCACCCCGGACGAGAAGATCTGGGGTGACGACGACGACCAGCGCTCGGCCGTGGTGTGTGTTTGCGCTTCTCTAATCTGGATGCCTAGTATCCAGATTAAGAGCGAGCGAGGAGGCCGTCATGGCGCACACCATCAGTTACCCGAACACACTCCACAACCCGGTCGGTTACGGGTACAGCCACGTCGCGAGCGCACCGGCCGCGAACCTGGTCTTCGTCGCCGGGCAGTACGCCTCCGATGTCGAAGGCACGTCGTGTCGGACGACTTCGCGGCCCAAGTGGCCCAGTCCTTCGACAACATCGGGCGCGCGCTCGCGTCGGAGGGGCTCGACTTCGGCCACGTCGTGCAACTGCGCACGTACATCGTGGGGCACGACGAGTCGAAGCTGACCGCCCTGCTCGAAGTGATCTCCCGCATCTGGGGCGACAAGCCGCCGACCCAGACCCTCCTGGGCGTCGCCGCCCTCGCGCTCCCCGACATGCTCTTCGAGGTGGACGCCGTCGCCGTACGCCCATGAGGCCGACCCGTCCTTGAGTTCCGTACGTGCCGCGCCGCGCGAAAACGTGTGTCCGGCAGGCGTGTTCAGCGCGGTCGGTCGGTTGTTGTGGGGGCCGGGGCAGCGGGTCTGATGGGCAGTGCGTACACGTGCTCGACTCCGGCGATGTAGACGCGGTCTGCGTCCACGGCGACCGCGGGCCGGGTGATCGGCGGACAGTTCGACGGGTCGGACCAGTTCCACAGCAGTTCCCCGGTGGTGCGGTCCAGGACGGCGACGCGGCGGTGGCCGGCCACGGCCACGACCGCGTTGCCGTCGACCACGAGGTGGACGTACCAGTGCTTCAGCTCTGCGAGGTCGACCCACGGCGGACCGGTCCACCGCACGGTGCCGTCGAGCGGGTCCAGCGCGCGTACGCGGCCCTTGGCGTCGGCGACGTAGACCGCTTCGTCGGTGGCACAGGCGCCTTCCGGCGAGCCGAAGTCGTCGGCGTGCCCCGGCTCGTGCACCCAGACCGGCACGCCGCTGCGTGCGTCGAGGGCGGCGGTCCCCTGGCCCAGCAGGAGATGGATCAGGTCGGTGCCCGCGCCGAACAGCCGTTGCGGGTACGCCTGCCCCATCCGGAGCCCCACCAACTGCTTGCCGGTCCACGGGTCGACGAGAGCCCACCCTTCGTCGGCCGAGCTGGCGAGAACGTCCCGGTTCGGCAGACGTTGCCGCAGGAGGGCGGGAGCGTGCCACAACAGGCGTCCGGTCCTGGGGTGCAGAGCCGCTGTGCGGCGCCACCTCCGATCAATGATCGGCACCGTGCGGTCGGCCACTACCGTGTCAGTGCGCCAATTGCCGATGAACCGGCCCCAGATACGGCGTCCCGTATCCGCGTCGAAGGCCACAAAGCCGCGGTTGAACGCGCATATCAGGAGCCCGTCCACGAGTTCCGCCTGCTTCGCCGCGCCCAGATGACGGCGAAGTTGCAGGCTGAGGCCGAGGCGGGTCACGGGCCGCGGTCCTCGCAACCATCGCGGACGGGTCCGTGACCACACGTCTTCGCCCGTGAGGCGGTTGATCGCGGTGATGGTCCCGTCGCGGCAGTCGACGTACAAGTAGCGCTCGCCCGCTGTCGACAGAATCCGTCCCGATCCGCGGGTCCACAGTGTGCGGCCAGTCGTAGCCTCGAAGGCGGCGAGCCGGTCGCCGCCCGCGTAGAGCACGCCGTCCAGGACATGCAGGGACTCGGCCCTGAGGAGGTATCCGGTCCAGGGCTTCGGAGTACCGGGCCCGACGTCATCCGCCATCAGGGCAGAGTGGCACGCTCGTCGCGAGACCGCAGCAGTCCGGCCGTCCTGACGTCCGGTGGAAATCCCGCGGCCTCGTCTCGCGCCGACGCAACATCTGGTGGCCGGACCTCGTCCTAGAAGTACGCAGGGCAAACCGCACAGGAAGGCCTGATCGTCAGGATGAGGGCGGAAACCGAGGGTGACTTCGACGCGTTCGTGGTCGCGCGGGGAGCGGCGCTGAGACGTACGGCGTACCTCCTGTGCGGCGACTGGCACACGGCAGAGGACCTGGTGCAGACCACGTTCACCAAGGTCTACGTGCGGTGGAACCGCATACGGGAGCCGCAGGCACGGAGCGAGTACGCGCGACAGGTGCTGGTGCGCTCGTACATCGACATGACCCGCAAGTTCTCGCACGGCGAATCGCCGATCGGCGCGCTGCCGGACGCACCGGCGCGCGGCGGCGGGGACTTGGACACGCGCATGTCGCTGATGGCCGCCCTCGCGCAGGTCTCCCCCGGCTATCGGGCCGTCCTGGTGCTGCGGTTCTGGGAGGACCAGAGCGTCGAGCAGACCGCCGCGCTGCTGAACAAGGGCTCGAGCGCCGTGCGCTCGGCCACCAGCCGGGGGCTCGACCAGCTCCGGGCGATCCTCGGCGACCAACTCGCCGAACTGACGCACTCATGACGCCCGGAGGAGACGAGCCGATGGTCCGCGAAGAGGAACTGCACGACCTGTTCACGCGCGCACTTCCCGACCTGCGCGAGGAGCCCGACCTGCCGGACTTCCGACCGGTGGCCA
Organism: Streptomycetaceae bacterium NBC_01309; assembly: GCA_045039925.1. Classification (GTDB taxonomy): domain Bacteria; phylum Actinomycetota; class Actinomycetes; order Streptomycetales; family Streptomycetaceae; genus Yinghuangia. The sequence goes on from CP108400.1 coordinate 4,613,142, forward strand.
AGCGGCAGGGACGCCGTCTGCGGCGCCGCCGGCGTGTCCTGACCGGCGTGGGCGTGCTCGCGGTGGGCGCGGTGGTCGCGGGGTCGATCACGGCCGGCGCCTGGCTGCCGCAGGGCTCCGGACCGGTGGCGGCGGGCCCGGGCGCGGCGACCGCGGGTTCACCGGACCCGAGTTCGCCGGTGCCGAGTTCGCCGGCCCCGGGTGCTTCGGGATCCCCCGTGGCACCGCCGTCCGCCGACCCGAACGGCCCGGCCACACCGCCCGGCTTCACGCCGCCTTCCGGGCCGCCCGTCACGACGTCCGGGAACGCCCCCGACAAGGGGCCGGAGCTGCGGCTCCTGATCGCCCTCCGCAACCACCTGCCGCCTCGGGTCACGAGAATCGACTTCGCGCCGAACACCGACGACGCGAGCTACATCCTGACCCTCGACGGGGGCCAGAAGGTGCGGTTGGTCGGTACCGGGCTCGCGGTGGCGAGCTTTTGGGGCCTTCCCGGCGTCGAGTGCGGATTTCCCGACGTGACGGTCGAGAGCCCTCCGGTCCCCCAGCCCGGCGGACCCTCCGGGACCCTGCCCGGCTGCGAGCGGCGTGACCTGCCGGGCGGCACCAAGGCCGTCGCGGAGAAGCACTTCGCGCCCCAGTACGGCGCCGAGTTCGTGTGGGTCAGCCTCAAGACCCCGCAAGGCAAGAACCGCTTCCTGACGTCCGTCGGGATCCCGGAGGCGGGGCCACTCGGCGCGGCGCTGACCACCGACGAGCTGTTCGATCTGGCGTCCCAGACGCAGGTGATCGAGGCGCTCGACGGCCTGACGTACAACCAGCGCTGGTAGGGACGTAGGCGCCGCCGATGCCCGCCCTCGCTGTCAGTCGAGCACGGCGGCCACGGCCTCGACCTCCACAAGCTGGTCGTCGTAGCCGAGCACGGTGACGCCCATCAGCGTGCTGGGGACGTCGTGCCCGCCGAAGGCGTCCCGCACGACCTCCCAGGCCGCCACCAGGTCCTCCTGCCGCGAGGCGGCCACGAGAACGCGCGTGCTGATGACGTCCTGGAGCACCGCGCCCGCGTCCCCCAAGGCGGTCTCCAGGTTCTCGACGCACTTGGCCGCCTGTCCGGCGAAGTCGCCGACCGCCGCCGTCGACCCGTCCGCGTTCAGCGGACAGGAGCCGGCCAGGAAGATCAGCCGGGCCCCCGCCGGGGCGGTGGCCGCGTAGGCGTACTCGGCGACGCCGGACAGGGAAGCGGAGCGGATCAAGGTCACGGCACGGGGCACAGGGGTTCCCTTCGCAGCTGCGGTCGACGCGTTCGTGTCACCCTTGCGACCCTTGCAAAGACTTCGCCGCATCTCGACACATTTTCTCCTCCGCCCCGCTCGATCGCGAACTCGTCCGCACATCGACTCAGCACTTCGTCGTATGACCGCGTTCTTCCTTACAGAGGCACTCGGCAGGAGGAGACGACCGTATGGGTTTCGACGAGTTCGCGGCCGCGCGGCTGCCCGCGTTGCTGCGGTACGCCTTCGTGCTGTGCGGGGACCGGGAATTGGCCCGGGACATGACGCAGGAGGTGTTGGCGCGAGCCCTGGTCAAGTGGCAGCGGATCGAGCGGGCCGAACGTCCGGACGCGTACGTGCGGGCCATGCTCACCAACGAATTCCTGTCGCTGCGCCGCCGGAAGGCGGTGGCCACGGTCGCGATGACGTACGAACACCTCGACGGTCCCGGTGCACCGGCCGTCGACGCGTCACACGCCATCAGCGACCGGGCGGAACTCTGGCAGCACCTCGGCACCTTGCCGCGCCGCCAGCGGGCCGTGCTCGTCCTGCGCTACTACGAGGACCTCTCCGACGCCGAGATAGCGGACGTACTCGGCTGTCGGCCCTCGACCGTCCGCAGCCACGCGACACGGGCGCTGGCCACGCTCCGCGTCGAACTGACCAACGTGAAAGCACCGGTTCTCGCGGTACGGGACGGAGACGGCTCTTGAGCACCTACGACATCGAAGAACTGCGGCAGGCCATGGCCGAACGCGCGGACGACGCGCCGGACGCACTCGGCGTGCTGGCCGCCGCGCACGAGACTGCCGCCAGGCGGCGGCACAGGCGGCGTACGTTCCAGGCCACCGGCGTGGCAGCGGCCCTCGCCGCCATCGCGGTGGTCACGCCCACGGCGCTCGGCGCGCTGGACGACGGCAGCGGCGAAAACGCGAACCCGGCAGCGAGCGAACCGGCGGCGGAGCCGTTCGGCATGCAACTGACCCTGCGCCCGAACGACAGGTCGTACGCCATGCTGGTCGCCGCCGGAACGACGACCCAGCACATGGAGATCCGCGGCAAAGGCAACGAGCCGAACGGCAGGCCCTCGGCCTCGGCCATTCTGCACGCCCCCGGCGCGTTCGACGCGTCCAAGGTGCTCAACGGCGAGCGGGTCACCGTGAACGGCCACGCCGCGTATTACGTCGCCGCAGGCGAGACGGTGATTCCGCCGAATTCCGCCGACCTTCCGGAGGCACTGCGGTCCGTGGGTCCGACAAAGACCATGCCGCTGCTCGCGTGGGAGGCGGCGCCCGGCCAATGGGTCACCGTCGAGGGGTTCTTCTCGGTGACCGCCGAGGATTTGCTCTGGCTTGCCGAACAGATTGAGATCAAGACGCCCGCCCTCCCGACCTCCCCGTTCCACCTCGGCTACCTGCCGGCCGATCTCGTCGCGCAGGGCACGCTGACGCACAACAACGATCGCGCCTCGCTCGCCTTCGGCACGCCGTCGCAGCCACTGGCGGGCAACTGGGGCAGGCTCGGCATGCCGGACTTCAACGAGACCCTGCTGATAGACGCCATGGCGGTCACCACCGAGACTCTTCCCGCATACCAGGCGCGCCTGGCGCAGCTCGGCCCCTCGACAAAGCTGAGTACGTATGACAGTTGGTACAGCACCGAGGAAAACGCGAGCGACGTACCCGGTGCGCTCGACCAACCCCACGGCGCCGACTCGATGCCGACCGGAAATCCGCTGCCGACCAGCGCCACACCGGGCCAGGGCGCGACGCTCACCGTCATGACCCCGAACTGCCACGTGCAGTTCTCCGTCGCGGACAAGAACCGCATCCCCCGCGCCGAACTCGAGAAGATCGCCCTCGCCACCGACTTCAAGGACTGCACCAACCCCTCCACCTGGGTCCGCCCGATCCCCTGACCCCCCGCCCCACCCCGGCAGCGGGCGCCCCGCGGCGTAGGGCGCCCGCTGCCGGGGCTTCCTCGCCCTGGCGGGGCGCGTCGCGTGGCGGGGCTTGGGGGGTGTCGGGAAAATGGGGGGATGACCACGACGATCCGTCTTGCCCAGGAGCCCGAGGCCGACGCGTTGCTGGCGCGCAGTCCGCTGGCCGCGTTGGTGGGGATGCTGCTCGACCAGCAGATTCCTATGGAATGGGCGTTTTCCGGGCCTTATTCGATCGCGCGGCGGATGGACGCGGACGACCTGGACGCGCACGACATCGCGGCGTACCAGCCGGAGGCCTTCGCGGCGCTGATGTCGGAGAAGCCCGCCGTGCACCGCTACCCCGGCTCGATGGCCAAGCGCGTGCAGCAGCTCTGCCAGTACCTCGTGGACCACTACGGCGGCGACGCGGAAGCGGTGTGGAAGGGCGTCAAGAGCGGCGACGAGCTGTTCCAGCGCCTGAGCGAACTGCCCGGGTACGGCAAGCAGAAGGCGCAGATCTTCACGGCGCTGCTCGGCAAGCAGTACGGCGTGAAGCCGAAGGGCTGGCGCGAAGCCGCCGGAGCGTACGGCGAGCAGGGCTCCTTCCGCTCGGTCGCCGACATCACCGGCCCCGAGTCGCTGGAAAAGGTACGCGCGACGAAGCAGGAGGCCAAGAAGGCCGCCAAGCAAGCCAAGGAAACCAAGGAAACCAAGGAAACCAAGGTAGTCAAGCAGGCCAAGGCGGCCAAGGCGGCGCCGACAGCCCCGACGAAGGCCGCGTCCAAGACCGCGGCGGCAAAGACCGCGGCGGCAAAGAAGACCACCGCCGCAAAGACCGCCGCCAAGAAGTCCCCCGCGAAGAAGACCGCGACAACTGCCAAGGCGGCAGCCAAGAAGAAGTGACACACCGCGCAACGGCGAGGGCCCGTACCGAATCCCGGTACGGGCCCTCGCCGTTGCGCGGTGCGCGTCGCGCGGTTGGCGGGTCAGCCCTCCAGCTCGCGGAGGATTTCGCTCGCCTGGACGGTGATGCGCTCGATGAGTTCCCGGCAGCTGGGCAGGTCCTCGATGACGCCGACGACCTGGCCGGAGGCCATGACGCCGAGGTCGGGGCGGCCGTCGACCATGGCGGCCTTGAGCAGCATCGGGGTGTTGGCGGCCATCAGGACCTGGGGCCAGGACAGGCCCTGGGACTTCTTCATGGCCAGGCCCTCGCGGACCATGTCCTTCAGCGGCGTGCGCGAAAGCTTCTGGAACTTCAGCGCGTTGGCGATCGAACGCGGGTAGCGGGCGACGACCGAGCGCTGCTCCAGGCGCTTGACGAAGTCGGTGGCGAGCACGCGGTGCGGGACGCCGTCGACCTCCTTGGAGACCACGGTGCCGTTGACGTCGGTCGCGAGGTAGACCTCCTTGACCGCGAGGCCCACCGGGCTGTCGCTGGTCAGCAGGAAGCGCGTGCCCATGGCGATGGCGTCCGCGCCGTAGGCCAGTGCCGCGACGAGGCCGCGTCCGTCGAAGAAGCCGCCGGCCGCGATGACGGTGACGTCGGTTCCCTTGAGCACGTCGGTGACCTGCGGCAGCAGCAGCGTGGTCGGGATGGAGCCGGTGTGGCCGCCGCCCTCGCCGCCCTGCACGATGACGCCGTCGACGCCCCACTCGGCGACCTTCTGCGCGTGCCGCTTCGCGCCGATCGACGGCACCACGAGCATGCCGAGGTCGTGCGCGCGCTTGATGAGGTCCTTCTTGGGCGCCTGCGCGAACGACGCGACCTTGATGCCCTCGCGGCCCATCAGTTCGATGCGGTCGGCCGCGTCGGGCGAGTCGGCGCGCAGGTTGACCGCGAACGGCTTGTCCGTCGCCTTCTTGACCTGCGCGATGGCGGCCACGAGTTCGTCGTACGTCATGGTCGCGGACGCCAGGATGCCCAGGCCGCCCGCCTCGGCGGTGGCCGCGACGAGCTTGGGGTACGAGACGTACCCCATGCCCGTCTGCACGATCGGGTACCGGACGCCGAACTTCTCGGTGAACCCGTTCTTCAGTGCGGGGTGCAGTGCGGTCATGCCGGGACCTCGCGCAGACGCATGCCGCGCGGGTCGATGACCTCGCGGATCAGGCGCAGTTCGTCGTCGCTCGGCAGGCGCGTCTCGGGGACGTCGGCCGGGACGATCAGCTCGAAGCCGGTGTTGGCCACGATCTCGTCGACCGTGGCGCCCGGGTGCACCGAAGCGAGGCGCATGGTGGCCGGGGCGCCGTCCACCGACGCGAAGTCGAGCACGCCGAGGTTGGTGACGACGCGGCGCACCTCGTGGAAGCGGGCGGCCTTGCCGACCTGCGCGGCGCGGTCGTACCCGATGCACGACACCATGTCGACGGCCGCCGTCAGCACGCGCGCGGAGTGCTTGGGGATCCAGTAACTGGTGGTGTGGTTGATCGTGTTGCCCGGCCCGCCGCGCGAACCCAGCACCTGGCGCTTGGGCTTGGCCCAGTCGCCGATCGCCGAGATGTTGGCGTTGCCGTGCGCGTCGATCTGCACCGGGCCCATCATGACGTGGCGGCGCCCGGAGGCGAGCACGTCGAGGACCTGGCGGTACGGGATCCAGCCGACGGCCGCGAACTCGTCCGGCTTGGCGCCGAGTCGGTGGGTGCCCTCGAAGAACAGCGACTCGCCGTTGGAGAGCACGAGGTCGGGCTCGAAGGTCGCACGGGCGAGGCGGGCGCCGATCGTCGGGACGGTGCCCATCGGCGAGCCGATGATCTCGCCGTCGCCGCGGAAGCACTCGGCGACCGCGACGACGCAGACGTCGGCGCGCGTGATGTCAGTCAGCGTGTCCGTCACTTCGAATTCTCCTCACGGAACTTCGCGACCTCGGCCTGGTACGCGGCCTCGTCGGCGACCTTCAGGAAGCGCTCCTCGAAGGCGGCCCACTGCTCCGGGTCGCCCGCGGCGGTGACGTACGCCTTCTGGAAGGCCTCGTCGCGGCCGTACTCCGGCGGGCACTCGGTGAAGTGCGCGCCGTTGGGGGTCTCGACGACGCCGGCGGTCATGTAGCGGTGGAGGACCAGCGTGTGGAAGCAGCCGGCCTCCTTCAGGAGGTCCTCGCTGGAGACGACGCGCTCGGCGGAGACGTACGCCTTCTCGGCGGCCAGGCAGAACAGGTCGTCCATGAACTGGTCCGGCCCGGTCAGCGCGGCGTTGCCCTTCTCGTCCGCGACGTTGGCGTGCACGAGCGCGACGTCGAGGTTCAGCGCGGGCATCGCGACCAGTTCCTCGCCGTCCTCGTACGGGGACGCGATGGTCTTCAGGTGCGGCGACACCTTGAGGATGTCCGAGCCCAGGCCCGCGCGGGTGGGCAGGAAGGGCAGGCGCTGCGCGGCGGCGCGCAGTCCGGTCAGGAACATGCCCTCGTCGTACTCGACCGCCTCGACGAGCCCGTTCTCGCGCACGTGGCGGAAGTTGGGCTCCAGCGGGATCGAGTCGAGCGACACGAACGCGTACACGAGCTTCTTGGCCTTGCCGGCGCGCGCGAGCAGGCCGACGTCCGGGCCGCCGTACGCGACGACCGTGAGGTCCTTGAGGTCGGACCGCAGGATGGCGCGGACCAGGGCCATCGGCTTGCGCCGCGAGCCCCAGCCGCCGATGCCGACGGTCATGCCGTCGGAGAGCTGGGCGACGACCTCGTCGGGCGTCATGCGCTTGTCAGCCACGTGGGATTCCCTCTCAGCTGCTGGTCGACGTACTACTTCGAGGTGTCCGCGTCGCGGCCCTCGACGAACGCGTCGCGCAGTTCGTCGGAGACGCCGGTCAGGTTCAGTTCGAAGGTGAAGCCCTGCTCGTAGCGGTACGAGCGCTTCACGTCGACCGGGTCGATGCCGTTGAGCGAGGCCTTCGCGGCGCGGATGACCGTCGGCGACTTGGCGGCGATGTTGCGGGCCACCTCGAAGGCGGTCTCGACGAGCTTGTCGCGGTCGACGAGCTTGTAGATCGAGCCGTACGCGTGCAGCTCGGACGCCGGGGCGTTCTCGCTCGTGTAGACCATCTGCCGCATGCGGTGCTGCGGCACCAGGCGGGCCAGGTGGGTGGCCGCGCCGAGGGCGCCGCGGTCGACCTCGGGGAGGCCGAAGAACGCGTCGTGGCTCGCCACGATGATGTCCGCGTTGCCGACCAGGCCGATGCCGCCGCCGACGCAGAAGCCGTGCACGGCCGCGATGACCGGGACCTCGCAGTCGTAGACCGCGGCGAACGCCTCGTAGCAGCCCTTGTTGGCGCCGACGAGGGCGGCGTGGCCGGTGGTGTTCTGCATCTCCTTGATGTCGACGCCGGCGTTGAAGCCGCGTCCCTCGGCGCGGAGCACGACGGCCCGCACCTGCGGGTCGCGGCTCGCGGCGCGCATCTTGTCGGCGAGCTCGAACCAGCCGGCGACGTCGAGGGCGTTGACCGGGGGTGCGTCGAGCACCACCTCGGCGATGCCTTCGCGCACCTCGTAGCGGATAGCCATGGCAATCGGATCCATTCGGCCGCGGTGTCGGACCGGAGGCGACCGCACCTGTACCGGCTGCCTCTGACGAGGCGTCATGTCCGGTCTGTCCTGGTTTGCCGGGGAGTCCGACTACCCAGAGTGTGGTACATCACCATCCGATCTGACTGATCGTCAGATTTCTGCCACCATAGTTGACTCCTGACGGACCGCGCCAGACGGGGCGGCCGTGGCCGACGACACCCCGCTCCACCCTCAATCCGCCTCATTCCGTTGTGGGAGACCGCCATGACAGCAGCCGCCAACCCCCTGGACCTCACCGGTCGTGTCGTCCTCGTGACCGGGGGCGGCAAAGGGATCGGGAAGGTCATCAGCGAGCGCTTCCTGGCGGCCGGCGCCGACGTGGTGGTCTGCTCGCGGTCCGAGCCGGAGGAACTGCCGAGTGCGGGCGGGCGTACCGCCGTGTACCACCCGGCCGACGTACGCGACCCCGACACGGCCTTCGCGACCGTCGCGTTCATCGAGGAGAAGTTCGGCCGCCTCGACGTGCTCGTCAACAACGCGGGCGGGGCGCCCTTCACGGACGCCGCCACCGCCTCGCCGCGCTTCTCGCGGGCGATCATCGAGCTGAACCTGCTCGGCCCGCTCTATTTCGCCCAGGCGGCGCACCGCCTGATGGTCGCTCAGGAGCAAGGCGGCTCGATCGTCAATATCAGCAGTGTGAGCGGCGTGCGCCCGTCCCCCGGAACCGCCGCCTACGGCGCCGCCAAAGCCGGCATGAACTCGCTGACCAAAACGCTCGCGGTCGAATGGGCGCCGAAGATCCGGATGAACTCGATCATCGTCGGCCTGGTCAAGACCGAGCAGGCCCACCTGCACTACGGCGACGACGCGGGGATCGCGGCGGTCGGCGAGACCATTCCCCTGGGCCGAATGGCTGAACCTGACGACGTGGCAGATGCGTGTCTTTTCCTCGCGTCGCCGATGGCCGGATACGTCAGCGGAGCAGAAATCCTGCTGCACGGCGGCGGAGAAATGCCCGCCTATCTCCGTGCCGCGAACAGCGAGTCCGATCATGCGCCCGTAAACTGACGGCATGACAGGACAAGTTCGCACCGTCGACGGCCGCGTCGCCGGGCGACGCGGCCAGGCGACCCGGCAGAAATTGCTGGACTGCCTGCGCGAGATGCTCGACACGTCGCCGTACCGGGACGTCAAGGTCATCGACGTCGCCCGGATGGCAGGCACCTCGCCGGCCACCTTCTACCAGTACTTCCAGGACGTCGAGAGCGCGATCCTCGAGATCGCGAACGACATGGCCAAGGACGGCCAGCGCCTCAAGGCGCTGACCGAGGGTCAGGGCTGGACCGGCAAGGGCGGGTACGCCGCCGCCGAGGCCCTGGTCGACGGCTTCCTGGAGTTCTGGCGGGAGTACGAGCCGATCCTCCGCGTCGTGGACCTGGCGTCCGCCGAGGGCGACAAGCGGTTCTACAAGGTCCGGCAGTCCATCCTCACCGCGGTGACCACCGGCCTCACCGAGGCCATCGAAGAGGTCCAGGCCAAGGGCAAGACGGGCGACGAGGTCGCCCCGAACGCCATGGCGGGCACGCTCGTCGCCATGCTGGCGGCCGTCTCCGGCCACCAGAAGGGCTTCGAGACCTGGAAGATCAAGATGAAGGACGTGCGCCCGGCGCTGTCCACCCTCGTCTTCATGGGTATCACCGGCAAGAAGCCGCCGCGCTGACGCCCCGCCCCGGTCGGCTCCCCTCCAAAGGGAGCACCCCCCGGCCGGGGCGAAGCCACAGCCCCCCGGCGTGTGAGTTCTTCGAGCGGACGTACGCACATGTACGCCCGCTACTTGTGCATGCCCGCGGGCACGCCGCCGGAAGTCACCGCGCCACCGCCGACGCCGTGCCCACCAGTTCCGGCAGGGTTCCCACGAAGTCGCCGAGCAGGTTCAGCGCGACCACCCACGCGTCGGCGTCCTCGCCGAGTACCGGCCGGGTGAGTTCCGCGATCGCGCGTGCCACGTCGTGGTCCCGCTCCCGTGCCGACGACGCGATGATCTCGAAAGCGGCGGACGCCGGCCTGCCTTCCCGCAGGATCGCCGAGGCGCTCAACACCCCGGTCAGGTAGTACTCGTGCGCCAGGGCGGCCACGGCGGCGTTGCCCAATTCGCCGAGCCGCACATCCTCCGGTTCACGCGGCACGGCCTTGGGCCGGAGCGCCCCCGGCCGTCCCCCGGCGGTGCCGTCCTGCTCGGGTGAGGACGTGCGGAGCTCGTCGGGGCACCCGACCTGGCGGGCGAGTGCCGCCAGGACGAACCCCGGCAACGGCTCGTGCCGGTGGGCCTCGACGACGAACGCCCAGTCGATCGCGTCGCGCGGCGCATGCAGGCGCACCAGGGCCTCGTCGCGCCCACGACAGCGGCGCAGGTGCTCCAGCAGGACCGGAGGGCTGGACTCGTACGCCAGCGCGCGGCCCAGGCTGGCCGGCGCGAACGGGTCGGCGAAGGCGTCGCGTACCGGTGCCGACAGGTCGCCGGCCACCCGATCGCGGACGTCGCGCAGCGCCTGCGACGCCGCTTCGCGCCCGTCGGCCCACAGCAGGCCGAGGCACCCGCGCAGGACGACCGCCGGTGAGAGCGGGAGGAAGTCACCGTCGACCACCAGCAGCGCGGAGCGGACGACGTGCGGGTCCTCGGACTCGACGGCGACGGAGGCACACCGGGCGGCGTCCAACCGCAGGACGTCCCTGTGGTCGAGCAGGGTCGGCATCAGGCTGCCCGCGGCGAACGGCATGACGCGCACCATCGCCTCGCGCGGCGCCGACGAGTTGGCGAACAGGTGCTCGGCCTGCTGGGGTTCGGACGTGTGGGCGGCAAGGACCACGAGGTCGTCCGGTGCGACGGCGGGGTTCTTCGCCAACACGACAAGTTCCTCGGCGCTGCCGTGCGCGATGGCGTACGCGACCAGCCCGGGGGCGCTTCCGTCGGCGAACACCTCGTGGCGAATCCCGCCCTCAAGCCGCGGCAGGATGCGCCCGCACAGCGCGGCAGGCGACGAACTCATGAGCAAACCATGCGGATTCGGACGTACCATGACACCGCCTCGGCTTCGGGGGCCGCGTCGGCCAGGAGGCTTGAACGAGGTCACGCCACCCATCGAACCACCGGCATGCCCCTCACGCAGCGACGACCGAGCCCGCAGCCGCGAGGAGTTCGGGAGCCGTACCCGCGAACTCCGGCAGCAGCGCCAGGGCTACCGCCCAGGCCTCCGGTTCGTCGCCCAACGCCGGGCGGCTGAGCGCGACCAGGGCCTCGTGCGCCTCCCGCGCCCGCGTATCGCGGGCTCGCTGGAACAACGCGAGCGCAGGGTAGGCCGGTCTGCCCTCCCGGAGGATCCGGGTCGCGCCGAGGACTTCCCGCGCGTAGGCCCACTCCAGCAGGTGATCGCGCGGTCGACGCAGCAACGCCCCCAATTCTGCGGACAGTTCGGGGTTCCCGGGAGCACAGAGCACGTGTGCGCGTGCCCGGCGCCCTTCGCCCAGGTGCTCGCCGAGGTCCCCGGCGGAGCCCAGGCCGTCCGGACAGTCGGGCTGCCGGAAGAACTCCTGCCGCGCGGCCTCGGAGAAGGGCCGCTCGCGATGGCAGGCGCCGAGGTAGTCCCAATCGAGCGCCACGCGGGGTGCACGCAGGGTCCCGCGTGCCGTCGCCCCGTTGCCGAGGCGGAGGCGCTCCACCACCGAAGGCATCGACATCAGGTGGTCGAGCGCCCGGGACACGAGACCCAGGTCGGTCGGCGCGTCGAGGGCGGCGCGTACGAACGGCGGTATCCCCGGGGTGTGGCCAAAGCCCATGGCGTGCCTGACGGGTGGGACCGACGCCATGGCCTCGCGCACGGCTTGCGGTCCCTCGGTGCGCAGTAGGCCGAGGCAGCCGGGCAGGATCGTGGCCGGAGCCCCGTACTTGTTGTCGTCGGGACGCAGGCACGACAGCCCCTTGCGGATCATGTCGGGGTCGTCGGACTCCACGAGTACCGACAGCCGGCAGTTCCACCCGGCCACTTCGTCGGACGTCGCGTCCTCGCGGAACATCACGGGCACGTCGTCCGTCTTCAGCGAGCGCATCGCCCGCAACAGCGCCTCGCGCGGCGCGTAATACGCGGCGAACACCGCCGCGGCCACGTCCGGTTCCTCCGACTCCGCGAGCCGCATCAGGATGTCGGTGGAGACGCCCTTGTTCGCCGCGAGCGTCACCTGGTCGGCCACTGTCCCGTGCGTCACCGTGTGCCGCGCGACCGCTGCCCCGGGACCGGGCCAGGTGTCGAGCAGCATGGTGCGGAGCGACGGGTCGAGCCGGTCGTAGACGCGCGCTCGCAGAAGCGGCGGCGCGGTGCCCAGCAGGAGCCCGAGGGGATTCACGGCGCCAGGGAACCACGCGGAGGCGGCTCCCCACCCGGCAATTGGGCCACCGCGGCGGCACGCCTCACGCGGTGATCGAGGCCGCGGACGCCAGGAGTTCGGGGACGGTGCCGGCGAACTCGCGGAGCAGGGACAGGGCCACGGTCCACGCCTCGATGTCGGTGCCCAGCGACCGGGCGGTCAAGGACGCGAGGGCGCTCCGGACCGCGGGGTACCGCCGAGGGTCGGTGCGCTCGAAGACGACGAGGGCCGCGGCGGCCGGGGCGGCGTGCGCGAGGATGTCCGGGGCGCTCAGCACTCCGTGGTGGTAGGCGGCCCGGAACTCCGGGTCGGGACGCGGCGTGAGCTGCGCGAGGGCGTACAGCAGCCGCTTGCGCTCGGCCCGCGGGTTGAGCCGCGATTGCGCGGTGCGCGGCCTGACGCTGGTGGGCCAGGCGGCGGCCTCCCTGATCCGCTCCGGACAGCCGACCTCCTTGGCGAGGGCGCTCGTGGCGTTGAGGTTCAGCGGTTCGCGGGCGTGTTCGCGCAGGACCAGCGCCCAGTCGAGCGGCCCGCGCGGGGCGGCCAGCATCAGTTGGAGCTTGCGCGACGCGCCGCCGCTGCGGAACCCGTCCACGAGGTGCGGCGTGCCGCCCAGTCGCCCGAGCACATCCGTCAGCACGGACTCGTCGGTGGGCGCGGCCATCCCCTCGCTCACGGCATCGGGCTGCTTGCCCCGCAGCGGAGGGACGCCGGCGAGCGCGTTCGCCACCGCGTCCGGCCCGGCAGCGCGCAACAGGCCCAGGCAGCCGCGCAGGATCAACGGCGGTGCGCCGAGCGGGTTGTCGGCGGGGTCGATGTACGCCATCGCGGCGGCCACCAGCGCGGCATCCTCGTACCCCACGAGCACGCCGATCTGCCCGGCGACGACCGCCCGTTCCAGCAGGCCGTCCGGGACCCGCCGGGGCAGCAGCTCGTCGCGGCACAGGAACTCCGCCGCCAGGACGCGTACTTCGCGCGAGGCGTTCAGGTTGTCGAAGAGGCGGCGCGCGACCGCGTGATCGGCCTTCTCGGCCAGCCGCAGGTAGGTCTCGGGGGCGAGTTCGAGGTTGCCCGCCAGTGCGGCGCGGTCGGCGGACGAGCCGTGCTCGGGGACGTGGGCGAGCAGGAACGCGCCGGGGGCGAGCATCCCGCCGAGGAGGAACCTGCGGGAACTGTGGTCCAGGCGTTCCAGAAGCGCGGTCTGGAGGCCGGCCGGGGCGGAGTCGACGAGCAGCGCGTAGGGGTTCACGGCTCCCTCAGGCGTCACATGGGGGCGGCAAAAACCTGGGTCCACAGCATGCCGCGCGGCCCGGTGGCGGTGCCCACGCCCATCTGTGTCAGGTCGCAGTCGAGCATGTTGCTCCGGTGGACGCTGCTGTCCATCCAGTTCGTGACGGCCGAAGTGGCGCTGGTCGGGCCCTGGTTCAGGTTCTCCGCCCAGGCCGACCACCGGTACCCGGCAGCGGTGATGCGTTCGCCCGGCCCCGTACCGTCGGGCGCCTGGTGGTCGAAGTACCGGCGGGCGGCCATGTCCTGCGCGTGCTTCTGGGCCGCACTGTGCAGCTTGGGGTCGAGACGCACAGGCCCGCAACCGGCCTTCGCACGCTCGGCGTTGACGAGGGCCAGCACCTGTTGTTCCAGGCTCGGCGTACTGCGCGTCGGACTCGGCGTGGCACTCGAAGGCGCCGCGGGCGGCGCCGCGACGGGGGTGCTCGGCTCCGTCGCAGGCGGCGGGGTGGGCGCGGGGGCGACTACCAGACCGGCGGTGACGGGCGCGGGCGGCGGGGCGCTGTCGGGTGACGAACCGTCAGGACGCAGCAGCACCACGGCCAATACGAAGAGCACGACAACACCGAGCGTGCCGCCCAGGGCGAGCGGACTGTGCAGGGGGCCACCGGAAGGCGCAGCCGAGGATGCGGAGCCGTCGGCAGGACCACCGGACGCAGTGGACTGTGCGGCGGGATCCGCAGAAGGATCAACACCCGCATCCGCCGGGGGGTCCGACGTGACCTCAGCGGCAACGTCACCATTCGATTCCGCATCGACCGCGGCATCACTAGGGAAGCTGTCCGCGACCTCGCCGGCGTTGGCACCCGCGGCACCCGCGGCACCCGAGCCCCCCTCCTGCCCCATCACCGGCACGACGAGCGGGACGCCCGCGAGCAGGCGCTCGGCCGGAACCAGTCCCTTGCCGTACGCCGCACACGTATCGCAATCGCGCACGTGCCGGGCGATCCGCTTGCGCCACAGGCCGGACGGCTTCCCGTCCCAGGCCGTCACCACGGCCTCCAGTTCGGCGCAGCGCGGGTCCGCGGCGAGTGCGCGTACGACGCCGCGGGCGGTCTCCAACTGCGCCTTCATGCGCTGTACGCGTACCGCGGCGTGCTGCGCGTTGAGGCCGAGCGACTCGGCGAGTTCGGCGCGGGTGAGATCCCCGGCCGCCTCCAGCCACCACAGCGCCAGCAGCGAACGGTCGTCCTCGTCGAGCCACCGGGTCGCCTCCGCGACCTCGCGCCGCTGCCCGGACAGGCCGAGGCGCAGAATCGTGACGCCGACGAAGTCGGCGTGCGGATCGGGAACTTCCCGGGCGGCGTCGAGACCGGGCAGCGCCGGCTCACGGGCGGCGGCACGGTCGCGCACCTGGTTCATCGCGATGGCGACGAGCCAGGACCGGAAACGGGCCGGATCACGCAGGTCCGCGAGGCGGTCGACGACGCGCAGCAGCGTCTCCTGCACGACGTCGTCAACATCGGCGTGGCCGTCGAGTGCGCGTCCGACCACGTTGTAGACCAGCGGGAGACACGCGGTGACCAGCGCGTCGCGGGCCGCGATATCGCCCGCCCGCGCGGCGGCGGCCAGCGCCGTCACGTCGGGTATCTGCGCGCGCATCTGCCTTCCAACCTGTCCCTGCGAACCTCAAGGCGCCCGTGTTCCTCGGGGCAGCCCAGCCAACAGCAATTCGGGGGCCGCGTCACCTCGTCCCACCGCAGCCGCGGTCAGCGCGATGCCGCGAAGTTCTGCGTCCACCACGGTCCGCCGGACGCGATGTGCACGCCGACGCCGAGGTCCTTGAAGTTGCAGTTCAGGATGTTCGCGCGGTGGCCGGGGCTGTTCATCCACGCCTCCATCACCGACTCGGGGGTCTGCTGGCCGCGGGCGATGTTCTCGCCCCAGGTGCTCCACGAGTACCCGGCGGCGGTGATGCGGTCGCCCGCGCTCCGGCCGTCCTGGCCGGTGTGCGAGAAGTAGTCCTTCGCCGCCATGTCCTGGCTGTGGCCGAGGGCGGCGGCCTTGAGCTCAGGGTCCTCGGACAGCGGGCCGCAGCCGTTCTTCGCGCGCTCGACGTTGGCCAGGCGTACGACCTCGCTCGCGTACGTGTCGGCCTTGCTCCCGCCGGGCGTGGTGCTCGGCGGACGGCTCGTCGACGACGGCGGCCGCGACGGCGCGGTGGTCGACGGCTTCGCGCTCGTCGGCAGCTTCGACGGCGAGGCGGACGGGCTCGGCGCCGCGGACGACGGCGGCGGCGAGGACGCGGGCGGCGCCGACGAGGGGGTGGACGCGGGGCCCGGCCCGGCGGAGCCGGACCCCGCGTCGGGACCGGGAACCGGGCGTGCGCCGTCCTCACCGGCGGCGAACCTGCCGGGGTCGGCAGCCGGGTCCCCGGAAGCGTCGGTAGCGGATATTCGTATGGAGGTCGGAGCGTCGCCCGCCGTCTCCTGCCCGGCTCCCCCGCCGCCGCCCAGCCCGTTCAGCAGGCCGACGGCCACGGCGGCGGCCACCACGAGTGAGGCAACGAACACAAGAGCCCCGCGGCGGCGTGGCTTGCGGCGATGCCCTCCAGCCCGCCGATGCCCACGCCGCGACCCGCCGGCCTTGTGCCGCCCTCCTCGCGAAGACCCCGCAGCCCCAGACCTGTTGCCCACGCGCCGCCCTCTCCCGATCCGTACACCCCGCAGCGGGGCCGACACACAGGAGACCGATTCAAGCCACCCGGATAACAGGAAATCACGACCCCGCATCCGACCAAGGCGTCATGCGCCGGCTGCGCCCGGCGCCACCGAGAAGCTCTCGGTACCCACCGCACGCCCCCAGGCAGTCCTCAGACCCTGCTGGAGATCGACGAGCGCAGCGAGGAGAGCGACCGCACGCCGCCGGGTGGTCCCCGTACCCACCGCACGCCACCGGGCAGTTCTCTGAACCTGCTGGAGATCGACGAGCGCAGCGAGGAGAGCGGCCGGAGGCCGCCAGTCAGACTTTCCTGCGCCGGAGGGAGCGCAGGGGGGCACCTCCCGGCCGAAGGCTGGGGGAGACCGCAGGTGCAGGAAAGTCCAAGGCCGGAGTGCACATTTTCGTGACGGAGCGAGGAACGAGCGCAGTCACGAAAATGTGTGCTTCGGCCGCCCCAATAAAAAGCGCCACACCTGAAACAAGAGCGGACCAACCCCGACCCGCCCAACGCCCCCAACCAACCATCCAGACACCGCCATCCGAGTGACCCCCTGGCGATCCGCCACCCCTGGCCCGAGAGTCCGTCATTCTCAAGCGCGGAAGATATCCCGGCGTACTCTGAAGGGAGTGACATGACCCTGGTTGTGGAGGAGGCGGCCGTGGCGGCCGACACCGACATGGAGCGCTCCGACGTGCAGGCGGTCTTCGACAGCATCGACCCGCCCGAGGGTTTCCGGGTGGAGCTGATCGGGGGAGCGATCGTTATGTCACCAAGCGCGGTCGGACAGCACGGCGGCCTGCTGAGGCGCTTGGACAAGCGCTTCCTCGACATGCACAAACCGGACAAGACCGAAGTTTCGAGCTATCCGCTGACTGTCGAACTCCCCAGCGCCCCCGGCGGACGCGAGGCGTACATCCCCGACCTGGTAGTGGTCGACGAGGACGTCCTGTGGGACCCGGATGACTGGAAGTTCCCCGCTGACGTGTTCCACCTGGTCGTCGAGGTTGTCTCAGCCGGCCACCAAAGCAGGCGCGATGACCGCGAGATCAAACCGATGGGCTACGCGTCCGGGCCTATTCCGCTGTACCTGCTGATCGATCCGCTACGGAGCGAGGTCACGTTGTTCTCCGAGCCGGAGAACGGGACGTACCGGCGGCAGCTCAAGGTGCCGTTCGGCGACGAAATCCCGTTCCCCAAGCCCTTCGACGCCGCGCTCAACACCTCGATCTTCCAGCGCTAGCCGCCGCCGCTAGCCACCGCTAGCCACCGCTCAGATCCCCGCCAGCGCCGCGATCCGCTCCCGCTGGTGCGTACGGTCCCCGAAGAGCAGCGCCGACGTCGTGGCGCGCTTCAGATACAGGTGCGCGTCGTGCTCCCACGTGAACCCGACGCCGCCGTGCAGCTGGATGGTCTCCTCGGCGATCTGCCGGTACGCCGCCGTCGCCGTCGTCATGGCGAGCGGTGCCATCACCGGGAGTTCGCCCGCGCCGGGCGCGTCGGGGTCGACGTCGAGCCCCGCGGCCTCCGCCTCCGTAGCCGCCCACGCGGCGTAGTACAGCGCCGAACGCGACGTCTCCAGCTGGACGTACATGTCCGCGCAGCGGTGCTTCAACGCCTGGAACGACCCGATCGCACGGCCGAACTGCACGCGGATCTTCGAGTACTCGACCGTCATGTCCAGGCACCGGCCGGCGCCGCCGACCGACTCCGCGGCGACCGCGATCTCGGTGAGCTGCCGCACCCGTTCGAGCACAGCCGCGGTGTCCGCCCCCGGCGTGCCGAGCAGCCGCGCCGGGGTGTTGTCGAAGTCCAGGCGGGCCTGGTGGCGGGTCTGGTCGAGCACCGGGAGCTGAGTACGCGTCAGGCCCGCGGCGTCGCCGGCCACGGCGAACAGCGCCACCTGGCCGTCGAGCCGGGCCGCGACCAGGACGAGGTCGGCCGCCGCACCGTCGAGGACATGGGTCTTGACGCCGTCGAGGCGGTGCTCGCCGGACGGGGTCGCGGTCGCGGTGAGCGAGACCTCGGTGACGTCCCGGCTGCCCGGCTCCGCGAGCGCGAGCGTCGCCAGCGTCGTGCCCTCGGCGATGCCGGGGAGCAATTCACCGCACGCGGCCTCGTCGCCGCTGTGAACCACAGCCGACGCGGCCATGACGCTCGACGCCAGGAACGGCGACGGGAACAGCGTCCGCCCCATCTCCTCCAGCGCGATGACGACCTCGGCGAACGTCAGCCCGACGCCGCCGTACTCCTCGGGGATGCCGAGGCCGGCCAGCCCGGTCTGCTCGCACAGGCGGCGCCACACCTTGGGGTCGAAGCCGTGTTCGGTGACCATCGCGGCACGGACCGCCGGGGAGTCGCTCTGCTTGTCGAGTGCGTCTCGGAGAGCCCTGCGGATCTCCTGCTGCTCCTCGCTGAACTCGACGTCCATTGCCCTGCTCCCTGACGATTCCGGACTACGTGATGCGACCGGCCCCATTGCCGGTGCTGCGGCCCGCCCTCCAGTATCTGACACACCGTCATATCATGCGAACATCGCCTTCATCACACCTCGGACCCGTGGTGCGGGGGCCCACATCCGTGCTGTCCTCGAAGGGGAAGCCTGGCAGGAGGAGTCCTGATGACCGTTGTCGCCGCAGTACTGCGGGACGCCGCCCGACGCTTTCCCGAGCGCAGGGCCCTGGTCCAGGGTGATACCGCCTTCACCTATGCGGGCCTGGACGCGCTGACCGACCAGGTCGCGGCCGGGCTCGCCAAGCGCGGCGTACGGTCGGGGGACCTCGCCGCTCTGGTGCTGCCCTCGGGACCGGAGTACGTGGTGGCGTACCTCGCGTTGGCGCGCCTCGGCGCGGTGACGACCGGGGTCGGCCCCCGGTACACCGCCGACGAGCGCGCCCGCGTGCTCACGCAGGCGAAGCCGGAACTGGTCATCGCGACCGAGGAACTGGCCGAAGGGGTGCCGTCGGGCCCCGAGGTGCTGCGCTGCGAGCCCGCGGGGCGGGCGTACGACGTGCTGGCCGACCTGCGCGTCGACGCGATCCCGCCGCTGCCGCGCGTGACCGGCGTCGACGACCCGGACCTGCCCGAGACGGTCGTCTTCACCTCGGGCACCACCGGCACGCCCAAGGGCGCGCTGTTCACGTCGCGGCAGATCGCCGCGATCACCGAGATGGACACCGGCGGCCGGTGGGGCGAGGGCGGTCCACAGCTCGTCGCGACCGGTCTGCCGCACGTCGGGTTCATGGCGAAGCTCGCCGGATACCTCAAGCTCGGCGCGACCATGCACGTGCTCGGCCGCTGGCGGGCCGAGGACGCGCTGCGCATCGTCGCGCGCGAGCGGATCCCGTACATCGGCGGCGTCGCGGCGCAGGTGTCGCTGCTGCTGCGCCGCCCGGAGTTCGATTCGTACGACTTCTCCTGCGTCAAGGGCCTGATCGTCGGTGCGGGGCCGTCCCCCGCACCCGTCGTGCGCGAGGCGCGCGAGCGCTTCGGGGCCGGCTACTCGATCCGGTACTCGATGACCGAGTCGGGCGGCCTGGGCACGCTGACCTCGTTCGACGCGCCGGACGAGGAGGCCCTGCACACCGTCGGGCGGCCGCGGCCCGGCACCGAGCTCGAGATCCGCGATCCGGAGACCGGCAAGGTGCTGGAGCGGGGCGAGGCCGGGCAGATCTGCCTGCGGGCCCCGTCCGTGATGGCCCGCTACTGGCGGAACCCCGAGGACACCGCGAAGGCGCTGGACGCCGGGGGCTGGCTGCGCACCGGCGACCTCGGCCTGATCGACGACCGGGGTTGCCTCCGGATCACCGGCCGCATCTCGGACATGTACATCCGGGGCGGCTACAACGTCTTCCCCCTGGAAGTCGAGTCCGTCCTGCTCGCCCATCCCGGCGTCGCCTCCGTCGCGGTCACCCCGCGGCCGAGCGACGTGATGGGCGAGATCGGGGTGGCGGTCGTGGTGCCGAGGGCGGACGCCCCGACCCCGACGCTCGAGGAGCTCCGCGCGTTCGCGGCGCCGAGACTGGCGGCGTACAAGCTCCCCGAGGCGCTGCGGATCGTGGACGAGCTGCCGCTCACCGGAATGGACAAGGTGGACCGCAAGGCACTCGCCGACCGGGAGCGGTCGGCCGGGGCCGGAGGACCATCCGGGGGGTCGCCCGAAAGGTCGGCCGGGGAGTCGCCCGGAGGGCCGCCTGGAGAGCCGCCCGGGGACCCGGCCGCACTCCGCACCTGAACCAAACGTTTGAATGCCGTGGGGACGGCAAACACGCTGCGTGACCGTTTGACGAAACAACCGCAACTCAGGGGAGACCCCCATTGACCGGCGGCTTCCTCGAAAAACATTGACCAAGTCACCAGAAATCCCCATGATCGGACAGATATGCGCGACCACGGGGTGATGAGACGGTAGACAGTCCTGACGTCCCATCAGCAAGCTAACTGACTGACCGTCAGGTCAAGTGATTCACTGATGGATCGAAAGACGAGGGACGGGCCAGATGCTTCGTGACAGCAGGGAACAGCACGCTCCGGGACACGCCCGTACCGGTTCCGTGAGCTCCAGCTCAGTCGACCAGCCCCTCCCGGTCGACGTCACCGGCAGGCCGCTGCAACTGCGGCCCGCAGAACTCGACCGGTTCTTCCGGCCGCGCACCGTCGCCGTCATCGGCGCCTCGGACACCGAGGGGCGGCCCGGAGCCCGCATCACCGCGCAATTGCGGGCGTGGTCCGACCGCGTGGGCGCGCGGATGTTCCCGGTCAACCCCAAGCACGCCGAGATCGGCGGGCAGGTGTGCCACCCCGACATCGCGTCGGTCCCCGAGGTCGTCGACCTCGCGGTGATCCTGGTGGGCGACCCGCAGGAGGTGCTGGCCGACCTCGCCGCGGCCGGAGTCTCGTTCGCGGTCGTCTTCGCGGCCGGGTTCGCCGAGCAGGGCGAGGCGGGTGCCGACGCGCAGCGGCGGCTCGCCGAACTCACCGACGGGGGGCCGCTGCGCCTCCTGGGACCGAACACCAACCTCAACGCCTTCGAGGAGTTCCGCGAGGATCTCGAAGGCCAGTCGATCGCCCTCATCACCCAGAGCGGGCACCAGGGCCGCCCGGTGTTCGCCGCGCAGGACATCGGCATCCGGGTCTCGCACTGGGCGCCGGTGGGCAACGAAGCGGACCTGGAGACCGCCGACTTCATCCGGTACTTCGCCGATCAGCCCGAAGTCGGCGTCATCGCCGCCTACATCGAGGGCTTCAAGGACGGGCGCACCTTCGCACTGGCCGCCGACTACGCGGCCCAGCAGCGCAAGCCGATCGTCATGGTCAAGGTCGGACGCTCCGAGGCCGGCGCCAAGATGGCCGCGTCGCACACCGGCAAGCTCACCGGCCAGGACCGGGTCGCCTCCGCGGTGTTCCGTCAGTTCGGGGTCACGCGGGTCGACGGACTCGACGAACTCATCGACACGTCCCAGATGTTCGCGCGCGCCTCCCGCCCCAAAGCGGACGGCGTGTGCGTGTACTCCATCTCCGGTGGCACCGGCGCGCACATGGCCGACCTGGCCTCCGCGGAGGGCCTGAACCTGCCGCAACTCACCACGGGGACACAGCAGTCGCTGCGCGAGTGGATCCCCGGCTACCTCACCATCTCCAACCCCGTCGACAACGGCGGGCACCCCGCCGGGGACGAGCGCGGCCGGAAGATCATCGACGCGATCCTCGCCGACCCCAACATCGGCGTGCTCGTCTGTCCGATCACCGGCGCGTTCCCGCCCATGAGCGACAAGCTCGCGCAGGACCTGGTCGACGCGGCGGAGGCGACGGACAAGGTCGTGTGCGTGATCTGGGGCTCGCCGGTCGGCGACGAGTCGGCGTACCGCGACATCCTGCTCAAGTCCAACCGGATCGTGGTGTTCCGCACGTTCGGCAACTGCGTGACCGCCCTGCGTGCGTACTTCGACTACCACCACTTCCGCGACAACTACGTCTCGCCCTTCGACGACGTGGCGCGGACCGCCTCCCCGGCGGCGGGCAAGGCGCGGCGCCTGCTGACCGCGGGCAAGCCGCTGTCGGAGCACTCCGCGAAGCAGCTGCTGCGCACGTACGGCATCCGCGTGCCGCGCGAGCAACTGGTCACGTCCGCGGCGGCGGCGGTGCGCGCGGCCGGCCTCATCGGCTACCCCGTGGTGATGAAGGCGTGCGCGCCGCAGCTCCCGCACAAGAGCGACCTCGGGCTGGTCAAGCTGGGACTGCGTTCGGCCAGCCAGGTGCGCGACGCGTACCGCGAGATCGTGGACGCGGCACGCGACAACGGCGCCGGACGACTTGAGGGCGTGCTCGTATGCCAGCAGGTCGACAAGGGCGTCGAGATGGTCGTGGGCATATCCCACGACGAGTTGTTCGGGCCCACGGTCACGGTCGGCCTCGGCGGCATCTTCGTCGAGGTGTTCGACGACATAGCCATCGGCGTACCGCCGTTCGGCCCGGTCGAGGTACGCCGCATGCTCGGCGAACTCCGCGGCCTCAAGTGCCTCCAGGGCATGCGCGGCCAGCCGCCTGCCGACCTGGACGCCCTGGTCGACGTGGTCATGCGGGTCCAGCGCATGGCCCTCGAACTGGGCGACGACCTCGTCGAACTCGACATCAACCCGCTCATGGTGATGCCGCGCGGCGGTGGCACGGTGGCGCTCGACGCACTCGCCATCCCGCGATGACATCCCGCGCTGATCACTCCGGTCACTCCGGACCGCTTCGCTGATCACCTTGGACCGCTCCGCCGACCACTCCGACCGACCGCGCTGATCCCCCCGAAGGACAGCGACCGTACGAAGTACCCGAGAGGAACCCCGCCAGGTATGAGCACCACTCCTGAGACCGAGCCCGAGCTGCTCCACCGCGTCGAGAACGGCGTCCTGTGGATCACGCTCAACCGCCCCAAGGCGAGCAACGCCATCACCTGGGACCAGCGCGAGACGATCATCTCGCTGCTGGGCGAGGCGTCGGCGAACGAGGCGGTTCGCGCGGTCGTGCTCGGCGCGGCGGGCGAGAAGCACTTCTGCACCGGCATGGACCTGCGCAGCTCGCCGGGGACCAAGTCGCTGCTCGCCGACGCGGCCCCGGCGGAGGACGGTGCGCCCCAGCCGCCCGCCCGACCGACCGGGTACGCGTCGCGCATGATGAAGAACGGCGTCCTGCGGCTGACCACGGCCGTCCTGGAGTGCGAGAAGCCGGTGATCGCGGCGATCAACGGCACGACGGCCGGCTACGGCATGAGCCTCGCACTCGCGTGCGACCTGGTGATCGCGGCGGACAGCGCGCGGTTCATCCAGATCTTCACGCGCCGCGGCCTGATCCCGGACGGCGGCAGCGCGTACCTGCTGCCGCGCCTGGTCGGCCCGCAGAAGGCCAAGGAACTGATGTTCTTCGGCGACGACCTACCGGCCGCCGAGGCGCTGCGCATCGGCGTGGTCAACAAGGTCGTCGCGGCCGACGAGTTGGAGGCCACCGTCCGTGAGTGGGCCGAGCGGCTCGCCACCGGCCCGACCCGGGCGCTGGCCATCACCAAGCGCCTGGTCAACCGCTCGCTGGACAGCGACCGGGCGACCGCGTTCGGCGAGGAGGCGGACTCGGTCGAGCTCAACATGACCACCCGGGACGCCAACGAGGGCGTGGCGAGCCTCATGGAGCGCCGCAAGCCGGAGTACTACGGCTGGTGACGGGCCGGCGCGGCCGAGCGGCTGCGACGGCCGGGCGTGTGGGCGGCCGGGCGTGTGGGCGGCCGGGCGTGTGGGCGGCCGGGCGTGTGGGCGGCCGGGCGTGTGGGCGGCCGGGCGTGTGGGCGGCCGGGCGTGTGGGCGGCCGGGCGTGTGGGCGGCCGGGCGTGTGGGCGGCCGGGCGTGTGTACGGGGATGGCCGGGTGGCTGCGACGGCCGGGCGTGCGGGCGACGGGACGGCGCGGCCCGGCCGGGCGTGCGGCTGAGCGGCACGGCGGTCGGCGGCGCGACGCCCTGGCGGCTGGGGTGCCGGGCGTGCGGGTGGCCCGACGGCACGGCGGCGCGACGGCACGGCGGCGCGACGGCACGGCGGCGCGACGCCCTGGCGGCTGGGGTGCCGGGCGTGCGGGTGGCCCGACGGCACGGGTGGCTGGAGAGCAGGAAGCCCGGCGGCCGGGCGGCCGAGCGGCACGGCGGCTTGATGCCCCGGCAGTCGGTCGGCCACGACGGCCGGCGGCCGGGCGGCACAGCGGCTGGGCGGCGTGGGAATCGGCGGGGGTGGTGCGCGGGGTCGCGGTGGCCGCGCGTACCGCTCCTGGCAGGCACGGCAATTCACGTCGCGGGGTGACTTCGGGTTGACTTCGGGGTGACTTCGGGGTCACTCCTCGTCCCCGGCTCGTCCCCGGCGGGGACTCGCCAGCCCGTCCGGGATCTTCCTTCCCCGGATCGTTATTCCCTTGTTTCCCAAGCCAACTGACTCTGCGTCAGATGTGACGCACGCCCTGTCGGCTTTTGATTGACGCAAGGTTTTTCGCTGCCATAGCGTCACAGGCGCCGCCAGACAAACCCCGTCGGCTTCTGCCGCACCCCGACGACTTCTGCGAGGACCAAATGGGCCAGCTCGACGCTCCCGCCGTCGACCCCGCCGCATTCCGGCACGTGCTCGGCCACTTCTGCAGCGGCGTCACCATCATCACCGCGCTGGACGGCGAGACGCCCGTCGGCTTCGCGTGCCAGTCGTTCGCGTCCTTGTCGATCGACCCGCCGCTGGTGACCTTCTTCGTCGCGAAGACGTCGACCACCTGGCCGCGCATCCAGCCGGGCGCGAAGTTCTGCGTCAACGTGCTGGCCGACGACCAGGAGCAGCTGTGCCGCGGGTTCGCGGTCAGCGGCGCCGACAAGTTCGCGGGTGTCGACCACAAGCCCGCGCCGGTGACCGGGTCGCCGCTGCTGGAGGGCACGCTGGCGTACATCGACTGCACGCTGGAGCAGGTCGTGGACGGCGGCGACCACGAAATCGTGATCGGCCGCGTCCAGGCTCTCGACGTGGCGCGCGAGGACGCAGGGCCGCTGCTGTTCTACCGCGGCAAGTTCGGGCACCCCGCCCAGAACGCCTGAAAAGGGGCCGATAGGCTCCCCCTGAACCCGTAGGCCCCGGACGCGCACGACGCTCCGGGGCCTATGCGTTTTCACCCGCGCACCCACGCACGCGCGGGTGCGCGGACGAGCACCCGATCACGTCCCTCTCCCACCCGACCCTTCGATACGTCTCCAGCCGGGCAACGTCGGCCGCCCCTCCATACCTCGGGAACGTCCGCCGCCGCCCCCGCACCTTCCATATCTCGGGAACGTCCGCGGCCGTCCCCAGGTGCCGGGCACGACCCCCGACCACCCGAATCGACGTAGACCCCGCCGCTGTCGACACCACGTTCGACGGCAACAACGGCACGTCCGCGTTCCCGGCGACCTTCCCAGTGACCACGGCGCATTCGCAGCAACCACAGCGGCGAAACCGAAGGTGAGCCAAGGGCGACGCAGACCAGGAGACCACAAAAGGCCGGTACGGGCCCCTGAGGGCGCGTACCGGCCTCTGCACGTGTCTCTGGTCCAACGTCCCCAGGTTTGGCCCCGCCAGGCCCCTGACGGGCCGTCAGGGGGCGCCGGAGCGCATCGGACGACCGGAGAGGCACCGCCAGGCCCGAGGACGCCGCCAGCCCCGAGGACTTGCCGGACCCGGCAAGCTCAGCGGGCCCAAACGCTCGGCAGACTCAGCAGGCCCGAAGGCGCAGCGGACCCGGCAAGCTCAGCGGGCCGCCGAACCCGAAGGCCCGCCGGACCCGAAGGCTCGGCGAACCCGAAGGCTCGAAGGGCCCAAGGCTCGGCAGGCCCGGAGAGCCGGACGCACTCAGGCGAGGCGAGGCGAGGCAAGCCTGGAGAGCCGACTCAGCCCCGGCAGACTCGGCAATCTCGGCGGGCTCGGCAGCCTCGACAGGATCCGCAGGCCCTGAAGGCCCGGCGGACTCAGAAGACGAAGACTCCGCGGGCGACCTTGCCGGCCTCGGCGTCCTCCACCGCGTGGTGGAAGTCGTCGAGCGCGTAGGTCTGGGTCACCAACTCGTCGAGCTTGATGGCACCGGTGCCGTACAGGTCGGCGTAGCGCGCGATGTCGTACTGCGGACGCGACGAGCCGTAGCGGCAGCCCATGATCGACTTGTCCAGGAACATCGACGACACGTGGAACGACGCCTCCGCGTCGGACGGCGCGACGCCCAGGATGACCGCCTGGCCCGCGCGCCCGAGCATGTCGATCGCGTTGCGGATCACCGCGACGTGGCCGACGCACTCGAAGGCGTGGTCGACGCCCTCGGGCACGATCTCCTTGACCGCGACGACGGAGTTCTCGACGGCCTTGGCGTCGACGAAGTCGGTCGCGCCGAACTCGCGGGCGACCGCCTCCTTGGCGGGATTGGCGTCCACCGCGACGATCCTGACCGCACCGGCGAGCTTGGCCCCCTGGATCACGTTGAGGCCGATGCCGCCGGTGCCGATGACCGCGACGGTGTCGCCCGGCTGCACCTTCGCCCGGTTCAGCACCGCGCCGACGCCGGTCAGCACGCCGCAGCCGATCAGCGCGGCGGAGGCCAGCGGGATCGACTCGGGGATCTTGACCGCCTGCACGCCCTTGACCACGATCTTCTCGGCGAAGACCGACAGGCCGGCGAAGTTGTAGACCGGCTTGCCGTCGCGCGTGAAGGGCTGGTTGAGCTGGCCGAAGCTCTTGGCGCACATGGTCGGACGCCCGCGGTCGCACTCGCGGCAGGTGCCGCACGCGGCGAGCGTCGACAGCGCGACGTGGTCGCCGGGCTTGACGTGCGTGACGAGTTCGCCGACCGCCTCGACGACGCCGGCGCCCTCGTGGCCCAGCACGACCGGCGGCGGGAACGGGATGGTGCCGTTGATGACACTGATGTCGCTGTGGCACAGGCCGGCCGCGCCGATCTTCACCAGGACCTCGTTGGCCCCCGGGTCCCGGACCTCCAGGTCGTCGACCACCAGGGCCTCTTTGCCGTCGAACAGAACGCCTTTCACAGGCAACTCCTCCGTGGGTGGCTGATCACCGTCGTGCGGACCGGTTTCGACGGCGGTCCGGCGAGTGTCGACCCCAAACCTAGCGGTCATCTGACGATGAGTCAGCCTGTTGTGACAGTGCTCATGGTGTTGATCCGCACACAGCCGCGCGACGCTCCGGCACGAGCTGTCGGCCCCGGCCCGCGTACCGCACGAAAACGCGGCCGATGCGGCGCGTTGGGGCTGTTCCTTGACCCCGCCGGACGCCGAACCAAGGATCGGCAAGATCGAACCAGCCCCGGGGAGGTCCTGTGCGCATGGTCAAACGTACGCTCGCCGCCGCCGCGTCGACGGCCGCGGTCGCCGCACTCGTTTTGGCCGCGCCTCCGGCACACGCCGAGGGCGCGGGGAGGTGCTACCCGGAGACGGGTGAGGCCTGCCTCTTCTTCAACTCCAATATGGGCGGGGCGCGGTACAGCACCGGGAAGACCACCGCGTACACGTCGGGAATGGTCTTCAAGGGCGGGAACGGCAGCGGCTATCCGGTCAAGAACAACGCGGCCTCGGTCATCAACTTCAGCGGGGACTGGTTCCTCGTCATCGACTACAACTCGTCGAACAGGTGCGCCTACGCGTGCCAAAAGGTAACGCCGAACACCTCGGTCAACCTCAACAGCCAGCTCAAGAACAACAACGCCGCGCAGCACTGGCTGCGCTCGGACTGAGCCTTCGGCCACCAGTTCGGCCCCCACGCGCCGTGCGCGAGTCACCCAAGGAGCAACTACACATGCGTACACGCAAGTCCAGTCTGGCCGCCGCGGTCTCGGCGGTGGCATTCGGTGCCGTCCTCAGTGCGGTCCCGCAGGCCCAGGCCGCGGAAGCCGGAGCGCGGGCGGCCGCGGGCAGTGGGTGGGAGCGGGGCTACTGCGTGAACGGTGACGCCTGCCTTTACTACAACTCGAACCAGCAGGGCTCGTACGCCGGCGTGTGGGGCAACATCAACTACATCCCCGCGATGATGTTCGGCAACGGCAACGGCAGCGGCGACGGCGTTGCCGTGAAGAACAACGCCGCGTCCGTGTTCAACATGAACTACAACCACGTGCTCCGGATCTACTACAACTCGGACTTCAGCTGCCGGTACTCGTGCCAGGACTTCCAAGAGCGCACCAAGGCCAACCTGAAGGCCCAGCTGAAGAACAACAACGCGTCGCAGTCCTGGATGCTGGAAGTCTGACCGTGCCCGCACCGCATCGCCTCGGGACCGCGTGGCGCGCCGCTCTGGCGGCGTGCTGCGCGGTCCTCGCGCTCTCCGCATGCGGCTCCTCGTCGGAAAAGGGCGGCTCAACGCCGTCCGATCCGCCCGCCAAGCCGAGTGATCCGCCCCTGGCGCAAGGCCCTCCCCCGCCCGTCGGGGCGGTGCCGCAGTTGGCCGACATGCGGGGGCAGCGGCTGCCGGTCGAGGAGTACCTGCTCCAGCCTGCCCAGTCGGCGAAGATCCAGGCAGCCCGCAAGGCGTTGGTGGTGCGGTGCCTGCAAGGCAAGGGAATCGACTTCGCTTTCCCGGCCCAGGCGGCGTCCGCCTCGGCAGGAGCCCGCAGGACGCAGTCCGAGATGCGGTACGTCACTCCGCCGGAGGTGGCCGCGAAGTTCGGCTACCACAACCCCGACGGGCAGGCGCAGCCGCCGCGACCGCCCGCGATGCCGAAGCGCACCGAGGAGGCGCTGTTCGGTGCGGACGGCAACGGCGGGTGTTTCGGCGACGTCGACGCCGACTTCGCGGCGCGCGGCCTGGTCATCCAGGACAGCGAACTGGTCGTGGGCATCAACATCGACAACATGGCGCGGTCGATGGAGGACGAGCGCATGAAGGCCGCGTTCGGCCGGTGGTCCGGGTGCATGAAGGCCAAGGGCTACACGTACGCCACGCCCATGGAGGCCTCCGGCGACCCCCGGTGGACCCAGGCCCCCGCGCCCTCTCCGGAGGAGACCGCCACCGCGGTCGCGCACACCGCGTGCATGACGGAGAACAATCTCGTCGGCACCTGGTTCACCATCGAATCCGCGTACGAGCAGCGTGACATCGACGCCCACGCGGCCGAACTGGCGGCGTACCGGACGGCCGTCGGGAACACGCTGCGCTTCGCGGACTCCGTACTCGCGCAGGGGTGACGGGTCGGGTCCTCGCGCAGGGGTGACCGGTCAGGCGCGGCGGCCGGGCTCCGGCGGCAGGTGGTTCGCCTCGTCGACGATGCCGCTGCCGAGGTCGGGGGCGATGCCGCGGGCGGGGCAGTCGGCGTACGCCACCTCGCGGCGCAGCAACCGGAACTCGGTGGCTCCGCCGAGGCTGCCGGACAGCACCAGCGAGCGGGGGCTGACCGCGATGTCGAGCGTGAAGGGCGGGTCGTTCCGCCACTCCAGGTCGTCCCATTCGATCGCGTCGCGTTCGGCGGTGAGGCCGAACGCGCACCATATGTCCAGGACTTCGACGCCGCAGGGTCCCGTGGGGCGCCAGCGGAAGCCGACGACCTCGACACCTCCGGCGGTGGTGGTCCACTCGGTCCACCCCATGCCGTTGGCCAGGAAGGCCAGCTGGGTCGTCGTCTGGGTGGCCCGCCGGTCGAGGGAGACGCCCCGCCACAGGGCCACGAGCGGGTCGACACGTGGGTCCGTCATGGCCACATCTTGGCGCAGGACGCGCGGCAAGGCGTCCAGTTGACCAACGACCGCCCGCACCTCGAACGCGTGTGCCGCCTCCGGCCGACCGCACGGCGACCGCACGGCGATCACGTGGCGGCCACACCGCGCCCACACCGCAGCCGCCCGCGGAACGCGTGAGCGCGGCGCCCCCCGACCCGGGGACGCCGCGCTCACGTCTGTACGTACGCGACGTACGCGACCTACACGCGACCTACGCGCCCGACCTACGCGCGCTGGCTGCTGACCGACACGACCTCGCCGGTCATGTACGACGAGTAGTCCGACGCCAGGAACACCATGACGTTGGCGATCTCCCACGGCTCCGCGGCGCGGCCGAAGGCCTCCGCGCTGCTGAGCGCCGAGAGCAGTTCCTCGGAGGACGCCTTGGCGAGGAACGCGTGCATCGCGATGCTCGGCGCGACCGCGTTGACGCGTACGCCGAACTCCGCCGCCTCGACGGCCGAGCAGCGCGTGAGCGCCATCACGCCCGCCTTGGCCGCCGCGTAGTGCGCCTGGCCCTTCTGCGCACGCCAGCCCAGCACGGAGGCGTTGTTGACGATGACGCCCTTGCCGCGCGGCTGCATGTGCCGCAGGGCCGCGCGCGTCATGCGGAAGGTGCCGTTGAGCGTGACGTCGAGGACCAGGTTCCACTGGTCGTCCGTCATGTCGACGAGGTCGACCTGGCCGCCGAGGCCCGCGTTGTTGATGAGGATGTCGATGCCGCCGAGTTCCGCCGCCGCGGTGTCGACGAGGTTCCGCACGTCGGCCTCGACCGTGACGTCGCAGGGCACCGCGAGAGGGCGCGCGCCGGTGAGCTTGGCCAGCTCGTCGGCGGCCTCGCCGAGGCGGCGCTCGTGCTTGTCGCTGATCGCGATGGTGGCGCCCTCTTCGGCGGCCTTCTTGGCGGCGGCGAAACCGATGCCGGTCCCGGCGGCGGCGGTGACCAGCACCGTCTTGCCGGCCAGCAGGCCGTGGCCGCCCACGTACTCGGGTGCGTTCGAAGCGGGCGCGGTCACTTGGCTTCTCCTCGGGGTTCGCGGGGCATGCCGAGGACGCGCTCGGCGATGATGTTGCGCTGCACCTCGTTCGACCCGCCGTAGATGGTGTCGGACTTGGTGAACAGGAACAGGCGCTGCTGCTCGGTGAGTTCGTACGGCAGCTCGGCGGCCAGCGTGGACGCGGCACCGCCGACGTCCATCGCGAGCGTGCCGAGCCGCTGGTGCCACGTGGCCCAGACCAGCTTGGCGACGGACGGCGCGCCCGGGTCCGGCGAGCCGAGGGTGCGCAGCGCGTTGCAGCGCAGCACCTTCAGGTCGATCCAGGCCTGGAGCAGGCGTTCGCGCAAGATGGGGTCGTCGATCGCGCCGTTGTCCTTGGCGGTGTCGATGACGGCCTGGAGTTCGAGTTCGAAGCCGATCTGCTGCGCGAGGGTCGAGACGCCGCGTTCGAAGGCCAGCAGGCCCATCGCGACGCCCCAGCCCTGGCCGAGCTGTCCGACGACGTGCTCGCTCTTGGCGCGGGCGCCGTCGAAGAACACCTCGTTGAACTCGCTGGTGCCGGTGAGCTGGACGATCGGGCGCACGTCGATGCCCGGCTGGTCCATCGGCGCGAGGAAGAACGAGATGCCCTTGTGCTTGGTCGAGCCGGCCTCGGTGCGGGCCAGGACGAAGATCCAGTCGGCCTCGTGGGCGAGCGACGTCCACACCTTCTGGCCGGAGATGAGCCAGTCGCCGGTCTCCGGGTCCTGCGTCGCGGAGCTGCGCAGGGACGCGAGGTCGGAGCCCGCGCCGGGCTCCGAGTAGCCCTGGCACCACAGCTCCTCGCCGCGGGCGATGGGCGGCAGGAAGCGGGCCTTCTGCTCGTCGGTGCCGAAGGCGAGGACGGTCGGGCCGAGGAGGTTCTCACCCATGTGGTTGACGCGGCCGGGGGCCTTCGCGCGGGCGTACTCCTCGCCGAAGATCACCTGCTGCATCAGGGTCGCGTCGCGGCCCCCGTACTCCTTGGGCCAGTCGAGGCCGATCCAGCCGCCCTCGCCGAGGCGGCGCTCCCACTCGCGGCGGATCTCGAAGTGCTCGTGCTCGCTGCCGGGGCCGCCGGTGCCGACGGCCGAGGCGAACTCGCCGGACAGGTTCTCGCGGAGCCATTCGCGGACTTCCGCCCGGAACTCCTCGTCCTCGTCGCTGTAGCGAAAGTCCACGGTGTCACCTTCTGGGATGCGGTTGCGCGGGTCGCGGGCCGGGCCCCGAGGGGGCTCCGGCCCGCGGCCTCCAGCGGTCTGCGGGGGAGGTCAGCCCTGCGCCGCGGCCTCGGCGGCCTTCTTCGCGGCGGCAGCGGCGGCGTACTCCTTCAGCTGCGCGAGGACCGGCATCGGGTCCTGGCCGATCGCGGTGGGCAGCGTGGCCGCGATGGACTCGGCGGTCCACTTGTCGTCGCTGTACATCGCCTTGATCTCGTGCGGCTGGTCCCACAGGGCGATCTTCGGGCCGGCGGTCGTGTAGACCTGGCCGGTGATCTCCTTGGCGTGGTCCGACAGCAGGAAGACGACGAGCTCGGCGACGTCCTCGGGGTCGCCGATCTCCTTGAGGGTCATCGGCACGTTCTCCGACATGCGGGTACGTGCGACGGGGGCGACGCAGTTGGCGTTGACGCCGTACTTGTTGAGGCCGAGCGCCGCCGAGCGGACGAACGAGACGATGCCGCCCTTGGCCGCGGCGTAGTTCGCCTGCGCGACCGAGCCCAGCGCGTACACGCCCGAGGTGAAGCCGACGATCGAGCCGAAGCCCTGCGCCTTCATGACCTTGGAGGCGGCCTGGACGACCGTGAAGGTGCCCTTGAGGTGGGTGGCGATGACGCTGTCCCACTCGTCCTCGGACATGTTGAACAGCATGCGCTCGCGCAGGTTGCCCGCGACGGTGACGACGCCGTCGATGCGTCCCCACTTCTCGACACCCGCGTTGACGATGCGCGCGCCGCCCTCCATCGAGGCGACCGAGTCGGCGACCGCGACGGCCTCGCCGCCCAGTGCCTCGATCTCCTTGACGACGGCGTCGGCGACCTCGCTGGTCGGCTCGGAGCCGTCCATCGCGACGCCGTAGTCGTTCACGACGACCTTCGCGCCGTGGGCGGCCGCGGCCAGCGCCACGGCGCGGCCGATGCCCCGGCCCGCGCCGGTCACCGCGATGACCTTGCCGGTCAGGAAGTCACCCATGTATCTGCCCCTTCGGATCGGCCTGGCGAAAGAGCCTTGAGTCGGCCCTGCCCAACGGCCCTGTTGGTCTCTGGCATGGTCGCCGTCGCGACCATCGACTGCACCACCGATGCGCTGCGAATGCACTATCGACGCCATGTGAGAACTGCCTCGCCCGACAGTATCTGACGGTACGTTAGTTTCTGAGGGTAGAGTGCCGCACCCCACAGTGGAGCGGCCTCGCGCGGGTGGAGTGGAGGTGTGTTCTACTCGCCCAAGTCCGCTCAAGGCTTGCCAGGAGGTCCCGCAATGCCCATGCCCGCCGAGTTCTACGAACTGGCCAAGCGCGTCAACAACTGGGGCCGCTGGGGCAAGGACGACCAGATCGGGACCATGAACCTGATCACCGAGGACGTCGTCAAGGCCGCCGCCGCGTGTGTGAAGACCGGCAAGCGCTTCTCGCTCGCCGTCGAGCTGCGCGAGGACGGCATCCAGAACGGGATGATCCCGGGCCGCGACAACCCCAAGCGCACCACCTTCCTCGTCAACCACGAGGTCTTCGGCCCCGGCACGGTCGCGACCAGCGACGACTCGGTCGTCATGGGCATCCAGGCCGGCACCCACTGGGACGGCTTCACGCACGCGACGTACGAGGACCGCCTCTACAACGGCTTCTCCGCGAAGGAGTCGGTGACCGCCGAGGCGGGTGCCGTCAACCTGGGCATCGAGAAGATCAAGACGCTGGTGACACGTGGCGTCCTGCTCGACGTCGCGCGCGCCAAGGGCGTCGACATCCTGGAGCCGGAGTACGCGGTGACCCCGGCCGACCTGGAGGCCGCCGAGGAGCTGGGGAACGTCAAGGTCCGCTCCGGCGACGTCGTGCTGGTGCGTACCGGCCAGATCACCAAGTACCTGGGCGGCGACAAGGACGGCTACTTCTACGGGCCCGGCCTGTCGGTCCGCTGCCCCGAGTGGTTCCACGCGCGCGACGTGGCCGCGGTCGCCAACGACACCGTGGTCTTCGAGGTCTTCCCGCCCGAGCTGGAGGACGGCTTCATGGCGGTGCACGCGCTGCACCTGGTCGAGATGGGCATGCTCCAGGGCCAGAACTGGTTCCTGGAGGAGCTGGCCGCGGACTGCGCGGCGGACGGGGTGTACGAGTTCCTGCTGGACGCCTCGCCGCAGCCGTTCGTCGGCGGCGTCGGCACGCCGGTGAACCCGGTCGCGATCAAGTAGCCGCGCTCAAGTCGTCGCGCTCAAGTCGTCGCGCTCAAGTCGTCGCGCTCAAGTCGTCGCGTTCGAACAGTCGCGACCAAGCAGCCGCGGTCGAACACTCGCGCCGAGCGACGGATGGCGGTGTCGCGGTCGGGCCCACACCCGGCCGGGACGCCGCCATCCGGCGTTTCGGCGGCCTCGCCTCGTCGAGGAGACCCCGGACCCTCCGAGCATCCGGGGCGCCTCGTCGTCCCCTCGCTCGGAGACCGCCCCACCCAGAGTGATCACCGCTCGACGCCTGGTCAACACCTGTGACGTCGGTGATCTTTGCCGCGATCGCCGGGTTGGAGCTGTTCTTGATCTCGGGCCGGTGCTACGTTGACCTGACTGTCCGTCAGGTTTCCGTGGTGACCGACGTCCTTGTACCTCCCGTCGGTCTCTGCACGCGCGCCCCCAGGAGGTGCCGTGGACTTTGAACTGACCCCCGACCAGCGCTCTTTCGCCGAAACGGTGGAGCGCTTCCTCAACGAGAACGACGACCCCGAGGTCTTCGACGTCACTCGGGAGAACATGGCCCAGATCGTCGACACGCCGGCGCGCCGCGCCTTCATGCGCAAGATCGGCGAACAGGGCTGGCTGGGTATCACCTGGCCCGAGGAGTGGGGTGGCCAGGAAGGCGACGGCATCTACGAGTACATCCTCAACGAGGCCCTGGCCGGCCGCGGCGGCCCGCAGATCGGCAAGGGCGTCGGCATCATCGGCAAGACGCTCCTCGCGGTCGGCAGCGAGAAGCTCAAGGCCGAGTTCCTGCCGAAGATCCTGCGCAACGAGGTCGAGTTCGCGGTCGGCTACAGCGAGCCGGAGGCCGGCTCCGACGCCGCCTCCATGAAGCTGCGCGCGACCCGCGACGACGTCAACGGCGGCTGGATCCTCAACGGGCAGAAGACGTGGACCACGTCCGCGCACTTCGCCGAGTGGTACTGGGTGGGCGCACGTACCGACACCCCCAAGCACCACGGCATCACGCTGTTCCTCGTCCCGCTCGACCACCCCCAGATCACCATCCGGGGCATCTGGACGATGGGCGACGAGCGCACCAACGACGTCTTCTTCGACGACGTCTTCGTCTCCGACGACTACGTGGTGGGCGAGCTCAACAAGGGCTTCCAGTACATATCCCAGGCACTCGACCTCGAACGCTTCACGATGTTCTCGTTCGCGCCGATCTCGCAGCGGCTCGACCTGCTCACCGAGTACGTCAAGACCGCGACGGTCGACGACGAGCCGCTGAGCGCCGACCCGGTCGTACGCCAGAAGATGGCCACCCTCGCCACCGAGGCCGAGGTGGCCCGCCTGCTCGGCCTGCGCGTCGTCGCCGCCGCGGAGAAGGGCGGCGCGCCGCCCACCACCGAGGCGTCCGAGTACAAGCTGTACGCCACCGAGCTGTCCAAGCGCCTCGCCAACGCCTCCATGGACCTCGGCGGCCCCGGCACGCAGCTCAAGGTCGGCACGGAGGAGGCCCCGATGAAGGGCCGCGCCGAGTCGACGTACCGCTACACCGTGCTCGACACGATCGGGGGCGGCACCTCCGAGGTGCAGAAGAACATCCTCTCCCGGCGCAAGCTCGGTCTCCCCAAGAACTTCTGACGGGACGTCCAAATGCGCTCCGAGCTGCTGGAAGGCGTCACCGTACTGGATCTCGCGAGCGTGGGCCCCGCGGCCCGCGCCTCGCGCTGGCTCGCCGACTACGGCGCGGACGTGGTCAAGGTCGGCCCCGTCCCCGCCAAGAGCGGCGTGCAGATCGCACCTCCCTTCTTCTCCTACAGCGCGCACCGCCGTATGAAGCGGATCCTGCTCGACATCAAGGCACCGGAAGGCCGCGACGCGTTCCTCGCGCTCGCCGCCCAGGCCGACGTCGTGATCGAGAGCTTCCGCCCTGGCGTCGTGGACCGCCTCGGCATCGGGCACGCGGCGGTGTCCGCGCTCAACCCCGGCATCGTCTACTGCTCGACCTCGGGCTTCGGGCAGTCCGGACCGAGTTCGCAGCAGGCCGGGCACGACCTGAACTACCTGGGTACGGGCGGCTTCCTGCACCTGACCGGCAAGGACGCGGACGGCAAGCCGCCGATCCCGGGCGCCACGGTGGCGGACAGCGCGGGCGGCGGCATGCACGCCGTCATCGCGATCCTCGCCGCGCTGCTCAGCCGCGCCTCCGACGGGCAGGGACGACACCTCGACGTGTCCGTCGCGGACGGCGTCCTGGCGCTGATGGCGCTGTCCGTCGACGAGTACCTCGCGACCGGCGAGAACGTCGAGGTGGGCTCCAACCTGCTGCTCGGCCGCTACGCCTGCTACGACACGTACCAGGCCGGCGACGGCAAGTGGCTCTCGGTCGCGGCCATCGAGCCGCGCTTCTGGGCCAACCTGTGCCGCCTCCTCGGCCTCGACAAGTGGACCGCGCACCAGAACGACGACGCGGTCCAGGACGAGATCCGCCGCGACTTCGGCGAGGTGCTGCGCACCAAGTCGCGCGACGCGTGGGTCGCCGAACTGGCCCCGGCCGACACCTGCGTGTCGGCGGTGCTGTCGGTCGCCGAGGTCGTCGAGGACGAGCAGTTCGCGGCCCGGGGCGCGTTCGCCACCGCCAAGCACCCGCGGCACGGCACGTTCCGGCAGATCGGCGCGGTGCTGGCGGGCATGGTGCCGTCCGAGGACCCGTACCTGGTCCGCGAGTCGGACGTCACCGACACCGACGAACTGCTCGCCGCGGCGGGCCTGTCCGCCGACAAGATCACCGCACTACGCGACGAAGGAGTGGTGGCGTGAGCGAGACGCAGACACCGTTGGACGACACCCTCCCGGAGGACGTCGCCGCGCTGATCGGTGCCACGCAGTACGAGAAGACCGGCGACTTCCCGGTCGAGCAGGGGTACGTGTGGACCTCCTGCGCCTCGGTGTTCAACGGCAACCCGCTCTTCTGGGACCCGAAGGTCGCCGAGGAGGTCACCGGCGGGCCGATCTCGCCGCCGAGCCTGATCTCGGCGTACGCCCGCCCGCACTACTGGGCGCCCGGCGCCGAGGGCGAGCAACTGTCGCTCCAGGTGCACTTCGACCTCAAGAAGCGCTTCGGCCTGCCCGAGGCGATCATGACCGACAACACCAACGTCTTCTACGAACCGCTGCGCCCCGGCGACTTCGTGACGTCGCGTCAGGTCCTGAAGTCGGTCAGCGGCGAGAAGCGCACCAAGCTCGGCATCGGGCGCTTCTGGGTGATCGACGTCGAGTACCACAACCAGAACGGCGACCTGCTGGGCACCGAGTCGTACACCGGCTACGGCTACCGCCGGGAGGCATCGGCATGACGAGCACCACCGCACAGCTGACCCTCGACCGGGTCAAGCCCGGCGACACGCTGCCG
Source organism: Streptomycetaceae bacterium NBC_01309 (assembly GCA_045039925.1). GTDB lineage: Bacteria > Actinomycetota > Actinomycetes > Streptomycetales > Streptomycetaceae > Yinghuangia. The sequence continues at coordinate 4,650,766 of CP108400.1, forward strand.
GAGCTGTCCCACGAGGTCACCGCGACGACGGTGATCCTCGGGGCGATGGCGTCGCGCGACTGGCGGCCGATGCACCACGACTACAAGTTCGCCGTGGAGCGGCAGGGCGTCCAGGACATCTTCCTGAACACCCCCAACCAGGGCGCGTGGTTCGAGCGCTACCTGACCGACTGGACGGGCCCCAAGGGCCGCATCGGACGGGTCGTCTTCCGGATGACCTCGCCGGTCTTCCCCGGCGACACGATGGTCTACAACGCGACCGTCAAGGACGTCTCGACCGACGACACCGGCTGCGGCTGGGTCACGCTCGACGTGGCGCTCACGGTCGACGGCAAGCCGAAGACGACCTGCGTGGCGCGCGTGGCGCTGCCGGTCTCCGACGACGACAACCCCTGGGACCGGCGCGCCGAGCGCTGGACCCCGTGACGCGGAAGGAGCTTCGATGGACCTGACATTCAGCGACGAGCAGGAAGTCCTCCGCGAAACCGTGCGCGGGCTCGCCGCCCGGCACGCCGACCTCGGCGTGGTGCGCGCGATGGAGGAGGACGCCAAGGGCTACCCGCCCGCGTTCTGGGCCAAGCTCGGCGAGAGCGGCCTCATCGGCCTGACCATCCCCGAGAAGTGGGGCGGGTCGCAGATGTCGATGCTGGACGCGGTCGTCGTCTACGACGAACTCGGCCGCGCGCTCGCCCCCTCCCCGCACTTCGTCAGCTCGGTCGTCGCGGGCGGCGTCCTGACCGCGGCCGGCAGCGACGAGCAGCGCCAGGAGTGGCTGCCGAAGATCGCCTCCGGCGAGGCGGTCGTCACCACCGCGTGGGTCGAGCCGGAGCGCGGGTACGGTCCCAAGGGCGTCGCCCTGACGGCGGTGCGCGACGGCGACGACTGGCTGCTGACCGGCGTCAAGCGGCACGTCCCGTACGCCAACTCCGCGGACCGCGTGCTGGTGCTGGGGCGTACCGGCGCGGGCGCCGAGGACATCACCCTGTTCCTCGTCGACCCCACCGCCGAGGGCGTCACCCGCACCGCGCAGCCCACCGTCGCCTCCGACACGCAGCACCGCCTCGACCTCACCTCGGTGCGGGTCGGCGCGGACGCGGTCGTCGGCAACGTCAACGGCGCGTGGCCGGTGTGGTCCGAGGTGCTCCACGACGGCATCATCCTGCTCGCGGCCCTCGCCGTCGGCGGCGCCCGCCGCGTACTCGAAATCACCGTCGAATACGCCAAGACCCGCCAGCAGTTCGACAAGCCCCTCGGCGCCTTCCAGGCCATCGCCCACAACCTCTCGGACGCGGTCACCGCGGTCGACGGCGCGGAGACCCTGGTCTGGGAAGCCGCCTGGGCCCGCGACAACGGCCGCGGCACCGAGAAGCTGGCCCCCATGGCCAAGCTGTTCGCCTGCAAGACGTACCGCGAGGTCAGCGACCTCGCCGTCCACGTCCACGGCGGCATGGGCTTCACCGTCGAATGCGACGTCCAACTCTTCTTCCGCCGCGCCAAGTCCCTCCAACTCAACTGGTGGGACGACCGCTACCTGGAGAACCTGATAGCCGCCCAGATCCTCGACGCGTAACCCCTCCGCGACCCACCCGGCGCGGCACCACCCCCACGGTGCCGCGCCGTTCGCGTACCCGCGCCCAGCCGCTAGCGGGCTCGCTGGGGCCTGGGGGCGCGGCCGTGACCGAGACGGCGCCGCGCACGACAGCCGGGCTTGGGTTCACAGGCCTGAGGTACGCGGGATCTTGAAGGTCAGCCACACCGTCTTCTGCGACTCGTTCCTGATGACGCCGTGGTCGTGGGCGAGTTCGTGGATCACGAGCCAGCCGCGACCGGTGCAGTCATTGGCGGTGACCTGTCGCAAGCGGGGTTCACCCGCACTGCAATCTTGGACCTCGACACGCAGCAGGTCTGCGCTTCTGGTGAGCGTCAGGGTGAACTCCTGACGCGGGAGCGTCCCATGCAGGAGCGCATTGGTGGCGAGCTCGGAGACGCAGAGGCACACAACGTCCAGGAGTTCGGTCAACTCCCATTCCTGAAGCGCGCGTTGCGCCAGCACGCGAGCGGAGCGTACGGAGGCTGCAGAACGCACGAACCGATGCCGCCGAGAGGCGAGCACGGAGGATCACCATCCAGTTGCTTGCTGTAGCGATACCTCGACCGTACTGCCATTCGCGAATAGCAGCAAGGAAACGGCAGTCCTTTCAGCGGAATTCGCTTACCGTGGCAACGGCAATGCGTGGTCGATGGTCGAGCTTGGAGGACATGGTGGGCTCAACGGGTGCCGGAGATTGGGTCAGCAAGTCCGTGCAATACGTGGCCCCGCGCGCGGCGGAGGCGGGCGATCCCTGGAGTGAGGAGACCGCCGCCCAGGGACGGAACGGCACCCAGCGGATCGTCGAAGCCGGCACGGCGAAGGCGCCGGACGGAGTGGCGAGGTTGTTGGGACTTCCTGAGGAGAGCGACGTGATCGTACGTCGCAGGATCATGCTCCTTGACGGCGAACCGTTCGAACTTACCGACACGTACTATCCGTTGCGGATCGCGCGCGGTACGCCGCTGGCCGAAACCCGCAAGATCCCCGGCGGAGCCGTCGCCTTGCTCGCGGAGCTGGGCCACGTTGGCGCACGGGTGCAAGAGGACGTCAGAGCACGCATGCCGTCCCCGGACGAGGCAGCCGCACTCGCAATCGAAGCGCTCCAACCGGTGTTGCGCCTGACACGCCTCACGCTGGACCGGAACGACAACCCGATCCAGGTGGACATGATGGTCATGCCCGGACACCGCCAAACCCTGCGCTACGAACTGAGGATCGACTGACCGTGCCGACTGCCGAAGATGACGGGCTTGATCGCCGATCCCTGCACGAGCGGATCGCCGCCGATCTGCGGGACCAGATCCTGAGCGGCGACCTGGCCCCAGGGGTCAATTTGCCGTCGACGACGCAGCTCAAGGCGCGATTCGACGCGTCGAGCGCCACGATTCAGAAGGCACTCCATCTGCTCAAGGAGGAGCAGTTGGTCGTCGGTCGGCCCGGCGCCGCCGTCACTGTCCGTGCGAAGCGGCAGCGCACCTTTCGGCCTGCGGAGTTCATGCGTCCGGTCGAGGCGGGCCAGTCGTACAGCTGGCTCAACAGCGCGGCCCAGGAGGGCCTTCGGGCCGATAGCCGCCTTGTCGAAGTATCGGAGGTCAGGCCTCCGGCCGACGTCGCAAGCGGCCTCCGGATCGGTCCGGAAGACAAGGCCCTCCTTCGGAGCCAGGTGCTGAGCATCGAGGGCGAGCCCGTGGAACTGGTCAAGTGCTACTACCCGTTGGACATCGCGCGAGGCACGCCGATGATGCTCCAACGCAAGGTCAAGGGCGGTACGCCGAAGCTCCTTGCCGACCTGGGTCACCCACCGCGTCTCACAGTTGATCGCGTATCGGCGCGCATCCCGACGCAAGAGGAGTACGGCCGTCTCAGACTACCGACGAGCCTCCCGGTGCTCCGCACGTTGCGCGTTGTCTACAGCGACGACGATCTCGTCATCGAAGTCACGGTCATGGCCAAGGCCGGGCATCTGTACGAGTTGCAGTACGAGTTCACGGCCGACTGACCCAGCTGTCGAGGGTGGTGTTCCAGTGGGCGGCTATGGACTGGGCTCGGGTGCGGTGGGTGGCGGCTTCGGCGGGGCGGTTCAGGAGGGTCGCGAGGTCGGCGAGGGTGGCGGCCATGGGTGGGATGGCGAGGCTGATGCCGGAGGCGGCCGGGGAGGCGTCGGCGTACGGGAGGAGTGCTTCGTAGAGTTCGGCGGCTCCGGTCGGGTCGTCGGTGGCGACCATGGCCATGGTGCGGAACGTCGCGAACACCTTGAAAAGGAAGTCGGCCTGGAGCGGTCCGGCCTTCGCCAGGAGGGCGCGGGCTTCGTCGGTTCGGCCTGCGGCGGCCAGCGCGGCGGCGAGTAGGTCGGCGACGAAGGGGCCGTACTCGGCGTGGAGTCGGGTGACGATCGGCACGAGTTCGGCGAGGCGGCCCTGACCGGCGCGGATGGTGGCGACGGCCGCCAGCAGGTAGCCGTCGGCGTGCGGCGAACCCTGTCGTGCCATGCCGGCGGCCGCCTCGGCGTAGAGGCGTTCGGCGTCCTCGGTGCGGCCCTCGATGTGCGCCAGGGTGGCGACGGCGCATTCGGTGACGGCGATCGGGCCCGGCATGCGGTAGGCGCGGGCGAGTCGCAGGCACTCCTCGACGCGGCGGGCGCAGGTGGCGGGGTCGCCTTCGACGGACGACGCGATGGCCTGGACGAATCCGCCGTACCAGCGGTGGATCGGCAGGTCGTGCTCGACGCCGAGGCGTTCGAGTTCGGCGCCGGTCCGGGCCTGCTCGCGCCACTCGGCGTCCGAGTCGTACTCGCGCAGGAGCGCCGTGCGGGCGTGGGCGCGCAGGCCCGGGTCGCCGACGTCGTCCGCGAGGGCGACGGCTTCGGTCGCCGCGGCCCGGACCGTCGGATCACGCAGGTCGGAGAGTTCGCCGGCGTACGCGATCAACAGGCGGCAGCGCAGGGCCGGTTCGTGGTCCGGGAGGGCGAGCAGGCGGCGCAGGTGCGCGACGACGGGTTCGTCGACGCCGCCGTACGGCCGGCTCTGCCACGGTGTCGGCTCGGTCCACGCCGTGAACGCGCGGATCAGAAGGTCGTCGCGGTCCGCGGCGATGGCGCGCTCGACAGCGACTCGGCGGGTCTCCCGGGCGTCCGTGACGGCTCCGGCACGGACCTGGGCACGGAGCAACCGGCCCAGGAGTTCGAGGTGTTCGGCGACGCGGTCGCCGCCGTGGCCGGGGTCGGCCGGTATTCGGTCGAAGCACGCCAGTGCGTCGGCGAGCGAGGACGCCGCGGCGTCGTAGGCGAACCGGTTCTCGGCGAGATCGGCGGCACGCACGCAGTAGGCCACCGCCTTGGCGGCGGTCGCGGACGACGCGGCGGCGGCGAAGTGGTGGGCCAGCGCGGAGACATCCTCGGGCGCGCGCTCTTCGAGGCTCGCGGCGATCCGGGCGTGCATGCGGGTCGCGCGCAGGCGGGACAGGTCGGCGAGGAGGGTGTCGCGTACCAGGGCATGGACGAACCGCACGCGGCCCGGGGCGGGTTCGACGAGCAGCCCGGCGATCAGGCCGGTCTCCAGCGCACCCAGGACGCCGTCTTCGTCGGTGTCGGCTGCGCCGAGCAGGACCTCGATGTCGGCCTCGCGACCCGCGACGGCAGCCAACCGCAGGACGGCCACGGCCGGTTCGGGGAGCCGGCCGAGGCGGCGGCGCAGCACGTCCCGGACGCCCTCCGGCACGTCGGACAGCGCGACCAAGGCGCCCTCGCCGGCCATCAGCCGCGCGCTCTCGCGGACGTAGAAGGGGTTGCCGCCGGTGCGTTCGGCGAGCGCGGCCAGGGTGTCGGTGTCGACTGAAGTGACGCCGGCGGCCGCGACCACCTCGGCCACCGCCGCCTCCGACAGGCCGGCGAGCGGCAACCGCAGCGGCGAACGGCCCGCCAGGGCGGCGAGTCCGTCGGCGAGGTGGCGGTCGAGCTCGTCGGGGCGGTACGCGGCCACGACCATGACCGGCGTGCCGGCGGGCAGGTCGGCAAGACCGGCGAGCAACGCGACCGTCTCGGCGTCGGCCCAGTGCAGGTCGTCCAGCACGATGGCCAACGGGCGCGTCGCGGCGGCGTTCGCGAGCCACTGCCAGACGGCGCGGTGCAGGCGGAACCGGCCGACGGCGACGTCCTCCTCCGCGGGCGGCGGGCCCGCCGCCACGTCCGGCAGCAGGGGCGCGAGTACATCCAAGGAGCTTTCCGGCGGCGGGAGTTCGCCCGCCACGGTACGCAGCGCCTCCACCCATGCCCACGCGGGCGGCGCACCTTCCGCGTCCGTGTTGCGGCCGAACGCGACGAGCCAGCCGGTACGTTCCAGGTGTTCGCCGAACGCGCGCAGCAGCGCCGACTTTCCGAGGCCGGCCTCGCCGGTGACGAGCGCGAGGCCGGGGCCGGACGCGGTGGCCCGGTCGGCGGCGGAGACGAGCTGTTCCAGCTCGGCTTCCCGGCCGACGAACGGGTCGACGTGGGCGTCGGTGCGGGTGTCGGCGTGGGTGTGCGTCGGCGCGGACGGGGGTTGGGCCGGGGGTGGGGTGGCCGGTGTGCGCGGGCTCGACGCTCCGAGGTCCGGCGGCGCCGGCCGGTCAGGCCGTCGCGGCGCTGACGTGGTCGCCTCCCGCAGCGGCCCGGTGTCCTGCCCGAGGATCGCCGACTCGAGGGCGACCAGCGCGGGCCCCGGATCCAGGCCCACTTCCGCCGCGAGCACCGAGCGGGCACGGCGCAGTGTGCCGAGCGCGTCGGCCTGGCGTCCCGACGCCCACAGGGCGAGTGCGTGCAGGCGCCAGCCCTCCTCGCGCAGCGGTGCGTCGCGGGTCAGGAGTTCGGCTTCGGGCACCGCGGCGGCGAGGTCCCCGCAGCGCAGTTCGGCGGTTGTCCTGAGCTCGCGGGCCACCAGCCGCAGCTCGTCGAGCCGGGCGGCTTCGGGGACGGCCCACGACTCGTCGGCGGATTCCGCGTACGCCGGTCCGCGCCACAGATCGAGCGCCTCCGTGAACAACCTTCGTGCGGTCTCGGGGTCGTCGGCGGCGAGCTGTGCGCGTGCGTCGTGCAGGAGGTGTTCGAAGCTCCAGGCGTCGACGGCGTCGTCCGGCAGCCGCAGCGCGTACCCGGGCGGCGCGCTGACCAGCAGCTTCGCTGGGGTACGCGGGGCCCGGCCGGGCTCCAGGAGACGGCGCAGGTTCGAGACGTATGCCTGAAGGGAGGTCACGGCCTGGGCGGGCGGCGCTCCTTGCCACAGGTCGTCGATCATCCGGTCCACCGAGACGACCTGGCCGCGGGCGGAGACCAGCAGGGCGAGGACAGCGCGCTGCCGACGTCCGCCGAGCGGCACGGCCTCACCGTCCCGTTCGGCGCCCAGAGAGCCGAGCACACGTATACACACCATCGCGCCGCCATCCTAGACAGCCAAGATCACCCGGCGAGGACGCGCGGGGGCGCGGGGGCTCGGGGTGTGGTCTGTGTTGTCGTCCAAGTCGGGCTCCAAGTCGTCTCCAAGTGCCTTCCAGGAGCCCCCGGCCAAGCTTCAGGACATGGAAACCGCGAGCAACACCCAGGCCCCCGCCGCCGACCGCCCCGACACCCACTCGATGGTCGTCATCCACCGCGGGATCCGCCGCGAGTCGCGTCTGCTGGCGCAGCTCGTCGCGGCCGTCGACGTCGGCGACACCGCCCGCGCCAAGGTCCTCGCCGACCACTTCCGCGACTACCGGCTCGGACTGCACAACCACCACCACGGCGAGGACGAGCACCTGTGGCCCGTACTCCTGGGCCGCGTCGACCTCGGAGCCGACGTGGTGCTGCGCATGGAGGCCCAGCACGAGCGGGTGGCCGGGACCCTGGCCCGTGCGGAGGCGGCGCTATCGGCCTGGGAGACGACCGCGGGCGAGGCCGAGCGGGACGCGCTGGCGGCCGCGCTGACCGACCACCACGCCGTACTCGTCGAGCACCTGGCAGACGAGGAGACCGCTCTACTGCCGCTGGCGGCACAGCATCTGACGGCACGTGAGTGGAACGCCATGGGCGACCACTTCTTCGCCGCGACGCCCAAGCCCAAGCTGCTCTTCTTCCTCGGCATGGTCCTCGAGGACGCCGAACCCGCGGAGCGCGCCCGGATGCTCGCCGAACTCCCCGGATTCGCCAGGGTGCTGTGGCGCGTCGTCGGCCGGCCGTCGTACACGCGCCGCATGCGTGCGGTTCGCGGCACCAACTGAGCGCCGCTCAACGCTCGCGTTCCTCACCCTCTTCACCTTCTTCACTTTCATCGAATTCCCCGCCGCACAACGCCCTCAGGAGACTTGCCATGAACATGAAGCGCCTCGCCACCGTCCTCGCCACCGTCGGCGGCCTGTTCGTCCTCTACATCGGGATCAGCTACCTGCTCGCGCCGCAGACGACGGCCGAAGGATTCGGACTGCCGACCTGGCCTCAGGACGAAGGCAAGGGGTTCCTCTTCGTCAAGGGCATCCGGGACATCGGCTTCGGACTGGTGATCTTCGCGCTGCTGCTCGCCGGCCAGCGCAGGGCGCTGGGGTTGACGATGGCGGCGACCGCCTTCGTCCCCGCCGGCGACATGGTGCTCGTGCTGAGCGAAGGCGGTTCGGCGGCGACCGCGTACGGCGTCCACGGACTGACCGCCCTCGCGGTCGCGGTCACCGGCGCCCTGCTGCTGCGCGAGCGGCCGGAAGCCTCCGCAAGCACGCAGATTGAGCACACCCCTGCCGCACCGCAACACCGCGTCATGGCCGGTTGACCCCATCGCCCTGTACCGGCGCAGCTGACAGCGGCGAAGGTACGGCCGGGTCGGGAACGAAGCGGAAACAGCACCACACAGGCGACGAGGCGGGAACGACACCACCATCCCTCGCCCCGCTGTCCTTCGCAGGATCCACCAACCCTGGGTCCCGGCGTCCGGTTCCCGGGCGCGGGGCCCAGGGTTCCGTGGTTCCGGAGTTCCCGGGGTTCCGTGGTTCCGTGGTTCCGGAGTTCCCGGGGTTCCATGGTTCCGGAGTTCCGGGCCCCGCTCCCCTGCTCCCCCGCTAAATGGCGACGGCGTGGAGGGTGTTGTCGTCCACACCCACGTACACGCGGTCGGCGGCGACTGTCGGGGACTGGACGGCGCCGGGGGCGGCGTACTTCCACTTGGGCTGCATGGTGGCGGCGTCGACGGCGTGGAGGTTCTGGTCCTTGCTGCCGACGTAGAGGACGCCCGCGGCCACGGTGGGGCGGCCTACGTCGCCGGCGGCGGTGTACCTGCCGGATTCCTTGCCGGTGTTGGTGTTGACGGCGTAGACGTTGGAGCCGCCGCCTATGTAGGCCGTGCCTCCGGTGACCACCGGGCCGGCCTGGGCGGCGACACCGGCGAAGGTCCAGCGCTGGCGGCCGTCGGCCTCGTTGGCCGCGTAGAGCATGCCGTCGGTGCTGCCGAAGTAGACGACGCCGCTGTCGACGACGGGGAAGCCGGAGACGGCTCCGCGGGTCGCGGCGGTCCACTTCTTCGTCGGCGAAAAGGCCTCCACGGCATAGAGGTTGGTGTCGCTGCACCCGACGTAGACGACGTCGCCGGAGATGACCGCGGAGTGGGTGTCGTTGCCGGTCTGGAAGCGCCAGCGTTCCTTGCCGTCGCTGTTGACCGCGTAGAGGAAGCCGTCGGCGCTGCCGACGTAGACCACGCCGCCGCTGAAGACCGGCGAGTGGACGATGCCACCGGTCGGGAAGGACCAGCGTTCCAGGCCCGTGACGGCGTCGACCGCGTACAGCTTGGTGTCGTCGCTGCCGAGGTAGACGACTCCGCCGACGACGAAGGGGGCCGAGCCGATGGCCGCGCCGGTACGGAACTTCCAGCGCTCGGTGCCGTCGGCGGCGTTGACGGCGTACAGCGTCCCGTCGTTGCTCGCGGCGTAGACGGTGTCTCCGGCAACTCGCGGGTAGGACAGGACCGTTCCGGACGTCGGGAAACGCCACAGAGCCGTGCCGGGAGTCGGCGCCCCCGACGACGGACTGCCGTTGGCGGACGGGGAGGAGCCCTGGTTGTCCTTGGACTTGTCGTCGCCACCGAGGGCCGCCCAGGCGGCGACCCCGGCCACGGCGGCGGTCGCCAGGCCGGCCGCGCCGAAGATGATGCGGCGGCGGGACGGGTTGGGCGGAGCTTCGTGCTCTTTGGTCGTGTCGTCGGGCGCGGGCGAGGGGGCGGCGAGCGTGCCGCCGCCTTCGCGCGGCGCGGCGACCGTGGCGGCCGCGGGGTCCGCGACGGGCGGTCCGCCGGCCGGCGGGGTCGCCACCGGGAGGGTCACCGCGGTCGGCGGCGCGAAGGGGACCGAACCCGGGGTCGGGGGCGGCGGGACGGGGCGCGTCAGGTCGGAGGGCGGGACGACGACCGTTGCGGCGCGTACCGCGTCGGAGGCCAGGTACGGGACCGTGGCCGGCAGCCAGCCGGGCGTGAACATCTCGGTGGCCTCGCGCCCGTGCGTCAGCGCGTCGGTCACCTCGTCCAAGTTCGGGCGTCCGGAGGGCTCTTGGACGAGACAGGCCATCACGACGTCGCGCAGCTCGTCGGGAAGGCGGTTGAGGTCCGGCTGCCCGGACACGATGCGGTAGACGATCCCGGCGATCGATCCGCCGCCGAACGGGCCTTCGCCGGTCGCCGCGAAGGCGAGTACGGAGCCGAGCGAGAAGACGTCGCTCGCGGGGCTGATGTCCGTCTCCCCCATGGCCTGTTCCGGCGACATGAAGCCGGGGGTGCCCACCATCGTCCCGGTGACGGTGAGTTCGGAACCGCCGAGCGCCCGGGCTATGCCGAAGTCGATGACACGCGGCCCGTCGTCGGCGAGGATCACGTTGGCGGGCTTGAGGTCGCGGTGGACGAGGCCGCACGCGTGGATGGCGGCCAGCCCCTCGGCGAGTCCGGCGCCGAGGCTGCGGACCGTGCCGAGCGGCAGCGGCCCGGAGGACATGACGGCGTCGTGGAGGGACGGCCCGGGAACGTACGCGGTGACCAGCCACGGCGGGTCGCCCTCGGGGTCGGCGTCGACGACGGGCGCGGTGTAGAACCCGCCCACCGACCGGGCCGCCTGGACCTCCTGGGCGAATCGCCGCCGGAAGTCCCGGTCGGCCGCGAGCGCGCTGTGCACGAGCTTGACCGCGACGGGCCGACCGCCGGGCGAACGCCCGAGGTACACCTGGCCCATGCCGCCGCCTCCCAGGCGCCCCAGCAGGACATAGGACCCCACGCGTTCGGGGTCGGTGGGAGCAAGCGGTTCCATCGGCGGCGGCCCTCGTCTGTGAACGGGCGGCCCAGTGCCGCACCGAGGTTCGAGACGGCCGGATTCTCTCAGGAAACCCCGGAGTTTGGACGGTCACGCGTGTGTCCGCGGACACACACGCCCGTCCGCTCAGCGATTCGGCGGAATTGTCACTTCTTGTCGGCCCGCTTGTTGCCGGTCCACGGCTTGTCGGCCCACGGCTTGTCGACTCCTGCTTGTCGGCTCACTTCTTGGCGGTCAGGCCCTGGAGGACCTGGTCGGCGTAGCCGCGCACCACCTCGGCGGTGTCGGGGCGCGCCGCAAGCTCACCGGTGACCGTGAAGGACAGCAGGTCCTTGTCCTTGCGGACCAGCAGCCGAAACCTTTCGTCGGAAACGCATTCGGACGAGTTCTTGCCCAGGCGCGGGGAAACGGTCGGCGTGCACCGGAAGGTCCAGGACTCCGCGTCCTTCGCGCTCTGGTAGCCCCGCTGAGCCCACTTGCCGCCCTTGGTCTTCTCGGTGTCCCCGTGCCGCTCCAACTCGATGACCAGGGCCCCGGCGTCGGACTCCGCCCCGCAGTCCGCCTTCGACGTCAGCTTCTGGTACTGGGAGCGATGGAGCGGGGTGTCGTCCCCGGTGAACTGGGCCAATGCGGGACTGCTCACCAGCGCGCACAGGTCCGGCGGCGGCTTCTTCGACTTGGCGGCCGTCGAACAACCCGTGGCCGCGAGCATCGCCCCCACACCCACGAGAGCGGCTATGCCCGCTCTCACCGACCTCCCGCGCGCCATGTTTCCTCCATCGTCCGGTCGACTCCGCGGTGATCTTGGCGGCTGCCCCGGGCAACCGTCAAGATCACGCCACCGGCTCGGCATTTCGTGGCCACAAAGCGCCGTTCCCGGCGCGGCACGGGGACAAGCGCGCGTAGGCAGGGGCCGACGGACGTTTGTCCGTCGGCCCCTGCCCTCATGACGCACAATCCCGACGCACGATCACGATCACGACGCACGGTCGCCAAGTACCGCGACCGCAAAGGCTCACCGCACTACAGCGTCAGCGCCAAGGCCTCTTCGTTGTCCTCGGCGGAGCCGAACTGGGTGGCGTGCACCCAGGCGCGCTTCAGGTAGAGGTGGACGTCGACCTCCCACGTGAAGCCCATGCCGCCGTGCACCTGCGTGGCGTCCTTGCCGTTGCGGGTGGCCGCGTCGTCGGCCATCAGCTTGGCGGTGGGGACGGCCACGGCGGCGTCGCCCACGACGGGGTCGTCCAGGGTGACGGCGGCCGCGTAGACCGCCGCACGGGCGATCTCGGTACGCACCAGCATGTCCGCGCACAGGTGCTTGACCGCCTGGAAGCCGCCGATGATGCGCCCGAACTGCTCGCGCTCCTTGGCGTACTGCGTCGCGAGCTCGGTCAACTTGCCCGCGATGCCCAGCTGTACGGCGGCGGTGAGCACCGCGCCCTCCCGGCGGAACCGGGCGGCGGTCTCGGCGTCGGCCACCAACTCGCCCTCGGGCAGCGCCTCCACGTGGTGCAGCGGGGTGAAGGGGTCGAGGGGGGTGCGGACCGCGGTGCCGGTGACCGACGAGGGTGTGACGCGGCGGATCCCGTCGTCGTCGAGCACGAGCAGCACGTCGAGGACGTCCAGGTGCTCGACCAGGATCGGCGACGCGTCGCCCTCGACCAGGCCCACGATCAGCTCCCCGGATGCGGCGGCCGCGCCCAGGTCCCCGCCCAGCGACGCGGCGAGGTGGGTGGCGACGAGCGGCCCGGGCAGCAGCGCGCGGCCGGCCTCCTCGTAGACGAGTGCGGCTTCGGCGGTGCCGAGGCCCACGCCGCCCTCGTCCTCCGCGACACGCAGGGAGAAGAACCCGGTCTCGGCGAGCTCCGCCCACAGCTTCTTGTCGACCATGCCGGGGAGGCGGTTCTTGTCCACCAGGGCGCGCATGCGGTCGCGGTCGAACCGGCCTTCGCAGAACTCACGTACGCCGGTGGCCAGGTCGCGCTGGTCCTCGCTCAGCTGAAAGTCCATCAGCGCTCCTTCGGCAGGCCGAGGATGCGCTCCCCGACGATGTTGCGCTGGATCTGCGAGGTGCCGGCCGCGATCGTGTACGACAGCGACGACAACCGCTCGTCCATCAGGTCGCCGCTCGGCAGCCCCGCCACGTCCTCGACGACCAGCGCGGCGCGGTCGAGCAGGCGGTGGGCCAGCTCGTACACCTTCTGCTTGGTCTCGGAGAAGCGCAGCTTGAACACCGAGCCGCCGATACCGGGTACGCCGGAGCGCGCGGCCTCGGACACGTTCCACTTGGTGAGCGCCCACAGCGCCTCGAACTCCGCGGTGAGATGCCCCAGTTCGCGGCGCAGCGCGACGTCGTCCCAGGCGGTGGCGTCGCGGCGGGTGACCTTCTTGGCCAGCTCGGCCAGTTCGTGCAGCAGGCGCTGGCACGCGACGACCTCGCTGACGAACGCGGTGCCGCGCTCGAACGACAGCGTCACCATGGTGACGCGCCAGCCGTCGTTCTCCTCGCCGACGCGGTTCGCGACCGGTACGCGCACGTCGTCGAAGAACACCTCGGCGAACTCCGAGGTCCCCATCACCGTCTCCAGCGGGCGGATGGTGATGCCGGGGGTGTCCATCGGGACGATCAGCCAGGTGATGCCCTTGTGCTTGGGCGCGTCCGGGTCGGTGCGCACCAGCATTTCGCAGTAGTCCGCGACCTCGGCGTGCGAGGTCCAGATCTTCGCGCCGTTGATGACGTAGTCGTCGCCGTCGCGTACCGCGCGGGTGCGCAGCGACGCGAGGTCGGAGCCCGCGCCCGGCTCGGAGAAGCCCTGGCACCACACGTCGTCGCCGGACAGGATGCCCGGCAGGTACTTGCGGCGCTGCTCCTCGCTGCCGGCCGCGTTGACGGTGGGTCCGGCGTGCAGCAGACCGACGAAGTTGGCGCCGACGTACGGCGCGCCCGCCCGCTCGGTCTCCTCCAGGAAGATCAGGTGTTCGGTCGGGGTCGCGCCCTTGCCGCCGGCCTCGACGGGCCAGTGGATGCCGGCGTACCCGGCGTCGAAGAGCATGCGCTGCCACGTCGTGTCGTACGCGCGGCGCCCCGGCCAGTCGTTGCGGTCCGGCTTGGGCGGCAGCTTGGGCAGCGCCTCGTCGAGCCACGCGCGCAGCTCGGCGCGGAAGCTCTCCTCCGCCTCGGTGTACCTCAGGTCCATGGTCTCCTGGCCCCTTCTCGACAGCTCGTCAGCTCGTCAGCTCGTCGGCTCGTCGGCTCGTCGGCTCGAAAGCCCGACTGCGGCAAAAGCCCGACTGCGGCGGCGCTCAGGCGCCGTAGACCGGCGTGGGGGTCGGGGCCTCGTCGATCAGCTTCGCGACGACGGGGCCGAGCTCACCCGGGCTCCAGCGGCGCCCGGCCTTCGCCTCGGGGCCGTGCTGCCAGCCGACCGCGACCGAGACCTTGTCGCCCTCGACCTCGAAGACTCGGCCGTTGACGTCCTTGGACTCGGCGGAGCCGAGCCAGACGACGAGCGGCGAGACGTTCGCGGGGTCGTAGAAGTCGAAGGAGCCGTCGGTCGGGGCGGCGACCATGTCGGGCATGGCCTCCTCCGTCATGCGGGTGCGGGCGGCGGGGGCGATCGCGTTGACCGTGACGCCGTAGCGGCCGAACTCGACGGCGGCGATCTGCGTCAGGGTGAGGATGCCGCCCTTGGCGGCGGCGTAGTTGCCCTGGCCGACCGAGCCCATGAGGCCCGCGCCCGAGCTGGTGTTGATGATGCGGCCGTCGACGGGGTTGCCCGCCTTGGCCTCCGCGCGCCAGTACGCGGCGGCGTGCCGCATGGTCGCGAAGTGGCCCTTGAGGTGCACGCGGACCACGGCGTCCCACTCGTCCTCGCCGAGCGAGACGAGCATGCGGTCGCGCAGGAAGCCCGCGTTGTTGACCAGCACGTCGAGGCGGCCGAAGGTGTCGATCGCGGTCTGGATCAGGCGCGCCGAGCCCTCCCAGTCGGCGACGTCGTCGGCGTTGATGACGGCCTTGCCGCCCATCGCCTCGATCTCGTCGACGACCTGCTGGGCCGGGCCGGGCGAGCGGCCGTCGCCCTGGCGCGACGCACCGATGTCGTTGACGACGACGTGCGCGCCCTCGCGGGCGAACGCCAGTGCGTGCTCGCGTCCGATGCCGCCCCCCGCACCGGTGACGATGACAACGCGTCCCTCGCAGATACCCACGCCTCTACCCCTTTGGAAGTACCCCTGGTCTTGTCGCCCTGGAGTCTAGATCTGACGGCCAATCAAATGACGACTAGTCAAATACCCGGAGACGGCCCACCGGACGCATTGCTTCCGCGTCGTGGTGGGCCGCCCGAGAATGCGGGGCCGTCGGGGACGGCCCCACCGGACCTACTTGTCGTAGTCCAGGTTGAGCATGCGGATCGCGTTGCCGCGGATGATCTTGTAGACGGTGCCCGCGTCGAGGCCCGCGAGGTGCTCCTCGGCGACCTTCTTGGTGTGCGGCCAGGTCGAGTCGACGTGCGGGTAGTCGGTCTCGAACGTCACGTTGTCCACGCCGATGGCATCGAGCGAGTTGACGCCGTGCTGGTCGCGGAAGAAGCAGGCGAACATGTTCTGGCGGAAGTAGAACGACGGGCGCTCGGGCAGGCCGTCGCCGACGCCGGCCCACGCGCGGTGCTCCTCCCACACGTCGTCCATGCGCTCCAGCGCGTACGGGATCCAGCCCATCTGGCCCTCGGAGTACGCCAGCTTGAGGCGCGGGTAGCGGGCCGGGACGCCGGCGAAGATGAAGTCCGCCATCGACGCCATCGCGTTGTTGAAGCTGAGGCTGGCCTGCACGGCGGCGGGCGCGTCGGGGGACGCGGCCGGCATCGTCGAGGACGACCCGATGTGCATGTTGACGGTGACCTCGCGCTCCTCGCAGACGCGGAAGAACGGGTCCCAGTAGCCGGTGTGGATGCTCGGCAGGCCCAGGAACGCCGGGATCTCCGAGAAGCACACCGCGCGCACGCCGCGGTCGGCGTTGCGGACGATCTCCGCGACGGCCAGGTCGACGTCCCAGAGCGGGATGATGATGAGCGGGATCAGGCGGCCGCCCGAGTCACCGCACCACTCCTCGACCATCCAGTCGTTGTACGCCCGGACGCACGCGAGCGCGACCTCCTTGTCCTTCGCCTCGGAGAAGGTCTGGCCGCAGAAGCGCGGGAAGGTCGGGAAGCACAGGGAGGCCTCGACATGGTTGAGGTCCATGTCCTTGAGGCGTTCCTTGGGGTCGTAGAGACCCGGGCGCATCTCCTCGCGCGTGATGCCCTCGAGCGTCATCTGGTCGCGGCTGAAGCCGACGGCCGCGATGTTCCGCTTGTACGGGAAGCGCAGGTCCTCGTAGAACCACCAGTCCGCGAGCGGGCCGTCGGGGTCCGTCGTGATCTTGTAGCTGGCACCGGTGTACTCGAGCTGCCCGATACCCGTCTGGACGTGCTTGGGACCCCGGTCCTGGTACTTGGCCGGCAGCCAACGCTCGAACAGGTGCGCCGGTTCGATGACGTGGTCATCGACACTGATGATCTTCGGGAGTTCCCCGAAGCTGTTGCCGGACTCGGTGGCGTCCTGCTCGGGCAGGTTGGCGCTCATCGGCCCCTCCTACGGACTGAAGATCTGATGGACCGCTACGGACTGAATCTGATGGACCGTCAGATTTAGCGTAATCTCTCCCCGCAGGCAACAGCAAGCCGATGGTCAGTCAGGAGACTCACATGGCACTCGATCCGGGCACGTTGCTCGCCCCGGGCACGACCGCGCTGGTCACCCAGGAATGCCAGAACGGGGTGATCGGGAAGGCCGCCGTCTTCCCCGCCCTGGCCGAGCAGACCCAGGGTCTGATTCCGGCCATCGACCAACTGTGCCGTGCGGCACGGTCGGCAGGGGTCCCGGTGCTGCACTGCCTCGCACTTCGCCGCGAGGACGGGCAGGGCGCGAACCGGAATGCCCGCATGTTCGGAGCTGCGGCCAAGGCATCCGTGCAGCTCACACCGGGTTCGGATGCCGCGGAGGTCGCGGACGGTATCGAAGTGGCGCCTTCCGACCTGGTTCTGACGAGGTATCACGGACTGGGGCCAATGGCCGATACCGGTCTTGCGTCGGTGCTGCGGAACCTCGGCGTGCGCACCATCGTGGGGGTCGGCGTCTCGCTCAACGTGGGCATGGTCAACTTCGCGATGGACGCCGTGAACGCCGGATTCCAGTTCGTGATCCCGCGTGACGCGGTGGCGGGATTCCCTCCCGAATACGCGGAGGCGGTGCTCGCCAACACACTGAGCGCTGTGGCGACCGTCACCACGACGGAGGCCGTGGCCGCCGCCTGGCGCTGACGCGGTACGACGATCGCGCGCGGCTGTGGACAACGCGCGCCGCGGAAATGTCCGTTCCTGTTACACCCCCAGGTCGGGGGCCCGCGGGGCCGGTGCGATCAAATGACCGCGCCGGCCCCGCCGTCGAAGCGGTGCGGGTCGAAGGCCCGGATGTCACGCGGGGTGCGGCCGGTCAGCGCGAGGTCCGCGGCAACGTCGCCCATGACGGACGCGAACTTGAACCCGTGGCCCGAGAAGCCGCCCAACAGCGTGAGACCCGGTGCGTCGCGGTGCGGGCCGACCAGGAAGTCCCCGTCCGGGGTGTGGTCCTGCATGCAGGCGGTCATCCGTACCGGTGTCGGGTCCACACCGACGAGGACACGCCCGGCTATCGCCGCGAAGCGCCGCTCGTCGGCCGCGTCGGGCGGACGGTGACCGCGGTCCAGGTCGACCTCTTCGGCGGCCTCCGACCAGGGGTGCACACCGAGTTTGACGGTCTCGCCGTCCACGGAGGGGAAGCCGTACCAGTCGTGGCCGACGTTGTCGCCGCCCATGAAAACAGGCATCGCATCGCCCGCGTACGCGGCCCGGTCCAGCCCGGCACCGGGCACCCGGAACCACGCCATCACCCGGCGTTCGACGCGCACATGCCGACCGACGGACGGCACCAGCTTCCGCAGCCAGCCCCCCGCCGCGACCATGACATGACGGGCCGTCAGCCGACGACCGTCCGCGAGCACCACACTCGGGCGGTCGGCGTCGGCGACGACGCGGACCACCCCGGTGCCCTCCAGCACCCGGGCACCGCTCGCACGTGCCGCGGCCACCGCCGCCGCGACGGCGGCCTCCGCCCGCAGGTACCCGGCGTCCGCGTCGAGCACCCCGCCGTGGCCGTCGGGAACGACGAGTTGCGGGAACCGTGCGCGGATCTCGGAGTCGGACAGCAACTCGCACGCCAGCCCGTACTCCCGCGCCGCCGCGAGCGGCCCGGTGGCCCGCGGCGAACCGGCGGGCGCCAGGGACAGGGCGCCGGTCCGGTACAGCAGTCCGCCCCCGGACACCCGCTCCAGTTCGCGCCACAGCCGCCACGCCTCACGGACCAGCGGGACGTACTTGGCGCCCTCGGTGTACGCGGTGCGGATGATGCGGGACTCGCCGTGGCTGCCGCCGCGGTCGCTCCCCGGGGTGAACTGCTCGATGCCGATCACCGACACACCCCGTGCCGCCAGCCGCCATAACGCGCTGCTGCCCATCGCACCCAGCCCGACCACGATCACATCTGCGTCTTCGCCGTTTCCGATCACGGGGGCAAGCCTGCGGCCGGCCGAGGGCGCGCAACCGCGCCCGCGCCAACCGGACGAACGTCGGCGCGGACGGGCTGTGCAATTGGGAACGCGCGGCTACCGCTGCGGCGTCCAGGGCTTGGCGTTGTACTCGTCCCGGATCCGGAACTTCAGGACCTTGCGCAGCGTCTCGTTGCGCGGCAGCGCGTCCACGACCTCCAGCTGCTCCGGGATCTTCATCACCATCAGGTTCGCGTCCTTCAGGTACTGCACCATCTCCGCGAACTCCAGGTCCGGCTCGCCCGGCTGGCGCTCGACCACCGCGCACACGCGCTCGCCGCGCTCACGGTCGTTGAGCCCCACGACCGCGACGTCCGCGACCTTCGGGTGCGCGAAGAGCAGGTCCTCGATCTCCCGCGCGGAGATGTTCTCGCCCTTGCGGATGATGACGTCCTTCAGCCGCCCGGTGAGCGACAGGTGGCCGTCGGCGCGCAGCTTGCCCAGGTCGCCCGTGTGGTAGAAGCCGTCCGCGTCGAACGCGTCCTTCGTCAGCTCCGGGTCGGTGTAGCCCTTGAAGACCATCGGGCCGCGCAGCCGGACCTCGCCCTCCTCGTCCGGGCCCGCGAGCGTGCCGTCGGCACCCACGATGCGGACCTCGATGCCGAAGACCGGCTTGCCCTCGCTGTACGTGAGCTGGTCCTCGGAGTCGTTCGGGCCGCCCTGCGCGATCATCGGGCACTCGGTCATGCCGTACCCGTGGCACAGCACCGCCTGCATCTCGTCGACGACCTCGCGGAACAGCTCCGGCGGCTTGGGCGCGCCGCCGCCCGAGACGATGCGCAGGGTCGGGATGATCTTGACGCCCGGCTGCTTGCGCTGCTCGTTGAGGAACGCGACGTAGAACGCGGTGGAGCCGCCGACCATGGTGACGCCGAGGCGCGCGTACACCGGGATGACCCCGGCCGGGTCGAACGTCTCGACGATGACCGCCGGGAAGCCGGTGATCAGCAGCGTGTTGACGTAGTCGGGGCCGGCGATGTGCGCGTACGGGAACGCGATCGAGCCGACGTCGGTCTCCGACATGTCGAGCGCCTTGGCCAGCCCGATGCCGCCCGCGATCAGCGTGCCGTCGGTGTGCTGCACGCCCTTCGGGTCCGACGTCGTGCCGGACGTGTAGTACAGCCAGCGCACCCCGTCGCCGTCGGCCGGGGCCGGCGGCAGCGTCGCCGGGTCGCCCTCGGGCAGGGTGTCGTACGCCGTCAACACGGTGAGCCCGCCCGGCACTTCCTTGGCCAGCGCCTCGCCCATCGCGACGAAGTCGAAGCCCTTCCAGGTGCCCGGGGTGATGTAGTACTCGGCCTCGGTCTGCCGCAGGCAGAAGCCGACCTCCTTCTCCCGGTAGAAGGGGATGATCGGGTTCTGCACGGCACCGAGGCGCGCAAGCGCGGTGGCCGCGACGATCGACTCGATGCGGGTCGGCAACTGCCAGGTCACGCGCGTTCCGGCGGTGATCCCGAGGGCGTGGTAGCCGGCCGCGACCCGCTCCGCCCACGCCTTGAACTCCCCGAAGGTGACCTTGCGGTCCGCCGGGTCGAGCAGCATCGGGGTGTCCGGCGACGCCGCGGCACGGCGCTCGACCAGCTCCCAGAGCGTCCTGGCGTCGTAGATCGGATCAGACACGTGCCCTCCACGTGAGATGGTTCGCCAACCCGGCCGCTGTTTTCCGCGCCTGCACGACGGGCACAACATGCCGACCTGACGGTACGTCAGAAGAGGTCCGCGCCGGAAGGGTGGGCGAGGTCACGCGGGTGAATTCGATCACCGATCGCCTGTCATTCCCGGTGAGGTATGCCTACCCTGCCCGGTATGAAGGTGCCGTTCCGCCGGGACCGCTCCGCCGCCGCCACCCGTCCGGCGGCCTCGCCCACCGCGCTCCCCGAAGGCGCCGTACGCGTGGGGTCGCTCGCCGACGTCCCGGACGGCGGCGTCCGGCGCGTCAGCGACCGGCCGCCGATCGCCGTCGTCCGGCACGGCGGCACCGTGCACGCGTTCGAGGACCGCTGCCCGCACGCGGGCGCCCTGCTGTCGCGCGGCACGGTCGCCGGCGATTCCGTGACGTGCCCTTCGCACCGCACGGTGTTCCGGGTCGACACGGGCAAGTCGTCCGGCGAGTTCTCCTGCCGCGCGCTGCGGACGTACCCGGTGGTGACGGTCGACGGGACCGTGTACGTCGACCCGGTCGCCCGGTCGCCGCGGGACGCCCGGCGCGGGAAGTGCGGCGACGGTACGGCGCCGCCCGCGGCGGGCGGCGCCTGAGCCGCTGCCTGCGGCGGCGGGTCAGGGCCGGTCAAGGCCGGTCAAGGCCGGTCAAGGCCGGTCAAGGCCGGTCAAGGCCGGTCAAGGCTGCGGACTGTACGGAGGCTGCGGGCCATACGGGGCCTGCCGCGGCAGCGGGACCGGGAAACCGCCGGCCACCGGCGGCGGCGCACCCCACATCGGGGGCGGGCCGCTCATCGCCCACAGCTGCGCGGTGCGCTCGTACTGCAGCGCGGTGATGCGGCGCACCAGCAGGATCGCGAAGACACCGGCGATCACCGTGCACACTTCCGCGAAGCCGCTGAGGCGGTCCGCGAGCATGAGGTCGTCCACCGCCTCGGTGCTGTCCAAAGCACTGTCGTCGCCGAGTCCGAAGCCGCCGAACTGGTCGAGCACCCACGACAGCATGAACGGCACCCACCAGCACGTGATCAGGACGCTTCGTCCGAGCGGCTTGCCGATGTCCCTCGCGCCCCGCGAGGCGTCGCTGCCCTTCCAGATGTCGTGCGCGATCCACGCCGGGAACCAGAAGGCGACCACCGGGCAGAACCAGCCGCCGATCGCCCAGCCCTGGCCGAGCGACGGCTGGTGCAGCCCGAACAGCCCGACGTTCTTGCGCGCCCGGAAGAACCAGATGACGAACACGACCGCCGTGCCGACCATCAGCACGAGGTAGAGGATCGCGGCGAGGGCCACGAAGTCGTCGGCGGATTCGAGGTCGGCGACGGACACCACGCGATATTCGTCGTTGAGGAGGTCGTCGAGCAGCTCGGCCCGCCGAAAGCTCGCCACCGCGTACAGCGCCGCGGCGACCATGGACGCGCCCAGCAGCACGTACAGCGCGGTGGCCAAGCCCCCCACGGACTTGATCTGCGACAGGTACCAGCCCTGGGCGGGCGGCTGCACCGGGGTGTAGGCGGGCCACGCCACCTGGGCCGACTTGGCGGACTGGAGCGCGCCGACCGTGTCGGCCGCCGGGCGCCACGCGACGTCGTCGCGGTCCTCCTCCCAGCGCCAGGCGGCCTCGTCGCGCGCGTCGTCGTCGACGGGCCGGTTCGGGGTGTCACCCGTTCCGGCCAGAGGTCTTCCGCAGTTCGTGCAACGCGTGGGCAGCGCCGAGGTCGCACCGCAATCCGGGCACAGCAAAGAAACCCCCCGAAATGGTTGTGGAACCGGCGCGCGGGACGGCACAACCGGTTGACGTAGCGCGCATCATGCCGCGTCGGACGATCAAGGTCACGCCCGATTTCCCGCGGGATCGGCGGGCCCGGTGGGCGGCGCGCGGTCAGGCCCTCGGCACCTCGGCCCACGGGGACCTCGGGCGGGGCGCGGCGGCCGATGCCGCGGGGGACGTACGCCACCGCTCGGGCGACCCGCTCAGCACCCACAACTCCCGGGCACGCTCGGCCTGAAGCACCGTGACGCGGTGCACGAACGGGATCGCGAAAGCCCCGGCGACCACCATGAGCAGCCCCGACGAAGCCGCCACCTTGCTCCACAGGACGAGTCCGTCGACCCCGGAGAACACCGCGAAGCCGTCGACCAGTTCGTCGACCGACCAGAACCGCCCGACCAGGCGGTCCAGGACCACGGCGGCGGCGAACGCGACCCACCAGCAGGTGATCAGCACCGTACGTCCCAGCAGCCCGTCCGAGTACCGCGCGCCGCGCGACGTGTCACTGCCCTTCCACAGGTCGTGCGCGATGCGCGCGGGGAACCACAGGTTCACCACCGGGCAGAACCAGCCGCCGATCGCCCAGCCCGGGCCGAGCGACGGCTGGTGCAGTCCCAACCACGCCACGTTCTGGCGGGCCCGGTGGAACCAGGCGATGAAGACCAGCCCGGCCAGGGCCGTCGTGACGCCCGCGACCACACTGCTCGCGTCCATGAACCCGCCGGCCGCGTCGAGCCGCCGCAAGGCGTCGGACGTCAGCGGAACGGCATTGCCCTCCGCGACGTCGTCCAGCACCGCGCCCGCGCGGAGGTACGCCACGGCGGAGACCGCGGAGGCGGTCATGGCGATGCCGAGCAGCACGTACACCGCGGCCGCCCACCTGCCGAGCGGCTTGAGCTGCCACAGCTGCCAGCCGTCGGGGGCCGTCGGGGCGAGCGGTCCGGGCAGGGGGCTGCCGCATTCGGTGCAGTGCGTCGCGAGTGCGGACTCGGCACCGCAGTCAGGACAGAACAAGGCGAACAAGGGGGACTCCCGGTACGGCCGTGAGACCGGCAGGCAGCAGGACGTGGCCGGGCCGGATGGTGTAGCGGGCATCATGCCGTGGCGGACGATCAAGGTCACCCGGGATATCCGGGAACCGCACCGGGCGGTCGCGCCCGCCGCGTACCGGACAATGGACGGATGCCCTCCGCACTCCTGGACGAGATCCTGCACGGCCTCATCGGCGCGCCCGACGACGACGCCGCGCAGTTCGCGGTCGACTCCGGGGCGTCGCGGCTGGCCGAGTCGGCCGAGCGGTGGCCCGACATGAGCCGCGCGTACCTCGCGCTCGCGGAACGCGTCGCGGCCGGCTGCTGGGCCCGCGGCTGGCAGCCCGCCGACGTCGTGCGGATGGTGGACCGCGCCTTCGCGGACGAGCGCCCGGCCGACCGGCACATCCGCATCGCCGTCGACATCGTCGCCGCGGCGCAGCGCCGCGAGTCCCCGGTCGCGGGCGGCCCTCGGTGGCAGCGGCAGATACGCGAGCTGGGTGCGGAGGTGTGGTGGGACGGCGACGACGCGTACCTGCCCGGGCTGGCCGCACGGACGAACCTGACCCGCTTCGCGTGCGCGGGCTATGTCCTCGAAGTGCTGCGGGTGCTCGGCCGCCTCCCGGGCATCGTGCCGCTGCACGCCGAGGCCGCCGAACCGGTCCAGCGGCGCGGGGCCGAGCCCGGTGCCGAGCCCCCGCGCATGCTCGGGCGCATCCGCGCGCTGCTCGCGAAGGCGGAGTCGACCGAGTTCCCGGAGGAGGCCGAGGCGCTGTCCGCCAAGGCCCAGGAACTCATGGCCCGGCACAGCATCGACGAGGCGCTGCTCGCGGCCGGGCCCGGTGCTGGCCCCGGCAGTCGGCCCAGCGCCGTCCGGGTCGGTGTCGACGCACCCTACGACGAGGCCAAGGCGATGCTGCTGGACGCGGTCGCCGAGGCGAACCGCTGCGACACGGTGTGGTCGCCCGATTTCGGCTTCTCGACGGTTATCGGCTTCGACGCCGACCTCGACGCGGTCGAGCTCCTCTACACGTCGCTGCTCGTCCAGGCGACCGCCGCCATGACCCGGGCCGGGGGCCGGGCACGCGGCGGCCGCAACCGCTCGGGGTCGCGCGACTTCCGGCAGTCGTTCCTGGTCGCGTACGCCGGCCGGATCGGCGAACGCCTGGCGGCGGCCGCGGAGCGCGCCACCCGGGAAGCCGCGTCCGAGGCGGCGGCGGACGCCGGGGGCGGCGCGGACGGTGCGGGCGGCGCGGATGGCCCGGACGCCGCGGACCGCTCCGACGCCCGGCTCCTCCCGGTGCTCGCCGCCCGCGAGGCCGCGGTCAAGGAAGCCGCCGAGGAGATGTTCCCGAACCTCACGACACACCGGGTCCGCATCCGCGACGAGGAAGGCTGGATCCACGGCAAGGCCGCCGCCGACCGGGCGAGGCTCCACCCCCGCCCGATCACCGGCTCCTGACCGCGTCCGGTCGGCGCCGGGCCCCGAATTCGGCCTACCTTGCCCGGCCCGCGGGGCGGCGGCGCCCGTGGCCGGCGGCCGAACCCGGATGCCCCGGGCGCGCGATGGTGCCGAGCATGACTCCGAGTCCCGCCACCGCCGAGTCGGGGAACCCCATGGACCCCGACGCCCGGGCGGGTTCACGGATCACGACGACGGGCTTCGGCGGGTCGGTGGTCGCCGGCGCCACCGGGGGCGGGACCGGAGCCGGAGCCGGTACGGGCGCCTGCACCCGGGGCGGCGAGGCCGGGCGCGGGGGCGGTTGGGGCGGCGTCACGGTCGGGGACGCCGTCGGGGGCGCCGCAGGGGACGCCGACTCGGCGACAGGCGCTTCCGGCAAGGGAATCGACGGGAACGGGTCGACCAGGACGCGCTCGTGCGGGGAACGAGGAAGCGGCGTCGGAGGCGCGAGGCGCGGTTCCGGAACGTACCGGACATCCGGAACAGGCCCGGGGACAGCGGGAGTTGCGGGGGGCACCGGCGGCACCGGCGGCACAGGGGGTTTGGGGGGAGCGGCAGGGGCGGCCGCGGGGGAAGTCGGAGCCGCCGCAGGGGCAGTGGGAGCCGCCGCGCGCGCCGGAGGAGCCTTGGGCGCAGCAGGGGTTCCAGGCACGGGAAGAGCGCCGGGCTGGGAAGGAACCTCACTCCCGGCAGGCGCAGCGGGCGCAGCCGGGGCAAGCATTGCCAGCGCCCGCGCCACCGCGTCCCAGTAGATCGCCGCCGCAACAGGCATGAGGCCCGAGACGACGCAGTCGTGCAGGCTCCGCCACAACCGCCGCGCCCAATCCCAGAACAGCATCATCGCCTGATGGGCGGCACCGGGTGACGCGGAGGCCGCCGGGCCGGGGTCGGCCGCGGCGGGCGACTCCGACGGCCCCGGCGACACAGTCGACGGGGGCGACAACCACGGGTTCGCCGACGCGCCCCCCGCGGCCCTCGGACCCGGCAACTGCTTTCGCAGAAGCGGGATTTCGACGACATCCCAGGCGATCTCCGCGTGCTCGATCCGCGTTCGCAGCGCGTCCAGGAAGACGGACGGCGGATCGGTGGGCGTGCTCATCACCAAGGATGCGGGCAGCAACACGTCGATGTTGCGCAGCAGTTCGGAAGCAGCAGGGTCACGGCGCAGTACCGCGTGCCCCGCGGCTGCCCACAACTCGTCCAGCACGGCGAGGGGTTCGGCGACACGCGTACGCCAGACCGCGCTACTGCCCAGCACACTGCCCGCGGTCACGACGGCGTCGAGGTCGTCCGGGCGTAGCACCGGCTCGGCCCCGAGAATGCCGCGCAGTTGCTCGTCCAGCACCAGGTCGTGCGCCAGGCCGTGCAGGACCGTGCGCGAGGCCCAGGCGCCCCCGTACTCGGATTCCAGGGACAACTCCGCCGGTACGTCGAGCAGTCCGTCACGCAGTCCGATCACCACGCCGTGCTCGCCGAGGCGGCCCAGGACCTGTCGGTACCCGACTCCCGACCGGCACTCCGGCGGGGTGTCGCGCAGCACCCACCGGAGTCCGCCGACCGCCGTGTGCAGTGCGCCCTTCAGGGCCTGGACCTCCTGGCCCGTACGCCCGTTCCACCAGTGCCTGTTCCGGAACCATGATCCGCGGATCCCGTCGGTCATACGGTCGCCCGATCCTTCGTTCGCCCACCAGCAGTACATCGAATGATAGGAAAACGACCGCACAGTGGGACAGCCCGCGCGGAAAAGCCGCGGACCGTACCGGACCGACCCGGCGTCACCGCAGGTGGCAGCGTGTTTGTCAGCGAATCTTGCGGGCCACTTCGGCGGCCCAGTAGGTCAGGATGCTGGACGCACCCGCGCGGCGGATCCCGATCAGGGTTTCCAGAATCACCCGTTCGCGGTCGATCCAGCCGTTGGCGGCGGCCGCCTCGACCATCGCGTACTCGCCGCTCACCTGGTAGGCGGCGACCGGGACATGGACCTCGTCGGCGATGCGGCGCACGATGTCGAGGTACGACATCGCGGGCTTCACCATCACCATGTCGGCGCCCTCGGCGATGTCGAGCAGGACCTCGCGCAGCGACTCGTCGGCGTTCGCCGGGTCCTGCTGGTAGCTCATGCGGTCGCCCTGCAACGTGGACTCGACGGCCTCCCGGAAGGGGCCGTAGAAGCCGCTCGCGTACTTGGCGCTGTAGGCGAGGACCGACACGTCGGTGTGGCCCGCGGCGTCCAACGCCCGGCGTACGTGCGCGACTTGGCCGTCCATCATGCCGCTCGGACCGAGCATGTGGGCGCCCGCCTCGGCCTGGACGACCGCCATCTCGGCGTACCGGTCGAGGGTGGCGTCGTTGTCGACGGTGCCGTCCTCGCGCAGCACGCCGCAGTGGCCGTGGTCGGTGAACTCGTCGAGGCACAGGTCCGACATGATCACCGTGTCGTCGCCGACCTCGGCCGCGACGTCGCGCAGCGCGACCTGGAGGATCCCGTCCGGGTCGGTGCCGGCCGTGCCGCACGCGTCCTTCACCGAGGGGATGCCGAACAGCATCAAGCCGCCCACACCGG
This sequence comes from Streptomycetaceae bacterium NBC_01309, assembly GCA_045039925.1. Classification (GTDB taxonomy): domain Bacteria; phylum Actinomycetota; class Actinomycetes; order Streptomycetales; family Streptomycetaceae; genus Yinghuangia. Next base: position 4,677,803 of record CP108400.1, read on the forward strand.
CCGAGACGGCCTCGTGGGCGGCTTTGCGAAGCGTGTCGCGGGTGTGCTGGACGACACCGGGCATCGAGGAGATCGGCACCGGCTCGGTGGCGCCCTCGCGTACGAAGAGCGGCAGGATCAGGTCGGCCGGATGCAGCCGGGTCTCGGCGACCAGTCGGCGCACCGCCGGGGTCCGGCGCAGCCTCCTCGGTCGAACCAGAGGGAACCCGCCGGACCCTGACAGCGCGTCAGACATGGACTACTTCGCCTTCCTCCGCGATCCGGGACGGCGCTCGCTGGGCTTCGTCACCGGTTCGCCTGCTTCGATGAGTGAGGCGCGGCGGGCCGCGCCGAATTCCGCGAGGGCTTCGGCGAGTGCGGCGACCGACGGCTCGGGGGCCATCACGTCGACCCGCAGGCCGTGTTCCTCCGCGGTCTTGGCGGTCGCCGAGCCGATGCACGCGATGACCGTCACCGCGTGCGGCTTGCCCGCGATGCCGACCAGGTTGCGGACCGTGGAGGACGACGTGAAGAGCACGGCGTCGAAGCCGCCGCCCTTGATCGCCTCACGGGTGTCCGCGGGCGGGGGCGCCGCCCGGACGGTGCGGTAGGCCGTGACGTCGTCGACCTCCCAGCCGAGTTCCACCAGCCCCGCCACCAGTGTCTCGGTGGCGATGTCGGCGCGCGGCAGGAAGACGCGGTCGATCGGGTCGAAGACCGGGTCGTACGGCGGCCAGTCCTCCAGGAGCCCGGCCGCGGACTGCTCGCCCGACGGCACCAGGTCCGGCTTCACGCCGAACTCGATGAGCGCGCGGGCGGTCTGCTCGCCGACCGCGGCCACCTTGATGCCCGCGAAGGCGCGCGCGTCGAGGCCGTACTCCTCGAAGCGCTCGCGCACCGCCTTGACCGCGTTGGTCGAGGTGAACGCGACCCACTCGTAGCGTCCGGTGACCAGGCCCTTGATGGCCCGCTCCATCTGCTGCGGGGTACGCGGCGGCTCGACCGCGATGGTCGGCACCTCGTGCGGCACCGCACCGTACGAGCGCAACTGCTCGGACAGCGAGGCCGACTGCTCCTTGGTGCGCGGCACCAGGACCCGCCAGCCGAAGAGCGGCTTGGTCTCGAACCAGGACAGGGTGTCCCGCTGGCCCACGACCTCGCCGATGACTATGACGGCCGGGAGCGTGACGCGCGCGGCCTTGAGGTCGGCGGCGACCGCGGCCAGCGTCGAGCAGATGGTGCGCTGCTCGGTCGTCGTGCCCTGTGTCGTCACCGCCACCGGGGTGGCCGGCTTGCGGCCGCCCGCGACGAGCTCCTGCGCGATCTCGGCGATCTGGTCCACCGCGCCGCGCAGCACCAGCGTGCCGTCGGTCGCACCGACGGTCGCCCAGTCCACGGACGGCTCGGCGGTGTCGAGCACGCGCACTCCGCCGCCCGCGCGGGGGCCGGTCAGCGGCACGCCGGCGTACGCCGGGACCGCGGTCGACACCGGTACCCCGGGGACGACCTCGAACGGCACCTTCGCCTTGGCGACGGCGGTGATCTCGTCCACGACGCCCTGGTCCACGACCGGGTCGCCGTCCACGGTGCGCACCACGGTACGGCCTGCACGAGCCGCCGTGACGATCAGCTTGGCCCGGCCGGCGGCCGCGAGCGGCTCGCCGTCCTCGGCACCCGCGGAGTCGACGACCTCGACGTCGGCACGGCAGTGGAACAGCACCTGGGCACGCGTGGCCGCGTCGGCGACGACGACGTCGGCCTCGGCCAGCACCTCGACGGCGCGCAGGGTCAGGAGTCGGGGATCGCCGGGGCCCGCACCGACGAAGGTGACGGTTCCGCTGGGCTTCTTCTTCGCTCTGGGGCTCAAGGGACGCGCTCCCCCATAAGACCGGCGGCACCCCGGGCAAGCATCTCCTTGGCCAGCTCTCGGCCTAGAGACGCCGCCTCGTCCAGGGGTCCGGTGGCGGACAACCGTACGCTGTGGGATCCGTCGCCGTTGGCGACGACCGCCCTCAGGTACAGCTCGGTGACCTCCTCGCCGTCGGACTCCCCCACGGACACGTCCGCGAGAGCGCCCACCGGGGCCGAGCAACCGGCCTCCAGTTCGGCGAGGAGCATGCGCTCGGCGAGCGTGGCGGCCCGGGTGTCCGGGTCGTCGAGCACGGCGAGCAGTTCGACGAGTGCGGGGTCCGAAGACGTGCACTCGACGGCCAAAGCCCCCTGACCGGGGGCCGGCAGCATTTGGAGCGGGTCGAGGACCTCGGTGGCCTCGTCCGCACGGCCGAGGCGGGCCAGGCCCGCCTTGGCGAGGACGACCGCGTCGAGTTCGCCGGAAGTGACGTACCCGATGCGGGTGTCGACGTTGCCGCGGATCGGCACGACCTCGTGGCCGAGGCCGAGCGCGCGCAATTGCGCGGCCCGGCGCGGCGATCCGGTCCCGATGCGGGAGCCGGACGGCAGCTCGCCCAGCGTCAGGCCGTCGCGCGCCACGAGGGCGTCGCGCGGGTCCTGGCGCGGCGGCACCGCGGCGAGCACGAACTCGTCGGGCGTCGCGGTCGGCAGGTCCTTGAGCGAGTGCACCGCGAAGTCGATGCTCCCGTCCAGAAGCGCGTCGCGCAGCGCGGAGACGAAGACGCCCGTGCCGCCGATCTGCGCCAGGTGCTCGCGCGAGGTGTCGCCGTACGTGGTGATCTCCACCAGCTCGACCCGGCGGCCCGTCAACTTCGTGAGCTGTTCGGCCACGTGGCCGGACTGGGCCATGGCCAGCGCACTGCGGCGGGTGCCGAGGCGCAGGGCACGCTCGGTCGTCATGCCGCACCTGCCTCTCCTGCGGAGGCACCGGACGAGAGGTCCGCGTCGAGTACCTGGGCGACGTCGATGTCGGCGTCCGCGCCGACATCGGCACGGCTGACCGCGGCCATCGGGCCGGAGCCGAGGTCGAACAGCGTGCGCAGCGCCTCGGCGTACGACGCGCCGCCCGGCTCGCCCGCGAGCTGCTTGACCCGCACCGTCGGCGCGTGCAGCAGCTTGTCCACGATGCGGCGGACGGTCAGCTCGACCTCGCCGCGCTCCTTCGCGGCCAGGTCGGGGGTACGCCCGGCCAGCCGCTCCAGCTCCGACCGCACCACGTCGGCCGCCATCGCGCGTAGCGCGACCACCGTCGGGGTGACCGCCTGGGCGCGCTGCGCGGCCGCGAACTCGGTGACCTCGTCGCCGACGAGGCGGCGTACGACGTCGACGTCGGCGGTGCCGTGCGCGCCGGTGCCGACGTCGGCGAGGAGTTCGAGGTCGATCAGGTGAACGCCGTCCATGTCGCGCACCCGTACGTCGACGTCGCGCGGCAGCGCCAGGTCGATCAGCACGAGCGGACGGTCGACGCCGCGCTCGCGGCGCGCTTCGAGAACCGCCTCGATGTCCGCCGCGGAGACCACCAGGCCGGCCGCGCCGGTGCACGAGATCACCAGGTCGGCGGAGGTCAGCGCGTCCTGGAGGGCGGCCATCGGCACGGCCCGGCCGCCGACCTGGTCGGCCAGGTGCTCGGCGCGCTCGTAGGTGCGGTTGGTGATGAGGATCGTGCCCACGCCCTGGCGTTGCAGCGTGGTCGCGGCGAGCGCGCTCATCGACCCGGCGCCGACGACGAGCGCGCGGCTCCCGCCGACGTGCCCGCCGACCAGCTCGGCCTGTTCGAGGCCGACGGTGACCAGGGACTGGCCCGCGCGGTCGATGTCGGTCTCGCTGTGCGCGCGCTTGCCGACCCGCAGCGCCTGCTGCGCCAGGTCGTTGAGGACGCGGCCCGCCGTGTCGTACTCCTGGGCGAGCGCGAGTGAGGTCTTGAGCTGGCCGAGGATCTGGCCCTCGCCGACCACCATCGAGTCGAGGCCGCACGCCACCGAGAAGAGGTGGTGGACCGCCCGCTCCTCGTAGTGCACGTACAGGTGCGGGGTCAGCTCTTCCAGGGGTACGCCGGTGTGCCGGGCCAGCAGCCCGGACAGGTCGGAGACGCCGCCGTGGAAGCGGTCGACGTCGGCGTACAGCTCGACGCGGTTGCAGGTCGACAGCAGGAGCGCCTCGGCGACCGGCTCCGCGGCGGCCATGTCCTGGAGCAGCTTGGCCTGGCCGTCACCGGCCACGGCGACGCGCTCCAACAGGCTGACCGGGGCCGTGCGATGGCTGAGCCCCACTACCAGGACACTCATGCCGGCTCCTGGCAACAGACGTACGTGCTCCGGGCGTTCACGCCGGCATCACCTCGGGCAGGTCGCCGCCCACATCGCCGGCCGAAGAGGCGGCGGCGCCGGGTGCGGCGGAGGGAAGGTTGGGGGCAGCGCCGTCGCTGGTGGACTTGCGCTGCTCGTGGAAGGCCAGGATCTGCAGCTCTATCGACAGATCGACCTTGCGCACATCGACGCCCTCGGGAACGGAGAGGACGGTCGGGGCGAAGTTCAGGATGCTCGTGATCCCGGCCGCCACAAGGCGGTCGCACACCCCCTGCGCGGCGGGCGCGGGAGTGGTGATGACCCCGATGGAGACGTGGTCGTCGCGCACGATCTGCTCGAGGTCGTCCATGTGCCGTACGACCATCCCGGCTATGCGCTGGCCGGCCACCGCCAGGTCGGCGTCCAGGAGCGCCGCGACCCGGAAGCCGCGCGACGCGAACCCGCCGTAGTTGGCGAGCGCGTGGCCCAGGTTTCCGATGCCGATGATCGCGACCGGCCAGTCCTGCGTGAGGCCGAGTTCGCGGGAGATCTGGTAGACGAGGTACTCGACGTCGTAGCCGACGCCGCGCGTGCCGTACGAACCCAGGTACGACAGGTCCTTGCGCAGCTTCGCGGAATTGACCCCGGCGGCGGCGGCGAGCTCCTCGGAGGACACGGTGGGCACACCGCGCTCCGAGAGCGCGCTCAGCGCCCGGAGGTACAGAGGAAGCCGCGCCACCGTCGCCTCGGGAATACCGCGTCCCCGGTGCGCCGGTCGCTCGGTACGGCCTGTAGCCACGGTGCTCCTGTGGGTGGGACCTGCGGTTTCGGAATGCCAGGTTAGGCTTTTGTGAACGTGTGCACAAAGCTGGTGTCCGTTTTGTGCACCCGCCGTGACATGCATCACGCAACGGTTCCCGCGAAGTCCTGTGAACTCGATCACAAGTGGTGACCCCGTGCTCACGCCAGGGCAGCGCGCAGTCGCCGTTCGTCGACCCGCCAGAAGTCGTGCTGGCGCCCGTCGACGAAGGTCACCGGGATCTGCTCGCGGTACTCCTCCTCCAACTTCGCGTCGGTCGTGATGTCCACCTCCTCGAACGACACGCCCAACTCGCCGGTGACACGCACGATCACCTCGCGGGCGTCGTCGCACAGGTGGCAGCCCGGGCGACTCAACATCGTCACCCGGCGCTCGGACGGTGTGGCGGCACCCCGCCGTCGGAAAAGGCTCACACCCCGATTGTCCTCCGTCCGGCCCCCGAATCCGTCGCTCGTTTGCCGAGTGCTCACGTACCCGTTGCGGACCGGGCACCTCCGGATCAGAAGCATTACGTGAGCTTGACGACAGACAGCCACGCAGGCGCCACACAGTCGCAACGCAAGGCCGTTACGCTCGCGATATGGCTCTGCTGCGACGGAGTGTCCGGAATGTTTCACTGACGCGCGCCGTCACGGCGGGAGAGGCCGCGGCAGCGGCCGCCCATGCCTCGGCGCATCCCGACACAGCCGCCCGCGACATAGCGGGACGGGCGGGCGGCACGACGGACGGTATGGCGGACGGCACCGCGGACGGCGCGGCCGAGGCCGCCGAGACGCCGGAACCGCCCGTCCTCGGCGCGGCGTTCTTCGACCTCGACAACACCGTGATGCGCGGCGCGTCGATCTTCCACCTCGCCCGCGGCCTGTACGCGCGCCGGTTCTTCGACAAGCGCGACATCGCGCGCTTCGGCTGGCAGCAGGCCCGCTTCCGGCTCGGCGGCGAGCACATGGGCCACGTGGGCGACGCGCAGGAGACCGCACTGTCGTTCGTGAAGGGCCATTCGATCGACGAAGTCACCGCTCTGGGCGAAGAGATCTTCGACGAGTACATGGCCGACAAGATCTGGCCGGGCACGCGCGCGCTCGCGCAGATGCACCTCGACGCCGACCGGCAGGTCTGGCTGGTCACCGCCGCACCGATCGAGATCGCCCGGACCATCGCCGGGCGCCTCGGCCTGACCGGCGCGCTCGGCACCGTCTCCGAGACGTGCGACGGGGTCTACACGGGGCGCCTGGTCGGCGAGTTGCTGCACGGCGAGGCCAAGGCCGAGGCGGTGCGCGGGCTGGCCGCACACGAGAACCTCGACCTCTCGGACTGCTCGGCGTACAGCGATTCGTCGAACGACATCCCGATGCTGTCGCTGGTCGGCGACCCCTGCGCGGTGAACCCCGACACCAAGCTGCGCCGCCACGCCCGGGAGCACGGGTGGCGCGTCAAGGACTACCGCACGGGCCGCAAGGCCGCCAAGATCGGCATCCCCGCGGCGGCCGGCATCGGCGCGGTCGCCGGGGCGCTCGTGGCCGGAACGGCCGTACGGCGGCGCGCCGCGCTCGGCTGAGCGGCGCGCTGCGTGTGGCACCGCGGGGGTGACGCCCTCGGGGGTGACACTTCGGGGGTGACGCCGACCGCGTGGCACCTGCCGCGTGACACCTCCCGTGCGTCCCGCCTCGTGGGGCGGACGCCGGAGGTGTCCGCGTGCGCTCACTGATGTCCTGACACGCCCAACACGCGGAGATGTGCGGCTTATAGCACTCGGCGCTCACCACGTCCCGGGAATGGCCCAAACAGCACACTTCGGCTGGCCATGCGGGTAGCTTCGCATCGCCGATGAGCACACTTGGTATCCCTTCCTTTACTAAGCGTTATTCTCGATCGGCGCACAGCAGTCCCCATTGTCCCTACGATGGGTGACCGTCCCCGCACAGTAAGTCATGACGCCGATGATGATGCCGACGCAACAGGGAGTCCCGTGCACCGAATCGTCCGGGTTGACGTGACCGGGCTGGCGACGCTTCGGGCGGCGGTGGTCGCCGCGCTCGACCCCTGGCCCAACCACCTCGTTCTCGCCGCCGTCGCGGACACCGGGCCGGCCCGCGAACGCGCGTACACCGGTGTGGCCGGCCGCGCCGCCCGTACCGGAACCACCGAACCTGCCCGCCCGGCCCGAGGGTCGTCGGGCTACGGCACCGCCCGCGAGGGGGAGACAGGGCGCATCATGGCCCTGGTCGAACTCGCCCAGGACGGGGACAACGAGGCGTTCGCCCAGTTGTACGACAACTACCTCGACACGGTGTACCGCTACATCTACTACCGGGTCGGCGGCCGGGCCATCGCCGAAGACCTCACCAGCGAGACGTTCCTCCGCGCACTGCGCCGCATCGGCACGTTCACGTGGCAGGGCCGCGACTTCGGCGCCTGGCTCGTGACCATCGCGCGCAACCTCGTCGCCGACCACTTCAAGTCCAGCCGGTTCCGCCTCGAAGTGACCACCGGCGAAATGCTGGACGCCAACGAGGTCGAGCCCAGCCCCGAGGACTGCGTGCTCGAGTCGCTGTCCAACGCCGCGCTGCTCGACGCCGTGCGCCGGCTCAACCCGCAGCAGCAGGAGTGCGTCACCCTCCGCTTCCTGCAAGGCCTGTCCGTCGCGGAGACCGCCCGCATCATGGGCAAGAACGAGGGCGCCATCAAAACCCTCCAGTACCGCGCGGTCCGCACCCTCGCCCGGCTTCTCCCGGAGGACGTGCGGTGAATCACACTTCCGTAACCCCCGGGGGCCTCGGCTCGTTCTCCCAGATAGCGCGCCCCTCGGGGGCGCGGCGTGGCGGGGAGCCGACTCACGGCCCCCGACCCGTAGACGTCCCTGGACGGGCATCCGGGGAAAGGAGGTGCGGCCCGTGAGCATCGCGGTTGTGGACCGGCGACGTGTGTTGGCCTTCGCCGAGGCACTTGAACAGCTGGACCAGATGGGATCCGGCCCCGCGCCGAACCGGGGGGCGACCCACGGAGACGGCCAGGGGGACGAGGTGGTCGCCGCGGCTCTGCGGACCGCGGCCAGGCTGCACGACGAGGGGGCGGCAGGCCCCACTCCGACCGCCGACTTCCGGGCGGCTCTGCGCGGCAGACTGCTCGAGGAGGCGTCCGCCCTCCCGGCGGCGGCATCCGTTCCCGCGCCACGCGGCGCGCACCGGCGGCCGGCACCCGTCCCCAAGCCGCGCGCCGTCCGCTGGCGCAGGCGGTGTGCCGTGGCGGGCACCGCGCTGGTCATCACGGCCGGCGGCCTGGGCGGTATCGCGGTCGCCAGCTCCGACGCACTTCCCGGCGACATGACGTACAACGTCAAGCGGGCCGTCGAGGACATCCAGATCTCGATGGCCGGCTCCGACCGCGAACGCGGCGAGCGCTACCTCGAACAGGCCCGCACCCGGCTGGCCGAGGCGGAGCGGCTGCTCGACCGCGAGGGCGGCGGGGCGATCGGCAAGAGCACCATCGGCCACCTGCGCGGCGTGCTCGACGACGCGCGGGAGGAGACGTCGCACGGACGTGCGCTGCTGACCGAGTCGTACGAGTCCAACCAGACCAAGGTCGGCCCGATGCAGGACCTCGCGGCGTTCGCGAAGTCGGGCAAGGAGCGCATGGAGCGCATGGCCGACCGGCTCCCCGGCGAAGTGGCCGTCGAGCGCGACATGGTGTGGCAGCTGCTGTACGACATCCACAAGCAGGTCTCGCCGATCCCGGGCGCGCTCGCTCCGGACTACGCGGACGAGATGGAGTCGGCCCTCCCGGCCGGACCCGGCAAGCGCAACCCGCCGAGTGCGGCCGGTCCGGCAGCCCCCGGCGGGCTGCCGCAGGCGCCCGCGGAACTGCCGGGCGTCGCCGGGATCGTCCCGCCGGTGGTCGGGCAGGCCGCCACCGGCGCTCCCGGCGCCGGCACGTCGCCGACGCCGTCCGCGACGTCGACCGGCGGTCTGCTGCCACACGTCAACGTGCCGCTGCTGGAACCGACGCAGACCGACTCGGGCTCGCCCTCGCAGAGTCCGAGCCCGCTGGGCGTCGACGTCCCGGCACCGGTGCTGCCGCCGCTCGGGCTGAACGTCCCGCCGCTGCTGCCCGGTCTGCCGGGCATCGGCATCACCATCGGCGGCGCACCGGACGCACCGGACGAGGAGTAGGCCTCCGGCAATCGGCCCGCCGAGCGTGGCGGTTCGACAACCGGAACGACAACTGACGGTGCCCCGGCCTTCGCGGCCGGGGCACCGTCAGTTGTCGTTTCAGTTGTGTGGGCTGTGCGGAGAAATCCTCAGAAGAACACCGAGCGCCGCTGCATCAGCACGCGGTAGATCGTGTGCTGGATCGTCTCCCGCACCTCGTCCGTCAGGTTGAACACCACCATCGGGTCGTCGGACGTCTGCGACGGGTACGCGTCGGTGCGGATCGGCTCGCCGAACTCGATGTGCCAGCGCGTCGGCAGCGGCAGCAGGCCCAGCGGACCCAGCAGCGGGAACGTCGGCGTCACCGGGAAGTACGGCACGCCCAGCAGCCGCGCGAGCGTCCGGACGTTCCCGATCATGGGGTATATCTCCTCGGCACCCACGATCGAGCACGGCACGATCGGCACCCCGGTGCGCAGCGCGGCCGACACGAACCCGCCGCGGCCGAACCGCTGGAGCTTGTACCGGTCCTTGAACGGCTTGCCGAGCCCCTTGTAGCCCTCCGGCCAGACCCCCACCAACTCGCCGTGCGACAGCAGCCGTTCGGCGTCGGCGGGATGCGCCAGCGTGTGCCCGCTCTTGCGCGCGACCTGGCCCACCAGCGGCAGCTGGAAGACGAGGTCGGCGGCCAGCAGCCGCAGGTTGCGCGACTCCGGGTGGTGGTCGTGCACCGCCACCTGCGTCATGAGCGCGTCGAGCGGAAGCGTCCCGGAGTGGTTGGCGACGATGAGCGCGCCGCCCTTGTCGGGGATGTTCTCCATGCCGCGCACTTCGACGCGGAAGTACTTCTCGTACAGCGGCCGCAGCAGCGACATGACCAGCGCGTCGGTCAGCTCCTCGTCGAAGCCGAACTCGTCCACCTCGTAGTCGCCGGTGATCCGCCGCCGTACGAACGCCAGCCGGTCGGCGGCCTTGTCCTCCCAGCCCGGCCCGGCAAGCCCGTCGGCCAGGCCGCGCGCGGCACCGCCGACCAGCGCGCCCAGCGCACCCGCCAGCGCGCCGAGACCGGTGCCGGCGGAACCGGCGGTGCCGCCGTCGCGGCGCCCGGACGCGTCACCGTCGGGCTCGGGGACGGCACCGATCGCGCGCACGTGCGCGTGTGCGCTGCCGCGGCCGGTGCGGCGGCGTTCGCGTACCGGGATGTCGTCCTCGTACGCCTCGCCCGCATTCGCACTCGCGCTCCCGCCGGCCGTCGCGCCGGGGCGCGAGGAGCGGTTCTGCCGACGCGCCCCCCGCCCGGCCGGACCCCGCGAGCCGCCCGCGGATCCGTCGAACGGGATGATCCGGGCGTCACCCATCGGGACTCCTTCTGGTGAGCAGTAGTGACGCGATGCGATCCGGTACGGCGCCGACGCGCTCCGGGTCGAGCAGCCCGCGCAGCCCTCGGCCGCGCGCGAAATCCTCGAAGGTCTCCGCGGTGGAACGCCGGGGCGCGAACCCGAGGCGCTCGCGCGCCCGGCTCGTGTCCACCACGCGCCCGTGCGTCAGCAGCCGGATCTGCTCGGCGGACAGGTTGACCGACCCGACGCCGCGCAGCCCCTGGCTCAGCACCCCGATCGCGGGCGACGGCACCGGCACCACCGGCCGCCCGAGCCGCCGTGCGGCCTGCGACAGCAGCAGAATGCCGTCGGCGGCGATGTTGTACGTGCCCGGCACGCCGGCGGCCATCGCCACGCGCAGCGCGTCGAGCGCGTCCTCCTCGTGCAGGAACTGCAGTCTCGGGTCGTAGCCCAGCACCGTGGGCAGCAACGCCAGGCCGAAGTAGTCGGCCATCGGGGACTCGATGGTCGGGCCGAGGATCGGGGCGAACCGCAGGACGGTCACCGGCACATCGGGGCGGCGGCGGGCGAAGCCGCGTACATAGCCCTCGACTTCGACGGCGTCCTTGGCCCAGCCGGAGGTCGGCGGTACGCGCGGCTCCATGTCCTCTTCGAAGATCGCCGGGTCGCGCGGCGAGGCGCCGTACACCGCGGTCGTCGAGCGGACGACGAGGTTGCGCACCGACGGGGCCTTCTGGCACGCGGCGAGCAACTGCATCGTGCCGATGACGTTGGTCTCCTTGGCCGACGTCGCGGTCCCGGAGTACCCGCTCGGCGGGGTCTCGGCGGGACTGAGGTGCACGACGGTGTCGACGGAGGCCTGCGCGACGACCTTGGCGATCATCGGGTTGCGGATGTCGGCGTGCACGAACTCGACGCCGTCCAGTTCGTGGCGCGGCTCGACCGCGTCGACCCCGATCACCCGCTCGACCCCGGGGATGCGCAGGATCATGCGCGCGTAGCGGCTGCCGAGGTCCCGGGTCACCCCCGTCACCAGCACAACCTTGCTCGTGAGGCCGCTCATCGGTCCCTTCACCCCCGATCACCCCGATTCGGTCGGACCGCGCCCGGGACACGGCCGGGTACGCCGGGCCGGGTACGTCGGGTGGTCACGGTCTCAACCTAGTAGGCACCGGGACCTGTCGGGACCGGCCACGGCAGGGTTAACCAGTCGTTCACACCGTACGGAGGATGGAAACCCTCCAGGTGGCGGAATGCCGCGAAGCGGACGGCCGACCTCCGCAAGCGCGTCAGGCCGCCGCCTCACGCCGAGACGGCGGGGGGCGGCGGCCTGACGGGGACCGCGTCTCAAAAAACCCCGCGTGCACGGGGAGCGCAAATTCTTGTTGCGACGCTGGACCCTGGTGCGTGGAACACCCCCGCGTGCGCGGGGAGCATCAAAGGCACAGCAGCAACCCGCAAAGCGCAGGTCAGCGCCGGTTACTTCTTGTTACGGCGCTGGACTCGCGTCCGCTTCAGCAGCTTGCGGTGCTTCTTCTTCGCCATGCGCTTACGACGCTTCTTGATGACAGAGCCCACGGAAACCCTCGCTCACGTGTACATACGGACGACCCCGCCTGCGCGGAGAGAACGGATCGCCCCTCGCAAGCGCGGGGGCGCATTCCACTGCGCGGAGCCGAGTCAGCCCGCACGTCTGGCCCTAGCCTACTCGCCGTCCCCGGGCACCCCGAAATGAGGAGCCCTCGGACGTGTGAGAGCGCTGTTCGGCCGTTGTCCACAGCAGTGCCCGGGCGCACATCGTGCCAGGCGGGCGCCCGGGGCCGGCCGACTGCCGTACTCCGGTCGTGCCGCGCGCCTACGCGGCGCTATGCGGTCTCTACGTACGAGTCCCGCAAATAGTCGTGGACAGCCTGCTCCGGAACCCGGAAGGACCGTCCGACCCTGATGGCGGGCATCTCGCCACTGTGTACCAACCGGTACACGGTCATCTTGGACACCCGCATCACCGCAGCCACTTCGGCCACGGTCAGAAAGTTGACCTCGTTCAGAGGCCGATCTGCAGAAGCCATGCCGCACCTGAACCATTCAGCACGCGACGGGCACCGGCTTCCCCTCCGGTGACATCCACACGCACGTGCGTCCTTTCAGGGTAGTGGCGGGTGGTACCAGTGGGGAAGAGGAGGAGTTATCCGGCCCGTTTCGCCCATCTGGCTTGTTTCAGGACAGTCCCGCCCTATCCAGTACGTACGCCAGCAACGGACGGTACAGATGGGGCTGCACGTTGTCGTCGAGCGGAACCGCCGCGACGACCCGGCCCTCCTCCGCGCCGACGAAGAGCGCGGGGTCGTTGCAGTCCGCGAAGCCGATCGCGTCGACGCCGGCCTGGCCCGCGCCGCCCGCCCAGCCGTGGTCCCCGACGACCAGGTCCGGCAGATCGCCGCCCTCGTCGACGATGCTCGCGAGCATGGCCCGTATCGGCCGCGCGGAGTGCGTGTGCCGGGGGTCGCCGACATCGTCGACGACGACGGCCACCGGGCCGCGGTAGTCGATCGAGCGGGCCTTGGCGCCCTCGGAGGCCGGTGTCTTGTACGTCCAGTCGCGTGCGGGGCGCAGGAGCGTACACCCGGCGTCGCGCAGGCCGCGCGCCAGCGCCCGGTAGTAGTCCAGCAACCCGTCCGGGTGACCTGTCGCGAGGACGACGCGCTCGCGGCGCCGGGCGGCGAGGGCGAGGCGGTCGGCGTACACGTCCAGGGCCGCGATTGTCAGGTCCGGGTCGATGGTGTCCTGGCCGTTGAGGTGGGCGGGGTCCGCCACGACTCCGCAACGGCGGACCATCAGCGCGAGGACCTCCTCCGGGGTCCAAGTGCCGTCCGGTTCGAGGCCGAAGAGGTATCCCGGGTGCCGCTCGCTCATCAGGCGGAAGTGCCGCAGGTTGTTCTCGCGCGGGGTGGCGACGTCACCGGCGATCCGGGCGCGCACCAGGTGGGCGCGGAGCTGCGTGCGGTCGGGGACCTTGCCGTTGCTCACTTCCGTCACGTCCACCTGCCGTTTCGTCGTGTCGGGCGCGTCAGAGTCGGGGCGCGTCAGAGTGTCGGACGCGTCAGATGTCGAACAGTGGTTCGATTCCGTGCGCCGGGAAGACCGCGCGGCGGGTCGCGAGCACCGCCTGGTCGAGCCGGTCGGCCGGGTCGTAGCCCTCCGAGAACGGCCGGAAGGAGGGGGTGCCGCCGTCGGTCATGCGGTACGGCCCCTGGTCGCCGGTCATGATGCGGACCTGCTCGCGCCACTCGAACGGCAGTTCCGACTCGGGGTCGATGGGTGCGTGCGCGGCCTCGGCGACGAGGTGGGTCCAGGTACGCGGGACCACGTCGGTGGCGGCGTACCCTCCCCCGCCGGTGGCGATCCAGCGTCCGTCGCAATACCGGTGCGCGAGGTCGTGCAGCGCGACGGCGGCGAGCCGCTGCGCGTCGACGGTGAGCGCGAGGTGCGCGAGCGGGTCCTCGATGTGCGTGTCGGCGCCGTGCTGCGTGACTATCGCCTGCGGGCGGAACGCCTCGACGAGCGGCGGCACGACGGCGTGGAAGGCGCGCAGCCACTTGGCGTCGGCGACACCGGGCGGGAGGGCGAGGTTGACGGCGTACCCCTCGGCGTCGGGGCCGCCGGTCTCGTCGGGGAAGCCGGTGCCCGGGTAGAGGAAGCGCGGGCTCTCGTGCAGCGAAATGGTCAGCACGCGCGGGTCGTTCCAGAACGCGGTCTGGACGCCGTCGCCGTGGTGGACGTCGATGTCGACGTACACGACGCGCTCCGCGCCGAGTTCGAGCAGGCGGGCGATCGCGAGGGCGGCGTCGTTGTAGACGCAGAACCCGGCGGCCGCGCCGGGCATCGCGTGGTGCAGCCCGCCCGCGAAGTTGACGGCGTGCGGGGCTTCGCCGCGCCACACGGCGTCGGCCGCGGCGAGCGAGCCGCCCGCGATGAGCGCCGACACGTCGTGCATGTCGCGGAACGCGGGGGTGTCGTCGGTGCCGAGGCCGCACGAGATGTCCGCGCAGGCCGGGTCGGCGCCGGCGGCGCGTACCGCGGCGATGTAGTCGGAGGTGTGCACGAGCCGCAACTGCTCGTCCGTGGCCGGGGTCGGCGCGACGATGTCCAGGCCGTCCGCGGCGTCGAGGCCGTACGCGCGGATCAGGTCGATGGTGAGCTGCAGCCGGAGCGGCTTCATGGGGTGCCAGGAGCCGAAGTCGTACCCGGTCATCCGGTTGTCCCAAAGGAGTTGTACGGCTCGACTCATGGCTGGAGGCTACCGCCCGGACCCGGTCTCGCGGCCGATGCCGTGACCGGCTTCACCCTGGGGCGCGAACGCGCGCGCCAGAGGGAGGATCGCGAGTACGAGGACGAGCGGCACCGCCATCGCGGCGCGGAAGCCCGCGAGGTCGCCGACGACTCCGACGAGCGGTGTGCCGATGAGGAATCCGGCGTAGTTGAAGAGGTTGAGGCGGGCGATCGCGGTGTCGCGGTCGTCGGGGCTGGTCTCGGCTCCGGCGGCGAAGGTCAACGGGACGAGGACGCTGATGCCGAGGCCGAGGACGGTGAACCCGGCGAGCGCGACGACCGGGCCGGGCGCCGCGACGACGGCGGCGAATCCGGCGGCGGCGGTGAGGGCCCCGGCGCGTACGACGGGGAGCGCGCCCCAGCGGCGTACGCCCAGGTCGCCGAGGCTGCGGCCGACGAGTGCCGTGACCATGTAGACGAGGTACGGGAGAGCCGTGTTGTCGTCCATGTCCTGGGCCTTCTCGGCGTAGACCGCGCCCCAGGAGGAGACGGCGGAGTCGCCGATGTAGACGAAGGCCATGACGGCGCAGAGGGGGAGGATGGTGCGCCAGGGGAGGGCGGGTTTGGCGGTGGGGTCGGCCCCGGTTGTGGTTGTCGTTGCGGTCGGCCTGGTGGTCGCCGTCGGCAGGTAGTGGCGTCCGATGAGGAGCGCCGCGGGGGCGGTGATCGCGGCGCTGATGGCGTACATGACGACGAGGGCGACGTCTTTGTGGTCGGCGAACGTGGCCAGGCCCGCTCCGGCGATGCCGCCGAGGCTCCAGGCGGCGTGGAAGCCGTTCATGACGCTGCGGCCTTGGCGTGCCTGGATGCCGACGGCCTGCATGTTCATGGTCGCGTCGACCGCGCCGAGGGCGAGTGCGAACACGACCAGTACGGCGGCGAGTTGCCACACCGTGTCGCCGGCTCCGACGCCGAGGACCGAGGCGCAGACGACGGGCTGGGCGGTACGCAGGACGTGGTGGCTGCCGTACCGCGCGGCGAGCTTCTCGGCGAGCAGGCTGCCGACGCCGGCGACGATCGGGACGAGGGAGAGTACGAGCGTGAGCGCGCCGTCGCCGAGTTCGTAGCGGTCCTGGATGGCGGGGATGCGGGTGACGAGGACCGCGAACGACGCGCCTTGGATGAGGAAGCAGGCCAGGACGGCGAGCCGGGCCCGGCGTACGGCCTCGGGCCCGGGGGCGGCGGCGGTCGCGGACGGCGCGTCGGGTTCCGCGGGGTCGTGCGGTTCGGTGGCAGCCTGCATGAGGCGGGACGTTACTGGCGGGTTGGCGCGACGGCGAGGGGCGCAGGCGATCTTTTGCCGGACGTTGGTCGGGTGGCTCCGGATGTGCCCGTCGGGGTGCTCTCCGCGGTTCAAATTGACCCATAAAACTGCCCACTGAATGCACCAGAGAGTGGGTCTTTCGGTCGCGTAGATTCATTCCTGTCAGCACCGGACGGACCGGCCGAAACCCCGGTCCACCAGCACAGGAGCCAGAAAATGAACAGCACCGCGAACGCCGCCTCCGCGAACCCCGTCCTGGTCCGCGCCGAGAACGCCGAGGCCATCCAGGACGGCGCCACCAGCCTCATCACCCTGCTCGCCGACGCGGGCGCCACCGGCGGCGCGCTGACCGCCAACAAGGCGACGTTCGAGAAGGGCTCGCCGGGTGCCCCCGCGCACTTCCACACCAAGGCCACCGAGATGTTCTTCGTGCTGGAGGGCACGATGCGGATCCTGGTCCGGGACGAGGTCGTGCTGCTCGGCAAGGGCGACTTCCTGACGGTCCCGCCGACCGTTCCGCACGCGTTCGCCCCGGCACCCGGCACCGAGGCCGAGATGCTCGTCGTGTTCACGCCGGGCCTGCACCGGTTCGACTACTACCGCCTGCTGGAGCGCGTCTACCGCGGCGAGGCCACGGTGCAGGACATCCGCGACAGCTCGGAGCTGTACGACAACCACTACTTCGAGAGCCCGGTGTGGCAGAAGGCGCTCACCGAGCGCTGAGCCGCGGACCTTGCGCCACCACTGCTGCCGCCGCTCCCGCTCTCTTCGCGGTCTTCGCGGCGGCCGGCCGTCACTTCCTCGCGGCCCGCCCCGCGTACCGCTCCCCCACCTGTCTCCCGAAAGCAGGCTTTGCCATGCCCTCGACCCGGCCGCCCTCTTCGGACGCCGCCGCGCCTCCGCGCCGCCACCGCCTCGGACTGACCTTGGCCCTCCTGGCGTTCGCGCAACTGATCATCTCGATCGACTACAACATCGTGTACGTCGCGCTGCCCGAGATCGGCTCGGGTCTCGGCTTCTCGGCGCAGAACCTGCAATGGGTGATCAGCGCGTACGCCGTCGCCTTCGGCGGCTTCCTCCTCCTCGGCGGGCGGGCGAGCGACCTGTTCGGCCCGCGCCGGATGTTCGCCCTCGGCCTCAGCCTGTACGCGGTGTCGTCCCTGCTCGGCGGACTGGCCGCTTCCCCGGGCACGCTGATCGCGGCCCGAGCGATCCAGGGCATAGGCGGCGCGTTCCTCTTCCCCGCGACACTCACGCTCGTCTCCACGAGCTTCGCCGAAGGGCGGGAGCGGAACCGGGCGTTCGCGGTCTGGGGAACCGCGGGCGGCAGCGGGATGATCCTCGGTTCGCTGCTGGGCGGCGTACTGACCGATGCGTTCGGCTGGGAGTCGGTGTTCTTCGTCAACGTGCCGCTGGCAGGTGCGGCAGCCGCCTTGGCCTTCTGGCTGATAGCCCCCGACGCGCCTCGCACTCAAGGCCGTTCGTTCGACCTCGCAGGTGCGCTCACCTCCACGGTCGGTGTCACAGCCGTGGTCTTCGCACTCGTCCAGGGCCCCGAGTCCGGCTGGGGTTCACCGGCCGTCCTCACCGCCGCCGTCGCCGGTGCTGTCCTTCTCGTCGCCTTCGTAGTGCTGGAACTGCGCAGCGCCGACCCGCTGTTGCCGCTCCGTCTCTTCCGCAACCGCAACCTGGGCGTGGGCTCGGCGGTGACGTTCCTCTACATGGGCACCTTCGGCACGCTGCTGTACTTCCTGACGGTGTACTTCCAAGGCGTCCACGGCTACGACGCGTTGACCACGGGCCTGGCCTTCCTGGTCCCCATGGTCGCGATCGCCATCGGCTCGCAGTCCGCCGGACGCCTCGCAACGCGCCACGGCATCCGCCCGGTGATGGTCGCCGCCCTCGTCATCGGCGGTGCGGGAGCAGTAATCGTCGGAGCCACGATGGCAGTGACCGCGTCGTACGCAGCCCTCATCCCGGGCCTGATCGTGCTCGGCATCGGCCAAGGTGCGGGCTACACAACGATGTTCGGCGCCGCCGCCTTGGGCGTGGGGGCGGAGGACCAGGGCATCGCATCCGGCGTCGCGTCCACAAGCCAGCAAATCGGCGGAGCCGTCGGCCTCGCACTGCTGGTGGCGGTGGCCAACTCGGGCCTGGACGGCCTCAGCGGCGAAGCCCTGCGCTCGGCAACGACCGACGGCCTCCGCACAGCGGTCTTCATCGCCGCAGCAGGAATCGGAGTAACGGCGCTGGTAGCCCTGGGACTCCGCAAGCCGGCCCCGACCCCCGTCGCCGAGCAGACGCCCAAGGACGCGGAGGCCCGCCAGATCGTCCACGCGTAGTCAGCGCAGAAGCAACGTGATGCCGCCCCACCCGGGCGGCATCACGCATGCGGTCAGGGCTCGGTTGCCGGGGGCAACGCCTGGCAGAGTGCGTCGAGGGCCGCCCTGTAGCGATGTTCAGGCGGGGTGGCGTACCCGACTACCAAGCCGTCGTGGTGCGGATCGGGGCTGTCGGGGTGTCGAAAGGCGGCGAGGCCGTCGAGGGCGATGCCCAGGTGTGTCGCTGTCTCGACCGTCGACGCCTCCGTCCCGGGCGGCAGTCGCAATACCGCGTGCAGGCCGGCGGCGATGCCGGTGACGCTGACGTGCGGAGCACGGTCGGCCAGGGCGGCGACCAGCTCCGCGCGGCGAGTGCGGTAGCGCCTGCGCATGCGTCGGACGTGCGTGTCGTACTGGCCGGACTCGACGAAGTCGGCAAGGGCGAGCTGGTCGCCGACACCCGCCCATGCCTCGCGCAGCCCCTTGGCCGCGAGTACGTCGTCCACCAGGCGCGGCGGCAGCACCATCCACCCCAGCCGGATCGCCGGCGACAGGCTCTTGCTCACCGAGCCCATGTACGCGACGTGGTCGGGGTCGAGTCCCTGGACCGCTCCCACCGGCTCGCGGTCGTACCGGAATTCGCCGTCGTAGTCGTCCTCCAGCACCACTCCCCCGCGCGACCGCGCCCAGTCCACCGCCGCGCTGCGCCGTGCGGAATGCAGCGGTCCGCCGACCGGGAACTGGTGGGCGGGGGTGAGCAGTACGGAGCGCGCCCCGTGCCGCGAGGTGGTCGCGGGATCGGTCGCCAGCCGATCCGTGCGGGCGCCGTGGTCGTCCAGCCCGAGCGCGACGGTACGCACGCCGGCAGCAGCCAGGATCTCGCGGTGGAACGGCAGTCCGTACGCCTCGACCGCGAGTGGCCCGGTCAGGACACCGCCGCCGAAGAGCAGGCGCAGACCGTGGGCGACCCCGGAGCAGATGACGATGTGCTCGGGTGCCGTGCGTACGCCGCGTACCCGTGCCAGATAGTCGGCGAGCGCCTGCCGCAGCTCCAGCCGCCCGTGCGGATCCCCGGGGCCGAAGGCGTCAACGGGAGCGGCAGTAACGGCCCGTCTCACCGAGGCGACCCACGCGGTACGCGGAAACGACGCCGCGTCGGGCTGCCCCTGCCGCAAGTTGTGCGCAACCTTTGCCGCTACGCCGACCGCCTTCGGCGCCACCTGCGGTCGTACGGCGGCCACTCGCTCCGCCACGCGGGTCCCCGACCCCTGACGTGCAGTCAGCCACCCTTCGGCGACAAGCTCCGCATAGGCGTCGGCCACCGTATTGCGCGCAACACCAAGGTCAACAGCCAGCGCCCGGTACGGCGGCAGCCGCGTCCCAGCAGCCAGCCGCCCCGACCGCACAGCGTCCCGCAGCGCAGCAGCCAACGCCTGCCGCCGAGGCCCCGTCGCCGCCAGCTCCAAGTAGAGGTCAGCCCCATCCCCCTCCCCAGAATTGACCCGCGACTCCTTCATAAATCTGCGCCTCCCAGCCGGTCGATCCCGCCAGGCTACCCGGACGTCCGGACGCCCCTCGCACATGCGAATCGACGCGTACCCGGTCGGCCTGGGCGGCACGACGCAGGTCCGGACAGACGTCCAATGTGCACATCCGACGGGCACGAGACCCGCGCAACCGAGGCTAGGGAGCAGTGGTCCAGCGGCGTTTGCGCCACGTGAAGGGGCGAATCTCGATGCGGCTGTGGATGGTGCCTTCCCATTTCACGCGGACGCCGTGCGCCGTCAGGGTGTCGCACACCTCCCGGGCGATTGCAGCGCCGGCCGCGTCGCGCTTCGCGAGGTCGTCCTCGAAGGCGCCGAACGCCAGCATGAGACCTCCGCCCGCCACGCCGCACTCAAGACCCTGGCTGTCGTAGAAGACCGCTCCGCGTGCGGGAGTCGGCCGTGCCGAGGCGGCTGCGTGCGCTTCGGCCCAGCCGTCGGAGAGGGTGTGTCCCGCGTTCTGGAGCGCGATGATCCCGCGTTCGTTCAGCTTGTCGAAGGCCTGGTCGATGGCGTCGTTCGCCGTGGGCTTGCGCCAGCGGGCCTCGCGTCGACGGTGCTCCCGGAACCGCTGCGCAACGAGGGAATTCAGCTCGTCCCGAAGTTCCGGGTAGTCGGCTCCGAGTTCGCGTTCCACCCATGCCTCGAGCTCGTCTGCGTCCTTGAAGCCGCCCCGGACTGCCAGTTCGATGTGCTCCCGCATTCCTTCGACGTCGTATTCGTCAAGCATCGTGGAAGCGTACGCAGAGCCGCCGTTCACAGACTCCCGCGTCGCGTGATCCGGCTGACGCGGGCCGCATGCCATGGCCGCCGTCCTGCGGCCGAACCAGTGCTGTCTGGTCATTGGCCACCATCACCTGGGCCAGCCGAGCCGCCGCGGCGACCACAGTGGACCAGCCGGGCGCGTTCAGGTAGAGCTCGTCACGGGCTTCGGCGCCGACCGCGTCCTGGACCGCGCTATAGGCGGCCCCGAGACGCGCCATCAGTTCGACTTCCTCCTCGGTGCGCAGCGACTGCCCCAACCAGGGCTGCGGGTCGTGCGCATCGCAGAAGTCGTCGAAGAGCACGTGCACGGTGTAGTCGAGATCCTCGAACCGATCCGGGTCGAGCCATACTTCTCGTTGCCACGTCGGACTGGCCAACGCCACGACCGCAGGCACCACATGGAGGCGGTGGTGGGGCAGGGCAACGCCATGGTCAGTCACACGCCGAAGGTACCCATCCCACGCGGATCGACAGCTACGAGGTTCGCCATGACGGTACGACGCGCGTTCGGGGGGTGGCTTCTTGTGCGGCGGGTTCGCTTGGTCTGGCCCAGGAGTGTGGACGACGTTTCGTTGGGTCGGTACTTGGTGTCGCAGGCCCTGCGCGAGATCCGCTCTCTGGCCGAGGAGGCCCTGCGGTCGGGCGACGCGGTCAGCGGCAAGGCGCACGGCGAAGTCTTCGATCGGATCCGGTTCTTGGCCGATCTGTGCAACAACATGCCGTCCTGCACCTGGGACCTGGTCCAAATACGCGCCTTCGCAGGCAGCACCGCGCGGCGTCGGGCGGAGGAGCAGGGGATCTCGGTGGCGGCGCAGTACGGCCGGATCCTGTCTCTGGCTGAAGGGTGCCTGGCAGACCCGTCGTTCGGGGTACGGGAGCGGCGGCGTCGGCGTAGGGCCGACAGCGAGAGCAGACGCGAACGGGCAATGAGGCGGCGGCCGTTGGCGTACGCCTGGAGCACTTCGGGCCCGGAGGCGCGGTCGTGGGTCATGCGGCAGGTTGCCGACGCCGGACTGCGGTGGACAGCGCCGCCGCCGCTCCCGTTGGGGAGCGGGAAGGGTACGTAGCCCGAGCTGCATGGTCGGGGTCGCGCACCTGCGATATCGAGTGGCGGTGGGGTGCTCGGGCGGGCAGGGTGCTGGGCGATGAACGACGACGACGAGATGTTTTACGCCCATTTCGACAAGGTCGAGGGCTTGCTGCAACGGGGGCGGGGGTTGGGGGCGGTTCGGGCGTTGCGGGAGCCTCAGGTGGGTGCCGGGTTCGTGTACGACGGGATTCGTCGTGACTGGCGGTGGGACGGCACCGACGATCGCTCGCTGTATCTGGCGCGCCTGGTGCAAGATCTCGGGCTGTCCGCGAAGCCGGTCGTCGACCAACTGCGGGAGGACGACGAGGACGCCTGCCTGCGGGCCGCCGAGGTGCTTGAACTGCTCGCGGTTGCCGGGTCGGACGAGGCTCGTGAGGCTCTGCGGACGTACGTACGGGAGGGGCGGCACTGGGTTGCCGTGCTGGAGTCCTTTGCTGCCCGCTGGCCGGTCGAGTGGTGGGAGGACTTGGGCGGCGTCGCGCGCGCTCGGATCGGTGGCGAGGCGGAGCGGCCATGGTTCCGCGAGCCATGGCCGCGGTTCGGCATCGAGGTGCAGGCGTGCTCGTACGTTGCGCCGCCCCTGCCGGATGCGGACGGGCTGAGCGACAGCGAACTGCTGGCCGTACTGGCTGATTCGGACAGCTCCGCGGAAGTGAGGGTCGCGGCGCTTCGTGCGCTGCGTGGGCGGGAGCCGACGGAGGCGCTGCTGCCGCTGGTGCCTTTGCTCGGCGCCCCGGATGGTCGCCGTCCCCTGGTTGGGCTCAGGCCCAACATCGACCGGCTCGGCGTCCTTGCGATGTCGGCGGCGGGTGGGTGGGCACGTGATGAGAGGCCGTGGCTGAGCCGTTTGGGGGCGGACGTCCTGGCCGACCACCCTGGCCCCGAGGCAGTCCCCGCCCTCGTGCAGGAACTCGTGGATCAGTGGGAGGCCCAAGAGTGGTGCGGACCCGATCGGACGGCGGGGCGCCTGGCGCGGTTGGGGCCGCAGGCGGTCGACGCGGCGCCGTACCTGCGCCGCTTCTGGCTGTGCACACCGCATTCGTACGAGCGGGCCGCCTACCTGGAGGCACTCGCCGCCATTGCCCCCGTCGGGCTGGACTACGCGTACACGGAGTCGCTGTGGGACTGCGAGGAGCAGGCACGGGTGCTTGCGATCGAATCGGCGCCGGGCAGTGCCCACGTCTTGGGACGGATCGCGACACTGCGCGACGATCCTATGGAGGCAGCGGAAGTTCGTGTCGCTGCCGAAGTGCGGCTGAGCGCGGACGGATGATCACAACTCGCTTTTGATCCGGTTCGGTTCAGGGCTTCGGCGGCCGGGGTCGCGGGCTAGGCGAAGGCGCTGAAGACGGCTTCGGGGCGGGTTCGGCTGGTGTGCAACTCCCATGCGCCGTCGGCGATTTCGTCGGGGCTGAGGGTGTACTTGCCGACGTCGAGGGACGGGTCGGGGTTGGACGTCACCATGGCGTGGATGTCGCCGCGTTCGATGAGGCCGCCGATGATCAGGCTGCCTGCGTAGACGCCCTTGTCGGCGAGGTCGGCGTTCAGGGTCAGGGCGTAGTTGCGCAGGGCTGCCGAGGAGACGGCGAGGTTGCCGAGGGCCGGCATGGGCTGCACGGCGCTGAGGCCGCCGGCGAACAGCAGTCCTCCGTCGCCGCGTTCGAGCATTGCGGGCAGGACCGCTCGTACGACGTCGACGGCCGGGTACATCCAGCTCATTGCCTCGCGGACGCTCGCCGAGTCCGCCTCGGCGATCGGGGTCGGGAAAGCCGCCGGGTCGGTCGAGCCCGGGCCGTAGTAGACGGTGTCGATATGCCCGAACCGCTCGGTGACGGCGGCGAGTGCGCCGAGGAGTTGGTCGCGGTCGCGTACGTCCGCGGCGAAGGCTGCGGCTTCCACTCCCGCCTCGCCGAGGGCGGTGAGGTACGCGGGGTGCCGGGCGCCGCTGCGCGAGACGACTGCCACGGCGTAGCCCTCGCGGCCGAAGCGGTGCGCGATGGACATGCCGAGCCCGGGCCCGACGCCGATGACGACGGCGGTCTTCCGGGGCGTGGCGTGGGGCGCGGGCGCGGGTGCAGGTGTGGGCGTGGGCGTGGAACTGGACATGGTGGCGTGTCCTCGATTCCTCGAAGTTAAGTTGAGGTATGTCTCAACTTCAGCACCGCGACCGTAGCATGAAGTTGAGACGAGCCTCAATTTCGTAGAATGGCCTCATGCCAGCCAAGACCAGGCCGCTGAGGGCCGACGCCGCGCGCAATCGCGACAAGCTGCTGGCCGCGGGCACGCAGGTATTCGGTGAGCGCGGCCTCGACGCGCCGCTGGAGGAGGTCGCCCGCCGCGCCGGGGTCAGCATCGGCACGCTCTACAACCACTTCCCGACCCGCGAGGCGTTCCTGACCGCGATCCTTCCGGAACGCCTGGCCCCGTTGGACGCGGTCATCGAGGCCTCGCTGGCCGCCCCGGACCCGTGGGACGGCTTCGTCGGCTTTCTGGAAGGCCTGTTCGCGCTCCAGGCCCGGGACCGCGGACTCAACGACGCGGTGACCCGGCAGTTCCCGGGGACGGACGGCGTGAACGCCGAGTGCCCCCGAGGCTTCGTGAGCGCCGCGCGCATCATCGAACGCGCCAAGGACGCCGGTCGGTTGCGTCCCGACTTCGACGCGCAGGACCTGGTCATCATGGTGTGGGCGATGTCCCAGGTGATCCGGGAGTCCGCGGATACCGCCCCGGACACGTGGCGGCGCTGCCTGGCGTTCTTTCTGCACGGTGTGCATATCGGCCCGGACGCCGACCCGTTGGGGTAGTGCGACGTGCCGCACTGCAAACGGGCGGGCCCGGCGGCCGGTGTACGCCGCAGGCCCGCCCGTCGCGGTCCAAGCCTCAGAGCAGCGGCCGTTGGGCGGACTTCTCCGCCGTGTACGTGGCCCGGGCAGTCCGGGTGTCCGGGAGCGCGGAGACTTCGGCCACCGGCACGTCCCACCAGGCGTCCGACGCCGGCGAAGGGACCGACGGATCCGTCTCGACGTGGACGACCGTCGTGCGGTCGGCCGCCAACGCCGCCGCGAAGGCGGTGCGGAACTCCGCGAGCGTGCCGGCCCGGAGGACTTGGGCGCCGAGGCTCTCGGCGTTGGCGGCCAGGTCCACCGGGAGCAGGCCCCCGTCCAGCTGACCCGAATCCGCGTTGCGGTAGCGGTAGTTCGTACCGAAGCGGGCGGACCCCAGGGATTCGGAGAGGGCGCCGATCGAGGCGTAGCCGTGGTTCTCGATCAGGACGATCGTCAGCTTGATGCCTTCGGCGACCGCCGTGGCGATCTCCTGAGCCATCATCAGGTACGAGCCGTCGCCGACCATGACGACCGCCTCGCGGTCCGGGGCCGCCATCTTGACGCCGAGCCCGCCCGCGATCTCGTAGCCCATGCAGCTGAAGCCGTACTCGACGTGGTAGCCGAGCGGGTCGGCAGGGCGCCACAGCTTGTGGAGGTCGCCGGGGAGGGATCCGGCCGCGCAGATCACCACGTCGCGGTCGGCCATCAGTTCGTTGGCCGCGCCGACGATCTCGCTCTGGCTCGGCAGCGGGGCGTGGGCGGCGTCGAACGCGGCCTGGGTCACCGCGTCCCAGTCGCGCGCCAGCATCGATGCGCGGGTGCGGTACGCGGACTCCGCCTGCCAGTCGGGCAGTTCGCGGTCCAGGGCGTCGACGGCCGCCCGGGCGTCGGCGACCACCGAGACGCCCGCCTGCTTGGCGGCGTCGAAGGCAGCGATGTTGACGTTGACGAAGCGTACGTCCGGATCCGCGAACAGCGTCCGCGACGCCGTCGTGAAGTCCTGCCACCTCGTGCCGATCCCGACGACCACGTCCGCCTCCCGCGCCAAGGTGTTGGCCGCAACCGTGCCGGTGTGGCCGATTGCTCCGACCAAGGCCGGGTGGCCGTGCGGGAGTGCGGCCTTCCCGGCCTGGGTCACCGCGACGGGGACGCCTGTACGTGCGGCGAAGCGCGCGAGAGCGTCGGTGGCGTCGGAGTGGACGACACCGCCGCCCGCCACGATGAGCGGCCGACGCGCGTCGCGAAGGAGGCGGAGGGCAGCAGCCAGTGACTCCTCGTCAGGTGCCGGGCGGCGGATGTGCCAGACGCGCTCGGCGAAGAACTCCTCGGGGAAGTCCCATGCCTCGGCCTGCACGTCCTGGGGCAGGGCGAGGGTGACAGCGCCCGTCTCCGCCTGGTCGGTGAGCACGCGCATCGCCTGGACCGCGGACGACAGCAACTGCTCGGGCCGCCAGACGCGGTCGAAGAAGCGCGACACCGGCCGGAAGACGTCATTCACCGATATGTCGGCGGCGTAAGGGAGTTCGAGTTCCTGGAGCACCGGCGACGCGACCCGCGTCGCGAAGGTGTCGCCGGGGAGCAGCAGCACCGGCAGTCGGTTGATCGTCGCGAGGGCGGCGCCGGTGACCATGTTGGTGGCGCCGGGGCCGACCGACGCCGTGCACGCGAGGGTGGACAGGCGGCGCCTGGTCCTCGCGTACGCGACCGCCGCGTGCACCATCGCCTGCTCGTTGCGCGCCTGGTAGTACGTCAGGTCGTCCGGCTGCTGCAACAGCGCCTGCCCGATCCCGGCGACGTTGCCGTGCCCGAAGATCCCGAAGCAGCCCTCGACCAACCGCTGCCGCACGCCGTCGCGTTCCGTGTACTGGCCGGCGAGGAAGGCGACGAGCGCCTGGGCGGTGGTGAGGCGGCGCGTGGCGAGACGGCGCGCGGTCGGGCGACCCATGGTGTGGCGACGCGTGGTGTGGTCACCCGCGGCCCCGCTCATCGCACACCTCCCGCGTCGCACATGGGCACGCGGGGGTCGGTGTCCTGCGCCTCCCACGAGGCCCGCACCCAGTGGTGCGCGGGATCGTCGCAGCAGGCCATCGTGCGCTCGGGGTGCGGTCCGGCGAGCACGTTCAGGTAGTACATGGGATAGCCGGGCGCGGCCATCGACGGGCCGTGGTAGCCGCGCGGCACCAACACCACGTCGCCCTGCCGGATTTCGGCGAGGACGTCGGCGCCGGATCCGTACACGCGCTGGTAGCCGAAGCCGTCCTCGCCGCCGATCTCGAAGTAGTAGATCTCCTCGAGGACGGCCTCGCCGTCGCGCGCCTCGTCGTGCTTGTGCGGCGGGTACGACGACCAGTTCCCGTCCGGCGTCAGGACCTCCACGGCCACCAGCCGGTCGCACGGGAACCCGTCCGGCGAGGCGAAGTTGTTGACCTGCCGCGTCGCGTGCCCGGCTCCGCGCACCTCCACCGCGACGTCCTCGGCCGGGCCATACGCCGCCGCGAGCCGCCGCTCGCACCGGGCCGCGGGCAGCGCGAACCGCCCGCCGGCCACCGAGGTGACGGTGACCCGCGCATCACGGGGGGCGTACGCGAAGTCCGTGACGCGCGCGAACACGCTGTCCCGGCCGGTGAGTTCGAAGACCTCGCTGTCGACCGCGACGGTGCACGCGCCGGACAGCGGGAGCACGATCGTCTCGCTGTCGCCGGTCGCGAACTCGGCCTGCCCGCCGGGTGCGAGGTCCAGGACGCGGAGCGAACTGTACGTCCAGCCGGCGGACTCCGGGGTCACGGCGAGCCGGAACCCGCCGTCCGCGGCCGTGCCGTCAGGAAGGTGGAGTCGGAGGTCCCGGCCGGTCATGCCGCGTCCCGTCCCAGCAGCGAGACGGCGGTGTCGACGGCCGCGGCGACGTCGCCGTTCTCCGGGAAGAGCATGGTCCGGCCGATGATCAGGCCGCGCACGTGCTCGATCTCCAGGGCCTTCTGCCACGACGCGTACATCGCGTCCACGTCGCCGCCGCCCTCGCCGCCGAGGAGCAGCGTGGGCATGGTGGTCGACGCCATCATGCGCTCCATCTCGTCCACGACGGGCACCTTGAGCCACGTGTAGGCGGAGGTGCGCCCCAGCCCGGACGCGATGTTGTTGACCCAGATCTGCGCGTCCGCGGTGAGGACGTTGCGGACCTTGCCGCCGTCCCGCACCGACTTGAACGGCTCGATCAGCGCCAGCAGTTCGCGCTCGGCCAGTTCGTTCACCGCGGTGGCGGTGCCCATCAGCGTCTCGGCCACCCCGGCGTCGGCGGGGTCGACGCGCAGCAGCACCTTGCCGCCGTCCAGGCCGCCTTCGGCGATGCCGCGGGCGTCGTACGCCGTGAACCGGTCGTCGAGTTCGAAGCTCGCGCCCGGTATGCCGCCGCGGTTCATCGAGCCGAGGACGAGCTTTCCGTCCAGGGCGCCGAGCAGCATCAGGTCCTCGACGATGTCCGGCGTGCCCAGGAAGCCGTCGACGCCGGGACGGGCCAACGCCTCGACGCAGCGCGCCAGGAGCTCGTGCCGGTCGCCCATCGCGGTCGGGTTGCCGCCGGCCGCGACCGCGCCGCGCGCGGGGTGGTCGGCGGCGAGGATGAACAGCGGCCGGGCGAGTCCCTCGCGCGCGAAGCGCGGCCGGGCCTGCGCCGTACGGCGGATCGCCCCCGGGTCGGTCAGACGGGTGGAGACGACCGCGGCGATGTCGGGGGTGGTGCTCAACGGGATCCTCCGTTGTCGTGGTGGGTGTCCGGGGCGGCAGCGCCCGAGACTGCGGCACCGACCGGTGCGGCGCCGTCGATCAGCGCGTCCAGTTCGCCGGGTGTCGGCATGGCGTCCGCGCAGGAGTGCCGGGATGCGACCAACGCGCCTGCGGCGTTGGCTAGTTCGATGGTGCGGGCGAGCGGCAGTCCGGCCGCCAGGCCGGCGACCAGAGCGCCCCCGAAGGCGTCCCCGGCGCCGAGCCCGTTGACGACCTCGACCGGGATCGGCGGTACGCGTACCTCCTCGGTCGCGGTACGCGCCAGCACGCCCGCCGGCCCCTGCTTCACCACGGCGAGCCGCAGCCCGCGGGCGAGCAGCCGGTCGGCGGCCTCGTCCGGGTCGCGCGTACCGACGGCGACCTCGACCTCGTCGCGGTTGCCGACGGCGATGGTGGCGTGTTCGAGGGCGCGGGCGTACCAGCCGGGCGCCTCCTCGGGGGCCGACCAGAACATCGGACGCCAGTCCAGGTCGAAGACGGTGTCGCCGCCTTCGCCCCGGTCCGCCGCGGCGGCGAGCGTGGTGGTGCGCGACGGCTCGGCGGCCAGGCCGCTGCCGGTGATCCACACGACCCGGGCGGCGCGCAGCGCGTCGGCATCCAGGTCGGGGACGCGGAGCCGCATGTCCGGTGCGTCCGGCCGGTAGAAGTACAGCGGGAAGTCGTCCGGCGGGAAGATCTCGCACAGCACGACCGGCGTCTGCCCGCCCGGCAGGGTGACGACGAACCGGTCGTCGACGCCGAATCCGCGGAGCTCGCTGCGCACGAAGCCGCCGAGCGGGTCGTCGCCGACCCCGGTGACCACGGCGGAGCGCAGGCCCTGCCGGGCCGCCGCGACGGCCACGTTGGTCGCGCTGCCGCCGAGGTACTTGGCGAACGTCCGGACCTCGGCGAGCCCCACGCCGATCTGCTCGGGGTAGAGGTCGACGCCGACGCGGCCCAGCGTGATCAGGTCGTACGGCGGCCCGGAAGCAGGCACGTGGCTCACGCGAACTCCTCCCCCGCCGCCGCCCGGTCGACGTACAGCGCCGGTTCGCGGCACAGCGCGACGAGCGTCGCCGGCCAGTCGCCCTCGTACGCCGTCGCCGCCGCGAGCCGCCGCACCGCCTCGCGCTTGTGCTCCCCGTGCACGACCATCACCGCGCGCCGCGACTGTTGGACGATCGTCGCGACGCCGACGGTCACGCCGTGGCGCGGGACTTCGTCCAGGGACACGAAGCCCGGGAAGGTGCCCATGTTGTCCTGCCGTGTGCTGTCGGCGAGTTCGACGATCCGGCTGGTGCTGTCCTCGGGGGCGCCCGGCGGGTTGAAGGCGATGTGCCCGTCGGAGGCTCCGGAGGCCAGGATGAACAGGTCCACGCCGCCCGCCTCGGCGAGGCGCCCGTCGTACGCCGCCGCGTCGGACGGGTGCGGGAACCACACCGACTCGGCGGGGACGCCGCGTCCGTCCCCCGCCGCCGCGTTGAGCGGGGCGACGATCTCCTCGGCGGCGAAGCGGTGGCAGCTGTTGTGGGCGGCGTGGTCGACGTCCGTGAACTCCACGAAGTCCTCCGAGTCAACGGAGTCCACGGAGTTGCCGCCGCCGTCGGCCGGCAGGACGTACTCGTCCATCATCGCGATCACCACGTGGCCGAGGTGCAGGGCGCGTTCGCCGACCAGTTCCGCGAGGGCGTCGTAGACCGGCTTGGGGCTCCGGCCGCCCGGGCAGCCGAGCACGTAGCGCTGTCCGGCGGCGGACGCCTTGGCGATCCCGTCCGCGATCTCCTCCGCGAGGGCCCGGCCGAGTTCGGCGGGTCCGGCGAAGACGCGCGGGCGAAGGGGGGCTTGCATGGTCTTACTCCTTCACGGCGCCCGCGAGCATGCCGCTGATCATGCGGCGCTGGAGGGCGATGTAGCTGACGAGGATCGGCAGGGCGACCAGGACCGCGGCGGCCGCGGTGACCCCGGGGTCGCTGTTGCGCCGGTTGCCCGCGAAGAACGACAGCGCGAGCGGTGCGGTCTGCACATCCGGGTTGTCCGGCACCAGCACCAGCGCCAGCAGGAACTCGTTCCAGGCGAACAGGAAGAGCAGGGTGGCGAGGGTGCCGATGGCCGGCAGCGCCATGGGCAGCATGATCGAGCGCAGGACGCGCAGCTTGGACGCGCCGTCCACAGCGGCCGCCTCACGCAGCGCGGGCGGCGTCGAGACGAAGAACTGCCGCATCCAGAACACCGCGAAGGGCAGCGACAGCCCGATCTGCGGCAGGATCAGCGCCCAGTACGTGTTCGTCAGGTGCCAGTCCTTGAGCTGGTAGTAGAGCGGGATGACGGTCGCCTCGTACGGCATGACCAGCCCGACCAGGAGCAGCAGCAGGAACAGTCCCTTGAGCGGGAACGGGAAGAACGCGAAGGCGTATCCGGCCAGCACCGCGAGCACGATCGTGCCGACGACGACCGCGACGGCCACGAGCAGGCTGGACGTGAGCGCGTTGGAGAACAGGCCGCGGTCCCACGCCTCGGTGAAGTTGTCGAAGCTGAGCGACTTGGGGACGGTGAATCCGCTGCGCTTGGTCCCGGGTTCGCTGAACGCGAGCATCAGGACCGAGAGGAACGGGTACAGCGCGATGATCGCGGCGATGACGAGGATCGCGTGGCCGATGACGGTCTGGCGGCGGGTGGCGTTCACGCGTCAGTCCTCCTTTCCGCGCACGACGCGCATGACGACCGCGGTGACCGCGAGGACCACGAGGGTCAGGCACACGCTGATCGCGGCCGCACCGCCCACATCGCGGGTGATGAACGCGCCTTGGTAGATGAACACGCTGGGGACCGTGGTGGACGTGCCGGGGCCGCCGGCCGTGGTGTTCCACACGAGGTCGAAGTTGCGCAGCGCGTACGTGATGGTGAGCACGAGCGCGATGGCGATCTCGCCGCGCAGGGCGGGCAGTGTCACCGCGAAGAACTCCCGTACAGGGCCGCATCCGTCGATGCGCGCGGCCTCGTAGCGCTCGGTCGGGATCTTCTGCACGCCGGCGAGGAACAGGACCATGCACAGGCCGTACATGACCCAGGTGCCGATCACCGCGACCGACGGGAGAGCGGTGTCGTAGTCGCCGAGCCAGGCGCGGGTGAGGCCGTCGAGCCCCACCGCACTCAGTGCCGCGTTGAGCGGTCCGTCGATGTCGTAGATCCAGCGCCACGAGACGGCGACCACGACGGTCGCGAGGATCTGCGGCAGGAACAGTACGGCGCGGAAGAACGTCAGCCCGCGCACCCGGATCCGGGACATCAGGCCCGCGAGGAACAGGCCGAGGGCGACCGGGAGGAAGGCGTACGCGACGACGAAGACCAGCGAGTGGGCCAGTGCCGACGGGATGCGCCCGTCGTCCAGCAGCTCGCGGTAGTTCCCCATCCCGGCCCAGCGGCCCTCGGTGAGGCCGTCCCAGTGGAACAGCGAGATCCAGGCGGTCTGGCCCAGCGGGCGCAGCACGAACAGGATGTAGAAGGCCGCGGCCGGGAGCAGGTAGAGGAACGCGGGCCAGTACTGGCGCGACGCCCACGAGCGGATCACGCCGGGACGGGCCGCGCCGCCGTTCCGCCCCGCTCCGGCGCCGCCCGCCCCGCCCCGGGCGGCGGGCACGGCGGCGCCCGGGGCGGGAGCCGCGGCGGCCGACGCCGAGGAAGCGGCCGAGGCGGCCGAAGCGGTCGGGGCGGTCACGACGCGTCCTTCGCCGCCGCGGCCTCTTCCCGCTGCTGCTTCTGGAAGGCGGTCCAGTCGTCCTGGAGTCCGCCCACGAAGCCCTCGGGCGAGGTGCGCCGGTCGAGGAGGTCCTGCGTCTTGGCGCCGACCGTGTCGTACATCGTGGTCGAGGCCCAGTCGAGGTAGAAGTTCTGGCCGTCGTCGGCGAGCAGTTCCGTGCCGATTTTGTTGACCTGCTCGACGACCGGGCTGGCGGCCTTGACGTCGTCGCCGCCGGTGACCGGGGTGCGCCCGACGTCGGCGATGCTCTGCGCGAACTCGTCGCTCATCAGCAGGTCGAGGAACGCGACGGCGGCCGGCAGCTTGTCGGTCTTGGCGCCGATGTGCCAGCCGAGGCCCATCGAGCCGACCGTGGCCCGGGTGCCGTCGTCGCGCGTGGGGAGCGTGAAGCCGACGCGGCCGTTCATGCTCTCCTGGAGGCTCGGCGCGTTCCACGAGCCGGCCACGTAGAAGACGCCCTGGCCCTGGCTGAACTTCGCGGCGGCGTCGTCGGCGCTGATGCCGTTGTAGCCGGGGCCGAAGTAGCCGTTAGCTGCCCAGTCCTGCACGGTCCGGGCGGCTTCGGTGCTGCCGGGGTCGGCGACGGTGGTGTCCGGGACGCCCGCGATCCACGACCGTACGTCGCGGCTGTCGGTCTTCTGCCCCTGCACGAGGCCGATGACCTGGCTGGCCGGGTACTTCTCGGCGTTGCCGAGCATGAGCGGCTGCTCGCCCGCGGCCTTCGCCTTGTCGAGCGCGGCGGTGAACTCGGCGTACGTCTGCGGCGGTGCGATGCCGAGCTTGGCCAGCTTGTCGGTGTTGTAGAAGACGCCGACGTACTCGGTGACCGGGGATATGCCGTAGAGGCTGCCCGCGCCGAAGATGCTGCCGCCCGCCGACCAGCGCCACTGCTTGAGCGTGCCGTCGGTGATCAGGTTCTCCCAGCCGTACGTGCGCGCGATGTCGTCGATCGGCCGGATCAGGCCCGACTTCACCAGCGGCCCGTCGGTGCCGTAGCCCTGGTTGCCCTGGGCGAGGTCGGGGGCGTTGTCGCCGGACATGGAGTTGACGACGGTCTTCATCAGGTCGTCGAAGCCCTTGGTGGCGACCTCGACCTTGATGTTCGGGTACTTCTTCTCGTACAGCGGCACCGCGGCCTTGAGGGTGTCCTCCTCGCCGGCGTCGGCGAGTACGCGCAGCGTGCTGTTGCCGAGCTTGGCGACGTCCCCGACGGTGACGCGCTCGGTGATGCGCGGGCCGTCGAAGCCGTCGGTCGCCGTGGAACCGGCTCCGGGCACGCCGCACCCGGCGAGCAGCAGGCCGGCCAGGGCGACCCCCGCGGCCCCGGTCAAACGCAGCTTCTTCATGGTCGCTCCGAAGGGAGATGCGGCCGCGTGTCGCGGCCGGGCGAGTCGTTCGGCGGTACTCCGGCGTGGCGCCGAGGTACTGCCGGGCGAGGTGGCGAATCGCCGGGCGTCGCCGGGGGTTTCCCGTACGGCGCGAGGGTCTTGGACGCCCTGGGTGGTCAGGTGTGGGCGGTGACCTTGTCGGCCAACCACGTGAGGTTCGCGGCTTGTTCGGCGGCGACCTGCGGGTAGAGGTGTGCGGGGGTGGGCGCGCGGTCCTGCTCGACGAGGAGCCAGCCGCGGTAGCCGCCACCGTTGTTGCTGTTGCTGTTGCCGTTGGTGTTGCTGTTGCCGCGCAGCAGGTCGGCGATGAAGGCGTCGATGTCGACGTCGCCGCGCCCGAACGGCACGCACACGTCGGCCCACCACGTGTCGAAGTCGGTGCGGCGGGCTTCCTTGGCGCGGGTGAGGACGCTGACGTCGACGTCCTTCACGTGCACGTGGTTGATGCGCTCGCGCCAGCGCGCGAGGCACTCGACCGGGTCGCCGCCCGCGAGTTGGATGTGCGCGATGTCGAGGGTGACGCCCACCTCGGTCAGTTCGAGGAGGCGGTCGACCTCCCACGGCGACTCGACGAACGTGCTGATGTGCGGGTGGAACGAGGTACGCAGGCCGTGGCTGCGCGCCAACTCGACTGCCTTGGCCGACAGTTCGGCAATGCGGTCCCAGCCGGACGGGTCGAGCGCGAGGGAGCGGTCGTCCCAGGCGCGCGCCGGGTTGTGGAGCAGCGCCTCGCTGCCCTCGTCGGCGAGGATCGCGAGCGGTGCGTCCTCGGCGCTCAGACCGGACTTCTCGGCGCAGGCGGCGAGTTCGCGGCAGGTCTGGGCCATGCGGGCCATGTCGTGGGCCACGACGTCGTCGCCGAGTGCGTAGTGCACGGGGATGTAGGCGCCGACCGGGGCCAGGCCGTACGCGGCGAAGAGGGCGGCGGTCTCCTCGGGGGTGCCGAAGAATCCGGGCGGGCCGAGTTCGCTGCCCTGGTAGCCGGCTTCGGCCATCGACTTGAGGAGCGCTTCGGGCGAGGTGCCGGCGCCGCCCGCGGCTTCGCCGTAAACGCCGTAGCTGACGGGGGCGTTGCCGATGCGTATGCCCTGGGGGAGGCGGGCGGCGGTCTGCCGCTGTGCTTCGGTCTGCCCGGACTTCGGTGCCTCGGTCTGCACAGACTCGGGTGCCTCGGTCCGCGCGGACTCGGGTGTCTCGGTGGCCATCAGGCGCCTCCTGCCTCTCCGCCGACGGTGACTCCTTCGCGTGCGGCCAGGGCGGCGAGCAGTGCCTGGAGGCAGCGGACGTCCTCGGCCGCGCCTGCGGCGTCCGAGCGTACGGGCGCGCCGTCGCGTACCGCGTGGGCGAACTCCTCGAGCTGGCGCACGAATCCGGTGTCGTAGCCGTGGCGTGCGGTGGTGTCGCGGCGTACGCCGTCACCCGCCCGCTCGACCCGAAGGGTGCTGCGCGCGTCGGCGAGGTACGGCGCGGCCATGTCGAGGCGCAGGCGCCCGTCGCGCGCGAGGACGGCGATCTCCTCGCCGTACTCGGGGTGGTCGGGCAGCCAGTTCCAGTTCAGGACGAGGCGGGCCGAGCCGTCCGCGCCGAGCGGCGCGGTCGCCAGCAGGCACGGCGGTTCGCCGGTGACCGGCCAGGGCCACAGCTCCGCGGAGTCGAACGTGTCCGGGAGCGTGAAGCCGAGCGCGCGCAGGACGGAGAGCTCGTGGATGACCGAGCCGTTGAGCACGTCGCGGTAGTAGCGGGCCAGTTCGGCGGGGACGTCGCCGAGGGCTTCGACGGTGCGCTCGGCCTCGTACGCGATGGCCGCGTCGATGACGGCGGTGTCCACGTCGTCGGCGGGCGGGGCCATGCGCAGGTGCCCGACCTGCGGCTCGTCGGCGGGGTGCAGGACCGTGACGCGGACCGTGCGGAGGGTGTCGAGGGCCGCGAGTTCGGCGGCGGCGACCTCGGTGAGCGGGTCGTACATCTTCATGTAGCCGACCTGGAGGACCAGCCCCTTGGCGGCGGCGAGGGCACCGAGTTCGGCGGCCTCGGCGGTGGTCAGGCACAGCGGCTTCTCGGCGAGGACGTGCTTGCCGGCGTCGAGCGCGGCGCGGGCGTCGCGGGCGTGGGTGCCGGGGGTGGCCAGCAGCACCGCGTCGATGTCCGCGGCGTCCAGGATCTCGGCGTAGTCGCTGGTCGCCCGTACGCCGAGACCGTTGCGGGCGGCGACGGCGGCCGCCCGGGAGTGCGACAGGTCACAGACCGCGGCAAGCTCGAAGAGGCCGGCGAGGCGGTGGACGGCGGGCAGGTGGACCGACTGCGAGATCGTCCCGGCGCCGACGACGGCGAGGCGGACGGGCTGGCTGCTTACCGGCATAGAGGGTTCCTCGGCTCTGCATCGATCTGGTCGCGCCGCCCTGGGGAGGCGGTCGCGCGGCGGCGGCGTGGTCACGGCCCCGCCGACTTGTCGCGGCGGCCCCCGGCGGTTTCCGGAATGTCACATTCCGATTGTCGGCGCCTCGGCGATCCTGCATCACCTCAGACCAGTTAGTCCAGTACTTGGACCACATTCGCATCTGGTCTGACAACTGGTCCCCCTGGTACAGTCCCCGGCCATGACCCCCGAAGACGCGCCGCCGTCGGCCGACGCCGCGACCGACGCCCTGCCCGCGGCCGACGCCGCACCGACGGCCGCGGCAGGTCCGGCCGTTCAGCTCGCGCGGCAGCGGCTGGTCCGGCTCTTGGACGCGCGCGAGTGGATGCCCGGCAGCCAACTCCCGGGCGAACGCGCGCTCGCCAAGCAGATCGGCGTCAGCCGCAGCAGCCTGCGCCAGGCCCTCGCGCGCCTGGAGGCGGAGGGGCGCGTGCACGCGTCGGCCCAGCGCGGCTGGTTCGTGCGGTCCGACATGGTCAGCGAACCGCCCAGCCTGCTCAAGAGCTTCAGCGAGGTGGCCCGGGAGCGCGGGCTGACGGCGACGGCGCGGGTGCTGTCGCGCGAGGTGCGGGCGGCGACGTACGAGGAGGCGCAGCGGCTGCGGACCGCGCCGACGTCACCGGTGCTGGAGCTGGTGCGCGTGCGCGGGCTCGACGATGTGCCGGTGTGCGTCGACACGACGGTGATACTCGGCACACACGCGGGCGCGCTTCCGTCTGAGGATTTGACCGATAAATCCCTTTTCGGACTGCTGGAGGACGGCGGGGTGCGGGTCACGCGCAGTGCGTACACGGCCCATGCCGAAGCCGCCGACCACCGGATCGCCGAGCTCCTGCGCATCTCGGCCGGGAGCCCGGTGCTGGTGTGCGACGAGATCACGCACGACCAGAACGACGCGCCGGTGCTGATAGGGCGCGCGGTGTACCGGGGGGACGCGTACCGCTTCGAGGCCACCCTGCTGCGCGGCGCCTGAGCCGCCGCCCCACGCCGCCCCGCCCCCACCCGGAGTCCGACCACTGTGACCAGCACCACCGCGAACCACTCGCCCGAGCGGCGCTCCGTGTCCCTGGGCATCGACGTCGGCGGCACGAAGATCGCCGCCGGCCTCGTGGCGCCCGACGGCTCGATGGCCCACCACCGCGAGTGGCCCACGGCGACGGCCGACCGCATGCGCGACCCGGGCCTTGCCGGAACCGCCCTCGCCGTACGCCGCTTGCTCGCCGACGCCCGCGATCTCGGCTTCGACGTGACGGGTGTCGGTGTCGGACTCCCCGAATACGTCGACGCAGAAGGCGTGCTGACCAGCCGTGAGGTGCTGGCCTGGGACGAGCAGCCCGCCGACGTCGTGGCCGCGGAACTCAAGGCCGCCGAACTCCCGGGTCTCCCCTACGCCATCGGCTCCGACGTGCGCTGCGGTGCCCTCGGTGAGGCGGTCCACGGCGCGGGTCGCGAACTGCCCGACTTCCTCTACGTGTCGCTCGGCACCGGACTGTCGTCGGCTTTCGTGCTCGGGGGCCGGCCGTGGCCGGGCGCGCGCGGAGAGGCCATCGCCCTGGGCGAGTTCGAGGTCTCGGCATCCGTGGACGCGGCCTTCGGCGGAAACCTGGAGCGGTTCACGTCGGGGCGGGGAATCGGCGACCGCTACACGGCGGCCACCGGGCGGTCTTGCCCTGGCGCCCGAGAAGTAACTGCCCTCGCCGCCGAGGGGGACGGCGTCGCCCTCGACGTGCTGTCGTCGGCGGGGCGCGCCCTGGCCACCGTACTTGCGGCGACGGTACGCCTCCTCGACCCGTCCGCCATCGTGCTGGGCGGCGGACTGGGCACGACGGAGGGCCCGCTGCGGGCGGCACTGACCGAGACGTACGAGAAGCTCACCGCCGTACGCCCGGCCGCCCCGGCCTTGCTCTCCGCCCAACTCGGCCCCCGGGCAGGCCTGATCGGCGCGGCGCTCCTCCCCCGCGGGGTCTGAGCACCGCGCCGACGACGTGGGCTTTACGGCTATCGGGTGTAGACGACCTGGGTGCGTCCGGTGGCGGCGGTCCACAGGATGTAGCCGCCCTCGAAGTTGGTACGCCGCTGCCCGGCGGCCGGGGTGTATTCGCCGGACGTGGGGTAGCCGAGACGGCCGCGCTCCCAGCCGAGGGAGGCCCAGGTGTCGCGGATGGCGCCGTACACCTCGTGCGCACCGGTCCACGGCGTCCAGTAGATCGAGCCGCCGCGCTCGAAGTGCGTGAAGCGCCCACGCCCGTC
This sequence comes from Streptomycetaceae bacterium NBC_01309, assembly GCA_045039925.1. Lineage (GTDB taxonomy): Bacteria > Actinomycetota > Actinomycetes > Streptomycetales > Streptomycetaceae > Yinghuangia. The sequence continues at coordinate 4,715,994 of CP108400.1, forward strand.
GGGGGTGGTCACCTCGTCCGTGAGCGGGTATCCCAGGACACCGCGCTCCCAACCGACCTGACCCCAGCGGGTGTTGATCGCCCCCTGCACCGCACGCGCACCGGTCTGCGGCGTCCAGTAGACGGAGCCGTTCTGGAACTTGTTGTACCGGCCACGCCCGTCCGGAGTGCCCATCTCGGACGTCGTCGGGAACCCGAGATAGCCCGATTCGCGGCCGGTGGAACGGTACTTGGTGAAGATCGCGCCGTAGACGGCATGGGCGCCCGTGGACGGCGACCAGGTGATGGTGCCGCCATAGAAGTCGTTGTACCGGCCTCCGGGGGCACGGGTCGGAATCTCGTCTGTACGGGGCATGCCGAGGATGCCGTCGATGCCGCCTTGCTGCTTCCACGTGGTTTGGATGGCGCCGTAGATGTCCCGGACACCCTCGTTCTCCGGCCCAGAGGAGTAATACAGCTCGGCACGTTCCAGTTTCACGACCTGGTAGCCGCGATGGCGCCCGACGACTGCCTGGTCGGCGACAGGGATACCGAGGCGTACACGCCTTTCCCAAGCTCCCGCGGACAGTTCCGGTCCGACCGCCGCAACGGGAGTCTTGGAGCTGGACCAGAGGACCCCGTGCTCGAAGTACGTGCGGCGAACACCGGCTTCGGTGACCGTCTGCCCGGTCGGCGCGCCAAGCCAGGAGGCCGGCCCACCGACCTGCGTGTACTTGCCCATCTCGGCAGCCGTGAGGGTGGCAGCGGAGTAAAAGTTCAGTATGAAGATCGATCCGCCGACATAGTCCTGGACTTCCAAGCCGCCGAGGGTCCGACGCGCCCCGACGGGCTTGCCGAGGAAGGAGGCAGGACCGCCGAGCCGGCCGTACTCGACCATGATCGGGTCCCCCAGACCGATGGCAGAGTAACCGCCGATATGCTGACCGGCCGCATCGACGGCCCGGACTTGGAATGCGGCATGTCCCAGCGGGAGTTGTCCCGAAATCTTGGTGGCCCAGCCCGTCTTGGGGTGGTAGGCGGTGCGAGTCATTTGCCACGCGGTGAGACCGCTCCACACCTCGTAGCCCACGACGTCTGTGCCGCCGATCGTGAACACTTCGCTGCCGTAGCTGCCATCGGGGCGCCAGTACCCGCAAAAGCCGAGAGTGGTTTTGGCCCTCCGCGCGCCGTCGGCGCGCTGGGCCCGGTACACGGTGCCGGGTGCGAACGTCATCTCGAACAAGACCTCGCCGGACGGTGCATACTCGCGCACGATGCCCTGGCGGGCGTAGGTGACAAGGTGGTTTCCGTTCGGCAGCGGCTGACTACCACTCCCTGAGCCGGCGTCCGTCATCTCCCCGTCGCCCCATCGACCGGTCTGCGTCGCGGTGCCCGCCGCCTCGTCGATCCGGTACGCCACAGCCTGCGACGCGCCCGGCGCCGACTGGTCGTCGAAGAAGCTCAGCGCACCGTCGGCCTGGGGGTGCGCATCCTGCGGACGTCCAATCGTGGGGGTGTCGCCCGCCACCGCAAGGGTCGGGTTCCTTCCGCCAAGCACCCAACGCAGCGAGCCGTCGTTGCGGTCGATCTTGTAGACCGCACCGGTGTTGGTCGCCGCGACCAGGATGCTGCCGTCCGTGTCATAACCCACGGAGTTCAAGTGGAGATAGTCCAGGCTGGTCGCCAAGTCGGCGTAGCTCGCGGTCAGCGGGATTTGGCCCGCTCCCGGCGCGAGGGAGCGCCACTCGAACAGCATCGTCCTGGTGGCCAAATCGAACTCGCGGACGACACCCTGAAGCATCTTCGCGTTCTCCGGGCCGCCGTGCGCCGACAGGTCGACCGTCGTCTGCTCCGAGGTGCCGATCAGGATCCGCTTGCCGTCCGCGGTGCCTTCGATGTCCTGTTCCACGGTCGGATCCGTGGCGGAGGCGACCTGGTAGGACCCCCGGTCATAGCCCTGGTCCGTGGAGATGGACCAGCCGTACGACGTCGAGAATCGGGCGAACCCCATCTCGTCGAAGTAGCGAATCGGTTCGAAAGGCGTGTTGTCCCGAGACCAGTCGTACATGCCTAGCAGATCGCCGTTGTTCTGATAGGCCAGCGAATGCGGCAGGGTCGGCCAACGCGTGTGGGTGCCGGTTGCGTTCATGAACAGGGGCTCGTCGGCAGTGCCGGGCTTTGCGGGCACGGTCACCCTGGGAGACCTGTCCGGCCACCACTCGTAGACCGAGGTCCCACACGGTGGGGTTGCCGCAGACGCCGTCGTCGCGGGAAGCGCGGTCAGGCCCAGCGTTGCGACGGTTGCGCACGCGGTCAGAACTGCTGTGGTACGGCGGGAAATCCGGCGTCGTCTCATACCCCGCATGGGGATGGCCTCCGAGTGGTACGCGCTTTCCCCTGCGAGGGAGTGGAGGCCGGACGCTATTGGAAGACACCGCGCAGCTCAAGAGCGTTTTCGGCGGGGCGGCTGTGCAATCGGGGCAAGCGGTGCCGAAAAACCACCTGTCTGGACCGCGTGAGTGGCGGAACTCACAAGCGGTGCCGGGTGGTTATCCCGGCGAGGAAGACGTTCCAGGAGGGCCCGCCAAAGGTGAGGTGCCGGGCGCCGGGACGCTTGCTGTCGCGTGCGAACGCCTGCGGCGCACCGGGGACGACACCGACTTCGACGCATTCGCCTTGGGCGACGCTGTAGCTGGACTTGATCCACCGGGAGGGGTACGGGGTGTGAATCACGCTTGCCCTTCGTCGAACCGGCTGATCGCTCGGACGATCAGTTCGCGGGAGTCCTCGACATTCGCCGCTGCTCCGAGGAGTTCGTCGAAGACCAGGCGATAGCCCTGGATCTCCGTGCGCGTCTCCATGAACAGAGTGCACGTCAGATTGTCGACGAGCACAACCGGGGGATCCGGCTCCGCGAACTCCAAGAGTACGAAAGGACTGCTGAGCCCGACCCTGGGCCCGGCGGCGGTCGGAAGGATGTGCAGCGAAACCCCAGGGCGGCGCGACTGGTCGAGAAGCCGCGTCAGTTGCGCGGTTCCGCCGATGCCGGTGAGAAGCACGGGCTCCCAGATGACACAGGTGAGTCGGGCGGCCGAAGCGTCGTCTGCCCAGAACAGCGCCTGACGGTCGCGGCGGATCTTGAGCAGCGAGTCGACCGCAATCGAGTCGACTGCGGCCGGGTTGACCGCCATGATCGCCTGCGCGTATTCGTCGGTTTGCAGCAGCCCGGGGACGACCACCGTCTGAAAGGTCCGGACGTGTTCGGCGGATTGCTCCAGCTCCAGATAGTCCGCGTAGTCCGGTGGAATCGTATCCCCATAGCTGGCCCACCAATTCGGCTCCGCGCTGCCGCGCGCCAACTCCTCCAGGCGGCCGGCAAGCAGCGGATCCGCGACACCATAGAGGCCCAGCAAGTCACGTACGTCACGGGCCCGGACGGCGACGGTGCCGGTCTCGATTCGCGAGATCTTGGCCTTGGAGCACTCAAGGTGGGTCGCGGCGCCCTCCGCGGATACTCGGGCGACCTCCCGCAAGCGGCGAAGTTCGGCGCCGAGACGACGACTTCGCACGGTGGCTTTGCGCATGGGCATGTGCGGCCTCTCTTCGATCGGCACCGAGGTTACCCACCATGCAGCGGCGAGCACGGAGAGTTCGCGAATTCATGGGTAGACGTTGCACGGTGCGTCGATGCACGGCAAGCTACCTAAAGGAGCCAATCGGCTACAACTTGTGATCATGACGTGGATGCCGCACCCCCTCCGGCGGCCATTCCGCCATGCCAGACCGCAAGGTTCGGAGGCAGAACGGCCATGTCCCACTCCCCCCGCCCCCGCGTTTGGCGCTGCGCGCCGATTCCCGATTCCGTCCCGGCCGCACGGGAGTTCGCCTCGCGCGTGACCCTCGAACTCGACGCCAAGTGCGTCCTCGACGACGTGCGGCTCTGCGTCTCCGAGCTCGTCACCAACGCCGTGACGCATGCCAAGACCTCGCTGATCCGTGTGACCGTCCATCGGGCGGGCGACCGGGTCCGGGTCGAGGTGGCGGACGACGATGCGGCGACTCCCGTACTACACACGCACGTTCCGGAGGACGACGAGCACGGGCGCGGGAACTTCATCGTCGCGTGCGTCGCCGCTGCGTGGGGGACGCTTCCGCTGCCGGTCGGGAAGCTTGTCTGGGCGGAGTTCGCAGTGACGACCGGAAATACGACGAATCACTCTTGAGTGTTGCCGAGGTGGACTCGGCCCTCGGGAATCGGCAGCATGAGCCGCCGGTCTGGCCCGATCGGTGCCGGCATTCTCCCGACAAACTGGAGCTCCCGGTGTTAAAGGGATTCCGCAGCTTCCTCCTGCGCGGCAATGTGGTCGACCTGGCGGTCGGCATCGTCATCGGCGCGGCCTTCACCGCCGTGGTCACCGGGTTCGTCGCCGCGTTCCTCACCCCGCTGATCGGTGTCGCCACCGGCGCGGTCGGCGACTTCAGCAAGCAGACGTTCACCGTGGGGGACACGGACTTCCCGTACGGCGCGTTCCTCAACGCGCTGATCGGCTTCGTCCTGGTCGCCGCGGTGATCTACTTCGTCGTGGTCATGCCCGTGACCAAGCTCCAGGCCCGGCTGGACGGCGACAAGGCGGCCACCAAGGCGAAGTGCCCCGACTGCCTGAGCAGCGTGCCCACGGCGGCCGTCCGCTGTGCCTACTGCACCAGCGAACTGGCGGGCCGCCCCGGGTTCCCCGAGCAGACCGCACGGGCGACCGTCGCGCACTGACACCGGCCGAGCCGGAGTACAGCCGCAGCACAAGAGCCGCGGTACACGAGCGGGTGGTTGCCCGGTCCCCCACGGGACCGGGCAACCACCCGCTCGTTCAGCTCCGGGGCCGGGTACGGAGGCCGTCGAGGAGGACGGTTACCGCGGTGGCCCGGGCGTCGGGCGGGCCGCTGCTGTCGGCCAGGCGCATGAACGCGGCGACGTCGGTCACGGTGACGTCGGGGCGGAGCGTACCGCCGTGTTGCGCGCCGAGGACGAACGGTTCGATCAGTTCGGCGGTGATCCGGCGCGCCTGCTCCCCGGCGGCCGGGCTGTGGCGGGCCAGTGCGTCGAACAGCGCACGCTCGGCGTCGCCGAGGACGCAGCCCTCCCGGAAGACCAGGGCGAACGCCTCCCACGCGTCCGGGATCCCGTGCGCGCGTTGCGCGACGGCGCGGGCGCCGGTGGCGAGGTCGTCGAGCAGGGCCGCGACGACGTCGTCCTTCGTGGCGAAGTGCCGGTAGAGGGTCGTCGGCCCGACCCCCGCCCGGCGGGCCACCTCGGCCAGGCTCACCTCTGTGCCCGCCTCGGTGAAGGCCTCCCGGGCGGCCTCCAGGAGCCTTTGGCGGTTGCGCAGTTGGTCGCTCCGTGGCATCCGCGTCCTCCCGGGAATCACGAAACGGTAGTGCTACTACCGTTTTCTCTGTTAGCTTGAAACGGTAGCGATACTACCGTTTCTCACAGCTGCTGGAGGACCCCCGTTATGCGTGCCCTGGTTCCGACCGGTCGCCCCGGCGACCTCATCGAGTTCGCCACCGTCCCCGACCCCACGCCGACGGCGGACGAGGCACTCGTCCGCATCGAGGCGTTCTCGCTCAACCGGCCCGACTACCTCTACCTGTCGATGCCCGGCGGCTCCTTCCGGCCGGGGATCGACGTCGCCGGGGCGGTGGTACGGGCGGCAGCCGACGGCAGCGGCCCGGCCGAGGGGGCCAGGGTGGTCGCGCACCTGCCGGGCGGTGGCGGGGCCGCGGAGCTGGCATCCGTGCGGACGACACAGGTGGCCGCCATACCGGTCGGCGTCGACGCCGCCACGGCCGCCTCGCTGCCCCTCGCCGGCATGGTCGCGCTGCGGCTGCTGCGCGAGGCCGGCGAGCTGGACGGCCGTCGCCTGCTGGCCACCGGAGTCACCGGAGGCGTCGGGCAGTTCATCGTGCAGTTGGCGGTCGGCTCGGGGGCGCACGTCACCGCGGTGGCGCGCCCCGGCGACCCCTGGGAGCACCTGGCCGCCGCCGGAGCCGAGGTCGTCCACAGCCTGGACGGCGTCCCCGCGCACTACGACGTCGCCCTGGAGTCCGTCGGCGGCGCCGTCGGCTCCGCGGCCGCCACGAAGCTGCGCCGGGACGGGCTGTTCCTCTGGTTCGGCGAGGCCAGTTCCGAGCCCCTGACCCTGGACTTCTTCCGGCTCTTCGAGGGCGGCGAGGGAATGACCCTCCGGCACTTCGTCTACTCCGACGCCGCCCCGGGAGCGGACGCCCGCGACATCGCGGCCTTGCTGGACCTGGCCGCCGCGGGCCGCCTCACGGTCGAGCTGGGCCATCACGGCGACTGGTCCGCCACGCCGCGCGTACTGGAGCTGATCGCCACCGGAAGCCTGCGCGGCAAAGCGGTCCTGACCGTCGGCTGACCCGACGAAGGACACGGCAGAAATCTGCGACACGCGGGCGCGTCGCCGATGAGTTTGACGGCCCTGGCAGGTCTACCTTCCGACAGGGGCAATCGCGACTCACCGGGAGCACATCATGGGCCTCATCCACATCGAGTTGTTCGCAACCCTCGACCTCGTGGGGCAGGCGCCCGGCGGGCCCGAGGAGGACCCGGAGGAGTTCGCGTTCGGCGGCTGGCAGGCTCCCCTGATGGACGAGGTCGCCGGGGCGCAGGTCTACGCCGCGTACGAGGGCACGGACGCCCTCCTGCTCGGCAGGCGGACGTACGACATCTTCGCCGCTTACTGGCCGCACCAGGAGGGCGGCCAGGACAACGAGATCGCCGAGCTCTTCAACCGCGTCCCGAAGTACGTGGCCTCGCGCGGCACGCCCGACCTCTCGTGGGCCGGGTCGAAGCAGCTCGGCCCGGACCTCGCCGACGCGGTGCGCGAGATCCGCGACCGGCACGAGCACATCAAGGTCGTCGGGAGCCTGAACCTCGTGCAGTCCCTCCTGCGCGAGAAGCTCTTCGACCGCCTCGACCTGTGGGTGCACCCGATCGTGCTCGGTACCGGGAAGAAGGTGTTCGACGGCGGCGAGGTCCCCACGAACCTCACGCTCCTCGAACCGCCGGCGACCAGCCCCACCGGCACCGTATACCTGCGCTACGGCATCGCCGACGGCACACCCGCGACCGGGGACATGACCCAACCCGACCGCGGCGTCGCGCGCGACTGAGGCGGGTTCAGGTTCCGCCCGCGGTGACGAAGCCGGACTCGTAGGCCGCGATGACCGCCTGGGTGCGGTCGCGCACCGCGAGCTTGGCGAGGATCCGGGCCACGTGCGTCTTCACCGTTTCCGCGCCCACGCCGATGCGTCCGGCGATCTCGGGGTTGGACAGGCCGACTGCCATCAGGCGCAGGACGGTCTGTTCGCGCTCCGAGAGTTTGTCGACGCGGCCGCGGTCCGGGGCGACGGGAGCGTGGCGGAGGGCGAGGTCCCGTACCGCGGCCGGGAAGAGGAGGGAGTCGCCGCGTGCGACCAGCCTTACAGCGTGCAGCAGTTCCTCGGTGCGGGCGCGCTTGAGGAGAAAGCCGGTGGCGCCGGCGCGGAGTGCTTCGTAGACGTAGGAGTCGTTCTCGAAGGTCGTGACGACGAGGACGCGGGGCGGGTCGGAAAGCGTGCGAACGAGGTGCGCCGTGGCGTCGATTCCGGTGAGTCCGGGCATGCGGACGTCCATGAGGACGACGTCCGGGCGGTGTTCGGTGGCCAGGGAGACCGCCTCGACTCCGTCGGCGGCCTCGGCGACGACGGTCATGTCCGGTTCCGCGCCGAGGATCGCGGCGAAGCCGATCCGGATGAGCTGTTCGTCGTCGGCGAGGAGGATGCGGATCGTCGTCATGCGGCTGCCCCGAGCGGAAGGCGGGCGGTGAGACGCCAGTTGCCGTGGTCGTCCGGACCGGCGTGGAAGGTTCCGCGCAGGAGGGCCACGCGGTTGCCCATGCCGGGCAGGCCGCTGCCGCCGCCTGTACGGGTTCGCGGTGGTTGCGGGGGCAGGGGGTTGGTCATGGTGATCTCCAACGCGTTCGGGTCGGCCGTGAGGCGCAGGTGTATCGGCACGCCTCGTGCGTGCTTCAGCGCGTTGCCGAGACCTTCCTGCACGATGCGGTACGCCTCGCGGGAGAGCGCCCCGGGGATGCGGGACGCCCGCACTCCCTCGTACGCGTAGTCGACCGTGGTCCCGGCCGCCCGCGTGCGGTCCAGCAGCGCGGGCAGATCGGCGAGTCCGCGCGGCGCGTACGTCTCCACCCCGTCGCGCAACAGCCCGAGTACGTGGTCGAGTTCCGCCACCGCGTCGCGCGCCGTCGCCTCGATCGCGACGAGTGCGGTGGCCGCGAACTCCGGGTCGGCGGCCAGGCGTCGGGACGCGGCGGCCGCCTGGATGCCGACCGCGCTCAGTGCATGGCCGACGGAGTCGTGCAACTCGCGAGCAATACGCGCTTGTTCCGCCATGCGCGCGGCCCGCGCCTCGGCGACGGCGAGGCGGTCCTCGGGAGTCGGGCCCAGGAGGGTCGGGGCGAGACGGGCGAGCGCGCCTCCGGCCGCCGCGGACACGACGACGGGCAGGAGCAGTAGGGCCAGTCCCAGGGGCGGGGCGGTCCACGGGTGTTCGACCAGGGGCCGGATCCAGGCGATCTCCCCCACGAGGCCGCTGCCGCCCACGAAGGGGAGTGCCAGAAGCAGCACGCCCGCCGGGGGTGCGGCCAGGGAGATGCCGCCGACGATTCCGCCGGTGAGGGTGTGCAGGGTGAACCACGCCGACGTGCGCCGTCGTGCGGGCCACGAGTCGGCGGCTGTCGCGAAGACTTCGTCGGACGTGCCGCAGAGCGTGCGCGCCATGGAGCCTTCGAGCGTGCGTACCACCGGGAGCAGTCCGGCGAGGACGACGAGCGGGATGTCGAGCGCCAGGGCGGTGAACTGGACGGCGGCCGCTTGTGCGGCCGTACCGTCGAGCAGGCCGAGCGTCGAGACGCAGGTGACCGTCAACGTGTGAAACGGCGTCAACAACGCCGCTCCCAGCAGCAGATGCATCCAGCGCAGCCCGGCCCGGCGGCTCACCGAACGACCGATGAGGCGGCTTCCGAGGCGGCGGGTGCCGGAACGCTTGTTCATGTGCCCTTCGTCTTCGTCCCGATGCCGCCGAGCGCGCGCAGGCCGATGCCGAGCATCAGGAGCCCGGCCGAGGCCTCCGCACTGTACACAGCGGCCATCGCCGCGGTCGGGCCCTGGTCATCGGCGACGAACGCGCCGGTCAGGCCCAGGGCGCCGCCCCAGCCGAACGCCACCGCGCCGCCGACCCAAGCCAGTGCGAGGGGCACGCGTACGGGCACCTGCCGGGCGCGCAGGGCCCCGAGCAGCCCGGCCAGTCCGACGGCGCCGAGCAGCATGAAGCCCGCCTGTGTGGCCTCGACGACGCGCCGTGTCGAGTCCAACTCGCCGATGCGCTGGGCGCTCAGGCCGGACGTGGCACCGCAGGCCCAGGCGACCCGGACCGCTGCCGCGGCGGCGAGCAGGGCCGCTGCCGCGCAACCGGCGCCGCGCAGCCCGGAGGTGAGTCGGTGACGGGCGAAATCCGCGGCGGCGGAGCGCAGCAGGCCGCCCCAGCGCTCGTCGGCGTACAGGGCGAACGCGCCCAGCAGGACCACGCCTTCGACGATGAAGCCGCCGTACACCAGGGCGTAGACCCACGGTTCGAGGAACCCGTCGCCCGCGAAGGGGTTTTGCGCACCGAACAGCATGCCGGCAAGGCTCAGCGGCACCGCCGCCATGATCACCGCGAGCAGCCCGGACGCCACCCACATGGGCAGCGTGACCAGCCACGAGCGCCCCCGGGGGCCGCCGGGGCGGGTGAGCGCGTACGCGATGAGCGCCGCGATGCCGTCCATCACGAACGTGATCAGGTTGACCGCGATCCACCCGGCACGGCTGACTTCGCCGCGGTCGATCACACCGACGTCGAGGCCGCAGATCCACAGGAGCTTGAGGCCCAGGTACGGGAGGCAGGCGACGACCCCGCCGATGCCGAGCCGTCGGCGCGCCTTCTGACGGCGGGAAGCTTCTGCGGCGTCGACGACCGCCGTCGGCGGCGGCGTGGCGGCGGCAGCGTCGTCAGCGGCGGCAACGCCGTCGGCGCCGGCGGTCGATTCGGGGCACGTGATCTCCATGCGTCCACACTCGCCGCGGTCGCACGTTGCGGACCTCGACCGCAGCGATGATCCGTATCCCCCGCACGGGGGACTCCGCCTTTCTCCCCATTGCGGACCGTCACAAGCCCAGGAGGGCCGGCACCTCGGTCATCGCGGCGAAGAGCGCGTCGGCTTCGGCCAGGCGTTCGGGCGGGGTCAGGGCGGTGTGGCCGTAGACGCGCATCCCGGCGGCGCGGGCGGCGGTCACGCCCAGCGGGCTGTCCTCGATCACCGCGCAGTCCTCGGGGGCGAAGCCCATCTTCTCGGCGGCCAGGAGGAACAGGTCGGGGGCCGGCTTGCCGTGGGCCACGTCCTGGCTGCTGAAGATCGCCGCGTCGGCGAAGCGGTCGATGAGGCCGGTGGTGGTGAGGGTCAGGCGGATGCGGTCGTGGGTGCCCGAGGACGCCAGGCAGTACGGGATGCCGGCCGCGGCCAGGGCGCCGAGGAGGTCGGACACCCCCGGAACGGCGGTGAGTTCGGCGCGGAAGGCGGCGAACGCGGCGTCGTGGTAGGTGTCTTCGAACTCGGCGGGCAAGTCGCGGCCGTGGCGTTCCCGGATCACGGCACGGACCAGGGCCATCGATCCGCCCATGTAGTCGCGGATCGCTCCCTCGGTGGTGGTCGGCACGCCGTACCCGGTGAGGATGTCGGCCATGACCGCATTGGCGATGCGCTCGCTGTCGACGAGGACTCCGTCGTTGTCGAAGATCACCAGGCCGGGACGGGGAGCCAGGGTCACTTGAGGCCCTCCGCCAGTTCCTTCGAGCGGTTGGCGGCGGCTTCGAGGGCGGCGAGCAGGGCCGCGCGTACGCCGTGGTTCTCCAGTTCGCGGATCGCCGCAATGGTGGTGCCGGCCGGCGAGGTGACCGCCTCGCGCAGCAGCGCCGGGTGCTCGCCGGAGTCGCGGAGCATGACGGACGCGCCCACGGCGGCCTGCACGATGAGGTCGTGCGCGGCGGCGCGCGGCAGGCCGAGGAGGATCCCGGCGTCGGTCATCGCCTCGACGAGGAGGTAGAAGTACGCGGGGCCCGAGCCGGACAGCGCGGTGACGGCGTCCTGCTGCTTCTCCGGGACGCGGATCGTCTTGCCGACGCCCTGGAAGATCTCCTCGGTGCGCTTGAGGTGGTCCTCGGTGGCGTGCGCGCCCGCCGAGATCGCGCTCATGGCCTCGTCGACCAGCGCCGGGGTGTTGGTCATGACGCGGACCACCGGAGTGCCGTGCGCGAGCCGGGCCTCGAGGTACGCGGTCGGGATGCCGGCGGCGCCGGAGACGACGAGGCGGTCCGCCGGGACCTGCGCGCCGAACTCGTCCAGCAGCGCGCCCATGTCCTGCGGCTTGACGGTCAGGATGAGGGTGTCGGCGGCCTCCGCGGCCTCCGCGTTGCTCACGGCGTCGACGCCGTAGCGGTCGTGGAGTTCCTTGGCCCGCTCCGGGCGGCGCGCGGTGACCAAGAGGTCGCCGGGGCGCTTGCCGCCGCGCAGCATGCCGGACAGCAGCGCCTCGCCGATCTTGCCGGCGCCGATCACCGCGACCCGCTGGGTCATGTGCTCCACCTCTTGTCTCTCCGTCTGCCGGTCCACGTGCTCGTCCGCGTTTCGTGTCCACGTACATGTCCACGTACATGTCCACATGCGTGTCACGCGGCTGCGTGCCTCCGCCGGCCGGGCTATCCCCGGCCGGCGAGGGAGCGCAGGAAGAACGTCATGTTGGCGGGCCGCTCGGCCAGGCGGCGCATGAGGTACCCGTACCACTGGTCACCGTACGGCACGTACACGCGCACCCTTTCGCCCTGGGCCGCCAGGCGGGTCTGCTCGCCGGGCCGGACGCCGTACAGCATCTGGTACTCGTAGGTGCCCGGTTCGCGGCGGTTGCGGGCCGCGAGCATGCCGGTCAGTTCGATGATGCGGGGGTCGTGCGTGGCGACCATCGGATAGCCGCCGCCCGCCATCAGGACCTTCAGGCAGCGCACATAGTTGCGGTCGACGTCGGCGCGGTCGGTGTAGGCGACGGAGGCGGGCTCGTCGTACGCCCCCTTGCACAGGCGTACGCGCGACCCGGTCCCCGCCAGGTCGCGGCAGTCCGCCTCGGTGCGCCTCAGGTACGCCTGGAGCACCGCCCCGACCCACGGGTAGTCCGCCCGCAGTTCGCGCAGCGCGGCCAGGGTCGCGTCGGTGGTGGAGTGGTCCTCCATGTCGAGGGTGACGGTGGTGCCGCAGGTCTTGGCGGCCTCGCAGATGGCGCGCACGTGGTCGAGGGCGACGGCCTCGCCGTCGCCGGCCAGGTAGCGGCCGATGGCCGACAGCTTCACGGACACCTCGGCGTGGCCCGCGAGTCCGGCGTCGTCGAGGCGGCCGAGGAGGGCGACGTACGCGTCCCGCGTCACCCGTGCGCGCGCCGGGTCGACGGTGTCCTCGCCCAGGTGGTCGATGCTGGCGTAGAGGCCTTGCGCGGCCAGGTGCTCGGCCACCCGTACCGCGTCGAAGGTGCGCTCTCCGGCGACGAACCGGTGGACGAGTGAGCGCGTGACGGGGGCGGTCTCGACGAGGTTCTTGACCTTGTCGCTCCGGGACGCGGAAAGCAGGACCTGGCGCAGCACGGTGCCTCGCTTCGGGACGGCGGGACGGCGGACGGCGGGACGGCGGGGAGGGCGCCTCACGAGCGGCGCCGCACAACGGCGTGGGGACGCGGGCGGCCGGTGCGGCCTCCCACGTCCCCACAGTAAGTCCGAATGCGTCCGTTTTGCCGGATCCGTACGGGTCCCGGCGGTGCTGTCGATACTGCCGATCCCGGCGGTCCTGGCGGTCCTGGCGGTCCTGGCGGTCCTGGCGGTCCTGGCGGTCCCGGCAGCCCGGTGTCAGCTCCTGAGCCAGGCCGGCGCCGCCATCAGAAGCTCGACGTTGCGGTCCGACGCCTTGCCGCGCTTGCCGTCCTCGGCCGGGTCCTTGCGCTCGCGCTCCTGCCAGTCGTTGGCGGCCAGCTCGCGCGACAGCGAGGCCAGCGCCAGCGGGTCGTCGGTGCGGCGGGCGAGGTCGGCCGGGGCGGCGCTGTCGACGATCGTGCCGAAGACCGACAGCGTGCCGTCGCCGTTGTCGGCGATCTCGACGATGCGCGCCTGCTGCGGCCAGTCGATGTGCGCGGCCGTGTTGACCTCCCAGAACCCGCCCGGCAACGGGCTGCCCGCCGCCCGGGGGTGGGGGCGCACGGTGTTGCGGTGCGAGTGGCCGTTCACCCACGCGACGACGTTCGGGAAGCGCTTGAGCAGTTCGACCACCTTCGGGCCGAGCACGCGGTCGGGGCCGTTGGCGTTGTCCATCGACGTGGACGTGTGGTGGCTGAAGACCACGAACATCTTGTCCGGGACCGCGTTCTGCACCTCCTTGCCCTGCTCGTCGAGGTAGCGCGAGCTGTTCGCCTTCAGCCGGCCCTCCAGCCACGCGTACTGCGCGGCGTCCAGCGAACCCTCGGAGCCGCCGTTGGTGTTGACGGTGTCGAGCGTGAGGCAGCGGACGCGGTCGTGGTCCACGGCGTAGTACGCGGTGCCCGCGCTGACGTTCTCCTGCGTGAAGCCGTGCCCCTCGGGCTTGCCGGCTGTACGGAAGTGCTCCTTGACCGTGTCGGTACGCGTGACCGGACGGCGGTCCGGGTCGGCCGAGACCGGGCGCGACGGGCCGGAGAGCAGCGTCTGCACGGCCTGCTGGTTGCCGCCCTGCACCTGGACCAGGAGGCTCACGAGGTTGACGCCGGGCGCGAGGCCGGTCACCTTGCGGTCGCCGACCGCGGCCTTCATGATCGCCTCGCTGGGCAGCAGGTTGCCCTGGGCGAGACCGTCGTGGTTGCCGTAGGCGCTGTACCAGGGCGTCTTGAGGCCGGTGGCCTTGAAGGGCTTGCGGGCGGCGTCGAGCAGTCCGGGCACGGTCGGGAAGCCGTACTTGGCGCGCGGGACGTCGTCGGCGGCGCCGGGCGGGGTGCCGTCCGGGTGCCAGTAGCGCTCGTCGTAGGCGACGTGGTCCGCGACGCCCTCGTACTTGTTCGGGTCGCCGGAGTCCGGGCGGACGTCCTTGCCGCCGTCCAACACATCGATGTACCAGCGCAGTTCGTTGTACTGCACGTTGTCGGTGTTGTCGCCGGTGACGATCGTGAAGGCGACCGGCGCACCGGTCACGGGGCCCTTCTCGATCTTGTTCACGGCCCGCACCATCGCCTCGGCGACCTGCGCCGACAGCATCTCCTGGGCCCGGTACGCCCCCTCGACCGGCAGCAGCGCCGCGAACGGCTCGCCGGGGTCGCGGTTCCGGTCCAGGAACTCGACCCGCGCGGGCGACTGGCAGTCGAGGATGTGCAGGTCGCTGAGCTGGGTGAACGCGATGACCGGCTTGCGGGTCGCGGCGCGGGCCTTGACCGCGGGCTCCCCCGTCGCGTCGGGTGCGGCCAGGTCGCCGCGCAGGACGTACGGCTCGCCCGGCCCCTCGACGACCTTGCGGTAGCCGCCGGCGCCCTCCGGGCCGAGCACGAGAGTGCGCTCGACGGTGGTGCTCCAGGCGTTGGGCTCGACGGGCGGGCCGGAGGGCTGCTGCGAGCCGGGGGTGCCGGAGGCACCGTCCTTCGGCGGGTCCTTCTTGTCGTCGTCCGAGCAGCCGGTGAGCGCTGCGCCGCCGCCCACGGCCGCGGCTCCCACCGCGGTGTACCGCAGGACTTCCCGCCGACTCACACCCATGGCGCGGCCTCCCCTGATGTTGGATTCGCCATGCCTGTTCGACATGACGGCTCGACTTGTCGCACGCTGCGTGCACAGCCGACCGGTGTCACCGGTGATTACCGGCCGGTTTTGCTCCGACAGTTCTACCTGGTGCGGCGGCGCAGGGTCAGGGCACCCAGCGCAACTGCGGCCACAACGCAACCCGCGATGACCCCGATGTCGCGCAGCAGCGCGCCGTCGACGCCGCCTTCCTCGCTCAGTCGGACCATCGCGTCGACCGCGTACGACAGCGGCAGCAGGTCCGAAACAGCCTCCAGCACCGGCTGCATCTGATCGCGCGGCACGAGCAGCCCGCACAGCAGGAACTGCGGCAGGACGACGGCCGGCATGAACCGCACGGCCTGGAACTCGGAGGAGGCCGGTGGCGAGGACCGCCTGCACGACCGCGACGAGGCCGAAGGCCAGGCCGTACCCGCCGATGATGTCGAACTTGCGGATCGGCATGGTGAGCAGCCGCTCCAGCGTGCCGGTCGAGCGCTCGCGCAGCGTGGCGACCGAGGTCACCAGGAACATCACGATGGACGGGAAGATCCCGAGCAGCGGGCCGCCGATCCTGTCGAACAAGTGCTGCTGCCCGTCGTGGAGCCGGCGCAGCAGGGCCAGCAGCACGCACGGCACCACCAGCCTCAGGGCGATCGTGCGGGGGTCGTGGCGCAGTTGGCGCAGGACGCGCACCGCGGTGGCCGTCATCGGAGTCATGCGCGGCGCCTTCGCTCTCGGTGAGCGCGAGGAACGCCCCGAGCGAGTCGAGCCCGCCGCATTCCCGCCCGCGCCGACGACGGCACAGCCTCGCGCGGCTACAAGTCGGCGAACGGCGGGATCACCCGCGTGATGGCGATCAGGCGCAAACGCGGCAGCGGCAACGCGTAGAACCAGCCATCGGCGAGCAGCGGGATTCGCCGCACCCCACCCGGAACACCTCGCCGGGGGCCTTCCCCGATGTCCGTGACGTCGACGCCGACCTGGGCCAGCTCCACCATTTCGGAGGCCAGCCGCTCAACTTCGGCGACCACGTGCGGCGGTAAGCCCGTGATGACGTGCTCGGCGTCAGGGTCGTACTCCCAACGCCATTCGTCCTGATCGCTCACATCGTTCCCCGAGGGCGCTCGATGCCCGCCTCAGCACAAGCCGCGTCGAGAATGCGGCCGATTTCGGCCGCCAGAGCGCGCGCCTCGCCGATGTCGTCGACCTCCGCGGCGCGCGCCTCCAGGGCTCTGAACCGGGCGGCCCGGTCCGGATGACGCTCGACGGCCACGTAGACAGCCCACTGGCCGACGAAACGGCGCATGGGTGCTGCGCTCACCTGCTCCCGCGCCTGCTGCAGGGCCACGGCTCGCTCGGCGTCGAAGGTCGGCAGGGAATCTGGGGCTATTGCAGCGAGAGCAGCACGCAATCCCTCGGCCGTGCTGGCAGGCTGCGCGATGCGATGCGCTCCCCCGGGGGCGTCCGGCTGCGTGGTCATCGCTCTCCAAGGGCGTCGGTGGTTCGCTGCGTTCCCCACGGTACGTGCTCGGCATGATCATCCGCAGGCCGCGTAAAACTGCGCAGACGTTGACGGGGCGGCCCCTGCTCAGCGGTCGCACAGCGACAGCCCCGGCACGCCTACTCCGCCGACCACAACGCGGCGGCCCCGCTTCCTCCGGGGAGGGGCGGGGCCGGGGCGTGGTGGTCGGGTCAGTCGAGGAGGGATACGTCGCGGACGGCGCCCTTGTCGGCGGAGGTGGCCATCGCGGCGTAGGCCTTGAGGGCCGTGCTGACCTCGCGGGTGCGGGTCGCGGGGCGGTACTTGCCGAGGGTGGCGAGCAGCTTCTCGCGGCGGGCGTCCAGTTCGGCGTCGGGGACGTCGAGGACGATCGAGCGGTTCGGGATGTCGATGGAGATGGTGTCGCCGTCCTCGACCAGGGCGATCACGCCGCCGGCCGCCGCCTCCGGGGAGACGTGGCCGATGGACAGGCCCGAGGTGCCGCCGGAGAAGCGGCCGTCGGTGATCAGCGCGCACTTGGCGCCGAGGCCGCGGCCCTTGAGGAAGGACGTCGGGTAGAGCATCTCCTGCATGCCCGGGCCGCCCCTGGGGCCCTCGTAGCGGACGACGACCACGTCGCCCTCCTTGACGCGCTTGGTGAGGATCGCGTCGACGGCGTCCTCCTGCGACTCGACGACGACCGCCGGGCCGGAGAAGGTCCAGATGGACTCGTCGACGCCCGCGGTCTTCACGACGCAGCCGTCCACGGCGAGGTTGCCGACCAGGATGCCCAGGCCGCCGTCCTGGCTGTACGCGTGGGCGGCGTCGCGGATGCAGCCCGTCTCGACGTCGAGGTCCAGCGTCTCCCAGCGCGCGGACTGGCTGAACGCGGTGGCCGAGCGCACGCAGCCGGGGGCGGCGTGGAACAGTTCGACGGCCTCGGGCGACGGCGAACCGCCGCGCACGTCCCAGGTCTTGAGCCACTCGGCGAGCGAGTCGGCGTGCACCGCGTGCACGTTCTCGTGCAGCAGGCCCGCCCGCTGCAACTCGCCCAGCAGGGCCGGGACGCCGCCCGCGCGGTGCACGTCCTCGACGTGGTACGGCGCGTTGTTGGGGGCGACCTTGGCCAGGCACGGGACGCGGCGCGACAGGGCGTCGATGTCGCCCATGTCGAAGTCGATCTCGCCCTCCTGCGCGGCGGCCAGCAAGTGCAGGATCGTGTTGGTCGAGCCGCCCATCGCGATGTCGAGCGCCATGGCGTTCTCGAACGCGTCGCGGGTGGCGATGCTGCGCGGCAGGACGGTCTCGTCGTCCTGGTCGTAGTAGCGCCGGCACAGCTCGACGGCGGTCGCGCCGGCCTGCTCGTACAGCGCCTTGCGGGCGGTGTGCGTGGCGAGCACCGAGCCGTTGCCGGGCAGGCCCAGGCCCATGGCCTCGACCAGGAAGTTCATCGAGTTGGCGGTGAACATGCCCGCGCAGGAGCCGCAGGTGGGACACGCGGCTTCCTCGATGCGCTCCAGGTCCTCGTCGGAGACGGCGTCGGACGCGGAGTCGGAGATCGCGGTGATCAGGTCGAGGTGCGCGCGGACCGTGCCGTCGACCATGACGGCCTTGCCGGCCTCCATCGGTCCGCCGGACACGAACACGGTCGGGATGTTGAGCCGCAGCGCGGCCATCAGCATGCCCGGGGTGATCTTGTCGCAGTTGGAGACGGCCACGAAGGCGTCCGCCTGGTGCGCGTTGACCATGTACTCGACCGCGTCGGCGATCAGCTCGCGCGACGGCAGCGAGTAGAGCATGCCGCTGTGGCCCATCGCGATGCCGTCGTCGACGGCGATCGTGTTGAACTCGCGCGGAATGCCGCCCGCGTCCTTGATCGCCTGGGACACGATGCGGCCGACGGGCGCGAGGTGGGTGTGCCCCGGTACGAACTCGGTGAAGCTGTTCGCGACCGCGATGATCGGCTTCCCGAAGTCCTCGCGCTCGACGCCCGCGGCGCGCAGCAGCGCCCGGGCGCCCGCCATGTTGCGGCCGTGGGTGACCGTCCGAGACCTCAGCTGCGGCACTGGGCACACCCTCTCGCTCGTAGTCCTGGTCGACGGCGCGCCCGGGACCGTGAGGGCCGGGCTTCCGACGATTGCGGTACCCCGAGCTTACGTCCGTGCCGCGAAGGGTGTGGGGGACGTCCAGGATGCGGCCACGACGCGCCCGCGGTCAGTCGCCGCAGAGGTAGCGCTGGAGGGTCGGGCCGACCGACGCCACGAGCGTGTCGACGTCGGTGCTCGCCACCGGCTCCATGCACAGGACGTACCGCGTGAAGGCGAGCCCCATCAGCTGCGCGCCGCACATGTTCGCGCGCAGGAGCGCGTCGGGGGTGTCCAGCTCGCGGGCCAGCCGGGTGACCATCTCGGTGGTCATGAAGTCGCTGATCAGGCCTGCCGCGGCATCGCCGGACAGGACCGTGCGCAGCAGCGCGAGCAGGCGCGGCTGGATCTCCGGGTCCTCCCACAGGCTGAAGAAGTAGCGCGCGAGGCGCTCGCCCATGTGGTCGGGACCGCCGGACAGGATGTCCGGCACCAGCCGGTCGGGGTCGAACGGCAGGTCCAGGGCCGCGACGAACACGCTCTCCTTGGGCCCGAAGTAGTGGTGCACGAGGGCGGGGTCCACGCCCGCGGTGCGGGCGATGCCGCGTACCGATGTCCCCGCGTAGCCGGCCCGGGCGAACTCGGTCCGGGCGGCATCCAGGATCTGGCGCCGGGTGTCGGCCGCACCGCCGCGGCGGCCGGCCGGGCGCCCGGGCCCGCGCCGCCGCGGGAAGCCGTCCGGATCGGCGGAGTCGGCGGGGTCGGCAGGGTCGGCGGGGCCACCGGGGTCGGCGGGGTCGATCGGCCCGCCGGGCAGGTCACCGGCCATATCCGGGGACCTCGGCAGGCGCCGCGAGGTGCAGGCGCGTGAAGGCGAGCGCCTCGGCGAGGTCCGCCTCGCGCTCCGCGCGCGAGAAGATGCGCCGCGTGTTGACCTCCAGCACCACCGTCCCGGCGAACGCCTGGCGGGCCAGCCGCTCCAGCAGCTCGGCGCACGGCTGCGTACCGCGGCCGGGGATCAGGTGCTCGTCCTTGATCGACCCGCTGCCGTCGGCGAGGTGCACGTGCCCGAGGCGGCGGTCCATCTTGGCGGCCAGCGCCATGGCGTCGACGCGCGAGGTGGCGGTGTGCGACAGGTCGAGGGTGAAGTGCCGGAAGTCCTCGTCGGTGGGATCCCAGTCGGGCGCGTACGCGGCGACCTCCTTGTCCCGGTAGCGCCACGGGTACATGTTCTCCACCGCGAACATCACGTCGGTCTCGTCGGCCATGCGGTGGATGCCGCGGACGAAGTCCCGGGCGTACCCGCGCTGCCAGCGGAACGGCGGGTGCACGACCACGGTCCGCGCACCCAGGCGCTCCGCCGCGATGCGGGCCCGCACGAGCTTGTCCCAGGGGTCGGTGCCCCACACACGCTGGGTGATCAGCAGGCACGGCGCGTGCACCGCGAGCACCGGGACGCCGTGGTGGTCCGAGAGCCGCCGCAGGGCCTCTATGTCCTGGCTGACGGGGTCGGTCCAGACCATGACCTCGACGCCGTCGTAGCCGAGTCGCGCCGCCATCTCGAAGGCGTCGGCGGTCGTGTCGGGGTAGACGGACGCGGTGGACAGGGCGATCTTGGCGTCCGGGACACGCAGGATGGCGTCCGGTACGCGCGCTTCCGTGGCGGGCACGGCTGCGACCGTCGGCACCGCGAGCCCGTTCGCGGGGCGGTGCGCGTAGTGATCGAGGGGATCCCTGGGGTCGGCCACGTCGCCAAGAGTAGAACGCGTGAACGGCGTCGGGACCCCCTACGCGCACGTTCGCCGCGCGCTGACCTGGAACGTCCCGTTCCGACGGGGTTCCGCCGCCGGATCCGGTGCGTCAGTGGCCCGCCATCCAGTCGAGCCGCCGCAGGATGATGCCCTCGCGCAGCGCCCACGGGCAGATCTCCAACTGCTGCACGTTGAGCAGGTCCAGCGCGGCGTCCGCGACGACCGCGCCGGCGACCAGTTGCGAGGCCCGGCCCTCGGAGACGCCGGGGAGCGCGGCGCGCTCGTCCGCGGTCATCGCGGCCAGGCGCGGGAGCCACTCGGCCAGCGAGGCCCGGGTGAGCACGCGCTTGATGTACGGGCCCTCGCTCGACGCCGGCGCCCCCGCGATGCGGGCGAGCTGCTTGAAGGTCTTGGAGGTGGCCACGACGTGGTCGGGGCGGCCCAGCCTGCTGAACTCGGCCACGGTACGGGCGATTTCGGTGCGTACGTGCTTGCGCAGCACGCGTACCTCGTCCCCACCGGGCGGGTCGCCGTGCAGCCACGCGCGGGTCAGGCGCCCGGCGCCCAGCGGCAGCGAGACGGCGGCGTCCGGCTCCTCGTCTATCCCGGCGGCGACCTCCAGCGAGCCGCCCCCGATGTCGAGCACCAGCAGGCGGCCGGAGGACCAGCCGAACCAGCGGCGTACCGCGAGGAAGGTGAGCCGGGCCTCGTCGGCACCGGTCAGCACCTGGAGGTCGACGCCGGTCTCGCGGCGGACCCGGGCGAGCACGTCCTCACCGTTGGGCGCCTCGCGCAGCGCGGACGTCGCGAACGGCAGCAGGTCCTCGACGCCCTTGTCCTCGGCCACTTCCAGCGCGTCGGCCACGGTCTCGACGAGGCGGTCGACCCCCGGCTCCCCGAGGCGGCCGTCCGGCTCCAGGAGCTCGGCGAGCCGCAGATCGGTCTTGTGCGAGTACGCCGGAAGCGGCCGAGCACCCGGATGGGCGTCGACCACGAGCAAGTGGACTGTGTTGGAGCCCACGTCGAGTACACCGAGTCGCATGTTCGACGCCAGGACCTCTCGTTCGGATCTTGCCGGGTGGCCCGCGTCGCGCCGGGCCCCGGCGGCCCGTTCTGCGTGCGTGCGATGCGTGCGTGCAAGGGCAACGCGCAGGGCCAGAGCCCGTAACCGATCGTACTCGCCCGGACCTGCGGACCCGGAGCGTATGCCTCAGTGCGTGCGACCGGGCGGGCGGCGGTGCGTGCGACCGGGCGAGCGGCCCGAACTGCGGGGCGCGAAGAACACGGCCCGAAGTGCGCCCGCTCTCGGTGAGGTGGCGAGGAGACGGACGGACACACGTCTACGCTTGGCCCGTGCCCGAAGTAAGTCTGGACTTCCCCCGAGCCTGGTTCGAGTTCTCCGACCCCGCACCGCGCGAGGATCCGGAGGACGCCGAGCAGGTCTTCCGCTGCGACCTCACCTGGCTGACGTCGCGCTGGACCTGCGTGTTCGGCAGCGGCTGCCAGGGCATCGCCGCGGGGCGGGCCGCGGACGGCTGCTGCACGCTCGGCGCGCACTGGTCGGACGACGACGACGAGAAGCGCGTCATGGAGTGGGTCGACCGACTCACCCCCGAGACATGGCAGCACCACGCGACGGGCACCGCCGACGGCGTCACCGAGCCCGACGAGGACGACGAGCCGCGCACGCGGCGCGTGGACGGCGCATGCCTGTTCCTCAACCGGCCGGGCTTCGCGGGCGGCGAGGGCTGCGCGCTGCACGCACAGGCGCTGCGCGAGGGGCGGCATCCGCTGGAGGCCAAGCCCGACGTGTGCTGGCAGCTCCCGATCCGGCGCACCTTCGACTGGGTGGACCGCCCGGACGACACGCGGGTGTTGCTGGTCGGCATCGGCGAGTACGACCGGCGCGGCTGGGGCCCGGGCGGGCACGACCTGCACTGGTGGTGCACCGGGGCGACCGAGGCGCACGTGGGCGGGGACCCGGTGTACGTGTCGTACGCACCCGAGCTGCGCGAGCTGATGGGCGACCCGGCGTACGAGGAGCTGGCGAAGGCGTGCGAGGCGCACATGGCCTCGCGGTACGCACCGCACCCGGCGGACCCGGCCTGACCGCGGTCCGAACCCTGTCTGAGTCCGGGCTGATCCCGACGCGGCTCCGGCCTGAAACCGGTCTGCCCCCGCTCCGGACCGGGCGGACGATCGAACGCCGCGCCGGTCAGCGCCGGGCGGACGCGCTGCCCGACGCCGTCGGTGACACCGTCGCGCCGGGCGTCCCGGAGTCGCTGGGCTTCGGCGACGTGGACGGCTCCCCGCCCGCGTTGGTGCTGCCCTCGATCGTCACCTGCGAACTCCCCGGCTGAATACGGATGTTCGCGGTCCACGAACCGCTGGGCGCCTTCGCCGAGTCGACGGTGACCGTCAGGGTCGCGGTCTCGCCGGGGGCAAGCGTGCCCGAGGTACGGCTCAGCCGGAGCCAGGCCGCCGCCGTCTCGGCCGTCCAATCGACCGGCACAGGCCCGGCGTTGCGCAACGTGACGACCGTGCGGTCGCGGTCGTGCGCCACGTCGACGACGGGTGCGGTCGGGGCCTGCCCGGGCCCGGTACCGCCCGGGGCGGCCCGGTCGTCGACCGCGGGAGGCGGCGCGACCGGTTGCGGAGCCACCGGTCCGGCGGCGGCCGGCCCCGGCGCCGCCGGGGTCTGCGCCGCCTGCACGCCCGACCTGCCGCCGGGCTGCGGCGCGGCCGGAGGCGCCGGCGACGACGGGAGGGGCCGGTTCGCCGGGCTGCTGCCCTGGCTGCCCCGGCTGCCCTGCCGGGTGTCCGCGGCCCCCGTGGGCTCGCGTGTCGCGTCGTCGCCGTACGCCGGCCCGACCGTCGTGACGCGCGCCGCCGAGATGGTCGAGGCCCGCACATGCGTGGCGTCGTTGCGGTGCACGGCCTGCCACAGCGCGAAGGCGGGGACCGCCGCGACGATGACGAGCACGGCCGCCGCGACCGCGGTCATGCGGCGGCGCCCGGGACGCCCGCGGCCCGCCCGGGAGCGGAAGACGGGAAAGCCCGCGCGGTCGAACTCCGCGACCCGGCGCGTCAGTTCAGCGGGTCGGTGGGCGGAGCGGCCGCGGCCGACGTCGCCGAGCACCTGGGTGCGCAGTTCGTCGGGCGGCGTGATCGTGGGCAGCGGGTGCGGGTCCGCGGCGGCGCCGGCGATGGGCACCAGGCGCGCCGCGGCGAGCCGTACGTGCGGGCGGCAGCGGCGGCATGCGTCGACGTGCTCCACCAGGCGGTCGCGTACGCCCGGGCTCGCGGCGTCGGCGGCGAGGCCGGGGCCGTCGGGACAGCTCACGGCGGCGCGCGCACCTTCGAGCGCGGCGCGGGTACGGTCCACCTCGCGCCCGGCGTGCAGGAGCGTGCGCCGGGCGTGGTCCTCTTCCCAGCCGAGCACCGCGGCGAGCCCGCGGGGCTCCAGGCCGTGCCGTACGGACAGTTCCAGCGCCTCGCGGTGCTCCGCGTCCAGGCCGACCGACTCGGGCCAGGCGAGCAGCGCGAGTTCTCCCCGCTCGCGCGCGGCGCGGCGGCCCTGCACCGGGATCGCGCCGGACGCGGACGGCTCCTCGGAGTCGGGGCCGGGCCCGGGCGCCGGGTCGGGGAGCGCGACGGGGCCGCCGCCGTCGAGGCGCACCAGGCATTCGTACCTGGCCAGGGCGTACAGCCACGGCTTGAGCAGGCCGAGGTCGGGCAGGCGGCCGATATGGCGGTCGGCGAGGACGAAGGTGCTGCGCAGCGCGGACGCGGCGGCGGAGTGGTCGCGCAGCACGGACAGGCCGTAGGTGTAGAGCCCCTCCGCATAGGCGTCGTAGGCCGCCCGTCCCCAGGACTGTGCTGCGTGGGGCGCCGCCGCAGGGGCCGCTCCCGTCGTCACCGATTCCGTCACACGGGCGAACGTAGGCGGCGCACACCCCGGAACTCAGGTGAATTGCACTTTCATACGTCTTTCGGGATCGATAATCACACTTCCGAGTGAATCGTCGTCACTGGTGACGCGTATCGGGTCAAGTCGGACCGTTCTCCCTGCCGGACCCGTTGCTCCGCCTCCCGCCTGCCTCCCGAGCACGGCTACCTCCGGAGCACGCCTACCTCCCGGGCCCGGTGACGGTGACCGTCTCGCCTCCCGGTCCGACCGTGACGACCGCGGTGGCCGTACGCCCCGCCGGCGCCTTGCTCCGGTCCCACGACACGGTGACCGAGACGGTGCCGCCCGAGCGCAGCGTCCCGGAGGTCCGCGACACCGTGACCCACGGCGCCGACACGCCGAGCGACCAGGTGACCTGTCCGCCGACGGCCGAAAGGCGCAGCGTCCCGGACGTGTTGCCCTGGGTGAACGCGAGGGCCGGAGTGAGGACGACCAGCCGCGCGCTTCCGGAGCCCGGCGCGCCGGGGTCGTCCACGCCGGCGATCCTGGCGCCGCCCTGGGTACCGCCCTGGCCGTTCCCCTGCCCGTCGTCCTGGCCGTTCTGCGGCCCGCCGCTGCCCTTGGGGCCGCCCGAGGACGGGGTCCGTGTTCCCGAGGTGCCCGGTGTGCGCGACGCGGTCGCCGAGGGTTTCCCGGCCGACGGAACCGCGGTGCCCGGCGCGGCGGTCGGCGCGGCGGCCGACGTCGGCGCCTCGACCGCGGCTCCGGGTACCCCCGCGCCGGCGATGCCGGGCTCGGGTATCGCCCCCGGCGTCGGGGGCGGCGACGAGGCCAGCGCGACGGGCGCGTTGCCGTGGTCGCCGGTGCCGGTGGAGCCGTCCGAGGCGACCAGCGCGACGATCATGAGCAGTCCGGCCGCCGCGGCGACCGCGGCGGTCGCGAGCGGCGCCCGGCCGCGGCGGCGCGTACGCGGGAACCCGTCGCGCCCGGCGCGCACCGCGCGCGCGACCACCAGCCCGTGCCCGTGCGCGCCGCGCGCGCCGTGGGCCGAGGTGCGCAGCAGCGCCGCACGTACCGAGAGCGGCGCCGGCCGCGCGGGCCCGGTGGCCACGAGCGCGTCCACGACGTCGGGGTCGAGGTCGGCCGCCGCGAGTGCGGGCCGGAACGGCACGCACAACTCGCACGAGTCGACGTGCAGCGTGGTCGGCACCCGCATGCCGGCCTCGACCGGTTCGGGCAGCGTCGCGCCCGACACCACGCCGGTCGGCAGCAGTACCGCGAGCTCCGCGCACTCCTGATCCGGGTGCACGCACACGGCATGCACCCGGAGGCACGCCGCGAACTGCTCGCGCCCGCGGTCCGCCAGACGTTCCGCCTGGCGCTCCGACACGCCGAGCACCCGGGCCAGTTCGGCGGGTGCCAGGCCGTGCCGTACGGACAGCTCCAGGGCCTCGCGCGCGGGCGGGTCGACGCCCGCCAGGGCGACGGGGACCAGCGGGAGGAGCCGGGCGCGGTCGCGTACCGCCCCCAGGACCACCACGTTGGGCCGCCAGACCTGACCGGATTCCGCCGCCGTCGGCGCCGTGCGCATGGCGTGCGGCCGTGCTCCCCCGTGCCGCACGCACTCGCTCCGGGCGACCGCGTACATCAGCGCGCGCAGTTGCGCGTCGCCGCTCAGCCCGGCCGCCCGCGAACGGACGACCACCACTGTGTCGTGCACGATTTCCCCGGCTACGCGTTCGTCGCCGGTCATCGTGCGGCAGTACGCGAACAGCCCGTCCGCGTACGCGTCATAGAGTTCCGCGACGCCCTCGGGCGTCCCCTTCTCGTGGCCGCGCGCAAGCGCTACGGCAACCCCGGCCCCCACGACCGGTGCTCCCCCACCATGCATGAGGCCACACCGTACGCACGCATGGACCGCGCCACTACGGTTTTGGCGGACGACCACTCGATTCCAGTCTTCCTGTCACAATCCCTTGACCGTTCCGTGCCCCGGAAATGCGGGCGTTCCCCCGCGATCCGGGTGGTCCGGGACCGACCCGCGGACCGCGGCGGGCAACGCGGTGTCGGTGCCGGGGGCTACCGTGCCGCCCATGGCCAAGACCACGTCGGCGTCCGCCAAGGCACGCCCCTCGTACCGCTGCACCGAGTGCGGGTGGACCACGCCGAAGTGGCTGGGCCGCTGCCCCGAGTGCCAGGCCTGGGGCACGGTCACGGAGTTCGGCTCGCAGTCGAAGCTCCGTACCGTCACCGCGGGGCCGGTCACCTCGCCCGCGCTGCCGATCGGGCGCGTCGACGTCGAGGCGGCCCGGTTCCACACGACCGGCGTCGACGAACTGGACCGGGTGCTCGGCGGCGGCGTGGTGCCGGGCGCGGTGATCCTCCTGGCCGGCGAGCCGGGGGTCGGCAAGTCCACGCTGCTGCTGGACGTCGCGAGCGCGTTCGCCACCCCGCAGGCCCCCACGCTCTACATCACCGGCGAGGAGTCCGCGTCGCAGGTGCGGCTGCGGGCCGGGCGCATCGGCGCGCTCAACGACCACCTGTACCTCGCCGCCGAGACGGACCTGTCGGCGGTGCTGGGGCACGTCGACGCGGTCAAGCCCGCGCTGCTGGTGGTCGACTCGGTGCAGACGATCGCGTCGCCGGAGATCGACGGCGCGCCGGGCGGCGTGTCGCAGGTGCGCGAGGTCGCGGGCGGGCTGATCCGCATCGCGAAGGAGCGCGGCATCGCCACGATCATCGTCGGGCACGTCACGAAGGACGGTTCGATCGCGGGCCCGCGCCTGCTCGAACACCTCGTCGACGTCGTCCTGCACTTCGAGGGCGACCGGCACGCCCGCCTGCGGCTGGTCCGCGCGATCAAGAACCGGTACGGCACCGCCGACGAGGTCGGCTGCTTCGAACTCCACGACGAGGGCATCAAGGGCCTGGCCGACCCGAGCGGGCTGTTCCTCACCCAGCGCAAGGAGCCGGTCGCGGGGACCTGCGTGACGGTCACGCTGGAGGGCAAGCGCCCCCTGGTCGCCGAGGTGCAGGCGCTCGTGGCGCCGTCCCAGATCCCCACGCCGCGGCGGGCGACCTCGGGCCTGGACTCGGCGCGGATGGCGATGGTGCTGGCCGTGCTGGAGCGACGCGGCGGCGTACGGCTCGACAAGACGGAGATCTACACCGCGACGGTCGGCGGCGTACGCCTGACCGAGCCCGCCGCCGACCTGGCCGCCGCGCTGGCCCTCGCGGGGGCGGCCGCCGACCATCCGCTGCCCTCCAAACTCGTCGCGATCGGCGAGGTCGGACTGGCCGGCGAGGTGCGCCGGGTGACCGGCGTGCAGCGGCGGCTCGCGGAGGCGCACCGGCTCGGATTCACGCACGCACTGGTGCCTCCGGACCCCGGAAAGGTGCCCGACGGCATGCGCGTGACGGAAGTGGCGGACATCTCCGAGGCGCTGCGCGCATTCTCCCTTGTGTCTCACCGGTAGACTTTTCCACCGATCTTTCTCAGCGGCAGCGGGGCCGCCATCCGGAGCAGTCTCCGGACCGGATCCCGGCCGCCGCAGCCGGGGACGGCAACGACCACGGGGAGTTCTGTGGCAACGAATGACCGGACCGACAAGGGCGCGACCGATCAGGCCCTGGTACGGGCTTCGCTGATGGCTGTGGCGCCGGGCACGGCCCTGCGCGACGGCCTGGAACGCATCCTGCGCGGGAACACCGGCGGCCTGATCGTCCTCGGCTTCGACAAGACGGTCGAAACGCTGTGCACGGGCGGGTTCGTGCTGGATGTCGAGTTCTCCGCGACCCGGCTGCGCGAGCTGTGCAAGCTGGACGGCGCCCTGGTGGTCGACAAGGACTTCACCAAGATCGTGCGGGCCGGCGTGCAACTGGTGCCCGACCCGTCGATCCCCACCGAGGAGACGGGCACCCGGCACCGCACGGCCGAGCGCGTCAACAAGCAGACCGGGTACCCGGTCGTCTCGGTGAGCCAGTCGATGCGCCTGATCGCGCTGTACGTGAACGGGCGCCGCTACGTCCTGGAGGACTCGGCGGCGATCCTGTCGCGGGCCAACCAGGCGCTGGCGACCCTGGAGCGCTACAAATTGCGGCTCGACGAGGTGGCCGGCACGCTCTCCGCGCTGGAGATCGAGGACCTGGTCACGGTGCGCGACGTGTGCGCGGTCTCCCAGCGGTTGGAGATGGTGCGTCTGATCGCCCGTGAGATCGACGGGTACGTCACGGAGTTGGGTACCGACGGCCGCCTGCTCTCGCTCCAGCTCGAAGAGTTGATCGCCGGGGTCGAGCCGGACCGCTCGCTGGTCTCGCGCGACTACATCCCGGAGCGCGCGCTCAAGCGGGGGCGTACCGAGGCGGACGTGCTCGACGAGCTCGACGGCCTGACCCACACCGACCTGCTGGACCTGCCGACGGTGGCCCGGGCGCTGGGCTTCACGTCCAGTGCCGAGGTCCTCGACTCGGCGGTCAGCCCGCGCGGCTACCGCCTGCTCGCCAAGGTGCCGCGCCTGCCACCGGTGGTCATCGAGCGGCTGGTGGAGCACTTCGGCGGGCTGCAGAAGCTGCTGGCCGCGAGCGTCGACGACCTCCAGGCGGTCGACGGCGTCGGCGAGGCCCGGGCGCGCAGCGTCCGCGAGGGCCTGTCGCGCCTCGCGGAGTCCTCGATCCTGGAGCGGTACGTCTGATCCGACCTGCCCGCCGCGGCATGCCCCCAGCACGCCACAGGCCCGCACTGCGCGAACGCCCCCACCGATTCCGGCGGGGGCGTTCGCGTGTGCCGGGCGGGCGGCCGCCCGGCGACGGTCCCCTCGATCCGGTCCGCGTCCCCCATCACTCGTGCCGGGCGGCCACCGAAAACGCGGAAGGACCCCGCCGAGTCGGCGGGGTCCTTCCGTTCACACTGCGCGGTCGGCGCGCGGGGCGCTACTGCGCCACGAGCCACTTGAAGGGCTGGCTGGCCCACTGCATCCCGGCGACCTTGCCGGTCGCGGTGAACAGCGCGCCCGGCGGCGGCGTGCTCAGCGTCGGCGCGGGGCCGGAGCAGCGTGCCGGGTCGCTGCGGTTCCAGGTCCAGGTCCAGGTGCGGGTGACGGACTTGCCCGGCTGGATCTGGGTGATCTCCGGGGTGCCGGAGGCGCAGTCGGCGGGCGACCAGATGCGGTCGTTGCCGGACCGGATCTCGACCGTCGCGGCGCGCTGCGACATGTCGACGGCGCACGTCTCGCGGCCGGTGTTGCGGACCTCCAGGGTCAGCTTCACCTGCTCGCCTACCCGGAACTTGGTGTCCTGCGGCCGGTCCCCGGTCACGACCAGCTCCGCGTTGCCGGGGAACTGGCAGGCCAGCATGCCGTTGACGGTCGCGCCGCCGGTGGGGGCGGGCTGGCCGGGCGGCGGGGCCTGGCTCGCGCCCGGGTTCGCGCCGGGAGCGGCCGTACCGCCGGTGGCGCCGGGGCTGCCGCTGGCACCGCCGCTGGGGCTGCCGGCGGTGCCGCTGGGACCCGTCGCACCGGGCGAGCCGGTGGTCGGGCCGCCGCTCGCGGTGCCGTCGGTCGGGCCGGGCCCGATCGGCGCCGGCGAACCGGAGCCCGTCGGTGCGGTGCTCTCGGCGGAGGTGTTCTTCTTGTCGTCGCCGTCCCCGCCCCCGGCGGTGCACGCCCACGCCACGAGCGCGATCAGAACGGCGAGGCCGACCAACACGATCGCCCGTCGGCGCCAGTACACGGACGGGGGAAGGTGGCCAACGGGGCGGGTGACAGATTCCACTTGGCAACTCTATGTGTCGCGGTTACGCCGTCTGGCGCAGCCGCGCCGGTTCCGACGTGGGATTTTGGATGTTGAGACGGGTTCGCACGGACGCTTTCCGGCAAACCCCCGCAAGCCTCCCGGGTGTTCCCGGGTTCCCTCGTACGAGTGACTGACGCGAACGTGGGAGGATCGGTCCCGTCATGCCGCACGCACTCAACGACCCCGTGATCGCCTGGTACGCGGAACACGCCCGCGACCTGCCGTGGCGCACCCCCGACGCCTCCGCGTGGGCCGTCATGGTCAGCGAATTCATGCTCCAGCAGACGCCCGTCAGCCGCGTCCTGCCGATGTACGAGGCGTGGCTGACCCGTTGGCCCACCCCGACCGCGCTCGCCGACGACGAGCCCGGCGAGGCCGTCCGCGCCTGGGGCCGGCTCGGCTACCCGCGCCGCGCGCTGCGCCTGCACGGCGCCGCGACCGCGATCCGCGACCGCCACGAGGGCGAGGTCCCGGACGAGCACGAGAAGTTGCTCGCCCTGCCGGGCGTCGGCGAGTACACCGCGGCGGCAGTGGCGTCCTTCGCGTTCCGGCAGCGGCACGCCGTACTCGACACGAACGTGCGGCGCGTGCTCGCGCGCACGGTCGACGGGACCGAGTACCCGCCGCAGTCCACCACGGCCGCCGAACGCCGCACCGCGGCCGACGCCATACCGCTCGCCGACGAGACCGCCGCCACCTGGGCGGTGGCCGTCATGGAACTGGGCGCGCTCGTCTGCACCGCGCGTACGCCGCGCTGCGCCGACTGCCCGGTGTCGGCGCTGTGCGCGTGGCGCCTGGCCGGGAAGCCCGCGTACGCGGGCCCGCCGCGCCGGGGCCAGACGTACGCCGGGACCGACCGCCAAGTTCGCGGCAAGCTCCTCGCGGTCCTGCGCGAGGCACACGAGCCCGTCCCGCAGGCCCGGCTCGACGCCGTCTGGGACGAACCGGTCCAGCGCGCCCGCGCGTTGGACGGCCTGGTCGCCGACGGCCTGGTGGAGCCGGTGGCGGACGGCGTGTACCGCCTCCCCACGGGCACGCCCGTTTCCCCGTAGTGCCACGCCCTCGCCGCCTATTCTCGTTGTGGGGCAGGTGAGTTCGCGGGGGGAGTTCACCCATGGCGGATCCGACAACGGTGCGGCTGCTGGCAGCGGTCGTCCCGCGCGCGGGCGCGGCGGTGTACCGGCGGTATCGACTCGGGCAGCGGGACGTCGACGAGAAGGCGTTCGACAAGATCGTCGACAACATCGCCCGCGAGGCCGACGCCTTGCGCGCGACGGAGTTCCGCGGCCTGCCCGAACACGAGTGGAAGGCCGCCGCCGAGTGCGTGAAGGCGGCGTTCGGCAACGTCGGCCGCCTGGACGCCCGCGTCACGCTGCGGCACGCCATGGACCCGGAACGGCTCGCGGAGTGGCTGCGCGGCCTGGCACCGGACCTCCCGCGGGAATACGGGCTCACGCCGATCGCGTGCGGGGCGTACGAGCGGCTGTCCGTGTTGGCGTGCACGGCGGTCGTGGAATTCGTGCACAGGCACCCGGACTTCCCACAGCAGGTGGAGATCGAGCAACTGGAGCGGCTGGAGCGGATCGAGGCGCACGTGGCGCCTCCGACGGACGCCGAGCTGCGGCGGTTCGAGAAGTCCTATTGCGCCTCGGTCGCCCGCCGCCTCGACCGCCTCGAACTCTTCGGGGTGACGCTCCGCGACCAGGACTTCCACTATCCGATGAGTACCGCGTACATCAGCGTGGCGGGTCAGGCGGCGGGCGGGAACCCCGTCGGCGAGCAGGCCGTAGGCGAGCAGGCCATCAGCGCATGCCCCCCGCGCATCGAGCAGGTCATCGGGGCGCACCGCCGCGTTCTGCTGAGCGGGGAGGCCGGGTCGGGCAAGACGACGCTGATGCAGCGCCTGGCTCTGTGGGCCGCCCGCGACGGGTTCCCGGGGGAACTGCGGGAATGGGAGGGCGCGGTCCCGTTCTTCATCCCGCTGCGCCACTTCGATTTCGCCGCCCGGCTGCCCGCTCCCGAGGACTTCCTCGACTACACCAGCCCGTTGCTGCGCGGCGAGATGCCGGACTCCTGGGTCCGCGGCCTTCTGCGCGAGGGCCGCGCGCTCCTCCTGATCGACGGAGTGGACGAACTCCCCGAGGAGCAGCGGGAACGGATGCGCCGCGTCTGGCTCGAAGAGCTGCTGGCGATGTACCCGGCGACACGGGTCGTCGTGTCGTCCCGGCCGTCCGCGCTGGAACGGCGGCACGACACGGCGGGATTCCGCACCGCGACGCTCCAGCCGATGACCCTCGCCGACCAGCGGGCGTTCGTCACGCACTGGCACGGAGCCGTCGCGGCGTACCGCGGCGAGGACCCCTCCACGGAGTTCCAGACCGACCTCGTCGCAAAGCTGGCCTCGCGACGGCACTTGCGGCGGCTCGCGGCGAATCCGCTGCTGTGCGCGCTCATTTGCGCGCTGCACCGGGAACGGCGCATGCATCTCCCCGAGGACCGGATCAAGCTCTACGAAGCCGCGTTGGAGATGCTGCTCGTCCGCAGGGACGCCATCCGGGGCATTCAAGGCGTCGGGGAGCTCGGCCTCGCGGAACGCGAACAGGAGGCGCTGCTCCAGAGGTTCGCGTACTGGATGATCCGCAACGGTTACTCCGAGGTGTCGTTCGACCAGGCCTGCGAACGCATCGGCGTCTATCTGGCGCACACCTCGGTACGCGACATCGACCCGGCCGACGTGCTGCGCCACCTGCTGACCAGGTCCGGAGTCCTGCGCGAACCGGGCCCCGGGCTCGTCGACTTCGTGCACCGCACCTTCCAGGAGTTCCTGGCCGCGCGCCAGGCGCTCGAAGAGGACGACATCGCGGTCCTGCTCAAGAACGCCGCGGCCGACGGCCAGTGGCGCGAGGTGGTGGTGATGGCGGTCGGGCTCGCGCGGGAGGGGGAACGCAACCGGCTGGTCCAAGGCCTGCTGAAGCGGTCCCGGGTCCTGCGGCGCAAGCGGCCCAGCCTTCTGATGCTGGCCGCGGACGCCATCGGGAACGCACCCACGCTCGACCCGTCGCTGCGTGAGGAGGTCGCCGTCCAGGCCGCACAGTTGTTGCCGCCGAACTCGTCGTCGCGGGCCGACTCGCTGGCCAAGATCGGCGAATCCGTGCTGGACGTCATGCCCGATCTGGGCTCGGTGCCTCCGGCACGCATGCCCTGGACGGTGTCGATGCTCACGCAGATAGGCGGGGACGCGGCGATGGAACTGCTGGCCCGCTACGCGGCACGGCAGGACTGGGGCGGGCTACGGCCCGAGGACGAGGACCCCTACCTGCGCGAAGTGGCCGTCCAGCTCTACCACGGAGCTCCGGGCTTCGATCCGGCTGCCTACACGGAGGCCGTCCTGCGCCATGTGCCGTGCCCCGACAGGGCCCTGGTGAACATCACCAGTGCCGAGCAGGCCAATGCCCTGGCGGTGTGCCGGGGAATCCGCTGGGTGTTCCTGACCGAGCTCACCCCCGAGACGGCGCGGGGGCTGGCCATGCTTCCGGACCTGAACAGCGTCGTCATGTCCATGGACCGCCTCGCGCTGTCGTCGCAGGACATGGATCTTTTGCGCAGCATCCCCAGGCTTCGGAAGTTCGTCGCCCTGACCATGGACTTCTCGATCAACATCCCCGGCAGGATCACGTCGGAGGAGCCCATCGACTTCACCCTGAGCTCGGGTAGGCAGGTGGCGGCAGTGGAATTCCCGGAGCCGGGCGCCATGCCCTCCCCGACCGTCCCATCACCTCCGGGATACCCGCGGTAACAGTGCCGCCGACGTGGACCTTCCACTACGCCCTACCCGCGAGTAATCTCCGCGTCATGGACCTCACGACATACGCGATACCGGCCTTCGTGCTGCTGCTCGTCGTGGAGATCCTGGCGTACCGGTTCACCCCCGACGACGACCGTCGGGGGTACGCGGCCAAGGACACCGCGACCAGCCTCTCGATGGGTCTCGGCAGCATCGCCGCCAATCTGGGCTGGGGACTGCTGGCGATCGTCGTGTGGTCGGCGGCCTTCGAGGCGACGCCGCTCGACGTCCCCGGTACGTGGTGGGGCTGGGCGCTCGCGGTGCTCGCGGTGGACTTCTTCTACTACTGGGAGCACCGCGCGATGCACGAGATCCGCCTGTTGTGGGCGAGTCACGTCGTGCACCACTCCAGCCGCCACTACAACCTGTCGACCGCGCTGCGGCAGAGCTGGACCGGCGCGCACCACCTGGTGTTCATGGCGCCGGTCGCGCTGCTCGGGTTCGAGCCCGCGATGGTGTTCGCGGCCTACGCGGTGAACCTGATCTACCAGTTCTGGATCCACACCGAGCGGATCGGCAGGCTGTGGCGGCCGATCGAGTACGTGCTCAACACCCCCTCGCACCACCGCGTGCACCACGGCTCCAACCGGCAGTACCTGGACCGCAATTACGGAGGGATCCTCATCGTCTGGGACCGGTTGTTCCGCTCGTTCGAGCCGGAGGGCGAGAAGGTCGACTACGGGCTGACCAAGAACATCTCGACGTACAACCCGCTGCGCGTGGCGTTCCACGAGTACTGGGCCATCGGGCACGACGTGCGGCACGCGGCCTCGTGGCACGAGCGGTTCGGGCGCGTGCTGCGCGGGCCGGGGTGGACCCCGGCGACCGTCGGCGCGTCGGCCGCGGGGGCCGTCGCGGGCGCGGAAACGGAACCGGAAGCTCCGCTGCCGGATTCGCCGCTGCCCGATTCGCAACTGCCCGATTCGCAACTGCCGGGCAAGCCACAGACATCTGCGGGGGTCGTCGCGTGAAGTTGGCACGGGTGTTCCGGCGGATCGGTCCGAAGGGGCTGGTGGCGGCGTACCTCGCCCTGGGCGTGGTCGACTCGGTGCTCGCCGCGGCGGACGTGGGCGCGGTGCGCTGGGCGACGAAGCCGCTGCTGATGCCGGTGCTCGCGGCGTACGTGGTGGCCTCGGCCCGGCGCGGCGCCGACCTGCGGCTGCCGCTGATCGCGCTGGCGGGCGGGTTCGTCGGGGACGTGGGGCTGCTGCCGGACCGCGAGGCGCTGTTCATGGTGGGGATGGCCGGGTTCGCGGTGGGACACGTCGCGTACATCCGGGCGTTCGACCGGGCCGGCGCACGGGCGCGGCTCGCGGCGAAGCCGTGGGTGCCGGTCGCGTACGGCGCGGCGTGGGCGGCCATGATCGCCGTGCTGTGGGGCGGGTTGGACGACCTGCTCGTGCCGGTGCTCGGGTACAGCCTGCTGCTCACCGCGATGGCGGTCTTCGCGGTCGGCCTCGACGGGCGGACGGCGCTGGGCGGTGCGCTGTTCCTGCTCTCCGACACGCTGATCGCGTTCGGGATCGCGGACGTCGACGCGTTCCCCGGACAGGACGCGCTGGTCATGCCGCTCTACGTCGCGGCGCAGTTGCTGCTGATGACGTCGTGGGCGCGGTGGCCGTTCGGGAGCCGGGAGGCCGACGCGGACGGCGGGCCGAGTGCCCGCGGACGTGCGACGGCGGCGGACCAGGGGTCCGCCGCCGTGTGATCCGCCGCGCGGTCCGGCCGTCCGCCGGACCGCGCGCGGCCGCTCAGTCCTCGTGCGGCGCCGGCATGTAGCGCCACGCCGCGGTGACGTACTCGGGCTCGGGACACATCGCCGCGGCCAGCCGGAAGTACGGTCCGGCCTCGCCGCCGCGCCCGGCGCGCTCCAGCGTGCGCCCGAGCGCGTGCAGCGCCCACGCGTCACGCGGGTCCAGCTCGACGACCCGGCGCAGCGTGGCCTCCGCGCGGCGCAACTGCGCCGAGCCGAAGTACGCGCGGGCGGCCAGGAGCTGCACGGACAGGTTGTCCTGCTCGGCCTCCAGGGCCGGCTCGATCAGCTTGAGGGCACCGAGGGGATCGCGGGCGTCGACGAGTTCCTGCGCCCAGCGGTAGTTCTCCACGGTCATGCCGGACATCTGCGTCGTCACGTTCGCTCCTCTCGGCGTACCGGGCCCAACTGCTGTGGCCCTCCCAAGGTCATCCCCAAGGTCGTCGGGACACCGGCGTCAACCGAATCGCGGGCGGTTCTGTTCCGCAAGCGATTTGCGGCGCCCGGCGGGCGGGTGCGAGTGCGAGTGCGGGTGACGGCAGGTGCGGCTGCCCGCGGCCGCCACGCGGGTCAGGCGTACGGGGACTTGATCTCGCGCCCCACCCGCCCCGGCGGCACGATCCCGTGGAACGCCACGTCGAACGACCGCTGGATCGCCGCGTCCTGCGCGGCCTCCGGCAGCTCGGCGAGGTTGGTGTCGATCAGCAGCATCGCGATGCCGTGCACCGAGCCCCACAGCGCGATGTCCATGAACGGCCGCCGCTCGACGGCGAGGACACCCTCCGCGACGAGCGTGTCCAGGGCGTCGGCCATCGTCATGTAGGACTCGTCGCCTTCCTTGGCGGGCGACGCGTCTTCGGCGGCCAGCGCGAGGGCGGTCCGCCCGGCGTTCTTGCTCTTCCGGAAGATCAGCCGGAACAGGCCCGGCTCGGCGAGCGCGAAGCGCACGTAGCCCACCCCGGCCGCGGCGATGCGCCGCAGGGCCTCGTCGACGGGGTCGGGGCTGGCCGGCTTGGCGTCCAGCTCGGCGCGGACCCGCCGGGCCATCAGTTGGGTCGCCTCGTGCTTGACCGCCTCGACGAGTTCGCCGTGGTTCTCGAAGTGCCGGTAGGCGGCGGTCGACGAGACCCCGGTGGCGCGGGCCACCTCGCGCAGCACGAGCGCGTCGGGGCCGCCGGAGCGCACCAGCCCCATGCCCGCCTCGACGAGGGCGTTGCTCAGGTCGCCGTGGTGGTACGCGCGGCGGGTGCCGCGCGCCGCCCCCGTGCGTCCGGCCTGGTCCGCCGCCTGCTCAGCGGCCTGCTCAGCAGCCTGGTCGGCATCCCGCCCAGCCGCCCGGTCCGCTCGGTCCCGTGGGGTCACTCCTACCGCCTCCGAACTTGATCTCCTCCCCCATGTTGACAGCGCCAACATTGGATGCCAAGTTATCAGTGCAAACAATGTTGACGGCATAAACATCCCGGATGGTGGGCCATGCTCGAACGCATCGGCAAGATCGCCGCACACCGCGCACGTACTGTCCTCGTCACCTCCCTGCTGCTCCTGATCGCCGCCGCGGTCGCCGGCTTCGGCGCCTTCGGCGTGCTGAAGGGCGAGGGCTTCGACGACCCGGCCTCCGAGTCCTACAAGGCCGACCAGCTGATCGAGGAGACGTTCGGCCAGTCGCCGAGCCTCGTCGTGGAGGTCCGCGCCCGAAGTCAGTCCGTCGACGATCCGGCCGTGGCCGACGCCGGCCGGCGCCTGACCGCGGCTCTCGGCGGCGCCGAGGACTTCAAGGGGGCCATCTCCTACTGGTCGACCGGCGCTCCCGCGCTCAAGTCCGAGGACGGCACCAAGGCCCTCGTCATCGCGCAGACCGACGAGGACGTCTCCGAACTGCCGAAGTCCGTACGCGACGCGCTCGCCGCCGACCTCGCCCGCGACGGCACCATCTCGGTCAAGCTCGGCGGCGGCGCGGCACTCGGCCCCGAGGTCAACGCTCAGGTCGGCAAGAGCCTGGCGATCGCCGAGGCGATCGCCGTACCGATCACGCTCATCCTGCTCGTGCTGGCGTTCGGCAGCGTGGTCGCCGCGCTGGTGCCGCTGGCGATCGGCTTCGTGGCGATCCTGGGCACGTTCGGCGAGTTGTTCGTCCTCGGCAACATCACCGACGTGTCGATCTTCTCGATCAACCTGACCACCGCACTGGGCCTAGGCCTGGCCATCGACTACGGCCTGCTGATCGTCGCCCGGCACCGCGAACTGATGGCAGGGGGCGCGACCGTCGAGGAAGCCGTTGTCGGCACGGTGCAGACGGCGGGCCGCACCATCGTCTTCTCGGCCGCGACCGTGGCCGCCGCCCTCGCGGTGCTGCTCGTCTTCCCGATGTACTTCCTGAGGTCCTTCGCGTACGCGGGCATCGGCGTCGTCGTCATCTCCGCCCTCGGCGCGCTCTTCATCGCCCCGGCCCTCCTCGCGGTGCTCGGACCACGCGTCGAATCCGGGCGCATCCGCGGCATCAAGGGCGTGCAGGGTGCGGAGGCCCCGTTCTGGGGTGGCCTGGCGCGCGGGGTCGCCAAGCGTCCCGTCCTCGCCGCGCTGCCGGTGCTCGCGGTGCTGCTGTTCGCCGCGTCGCCGCTGCTGGGCGTCAAGTTCGGCACGCCCGACGACCGCGTGCTGCCCCAGGACAGTGCCATGCACCAGGTCGGCGACTCGCTGCGCGAGGACTACGCGAGCAACGAGGAGAACACCCTCGAAATCGTGATCACCGGCGCGGGCGCGAACGGCGGCCTGGCGGCGTACGCCACCGAGGTCTCCGCCCTGCCCGGCGTCGCCCGCGTCGACACCGCGACCGCGAGCTTCGCGTCCGGGAACCCGGCCGGCGGGCGCCCGAACCCGGAGATGGCCCGTCCCGACGCCCAACTGCTGGCGGTCGTGACGACGGTGGCGCCGAAGTCGGACGCCGCGCAGGACCTCGTACGCGACATCCGCGCGGTCCCCGAGGCACCCGACACCCGCACCCTCGTCGGCGGCGACGACGCCGAACTCGTGGACACCAAGAGCGCCATCGCCGACCGCATCCCGCTCGCCGCCGGGCTGATCGCGCTCACCACGTTCATCCTGCTCTTCCTGTTCACCGGCAGCATCGTGCAGCCGCTGCGCGCGCTGGTGCTGAACGGCCTGAGCATCGCGGCGGCGATGGGCGTCACCGTGTGGGTCTTCCAGGACGGGCACTTCGCCGACTTCCTGGGCTTCACACCGATGCCGATGGACACCTCGATGACCGTGCTGCTCTTCTGCATCGCGTTCGGGCTGTCCATGGACTACGAGGTGTTCGTGATCAGCCGCATCAAGGACCTGCACGACCAGGGGTACTCGAACGAAGAGGCGGTGATCCACGGGCTGGCCCGTACCGGCCGCATCGTGAGCACGGCGGCCGTGCTCCTCGCGGTCACCTTCGTGGCCTTCATGACCAGCTCCGTCAGCTTCCTCCAGCTGTTCGGCCTGGGCGCGGCACTGGCGATCCTGATCGACGCCACGCTGGTCCGCGGCATCCTGGTGCCGGCCACCATGAAGCTGCTGGGTCCGGCGGCGTGGTACGCCCCCAAGGGCATGCGGCAGGTCTACGAGAAGGTCGGCGTCAGCGACGGCTGACGGAACCGACCGCAACGACTCCCGGTCGGCCGACCGGGACGGCCGGCCGGGGCCAGGCAACCGGGTCCCGCCACACGGGAGGGCCGCGCGGATCCGCGCGGCCCTCTCCCGCTGTCCTGGACCAGCCACTACCGTGGGTGCAATGGCCAATCACCCTGAGGTAGTTGCCGCCGCTCACGGGCAGTGGGGCGACGAAACGCTCGACTGCCTCCTACGGGACCGGGTGGCGCTGCACCCGGACGACCCGGCGGTGGCCGATCCGCCCGACATCCACCTGCTGACCGGGCGCGGCCCCGAGGAGTGGACGTGGAGCCGCCTGGACCAGGAGGTCGACCGGCTGGCGGCGCTGATGCTGGGGCACGGGGTCGGCAGAGGCGACACCGTGGCGATCCAATTGCCCGCCGGGGTGGAGCTGGTGCAGGCCGGCCTGGCGTGCTGGCGCATAGGGGCGACGGCGATGCCGCTGGCGGTCAGCCTGCGGGACCGGACCATGACGTACCGCGCGCGCCGCGGCGGAGCCCGGACGATCGTCACCAGCACCCGCATAGGCGGCTACCGGGCCGCCGCGGTCGCGGTGGCGCTGCCGTGCTTCCCGACCGTGCTGGCGTGGGGGCCCGAAGTGCCGGACGGCGCGGTCGACTTGGACGCCGCCGCGCCGACTCCGGACGAGCCTGCCGCCTATCTGGCCCGGGTACGCATCCGGCCGGACGACCGGGCCGCGCTGCTGTGGACCGCCTGCGACGGCGAAATCCCCTACCGGCACCGGGACCTGAGAAACGCGGGGGCCGAGGCCACCGGGGCCACGCTCACGAACACGCCGGGCCTGACCTGCCCGACGGACTTTCCCGAGGTCGTGCCGCCTTGGCTGCGGAGCGGCTGCCGCCTGGTGCACCCGGAGACGCGGGAGGCGATTCACCCGGAAGCGGGAACGGCGGGGCTCACAGGAAGCGGTCGAACTCCCCGGCCTTGACGCCCGCGATGAACGCCGCAAGTTCTTCGCGTGTGTAGCACAGCGCCGGCCGGCCGGTGTCGTTCGAATCCCGCATCGCGATCCCTCCGTCGATCGCGGCGAGTTCGACGCAGCACCCGTTCTGGTCGGCGGAGAAGGTCGACTTGACCCACTGTGCGTCGGTCTTGTCGGCCCGGTACAGCGAAGACTTGTTCATTGAATGCTTTCTGCTCGTTCGCGGAGCAGCGCGATCGTGTCGTCCGGCGACAGAGCCGACCCCTCGATCATCCGAAACAGGCGGTCGTAGCGCTGGACTTCGCGCCGTGAATCTCGCGGGATCATACCTCCGATGCCCTCCATGAACGCGACGTCCGGATCCGCCGAATCGGCGAATCCGAGCAGCACGAAACCGGTGGCATACGCGGCTCTCCGCGGCCCGTTGAACGGCACCACCTGAAAGACGACGTTCGGGAGTTCGGCCATCTCGGCCAGATGGAGCAGCTGCGCCCGCATCGCCGCGGGGCCGCCCGTGTCGATGTGCAGCGCGGCCTCCGTGACGATGCCGTGATAGCTCAGCAGGGACTCGTCGACCAGCCTGCGCTGGCGGCCCTGGCGTACCGCGACAAGGCTTTCGATCTGGTCCCGGCCCAGCGCGTGCAGGCCGGTCTCCATGACCGCGGTGATGTATTCGGCGATCTGCAGCATCCCGGGGATCACCATCGGCTGGTACTCGCGTTCCACGACCGCGTCGTCCTCCAGCGCCACGAACTCGGCCAGGTGTGCATTCATCACATCGGAGTACTCGCGCCACCAATGCCGGGGCCGCTTCCCGACGATCAACTGCTCCAGTTCGAACTGCTGTTGGGGCGGCACGTCGTAGAGCCGGCACAAGGTGCTGAGATCGTGCGGGCTGACGTACGCCCGGGCCAACTCCATTCGGCTGATTTTGCTGACGTCGCCCTTGATCGCCGCCGCCGCGGCATTCCTCGAGATTTCGCGTTCCTCGCGCAGCCGACGCAACTCCTGACCAAGGCGCTTGCGCTTCAGGGTGTGCTGAGAGTCGGTCGCCATCGCAACTCGCCTTCCCCGAGGACGATTCATGATTCTTGTGCGACTTTTCCGCGCCTACTTGCATGTGCAGTTTCATGGGTGCTTCACTCATCTTGGCTACACACCGCTCTTGAGTCAACACCAAG
The DNA here is from genome assembly GCA_045039925.1 of Streptomycetaceae bacterium NBC_01309. Classification (GTDB taxonomy): domain Bacteria; phylum Actinomycetota; class Actinomycetes; order Streptomycetales; family Streptomycetaceae; genus Yinghuangia. The sequence continues at coordinate 4,757,300 of CP108400.1, forward strand.
AGCGACGATCACCGCGATGCCGAAGTCGCACCGCGCGGCCCCCAGGGAGAGCTGTGCACGCCACCGCCGCGTATTCGGAGCCCGTCTATATCGTGCGGCTGCCACCCCTGCCGAGCTCCGTCGCCACCGCGCGCGAGCACGTGGAGGGGCTGTGCCACAAGTTCGGCGTGGACAGCTTCGCGCCGGTCCAGGTGGTGTCCGAACTCGCCGGCAACGCGGTGGAGCACGCCGGCATGTGCGGCGGGATAGAGGTGTGGGTCTCCGTCGACCCGGGCTACCTGTGGATCGAAGTGGTGGACTTCGCACCGGAATTCGTTCCGGACCTGAACGGGGTGCAGGACCCCGGCGAGGAGCGGGAGCGCGGCCGGGGGCTGCTGATCGCCCGGACGCTCGCCGAGCGCGTCGAGACGCTGGTGCTGGGCGACCGCAAGGCACTGTGCGCCTGCTTCCCGGTGCCGGCCTGAGCCCTCCGCGGACCGGCCCGGGAAAGGCGAAGGGCCGCCCCCGGTTTCCCGGGGGCGGCCCTTCGTCGGTGCCGCTGTGTGTCGTCCTGTGGCCCTGTGAGCCGCCGTCAGCCGCGCCGGCGGCGGGCAGTGACCTGGGTCAGGACGCCTCGCCCTTGGTCAGGTCCGGGCCGGAGCCCGCGGCCTCGACCGGCGGGACGTCCGGCAGCACGGCCTTCTCCTCGCCGACGAAGGTGAACTTCTCGCCGCCCTCGCCGTCGGGCTCGGTGCCGACCACGACGATCGAGCCGGGGCGCAGTTCCGCGTACAGGATCTTCTCGGACAGGTTGTCCTCGATCTCCCGCTGGATCGTGCGCCGCAGCGGACGCGCGCCCAGGAGCGGGTCGTAGCCCTTCTTCGCGAGCAGCTTCTTGGCCGCGGGGGTGAGCTCCATGCCCATGTCCCGGTCCTTGAGGCGCTCGTCCACCTTGGCGATCATGAGGTCGACGATCTGGATGATGTCTTCCTCGGACAGCTGGTGGAACACGATCGTGTCGTCGACACGGTTGAGGAACTCCGGCCGGAAGTGCTGCTTGAGCTCCTCGTTGACCTTGGCCTTCATCCGGTCGTACCCGGTCTTGACGTCCGAGTTGCCGGTGAAGCCCAGCCCGAAGCCCTTGGAGATGTCCCGGGTCCCGAGGTTGGTGGTCATGATGATGACGGTGTTCTTGAAGTCGACCACCCGGCCCTGCGAGTCGGTCAGGCGACCGTCCTCCAGGATCTGCAGCAGCGAGTTGAAGATGTCCGGGTGGGCCTTCTCGACCTCGTCGAACAGCACGACCGAGAACGGCTTGCGGCGCACCTTCTCGGTGAGCTGGCCGCCCTCCTCGTACCCGACGTAGCCGGGAGGCGAGCCGAACAGCCGCGACACGGTGTGCTTCTCGGAGAACTCCGACATGTCGAGCTGGATCAGCGCGTCCTCGTCCCCGAACAGGAACTCGGCGAGCGTCTTGGACAGCTCGGTCTTACCGACACCGGACGGGCCCGCGAAGATGAACGAGCCACCCGGGCGCTTCGGGTCCTTCAGACCGGCACGGGTGCGGCGGATCGCCTGGGAGAGCGCCTTGATGGCGTCCTTCTGGCCGATGACCCGCTTGTGCAGCTCGTCCTCCATGCGGAGCAGACGGGCCGACTCCTCCTCGGTGAGCTTGAACACCGGGATACCGGTCGCCGTGGACAGCACCTCGGCGATCAGCTCTTCGTCGACCTCGGCCACGACATCCATGTCGCCGGCCTTCCACTCCTTCTCGCGCTTCGCCTTGTCGGCAAGGAGGGTCTTCTCCTTGTCGCGCAGCGAGGCCGCCTTCTCGAAGTCCTGCGCGTCGATCGCGGACTCCTTCTCGCGGCGCACGTTCGCGATCTTCTCGTCGAACTCGCGCAGGTCCGGCGGCGCGGTCATGCGGCGGATGCGCATGCGCGAGCCGGCCTCGTCGATGAGGTCGATCGCCTTGTCCGGCAGGAACCGGTCGGAGATGTACCGGTCCGCCAGCGTCGCGGCGGCCACCAGCGCGGCGTCGGTGATCGAGACGCGGTGGTGCGCCTCGTACCGGTCGCGCAGACCCTTGAGGATCTCGATGGTGTGCGACAGCGACGGCTCCGCCACCTGGATCGGCTGGAAGCGGCGCTCGAGGGCCGCGTCCTTCTCCAGGTGCTTGCGGTACTCGTCGAGCGTCGTGGCACCGATCGTCTGGAGCTCGCCGCGCGCCAGCATCGGCTTGAGGATGCTGGCGGCGTCGATCGCGCCTTCGGCGGCACCCGCACCCACCAGGGTGTGGAGCTCGTCGATGAACAGGATGATGTCGCCGCGCGTGCGGATTTCCTTGAGCACCTTCTTCAGGCGCTCCTCGAAGTCACCGCGGTAGCGCGAACCGGCCACCAGGGCGCCCAGGTCAAGCGTGTACAGCTGCTTGTCCTTCAGCGTCTCCGGGACCTCGCCCTTGACAATCGCCTGGGCCAGGCCCTCGACGACCGCGGTCTTGCCGACACCGGGCTCGCCGATCAGCACCGGGTTGTTCTTGGTGCGACGGGACAGCACCTGCATGACCCGCTCGATCTCCTTCTCACGCCCGATGACCGGGTCGAGCTTGCCCTCACGGGCAGCCTGCGTGAGATTGCGGCCGAACTGGTCCAGCACGAGCGAGGTGGACGGCGTGCCCTCCTGCCCGGCGCCGCCCGGCGAGGCGGTCTTCTCGCCCGAGTACCCGGACAGCAGCTGGATGACCTGCTGCCGCACCCGGTTCAGATCCGCGCCGAGCTTGACCAGGACCTGGGCGGCGACGCCCTCGCCCTCACGGATCAGGCCCAGCAGGATGTGCTCGGTGCCGATGTAGTTGTGGCCAAGCTGAAGCGCCTCGCGGAGCGAGAGCTCCAGGACCTTCTTGGCACGGGGAGTGAAGGGGATGTGTCCGGACGGGGCCTGCTGGCCCTGGCCGATGATCTCCTCCACCTGCTGGCGGACCGCCTCGAGCGAAATCCCGAGGCTCTCGAGCGCTTTGGCGGCCACGCCCTCACCCTCGTGGATGAGGCCGAGGAGGATGTGCTCAGTCCCGATGTAGTTGTGGTTGAGCATCCTGGCCTCCTCCTGAGCCAGGACGACAACCCGCCGCGCGCGGTCGGTGAACCTCTCGAACATCGTTATCGCTCCTCAGAGCGGTCGTGCAGTTCGGGGACGTTCCCCTCCCTGTCCTTCCGCATGCTAGTCCCGCACGCGGGACCGCTCACTTCGTCCACAAGGACGTGCGACCCACGTGTTGCGGGCCGCGCCGGACACCTAGTCAAACCTGATAGTGCGGGGCAGTGTTCCCCCGAACCAAGCAGAGTGACCGATTGCGAGTACGCCAGAAGCGAACGCGGCGGTTCGACAGCGCCTCCGGCGGCTCGGCCCCCACGGACCGCGCCCCCTTTGTGCCTCACCCCACATCGCACAGGCGCCCCCTCGATCGCGGTCCTGACCGGCTCATACCCACGGCCGAGCGGGGCATACGCCCGCCGACCGCCATACGGCACAAGGAAGTCCGCAGGTGGCGCGGCTTCCCGCGGACAGCCCGCAACGCGGATTACAGTAGGCGCGTGTACGTAGCGCAATCGATCAATCACCTCTCGTAACCGGCGTCCACTCCCGGAGTTGAACACGCTATGACAGCGACACTCCTTTTCGCCCCTCGCTCGGCGGCGATGGTCCCCGGGCCGCAGGACGAGGCGCTGTGGTACGCCCGCGCCCTCGGGTGGCCGGTGCTGCCCGGCACCGAGGATCAGGCCGAGGATCGGACTGAGGATCGGGCCGAGCCGGAACGCGCGCGCTCGGACGGGTCCGGCGGCAGCACCGACCCCGGCGTGATCCTGCACTGGTGGCGGACCGCGCCCCGGCGCCCGGTACGGCTGGCCGCGGGCGCGCACTTCGACGTCCTCGACGTGCCGGGCGCCGCCGGGACGCGCGCGCTGCGGCGGGCCGAGCGCCTCGGCCTGCCGCTCGGGCCGGTCGCCGCGACCGCCGCCGGCCGCGTGCAGTTCTTCGTCGCGCCGGGCATCGCGGAGGACCTGCCCGCACTACTGGACTGGCTGGACTGGTCGGACCTCGGCCTGGACCTGCGCGCGTTCGGTGCGGGCGACTCCGTACCGGCTCCGTCGCCGTGGCCGACCACGTGGCTGGCACCTTGGCCGCGGGCCTGGGAGTCGGCCCGCTGGCTGCGTGCCCCCGCGGCCTCCCGGCTGCGCTGTGCGGCCGGAGCACGGGCGGAGGCACTGATGAGGGTGGACGTGCGCTTCCCGGACGTCACACGGCTGCTGAGCGGCCTCGCCGACGCCTGCCAGCAGGTGCGGCTGCTCCCCCGGCAGCGGTGCCGCCGGGACGCGTGACGCGGCGGCGTACATCCAGGGCCGCGCGTGGCCGGGTCTGCCGCGACTGCCGGGACCGCGCACGGCCGGATATATCTACAAAAGGGACATAAATCAGCAAAGGGCGGCCCTGTCACTTCTTCGCCGAAGCGAGGAAGTGACAGGGCCGCCCTTTGTTCGTCGATCAGGCGTGAGCCTTGTCGTACGCCTCGCGGATGTTCGCGGGCACGCGACCGCGCTCGCTCACCTCATATCCGTTGTCCCTCGCCCACTGACGCACGAGCGCCGTGTCCGCCGCACCCGCACCGGCCGACTTGGCCGTACCCCGCGCGGCCCGGCGGCCGACCCGGCCACCGGTCTTGCGTGCCACCTGTACGTAGGTGGCCAGAGCGTTGCGGAGCTCGCCCGCATTCGCTTCGCTGAGGTCGATCTCGTACGAGACACCGTCGAGGGCGAACGTCACCGTCTCGTCGGCCTTCCCGCCGTCGAGGTCGTCCACGAGAAGAATCTGGACCTTCTGTGCCACCGGTTTCCCTTTCATCGGGAGGGATCGCCACCAACCATGAAAAGGAAACCGCTTTTCCGGGAAAAATTCAAACCCGGGGAACCGGAACCGAACGCCCCGGCAATGCGTTTGACTGGGGATAGACAGCGGATGGGGCGACGCGCTACAGGTGAAGGAGCATCCGCGTGTTGCCGAGGGTGTTGGGCTTCACGCGTTCCAGGTCCAGAAACTCCGCGACGCCTTCGTCATACGAACGAAGTAGTTCGCGGTAGACCTCCGGATCCACCGGTGTCGCCTCGATCTCCACGAAGCCGTGCCGGGCGAAGAAGTCGACCTCGAAGGTCAGGCAGAATATCCGCCGCACGCCGAGCCAACGCGCCGTCTCCAACAACTTGGCGAGTAGGCGGTGGCCCACTCCGTGGCCCCGGCAGGACGTGTCGACGGCAAGAGTGCGGACCTCGGCGAGGTCCTCCCACAGGACATGCAACGCGCCGCAGGCGACCACGAGTCCGTCCGCGTCGCGTTCGGCGACCCAGAACTCCTGAACGTCCTCGAACAGTGTCACAGTCGGTTTGTCGAGGAGGATGCGCTTGCCCGCGTAGTCGTCCACCAGCCGGCGAATGGCCGTGACATCCGAGGTTCTGGCCCGGCGGATCGTGACTTCCATGTCGTGAAGGTATCGCGATCACGCGGGGCGCCCGCAGGCGCCCCGGCAGCCCCGTGAACACCAAGCGAACATCCGGGCACCGGTCGCCCGGAATGCGGACACAACCTTTGCCGACAACTTGCTGACCGACTCGCCGACAGATCCGCCCGACAACTGGTGGGTATCTAGTCGGCATACATTTGCGTGGTACTGGAACGGACTCCGGAATGACCCCATTCGGGGTTGTTGAGAGGTGGGTCCGCGGCATCGGGCGCGTTCGGGATCGGCGCACGGGAACGCGCGTCACGTGCCGCGACGCGGGTGCCGGCGCAGGCCGCGTCCGGATCGTCGGCGCACGGCCCGGTGACGGCCGGCGCGGGATCGGACGACGCCACGAAATCCGAGCGCGCCGCCATCACCGTCCCGGCCGCCGGATCCGGTACGCGGACGGCGAGCGTCAGTGTCGCGCGCCCGCCGGCGGCGATGCGACCGGTCTGCCAGACGCCCGTGCCGACGTCGTACGTGCCCTGGGACAGCGCGCCCCACAGCAGTGGGGCGCCGGCCGGGAGGCTGTTGCGGACGTTCGCGAACAGTGCGGCGGCGTCGCCCGAATCGGTGACGGTGACGGTGTGCGTCACGGTCTGGCCGGGGCGGGCGTCGGTCGTGTCGACGGTCCGGGCGAGGGTGAGGCGCGGCTTGCCGAAGCGGAGGTCCGCGCAGGCGGAGGCCGCGTCGTCGGGGCAGCGCTGTGCGGCCGGCACGTCCACTTCGGACGCGGGCGGGGGCGGGGGTGGTGGCGGCGGGGGTGGTGGCCGCGTTGGCGTCGGCGTCGGCGTCGGGGTCGGGGTCGGGGTGGGCTTCGGTGTCGAGGTCGGCTTGGGCGTCGGGGAAGCGGCGGCCGGGGAAGCGGACGGCTTGGGGGTGGTGGGCGTCGGCTTGACCGTGGCCGTCGGGCGCGCGGTGGGCGTGGCGGTCGGCGTGGGCGTCGGCTTGACCGCCGGAGTGGGCACGGCGGTCGGGGCCGTCGGCTTGACCGGCTCGGTGGGCCCGGTCGGCTTGGTGGACTTCGTGGGCTTGGCCGATCCGGTGGCCCCGCTTGCCGACGGGCGCGGCGACGGGCTGGCCGAGACGACCGCGCCGCGGGCGCGCGTGCGCGGGGACGTGACGGACACCCGTACGCGCTCGACCGCGCCGGCGGCCTTGGCGGCGGCCTGGATCCGCCACACCAGGACGGCCTCGCTCCGCCCCGGAGCCGTGGGCACCGTCCAGACCCCCGACGGCGCGTCGAAGCCGCCGCGTGACGGGTCGGCGCCGACCGTACGCAGGCCGCCGGTCAGCCGCCCCGCCACGGTGACCTGGTCGCCGGGCCTGGTGTCGACCATGGTCAGGCGTACGACGGCGGTCACCGTCTCGCCGTCGGCGGCGACCGGCGTGCCCATCGTGAGGTCAAGCGCGAAGTGCGGCTGCACGTCCCGCCCGGAGGCCACCGCGAGTTGGACCGCGACCAGCGCGGTGGCAGTCGCCAGCGCGGTAAGGACGGGCAGCGCCGCACGGCGCGGACGGATGCGCGAGCGGGCCCGGGCATGGGCCGACCGGTTCCGGGTCACGTGGCGCCCACCTCACTCCGTCCGGCGCATCACCAGTCCGATAAACGGACATTTCACCCTCCATAAGGTGATCGCATTCGGCGGATCAGGTGGGGACAACACTCCGAATTGCCGGCGTTTTCACCCGGGTGGATCAGCCCTCGGGCTCGGCCCCGCACATCAGGCCCCGCACATCAGGCCGAGCACGTCAGTTGCGCCGGTCGGCCGACCGCCTGTCAGCCGAGCCGGCCGTCGGTCGGATCTTCCGCGGGATCCGCGACCGGGTCTTCCACGGCTGGATCCTCGGCGGCTGGAGCTTCGGCGGTCGGCACCGGCTCTTCCGGAAGTGCCACGCGAAGGGCGTCGCGAAGTGCGCCGAGCTGCTCGGGGCTCATGCCTTCCACGAAATGCACCAAAGCGCCCGCGCGCCCTCCGCCGGAAAGCCAGTCCTCGCGCATGAGCCCGGCGGTATGCGCCTCGCGGGAAAGCACGGGTTCGTAGCGGTACGCCCGCCCGTCGAGCTCCCGGCGTACCGCGCCCTTCCGATAGAGGTTGTCGAGCACGGTCATCACCGTCGTATAGGCGAGATCCCGTTCCGGAAGCAGGGCGTCGCGGACCTCGCGTACCGCGAGCGGTTCGTGGGCCGTCCACAGGCGGAGCATCACTTGCTCCTCAAGTTCTCCGAAGCGGGGCATGAGCGGCCCTTCCGGCCGGAAATTCGCGATCTGCGCCGGGTTTAGCCGGAATCAAACCTGTGGATTTTGTGATCTGAAACACAGGAGTTTCCGCGCCTCCCAAGCTCCATAGTAGAGCGCGCATGCGGCAAAACCGGCATATTGCCCATTATTCGCATCGCACTACGACGGTACGTCGTAGTGACCGCCTGGTGACAGGTTGGCTTCGCGGTCAACCGGTCTGTTACCACTGTTGAGCCGGTCCCGACGCCGGGTCCCGCCCCCCGAGGCGGACCCCGCGCAGTCCAGCGCCAGAGCTACGGGCCGGCGGATTCGTACGAGGACGTGCGAGTCCGCGTCCCGCTCCGCAGCGAGCCGCGCCGCATCGACGCCGCGCCGCCCGCAGTCGCCCGCACACGGCCGATCCGGCCGTTGCCCGGGCGCGCCCGATCTCCAGTCGGCGGCCTTGCCGCACATGGGCGCGAGCATGCCGTCGAACACCCCGAGGTACCCGTGCAGAACCCCACCGACAGCTCCCGCACGCCCAAGTCGCGCTCGCCCAAGCACCGCGCGCCCAAGCACCCCGCCGACCGTCTGCGCGCCCTGCGTCCGACCCGGCCCGTAGTCATGGTCGCCGGGATCGCCGCGCTGGCCACGGCCACCGGCATGGGCATCGCCTCCGGCGCCCCGGCCGCGGACGCCTCGCACATCGCGGCGGTCGCGTTCGCCGCCGACGGCACGCCCGGCACGAGCCCCGAGGCCGCCGCCGTCCAGGCCGCCGCCGAGCGCGGGGACGCCGCCGCGGCGCGCAGCCAGGAGCGCGAGCCGCTGGCGGCCGACGCACCCGGCGCCTCCGGCGTGTCCAACGCTTCCGATGCATCCGACGTGTCGTACGTACTCGCCGCCAAGCAGCACACGAAGGCCCAGGAGGTGTTGGCCGCTGCCGAGCAGAAGGCCGCCGCCGAGGCCGCCGAGCGTGCGCGCGTCGAGGCCGAGCAGAAGGCAGCGGCCGACCGTGCCGCCGCCGAACGCGCCGCCGCGGACCGCGCGGCTGCCGACCAGGCCGCCGCGGCAGCCGCGGCCGCAGCCGCCGCCAAGGCGCAGGCACCCGCGGCGTCAGCTCCCGCCGCACCCGCGGCCGCCCCCGCCGTCTCGGGTTCCGGCTACGTCCGCCCCGTGGCGGGCGCCGGCCACGGCAGCTACGGCCGCTCCGGCTCGCTGTGGTCGCACGGCCACACCGGCGAGGACTTCTCGGCGGGCATGGGCAGTTCGGTCAAGGCCGTGACCTCCGGCACCGTCGTCAAGACGGGCTGGGGCGGCGCGTACGGCAACGAGGTCGTCATCAAGCACCCGGACGGCAAGTACACGCAGTACGGGCACCTCTCCAAGTTCTCCGTCTCGGCGGGCCAGAAGGTGACCACCGGGCAGCAGATCGGCCTGTCCGGCTCGACCGGCAACTCCACCGGCCCGCACCTGCACTTCGAGGTGCGCACCGGCCCGGGCTACGGCTCGGACGTCAACCCGATCGCGTACCTGCGCGCCAAGGGCGTCGCCATCTGACACCCCTGATCCGCACCTGACGCGAGGTCAGCACAATGCCGCAGGGCGGGAGTTCCGTACGGAACTCCCGCCCTGCGGCATTGCCTGGCAACGACGACGCGGCACGCGCCCCGGCTGTCACTCCCCCGCGAGTGTCACTCGCAGGTTCACTCGCTTCCGCCGGAATCGCCGGAGTCGGCGCCCGCGTCGCCGCGCGAGCGCCGCGTGTCGGTCCCCCGGAAGATCGTGATCATCACGCCGACGAAAAACGCGCAGACGACGGCGGACGGGATCAGGGCAGCGGCTACGTCCATGGTGACTACTCCGGCTTCACGAGCGGGAAGAGGATGGTTTCGCGGATGTTCCGCTCGGTGAAGGCCATCACCATGCGGTCGATACCGAGGCCGAGGCCGCCGCTGGGCGGCATCGCGTACTCGAGGGCGCGCAGGAAGTCCTCGTCCAGCTGCATCGCCTCGGCGTCGCCGCCTGCGGCGAGCAGCGACTGCTCGGTGAGGCGCTTGCGCTGCTCGATCGGGTCGACGAGTTCGGAGTACGCGGTGCCGAGCTCCATGCCGAAGCCGATCAGGTCCCACTTCTCGGCCAGCCCGGGCAGTTCGCGGTGCTGGCGGGTCAGCGGCGACGTCTCGATCGGGTAGTCGCGTACGAACGTGGGCTGCACGATCGTGTGCTCGACCAGCTCCTCGAACAGCTCCTGCACGAGCCTGCCCTGCCCCCAGGCCGGGTCCCACCCGATGTCGCGCGCGTCCGCCAGCTTGCGGACCTGCTCGATCGGCGTGGCGGGGGTGACCTCCTCGCCGACGGCCTCCGACACCGAGCCGTAGACCGTGATCGCGGGCCACTCGCCGGAGATGTCGATCTCCTTGCCGCCCCACGCGAAGACCTGCGTGCCGAAGACCTGCTGCGCGGTGTACTGGTACACCTCGCGCGTGACCTCGGCCATGGTGTTGTAGTCGCCGTACGCCTCGTACGCCTCGAGCATCGTGAACTCGGGGTTGTGCGTCGAATCCGCGCCCTCGTTGCGGAAGTTGCGGTTGATCTCGTAGACCCTCTCCGCGCCGCCGACCACGAGCCGCTTGAGGTACAGCTCGGGGGCGATGCGCATGTAGAGGTCCATGTCGTACGCGTTGATGTGCGTCACGAAGGGACGCGCCGTCGCACCGCCGTGCACCGGCTGGAGCATCGGCGTCTCGACCTCGAGGAAGTCGCGCGCGTTGAACCACGTGCGCACGGCGCGCACGATCTCGCTACGGGTGCGCAGCATCTTGCGGGACTCGTCGTTGACGATGAGGTCGACGTACCGCATGCGGACGCGCGCCTCGGGGTCGGTCATGCCCTTGTGCTTGTCCGGGAGCGGACGCAGGCACTTGGCGGTGATCGCCCACGTGTCGGCCATGATCGACAGCTCGCCGCGCTTGGAGGTGATGACCTCTCCCTCGACGCCGACGTGGTCGCCGAGGTCGACGTCCGACTTCCACGCCGCGAGCGATTCGGGGCCCACCTTGTCGAGCGACACCATCACCTGGAGGTCGCCGCTGCCGTCGCGCAACGTCGCGAAGCAGAGCTTCCCGCCGGTGCGGGCCAGGATGACGCGGCCGGTCAGCCCCACCCGCTTGCCGGTCTGCGTGTCCGGCTCCAGGGCCGGGAACTCCTCGCGGAGTTTCGCCACGGTCGTGGTCCGCGGGAACCCGACCGGGTACGGATCGACACCCTCCCCCCGCATCCGGTCGAGCTTCTCGCGGCGCACCCGCATCTGCTCGGGAAGGTCATCGGCCTGCACGGAGTTCGGCTCGCTGGTCGGCGCAACGTTGGCCTGGGCGTTCTCGGTCACCAGGCAAGGCTACCCGCGCCCCTCCACGAGTCCGTACCCGAATACCGCCGCCGCGGTCAAGACTCGCCCGCGGCACGCACAGCGGGCGGGACCCGAAGGCCCCGCCCGCGCGTACCGAACGTCGATCAGACCGTGACGCCCCCGGCCGCCTTACGGCGCCGCACGACCACGAACGCCCCGGCCGCCACCACGAGCAGCCCGCCCGCAATCCCGGCGATCATCGGAGTGGAAGACGACCCACCCGTCTCGGCCAACTCGGGCCCATTGTCGGCGGGAGGCTGCGCGCCGCCTGCGGCGGAGCCGCCGTTCTCCCCGGTCGAACCGCCCGAGGTACCTGAGCCGTTGCCCGAAGAACCGCCGGTCGAGCCCCCGGTCGAAGTCGAACCGCCGGTCGTCGTGCCCGGGGCTGTCACCGTGAGGGTCAGCTTGGCCTTGTCGTTGTTCGTGTCGGCGTTGAACCCGGGGAGATCGATCATGGTGTCGAATTCGATCGTGCCGACCGAGGAGTCGATCTCGCGGACGAGCTTGAACTCAAAGGGCACGTCGAGCGAACCACCCGGCTTGACGGAGTCCAGGATGGTGCAGGTCACATGGGTCTTCCCCGCGTCACTGTAGGTGGCGCAGTACTCGGGCAGCTTCGCGACCTCGGCGCCACTCGGCAGGTCGAACGACAGCCAACCGATGCCGCCGTTGTTGTCGGTGAGCCCGGTGCCCTTGTTCTGCACGGTGATCTTCGCCTGGGCCACCGTTCCCGCGGCGCCCGTGACACTGACGTCCGAGAGTGCCGGGTCTGCCTTCAGCGTCGTCCACACCGTGGTGTCGGACGTGTTGTCGTTGGTGTCGAGTTCGCGAGCCGCAGCCCGCGGCGACGCCTTCTTCACCAGCTTCAGAACGCCGGCGGTTCCGGCCTTCGCACCCGGGTCGGCGGCTGCCTTCGCGGCCGCGGCACCAGCGTGGACGGAGCACGTGAAGCGTCCGCGCACTGTGTCCGGGTCCAGCTTGAGGGGGAGCGGCTTCTCCAGTTCGTACGTCGCGCCGGGTTCGATCGTCTGGTCGAACTTGCAGGTGCCGATGACGTTCCCGTTGCCGTAGTCGCTGTACCGGCAATTCTCATAGCGCTCGGTGAACGCCAGGCCCTGGCTCGACCAGAGACCGACGGTCACTCCGTTGGCGGGCTGGTTGCCGACGTTCCGGACACTGACCGGCACATCGACCTTCGACCCGGGCGCGGCTCCTTCGCGCTCGGTGTTCTCCGGGGCCACGAGGTCCACGCCGCTGGCGATCTCGACCTGCTGAGTCGTCGGTACCACGTCGCCGACGTTGGCGGTCGTCCCGGAGTACTTGACCGTCTTGGTCGTACCGTCGGCGGCCCCTGCGAGCGCACGAAAGCCGAACCACAGCGTGGCTTGGCTGTACGACCCCAGCGCGTCGACCTCGCACTTCGCCGTGAGTCCGGTGCCCTTGCACTCCTCAGGCCACTTGACCTCGGCAACACCCGACAGCGCCGAGGCGTCCACATTGATGACCAGGTCGCGCGCGGGCGCAGTGTTGTTGTTCGACACCCGCACCCACTGCATTTTGAAGTCACCGCCGCCACCGGCGCGCGAGGCCACGACAGCACCGACGGCCTGAACGTGCACCCCCCGCTCCGGGCCTTCCTCGGCCTGCGCGAGCGGTGCCATGCCACCCACCAGCAGACCGGCCGTCGCGCCGAGAGTCGCACCGAACGCGAGCAGGCCCGCGCGGCGTTGGAGATTGGGAAGCATGTATGTCGACCTCACGTTCGGGGACGCAGGCGAGTTCGCCGACGTGTCGGCGCGGGTTCCGGGGCCGCACGGCGCCCCACCACAAACGCCTCCCCCGCAGCAGCGATCAAAGGGCCTCTCGGCCATGCGTGTGATCACTGAGGGACGTGAGCTTATTGGTGTGGACCTGTATGCCAACCAGCGATTCCGGCAACGATTCGGTTGCATCGATCGTCCGTCAGTGAATCGTTACATCGGGTCATGGCCAGGGGCTCGATCGGTTGCTGATCACCCGTCAAGGTGCTTGCGTTCCAGCCGTGTTGGCCTGCGGCGGGGCAACCGGGACGGGCCGGCCCGCCGATTCGTCGGGCGTCTCGTCGGCAGGTTCGTCGGGCGATGTGTCCGGCGATTCGTCCGGTGAATCGTCCGGCGGCGGATCGGCGCACGCGGCGGCCGAGTCTTCGGCCAGGAACGTGAGCTGGACCGGGACCAGCAGGTCGAGCGGCCCCGGGGACTCCTCGCGCTCGCGCACCTTCCTCGCGAGGCGGCGGTCCAGGGCGCGTTCGGCGAGGTGGGTGCAGTGGGCGAGGAAGCGTTCGCGGCGCTCCTGCTCGCGGGCACCGCAGGGGTGTTCGGCGAGGGTGCGCAGCGCGGCGAGATCTTCCGCGGTGGGCGTGTAGCCGTACCCGCCTACCACCTGTTCGAGGCTGCTCAGGTACGTCGCCGCGGTCCCCGGCAACGCCGCCCGCTGGTGCGCCAGCTCCGCCAGATGGAACGCCCGTAGCCGGTGCCGCTCCGCGTCCGCCTCGGCGATCGCGCGGTCGAGCAGCCAGTAGTCGACGGGAGCGGGGTCGCCGGGCAGCCTCGGGTACGTACCCGACTTCATCGCCAGGAGCAGCGCCCGCCGCAGCACCTTGACCTCGGACATGGCAAACGCCAGCCCGTGGTCCCCATGCGGCGTCGGCATATCTGCACGATACGGGCTGTGCCGATCAGTGCATCGGAACCACTCCCTTCCACTTCGCGGTGATCCGTCGCGTTTTACCGGTACCGGCTGTTACGCTCCCCCATCGCCCGCCGCGTGGAGGCGCGAAACGGCGGTACTACGGGGGTAGTTCATGAGCGAGATGTTCAGCGTGCAGCCGGAGGCGCTGCGTACCGCGGCGGTCGGGGCGCGAGCGGTCTCCGACGACCTGGATCCGCCGAACGAGGACATGCTCAACGCCACCCGCGCGGCCCAGTTGGGCATGCCCGGGTTCGCGTCGGCCGTCAACCTGGCGGGCATCGCCCAGTCGTGGCGCGACCAGATCCAGTACGTCGCGGTCAACTACACGCAGGTCGCCGCCGTACTCGACGCCAATGCCGCGGAGTACGAGCGGGTCGACCGCGAGCGGGCGGCGGCGTTGCAGATGAGTGGGTCGGGTCCGACCGCTTCCACGCCGGCCGGCTGACCTCGCGGACGCACGCCGTGCCGAACGTCGCGCAGCTTCTCAACATGGACGTCAACGGTCTCTACAACGCTCTGGTCGATTGGCGGACGCTGACCGATGCGCTGACCACCGCGCAGAACTCGGCCGCCGCGAAGGTGGGCGCGCCGTTGCGCGACTCGCAGTGGACGGGACTCGCGGCGGACAAGGCGTACATCGGCCTCAACATCCTGGCCGACGACCTCCTGTACGCCGCGTCGCAGGCCCGAATGATCAGCACCGTACTGACCGACATGCACGGCTTCTTCGAGACGATGCGCAACGAGCTGCGCAAGCTGATCGACTCGGCCGCGGGCCTCTACACCGTGAACGACGACGGCAGCGTCAGCTACGTGGAAGAGGTTCCGAGCCCCGGAGCGAACCAAAGCGTCCTCGACAACATCGAGGCGGAGAACACCACGCGCCGCAACGCGGCCGCGGCGGTCGCCTGGCTCATGCAGTCGGTCGCCGACGCGGACAAGAAGTTCGCCGACACGCTCCGGCTGCTGAACGTCGCCCCGGGCCGACACGTCCACCTGGCCACGTGGCGCGACAACGCCCAGGACGCCCAGGCCGTGTCCGCGATGACCACGCTCGACCTCGCCGCGATCCCCCGCGACAACCCGCAAGCGGCGGCCGCGTGGTGGGCCGGCCTTTCGCTCGCCCAGCAGCAGGAGTATCTGGCGCTCGCCCCGCAGGTCGTCGGCGCGACGGACGGGCTCCCGGCGGCGGTCAGGGACCAGGCGAACCGCACCGTCCTCAAGCAGGAAATCGCCGATCTCCAGCACAAGTTCGACCTCACCAAGGGCACCGCGGCCCGCAGCGAATGGCCCGTCGAGCTCCGCTCGGCGCAGGACTGGCACAGGGAGCGGGACCGGCTCGACGCGATGCTGCTGCTCCAGAGCAAGATCGACTACCGCATGACGGCCGAGGAGAACCCGTACGGGCAGGCCGTGCCGCCGATGTACCTGCTCGGCTACGACAACTCGGGCGCCGGCAAGGCGATCGTGGCCGTCGGCAACCCGGACACCGCGGACAACGTGGTGATCAACGTCCCCGGCCAAGGCGCGAATCTCGCCGGCGTCGACGACTACATCGACCGCGCGGCGGCCGTGCAGGGCGCTGCCGTCGACGCGGATCCCACGCGGACGACGTCATCCGTCATGTGGCTCGGCTACGAGGCGCCGCAGAACTTCCTCCTGGACGCCTCACGCACGGAGGCGGCCGACCACGGCGCGCCGAAGCTGACACGGTTCGACACCGGGTTGGACGCCGCACGCCAGGGACCGCCCGCGCACACGACGGTGGTCGCACACAGCTACGGCGGCCTCGTGGCCGGGCGCGCGCTGGAGCGGGAGGGCATGCAGGTCGACGAGTTCGTGGTCCTGGGCGGCGTGGGCGTCGGGCCGGACCACGTGAGCGCGCTGAACATGCCCCCTGAGCACGTGTACGCGGGGACGGCTCCGAACGACCCGGTTCCCGGCTGGGCCTCCTCGACGGATCCGACCGAGTGGTTCTCCGGTGACGGCGACCACCGCTTCGGCAAGGATCCGACTTCCGAGGACTTCGGTGCGCGCGAACTCCCGGTGGACTACGCGCCCGGCGGCAGCGACGCGTTCAACTGGGATGCGCATCGGTCGTACTGGACGTATGGATCCTCGTCGTTGGAGGCGATAGGGCGGGTGGCGGCAGGTGGAGAACCGTGAGGTCCCGAGCACCCGCGCTGCGTTCCGTCGCGGTTGCCTCCGGGCTGCTCTGCGTGGTCGGCTGCGGACTCGGCCAGGGAGGCGGGCCCGGTATGAACAGTGACGAACTCAGGGCCCTGACCTCGGACATGATGACTGCCTCCCTGAGCGTGCTGGGTCCGGAAAACCGCTCCGCACCCTTCGACATCGACCGCGATTGCAGGGACACGGGTGGGCAGCCTTCCGGGCGCGTGTACGTGGGCCGCGCCTACAACTCGAACCTGCCGTCGCGAGACGTCGGCCTCCAAGACCTCCGCGCGCTGAGCGCGGCATGGAGCGCTGCGGGCTACGCCCCGCGAGCCGAGACGCGTTGGGACAGACCGAGCGTGAGCGTCCTGGTCAGACATGAGAGCACCGGCATCGATCTGGCTGCGGGCGTGAACATCGCGGGGAAGTTCCACATCTTCATAACCTCGCAGTGCGCCGAGCTCGGCCCCGTCGACAAGCGCACGCAAGAGACCGGCAAGTCCTCGGATGCCGATGCCGCCGAAGGCCCAGCGGTCGGGGAGATCCGCAACGTGCTCGGGTAGGCGCCACGCGCTTGGCGTGGAGGGCGCCTGGGGCGGGCGGTTCCAGGCGCGTGGCGGCCTTGCGGCTCTCCGGGTGTCAGACGGTGAGGCCGAGTCGGGACCAGACGCGCTTCCCCGCGGGGAAGTTGTACGTGCCGCACGCGTCGGAGACCGCCGCGACGAGCGCGAGTCCGCGTCCGCTCTCGGCGAGCGGGGAAGGCTCGCGAGGGGCGGGCACCTTCGGGTGGTCGTCGGCGACCGCGATGACGAGGGCGGGCCGCTCAGCGTCGTGGTGCACGGTCACTTCCGTACGCGAACCCGGGACGTGCCGGACGGAGTTGCCGTACAGCTCGGAGCAGACCAGGCGACCGGTCTCGGCGACGTCGGGGTCGCCGTAGAGCCTGAGCACCGCGGTGACGAAGTCGCGTAGTGGCTTGGCGAGTTCGGGGGCCGCCGCGCAGACGACGGTGACGACGTGGGTACCGTACGGGCCGCCTGGCGGCGGCTCCGGTGTGGGTTTGGTCATCGATACCTCCTTGCGAATTGTGATTCCGCTGTCACGGCGAGTATGTGGTTCGCTGTATTCATTCTGCAAGCGACTCTTAACTATCGGTGACGTGAGGGTCGTCGAGTGCGGGAGGATGCGCCCATGCCACCCAAGAGCACGGTTTCCCTGCGCCGCCGACGCCTCGGCGCGGAGTTGCGGAAACTACGCGACGCCAAGGGACTTCGGCTCGAAGACGTGGCCGAGCACGTCGGCTGGAACAAGGCGAAGCTGAGTCGTATCGAGCTCGCTCGCGTCGGCCTGCGGCGGCATGACCTGCACTCGCTGCTCGACCTGTACGAAGCCGACGCGGCCACCCGAGCCGCGCTCGACGCCTTGGTGCTGGACGGAACCGAGCGTCGCTGGTGGATGCGCTACGCCGACCTGATCAGCGTCACCTACCAGGAGTTCATCGCCTACGAGGCGGAGGCGTCGCACATCCAGGACGTCAACTTCAGCATCATCCCGGGCCTGCTCCAGTCACCCGACTACTCGCGAGCCGTGATCACCGCCGGGCCGTTCATCACCGATCCCGACGACGTCGACGGGCTCGTCCTGGTACGCGGCCGCCGCCAGTGCGTGCTGACCGACGACGCTCCGGTCCGGCTGACCGCCGTGGTCACCGAGGCCGCGCTGCACCAGCACGTCGGCGGCACCGAGGTGCTGCGCGGACAGCTTGCCCACCTGCTGGAACGGGCCGAACTGCCCAACGTCTCCCTGTCGGTGCTGCCGTTCGCGGCCACGGGTGGCGCGTACGTCGGCGGTGTCACGCTGTTCCACTTCGCGCAGACGGGCGATTCGAGCATGGTGTTCCTCGAATACCAAGGCGGCACGACTCTGCTCGACACCGATCGCGAAATCAGTCGATACCAGCGCTTGTTCGATCACGTCTTGCGGCAGACATTGTCTGAGGACGACTCGTTCCGACTGATCGAACAAAGGCGGCAGGCCCTGTGAAGCATTGGCAGCCGAACTGGCGCAAGTCGAGCTACTCCGCACAGAACACGCAGTGCGTCGAGGTCGCACCGGCCCCGCCCGGAGGGGCCTTGGTCCGGGACGGCAAGGTGCCCGGTGGTGGGTGCCTTGCCTTCTCGGCGGGAGCCTGGGCGCGCGCGACGGCCGGGGTTCAGATACCCGCGTTGCGTTCGTAGACCATTCTCAGGCCGATCAGCGTCAGCCACGGTTCGTGGATGTCGATGACCGACGCCTCGCCGAGGACCAGGGTGGCGAGGCCGCCGGTGGCGACGACGGTGACCGACTCCGGGTCGTCGGAAAGTTCCGCGGCCATGCGCTTGACGACGCCGTCGACCTGGCCGGCGAAGCCGTACAGGATGCCGGCCTGCATCGCCTCGACGGTGCTCTTGCCGACGACGCTGCGCGGGCGCATCAGCTCGATCTTGCGGAGCTGTGCGCCGCGGGCGCCCAGCGCGTCGACGGAGATCTCGATGCCCGGGGCGATCGCGCCGCCGATGTACTCGCCCTTGGCGCTGACCGCGTCGAAGGTCGTCGCCGTGCCGAAGTCGACGACGATGCAGGGCCCGCCGTACAGCTTGATCGCGGCGAGCGCGTTGATGATGCGGTCGGTGCCGACCTCTTTGGGGTTGTCCATGAGGACGGGGACCCCGGTCTTCACGCCCGGCTCGACGACCACGGCGGGGATGTCGCCGTAGTACCGCCGGAACATGTCCCGCATCTCGTGGAGGACCGAGGGCACGGTCGAGCAGACGGCGATGCCGTCGACGCCGCCCGCGCCGATGAGCGGATGCTGGCCGAGCAGGCCCTGGAGCACGACCGCCAACTCGTCGGCGGTACGCCGCGCGTCGGTGGAGATGCGCCAGTGCTCGACGATTTCGTCACCGTCGAACAGGCCGAGCACGGTGTGCGTGTTGCCTACGTCGATCGTCAGGAGCATCGTCGCGTGTCCTTGGCTGTGGCGGTGGTGGTCGCGGTCGGGGCGAGGGCGTGGGGGCGGTGCGGGAGCGAGGGGTCGGACGGGACCGGTGGGGGCTGCCGGGACCCAGGTGGCGGAACTGTGCACAGTACCTCGCGGAGGAGCGGGCGGGTCAGTCGCGGAGGTCCACACCGATGTCGAGGATCGGCGCGGAGTGGGTGAGCGCGCCGACCGCGAGGTAGTCGACGCCGGTCGCGGCGACCTCGCGGGCGGTTTCCAGGGTCAGTCCGCCGCTGGATTCCAGGCGTGCGCGGCCGGCCACCAGGGCGACCGCCTCGCGGAGCCGGTACGTGTCCATGTTGTCCAGCAGGATGAGGTCCGCCCCGGCGTCGAGCGCCGGCGGGATCTGCTCCAGGTGGTCGACCTCGACCTCGACGGGGACGTCCGGGAAGGCCGCGCGTACGGCCCGGAAGGCCTCCGCCACGCCGCCCGCCGCCACCACGTGGTTGTCCTTGACCATCGCGGCGTCCGACAGCGACATGCGGTGGTTCACGCCGCCGCCGCAGCGCACCGCGTACTTCTCCAGCGCGCGCAGGCCGGGCGTCGTCTTGCGGGTGTCGCGGATCGCCGCGCCGGTGCCCGCGACGGCGTCGACCCACTCGCGCGTCAGGGTCGCGATGCCGGAGAGGCGGCACAGCAGGTTGAGCGCGGAGCGTTCGGCGGTGAGGAGGTCGCGGGTCGCCCCGGTGGTGGTGAACAGCACCTGGCCGCGGGCGACGCGGTCGCCGTCGGCGACGAAGCGCTCGACGGTCAGGCCACTGCCACTGCCGCCGGCACCGCACACGACCTCGACGACGGCTTCGGCAACGGGGATCCCGGCCGCGACGCCGGCCGTGCGGGCGGTGAAGTCCGCGTGCCCGCGCGCGTCGGCGGGCACGGTCGCGACCGACGTGACGTCGACGCCGCCGTCCAGGTCCTCGGCGACGGCCGCGCGCACGAGCGCCTCGACCGCGGCCGGATCCAGACCGGCCTTGGCCAGGCGGGACGTGAGGTCCGGGGTGAGCGTCACGGCTTCTCCTTCGGCTCGTACGTCAGGTCGAGGCGGCCGCCGGTCATCGTGGTCACGACGTGCCCCAGCCAGTCCTTGTCGTCGGCGTCCGGGAAGTCCTCGCGCCAGTGGCAGCCGCGGGTCTCCTCGCGGTCGTACGCCGCCGCGGCCAGCGCGCTCGCGACCGTGTGCAAATTGGTCGCCTCCCACGCCTCCGTGCACGGGTCGCTCCCGGTGCGGGCGGCAAGCTCGTCGAGCACGCGCTTCGTCTCGTGCAGGCTCTCGCGGCTGCGCAGCACCCCGGCGCCCGCGGTCATCGCGCGTTGCAGCGGCAGGCGTACGCCCGGCTCCAACAGCGCCGCCTCGCCCACCGGTTCGGCGGGCTCGCGGCGCGGCGGCAGGTCGCGCGCCAGGTCCGCGGCGATCCGCTCGGCGAACACCAGGCCCTCCAGAAGGGAGTTGGACGCCAGGCGGTTCGCGCCGTGCACGCCGGTGCAGGCGACCTCGCCGCAGGCGTACAGGCCGGGCACGGACGTACGCCCGTCCAGATCGGTACGCACGCCCCCGCTCGCATAGTGCGCGGCCGGCGCGACCGGGATGGGCTCGTGCGCCGGTTCGATCCCGTGCGCCCGGCAGGCCGCGAGGATCGTCGGGAAGCGCTCGGCCCACATGCGTTCGCCGAAGTGCCGCGCGTCCAGGTACATGTGCTCGGTGCCCGTCTCGGCCATCCGGCGCATGATCCCCTTCGCGACGATGTCGCGCGGGGCCAGCTCGCCGAGCGGGTGACGGCCCGTCATGAACCGTGTGCCGTCGGCGTCGACGAGGTGCGCGCCCTCGCCGCGCACCGCCTCCGACACGAGCGGCTTCTGCCCTTCCGCGCCCGAGCCGACCCACAGCACCGTCGGGTGGAACTGCACGAACTCCAGGTCGGTCACCTCGGCCCCGGCCCGCAGCGCGAGCGCGACGCCGTCGCCCGTGGAGACGTGGGGATTGGTCGTCGACGAGAAGATCTGGCCCATGCCGCCGGCGGCCAGGACGACCGCGCGCCCGTGCACGGCGCCCACGCCGTCGCGCGCGCCCTCGCCCATGACGTGCAGTGTGACACCGCACGCGCGGCCCTCGTCGTCCAGCAACAGGTCGAGGACGAGGGCGTGTTCGATGACCTCGATGCCCGCGTCCTGCACCGCGTGCACCAGCGCCCGCGATATCTCCGCACCGGTGGCGTCGCCGCCCGCGTGCGCGATCCGGTTGCGCAGGTGCCCGCCTTCACGTGTCAGCAGGATCCGGCCCTCGGCGTCGCGGTCGAACTCCGCGCCTACGGACATGAGCCGGCGTACCGCGTCGGGGCCCTCGGTCACCAGGACCCGCACAGCCTCCTCGTCGCACAGCCCGACACCCGCGACGAGGGTGTCCTGCATGTGCTGCTCGGGGGTGTCGCCGTCGCCGAGCGCGGCCGCGATGCCGCCCTGCGCCCAGCGCGTCGAACCCTCGTCGAGGACCGCCTTCGTGACCACGAGCACGCTGCCGACGGCACGGGCACGCAGCGCGGCGGTCAGGCCCGCGACACCGGAGCCGATGACGATGACGTCGGCGTACGTGGTCCAGCCGGGGGCCTGGGCGGCGAGGCGGGCCGGGTAGGTGGTCACCGGGTCGCCGCTTCTGGGACCCCCGCGGTCGTGGGCGACTTCACGGCTTCGGCTTTCGACTTCGCCTTCGTCGCGGCCTTCGTCCCAGCCTTCGACTCGGCCTTCGACTCGGCCTTCGACTTGGCCTTCTTCTGGCCCTTCGCCCGGGCGCCACCGTCGCGCTGTGCCGGTACGTCGCCGCGCACCAGCTCGCTCCCGGACGGCACTTCGGCCGGGTCGTGGCCCGTCCCGGTGATCCGGTTCGCGCCGTCGACGAAGACCACGCGCGGCTTCATGTCGCGCGCTTCCTCGTCGGTGACCTGCGCGTACGCGATGATGATCACCAGGTCGCCGGTGTGCACGAGCCGTGCCGCCGCACCGTTGATGCCGATGATCCCGGTGCCGCGCGGGCCCGCGATCGTGTACGTCTCCAGCCGGGCGCCGTTGTCGATGTCGACGATGTGGACCAGCTCGCCGGGCAGCAGGTCGGCGGCGTCGAGCAGGTCTTCGTCGATGGTGACGGAGCCGACGTAGTGCAGGTCCGCCTGGGTCACGGTGGCCCGGTGGATCTTGGACTTGAACATCGTGCGCATCATGACCGTGCTCCTGCGATGACCAGGGGGACATTGTCGATCAGGCGGGTCGTGCCGACCCGTGCGGCGACGGCGAGGACAGCCGGGCCGGAGTAGTGCTCAGGTACCTCGGTGAACGTGGCGGGGTCCACCAGCGCGAGGTAGTCGAGTTCGAGGGGCGGAGCCGCCGAGGACGCCGCCGCCACCACGGCTGACGCGGCGTCATGGACCGCCTTGGCACCGTCACTTGCCACCGCCTCCCCGGCCCGCAGCGCCCGGCTCAGGGCGAGCGCGGTGTGCCGGTCGGACGGCGACAGGTAGCGGTTCCGGCTGGACAGCGCCAGGCCGTCCGGCTCGCGGACGGTGGGGACGCCGACGACGTGCACGCGCAGGTTGAGGTCGGCGACCATGCGCCGGATGAGGGCGAGCTGCTGGGCGTCCTTCTCCCCGAAGAACGCGGTGTGCCAGCGGTCGACCGGGGCGGTGAGGTTCATCAGCTTGGCGACGACCGTGAGCATGCCGTCGAAGTGCCCGGGCCGCGAGGCCCCTTCGAGCACACCGCCCATCGGGCCCGCCGAAACGCGCACCTGGGGCTCGCCGTTCGGGTAGACCTCGTCGGCCGACGGGGCGAACACGATGTCGGCGCCCGCCTGCTTGGCCACCTTCATGTCGTCGACGAGAGTGCGCGGGTACCGGCCGAAGTCCTCGTTGGCCCCGAACTGCAAGGGGTTCACGAACACGGTCAGGATGACGACGCCGTGCTTG
The DNA here is from genome assembly GCA_045039925.1 of Streptomycetaceae bacterium NBC_01309. Lineage (GTDB taxonomy): Bacteria > Actinomycetota > Actinomycetes > Streptomycetales > Streptomycetaceae > Yinghuangia. The sequence continues at coordinate 4,780,346 of CP108400.1, forward strand.
CCGACCTCTTCGCGCGCCGCGCGAATGAGTGCGGCGTGGCCGTCGTGCAGCGCCCCCATGGTCATGACCACGGCCGATGCGGCGTCCGCGACGAAGTGCGCCGCGAGCTCGTTGAATTCGGCGACCGTCCGGACGAGGTGGATCGTGCGTTCGCGGCGGAACCTCACGTCGCACCCCCTTCGGCGAGCACGTCCAGCAGTGCCTCGGCCGCCTCGGGCTTGAGCAGCCCGGCGGTCAGCGCGCGGTCGGCGGTGAGGCGGGCCATCGCGATGTACGCCGCGAGCGCCTCGGGGGCGACCCGGCGCAGTTCGGCGACGTGCGCCGCGACCGTCCCGGCGTCGCCGCGCGCGACCGGGCCGGTCAGCGCGAGGTCGCCGGAACGCAGCGCGTTGTCGAGGGCCGCGCCGAGCAGCGGGCCGAGCATGCGGTCGGGGGCGCGTACGCCGGCCGCCGCGAGCAGGTCGCGCGACTGGGCGACGAGCGTGACCAGGTGGTTCGCCCCGTTGGCGAGGGCCACGTGGTAGAGCGGGCGGGCGGATTCGTCGATCCACTCGGGCTCGCCGCCCATCTCGACGACCAGCGCCTCGGCGACCGGCCGCAGCACCTCGGGCGCGGTCACCCCGAACGAGCAGCCGACCAGCCGCTGCACGTCGACGGACGTACCGGTGAAGGTCATGACCGGGTGCAGGGCGAGGGGCAACCCACCGGCGCGCGCCGCCTCTTCGAGGACGGCGACGCCGAAGCGCCCGGACGTGTGCACGAGCAGCTGGCCGGTCTTGAGCGCGCCGGTGGACGCGAGTCCGGACACGAGGTCCTGGAGTGCGTCGTCGGGGACGGTGAGCAGGACGAGGTCGGCGCGAGCGATCACGTCCTGCGGGGTGGTGAGCGGGACGCCCGGCAGCAGGTCCTCGACGCGTCGGCGGGACGCGTCCGAGACGCCGGAGGCGGCGACGACGTGGTGGCCCGCGAGGGCCAGGGCCGCGGCGAGGGGTGCGCCGACGCGTCCCGCGCCGACGACGCCGACCGCCAGGCGGGCGGGTCGGTCCGCGGGGTCCACGGGGCGGGGCCGCCGTTGGGGTACGGCGAGGGGGTCGTTGTCGTTCACGATGGCCTTCCGTTCCAGTCCGCGGTGGGTACCGGACGAGTACTGGCCTGATCAGCGTACTCACGTGGGGGGCGGGCCGAATCGCGGGTGGCCTCCGGGCCGGGGGACGTGGAGGGGCGCGTACACCGGTGCGGCGGGGTGTGCCGCCCCCGCGGGGTACGGGAGGGCGTCGCCCGCGGCGGGCCCGTCGTCGGCCGCCGGGCGGCGCAGCAGGCTGGGCCCGCGCATTCCGACGGCGCCGAGGCCGGTGAGGAGCAGGCCGGTGAGCAGCAGCGTCGCGGTGACTATGCGGGCGGCGAGGGCCGCGCGCGGGCCGTTCTCGGTGCGGAGTGTGTACGAGGAGGCGCCGGTGCGAGCGGGGTCGGCACGCAGGCTCTCGGCGGCGGGAACGGTGCCGGGTGCCGTGCCGGGGGCGGGGGCGGGGCCGGGCGCCGTGTCGGCGGTGCCGTACGCGGCCGCGCGCACTTGTGCCGATTGGCCCGACCCGTCTGGGGTACTCCTGTTCGAGTCCCCACCGAACACCCCCGCGGCGGTGACGATGCCCACCGCGGATATCGCGAGCGCGGACCTGAGGGCCACGCGAGCCATGAGCTTGCGCATGTGAACCTCCGACCCTCAGGGGAACATATCGCCTGATATTGCGCATATCGGCTTATTTCACGGTTCCCATCAGGGGAAAACGAAACCCCCGAATCGCGGCAGGCGATCCGGGGGTTCGACAGGAGGTCGGCTCAGGGCGGACGAGCGGGTGTCAGGCGCGGTGGAGGCGTACCGGGAGCTCGGCCAGGGCGTTGTTGAGGTTCGAGCGGACGCGGCGGGGCTCGCCGGTCAGTTCGATGCGCGGGTACGTGGCGAGCAGTTCCTCGAAGAAGACGCGGCCTTCCAGACGGGCGATGTGCACGCCCAGGCAGAAGTGCTCCGCGAAGCCGAACGAGAGGTGCGGGTTCGGGCGGCGGAAGATGTCGAAGCTCTGCGCGTCCTCGAACACCTCCTCGTCGCGGTTCGCCGACGTGTAGTACATGGCGACCTTGTCCCCCGCCTTGATCTGCACGCCGCGCAGCTCGACGTCCTGCGTCGCGGTGCGGCGGAAGTAGTGCAGCGGGTTCGCCCAGCGCAGGATCTCCTCGACCGCGCCCGGCACCAGCGACGGGTCCTCGCGCAGCGCGGTGAACTGGTCCGGATGGGTGAGCAGCGCGTGCAGCCCGGCCGCCAGCATCGTCTTGGTGGTGTCGTTGCCGGCCGTCACGAGCTGCACGAAGAACATGCCGAAGTCGATGTCCGACATCCGCTTCCCGGCGAACTCCGACTCCAGGATCAGCGTCGTGAGGTCCTCGCGCGGCTCCTCGACGCGCCGCTTCATCGCGAAGCCGATGGCGTACTTGGCCATCTCCATCGACGCCGCACCCGGGCCGTAGCCGTCCTCCTCGGTGCCGCCGACCTCGGGGTCCTGGCCCGTGGTGTTCCGCTCGGCGAGCCGGTGGATGTAGTCCCAGTCCTCCTGCGGCAGCCCCATCAGCTCCCCGATGACCTGCGTCGGCAGGCTGGAGGTGACGTCGTGCACGAACTCGACGTCGCCGTCCAGCCGGGCGAAGATCTCCCGGCAGATCTCCCGGATGCGGGTCTCCATGCCCCCGACGACCTTCGCGGTGAAGGACTTCACGAGCGGCTTGCGGTACTGCCGGTGCCGGGGCGGGTCCATCGACAGGAGCGTGCCGCGCAGCGCTTCGAGGCGTGCCTCGTCCAGGTCCTCCAGGACGATGCCGCCGCGCTCGGCGGAGAACAGCTCGGAGTGCTGGGAGACGTACTCGACGTCGGTGTGCTTGAGCACCGCCCAGTAGCCGGGCTCACCGGGCATGTCCTGCCAGAACACCGGCTGGGTGCGGCGGAGTTCGGTGAACAGGTCGTGCGGCGCGCCCGCGACGTACAGGTCGGGCGTGTAGATGTCCGGGACGGTCGTGGTCATCGCTGGGACCCCTTCGGTGGCGGCTGGGAGGCAGCGCCGGCGGCGGTTGGGCCGTCGGGCGCTTACGCGACGAGGACGTTCGGACGACCGAAGCCCTGGGCCTCGCACAGCGCGTAGTAGGCGCGGAGCGTACCCGGGCCGTCCGTGACCGACTCGATCGTGGTCCCGTCGGCGGCCAGGTTGAGGTTGGCGCCGTACATCTGGAACCAGACGCGGGTGTCGGCCTCGAGGCAGGTGAGCGTGTGCACGGAGCCCGCGGGCTCGTAGAGGAAGGACCCGGCGCGGTTGACGTAGTCGTACTCGGCGTACTTCCACGCCCCGGCGGTCGTGTAGGCGTAGACCGGGCCGGTGTGCCGGTGGATCGGGGCCTGGAAGCCCGCCTGGAAGACGTTCTCGACGATCCACAGGCCTTCCTGCGGCTTGACGCAGAGGACCTTCAGCTTGTTGCCGCCGCCGATCTCGACGAAGGGCAGGTCGTCCGCGCCGATGTGGATCGACAGGTCGGGGCCGTCGGCAAGGGTGGTCATGGTGCCTCCTGATGCTGCGTCATATCTGTAACGGTGTAACAGCATGCCTCAGGGGGCCGTCGGTTTCGAGGGCCGGTTCGAGGACCGGTTCGAGGCCGCTTCGGGGACCGGTTCCGTACGCCGGTTTGGAGTACTGATCCGGAAGGGCAGGATGGGTCGGTACGCGCGTGGCGGACGCCGCCGGGGGCGCCGGGCGCGCGGACCGGGAGGGGTACGGCACATGGGGCAGGGTCAAGGCGGCGCGCGCGGTCTCCTGGAGGGCAAGGTCGCGGTGGTCACGGGCGGCGCCAACGGCATCGGCCGGGCGTGCTGCGAGCGCTTCGCCGAGGAGGGCGCGGACGTCGTCGTCGCGGACATCCTCGACGAGCAGGGGATAGACACCATCGCCGCGGTCGAGAAGAAGGGCCGCCGCGCCGCGTACATGCACGCGGACGCGAGCAGCCCGACCGACAACGAGACCGTCATGCAGCACGCCGTCGACGTCTTCGGCGGCATCGACATCCTGGTGACCGCCGCCGGGATCTCCACCGCGGACTACCGCAGCGACCAGCCGGAGATCGTCGCCCGCAAGGCCGCCAAGCACGCGCGCGAGCAGCCCGACCCGATGCGCCGCTTCACCGAACTGCGGCTCGCGGAGTGGCAGAAGGTCCTGGACGTCAACCTGACCGGCACGCTGCTGGCGGTGCAGGCCGCGTCGCGCGTCATGCTCGACCTGAAGAAGCGCGGCTCGATCATCACGATCGCGTCGATCGCGGCCAAGCACCCGGAGGCGGGCGCGCCCGCGTACTCGGTGTCCAAGGCCGGGGTCTGGATGCTCACCAAGTACGCGGCCCGCGTGCTGGGTCCGGCCGGGATCCGGGTGAACGCGATCGGCCCCGGCTTCATCGAGACCAACATGACGGCCGTGGTACGCGGACTCCCGGACCTGGAGGAACGCCTGCTGGCCAACGTCCCGCTCGGACGCATGGGCACCGCCCGCGAGGTCGCGGACGCGGCGCTGTTCCTGGCCAGCCAGCAGTCGTCGTACTTCACCGGCGAGATGCTGCACCCGGACGGGGGCTTCTACACCGACTGAACCGCCGGGCCGCGTCTTCCCGGGCAGCGGCCGGCGGCCCACCGGTCAGGCGCCGCGCGCGCGGACCAGGCCCGACTCGTACGCGAGGACCACCGCCTGCACGCGGTCGCGCAGCCCGAGCTTCATCAGGATGCGCCCGACGTGCGTCTTGACCGTCGCCTCGGACAGGAACAGCCGCTCGGCGATCTCCGCGTTCGACAGGCCCTGCGCGACCAGCAGCAGCACCTCGTGCTCGCGCTCGGTCAGCAGCTCGATGGCCTCCGGCTTGGCGTCCGACTCGCTCGGCAGTATTGGTGCGAAGCGGTCGAGCAGGCGCCGCGTGGTGCTCGGCGCGACGACCGCGTCCCCGGAGGCCACCGCGCGGATGCCGGACAGCAGTTCGGTGGGCGGGACGTCCTTGAGCAGGAAGCCGCTGGCCCCGGCCTTGATCGCGGCGAACGCGTACTCGTCGAGGTCGAACGTCGTCAGCATCAGCACCTTGGGGCGCTCCCGGCCCGCCGGCACCTTGATCGCGTCGGGGCCGTCGTCGCAGATGCGGCGGCAGGCCTCGACGCCGTCCATGCGCGGCATGCGCACGTCCATCAGCACGATGTCCACCGCGGTCGACCGGAGCTTCTCGATCGCCTCGGCGCCGTTCCCGGCCTCGGCGACGACCTCCATGTCGGGCTGCGCCTGGAGCACCATCGTGAATCCGGTACGCAGCAGTTCCTGGTCGTCGACCAGCATCACCCGGATGGTCATGCGGCTCCTTGTGCGGTGGGTGCGGTTTGTACGGGGGCGGTTTGTACAGGGGCGGTTTGTACAGGGGATGCAGCGGTCCGCGCCGCGAAGGCGGCGGGAGGCTCGGGCCGGGCGCCGCTCGCGGAGGGCACGGTGGTGGGGCCGGCGTCGGCGACGTACGGCAGTACGGCCCGCACGCGCCAACCACCCGCGGGTGCGGGGCCGGTCTCGATGCGGCCGCCGAGCATCGCGACGCGCTCGCGCATGCCGACCAGGCCGTGGCCCATGCCGTCGCCCGGCGCCTCCGCACCCCGGCCGTCGTCGGTGATCGTCATCTCCAGGACATCTTCGCCGTAGCCGAGCAGCACCGAGGCGCTGGCCGTCGGCCCGGCGTGTTTCCGGGTGTTGGTCAGCGCCTCCTGCACGATGCGGTACGACGCGAGGGCCACGCCCTTGGGGAGCTCCACCGGCACGCCCACGATGCGGAGGTCGACGGGCAGGCCCGCGTCGCGCACCCGGTCGACGAGGTCGCCCAGCTGCTCGACACCGGGCTGCGGGGCGTACGGCCCCCGGTCGGCGTCGGAGCGCAGCACGCCGAGCAGGCGGCGCATCTCGGCCAACGCCTCGCGGCCGGTCGCCGCGATGGTGCCGAGGGCGGCGCGGGCGCGGTCGGGTGCGGCGTCTATGGCGTACGCGGCGCCGTCCGCCTGCACAACCATCACCGACACGTTGTGCGCCACCACGTCGTGCAGTTCGCGGGCGATGCGCGCACGTTCGGCGGCGGCGGCCACTTCCGCGTGCGCGTCGCGCTCGCGCTCCAGGCGGGCGGCACGGTCCTCCAACTCCGCGTAGTACGCGCGGCGCGTGCGCATCGAGTCGCCCAGCACCCACGCGATCACGAGCATGAACGACACGAACGCGAAGAAGAAGAACCGCTCGCGCATGCCGCCCGGCTCCTCGGGCTGGATACGCAGGGCAAGCAGTGCGGGGCCGACGAAGGAGAGCACGAGTCCGAGCCGCGACATCCACCGCGGCCCGGACTTCGCGGCGTAGTGCAGCACGACGATGATCGCGGCGTCCGCGACGAGCGGGAGCATGCCGGCTGCGACCTGCATCAGCCCGCCGGCGATGGCGCCGAAGGCGGCGACGTTCAGATGCGTGCGGCGCACGGCCATCGACGCGCACAGGATGAACGTGATGAAGCCGTTGGCCATCGCCTCTTCGCGGGCGTTCTCGCCCAGCACCGCGATGGATCCGAGCATGAGCAGCACAAAGGCACCCGACGCGTCCACGGCGAACGGGTGCCTGCGCAACCACTCATACAGAGTTTGCATGGGTTCGACACTAGGCAGCCGGGTGCGTCGCGGCGTCCGCCTGCATGGGGAAAGCCCTGTACGACGTAGGTATCAGGGGCGTGCCGTGCGGGTGAGGAGGGAAGCGCGGCGTCTCGTCCGCGGCGACGAGGCGACGGGGTCGCGACGTCAGGGGCGGACCCGGGGGCGGGCTCAGGGGCGCGGTCGGGACGGCGTGGTCAGACCGGGGCGACCGGGCCGTCCGCCGGGACCTTCAGCGGGAGTGCGGCGGAGACGCGGTACCCGCCGGACGGCCGCGGCCCGGCGTCGAGGGTGCCGGCGAAGAGGGCGACGCGCTCGCGCATGCCGACCAGGCCGTGGCCCATGCCGTCGCCCGGCGCCTCCGAGCCCCGGCCGTCGTCGGCGACCTCGATGTCCACCCCGTCGTCGCCATAGTGCAGGCGGACCGTCGCGCGGACGTCCGGGCCGCCGTGCTTGCGCGTGTTGGTGAGGGCTTCCTGCACGATGCGGTAGACCGTCAGCGCGACGCCCTGCGGGAGTTCGACGGGGACGCCGTCGACGCGGAAGTCCACGGGCAGGCCGGCGCCGCGTACCTGGGCCAACAGGTCCTCGAGCTGGGCGACGCCGGGCTGCGGGACGAGGGCCTTGGCCTCGTTGGCGGACCGCAGGACGCCGAGCAGGCGGCGCATCTCGGCCAGCGCCTCGCGGCCGGTCGCCGCGATGGTGCCGAGTGCGGCGCGGGCTCGTTCCGGGGCGGAGTCGATGGCGTACGCGGCACCGTCCGCCTGCACGACCATCACCGACACGTTGTGCGCCACCACGTCGTGCAGTTCGCGGGCGATGCGCGCACGTTCGGCGGCCGCCGCGACCTGGGCCTGCGCGTCGCGCTCGCGCTCCAGGCGGGCCGCACGGTCCTCCAGCTCCGCGTAGTACGCGCGGCGCGTGCGCATCGAGTCGCCCAGCACCCACGCGATCAGGAACGGGCCGGTGAGCAGCAGGAACAGGAACACCGTATGGGTGAGGGTGGTGTTCGGCAGGTCCCACCAGCGGGCCGCGGCGGCGAGCGGCGCCGCGAAGCAGCCTGCCAGGGCGACGCGCGCGGCCCAGCGCGGGGCGTACGCCGCCGACGCGTACACGATGACCGGCATCGCGAAGTCCATGGTCGCGGGCGGCACGTCGCCGATCAGCTGCGCGACCCCGGCCACGACGGCGGCGGCCAGCGCGCCGACCGGGAAGCGCCGGCGCAGCGCGACCGCACCGCACAGCAGGACCAGCGCGAAGTACGTCGTGCCGGTGTCGCCGGTCAGCGTGTCGGTCAGGATCTCGAGCAGGCTCAGGCCCAGCAGGAGCAGCGCCCACGCGATGTCGACGTACAGGGGGCGCGCCCGGAGCCAGGCGTAGACATGTTGCACATATCAACACTAAGAGTTTGATCTCGGGCCGCCCGGTCCCGCTACGCCGGATGTCCCGGAGCGGTAGCGTCGTCGGCGATGAACACCTGGTCCACCTGGCGGGACGCCACGCACCGGGCCCTGTACGGGACCGGGGGCTTCTATCTGCGTCCCGAGGGTCCCGCGGGGCACTTCCGCACCTCGGTCCACGCCTCGCCGCTGTTCGCGGGCGCGCTGGCCCGGCTGGCCCGCGAGGCGGGACTGACCGCGGTCGTGGACGTCGGCGCCGGCCGCGGCGAACTGCTGGTGGCGCTGCTGCGCATCGATCCGTCGCTGGCACTGCACGGTGTCGACGTGGCCGCGCGGCCGGAGTCGCTGCCGCCGTCGATCGGCTGGTCGCCGGAGGTGCCGGGCGACGTCTCCGCGCTGCTGGTGGCCAACGAGTGGCTGGACAACGTGCCGGTGGACGTCGTCGAGGTGGACGGGCACGGCGTGCCGCGGATCGTCGAGGTCGAGTCGGGCACCGGGCACGAACGCCTCGGGGCGGAGGCCTCCGGCGCGGACGCGGCGTGGCTCGACCGGTGGTGGCCGCTCAAGGGGGCGGAGCCGGGCCTGCGGGCGGAGGTGGGCGTACCGCGCGACGAGGCGTGGGCGGCGGCCGTCGAGTCGCTGCCGTCCGGGCTCGCGGTGGCGATCGACTACGGGCACGAGTGTGCGTCGCGGCCGCCGTTCGGCACGCTCGCGGGCTACCGGCAGGGCCGTGCGGTGCCCCCGATTCCGGACGGCACCTGCGACGTGACGTCGCACGTCGCCGTCGACGCGATCGCCGCGGCGGGCGAGGCGGCGGGGGCGACCGGGACGAGGCAGCTGACCCAGCGGGCCGCGCTGCATGCGCTCGGCGTGAGCGGGAAGCGTCCCCCGTACGAGCGGGCGCGCGCCGACCCGCGCGGCTATCTGGCGGCTTTGCGCGACGCCGGTGAAGCGGGCGAACTGACCGCGCTCGGCGGCCTAGGCAGCTTCCGGTGGGTAGTGCAAGGTGTGAATTCGGAGGTCCCTCCGCTGTTCGGGTGACTCCGTGAAGGGGGTGGAGAGTGTCGAGATTCGGCGACTTCACCCGCGCGGTCTTCAACAAGGTCTCCGGCAGGGGCGAGAGCCCGGCGAACACCTCCGAGCCGACAAAGGCTGCTCCCGGCGTCTCGGCGGGGGCGGAGCACGGGTGGGACTCGTGGCTGGGCCTGTCGGGCTCGGTGAACGTGGAATTCCTCATGGCGCTGATGGAGGCCCGCGCAAATGCGCAGCAGCAGGCCGCCCAGGGTCGACCGGCCCGCCAGGAATCGGAGTCCCAGGTACCGGCCTACGAGGTGCCGGCCTACGAGGTGCCGGTCTACCGGGAGCATTCCGTCGACCGGTCGATCGCCGAGCACACCGCGAGTCTGCGGGCGGAGATCCAGGAGGACATCGCCCGGCTGAACATCCGCAAGACCGCCGAGGACTTCAGGGCCAAGGAGTTCCCGGACGCACCGCCGCCCCGCACGCCCCCGGCGGCGCCCGCACCCACACCCGCACCGACACCTGCACCCACACCGGAACCCGCGCCGGCACCGGAACCGGCACGGATCGAGCACACGGCGGCACCACCCCCGCCCGCCGTGGCCGAGACCCGGGCCCGGAACGACACCCTCGCCGAGGGCTGGACCGAGACCCGGTCCCAGGCGCAGCCCCAGGCGGAGGCCCGGACCGCCGCCCCGGAGGTCAACTCGGCCTCCGCGGGCATGGGTTCGCAGCCCGGCACGCAGTCGGCCGCGGGCATGGACTCGCCCGCCACGTTTGCCGTCGCGGGGCTGGCCCCGCTGGCCTTTGACTCCGGATCGCACGCCGTGGCCCCTGGGGACGTCAACCACGTCGGCCCGGCACCCGACATGGGTGTGGGCATAGGCGCCGGGGTGTCGGTGGAGCGGAGCTTGGACAAGGGGTAGGCCGCGTCCCTCGGCCTACCGGCAAGACCCGCCGGGGCCCGCCGGGACGTGGCCGGACGCACCGCCTGCGGCAACACGGCAGCGGGCGGGGCAAGTCGCCTCGCCCCGCCCGCATCCGCTCACTGACAGCCCGCGGCCTGTTCCCTCTGACCGCGGGCCGGCTCTCGGGTTCAGCTCTTGCCGAGGACGCCCGCCTCGCGCAGCTCGGCGATCTTGGCGTCGTCGTAGCCGAGCAGGTCCTTCAGCACCTCGCCGCTGTGCTGGCCGATGGTCGGCGCGTGGAACGGCCGCGGGAGTTCCTCGCCGACGAAGTGGATCGGGCTGGAGAGCTGGTCGCTGCCCAGCTCCTCCTTCGGGAACCACGTGAAGCGGTGCTGGAACTGCGGGTCGTTCGCGATGGTCTTCGGGTCGTTGACCGGGGCGATGGGGGTGTTCGCCTCGTTGCCGAAGGCCAGCCATTCGAGCGAGGTGCGGCTCTCGAAGATCTTGGTCAGTTCCTCGCGGAGTTCGAGGTTGCCCACCGCGTGGTCGGCGTACGTCGATCCCGGCCACTTCTCGAACAGGTCCGGCCGGCCCACGGCCTCGCAGAAGTTCTTCCACAGCGACTGCTCGGAGGCCATGAAGAGGATGTAGCCGTCCGAGGACTTGTACATCTGGTAGCGCACGCCCTCGGTCATGCCCGCAGTGCCCGGCGCGCGGCGGACGTAGTTGTCCGTCTTGTTGCCGGTGACCTCGGACTCGGGACGCTCGTACGCCTTGTACGTCTCGCTGCGCAGCCAGTCCATCGCCGCCGCGGCGTCGGACTGCGCGATGTCGATCTGACCGCCGACGCCGGTGGCCCGGGCGCGGATGATCGCGGCCAGCACGCCCAGCGCACCGAACAGCGGGCCCGCGTGGATGCCGATCGACGCGTGCTCCGGCGTGTACGGGTGGCCCTCGTCGGTGAACGCCGGCTTCACGACGCCCGCCCACGTGTCGTACGCCACACCGTGCGACGGCATGTCGCGGTACGGGCCGGTCGCGCCGTAGCCGGAGATCGTGCAGAAGACGATCTTCGGGTTGATCTCCTTGAGGTCCTCGAACCCGATGCCGCGCCTGGCCAGGCCGCCCGGCCGCATGGCCTCGATGACCGCGTCCGCGTCCTTGACCAGTTCCTTGAACGTGGCCACGGCCTCGGGCTTGCGCAGGTCCAGGACCAGCGACTTCTTGCCCCGGTTGATGTGGAGGTGCATCAGCGAGACGCCCTCGATGATCGGCCACGTCATGTCGCGGATGTAGTCGCCGTTCGGCGGCTCGATCTTGATGACCTCGGCACCGAGGTCGACCAGGGCCGAGGTGATCGCAGCAGGGCCGAGCATCGAACATTCGATGATGCGGACACCGGCCAGCGGCGCTGGCACCTGACTCATCGTGACCTCCAGGGGAATATGACGATGCGTCAGATATTAGCGATCGATCCTTTCAGGGGAACCCCCGGAGTGGGACGACCACCTGTGAGGCCCCTCTCCTCTACGTCCGATACGCGACCTTTCAGCCTGTTCGTCTACCAGTCGCATCGCCTCGTCGGCGTCCCTGAGCTGGGCGGTGACCCGCACCGGGCCGGGCGTCGAGTCCAGGTGCACGGTCGCCAGGCCGAGCAGGCGCTCGATCGGCCCCTGGGTGCGGCGTACGCTCTGCACCTTCGCGTGCGGGATCACATCCGTCTCCCGCTGGAAGACCCCGCGCCGCACCACGAACACCCGGTCGTCGGCGCCGCAGAACATCCGGCGGCGGCGGACCGGGCTGTGCCAGCGGGCGCGCTTCGGCACCGGCGTCAGGGGCACGGAATCCACGTCGACCCCGGGCAGGATGCGCCCGAGCACGCCGAGCGCCACCTCGCGCGGGGCGACCGGCAGCAGCGTCGACTCGTGGTTCTCGGTGCCGTCCTCGTGCGCCCCGTAGCCCGCGACGTTGACCTCGACCCGTACCCAGCCCTTCCAGCGCCACAGCACCGGCTGCACGATCCGGACGGCCTGCACGCGGCCCGGCGGCACGGTCTGGTGGCGGTGCTCGATCAGACCGTGGGCCAGCCGCAGGCCGTCCGGCGACTCGGACAGCGTGAAGTCGAAGTAGCGCAGCACGCGCCCCGCGGTGAACTGCCAGGCCGCGATGAACAGCGGGATGAAGCCCAGCAGCAGCGCCTCGTTGCCCATCGCGACGCCGGCGACCACCAGGCCGACGGTCGGGATCAGGAACGACCACGCGGCGAACGACAGCAGCACGGAGCCGATCAGCACCGGCATCGGCACGACCACCAGCGGGTGCTCCGGCGCCTCCCCCGCGTCCGGCCGCACCCCGGCCGCGCGGGCGAGCAGTTCGGCGCGGAGCGCGGACGCGTCGGACTCGCGGACGTACGCCAGCGACCCCTCCGCCGAATCGCCGCCCGCGACCTGGAGCTTCAGCTCGGCGAGGCCCAGCAGCCGGGCGATGAACGGGCGCACGACGTCGACCGCCTGGAGGCGCCCCAGATGCACGTGCCTGGTCCGTCGGAACAACACGCCCGAGTCGATCCGCAGGTCGTCGTCCTCGATGCGGTAGACGGTGAACGCCCAGCTCAGCAGCCCCCACAGCAGTGCCCCGAGGAACACCGCCCCGGCCACGATCACACCGAGCTGGGTCTCCTGGGTGCGGGCGGCGTGCTGCCCGAAGATCGCGATGACCACCGCCATCGCCTTCCACCCCTTCGCCACCGGCGTCAGGGGGTGCAGGCGGCGCGGCTCCGCGCTGTCGGACCTGCCGGACCCGTCGGAAGTGCTGTCGGACTTGTCCGACGGCAGGGCGGGTGGCGGCGGGCCCGGCCGGGCCGTACCGCGCTCGGGGTGGTCTATGGTCATGGCGCGCCCCGCCTCACAGCCCTGCCGAGTGGGCCTCGCCGCGTTCGGCGAGGCGGTCCCGCAGGCGGGCCGCCTCCTCCGGCGGCAGGCCCCGGATGACGGCGTCCGTCCCGGCCGACGCGGTGTGCAGCTTGATGGTGGCGATGCCGAAACGCCGCTCGACCGGCCCGGCCGTGACGTCGACGAACTGCATGCGGCCGTACGGCACCACGGTGAGGCGGCGGAACTGCACGCCGTGGGCGATCAGCAGGTCGTCGGAGCGCTCCGCGTACCGCCACGACCGCTGGTTGCGGCGCAGCGCGATCACCCCCCACACCAGCCCCACCAGCGCCGCGGCGGCGATCAGCGCGCCCAGCCAGACCGCCACGAACAGCGCCGCGAGCACGCCGCCGGCCACCGCGATCGGCACCATCGCCCCCACCAGGAGGAACCGCCGCACGCGGAACAACTGCTCCGAGACGGGATGCCACGGCTGCTCGGGGGGTGCCAGGGCGTGATCCATGCCATTCAGCGTATGCGGCCCGCTTCGGAACAGTGGGCACACAATCCGGGCAGGAGCCGGGAAGCCTGGCAAAATCTGCCGCATGACAGAGGCCACCCTGGGCGTCGGGATCGGCGCGGACCAGCTCGACACCACCGACATGGTGCTCAACATCGGTCCGCAGCACCCCTCGACACACGGGGTTCTGCGGCTGCGGCTCGTGCTCGACGGCGAATTGATCGTCAGTGCCGAGCCGATCGTCGGCTATATGCACCGCGGCGCGGAGAAACTGTTCGAGGTACGCGACTATCGGCAGATCCTCGTCCTGGCGAACCGGCACGACTGGCTCTCGGCGTTCTCGAACGAGCTCGGCGTCGTCCTCGCGGTCGAGCGCATGCTCGGCATGGAGGTGCCGGAACGCGCGGTCTGGGCGCGCACCCTGCTCGCGGAACTGAACCGCGTGCTGAACCACATGATGTTCCTCGGCTCCTATCCGCTCGAACTCGGCGCCATCACACCGATCTTCCACGCGTTCCGGGACCGCGAGGAGATCCAGACGGTGATGGAGGAGATCTCCGGCGGGCGCATGCACTTCATGTTCAACCGGGTCGGCGGGCTGAAGGAGGACCTGCCCGCGGGATGGCTCGGGCGGGCCCGCCACGCGGTCGCCGAAGTGCGCTCGCGCGTACCGGTGTTGCGGGACCTCGTGCACGGCAACGAGATCTTCCGGGCGCGGACCGAGGGTGTGGGGGTGCTGTCCCCGGAGATGGTGCGGGCGTACGGGGTGAGCGGGCCGATCGCGCGGGCCTCGGGCGTGGACTTCGACCTGCGGCGCGACGAGCCGTACCTGGCGTACGCCGAACTCGCCGACGTGCTCAAGGTGGTGACGCGCGAGGAAGGCGACTGCCTCGCGCGGTTCTCGTGCCTGCTCGACCAGGCGGACAACTCGCTCGACCTCGCGGACGCGTGCCTCGACCGCCTTGAGGCGCTGCCCCCCGGGCCCATCAACCTGCGGCTGCCGAAGGTGCTCAAGGCGCCGGAGGGGCACACGTACGCGTGGACGGAGAACCCGCTCGGGCTCAACGGCTACTACCTCGTGTCGCGCGGCGAGAAGACGCCGTGGCGCATGAAGCTGCGCTCGGCGTCCTACAACAACGTCCAGGTGCTGTCGGAGGTGCTGCCCGGCTGCCTGATCGCGGACATGGTGGCGGTGCTGGGCTCGATGTTCTTCGTGGTCGGCGACATCGACAAGTGAGCGGCGGACGGCGGAAGTTGGCAGTCCGTCAGGCCCGCCTGCGCTCGTCGACGATCTTGGGGAGCTGCTCGGTGTCGTCGTGCGCGGTCAGGTCGACGGGGATGGGGCGGCCGGTGCGCGGCTCGTGCGTCACCAGGGGGCGCGGCCAGGCCTCGACGGCCCGGGGCCCGGCGTCGCGCGGGGCGCGGGTGGCGGAACGCGGCGTGGCGGGCGCACCCGAAGCCCCGGGGGCCTCAGGGGACTTGGGGACGGCGTCGGCCGCGGCGGGCGGGCGGGCGGCCGGCGCCTCCGGCTCGGCGGCCGCCTCGTGCGGCGCCTGGGTGGCGGCCTCGTTTGCCGCCTCGTTTGCCGCCTCAGGGGACGCGGTCGCGGCGGACCCCTCCGCGGCGGCGGCGAGCTGACGCCCGAAGAAGTCGAACGAACTCGCGGTCTCGGAGCGGGACATGCGCTGGTTCGTGGCGCGCACGGTGTCCGCGACGTCGCGCAGCACGCGCGCGACGGCATCATCGGCGGGCAGGGCGGTGACGGCCGGTTCGAGGGACGCGACGCCGAGGTCGAGAACGGGCGCGGGTACGTCCGCCGAGGCGGGCCGCGGTACGGCGACCTCGGCCGGCGGGCGCGGGACCGGGAGCCGGGCTGCGGGCAGTTCGGGGCGCGGCGCGATCGGCGGGACCGGGGCAGCGGCGGGGGTGGTCGGACGGAGGCCGTACATCGCGGCGGCGTACGCGGGGACCAAACCCTCGACGGCGATGGGGCGGTGGCGGACACCGGGGATCGCGGACGGTGCCGGGGCGGCTTCGACGGGCTCGACGACGTCCGGCGCACCGGCGGGCTCGGGGGCCGGAAGCGGCTCAGGTGCCGGGGCGACCGGTTCGGCAACCCGTTCGGCAACCGGTTCGGGGACCAGGGCGATCGGGGCGACCGGTTCGGTCGGGGCCGCGGCCTGCGTCGGGACCGCGGCTTGCATCGGGGTCACGGCCTGCGTCGGGGCCTTGGGCCGCGTGCCGTCGCGCTCCAGGTTCCGCAGGGACGCCGCACCGCGTGCGAGCAGGTCCCGGGTCAGGCGTACCGGACGCGAGGGGAGGTCCCAGACCAGGGCGTCCAACTCGGCCGCGTGCTTCTCGGCGTCGGCGGCCCGGGCCTCGGACTGCGCGGCCCGGGTGTCCGCCCGCTTCGCCCGGCCCTCCGCCTCGTCGGTACGGGCTTCGAGGGCCTTGGCGCGGGCCTCCAGCTTGGCCATCCGCTCGCGCAGACGGGTCTCGCCCTCACGCAGGCGGGTCTCGCGTTCGCGCACCGTGGCCAGTTCCCGCTCCCGGCCGGCCAGCCGGGTCATCGTGTCGGCGTGCGACTCGCGGGCCTCGCCCAACTGCTCTTCGAGGCGCTCGCGGTCGCGGCGTCGGGCGGCCAGATCCTTGCCGTACCCGATCCGGCTCTGCCGCAGCACCACGACGACGGCCGCCGCGGACACCACGGCGCATATGACGGCGACGCGAAGCACCCCCGCCCCGCTGCCTATTGCCGCGAGAATGACCGCGATCAGCGCGGGAGCAAGTGCCGCGGCCAGCACGGCTATGCGCATGAGGGCGGAGGACTGGCGGTGACGTCCACGAGGCATAGATGTGACCCTAACGCGGACGCATACATGAACGCATTGCGCCACACCGGTTTCTGATGATGTATCGACAAATCAAACCTCGATTTGCAGCGAACGGCGCGCAGCGGTCAGATCAAGCCTTTTTCCGTCAGGTAGTCCTTGACCACCGTGGCGGGCCGCCGGCGCTCCTGGTCCACCTTCTTGTTCATCGCGGCGAGATCCTCGGTCGTCAGGACCGGCGACAGCTTGTCCAGAATCGGCAGGACCTTGTCCGCGTCGCCCTGGTAGGCCACCGGCACGATGTTGTCCGCGTTCTGGAGCTTGCGGTCGTCGGCGAGCAGCACCAGGTCGTACCGGTCGAGCGTCGCATCGGTCGTGGTGACCAGCGCCATCTGGTCGCGGCCCTGCTGCACGGCCTGCTTGGACGCGGCCGTGCCCACGCCGAGCGGGTCGACGCCGCTGACGTTGATGCCGTACGTCTCCTCCAGGCCCGGCGCGCAGAACGGCCGCACCTTGCACTCCTCACCCGCCGCGATGGTCACCGGGATTTTGGAGGCGCCCAGGTCGGACAGGGTCTTGAGGTTGTTCTCCGCGGCGAACTCGCGGGTCACCGCGAAGGCGTTCTGGTCCACGGCCAGCGTCGGCACCCCGACCGCCAGGTCCTGCTCGGCGGCGAGGCGGCTCAGCACCTCCATGGTCGCGCCGATGTCCGGGGAGGCGACGGGCTCCGCGTCCGGGCCGTTCTCCTTCAGGTTGAGGAACTCCGCGAGCGTCGCGGCGTAGTCCGGGGCGACCGAGACCTCGCCCTTCGACAGTGCGGGCTCCAGCAGTTCGCGGTTGCTGACGGTCTTCACGTACGCGTCGACGCCGCCCGCTTCCAGCAGTTGGCGGTACAGCTCGGCGAGGATCCGGCTCTCGGTGAACCCCGACGAGCCCACCGCGATCCCGCTGCCGCCGGTCCCGACCGCCTTGTCGAGCAGCCCGCACCCGGTCACGCCGCACAGCAGGGCCGCGGCGGCGCCGAGCGCGGCGGCACGGCGGCGGACGCCCCGCCGTACGCGGTCGGTCGACAACAAGTCCCGCTCCCCTCAGCCCTGCCGGGGCGTACGTGCCACGGCCTTCTGCGCCAGCGCGAACACGCCCTCCACCACGAGGGCGAGCATCGCGACCAGGAACGCCCCGGCCACCACCTGCCCCTGGTTCTGGAGCTGGAACCCCGCGGTCACGATGCGCCCGAGGCCGCCGCCCGCGACGAGCGCCGCGAGGGTCGCGGTCGCCACGACCTGGACGGCCGAGGTACGCAGACCCGTGACCACCAGGGGCAGCGCGAGCGGCAGTTCGACCCGCCACAGCGTCTGCGCCCCGGACATGCCCATGCCCTTGGACGCCTCGACCACCTCGCGGTCGACGCCGCGCATGCCGACGTACGCGTTCGTCAGGATCGGCGGGATCGCGAACAGGACCAGCGCGACCACGGTCGTCGTCGTCCCCATGCCCAGCGGGCTCAGGCCGAGGATGGCCAGGACCGCGAACGTCGGTACCGCGCGCCCGATGTTGGAGATGTTGATCGCCAGCGCGCCGCCCTTGCCGACGTGGCCCAGCCACAGCGCGACCGGCAGCGCGACCGCCGTGGCGACGGCCAGGCATCCGACGGTGAGCAGCACGTGCTCCAGGAGGCGCTGCCATACGCCGTCGCTGCCCGACCAGTTCGCGCCGTCGGTCAGCCAGTCCCATGCGGACTCGATGGTGTTCACGCCACCGCCTTGGGGTGTGCGTGGGTGTCGTCGATCCCGACGTCGGCCGTCGGGCCGGGCACGAACGGCGCGTCGCGCTTCCACCGCCGCTTCTTCGCCCCGGTGCGCTCCCACGGCGTCAGGAGCCGCTGCACGAGCAGCAGCAGGAGGTCGAACCCGACCGCGAGCAGCACGCACAGCACCGACGCGGTGAGCACCTGCGCCTTGAACTGCGTGTCGATGCCCGTCTGGATCAGGTTGCCGAGGCCGCCGGACCCGACGACCGAGCCGACGGTCGTCAGGGCCACCGTCGAGACCGTGGCCACCCGCAGCCCGGCCATGATGGTCGGCAGCGCGAGCGGGAGTTCGACGCCGAAGAGCAGGCGGACCGGGCCGTACCCCATGCCGCGCGCGGCCTCGACGGCGTCGGCCGGCACCGCGCGCAGGCCCGCGAGGGTGTTGCCGACCAGGATGGTCAGCGAGTAGAGCGTCAGGCCGATCACCACGGTCGACGGGTCGAGGCCGGTGAACGGCTGGAGGATCGCGAACATCGCGAGGGACGGGATCGTGTAGAGCACGGTCGTCGAACCGATCACCGGGAGCCCGGTCCTGGGCCAGCGGCGCACGATCAGCGCGAGCGGGAACGCGATCAGCATGCCGAGGACCACGGACACCACCGTGAGCACCACGTGTGCGCGGAGTGCCGTGGAGATGTCCGGCCAGTACTCACTGACGTACTCGCCGCAGATCCACGCGTTCCGCTCCAGGCAGTCCCCCGACGAGGCCGCCGTGTCCGATGCCGTCACGGCCGCACCGTTACCCGCGCCCGAACCCTTCACACACATTTTCCCCGGTGTCACATACGCCACGGCATGGCCGCGTGCGCACGGGGTAATGGTCACCCGGACCGCACCGGGAAGGCGACCGCATGCCCAGCTCGCACGAGACGAACCCGCCGACGGACGGCGCCGCGGACGGCGCGACAGGCGGCGGTACGGACGGCGCGACGGGCGGTCCGCCGCCCCAGCCCGGCGACCCCCTCGGCACCGAGACCCGCGCCGCGGGCGAACGCCCGGTGATGATCCGGCTCGACCGGGTCTCCAAGCGCTACCCGGACGGCACCGGCGCCGTCGAGGACCTGTCGCTGGACGTCGCGGAAGGCGACCTGGTGACCCTGGTCGGACCGTCCGGCTGCGGCAAGACGACCACCATGAAGATGGTCAACCGGCTGATCGAACCGACCTCGGGCCGCATCCTGATCAACGGCGAGGACATCACCCGGCGCGACCCGGTCAAGCTGCGGCGCGGCATCGGGTACGTCATCCAGTCCGGCGGCCTGCTGCCGCACCGCACGGTGCTCGACAACACCGTCACCGTGCCGTCGCTGCTGCGCTGGGACCGCCGCAAGGCCCAGGCCCGGGGCCGTGAACTCCTGGAACTGGTCGGCCTGGAGCCGGACACGTACGCCGACCGCTACCCGCACCAGCTCTCCGGCGGCCAGCGGCAGCGCGTCGGCGTGGCCCGGGCGCTGGCCGCCGACCCGCCCGTCCTGCTCATGGACGAGCCGTTCGGCGCCGTGGACCCCGTGGTGCGCGACCGGCTGCAGACCGAGTTCCTGCGCCTGCACGGGGAACTCAAGAAGACCGTGCTGCTGGTGACGCACGACATCGACGAGGCGGTCCGGATGGGCGACCGCATGGCGGTGTTCGCGCCCGGCGGCCGGATCGAGCAGTACGACACCCCGCTCGCCGTACTCGGCTCCCCCGCCAGCGACTACGTGGCCGACTTCGTCGGTGCCGACCGCGGCCTCAAGCGCCTCGCCGTCACCCCGATCACCCCCGACGACCTCGAACAGCCCCCGGTCGTACGCCTGGACGACAGCCTTACGCATGCCAGCGAGAGCCTGCGCGCGGCGGGCGCGCGCTGGGCGGTCGTGCTGGACCCCCAGGGCGACCTGCACGGCTGGATAGACGACCGCGAGCCGATCGCCGGCGCCGGCACCGTCCGCGACCGGGCGCGGCGCATGGAGGCGTGGGTGCCGGCGGACAGTTCGCTCAAGGCGGCCTTCGGCATGATGCTGCAGTACGACGCGGGCTGGATCGCCGTGGTGGACGGCGGGCGGTTCCTGGGCGTCCTGACCCCGCAGCGGCTGCACGAGGCGCTGCGGCGCTCGGTCGGGGCCGAAGAGGCGGGCATCGCACCGGAGCACGTCGTGCTGGAGACCATCGACAGCATCAGCGACTGAGACGCCCGGACCGTTCCGACCCACGGGTCGGAATCCCGCAGGGCGGGCTCGGCGCCGGCTCAGCGGGAGGCTGCTCCCGAGGTGCCGTCCGGGTCGTCCGGGTCGTCCGGCACCCGGCACACCTTCTCCAGGAACAGCGCCGCGAGGATCAGCAGCACGGCCGCCGCGACCGAGAAGCCGCAGCGGGCCGCCTGTTCGCGGCGGGCGTCGTTGTCGAGGTGCAGCCACAGGTAGAGGCCGTAGCCGCCGTACAGGCCGGCGATGAGGGCCGCGACCAGCGCGCTGGCCTTCGCGAAGACCACCGCGCGGGCGGCGGTCAGCGGGTCGACCGGCCGGGCGTCGCGACGCCGTTCGCGCTGCGCCTTGAAGCGGGTGCGCAGCGAGAGGCCCGTCGCGAGGGCCACCACAGCGAGCAGCAGCAGCACGAACGGCGCGAGCACCGGCACGCCGGGCGGAGTGCCCCGGGTCAGCCACAGGTCGACGGCGCCGTACGAGAGCGCCCCGGTGGCCAGGGCCAGGCCGAGCAGGATTGCGGGGCGCGTCGGCTTCACTCGGGGAGCCTCAACTCCAGGTCGTCGCGGCGTTCGACGCCCGTCCGGCCCAGTTTCACGAGCAGGTCGGCCGCCCGGCCCTGGCCCGGGATCTCCGCGGCGGGGTCCGCGTCGACCCAGGGGGCGAGCACGAAGGCCCGCTCGTGGGCCCGCGGGTGAGGGATCGTCAGGTGCGGGTCGTCGGAGACCCGGTCGGCGTAGACGATGATGTCGACGTCCAGTGTGCGCGGGCCCCAGTGCTCGGTGCGGACGCGCTGGAAGGCCTCCTCGACCGCGTTCGCCCGCTCCAGGAGCATCCCCGGCGACAGGAAGGTGTCGACCAGGATCACCGCGTTGAAGTACTCGGGCTGCGCCTCAGGGCCGCCCACCGCCTCGGTCACGTACAGCGGTGAGACGACGTTGACCCGGATCCCCGGGGTGTCGGCGAGGGCGTCGATCGCTCCCTGCAGGTTTTCTCTGCGGTTGCCCAGGTTGCTGCCCAGCGCCAGTACGGCGCGGTGCGGGCCGCTGAGGGCCTGCAACCGCATGAGAGTGTCCGTCCCCAGATCCGTCACACACGACTCCGAACAATCGTTACGGTCACATCGTCGAACGGCACCGTGATCGGGGCGTCGGGCTTGTGGACGACCACCTCGACCTCCTCGACCTGCTTGTGCTCCAGGCAGGCGTCGGCGATCCGCTGCGCCAGCGTCTCGATGAGGTTCACCGGTTCGCCCTGCACGACGGCCACGACCTGCTCGGCGATGACACCGTAGTGCGCCGTCAGCTCCAGGTCGTCGCCGGACGCGGCCGGACGGGTGTCGATACCGAGCACGAGGTCGACGATGAACGTCTGGCCTTCCTCGCGCTCGTGGTCGAACACCCCGTGGTGCCCGCGGGCCTTGAGACCCCGCAAAGCGACGCGGTCCAGCATCAGGTCGCCCTCCTCGGCGCTCTACTCTCTTCCGGCGCACTCGGGGGCTTCACGCCGGTCCTCGTCAGGTCCTCGATCGCCTTGGTGCCCTACGAATGTACCCATGCGTACCGACGGGACTCCCCGGGTGGGGTGCCGTAAGGCCCTTCCGGGCGCAGTGATACGCAAAATGGCAACCGCCGTATGCCGCCCGGTGTTCCCCACGGCACCAACTGTTCACACCCGGCTCGGGAAAACCGGCCACACGGCTTCCGGACCCGAGTGGGCCTCCGGACCCGAGTGACCTAGATCTCGTCCTCGGCGTCGGCCTCGGCGAGTACGGGGGACGCGTGGTGCAGCCACAGCCGCCAGTCGCCCTCCTGCCGCCGGAAGATGTTCGTCACCACCGCCTGGCCGCCCGCGAATCCGGTGTCGTCGCCGCCGTCCTCCTCGCCCATCCCGGTCAGGAGGCTCGCGGTGCAGGACAGGATCGCCACGTCGCCGTCCAACGTCACCTGCACATCGGTGAGGAAGAACTGCACGTAGCTGGTGTTGGCCATGATCAGCGCGTACGACCGCAGCACCTCGGCGCGGCCGCGCAGCACCGGCCACCCGGGGTGCACGCAGGTGATGTTGGCCGCCTCCGGGCCGTCGGCCCATATGGCGCCGAGCCGGTCGAGGTCGCCCTCCTCCACGGCGGTCCACAGCGCCAGGTTGAGGTCGCGCACCTCGACCGCGTCGGGGGACAGCAACTCGTCCTCCGGGCCGGTCATCGGGCCGCCTGCCAGGCCGCCGCCACCCGAACCGCGTCCCGCGAGGCCGGAACCTCGTGCACTCTTACCCCCCATGCGCCGGACGCCGCCGCGAGGGCGGTCACCGCGGCGGTCGCGTCGTCACGGCCGCGCGGCGGGCGCAGCCCCTGGTCGTCGGCCAGCAGCCGACCGAGAAACGTCTTGCGTGAGGCGGCCACCAGCAGCGGGCGGCCGAGCCCCGTCAGCTCCGGCAGCCCCGCGAGGAGCGCCCAGTTGTGCTCGGCGTTCTTCGCGAAGCCCAGGCCCGGGTCGAGGATGACCGACTCGGGGTCGACCCCCGCGTCGACCACCCTGTCCATGCGCTGGGCCAGTTCCGCCCGCACGTCGGCGACGACGTCGTCGTAGTCCGCCTTGTCCTGCATGTCGCGCGAGTGCCCGCGCCAGTGCATCACCACCACCGGCACCCCGGCCGAGGCGACGAACGCCGCCATCGCCGGATCCGCGAGGCCGCCGCTGACGTCGTTGACGACCGCGGCGCCGGCCTCGACCGCGGCGCGCGCCACCTCGACGCGCATGGTGTCGACGCTCACGATCGCGCCCGCCGCGGACAGCTCGCGGACGACCGGGACCACGCGCCGCAGTTCCTCGTCGAGCGGCACACGCTCGGCGCCGGGACGCGTGGACTCGCCGCCGACGTCGACCAGGTCGGCGCCTTCGGCGATGAGTGCGTGGCCGCGGGCGATCGCCTCGGCCGGGTCGAACCAGAGGCCGCCGTCGGAGAACGAGTCGGGGGTCACGTTGACCACGCCCATGACCGCGCAGCGGCCGAAGTCCGGGAGCCCGCGCACGGTGGGTGGCCTCGGATCCCGCTCAAGGCCCCGGCCGGTGCCCCCCTCGGACTTGGTCGTCGCTGTCATGGCCCCAAGCGTAGGGGCAAAGCCCTGTCGCTCAGCCCAGGCGGCACGGTGCGCCGCGGGGCGTAAACGCTCGGAAAGCACAACACACCGGGCATGTGCCCGGTGTGTGTGGCGACTCCTGTGGCGTACGGGGCCTCTTCGGCCGCCCGCCGGGGATCAGCGCTGGAGGATGAGGCTCATCGCCTCGGCGCGCGTCGCGGCGTCCAGGAGCTGGCCGCGCACCGCCGAGGTGACGGTCTTCGCGCCCGGCTTGCGGATGCCGCGCATGGTCATGCACATGTGCTCGCACTCGAAGACGACGATCACGCCGCGCGGGCGCAGGATGCGTACCAGGGCGTCCGCGACCTGGGTGGTCAGGCGCTCCTGGACCTGCGGCCGCTTGGCGAACACGTCGACCAGCCGGGCGAGCTTGGACAGGCCGGTGATCTGCCCGTCCTCGGACGGGATGTAGCCGACGTGGGCCACTCCGTGGAACGGCACCAGGTGGTGCTCGCACGAGCTGTAGACCTCGATGTCCTTGACGAGCACCATCTCGTCGTGGCCGAGGTCGAACGTCGTGGTGAGGACGTCCTCGGGGTTCTGCCGCAGTCCGGCGAATATCTCGCGGTACGACCGGGCGACGCGGGCGGGCGTGTCCTTGAGCCCCTCGCGGTCGGGGTTCTCCCCGACCGCGATCAGCAGCTCGCGTATCGCCCGCTCCGCGCGGTCCTGGTCGAAGTCACCCACGGCGCCTCCGCCGTCGAGGGTGACCGGGTCGATCGTCACGTTCAGTTCTCCGCAGCGTCAGACGGGCCTTCGGGCACGGCCGTGCCGGTGGTCCCGCCGGTGGTTCCGGTGGTGGTCCCGCTGGTCGCGGCCCCGCCCCCGTTCAACACCGCGCCGCTGCCGTTGACGGTCAGTTCCTTGGGGGTCATGACCGGCGGCCGGCTGGAGGGCGTACGGCGGCTCGACCCCGTCCACGCGGGACGGGACGGACGCTTGGTGACCGGGGCGAAGATCTCCGCGACCTCGTTGCGGTCGAGGGTCTCTCGCTCCAGCAGGGCGAGGACCAGGTTGTCGAGTACGTCGCGGTTCTCCACGAGGATTTCCCAGGCCTCGTTGTGCGCCGACTCGATGAACCTCTTGACCTCTTCGTCGACGATAGCCGCGACCTCTTCCGAGTAGTCGCGCTGGTGGCCCATCTCACGGCCGAGGAACGGCTCGGAGCCGTCCGTGCCGAACTTGATGGCGCCCAGCCGCTCGGTCATGCCGTACTGCGTGACCATCGCGCGGGCCAGGCCGGTGGCCTTCTCGATGTCGTTCGAGGCACCGGTCGTCGGGTCGTGGAAGACCAGCTCCTCCGCCGCGCGCCCGCCCAGCATGTACGCCAGCTGGTCGAGCATCTCGTTGCGCGTCGTGGAGTACTTGTCCTCCTCCGGAAGCACCATGGTGTAGCCCAGGGCCCGGCCGCGGGACAGGATCGTGATCTTGTGCACCGGGTCGGTGTTGGGCAGCGCGTGGGCCACCAGGGCGTGGCCGCCCTCGTGGTACGCGGTGATCTTCTTTTCCTTGTCGCTCATCAGACGCGTCCGCTTCTGCGGACCGGCGACCACGCGGTCGATCGCCTCGTCGAGCGCCTTGTTGTCGATCAGCTTCTCGTTGCCGCGCGCGGTGAGCAGCGCGGCCTCGTTCAGCACGTTCGACAGGTCGGCACCGGTGAAGCCCGGAGTGCGCTTCGCGACGGCGCGCAGGTCGACGTCCTCGGTGACCGGCTTGCCCTTGGCGTGCACCTTGAGGATCGCCAGGCGGCCCTCCAGGTCGGGGCGTTCGACGG
Source organism: Streptomycetaceae bacterium NBC_01309 (assembly GCA_045039925.1). Lineage (GTDB taxonomy): Bacteria > Actinomycetota > Actinomycetes > Streptomycetales > Streptomycetaceae > Yinghuangia. The sequence goes on from CP108400.1 coordinate 4,805,522, forward strand.
CGATCTGCCGGTCGAAGCGGCCCGGGCGCAGCAGCGCGGGGTCGAGGATGTCGGGCCGGTTGGTGGCCGCGATCAGGATCACGCCGCCCTTGACGTCGAAGCCGTCCATCTCGACCAGCAGCTGGTTGAGGGTCTGCTCGCGCTCGTCGTGGCCGCCGCCGAGGCCCGCACCGCGGTGCCGGCCGACGGCGTCGATCTCGTCGACGAACACGATGGCGGGGGCGTTGGCCTTGGCCTGCTCGAACAGGTCGCGGACACGCGAGGCACCGACACCGACGAACATCTCGACGAAGTCCGAGCCGGAGATGGAGTAGAACGGCACCCCGGCCTCACCGGCGACGGCGCGCGCGAGGAGCGTCTTACCGGTTCCGGGCGGGCCGTACAGCAGGACGCCCTTGGGGATCTTGGCGCCGACCGCCTGGAACTTGGCGGGTTCCTGGAGGAACTCCTTGATCTCGTAGAGCTCCTCGACGGCCTCGTCGGCCCCCGCGACGTCGGCGAACGTCGTCTTGGGGGTGTCCTTGGAGATGAGCTTGGCCTTGGACTTCCCGAAGTTCATGACTCGGGAGCCGCCGCCCTGCATCTGGTTCATCAGGAACAGGAAGACGATGACGATCAGGGCGAACGGCAGCAGCGAGAAGAGGATGCTGACGAGTGCGCTCTGCTTGCCGATCTTGACCGTGTAGCCGTCCGGGATCTTGCCCTCGGACGCCTTCTGGGTCAGCAGTTCGGCGATCGTGTCGCCCTGCTGGTCGTTGAGGTACGAGGACTTGATCTTGCTGCTGCCCTCGATCTTGACCTGTTTGCCGTCCGGGCCCTTCTTGAGCAGCGACAGCTCGACCGCCTGGTCGTTGCCGCCGACGATCTTGGCGCTCTGGACCTGGTCCTTGTTGATCGCCTCGATCACTTGGCTCGTGTCGACGCCCTTGTAGCCGCTCGACCCGCCGACGAGCTGCATCAGGACGAAGACAGCAAGTACGGCCAGCACGACCCACATGATCGGCCCGCGGAAAATGCGCTTGACGTCCATTCATGCGGGGCTATAGCCGCCCCGTCCCTCCTGCCAGCTCCTTACCCGGGGACCTGATGGCCCCAGGCTCACTGCCCTGCTCCGATGTCGCCCACGAAGTGTCACCGCTTGTGTGCCACTGCGTATGAAGGTACACCGGCGGTAGCCCGGGCACCGTGCCGCGCGGCGCCGTGCGGCGTCGCGGCGCGGAGCCGACTCCCACCGACCCGTCCAACGTGGGGGGTGTGTTCCGTTGTTCCCGGTTCCCGGCGCGAGCGCGGGGTAACCGGGATTCGAGCGTACGGGGCAGCGGGCGGCCCCGGTGACCGGGGCGACGGTCGGCGGCGGGCGGGGGACCCGGCGGGCGTACGGCCGCCGCGTCAGTGCGGCTTGGCACCGCCGTACACGTGCTCCGCGAGGGTGCCGACGAAGGGCAGGTTGCGGTAGCGCTCGGCGTAGTCCAGGCCGTAGCCGACCACGAACTCGTTGGGGATGTCGAAGCCGAGGTACTTGACCGGGATGTCGACCTTCGCGGCCTCGGGCTTGCGGAAGAACGCGCACACCTCGAGCGAGGCGGGGCCGCGCGACGCGAGGTTCGCGAGCATCCACGAAAGGGTCAGGCCGGAGTCGATGATGTCCTCGACGACCAGGATGTGCCGGTCGACGATGTCGGTGTCGAGGTCCTTCAGGATGCGGACGACCCCGGACGACTTGGTGCCCGACCCGTAGGACGACACCGCCATCCAGTCCATCTTGACCGGCGAGTGCATGGCGCGGGCCAGGTCGGCCATGACCATGACGGCGCCCTTGAGCACACCCACGAGCAGGACGTCGCGGCCCTCGTAGTCGCGGTCGATCTGCTCGGCCAGCTCGCGCAGCTTGGCGTTGATCTCTTCCTCGGTGACCAGCACGCGCGCGAGGTCGGTGCCCATGTCTTTCTCGTCCACCAGTGCTCTTCCCTAACGAGTGTCCTGTGCAGTCCCCGAGGTGGGGCCCCCGGCGCCGAGCACGCCGCGAGTCAAAGCTGCGAGGGCCGGTGGAAGAGAAGCTTTCCACATCGCCGCCGTATCTCGACGCCGCCCGGCAGGTTGATGGGCCCCTGCCCGCGCCACGAAGTCACCAGCCGCTCGACCATGTCCACGTGCCGCGCGAACAGGTCGCCGGGCGGGGAGCCCGCACTCACCGCGCTGCGGCGGAGCACGCGGCGGCGGATCGCGGCGGGCAGTTCGGCCAGCGCGAAGACGTCGAGTCCGCCGTCGTCGAGGGTCAGATCGGCCTGCACCCGGTCCGCCCACGCGTCCAGCGCGTCGGCGTCGTCGCGGAACAACCGCGCGGTGCGGGCGAGCGATTCGCTGATGCCCGGGCCGAGGGCCTTCTCCAAGATCGGGAGCACGTCGTGGCGGACGCGCGCCCTCGTGTACGCCGGGTCCGCGTTGTGCGGGTCGTCCCAGGTCGCGAGGTTCTGCGCTTCGCATGCGGCCCGGGTGGTGTCGCGGTCGATGCCCAGCAGCGGCCGGCGGTAATGCCCTATGGCGACGGCCATCCCCGCGAGCGAGCGGGCGCCGGAGCCGCGCGCGAGCCCGAGCAGGACGGTCTCGGCCTGGTCGTCGAGCGTGTGGCCGAGCAGGACGGCCTTGGCGCCGTGCCGGGCGGCGGCGATGTCGAGCGCTTCGTAGCGGGCGGAACGGGCCGCGGCCTCGGGGCCGCCGCGCCGGCCGACGCGTACGCCCAGGGCTTCGACCGGGTCGAGGTCCATGTCGCGCAGCCGGGCGACGAGGTCGACCGCGCGCCGGGTGGAACCGGGTTGGAGGCCGTGGTCGATGGTGATGGCGCCGGCCCGGATGCCGGCCCGGGGGGCCTCGAACGCGGTGGCCGAGGCGAGGGCGAGCGAGTCGGCGCCGCCGCTGCAGGCGACGAGAACGAGGTCGCCCGGGTTGAGCGGGCGCAATATTTCACGGACGGCGACGCGGGTCGCGGCGACGGCGGGATGCGGTCCCACGCTCTCCTCCTGGGGTTGGCGGGCTCCGAGCGGGCGGGCCGGGGAACCGGGCCGCAGCGATTGCGCGATCCCCGGTCCGTACGGGCGAAAAAGGCACGCCCGAGCCTGCAACAAAGCTACGGCACGTACTGGCCCGACCGCGTGAAGCTTTCGGAGTGTCGCGCCGGAAAGTAGTCAGGCGGATACGCTCAGTGGTTTTCGGGCGATTCCGCCTTCTCCGCCATCCCCGCCGTCTCCGCCCCGCCGCCGCGGGTCAGGAGGTCGCGGGCCTCGTCCCGTGCACGCGGTCCACCCAGGTCTGCGGGTCGGCGATCTCGCCGCGCGTCGGAAGCGTGTTGGGCGAGGTCCACACCCGGTTGAAGCCCTCCATGCCCACCTGGTCGACGACGGTGCGGACGAAGCGCTCGCCGTCGCGGTACTGCCGGAGCTTGGCGTCCATGCCCAGCAGCTTGCGGAGCGCGAGGTCGAGCCGCCCGGTGCCGCGCGCCCGGCGCTGCTGGAACTTCTCGCGGATCTCCGCGACGGTCGGGATGACCTGCGGGCCGACGCCGTCCATCACGTAGTCGGCGTGCCCCTCCAGGAGCGACATGACCGCCGTGATGCGGTGCAGGATCTCGCGCTGGACCGGGGTCTGCACCATCTCGACCAGCGAGCCGTCGCTGCCGTTCCGGGGCTCGGCGGCCTCCTCGCCGCGGCGTCCGGCCACCAGCGCCTGGGCCGCCTCACGGAACCGCCGCATCATCGCGGCCGGGTCGACCTCGGTCTCGGTGAGGAAGGCGTGCACTTCTTGTTCGAGGTGGTCGCGCAGCCAGGGGACGGCGGTGAACTGCGTGCGGTGGGTCTCCTCGTGCAGGCAGACCCACAGGCGGAAGTCCGTGGGGTCGACGTCGAGTTCGCGTTCGACCTGGACGATGTTGGGGGCCACGAGCAGCAGCCGCCCGGCGTTGCCCGGCGCGGCGTCGGCCTCACCGGGGGCGAACGTCTCGTACTGGCCGAGCACGCGCGCCGACAGGAACGACAGCAGTGTGCCCAGTTCGATACCGGTCACCTTGCTGCCGACGCCCGACAGCGCGTTGCCGCCGGGGATCGTGTCGCGCCGCTCGTTGACCTTGTCGAGAAGCGGCCGCAGGACGTGCCGGAAGCCCTGCACGTTGGCCTGGACCCAGCCCGACCGGTCGACGATGAGCACCGGTGTGTCGTTGCCACGCGTGTCGAGCCCCGTGAAACCGCGGACGTGCCCCTCCGAAGCGGCGGCGTGCACCCGCAACTCGGCGACGACGGCGCGGGCCTCGTCGCGGCTCACCTCGGGCCCCGGGCGCACCAGCCGGTTCGCCGTGGAGACGGCCAGGTCCCAGTCGATCATGTCCGCACCGCTCGTCATACGGCCACCGTACGTGCAACACCGGTCCCCGCGCTGCGTAGGACGGCCTTTTGGGCTCGGCACTGCGCGCGAAAAGACACGGAAGCGGGCAGCGCCTCCCGGACGGGGGCGCGCGAGGGGGTGTTGAGGAACCGGCACCGAGGAGCACGTGCCCGGAGCGCGGCGGGCCGGTCGTCCCCGCGCTCCCCCGTCCGTCAGCCCGACGCGGCGACCGCCGGGGTGCCGCAGCCGCACCCGGCCAGTGCGGTGGCCAGGCTGTCCAGGGCCGGACGGGCCACGTCGGGGGCGCCCTTGACGCCGTCCGCCAGGAACGCGAAGGCGAGCAGGCGGCCGTCCTTGTCGCGGACCAGGCCCGCGAGCGTGCTCACGTTGGTCAGCGAGCCGGTCTTGGCCCGCACGACGCCCGCGCCGGCGACCGAGCCGCGGTCGTCGAAGCGGTCCTTGAGCGTGCCGGTGAAGCCCGCGATCGGCATGCCGGTGAGCGTCGGGCGCAGTTCGGGCCGGGCCGGGGACGCCGCGAGGGTGATCGTCTGGGTGAGCACCGCGGGCGGCATCTTGTTCTGGTTGTTGAGCCCGCTGCCGTCGTTGAGGTCCAGCGTCCCGAGGTTGATGCCGAGACCGGTCAGAACCTCGCGTACGGCCTGCTCGCCGCCCTCGAACGAGGCCGGCTTGCCCTTGGCGACCGCGACGTGTCGCAGCAGCGCCTCGGCCATGTCGTTGTCGCTCGCGGTCATCATCTGCTCGACGAACTCGGGGACGGGCGGCGACTGGACGGCCGCCAGCTGGGTCCCGGGCGCGGTGGGCGCGTCGGCCGGGCCGGTCGGGGGCGCGGGGCCCGCCGCGGGCGTGCCGTTGACCGCGATGCCCTGCTTGGCGAGCAGCTGCGCGAACTGCTGGGCCGCCTTGGCCGACGGGTCGGTCACGCGCTTGCTCGGCCCTTCGGCGATGTTGCCGTCGACGCGCCCCTCGTCCGTCATCAACGGGACGACCGGCGCGATGTTCTCGTTCGGACCGATGGGGTGCTGAGCGGTGCCGCTGTAGAGGGAGTTGTCGTACGCCAGCTTCAGCGAGGTGACGCCCGCCGCCCGCAGGGCCGTCGCGGTGGCTTCCGCCAACCGGTCGAGACGCGCGGGCGTGTAGCTCCCGGCGTACTGCGCCCCGTCCAGCGCGGTGAGGGTCGGGTCGCCGCCGCCGACCAGCACGATCGTGCCGGGGTCGGCGCCCATGACGACCCTGGTGGTGAGCCTCATGTCGGGGGGCAGCGCGGAGAGCGCCGCGACCGCGGTGACGATCTTGGTGGTGGACGCGGGAGTCGCGCCGCGGTCGACGCCCACGCCGTACAGCAGCCGCCCGGTCACCGCGTCGACGACCGAGACCGCGGTGCTGCCGCCCAGGGACTTGTCCGCGAGCAGCGGGTCGAGGACCGCCTTCACGCCCGCGTCGGTCGGGGCGGGTCCGGCGGGGTCCGCCGCGATCGGGAGCAGCACCGGCGGTGTGATACGCCTCTCACCTGCGGCACCGCCGCCCGTGCCGGAGCCGTCCGGGCCGAAGGCCGTCTGGACTCCGCCGCTCTTGTCGCCGTGTCGCTCGGCAACGCGGTAGCCGTCCTTCCACGGGCCCGCGGCCCATACCGCGAGGACCGCGACGAGGATCCCCAAGATTGCCGCCGCCAGGGCCGCCGTCCTCACCCTGGGCACGCGCGACCAACCCCTCTCACACCGTTTCGACAGATCCACTTCGGCAGCCCGGACGGGCATGCGAGACACTGTCAGCAGACTAGGTTCTGTTCGGGACTCCGGCAGGACTCCCGTCACCCTCATGGGGGTGCGGGACGCTCCCACCGAAACACCGTCCACCGTGTTCCGCACGGCGGAAGTCCGGGCTTGCGCCCGGCGTGGGTGTCCGATGTCCGCGAGGGGTCATGTCGGGATCCTTCAGGAGCACCGCGGACTTCACGGACAGACCCTAACGATCCCGGCCGAACAATGGATGGAGGAGCCTTGGAGTTCGACGTCACCATCGAGATCCCTCGGGGTTCGCGGAACAAGTACGAGGTGGACCACGAGACCGGCCGCATCCGGCTCGACCGCATGCTTTTCACCTCGACGCGGTACCCGGCCGACTACGGCTTCATCGAGGACACCCTGGGTGAGGACGGCGACCCGCTGGACGCCCTGGTGCTCCTGGAGGAGCCCACCTTCCCGGGTGTGCTCATCCGCTGCCGCGCGATCGGCATGTTCCGCATGACCGACGAGGCCGGCGGCGACGACAAGGTCCTGTGCGTACCGGCGACGGACCCGCGCCAGGAGCACCTCCGCGACATCCACCACGTTCCGGAGTTCGACCGGCTGGAGATCCAGCACTTCTTCGAGGTGTACAAGGACCTGGAGCCCGGGAAGTCCGTCGAGGGGGCCGACTGGGTCGGGCGTGTCGAGGCGGAGGCCGAGGTCGAGGCTTCGTTCAAGCGGCTGAAGGAGTCCGGCCACCACTGACGGGTTCGTTGGTGGGGCCGAGGGGCGGCCTGCGGCTTCGGCTGCGGGCCGCTCTTTTTTTGGGGCGGCCGAAGCACACATTTTCGCGACTGCGCTCGTTCCTCGCTCCGTCACGAAAATGTGCACTCCGGCCTTGGACCTTCCTGCACCTCCGGTCGCTGGCGCTCCCTCCGGCGCAGGAAGGTCTAACTGGCGGCCTCCGGCCGCTCTCCTCGCTGCGCTCGTCGATCTCCAGCAGATGCTGAGGGCTACCCGGTGGCGTGCGGCGGGCTCCACGCGGGTGGCGGGGCTCTCCACGTGGGGGCGGGTGCACGTGTGCCGGGTCATGGGCGGGCGTAGTAGTCGGGTGTGCCCATGGAGAACATGTTGCTGATGCGGATCACGTCGCCGGTGCGGGGGGCGTGGATCATCTGGCTGTCGCCCAGGTACATGGCCACGTGGTGGATGTCCTCCGCGTGTGGCGTCTCGGTCCAGAAGACCAGGTCGCCCGGGCGCAGTTCGGAGTAGGTGACGGGACGGCTCTCGGCGTACTGGGTGGCCGCGAAGTGGGTGAGGGCGACGCCGCCGCGGTGCCAGGCCTGCATCACGAGGCCCGAGCAGTCGTAGCCGAACGGGCCCTCGCCGCCCCAGACATAGGGCTTGCCGAGCTGCGCCTTCGCGTACGCGACCGCCGCCTCGGCCCCGCTTCGTGGCGGCGCGGGCCGGTTCGCGGCCGGGACGCTTTGCCGGGCTTCCTCTTCCGCCTGTTGCCGTGTCTGGGCCGCCAGGTCCTCCTGCCGGTCCTGCTCCAGTTCGACGGAGGTGTTGCGGGCGGCCGCGAGTTCGTCGAGGAGCCGGGCCTGCCGGGTGGCGAACTCGTCGACGCGGAGCATCTGTTCCGCCACCTTCGCGGCGGCGTCGGCGTGCGCGGTACGCACCACCTCGGCCGCCGCGTCGGCGCTGCGCGCGGCCGTTTCGGCGGTTTCGCGGACCTGCTCCGCATGCTCCGCGGCCTGCGCGCTGCGGCGCAGCGTGTCCTCCTGGTCGCGCAGGACCCGGCGTACCGTCTCGGTGCGCAGGGCGGCGTCGGCCGGCGTCCTGGCGGCCAGGAGGACGCCGAGCGCGCCGAGGCCCGGGCTGCCGCCGGTGCGGTACGCCTCGGACGCGAGCCTGCCGAGATCGTCGTGCGCCTTCTCCACCGCGACGCCGGCCGCGGCCACGTCCGCCCGGGCGTCGTCCGCCGCCGCGGCCGCCTGCCTGGCGCGCACCTGCGCCCCGTTGTACGCCTCCACCGCACGTGCCGCCTCGACCGCGAGCCGGCCCAACTCCGTTCGGGCGCGTCCCAGTTCGTCCTCGATCAGGCCGGCGGGGTCGACTGCGGGACCGGGGGCCGCCCCGACCGGGCCGGCCAGGAGTGCCAGGGCCAGCGCGGACGCGGCGAGGACCCCCGCGGGCCCGCCGCGGGCGGGCCTCCGGAACGCTCGATTCCGCTTGGTGGTCACGCGCGCCACACTAGTCACACAACGTGATCATTTCAGCACAGCGCGCGTATTTAGCCCTTGTGGCCGAACACCCCGGGAGTTGCCTCGTGCCACAGCCGCACCAGTCCCGTATCGGGGTCGGCGGTCACCCAGGTGCCGTCGTGCCGCACGACGAGCCACGCCCGTTCGGCGTCGTCCGGGTACTCCACCTCGGCGATCGGCCGCAGGTCCGGCACCGAGAAGACGACGTGCCGCTGCTCCGACGAGGCCGCGATGACCCGGTCCGGGCCCAGGAACCCGGCGTAGAAGTCGAACAGTTCGTCGTCGCCGGGGAACAGCGGGTCGGGCCGCCGGGCCGCGACGACCCCGCCGTCCGGCGACCGGAGCAGGGCGAGCGGGCCGGGACCGTACGGCGTCGTCAGCATCAGGCCCGAGCCCGGCTGGATGTCGATGAGGATCCGCGAGTCGCCGGGCGTGATCTCGACGGCCGGACCGACGCCGTCGGACGCCACGAGGAACACCCGGTACACGTCGTCCCCGTGCCCGGCCGCGACCCCCACGTGGATGCCGTCGGGATGCGGCAGCAGCTCGGACCCGACGGTCGGCGAGGGCAGCGGCGCCGTGCGCAGCACCTGCCCGTCGGCCGCGTCGAACAGCACGCAGTGGTCGGTGTCGCCGGCGCGCAGGACCGCCCACACGCCTCGTGCGTCGGTGGTGACGACGCACGACCCGGATTCCTCGAACTCCCAGTCGGAGTGCGGATGGGACCAGACCTGACGGCCGGTCATGTCCAGGACGCACACCCGGTCGGGGCCGGACGCGGCGACGAACGAGAGGTCGGGCGCGACCGCGTGGCCGCCCTTCCACTCGCTCGGCAGCGGCACGGTGCGCTGCACCTTGAGCGTGTCGTCCAGCACGACCAGTTCGCCGTCTTCGGTGTGCGCCAGCCATACCGACGCGCCGGGCACCCGGTCGAGACTCCACAAGGGCGGCAGAGAGGTCTGCGCGGCGAGGTGAGGACGCATGGGCAGACGCTACCGCCGCAGGCCTGGTTCGTACGCACGGCGGCCCGGACAGGTGTACGAACCCGGTGCGCGGCTCCGGCCCACGCCCGGGTCCGGCCCCGGCTCAGGCCGCGTGGCGTCCGCGGCCACCCTGCCCGGCGTCCGCACGGTCGCGGCCGTCCTCGTCCTCGGCACGGGCCGCGGCCCGCCGCTTGGCCGCACGGGCGCGCAGCACCTCGATCACGATCGGCAGGACCGACAGCGCGACGATGGCGATGAGGATGAACTCGATGTTGGTGCGCACGAAGGCGATCTGGCCCAGGAAGTAGCCCAGCACCGTGACGCCGCAGGCCCACAGCACGCCGCCGATGACGTTGTAGATGACGAAGGTGCGGTACTTCATCCCGGCGACGCCCGCGATGATCGGCGTGAAGGTGCGCACGATGGGCACGAAGCGGGCCAGGATGATCGAGCGCGGGCCGTACTTCTCGAAGAACTCGTTCGCCTTGACGACGTTCTCCTGCTTGAACAGGCGTGAGTCGGGGCGGTTGAACAGCGATGGCCCGACCTTGCGTCCGAACAGGTAGCCGACCTGGTCACCGGCGATCGCCGCGACGACCAGCAGCACGCAGATGAGCCACAGCGGCTGCGACAGGTACTCGCCGTCGGCGACCAGCAGGCCGGTGGTGAACAGCAGCGAGTCCCCCGGCAGGAAGAAGCCGATGAGCAGACCGGACTCGGCGAAGACGATCGTGAGGATGCCTATCAGGCCGAACGTCGAGATCAGGTGCTCGGGATCGAGCCACTGGGGCCCGAGGGCGAGGGTGGTCACGGCGGCGGCCTTCCGGTGAGTGACAGGAGCCGGTCCACGTCCGGGCACAGAGGCACCAGGTCATGGGAGTGCAAAGGGACGGTCTCCCAAGAGTAACGCGGATCATGCCGGGGCCGGTTCCCGGAATCCGCGGACTATGTCGTGGAAATTCTCGCGGGGCCGCCGGACGCGGGTGCGGGCGTGACGGTCGTGCGCGCGGTCAACTCCGTACCGTCCGCCGACAGGTCGAGTCCGACGACGACCGACGCGAGGTTGGCGAGGCTGTGCGCGTGGCTTCCGCCGCACGGGATGTGCGCGTCGCCGTCGGGCAGCGCGCAGTGCCAGACGCGGCGGGCGGTCAGGGCGGTGTCCGGGACCTCGATGCGTACCGCGGCCCCGGACGCGACCCAGCCCGCGAGCGTCGCGTTGGCCCGCTCCTGGACGGCCGCCAGGTCGTCGGCGAGGCCCTCGCTCCCGAAGCCCTTCTTGCGCAGCGACTTGCCGATCCGGTAGTCGTCGCGGCTCGTCCATTCGCCGATGCGGGACGTGTCCATCGCGAGGTTGTCGAAGTCGGGCCGCCCGAGCGCGTCGGTGCGGACCTCCTTGCGCCACCGCTCGGCCAGGGCCTCGTTGAGCGCGAAGGCCATCAGGTGGCACGCGGTGTGCGCGGCGCTCAGCGCGGCGCGGCGTTCGGGGTCGACGGCGAGCACGGCCTCCGCGCCGACCAGCGACGCGGGCTCGACGCCGTCGGCGGGATCGACGACGTGCAGCACGAGCCAGGCCCACGACTCGTCGCCGCGCCGCACCGGGATGTCGCCGGCCACCGCGAACTCGCCGTCCGGTCCAACGCCCGCGGTCTGGCAGTCGACGACCGGGTGCGTACGGCCCGCGACGGTCAGCGTGCCGGTGTCGGCGGGCTGGTCGGGCCAGGTGTGGTCGAGGGGGTGGAAGGGCGTGTCCGCCACCACGACGGCCCAGCGGCCGTCCGGCAGGACCGGGACGGCCAGCACCGGTGACTTGCCGGCGACGTCGCCCGCGGGGTAGCCGACGGTGGTCGAGGTGGTGGGGAGGGACATGCCCGGGCAACTCCTTCGGTGGTCTTTCGCGCGTCGCGACCGTGTTTCGGCGGCGGGTTCCCGTGCCGTTCGGCTCGCACGGTCGATCATGTACGAAGCGCATCCAATCGGAAACTCCGGACAGGGCGAGGCATGCCGCACTACGCGTACGACACGTTCCTGTGGGCGGCGACCACGCCCCCGGACACCGAGGAGCAGCCCGAGCCGATCCGCCGTGCCATCGGCTGGATGCTGATCGCGTTCATCGTCACCTTCCTGCTGACCCGCATGATCACGCGCATGATCCGGGCGGGCAAAGGCCCGTTCCGCAACATGACGTTCTCGGGGGGCCTGCACGTGCACCACCAGGTGTACGGCATCTTCCTGATGCTGATCTCGGGAGCGGCGCAGTTCGCGTACGAGCCGGGCGGCGTGGCGCGCTCGATCCTCGCCGCCGTCTTCGGCGCGGGCGCCGCGCTGACGCTGGACGAGTACGCGCTGTGGTTCCACATGGACGACGTCTACTGGTCCGCGGAGGGCCGCAAGTCGGTGGACGCGGTGCTGATCGCGGCCGGGGTCGGGCTGCTCCTGATGCTCGGCGCGAACCCGTTCGACATCGGCCCGGGCGACAGCGCGCCGGTCGCGGCGGCGGTGTCGCTGATGAACCTGGTGTTCGCCCTCGGCGCGATCTACAAGGGCAAGGTCGCGACCGGGCTGATCGGCGTGCTGGTGCCGATCGTCGCGATCGTCTCGACGGTGCGGATCGCCAAGCCGGACTCGCCCTGGGCGCGCTGGCGCTACCCGGAGGGCTCGCGCAAGCGCGCCAAGGCGGTCAAGCGGTTCCCGCCGGGCAAGCGCACGGTGTGGGACCGCGTGAAGGACATGATCGGCGGCGCCCCCAGCACCAAATGAGCGGCGGGGGCGCCGGACAGGACCGGGTCGCCCAGGTCTCCTTGGTCGTCCCGGGTGGGCTCGGGTGGTCCCGAGTCGTCCCGGTCAGAGGTTGGGGATGACGTCCGTCTCCAGGAGTTTGAGGCTCTCCCAGGCCAGCTGCGGCGGGATGCCGCCCATCATCGGGTGGAACAGGCCGAACGCGGCGTCGCCCATGGCCTTGAGCTCGTCGACGTACTGCTCGGGCGTGATCACGCGGTACTGGCCGGTCTTCTTCAGCTCCTCGACGCTGCCGACCGGCTCGTAGCCGCCCGCGTCGGAGCCGGAGGTCCCCGCCTCGGCCATCATCGCGCCGTAGGCGTTGCACTCGTGCATCGCGAACGGCGCGATGCGCTCCCAGTCCGCCTCGGGGTCCCTCGACAGGTGCAGGAAGCCGGTGTCCCCGCCGAAGTACGGGCCCGGGTCCTCCTCGCCGAGCTTGATCTTCTCGTCGCGGTAGAACTCCCACAGGCCCGGATTGGACGGCATGAAGCCGTCCGCGATGCGGGCCGCGCGGCGGGCGGCGGCCTCGACGCTGCCGCCGAGCACGATCGCCGGGCCGCCGGGCTGGAACGGGGTCGGGGTCACCTGGACCGTGCGGCCCCGGAACTCGAACGGCTCGCCGGTCCACGCGGCACGCAGCGTGTGCACCATCTCCGTGGTGAGCTTCGCGCGGTCCTTGAGGGACCGGTCGAACATGGCGAACTCGTGCCCGGCGTAGCCGTTGGCGAGGACGACGCTCACCCGGCCCTGGCTGATGAGGTCGACGACCGCGAGCTCTTCGGCCATGTGCAGCGGGTCGTGCAGCGGCGCGGGGATCGCGGCGATGTTGACCATCATGTTCTTGGTACGCGACGCGATCGCGGCGGCCATCGGCAGCGGGCGCGGCAGGTAGCCGTCGGCGGAGGCGTGGTGCTCGGACAGCACGACCATCATGAAGCCGCGTTCCTCGGCCCAGGTGACCATGTCCAGCGCCGCCGCGTACCGCTCGCCCATGGTGGTTCCGGCAATGGCCGGATTGCGGAAGTCGAAGCGAAGCGCAAAAACTGCCATGCGTAGTCTCCTGGATCCCACGTCCGCAGCCTGCGGACGCCCGGTGCCTGATGGACCGTCAGGTTAGTGTCGGGGCGCGGCGAGAGCCAGATGCAGGACACAATCCACGACTTTGTCTCATCGCAGGTGGGACGCGGAAACAGCGAAAGACGGGGAGACCGGCGCTATTCCCCGGCCGGGTCCGCGAGCGCCCGGGCGAGCAGGGTGCGGAGCGTACGGCGCTCGTCGTCGCCGAGGCCGCCGCGCAGCGGGGGGTCGAGGGCGAGGCGGTCGAGCAGTTCGCGCCGCAGGGCACGGCCGTCCTCGGTCAGCTCCACCTGCTTGGCGCGGCGGTCGCCGGGGAGCGGGCCGCGGCGTACCAGGCCCCGCTCTTCGAGGCGGTCCACGACGAAGGTGACGTTGGGCGGCTCGCAGCACATGCGGCGGCCCAGTTCGCGCATGCCGGCGGGTTCGGCGAGTTCGTAGACGGCGTTGGCCTGGGACGCGGTGAGCCCCACGGCCGCGGCGCAGGACGCGAAGTGCGCGTCGAGGCGGGCGGTGGCCTCGTACAGGAGCGGGGTGAGGCCGGGCAGTCCGGCGGTGTCGGCGCCGCCCCGGACGGTGCGGCGCGCCCCCTCGTCCGCGCGGTCCGGCGCGGCTCCCCGTGTGTCCATGGCTCCGGAGCCTATCGTGCGAGCCCGAAAGATTACAGCTCGAATGTTTTCCGGTATAACGGTCTCGCGGACTGACGGATCGTCAGATCAACCGGCGGAGCCCCGCGCCCGCCGCGTCGGCCCGGATCGGCTCGGGCCGACCCGGGCCGGCACCCGCATGCGGACGCCGCAGTGAACGGAGGCCGAACCATGACCACTCCCGTCCCCCCGCCCGGACCCCTGGCCGGCCGCATGGCCCTGGTCACCGGCGGCAGCGGCGGAATCGCGTCGGCGAGCGCCGAGCGGCTGCTGCGCGACGGCTGCTCGGTCACCCTCACCGCGCGGCGCGAGCCGGAACTGGCCGCGACCGCCGGGCGGCTGCGAGCCGTGGCACCGGAGGGCGCCGAGGTCAGGTACGTCGCGGGCGACTCGTGCACCGCCGAGGGCGTGCGCGCGGCCGTCGACGTGGCCACCCGCGACGGAGGCCGCCTCGACATCTGTGTCGCCACCGTCGGCGGCGGCAAGGTCTCACCGCTGCTGGCCATGGACGACGAACAGTTCGTCGAGGACCTGCGGCGCAACACCGTCAGCGGATTCCTGGCGATCAAGTACGCCACCCCGCACATCGCCGCGGCGGGCGGCGGTTCGATCGTGCTGATCTCGACCAACGCGGCGAAGCTGTCGTGGCCGTACCTCGCGGGCTACGCGTCGGGCAAGGCCGGGCTGGAGGCGCTGGTGCGGGTCGCGGCGGACGAGTTGGCGCCGCTCGGCGTGCGGGTCAACGCGGTACGCCCTGGACTGGTGAAGTCGCAGGAGGACGCCCGGATCTTCCGCAACGAGGAGCTGATCGCGGCGTACCTCGCCAACAAGCCCCTGGGCCGCATCGGCGCGCCGCGCGACATCGCGGAGGCGGTCCGGTACCTCGCGGGCCCCGAGGCGTCCTGGACGACCGGCCAGAGCATCGCCGTCGACGGGGGCCAGGAGCTGCGAGCGGCCCCGTCGTTCGAGAAGCTGGCACGCGCGACGGTCGGCGACGCCGCCGTGGACGCCGCACTCGCCGGCCGCATCCCCGCGTCCGCGGCCCCTTCCGCCGCTCCCCCGTCCGCGCCGCCCGCCGCGGGCTGACCCCGGCCCGGGCACAGAAGTCCCCGCACCCACCTCCGAACGAGTGGAGATACGAATGACAGACGACGTGCAGCTCTCCATCGGCCTGCCGAACTTCGGCCCCTGGCCGCAAGACGACTGGCGCGGCTTCGTGGACGTCGCGCGTGCGGCCGAGGACGCCGGCATCGACCGCGTCGTCCTGGTCGACCACGTCGTCATGGGCCCGAACACCGACAAGTACGTCTGGGGCCGTTTCCCGACCCCGCCGGAGGCCCCGTGGCCCGAGCCGCTGACGCTGCTGGCCGGCATCGCCACCGTCACGTCGCGCATCCGCCTGGCCACCGGCATCCTGGTCGCGCCGCTGCGCGGGGCGACCCTGCTGGCCAAGACCGCCGCCACACTCGACCAACTCAGCGGCGGACGCCTCGAACTCGGCGTGGGAACGGGGTGGCAGCGGGAGGAGTACGACGCGGCGGGCCTCGACTGGGACCGGCGCGGCCGACTGCTGACCGACACGATCGCGGCCTGCAAGGCGCTGTGGACGCAGACCCCGGCGGCGTTCGCGTCGGAGACGGTGAACTTCAGCGACACGTACCTGATGCCGAGGCCGGTGCAGCCGGGCGGCGTACCGCTGTGGATCGGCGGCACGCTCAACAAGCGCAACCTCGCGCGCATCGTCGACTCCGGCGACGGCTGGATCCCGATCATGGGGTTGTCGACGGAGGACATGGCCCGCGACGTCGTGACGATCCGTCAGGCGCTGGCCGACGCGGGCCGCGACCCCGCGGCGCTGCGCGTGCAGGGGCCGATCCCGATGGCGAAGGGCGACGACGGCAAGTTCGACCTCGCGCGCACGATGGACAACGCCGCCGAGGTCGTCGCGGCGGGCGCCACCGCGCTGCAACTGCCGATCCAGGCGTTCTGCCCGGGGCCGAAGGAGGCTCCCGCGTTCTTCGCCGAGGCGCGGCGGCTGTTCGACGCGGCGCTCGGCCGCTGACCCGGCCGCATGAGAACGTACGTGTGGGCGGCACCGTCGAGGTGCCGCCCACACGTGTGTTCGGGTGTGCTGCCGGCCCGGGCCGATCGCTCCGCCGCTACGAGCGGTAGACGATCACCTTGTCGCCGATGCGCGACTCGTTGAAGAGCTTCGTCACGAGCGCCTTGTTGCGGACGTTGACGCAGCCGTGCGAGGCGCCGTTGTACCCGTTCGCCGCGAAGTCCGGCGAGTAGTGCACGGCCTGGCCGCCGCTGAAGAACATCGCGAACGGCATGGGCGTGTGGTACAGCGTCGAGACGTGGTCGCGGGACTTCGACTGCACCGAGAACGTGCCCTCACGCGTGGGCAGTTCCTTCGAGCCGAAGCGGACCTCGAACGAGTACTGCGGCACCCCGTTGATGACCCAGGTCAGCTTGCGCGTGGTCTTGTCGACGCACATCGCGCGCCCGGTCATGCAGCGCGGGTCCAGGTTGCCGGCCGGCTTCGGCGGCTTGCTGGTGGTCGGCGGCTTCGACGACGCCGGCTTGCTGGTGCTCGGCTTGGTGCTCGTCGGCGGCTTCTTGGAGGTCGCCGACGTCGAGGGCTTCGCCGAGGTGGGCGGCTTGCTGCTGGGCGCCGTCGTACTGGGTACGGCCGACGGCGAGGTGCTGGGAGCCGCGCTCGTGGTCTCCGGGGCCGACGGCGTCGAGGACGCCGGTGCCGACGAGGAGGGTGCTGCGGACGTGCTCGTACCAGGCTTGCCCTTTGCGTCACTGCTGTTCGAGGACGACCCCGACTCACACGCCGAGGCGGCCAACACCACGGCCACCGCCGCGGCAACCACGGATATGCGCGTCTTCTTCAATTCCTTCCAGCCCTTCTGTGCCCAGCACGACTAATTTCCACCCGAGGTACTCACTGCCCGATTGACGCCGCCAGGAGTAACCGGGGTTGCACCCCGTTTGTCTCAGGTGTGTCACCGTGCCGTCTTCACCACGAAGCCGGGGCCACCGGGCTCCGCCGCCTCCACGGCCAACTGCCGAAGATCGCCTATCCGGCCTTCCCAGGGGACGTGCGAGCCAACCGTGCCTTTGCCCACCGCGATCGCCCGCATTCCGGCGGCCGCGGCGGCCAGCAGCCCGGCCTCGGCGTCCTCGACCACCAGGCAGTCGGCGGGATCGGCGCCGAGCAGCAGCGCACCGCGCAAATAGCATTCCGGATCCGGTTTCCCGTCGGCGACGTCCTCGGCCGCGACGAAGGCGCCGGGGACCGGGAGACCCGCCGCCTCCAGGCGTCCTCGCGCCACCGCCCGGGCGCCCGACGTCACCACGGTCCAGGACCCCGGCGGCAGCGCCCGCAACAACTCCGCGGCGCCGGGCAGAGCGCGGATCCCGTCGAAATCGGCGGCCTCGCGGGCAATCAACTCGCGGGCACCTTCGTCGGCATTCAGATGCGGGGCGACCAAGGCCACCAAATCGACATCACGACGTCCTTGCGACTCCGCGACCGCCACATCCGGATCCACCGCATTGGCAATTGCCCAGTCCCGCAATATGCGTTCGATCGTCGGATGCGAATCGACCAGCACCCCGTCAAGATCGAAAAGCACTGCCGAACACCGTAGTCGGGCCTCGGCGGTCTCGTTCACAAACTTCCTTTCGGTCGGGATGCGTGCTGCGGGAGATCACGGCAGCGCCGGCCTGCGAGGCTCGCACCGCCGCCCGCGGTCGGCGCCGACGGGCAGGGTGAAACCCGTTGGCGGTACGGCCGTTTCGGGTTCGGCCCGCGGACGGCGCAACGGTACCGGTGCCCGCGGACGGCACGGCAACGGGCGGGCAATCGGGGGGTCAGGACTCCAGCGGCGTGAGCTCCTGGGTGAACTCGTCCATGAACGCTGCCCAGTTGGCGGGCGGCGTGGCCGGGCGCACGACGAACTTGCTGATGCCGCTGTCGATGAACGCGCGGATCAGGTCCCGGGTGGCCGCCCAGCCGTCGGGGATGAGCGCGGCGGGGTCGGTCTCGGGGGCGCGCTCGCGGAGGGCGCGCAGCAGGGCCTCGGGGTAGTCGCCGAAAGCGACCGCAAGGCTGAGGCCGTAGTGGTCGTCGTCGATCGCGCGTCCGGCCTCGCGTGCGGCGGCCTCGATCGCCGTACGCCCGCTCGCGGCCTCGGCGGCGGTGATGTTGGCGGCCAGCCAGCCGTCGGCGAGACGGCCGATGCGGCCGAGCGCGGCCGGTCCGCTGCCGCCGAGCCAGATGTCGAGGGGGCGGGCGGCCCGCGGCCGCACGGTGATCTGCTCGCAGCTGAAGTACTCGCCCTGGAACGAGACTTCGGTCTCCGCCAGCAGCCTGCGCACGAGCGTGAGCGCTTCGTCGAACACCGCTCCCCGGCGACCCGGGATGGGGAAGAGGGGGCGCTCGAAGGCCCGGGCGTGCTGGAGGCCGAAGGCGGGAAGGATGCGGCCCGGGGCCAGGTCGGCGAGTGTCGCCAGTTCCTTGGCGACGGCGACGGGGTTGCGGCCGGGCAGCACGGAGACGCCGGTGCCGAGCTTGAGGCGTGTGGTGCGGCCGGCGGCGTAGGCCATGCCGACGTGGGGGTCCGGGAGGTCGGTCGTGATGGTGTCGGGCAGCCAGAGCGAGTCGACGCCGAGTTTTTCGCACGAGTCGACGACGTCCGCGAAAGTCGTGTCGTCGTCGTGGGCGCGAGGGCCGATACCGATGCCAATGCGAATCTTCACCGTCCCACCGTCACCCCGTTACTGACGCCGCGTCAATGGCGGGCGGCGACCGCCGCGGCCACGGCCTTCGCCATCAGGACGATCTCCTCCGCGTTGTCCAGCACGGACTGGCGTACCTGGACCGCCGCGAAAGCGGTCCTTGCGGTCCTGTCGGCCCTCGCGGCGCCCGCGGCCGCAGCGGCCCCGTACGCCAGCGCCTGTCGCGACCACCTGCCCTCGTCGGCGCCCGGACACGTGTCCGTCCACGACCGGCACACCGTGAACCCCGCCTGCTCGGCCGACACCGCGATCGCCTCCCCGAACGAACTGTCCGACGCCTCGGGCACATCCACCTCGACGTCCGCGACCGCCCGGTCCGTACTGAGGCCCACGAGACTCACCGCGGGCATCGAACGCCCGCGCAGGTACTCGCTCCACGTGTGGAACACGGTCTCGTCGCAGACCCAGGGATCCGACGCCGCCGCGCAGTCCGCGGGCAGCGGCTCCTTCCCCGGGTGCGAGCAGCCCGCCTCCGGACCGCCCGCGAAGCGTTTCGCACCGGCCACCACCAGCACGGAGTCCTTGACGCCGCGCGCCACTTCGACGCCCATCCGCTCCACGCCCGGCTCGCAGACGGGGTGCGGCACGTGGATCGCGACCGACGTGCCGCGGCCCATGATGTACGCGGCGCCCCAGCCCGCGTTCGGATGGTCGAGCGGGAACACCCGCCCGAAGAGCGCCCCGCTCGGCACATCGCTCTGGGCGGTGCCCGAATATCCGTGCGGATGGAGGGCGTCGTCGGCCGCCTGCCAGTCCCGCGCCGCGACCCGGTCGAGGCCGGTGCGCAGCGCGGCGCGCGCCCCTTCCCCCGGCGGGGTGTAGCCGGTGTCGGGGAGGATGCCGAGGTCCCTGCGGACCATGTCGTACAGGTCGACCGGCTCCGGCGGCGGCAGCCCCGGCCGGGCGTCCGCGGACGGCACCACGGCCATGAGAGCCCCCACTGCCGCGGCGGCGGCCAGGAACACGGACAGGCGTCGCGCACCATTACCACATAATACGGTCATACTTCACGCTAAGTGATCATGCTCGATACGCTCCGTCGACACCCTCGGAGGGTCACTCGGGAGGCCCCGTCTCACCAGGAAAGTTCAGGCGTGTCCGCTTACGATCGAATTCGATCAACACATGAGCGCTATCCGGGTCCGAGCTCTGCCCGATCGACGCGTTTGGCCTAGTCGATCCCGGTTAGCCGTCAGAAGTAACGGCCCGGCTCCAAGGCTGCTGTGCGGATGTCCTCGACGTCCCCGGCAGCCTTCACCCCCGACCTCAGGCGGCGCACATGTACCTTGTCTTCGCCCTCCTGGCTCCGATCGGAATGTTCGGCCTCATATCGGGTCTCACGTGGTTCGAGGACCGGATGCTGGGCCCCGCCGTTGCCGGCAGAGAGGTACCGCGCACACCGCGCGCCGAGCCGGACCCCGAACCGTCGCCGGAGCCCGTGGCGCCGGAGCCGGTGGCACCGCAAGCCAAAGCACCGCAAGCCGAAGCACCCCGAGTTGAGGCACCGCAAGCACAAGCACCGCAACCTGTGGCGAGTGCCCCGCACGAAGCCAAGCCTCCCGCGCCTCCCGCCCCGATCCCGCCGCAACCCGTCATCACGGCCCTGACTCCCCTGGCGCCGACGCCTCTGCCTCGTCCGCCGAGCCTCGCGCCCGCTCCTGCCCCCGAGTCCGCCCCGACACCGGTACGCCACCACCTGCGCCGCACCCTCAAACGCGGTCGGGGCCTGCGGGCGGCGTGACGCCCCGCCACGGCCGTACCCGCGGCCGCCACGCGGGGACCGCGGCGCGGTACCTCTCGTACTCTGCCCCGAAATGCCGCCGCAATGCGGGCTCCTCGTAAGCGCGTACGAACGACGCGAACAGCACGGCCAGGCCTGCCGCGTAGGGCAGCAGCGCGAGCGGACGCCACAGCAGCAGCGCCTGGCCGACGACCGCGCCGGTGACCGCCAGGTACATCGGGTTGCGGACGTACCGGTAGAGGCCGCCGACCACCAGGCGGCCGGTGGGCGCCACCGGCGCGGGCGTGCCGACCCCCTCGACGACGAAGCGCACGAACGCGTGGACGAGCACCGCGGCCGAGGCGGCCAGCAGGATCCCGCCGGCCACGCGTACCGGAACACCCCAGCCCGCCCCCGCGTCGCCGGGGTCCCAGCGGGTGAGCAGCCAGGGAACCACTCCGGCCACCACGCCCGGGGCGGCCGCGAAGAAGAGCGAACTGCCCAGCGCGGCGCTCGATTTCCGCATGGTCACATTGTGCGCCGGGCAGGTGCCGTACGGTCGCCGCGACCCACGGCCGCGACCGACGCGGAATAACCGGGGTCCGCGGCGGTGTCGGGAACTGACGGGGACAGAGACGGAACGCGCGTGCGCGCACGCCGGTGATCGAAGGGTTTCCATGCGAAGTCGGCAGTACAGCTGCGGCCTGGACGCCGCCGTCGACGTGATCGGCGGCAAGTGGAAGGCGCTGATCCTGTGGGCGCTGCACGAGGAGCCGCGCCGGTTCGGCGAGCTCCGGAAGGACGTCCCCGGAATCAGCGAGAAGGTGCTGATCCAGCAGCTGCGCGAGCTGGAGGCCGACGCCTTGGTGCACCGCGAGATCTACCACCAGGTCCCGCCGAAGGTGGAGTACTCGCTGACCGCGCTCGGCCAGGAGCTGAACACCGCGCTGGGCGGGCTCGCCCAGTGGGGTTATCAGCACAAGGAGGAGATCGAGGAACGCCGCTTCGGCGTCACGGGCGCGGCAGCAGCCGCAGCCGGCTGACGCCGCGTACCGCTGCCGGTACGGCTGGGATCGTCGCGGCTGCGGTCAGGGCTTCGGCCACGCGGCGATGGCCATTTCGGCGATGGCCCGCAGCTCCTCGGTGGTGCCGCCGTCCCGGGCGCGCTGGGACATGCCCTGGAAGACCGCGGCGTAGAAGTTCGCCAGCGCGTGCGGATCGGCGTCGGGCGCGGTCTCCCCTGCCGCCACCGCGGCCCGGAAGCGGCGCTCGAACTCGGCGATGTTGCCGGCCCGGATCGCCCGCAGGTCGCCCTCGACGTCGCTGCTCTGCTCGGTCACGTTGGTCGCCGCGCAGAGGACCAGGCAGCCGCGCGGGTGCGCCGGATCGGTGAACGAGACCGCGGCCTCGCGCAGCAGCCGGGCCATGCCGTCGTACGCGCACGCCTCCTCGTCCAGCGCCCGGCGGGTGAACGCCCCGTACGTCTCGCCGTACGCCGACACGACCTCCAGGAACAGGGCCTTCTTGTCCCCGAAGGCCGCGTACAGGCTCGGCGGGTTGATCCCCATCGCCCGGGTCAGCTCGCCGATCGAGGTCGCCTCGTAGCCGCGCCGCCAGAACAGCTGCGTGGCCTTCGCGAGGGCGGCGTCCCGGTCGAAGGCACGGGGGCGGCCCCGCTTGGCGGTGGTCTTGGCCGGGGTCGCACTCGTCATGGCACCAGGCTATAGCAGTCGCTACAAAAACGGCCCGGCCCCCGGGAGCCGCGGACGCGATGCCCGCGGCCGTCCCGGAGGCCGGGCCGGAACGGTCGGACCTCGATACCGGTCAGGGCCCGATACGTCAGACCGCGATGACGCGGATCGACGGGTGCTCGACCGTGTTGAGGTACAGCCGCTCCTTCTTGCCCTCCTGCTCCAGCTCGATCACCAGGCGGTACCGGTACACGCCGGGGCGCGTCGTGCTGAGCACGGTGCCCGCCCAGTAGTAGTAGACCGGCGTGAGCGGCGACCGCATGCGGTCCGGGGCGCCGTAGATCTTGAGCTCGGCGAAGCCCCTGCGCTCCGCCACGTCCTCCTCGTCGCCGATCTCGGTGTCGAGGAAGACGATGTTGCTGATCTTCGGCATCGGCGGCCACGTGCCGTCGAGGCGCTTCTCCATGTCCATCGGCCGGATGATCCAGTTCAGCACCTGGCCCTGCTTGCAGACCGTCTGGAGCTGGTGGGTGCCCTGGCCGGTCCCGCCGACGCTGTTGTCCATCATGTACATGGCCTCGGCCAGCGAACCGCTCTCCGTCGCCCGCTCCATGTCGATGAGCGTGACGATGTTGAGCTGCACGGAGTTCAGCTGACCGGGGTTCTGCTTCTCTTTCTCTTCCGCGCCGCTGCGCGTTGTCGTGGTGGTCACGGCTCCTCCGGGCGTCAGCCGACGAGTGTCGGTGAGAGGACGGTCGGGATCGGCTCGGCCCTCGTACCCACGAGGAACCTGATCCGGTACGGCACGGCCCCCGCGGCGGCCTTCTTCACCGTCGCGGACCAGTACGAGACGTCCGTGCCGGGGTACACCTTGCGCACCGGCACGCACACGTCGGCGTCGATCTCGATGCCCTCGATGGCGACGTACGCCTCGCACTCCAACGCCAGGCAGTTCCAGAGGAGTTCGTCGCCCCGCGTCACCGGGGTGCGCAGTTCCTCGGTGCCGAAGCCGGTGGATCCGCCGGCCTTGTTGGTGTCGTACATGTAGATCTGGCCGGCCGTGAGCCCCGTGGCGAGCACCCCGACGCAGTCGACGACGGCGGTGATCGAGATGGGCCGCCGGCCGTTGTCGGCGCTGTTGGCCGCGGCCGCGGCCGCGGCGGCCGACTCCCGGGACCTGGGCTTCGCGGTCATGCGGAACTCCTCAGCTCGGAGGGGACCGCCTCGGCGGCCGCGGGGTCGGTCGGCGGGACGGGCAGCATGCCCATCCCCGCCTTCGTGAACCCGTTGCGCTTGGGCTCGGTCGTGATGCGCAGCGCCGACTCGCACGTCAGGTTCACGGGGTCCCACAGCACTTGGCCGTCGTGCCGGACGAGCTTGTGGAGCTGGATGCGCATCGTGTACGAGTACGTCCCGGGCCGCGACGAGTCGACCGTGGCCGACCAGTACCACCCGTCGGTCACCATGTCCGGGGAGCCGTACTCGGCCGGGTACATGATGCGTTCGTCGACGGCCTCGCCGTAGATGTCGGTGATGACGGGCGGCGGGTAGCTGTACGCGCCGGTGTTCTCGGCGGAGAGCACCTTGCCGGTGACGTCCAGGACCTTCTGGCCGGACAGCCGGCCGGCGGTGGCCCGGGTGGTCTTGACGCGCGAGCCCGCCGTCTTGCGGATGCGGCCGAGCTCGGCGTCGGCGCCGTTGTCGGGCTTGGTGGCGCCGGTCGCGAGCGCCTCCAGTTCGGCGAGCGCCTGCTGGTCGGTCTGCCGGGCCCGGTCGGCCTGGTAGCCGCGCGGGACCGTGGGCGGGATCGAACCCAGGCTGTACGGCAGCCAGTTGAGCACCTGCTCGGTGGCCTGCGAACCGTCCTGCCAGTACGCGCCGTTGATGGCGGTGACCAGGCCGCCGGTGCCCTGGCCGTCCGAACCGTGCAGCTTCATGTTGTCGAACAGGTAGACGTTCTCCTTGAGCGTGTCGGCCTCCAGTGCGTTGCCGACGTCCACGAGCACGATGATCGCGAGCTGTTGGGCCATGGCTGTTCCTCCCTCGCCGTCGCTACACGCACATCAGGGCGGGCAGGTCGATGTGCATGATGCTGTTGTCGCCCTCGTACATCTGGAGTTCGATCCGGTACCGGTGGGCGACGCCGGGCGTCAGCCACGGCGGCACGATGCCGATCCAGGTCTCCAGGTCCAATTTCTCGCTGTCCGCCGGCTCGCCGGCCCCGCCGGGTCCGCCGTTCTCGGCACCCGCTCCGTGGCCGTTGGCCGAGGCGGGGGCGCCGAGGAAGGTGATGCTCTTGATGTCGACCGGCGTCTGGAGGTCCACCGCGAGGACCGTCCACTGCACGGCCTGGCCGGGCCGGACGACCGTGCACAGCTCCGGCGTGCCCTGGCCGGTGCTGCGGAAGTCGCCGTTGTCCATCAGGCAGAGGTTGCCGTTGAGCAGAGTGCGGTCCGACAGCGCGCCGATCACGTCGACGAGCGCCATGACGTTCACCTGGTGTTTCATGCCAAGTCCCTTCTGGCAGCGGGTGGTTTCCCGGTCACCCGCGGTCGCGCACGAGGGGCACCTTGCCCACCGCCGTACGCTCGATCTCGGGCGAGAGCCGGTGCACGAACACGACCTGGAAGCTGTAGCCGGTCTTCTCGATCGAGGCGGCGTTCGCCTCGCCGTGGTTGAACAGGGACAGCGAGCGCGGCAGGGCGTTGACGAACGCGCGCTGCACGCCGTACGGGCCCATGACCGCGTCCCTGCGGTAACTCAGCCCAAGCGCGTCGTCGACGGCCGCGAGCAGCGTGATGGTCTTGGCCTCGCGGTGGTTGACGAACTGGACCTCGTGGGCGGCGTCGTCGAGGTCGACGAGGCCCGCGGTGCGCAGTTCGTCGCGTACCGCGTCATACGCGCGCGCCGCGGAGTACTGGCTGTCGTTGATGTGCAGGACGTCCCCGGTACGCCCGGCGAACTCGAACTGCCCGGTGCGCAGCCCCGGTCCGTCGCGGCGCGGGCGGCGCACCA
The DNA here is from genome assembly GCA_045039925.1 of Streptomycetaceae bacterium NBC_01309. Taxonomy (GTDB): domain Bacteria; phylum Actinomycetota; class Actinomycetes; order Streptomycetales; family Streptomycetaceae; genus Yinghuangia. Next base: position 4,830,628 of record CP108400.1, read on the forward strand.
TGCGGTCGCCGAGCTTGAGGCGCAGGATCGGCGCCTCGTGCGCGAGCAGCCGGGTGACGACGAGTTCCCCCTCCTCGCCCTCCGCGACCGCGCGGCCGTCGCCGTCCACGATCTCGATGTGGTGCAGGCCGGGGATCGCCGCCAACCAGGGTGAGTTCTCGGTCAGTTGGAGGCCGATGGTCTCCGCCTGGGTGGCCGCGAAGTAGCTGAGCACCGCGAGATTCGGGTAGACGGCCTTGAGTTCGGCGCGCTTGCGGTGCGGGAGCACGCCGCTGCCGTAGAGCGCGACCCGGAAGCTCGCGCGGGCCTCCGCGTCCAGCCCGGCACCCAGCTCGCCGAGGATCGCGATGCCGGCCGAGATGCCCATGAGCGCCTTGGGCCCCCGGTAGCCGAACATGTGCTCGAACACCGGTGCGGTGACGGGGCCCGCACCGATGTAGTTGACGCCCGGGACCTTCTGCAGGACGCCGCCGACCATCGTGCCGCTGCTCCACATCTGGTAGTCGGCCAGTGTGGTGAACAGCCACTTGGGGTCGTCGCCGGTCAGGTGGGCACCGAGCTGGTAGTCGCCCATGAAGCGGCCGGCGATCTCGTACGTGTCGGCCAACTCGCGCAGGGCGTACACGACTTCGAGGGGACTTCCGGAGCTCGTGCCGCCGCTGGCGACCACCTCGAAGCCGCCGTCGTTCAGCGGCACGACCATGCCGGGGCGGTCGCCCATGAAGAAGTCGCGCTGGAGTTCCTTGTCGGACAGCGGGATGCGCTCCCAGTCCTCGAGCGTCTCCGGCAGGCCCGGCACGCCGGCCGCGTCCAGCCGTTCGCGCCACAGCGGGTTGAGCCGCACCGTGCCGACCAGCTGGCGCAGGCGGCGCAGCGTCACGGCGTCCTGGATCGGGAACGGGAGTTCGGCGTACGGCGCGCCGCAGACCCGTTCGCACTCGCGCATCTTTTCGGCGAACGAGGGGAGTTGCGCCACCGCCTCGGGGGAGCCGGGGCTCACCTCCCAGTCGGGGATCACCCAGTCCGCCAGTTCGCGGGCACCGTCGGAAGTCGTCGGCGCCTGCGGCATTTCCACCGTGCTCAAGTCCGTTCCCCTTTCCACCGCTTGCCAAATTCCGGGCCGTCGAGCAGTTCCTGACCGGTTTCGCGGATCTCGCCGAGCAGCATCCGGAAATGCCCGGCGGTGATCTCGTGGTTCATCATGACGACGCGCAGCGCCGCGACGCCGTCGACGTCGACCTTGGAGATGAAGAACTTGCCTGCGGATTTCACCTGGTTGCGCACCGCCACCTGGAATCGGTGCACGGCCTCCTCGGACAATCCCGGGGGACGGTGCCGGAAGCACAGGATGTTCGCCTCGGGACGGTGGATCACCTCGAAATCCGGGGTCTCCTCCAGGATTTCGTGGGCCTGTGCGGTCAGCTCGCACAGGTAATCGATCTTGTCGGCGAACAACGCCCTTCCGTACACCGCCCACAACGCCCACAGGGACATGATCATCGGGCGTTTGGTGCATTCGAAGTTCCGGCCCCCGCTGTCGAAGGCCGTGTACATGTCCGGTTCTTCGTCGAATACGTAGCTGGCGTTCTGGCGGAATGCCCCGAGGCTGTTCGCCTTGTCGCGGTAGAACAGCAGCGTGCAGGGCGCCGGGACGAACATCATCTTGTGCGCGTCCCAGGTCAGCGAGTCGGCCTTCTCGATGCCGCGCAGCAGCGGGCGGTGCCGGTCGGACACCAGCATGCTCGCGCCGTGCGCGCCGTCGACGTGCAGCCAGATGTCGCGCGCCCGGGCCAGGTCGGCGAGTCCGTCGAGCGGGTCGAACGCGCCGACCGACGTGGTGCCGGCCGAGGCGACCAGGCAGAAGACCCGCAGCCCCTGCCGGGCCGCGGCGTCCAGGACGGGGCCGGCCTGGTCGAGGCAGATCTGGTGCCGGTCGTTGAGCGGCAGGCGTACGATCCGGGCCTCGCCGATGCCCATCACGCCCGCCGCCCGCGACACGCTGTAGTGCACGTCGGCGCCGACCGCGATCGCCGGGCGCTCGCGCCAGTCCACGGCCGAGGTGCCGCGCGTCCAGATGCCCGGGAACTGCCGGTTGCGGGCCGCCAGCATCGCGGTGAGGTTGGCCAGCGAGCCCCCGGACGTGGTCACCATCGCGAAGTCGTCCGCGGGCCAGCCGATGAACCGGTTCAACTCCTCGGCCATGATGCGCTCGACCGCGTTGGGCAGTTGGCCGGCCTCGTAGAAGGAGGACGGCTGGTTGACCACCGCGCCGACGAAGTCGATGACGCCGGCGAGCGGGACGACGCCGGAGAACTGCCGGCCCATGTAGCCCGGCGAGTGCACCTGGATGCCGGTGCGGATGAACAGGTCGAGGATCGCGGAGAGCCGGTCCTCGTCGAAATCGGCGATCTTGTCGTGCTCGGCCGTCATGAGCGCTTTCGCGGCGGCGGTGAGCAGCCGCGGGTCCATGAGTTCCAGACCCCGGACGGACTGGTCCGCCAAATGGTTTTCGAGTTTTGCGACCGCGGTCTCGGAATTCTCCCGGAACAGCTGCGCGTCGAATGCTGCGGGCAACAAACCCACACGGGCCTCCCCTGAATTCTCCCGGCCGGCCCGCCGCCCCGTGTGCGGCGTAGCAATTCGTCGGCCGACTGGCCTGCGGACAGGGGAATTCCGGCACGCCCGGCCGAGGCCGTCGTCGCAGCTCCCCCGAATTCGATCCCACCCCAATGCGCCCGGCGCCCCCACCGGCCACACCGACAACCATACGGCTTTTCGGGCCACCGCCCTCGCCTTTTCCGGCCTGTCCGAAACACGACGCGTGGCGCGTTGCCATGGCGCGCGGGTATGGCGCTGCGCCATGGACCGCGACCTGCGGGTTAGCTAATTCGCGGGGTGTGGAATCGGAGTGCGGCATGCCGATTGACAGGCCATCCTGTCAGTTGTCGCCAGGCATGTCTCGGAAATATCCGGGGGCGACCGTTCCGCTTGTCCGGGATCGTACGGCGGGCGGCGCGAACGACTGCGACGGGTACGCGGACGGCAACAGAGCGCTTGCTCCCTTTTCATAGCCATGATAGGCATCATGACTATGAATCAGGGGCGCGGGCGGGCCCCGTACCCCCGCCCGACCAGACCCGAGAGGTTCGTTCCATGTACGACCTGACCGGCAGGGTCGCGCTCGTCACCGGCGCGGCGCAGGGCCAAGGCGCGGCAGAGGCAAGGCTGTTCGCGGCCTGCGGAGCCCGCGTGGTGGTGACCGACGTACAGGAGGACGCGGCCCGGGCGGTGGCTGCCGAGCTGGGCGACGCCGCGGTGTTCCAGCGCCTCGACGTCGCCGACGAATCCGACTGGGCCGCCGCGGTCGCACGCGCGCGCGAGGCATTCGGCCACCTCGACGTCCTGGTGAACAATGCGGCGGCGATGCGGCTGGTCCCCATCGAGGAGGAATCGGCCGAGGGGTTCCGGCGCATCGTCGACATCAACCTCACCGGCACGTTCCTCGGGATCCGCGCGGTGGTCCCCGCGATGCGCGAGGCCGGCGGCGGGTCGATCGTGAACGTCGCGTCCATCAGCGGGACGCAGGCGCAGGCGTGGGCGGCGGCCTACTCGGCGTCGAAGTGGGGGGTACGCGGGCTGACGCGCACCGCGGCAATCGAGCTGGGACCGCTCGGCATCCGGGTCAACGCCGTCGTGCCGGGCGCGATCCGCACCGGGATGCTCACCGAGGACCGGTCCGGCGCCGAGCGCGACACCCGCTTCGACGGCCTGCCGCTGGGACGCGCGGGCGAGGCCGACGAGATCGCGCACATGGTGGCGTTCCTGGCCTCGCCGGGCGCCTCCTACACGACCGGGGCCGACTTCACCGTCGACGGCGGCTTCACGGCAGGCCCGCGCGCGGCGCCGCGACCGGAGCGGCCGGTGCTGTTCCACTGAGGGGGGCTGGGTCGCGGGGACGAGGGAGCGGACCGGACGCCGCAGGAAGACCCGGTTGCCGCGGGCGGAGGGCCGGGCGCAGGCTATCCGAATCGGTGTGCGTCCGCCGTCGCGGTCGGCGGGCCATCATGGGCCGACGGGGCCTTGATCGGCGGAGTGACGGAGCGACGGAGTGACTGTGGGGCCCACCGAGGCGGCGCTGATCGGGAAGTGCGCGATCGTCACGGGCGCGAGCCGCGGCATCGGGCGCGCGACCGCGGTGGCGCTGGGCCGTGCGGGGGCGTCGGTGGTCGTCGCCGCGCGCGACGCCGTGGCGTTGGCCGAGGTTGCCGCCGAGATCGCCGCCGCCAGGACTCAGCCGGGGCTGGGGCCGCAATCGCAGTCTCAGTCTCAGTCGCCCGAGCCCTTGGTCGTCGCCGGGGACATCCTCTCCGCCGCCCACCGCCAGGAGATCGTCGAGGCCGCGGTGGCGCGGTTCGGCTCGATCGACGTCCTGGTGAACAACGTCGGCGGAGGAACGGCCGGGGGTGTCAACGAACTTGACGCCGACGGACTCGACGCGGCGTTCCACTTGAACGTGACGACCGCGTACGACCTGACCCGGCGCGCACTCCCCCACCTCCGCGAAGGCGAGGGCGGCTCGGTGGTGATGATGTCGTCGCGCGCGGCGTCGTCGACCGGGTCGGGGCGCATCGCGTACGGCACCGCAAAGGCCGCGCTGAGCCATCTCACGCGCCTGCTGGCCACCGAACTCGCCCCGCTCGTCCGGGTCAACGCCATCGAACCGGGTCCGGTGGACACCGGCCTGCTCACCGCGGCACTCGGTGCGGCCGAAGTACGCGCCGTCTTCGACGCCATCCCCATGGGCCGCGCGGGCCTGCCCGAGGAGATCGCCGCAGCTGTCGCCTACCTGGCCTCGCCCGCGTCCGCCTGGACGACGGGCACGGTGCTCCGCATCGACGGCGGCCGACCCTGATCGGGGTCTGTCAAAGCTTGTGGCCGCGGTTTTGACGCTTCGTCAGCCGACCGGTGGGAAGCGCGACGCGTCGCGGAACTCCTCCCGCATCTTGCGGAGGAAGAACACGGCGATGCCGACTCCCACGAGTGCCCCGCAGGCCATGCCGGTGAGGGTGGCCGCATCGAGCGACCCGAGCCCGAGGGGTTCCCCGGCCACGGCGAGGACCACGAGAGCCGCGATGCCCAGCACCGGCACGACGAGTGCCGCGTACAGCCGCCGCGTGAAGTACACGCTGCGTTCCGGGTGTCGGGGCGGGTCGGCGAGCCAGGCGGCCGGGCCTTCGACGGCCGCGAGCGGGCGCTTGTAGTAGGCGAGGAACATCCAGTGCCCGCACGGCTCCCAGCCGTCCGGGGCCAACTCCGCCGCGTGCGACGCGCGGTCGCGGCGTTCGACCACGTCACGCCGGTACTCCCAGCGCAGCGTGCTCTCGCGCGGGCGGCGGCTCACGAACCGGCCGAGGCGGTCCACCCGTTGGATCTCCCAGCCCTGCGCGCCGAAGCGGTTCATCATCCGCTGGTCGACGTACGCGTCCGCGGTCCACACCCAGCGCTCCGCACCGGGCTCCGGTTCCCCGGGCCCGCCCGTCCCCGCAAGTCGGGCGGCGAACTCCTCGACGGGCCCGAACTCGGCGGCCGGGTCGGCTCCGGCGTCGTCCGCGTACCCGGCGAGCTCGTCCACCGTCATGGCCACCCGCGCCGCCGGAACCCCGCGCGCATGCAGCGCGGCCGCCAACTCCTCGAAGTACTCCGCCGTCGCCATCAGGCCACGCCCCCCTTTGCCAGTGCGGCGCGTACTGCCTCGTGGAACTCCAGCCACGCCACGCCCTGTTCGCGCAGGGCCTCGCGACCGGCCGCGGTCAGCCGGTAGTAACGCCGTCCCGGCCCGCGCTCGGCCGCCCTGAACTCCGCCTCCACGAGCCCCGCCTCCTCAAGCCTGTTCAGCACGGGATAGAGCGTTCCGCCGCGGATCTGGCCCAACCCGGCCTCGTCCAGCGTCTTCGCGATCTCGTAGCCGTAGCTCTCCCCGTCCACGAGGCAGGAGAGCACGGCCAGGTCCAGCACACCTTTGAGCCAGCTGGCACGGCGGTCGGTACTCATATCTAGATGACACCACTTGCTAGGTAGGATTGCAACCTATCTGGCAATGCGACTGCTCAGTGCCCTGGCGGGTCAGGCCTCTCGGGCTATCCCGCGATCCACCGGTTCACCGTGCCGTCGCGCTTGCAGGTGATCCACTCGCCGTCGCGGTCGTGGGTCGAACGTCCCAGATCCGCCTTGCGGCAGAACTGGCCGTCGTTGTAGCAGTTGCCGGCATTGCTGACGATCTCGCAGGTGCCGCCCGGTGCCGGGGGTGCCGGGGGCGCCGGGGGCGCCGGGGGCGCCGGACGGCTGGTCGTCGGGGGAGGCGCGGGCGCCCGGGTCGGCGCGGGCGGAGGCTTCGGCGCCGAGGTCGGCGGCTTGTACGCGGGCGCACTCGGCGCGGGCTCCACAGGCGGCGGCGCGGGCGCACCGGGCTGCGGAACGGCGGGAGGCGGTGGCGGCGGGGCCACCGGCGGAGTCGTGGCCGCGGGTGTGGGTGTCGGCGTGGGTGTCGGCGTCGGCGATGCGCTTGTCGCGGTCGCCGAAGGCGTGCCTCCGCCGGGGGGCGAGCGGTGCCGCCGCCAGGGTTCTGGATGCCTTGGCGTCCGGTTCGGCCTTCGTGGACTCGGGTGCGCACGCGGCCAACCCGAGAACGACGAACACCGCCGCGGCTATTCGTATGCGGTTCATGCTGCCTCTCTTGGACGGAGAACACTGCATGACCGGGATCCTGTCCGGGCTGCCGCGCAGGCCGCGCCGCCGCGAAGGCTTCGACGCCTCAAGACATTTCGTGTACCGCGAGGACACCCCCTGCCCCGCCCCGGCACCCCCGTCACGTGTCGAACAAGGTAGCGAGGCGGTTGGCTCCGCGTACGCCGAATCGATCAACCCGCTCGGGCGCCGCCGGCAAGACCTCGCTTGCCTGTCGGGTGCACCGGGGGCTAAGATCATCCGGTCACATTGTCGCCCGTCTGGATGGTCCATTGCGCATCTGAGGTCTGGACACCGCACCGCTTGAGCCCTCGTGCTCGCGGCTGCGTTCCGACCTCGGTGTGACCGTCCCGGGCGATTCCGCATTTCCGGGCCGCCTTTCGGTCAGCCTTCGGTTCCCGTCATCGCGCTGCGGTGTCCATACGCGTCCTTGCCGCCACGCGTCTTCGGGAGCCGCCCCATGTCATTTCCGACCACCCCCGCAATCGTCTGCTCCGACCTGTCCTTCGCCTGGACGGACGGCACCCCGGTCTTCGACGGCCTCGACCTGGCCGTCGGCACCGGGCGTACCGGGCTCGTCGGCGTCAACGGAGCCGGCAAGTCCACGCTGCTCAAGCTGATCGCCGGGATCCTGCCGCCCTCCGGCGGGTCCGTCACCGCCGTCGGCGAGGTCGGCTACCTGCCGCAGCACCTGCCCTTGGACGCCGACCGCCGCGTGGACGACGTCCTCGGCATCGCCGCCACCCGGCAGGCGCTGCTGGCGATCGAGAGCGGCGACGTCGACGAACGGCACTTCGAGGCGATCGGCGACGACTGGGACGTCGAGGAGCGCGCCCGCGCGGAACTCGACAGGCTCGGGCTGCCGCACGTCGGCCTCGACCGCACCGTCGGCACGTTGTCCGGCGGCGAGTCGGTGCTGCTCGGGCTCGCGGCGCTGCTGCTGCGGCGTCCGGAGGTGCTGCTGCTCGACGAGCCGACGAACAACCTCGACCGGTCCGCGCGCGAACGGCTGTACGCGGCGGTCGGCGCGTACCCGGGCGTCCTGGTCGTGGTCAGCCACGACCGCGTGCTGCTCGATCTCGTGGACCAGATCGTCGAGTTGCGCACCGGGACGGCCCGCACGTACGGCGGCAATCTGACCGAGTACCTGGAACTGCTGGAGGTGGAGCGGGAGAGCGCCGAGCGATCGGTGCGCGCGGCCGAGACCGACCTGCGCAAGCAGAAGAAGGAACTCGCGGACGCGCAGGTGCGACTGGCCCGCCGGATGCGCACCGGGCGCAAGGCCCAGGTGGAGAAGCGTGTGCCCAAGATCGTCGCGAACGGCCGCAAGCAGGCGGCGCAGGTCACGGCGGGCAAGTACAAAGGCATGCACGAGGGTCGCCTGGAGGACGCGCGCAGCCGCGTGTCCGAGGCCAAGGACGCGGTGCGGGACGACAAGGAGATCCGCATCGCGCTGCCCGAGACGGAGGTTCCGGCCGGGCGTACCGTGCTCACCGCCGAGGGGCTGAACACCGCGGACGAGTTGTACGGTCCGGACGGCGTGGACCTCGTCGTACGCGGGCCCGAACGGGTCGCCCTGGTCGGCGACAACGGCGCGGGCAAGTCCACGCTGCTGCACCTGATCACCGGTGCGGCGGAACCGGCACGCGGCGAGGTGCGGCTCGGTGTGGACGGCGTACGCCACCTCCCGCAGCGGCTCGACATCCTCGACGACGGCGCGAGCGTCCTGGACAACCTGCGCCGCTTCGCCCCGGACTCCCCCGACTCCGAACTGCGCGGCCGCCTGGCGCGCTTCCTGTTCACCGGCAGCCGCTCCGAACAGCCGGTCGGCACGCTGTCCGGCGGCGAACGCTTCCGGGCCGTCCTCGCGGCCCTGCTGTCCGCACAACCGCCCCCGCACCTGCTGATCCTCGACGAACCCACCAACAACCTGGACCTGGCGTCGGTCCGCCAACTCGAACAGGCCCTCGCCGCCTACCAGGGCGCCCTGCTCGTGGTCAGCCACGACGAGCCCTTCCTCGCCTCGATCGGCATCACCCGAAGGCTCCGCGTACAACGAGGCGAAGGCATCTCCGACGACGCCGAAGCCCCAATCTGACGCACCCTCGCGGCGGGGCCGTGGTGAGGCGTACGGCCGCTACTGCGGTGGTTGGCGCAGGCCTTCGACGAGGAGGGCTACCAGGCGGCGGGCGTCGTAGCGGGGGTCGCTGTCGGCGCCGATGCAGAGGTTTCCGATGCCGCGCATGAGCTGGTACGCCTCGATGTCCGGGCGGATCTCGCCGGACGCGACTGCCGCGTCGAGGAGTTGGGCGCACACGGGGACGAGCCGGTCGAGGAAGTACGCGTGCAGCGTCTCGAAGCCGGCGTTGTCGGACTGCATCGCGGCGGCCAGGCCGTGCTTGGTGACCAGGAAGTCGACGAAGAGGTCGGTCCAGCTTCCGAGGGCGGTGTGGGGCGTGGGGGCCTCTGCCAGCAGGGCCGGGCCGGCGTCCGCGCAGGTGTCGACCTGGTGGCGGTAGACGGCGACGATCAGGTCCGCCCGGGTGGGGAAGTGGCGGTAGATCGTGCCCATGCCGACGCCCGCTTCGGCGGCGATCTCGCGTACCGGAGCGTCCACGCCCGAGGTGACGAAGACGGCGGCGGCCGCGTCCAGCAGGGTCTGCTGGTTGCGCCGGGCGTCCTTGCGCTTGGACGCGGCCGAACTCGCCTGCGGGGGGCTGCTGTCGGGCACCGCGGCACTCCTTACCGTTGACGGGGCTTGCAAAGCGGAGCAGCGTTCCATATCGTAAGTGGAGCAACGTTCCGCTTCATCCATGATGGCAGACCGGGATGCCGGCGGCCAGGTCGCCGTCCTCATCGCGCCTGCTCCGGGACGTGCGTACGGGCGATCCGCCGATGCCTGTCGCCGCCTGTCGCTGCCGACGGGCGTACCAAGCGCTGTTCACTCACCTCTCGGCTGTCGGCCGGCCTCGCGCCGAAGCCAATCGTCGAAGAAGTCGAAGAGGTCGAAGAATCCGATCGGAAGGCCTCCCATGCCCCACTCCAACACCGATGACGCACGGCCCGTCGCTGCGCCCGCCGTGGTGATTTCCGTGAAGCCGGTCGTCCTGCCCGCCGCGGGAGGCCGGGGCGAGGACCTCCAGGTCCGCGTGTCCGCCCCGGCCGTCGGCGGCGATCTTCCGGTCGTCGTCTTCTCGCACGGCTTCGGCTGGTCGATGAACGGCTACGCCCCGCTCGCGGACCACTGGGCCGCGCACGGCTTCGTGGTCGTCCAGCCCACCCACCTGGACTCCTGTACGCTCGGCATCCCGGCGGAGGACCCGCGCACGCCGCGGATCTGGCGCATTCGCGTCGACGACATCACGCACGTGCTGGACGAACTCGACGTGCTGGAAGCCGCCGTACCGGGTCTCGGCGGCCGCGTCGACCACAGCCGCATCGCCGTGGCCGGCCACTCGTGGGGAGCCCAGACCGTCAGCACGCTGTTGGGCGCGCGGGTTCTGGACGCCGAGGGCGTACCCGGCGAGGACATGTCCGACGCGCGTGTGAAGGCGGGCGTACTGCTTGCCCTGACCGGGCTCGGCGACGCCCTGACTCCGTTCGCCGCCGAGCATCTCCCGTTCCTGAAGCCCCACTTCGACACGCTGACCGCCCCGGCACTCGTCGTCGCCGGGGACAACGACCGGTCCCACCTGTCCACGCGCGGACCCGACTGGTTCACCGACCCGTACGCGTACAGCCCGGGTGCCAGGAGCCTGCTCACGCTGTACGGGGGCGAGCACTCGCTCGGCGGGATCCCCGGCTACGAGGTCGCCGAGACGACCGACGAAAGCCCCACGCGCGTCGCGCTGATCCAGCAGGTGACCACGGCATTCCTCGACAGCGTCCTGCGGGGCGACGACGCGGACTGGAAGGCGGCGGCGACCGCGCTGGAGCAAGACCCCCACCCGCTCGGGAAGTTGCAGAGCAAGTGACGGCTCCGTCCACCGCACCGACCCGGAACCACCGCAGAAAGGACGGGAGATGATCCTCGTCACCGGAGGCCTCGGCTTCATCGGATCCCACACCGTACGCGCGCTGCTCGACCTGGGCGAAGACTGCGTGGTGGTCCAGCGCAGCACCCGCGACCTGCCAACCATGCTCGCCGGAGGCCAAATCGTGGTGGGCGTCGCCAGCACGATCGGCGTCTACTTCGGCGCCGAGAACGACGGCCCGCTGCGCGAGGACGCCCCGCTGGCGCTGAGCGCGTCCGTCGCGATCCCGACGTTCAAGAAGATCGGCGAAATGCTCGGCGGGTACCTCGCCGACACCACGGGCATCGACATCGTCAACTACCGGATCTCCGGCACCTGGGGGCCACTCGGACACGCCGATCCCTTCTTCGCCGCGCCCGCCCTCGTCCACGCCGCGGCCCGCGGCACCGCCCCGGACCTCTCCAACCTCGCGGGCCCGGCCTTCGCCGAGGACGGGCCCGACCTCAACTACGTGAGGGACACCGGACGGGCGATCGCCCTGCTCCAGCTCGCGGACAAGCTGAACCACCGCACGTACAACGTGGGTTCCGGCCGAGCCACCACCAACACCCAACTCGCCGAGGCCATCAGGAAGGTGGTCCCCGAAGCCCGGATCGACCTCCCAAGCGGCGGCCACACGCCACACCTGGTCCTCGACATCACCCGCCTGCAAGAAGACACCGGCTACCAGCCCGAGTTCGACACCGCGGCGGGCGTCCTCGGGCCAGATGACGCGAACCGGCACACCACTCTGCTCGGCGTACGTCACGACATCCGCGGTACCGCCGTACCCGCGCGCGAGTTGGCCGTCCCAGACCGCGAGCAGTTGATCGGCAAGGCCGACGAGGATCTCGCTGCCGACCATGTACGCCCGCTCGTCGGTTTCCGTCCTGCCGGTCGTGTGAACTGCGGTCGCCGCGCCGAGCAGGGCGTCGTAATCAGGGTGGTGCCAGTCGGGCAGGCTCTCCCGGTACGTCTCCGCCGGGATCACGACCTCGATCCTGCCCCCGTGGTCGAGTACGGCGCGAGCGAACCACGCGTCGGGCCCGTCCGCGATACAGGAGACGCCCACGAGGTCGGCAGGGTCATGCGCCTCGACCGCCCCGACAAGCCGTCGACGTACCTCGTCCGCCACCGTGCCCGTCAGGCCCCGGTGCCCCGTGATTCCGATCCGCATCCTCGGTCCCCCCGTCGGTCAGACGAACGCGGCCTGTCGCCACTCACCGAGCCAACGCCGCCTCACATCGTTGCAACGCGTCCCAACGTCTTGGCAGCGCGCCCGGAGTGGGGGCTCCGGTTGGCGTCAGGGTACGAAAAAGGCCAGGTCAGATAGGTCTGACCTGGCCTTTCGATGAGCCGCCTAAGGGAATCGAACCCTTGACCTACGCATTACGAGTGCGTCGCTCTGGCCGACTGAGCTAAGGCGGCTTGTCTTCACCTTGGTGGTGGGGACGGCGATAAGCATACACAGGGGGCGGGGTGATCAATTACAGGTTTTGTTGTCGGGGGGCGGGGAGCCGGTGAGGAGGTAGCTGTCGACGGCGGAATCGACGCAGGTGCTGCCGCGGAGGTAGGCGGTGTGGCCGTCGCCGTCGTAGGTGAGGAGGTGGCCGGACTCGAGTTGGGAGGCGAGGGCCTGGGACCAGGTGTACGGGGTGGCCGGGTCGCGGGTGGTGCCGACGACGAGGATGGGGGCGGCGCCGGCGGCCTTGATCTCGTGGGGGCGGCCGGTGGCGGAGAGGGGCCAGGTGCCGCAGGTGAGGCCGGCCCAGGCGAGGGCGCGGCCGAAGGTGGGGGACGTCGCCTCGAACTCGGCGACCTGGGCCTTGACCTGGTCGGGGGTGGTGGCGGCCGGGGGGCTGTCGAGGCAGTTGACGGCGGCGTTGGCGTACATGAGGTTGGCGTAGCGGCCGTCGGCGCCGCGCTCGTAGTACATGTCGCTGAGGTCGAGGAGCGGTCCGCCGTCGCCGCGGAAGGCGGACTGGAGGGCGCGGGTGAGTTCGGGCCACTGGTCGCGCGAGTAGAGCGGGGAGAGGATGCCGGTCGTGGCGATCGGCTCGTTGACCTGCCGCTTGGCGTCGCCGGGGATGGGGTTGGCGTCGAGGGAGGCGAGGAGGCCGCGGATGCGGGCGAGGGCGGCCTCGCGGTCGGCGCCGAGGAAGCAGGAGCCGCCGGCGACGCAGTCGTCCACGTACGCGACGAGCGCGATCTCGAAGCCGCCGCCCTGCACGCGGTTGGCGGTGGCGGCGTTCTGGCTGGGGTCGATCGCGCCGTCGAGGACGAAGCGGCCCACCTTGTCGGGGAAGAGCTCGGCGTAGGTCGCGCCGAGGAAGGTGCCGTACGACGCCCCGAGGTAGTTCAGCCTGTCGTCGCCGAGCGCCTCGCGGATCTGGTCCATGTCGCGCGCCGCCTCGGCGGTGCTGACGTGGCCGAGGAGTTGGTCGGTGTTCTCCTGGCAGGACTTGCCGAATCCGGCGGCGCCGTCGACGGCGGCGTTCTCTTCTTCGGTGGTGTCGGGGGTCTGGTCGATCTGCGTGTACGCGTCCATGCCGGCGTCCGACAGGCACTTCACCGGTGAGCTGCGCCCCACGCCGCGGGGGTCGAAGCCGACGATGTCGTAGCGCTCGCGCACGTCCTTGGGGAACGCGGAGGCGGCGTAGCGCGCGAAGGAGATGCCCGAGCCGCCGGGGCCGCCCGGGTTGACCACGAGGGATCCGATGCGGTCGTCGCCTGTCGCCTTCTTGCGCAGGAGGGAGATGTCGACCTTGGGGCCGCCGGGGTCGGCGTAGTCGATGGGCACCGAGAGGGTGCCGCAGTCGAAGTTGCTGCCCTCGGGGCAACGCCCCCAGTCGATCTTGTCGGCGTCCGGCATGGGGACGGAGGTCGCCCCGCCGCTCGCGGTGCGCGGCGGGGACTCGGCCGTGTTGCCGTCGCCTCCGTCCGAGCACCCGGCCAGCAGGAGTGCGGCCGCCAATGCCGCAACGACGCGTCGCCTCACACGTACCAGCCCCTCGCCTCGCCCCTCGGCCGCCGGGGCCGACCGTCGTCTTGAGCGTATCCGGCCGGGGGGCGGGGACCGTGCGTTGACGGCGACTTGCGGAGTGCCGCGGAGGGGGCGTGAAGGGGGCGTGAAGGTGGTCGAGCGGGCGTACGAGGCCTGTTTCGGGGCGGTCGCGGGGGACGCCTGTGGGTCCCCCGCGCCGGTGGGGTCAGGAGCAGCGGGTGTTGGGGGCGGGCATGATGCCGTCGAGGAGGTAGGCGTTGACGGCGTTGTCGATGCACGCGTTGCCGCGGCCGTACGCCGTGTGCCCCTCGCCCTCCAGCGTCAGCAGCGTGGCGTTCTCGAAGCCCGCCGCAAGGCGCTCGGAGGCGGCGTACGGGGTCGCCGGGTCGCCGGTCGTGCCGATCACCAGGATCGGCTCGCTGCCGGGCGCCTCGACCGTGTGCGGCTTCTCGGTCGTGCGGAACGGCCAGAACTCGCAGCCGGGGCCGTCGAGATCCTCGGCGACGGTGTCGCGCGAGAACAGCGGGGCCTCGCGGTGCAGCCGGTCCAGGACCTCCTGGACGCGCTGCGGCGAGGGCGCGTCGGACATGCCGTCGACGCAGCTGATGACGGACAGGGCGTCTATCGACCCGTCGTACTTCCCGTTCTCGTCACGGCCGTTGTAGTCGTCGGCGTACAGGACCAGCGGGGTGCCGTCGCCGCGCTTCACGGCGGCGGTGAACGCCTCGCGCAGGGCACTCCAGCCCTGGTCCTCGTCGGCGTACAGGAGCCGGATCATGCCGGTCCACCCGAGGCTGGAGGTGAGCTTGCGGCCGTCGGTCAGGCGCGTGGTCAGCGGGGACGTGCGCAGGCTGTCCAGGAAGTCGACGCCGACCAGTGCGGCTTTGTCGGGGTCGCTGCCGAGCGGGCAGCCGGGGCGCGTCGCGCAGTCCTTCGCGAAGCGCGTGAAGGACTCCTCGAATCCGACCTGCTGGGCGATCGAGTCGTCGAGCGGGTCGGCCGCCGGGTCGACGGCCCCGTCGAGGACGAGGCGGCCGGTGCGGTTCGGGAACTCCTCGGCGTACAAGGCTCCGAGGTAGGTGCCGTACGAGTAGCCCAGGTAGTTCAGCCGGTCGTCGCCGACGACCACGCGCAGGACGTCCATGTCGCGCGCGACGTTGCGGGTGCCGACGAACGGCAGCAGGTCACCGGAGTAGCGCTCGCAGCCGGCCACGAACTCCTTGCTGCGCTGCTCGTCGAACGCGGTACTGGCCGGGATGTCCTTCGGGTCGGGCCCGTCGTCCGCGTCGCGCCGGTCGCGCTCGGCGTCGTCGAGGCACTTCACCTGTGAGCTTTTCCCCACGCCGCGCGGGTCGAAGGCGACTATGTCGAAGGCTTTGTGGAGCTCCGGGTCCGTGCTCTCGAACGAGCCCTTGAGGTAGTCGAGGCCGGAGCCGCCCGGCCCGCCGGGGTTGGTGAGCAGCGAACCTATTCGCGCGCTCCCCTTCGCGGTGGCCTGATAACGCATGACCGCGATCTCGACGGCCTTGGTCCCCGGGTTCGCGTAGTCGAGGGGTACGCGCAGCGTCGCGCACTCGAGTTCGCCCTCGTCCGCTTGCGTCTCCACGTCGTCCGCACAGGCCTTCCAGCCCGGCCGCTGCGTGTAGAAGGACGTCAGCGCGGGATCGTTCTGCCCCTTGGCGCCGGGGATCGGGGTCGTGTCCGGACCGCCGGCCGCCCCGGGAGCACCGGCCCCCGGGTTGCCCGCCGACTCCTTGATCTTGGAGGCCACGCCGCCCGACGAGCACCCCGCGACAAGAACGGCGGTGACAAGGGCGGCGGGTATTGCCCCGCGCAGACGGGCGCCGTGGCGGCTGGAGATCCTCACCTTGTCATGCCTACCACGTGCCCGGGGCTGGTGTTCGGTCGGACTACTGCACGCACCTGGTCCCGACGGGGGGCATGGTGCCGTCGAGGAAGAACTTGTCGACGGCGGCGTCGATGCAGTCGTTGCCCTTGCCGTACGCCGCGTGGCCCTCACCCTCAAGGGTGAGGAGGGTGGCGTTGCCGAGCCCCTGTGCGAGGCGCTCGGAGGCCGCGTACGGCGTCGCGGGGTCGCCGGTGGTACCGATCACCAGCACCGGGCTGTCCGCGGGCGCCTTGATCGTGTGGGGCTTCTCCGGGGTCTTGTACGGCCAGAACTCGCACCCGGGCCCGTCGAAGTCCTCCGCAACCGTGTCCCGCGAGAAGAGCGGCGCCTCCTTGCGCAGCTTGTCGAGGACCTGTTGGACCCGTTCGGGTGACGGCGCCTCGGCTGCGCCGTCCGCGCAGCGAATGGCCGGAAGGGCGTCCATCGAGCCGTCGTACTGGCCCTTCTCGTTGCGCCCGTTGTAGTTGTCGGCGTAGAAGAGCAGCGCGGAGCCGTCGCCGTCGCGCATCGCGAGAGTGAAGGCGTCCCGCAGCCACTTCCAGCGCTCCGCGTCGCCGTAGAGCAGGCTGATCATCCCGGTCCAGCCGAGACTGGACGTCAGCTTGCGGCCCTGCTCGCGCGTCGGCAGCGGCTCGGTGCGCAGCCCGTCGAGGAAGTCGATCCCCACCAGGGCCGCCTTGTCGGCGTCGCGGCCCAGGGGGCAGCCGGCGAGCTTGGCACAGTCCTTGGCGAAGCGCGTGAACGCCTGCTCGAACCCGATCTGCTGGTTCACCGACTTCTCGAGCGGATCCTCGGCGGGGTCGACGGCGGCGTCGAGAACGAGGCGGCCCGCCTTGTCGGGGAACTCCTCGAGGTACAAGGAGCCGAGGTAGGTGCCGTAGGAGTAGCCCAGGTAGTGCAGTTCCGCATCTCCGACGACGCCGCGCAGGACGTCCATGTCACGCGCCGCATTGCGGGTGCCGATGAACGGCAGCAGATCGCCGGACTTGGCCTGGCAGGCGTCGGCGAATTCCTTGCTCTTCTGCTCGGAGTACGCGTTGCTCGCCGCGCGGTCCTTGGGGTCGGGCCCGTCGTCCGCGTTGTCCCGGTCTCTGGCCTTGTCGTCGAGGCACTGCACCGGATTGCTCTCTCCGACGCCGCGGGGGTCGAAGCCGATGATGTCGAAGCGCTCGTGCATTTCGCCCTCGAAGCGCTCGTACGCGTACTGCAGCCACTCCTTGCCGGACCCGCCCGGTCCGCCCGGATTCACCAGGAGACTGCCGACGCGTGCCCCGGGGTTCGCCGCCTGGTGCCGCATGACCGCGATGTCGATCGAACGAGCGGCCGGGTTCGCGTAGTCCAGCGGTACGCGGAGCTTCGCGCACCCGAACTCGGCCTCGTCCTTCTCCTCGGTCTCGGGGTCGTCCTTGCACGCCTTCCACGCCAACTCCTGTGCGTAGAACTCCTTGAGCGCCGGATCGTCCTGCCCTTTGGGGGCGGGGGTCGGCGGAGGCGGGGCGGTGGTGCCAGGAGCGCCCGGAGCCGCGTCGCCGGGAGTCGGAGAGGCGGACGTCTTCGACTCGGCAACATTGCCGGCGACGTCACCGCCGCCCGGGCTGCATCCGGCGAGCAGCGCCACGGAGACGGTGAGCGCGGGTATTCCGCGGCGTAGGAGAGCGCGTCTGGGCGCAGGGGCGGTCACGCGAGAACAAGTACCACAGCGACCTGCCAACCCGATGGGCGGGGCATCGGCGCAGCGCAGCAGGGGTGTTCAGGGTTCAGGGCCGCCGTGTCGACGTCGCGCCGCTGCTCGCCCCTGTGGCGGTCGAGGTGGAGGACGGGGACTTCTCCGTGCTGTCCGTGACGTTCCGGTCCAGGAACGCCAGCGCGGCGGGGAGTTGCTTGGAGACGACGCCGGACGCGGTGGCGTTCTCGACGACGGTCGGGGCCTTGGCGGCCGCCTTGAAGGCGATCGCGTCCTGGCGGGCGGCGGAGGCCGAGCTCGCGTTGGAGACGAACACCCGCACGTCCGGGTTCTTGGCCAGCAGCGCCTTGGGCTGCTGCGCGTCGCGTACGCCCGGCGCCGACGGCCACAGCGGCGAAGTCAGTTCCAGGGGACCCGACATGCTCGCCGAGGCGGCGTAGTACTGCGGGTACTGGAGCGCGTACTTCGTCGCGCACAGGCCTCCGGCACCCTCGCCGAGCAGCCCCCACGAAGCGCGCTCGGTCGAGACGCGGAACGTCGCGGCCACCGCCTCGCGCACGTCCTCGTTGTGGAAGGTCGCCATGCTCGGCTTGCCCGGTATGTCGCTGCACTCGGTGTCGATGTCGGCCGGGTCGGCGAGCGCGTTCAACTCGTTCTGCTGATACGGCGTCAACTCCGGCGCCACGATCACGAACGGCGGCAGAGTGCCACTCGTGATGCCGTCGGTCAGGTCGGCGAGCAGCCCCATTCCGGGCTCCAGCATCGAGTTGGCGCCCACGCCCGGGTACGCCGAGTGCACGACGAGAACCGGGAAGCTCTTGCTGCGCATGTCCTCTTGCGCGTACTGCGGCGGGAGCCACACCCACACGTCGGACGTCACGCCGGAGCGGCGGCCCGCGAGTTCGAGGTGGTTGAGCACGCCGCCGGAGCGGGTGCCGAGCGACTGGAACTGCTGGGGGCCCAACGGTGCCAGGTTGCCACCAGGGGAACTGGTGGAGGGGCGGGGCGTGGAGGCCGGACTGGTGCCGACGGCGGCGGGGGCCGTCTTCTCGTCGTCGTCCCCGCCCGCGAGGCTGTTGTACGCCAGGGTGCCCACAGCGCCAGCGGCCACCACGAACGCCAAGGTGACTCCGCCGACCACGAGTTGGGGGCGCCGGGTCCGCGCGGGACGCTCCGGCTCGGGACCGATCACCGCGAGGGGGGTGAGCTGGTCCGGGTCGATCTCGAGGATCTCGGACGCGCGTTCGGGCGCCTGTTCGTGCGCCGCGGAGCGTACGTCGGCCGCAACGGGCTCGGCGTAGCCGGCGTGCGCGACCGAAGCGGCGGGCACGACCGGGGTGACCGTCGGCGGCGGCAGCGGCGTGAACGGGGGCGGCGTGGGCGTGGGCACCGGGCCCGAACCCGGGCGCGGCGGAGCGGAGATCATCGGGGTCGACAGCGGCGTGTCGTCGTCGCGCCGGGTGACGACGGTCGGGCGTACCGGCTCGTCGGCGAAGTCACTGTGCGGAACGGCTGGTTCCGGCCCGGTTCCGTCGGCCGCGCGCCGCTGGAGCTTCGCGCCCTGCGTGCGCAGGAGGTACGTGACGGCGAAGCCCAACGTCGCCGCGATCAGCAGGGCCTTGAGTGCCTTCCGCACCGGTCGCACCGACTTGCACCGTCCTTGGCAGTAGTTCTGGGAGCAGTTCTGGCAGTCGTTCTGGCAGCAGTTCTGGCAATGCTTCTCTGGAGCAATGGCAAAGGGTCGCCTGTGAGTACCGCCGGAGGACCGGCAATGGGATCACAGTGACCCGGGAGGCGGCTGGTCCGCCGTGGGGAACTCTCCCATGTCGACGCCTCGGACGCCGCTCCGGGTTCCCGCTCAGCCGGCCCGAAGGGTCAGCGCCATGGCCTCGACGGCCAGGAGTGGGGCGACATTTGTGTCGATCGCGCGTCGGCAGGCGAGGATCGCCTCGATGCGGCGCAGCGTCGTCTCGGGGGTCGCCGAGCGCGCGACGCCGTCGAGCAAGGGGCGCATCTGCTCGTTGTCCAGCGGGACTTCGGCCCCGAACTGGATGGCCAAGACGTCGCGGTAGAACGCCGCGAGGTCGATCAGCGCGAGGTCGAGGCAGTCGCGCTGGGTGCGCGTCGCGCGCTTCTTCTGGCGGTTCTCCAATTCCTTGACGACGCCTGCCGTGCCCGACGGCAGGCGACCGCCCGGAGTCGAGGCGCCGAGCGCGCTGCGCAACTCCTCGGTCTCGCGCGCGTCCAGCTCCTCGCTGATCTGCTTCGCGTCGGCGGCGGCCGCGTCGACCAGGCGCTGCGCGGCGGCCATGCAGCTGCCGATGTCGGCGAGTTGGGTCGGCAGCTTGAGCACCTCGGCACGGCGCATCCGGGTCTGCTCGTCGGTGGCGAGGCGGCGGGCACGCCCGATGTGGCCGCCGGTCGCGCGGGCGGCGTACGCGGCCATCGCCGGGTCGATCCCGTCGCGCCGGGCGAGCATGTCGGCGACCGCACCGACCGGCGGCGTACGCAGCGCGATGTGCCGGCAGCGCGAACGGATCGTCGGCAGCGCGTCCTCGACGGACGGCGCGCAGAGCATCCACACCGTACGCGGCGACGGTTCCTCGATGGCCTTCAGCAGGACGTTGCCCGCGCCTTCCGTGAGCCGGTCGGCGTCCTCCAGCACGATGACCTGCCAGCGCCCGCCCGCCGGGGACATCGCGGCCCGGCGGACCAGGTCGCGCGTCTCCTTCACGCCGATCGACAGCAGCTCGGTGCCGATCACGTCGACGTCCGCGTGTGTGCCGGTCAGCGCGGTGTGGCATCCGTCGCAGTGGCCGCAGCCGGGCTCGGCGCCCAGGGCCAGGTCGGGGCTCACGCACTGGAGGGCCGCCGCGAAGGCGCGGGCGGCGGTGGAACGGCCGGAGCCGGGCGGGCCGGTGAACAGCCACGCGTGGGTCATGCCGCCCGACGCCTCACCGGCGAGCGCGGCGCGCCCGGCCGACGCCGCGGCGCGCAGCTGGCCGACGACGCGGTCCTGGCCGACCAGGTCGTCCCACACGGTCACGGTGGCGTGCTCCTCGGAGTGGCGGGTGGTTCAGAGGTCTGCGAGTACGACCGTACCGGGCGGAACGGACAGCCCACGAATGCCCGCGGCGCGTCCCCGCCGCCTCGTCCCCGCGCGTCATCCGCGGGGGGGGGCACCGACCCAGGTTGTCCACAGGACCGAAACAAGCCCCCACTTCAGGGGTTGTAGCACAGTCGCCGCGAACCGTGCGTTGCGGTTTCCACAGCCCGGCGCGCCTGCCCCGTCCGCCCGGACCCTACGGCTTGCGGCGCCAGCGGCTCTTGCGCGCCTCCGGCTCCGGCGCGGTCTCGGCGGCGGCCTGCGGCTCCTCCGGCTGTCCCGCCCACGGGCCGAGCAGGTCGTCGGCGAGCGTGTGCGGGTCGCGCCGGCCCTCGCCGGTGTCGACGACGGGCAGGCGGGTGGTCTCGTCGATGCGGATCTTGGGGATCTTCTGGGTGTCGTCCTCGGATCCCGGCGGGGGCTCCTCGACCGGTCGGGGACGCACGATCTCCAGTTCGGCGGTGTCCGGTTCGACGGTGGCCGGCGCGGTGGTCGACGACGACGCGGACGACGAAGCAGAAGACGCAGACGCCGTCGGGGCGGCCTGCGGGTCGACCGTGGGGACGACCCGCGTCGCGGCTGTCGGCGCGTCCTCGGCGGCCGTTCCCGACGGTGCGTCGCCCGGCGCCCGAGTCGTGCCGTTGGCCGCGGACGCGTCCGCGCCACCGGCCTCGGCGGCGAGCGCCGCGGCCTCCTTCGCGGCACGGGCCTGCGCGGCGGCGGCGGCGACGACCGCGCGGGCCGCGTCCTCCTCGGCCGCGCGGCGCTCGGCCTCGGCGAGGCGCAGCGCCTCCTCGGCCTTCTCCCGCTCCTCGGCACGGCGCTTGGCCTCGGCGGCCCGTACCGCGGCCTCCTCGCGGCGGCGCTTGGTGTCGGCGGCGGCCTCCTCCTCGCGGCGGCGGCGCTCCTCCTCGGCCCGGCGGCGGCGCTCGGACTCGGCGACCCGCTCCTCCTCCGCCGCGACGCGGTCGCGCTCGGCGCGCAGCGCGGACTCCTCCTCGATGCGCCGCGCCTGCTCGCGGCGGATGCGCTCCTCTTCCTCGGCCTTGAGCCGGTGCTCCTCGGCGCGGCGCGCGGCCTCCTCTTCGAGGCGCTTCTGCTCGGCGGCGCGGCGGGCGGCCTCTTCCTCCAGGCGTACGCGCTCCTCCTCCGCGCGGCGCTTCGCCTCCTCGGCGAGGCGCACGGCCTCGGCGGCGAGGCGCTCCTGCTCCTCGGCCCGGCGGCGTACCTCCTCCTCCGCCCGGATGCGCTCCTCCTCGGCGCGGCGCGCGGCCTCCTCGGCGAGGCGCTGCTGCTCGGCGTACCGCTGGCGCTCCTCGCTCTCCGCCCGCAGGCGGGCGATCAGCGCCTGCTTCTCGGCCTCGGCCTGGGCGCGCTCGGCCTTGCGGCGCTCCTCCTCCTCGCGCTCGCGGCGGGCCAGTTCCTCGGCCTGGCGCTTCTCCTGCTCGGAGACGGGCAGTTCGCGGTCGAGGCGGTGCCGGATCGCGGTGGTGACCGCGTCGGGCTCCTGGGCGGCGTCGACGACGAGGTAGCGGTCGGGGTCGGCGGCGGCCAGGTCGAGGAACGCGCCGCGCACCAGGTGGTGGAAGCTCTGCGGTTCGGACTCGAGCCGGTCCGGGGCCTCGGTGAAGCGGCCGTGGCCGACCTCGGGGTCGAGGTCGAGCAGGATCGTCAGGTCGGGCTGCAAACCGTCGCTGGCCCAGCGCGAGACGCGGGCGATCTCGCGGGTGCCGAGCTCGCGTCCGGCGCCCTGGTAGGCCACCGACGAGTCGACGTACCGGTCGGTGATGACGATCGCGCCGCGTTCGAGTGCGGGGCGGATGACGGTGGCGACGTGTTCGGCGCGGTCGGCGGCGTACAGCAGTGCCTCGGCGCGCGGGTCGATGCCGGTGTTGTTGACGTCGAGCAGCATCGCGCGCAGGCGCTTGCCGATCTCGGTGGCGCCGGGCTCGCGGGTCACCACGACGTCGTGGCCCTTGCTGCGGATCCAGGAGGCCAGCGCCTCGACCTGGGTCGACTTGCCGACGCCCTCGCCGCCTTCCAGCGAGATGAAGTAGCCGGGCGCGCCCGCCGGGCGGCCGGAGACGTGGTCGATGTTGCGGGCCGACTCGACGAGGTCGCGGACCAGCGGGACGCCGCGCCGGTCGTCGACCGCGCGCAGCACGAGCAGGCCCATCGCGACCACCAGAAGACCGGTGCCCATGAGGGTCAGCGCCGAGCCGTTGTACGTGAAGACGTAGTGGTCGCCCGGAGTCCAGGTGTGCAGTCCGATGGCGCCCGCGACGAGCGATCCGGCGGCGAGCCCGACGAGCATCACGACGCGGACGGCGGCCTGCACGAACGCGAAGGCGCGCGTACGCAGGTCCTCGCCGACCTCCAGCCCGAACAGCGTGTAGCCGGTGACCCAGGCGATCCCGGACAGCACGCCGAGGACGCCGGTGAGCACCACGACGACGACGACGTTCGCGAACAGGCCGGTCATCAGGAGCACCAGGCCGGCGGCCGCGACCGCGATGCCGAACAGGCGCCGGCGGCTGAACGTCGGGACGACGCGCGGGCCCCAGAGGAGGCCGAGCGCGGCGCCGCCGAGCAGCGACAGGAAGACCGTGCCGTACGCGGCGTTCCCCGCCCCCAGTTCCGCCGTGTACATCGGGGTGAGGCCGACCAGCACGCCGCCCGCGAGGAAGAGCGCGAGCATGCCGATGACGAGGCCGCGCGTGGTGCGCGAGTGCTTGAAGACGCGGGGCGTGTCGGTGACCACGACCATGGGGTTCGGCCGCCGCGTGCTGACCGAGCGCCCGCGGGTGGGCATGCGCAGCAGGTAGACGGACAGCGCCGAGATGAGGTGCACCGCGGCGGTCGCGAACAGCGCGATGTCGGACGGGTGTTTGGCCAGCGTGTCGAACGACGGCGCGAGCAGCTGGTTGATCAGCGCCAGCACGATGAACACCACGGCCGCGACGGGCGCGGCGGCGTAGCCGGTCACCAGGTTGAACTGGGCGGCCGTCGCGAGGCGTTGACGCGGCACCAGGTTGGGCACGGTGGCGTCGCGGGCCGGGCCCCAGAAGGCGCCGGCGATGCCGCCCAGCGCGGTCGCGGCGAGGATCCACCACAACTCGTCGACGAACGGCACCGAGGCGATCAGGCCGAACCGCACGATGTCGCAGACCGCCATCGTCCAGCGCCGGTCGAGGTGGTCGACGATCTGCGCGGCGAGCGGCGCGACGAGCGCGGCCGGCAGCAGGCGCAGCACGAAGACCGCGGCGACCGCCGCGGCGAAGTCGAGGTAGTCGCCCTCGACGGTCCACAGCGCGGCCGATGTGAGGGCGAGCAGGCCGAGCCAGTCCGCCAGTGCGGACGCGGCGATCGCGGTCCAGAAACGCCGGAACGGGGCGATCTTGAGGACGCCCCCGATGCCGGTGACGGGATCCGGGGTCCGGGGCGGTATTGCCGCCTCGGACGTGTGCTGCTCGGCTTGCGTCATGCCGTCAACCCTAACCGTGTGGGCGCCGAGGGAAACGACGTTCAAACCGGCGTTTCCCGGTCGTCGCCGGACTTCGCACGACTGCCCGGCAGCACCAATCGGCGCCGTTCCGGGCAAACGCGGACGGGCCGCCGGAGGAAATTCCGGCGGCCCTCGTACCAGCGAACCTCAGGTCGCCTTCTTCGCCGGGGCCTTCTTGGTGGCCGCGGTCTTCTTCGCGGGTGCCTTCTTGGCCGGGGCCTTCTTCGCGGCGGCGCGCTTCTTGGGTGCGGGGCCCTTGGCGCGCTTCTCCGCCAGGAGTTCGTAGCCGCGCTCGGGAGTGATCTCCTCGACGCTGTCGGCGGCCCGGAGGGTGGCGTTCGTCTCGCCGTCGGTGACGTACGGGCCGAAGCGGCCGTCCTTCACCACGACCGGCTTGCCGCTCACCGGGTCCGCGCCGAGCTCCTTCAGCGGCGGCTTGGCGGCCGCGCGGCCGCGCGCCTTCTCCTGGGCGTAGATGGCGAGCGCCTCGTCGAGGGTCACCGTGAACAGCTGGTCCTCGGCGGTGAGCGACCGCGAGTCCGTCCCCTTCTTCAGGTACGGGCCGTAGCGGCCGTTCTGCGCGGTGATCTCCTCGCCGTTCGCCGGGTCGACCCCGACGACGCGCGGCAGCGAGAACAGCTTGAGCGCGTCCTCCAGCGTGACCGTGTCGAGCGCCATCGACTTGAACAGCGACGCCGTACGCGGCTTCGGCCCCTTGGCAGCGGCCTTCTTCGCGGTCTTCTTGGCGGTCTTCTTCGCGGCCGGCTTCTTCTCCGCGTCCGCCGCGGCGCCTTCCGGGGCGGCGGGCTCGGCCACGGCGGGGGCCGCGGACTCCGGTTCGGGCAGCACCTCGGTGACGTACGGCCCGTACCGGCCGTCCTTCGCCACGATCAGGTGCCCGGTGGCCGGGTCGGTGCCGAGCACGAAGTCGCCGCTCGGCTTGTTGAGCAGCTCCTCGGCCTTCTCGACGGTGAGTTCGTCCGGCGGCAGGTCGGCGGGCACGTCGGCGCGCTTGTCGTCGCGCTCGACGTACGGGCCGAAGCGGCCGACGCGCAGGACGATGCCGTCGCCGACCGGGAACGAGTTGACCTCGCGGGCGTCGATCGCGCCCAGGTCGGTCACCAGGTCCTTGAGGCCTTCGAGGTGGTCGCCCGTCTGGCCGGCGGTCCCGGGCACGTCCTCGCCGAAGTAGAAGCGGCGCAGCCACGGCACCGCCTCGGTCTCGCCGCGGGCGATCCGGTCGAGGTCGTCCTCCATCTTCGCGGTGAAGTCGTAGTCGACCAGGCGCCCGAAGTGGTTCTCCAGGAGGCCGACGACGGCGAACGCGATGAAGGAGGGGACCAGCGCGGTGCCCTTCTTGAAGACGTAGCCGCGGTCGAGGATCGTGCCGATGATCGACGCGTACGTCGACGGGCGGCCGATCTCGCGCTCTTCCAGCTCCTTGATGAGCGACGCCTCGGTGTAGCGGGCGGGCGGCTTGGTGGCGTGGCCCTCGGGGGTCAGCTCGGTCGCGGTGAGCGCGTCGCCCTCCTCGACCATCGGCAGGCGGCGCTCGCGGTCGTCGAGCTCGGCCTCGGGGTCGTCGGAGCCCTCGACGTAGGCCTTGAGGAAGCCGTGGAACGTGATGATCTTGCCGGACGCGGTGAACTCGGCGTCGCGGCCCGGCAGGCCGGGCGCCTCGGCGGCGGTGCCGCCGATGCGGACCGTGACGGACTGGCCGATCGCGTCCTTCATCTGGGAGGCGACGGTCCGCATCCAGATCAGCTCGTAGAGGCGGAACTGGTCGCCGGTCAGGCCGGTCTCGGCGGGGGTGCGGAAGCGGTCGCCGGAGGGGCGGATGGCCTCGTGCGCCTCCTGCGCGTTCTTGACCTTGCCGGCGTACGAGCGCGGCGCGTCGGGGAGGTACTCGGCGCCGTACAGCTCGCGGACCTGCGCGCGGGCCGCGGCGACCGCGGTGTCGGACAGCGTCGTGGAGTCGGTACGCATGTAGGTGATGAAGCCGTTCTCGTACAGCTTCTGGGCCACCTGCATGGTCGCCTTGGCGCCGAAGCCGAGCTTGCGCGAGGCCTCCTGCTGGAGCGTGGTGGTGCGGAAGGGCGCGTACGGCGAGCGGCGGTACGGCTTGCGCTCGACCGCGCGCACCGCGAACTGCGCCGACTCCAGGGCCGCGGCGAGCGCGCGGGCGCCGGCCTCGTCGACGTGCAGGACGTCGCGGCCCTTCAACTGCCCGTCGGAGCCGAAGTCGCGGCCGGTGGCGACGCGCTTGCCGTCCAGGTTGACCAGGCGCGCGTTGACCGTGCGGGGGTCGGTGGCGTCGCCGGCGCGGCCGGTGTCGAACGTACCGAGCACGTCCCAGTACGACGCCGAGCGGAAGGCGCGGCGCTCCCGCTCGCGCTCCACGACCAGGCGCGTCGCGACCGACTGCACGCGGCCGGCGGACAGCTTCGGGCCGACCTTCTTCCACAGGACCGGCGAGACCTCGTAGCCGTAGAGGCGGTCGAGGATGCGGCGCGTCTCCTGGGCGTCGACCAGGCGCTGGTTGAGCTCGCGCGGGTTGGCCACGGCGGACTGGATGGCGTCCTTGGTGATCTCGTGGAACACCATGCGGCGCACCGGCACCTTGGGCTGAAGGACCTCTTGGAGGTGCCACGCGATGGCTTCGCCCTCGCGGTCCTCGTCGGTGGCGAGGAAGAGTTCGTCGGCGTCCTTCAGGAGCTTCTTGAGCTTCGCGACCTGTTGCTTCTTGTCGGCGTTGACGACGTAGATCGGCTCGAAGTCGGCCTCGACGTTGACCCCGAGGCGCGCCCAGGACTGGCCCTCGTACGCGGCCGGGACCTCGGCAGCGCCGTTGGGGAGGTCGCGGATGTGACCCACACTGGCCTCGACCACGTAACCGGGCCCAAGGTAGCCCTTGATCGTCTTCGCCTTGGCAGGCGACTCGACGATGACGAGTCGACTGCCTTCGCGCGCGGTCTCGCTGCTCGGGGACACCTTCGCTCTTCTCTCCAGATTGCTGCTGTGGGGCACTGCGGGGGCACTGCTATGGCGTTGCTGCGGCGCTGCCGCGGTACTGCACTGCGGCCGCTGCCGCGGTACTGCTGAGCCGTCGCTCCGGTCCGGCTCCGTCCGGTTCCGGACGGGCTCCGGTCCCGCTTCGGTCTTGCTCCGGCGTTGCTCCGGCGTTGCTCGGGCGGCCGACGCCCGTCAGGGAATGTAGCTGCCGTGTGGCGGAGTGTGACCGTATCCCAGCCCCCGATGTCAAACCGGCCCTGCCCGGTATACGACACGGATCGGCCCGATGCCACTCGAACGGTAACGCGCACCCAACGGTTCCCGCTTCCCGGGCCGCTAACCCTCCCTCCCCCGAGCCGCTCCCGAACGGCCGCGCGGGCCGCCTGCGAGCACCCGTGACGCTCCGGAACAGTCCCTGGCAGGGGCCCGTCCGCGCACCTTCCGCACCCCCTCGGCCGGGTCCCGTACGGCCGACCGGACGGCTGCGGGAACGGCCTCAAGAACGGTTCCGAAGACGGGCTCGACACGACCGCAAAGACGATCGTGCGGACGCCGCGGCGACGACCGCAAACGCGGAGCGCATCGGGCGCGGCGCCGGATAAAGCGATGGGTGCCCGGTACATCTTGCTTCCTCGGCCACGGGTCGTTATCTCTGATGGACCGTCAGATCAGCACGGAAGCGGGGCCAGGCATGGAGCACGAGGCAGCCGGAGAGCCCCCGGCCCAGGCCGCGGCAGCAGCACCGGCACCGGCAGCAGCCCCGTACGCCGACATCAGCGCGGCCCAGCGGCGTACGGTCTTCACCGGCCTGCTCATCTCGATGTTCATCGCGGCACTCGCCAGCACCATCATCACCACCGGCCTGCCGAGCATCGCGGGCGAGCTCGGCGGGGTCGACAAGGTGGCATGGGTCGTCGCCGGGCATCTTCTCACCAACTGCGCCACGACCCCGCTGTGGGGAAAGCTGTCCGACCTGTACGGGCGCAAGCCGCTGCTGCTGACCGCCATCGGCGTCTTCACGGCGGGGACCGCGCTGTCGGGGGTGGCCACGGACATCTGGCAGCTGATCGCCTTCCGCGCGGTGCAGGGCGCCGGGGTCGGCGGGATGATCACGCTCTGCCAGGCGGTCATCGGCGACATCATCCCGCCCGCCGAGCGCGGCAGGTACCAGGGCTGGATCGGCGCCTCGTTCGCGTCGTCGACGGCCCTCGGCCCCCTGCTCGGCGGGGTCTTCGTGGACACCGTCGGATGGCGCTGGTGCTTCTTCTCGATGCTGCCGTTCGCCGCGGTCGCGTTCGTGGTGATCCAGCGCAGCCTGACGCTGCCGCGGCGCCGCTCGCAGGTGTCGGTGGACTACCTCGGCTCGCTGCTGCTGGTCGGCGGCGTCAGCGCGCTCCTGCTGCTGGTGTCGTTCGGCGGGCAGCGCTTCGCGTGGACGTCGGCGACGGCGGTGGGGCTGGCCGCCACGGCGGTCGGGCTGCTCGTGGCGACCGGGTGGTGGGAGCGGCGGGCCCGGGAACCGCTGTGGCCGCCGCGCCTGTTCCGCAGCCGCTCGTTCACGGCGCAGTGCGCGTCGGCCTTCCTGATGGGCTCGACGATGTACGCGTCCATGGTGTTCCTGCCGCAGTTCTTCCAGCTCGGGCGCGGCTTCACGGCGACCGGGGCCGGGCTGCTGATGCTGCCGTTCATCGCGGCCAACCTGGTGGGGTCCACGACGTCGGGGCGGCTCATCGCGCGCACCGGGCGGGTCAAGGTCTTCCCGATGATCGGCATGGCGCTCTCGGCGGTGTCCGCGGCGCTGCTCGCGTGGCAGGTCCTCGCGGCCCCCGCACCGGCGCTGTGGCCGGCGATGGTCGTCTCGGGCATCGGCATCGGGTTCACCTCGCAGGTGCTGATCCTGGCCGCGCAGGCGACCGTGGAACGCCGCGACCTGGGCATCGCGACGTCGTCCATCGCCTTCTTCCGCACCCTCGGCGGCACCATCAGCACGGCCGTCTTCGGTGCGGTGATCGCCCGGCGGTTCACCGACACGCTGCCCGGCGAACTGACCGAGCACCGGGTCGCGGACGGGCAGCTCCCGCCCGGCGGGGCGGACGCCGCACTGGACCACCCGGAGCGGGTGCGGGAGTACGCGTCCGGTCTCCAGGGGGCCGTGCACGACGCGTACTCGGCCGGCATGAGCACGGTCTACCTCGTGGTGCTCCCGTGCGTCCTGCTGGGCCTCGCGGCGGCGGCGTCGATGCGCGACACGCGCCTGCCGGTCGAGGCGCGTGCGGAACGCGGGAAGCGGCGCCGCATGGTCCGGGTCAAGTAGCGGTCGGCCCGGGTCACGTGGCGGCGGCCCGGGCCGGGAGCGGTCGGCCCGGGTCAGGGGGCGGAGGCCTCCGGGAACAGCAGGAAGCCGTCGGCGACGAGCGAGCGCAGCGGCCCGGGTACGGCGTCGCGCAGGGCGACCCGGTCCTCGCCCAGCAGTTCGGCGATCGCGTCGACGATCGCCCCCGCGGTCAGGCGTCCGTCGCTCGCGCCCGCCAGCGCGGCACCGACCGTGTCCACGCGGTCCGCACGGCACATGCCGCGCTGCTGCCGGAGCACGACGTACTCCGGGTCCTCGGCGCCGGGTTGGCCGGTCTGCTCCTGGAGGACCGCGGACGCGAGGCGGAACGCGGTGCCGAGGAGCGCCGCGTCGTCGTGCGAACGCAGCGCGTCCTGGCGGCGGAACCACGCCGCGATCTCGGCGCCGAGCGGCTGCTCGACGGCGTGCGGCCACTCCTCGATGTGCGCCACCGGCCGTTCGGCCCCGGACTTGTGCAGCGAGATCCAGCCGAAGCCGACGCCTTCCACGCCGTCGCGCTCGAACGTGTCGAGCCACGCGTCGTACCGGGCGGCGTACTCCGCGCTCTGGTGGTCGCCGGCGTCGCGCAGCCACAACTCGGCGTACTGGGCGGGGTCCTGGACCTCGCGCTGCACGACCCACGCGTCGCAGCCGGTGGGGGCCAGCCACGCGCGGAGGCGGTCCTGCCAGTCCTCGCCCTTGACGTGCTGCCAGTTCGCCAGCAACTGGCAGTAGCCGCCGTCCGCGAGGTGCGCCGGTGCGTCGGCGACCAGGCGCCGGCAGATCTCGTCGCCGGGCAGGCCGGCGTCACGATAGGTGAGCCTCCTGGCCGGGGCCTCCCCCGCACCCCCGAGGCCTTGCGGCGAGATCACGAAGGGCGGGTTCGAGACGATGAGGTCGAACGTCTCGCCCTCGACCGGCTCGAACAGACTCCCTTCGGCGAGGCCGACGTTGGCGATGCCGGACAGCGCCATGGTCAGGCGGGTCAGGTCCAGCGCACGCCGGTTGACGTCGGTCGCGGTGACCGCGCGGGCGTGCCGCGAGGCGTGCAGGGCCTGGACGCCGCAGCCCGTGCCCAGGTCGAGGACGCGGTCGGCCGGCTCGCGCACGGTGATGCCGGCCAGCGTGGTCGACGCGCCGCCGATGCCCAGCACGTGGTCGGGGCGTACCGGACCGGACACGCCGCCGATGCCGCTGCCGAGGTCGGAGACGACCCACCAGTCGGTGTCGGCCTCGCCGTACGGGCGGATGTCGACGAGCGCGTGCACCTCGTCGCCGTCGCGCGCCAACAGGCCGCCCGCGACCGCCTCGTCGAAGGGCAGCGCGGTGCGTGCCTGGGAGAAGGGCACCCGGGTCTGGAGCAGGAACAGCCGGATCAGGGTCGCGAGCGGGCCGCCGTCGCCGTGCAGGGAACGCAGGGCGGGGACGGTCTCGCTGCGCGAGAGGGCGCCGTACGCCTGGGGTCCGAGCGCGTCGAGGCACCCGTCGACGGTGTAGTCCGCGTCGGCCAGCGCTTCGCGGAGCCGGGCCACCTGGGAGGAGTCGTGCATGGTCACGGGACCATCCTGCCTCCTGCGGGCCGACCTGCCGGACCGCGACGGGCCGTTCGCCCCCGGGCGCGTCCGCGACGGGGGTGAACGGTCAAGCGTTCGGTCGGGCGTTCGGTCGTGTCTACAGCCGCGTCTACGGCCGGGCGGAGGCCGAGGTGGTCGACGACTTGGAGGGCGACTTGGACGGCGACGCCGAGGACGACGCCGACGGCGAAGTGGAGCCGGACGCCGTGGCGGAGGGCGACGGTGTGTCCGCCGGGGGGACGGGCGGCGAGGCGGGCGGCTGGTCCGTCGCCGGATCCGCGGGCGGGGCGGGCGACGTCGCCGGCGTGGCGTCGGGCGGGGCCGCGGGGCCGCTCACGCAGTTGGGAACAGCGGCCAGTGCCTTGCCCAGTGCGCCCTGGTGGAGCTTGTCGAGCGCGGCGCGCGACACCGTGATGGAACTGGTGATGCTCGGCTCCAGCGCGCGCAGGGCGTCCGCGAACGCCTTCTGGTCGCCGGTCGGCAGTTCCTCCAGCTTGGTCTTCACGGCGGTCCACCCGGCGGCGGTCGCGCGCAGATCGCCGGTGAGCACCTGCAACTGGGCCCGGCCGTCCTTGATCTCCGGCGGCCCGGCCTTGTCGAGGGAGGCGGCGAACGCGGTGTTCGCCTCGGCGAGCTTGGCGACGTCGCCGACAAGCCGGGTCTTGAGGGCCTCGGGCGCCTCGTTGGGGACCACGGTGCCGATGTCGTCCAGCGCCGTCTTCGAGGCGTCGATGCGGCCGGTGACGTCGGCGGTGCAGACCTGGTTCGCCCAGTCGGCCAGCTTCTTCGTGTTGTCTTCGCCGTCGTCGCCGCATCCGGCGGTCAGGACCATCACGGCGGCGGCCAGGGCCGCGAGTGCGGGGGATATCGCCGGGGTCTTACGTGCCACGCTCGTCTCCGTGTTCGCATCGCCGTACCGCGTCTGCCGGCCCCTGCGGCAGGGCCCGCGGCAGTCCGAGGGTGGCATACGACACGGACGGAGGGCGACGCGGTCCACCGCATCGCCCTCCGTCCCGGGTCCCGGCGGGCCGTCCCGACGACCTGTCAGGTCACCGGCCCGGCACGACCCGCCGCAGGTCAGCCGCCTACCGGAGTTGCGTCCTGGGATTCGCTCTCCGGTGTGCCCACGGCGATGGACTTGCGCTTGCTCCACCACACCGCGCCGACGATGACGACGATCGCGAAGACGGCGATCCCCGCGCGCAGCCCGTCGCTGGCGTCCGCGCCGATGGTGAGCTTGACCACCGCGGGGGCGATCAGCAGCGCCACCAGGTTCATCACCTTCAGCAGCGGGTTGATCGCGGGCCCCGCGGTGTCCTTGAACGGGTCGCCCACGGTGTCGCCGATGACGGTCGCGGCATGCGCGTCGGAGCCCTTGCCGCCGTACGTGCCGTCCTCGATCGTCTTCTTCGCGTTGTCCCACGCACCACCGGAGTTGGCGAGGAACACGGCCATGAGCGTGCCCGCGCCGATCGCACCGGCCAGGAACGCGCCGAGTGGTGCGATGCCGAGGGCGAACCCGACCGCAATCGGGGCCATCACCGCCAGCAGGCCCGGTGTCGCGAGTTCGCGGAGCGAGTCGCGTGTGCAGATGTCGACGACGCGGCCGTACTCCGGCTTCTCCGTGCCATCCATGATCCCGGGCCGGGTGCGGAACTGCTCGCGCACCTCGAACACGACCGCGCCCGCGGCGCGCGAGACCGCGTTGATGGCCAGGCCGCTGAACAGGAAGACGACCGCGGCGCCGAGGATCAGGCCGAACAGGTTGTTCGGCTGCGAGATGTCGAGGCTGAACGACAGCGCCTCGAGGCGCGACATGCCCGCGTTCGCGCTCTCGCCGACTTCGGCTCGGGCCGTCTCGACGGCGTCCCGGTACGAGCCGTACAGCGCCGTGGCGGCGAGCACGGCGGTCGCGATCGCGATGCCCTTGGTGATGGCCTTGGTGGTGTTGCCGACCGCGTCCAGGTCGGTGAGGACCTGCGCGCCCTCGCCCTTGACGTCGCCGGACATCTCGGCGATGCCCTGCGCGTTGTCGGACACCGGCCCGAACGTGTCCATCGCGACGATCACGCCGACGGTGGTGAGCAGGCCGGTGCCGGCGAGGGCCACCGCGAACAGCGCGAGCATGATGATGCCGCCGCCGAGCAGGTACGCGCCGTAGACCGCGATGCCGATCAGCACGGCCGCGTACACCGCGGATTCCAGGCCGAGCGAGACGCCCGACAGGATGACGGTCGCCGGGCCGGTGAGCGACGTCTTGACGACGTCCCTGACCGGGCGGCGCGACGTTTCGGTGAAGTAGCCGGTCAGCTGCTGGATCACGGCCGCCAGCGCGATGCCGATGAGGACCGCGATCAGGGCGAACACCCGGGGGTCACCGGAGTGTTCGAGGATCTCCCGGCCGGTGGCCGTGGTGTCGGAGAGGCCTTCGAGCTCGGAGAACTTGCTCGGCAGGTACACGAACGCGGCGATGCCGACCAGCACGAGCGAGATCAGCGCGGACAGGAAGAACCCGCGGTTGATCGCCGTCATGCCGCTGCGGTCCCCGGCGCGCGGCGACACCGCGTAGATGCCGATGACCGCGGTGATCACGCCGATCGCGGGGACCATGAGGGGGAAGACGAGGCCGGCGTCGCCGAACGCGGCCTTGCCGAGGATGAGGGCCGCGACGAGCGTCACGGCGTACGACTCGAACAGGTCGGCCGCCATGCCCGCGCAGTCGCCGACGTTGTCGCCGACGTTGTCCGCGATCGTGGCGGCGTTGCGCGGGTCGTCCTCGGGGATGCCCTGCTCGACCTTGCCGACGAGGTCGGCGCCGACGTCGGCGGCCTTGGTGAAGATGCCGCCGCCGACACGCATGAACATGGCCAGCAGGGCCGCGCCGAAGCCGAACCCTTCGAGGACCTTGGGCGCGTCCTCGCGGTAGATGATGACCACGAGTGCGGCGCCGAACAGGCCGAGGCCGACGGTGAACATGCCGGCGACACCGCCGGTGCGGAACGCGATCCGCATCGCGGTGTGCGACGCCTCGGGCCCGGTGCCGCCGGCGCGGGCCGCGGCGGCCACGCGCACGTTGCTGCGGACCGCGAGCCACATACCGGTGTAGCCGGTGATCGCGGAGAACACCGCGCCGACGAGGAAGAACACGGAGCGGCCGATGCGTTCGTCCCAGCCGTCGGCGGGGAGCAGCAGCAGCAGGAAGAAGACCCCGACGGCGAAGAGCCCCAGGGTGCGGAACTGGCGGGTGAGGTAGGCCGAGGCGCCCTCCTGGACGGCCCCGGCGATTTCCTTCATCTTCGCGGTGCCCTCGTCGGCGGCGAGCACCTGGCGTACCAGGCCCGCCGCGACGCCGAGGGCGGCCAGCGCAATGACCGCGACCACCACGACGTACGTCAGATCGGCACCGGCGACCTCGGCGGTCCCCGGTGCCGCGGTGACAGTTGCGAGTTCGGTGAGTTGGAGCCCGGACATGCGTCCTCCATCGCGAGGGATGTTTCGGACTGGCTTCTCAGACGGGCGCGAGACGATCTTTTACAACGTGAATGGGAGTGTATGCAAATGATCAAGAACACACCACGGTAATCTTCATGATCATATCGAATTATGCATAAAATACGCGCACTACGCCGCGATTCGGGGCAATCCCCGGGTAAACAGGTTTTGCGCCGCCGGAATCGGGATAGCGGCGGGCGTTGCGGCGCCCGGTCGGGCGAGCCACAACTGGCCGCAACCGCCCACAAGCGGAGAACGCGAACGGCGGGCCTTCCGTTTGGAAGGCCCGCCGTTCGCGGATAATTCAGTCGCCCGGAGCAGTTGTCGGTACGGCAGTCGGCGCGGCAGCCGGCACCGGGGCCGGAGCGGTCGCCCGGACCCGCCCCGCCGACGTCACAACCCCAGCGTGTCGTCCCCGAGTTTGCCCTTCTCGGACGGCCACGACATACGGATACTGCCGCCGTCGGCGCCCGCGCGGACGTCGAGCTCGTCGACCAGACCGAGGATCACGGCGAGGCCCAGCTCGCTCTCCGCGACGTCCAGGCTCGTGCCGTTCGCCCCCGGGGGGCCGGGCAGGCCGCCGGAACCGCCGGACTCGCCGGCGCCGACAACCGCGGGCTGCGGAACGGCGTCGCGGACCTCGATCGAGAACCGCCCGTCGCCGTCGTCGAGCGTCACCGTCACCGGCTCGTCCGCACCCACCTGGCGGGTGAGGCCGACCGCGCGCGAGCACGCCTCGCCGACGGCGAGTCGCACCTCGTCCAACACGGACTCGGCGACACCGGCCCGGCGCGCCACGGCGGCGGCGACAAGCCGCGCCGTACGGACGTGTTCGGGCAGCGCGGTGAAGCGCAGCTCGACGATGGCCATAGATCCCCCAGCCGTACTTGCCGACGTTCCGACCGGCGGGCTATCCGGTGCGAAGCGCTACCTGGTTGAAGCGGTGGCGGGCGGAGCGCCCCTCCGCGCGAGACGGACGGGCGCGGCTCAGTCCGTCGCGTTGACGGCTTCCTCCACCGAGGTGTGGATGGGGAACACCTTGGTCAGACCGGTGATACGGAAGATCTTCAGGATGCGCTCCTGAGTGCACACCAGACGCAGCGAGCCCTCGTGCGCGCGCACGCGCTTGAGGCCGCCGACCAGAACGCCCAGACCCGTCGAGTCCAGGAAGTCCACACCCTCCATGTCCACGATCAGGTGGTAGCTCCCGTCATTGACGAGTTCCACCAATTGCTCGCGCAGTTTGGGGGCGGTGTACACATCGATCTCGCCGCCCACCTCGACGACCGTACGGCCGCCCTCGGTTCGGGTCGACAGGGACAGGTCCACGGATCCTCCAGCACCTTGCTATCGAGCGGTCGCCCCCCAAGGATCGGCAGCCGCCAAGGCATTCAACCACTTATGGGCGCTACAGGACGATGAATCCCACGACTTTCGATGCGAGACTGGTGCCCGATGTCGCCCAATCCACACTCCCAGGAAGACCTGTTGGACCGCTTGATCGCGGCCCACGGGCGACCCGATCGAGTGACACACGTTCGGCGCATACCCCCGCGAAGGGGCAGGCCGACCATCTGGCCCGATTGGGCGCGCCCGGAAGTCGTGGACGCTTTTCGGGCGGCCGGTATCGACCACCCTTGGGAACACCAGGCGCTTGCCGCATCGGCAGCCGCGTCGGGCCGGTCAGTCGTGTTGGCGACCGGCACCGCCTCGGGCAAGTCCATGGCCTACCTTCTGCCGGTACTCACCGCCCTCTTGGAGGGTACCCGGGCTCCGAACGGCCGTGGTGCCACCGCGCTGTATCTGTCCCCCACGAAAGCACTCGCAGCTGACCAGATCCGGGCTGTGGACGAGCTGCGCGCCGCGCAAACGGGACTTGATCCGGTGCGCGCGGCGGCCTACGACGGCGACACGCCCGTCGATTTGCGGCGCTGGGTGCGCGGACATGCGGCGTACGTGATGACCAATCCGGACATGTTGCACCGGTCGTTGCTCCCCGCGCACCGCACGTGGTCGGCGTACCTGAAGGCGCTCAAGTACGTCGTGATCGACGAGTGCCACACGTACCGCGGCGTGTTCGGCTCGCATGTCGCCCAAGTGATCCGGCGTCTGCGCCGGGTGTGTCGGCGCTACGGCTCGGACCCGGTGTTCATCCTGGCGTCCGCGACGGTGTCCGATCCGGCCGGTGCCGCAGCCCGGCTCATCGGCGTGGAACCGGACGACATCGTGGCGGTGACCGACGACGCGTCCCCGCGCGGAGCACTCACGTTCGCCCTGTGGGAGCCGCCGCTCACCGACCTGAAGGGCGAGCGCGGCGCCCCGGTGCGGCGCACCGCGACCGCGGAGGCGGCGGACCTGCTGACCGACCTCGTCGTCGACGGCGTGCGCACCGTCGCCTTCGTACGCTCGCGGCGCGGCGCGGAGGTGGTCCGCGTCATCGCCCGCGACCAACTCGAACGCATC
This sequence comes from Streptomycetaceae bacterium NBC_01309, assembly GCA_045039925.1. Classification (GTDB taxonomy): domain Bacteria; phylum Actinomycetota; class Actinomycetes; order Streptomycetales; family Streptomycetaceae; genus Yinghuangia. Next base: position 4,867,466 of record CP108400.1, read on the forward strand.
GACCCCGGACTGGCCGAGCGCGTCGCGACCTACCGCTCCGGCTACCTCGCCGACGAGCGCCGCGAGCTCGAACGCGCGCTGCACGACGGCCGCCTGCTCGGCGTCGCCGCCACCACGGCGCTCGAACTCGGCGTCGACGTCTCCGGCCTGGACGCCGTCCTGCTGGCCGGCTACCCCGGCACCCGGGCGTCGCTGTGGCAGCAGGCCGGACGCGCGGGCCGCGCCGGACAGGCCGCACTCGCCGTGCTGATCGCCCGCGACGACCCGCTCGACACGTTCCTCGTGCACCACCCCGAGGCGCTGTTCGACCGCCCGGTCGAGGCGACCGTCCTCGACCCGGACAACCCGTACGTGCTCGCCCCGCACCTGTGCGCGGCCGCGGCCGAACTCCCGCTGGAGGAAAGCGACCTGCCGCTCTTCGGGCCGGTCGCCGCCGAACTCCTCCCCGGCCTGGTCCGGCGCGGCCTGCTCCGCAAGCGGGCCTCGGGGTGGTTCTGGACCAGTGCCGAGCGCGCCACCGACCTCACCGACATCCGCGGCGCCGGCGGCCAGGCCGTCCGCGTCGTCGAGGAGGACACCGGCCGGGTCCTGGGCACGGTCGACGCCGCCGCCGCGCACAGCGCGGTCCACCAGGGCGCCGTCCACCTCCACCAGGGCGACACGTACTTGGTGCGCCTGCTCGACCTGGAGGACGACGTCGCCCTCGTGCGCCGTGCCTCGCCGGACTGGACAACCTCGGCACGTGAGAAGACCGACATCCGGATCCTCGAGGAAGTGCGGGCGGAACCCTGGGGCGAGGGCCGCCTGTGCTTCGGCTCCGTCGAGGTGACCAGCCGCGTGGTGTCCTACCAGCGCCGCCGCATCATGACGGGCGAAGTGCTCGGCGAGCACAAGCTCGACCTCCCGGAACGCTCGCTACGGACGCGCGCCGTCTGGTGGACGGTCACGCCCGACCAGGTTGCCGACGCGGGCCTCGACGACATGGACCTCCCCGGCGCCGCGCACGCCGCCGAACACGCCTCGATCGGCCTCCTCCCGCTCTTCGCGACCTGCGACCGGTGGGACATCGGCGGGGTCTCCACCGCCCTGCACCTGGATACCGGACTGCCCACGGTGTTCGTGTACGACGGCCACGCCGGCGGTGCGGGCTTCGCCGAACGCGCCTACACCACCGCCCCGGCCTGGCTCGCCGCGACCCGCGACGCCATCGCCGCGTGCGAATGCGATGCCGGCTGCCCCAGTTGCGTGCAGTCCCCGAAATGCGGCAACGGCAACTTCCCCCTCGACAAGCCCGGCGCGATCAGGCTGCTCACCGTGCTGCTGCAAGGCCACAAGCAGGAGTTGGGACGCGAGGAACCGTCCTCGCCGGGCGAGCCGTAGACCTGGTGCGGTGACCACAAACCCTCACCGGTTCAAAACGTTCGTGGCCACCGCACTGGTCGGCGGGCGGTTGTCGCGGCCCCGACCTGCCAGGGCCGCGACAACCGGGTCAGCGGGGACGGGGTCAGCGGGACGGGGTCAGCGGGGACCCGCGCGGGCGGCGACCCGGGCCGTGCCGAACGGGCGGAGGAGCAGCGGTGGACGCGACTCGGCGACAACATCGGCGAATTCGGCCCTGAGCACACATGTGACCAGCGATGCGCCCTGCTCCTCGGCCGTCCGACGGGCCTCCGCACAGGCGTTGCCCTGGCCGACGGCCGCGTGGATCGCGGCGGACAACGCGGCCGAGTCCGCCGCGGCGGCGGCGCGGTGACGTGTCGCCACGGCCGCGCCGTAAGCCAGCATGACCATCGCCAGGCACACCGGTAGCAGCGACCAGACCGCCACCCAGACGGTCGCGGATCCCTCCTCTCCGTGTCGCACGTCCCAGGATCGACCGGAAAGCGCCGGTCCCGCGGGCCGCCTCACGGCGGTGCCGCCTCGTCCACGGCAACTGCCGTGTGCTTCACCGGGATCCGCAGCCTGTGCCACGGCCCCGGAAGCGGTACGTCGGCGGTCACGCTGAAGCGGACGCGCCCGTCCCGCGTCGTGTGCTCGGCGACCGCACTCCGCGGCGCCAACTCGTGCACAGCGGCCAGGGCCTCCGCCGGCGCCTCCCCTCGCGCCAGCGCCCGTGCACCGGCCTGTGCGGCGTCGACACAACGGATTTGCAGCGCCACGGCGCCGACTACCGCGGTGAGCGCGAGCATGACCAACGCGATAGCCGGAAGCGCGATTGCCGATTCCGCGGTCACGTATCCGCCGTGGGAGGACGCGAACTTCCGTTTTGGTTTTCGCTCCGTCGGCGACACCACCGGCGTGTCGAGCGCGTCAAAATGTCGCATTGAGCGCCTTTCCAATGACCGCGCTCAGCGCGTCCGTCACGACGTCGCTCGTGACCACCTTGTAGAGCGCCGCGCTGAATGCGACGGCCGCGACCGTGCCCACCGCGTATTCTGCGGTGGACATTCCGTCGTCACGCCGGAGAAATGCACCAACTCGGCACAACAGTACGGAACTTCGCCTCCGCATTCGCAGCACGAGAACGCGCGGAATACCGGACTTCCGTTTGGCGGCAGTCGGTTCCTTCGGGGTTTGCGGGCGGTTGCTTCCCGCCGGGTGGCCGCTGTCCGGCGGCATCGAGGTGGACGCGGGCCGCGTTGCGGGAGCCGGCGGTACGGCGTCCGGGGCGGCGGCTGCATCGGTTGCGGCGTCGGTCGTGGCCGCGGCCGTCGGGAGTGCGGGGGTTGAGATCGCGGGAGTTGGGATGGCCGGGGTTGCGCTGGTCCCGGTCGGTGTGACGGCGGTGGTGGTGTCGGACATGGGTTCTCCGGTCGTTCGCGGGTGGGCTGGGTGGTCTGAGCGAGCTGGGTGTGCGGCGATTGCGGGCGTACGCAAGTCCGAGAGGTTCGGGGTTCGGGGTTCGTGATTCGGGGTCGGGGTTCGGGTGCGGATCGGGCGTGAGGGGCGTTGGTCCGGTCGGCGGATTTCGTCGACGATCGGCGTGGCCTTCAGGCCTGGGCGAGCAGCGGCGCCGCCAGGCCGACGACGACGGGGAGCACGCCGATCAGCAGGAAGGCGGGCAGGAAGCACACGCCGAGCGGCAGGGTTGCGCGTACGGCCGTGCGTCTCGCGGCTGCGGTCAGGTCACTTCGTCGGCGGTCGCGGCATTCGTCGGCGACGTGGGCGATGCGTTCCGCGAGCGGTGCGCCGCCCTCGCCGGACCGGGACAGCGCGCGGGCCAGCGGGGCCAGTTCGCGGGACGCGGCGAGTGCCGACCAGCATCGCGCCGGATCACCGCCGAGTCGTACCGCGGCTGCGGCTGCCCGGAGTTCGCTGCCGAGCGGGCCACCGATCGCGTCGGCGACCGCCGTCACCGCCTCGGCAGGAGGCGCGCCCGCGGCGAGGCAGGCCGACAACAGGTCGGCCGCGGTCGGAAGATCGGCGGCCATGCGCTCGCGGCGGAGGCGATCGGCGGCCGGGGCTATGCGCCCCAATTGCCGGTCCACGGCGAGGCCGACGAGCGGTGCGGCGACCACACCCGCGAGCCCGCCGACGACGAGGGCGGCGGCCAGTCCGGCGAGTGCGGCGGCTGTTCCGCGGCGTACCCGGGCATTGCGGAGTTCCCGGGAGTCCGGCGCGGCGGTCCGGTCGGCGCGGCGTACGCCGATCGCGGCCTTGAGTCGATCGCGGCCGCGGGTGCGTGGCGCCGGAACGGCGAACCACGTGGCGCAGGCTGCGAGTACGCCGACGCCGAGCAGACCCGGTGCGGCGGCTACGCCGTCCATCGCGCCCCTCGGGCGTCACGAGCGATGCGGTCCGTCCAGTCGAGGCCCAGGGCGATGAGGAGCAGCCCCAGGACCAGGCAGCCGGCGCCCAGCGGCGTGTGCAGCAGGACGTCCAACGGGTCCGCTCCGACGCCCTGCCCCAGCAGCAGGCCCACGAGTGGCAGTGCCGCGAGCAGGCGCGCGGTGGTGCGGGCACCGGACAACTCGGCCTCCAACTCGCGGTGTCCGGACTCCTCGGCGCGCAGGCCGGCGGCGATCCGGTCGAGGGCGGGTGCGAACCCGGCCCCGCGTTCGGCGGCGACCCGCCAGCAGGCGGCGATGCGCGCGAGGGCGTCGGCGCCCGGTGCCGCGGCGGCTCGCGCGAGTGCGTCGGGGATTTCGCCACCGACGCGTGCGAGGGCCACCGCCTCGGTGAGGCAGATGCGGACCGGTCCGGTCAGGGCTTGGGTGGCCGCCGTGAACGCCTCGGACGGGGGCTGCCCGGCGCGCAGTTCGCCGACCATCGCGGTGGCCAGCTCCGCGACGCCCGAGCGCCGGTCGACGGCCGCGCGCAACGCCTCTGCCTGTGCGCGACGTCGCATCGAGTACGCGGACGCCGGTAACGCGAGCAGCAGCGGGACCACGGACCCCGTCGCGACGGCGAGCAGCATCGAACAACCGAGGAGAACCACGGCCGTGCGTGCCTCCGGTGCGAGAAGTGCGGACCGAAGCCTCTTGCCGGCCTTGGAAGCCCGGGTGGCGGGGACAGCGAAGGCACCTGCGCGGTTCGGGGCGTCGGCTTCGGCCGCTCCGTCGGGACCGTCAAGTCCGCCCGGCCCCCGGGGCCCGACGGACCCGGACGCGGAGGCGGAGGCGGAGGCGGCGAGATCGCGGACCCGCGAGCGGCCCATGCGGGCGCCCGCGATCCAGATCGCACCGGCGGCGAGGGCCGGGGCGAGGAGGGTGCCGACGGCCGCCGTGGTCGGGAACGGCGTCGCGAGGGCAATCGGCGGTGCGGTCGCGAAGACGGAAGTGGTGAGGGTGGTCATGTGAGTTACCTGTCTGGATCGCAATGGCTGACCGGTACGCAAGGTGTGGGTGGCCCAGGTGCGGTGGGCGGGCCCGGCGCGCAGGTCCGCCCGGGCACATGCCCGGTGGTCAGGGACGCCACCAGCCCGCCAGGCGGGCGGCCAGGCGCGGAAAGCCGGGGCCTTGGCGGTGCGGGGCCGTGCGATCGAGGAGGAGCGCGGGCACGGGGTGCACGAGACCTCGCGGATTGCGTTCCAGGACGTGGATCTCGGAGACCCGGCGGAGACCGTCGCGGTCCCGCACCAGGTGGACGAGCACGTCGAGGGCGGCGGCCAGTTGGCTGTGCAGGGCGTCGCGCGTGAGGCCGGCCGGGGCGGCGAGGGCTTCGAGACGCGCGGGTACGTCCGCCGCCGAGTTCGCGTGGATCGTGCCGGCGCCGCCCTCCTGGCCGGAGTTCAAGGCGGCCAGAAGCTCGGTGACTTCGGTGCCGCGCACCTCGCCGACGACGACGCGGTCCGGACGCATGCGCAGCGCCTGACGGACGAGGTCCCGGAGGCTGACGGCGCCGGCGCCCTCGATATTGGGCGGCCGGGACTCCAGCCGGACGACATGTGCGTGCCGGGGCGTCAGCTCGGCGGAGTCCTCGATCAGGACCAGGCGTTCGGCCGGGTGCGCGGTGCCCAGGAGGGCACCGAGCAACGTGGTCTTGCCGGTTCCCGCACCACCCGAGACCAGGAACGCGCAGCGGGCGGCGACGATCGCCCTGAGGATCTCCGCCACCTCGGGCGGGAACGCTCCGCAGGTGACCAGGTCGTTCAGGGTCATGGTGGTGCGGCGGGGCACGCGGAGCGAGAGGCAGGTGCCGCGGACCGCGATGGGCTTGAGGACGGCGTGCAGGCGGACGCCGTCCGGCATGCGGGCGTCGACGTACGGCGAGGCGTCGTCGAGTCGTCGGCCCGCCGCGGTGGCCAGGCGCTGGGCGAGGCGCCGGACCGCGGCGTCGTCGGGGAACGTGACGCGCGTGCGCTGCGGCCCCGCGCCGCGGTCGATCCAGACCTCGTCGGGTGCGTTGACGAGGACGTCGGTGACCTCGGGATCGGCGAGGAGCGTGTCGAGGGGACCGGCACCGACGATTTCGGAACGCAGGGCGCGCAGAACGGCCATGACGGTCGCGTCGCCGAGGACACGCCCCTGTGCGCGGAGCGCCTCGGCGACGGCGGCGTGGGTGGGGTCGCGGCCTTCGGCGGCGAGGCGGGCGCGCACGCCGTCCACAAGCTGTGGATCGATCGGCGCGTCGGTCGGCGGGAAGTCGGGTGGTCCCGCGGGCCCGGGAGGTGCGGGCGGCCGCGGGGGCATGGGCGGCGCCGGCGGCGCCGAGGGCGGAGTCGGGGATGAGGGTGGGGGTGCGCTCGGGCGGGGTGGGGTGAGCGGGTGCCGAGGTGTGGGAGCGATGGGCGCGGCGGTCGCGCGGGGGCCGGGGTGCCGAGGGCCACTGTTGGGCGCGGACGTGACCGGAGTTCCGCGGAGTGTCGTGTGTGTCGTGTGCTCCGTGGGCGGGAGCAGGGAGTGTGCGGGGTAGACGCCGGTCCCCGCGCGGGCGGGAGTGCTGGGGCTCATGAACGACTCCTTGGGATGGGCTGGTTGAGGGTGGGACAGGTGAGGGTGAGGCCGGAGGCGACGAGGCGGGCGGGGCGCTCGACCCGCGCAGCAAGGAGAGCGGCCGACAGGTGGCGGCGCGGTGGCGGTCGTGCGGCCTGGGAGACAGATGAAGTGGCGTGTGGGGGAAGTGACTTCAGAGGCGTGGCGGTGGAGGGCGGGCCGGCTCGTGCGGAGACCGGCGGTGCGTTGATCCGATACGGGAGTCGCCGCAACACCGCACGGGACAGCAGGCCGTCGGCAATCCGCAGCCGACGGTGAGCGGGGGCAGGGCCCCGCGGGACGTAGGCGCCTGGAGGCACAGCGGAGCACGGTGAGGCGGGCCGCAACGCAGGCGGCGAACGGAGCCACGCCGCTCGGAACCGAGAGTTCCGGTGCAATGCCGCGAAGCAGGGCCGCCGGGGGCAAAATCCAACTGGCAGCAGAGCGCCGCGAAGTGGGTCGGGTGCGCTGTCGTGTGAAGCCGGGCCCGAAGCGCACCTCCGGGCAGCGGGTGGCCGCCGCAGAGTGGGGCTGGATGCGCTGTCGTGCGAGACCAGGGAACGGTGCGTACCTCGGCCGCGGGTGGCGCTGCGCAGCCGTGCCAGATGCGCTGTCGTACGAGGCCGAAGGCTGCACGCGCGGGGTCGGGTGGGCTGTCGTGTGAGGGGGAGGCGGGGCGCACTTCGGCAGGCCGGCGTAGGCCGGGGGTTGTTGCGGACGGGTCCGGGTCCGCGTCCGCGCGGCCCGAAGCGGCGGCCCTTGCGGGCGGGGGCGGTTCATGCGACCTCCGGGCGTACCGCGGGCATGGCCCTGTCCAGGAAGTCGCGGCAGAAGCGGGCGAGCGGACTGCGGGACTTGGTGCCGGGGGCCTCGCCGCGTTCGACGGATTCGACGAGGCCGGACTCGTGGCGGAGTTCGCCGGCTAGCGGGAGGCCGGCGTTGGCCGCGACCTCGTCCGGGTCGAGACCGGACGGCGACGGCATGCGGACGACCGCACGCAGATCGCGGACCACCGGGCGGACCAGCGAGACCACTTGGGCCGCGGCGGCGATCGCGCGCAGCTCGGCCGGGATGACGACCAGGCCCGTCCCGCACTGCGCGAGGGCCTCCTCGGAGACGGCGTCGGGACGTCGGGGCATGTCGACGACGACCACCTCGTGGCGGCGGCGGACGGCTCCGACGATCGCGCGCATCGCGTCCTGCGGAACGCCGCCGGGGGCGCCGCGGTCCCACGACAGCACCGTGAGCCCGTGCAGGCGGGGCAGCGCGGCCGAGAGGGCCCCGCCGTCGACGCGCCCCCTGGCCCCCCGCAGATCGGGCCAGCGCAGCCCGGTGGCGGCCTCACCGCCGAGCAGGACGTCGATGCCGCCGCCCAGGGGGTCGACGTCGATCAGGGCGGCGGTGCGCCCGCGTTGCGCCGCCGAGACCGCGAGCGCGCAGGCGAGCGTGCTCGCCCCCGCTCCCCCGCGTCCGCCCACCACGGCCACGGCCAGCGCGGCGCTGGTGGCCCCGTCGGCGATGTCGGCGAATCGGTCGACGAGCCAGGCCTCGGCGTCGGGCAGGAAGATGACGTGGTCGGCGCCGACCGCGACGGCTCGGCGCCAGACCTCGCCGTCGTCGAGGTCCGAGCCGAGCAGCACGATGTCGTCGCGGCGCGGGAGTCCGCAGCGGGCGGCTTCGTCGGCGAGGTCGTCGCCGACGATGACCAGCGGGCTCGCACCCCAGGCCGCACGGGCCGACCCGGCGTCGGCGCAGACCTCGGGCTCGATGCCGGTGACCGCGCACAGGCGCAGGAGTTCGTCGAGGAGGCGCGGATCGCCGGTGACGAGCAGCGGGCGCGGCGGGCCGACCGGGCGTGGCGGTGACAGCGATGACATGCCGGGCTCCCGAGGTACGTGGACCGGCCGCCGCACGCGCAGGTGCGCCGGCTCGGTCGGGTGTGCTCGGGAGGTCGGTGCGCGTCATGAGTTCACAGAGGCTTGGGCCACGTCAGCCGGGCGCGGTGCTCCCCACGCGGTGCTGCCGATCCCGACGGCGGCTCGAAGCGGGGCCTCGAAGCTGCGCGTTGGGGTCGTGCGCCGGAGGGGTGCGGTGCGGTGGTGCTGTCCGGTGTGCGGCCTCCCGAAGGGCTGCCTCAACCTTGAGGCACCTCAGGGGTTCGGCCGTGCGGGTGGAGCCAAGCTGGGGATAACCCCGCCCTGTGGATAACGGAATCACTCCTTTGAGGGATGGTGAAGGAGCGATCGAGTGCATATGTGCGGACGATGGGACGGAAATCGCGGAACTACGCGCGGAACTCTCCGATCCGCGAACACGAACAACCAACTCGAAGAAACCCGAAGGAACTTGACGGAACCCAAGAGAACCCGAAGAAATCCGGCCGGATCGCCCGCCGCACCGCGGATGTCAAGTCTCCACGCGGGGTAGGCGCCGAGTGGCGCAACAGGGTTAGTCCAGCGGTAAGCAAGCGCAGAGCGAGGCGGCGGCGAGCGCCGGGCGCGCGACCGGACGAGCGACCGCACGAGCGACACCGCGAGCCCGCTGTACGAGCCCTCGCACGACCCGGCGTACGGCCCCACGTGAGCCCCGCGTACGGCCCCACGTGAGCCCCGCGTACGGCCCCGCGCACCCGCGCCGCACACCGTTCGACGAGGCCGGAAGGCAGTCCCCACAAGGCCGAAGGTGCCGCGGTGAGGTCCGGATACGGCCGGGAAAACCGGGAACACCCGCGCGGGACCGCCGCCTGAGGACGGCGCCGACACCTCTGCGCGAAAACCGCTTCGGACAAGCGACGACCCCCGCCGGGGGGGAGAGCGGGGGTCGTCTCCACGGCCGACTCGGGGGGGGAGGAGCCGGACCGGGTTAGCACGGTCGCAGAACGATCCGTGGCTTCCAGGATGTACCCGAGAGGCTTCTCGGGCAAACCCGCGTGCCTGAGTTTACGCCGAATGGCTCCCCCTATCCTCGGGTACGTGGAAAACCACGTACCCAAGCGGACCGCAGCGTTCTTCGATCTCGACAAGACCATCATCGCCAAGTCCAGCGCACTGGCGTTCAGCAGATCGTTCTACCAAGGCGGTCTGATCAACCGCCGGGCCGTGCTGAAGAGCGCGTACGCCCAGTTCGTGTTTCTCGTGGGCGGCGCCGACCACGACCAGATGGAGCGCATGCGCGAGTATCTGTCCGCGCTGTGCCGCGGCTGGGACGTGCAGCAGGTGCGCGAGATCGTGGCGGAGACGCTGCACGACCTCATCGACCCGCTGATCTACGACGAGGCCGCATCGCTCATCGAGGAGCACCACGCGGCGGGCCGCGACGTGGTGATCGTCAGCTCGTCGGGCGCGGAAGTGGTCGAGCCCATCGGGGAGATGCTCGGTGCGGACCGGGTCGTCGCGACGCGCATGGTGGTCGAGGACGGGCGGTACTCCGGCGAGATCGAGTACTACGCGTACGCCGAGAACAAGGCCAAGGCGGTGCGCGAACTCGCCGACAGCGAGGGCTACGACCTCGCCCGCTCGTACGCGTACAGCGACTCCGTCACCGACCTGCCCATGCTGGAAGCGGTCGGCCACCCCTATGTCGTCAACCCGGACCGAGGGCTGCGCCGTGAGGCCGTCGCGCGCGGCTGGCCGGTGCTGACCTTCAACCGGCCCGTGCAACTGCGCCAGCGCGTCCCGACGTTGCCCGTCCCCTCCCGCTCCGTCCTGGCGGCGACGGCCCTCGGCGCGGGTGCCGCCGCCGCGGGCCTGGTCTGGTACGCCGCGAAGCGGAGGCGCTGACCGGGCCGGGCACGAGTCGGACCGTCGACGCACCGTCAACGCAACTGCCGGGCGAACCGGCAGGGGAAGCACGCCGCATCAAGCAAAACCAAGCCGAATCAAGCCGAACCGCACGGCAACGGCGTCCGATTGATCACTTTCGACCCGAAAGGTAAAGATCTTGAGCGAAGGGTTCCCCTGACTCCGGCAACCCAGTAGAAAGGGGACCAACGGCCCGCGGGACCGCCTCCGGGCGGGGTGGCGACACCCCACCGAGGCAGACGGCCACACGGACCGAGCACGGACATCGGGAACCCACGCGCGACCGACCCTCGTAGGGGCCGAACGCGCCGGACCACCGGGGCTCGCCCCGGGCCGGCCGTCATAACGGTGCACGCTCTGGTACCCCGATGTACGTGACGAGTGGCGGCGTCCTCCCCGTGGGCGCCGCCAATCTTTTGCGCTCACGTCCCGCGTGCGCTCACATCCCGCGCATGACCGCCTCGCACACCGCGACGCTCTCGCGCGCCCCCAGCGTCACGGCCTCCGCGCAGTGCCCGACCCACGCCGCGACGCCTTCCGGCGTACCGGACACATAGCCGCGCAGCGCCTTTTCGTACGCGTCGGCCCCCAGGTCGAGGTGTCCCACCTCCGGCACCACCGCCGACTTCGGGTCGAGCCCGCGCGTGATGAGCACGATGCGCTGTGCCGCGCGCGCCACGAGACCGTTGCCCCACACGAACGGCTGGAGCGCCAGGATCTCGCCGTGCACGAGTGCGGCGACGACAACCGCCGACGCGTCGCTCGGGGCGATCAGCAGCCTCGCCAGGCCGTCGAGGCGCGCGGTCACCTCGTCGGCGCCGGGCAGGACTCCCGGATCGGGGCGAACCGCCACGTCCTCGCCCGCCAGGCGCGGCCGACCGAGCGCGTCCGCCGCCACGACGTCCGCGGCGGCGACCATGTGCAGGCGCGCGAGGACCTGGATGGGGCTGCGGCGCCAGACGTCGACGAGGGTCCCGTACTCCGCGGAGAGCCGCAGGGCTCCCCCGACGATGCCCGCCTCCGCGTCGTCGGTGCGCGAGTAGTCGGTGCGCCGGCGCACTTCCTCGAGGGACCAGTCGGCGCCCTCGAGAGCGGCACTGGCACGCGCCCCGCGCAGGGCGGACTCGGCGCTGATCTCGGGGCTGCGGCGGCGCATCGTGCGGTGCCCCAGCAGGGCGTCGACGGCCTTGCGGGTGCTCTCGACGGCCTCGGGTACGCCGGGCAGCGCGGCGACGGCGGCGAACGGGTCTCGGGTGTCCACCCGCCGACCCTATGCGCAACGTGCGCGCCCGCGCGTCCGCCCCCTGGCGCTCGCCGGGCCCGGCGGCCCTCCCAAGGGCGCTCTCACGCTCCGATTTGACTCGGACACGAAGTGCGACGGATGATCCTTGTCGAAAACGATTGTCACTCTCGACAACGTGGCACCCCGCACGGAAGGACCGACCTCGTGAAGATCGCCTTCGTCGGCAAGGGCGGCAGCGGCAAGACGACGCTCTCGTCCCTCTTCGTCCGCCACCTGGGCGCCACCGGCCTCCCGGTCCTCGCCGTCGACGCGGACATCAACCAGCACCTCGGCGTCGCGCTCGGGCTCACCGACGCCAAGGCCGCCGCCATCCCGCCGCTCGGCGCACACCTCGGGCTCGTCAAGGACTACCTGCGCGGCGACAACCCGCGCATCGGGTCGGCGGACGAGATGGTCAAGACGACGCCGCCCGGGCGGGGTTCGCGGCTCCTGCGGCTCGACGAGGACAACCCCGTCTACGACGCCTGCCGCCGTCCCGTCGGCGGCTGTTGCAGCGGCATGCGCATCATGGCCACCGGCCCGTTCCAGGAGGGCGACCTGGGGGTGGCGTGCTACCACTCCAAGGTCGGCGCGGTGGAGCTGATGCTCAATCACCTCGTGGACGACGCGGGCGAGTATGTGGTGGTCGACATGACCGCGGGCTCGGACGCCTTCGCCTCCGGGCTGTTCACGCGCTTCGACATGACGTTCCTGGTGGCCGAGCCGACCCGCAAGGGCGTGAGCGTCTACCGGCAGTACCGCGAGTACGCCCGCGACTGGGACATCTCCCTCGCCGTCGTCGGCAACAAGGTGCAGGGCCCGGACGACCTGGCGTTCCTGCGCGAGCACGTCGGCGCGGACCTGCTGACCTGGACCGGCCAGTCGGACTTCGTACGCGAGGTCGAGAAGGGCCGCGCGCCGGAGTTCGAGCTGCTCGAAGCGGACAACCGCGCGGCGCTGGAGCGCATGCGCGAGGCGGTGGACGCGACGTACGAGTACCGGGACTGGGCGCGCTACACCGCGCAGATGATCGAGTTCCACGTCAAGAACGCGCACAGCTGGGCGAATTCGAAGACCGGCATCGACCTGACGACCCAGGTGGACCCGGAGTTCGTGCTCGGCCCGGCGGCGCTTGCGGCGCGGGCCTGACCACGCCCTCCCCGCAGACAGGAGGGCGGGCCCGCGGTGTGCGGACCCGCCCTCCTGGCGGTACATGGACCTCGTTCGGCCGGTTGCGCTCAGTCTCGGCGCGCGGCCGGCGTGATGTACGGAGCGGAGCCGGCCGGGTTGACCGGGGCCTGCGAACCGCCCGTGATCGTGCCCCAGTCGGCCGGCGTCTGGCCGACGCCGAGGCCCTGCAGCTTGGCGATCACACCGGGGTCCTGCGCGTCGAGCCAGTCGACGTACTGCCGGAAGGACACGCAGCGCACGCCGTCCTTCTTGCACACCGCGCGCATGGTGTTCTCGACGGCGTTCATGTAGATGCCGCCGTTCCACGTCTCGAAGTGGTTGCCGATGACCAGTGGCGCCCGGTTGGAGTTGTACGCGCGCTCGAACCCGCCGATGAAGAAGTCGGTGGCCTGCTGCTCCAGCGCGGGCAGTTGCGCGGCCGGGGTGTCCTTCTTGCCGTTGGTCTGCTGCATCAGAATGTTGTAGTCCATCGACAGCTGGGTCTTGTTCGACCCGGGCCACGGGAGCGACTGGAGCGGGAGGTCCCAGATGCCGTCGACCTTCTTGGGCCACACCTGGTTGCCGCCCGGACCGCTGGTGTCGTAGCGCCAGCCGAATTCCTTCGAGGCGGTCATGAGGTTCTTCTGGCCCTCCAGGCACGGCGCCCGGCCGCCGATCAGCTCCTTCTTGTAGTCGAAGGGCAGCGACGGGATGTCGGTCCAGCCGGAGTTGGTACGCCAGTTCTGCACGAAGGAGTAGACCTGCTCGATCTCCTTCTTCCACTCCTCGACCGACCAGCTGCCGCCGCCCTTGGGACCGCAGAAGTGGCCGTTGAAGTGGGTCCCGATCTCGTCGCCCTCCAGCCACGACTCACGCATCTGGACCAGCGTGGCGCGCTCGTTCTTGTCGTAGAGGAAGCCGATGTCCGAGGCGCCCGGGCCGTGCTTGGGGCCGGTGTACAGCGCCTTCTTCGACTCGGGCAGGACGTAGATCGCGGAGAGGAACATCGTCATGTACGCGTTGCTCTCGCGCGCCACCTTGCGGAACCGGGAGACGAGGTTCACCCCCTCCATCTCGGCCGCGCCGTCCCACGAGAAGATCACGAACTGCGGGGGCTTCTCCCCCGGCTTCAGCTTCTCCGCCTTGGGCTGGTTCGGCTGCGGACCGGTGTCGCTCGTCGACCCGTCGCCGATCGGCTTGCCCTCGCGGGGGCCCGAGGGTGACGGCGACTCCGAGCCGGGGCCGCCGTTGGGCCCGGGGCCGGAGTTCTTGGCCGGCGAGGCACCGGAATCCTTGTCGTCGCCCCCTTTGGCGAACACGACGAAGCCGATTGCGGCCAGTACCGCCACGACGACGAGGACGGCGGCACCTCGGACAGAACGCACAGTTCACCTCATTTGTTGACAGGGGCCCACGGTCTGGGACGCATCTGGCATGACCACTTGTCCACAGACACGCACCCCGGAGCCGCTTCGGTTGCACAGAACTATCGGCAACCACCGCCGCATACCCGGCAATTAGCAATGATCACAAGCGGTTCATGTGAAGCGAACCACATCACCGTAGGTGACAACTAGCACGTGGCCCGAAAGGTCACGGACCCGCCACGCGGATTTCTTTCACCCATTTGAGCGGGATTTTTACCGTTTCTCGATGAGAAACTGAAGGTAACGTAAGGACTACTTAGTGCAATCTTGGCGTTCGGCTGCCGCATGCCCAGCCGCCCGCGACGCCGACGCGCCCCCACAAGGCATCCGGTACGGCAACCCTGCCCGCAGGGCACTCGCCCACAAGGCATCCGCCGCCCCGGCCACCCGCCAGTCCACCGCCTGACCAACCGCCCGCGCCGGTCCCCGGCCGCGGCGGCTGACCACCCGGAGGAGACGGGACCATGACCCTCCCCACGCGCCCGCCCAAGGCGGCCCGCACCGTACTGCGCGCCCGCGCAGTAATCCGCCACGACCTCGGCGCATCCCTGGTCGTCTTCCTCATCGCGATCCCGCTCTCACTCGGCATCGCCCTGGCCGCCGGCGCCCCGCTGACCTCGGGCATCATCGCCGCGGTCGTCGGCGGCCTCGTCGTCGGCACGCTCGGCGGCGCGCCGCTCCAGATCAGCGGCCCCGCCGCGGGCCTGACCGTCGTCGTCGCGGGCCTCGTCCCGATCTACGGCTGGCGCGTCACCTGCGCGATCACCGTGGTCGCCGGGCTCCTGCAGATCCTGCTCGGGCTCGCCAAGGTGGCCCGCGCCGCGCTGGCCCTGTCCCCCGCCATCGTGCACGGCATGCTCGCCGGAATCGGCATCGTGATCGCCATCGCCCAGTTGCACGTGGTGCTCGGCGGTTCGCCGCAGAGCGAGGCGCTCGACAACCTGCGCGAACTCCCCGGTCAACTGGCCGCATTGCGCGCGCCCGAACTGACCGTCGGAGCCGTGACGGTGGCGGTGATGCTCGCCTGGCCGCTGCTGCCCAACCGGCTGCACGGGCTGCGGCGCGTACCCGCCCCGCTGGTCGCCGTGGCACTCGCCACCCTGGTCGCCACCGCGGCGGGCCTGGACGTCGCGCTCGTCGACCTGCCCGGTGCCGCCCTGGCGCTGCCCTCGGTCCCGGTCGGGTTCGGCTGGGCGGGCCTGGTCACCGCGGTCGTGACGGTCGCCGTCGTCGGCGCGGTCGAGTCCCTGCTGTCCGCGGTGGCCACCGACCGTCTCCACCACGGCAAGCGCTCCGACCTCGACCGTGAACTCGCGGCCCAGGGCGTCGGCAACGTGGTCTCCGGCATGGTCGGCGGCTTCCCGATCTCGGGCGGCGCGATCCGCTCCACCGCCAACGTCCGCGCGGGTGCCGCCACCCGCTCGGCGACGATCCTGCACGGCCTGTGGGTGCTCCTGTTCGTCGGCCTGCTCGGCGGCATGGTCGAACGCATCCCGCTGGCCGCGCTCGCCGCGCTGGTCATGGTCGTCGGCATGCAGATGGTCAACCGCGCGCACATTCGCCACGTGCACCGGCACCGCGAATTCCCGGCGTACGTCGCGACCGTGGTCGGCGTCGTCGTCGCCGGCGTGCTCGAAGGCGTGGCCCTCGGCGTCATCGCCGCCGTCGTCATGGCCTTGCTGCGACTCAGCCGCAGCACCGTGCACACGTACGAGCGCGACGGCGCGCTGCATGTCGAGGTGCACGGCGCGCTCACCTTCCTGTCGGTGCCGCGCCTGTCGCGCGTCCTCGACAAGCTGCCGTCGGGCGAACACGTCGTGCTCGACCTCACGGTGGACTACCTCGACCAGGCCGCGTTCGAGGCCGTGCACACGTGGCGCAACGCCTATGTCGCGCGCGGCGGACAGGTCGAGATCGAGGAGATCCACGACGACCACTACGGGCGGGCCGCCGACGGGCAACCGGGTTCGCGCCGCATCGGCCCCACGCCGTCCGCGCGCTGGTTCGCGCCGTGGTGGCACTGGCAGCGCCTGCACCCCCGTCGGGGGCACCCGCCCGCGCACCCCCTTGTCGCGGGCGCCCGGGAGTTCCAACTGCGTACGGCACCGCTCGTGCAGCCCTTCCTGGAGCGCCTCGCACTCGAAGGGCAGAACCCCGCCCAGCTGTTCATCACCTGTGCGGACTCGCGCATCGTCCCCAATCTGATCACCGCGAGCGGTCCCGGCGACCTGTTCACGGTGCGCAACGTGGGCAACCTCGTCCCCCCGCACCCGCACGGCTCGGAGACGCACGGGGGCGCCGACGACTCGGTGGGCGCCGCGATCGAGTACGCCGTCTCCGTCCTCGGCGTCCGCAGCATCACCGTGTGCGGCCACTCCGGCTGCGGCGCGATGCAGGCGCTCCTCGCCGGGGCTTCGCCCCCCGGTGCCGCCGCCGGGGACCACGTCGGCGCGCCGGCGGACCCGGCCGCCGAGCACCCGGGCGCGGACGAGGCGGGCCGCGAGCACGCCGAGGACGCGGACGCCGCCCCGGCCGCGAACGGCCTCCCCGAGCACACCCCGCACCTGCGCCGCTGGCTCACCAACGGCCGTACCAGCGTGGACCGTTACCAGCAGCGGCCGGCCCCCACCCTGTCCGGGTACACGCCGCCGCCCGTCGAGCAGCTCTGCCTCACCAACGTGTTGCAGCAGCTCGACAACCTGCTCGGTCACCCGGTCGTGCACCGCGCCGTCGAGGACGGGCAACTCCGCCTTTTCGGGCTGTACTTCGACCTGGCGTCCGCCCAGATGTACGTGCACGACGCCGCCACCGGGCAGTTCGAGCCCGTCGTCGCGCCCCTCGACAGGCCCAGGCCGGCGGACCGGAACGCGCCCGGCGTGCCACCCGGACAGGCCCTCGAAGCGGCCGCCGCCGGAAGGCCCTGAGAAATTCGAAAATCGCTCCCAACCCCGGGCCGTTCAGCTCCGAAAGAGGGGTGAGGACAGACACGCACCGCCACGCGGGACGACCTAGGCGTCGTGGCGGTGCGCACCGGGGACCCGGTCCGACCTGACAGATCCGCGCCCGCCGCGAGGCGGCGGGCGCGGAACCGTCCCCAGGACCGAAGGGGCACATTCGCCATGATCCGTACCATCGGCACGGCCGGACGTTCCGGCACGGCCGCGCGCATATCCGCGCCGCGACGGCGCATGACACCCGCCGTCGCCCTGCTGGGTGCCGGGGCGTTCCTCGCCACCGCGACCGTCGCCCTGCCGAGCAGCAACCCCGCCGGGGCGTCCAGCCACCGCGAGGCCCCGCTGATCGCCACCAGCCCGCAGCTGGACAACACCGACGTGTACGCGTTCGTCAGCCCCGACAAGACCGACACGGTCACGCTGATCGCGAACTTCGTACCGTTCCAGGAGCCCAACGGCGGCCCGAACTTCTACCCGTTCGCCGCCGACGCGCGCTACAACCTCAACGTCGACGCGGACGGCGACGCGAAGCCGGACGTGACGTACCGCTTCACCTTCAAGAACCAGGACAAGCGCGGCACCAGCACGTTCCTCTACAACAACGGGCCGGTCACCTCGCTCGACGACGAGAACCTGCTGTTCCGCCAGACGTACACCGTCGAGGAGATCCGCCCCGGCAAGGGCGCGCGCAAGATCGTCGAGAACGCGGTCGCCGCGCCGTCCAACGTCGGCAAGGCGTCGATGCCGAACTACGCCGCGCTGCGCGACGCCGCACTCACGGACGTGCCCGGCGGCGGCAAGGTGTTCGCCGGTCAGACCGAGGACCCCTTCTTCCTCGACCTGCGCGTCTTCGACCTGCTCTACGGCGGCGACCTCAGCGAGGTCGGCCAGGACACCGTGGCCGGCTACAACGTCAACACGATCGCGCTGCAACTCCCCAAGAACACCCTCGCGTTGAACGGCGACGCGAGCCGCAACCCGGTGATCGGCATCTGGAGCACCACCGAGCGGCGCGGCTTCGACATCGTCACCGAGGACGGCAAGAACCGCGACTGGGGCAAGTTCGTCCAGGTCTCGCGGCTCGGGAACCCGCTGGTCAACGAGGTCGTGGTACCGGCCGCGCTGAAGGACCGCTTCAACGCCCTCACGCCCGACCAGGACGCG
Source organism: Streptomycetaceae bacterium NBC_01309 (assembly GCA_045039925.1). GTDB lineage: Bacteria > Actinomycetota > Actinomycetes > Streptomycetales > Streptomycetaceae > Yinghuangia. The sequence continues at coordinate 4,885,676 of CP108400.1, forward strand.
AAGGTGCCCGAGCTGGTCGACCGGGTCAACAACCCCGAGGTGCCGCAGCTGATCGAGAAGATCTACGGCCTCAAGGCCCCCGCCACGCCGCGCGCCGACCTGGTGGAGATCTTCCTGACCGGCATCGCCAAGGCCACCAACGGCCCGATCCAGGCGGACCTCAACTCCCAGCTCCTCAACAAGGACGTGGACCCGAAGAAGTTCGTGCCCGCCGAGGAACTGCGGCTGAACATGTCGGTGCCGCCCACCGCGAAGCCCAACCGGCTCGGCGTGCTCGGCGGCGACCTGGCCGGCTTCCCGAACGGGCGCAGGCTGACCGACGACGTCCTGGACATCGAACTCCAGGCCCTGGAAGGCGCCGCGGCCACCGGCAAGCTCGTGCCCGCACTGGCCAAGGGCGACATGGTCGACGTCAACAACAAGGGCTTCGGCAACACGTTCCCGTACGTGGGACTCCCGGAGTACTGGCCGGTCAACCGCGCGCTGCCCAAGGGCTGACCGCGGCTTTCCGAGACCGGGACCTTCCTCGACCGGGACCTTCCTCGACCGAGACCTTCTTCGACCGAGACCTTCTTCGACGGACACCGGCCCGGGGGCGCACCGCCCCCGGCCGGGCTCCTTGGGGGGAGCACGCATGACCGAGCAGGTGACCACCACGAGGCCCGACGGCACGGACCGCGCCGCCGTGGCCCCTCGTCCCACCCCGCGACCCGCCGCCCCGCCGCGCGAACGCCGCACGCGAGCCCTCCGGTTGCTGGCCGCGACCACCGCCGCCGCGACCCTCCTGATCGGCGTCCCGGCCCTGCTCGCCCTCCCGGACGGCGGGTCGGCCCCCGCGGCACCCTCCGCCGCGGTGCCGGCCGTGCCGGACGCGTCCTCCGGTCGCGGCTCGCTCGACGCCGTGATCGCGGCGGCGCAGGGCAAGTTGCGTACCACCCCCGACGACGCACGCACGCTGGCCACGCTGGGCGCGGCCTATGTCGAGCAGGCGCGGGTCACCGGCAACCCTGCCTACTACCCGCGCGCCGAGGAAGCGCTGACGCGGGCGCTCGCGCTCGCCGCGCCCGGTTCGGCCGCGCACGCACCGGCGCTCGTCGGGCTGGCGGCGCTCGCGAACGCCCGCCACGACTTCGTGACGGCCCGCGGGTTCGCCTCCCGGGCCGTCGAGGCGGAGCCGTTCGACGCGGCCGCCCACGGGGCCCTCGCGGACGCGCTGACGCAGCTCGGTGCCGCCGCAGAGGCGACGGCCGCGGTGCAGCGCATGCTCGATCTGCGCCCGTCCGTCGCGTCGTTCACGCGGGCGAGCTACGACCTGGAACTGCGGGGTGACACGGTCGGCGCGAAGGCCGCGCTGGAGCGTGCGCTGGAGATCGCGGCGACGTCGGACGAGATCGCGTACTGCCGCCGGTACCTGGGCGAACTCGCCCGGCGTACGAACGATCCGGCCGGTGCGGTGGCCCACTTCGACGCCGGCCTGCTCGCCGCACCCGGTGACCCGGCGCTGCGCGCGGGGCGTGCGGCCGCGCTCGCGGCGCTCGACCGCCGCGACGAGGCACTTGCCGAGTACGCCGCCGCGACGGCCGCGCTGCCCGTACCGGGGCTGCTGGTCGAGTACGGCGAACTCCTGGACGCCGCGGGCCGCCCGGCCGAGGCCCGTACGCAATACGACCTCGCCGCGGCCTCCTTCGCACTTCTGGAGGCCAACGGAGCGCGCGACGACCTCGCCCGCGCGCTGTTCGAGGCCGATCACGGCGACCCCGCCGAGGCACTGCGGCGCGCCCAGGCCGAGTGGCGACGCGCGCAGTCCGTCTTCGCCGCGGACGCGCTCGGGTGGGCACTGCACCGCAACGGCCGTGACGGCGAGGCGTTGGAGTACGCCCGGCGCGCGGTCGCCGACGGATGGCACGACCCGCTTCCGGTCGGCCATTTGGCGGCCGTCGAGGCGGCGGTCACGCAACAGGCACAGCAGACGCAGACGCAGACACAGACACAGGCGCAGATGCAGACGCAGACACAGGCGCAGGCGCGCGGAGGTGCGGCATGACATCCACCACCAGGCCCCGGATCCGGCGGCGCCGCGCGGCCGTGGTCCTCGGAGCCCTCGCGCTGGCCGTCGCCGGGCAGTTCGCCGCCGGCCCGGCCGCCTCCGCCCACCCGCTCGGGAACCTGAGCGTCAACCAGTACCACGGGCTGACCGTGCGGCCGGACCGCGTCGACGACTTCGCGGTGGTGGACCTCGCCGAGATCCCGACGCTCCAGGAGCGGGACCGCATCGACGCCGACCGCGACGGCACCGCCACGCCCGCGGAACTCGCGTCGTACGCGGCCAAGACGTGTGCAGGCGTCGCGGGCGACCTGCGCGTGTCCGTCGACGAGCGCCCGTCGTCCTTCCGCGTCGCCGCCGCCCGTGCCGAACAGCCGCGTGGCAGCGGCGGATTGGCCACCACGCGCGTCGAGTGCGACCTGACCGCGCCCGTCGACCTCACACGGGAGGCGCGGCTCAATGTGGCGACCTCCCATCTCGCCGACCGCGTGGGATGGCGCGAGTTCACCGCCGTCGGCGACGGCGTAGCGCTGCCGGACGACGGCACGCCGCGCGTGAGCCCGAGCGCGCAACTGCGGTCCTACCCGACGGACCTGCTCAGTTCCCCGCTCAACGTACGCGCGCTCGACCTGCAAACGCGCCCGGGTACGGATGCCGCGCCCGGCAAGGCGGGGGCCGCGCCGGACGGGCCGCTCCCGGACTTCGTCGAGGACGCGTACGGCGCGGTGCAGGGCACGTTCGACAACCTGGTGGGCGCCGACCGCGTCACGCTGGGCGCGGGTGTCGCGGCGGTACTGCTGGCGCTGCTGCTCGGCGCGTCGCACGCGGCGCTGCCGGGGCACGGGAAGACGGTCATGGCCGCCTACCTGGCGCTGCGCGGTGCGGACGGGCGGCGGCAGGGCGTGCGCGACGCGGTGACCGTGGGGGCGACGGTCACGCTGACGCACACCGCGGGGGTTCTGGTGCTGGGGCTGCTGCTGACCGGTTCGGCGTCGCTGACGGGCGACACGATGATCGCGTACCTGGGCGCGGCAAGTGGCGCTCTGGTGGTGGCGGTTGGGGTGAGCCTGCTGCGGGCGGCACTGCGTGGCGAGGGACTCGCCCACGGGCACACGCACAGCCACACGAACGGCCACGCCCACGGGCACTCTCACGCGCACACAAACGGCCACTCCCACGAGCCCGCACACCGGCACACCCATGGGCACGCCCACACACCCGCCGGAGCCACCGCCACACTCACGGCCGCACCCGCACCCGCACTTGCACCCACAGCCACAGCCACAGCCACAGCCACAGCCACAGCCACAGCGACGACGGCACCAACCACCCGCCCCCGACGCCGCCTTCTCGTCGGCATGGGCGTAGCCGGCGGTCTCGTACCGAGCCCGTCAGCGCTGGTCGTCCTCCTGGGTGCCATCGCGCTCGGCCGGACCGCCTTCGGCGTGCTGCTCGTGCTGGCGTACGGCCTGGGCATGGCCGCCGTGCTGACCGCCGCGGGGCTGCTCCTCGTACGCGTGCGCGAGCGCGTACGCCGACGCCTCCCCGGGGCCACCCGCCTCGCCCGCCTGGCCCGACCGGTCCTGCGCCGGGCCCCGGCGCTCACCGCACTGTTCGTCGTCGCCGTGGGGCTCGTCCTCGCATGGCGCGGACTGTCCTCGCCTTCCGCCTTCGGCTGACCGACCCCCCCGGTCCCGTGTCACCAGAACCCACCCGTCTGCTCCAGTGAGAGGAACCAGCCATGACCCGCACCACGATCCGGCGACGGCTCGCCACAGCCGCCGCGGCGTCCGCCCTCGCCCTGCTCACCGCGTGCTCCGGAGGCGGCGGGAAGAAGGACGCACCCGCCGCCGGGGACGGCGCCTTCGCCCCGGCGCCGGGCACCGCCACCTGCCAGGAGCACCAGCGCAACGAGCCCGGCGTCGAGTACACGTCGGAGGAGGAGGGCGACACCGGCAAGGTGTTCGAGCTGCTCCGCCACTACACCGCCAACGGCCTGAAGCCCTTCTGCGACGGCAAGCCGCCGACCGACCTCGACAAGCGCTGGGCCGACCTGTTCCTCGGCTTCGGTGCCGACGCGGGGCTGATCACACCGGAGCTCGGGGGCAACGGACAACCCCCCACCGAGCCCATGGAGGACCCCGAGGCCGCGACCTCCTAGGGGCCCGATCAAAGGTCTAAACCAATTTCTTTCGGCCCCTTGTCAGCCCCGCCCCGTCACTGATTCGCTACAGGCGATAGAAGATGTCACGCAAAGTCTGTTTGACGGAGGAAAACGCGTGAGTGACGCAGCCGAGAACCGCGACGCACTGTCCAACCTGCTCAAGGAGGAGCGGCGCTTCCCGCCGCCCCCCGCGCTCGCAGCCTCGGCCAACGTGACGGCCGCGGCGTACGCGGCGGCCGACGCCGACCGGCTCGGCTTCTGGGCCGAGCAGGCCTCGCGCCTGTCCTGGGCGACCGCGCCGACCGAGACGCTGGACTGGTCGAACGCGCCGTTCGCGAAGTGGTTCGCCGACGGCGAGCTCAACGTCGCGTACAACTGCGTGGACCGCCACGTCGAGGCGGGGCTCGGCGATCGCGTCGCGATCCACTGGGAGGGCGAGCCGGGCGACAGCCGCGCGATCACGTACGCCGAGCTCCAGCGCGAGGTCTCCAAGGCCGCGAACGCGCTGACCGGACTCGGCGTCGAAGCCGGCGACCGCGTCGCGATCTACCTGCCGATGATCCCCGAGGCGGTCGTGTCAATGCTCGCGTGCGCGCGCATCGGCGCGCCGCACTCGGTCGTCTTCGGCGGCTTCTCGGCGGACGCCGTCTCGTCGCGCATCCAGGACGCCGACGCGCGCGTCGTCATCACCGCGGACGGCGGCTACCGGCGCGGCAAGCCCTCCGCGCTCAAGCCGGCCATCGACGACGCGCTCGCGTCGTGTCCCGACGTACGCAACGTGCTCGTGGTCCGCCGGACCGGCGAGGACGTCGCGTGGACCGAGGGGCGGGACGTGTGGTGGCACGACGTCGTGGACGCGCAGCCCGACACGCACACCCCGCGGGCGTTCGGTGCCGAGCACCCGCTGTTCATCCTCTACACCTCCGGCACCACCGGTAAGCCGAAGGGCATCCTGCACACGTCGGGCGGCTACCTGACGCAGGCGTCGTACACACACCACGCGGTGTTCGACCTCAAGCCCGAGACCGACGTCTACTGGTGCACCGCCGACATCGGCTGGGTCACCGGCCACTCGTACATCGTGTACGGCCCGCTCTCCAACGGCGCCACGCAGGTCATGTACGAGGGCACCCCCGACACCCCGCACCAGGGCCGCTGGTGGGAGGTCGTGCAGAAGTACGGCGTCACGCTCCTCTACACCGCCCCCACCGCGATCCGCACGTGCATGAAGTGGGGCGACGACATCCCCGCGAAGTTCGACCTGTCGTCGCTGCGCGTCCTCGGTTCGGTCGGCGAGCCGATCAACCCCGAGGCGTGGATGTGGTACCGCAAGAACATCGGCGGCGACCGCTGCCCGATCGTCGACACGTGGTGGCAGACCGAGACCGGCGCGATGATGATCAGCCCGCTGCCGGGTGTCACCGAGACCAAGCCCGGATCCGCGATGCGGCCGCTGCCCGGCATCGCCGCGGACGTCGTGGACGACAACGCGCGGTCCGTCCCCAACGGGGGCGGCGGCTACCTCGTGCTGACCGAGCCGTGGCCGTCGATGCTCCGCACGATCTGGGGCGACGACGAGCGCTTCAAGGACACGTACTGGTCGCGCTGGGAGGGCCTGTACTTCGCGGGCGACGGTGCCAAGAAGGACGAGGACGGCGACATCTGGCTGCTCGGCCGCGTCGACGACGTGATGCTCGTCTCCGGCCACAACATCTCGACCACCGAGGTGGAGTCGGCGCTCGTGTCGCACCCGAAGGTCGCCGAGTCGGCGGTCGTCGGGGCGACGGACGCGACGACCGGGCAGGCAATCGTGGCGTTCGTCATCCTGCGCGGCAGTGCCGCGGAGGCGGAGGGCATCGTCGACGAACTGCGCAACCACGTCGGTACGACGCTCGGCCCGATCGCCAAGCCCAAGCGGGTCCTGATCGTGCCCGAGCTGCCCAAGACGCGGTCCGGCAAGATCATGCGCCGCCTGCTGCGCGACGTCGCCGAGAACCGCGAGCTGGGCGACGTGCAGACGCTCACCGACGCCACCGTCATGGACCTGATCCAGACCAAGCTGCCGTCGGCGGCGTCGGAGGACTGACAGATACCGGGGGCTGACGGTACGTCAGTCCCCGGGAGCGGCCGCGGGCCCGGGCGGAGTCCCTCCGCTCGGGCCGTCTGCCACTTGGGCCCGTGCCGCTCGGGCCGGGTCCGCTACGCCGGGGCGTCGAGTCCGGTGAGCAGGCGGGCTACGTCCAAGCCCGCCTCCAGGTACTCGACGAAGACCTCGTTGTTGAGGGCGAACGGCGAGCGGCGCTCGCGGATGATCTTTATCGCGGTCGGGGCGTCGTAGCCGAGTTCCACGAGGACCTGGGCGACCACCAGGCCCGAGCGGTTGTAGCCCGCGTGGCAGCGGACGAGCGTCCGCCGGCCGTCGCGCAGCGCGCCGAGCACGATGCCCGCCATCGACTCGGCCACCGCGATCTGCGCGGGGTTGAGCGGGTCGTCGGGTATGACCGTGGAGTGGTGTTCGACACCGGGGGCCGGGCCGTGTCCCTCCGCCTCGTACAGGCTGACCACGACGTCGAACTGGTTGCGTACGACAGCCGGTTCGTACGCGCCCCACGGCGACCGGTAGAAGTGCCCGCCCATCCACAGGTTGTGGATGATCTCGTTCCACGGACTGTCCGGCCCCGGCGTGTCGCGATCCCTCTGGCGGACCCTCACAGCGTCTCCCCTCGCCTCCGGCGCTCGCGACGCTACCCGCATGCCGCGCCCCCGGCGACGGAAAAACAATCGCGCGGCCTGCTTTCATCCCGTGAAGATGGTCCATGGCCTGGACCCTCACCGACGACCTCGACGTCTTCGAAGCCGCCGCCGGCGCCTACCTGCGTGCCGACCCGGTGACCCACACGCAGAACCTGACGGTCCTTCACGCCCTGCGCGAGCGCGGCCTGCACGCGTTCGCCGCGGAACCCCCGGTCTTCGGCTGGTGGACCGGCGAAACAGGTGCCGTGGCAGGCGCCTTCGTGCACACGCCGCCCTACCCGGTCCTCCTCGCGCACACCGCCGACGCCGCCCTCGCACCGCTCGCGGACACGCTCGCCGCGGGCGGCCCGACGACGCTCTCGGTCAACGCGCGTACCGCCGTCTCCGACGCGTTCGCCGAGATCTGGGCCACGCGCACCGGCACGACGCCGCGCGTACTCCAGGCACAACGGCTGTTCCGGCTGGGCACGTTGACGCCGCCCGACCCCGCGCCCGCGGGGCTCGCCCGCGCCGCCGGTACGGACGACGTCGCGGCGCTCGTCGACCTGGTCCGCGCCTTCGACGCCGAGGCCGCCCCCGACGCCGGACCGCGCGACGTGGCGGCACAGGTCGAGATGCGCCTCGCCCACGGCGGCTTCACGCTGTGGGAACTCGACGGCGCGCCGGTGTCGTTCGCGGGGCAGACCCCCGCCGTCGCCGGCGCCGCGCGCATCGGTCCGGTCTACACGCCCCCGGAGCACCGGGGACGGGGCTACGCGAGCGCGGTCACCGCCGCGCGCACCGAGGCCGCCCTCGCCGCCGGGGCCGACGAGGTCCTGTTGTTCACCGACCTTGCGAACCCGACCAGCAACAGCATCTACCGGAAGATCGGCTACGAGCCGGTCGAGGACCGCGTGATCCTGACGTTCGAGCCGCGGCCGTGACCGCCCACCTGGGGTTTCCCGAAAGGGGCGGAAGCTTGCGCTCCGGATCTGACGTACCACCAGAAGTGCTCCGGAACACGGGCGTTCCCTGCCCGGGCGGGGCACAATGCCGGGCATGACCCCGGACACTGAGGCGCTGCGCATCGCCGTGTACGACGCGTTCGCCACGAAAGGCCGTGCGCCGACCCCCGCCGAACTGGCCGTGCGCTTCGCGACCGACCAGGGCTCAGTACGTGAGGGGCTGCGCTCGCTGCACGAGCAGCGCCACGTCGTCCTCGCCTCCGACGGCAGCATCGCCATGGCGCACCCGTTCTCCGCGATCCCCCTCGGGTTCTCCGTGATGGGCTCGCGCACACTGTGGTGGGGCGGCTGCGCGTGGGACGCGTTCGCGATCCCGCACCTCGTGGGCGGCGAGCCCGAGGTCCTGGTGTCGACCCGCTGCCCCGGCTGCGGTGCGGCGCTGGCCTGGGTGGTCGACCGGGACGCGCCCCCGCCCGGCGACCATGTCGCGCACTTCCTCGTGCCGACCGCGCGCATGTGGGACGACGTCGTCCGCACGTGCGGCAACCAGCGGCTCTTCTGCCGCCCGCTCTGCGTCGACGCATGGCTGAAGGCGACCGGCGACAAGCGCGGGTACGTCATGGACCTCGCCACCCTGTGGAGGCTCGCGCGCGGCTGGTACGCCGGCCGCCTCGGGCCCGGCTACCGCCGCCGCGAACCCGCCGAGGCCGCCGAGTACTTCCGCGGCGTCGGCCTGCAAGGCGCGTTCTGGGGCCTGTGACCCGGACCTCCCACGGCCGGGCCGGGGGCCGTCGGCCACGACCTCGCCGCCCTGAGCAGAAACTCTTGTCGATACACTGACGGCGGTCGGGGTTGTTTTCCGGGTGCCCACGATGTTGTTGATCGCCGTGGCCCCCGGACGCTCGCGCGGTGCCGTAGGCACGCGACGCGGCATCGGCGCCCGACGTACAAAGGGCCTCCCTCGCCAGGAGGCATGCCGGGAAGCCTGGTCGGCGGGATACATCGTGTATCCACCGTTTTGCCCGATTCGCAGCGCGGTATAGGCCTGCGAGCCGTCGCGACCAGGAGGCCATTCCGTGCGTTCCGCCCTCCGCCGTACCTTCCTTCGGCGGCCGTCCACCCTCGCCGAGCGGAACTTCGTCACGGACGCGCTGCGCACCGAGACGGTCGGCGGCGCTCTCCTGCTGATCGCCGCCGTCGTGGCCCTCGTCTGGGCGAACTCCGGGTGGAGCGATGCCTACGAGGACCTCAAGAACTACCGCCTAGGCCCGGAGTCCCAGCACCTGGACCTGTCGCTCGGGGCGTGGGCGTCGGACGGCCTGCTGGCGGTCTTCTTCTTCGTGGCGGGGATCGAGCTCAAGCGCGAGCTGGTGGTGGGCGAACTGCGCTCGCCCTCGGCCGCCGCGCTGCCGGTCGTCGCCGCGGTCTGCGGCATGGCCGTGCCCGCGCTCTTCTACTTCGCGGTCAACGCGGGCGGCGACACCATCGACGGCTGGGCCATCCCGACCGCCACGGACATCGCGTTCGCCCTCGCGGTGCTCGCGGTCATCGGCACCAGCCTGCCGTCGGCGCTGCGCGCGTTCCTGCTGACGCTCGCCGTCGTCGACGACCTGCTCGCGATCATGGTCATCGCGGTCTTCTACACCGACCAGGTCAAGTTCTGGGCGCTCGGCGTCGCCGTCGCCGGACTCGTGGTCTTCTACCTGATGCAGCGCTTCCGGGTACGGGGCTGGTGGTTCTACCTGCCCCTCGCCCTGCTCATCTGGGTGCTCGTGCACGAGAGCGGCGTGCACGCCACCGTCGCGGGCGTGGCGATGGGGCTGCTGATGCGCGTGCTCCCGGACAAGGGCGAGGAGAGGTCGCCGGCCGAGCACTTGGAACACGTCGTACGCCCCATCTCGGCCGGCATCGCGGTGCCCGTCTTCGCGCTCTTCTCCGCCGGCGTCGCCGTGTCGGCGTCCGCACTCGGCAACGTGTTCACCCAGCGCATGCCCCTCGGCATCGTCCTGGGCCTGGTGCTGGGCAAGGCGGTCGGCATCTTCTGCGGCACCTACCTGGCCGCCCGGTTCACCCGTGCGGAGCTCAACGAGGACCTCGCCTGGGCGGACGTCCTCGGGCTCGCGATGCTCGCCGGCGTCGGGTTCACCGTGTCGCTGCTCATCAGCGAGCTCGCGTTCGACGCCGACCCCGGGCTGACCGACCAGGCCAAGGCCGCCGTGCTCGCCGGATCGCTGCTGGCCGCGCTCGGCGCCGCCGTGGTGCTGCGGATAAGGAACAACCGGTACCGCGCGCTGATCGACGCCGAGGACCGCGACGAGGACGGCGACGGCATCCCGGACGTGTACCTGGAAGACGCCCGGCAGGCCCGCGAGGCGAAGCTCCGACAGGCGCCGCCGGGGTTCCGCGACACCCCGGGCGAGTGACGCCGGGCGAAACGCGACACATCTGTCACACCCGTACGCCGCGCCCCGCTGGATAGCGGGCGCCGGGGCAGGGCATGATCGGGGCTACACGCCGGTAGCACGACGAGGAGAGAGCATGTCAGGCACCGAGAGGCCCCGCGCGCAGGACGTGCCCGTCGACAGCCAGCGGTCCCTGGGCGAGCTGTTCTCCGACGCCACGCGGGACATGTCCACGCTGGTCCGCAGCGAGATCGAGCTCGCCAAGAGCGAGATCAAGATCAATGTCGTGCACGCGGCCAAGGGCAGCGGGGCGTTCATCGTCGCGGGCGCACTGGCGTTCTTCGCGTTCCCGTTCCTGAGCGTCGCGATCGCGTACGGCATCCACGCGCTCGGGCTGGGCCTCGGCTGGTCGTTCCTGATCGTCGGCGGTGCGTACCTGCTGCTCGCGGTCCTGCTCGCGGTCTTCGGCATCATGTCGTTCAAGAAGGTGCGGCCGCCGCAGCGCACGATCCGGTCGACGCAGGAGACGGTGGCGACACTCAAGAACGTCGGCTGACCTGGCCCGGGGGCACGGCGGCGCGGGCAGGCCGGAACACATGTGACGTACCGGGCGCGCACGGCTCCACCGGACGCGCCACGATGTGTGCAAGTCTGCTGACGTGACGGTTCCCGAGAGCTCTGCGGTCAATATCGACGGTCCCTGGACACACCGGGACATCTCGGCGAACGGTGCGCGCTTCCACATCGCCGAACTCGGCGAGGGGCCGGTCATCCTGCTGCTGCACGGCTTCCCCGAGTTCTGGTGGACGTGGCGCCACCAGATGGAGGCGCTCGCGCGCGCCGGGTTCCGGGCCGTCGCGATGGACCTGCGCGGGTACGGCGGCAGCGACCGCCCGCCGCGCGGCTACGACTCCATCACCCTGGCCCTCGACGTCACCGGCGTCATCCGCTCGCTCGGCGAACCTGACGCGATCGTGGCGGGGCACGGCGTCGGCGCCTCGCTGGCGTGGACGGCCGCGGTCCTGCGGCCCAAGCTCGTACGCCGCCTGGTCGCCGTCTCGATGCCGCACCCGCGCCGCCTGCGCACCGCACTCCTGACGGACCGCCACCAGATCGCGGCGAGCCGGCACATCTTCTCGTTCCAGCGCCCGTGGGTGCCCGAGCGACAGCTCGTCCGCGACGACGCGGCGATGGTCGAAGAGCTCATGCGCGAGTGGGCGGCGCCCGGTTGGCCGGACGCCTCGGTCGCCGAGCGCTACCGGCGCGCCATGCTGATCCCGGGCACCGCGCACTGCGCCGCCGAGCACTTCCGGTGGCTGATGCGCTCCCTGCCGCGCCCCGACGGCCTGCAATACGCCGCGCGCATGAAGACGCCGGTCGGGGTGCCGACCCTGCATCTGCACGGCGCGCTCGACACCGCCATCCTGCCGCGTACCGCGGCGGGTTCGGGGCGGTACGTCGAGGCCCCCTACCGCTGGCGGCTGCTCGACGGCGTCGGGCACTTCCCGCACGAGGAGGCCCCCGAGACGTTCACCCACGAGCTGCTGAACTGGCTGAAGGACCCGGAGCCGGAACGCTGACCGGGACGGCGGGCGCCACCCGCACCGGTGCTGTGACCGGAAAGCCTCACCGGTTCCCGAAAGCTTCACCGGTTCCCGGCAGACGTTCCCGGCCGCAGCACTAGATCATCTCGATCAACTGAACGGGAATTCCTGGCAGTTCTCTACAAACCAGGATAAGCCGCACCCGTGAAATCCTGTGTGCATGGCATCGCGCGGTTATCCGCAGAAGCGCCTGGGTAGGCGCCGGGACATGAGCCGGACGTACCACTGGACGTCCCCCGACCGCGCGGGGCATCTCGCGGGACTGGTCGCCATACTGCGCCGGCGCGTGCGCTGGCTTTCGCTGCGGATACGCGCCAGATAGGCCTCGGGCCAGGGCACTCCGCACACCACAGCCGCCAGGCGGCGCAACCGCCTGCGCGGGTGCAGGGCGGCGCGCGCCGCTACAGCGCGCACCCCTGCGTGTCGACGGGCTTGGTGTTGCGGATACCTGCCGCGATGTCCTCGCGGATCTCCTCGGCGGTGAGCGCGTACCCGGTCGACTCGTCGTCCAGCGACTTGGCGAAGATCACGCCGTACACCTTGCCGTCCGGGGAGATCAGCGGGCCGCCGGAGTTGCCCTGGCGGACCTTGGCGAACAGCGAGTAGACGTCGCGGCTGACGGTCCCGCGCTTGTAGATGTCCGGACCCCCGGCCTTGATCTGCGCGCGCACGCGCGCCGCCTCGACGTGGAAGGCGCCGTTCTCCGGGAAGCCGATCACCAGGGAGTCCGCGCCGGGCTGCGCCTTCTCCTCGAACTCCAGGGGCTTGGCCTTGAGTCCGGGCACCGCCAGGACCGCGATGTCGCGGCGCCAGTCGTACAGCACGACCTCGGCTTCGTACTGCTTGCCCTCGCCGCCGATCTGCACGGTCGGCTTGCGTACGCCACCGACCACGTGCGCGTTGGTCATGACGCGGTTCGGTGCGAACACGAAGCCCGAGCCCTCGATGACCTTGCCGCAACTCTTGGCCGTACCGACGATCTTCACGATGCTGTCGCGCGTGCTCTGCACCGCCGGCGAGTTGAGCAGCGCCGGGTTCGGTGCCGGGACCTGCGGGATGTCCTCGTGCACGAACGGGCTGAAGACCTGCGGGAAGCCGTTGCTGTCGAGCAGGTTGCTGAACGACGAGAACCACGTGTCGGCGCCCTGCGGCAGCACCTTCTGCACGCCGCCCAGTACCTGCGACCCGCGTACCTCGCGCGCGACCGTCGGCATCGTCGAACCGGCCACCGACGAACCGATCAGCCAGACCACGACCAGCAGCGCGGACACGCTCACGACCGCGCCGCCCGCGGCGTCCACGATCCGGGCCGGCTGCCAGGTCAGGTGCCGGCGCAATCTGCTGCCCAGCGCCGTCGCCATCGCCTGGGCCAGGGTGGCCAGCACGAGCACGACGCAGATCGCCGCGATCGACGGGCCGAGCCCCGGCTCGAAGTGCTCGAGGATGTACGGCACGAGCCACATCCCGAGCACGCCGCCGCCGAGGAATCCGATGAACGACAGCACGCCGACGATGAAGCCCTGCCGGTAGCCGGAGACCGCAAACGCCACTGCGGCGACGATGAGGATCAGGTCGAGGACGTTCACCGTGTCACGTTCTCACGGCGGGATACCGAATGTCCGCAGTGGCGACGGCCTCGTCGACGTGGTGTGACGTGCCTGGCACACGTCCCGGACGCGGTCGCGTCGGGCCGTCGCCCCCAACCGTCTTGACGGTACGTCAGCCCGACGCCGGGTCGGACGCGGTCTCCTCGTACCGGTCGTATCCGCGCCGCGCCAGCCGCCACTGCGCCTCCGTGAGTTCGACCTCGCGCTCCTGGTCCCACGGCCGCTCCCAGCCCGCCAGCGCGATGGTGCGGTCCAGCAGGCCCGCGGTGAAGCCCCACACGACCATGCCGTCGACCAGGAACGCCGGTCCGAGGTAGCCCGTGGGATGCCGCAGGCGCGCCCGGTGCAGCGGATCGGCCAGGTCGCCGAGCGGCACCCGGACGACGCGCGCGACCTCGCCCGCGTCCACCGGCGACACCGGGCAGTCGTCGCGCCACCACGCCAGGATCGGCGTCACCACGAAGTTGCTGACCGGGATGTAGAGCGGCGGCAGCATGCCGAACACCTGTACGCAGGACGGGTCGAGGCCGGTCTCCTCCTGCGCCTCGCGCAGCGCGGCGTCGACCGGTCCGGCGTCCTCGGGGTCGATCGCGCCGCCCGGGAACGCGGGCTGGCCCGCGTGCTTGCGCAGCGTGTGGGAGCGCTCCAGGAGCAGTACGTCGGGGCCGTCCTCGCCCTCACCGAACAACATCAGCACCGCGGACTGTCGGCCGCCTTGCGCGGGCGGCAGGAAGCGGCTGAGCTGCTCGGGGCTGACGGCCCGCGCCGCGTCGGCGAACGGGCTGAGCCACGCGGGCAGTCCGTCCTCGACGATCGGCGCGTCCTGACTGGTCACCGGATCGGTCTCGGTCATACGGTCCCTTCTCCTGGTGCCGCCCCGTCGGAGGGTGCGGCCCCGGTCGCGAGCACCGGCTTCGCCGGTGGCCGAAGGCGTTGGCCGGGTTGCCCGGCCAGTTCGTACTTCAAGAGCTTGCGTGCCTTGTCGGGGTCGGTCTCCCCTTCGCCGAACGACGGGCACAGCGGCGCGATTCCGCACGCCCCGCACGCGGGCTTGCGGGCGTGGCACACGCGGCGGCCGTGGAAGATCACCCGGTGCGAGAGCAGCGTCCAGTCCTTCTTCGGGAACAGCGCGCCGACCTCGTGCTCGACCTTGACCGGGTCCTCCTCGGCGGTCCAGCCGAAGCGCCGGGCCAGTCGGCCGAAGTGGGTGTCGACGCTGATGCCCGGCACGCCGTACGCCTCGCCGAGCACGACGTTGGCGGTCTTGCGGCCGACCCCGGGGAGGGTCACCAGATCAGCGTGCTTGCGCGGCACCTCGCCGCCGAACTTGTCGCACAGCGCCTGGGCGAGCCCCATGATCGACCGGGACTTCGCGCGGAAGAACCCGGTCGGCTTGACGATCGCCTCCAGGTCCGCCGGCTCGGCCTTGGCCAGGGCCTCCGCGTCCGGGTACCGCGCGAACAACGTCGGCGTGACGTTGTTGACGCTGCGGTCGGTGGTCTGCGCGGACAGCACGACGGCCACGAGGAGCTGGAAGGCGTTGTCGTAGTCCAGCTCGCAGTGCGCTCCGGGGTACAGCTCCCCCAGTTCCCGGTTGATCCGACGGGCGCGGCGGACGAGAGCGACGCGGCTCTCCTGCTTTTTCACGGGCACCCGGCCAGAGTACGCAGACGGGTGCTACACATGGGGTGCGCGACCTGCGGGGCGCCTTGGGCGGACCGTGGCGAATCGCGACGTACTGCGACCTACTGCGACCTTCTGCCTGCGACCTACCGCGACCTACCGCGGCGTGGTTCGGGCGGTGGGTTCGCGGCGGGGTAGGTGCCGGATCCCTGGAGGCGATGCCGTGGAGTCGGTGAGATCCTCGTATCACCACGCATACACATGATCACGCAGGGGGATATGTCCGAGACACCCGGAAGCCTCCGGATAGTGACTCGGACCACCCGCGTGAACAAACCTGATCCGCGTGCGTCAGACTGTGACCGATCGCACTGTTTGACCGCCAGGCTCCGATCGGGTGATCGGGACCGGCAAGGAGGGACCCCTCGTGGACGACGTTCTGCAGCGGGCGCCGCTGTTCGCGGCACTCGAGGACGAGGACGCCGCCGAGCTGCGTGCCTCCATGGCCGAGGTCGGGCTCGAGCGGGGTGACTCGCTCTTCCATGAGGGCGACCCCGGCGACCGCCTGTACGTGGTCATCGAAGGCAAGATCAAGCTGCACCGCAGCTCGAACGACGGCCGGGAGAACATGCTCGCGGTGCTCGGCCCGAGCGAGATGTTCGGCGAGTTGTCGCTGTTCGACCCGGGGCCGCGTACCGCCACGGCCACCGCGCTGACCGACGTACGCCTGTTGGGCCTGGGCCACCAGGACCTCCAGCCGTGGCTGAACGGTCGGCCGAAGGTCGCGCTGTCGCTCCTCCGGGCGATAGCCCGCCGTCTCCGCCGCACCAACGAGAGCCTGGGCGACCTGGTGTTCTCGGACGTGCCGGGCCGCGTGGCGAAGGCACTGCTCGACCTGTCGCGCCGGTTCGGCGTGCCGGCCGAGGAGGGCATCCACGTGGCGCACGACCTCACGCAGGAGGAGCTGGCCCAGTTGGTCGGCGCCTCGCGCGAGACGGTCAACAAGGCTCTGGCGGACTTCGCCAGCCGCGGCTGGCTGCGCCTGGAGGCGCGGGCCGTGGTGCTCCTCGACGTCGAGCGCCTGTCGCGCCGCTCCCGCTGACGCGGAAGCGGCGCCACCCGGCCGGACACATGTTCGGCCGGGGTATGGCGGCTCTGTGCCCCGTAGGGATGAGCCCGTGACTCCTGGGTTCCGCCGATCGTTGGCGGAACAAGGGAGCCGGGGAGCCGGGAGCCGGGGAGCCACGCGGCGGCACGGATCCGGGGCCTCGCGCAGCGAGCCTCGGCAGCTGCGGGCGGCTTCGCTGTCCCTCGGTCAAGCTCCCGTCTGTCGGCTCCGGGGGCGTCAGGGGCGCTTGGGGTGCTGCTTGAGGTAGTCGAGCTGGGCGCGGACCGACATCTCGGCGGCCCACCACAGGCCCTTGTCGACGTCGGCGTACACGCGCTCGACGACCTCGTGGGCGGTGGTGTCGCCCAGTGCCACGGCCTCCTCGACCTGGGCGAGGCGCTGGGCGCGGTGCTCCAGGTAGAACTCGACGACGCCGAGGGCGTCGTCCAGGACCGGTCCGTGGGCGGGCAGGACGCGACTCACCTCACCCGTCTGGACCAACGCCCGCAAACGGGCCAGCGAGTCGAGGTAGTCGCCCAGCGTGCCGTCCGGGTGGGCGACCACCGTGGTGCCGCGCCCGAGGATCGTGTCGCCGGTCAGGACCAGGTCGTCTGCGGGCAGCACGAACGACAGCGAGTCCCACGAGTGGCCCGGTGTCGCCATCACGCGTAGCTCCAGACCTCCGGTGGTGACGACGTCACCCTCCACCAGCCCCTCGGTACCGAGCCGGTGCGCGGGGTCGAGCGCCCGTACGCCGCACCCGGCCAACTCCGCGAGCCGCGCGGCCCCCTCCGAGTGGTCCGGGTGCCCGTGCGTCAGCAGGATCTCGCCGACGCGCACCCCGCGCTGCTCGGCGGCCGCCAGCACCGCCGCGAGGTGCCCCTCGTCGAGCGGACCGGGGTCGATCACCACCGCGCGGTCCGCCCCCGGCTCGGCGACCAGCCACGTGTTGGTGCCGTCCAGTGTCATCGGGCTCGGGTTGGGAGCCAGGACACAGGTGGTGCGGGTGGTCGCCGGTCCCGCCACGACCTGCCGCGGGTCCCCGGGGATGCGGTAAGAGTCCATGTGCCCAGTCTTTCCGAGTGCTTTCGATTCCGTTCGGGCGGGATCGGCTTCGACGGCTTTCGACGGCGTACGCGTACGGCCTACGGCGTGCTCAGGCGGTCCCGAACGGGTCCGGGATCCCGGACCACTCGATGACCAGTCGGTCCCCGTCCAGCCGCGGCCGGGCCATGATCGGCGCGAGGTCGCGGTCGGCGGAGGCGTCCCGGGCCGCGGCGGGCGAGTCGTAGGCCGCGAGGTTGCGCAGCGTCTCGATCGTCGGCGGCAGCATGCCCAGTTCGCCGGTCTTGAGGCCGGTCAGCGCGTCGGCGGGCCGGGCCCAGGCCACGCGGTCCGCCTCGCCCGAGACGTCGCGCGTACGCTGCCCCTCCGGCAGTGCGGCGACGAAGAACCAGGTGTCGTAGCGCCGGTCCTCGAACTCGGGGGTCACCCAGCGCGACCACGCGCCGAGCAGGTCCGAGCGCAGCACCAGGCCGCGCCGGTCCAGGAATTCGGTGAGGCCTAGCGTACGGTCGACCAGCGCCACCCGGTCCGCCTCCCAGTCGTCGCCCGTGGTGTCGGACACGACGGAGTCGGTGTCGGGACCGGCGAGCAGGACGCCGGACTCCTCGAACGTCTCGCGCACCGCGGCCGCGACGATCGCCCGGGCCTCCGCCGGCGACGTCCCGAAGCGCTTCGCCCAGTCCTCGGGGGCCGGGCCCGCCCACCCCACCTCGTGGTCGGCGTCGCGCGGGTCGACCGCACCGCCGGGGAACGCGTACATGCCCGCCGCGAACTTCATGCCCGCGTGCCGCCGCAGCAGGTACGCCTGAGGCCCGTCGGGCCGCTGGCGCAGCAGGACGACGGTGGCCGCACGGCGCGGCTCGGCGGGCACGAGGTCGCCGTCGAGAATGGCGCGGGCGCGCTCCAGCCAGGACGCGGGGAAGCCGGGCGATGTCATGCGGCGGATGCTACGCGGCGTCGAGAACTTTTGACAGGTCGTCAGTTTTGCCGTGCCCCGGGCTTCCGACGACGTCAGGGCGCCCTCGGGAAGCCGCCAGGGACGCCGCCAGGGACACTCCGGGCGACGTTGCGATCTTGGTGCCGGGGGGCACTCCCGGCGACGTTGCCGAGCCTCGTGCCGAGCACGGCGCCGGGGACACTGCCAGGCCCGCCCCCGGGACGTCGCGAGAACGTCCCCGGGGCGGGTACGGACGCACCAAACGCACGGCCGCACACCCGCCCCTCGACCAACACCAGGCCGTCGTCAGACGACCTCGACGACGATCTCCACCTCGACCGGCGCGTCCAACGGGAGGACCGCGACGCCGACCGCGCTGCGGGCATGCTTGCCGGCCTCGCCGAAGACCTCGCCCAGCAGCTCGCTCGCCCCGTTCAGCACGGCGGGCTGGCCGGTGAAGCCGGGGTCGCTCGCGACGAACCCGACGACCTTGACCACCCGCCGCACCAGCGCGAGGTCGCCCAGCTCGGCCTTGACCGCGGCCAGCGCGTTGAGCGCGCAGCGCTGCGCGAGGGCCTTGGCCTCCTCGGGCGTCACCTCGGCACCGACCTTGCCGGTCTTCGGCAGCTTGCCCTCCACCATCGGGAGCTGGCCCGAGGTGTGGATGTAGTTGCCGGTACGCAGCGCCGGCACGTACGCGGCGACCGGCGCCGCCACAGCCGGGAGGGTCAGGCCGAGCTGTGCCAGCCGGTCCTCCGGGTGTACGAACTCGTCGGTCACGACTGCTTCTCCCGCTTGAAGTACGCCACCAGGTTCTCCGGGTTCGGGCCCGGCACGACCTGGACGAGCTCCCAGCCGTCCTCACCGAAGGTGTCGAGGATCTGCTTGGTGTTGTGGATCAGCAACGGCGCGGTGAAGTACTCCCACTTCTTCATGGGACGGGACTCTAACGCGGCTCGGGGGTGTCGACCGCACGCCACGGGACAGGGCTCGACAGGACCATCGTGCTGGACGGCGTGCCGTGCTCGGCGAGCCGGTCGATCAGCACCTGGAAGTCGTGCATGGTCGGGGTCGCCACCATCAGCAGGCAGCAGGCGTCGCCCGTGACCCGGTGCAGTTGCAGCAGCTCGGGCCAGTCGCGCACCTCGTCCGCGTCGCGGCGCAGCAGGCAGCCGGGGCCGTAGCAGTTCATGCGGACGAGGGCGACGACGCCGCGTCCGGCCGCCGCGGGGTCGACGTGCGCGTGGTAGCCGGTGATCACCCCGGCGCGCTCCATGCGGCGCACCCGGTCGGCGACGGTGGGCGGGGACAGGCCCACCCGCCGCGCGAGTTCGTTGTACGACACGCGGGCGTCGCGCTGGAGCTCTTCGAGGAGCCGCCGGTCGGTCGTATCCAGCGCCATGCGGGACACCTTTTCGATCGTCAAGCAATGGTTTGTTTCGCTTTTCCATCGTAAGACGATCGGCCGCCGACCCCGTGGATCACCCATTCACAACTCCTCATCCCGGCGCTTCGATAAAGGCACGCAGTGGACCGGCAGCGAGGTGGTGGGTGATGGGCGGCGCTACCGCGGGAACAGAGGTCGGCATGTCCGGGATCTGTCCCATGGGTATGGGCGGCAGTGGAGCGAAGGCGAACGGCACCGCGGAACCGCGCGCCCAAGCACAGCCACCGCAGCCGTATCAGTCACAGCCGTCGCAGCAGCAGCCAAAGCCGCAGCAGCCGCGCACCACATACGCCGCCCAGCCGCCGTACGCCGACTACATCGGCCTCGACCGCCTGCTCGGCCTCCAGCACCCGCGCACCGACGAGTCGGCCGAGATGTCGTTCGTCATCGCGTCGCAGGTGATGGAGCTGCTGTTCGCGCTGCTCAAGCACGAGTGGACGGTCGCGCGCGGGCTGCTCGACCGCGACGAGGTGGCGGACGCGACGCGCGTGCTGCGGCGCAGTGTGCGGCAGGCGGACGTCCTGGTGGACTCGTGGGACCTGCTGGCGACGCTCACCCCGGCCGAGTTCGGGGCCTTCCGCGAGGCGCTGGGCGAGGCGTCCGGCTTCCAGTCGCACCTGTACCGCGAACTGGAGTTCCTGCTCGGCCTCAAGCGCCCCGACGCGACGCGCCTGTACGCCGGAGTGCCCGCCGTGCACGCCGAGCTCGACGCCGCGCTGCGCGCCCCGAGCCTGTACGACGCCGCGCTCGCCGTGCTGCACCGCCGCGGCCTGCCGGTGCCCGCGGCCACGCTGGAGGCCGACCGCACCCGCGCCTACCGGCCGGACCCCGGTGTCGAGGCGGCGTGGGCGGAGGTGTTCGCCACCGGCACCGCGTACCCCGACCTGCGCGACCTGGGCGAGGTGCTCACCGACATCTCCGAGCGCTGGACCCGCTGGCGCGAGCGGCACCTCGCGGCCACGCTGCGCGCGCTGGGCAACCGCCCCGGCACGGGCGGGTCCTCGGGGGCGGAGTGGCTGGAGCGGACGGTACGCGACCGGGTGTTCCCGGATCTGTGGACCATGCGCACCTCCGTGATCTGATTCGCCCGTGGTTCGCACCGATCCGACCGATCCGCGCGCCCCACACCCCCACGACCACCGCCACGACCACGTCCGAGACCACGTCCGAGACCGCAGCCAAGACCACCTCCGCGACCACGTCAGCGACCGCATCCGTCCGCCGCATCCGTTTGGGGAACCGACCGTGCCCGACACGTCCCGCGCCCACGCCCTGGCCCTCGACGCCCGCGACCCGCTGGCCGCGCTGCGCAAGCGCTTCCGCCTCCCGGAAGGCGTCGTCTACCTCGACGGCAACTCGCTGGGCGCCCTGCCCGCCGACGTGCCCGGCACCCTCGACGACGTGGTCCTGCGGCAATGGGGCGTGGACCTGATCCGCTCGTGGAACGACAACGACTGGTGGAACGCGCCGACCCGGGTGGGCACCGCGATCGCCCCGATCATCGGTGCCGCCGAAGGCCAGGTCGTGTGCGGTGACTCGACATCGGTGCAGTTGTTCAACTCCCTCGTCGCGGCCGTCCGCCTGCGGCCGGGGCGCTCGGTGATCCTCACCGACCCCGACACCTTCCCGACCGACGGCTACCTCGCCGACTCGGTGGCACGGTTGTGCGGCGCGACGGTACGGCGCGTGCCCGCGGAGGAGGCGGTGGCGCTCCTCGGCGGGGCGGAGGGCGCGGACGTCGCGGTGGCGGCGTACAACCACGTGGACTACCGCACAGGCGAACTGCGCGACCTCCCGGGGCTCACGCGCGCGGCGCACGACGCGGGCGCGCTGGTGCTGTGGGACGTCTGCCACACAGCCGGAGCCGTGCCGGTCGACGCGGACGCGCACGAGCTGGACTTCGTGGTCGGGTGCTCGTACAAGTACCTGTCCGGCGGCCCCGGTGCGCCCGCCTTCCTGTATGTCGCGCGCCACCTGCACGACGTCTTCGACCCCGCGCTCACCGGATGGCACGGCCACCAGGAGCCCTTCGCGATGGAGCCCGGCTACCGGCCCGCCGACGGCATCGCGCGCGCCCGCATCGGCAGCCCGCCGCTCCTCAACATGCTCGCCCTGGAGGCCGCGATCGGCGTCTTCCGGGAGACCGACATGGCCGCGATCCGGGCCAAGAGCCTCGCGCTGACCGACCTCTTCATCGCCTGTGTCGACGAACTCGGCCTGGAGGTCGCCACCCCGCGCGAGCACGCCCGCCGCGGCAGCCAGGTCGCGGTACGGCACGACGACGCGCACCCGATCATGGCGGCGCTCATCGAGCGCGGCGTGATCGGCGACGTACGGCCGCCCGACATCCTGCGGTTCGGCTTCAACGCGCTGTACGTCTCCTACTCGGACGTCGTGGACGCCGCCGCGGCGCTCGGCGACATCCTGGCCACCGGCGCACACCAGGACCCGCGCTTCGCGGTGCGGGCGACCGTCACCTGACGGGCGCACCCGCCCCGGAGGCAGATGCGAGGCCGACCGGCGGCCAATGGGAGTGATGCCGGTCACCCGCACGGACCGCGGGCGGTTCGGTCGCCCGAGGGGTGGTTAGTCTCGACAATGTGAGCCAGCTGACTGAACCGGACAATCCCCGCACGGCGGGCCGCCCGGAATCCGACGGGGACACCGATTGGGAGGGCGTCCGCCTCCACGTGGTCAGCGGCAAGGGCGGTACCGGCAAGACCTCTGTCGCCGCCGCGCTCGCGCTGGCCCTCGCGCACGACGGACGCCGGACCCTGCTCGTGGATGTCGAGGGGCGGCAGGGCATCGCCCAGCTCTTCGAGACCGCCGAACTCCCCTACGAGGAACGCAAGATCGCGGTGGCCCCGGGCGGCGGCGAGGTGTACGCGCTGGCCATCGACCCGGAAGAGGCCCTGCTCGACTACCTCGACATGTTCTACCACTTGGGCCGCACCGGTAAGGGCCTCAAGAAGCTGGGCGCGATCGACTTCGCGACCACCATCGCGCCCGGCCTGCGCGACGTGCTGCTGACCGGCAAGGCATGCGAGTCGGTGCGCCGCCGGGCCAAGGGCGACCGCGGCCAATGGGCCTACGACGCGGTGGTCATGGACGCGCCGCCGACCGGCCGCATCAGCCGCTTCCTCAACGTCAACACCGAGGTGGCCGGGCTCGCCCGGTTCGGCCCGATCCATTCGCAGGCCGAGGCGGTCATGCGGGTGCTGCGCTCCCCCGAGACCGCCGTGCACCTGGTGACGCTGCTGGAGGAGATGCCGGTGCAGGAGACCGTGGACGGCGTCGCCGAACTGCGCGGCACCGGGCTGCCGGTCGGCGGGGTGGTGGTCAATATGGCCCGGCCCCCGCTGCGTGCCGACGACGAGACCGACACCGGGCGCAGACTCGGCCCGGAGCTGCTCGACACGGGGCTGCGGGCGGCCGGCGTACGCCCCACCAAGGCCCTCGTGGCGGCGCTGCTGGACGAGGCCGACGAGCACGCGAGCCGGATCGCGCTGGAGACCGAGGAGCGGCGTACCGTACGCGGCCTCGGACTGCCGGTGTACGAACTGCCGCTGCTCCCCGACGGAGTCGACCTGGGCGGCCTCTACCGCCTCGCCGACGCGCTGCGCGAGCAGGGGGTGGCATGACCTCCGCGAGCAAGGGCTCCGCACGGGGCACCCGGTCCACAGGCCAGTCGACAAGCCGGTCCGCGAGCCGTTCCACCAGCCGCTCCACCGGCCGGGCAACCGACCCGGCCGCGACCCGGGCCGCCGCCCGCACCCGGACGCTGGAGATCGACCCGCTGATCGACGACCCGGCCACCCGCATCGTCGTGTGCTGCGGTTCGGGCGGCGTCGGCAAAACCACGACCGCGGCGGCACTCGCCCTGCGCGCCGCGGAACGCGGGCGCGACGTCGTGGTGCTGACCATCGACCCCGCGCGGCGGCTCGCGCAGTCGATGGGGCTGACCGAACTCGACAACACGCCTCGGCGGGTGGCCGGGGTCGACGAGACCAAGGGCGGCAGCCTGCACGCGATGATGCTCGACATGAAGCGCACGTTCGACGAGATCGTCGAACAGCACGCGGACTCCGAGCGCGCCCGGCAGATCCTGGAGAACCCCTTCTACCAGTCGCTGTCGTCGAGCTTCGCCGGTACGCAGGAGTACATGGCGATGGAGAAGCTGGGCCAGCTCCACGCCGGGGGCACGTGGGACCTCATCATCGTCGATACCCCGCCGAGCCGTTCCGCCCTCGACTTCCTGGACGCTCCGCAGCGGCTCGGATCGTTCCTCGACGGGCGCCTCATCCGCATACTGTCCGCGCCGGCGAAGGTCGGCGGGCGCGGTGCGCTCAAGTTCCTGTCGGCCGGGATGGGCCTCGTGACGGGCGCGCTGAGCAAGGTCGTCGGGACGCACCTGCTCACCGACATCCAGACGTTCGTGGCGGCGCTCGACACGACGTTCGGGGGCTTCCGCAAGCGCGCGGACGCGACGTACAAGCTGCTCCAGGCGCACGGCACGGCGTTCCTGGTGGTGGCGGCGCCGGAGAAGGACGCGCTGCGCGAGGCCGCGTACTTCGTCGAACGGCTGGACGCCGAGGCCATGCCGCTCGCGGGACTGGTGCTCAACCGCGTGCACGAGACCGCCGCGGCGCAACTCTCCGCGGAGCGCAGTGCCGCCGCGGCCGAGACGCTGCTGGAACAGGCCCTGGACCTGGACGACTTGGCCGATTCGGACGACCCGGACGACTTGGCCGACCCGGACGACCTGGACGCCGACGCGGAGGAAGAACACGCGGGTGAGGACTCAGGTGCGGACTCAGGTCATGACTCACCCGAGGAATCGGCCGCGGACCCGGGCGAACACGTGGGTGAGGAGCAGGTGAGTGAGCCCGACGCGGACGGGCCGTCGGCGGAGGACCTTCGACTGGTCGCCGGGCTGCTCACCTTGCACGCGGAACGGCTGCGGATGATCGGGCGCGAGGAGCGCGTACGGACGCGCTTCACGTCGATCCACCCGGACGTCCCGCTCGTCGAGGTTCCCGCGCTGCCGGGCGACGTCCACGACCTCGACGGCCTGCGGACGATCGGCGGCCACCTGGGCTGAGCGCGTGTGCGCGCGCCGGCAGCCGTACGCGCCGGCAGCGTGCCGGGCGCCGCCCCTGACAGGCCGCGCCCCGCAAATGCGCCGGGCGGATTCCCGGGTGGTGGATGGCGGGTGTCCGGCGCGCGGAGGCCTGGCGCGGCACCCGGGTCCCCGAGCCGGGGCCTGACTCCCGGGCCCGGTGGACCATGAGTGTGCGTCGAACGCCTGCGCGTCGGCTGGTGCGTGTGCGTGGTGCTCGTACTCGGTGCTCGTTCGTGGTGCTCGTTCGTGGTGCTTGTGCGTGGTGCTTGTGCGTGGTGCGTGTACTCCGGGGCTGCGCGGCGCCGCGTGGTGCCGGTCGCCGTCGGCCTGGGGCTTGCCGCGTGCGGCGGTGCGCCCGTCAGCCTGCCGCGCGCAGCCCCAAGTTGTCGTGGTAGTCGGCGTGGATGTCCCGCTCATATTCTTCGCGGGCGGTTTCCAAGAGCCTGCGCCAGGACGTAACAGTCGGCCTGCGGCGCAGCAGTGCACGGCGTTCCCGCTCGGTCATCCCTCCCCAGACACCGAACTCGACCCGATTGTCGAGGGCGTCGGCCAGGCATTCGGTACGCACCGGACACCCGGTGCATACGGCCTTTGCGCGATTCTGGGCCGCCCCCTGCACGAACAGCTCATCCGGATCGCTGGCGCGGCACGCGGCCAGTGCGTTCCAGTCGGTAACCCAGCTCATGCTGGTGCCGTCCTCTCCCGATTCGAGGCTCCCCCTACGGCGGCGACGGGGAAATCCCGTTGCCATGCAGGACGCTACGAAAAGACGGGCGCGCGCAACAGCCCCTACTGGGCGGTCATGAATGACCCGGACGGACTATGCGCAAATATGGGCCCACCCGTCCGGGTGAAAACTCTTGCGCGACCAGGGGCTATGGCCCGTAGTCCCCCGCCGGGGGGCCGCCGGGTAGGTCCCACCTTCACCCGAATTCACTCGAAAGGGTGAACGAGGTACGGGGAGCTGTCCCCCGGCTGCTGTTACAGACTAGGCGAAGTCCCTCCGACTTGCGGGCGGTTTCGCCACGTAGTCTGTGCCGCATGGCCCGTACCCCCTCCGGCAAGACCCGCTCCGGCGCACCCGGTCGAGGTCCCACGCGCCCGCGGTCGTTCATAGGATTCACCGGCCGTCTCACGGCCTTCATCGGCGCCAGCATCCTGGCCGGCGCCCTCGTCGCGGGCATTGCGCTGCCCATCGTGGGCGGGCTCGGCCTGACCGCGAAGGCCGGCGCCGAGAACTTCGACGACTTCCCCGACGAGTTGGAGGCGCCGTTCCTGGCCCAGCCGTCGACGATCTACGACGCCGCGGGCAACCAGCTCGCCACCGTCTACGACCGGTACCGCATCCTCGTCGGCATCAACGACGTCGCGCCGCTCATGCGCAAGGCGATCGTGGCCATCGAGGACTCCCGGTTCTACGAGCACGGGCCGATCGACCTCAAGGGCACGCTGCGCGCCCTCATCAAGAACCAGTCCGGCGGCGAGGTGCAGGGCGGCTCCAGCCTGACCCAGCAGTACGTCAAGAACATCTTCGTCGAGCTGGCCGGCGACGACCAGGCCAAGCTCGCGGACGCCACGAAGCAGGAGCTCTCCCGCAAGATCAAGGAGCTCAAGTACGCCATCGGGATGGAGCAGCGCTTCACCAAGGACCAGATCCTGGAGCGCTACCTCAACATCATCACGTTCGGCCAGCGCGCGTTCGGCGTCGAGGCCGCCGCGTTCCGCTACTTCGGCGTCAAGGCCCGTGACCTGACGCTGCCTCAGGCCGCGCTGCTCGCCGGCATCGTCAACGCGCCCACCAAGTACGACCCGATCACGCAGCCCGAGGCCGCCAAGACCCGGCGCAACCTCGTGCTCCAGCGCATGGCCGAGGTCGGCGCGGTCCCGCAGATCGAGGCGGACCAGGCCAAGCTCACCGAGCTGGGCCTCAACGTGCAGACGCTGGAGAACGGCTGCATGGTCGCCAACAAGTTCAACGGCTCGGCCTTCTTCTGCGACTACGTGCGCAACGTGATGAAGAACGACCCCGTCTTCGGCAAGACGAAGGAAGAGCGCGACGCCCTGTGGCGCGCGGGCGGCCTCCGCATCAAGACGACGCTCGACCCGAAGATGCAGGAGGCGGCGCACAAGGCGGCCACCGAGGGCGTGCTCCAACAGGAAGAGGTCGCCGACGCGGTCGTGATGGTCGAACCGGGGACCGGCAAGATCAAGGCGATGGCGCAGAGCCGGCCGTACGGCTTCGAGGACGTCAAGAACGAAACCGTCATCAACTTCTCGGTCGACAAGGCCCTCGGCGGCTCGGCGTTCGGTTTCCAGCCGGGGTCGACGTTCAAGGCCATAACGGCGGCGGCGGCCCTGGAGGCCGGGTTCAAGCCGGATCAGAAGTACACAACCGACTCGTACATCATCAAGTACGACAAAGAAAAGTTCACAAACTGCGACAACCAACCCCTCTACGCCACTTCATGGACGGGCAAGGACGTGAAGGGCGGAGGTCTGAAGAACGAGTCGAAGAGCGAATTCGGCACGTACGACATGCAGACCGCGCTCCAGTTCTCCATCAACACCTACTTCGTGATGCTGGAGAAGGACGTCGGCCTCTGCGCGGTGGCGACCCTCGCCGCGAGCATGGGCATCACCCAGGGCAACGGCAAGCCGCTCCAGCAGCTCCCGTCGCTGACCCTCGGCGGTGAGACCGTGACGCCGCTCATGATGGCCAACGCGTACGCGACCTTCGCCGCCCGCGGCAAGTACTGCGAGCCGCGCGCGATCACCGAGGTCACGCGCCTCGACGGCAGCAAGCTGGCGATCCCGGCGGTCGACGGCTCCAACTGCCGCCAGGTGATGAAGGCGGAGAACGCCGACATCATCAACTTCCTGCTCAACGGCGTGACCGAGCGCGGTACCGGCAAGCAGGCGAACATCGGACGCGAGGCGGCCGGCAAGACCGGCACCACGGACGAGAAGAAGAACGCCTGGTTCGTCGGCTACACGCCGCAGCTGTCCACCGCGGTCTGGGTCGGCGGTCCGAAGACGCAGAAGACCATGGAGCCGTCCGGCGGCATCATGATCGGCGGCAAGCGCGTCACCCAGGTCTTCGGCGGCTCGGTCCCGGCCCCGATCTGGCAGAAGGCGATGAGCAAGGCGCTGGCCGGCCAGCAGG
The DNA here is from genome assembly GCA_045039925.1 of Streptomycetaceae bacterium NBC_01309. GTDB lineage: Bacteria > Actinomycetota > Actinomycetes > Streptomycetales > Streptomycetaceae > Yinghuangia. The sequence continues at coordinate 4,913,660 of CP108400.1, forward strand.
AGCTGCGATTCACTCCGCCGGCACCCGGTGTCATCCCGCCGCCGGCGCCGCAGCACCCGCCGAAGCCCGAGGACAAGCCGGACGACGACCAGAACAAGCCCGACCCGAACCGGCCCGGCACCCCCGGCACTCCGGGCGTTCCGGGGATCCCCGGATTCCCGCCCGGCACGACCAGGCCCCCGGGCAACGACCGCTGATCCGGCCCGAGCACGCGTGAGGCCCGCCCCGATCCCGGGGCGGGCCTCACGCGTTTCCTGGTCCCCCGCTGTCAGCTCCCCAGCTGGCTCTTGATCTCCGCGGCGATGCGCCCGCCCTCGGCGCGGTCCCCGACCTTGGGCCGGACCACCTTCATGACCTGGCCCATCGCGGAGGGCCCCGAGGCACCCGTCTCGGCGATCGCCGCCGCCACGATGTCCTTCAGCTCCGCGTCGTCGAGCTGCTTGGGCAGGTACCCGGCGAGGAGCTCGCCCTCCGCACGCTCCCGGGCCGCCGACTCGGCGCGGCCCCCCAGCTCGAACGCCTCGGCGGCCTCGCGGCGCTTCTTGGCCTCGCGCACCACGATCTTCAGCACCTCGGCGTCCGAGAGCTCCCTGGCCTCCTTGCCCGCGACCTCTTCGTTCGTCACCGCGGTCAGCGTGAGGCGCAGCGTCGAGGAACGCAGCTCGTCACGCGAGCGGATGGCCTCGGTCAGGTCGGTCTGGAGGCGGCTCTTGAAGGTACCCATGCCCCCAGTGTCGCAGCCGCCCCGTTGCACCCCCCACCCAATTACCCCGTGCGTCACCCCTTGCCGCGCCGCCCACCGACCGCCAACCGGCCCCCCACCGACTTCCGACCGACCTCCGACCGACCTCCGACGCGAGCTCCCGACCGGCCGACCGTTACGCCTCACAGACCAGTGGCCCCCCGTCCGGGGTCGACCTCTGGAACCATGGGAAGAATGCGAACGAAGTTTGCGCTTCCACTGGGGATCGCCGCCACGGGTGCCGCCTGCCTGACCTACGCCGCCGCCTACGAGGCCCGATCGTTCCGGCTCCGGCGCGTCGAGGTCCCCGTCCTGCCCCGCGGCACGCGCCCGCTGCGGGTGCTCCAGGTGTCCGACATCCACATGGTGTGCGGCCAGCGCAAGAAGCAGGACTGGCTGCGCCGACTGGCCGCCCTGAAGCCGGACTTCGTCCTCAACACCGGCGACAACCTGTCCGACCCCGAGGCCGTCCCGGAGACCCTGGACGCGCTCGCCCCCCTCCTCTCGCTCCCCGGGGCGTACGTCTTCGGCTCCAACGACTACTTCGCCCCCCGCCCCAAGGACCCCACCAGCTACCTCCGCCGCGACGACGGCACCCGCCGCTTCGGCGTCGAGAACCCCTGGACCGAACTGCGCGACGGCTTCGACGGCGCCGGCTGGGAGAACCTCAACAACGCCCGCGGCCGCCTCAAGCTGGAAGGCCTCGAACTCGAACTCGTCGGCCTCGACGACCCCCACATCGACCGCGACCGCTACGAACTCGTCGCCGGCGGCCCCGACCGCTCCGCCCAGCTCTCCCTCGCCGTCGTGCACGCCCCGTACCGCCGCGCCCTCGACGCCTTCACCGCCGAGGGCTACCCCCTCGTCATCGCCGGCCACACCCACGGCGGCCAGGTCTGCGTCCCCTTCTACGGCGCCCTCACCACCAACTGCGACCTCGACCGCAAGCGCGTGAAGGGCCTCTCCCGCTACGACTCCGCCGGCAACGAGACCTACCTCCACGTGTCCGCCGGCTGCGGTACGTCCCGCTACGCCCGCTTCCGCTTCGCCTGCCCCCCGGAGGCCACGCTCCTCACCCTCACCCCCGCCTGACCTGCACCTTCTCCCCCACCAAAACCGGATTTCGCCTGGGCCCACCGGTCCGCTAAGCTAAACGCGCATCAACGGGGTGTGGCGCAGCTTGGTAGCGCGCTTCGTTCGGGACGAAGAGGTCGTGGGTTCAAATCCCGCCACCCCGACGCTGATGTACCAGGTCAGGGCCCTGATCCGCGCAAGCGGATCAGGGCCCTGACTCGTTGGGTGTCTAACTGAGTGACCAAGGCTTTGGACCCACCTCCGGGTCGTCGCCGAAGATGCCGTCCATCGCCACGGCGCCGGTCTGGATGACCGGGCGGGTCTGATGGCGGTAGACCTCCTCCGTGACGGTCGAGTTGCTGTGACCGGCCGGCTCGGAAATCTCGTCCACCGACATCCCGCTGCCGATCGCCGTCGCCGGTCGATTCGGGGGCTGGTGGGCTCAGGTGTTGGCGGGTGGCAGGTCGGCGAGGGCGTCGCGGAGGGCTGCTCGTGAGCTGATGCCGAGCTTGGGGAACAGGTGGTACAGGTGGGAGCTGACGGTGCGGGGCGAGAGGTAGAGCCGTTCGCCGATCTGCTTGTTGGTGAGGCCCGCGGCGGCGAGCGCGGCGATCTCGCGCTCCTGCGGGGTCAGCGGGGCAGTCGGGCCGGGGGCCGGGTGGGCGGCGGTGGTTATGCCGCTGGCGCGGAGTTCGGCGCGGGCCCGGGCCGCCCACGGGACGGCGCCGAGGCGGTCGAAGGTGTCGAGGGCGTTGGTCAGCTGGTGCCGGGCCTCGGAGGTGGACTGGGCCCGGCGGAGGCGTTCGGCGTACGCGAGTTGCATCCGGGCCTGCGCGAACGGCCAGCGGCTGGCTCCCGGGGTCGCGAGCGCGGTGTCGAAGGCCTCGCGGAACGACGAGGCCGGGGCGGTCATCCCGGTTGCGCCGGCCGCCACCATGGCGAGCCGGGGCGAGAGGTCGGCGACACCTGACCGGTGGATGTCCGCGACGTGCGCGCCCGCTTCCTCGGTCCGGCCGGCGCGGACGGCCGCCTCGACGAGGTCGAGCAGGACCCAGAGCGCCGCGGGCTTGTGCGCGGGCACCGTCCCCGGTGCGCAGATCTCGGCCGCGTGGCGGTACGCGGTCTCGAACTCCCCGTGGCCCAAGGCGTCGAGGGCTTTCGCGTGCGCCGCGAGCTGGAGCACGAAGTTGACGCGGTTCGGCGCCGCCCAGGCCGCCAGGTCGTCGGCGACGTGCCGGACGGTCTCGCGGTCGCCGCGGGCCGCGGCGACCATCGCCTGGTCGTACTCCAGGAAGCCGCCGAGCAGCCGGTAGTGGTGCCGGGTCGTGAAGGCGAGTCCTTCCTCGGCCAGGTGCAGCACGCCGTCCCAGTCGCCGCTCAGCACTCCGTCGAAGCCCAGGAGCGCGAACGCCTTGATCGCCGCGGCGACCGCACCGCCCTCGCGGCCGTGCTCGACCACCCGCCACAGTGCGTCGCGGCAGCCGGCCATCCGGTCCACGTACAGCGCCGCGATGCCCAGCCGCACGGCGTGGGCGTGGTCGGCCTGTTCTCCGATGCCGGCGATCGCCTCCTCGAGGACCGCCAGCGACGGCCCGGCCCGGCGCGCGGGCTCCAGGTACGTGGTGCCCAGCAGGTCCAGGATCTCCGGGGGCGCCAAGCCGATCCGGTCGAGGGCCGCCCAGTAGTCGTCCGTCAGTTCGGCGCGGGCCCCGAAGGAGCAGTTCGCCTGGAGGACGTAGACGATCTCGCTGAGCAGCGCGTCCCAGGACGCGCTCGGCCGTCCGGCGTTGCGCAGCGCGTTGAGCAGCAGCCGGTGGACGGTGTCGATGTCGCCCCCGCTGTTCACCAGGTAGGAGGCGGCGGCGACGGCGGCCGCCACCGTGTGGCCCTGCCCGGCGTGTTCGGGGGCGAGTGCGCGCGGATCGGTGAGGTCCCCGGTGACGTCGGCGCCGAGGTACGTCGCGAACATGGCGCGGCGGTGGTGCTCGTCGGAGTCCGGGCTGAGCTCGGCCGCGCGCAGCAGCAGGCCGATGGCGCCGACCGGGTCGCCGCGGCCCTTCGTCCTCAGTGCGGCGTCCTCGAGCAGCCGGGCGATCTGCTCGTCCGGCGCCGACGCCGCCTCCGCGAGATGCCATGCGCGCCGCTCGGAGCCGGCCGGGTGGCGGCCCGCCAGGCGCCGGTGTGCCTCGCGCCGTTCTTCCTCGGTCGACAGCTCCACGACCGCGGAACGGGTGAGCGGGTGCCGGAACCGGATGCCGCGGGTGACCGGGTGGATGCGGATCAGCCGGGCGCGCTCGGCCGGTTCGAGGTCGCCGGCGGGGAACACCGGGAACAGGTCGCCGGTCCCGTCGAGGGCCGCGAGGAGCAGTTGGGCGCGGGTCTCGGCGGGGAGCCCGTCGATCCGCCGGGCGAAGGTCAGTTGCAGCCGTCGGCCGACCGGCGTACGGCCGAGCGGCGGTTCGGCGGCGGTCGGGCCGACGTGTGCCGGCAGCTCGACCAGCGCCAGCGGGTTGCCCTGGGCCTCGGTGATCACCTGCCGGGCGGCCCGGGCCGGCAGTTCGGGGAAGGTCTCGGCGAGCAGTGCCGCCGCCGCCTCGTCGTCGAGCGGTCCGACGGCGACCTCCGCGAGTCCGGCGCCCTCGAACACGCTGCCCTCACCTGTCCGTACGACGCCGACCAGGCCGATCCCCGAGCCGGCAAGGCGTCGCGCGAGGATGCCGAATAGGGTCGCGCTCGCGCGGTCGAGCCACTGCAGGTCGTCGACCACCACCAGCACGGCGTCCCGGCCCGCGGCCTTGGACAACAGGGCGAGCAGCGCGTTCGTCAGCGCGAGCTGGTCGGGCGGGCGGCCCTCCGCAAGGCCCACCGCAACGCCGATCGCGCGCCGGGAATCGGGTGGCAGTACGGCCAGTTCGGCGGCCAGCGGAGCGACCAACTGATGGAGCCCGGCGAAGCTCACCTCCGCCTCGAACTCGACGCCGGACGCGCGCAGGACCCGCATGCCGAGTACTGCGGCGTGCCCGGCGGCGGCATCGAGGAGCGACGTTTTGCCCACGCCCGCCTCGCCGACGACCAGCAGGGAGCCGCCGTCCGTCGACGCGGTGTCGACGAAAGCGCGCAGCAGGCCCAACTCATGGGCGCGCCCCACCAGTCTGCTCCCTGTCGAATCCGGCACGTGGCGACCTTACGCGGCCCCCTCAAAGGTCGGTACCGCCGCGAGGCCTCGGAGCCGGCCCGCCCGTCCAGGTCAGTCATATGACGGATTCGCCGCGGATTTCAGGTCCATAGCGTCGCTCGCGTCCACCAAACAACTTGTGGAGGCGCCATGAGCGCAACCATCGTCCTCGTGCACGGCGGCTTCGTCGACGGTTCCGGCTGGCGCGGTGTCCACGACTTGCTGACGACCGACGGCTTCGACGTGCGGATCGTCCAGAACCCCACCAAATCCCTCGCCGACGACGTCGCCGTCACCCGTGACGTACTCGACGCCGTCACCGGCCCCGTCGTCCTCGTCGGCCACTCGTACGGCGGCGCGGTGATCACCGAGGCCGGCAACCACGACAAGGTCGGAGCGCTCGTCTACGTCACGGCGTTCGCGCCCGACCAGGGCGAGTCGGTCGACACTCTCCTCGGCACCTTCCCGTCCGACGGGCCCCGACCGCCCATCCTGCCGCCGGTCAACGGCTACCTCTTCCTCGACCGCGACAAGTTCCACGACGCGTTCGCGGCCGACGTCCCCGCACAGGAGGCGGCCTTCATGGCCGACTCGCAAGTGCCCTGGGGGCTGGACGCCCTCGGCGGCATGGTGACGAAGGCCGCCTGGCACGCGAAACCCAGCTGGTACCTGCACGTCACCGAGGACCGGATGATCCCGCCCGCCGCGCAGGCCTCGATGGCGCGGCGTATCGGCGCCACCGTCGTCGAGACGCCCGGTAGCCACGCGATCTACACGTCCCGCCCGGAAGTCGTCGCCGACCTGGTCAAGCGGGCCGCGGACGGCTGACCGCGGCACCGGGCCGCACAAAACGGTGTGCCCGCCTTCACCCGAGGGGGGTGAAGGCGGGCACGCCGCGGGGGGCGGTCAGGCGTCGGCCGCGTCCTTGGCGTACGCGGGCACCGCCGGGGTGGCGGCGGGCTCCGGGCCGGACTCGCTGAGGCCGTAGCGGTCGTGGAACCTGCGCAGGAACGGCGGTGCGTACCAGGCCGAGCGGCCGAGCAGGCGCATCGCGGCGGGGACGAGGACGCCGCGGACCGCGACCGCGTCGATGAGGATGGCCAGTCCGCTGCCCAGGCCGAACATCTGCATGAAGCTGAGCTTGGCGGTCCCGAAGGCGAAGAAGCTCACCGCGAGCAGGGCGGCCGCCGCGCTGACGATGCGGCCGGTGTGCCCGAGGCCGTGCACGACCGCGGACTCGTTGTCCTCGCCCGCGTCGTGGAGTTCCTTGATGCGGCTGGTGACGAACACCTCGTAGTCCATCGACAGGCCGAAGGCGATGCAGAACATCAGCACGGTCATCGACACCTCCATCGGCTGCGCGGTGAAGCCGAGCAGGCCGGAGAGGTTGCCGTCCTGGAAGATCCAGGTCATCACGCCGAGGGTGGCGGCCAGGCTGATCAGGTTGAGGACCAGTGCGCGCAGCGGCTGCACGATGCTGCCGGTGAACAGGAACAGCAGGAGGAAGGTGGTGAGGGCGACGAGCGCGATCGCCAGGGGGAGGCGGTCGGCGATGGAGTCCTTGGCGTCGACCAGGACCGCGTCGGTGCCGCCGACCAGGGGCTTGGTTCCGGGCGGCGGGGCCATCCCGCGGACCTCGCCGACCAGGTCCTGGGCCGCGTCCGACTTCGGCGGGAGGCTGCTGACGACGTTGAGCTGCTGCGCGTCGGAGCGGCCGAGGAAGTCCTGTGCGGGGCCGGTCGCGGCGGGCTGCCCGCCGCTGTAGGTCCCGGTGGCGGTCTCGACGCGGACGACCCCGTCGAGGCCGGACAGCGCGACGGCGTACGACCGCAGGTCGGCGTCGGGGACGGCCCGGTCGATGACGACGTGGACGGCCGCGTCGTCGTTGCCGGCGAAGTTGCCGCGCAGCGCGGACGAGACGTCGCGGCTCTCGGCCCCCTCGGCCAGCACCCGTTCGTCGGGCGTGCCGAAGGTGACGCCGAGCAGCGGGCTCGCCGCCAGCAGCAGGACCGCGAGGACGGGCAGCGCGGTCAGCGCGGGCCGCCGCATGACGGTACGGGCCAGCCGGCCCCACAGGGGCGTCCGGCCGGCGGGGCGCTGCCGCTTGGCCCAGGGCATGCGCCCGCTGTTGACGCGGTGCCCGAGGACGACGAACAGGGCGGGCATGACGAACAGGGTGCTGACCGCGGCGATGGCGACGACGCCGACCCCGGCGTACCCGAACGAGCGCAGGAAGTACTGCGGGAACACCAGCAGCGCGGCGAGGGCGGCGGCCACGGTCGCGGCGGAGAACGCGATCGTGCGCCCCGCGGTGGCGACGGTGCGGCGGACCGCGTCGTCCACGCTCGCTCCGGCGGCGAGCTGCTCGCGGAACCGGCTGACCATCAGCAGCGCGTAGTCGATGCCGAGGCCCAGGCCGAGGGCGGTGGTGAGGTTGACCGCGAAGATCGAGACGTCGGTGACGCTGCCGAGGACGAACAGTTCGGCGAACGTGCCGACGATGGCGATGACCCCGATCGCCAGCGGCAGCAGGGCGGCGGTGAGGCTGCCGAAGACGACGAGGAGCAGCAGGAGGGTCAGCGGGATGGCGATGGACTCGGCCAGCAGGAGGTCCTTGCCGGCCTGGGTGCCCATCTCGCTGCCGACGGCCGCGGCACCGCCGGCCCGCACGTCGAGAGTTCCGGCGTACGTCCCGGTGTACCGGTCGATGACGCCATCGGCCTTCTTGTCGCGCGTGGTCTCGTCGCCCTTGACGTGGGCCAGCACCAGCGCCTGGCTGCCGTCCTCGGAGCGCAGATCGGGATTGTCCGCGTCCCAGTAGGCGATCACGTTGTCCAGATCCGGTTCCTTGCGCAGCTCGGCGACCAGGGCCTGGGCGCTGTTCCGGGCGGCCGGGGCGTCGACGGCGCCGTCGGTGGGGCGGACCAGCAGGACGAGGTTGGTCTCGCCGCCGAACTTCTTCTCGACGACTTCCGCGGCGCGGCTCGACGCGGACGCCGGATCGTCGTACCCGCCGCCCTGGAGCTTGCCGAACGCGCCGGCACCCGCGGCACCCATGAGGGCCACGGCCGCGACCGCGACGACGAGGATCAGCCGGGCCCGGCGTATCGCCAGTTCGGCTATGCGTTCGAACACGTGCTGTCTCCTTTGGTCCTGCGGTGACGGTGACGTCAGGCAGTCGGCGGGCGCGGAAGCGGCCCATGGACGGTCGACCAGGAGCGCGTTTGATCCGAACACGCCCTACAGCAACGGTTGTTCACACCCATCGGCAGGGCCCCCGCTGCGTCGCCACGACCGAAGCTAGTCGGACAGGAGACGTCTTTGGCAGTGTGAGAATTTTCTGACAACGACAAAATCCGTGATGTACCGTCGGCGCATGTCCGCAGCCGAGAGCACCCCTGCCGCCCCCACCCTCCGCCAGCGCCGCCGGGCGGCCGCGACGCGGGAGATCGTGGACGCAGCCGCTCGGCAGGTCGCCGAACACGGTCCGTCGGCCCTCTCCCTGCGCGCGGTCGCCCGCAGCCTCGGGATGACCGTGCAGGCGCTGTACCACTACTTCCCGAGCCGGGACGACCTCGTCACGGTGCTGATCGCCGAGGCGTACGACGACCTCGCCGACGCGGTGCGGGACGCCATGGAGGCTCCGCGCGACCCCGGACTACCGGGTGTGGTGACCGCCGCCGAGGGCTACCGCCGATGGGCGATCGCCCATCCCGAACGGTTCCAACTCCTGTACGGCACACCGCTGCGGTACTACTCGGCCCCCGCCGAGGGGCCGACCACCCTGGCGATGCGCCGCATCGGCGAGATCTTCGAGCGGGAGCTGTTCGCCGGGTACACCACGAAGCAACTGGCCTCCGCCGAAACGGCGGCGCTCTCCCCCGAACTCCTCGCCTACCTGGAGCAGTTGCCGCCCATGGGCATGCGAGGGATCCCCGCTCCCGCCACGGCCCTCCTCATGAGCGCATGGGGCCACATGCACGGGCTGGTCGTGCTCGAGGTGTTCGGGCACACCGGATTCCTCGGCGACCACCAGGCCGAAATCTTCCGGATGGCCATGTGCGACATGGCCGCCGGAATGCGCAGCCGCATCCCCGCCGTGTGACCGGCGAACTCGACCCCGGAGCCCGCCTGCTCGAAGACAGCTCGGGCCTGACCCGGGCACTGGCCGGGCAGTTCGACGGCCCCTTCTTCTACCGGTACGGGCGTCCCGGCGAGCTGTGACCCCGTTCCGTCACCGGTGCCGTTCGCCCGTGCCGTGGCGGAGGTCAACTCCCCTGCGCCGCCACCTCGTTGATGGCGCGGCTGGCCAGGATGTGTTCGCCGGTGCCGTTGCGCCGGGCGACGGCGAGCATGGCGAGGCCGATGTTCTCGGTGGTCGTGATGTACGTGGGCGCGACGCGGCGGAGCAGCGGGTAGAAGACGGACAGCACCTTGTAGAGGCGCCGGTACGCCGGGGTGCGGGACTGCTCGCCGTGCGACGCGAAGATGAACCCGGGCCGGAACATGTAGGCGTGGAACGGCATCGCGAGGAGTTCGTTCTCGGTGCGCCCCTTGACGCGGGCCCACATCCGGCGGCCGCGCTCGGTGCTGTCGGTGCCCTCGCCGGAGACGTAGACGAAGGTCAGTTTCGGGTTGTCGGGCAGCGCCCGGGCGGCGGCGAGGGTGTAGTCGTACGTGATGCGGCGGTACTCGTCCTCGCGCTTGCCGGTGGAGGTGACGCCCAGGCAGAAGAAGCACGCGTCGATGCCCGCGAACTCGTCGGCGACGTCGGTGAAATCGCCGAAGTCCCGGTGGACCAGCGTGCGCAGCTTGGGGTGTTCGGTGGGGAGCGGTGCCCGGACCACGGCGGTCACGCCGGTGACCTGGTCGTCGAGCAGACACGCGCGCAGCACACCTTGGCCGACCATGCCGGTCGCACCGAAGAGGAGCACGTTCATCAGGGGTCTCTCCAGACTGGCGGGTCGAGGGGCGCTGTGCACCGGTCGCGATCTGCACCTTAGAGGGCGGAGCCCGTCCCGTGCGGTCAGACGATGCCGCCGCTGACGACGGCGACGCGCTCGCTGCTCATGGGCGGTCTCCGCTCTTGAATCGACGATACGCACCACGGGTATCGACACTTGGTACGCGGAACTGAAGGCGGCCCAGGAGCGGTCCGGCGACCTGGTCGCCGAACGGCCGCACGCATGCGGAGCAACCACAAGGAATCGGCGGACAACCCGGCGGTGGCCGGAATTCCTGATGTGAAGATTCCCGGCAGCTTCCGTTCGGTCGAATTTCCTCTGGCTACACTCCCGACTGCCTCGTTGGCACCGGCCTGCGAGGGTGGGAAGTTTCGGAACCAGGGGGAAATGCATGAAACCGACCGCAGGGCACAACCCGCGGAGATTGATCGCGATAGCCGCGATTCTCCTCGGCCTTCTGGCAAGTGTTTCGTACGGGAACGCGTGGGCCGGCACGTCCGTTACGACCGTCGCCGCGCCCGGCGGCCCCGGCCCGAAGCCCACACTGCCGCCGCCGACCATGGCGCCGGAAACCCGGGTCACTCCGCCGAACACCGGCGGCGGCGTCGGCGCCAGGCACGTGATCACGTGCAGCCTCAACGTCCGCACCCAGCAGATTCTGGGGACCCCGGAGGCCTGGTCGCAATTCAGCTGCAGCGGCAACCCGGACATCAAGACGGTCAGTGCCTACCTGTGGTGGTGGGACGGCTCCCGCTGGGTGATGCGCGCCCAGTGGGCCACCTCGGACTGGAACGCGTTCGCCGCGGGATGCGTATCCGGGTGGCACTACTACGTCGCCACCGGCACGGCCGAGGCGTTCCACGGGAATTGGTACACCTGGAACGGGGAAGGCGAACTGGTTTCGCACTACTGCCCCTGACTCCGCCCCGACCTTGACCTGACCCTGCCCATGATCGAAATGGACGCGCGTTCCATGGAGGGATCCAACCCTCCATGGAACGCCCCCTCGGCACTCCCGACGTCCTTTGACGATCACTCGCCCGTGTCACACTGGACGCAATTGAACGGGCGTACCCGGGAAAACGATCACAGGAGCCCCCATGGAAACGCTCCCGCCCGCACCGGGAAATGCCGCACCCGGGCTGGTCTGCGTCGACCGGACATTCTTCGATTCACCCGAAATGATCGTCCGCCTGGAACTCGTCCGGGTCTTTCCCACGGGCATCGCCTGTGAACTGCGGACCTACTACCGCGAACCGACGCACCACAGCCGTGATGCGATGCTGCGGTGGGAGCAGCAGTGGGAGTCCGCCGGACGCCCGGTCGTCCGCCTCTTCCAACTCACCGCACCAGGCCGGGACATGGACTGCGTGGCCCACACACGCGAGCTGCCGACGGGCTCGCTGGGCATGTCCAAGGGCGGTGGGATGCACGTGCTTTCGCTCTGGGCGCCGCACGCGGACAAGGGCCAGGACCTGCACCTCCACTACCGCTGGGACGCGCGCTCGATCCCCGACGCGTACATCCGGCTCGACGGCGACGAGCTGCGCCAGGCCGCCGACCGCGCCGTTCCGCTCTGAGACGGCACGCGGCGGCCGAAATGTGCTGTCGGGGCCCCTGGTTGACCGCACAGGGTGGAAATTCCGCGGTCGATCCGCATTTGAAGTCCCTTATCCGGGAGGCCCTCTCGCGTTCGCCGCGGCGGCGGGTCACACTGGTGGTCATGAGTGCGACCCACTCGACGGAGCACGGTGCGGCAACTCCGCTGGAGATGACCGGACCGGCGGTGTACGCGGCCCTGTCCGACGAAGAACGGCCCAAGTTCGACCAGGAGTTCCACGACGCGCTGAACGTGGCGAGCGTGACGTACGACGTGGAGCCGCTCAGCGAGGTCGTCCGAAGGTGGTGGATCGCCTCCGGCGGCGACCCCGCGGTGGCCCGGATCGACCGCGACGCGGTGGCCGGCCACGCCGACCACGCGCAGTGCGTCCCGCAGGACGAATCCTGCTGCGGTCACGGGGCGTTCGCTTTCGGCAACCAGGCGATGGCCATCATCGTGCGGTTCGAGGAGGCGTTCCGGAACGCCGCCGAGGAGGCCGCCGTGACACTGGACCACCTCCCGCTGCGCTACCTGGCCTTCGGCTACCGGGTCGACGGCGGCCCGAGCGGCAGTACGGGCGGACTCAAGGCCTCGTGAGGTCGCCGGGCGCCCGGGTTCCGGTGTCCGCCGGAGTGTCGGGGGTGTCGAAGGCGGCCCGGCTGGCCTGGATCTTGGCGTTGTGCTCGACCGCCCATCCCGCGAGCGCCAGAGCGGGCGGGATGAGGCTCTTCCCGAGTGCGGTGAGCGCGTACTCGACGCGCGGCGGCACCTCGGCGTACGCGGTACGCGAGACCAGCCCGTCGCGCTGGAGGTTGCGCAGGGTCAAGGTGAGCATCCGCTGCGAGATGCCGGGGATGTGCCGGTGCAACTCGCTGAAGCGCAGGCGCTGTTCGTGCAGCGTGGCGACGATGAGCATCGTCCACTTGTCGCATATCCGGTCCAGTACGGCGCGGATCGCCTGACCGCCGTCGCCTCGGATCATGCAGGTGTGCTCGTACCGCGCCATGACAGCTCCCTGTGCGTTGCGCACATCCGTGTGCCTTTTGCCGGAATTGCGGCGTGGCTCGCGGTCGTTGCCGCAGCCGGCCTGTGTCTCGTGCAGATCGGCGGCATGACGCTGCATCTGTCGCGGGGCGAAGTCCGGGAGATCGGGCTCAACATCACCCTTCTCCTGCTCGCCGGGGCGGCGGTATGGCTCGGCACGGTCTGGATCTGACGCCCGCCAAGAGCCCGCCGAGAGCCCGCCGCCGCCGCCCGGCGGACATCAGGCGTTCAGGGCATCAGGGCATCACGACGCCGCCGTTGGGGCGGACGGTCTGCCCGGTGATGAAGCGGGCCGCGTCCGAGGCCAGGTAGAGGATCGCGAGCGCGATGTCGCGGGGCTCGCCGATGACGCCAAGTGGCGCCTGGGCGGCGCGGTTTCCGATGGTGCGGGTGCGGGCGTCCTGGTCCACGCTGCCGTCGGGAGCGGTCCAGTAGCCCTGGACCATGGGCGTGTCGATGAAGCCGGGGGCGACGGAGTTGACGCGTACGCCCGCCGGGCCGACCTCGACGGCGAGGGTACGCGTGAGCATGAGCACCGCCGCCTTGGTAAGCGCGTACGCCGAGATGCCCGGCGCCGGCATGTCCGCCCCGGCCGACGCCACGTTGACGATCGCGCCCGACCCCTGGGCGGTCATCACGCGGGCGGCGGCCTGGCAGCCGAAGTACGTGCCCTTGAGGTTCACGCCGATGATCAGGTCGAGGGTCTCCTCGGTGGTGTCCACCACCGGGGCGGACCGGATCACGCCCGCGACGTTGGCCCAGACGTCGATGCGCCCGTGCTCGGCGACGGCGTGCTCCGCGAGCGCGGTGACCTGGGCGGCATCGGTGACGTCGGTGGGGACGACGGCGGCACGGCCGCCGCGGGCGCGTACCGCCTCGGCGGTCACCGCCAGCCCCGCGGCGTCGACGTCGGCCAGCACGACCGCCGCGCCCGCTTCGGCCAGGACCACCGCCGCCGCACGTCCGATGCCCGAGGCGGCGCCGGTGACGACGGCCGCCTTGCCCGGGAGTGTGAACACGTCCAAGTGGTCAGAACCGCCGGTCATGAGCGCCTCCCGGAGCAGCAGGGATTTTGATATATCGAAGAGTCTTTCGGTATTTCTCCAGGGAGCCTGACGCGCGCGACCACAGAGCGCAAGAGCCGTCGGTCAGCGGACGCCCGCCCGGATGCGGTGGGCCAGGGCGATGCCGACCAGTGCGAGGACGGTGGTGAGGGTGAACGTCGCGGCCAGCGCCGTACGCGTGGTCGAGCCGTGCGCGTCGGCCAGCGCGATCGCCGCACCACCGAGCCCGCTGAGCACGGCAGTTGCGAGCGTCTGGGACAACTGCATCGCTCCGCTGGTCGCGCCCTGACTGTCGGCGGCCGCCTGCTCCATGGTGTCCGTGGTCGCGGCGTTGAAGGCAACTCCCATGCCCGCACCACCGATCGCCCATCCGACAAGGGCGACGGCAGGCGGCACCGCATCGACGAGGATGCCCGCGGCCATGGCGACGATGCCCACGGCCAGCAGGGCGAACCCGGCGGCGACGGGACCGGTCCGGGGACGCCCGGCCCAGCGGCCGTCCACGCGTCCCTGCCATGCCGCGCCGATCACCCAGGTGACGGCACCCGCCGACAGGCCGAGACCCGCTTCGGTGGTGCTCAGTCCGCGGAGATGAGTGAGGCCGAGCGGCAGGAAGGCCTCACTGCCGAAGTACGCGCCGCACAGCAGGAACCGCAGGATCACCCCGGTCGGCACACCGCGCCGGGCGGTGAGCGTGCCCGCCGGGACGACGGGGCGCAACCCGACGACCGCCACCACGGCACCGAGGACGGCCATCGGCAGCAGCAGCCCGAGGTTGGTGAACTCCAGGCCGCCGAGCAGAAGGGCGGTGCCGCCGCTCACCAGCAGGCCGTACGCGACTGGCCCCTTCCACCAAGCCGCTTCTGCCGCGCGGGAGTTCGAGGTGGTGGAGTGCGGAACAGCGGTGTCCGTCGACGCAAGTTTCGTGCCGCCGCGCTTCGCTGCGGCGCCGGCCGACGCCAGGCTGCGCAACGGCGGCAGCGCCATCGCCGCCGCGACCGCGATGAGCGGCAGCAGCAACACGAACACCCCGCGCCAGTGCACATGGTCCGCGATCACCGCGGCCAACGCCGGACCGGCGAGGGACGGGACCGTCCAACCCCCCGACACCAGCGCGAACATGCGGGCCCGCAGGTGCTCCGGGTAGACCAGTCCGATTGCGGTGTACGCGAGGGCCATCACCGCACCGACCCCGAGCCCCTGGATGAAGCGCCCGGCAAGGAACACCGGCCAGTTCGGGGCGGCGCCGGTCACCGCACAGCCGACCGCGAAGACCGCGAGACCGATCCCGAGCGGGCGGGCGGGGCCGTGGCGGTCGGCGGAGCGTCCGGCGGCGACGGTGCCGACCAGGTTGGCCAGCATCAGCGCGGAAAGTCCCCAGCCGTACGCGTTCAGGCCGCCGAGCTTGCCGGCGATCTCCGGCAACACCGTTGCCACGCCCATCGATTCGAACGCCACGAGGCTGACCGACAGCACGATGCCCCAGGTCATCGCGGTGTAGGGGGCCTGGAAGATGCTCCCGCCCGGCGACGGGCTCCCGCCCGCCTTGCCGATGGCCGCGCCGGATCCGGGTGCTTCGGCGAGGTCAACGGATGCCGTACGGCGGCCTCCCTCGGCCCGCCCGCGAACGTCGGAGCCGTCGGCCGACCCACCGGACCGACCGGGACCATCCGGCCGACCGGACCGACCATCCCGAGCAGCCCGGGCACCCCGATCGGACCCATCGGACCCATCGGACCGATCAGCACCGTGGTCTGAGCCGGCATCACCTGTGGAGCGGGACATGCACCCTCCCTAATTTCGTTCCGTTTCGGATCGGAATTAAATTGGATGCTACCTATACTGGGCTCCATGGCCAACCCCGGGAGCGCGCCTCCCCGCCCCGGAAACCGATCCGGCGCGGCCCCCGCCGCCCGCGCCGAGGCCGGGCCGGAAGCCCGCCCTGTCGGTCGTCCGCGGGACTCCGCCCTCGACACGGCGATCCTCGACGCGACGCGCGAACTGCTGGCCGAATCCGGCTACTCGGGGCTCACCATGGAGGCCGTCGCGGGACGCGCCGGGACCACCAAACCGGCGATCCGGCGGCGCTGGCCCTCACGGCAGCGGCTGGTTGTCGCGGCCCTGACCGAGAGCATGGGCAACGCGCCGACCCCCGACACCGGGTGCACGCACTGCGACCTGATCCTGGGCATCGAGACGCTGAGCCGCGCCTTCGGCGGCGATTTCGGCCGCCGTACGCTCCCCGCGCTGGTCGCCGACCTGGCCGACGACCCCGAGTTGGACCGGATCTTCGCCGAGACGTTCTTCCATCCGCGGCGGGCGTCCACCGAGGCGGCGCTGCGCCGCGGCGTCGAGCGCGGCGACATCCGCCCCGACGCCGATCTGGACCTGCTGCTGGACCTGTTGGGCGCGACCACGTACCACCGGGTGCTGTTCGGCCACGCCCCCATCACGCCGGAACTCGCCCACGACGTCGTCGTGACCGTGCTCGACGGCGCCTCGACGCCGCGCTGGCGGAAGCACTACCGCGAGCGCCACGACGGCTGAGAAATCAGCTGAGGCGACACCCCAGACGACAGCTGAACAGCCGAAAGGCGGCCGACCCGAAGGTCGACCGCCCGGCCCCGCCCGCGAGCGGGCGGCGCGTCGATCCCTGTCTCAGCCTGCCGCGACCAGGGTCTCCCACCAGGGAGCCTGCTCGGGAAGCGTGGTCGTGACCCGGTCACCGGGGCGCGGCAGCGCGAGAGTCGTGCCGGTCGCCTTGGCCTCGCGGAGCAGTCGGTCGACCGGTTCCGCCCACGGGTGCGGGGCCAGGTCGAACGTCGCCCAGTGCACCGGGAGGAGCAGGCGTCCGCCGAGGTCGAGGTGCGCCGCGACAGCCTCCTCGGGGTCCATGTGGATGTCCGGCCAGTTGGGGCTGTACGCGCCGATCGGCATCAGCGTGAGGTCGAACGGGCCGTGCTCCGCACCGATCTTGGCGTAGCCGTCGAAGTAGCCGGAGTCCCCCGCGTAGAACACGCGGTGCCGGGCGCCCGCGACCACCCACGAGCCCCAGAGGGTGTCGTTGCGGCGCAGCGTACGCCCGGAGAAGTGGCGGGCGGCGGTG
Source organism: Streptomycetaceae bacterium NBC_01309 (assembly GCA_045039925.1). GTDB lineage: Bacteria > Actinomycetota > Actinomycetes > Streptomycetales > Streptomycetaceae > Yinghuangia. The sequence goes on from CP108400.1 coordinate 4,930,429, forward strand.
GCCGTGAAGCGCAGCCCGGCGACGACGGCCTCTTCCTCCCAGTCCAGTTCGACGATGCGCTCGGCGGGGACGCCCCAGCGCTCCAGGTGCGCGCCGATGCCGAGCGGGACCAGGAACGGCGCCGAATGCGCCGCGAGGAGCGCCTTGACGGTGGCGCGGTCGAGGTGGTCGTAGTGGTCGTGCGAGATCACGACGGCGTCGGGCGCCGGAAGTTCGGCGAGCGGCACCGGAAGCGGGTGCAGGCGGCGCGGCCCCACGAGCTGGGAGGGCGAGACGCGTTCGCTCCACACGGGGTCGAACAGGATGCGGCGGCCTTCGAGTTCGACGAGCGTGCTGGCGTGGCCGTACCAGATCGCGCTCACGCCGTCCGCGGACGCCGGGGTGCTCGGCGCGGACACGAGCGGCACGTCTCCGGTCGGACGCCGCGCCGCACGGTTGCGCGCCATCTCGCGCATGATCTGCGGCGCGCTGCTCGCGGCCAGCACGCTCGCGGGCACCGAGTTGTGGAAGGACCCGTCGCGGAACCGCGGCGACCCCTCCATCCGGGCCAGCCGGTCGCCGCTCGCCTTGCCGCCGAACTCGTCCGGGATGTCGCGCAGCGCCCACCCGGCGGCGGCAAGCGCCACTCCGCCGGTGACCAGGCCGCGCAGTGCTCGTGATGCCATCGGGTCGCTCCTCGGTTCGCCTGGATGTTCAACCGCCGCGGGGCACGCTGTGTTCCCGCGCGGCGCTACCGCGTGTTCCCGCGTGTTCCCGCAAGTGCCCGCGGTGATTCCGCCGCGGTGCCCGTGGTGCGCGGGTGCGCCCCTGGGGCCGGAGTCGCGACCGGAGGGACCGGGTACACGCCGGGCGGCGGGCGGGCGTAGTTCAATGGAGCGCATGTCCGACTCCGCGTCCACGGTCGCTGCCGTGGGTCCACTTGATTCCGCAGACTCCCCCGGTACCGCCGATTCCGCCGTTCCCCTCGACGACGCCGCGCCCCCGTGGGAAAGGCGCTTCCGGGCCCCCCGGGTGAGCCTGCCCGATTGGGCGGAACACGCCCCCGACCGTTCGGTCTTCCTGTCGAACGCGTCGGGTACGTACGAGATCTACGCCTGGGACCGCGGCACCGGCGCACAGCGGCAGGTCACCGAGCGGGCCAACGGCACCACGATGGCCTCGATCGACCCGACCGGGGAGTGGATCTGGTGGTTCGCGGATACCGACGGTGACGAATTCGGCGTGTGGATGCGGCAGCCGTTCGGCGGCGGCCCCGACGTCGAGGCGGCCCCCGGCCTCGCCCCCTCGTACCCGGCCGGCCTGGCGATCGGCGCCGACGGCCTCGCGGTCGTCGCCCGCTCCACGGACGAGGAGGGCTCGACCGTCCACGTCGTACGCTCCGGGGCCGAGCCGGCCACCATCTACCGGCACCGCGAGTCGGCGGGCGTCTCGGCGCTCTCCGAGGACGACACGCTCGTCGTGATCGAGCACAGCGAGCACGGTGACACGATGCACCCGTCGCTGCGCGCGGTACGCCTGGACGGGTCGCTCGTCGCCGACCTGCACGACGGCACCCCCGGCGAGGCCCCCGCCTCCGGCCTGTCCTGCACCGGGTTCGCCCCGGTGTTCGGCGACTCCCGCGTGCTGGTGTCGCACCAGCGCCGCGGCCGCTGGGAGCCGATGATCTGGAACCCGCTGACCGGCGAGGAGCGCGAGATCGCCCTCGGGCTGCCCGGCGACGTGGGCGTGGACTGGTACCCGGACGCGAGCGCGCTGCTGGTCGAGCACGACCACCACGCACGGTCCGAGCTGTACCGCTACGACCTCGCGACCGGCGCCCTCGAACGCCTCGCCACCCCGGCCGGCACCGTCCTGGGCGCCACCGCGCGACCGGACGGCAGCGTCGAGTACCTGTGGTCCAGCGGCGAACGCCCGAGCGAGCTGCGCTCCACGGGCGGCGGCACGGTGCTGGTGCCGCCCGGCGACCGGGCGCCCGGTTCGGTGGCGGTCGAGGACGCGTGGGTGGAGGGGCCCGGCGGGGTGATCCACGCGCTGGTGTCGCGGCCGAGCGGCGGCGAGGGGCCGTACCCGACGGTCTTCGAGGTGCACGGCGGCCCGACCGCGCACGACGGCGACCACTTCGCCCCCGGCGTCGCGGTGTGGATCGACCACGGTTTCGCGGTGGTGCGGGTCAACTACCGGGGCTCGACCGGCTACGGCAAGGACTGGACGGACGCGCTGCGCGAGCGGGTCGGCCTCATCGAGCTGGAGGACATCGCCGCGGTACGCGAGTGGGCCGTGTCGTCCGGTCTCGCCGACCCGGAGCGCCTCGTGCTGTCCGGCGGTTCGTGGGGCGGCTACCTGACGCTGCTGGGGCTGGGCGTCCAGCCGGAGAACTGGACGCTGGGCCTCGCGGCGGTGCCGGTGGCCGACTACGTCGCGGCGTACGAGGACGAGATGGAGGCCCTGAAGGCGATGGACCGCACCCTCGTCGGCGGTACGCCCGAGGAGGTCCCGGAGCGGTACGCGGCGTCGTCGCCGATCACGTACGTCGACCGCGTGCGCGTCCCGGTGTTCATCAGCGCGGGCCTCAACGACCCCCGCTGCCCGATCCGGCAGATCGAGAATTACGTGGCGCGGCTCGGCGAACTGGGCGCGGTGCACGAGGTCTACCGGTACGAGGCGGGACACGGCTCGGCGGTCGTCGAGGAGCGCATCCGGCAGGTGCGCAAGGAACTCGACTTCGTGAAGCGGCATCTGGAGATGCCGAAGGCCGCGTAGCCGGACGCGGGCGAAGTCGCGGACGGCTGCCGGGCAGCGTCGGACCGGCGGGCGGGCTGTTCCCGCCCGCCGGGTCGGCAGCTCAAGCTCGGCTCGGTTCGGTCGGTTCGGGTCGGTGCGGCTCAGCTCGTCCTGTCCGCGCGAGCGGTCAGGCGGAGACCTGCGGCTCCTGCGGTTCGAGGCCCAACTCGCGCAGCACCGCGGCCTCCTCGGCTTCCCGGCGCTCCTCGATCTCGCGCCGCACGACCCGCCACCACAGGAACACCGACGCCCCCGCGAACACGAACCACTGCGCGGTGTAGCCCAGGTTCTGCCAGGCACGGCCGGAAATGCCGCCGCCCTTCTGCGCCTTGGCGGGCGGCACCGGCGTCAGCCCGGCCGGGGACGCCGGGTCCTGCGTGTCGAGTGCCACGTACCCGTCGTAGATCGGGTACGGAAGGATGTTGACCAGGTCCGGCGGATTGATCAGGGAGGCCTGCCCCGCGGGCAGCCCCACCTGCCGGTCGATCCCGGACCCGTGCTCGGTCTCGGACAGTTCGAGGCGCCCGGTCACGCGTACGTCGCCCGCCGGCACCGGCGGCACGGCCTCCGGCCCCGGAGTGCCCGGCACCCAGCCGCGGACGACGAGGAGGCGGTCGCCCCCGCCCTTCGGTTCGAGCGGCGTCAGGACGTACGAGCCCTCCCGCCCGTCGACCTCGCGACCCGGCACGAGCAGCTGGTTCGCGGCGTCGTAGCGGCCGTCGACGAACACGGTGCGGCCGCGGTCGTCGGTGGTCACGCGCACACCGCCCCGCAACCGTTCCGCGAGCGCCACCGCGGGCTCGGCCGAGACCTTCGTCTCGGCGGCCTTCTCGGTGGACTTGCTGTGCTCGTTGTACCGCTGGAACTGCCATAGCCCCAGCGCCGCGCACACCGGGACGGCCACCAGTACGAGGACGTGGAAGGCCACCCAGCGCGGCTGCAAAAGGAAGCGGTGCACGCGACCACGGTAACCGGGGCGGGAAGGGCCGCGGACCCTCGGGTCCCGACCGGCGTCGCGATCGTGCCGACTCCGGGCTGCGACCGTCCCGTGGCCGTGCCGTGGCCGTGCGGTCACGCCGTGGTCACGCCGTGGTCATGCCTTGGGGTAGGCCCCCGACAGGTACACGTCCGTGCGGTACACCACACCGCCGCACGCCGCCGTCAACCGCACGTCCGCGAGCTTCACGCCGCCGTCCGCGAGGGCGTACCCGAGCGCGGGCACGGGCGGCGGCGGACCGGGCGGGTTGTCGCCCGGCGTACAGCTGCCCCCGACACCGGTGCCGGCCGTCGGCTGCCACGCGAACTGGAACTCGTACGCCGCACCCTTGCGCACCGTCAGCGGACCCGTCGGGGCGGCCACCTCGGGCAGCCGTACCGCGGGGTCCGAGCTCTGGTGCACGATGACCGACACCTGGATCGGCGGATTGCCGGGCGCGGTCGCGACCATGACGTTGCCGGGCCCGCCGATCGAGCAGTCGCGCCGCGACGTGTTGCGGATCTCGACGACGCCGTACGCGATGCCGTCGGAACCCGCCGCACCGAGCACCGTGGCCGACCCCTGCTCGAGGTCGTTGACCGTGCACGCCGGCACCGGAGGCGGCGTCGTGGCGCCGGTCGGCCCGACGGTCGCGGTGGCCGTGGTCGGGGTGATGGTCGGCCCGGCCGTGGCGGTCGGCTGGTCGGGAGCCGGAGGCGTGGGGATGAGGCCGAACGTGGGCAGCGTGGTCGGGGTCGCGGGCGTGTTCAGGGGGGACACGGACGGACGCGAATTGTCGTCGTCGTCCTTGCCGGAGCTGCTCGAACCGAGCGACCCGTGGCCGTCGTTGCCGCCCCGGCCGTCGTCGTCCGCACCGTTCCCGTCGGCGTTCTCGACGTCCTCGCCCGAATCGGCGTCGGCCTGCGTACCGCTCTTCTGGGACGTCTGGTCGGTGATGACCGCGGTCCGCACGACGGGCGTCGCGATGGCGAGCACCGCGACGGTGCCGACCGTGGTCAGGACCATGGCACGGCGCCGCCTGCGCCGCGCGGGCACCGCGGCACGCAGCCGGTCCAGCGCATCGGGTGCGGGGCGGATGTCCGACACCGCGTCGTTCAGTCTGCGGCGCAGCTCGAAGGGCAGGCCGTCGGGCATGCCGTCGTCGGACCGCCCTCCGGCCGCCCCCGGGTCCTCGTTCATCGCGCTCACGACGTCTCCATCCGGGCCCGCAACGCCTCGAGCCCCCGCGAACCGTATGCCTTCACCGAACCGACCGACAGTCCAAGCAGGTCAGCCACCTGAACCTCCGTCAGATCCGCGTAATAGCGCAGCACGATCACCTCACGCTGCCTTCTCGGCAGTTCGCGCAGCACCCTGACCAGGGCGTCGCGCTCCAGCACACTGTGCGCACCTTCCTCCGCGGCCGGTTCGTCCGCCGCGGGCCGGGGCATCAGACGCATGGCCATCAGCCGTCGGCGCAGGGTCGACCGCGAGAGGTTCACGACAGTCTGCCGCAGGTACGCCAGCGTCTTGTCCGGTTCTCGCAGTCGGTGTCGGGCGACATGGACGCGGACGAAGGCCTCCTGGACGACGTCCTCGCACGAGTGCGGGTCGTCGAGCAGCAGCGCGGCGAGCCTGAGCAGTGTGCCGTAGTGCGCACGATATGTCTCGGTCAGCAGATCAACAGAGACCCCCGCACCGTCGGACGCTTCCGCGTCCGAGATGGTTCTCCGTTCCGGCCCTTCGGCGGACCGGCCGGGTCCGGCCTCGGGCGCGGTGTCGGGAGCGATGTCGGACGCCACGTCAGACACCGCGTACCCGAGCAGCGAGTCCATGGACTCCCATCCGCCCCCCGGCGGATCGGAGGCCGTCGGCGAGGTCCCCGGAGGCCCGGGGACCGGCACGTCGACAGGCGGGTGCGCAGGGCGGACGCCCCGCTTGACCCGTGGTTCCACCCCCACCAACTCCGCCACGAACGTTAGACACCCAGTCGCCCCGGAAGGTTGTTCGGAAAGTTCCCGGGAAGTCGTCGGGGACCACCGGGTCGCTCCGGGAAAATCAGGTTGTCGGCCTGGGGAGACACGCTACTGCGTGACAGCCCGTCGGGGAGGGGCTTCTTGAGGGTCGAGACATCGACAAAACAGGCGCACGGACAACGGGACGTACGTCCGACGCCCCCGGTCCCGCGGGTGCGGGATCGGGGGCGTCGGACGTACGCATGTATGCCGGTTCCGCCGTTGCCGGTACGTACCGGCAGGGCGGCTCAGCCGTGGGGCTCAGCTCTGGTGGCTCAGCCCTGGTCGCCCAGCTCGGCCGCGATCAGCTCGGCGATCTGGGCGGTGTTGAGCGCGGCGCCCTTGCGGAGGTTGTCACCGCACATGAACATCTCGAGCGTGTTCGGGAAGTCCAGCGCCTGGCGCACCCGGCCGACCCAGGTCGGGTCGGTGCCGACCACGTCCGCCGGCGTCGGGAACTCGCCGTTGGCCGGGTCGTCGCACAGCACGACACCGGGCGCCTCGGCGAGGATCTCGTGGGCGCGGGCGACCGTGACCTCGTTCTCGAACACCGCGTGCACGCTCAGCGAGTGCGTCGTGATCACCGGGACGCGGACACAGGTCGCGGAGACCTTGAGGTCCGGCAGGCCGAGGATCTTGCGGGACTCGTTGCGGACCTTGAGCTCCTCGGACGACCAGCCGTCGTCCTTCAGCGAGCCGGCCCACGGCACCACGTTGAGCGCGAGCGGCGCCGGGAACGGGCCGAACTCGCCCACCGCGCGGCGTACGTCGCCCGGCTGCGTGCCGAGCGTCGCCGAGCCCGCGACCTTGGCGAGCTGCTCGCGCAGCGTGTCGATGCCGGGCTGGCCGGCCCCCGACGCCGCCTGGTACGAGGACACGACCAGTTCGCGCAGCCCCAGTTCGGCGTGCAGCGCGCCGATGGCGACGACCATGCTCAGCGTCGTGCAGTTCGGGTTCGAAATGATGCCGCGCGGACGGATGCGCGCCGCGGCCGGGTTGACCTCGGGCACGACCAGCGGGACCTCGGGGTCCATGCGGAAGGCGCCGGAGTTGTCGACCGCGACCGCGCCCTTGGCGGCGGCGATCGGCGCCCACTGCGCGGACACCTCGTCGGGCACGTCGAACATCGCGACGTCGACGCCCTCGAAGCACTCCTCGGACAGCGCCTGGACCTCGACCTCCTCGCCGCGCACGACGAGCTTCTTGCCGGCCGAGCGGGCGGAGGCGATGAGGCGGATCTCGCCCCACACGTCCTGACGCGTCGACAGCAGCTCGAGCATCACGGTGCCGACCGCACCGGTCGCGCCGACGAGGGCGAGGGTGGGCTTGCGGGTGCTGCTGGCGGCGCTCATCGGCCGGTACCTCCGTAGACGACGGCCTCCTCGGACTCGGCGTCGAGCCCGAATGCGGTGTGGACGGCCTGGATGGCGGTGGGCACCTGGTCGGCGCGGCAGACCACCGAGATGCGGATCTCGGACGTGGAGATCAGCTCGATGTTGACGCCGGCGTTGGACAGGGCCTCGAAGAACTCGGCGGTGACCCCCGGGTGCGAGCGCATCCCGGCGCCGACCAGCGAGATCTTGCCGATCTGGTCGTCGTACTGGAGCGACTCGAAGCCGATGCCCTCCTGCACCTTGGTCAGCGACTCGATCGCCTTGTGGCCGTCGGTCATGGGCAGCGTGAAGGAGATGTCGGTGCGACCCGTCGACGCGGCCGACACGTTCTGCACGACCATGTCGATGTTGATCTCGGCGTCGGCCACCGTGCGGAAGATCTTCGCGGCCTCGCCCGGCTTGTCCGGGACCCCGACCACGGTGACCTTGGCCTCGCTGGTGTCGTGGGCGACACCGGAGATGATCGCCTGCTCCACGTCGTCCCCTTCGGACTCGCTTCGTACCCAGGTGCCCTCGAGTCCGGAGAAGGACGAGCGCACGTGGACGGGCATGTTGTAGCGGCGCGCGTACTCGACGCACCGCAGGTGCAGCACCTTGGAACCGCTCGCCGCCAGCTCCAGCATCTCCTGGTAGCTGATGCGGTCGATCTTGCGGGCCTTCTTCACCACGCGGGGGTCGGCGGTGAACACGCCGTCGACGTCCGTGTAGATCTCGCAGACCTCGGCGTCGAGGGCGGCGGCCAGCGCGACCGCCGTGGTGTCCGAGCCGCCTCGGCCCAGGGTGGTGATGTCCTTCGTGTCCTGCGACACGCCCTGGAAGCCGGCGACGATCGCCACGGCGTCCTCGTCGAGCGCGGAGCGGATGCGGCCGGGCGTCACGTCGATGATGCGCGCTTTGTTGTGAACGGAGTCGGTGATGACGCCCGCCTGGCTGCCGGTGAACGACCGGGCCTCGACACCGAGGTTTTTGATCGCCATCGCCAGGAGTGCCATCGAGATCCGCTCACCGGAGGTGAGCAGCATGTCGAGCTCGCGGCCGGCAGGGATGGGACTCACCTGCTGCGCGAGATCGATGAGCTCGTCCGTCGTGTCGCCCATGGCGGACACCACCACGACCACTTCGTGGCCGAGCTTCTTGGTGTCGACGATCCGCTTGGCGACGCGCTTGATGCCCTCGGCATCGGCAACGGAGGAGCCTCCGTACTTCTGCACGACAAGGCCCACGTGCGCTCCTCGTTTCGTGTTTGCTGCGGTCGGCACAGTCTAACGAGGCGGCCGGGCGGCCCAACCTCTATTCACATAGTGAGACGTACGTATCACTTTTTGAACAGGGTGGAGTGAAAGCCGCCAAATGTGGCGTACGGACGACCGAAACCGCGAAAAGCTGCGGTTCCGGTTGTCCGCTGCCAGGACTGCCGTGCCGGTCCCCGGTGGCCCCGGCAGGCAGTGCCGGGGGTTCCAAGCCGGGGAGAATTCGGGGCATCAGGGCGTACTGCGGAGATTCAGGCCGTTGTCGGGGCAGTTTGCGGACCGCCGAGCACGACGGCGTCGTCGAGCTGCTCCGCGAGCTCGTCGGCCAGTTCGTCGCCCAGCGCGTCGTCGACCGCGGACTCCAGGCCCTCGGCGGTCGCCGCGTCGAGGCGGGCGTGCGCGACGACGGACTGCAGCGCGCGCAGCACGGCACTGGCGGTCGCACCCCAGTTGGCGAGGTACGAGAACTGCCACCACCACAACGCCTCGGTCGTACGCCCGGCCCGGTGGTGGGCGAGGCCGTGCATCAGGTCGGTGACCACGTCCGCCATGTCGTCGGAGATGCGGAAGGCGACCGGTTTGGGACGCGGCGTGTACGGGTCGAAGACCTCGTAGTACACGTCGATCGGTTCGAGCAGGACGGACAGCGACGAGCGCAGCGCGTCCACGTCGGGGTCCGGGCCCGAGTCGGGCTCGAAGCGCTCGTCGGGCACGACGTCGGCGATCGCGCCGAGTCGGCCGCCCGCGAGCATCAGCTGCGAGACCTCCAGCAGCAGCATCGACACGGCCGCCCCGGGCTCCTCGCCGCGGGCCACCTCCGTGACGGCCACCACGAAGCTCTCGATCTGGTCGGCGATTTCCGCGGTGAAGTCGGTCAGGTCGTCGTCAGACATCGAGCAGTCGTCTCCCCTCAAAGGCACGCCCGAGGGTCACCTCGTCGGCGTACTCCAGGTCGCCCCCCACCGGCAGCCCGCTGGCCAGCCGGGTCACTTTGAGACCCATCGGCTTGCACAGGCGGGCCAGGTACGTCGCCGTCGCCTCTCCTTCCAGGTTCGGGTCGGTCGCCAGGATGAGCTCGGTCACGGTGCCGTCCGCGAGCCGGGTCATGAGCTCGCGGATGCGCAGGTCGTCGGGGCCGACGCCCTCGATGGGGCTGATCGCGCCGCCGAGGACGTGGTACTTGCCGCGGAACTCGCGCGTCTTCTCGACGGCCACGACGTCCTTCGACTCCTCGACGACGCAGATGACGGCGGGGTCGCGGCGCGGGTCGAGGCAGATGCGGCACTGGTCGGCTTCGGCGACGTTGCCGCAGGTGGCGCAGAAGCGGACCTTGTCCTTGACCTCGACGAGGGCGTTCACCAGGCGGCGCACGTCGGCGGGGTCGGCGGCGAGGAGGTGGAAGGCGATGCGCTGCGCACTCTTCGGACCGACGCCGGGCAGGCGGCCCAGCTCGTCGATGAGGTCCTGAACGGCGCCTTCGTACACCTGCGGGCTCCTCGGCTCGGTCTCGTGGTGCTTCTGGTGCTTGGTACCACTGGTGTCTGCGGTGGTGCCTGTGGTGCTGTCGTCTTGTTGTGCTGCGTGCCGTGTTGCTGTCTTGTTGTGGTGCCGGCGTGCTGTCGTGCCGTACGGCTACATGCCCGGCAGGCCCAGACCGCCGAGGCCGCCTCCGCCGCCCAGGCCCTGGGCCAGCGGGCCCATGGTGCGGGAGGCGAGTTCCGCGGCGGCGCGGTTGGCGTCGCGGACGGCGGCGACGATCAGATCGCCGAGTGTCTCCGTGTCCTCAGGATCCACCGCCTTGGGCGAGATCTCCAGAGCGAGCAGCTCACCGGCGCCGCTGACGGTCGCGGTGACGAGGCCGCCGCCTGCGGTGCCCTTCACCTGGGTGCGCGCAAGCTCCTCCTGCGCGGCCATCAGGTCCTGCTGCATCTTCTGCGCCTGTTGCAGCAATTGCTGCATGTCGGGCTGGCCTCCACCGGGAAACACTTGACGCACCCTTCGTCGCTGTCCGCGGCAGCCCGGATCGCGGCTGCCACTTGGGCTTGAGACTACGGGGTGAAGAGGTGTGGCGGTGTTAAGAGGCACGCGGGAAGGGTGGCGTTGGGCGGCGCGCCCGATGCGATCATCACACCGGGCATGCGGGCCCCCGTGCGCGGTGATCCGATTCCTTCTCAGTGCCCGGGGATCTCCTCGATCACCGTCGCACCCAGCTCACGGGCCAGCAGTTCCTGGCTGCTGACCCCGCCGAAGCCGACCTCTTCGTCCTCGTACGACGCCGCGTCCGCGTAGTCGACCGCGTCGTCCGGGGGAGGCGGCGGCATGTCGACGGGGCCGGACATGTACTCCGGCATGGGAGGGGGCTCGTACGCCTCGATCGGAGGCGGCTCCTCCATATGCGGTGGCTCGGCAGGCGGACGCGGCGCGGGCGACGGGACCGCGGACACCGGCGGCGCGGGCGCGGACACCGGTGCCGCCTGCGTCACGACGGCCGAGGCCGTCTGCTGCTGCGGCGGACGCGACGTCGCGGGCCACGCCCCGGGAGCCTGCTGGGCCGGGGGCTGCGGTGGTTGCGTGGCGGCCGGGGGCGCGGAGGCCTGCGTACGCCCGCCACCGCCGCCACCGCCGAAGCCGCCGCCCGAAGCACCGCCGGGGCCTCCCGCGCCGCCCGAGCCGCCACCGGAGGCAAAGCCCCCGCCCGGTCCCGAACCGCCGCCGGACCCCGAGCCGCCGCCCGTTCCCGGGTCGACGATGCACTCGATGCGCCACTCGACGCCGACCGCGTCCATCACGGCCTGGCGCAACACCTCGTCGTGCCCACTGTTGACGAACCCGTCGCGGGCCCCGGCGTGCTCGAACGACACCTGGAGCGTCGACCCGTCGAACCCGGCCACGCCCGCGCGCTGGAGCAGCACCCACGTCACACGCTTGCGCCGCGCGACGGCCTCGATGATCTGCGGCCACATCCCGCGGACGCGGTTCACATCGCCGCCACCGCCAGAAGGCTGCGGCCGAGGCTGCGCCTGAACCGCCGCGGGCGGCGCCGCCGGGGCGGCCTGCTGCGCCTGAACCGGCTGTTGCTGCTGCGGTTGCTGCTGCGGACGCGACGCCGCCGGCCACGCGCCGGGCGTCTTCGCGGGAGCGGCCGCCGCCTCGGCGGCGACTGGTGCCGGGGCGGGGACCTCGCGGGCCGGCGCGGCCGGACGTACCGCCGCCGCAGGCGCAGGCGCCCGCTGCACAGGCGGAGCCTCCTCGAATCCGCCGCCACCGCCCGCCGGACCACCCGACCCACCGGGACCCGACCCACCAGAGCCCGACCCACCAGAGCCTGACCCCGCGGACCCGGCGGACCCACCCGCCCCGGCGAACGCGTTCCCCGGAGTCCCGAGCTCGACACGCCGCTCCAGCCGGTCGAGCCGTGCCCCGAGCGACTGTTCGTCCGCACCGGCACCCGGCAACAGCACGCGCGCGCAAATGAGTTCGAGCTGGAGACGCGGCGAGGTCGCCCCGCGCATCTCGGTCAGCCCGGCATTGACGATGTCCGCCGCGCGCGTCAGCTCGGCCTGCCCGAACGTGCGCGCCTGCGCGACCATGCGCTGCAACTGGTCGGCCGGTACGTCGATGAGCCCCTTGTCGGCCGCGTCCGGCACCGCCGCCAGGATCACCAGGTCCCGCAGCCGCGAAAGCAGGTCCGCCACAAAGCGCCGGGGGTCGAACCCGCCCTCGATCACCCGGTCGATCACCTGGAACGCCGCCGCCCCGTCCCGCGCCGCGAACGCCTCCGCCACGTCGTCGAGCAGCGCCCGGTCGGTGAACCCGAGCAGCGACGTCGCCATCGCGTACGTCACACCGCCCTCGTCGGCCCCGGCCAGCAGCTGGTCCATGACCGACATCGAGTCACGCACCGACCCGGCGCCGGCCTGCACGACCAGCGGATAGACCTCCTTGTCGACCGAGATGCCCTCGGTCGAACACACCTGCTCCAGGTAATCGCGGAGCACACCGGGCGGCACGAGCCGGAAGGGGTAGTGGTGCGTACGCGAGCGGATCGTCCCGATGACCTTCTCGGGCTCGGTCGTCGCAAAGATGAACTTCAGGTGCTCCGGCGGCTCTTCGACCACCTTCAGCAACGCGTTGAAGCCCGCCGACGTGACCATGTGGGCCTCGTCGATGATGTAGATCTTGTACCGTGAGTTGACAGGCGCGAAGAACGCCTTCTCCCGCAGATCACGCGCGTCGTCCACACCACCGTGCGACGCCGCGTCGATCTCGATGACGTCGATGCTCCCCGGCCCGCCGCGCGCCAGGTCCGTACACGACATGCACTCCCCGCAGGGCGTCGGCGTCGGACCCTTCACACAGTTCAGGCACCGGGCGAGAATGCGCGCACTCGTGGTCTTGCCGCACCCCCGTGGCCCGCTGAACAGGTACGCGTGGTTCACGCGGTTGTTCCGCAAGGCCTGCTGCAGGGGATCTGTCACGTGCTCCTGCCCGATGACCTCGGCATAGGTCTCGGGGCGGTAGCGACGGTAGAGGGCAAGCGACACGACGACGACGATAGCCGGACCCACCCACATCCGGAGCCAAGCACGTCCGGCGCCCCGCCCCCACACCCCCAGGAACGCTGAAGACCCCCCGTGCACCCGACAGAGCCCGCCTACCCTTGCTGCCTTCCGGCCCTGGGGGGGTTTAGCAGGATGCCGCCACACGGGGGGTCCGCGCCTACAGTACCCGACCCGAACCCCCGCGCGCTCCCACCACTCCCCCGCCCCCTTCCCCGGATACTCGTGCGCGACCACCCCGAACCCTCCGGTAAGCTGTCCGGCGGAGGATTCGCCTAGTGGCCTAGGGCGCACGCTTGGAAAGCGTGTTGGGGGCAACCCCTCACGAGTTCGAATCTCGTATCCTCCGCCAGATGCGGCCCGACCTGCGACAACGCAGGTCGGGCCGTTTCTCGTCGAGACGGCGACTCTCTGTCCACACCCCGTTGGACAAGACGCTTGGGCGACAGGAACTTGTCCAACGGACCGCAGAGTCGCGCGGGGGCGGGCGTACGGCCGTGATCGCCGACGTCGGTTTGGACGACGACCTGCACGCCGGCGAATTGCCCAGTACCTCTAGAGCAGTTGTCGGGGGTCGACGCGCGGCGGACGGTGGCGCCGGTCAGCCCATGGCGGTCGCAATGGGCAAAGGGCTGTCCCGCGTGACGCGCAGGTGGCCGCCTTCGGCTTCCCAGTCGCTCTCCGAGGGGTCGTCGACGTCCCGGAGGTCGGTGCGGGTTGGGACGGGCGTGCTCATGGTGTGGACCAGCACGGTGGCACTGCGCATGTCGCCTGCCGTCGCCGCGGCCGTCATCATCCGCTGCGCTGTGCTCGGAGCGGTTTCCGGCGGGACGACGAGGAGTTCCCAGCGTCCCGCGCGGTGCGACAGGAGCATGATTTCGTGGAGGTCCTGCTCGTCGGTGAACCAGCCGACCTTGACCAGGCGGCCGGATGCCGGGACCCGCCGGGGGACGCTTTGCCAGAGCGCGGGGTTCACCGTCGCGCGGGTGATCACGCCCACGTCTTCCATTGCCCTTACCAGGGAAGGGAGTTCGCGGGCGAGGTCGCGGGAGCGGGGCCACCACGCGCCGTCGAGTCGCCCTACAGCCTTTCCGGGCGGGGTCAGCGCGACGCGCGCGGGAATGGCATGAATGGGTACGGTCGTCGCCAGACGATCGTCGGTCGCGGTCATGATGCCGACCTGCCCCCGGAAGGGTGCGAACCCGTCCGGCATGGCTGCTCGCCGAGCACGACACCGATATCGAAGTCGGCGTACGAAGTGTCCTCGGTACTCCCAATCTACTGCGGCGCGGACCCGCGCGGGCCCTGCGTGGCGGACGGGTGTGCGCGTCTCGGGGGTCGGAACGTCACAATCGAGCACAAGGGTGAGGTTGTCGGATTTTCCCGTCCGCGTGACCAGCTGGAGACTAGGCTGCTGTGCGGACGTCCCAGACCCCGACGGCACACACCACCACGCGCCACAGATGCCTGCGGGGAGCGGACCCTCCGTCCGATTGCCTCGCGCATCCCCTTTGAGGGGAACCTGCTGCGTTCATTGCCCCGGACCCCGGCTGCAGCGTTTCACCCGCATCGAACGCACCACGACGCTCGGAGAATTCGACGTTCGGAGCCGGGAGTCCGGCATCCACGCGACGTGCTCCGGTCGGCATCCGGAACGAGGCACCATGCGTACCCGACAACCGCTCCCCGTCAATCTGGTCGTCCACACGGGCTCCGGCACCACCGGGGCTCTGCTCATCGTCGAAGGCGAGATCGACGTCGCCTCGGCGGACCTGCTGCGCGGTGCCCTCACTCGGTGCCTGCTCGACGGCTCCTCCGTCATCGACGTCGACCTGGCAGGAGTGACGTTCTGCGACAGCAGCGGCCTGCACGTCTTCCTCGACATCTCCAAGGCCGCCGCCAGGGCCGGCGGCACTCTGCGGTTGCACAGGCCGAGCCCGATGGTGGCCCGGCTGTTCGCGCTGACCGGAACCGGCGCGCTCCTCCTCGCCCTCCCGGCTCACGCGGCGCCCACTTCCGGGCCGTGAACCCGGTCAGCCGCTCGGGCGTGCCCGGCGATCGCCCGGCAAGGCGTAGCGCAGGACGCGGCCCCACATCGAGGCGTACTGCCGTGCCAGCGGTCCGGTGACATACGGAATGCCGTACCGCTCGCACAGTCCGCGTACCCGGGGGGCGATCTGGGCGTAGCGGTTGCTGGGCAGGTCGGGGAAGAGGTGGTGTTCGATCTGGTAGCCGAGGTTTCCGCTGAGGACGCGGAACAGCGGGCCGCCCTGGATGTTCGCCGAGCCCTGAATCTGGCGCAGGTACCATTCGCCGCGCGTCTCGTCCTCGACCTCGTCCTCGGCGAAGGTCCGGACGTCACCCGGGAAATGGCCGCAGAAGATGATCGTGTGCGCCCAGATGTTGCGCACGGTGTTCGCGGCGAGGTTGCCGAGCAGGCAGGGCAGCGCGGACGGTCCGGCGAGTGCCGGGAACAGCAGGTAGTCCTTGGCGACTTGACGGACAGCCTTGCGCACCAGGGCCTTCACTTCCGTCCGCATGTCGCGTCGGCGCTTGCGGCCGGTCGCCGCCGCGTCGGTCTCGAGGTCGAACAGCGCGATGCCCCAGTCGAAGACCAGGGCGAGCATGGCGTTGTAGAGCGGCTGGGCCAGGTGCACCGGCTTCCACGGCTGTTCGGGACTCATCCGCAGGATCGAATATCCGAGGTCGCGGTCCCGGCCGACGACATTCGTCCAGCTGTGGTGCAGGTTGTTGTGCGTGTGCTGCCATGCGTCCGCCGGGGTGAGGAAGTCCCAGTCCCACGTGGTGGAGTGGACGGCGGGGTCGGCCATCCAGTCCCACTGACCGTGCAGGATGTTGTGGCCGAGTTCCATGTTGTCCAGGATCTTGGCGGCACTGAGCATCGCCGTTCCCGCCAGCCATGCGGGTGGGAAGAGCGAGACCTCCAGTGCGGCCCGGCCGGCGAGTTCGAGGCCGCGTTGTACGGCGATCACGTTGCGGATGTAGCGGGCGTCGGCGGCGCCCCGGTCCGCGGTGATCTCGGCGCGGATGCGGTCGAGTTCCGCGCCGAGGTCGTCGGCCGGGGAGTCTGCCGGGGATGTCGTCGGCTTCGACAGTTCGAGAGCGAGTGCGGTCATGGGATGTTCTCCTCGGTGCTAGATGTCGAGGCCGAGAGGACCGGCCGCGGCCGATACGCAGGTCTGGATGAGGCGGCCCGGCTCGGTATGGATCTCGCCGGTGCGCAGATCACGGGCGTGGCCGTACGTCAGCGCGGCGACGCAGCCGTGGCAGATCCCCTGGCGGCAGCCGTACGGCAGCAGCACACCCGCGGACTCGCCGACTTCGAGGAGCGGGGCGGAGTCGTCGGCCTCGGCCTCGACGCCGGAGCGCACGAACCGGACAGGCCCGCCGACGCGTGGCGTGCGCGGCAGCGCGCGTACGGTGCGCACGAACCGCTCGACGTGCAGGCGCCTGGCAACACCCGCGCGCGCCCAGTGGCGTTGAATGCCGTCGAGCATCGACTCGGGTCCACAGGCGTACGTCTCCCGCTCCGGCCAGTCCGGGCACAGCTCGGCCATCTGCCGGAGAGTCAGGCGGCCGGTCGGCCCGGAGTGCCCCCGGGTGTGGTGTTCGTGAAGCCGGAGCCACGGCAATCGGCTTGCCATGGACCGGAGTTCGTCGCGGAACAGGCAGTCGTCCGCACCGGGGACGCTGTGCAGCAGCAGGACGTCCAGGCCCGCGTGGGGCCGGTGTGCGAGTGCCCGGAGCAGACCCATGGCCGGCGTGATGCCGGTGCCCGCGGTGAGCATCAGCAAGCGTTGCGGGAGGAGGGTCGGGAGCGTGAACTCCCCCTGGGCGGGGCCGAGCCGCAGCACCTGACCGGGCAGTGTGCGGTGCGCCAGGAGTGGGGAGACGCAACCGCCCGGCCGTGCCTTGACGGTGATCTCCACGCATCCGTCGGCCCGTCCGGGCAAGGATGTCAGGGAGTACGTACGCCATACGCGTACGCCGTCCACCTCGACTCCCACAGGGACGTACTGCCCGGGCCGGTGCCCGGACCAGCCACGGCCCGTACGGATCGTCAGCGTGGTGGCCTCCGCCGTCTCGGCGCGCACCGCCACCACGCGTCCCGCCGGATGACGGGTGCTGAGCATCGGATCGACCCAACGGAGGTAGTCGTCGGGAGAACGCGGACCGGTGAGCCAGCCCGCTGCCGCGTAGAGGCGGCCGGCTACCCAGCCGATCGGGGCCACGGACATGTGGGGGCTCCCGTCATCGCGCCACACACAGTGCCGTTCGGCCTGTGTGCCGTGCGCGGGCGGGGTCTTGACCCGACGTCACCAGCCTAACCGCATAGCTCCGCACCCTTGCCCGTGAGTACGAGCCACGCGGGCGCAGCGTGCCGCAATGAATTCGCAGCCTCAAGCGCGGCCGTCCCGGAATCAGACCGTCAGGCTTGAGAACACGGTTGGGCGTTGATGCGGGCCGTGTCGGCCAGGCGGATCTGGCTGAGCAGGACGAGCGGGGCCGCGTAGGCGGCTTGCGGCCCCAGGATCAGTGCGAGACCGAGCAGCGGCCCGGGCACCCAGCGGTCTTCGGGGGCCAAGCGGTTGAAAACAGCCAAGACGACGGCAACGGCCGTCTGGGCGACGATGAAGCGCCAGGAGTCGAAGACACTGTTCGCGCGGTCGGCGAGCCAAGCGCCTGCGGCGCGGGCGCGGTGGCCGCACCGGTCGCTGACGGCGAGCGGGCGTCCCGTCGGCCCGGGCGGTCCGGGCGGTCGGGGAGCGCTTCCTCGAGGGTGATACCAGGGTGTCGGCATGAGGGCGGCAGTCACGATGGGCGGCGCGGTGTCACCTCCGAGCGCCCCGACGCCCGAAGCCGCGGCTGCGGCCACGGCTTCGACCGCTGCTCCGGCCTCGGCTACTCGTGCGTGAGCCTCGGTTGGTGATCGAGCGGTAGCCCACGAGCAGCAGAACGGATCCGGCGACGGCGCTGACCCAGGTGGACAGGTTGAAGAAGCCCTGGGTCCCGTTGACGTCGAACACCCGGACGGCGATGAAGCCGCCGAGCAGGGCGCCGGCCATGCCGATGAGCGCTGTGACGATGATGCCGCCGGGGTCCTTGCCGGGGACCAGCATCTTGGCGATGACCCCGGCCACCAGGCCGAGGACGATCCAGGCGATGATGCCCATGACCAGTGCTCCTTGTGAGCGTCGGTGCGTCGACTGCGGGGATCGGCTTTCCGGGCCGGTCGCGCAGGGCCGGGGACCGCGGGGGTGCGGTCGGCGGCGGTCGTACCGTGCGCCCTCCCCAGGACCGGCCTGCGTCGCGCAGGACGGGTACCGGCGAGGGCGGGGGTCGCCGTTCGGTGTGACCGGCCGGTCATCCGCTCGACCGCGCCGACGAGGTTGGCGCGCACATCGGCTGCCGCATCGGCGGTGCTCACCCGTAGGCGCGTGAAGCGACTTGAGGGGTCCTGGCAGGAAGTCCTGGCGTCTGCAGCCATCTCGCGCCTGCCCGGACCGGACGGATCGTCTCGCTGCCGGGGGCTGGGGCCGCTATGCACAACGTAGTCCCGCCGGCGCGACCCGAACAGGCCCGACGCCGAAGCGTTCACGGCGGCCGGGCCCCGCCGACCCCGTGCCCGTGCGACCGTGTAGAGGCCCGGCCGTGCCCATCTGGATCGCTCTTGCGGTGCTTGCCCTGGCGCTGCTCGGGGCTGGCTTCGTCACCATGCCGCTCGTGTGGATGGCACAGGCTTCTCCGGGCATTGCGGGTCTTCGCCCAGGCGGTCTTCGCCCAGGCGTACGAACTCCCCTGATCCTGCGGTCGGTTGACAGGAGCGGCGGTGAGGCGTTGACTCAGTCCTACGGTATAGGTCGGCAATGCTCCGGAGATGCCGGATCGCGCACCTCGTACCGTTTCGCCGGGCCCCCGCGGATATGACCGTGTGGAGGTTCACGGTTCCTGGTCCTGATCGTCGTGGTGGCCGTCGTCCTGTTCCTGTTCGGCTTCATCATGCCCCTGCTGTGGGTCGTCGCGATCGGGCTCCTGATCGCGTGGATCCTCGGCACCTTCCGCCGCGCCCGATACGGCCGTGACCACCACGACGACTATCACCGCCACGGCAGGCGCCGAAGGTACTGACCGACCGATCGTCGCAACCGGAACCGCGTACGAGGAGATTCCGATGGCACTGCCCACGCTCACCCCCGAGGCCCGTCAAGCGGCTCTCACGAAGGCGGCCGCGGTCCGCCGCGAACGCGCCGCGGTCCTCTCCGAGTTCAGGGAAGGCAGTCTGACCTTGGCCGCGCTGCTCGGCCGCAGGGACCGGGTAGCCGGCAAGATCCCGGTACGCCAAGTACTCGAGGCGCTGCCCGGCGTCGGCAAGATCCGCGCCGCACGCCTCCTGCTCGACCTGGACATCGCGGAGAACCGCAGACTCCAAGGCCTGGGGCCGCGCCAACGCGACCGGCTCCTCCGACTGTCCCCGTCCCCGCCCACGGCCTGACAACCCGTCAAGCCGCGCTTGAACGACCGAAGTCAGTCGACGGAGACTGCGGTGGGTCCTGCCGGCGATCGGCGAACACGCGGTCCCGCGTCTTGGCTTCTCGAAATGCGCGGGCAGGGTGACGGGGTTCGCACAATGGTGCCGCGTCGAGGACTATGCTCGGGTACGGACGTCCCAGACCCCGACGGCACACTGGCACCGACACGGATGCCTTCAGGGAGCGGATAGTTCGTCCGACGCCCGGGCGCATCCCCGAGGGAGATCGACCGCGTCCGAGCCCTGGACCTCCGGCTGCCTGACCGGCCCTTCGCCCGCCGAACGCACCTCACCACCGGGAACCATGCCCGCGGAGCCGACAACCGACTCGCGGGCGGCCTACCCGGTCGGCTCTCGGATCCGAGGCGCCATGCCCAACAGCCGGCCCGTCCCCCTCCACCTGACCATCTACCGGTGCGACACCACTGCCGGGGCCCTGCTCACCCTCCAGGGCGAAATCGACCTCGCCACCGAGCCGCAGCTGCGCGGCTCGATGACACGCTGCCTGACCGACGGCCACTCCGCCATCGATGTGGACCTGTCCGACGTGACCTTCCGCGACAGCGGCGGCCTGCACGTCTTCCTCGACATCTCCCGAGACGCCGCCAAAGCCGGCGGCTACCTGCGGCTGCACAACCCGAACCCGATCGTGGCCCGGCTCCTCACCCTCACCGGAACCGGCACCCTCGTCCTCGGCCTCCCCACCCATCCGTCGCCTCCGAAACGCACCATCAGGGTCGCCGCACCGGTCCCCGGCTCCACCGAGACAGGACAGGTCATCCTCTTCGCCAGAACCGCCGCCAATGCGGCCGCGGCAACCGCACACCCGCAGGCGGCGCACCGCACGCGCGCCGGTCGGGTCCGCGGCTGGCTGAGCGGCGACCGGGTACGCGAGGCATTGCTGGGCAACTCCCGGGCATCGCTCGGCTCCGCACTGGTGAGCCAGGCCCAGCGAGCCACCCACGAGGTCACCCAGGCATGGCGGGGGTAGGCATGGCGCGACGTCGGCCCGGCCGTACGCAACGGCCGTGTACGACACGTGCATCTCGCCGCAGCAGGTGCCGTCCGTGAACGCCGTCGCCCGTTCGGCGCGCATCCGGGTCCTGGTGGCGGAACACGCCGCCCGGCGCCGAGCGCGGGTCGGCGTACTGGACGTGTGCACCGCCGCCGTCGCGGCACTCCCCGTCCAGGGCGCCGGGGTGTCCGCGATGTCGCCGACCACGAGCAGCCACCCGCTGTGCAGCACCGACGACATCAGCGAGCAACTGGAGGAGTTGCAGCTCACCCTCGGCGAAGGCCCCTGCGTGGACGCCTTCGCCCAAGGCACCGCCGTCCTGGCGGGGGACCTGCGCGCAAACGACGTCCTGGACCGGTGGCCGGTGTTCGCACCCGCCGCGACCCAGGCCGGCGCGGGCGCGGTCTTCGCGTTCCCTCTGCAGGTCGGTGCCATCAGCCCCGGCGTCCTGGACCTGTACGCCCACCACTCCGGTGACCTGGACCCCGAACACCTCGCCGACGCACTGGTCTTCGCCGACACCGCGGCCCTCGTCCTGCTCGGGACACCCCTCGCCGGACCGGGCGCACCGGTCGAACCCGACGACGACGGAACCCCGGATGCGGACCCCGTCGATCTGGGCGGCTACCGCGCCGAGATCGACCAGGCCACCGGGATGCTCACCGAACAACTCGGCGTCGGGATCGACGAGGCCTTCATCCGGCTGCGCGCCCACGCGTACGCTCACGAGCGACGACTCGCCGACGTGGCACGCGACGTCGTGGCCCGCACTCTGCGCTTCACCCCGGAGTCCACCGGAAATCGGGAGGCAACCCGCGATGACACCTGACGACTCGCCGATCGCCGGCCCCACCAGACACCCGCGTCCCCGGACGACGGGAACAATCACCGCTGAGAGCGATCCCGATGGATGAACGACTTCTGGCCCAGACCTTCGTCGAACTCGCCGACAACCTGGTCGCCGATTTCGACCTCATCGACTTCCTGCGCCTGCTCACGGACCGCTGCGTCGGCATGCTCGGCGTGAGCGCGGCCGGCGTTCTGCTCGCCGATCCGAACGGCGACCTGCGGGTGATGGCCGCCTCCGACGAACGCGTACGCCTCCTCGAACTGTTCCAGCTCCAGAACGACGAAGGCCCCTGCCTGGAGTGCTATCGCACCGGGGCACCCGTCACCGTCGCCGACCTCGCGACACAGGCCGACCGTTGGCCGCGCTTCGTCACCGAGGCCCGACGCAGCGGCTACACCGCCGTCCAGGCCCTCCCGATGCGACTGCGCCACGAAGTCGTCGGCGCCCTCAACCTCTTCCGCACCACGCCCGGCGAATTCGACACGGTCGACACGCAGATCGCCCAGGCCCTCGCCGACGTCGCCACCATCAGCCTCCTGCAGCAACGCTCCACCCACCGCAGCGACGTCCTCAACGAACAACTCCAGAACGCGCTGAGCAGCCGCGTCCTGATCGAACAGGCCAAGGGCAAACTCGCCGAACGCCACAACATCGACATGGAACAGGCCTTCACCACACTGCGCGGCTACGCCCGCTCCCACAACCGCCGCCTCTCCGACGTCGCCCGGGCCTTCATCGACGGCACCGAGACCCTCACCACCCCGGAGCGCTGACCGGGGCAGGATTGTGTACGCCGTCGTCGTCCCCTGGTCGACCGTGCAGTGCCTCGTTGGCCGCCCAGTCGCCGCCACGGCCGCACGGAGACAGCGGCCGATGGCGCTCCCCCACGCCCGGACTCTGGTTGCGCCGCACCCTCAAGTCTGAGACAGTCACAAAATTACTAATCTAATTAGCAATCTTGTGAGGCTTCCGTGCCGCCCTCGAAGCTCTTGAACGCGCCGACCCGCCCGCGTGTACTCGCGATCACGGTCCTGCTGCTGACGCTGGCTTTCGTCGGGGCTGTCTTCGCACTCGGTCCCTCGGAGGCGAACACCCCCGGTGCGGACCGGGCCAACCTGCCCGCGTCCTCGCAGTCCGCCAAGGCCGCGGACATCGTCGACGGGCTGGACAGCGGCGGCCGGACGCCGGTGCTCGTCGTCTACAGCCGCACCGACGGCGCCGCACTCACCGAGGCCGACCGGGCGGTGGTCGCCGGCCGGGCCGCGCCGCTCGGCGTCACCGGCCTGGACGGCGTCCCGTCCGAGGTGATGTTCGACCCCAAGGGCACCGTCGCCACCGTGCAGGTGCCGGTCTCGGACAGGCTGGAGGGCAAGGAGAACGACAAGGCCGTCGCGCACGTGCGCGAGGTCGCGTCCGACGGCGTGCACAAGCCGCTGCGGGCCCAGGTCACCGGCGGCCCGGCGGTCTCCGCGGACCTGAGCAAGGTGTTCGACGGCGCGGACACCACGCTGTTGCTGGTCACCGGTCTGGTGGTCGCCCTGCTGCTGCTGGTGACGTACCGCAGTCCGGTGCTGTGGCTGGTGCCGCTGATCGTCGTGGGGGTCGGCGACCGGCTGGCCACCGTGGTCGTGGGCGCGCTCGCGCCGAAGGTCGATGTGGCGGTGGACAGTTCGGCGGCGGGCATTTTGTCGGTGCTGGTGTTCGGCGCGGGCACCAACTACGCCCTGCTGCTGGTCTCCCGATACCGCGACGAACTGCGGGTGGAGGAGGACCGGTTCACGGCGATGCGGCGTGCACTGCGCGGTGTCGCACCCGCTGTGCTGGCGAGCGGCAGCACCGTGGTGCTGAGCCTGCTCACCCTCCTGGCCGCCGAGCTGACGGTCAACCGAGGACTCGGTTTCGCGGGCGCGTGCGGGATCGTCATCGCGATGTTCTTCGGTCTCGTCGTGCTGCCCGCGGCGCTGGTGCTGCCAGGCCGCCGACTGTTCTGGCCGCTGATCCCACGGGTCGGCGACCCGGTCGCCGCGGACCGCGACGGGGTGTGGACGAGGCTGGGCCGGGCCGTCTCGGCGCGTCCGGTCCTCGTGAGCGTGGGCGCGACGGCGGTCCTCGCGGCACTGGCGTGCGGACTGTTCGGCACGTCCGTGGGCCTGTCGCAGAACGAGCTGTTCCGCAAGACACCCGAGAGCGTCCTGGGCGCGCGGACACTGGAGTCGGTGCTGCCGACCGGGGCCACCCAGCCGCTGACGGTGGTGTCCTCGGCCGAAGCGGGGGCGCAGGTCGCGCAGGCGGCCGACGGCGTCGAGGGCGTCTCGTCGGTTGCGCCCGGCACCACGTCAGGGCAGTACACGGTCACCGACGTGATCCTGGACGCCGCACCGGGAAGCAGCCGGTCCGACGCCACGCTGGTGCGCCTGCGCCAGGCCCTCGCCGACGTCCCGAACGCGCATGCCCTGGTAGGCGGGACCACCGCGGGCGAGTACGACGTCGCCAAGGCCACCAACCGTGACACCCGCATCATCGTGCCGCTGGTCCTGGCCATCGTGTTCGGCGTCCTGGTGCTGCTGCTCCGGGCTCTGGTGGCACCGGTCCTGCTCGTGCTCACCGTGGTGGCGACGTACTTCTCCGCGCTGGGCGCGGCCGAGGTGGTGTTCAGCACCGTGTACGACTTCCCCGCGCTGGACGACAACGTCCCGCTGCTGTCGTTCCTGTTCCTGGTCGCGCTCGGCGTCGACTACAACATCTTCCTGATCGCCCGCACCCGCGAGGACACCGTCGCCGGGCACGACACCCGGGCGGCGGTCCTGCGGGCCCTGGCGTCCACCGGCGGTGTCATCACCAGTGCGGGCATCCTGCTGGCCGCGGTGTTCGCGGTCCTGGGCGTGCTGCCGATGATCACCCTGACGCAGATCGGCGTCATCGTGGGTGCGGGCGTCCTGCTCGACACACTGATCGTCCGAACGGTGCTGGTCCCCGCACTCGTGGTGCTGACCGGCCGGCGGTTCTGGTGGCCGGGGCGACCGGAGGAATCGCAGGACCGCACCGGGGAGTCCGAGGCGAAGCCGCTGGCCCACAGCGTGGGCTGACACCCGAAGACGGTGGAACAGCGCGATGCCGCCGAGCCCGACCGCGGGGGCCGTATCAAATTCCACCTCATTGATTACCAATATTCTTAGCAATATTGCGAGTATTCTAAGGGGCATGAATGTCAAACGGGCCGACGTCGACGGGACCGCGAAGGGCCGCCAGCCGACCCCCGGGCACAAGGGTGCCGCGAATCCACGCCGGGGTGCGGGGCAGTACGGGGACATCCGCGACGAACTGCGCACTCTGACGCTGCGCCAGCAGCGGTTCGAGCGCTACCTGAGCCGACAGATGCAGGTGGACGCCGCCGGGCTCGCCGTCATGGACCACCTCCTCGAACACGGGCCGACCACCCCGACCGAACTGGCCCGCCGCCTGGACGCCTCCACCGCGGCGACCACCCTGGTCATCGACCGGCTCGTCGCAGGCGGCCATGCCGGCCGCGCACCGCACCCCACCGACCGCCGCAAAGTCGTCGTCTCACCCGCGGACCACTGGGAAGCCTCCGCCTTCGAGCACGTCGCCCCGCTCATCCACGGCGTCAACGACGCCGTCGAAGCCCTCTCCGACAAGGAACGCGCCACGGTGGCGGCGTTCCTGGGCCGCGTCATCAAGGCCTACGACGACGCAACCCGCCCCTGACCCTCAAGTTGGACGAAGCGGACGTGCTGGGCTGGGACCAGGTGACGTTCCTGCGCAAGGCCACCGACCGCGAGCCGTTGACCGGCGCGGAGACCGCCGAGGTGGAGCGTGCGGGCATCCGCCGGCTGTCGCTGGGCTGACGGTCTTCAGGACCGCACATATTTCCTCAGCGCCTGTGCGAACGGCCGCTCGACGCTCACGGATCCGCTGGTCTCCGATGCGTCACTGCTCGCGTAGGTAGGTGAGGACGGCCAGGACTCGTCGGTGGCCTGCTTCGTCGGCCAGTAGACCGAGTTTGGTGAAGATGCTCCGGATGTGTTTGTGGATGGCGGCTTCGGTGACGTGCAGTTCGGCCGCGATGTCGCCGTTGCGGTGGCCCTGGGCCATCAGTTGGAGGACGTCGCGCTCGCGGGCGGTGAGGGCGGAGAGCGGGCTGCGGCTGCGGCGCATCAGGGTGGTCACGACCTCGGGGTCGATGACGGTCTCGCCCCTGGACACGCGGTCCATGGTGCGCAGGAAGTCCTCGACGGCGCCCACGCGTTCCTTGAGCAGGTAGCCGACCGCTCCGGCTCCGTCGGCCAGGAGGTCGCCGGCGTACTTGGTCTCCACGTGGGCCGAGAGCACGAGCATCGGGAAGCCGGGGCGCAGTGCTCGGACCTGCATCGCGGCGCGCAGGCCCTCGTCGGTGTACGTCGGCGGCATCCGTACGTCGACGATGGCCAGCTCCGCGTCGAATTCCTCGATGGTCTCGTGCAGGCGGTCGGCGTCGGGACGCGCGGCGACCACCTCGATGCCCTCGGCGGACAGCAGCGCCGCAAGGCCTTCGCGCAGCAGCGTGTCGTCCTCGGCGATCACGACTCGCACGGCAGCTCCATCCGTACCGATGTCGGCCCGCCCGGCGGGCTGGTGACCGTGACCGTGCCGCCGAGCGCCTCGATCCGGCTCTCGATTCCGGCCAGTCCGCTGCCCTTTGCCGGCGCGGCGCCGCCATGTCCGTTGTCGGTCACGGTGGTGATGACACGCATCTCGCCGTTGTCCTCCGTCCAGTTGAGGTGGATGTCGCATTCGGTCGCGTTGCTGTGCTTGGCCACGTTGGTCAGTGCCTCGGCGACCGAGAAGTACAGGGCGGCGTCGACGGATGCCCCTGTCGGTGCCGGGGCGTCGACCCGCAGCCGGGCGGGAATCTGCATGCGGTCGGCGAGCAGTCCCAACGCCGGCACCAGGCCTTCCTCGGCGAGCGCCGGTGGATAGACGCCCTGGATGATGCGGCGCATTTCGGCCAGCGCGTCGCGGCTGGCGTCCTGCGCTTTCGCCAGGGCCGTCGCGACGTCGCCGGTTCCGGTGCTCAACTGCCGTTGCGCCGTGCCGATGAACATGGAGACGGCCACCAGCCGGTTCTGCGCCGCGTCGTGCAGGTCCCGCTCGATTCGGCGCAGTTCGGCGCTGTGCAGGTCGACGGCCGAGCGTCGGCGCCGCTCCTCCATCCGCACACGGAGCCGCAGCTCCTGGTCGCGGGTCGGTGCGAGCAGCAGTTCGAGGAACCTCGCGTCGGCGGAACGTACGGCGGGTACGGCGATCGACCACGCGGCGAGTCCGGCGAGCCCGATCAGGCCTGACGCCAGGGCGAGCCACCACGACGTGATCTCGAAGAGCTGGTCGGCAGGCTTGCCGTCCGGCATCGCCCACCAGTACGCCGGCAGCGCCAGCGCTTGCAGCGACACCACCGGCAGCAGGACAGCGACGACACCGAGCGGGATCCCGACGACGATCCGCTGGAGCAGGGCGGCCAGGTCGCGGGGCAGTGTGCCGTCGGCGATGCGGTCGCGGGCGACGTCGCGCCCGGCGGCGGCAGGGCGCAGGTACGGGGATCCGATGCGCCGTCCCAGCGCCCTGCCGGTCCTGAGCCGTTCACGGTCGCACCAGCGCCGCAGCAGCCCGGATGCGGCACCGGTGAGCAGGAGCCCGACACCGACCACCGACAGCGCGGCCACCACCACGATGACCACGAGGACCAGCAGGCCGTACAGCCCGGAGACGGTACCGCCCGCCAGGTAGCGCACCGAACCGGCCAGCCGCCGGACCGACATGGCGTCTCTCGGCCGTTCGCCGGTGCCGGCCCCTCCCTTGGAACTCACCTGTTGGAGCCTACTTCCACCGCTGGTTCTCCGGCGGCGCACGTCGGGCCGCACATCGCGCTGCCTGTACGCCCGCCCGGCGGCAAGGTACAGCCGGCACCACCATGCGGGTGGGCGCCCGTACCACCGCAGGTCGGGTACGCGGGGGACTGTGTCGCGCAAGCCGCGAACCTACGGTCGAAAACGTGAAAACGCGCAAGGGCGAACGCCCCGGGAACCACGACGAGCACGCCGTGACGATCAGCGGTCTGAGCAAGAGCTTCGGCGCCGACGCCACGCGGTTCTGGGCCCTGACGAACATCGATCTCTCCGTCGTGCCGCGGAGCTTCACCGCGATCATGGGACCGTCGGGCTCCGGCAAGAGCACCCTGCTCAACTGCCTGCTGGGCCTGGAGAAGCCCGACACCGGGTCGATCCGCATAGGCGGCACGGACATCACCGGCCTGGACGAGGCCGAACTGGCCGAGATGCGACGTTCGCACGTCGGAGTGGTGTTCCAGTCCTACAACCTGATCCCGTCGCTCACCGTCGCCGACAACATCTCGTTGCCGCTGCGCCTGGCGGGCCGGCGGATCGATGAGCGCCGGGTACGGGACTTGGCCGAGACCGTCGGTGTCGGTGCCACACTCGAGCGCCGGCCCGCGCAGCTGTCCGGGGGTCAGCAACAGCGCGTCGCGTTCGCGCGTGCGCTGGTCACGGAGCCGGAGTTGATCGTCGCCGACGAGCCGACCGGCGCGCTGGACACCGCATCGAGCGACGTCGTACTCGGCCTGCTCCGCTCGATCGTCACCGACCTCGGACAGCGGGTGTTGCTGGTGACGCACGATCCGCGGGCCGCGGCGGTCGCGGACCGCGTGCTGTTCCTCCGCGACGGACGTTGGGACGGCGAACTCCGCGGGGCCACCGAGGCGCAGATCGCGGCAACCCTCACCGACCTCGGGCGGCGGTCGTGAACAAGCTCGCCCGACTGACGCTGCGCGCGCGCAGGGGCCAGGTCGCCGCACTGGCCGTGACCGTGTTCTTCTCGGCTGTTCTCGTGGGAGCGTTCGGAGTTCTGCTGGAGACCGGCGTCCGCGGCCAGGTCTCCACCGGCGAGTACGACAACGCGCCGCTGCTCGTCGCATCCCGCCAGTCGGTTCCCGTCGGCGGCGACGTCGACATGACGGTTCCCGGGCGGGCGTTGCTGCCCGCCTCCCTGGTCGACGAGATCACCGCGGCGCTGCCGACGTCCCGCGTCGTCGCCGACCGCATCGTGCCCGCGGTCCTCGGTGCCCGGGTCGGCGATGCCGAGCCGGTGGACGCGCATCCCTGGTCCGCGTTCGAACTCGGGAACCGCGAACTGGCCTCGGGACGCGCCCCCGTCGGCCCGGACGAGATCGTGCTGCCCGGCCACGTCGCGCGCTCCCACGGCTTGGAGACCGGGGGAAAAGTATCGCTGGGCTTCGGCGACGGGCCCGTCGCGTACACGCTCGTGGGCACCACCACGGCGGACGACGCGGGGGTCGACGTCCCGGACGTCTATCTCAGCGACGCGCAGATCGGAACACGCGGCAACCCCGACCGCAGCGTGGCGGTCATCGGCGTCTGGCCCCAGGCGACGCCCGACGCGGACGTGCTCGCGCGCCTGGTCCCGCAGGCCGGCGCGCGGCTGTGGGACCGCGGCGACCGGGGACCTGTCGAGGCGGTCTCCCAGGGCCGCGCGACGGCGGCCCTCGTCTCCGCCGCCGGTGCACTCGGCGCTGTCTCGCTCATCGTCGCCGTGTTCACCGTCATAGCCCTCACGTCACTCCAAATCCGCGAGCGGTCACGCGAGTTGGCCATGCTCCGTATCGTCGGTGCAACGCCTCGACAGGTGAAGCGGCTGCTTCGCGCGGAGATCCGCATGGTCGCCGCGCTGGCCGGCGGCCTCGGCGGGCTCGCCGGACCGCTGGTGGGCGCGGCCATGATCGGCGCCATCCGATCCTGGGGAGTGCTGCCCCGGACCCTTCAGCCGGTCTTCGGCCCCCTCCCGTTCGTCGTGGCGATGCTGACCGGTTTCGTCGCCGCGGAAGTAGCCACACGCGTCGCGGTACGCCGGGTCACCCGCAGCAGTCCGCTTGCCCAACTCGGGGACGGCGACACGGACCCCTCCGCATCGCCGCGGACGGGACGGCGCGTTGTCGTCGGAGTGCTGCTCCTCGCCGTGGGCGTCGCGATGGCGCTGGCCCCGACGTACACCTCCAACGTCGACGTGGCCAGCGGACTCCCCGGGATATCGGGGCTGGTGATGGCCTTGTCGATCGGTCCGCTGAGTCCGCAGGTGGTGCGTGCGGCGGCCGCAGTCGTGCGCCGACCGGCCGGGCGTACCGCCGCGGCGTACACGGCGCTCAGCAGCATTCGCCACCGATCCGCCCGCGTCGGCGGCGCGTTGACCCCGATCGTCCTCGGCGTCGCGCTGGGCGCGGTCCAGCTCTCCGGCGCGGCGACGGTCGGCGCCGTGTCGGCGGCGCAGGCGGACGCGGGCGCGCGTACCGATCTCACGGTCACCCTGCCGAGCGTCGGCATCGGCGACCGGACGACCGAACTCGTGCGAGGCGTGCCCGGGGTCGCCTCCGCCACCCCGTTCGTGACCACCGGCGTCATCGTGCAGCCGCCCGCCGGCAGCGGCAACAGCCCCCAAACCCTGAACGCCCTCGGCATCGCCGGCGACCAGGTGGAGCACTACGCCGATCTCGAGCCCACGGGCAACAGCCCGATCCGGCTCCGGCAGGGCGACGTGGCGCTCGGTGTCCTCGGCGCCGCTCAAATGGGAGCCCACGTCGGGGACGAGGTCACCATCGTGCTGGCGAACGGACAGTCGATCAAGCGGCACGTGAGCGCGCTGTACGAACGCGGCCTCGGCTTCGGCGACGTCCTCCTCCCCTTCGGCGACCTGCAACCGGCAACCGCGTCGGGACTCGCATCCGGCCTGGCCGTGACGGTCCCCGCATCCGAATCGGTGGCGCGGGTGGGGGACGGCATCCGCGACCGCCTGGCGGACGTACCGGGAGCCGAAGTCACCCGCTCCGCCTCCGCCGGGGCCGGCGGCGAAGCCTCGGGCGGCGACGAGAAGTTCGGGCTGCTGATCCTGATGGTCCTCTTCGGATACATCGCCATCGCGGTAACGAACTCCCTTGTCACCGCGACCCTTTCCCGCCGATCGGAATTCGCGCTCCTGGCGGCGGTCGGCGCCGCACCACGCCAACGGCGCTCGATCCTGCGCGGGGAGGCCGCCATCCTGGCCTTCACCGCCTGCATCGTGGGGACCGCGTTCGCGCTGCCCGGCCTGTTCGCCATGACGTACGCCCTGAGCAACGGCGACCGCATCATGCCCGCCATCGACCCCGTCACCTACACCGCGATCGTCGCCTTCACCTTCGTACTCGTCTTCTCCGCCACCGCCCTCGCCGGCCGAGCCGTCCTGCGCAACCGGCGATGACCTCCCACGCCCCGCCCCACCGGAGGGGCTGCCCGGATCGGTCAGGCCTCGGGCGGCGGGTCGTGGTGGATGCCGGTGTCGACGAGGATCTGCTCGGCCTGCGCGAGATTGTCGAGGTCCAAGGCCTGCGTCATGGCCAACTGGGCCTGGGAACGGGTCGCGTGGGGCGGGACGACGAGCAGCGCGAGGAGGTTCCGGTCGTCGCGCGTGATCAGCACGGTGTCGTCGCCGAGCGGGAACCAGTCGACGTGCACGATGTGGTGGTCGATGAACACGTGCTCCGGGACGCCGTCCCACGCGTCCCGGTCCAGTCCGACCCGGGCGATCGGGCCGATGCGTACGGCCAACGCGGCGACAAGACGCGGCAGTTGCGCCCCGATGTCGCGGGAGCGCGGCCACCAGGCGCCGTCGAGCCCTCCTTGGCGGGGTCCGGTGGCCTGCGGCCTGAGCAGTACCGTGCCGGGGGCCACCCGCGGGTGTGTCGTCCCCTGCCCGCGTCCGCGTCGTCGCGGGGTCTCCGCTTCAGGCATGGCGCACCGCCTGTCCGCAGGGCTCACCGTGAGCTCCGTCCGACCGGGACGGGGCGCCCGCCCAGGACGGGCATGGCGCGAAAACGCTCCCGGTACCTCTCCACGCTACTCCGGCTGCCGTACGCCCGACGGGCGGCTCCGCGCCGAAACCCACGTATGGTGGGGTGTCCGGGGCTACTCGAATTCGGCGGTCAAGCCGGTCTCGTCCTGGGAGAACCGCTATTCCGGCGCCGGCGTTCGACGCCGTGTCCGGGGCAAGGCTTCGGGACACCATGACTCTCCACCTGTCTCCGCCACTCACCTCCCGAGATCCCAGCGTCGCCGACGCCATGGGCCTCTGCGACCGAACGATCAGCGAGGACACCACTGTTGACGAGGCCGTGGCCATCCTCGACAACGCACCCTCCCTGCCGTACCTGCTCGTCCTCGACCGGAGCGGCCGATGCGAAGGGGTGGTGACCCGGGCCAGCCTGGGCACGTTCCTCGCCCGGTCCTGGTACAGCGAGCGCACTCCCGTCCGGGACACCCACCACCAGCGGGGGCCCTTCGCCTGGCCCGACATGCCGCTCGCCCTCGCGGCCGAATCCATGCGGGTGAAGCGCCAGAGCGTGTGGCCGGTCGCCGACGACGACGGGCGCCTCGTCGGCGTTCTCACCGTCCGGTCGGCGCGCGACGTCCTCCACACGGCCGCCTGACCCGTCGGCACCCGCCTGACCCTGTCTGCCCCCGTCTGTCGCCGTCTGTCCCTGCCAACACCGTCGACCGACTTCGGGGCGCGGCCGCCGCAGTCGCGCCCCGCGCGCGCTCCGGTGCCTCGGGATCCGGGGTACTCTCGGCGTACCGGGCATTTTTCGTATGCCGACCCCGATGTCGGCGTCGTCCTCGGCGAACCACAATGCCGGGCGGGCGACACCCGACCGGAGTCAGGTCGACTACATGACCATGACCGTTCCCCTCGCGCCGGCCCGGTTCGCGCTCGCCCCGGCCGGGCGGTCCCGGAGCCGCATCGACGGCGCGTGGTGGCCCCGCTCCCGCGACCTTGCGGCCGAACTCCCTTCCCTGAGCGTCGCGATGGGCGACGTCGGGGTGATCACGCGGGCAACGGTGAACCCCACGCACTGGCAAGGCATTCCACGCCAGGTGCGGGTGTCCGGTCGTGCGCTGAAGGTCGGCTGGTTCGCCGACGAGCAGGACGAGCACGAGATCATGCTGCTGTCGTACCACGCGGCACGCTGGGAGCTCCTCGTCGTCCCGCCGGAGACGGACCCCGCCGTGGCCGAACTGCTGATGGACGCGGCCTCGTCCCCGGACGACCTGCGCGGCGCAGGCGAGTTGATCCGCGCCATGGTCCCCCCGGCCAGGTCGGCGCGGGCCGACGCAACGGGCAGGGCAACGGGCAGGGCCCGGCCCGGGCATCGACGGTCGGCATGACCCGGACCCTGACTCGGGCAGTCCCGCGGCCCCGGCCCGGTCGGAGCGACTTCTCGGTGCTCTGGCAGCACCTCACCGAGGCCGCGTTGCTCCGGCGGCATCATGTACGCGCGAACCCTGCCGGCCTGACCCGGCAGGCGAACCCGGCCGCCGGGCCCTCCGTACGCTCTTGCGGGCGTCGGCGGAGGGCTCCGGCGGCAGGCGGAGGGCACCGGCGGGTCAGTTGTCGAGGGCGGCGGCGCCGGCCTGGGCGAACTTCTGGTCGAGGTCGCCGGACGGGGCGCCCGCGACACCGATGCCCGCGACGGGTGCGTTGTTGACCGCGACCGGGGCGCCGCCGCCGAGGAACAGGGTGCCCGGGATGTCCTTCAGGTTCGGGGTCTGCTCGAGCCGCTTGACCAGGTCGGTGGTCGGCGCGTTCCAGGAGACGGCGGTGTAGGCCTTCTTCTCGGCCGACTCGTAGGACTGCGGGCCGGCACCGTCGCCGCGCAGGGTGACGATGGTGTTGCCGTTGCGGTCCACGACCGCGACGGAGACGCGCTGGTTCTCCTTCTCCGCGGCGTCCAGCGCCGCCTGTGCGGCCTTGGCCGCGGCGTCGATCGTCAGGTGCGTGCTCTGGGTCGTTCCGGCCTGGGCCACCGCGGCCGGGGCGGCCGGCGGCGCGGCTTCGCCGGGGGCGGCGTTCGCGGAGTTCACGCCGACGATGCCGACTCCGAGCGCGGCGACGGCGACACCGCCGGTGAGGACGCGGGCGCGCAGCGCGATGGTCTTCATGGTGTTCTCCTTGGATCGGGGGTCCCAGTGGGCCCGGCGGGGCGGGCGACTGTCGGTCGCGCCGTCCCCGTCGTGCTTCCATCCTGGGTTCGCCGACCCCCTCGATCGGTCCGCGGAGCGGCTGCCCTTCGCACGCTGTGCGGCGTACGCCGGGATCAACCGAACGGATGACCCGCGCTGGGACGCGACCGCCGCGGCATGGCGTCTTCGCAGGTCAGGCGGGGCCGAGGACCGCGGGCGCCGCGGGCGGCTCAGGACATCTTCTGGATGACGTCCCTGCTGAACTTCTCCAGCTTGTGCGGGACTTCGCCGTCCAGGTCGCCGCCGGGCGGCAGGATGACGACGCGGTCGGCGCCGAGTTCGGCGCACAGCTCGACGACGCCCGGCCGGCGGTTGCCGGTGAGGGTCACCTCGACGTCGTCCGGGTCGCGGCCGGCCTCCACGGCGGTGGCGTGCATGACGTCGCGCAGGCGCCGGTACTCGTCCGGGTCGGGGCCGGCGATGGTCCAGTGCGGGTAGAAGCCGTTGCCGCGCAGGCCGGCGCGCTTGGCGGCGGCGTCGGTGTGGCCGCCGACGACGAGCGGCACGCCGCCCGGGCCGTAGGGCTTGGGGCTGGAGACGATGCGCTCGAAGTCGAAGTAGTTGCCGTGGAATTCGGAGATCTCGGTGGTCCACAGCTCGCGCATCACGTCGATGTACTCGTCGCAGCGGCGGCCGCGGTCGGTGAACTTCTGCCCGAGTGCCTCGACTTCCTCGCGGACCCAGCCGACACCGATGCCGAGGGTGAGCCGGCCCTCCGCGTACTGGTCGAGGGTGGCCAGCATCTTGGCGAGGATCATCGGGTGACGCTGCGGCAGGATCAGCATGCCGGTGGCCAGGCGAATCGTCGTGGTGTGCGCGGCAAGGTGGGTCATCAGGACGATCGGGTCGGGCATCGCGCCGAGGGCGGGCAGCGGGGTGCGGCCGTTCTCCTTGTACGGGTAGCGCGAGTCGTACTCGACGTTCATCAGCGCGTGGTCGATCGTCCACACCGACTCGAAGCCCAGGTCCTCGGCCAGCTTGGCGAAGCGAGCGACATAGCGGCCGTCTTCGAGCGGTCCCATCTGGGGGACGGGCATGCGGATGCCGAACTTCACGGCAACGTCCTCTCTCGCCGCGAGCGGGCGCGGCGCGCCTTGCGGGGTGCGGTGCGGTGCGGGGTGCACAGTGCGGAGTGCGGAGCACGTCATTAATTGCATTCTTCATGTCGATCGTCAATGACGATGCAATTAATTGAGGCGCGCGTCACCTCACCCCCGACCGCACGAGGGGTCAGTCCGCGGTGAGCTCGCCGAAGTGCCGCCTGCCGGGCTCCGCGGTGGCCGCCCACAGCTCCCGGACGGTCTCGCGGACCTCGCCGATCGGCCAGTCGGGCAGCAGGCTCGGCGGCAGAGCGGGATGCGGGTCGACCAGCGCGAACCAGTCGCGCGAGAGGCCGGAGCGGACCACGTACGCCTGCTCGCCGTCCAGGCGCGCGTCGCGCAACGGCGCGTA
The DNA here is from genome assembly GCA_045039925.1 of Streptomycetaceae bacterium NBC_01309. Taxonomy (GTDB): domain Bacteria; phylum Actinomycetota; class Actinomycetes; order Streptomycetales; family Streptomycetaceae; genus Yinghuangia. The sequence goes on from CP108400.1 coordinate 4,965,405, forward strand.
CAGCCCCAGGAACTCCTGGAGCCTCGCCCGGCAGCGGGTCAGTTCAGGGCCGGCGATGCGGACCGGGGCGGCCTCGGGAGCGTCCGCCTCCGCTCGGAATGCGCAGCCCGTCTCCACGCCGAGTCCGGCGAGGATCGCCCGCCCCCGTTCCGCCCGGTCGAAGGTGGCCGCCCAGAGTCCGTCGAACAGGCTCACGTACCCGGCCGCCGCCAGCTCGACGCGCAGCTCGTGCCGGACGTCGCGCTGCGCCTCGGGGATCGTGAACGCAACCAGGCTGAGCGGCTGTTCGGCGGGCGCCGCGGTGGCGAGCATGCGGTCGCGCTCGGCCTCCGACCCGGCCCGGGTGGCGGGCGCGAGCAGGTAGCTCGTACGCCGCCCGTCCCGCTCGCGGACCACTCCCCCGTCCGCCTGGGTACGGCTCAGCGCGGTGCGCGTGGACGCCTCCGACAGCCCCAGCGCCTGCACCGCACGCACCAGCCCCCGCGAAGGCACCGCCTCGCCGGGCGCCGTGTACATCGACAGCAGGCCCACGATCACCGCAGGCCGGTGCCCGCGGCCCCGGATGGCCTCCACCTGCCGCCCCACCTGCGCCGCGCTCGTCATGCGGGCCATTCTCGCCGACCGTCCGCCGCCGCATTGAAGCCCACGGCTGCGGTCAAAGTGTCAGGCGTCGAAGCTGTGTCGGGACGACTCGATGTGGCCCAGGTAGCGCTGCGTCCAGTTGCACATGCCGTCGATGGTCACCCGCAGCGCCTGCCCCGGCTCGGTCAGGGTGTACTCGACGCGCGGCGGAACCGTGGGGTGGACCGTGCGTTCGACCAGGCCGTTGCGCTCCAGCATGCGCAGGTTCTGGGTGAGCATCTTGTGGCTCACGCCGTCGACGCTCTTGCGCAGCTCACCGAAGCGCAGCGTCCGGTCCCCCAGGCACTCGATGATCAGCAGCGCCCATTTGTTGGCGAGGTCGGAGAAAATCTCGCGCGCCAGCGAGTCGGCGCGCGCCAGGTCCGCGTCCTCGGGCAGGCCGCTGAACTGCTTGGTCACCATGGGGTTCCCCAGTCACCGAAAAGTGCGTTCTTCCACGTCAGCCCTCACTCTCCTACGGTTCCCCAGTAACCACAAGAGAGCATTGGAGCCGACGCCATGGCCATCACCCTCGTGAACCCCGCCGGACTGCCGGAGATCGACGTCTACCGGCAGGTGTCCGTCGCGACCGGGTCCAAGCTCGTCTTCGTCGCCGGGCAGGTCGCCTGGGACGCGGACGGCGCCACGGTCGGCGCGGGCGACCTCGCGGTCCAGGTCGAGCAGTGCTACCTCAACGTCGCCACCGCGCTGTCCGGCGTGGGCGCCTCGTTCGCCGACGTGGCGAAGCTGACCGTGTACGTCGTGGACTGGACCCCGGACAAGATGCCGCTGCTGCTCGACGGCATCGCGCGCGCGGCCCAGGCACTCGGCATGATCCCCGTACCCCCGGGCACCCTGATCGGCGTCGCGAGCCTCGACGTCCCCGAGCACCTGGTGGAGGTCGAGGTCACCGCAGTCGTCGAGTAGACCCCCGCCGCGCCGCGGCCCCGATACCAGCCGAGCGCGGGCACGCTTGGCAGAAATTGCCTACGGTCCGGCAGGCAATCGGGTGATATCTAACTGGTTGGGTAGTTAACTATGGTTAGCATCCACTCCCGTGACAGAAAGCCACACTGTCCGGGCTGTCAGGAACACCACCGACGTGGTCGTCCTCGGCGCCGGACCGGCCGGGCTGGTTCTCGGAAATCTCTTGCAGGGCAGTGGAATCGGGTGCGTGATCCTGGAGCGCGCCGGACGGGAGCATGTGCAGACGCGCGCGCGGGCGGGGTTCCTCGCCGCGAACACGGCGCGGGTTCTGGAGCGGAACGGACTGGGTGAGGGGCTGCGCAGCCGCGGCCGCGAGCACAGCGTCTGCGAGTTCCGCACCGAGGACGGCCGGTTCCGGCTGGACTACAGCCGGCTCGGCAAAGGGGAACGGCACACGGTCTACCCGCAGCAGGAGTTGGTCACGGACCTGCTCGCCCAGTACCTGGAGGCCGGCGGGCAAATCCTCTTCGAGACCGAGGCGGTGGCCGTGCGCGACGCCGACGGCACACGGCCGTGGGTCGAAGTGCGCGAGGCGGACGGACGCCCCGGCAGGTGGGATGCAAGGTACGTGGCGGGCTGCGACGGCCGGCACGGGGCCGCCCGGCGCTCCCTCCCGCCCGGGGCGGTACGCCGCCACCACCGCGACCACGGCGTGTCGTGGCTGGGCGTACTCGCCGACGCGCCGCCCAGCCTCGACGCCGTGGGCTACGCCCTGCACAGTCGCGGCTTCGCCGGACACATGGCACGCACGCCGGAGACCACGCGCTACTACCTCCAGTGCGAGCCCGGCACGTCTCCGGACGCCTGGACGGACGCACGGATCTGGGACGAACTCGCGGTGCGCATGCGCTCGGCGGACTACGAGGCGTTGCGGTGCGGCCCCATCGCCCGGCGCGCCGTCGTCGACCTGGAGTCGGACGTCCTCGAACCGCTGCGCCACGGCTCGTTGTTCCTGGTCGGCGACGCGGCGAGTCTGATCAGCCCGTCCGCCGCGAAGGGCGCGAACCTGGCGGTGCTGGAGGCGGAGATCCTCGCCCGCGCGCTGGCCGACGACCTCAGGAACGCCGATCCCGAGCCCCTGAACCGCTATTCGGCGCAGTGCCTCGCGTACATCTGGCGTGCGCAGGAGTTCTCCCACTGGATGATCCGGCTGCTGCACCGCGCGCCGGGGGCGGACGGCGAGTCGCTGTTCCAGGACCAACTGCGCCGCGCGCGCATCGAGTCGCTGCGGACCTCGCGCACCCACCAGGACTGGTTCGCCGAGAACTACGTCGGCGTCTGACGGCCGAGGCGGCGTCCCCCGCCCGAACGAGCCGCGCTCCCCCACCTTCCGAGCATCGAAATGCACTGCCGTGCCCCGCAATAAGGATGTCTTCGCGATGACCACGCAGACGACGGCCCCGCAGACCACCCCGACCGCACAGACCCCGCTGTCCATGCAGACCGCGCAGACCGCGCCGCCGAACGCCCGCGACGACGCGGCACGGCTGAGCGCGGCGGTCGACTTCGTCCGCCACCAGGACACCACCACCCTGCTGTCGCTACTGCTGCCCGGCCTCGACGGCCTGGAACTGCGCGCTCTGGTGGACCGCTGCCGCTTCACGCACGCCGGACTGCTGGTGTTCCCCGCGGACTTACCGGCCCTGCGTACGGAACTGGCGGCGCACGGCTTGGCCGCCGACGCGGCGGCGCAGCCGAGCGTGGTGGTACGCGAGCGCCTCGCCTCGCGGCACCGGCGCGACGCCGCGGACCTCGACGTGGGGATCCTGCGCCCCACCGTCTCCGGGCCGGAGGGCGAGCAACGCGCGGTCGAGGTGTTCGTGCTCGCCGTCCCGCCGGGCTCGGACCTGGTCGAGATCGCCGCGCACGAGCGCGACCGGGACCACGAGGCGCACCTGGCGTTCGAGGTCGAACACCCGGATCCGCTGGTGCTGCGCGGGCTGTGGTCCATGTTCGTCCGGCACGGCGCGGTCGCCGACGGCGGCGGCTACAACCCGCACGAGGACGGCACGGTCTTCTACTTCACGGCCCCCGCCCAGTCGAAGGCCGGGTACCGGCGGCTCGAGTTGTACGCGCGCGGCGACCACCGCCAGGTGCTCGTCGCGCATCTCGAGGACTACCAGGCGGGGCAGCCCGCGGAAACGCTGCTGCGCCTGTTGACCGGCGCGTGGACGACCCAGGCGCTTGCGGCGTGCGCGCAACTGCGGCTGTGCGAGTCACTGGACGCCGAGGACGGCACCGAAGTCGCGGCACTGGCAAAGGAAGTCGACGCCCACCCGCAGAACCTGGCGACGCTGCTGCGCTACCTCGCCATGCTCGGTGTGGTGGAAGCGGAAGGCGACGGCTTCCGGCTCACCGGGCTCGGAGCGCTGCTGCGCGCGGACGCCCCCGGCACGATGCGCCCCCTCGCCCTCATGTACGGCGGCCCGTTCTACCAGTCGTTCGCCCTGCTCACGGAAGCCGTGCGGACCGGACTCACCGGCTTTGAGCACCTCTTCGGCGAGAACCACTTCGACTACTTCGTACGCCACCCCGAACTGGCCGCCCGCTTCGACCAGTCCATGGCCGCGAGCGCCCGCATGTTCGAGCCGCTCCCTCTGCACCCCGTCATCGCGGCGGCCGACGCGGCCCCGGAGCCCAGGACCGTCGTCGACGTCGCGGGCGGTACGGGCGAGCTGCTGGGCCGCCTGCTGGCCGCGCGCCCCAACCTGCGCGGCGTCCTCCTGGAGCGCTCGCACGTCATCGAGACCGCCCGCGGCGCGTTCGAGGCGTCCGGCCTCGGCGGACGCTGCACCTTCCAGGCGGGCGACTTCGCGGACGTACCCGCCGGCGGCGACGTCTACGTGCTCTCCCGCGTCCTGCACGACTGGGAGGACGACCGGTGCGTGGAGATCCTGCGCCACTGCGCCGAAGCGATGCCCGCGGACGCCGACCTCCTCGTCGTCGAGCGCCTGTTGCCGGCCGACGGCTCGCCGTCGCTGGCCACCGCGTGGGACCTCCACATGATGTGCAACGTCGGCGGCCGCGAGCGCCGCACGGGCCACTACGCCCGCCTACTCGCCGCCGCGGGCCTGCGCCTCGTCGACGCGTCCCCCCTCCCGCTGGGAGCCAGCGTCCTGCACGCGCGCAAGACCGACCCGCCGTCGCACGTCCCGTCGGCCCGCGACGAGACCACGTCACCCGGCCCGAACACGCCCTCGTCGTAGCCGGCATCGGCTGCCGCCTCGTCTGACGCCTGGTCGGCAATCTCGGGCGCCGCCGCCGGTGTCGCCGCGCGCCCCTAGGGTGCCCGGATGGAGAAGCTGTTCCGGGCCGTCCGCCACGGCGACACAGCCGTGGTGACCGCCCTGCTCGACAAGAACCCCGCGCTGGTCGCCGCCGTACGGAAGCCGCCGCCGAAGAAGGACGCCGGGCAGCAGCCGCTGGGCGTCGCCCTGAAGACCGGCAAGTACGACATCGCCCGTCTGCTGCTCGACCGCGGCGCGGACGTGAACTTCATCGAGGCCCCGGACATCGACAACCGCCAGCCGGTGGTCAACGACGCGGTCGAGGCCGCGGTGGCGAGCGCACTGGGCCGGAACCCGGCGGTAGGCGCCGAGAGCCTGGCGGTCCTGAGGCTCATGCTGGGGCGCGGCGCGGACGTCACGGCGCCGCACCCCGACACCGGGCGGCCGGTGCTGTGGTGGGCGGTGTTCCGCGTGAAGTACCGGCGCTGGGCCGCGCTGAGCGCCGACGACACCGCCCGCCTGACCCCCGTGTTCCAGGCCCTGGTCGAGGCGGGCGCCGACGCGGACGCGACCGGCGAATGGACCACGTTCCACGCCGGGTCGGGCGAGGTCGCCTCGCGCGAGCGGACGAACGTACGCGCTTACCTGACCGGCCAGTTGACCGGCAACGCCGGCGAACCGGCGCGGGGTCTCCTGGCCATCCTCGACAGCGTCGGATGAGCCGCGCCGACGACGCGCCGCCAATTGGCGGGAGCGGCGGCGGGCGTGGCTCAACGGATCAGTAGGGTGCGGGCACACGCCTTGCGTGTTCATGAGTCTTTCTGGAGGCACACGTGGGGGTTGTGCGCAGCCGTCGCACACGTACGAGATCCATCGCTGTACTCACCGGCGCGACTCTGGCGGTGGGCCTGCTGGGGGCAGGCCCTGCGGTCGCGGACGAGATTCCGCCGTCGCCGAGTACGCGCGCACCCGAGGTGCCGACGGTCATATCCACCGACCCCGGCCCCACCAGGTCGCCGGACGGCGACAACATGTGCGGGACGATCCGCAATCCGGACCCGGTGTCGGGCGGCGTGAAGCTCTCCGCGTACTTCGCGGACCCCGACGCCGAAGACCAGGTACTGCTGGCCAACTTCCGGCTGCGGGACCTGACCGACCCGGCGCAGCCGGTGACGGATTTCGGCTGGAAGAGCGTGCCGAACAAGCGCACCTCGCAGGTCACCGCCGGGCTGCTGACCGCCGAGCACGTCTACGAGCTGACCGTCCAGGCGTCCGACGGCACGAACGTGTCCGGCGTCGGGACCGGGTGCCGCTTCAAGATCGACGACCGGGCACCCACCGCGCCCGTGGTGACCTCGCCCGACTTCCCGCCGCTGGGCAGCGGTCAGACGAGCCTGAAGTACGGCTCGCAGCCGGGCCGCTTCGAGTTCGCCGCCACCGACAACACCCAGCCGGGCGGCATCACCTTCGTCCACCGGATCAACGGCGGCGCCTGGACCACCGCTTACGGCAGCACGGCGGACGTGCGCGGCCGCGGCGGCGTCAACACGCTGGAGGTCAAGGCCGGCGACGAGGCGGGCAACTGGTCGCCGGTCACCACCTACCAGTACGAGCTACAGGCTGCCGGACCCGGCGGGCAGCGTCCCTGGACGTCCTGCGAGTCCTTCGACGGCCACTCCGTGTGCGGACCGATCCTGGACCGCTACCGGGAACTGCGCAGCATGTTCTGGGACTTCCCCGCCCCGGCGTCCGGCGTCCGCACCGCGCCCGACGGCGCCGGCAAGTACATCGAGCTTCCGGACGGCGCGGCGATCTACTGGTCGGCGCAGACCGGCGCCCACGACATCCACAAGACCCTGCGCGCCTACTGGGAATCGCAGGGCGGTGCAGGCGGGGCACTCGGCTACCCGGCCCAACCCTCGTACCGCTGGGCGGGGTTCACGAAGTTCGAGAAGGGCGGGGTCTTCTGGGACCCGGCCGATCCGTCGGTCACCACACGGAACCTGAACGGCCCGATCTACCAGGCGTTCCGGGGCAAGGTCCCGTCGCCGACCCCGGCCGACGCGCCGATCGGCGACATCACCGCGCTGCCCGGCGGCAAGGGCCAGTTCGTCGACTTCCGGACGTACTCCATCTACTGGACGCCGGGCGGCGGCGCCGTCGTCATGTCGTCCGACGCCGTGGCCGCGTGGAAGGCGAACGGCGGCATCGACGGGGTGCTCGGTTTCCCGGTCGCGATCGCCCATGAGCAGGCGGACACCGTCGACTTCCGGAACGGCCTGCTCGTGCGCGGTGTGGGCGGCGGATACGTGCCGGTGGTCGACCAGATCGGGATCGAATACCGCCAGTCCATGTCTTCGTACGGGCGCCCGCTCGGCAAGCAGGAGGTCCGCGCCGGCTACGGCCTGGTCCAGCGGTTCGAGACGGGCATCCTCACCTACACGGCGGAGATGGGCGTCCTCGGGCTCACCGGCTCCGAATGGACCGCGTGGAAGGCCGCGGGCGGGGAAGCGGTCGTGGGCCTGCCCATCGGGCCTATGAACGTCAATTACGGCCAGCGCTTCCAGAACGGCGTGTTGTTCGACGCCTACCCCGCGGACATCGTCCTCAGCGGTCCGATCTACCAGGCGTGGCGGTCCCCGGCCGGATGGGGACTGGGGACCCCGCTTGCCCCGCCGCGCAGCACCCCCGACCAGGTCGGCCGCTTCGTCCACTTCGCGAGCGGGTCGATCTACTGGACGCCGAAGACCGGCGCGCAGGTGGTGCTGGGTGACATCAAGACCCGCTGGGCCGGGACGGGTTGGGAGCTCGGCTACCTCGGCTACCCGGTGACGTCCTCGGCGTGGACCCCCCACGGTGCCTGGGGTGCCCGGGAGTACAGCCACTTCCAGGGCGGCTCCGTCTACATGGGCCCGAACGGCGCGCAGGAGATCCGCGGCGCGATCCGCGACAAGTGGGCGCAGCTCGGCTGGGAGCGCACCTTCGGCTTCCCGCTGACCAGCGAACTCACCACTCCCGACGGGAGGGGCCGGTTCAACCACTTCCAGGGCGGCTCGATCTACTGGACCCCCTGGACCGGTGCCCACGAGGTACACGGCGCCATCCGCGACAAGTGGGCCCAACTCGGCTGGGAACGCGGCGTACTCGGCTACCCGCTGACGGACGAACTGGTCACGCCCGACGGCCGGGGCCGGTTCGTGCACTTCGAGCGCGGCTCGATCTACTGGTCCCCGCAGACCGGGGCCCGCGAGGTCTACGGCAAGATCCGCGACACCTGGGCCGCGCAGGGTTGGGAGCTCGGCCGCCTCGGCTACCCGACCAGCGGGGAGTACACGCCGGCACCGGGGCAGCGGCGCAACAACTTCCAGCACGGCTACATCGTGTGGGACGCCCGGACCGGGGCGACCCGGATCGTGCGCTACTGACCGGCCGACCGCCGACACGCAGGTACGCAGGTACGAGGTGATCCGGTCCCGACTCCCCTCGGAGTCGGGACCGGATCCGTTTCGCAGCGGAACGGGTCGCGCCGAATCATGAACAATGGTGATCGGTACGTACGTCCGCACAGGCCGCCCGTACCCCCTCACCACCGACCGGAGGAGCTTTGATGGGCAGCGTCGTTGAGGTCACCGATAATGCGGCGGAGCACCGGTACGAGGCCCGCATCGACGGCAAGATCGCCGGGGTCGCCGAGTACATCCGGTCGAAGGACGTGATCGCGTTCGTCCACACCGAGGTGGAGCCGGAGTACGAGGGGCAGGGCGTCGGTGCGGCGCTGGTCCGCACGTCGCTGGACGAGGCGCGCGAGGCGGGCCTCGCGGTGCTGCCGACGTGCCCGTTCTATGCGGGCTGGATCGCCCGGCACCCGGACTACCAGGACGTGGTGTACAAGTCGCGGAGCCGTGTCACCGACTGATCGGCACACGCCTCCCCCGCCTTGCGGTCCGCCGGGCGGAGACCGCGTCTCCGTCCGCGGGACGGCGTCCGCACCACGGCCGCTGGTTAGTCTGCGAAGGTGACCACCGAGCTGATCTTGCTGACGCGCGTCGCCTATCGGGGCCGGGAGATCACCGCGCCCCGGCTGCGCGGGCTGCTTGCGCTGCTCGCCGAGGATCTGCGGACCGGGTGCAGCACCGGACGGCTGGTCGAGGGCCTGTGGCCCGACGCGCTGCCGGAGCGGCCCGGCAAGGCGGTCCAGGTGCTGGTCTCGCGGTTGCGGGCGCAGGTCGGTGCGGAGGTGATCGCCGGTACCGCGGCCGGGTACCGCCTCGCGCTCGCCGAGGAAGAGGTCGACAGCTCCGCCCTCCTGCTGCACGCCGCGCGCGCCGAGGCCCGAGCGCGGGCCGGTGACCACGGTGGTGCGCTGGCCGAGGCGGAGGCCGGGCTCGCCCTGTGGGACGGGGTGGTGGCGGCCGCGGTGGGCGAGGACCTGCGCGACCCGGTGGTGGCGCTGCGGACCGGGCGTTCCGCGGCGCACCGCGCACTCGTACGCTCCCGCGCGCTGGCCCTCGCCCGACTCGGCCGACGGGCCGAGGCGACCGCCCCGCTCACCGGCCTCGCCCGGGAACTGCCGCGGGACGAAGAGGTGTTGGCCGAGCTGCTGCGCTGCGAGGCGTCCACCGTCGGCCCGGCCGCCGCGCTCATCCGGTACGACGCCTACCGGCGCTCCCTGCGCGACGCCCTCGGCGCCGACCCGGGCGACGGACTCAAGTCCGTGCACCAGGAGTTGCTGCGCGGTACGGCGCCAACCGTCCGGCACGGCGTCCTGCACGAGCCGAACCCGCTGGTGGGCCGGGACGCCGACGTCGTCGCCATCGCCGGCCTCGTGCGCAGCGCAAGGGTCACCACCGTCGTCGGCCCCGGCGGACTCGGCAAGACCCGCATCGCCCACGCGGTCGGCCGCGCGGCCGACCAGCGGGTGGTGTGCTTCGTGCCGCTCGCCGGCGTCACCGCCGACGACGAAGTCGCCGGGGAGGTGGCCTCGGCGCTCGGCGTCGGCGAGGCCCGGCACTTCGCCCTGCCGGCCAAGAGCCTCGACGGCATCGTCGGCGCCCTCGGCCCCGGCCCTGCCCTGCTCGTGCTCGACAACTGCGAGCATGTGGTGCGCGGCGCCGCCGACTTGGTCCAGGCCCTGGTGTCGCGCTCGCCGGACCTGCGGGTGCTCGCCACGAGCCGGGCGCCGCTCGGGCTGACGTCCGAGTCCCTCTACGCGCTGCCCGAGCTCGACGCCGCTTCGACGGCGGAGCTGTTCCGGCAGCGGGCCCGCGCCGCACGGCCGGACGCGGAACTGCCGGACGAGCCGGTCGCGGAGATCTGCCGCCGGCTGGACGGTCTGCCGCTCGCGGTGGAACTCGCCGCGGCGCGGGTCCGCGTCCTGTCCGTGCCGGAGATCGCCGTACGGCTGCGCGACCGGTTCGCGCTGCTGCGCGGCGGGGCCCGGGACACACCGGAGCGGCACCGCACCCTGCTGGCCGTCGTCGAGTGGAGCTGGAACCTGCTCGACCCGGACGGCCAGGCCGCGCTGCGCATGCTTTCGGTGTTCCCCGGCGGCTTCACCGAGGACACCGCAGAGCATGTGCTGGGCGGCGACGCCCTGTTCCTGCTGGAGCAGTTGGCCGGCCAGTCGCTCATCAAGGCCGGTGACACGGCATTCGGCGTGCGCTTCCACATGCTGGAGGCGGTCCGCGAGTTCAGCGCGGGCCGCCGCGGGGCGGCCGCCGAGGAAGAGTCGGTCACCGCGCGGTTCCTGGCCTGGGCACGGGACTTCGGCAGAGCGAACCACGACGCACTGTTCGACGCCGATCCGTGGACCGCGTGGGCCGTCATCCGGGCCGAGCAGGACAACCTGGTGCTGGCGCTGCGGCGCGCCCTCGCCCGTTCCGACGGCCCGAGCACCGCGGCCGTGGCCGCGGTGCTCGCCTCGTTGTGGAGCGCGGACAACAACTACTCCCGGCTGGACGCCCTCGCTGCGGACACCGGCCCGCCGCTCTCGCACTTCAGGCCGGGGCCGGAGGACGTCGAGACCGCCCGGAGCGCCGCGGTGGTGTGCGCGGTGAGCCTGTTCATGACCTCCGGTCCGCGCGCCGTACGCCAGTTGGCGACCCTGCGCAGGCTGCCGACCGCCCCGCCGGACACCCTGCTGCGGGCCGTCGACACGGTCCTGCGCGTCCTGCCGGAGATGGTCCCGCCCGACTTCTCGCGGCTGAGCGAACTCTGCGCGTCCGACGAACCGCTCCTCGCGGGCGTCGCCGAGTGCTTCGCGTGCTACGTATGGGAGTACGTGCACGACGCGGACCGTGCGCTCGAATCGGCCCGGCGGATGCTGGACGCGCTGGGACCGCTGCGCAACCCCGCCACGCAGATGCTCGGGCACGGCAGGATCGCCGAGCTGTGCCTCCAGACCGAACGGGGCGAGGAGGCGTACCGCCATCTGCGGGAGGCGCTGGACGTGCTGGGCCGCTCCGGGGACTGGTCCGACTCGGTGGGTTTCCGCTGGGGCCTCGTGCTCGCCTGCCTGCAACGCGGGGAGGTCGAAGAGGCGGAGTGCTGGCTGGAGTTGGCGGCGCTGGACCAACCGCCGGAGACCGCCCTGGTCTTCAGTCCGGATCTCGCGTCACGCGCGGAGATCGCGTTGGCCCGGAACCTGACCGAAGTGGGACTGGGCCTGTGGCGGCAGGCGGTCGACCGGGTCCGGGAAGGCGGCGCGCAGGCCGACGAGTCCTTCGTCGAACTGTGGTCGGTGGAGGTGGAGTCGGCGGCAGTGGCCGCGCATGCGCTGCACGACCGCCTCGCCCCCGTCGCCGGCCTGGCACGGAGTCTGCGTGCGTGGCTGCTGCGTCTGCTGTCGGAACCGCGCGACGAGGACAGCCACGTGAAGGCGCCGCTGGTCGGGACGGCGCTGCTGGCGGTCGGGCTGGCCGGCCTCGCCGACGGGGACAGAGACGGGGACCTGTCGGCCGTCCGCCTGGTGGCGCTGGCCGAACGCCTCAATGCGCACCGGCAGTTCCCGTCGATGTCCGCGGCCCGGGCCCGGCGGGCCGCGGAGCACGCCGACGCGGCGGCGTACTCCGCCGCGGTGTCGGAGTACGCCGCCCTGTCCCGCGCGGAGTTGGAGGTGCGCGCGGCGCAGGCGCTGCGCAACGTCAGCGCCGTGGCTCCCGGTTGAACTGCGCCTTCGACCACAGGTAGCCCAGCACGGTGAGGCCCACGCACCAGGCGATGGCGAGCACGGCGTTCTTCGCACCGATCACGTCGCCGAGCAGCAGCCCGCGCAGGGTCTCGATGACGGGCGTGAAGGGCTGGTACTCGGCGAACCAGCGGAACCATCCGGGCATCGCGTCCAGCGGTACGAACGCACTGCTCAGGAACGGCAGCAGCATCAGCGGCAGTCCGTTGTTGCTGGCCCCCTCGGGCGTGGGGCTCGCCATGCCGACGCCGACCGCGAGCCAGGTCAGCGCCAGGCTGATCAGGGCCAGCAGGCCGGCCGCGGCGATCCAGTCCAGGAGGGTTGCCTCCGGCCGGAACCCGATGGCCAGGCCGATCGCGAGGACCATGGCCAGCGCCACGAGCGTCTTGATGACGGCGCCGACGACGTGTCCGATCAGGATGGACGACCGGGAGATCGCCATCGTGCGGAAGCGGTCGATGATGCCCTGGGCCATGTCGCCGGAGACCGACACGGCGGTGCCGAGGGACGTTCCGCCGACGGTCATCAGCAGGATGCCGGGCACCAGGTAGGTGACGTACTCGCCGCGGTCGGGGCTGCCGGTGATGCCGGCGCTCATGGTGTCGCCCAGGACGTACACGAACAGCAGCAGCAGGACGACCGGGGTGAGCAGCACGTTGAGCGTGAGGGACGGATAGCGCCGGGCGTGCAGCAGGTTGCGGCGCAGCATCGTGGACGAGTCGCGGACGGTCAGGGACAGCGAGCTCATCGGACGGCCTCCTTGCGGGCGGTGGCGGCGGACGCGCCGGCGGAAGGCGCCTCGGAAGTGGCCTCTACCGGGCCGGTGGTCTGGGTGGTCTCGGTGGTGCCGGTGCTCCCGGAGGCCGCGGCGGTCTCGGCAGCCGCAGCGGCCGGGCGGCCGGTCAGCGCGAAGAACACGTCGTCGAGGTCGGGCGTGTGCACGGTCAGTTCGTCCGCTTCGACGGCGGCGGCGTCCAACCAGTCGAGGATGGCGCGCAGTTCGCGCTGGCTGCCGCCGCTCGGGACGGTCAGGGACAGCGAGTCGTCGTCCCGGGCCGCCTCGCGCAGAGCCGATGCGGCGTGCTCGTACGCGCCCGGCTCGGTGAACCGGAGGCGTACGTGCCCGCCCGGGACCAGCCGCTTGAGCTCGGCCGAGGTGCCCTGGGCCACCAGTTTCCCGCCGTCCAGCACGGCGATCCGGTCCGCGAGGTGGTCGGCCTCCTCCAGATACTGCGTGGTGAGGAAGACCGTGACGCCGCCGGTCACGAGCTCGCGGATGATCTGCCACATGTTGTGGCGGCTGCGCGGGTCGAGGCCGGTGGTCGGCTCGTCGAGGAAGATGATCCGTGGCTTGCCGACCAGCGTCATGGCGATGTCGAGGCGGCGGCGCATGCCGCCGGAGTACGCGATCGGCGCCTTGTCGGCCGCGTCGGCCAGATCGAAGCGGTCGAGCAGCTCCTCGGCGACCCGGCGGCCTTCGCGGCGCGGAAGGTGGTTGAGGTCGGCCATGAGCAGCATGTTCTCCTTGGCCGTGATCAGGTTGTCGACGGCGGAGAACTGCCCGGTGACGCCGATCGCGGCGCGTACCGCCTGAGGGTCCGCGGCCAGGTCGTGGCCGCCGACCCGGACCTCTCCCGCGTCGGCGCCGATGAGGGTGGACAGGATCTGCACCGCCGTGGTCTTGCCGGCGCCGTTCGGCCCCAGCAGCGAGAACACCGTGCCGGTCGGGACCTGGAGGTCGATGCCGTCGAGGACGGTCTTCGCGCCGTACGCCTTGCGCAGCCCCGTGGCCGCGATCGCGGGTTCGCCGGTCGTTGTCGTCATGCGGCAGAGCCTGCGGCCGAGGCGGTTCAGTGCGGTTTCAACGCGGTTTCAGCCGCCCTCGGGGCGTGCGCACGAACTGCCCGGGCGGGCTCAGCCGCCGGCCCCGCTCAGGCCGAAGCCGCCAGACGGGCGCGCGAGTCGCGGGAGTACTGGCCGGGCGGCGAGCCGTACTCCTTCGCGAACGCCACGACGAACGCCGAGACGCTGGAGTACCCCACGCGGTGGGCCACCACGGAGACCGGTTCGACGGCGAGCAGGGCGCGCGCCGCCCGGAGCCGCAGGATCGTGCGGTGCCGGGTGAACGGCGTGCCGAACTCGCGTACGAAGTCCCGCTGGAGGGTCTTGGGGCTGATGTGCAGCAGTTCCGCCCACTCGTCGAGGCGGGTCGGGTCGGCGGGGTTGTGGGACATGGCGCGGGCGACGGCCCGGGCGAAGCCCTTGCCGTCCGCGCACTGCGCGGCGACGTCCGCGGTGATCGGCGCGAGGTCGCGCAGGATCCGCCCGCGGGCCTCCAGCGCCCGGCGTTCGTCGTATGCAGGGGTGGCGATCTCCGGTACGAGGCGCGTCGCCTCCGCACCGACCGCCACGTGGCCGCGGCGGAACCCGGCCAGCGGGTCCGGGACTTCGCGCAGGCAGAGGCGGTAGACGGTCTGCCGGTCGGCGGCGCGCACCTCGTGGCTGACCCCGCGTTCCGCCCAGAACGCCTCGCCCGGCGCGGTGAAGCAGGAGCGGCCGCCGTACACCGCGGAGAGCATTCCGTCCGGCGACCAGTAGAGCTGGTGGAGCAGGTCGTGCCGGACGGCGCCGAACCCCATCGGGCCGTCCGCGCGGTAGAGGAGGACGAGGATGCCGGTGGGCCGGCCGAGGCCATACCCGAACGCGTCACAGGCGATCGGGTCACCGCCCACGTCCTGTCCTCTGATCGACATCGGGTGACCTTTCGGGACAACCATCAAGACTCAGGTGAGGCTAGCCTAAGTTGGCCGCGCCGACCGATTGGGGGCGCCTGACCGCCGTTCGACCCGAAGGAATCCTTATGTCCGTTCGTCCGCTGCTCCGACTCGTCTCGGCCGGGCTGGCCACCGTGACCGCGGGCGCGCTCCTTGCGGGCTGCGGGTCCGACTCCGACGGCGGCGCGGGCAGCGGCGGCAAGGGCGCGACGCGCGTGGTCGCCGCCGACAACGGGCAGATCACCATCCCGGTCGAGCCGAAGCGCGTGGTCGCGACCGGCTACGCGGTGCCGGTGCTGATCGAGGCGGACGCCCCTCTCGTCGGCATATCCACCTGGCCGCGCGGCCTCGGGCTGATGACCCCGGACGAGCGCACCAACTACGACAAACTCCACAAGATCGGCGGCGCCACCGCCAAGGAGACCAACTACGAGGCCATCGCCGCCACGAAGCCCGACCTCATCATCATCGGCGTGCCCAAGCCGGTGCTCGGCGAACTGGACCTCAAGCGCCTGGAGTCGATCGCCCCGGTCGTCGCGATCGGCCCCAGCCTCCCGTCCGCCTGGCGCGAACTGTCGGCCCGTCAGGCCGACGCGGCGGGCCGCGCGGGCCACGCCGACGAGATGCGCAAGGCGTACGAGAAGCGGACCGAGGAGCTGAAGGCCAAGTACGCGGGCGCCGTCGGCAGCCTCAAGTTCGGGCACGTCGGCGCGTACAACGAGACCTCGCAGGGCACCTTCCAGCGCGAGTTCGCCGGGTCGTGGGGCACCAACATCGCGCAGGACATCGGCCTGAACTACTACGGCACCGTCAAGAAGGACACGGGCGGTTCGTCGGCGGTCTCGGAGACCCCGTCGATCGAGGAGCTGCCGGCCGGCCTGGGTGAGGCGGACGTGATCACGTACACGGTCCAGGACGACGGCTCCCCGAGCGCCGGCATGCAGTACGTCCTCGACTCGCCGCTGTGGAAGAACCTCCCGGCGGTCAAGGCCGGCAAGGCCTACCCGATCCGGTACACCGCGGCGGTGACGTACGCGCAGGCGCAGCGGACGCTCGACTCCGTGGACCAGGCCCTCGCCCCGCTTCTGGCCAAGTGATCGGACCCCCGTGCTCATCGAACGACACAACCCCGGCCCGCGCGTCGCCGCCCACCACGCGAACGGCGAAGGCGTCGCCAAGATCGGCTACCCGATCTGCATCCGCACCGTCACGCTGCTGCGCAAGGAGTACGTGACCCCCTCGGTCCTCCGCCTCACCGTCGGCGGCCCTGGCCTCGACGGCTTCCACTCGTACCAGTGCGACGACCACTTCAAGATCGTCTTCCCGGACCCGGACGGCACCGTGCGCCTGCCGGTCCCCGACGACGAGCAGTCGCTGACCTGGCCGAAGCCGTCCCCGGTCAGCCGCAGGTACACCGCGCGGCGGTACGACGCCCAAGCGCTCGAAATGGACATCGACTTCGTCGTCCACGCGGGCGGGGTGGCCTCGGAGTGGGCGGTCGCCGCGGAACCGGGCGACGACGTCGCGATCGCCGGGCCGCCCGGGGCGAAGGCGTTCCCGCACAACTACGACCACTACGTCTTCGCCGTGGACACCACCGCGCTGGCGGCGGCGGCCCGGTGGCTGGAGGAGTCGCCGGAGGACGTGTCGGCGCACATCGTCGTCGAGACCGCGCACAGTGACGAGCACCGCTACCCGCTCGCCGCGCGCCGGGGCGTCGAGGTGGTCTGGCTGACCCGCGGCGACGGCGCGTCCGGTCTCGCCGACACCGTGCGCGGACTGCCGCTCCCCGCCGGGCGGAACTTCCTGTTCGCGGCGGGCGAGGCCGACGACATCAAGCCGTTGCGCGCGTGGGCCAAGGACCGCCTCGACGCCCTGTTCACCGGGTACTGGAGGCGCGGTGTCGCCGGACTCGAAGACTGAGCCGGACTCGAAGGCCGAACCGCGCAAGGTCCTCCTGCTCCTCGGCTTCGTCGCGCTGCTCGCGGTGGTCTGCGGGCTCAGCCTCGCACTCGGCGCCCGGTCGATACCGCTCGGCGACGTGTGGCGGGCACTCACCGATCCCGCGGGCCACGACACCGATCTGACGATCCGTGAGATCCGGGTCCCCCGCACGGTTTTGGGCATCTTCGTGGGCGCGGCACTCGGCGTGGCCGGGGCCCTGACCCAGACCCTGACCCGGAACCCCCTGGCGGAGCCGGGCCTTCTCGGGATCACCCAGGGGGCCGGCTTCGCCGTGACCGTGGGCGCGATGACCGGCGTCGCGGGGCGCCAGGACGTCCAGGTGTCACTCGCCCTGGCAGGTGCGCTCGTCGCGGGTGTCGTCGTGCACGCCGTCGGCCGCACCTCGCCGCTGCGCCTGGTCCTGGCCGGCGTCGCCCTCGCCTCCGTGCTCAGCGGCGTGTCGATGTCGCTGCGCATCCTGGACCCGGACGCGTTCGACCACTACCGGTTCTGGAGTGTGGGCTCCCTCGCGGGCCGCGAACAGGCGCCGCTCCTGCTGCCGGTGCTGCTGATCCTCGCCGCGGTCGTCGGCGCGTTCCTCCTCACCGGGTCGCTCAACACGCTCGCCCTGGGCGAGGACGTCGCGCACGGCCTCGGCGCCCATGTGGTCCGCACCCGCGTCGCGGTGCTGTCCGTCGTGACCCTGCTGGCCGGCACCGCGACCGCGGTCGCGGGGCCGATCGCCTTTCTCGGCCTGATGGTTCCGCACATCGTGCGCCGCGCCGCGGGCGGCTCGGTGCCGTGGCTGCTGGCATACAGCGCGCTCCTGGGGCCGGTGCTGCTGCTCGCCTCCGACGTCGCGGGCCGGCTGCTGCCGACCGGAGAAGTCCCGGTGGCGGTCGTCACCGCCTTCTTCGGTGCGCCGGTCCTCATCTGGGCCGTGCGACGCTACGAAGGGAGCACCCTGTGACCGGGCCGACGCGGACCCTGCCGCCGGCCGGCGCGGCCCGGCGGGTGCCGACGCCGACCGGGGCCGTGGAGCCGGAGGCGCCGTACCGCCGTGGGCTGGTCACCCGCGCCTGCCGTGTGCTCGGCGTGGAACCGCGCGCGATCGCCGGAATGGCCGTGCTGGTGCTGCTGCTTCTGGGCTTCGCGGCGGCCGGGCTGTGCCGCGGGGACACCTGGAGCAATCCGCTCGACGTGGCCGACGGCCTGGCCGGGCACGGCGATCTGTCGGTCGTCGTACGCGAGTGGCGCCTGCCACGCGTGGTCGCGGCATGCCTGTTCGGCGCGCTGCTGGGCTGCGCCGGGGCGGTGTTCCAGAACCTGACGCGCAACGAACTGGGCAGCCCGGACGTGATCGGGCTCGACGTCGGCGCGTACACCGGCGCGCTCACCGTCATGGTGGTGATCGAGGGATCCACCGCGTCGACGGCGGCGGGATCCGTCGCGGGCGGCCTGCTGACCGCGTGCGTCGTCCTCGCGCTCTCCACCCGTTCCGGCTTCGGCGGCCACCGGCTCATCGTGATCGGCATCGCGGTGAACGCCATGCTCACCGCGGTCAATTCGTGGATCATCCTGCGCGCCGACCTGGACATCGCGATCGCCGCCGAGATGTGGAACATCGGTTCGCTCAACGGCGTGGACTGGGCCGATCTGGACGTCGCCTTCGTCGCCGCCGCCGTGCTCGCGGTGCTGCTCGTGCTCAACGCGCGGGCGACCCAGCAGGCCGCGCTCGGCGACGCGATCGCCGTGACGTCGGGCGTACGCCTCAACCGGCACCGCCTGCTGGCCGTGGTGGCGGGGGCCGGCTGCACGGCCACCGTGACCGCGATCACCGGCCCGATCGCGTTCGTCGCCCTCGCCGCCCCGCACCTCGGCCGTGCGATCACCCGGTCGCCGGGCATCCACTTCGTCCCGGCGGCGCTGACCGGAGCCGTGCTGCTGCTGAGCGCCGACCTGGTCGCGCAGACCCTGCTCGCGCCCACGACGCTGCCGGTCGGCGTGGTGACCACCGCGATCGGCGGCGCGTACCTCCTGCTGCTGCTCCTCAAGGAAGTCAAACGATCGTGACCGCACGCCTGACAGCGCAGGACATCACCCTCACGTACGGCGACCGCACGGTTTCGGCGAACCTCAGCCTCGCCGTCCCCGACGGCGCCTTCACCGCGATCATCGGCGCCAACGCGTCCGGCAAGTCGACCCTGCTGCGGGCGCTCGTACGCCTGTTGCGGCCGACTGCGGGGGCGGTGCTGCTCGACGGCCGCGACGTGCACGGCTGCCGCCCCAAGGACATCGCGCAGGAAATGGCCTTCCTCCCCCAGGACTTGGCCGCGCCGGAGAACATCCTGGTACGCCAGCTCGTGGACCGCGGGCGCTTCCCGCACCGCTCCCTGCTCTCCGTCCGCACCGCCGCCGACATGCGGGCGGTGGACGAGGCGATGGCCGCCGCGGGTGTGCGGGATTTGGCGGACCGCCCGGTCGCCCGGCTCTCCGGCGGACAGCGCCAGCGCGCCTGGATCGCCATGGTGCTGGCGCAGGAGACCCCCTACGTCCTGCTGGACGAGCCGACGACCTTCCTCGACCTCGCCCACCAGTACCAGTTGCTGCGCTTGCTCGCCCGCCTGCGCGACGACGGGCGCACGATCGTCGCGGTGCTGCACGACATCAATCAGGCGTGCCGGTTCGCGGACCACATCGTGGCGATGAAGGACGGCCGGGTGCGTGCCGAGGGGGCGCCCGGCGACATCGTGGACGCCGGGCTGATGGACGACGTGTTCGGCCTGCCGAGCCTGGTGGTGCCGGATCCCGTCACCGGGACGCCCATGGTGGTGCCGACCGCCTGATCAAGCGCACCGGTATGTCAGTGCCACCAGGTGTCGAGCGGCGTGGTGGGCAGCGTCCGCTTGTGGCGGGTCGCCCGGTACGTCGACTCCAGCTTCGCGGCCACCTCCGGCGCGACGTCGGCGCCTTCGAGGTAGTCGTCGATCTGGGCGTACGTCAGGCCCAGTGCCTCCTCGTCGGGGAGCGCAGGCCGGTCGTCCTCCAGGTCGGCGGTGGGCACCTTCTTCCAGACGCTCGGCGGCGCCCCCAACTCCTGGAGCAGGGCCGCGCCCTGGCGCTTCGTCAGGCCGGTCAGCGGGGTGAGGTCGACACCGCCGTCGCCGTACTTGGTGAAGAAACCGGTCACCGCCTCGGCGGCGTGGTCGGTTCCCACGACGAGCATGTTGAGCTGCCCGGCGATGCCGTACTGGACCACCATGCGCTCGCGGGCCTTGATGTTGCCGCGCACGAAGTCCCGCAACACGGCGTCGTCGCCGAGCTCGTCCCGCAGGCCGCGGGCGGTCTCGGCGGCGACGGCGTCCGCGCCCGGCTTCACGTTCACGGTGATCGACCGGTCCGGGGCGATGAAGCCCAGGGCGATCTGCGCGTCGTCCTCGTCGGCCTGCACGCCGTAGGGCAGGCGTACCGCGACGAACGCGGCGTCGTGGCCCTCGGCGCGGAGTTCCTCGCAGGCGAGCTGGCAGAGCCGGCCGGTGAGCGTGCTGTCCTGGCCGCCGCTGATCCCGAGGACGTAGCCCTTGGCCGGGGTCGACCGCAGGTAGGCCTTGAGGAAGTCGACGCGCCGCCGGACCTCGACCTTGGGGACGATGGTCGGCTGGACGCCGAGCTCGGCGACGATCTGCGCGCGGAGGTTTGCCATCCCGGTACTGTACTGGCCCGATTTCGGGCGCCCCGGGGGCGGTCAGCGGGTGGGCGTGGGCAGCGGGATCTGCGCGGGGAGGTTGTCGGGGATGGTGCCGAGACTCACCGCGATCTTGGAGAAGCCCATGAACAGCGCCAGTCCGGCGGTGAGCTCGACGGTGCCCGCCGGGCCGTAGGCGTCCAGGAGATCGGCCCGCAGGTCGTCGGTGACGCCGTGCGGGTTGCCGAGGAAGACGTCGGCGAGGCGGATGACGACCTTGTGGCGTTCCTCCAGGTCGCTGGCCTCGAAGCCGTCGTCGATGAGTGCCACCAGGTCTTCGGTGAGACCGGCTTGGCGGGCCTGGTCGTAGCGGACCGCGCGGCAGAAGCGGCAGTCGGTGACGCGGGCGTTGCGCAGCCGGGCGACCTCCTTCGAGGGGTGGTCGACGCTGCCGCCCGACCACAGGGTGCCGTAGAGCCGCAGGAAGGACGCCAGGAGGTCGGGCTGGAGGGCGAACGGGCTGGCCGCGATGGGGTCGGTCGGGTCGGTCGGGGGCGGCGTCGCCGGGGCGGCGGGGTCGAGGCCCGGCAGGTCCGCCACGCGGGGTTCGGCACCGGCGTCGGCGACCGTGTGGGTGCCGAGGACGACCTGGTGGCGGGCGAAGCCGTCGAACACGGCACAGGCCATGGCGAGTCCGACCAGGCCCGCCTCGCCGAGCAGTTCGGTGAGCGCCCGGCGCTCCGCGTCGGTGACGGATCCGGGGGCCATGACGAACTGCTCGGCGTACTGGAGGGCGGCGGACTCGGCGACGTCGAACGCGCCGTCGCCGCTGCCGTGTTCGAGGCGGGCGACCTTGGCCTCGGAGAGCCCCGCGGTCACCGCGGGAAGCGTGCGTACGGCCAGCTCGGATTCGCACTCGTGGAGCTGAGCGATGCGCAGCCGGCACAGCTCGGTGATCGCGACCGGAAGGACCTGCGGCTCCCACAGGCGGGTGAAGTAGTCGCCGTAGCTGGTACGCAGGGCCGGAAACAGCCCCAGCGTGCCGGGGAAGTCCACGGCGTCGGGGGTGGTCCGGGACAGCCAACTCGTCATCTGGACTCCTGGTCTCGACTGGTCTCGGCTGGTCACGACTGGTCTCGGCTCCGGCCCGGCAACCGCGAACCGCGGTCCCGACCCCGCAGCCCCGACCCCAAGTCCCGGCCCGCGGCCGTGATTTGACGTCCGGGCCCGGGGCTCTCGCCGCACACCGGAGGGCCTGACGTTCCTTGCTGTTCCAAATGGTGAATTCATGATTCACTACTGTGAATCGATGGTAGGCGCGAATCTGACGCACCGTCAACGACCGGTCCTGGCCGGGCCGGAAGACCGGGCGGGCAGCCGAGCCGGAAGGAGTGCGCGTCATGGCGGAACGGATGTCCCCGTCGGCGGACCGCGTCGTGCTGATCCTCGGGCTGCTCGCCGAGCACCCCACCGAGCGGCTGACGCTCACCGAAATCGCCACCCGGCTCGGCCTCAGCAAGCCCACCTGCCTGGGCGTCCTGGGCAGTCTCACCGCGGGCGGGCTGCTGACGCGCGACGAGGACAAGGCGTACGGGCTCGGCCCGGCGCTGCTGCGCATGGGCAACGCGGCGGAGAACAGCGTGGCGCCGCTCGACCTGATGCGGCCGCATCTGGACCGCCTGCACGCCCAGTTGCGCGCGGGCTGCCTGATCGTCGGCAACGTCGAGGACGACATGGTCGTCCTCGACCGGCGGGGCACGCTGTCCGAGGGCGACGCACGGGACTTCGTCGGCGAGCGCTTCCCGCTCGTCCCGCCGCTCGGCCTCGTCAACCACCTGTGGAACCCGGACGGCGTGCTGGAGGACTGGCTCGCGCGCGAGCCGCTGGTCCGCCTCGACCCCGAGCCCGGGCGGCTGGCCGCGGTCGCGGCCGGCGCCCGCGAGCGCGGCTACGTCCTCGAACGGGCGGGCGGGCCCGCCGACATCGGCCACGCGGTGGTCGCGCAGCTCGTCTCCTCGCACCTGCCCGAGCCGGTGCTGCGCAGGGTGTGCGCGCATCTGCCGCCGACCACGTTCCGCGAGTACGAGGTCCCGGGCGAGGAGGATCCGCGCGTACCGGTGTCGAGCATGTCCGCGCCGGTCTTCGACCGCCGCGGGCGCCAGCGGTACCTGTTCACCGTCGTCCTGGACCGCAGGCTTTCCCCCGCCGAACGCGAGGACGCGGCGGCGGCCGTCGTCGGGGCGGGCCGCGCCGCCACCGAGGCCCTCGGCGGGCACAACCCCTGGGACCCCGCGCACTGAACGGCGCCCCGGAGCGCGGCGGTCCCGACGAACGCGGCGGACACAGCGGACACGGCTCGGCCCCGACCGGTGACCGGTCGGGGCCGAGGGTGTCCGGAGCTCGGGGCGGTGCTACTCGATCACGACGCCCTTGTCCTTGTAACTCTGCACCAGCGCCGAGAAGTCGGCCTCGGTCAGGTTCGCGACGGCCGAGCCCGCCAGGTTCTTGAGGTCCTGGAGGGTGGTGTTGCGGGTGAAGCCGAGGCACGCCATGCGGCCCGCGCTGCTGAACTCCTTGATCTGGCCCACGTAGCCGTCCTCGGCCGGCAGCTTGTCGCAGGCGGTGGGATCCGCGGACGGGAAGATGGCGACCACCTTCCAGTGCGAGTTCGCGCTCGTACAGGCGACCGGGAAGATCGGGTCCACGACGATCGCGTTCCCGGCGACACTGTTTATGCAGTCGTCCACGTTCAGGTTGGCGAGCACCGAACCGCGCGGGGCCGACGATGTCGGCGGCCGGGTGGGCGGCGTCGTGGCCGGACGCGTGGTCGGCGGCTCGCTGGGCTCGTCGCTGGTCGGCGGACGGGTCGTGGGCGGCTTGGTCGTGGTGGTCTCGGACGTCGGGCTGCCGGTCGGCCCGGAGGTCGTGCCGTTGTCGTCGTCCTGGGTGAGCAGTACTCCCGCGACGACACCGCCGATGACGACCACCACCAGGGCGATCACCCCGATGATGACGCCCGTGCGGTTGCCGCGGCCCGGCGGTGGCGGGGGTCCCTGCGGGTAGCCGTGCGGGGGCCAGCCTCCGGGCGGACCTCCGGGGCCGCCGGGCGGCACGGGTCCCCCGGGCGGAGGCGGGGATCCCGGGTAGTTCCAACCGCCGCCGGGCGGCCCGGGCACGCCGTGCGGAGGTCCCGGCGGGTAGCCGCCGCCCTGGGGTATCGACATGCACACTCCTGTGGGACGGGTCCGGCCCATTGACCGCACGCCTGGCTCCGGACGACCTGGCGGCGCCGCTGTGCGGCGGTTCGGCGTCACACCGGGAGACCGCACGGCAGCACAGCGAGGATAAGGCGTGCGCAGCATCGGCGGGGCACGTGCTTCCTCACATACGTCAATCGGTGTCCACACTGTGTCCTCTGCAATCGGCCGGGCAGTTGGCCGCGCGGTCGTGCGGGCGGTCGTGCGGCAGCCGTGCGGACAGTCGTCCGTCGGCCACCGTGCGTGACCCCGCGGAACGTCGGTCGCGGCTCTCGTGGTGATCCTCACATCGCGAGCGAACAACCCTGCCCCGGACCCTTATTTGTCGACATTTCCACGGCCGACCCGCAGCGTCGACGCCGGGTGACGCGCACAACATCAACGACGATCTGTCCCGATTGGGGTCCGATTTGTCTGCTGATCGTCCGTCAAGAAGTCCAGAGGGCACAAGAATCTCCCGTCCCGGACACCTATCGGAGGGCAGCGACCCATATTCGATGTTTGCCTCGTGGAGGGCAGGTGTACGCGTGCGGGTGCGCGTGAACCGTAGGGCGACAAGGCGCCGTCAGGGAACCCCCGGGCCCCCTGGCCCCGAAGTGACCTCTCGGTAAGTTGCCGTGGCATGGCTGAAACACGTTGTGCCGATGCCCTGACACTGGAAGCGCCCACCGTGGAGAACGGGCCGGAGCTGTGGCGCCTGACCCGCGAGGTCGGGACGCTGGACCTGAACTCCGCGTACCACTACCTGCTGTGGTGCCGCGATTTCGCCTCGACCTCGGTCGTCGCCCGCCTCGACGGGCGCGTATGCGGCTTCGTGACCGGATATGTGCGCCCCGACGTACCCGACACCCTGATGGTGTGGCAGGTCGCCGTCGCCGACGAGGCGCGCGGCCGGGGCATCGCCGCCCGCATGCTCGGCGACCTGCTCGAACGACGCGCGCCACACGGCCAGGTCTTCGTCGAGGCGACCGTCACCCCCGACAACACGGCCTCGATGGCGCTCTTCCGCGCGTTCGGCCGGGACCGCGCCATGCCGGTCTCCCGCTGCGACCTCTTCACCGCCGACCACTTCCCCGGCGGCGGGCACGAGCCCGAGGTCCTGTTCCGGATCGGCCCCCTCGCGTCGCCGGCGGGCTGAGCCGTGAGCGGCAGCCTGCTCCTCGCCGACGCGCTCGCGCGGCACCACCTTTTCCCCTCACCCCTCGGAGGCTCTGTGACCACCGCTGCCCTGCCCGATGTCTTCACCTCGCTCGAATCCGAGGTACGCAGTTACTGCCGGTCCTGGCCCGCGGTCTTCGACCGTGCCCAGGGCGCCCGGATGTACGACACCGCGGGCCGCTCCTGGCTCGACTTCTTCGCCGGGGCGGGCGCGCTGAACTACGGGCACAACAACCCGCACCTCAAACGCGCGCTGCTGGAGTATCTGGAACGCGACGGCGTCACGCACTCGCTCGACATGTCCACGGCCGCCAAGCAGGCGTTCCTGGAGGGCTTCGAGGAGGTCGTCCTGCGTCCGCGCGGCCTCGACTACAAGGTGCAGTTCCCCGGGCCGACCGGGGCCAACACCGTCGAGTCGGCGCTCAAGCTGGCCCGCAAGGTGACCGGCCGCGAAGCCGTGGTCGGGTTCACCAACGCGTTCCACGGCATGACCCTCGGCGCGCTCGCGGTCACCGGCAACTCGATGAAGAGGGCCGGCGCCGGGATCCCGCTCGTGCACGCGACGCCGATGCCGTACGACAACTACCTCGGCGGCCAGACCCCGGACTTCCTGTGGTTCGAGACGCTGCTCCAGGACAGCGGCAGCGGCCTCAACAAGCCGGCCGCCGTCATCGTCGAGACCGTGCAGGGCGAGGGCGGCGTCAACGTCGCGCGTCCGGAGTGGCTGCGCGGCCTGGCCGACCTGTGCCGGCGGCACGACATCCTGCTGATCGTCGACGACGTGCAGATGGGGTGCGGCCGCACCGGCCCCTTCTTCAGCTTCGAGGCCGCCGGGATCACGCCCGACATCGTGTGCCTCTCCAAGTCCATCAGCGGCTACGGCCTGCCCATGGCCCTCACCCTGTTCCGCCGCGACCTGGACGTGTGGGCGCCCGGCGAGCACAACGGCACGTTCCGCGGCCACAACCCCGCTTTCGTCACCGCCACCGCGGCACTGGACTTCTGGCGCGACGACGCGCTGGAGAAGCAGACGCGGGCGTCGGGCGAGCGGATCGGACGCGCACTGGCCGAGCTCGCCGAGGAGTACGCGCCGCTGGGCGCCGAGGCGCGGGGCTCCGGCCTGATCCGCGGCCTGACGTTCGACGACCCGGGGACGGCCGACCGCATCGGCGCGGCCGCGTTCGAGCGCGGCCTGCTCGTGGAGACCTCCGGACCGCGCGGCGAGGTGCTCAAGCTCATGCCGCCGCTCACGGTGACCACCGCGGAGGTCGACGAGGGCCTTGAGCTGCTCGCCGACGCCGTCCGCGCGGTGGCGCCGAAGACGACCGCCGCCTGACGTCCCGGACGCGCGAACTGCCGGACGCCACGAACCGCTACTAACAGCGGTTAACCGCAACGAAACGCAACGAACTGTGAGGAACACCACACATGATCGTCCTGTCCATCGACGACCTCGACGGCACCGAGCGCGACGTGCGCGCCGAGACCTGGCGCAGCCGCCGCATGGTCCTGGCCCGCGAAGGCGTCGGCTTCTCCCTGCACGAGACCGTGATGTACGCGGGCACCGAGACGTCCATGTGGTACGCCAACCACATCGAGGCGGTGTACTGCGTCCAGGGCCACGGCGAGCTGGCGAACGACGAGACGGGCGAGAAGCACCGCATCGGCCCCGGCTCGCTCTACGTCCTCGACGGCAACGAGCGCCACACCATGCGGCCGGTCAGCGACATGCGGTTCGTCTGCGTCTTCAACCCGCCCTGCACCGGACGGGAGGTCCACGACGAACACGGGGTCTATCCCCTGCTGACCGAGGAGGCGGTCTGATGACGACGGGAACCGACACGGACACCGCGCCGAACGTCGACGCGTACCCGACCCGCGAGGCGGCGACCGCATACGTCGAGGCCCCGCGCCGCGATCCGGCGGTATGGACCGGCGGACCGCCCGGGCCGCTCACCCCCGCGGAACTGGACGGCTACAACAGAGACGGCTTCCTGACCGCCGAGTCGTTGCTCAACCCGCTCGAAGTCGCGCAGTTCCTGGGCGAGTTGCACCGGCTGCGTACCGAGCCGGACTGGCGCGACGACGAGCGCGCGGTGCGCGAGCCCGACTCGGACGAGGTGCGGTCGATCTTCGAGGTGCACCGCATCAGCCCGACGCTCGCCCGGCTCGCCGCCGACCCCAGGCTGGTGGCGCGCGCCCGGCAGGTGCTCGGCTCGGAGGTCTACATCCACCAGAGCCGGGTCAACTACAAGCCCGGCTACGGCGGCAACGGCTTCTACTGGCACTCGGACTTCGAGACCTGGCACAGCGAGGACGGCATGCCCCGCATGCGTGCGCTCAGCGTCTCGATCGCGCTGACGGACAACCTGCCGAGCAACGGGCCGCTGATGATCATGCCGGGCTCGCACCGCACGTTCCTGCCGTGCCCCGGCCGCACGCCGCCCGAACACCACCGGGTGTCACTGCGCGACCAGCAGGTCGGCACCCCGGGCCCGGCCGACGTGCGGCGCCTCGCGGACCGGCACGGCATCGCCCAGGTCACCGGGCCCGCCGGGTCGGCGACGTTCTTCGACTCCAACTGCATGCACGGGTCGAACGGCAACATCACGCCGTACGAGCGGGCCAACGTGTTCATCGTCTACAACAGCGTGGAGAACACCCTCGTCGAGCCGTTCGCCGCACCCGCCCCGCGCCCCGAGCACATCGCCTCGCGCTCGTTCGTCCCGGTCGGCTGACCTCGGCGGATCTTG
The DNA here is from genome assembly GCA_045039925.1 of Streptomycetaceae bacterium NBC_01309. GTDB lineage: Bacteria > Actinomycetota > Actinomycetes > Streptomycetales > Streptomycetaceae > Yinghuangia. Next base: position 4,992,997 of record CP108400.1, read on the forward strand.
TCCGGCAGATCTTGTACGGCAGAGCTGGTACGGCGGGTCTTGTGCTGTCCGTGCCGCGACCGGGGTGGGGCCCGGCGCGGCGCGGACGCGCGCATTACCGTGGCTCCCCGGGAAGTTCCCGGAGCCGTCGGCGAACTCCCCGACCGGCGAGGGAGCACACGTGGCAGGGGACCCCGGGCGGACCGAGGCGTACGACAGCGGAATGCTCGACGTGGGCGACGGCAACCGCGTGTACTGGGCGGTCCACGGCAATCCCGCGGGCACGCCCGCCCTCTACGTGCACGGTGGCCCCGGCTCCGGATGCGGCGATGCCGTCCCGCGGTTCCTCGACCTTCGGCGCTACCGCGTCGTGATGTTCGATCAGCGCGGATGCGGACGCAGCACGCCGCACGCGAGCGACCCCGCGACCGACATGCGGCACAACACGACCGACCGCCTGACCGCCGACATGGAGCGGCTGCGGACGCACCTCGGCATCGACCGCTGGCTGCTGTACGGCGGTTCGTGGGGATCGACGCTGATCCTCGCCCATGCGCAGCGGCACCCCGAACGTGTGTCGGCCGTCGTCGTCGCAGGCGTCACCACCACGCGCCGGGCCGAGATCGACTGGCTGTACCGGGGCGTGGCGCGGTTCTTCCCGGCGCAGTGGGAGCGGTTCCGGCAGGGCGCGGCCTTGTCGGGGCGTCCCGCCGAGGCCGCGGACGACCGCCTGGCGGGCGGCCTGGTCGCGGACTACGCCCGGCTGTTGGAACACCCCGACCTCGCGGTACGCGCACAAGCCGCCGCCGAGTGGTGCGCGTGGGAGGACGCCGTCCTCTCGCTCGAACCCAGTGGCCGCGCCACGCCGTACAGCGACCGCATCGGCCCCGCACGCCTCGCGTTCGTGCGGATCTGCACCCACTATTTCGCCCACGCGGCGTGGCTCGACGAGGGCGAACTCATCGCCGGGGCGCACCGTTTGGCGGGGATCCCGGCGCTGCTCGCGCACGGGCGCCTGGACCTGTCGAGCCCGCTCGACACCGCCTGGGAGCTGGCCCGCAACTGGCCGGGCGCCCGTCTGGAGATCATCGACGACGTCGGTCACAAGGGCGGTCCCGCGATGGCCCGCCTGCTCTCCGACGCTCTCGACGGCTTCGCCGACTTCCGCTGATTCGTGGATGCCGCTGCGGACGTCACCCCTCGTCCCGGGCGGCGGCGGACGCGATCCGGTGGTCGAACGGATAGCGGTCCAGGGCCGCGGCGAGTTCGGGCGAGCCGGGCGTGCCGCTGACGACGGCGGTGAACCGCCCGTCCGCACTGGTGACTTCGACGGTCCCGTCGAGCGAGCAGGCGGTCAACGCCTCGGTCACTATGCGGGCGACGGAGTCGGCGACGAGCAGGGACTTGGCCGGCTTGCCCACCGCGGTGACCGGGATGGCGTCGATGATGTGCACCGCCTTCGGGGCGGCGGCGGGCTCCGGGGCGTGCTCCTTGCCCCAGAGGAGGAGGTCGGCCTCGGTCACCGGTTCGGTCGCGAGTTCGGACGCGGGGCCGGTCGCCGGTTCCGGGCGGGCGACCGTGACGTACGCGACCGGGACCTCGCCGGAGTGCGGGTCGGGGCGCCCGACGACCGCCGCCCCGGTGACGGCCGGGTGGGCGAGCAGGGACTCCTCGACCGGAATCGGGTCGATGTTGTGCCCGCCGCGGATGATCAGGTCCTTGGCGCGTCCTTGCAGGTAGACGTACCCGTCCTCGTCGACCGCACCGAGGTCCCCGGTGAGCAGCCACCCGTCGAAGACGCTGCCGGCCGGGTCCGGCCCGTCCGGGCCGAGGTACCCCGGGAACACCGAGGGCCCGGAGATGGCCAGCACACCGGTCTCCCCCGGCGCGCAGTCGGCGACCGGCCGCCCGTCCGCGTCCACGGTCACCGCCTTGACGTGCTGGTACGCCAGGCGAAGCCCCACCGATCCGGCACGCGGCGCGAACGGCGGGGTGGCGGAGGTCGCGCAGGTCGCCTCCGTCAGGCCGTAGCCCTCCAGCATCGGCACCTTCGCGTCCGCCTCGAACTTGTCGCGCACCCGGCCGGGCAGCGGCGCGGCGCCCACGGCCCCGGCGCGCAGGCTGGACAGGTCGACGCCGTCCGGCACCGGGGGCAGCGCGGCGTAGACGGTCGGGACCGCGGAGAAGGAGGTGACGCGGAAGTGCTCGATGATGTGCCAGAAGTCGGCGGTCAGCGCCCTGTCGCGGTAGCCGAGCGGTCCGAGGCTGACCACGGGCCGGCCGTGCATGAACGCGCCCAGGCCGGTCACGTGCAGGGCGTTGACATGGAACAGCGGGAGCCCGGCGAGCGCCACCGCGTCACCGGTGTACACGCCGATGAAGCCGATGGCCCAGGCCATGTAGACCTGCATCGCGTGCGTGTGCGGGGCGACCTTCGGGGTGCCGGTGGTGCCGCCGGTGTGGAAGTAGCCGCAGATGTCGCCGGGTTCCGGCTCGTGGCCGCTCACGAGGCGGTCGTCCGGCTGCGTCGCGGCGGCTGCGTCGAAGTCCCCGCCCACCAGCAGGACTTCCCGGAGCGACGGGACCATGTCCCGGATGCGCTCGGCCTTCTCGCGCAGGCGTACGTCGGCCACCAGGAGTTCGGCCTTGGTCAGCTCCAGGATGTGCGCGATGTGCTCCTCGCCGAGGGCCGGGTTGACCGGGTTGGCGACCCCGACCGCTTCGGCGCCGAGCAGCGCGGCGAACATCCGGCCGCTGTTGGGCAGCATGATCCCGACCACCCCGCCGGGCCGCAGGCCGTGCGCGGTGTAGGTGTTGGCGGCCTGGTGCACGTGGCGCAGCAGGTCGGCGTACGTCCACACCGGTGCCTCGCGCCACGGACCGCCGTCCTCGCCGAGCAGGTGGAGGGCGGGGGCGTCCGGCGCGGCCTGCACGGACCGCCGGAGCAACTGGTAGGTGTTCGCCGGGAGTCCGCGCTCCGCCAGGGGGACCGCCTCGATGCGCGGCACGTCCTCGGGGCCGAGGACGAGCGGACGCGGACCGTCGGTGTGGTGCTCGCTCACGAGTGGCCTCCTGCGATGAGGTCGGTCAGGTCGTCGGGCTCGATGGACGACGCGGGCGCGGGCCCCCGGCCGGGGCGGATCCGCAGGTCGTCGCAGACCTCCGGCTCCCGCGTCGCGTCGTCCACCACACAGTTGAGATCGTCGTGGTACCCGGAGAAGTTCCCTGCCGGATCACTCGGGTACCAGAAGGATCTGGAGCCGTCGTGCCCCGCGAAAGGGTCGAACATACCTCCGGGCTGCCGAGGACGGCGAGGGGTCGTGTCACGCGGCGCGGGTCCCGACGGGCGCGACCTCGGTGGCCTCGGGCTCGGCGGCCCGGGTCTCGGCGGCCCGGGTCTCGGCGGCCCGGGTCTCGGCGGCCCGGGTCTCGGCGGCCTGGGTCTCGGCGGCCTGGGTCTCGGCGGCCTGGGACTCCGCGAGCGTCGGGTAGTCCGTGTAGCCGGTCTCGCCCCCGACGTACATGAGGTGCCGGTCGCGCACCTGGTTGAGCGGTGCGCCGACGCGCAGGCGGTCGACCAGGTCGGGGTTCGCCAGGAACGAGCGGCCCAGCGCGATGAAGTCGGCACCGGCGGCCAGGAGCCGTTCCGCCTGCGTCCTGCCGCCGTCCGCGGGCAGCGGCTCGCCCCACGCCAGGAACGGGTTCGCGATCAGCGTCCCGGACCAGCGGCGGCGGATGTCGTGGAAGAGCGGCTTGTCCGGGTCCGCGAAGACGACGTGCAGGTACGTCGGGCCGATCTCGGCCAGCGCGGCGACGAGCGCCGGGTAGATCTCCTCGGTGTCGCCCTCCTCGATGCCGTTCACGGTGAGGCCCGGGGCGATGCGCACGCCGACGCGTTCGGCACCGATCTCGTCGGCGACCGCGCGGACGACCTCGGCCACGAAGCGGATCCGGTTGGCGACGGAGCCGCCGTACCCGTCCGTGCGCAGGTTGGTGTTCCGGGCGAGGAACTGGTGCAGCAGGTAGCCGTTGGCGGCATGCACCTCGACGCCCGCGAACCCGGCGTCCACGGCGTTGCGCGCCGCGGCGGCGAAGTCGGCGACGGTGGACCGGATCTCCTCGGCCGTCATTTCGCGGGGGACGACGGAGGGCTGGTGTCCGCCGGGCGTGAACATCGTGTCCGGCAGGGCGACCGGCGAGGGGGCGACGGGCGTATGGCCGCTGTTGTCGGGGTGGCCGATGCGGCCGCCGTGCTGGATCTGGAGGAACATCCGGCCGCCGGCCTCGTGCACCGCGTCGGTGACCCGCCGCCATCCGGCGACGTGCTCGGGGCCGTGGATCGCGGGGATGTTCGGGTACGTGATGCCGACCGCACTGGGCGTGGCCGCCTCGGCGATGATCAGCCCGGCAGACGCACGCTGGGCGTAGTACTTGGCCATGATCGCCTGCGGGACGCCGTCGGCGGCCGCGCGGTTGCGGGTCATCGGCGCCATGACCAGGCGGTTCGGCAGGGTGAGGGCGCCGAGGCGGGCGCCGGTGTCGAAGAGGCCGCGTTCCGGGGCGACGGTGGTTCGGGCGGTGGCGGCGGCAGTGGTGGTTGCGGGGGTGGCGGTGGTTGCGGGGGTGTTCGTCTCGGTGTTCATGGGACGACTGTGCGCGGCGGCGCTGCGGAAGCGCTGATGATCCGCTGACGGGCCTCCGACCTGCGGTATGTACGGTGATCTCATGCGATACGGGGTGCTTGGTCCGCTGATGGTGTGGGACGGCGACGGAGCCCCCGTCAAGGTCGCCGAGCCCAAGGTCCGTGCGCTCCTGGCCGATCTGCTGGTCCACGAGGGCCGTCCGGTCTCCGCGGACCGGCTGATCGACGACCTGTGGGGCGACGATCAGCCCGGCAACCCGGCCAACGCGCTCCAGGCCAAGGTCTCGCAACTGCGGCGCGCACTCGGCCGGGACCGGGTCGTGCGCCAAGCACCCGGCTACCGGCTGCACCTCGACCCGGCCGACGGGGCCGACGAGATCGACGCGGACCGGTTCCGGTCCCTGGTCGCGGAGGCCCGCCTCGCCGGCGATCCGGGCGTACGGGCCGACCTGCTCACCGAGGCGTTGGGGCTGTGGCGCGGGCCCGCGTACGCCGACTTCGCGGACGAGGAGTTCGTACGCGCCACCGCGCACCGATTGACCGAGCAGCGCCTGGCCGTGGTCGAGGAACAGGTCGAGGCACGCCTGGAATCAGGCGATCACACCCTGCTCACCGGCGAACTCGCCGATCTCGTCGAGCGCCATCCGCTGCGCGAGCGGCTGCGCGCGGTACAGATGCGCGCGCTCTACCTGGCGGGGCGTCAGACCGAGGCCTTGGCCTCGTACGCCGAGCTGCGCACCCGCCTCGCGGACGAACTGGGCCTGGATCCGGGGCCGGACACCGCCGCGCTGCACGACGCCATTCTGCGGCAGGACACGTCGTTGTCCGTGGCCGTCACCGTTGCCATCGCTCCCGCCCCCGATCCCGTTCCCGTTCCCGCGGCGGTGGCCGAACCCGTCCCCGCGGCGCGGGTCGTCGCACCGGCGCGGCCGCGGGCCCTGCCCACCAATCTCCCCACTCCACTGACGCCCCTCATCGGGCGGGACGACTCGCTCCACGCCGTCGGCCGACTCCTCGGCGGGGCACGGCTGGTGACGCTCACCGGTCCGGGCGGCGTCGGCAAGACACGGCTCGCGGTCGAGGCCGCCACCCGCTCCGGCCGGACGGACCCCGACGAATTCCCGGACGGCGTCTGGCTGGTCGAGTTCGCGGGGCGGCGGGGCGACGCCGACGAGTTGGCGCAGGTGGTCGCGTCCGTCCTCGGCATCCGCGACGACGCGCCCACCGACCTCCCCGGATTCGGGACGCCCGGGACACCGCTCGACCGACTGGCCGCGGCGCTGCGTGACCGCCGGGACCTGCTCGTCCTGGACAACTGCGAGCACGTCGTGGAACCGGCCGCAGAACTGGCCGAGTTCCTGCTGCACCGTGCCCCGAAGCTGCGGGTTCTGGCCACCAGTCAGGAGCCGCTGGGGATCGCGGGCGAGTCGGTGCACGTCGTGGAGCCGCTGCAACCCGAGGACGCCGTACGCCTGTTCGCCGACCGGGCCGCGGCCTCCGCCCCCGGACTCGCGCTTGCCGGTGCGGCCGACGAGACCCGTGCGACGATCGCCGAGATCTGCCGCCGTCTGGACGGGATCCCGCTGGCCCTGGAACTCGCGGCCACGCGCGTACGCTCGCTCGGCGTCGCGGAGTTGGCGGCCCGGCTCGACGACCGCTTCCGCCTTCTCGACCGCGGCCTGCGCGCCCGCCCGGCCCGTCAGCAGACGCTGCGTGCGGTGATCGACTGGAGCTGGGACCTGCTGACCGGCCCGGAACGGGCGGTGCTGCGGCGGCTCTCGGTGCACAGCGACGGCTGCACGCTGGCCGCCGCCGAGTCGGTCTCCGCCGGTGCGGAGGTGCGTCGTGAGGACGTCGTCGGCGTCGTCTCGCGCCTCGTCGACCGGTCGCTGGTGGTCGCGGTCGACGGTCCGGCGGGCGGACGCTACCGACTCCTTGAGTCGGTGGCGGCCTACGCACGGGAACGGCTCGCGGAGGCGGAGGACCCCGGCCCGGTGTGGGACCGCTACCTGCGCCACAACCTCGCGCTCGCCGAAACGGCGGAGTCCGGTCTGCGCGGCGGAGACCAGCGCACGTTGCTGGTCGGGCTCGACGCCGACGCCGCGAACCTGCGGGCCGCGCTCGACGAGGCGGTACGCCGGGGCCGGTTCCGCACGGCCGTCCGCCTCGCCCGGGCGTTGGCATGGTGGTGGCTGCTGCGCGGGCACCTGACCGAGGGCAGGCGGACCCTGGCGGCGGTCCTCGGCGCCGAGGTCGGTGGGGCCGCCGAGGCCGCCAGGGGCGCCGAGGCCGGTGAGGCCGCGGGAGTCGCGGAGGCACCCGGAGTCGAGGAGACACCCGAAGTCGAGGTCGCGCGGGTGACCGAGATCGCCGAACTCCGGATCCTGCACGCCGCTTTCGTCCTGCTGACCGGCGACAGGTCCGCCTCGGGCGAGTGCCCCGAGGCGGCGATCGAAGACCCGGTGCGTAGGGCCAGGGCAGTGTGGCTCTTCGCGTACGCACTCTTCAACGCGGGTGACCCGGCGGCCGGCCGTGCGGCCAACGCCCGGGCCCTGCACCTCGCCAAGGCCGCCGACGACCGATGGACGACAGCGGCGTCGCTGGCACTCGCCGCAACGCACGCGCTGGCCTTCGGCGACCTCGGTGCGCTCGCGCCCGCCGGGCTGGAGGCCGCCGCCATCTTCCGGGAACTCGGCGACTCCTGGGGTGAGTTGCAGACCGTCTCGCCGCTCGCCTCGCTGGCCGAGATCAGAGGGGACTACGCGGAGGCGTCCCGTCGGCAGAACGACGCACTGCGCATCGCCCGAGAGCTGGGACTGTCCAGCGAGATCGCCGCCCGCCTGTCGGGGCTCGGCCGCCTCGCGCTGTTCACCCACGACTGGGCGCGTGCCAGGGAACTCCACGAAGAGGCACTGCACTTGGCGTCCTCCCAGGGGTACATGCTGGGCAAGGTGCACGCCGAGATGGGTCTCGCGCTCGGGGCGCGGCGCGCGGGTGACCTCGACGACGCCGAGCGCCGCCTGATCCATCTGCTCCAGGCGTACGCGGACATCGCCGCACCGGCCGGCGTCCATCTGCGGCGGTCGGAACTCGGCTTCACCGCCGAGCAGCAAGGCCGTCGGGAGCAAGCGGCCGCGCAGCACCTCATCGGACTGGACGTGGCGCTCTCGATGGGCGAACCACGGGCACTGGCACTGTCGTTGGAGGGTCTGGCGGGCGCGGCGTCGCTCACCGCGGAGCCGGGCGGCGGGGAACGGGCGGCCGTCCTCCTCGGCGCCGCGGACGCCTCGCGCCGGAGCGTCGGGGCGCCGCTGCCGCCCGAGGAACGCGCCGACGTCGACCGCATCACCGCGGCGGCCGTCAAGGTTCTCGGCCACGACGACTTCGACGCCGCCTTCCGCCGTGGCGCCGAACTCACCCCGGCAGAGGCCGTGGACCTGGCCCGGCGTACATTTCCGGCCACGGACTGAAGGGCACCCGGCAGCCGTCGAGCGACGCGGCGTACGCACTGTCGGAACCTCCAAACATCCGGGCGGTCGCTCCGCGGCACATGGCGCGGCACGCCGACGGGGCCGGGCGCGTCGGTCGGCACGCATCACCGGCGCTCTGCCCGGTGGTACCGGATCCAGGCCTCTGACCTGCGAGTTCATCTCCCGTAATCCCCCTCGGACCGACTCTCGTAGGAATCTTCGCTTCCGGATCGTGGCCTCGTTGACACTCTCCGCATCCGAATATGGACTGGGCGCGGTGCCGCCACACCGGGAGCACGGGGCTCCCAGGGACTAGCGGCGCCGCGAAGGACATGACCGTTGACGACAGCGACCGGAATCCTGGAAACCGAGTCCATCCCCATGGCCGTCGCGACGGCCCGGGTCTTCGACGTCGAGCCCTACACACCCCACTGCCAGGTGATCCGCGAGGAAGGCGACCACGCCGTGATCGGGGTGTCGCCGGGCAACAGCTACTTCTCCGCCCAACGCGTGATCGACCTGGCCCGCTGGGGAGTTGCCAACTTCCGCGAAGTCGACCTGGTCTACACCGACCTGCACGTCGCCGAGATGCACGAAGCCCTCGGCTATCCGGCCGACGACGCGCGGCGCAAGGCGGTGAAGAACCTGCGTGGCGTACGGGCGAAGGTAACCGGCGCCGTGGAGTCCGTCGGCTCGCACGGCGGGCGGCTCCGCTCGCACGCCATGTCGGCGTTCACCGACAACCCGGCCTATCGGGCCATCCATACGCACCTCTCCGAACTCCTCGCGCACGACGCGGAGTTCCGCCGGACCTGCGACGCCTTGGTGGACTCCTTCCTGTCCTCCAAGGTGCTCGACGGCCGGGCGGCCACCGCGGAGCAGCGCGAGGTGTGCCTGAAGTACGTATGCGCCGAGGCGCCGCTGTTCCTGGACACTCCCGCAATTCTGGGCGTGCCCTCCTCCCTCAACTGCTACCACCAGCTTCTGCCGATGGCCGAGTTGCTGTACTCGCGGGGATCGGGACTGCGCGCCTCGCGCAACCAGGGGCACGCCATCGTGAAACCGACCGAGGGACCGCACGGCAGGCCCACCGCCGCATCCCTCGGCGAATCCCGCGGCGAATCTGCCGCCGTCACCGCCGCCACCACCACGGAAGGCAACCGCCATGGCCGTTGAGACGCTGCCGACCCTGCCCGCCGAAGCCCCCATCGCAGCACCCGTCGACTTCCCGTTCTCCTGGCGGGGCGACCAACTCCCGCACGAAATCGAGATGTTGCGCAAGGAGCCGGTGAAACGGGTCCGGACGATAGCCGGCGACGACGCCTGGCTCGTGTCCTCCTATTCGCTGTGCCGGCAAGTGCTGGAGGACCGGCGCTTCAGCCTCAAGGACACGTCGGCCCCCGGTGCGCCGCGGCAGTATGCGCTGACGATCCCGCCCGAGGTCGTCAACAACATGGGCAACATCACGGGCGTGGGCCTGCGCAAGGCGGTGCTCAAGGCCATAAACCCGAAGAGCGAGGGCCTTGAGGAGTGGATGCGCGCGTACGCGTCCGACCTGGTCGACGAACTGCTCGCGCACGGAGCGCCGGTCGACCTGCGCTCGCGGTTCGCCAACCCGTACTCCGAGGCGATGCACTGCCGGATCCTGGGCATCCCCCTCGCCGACGCTCCGCGGCTCGCGGCGAGTCTCGACATCGCGTTCATGAACTCGGCGTGCCCGGTGACCGGGGCGAAGCTGAACTGGGACCGCGACATGGCGTACATGGTCGAACGGCTCGACGACCCGGCCACCACCGGGCTGATGGCGGAGATCGCGGCCCTGCGCGGGAACCCGGAATACGCCCACCTGACGGACGAGATGCTGGCCACGGTCGGCGTCACGATGTTCGGCGCGGGGGTGATCTCGACGTCGGCGTTCCTCACGATGGCCGTGTTCTCGCTGCTCCAGCACCCCGAGGTGTGGGCCGAACTCCGGGACGACAGCACGCGGATCCCCGGCGCCGTCGACGAACTGCTGCGCGTCAACCTGTCGATCGGCGACGGCCTCCCGCGTCTCGCGCTGGAGGACGTGACGCTCGGGGACGTCGAGGTCAAGAAGGGCGAACTGGTGCTGGTCCTGGTCGAGGGCGCCAACTTCGACCCCGAGGCGTTCGACGATCCCCACCTCGTGGACATCACGCGCGCGAACAGCGACACCCACCTGTCGTTCGGCGGCGGCCAGCACTACTGCCCGGCGACGGCCCTCGGCAAGAAGCACGCGGAGATCGCGTTGGAGACGCTGATCGCGCGCATGCCGAACCTGCGGCTCGCCGTCCCGGTCGAGCAAATCGTCTGGCGCACCGGGTTCATGAAGCGGATGCCGGAGCGCCTGCACGTGATGTGGTAGCCGACGGCAGCGCACCGCCTCGGTAGTCGCCCGCCGTTGTGCGCGGCCCCGACCGGTCCCCGGCGGGGTCGCGCCCGCGCGTTCGGCTGTCGGCGCGGTCCGGCCCGGCCCCGCGTCCCGGTTCAGCGGTCGTCGTACGTCCGCTTCCAGCGCTCGCGGTGCCTGCGGTCGCCTTGGCCGGCCCCGTTGAGCGCGGCCAGGACCGGCAGGCGCGTGCCGTTGTTCCACAGACCGAGGAAGTCCCGGTGGATGGCGATGATGCCGTTCTCGACCGCGAAGGCGGTGGACTGGCGCGTGAAGCGGCTGGTGGTCACGAGGATGGCGACGTCGGCCTTGAAATGCGCCTGCGCGCCGCGCAGTTCGCGCATGTCGCGGGCAGGGATCGCGGCCTTCGGGGCGTACCGCTTGCACTGCACGACCATCGTGCGGCCGTCCGGCATGCGCCCGCGTACGTCCGCGCCGTTGTCACCGGCTCCGCCCACGCGCCGCACTTCCGTGCAGCCGTCGCGGCGGCACAGAGCGGCCACGTGCTCCTCGAACTGCGTTCCCGTCATGGCGTCGAGCTCGTCGAGCGTGCGGCGCCCGGCGGCGACCGCGTCCTCGGCGCGCCATTCGTGGTCGGCCGCGCGTACGTGACGGTCGGCCCGCACCACGAACCAGGCGGCTCCGCCCAACACTCCGGCGACCAATGCGGCCAGTGCATAGGGCCAACCCGACACCCGGTAGACCAACGCGACGGCCACCACGAGCGCGCCGCCCACCAACACGAGCTCGGACGCCCCGAGCCCTTCCGTATCCCGCCCACCGGCCATGGCGGCCCCCAACCGGATCGACACTCTCCACAGCAGTGTGAGCGGCCACCCCGCCGCAAGGGAAGGGCTGTTGATCGCCGGAGGTGATCGCGGCCAACATCCTTCGCGTTCATTCCGACGAATGAACTGTCGTGTCCGGGGCGCGATTTGCCTCGTTGGGTCGGCAGGCAGCAGTCGTGACCGAAACAATCCGCCGACCGCCAGTGGTCGCGCGGCGTTTGTCCGGAAGTGACGGGGCCGCACGGGGGTCGGCCCGCCTGGCACTCCAGGACAGGTCACGACTGCTGCCCCCCTGCTCACCTCGCCCACCTCCCACCGCGGCCTGGGGCGGTCCACGGCAACCGATCGGGGCCGAGGTACGTTCGAGGGGAGTTGTCGACCGGCGGCTGGAGTCGCCCGGGTGAGAGTGGGTGCGTGTCGTGGGACGTGTTCCGGGCGCCGCGGTGGCGGGGCTGGGCTTGGTCGGCGGGTACGCGGTGGCGCGTTTCTCGAAGCGCCGGCCGCTGGGCGGAGTGGTGCTCGCCGGCGCGGGTGCGGTAGCCGCGAAGGGCTGGAAGGACGCCGCCGGAGTGCCGGTCGCGGCCGGTCTGACCGGTCTCTACCTCGCGGCCTTCGGGGTGTCCCACCCCTTGGCGAAGAAGATCGGCGCCTGGCCCGCGGTGTTCACCGCCGCAGGCACCGTCGCCGCCGCCTCCTACCTCCTCGCCGACCGCAGCGCGGGGAACCCCGCAGACTCGTGACTTGAGCACACATGCCGACGACCGAACCGGACGACTATGGGCACGTACGGTCCGGCCGTCGGTGACCCACAGTGGGCCTAGACGCGCTTGAGCGTCTGACCTTGCGGTCAGTTCGTCGGGGCTTCCGGGGCGATGAGGCGGCGCGCGGTGCGGAGGGCGGGCGACTGGGCGGCCAACTCGCCCAGCAGTTCGTCGACTGCCGCGTGCAGGGCATCCAGTGACATCGGGGCGAGGCGTTCGAAGATGAACAGGGCCCGCGTTGTGGACTCGGTGATGCGGGTGCGCGTGCACTGCCGGTGGTTCCACCTGCGGCAGGTGACGCCCAGGTCGTCGGCCCAGACCACCTCGCCCGCCGGCGGGTGTTCCACCGCGGGCTCGCCGTTGGCGACGGTCTCGAACGGCTCGGTGCCGGTGGCGCGGATCAGGCGCGGCGCTCCGGAGTAGGCGTCCAAGTCCTCGCCACCGATCGGCAGTCGGTGCGCGACGCTGACCGCGTTGTACGCGTCGACGATCCGGTTGACCTCGGGCAGGCCCGCGCCCGCCCTGCGGATCAGGGCCTCGGTGCTGTTGCGCGTACGGTTCGGCTTGGCGCCGAAGGCGGTGTACGCCTCGCGCCACGCGGCGATGTGCGGGTCCGCGGTGACGTCGAGTTCGGACGCACCCTGGGCGGCGGCCTTGAGGAGTCCGCGCGACCAGGCGTCGGTGGGACCGCCGGGCAGGCCGTCCACCGCGACCACCAGAACCGCGAAGTCGGGGCGCAGGGCGTGGACGGCCGGGTCCACGAGCACGCTCGCGACGACCCGGTCCAGGTCGGGGGTGGTGACAGGCATGCCGACGCCTTTCCGTTCGGTCGGTTCGATGAACTTTACGGTAGCATCAAACGACCGGCGGCCCGAGTCGCAATCCTGCGGGGCAGCGAGAGCGGAGGCGGGCGACATGGATGACCGGGCTGTTGTCGAGGCGGTCGCCGCCCGCGTACGCGCACTGCGCAAGGAGCGCGGCTGGAGCCTGGACGTCCTCTCGACCCGCGCGCAGGTCAGCAAGGGCGTCCTGGTGTCGCTGGAGAACGGCCGCTCGAACCCGAACCTCGCGACGCTGGTACGCCTGTGCGACGCGTTCGGCGAACCGCTGACCAGCCTGCTGAGCGCACCCGAGCCGCTGCTGCTGCAAGCCGCCGCCCCCGAGGAGCAGTCCGTCCTGTGGACCGGCCCCGACGGCGGCACCGGCACGCTGGCCACCGGAGTCTCGCGCCCGGTCGGGGGGGAGCTGTGGCACTGGCGCCTGCTGCCCGGCGAGCGGCACACGAGCGAGGCACACATGGCCGGCACGATCGAACTGCTCCATGTGCTGCGCGGCACCCTCACCGTGACGGTCGCCGACCGCGAGGTGACACTGCCCACCGGCCACGCACTCCGCATGGCGGCCGACCACCCGCACGCGTACGCCAACCTCGGCGACGAAGTGACCGAGTACACCGGCGTCGTACTGGTTCCACAGCACCAACAGCGGGGCTGACAAGCCCCCTTCGGATCTTTGATTGCTCCCGGCGTCCGGACATGCGCCGGACCTTGTTCCGCTATGTCCCCTCGCGGCGGGCCAAGCGCGGCTACGCTCTGGTCATGGGCGATCACACGCTTGTGCATGCCCCATCTGATTCCCGGAAGTTGCTCGAGATCGAGGCTCCCTCCGGCTACGCCGACTGATGGGAATGTTCTCGTCGCGGCGCAGGGTCGAGTACGAGAAGGTCCAACGCGAACTCACCGCGTTGCAGGAGCGAGGCCGACGCGAGGGCACCGCTGCCGTGGCCGACGACTCCTGGTGGCTCATGCGAAGGTGCTTCGAGCAGATGCACCGGGGCAAGGCGTGGTACGCGCCGCTCGTGCTCAGAAGTTCGAGGATCTGCTTCGGCATGCACGCCCAGCTGGGCAAGTGGTTCTTCGCCGCCTGCTCCAGCCTGTCCTTCGGCGCGGCTGTGCTCATTCTCGACGCCGAGTTGAGCAAAGGAGACCTGCCCTTCCCCGAGGAACTGCGCCCCGACATCCAGTTGATGGCCGATCTGTCGGTGGAGGTGGCGCATCGCGCCGGCGTCCCCCTTGTCGGCTACCTCGTCGCCGAGACTTTGACCGGTATGCAGATCGGCGACCGCACCATGGCGCGCGAGCTTTCCTCTGTTCTCGGTGGCGACGACGCACTGCGGCGACTGCGCGCCATCCACCGGAACTTGCAGCAATCGATCAAGCAGCGGGCAGAGAGCCTCCCGCAGAGCAGCGGCGTAAGCTCCGTGGCGGCACTGCGGGCGATGGCGGACGACATGATGATCGGTCTGCTGGACTCGGCGCTGGGCGACTTCGCGAAGGGGAACCTCCTCGCGGGGAACCAAGCGGCATCCGCGGTGCTCGCGGCGAGCAAGACGTCCCGATCGATCGTCTACGTGGCCGCCGGACCCACCGTGGGCACAGCGATCCGTCTGGACGCACCTGAAACAGGCCGGGACCTGTGCACGAGCATCGCGCTGCCCGGGTTCGGGCTGGAGGCCGTCCGGACCCAGCTCGGCAAACTGCGTGCGGTTCTGGAGTCGGCCGAGCGCCGGTATCGAATACGGGACCAAGCGGTCCGAGAGGCGCATGCCGCGGTGGCGGACGCCGTGTGGAAACCGGTGCTCACCGCCTGGCCGGACCTCGCGGGCGGGCGTGTCGCCCTCGTCCCACTGGGTGTGAGCGCGCTGCTCCCGCTGTACACGACACCGGTGGACGGGGTCCCGGTCTGCGGCCTCACCGACCTGACCCTTGCTCCCTCGGGCAACGCCCTGATGTCCGCGGGATTCTGGCCGCGGCCGGCCCGGATCGACCCCTTGGTCGTGGCCGACCCCTGGTACCACGACGGGGTGGGCAACAGACCGATTCCGTTCACCGTGCCCGAAGCCCGCACGGTGGCGGCCGTGCACGGAGTGCGGCCCATGATCCTCCGCGAGCAGGACGGGGACGACGACGGCGACGGCAACCGTGGTGACCGGCTGCGCGGCCCGGCCAGATCCCCCGGTCCCGCCGAGCTCGTGGGAGCGGCGCACCCGGACCTGGCCCGGCGGATGACGTCCGCCAACCTCATTCACCTGGCAGGGCACGGCATCCTCGACGCACAGAACCCGCTGGAGTCCGCCGTCCTGTTGGGTCGGCCGCTGCTGCTCTCCGACCTCCTCCGGCACGACCTGCAACCCGGGACGACGATCGTCCTCTCCGCCTGCCACCTGGCCGGAATCGGCACGCAACTGCCCGGCGAACAACTCGGCTTCCCCGCAGCGATGCTCGCCATGGGAGCAAGTTCCGTGATCGCCGCCCTGTGGGCCATACCGGATTCGAAGCAGACCGTCGGGCTGATGACCTCGTTCCACGAGGAACTCGCACGTGGCGCACCGCCCTCGGCCGCGCTGGGCAGCGCCGTGGCCCGCGCCGCGTCCGACGGCACCCGGGCGGAGGTATGGGGCCCGTTCGCCCACGTCGGCGCCTAAGGCCCTTTCCGCGCCGAGGAGTTGCCCGGCGCGGCCGTCGGCTCAGGTCGGGCGCAGCATGCCGTCGAGCAACTCGCCGAGTCCTGCGGCGACGTCGGCGCGGGACGGTGGGGCGGACCACCCGGCACCGGCGATCGAGTCGAACATGATCCCCTCGCACCACGCGACCAGGAAGCGGCCGTGCCGGACCGCGTCCCGCGACCCCAGCGCGGCCATGATGCCGACGGACGCCTCGCGGAACGCGCGACCGGCCTCGTCGTACGCGCCGCGCAACTCCGGGCGCCGGGTGGCCTCCAGCGCGAGTTCGTAACGGGCGATCTTCTGGACGCGGCCCTCGCGGATCGCGTCGGCGACGATGTCCGCCAGCAGGTCGACGACCCCCTCCCTGCTAGAGGGCAGGAGTGCGGCCGGCTCGGGCCGGTTGCCGTCGGCTCCCCCGGCCCCCTCGGACGCCATCGCCCCGGCGAACTCGCCCGCCTCACGCACGGTCATACGGGCCAGCGCGACTTCGAGCAGCGCCGCCCGCGTGCGCGCGTAGTAGGAGGTCGAGCCAGGAGGCAGCCCGGCCGCCTCGTCGACCGCGCGATGGGTCAGGCCCCGCATGCCGCGTTCGACGAGCAGGTTGACGGCCGTGTCGCCGATGAGGTCCAGGCGTGCGCCTTTGCCGGTGGTCACCGCCCCACCCTAACAATCCTCACTACAGGCGTAGAGGAATTGGGCACCTGTACTTCCGAGCCGGAATGGCAGGTACGGGCCCGCCGTTCGCGGGTCGGCGGGGCCCGGGGTGGCGTCAGCGGCTTGCGGTGGGGTGAGGGGTACGTGGGGTCCCCCGGGGGCGGCTGGCCTGCGGGTTGGTGGGGGCCGTGTAGTGCTGGCGGCTTGCGGGTGGTCGGTGGGGCCCGGGTGGTTCCGTCACTCCTGCGGGCCGGTGGGGCTCGTGCCGGTGCCGGTACTCGTGCGGTCGGTGGGGGCCGGGGTGGTTCCGTCACTCCTGCGGGTCCCCCGGCCCGGCTGGCCTGCGGGTCAGTGGGGCCCGTGCTAGTTCCGTCACTCCTACGGTGCGGATCTGCCCCGGGTCGGTGCTAAGGCTGTGTCTCACGTGGTGAGTTCGTGACCTGCGGCATGATGGCTCTTTGTGGGTGTTGACCTGTCGTTGCGGTTGGTTCCGGATGAACTGTGGGATCTGGTGGGGCCGTTGTTGCCGTCGTTCACTCCGCGTCCGCAGGGCGGCGGGACCGCGCCGGTGGACGAGCGGGCGGTGTTCACCGCGGTGGTGTTCGTGTTGACCAGCGGGTGCGCGTGGCGGCATTTGCCGCCGTCGTTCGGGGTGTCGCCGGCGACCGCGCACCGCCGGTTCGCGGTGTGGACCGAGGCGGGGCTGTGGCGTCGGCTGCACCGGGCCGTGCTCGACGAACTTGGTGCCCGCGGTGGGCTCGACTGGGCGTCGGTGATCGTGGACGCCGCGTCGGTGCGGGCGAAAAGGGGGGTGCGCTGACCGGACCGAACCCGGTCGACCGCGGCAAACCCGGCAGCAAGCTGCACGTCCTGACCGACGCCCAAGGCATCCCCGTCGTGGTCGGGGTGTCCGCGGCGAACACCAACGACGTCCTGGCGCTCAAACCTCTGGTGCGCGGCATACCCGCTGTGCGGTCCCGCCGCGGACCGCGTCGCAGGCGGCCCGGAAAACTTCGTGCCGACAAGGCGTACCACTCGGCTGAGAACCGCGCCTGGCTGCGCGGACGCGGCATCGCCGTTCGGATCGCCCGTCCGGGCGTCGAATCCTCCGAACGCCTCGGGCGGCACCGCTGGAAGATCGAACGCACCATCGCCTGGCTGTTCGGCTACCGCCGCCTCACCGTCCGATACGAACGCAAAGCCAGCCACTTCCTCGCCTTCCTCGGCCTCGCTGCCGCCCTGACCGGCTACAAGCAACTCGCCAAACTCACCACGTGAGACACGGCCTAAGCACAGGTCGCGCCGGAGGCGCCGGGAGGTCTCAGAACCTGCTGGAGATCGACGAGCGCAGCGAGGAGAGCGGCCGGAGGCCGCTAATTAGACTTTCTTGCGCCGGAGGGAGCGTAGCGAGTGGAGGTGCAAGAAAGTCCAAGGCCGGAGTGCGAAATTGCGTGGTGGAGGGAGGAACGACCGGAGCCACGCAATTTTGTGCTCCGGCCGCACTAATAAATAGCGCCACACCTGAAACAAGAGCGGACCAGCCCCGGCGTGCCCCTGGTGAGGTGGGGACGGTAGGTGAGCGGGGGCGTGGCGGTGCAGGGGCGTGGGCGGCGCGGGGGCGTGGCGGTGCAGGCGCGTGGGCGGTACGGGCGCGTTCCGCCCTTGGTACGGCGCATTCCGCTCTTGTTCCAGGTGTGGCGCTATTTATTAGTGCGGCCGAAGCACACATTTTCGTGACTGCGCTCGTTCCTCGCTCCGTCACGAAAATGCGCACTCCGGCCTTGGACTTTCTTGCACCTCCGGTCGCTGGCGCTCCCTCCGGCGCAAGAAAGTCTGACTGGCGGCCTCCGGCCGCTCTCCTCGCTGCGCTCGTCGATCTCCAGCCAATTCCGCAACCTCCCGGCGCCTCCGGCGCGACCTGTGCTTTGCACCGAGACGTGCGGAACTGAGCCGCAGGAGAGAAGCAACCAGCACGGGCCCACCGACCCGCAGGCCAGCCGGGCCCGGGGGGCCGGGGGCCGGGAGGGACCGGGAGGGACCGGGAGAGACCCGGGGGGCCCGGGGACCCGGAGAGACCCGGGGACCCGGCAGGGACCCAGGGACCCGGAGAAACCCAGGGCCCGGGAGAGACCCGACGACCGGCAGGGACCCCACGTACACCCACCCCACACCGCAAGCCGCCGGCGTCACCCCGCGCACCACCCGCCCACACGAGTAGTGGCGCTGGCCCGGACACCACTGACCCGCACGGGAATTGGAACCGCCCCGGACACCACCAACCCGTGGACGGGACGGCCCCACCCCACGCACCCTCAAGTCCCCAGACACCGTCATGGCGTGGCGCCGCCCCTTCACTGCGGCGTGACCGCAGATGCGCCCACCTCCGCCCGGGCGGGCCGTTCCTCCGCCGACCTACCCAGGAGCGCGTCCACCGCTGCGTCCGCGTCGGTGATCAGCGTCGACGACGACTCCAGAGAGTCGTACAGGAGCGTGACGGACACGTCGCGGATGCCGCAGAACTCGGAGATCCCGACGCGGAGGGTGCGTTCGAGTACCTCGTCCCAGCCGTTCGCGACGAAGTGCTCGCGGCCGTAGCCCGCCAGGCCTATCCAGGCCATGCGCTTGGCGGCCAGCCGGGGGCGGCTGCGGCCGTACGCGAAGCCGTAGCCCCAGACCCGGTCTATCCAGCCCTTGAGGATGGCCGGGAGGCCGAACCACCACACCGGGAAGACCGCCACGATCACGTCGGCCGCGTCCACCCGGCGCTGGTGGCCCCGGACTTCGGCGGAGTACACCTTGTCGCGGTCCGTCCAGTCCGGCTCGTCGTCGGGGCCCAGGCGCGGATCGAACCCCTCCGCGTACAGGTCCAGTACGTCGACGTCGTAGCCGCCGTCGGCGAGCCGGTCCCGGGTCCGCCGGGCCACTGCGGCGGTCAGAGCGTCGGAACGGGGGTGCGCCACGACGAGCAACGCACGCGCTGTCGCCGGGAGTTGCCGTTGCGAGGTCTCGGCACTCATCGCGTCACTCCCCGATCCGGACGAGCATCTTGCCGGTGTTGGCGCCACGCATCATCCCGAGGAACGCGGCCGGCGCCTGGTCGATGCCGTCGACCACCGTGTGCTCGGTGCGCAGGCTCCCGTCCGCGAGCCAGCCGGCCGCCTTGCCGATCCACTCCGGGAACACCGGGAAGTAGCTGTTGACCAGCAGGCCGCGCAGCGTGATCTCCTTGGCGACCGCCTGGAACAGGTTGTCCGGCCCCGGCACCGGCTCCGTCGCGTTGTAGGCGCTGATCGCGCCGACCATGGCGATACGGCCGCCGACCCGCATGGCGTCGATGGCGGCGTGCAGGTGGTCGCCGCCCACGTGGTCGAGGTAGACGTCGATGCCCTCGGGGGCTGCTGCCGCCAACTGCCCGGCGAGATCGCCCTTGCGGTAGTCGATCGCCACGTCGTACCCGAAGTCCTCGACCAGCCGCCGGGCCTTCTCGGACCCGCCCGCGGAGCCGATGACGCGGCTCGCACCGAGCTTGCGGGCGATCTGGCCGGCGACGCTGCCGACCGCTCCCGCGGCGGCGGAGACGAAGACGACGTCGCCTTCGCGGACCGGGGCGACGCGGGTCAGCGCGGCGTACGCGGTCAGGCCGGTCGTGCCGAGCACCCCCAGGTACGCCTCCGCGGGGGCGAGGCCGGTGTCGACGACGGTGGCGTACGCGGCGTCGACCACCGCGTACTCGCGCCACCCCGCGAAGTGCGTCACCGTCGCACCGACCGGCACGGACGCGTCCCGGGACTCGACCACGACGCCGAGTGCGCTGCCTTCCAGCGCGGCGCCGAGCTCGAAGGGCGGAATGTAGGAGGGGACGTCGTCCATGCGGCCGCGCATGTAGGGGTCGACCGACATGAGGGTGTTGCGGACCAGGATCTGCCCCTCCCCTGGGCGCGGCACCTCGGTGCGCACCAGCTCGAAGGTCTCCGGCCCGGGCTCGCCGACGGGACGGGCGGCGAGGCGGATCTCGGCGGAGTGGGTGGTGGAGTGGGTGGTGGTGTTCGACATCGTGGGCTCCTCGTGTGCGCCTGGGCTGGTGAGCCCTGGCTGCGGATCCGGCGGTGTTTCCCGCCGCTGATCCAGAACTCTGCCGAGAGCCGCGCACGACCCACGCACGCTCCACGCACGCCCTCGCACAACCGCGCGTGCGCGGCAGCGGACCAGGTTGGCGAGCAGGTAGCTGAGCCGGAGCAACGTGGGATCGCGCCCGCGGCCTTATGGAGCGCTGCGCCGACGGCCGCAGTGGGTGCGCAAACGGGGTCCGCTGGCGTGCTGGGTAGCGTGGGGGGATGTGGTTCGAGATGTTGGGCGCTGTTCGGGTGCGGACCGGGGACGGGGATCCCGTCGTGGTGCCCGAGGGCAAGGTGCGGGCCGTGCTGGCGGCGCTGCTGGCCCACCACGGCACCCCGGTCTCGGCCGACCGGCTGATCGACGACGTCTGGGGCGAGGACGCGCCCGGCAACCCCGTCAACACCCTCCAGACCAAGGTCTCGCAACTGCGCCGCGCCCTCGACCGAGCCGAACCCGGCGCCCGCGGGCTGGTCGCCTACCTCCCGGCGGGCTACCTGCTCCAGGTCGAGGACGACGCCGTGGACGCCGCCCGGTTCTCGGCGCTGGTCGCGCGGGCGCGCAAGGAACCGGAGCCCGGCGTACGCGTCGCCCTGCTCACCGACGCCCTCGCCCTGTGGCGCGGCCCCGCCTACGCCGACTTCCGCGACGCCGGGTTCACGCGTGCCGCCGTGACGCGTCTGGAGGAGCAGCGCCTGACCGCGGTCGAAGACCTCGCCGAACTGCGCCTCGATCTGGGCGAACACGGCCTCGTCGCCGACGAACTCGCGGACCTGGTGGCCGCCCACCCGCTGCGCGAGCGGCTGCGCGCCGCCCAGATGCGGGCGCTCTACCGGGCGGGCCGGCAGGCCGAGGCCCTGGCCGCGTACCAGGATCTGCGCGTACGCCTCGGCGACGAACTCGGCCTCGATCCGGGGGACGCCGTCACCGCACTTCACCAGGCGATCCTGGTTCGCGACCCGGAACTCGCCCCGCCCGCCGCGCCCGTGGCCTCCGCCGCCCGCCCCACCACCAACCTGCCCGCGCACCTGGACGCGCCGATCGGGCGCGATGCCGCCATCGCGCGCGTCTGCGGACTCCTCGACGCCTCGCGGCTGGTCACCCTGGTCGGCCCCGGCGGGGTAGGCAAGACGCGCCTGGCACTCGCCGCGGCAGCCGCCCGCACCGGCCACAACGACAACCACGCCGGCAACCAGGTCGACAACCACGCCGCCAACAGCCGCCGCGACGTGCCCGACACGTTCCCGGACGGCGTCTGGCTCGTCGAACTCGCCGCACTCGCGCCGGGAAAGGACGCGCTCGCACCCGCGGTCGCCGCCGCGCTCGGGCTCCGCGACGACGCCACGCGGGGTTCCGCCCTCGACGGTCTCGCGGAGCTGCTGCGCGACCGGCGCCTCCTCCTGCTCCTCGACAACTGCGAGCACGTCGTCGACGAGGCCGCCGAGTTGGCCGCGCGCCTGCTGCGCGACGCCGCCGGGGTACGCCTCCTGGCGACGAGTCAGGAACCGCTGGCCGTCGCGGGCGAGGTGGTCGAGGCCGTCGTACCGCTGGACGAGTCCGACGCCGTACGCCTGTTCGCGGACCGCGCCGCCGCCTCCTCCCCCGGCTTCACCCTCGACGACACACGCTCCGCGACCGTCGCGGCGATCTGCCGGCGCCTCGACCGCCTGCCGCTCGCCATCGAACTCGCGGCGGCACGCGTACGCGCCCTGGGCCTGGACGAACTCGCGGTACGCCTCGACGACCGCTTCCGCGTGCTGGCCGCGGGCCGCCGCGACGCACCGTCGCGGCAACGCACCCTCCGCGCGATGATCGACTGGAGCTGGGACCCGCTGACCGCACCCGAGCGCGCCGTCCTGCGCCGGCTGTCGGTCTTCTGGAACGGCTGCTCGCTGGAGTCCGCCGAGGACGTCTGCGCGGACGCCGCGACAAGAGCCGGAGCCCCAGGCACCACACCCGCCGTCCGGCGGTCCGAAGTCGTCGACATCGTCAGCCGCCTGGTCGACCGCTCGCTCCTGACCGTCGTCGCCGGAGCCGCCGGGACGCGCTACCGGCTGCTGGAGTCGGTAGCGGCGTACGGCCGCGAGCGCCTCGACGAGGCGGGCGAGACCGCCGAGTTCACCACCCGGCACCGGGCGCACTTCGTCGCCCGCGCGGAACGGGCGGCGCCGCACCTGCACACCCGCGACCAGCGGGCGTGGCTGACGCAACTCGACGACGACGCGGCCGACCTGCGTGCCGCGCTGGACGACGCGGTCGCCGTCGGCACCGGCGAAGCGCTCGCGGTCGCCCTGCGCCTGGTCAACGCGCTGTCCTGGTACTGGATGCTGCGCGGCCGCCTGACGGAGGCCCGCCGAGCGTTGGACGCCGTACTGGACGCGGTACTGAACGCCGTACCGGGCGCTGTGCCCGGCTCGGTGCCCGACGCTGTGCCCGACACAGCGCCCGCCGCCGCACCCACCGCCACGCCCGACGCCGCACCCACCGCCCCGGCGACGGCGCAAGCCCTCGCCGACGCCACCGCCCGGCGCGCCGCGTTCGCCCTGATGACCGGCGACGGAGCGTACGCCGACGCCACCGCACCACCCGGCGCCACCCCCCGCGCGGCGTGGTTCCTCGCCTTCGCCCGCGTCGGCTTCGGGGAGACGGCCGACGTCGCCGCCGAACTCACCCCCGTGCTGGAGGCGTTCCGCGCCGAGGGCGACACCTGGGGCCTGGCCGCCGCACTCGGCACCCGGGCTTCCAAGGCGATCTACGACGGCGATCTGGCGGCGCTGCGTGCCTATGCCGTGGACAGCGCCGCGCTCTTCGCGGAAGTCGGCGACCGCTGGGGCCACTTGCGGGCCACCGAACAGCTCGGCATCCTGGCCGAGATCGCGGGCGACTACGCCGAAGCGGCCCGGCTGCACCGCGACGCGCTGCGCGTCGCCGAAGAGCTCCAGCTGTGGGTGGAGGCGTCCTTCCGGCTCGCCCGCCTCGGCCGGATCGCCCTGCTGACCGGCGAGTTGGACCAGGCCGACGACTTCCACGGCCGCGCGGTGCGGCTCGCCGAGGAGCAGTCGCACAAGCCCGCCGAGCAGTTCGCGGCGACCGGCCTGGCCATCGGGGCCCGCCGCCGGGGCGACCACACGCGGGCGGAGGAACTGCTGCGGCCGTGGGTCGCGTGGAACCGCCGCCTCGGGGTGGCGGCAGGCGAGGCGCTGGTGCTGGCCCTCCTCGGCCTCGTCGCCGAGGAGCGCGGCGACGCCGCGGCGGCGACGTCCCTGCATCTGGAGGGCTACGCCGCGGCGGCACGTACCGGAGACCCGCGCGCGGTCGCGTTTGCGCTGGAAGGGCTGGCCGGGGCGCG
The DNA here is from genome assembly GCA_045039925.1 of Streptomycetaceae bacterium NBC_01309. Taxonomy (GTDB): domain Bacteria; phylum Actinomycetota; class Actinomycetes; order Streptomycetales; family Streptomycetaceae; genus Yinghuangia. Next base: position 5,016,668 of record CP108400.1, read on the forward strand.
TTCGCTGGCAGGCGACCACGAGCGGGCGGCCGCGCTGCTGGGCACCGCCGAGGCCCTGCGCGACTCGGTGGGCAGCCCGCTGCCCGACGCCGAGCGCGGCGACGTGGACCGTGCCGCCGCACGCGCGCGCGACGGACTGGGCGCCGCGACGTACGCGAAAGCGGTCGACGCGGGCCGGACCATGCTCCCGGACGAACACGTCGCGGCACTCGCACACGACCGGATACCGGAAAACCCTGCTGCCCGATGAGCCCCCCAGCGGCCAGAATGTGAGGCCGCGGCAACGGCGGAGTCCCGGGGCCGCATCCAGCAGCGGACGGCGCCGGACCGACGGCGGAAAGGGAGCGGCGGCGTGACCGACACCGTGACAAGCCTGCTCTGGTACGCCGGGCCCGCCCTCGGCGCCGAGATCCTCGGCCGCCTCGACGCCCCCGTGCGCACCGGCCGGCGCAACCCGGCGGAACCGCCGCTGCCGCCCGCCCTCCTGGAGCACGCCGTACGGCGCGGCGACACCGACGGCGTCGTCGGCATCTACGACCGGGCCAAGCGGCGCGGCGGCACCCCCGGCGACCCCGACATCCTCCTGCGGCTGCTGGAACGCGACGACCCGGAGGTCAACGCCGTCCTCTTCGAGAAGACGTCCTGGGCCGCGCTGCGCCAGGCCGTCCTGTCGCAGGCCCGCTTCGCGCCCGTACCGGCCGAGGACACCCCCGTGCCGCTCGCCCCGGCACTGCGGCAGGCCATCCTTGGCCGCGGCTCCCGCGGCGACGTGCAGGCCGCGCTGTCCGCCGACGACCCCGAACTGGCCTTCTGGGCCCTGATCAACGGGTTCCCCGGCGGCTCGCACGGCGGCGTGTACGCACGGCTGTTCGCCGCCCGGACGCTCGTCCGGCACAGCCGCTGGGCACAGCTGCGGCGCGTCCACCAGCTCGCGCCGTTCGAACTGCCCCCCGAGACACCGGACGACGTCATGCGGGGCCTCGCGGGCTCCGGAGCCATCGAGGCCGTGGACCGGTTCCTCAAAGTGGAGTACGGCACCGCCCGCTTCTGCACCAAGCTGCACGGGGCGCAGCGCACCTCGCACGGCCGCGCCGTCGTACGCGACGTGCTCGAACCCCCTTGGGACGAGCTGGCGGCCCGCCACGCGGCCGATCCCCTTCCCTGGGGGGCGGCCGTCGCGTTGCTCGAACACTCTCGCTGCCCACGCGAGTTCCAGGCGAGCCTGCTCGCCGCCCATCCGCGCGCCGTGCAGTCGCTGGCGCGCCCCGGGCCGAACGCCCTGCGGGTCTGCCTCGGACTCGGCGAGGACCAGCTCACCAAGAAGGTGCTGCTGCGCGGCATCGCGACCGGGGGAATCGACGCCGGCCAGCTCGTCGGCGAGGTACGTCCCGCGCGCCTGGCCCTCACCGCCCTTGCCCACGGCGGCATCGAGGCCGTCGCGACGCAGGCCTCCGCGGCCGGGCTGGTACGCCGCCTCCTCGCCCCGCTGGTCACCGAACACCCCGGCGCCTGGCGGGCGCTCTACACCGCGCTCCCCGAATTCGACGGAACCGTCGCCGAGTTGCTGGCCGCGGTCGGCGCGGTCCCGCGGCAGGCCCGCCGTGCGGCGGAACTGCCCCGGCCCGGACGGCAGGCCGCCTGGGCGTACTCCGTCCTCATCGGGCTCGTCGGTCCCGAACAGGCTTCACACGCCTTGGACTTCCTCGACGACGTGCACCTCGCGCCGGTCGCCGGAAGCCGCGAGCTGCCCCAGGCGGTCGCCGACCACGTGTGCGCGCACGGAGGGCCGGTGTCGCGGCGGGCCCTCGCGGGCAATCCGGCGCTCCGCGTGGACCTCGTCGAAGCGCTGGTCCTCGGCGGCGACCGGGCGATCGCGTCGGCGGCCTACCGCAACCCGCGCTGCCCGATGCCGGTGCGGCAGTACATCCTCTCCGTCGACGGCATCGACGACGACCTGCGCACCGAACTCCTCACCGAGTCACGGGCGGAGCGGCTCTGGCCGCTGCTGGCGAGCTCGGACGCCGCACTGCTGCGGCACGTGGCGTGGGCTTCGGAGGGCGAGTTCGGCAGGTGGACGCGGCTGCGTGCCGCGTACCGGCTGGCCGAACTGCACGGCGTGGGCGCGCTGGAGGGCCTGCCCGACGACGCGGAGGTCACCGCCGCCCGGGGCGGCGGCGGTCTGGCCGTTCTCGACGCCCGGCTGCGCGAGTGCGACGCGCAGTGGCTCAAGATGATCACGCAGACGACGTACCTCCCCTACCGGCGCGAGGCGGAAGGCCTGCACGGGGCGCTCGCGGACCCGGGTCTGGACTGGCGTGCGGTGATCGCGGCGGCCCGGCGCGGCGACGTCAGCGGGAACGTGCTCGGCGAACTCGCGCAACGGCCGGACTTTCCTGTGGAGTTGGGCCGTGTGTGGCGCGACACACCGGGTAAGCGCACGTACATGGTCGAGGCCCGCCCGCACCCCGCGATCCTCCGGCACCGGCCTATCGCCTTGGAGGTCCTCGCCCTGGCGGCGGAAGCACGGTTCGACGCGGCGAACGCGCTGGCCGGCGGCTCGATCACGGCCGAGGAGTACCTCGTCGCCGGCAATGCCGCCGATGTCGTCGCCACCGGCGCCGCGTCCGACACTGCACTCGCCCGGACCGTCGCGCGGGAACTGCACGACGGCCTCGGAGACTCGGTGGACGCCTGGGTGGTCGTGGCCCGGCTGCTGGCCCAGCGGCCGGACGCGACGCTGGGCGAACTCGTGGCGACCGCACGGGCGGCGGCATGACGGCGGCGGACCATCCGCTGCTCCGCCACGCCGGACGGGAGACGCGCGGCCTCCTGGCCGAACGCCTGGACCTCGCCCCGTACCCCGACCCCGGCCCGCCGGCCACCGGTGATCCGCACGACGTGATCGCACTGCTGCGCTCCGGCCGCGGCAAGGACCCGCGCTACGTCCTGGACGGCGTCGCCGTCGTCGACTGGGACCTGATCGTGTCCGAGCACCGGCGTGCGCCCTTGCCGGACGCCATCGGCGCGGGTCTCGTCGCCCGTGCCGACTGCCCGCCGTCTGCGGCGCTGCACCTGGTGGTCGCGCATTCGACGAACCGCCGCGGCCTCGGCACCGCGACGCTCGCCGCCGCGCTGCGCCGGGGCGCGGTGACGCCGCGTCAGGTGATGTTCGAGGCGGCGCCCGGCTGGTCGGCGCTGCGGGTGCTGGAGAAGTACGCGACGGCGTACGGCGAATGGCTGCACCCGGTCCGCCGGGTCCTCGACGACGCCGCGGCGCTGCTGCCCGGCGACGACATCGCCGCCTGGTGGTGGCTCCTCGTGCAGGGGCCGCTCTTCCCCGGCACCTTCCCCGAGTTGTGCGCCGAAGCGGTCGCCGCGAGCCGCGGCAGGGGCACGGCGGGGTCGGAACCAGCATCGCGACCCGGGTCGAGACCGGGGCCAGGGCCGGGGTCGGGGCACCGCGCGCCGGACGCCGCCGCCGACACCGCTCGGGCCAACACCGTTCGGACGGCCCGCAAGCAGGGCCCCGCGGCCGAGTTCCCGCAGAGCACCGTGCACCGCGACCTCGCCAACCCGTCCGGTCTGCTGGCGCGTGCCCGCGGCGACATCGCGGCCAGGCTCATCGCGGCCATGCCGGTGGCACTCATCAGCACGTTCCTGGAGACACCGGCGTTGCCCGCCAAGGTCGTCGTCCCCGCGCTGCGCCGCGCCCCCAAGCTGACCGCACAGCTCGTCCGGCAGGCCGACCGGTCGCCGGCCACGCTCGCCGCGCTGCTCGCCCTGCGCGACCCGGAAGTCAACAGCGCCCTGCTCACCGAAGTGCCGGACCGGCCGGAGCTGGCGTCCGCGGTGTTCCGCGCGACGCGCCGCGACGGCACCCGCTCCGTCCCGTTGACACCCGGTGCCCGCTGGGAGATCCAACACGCCACGGACGCGGGGGCCAACCGGCACGGAGCCGCGGTCCACAGCCACTATCCGGCGCTGATCCGCGCGACCTTCGAGCAGTTCGGCGCACACCTCGGCACCGCGATGACGCTGCGCGGGCTGCTGAGTCTGTGGGAGTGCCAGGCGGCGGGCACCCTGGTGGCGGAAGTCCTGGACGCGGAACGGGCCGACGCCAATTGGCCGACCCCGGCGAACCGGCGCGCGGCAGGCCTGCGCCCCGGAAGTCCCCGTCCCGGAGGTCCGCACCCCGGCGCCCGGGGCGGCGGTCAGGGACAGAGGGTCGGCGGCGGCAACCCGGTGGTCCTCGACGAAGCGGCGGCGGCCCTCGCCCGTACGGCCTGCGCGTCGGCGGACGGGTACGCGGTGCTGCGCGCCGACGTGGTCCGGCACGAGCGGCCCGTCGCGCTGGTCGCCGCGATGCGCCGCGATCCCGACCTCGCCGCGCGGCCGTTGCCCGACGACTTCTGGCCGGTCGCCGCCGCCGAGCACGCCCGGGAGCCGCTGCCCGAGCCCGTCCTGCGCGAGCTGGCCGGGCGCACCGCCTGCCCCGACACGTTGGCGCTGGAGGCATGCCGCCTGTCCGCGGAGAGCGCGCACCGGCTCGGCGGCCGCTCGCGCGCGTACGCCCTCACCGCCGCACGGCACCCGTTGCGCCTGCAACCCTCGGCATGGCAGACGCCCCGCAACGCCTGGTACCTCACTGCACTCGCCGAAGGTGCCCTCACCCCAGCCGAGTTCGTCGATCTCACCGGACCGGCGCACACGATGTTCGAAGTGCTCGGCGACGTACGCGCGGTGCTGCCCGAGGCCCACGATGCCGCTCTCGGGCACGTGCGCCGACTCCTCGTGGACGCGCTCGGCGACGACGTCGAGGCGTGGACCGTCGCCGTCCACCTGTTCCCCGATTTCGTCGGCAACCTGCCCGAACTGCTGTCCACCGTCAAGGCGGTGACCGCGTGACGGGCCATCCGAACGAACTCGCGCTGCTCCTGGACACCTGCGCGACCGCCGACCTCCCCGCGTCGCTCGCCCGCCTCCCGGCCGGAACCCGCGCGGACATCCTGCGCCACGGCGCCAACCGGCACCCGGCGCTCGTCGGCTGGGCGCTCACCCACGGCACCGCCGACGAACTGCGGGCCCTCGCCGCCAATCCCCGCCTCGACCCCGGCCAGCTCGACCGCCTGGCCGACTGCGCCGACCACCGGGCGGCAAGCGGCGGGCAGCCCGTGGACGGGCTGTTGGCCGCCACGCTCTACCGGCACCGCAACGCCACCCCGGCCCTGCGGCGGAGGCTCCTCGACGCGCCCGCGCCGCCCGAGGAAGTGCGCGCCTGCGTCCTGCGCATGACCGCCCGAGCCCTGCTCGCGCCCGCGCTCGACTGCCCGCACCGGGAACTCGCCAAGCGCGCCGAGGTCTTCGCGCGCGGGCCGAAGGGCAGGCGGCCGGCGAACACACCCGCGGCCCTGTACACGTGGTTCAAGGGCACGACCTACACCTCCCCCAAGAGCCGCTCGCTGCTCCGGGGCCGCCTCCCGCTGTTCCGGACCGACAAGTGGACGCCCGCCGACTGGGCGGAACTCATCGCGCTGCACGACGCGGACCCGCTCGACCCCGCGCCGTGCACCGTGCTCGCCGAGCTTCCCGAGTGCCCGCGGGATGTCGGGCTGGCGCTGCTCCGCGACGACTCCGGCGACGACGTCCTGGCCGACACGCTGGCGGCCGGGCTGCGCAGCGGCACGTTCACCGCCAAGGACGTCGTACGCCGTGCACCGCACGCACCGCATGTGCTGCGCGCCCTGGAGGCGTTCGACCGCGACGACAACGCCGTGGCGAACTCGCTCCTCACCCGCGAACTGCACCGCGAACTCACCGCCCTGGTCCGGGAGTCGCTGGGCGAGGACCCGGCGGTGTGGCGGGCGCTCCTGGCGCATCTGAGTGCGGGCGAGTTCCCCGGCACGCTGCCCGACCTCGCGGCCGCGGCCCGGACGACGCCGGCGCCGCCGTACCCCCGGCGCCTCTGGCCGCACACACAGCAGGTCTCCACGTCGCCGTTCATCCACCTGCTGCGCTTCGCGGACCCGGCGGCGATGTCCGGCATCCTCGGCGGCCTCGACCCGTACGACCTCGGGGAGATCGCGCACTACGACATCCAGAAGCCGCTGCCGGACGCGCTGGTCGACGCCTTCCTCGACCACGCCGGACCGGAGGTGTTGGATGTGTTCGTCCCGCACCACGCGTACCATGACCGAACGCGCGCCTGCCTGCTGCGGCGTGACGACCCGGCGGTCAACGCGGCGCTGCTGCGCGGCAGCGACGTCCCGCGGCGGACCTGGTACGAGATCGCCGCCGGCACCCCGCACTCCCCCGGGTCCGGCGGGCGCGTCCCGCTGCACCCCGACGTCCGGGCCCACCTGCAAGGGGAGGGCTCCCGGCGGCCCGGCGGCGGCAGCGCGATGCGGTTCGCCGTGCACACCCGCGACGCGGACCTCGTGCTGGCCGCCCTGCGCCGGCCGCTCACCACCGCACACCAGATCACCGCCTGCCGCTTCCTCGCCGACACCGACCGGATCGCCGAACTCGCCGAGCTGTCCGGTCGGCACGGCCCGCTCGACCCGCTGCTGGGCACCGCGATCCGGCGTACCCTCGCCGTCCGCGGGCCCCGCGCGCTGGGCCGACGCCTCGCGGCGCTCGACCGCGCCCAGGCCGTGCACGACCTCCAGCACGGGTCCGCGGAGGCGGTGCACGCCCAACTGGAACGCGACGAGCCGCCGCCGTGGCAGGAGATCCAGGCCCTGGTACTGACCGGACGCCTGCCGGTCCGCTCCCGCGAACTGCTGGCCGAACACCCCGACCTGCCCGACGCCGTGGCGATCGCCCTGCTCCGGGCCGACGACGGGACGACCGCGGTGCCGTTCGTGCTCGCGCCGCGGTCGCGGACCTGGGCGACGGCGGCACTGGGCCTGCTGCCGGCGGTCCCGGTCTGGATGGACGGGCGCCTGCATCCGGACCTCCTGTGGTCCGCGCGCTGCCTGGAGGCCGGCGTGGTGACTCCCGAGGACGTGTTCACCCTCGGCCGCCCGGCCCGGTCCGTGCTCCGCCTGGTCGGGGCCTACCCGTACGAACTGGGCGCGCTGCGCGGGCGGCTGGCCGACGAGACGGCGCGCCTTGCCGCGGACCGGCCGGACACCTGGGCGGTCGCCGCGGCCCTGCTGGGCGAGTTCACCGGGACCCTCCCGGAACTCCTCGCCACGGTGGCCGCGGCCACCGCTCCCCCCGCCTGACGGAAACTGACCGGCCGTTTCACGCGTCAATTGCTTGGACGGGTGTCACACGCGCCTGGAACCATCGACCCAGCGCGAAGGGAGGTGATCGGTATGGCCTACGGACAGACCGACAAGGCGAAGCCGCTGGTCGTCGAGCTGACCGACCGGCGCGCGCTGGAGGCGTACCAGCCCGCCGACGAGGCCACGGTGGCCAAGGCGTTCGAACTCAAGGAGCAGGCGCTCCTCGACTTCGGCATGCAGGCGAGCGTGGTGGCGTCGTGGCTCTACACCAAGTGCCACCACCAGATCCCCACCACGGCGATCGAGACCGCGGCCGTCATGGCCTCCGGTGACGGAACGTGCCTGCTGCTGTACAACCCGGACTTCTTCGTGGCGCTCGGCCTCGACGGCGTCAAGTTCGTGCTGTTCCACGAGGCCCGGCACCTCATCCAGCGCCACCTGTTCGCGGACCCCGAGCTGCGCGCCGACCCGGTGTTCACGCTCGCCGGCGAGGTCACCATCAACCACGTCGCGATGCGCAGGCTCGGGCGCGACCAACTGCCCACCCTCCGACGCACCGACCCCGAGACGGGCGAGGAGACCGAGGAGCCGACCGGCGTCGACCCGCGCAAGGTGCACCAGGCGTACGTCGACGACCTGACCGCGCAGGGGCTCGAACCGCTCGCGTACGACCAGTTCATCGAGACCGACGCGCTGGTGTACGCCGAGCTGAAGCGCATGAAGGACCCGCCCGTCCCCCCGCCGCTGTGCGTGCACCTGGTGCTCGGCGACGGCACGGGCGAGGGCGACGGCCTCGACGGCGAGACCGCCGCGCGCATCTCCTCCGAGGTGCTGCGCGCCGTCCTCCTGTCCGCCCGCCGCGGCATGCGCCTGGCCCGCGAGGAACTGCTCGAACTCCTCAAGCGCACCGACGGCGCGACCGACGACGTGTCGCGGCTCTGGGGCGACCTCGGCGCGGGGTTCCTGCGCGGCGAGACGCAGAAGACGCGGCGCGTGGACTGGTGGCAGCGGTGGCTCGTCGACGTCCTGGCCTCCAAGCTGCGGGACGGCGAGCGCCTCGTGTACCCGAAGAAGCGCGGCGCGCTGCTGGCCACCCTCGGCCACGACCCGATGCTCGCGCGGCGGGGACAGGAGCGCACCAAGGTCGTCGTCGTGGCGTACGACACATCCGGCTCCATGCCCGCGCACGTCGTGGACTGGCTGACCGAACTGGTCGGCCACACCGACGGCGTCGAGGCGCACTGGCTCAGCTTCGACGGCGCGCTCATGCCGTTCAAGCCCGGCGAGCGCGTCTACGGCGGCGGCGGAACGGACTTCCAGCAGGTCGCGGACTATGTCGAGGGGCGTCTGTCGGTCGCCGGGCAGCGCTTCGAGGACACCGCCGACGCGGTGCTCATGCTCACCGACGGGTACGCGCCGCACATCACGCCCGCCGACCCCGACAAGTGGATCTGGCTCATCACCGAAGGCGGGGACGAGTGGCCCGAGAGCCACAACCCGCCGATGGCGTGCCACCGTGTTCTCACCGGCGACCGGTGACCAGGCCACGCGCGTCCCGAACTCCCCGTTTGCGGAAGGACCCATGACGATCACCGCCGACAACCCGCAGGCCGGGGGACGGACCACCGCCCGCCCGCGCTGGAAGGCCACCGCGACCTTCCCCGAGCCGCCGAAGGGCTGGAAGGGCGTCTCGAAGCTGGAGGAGTTCATCGACGCGATGATCGACCTCGGCCAGACCGGCCAGATCTTCGGCGAGCACGGCATCGGCAAGACGGCGACGTTCTTCACCCACATTCCGGACAAATACCCGGACACCACGCTGGTGTTCGTCCCCGCCGCGAACCTCACCCCGGACGACCTGCTCGTCAACACCCCCGTCCGCGACCCCCGCACGAACGAACTGGTGCTGCGTCAGCTGATCATGCGTCAGCTCCGGCCCGGCGGAAAGTTCGTGCTGCTCATCGACGACGCCCTGCAAGCCGGCGAGACCATCCAGTCGCAGCTGATGCAGGTCGCGTGCAACTGGACGCTCGGCGAGTTCGACCTCCGCGAACTGGGCTGCGTCGGGGTCTTCCTGACCGACAACGAGTCGCTCACCGAGACCGCGACCCGGCGCAGCGACCTGGCGATCCTCGACCGCATGGTCACCGTGAAGATCACCGCGACCGACACGTCGTGGCGGATCAAGCTCGCCGAGCGCTTCCCGCACACCGACCTGTCCGGCGTGTTCCGGATCTGGACCGGCCTGTCCCCGGCACTCCGGCAACTCCTGTCGCCGCGCACGCTCGAGCACATCATGGACTGCGCCCTGGCCGGGTTCCCGCTGGAGTGGGGCCTGCCGCTGCTCAACGGCGAGCGGCTGCGCCTCGTGGAGTCGCTGAAGGACGGCGGCGCGGGACCGGACCGGACCGACGAGACGCTGGACCGCATCGCGGCGGCGCTCGGCGTACGCAACCCCGAGCACACCCCCGACGCGGTGCGCCGGGTGGTGCGCGAAGCGGTGGCGCGGCGCTGGGCGGTCCTCATCCAGGGGCCTCCCGGCTGCGGCAAGACCGAGATCGTGCGCGAGGTGGTACGCCAGGCGCTGGGCCACGACCCCATCTACTTCTCGCTGCCGGTCACCAATGTCGAGGACCTGTGCGCCCCGGTGCCGACCGTCGACGGCTCGCTGGACAACCTGCTCGCGCAGCGGTTCACCGCACCGGGCGACAAGGTGATCATCTGGGACGAGTACAACCGGCCCAAGGACAAGTCGGCGTTCGCCAAGCTGATGGAGATCACCCAGGAGTGGTCGATCGCCGGGCGGCCGATTCCGGGGCTGCGGGCGCAGATCGCGTTGCAGAACCCGCCGTACCACCTGGGCCGCAAGATGCTCGTGGCGCGCAACAACATCGCGCAGGCGACCCGCTTCACGGCGTCGTTGCAGGTGCGGCCGGAGGACATCCCGGCGAACGAGTGGCTGATCGCGACGTACGGCCCGATCGCCGAGACGGTGCTGGAGTGGTGGAAGTCCGACATCGACGACGAGGGCCGCGAGTGGATCACCAAGCGGACCCTGGAGCGGCTGATCAAGCTGCACCGCCGCGGCATGAACCTGGAGATGGCCAAGGTCTACCTCGGTGACGGCGAGTACGCGCCGGTGCCGCTCAACGCGCTGGAGGCCCGGCTCGCCGACAAGCCGCGCACCGGGCTCGGCGACCTGACCGCCGACCTGGAGGGGTGGGAGGAGCGCCTGCGGTCCGGCAACGAGGTGTCGGGCGAGGGCACGAACGACACCGACACCGTGCACCAGGTGCTGGCGAACGCGGAGTTGTCGCAGCTGCGCGAGCACATAGACACGGTGGCCCGGCTCCTGGCGTGCCTGCCCCCGAAGCTGCGGTCGAGCTACCTGGTCGGGCAGTCGGCGGAGAAGCAGCGGTTCTGGATCGACGCGTTCGCCCGGATGCCGCGGAAGTAGCCGACGCTGCGGGCGGAGGGAGCCGCAGCGCGGCTCCCTCCGCCCGAACTGCTTCCTCCGCCCGCACCGCTTCGTCCGCCGCGCCGCCGTGCCCCGCCCCGCGACTCACTCCGGGCGGTGTACGGCGGCCGCGCACACCGCGGCCAGTTCGGGCAGGCTCCCCTCGAAGTCCGGGAGGAGCTGCGCGAACACGGCCCAGGCCTCGGGGTCGGTGCCCAGCGGCACGAGGACGCCGTCGGCGATCGTCGCGCGCACGTGCGGACCCGCTCCGTCGCGGCAGTGCCGGCGCAGCGCTTCCAGCACGGCGACTGCCGGACGGCCGATCTGCACCAGGTCCTCGGGCGGCAGGGCGCGCGTCCACTCGTCGTAACCGGTGCGCGGCAACGGGTGTTCGCGGATCCGTTCGGCGGCGGGCAGATCCCACGGCTCCCGCGCGGCCGGCGGCTTGGCCGGCCCGCGCCTGCCCCGGTCGAACCGGGCGCGCGCCTCGGTCAGCGCGTCGGGCGACCCGTTCGCGAGCGCTTCGTCCACCACGGAGCGCACGGCCTTCGGGAACGCCTCGGGCACCGCGTCGACCACACCCGCCACCTCCTCGGGACCCACCCGCTCCCACACGCTCAGCACGACGTCGACCAGGTCGATGCGGCGCAGCTTGCGGCACTCGGGCAACGCCGTACGGACCAGGGCGGGATCCCCGCTGAACACCAGCGTCGTCGCCTCGATGTGCTTCGGCTCGTCGACGACCCGTTGCCGCAGCTGCGGGTCCATCGGCCGGCGCACGCCGCTCGTCGGGGACTGCCCGGCGAACACCTCGCGGCGTACGGCGGAGCTGATCCCCGCCTTGTTCCACGCGAGGATGCGGTCGAACTCGGCGTCCTCGTACGCCTGGATGCGCCGGGCCTGCTCGTCGCGCAGGTGCTGGTGCGAGGCGATCTTGCGCAGCAGCGCCCGGTCCCCGGTGCTGTGCGCCAGTTCGAGCATGCCCGGCGGTATCGCGACGTTGCCGGAGATGAGGTCCGCGGCCACCTCCTCCGCCAGGTGCGGGAGCAGGACGCCGACGTCGTCCGCGTCGAGGCGGCGCAGCAGGTAGAGGAGTGCGGGCCGGACGCGCGGGGGCGGCGAGATCTGCGCGGTGGGGAGCGGGTCCCGGGCCGCCGCGGCAAGGGCCTCGGGCAGTGTGCCGTCGGTGGTTCCGAGGAGGTCCGCGAGCCGTGCCCAGGCGTACGGGTCGGCCTTGACGGTGCTGTGGAGGAGGGGACGCACCACCGCGTCCGCCGCGTCGTCGTCGAGCAGTGTCACGGCGTGCTCGCGCGTCAGGCGCGCGAGCACCTGCGTGGCGACGAGCGCGGGTCGCAGGTGTTCCGCGAGGCGGTCGGCGGTGGCCGCGCCCCAGGACAGCACCTCCTTCGCCGGTCCCGCCACGGGGTCGGCCGCGCGCCAGAGACGGTCGGGACGGTGCAGGAGCGGCGCGAGGTCGAGGGTCCCGACCGCGGTGGACCGCTGCCGGATGTGCGGGCGGACGCGGGCGCTGTAGGTGAGTTCCGGGTGCGCGGCGAGCAGTTCGAGGGCCTGGTCGCGCGTACACGTGGCCTCGCGGATCCGGTCCCGCGCGAAATCGGCGGGGGTGCGCGGGTCGCCGTCGTCGTACGCCGGCTCGGCCCCCGCTCCGTCCGACCGCTCGACCCGCGGATGCGGGACCTCGGGGTCGGGCGGCGAGAAGACCGCGCGCACGATCGCGTCGCCGCCGGCCGCGATCACCAACCGGAGCTGATGTGGCGTCAGGCAGGCGTTGCAGGCGAGCGCGGCGCGCTCGTCGGCACTGCCCGCCTCCGCGACGACGGCCACGAACCCGTCGGGCACCGGGCTGTGGACGGCGAGCTGGGGCACGAGCGCGCCCGGTCCGTACAGCGCGGTCATGCGCGCCAAGACCGCGCGGGCATGCTCCGGTTCGCGCTCGGCGAGCGCGGCGAGCAGCAGGCTGACGGGTGGTGCGGTGGCGGACGGCGCGGTGACGCTCATGATCCCCCGATTCCGGCAGGGCGACGGGCTGTTCCGAGTATGCCCGGCCGCCGTGCCCGCGGTGATCGCCCGTCCACAGCTGTGGATATCCACATCACCCCGGCTCAGCGGCGGCGCTTGGCGGTCCCGAACAGGCTGCGGGTGATCTCGCGTACCGCGGTGTTGAGCATGCCCTTGACGGCGGAGTTCTTGAGGACCGACTCGACGGCGCTCGGCTCCTGCTTCTGACGGCGGGACGACGACGGGGCCGGGGCCGGTGCGTCGGCCTTCGCCCGTTCCTCGGCCTCGGCCTGGGTCGCGGCGGCCTCGGCCGCGGCCTGCTGGGACGCGGTCAGCTTCTCGTACGCCGACTCCCGGTCGATCGCCGTCCCGTACTTGCCGAGCAGCGGCGACGCGTTGACGACCGCCTGCATCGCGGCCGGGTCGATCTGCGCCATCAGCGACTCGGGGGCGCGCAGGCGGGTCCACGCGACCGGCGTCGGGGCGCCCTTCTCGGACAGCACCGTGACGACCGCCTCGCCGGTGCCCATCTGCGTGAGCACCTCGCCCAGGTCGTACGACGACTTGGGGAAGGTCGACACGGTGGCCTTGAGCGCCTTGGCGTCCTCGGGGGTGAAGGCGCGCAGCGCGTGCTGCACGCGGTTGCCGAGCTGCGCGAGCACGTCGCCGGGCACGTCCTTCGGCGTCTGCGTCACGAAGAAGATGCCGACGCCCTTCGAGCGGATCAGCCGCACGGTCTGGGTGATCGCGGTCAGGAACGCCTTCGACGCGCCGGTGAACAGCAGGTGCGCCTCGTCGAAGAAGAACACCAGCTTGGGGCGGTCCGCGTCGCCGACCTCCGGGAGGTCCGCGAACAGGTCGGCGAGCAGCCACATCAGGAACGTGGAGAAGAGCTGCGGCTTGTCCTGGATGGCGGGGAGTTCGAGGACGGACACCAGCCCCTTGCCGTCGGGCGTGGTGCGCAGCAGCTCGGCGGTGTCGTACTCGGGCTCCCCGAAGAACACGTCGCCGCCGTTGTTCTCCAGCGTGATCAGCGACCGCAGGATGACGCCGGCGGTGGCGGCCGAGAGCCCGCCGACGTTCTTCAGCTCCTCCTTGCCCTCGTCGGAGGTGAGGAACTGGATGACGGCGCGCAGGTCCTTGAGGTCGAGGAGTTCCAGGCCGCGCTGGTCGGCGAAGTGGAAGATCAGCCCGAGCGACGACTCCTGCGTCTCGTTGAGGTCGAGGATCTTCGCCAGCAGCGTCGGGCCGAAGGACGTGACGGTGGCGCGCATCGGGATGCCCGGGCCCAGGCCGCCGAGCGAGTAGAACTCGCACGGGTAGCCGCGCGGCTGCCAGTCCTGCCCGACTTCGGCGGCCCGCGAGGCGACCTTGTCGTTGGCCTCGCCGGGCTGCGCGATGCCGGAGACGTCGCCCTTGATGTCGGCGAGGAAGACCGGGACGCCCTGGGCCGACAACTGCTCGGCGATCAGCTGGAGCGTCTTGGTCTTGCCGGTGCCGGTCGCGCCCGCGACCAGGCCGTGGCGGTTGAGCATGCCGAGCGGGATGCGGATCTGCGCGTCGGAGTGGCCCGTACCGTCCACGACGAGGGCGCCGAGGTCGAGGGCGGGGCCGGTGAAGGCGTACCCGGCGCTGATCGTCGCGATCGCCTCGGAAGATTTCGCGGGATTCTTCGCGGGATTCTCCGGGGAGTCCGATGCCGCCGTGCCGTCGCTGCCGCCCTTGGCCGCCATGGGTCTCCTCCAGCGTCGCCATCCATTCGTACCATTACGCGAGAAATATCCCATTTGACGATCGGGCAAGGCTACCCGGCGCGCCCGTTCGATCGCCCTCGAACACGCATCCCGGAGAACGAGTAGGCCACGGCGGCGACGGCAGACACCCCGGCCCCGGTAGGCTGACCCCTGTGATCTTCAAGCGGATCGGTGACGGCAAGCCGTACCCGGACCACGGGAGGTCGGGTGCCCGCCAGTGGGCCGACATCGCCCCGCGGCCGGTGCGCCTGGACCAGCTCATCACGACCAAGCGACAGCTCGACCTGGACACCCTCCTGGCCGAGGACTCGACGTTCTACGGCGACTTGTTCGCCCACGTCGTGAAGTGGCAGGGCGCCCTCTACCTGGAGGACGGCCTGCACCGTGCGGTCAGAGCCGCCCTGCAACAGCGCCAGGTCCTGCACGCTCGCGTGCTCGAACTGGACTGACGCGGGGCCGGTCCGGGCAGGCTCCCGACGACACCGAGGCCCGGTCGTACGCGCGGCGCAGCCACCCCAGGACCACCCGTCAGGGCTCACCCTGACGGCCCAGCAGGACCCAGTCGCACACGACGCGTCCCCGCGCGGATCCGCGCAGGTCGGCGTTAGTCTCGGCAGCACGGCGGACCAGGACCGATGCCGGGTTCCGGGACGCAACAGACCGCCCTGACCACGCACGTGTGGCCGGGGGTGCGAGGAGGATGGGGGCGCGTCGATGAGCATGCTCACTCCCCGCGGAATGCGGGGGCAGTACAAGATCACCGGCAAGTTGTACCCGCGGATGACCCGCCGCCGGCGCAAGTGGCCGATCATCGTGGCCTGCCTCGTGGCGCTCGCGGTACTGAGCACGGGCGCATGGGCCGTGTACCACTACACCGCGGACGACAAGAACAACTCCGCCGGCAAGCAGTGCACGCCGCAGCCCACCGGCTCCCCGGCACCACCCGACACGCAGCCCGTCGCCCAGACCGGCGCCCAACCTGGTACCCCGCCCGGTGCCCCCGGCAACCTGCCGGCCGCGAACACCATCACGGTCAACGTCTACAACGCGACCGACCGCACCGGTCTGGCCAAGACCGTCGCCGACGAACTCAAGGCACGCGGCTTCGTGGTCGGCAAGGTCGCCAACGACCCGCTGCGCCAGCCCAAGTCGCCCGCGATGCCCGGAGCGGGCCAGATCCGCGCGGGCGTGCCCGGCAAGACCCCGTCGTCGGTCGTGGGCGCACACGCCGCGGGCATGCAGCCGGTCGAGGACGCGCGTACCGACGCCTCCGTCGACATCGTCCTCGGCGAGACCTTCCAGGCCCTCGCCGCCCCCGACGTCGCCGCCGCGGCCCTCGCCCCGCCCGCCCCCGCACCGTCCAGCGCGGCCCCGGCCGACTGCTGACCCGAACCGACCGCCGTACCCCTCTTGTCATGCCCCGCCCCGCGGGGCATGACTGAGGTATGGGCTACCGCATCCTCGCCGACGCGGCCATGGTCGTGCACTTCGCCTTCATCGTGTACGTCGTGGCCGGCGGCTTCCTCGCGTGGCGGTGGCCCCGCGCCCTGTGGACGCACCTGGTGGCGGGGGTGTGGGGCGTCCTGATCCTGACCGCCGGCATCGAATGCCCGCTGACCGCCGTCGAGAACTGGGCCCGCGACCGAGCCGGCGGCAACCGCCTCCCGCCCTCCGGGTTCATCGACCACTACATCGAGGGCGTCGTCTACCCCGAGCGGTACACCCTGCTCCTGCAACTCCTCGCCGTCGTATGCGTCCTCGTCTCCTGGTCCGTCCCCCTGCGCAGGCGCCTCACCCACCCCACCGCCCGCCCCCGCCGCGGCCTCTGACCCGACCCCGAAGAACGCGACCGACAGCCCCAACGACGTCAGCCCCCACCTGAATGAACCCAGGTGGGGGCTGACGTCTTTACTACTGAGAGCGGTAGCGGTGGGATTTGAACCCACGGAGGAGTTGCCCCCTCACACGCTTCGAGTTCCCCACAGCCAGTCAACCAGATCGAGCACAGCAGCTATTTCTTCTCTAGGAGTTTATCCAGCACGCGAAAGCCATCAAGGATATCGCGCACGGTCTGAAGCTCAATCCTGGGATCAATTTGGACCTGCATCTTTATTGCCGACGTATGAGCAACCTCTCCCCTGGATGTTGCCCATGCCTCAGTGGTGTTAAGCCAAGTTAAGTCTATTTCATTCTTGGCAACCCCGAGCGGGAGCAGCAGCAGGAGCAGATTCTTCTCCTTGATCCCATTGTTCCGGGTTCTCACATACGCGCTGTAATGCTTTTTGGCTGTTTCGATTCGCCCGATAAGCGTAGGATACTTTCGCGATGAATCAGCCAACTCGGACAAGCTTTCCGGGATAGAACTTTCCGAATCACCATGCGACATCAGCGCCAGCAAGCACGGGCGGACTTTTGCGGAAGACTTCCATTCAACGTGGGCCCGATGTACGACCTCGATGGCTCGGTCTTCGATGTACGATTCAAATTCCGCATGCGCGAGAACACGGAAGCCGCGCGTTCGCTCGTATACCCGATCCGTGTAGAGCCCCAGCGGGTCAAATTTCGCCGGCAGAAGATTCTTGCGCAGCTCCGTGATGCGGCGCGAAAGATCCTTGTAACGAGGAGATGGCATCTCAGGCCAGCCCTCTAGGGCAGAACTCGGTTATTGTCGAGGCGTGGCGTTCTCACTGGATGCTCTGTAGCGGACGCCAGAGCCTTGCCCCACCTCTCAAGGCGTCTGTGGGTGGCAAGTGGCGTCTTCGTTGTTGTCTGGATCGACTCCACGAAAAGCGGGTCATTTTCGCACAGCCAACGAAAGGCCGCTTCTACGTCGGATTTATTCTCAACCGCGGCACCGGCAATCGAGCGGTTACTGAAATAGTAGACCATCACGTCAAACACGGCCCGGTTGAAGCGACCTTCGTAGCCACCTTCGGACCAACGATAGAAAGCACTCGTACCGAAAATTTCAAACGTAGCAAGGATCGCACTATTGAAATCTTCAGCGGCTTCCTTAATCCTGGAATCCCCGCGAGTCCACTCATCATTGAACTGATTTACCGTGCCATCCAAGAATGCCTTTAGGTTTCCGGTATAGTCAGCAAGCCGGAAACGGAGCCCAAAGTACCGGAGAAGTATCTCGACGTCGCGCATCCTAAAATCAGGTTTTGCGATCCGCAGGGCGTGCTGCAGCGGAATACTAGCCGAGGCGTAATCATCCAGAAAATCGGTGAATCCCCCCGGGTGGAGCGCTTGGCGAAGCTCCTGAGGCGAGAGTTTGACACTTCCGGTGTTAAGTCGCAGGAAGACCATGTTCAGGAATTCCTCGTTTGGCCAGCGCCGAACTACCACTGTCCGAATGGTTTCATTGAGAAACGCATTGAGATCATCCAGGTGTTCGGCCTGATCCTCAAGCTTCTTAAGCGTTTGTCGATGAAGGTCGACTCGAACGTCGAGCTTGGACAAGCCGAAGCCATTAAAGTCATCCTCGCCATCCGTCACCGCGAACGAAGAGCCCGCCGCAAATTGTCGAATGGCAAGAAGGCGCTGCTTTCCGTCGAGGACGATGAACTTGCCTCGCCGTTTTATATCTTCGGCCAAGACGATCTGTGGAACCGGCAGTCCCAGTATGAGAGATTCGATGAATTTACTTTTCCTTCCGCGATCCCAAGCGTCCCGCCTTTGAAACCGAGGATTCAATTGGATATTTCCACGCCTCAACTGGCTTAGGATGGTCTCGGTAGTCCAGTCCGTGTCAGTGACGACAGCCCTGTGGACGTCTGCCGACGAGACGCTCGATGGCTCGTTCTCTTCGTCATCCTCGTCATCAAATACGTCATTGATTTCATCACGCACGCTTTAGACCTCTTTCGACGCTACACGACCAGCAGATGGCCTTACTGACGCAGTGCAGCATATCGACTCAACACATGCGATGTGCAGCGAAAACTGCGAATGAAGCAAGAATATAGAGATCATCTTGCGCCTCAGCGCCACAAGCGCAGAATTGGATTTATGTATCGATTAATAGGCAAAGTAATCTGGCGGGGTCGATCTGTCGGTCGGCCCCGGTCGTGGCGTGCCAGCAGGTCCCAGCCGACATGCCATGTCCCATCACCGATGGAGGCCAGTAGGATCATTTGCAAGCAAATCGGACTATCTGCCGATTGGGTCTCCGCGTGAATCTATTGAGCCCCAGCGAAGGCCATTGCCGTCGCCGCCGGTGGTCGGACGGCAAGTCTGACGACATTGAAGTCGGCCAGGTGACACCTGGTCAGTCAGTGCCGCTGGCAATCCCGTCATCGGCTTCGTCGTGGGCTCGGTGCATTTCCCAATGCGTCGCCAGCCATCTGGCTTGGCCGGGTCCTATTTCAATCGCAAGCGGATGACCGTCCAAGCGGTAGAAGTCGGCGTACTGAGACAAGTCCTGATGGACACTCATCCTGAAGCTCTCCGGATTTACGGCAATGAGTCCCAGGTCAAACAAGCGGTGCAGGTCGCGGCGCAGTAGGAGTCCGCCATCCCTGTGGTGCTTGCCAGTCGCCGCGTAGCTATAGAGGTGCGCTGCCTCAAGCGCTTCGCCGGGCGCGGGACCTGTAAAGGCACAGACCGAACCATAAGTCTCCATGAGATGCGCGCGAAAGGCCGGCTGGCCGCGTCGCACTCGCGCGGTGGTACGGCTGTGCCCTCCGAGGAGGACATCCCGTGTGCTGTCGACGATACTCAGGGACATGGACGCGTCGGTCGCTTCGATCGCTCGACGGAAGTCGTCCCAGCGAAGTGCCCGGAAGCTCAGTTGTGACTTCGGCTTCTCGCACAGGCGCCTCAGCTCGTCGCCGGACAGGCGGCCGCGAAGGTCAACCCACCCGATCTCGTGCCGACTTCGGTAGCACTTGACCGTCTTGCGGTTCCGGACCGGCTGGTCAAACGCGTGCTTGCACTTCCAGCAAACGAACTCAGGCGTCTTGGTCTTCCTGGACGCGACGTCCGCCTTGCCGCAGTGGGGACAGGATCGCGTTTCCTTCTCGCCCCAGCTGACCTCGATGTCTTCGATGACAGAGAGCCCGAGCAACGTGTCTGTGTCCCATAGGACGATGATGTCGCCACGCGCGACGGCGGTGGCGTTAGGGACCGTCTCGTCCCAGCTGTAGTGCGCCGTGGGCTGGTCGTCGTACCCGTCCCCAGCCCTCTTGCGCTTCTCGACCGCGATCGCCAACCAGGCCGTCACCAGTAGCCCCATCATTCACAGTAGTCACAGATTCGTGCTGCCACTGGCAGTGAACCGCACGGCTGACGAAGAGCCAACCCGTTTGGTGACTGGACGCGGCAGGGAGCCGCATCGGTGTCGGCTCCGGTAGTGCTCTTGAGCCCTGAAGCGGCCAAGTGAGACGGGAAGTGAGACGGAAGATCATCTAAACGGCGTCAGCCCCGACCGGGGTACGGTCGGGGCTGACGTTTTTGCTGCTGAGAGCGGTAGCGGTGGGATTTGAACCCACGGAGGAGTTGCCCCCTCACACGCTTTCGAGGCGTGCTCCTTAGGCCGCTCGGACACGCTACCGAGGGAGAGCCTACCCGACGCCACCCCGTGCCCCGAAACCGGTTTCCCGGAAGAAGGTGCTGAGGAGAGTGCCGCACTCCTGTTCCAGGACGCCGGAGACCACCTCGGGGCGGTGGTTGAGGCGGCGGTCGCGCAGGACGTCCCAGAGGGAGCCCGCGGCGCCGGCCTTGTCGTCCCAGGCGCCGAAGACGACGCGGTCGACGCGGGCGAGCACGATCGCGCCCGCGCACATGGTGCAGGGTTCCAGCGTCACCACGAGGGTGCAGCCGGAGAGGCGCCATTCGCCGACCGTGCGGGCGGCTTCGCGGAGGGCGACCACTTCGGCGTGGGCGGTGGGGTCGCCGTACGCCTCGCGTTCGTTGCGGCCCCGACCCACGACCGCGCCGTCGCGGTCGAGGACGACGCACCCGATGGGGACGTCGCCGGTGGCCGGGGCCTGGCGCGCCTCGTCGAGGGCGAGGCGCATCCACGGTTCGTACCGGGTCCGGACCGGGCCTTTGCGGTCCCGGTCCGGGGTGGCCGGCGGAACCGTCAACGCACGGTCTCCAGTTCGTCGGCGCAGCCGAGGCGTTCGGCGATCACGATGAGGGCGTCGGCGGGCAGTCGGCCGCCGCCGAGGTCGGTCAGTTCGTCGGGGTCGACGCCGAGGTCCGCGAGGACCGTCTCGTCGCCGGCCGGGCCGGTCGAAGGGGCTTCCTCGTCGTCGTCCGGGTCGTGGCCCAGCACTTCGGCGGTCAGCAAGGTGTCCCCGTAGGCGCTGCGGGCGACCGCGGCGGCGTCGGAGACGTAGATGCGCGGATCCTCCTCGCCGTCCACGCGAATGACGGCGAACCAGGTGTCCTCCTGCTCGACGAGCAGCAACACCGGTTCCTCGTCGACCGACGAGGCGCGTGCGAGATCGGCGATCCCGTCGAGGTCCTCGACATCGTCGAGGTCGACCTCTTGCGCCTCCCAATGGTGCTCAGTGCGCACAAGCACTGCGGCGAAGTACGCCACCGGACTCTCCCAGGTCGTCAGACTCGGCGCGGCCCGGCTCCCCGGTCCGCGCGCCCTGCCGTGTTGTCGGTTCCCCGCCGTCCCCGGCTCGCGTGCCGGGATCCCCGCGGGCCCGGAACCACGGATGTGCTTCCCTCACGCATCGTGGCAGAAACGGGGGCGCCTCCGCGCGGATTGGCGGCCCGGGGCATGCATGCGTCGCGGGGGTCGGTCGGGAGGGGCGGCGGGATCAGTACCGGAACGTGCGCATACGCATCATCTGGCGCAGCCGGGCGGTCCGGGTACGCCGCGGTTGGATCCGCTCGCGGAGCTCGTGCGCCTCGGCCAACTCCCGCAGGAACAGGGCCCGTCGGCGGCGCCGTTCGGCGTCCGTCTCCTCCGGCCGGCCCTCCGGCGCGCGTACGGCGGACTCGACGGACGGCAGGCCCGCGCCGGGAGGCGCACCCTCGACGGGGTCGGCGGGGACGATGGCCGCGGACGCGTCGGTGGCGACGGACGGATCGGTCACGGGCGGGTCGACGGGGATGGGGTCGGGAGCCGCTTCGGCTTCGGCCGCGGCCGAAGCGGCAGCGGACGCCGGACGCCGGACAGAGGTCTTGCGCGAAGCGGAGGCACGGCGGCGGCGACGGGGGCCGGTGGAGGCGGGCGGCGCCGCCGGGCCGACGGGGTCCCGGGTCTCGGCGGCCGACGCGTTCGCGGTACGCGGCGTGGTCCGCTCCGGGCCGGCCGTCGCCCGCGTGGCCGACGCCTTGCGCGACGAACCACCGCCACGCCGCCGCGTCGGGCTCTCCCCGGACGCGGGCCGACCCGGCGCGCTGTCGGTCACGCGCGCGGTGGTCGCGGGCCGGACGCCGTTGGCGGCGGAGGCGGACGCGCGCGCGGACTTCGCAGACTTGGCGGACTTCGCGGGCGGGTCCGCGGTCTCCGCCGGGTCGCCGGCGGCCTTGTTCACGCGCTTGGCGGAGCCGCTTGCGGCCGTGCGGGTCTGTGCCGTGCTGCGCCTGGGCTGGGCCATGGGTCCCCTCGCGTCCCTGTCGTGTTTTCTCCCGACTCCCTTTAACCTGCCCGTTCAGCGGGTTTTACGCCACCGCAGTCAAGATCCGCGCAAGTGAGCGGATACTGTCTCACCATGCGGATTCATGTCGTCGACCATCCCCTCGTCGCGCACAAGCTCACGACCCTGCGCGATGAGCGCACCGACTCGCCGACCTTCCGGCGGCTGGCCGACGAGCTCGTCACGCTGCTGGCGTACGAGGCGACGCGCGACGTCCGGGTGGACCGCGTGGACCTGCGCACCCCGGTGTCCGCGACGACCGGCGTGAAGCTGTCGTACCCGCGTCCCCTCGTGGTGCCCATCCTCCGTGCCGGGCTCGGCATGCTCGACGGCATGGTGCGGCTGCTGCCCACCGCCGAGGTCGGGTTCCTGGGCATGATCCGCGACGAGGGCACGCTCCAGCCGTCGACGTACGCGACGCGCATGCCGGACGACCTCACCGGGCGGCAGGCGTACGTCCTGGACCCGATGCTGGCCACCGGCGGCACCCTGGTCGCCGCGACGCGCCTGCTGATCGAGCGCGGCGCACTCGAC
Organism: Streptomycetaceae bacterium NBC_01309; assembly: GCA_045039925.1. Taxonomy (GTDB): domain Bacteria; phylum Actinomycetota; class Actinomycetes; order Streptomycetales; family Streptomycetaceae; genus Yinghuangia. The sequence goes on from CP108400.1 coordinate 5,039,268, forward strand.
GTCACGGCGCTGTGCCTGCTCGCGGCCCCGGAGGGGGTCGAGGTGATGCGCGAGGCGTTCGCGGACTCGGAGGTGCCGGTGACCGTGGTCACCGCCGCCGTCGACGAGCGGCTGAACGAACACGGCTACATCGTGCCGGGCCTCGGCGACGCGGGCGACCGGCTCTACGGCACCGCCGGCTGACCGGCAGCCGACCCGACAGACGACCCGCTGACCGACCGGACAAAGGACCAAAGGCCCCCGCAAAACGGGACGTCCGCCGGATGCACAACCGTCCGGTACGGCGCATGCTTGATGGTGTGCCCGGGGCTGGGCAGGAGCCCCGCAGGCACCCCGGGACTCCAGGCCGATGCCTGCGACGGTACGACCCACCGTTGCTCCGGCCGGGTCCCCTGCAGAGAAGAGGGAGCGACCGATTCCCCCCGCGGCCGCTCCCTCTTCTTCTCGTTCTTCACCTCTTCGGGTGCCCTTCCGCGCCCCTCTTCGGTGCTCCTCTTCGGTGCTCCCCTTTGGCCTTTGGGGATTTTTTACGGCCCGCATCGCGCCCGACGGACGGACTTACGGGTCATTGAGGGGCATACTCGTACCACCCCATTTCGCTTCCCCCGCACGAACGGCGTGGAGGCTCGCCGCAGTCCGCAGGGACCGGTATCAATGAGGGTGAGCGTCGGGCGGCGCTCCTCAGGGGAGGCAGGACGATGCAGGTGCAGGCCAAGAAGATCATCGGCGTTCTGCTCATAAGCTTCGTCGTCTATACGATCATCGCCACACCGGACAAGGCCAGCGACCTGATCGCGCAGTGGTTCTCGGCCATTTCCTCGGCCTCCAAGTGGGTCGGCAACCAGATCGGCAACCTGGCCAACTGAGCCGAACCGAACCACAGCCGCCCTCCGAAACCCCGCCGCCCGGAACCGCGAGAACCCCACCCCTGATGCTGGACCCGTCGATATCCCCCAAGACCGTGCAGCGATACCTCCTGCCCGCCGAAAAGTGCGTGGTGGCGGTACGCCGCCACTGGTCGATCCTCATCCGCCCCGGCGCGGCCGCGCTGGGCGCCACCGCGCTCGCCCTCGCGATGGCGTGGTACTTCCCGGAAGAGAACGCGGTCGTGCACCTCGCGGTGTGGCCCGCGGTCGTCGCGGCGGTGCTGTGGGCGACGTGGCACGTCCTCGTCTGGCGTCACGACTACTTCTTCGTCACCGACCGGCGGGTGATGGTGGCCCACGGCGTGCTGACCCGGCACGTGCTGATGGTGCCGCTGGACAAGGTCACCGAGCTCAAGTTCCAGCGCTCGCTGTCCGGCCGGATCCTCGGCCACGGCACGCTCCTCCTGGAATCGAACGTCACCGAGGACGCCCTCAAGGACGTGCAGTATGTTCCGTGGCCGGACACGATCTATGTCCGGATGTGCGACCTGCTGTTCGATTCCAAGGGGTAGTCAACAAATGATCCGTCACCTGGTGCTCTTCAAGCTGAACGAGGGCGTCTCGCGCGACGAGCCGCGCGTGGCCGAGGGGCACAAGGCGTTCGCGGCCCTCGACGGCGTGATCCCCGAGCTCAGGACGTGGCAGTGCGGGTGGAACATCACCGTGCGCGACATCGCGTACGACTACGCCATCGTGTGCGACGTCGACGACCGCGACGCCCTCCAGCGCTACATCGCGCACCCCGACCACCAGGCCGCCGCGGGCCTGTGGCGCGAGTTCGCGACGTGGGTCATCGCGGACCTGGAGAGCTGACGACGAGCCGGAGACACGGCCGAACGACCCCGACCCACGGGTAACTTCCGGCGATTTCCAGCCCGTTCGACGCAGCATTTGCCCGCTTCATCACTGGTTGCCCGGTGGCCTACGTCCGAGTTGACGCGCTTCACCTGACAAATCCAGGATGTCGCAAGGGGTTTGGCCGCCGCGCACACCGGTATGTGGGTAGCGAACGACGGCCGCCCGGACCTGACGGACGGCCGACCAGGTTCGGCTCCGATGAGGAGGTGGGCTCTCCAGTGCTGCTACGCGATGCGACTGCGGTGGACGCCGCCGAGGCTGACTCCGCACCCCAACCAGTTTCCGTGCCACTCCCCCGCTCCGGCGCCGCCGCGGTGCCGGCCGTGCGGGACGGGTCCGCCACCCCGGGCACGGCACCACGCACCGCCGCGGCACCCGCCGAGGCCCCGCTCGACACCAGGGTGCTGTCGCGCACCCTGCTGCTGCGTCTGTCCGAGGTCGAGGAGGGATCGCCCGAACACGCTTATGTGCGCAGCACCCTCGTCGAACTCAACCTGCCGCTGGTCCGGTTCGCGGCGAACCGCTTCCGCAGCCGGACCGACCAGTACGAGGACGTCCTCCAGGTCGGCACCATCGGCCTGATCAAGGCGATCGACCGCTTCGACCCGCACCGCGGCGTCGAGTTCCCGACGTACGCGGTGCCGACGATCATCGGCGAGATCAAGCGGTTCTTCCGCGACACGTCGTGGAGCGTACGCGTCCCCCGCCGCCTCCAGGAGCTGCGCCTCGCACTCGCCGAGGCGACCGAGGAGTTCTCGCACAAGCACGACCGCGCGCCCACCGTCGTCGAACTCGCCACGCACCTCGGCATGTCCGTCGAGGAGATCCTGGAAGGCATGGAGGCCGCCAACGCCTACTCGCCCGCCTCGCTCGACGCGCACGACCTCGACGACGACCGCGACAACGCGCTGATCGCCCGGCTCGGCCAGGAGGACGAGGCGCTGGACGGCGTCGAGTACCGCGAGGCCCTGCGCCCGCTGCTGGCCCGCATGCCACCGCGCGACCGGCAGATCATCATGCTGCGGTTCTTCGGCAACATGACGCAGTCGCAGATCGGCGAGCGCCTCGGCATCTCCCAGATGCACGTATCGCGTTTGCTGGCACGCGCGTTGGCACGGTTGCGCGCGGACCTGTCGGCGTAGTCCGCGGGTCAGTCGTCGGTCAGTCGTCGACGCCGTCGTACCGGGCGAGCAACAGCGCGATGTCGTCGCCCAGTTCACCGGTACGCCGGGCGATGAGGTGTCCCGCGAGCCCGTCCGGGGTCATGCCCCGGCCGTGCTCCAAGGTCTCCAGCATCCACGCCACACCGTCGTCGAGGCTGAGCCCACGCGACTCGACGAGCCCGTCCGTGCAGAGCACCAGCACGTCGCCGAGCTCCAGCACCAGTTCGGTGGCCGGATAACGCGCGTCGGTGTCGATGCCGAGCGGCAGCCCGCCCGGCACGTCCACCAGCAGCGTCCCCGCGCGCCCGACCACGGCCGGATGCTGGTGGCCGGCCCGCACCACGACCGCGCGCCCGGTGCGCGGATCGAACTCCACGTACGCGCACGTCGCGAAGAGGTCCGTGCCGAGCCCCGCGGTCAGCGCGTTGGTGCGGCGCACCACTTCGGCGGGCTCGTGGCCCTCGACCGCGTACGCCAGCACCGCGGTCCGCAGGATGCCCATGATCGCCGCCGCGTCCACGCCGTGCCCCTGCACGTCGCCGATCACCAGGCCCACGCGTCCGCCCGGCAGCGAGATCACGTCGTGCCAGTCGCCGCCGACCTGCATGCCGACCGTCGCGGGGATGTAGCGCGTCGCGACCGTCAGACCCGCGACGTGTGCCGGACGCCCCGGCAGCAGCCCGCGCTGGAGGCCCGACGACATCGCGTGCTCGTCGTCGTAGCGCCGCGCGCGGTGCAGCGCGCGGGCGAGCAGGGCGCGCAACTGGCCGAACAGTCGGTAGTCGTCGGCGCCGAACTGCCGCTCGTGGTTGTAGGAGAGGACCGCCGTGCCGACGACCTCGCCGGAGGCGACCAGCGGCAGGAAGACCCACGCCTGCTTGCCCGCCGCACCCGCGAGGTCCACCAAGTGCGGGTACCGGCGCAGGTATTCGGTGCGGGAGGTGATCGCGAAGGCGCTGCGCCGGCGTACCGCCTCGACGAAGGGCGCGTCTTCGTCGAGTTCCCATGCCGTGTACCCGGTCGCCGCGCGCGGCGGGTACCCGGCGTGGCCGACGACCCGTAGTCGGCCGTCCTGCACCATGCCGACCACCAGGCCGTCCGCGCCGCACACGGCGGGCAGCCGACGCGCCGCGCGCACGACGTCGCGTACGGTCAGCGACTCGGCAAGTGCCGCGGTGAGCAGTTGGATACGCGCCTGCTGCGCGGCCGCCACCTGGGCGGCCTCGCGCCGCCGGGCCTCCTGCCGGCGCTCCTCGGTGATGTCGACGCAGAAGAGCAGCATCTGGTCGGGCCTCGGGTACGCCCGGACCCGGAACCACCGGTCCTCGCCCGGCACATGCAGGGTGAACGACTGCGGGCGGCGCTCCTGGAGTGCCGCGAACAGGTGGCGCCCCCACCCGTGGCTGCGCGCCTCGGGCAGCAGCGCGTGCAGCGGCCTGCCCAGGATCTCGGCGCGGGGCCTGCGGAAGAGCTGCTCGCTGGGGCTGTTGCAGTAGACGACGCGCCACTCCTCGTCGACCACGATGACCAGCGCCTCGACCTCCTCGGCCTGCCGCGCGAGGCTCAGCCGCAGGTCCGACGCCTCGGTCACGTCGGTGACGACGCCGCGCAGGCGGCGCGGCCGGCCGCCCGACTCCTTGACGACGCTGCCGCGCACCTCGACCCAGCGGTGCGGGCCGCCCTCGGGGTCGAGCATGCGGTGCCCGGAGCTGAGCCGCCCGTCGTTGGCGAACGCCTCGGCGAGGTTCAGCCGCAACCCCGGGTAGTCGTCCGGGTGCAGCGAGCACAGCACCGCCTCGACGGGGCCGACGTACGCGCCGCGCGCGCCCAGCAGTCGGCCGAGCCGGGTGTCGAGGGCGATCTCGCCGCTGACCAGGTCCCAGTCGAACGTCCCGGTGCCGGCCGCGTCGAGGGCTTCCAGGGTGGACTGGAGGTTGGGTCCGGAGCGTGACCGGCGGGAACGCCGTACGGGCGGGGTGAACGCGGGGGTGCTGCCCTGCTCGGCGGCGATGCGCATCCCGAGCGACTCCCCCGTCGCCGCGGTCGACGCGGTCGCCGGGACTGTGCCGGAGGTAGTTGTGCGGGCGGGCGCTGTGCGGGCGGGCGCCGACGCCCCCGGCCCGGCGATGGGCTCGGCACCGGCCTTCGCCCCGGCGGCCGTTCCGTTGGCGCGTCCACGGCGAAACGGTTCGGCCAGCGGAAGTTCGCCGAGGCCCGCGATCTCCTCGCCGATCAACTCGGCGAAGGCGCGGACGCGCGCGATCAGCCGCGGGTCGAAGCGCATCGGGTCGCGGAACGCGACGGTCAGGACACCGCGTACCGGCTCCTCGCGGGCCGGGGAGCCTATCGGCCCGGTCAGCGGCACCGCGACGCACGACCCGGTGCGGCCGCCCCAGGTCTGTGTCTCCCGGCGCGGGTAGCGGGCGGCGCCGGCGACCTGGTCCTCCACGGTGACGACGCGGCGGGTACGCAGCGCGTCGGTGACCGGCACGTGTTCGTCGACGAGGATGCGGCACCACAGGTGCGAAGTGGTGGGCGGGCCGACGAAGTCCATGACGAGCCCGGCCACGCCGCGCAGTTCGGCGATGTCCTCGTGCCACAGGTGCAGCATCACGACGCCGACCGGCGATTCCCCGCCACAGGTTTCGACGAGGTCGAGCAGCAGGGGTTCGAGCGGCTCCTGGAGGCCGGGCCACGACCAGGCGGGTACGTAGCCGCCTGACGGGCGCGCCGCCCCCGGCCCGACGGCCGCGCTCATCGCGGCGACTCCGGTGCGAGGGGTTGCCGGGAATGCGTTCCCCCGTTCGTCCCCCATGCGCTGCCTCCTCGGTGGTGACGCGATGCCCTGGACGCGCATCCGTCGCGAGTCCCCCACCCCGAGTACGAATCCTGCATCGCGCGGCCACTCTCCCGGTGGCATATGTCGCGCAAGGTTACGCGGTGGACACCAGATCCGTTGGACAACACACCTATAGCAATAACGGCCGATTCGTGCCACTCGTGAGCATAAACAACTACGTATCTTGATCGACATTCGCCTTGATTTGATCTGTACCCTACCCGAGGCTGTGTGATATGAAGAATTTTGATGGTAAATGTCTGGTTTACCCGAAGCGGTTTGATAAGGACGCGCCTTCTGGTATTGATCTGATGGACACCGACCGGTATCGATCCGGCCAGTCCGGAAAGCACTGCCGGTTCTAGACGATCCCGCGATGAGGTACGGATGTCTGCCCTGCTCGACACCCAGCACGTTCACGACGAACTAGCGCCTCGCACTCTCCCCGAGGTCCCGATCGGGCGGCGGTCAGCCGCGCTCCCGACGGGCGACGACCCGGGGCCACTCGACACACTCGAACCCGATCCCGACGGGCCACGCGACAGTTCCGACGTCCGCAGGATGTCGGCCGTGCTGTTCGCACGGCTCGCCGAACTGGAGCGCGGGACGCCGGAGCACGCCTACGTCCGTGACCGGCTCATCCGCCAGAACCTGCCGCTCGTGCGCTACGCGGCGAACCGGTTCCGGCACCGCAACGAGCCGCACGAGGACGTCGTGCAGGTCGGCACCATCGGCCTGATCAAGGCCATCGACCGCTTCGATCCCGACCGCGGCGTGCAGTTCCCCTCGTACGCGATGCCGACCATCATCGGCGAGATCAAGCGGTACTTCCGCGACAGCGGATGGTCGCTGCGCGTGCCGCGCCGCGTGCAGGAGTTGTGGCTGTCGCTGTCCGAGGCGATCGAGACGCTGTCGCAGGCGAACGACCGCGCGCCGACGGTGGCCGAAATGGCCGCCTACCTCCAGGTCACCCACGAAGAGGTGGTCGCCTGCCTGGAGGCGACCAACGCGTACGCGCCCTCCTCGCTCGACGCCCCCGACGGCACCGAGGAGCGCACGCTCGCGGACCGCCTCGGCTACCAGGACCAGGCGCTGGAAGGCGTCGAGTACCGCGAGGCGTTGCGGCCGCTGCTGTCCAGACTGCCGGCACGCGAGCGCAAGATCCTCATGATGCGGTTCTTCCAGAGCATGTCGCAGTCCCAGATCGCCACCGAGCTGGGCATCTCGCAGATGCACGTGTCCAGGCTCCTGTCCCGCACGCTCACGCGCCTGCGCGCCGAGCTGGGGGACTGCTGAACGCAGGCTCGTGTGGCCGCGAGCCGGCGCGGCACACGCCCTGGGGGGCCGGGGGAAGCCGGGGACGTGACGGAATCCCGCTGTTTCATGGCAGGAAACCCATAGGAATTACAGGGGGGATCCAACGGATTGGTGATGGCCACCCTTGGGGGGAGGGTGCGCTCACCGGTGGGACAGACCACGTGAACAAGTCCAGGAAGCGACATGTCGCCCCGCCCGGTCTCCACCTGCGGCAACCCGCGGAGGGGGAGCGCCCGGACGGGGCGACACCTACGTTCTGACCGGCCCGTCCGTCCGACGGCCCGCCGATCAGACGCTCAGACGCTCAGACGCTCAGACGCTCAGACAGCCAGCATCCGCAGCTTCACCTGGGCCAGTGTCCTCGCATCGATGCCGAGCCCGTCGCGCAGGTACCGGTCGAACGACCCGTACACCTTCTTCACCTCGTCGAACGCGGCGTCCAGGAACGACGACTGCACACCCAGCATCGGCCGGATCAGCTCCGGGTTCTGCAGCGCACCCGACGCCACCATCTGCTGGATCGCCGCGTCGATGCTCGGCTTGAGGTAGTCGTTGCTGGCGAGGAAGTCCCGGTAGACCGTTTCCCTGTCCACCCCGAGCGCGGTCAGGACGACCGCCGACATCCAGCCGGTGCGGTCCTTGCCGGACGAGCAGTTGAACAGCACCGTCTCACCGCGGGCGATCGCCTCGAACACCTCGGCGAACTGCGCGCGCTTGGCCGGGTCGCTCACGAACGAGCGGTTCACGTCCTCCATGAACTTCGCGGCCTTGCCGTCACCCAGCATCTCCTGCTGCTTGACCGGGTCGCCGCTGGAGACCGCGCCGATGACGGTGGCGAGCACGCCGTTGTCGGACAGCGGCAGGTTCACCGACGCCACGCCCGCGGGCAGCTTGTTCGGGCCGTTGCTGCCGATCTCGCCGACGACGCGGAAGTCGTACGCCACGTCCAGGCCGAGCGAATCCAGCTTGGTCACGCCGGCCTCGGTGAGCTTGCCGAGGCCGTCCGAGCGGAACACCTGTCCGTAGCGCACGACCAGGCCGCTCTCGGTGCGATAGCCGCCCAGGTCACGGGTGTTCAGGGCGCCCTGTACCCCGACCCCGCGCGGCGCGGTGACCACGCCGTACGAGCCGCCGGCCGGAACCACCTTGAAATACCAGCGCTTTGCCGCGTCGAGGCCGTCGACGACCGCGCTCCCGGTCCGCGACGCCGCGACGCGCTTCCCCGAACGGGCCGGGTCGCGCGGGTCGGTCGAGGCGTACACGTGCACCTCGCCGCGGGCCGGCAGGCCCGTCCAGGCGACGGTGTACGAGCCGTTCACGCCGGCGGTCGCGGTCGCGTCGAGTATCGAGGCGAGCGAGGCGGCGGATCCGGACGCGGGGGCAGCTGCCGGCTCCGGCGTCGACGCCGAGGAGGAGGACGCGGCGGTGAGGCCGAGCGTCAGGGAGGAGGCGAGGGCGATGGTGGCAAAACGGGTGCGGCGTGCGCGCATTCGGTGGTGCTCCTGGATCGATTCAGCACGAAACGCGCCCGGGAACGCCCGCGAGAACGTACGGGGGTTCGACCGGTGCGCGTACCAACCACCTTAGTGATCGCGCCCGGTCGGACTCCATACGGTTGGGTACGCAGCCGCAGGACGTGAGCGGCGACACACGGTTTCGTCCCGTGTGCCGCCGCTGTAGTGCTGCTCTACTGCCGCTGTACTGCCGCTCTACTGCCGCTCTCCTGACGTCAGACGGTGAGCAGCCGAAGGCGCAGCTTCGCCAGCGTCATACCGTCCAGGCCCAGGCCGACGCGCAGGAAGCGGTCGAACGAGCCGTACTGCTTCTGCACCTCGTCGAACGCGGCGTCCAGGTACTGCTTCTGGACGCCGAGCAGCGGGTCGAGCAGGTCGGGGTTCTGCATGAGGCCCGCGTACTTCAGACCCGCCTTGGTCTTGTCGTTGGCGGCCTTGAGGTACGTGTTGCTCAGCAGGTAGTCCTGCGTGACCGTGGCGCGGTCGACACCGAGCGCGGTCAGGATGACCGCCGACATCCAGCCCGTACGGTCCTTGCCCGCCGAGCAGTTGAACAGCGTCGTCTCGCCGTTCGCGATCCGCTTGATCACCTCGGTGAACTGCGCGCGCTGCGAAGCGTCGTTGACGAACGACCGGTTCGCGTCGATCAGCAGCTGCTCGGCCTTGCCGTTGCCCAGGGCCTCGGCCTGCTTGACCGGGTCCTTGCTGGCGATGACCTCGTTCAGCTTCTGGTACATGCCGCCGTCCGAGACCGGCACGCGCAGGACCTCGGTGCCGGCCGGGACCTTGTCCGGGCCGTTGAGGTTCAGCTCGAAGTCGGTGCGCAGGTCGGCGACCGTGTCCACACCGAGCGTCTGGAGGCGGGCGACGTCCGCGTCGGTCAGCTTGGTGAGCGCATCGGAGCGGTAGACCTGGCCGTACTTGACGGTGAGTCCGTACGCCGCCTTGTAGCCGCCCAGGTCACGGGCGTTGCCCGCGGCCGAGAGGCCGATGCCGCGCGGCGCCACCGTGACGGCGCCGAGCGGGTTGCGGTCCGGCACGATCTGGAAGTACCAGCGCTTGGCCGGGTCCAGGCCGGTGACCGTCACGGAAGTCGCCTTGGTGGCGGCGACCTGACGGCCTGTCAGGGCCGGGAAGGACGGGTTGGTCGACGCGTACACGCGCACCTCGCCCGCCCGGCTCGCCGTCCACGACAGCTTGACCGAACCGTCCGACGCGGCCTCCGCCGCCGCGTCGGACAGAACGGTCCGGCCACTGTGGGCGGACTGCTGGGACGGTGCCGCAACGGCGGTCCCGGAGACCGCGAGGGTCCCCGCGGTGGTGCCGAGAGCGAGCGTCGCCACCATTGCGCAGGTGGCGGCTCTCGTACGACGGAGCTTCATTCCACTCCAAAGAGGTCCAGTGCCTTGCAGGCGGGCGCGCGGCGAGGCCGCACGGCGCTTGAGGGCAGCATGAGAAAGCCGGTGACACGTGTCAGTGCCCGGTCACCGGCTCACAAAGGATCAGGTGCGCAGACTGTAAGGGAAAGGGGCGAAAGGATCGAGAGCACGAACAGGATTTTTGGTGGCCTGAAAGTGAACTACGGCGACCCTCGGCCATTCCGCCGCACACGTCACAAGATCGTGTCGGCGGCGCCGCCCGGGTGAGACCCCGTCGTAACCTCGGTCGAGGTCTCTCGGCGCCCGAACGCGTGCGCCACACCGCACGATCCGGGCAGGCTAGGACCGTACGTGACAACCGGTCGGCAGGCCTCGGTCGAGATGGGGGACCGGGGCCGGCGGATGCGGACAGCGGATCCGGGCACCACGAACGTGCCCGGGAGAAAGAGGAGGGTACCGTGCCGGACGGTCTCGACAGGCGCCCCACCACCGGCGACCGACAGCCGGCGCGGAGAACGACGGGGCGACAGTACGACGACGACGATGACCTGTACGACGAGCCCCGGCGTGGCGGCGACCCGTACAGCGACCCCTACCAGGACGACTACGACGACGACACCGGGCAGGACCCCGGCGAGGCGGGCGACGACGAACGCCCGGGGGCGGTCCGGCGCATCGCGAACTGGCTCGGCCTCGGCGTCGGTTCGGACGAGACGTACGGGGAGCCCCGGAGCCGCGGCGCCGCCGACGGCGACGACGAGTTCTACGACGCGCCGCCGACCGTCCCGCCGCAGTCGACGTCGCCGCCGACGCGGTTCGAGGACGAGGACGAGGACTCCAGGTACGCCGCGGACGACGATCGCGGCGACCGGGACCCGTACGACTCGGCGGACGACGACCGGGCCCCCGAAAAGCGGCTCCCGGACGCCCGATCCGCGCGCACCGGCGACGACTTCGACGCGCCCGGCGCGGCCTCCGACCAGCTCGGGGCGGCGAGCGCGGGGCTTCCGCCGGCCACGCGGCCCCGGCGTACCAGGGCCACCAGCCCGTGGGAGGACATCATGCTCGGCTCGGGCCCGCCGCCCGGCACGCCGATGTCCGACGCCATGCCCGCGGGAACCCTGCCCCCCGACCCGTACACGGTACGGCCGCCCGCGGCGGCCGCCGCCGCTCCCTCGGTCCCCCTGAGCGAGAGCCCGTCCCGCCGCACGGGCGAGACCCGCGGCGGGGCGGCGCTCTCCGACTGGCTGGACCCGATGGACCCGGTCGACCCCCTGCACCCGGACGATCCCACGGGATCGTCGCCGGAGGAATCCGACCCGGACAGCCCGTTCGACGACCCGGGTCCCACCGGGACCGTGGCCGCCATCCCGGCGCAGGCGCCGCCCGCTGCCGCGGCAGCGACATCCGGGGCCGCGGGGTCCGCGGGTTCCGCCCCCGCGAAGCCGCCGGCTGCCCCGATCCCCCCTGCCCCTGCTACCCCTGCCGCCCCCACCACCGCCCCTGTCTCCACGACCAAGCAACCCTCCGAGCAACCCACCGATGCGCGGTCGGAGTTGCGCAACGTGGTGGAGGAATCCCCGGAACCCCGACGGATGTTGCGGCTCTTGCCCACACCGGTCCTCTCGGACGGCGGCGGCATGGTCGTCGACGGCGGCGGTGTCGGCCGGCTGACCGTACGAGCGGCCGCGGCACGCGGTGATCTGCACTCGCAGCAGGGCGTCCCGCGGCAGAACTGCTTCGCGTCCGGTCCGGACCCGAGCCGTCAGTGGACGATCTCCATCATCTGCGACGGCGTCGACGGCGGGTACGCGCCCGAGTTGGCCGCCCAGGTCGCGATCCGCAGCACCTACCGGGCCGTTGCGCGCATGGTGATGACGGACCGCCACGAGGACTGGGACTGGACCACGACCCTGGCCGGCGTCCAGGCCGAACTCCGCACCCGGCTGTCCGAGATCGGCGCCAAGGCCCGGACACTGGGACGGCCGGCCCCGGCCACCCGGCTCGTGGTGCTCGTCACCTCGGCAGAACCGCTCCAGGACGACCGCGTGGACATGGCGGTCCTCGGCGACAGCACGATCCTCCGCCTGTCGGACGGCGGTTGGCGGGCACCTTTGGGAATCCGCGAGACCCCGGCGGACGTTCCGCCGCCCGCACTCCCCGAACAGGGCACCGAGCACGTACGCGTCTGCCGTACGACATGGCGCCCCAGCGACGCCCTGGTCCTCATGACCGGCGGATTCGCGGAATCCCTCGGGGCGGGGGCCGGCGGACTCGCCGCCAAGCTCGCCGAAGACTGGCGCCGCCCACCGGAGTTGCTCGACTTCCTGCGCGACGTCGCCGAGGGCAGCCACACGGACGACGGCGCAGTCGTCGCGCTGTGGCCCGAACCCTAGAAACAGAGGCGAGTCGGCGGCGTAGGAGAACAGTTCGGGAGACAGCAGCACAGAGGGCGGGTACCGTCACCGGTCCCGCCCTCTGTGTATTTCCATCGGTCTTCCCTCAGGCGAACGCAAGCACTGCCGCCACGACTACTGCGATCACGGCGACGACAATCACGCCTACGACCACCGGCGAGATCCCACCGCTGCGGTGGTGCTCCGCCGGCGGCGCCGGGTTCGGGTTCCCCTGCTCCGAGACGAACGCACGGAACATCTGGGTGCTTGCGCCAGGATCCATCTCATTGTTCTCAGCCATGCGCACGACCTTACCGCGCCGCACGGTACCCCAGAACGCGTGAAGGCCCCCTCCGCAAGGAGGGGGCCTTCACACACTTACACACTTAATTCCGGCGGCGTCCTACTCTCCCACACCCCTTCGAGTGCAGTACCATCGGCGCTGAAGAGCTTAGCTTCCGGGTTCGGAATGGGACCGGGCGTTTCCTCTTCGCCAAGACCACCGGAAAACCATCGAACACACAAACAACCATCAGTGGTGTGTGTGCCGAGACTTCCCAGCCACAATCATTGACTGTATGAAATTCTCAACTGTGGTTCACACCGAAACCGGTTGCGGTCCGGGAACCACACAGTGGACGCGAGCATCTGAGGACAAGTCCTCGGCCTATTAGTACCGGTCAGCTCCACACATTACTGTGCTTCCACATCCGGCCTATCAACCCGGTCGTCTACCGGGGGCCTTACCAGGTCAACCCTGTGGGAGCCCTCATCTCGAAGCAGGCTTCCCGCTTAGATGCTTTCAGCGGTTATCCCTCCCGAACGTAGCCAACCAGCCGTGCCCTTGGCAGGACAACTGGCACACCAGAGGTTCGTCCATCCCGGTCCTCTCGTACTAGGGACAGCCCTTCTCAAGACTCCTACGCGCACAGCGGATAGGGACCGAACTGTCTCACGACGTTCTAAACCCAGCTCGCGTACCGCTTTAATGGGCGAACAGCCCAACCCTTGGGACCTACTCCAGCCCCAGGATGCGACGAGCCGACATCGAGGTGCCAAACCATCCCGTCGATATGGACTCTTGGGGAAGATCAGCCTGTTATCCCCGGGGTACCTTTTATCCGTTGAGCGACGGCGCTTCCACAAGCCACCGCCGGATCACTAGTCCCTGCTTTCGCACCTGCTCGACCCGTCGGTCTCACAGTCAAGCTCCCTTGTGCACTTACACTCGACACCTGATTGCCAACCAGGCTGAGGGAACCTTTGGGCGCCTCCGTTACCCTTTAGGAGGCAACCGCCCCAGTTAAACTACCCACCAGACACTGTCCCTGATCCGGATCACGGACCCAGGTTAGACATCCAGCACGACCAGAGTGGTATTTCAACGTCGCCTCCCCACATGACTGGCGTCACGGGATCACCGGCTCCCACCTATCCTACACAAGCCGAACCGAACACCAATATCAAGCTGTAGTAAAGGTCCCGGGGTCTTTCCGTCCTGCTGCGCGAAACGAGCATCTTTACTCGTAGTGCAATTTCACCGGGCCTGTGGTTGAGACAGTCGAGAAGTCGTTACGCCATTCGTGCAGGTCGGAACTTACCCGACAAGGAATTTCGCTACCTTAGGATGGTTATAGTTACCACCGCCGTTTACTGGCGCTTAAGTTCTCAGCTTCGCCCTTGCGGACTAACCGGTCCCCTTAACGTTCCAGCACCGGGCAGGCGTCAGTCCGTATACATCGTCTTACGACTTCGCACGGACCTGTGTTTTTAGTAAACAGTCGCTTCTCGCTGGTCTCTGCGGCCACCCCCAGCTTGGAGAGTAAATCCCCGCACCAGAGCTGGCCCCCCTTCTCCCGAAGTTACGGGGGCATTTTGCCGAGTTCCTTAACCACAGTTCACCCGAACGCCTTAGTATTCTCTACCTGACCACCTGAGTCGGTTTGGGGTACGGGCCGCCACGACACTCGCTAGAGGCTTTTCTCGGCAGCATAGGATCATCCACTTCCCCTCAATCGGGTCGGCATCAGGTCTCAGGCTATGTGCGGTGCGGATTTGCCTACACCACGCCCTACACCCTTACCCCGGGACAACCACCGCCCGGGCTGGACTACCTTCCTGCGTCACCCCATCGCTCACCTACTACCCGCTTGGGCCGGCGGCTCCACCGTCCGGTCTTGTCCGAAGACTCCACCAGGGGCTTCACGGCCTTAGCATCACGAGGTTCAGCGCTGGCGCATCGTAGCGGGTACGGGAATATCAACCCGTTGTCCATCGACTACGCCTGTCGGCCTCGCCTTAGGTCCCGACTTACCCTGGGCGGATTAGCCTGCCCCAGGAACCCTTGGTCATCCGGCGCACACGTTTCTCACGTGTGATTCGCTACTCATGCCTGCATTCTCACTCGTGCAGCGTCCACCACTGGTTTCCACCGCGGCTTCACTCGCTGCACGACGCTCCCCTACCCATCCGTGCGCCTGAACCACGAAGGCTTGGCTTGTGCACGAATGACACGACTTCGGCGGTGCGCTTGAGCCCCGCTACATTATCGGCGCGGAATCACTTGACCAGTGAGCTATTACGCACTCTTTCAAGGGTGGCTGCTTCTAAGCCAACCTCCTGGTTGTCTCTGCGACTCCACATCCTTTCCCACTTAGCGCACGCTTGGGGGCCTTAGTCGGTGCTCTGGGCTGTTTCCCTCTCGACCACGGAGCTTATCCCCCGCAGTCTCACTGCCGCGCTCTCACTTACCGGCATTCGGAGTTTGGCTGATCTCAGTAACCCGGTGAGGCCCATCAACCATCCAGTGCTCTACCTCCGGCAAGAAACACACGACGCTGCACCTAAATGCATTTCGGGGAGAACCAGCTATCACGGAGTTTGATTGGCCTTTCACCCCTAACCACAGGTCATCCCCCAGGTTTTCAACCCTGGTGGGTTCGGGCCTCCACGAAGTCTTACCTCCGCTTCACCCTGCCCATGGCTAGATCACTCCGCTTCGGGTCTTGGGCGCGCGACTATGTCGCCCTATTCGGACTCGCTTTCGCTACGGCTACCCCACACGGGTTAACCTCGCCACACACCGCAAACTCGCAGGCTCATTCTTCAAAAGGCACGCAGTCACGACCACCCGAGACAAAACCCGGATGGCGACGCTCCCACGGCTTGTAGGCACACGGTTTCAGGTACTATTTCACTCCCCTCCCGGGGTACTTTTCACCTTTCCCTCACGGTACTAGTCCGCTATCGGTCACCAGGGAATATTTAGGCTTAGCGGGTGGTCCCGCCAGATTCACACGGGATTTCTCGGGCCCCGTGCTACTTGGGAACAACACAAGCAAGCCGTACAGATTTCGTCTACGGGGGTCTTACCCTCTACGCCGGACCTTTCGCATGTCCTTCGACTACCCATACGGTTTCTGACTCGCCCAGCTGCCGGCAGACAACTGAAGTGCCGTCCCACGACCCCGAATAAGCAACCCCTGCCGGGTATCACACCTACTCGGTTTAGCCTCATCCGCTTTCGCTCGCCACTACTCGCGGAATCACGGTTGTTTTCTCTTCCTGCGGGTACTGAGATGTTTCACTTCCCCGCGTTCCCTCCACACACCCTATACATTCAGGTGCGGGTGACAGCCCATGACGACTGCCGGGTTTCCCCATTCGGACACCCCCGGATCACAGCTCGGTTGACAGCTCCCCGGGGCCTATCGCGGCCTCCCACGTCCTTCATCGGTTCCTGGTGCCTAGGCATCCACCGTGCGCCCTTACTAACTTGGCCACAGATGCTCGCGTCCACTGTGCAGTTCTCAAACAACAACCGGAAACCCCAGCGTTACGCCGCCGCCTGTCAGACCTGTGCCTGATGGTTCGTACGACCGGCTGAAACCGGCGATCCAGAGGGGGACAAACCACAACCCCCGCCGCCACGACTGGCGACCGGGGTCGGGGTCCGTTCCCTCAGGACCCAACAACGTGCCCGACGATCCCCGCCTTGGTTCCGACCCGTTCCACGCTCCGAGGAGCAGTACTGGGGCCGGCCGCAGCAGCGACCGCCGAATAGTCAACGTTCCACCCTTGAGCTGCCACCCAGACCACATTCGGGTCTGGCGTGGAACTGTGCTCCTTAGAAAGGAGGTGATCCAGCCGCACCTTCCGGTACGGCTACCTTGTTACGACTTCGTCCCAATCGCTGGTCCCACCTTCGACGGCTCCCCCCACAAGGGTTGGGCCACCGGCTTCGGGTGTTACCGACTTTCGTGACGTGACGGGCGGTGTGTACAAGGCCCGGGAACGTATTCACCGCAGCAATGCTGATCTGCGATTACTAGCGACTCCGACTTCATGGGGTCGAGTTGCAGACCCCAATCCGAACTGAGACCGGCTTTTTGGGATTCGCTCCACCTCGCGGTATCGCAGCCCATTGTACCGGCCATTGTAGCACGTGTGCAGCCCAAGACATAAGGGGCATGATGACTTGACGTCGTCCCCACCTTCCTCCGAGTTGACCCCGGCAGTCTCCTGTGAGTCCCCATCGCCCCGAAGGGCATGCTGGCAACACAGAACGAGGGTTGCGCTCGTTGCGGGACTTAACCCAACATCTCACGACACGAGCTGACGACAGCCATGCACCACCTGTCACCGGCCCAAAAGGACCCCGCATCTCTGCGAGTTTTCCGGCGATGTCAAGCCTTGGTAAGGTTCTTCGCGTTGCGTCGAATTAAGCCACATGCTCCGCCGCTTGTGCGGGCCCCCGTCAATTCCTTTGAGTTTTAGCCTTGCGGCCGTACTCCCCAGGCGGGGCACTTAATGCGTTAGCTGCGGCACGGACAACGTGGAATGTCGCCCACACCTAGTGCCCAACGTTTACGGCGTGGACTACCAGGGTATCTAATCCTGTTCGCTCCCCACGCTTTCGCTCCTCAGCGTCAGTATCGGCCCAGAGACCCGCCTTCGCCACCGGTGTTCCTCCTGATATCTGCGCATTTCACCGCTACACCAGGAATTCCAGTCTCCCCTGCCGAACTCTAGCCTGCCCGTATCGAATGCAGGCCCGGGGTTGAGCCCCGGGTTTTCACATCCGACGTGACAGGCCGCCTACGAGCTCTTTACGCCCAATAATTCCGGACAACGCTCGCACCCTACGTATTACCGCGGCTGCTGGCACGTAGTTAGCCGGTGCTTCTTCTGCAGGTACCGTCACTTTCGCTTCTTCCCTGCTGAAAGAGGTTTACAACCCGAAGGCCGTCATCCCTCACGCGGCGTCGCTGCGTCAGGCTTTCGCCCATTGCGCAATATTCCCCACTGCTGCCTCCCGTAGGAGTCTGGGCCGTGTCTCAGTCCCAGTGTGGCCGGTCGCCCTCTCAGGCCGGCTACCCGTCGTCGCCTTGGTAGGCCACTACCCCACCAACAAGCTGATAGGCCGCGGATTCATCCTGCACCGCCGGAACTTTCAACCCCCCACCATGCGGTAAGGAGTGTTATCCGGTATTAGACCCAGTTTCCCGGGCTTATCCCAGAGTGCAGGGCAGATTATCCACGTGTTACTCACCCGTTCGCCGCTGATCCACCCCGAAGGGCTTCACCGCTCGACTTGCATGTGTTAAGCACGCCGCCAGCGTTCGTCCTGAGCCAGGATCAAACTCTCCATAGATGTCTACCGGTAATCCGGTCAACACAAGGAGGAGCCGCGCTCCGTCGGAGGAATGATCCGACCGGCGCATGCGTCCTGTCTGTGACCCCCGGCGCTGACAGAGCCGGAGGATTTTGTACCAAAGGAATCCCTACGAACACCCCCGACCCACCGAATGATGGACCGGACAGTGAACGCCGGGGTTGTTATTTGGCGTTGACTTTTGGCACGCTGTTGAGTTCTCAAGGAACGGACGCTTCCTTTGAGACCCTTTCACCGGTCTCTCCGGGCGTTACGCTCTTCGGTGTTACTGTGTTTCGCTTTTCTTTCTGCGCTTCCAGCTTAGCACACCGTTTCCGGTCTGTTTCGCTTTCCGCTTTGCCTTCGGAATCGACCCTTGCGGGCTTTTCCCTGCGGCGCTCCAGACTTTAGCGGATCGCATTTCGTTTCGCCTAATCGGCGATCCGGCCTGCCATTCCGAGTCCATCCGGAAGGACCCTGGGCACACGCCGACCGCATACGCAGCGCAGAGCGCGCGACGTACCTCGTTCGAGAGTGGTGCTGCGGATCCCCGCTCGCGGGACCAGCCAGTGAGTGCCGTGGGCACACGCTGTCTCAGGTCTCCCTGCTGAGCGGTGGGATGACTGTACCCACGTCGTCACGCTCTCGCAAATCGAGGTTTGCCTGGCGTGTCCCCTTGGTACGCCTGGGCTCCGGGCCCGGGCGGGGCATCTCCCCCAGGTCGGACAAGTCCGTTTCACCGCGCGGATCCCGAGCACGGTTCACTCATGAGGACTACGAGGTCATACCGAACACACGCGAACCCGATCGCGCTGGTGATCCGGGTTGTCACGGCCATCGTCGTAGGCATCATCGTCCTGCACATCCTGTTGGTGCTCCTGGAGGCCAACCCCGCGAACGACCTCGTCCGGACGATGGGCGACTGGGCCGGCTCACTGACCGAATGGTCGGAGAACCTGTTCACACCCGACAGCTACAAGGCCCGCATCTTCGTGAACGAGGGCCTGGCGGCGGTCATCTATGCGCTGATCGGCGGCGCGCTGTCCCGCGCCGCGACACGCATGTGACCGCACACGGCAGTCTGAGCAGACGTCAGGCAGACGTCAGGCTGACGTCCGACAGAACTCTTGGCGGGAGGCCCGGCCGGAACGCGGCCGGGCTCCGGCAGGAGTCCTGTCGGGGCCGCGGGCAAGGGGCTCCGGGCGAAGCTGCGCACGGCTGAGGGGCGCTGATCGAAGCGGGCCGGGCGGACTGGTCTCATGATGGTGTCGTCATACGACGCCGACCGGAGGACCTTGATGCCGCTGCTCACGCCCGAGACGTTGGGCGACCTGCTGGCCGAGTACGACTTCGACAACGGCTGCGTGACCCGGGTGGGCATCGACGATCCCTTCACTCCCGGCGGCGCGTCGGCCCGGATCGTCGTCGACGCACGGGACCGCGAGCACGGCTGGCCCTGGACGCCGGTCGAGTTCCGGCTGGCCGGCCTGCGCGACTACCGGCTGGAGCACGGCAAGGGCTTCTCCGGGATGCTCTACTTCGATCCCGTCGTGTCCCGGTTCAGCGATGAGACGCACGGCGAGCTGCTGTACCTCGACTTCGATCCGGTCGACGGTCCCGGACAGTACGAGCCGGTCGACGCGGTGGACATCGTCGGGCGCTCGCAGTGCTTCTTCGCCGCCGAGCAGATCTCGTGGCGCGTGCTGTCCCCCGAGGAGAGCCCACGCCTCGCGGCAGGCTCTCCCCCCTCGACCGAGTAGGCGCGCCGCACACCGCACATACGTCACCGTATGGACATTTCCGCAGGTCAGCGGCCATTGACGCATGATCGGAAGGTCACGTTCCGGTTACAAACCTTTTATTCACTCAGTTTTTACTTCTAGTTTTCCCGGCATGCACCTCTCCACCAAGCACCTCGTCCCCGCGATGGCTGCCGGCGTACTCGCGCTGGCGCTGACCGCGAGTGCCTCGGCCGCCCCGAACGACCGTCCCCAGCCGAACTCTTCGGTTGCCGGCATGAAGATCCTGCTGAGCAACGACGACTCGATGCAGAACGCGCGTCCCGACGGCTCCGACGGACACGGCCTCTACGAAGTCCGGCGCGCGCTGTGCGCGGCCGGTGCCGATGTCGTCGTGATGGCCCCGTGGCAGTTCATGAGCGGCGCCGGTACGGGCATGACCGGCAGCGGCTCGCTGACCGTGTCGCAGCGCACCGCCCTGCCGGCCGGGTTCGAGAACGACTGCGCCGGAGCGCCCACAAAGGGGGCCGTCTTCGGCGTGTGCAAGGGCGCGGCCCCCTGCGGTCCGACGACCTCGAGCGCGACGCCGGGCGACACCGTACGCCTGGCCCTGCGCGGCGGCCTTGCCGCAAAGGTCGGCTGGCAGAACGGCCCGGACCTGGTCGTCACCGGCGCCAACTCCGGTCCCAACGTCGGCAACGTGACCTACGAGTCGGGCACGCTCAGCGCGGCGATCATGGCCATCGAGAACGGCAAGCCCGCGATCGCCCTCAGCTCGGGCTTCGACCCCGCGACGTTCGGCATCACCAAGCGCACGTACCGCGAGTTCGCCGACTTCGTGCCCGGCTTCGTCGGCGACCTGAAGAAGCGCCGCCTGCTGACCGACGAGTACGCGATCAACGTGAACTACCCGAACGCCGTCGAGGGCAAGAACCCCGGCCGGCCGGTGTGGACGGAGATCGGCACCGAGACGGTCCTCGCCGTCTCGTACAAGCCGACGGGCGACACGTTCGCGGTGGGGGTGGGCGACTGCAGCATCCCGGGCACGTTCTGCCGCGAGGAGGAGAAGCGCACGTCGGACTGGACCGAGCTGAACAAGGGCCACATCACCGTGAGCACGGCGACCGGCGACCGCTCGTACACCGGCCACGACGACCTGCGGCTCGAACTGTTCCTCAAGACCGGCCACTGACACCCGCGCGGGGACCGGTACCGGCACCGGAACCGGCACCCGCGAGTTGAGAGCGCGGCCCCGGCATGTTTCCGTGCGACGAACGTGCCGGGGCCGCCGGTGTGCGCGGACACGTACCGCACCGCACACACCGGACACGTGGCACCGGGTGGGAACCTGCCTCCTCAGGCAGTGCCCCGCCCGGTGCCGCGTGCGGATACTGGTTCCATGGCGGAGAAGCAGCGGCGTACGCGAGGCGCACGAGAGACCGTGCGCGCCGTCGTGGACTCGGGGACCGTCGAACTCGTACCGGATCCCGACCGGCCCCGGGCCTGGACCCTGCTGCTGGACGGGGCACCGCAGTCACACGTCGACCTCGACGATCCGACGTGGCTGGAGTTCGAGTACATCCGCCGCCTCGGGCACCTCGCAGATCTCTGCGCGTCGGCGCGGCAGCCTGTGCAGGCGCTGCATCTCGGCGGCGGCGCGCTGAGCCTGCCCCGCTATCTCGCCGCGACCCGGCCGCGGTCCCGGCAGCAGGTGGTGGAGATCGACGCGCGGCTGATCGCCTTTGTACGCGAGCAACTGCCCTTGGAGAAGACCGCGCAGGTCAGGATCCGCAACGGGGATGCGCGCGAGGTGGCAGGCAAGGCCCCGGACGCGGTGTTCGACCTCGCGGTCGTCGACGCGTACGGCGGCTCGCGCGTGCCTGCGCATCTGACCTCGGTGGAGTTCGTCCAGGAGATCGCGCGCACGCTGCGTCCCGAGGGCATCTACACGGCGAATCTCGCGGACGGCGGGCGCCTCGACTTCGTGCGCGCCCAAATAGCAACCGTGGAAGCGGTGTTCCCGCACGTACTGATGATCGGCGATCCGGCCGTTCTGCGCGGACGCCGCTTCGGCAACGTCATCGTGGCCGCCTCGCGCCACGAGCTGCCCGTCGCCGAGCTGACCCGGCGCACGGCGGCCGACCCGTTCCCGGGCCGGGTCCAACACGGCGACGCCCTGGACGACTTCACGGGAGGCGCGGCGGTCGTGTTGGACACGACCGCCGCGCGTTCGCCGGTGCCGCCGCCCCGCATCTTCGACAAGCGCTGATACGCGGGGGCCTCTCGGCCCCACCGGCCTACCGGACTAGAGGTACTGCACCGTCGTGGCGCGGGTCCTGGCGTCCCAGATGATCAGGCCGTTCTCGAACCGCTGTCCGACCTTGCCCCGCGCGTACTCGTATTCGTCGGCCACCGGGTAGCCCAGGCGGCTGCGCTCCCAACCGAGCGACGCGTACTTGGCGCGGATGTCGCCGCGGACGGTGCCGGAGACGAACCAATAGCCGGTCTGGTACGGCCGACGCGCCCAGTAGATGGATCCGCGCTCAAAGTGCGTGTGCTCACCGATGCCGTCCGGCGTCGGGGCCGAACTGGTCACCGGATAGCCGAGCCAGCCGAGTTCCCAGCCGTGGTGCATCCATTCCTCGCGGGTCTGGGCCGACAAGGCCTGTGCGCCGGTGCGGGGAGTCCAATAGATGCACCCCTGAGGGAACTGGTTGAAGCGGCCGTAGCCGTCAGGTGTGACCAGCTCGTCGGTGAGCGGGCTGCCCAGCCAGCCGGCGGACCAGCCGGTCTGCCCGTACTTGTCGCGGATGGCTCCCTGCACGACCTGGATACTGCGGCCGTTCGCATTCGGGTAGAGCGAGCCGCGCTCGAAGTCCTGGTGGGGAATGTACGCACCCGGCCGCACGCCCTGCTCGGAGACCGGATATCCGATCCCGCCCTCCCAGCCCACAGCGCCCCACTTTGCGCGGTACTCGTCGCGAACCGCATGGGCGCCGGTCCGTGGCGTCCAGTAGATCGACCAGTTCCGTCCCCGGTTGTCGGTGAAGGCGTTGAAACGCCCCACGCCGTCGGGGGTGGCGATCTCGTCCGTGGTCGGGACGCCCTCCCGGCGCTGCTGCTTCCAGAGGGTGTAGATCGCCCCGTGGATCTCGACGACCCTCGTCCGGCCGCCGACCGACGCGCGGTGGATCTCCCCGCCGTCGAACAACTGCGCGGCCGAGCCGTCGGACTGGACCAGCACGTCTTCCTTGGGGAAGCCCAGCACGCCCTTCTCGCGGTTCATCGCCGAGTACTTGGTCCACTCGGCGCCGGTGACCCACTCGGCCATGTCCAACACGCGGCTGTACATCCCACCGCTCGTGAGCAGTTGGCTCAGGTAGCCCCGGCTGTCCTTGGCGGTGTCGGCCAGCGGAAAGCCGGCTGCGGCGCCGATCTCGTCCATGCGCTTGGCGATCGCTCCGAGGACCACACGCGCGCCGGTGTCGGCGCGCCAGTAGATGTCGCCGCCGACGAAGTGTTGGCGGAACCCGCCCTGCCACGCCTCGATCTGCGAAGTGGGCAGCCCCAATGCGGAGTTGGCGCCGCCGAGCTGACCGTAGCGAAGCGTGATCGGGCTCAGGGTCTTGTCCGTTGTGGCAATGACCCTGCCGCCGACGTCCAGCGCCTCCACGCGAACAGTGGAATCCGCAGCCGTCACCTCCACGTTCACGCGCGTCTCGAAGCCGGTACGCGCGGCCTCGCCGACGACACGCAGACCCGCTGTCCCGGGGCCGACCGAGACCCGCCACTTCGCGACCTCGGTGGCACCGTTCCAACTCGCGTACGCGCTCAATCCCGTCGCCGACGTCATGTCGAGTCCGAGGTCGGGCTTGGTCTGCGGGGTGCCCTGCCATGGTGCGCGGAGCGTGTTCGTGCCCATCCCGCTCTTGGGATGGGTCCAGGCGGCCAGATCGGATCCACTCGTGTACTCCGCGGCGTTGCCCATGCCGTCGCTGATGGCCGGCGATCCGTTCGCCAGGGTCTGGACCAGGAAGTACTTGCCGTAGTCCTGGTCGATTGCCGTCCGTTCGAGTTCGCGCGACGTCACCAGTGCGGCCGTACGGGCGGTTTCGTCGAGAGAGACCGTGACCCAGTGCACCGGCCCGCCGACGGCGTCGTGGAGTTCCAGGTACGACAGCGTTCCGTCCGGGTTACGCCGTACCGACCGCGGGTCGACCGGAGCCGATGTGCCCGGTGCTGGTTCGAAAGAACTGTGCTTGCCGCCGAAGGTCCACACCACCGCCCCGGAACGATCGATCTTGTAGATCGCCCGGGTTCCGCGCGCGGTGAGCAGGATGCCTCCGTCCGCGTCCCAGCCCACGGCGTCGACGTCCATGTGGTGGGCGACACCGTCCTTGGACCGGAAGCGCACGGTGTCGGTCAACGGCACGAATCCGGGGCCTGCTGTCTGGCTGTCCCAGCTGAACAGGACATCGCCGGTCAACAGGTCGATCTCCTTGACCAGCGAGGCGCCGACGGTGACGTCCGACGTGCCCTCGGGAAGTCGCGCCTTGAAGGTGCGGTTGCCCGTGACCAGGGCCCGCGTGCCCTCCGGATTCGTGGTGATGAACCAGTCGGAGTTGCGGACGGCGGCGAACCCGGGGATCTCGAAGACCTTGCGGTACGAGGCGTCGAGTACCTGCCACGTCCCCGACGAGTTGAGGAATGCGAAGGCGGCCTGGCCGCGGAAGCGGATCGGAACCGCGGGGCACAGGCAGGTAGGCCCGTTGTTCGCGCCGATCCAGACGGGCGCCCCGTTGCTGTCGTGGATCACCGGGGATTCGCGGTACTCGCCGTTGGTGTTGTTCCGCTGATATCCGAAGAACGCCTCGGTGGAGGTGCTGACGGGCAGTCCGCCCAGCGACGTGAGTCCGGCGTTCACGAGGTCGGGACGGCTGCGGTAGCCGTTCAGGGGTTGGGTCGGGTGCTGCCTGCCGTCCGCCGCGGCGGGCAGCGCCGCTGCGTTGGCCTCCAATGGCGCCGGGCGCTCCGCCTGGACTGCGGTGCCTGACGTCACGAGGCAACCGGTGATCGCCGCGGTTGCGCACAGCGACGCGACCACGCGCTTGATGGGTGTGCTCAAGTGGTGATTCCCCCTACCAGATGCCGCGGATGCGTCACGCGGTCGGAGGATCCTACGGGCTGACTGTTCGTCAGTGGAAGGCCGATTCGGTGCCGGAATGGCTTTTGGCGGCAAGGGAGTTCATTTCCGGGATTCCTCGACGCGGCCTTTCAGCATTCCGACGACAATGAGCAACAACAGCGTCGCCAACAGCAATGTCAGGGTCACCGCGGAACCAAGCAGGACCTTGCCGCGGTCGGTGAGGGTGAACACCGAGACGGGCAGCGTCCGCCAGTCCGCCGGGTAGATCATGATGGTGGCGCCGACCTCGCCCATCGACAGCGCGAGGGAGAGGCTTGCGGCGGCCGAGACCGAGGGCAGCAGCATCGGCAGGCGGATGCGCAGGAGCACCCGGAGCGGGCTCGCCCCGAGGCTCGCGGCCACGTCCGCGAAGGCGCGGTCCGTACGGTCGAGGCCTGCCGAGACGGTGGCGTACGCGAATGCGACGACCAGCACCGCGTGTGCCGCGATCACGATCCACTTGGTGCCGTTGAGCAGCAACGGGCCGTCGCTGAACGCCACCAGCATGCCGAGGCCCACGACGACCGAGGGCACCGCCACGGGCAGGTGCAGAAGGGCGTCGGCGATGCGGCGTACCGGCCGCGGGGCGCCGCGGGCGGCGATGGCGGCCCATGTGCCGACGACGACCGCGACGAGCCCGGCGGCGAGGGCCGTCTGGATGCTCACCACGAGCGAGTCGAGGTTCGTTCCGCCGGTCGCCTCCTGGAAGTTCGCCGTGGTCCAGGTCGCGGGCAGCACACTGTTCCAGTCCCCCGCGAAGGCCGCGATGACCAGGATGGCGAGCGGTCCGAGGATGACCGGGACGAAGACGGCGGCGAAGAGGGCCCAGACGAACAACCGTCCGCTACGCGACCACACCAGCACGGGCTGCTCCTGTCCTTGTGAAGACGAACCGGTAGAGGCCGTAGAGGGCCAACGAGAGTGCGACCTCGACCACCGCGACCACGCAGGCGCCTGGATAGTCGAAGGTCACCGCGCCCTTCGCGTGCACGAGCATGGGGAGCGTCGTGACGTCCTTGGCTCCGATGAACAGGACGATGCCGAACTCGTTGAGGGTCAGCAGAAGTGTCAGGCTGCCGCCGGCCGCGAGGGCGGGCAGCGCCTCGGGAAGCAGGACGCGCGCGACCACGCGCATGGGGCCGGCGCCGAGACTGGCCGCCACGTCGAGGCGTTCGCGCGGGACGAGGGCGAACGCGGCGAGCAACGGGCGCATCACAAACGGCGTGTAGAAGGTGATCTCCGCGAGAACGACGCACCACGGCGAATAGAGGAAGCCCACGAGCGGTTGCCCCGCTCCGAGTTCTTCGGCGACGGCGTTGAACACCCCGGCGGTGCCGTACAGGAACGTGAACGCGAGCGCGATCAGGAACGACGGGAAGGCCAGAATCGTGTCGACAAGCCGCGATATCAATCGTGCCCCCGGAAAGGGGACGAAAGTCAGCACGACGGCCAGGAAGAAGCCCAGGACGAGGCATCCGAGGGTCGAGAGCACCGCGATCTTCACGGTGTTCCACAGTGCGTCGGTGAACTGAGGCGATGTCAGGACCGAATGCCAGACGTCGAATCCGACGTTGTCGTCCTTGTCGGTGAACGACTGCTTCACGACGAGCGCGAGCGGATAGAGGAAGAAGCCCGCGATGAGGAGCAGCGGCGGGAGCAGCCACAGGGCACCGGTCAGGCCGCGCCGCGGTGCCCGGCCGACCGGGCCGCCGGGAGCCGCGGGCTTGGTGACGGATTCCGGGGTCGGGGCGGGCGACGGGGACGGGATCGTCGCGGTCATGCGGCGCCCCCGGCGGGGACCAGCACGCACGGCTCGGCGGGGAGGCGTACCCCGACCGGTGCGCCGAAGGCCGGTACACCGGCCATCGTCGCGACGTCGCACCGCACTTCGACGCCCGCGGGCTCGTCGAGCACGCACGTGAGGCGGTACGTCGCACCGCGCCACTGGGTCCCGGTCAGCACGCCCCGCAGTACGCCCGGCGCCTCCGGGTCCGTGATCGCGAGGGTGTGCGGCCGGGCCACCAGCATCGCCGCGTCGTCCGCGCGGAAGGCGCGCGCCGGGTCGACCGGCACGGTCAGCGGGCCGACGTGCGCCCGGGCGTCGGCGGCGTCCGCCGCGCAGTCCCCGGCCACGCGCGCGGGCAGCAGGTTCGCGGCGCCCAGGAACGAGGCGGTGAACCCGCTGGGCGGGCGCCGGTAGAGGCGGTCGGTGGTGTCGATGTCGACGAGCCGCGCGTCGCGCATGACGGCGATGCGGTCGGCGAGTGCGAGGGCCTCGGTCTGGTCGTGCGTCACGTACAAAATGGCGACGTCCGGCAGGTCCGCGCGCAGTCGCTGGAGTTCGCCGAGCAGGTCGGAGCGCAGCGTGGCGTCCAGGGCGGAGAGGGGTTCGTCCAGGAGCAGGACGGGCGGCCGGATCGCGAGGGCGCGGGCGATGGCGACGCGCTGCTGCTGGCCGCCGGAGAGTTCGCGCGGGTAGCGGCGGCCGTACGCCCCCATCCCGACCATGTCGAGCGCTTCCGTGACACGCCTGGCGGTCTCGGCGCGCGGCACACGTCGCGCGCGCAGGCCGAAGGCGACGTTGTCGGCGACGCGCATGTGCGGGAACAGCGCGTAGTTCTGCACCACGACGCCGATGCCGCGCTTGTTCGGCGGCTCGTGGGTGACCTCGCGCCCGCCGAGCGTGACGCGTCCGGCACTCGGGCGCAGGAATCCGGCAACCGCCTTGAGCGCGGTGGACTTTCCGGAACCGGACGGCCCGAGAAGGGCCACGGTCTCGCCGCGGTCGACCTGGAGGTCGAAGTCCGCGAGCGCGGTGACCTTGCCGTAGGTGACGGTGAGTCCGGCGATGCCGATCGCCGGGGGTGCGGCGCCCGCCACGCCGCTGCCGGTCGGCCGCTCGATCACCACGCTGGTGTCCATGGCGGTTGCCTCCCTACTCGTTGTGGTGCGACTGCTGTGCGTGGGCGGCGGGTGCCGGCAGCGGTGACGTACTGCCGGCACCCGCGTGCGTCAGCGGCCGACGGCCTTGTTGTACGCGGCGATGTCCGCGTCGAAGTCCTTCACGACCTGGTCCCAGTCGGGGGTGTAGATGTCGACGCCCTGCATGAGTGCGGCGATCTCGGCGCCGTTGGTGTCGCTCGGCTTCACGTCCTCACGGGCGGGCAGGCCGCGCGCGTCGGTGCTGAGTGCGGTCTGCGACTCGGCGGAGAGGAGGAAGTCGAGGAGCTTCTGCGCGGCTTCGGGGTGCGGCGCACCCTTCACGACCCCCGCGTAGTACGGCAGCGCGACCGTGCTCTTCTTGCCGGTGTCGTCGGCGGGGAACCAGATCTTGAAGTTCGACTTGTCGTTGTGGATCGAGCCGAGGTTCATCTGCACGTCGCCGTTGGCCACGCTCAGCTCGCCCTTGCTGGTCTTGGGCTGGAGCTTGCCGGTCGACGACGAAGGCCCGACGTTGTTCTTCTCCAGCTGCTTGAGGTACTCCAGCGCGCCTTCCTTGCCGTAGAGGTGCTGGAGTTGCAGCAGCACGGCGGTGCCGTCGCCCGCCTGGCCGGGAGTCGAGTACTGGAGGCGCTTGTTGAAGCGGTCGTCGAGAAGGTCCTTGAACGTGGCCGGCGCGGGCTTGGCCTGGTCCGGGTTGTAGATCCAGGACAGGTAGTTGTTGCTGATCGCGGTGTACTTGCCGGCCGCGTCCTTGGACGCCGCGGGGACCTTGTCGGCACAGGCGGGGGTGTAGGGCTGGAGGAGGTCGGCGCCCACCGCGCGCTGGATGAACGGCGGGAGCGTGACGGCCAGGTCGGCCTGCGTGTTGGTCTTCTCCTTCTCCATGCGGGTGATCACCTCGCCGGAGCCGGACTCGACGATCTGCACCTTGATGCCGGTCTGCTTCTCGAACTCCGAGAAGCGCTTGGTGTACCAGTCCGCAAGGCCGTCGACGGAGTACACGGTCACGGTCTTGGCGTCCGTGGGTGCGGTGTTGCCCTTCTCGGTGCACGCGGGTGCCCCGGAGGCGGGGGCCTGCGGCTTGCCGTCACCGGCATTGGACGTGGTGTCGGAGCCGGTGCCGCCGCATGCCGCGGCGGTGAGTGCGACCGCACCGACCATGGCGGCCGTGCCGAGATACCTACGCATCAGACTGTCCTTCGCTTCGTCGGGGGAAGTCGGGGAGGGAGTGCGGGTGCAACTGGCCGTCAGCGGCCGCCGGCCGCAGGATCGCCGAGGACCACGGCGGGCAGATCCCGTACCGAGTCCAGGACATGGGTGGCCCCGGCCTGTTCGAGGGCGGTGCGGTTGTGGGCGCCGGTCAGGACGCCCACCGCCACCGACGCGCCGGCGCGCAGTCCGCACAGCACGTCGAAGGCGGTGTCGCCGGCGGTCGCCACGGCGCGTACGTCGTCGACTCCCAGGCGCAGCACGGCGGTCAGGACGAGGTCCGGGTACGGGCGGCCGCGCCCCGCGTCGGCGGGGCACAGCACCAGGTCGGCGACGGAGGTCCAGCCGAGGGCCTTGAGGATCGCCTGCTGCGTGTCGCCGCCGAACCCGGTCGTGAGGGCGACCTTGACGCCGGCCGCGCGCAGTTCGGCGATGGCCTCCTCGGCCCCGTCGACGGGCGTGCAGGCGCCGCCCGCGACGAGGCCGCCGTACGCCGACTCGAACGCCGCGTTGGCGGCCTGCGCCCGGTTCTCGTCGTGGTCGAGCAGCGCGCGGAACACGCTGATCTTGCTCTCGCCCATCGTGTCGTGGACGTACGCCAGCATCCGCGCGTAGTCGTCGCCCCCCTCGCCGACGCCGACCGACGCGATGGCTCGCGTGAAGGCGGCGACGACCAGGCCGTCGTCGGCGACCGTGGTCCCCGCCATGTCCAGGACCACAAGTTGGGTGCGCGTCATGGCTTCTCCGTCCGATTCCTTCGATGTCCCAGGTGGGTTGGCGGGCCGCCGCGGCCCCCGGGTGGGCGGTCGCGGCGTGCGCGCGTGCCGGGGTGTGCGCCCGTGCCAGCGCGCGGGTCAGAAGCCCGCGCGTTCGGCGGTGTCCTCGGCGATCGCCGGCGAGCAGGTCATCCCGCGTCCGCCCGGTCCGGTGACGAGCCAGGCGCCGGGGGCGACTTCGTTGCGGTGCACGATGGGGTCGCCGTCCTCGGTGGTCTGCGCGTAGACGCCGGCCCAGCGCCGCCGGACGGGCGGCAGCGGGCGGCCGAGCAGTTCCTCGGCGACTTGCGCGAGGTGGTCGTAGGGGTCGGTGACGACGTCGAACGCGAAGGGCTCGGCGTACTCGTGGGTGTCGCCGATCGTGAGCGAGCCGTCCAGGCGCTGCACCATGAGCAGCTGCATCTTGTGCGCGGCGGGGACGGCGTCCTGCGGGCGGGCGGCCACCAGCCGGTCCAACTCCGGTCCCTGGTACGCCGGGTAGTAGCGGAAGCTGTCGCCGTCCGCGACGGCGGTCGGCAGCGGTTCGCCGAGCGGGTCGGTCTGCATCATCTGGAGCCGGACGCGGCGCACCGGGGCGGCGGGTTCGAGCTCGCGCACCAGTCCGGTGAGGTTGGCGCCGGGGCAGAGCAGCACGAGGTCGGCGTGGTGCCGGTCGCCGTGGTCGTCCCGTACGCCCGTCTCGCCGCCCGTCAGCAGGTCACGCACCTCGCGGCCGGGCACCCAGGTGTACCGGCCGCTCGCCGCGAGCGCCCCGCGCAGGGCGGGCAGGGCGACGCGCGATTCCACCGCACCGTCGCGCTCGCACCACAAGGCGGCCTCGAAGGTGCCGCGCAGCGCGGGGTTGAGGCCGCGGGCCTCGGCGGGGGCGAGCACCTTCAGGCCGCGCTCGGTCGCGTCGGGCAGCGCCAACGCCGCCTCGGCGACCGCGAGTTCGTCGGCGTTGCGGCAGACCGTCAGGGATCCGGCGGGGCGGAAGCCGACCCCGGGGACCTCGGCGCCGATCCGCTCCCAGAGTTCGCGGGCCCGCACGGCGGTGCGCAGTTCGGCCCCGCCGGCCCGGCCACCGACCCACACGAGGCCGAAGTTGCGGACCGAGGCACCGCGCGCCTCGCGCTCGCGTTCGAGGTGGACGACATCGTGTCCGCGGCGGACCGCCTGCCACGCGTGCATGGTCCCCAGCACGCCACCCCCGACCACGACTATCCGCACGTTGCGCCTCCCGGCTGTTCATCTCCGGGAGAGTTCTCCCGGCTGGACGGTGACCAGCGTGCGCGTGGTCGGTGCCGAGAATGCGGAGGCCGTGTGTCGCCCGCATGAACAGCCCGTTAAGGTCCGGACCTGTTACCCTTTCGTTATCCGATGGGGCGCAGAACGGGCGGAACTCACGGCACGGGGAGTGGTTTTGCTGCTGTCCACGGCAATTGTGCACAGCGGCCGTCCGACCGCTTCGGTGGGGGCGGCAGCCGTCGGCGCGTCAGTTCGCGGCGCTCACACGGCCCTCGCGCGGCGCTTGCGCGGCCCTCAGTTCGCGGCGCGCAGGCGGGTGGCGAAGCCGATGCGGTCCCCCCGGAAGAGCTGCCGCACGCGCTCGATGGGCACCCCCTCCGGGTCGTACGACGTGCGCATCGTGAGCAGCATCGGGAGCGCCGGGTTGGTGCCGAGCAGCATCGCCTCGCGCGGGGCGGCGAGCACCGTCTCGACGGTCTCGTCGGCCTCCGCGAACACGACCCCCAGGTCCTCCTGGAGGCAGCGGTACAACGACTCCTGCGGGCGCAGCACTTCGAGGATCGTCGGGAACCGGTCCAGCGGAAGGTACGTGCTCTCCAGCCCTATCGGCTCGTCGTCGGCGAGCAGCACGCGCTCCAGGTGCACGGTGAGGTCGCCCGGCCGGATCCCGAGACGGTCCGCGAGGTCGGGCTGCGCGACGTGGTGTTCGACGGTGACGACCCGCCGCCCGGGCGTCATGCCCATCGAGCGGACCGACTCGGTGTAGCTCGCGAGGCTGAGCGGCTGCACGAGCTTGGGCGGGGCCACGTACGTGCCGCGTCCGCGCGCCGAGCGCAGGCGGCCCTCCATCACCAGGTCGGCGATGGCCGAGCGCAGCGTGCTGCGGGCGACCGAGTACTCGGCGGCCAACTCGCGTTCGGGCGGCAGCAGCGCGTCCTCGCCGAGTTCGTCCATGAGCCCGAGCAGCCGCATCTTGACGGCGTACGACTTGGGGACGCGGCCGTGCTCGGGGATCCCGTCGCGGTACGGGCGCGCGGTCGAGTCCGGCGGCGCCGGCGTGATCGGAAGCGGCGGACGCGCGGGACGTACGGGCGGCTCGGCGGACATAGGCCCGAGCCTAGGCCGTTACCGGTGGTCCGTTCAGCGGCCGGGGGCGTCTCGGGACGACTCGGGCGCCGGGTAGGTGCGGCCCTTCCACGCGGCGCCGCGGCCGCGGGCGTGCTGGATCGCGGAGTCCACGGTCATGCCCAGGTAGAGCGTCGCG
Organism: Streptomycetaceae bacterium NBC_01309; assembly: GCA_045039925.1. GTDB lineage: Bacteria > Actinomycetota > Actinomycetes > Streptomycetales > Streptomycetaceae > Yinghuangia. The sequence continues at coordinate 5,071,656 of CP108400.1, forward strand.
GCGAAGGGCAGCAACAGGGCCTCGTAGGACAGGCGTCCGTAGTAGCGGACCATCGGCACGTACGTCGCCGTCATCAGCGCCCACGTCGCCAGGCCGAGCAGCGCGAGCGGCCAGGCGCCCGCGATCGTGCCGACGACCAGGGCCACCGGAGCCGCGAGGTAGACCAGGGCGAGGCCGAACACCGTCCCGGTCAGCAGCAGCCAGGAGTGCCGCAGTTGGGCGAACGCGCTGCGCGAGACCATCCGCCACAGGTCGGCGAGCCCGGGATACGGGCGGACGCTGTCGACGTGCGCCGGCCACCGCTCGGTCGCGTGCCGGCGCGGGGGGTCGGCGAGCACCAGGCGGATCCGGCCGCCGCCGCGCTTGACCAGCGTGCCGAGCGACACGTCGTCGATCACGGCGTCGCGGATCGCGTCGATGCCGCCGGCCGCGGCGAGCGACGTGCGGCGGACCAGGACGCACCCGCCCGCGGCTGCCGCCGTCCTGGCCTTGTGCCGGTTGACCCGGCGGAACGGGAACAGCTTGCCGAAGAAGTAGACGAACGCGGGCACGATGACGCGCTCCCACCGGGTGGCCACGCGCAGCCGGGCCATGACCGAGACCAGGTCGAGCCGTTCGTCCGCGGCCTCGGCGACCAGGCGGGCCAGCGAGTCGGGGGCATGCGCGATGTCGGCGTCGGTCAGCAGCAGGAACTCGGCGTCGCCCGCCAGTTCGACGCCGTGCCGGACGGCCCACAGCTTGCCGGTCCAGCCGCTCGGCGGCGGTCCGGGCGTGGTGACGGTCAGCGGCAGGCGCGCGCCGGGCGCGTCGCCGAGCGTACGGGCGAGTTCGCCGGTGCCGTCGCTGCTGCCGTCGTCCACGAGGATCACCCGCGCGGGCCCCGGGTAGTTCTGCGCGAGCAGGGTCGGCAGCGAGACGCCGATGATGTCCGCCTCGTCGCGCGCCGGGACCACGACGGCGACCGACGGCGGTTCGGCGGGCGGCGTACGCGAACCCCGCGGCGCGAGGCGCGTGTCGGTCCGCCAGAAACCGCCGTGTGCCAGCGCGAGGTACACCCATGCCGCACCGGACAGGGCGGTGATCCACAGAAGCACGTCCACGACGCCAGACTGTCAGGCGTCAGGACCCGGCGCTCGCACCCGCGCTGACACCTGTGCCCGTGCCCTGGCCTTCGCCCGCGAGAACCGCCGCGGCCCGGTAGGCCGTGCGCGCCGGCTCCGGGCCCGGGTCCAGCGCGGCGACCATGATGGCCCCCTCGGTGAGCAGCATGAGCCGGTCGGCGAGCTCCGGGCCGCCGCCCGCGTGGTCGGCGACCTCGCCCAGAAGCGCGCGGAGCGTGCGCTTGTGGCCGCGGACGATGTCGAGCACGGCGTCCGAGGCGTGGCCCATCTCGCCGAACACGTTGGCGAACGCGCAGCCGCGGAAGTCCGGTGCGGAGAACCAGTCGGCGAGCCAGTCGAACACCGCCCGGAGGGGGTCGTCCGGGGCGGCCGCCACCGCCGACCGCAGGTCGCCGATCCACCGGCCGTCGCGCCGGGCGAGGTACGCGGCCACCAGGTCGGCCTTCGCCGGGAACACCCGGTACAGGCGCTTGAGCGGTACGCCGGACGCGGTCCGGAGCTCGTCCATGCCCACGGCCTGCACGCCGCGGGCGTAGAACAGCGACTCGGCCGCGTCGAGCAGGCGGTCGCGCGCTTCGGCGTCGTCCACCGGGTCCTCCCTTGCGGTCATTTGCCTGCGGTCACTTGCGATGAGAACGATCGTTCTCTACCGTAGCGCACAGCAGAGAGAACGATCGTTCTCACACCTCGGACCACCGACCTGAGGAGTCGCCGTGACCGCCGTACGCCCGCCAGTCCCGCCGTTCACCGAGGCCACCGCCCGCGCCAAGGTGCAGGCCGCGGAGGACGCCTGGAACACCCGCGACCCGGAACGCGTCGCGCTCGCCTACACCGAGGACTCCGTCTGGCGGAACCGCGACCGGTTCCTCACCGGGCGGGCCGAGATCCGGGCCTTCCTGGCCGACAAGTGGGCGCGCGAGCTCGACTACCGGCTGCGCAAGGAGCTGTGGGCCTACACCGGGAACCGCATCTCGGTGCGGTTCGAATACGAGTGGCACGACGCCGACGGCCAGTGGTGGCGCAGCCACGGGAACGAGCAGTGGGAGTTCGACGACGCCGGGCTGATGCGCCGGCGCGAGGCGAGCATCAACGACATCCCGATCGCGGAGGACGAGCGCCGCCTCACCGAACGCACGTGACAAACGCGCGCGACGCACATGCCTGAGGAACACGCCTGACGAACACGCTTGACCTTGCCGCCGCGTCAACTTCTAGCGTGGGGACCACGGCCGGGGAATCCGGCCAAGATGGTCCAAATACGCCGGAGGACGGCCGCCCGCGCATCGCGTGCGTCCCGTCCGCAGCACCGCACCCTGGAGGCCGCCGTGAGCTGGACGATCGCCGAGGTCGCGCGGATGTCCCGGGTCACCTCGCGCACGCTGCGGCACTACGACGCGATCGGCCTGCTGCCGCCCGCGTACGTCGGCCGGGGCGGCTACCGCTACTACGGCGAGGCCGAGCTGCTGCGCTTGCAGCGGATCCTCGTGCTGCGCGAACTCGGCATGGGGCTCGACGGCATCGCCGCGGTCCTCGCCGAGGGCGGCGACGAGACGGCCGCCCTGCGCGCACACCACGCGGAGCTGTCGCAGGAGCGCGACCGCCTGGCGCGGCTCGTCCGCACGGTGGAGCGGACCATCGCCGAGAGGGAACGCTCGAAGGGGGCGGAGCAGACGATGACACGGCAGGGTCCTGAGGCATGGTTCGACGGGTTCGAGCCCGACAGGTACGAGCAGGAGGCGCGCGACCGCTGGGGCGACAACGCCGTGGACGAGTCGAACCGGCAGGTCGCACGCCTGACGGACGCCGAGAAGGCGGCGCTCCAGGAGCGGTTCGAGTCGGTGGTCACGCGCATGGCCGACCTGCTCGACGAGGGGGTCCCGACCGACGACCCGCGCACGTTGGCGGCGGTCGCGGAGCACTACCGGTGGGTGTCGACGTTTTGGACACCGGATGCCGACGCGTACAGCGGGCTCGGCCGGCTGTACGTCGACGACCCGCGCTTCCGCGAGGTCTACGACGGCACCCGCACGGGGCTGGCCGACTACCTCGCGGACGCGATGACGGCGTACGCACTGGTGCATCTCGTCGACTGAACCGCACCCGCTGGGCCGTTCGGCGGTATCGGGACTAACCCGTGCGATGGAATCGGTGTTTTATCACTCAAACGCCCTCAAGTCTGGCGGCCAGTCGGCCGAAAGAACCGACGCGGGGGTCTGTAACGGCCGACGTGGTCGCGACGGCCACCGGCCAGAAGGGCGGTGCCCTATGGGTGATACCAAGTCCAAGTCGTGGGGCCAGGGCTATCCGGTCGGAACACGCGTGCGTGTTCAGGTCGGCCTGAGCGCGGGCGAGCTCGGCGAGGTGGCGGACGTCTACGGCGACGCGCACCGGCCGCCGATCGCCCCCTTCCGCTGGTACGGCGTGCGTCTGGTGAACGGCCTGCGCCCGCTCTACCGGCACGACGAGCTCAAGCCCGTGCACTGATCCGGGCAGGCCGGTCGACACACCGACCGGCGCCCGACCCTGAAGGGCCCTGAGGGCCCGCCTCAGGACCGGTCCGAATACGCGTACGCCGACCGCGCACAACGCGGAAGCGTCCGCTAGGAGGGTCCCGGCGCCGTCAACATCGCGACGACGACGCGGACCAGGTCGGCCCGGAACGCCGCACCCTCAACCGGTCGCGGCCGTCCCGCCTGGACGTGCCGCGCCCGGTCGGCGAAAGCCGAGCCGACCAGCATCACCATCAGCTCGACGCGCTCGTTCGCGAGGACGTCGGGCAGCACCGCACGGCGCACCCCGTCCTCACGACCGGCGGCGTCCTCGTGACCGGCGGCGCCCGTCCGCGCCAGTTCCGCGATCCGCGTGAACACGCCCCACAGCACGCCGCCCGCCAGCGTTTCGTGCGGACGCCCGTCCCGGAACCCGGTCTCGTGCGCGAGCTGGCTCACGATCCGCAGGCAGTCCCGCCCGCTCTCGTCGCGCAGTTCCGACGCCTCGGCCTCGATGTACGCCGCGACCAGCCCTGTGAGCTCCGTCGCCCCGCCTGCCGTCCCGCCCGCCGCCTCCGCGCTCCCCTCGCGCGCCGCGGCCAGGCCCACCGCCAGGGCCTGCTCCACGCGCGCCTTGTGCTCCGCGAGGATCGCCTGGAGAAGCCCGTCCCGGGAACCGAAGTGGTAGTGCAGCGCCGACGAGTTGGCCTGTCCGGCCCGCTCGGTGATGTCCCGTGTGCGGGCACCGTCCACGCCGTGCTCGGCGAACAGCTGCTCCGCCGCGCGCACCAGCCGGCGCCGCGTCGTCTCCGCCGCGGTCCGCGTCCGCCCACGTCCTGCCGACGCCTCGGTCGGTCTTGTAGTCACGCCCACAACCGGATATTAATCGATCCCATTAGTCAGCCATCTCATCGTCGCGGCATATGGCGCGGCAAGCACCAAGGGCGAGGATCCCCATGCTCAGACTCGGCATGATGGCACCGTTCGCGGACGGATTGATCACTTCCGGCGGTTTCCTGCGCGACTTCGCCGGGACGCTGGAAGAGTGCGGCGTGGAATCCCTGTGGACCGTGGAACACGTCGTCATCGCGGAGGACTACGAACCGCTGTACCCCTATTCGGAATCGGGCCGCACGCCCAGCGGCGGTGAGAACGTCCCGATGCCCGACCCCCTGGAGACCATCGCGTTCCTCGCAGGGGCCACGGGCACGCTGCGCTTCGGCACCGCGATGGTGGTCGCCCCGCTGCACAGCCCGGTGGTGCTGGCCAAGCGCGCCGCGACCATCGACCGGCACTCCGACGGCCGCCTGATGCTCGGCCTGGGCATCGGCTGGCAGAAGGAGGAGTACGCCGCCGTCGGCGCACCGTACGCGGACCGCGGCCGCCGCCTCGAGGAGACCGTCGGCGCGATGCGGGCGCTGTGGGCCGACGCCCCGGCGTCGTACGACGGAAGGCACGTCTCCTTCAACCGCCTCAACTCCCTCCCGCGCCCCGCGTCCGGCTCGGTGCCCGTCGTCCTGGGCGGCAACAGCGACCCGGCGGTTCGGCGGGCCGGCCGCATCGGCGACGGCTGGTTCCCGTACACGATCACCCCGGAGGACTTCGCCACGCAGTCCGCCCTGCTGCGCGGCGCCGCGGTCGAGGCGGGCCGGGCCGCCGACGCGGTCGAGGTGACCGCGTGGCCCGGAAGCTGCGACCGCACCCGCGAGAACGACCCGGACTGGGTCCGCGGCTACACCGAGCACGGCGCCACACGCCTGGTCGTCGCCCCGCGCATCGCGGGCGACGACGGCCTGCTCGGCCCGCGCGGCCTGGACGCGCTGCGCGACCAGATCGCCCGCTACCGCGACGACGTGCTGGACAAGCTGTGACCGCGGCAGGGACGGGCGCGGCGCCGGTGGTGCGCGTCCACGACACCGTCGTGCTGCGCCGCGGCGACGCCGACTCCTGGACCGAGCGCCTGCGCCGCGAGTACGCCCCCGGCGCGGCACGCCGCGGACTCGCCCTCGAATCGGTCGCGCGCGAGCACGTGGGCACGGACACGGTCGCCGTCCACATCCTGTGGACACTGCCCGGCATCCGCGCGTTCTTCGGCATGCGCGCGGCCGCGGGCACGGACCCGTCGGTGGCGGCGTTCTGGTCCGCGACCGACAGCATCGCCGTGCGCCGGGAGCGCCATGTCACGGCTCTGGACGGGGTCGCGGCCCCGAACCCCGTCACGGCCCCGGCTTCGGCCTCGACTTCGGAGGTGCCCGCATGACGCGCTGGGTGGCGCTCGCCCCCGCCGAGACACCGGTCCCGGACGGCGCCGTCGGCGGCCCCGACCTGCCCGGGAGCGTCGGCGGCACCGGGGCGACCTGGGACTGCGCGGGCGACCGGCCGCCTGCCGGAGCGTCCGAGTCGGTGGCTCTGGTGCCGGTGCGCGCCAAGGCCGTTCCGCTGGACGGACGCCGCGTCAAACGCACCCTCCTGCTCACCGTGCGCGCCGACGCCGACCCGGAGGCCGTCGCACGCTTCGAGTCGGACCTCATGGCGATGCCGGACCACATCGCCACCATCCGGGGCTGGGCGCTCAGCCGGGTCGACCAGGACCGGTCGCCGTCGGCGTGGACGCACGTGTGGGAGCAGGAGTTCGCCGACGTCGAGGGGCTGAGCGGCGAGTACCTGACACACCCATACCACTGGACGTACGTGGACCGGTGGTTCGACGGGGAGGTGCCGGGCTCGATCGTCGAGCCGCGCCTCGCCCACCTCTTCCGCTGGACGGACGGACCGGTCCTGGGTCGGAGCTGACCTCGGAGCTGACCTCGAAGACGAACTCGACGATGGACTCGAAGCCGCTGTTCAGTTCGCCGAGAACACCGGCAGTTCGTGGACGTGGGCCCGGCCCTGCGGCAGTGCCGCGCGGGCCAGTTCGCCCAAGTGCTCGTGGTGGGTGAACAACACGATCTGGAAGCGGTCCGCCATCGAGTCCAACACGCTCAGCAGTGCCCGCGTGCGGCCGTCGTCGAACGTCATGGCGATGTCGTCCAGGATCAGCGGCATCGTGCGGTCGGCGTCCGCGTAACGCTCCAGCGTCGCGAGCCGCAGGGCCAGGTAGAGCTGGTCGCGGGTGCCCTCGCTCATCGCCTCGACGGGGACCGGCTCGGTGTCCGGGCCCGCCCCCGCCCGCCGCGCCTTGAGGACCGGGCTGCCCTTCTTCGCCTCGGTCTCGGTCACCAGCTCGGTGAACCGGCCGTCGGTGAGTGCCGCGAACACGTCCTGGGCGCGCATCAGCACCGGGTCCTGGTTGTCCCGGCGGTATTCGTCGACGCAGCGTTGCAGGACCACCCGGGCCAGTTCGAGGCGCACGTACTGCTCGACGTCCACGGCCAGTTCGGCCACCTGGGCGGACGCCGACTCCTGCGCCTGGGCGGCGTGTGCCGAGTCGTCGATGGCCGCCAGCACCTGGCGGACGCGGCCCAGTTCGGTGCCCGCGGCGTCGTACGCCGCCTGTGCGCGCTCGACGTCCGTGGCCAGTTGGAGGAGTTCGGCGTCCAGGTCGGCCGACGTCCAGTCCCCGGCGAGCCGCTCCAACTCGGCGACGGGCATGCCGCTGTCGCGCAGCAGCCCTTCGACGGCGGCCAGTTCGTCGCCGGTCTCGCGCAGGGCGACGGTACGCGCCACCGCCTCGCGCAGCGCACCCTCGTCGGCCACGCCGACCGCCGCGACCAGCGCCGCGAGTTCGCGTCCGGCGGCCTCGGCGACCGCGTCGCCGTTCTCGATCCGGCGCCGAAGCCGTTCGGCCTGGGCCGCGTGCAGGTCGCGGGCGTCGCGGGCCGCACGGGCCCGGGACAGCGCCTCGTGGTGCTCCGCGACCTGCCCGAACCGGGCGGCTCCCGCGGCCGGTTCGCTCTGCCACGCGGTGGCCAGCAGCTCTGTCAGCCGCTTGTCGAAGTCGGCGATCCGGGCGGCCGATTCGTCGCGGCGGCGGGTGGCCTCCGCGACGGCCAGCACCTCGCGTCCGACCTCGGCGAGCGTGTCGACGGCGGCCGCCAGGCTCTCCGGCCGGCATCCGTCCAGGTCCAGGTCGCGGACGACATCCGCCCAGACCGCTTCCCCTTCCGCCCGCGCCTTTTCGGCACGGGCCAGATCCGCGCGGGCGTCGTCCAGGTCGGCGGCGGCGGACCGCTCGCCCGCCTCGGCCTGCTCGCGGGCGCGCAGTGCGTCGGCCACCGCGGTGACGCGCGCGTCGGCGAGGCCGGTCAGCTCGCGCAGGGCGGTGGCCGCGGTGGGCGCGCCGGTCTTCTCCAGCTCGGCGTGGAAGCGTGCGACGAGCTCGGCCTCCTGCGTGCGCAGCGTGCCCGACGCGTGTGCCGTGGCGGTGGATTCGCCGGCCAGATCGGCGAGTTCCGCGATGCCGTCGAGCAGTTGGCCCGCGGCGGCGGGCTCGGGGACGGCGATGCCGAGCGCGGACCAGTCGGTCCACAGCGCCGCCCAGTCGGCCGCGGCCTGCTTGCCGCGTTCGACCAGGACCGCCTGTTCGTCGGTCAGGGACAGCATGCGCGCGCGGTCCTGCTCGACGCCGACTTCGAGTTGCAGGAGCCGCACCGACTCGCTCGCCTGGCGGCGGATGCGGTCGGCGAGTTCGTCCGCGCGCACGACCGCACGCTCGAAGGCGTCGGCGGTCGCATCGGCCGTCGCAGGGTCCGCCGAGCCGGTACGCAGGGCCGCCCACAGGGCGTCGCGCTCGCCGCGGGCGTCGCGCAGTTCCTCGTCGGTCGGGGTCGCGTCGCCGCGTACGAGGACTTCGAGGTCGCCTTCGGCCGCTTTGAGGCGCTCGCCGATATCCGCGCGGCGAGCCGCGACCGCCTCGGTCTCGGTGCGCAACTTGTCCAGGCGGGACCGGTGTTCGGTGATCAGCTCGCGCGCGGGGCGGGGCAGGCGCATGGCGTCCTCGTCGCCGACGGCCGCGAGGCCGTGCCGGGCGCGGGCCGCCGCGGCCTTCGCGGCGCTCTCGGCGAGCCGTTGCTCCTGCCGGGCGATGTCGGCGACGAGGCCTTCGGGGACGGCGCGGAGCAGCGCGCGCAGAGCTTGGGTGTCCCCGGCAGCGGGCATGGCGTCGAGCGCGACGCGGGCCGCCTCCCATTTGGCCTCGCGGCGTTCGGCCTGTTCACGGGCCCCGGACAGGGCGGTGTCCCGCACCGTGAGGTCACGGCGCAGGTCGGCGATGCGCTCGGCGACGCCGGGGCCCAGCGCGTACGCCTCGGGGTCGTCGACCGATCGTCCGGGGCGCACCTGGTCGAGGAGTTCCTGGGCGCGCCTGCGCAGCTCCCACAACTCGTCCTCGGCGCGCACGAGTTGGGCGGACGCCTCGCGCACCGCGCTGACGTCGGCGTGCAGTGCCTCGACGGTGTCGGCGTGGTCGAGGTGGACGGTGTCGACCTGGAGCGCGGCGAGTTCCGCCTCGGCCTCGCGCAGGGCGTCGCGGTCGTGCCCGGTGTCCAGGCGGGCCTGGCGCCGGCGCTGGGTGGCCCGGTCGAGTTCGTCGACGACATCGTCGCCCACGACCGGCCCGGTGCCCGTCAACCGGTCCCGCTCGGCCCGTAGTTCGGCGCGCAGCAGGAGTTGCGGGAGCGCCGCGCGCACCTGGCCGAGCCGGGCCTGCCGGGCCCTGACCTCGCGCAGGTCCCCTTCCAGACGGCCGCATTCCTCCTCGGCCCGGGTCACGGCCTTTTCGGCGACCGCGAAGTCCCGGGGCGCCAGCTCGTGTTCCCGGACCTCGCGGCGCAGTTCGCCGAGCCGTTTGAGGGCCGTGTTGATCTTGCGCTTGCTGTTCGGGCGCCAGAGTTCGCCGGACTTCTCGATGAGCGCGTTCTGCACGTCGGCGAGCCTGCTGCTGGAGCGCGACTCGAACAGCGCTCGTCCGACGTCGCCCTTGCCGTCCAGCAAGTCCTGGCCGCCCGCGCGGAGTTCGCCGTGGTCCATGGCGAACACACCGGCGAACTCGTCCGCTCCGATGTCGGCGAGCACCCGTACCAGCTCGACGTCGGCGATCGGCGTGCCGTCGGGCGCGCACAGCGGGTTGTTGCGCCGCTTGTGCCGGACTATCTCCAGCAGTTGGCCGCGCGCGTCGCGCAGCAGGCCGCCGAGGCGCATCTCGGACATCGGGTGCACGAAGTCGAAGGTGCTGCGGAGGTCTATGCCGTACAGGAGCTGTCCGACGGCGTACCGGGCGGTGGACTTGCCGGCCTCGTTGGGGCCGGTGACCAGGTGCACGCCGGACGCGGACAGGTCGAGGCGGCGGTCCGTGAAGCAGCCGAACGCGGTCAGGTCGAGCCGGTCGATCCTCACGCCGTTCCCCCGTTCCCTTGGCCGCGTCCGCCGCCGACCATCGCCGCGAGCAGGTCGACCGCCTCGTCGAAGACCCGGGCCCGCCACTCGGGGGCGTCCACGCGCACACCGTCGGCGTCCACGACGGCACCGACCCCGCGCAGGCCGGGCAGGCCGCGGATGAGGTGTTCGAGCGCGGCTTCGTCCTCGCCTATCGCCGCCGCGGTGGTACGCAGGTCGCCGAGCAGTCCGGCGAGGCCGCCCGCGGCGTCCGGGGGCGTGGCGTGCGTCGTCGCGGCCCGCACCTTCTCGACCCACACGTCGTCCAATTCGACCGCGGCCGACCGGAGTTCGTTCTCGATGCGGTCGCGGTCGCGCCACAGCTCCTCGTGCGCGTCCGAGGGGCCGACGAAGCTGACGCGCACCGCGAGCGGGCGGCCGTCGGCGCCGCGCACGGCCTCGCGCATGCCCTGCTCGGCAAGGCCGAGGGCCGCGTCGGCGTCGGCCGCGCGCGAGCCGTCGACTTCGACGTGCGCCCAGCGCACGACGTCGAGGTCGCGGTGCTCGGTGGTGACGGTGTGGCCGTCGGCGGTGACGAGCGTGGCGCCCTTGGGCCCGGTCTCGCGGGCGTGCCGGCCCTGGAGGTTGCCGGGGAACACGATCCACGGGTCGCCCGCGCGTACGACCTGGCGGGCGTGGATGTGGCCGAGGGCCCAGTAGTCGTAGCCGCGGGCGACCAGGTCCTCGACACGGCAAGGCGCGTACGTGGCATGGCCGTCGGCGCCTTCCAGCGCGGTGTGCAGCAGGCCGATGTTGAGATAGCCGTCGCGGGCCTTGGGGTACGCGACGGCCAGGTTGTCCGTCACGGCCTGCTCGGCGAACCCCTGCCCGTGCACGGCCAGTCCGATGTCGTCGTACTCCCTGGTCTCCGGCTGCGCGGTGCCGAAGCGGTGCACGTTGTCCGGCAGCCGCAGTTCCTTGGTGATGCGGCTCTGCGCGTCGTGGTTGCCGGCCACCATGCAGACCGGGATGCCGGCCTCGCGCAGGCGCTGCATCTGCGAGCCGAAGAAGAGGCCGGTGCGGTAGTCCTTCCAGTCGCCGTCGTAGATGTCGCCGGCGAGGAGCACCGCATCGACGCTCTCGTGCAGCGCGAGGTCGACCAGGTTCTCCAGTGCGCGGCGCACCGCGCCGCGGAACTCCTCGGCGGGTGCGCCCGGGTAGCGGGACAGGCCTTTGAGCGGGCTGTCGATGTGCAGGTCGGCAGCGTGCAACAGCTTCATCCGGCCGCTGACCCTCCATCCGGGCGGTTGATCCACGAGTCACCCAGGATAGGCGTCGTGGCGCCGGACACCGCGCGGTTTGCGGATTCACCGCACTGGCTATGTGGGCAACTCCAGGCGGGTGCCCGGCAGGAGGTGGTCGGGGTTGGGGCCGATCACGTTCTGGTTGATCCGGTAGATGGCGTCCCAGCCGCCGGGCACCGCGAACTTGCGGGCGATCGATGAGAGCGTGTCGCCCTGCTGGACCACGTAGCTCACGGTGATCGGCACCGAGTACAGGTCGAGTTTGCGGGCGCACTGCGGCCAGGCGTCCCAGCCCTGCCAGCGCAGGATCTTCTCCGCGATGATGATCTGCTGGCGCTTGGTGGCCTGGTGCGGGAGCGGGGCGTACGCGCGGCCCCCGGCCTCGTCCCAGGTCGACGGCAGGATTTGCAGTCCGCCGTAGTAGCCGTTGCCGGTGTTGACGTTCCAGCGGCCGCTGCTCTCGCACATGGCGAGCCGGTCCCAGGTGGCGTCGGACACCGCGTCAGCGGGTGTGGCCGCGAAGACGCCCGCGGTCAGGGCCAGCAAGGTGGCGGCGATCAGGTGCGCCGATGATCTGACAATCCGTCGGTACATGGCTCCCGACGCTAAGCACGCCCGCGCACTTCACCGCCGATTGCGCGCGCACCACGCCGCACGGTCACCCCGACGGCCCAACTCTCCGGAGAGGAGCAGGGTTTGTTCGGATATGTCCCGATACTCGGAACGGCCCGCGCAGTTCCGCCGTCAGCCCAGGCCGGTGGGAAGGTCGAAGTCCGGGGGGATCAGACCCGAGGGGATCTCGATGTCGGACGGCACCAGGCCGGTCGGCAGCCCACCGCCGGGCAGTTGCGGCCCCCCGGTCTCCTGCTGGTCGCCGGGCTTGCCGTCGCCGCCGCCGTCGTCCTTGGTCACCAGGATGATCACGGTCACGATGACCGCGACGGCGACGAGCGCGAGGACCACGGTGATGAGCGGGTTGCGCTTGCGGCCCGGGGGCGGCGGGCCGGGCTGGTTCGGATCCCCGTAGGGCTGTTGGCCGTACGGCTGCTGCTGCTCGTACTGGCCGTACGGCTGCTGCCCGTAGGGCTGCTGCTGGCCATAGGGCTGCTGGCCGCCTTGGCCTTGTCCGGGGTATCCGGGATATCCGGGCTGGCCTGACTGACCCGGCTGCCCTGGCTGCCCTGGCTGCCCGGGTTGACTGGAATGCCCCGGTTGACCGGGTCCGCCCTGTCGGCCGTAGGGATCGCCGGACCCGCCATAAGGCGGCCCGCCGTACGGCGGCGGTTCCTGGTGCGACACGTCTCCACTCCCCCACGACGACCGGCCCCCGTGCGCCACGGCGCGTACCGCACTCCTGCCCGCATCTCCGCGGTCTCATGCTGTCACGAACGCGGGCCTGCCGTCGGGGAAGTCCCCACGCGGCAAGCCGCCTTGCGCGGCAGACGGGCGGTCCCGTCACCGTCGGGCCGACACGTCGGTACCGTGGGGCGGATGAGTGGCCTGTCGGATCGTCGGATCGGGTCCGCGCAGGTCAACGTGCCGATCCTCCATGCGTCGGCAGTCGTCGGCGCGGGCGCCCTGGTGCTGTTGTCGCCCCCCGGGCGCGCCGCACTCGACACCGCGCCACTGGTCTTCGCGGCAATCGCCCTGGTACTGCTCGATGTTCTGGCCGGAGGCGGACTTCGCGGCTCGCTACGCACCGGACTTCGCACCGGACTTCGCACCGGACTTCGCGGCGGAGCCCGGGTCGGGGACCGCATCGGGTACATACCCGGCAAAGCGCACGGCGCCGCGACCGGACTTGCCGCGGTCTTCGACCCGGTGGCACTCGCCGTGCTCCCGGTCCTGTGGCTGACCGGACGACGGCGCCCGGCGCTGCTCGGCGGCGGCGTCGCGGTTCTCGGCATCGTGCCGACGGCGCTCGCCGACGGGCTGCCCGGGTCGTCCTGGCGCCCGCTCCTGACGGACCGTCACCTCGCGGGCGACGACTCCGACGCGTCGCTGCGCGGCATGCTGCTGCGCATCGCGGCGGAGCGTACGCACGGCGTCATCGGCGCCGACACCCCCGCGATGACGCTCGCGTGGCTGATGCTCGGGGCGGCGGTCGCCGTCGTCGCCTCGCTCCGCGCGGCCCGGTTCCACACCGAGGGGCAGCCGCTGCTCGCGGTCGCGGTGGCCACCGCGGCGGGCCTCGCGGTGCTGCCGGTGGCGTGGACGTACGAACTCCTGTGGCTGCTCCCGGCCGTCGTCGGCCGGGTCGGCGGACGCCCCGAGGACCGGCCGGTCTGGCCCGTGCTGATCCTCGTCGCGGCGGCGGTCGAACGCGACGTCGTCGACCCGCGCCTGGGCACGTCGTTGTCGGCGGTGTTCGGCAACGTACCGACGCTGGTCGCGCTGGCCGCCGCGTGCGCGGTGCCGTTCCGGCACCGCGAGGACCCGCACTGGCAGGTGCACCGCGCGGCGCCCCCGCCGCTGCCGCCCGGGCGCCGCGCGCTGCTCCCGGGCAAGGCGCGGCCGGTCACCCGGCCCAATCTGGTGCTCGACCTGATGGTGATCCGGGCCGGCTACTGGGTGTACCAGAACATCCGCGGCGACCTGCGCACGTCCATCCCGAAGCAGCGCGAGCAGGCCGTCGAGAACGCGCGGCACATCCTCAAGATCGAGCAGTTCCTCGGCATCGACGTCGAGGCGGCGGTCAACCGCTGGTCGCTGAAGTCGACGCGGCGGTTCGAGCTGATGCTCGACTACTACCGCGAACTGCATTACGTCGTGCCCGTCGCCGTTCTCGCCTGGCTCTATATATGGCACCCGACGCGCTACCGGGCCGCCCGGACCGTCCTGGCCTTCACCACCGGGCTCGCGCTCCTGGGCTACTGGCTCTACCCGCTGTGCCCGCCGCGCCTGTTCCCGGGCAGCGGCATGATCTCGTCGCTGCCCGGCGGGCCGCGCAGTTACACGGTGGCCGTCCACCTGGTGAACCCGTACGCCGCCATGCCGTCGCTGCACTTCGGCTGGGCGCTGTGGTGCGCGGTCGCCGTCGCGTGCGTCGTACGGTCGCCCTGGCTCAAGCTGGCCGCCGCGCTGTACCCGTGCGCGACCTTCTACGTGATCGTGGGCACCGCCAACCACTGGATCCTGGACGCCGTCGGCGCGGCCCTGGCGGTCGGCGTCGCGGTCGTCGCCCAGCGCGCGCTGACCGGGCGCCGGCTGCGCGACCCCGTCCCGACGTTCCTGGCCAAACTGGGCACCGCTCCGGTGGTGCCGCGACACGGAAGCGGCGTCCCGCCGAACACCGGCTCCGGCGTGCCGGCGGCGCGTACCGTGGGCGCGGTGGGCGAATCGGATGAAGCGCTCACGTCACGGTGAATCCGGCGAATCGGAGACGTCATGGCACAGCCGCGAACCTCGCAGGAGATGCGGGACTCGAACGCCGAACTGCTCGCCGGGCAGTACGACGACCGCCCCGCGCTGCGGCCGGTCCTGGACGCCCTGCTCACGGTCGGCACCTCCATCGGCGAGACCGCGGTGCAGGTCCGCAGGACCCACGTGACGCTGGTCAGCCCCAAGCGGCCGTACGCGCTGATCCGCGCGACCACCCGCGACCGCGTGGACCTGGGGCTGCGGCTGCCCGGCGCGGTGCTGGAGAAGCCGCTGCTGCCCGCCCGCGGGCTCGGCAACGACACCGTCAACGTGCGCGTCCCCCTCAACACCGTCGAGGACGTGGACGAGGACGTCGAGAAGCTGCTCGAGCGTGCATATCAGGCCAACATCTAGAGACGGCCCGCAGAGCGGCGCCTCAGGGCTTGGCGAGTGGTTTGACCAGCAGTTCGAACTCCAGGTCGGTCCGCTGCGGCACGCCGAAGCGCTCGTCGCCGTAGGGGAACGGCGACATCCGGCCGGTCCGCACGTAGCCGCGGCGCACGTACCAGGCGATCAGGTCCTCGCGCTGCCGGATCACCGTCATGTGCATCTCGCCGCTGCCCCAGTCGACGACCGCCGCCCGCTCGGCCTCCGCCAGCAGCGTCCGCCCGAGCCCGCCGCCCTGCCGCGCGGGGTCCACCGCGAACATGCCGAAGTACGCGACCCCCTCCGCGCGTCGCTCCAGCTGGCAGCAGCCGAGCAGTTTGCCGTCACGGAACGCGAGCAGCATTCGACTGTCGGCACCGTTCACCACGCCGGCGACGCCCTCGGGGTCGGTCCGCTGCCCTTCCAGCAGGTCTGCCTCCGTGGTCCAGCCCTGTCGGCTGGAGTCGCCGCGGTAGGCGGACTCGATCAGCGCCACCAGCGCCGGGACGTCCTCGGACGTCGCCGGCCGGAACCGGGTCTCCGCCCCGTCTCCGAGCCCGGTTTGCGCGGGGTTTTCCGGTGGGGTCTCCGGCTGCTGTTCCGGCTGGTTCTGCATGGTCCTCCGTCCGCCTCGGCACGCACCGGTTCTGCGGCACGTTCTCCGCTGGTCGAGAATACGGGTGACGCCGCCGCGCGACGGACGGTCGGCTTTTCCATCCGTCCAGGCAAATGACATGGTGTCCGGAGCGCGAAATCGGCATGGACGGTACGAACTACCAGGAGAAACCGCACATGATTCGGACGGGGGGCAGGAACTTCTCGGACATCAGGACCAGGATCCCCCTGGCTCCGGCGGCGCTGTGGATCCTCGCGGCGACGCTCGCCGTCCGACAGGCGGCACACACGCTCAGCCTGCCTCCGGGGCGGCGACTCGCCGATCTGGAGACCTGGCTGGGCACCGACGGTGTGCTGCACCTGCCCGGCTCGCTGTACGACGCGGACGCACACGGCAAGCCCTTCTCCGGCACGCCGTTCGCCGGCCTGGTGCTGCGTCCCCTGACCAACGCCGCCGAGCAGACGCTCGGCGTGGCCTGGACCATAGGCACGCTGCTGATCGTGGCGGCGGTCGGCGTCCTGGTGGCCCGGAGCATCACCGCCACCTCCGGCCGCCGGGCCCGCCTGCTGGCCGCGCCGGTGCTGATCTCGCTGATGGTCGTGTCGCTGCCGGTCCGCGGCAATCTCAGCCTCGGCCAGCTCAGCCTGCTTCCGGTCCTGCTCGTGCTGCCCGCGTGCCTGGCCCGCGACCCCGGCAGAGGCGCGGGAGTGGCCGCGGGTGCCGCCATGGCGTTGCAGCCGGTCATGGTGCTGTTCGCGCCTTTCCTGTGGTTCACCGGGCGCCGCAACGCGGCACTGGCCTCGGCGGGGACGTTCGCCGCCGGGACCGCGCTGGCCTGGGCCGCCATGCCGCAGGACTCGTACAAGTACTGGGTGCACCACGTCGCGGGTGCGGGGCTGGGCGGCGTACCGGACGCGCTGTCGAACCAGTCGCTGCACGGGCTGCTGCTGCGGCTCGGCCTGGAAGGGCCCGCCGAGTACGCCGTGCTGGTGGCGCTCGCGGTGCCGCTGGTCTGGTTCGGCCTGCGCCGCGCGGTGGCGTACGCGCTGGACGGCCAGACCGTGCTCGGCGCCGCGCTGATCGGCTGCATCGTGGTCGCGGTGTCGCCGGTGTCCTGGCAGCACCAGCAGCTGTGGATCCTGCTCGCGGCCGTCGGGCGCCTGGGCAGGAGCCGCGCCGACCGCCTCGTGTGGCCGCTGATAGTGGCCGCCGTGATGATCTTCCACAGCGAGCAGCTACTGCCCGGCAACCTGTCGGCGGCCCGCACGGTCGCCGACAACGCGCCGCTGCTGCTCGCGGTGCTGGCCGCGGTCGCGATGCCGTTCCTGAAGCACGCGTCGCCGCACTGGGCGGCGCAGACCCCGGAGCTGGCCGCACCGGGCCGCGCCCCCGGCCGCCGCGTCCCGCTGCTGCCCGACGCGCTGCGGGTGCTGTCGCGCCCCAACCTCATACTCGAACTGATCCTGATCCGGGTCGGCTACTCGTTCTACTCGTTCATCCGCGCGTCGGTCCCCGACCAGCGCGCGGTGGCGGAGAGCCACGGCCGCCAGATCATCGACATCCAGCGGTTCCTGCACATCGACATGGAGTACCGGCTCAACCACTTCACGGCCGGCCTCGACTGGCTCAAGGGGTTCTGCGGGTTCTTCTACGAGACGTTCCACTTCCTGGTGCCGCTGAGCCTGCTGGCGTGGCTGTACATAACGCGTCCGGCGCAGTACCGCTCGGCGCGGACCGTGCTGTGCATCGGCACCGCGACGGGGCTGATCGGGTTCTGGCTGTACCCGCTCGCACCGCCGCGCCTGATGCCGGGCTACAACTACATCGACACCGTGCACGGCCCGCAGGACCTGGCGAACCCGGACTTCGGCGCGCTCACCAACGTGTCGAACCAGTACGCCGCGATGCCGTCGCTGCACGTGGGCTGGGCGCTGTGGTGCGGCCTGGTCGTCTTCTTCATGGCGCCCAAGGGGTGGATGAAGGCGCTCGGCCTGCTGTACCCGCTCACCACCACGTTCGTGGTCATGGCGACGGCGAACCACTACATCCTGGACGCGGTCGGCGGCGCGGCGGTCATCTCCATCGGCCTCGGGGTGCAGTACCTGTTGACCGGGCGCAGCGCGTTCGCCGATGCGGGAGCGAAGTCGCCACCGGTGGCGAAAGTTCCAAATCAGGATAAAGACATGAAAATTCGCAAACTACCCATCGTTCGCCAAATGCGATGACACACCGAGGTATTGCCAAGCTTTTGCCCGCGCTCCCCGCAACCACCCGGGCAGTCGAGCGGTAGTCACGGTGGCCGACCCGGATCCGGTCGGCCGCCGTCCACCGTTTGGTCTCACGCGAGGAGCACGATGACGCACTTCAAGCGCCGCGTCGCCCAGTCCGCCCTGCTGATCGCCGCGGCGGGCATGGCCCCCCTGCTCGGCACCTCCAGCGCGCACGCCGACTCGCCGCTGGGCGGCATCAGCGGGATGAACGGGCTGAGCACGCCGGACGCGACGACCGTGACCGACCAGGTCCCGGGTGCCACGCAGACGCTGACGGGTACCGGCAAGACGACGGGCAAGGCCGTGCAGAGCGGCGTGCCCGCCGCGGCGAACGGCGCCTCGAAGACCACCGGCAAGGCGGTCCCCGCGACCGAGGTCGTCGGCCGGGGCACCAGCGCCGCGACGCCGGAGGCCGCCAAGGTGACGCCCGAGGCCGCCACCGCCACCCCGCCGAAGAAGGCGGTTCCCCCGGCCCCCGCCAAGGCGGCCCCGGCGCAGCAGACCCTGGAGGCCCCGGCCGTCCCGGCGACCGCGCCGGCCGCCCAGGTCAACGCCCCGGTCGCCGCCCCGGCGGCACCCACCGGCGCGCTCCCCGCGCTCCCCGGCGTCGGCGGCGGGCTGCCCGGCCTCGGCTGACGGCGACCCGGCCTCGCGTACCGCGGCCGGAGGGTCCACCACGGAGGCCCTTCGTCCGCGGACGCGTCCCCGCGCACGACCTCCGTCCGCGGTCCCGCACCCGCCAAGGTGCCGGACCGCGGCGGTTGTTCGTCCCCTCGGGCAAGCCGCGGCAAAGCCCAGGTCAAGGCCCGGCGACGAGCCGTCAAGCGGTCGCACGACCGGCCACGCCTTGCGGCGGAGGGCGCCCGCGCGCCCGTCATACCCGTGAACGAGGCAAGGTCCGCCTGTGTGCTCACGAGCGGGAACCCGTCGCGGGCCTACGCTCGGAAAGTCCGAAAACTCGCGACAATTCGCCCGGACGATCTTGCATCACCACGGATCGGACCGGGCATTCGCCTGCCATCGCCCGTTCCGAGGAGCCGACCCCCATGCACCTTGCCCAGCCTCGCGCCCGGACCGCCCGATCGGCGGCGCGCGGGTGAGCGGCAACGGCAAGGCCGCGGGCGAACCGCCCACACGGCGCGAACGCGTCCAGCACGTCTCGGCCCGCCTGCTCATCTGGTACCTGCGGCTCGTCGGCCTGTTCGACCTGCTCGCCGCCCTCATGGTGCCGCTGCGCACCCGCGTCCGGCGCCACGACACCGGCGAGTACTACACCCCGTTCCTGCTGACCGCGAGCTTCACGATCGCCGCGCTGGCGATCTTCCTCGCCGTCATGCTCAACCGCCGCAAGCGGGCGGCATGGGTGTTCACCGCGATCCTGCTGGTCCCGACGTTCGCGCTGTACGTCGTGGCGCTCTTCTTCCACGACTTCCGGCAGCACCCGTTCAACTGGGTCTCGACCGGCATCACGCTGGTCCCGTTCGTCGCGCTGTGGCTC
This sequence comes from Streptomycetaceae bacterium NBC_01309, assembly GCA_045039925.1. GTDB lineage: Bacteria > Actinomycetota > Actinomycetes > Streptomycetales > Streptomycetaceae > Yinghuangia. The sequence continues at coordinate 5,091,052 of CP108400.1, forward strand.
GGCCGCGCCGAGTTCTACGCCAAGGGCGAGCGCGGCAACGTGGCCAAGGCGAGCGCCGTGCTGCTCGGCGGCCTGTCACTCGTGATCCTGCTCGGCGCGACGCTGGTCTCGCTCACCGACCGCCTCGACGAGGCGAGCATGGGCGAGCGGGTCAAGTACACGATGCTGCGCATGTTCACGCTGGCCCGGGACAGCGCGTACGACAACATCTCGGTGCCGCGCGCGACCGACATCACCATCAACATCGCGGCCGTGGTGCTCTTCCTGCTCATCCTGTACGTGCTGTTCCGCGCCCCCAAGGGCCGCGAACTGCTCTGCCCCGACGACGAGGTCAAGCTCCGCGACCTCCTCGACAAGTGGGGCGACCGCGACTCGCTGGGCTACTTCGCCCTGCGCCGCGACAAGGCCGTCATGTGGTCGCCCAGCGGCAAGGCCGCGATCGCGTACCGCGTGGTGGGCGGTGTCTCGCTGGCGGCGGGCGACCCGATCGGCGACCCCGAGGCGTGGCCCGGCGCGATCGAGCCGTGGCTGGAGGAGGCCCGCGAGAACGCCTGGGTCCCGGCCGTGATGGGCGCGAGCGAGGAGGCCGGCACCATCTACGCACGGCACGGCCTCGACGCGCTCGAACTGGGCGACGAAGCGATCGTCGAGGTCGCGGAGTTCAGCCTGGACGGCCGGGCGATGCGGGTGGTGCGGCAGGCGTACAACCGCGTCAAGCGCGCCGGGTACACCACGCGCATACGGCGGCACGAGGACATCCCGATGGCCGAGATGAGCGCGCTGCTCGACCTCGCGGACCGCTGGCGCGACGGCGAGACCGAGCGCGGCTTCTCGATGGCCCTCGGCCGCCTCGGCGACCCGGACGACGGCCGCTGCATGATGGTCGAGTGCACCGACGGGGACGGCCGGCTCCGCGCGCTGCTCAGCTTCGTGCCGTGGGGGCCGAAGGGCATCTCGCTCGACCTGATGCGCCGCGACCGCGAGTCCGAGAACGGCCTGCTGGAGTTCATGGTCCTGGACGTCATCGGGCAGGCGAAGGACCACGGCATCGAGCAGATCTCGCTCAACTTCGCGATGTTCCGGTCCGTCTTCGAGCGCGGCTCGAAGCTCGGCGCGGGACCGGTGCTGCGCCTCTGGAAAGCGGTCCTCACGTTCTTCTCGCGGTGGTGGCAGATCGAGTCGCTGTACCGCGCGAACGCGAAGTACCGGCCCATCTGGGAGCCGCGCTACCTGGTCTTCCGCAAGGCGAGCGAACTCCCGCGCATCGGGCTGGCGTCCGCGCGTGCGGAGGGCTTCCTGGAGGCGCCGAGCCTGCCGTCGCTGTTCGGCCGCCGGCACGCCGAGGGCGTCGCGCAGATGGCCGAGACGCAACGCGCCGCGGCGGCCGCCAAGGCGCGGGCCGCGGAGGAGCGCAAGCAGCCCGCCAGATCCGGCGGCCGCGGGGACGGGCCCTAGTGCTGTCCACAGCGCATCCGGAGAACGTACGCACAGACACGCCAAGGGCCCGGCACCGCCGGGCCCTTGGCACTCACGCATCCTGGCTGCGATTCACGGGAACTCCGCGCGGTCAGCGCGTCGACTCGCGCGTCCCGGGCACGCAGCTCTCTCCGGGTCAGACCAGGCGCTTGATCTCGCCGTGCGCCCGGTAGAAGCCGCCCTGGGCGGACTCGCGCACGCCCTCGACGACGTACCGCGCCCCCGCGATGCGCATGTTCTTCGGGAACTGCACGTTCCAACCGGCCTCGTAGCCCGCCGAGACGACGTGCATGCGCAGGCGCGAACCGACGCTGACGCATTCCACGATGACGCCGTCGCCCGCGTCCGAGGTGGTCTCGACCTCGGCGCTCGGCACCACCGCGTCGAGGGTCGCGAGCTTGACGTCGCGGACCTCGGGCACGGTGCCGGCCTCGGCGGCGTGGATGGCCGCCTCGCTCACGTCGATGCAGGCGAGCTGGCCGCCGGTGGTCACGATGTAGAGGCGCTCCTCGTGGTACTGCATCGAGTACGCCGAGCCGCAGCCGGTGCCGAGCTTCCACAGGCGCGTGCCGTCCGCCTTGAAGCAATAGACCGACGACGAGCTGTCGCCCGCGAACACGTACTCGCCGTCGCGGGCCGTCGCACAGCTGAACACCGAGGCGTTGCAGTCGTAGGTGGCGAGCATCTCGCCGTCGGACTTGCGGATGCGGTGCACCTTGTTGCCGGAGGTGCCGGCGTACACGTCGTCCTTCTCCTGCCAGCCGAAGAGCACGGAGCCCTTGGTCGGCTGGTACCAGAGCCGCTCGCCGGTGGCCTTCGAGAATCCTTCGACGCCCGCGGAGTGGCCGTGGTAGACGGCGTTCCCGTCCACCCGCACCATCCACGCCCCGGTGCCCTTGCCGCGCTCGGCCCACAGGGACTCGTCCTCGTGGTCGATCGTGGTGATGCCGCCGCCGGCGTCGGACACGCCGAGCGTGCCGTCGTGGATGTCGACCCAGTAGATGTCGATGTTCTCGGCGATCTCGTACGCCAGGCGCGGCGCCTTGCCGCCGATGTCGTAGACGTTGCCGTCGTCGCAGCCGGCGTAGATCCACGACTCGTCGCCGACGATGCACTTGACGCCGTCGGGCAGCTTGTAGCGGTTGGTGACCTCGCCCTCGTGGCTCAGCATCCACACGTCGCCGCGCTCGTTGCCGACCATGGCGCGCTCGCCGTCGACGAACACGCCGAAGGCGGCCGCGCCCGAGTTGTACTTCCACAGCACCGGCGCGCGCTTGACGTTGGACGGCGTACGCGAGGCCGAGGTGCCCTGCGACGGGATGGACCGGCGGGTGACCGAGCGGCGCTTGCGTACCCCGCGCACCGCGTCCTCGTAGCCCTTGCGCTTCTTCTCGGCGAGCTTCTTCGCGGCGGCCGCGGCGGCCTTCTCGGCGGTCGGGTACGGCGTGGTGGTCGCCTTGCCCGGGTCGCCGATGCGCCCGTAAGTGATCGTGACATCTGTGCCGGACACGACGACCTCGTAGAACTTGTGCGAGCCCCCGCTGTCCTCGGACAGCTCCAGGTACGACGTCGAGTCGGTCATGGCCGGTCACCCCTTGGCATGGTTTGAGATGTCTTGTGCGCCGCGCGCAGTCGGGAAGTGTCGCCGACCGCACAGGAGTTGACTCCCACCCCCGGGTGCGGCGACGCCCCGAGCCTAAGGGGACCGGCCGACACCCCGCTGAGGTCGGGGGGAGTAATTGCCGCGCGGTGCGGGCCACGGCCGCACGCCGACCGCCGCCGACCAACCGTTCACTCGTCCGGAGCACTCCCCAAGGAGGCCCGCGCGACTACTCCCGCCGGAGCACCGGGCCGCGCTCCGGCCCTCCCGGCGGACGACGTTTCAGCCCGCACGTGGGGGTTAGTCTCCCCTCACCCGACCTCATCCCGATCATCGTCCCGATCATCGGCGAAGGCGGCGGGTACCGCGGCCGGTCCTCCCCCGACCGCCGCCGGAGTCCTGCGTGGGTTGGAGACTGTGTGACCGGGCAAGCCTTCGCACCCCAATGGCCCGCCGCGCTGGGCGCCCGCCCCGCGGGCGAACGGCTGGCGCGCGTACGCCGTTCTCCGCACTTCGTCGACGGCGCGTTCCGCAACCCCGTGCCCACACGGCGCATGTCCGACGGCGCAATGCGCCTGATGCTGCGCCAGCAGCGCGCCGCCGCGGGCATGCGGCGGCCGACCGACCGGATCCCGCTGACCGAGCGCCGGGCCGCCGACTACGCCGTCGCACCGGAAAGCGGCCTGCGCGCGACCTGGCTCGGACACGCCACCGTCCTCGTGGAGATCGACGGCCACCGGGTGCTGTTCGACCCCGTATGGAGTACGCGCTGCTCCCCGTCGGCGGCCTTCGGCCCCGCCCGGATGCACGCGGTCCCGCTGCCGTGGGCCGAACTCCCCGCGCTGGACGCCGTGGTCATCTCGCACGACCACTACGACCACCTGGACATGGCCACCATCAAGGCACTGGTACGCCGCGACACCCGCTTCGCGGTACCGCTGGGCCTCGGCGCACACCTGGAGCGCTGGGGCGTGCCCCCGGAACGGATCGTCGAACTCGACTGGCACGAGTCGGCGGACATCGGCGGACTGTCGTTCACCGCGACTCCCGCCCGGCATTACTGCAACAGGGGTGCGCGCGTCCTCGGCACGGTCCTGTGGGCGTCGTGGGCCGTCACCGGACCCGAGCACCGGGTCTTCCACAGCGGGGACACCGGCTACTTCCCCGGCTTCGTCGATCTGGGGGACGCGTACGGCCCGTTCGACCTCACGATGATCCAGACCGGCGCCTACGGCGACGCCTGGCCCGAGGTGCACCTCAACCCCGAGGAAGCCGTCCAGGCCCACCTCGACCTCGCCGGCGACCTCCTCCTCCCCATCCACTGGGGAACATTCGACCTGGCCCCCCACGCCTGGCACGAGCCGGTAGAGCGAGCCACAACCGAGGCCGAACGCCAAGGCGTCCGCCTGGCTGTACCCCGCCCAGGCGACTTCGTCGAACCCGCCCTGAAATGGGCCCCCGACACCTGGTGGCGCGACATCGCACCGGAAGGCGCAATCCGCGTGGTCGCCGAAACACCCCAAACCGCCCCACCCGAACTACCGAACACACCAAACATGACGGGTACTTCAACTCACGACCCTGAGCCAGTTGCAAGCTGACCCCGGGTAGTTCTCAGAACCTGCTGGAGATCGACGAGCGCAGCGAGGAGAGCGGCCGGAGGCCGCCAGTCAGACTTTCTTGCGCCGGAGGGAGCGCCAGCGACCGCAGGTGCAAGAAAGTCCAAGGCCGGAGTGCGAAATTGCGTGGCGCAGGGAGGAACGACCGGAGCCACGCAATTTTGTGCTCCGGCCGCCCCAATAAATAGCGCCACACCTGAAACAAGAGCGGACCAACCCCGGCCCGCTCGCCCCCGCCGCCCGCCTCAGCGCCAGACGTCCAGCCGTGCCCCCCGCGGAAACACCACCACCGGCACCTCAGCCGACCGGATGATCTTCGAAGACATGTCCCCCACGAACACCCGCGTCAACGGCCCCGCATCGCTGACCGAGCAGACAAGCAACTCATCCCCCCAGTCAACGGCCCCCAGAGCCGACGGGATGTCGTCCCCTTCCGCAAGTTGCACTTCCGGGGCCACCCGCGGCCCCAGGCTCTCGGCCGCGTCGTCCAAATCCGCAAGCATCTGATCCCGAGCCACCCTGAACATCTGTTCCTCAACACCCACATGCTGCAGCCCGCCGAAGAACCGCTTCGGCCGCGCGAGCACCGTCAGCAGCCGCAAGCCGTTCTCCAGCCGCTTGCTCAGCAGGGACCCGCACATCAGCGTCGCCGCGGAGCGCGCCGAGCGGTGGAAGGCGAGCGTGGTCCGCGTCAGCCGTTCCGGCACCGCGGCCGAGTAGCCCCACGGTGCCAGCGCAACGGGAACCGGTGATCCGTGCAGGAGTTGGTCCGCGGTGCTGCCCACCGCGACGCGCCCGTGGTGGCCTTCGGGTGCCGAGCCGACGACGACCATGGCGGCGCCCCGGCGCTCGGCCAGTTCGCCGAGGCCGCGGCCGCTGCCGCGGTGCGCGTGCACGGTCCGCCGGTACGGCACGTCGGGGGCGACGACCTGGAGGCGGCGCACGGCACCGTCGAGGATCTGGTCCGCCTCCGCGCGCAGGAACGCCGCCCACTCTGCGTCCACCGCGCCGACCGGGGTGCCCGGCCACGACTCCGGCTGCACGTACGCCAGCGTGACGCCCCAGCCCAGTTGCCGGGCGAGCACCCCGGCGAGGGCGACCGCGTCGTCCCCGCGGTCGTCGGGCATGCAGCCGACCAGGATGCTCGGCTCCGCGGGGGCGCTCATCGCTTGGGCTCCCGTACTCCGCCCGGACCCGCGTCCCAGGTCTGGTCGCGCCATCGGGAGTGCCGGTAGCCGTAGAGCCAATAGACCAGCACGCCGGCGGCGAGCCACCCGGCGAAGACCGCCCAGGTCTTGGAGTCGAGTTCGGAGATCAGGTAGGCGCAGAAGCCGACGCCGGCGATCGGGGTGAGCGGGAACAGCGGCGTGCTGAAGCTGCGCGGCAGGTCGGGCCGCGTGCGCCGGAGCACGATGACGCCGACGTTGACGATGGCGAATGCGAACAGCGTGCCGATGCTGGTCGCTTCGGCGAGGTACTTGAGCGGGAAGATCGCCGCGATGATCGCCACGAACAGGCCGGTGATCAGGGTGTTGGCGACCGGGGTCTGGGTGCGGCGGTCGATCTTGGCGAAGACCGGCGGGATCAGGCCGTCGCGGGACATCGCGAACAGGATGCGGGTCTGGCCGTAGAGCACGGTCAGCACGACGCTCGCGATGGAGATGATCGCGCCCGCCGAGAGGATGGTGGAGGCCCACGAGCTGCCGGTGACGTCGCTCACGATCTTCGCGAGCGTCGCCTCGGCGTCCTCGAACTCGCCCCAGGGCATGGCCCCGAGCGCCGCGAGGGCCACGAGGACGTACACGATCGTCACGATGAGCAGCGAGAAGAGGATCGCCAGCGGCAGGTCGCGGCGCGGGTTCTTGGCCTCCTCGCCGGCCGTGGACGCGGCGTCGAAGCCGATGTACGAGAAGAACACCTGCGACGCGCCCGCGCTGATGCCCGCGATGCCGAGCGGGGCGAACGGGCTGAGGTTGCCGTCCTCGAAGGCGGTGAAGGCGATCGTGCAGAAGAAGGCCAGGGTCAGCAGCTTGATGAAGACCATGACGGTGTTGGCCTTGGCGCTCTCCGACACGCCGCGCACCAGGAGGATCGTGGCGAGGGCCACGACCACGACGGCCGGGATGTTGATGACGCCGCCGCTCTCGCCGGGCGGGTTGGCGATGGCGGCCGGGAGGGTCACTCCGAAGGCGGAGTCGAGGAGTTCGTTGACGTACTGGCCCCAGCCGACCGCGACGGCGGAGATCGACACGCCGTACTCGAGCAGCAGGCACCAGCCGCAGACCCAGGCGATGCCCTCGCCGAGGGTGGCGTACGCATAGGAGTACGAGGAGCCGGAGACCGGGATGGTCCCGGCGAGTTCGGCGTACGACAGTGCGGAGAAGAGCGCGGTGACCGCCGCGAGCACGAACGACAGCACGACGGCGGGTCCGGCCTTGGGCACCGCCTCGCTCAGCACCACGAAGATGCCGGTGCCGAGGGTGGCGCCGACGCTGAAGAAGGTCAGCGTCAGCAGGCCCATCGTCCGCTTCAGCCCGGTGCCTTCGGAGCCGTCCACGCCGCCGTGGCCGCTCTCCGCGAGGATCGCGTCCACCGGTTTGGTGCGCATCACCCCGAAACGGGGTGCATGGTGTTGCCCGGACAAGTCCGACCTCCCCGGAGGAGCCAGGACGGCGGACGTCCGGGAGCAGGTGTCGACGCCCCGGCATTCATCGGCCGTCGGGGCTCAGGGAAGCCCCGAAGAGGAATCATTGCCCTATTCCTGTGCTTTTTCACGGAAGACAACCTGTTTGATGACATATTTCCCTGAGAAAGGAGTCACCGGACCGGGGCCGGAGCGGCCATATCGGCCGAACTCCCCGGGAACGACTGAGGAACCGTGTGCGAACTACATCTGTGCGGCCCTGATCAGGCGTAGCATCAGGCCCGTCACCAAACCCTGCCGCCACAGGTCCGTCCGTTCAGAGCCACCAGTCCGCCAGCCCGCCCCGCCCGTGCGTGCCGACCGCCTTCGGCGCGCCGCCGCCCGGCACGAGAAAGCACCGGTACACACCTGAGGAGGCCCCTGGTGACCACGGGCGCCAATCCGCCCCTGTTCACGGTGCGGGTCACCGTCCCCGCACCCGACCGCGCGCGTGTGCACGTGGGCGGTGAGATCGACATGGACAGCGGACCGCGCATCGAGGACCTGATGGTCCGGCAGATCGCGGGCGGGCGCGTACGGATCGAGGTCGACCTCGGCTCCGTCGAGTTCATGGACTCCAGCGGCATCCACATGCTGTTAAGGGTGCGCCGCCAGGCCCAGGACGCGGGCGGAGGCCTCGACCTGCTGGCCGCCGGGCCGCGCGTGGTGCGCCTCCTGGAGGTCACCGGGCTCACCGAGATCCTGCCGGTGCCGCGCCGCATGGTGCCGGCCCTGGACGCCGACACCGGGACCGCGACCGGCTCGTACACCTGGAACCTGCGTACGGACGCCTGGTGGTGGTCGCCCGAGACCTACCGCATCCTCGGCCTCGCGCCGGACAGTGTGCGGCCCAGCACCGACCTGGTGCTCGGCCTGCGCCATCCGGACGACACCACGGCCGACGAGGTCGCCGAGGCACGGCCCGCGGTGTTCACCGGGGCCCAGGTCGACGGCGAGCCCTTCACCTCCCGCCACCGCCTCCTCCTGGCCGACGGCAGCGTGCGCACCGTGGCCGTGGTGGGCGAGGTGACCCTCGACCCGTCCGGCGAACCCGTCGAGATGACCGGCTTCTTCGTGGACGTCAGCGACGGCACGGAGGACCGGCCCGACTCGGGACCGGACCTGCCGCCCGGCGCGCGCTGACCCGGCGCACCGCGACCCGGCCCGCTTGCCACAGACTGGACCCGTCGCGCCCCACGCGCGGCGGCACCGGAGGAGGAGTGGCAGGCGTGGACGTCGAACGGTTCGCCATGCTCGTCGGCGAGCGGCTGCGTCGGCCCCGCCGCAACGAGCGCCGGTCGCGCGGCGAGCGACTGGCCGACGCGCTGGCGTCGCTGGTCCGTTCGGGCGATCTCCTGGCGGACACCCGGCTGCCCTCGGAGCGCGCGCTGGGCACGGCGCTCGGCATGAGCCGGGGCACGGTCGCCTCCGCGCTGGACCAGTTGGCGGCGGACGGGCTGGTCGAACGGCGGCACGGCAGCGGGACGTACGTCCGCCCGGTCACGGCCACGGGCCCGCCGGCCGACGGCCCGGAGCCGATCTTCAGCCGCTGGATCCGCGAGGGCACGGTCGTCGTCGACCTCGCGAAGTCCGTGGTGCCCGACGCGTCGCTGCTGCCGCGCCTCGACCTCACCGTCGAGGACCTGCTCGACGTGCACCCGGCCGACGGCTACGGCCTGCTCGGCGAGACCCGGCTCCGCGAACTGCTCGCCGAGCGGATCGCCCCGCCCGGCTACGGCCCCGGCCGGCTGCTCGTCGTCGCGGGCGCGCAGCAGGCGCTGCACCTCACCGCCGACACGCTGCTGGCCCCGGGCGACCGCGACCGCGTCCTCGTGGAGCAGGTGACCTACCCCGGACTGCTCGCGGCGGTCGAGCGGTTCGGCGGCGTGCCGGTGATCGTGCCCGGGGACCGGTACGGCTGGTCCCCCGACGCTTTCGCCGACGCCGTGGAACGGCACCGCCCGGCCTTCGCGTTCACCATGCCCGTGCACAACCCCACCGGCGCCGTGGCCGCCGACCGGCGGGTGCGCGCGCTGGCCGCGGTCGCCCGGGAGAGCGGCACACTCCTGGTCGAGGACCGGTCGCTGGCCGACCTGGTGCTCACCGACGGACCGCCGCCGCCCGTCCCCTCGGCGGCGGCCTACGCCCCTGAGCACACCGTGTGCCTGGGCTCGCTGTCCAAGTCGATGTGGGGTGGCCTGCGGGTCGGGTGGATCGCCGCCCACGAGCCGGTGTTCGCGCGCTTCGTCCAGGCGAAGCGGCGTACCGACCTCGCGACCTCGGCACTCGACCAGCGCCTGGCCATCGCGCTCCTCGCCGATCCGGGCGCCGCCGAGCGGCGCGACGCGTGGCGGCGGGACCTGCGCGTACGCCGCGACCACTTGGCCGCCCTGCTGGCCGAGCACCTGCCCGACTGGTCCTGGTCGCTGCCCGCGGGCGGGATGTCCCTGTGGGTACGCCTCCCGGGCGCCGACGGCGAGGCCTTCGCCGACGCCGCCCGGCGGCACGGCGTGGCCGTGTCCCCCGGAGCGGTGTTCGGCCCGCCGGGCGGCACCGCCGCCGCGGACCGGATCCGGCTCAGCTTCGGCTGGCCGGAACCGGTCCTGTCGGAAGGCGTCGAAATGCTCACCGCGGCCTGGGCGGAACACCGCTCACGGCGCTGAGTCCCACGACGCTGGGTCCCACGGCGTTGAGTCCCACGGCGCCGAGTCCCATGACGCTGGGTCCCACGGCTTTGAAGCCCTGCGTCTCAAGCCGCTCAGCGGTCCGCGCCGACCGGTACCGGCAGCGGCTCCGCCGGCTTGTCCGGCGGGTCGACGGCGAGGTGCGGCAGGCGCTTGTCCAGCCACTTCGGAAGCCACCAGTTGGCCTTGCCGAACAGGTGCATGACCGCCGGGACCAGCACCATGCGCAGCAGGAACGCGTCGAGGGCGACCGCACCCGCGAGTCCGAGCCCGGCCATCATGCCCTCGCGGTCGCCGCTCAGGACGAACGAGCTGAACACGCAGATCATGATGAGCGCCGCACAGTTGATGACGCGTCCGGTCGCGGCCTGTCCGACCCGCACCGCACGGGAGTTGTCGCGCGTGTGCACCCACTCCTCGTGCATGCGGCTGACCAGGAACACCTGGTAGTCCATCGACAGCCCGAACAGCAGCGGCAGCATGATCACCGGCAGGAAGGACACGATCGGCCCCTCCTTGCCGAGGCCCAGCAGGTCCATTCCCCAGCCCCACTGGAAGACCATCACCAGCAGGCCGAACGACGCACCCGCCGCAAGGAGGTTCATGACGGCGGAGGTCAGCGGGACCAGCAGGCTGCGGAACGCCACCAGCATCAGCAGCGCGCCCAACCCGATGATCAGCGCGATGAAGGCCGGCAGTCGGTCGCCGATCACCGCCGCGAAGTCCTTCTGCACCGCGGTGTCCCCGCCGATGTGCACCTTCAGCGTGGTGCCCTCGGCCGCGTTCGGCACAGTGTGGTCGCGCAGCCGGTCGATCAGCTTGTCGGTCGCCTCGGCCTGCGGCGACGTCGTCGGCACGACCTCGATCACGCGCGTCGCCGCGGCCAGCCCGGTCACGTCGGCGGGCACCGGCATTTCGACGGCGCGGACCACGCCCGGGGTGCGGCGTACCTCCTCGACCAGGGTGTCCAGCGCCTGGCGGTCGCGCTCCCCGCCGAGTTCCGCCACCATCAGCAGCGGGCCGTTGAAGCCCGGGCCGAAGCCCTCCGCGAGCAGGTCGTACGCCTGCCGCACCGTCTGTGAAGGCCGTTGGTTCCCCTGGTCGTTGGCGCCCAGCCGGAGCGAGAAGACCGGGATCGCCAGGGCCGCCATCACCGCGATGGCCACGGCGCCCAGCAGACGCGGGCGGCGTTGCACCCAGCTCGCCCAGCGCACCGCGCCGCGTCCCGCCTCCTCGTCGCCGACCTGCACGGTCTTGTCGGTGGCGGCCGCCGCCAGAGCCCGGCGTTCGCGGCGGCTGAGCGTGCGCGGCCCGAGGAAGCCGAGCATGGCCGGCAGCAGCGTGGCCGCCGCGAGCACGCTGAGCAGGACGATCAGCGTGGTGGCGATGGCGATGCCGTTCAGGAAGCTGATGTCCACCGCGAAGAGCGAGAGCAGCGCGACGCAGACGGTGCCGCCCGCGAACATCACCGCGCGCCCCGAGGTGTCGAGCGCCCGTACCGCGGCTTCCTCCGGGGTGAGGCCGGACTTCAGGCCGTTGCGGTGGCGCGTGACGATGAAGAGCGCGTAGTCGATCGCGACGCCGAGGCCGATCAGGCTGCCCAGCAGCGAGGCGACGTCCGGGATGTCGATGACGTGGCTGAGCAGCATGATCCCGGCGAAGCCGGTGCCGACCGCGAAGATGCCGTTGAGCAGCGGCAGGAGCATCGCGAACAGGGATCCGAAGGCGAAGAAGAGGATCACCCCGGCCGCCAGGACGCCGACCGTCTCGGCCAGTCCGGTGGGCGGCTGCTGGGCGAAGGCGATTGCTTGGCCGCCCAGTTCGACCTTGAGTCCGTCGGTGCGCGCCTCCTTCGCGCGGTCGATGAGCTTCTCGGTGTTCTTCTCGTCCAGTTCGTAGACCTGGAGGACGAAGGTGACCTGGGCGTACGCAATGCGGCCGTCGGCACTGACCTGGCCGGCGCCCTCCGGCTCGTACGGCCCCACCACACGGCCCACATCGGGCATTTGCGAGATGTCGGCGAGTGCCGCGGACATGCTCTCGCGCACCGCGGGGTCGTGGACCGACCGTCCCTCGTCGACCTGCCACACGATCGTGTCGACGTCGCCGGAGCGGTCCGGGAACGCCGCACGCATCCGGTCGTACGCATCCGACGACCCGGTGCCCGGCAGGCTGAAGACGTTCGAGTACGCGCTGCCCGCCACCACGCTCCCGCCGACCGTGCCGAACAGAGCGGCCACCCAGAGCAGCACCACCGCCCACCGGTGTCTGAGGCACCACCTCGCCCACGCCGCCATGTCGTTCCCCTTCCGCAGTGCCGGCGCTGCCGCGCCTCTTGCCGTCGTGCCTGTGGACCCACACTCGGCGGCATCCCGGGTGCGGTTCGTGCGGCGGGGTCGGACTCACAAGAAGCTCACAGGTGTTCCCGGGCAGTTCCGCAAGCTGCGGTCCGATACTGGGGAAATGACCACCAGTCGGGCACAGGCGGGGGCGACGATCCTGGTCGTCGAGGACGAGCCGAGCATCGCGGACGTCCTGGCGATCACGCTGCGGTTCCACGGGTTCGAGGTGGTGACCGCGGACTCGGTGCGGTCCGCGCTGCTGATCGCGCGCGGCGTGCGCCCGGACGCGGTGCTGCTGGACATATCCCTGCCCGACGGCGACGGCCGTCAGGTGTGCCGTGTGCTGCGCGAGGAACGCCCGGAGCTCGCGGTGGTCTTCCTGACCGCACGGGACGCGCCCGCGGACGTCGTCAAAGGGCTGACGCTGGGTGGCGACGACTACATCACCAAGCCGTTCAACGTCGACGAACTCGTCGCGCGCACGCGTGCGGTGCTGCGCCGCACCCGCCCGGCGGCCGGCCCCGCGGTGCCGCCCGCCCCGCGCCCGCCCGTACTGCGGCACGGCGGGCTGGAGTTGGACGAAGCGACGTACACCGCGCGGCGGGGCGGACGGGACGCCGATCTGACACCGACGGAGTTCGCGCTGCTGCGGCATCTGATGCGGCACGGGGACCGCATCGTCCCCAAGGAGCAGTTGCTGCGCGAGGTGTGGCGGTACGAACACGCCCCGGACTCGACGGTGGTCGAGACGTACATCAGCTATCTGCGCCGCAAATTGGACCCGTTGGCGCCGGACGAGCCGCCGCTCATCGTGACGCGGCGCGGCGTCGGGTACGGGCTGCGACCGGCCGCGCGGGCATGATCCGCACACCGCAGCGGATGAGGCACGCGGTCGCGATGCGGGCCAAGCTCGCGCTCAGCAGCATCGTGGTCCTCGCGATGGGCCTTGTCGTGCTCATCTCCTTCAGTGTCATGGGGATTCGCCACTATCTGTCCTCGTCCATCGACGACGACCTGGAGATGAGCCGCGACGGCATCGAGCAGTCGGGGATGACGACCGCGCTGATCTCGGAGCTCCTCGGCGGCAGCGAGTTCCTGCGCCAGGGGATGTTGTCCGCGGGGCTGCACGGGAACGTCTTCGTCATCCTGGAGCCGTCCGGTGCGATCGTGCCGATCGGCGGCCACGCGCCGGATCCGGCGCAGGTCGCGCTCGCCGCGACGACCCGGGTCGGGCCGGGGCAGACGCCGCACCGGGGACCGCGCACGGTGTCGCTCGGCGGCGAGGACTACCGGGCGGCCACGGCGAAGCTCGTGGACGGCAACACCGTCGTACTCGCGCAGCCGAGCGGCGAGGTGCAGGACGTCGTGCTGAAGGTCGTGCACCTCGAACTGGTGGTCGGCGGCGTGCTGGTGGTCCTGCTCGGCACTTTCATCTACTTCGGCGCGCGCTGGCGGCTGCGTCCGCTGGAGGACATGGTGGAGACGGCGTCGGCCATCGCGGAGGGCGGCCCGGACCGGCCGAACCTGTCGCGGCGCGTGGCACCGCGCAAGAAGACGTTCAGCGAGGTCGAGCAGCTGCGTACCGCGCTGAACGCGATGCTGGAGCAGGTCGAGACGGCGTTCGACACGCGGGAGCACGCGGCGACGCACCTCAAGCGCTTCGTGGCCGACGCGTCCCATGAGCTGCGCACGCCGCTTGCGGCGATCCGCGGGTACCTCCAGCTGTACGAGAGGGGCATGCTCGCCGACGAGGAGGAGCGCACGCGCGCGCTCACCCGGATGAGTGCCGAGACCGAGCGCATGGCCCGGCTCGTGGACGAACTGCTCGCCCTCGCACGGCTCGACCAGCGTCCGCAGCTTCGGCCCCGACCGGTGGACATGCTGTGCGTGGTCCGGGAGGCCGCGGACGATCTGCGCGCGCAGCAGCCGGATCGGCGCGTACGCGTGGATGCCCCCGAGGCGTGTGCGGTCCTCGCGGACGAGTCCCTGGTGCGGCAGATCGTGGGCAACCTGCTCGGGAACGTCCGCGTCCACACGCCGCCTACGGCGGATGTCCGGGTGTCGGTGGCGACGATCACGACGGGGCGCGGCAAGCGCGCGGTGCTTCGGGTGCGCGACGAGGGTCCCGGCATGCGCGCGAAGGACGCGGACCGGATCTTCGACCGCTTCTTCCGCGCCACGCACGAAGGGGCGGCCGGCCCGCCCGGGGTGCCGCCGGGCAGCGGGCTGGGCATGGCGGTGGTCCACGCGGCGGTCGCGGCGCACGGGGGTCATGTGCGGGTGGAGACGGCGCTCGGGCAGGGGCTCACCGTCGTCGTGGAGCTGCCGGCGGCGTGTGCGGAGCATCTGGTCGGGAAGGCGGCGAGGCGGGCGGGGACTGGTGCGGCGGAGCCGGCGGGGACCGGCGGTCCAGGCACTGGTGCGGCAGGCACTGGTGCGGAGGAGCCGGCGGCCGCCGGTTCCGCCGGTCCTTCCGGGTCTGTCGCGTCCCAAACTGCGGAAGCCCCCTAGTGGACTACTGACAACGCCTTTAATGTGCCACTGAACAAGTGGATCGTTCACATTCTTCCGAGTGATCCACTTTGGACGGACGACGGACGCGTGGAGGCGACGGTGGCACTGCCCGAGGCGGACTGGATCTGGATGGACGGCGCGCTGGTGCCCTGGCGCGACGCGAAGGTCCACGTACTCACGCACGGCCTGCACTACGGCACGGGAGTCCTGGAGGGCACGCGGGTGTACCCGACGCCGCGCGGGCCCGCGGTGTTCCGGCTCGACGAACACCTGGCGCGGCTGGCCGCGAGCGCGCGGATCCTGGGCATGCGGATCCCACGAGACGTCCGAACTGCGCACCGCGACCCTGGACCTCGTGCGCGCGAACGGCCTCGACTCCTGCTACCTGCGCCACTTGGCACACCTCGGGTACGGCGACATGGGACCGCTGATCCGCCCCGACTCCCCCGTCTCGGTGTCGATCGCGGCGTGGCGGTGGGGCGCGTACCTCGGCGAGGACGCGGCGGCGCGCGGCATCCGCCTCAAGACGTGCTCGTGGCGCCGCAACGACCCCAACGCGCTGCCGCCCGCGGCGAAGGCGACCGCCGGATACCTGAACGCGGCGCTCGCCAAGACCGAGGCCGTCACGGCCGGGTACGACGAGGCCGTGCTGCTGTCGTCCGACGGCTTCGTGAGCGAGTGCAGCGCCGCGAACATCTTCGCGGTGCGGGACGGGGTGCTCTACACGCCGCCCGCCTACGCCGGCGCCCTGCGCGGCCTGACCATGGACACCGTGCTGACCCTTGCCGCGGATCTGGGCCTGGCGACGCGCGTCGAGAACCTGCTGCGCAGCGACCTCTACACCGCCGACGAGCTGTTCCTGTGCGGCACGGCGTCGGAGGTCGTCCCGGTGCGGGAGATGGACGACCGCGAGATCGGCGTGGGGCCGGTCGCGGGGAAGATCCAGGCGGCGTACCTGGCGGCCGTGACGGGGACGGACGAGCGGTACGCCCACTGGCTCACACCGGTCGGCGACTGACCTGCCGGGGCGCGCGGAACCGCGCGTATCCGCGTATCCGCGTATCCGCTCGCTTCCCCGCGCTTCCCCGCGTGGCGCACCCGCGTGGACCCCCTACCGGAGTAGGGGGTCCACCCGCGTACCCCGGTGTGACGCCCGGCCGGGCGGCGGCCCGTAGCGTGGGGCGAATGCACGTCCGGGAGATCAGAGACAGCGTCAGGAGCCAGGTCGCGCGCATCTTGCGTCCCCTGGTCGCGGCGCTGTGGCGCGGTACGGCCGATCCCTGGGAGCCGCGCGGCTGGCCGCCCGGCCTGCGCGGCAAGTGGCCGTTCCGCCGGGTGTCCTCGCGTACCGCCGCGCTCGGTGTCGACGTGCTGGCCGCGCTGATCATCCTCGCGACGACGTCGACGTACCTGATCGACAACGTGCCGAGCTACTCCCCCAACTTCCTGATCCTGACGTCGGCGGCCTTGTCGGTCCCTCTGATACTGCGGCACTGGCATCCCTTGGGTGCGTGGCGCATGTCGCTGCTGGCGACGCTGTGGACCGCGGACCGCAACTGGCGGGGGGACCAGTACGTCGCGGGCGGCGTGATCGTGATGCTGGTGATCCTGTACACGGTCGCGGTCCGCTGCGAACGCCACATCACCGTCGGCGTCGCGGTGGTGACGGTGGCCCCGACCTGGGCCATCGACCAGCAGTCGGGCTTTGTGGCGGCCATCCTGGTGCTGGTCCCGCTGCTCGCCGGGTACAACGTGCGGCTGCGCCGGGCGGGCGCGCGCGAGCTGGAGCAGCGCGAGGAGATGCACCGCGAGGAGCGGGCGGTGCTGGCCGAACGGCAGCGCATCGCGCGCGAGATGCACGATGTGGTGGCGCACCACATGTCGGTGATCGCGATCCAGGCGGAGGCGGCGCCGTATCGCGTGCCGGATCCGGACCCGGTGCTCGCCAAGAGCTTCGCGGACATCCGGGCCAACGCGCTCGCGGGGCTCGCCGACCTCCGGCGCATCCTCGGGGTGCTGCGCGAGGAGTCCGCGGCGCCGCTCACCGCGCCGCAGCCGGACCTCGACCGCATCGCCGAGTTGGTGGACAACGCGCGCGGCACGGGCACCGAGGTGACCGTGGAGATGAGCACGGCGGTGGGCGGGGCGGCGGGCGCTGCGGCGGGCGGTCCGACGGACGAACTCCCGCCGGCCGTCGGCCTGGCCGCGTACCGGATCGTGCAGGAGGCGCTGAGCAACGCCCTCAAGCACGCGCCGGGGGCGGCGGTGCATGTGTCGGTCACGGCCGAGCACGACGAACTGCGGATCACGGTACGCAACGAGCGGCCACTCGCCGCCGCGCCCACCTCGGACATCCCCGGCCCGGGCAGCGGCGGCGGACACGGCCTGCCCGGGATGCGGGAACGCGCCACGTCTCTCGGCGGCACCTTCACGGCCGCCCCCGAACCCGACGGAGGCTTCGCGGTGCACGCGACGCTGCCCTTCACGGAGGACGAATGAGCATCAAGGTTCTGCTTGCGGACGACCAGGCCATGGTGCGGGAGGGGTTCGGCGTACTGCTGGGCGCGCAGCCGGACATCGAGGTGGTCGGTACCGCGGAGAACGGCGAGGTGGCGGTGCACCGGGCGGCCGAGTTGGCGCCGGATGTGGTGCTGATGGACGTACGCATGCCCGTGCTCGACGGCCTGGCGGCCACGCGGCGGATCACCGCGGCGTCGGCTGAGACGAAGGTGCTGGTGCTGACCACCTTCGACCTCGACGACTACGTGTACGAGGCGCTGCGGGCGGGGGCGAGCGGGTTCCTGTTGAAGGACGCCTCGGCGGGCGAACTGGCGGACGCGGTCCGGGTCGTCGCGGCCGGGGACGCGCTGATCTCACCGGGCATCACCCGCCGCCTGATCGCCGAGTTCGCCCGCCTGGGCGGCCCTCGCGCCCCGCAGCGCGAGCGCGTCGAGGGACTGACCGACCGCGAGACGGAGGTGCTGGCCCTCATCGCGCGCGGACGGTCCAACTCGGAGATCGCGCAGGACCTGATCGTCGCCGAGCAGACGGTGAAGACGCACGTGAGCCGCATTCTGATGAAGCTGGGCGTGCGGGACCGGGCTCAGGCGGTGGTTTACGCGTACGAGACGGGCCTCGTCCGGCCCGGGGAGTGAGGGCGGCGGGCGGTGCTCGGCCACGCGACGTCGTCGACCGTCAGGAACGGTTCGTCGGCGACGGTCGCCGGGGTCGCGCCGGTGAACGTCATGACGTCGCGGTACAGGTGGGACTGGTCGAAGTAGCCGCCGTCCGCGGCGACCAGGGCCGCGCTCTCGCCCGCGACGAGGCGGTGCGCGGCGTTGTCGAAGCGCACCAGCTTCGCGGCGCGCTTGGGCGGCATGCCGATCTGCGCGTTGAACCGGGCCCACAGGCGCTTGCGGCTCCAGCCGAGCTCGGACGCCAGGTCCTCGACGCGGACGAGGCCGCGGCTGACGGTGATCCGGTGCCAGGCCCACGCCACCTCCGGGTCCACGCGGGTACGTGCGGACCATTGCCGGGCCAGCAGGGCGTCCGTCAGGGCGAACCGGTCCGCCCACGACATGCTCTCGCCGAGTTGTTCGCTTGCCCGCGCTGCTTCACGCCCCCACAGATCGTCGACCGACAGCACCGTGGCGCTGTTCAGTTCGGCCGGGGAGACGCCCAGAACCGCGCCGGCGACCACCGGCGAGAGGCGTACCTGCACACAAGCGACGTCGGTGCCCCACGCGCGAACGGTGCCCCCGAGGCCCAGGCCGGGGCCGGCGACGGCACTCCCCTGATGCCGGTGGCCGGAGCCGTCGTCCAGGATGTACGCGCCCGCCCCGAACTCGATGATCAGCGTCACGGCCGGGTGCGGGATCATCCGCAGGCCGTCCGCGGGGGCATGGGGAACGCGGAACCCGGCCATGTCGATGCCGGGCAGCCGAATGGGCAGCGACGGACGGGCGACCTCCCACGTCGCCGGATGGTCGCGTTCGTTGGCGATTGACCGCATGGTCCCGATGCTACGTCGCCGGGTCGGGGGAACATTTGTCCAATCCACCGCCCGCTGCCGACGGCGACGGTTGGCCCATGACTCTCTCTGACGGGCGGCAGCTCACAGCCACCGACTACTCGATCCTGCCCTTGGACGTGGGTGACATCCACATATGCCAGGACGGCCCCCGCGACGCCCCGGCGTTGCTGCTCATCCACGGCTCGGCAGCGTCATCGACTTCGTGGGAACTTCTGGTCCCGCTCCTGGCCACCTCTCATCACGTGATCCGGATCGACCTCCTCGGGCACGGGCTTTCCGACAAGCCGGTCGGCGGGCAGGGGTACGCGGTGCCGGAGCAGGGACGCACGGTCGGCCAGGCGCTGGACCGGCTCGGCGTCAGGCGGGCTGTCGTCATCGGCCATTCCAGCGGCGGCTATTCGGCGACAGCTCTCATCGAGAGCCGTCCCGAACTCGTGAGCGGGCTCGTACTGGTGAACACCGGCCCGGGCATGGACGCGTACACCGCACCGGAGTCGTTCGCGATCGACCCCGCGGAGTGGCCGCCGACAGACGAACAGATCCGGCAACTGGCAAGCGGCGGCTTCCGCGCGGGTTACGAGATCCCTCAGGACTTGGTCGACGAGGTACGCGCCACGCCGTTCCACGCCTTCGCCGCGACGCTGCAGGCGTCAACCGCGTACCTGATCGAACGGACGCTTCCCGAGCGCCTGAAGCCCCTCGGCACGCCACTGCACGTGATCTTCGGCGACCGGGACCGCCGCTGGCGCCCCTCATCCGCCGCGCACTACGCGGTAGTTCCAGGCGCAACGATCAACACGCTCCCGGGCGCCGGCCACACACCCATCCTGGAGGAGCCGGAACGAACCGCCGAACTCCTCCTGCCCTTCGTGACGTTGCACGCCGAGCAGTCACCAGACACCCGCTGACGCGCGGCGGCCCGTCACCCCCTCAGGACACGGACAAGCTCCACCCAGGATGCGGCGGATATGTCCAAGTGCCCCTGCTCAGCCCATTTGCTGTCGCGAAGGCCCGCTCGGCCGTCAACCGGCGCGACCTCCACACACTCCTGATCGTTCGCGGAATACGAGGACTTACGCCATCGAACGTTGGTGTTCATAGTTCCTTCAGTCTCGTCCGGACAAGCGTGTCTGTGGCTTCCTGCGTCAGTGCCTGATCGCGCAGATAACGCACGGTGCGACGGAACCGGCGGACGTCCCTCGAACTGTCCTTGAACGCCATCCCACCCTGATGCTCGACGGCAACCACGCCTGCGTCCAGGGTCTCGGCGAACTCGAACAATGTCACGGTCCCCATGAAGCTCACTGCCGGTGAGTCGAGAGGCAGCATGCGTACCTGCACGTTCGGCAACTCGCCGACCTCCAGGAGCCGTTGCAGTTGCTCGCGGTGGACTGCGGGGCCGCCCGGCTGCAAGTACAGGATCGCGGGGCTCAGCACCGCGGTGAACTCGGGAGCAGTTGGGCCCATCAGCACCCGCTGCCTGCGAGTGCGTACATCGACGATCGTTTGTGCGGTCTCGGTGTCCGTCACGAATGGACTGCCACCCGTCACAGCACGCATGTAGCCGCTGGTCTGCAACAGTCCGGGCACCACGCTCGAACTCGCGATGGTGATCGACGCGGCTTGGACCTCAAGCGAGATGTACTCGGCCAAGGTCGCCGTGATCGCGTCGCTGTACGCCTGCCACCACTCCGCGTCGTTGTCCTCCAGCATCGCTTCCAACCGCGACAACGCATCCTCTGACAGGCCATACAGCGAGCACACACGCTGAAGATCGTGGCGCGTAATGCCAACTCTCGCGGTCTCGATGCGACTCACCTTGGCTTTGTTCCAACCCAACGCGGTCGCCACCGATTCGAGGCTGTGATCAGTCCCGCCGAGACGAATGCGCCTGAGTTCACCGGCGAGTTGACGCCGTGCATGCATCGACATTGCCATTCGTCCACCTCCCGATGATCCAGCTCCTCGCACACTAGTTGCGCGGGCAGCGCGGCGTGATCCGTTCAACGAGTTTCACGAACCATGTTGCATGTAACTGTTCGCTGACTCTACGTTGTGAGGCACGCCACTGCGCAGTGTCGTCATCTGTACGCGTACAGACATGAGCCAACAGGCCCCGCAACCAAGGGAGTCGGTCATGTCCTCAGTACTCGCGGATCTTCGCGCTGGGCGGGATCCGTGCAAGAACCAGGAGTTCACCCACCTGCTCCTCGCCGCCACCCACATCGGCAACCGCAGGACCCCGGCCCTCGTGCGGCGCGCGACCCGCGCCGCACTCCTCGCCGTGGCCTACCCGGCGGCCGCGCTCGACGACATCGAGTACGCGGTCAACGAACTGATCACCAACTCAGTTGTGCACAGCCCGGGTTCAACGATCCGCCTCCGCCTCATCGAGCACACCGTCGGCGGCACGCTCACCTGCGTGGTCTGCGACGACGGGCCGGGCATGCCGGTGATCCGTACGGACACCGAGCTCGAACCCGCCCGCGAATCCGGCTACGGCCTCGCCTCGATCGCGGTCCTGGCCGCCCGCATCGAACAATGGCCCTGCCGACACGGAAAAGCGATCGCCTTCCAGTACGCAACTCCCGTCTGAGGCCGAGCCACCGACCCGCACGCCACGCGGGCGGAAGCGCAGCCCACACCGGAGTTCGCACCACCCGGCCGTGACGGACCCGTCCCAGGTCCGCCACGGTCACCCCGACACCTGTCCGTCCAGGACTTCGAGGCGGAGGAGCCATCCGGCCGATCCAGAGATGTAATCGGCGTGACCCATCGGCTCCTCAGCTGGGAAAGTCAGCTCATGAGCCTTCCAGACGCGACGCCACCGCCGCCCGGTCGCGCGGAAGTAGCTGCTCAATGGCGTGCGCTGGTCCAGGGGGAAGTGACCCGTGAAGCGGTGCATGCGTGGGCGGTCCCATGGGTGGAGGGCGAAGGGGCACTCGCTGACTTCGAGGACCCTTTGGTCGCAACGGCCCTCCAGTACCTGCACGGCTTCGACCTTTGCCGGAATCCCGGCCGCCCTGGGGTCATCTGGCACGGCACATCGGGTGAGGGCGAATGGTGTCACTCGTTCGATGACATCACCGGCGGGCTCAACCGGTGGCGGGAGAAATGCGCGCTCTACGATGCGGATCCGCATGCCTGGATCCAAATGACGCGCGAGCAGGCAAGTACGTTCGTTCAGGCCGAGGATGCGAAGCGCAGGCCAGGTTGACCGTCAGCGGGGCCGGGGTGCGGCCGTTGGTTCGGGCGGGAGGTTCCAGGCCAGCTCGGCGCCGGTGAGGTAGACCGTCTGCTCGGCCGGGGTGATGCACAGGCGGAACGCGTCGGCGGCGGGTGATCCGGCGTCGCGCCAGGCGGCGATGGCATGTTCGGCCTTCTCCCACAGTCTGGTGGGGCCGCCTTCGCGGACGTGCCAGCTGCCGTCGTCCTGCCGGAGGAGGGTGGCGGACGAGCCGTCCGCGGCGATCGGGTCGTCCAGCGTCGGGCCGTCGCCGACCGCGGCGGTCAGGTGGGTCGTGGTGGGCAGCGCACCTTGGACGACGAACCGGCCGGTCCAGTCGGAAAGGACGTCCACGCCGACGGCGGTCGGGCGCCCGTCGCCGGTCGCGGCAAGGGCCTCGCGGTGGTCGATCGCCGGGGCAGCGTGGCGCCGCGCGGTCATGAAGGAGATGGTGCCGGGCAGGAATTCGCCGACCGCGTTTCCGGACCCGAGCACGGTCAGGCGGGCCTGCCCGTACCCGTGGAGCCAGCCGGTGAGGTTCACCAGGATCACCGCGCCGGTGCGGGCCTGGGCGAGCCACGCGGCCGGGAGCATACGGACCGCGCAGGTGGCGATCGGCCACGAGGGCCGAGCAAGAGCGCGAAGGCGCCGTCAGATGGTTCCCGTGCACATTTGTGCATCAACCTGGTCCCGAGCGTTGCCCACTTCTTAGCGTTGTTGCTCTCGGCACCAGCAATTGGGAGGCAGGGCTCTCTTAGGGGCTTCGGCGTCGTCGCCCCGAAGTTGGGGACAATCTGGCACGCTGAAATGCGTGTAGCCCCGTGCACCACGCCCTCAGGGGAAGGCGTCATGTCACTCAAGTTTTAGGGGATCTACCCGCCTACGCCGGAGAACGGGTCGCCCACGATCTGGCTGGACGAGGACACCGGAGACCTCATCATCCAGTCGTACAAGGCGGATGAGGCCACGGTCTTCGAGGCACAAAGCGTCGGCTCGATCCCTGCGCACGCGACCGACATCCCGGAGCACGAGACCGTGGTACGACTGCCCGCTGTCATGCTCCAGTTCATCCCCCAGGTTCGCGAGGTCGCCGGTGACGTCACCGGTACATGACGCTCTGGCCCGCGCCGAGCGCTCAGCGGTCCACTGGGAGCTGCGGGACCAGTACACCCCGGATGACCCGACGTTCCGTGCCTGGCTGGACGAGTGGAGGCCGGACGAGTCCGAGGAGAGGTGGCGATCCGGGTGGTACGCCCTCACCGCCGAGACGGCCGCCCGAGGGGTTGAGATCCGTCGGGCCAGGCTCGTGTCCGAACCGGTGACCGACTACATCAAGTACGAGCACTCGCTGACGTTCGCCAATGTCGCGGCCGGCGAACGGGTCCGATGGTTGTCACGGGCTGCCGCGAAAGACCTGCTGTTCCCCGCACTCGACGGGTGGCTCATCGACGGGACGTTGATCCTGCACCATTGGGACGGCGCCGGACGACCGGTGACTGCACACGGGAACGCGACCCCCTGACCGAGCCGGTGCCGCGGGACCGCTACCTCGCCGTGACGACCCGAGCGGCGCCGCCCGAGCGTCTACGGCTCCCGGGGACGACCGCCCGAGGGGCTCTGCTTCGCGTGGAGGGACTCGAGTGATAGCGCGGGGCGATGACGGGCAGCTGTACGGCTTCCCGATTCATCTACTGCACATGGCCCGGCTCAACAGCTGAGTTCCCGTCAGAGGCACTCTGGCGGCCGCCGTGGGACGCGTGATGTGTGGACGCGTGGTCTTGGAGCCTTTGTGCGGGTGCGCCTGGGCCGGGCGTTATCAGGGTGCCGATGGTTGGTGCGAAGAAGCCAACCATGCATTGACCATCGGCCGTCGCGGAGCCGAGGATGGCGCCGCCTGATGCCTTGGTGGTGAGCCTCCCGCCACCCGGCGGCGGCGTCGTGTGTGCACGGCCCGGCCCCGAGTGGAAGGAGCGGCAGCCCATGCCGACCACGGAAGAACTCGTCGCCCGCGCCCGCGCTTTGCAACCGCTTGTCGCCTCGCACGCCGCGCGCGGCGAGCAGGACCGCCGCGCCGCGCAGGAGAGCATCGACGGGCTCACCGACGCCGGACTGTTCCGGGTCGCCACCCCGAAGCGCTATGGCGGGTACGAGACTTCGCTCCGCACGATGATCGACGTCTCGGCGGCCGTCGCGGAGGCCGACGGCGGCACTTCGTGGGTCCTGTCGCTGTGCAACGCGACGGCGTGGCTCGCCGGGCTGTTCCCGGAGCGGGCCCAGGACGAAGTGTGGGCGGACAACCCCGACGCCAAGGTGTCCGGCGTCCTCAGTCCGCACGCGCGGACGGTACGCGTCGACGGCGGCTACCGGGTGACCGGACGCTGGGCCTACAACTCCGGTTCCTGGCACTCGGATTGGGCCGCCCTCGGCATTCCCGTCCCGGACGCGGCGGGCAACGTGGTCGACCAGGCTGTCGCGCTGATCCCGTGCGCCGAACTGACCGTCATGGACACCTGGTTCGTGGCCGGCATGCGTTCCTCGGAGTCGAACGACATCGTCGCCGAGGACGTCTTCGTACCCGAGCACCGGATCACCTCGGTTCCGCAGGCCATCGCGGGACGTCACGCGACCGATCCCGGCGTCGAGGCGCTCTACCGTTCCGCGCCCGTGGCCGTACTGGCGCTGATGGTCGGCGCTCCGCAGCTGGGCCTCGGCCGCAAGGCGCTGGAGATCGTGCGGGACAAGGCCGCGGGCAAGGCCATCGCGTACACCGCCTTCACCGCGCAGTCCGACTCGGTGGGCTTCCAGCTCCAGCTCGCCGAGGCGGCGATGATGATCGACACCGCGCACCTGCACCTCTACCGCGCGGCGGACGAGGTCGACGCGGCGGCTCAGGCCGGCACGTACCCCGACGTCCCGGCCCGCTGCCGGATACGCGCCGACGCGGCCTGGGCGGTCCGGCACGTCACCAAGGCGATCGACCTGCTGCTGTACGCCCACGGCGCGGCCGGGTTCGCGGACAGCAGTCCCCTGCAACGCATTTGGCGCGACTCGGCGGTGGCCGCCCGGCACGCCGTGATCCTGCCGAGCGTCAACCTGGAACTGCACGGCAAGGCACTGCTGGGCCGCACGGACCACTTCACGCCGCTGTTGTGAGCCCACACCCCGTCCAGATGATTGACCACAAGGGGTAGGCGCGGGTTTGGGGCGCGGGGGGCGCCGCCGGCCACAGGGGTCGCCCGGCTCCGGCGTCAATGGGCGCTTTTCGGGCGCGGCGCCCAGACTAGAGTTGCGCGATGACGACCTACGTTCCGTCGTGGCTGCCGCAACCAACGCTCGCGTACGCGCTGGACTTTGCCAGGAGGATCAGCTTCGCCACGGTGATCCTGCTCGACGCAACCGACCCTGTCGTGTCGCACCTTCCGATCGAAGTCGACCCGGGAGGTGACGAGCGGGCTCCGGCACTTCGTTTCCACGTAGCGTCGGGCAACGCCCTTGCGGAACGCCTTGACGAGGAATCACAACTCCTGGCCATCTTCCGCGGCGTCGACGGCTACATCTCCCCGACGTGGTACGACCACGAGAACGTGCCGACCTGGAACTACGCGGCTGTGCACATGCAAGGGCCTGCCGCACCGCTCACGGAAGACGCATTGCGCGCCCACCTGCTAGCCCTCCTCGAAAGCCAGGACGCCCACCTCGGCGTCCGCGAGGAGTTCATCGAGCAGTACGTGCCCGACATCCGGGGATTCACCATGACGTCCCCGCGCATCGAACCCGTCTTCAAACTCAGCCAGGACAAGAACCGCGCCTCGTTCGACGGAGCCATCACTGGGCTTCGGGCGGCCTGTCGCGCGACGCTCGCCGACGAGATGTCGAGCCTGAAGCGGCACCTGGATGATTGATTCGATTGATTCAAGGGGGCGTGGCCGTCCGCGTCACGCAACGACGCTCGCCCCGACCACCGCGATCTGGCACAACCACACCGCCGACTGGCCAGTCATCCGCTCACTGACCGCCTTTGACCACTGACCTTGGAATCAATCATCTAGGGGCCGAGCGGGATGGGCTCTCCGCTGCCGGACAGCAGCCAGGGCCACTGGCCCTGAGTGTCGACCGTCAGGCCGAAGCGGTCGGGCGGGGGTCTGTCGTACGCCAGCCACCGGTCCCACGCCGCCTCCAGTTCGTCCCAGAGGGACCGCGCACCTGACTGGGCGGCCTGGGAGACCATGCCGTCGGCGAACCCCGCCGCGGCCGCGGAGTCGTCCGTGAGCGAGTACAGCCAGACGGTGACCGCGTCGTCGGCGATCGCGTGGTGCAGTGTGCAGCCCGGGACTTGGAGCCCGATCGCGAGGGCGGCATCGCCGACGGTGATCGATCGGGCGTCGGCCTCGGTCAGTTCCGTCTCGCGGCGGCGTGCGCGGTCGAGCCATCCGGGCGGAGCGTACGTGCCGTGGTCGGGGTGCGCACGGCGTTGGGCGCGCATCTTCATGAACGACAGGCCCATGCCGAAGCGGCCCGAGGCCCGCCCACCCTCGGCCACCACCAGCGTGAGCAGCCAGTCGTGGGGCGTGAAGTCCGTCCCCCACGGGGCGACGATGCGGGCGCCCGGAACGCACTGGCTCACCCACGCCGTCGCGATCTCCCGCAGACCGCATGTGACGTGGACCCCGTCGTAGGGCGCGTCATCCGGCCCGCCGTGCCAGGCGTCCGCGTGGATCACCTTCACGTTGTGGACGCCCGCCCGCTCCAGGTTGGCCCGTGCGGTGGCGGCGAGCGCTCCGTCGATCTCGACCGAGGTGACCGACCCTTCCGGGCCGACGGCGCGCGCGAGTCGGGCGGCGGTCTCGCCGGTGCCCGTGCCGACTTCGAGGTAGCGGCCGCCGGGCCGGGGATCCAGCGCTTGCAGCATCGCGCGTACCACCGTCGGCATGGACGCGGACGACGACGGTACGCGGCCGGGCTCAGGGCCGTCGTGCCCGCCGTCGTCCCACTGGGTGACGAGCTGCACGTCGGTGCCGACGAGTTCGGCCCACCGCCGCGGGTCGGCCGTCCTGTCGACGACCGACCCGTACGTCTGGCTGCCGGGATCGAACGGCCACACCCGGTCCGGGACGAACTGCGAGCGACTCAGCGTCACTTGCCGTGTCCGGGATTCGCCGGGGGCTGTTGACCGTCCGAGGGCGGGGGCGGCGGGGGTGTCGGCATGGGTTCGATCGGTGCGGGCGGTCCCCGGTGCTTTCCCTCGGCCATACGGGCCTCCTCCCCCGCGGACTCCCGCGGACTCCTCACGGACTGCCCACGAACTCCACACGGAACTTCTCCCCATCATGCGGCACCATCCCGTTGGTCGGGTAGGTCCGTCATCCCCTCGGGTCTCACCCCCGTCATACCTCGGTACTACGTACGCAGACGGCTCCTCGGCGCGATTCGGGCTACACGCTCGGATCCATAGCTTCCTGATCAGCAGTCAACATCCGGCTGACCAGGAAGGATTCGCATGTTCCGGGCACGCCGACGGGTTCGCACCGTACTTGCCGCGACCTTGGCCGCGGCCGCCGTCGCGCTCACGACGGCCGCGGCGCCGACGGGCGATCCGTACGCGGCACCAACGGCCGCCACGGCACCGCTCGGCGTCGATCCGAGTGCCCGCTACAGCGCGGTACGCGACGACATCGACCGGGCCTGGGAGACCGCACGACGCGTCCACGACGACGCCAAGCAGAAGGCACTCGCCCGATTCCTGGCCCCCGGACGGCAGTTCCTCGCCTTCGATGCCCGGGGCTCCGGACAGGCGGTCGAGGTCTTCGGGGATCTCGCCCGCGCCGAGCGCATCGCCGTCGTGGTGCCCGGCGCCGACGGGCGCGTCACGAACTTCGACTCGCGCAAGTTCGCCGGCGGGAGCGCCCGGGCGCTGGCCGACCAGATGCGCGCGGAGGCACCGGGCACCGACGTCGCCGTCGTCGCCTGGCTCGGCTACGCCGCACCCGCCTCGCTGAGCCCGGCCGTCCTCACCGAAGGCCGCGCCGTGGGCGGCTCGCACCGGCTCGAAGGGCTGGTGGCGGAGCTTCGTACGCTCAACCCCGCCGCGTCCGTCGGCCTGCTGTGCCACAGCTACGGCACGGTCGTATGCGCGAAGGCCGCGGACGGGCCGCCGGTGGACGACATCGCCTTCTTCGGGAGCCCCGGCACGGGCGTCGACGCCGCCGAAGACCTCGGCACGACGGCCCGTGTGTGGGCCGGACGCGGATCCCACGACTGGATCCAACTCGTACCACATGCCCGCTTGTTCGGGTTCGGCTTCGGTGCCGATCCTGTGTCCGGGGACTACGGCGCACGGGTGTTCGACGCCGGATCGGCGGGCCACAGCGACTACTTCAAACCGGGCACCGCCTCGCTGCGGAACCTCGCCCTCATCGCCCTCGGGCGCGAATCGGAGGTGGCTCGTGCCGACTACCATTGAGAAGTCCCTTACGGTGCACAAGAGTTGGGCCGCGTCCGTACGCCGGATAGACGCCGCCACTCCCCCGCACCGCGACCGCGCGGCGGACGCACTGCGCGCACTAGCCATCGTCGGCGTCGTCCTCGGCCACTGGCTGGTGACCGCGTTCGTCGACACCGGCGACGGGCTGGGCGTACGCAGCCCGCTCGCCGACATGCCCGCCTTCACCCCCGTGAGCTGGGTACTCCAGACGCTCGCGGTGTTCTTCCTGGTCGGCGGCTACTCCGGGGCCCTGAGCCTGCGCGGCGCCGAAGTCCCCCACGGCACCCGGGTCCGCGCCCGCATGGGCCGGCTGTTCCGCCCGGCGGCCGTGCTGCTCGGCGTGTGGGCGGCCGCGGTGAGCGTCCTGACCTGGGCGGGTCTGGACCTCGGGACCCTGCGCAGCATGGTCAAGCTGGTGTTCAGCCCCCTGTGGTTCCTGGTCGTGTACGCCGCACTGACCGCACTCACACCCGCCGTAGCCGCGCTGTGGCGGCGCACCCGCTGGTACGGACTCGCCCTGCTCGTCGCACTCGTCGCGGCCGTCGACGCGGGCCGGTTCGCGTGGGACGGCCCGTCCTGGCTCGGCTGGGTGAACATCCTCGCGGGCTGGCTGGTCCCGTACTTCCTCGGCGTGGCCTGGGCACACGGCGCGTTCACCGCACGGCGGACGGCCTACGCGCTGCTCGCAGGCGGGGCGACGGCAACGATCGTGCTGGTCCTGGCCGCGGGCTACCCGGCGAGCATGGTCGGCGTGCCCGGCGCCACCGTGTCGAACCTGAACCCGCCCACCCTCGCCGCGGTGGCCTTCGGCCTCGCCCAGGTCGGCCTCGCGATGCTGGTCCGCGAGCCCCTTGCCCGAGCGATGCGCCGCCCCGGCCTGTGGGCGGTCGTCGCCCTCGCGAACCTGTCGGCGATGACGGTGTTCCTGTGGCACCAGACGGCGATGATGGCCGCCACGGTGTCGCTCCGCGCCGCCGGGACCCTGCCCGGGCTGCACACCGCGCCCGACCATGCCCTCTGGGTGCCGCAACGCCTCGCATGGCTTCCGGTCTTCGCCGCGGTGCTGGCTGCCCTCTGGGCCGTCTTCCACCGGTTCGAGCGGGGAACCCCCGCGCGTCGGCGTGCGGCAAAGTCGGTGGATCCCGGGTGACGGTACGCCTGTCGGCCCACCGACACCGATGTACCGACACATGGCGGCTGCGCCTGCGACAAGGCTCACGGGAAGATCGGACCGGGCCCGAGGCTCCCCCTCTGCCTCGGGCCGCCTCCACCTTCCCGGCAGTCTTCCCTTCCAGCAGTCGAGGTGACGCATGGCATACGCCCTGGACCCCGAGGTCGCCGCAGCTGTGGCGATGATGCCCGGTACCCCGCTCACCGACCTGGTCGCGATGCGCGGCATGGAGTCGATGCTCACCGAGTTCTTCGGCGCACCGGACACCTCCGGAGTCGACGTCCTGGACACGACGGTGCCCGGCCCGGAAGGCGCGCCGGACGTCCCGGTGCGGCTGTACCGGCCCCAAGGCGCCGAGGGCGGGCCGCTCCCGCTCGTGTTCAACGTGCACGGCGGCGGATTCGTCATCGGCTCGATCGAGCTCGACCACCCCGGCTGCCTGGAGATCTGCCGCGAGTTGGGCGTGGTGGTCGCTTCCGTGGAGTACCGCTTGGCACCGGAGAACCCGTACCCCGCCGGGTTGGAGGACTGCTACGCCGCCTTGTCGGCGCTGGTCGCGTCGGCCGGGGAACTGGGGATCGACCTGGGCCGCGTAGCCGTGCACGGGGCCAGCGCGGGCGGCGGCCTGGCCGCCGCGCTGGCGCTCCTGTGCCGCGACCGCGGCGGGCCGCAGCTGTGCTTCCAGTACCTCGGCATCCCGGAGTTGGACGACCGTCTCGGCACCCCGAGCATGGTCGCGTTCACCGACACCCCCGGCTGGAACCGGCCGAACGCGGAGATCAGTTGGGACGCGTACCTCGGCCCGGGTCGGCGCGGCGGTGACGACGTACCGGTGTACGCGGCACCGGCCCGCGCCACCGACCTGTCCGGGCTGCCGCCCGCGTACATATCGGTGATGCAGTTCGACCCGCTGCGCGACGAGGGCATCGCGTACGCCCAGGCCCTGCTAGCCGCCGGAGTGAACGTCGAACTCCACCTGTTCCCGGGTACGTTCCACGCGTCACGCCTCGCCCGGCAGGCCGAGGTGTCGCGGCGCGAGGGCGCCGAGGAGATCGCCGTACTGCGCCGGGCCCTGCTCGGCTGAACGAGCGGCCCTCAGTCGCGGGCGAGGCGGCGGAGGGTGAGGGCCAGCGTGGCGCGGAAGCGGTCGGCCGGGTCGGCCAGGTCCCAGCCCAGTGCCTCGCCGGCGCGCGTGACCCGGTCGGCGACCGAACTGTGGTGCAGGTGCAGCCGGGTCGCCGCGCCGCGCAGCGAGCCGGAGCGGCAGAAGGCGGCGAGCACGGCCAAGTCGGCTTCGCCGCCGGGGCGTTGCGCGTACGCCTCGACGGCCGCCAGTTCGGGGTGGCTCCGCAGCGTTTCGGCAGGAAGGTCCGCGAGTACGGCGAGGCTCCCCAAGGCGTCGTACTCGACGACAGGTGCCGTGGCCGCGTCCGCGAACCGCAGGGCGACCCGGGCCTGTTCCCAGGAGCGCCGGGCGTGCTCGGCTTCGACCGGGCCGCCGATCCCGACGGTCATACCGGCCGCCGGGGTCGGGCCGGTGTATGTGTCGCGGTCCGCGGGTGGCTGCATGAGGACGGCCGCCACACCGTCGAGCACGGTTCGCGGTGCGCCGCATCCCCCTCGTGCGGCGCGTTGCCGCGACGCGGGGTTGGCGGAGGTGGCGGGCGGCGTTCCGCGCACCGCCGCGACACGCAGCGGCCGTCCCGGCGTCAGCCCGAGGAGGCGCAGCGCCCGCGCCCGGGCCTCCGGCTCGGTCTGCCCGGACAGGACGAGTTCGACGAGCGCGGGGTCCCCGGGTTCGTGGCGCCGGGTCGCGCCGCGCCACACCGCCGCGGCGGCGACGGCCATGCGCTCCAGGACGAGGGCGTCGAGGGGAGCCGGCGCGCCGGGCCGTTCCAGCCAGACCGTGCCGCAGTCGGAGGCGGCGCTCGCGGGCGGGGAGGGCGGTGCGGCGGTGAGCGGTCCGAGGGCGGTGCCGTCCGGCGCGTACCGCAGCATGGTCCCGTCGTCACGGGACCATCCGGCCGGGCATTCGGCCAGCGCCGCGGTGGCCCGGACCACCGCGTGGGCGGAAGCGCCGTGGGTGACCAGCGCGTCGAAGTAGGCGATCACCCGGACTGCGGCTTCCGCATCAGGGTCGAGCGCCGACAGCTTCAGCAACAGCCCTTCCACGGCAGTGGACTCTACGCCGCCCGTGCCGTCGGTAGGGGATCACCTGGGCTTTTCCTGTCCGCGTCCACGCAGGGTCCGGTCAGGTCAGGTCAGACGACGCCGTACGCGCGGGCCAGGGCGAGGCTGTCCTCGTAGGGGATGTAGCGGGTGATGCGGCCGTCCCGCACGGTGAGGTGGAAGGCGAACGGTGTCTCGAAGAGGCCGCCGGAGTGGCGTACCCGCTGCTTCATGCGGCCCATGGCGACCGCGTGTTCGCCGTCCACCAGGATGCGGTCGATGGTGAACTCCTCCGCCGTCAGATGGCCTGGCAGGTCGCGGAAGAACGCGGCGGCTTCGACGCCGGTGGCGCGCTGTCCCGTCCAGGGGACTTCCGGCGCGCCGTAGATGTACCAGTCCACGTGGTCGGCGAACATCGCGCCCGCACGGTCCATTTCGCCCGCGCCGGTCCTGCGGAAGAACTCCTCGACGACGTCCCTGGTCTCGCTCATGTGGGCCTTTCGGGGGTGGCGCAGGTGCGCAGGTGTGGCGCGGGCGTGTGGTGGGTGTGCCGGTGGGTGCGGCGGGCCCGGGCGCGGGCCCGCCGCGTGGTTCTACCGGAGACGGCGGAGACTGCGGAGAGTGCTCAGAGGCGTTCGATGATGGTGACGTTGGCCATGCCGCCGCCCTCGCACATGGTCTGGAGGCCGTAGCGGCCGCCGCTGCGCTCGAGTTCGTTGAGAAGCGTCGCGAACAGCTTGGTGCCGCTGGCGCCGAGGGGGTGGCCGAGGGCGATCGCGCCGCCGTTGACGTTGACCTTGTCGAGGTCGGCGCCGGTCTCCCGCTGCCAGGCCAGGACCACGGACGCGAAGGCCTCGTTGATCTCGATCCGGTCGATGTCGTCGATCGTGAGGCCGGTGCGCTCCAGCGCGCGGGCGGTTGCCGGGATCGGTCCGGTGAGCATGTAGACCGGGTCGTCGCCGAGCACGGTGAGGTGGTGGATGCGGGCGCGCGGGGTCAGACCGTGCATGCGCAGGGCGCGTTCGGAGACCACGAGGGTCGCGGAGGCGCCGTCCGAGATCTGGCTCGCAAGTGCGGCGGTGATGCGGCCGTCGGGGCGGAGGGTGGGCAGCGAGCGGATCTTGTCCCAGTCGGGGGCGCGCGGGCCCTCGTCGCGTACGACGTCGCCGTACGGCACCAACTCGCCCGCGAACCGGCCCTCCTGGTCGGCGCGGATGGCGCGTTCGTGCGACGCGACCGCGAACTCCTCCATCTCCTCGCGGCCGACGCCCCACTTCTCGGCGATGAGTTCGGCCGCGCGGAACTGGGTGATCTCCTGGTCGCCGTAGCGCTTCTGCCAGCCGAGCGCGCCGGCGTACGGGCTGTCGAACCCGAACTCGCGTCCGGCCCGCAGCGACGCGGAGATCGGGATCATGCTCATGTTCTGCACGCCGCCCGCGACCACGATGTCGGCGGTGCCGCTCATGACGGCCTGCGCCGCGAAGTGCACGGCCTGCTGCGACGAGCCGCACTGGCGGTCGATGGTGGTGCCCGGGACGGACGCGGGCAGTCCGGCGGAGAGCCAGGACGTGCGCGCGATGTTCCCGGCCTGCGGGCCGATCACGTCGAGACACCCGAAGACCACGTCGTCGACGGCGGCCGGGTCGACGCCGGTCCGCTCCACGAGGTTGGCCAGGATGTGCGCGCCGAGATCGGCGGGATGCGCGGACGCGAGTCCGCCATTGCGCTTGCCGACGGGGGTGCGGATGGCGTCGACGATGTACGCCTCGGTCATGGTGTGCCGCCTTTCGGACGGTGATGACGCCCCTGATCGACGAGCGGACCTCCATAGTTGGAAATTCCAACTCGCCATGCAGCGAAAGTAGCGCCAGTGAGTTGGAAATGGCAACCTTGTGCCCATGGAGAATTCCCGCATCGCGGCGCCGCGGACGACGGGCCGCCCCTGCTCGGTGGCGTCCGCGCTCGCCCTGGTCGGCGAGAAGTGGGCGCTGCTCGCGGTGCGCGAGATCCTGCTCGCCAACCGCCGCTTCGACGCGATCGCGCGCAACACCGGGGCGCCGCGCGACATCCTGACCACGCGCCTGCGCGCGCTGGAGGCGGCCGGAATCCTGGAGCGCCGCCAGTACCAGGACCGCCCGCCGCGCTTCGAGTACCACCTCACGCAGCCCGGCCGCGATCTCCAGCCGGTGCTCCAGACGCTCGCCGCGTGGGGCGACCGCTGGGTGGAGGAACCGCCGCCGGTGATCTTCCGCCACGAGGACCACGATCTCGACGCCGCGCTGGTGTGCCGCCATTGCGGCGACGAGGTGCTGGCCGGCAGCGTCATGCCCCACAAACACGCGCCCGGCTGGGATGCCACCGGTCCCGTCGCACGATGAGCCCCGCCCCCGACCCGGCCCGCGCCGCGACTTCGTTGTCCGGATAGTCCCGCCATAGGGCGGTTACCATGCTCGCCGCCGTCACTTCGGAGGGACATGGGACGCCGCTGGGAGAACGTCGTGCGCGGCGCGGCCACCGTTCTCGGCCGCCTGCCGAGACTCAGCGACGAGATGCGCAACTTCGCCGACTTCCACGCGTTGAGCCGGTCCACGACGCTCGACCAGGTGCAGTCCCTCCTGCAACGAGGAATGTCCAGGGTGGCGGGGCACGACGTACCGGTTTCGCTGGCACCGAACGTCGACGTATTGCAGGCCCGCCGCCTGGCCATGGACCAGCTCGTGCTCGCGCGCTTTCACCAGCTCACGCGCGTGGGTGAAGTCCACGTCGACTACCGGTTCAAGCAGCAACTGGAGCCCACGACCCGCGCGGTGTTCAGGCCTGCGCCCGGTTCGGAGACCGCAGCCGAGCGGGGCGAGCCAGCCGACGGGGTGCTTTGGTACGACGCGCACCGGCTCACACCGCAGGCCGGCGACCAGATGGACCGCGAAGGACGGTCCGCCGCCGATACCGGTCACTCCAGCGAGGCAGCGCGTTTCGGGCTCGCCCATCTTGTCGCCCACGAGAGCGGGCACGCGGCCTTCAACGAAGTGTGGCCGGTTGAGCCGGTGTCCGCGGCAATGGCCCAACAGCACATAACAGACGCCGTGTTCGTCGAGGTCGAACCGGAGATAGTGAGACAGGCGCAGGACTACATCGACAACCACCTTCAAGAACAAAGGAAGGCTCTGGCAAAGGTCGCCGACGACGACCTCGTGGTGATGGAACGCAACTTCCGCGCACAGTCCGGCCTTCTCCCTCCCGCCCCCGGGCGTACCGGCGCCGAAGTCCGTGCAGACGAAACCGCGAGCCTGGACCAGCACTCTCAGGGTGAGCCGTATCGCAACGCGGTCGGTGTCGCCGTCTCCCGTTTCACCACGGGTGAGTACGCGGGCACAAATATGTCGGAGCGCAACGCCGACAGCCTGGCCGAGATGAGCGTCCAGCCGGAGGCCTCGGACGACGCCAGTCGGGCGGTGTACGGCTGGTACCAGGAAGCCCGCGGTCGCTCCGCCAAAGAGGTGCCGGTCGACTACATGAAGTACGACCGGCTCATGGTCTCCGCCAACGAGCAGACGCGGCTGACCCCCGAGTACCAGGAGGAGGCCGCGCAGAAGTGGTCAGGGCCCCTCCCCGGACCCACGCCGCCCCTGCCCGCCCAGGCCCCCGGCCCCGCCGCCCTCGGGCTGGCTGCCCCCGGGGCACCGGGCGGCCAAACCGCGTCCCCCGGTCCGGCACCCGACCCGGGCCAGGCCCTCGGGGTCGAGCGTGCGCTTGATCCCGAGCCGGGACCATGACGCCCGGCACGCGGTCTCCGCATACGCGCGGTGCCCGGTATGTCAGGAGGCGTGCCTACCCTGGGGCCATGTGCCGGAACATCACCACACTCAGGGGCCTTGAGCCCGCCGCGACGCCCGAGGAGATCGAGGCCGCGGCCCGTCAGTTCGTCCGCAAGATCAGCGGCGTGCAGTCCGTCAGCGCGAGCACCGAGGAGGCGTTCGAGCAGGCCGTGCGCGCGGTCACCGAGGCCGCGACCACGCTGCTCGACGAGCTGCCGCCGCGCCGCCAGCCGCCCAAGACCGAGCCACCGCTGCGGCGCATCGCCGCCGCACGCAATTAGTCCGCCTGCTCCACCTGGTCCGCCTGGTCCGCCGCCGAACCCCCGGGGTCGGGGCTACCAGGGACTCCCCAGGCTCTCCGCCACAGGCCGAACCGGCGCGGGCCGCTCCGCCCGCACCGCCGCGACGAGCGCGGCGACGGCCTCCCGCAGCCCCTCGCGTACGCCGGAATCCGCCACCGTGCCGGCCTCCGCGTCGATCGCGTCCCGCGGCACGGGCAGGTGTACGCACGCCTCCTCGACGATGCGCGCACCCGTGTAGCCCAGCACCGTGCGCAGCGCCGCGTGAGCGCCTTGCGCCCGTCCCGGAGGCGCCGCGTTCAGCCATGCCGTCGGCTTGTCCACGATCTCGTTGCCGCCGACGGTCCAGTCGAGCAGGTTCTTGAACGAGCCCGGCATGTCGCCCGCGTACTCCGGCGTGCTGAACAACAACGCGTCCGCGCCCGCGATCAGGCCGCGCAACTCCGCGACCGCCGGGTGGAGCGGGTCGAAATCGTCGTCCGGGTTGAAGTGCGGCAGCGCCCCCATGCCGAAGTACATTCGGGCCGCGACCACGTCGGGCCCGACGACCTCCGCAACGGTCTGAAGCAGCGCGGTACTCCCCGAACCCGCTCGCAGACTCCCGCTGACCAGGGCGATTCGCACAGTGTCGGACATGACCCCGATGCTACGTGCCCGACGCCGTGGATCTTCGAACCACCCCGCCACTCCAACTGGTTGACTGTGCGCCCGCACCGCGGCGTACCCGACGTTTCCGAGCCCGAGCGCGGCTCTGGACGGCCAGTGAGGCACGGCCGAAAGGCCGGAGACGGGTCTCCGGCCTTTCGGGGAAGCTCTCAACGGCGGTCTCAGCGACGGTTGGCGCCGACTGCGGCGTGGGATTTCGACTGGTCGGGGGACTCGGTCTCGTGGCGGCCTGCGGCCTGGTGGTCGGCGGCGCCGTGGCCCTCGTCGCCCGCGTCGGGGGAACCCGGGCGCAGCAGGCGGAAGACGGTGATTGCGGCGAGGGCCACCAGGACGGCGACGGCCACCAGGATGACGCGCCACGCGTCCGTGAGCGTGTCGGCCAGGTACGCGCCCTCCGGCCCGGCGGGGATGTCGCCGGTGGCCACGTGGCCGGCCAGCGGTGCCGAGCCCAGGCTGCGTTCCAGCAGCGTGATCAGTGCGGATCCGAACAGGGCCATCGTCAGCGCCTGGGTGCTGCCGCGCACGGTGTTGAGCAAACCGGCCGCCATGCCCGCGCGTTCCGGCGCGACCGCGCTCATGGCCTGCGCGTCGATGACGCCCGCGACCAGCCCCTGACCCGACCCGATCATCACCAGCGGACCGGCCAGCCCGGCGGCGCCGATGCCCGGGTGCAGCACGGTCAGCCAGACGTTCCCGGCGGCCATGAGCAGCAGCGCGAAGGCGACCAGGGCGCGGGGCGGGACGCCCTTGGTGACCAGCCGCCCGCCGATCGCCGGCAGGACGAGTATCGGCAGCGTCGGCATCAGCATGACGAGTCCCGCGTCGCCCGACGAAAGCCCGTTGGCGCCCTGCAAGTACGTCGGCAGGTTGGCCAGCATGCCGCCGAACGCGACACCGGAGGCCATCGCCGCGAGCAGCCAGCCGCTGAAGCGGCGGTTGGCGATCAGCGACAGGTCGAGCAGCGGCCGCTCGCCGCGACCGGCGACGCGGCGCTCGACGATGACGAAGGCGCCGAGCAAAGCAAGCCCCGCCATGCCCGGGACCAGCACCCGCGGGCTGCCCCAACCGGCCTGCGCGCCCTGCGTGATCGCGAACATGGCCAGGGCCAGGCCCGAGATGAACAGCGCGATCCCGGCGCGGTCCAGGCGCGGCTTGGCGACGGCGCGCGACTCGGTGAGCGCCCACGCGCCGATGAACAGGACCAGGCCCGCGGACCCGAACAGGCCGAACATCGCGCGCCAGCCGAGCGATCCGACCAGCCAGCCGGCCGCCGTCGGGCCGATCGCGAGGCCGACGCCCGCCATGCTGCCCATCGCCGCAAAGGCTTTGGTACGGGCGGCGCCGGTGAAGGTGGTCGCGAGGATCGCGCCGCCGCCTGCCATGACGCCGGCGGCGCCGACGCCGGTCACCGTGCGTGCGGCGTCCAGCAGCAGGATGTTCGGGGCGAAGGCGGCGGCGAGGCTGCCGGCCCCGTAGACCACCGCGCCCAGCCGGTAGACGCGGCGGCGGCCGAAGAGGTCGCCCAGCGAGCCGGTCACCAGCATGAAGGACGACGCGGCGAGGAAGTAGCCGGTCACGACCCATTGCAGGGAAGCGCCCGACGCGTCGAGGTCGGTGCCGATGCGGCGGACCGCGACGGTCGCGCCGGACATCGACATCGGGAGGACGAGGTAGCCGAACAGGACGACGGCGAGCGTCGCGGCGTACGCGGCACGGCTGGTGGGGCCGAGGGCGGGGACGGGCAGGGGTTTCGCGGAGCTGGTGGCGCGGCTCATGGGGGCTCCATCGGCGGCGGGCGGGCGCGGGGGCGCGCGGGGCACGTGAGCGGACGGTTCGGCGTCGGTCCCGGCGGGGAAGCTCCTATAGATCGTCAAGGGATCTGTGGGAGCGGTTGAGTGATGCCGGTCGTGTGGGGCAGGTGTTTGTAGATCTCGCGGGCGACGAACCGTTTGAGGCAGCGGATGATGTCCTTCTTGGTCATGCCTTGGGCGGTTCGTCGGGTGACGTAGTCGCGGGTGCGCGGGTCGTATTTCATGCGGACCAGGACGATGGTGTGCAGGGCGTTGTTGGCGGCTCGGTCGCCGCCGCGGTTGAGGCGGTGGCGGTGGGTGCGGCCGGACGATGCGGGGACGGGTGCGGTGCCGCACAGGTGCGCGAACGCCGCTTCGGAGCGAAGCCGTTCGGGGTTGTCGCCTGCGCTGGTCAGGAGTTGGCCGGCGGTCTCGGGGCCGACTCCTGGCAGCGCGAGCAGGGTCGGGGCGGCCTGGGCGACCAGCGGGCCGATCTCCCGGTCGGCGTCCTTGATCTCCGTGTCGAGTGCCTGGTAGCGGCGGGCGAGCCGCCGCAGGGCGGTCCTGACCGCGCAGGCCGGGTCGGCGGAGTCGCCGGCCGGGCGGGAGCGGGCGAGGGAGTCGACGAGTTCGCGGGTGGCAAGGCCGCGCAGCTTGTCGCGGACGGCGGAAGGCGCGGTGACGATCAGGGTGCGGATCTGGTTGATCGTCTGGGTGCGGGCCTTGACCGCGCTCTTGCGGACCACCCGCAGGGCCCGGATCGCCTCGACGATCCCGGTGCGGGCCTTGGGAGTTCCGCCGGCCCGGCCGGACAGGACCGCGGTCGCTGCGGCGTAGGCGTCCACGGGATCGGACTTGCCGCTCCTGCGGCGGGCTTTGCGGTCGGGACGGTCGACCTCGACGACGGTGACGCCGTGCGCGGTGAGGAACCGGGCGACCTCGGCGCCGTAGGCGCCGGTCCCCTCGACCCCGACCGCGCGGACCTCGCCGTGCGAGGACAGCCAGTCCAGCAGCCGGCGGTAGCCGGCCGGGGTGGTCTCGAACGCCTCGGTGGCCAGATGCCTGCCGACCGTGTCGACGACCGCGGCCTGATGGATGTCGGTGTGGGTGTCGATGCCGCCGACCACCGCTGTCGCGTCTGCCATGCTGGTGTGTGCTGCCCTTCCAACGGTCACCTGTGGGAGGGCACGGGCCGGTCGGGCTGACGGACGAGACAGTGATGGGACCTTTGGCCGGGCTCCTATGAAGTCACAGACGCCCGACCGGCCACGCGCCGAGTGGCACCGCCCAGACGGCCGACGATTCCCCAGAAGGACAGCCGAAGCGTCAGTCAGTCGGAGAGTCAGACCTCCGAGCGGCGCCATCACCAATCCTCACTGTCAGACGTCGTACGGGCGGACGACGCGGGCCTCGGAGAGGGTCCGGCTCCACCACTCCAGCTGGGCGAGCATCCCCTTGGCCGCCGACGCGCAGCCCTCGGCGTCGACCGGCCGGCCTTCCTCGTCGAACCGCTCCCAGGCCATGTGGAAGCTGATGCTGTCGCGCATGCTCACGGCGTGCAGCTCCGCGAAGACCAGGCGCAGCTGCTCGACGGCGCGCAGGCCGCCGCCCATGCCGCCGTACGACACGAACCCGACCGGCTTGGCCCGCCATTCGTCGCGGAAGAGGTCGATGAGGTGCTTGAGCGCGGCCGGGAAGCTGTGGTTGTACTCGGGGGTGATCACGATGAACGCGTCGGCCGCCGCGAGCCGTTCGCCCAGCTCGGCCATCTCGGGGGCCTGCGACATGCCCGGCACCTCGATGACGTCGGGCAGCTTCGTGGTGGCCACGTCGATCACGTCGACCTCCCACGCACCGTGTCCGCGCGATTCGCCGATGATCCAGTCGGCGACGACGGGGGCGAAGCGCCCGTCGCGGTTGCTGCCCACGATCACGGCCAGGCGCATCGGGGTCCGGGCGGCGGAGGCGGCGGGTGCGGCGGCGGCAGAGGCGGTGGTGACGGTCATGGCAGTCCCCTTTGCAAGGTTTATCAGATTTGTCTGAATCGTCATGAAAAAAGTTGCCGGGCTGATCGGTTTCCGCTCCCTCGAGCGACCCGACACAGGTAAAGTACAACGTGCATTGCACAAAGTACAATGACCATTGCAATCTTCTTCGAGGGAGCGTGCGCATGACCGGGATCGACGAGGCCGAGGCGCGGCCGCGGCGGGGGCTGATGGAGAAGCGCCAGGCGGTCCTGCGCGGGGCGCTGACGGTCTTCGCGCGGGAGGGCTACACGCGCGGCAGCATCGGCGAGATCGCCAAGGAGGCCGGGGTCTCGACGCGCACCATCTACAACCACTTCGCGGACAAGGACGAGCTGTTCCGCACGGTCATCGCGGAGAGCGCGTCCCGCGTACGCGACGCGCACATCGCGCAGATCGACCGGCACTTCGCCAAGATCACCGACCTCGAGGCCGACCTGCGCACCTTCGCCCGCCAGTGGGCGACCTCCGGCACGGAGTTCCCCGAGCACTTCGCGCTGGTCCGGCAGATCCAGGCCGAGGCCGGCCATCTCCCGCCCGAGGTCCTGGAGGCGTGGCAGGAGGCGGGCCCCCGCCCGGTCAACGCCAGACTGGCCCAGAAGCTCGCCGAACTCGGCGACAAGGGGCTCCTGGAGATCACCGACCCGCGGCGCGCCGCCCTGCACTTCGTGCTGCTGACCGGCACGGAGGTGTCCAGCCGGACGTTCCTGGGCGCGCTGCCGATGGCGGACGACGAGGTCGACCGGATCGTGGACGCCGGACTGGAGGTGTTCCTGCGCGCGTACCGGCCGCGCACGTGACCGGCTGCCGCACCGCGCTCACAGCGCCGTCGGCTCCCCCGGCCGCACCAGTCCCGACTCGTAGGCCGCGACGACCAGTTGCGGCCTGTCGCGAATGCCCATCTTGCCCAATATTCGACTGACGTGTGTCTTCACCGTCAGGGGGCTCAGGCCCAGCACACCGCCGATCTCGGCGTTGTTCAGCCCGCGCCCCACGAGCGCCAGCACCTCGCGCTCCCGCGCCGACAGCTCGGCCACCAGTGCGGCACCCGCCACCGTCGGCGCGGCGACGGCCTCCGGCAGCCGGACCACGCGCGCCACCAGGCGTGCCGTGGGCCCCGGCGAGAGCAGGGCGTCGCCGGCCGCCACCACCCGGATGGCGTCCAGGAGTTCGGCGGGCCGGGTGTCCTTGACGAGGAACCCCGCGGCACCCGCGCGCAGCGCCGCCAGCACGCTCTCGTCGTCGTCGAACGTCGTCAGCACCAGCACCCGGACGTCCCCGAGGTCGGGGTCGTCCGCGATGCGCCGGGTCGCCTCGATGCCGTCGAGCCCCGGCATGCGGATGTCCATGACGACCACGTCGGGCCTGAGCTCGCGGGTCAGTTCGAGGGCCCGGTGGCCGTCCTCGGCCTGGCCCGCGACGGCCATGTCCGGAGCCGAGTCGACGAGCATCGAGAACGCCGCGCGGACCAGGTGCTGGTCGTCGGCGAGCAGGACACGCAGGGTGGTCACAATGCCTCCGGTGAAGCGGGTGCGGGCACAGTCCCGGTCGCGGTCGCGACGGGCAGCGGCAGAACCGCGCGTACGGTGAATCCCCCGGTCTCCCCCGGCTCGGCGGTCAGCGTGCCGCCCACACTGCGCGCCCGCTCCGTCATCCCCAGGATGCCGAACCCGCCTGGCCCGTCCGCCGGTTCGGACGACCCGGCGACCGCGCCGCGGCCGTCGTCGGCAATGGTCAGGCGCAGTACGCCGCCCTCGCGCACCGCGCCCACCGTGACGCGCGACGCCTCCGCGTGCCGCACCACGTTGGTGAGCGCCTCCTGCACGATCCGGTACGCCGCGACCCCCACCGCGGGCGCCGCCTCGTCGGCGACCGCGTCCAGGTCCACCTCCACGACGACGTCGACCCCGGCGCCGCGCACGGATTCGGCGAGGTCCCCCACCCCCGCGAGCCCGGGCACCGCGCCCTGGTCGGGTGCCTCGCCCGGGTCACGCAGCACGGTGAGCGTCGAGCGCACCTCCGCCCGCGCCGCCCGGCAGCCGTCCGCGATGGTCTCCAGCGCCGCGGCCAGGACCTCGCCGTCCGGGTCCGGCTGCCGCGCCAGGTGGGCCGCGACCCCGGCCTGCACGCCGATGAGCGTGATGCTGTGCGCGAGCAGGTCGTGCAGGTCGCGGGCGATGCGTACGCGCTCCTCCGCGACGCGGCGGCGGGCCTCCTCCTCGCGGGTGCGCTCGGCACGTTCCGCCCGGTCGATGATCGACGCGACGTAGGCCGCGTGCCAGCGCCACGCCTGGCCCGCGACGGCGGAGAAGAAGATCCACCCGAGCGCGCCCAGGTGGTCGCCGCTCACCCTCTGCTCTTTGACCATCGCCATGACGGTGAACGCGACCACGATGACGAGAAGTCCGATGATCAGGGCCTTGATACGCGCGACGTTCGCCGAGAAGGTCGCCAGCGCGACCAATGCGATCGGCGAGGCCGCCTCGTGCCGGTAGTCCAGCATGTGGAAGGGCACCGTGATCGCGATCACCGCGAACAGCACCAGGCCCGGCCGTTGCCGGCGCCACGGCAGGGTCGCACTCGCCGCCAGGAGCAGCAGGATCGCGACCGGGTCGGTCGCCCGGCCGCCCGGCACCGCGAGCGCGAACACGGCACCGAATACGCCTACGGCCAAGGCCAGCAGGGCGTCCGCCCGGGTGGGGCGGGACACCCTGCTCACCTTGTGGAGATGCCAGTTCATCCGGCCATCATCGGCGATGTGTCCGTCCGGCCGCCCGGCCCGTCGCCATCCGGATCGGACGGGGCCTTCCGCCGGTCGCTCCCGGGCTTCGCCAGTGCGCCCGGCCACCACACCTTCCGGCCGAGCACGGTGCTCGCGGAGGTGACCAGGAACGTCCGCACCACGAAGGTGTCGAGCAGCACGCCGACCGCGACGACGAACCCGAGTTCGACCAGCATCACCAGCGGCAGCACGGTCAGCACCGAGAACGTCGCGGCCAGCACGAACCCGGCGGAGGCGATCACGCCGCCCGTCGCGGTCAGCGCCGGCACCACGGTCTTGTCCGACGGTGTGCCCGACAGCGCCTCCTCGCGCATGCGGTGCAACAGGAAGATGCCGTAGTCGACCCCCAGCGCGACCAGGAACACGAAGCTCAGCAGCGGAAGTCCCGGATCCGCGCCCTCGAAGCCGAAGACCGGCTCGAAGACCAGCGCACCGACTCCCAGCGACGCCGCCCACACCAGTGCGACTGCGGCCACCAGCATCAGCGGCGCGACCAGGCTGCGCAGCAGCACGATCAGGATCAGCAGGACGGCCATCAGGACGAGGGGCACGACCACCTTCTGGTCACGCGAGGTCGCGGTGTCCTGGTCCATGCGCTCGGCCGTCGGACCGCCCACCGAGGCGTCGGCGCCGGCGACATCGCCGAGCGCGGTACGCAGCCGTCCGATGGTCGACTCCTCGCCCGCCGATTCGGGGCGGTCCTTCGCGAAGACGGCGATCTCGGTCCAGCCGTCCGCCGAGCGCCCGGACTCCACGTCGGCCACGCCCTCGGTCGCCTCGACCGCCCGTACCGTGTCGTCGGCGCGCTCGGTGCGCGTGATCACCGCGATCGGCTGGCTCGCCCGCTCGGGGAACGCCTGGGCGAGGGTCTTGGCGGCGACCACCGAGTCCGGCGTCTTGGTGAACCCGTCGGCCATGCGCAGTTCGCCGGGGAGCTTGACGGTGCCGATCGCCAGCGCACCGAGCACCACGACGCCGAGGACGAGAATGCCCGCAGGTCGGCGGGAGACGTACCCGCCGATGCGGGCGTACGCGCTGCGCTTGACGCGCGGCGAGCTGCCGTACGCCGGGATCAGCGGCCAGAAGACCCGCCGCCCCAACAGCACCAGCAGCGCGGGCAGCAGCGTCGTCATGACCGCCAGCGCGCACGCCACCGCGACGGCGCCCACCGGGCCGAGGCCGCGCAGGTTGTTCATGTCCGCCGCGAGCAGGCAGAGGAGGCCGGCGACCACGGTCCCGGCCGACGCGACCAGCGCCGGCCCGCAGCCGCGCAAGGCCGCCGTCATGGCGTCGAACGGGCGCTCGGTACGCCGCAGTTCGTCGCGGTAGCGGGCGATCAGGAGCAGTGCGTAGTCGGTACCGGCACCGAACACCAGCACCGTCATGATGCCGCCGCTCTGCCCGGTGACCGTCAAGCCGCCGTAGTCGGCCATCACGTAGACGAGCGCGCGCGTGGCCACCTCCGCGACGCCGACGCACACGAGCGGGACCAGCCACAGGAACG
Source organism: Streptomycetaceae bacterium NBC_01309 (assembly GCA_045039925.1). Taxonomy (GTDB): domain Bacteria; phylum Actinomycetota; class Actinomycetes; order Streptomycetales; family Streptomycetaceae; genus Yinghuangia. Next base: position 5,135,930 of record CP108400.1, read on the forward strand.
GGCTGCGGTAGGTGACGATCAGGAGAACGGTCACCACCAGCAGCGTCGCGATCATCAGCGTGCCGTCGATGGAGTCGAACACCTCGTCCATGTCCGCGTCGACGGCACCCGGACCGCCCACCAGCACGTCCAGGCCCGGTGCATGACGATCCGTCACCTCGCGGACGTCCTTGACCACGTCGCCGGGTTCGCCGGCCGACTCGGCGATCTGGAACGTGTACACGAGGGTCTGCCCGTCGGCCGACGCCGAGGGCGTGCCGAGCCCGCCGACCGTCTCGAACCGCCCGGCGATCTCGCCCGCCTGCGCTCCGGCCGCCGCCTGGTCGTCGGCGGTCAGGCCGCCGTCGCGGTGGTAGACCACCGAGATGTCGGTGGTGTCGCCGCCGGGCATGTCCGCCGTCACGCGGGCCACATCCGTGGACTGCGCGCTCGCCGGGAGGTACGAGACGACCTCGTCCTTCTGCACATCCGCGAGCTTGCCGGCGAGCGGCACCAGCGCCGCCGCCAGCACCACCCACAGCGTGAGCACGCCCCACACCCAGGGCCGGGCCACCGAGCGCCGTTTGCCCGCGCCTCCCGGGGGTGCGCCCGTCCTCGTACCGGCGCCGGTACCGCCGCCTGTGCCGGTGCCTGTCCTTGCGTCCATGCCGCCCCGCCTCCCGCGAATGCCGTCGGACTCCTGGCATCCAGGCTTCCGGCGGACGGCCCGCGGAACGTCGGGCGGGCGACGGAGAAGCGCCTTACTGCCGCGGGTGCCCCGGAGCAGGCGTTACTCCTGCGGGAGTAAGCCCCGGGCGCGGCCGTTCGTCCGCAGGGAGGCGAGACCCGGCACGCGGGGTTACGGTCGATGGAGGCGCAGGTCCGGATCCACGGACGGCCGACGGGACCACCGGCGGACGGCCGACAGACGACCGATGCGCACGTCCGCCGGCCCGGGGCCCGGCGCCGGGAGCACCTGGAACCACCATGACGAGTCCGCACACCGCACCCGCGCATGCGGCCTCCGCCCCCGAGGGCGGACGCCGCAAGGGGATAGCGCTGCTCGTCATCGCGTCGTGCCAGCTGATGGTGGTCCTCGACATCACCATCGTGAATATCGCGCTGCCGCACATCCAGACGTCGCTGGACTTCTCGACCACGAGCCTGTCGTGGGTCATCAACGCCTACACGCTGACGTTCGGCGGCCTGCTGCTGCTCGGCGGCCGAGCGGGCGACATCCTCGGGCGCCGGAGGGTCTTCATCTTCGGTGTGCTGCTCTTCGTGCTGGCGTCCCTCCTCGGCGGGTTCGCCCAGGAGTCGTGGCAACTGCTCGCGGCCCGTGCCCTCCAGGGCATCGGCGGCGCGATCGCGTCACCCACGTCGCTGGCCCTCATCACCACGACGTTCTCCGAAGGCCCCGAGCGCAACCGCGCGTTCGGGGTCTTCGCCGCGGTGTCCGCGGGCGGCGGCGCGATCGGCCTGCTGGCGGGCGGCATGCTCGTCGAATGGCTCGACTGGCGCTGGATCTTCTTCGTCAACGTGCCGATCGGGCTGGCGATCGCGCTGGCCACTCCCCGCTCGATCCGCGAATCCGAGCGACATCCCGGGCAGTTCGACCTGGCCGGCGCACTCGCCTCGACCCTGGGCGTCGGGCTGCTCGTGTACGGCTTCATCCGGGCCGCCCAGGAAGGCTGGCGCGACAGCCTGACCATCGCGTCGTTCGTCGGCGCCGTCGTCATGCTCACGGTGTTCCTCACCATCGAACGCAGGACGCGCCAACCCATCACTCCCCTCCGCCTGTTCGCCGACCGCAACCGGTCCGGCTCATACGCGATCATGCTGTGCCTCGCCGCGGCGATCTTCGGCATGTTCTTCTTCCTGACCCTCTGGGTGCAGGACGTCCTGGGCTTCAGCCCGCTGCGCGCCGGACTCGCCTTCCTCCCGGTGAGCGCGGTGATCGCGGTCGGCGCGGGCCTCGCCTCGCAACTGCTGCCCAAGTACGGCCCCAAGCCGTTCATGGTGACCGGCGCCCTGCTCGCCGCGGGCGGCCTCGCCTGGCTGACGCAGATCGAGGTGGACAGCACGTACCTCGGCAGCGTGCTCGGGCCGATCCTCGTCTTCGGGCTCGGCATGGGCATGCAGTTCGTGTCGCTGACGCTCATGGCGGTCTCGAACGTCGCGGAGCAGGACACCGGCGCGGCCTCGGGCATGCTCAACGCAACACAACAGGTGGGCGGTTCGCTCGGTTTGTCGATCCTTGTCACGGTGTACGGCACCGCGAGCCAGAACTCGGCCGACGACCAGGTGGCGGCGTTCATGCGGCAGGCCACCCCCGAGCAGCGCGCCGAGTTCGACCGCACCGGACAGTTGCCGACCTCGTACGCCCACCAGGTGCTCACCGACGGAATCACCGCCGCGTTCATCACCGCCGCCGCCTTCGCGGTGGTCGCCGCGGTGGTCGCGGCCCTGGTCATCCAGGTGCGCGCGGCGGACCTGGAACGGCTCAAGGGGCACAGCGTGGGAGCGCCGTCGGCCTGACCCGCCCGCCCGGTCCCGCCCGGTCGCCGAATCCGACCGCACTTGACCGAAATTGTGCTCAGTGCTGGATATGGACATTCGGGCCGCGCTCCCGGAAACTCTTCCGGCACATGCCGTTTCCCTCGGCCCGCTCTCTTCCCTTAGGGAGACGATGAGATCCCCCCGCCGGGCGCTGACCGGGCTCGACCGGCAGCGGCGCCGTTCCTCGATACGCACGCTGCTCGTCATTCTCGCGATCGTGCCGTCGCTCGCCCTGGTAGGCCTGTGGGGCTTCACGGCGCAGTACCTCTGGTCGAAGACGTCGGAGCTGAAGGACCAGAACAACATCGCGACGCAGGCGGGCCTGCCCGCCTACACGGTGATGGCGCAGTTGCAGCAGGAGCGCGGCCTCAGCGCGGCGTGGCTCGCGGCACCGTCCGATCCGGTCCGCACCGCGCTCCAGGACGTGCGCGCGAAAACCGACGCGGCGCTGGGCGAGTTCGTCGGCGTGCTGGACGGGCTCGCGGACACCGACGCCGATGTCCTGGACCGCGCGCACGCGATCCAGGAGGACCGCGACCGCCTGCCGGGCGTCCGGGACGCGGTGGACAAGCGCCAGGGGACACGTGCCGACCTGCTGGCGCCGTACACCGCGGCCGTCGAGAAGCAGATGCTCACGTTCGCCGCGCTGTCCCACATCGACGCCGACGGGCACCTGACGGCCCGGGCCGAAACGCTCGTCGACATGTTCCGCGCCACCGAGATGATCGCGCGCGAGGACGCGGTGCTGACGTACGCGGCGGTCGCCGGCAGGCTCGGCGCCGACGAGTTCATCGAGTTCGCCGAGGCCGCCGGAGCACGCCGCTCGCTCTACGCCGAGGAGATCCGGCCTAGCCTCGAACCGGAGTTCCAGGGTCCGTTCCAGGCCCTGACCGAGAGCCCGCAGTGGCGGTTGCTGGTCGCGGTCGAGGACGCCGTGCTCGGCTCCGCGGTACGCGCCCCCTCGGCCGGCGCCGGCATCCCGCTCCCGGCCGAGGCCGCCACCTGGCGGGCGAACCTGGACGCCTTGACCCCGCAACTGACCACGCTCAACACCACGCGCGCCGGGGCGATCGTGCAGGACTCGCGCGAACGCGTCGACGACCTGGAGCTGACCGTCTGGCTCATCACCGCCCTCGGCCTGCTCGTCGTGGTCGTGGTCAGCCTGCTGTGCTGGGCCGTCGCCCGCTCGCTGCGGCGCCGGCTGCTCGGCCTGCACGCGGCCACCGTCGACGTCGCCAAGAACCGCCTGCCGGACGCCATCGAGCGGCTCAGCCGTGGCGAGGACGTCGACACCGCCGCGGAACTCCCCGAACTGCCGCACGGCAGGGACGAGATCGGGCAGGTCGCCGAGGCGTTCACCGCCGCACAGCGGGCCGCCCTCGAAGGCGCCGCCCGCCTCGCCCGCGAACGCGCGGGCCACGCCAAGGTGTTCCACAACGTGGCGCTCCGCACGCAATCGCTGGTCGGCCGCCAACTGCGGGCGCTCGACGCGATGGAGAGCCGGCACCAGGACCCGGAGGTCCTGGAGGACCTGTTCATGCTCGACCACCTCGCGACGCGCCTGCGCCGCTACGAGGAGAACCTGGTCATCCTCAGCGGGCACCCCCCGGGGCGCCGGTGGAGCAAGCCGGTGCGCGTCGTCGACGTCGTGCGCAGCGCGGTCGGCGAGGTCGAGGACTACAGCCGCATCGACGTGCACGTGGCCTCCGACCTGGCACTCTCCGGTGCCGCGGTCGGCCCGGTGATCCACCTGCTCGCCGAACTGCTGGAGAACGCCGCGCAGTTCTCGCCGCCCGAGACGCCGGTCGAGGTGCGCGGCATGGCGGTGGCCAAGGGCCTCGTGGTGGAGATCGAGGACCGCGGCCTCGGCATGGGCGAGGACGAATACGCGGTGCTGAACGCCGAGTTGGCGGCACCGCGGCCGTTCGACATGGTCGCGCTGGCCGACGACGTACGCCTCGGGCTGTTCGTCGTCGCGCAGCTCGCGCACCGGCACGGCATCAGCGTCACGCTGCGGCCGTCGCCGTACGGGGGAACCCTCGCGATCGTGTTCCTGCCGAGGGAACTGATCGTCGGCCGGCCCGACGAGCCGGCCCCGGAGAACTCCGAGGAGCAGGAATTGCCTTCCGCCGAAACGACGGACGCGTCGGACGTGTCGGATGTGTCGGACGTGTCGGAGACGGACGGCACACCGGTCCCCCTCCCGGTGCCGTCCCACGACGCCGCCGAGCACGTCCGGGAGACCGGGCGTCCCCGGGAGCCCGCCGCGCCGGGCGGCGAGCCGGGGATGCCGGGCGGCACGGAGCCGGTCGCGCCGGTCGTCCCCGTGGCCGTGGTGCCGCGCCCCGCCGAGGCCGGCCGGGACGCACCCGCCGGGGCCGACGCACCGGCCGGACGTACCAAGGCGCTGCCCCGCCGGGTGCGCCAGGCGAGCCTGGCCGCACCGCTGCGCGCGCAGCCCGAGCCGCCCGCGAACGGGGACGGGGACGGCACGGACGCGGCGACGCGTCCGACCCCGCAGCAGGCCGCCGCCACGATCTCCGCGTTCCAGCGCGCCTCCGAGCGGGCCAGGGCCGCCGAGCACACCAGCGAACCACCGAAGAGGGACCGCCCATGACCACCCAGCCCACCACCGCCACCGACAGCCGGCTCGACTGGCTGCTGACCGACCTGGTCAAGCGGGTGCCCGGCACCCGGCACGCGGTCGTGTTGTCGCAGGACGGGCTGGTCATGAGCCATTCGGAGACCTTCGCCCGGGACCAGGCCGAGCAGTTGGCCGCCGCGGCGTCGGGACTGTCGAGCCTGGCACGCAGCGTGGGCCGCACGTTCCAGGGCGGTCCGGTGCGCCAGACGCTCATCGAGATGGAGGACGCCTTCCTGTTCCTCACCGCGGCGGGGCGCGGCGCGCACATGGCCGTGCTCACCGACCAACGTGCCGACGTCGGCGTGGTCGCGTTCGAGATGAACACGCTCGTCAAGCAGGTGGGCGAATACCTGGGCACGACACCGAGGTTCGACACGGACGCGGCATCGCCCGCATGAGCCGAAGAAGCGAGCTTTCACATGAGTGAGCGCAGCGAGCGAATCGGTAAGGGATTGCGCCCCGCGAATGCGGCCCCCGAGCAGAGCGGGGTGGCGGCATGAGTTCCTATGAATGGGACGAGGACGCCGGCCCGCTCGTCAGGCCCTACACGCTGACCCGCGGGCGCACCCGCCCCGCCGACGACCTGACGCTCATCACCCTGGTCACGACGGTGGACCCGGCGCCGGAAGGGCGCGACGCGGCGCTCCACCCGGAGCACCGGGAGATCCTGGAGCTGTGCCGGGCGCCGCAGGCGGTCGCGGAGATCGCGGCGCTGGTCCGGCTCCCGGTCAGCATCGCCAAGATCCTGATCGGCGACCTGGTGGCCGGCGGCCGGGTGACCGTGCGGGCGCCGATCTCCATGGCCCAGAAACCCAATGCCGAGCTGTTGAGAAAGGTGCGGGATGGCCTCGGTCGGCTCTAGCCACCTCCCCTCTGCCCACGTCCCCCCTGCCCGAATTCCGTCCGTCGGCACCGACGCCGACGCGGGTGCCCGCGCCGGCGCCTTGGCGGTGCCGGTGCCGGCGGCCGCGATGGCCGTGAAGATCCTGGTGGCGGGCGGATTCGGGGTCGGCAAGACCACGTTGGTCGCCTCGGTCAGCGAGGTTCCGCCGCTGCGCACCGAGGAGATCATGACGGTCGCCGGGGTGGGCGTCGACGACCTCGACGGCCTGGCGAGCAAGGACACCACCACGGTGGCCCTCGACTTCGGGCGCATCACCCTCGACCAGGACCTGGTGCTCTACCTGTTCGGCACGCCGGGCCAGGAGCGGTTCTGGTCGATGTGGGACGACCTGGCGACGGGTGCCCTGGGTGCCGTCGTCCTGGTGGACACCCGCCGCCTGGACGCGAGCTTCGGCAGCATCGACTTCTTCGAACGCCGGGGCGTGCCGTTCGTCGTCGGCGTCAACGTGTTCGACGGGGTCCTGGAGCACACCGAGGAGGAGATCCGCAGTGCCCTCGACCTGGACCCGCACGTACCGACGGTGATGTGCGACGTACGCGAACGCGCTTCCTGCCGCGCGGTGTTGCTCGGCCTCATCGACCTGCTGGCCGGGGCTCCCGCGAGCTGAGCGCGGCCAGCAGGCGTTCGCGCGCCGCCTCGTCGGAGGCCACGTCGACGGCGGTCCAGGCCATCGCGAGGCCGCCGTCGAGCACCGCCTTGTCGGCGCCGGGCGTCGTCCCGAACCGGGTGAACTCCGGGTTGTGCATGATGGCTTCGCCGCACGCGTACCCGATCATCGGGTGGATGGTCGGCACGACGTGCGACACGTTGCCCATGTCGGTCGAGCCGCCCTTGTCGCCGTCGAAGCCCGGCCGGTCGACGTCGCGGCCCAGGGCCGCGGCCGCCCTGCGGTACGCCCGGCCGAGCCCGTGGTCCTGGACGAGGTCGGCGTAGTCCCGTCCCACATCGGCCAGTTCGAGCTCCGCGCCGGTGGCCAGCGCGCCCGCCTCGAAGCACTTGCGCACCCGGTCCTTGAGCGCCACCAGGTCGTCGAACGTGGCCGCGCGGCAGTCGTAGTCGGCGGTGACGCGGCCGGGGATGACGTTGGGCGCCTCGCCGCCGCCGGTGACGATGCCGGAGACGACGCCGCCGGGGATCATCTGCTGCCGGTAGGCGCTGATCGCGACCTGCGCGATCATCATCGCGTCGGCGGCGTTGACGCCCTTGTGCGGCATCGCCGCGGCGTGCGAAGTGCGACCCGTGTAGGCGACCTTCCAACTGCTGATGGCGAGCGAGCCCATGCCGATGTGGTCCATCGGCGCCGCGTGCACCATCATCGCGGCGGCGACGTCGCGGGGACCACCCACGCCATGGTCCGCGAAATCCTCGACACCATGGCCTGACGGCCGGACGACCGGGGCACCGCGCCGCTATGTCGCCGGGAACAGCCCCCGGAGCGCGCGGCTCAGCGGCGTGTCCGGGTCGCCCAGGTCCAGGACGACGTCGAAGTGGTTGCGGTCCGGGACCACGAAAGGCTCGCTGTCCCCCTCCCACAGGCTGTGGAAGATCCGGGAATGCTCGTGGAAACCGGGAGCCTCGCGGGCCGCGACCGAGACCACGGCGGGGCAGCGCCGGTCGGTCGCGGAGGCCAGCAGGAACGGGCTGAGCGCCGCGGCCCGCGGTTCGTCGAGGTGCAGCCAGTCGTTGACATGGGTGTGCACCAGCGGCCGGATGTCGAACAGTCCGCTGATCGGAAAGCCGCCCGCGACCACGTCGCCCGGCAGTCCGTGGTCCGCCTGCCAGCCGTCGACCATCGTCATCGCGGCCAGGTGCCCGCCCGCCGAACTGCCGCCGACCACGATGTGCCCGGGGTCGAGGCCGTGCGCCGCACCCTCGTGGTACACCCAGGCGATCGCGGCGCGCACCTGGCGCACGATCTCCTCCAGCGTCGCGGTCGGCGCGAGCGTGTAGTCGGGGACGACGGTGGCGATGCCGTACGCGTCCAGCGCCCGCGCCATGAACGCCGAGTCGTGCCGGGACAGCGCCCGCCAGTAGCCGCCGTGCAGGAAGACGAACACCGGGCGCGGCCGGTCGCCGGTCCCCCAGACGTCCAGCAGTTCGCCGCCCGCTTCGTCGTACGCGACGCCGGGCGTCCCGCCCAGTCCGGCGACGGCGGCGGCCGACTCGTCGCGGTAGCGCGCCATCAAGCGCGCGAAGTGCTCGGGAGAGATGACCGCGCGGGCCGTGTAGGCGGCGTCGACTTCGGGATCGATTGCGGGATCGATGCTTGGCACCCCGTGCACGCTACCCACGGTCCACGTCTTTCGACAGAGGTCGGGCCCGCGTGTCGTGGGGTAGCGTCCGAGGCATGATCGACCCGTCGGACCGCATATGGCGGCGCAAGCCGCTGCTTGCCGACCTCGCGCTGTGGATCCTGGTCACGGCGTTCTGCCTGTCCGTCAACTCCCCCGACCCCTTCCTGTCCGCGCGCCTCGCGGCCGCGCTCGGCATCGTCGCCGTCGCGGGCGCCTTCTCGTGGAAGCTGCCGTCGGTCTCCCTCGCGATCGGCATCGGACTCGCACAGTGGGACGGCCGCTACTACGGCGTCGTCGCGCTGGTGGCGTTCCTGGCCGCGCTGCGCACCGGACGGCTGCGGCCGCTGGCCTGGGCACCGGCCCTCGCGGTTCCGGCGCTGTTCGTGGGCGGCGTGGCGGCGGGGATGCGGCCGCTGGGGGCACTGACCGCGGAACTGCTGTTCAGTGCCGCCGTGCCCTGGCTGATCGGCCGCAACCTGCGGCAGCGCCGCGCGCTGGCGGCGGCCGGCTGGGACCGCGCGCGGCACCTGGAACGCGAGCAGGAGATGCACGCCGACCGGGCCCGCATGCGGGAACGCGCGCGCATCGCCCAGGACATGCACGATTCGCTCGGGCACGATCTGAGCCTGCTGGCGCTGCGCGCGGCGGTCCTCGAAGTCGACCCCGCGCTGCCGGAGGCGCACCGCGCGGCGGCCGCCGACCTGCGCGCGGGCGCGGCGGCGGCGACCGACCGCCTGCACGAGATCATCGGCGTGCTCCAGACCGACAACCGCGCGGCCCCCACGGAGCCGGTGCACGAGTCGATCGACGACCTGGTGGCCCGCTCGCGCAAGTCGGGCATGTCGGTGGTGCTGGAACGCTCCGGCCAGGCCCCCGATTCACCCGGCCTCGCCCTCGCCGTCCACCGCGTGGTGCGCGAGTCCCTGACCAATGCGGCGAAGCACGCACCTGGGGCGAAGGTCCGCGTCACGCTGGCGTACCGCGACGACGCCACGGAGGTACGGGTGAGCAACGGCAGGCCCGCCGCCGCTTCGGTGCTCGCCGAGCGCGGCCCCGCGCCCGGCAGCCGCAGCGGGCTGATCGGGCTGCGGGAGCGCGTCCGGCTCGCGGGAGGCGCCTTCGCGGCCGCGCCGCGCGCGTGCGGCTTCGAGGTGACCGCCCGCTTCCCGGCGGCCCGTTCGGACGCCGGGCCGACGGCCGCGGCCCCCGCGGCGGTGCCGTCCCCGGCCGATCCGCCCGCGGCGTCTGCGCCGACCACCCGCCCGACGAGTCGGGAAGTCGTCCGGTGAGTACGCCCGTACGCGTCCTCCTCGCCGAGGACGAGCCGCTGATCCGCGCCGGAGTGCGCGCAATCCTCGCCGCCGACCCGGGAATCGAGGTCGTGGCCGAGGCCGAGGACGGCGCCGAGGCGGTCGAACTCGCCCGCCTGCACCGGCCGGACGTCGCCGTCCTCGACATCCGCATGCCCCGCCTGGACGGCCTCGCCGCGGCCGCCGAGATCCGCCGCCTGCTGCCGGAGGTCGCGGTGGTGATCCTGACGACGTTCGGCGAGGACGCGTACATCGCCGAGGCCATCGACGCGGGGGCCACCGGCTTCCTGCTCAAGTCGGGCGACCCGCGCGAACTCACGACCGGGATCCGGGCGGCGGCCGACGGAGCCGCCTACCTGTCGCCGCGCGTCGCCAAGCGGGTCATCGACACCATGGGCCGGTCGGTGCGCACCGCGCAGGCGGCCGACCGGGTCGCCGTGCTCACCCCGCGGGAGCGCGAGGTGCTGGCCCTGATCGGCGAGGGCCTCTCCAACGCGGAGATCGCCCGCCGCCTCAACCTCGTCGAGGGCACGGTCAAGACGCACGTGAGCGCGATCCTGACCCGGCTCCAGGTGCGGAACCGGGTCCAGGCCGCGATCCTCGCGTACGAGGCCGGGATGGTGGAGTGAGCGGTCAGACGTCGCGGCGGCGCAGCGACGCGTAGCCGGCGAGCTGCGCGGCCAGCGCCCACGCCGCGAACAGCGCGGCGGCGGTCAGCCGCGAGTACGGCGGGTCCTCGCCGCCCAGCAGGTTGAGGCCCGCACCGCCGGGCAGGTAGGCGGCCCGGTCCGCGCCGATGGTGATGGGCAGCGCGAGCAGCAGCACGATCACCGCGCTCAGCGTGCCGACCGAGTTGCGCAGCAGCGCGCCGACACCGACGGTGAACACCGCGGCCAGCACGAAGTAGACGGTGATCGCCGCGACGTCCTCGACGGCGGTGCCGCCGGTGCCGTACTCGCCGAGCGCGGCGTCCCCGGCCGCGAGGCCGAGCAGCGCCAGCACGAGGGCGAGGGGCGCCGCCACCGCGGTCACCGCGAGGGTCTTGGCCAGCAGCACCCGGCCGCGCCGGGGGTCGGCACACAGCGTGCCGCGGATCGCCCCGGTACCGAACTCGCCGGTGACGGCGAGCATCGCGAAGGCGATGAGGCCGAACTGCGCGAGCATCGCGGCATCGGCGGCGGGCTCCGCGATGCCCATCGAAGTGCCGTCCATGGTCTCGCCGTTCTCGACGTCGCCGGCGAAGTCGCCGCCCATGACGGCGGCGAATCCGGCCATGAGGACGACGGAGGCGGTCAGCGCCCACCAGGTGGAGCGTACGGTCCACAGCTTGATCCACTCGGATCCGAGGGAGCGTCGCAGGGCGGAGAGTCGCAGCGCGGTCATCGGGTGCCTCCGTACTCCACGGCGTCGGCCGTGAGTTCCATGTACGCCTGTTCGAGCGAGACCTGCCTGGTGCTCAGTTCGTGGAGCAGCACGCCCAGGCGGTGGGCGGTGCGGCCCACGTCCTCCAGGGAGGCGCCGGCCACCGAGAGGCGGTCCCCCTCGTCCCGCACGACCGCACCGGCGGCGGCCAGTTCGCGGGAGAGCGCGGTGAGTTCCGGGCCGCGGACGACGACGCCCGCGGTCGGCGCTCCGGCGAGCACCTCGGCGAGGGGCGCGTCGGCGAGCAGCCGCCCGCGTCCGATCACCACCAACTGATCGGCGGTGAGCTGCATTTCGCTCATCAGGTGGCTGGACACGAAGACCGTCCGCCCCTCGGCGGCGAGCGACCGGATCAGGCCGCGGATCCACACCACGCCGTCCGGGTCGAGTCCGTTGACCGGCTCGTCGAACATCAGCGTCTCGGGGTCGCCGAGCAGCGCCGCGGCGATGCCCAGGCGCTGGCCCATGCCGAGCGAGAACGTCCCGGCGCGGCGTCCGGCGACGTCGGACAGGCCCACCAGACCGAGGACTTCGTCGACGCGGGTGCGCGGGATGTCGTGGGTGCGGGCGAGCGCGCGGAGGTGGTCGCGGGCGGAGCGCCCCGGGTGCAGGGCCTTCGCGTCGAGGAGCGCGCCCACCTCGCGGAGCGGGTGGGCCAGTTCGGCGTACGCCCGGCCGCCGACCAGCGCCCGGCCGGACGTGGGCCGGTCGTGGCCGAGGACCATGCGCATGGTGGTGGACTTCCCCGCGCCGTTGGGGCCGAGGAAGCCGGTGACGCCGCCGGGCCGGACCACGAGGCTGAGGTCGTCGACCGCGGTGGCGTCCCCGTACCGCTTGGTGAGGCGTTCCAGAGTGATCATGGGAAGACGCTACGAAGCGGGCGGGGGCCGGGACATCGGCCGAAGGAAAGGGCGCGTCTCTGTCTTTCGACAGAGACGCGCCCTGGGTGTGTCCGGGTGTGCGCTCGGCAGGTCCGCGCCGGGTGTCACTCGCCGGCGTACGCCTTGCGCAGCGCATCGAAGTCGATCTTCGACATCTTCATCATGGCCTCGGTGGTGCGGCGGGCCTTCTCGGGGTCGGCGTCGGTCATCATGTCGATCAGCGCCTCCGGGAAGACCTGCCAGGACAGCCCGAACTTGTCCTTGAGCCACCCGCACGGGCCCGTCTCGCCGCCCTCGGACAGCTTCTCCCAGTAGTAGTCGACCTCGGCCTGGTCGGCGCACTGGACCTGGAACGAGACGGCCTCGTTGAACTTGAACTGCGGGCCGCCGTTGAGGCCGACGAACTTCTGGCCGTTGACCTCGAACTCGACCTCCATGACGTCGCCCGGCCTGCCCATCGTGCCCTCGGGGTAGTCGCCCTCGGGGTACCGGTTGACGCGTCCGATGGAGCCGTTCTTGAAGATCGACAGGTAGTGCGCCGCGGCCTCCTCGGCCTGGCCGTCGAACCAGAGACAGGCGGTGAATCCGCTGCCGGTCATGGGAGCCTCCTGCTGGGTTTCGTACGCGAATGTGCCGTCTCTCTATGGACTCACCCGCGCACGGGAACTCATCGGTGCCGCGCGGACTTTTTCGCCGGACGCCCGGCAACGTGCCTCGGGTGGCTCAGCGGCGGTCGGCGCGCGGGCCCAGGCACAGCCCGAGGGTGCCCTCCACCAGCAGGTCGAGGGCACGCCGCGCATCGTCGGCGTCGGCGTCCGTGTCGGCGTCCGCGGTGTCTTCCGCGTTGCCGTCCGTGTGGTCGTCCGCGTTGCCGTGCGCGGTCCCGTTCTCGGCGCCGGGCGCGGGCTGGAACAGCAGGTAGCGCTGGATGAGGCCGTCCAGCGCGGTCAGGAAGTGGACGGCGATGTCGAGCGCGGGGGCGGCCAGCACCTGGTCCGCCTCGGCCGCGAGCCCGGTCAGGATGTCGGCGGCGGTCCGCTCGATGGTCCGTTCGTGGGCCCGCATGATGTCGCGGAGCTCGGGGTCGCGCAGGGCCAGCACCGTGAACTCGGTCAGCAGCGTGCTGCGGCCGGGCTCGGCACGGACCCGCGCCCACAGGGCGTGGACGAGCGTGCGCACCTGCTCGTCGAAGGTGCCGTCCTCGGGCAGCGCGGTCACCGTCACCTGGTCGATGTACTCCGAGGTCAGGGTCTCGACGACGGCCCGGTACAGGTCCCGCTTGGTACCGAACGTGTAGTGCACTGTCGCCTGGGCCACGCCCAGTTCGGCGGCGATGGCCCGGGTGCTGCCGGCCGCGATGCCCTCGCGCGCCATCAGCCTGATGGCGGCCTCGATCAGCTGCGGGCGCCTCTCGGACGCGGGGACGTGGGCCATCGGGCCAGGGTAGCCGTCCGATCAAGGAATCCGGTCGGGCGCCCGCGTCGCCGCCCCCCTGGGGGATGCCCGCGTCAATCACCCGATCGGATGCCCATGTCGAGCGACATGGTTAATCGACTGGTTTGCTCGACTTTGTTATGCGACTTGGTTACTCGACTTTGTCAGCTGAACAAGTTGCGCGTACGGTGGTCGCAACCGCTCCGGTCCCCTGCCTGGACCCGACGAAGGGCTGACGACGCATGGCCACGTACCTGTACCGCCTCGGCCGTTACTGCCACGACCGGCGCCGCACCGTGCTCGCCGTCTGGATCGCCGTGCTCCTCGCCGCGGTCGCCGCCGCGGGCGCGTTCGCGGGCTCGACCAGCGACGAGTTCAAGGTCCCGGGCACCGAGGCGCAGCGCACACTCGACCGCGTGAAGGAGGCCTTCCCGGCCCAGGACCACGGCTCGGCCCAGGTCGTCTTCGCCGCCGACGCCCCGGGCGGCGCCGCCACCCCGGAGGCGCGCGAGGCCGTTTCGGCGGCCGTCGCCCGCATGGCGGCGACCCCGGGTGTCGTCGCGGTGCCCGACCCGTACACGACGGGCGCGGTGTCACCGGACGGGCGCATGGCCATCGCGCTGGTGGAATTCGACCGCAGCCTGGCCGACGTGACGGACCATCAGCGCGACGCCGTGCGGGAGGCGGCCGAGCCGGCGGGCGACGCCGGGCTCGGGGTCGCGTACGGCGGCGACGTCTACACCGAGTTGGCCGTCGTCGAGGGCGGCGAGGCGATCGGGCTCGCGGTCGCCGCGGTCGTGCTGCTCATCACCCTGGGGACCCTGGTGTCCGCCGGACTCCCGCTGCTCACCGCATTCGTGGGGGTCGGCGTCGGAATGGCCGGACTGCTGGCGCTGTCCGGGACGTTCGAGATCATCACGACCGCCCCGGTCCTCGCGCTGATGGTCGGTCTCGCCGTCGGCATCGACTACGCGCTCTTCATCGTGACGCGGCACCGCCGCAACCTCGCCGAAGGGCTGCCGCCGCGCGAGGCCGCCGCGCGGGCCAACGCGACCGCGGGCAGCGCCGTCGTCTTCGCGGGCCTGACGGTCGTCGTCGCCCTCGCCGGACTCGCGGTCGCGGGCGTGCCGTTCCTGACCGTGATGGGTCTGGCCGCCTCGGGCGCGGTCGTGGTCGCGGTGCTCGTCGCGATCACGCTGCTGCCGGCGCTGCTCGGGTTCGCCGGGCGCGGGGTCGACCGCCTGCCGGTGCGCCGCACGCCCGCTCGGGAGGGTGCGACCGGCGAGCGTTGGGCGCGGTTCGTCGTACGCCGCCCGGTGGCCGTGCTGCTGGTCGGCCTCGCCGCTCTCGTCACGCTCGCGCTGCCGGCCGCGGACCTGCGGCTCGGGCTGCCCGGCGGCGGCTCGCAGGCCACCGGGACGGACGCGCGGGAGGCGTACGACCTGGTCGCCGAAGGCTTCGGCGAGGGCTTCAACGCCCCGCTGGTGGTGGCGGTCGACGCACGGGGCGCCGCCGATCCGGCCGCCGCGTTCGGCACGGTGGCCGACCGGCTCGCCGGACTCCCGGGCGTCGCGACGCTGTTGCCGCCGACCGTCGACGCCGAGGGCCGCACCGCGCTGGTCACCGTGATCCCGCACACAGGCCCGGACGACGTGGCCACCAAGGACCTCGTCGAGGCGATCCGCGACCAGCGCGGCGACCTGCGCGACGCCACCGGGGCGCGCATCGACGTGACCGGGACGACGGCCGCCAACATCGACGTATCCGCGAAGCTCGGCCAGGCGTTGCCGCCGTTCCTCGCGGTGATCGTCGGCATCGCGTTCGTGCTGCTCGCGCTCGCGTTCCGGTCGGTGCTGGTACCGCTCAAGGCGGTGGTCGGCTTCCTGCTCAGCGTCACGGCGTCACTGGGTGCGGTGGTGGCCGTGTACCAGTGGGGCTGGCTCGACGCCGTGATCGACGTGCCCAAGGTCGGTCCGGTGGTGAGCTTCGTCCCGATCCTGCTGATCGCCGTGCTGTTCGGACTCGCCATGGACTACCAGCTGTTCGTGGTGTCGGGCATGAAGGAGCAGTACGCGCACGGCGCTTCCGCGCGCGACGCGGTCGTCGGCGGCGTGCGCAACGGCGGACGCGTGGTGACCGCGGCGGCGCTGATCATGGTCTCGGTGTTCGGCAGCTTCGTCTTCGGCCACGACCCGATCGTGCAGCCGATCGGATTCGCACTGGCGGTCGGCGTCCTGGTGGACGCGTTCGTGGTCCGGATGGCGCTGGTCCCCGCCGCCATGGCGCTGCTCGGCAAGGCCGCCTGGTGGTTCCCCCGCCGGCTCGACAAGGCCGTGCCGCACGTCGACATGGAGGGCGAGCGGCTGATGGCCCGGCTTGCCGAGGAGTCCCGGGAGTCGAAGTCCGCGGAGAAAAAGTCCACGGAGACGAACCTGCCTGAGGCAGACGGGCGTTCGAGCTCGTCCGAGCCCCGTCAGCCCACCCGCACGCGCGCGTAGCGGTACGCCAGTCCGTGCAGCAGCGCCTCCAGGCCCGCCTCGAACGCGTTCTCGTTGATCTCGCGCTGCGCCTCCGCGAGCAGGTGGGCCTGGTCGAGGTGCGGGTAGTCCCCCACGTACAAGGCGGCGTCGTCCGGGAACCCGCCCGCGAACGAGCCGAGCGCGGAACCGGTGACGAAGTAGCGCATCAGCACCCCGACCCGGGTCGCCTGCGCGCGCGGCCAGCCGGACACGACGAGCGCGCCGAAGACGGCGTCGGCCATGCGCAGCGCGTTCGGGCGGCGCGCGGGACCGGGGGCGAGTGCCGGCACGAGGTTGGGGTGCGCGCCCAGGACGGCACGGTAGGAGCGCGCCCACACGCGCAGCGCGTCGTCCCAGGACGTCGCTCCGTCCCCGTCCGGGGAGGCGTTCCGCGCGGCGCTCGCCAGGACGTTCGCGAACACGGCGATGTCGACTTCGCCGAGGACCGTGTCGACGACCGCGTCGAGGAGCTCGTCCTTCGTCGCGAAGTGGTTGTACAGCGCGGGACCGCTGACCCCCAGCTCGGAGGCGAGGCGCCGCGTCGAGAGGACGTCCAGCCCCTCCGCGTCGACGAGGGCCAGGGCGGCGTCGACGATGCGGTCGCGGCTGAGCAGTGGCTGGCGGGGCCGACCCACGATGCGTGCCTCCCTGGGTGTGCGCCGCATTGTCTCAGTCGGCGCCGCGGGTTCTCGGATGTGCCTTGGTGGTGCCTTCAGGCCGCCGCGGGACCGATGATCGGCGGCGGCTCTTCCCTGGTGGGGCAAGCAAGTCTATAGTCCAAAATTAGCACTGCTAACTATGTGGACGTACCTTGTCGATCGCGGGGAACGGAGCACCACAGATGGCCATGTTGTCCCTCGCCGCCGTGCTTGCCGAGCCGGCCTGGCGCCGTCCGGAGCACACTGCCCTCGTCGAGGGAGCATTGCGGATCAGCTTCGCCGAGTTGTGGCGGCAGGCCCGCGCACAGGCCGCGGCGCTCCAGCGGCTGGGGGTGCGGCCCGGCGACCGGGTGGCGCTCATGGCCCCCAACACCGCCGAATTCCCCCGTGCCTACTACGCGGTGCTCGCCGTGGGCGGGGTCGTCGTCCCGGTCCATCTGCTGCTGACCGTCGACGAGGCCGAGCACGTGCTCCGGGACAGCGGCGCGACGCTGCTGCTGTGCCACGCGGCCCAGGCCGAGACGGGCACCGCGGCGGCGGCCCTGGCCGGGATCCGGACGGTCACCCTGGGCCCCGACGTACCGGTGCCCGGTGCGGACGGACGCCTGGAGGACCTGGCCGCGACCACCGAGCCGCTTCCGACATACGTGAGCCGCGACTCCGAGGACCCCGCGGTGGTCTTCTACACCAGCGGGACCACGGGAGTTCCCAAGGGCGCGGTGCTGAGCCACCTCAACATGGTGATGAACGCGACCGTCAACGCCTTCGACACCACCGACGTCCGCGCCGACGACGTCGCGCTCGGCGCGCTGCCGCTCTTCCACTCGTTCGGCCAGACCGTGAGCATGAACTCCACCTGGCGCGCGGGCGCGACGCTCGTGCTGCTGCCGAGGTTCACCGCGGCCGACGCCGTGGACCTGATGGCCGACGAGGGCGTCACGTCGTTCCACGGCGTGCCGACGATGTACGTCGCCCTCATCGAGGCGGCCCGGCACGCCGACCGCCTGCCGAAGCTGAGGTTCTGCGTCTCCGGCGGCGCGGCGCTGCCGACGTCCGTCCTGGAGGACTTCGAAAAGGTCTACGGCGCACCGGTGTTCGAGGGGTACGGCCTGTCCGAGACGTCGCCCGGCACCACCGTCAACCAGCCCGCCTTCGGTGCCCGGGCGGGCACGGTCGGCCACCCGCTGTGGGGCGTCGAGGTCGAGATCGCCCGCGCGGAGCTCGACGAGCGCATCGAACTGCTGCCGCAGGACACGCTCGGCGAGGTCGTCATCCGCGGCCACAACGTCTTCAGCGGCTACCTCGGCCGCCCCGAGGCCACCCAAGAGGCCCTGGTGGACGGCTGGTTCCGCACCGGCGACCTCGGCACCAAGGACGCGGACGGCTATCTGCGGATCGTGGACCGCAAGAAGGACATCGTGATCCGCGGCGGGTTCAACGTCTACCCGCTGGAGGTCGAGGACGTGCTGATGCGGCACCCCTCGATCGCCCAGGTCGCGGTGATCGGCCTGCCGGACCCGGTGCACGGCGAGGAGGTCTGCGCGGTCGTCGTCGCCGACACCTCGGCCGGCACGAAGCCGACGGAGGACGAGATCGTGGCCTGGGCACGCGAGCGGCTCGGCCGCCACAAGTACCCGCGGCGCGTCGAGTTCGTCGGCGAGATGCCGCTCGGGCCGTCCCACAAGATCCTCAAGCGCGAACTGCGCCGCCGCTACACGGAATGAGGCGGCGCCACGGAGAGCACGATCTTGCCGGTGGTCCGCCCGGTCTCCGCGAGCGCGTGGGCCTGCGCGGCCAGTTCGAGCGGGAGCACGGTGTCGACGCGCGGCCGCAGCCGACCGCTCTCCGTGAGTGCCGCGATCTCCCGCATCCCCGTGTGATCTGCCTCCACCGCCATGAACGCCGCGCGCAGGCCCAGCGGTTCGGCCTCGTCGGCGAGGCGGGCCTCGGCGGGTGACGCGAGGGAGACGACGATGCCGCCGGGGCGGAGCGTACGCAGCGAGCGCGGGCCGTACTCGCCGCCGATCGCGTCGACGACGACGTCCACGTCCCGCACCGCCTCGGCGAAGTCGACCTGCGTGTAGTCCACGACCTCGTCGGCGCCGATCTCGCGCAGGAACGCGTGCTTGGCCTCGCGGGCGGTCCCGATCACGTACGCCCCGCGCGCCTTCGCGATCTGCACCGCCAGGTGCCCGACGCCACCCGCCGCGGCGTGCACGAGGACCGCCTGCCCCTTGCGTACCCCGGCGACGTCGACCAGCGCCTGCCACGCGGTCAGCCCCGCCAGCGGCAGGGCGGCGGCCTCGGTGTGCGGGAGCCCGGCGGGCTTGCGCACCAGGTGGCGGGCCGGTGAGGCGACGTACTCCGCGTACGTCCCGGCCGGCGCGGGATGGCGCGGCATGCCGAACACCTCGTCCCCCGGCTGGAAGAGCGTGACGCCGATGCCGACGGCCTCGACCACTCCCGACACGTCCCAGCCGAGCCGGATCGGCGCCGCGTCTCCCGCGAGACCACCGGTGGCACGGTGCCACGAGTCGGTCGGATTGACCCCCGCCGCGTGCACGCGCACCAGCACCTCCGCGGGCCCCGGCTCCGGCCGCTCGATCTCGACGACCTTCAAAACCTCGGGCCCGCCGAACCCGTCCTGCCCTATCGCACGCATCTTCATCGCCGTCTCCTTCTCTCTCCGCCCCGGTGGCCGCCCGTCCACCACTCGGCCGGGCAGAGACAACCCTGCCGCGCACCCCCGCACCCGACGAGTGGCCCAAAGGCCACCACCCGCAAGGATCCGGCCACCGACAGATCACGCCCTGCCAGGATGACCACCCCCGCCCACTCCCGACCCCGAACCCGAGGGATCCACCGTGTCCGCCTCACCGCCCCCGAGACCGTCGCCATCAGGCCGCAACGCGTGAGCAATCGGACCTACCCCGATCGCGCCTGTGTGGGGGTTGGGGCACGGCTGATGGGGTGGGGACGCGAAACGGCCCCGGGGTGGTTGACCCGGGGCCGTTCTGGGGGTTGGTGTGCGGTGGGCGCGAGGCAGTTTCGTCACCGCTGGATCTGGCCGAGGCGCTTGGCCACCACCGGGACGACCGCGGCCGCGACGACCAGGTGCGAGAGAACCAGCACGACGCGCGTGTCCCCGTCCATGTACGGCGGCAGGAAGGGCAGGGCCAGCGAGACGGCCACCACGGCCCAGGCGGTCACCGCGTACGTGCGTCCCGGACGCTTCGCCCAGCGCGCCAGCGCGACCGCGAGGAGGATCCCGGCCACCGCGACCATCGCGGTGAACCCGACGAACCCGCCCGCCGGGACCGGCTTGGAGTCGGCCGCCGAGGCGCCCATCTCGAACGAGACACCCGCGGCGCGCACGATCGCCTCGTAGACGCCGGCGACCACGAGCCCGCCCAGCGACGCGAGGCCCGCAACCTTCCAGACCGGTCCGGCCGTCGCCTTCGTCCGGCGCGAAGTGCCGGCTACCGCCTGCGTGTTCACCGTGGTGGCCATGTCATCCTCCGAGGGGTTCGCGGGTTGCTGCGTGCTGTCGAAGAGTTAGACAGGCGGCCCCACGAAAACTCATCGCTTCCCGGCGGACTTCTTTTCGCGGCTTGTCGGCTTCGGTCCGGACGCGGCCGAGGCCGCGAGCGAGGAGATGTCGAGGTTCCCGTTCGCGACGGCGGCTTCCTCGCACAGCCGGCGGGCCGCCGCGGTCACCGGCAGGGCGTCACCGGCCTCGCGCACGGCCAGGGCGAGGTCCTTCGCCAGCGCGCCGACCGTGAAGTCCGCGCCCTCGTAGTCTCCGTCGTCCAGTCGTGCGCGCTTGCCCTCGACCAGGCGGCCGAGGACTCCGCGTTGCACCACGTCCAGGACGTCGGCACGGCGCAGACCGAGGTGTTCGCCCAGTCTGACCGCATCGTGGAGGCCGGCCACGGCGGCGCCCAGCGTCAGGTTCGCGGCCAACTTCAGGGCGGACGCGGCGCCGACGGGTCCGACATGGCGGCGCGTACCGGCGTACGACCAGGCGCGGAGCACCGGTTCGGCCGCGTCGATGTCCCCTGGCGTGCCGCCGAGCAGCACGTGGACGGTGCCGGAACGGACGGCCGGAATCGAGCCGAGGACGGGTGCCTCGACGTACCTCGCCCCGGCGCGCTCCGCTTCCGCGGCGAGCGCCCGGGACTCGTCGGGGCCCAGCGTCGTCGCGTTGACCACGACGGTTCCGGGCGCGGCGGCGACACCGTCCAGCACTCCGCCGGGCCCCAGCAGGACCGCCTCGGCGGCGGGGCCGTCGAACACCGTCACGACGACGGCTTCGGCACCCCGCGCGGCGTCGGCGGCGGTCGCGGCCATGGGTACGCCCGGCACCCCGCGCGGCGTGCGGTTCCAGCCCGTCACCTCGTGCCCGTCCGCGACCAGCGCCTCCGCAAAGGCCCGCCCCATGCGGCCGAGTCCGCAGACCGCGACCTTCACCGGTTGTCCCCCGCACTCTCGGGGAGCAGCACCAGTGCCTCGACCTCGATGACGAGCTCCGGGTGGAAGAGGCGTACGACCTGGACCGCGGAGCTTGCGGGCGGCCGCTCGGTGTCGACGTGCTCGTCGCGGACCGTGCGCACGACGCCGATGTGGTCGAAGTCCGTCAGGAAGTAGGTGAACTTGACGACGTTGTCGAAGGTCGCCCCGACGGCGGCAAGGCAGCGGCGCAGGTTCTCGAACACCTGACGCGTCTGCGCCTCCGGGTCCCCGCGGCCCACGAGCTTCCCGTTCTCGTCGAAGGCGACCTGGCCGGAGACGGCGGCGAGGCGTCCCGAGCCGACCACGACGTGGGTGTATCCGGTGCCGGGCGCGACGCCCTCGGGCGCGGTGATGTGGGTGAGCGGTGCCGTTGTCATACCGCCATGTTGGCCCGTCGGCTGCCATCCCACCAGCGCATATCTCGCATGGGAGGCATGCATGCCGTGCATAGCTGCGTCGTAGACTGCCGGCCATGGACATCCCCGGCCTCCGGGCCTTCTGCGCGGTCTGCCGCGACGGCTCGATCAGCGCCGCCGCGCTGAGCCTGGGCTACAGCCAGTCCGCGCTGTCCCGCCAGATCGCCGGCCTGGAGGCGGAGCTCAGGACCGCGCTTCTGGAGCGCCATGCGCGCGGCGTACGCCCCACCCCGGCCGGCGAGGCGCTGCTCGACCACGCCGTCCTCATCCTGCGCCGCCTCGAACGCGCCGAACGCGACGTCGCCGCCTCGCACACGCACGCAGTCACCCGCCTCCACGTCGGCGCGGTCCCCTCGGTCGCGGCCGGCCTCCTGCCCCGGGCGCTGAGCGCCTTCACCGCCGAACACCCGTACGTGCGCGTCGCCTTCACCGAGGACGTCACCCCGAAGCTCCTGCCGCGACTGCTGGACGGCGACCTCGACGTCGCCGTCGTCACCGACTACCCGCCGGGCGTACCCGCGCACAACGGCCTCACGATGACGCACCTCCTGGACGACGACCTCGTCTGCCTGCTGCCCGCCGACCACCCGCTGGCCGCCACCCGCTCCGACACCGGCGAACTCGACAAACTCGACGGAATCGTCGAACTCGCCCAACTAGCCGACGACATCTGGGTCGAGGACTACGCGGGCGCGGCGTCGGTCCTCATCGCCGCCTGCGCCCGCGCGGGCTTTGCGCCGCGCATCGACATCGAATGCGGAAGTTGGCTGGGCAAGCAGGCCTTCGTCGCCGCCGGCCACGGCGTGGCCCTCGGGCCGCGCCTCCTGATCCCGTCCCTGCGCCCGGACCTGGTCGTACGCCCGCTCGCCGACCCGCCCACCCGCAACGTGTACGCCGCCATGCGCACCCTCCCCGGCCACACCCGCGAGCCGGCCGCGGCGTTCGTCGACGCCCTGCTCACCTGCGTGTAGCCCGGCGACCGGCCGAACACCTCACGCGGCCCCCGGCCTTGCCGCTTCACGCGCCGTCGCCCGGACGCGGTTGCGCGTACGCATGGGAGCGAGCAGCCACAGAACGACGAACCAGGCCGGCGCCGTCACCCCGCACGAGACCGCCCAGAGCGTGCCGAGTGCGAAGTCGAGGATCACCACGAGCGCCGAGCTGAGTGCGAATCGCCGTGCTGTCCGAAGCCGAGGCGACCGACAACGAAGAGCTGGCGGCGGCCCGCACCACGGGACGGCAACGGGCCCAGCAGGGCGTGCCGTTGGAGGCGGTGCTGCGCGCGTACCGGCTGGCGACCCAGGTGCTGATCCACATGATCCTGGAGGACGCACGGACCAAATCGTCCGTGAAACTGCCCGCGTTCCTGGACATCTCCACCGCGATCATGCGCGTGATCGACCGGCACTCCGAAGCGGTCGCGGTCGGCTACCGGGCCACCGAGGCCGAAATCCTGCGCCGTGACGACGAACGGCAACAGGCCGTGTTCGACGCCCTGTTGGAGGGCCGCGGCCGGGACCCCGCGGTCGCCGAGGAGGCGGCGGGCATCCTCGGCCTGCCCGCCGTGGGCCCGTACACCGTCATCGTGTCGGGCTTCGAGGTCTCCCCCGGCTCGGGCGTCAGCGTCACCCGCGACACGTGCGCCGCGTACATGTACCGCACCGCCTGGCGCATCCGGGCCGGCCACGAGATCGGCATCGTGGCGCTGGGCGGCTCGTCGGTCGGGCGCCTGGTCGCCGCACTGCGCGGCGAGGGCACGGGCCGGACCGGCGTGTCCGACGCCTTCACCGCCATCGGCGACGTACCGGGCGCGTACCGCATGGCGGAGACGGCGCTGCGCACCGTCCCGGCGGACAGCGCCGAGGTCGCGTGGATCGCCGAGTGCCTGCCCGAGGCCATCGTCCTCGCCACCCCCGCGCTCGCCACCGGGATGGCCCGGCGCGCGCTCGGCCGGGTCCTCGCACTCCCAGCGACGGAACGGGACGCGCTGCTGTCCACGCTGTCGGTCTGGTACCAGGAGGGCCGTTCGGCATCGCGGGCGGCGACCCTGCTCTATTGCCACCGCAACACCGTCATGAACCGCCTGCACCGGATCGAGAGCCTCGGCGGCGCGTCGCTGGACGACCACGAATACCTGCTGGCCTGCTACCTCGGCCTACTGTCGCTGCGCCTGCTGCCGGCACTGCACGAGGACGCGGCGGCGACCGGCGACACCCCGGAAGCCGGGAGGCGGTGAGTTCCGCCCGCGCGCCGGTACCCGCCACCGTGCCGACCGCCGTCGGCACGGCTGTGCCGGAGCACAACACGCCGCCTCTCGACCGTAGTTTCCAGCCCATCGATCCGGCCCCCGGCGGCCGAGAGCATCGAGCCCACTCGTTCTGAGGAGAGGGCCATGCTCAACCTGTCAGCCGTGCTGGGCCACAGCGCCCGCACGGTCCCCGAACGCACGGCTGTGGTGTGCGGCGGTACGCGTGTGTCGTACCGGCGCCTGGACGAACAATCGCGGCACATCGCCGGCATGCTCGCCTCGTGCGGCATCGGCCGCGGCGACAACGTCGCCCTGATGTGCCCGAACGTGCCCGACTTCGCGGCGGTGTACTTCGGCATCCTGCGCGCCGGGGCCGCCGTGGTGCCGCTCAACGTGCTGCTGCGCCCCGAGGAGGTCGCGTACCACCTCGCCGACTCGCACGCGGCGGCGCTGTTCTGCCACGAGGACACCGGCGGGCTCCAGATCGGCGCGGTCGGCCGCGGCGGCTTCGACAAGACGCCCGGCTGCACGCGGTTCTTCGTGCTGACCGACGACCCGGACGCCGCGGAGTCGCCGTACGGCGAGACCCTCGCCACCGCGCTCGACGGCGTCGAGCCGCTGGACGACCCGGTGGCCGTCGCCCCCCACGACACCGCGATGATCCTGTACACCAGCGGAACCACCGGGCGCCCCAAGGGCGCCCAGCTGTCCCACCTCAACATGGTGCTCAACGCGCTCGTCGCGAACGACCTGTTCGAGCGCACGGACGACGACGCGTTCCTGGTGTCCCTGCCGCTGTTCCACTCCTTCGGCCAGTCGGTGCTGATGAACATGGGCCTGCTCCGCGGCGCCCGACTGGTCCTGCAACCGCGGTTCGCCGCCGACGACGCGCTGGAGCTGATGCACGCCGAGCGGGTGACGCTGTTCGCGGGCGTACCCACCATGTACTGGGCGCTGCTGGAGGCCGCGACCCACGACAGCTCCCTGCCGAACCCCAACGACCTGCGTACCGCGGTCTCCGGCGGCGCGGCGATGTCCGTCGACCTGATGGCCCGGTTCGAGAAGCACTTCGGCGTCGGGATCCTGGAGGGCTACGGCCTTTCGGAGACGTCGCCGCTCGCCGTGTTCAACACGCCCGACCGGCCCGCCCGGCCGGGATCCATCGGAACTCCCGTGTGGGGCGTGGAGGTCCGGCTCGTCGACGAGCACTGGGGCGTCGTCGAAGACGAGGGCCCCGGCGAGACAGCGGTACGCGGGCACAACGTCATGACGGGCTACTTCGGCCGTCCGACCGCCACCTCCGAGGTGGTGCGCGACGGGTGGTTCCGCACCGGCGACATCGCGCGCCGCGACGCCGACGGCTTCTACTACATCGTCGACCGGGCCAAGGACATGATCATCCGCGGCGGCTTCAACGTCTACCCGCGCGAGGTCGAGGACGTCCTGATGAGCCACCGGGCCGTCGGCCTCGCCGCGGTCGTCGGCGTCCCGAGCGACACCCACGGCGAAGAGGTCAAGGCGTTCGTGATCCGCGAGTGCGGCGTCCCGGTCACCGAGGCCGAACTGATCGCCTGGTGCCGCGCGCACATGGCCGCCTACAAGTACCCGCGGATGGTCGAGTTCCGGGACGAACTCCCCATGACCGCCACCGGAAAGGTCCTCAAGCGCGCGCTGTCCTGATGGGCGTGGCCCCAAGCAGTCGGCGTCACTCGCCGCGGTCGCCGCCGCCGCCGCCTCCGGCTCCGGCTCCGGCTCCGGCTCCGGCTCCGACGTGCCGATCGTGGGCAACAACCCGGCGTTCTCCCCCTCCCCCACACGGGGAGGGGGCCTCTGAGCCGCTGTGCCCTCGGCAGGATTCACACCTGCGACCTCTTGATCCGCAGCCTCTGACCCGCAGCTGCTCAAACTCCGTCCGAGACGGCCCCCGGACGTCCATCGGCCCAGGTGAACGACCAAGCGTCGTCCGAGACCGTCTCGACCGGTTCGGCGTCATCCGGCCCCCCTGAATCCCAACCTGGCTGCCATGCCTGCATCAACCGGCAGCGGAACTGCCACGAGCCCGGCAGTGCGTACCGCTCCCCCGACGCGTCCTCGACGGTGGCGCCTTCCTCGGTCATCAGGACCCGGTCGCCGTCGCGAAGGTAGTACGGGCCCTCCAGCACCCACGCAATGTTGTCCTCGGTCACGAACTCGTGGACCTCACAGAAGCTCGGAACCATCCCGACCCCGTCGATCTCCATCCGCATGCCCGCAAGCGTGACACGAGGCACCACGAGAGCAACACGCCTTCGGTCGCCCGCAGTTCGCCCCGATGAGCGATGGGGTCAGGCCGCGAACCCTGTTTGCGCTGCGGCGTCGGTCGCCTCGTGGTTGCGCGAGGCCAGGGCTTCGAGTTCGGTGACCGTCCGGTCGGCGGCGGTCTCGGCGGTGATCGCGCTCGCCATGCGCTGCGCGGCGGAACCGTACGACGGGTCGTTCAGCACCCGCTCGACAGCACGGGCGATCGTCCGCGCCGAGCTGCTCTTGCGCACGGTGACTCCGGCGCCCGCAAGTCGGACGTGCGCCGCCACCTCGATCTGGTCGCGGCCGAGCGGGACGCAGACCATGGGGACCCCGGCGGCCAGCGACTTGACGGTCGTGCCGTGGCCGGCGTGCGTGATGGTCACGGCGGCGTGGCGCAGCGCGGCGCTGTGCGGCGCGGACGCGGTGACCAGGACGTTGGCAGGTGCGCGTACCGTCGTCGGGTCGACGGCGGGGCCGGTGGTCAGCAGGGCGCGCACCGGCAGGGTGCCCAGGGCTTCGGCGATGCGCTCCAGCAGGTCGTGCTGCTGCATGAACGACGAGCTCATGCCGACCAGCACCAGCGGGGCGTCACCGTCCGGCAGCGTCAAGTCCCCCGCCCAGGCCGGGTCGTCGAGGCGCGGGCCGACGTGGCGCAGGTGGTCGGGGAACTCGCGTCCGGCGTGGTCGAGGGCTCGGGGGGAGAGCACGAGCACCCGTTCGACGCGTTCGAACGCCTCGACGACGGAGCCGAGCGGTGCCAGGCCGTTCGCGGTACGGGCGGCGTTGAGGGCCGGCAGCCCCTTGGCCCACGGCTTTCCGGACAGCCGGGTCACCAGCCGGTCGCGCAGCCGGCCCGGCACGCCCTTGGCCGGGGTGAAGCCCGGACCGGGCGGCGGTGCCCCCGGGGTGGGGAACGGGTAGATCGTCGTCGCCAGCGAGACCACCGGGACGCCGGCCGCCTCGCCCGCCGTCACCGCGCCCAGCAGCATGTGCTCGCAGACCAGAACGTCCGCCGGGCGGGCGCGCAACTCGGCGAGGGTGTCGCGGGCGTAATCGGCGGCCGGGCCGCAGACTATGCGGTCCCGCAGCCGCGCGAGAGCGCCGAGCGGGGTGCGGGCCTCGAAGTCGCGGATGACGTCCTTGGCCGGGTCGGCGGGGTCGCCTTGCGGCGCGGTCGTCCAGGCGACGGGCTCCAGGCCCGCGGCCGCGATCTCCTCGTGCAGCGACGCGTCGCCCAGCACCCGCACGTTGTGACCGCGCTCGCTGAGCGCGCGGGCGACCGACAGCACGGGCGGCACGGCTCCGCCGCCGGCCCACGTGGCGAACAGGAAGTTCCTAGGCATGGTGTTCCTTCCGAGGGTCGATCGCGATGAGCAGGTCGTGCATGGCACGCTCGGCGTCCTCGCGGGACAGGCCGAGGTCGCGGCGCCACAGCTTCCAGAGGTAGACGTCGGTGGCGGCGTGGTGCAGGTTGAGCGCGCGCTCGCGGGCCGGGCCTGCGGCGGGGAGGCGGTCGGCGAAGACCCGTTCCAGCCACGCGCGGTGGAGACCGCGGGCGTGTGCGGCGGCCCGGGTGGCTGCCGCGATGCGGTCCATCTGCGCGATCCAGAGCACGTTGGCCTCGCCCTGCTGCTCGTAGTCGGCGAACAGGACGGCGACGATGGCCGGCACGTCGCCGGTCGGTGCCTGACGGGCGAGTTCGGTCTGCGCCGCCACCGCGTCGAAGACGGCGTCGGAGAGCCCGTCCTTGCCGCCGAAGTGGTTGACGATCGTCTGCACCGACACGCCGGCCGCCTCGGCGATGTGCTGCAACGTGACCTCGTCGTGCCAACGCTGCGACCACAGCCCGGCCGCCGCCTCGATCACCCGTACCCGGGTGGCCTCCAGAGCCGCAGCCCGGGCGCCCATTCGGTAGGAGCGCCTGTCCTTGCTTTCCATGGAGCCATTCCATATTGAATTGAGTTTCAAGTCAATCCAAAGTCCGCGCTCCAGGTCCTTGCACGCCCGGACCGCGCCAACGGTTAGAGCCGACGCGGCCTTTGCGCCGCGCGCGAGGTGGTCACCAGGGGACGCGGTTCGGGAGTTCGGTGAGGGCGGCGGTCAGGCCGGTGCCGATCCAGCGGCCGGTGAGGACAAGGCCGAGGGCCCAGGCGACGGCCGCGGGCGCGGCCCATCCGGCAAAGCGCAGGTAGGTGGTGGGGCCGAGGCCGACCAGGCGCGGTACGAGGGTTCTCGGTCCGGTGAACCACCGCGTCGCCAGCAGGGCCGGGGCGGACGGCGTACGGGACAGGCGGCCGGGAAGACGCGCCTGGAGGCGGGCCAGGCGTGCGGGGACGCCGTTGCGGGTACGGGCGCGGCGGCCTGCCGCGAAACCGAGGGTGTCGCCGAGCATCGCGGCCGTGGCGGCACAGATGACCGCGCAGACCGGCTGTACGACGCCGGACGCGGAGAGGTGGCCGAGCGCGAGCACGGTGGCGGTGCCGGGAACGAACATGCCTGCGAGGGTGAGCCCTTCGGCGGCCAGGATGAGCGCGGCCAGGGCGTAGGCGGCAAACGGGGGCACCGACTCCAGCCAGGTCGCCGCGCTCACCGGCGCACGGGTTCGCCGGCCAAGTGGTGCACCCACGCGGGCGGGAGGTTGCCGAGCACGAGTGCGCGGTCGACGCCGTACTGCGCGAGGAACCCGCCGACGATGCGGCGGGTCAGCGCGAGCCGACGCCGCCGGGCCGGGCCGGAGGCCGCGCTTCGCAGCGCGGGGAGGCCGGCGTACGCGAAGAAGGACAGGCGTCCGCGCGGATGCAGTGCGGCGAACAACTGCTCCAGGATTGCCTCGGCCACGTCGGGTTCGAAGTTGGCGAACGGCAGCCCGCACACGATGGCGTCGTAGCGGCCTTCGTCGAGGTCGATGTCTTCGATGCGGCCGGCGAGCAGGCGCGTCTGCGGGCGGATGCGGGCCAGGGGTGGCTCGGCGCCGAGGCGGCCGGCGAGCAGGTGCACAAAGCGGGGGTTCGCCTCGACGAGGTCGAGGCGGTCGCGGGCGTCCATGGCCGCGGCGATGTGCCTGGTGACCGCACCCGTCCCGGGCCCCACTTCGAGGATGGTGTGCGCCGTCGCGGAGCCGATGCCGCGCAGCGGGCGGGTGAGTTCGCGGGCCAGGGCACGGGAGCTGGGTGCGACGGCGCCCGTCGAGCGCCGGTCGAGGCCGTACTCGCGGGCGAACTCGTGGGCGAACGCGAACGGGTGCTCTGTGCGTGAGCGGCCGGCGCTCGCGGAGGTGTTCGGCGCAGCGGGGGTAGGGACAGTGATCATGAATACGGATAGTGCTGCTATCCACTATGGAAAGTCAAGCTATCCATATACTGAGGACGAACCGACCGCGGACCCGGAGAGCACCGATGCGCATCGCCGAACTCAGCAGGGCAACCGGCGTACCGGTCCCGACGATCAAGTACTACGTCCGCGAGGGACTGCTCCCGCCCGGCGAGCTCACCAGCCCCAACCAGGCCCAGTACGACCAGGGGCACGTCCGCCGCCTGAAACTCGTGCGGGCCCTCATCGAGGTGGGCGGCGTCTCGGTCGCCGCCGTGCGGGACGCCGTGCGCCGCATCGACGCGCCCGACGTCGACCTCCACGCGAAGCTCGGCGCCACGCACTACCTCCTCGGCGCCGCGGCCCCGCTGTCCATCGACGCCGCGGACCTGGAACGCGCGCAGGAGGAGGCCGACGCGCTGCTCGCCGACCTGGGGTGGCAGTCCGTCCGCAAGAACCCCGCCGCCGTGGTGCTCGTCCAGGCACTCGCCACCCTGCACTGGCTCGGCCAGGACGGCTATGCGGGGCAGTTGGCCTCGTACGCGGAAGCGGCGAAGGCCGCCGCGCGGACCGACTTCGCCGTACTCGCCACCAGCGATCTGACCGACACGGACACCGTCATCGAGAGCGCGGTGGTCGGAACCGTCCTCGGCGACGTCCTCCTCGCCGCGCTCCGCCGCCTGGCCCAGGAACACATGTCGGCCGAACTCTTCCGACGCCCCGCGCCGGACCCGACGGCCTGAAGAGCCTGACAGAGGCGACCGAGGCGACCGAGGCGACCGAGGCGACCGAGGCGACCGAGGCGACCGAGGCGACCGAGGCCACAACGAGAACCACCCCCGCCGAGAGCGAAGCGGTCCTCCGCCGCTCGGCGGGATCGCCACCGACCCCCGACTTGCCGAACGGTTCACCAAGACTTTCGTGGAACCCGAACAGACGGGAACCACCAAGCCGTTGAAACGCGCAAGACGCCGGGGCGAACGCCGCACCGCGGCCGGCCGCGGTGCGGCAGCGCCCGCACAGTCAGTCGTGAAGTTCGCAGACCAGATCCCGGCCGCACGGACGGCGGAAGCACGCGTAGGCCTGGGCCCAGGGCGTTCTCTGGAAGCCGATTTGCCAATCTTGCGCGCGTTTGGCCAGAACTACTGCGACACGACGTCGACGCCCGGAACCAAGGCGACGTACAGCCTGGAGCACGCCCCCAACTGCCAAGCGGTCCCCGACATCAGCGGAACCTCCGTCTCAGCGCCCCTGGCCACCACCCTCATCGGCCGTGCTGAAACCGAGTCACAATCAGCCACGCACTAGCCGGTCCCCTCGATTGCCGTGGTGGTCGAAGGGACGCAGGTGGGAACGGAGTCGGTGACGCTGGAGCCGAGGACGATCTGTTCGCCGATGGTGTCCGCGACGAGGAGGAACGTGGCGTCCTTCGGCATCGCGGCGGGGTTGATGCGCAGGCTGTCCAGGGGGTCGTCCCAGCGATGGACCCTGACGCTCTCCCCGGCGGGTAGTCCCGCGGGTTGGGGGTCAGTGCACTCGCCGACAGGACTGGCCTGCATCACGACCGCGTTGACACCCGCCTTGCGCAGGGCGTCCTGCAGACCGGGCAGGCCGCTCGGGTTGTTGAGTTCGATCAGCACGGATCCGTCGTCGGCGGCGGTGACGGCATAGGCGGCGGGAGCCGAGCCCGAGTATGCGATGGGGAGGACAACAGCGCCGCCCAGCGCCAAGGCCGCGGCCCCGACGGCCACGGGGACGCGGCTGCGCCGCGGCGGGGCGGTGGGCGGGAAGTCGGCGAGGTCGGGTCGGTGCGCCGCGGCGGTCTCAAGTTCCTCGCGCAGGCGTTGCCGGAATCCGGTAGGCGTCGTGGGCATCAGGTGGCCTCCAGGATCTGTCGCGGTGCGGCGGGGGTGGTGGCGCGCAGGAACTTCCGTGCCCTGTGCAGGCGGACGCGCACTGTGGTCTGGGTGATGCCGAGAACCTGGGCGGTCTCGCGCGTGGACAGGCCGTCGACGACCAGAAGGTCCAAGACCTCACGCAGGCCATCGGGGAGCGCGGCGTTACGCAAGAGCAGGTTGGCGGCGGCGCGTTCGGCGTCGATGCGCTCCTCGAGCGCAGTGATGTCGCAGGCGTCCAGGGGCCGGTGGCCGCCCAGGCGGGTGGTGGCGTGGTGCTCGCGAGTACTGCCACGCCGGTGCATGGCAATGGTGTTCTTGGCTATCCCGTGCAGCCACGCCCTGGGCGTGGCCCTGGCGGGGTCGTAGCGGTCCGCGCCCGCCAGAGCGGCGAGGAAGATGTCGGCGGTCAGGTCCGCTGCCAAGTGCGGATCGAAGACTCGACGCGCCACGAAGCCCAGCACGGCATCGAAGTGCTCTTCGTAGAAGTCGGCGAACCCACCCCCCGCAGGCCCCGGGCGACCTCCCGGATCAGACGTTTCGTCATGTTGTCCTCGCACCAGGCTCTCCTCCGGCAACTTGCCCTGTGGCGCTTACACCTGCTCTTTGCCGCACACCACAAAAACGTTGCACCGACATCACCGAACTGGAGGACACAGCATGAGTCGACGCGGGCATCCCAACAAAGACTTCATCCAAAGGCCGCCGACACGTGGCAGGGGTTCGGGCGTTCTGGCGGGTTGCGAACAACGCCGCACTCAGTCGTTAGGCGTTCCGCTCAGCCGGCAGGCGGGAGTTGGTACGCCTCGACGAAGTACGACGCCTCGGCCCGGAGCACGATGCCGGGAATCACCGCGCGGACGGTCGGCCACACGGCGGGAGCGAGTGGATAGGACCCGGCGCAGAGCCAGAGGTCGCCGCCGACGTCCAACACCGGGCGAAGCGCGACCACCTGCTCCGCGGTGACTGGCGTCTCGGCGCACAGGGCCTCGTCAGGGCCGAAGCCGATCACTTGCCAGCCGATGGACTCGACGGGAGTCACCCCGTCGGCGCACGTCACGAGACCTCCCGATCCGATGGCCGACGAAGCGTGCTGCCCACACCCACGTCAGGCCAGATCCGGTCAGCGCGGTTGCTGTACTTCGCCGCTGTACTCGTCGTGGAGGGACCACCCCCGCTCACGCGGCAGAAAGGCCCACTGGCCGCACCGCTTGGGGCAGGAACACGCTCCGGCGGCCACAAGCTCCGCACGAAGCCCCTCAGAGACGTTCGGGTGGTGGACGATCACCGCGCGATGGCTGAAGCTCCAGCTGCCTGACTGCCGGGCTTCCCGACCCGCCAGTGAACGGAGCGCCGAATCCGGGGTGTTGGGGTTGAGCAGAGCATTGTGCCGAACCGTGTGATCAGGATCCTCGGCCAACAACGCCAGTGCGTCCGCCGGAGTACGCCGACTGCGGGCCGTCCAGATCCTCACAGTCAGTACCTGGTCGCCAGCCAAAGCCCGCAACCGGTCCTCAGCCACATCCGCACTCCGGGTCTCAAGCACCCGCCGGTACACACGCATCCACTCATCCCGCGTCGACACAGGGCGCTCGGTCACGCAGTCGATCGTGACAGGGACCCACCCGCCAAGCCATCGATAGACGAAGTGCGCAAGATCGCTGCTGGCGCCCACAGCTCCGGAAGGACATTGACGCCGTAGGTAGCCCGGTCTAGATGTCATTGACGCGAGCGGAGTTTCGCTTCTACTTCGCGACCACGTAGTGGTCGGTGGGCAGCGAACCTCGCCTGACGCCACCCCAACGACGTGTTCGGTGACCGCGGCTACCAGGGTCAGTCTGGTCCATCAGGAGAGCAGCTCACCGACGCACCCGGCAGTCAACAGTCCGGAGCACACCGCGGCCAACAGAAACATGAGGATGCTGTTCTTGGGATATCCGTCGATCTGCACTCTGGTCGGCCGGGCAGGGTCGTAGACGATGCCGACCTGCCTCTCGCTCCCCAAGTACGCGGGCGGGTGGGGACTGCCGGTAAGGGATTCGGCCTCGGTCCGGGTGCCCCCCGGCGGTGTGAAGGCGACCACCAGGAAGTACCGGGGATCCCCGTCGCTGTCCTCCTGCTCATTTACACCGACTACCTGGGCTTTGGCTGGCTTCCCAAGCACCGCGAGGCGGAAGCCGTCCCACGTTTCGGCGAGGCAGACGACGGTGACAAAGCCGCACATCAGTGCACCGAGCCCTGCGACAACATCTATGGACGTCACTCCCGCAACCTAGCCGTTCCCCGCCGTGGCCCGTCAGTCAGATTCGCCGGGGCACCGAGGAGCGCTGCTCGTAGATCAGCAGGGCGGCGCATCCATGTGCAATGCGCGCCAACCATGCGCGGCCGCTGGCAACCAGGACAACGCACTGGCGACATACCAAGTGTTCGGCAAGGCGGTTCGCGCTGGCGAAGTCCTTGGCGGCAAGTACGGGACGGGCGTTCGCCGCTTCACGCTTGAGGGGTGTCGCGATGATGACGCGGCTGGCCCCCAGGAACGCGGACTTTCCGGCTCGGTGCACGAAGACGAGCGTACGAACGATCAAAGTTGGACGGTACACGCCGCACGTGTGGCCGGCCGCTAGTCGCGCTGGGCGTACATCCTCACGTGATCGTGGAGATCCTGCGCGCTCGCAGATCTCCGTGACGATGGAGGTGTAGAGCCACGTGCCGAGTGAGGACACGCGGGCGGCGCTCAAGAAGCTGTGTGACCAACTCGGCTGAGCCGGTTGCTACATGCGTTGCCACACCCGCGAACGGCGTTGCTGTACTTAGCCGCTGTACTCGGGGACGAACTACGCCAGAGGCCCCCTCCCTGTACGGGAGGGGGCCTCTGAGCTGGTGCGCTCGGCAGGATTCGAACCTGCAACCTTTTGATCCGTAGTCAAATGCTCTATCCGTTGAGCTACGAGCGCCGGTTGGTGAACCGAGAAGAACAATACAGGATCCGGCGCCGGGGCTGAAATCGATTGTGTGACTGCCGGCGGGGCGGAGGGTTTGGGCAGGTTTGCGTGGTTGGGACGACGGGCGGGGAGGGCTGCGGAGGCAAGGGAGAGGAGGAGGGGTGGAGGAGTGAAGAGGTGGGGAGGCGGGGGGTGTCGGCGGGGGCGGGGTTGGGGGGTGGAGGGGGTGGGGGTGTTCGCTGAGAGCGAAACGGGGGGTTTGGTGGGGGTGGGGGGAAGTGGGGGTTGTGCGGCATAGATCACATGGCGGGAGGCAGGGAAGGGGCGAAGCGGGTGGAGGGGGATGGTCCCGGCAAATGGGGTTGCGTGGGTGCTGGGGGTGGCGGGGCGGTTACGGAGGGGTCCGGGTCGGGGACGCAGAACGGCCCGTCCGGTTGGACCGGACGGGCCGTGAAGTGCGGAGGCTCCGGGATTTGAACCCGGGATGGGGTTGGTTACCCAAACCGCATTAGCAGTGCGGCGCCATAGACCAGACTAGGCGAAGCCTCCATCGGTGTATCCCGACGGCGGATAGATTACCCGCCAGGTCAACGCTGGGGCAAAAAGAATGCGATAGTCGGTCGTGACATGCCTCCGGGGGGACGGGCAGGATGGGCCGTCGGCACAGTCCAGGGGACGTTGAGGAGGTACGCGCTTCGTGAGCAGCAGGCCATCCCGAGGCGCTGCTCGCCTCGCCGCCATACTCGACGCCCTGCCTGACGCGCTCCTGCTCGTGAACCGCAACGGCACGGTGGTCAACGCGAATGCGATGGCGCTGGAGGCGTTGGAGGCCCCGGGCACGCCGATCGTGGGGCGGGGACTGCTGGACCTGCTGCCGACGTTCGACCGCAGCCGCATTCCGGGGTCCGTGCGTGCCATGGACACGTCCGAAACGCGAACGAAGCCCACCCGGATGACGGCGCGGCGCACCGACGGCTCGCTGATGCCGGTCGAGGTGACGAGCGCGAACCTGCCCGGGGCGTACGACGACGAACTGCTCATGATCGTGGTGCGCGACCTGAGCGGTTCGGTGGACGTCGAGTCGGAGTTGCAGCGCCAGCAGCGGCAGACCGAGATGATCCTGCGGGCCGCGTCCGAGGGGATCGTCGGGATCGACGCCGAGGGTTCGATCGTGCTGGTCAACCCGGCGGCGGCGCGCATACTGCGGCACCGGGCGAGCGATCTCGGCGGCAAGTCCCTGCACGAGCTGTTGCAGCCGAAGAAGGCCGACGGCTCGCCGATGCCCCCGGACGAGTGCCCCGCGCTGGTGACCCTGAAGACCGGCCGCAAGCAGCGGCTGCGGGACCAGGTGCTGTGGCGCGGCGACGGCGAGGCCGTCCCGGTCGAGATGACGACGGCGCCGATTCTGCTGGGCGAGGCCGTGGTCGGTGCGGTGATGACGTTCACCGACACGTCGCGGGAGCGGACGCTGGCCGAGCACCGCGAGCAGTTGGCGGAGCTGCTGGACGCCGAGCTGCTCGCGCGCATCGAGGCGTCCCGTGCCCGCCTGAAGACCCTGGCCGACGGCAGCATCGGCGAGCTGGGCCCGAGCGCTCGCCGCGTGGTACGCCAAGTCGCGGGCGAGCTCGAGGAGATGGCCGGCCTCACCGCCGAGGTGCTGGAGCACCAGCGCGGGGAGAAGAAGGACGGTGTCGAACGCACCGCCGCCACCATCGACGACCTGCTCGACCGCGCGCTGGAGACGGTGACCTACCCGGCGCGCGCCGCCGGCGTCGAGTTCACGGTGACGGCGGCCGCCGTCGGCGTGCAGGTCGATGTCGACGCGATGACGCGGGCCTTGGGCCACCTGATCGCGGACACCGTCGGCGCCGGCCCCAAGGGCTCGACGGTCGTCGTCGCGGCGGCGCAGCGCGACGGCAAGGCGCGCATCGAGGTACGCGGCCCCGCGAGCCGCGGCAGCTCCGTCCATGTGCCGCTGGCCCGTTCGGTGATCGAGGCCCACGGCGGCACGGTCGAGTCGCATGCGGTCGAGGGACGCGGCAGCACGTACGTCGTCGAACTGCCCGCCGACGACGAGGCCGCCGCCAAGGCGCGTCCGCAGGACGCCGCGGAGGAGGGCAAGGACGTACGCGCCCGCGCCCGCAAGCGCGCACGGACCTCGCCTGCCGTACGCCCCGGCACCGCCGCAACGAAGCCCGGCGAGAAGTCCGAGCAGGGCCCGGGGCGGAAGCCGGAGTCCGGCGACGGCGACGGCGCCGACGAGCGGCCGACAACCGACGAGAGCGGCGAGACCGGCGAGAGCCGCAAGGGCACCGACGCCGCGGACAAGAACACCCCCGCGGGTGGCGACGGTTCGACGCCACGCCTCCCGGCCACCCGCGGCGAGAGCGCCGACGGAAGCGACCGCGGGAACGGCAACAGGAACACCGGCAACGGCACCGGACTTGAGCCTGCCAACCCCGCAGGGCCGCCCGCGCCCACGCCCCCGTCCCTCCCCGCCCCCGCGAAGCCGTTCGCGCTCCCGGCCGGCGAGTCGGCGACGCCTCCCGGGACGGCGCCGAGCGTTCCGCTGGTGCCCGCGTCCGGCGGACGCCGCGCGACGCACCGCGCGCTGCCCTCCGCCGACAGCTCCGAGAACCCCGACGGCCCCGGGGCACTGCCCGCCGGGCCGAGCGCCGGAACGGATGCGGCCCCCACGAGTCCCAGGCACGGCACGGCAGGTCAGGGCACGGCAGGTCAGGGCACGGCAGATCCCGGCACGGCGGAGGCGGACGCCCAGTCCGAGGAAGCCGGAACCGGCGTACCCGCGAAGGTCAACGGCCACCACACGCGGCACATGGCAGGCGCGCGGCACCCGATGTCGACGCCTCCCGCGGCGATACCGTCGCAGTCGCGCACCGGCAACACCGGGGCCGGAAGCCGTTCCACGAGCGTGCAGGACCGGCCCGACCGGGCCGAGCAGCCCGATCTCGCCCCGACCGAACTCATGGACATGCCCGGCGTCCCGCAGGCGCCCGGCATGGACGCGGACGCCCCGACGGCCCTGATGCCGCACATACCGTTCGCACCCGCCGAACCGTCGGCGACGCCGACCCCGTCGGCTCCCCCGGCGATCCCCCCGATGCCGCGCACGCCGCCGCCCGCGCCGGGCGTCGCCGAATCCGGTACCGACGGCGCCACGGCCCCGGCCCCCGAAGCCCCGGCCCCCGCCGACACGCCGCGCGCGCCCTTCACGGGTCGCCGCCGCCGCGCCCTGGCCCCCGCGCAGCCGCCGGAGGGCCTGCCCGGCCACGAACAGCCCCCGGCCGCCGAGCCCGAGGACCGCGGCGACGGCCGGACGAGCGGACCGTACGCACTGCCTCCCGCGTACGGCGACTCCGCCCCGCACACCTACGCGCCCCCGAACGACGGGCAGGGCGTCACGATGCCCTTCCCCGGTACGGGCTACGGATCCGGCAGCGGTGGCGGCGAACTCGGCTCGGGTCCGAACCTCGCACCCGCCTTGCCCGCCGTGGAACTTCCGCAGCGCACCCCGGGCGTCGCACCCCACCCGGGCACGGTCCGCGAGCCCGCGCACCCCTCAGGCCAACCGGGCCAACCGGGCCAACCGGGCCAACAAGCCCATTCGGCGCAGGCCGCGCACCAGGCCCTGCAAGCCGCGGCGGCCCAACTCGCCCCCGCGCACCCGGCACCCGAGGCCGCACCCCCGCAGCCCGCGCTGCCGCAGGCACCCCACACCCAACCGACGCAACAGCCGCAGCAAATGCAGCAGCCTCCGCACCTCCCCGCGGGCTACGACGTCGACACTCCCCCGCCCGGCGAACTCGCCGCCGTGGACCCGAACTACCCGCCGATGGTCCCCCCGACCCCCGACGGCCGTCCGCGCAGGGTCCTTGTCTGGCCCTCCCCCGACGGCCCCACGTCGAGCGCGCTCACGGCCCGCGGCTGGGACCCGGTCCTGGTGCGCTCCCGCGAGGAAGTCGACGCAAGCGCCTCGGCGCACCCGGCCGCGCTGTTCGTGGACCCGCTGACCGGCCCGATCACGCGCACCGCGCTCCAGTCCCTGCGTACCGCCGCGACGGCCGCGCACATCCCGGTGCTGGTGACCGCCGGGCTGATGCAGGCCACCCGCGACGCCGCGTTCGGCGCGGACCCGGCCGTACTGCTGCGCTCGCTCGCGCCCGCCGACAGCGCGGCCCACGCCTCACGCGTCCTGCTGGTCGAGGCCAACCACGACATCGCCACCGCGTTCACCGGTTCGCTGGTACGCCGCGGCATGGACGTCGTGCACGTCACCTCGGAGAGCGAGGCCGTGTCGAAGGCGTCCAGCGTCGAGCCGAACCTCGTGGTGCTCGACCTCATGCTGGTACGCCGGCGCCGCCTCGGCATCGTCGACTGGCTGCGCAACAACCAGCGCCTGCACTCGACTCCGATCGTCGTCTACACGACGGTCGACATCGCACCGGAGGACCTGCCGCGCCTCCAGACCGGCGAGACGGTGCTGTTCCTGGCGGAGCGCTCGACGCGCGACGACGTCCAGCAGCGCGTGGTCGACCTGCTCGGCAAGATCGCCTCACTCGTCTGAGCCACCGGAGCAACCGCTCCAACCGCTCCACCCGCAACCGCAACCGCGCCGACGCCGCATCGGCAACACCAACGGCAACGGCAAAAAACCGCGGCCCCGGTGCCAACTGCGCACCGGAGCCGCGGTTCCCATCACTACGCCAGCTTCACCACGTCGAGTTCGTCGTCGCCGTACTGGCGGCGGATGACCTTCTTGTCGAACTTGCCGACACTGGTCTTGGGGACGGACTCGACGAGGCTCCAGCGTTCCGGGACCTGCCAGCGGGCGACCCGGCCGGCCATGAACTCCTTGAGCTCCTCCAGCCCGGTCTCGGCGCCGGGGCGCAACACGACCGTGGCCAGGGGGCGTTCGCCCCACTTGTCGTCGGGTACGCCGACCACCGCGGCCTCGGCGACGTCGGGGTGCGCCATCAGGTGGTTCTCGAGGTCCACCGACGAGATCCACTCGCCGCCGGACTTGATGACGTCCTTGGAGCGGTCGGTCAGCGTCAGGTAGCCGTTCTCCGACAGCGTGCCGACGTCGCCGGTACGCAGCCACCCGTCGTGGAAGCGGTCGCCCTCGACGGAGTCCGAGCCGGTCTCGCCGCTGATGTAGCCGCCCGCGATCCAGGGGCCGCGTACCTCCAACTCGCCCACGGACTTGCCGTCGTGCGGCATCAGCGAGCCGTCGGGGCCGACCAGGCGTCCCTGCACGGACGCCGGAAGGCGGCCCTGCGTGACGCGGTACGGCATCTCCGCCTCGCCCGTCACCCCGGCGGGCGCCCGCGCCACGGTGCCGAGCGGCGACGTCTCCGTCATGCCCCACGCGTGGATGATGCGCAGCCCGTGCCGCTTCTCGAAGGCCTCCATCAGCGCGGGCGGGCACGCCGAGCCGCCGACGATGACCTCGCGCAGCGACGAGACGTCCTGGTGCGTCTGGTCGAGGTGGTTGAGCAGCGCGGTCCAGATGGTGGGAACGGCCGCCGCCATGGTGGGCTTCTCCGCCTCGATCATCTCGGCGAGCGGTTCGGCCTGGAGGAAACGGTCCGGCATGAGGATCGACGCGCCCGAGAGCATCGCCGCGTAGGGCAGCCCCCACGCGTTGACGTGGAACATCGGCACGACCGGCAGCACCAGGTCCTGCGAGCCGAGGCCGAAGCCCTCGATCATGCAGATCTGCATGCTGTGCAGGTACGTCGAACGGTGGCTGTACGCCACGCCCTTCGGGTTCCCCGTCGTCCCGCTCGTGTAGCACATGGCCGCCGCGGAGCGTTCGTCGATCTCCTCTTCCCAGTCGAACTCCGTCGGCTGACCGGCGAGAAGCTCCTCGTAGCGGTGGATCTGCTTGCCGTGGTCGCCCTCCAGCGGCGAGAGGTCCACGTCACCGGTGACGACCACGTGCTCGATCGTCTTGAGCGCGGGCAGCGCCGGCGCGAAGAGCGGCACCAGGCTGCCGTCGACGACGAGCACCTTGTCGTCGGCGTGGTTGGCGATGTAGATCAGCTGGTCCCCGGGCAGCCGCAGGTTGAGCGTGTGGAGCACGGCGCCCATCGACGGCACCGCGAGGTAGCACTCCAGGTGCTCCTGGTTGTTCCACAGGAAGGTCGCCACCCGCTGGTCGCCGGTGATGCCGAGGCCGCGCAGTGCGTGGGCGAGCTGCGCGGAGCGACGGCCGACCTCGGCGTACGACGCACGTCGCGGCTCCGCCCCGGTCCATGTCACCACCTGAGAGGCGCCATGCACTGTTGTGCCGTGCCGCATGATCCTCGCGATCGTGAGCGGCACGTCCTGCATCGTGCTCAGCATTTACGAGACCTCCTGGTGGTCTGCGGCCGTGCGGGGCCAGGCAGCGCCGCGCTGCCTACCGACGGGTACGCCGATTACCAGGATTGTGCTGCCCGGAACCGCATGTTGTCAGCCCCGTGCGCCGGCCCGTTCCGAGACTGATGCCGCCAGGTCGCCCACGACCGGAACTGATGCTCCGTCAGGCTCCGCGTCCGCGGAGTCGCCACCGCCTCGCGAGCCGCCGGAGCCCCCGCCGGAGCCTTCCGAGCCCCCGGAACCCCCGTCGCCGCCGTCCTCGACCTTCTCGGCGTTCCGCCCGCCCCGCAGCGCCACCTCGCGGATCGCCAGGACGGCGAGGAAGCCGAGCAGCGTGACCGGCGCCGCGGTGAGGAAGACGGTGTGCAGGCCGTCGGTGAAGCCGTCCAGCACCACGTCGCGCACCGGCGCGTCCAGCTCGTGGATCGCGGACGGGCTGCCCAGCAGGTGCCCGACGTCCGTGCCCGGCGGGGGCGCGACGTGGCGTTCCGCCATCAGGTCCGGGATCCCCGAGCTCAGCCGCGAGCTCAGGATCGCGCCCAGCACGCCGACGCCGACCGCGCCGCCCATCGAGCGGAAGAAGGACGCCGACGACGTCGCGGTGCCGATGTCGTCCGGGTCCACGTCGTTCTGGATCGCCAGCACGAGCACCTGCGACGACAGCCCCAGCCCCACGCCGAGGACGAGCATGTAGAGGCCGGCGAGGGCGAGCGGCGTACCGACCCCGAGGTTGGCCAGCAGAAAGAGGCCGAGCGCGATCATCGGCAGGCCGACCAGCGGGAACGCCTTCCAGCGGCCGAACCGGGTGATCATGCGTCCGGACACGATGGACGCCCCGAGCATGCCGAGCACCATGGGCAGCGTCATCAGGCCCGACCGCGTGGGGCTCATGCCGCGCACGATCTGGAGGTACTGCGGCAGGTAGATCATCGCGCCGAACATCGCGAAGCCGACGAAGAACGAGCCCGCGCCCGCGAGGTTGAAGGTCCGGCTGCGGAACAGGTGCGGCGGCAGGATCGGCTGCCGCGCCCGGCGCTCCTGCCACACCGCGCCCAGGCCGAGCACGACGGTCAGGGCCACGAGCGTGTACGTCGTACCGGAGTTCCACGCCCACTTCTGCCCGCCGAGCGACAGCGCCAGCAGCACCGAGGTGATCGCGCCGGTGATCAGCGCGGCGCCGAGGTAGTCGACGTGTGCCTCGCGGCGGACGTGCGGCAGCTTGAGGACCCGCTCGACCATCACCAGCGCGGCGACCGCGAACGGGATGCCGACGTAGAAGGTCCAGCGCCAGCCGAGCGCCTCCGAGCCGACCAGGAAGCCGCCGATGAGCGGGCCCGCGACGGTCGCGACACCGAAGGCCGAGCCGATCCAGCCGGAGTAGCGGCCGCGGGTACGCGGCGTCGTGACGTCCGCCATGATCGCCTGCGTCAGGGCGGTGATGCCGCCGACGCCGACGCCCTGGGCGGCGCGCGCCGCGATCAACTGGCCCATGCTCTGCGAGAGTCCGGCGAGCGCCGAGGACACCGCGAAGAGGATGAGTGCGATGCGGAACAGGCGCTTGCGGCCGTAGAGGTCGGAGAGCTTGCCCCAGAGCGGGGTCGACGCGGTGGTGGTCAGCAGGCCCGCGCTCGCGACCCAGGCGAGCTGGTCCTGTCCCCCGAGGTCGCCGACGATCGTGGGCAGCGCGGTGCTGATGACCGTGCCGGATATGCAGGCCACGAAGAGGGAGACGAGCAGAACGCTCATCACCTTCATGATCTGACGGTGCGTGAACTCCCCGTCGGCGCCCGGCTCCGATCTGCCTGACGCCGTGTCACTCGCAATCGCCGACATCGCTCCACCATCCACCATTGTTTCGTGCAACTAAAGATAGCGGCGTTAGTTGCGGCAAGCAACAGAGTTGATGATCACCCGCGCCGGTGTGACGCGAGTCGCGCGCTGCAAGTCCCCAAAAGCCCTACGTACGGGTGAAATCCGGCGCTTATTCCACCATTCGGCCTAGTCCCCGATGACAATCGGGCCATGTACGCGCCCTTCACCCCCTTCACCCCCAGGCCGTTCGACGTCGTCCTCCCCGACGCCCTCGGCCACCCAGCCCTCGGTTTCCGCGACGGCGGATGGTTCCGCGTCGGCGCCGGCCACCCGCCGCACCCGGTCGCGGCCCGCACCGCCATCCTCGGGAACCCCGACGCCGCGGGCCCCATCGTGCAGATCATGTGCTGGTGGATGCGCGAGAACCCGCGGCACGGGCACGCCGTCGACCTGGCCACCGAACTGGCGCTGCTGGTCGGCGAGATGAGCCGCGAGATGTCCCGGCGCGACGTGCGCGGCACCACGGTGCGCGAACTCAGAGCACCCCGACCGGCCCTGCCAGCGCGTTCCGGTCGATATTGACGGTCACGCCGCCGTAGGTCTCCTTGACGTTCCCCGCATGCTGCTTGACCCGGCGCCCCGGCCACAGGTGGTCGGGAATCGCGCCGTCCCCGCTGGTCACCGCCTTGTCGTCCCAGCGCGCGTACCAGACCGCGTCCGGCATCGACCGGGTCCCGGCGGACTCCACGAGGTCGGCGATGCCCGAGCTCAGACTGCTGTAGTACCCCGGTACGTAGCCGCGGGCGCGCACCTGGTCGCTCCACGCCGACACGAAATCGAGCACGTCACGCCGGCAGTCGGCCTTGCGGTTGTCGTAGTGCTCCATGTCGAAGTAGACGGCGCTGCCCGCCTTGAAGCCGACCGCGGCCGCCCGGTCGACGGCGTCGTCCGCCTCCGCCTTGCCGGTGTCCCGGCTCCGCGCGGGATCGATGCGCTTCATCTTCGGGGAGGTCGTGCACGAGGCCTGCGACCCGACGTACAGCGGCAGGAACTCCCAGCCCTGGGCCCGCACCTTGCGCACCCAGTCCCGCGTGAGCCCCTTGTTGGCGCAGCCGCGGTTGGCGCCGCCGACGTAGATGCCGACGGCCTTGTACGGCGAGGCCCGCCACGCCTTCATCGTCGAGACCTTGGGCGCCTCGCACGTGTCGAACGCGGCACCGGTGACGGTACGCATGCCGCCGCCGCGCGGCGCCGCGCCCCGGGCGTCGGCGACGGGGACCGCGAGCGCCGTCAGCGCCGCG
The DNA here is from genome assembly GCA_045039925.1 of Streptomycetaceae bacterium NBC_01309. Lineage (GTDB taxonomy): Bacteria > Actinomycetota > Actinomycetes > Streptomycetales > Streptomycetaceae > Yinghuangia. Next base: position 5,179,637 of record CP108400.1, read on the forward strand.
GTGAGCAGGACGGACGTCCCCGCCCGGTGAATGCGGCGCACGGCCGCCTCCCTCCTCGTACACAGGTCTTGGTCGTTCAACGCTGCGTACGAGAAGGGCGGCAACCGGAACAAATGCCCCGTGACGCGCGGCAGGACCACGCGTTCGGCGTAGCCCCGCCGCGAAGGTAAGGCCTGTCCGAGGATCAGACCTGACCGAGGATCAGGCCTGCCCGAGGATCAGACCCGAGGTCGGCACGCCGGTACCCGCCGTCACGAGCACGTTGTGCACGTCGTCGACCTGGTTCACCGACGTGCCGCGGATCTGCCGGACCCCCTCGGCGATGCCGTTCATGCCGTGCAGGTACGCCTCGCCGAGCTGGCCGCCGTGCGTGTTGGTCGGCAGCTTGCCGCCCTTCAGCAGGTTGTTGTCGGCCACGAACGCCGGCGCCTCGCCGCGCCCGCAGAAGCCGAACTCCTCCAGTTGCATGAGCACGAACGGGGTGAAGTGGTCGTACAGCACCGCCGTCTGGATGTCGTCCGGGGTGAGCCCCGACGTCTGCCACAGCTGCTTGGCGACGACCTGCATCTCCGCGAGACCGGTCATCTCGTCGCGGTAGAAGCTGGTCATCATCTCCTGCTGGCGGCCGGCACCCTGCGCCGCCGCGTTGATGACGGCCGGCTTCTGCTTCAGGTCCTTCGCGCGCTCGGCACTCACGATCACGAGCGCCTGGCCGCCGTCGGTCTCCTGGCAGCAGTCCAGCAGACCGAGCGGCTCGACGATCCGCCGCGCGTTCTGGTGGTCCTCCATGGTGATCGGCTTGCCGTAGAAGTACGCCGCCGGGTTGTTCGCGGCGTGCTGCCGGTCGGCGATCGCGACGTGGCCGAACGCCTCGGTGCTCGCGCCGTACACGTGCAGGTAGCGCTGCGCGAACATGGCCACCCACGACGCGGGCGTGAGCAGGCCGTACGGCATGTTCCACCCGATCGCGACGCCCTCCGCGCTCGGCTCGCGCTCCAGCACGCCCGAGCCGAACCGGCGCCCCGAGCGCTCGTTGAACGCGCGGTAGCAGACCACGACGTCGGCGATCCCGGTGGCCACCGCCATCGCCGCGTGCGAGACCGTGCCGCACGCCGCGCCGCCGCCGAAGTTCACCCGGCTGAAGAAGGTCAGGTCCCCGATGCCGCACGCCTGCGCGACGGAGATCTCCGGGTTGGTGTCCATCGTGAAGGTCACCAGGCCGTCGACCTCGGACGGCGCGATGCCCGCGTCGTCCAGCGCGGCGCCCACCGCTTCGGCCGCCAGGCGCAGTTCGCTGCGGCCGGAGGCCTTGGAGAACTCGGTCGCGCCGATCCCCGCGATCGCGGTCTTGCCCTTCAGGGAGTCCGCATGCTTGAGACTCACTTCTCGCCTCCCGGAAGCGCGACGGTGACGGTCCCCGTCACGTGGTTGCCGAGCTTGTTCGCACCGACGACCGCCACCTCGACGAGGCCGTCGGCCTTCGCGGTGACCTTGCCGGTCAGCGTCATCGTGTCGCCCGGGTAGTTCGGAGCACCGAGGCGGATGGCGACCTTGCGCAGCTCGGTCTCCGGACCGCCCCAGTCGGTGACCAGCCGGCCCACGAGGCCGTTGCTGGTCAGGATGTTCATGAAGATGTCCGGCGAGCCCTTCTCCTGCGCGAGAGTCGGGTCGTGGTGCACGTCCTGGTAGTCGCGCGTCGCGATCGCGGTCGACGCGATCAGGGTGCGGGTGAGCGGGACGACCAGCTCGGGGAGCTCGTCGCCGACGTTGACGTCGGCGTACGTGAGACTCGTCGTGTCGGTCATGCCCCTGCTCCCTTCGCACTGCCCTGCGCGAAGAGCGCGCCGAGGGCCGCGAGCTGCTGGATGCCGCTGCCGAGGGTCACGTCGATCTGACGGCCCCACAGGAAGTGGCGGTGGATCGGGTGGTCGATGTCGGAGCCCATGCCGCCGTGCAGGTGCTGGCACGCGTGGACGGCGCGCTTGCCGCCCTCCGACGCCCACCAGCGGGCGACGAGCGCCTGCTCGGTCGCGGCCTCGCCCTGGTCCATGCGCCAGGCCGCCTCCAGGGTGGTGACGCGGATGGCCTCGGTGTCCATGTACGCCTCCGCAGCGCGCATCATCACGCCCTGCTTGGTGGACAGCGGCTTGCCGAACTGCTCGCGCGTCGTGACGTACTCGACGGTCCGGGTGAGCGCCTGCGCGCACACGCCGACCTGGACCGCGGCGAGCGCGACCCGCGCCCGGTCGACGATCCACGCCGCGACGTCCTCGCCCTCGGCGACCTCGCCGACCGGCACGCCGCGCGCACCGGTGAGCGTCACGTGCCCGGACGCCCACGGCGCGGTCGTCGGCGCCGCCTCGACGGCGACCCCGTCCGCGGCCGTGTCGACGGCGAACACCGCGGTACGCCCGCCCGCGTTGGCGGTCACCAGCACAGTGTGCGCGACCTGCGCCCACGGCACCGTGCGCTTGACGCCGTCGAGGACGTACGCGTCGCCGTCCTGACGCGCCGTCACCTTCGGCTTGCCGGGCAGCCCGGCACCGACCTCGGCGATGGCGCCCGCAACGATGCGGGATCCGTCGAGCAGCCCGGGCAGCTCCGCCTCGATCCGCTCGGCGGAGCCGAACCGGAGCAGCGGCAGGACGCCGTACGCCAGCGTGTCCAGCAGCGGCACCTGCGCGGTGAACCGGCCCTGCTGCTCCAGCAGCAGGGCGAGGCCGACGACGCCCAGGCCGCCGCCGTCGTGCTTCTCGTCGATGACCGCGCCCATGAGTCCGGCCTCGACCACGTCGCGCCACAGGTCGGCGTCGAACTCCAGGCCCGCGGCCTTGAGCTGCTTCATGCGGTCGTGCGTGGACCGGGCCTCGAAGATGTCCCCGGCGAGTCCGGCGAGGGCCTGCTGGTCCTCGGTGAGGTTGAAGTCCATGGTCAGGCCTCCTGCTCGACCGGGCGGAAGGCCGGCACCTTGAGGTCGGCGTCGTGCTGCACGAACTCCAGCTGCACGCGCATGCCGATGCGCACCTCGTCGTGCGGGATGCCCTCGATGTTGGACAGCGTGCGCACCCCTTCGTCGAGTTCGACGAGCGCGACCGCGTACGGCATGTCGAACGCCGCGAACTTCGGGTAGTGCATCGTGACGTGCGAGTAGATCGTGCCGCCGCCGGCCGCCTCGACCGTGTCCCACTCCAGCGACGCGCACTTGTTGCAGCCCGGGCCGAACGGCAGCCGCAGGGTCTGGCAGTTGGTGCAGCGCTGGATGAGCAGCTTGTCGTCGTCGATGCCGTCCCAGAAGGGCTGGTTGTCGCGGTTGACGACACGGCGCGGGCGCGGCGGGCGCTTCGCCTCCGGGGCCTTCTTCTTGTGCGGCGTGTAGCGCAGGATGCGGAAGCGGTGCGTGCCGACCAGCTCCCGCTCGTCGCCGTCGCGCACGAACATGTTCACCAGCGTGGTGATGAAGTGGCCGGTGCCGAGGCCGGTGGTCTTCTCGTCCGAGACCGTCTCGATGAGCTGGTCGTACTCGATGACCTCGCCCAGCCGCAGCGGGCGGACGTACTCCTGCTCGCAGTTGGTGGCCACGACCGAGCCCATGCCGGCTTCGACGACGAGGTCGTAGAGCTTCTGGATGGGGCTGTCCGGGTTGGCGATGCCGGGCTGGAGGCCGCGCATGGTCCACACCTGGAGCATGGTCGCGGGTGCGACGATGCCGCCGAAGTGCGTGTTCTTGGCGAACTCCGCATCCGTGTACACGGGGTTGGTGTCGCCCATGGTCTCGGCCCAGTGCCGGATCATCGGCCCGTTGACCGGGTCGAGCGCGACGACGCCCGACTCGGCGTGCACGCCCTCGAACTCCTTGAGGCGGGCGAGGAGCGCCGCCTTCGCCTCGCCGTCTGCCGCGCCGGCCGTGGTGGCCGCTGTGTTGACCGTCACCGCTTCACCTTCGTCATCCCGAGCCGCACCATGGCGACGATCTCGCGCTGGACCTCACTGACGCCGCCGCCGAACGTGTTGATCTGCGCCCGGCGGTTCATCGCCTCCAGGTGGCCGCCGCTGAACGCGCCCGGCGCCTTGGGGCGCAGCAGGGCGTCCGGACCGACGATCTCCATGAGGTTCCGGTACACCTCGATGGCGCCTTCGGTGCCGAAGAACTTGACCCCGGAGGCGTCACCGGCGTTGAGCGTGTTGTTGCCGACGTCGTGCACGAGGCGCCAGCTGAACATGCGCACCGCGGACAGGCGCGCGTACGTCTCCGCCAGCTTCAGCTGCACCCACGGCTGGTCGATGACCCGCACGCCGTCCTCGACCTCGGTCTCCCGCGCCCACTCCAGGACCTCGTCGAAGAAGTCCTCGGCCTGCATGCCGAGTGCGGCCAGGGCCACCCGCTCGTGGTTGAGCTGGTTGGTGATGAGGTTCCAGCCGCGGTTCTCCTCGTACACGAGGTTCGAGTACGGCACGCGGATGTTGTCGTAGTACGTCGCGGTCGTCGCCATGCCGCCGACCGTCACGATCGGCGTCCAGGCGAAGCCGGGGTCGTTGGTCGGCACCAGGATCATCGTGATGCCCTTGTGCTTGGGCGCCTCGGTGTCGGTGCGGCAGGCCAGCCAGATCCAGTCCGCGCCCTGCGCGGTGCTGGTGAAGATCTTCTGGCCGTTGATGACCCACTCGTCGCCCTCGCGGACCGCCTTGGTCTGGAGCGACGCGAGGTCGGTGCCGGCGGAGGGCTCGCTGTAGCCGATGGCGAAGATGATCTCGCCGGACACGATCTTCGGCAGGAAGTACTTCTTCTGCTCCTCGCTGCCGTACTTGATCAGCGTGGGGCCGACGGTGTTCAGCGTCACCATCGAGACGGGCGCCCCGGCGCGGTACGCCTCGTCGAAGAAGATGAACTGCATCTCCGGGCCCTTGCCCTGGCCGCCGTACTCGGCCGGCCAGCCGATGCCGAGCCAGCCGTCCGAACCCAGCTGCCGCCGGACCCGCTGCGTCGTCTCGCCGCCCGCCTCCCCCTCTGCTTCGAGGGCTGCCCGGACGTCCGGGGTGATCACGCGGGCGAAATACTCCCGCAGCTCGGCGCGCAGTGCTTCCTGCGCGGGTGTTGGGGCGAGATGCACGTCATCGGCTCCTATTACGCAGGTACTTGGCAGAGTCGAATTTCTCCCAAACGAAAGAGCTTGTCAATATCAAGCAATCTTGGGACGCCGGGGCGACCGCCGTCTCGGACTGCGGGTGAGCGTATGGCGGCTTAGCGTGGTTTGTATGGATACCGATCGGCCGTACGAGCCGCCGGACCCCGGTGACCCCGCGACTCCGGAGCCTCCCGCCGCCCCGCCGCCCGCTCCGCCCCCCTCGTCCGGGCCGCATCCGGGTCCGCCTCCGGGGCCGACGCCCGCCCCGCCGCCTCCCCCGTCCGGCGCACCGGGTACGCCCGGGTCGGGCCCCGTACCGCCGCCCGCGCCTCCCGGACCGCCCGCTCCGCCCGCCGCGGCCTACGCCAAACCCGGCCGCGCCTTCGACCTGGCCGAGGACTGGCCCGCGCTCGCGGTGATGGTGAGCGGCGCGGTGGCGGTCGGGATGATGTTCCCGGACTGGTCGGTCAGCAAGCTGTTCCGGCAGGAGCAAGGGGTCAACGGCTTCAACCGCGACCTGCTGCCCGCCGCGCCGATCATGCTGGTGATCCTGCTGGCCGGCGTCGTGGCGATCGCCGGGTACTCGCTGCTGGTCCACCGGCCGAGGCTCCTGGTCCTCGCGGCGGTGCCCACGTTCACCGCGCTGATGGTGATCATCGTGATGATGACCACGCTCAGCGAGATCGGGGACAGCATCCTCGGCTCGATCCCGGGCGGCTCGTTCGAGCTCGGCGTCGGGGCCTATCTGTGCCTCGTCTTCACCCTCGTCGCGCTGTGCCTGAGCCTGTACCCGGTGATGGCGATGTTCCGGCAGCCGGTCGTCCCGGCCGCTCCGCCCGGGCGGCACGCCCCGCACGCCGACAGCGAGTGGAGCGCCACGGCGCCGGCCACCCCGTCCGCGAGCCCGTCCGCCGGCCCGTCCGCCGCCCCGCAGGGCCCCGTTGACGGGCCGTCAGAGGACCGGTGACGCGCCGATCGTGGCCGCCAGGTCGGCGGTGACGGTGTACGGCCGTTCGTCCGGCAGCAGCGCGGACGCCGCCGCGAGGTCCCCGGCCCGGACCAGGTCGTGCACTTCGTGTGCCAGGGCGGTGACGTCGCGAACCGAGACCAGCCATTCGTCGGCGTACGCCCGCGTCGCCCAGCCGGCGAGGCCGAGCTGGAGCGACCGGTGGGCCAGCGGACGCAGGTGCAGGTCGCGCTCGGGGTCCCACTGCACGCGCACGGTGGTGGCGTGCAGCCGTCGGCCCCAGGTGTCGCGGTCCGGGTAGACGCCCGAGTCGAAGTGGCTCAGGCACGCCCCGGCCAGCGCGGACTCGAAGCCCTCGCGGGTGATCTCCAGCGCGAGCACGCGCTCCTGGAGCTTCTTCGTGGCCCAGCCGCAGCGGTACATCATCCACAGGAAGCTCGGCTTGACCCAGGTCATCCGCTCGCGGCTCCAGGTGTCCGGAAACCGTCCCTCCCGTGCGGCGAAGGAGGCGATCTGCGGCTTGTACGCCTGGTAGACCGTCACCGTCCCGGCGGTGTGCAGCGCGCGGATCTGACGGTTCGGCAGATCGTCCTGCGCGGTGGTCCCGCGGTCCGCCTCGATGTCCCCGTTGCTCTTCATGTCGCTCTTCGTGTCGCTCGTCATGTCCCGGGCAGTGTGCCCGGGACGGCACCGCACCGACCATGCATTTACCGCACGAACGCATGATTCCGGCCGCACGCCCTTGTTACGCGCCCCTCGCAGCGGCCATGCTCGATGCTCCGGCGCACGATCAGTCCGGAGCACGACCGAGCACCGCAGGGGTGGGAACCGTGCCCGATTCATGTCCACCGCACGACTGGGTCGACTGGAGCGGCAAGAAGCGCTGCCGCCTGTGCGGAACCACCATGACGACGCTGCGGCCCGCACCCCCGCTGCCCGGCGACGACGACCGTGACGACGCGTCGGGCCGAGGCGGCACCGGTGGGCCGAACCGGCACCGACCGGGCGGCCGCGGCCCGGGCGGTCGGCGATGACACTCCGGGTCCCTCCGCCCCCGCCGGGGTTCCAGACCGCACCGCGCATCCCGTGGCCGGAACTGCACCCCGAGGTACGCGCGTGCGTCGAGGAGACCGTCGGGGCGGTCGGCGACTCGGCCACCGTATGGGCCGGGTACAGCTGCGACTTCGCCTCCGCGGTCGGCACCGCGTCGGGGAGCTTCTTCGTCAAGGGGGTGCGCCACGGGCACCCGGCGGTCGCGCAGCAGCACATCGAGGTCGCGGTGGCGCCGTACGTCACCGAGTTGTCGCCACGCCTGCTGCGGCACATAAGCATCTGCGGCTGGGACGTCCTGGTGTTCGAGTACATCGAGGCGCGGCACGCCGACCTGTCCCCCGGCTCGGCCGATCTGCCGTGCGTGGCCGACGCGTTGCGGCGACTGGCCGAGCTCGCGCCGCCGGGCACCGACGTCCCGCTCGAACGGGTCTCGGAACGCTGGACCGACTACCTCGACGCGACCGCGCTGCGGCTGCTCGACGGCGAGAGCCTTCTGCACACCGATCTCAACCCGCACAACCTGCTGTCCTGCGGCCGACGGGCGTACGTCGTCGACTGGGCCACCGCCGCGCGCGGGCCCGCGTGGCTGGACATCGCGCACGCCGTGCTGCGGCTCATGGAGCAGGGCCACACCGCGGCGGACGCGGAGGCGTGGGCACGCCAGGTGCCGTGCTGGGCCGAGGTGTCGGCGGACGAGATCGACGCACTCGTCACCGCACACGTCCGCGCGTGGCGTGCTCTCGCGGAGCCGGACGACGCGCGGCGCTGCTCGGCCCGGCTGGTGGCCCTGGGCGACGTCAAGCGCGCCGGATAGCGCCGACGCCGCCCTTGCCTTGTTCCCGCGCCGCCCTGTTCCGGGCGGAACTCGTGGCCGATCAGGGCACGTGCTGGAGGATCACGAACTTGTTGGCGAAGACGATCTCGTAGACCGCGCCGTTGTGCCGGTCCGCGGCCTCCTGCACCAGCCGCTCCCGGGCCTCCTGGTCCCACTCCTCCGGCTGGTTGACCGCGATGTAGTCCGGCACCACGCCGCCGGTCGCACCGATCCAGAACACCCGGGCACGCGACGGAAGCTGCGAGATCAGCCCGAGGTCGGTCTCGACCGTGGACCCCTCGGCGACCTTGTGGACGGCCGCGTTGGCGGCGGGCAGGCGCGGCGGCGTCTTGTACTCGTCGGGCTCGATGAGCCGCGACGCCGGCAGGAAGGCGCACAGCGCGAGCGACGCGCCCACCACGGCGGCGGGCAGGTTGCGCGCGTACGTCCGCAGCCATGGCCGGGGCGACTCCCCCGCCCGCTTGATGCCGTCCACGAGCGCGACGAAGACGATCGGCATCAGCACCGCGTTGTAGTGCCAGTCCTGGCCCCAGTGGTTCGGGGTGTCGGAGAGCAGCCGCCACGCGAGGGTCGGTGCCGCGACGACCGCGACCGGCGAGCGCAGCGCGAGGAAGCCGACCGCGCCGAACACCCAGATCAGCGTCTTGACCTTGATGAACGGCCAGACCAGGTCCTGGGGGAAGCCCCCGAAGATCCCGAAGAGCGAGCCGCCGCCCGCGCTCTTGCCCTGGTCGTACACGCCGTCCGGGTTCAGTGCCGGGATCAGGACGTAGACGGTCAGCGCCATCGCCGCGGCGCCCGCGACCATCATCGCGGCGCCCGGCCACCACTTCCGCTGGATCAACAGGTAGATGCCGACCGCGCCGACCGTCAGGGCCAGGTCTTCCTTGACCAGAAGCAGCGGCAGGCACCACAGGATCGCGGCGAGCCAGCGCCGCAGGAGCAGCTTCTCCAGGGTGAACGCGATGAGCGGGACGGCGAAGGCGATCTCGTGGAAGTCGAACTCCACCGCCCGCTGGATCCCCCAGGACAGGCCGTACGCCAAACCGATCGCGGCACCGCGCGCCTCGCCGTGGAAGCGCATGGCGATGCGCGTGACGGGGACGACCGAGACCGCGAACAACAGGGCCTGGACGAGCAGCAGCGTCACCGGCGACGGGAAGACGCGGTACAGCGGCGCGAGCGTGGCGAGGATCGGGCTGAAGTGGTCGCCGAGCTGGTTCATGCCCGGCTGCCGCACGTCCACGATCGGCGCGCCGAGGTGCGCGTACCCCTTGACCGCCTGCTCGAAGATCGCGAGGTCCCACGACGGGTTCTCGACCTTGCGGAAGCGGAGCAGCGATATCAGCGTGTAGGCGCCGAAGAACATGGTCGCCAGGAGGTACGGCACGGGCTGGACGACGATGTCCCGAGGCGGCCGGGGCGCGTCGGTCCCGCGCTGCCTCGGGATGGTCAGGGTTCCGATCCGCAACTGCTGCACACACGTTTGTCTCTTACGAGGGCAGCACTTGTCCACTTGGCGAAGGTGACTATTACGAGCCCGTCGAGTTTCGCCTGCGGAAATAGCTCCAGCTCGTCTCGTTGGGCGCCGACCACTCTTCGGGAGCCCGGGTGAAGGCCGGGTTCTGCGCGGCGACGTACTTGCGCAGGTGCTCGGGCAGGTCGTCGTAGCCGCCCAGCTTGGTGCCGTGGCAGTGGAAGACGAGCCCGCCGGGCCGGTCGCCCATGCGCATCCACGGCAGCCACGGCGACAGCCGCGTCCAGGAGAAGTGGCAGGGGACCGAGAGCAGGTCGGCGCGGTCCAGGTCGGACCTGCGCGCGAAGAACTGGAACAGCTCGGCCGCGCGGTAGACGTCGTCCGCGGAGTTGTCCGGGTACTGCGCGACGGGCAGCGGCGAGGGGTACGCCAGCAGGATGTCCTGCCCCCACATGACGTCGTCGCCGACCTCGGTCACCGGGGCCCGCCACGGCCCGCGCGGGCCGTCGAGCAGGAAGTCCATGTTCACCGGGTCGTTCCAGATGTGCAGCACTTCGCAGTCTTCGCCGGTGACGGGGTTGGCCCAGCCCTCCAGGATCTCGCCGGTGCCCGGGTCCTGGTAGAAGGCCGCCTCGCGGGCCAGGAAGCGGTGGCCGCCCTCGATCGGCACGGTGCGCCCGACGTTGAAGCCCTCGAAGCGGAACACGTGCCGGAAGTTCTCGCCGGGCGCCTGGGCGTGCACGTTGCCCGTCCACCACACGACGGTGTCCTCGGGCCCGAGGCTCGCCCTGGCGCGGACGAACGCGCGCAGGTTGTCGGCCGGTTCGGTCAGGTCGGGCCGGGTCGCGTCGGGTAGTTCGCGGTCGTGCGGCAAAGGGCACCTCCGTGCGATCGGCGTCCCTGCGAAGCGTAGTCGGCCGTCGCGCGCCGTTGCGCGCAATTGCGGAACGGTGTTTCCATTCTTCTCGGGAGCACGAACAGGGCATGGCGAACGCCTCGGGAGGCGACCGCAATGACGCTGTACGGCGGTGGGGCCGCGCTCAACATGGCAAACGGCGTACGCGAGTTCGCCCGTGCCGCCCCGGACCGCCCCGCGGTGCTCGACGGCCGCCGGACCCTCACGTACCGCGCCCTCGACGACCGCGCCAACCGCCTCGCGTGCGCGCTGCTGGACTGCGGCCTCGCCCCCGGCGACCCCGTGGCCGTACTGCTGCCGAACTGCCTGGAGTTCCCCGAGGTGGCCACCGGACTCGCCCGCGCGGGCCTCCCGATGGTGCCGCTCAACCCCCGGCAGACGGCGTCGGACAGCGAGTGGATCGTCCGCCACTCCGGGGCGCGGGCGCTGATCCTGGACGACGCGCTGGCCGGGGTCGCGGCGGGAGTGTCCGTCGAGGTCGTCCTGTCGATGCGCGGCACGTCGACGGGACCGGCCTACGAGCGTGCGCTGGATACCGCCCGAGCCGTCGACCCGCACGTGCCGGTCGGCGACCTGGACGTGTTCGGCATCCAGTACACGTCGGGAACGACCGGGAACCCCAAGGGAGTTCTGATCACCCATCGGAGCCGTGTGCTCCAGGCGTACCTGGCCGCGCTCGAATGGGGCCTCGGCGCGGGTCGTACCAGCGTCGCGGTCGCACCGATGTACCACGGCGCGGGCTTCCTGTTCGGCTACGCGCCCGTCCTCACCGGCGGCACCGTGGCCATGCTCCCGCGCTGGGACCCCGGGCACCTGCTCTCCACCGTCGAACAGGTCGGCGCGCAATCGGTGTTCCTCGTGCCCACGCACGCCCAGACCATCCGCGCCCTCGGCGAGGACGCGCTCGCCCGACACGCCCTCGGCACGCTGGACACGCTCTACTTCAACGCCGCGGCCCTGCCGGTCGCGCTCAAGCAGTGGGTGATGGCGGCCTTCCCGCGCTGCGGCGTGCACGAGCTGTACGGCTCCACCGAGGCCGGCGTCGTCACCAACCTCCGCCCGCGGCACGCGGCCGACAAGCGGGGATCGGTCGGCCACGCCTGGTACATGACCGAGGTGCGGCTCGTCGACGACGCGGGCCTTCCGGTCGGGCCGGGCGAGCCGGGGGAGCTGTTCAGCCGCTCGCCGTTCCTGATGAAGGGCTACCTGGGCGATGCCGCGGCCACCGCCGCCTGCACGACCGAGGACGGGTTCCTGACGTGCGGCGACGTGGCGGTCGCCGACGACGAGGGCTTCCTGTCCATCGTCGACCGCAAGAAGGACGTGATCATCTCGGGCGGCGTCAACATCTACCCGCGGGAGATCGAGGAGGCCATCGCGGCAAACGCCGCGGTCGCCGAGGCGGCGGTGATCGGGCTGCCGGACGACACGTGGGGCGAACGGATCGTCGCGTACGTCGTGCTGTGCCCGGGCGCGGCGCTGGACGCCGCGGAACTCGACGCGCACCTGAGGCCGCGCATCGCGGGCTACAAGCTGCCCCGCGAATTCCGCCTGGTCGACGCCCTGCCGCGCAACGCGGCAGGCAAGGTCCTCAAGCGCGCGTTGCCCAGGCTCTGACGGGCAAGTGGCGCAGTCTGCCGGAGTCCGGCGGCGAGTACCGGTACGGTCTCGCTCCCGGGACGTTACTTGTTGCGTCCAACGGGAACCGGTCGGACGACTGGTCGGACCGGTCGGACGGCTCGGAGGACTGGCCGGGGGGCTCCGGGGGAAAGGTCGGGGCGACCGGTCGGGGGAACGGCATGTGACACCTTGCGGCGGCTTGCACAGAGGGAGAGCGCATGGCGTACATCGACGGGTACCGCTTGGCCGCATCACGCGTCCTCGACCTCGCGCAGCCGATGCGGAAGGGCATGCCCCAGTCGGCGAACCACCCGCCCTTTCGCATGTCCCTGGAGCGCAGGCACGGCGACTACGTCCGCACGGACGGGGGCTCGGCGGCGAACGAGGTCATCGTCACCGGCGGCCACGTCGGCACCCACGTGGACGCGCTCGGCCACGTCTCGCAGGACGGCCTCGTGTACGGCGGGCTGGCCGCCGCCGACATCCAGAACCACCAGGGGCTGTCGGCGCTCGGCATCGACGCGTTCCCGCCCTATGTCGGCCGGGCGGTGGTCCTCGACATCCCGCGCCTGTACGGCGTCCAGATCCTGCCGCCCGGCTACGAGATCACCGCCGACGACCTGTCGCGCGCCGAAGGGCTCGCGGGCTCGGACGTGCGGCCGGGTCAGGCCGTCCTCATCGGCACCGGCTGGTCGCGGCTGTGGGACCAGTACGACGTCTTCACCGGCATGCGCGAAGGCGTCCCCGGCCCGGGTGCGGACGCGGCCCGCTGGCTCGCCTCACGGCGCGTGCGCGTGGTCGGCGGCGAGACCCTGGCCTTCGAGCGGATCGGCCCGGGGCTCGGCCACAGCACCCTTCCCGTGCACCGCATCCTGCTGGTGGAGTCGGGCATCAACATCGTCGAGACCATGCGCCTGCACGAACTGCTCGACACCGGCCTCGGCGAATGCCTGCTCGTCCTCGCCCCGCTCCCCGTCGTCGGCGCGACGGGGGCCCCGGTACGTCCCCTGGCCATCGTGCCTGCGTAGACGACGATCGACCCGCAAGTCACTCGTAGGCGACGACGGTTGCTCCCCGGCCGTCGTTGGAGGGCCCGTTGACGTCGCAGATCTTCACCGGTGCCGCGTCGGGGGTGTCCAGCTCCAGCCGGTAGAGGCCCGGCAGAGATGACGAATCGCCGCTACCGGACAGGAACACCACGCTCTTGCCGTCCGGTGAGAGCATCGCGCCCTGGCTGGTACGGGAGTTCGTCGGAAGCAGGTCCTTGACCGACGTCACGGCGTCGAAGTCGTCCGAGAACGTGAGCTGCACCAACCGGGTGTCGGTGGCGCAGACGTGGACGGTGTCGCTGCGCCAGAACCGCGGCATGCACCCGTCGGGGACTCCGTCGCCTCCGGGGAGGACGGCTTCGCTGTAGTAGCTGGGCGGGCCGGCTTTGCCGCCGAGTTCGGGATCCTGGCCCGGACTTGTCAGGCGGAGGCCGTACACGCTGTCGTAGTTGGCCGCGGCGGTCGCCGACGGATTGACCGACGTGGCGCCCAATTGCAGGCCGTTGCTGGCTATCGGTGTCCACAGCTTGTCACCGGCGAAGACGAACCCCGGGTAGCGCTGCTCGGTCGTCGCGCCTTCGACCGCGGTGCGCGGGTCGCTGCCCGCCTCGCGGGAGACGATCCGGCTGCCTTCCTTGGGCTCGTACCAGAGCGTGTTCGTGCCGGGCCGGAACAGCGGGTCGATGTCGTTCGGCGCCTCGCCGAACGCGTCCTGGTCCGGTGCGGGTCCGGCGGCTTTGCCGGTACGCAGGTCGAAGGCGTCGGCCTGGTTCCCACGGCCGAAACCGGGGGCGGTCCCGGCGAGCAGCGTGTAATCCGCGTTGAAGAGCTGGCGTACCTGCTGCTGCGACCGGTGTATCGAGCTGGACTTGCAGAAGTAGGCGGGCACACCGCCGTCCGGGGCGAAGACCACCTGGCGCTGTTCGACGACCCGGCCCGTGCTCAGCGAGTACGACGCGAGCGACGCCGCGGTCGTACCGGACTCCGACCGGCACCAGATGAGCGTCACCGTGCCGCGGCCGAACAACTGCCCGGCGGAAGGCGCGGACTGGGCGGGGGCCTTTGAAGCCGGCGCGTTCGGGCCGCCCGGGCCGTTCCGGTCGGGCACCGGCAGTGCACCGCCGTCGCCGCTGCACCCTGCGAGGACGACCACCGCCAAGGCAAGTGCGCCCGAAATCCTGCGACTTAACAGTGCCACGATGACCCCCGTCATGATCAGCCTCACCGTGGAGGCTAGCAGCAGCCGCCTTGCGTACATCCGGTTGGCAGCGGGCTTGCGGGCCCGCTACCTGCGCTTGGACGGCTGGGTCAGCCGGTCTTGACCGCGACGATTCCGGTGCCGGGCGCGAACTCGCCGCGTTCCGCGGCCGCGGTCAGGCCGAACAGCATCTTCCCGACGTAGACCTCGTCCGGCACGATGCCGTGGCGTTGCCCGAAGTCGGCGATGAAGTCGAGGAGTTCGGGAGTCGTACGGGCGTACCCGCCGCAGTGGGCGGAGTCGATGACGCGCCAGTGCCCGCGCGTTTCGCCGTACGTCTGCCGCTGCAACTCGGCGACGTCGCGGGCCAGGAAGTCACCCTTCAGGACCGCGAACCCGAGTGCGGACTTGCCCTCCGGCAGCCCGGCCGCGATGCCCGCCAACGTGCCGCCCGTCCCGCAGGCGACGGCGACCACGTCGTACGGCACGTCGATCTCGCCGGGCAGCTCCGCACATCCGCGAACGGCTTCCGGGTTGCTGCCGCCCTCCGGAATGGCAAAGAAGTCCCCGAGTCTTTCGCCAAGTTCGTCGAGGTATGCCGGCTCGGCCCGCCGCCGGTACTCATCCCGGTCCACGAACACGAGCCGCATTCCCCGCGCGGCGGCGTACGTGAGCGACGGGTTCAACGGCTTGCCGGCCAACTCGTCGCCGCGGATGACACCGATGGTCGCGAACCCGTGGAGATCCCCGGCCGCCGCCGTGGCCCGGATGTGGTTCGAGTACGCCCCGCCGAAGGTGAGCAGGGTCCCGTGCCCGCCGTCGCGTGCCGCCGCGAGGTTGTACTTGAGCTTGCGGTACTTGTTGCCGGGGAGTTCGGGATGGACGAGGTCGTCGCGCATCAACCACAGCCGGAGGCCGCGTCCCGCGAACCGTTCGTCGCTCAGTTCGTGCAAGTCGGCTACGCCTTGACCGCGGAGAGAAAGGCGAGCCAAGAGTGCCGGGGAACTTCGATGTTTCCTCGGCCACGGTCCTTGGTGTCCCGAACGCCCGTCGTGGACGACAGCGCGCCGACCTCGACGCAGTCGGACACCTCCGCGTTGCTGGAGTGGGACGACTTCCGCCACACGAATTCATTGTCGATCACAGGTCTTCAAGCCTCGCTCGGATCTGGGTGAGTGATTTCTCCGGCGACCAGGCCAGTGCCTTGAGGCGCGCCGCCTCCCTCTTGTGACGCCGGACTTCATGCGGCTGGTGGTAGGCATTCATGCCGCCTGCGTGTTCGGTGTAGACAACGCTGGTCGCGTTGGCCTCGAAGTCGAAGATGATCACACCGCCAAGCGTCAGTGCCTTGTCCACCGTCAACGGCACGACCTGGACGGTCACGTTCCCGCGTTCGGCCAGTGAAATGACGTGCTCGAGCTGCTGCTTGAGCACGTCCACCCCGCCGGTGGGCATGATCAGCAAAGCCTCGCCCAAGACGGCGTGCAGCTGGGCACCGCCGTCGAGAATCCGCCGTCGCTTCATCCTCAGCTCGACCAGGGCGTCCGCATCATCGGGGTCGGGGACGCGGACAGCGTCCGCGAAGACCGCCTCGGCGTAGGGCCGACACTGCAGAAGTCCGGGGAACGCCCCCATGTTGGTGATGTGCACATGTGTGGCCTGCGATTCGAGGGCAAGGAACTCGTCCATGAGCGTGGGCACAAGTTGCCCGTACGCCTGCCACCACCGCCCCTCCTCGGTCCGCTCCAAGAGCTCGACGAGGCGTGTCCGCCGGTCGTCGCCTGCCTTGTACAGGTCGGCCAGCGCATGAAGGTCGTGCAGGGTCAGCGTCACAGTCCCGCCTTCGAGGCGGACGACCTTCGTCAGGCTCCATGAGCAGGCGTCGGCCGCCCGAGCCTGCGTCAGCTTCGCGGCCTCGCGCAACCGCTTGAGTTCAGCACCCAATTCGCGCCTGGCATACGTGGGCACCACGGCCATCCGTGCACTCCCTCCAACACTGTGCCCCAGCATCCTGCCGCACTGGGAGGGACTTCGATGGAGTTACTAGCGCGCCTATAGGCGCGACTATTACTCTGACCGTGAGCGCACAGTTACGCTGCGTTTCATCGTCCTCCGCATGCCCGCGTTCACCGGGAGGCCGGCCATGACCTCATCAGCCCTCGCGACACCTCCCGCCGATCCGCCGGGTGGCCGGACGCTCCTCGACCGCGAGTACCGCGCCGCGCTCCCCCACGTCCCGGGCATCCGGTCGGACGTATTCGCGCACCTCCGCAAGGAGACGTCCATCCCGGCGTCCGTCGTCGACGACGCGCTGATCGTCATGGGCGAACTCGTCGCCAACGCCTGTCTCCACGCCGCCGGTTCGACCGTGCGCGTCATCCTCGTCCTCATCGAGGACGTCGGGATCCTCACCGGAGTCGTCCACGACGACGGGCCGGGAAGCATCAAGCTCACCGGCCCTCGAACCTGCCAAGACCCCTGCCGTGAAAACGGCTTCGGTCTCGGGATCGTCGCCGCCGTCGCCGACACCTGTGGAGCGCGGCGTACCCGCCACGGCAAAGAGGTCTACTTCGCCCTGCACCTCGACAACTGACCACTCGACAACTGAGCAACCGTGCGGCGGGGTGGGTCAGTCTCCGCCGCCGCCGCCACCGCCGCTGCCCATTGCACATGAGGAGTAGTTCGTCACGCTGTGGCTGCCGCCGGACGACGTCGTGCCGCTGCCGCCGCGTCCCCCTCGGGAGCGCCGTCGTGGAACCGGGGACGGGACGCGCGGGGCCGGCAGTGCCTCGCGGTACAGGTGCAGGGCCTCACGTTCCTCCGGGCGTCCGAGTTCCGCGAACCGCTCGTCCAGGAGCCTTTGGCAGTGTGCGCGCAGGTACGCGGCGGCCGGGCCGCGCCGCGCGCCGGGGAACAACTCCCGTACGCCCGGCACCACGACGTTCTCGCACTTCGCCGCACACTCCGGGTCGGCGATGAGCTCGTGCAGACGGCGTCCGGTGGGGGCGCTCCGGAGCCGGCCGTAGATCGCCTCCTGCGCCGGGTCGTCGTCGATCACGTCGAACCGTGCGGTGACCGCGCGTACGCGACCGTCGCGCGCGACGTGCACGTAGCCGCGTTCCATGAGCAGCCAGACCGCCACCTCGGTCGGGATGCCGCCGGTCACGCGGGCGGCCTGGTAGACGTCCAGCGGCCGTTGCCGCAACCGCGCGGCGAACTCCGCGTTCCGTGCGACGCGGGCACGGCTGCGGCGGCGCTTCAGTGTGTGGAGCAGGGACATACAGCCCACATCCTTCACCGGCAAGGCACGAACACGGCTTTTCTAACAAGGCAGTTCGGTGCGCGGCAAGCATATGATCGGACTTTGCCGCTTTGTCGTCCGCATCGACGGAAGGTTGATGGCACGCAAGGGGAAAGAGCCTTCCCTGCCCGCTCGGTTCGATCCGCTGCGGGAGTTGGGACGCGGCGCGACGGGCGGGGTGTGGGCGGCGTACGACCGGATCCGCGGGCACGTGGTCGCGGTCAAGTTGCCCGGCGGCAAGTCCGCCGAGGACTTGGAACGGTTCGCCCAGGAGGGGCGCCTGCTCACCGGGCTGCGGCATCCGAACATCGTGCGCGGGTACGAGTTCGACGCGACACCGGGTGAGGCGTACCTCTCGATGGAGGCCGTCCAGGGTTCGACGCTGGCCGAACTCATCGACTCCGAAGGACCGTTCACGCCGGAGCGGACCGCACAGATCGGTGCGCAACTGGCGTCCGCCCTCCGAACCGTGCACGACGCGGGCTGGATCCACCGGGACATCGACACCGGCAACGTGCTGATCGAGTCGGGTGACCGCGCGAAGCTGATCGACTTCGGAGTCGCCGCGCCCGTCGACACGCGCGAACCGGACCTGGCGCCAAGGGAGTACACGCCGGGGTACGCGGCCCCCGAGCGCGTCCCGTCCGAACTCGGCGGGATGGCGCACGGCGGACCCGCCACCGACCTGTACTCGCTCGGCGTCGTCATGCACGAGATGGCCACCGGACGCCCGGTGTTCCCGGGCCGCCCCAAGCGGCGCCTGGCACGTCAGCAGCGCGAGGTACCGCCCAGGCTGAGCCAGGTCGTCCCCGGGGCGCCCCGTGAACTGAGCGACGTCGTGGCGCAGTTGCTGGCCAGGGAGTACGCCCGCCGACCGCAGTCCGCGGACGAGGTCCTGGAACGACTGTCGGCAGTGGTTGACCGGCCCGAACCCGCGGCGGCTTCCTCTCCCCGGGCACTCCCCCGAGAGCCCGGCGGCGAGTCGCGCGATCCGTCCCGTTCGGACGCCGCACGGATGGACGCGGTACCGGCGAAAGAGCCGCCTGACTTTCCCGGCGTCATCGGCCTCACGCAGGTGGACGGCCACCTCGTGCAAGGCGGCCCCCAAGCCGCGCCCACACCTCGCGGGCAAGGGCAAGGGCAGGAACAGGGACCGGGAGCAGACCGCGCACGGGAAGCCGCGCGCAGCGTCGATCGCACGGGTCGGGTATCCCCCGTACGCCCCCCGGCCCCGGGCGCGGCACCGGCCCCGGGCACCGACCACTCACGCGGGTTCGAACGCTGACCGGGTCGCGTACGCCCTAACTGCACCCGCCTCCGCCGCAGCTACTGCACGAACTGCAACTGCTCGCCGAACTGCCGCAGCCGCTCGACGACGAGGATACGGACAGGCGGCTGATTCGCTCGGACTCCCGGTGCTCCAGGCGGCGGGCCTTGAGCGCCTGCTGTTCGTCGGTGAATCCGAAGTCGGACAGCCACGCCCGGAGGAAGACCCACCCCGGCGCGATGGCTTCGTCCATGGTCCGGTACTCGGCGGCGGAGGGGATCCAACTGTCCCCTCCGCGGGCGTGCGCAAGCATGGGGCCCGCTTCCTTCGCGGTCATCGTTGCCGCGATGTCGTCTGTCATCTGCGGCCAGGATCCCAGCGGCGGGCGCACGGGTCAGAGGGATCGCCCTCGACCTGCACTGCGGCCGAACCTGCGGCCGAACTGCGGCCGAACTGCGGCCGAAGCTACGGGCTAACTCTGAAGCCCTCGCAGCTTGTTCGGGTTGAGGGCCATGCGGATTGCGGCGATGCGGCCGTCCGGGGACGCGTCGAAGTTGATCGCGCCGACGTTCATGTCGCCGAGGGTGAGGAGCAGGCCGGGCTCGCCGTTGATCTCGGCGACGTGCATCTCGACGCCCTGGACCTCCGGCTTGGCGAGCACGCCGAGCAGCCAGCGGGCGACGTGGTCCGGGCCGTACAGCGGGCGGCGCGCGGCGGTGACGACGCCTCCGCCGTCGGACCACGAGGTCACGTCGGGGGCGAGCAGCGCCAGCACGCTGTTGAGGTCGCCGCCCGCGCACGCCTCGCGGAACTTGTCGGCGATCTCGCGCTGTTCGGCGGCGTCGGCGGTGAAGCGCGGGCGGCGGGCCTGCACGTGCTCGCGGGCGCGGTGCGCCTGCTGCCGGACCGTCGCCTCGGACCTGCCGATGACCTCGGCGATCTCGGCGTGCGAGTAGCCGAAGACCTCGCGCAGCATGAAGACCGCGCGTTCGGTCGGGGTCAGGGTCTCCAGCACGACCAGCACCGCCATCGAGACGGTGTCCGACAACTCGGCCTCCTCGGCGACGTCGGGCGAGGTGAGGATCGGCTCGGGGAGCCAGGGCCCGACGTACGCCTCCCGCGTGACCTGCGCCGACTTCAGGCGGTTGAGGCTCAGGTTGGTGACCGTGCGCACGAGGTAGGCCTTGGGGTGCTCCACCGCGGACCGGTCGGCCTGGTTCCACTTGAGCCACGCGTCCTGCACGATGTCCTCCGCATCGGCGACGCTGCCGAGCATGCGGTACGCCGTGCCGAACAGCAGGCGCCGGTGCTCCTCGAAGACATCGGTCATGGGTGCCACCGTCGCACCGGTGATCACGACGCGGCAAGGGCCCGCAGGCCCTCCGCGGCATCCGGGTACCGCGGCTCCCAGCCCAGCTCGTCCTTCGCCTTGGCGTTGGCCACGCGCATGCTGGCGGTGACCATGCGGTACGCGTACGACATCGGCCGCATCATCAGCGTCGGCACCTGCATCGGCCGGGGCGTCCCGAACACCTCGGCGACCTCGCGCACGTGCGCGCCGAAGCCCATCGGCACGTCGTCCACGATGTTGTACGCCTCCCCCGCCCGGCCGCCCTCGACCGCCCGGGCGACGGACTCGCCGGCGTCCGCGAGGTTCACCCACGGCAGCACGCGCCCACGGTCGTTGACGGCGGGAAGCTTCTTGTTGCGCAGCAGGTCGACGATGTTCTCGGTGCCGCCCGGCCCGTAGAAGAGCCCGAAGCGCAGGGCGACGCCCTCGATGCCCTGGGTGCCGAGCATCATGCTCTCCTTCACGCGCATGGCCTCGACGTGCCGGGCGACGCCCCGGTCGGCCGCCGCGCCGAAGACGTCGTCCTCGGTGACGACGTGGTCGCCGAAGTCGCGGTAGCCGTACCCGAAAACCATCGACTCCGCGACCACCCGGCGGGCGCCGACCTCCTTCGCGGCCTCCATCAGATTGCGCGTGCCCAGGATGCGCAGGTCGTCGGTCGCGAACATGTCCTTGTGGCGCATGGGCGCCTCGCGCAGCGCGGTGGCCGCGTGCACGACCGTGTCGATCTCCAGGCCGTCGACAGCGCGGAGCAGTTGGTCGCGGTCCATCAGGTCGGCGGTCACGTCGGCGTCGGCGCCGCGGCCCAGCCCGACGACGGCGTACCCGGAACGGGTCAGCGCGTCGGCGATGTGCCGTCCCAGGACCCCGCTCGCCCCTGCCAGCAGCACGTTCTTGGTGTCAGTCATGGCCATGGGACAAACACTCCCCCTCGAACGTGACACTTTCGACTGTGACCCCGGTCACAGTGCTTTGCGGCGGCCCGAGCGCGCCGCAGAGGGATCTCCATCGATCTTTCAATCGGCGCTGTTCGTAACGGACTTCCCCCTTGGAGGCGGATCGGGCGGGGAGCACACTCCGAAACGACGCACCGCACAGCGAGCGTGCAGTAGGCCGCTCAGCGGTGTGCGAAAGGGGGGATGCCCTGTGACCATCGGCATCATCGTGACGGCAGTTGTGCTGCTGCTCGCGGTCGTCATCGTGTTCAAGCTGATGTGGCGCGTCGCCGAGCCGAACGAGGCGCTGCTGATCTCCGGCTCCCGGCACCGCACCGAGGGCATCGGGGAAGGGCTCGGGTTCCGCATCGTCACCGGACGCGGCACCCTCGTCCTGCCCGGCGTGCAGGCGGTACGCAAGCTCTCGCTCGACCTCAACGCCGCCGACCTGGCCGTCGAATGCGTCACGCAGCAGGGCATCCCGGTGCACCTGCGCGGAGTGGTGATCTTCAAGGTCGGCGACGACTACATCTCCATCGCCAATGCCGCCCGCCGCTTCCTCGACCAGCAGACGAAGATGGTCGACCGTGTGCACAACGTCTTCGCGGGCCACCTGCGTTCGATCGTCGGCGGGCTGACCGTCGAGGACCTGATCCGCGAGCGCGAGAAGCTCACCGAGCAGACCCGCGCGTCCTCGGGTGCCGAGATGGAAAAGCTCGGGCTGATCATCGACTCGCTCCAGATCCAGGAGATCCTCGACCCCACCGGCTACATCGAGAACCTGGCCCGCCCGCACGCCGCGGCCGTGCAGCGGGACGCCCGCATCGCGCAGGCGCTCTCGGACCGGATGGCGACGGAGGCCGAGCAGGAGGCGGAGGCCCGCAAGGCCGAGGCGACGCGCGACAGTTGGCTGCAACGTACGGGCTACCAGGCGGAGATGGACAAGGCCGCGGCCGAGTCCAAGCAGGCCGGCCCGCTCGCGGACGCCGCGGCGCGCCAGCAGGTCATCGTGCAGGAGACCCGGGCCGCGGAGTTGGAGGCCCAGCGGCGCGAGCAGCAGTTGCAGGTGGACGTACGCAAGCCCGCGGACGCGCAGGCGTACGAGACCCGCACCGTCGCCGAGGCCAAGCGCGACGCGCGCATCTCGGCCGCGCAGGCGGAGGCGCGCGAGACGGAGCTCCAGGCGGCCGCCGAGGCGACCCGGGTGCGCGCCGCCGCCGAGGCCGAGGCCGATGCGGCGAAGGTACGCGGCCTCGCCCAGGCCGAGGCGACCCGCGCCATCGGCACCGCCGAGGCGGACGCCAATCAGGCGCGCGGCATGGCCGCCGCCGAGGCCGCGAAGGCGCTCGGTCTCGCGGAGGCGGCCGCGATCCAGGCCCGCGCGGAGGCACTGCGCGACAACCAGGACGCGGTCATCGCCCAGCAGTTGGCGGAGAACTGGCCGGAGATCGTGCGGGCCGGGGCCGAGGCGTTCGGCAACGTCGACCACATGGTGCTGCTGAACGGCGCGGACGGAATGTCGGATATGTTCGCCAAGGCGCTGACCATGGGCGGCACCGGCCTCGGACTTGCGCGGCAGTTGCTGGCGTCGATGAACACCCCGCAGGAGAACGGCGCCGCACAGAAGAACGGTTCGCCGGTCGCACCGGTCGCACCGGTGAAGCTGGACGCCGAAGGGGCCTGAACGCCGTTGGCTTGGGAGGGAGTTACCGCCCCTGACGCGCCCGCTCGGCGGGCTGTCAGGGGCGGTTTCCGTTCTCCCCGCCCGCGTTCGGGGTGGATTCGGGCTGATGCCGCTCCGCCGCCGCTTCCGACTCCGACTCCGACTCCGGCTTGGGCTCCGCTTCCGGCTGCGGCTGCGGCTCCTGCTCCGCGCCCGTCAGGCGGTCCAGGGTGACCACCGTCAGCAGGGCGGTGACCGACGAGACCACCAGAATCGGCATGAGGTCGCTCGCCTCGTCGCCGAGGAGCGCGGCGGCCAGCACGATGGCGGTCACCGGCAGGCGCGTCGCCGCGACGCCGGCCGCACAGATGCCGGCCGCGAGCGCGGGGGCCATGCCGAATCCCGGCAGCGCACCGCACGCGATGCCCACCGCGGCACCGATCATGATCGCCGGGAAGATCGGCCCGCCGCGCAGGCTGCCCAGCGCGATGCCCCAGCCCAGGACCTTGGCGGCGATCAGGGCGACGAGGGCCATGACCGCCCAGCCGCCGGGCTCGGCGGCCAGGAGACCGACCGTCTGCTGACCGGAGAGCGCGACCTCTTCCGGGGAGCGGTCGGTGGCCAGCGCGTACAAGGTGATGCAGACGCCGACCGCGATTGCGCACCCGAGGATGCGCGGGCCGGAGAGCCCGGTCCAGCGCTCGCTGCGGCGGCCGAGCGCGAGGCCCGCGGCGACCAGCAGGCCGACCAGGACGGCCATGGGGATGCCCCACAGGAAGTCGCCCGCGTCCGGAAGCCCGGCGGACGGCTTGCTCGGCAGCGACAACGCACCGACTTCCAGCCCCGTCCAGTGCCCGAACCCGGTGAACACCAGGGCGCCCACCCCGCTGGCCAGAAGGCAGGGCACGATCAGGACGAGGCGGGCCGGTCCGGCCAGCGCGACCCCTTCGAGGATCATGACCACCGGGATCAGCGGACTGCCGAAGATGGTGCTGATGCCCGCGGTCGAGCCGGCCGTACCCAGCACCATGGCGGCCTGCGGATGCTCCGTTCGCCGCGCGGCGGGAAGTGCGAGCAGCGCCACCGCACTTCCCAAGGCCATCAGCGGGGCCTCCGGACCGAGCATCACCCCGAGCGGCAGGCACGCCAGCGCGGCGAGCGCGACACCAGGAGCCTCACGCGGCAACGTCGGGGCGCCGCCGAGCCCGCGCACCGGTACGTGGCCCCCGGCCCCGGGCAGCCGCCTGATGACGGGCACCGCCAGCAGCCCGGCGAGGGCGAGCGTGGGCAGGCCCCACCACCAGGGAGCGCGCGAGTAGCCGAGGGCGTCGGGCGCGGAGTCCCAGATCCAGTCCTGGAGTTCGTGCACAAGACCGACGAACCCGAACGCGACCAGCGACACGGGGATGCCGACGAGCGCCGAGACGAGGAGGAGCCGCAGGATCTTGGGATCGGTGAGGAGCCGTTGGAGCGGCATCGTCGGCTGCGGCTCGCTCATGTGTGGGGTCCATCCGTCCGATCCACCGCCCGCCGCAGCGCGCCCGTGGCGGCAGTAAATCAGACATTCAACCTAATTCAGTTTATATAACCCCTTGCGTTGCGCCGCCCCTGGGCAGGTATGCCTCAGCGGGACACAGGCATGCCTCAGCGGCCTCAGCGGGACATTTGGCGGTCGCGGGCGTTGGCGGTGCCTATGAGGGCGACGAAGCCGATCACGATGACGGAGCCGACGAGCAGTTTGACGATGAAGCCCAGGAACGCGCCGATGATCCAGATCAGCAGCGCACCGATCATGAGCAGTACGACGACCGGTACGCCGATGCGCAGCCACGCGGGTACGGCACCCATGGCATCCCCCACATGAAGTCGCGGACGGTGTGCCGACGGTGGTCCGTCGGCGGGGCACTCGTTATCTGCCCGTGACCGACGACGTCACACGTACCGGTTGCGGTTCCCGCGCGGGATGTCCTTTCCCGCGTTAGCCGCGTTTGCCGCGCTTCCCGCGCGGCCGGCCTGGGGGCGGAGCCCGGAGCAGATCGGGTCAGACCGGCCAGGTCTCGCGGCGCCAGGCGGCGTCCCAGAACATCCACTCGTAGCGTGACGTCGTCACGAAGTGCGCGATCACCTTGGCCCGCTCGGTGGCCGAGAGGTCGGCGCCGACGCGGTCGGTGAGGTCGAGCACGGCACGGACCGTCGACTGGAACTCCTCGTCGCCGTACGTCGCGATCCAGCGTGAGTACAGGGGGTCGGGCGACGACTTCTCCAGCAGCGCCTCGCCGACGCGCGCGTAGATCCAGTAGCACGGGAGGACCGCGCCGAGGCCCTCGGCGAAGGAGCCGCCGTAGGCGGTGGCCAGCAGGTAGCTCGTGTACGCGCGCGTCGTGGGCAGCACCGGCTCGGCGGCCGCCTGCGCGGCGGAACTGCCGTACGCCGCCATGAACTCCGCGTGCATCGCCTGCTCGGCGGCGATCGCGCCGGCGGCGTCCGAGGCGAACTGGCGTACGGCGTCCTCGTCGGGCGCCTTCGCGGCGCACACCGCGAGGGCGCGTGCGTAGTCGCGCAGGTAGTGCGAGTCCTGGACGACGTAGTGCCGGAACGCCTCGGGCGGCAGCGAGCCGTCGGTCAGGCCCTGGAGGAAGGGGTGGGCCAGGATCTCCGCGTAGACGTCGTCGATCGCCGACCACAATTCGTCGCGGAACGCCACGGTTCTGCCCCTCTCGCTGCTTTTCGGTGTGCTGCCGTCCGGTTCACCTTAACCGGGGACGGGCGGGGGTCCCGGGCCGGGATGGGCCCGGGACTGGGACGGGACGGGACGGGGACTGGGACTGGGCCCGGGACGGGGACTGGGCCCGGGACGGGGTCGGCCGTCGTGCGCCGGGGCGGCTCAGGATTCCGGCGGGGAGAAGAAGACGAGCACGCGAAGGGGCTCGGTGATCCGCTGGAAGCGGTGCTCGACGTCGGCCGGCACGAAGACGACACTGCCGCGCGCGACGTCGGTCACCTCGGCGCCGACGGTCAGGGACGCTCGGCCGCTGATGACGACGTACACCTCGTCCTGGCCGTGCGGCCGCTGGGTGTCGACCTCGCCGGGCTCCAGCGCGTACAGGCCCATCGAGAAGTGCCGCTCGTTGAGGAACCGCAGGTACGCACCTCGCTCCTGGGCGCGTTCCAGATCGAGATCGTCGAGTCGAAACGACTTCACGCCGGGTGTCTCCTCACGGACCGTGGCCCCTGCGGGACCGCTGCGTGCAGAAGATACGACACAGCAGGTCGGGACGCCGCCGTCTCCTCCCAACAGCAGGCCCGACCTGACACGATGCGCACATGAAGAGCCTCCTCATCAAGCTGATCGTCAACGCGGCGGCCATCTGGATCACCGCGGTGGTCGTGGACGGTGTGAACATCGCCGGCGACTCGTGGGGCAACAAGGCCCTCACGGTGTTTCTCGTCGCGCTGATCTTCGGTGTCATCAACATCCTGATCAAGCCGCTCGTGAAGTTGTTCTCCCTACCGCTGTTCATCCTCACGCTCGGACTGATCACCTTCGTGATCAACGCTCTGATGTTGTGGCTGACCTCGTGGGTGTCCGGAAAGCTCGACCTGAGCTTCCACGTCGAAGGCTTCTGGCAGGCGCTGCTCGGTGCCTTCGTGATCTCGCTCGTCAGCTGGTTCCTCAACCTGATCCTGGACCGCGACTGACAAGTCGGTTGGATTCTTCGATGTTTCACGTGAAACTCCGCCCGAATGGGTGACCATGAACCGAGACGGAGGAGCCGCATGACTTCGGAGGGAACGCGCGCCGTACATGCCGGACTTCCAGCGGTTCGTCCGGGCGGCCCATTCGGGAGCAGCCCGGTATTCGCCAGTACGTTCCATTTGAGCGGTGATCCTGAGGGTCCGTTCCAGTACGGGCGCTATGCGAATCCGACCTGGATCGCCCTTGAGGAGGCCATCGGCGAACTCGAAGGCGCCGCGTCCACGGTGACGTTCGCCTCGGGGATGGCGGCCGTCTCGGGGACTCTGCTCGCCCTCGCGGAACCGGGCAGCACGGTCGTCCTGCCGTCCGACGGGTACCCGGCCACGCGCGCGGTCGGCGACCACCTGGCCGCGCGTGGTGTGACCGTACGACTGGCCCCGACCGCGGCCGACGCACAGGCCGCGGCCCTCCGCGGAGCCGGGCTGGTGTGGCTGGAGACGCCGTCCAATCCGGGCCTGGACGTGTGCGACATCGCGCGGCTCTGCGAACTCGCGCACGCCGAAGGCGCTTTGGTCGCCGTCGACAACACGCTCGCGACGCCGCTCGGCCAGACCCCGCTCGCACTGGGTGCCGACATCTCCGTGGCCAGCGGGACCAAGGCCCTGACCGGGCACAGCGACGTCCTGCTCGGCTACGTCGCCTGCGCGGACCAAGCCGTCGCCGACCGGGTGCGCGGGTGGCGCACGCTGAGCGGCGGCATTCCCGGTCCCATGGAGGCATGGCTCGCGCACCGTTCGCTGGCCACCCTCCACCTGCGCGTCGACCGGCAGGCCGCCAACGCCGTCGCACTCGCGACGTGGCTGCGCGGTCGGCCCGAGGTCACCGGTGTACGGCATCCCGGCCTCGCCGACGACCCCGCGCATGCTGTCGCGGCACGGCAAATGCGCAGGTACGGCTGCGTGGTGGTGTTCACGCTGCCGGACCGCGAGCATGCCGAGCGCTTTCTCGACGCGTTGCGGATGACCGCCGTCGCCACCAGTTTCGGGGCGACGCACAGCATGGCCGAACGCCGCGGGCGCTGGCCCGGGGACGACGTCTTTCCGGGCTTCATCCGCTTTTCGGTGGGCTGCGAGGACGCCGACGACGTGATTGCCGATGTCGCGCGGGCTCTCGATGTGGCCCTCGACTCGGCTCTCGATGCGGCCCTGGACGCGGCCCTCGGGAAGGACGACGGCGAAGCGCCTGGGCAGGACCCGCGTTAACTGACGCTGGGGGCATCAGTCTTCGGCGTCGGACGCGGCGTGGAACTTGGCGTACGGCGTGGCGTCGGATGCGGCGGCGGATGCGTTGTGGGACGCGGTGTCGGATGCGGTGACGGATGTGGCGTCGGCGGTAGCGTTGAACGCGGCGTCGGATGCAGTGTCGAGCCCGTCGTCGAGACCTGTGTCGAGACCTTCATCGACCACTTCGCCGAACGCGGCGACGAGCCGTGCGTCGAACGCGGTGTCGAACGCGGCGGGGTCTACGTCGTTTCGAGTGGTCGGGCGTCGTGGCCGGCACCTTGGGGCGGCGGCGGACGTTCCCGAGGCAAGGAAGGGCGGGGCGGGAGGCCACCGAAGGCCCGCGTTCCTCACAAGATCACGTCAACCCTCGACGGTTTCCGGTCATTACCCCAGGATCCGGTGCACAACGACTTGTTCACGTCTCCGCGCGCGTCAAGGATGACACTGGCCCCGTGCGGGGCCGACACTTCATCAGGGAGCAACACGCGTACCCCGCACCCGGGGACGCGCGGGCGGGGTCGGACGGCAAGGGGGGTCAGTGGATCTGACGTTGCTGCGCACGTTCCTCGCGGTGCACAGGGCGGGGTCATTCACCCGCGCCGCACACCTGCTCGACCTGTCGCAGCCCGCGATCACCGCACAGATCCGCAGCCTGGAAAAGCAGGTCGGGCGGCAGCTCTTCCAGCGCCTCCCGCGCGGCGTGACGCCGACCACCGTCGCCGACGAGCTGGCCGCCAAACTCGCGCCGCACCTCGACGCGTTGGAGGAGATCACCGCCCGCGACGTGCTGGGTACCGACCCCCTCCAGCACACCGTGCACCTCGCCGGACCACCCGAAGTCACCGGCCGCCGCGTCCTGCCCGCGCTCGCCGACCTGGTGCGCCGGGGCCTGCGCCTGCGCGTGACCCTCGGCTCCGGCGACGAACTGCTGACCGGACTCGCCGCGGCCCGGCACGACATCGTCGTCTCCGACGTCCGGCCGCGCGGCCGCGGCATCTCCTCGACACCGCTCGCGGACGAGGAGTACGTCCTGGTCGGCGCCCCGCGCTGGGCCGAACTCATGCCCCGCGGCCGAATAGAAGCCGGCGGTCCGAGCGCGCTCGACGGCGCTCCGCTCATCTCCGACAACGAGGACCAGCCGCTCGTCGAGCGTTACTGGGCAAGCGTGTTCGACACCAAGCCCACGTCGCCGGCCGGGCTGGTCGTCCCCGACCTGCGTGCGGTGCTCGACTGCGTGCGCGCGGGTGCGGGCATCGCCGTATTGCCGCGCTACCTGTGTGCGGAGGCTCTGGCGGACGCGTCGGTCGTGGCCCTGCTGGAGCCCGAGGTCCCGCCGCTCAGCACGCTGTTCCTCGCCGTGCGCACCGGCGAACTCAGCCGCCCGCACCTGGCCCAGCTGCATACCCGGCTGGTCGCGCGCGCCGCCGAGTGGTGACGCGCGGCCCCGCCCGTCTCTCGCGTAGCCCCGCATGCCTGCCGCACCCCATACAACCCGCGCCACCCTCGTGCCCCGCATCCGAGCCGCCCCGCATGGCGCATGCCGGGCCGCCCCGCAGCCGCCCCCTCCGCCGCCCGGTTCCCGCCCCTATTGAAGGTCGCGGGCCAGCAGCGTGAGGATGCCCTCGATGTTCGCGGTCAGGTACGCCGCGAGCGTCGCGGGGACCACGTCCACCGTGGCCAGCCCCTCGGGCGTGAACGGCACGCGCACCACCTCGTACGCGCCGTTCGGCTCCTCCACCTCAGGACCGTGCCGCAACCCCGGGTCGATCGACTCCAGGCGGCACGCGAAGAAGTGCTGGACCTTCACCCCGCCGCCCGGCTCCGGCACGGTGTCGACGAACGCCGGGACGCCGGACGCGAGTTTCGCGCCCAGCTCCTCCAGCACCTCGCGCCGCAGGCCCTCCGCGACCGTCGTGTCCCGCGCCTCGACACCGCCGCCCGGGGTGATCCAGTACGGCGTGCGCCCCGGCTTGGTGCGCTTGATCAGGACCAGCCTGTCCTCGTCGTCGAGCAGGATCGCGCGAGCCGTCCGTTTGACCACTTCCCGCATATGGTGCTCCAAGGCTGTCCGGGGTACCTGAACGGATCATTCCGATCCGCGGCCCGATTCATGCCTGGGCGACCGCGCTGTCCCGCCGTTCGGACGCAGGGCGCCCGGTCCGCACCCGGTCCGCACCCGCTCCCCGCCCGGTCCGCCCGGACTCAGCCCGCCTGCGGACCGGGGCGTACGACTCCCGACTCGTAGGCGATGACGACCAGTTGCGCCCGGTCCCGGGCCCCCAGCTTCACCATCGCGCGGCTGACATGCGTCTTGGCGGTCAGCGGCGACACGAACAAATGCTCGGCGATCTCGTCGTTGCTCATCCCGGACGCGACCAAGGCCAGGACCTCGCGCTCGCGGTCGGTGAGTGCGGTCAGCCGGTCGGGCGCCGCCACCTTCGGCTCCGGCTGCGACAGGAACCGGGCGACCAGCGCCCGGGTGGCCCCCGGGGACAGCAGCGACTCGCCGGACGCGACCGTCTTGATGGCCCGCAGCAGGTCGGCCGGCTCGGTGTCCTTCACCAGGAAGCCGCTGGCCCCGGCCCGCAGGGCCTCGAAGACGTAGTCGTCGACCTCGAAGGTCGTCAGCACCAGCACCTTCACACCGGCGAGGTCCTCGTCGCCGACGATCCGCCGGGTCGCCTCCAGGCCGTCCATCTCCGGCATCCGGATGTCCATCAGGACGACGTCGGCGCGCGTCTCGCGCGCCATCTTCACCGCCTCGGCGCCGTTCGCGGCCTCGCCGACCACCTCGAGCTCGGGATCCGAGCCGATCAGCACCTTGAACCCCGCACGGACCAACGACTGGTCGTCCGCGATCAGCACCCGGACCATCTGCTTCCTTCCGTAGACTTCGGACGCGCCGGTCCCCCGGCCGCGATGGGCGGACTTTCGGTCGGCAGTTCCGCGGTGACCAGGAACCCGCGCTCGCCGCCGCGCGGACCCACGCCCAGCGTCCCGCCCACGGCGGTGGCGCGCTCACGCATGCCGAGCAGACCGTGCCCGGTGCCGTGCCCGGCCGCGTCCGCGGCGGCGTCCCCGGTCGGCACCACACCGACACCAGCACCAGCACCAGCACCAGCACCGAAACCGTTGTCCGCGACCTCCAGACGTACCGAGTACGCCTGGTAGATGATGCGCACCGTCGCCTCCGCACCCGGCCCAGCGTGCTTGACCGCGTTCGTCAGCGACTCCTGCACGATGCGGTACAGCGCGAGGCCGACCGGCGCCGGCAGCGCCCGCTGCTCCCCGGTCACCTGCAACAGCACCGGCAGCCCGGCGGTACGGAACGACGCGACGAGCGTCCCGATGCCCTCCGCCCCCGGCGTCGGCTCGGTCGGGTTGTCGGTGTCGCCGTCCTGGCGCAGCACGCCGAGCGTCGTACGCAGCTCCGCGAGCGCGTCGCGGCTCGCCTCCTTGATGTGTACGAGCGCCTGCTTCGCCTGCCCCGAGTCCTGGTCGATGACGTGCGCGGCGACCCCGGCCTGGATGTTGATCATCGCGATGCTGTGCGCGACCACGTCGTGGAGTTCGCGCGCGATGCGCATGCGCTCGGCGGTGACGCGGCGGCGGGCCTCCTCCTCGCGCTCGCGGTCCGCCCGCGCGAGGCGCGCCTGCACCTCGGCCCAGTACGCCCGCTTCGCGCGCACCGCCTCGCCCACCGCGACCGGGAGGTAGAGCCACACCGCGGACAGGTAGTTCTCCGGACGCAGGAACGCCGTGCCCAGCACCGTCAGCCGGATCACCGTGTGTCCGACCGCGACCGCGGAGGCGATCCACAGCGACCTGCGCAATCCCTCGCGCGACGCGACGGTGTACATCGCGATGAGGGTCGGGATCAGGATCGAGCCTTCGCGCCCGTCCGCCGCGAGGTACGCGAGTTGGCCGAGCTCGGTCAGCGCCAGCACCACCAGCGGATGGCGGCGGCGGATCAGCAGCGGCAGACAGGTCACGACGCCGAGCGCCAGATTGAAGGCGTTGGGGTGGCCGATGACCTGCGCGTGCTCCTTCGGCTGCGCGATCGCCCCGCCGAGCACCGCGCAGACGGTGAAAAAGGTGAGCAGCACATCGGAGACCCACGGGTGACCGCGCAGCGCACGCAGCCGCTCCCCCCACGAGCCCACAGGCCGCTGCGGGAGGGACGCCGACCCGGGCTCGGACCCGGACCCGGACCCGGAACCGTGCTCGGGCCCGGCAGCGGTGGCAGACGTACCGGAAGCGCCGGACGCACCAGGCGTGCCACCTGAACCAGGCGTACCGGCCGCGCCAGACATACCAACCGCACCGGGCACACCGATCACACCAGCCGCACCGGACACCCCCGCCGCACCGGACACCCCCGCCGCACCAGGCGTCCCCGCCGCGTGCCCGGGCTCGCGCTCAGGCCCGCCCGCGGGCGCGGGACGGCCCCGCGCGGCGTCGCGCACGGGGTCGTCCTGCTGCTGCATCACTTCTCCTCGGGGTCCTTCATGGTGCGCGGGATCAACGCCCCCCGCCGACGAGGACCGGCTCGCGGTCCTCCTCGCCGCGTCCCCCGTGCCCGGAATCGGGCCGGTCACCGTGACCGGGCCACCAGGCCGCGTGCCCGACCAGTGCGGTGACCGCGGGCACCAGGAACATCGACATCACGAACGCGGAGATGCAGATGCCGGCGGAGACCGCGAATCCCATCTCCGTCATCATGCTGATTCCCGCGAACATCAGGGAGGCGAACGTCCCCGCAAGGATGACACCTGCGGCGGCCACCGAGGGACCGGCGTGCTCGACCGCGAGTGCCGCGGCCTGGCGTGGCTCGTTCCCCTCCTTCGCCTCCTCGCGCAATCGGGCGACCATGAGGATGTTGTAGTCCGTGCCGATGGCGACCACGAACATGTAGATCATGATCGGCAGCATGAACATCACGCCCGCGTGGTCCAGCAGCATCTGGAACACGAACACCGTCGCGCCCAGCGTCGCCGCGTAGCCGAGGACCACCGCCAGCATCAGGTACCACGGTGCCACCACGCTGCGCAGCAGCAGGCCCAGGATCAGCGCGATCAGCAGGCCGGCCACCGGGAAGATGACCTTCATGTCGTGGTTGGTCGCCTCACGGACGTCCGTGAACGCGGCCGTCGCACCGCCCACGAGGACGTCGGTGTCCGGCGGCGCGGCCCGGTCGGCCGCGTCGCGCAGCGGATCGATCGTGTCGAGCGCCTTGTTGGTGTACGGGCTCTCCTCCAGGACCAGCTTGATCTCCGCCGCCTTGCCGTCCGCGCTGTACTTCACGTGGCCGGCGTTCGGGTCGTCCGGATTGACCTCGTTGACGTCACCGACGCCCGCGGCGTTCTCCAGGTCCATGGCGAACTTCTCCACGGCCGTCCTGTCGAGCGTCGCACCGTTCGCGGACTTGACGTACACCTGCGTCGGGTTCAGCGTCCCGGCCGGGAAGCCGGTCTGCATGTCCTTCATCGCCTTGGCCGACTCGGTGTCGCTCGGCAGCTGGCTGATCTGGTCGTAGTCCGCCTTGAAGCCCAGCACACCGGACGCCAGGGCGAGCATGATCGCGCCGGACACCACCGCCACGCCGACCGGCCGGCGGCCGACGAGGCGGCCCATGCGCTGGAACGCCGTGCCCTCGGGCTGCTTCTGCCAGGTCTTGCTCGGCCAGAAGATCCTGGGGCCGAGCAGCGACACGACCGCCGGGACCAGCGTCAGACCCGCGACCGCCATGACGATGACCGCGATGGCCAGACCGGGGCCCATCGACCGGAAGCTGCCGAGCGTGGCCAGCAGCATCGCGCCGAACGCGATCACCACCGCACCCGCGGCCGACGCGATGGCCTCGCCGACGCGCTCGACGGCCACGATCATGGCCTGCTTCTTGTCGTCCCCCGCCCGCAGGCGTTCTCGGTAGCGGAACAGCAGGAAGAGGATGTAGTCGGTGCCGATGCCGAACAGCACGACGATGAGGATCGTCTGCAGCGACTGCTCGACCTCGAAGCCGAACGCCTTGCCCGCGAGCGCGATCACCGCCGGGGCCACCATCGCGACCAGGCCGACCACCACGATCGGCATCAGTGCCGCGACCGGGCTGCGGTAGATCACCAGCAGCAGCACGAGGATCAGCACGATCGTCACGATGCCGACGATCGCCTCGGCCTTCTTGAAGGCGTCCTCGTTGTCGAGGTTCATCGCCGGACCGCCGGTGTAGCCGACCTTGAGGTCGGTGCCGTTCATCAGCGGCTCGGTCGCGTCGCGCAGGTGCTTGACGGCGTCGTTGACCTCGGTGTCCTGCGCGGTGCCCTTGATCGTCGCGTTCGCGAGCATGATCTTCTGGTTGTCGGACAGCTGCCCGGCCTCCACCGAGGTGACCGCGCCGACCTCCGCCTCGCCGCCCTGCGGCACCGGCTTGACCTGGCTTTCCGCCAGCTTCGCGACGATGCCCTTCACGTCGGCCTGGTCGTCCTGGGTGAAGGAGCCGCCGTCGGCGCGCTTGAAGACCAGCAGCGCGCTCTGGTCCTTGGACTGCGGGAACTGCTGCTCGGCGAGATCGTCCGCCTGGACCGACTCGTACTTGCCGGGCAGGAAGCTCGCCGTGTCCTGGTTGGTGATGTCGGAGAGCTTCGGGGCGAACGCCACGAGGGCGACCGCGGCCACGAGCCAGATTCCGATGACCTTCCAGGGGTTGTGGACGACGAGCCTTCCGAGTCGTCCGAACATGCCTTCTCCTTCACGCTGCGGTCCCGCGGGCACGCGGATGGCCAGCATTGAAGGTAGGCAGGCATGTGCGCCCCACACAATCTGAAAAGGCGCAGGTCAGAGAAGTTGCGCCCGCTGTAGCAGCGGCCCGCACGCCGCGCGCAGAAGCGCGCTTCCGGCGCTACTCCGACGGGAGTAGTACGCGCTCGTCCCGGGGGACGAAAGCTGTTTCGCGGATATCTCCCCGGTCACGCCACCGGGCACATCGACCGGCCGCGCCCACCGGGCACGCCCGCCGTCACGCCCCCAGGTACGCGAGCACCGCGAGCACCCGCCGGTTGTCGTCGTCCGAGGCCATGATGCCGAGCTTCCCGAAGATGCTCGTCGTGTGCTTGCTGACCGCACCTTCGGACACGAACAGCTGCTTGGCGATCGCGGCGTTCGAGCGGCCCCCGGCCATCAGCTCCAGCACCTCGCGCTCGCGTTGCGTCAGCTGCCCCAGCGGCACGGTCTCCGCGCTGCGGGTCAGCAGCTTCGCGATCACCTCGGGGTCCATGGCGGTCCCGCCGCCCGCGACCCGGCGCACCGCCTCGACGAACTGGTCCGTGTCGAACACCCGGTCCTTGAGCAGGTAGCCGACCCCGCCGGAGCCGTCGGCGAGCAACTCCCGGGCGTACAGCTGCTCGACGTACTGCGACAGCACCAGCACCGGCAGCCCCGGAACACGGCGACGGGCCTCCAGCGCAGCCTGGAGGCCCTCGTCGGTGAAGGTGGGCGGGAGCCGTACGTCGACCACCGCCACATCGGGATTCTTGTCGACCAGGGCCTTCAGCAGCTCCGGTCCGTTGTCCACCGCCGCGACGATCTCGAACCCGTGGGCTTCGAGCAGCCGCACCAACCCGTCCCTCAGGAGGGCGAGGTCTTCGGCGAGGACAACACGCACGGCAGCTCCATGGTGACCGTCGTCGGGCCGCCCTGGGGGCTCACCAGGGCGAGGATCCCGTCGAATGTACCGAGCCTGCGCTCGATCCCGCGAAGTCCCGTGCCCTTCTCCAGCGCCGCACCGCCGCGCCCGTCGTCGGTCACCTCGATACGCAGCCGGCCCGCACAGGCCCATCGGGCCGCCCGCGCTCGATGGGGAACTTGCAGCTCACGCTTGCGCCGGGCGGCGGTTGTACTCGTCAAGCGCGGATTTGGTCGTCGATGCCGTCTGGAACACCAACTCCCAGGGCCCGGTGTTCACGTCGAAGTCCTTGCCGAAACCGACCCACTTGCCTGCCATGCGGCGGCCGGTCGGCTCGACCAGAAGTTGAATTGCTCCGTGGTAGCGGGCACCGGCGTAGTACCCGTCCTGGGACGTCTGCTCGACCCATGATCCCGTAACGACGTTGCGGTCGATTTCGAGGTTCATGGTCAGTGGCGAGTCCGAACTTCCCGGCAGGCTGCGGACAGTGAGCCGATTCCCGTGCTGCAACAGAACGACGTAGTGCAGGCCGATGAACGAGTCGCTCCGGCCGGAGCTGTAGTACTCGTACCGGCTGAGCCACACCCCGCCGAACTGCCCTGTCCCGGCCTGCGTGCTGCCTTCCCGGCCACGTGCCGGAGCGACACCCGCAGTCGAAGGCTCCATGTCGTGACCTCCTTTCCCGTCGTCTGTGACACGTGCGGTCGGCACCATGGCGAAACCGAGTGAGGTGATCGGGAGCCCGGTGACGACTTCGAGTGCGCGGGCGTACACCGGGCGGGGAGCGGCGACCTCGCCGCTCTCCCATCGCTGGACGTGCCGTTTGCTGCACCCGTTCGGAGCTCCGGCGCGGTCGCCCGCCTCACGGACAGCGCGCGCCATGTCGTCCTGACTGAGGAGCATGCCCATACGGACCGCTCGCAACTTCGCGTTCGGCTCGGTCATGCGGTCAACGCTAGGGCTGCATACACCGCTTCGGTACCGAAATGCCGCCCAAACTGTCGCCGGAATGTCGCCCTGTCTGACGCCGCGCCAACAGCTGTGTCCCAGCGAACCTGATGGCATGGCAGAGGTGGAGCGGACGGGGCTGTCGATGCGGGTCTACGAGGTAGCTCCGGATGGGTCCACACGGGTTGTGTCCGTAACCGTGGTGGGCCCTGCCCCGAGGTCGTGGGTTCCGGGGCGTCTGCCGCCCATGCCGCAGTACCGCTGTACACGGTGCCAATTGGAGGGAATGCCGACGTGACGCAACGAGGAGGAGCCTTGTCCGAGCAATTCGAGTTCCGTACGGCAAGCGCCTGCACCTACAACAACAACGACCCGCGCTGCATCGAGGTGGCCACGAATGTGCCCGGCGTCGTGGCGGTCCGCCACTCCGTCACCGGGGTGGTTCAGGAGTACTCTCCGCAGGAGTGGGCCGCGTTCCTGGCGGGAGCGAAGGCCGGAGAGTTCGACCTGACGGCGTAGGGGATCACCCGATGAGCGCGTGCCCGGCCTGCGGTGGCGATACGGTCACCGACCCCGAATGGCCGACGGCGCCGTACTGCCCGGCATGCGGTGTGTTTGCCCCGGCGGAGAATTCACGACACCGAAAGCTCGAACCGCCCAGGTTCGGGCCCGCCGCACGCGCTCTGCGGGAGCGGCCGGCGCATAGCTGAAACACAGGAGCCCCTGGCGGTCCGCGAGGACTGCCAGGGGCTCCCTTGCCGGTCAGTAGGTCCGAGACTTCAGGTGCGCGGCGTTTCCCCGGTCTTCGGCGAGGACAACACGCACGGCAGCTCCATGGTGACCGTCGTCGGGCCGCCCTGGGGGCTCACCAGGGCGAGGATCCCGTCGAATGTACCGAGCCTGCGCTCGATCCCGCGAAGTCCCGTGCCCTTGTCCAGCGCCGCACCGCCGCGGCCGTCGTCGGTCACCTCGATACGCAGCCGGCCCGCGCGGTACCGCAGGTCGATCCAGACGTTCTGCGCACCGGCGTGCTTGGCGACGTTCGTCAGCACCTCGTTGACCGCGAAGTAGCCGGCCGACTCGACCGGAGCCTCCAGGCGGCCCGGCACGTCCACCGTCACCTCGACGTGCAGCGGGCTCTCCAGCGCGAGGGCGCG
Source organism: Streptomycetaceae bacterium NBC_01309 (assembly GCA_045039925.1). Taxonomy (GTDB): domain Bacteria; phylum Actinomycetota; class Actinomycetes; order Streptomycetales; family Streptomycetaceae; genus Yinghuangia. The sequence goes on from CP108400.1 coordinate 5,217,158, forward strand.
CACCGCGTCGCCCAGGCCGCGGTCGGCGAGGACCGGCGGGTGGATGCCGCGTACCAGGTCGCGCAGTTCGTGCAGCGCCTTGGCGGACGCCTCACGGGTCTCGGTGAGCAGCGCGCGGGCCGCCTCGGGGTTCGTCTCCAAGAGCGCCTCCGCGGCACCGAGGTTCATGCCCATCGCGACCAGCCGGGCCTGGGCGCCGTCGTGCAGGTCGCGCTCGATGCGGCGGAGCTCGGCGGCGGACGCGTCGACCGCGTCGGTACGGCTGACCGTCAGCTGCGCCACCCGCAGCCGCATCTCCGCCTTCTGGGTCGGCGCCAGCAGCGAACGCGTGAACACCGAATGAGCCTTGAGCACGGCCGGCGCGATCGCGAAGCCGATGAAGATGTACGCGATGCCGAGCAGCACCGCGAGCATCGCGCGGCCGTCGCTGTCCACCTTGAGGAACGTGTACCAGCCGCTGTCGCCCGCGTCGGCCAGGACGTCCCACAGGAACGGCTGGAGCAGGCCGAACACGCCCTGCACGATGAACCCGAGCGCCAGGATCGCCAGGAAAAGCCCCACGACCCAGTCCGCGATCAGCCACAGCAGGTCGCGCCACGTCGCCGGGTCGCCCAGCATGTGGCGGCAGCGCTGGACGACACCGACGAGGCCCCGGGCGTACTCGGGCTCGGGACGGTAGGGGCGCGGGATCTCCACGCCCGTCCAGCTCAGCGAGCGGCGCCGGGCCAGGTCGGCGAGCGACCGGGTCGCGATGACCAGCACCGGGACGACGAGCACGCCGATGCCGATGAGCATCAGCGGCAGGAACGTCACCGTCAGGCAGAACAAGACCAGCCCGGGAATCATCGCCGGAACGAGCCACAACCCCCGCAGCGCCGCGATCCCCCCGCGCCGGAAGCCGAAACCGGCCTCTGCACTCATGACTCCTCCTCGGTACTTCCGGCTCGGCCCGGACCATCGGGCCAGGGCCATCGGGCTCTTCTTCCTACACCAAGGAGTCTGCCGATCCGGGACCCCGCGGGCACTGGCCCCCGCCCCCGGACCGGGGTGGGTCCAGGCCCACCTTCCGGCGGGGGCGCGCCGGGTGACGCGTCCGATTTCCGCTGGTCACGCGAGGTCCGATTACCGCCAGCACGGTCCGGCGCGGTCGCGCAGTCTGGTGGTGGTGACGGCGGCACAGGGCCCGTGCGCCGGACACCGTCCCCTTACTCCCCTCTTCCTTCGTGGAAAGGCACAGCCATGTCTTCGCGCCTCGAGTCCAAGGTCGTCATCGTCACCGGCGGCACCTCGGGAATGGGCCTCGCCGTCGCCCACCGCCTCGCCTCCGAGGGCGCCGCCGTCGTCCTCGGCGCCCGCCGCAAGGACGTCGGCGAGCAGGCCGCCGCGGACGTCCGGGCGGCTGGCGGCCGGGCCCTCTTCGTCCCCGCGGACGTCACCGTCGAGGAGGACGCCGCCACCCTGGTCGCCGCCGCGGTCGCCGAATTCGGGCGGCTGGACGGAGCGTTCAACAACGCGGGCGGCATGAACGCGTTCGGCCCGGTCCCGACCGTGGACCGGGGCGCCTGGGACGCCGACATCGCCCAGAACCTCACGAGCGTCTTCTACTGCATGAAGCACCAGCT